>NZ_CP140255.1 GCF_034479615.1 Vreelandella neptunia
CCGTAAAGTACGCATCCGCTGCCGGGGACGCCAAGCGTTACCAGCGGTGAATGAAGTGTAAAAGCTTCGGTTCGTCAGGTAGTTAGTGCTTTTACGAAAGCCAGCGGTTTTGAATGTGGTCAGGTTTGCATCGAAAACAACGCCCTTGACAAACACCAGGAAATGCGTAGAATGCGCCTTCCTCGCTGAGGCAAGCCAAGTCAACGGCAGCCCGGTTGCTTTCATAGCAATCTAACAGCGAAACAGCTCTTTAACAATTTGATCAGGTAATTCATGTGGGCGCTTGCTGATGTTGGTGACAAATCACCCAATATCAAGGCAAGCGACTCAAGCAATAAGATTTTAAAGGATTCGTCCTTTGGGATCTGTTTTGAATGAATTCGTTTGAACCTTGAGCCAAGTTTGGTTCGCTTCTGTCACTTTCGAGTGGCGGGTAAGAACCGCATAGATCTTAAACTGAAGAGTTTGATCATGGCTCAGATTGAACGCTGGCGGCAGGCCTAACACATGCAAGTCGAGCGGTAACAGATCTAGCTTGCTAGATGCTGACGAGCGGCGGACGGGTGAGTAATGCATAGGAATCTGCCCGGTAGTGGGGGATAACCTGGGGAAACCCAGGCTAATACCGCATACGTCCTACGGGAGAAAGGGGGCTCCGGCTCCCGCTATTGGATGAGCCTATGTCGGATTAGCTAGTTGGTGAGGTAATGGCTCACCAAGGCAACGATCCGTAGCTGGTCTGAGAGGATGATCAGCCACATCGGGACTGAGACACGGCCCGAACTCCTACGGGAGGCAGCAGTGGGGAATATTGGACAATGGGGGCAACCCTGATCCAGCCATGCCGCGTGTGTGAAGAAGGCCCTCGGGTTGTAAAGCACTTTCAGCGAGGAAGAACGCCTGTCGGTTAATACCCGGTAGGAAAGACATCACTCGCAGAAGAAGCACCGGCTAACTCCGTGCCAGCAGCCGCGGTAATACGGAGGGTGCAAGCGTTAATCGGAATTACTGGGCGTAAAGCGCGCGTAGGTGGCTTGATAAGCCGGTTGTGAAAGCCCCGGGCTCAACCTGGGAACGGCATCCGGAACTGTCAGGCTAGAGTGCAGGAGAGGAAGGTAGAATTCCCGGTGTAGCGGTGAAATGCGTAGAGATCGGGAGGAATACCAGTGGCGAAGGCGGCCTTCTGGACTGACACTGACACTGAGGTGCGAAAGCGTGGGTAGCAAACAGGATTAGATACCCTGGTAGTCCACGCCGTAAACGATGTCGACCAGCCGTTGGGTGCCTAGAGCACTTTGTGGCGAAGTTAACGCGATAAGTCGACCGCCTGGGGAGTACGGCCGCAAGGTTAAAACTCAAATGAATTGACGGGGGCCCGCACAAGCGGTGGAGCATGTGGTTTAATTCGATGCAACGCGAAGAACCTTACCTACCCTTGACATCTACAGAAGCCGGAAGAGATTCTGGTGTGCCTTCGGGAACTGTAAGACAGGTGCTGCATGGCTGTCGTCAGCTCGTGTTGTGAAATGTTGGGTTAAGTCCCGTAACGAGCGCAACCCTTGTCCTTATTTGCCAGCGAGTAATGTCGGGAACTCTAAGGAGACTGCCGGTGACAAACCGGAGGAAGGTGGGGACGACGTCAAGTCATCATGGCCCTTACGGGTAGGGCTACACACGTGCTACAATGGCCGGTACAAAGGGCTGCGAGCTCGCGAGAGTCAGCGAATCCCTTAAAGCCGGTCTCAGTCCGGATCGGAGTCTGCAACTCGACTCCGTGAAGTCGGAATCGCTAGTAATCGTGAATCAGAATGTCACGGTGAATACGTTCCCGGGCCTTGTACACACCGCCCGTCACACCATGGGAGTGGACTGCACCAGAAGTGGTTAGCCTAACGCAAGAGGGCGATCACCACGGTGTGGTTCATGACTGGGGTGAAGTCGTAACAAGGTAGCCGTAGGGGAACCTGCGGCTGGATCACCTCCTTAAACGATGCGTCACAGTCGGTAAGCGTCCACAATGAATTACCTGATCAGATATAGAGCAAACGGTAAAAGCACGATTCCCTCTTGGGTCTGTAGCTCAGTTGGTTAGAGCGCACCCCTGATAAGGGTGAGGTCGGCAGTTCAAGTCTGCCCAGACCCACCAAATTTTATCTATCGCTGCGTTATTTTATAACTCGCATAGCAGGCTATGCGTCGTCATAAAATGCCTTGCGCTAAATAAAATTGGCCAGAGGTGACTGTGACGAAGAGTGACTACTAGATGGGGCCATAGCTCAGCTGGGAGAGCGCCTGCCTTGCACGCAGGAGGTCAGCGGTTCGATCCCGCTTGGCTCCACCATTACGTTACTACCCTGTTTAACCTTCAATACCGTTTGTGAATGTTTCGTGACCACTGATAAGTCACTGTGCTGTTGTTTTAGTTATCGCACACTGCTTTATCACTGTTCATTGAACAGCTGCTCTTTAACAATGTATATCATGCTGACAAGAACACTTCGCAAGAAGTGCTTCTTAAATTGTGATACGCGTCAGCGTATCCGGCAAAATGAAACGTGATTATTGCGAACCCCAGACTCCTTCGGGTTATAGGGTCAAGCAATTAAGCGCACACGGTGGATGCCTAGGCAGTCAGAGGCGATGAAAGACGTGGTAGCCTGCGATAAGGTTCGGTGAGGTGGCAACAACCTGTGACCCGGACATCTCTGAATGGGGAAACCCACTGGCCATAAGGTCAGTATCTTACACTGAATACATAGGTGTAAGAGGCGAACCAGGGGAACTGAAACATCTAAGTACCCTGAGGAAAAGAAATCAACCGAGATTCCCCTAGTAGCGGCGAGCGAACGGGGACCAGCCCTTAAGCATGTGAATGATTAGGCGAACAGATTGGGAAGTCTGGCCGTAGCGGGTGATAGCCCCGTAGTCGAAAATCTGATCATGTGAAATCGAGTAGGTCGGGGCACGAGAAACCTTGACTGAAGACGGGGGGACCATCCTCCAAGGCTAAATACTCCTGACTGACCGATAGTGAACCAGTACCGTGAGGGAAAGGCGAAAAGAACCCCGGAGAGGGGAGTGAAATAGATCCTGAAACCGTGTGCGTACAAGCAGTAGGAGCAGACTTGTTCTGTGACTGCGTACCTTTTGTATAATGGGTCAGCGACTTATATTCAGTGGCGAGGTTAACCGTATAGGGGAGCCGTAGGGAAACCGAGTCTTAACTGGGCGACACAGTCGCTGGATATAGACCCGAAACCGAGCGATCTATCCATGAGCAGGGTGAAGGTTGAGTAACATCAACTGGAGGCCCGAACCAGGATCTGTTGAAAAAGATTTGGATGACTTGTGGATCGGAGTGAAAGGCTAATCAAGCTCGGAGATAGCTGGTTCTCCTCGAAAGCTATTTAGGTAGCGCCTCACGTATTACCGCCGGGGGTAGAGCACTGTTTCGGCTAGGGGGTCATCCCGACTTACCAACCCGAGGCAAACTCCGAATACCGGTGAGTAGAGCGTGGGAGACACACGGCGGGTGCTAACGTCCGTCGTGAAAAGGGAAACAACCCAGACCGTCAGCTAAGGTCCCGAAATCCTGGTTAAGTGGGAAACGATGTGGGAAGGCTCAGACAGCTAGGAGGTTGGCTTAGAAGCAGCCATCCTTTAAAGAAAGCGTAATAGCTCACTAGTCGAGTCGGCCTGCGCGGAAGATGTAACGGGGCTAAACCAGGTACCGAAGCTACGGGTGAGTCCATATTTCGATATGGATTCGCGGTAGAGGAGCGTCGTGTAAGCCAATGAAGGTGAATTGAGAAGTTCGCTGGAGGTATCACGAGTGCGAATGCTGACATGAGTAACGATAAAGGGAGTGAAAAACTCCCTCGCCGGAAGACCAAGGGTTTCTGTTCGACGCTAATCGGAGCAGAGTGAGTCGGCCCCTAAGGCGAGGCCGAAAGGCGTAGTCGATGGGAAACGGGTCAATATTCCCGTACCGGACATGGTTGCGATGGGGGGACGAAGAAGGCTAGGTGAGCCAGGCGTTGGTTGTCCTGGTGAAAGTGAGTAGGCTTGGATCTTAGGTAAATCCGGGATCCTTTAAGGCCGAGACACGAGATGAACTGACCACGGTCAGGAAGTCACTGATGCCACGCTTCCAGGAAAAGCCTCTAAGCTTCAGATCATGTGCGACCGTACCCCAAACCGACACAGGTGGTCAGGGTGAGAATCCCAAGGCGCTTGAGAGAACTCGGGTGAAGGAACTAGGCAAAATGGTGCCGTAACTTCGGGAGAAGGCACGCCGGCGTAGGGTGATGAGACTTGCTCTCTAAGCCCGAACCGGTCGAAGATACCAGGTGGCTGCAACTGTTTATTAAAAACACAGCACTCTGCTAACGCGCAAGCGGACGTATAGGGTGTGACGCCTGCCCGGTGCCGGAAGGTTAAATGATGGTGTTAGCCGCAAGGCGAAGCTCTTGATTGAAGCCCCGGTAAACGGCGGCCGTAACTATAACGGTCCTAAGGTAGCGAAATTCCTTGTCGGGTAAGTTCCGACCTGCACGAATGGCGTAATGATGGCCACGCTGTCTCCACCCGAGACTCAGTGAAATTGAAATCGCCGTGAAGATGCGGTGTACCCGCGGCTAGACGGAAAGACCCCGTGAACCTTTACTATAGCTTCACACTGGACGCTGATGTTGCCTGTGTAGGATAGCTGGGAGGCTTTGAAACTCGGACGCCAGTTCGGGCGGAGCCAACCTTGAAATACCAGCCTGGCATCATTGGCGTTCTCACTCAGATCCGTTATCCGGATCGAGGACAGTGTGTGGTGGGTAGTTTGACTGGGGCGGTCTCCTCCTAAAGAGTAACGGAGGAGCACGAAGGTACCCTCAGCACGGTCGGACATCGTGCATTGAGTGCAAGAGCATAAGGGTGCTTGACTGCGAGACAGACACGTCGAGCAGGTGCGAAAGCAGGTTCTAGTGATCCGGTGGTTCTGTATGGAAGGGCCATCGCTCAACGGATAAAAGGTACTCCGGGGATAACAGGCTGATACCGCCCAAGAGTTCACATCGACGGCGGTGTTTGGCACCTCGATGTCGGCTCATCACATCCTGGGGCTGAAGTCGGTCCCAAGGGTATGGCTGTTCGCCATTTAAAGTGGTACGCGAGCTGGGTTTAGAACGTCGTGAGACAGTTCGGTCCCTATCTGCCGTGGGCGTTGGATGTTTGAGAAGGGCTGCTCCTAGTACGAGAGGACCGGAGTGGACGACCCTCTGGTGTTCCGGTTGTCACGCCAGTGGCATTGCCGGGTAGCTATGGTCGGACGGGATAACCGCTGAAAGCATCTAAGCGGGAAGCCCCCTTCAAGATGAGACATCCCTGAGGCCTAGAGCCTCCTGAAGGGCCCAGCGAGACCAGCTGGTTGATAGGCACGGTGTGGAAGCGCTGCAAGGCGTTGAGCTAACGTGTACTAATGGCCCGTGAGGCTTGACCCTATAACACCCAAGGGGTCTGGTCGTGATGATGACGTGAATGAATGCCGGATACGCAGCGTGTGGCCCAGGCAACAGACTGCCAGGGCGGTAGGTGATAAGACGCTCACAATTTAGTTAAAAACAGTCAGCATGATGTACATTAACAGTTACGCCTGACGACCATAGCACGCGTGAACCACCTGATCCCTTGCCGAACTCAGAAGTGAAACCGCTTAGCGCCGATGGTAGTGTGGGGTCTCCCCATGCGAGAGTAGGTCATCGTCAGGCACTTATTATGAAAAATCCCCCAGGGCTGGTGCCTTGGGGGATTTTTTTTGCATGAGCGTGAGGGGTAAATAGTGAGGAGTGAGGGGTAAACATCAACACCTCACCAGTCGATAGATTTGCCATCCCAAGCCCAAAAAGTACCACTATCTTCAGGCGTACGCTGAGCGATGACTGCCAGCAGCTTCTCTGCTACAAATGCGGGTGTAAATAGCTTTTCGCTAGGTACTCGGTTTTGAAAAGGTTTAGAGAGGGCTGTGTCAGTGGTGCCAGGGTGAAGACAAAGCACTAACGACTGCTTATTAAGCCGCTTGAGCTCAATGGAGGCTGTCTTAAACAACATGTTATGCGCTGCTTTGCTGGCACGATAGCTGTACCAGCCTCCTAGCTGATTATCTTCTATTGAGCCAACACGAGCCGAAAGGCTGGCAATCACTGAAGGGTGTGACCCTTTGAAAGAGTCTTTCAGTGCCGTTAGCAATAAAATTGGCACAAAGGCATTGATGTTCATTGTTTGCGCAAGGCTTTCGACACTAAGCTGATCAAGGCGCTTCTCGGGCAACAGTCGTTGCGCCTCATCATGAAGGATGCCGATGGCATTAAACAAGAAGTGGATTGGCTGCGAGGCTAGTTCTGTTTTAAGTGCCTGCCGTCCCTGCTCTTGAGAAACATCAAGCATTAGGTGTGTAAGACGGGGGTTGTCAATTCGTGGTGGCTGCCGGCTTACCGCAATAATGTGGCCGACCTGAGAGGAAGAGAGTAACTGCTCAATGATGGCAGCACCTATTCCTCCCGATGCGCCTACAACCAGCGCTGTATAGTGATGAGGCAGTAAACTTAACATGGGAAGCCTTTGCAATCCTGCTAGTGAAGGCTTTCATTGAAACGCTATGCAGAAGGCTTGTCGAGAGAGATCAGGCGGAAGCGTTGATTCTGCCCGGTTGGGCGCTATTGCGACCATCAGGCCTATAGAGTGTTTTTTCTGCGATTTGGCGAATGTAATCAAGCATTGCCTGATTATGCTTCATCCGAACTGAAAGCATCTGTCCCGTTAACTCATTCATGCGCGAAGCGCGCTCACTCTTTTCGAGCAAGCTTTTCCAGGCTGTCTGGCAGCCTGCATCATGAGCTGCCGTTTTGGCACCGTCAGCACCGTCGGCATATCCAAGACGTTTTTGTACGTTGCGGCGCACAGTCTCTATGCGCTCTAATTCATTCATTAATGACTGCTTATCTAGCGCGACTTTAGATAGTGCCTCACCGTCAATGTCACCCTGCGTCAATAAATTTTGCTCGCTGGACAACAACGAAATTAATTCATCAATCCGTTGTTGTTGATCGGTAAGCAAGGATGCAAGGCTCATTTAAAGCGCCCCCTTAAAAATCTTTAAGATTTGCAATTAGGCCATCTGCGATGCGATCAGCATTCATTTCAAGGCGGCCCTCGCGGATAGCGTCACGAATTTCTTCAACTTTGGCGCTATCGATATCCTGAGATTCATCAATACTTGTCTGGCTCAACTGAGTCGATTCGCGCGTAGCATCACCCGGTGCAGCTGGTTTTACGCTGCTAGCTTTTTGCGTTTCATCACGCTGCTGGGCTTGGTTAGAGCGTAACAGCGAATTAATGTTATCAATATTCACGTCGTCTGCCTCATCGTCAGCGTCGATGCGCTTTGCGTTTAGTATAGCTTGTATAAAGGTAACTATCGGCAGGGCTGGGTATAACTTTAGGTGGCGGCTTAAAAATCTACCACCAAAATGCCTCGATCCGTGACGCGGGCCGTCATAATTTCCCGTGAACCAAAACGAACTCTAATCCGATCACCAAGAGCACCATTTTCAAGCGCTTCGCCTTCGCGTGAAACGCGAAAAGCCGAACCTTCAGCTACGACAGTAACGCGCTGCCCGCGTTCAACTAAATGAGGCGCTTGTAAATAATGGGCCAAAAAGGCGCTACCACTGCGAATGGGGCGTTGAGCTATTTTGCCCACAATATCTTCTTCAGCGGTCAGCGCCTGAGCCGACAGGTCGCCAAGGTTGCCACCGCGTTCGCTGAGCATGCTTGAAGTGATCAGTGTACCCCGCTCAATATCTCTTGCCGCCACCACGTAATTACCGATGACATCTACTTGGGCCTGCAAGTAGCGGACTTGGCGGCTGTCTTCACCGCAGCGTACACCAACGGAAACGCGGCCCAAGGGGGCTTGATTTGCGTTAGGTAAGAAAGGCTCCGGTTGGACGCATTCCGGTAAATGTGGCGACGGTGGCCGTAGGTCAATGACCACTTCTTCACCTAAAGCGCGTGTCTCTTCGTACAAAAACTGATGCACTTGTTGAAGTAGTTCGTCGTCGTCAGCCTGCGCTTTGGTAAAAGCAGTAGCGCATAGGATTGTCAAAAAGAGAATAACTTGCCAGTAGCGAAGCGTGCTTGGCTTAGTAAAGCGCGATCGTAGCATAGGGGGGGTCGCTTGCTTGGGAGCTTAGTTAGAGAGAGGAGAGCAAAGTAGAGGACTCATTGCCCAGTGTAGCGAAAAGGTAGCAGCCGTATAACGTGAAATGCTGGCAGAAACACCAGCTGTTCCATGCTTTAGGCTGACGGTTCAAGTCGTATTCTGCATCATCAACAAAATCCATTTTATTTTATGCCTCAAGCGAGGGTCGGCATGATTGATCAACTGGAATCTGCCTTTAATTTTCATCAGCAAGCAGTGAGTCTACGCCAGGCACGCCACGAAATATTGGCAGCTAATATTGCCAATGCCGATACGCCTAACTATAAAGCGCGTGACATAGATTTTGCTAGTGAGCTTAAAAAAGCAGTAGACGGTACTCAGAGTGCATCTAGCAATGCCGGCGGCGGTCTGACTTTAGCGCGTACCTCTGGTAGTCATATTGCTGGAGAAGGCCCCGCATGGCGCGGAGCGGGCAACGCCGATTTACTTTACCGCATTCCCGACCAGCCTAGTTTGGATGGAAATACGGTTGATATGGATCGTGAGCGCACGCAGTTTGCTGATAACGCCGTTCGTTATCAAGTCGGACTCACGATGCTCAATAGCCGTATTCAAGGGCTGAAAAATGCCATGCAGCCCGAATAATCCAGGCCAAATTAGTGAGGAGTTAACCAACGATGTCAATGTTCTCCGCGTTTGATATTGCCAGCTCGGCAATGAGCGCCCAGTCCCAGCGAATGAATGTTACCGCTAGCAATATGGCCAATGCCGACAGTGTCGCTGGGCCTGATGGTGAAACCTATCGAGCGAAACAGGTGATGTTTGAGACCCAGGCGCAAAGCAACCGCTATGGCGTTGGTGGTGTGCGCGTCACCGAAGTAGTGGAAGACGATTCGCCCCTGCGTATGGAGTATATGCCTAGTCATCCTGCGGCGGATGAAGAAGGCTATGTGGCAAAGCCTAATGTCGAGCCGGTGCATGAAATGGTCAATATGATTTCTGCATCGCGCTCTTATCAAGCCAACGTTGAAGTATTTAATACCAGTAAGCAGATGCTGATGCAGACGCTGTCGCTGGGTGAGGGGTAATAAAAAATGAACACAATCAACCCGAGCACATTGGCAGCCATCAATGGGGGCGGCAGCCAGTTAAAGCAGAGCCAATCAGACGAACTGCGTAATAGCTTCATGACGCTATTGATTACCCAACTACAGAATCAAGATCCGCTCAAGCCGATGGAAAACGCGGAGATGACGTCGCAGATTGCTCAGATCAATACCGTGAGCGGTATTGAGCAGCTGAATAGCACGCTACAGAGTATTACCAGCCAGATGGATGCTAACCAGGCATTGCAGGCGAGCGGCTTGATCGGTCAAGGCGTAATGGTGCCCGGGCGTCAGATTATGCTGGAACAAGATAGTGAAGGTAAGCCCTACTCAACACCATTCGGTATTGAACTCGCCAAGCCTGCCGCTAATGTTCAGGCGACCATTTTGGGTCAGGGCGGCCAAGTTATTCGTCGCTATGACTTAGGGGCTGTTGATGCGGGCGTGCAATCGTTTCAGTGGGATGGTGAAAATGATCAAGGTGAAGTGGTCGCCAGTAATCGCTATACCATTCAGTTAGAAGCAACCAACGGTGAAGGCGAGGTAATCGAATCAACCGCGCTTAACTATGCCATCGTCAATAGTGTCACGCCTAATGATGGCAACGGCGGTATCCGACTGGATCTTGGCGCGATTTATGGTCAAATCAGCCTTAATGACGTCAAACAAATTCTTTGACTGCAAAGTATTAACTGTTTCTAGGAGAGAGAAATGAGCTTTTCTCAAGCATTAAGTGGTCTCAACGCCCAGTCGGAAAACCTAAAAATCTTAGGTAATAATATTGCCAACTCTCAAACCGTAGGCTTTAAAAGCTCAGGTGCGATATTTGCTGATGTATTCGCGGGTGCAAGTAGCCAAGTGGGCCTTGGCGTGAAAATCTCAGATGTGCGCCAGGACTTTACCGCCGGTGATTTAGAGACCAGCGGACGTACGTTAGATCTAGCTGTGGCGGGTGACGGCTTTTACCGTGTTGAGCAAACCAGTGGGGAGGCCGCGTATACCCGCAACGGTCAATTTAGTCAGGATAATCAAGGCTACTTGGTCAACGCCGCCGGTCAACGTTTAACCGGCTATGGCCTTTCTGATCCGAATGACCCGTTTTCGGCTGTCGTGCCAGGCGGCGCGCCTGAGGCGCTAAAAATTCCGGCTGCTGACATTCCCGCCAAGGCGACGGCGCAGGCGACGGCGACATACAACCTGGATGCCAGTACAGTGCCGGGACAGGGCACACAGACATCACTTGTTCGTGCCCAGGATGAGGCTGGCAATTTAATTACGGTGGATAATACGGGTGCCTATGCTGCTGGTGGTGATCCACTAGAAATCGAGGTTGCGTACCACTACTCCAATAGCTTCACGACCTTCGACTCCCTGGGTAATGAACGCAATGTCACCATGTACTATGAAAAGATAGGTGATAATACCTGGAAGGCTTTTCAAGCCGTCGATGGGAAACTCTCATTTAGCGGTGCAGCTGGCGCTGCAACAGACCTAGATAACGCCTTCTTTTTAAAATTTAATGGCAACGGACAGCTTGCTAAATATAGCGACCTTGATGCAGCGGGGAATGGTGTCCGAGACGAAGACGCGATAGTGGGCGTCGCTGATGCTGGTTACCAGCTCTCTTTTGCCGCAGGAAATCCCCTCGCTGAAGCGACTACAGCCAATGGTGAAACGGCCGCTCTCGCATTTGACCAGCCAGCAGTTGATAGTGCAGCTCTTACCAAAGCTTTTGCAGACCTAGACTTTATTGTTGGCGATGGTGCTGAGGAACTGAGTTACAACCTGACGCTGACAGGAACGACGCAGTTCAACAATAACTCAGTGCAGAACACGCTGACCCAGAATGGCTATACATCTGGCAGTTTGTCAGGCTTGGAAATTACCCGCGATGGCCGTGTTATTCGTATTTATACTAACGAAGAACGCCGCGATGCTGGACAAATTGTATTGGCCAATTTTGCCAATGAAGAGGGCTTGCAGTCGATTGGTGATAACGCATGGCGTGAAACCAATGCATCGGGTATTGGCATTATTGGTACCGGTGGTACGGGCGTTTTTGGAACGATTGAGTCTGGCGTACTCGAAAACTCAAACGTGGACTTAGCAAAACAGCTGGTGGATACCATCGTCGCGCAGCGTGCCTATCAGGCTAATTCAACATCAATTAGCACCCAGGACGAGCTCCTGCAGACCATTATTAATCTTTAATAGTGGCTTATTGAGGTAAGGAGTCAGCAACGTGGATCGAATGCTCTATACCGCCATGAGTGGTGCGAAGAACGCAATGGATCAGCAGTCGGTGGTGAGTAATAACCTATCGAATGTGACCACTACCGGCTTTCGTGCCCAGCTACAGGTCGCTCGTTCGGTTCCCGTGCAAGGGGACGCTCTGCTCGCCACACGTACCTCGGCGGTAACCACTACGCCGGGCAGCGATTTTGCTCAGGGGCCCGTTGAATATACGGGCCGCACCCTTGATGTCGCAATGCAGGGGGATGCCTGGATGGCGGTGCAGGCCGATGATGGCACGGAAACCTACACACGCCGTGGTGACCTGCAGATCGATAGTGATGGTGTGTTGCTAAGCGTTGGCCGCCCTGTGCTGGGTGATGGTGGCCCAATTGCGATCCCTCAAGGGGCACAAGTCTCAATGGGTGCCGATGGAACAATTAGTGCCATTCCACAGGGCGTAGGTCCCGAAGCACTTGTCGAGGTTGGGCGCATCAAGCTGGTGACACCTGAAAATGGCGCTTTAACGCGCGGTGAAGACGGACTGTTTCGAGCTTTACCGAATGAAGAAGGGTTGCCTGGCGCTTTGCCCGCAGACGAAAATGCCAAGCTGATTAGCGGTGCCCTTGAAGGCAGTAACGTTAGTGCTGTGGATGCTATGGTTTCAATGATAGATGTGGCACGGCGCTACGATATGCAAATGAAAGTGCTGAGCACCGCTGATGAAAATGCTCAGCGCGCCAATGGTATTTTGTCTATTCAAGGTTGATGTTGGTCATTATTCAAGCTGAAGTTCGTCACTCGGCTTACGGAGCATAGTTATGATTAAGTCTTTGTGGACTGCTAAAACCGGCTTGGAGTCGCAACAAACCAAGTTGGACGTGATTTCAAATAACCTAGCCAACGTGAGTACTAATGGCTTCAAGCGCTCACGTCCAGTGTTTGAGGATTTGCTATATCAAAATATGCGTCAGCCCGGGGCTCAAAACAACATACAGGATCGCTTGCCTTCGGGTATGCAGATCGGTACCGGTGTGCGCGCTGTAGCTACAGAACGCCTACATACCCAGGGAAGCCTGGAGCAGACCGACAACTCCCGCGACCTTGCGATCGATGGTCAGGGATTTTTTCAGGTACTCATGCCTGACGGCACAACAGCATACACCCGCGATGGCAGTTTTCAGCTAAACCAGAATGGCCAGATGGTAACGGCGAATGGATATCCGGTTGAGCCTGCTATCTTCCTGCCAGCAAATGCGCTTTCAGTAAGCGTTGGTGAGGACGGCACTGTCAGCGTCCGTCAGCCAGGCGTTGCCCAGGATAATGAGGTGGGGCAAATTACCGTCAGTACCTTTATCAATCCAGCTGGCCTTGAGAGCCTCGGTGGCAACCTCTACCTGGAAACCGGTGCATCCGGTGCTCCCAATGAGAATATACCGGGTATTAATGGTGCTGGACGGCTGTTCCAAGGATATGTCGAAACGTCTAACGTCAATGTCGTTGAAGAGATGGTCAATATGATCCAGACCCAGCGCGCCTATGAAATCAATAGTAAAGCGGTGTCCACCAGCGATGAAATGTTGGCACGCTTAAGCCAGCTGTAACAAGCGTTACTCATCGGGCTTACTTATAGGTTGCGTTATGCTGGAGTTGCACCACATGTCACGTCGTATTGCGCTAGCAGGACTGGTGCTTTTTTTATTGGTTGTAGCCGGCTGCGCTCAAGTTCCAAGAGCATCAGTGGTGGGTGAGCAAGAGCAGATCAGCATTGTTGATCGCCCTCCACCCATCCCCAATGGCTCTATTTATCAGGCCAGGCAAGGGTATCAACCACTCTTTGAGGATCGTCGCCCCCGTGCCATGGGCGATATTTTGACCATTGTGTTGGATGAGGAAGTCAGTGCGAGCAAAAATTCTCAATCCAATGCAGGGCGCAGCGGTAGCGCTAGCCTGGAGCTTGCACAGTTGCCTGATGTTCTTGATACGCTTGCGGAATACGGCTTTGATATTTCAGGTGAGAATGACTTTGCCGGTAGTGGTGGGTCGCAGGCCAATAACTCCTTTACCGGTACTATCACGGTATCAGTATTAGAAGTAATGAATAACGGTAATTTACGCGTGCGTGGTGAAAAGCAAATTGCCATCAATCAAGGCACGGAATTTATTCGTTTTTCAGGTGTGGTTAATCCACGCACTATTACAGCGCAAAATACTGTTCCTTCCACTCAGGTGGCGGATGCGCGAATTGAGTATGTGGGTGACGGTTACATTAACGAAGCTCAGCACATGGGCTGGCTACAGCGTTTCTTCTTAAACGTCTCACCCTTCTAACGTTATGGGAAGCTACTAATGGCAGAGCTGCCAATGACAGGTCACCCAATGAAAGAGCGACAGCGTGCTAGAGCGATGCGGCTAAGTAGTTTGTGGATAAATAGCCGTCGAACAATGAATGCTTGGGCTGTTCAACTTGGGGCCATGGTGCTGATGGCTCTATTGTCGTTGCCTGCCCAGGCGGAAAGCGTTCGTGAATTGTCAAGCTTTGCCGGTGTCCGCGATAACCAACTGGTAGGCTACGGCCTGGTGGTGGGTCTTGATAGCACCGGTGACCAAACGACGCAGGCACCATTTACCAGTCAAAGCCTGACCAATATGCTATCTCAGCTAGGGGTGACTGTACCTGCCGGCACGAACTTGCAACTGCGTAACGTGGCTGCCGTGATGGTAACGGCTGATCTCCCGCCATTCTCAAGGCCAGGACAGCGCTTAGATATCGTCGTTTCATCGATTGCCAACGCCCGCAGCTTGCGAGGTGGAACGCTGTTAATGACACCTTTAAAAGGTGCCGATGGTGATACCTATGCCATTGCCCAGGGCAACATGTTGGTCGGTGGGGCGGGCGCCCAAGCGGGAGGCAGCAGCGTGCAGATCAATCAGCAGGCATCAGGGCGTATTCCCAATGGCGCGATGGTTGAAAGGGAAGTGCCCCTTAACCTGGGCGGCAACGGTGGCATGCTGGAGTTACAGCTGAACGATTCAGATTTCGGCACCGTTCAGCGCATGGTGACGGCGATCAATAACGAGTTTGGCCAGTCAGTCGCCTATGCGCGCAACGGCCGTGTAATCGCCCTAGATGGCCCTACAGATGATAATGCCAGGGTCAATTTTATGGCCCGTGTTGAGAATGTCCAGGTAACGCCGACTCAAGCGCCGGCCCGGGTTGTACTGAATTCACGTACCGGCTCAGTAGTGATGAACAGTGCCGTCACGTTAAGAGAGGCCGCAGTAGCCCACGGCAGCCTGTCGATCATGATTGATACCCAGTTTGGTGTTAGCCAGCCTAACCCTTTTGGAGAGGGTGAGACGGTTGTAGTACCCGACGCGGATATCGATATTGAACAACAAGAGGCTTATCTACAAATCGTAGAGGGTGCGCAGCTCAACGAAGTGGTCAATGCACTGAATGCGTTAGGTGCTACCCCTCAAGACTTGATGTCAATTCTGGAAGCATTGAAAGCGTCGGGTTCACTGCGTGCTGAGCTGGAGGTTATTTAATGAGTGCAAGTGATATGACCAGCCAGTTCGCTCTGGATATGAATGGTTTTCAGCGACTTCAACACACCGCTCGCGTCGACCCTGAGGCTGGTGTAAATGGTGCCGCCCAGCAGTTTGAGGCACTTTTTATTCAAATGATGATGAAAAGTATGCGCGACGCGACACCCAGTTCACAGTTGATGAACAGCAGTGCGACGGATACCTATCAATCGATGCTGGATCAGCAGTGGTCACAGGTGATGGCATCGCGTGGAATGGGCCTTGCTGATGTCCTTGTTGAACAGCTGGAGCGCCAAGGCGCCATCTCAAAAGCGCAGCCCAATGCCGATCAAGAGTTACAAGCATTGATAGCTGGTATACCTCGTGGTACTCCTCGTGTGCTTGACGATTCATACGTGGCTAACGCTGACACGAGTGGAACCACAAATGCGCAGGGCAACGGTCAATTCTTAGCCGAGCTAGAGGCCATTCGCCAGGGCGTGGAGAGGGGGGCATTAGATGAGCCCGCGTTAACGCCGCTAGAGCAACATGGATCAGGGTATGTCGGTCAATTTATGCAAACGCTAACAGCCCCTGCCCAGGCGGCCAGTGCGACTACCGGAGTGCCTGCTGAATTAATTCTAGCCCAGGCAGCGTTGGAAACAGGCTGGGGGCGGCACGAAATTCCTACCCGCAATGGTAGCAATAGCCACAATCTGTTTGGTATCAAAGCGGGTAGTCATTGGCAGGGCGAAACGACTGATATCGTGACTCACGAATATATCAATGGCCGACGGACGCAGGTGGTCGATACTTTCCGCGTTTACGATTCGTTCGAGCATGCTTTTACTGACTACGCCAGCCTGATCGGCAATAATCCCCGCTATGCCGGTGTGGTACAAGCGCCGACTGCCGAGCACGCAGCGCGCGAGCTTCAGCGTGGTGGCTATGCCACGGATCCCCGCTATGCGGACAAACTGGTAGCGGTAATGAACACTATGGGCCCACTTAACCCAGGCGGCAATTTCCTAGCCGATTCCCGCTAGCCTTTTCCTCAAGTTTTTCTGCGCAGGGTCGATAGTTAGGTATCGGCATAAGGAATTCAACAATGAGCATGTTTACGATTGGATTAAGCGGTCTTAATGCGGCGCAGAATGCCCTCAATACTACCAGCAACAATATCAGTAATGTGTATACGCCTGGCTACAACCGGGAAATTACTATCCTGAACGAGAGTAATAATTCGGGGGTTCGTGTTGAGGATATCCAGCGTCAGTTCAATACCTTTGTTGCTGCGCAGTTGAACAACGCCAAATCCCAGTCGAGTGCTCTGAACGTCTATAGTAATCAAGTAACGCAAATTGATAATTTGCTAGCTGATCGTGCGGCTGGGCTTGCGCCATTGATGCAAGAGTTTTTCTCTTCACTTGAAGACTTGGCGAGCGCGCCTTCTGATCCCGCCTCGCGGCAGGGCGTTTTGGGATCAGCGAATACGCTGTCAGCACAATTCCGTTCATTTGACGGGTATCTTCAGGATTTGCAATCCGGCGTTAATGGTCAGATTAAAGACGAAATAACGCAGATTAATAATACGACGGCACAGATTGGCTCCATTAATCGTGAAATTTCACTGGCTCGCGCGCAGTTAGGCGAAGCACCTAACAGTTTGTTGAATCAGCGGGATCATCTAATCTCACAGCTCAACGAAAGAATGGATATTCGTCTGAATATCCAGGATGGAAAGACTTATAATCTAACACTGCCGAATGGCCAGCCGTTGGTCACGGGTGATACAGCTTATAAACTCGAGGCTATTGAGTCCCCCAATGACCCCCAGCGGGTTATTGTCGGCTATAAAGAAGGCGCACGCGGTAACGGTAACTTAATCGCTTTGGACGAAGGTTTGATTCGCGGAGGCGCATTAGGTGGGCTAATGAGTTTCCGTTCCGAAACACTTGATAAAACACAAAACCAGATCGGGCAGCTGTCTGCCTCTTTAGCGGTGGCTTTTAATAACCAACACCAGCAAGGAGTCGATTTAAACGGCGATCAGGGTAAGGCTTTTTTTAATCTGGGGCAGTCAAACGGTTACTTTAATGCTAATAATGATGGTAATGCGAGCGTTAAAGTAGCTATTGACCCTGACAATATTGATGCGTTGAGAGCAACAGACTATTCAATTAAAGTGACCGATGCGGTATCAACTCCTCCTACCTTCGAAGTAATCCGTAAAGATAATGGCTCAGAGGTTGAAACAAGCTTTGATGCTGCCTCAAATACTCTCAGTTTCGGGGGTGTGAATGTTGAGTTTGTCGATCTGAACACCGCACAGACCGGTGATCAGTTTGAGGTGCAGCCGGTTCGTCGTGTTGCTGGCGGTATGGATTCCGCGATTGTTGATCTTGATAAGATTGCCGCTGCTCGTTTGATTGAGCGCGAAGGTGATCTGGATATTAGCAAGTTGACTGCTGCAAGTGGTGCGTTCGCTAGCAGTGACGAATATAAGTTAGACGTCGATGGTGCTGGCAATCTTACCGTTCTACCTGCAACGACTGTAACCGTCACGCGGGGCGATACCGTACTTGCTACTGGTACTGCGCTTGAAGCGGGAGACAAAATCAGTATTGATGGTTTGGGTTTTACTCTGGATGCGCTGCCCAGCACCGGCTCAGCCAGTCTTACGGTTAGTCGTAGTGATGCTAGTGCAGGGGACAACCGTAACGCGTTAGCCTTGCAGAATCTTCAGAGCCAAGACGTTGTTGGAGGCCGCGCTTCAGTTAGTGGTGCTTACGCTGCTATCGTGAGCGATGTCGGTAACCGTACCAATATTGTTCAAGTTAATCTCGATGCGCGACAAGGTTTAACGGATCAGCTTAATGCCGTCCAGCAATCTGAATCAGGCGTCAATTTAGATGAAGAGGCTGCGAATTTAATCCGCTTCCAGCAGTACTATCAAGCAAATGCGCGGGTTATTGATACGGCTTCAACTATCTTCGATACGATTTTAGGTTTGCGTAGCTAACCTGTAGGAGTCATTATTTATGCGCATTAGCAGTGTGACGATGTTCGAGACCAGTACGGCTTCTTTGAACCGCCAACAAAGCGACTTCTTAAAGATTAGTCAGCAAATTGCTAGTGGTCGTCGGGTGGTTAATCCTTCGGACGATCCTCAGTCGGCTTCTCGGGCGGTGGGTGTTGACCAGGCTAAAGCTGTTACTGAGCAGTTTAGAGATTCGCGCGTTTCGGCACGTAATTCCCTCTCTCAGTCAGAAAGTATTATGAACAGTGTCACTGATGCAGTGATTAGCGCGAAAACACTGCTGGTACAGGCATCAAGCGACACCTTAAGCGATGTTGACCGCGAGTCAATTGCCAGTGAGCTTAAGGGCCTTTATGAATCGTTGATCGGCCAGGCAAATGCTACCGACGGTAATGGCCGTTATCTGTTTGGTGGCTATAAAGACAATGCCCCGCCATTTGTGAAAGCTGCCGATGGCACAGTGCAGTATCAGGGAGATAATAACGTACGTGAGCAGCGTGTCGATGCTTCCCGGTTGATGCCGGTTAACGATAATGGCATCACCATTTTTAAGAGCGTACCTAGTAGTGCTGGCTATGTTGCGGAAGCAACGAAAGATGATGGTAGTCCCAATAGTGGTAATGTGACATTTCGTGGTCCACAAGTAACAGATGTTAATGATGCCGATTATGGAACCGACTTCCGTATTACATTCACCAGCGATGACACATTCAATGTAGAAACGTTTGATGGTACTAACTGGACTGCTGTGCCTGCTCAAACAAGCGTGGCTTATACAGGTAATATCGGCGACTCTGCCCAGCAAGTAAGCTTTGCCGGTGTCACGATTGAATTAGAAGGCACGCCTGTGGGTGGTGTGAATGGTGATTCTATACTTGTTGCGCAAGCCGGTGGGGAGCAGCGCGAGCCCAACCTTTTCCGTACAATGGAGCAGGCGATCCGCGTACTGGAAAATCCTGCTGACAATCCGGCCAAGAAAGCAGATCTGCGTAATACCTTAAATACCTCCATGCGTGATTTGGATAATGCGCTTGATAATGTGTTAACGGTTCGTGCATCCGCAGGGGCACGCCTCAACGAGCTTGATGTGGTTGACGCCGTGGGAAGCAATAGAATGCTGAACTACACGCAGACGCTGTCCGACTTGGTAGACCTTGATTACGCTGACGCTATTTCTGAATATAGCTTACGTCAGGTCGGTATGCAGGCAGCCCAAAAGGCTTTTGTGGATATTAAAGGTTTGTCACTGTTTAACTATATGTAAGCTAAGAATAAGTTACAAGCTGCTTGCTTAACTCCCCTCCATCCTTATACGTTATTTATCGTGCAAGGATGGTTTTTTCTGGCATGTCAGTTTAGCGGCGCCAATTCTTCAATAAGTGCCTGCATGAATCCTATTCCTTGGGAAAATAAACGTTCTAAAAAGCTTCCCATATCGGTCATCAACACCATCATCAGAATCAGCCCCACAATAAGAGAGGTGGGAAAGCCAATATTGAAGACGGTTAACTGTGGGGCGGAACGGTTCAGTATACCCAATGCCAAGTTGATGGTAAGCAAGGAGCCCACCAGTGGTAACGCCAGTAGCATGCCTGAGGCAAAAATTGTGCCCGCATACCGGGCGAGTAACTCAAAAGCACCCGGGTTGAATGTCCCAATGCCAATAGGCAATGTTTGAAAGCTCATAATCAGGGTTTCAAGCACCATTAAATGGCCGTTCATGGCCAAAAACATGAGCAGGGTGATCATGTAGAGTATGCGCGAGAGCACCATAATGTTGGTACCACTGGAGGTATCAAAAAAGCTCGCAAACGCTAGGCCCATTTGCAGACCGATAAAATCCCCTGCGGCTTGAACAACAGCGAACATGATATGCATGACGAGCCCCATCGCCAGGCCAATTAGAATCTGTTCGATTATAATGCCCACCCCTGCCCAGGACATGACCGCTATATCTGGCATGGCCGGTAGAATCGGCGCAATCACAATGGCAATAAGGGCAGCAAGGCCGACTTTTGCTTGGTTGGGAATGCTAGAATGGCCCCAAAGAGGAGACGCCGCCATGAAAGCAGTAATGCGCGCAAACGGCCATAGGAAAGCCACCAACCACCCCTGCAGTTGTGCGAAAGTGACTTCCACCATAGAGTTACATCACCATACTGGGAATATTGGTAAATAGGCGGTGAGTAAAGTCGGTAATTAATCCAATTAGCCAGGGGCCAGCTAAAACCAGCACCGCGAACACAGCCAGAATTTTAGGAATAAACGTCAGCGTCATTTCATTAATTTGCGTTGCAGCCTGGAACAAACTGATAATAAGACCAGTTAAAAGTGCCGCCAGCAGCATGGGGCCAGCCAGGAGAAGCGTTACGCGCATACCTTGGTAAGCAATGCTCATCACCATTTCAGGGGTCATAGCTGTAGTCCTGTGTGCCGAATAAAACGACGTGGCCTATCGTATGTACAAAAAAAACTCAACGAAGCGCTATATCATGTAAAAGCTTTCTGCCATTGAGCCAATAATAAGCTGCCACCCATCGACTAAAATGAACAGCATCAGTTTAAAGGGTAATGAGATCGTAATAGGTGGAACCATCATCATACCCAGCGCCATCAGGGTACTGGCGACTACGAGGTCGATGATTAAAAACGGGATAAAAATAGTAAAGCCAATTTGAAATGCTGTTTTAAGTTCGCTAGTGACGTAAGCGGGTAATAATACGCGCATAGGCAACTCTTCTGGGCCTTGCATCGGCCCTACATCCGCTAAGCGAACGAACAAGGCCAAATCGGGCTCGCGCGTCTGGGCAAGCATGAATTCACGGAACGGGTCCTGAGCTAGCAGCAAAAATTCTTCAAAATTAATCGTTTCATTAGTCAGTGGTACCCAAGCGTTGTCGTATACCTGAGCCAATACAGGTGACATGATAAAAAAAGTTAAAAATAGCGCTATCCCTAAAAGTACTTGGTTAGGCGGCGTTGCCTGGGTGCCCATTGCCGTACGCAATAGGCTAAGCACAATGATGATACGAGTGAAGCTTGTCATCATTAGCAGCATGGAAGGTAAAAACGCTAGCGAGCTTAAAAAGAGCAGCGTTTGTAGTGAAAGCGACCACTGCTGTCCGCCGTCTTCTAGCGGTTGTGAAATAATGCCGGGAATCTGTTGCGCATGCACAGGGCTCGCCATAAAACTCGCGGCAATAATAACTAGCCATAGCGAGAGCTTAGCCATTTTGCTCTTCAAAACCATGCTTGTAAAAGCATCGGTTGTAAAAACACAGCTCTTAAAAGCACAGGGCCAAGAAAGATGCATCCAATGCCTCATGGCGTCTGATGTGGATCGGTGGGCGAGGATGGATCGGGGCGGCGACCGGCATCTAACGCTTTTGATAGGCGAAGCGAAAAGCGTGAGGGTGGAGCCGATGCGGTTGGCGAGCGCTCTTCTGGGGCTGGTCGCTCGTGCAGCTTAGTGATACGACCGCCGCCCACACCAACGACTAACCAGGTATCTTCCACTTCAACAATCACAATACGCTCACGATTGCCCACGGCAGTGCTACCCACAATTCGCAGATGAGCGCCATGGCGAGTGGTATGCTTGCTCCAGCGCTTTAAAAGTGCGGTGCAGATTAAAATGATCGCTATGACGAGAGCTAGAGCCGCTGCTGTCTTGCCTAGAACAGCCATGCCGATCAATGCCTCGCCACCGTTACCCAGTGCATCAAGCGAACCGTTCTGCGTCGAGGGAGTTGCAACGCTCATCGGTTCAATTTATGAATACGTTCAGACGGCGTGATGATTTCAGTAATACGAATACCATACTTATCTTCGATTACAACGACTTCGCCCTGAGCAATCAAGTAGCCATTAATCAAGATATCCATCGGCTCACCGGCCAGGCCCTCAAGCTCAATGACAGACCCTTGTGCTAGCTCTAGCAATTGCTTAATGGTTAATTTCGTGCGGCCCAATTCCACGGTGAGTTTCACCGGGATATCCATAATCATCTCAAGCTCACGCGCCTGGGAGGAGCCGCTGTCTGGGCTTAGCGGCCGGAAAATATCGTCACTCGCTGCTTTTGCTTTCGCTGCAGGTGCCGCGGGTTCTGGTGCAGCAGCTGCTTCTTCGTTCTCTTCAGCAGACTCTTGCTCTGCCATTGCGGCTGCCCAAGGATCTTCCTCTTCGCTAGCAGCATCAGCGCTAGATGTGGGCTCTTCTTGTTCGGACATGGCATCTGCCCAATCGTCGTCAGAGACGTTCTGATCAGGCTTATTGGGATCAGTCATGCTTTGGATTCCTTGGCTTTCTGTCGCGTAGACCCTTTAATAAAGTCCTTGGACGATGCGTTATTCATAGCGGCATGGTCAATCATATGTAGAACCCGCAGCGCATGCTGCTGACGTTGACTACCGTACTCACACTCCATGACGGGAACTCCGTCAACGCTTGCGGTGATAGAGCTCGGAATATCTAACGGTAGCACGTCGCCTTTTTTCAACCCCATTACATGGGCAATACGGCTGGGGATTTGAGCAAATTCAGCGACCAACTCTACTTCTGATTGACGGATTTCACTTGCCATGCGGCGGGACCAGCTGCCGTCTTGGTCGTGGTTGCTATCATTGATCGGGTTGGCCAGCAAATCTCGCAATGGCTCGATCATGGCGTATGGCATACATATCTGAAAATTGCTCGAAAGATTGCCAACTTCAATATTGAACTTGGTATTCACCACAATTTCATTGGGTGAATTAGTGATGTTGGCAAACTTCGACTGTACTTCTGAACGTAAAAAACTGACGTCAAGCGGGTAAACGACTTTCCAACCCTCTTGGTATGCATCAATGGCGAGATTGAGCAAGCGCTGTATAATACGCTGCTCAGTGTTTGTGAATTCCCGGCCGTCCGATTTGGTAACGAAGCGACCATCACCACCGAACAGGTTATCGACCACCATGAAAACGAGGTTAGGGGGAAATACCACCAGGGCTGAACCACGTAGCGGCTTCATAGATACAATGTTCAGGTTTGTAGGTACGGGAACATTGCGTGAGAACTCGCTAAAACTCTGATAACGCACTGATTCAACGGTAATGTCTGCGCTACGCCGTAATAGGTTGAACAAGCCAGTACGAAAATAGCGCGCAAAACGCTCGTTGATAAAATCAAGCGCATGCAAACGCTCACGAATAACGCGATGCTGAGTTGACGGGTCATACGGTCGAGTGCGTATTTCATCTTGCGCTTGGGAGGATGAAGCAGATGGCTCATCGTCTCCGCTAACGCCCTTCAGTAGGGCATCAATTTCTTCCTGGGACAGTAGATCGTCCTGTGACATGAACGGCTCCAGTTCCCGAGGTTATTGCACAATAAATTCGGTGAATAAAACTTCGCGCAAATCAAGCGGCGGCTGATTTTCCGTCAGCGGTACGTTCAGTCGATCAACAATCGCTTGCGCAAGTTGCTGCTTGCCTTCCGAAGAGGTCAGTTCATCAGCTTGCTTGCCAGATAGCAGCATCAACAAACGACTACGCACTTGGGGCATATGCTCTTCTAGAATGGCTTTACTCTCTTCATTACCCACGCGCAGTGTCACGCCTGTATAGAGTAAGCGTGAGCCATAGCTGTCATCGGCAAGATTGACGGTAAAAGGTTCAATCTGCATAAAAATAGGCGTCTGGCGCTCCATCGCCTGCTGCATCTCTGCGTCTTCTGAACCGTCATCACGTTGATCCATAACCATATAAATAGCCGCTGCTGCTCCTGCTGAAGACAGCAAGACCAGGATAATCATTATCCAGAGCAGTTTTTTTGACCCGCCGCTTTTTTCTGCCATTTGCGATTCCTGTGAACTCCATGCGTATCACTAGCAAAGTATTATGCCAAAAGCTCATGCTGGTGATGAAATGAACAGGCTCACTTGGCAAGCCTATCTTTTGGTTTAGCTATTTCATTTGAGTACCTAAGCGCGTAGTACTAGAAAGATCATTCCAGTTCTGGCGCCGCTACTTAAGCGTAAAGGTCTACACGCCCATCCAGTGTCAGCGAGCCACTTCCGGCGTTTTGGATAGGTGCTTCATCCGAACCCATCTCGCCGTTGTCACTGCCTGCTGTAGCGCCGTGTTTGCCGCTTGATTGGGCAAAAGCTTGATCATTGGGGTCGCGCTGTTCGCCGACCGACGTCTCACCTAGTGATATACCTTGCTCCGCCAGCGCTTCCCTTAGCTGGGGAATCGCCTGTTCGAGTACTTGTCTAACCTGGGCGTGGGCTGACAAAAAGTGTGCTTGAGCTCCCTGTTCACCAAACTTCAGGGAGATAGACAGTGGCCCTAGTTCTGCAGGGTTCAATTGCATCTGAACGTGCTGCTCGCCACCGCGCTGTGAAATCTGCACTAGCTGCTGGCTTAACTGCTGTGGCCAAGCGGGACTGGTGAGAGGTGTCGCTAAAGTAGTCGGTGTCGGCGTGACGGTGGGCGAAAAACCTTGAGTAGATTGCGATGTGGCTAACGGGCTGCTACCACTATTTAACAACATCCCGGTAAGTGAATGCTCACTACTAGGGCTTGTCTTCGAAGCCCCGTCTGTTGTTAATAGAGCGGCCATCAGGGCTTCGCTACTGATCTGGGGGGCTGCAGTGTGGGAGTTAATCTGCTGAGCTGAACTACCTGTGTTTATTTGAGAAAAGAAAGTATCAGGCTGTGCCCTTGGATCTCTTTGCATATCGGGGACAGGTGAGCGGATATTGGTTAGCTGAGCCGTCTCAACCGGTCGGGAGGGAGCGCTATTTTGCTGCCCTACTAAGACATTTAGTGCTGAGACAAGCTGCGCTGCTTCCGTTTGATTAATATCTAACTGATCAGCGATGATTTCCAGCGCTGCTGGAGCGATAGACTGCACAGGTCTACTCTTATCCATACTTAGAGACTGGAGGAGTGTTTTTAGTGCAGGTATATCGGCCAACTGAGCCGCTTCCGTTTGACCGATATTTAACTGTTTGGCGATTGCTTCCACTGTTGCTGGGGCAACTGGCGATTCCAACTGCGCTACAGGACTACTTTCGGTAAAAGAAGCCATAAGTGCAAGGCGGCCAGCAATCTCGTTAAGAGGAGTCGAGGCTTGCCCACCATTTAGCCCTAGCGTGCCCGTGCTGATGTCTGAATTCGGCAGTTGAAGCTGAGCAAGAAGCTCAGAAAAATCGCTCTCATTGATATCAAGCCGTAGAGTTTCCAGAGCTGCGCTTAAATTTTCAATGTCGACTTCTAATCCTGCTGATGCAAGAGAACTGAGTGCATTGAGCGTCGTTTGCTCCTGTGGTGCCTGAGAGGCGCTAATTTCACTAAACCTGGAAGCAGATAAGCGCGAAGTATCAGACGCTTGTAACAGCGCCTGGTGAAATAGGCCGTTGACTGGGTCTTGTCGGTTAAAAGCACCTGGAGACTGTGTCTGAGGTGAACCCTGGCTGACCGAAAGCAACTGGTGAATGTTCATATTCAGTTCCCTGGCACCGCTAATGCGGAGTGTCGTTATGTTGACGAGCCGCGCGGCTTGTCACCAAATCATCATTAGTTTTTTGTTCCTGACGCTCACTACGGCGATGCTCTTCTAATAGCCGACGTGACGCCAGTGTATCGTAGGACGAGAGCTTTCGCTGCTCTTGTTGCCAGTTCTTTTTACTCCGCTCAACGCTTGCCTGCTGAGAGGCTAACGCTTGTCGAGCGCGGCTTAGGGCCGCATCCAATGAGGCTAGGAACTGTTGATAGTTATACATAGTGGCAGGGTCAATGCCGTCGCGCATTGCTTTTTGCAAGCGTTCAGCGTACTCCGCTCGATAACTCAGCAGCGACTGAAGCTGAGCGATCGTTTGCTGTTCTGTTTGACGCTCTTGTGCCAGTATCTTGCCCGCTTGATCTCGGGCGCCTCTGGCTAGGTCGGTCAACATTTCGAGCTGTGATGTGCTCATGTGCGCCCTCCTACCAGTGCGTGCAGCGCTTGGCGAGCCTCCGCAAGCGTTGCACACTCATCAATATTTTGTTGAAGGAAGTTTTCTAACGATGGAAAGCGTTTCACTGCCTCGTCGAGCTGTGGGTCATGACCAGGGCTGTAGGCCCCCACGCTAATAAGATCCCGGTTACGCTGGTAGCGTGAGAACAGTTGCTTGAAAACTCGCGCTTCTTGCAACTGGTCGGGTGAAGCAATGGAGGTCATGGCACGACTAATTGAGGCTTCAATATCAATGGCCGGATAGTGACCGGCTTCCGCTAAGGTTCTCGACAGCACGATGTGCCCGTCTAGAATGGCGCGAGCTGAATCGGCAATAGGATCCTGCTGGTCATCGCCCTCCGTTAGAACGGTATAAAATGCCGTAATGGAGCCGCCGCCACGTTCAGCATTGCCTGCACGCTCTACTAATCCGGGTAGCTTGGCAAAAACTGAGGGTGGATAACCTTTGGTAGCGGGTGGCTCACCAATTGCCAGAGCAATTTCCCGCTGCGCCATGGCATAGCGTGTTAGTGAGTCCATAATCAGCAAAACATCGCGACCTTCGTCGCGAAAACCTTCTGCCAAGCGCGTCGCATAAGCGGCACCTTGCAGACGCTGCAGTGGAGATGTGTCAGCAGGAGCGGCGACGACGACAGCGCGCCGTCGACCCTCAGGGCCCAAAATGTTATCGATAAAGTCCTGTACTTCCCGGCCCCGCTCGCCAATCAAGCCAACCACAATTACGTCAGCTTTGGTGTAGCGGGCCATCATGCCTAGCAGTACTGATTTACCTACCCCCGAACCTGCAAAGAGCCCCATTCGCTGACCTCGCCCTACGCAGAGCAGTGCATTAATAGCGCGAATGCCGACGTCAATTTGCGCATCAATTGGCGCGCGAGAAAGCGGATTGAGAGGCGGTGAGCTAAGCGTTGTTCGGGGTACCTCATCGACGCCCTCTCGATCATCAAGCGGATTGCCGTTGCCATCCAGTACCCGGCCCAACAGGCTCTCGCCCATAGGGAAGCGGCGGGCACTGTTGTTGCCGCTTTCATCCAGAGGGGCAACGCGAGCGCCAGGCATTAGCCCAATGACCTCTTCCAAAGGCATTAGGAAGAGCTTGTCACCAGAAAAGCCGACGACTTCCGCTTCGGCATGCCGATCACTGTCGGTCAAGCGACCGTCGCTGCCCGGCAATTCAATCCGACAGGCACTTCCCACGGCTACGCGCAGCCCTACCACCTCAATTACCATCCCAGTCGCGCGAATAACGCGGCCGCTATTGCGGTAGCGAGGCAAGTGACTGACACGTTGCTGTGTACGTCGCAATGCCTTATTCCAGCGATGTTGATGGGGACAGGTGGTATCTGCCATAGCGTATCCGCCTAGGATGAAGGAGCATTAGAAGAAGGTGGGGAGTTGAGGCTACGTTTGCGCGATTGGGTTTGGATGGCATGCCAGCGGCTTTCAAAGGTAGCGTCAATTTCACCCTGGGCACTGGTTACCCGGCAGCCGCCACGGGCAAGCTGGTCATCTGGCTGCAGCTTCCAGTTGGCGGCCCTGAGTTCATTGCCTAAGTGCTCTTCTACGAGAGCGTGATCATCGGGGTTGAGCCAAAGCCGCTGCTGGCCTACCAAGGGTGGCTCGGTGTGCAGTAGCTCGCGGACGATGGCCAAAATTTGTTCAGGTGCCTCCTGCAGGGCATCACTAGCCAGCTGTTTGCCAGTGGCTAGTGCTAACTCGACCAAGTCGTAGGCGATGGTGTCATCAAGGCGTTCAAGCGCGTCCGAAAACTGTTTGGCTAGAGTTTCCAGTGGCGCCAACGTCTTGCGGATTTGTGCTTCTAACTCAGTTTTTGCCTGTTCGGCAGCTTCCTCTAAACCCTTTTCAAGCCCCTCTTTGTGACCCTGATCAAAGCCAGCGTCATAGCCCTCTTTCTCGGCTTGCTGGCGAATACGCTCATAAAGTGCCTGGCGTTCACTCTCTTCACGCTGGCGTGCCAGCTCGGCCGCTTTTTGTGCTGCCTGTACTTTACGCTGGTGAGCCGTTGGCACCTCGCCCTCAGGGGCGTGGTTACTCTGCGTGGTTGCCAGCTCATCCATTTGCCAGCGACGCCAATCCCCGTGGCGATCAAATTTCGGCGAATGAGTATTAGACATACTCGTCGTCTCCACCTGCCAGGACGATTTCACCCGAATCAGCTAAACGCCTTACGACCTGCAAAATGGCTTTTTGCTCGGTTTCCACCTGAGAGACGCGGATTGGGCCGCGGGCTTCCATGTCTTCGCGAACCAAGTCGGCAGCGCGCTGTGACATATTGCGCAGGAATTTGTCCACCAAGGCGTCCTGAGCCCCTTTGAGTGCTACCACCAACGAGTTGGTATCGACTTCTTGCAGAACCATTTGAATAGCGCGGTTGTCGAGA
Organism: Vreelandella neptunia; assembly: GCF_034479615.1. Classification (NCBI taxonomy): domain Bacteria; kingdom Pseudomonadati; phylum Pseudomonadota; class Gammaproteobacteria; order Oceanospirillales; family Halomonadaceae; genus Vreelandella; species Vreelandella neptunia. Next base: position 28,524 of record NZ_CP140255.1, read on the forward strand.
TCCAGCAGATTCTCGAACAGGAACATTTCATCGATAATTTTCTGAGCCAAATCTTCGCTGTGCGCACGCACGGTCTCGATAGCGGTCTCCTCTTGGGAGGAGTTCATCAGGTTGAGGATCTCAGCAGCCGTTCTTACGCCGCCCATTTTGCTGCGCTTGAGGTTCTGGCCGTCCAGCATGCTGGTGAGCACTTCGGTTAGCTCTTGCAGTGCGGCGGGCTGAACACCGCTGAAAGTAGCGATACGAAGAACTACGTCATTGCGCAGTTTTTCCTCGAATAGCTCCAGGATATCGGAGGCTTGATGGCGATCCAGATGCACTAGAATCGTAGCGATAATTTGCGGATGCTCGTCGCGAATGAGTTCGGCCACCATGGAGGCTTCCATGAGGTTAAGCGCGTCAATGCCTGAATTATTGCCAGTGGTCTCTAGTATATCTTCAATTAGACTCGACGCGCGTTCGCTGCCCAGCGCTTTGGTCAGCACTGAGCGAATGTGCTCGCTGGAGTTAAGGTTAAGCGCTACAAACTCTTCGGTCTCTTTATGGAATGCTTCGAGCACGGCCTTCATGTCGTCATGGGAGACCTGGTTCAGTCGAGCCATCTCCATACTAATTTCTTGCACTTCATTAGCTCCGAGGTACTTAAACACCTCGGCGGCACTGTCTTCATCGAGTGCAAGCAATAAGATGGCGCTCTTGCGAGCCCCGCTCATTCCAGCAATTGAACTACTCATTGGCATGCATCCAGCTACGAATGATCATCGCGACCATGCGGGGGTCTTCTTGAGCCATTTCACGCAGGTCATTGAGGTTATGCTCATAGAGTGAGGTCTTACGCCGACGCTTCGGTTTGGCGTAGGTCTCATCGCTCTCGCCTATTGACTCTTCGTTCTCTTCGTCGTCATCTTCGCCGCCTACGCTGGCGGCCAGCGTGCCGCCAGGCGCCGATGTCGCCATAACCGGTGTTTGGGTATAGCGCTTAATTAAGGGGCGTAAAATTAGCAAGTAGAGCAATAGAATCGCTAGCGCCACCAGTAGGTAGCGACCCACTTTGCCAGCAAGTGAAAGAACGCTGGGGTCTTTCCACCACTCGACCTCTGCGGTTTCCTCAGTACTACGCGCGAAGGGAGAGTTAACGACTTCAACTTCATCGCCGCGCAGTTGTGAGAAGCCCATGGCTTGACGAACCAGGCGCTCGATCTGAGCAACTTCTTCATCGGTAAGCGCAACGTCGACCCACTCGCCTTCATCGTTCATTTCCGAGCGGTAGTTTACAACCACTGCGGCGGATAGCCGCTCTATCTGGCCAAGGCGGTGCTGGACATGCTCAATACTGCGATCAACTTCATAGTTGATCACGTCATCTTGACGCAAGTTGCGCAACGCTTCAGGGGGCAGATCCTCTTGCTGGTTGGCTTCCTCTTCCTCGCCTTCTGGCTGGTTGATGGGGGAGGGTAGTGTGCCCGGCGGCGTGTTGCTCAGCGCGCCTGGAATACCGGTGGCCAATGGGTCTTCACCGTCAAAGGTGAGGCTCAACTGACGGCTACGAACGGCTGCTTCGTTGGGAGGCTGATTGGGTCCGTAGCGTTCAGAGGTCTGCTCGCGCCGAGAGAAGTCGATTTGCGCTGCAACCTGGGCGCGCACGTTATCGCGACCCAGAATGGGCGTTAGAATATGCTCAATTCGCTGCTGGTAAGAGCGTTCGACTTCGACAATATATTCAAGCTGTGAACCATCAAGGTCATTGCCGTTGCTCGTTTCGGCAGACAGTAGTCGGCCATCCTGATTAACCACCGTGACATCTTCAGCGGCTAGCTCAGGCACGCTACCCGAGACCATATGTACGATCGCGCTGACTTGACCTTCGCCCAAAATGCGGCCAGGTAAAAGGGTCAGCACAACGGATGCCTTAGCGGGCTCGCGATCCCGAATAAATACCGATGGCTTGGCCATGGATAGGTGAACCCTCACACTTTCAACCGGCCCAAGCGATTCAATGGAACGCGCAAGCTCGCCTTCCAGCCCCCGCTGATAATTAATCTGCTCAGCGAACTGGCTAATTCCAAATGCTTGGCTATCCATCAGCTCCAGGCCAAGATTGCCACCGCGGGGCAGGCCCTGTTCAGCAAGCTGTAAACGTAGCGTGTGGACTTGGTCGCTAGGCACCATTAGCGCTTGGCCGTTTTGGCTGAACTGGTAAGGGACACCGCGGGTATCAAGCTCACTAATGATGCTACCACCATCAGCTTCGCTTAAGTTGCTGTAAAGCACGCGGTACTCAGGACTGCTGGCCCACATAAAGAGAGCCGCCACAATAGCAATTGAGGCGGCACCTGCGATAAGCAGTGCAACTAGCGGATTGCCACGCAGCTGTTTCAGCGTACGCTCAACAGCTGAGCCGCTGGTGTTACGTTCGGTGTTTTCACTACCTGTGCTTCCACTATTGATATTTCCACTGCGGGGAGCGGCTTGATTCGTACTATTTTGACGGCCTGCCGTTGCACCGGTTTCGCTCATGCGACCCTCCAGAGGGGCAGGCAAAACTGGTGTCGGCCCAGGCGCATCACCAAAGAAGGCATAGGCTATATCCGTCAATCGCGGTTATCCGCCAAAAAGATGAGGCGGAATTGTGATGACAGCCATTATCCGGTGACTAGTCGAGCATAAAGGAACGATAAGCTTCGTTTTTTATGCGCAATTGTCCGTATGAGGAGTGGCGCTTTGGTGTTAGGCTTTTTTCATTAGATATTTTTTGCGAATTGAGGTGAATATATGAGTGCCCCCGCAATACAGGCTGCGCTACAGCAGATGCAAGGCATGGCGACTCAGGCGTCTTCCACGCAGTCCTTCAGCAGTGCTCAGGCGTCAGCTGTTGTTGGGCACGGTGGTTTTGGCGGTGAGTTGCAGGCTTCGATTCAGCGCATTAACCGGCTTCAGCAGACGGCTAACAGTCAGGCAATGGCATTTCAGGCGGGGGATCCTAATTTGCAGCTTAATGACGTGATGGCTGACATGCAGAAATCCAGCGTTGCGTTTCAAATGGGGCTTCAGGTTCGCAACCGTCTGGTTTCTGCATATCGTGATGTTATGAATATGCAAGTTTAGGGTTTCTATATCACGCATTAAGCTTCAATTGAGATGATTCGACCCTGCATTTCTTCAAGTCGCTCGGCAATTTTGAGCACTTCTTCTGCTGGGATCTGGCGTATCACGTCGCCAGATTCTCTGTCAACGACTCGCGTAATCACGCGTGACGTTTCCTCGCTTAACTCGAACTCTAAGCCTCGTGGCCGCATTGTCTCGTTAATTCTCTGAATGGGCTTGACGAGTTCTTCGGCTGATATTTCCTGTTCATTAGTGTCTGTTTTTTTAATTTGAGTGTTAGCTGTTGCTAGCTGAGCTAGGGTGTTTTCGAGTCGTTGGCTAGGGTTTAAGTGGGCTAGGCCTGATGACTGTAGCGTTGTCGCTTCGGTGGGTAGTGAACTCATGGGGCACGTTCCTCCTCTAGGATCAGCTCTGGCGGCCAATTAGTGGTGCAACAGCAGGAGCGGCAGCCATAGCTCGGAATTTTACTTATCAATAAACGTTTCTATTCCAATATCGGCAGTTAGCTAAAAAACTTTACGCTTGCCAGCGTGACGTTGTGTTTTCTGGTTCTTGGGAGTATCGGCTATATGACCTTATCACTCTGTTTGCTATGACTTGCCTAATAAGTATGAAAATGGTGTCTTTTTGTGCATGCGACACGCGGTTGGCATCTGATATGCTTCTCTACTTTGCGGTGAGCTAATTAACGCATAAGAGTAAGCGAGGCGAGAATGGTGGCGCAGCAGGATGAGTTTGAAACAATAGTAAGTACAACAGTGATCGAGTCTCTGCTGAATACCTTGATCGAAACTGGCGGCGTTTCGCTCTGCCTTGCCGCAGATAATGCACGCCCAGAGCCGATTGTATTGATGGAGCAGCACCAAGGCCAAACATTGGTGATGGATCTTTCCTCTATTGATTATTTGCTTCACCGCTTGCAGGGCGGTGCTGAGTTTTACTTGCGTGGGCAGGCGCAGGGGAAGGTGGTGCAAACGCCGCTATTACAATTGACAGAGACTCGCCAGACTGGGGGGCGCTTTTTGTGTTGCAGTGATTATCCTGCATCGCTGGAAGTGTTGCAGCGCCGTGAATCCTTCCGCGCTGAGCTGCGTATGGGGATGGTGGTGCAGGCAGGATTGCATGATGGTGATGCCGAGGTAGAGGGTGAGTTGCGGGATTTATCCCAGGATGGCTGCCAGCTTGAATTGCCATTGGCTGCTAGCGGCCTATTGGCGGAGGCGGCAAATCCTCTGAAGTTAACGTTTACCTTCCCTGATGGCACCTACTTTGAAGTGCTTGGAGCGGCTCGTCATCAAAAAACCGACGCTGGGCGCCACCTGCTGCGTGTCGGTTTCAGCTTCGTTGAGTGTAGTGCGGAGCAAGAGCGGCAAATTTGGTATTTTGTGTGTGAAATAGAGCGTGAAGCGGCTCGTTATAAAAAAGAGGAGCAGGGCGAGCGCCAGCCCTCGCCCCTGTTTGCGCTGCCCAGCAAGCGATCAGGGGCGGGAGAGCTGCTTGGGCGACGTGATGTCAAGCGCTACGCTACTCCCATGGCCCGTCGGCTGGTAAAAGTGGCCGCCTATCTGGATGCGCAGCTGCTGTCGTTACAGCAAGGTAGCGATATCGATGGACGCCAGCTCTCCCGCTATGCTGATCGCATATTGGATCTTCACGAAGAAGATCGAGAAGCACTGTTATTCGCCTCTCGCTGCTTATCTCCTGAGCCGCTGATCGTGCGCCACGGAATTGCTGTCGCCATTCACTTGCTCGATTTTGTGGGTGCCAGTATGCCCCGCGAGCTGCGTAAGGCGATAGTGGCCAGCGGCCTTATTCACGACTTAGGTAAGGCGTTAGTGCCTCAGGTGCTGTTCAAGGCGCCGCACTTTGAGGCGAGTCATCGAAAGGCGATCAGTGAGCATGTTCAATTGCTGCTTGATCGCCTACGAAGCTGCCAGTGGTTGTCCCCGGGCGTTGTTCAAGCGGTGGTTGGTGGCATAAACGAGCGTATGGATGGTAGTGGTTATCCGGGCGGCTTGAGTGGGAGCGATCTAAATGAATTGGCTAAGGCCAGTGCTATTGTCGATGTTGTCGAAGCGATGCGACGTGATCGCGCTGATCGACCTGCTAAAACCGTACAGCAAATTTATCGGCATTTATTACAGCACCCTCACCAATTTGATATGCGCTGGATTAAGCGCTACATCGAGCACTTTAAAGGCCTGCCTGTGGGCTCCCTGGCGCGTTTTTCCAGTCAACAGCAAGGCTGGGTGTTGCGTATCGATGCTAATGGGAACCCTACGGAGGTGTTGCTTGCACCAAAGGTAGAGTCGCCCATGCGCGATAATATAGGCGCGGTGGTGCGCAACAATATTTCTGAGCGGCTTGGAAGAGCCGTCGGTGAGATCGCCGTGTCTACGTGAAGGTGCGCCCACTTAAATTAAGGTATTGGCAAAGGTTAAGCCGCCTCTTGTTATCATTTGATAGTCTAAAAAAAGCGCTGTCAATTGTTAAAGTCTCCCAAGCTCACGCCGATAGGTACTAGTAGTACCGGATGTTGTTTATTTTTAACTTTTAATATTCGTGGTTTCTCCCATCTCAGGGCGAACAAGAATCCACGCACAGGAGTTCCGCTTATGACTTACTCTCGCGGTGGCGCCGCTTATGGGCAGGGGGCTAATGCTTATGCGCGTGTTGGCGTAGAAAGCGGAGTGATGTCGGCAGACCCCCATCAGCTGATTGTGATGCTATTTGACGGCGCCCAGGCCGCTATCCGTGCGGCACGTATTCATATCCAGGCAGGTAATACGGCCGAGAAAGGCAAGTCAATATCGAAAGCGCTGGATATTGTAAATAACGGTCTGGTAGCCGCTCTTGATCAAGAGCAGGGCGGCGAGATCGCCGAGCGCTTAGCATCGCTTTATGACTATATTGCTCGCCTGTTGTTGGCAGCAAATTTGCGTAACGATGAAGAGAGCTTAAATCAGGCCGAACGCCTGCTCGAAGATATCGCCTCAGCCTGGCGTGATATTGGTCAACAGCAGAGCGCGTGAGGCAATAATGTCAGCTCCTATATCCGCTCGTGATAAAAATGCTCAATACACGCTGCTCACTAACTATGAAACGCTATTGAGCCGTGTCGAGCACATGCACGAACTGGCTAATGGCGAACAGTGGGCAGAGCTAATCGATCAGCGAACCAGCTATGTAATGCTGGTGGATCAGTTGCGTGAGCTAGATACCACTGTTGTGCTTGATGCCGCCGCTCAGCAACGTAAGGCAGAGCTGTTGGAGCGCATCCTTGAACACGATGTGGAAATAAGGCGTCGTTTGGTGGCGCGTCGCGATGAACTGGGTAAGCTTATAGGGGTATCCCAGCGTCAACGGGATTTGCATAGGGCCTACGCACCACAGCAAGGGGCTCCGGTAGCCGATGATGCTGATTCAACGAGGTCATCGTGAGTGGTATTACCCCTCTTATTGATACGCTCTTGCACCAAGTGCTTGGGCGGCAAGGCGAGGTGTCGCTGCAGCGGGCATTGAGTCAGCCTGTGAAGCCCGTTTCCCCGGGCGAGGGGCCTCGTGCGGTAATGGGAGATGCTAATCTTGATGGGCGTGCATCGACATCGCCGCTAGGCGACCTGAAGCGTTTACCGCATCCTCTCGATGGGGGGCGAACGTTGCCACGAGGTGAGGCGCAGCCTTCGCCAACAGGTTCAACACAGACCCATTTTAGTCCTGCAGCACGAACCATCGCCGACGTGCTACTGCGCTTTCCAGCCCCTCCCTCGGTAATGCGGCCCGAAGCACCTCTTATCACCAGTCAGGAAACGCCAGCAGCAAGTACAGTAGCAACACGCTTAGAGGCAAGTATTCGAGATAGTGGTTTGTTTTATGAGTCGCATCTAAAGCGCTGGTTTCAAGGTGAAGGCACTCGCCAGCAGCTAATGAATCAACCGCAAATGCAGTCGGGTTCACGCCCCCTTGGATCGCTTTTGTCTACAGGGTTGGGCGTGGCGCCCTCCGCTTCGTCGCCTTTGGCTGTAACAACATCGTCTTCTGCGCCGCCAGTCGCACAGGCGCCTGCACAATTAGGGATGGTTCTACCTCCTTTAGCATTGCCGCCCTTGGGTCGAGGGGGGATGGCTATTCTGCCTAATATGCCGCTAATACCTGTTAGCCATGAACAAGGTCTAGCTGCTCGAGGGGCGGGCGCGGGCTATTTTCTACCCACTGGCTCGACGGGTAGCGCCGTTCAGGCGGTTGCCTCCCCCCCTGCTTCGCAGATGTCGACCAACCCCGGCCAGACTTCCCCGGCGCTTGGCGAGGTGCGTGATAGCCAACAGGTGAGGGGAGAGTTAAGCCATGCGAGGGAAATCACTGAGCTAATGGGTAATCGGCCTACTCGCGAGGTCGTTCACGAAAGCTTGCAGAGTCTGGTGCGCCAGCAGCTTGAAATGCTGGTGATGCCGACGATTCGCTGGGAAGGCGATGTATGGGCTGGGATATTTATGGCCTTGGTCATTAACCTGCCTACTCGTGAAGAAGGGGCTGAGGGTAAGCAGCAAGAGGGCGAGCCGGAGGGCGGCTGGCGGTCTGATATGCAGCTAGAGGTTCCCAACTTGGGTGCGTTTAATGCATCCCTTTGGCTGTATAGAAATGTGTTAAGCATCGATTTTACTACCGAGAGCACGCACGTTTATCAGCGTATTGACGCTGGACTGCCAGCGTTAGAGAAGCGTCTGAGCGCCTTGGATTTACAAAAAGTGCAGCTGCGCGCGCGTTATGTCGAAGCGGAGGCGCCTCATGGCCACGCCGGGTGAACGACGCCGTCAAGCTGTTGCCCTGGCTTACCAGGATAATGACCGTGCTCCGAAGGTAGTGGCGAAAGGCTATGGTGAATTGGCCGAACGTATTATGGCGGAAGCTCAGCGCCAAGGTATTTATGTACACGATGCCCCCGAGCTGGTAGCGCTTTTAATGCAGCTAGATCTGGATGCGGAAATTCCGGCAAGTCTCTATCAAATTGTCGCAGAACTGCTGGTGTGGGTGTTCGAGCTGTCAGAGGAAGGGCTAACTCATCGTGAAATGCCTGAGTAGCCATTTACAGACGTTGTATGCAACCATGAGGGTAGGTAATAAAAAGTCATTAATGGCGTCAGTATAATGGTCACAACTATCGCGCCTGAGTCGTTTAATGGGACATCATGAGTCAAACCAACTTTCTCGATGAAATTCAGGAAATTAATTTAGCTTATTTGCTTCTGGCGCAGCGCTTGCTTGATGAGGATCGTGAGGCTGCTATGTTTCGCTTAAAAATAGATAGCGATGTTGCTGAGCTGATCGTAACGCTCAATGCTCGCCAACTCACAAAGTTGGCGCGAACCAGCCAATTGTTGTGCCGGTTCAGCCAAACGAGTGCCGAGCGGCTTCGGCAGCTTACGGACAATCCTCGCGATCAGGGGTTGGCAGGGCTTCATGCATCACTGCTGTTGGCAAGCGATACATTCGAGCCAATGCCATCAGGAGGCGATAAGTGAGCCAGAAGAGCTTGGTCGATGAAATGCACCAAGTGCAGTTGGCAATCGAATTGATTGAACTTGGTGCGCGCCTTCAGGTGCTGGAAACAGAAACGGAGTTAAGCCGCACGCGTTTGATCAAGCTGTATAAGGAAGTGCGTGGAATGTCGCCGCCTAAGGGGATGCTTCCTTTTTCCACCGACTGGTTTATTACTTGGCTTCCCAATGTTCATTCGTCGCTGTTTTACAACATTTATTTAAGCCTGAAGGAGGCGGCAGGCTGTGATCGAATCGATGCCTTTGTAAAAGCATATCGGCTCTATGGCGAGCAAATGTCGCTGGAAAAGGTGGAGCCGGTTCTCGGGTTAACCCGTGCGTGGACACTGATACGCTTTTTCGAAAGCGATTTGCTTCAACTTAATCAGTGTACGCGTTGCAAAGGGCAATTTGTGGCGCATGCCCATAGCCCTGCCCAGAGCTACGTGTGTGGCATATGTCAACCACCTTCACGGGCGGGTAAAACACGCAAGTCACAGCAAGAGAATAGTGAAAAAATGTAACAACCTCGTCGATCTCGCCACCAATAGTAAGAATTAGGGTATAAACGTATTGATGAGTGCTTAAGTCATAAAATATGAGCGTATCGGCGTAGATAGCAGCAAAAGTCAGCGATGCTTTTTAATTAGACAACAGCTAAGCCCGATTACGATTGGGCGTAAGCTTTGCTTGGGATGGAACATCTCTTAAACATCAAAATAGATGGATAAGTCTTGGTTCCCTTACATTAATACTGAATACCGCAAGGACTCTGCTTGTGCTGATACCTCTAGGCTATGTAATCGTATTGCTGTCTGTGTTTGGTGGCTATGTTCTTGCAGGTGGCAAATTAGGTCCTCTGTATCAACCCCTTGAACTGCTTATCATTGGTGGCGCTGGTGTTGGTGCGTTTGTCGCAGCGAACAACGGCAAGGCGATTAAAGCGACATTTAAAATTCTGCCCCGGCTCAAGCGTGCCAAAAAATATGACAAAGCACTTTACATGGAGTTAATGGCACTACAGTTCAAGCTGCTGTCAAAAATTCGCCGTGAGGGGATGTTAGGCATTGAGCGGGATATTGATAATCCGCAAGAAAGCCCACTGTTCCAAGAGCACCCTACGGTGCTGGTCGATCCGCATATCATGAATTTCCTAACAGATTATCTGCGCTTAATGGTAAGCGGCGGTATGGAGCCAATGGAAATTGATGAGCTGATGTTACATGAAATTGAGGTCTTTGAGCAGGAGGCCCATGTGCCCATTGATGCCATTGCCAAAGTCGGCGATGCCATGCCCGCCTTCGGTATTGTGGCGGCAGTGATGGGGGTTGTTAAAACACTCACCTATGCTGACGCCACGCCAGCCCAGATGGGCGTTATGATCGGGCAAGCGCTGGTGGGAACCTTCCTGGGTATCTTGCTTGGCTATGGCTTTGTCAGTCCGCTGGCAAGTTACATCGAGCGGCAGGCTAAAGAAGCCGAAAAGATGCTCCAGTGTATTCGTATTACGCTTCTCGCTAGCTTGCACGGTTATGCGCCGCAGTTGGCCGTTGAATTTGGTCGCAAAGCACTGTTTGCCGCCGAGCGCCCCAGTTTTACGGAGCTTGAAGACTATGTAAGGGATGCAAAAAAGGCCGGTAGCGCATGAGTAAGGGTGGTGACAAGCGTCCGATTGTCATTCGGCGCAAAAAGGTCGTCCATGCCCATCACGGTGGCGCCTGGAAAATTGCCCTAGCGGATTTTATGACTGCTCTGATGGCCTTTTTTTTGGTGCTATGGCTTTTGAGCGTTTCCAGCGAAGAGACGCGCAGGGGGGTAGCAGAGTACTTTAGCACTCCCCTGTTAACGGCGATAACCGGTGGTGATCGTTCTGGCAGCACCAGCGCGATTCCTGGCGGCGGACCAGACCCCACCCATAGCGAGGGGGAGCGGGCGCGTATTGATAGCTTACAGCGCACTCGTCCAAGCATGCAGGAGCGAAACTTTTTCAGAGACTTGCAAGAGCGTATTGAGCGGGCTATTGAACGAGATCCTGAGCTACGCCAGTTGCGTAATCAGATGCGTTTTGACCTAACTCGCGAAGGTCTGCGTATACAGCTACTCGATACCGACCAGCGACCCATGTTTGAGTTAGGCAGCGACCAAGTCGCTCCTTATATGCGTAGCCTGTTACGCACTATTGCACCGCTGTTAAACGAGCTTCCCAATGAGCTAAGTATCAGTGGGCATACCGATAGCGTTCCCTATGCGGGCGGCTATCGCGGCTATAGTAACTGGGAGCTTTCCAATGACCGCGCTAACGCGTCGCGTCGCGAGCTTATTGCGGGTGGCTTTGACCCAGGTCAATTGCTACGCGTCTCGGGCTTTGCGGATCGGGTGTTGTTACCTGAGACTGAACCTACTGACCCTATCAACCGACGCATAGAGCTGGTGGTGCTCTTTCCTGAGATTGCTGATGCGATTCGCAACCCTACTGTAATGGAATCGGGAGCTGCATCGCCCGAAGCTTCAATCGAGGCGCTGGAAGCTTCAACCGAAGCGCCAATTGAATCAACACAACAAGACGAGCCTCAGGTGCAACCGCAAGAGTGACCTGAGCCTGTCATAAAATACGACGTTAAGGTGGAGCGGTGTATGGATATAGCGGATTTTTTTGACACCTTTTTTGAAGAGGCTGAAGAGCTGCTGTCGGATATGGAACAGCATTTATTGGAACTGGATGTTGATGATCCAGACAGTGAGCAGCTCAATGCTATTTTCCGTGCCGCCCACTCGATCAAGGGGGGAGCGGGTACCTTTGGTTTTACCGTGCTACAGAAAACCACGCATATTTTGGAAAACCTCCTCGATTACGCACGTAAAGGCGAACTGACGCTGCGAGCCGACCTCGTGGATACCTTTTTAGAGGCTAAAGACATCATGCATGAGCAACTCGATGCCTACCGCAGCGAAGAGGAGCCTAATCAAGAGGCATTTGAGCGCATTTGCCAAACGCTGCAACAAATTGCCCTGGATGAAATCGGTCAACAGTTAGATGGGCCGGCTACGCCAGCTGCTGAGCCCAAGGCTTCTCCTGCCCCAAGTGAAAACGGCGCAGAAGCAAAAAGTAGCCAAGAGAAGGTTGCGAATAGTCACCTGTTAGTGGCGCTGCTGAACGTTGAAGATAAAGACCGCATCTTACTGGTTGAAGAGCTAGAGCAGCTCGGCGAGGTGCAATCCCAGTCCGGTGATGCAAAGCGCTACGAGGTGATCCTTAAAAGCAGCGACAGCGCTGACGATATTGAAGCGGTCATGTGCTTTATTATCGAACCTGATCAGATTGAGATTACGACCGTCGAGGGGGTGGCAGAGGAGCCAGCCCCTGCTGCGCCGGAGCCAGTAGCTTCAGCGCCTGCTGCCCCTATGCCACAAGCGCCTGCCGAAAGCACGGCCGCTAAGGCGAACCCGGCAAAGGCTGCTGCCAAAGAGAAACCCAAAAAAGCCGCCGCCGAGTCGTCGTCTATCCGCGTATCTGTAGATAAAGTCGACCAAATCATCAACTTGGTGGGTGAGCTGATCATTACTCAGTCGATGCTTGACCAAACAGTAAGCGACTTGGAAGATCAATCAGTTGGCAATGCCTCATTGCAAAATGGAATGAGCCTGCTGCAGCGTAACGCCCGCGATCTCCAAGAAGCGGTCATGTCGATACGAATGATCCCCATGGAGTTTGTGTTCAGCCGCTTCCCCCGGGTTGTGCGCGATACTGCCGGTAAGCTGGGCAAAGAGATCGAACTAATTACCGAAGGCAAATCGACCGAGCTGGATAAGAGCTTGGTGGAACGGATCACCGACCCGTTAACGCACTTGGTGCGTAATAGCCTTGATCATGGCGTAGAGATGCCTGATGTCCGCGAAGCCATTGGTAAGCCTCGCATTGGGAAACTAACTCTATCGGCGCGTCATCAGGGCGGTAATATTCTGATTGAAGTGCGCGATGATGGCGCCGGTATGGATCGTGATCGCCTACTTGCCAAAGCGCGGGAAAATGGCCTTAACGTATCTGACACCATGTCCGATGAAGAGGTCTTCCAGCTCATTTTTGCCCCCGGTTTCTCAACCGCTAAAGAAGTAACCGATGTATCCGGTCGTGGCGTGGGCATGGATGTGGTGAAGCGGAATATTCAGAGCATGGGCGGTCGGGTAGAAATTCAGTCGAAGCTAGGAGAGGGCACCAACACCCGTATCGTATTACCGCTTACGCTGGCTATCTTGGACGGTATGTCGATTAAAGTCGGCGGCGAGACGTTTATTTTACCGCTTTCCACGGTACTTGAGTCGCTTCAGCCCGCTAAAGACGATATGTATGCCATGGCCGGTGACGACGTGGTGATCAAAGTACGCGACGAGTATCTGCCCGTGATAGCCATTCACGAAGTGCTTAACGTTGAGAACGCGATTACTGACCCGACCAAAAGCATCGCTGTCATTGTGCAGGGCGAAGGCCGCCGTTACGCCATGTTGGTCGATGAGTTGATCGGACAGCAGCAGGTTGTGGTCAAAAATCTGGAAGACAATTACCGCAAAGTACCAGGGATCTCGGCCGCGACCATTTTAGGCGACGGTAGCGTTGCGTTGATTCTGGACATTACTGGTTTACACCGCCTGAGCCGATACAAAAAAGAGGCAGGCAAAAAAGTAGTAAACAATCAAAACCTATCATCTTTTAAGGAGGCTGAGCCGTCATGAGTCAAGCCAACAGTGGTGCGGTACTAGCCGCAGAAGCCGAAAACCGCGAATTCCTGGTGTTCTCATTAGGCGATGAGGAGTACGCCATTGATATTTTGAAAGTGCAGGAAATTCGTGGCTACGAAAATGTAACCCGAATTGCCAATGCACCTGACTTTATCAAAGGGGTCACCAATCTACGCGGCGTCATTGTGCCGATTGTCGATCTGCGCATTAAGTTTCACTTTGATAAAGTCGAATACGGTGGCCAAACGGTGGTGATCGTGGTCAATGTTGCAGACCGTGTGGTCGGCATCGTAGTGGACGGCGTTTCCGACGTGATGACGCTGACCCCTGACCAGATCAAGCCAGCGCCCGAATTCGGTGTCACGCTGTCGTCTGATTTCCTGAGTGGTTTGGGTAGTCTGGATGATCGCATGCTGGTACTTGTGGATATCGATAAGTTGCTCACCAGCGACGAGATGGCACTAGTGGAAAGTACCAGCAACCACTAAGACTAAAACGCATGGCACAGGGAGCGTGCCGAATCGGTTCTACCTAATGATGCATTCTCGTGCTACGGAAAGCGCCTGCGAGTGCAGGTTGTGCGTGGAGAAAAGGGCGTGACACAGCAAATGCGGCAATTAATGAATAATATGACGGTGCGTTTAAGTTGGGGCTTAGTCTTAGCGACGCTGTCGGTACTTGTCTTAATTGCCAGTGGTATCGGCCTTTATGCCCTGCATCATGGCGCGGCAATCGTACAGGCATCTGACGATGTACAGGCGCAACAGGCTGCTTTTAGCGCTTTTGCCGCAACGATTCGCTGGGCGCTACTCGGCGTTGTGATCATGACAGTTGCTACGGTTATCGTGGTTATCTGGGGGGTAACGGCCAATGTGTTGCGACCGCTAGACCGCTTGGTGGGCCATTTTGAGCGTATGGCGCAGGGCGATCTAAGCCAGACTATCACCTCGCCGGGAAACAATGAGATAGGACGGCTTTATAGCGCCATGGCACATATGCAGGGCTCACTTTCTCAAACAGTAGGCACCGTGCGTACCAGCGGTACATCAATTTATGAGCGCTCACAGCAAATTGCCAGTGGTAATAACGACCTCTCTTCACGCACCGAGCAGCAGGCGACTTCATTAGAAGAAACGGCTTCCAGCATGGAGCAGCTAGCCTCCACGGTGGGCCATAACGCTGAAAATGCCCGTCAAGCCAGCCAGCTGGCCGGAAGCGCGACCCTGACGGCCCGCCGTAGTGGCGAAGAGGTAGGCCAGATCGTCAGTACCATGCAGGATATCAGCGCAAGTTCTCATCAGGTCGCTGATATTATTACCGTGATCGATAATATTGCGTTTCAGACCAATATCCTGGCGTTAAATGCCTCGGTGGAAGCGGCGCGTGCTGGTGAGCATGGTAGGGGGTTCGCCGTGGTGGCACAGGAAGTACGCAGCTTAGCCAGTCGCAGTGCCGCTGCCGCCAAAGAGATTCGCACGCTGATCGACGCATCGCTCAGCAAGGTTGATACCGGCACACAGCGCGTCAACCAGGCCGGTCAAACGATGCAGGATCTGGTGAGTGCTGTTCAGCGCGTCAGCGATATTATGGATGAGATCGCCGCCGCTTCTGAGCAGCAGAGTAGCGGCATTGGCCAAGTGAACCAGGCCGTGGCGCAAATGGATCAGGTCGTGCAACAAAATGCTCAGTTGGTTCAGCAGGCCGCGCGTAGTGCGAATGAGCTTGAAAGTGAAGCGGCTCGTTTACGTGAGGCTGTGGAGCGCTTTCGTGTCACTGAAGCGTTTGCCCATCGCACCCCAGTATCACGGACTCTTATGCCTTCGGTAGCGCCAAGCCTTCCTACGCGGCACAAGCAGCAAGCGGAAGAGGTAGATGAGTGGGCGTCGTTTTAATTTGCTTGGCAGGGCGGGCAAGCTCTCTTTTAAAAATAAAACACTAAAAAAGGCAAATCATGCGTAATAACCAGCCAGTCACTCAGCGCGAAATTGAACTAAAAGAGGACGATTTCTTAGTCTCGCGTACCGATACCAAGGGGCGCATCACCTATGCTAACCCAGCGTTTATCGATATTAGCGGCTTTGAGCACGCAGAGTTGATAGGTGCGCCGCATAACCTGATACGCCACCCGGATATGCCACCAGCGGCTTTTGAAAACCTTTGGCAAACCGTTAAAGCGGGTGAAACGTGGCGCGGGCTGGTCAAAAATCGCTGCAAAAATGGCGACCACTACTGGGTAAACGCCAGTGTGACGCCGATTGTCGAAGATGGGAAGGTAGTTGGCTACACCTCGGTGCGCGTGCAGGCAAGCCGGAAAGCCATTGCGCAGGCAGAGCAGGCGTACACTGAAATACGTGAAGGCCGCAATAAACGACTTTACTTAGATAAAGGTCGGTTACGCCAGAAAGGGGTGGTTAAGCGTTTAGCTCGAGTGCGCCTCGATACCATACGCGCCAAGTTAGTCGGCATGATTATCGTGGCAGGACTGTTGCTGTTAATTAGCGGCGGCTTAGGCTTGTATGGTTTGAATTTGGCGGGCGAGCGTTTGGAGCATCTGAATAATGATGGGCTGCTTGATGTTATTCGCCTGCAGCAAATTGATCAAACCATTGCTGAATCTCGCCAAGCGATCATTCAGCCGGAGCGTATGGAGCTGATTGAGCAGCGCTTTGAAGTGGGTGAAAGTATTGCTGCTAATGCTGCAGAGGTCGCTGCTGCATGGCAAGAGTACTACTCGCGGGAGGTTAATATGACCGAGCTTGCCGCCGAGTTTGATCAGCAGCTGCAGGTGTTCTTGCAGAATGGTATGGGCCAAGCCGCCAGTGTTCTTCAGGCAGAAGAGGCGTATCAAGCCTTTACCGGCCTTGATGCGGTTATTAGCGTGATGACCGAGGAGGGTCGCTTCCTTTCAGGCATGGTGAATCAACTTATTGGTCAGAAACAGCAGGCTGCTGAAATCATGGCCAATGAAGCTCAGCAAGGTCAAACCACAATGCTGGGCGCGCAGGCCATCGTCCTTGGGATTGGCTTGCTGCTACTTATTGTGATCGGCTTGGTCACCTTGCGGGCGATTACTAGACCACTAAAAAGTGCCGCAGGTTTTACGCTGCAAATTGCCGGCGGCAATTTGGCGGCTAAAGTGCCCGCCATGCGACGCGATGAAGTGGGCCAGCTAATGGACTCGCTGAACACCATGCGTAAAAGCCTCAGTAGTATCATTGGCGACGTAAAAAGTGGCATTGACGTCGTTACCCCGGCGGCCCGGGACATCGCAAGTGGTAACGAAGAGCTATCGTCGCGAACCGAGCAACAGGCGGCCTCTTTGCAGCAAACCGCTTCCAGCATGGAAGAAATGACCGCTACCGTTCGACAAAACAGCGAAAACGCTCAAGAAGCCCGTCGTCTAGCCGATAACAATGCTATTCAGGTGACGAATACCGGCGAGTTGATGACACAGCTGGTCGACAATATGCAGCGGATTACTCAAAGCTCCCAGCAGATGACCGATATTATCAATGTGATCGACTCAATCGCCTTTCAGACCAATATTCTGGCGCTGAATGCATCGGTAGAAGCGG
This sequence comes from Vreelandella neptunia, assembly GCF_034479615.1. Taxonomy (NCBI): domain Bacteria; kingdom Pseudomonadati; phylum Pseudomonadota; class Gammaproteobacteria; order Oceanospirillales; family Halomonadaceae; genus Vreelandella; species Vreelandella neptunia. The sequence continues at coordinate 45,472 of NZ_CP140255.1, forward strand.
CTCGGGCAGGGGAGCATGGGCGGGGGTTTGCCGTTGTAGCTGAAGAAGTGCGTAACCTAGCTGGCCGCAGCGCTGGCGCCGCTCAAGAAATTCGTGGCCTGATTGATGGCTCTAACCGAGAAGTTAGCGCTGGGGCTAGTTTGGTGACTAAAGCTGAAGTCGCGATTAGCGAAGTGGCAGAAGCTGCGCGCAGTGTGACGCAGATTATGCACGAGATATCGGCCGCCTCTGAAGAGCAGAGTCATGGCATTGCCCAGGTTAATCAGGCAGTAGCAGAGATGGATCAAGGCACCCAGCGCAATGCGGTGCGGGTACAGGAAACCGCACGAGCGGCAGTTTCTCTAGAGAAACAGGCAGGGCTATTAGCGCTATCGGTGGAAGCATTTCGATTAAACAGCCAGGGGGCGCTACGCCCGCCGGCAGTGACAGCACCCAAGCACGCGGCTCAGCTGCCTAGCACAGCGCCGTCGAATAACTCGCCCGTTAAACGGCAAACAGCCTCAGTAGAGGAGTGGGAAGAGTTTTGACCGAACAACGTGAACGGGCTTTAGACGCTGGTCAGTGGACATCAAGCAGTCAGATTGAAAGGGATCTGGTACTGACAGATGCGGATTTTACGCGTATTCGCGAGCTGATCTATCAGCGCGCGGGTATCGTACTGGCTGAGCATAAGCGTGAAATGGTCTATAGCCGCTTAGCCAAGCGTCTACGTCACCATGGTATGACGCGCTTTACCGACTATTTGGTGCGCCTGGAGCGCCAGCCAGAGGCCAAAGAGTGGGAGGCGTTCACGAACGCGCTGACCACCAACCTCACGGCCTTTTTTCGTGAAGCGCACCATTTTCCGCTGCTGGCTGAGCACATAAAGAACAAGCAAGATCCGGTCACTATTTGGTGTTCGGCAGCTTCCACCGGGGAAGAGCCCTACTCGCTGGCGATGACGTTGTTGGAAACGCTAGGCGCTAAAGCGGCGCAGGCCAAAGTGATCGCAACGGACATCGATACCGATGCGTTGGCTAGGGCCCGCGCTGGTGTTTATCCCTTGGAGCAGGTGCGCAAGCTCGATGAAGCGCGGGTCAAACGCTTTTTTCAGAAAGGCACCGGTAACCATGCGGGCTTTGCACGGGTACGCCCAGAGGTATCCGCACTGGTGGAGTTTCTGCCACTTAACTTGCTGGCGCCGCAATGGCCAATTAAAGGCCCTTTTGATGCGGTGTTCTGCCGAAATATCATGATTTATTTTGATAAAGATACTCAATCAAAAATTCTTAAACGGTTTGCGCCACTGATGAAGCCCGATGGTTTGCTATTTGCAGGCCACTCAGAAAACTTCTCGTATATAAGTGATGCGTTCAAACTGCGTGGCCAGACCGTTTATACCGTGGCCAAAAAATGAACAATTATCGTGTCTTTATAATCGCTTTAGGCGCTGTGGCTCCGGCGGTTGCAATCACACATCAGGCGTCTACAGCAAGAGGAGGCGTGCTTTGAGCGCAGCCAAAATCAAAGTATTGTGTGTCGATGATTCGGCGCTAATTCGCGATTTGTTAACAGAAATTATTAATTCCCAGCCCGATATGGAAGTCGTTGCGGTAGCGCCTGATCCTATTGCCGCCAGGGATTTGATCAAGCAGCACAATCCTGATGTGTTAACCCTTGATGTGGAAATGCCACGTATGGACGGCTTGGATTTTCTCGAGCGTTTAATGCGCTTGCGTCCTATGCCGGTGTTAATGGTGTCGTCGCTAACCCAAAGCGGTTCGGAAATCACCCTACGTGCGCTTGAGCTCGGTGCGCTGGACTTTGTCGCCAAGCCGAGTCTGGGAATCCGCAATGGGATGATGGAGTACGCCGACGAAATTGCCGAAAAACTTCGTGCCGCGGCACGCTCACGTCCCCGCCAGGCGCGGCATAAAAACACGCCGCCGCCAGCGGCCTTGAAGGCGCCGCTGGTATCAAGCGAAAAGTTGATCATTATCGGCGCGTCCACTGGCGGCACTGAAGCGATTCGGGCGGTGCTAGAGCCATTACCGGCAAATGCCCCGGCGATATTGATTACCCAGCATATGCCTGGCGGTTTTACCCGCTCGTTTGCCGAACGTCTAGACCGGCTGTGTCGGATTACGGTTAAAGAAGCCACCGATGGCGAGCGGATTCTACCCGGGCACGCTTATATCGCACCGGGGGATCAGCACCTCAAGTTGGCACGTAGCGGCGCTAACTATGTGGCGCGATTAGATGACGGCCCGCCGGTAAACCGCCATCGCCCATCGGTAGACGTGCTTTTCCACTCAGCGGCTCAGCACGCAGGTAAAAACTCCATTGGCGTGATTCTTACCGGTATGGGAAAGGATGGCGCTGCCGGACTGCTTGAAATGCGCCAAGCGGGTGCGCCCACCATCGCTCAAAATGAGCAGACCTGCGTGGTTTTCGGTATGCCGCGAGAAGCCATCGCGATGGGTGGCGCGGTGGAAGTGGTGGCTTTGGACGATGTTCCCACGCGAATGATGGCGCTGATCGCTGCATCGGGTAGAGCTCAACGTGTTTAGTGAGATTGATACGCATTATTATAAGTGACTTGGTATAAGAACTAAGCATAAAAACTTAATAAGCTCGCAAGGGGATCGCCAATGAGTCGTTTACTGCGCAATTTGAGTATTCACGCCGCTGTGGTCACGGCACTTAGCTGCTTTGGCGTGCTGATTTTGGTGATTGCGGGTTTGGGTGTTGTAGCTGACCGTGATGCACAAAATAATATTGATGTACTTAACAACATTAGCAGCGAACAGCTCAATGAGATTAACCGCGCCGACTCGCTGCTGAACCAAGCCATGCTGGCGATGGAAACGGCTTCCAACTACCTCATGGTGGGCCAGACCCGTCAGTCTAATGAGCAGGTGGATATAGCGGCCAATCGCATAGAGCGTTCTGAACAGCGTTTTGAGCGCTTCGCTGCAAACACATTCTCCCCCCAAGGCGAGGCATTGGCAAACGCCTTGATTGAAGATTTTAATACTGTCATGGCGTTGGTTAAACAGCAGCATGAAACCTTCGAATCTATGAATCTAACCCGCTACAACACCTTGCGTGAGGAGTTGGAGGGGCCGCTGCTTAGTTTGAACGAAAGCATGACCGCATTTGTCGATTATGGCTTCCAGCGGGTAGACACCATTCGAGAGGACTCTGAAGCTCAGAGTAATCTGTTCAATATTATCAAAGCGGTAGCGGTGCTCTTTGCTCTGGTGATGACTCTGATTATTTACTTTGGTTTACGCCGTACAGTGATTGCGCCGCTAAGAGGTGCCATTCAACGCCTGGATGCGATTGCCGAGGCCGATCTAACCGATCCGCTGCCCGAAGCGGGTAAAAACGAAATTGGTCGTCTGTTTGGCGCTATGGGCACCATGCAGCAGAACCTCACCAATATTGTTAGTCGCGTACGCGAAGGCAGTAACGAAATCCACCACGGCACCCGAGAGATTGCCAGCGGTAACGCTGATCTTTCATCGCGCACGGAACAGCAGGCCGCATCGATTCAACAAACCGCTGCCAGCATGGAAGAGATGACCGCGACAGTAAAACAGAATGCCGACAATGCCCGCCAAGCCAGTACATTGGCCGCAGACGCCTCCACTACGGCCGAGCGCGGTGGGCAAGTGGTGGAGCAGGTGGTGCAGACGATGCACGGTATTTCCACGAGCTCGAAAAAAGTCGCCGACATTACCAGCGTTATTGATTCGATTGCCTTTCAAACCAACATCCTGGCGCTCAATGCATCGGTAGAAGCCGCCCGTGCTGGCGAGCAAGGTCGAGGCTTTGCCGTCGTAGCTGGGGAAGTGCGCAATTTGGCCAGCCGTAGCGCAGATGCGGCTAAAGAGATTAAAAACCTGATTGAGGCCTCGGTGTCGCAGATTCAGCAAGGCTCTACCCTGGTCGAGCAGGCTGGCACCACGATGTCGGATGTGGTGACTGCGGTGCGCCGCGTAACTGATATTATGGATGAAATTTCCGCCGCCTCCCAAGAGCAGAGTGATGGTATTGAGCAGGTGAGTCAGGCCGTGGGCCAGATGGATCAAGTCACTCAGCAAAACGCTGCGCTAGTACAGCAAGCCTCTGCGGCAGCCGCCTCCCTTGAGGAACAGGCCAACCGTTTGGAGCAAGCAGTCGCCGTGTTTAAATTGTTAGGTATGCAAGGTGCGTCACATCAGGTGCTGCCCTCCGTCTCGCCAACAGCGAGTGCCATGCCTGCCCCCAAGGTCGACCAGCCGCAAACGAGTCGACCTGCCGCCAAACGCAGCGACCACGAAGAGTGGGAAGAGTTTTAAGGACGAGTTTTAGGAATAGCGCTTAAGAAACAGTTTTAAATCCCTGACTGTGCTTTTCAGTCACTCCCGTGCCATATACCGATTGATTAGAGGATGACCCATGGCAGATAAGAATATGAGTTTCCTGGTTGTAGACGACTTTCCTACCATGCGTCGGATTGTGCGTAGCCTGCTTAAGGAGCTGGGCTTCACCAACGTGGATGAAGCTGAAGATGGCCAAGATGCGCTCAATAAACTGCGCTCCGGCAAGTTTGAGTTCGTCGTTTCTGATTGGAATATGCCGAACCTGGACGGCTTGGAGATGCTCAAGGAGATCCGACAGGATGACGCCTTGAAAGACCTCCCAGTACTGATGGTGACCGCAGAAGCGAAGAAAGAGAACATTATAGCGGCTGCTCAGGCGGGTGCTAATGGCTATGTCGTCAAGCCGTTCACTGCCGCTACCCTGGAAGAGAAGCTCAACAAAATCTTCGACAAACTGGGTATGTGAGCGACTGAGCCTATGTGCTTAGTTAACGAGGAGACACCATTATGAGCCAGAATGAGCAGTCTGATTCTGCCCAATCGTCTGAGCAAGCCGCTGAAGACTTAATTCATCGCATTGGGAAGTTGACGCGCATGTTGCGCGAGAACATGCGTGAACTAGGTCTTGATAAAGAGATTGAGAAAGCGGCCGAAGCCATCCCCGACGCACGCGACCGCTTGCACTATGTCGCCACCATGACGGAGCAGGCAGCAGATCGAGCGCTCAATGCCGTTGACCGTGCTCAGCCGCTGCAGGATCAATTGTCGGATCGAGCCGAGGCGCTGGATAAGCGCTGGGCCGAGTGGTTTGAAGCGCCGAAAGAGCTGGATGAGGCCAAGGCGCTCGTCGTCGAGACGCGTACTTATCTCAGCGACGTGCCCGATGTGGTTTCAGCCACTAACAAAGAACTGATGGAAATCATGATGGCCCAGGACTTTCAAGACCTGACCGGCCAGGTGATTAAGAAGATGATGGACGTGATCCATGAGATTGAGCATCAGCTGGTTCAGGTGCTTATCGATAACGCGCCGGGTGCCCATGCACGAGAAACGCTGCAGCGCAAGGCCGAGGATCAGTGGAAAAGCGACAATGCACGGCGCAACGAAGACCTTTTGAATGGCCCACAAGTGAAGGATAATGTTCCTGATACCGTCTCTGGGCAAGATCAAGTAGACGACTTGTTGGATGAATTAGGCTTTTAAAGCGCGTTATTACACGCCCTCTGGGCACGCAAGCACGCTATTCAGCCGTCCCTATGGACGGCTGAATACGTGTTAAGCTTCGCTTCACCTGGCCGGATACCCGCATGGCAGATAACGATAGCGACCAGGAAAAGACCGAAGAGGCCACGCCCAGGCGAAAAGAGAAAGCCCGTGAAGAGGGCCAGGTTGCCCGTTCCCGGGAGTTAAATACATTTTTGCTGCTGTTGGGCGGGGTGATTGGCCTTTACAGTATGGGCAAAATGCTCTACGACCAGTTGGGCGCGGTGATGGAGCAGGCTTTCTTGTTTGAGCGCCGCCAGGCAATGGAAAGTACTCCGATGTTGGTCAATGCCCTGGATCTTGGCCAGCGAACGCTATTTGCCATGATGCCGCTGTTTTTACTGCTAGTAATTATTGCATTAGTCGCCCCTGGATTGATGGGAGGCTGGCTGATATCGGCTAAATCGATGCAGCCCAAGTTTTCCAAGCTAAACCCTATTAAGGGCGTAAAGCGCATCTTCTCCACCCAGGCATTGATCGAGTTGGCAAAAGCGATCGCCAAGTCGGTTCTGGTAGGGGGCGTCGCCGCGACATTTTTGTATTTCAACATCGGCAAATTTATGGCGCTAATGGATCAGCCTATCCAGCAAGCGCTGACCAACGCTCTCACCATGGCGGCTCAGGCCGCTGGGCTCATGGTGCTGGTGTTGATCGTGGTCATTTTGATCGATGTCCCTTTCCAGCTCTGGGACAATGCTAAAAAGCTGCGCATGAGTCAGGAAGAGATCAAGCGTGAGCACAAAGAGTCTGAAGGCGACCCCCATGTGAAAGCGCGCATTCGCCAGCAGCAGCAGATCATGGCGCGGGGCAGGATGATGAGCAAAGTGCCCCAGGCAGACGTTATCATTACCAACCCCACGCACTACGCGATAGCGCTGACTTATCAGGAAGGCAGTATGGGGGCGCCACGGTTGGTGGCAAAAGGCGCCGACGCAGTGGCTGCGCGCATTCGCGAAATCGGCGAAGAGGCTGGCGTGCCACGATTGGAGGCAGCACCATTGGCGCGTGCCCTGTATCATCACGTGGATCTAGAGGCGGAGGTGCCGGCTGAACTGTATACCGCTGTGGCGGAAGTAATGGCCTGGGCCTATCGCCTCAAGCAAGTAGCAAAACAAGGAGGCGAGGTGCCCCCAACCCCCGATAACCTGCCGGTACCACCGGAGATGGAAAGCCCCGGGCATGGCGCCGGTGGTAATGAGGCGCAACCATGAAAGGCTTGAGTCAGCTAGTAGGTAGGCGCGACTGGATGGGTGATGTGCGCATGAAGCTGCTGGTCGGGCCGCTGCTCATCCTAATGATTTTGGGCATGATGATTGTGCCCTTGCCTCCCTTTGCCCTGGATTTACTCTTCACCTTTAATATCGCGCTGGCCATTATGGTGTTAATGGTTAGCATGTTTACACAGAAGCCGCTGGATTTTGCGGCGTTCCCAGCTGTGTTGCTGTTTACCACGCTGCTGCGTCTGTCGCTCAATGTGGCTTCCACTCGGGTGGTGCTCATGGAGGGTCACCAGGGCGGTGCGTCGGCGGGTAAGGTCATTGAAGCGTTCGGGGCATTCCTGGTCGGCGGTAATTTCGCTGTAGGCCTAGTGGTTTTCCTGATTCTCGTCATCATCAACTTTATGGTTATCACCAAAGGTGCTGGCCGTATTGCCGAAGTCGGTGCGCGCTTTACCCTGGATGCAATGCCCGGTAAGCAGATGGCCATCGATGCCGATCTGAACGCTGGCTTAATTGGCGAGGAAGACGCCAAAAAGCGACGCGCGGAAGTCGCTCAAGAAGCTGATTTCTTTGGTTCCATGGACGGCGCAAGTAAGTTTGTCCGTGGTGATGCCATTGCCGGTTTGGTAATTATGGTGGTCAATATTATCGGTGGGCTGTTGATTGGTATGTTGCAGCACGATATGAGCTTTGGCGCTGCTGGCCAGACCTATATGCTGCTAGCCCGGATGTTGCATCGGGTTGGTCAGCAGCACCCAAATGCCAGGTTTGGTGGCGATGATGCCGCCCAGAGCTGGAAGTTGGCTATATATTGATCAATTTCCTGAGCTCAAGGCGCATTTCCCCCTACCCCCATGTGTTTTCTGTGCCGGGGACAGCACGCCGCGGCGCTATCCCGGCACCAGCTTGCTGGCCAGCTTCAGGAAGAGGTCCTGCTCCGGGTACTGGCTGCTCAACATCAGCCGAATCGTGCGCGTGTTGCGGGTGATGACAGCGCCGATCTTCAGCAGCTTCAGGCGGAGGGTGTTGACCTGGGCCTGGGCGAAGGCGGTGCGCTTGAGGTAGACCCGGCGCAGCCGCTCCAGCAGCAGGTAGGCCAACCCCGACAGCAGCAGTCGGTACTGGTTGGGCCACCATTCGTGGCAGCTGGTGCGGTCGGAGAACAGGAACTGCTGCTCCTTGATACGGTTCTCCATCTCGCCCCGAGCACAGTAGCGGTGGTCATAGAGCCACTCGGCGCTGCAGCCGCGCAGGCTGGTGACCACATAGCGGGTGTTGAAGCCACGCCGGCTGGTCTCGGACTTGACGATGACCTTTCGTCGACGCTCCTTCCAGCTCTTGGCAGCGTACTCGATGAAGCCGAAGACACGCTCCTTCTCCCAGGTCTTCTCGAAGCGGATGGCCGACGCGTAGTCGATGTTCAGAGCCAGCTTGGCCAAGCGCTTGTTGCCGGCGAGGCCGATGATGTAATCGACGCCGTGGCGGTCACACCAGTTGAGGATCAGTGGACGGCAGAAGCCGCTGTCGCCTCGGAAGACGATCTTCACCTCAGGCCACGCCTGGCGCAGCCGCCGGACCAACAGGGCGAGGATGGCACCGGCGTGGTGAGCGGCATCCAGCGAGGCCGGACGCAGATAGCTGACCAGCAGCTGGTCGCCACAGAATACGAACAGCGGCAGGAAGATGTAGTGGTTGTAGTAGCCGTTGAAGTGCCGCCCGAGCTGCTGGCCATGCACCCGATCGTCGGTGGCATCGAAGTCGAGGTAGAGCGGTTTCTTGGGTGGCCGCCGGAACGAGCGGATGAACTGCTCGATCATCTCTTCGTGGATGGTGATCGCCCAGTCCCGGTCGGCTTGCTGCTCGAAGCGGCACAAGGTGGACTGACTGGCCAGCACGCCATCGGTATCGACGGCGGTCTGCAGGGCGATATCGTGACGCAGGGCCTGGTGGTCATTGAGATCCTCATAGCCCAGCGCCAGGCCGAACACGCGCTGCCGGACCAGGGTTTCGGTGCGATGCAGGCAGCGCTGAGCGTCGCGCTCGTCGCTGAGCCGGCGAGCGACGGCGCGGGTCAGGCCCATCTCGCGATCGAGCTGCCGCAGCAGCAGGATACCGCCGTCGGAAGTGAGATCACCGCCATCGAAACGGGCGATGACCTGACGGCCTTTGCAGCGTGGAAAGGAAGCGGACGGCGTGGTACATTTTGTCATGGCGGCTGAGGCGGTTGGTTCTTGTGTAGGAGCTTGAATTATAACCGATTTTCAGCCGCCTTTTTCATGTCTTATGCAATATCCAGGCTAGCGATCGGCGACGGTCTGGTGGCGCAAATTCCGGCTCTGGTGATCTCGACCGCAGCGGGTGTCACGGTTTCTCGGGTGAGTACCGATACAGACGAGGACATTGGCCAGCAAATGCTCAGCCAACTGTTCGTAAATCCCCAGGTACTGATATTGGCCGCCATAGTGATGGGGCTATTGGGCATGGTGCCCGGCATGCCCAATTTAGTATTTCTACTCTTTACCGCGCTGCTAGCGGGTTTGGCGTGGTTTATTATGCGCCAAAAAGAGCAGTTGTTGGTCAAGGAGGAAATTGCGACTGCGCCTGTACCGTTACAAGAGACCCCTGAAGCGAGCTGGGAAGATGTGCAATTGGTCGATACCCTCGGTCTGGAAGTGGGGCATCGCTTAATACCGCTGGTCGACTCGCGTCAAAAAGGCGAGCTGCTTGGGCGGATTAAAAGCGTGCGTAAAAAGTTTGCCCAGGAAGTGGGTTTCCTGCCGCCGGTGGTGCATATCCGCGATAATTTGGAGCTGCCGCCCAACGCCTATGTACTCTCCATGAAAGGTGCCGAGATTGGCCGCGCTGAGGCACAGCCGGGTAAATGGCTGGCGATCAATCCGGGGCAGGTATCGGGCGAGCTGCAGGGCACCCAAACCCAAGATCCCGCCTTTGGTTTGCCCGCTGTCTGGATTGATAGCAACCAGCGTGAGCATGCTCAGGTGTATGGCTACACCGTCGTGGATGCCAGTACCGTCATAGCGACCCACTTGAACCACCTGTTGCACCGTCATTCGCCCGAGATGCTGGGTCGACAGGAAGTCCAGAAACTGCTGGATAAAATGGGCGATGAGCAGAAAGCGTTGGTAGAAGAGGTGATCCCGAAAGCGATTTCATTGACGGTTTTGCAGCGTATCTTGCAAAACCTGCTTGATGAAGATGTCTCTATCCGCGACATGCGCACTATTCTCGATACCCTGGCGGAGTACGCCACCCAGCAAAAAGATCCTAACGAGCTGACGGCGCTGGTGCGTGTTTCGCTGGGGCGCGCCATCGTCCAGCAGTGGTTTGCGGGGCAAGAGACGCTTAATGTCATGGGACTGGATGCCCAGTTGGAACAAGTGCTGGTTCAGGCCATGAATGGCAACGGCGCCATGGAGCCAGGGTTGGCAGAAACGCTGATGACTCAGGCCCAGCAGGCGCTGGAACGTCACGAAAGCTCAGGCGAGCCGCCGGTGCTGGTTGTGCAGCACTCGCTGCGAGCGGTACTGTCCCGATTCTTACGCCGACGTCTACGCCATATGTCAGTGCTGTCCCAGGCTGAAATTCCCGATGACCGCACATTAAGAGTGACCACAATAGTCGGCGGACGTTAATGATGACACGCCGTGATAGGCTAGCGTCGACCATTTCCAGAATAGGCAAGGGTAAATCATGAGCGTTAGACGTTTCGTGGGAGCCAACAGTCGTGATGTGATGCGCCAAGTGCGCGAAACGCTCGGTGAAGACGCCTTGATTGTGGCTAATCGGCGTACCGAAGGGGGCGTTGAAATTTTGGCCATGGCGGACGAAGCCATTGACCACTTTGAACCTTCACCTGAACCCGCCGCCCCCGAAACGCCACCATCGCCTCCACCGCAAGACCCTATGCAGGCGATGAGCGAGCGCTTACTGCGCGAAATGCAGGATATGCGAGCACTGCTGGCAAACAGCCAGTCAAACCATGCTGCTTCAACAGCGCCAGCAACGCTCACTGGAACGGCGGCGCGACTTCGCCAACTGCTATGGAACGTCGGCTTTAGCGGTGAGCTCGCCGATGAGCTGCTTGCGGGAATGCCAGCGCCGCTAACCAAGTTAGACGGCGATAGCGAAGCGCCGCTGCAATGGCTGCGTCAGCAGTTAATGGATCGCCTCTGCGTGCTGAACGATGAAGCAAGTTTTTTTGATCAAACTGGTATTGTCGCCCTGGTGGGGCCCACGGGGGTGGGTAAAACCACCACTACCGCCAAGCTAGCCGCTCGTTTTGTGATGCGTCACGGTACGCGCCCGGTGGCGCTGGTCACCACCGATAGCTTCCGGATTGGTGCCCACGAGCAGCTGCGCATCTATGCGCGCCTGCTGGATACCCCGATGTACGCGCTTGACGCCGAGCAACCCATCGACGACTTGCTGGGCCGCCTGCAGGGCAAGCAGTGGGTGATTATCGACACCGTGGGTATGAGTCAGCGTGACCAGCGGGTGATCGAACAGATTGCTCACCTTCAGGGTGGACGCTCGCAGGTACGTTTGGTACTGCTGCTCAATGCCGCCAGTCAACCGGAAACCCTCGAGGAAGTCGTGTTGCGCTACCGTCAGGCCGCGCGCGCGGCGGGCGCAGAGTTAGATGACTGCATTATTACCAAGCAGGATGAGGCGGGCCGTCTGGCGCCGGTGTTAGACATTATTATGCGTCACGGCATGCGCGTGCTGTTTGGTTCAAATGGGCAGCAGGTGCCCGAAGATATGGCGATTGCCGCTCCTGCCGCGTTAGTGGATCAAGCGCTGAGCACGGCGACCCCTCAGCGTGAACGGTTGCAAAGCGCAGACACTCCGACAGGGATGCCGCGCTGGTCCCGGGATGTATTGGGCCAAGGGCGTCGTTTGTCGTCGCTATTGGCACGCCTGCGCCAGCGCGTGACAGGATTTGCGGATTTAGAAGAGCTCTGGAACTTAGCCGCTCTACCAAGCCGTGTGCAGGAAGAGCGTTTGGATGCACTGCTCGCCGGCTATCCCGCGGCGGAAACTACTTTAGGTATGGCGTGGTTCGCGCGGCGTAACGAACGCGGCTGCGATTGGGCAATGCCGGACATTGGTCTGGACACTGATGGCGCATGGCTGGCGCTTCCCTGGCTACAGCATCGCCACCCCGCGGGGTGGCAGCCGCGCTTAGCTGCCTTGACTTCATCAAACGGCGTCGCGGTACACCTACTACCGCGCTTTCCCGAATCGGATGCACTCGCGTGGCTGGAAGCCGAGCACTTGACCTGGGTCAGCCAAGTAGCCCCCAATCATCGAGTACTCTTTCACCACGAGCGCCAGACGGTTCGCCAGCTGTTTAATGACAGTGTGCTAACCCACCATGTGGGTGTGCGTTTTCGTGGTCAATCGGTGCAGCTTTGGACTGCCTACGCCGAAGTTGAGGATGCCAGCGGCTGTGCCCTGCTCGCCTGGTACGGGGAGGTGCGCGATCCGGAAAGCGCCAAAGTGGTGGTGCGCCGCTACTGGCTTACCCCGGCTCGCTTAGGGGCAGAAGTGCTCTCCCTCCTGTTAACCCAACTGCAAAGCGAAAGCCTGGCCGCCTTGACGCGGCGCGCTTGGCAGCAGTTAAAAGAGGCTGATAGTGGCGACCTAAATGCTGAAGTTCGCCTGTTAATGGCCAGCGGTGTGGCGTCAGTCGCCGGACATCTCGATGTCGCTGATGATGAAGAGGCGCAGACGCTGCGTGGTGATCTGCTCAACCTATTAGGTACCAGCCGCCGTCGCCGTGACACCGGTATGCTCGATGCGCTGGTCTATGCCTTTATGGCGCGGGATGCGATTCGCCAAATGGGCAGTGTTAGTCGAGAGGGCGTGGCGTGAGCGAACAAGATCAAGCCGCGGGACTGCGCAAGTGGGCAAATCTACAGCGCCAACAGCAGCAGACTGAGGGTGCTGTTGATGTCGCGGCGGCAGAGCCTGTGTCCGAACACACCTCACCCTTATTATCGCCAACGGTAGCGGCGGCGGAAGAGCCAACGACGGTGGCTCCGCCCAAGCCCAAAATTCCGCTTATTGTGGTCGGGCTACCCGGTAGTGGTGCGGCCCAGGTAAGCAAGGTCAAAGCGCGACTGGGGCAGTGGTCAACGCTAGGTAGAAGTTGGGCCGGGGATCCTGATGATTGGGATATTCGTATCGTCATGGCGGAAACGTCCGACCTTGCTCAGCTACGCGATCAATATAATCGTTGGGCGCTATGGATCAGTAGCGATGCCGATACTTTCGCAGCCATGTTCCGTACCTTGCGCCTGCTACATGAGCGTGGCGGGCCGCGTCGTTTGCTGGCGCTCCACGAGCCCCACTTGCCGCGCCAGGGGTTGCTCGATAACTTGCGCGAGGCCGCTGATTACTACTTAAATATGGAGTTACTGGTACTTGCACGATGAGCCCACTCTGCCGAGGAGACTAAGCATGCTAAGCTGGCTATTAAGAGGGAAACTGCCACTGATCTTAGTACTAGTGGCAGGTTGGCTACTAACAGGGTTAACGGGGAGTGCTCAGGCGGCGCCGGGTAGTTGGAGCAGCCAGATACCTGGGCTAATGGTGGCGATGGGTGATCGGGCAAGCGCTAGCCAAGCGGCTACCCCGCCAACTGCCGCTAACAACGTGCAGTCGGCTCAGCTTGGGCGCATTCATTGGCAGTTTCAACACTCCCCCGGCGCGCTATTAAACGCTTGGCTATGTCATCCTGAGCAGTGCGTTGCATTAACCGGTATGCGTGGTTCTACCACCGCATTAGTGGGGCGAGCCGCCGATGCGCCATTGCATTTTCGCTTCGCCTTACGCCCAGGCCAACGGCCTGTTCGTGTGCAAGGGTTACAATTGATTGTGAACTATCAGTGAAGGCTGGATAGCCGCGAGGCGAGAATATGTACACAGCACAGGGCAGAATCAAACAAAATGAGCTGTTGACGCAATACATGCCACTGGTGCGACGTCAGGCCTTGACGCTACAGGTTCGGTTGCCAGCAAGTATTGAGCTCGACGACCTTATTCAGGCTGGAATGGTGGGGCTGCTGGAAGCGCTGGGCCGTTTTGATGCCACCCAGGGGGCAACGTTCGCGACCTTCGCCAGTCAACGTATTCGCGGCGCAATGATGGATGAGTTACGCACCCGCGACTGGCTGCCCCGCAGCGTTCGCCGTTCGGCGCGTGCGGTTGAGGGCGCCGTTCGCCAATTAGAGCAACTGCTGGGGCGAGCCCCGGAAGAGAACGAAATTGCTCAACACCTCGAGATGCCGTTGAGCGAGTATCAGCAGTTGCTCAATGACACTAACAGCGGCCAACTGTTGCCGTTTGAAGAGCTGGTGGCCGAAGGCGGCGAGCCGATAAATAATGAGCTGGGCAATTCACCGTTCGAGCAGTTGCTTGATGGTCAGCAGCGGCAAACGTTGATTGACGCTATTGAAGCGCTTCCAGAGCGTGAAAAGCTGCTAATGGCGCTTTATTACCAAGAAGAGCTCAACCTCAAGGAAGTCGGAGCTGTGTTGGGCGTAACGGAATCACGCGTTTCTCAACTGCACAGCCAAGCCGTGAGTCGTTTACGCGCGCGTTTACACGACTCGGCATAACGCCAACGTTTTTTACTCACTTGTGACCGGCAAGGAGCCGTGGATGAATCCTTCGACGCTGATAGGCATATTTGCCAGCATCCTGCTGTTGGTGAGCGTGCTGTTTTTCACTGCAGAGTCCCCAGAGAGCTTTATCAATTTTCCGGGGTTGGCCATCGTGGTGACGGGTACACTAGCGGCGACCTTTATTAGCTATCCGCTGAAAGAGGTACTCCGCGTCGTACGGCTGGTGGGCTTGGTGTTCCGGCGTGAAAACACCTACATGCGTGACGATATCCGCGAATTGGTCGATATGTCGCGACTGTGGTTTAAAGGCGATGTGCGTGCGGTCGAGCGCGAGTTGGAGCATACCCGCAACCCGTTTTTACGTACCGGGATCCAACTGGTGATTGCGAATACCAAAGAGGATGAGATTTTTGACATGCTGCGCTGGCGCATTGCTCGCCTTAAAGCGCGGGAGCATGCTGAAGCACAAATATTTCGCACTATGGCCACCTATGCCCCCGCGTTTGGCATGATCGGCACCCTGGTGGGGCTGGTCAACATGCTGGAAGTCATGGACGCTGGCGACCTGCAGGTCATTGGCCCGCGCATGGCAGTGGCTCTGCTCACTACCTTCTACGGTATTTTACTCGCCAACTTGGTGTTTAAGCCTATTGCGGTGAAGCTAGAGCGCCGCACCGAAGATCGACTGATTACCATGAACATGGTGCTGGAAGGTATTTCCCTGATTACCAAGCGCCGTCTGCCGTCGTTTATTGAAGAGACCCTCAACTCCTTTGTGGCTAATTACCACGATGAGATTCGTGATAACAGCGTCAAACCCAGGCCTGATTCGTCGGTTAGTTCGGCGACGAAGGGGTAGGCCAGATGCTTGACCGTGATACACGCCACGCACTGGAAATGACGCCGTCGCCAGGCGATGGAGATGATGGTTGGCTTACCAGCTATTTGGATGTGCTGACGCTGCTCATCACGCTTTTTGTGCTGTTGCTTTCACTGACACCGCCGGGCGGCGGTGAGGCGGCTGATACTGCTTTCATGCGTTCAGCCAGCGCTGTATCATCACTGCCGCTGGCGTCGCTTGCCACCGGCATTCAGCCTCGCCATTCAGGCATTCAGCCGCAGTTTGACGGGCTCGACATCCCTGGTGTCAGCGTTTCGCAAGGGAGTGAAGGGGTCACACTACGCATTGATACCAGCCTTTTATTTCCCAGCGGCCAAGCTGTACTGACTGCTCGTGGGCAAGATGTGGTAGAAAGCCTTATCGATGTGCTGACCCGTTTTGACGGTCAGATTTCGGTAGAAGGCCACACCGACAGCGTACCTATCGCAACGGCCCGCTTCCCCTCTAATTGGGAGCTTTCATCAGCGCGGGCTATCGCTGTGGTGAGGCATTTAGAGCGCCAAGGGTTCAATATCTCTCGTATGCGGGCCGTCGGTTATGCCGACACCCAACCCATGGAACCGAACGCAACTGCGGAGGGCCGAGCTGCCAACCGTCGCGTAGAGCTGTTGCTAAGGCAGCAGGTCGAGGGTGAATAGATTGCGAGGCCACGTTTGTGTCCATGTACCACCCGCGGTTGCAGTCGTTTGGCGCTCTGCTGGTTTTAGATGCCGATTGTCGGCGCATTCAAGCCAGTAGCACCAACTTAACTCGCTTGACCGGTATTGAGCGCCCTGAAAATGGGTCGCTTACTCTTGCCTGCGCGCTGGGAAAACGGCTAAGCCAACGTATGCGTCGTGAACTGCAGGGGCGGCAGCGGCTCCCCGGCCCGCTAGTGTTTATTCGTTCCAAGCACAACAATGCGCGTTTTCAACTCCACGCTTACCGAGCGGGTGAGCAGGTCATCGTCGAGATCGAGCCACTTAACCCCCTGGTTAGACGCCGCCTGCTGGGTACGGTAAATGAGCGCTTGATGCATTTAGCTGAAGCGACCCATCAGGAAGAGCTACTCGACTGCTTGGTTAACGCTATTCAACAGCTTACCGGTCATGATCGGGTCACCGTATGCCATTTTGACAGCGATTGGCATGGTTTGATGGTCGCCGAGGCGCTTGGAAAGCAGCTGCCCTCGCTGTTGGGGCAGCGCTTTCCCTCAAGCGACTTCCCAGTTGCCCTGCGCAAAAGTTACCAACACTACCCTATGCGGTTAATTGAAGACGTCGATGCGTCGCCTGAAACGCTGGAGCCCGCCCACTCGGGAGCAAGCCTTAGCGGCAGTTTTTTACGCGCGCCTGCCCCGGAGCGGCAGCGCTATTTAAGCCGACTGGGAGTGCGTGGGTCATTCAGTTTGGCTATGCAGGGGGATACTGGCTTATGGGGGCTCGTGTTTTGCCATTCGCCAGCACCGCACTCAGTTGAGCCCCTCGTGCGTGATGCCGTTCGCACCCTGGTGCAAATGGCCACCCAGCGCATGCTGTTGCTGCGGGCGCGTCAAGAAGCCCGCTACCTGCAGCGGGTTCAGGATAGTCTGGTGCTCAGTGCGCGAGCGCGCAGCGAGCCGCAAAGCCCCCAGCAGCTACTTCATGAACAGGCGGCTATCTGGATGAAGCTGTTTCGCGCCCATGGCGTAGTGCTGTGGGTGAATGGGGGCGCTTATCAAGCGGGCGTGACGCCAGCCCCAGAAGCGATTAGCCAATTTGTGCTGCGTCTTGAAAGAGCCCATGTGCATAGCGGCCCTTGGTGCACGCGCGAAATCACCAAAGAGACGTTAACCGCTTCGCTAGCCATGCCCGAGCAGTGCGGGGCGCTAGCGGTGCCGCTGCCGATGAGTTCGACTCAGCGTGCCTGGCTGATTTTTTTTCGTCCTGAGCAGGTGGAAACGCTGTATTGGGCGATGCAGCCCACCACCAGCCCTAAACCGGCCGTGATATTGGCCCCATCGGTCGCCTGGTCTGAAGAGGTCGTCGGTAAGAGTGAAGCGTGGCTGCGGGTAGAGCGCTTAGCAGCGGTAGACTTGGGTGAAGACCTGACGCTGGCGATTTCAGCCTATGAAATTAGCTCACTGAATATGCACTTGGAGCATGAGCGCAAAGCCCTTGCCGAAGCCAACCAGCGTCTCGAGCAACTAGCACATTTTGATCCCTTAACCAAGGTATGGAACCGTTACCGCATTGAAGAAGCGATCAATGCAGAGCTAGTGGCTGCCAAGCGTTACGCGGCCGCCTTTGCCTTGCTACTGTTCGATGTGGATAACTTTAAGCAGATCAACGATGCTCACGGCCATAGCGTGGGTGACGATGTGCTGGTGGCCCTGGCGCGATTAGTGGAAAGCTCGCTGCGTGGCTGTGACCATCTGGGGCGCTGGGGAGGCGAAGAGTTTATTGTGCTGGCGACTCATTCCGATGTTGATGCCGCCATTGGTCTGGCCGAGCGGCTGCGCTCGCTGGTAGCAGAGCTTCATATAGAGGGGCTCGAGCAAACGGTTACGGTGAGTATCGGTGTCGCCGTTTGGCAACCGGGTGACAGCTGTAAAACCATTATCTCCCGGGCTGATGACGCCATGTACCGCGCTAAACATGGCGGACGCAACCGCGTTGAAAGGGCGCCTCAGCCTGCGGTGCTGCTTTAATCAAACCTTGGGGCCACTACTTTCACATTGGGTGAGCATCCGGTTGATCGCTGCGTCGGCGCCTTTTAGGCTAAAGGTCATATACCACGGCTCGCGCTCTTCCTGGTCGAAGCCGAGAAATAGCTGCTCTCCCTGGCGCATGTCGGCCATTAGTGAGTCCAAGTCACCTAAATAAAAGTGGGCATAAAACCCGTCATCGCCGCGCTCAGTGATAAATTCCGCCATGGTGTCGATAACGGGCCGCTCATCGATGCGCAGCCGAGTGGGCACCAAGTTTACCGTACGACTCTCTCCCTGCTGCTGCTCAAGGGTGACGCGCATCTCCAGCCAGGGTAGATCGCAAACGCCCGAAGTGGCATTCAAGCTCAGCGTCGCATCCGAGTAGCTGTGGGTTTCTACCGCCCGGTAGTGGCGTTCGCCCCCCAGCGAGAGCGTCATTGACTGCCAATGGTCGTGGGTGGCCTCGTCGTTGGTATTAAACGTGGTCGCGTTAGCCATGGATGTTGCGACCATCAAAGCGATAGCCATTGCCATAGCGACCAGGGAAGGTGAGTGAAAATGCAGGGTGCGAGTAGCCGTTACGATCTGAGACATCTAATTAAAATTCCTAGACGATTAACCGGAAAAACAGTCTATAGCGTGTTGGTACATGACAAAAGTGTAAGGCGCTGATTTTCCTATATATGGTAGAAAATTTTACAAAAAGTGCCTCATATAGTGGAGAGTCACGTCTATACTTCACTCCGATGCTACGTACAATGGCCCTATTTGAGCGCTATAATTCACCCCGCTGTGAAGGAGTTTTGCGACATGAGCACCGCTACCAAGGCTATGAAGACTTCTAATGATGTCCCGATGCAGGCCCCCTCACGGGAGATCTGGGACGCCAAATACCGTCTCAAGGATCGTCATAGCCAACCCGTTGATCAGGACGTCGGTGCTACGTTTGAACGGGTCGCTCGCGCCCTGGCAGCGGTGGAGGGAGATAAAGCGGAAGAGTGGTTGCCCAAATTTCGCTGGGCGCTGGAAAACGGCGCCATTCCTGCCGGTCGTATTCTTTCCAACGCGGGGGCTGAAGCTTACAAGCCAGCGGTGAGCCTAATTAATTGCACCGTCTCGCGCACGATTCGCGACTCCATGCGCGATATTCTCGACTCGGTGGTCGATGCGGGTATGACGCTGAAATCCGGGGCTGGTATCGGCTACGACTTTTCGACGCTGCGCCATAAGGGTGCGTTCGTATTCGGCGCTGGCGCGGGCACTAACGGCCCGCTGGCGTTTATGGATATCTACGACAAGATGTGTTTCACCGTCGCCTCTGCCGGTGGCCGCCGCGGCGCTCAGATGGGCACCTTTGATGTGGGGCATCCGGATGTACGCGAGTTTATTCAGGCCAAGCGCGAAGCGGGACGTCTGCGCCAGTTTAACCTTAGCTTGCTGATCACCGACGAGTTTATGGAAGCGGTGAAAAACAATACCGACTGGCCGCTGGCCTTTCCGCTACACCCCGGTGAGAAAGAGGACGTTAAAGCGGAAGACCTGATCTACCGGGACTGGCCGGTGATTGAAGAGGGCTACACGGTTGATGCCGAAGGCCGCGTCGCCTGCCGCATTGTTGAAGTGATTAAAGCGCGGGAGTTGTGGGACACTATCATGTCCTCCACCTACGACTACGCCGAGCCCGGCTTTATCCTGATCGACCAGGTTAACCGCATGAACAATAACTGGTTCTGCGAAGATATCCGTGCGACGAATCCCTGTGGCGAACAACCCCTGCCACCGGAAGGCGCCTGCCTGCTGGGTTCTGTCAACCTAACCAAGTTCGTGATTGACCCCTTCGGCGCCGAGCCGTGCTTTGACTGGGAACGCTACTGCAAAGTGGTCGCGATCTTCACGCGTATGCTCGATAACGTGGTCGAGATAGCCGGTTTGCCACTGCCCCAGCAGCAGCGTGAAATTGAAGCCAAGCGTCGCCACGGGATGGGCTTTTTGGGCTTAGGGTCAACGCTCACCATGCTCAAAATCCCTTACGGCTCTAAGCAGTCGCTGGTGTTCACCGATGAGGTGAGCCGTCACTTAGCGATAGAGGGTTGGAAGCAGGCGCTGGAGCTCTCCCAAGAGAAAGGCATGGCGCCGGTGCTTGAGCAGGAGCACACCATCACGCCCAAAATGCTGCGCGAGCGGCCTCAACTGGCCAAAGATGGCTACGAAGTGGGCGATCAGGTGCCGGGGCGTATCCTGCACGCCCGTTATAGTCAGTACATGGCTCAAGTGGCCGAGCTTGAGCCGGAGTTGGTGGCACAACTGGCCGAGCACGGCGCGCGCTTCACCCATCACAGCTCGATCGCACCGACCGGCACGATTTCACTGTCAATGGGTAACAACGCCTCCAACGGTATCGAGCCCTCCTTCTCGCACCGCTACTTCCGCAATATTATTCAGTCGGGCAAAAAGACCAAAGAGCAGGTCGAAGTCGTCTCCTTTGAGTTGGCCGCCTACCGTCACTTTATCGCATCTGACGCGGTGGACAGCGACCTGCCTGACTACTTTGTTACCGCCGATGCAATCTCGCCCGAGCAGCACGTTGCGGTTCAGGCCGCGGCTCAACATTGGGTCGATTCAGCGATCTCAAAAACGGTCAACGTGCCTACCGAGTTTCCCTTTGAACAGTTCCAGGATCTCTATCTGCAAGCGTATGAAAGTCGCTTAAAAGGCTGCACTACTTTTCGCTTTAACCCTGAAGCCTTCCAGGGCGTGCTGGTGCGCGAGGATGATCTTAAAAACACTACCTACGTGTTTGAGCTGGAAAATGGCGAAACCCTCGAACTAACTGGGGATGAGAAGGTGATTTACGACGGTGAAGAGCATAACGCTGCCAACCTCTTTGATGGCCTAAAAGAAGGCACCTACGGCAAATGGTGATGCCGCGTTAAGCACTATCTGTTTAAAACGCACACCTTTGCTAAGTGGAGAACACCATGGCTGTAGAAATTACCTCAAAAATTGTTGGTTACCGTATCAAGCAGCAGGAGCAGGCCGTTCCCGTTCCTGAGCTACAAGATGAAGATCCGCTAACGGTGCGTATACCTTCCCGTCCGGAAGGCACGTTGGAAGCCGTGTCTGAAAAGATTTCATACGTAGGCGCGGAAGGACGCAAAAAAGTCTATTTGCTGGTGTCGTTTATGCCGGTAGAGGGCGTGATTGGCAGTAAGCGCGTGGTGATTGAGCGCCCGGTGGAGTTCTTTTTTCCGTCAGGACAGCTCTCAAGCGAGCACCAGTGGATCACCGCGACCATGCGCAGCCTCTCGCTGGCGGCCCGCGGCGGTTACGTCACCCAAGCGGTGGCGGATCTGCGCAAAGTGGCCTGGGATAAAGGCTTGGTACGCTGTGGCATGAACCGCTGGAACAAGCCAATGTTCCACGATTCGGAAGTCGCGGCGATTGCCTGGTCAATCCAGCAGATTCTTTATCGCCGTGGCTTTCTGGATCGGGACGGCAACCAGGTGCCGGTTGAAAAGCTGGTAGAGCGTTATGCCCACCGTATGACTCACGGCCATGCTTGGCAGCCCGGTGCTGAAGAAGAAGCGAATGATGCTCCCGTTGAAACAGGCGCGGTAGAGCCTATTGGCGGTGATAAGGCAAGGCCGGGAAAAAAGCCTGAGGGCAGTGGCCCAGCCACCGTGGGTAACTGCCCCGAGTGCCGCGGCGAGCTCATTATGATGGATGGCTGCCCCACCTGCTATGCAGGCTGCGGCTGGTCTAAGTGTGGATAGTCGAGCTTTGATGCCCGCCGTACAACCTAGCGTTGCAGTAACGCCGCGTGCCTTGTCAGCACGCGGCTTTTTGTTCAGCCTCGCCTAACAGGGGCCGAACGTTATCGGTGAGATAACAGTCGTCAAACTGACCCTCAACACTGAGCGCTTTTAAATCAGGGATTGTCAGGTGGTGACGATCGCGAAATACCAGACCATCTTCGCTCAGTGCGGTAAAGGTGCGGCTAACGTGTACCGGGCTAAGCCCCAGGACATCGGCCAACTGCTCCTGGGAAAGCGGCAGGCGGAACTGGTTGCTAATATCCGGGTTGGTTTGTCGCAGCCTTAGATACATCTCATAAAGGAAGTGCGCCATTTTTTGGCGGGCACTGCGTCTTGCTAATGTTACCAATCGCTCGGTCATTAATGCCTGTTGACGGCTTCCAATGGCAAACATCACTGACGTCAGCGGGAGCGATTGGCGGAATATTTCCAGAATACGCTTGTGCGGGAAATGACAAATTACACCGTCATCAATCATGCGCACATTCTCAAGACGCTCGGAGAATGCAAACTCCCGCAGCCCAATAATGTCGCCTGGCAGAAACACTTCCAGAATCTGTCGGTCGCCGTTTTCCAAATGACGGTAGGAGTAGGCCCAGCCACTTTTCAGCGTGCAGAACTCATTGGCCGGTGCACCTATTTCCCATAGAAGTGTGCCCGCCTTAATATCGGTTGGGCTCTCCTCAAGCGTTATGAGTAGTTTTTTCTCATCGTCGCTTAACGAACAGTAGTGATTGAAATGCTTGATAATACAACTACTTTCTTGACCCACGGCTTATCCCTCCGGCAGAGGATTGCATAATCCTGCTAACTATAATCTGCTCACCACTATAAACAAGGTAGCCATCTACTGCGTTGCCCAAAGGTACTAACTAGCATGGCTATTTAGTATTAGGGTGGGCTGACGCCCACCCTTCCTCAAAAGAATAACAAAGAGCCGCAGCGTTTAGCGTTTCGCCGTGCGTTTTCCTCGCGCCAAGAGCGGGGCTAAGAAGCGGCCGGTATGCGACACATCCTGCTTGGCAATCTGTTCCGGCGTGCCTTCGGCGATAATCTGACCGCCCCCAGAGCCCCCTTCGGGGCCAAGATCGACAATCCAGTCGGCGGTTTTGATCACATCCAGGTTGTGCTCGATGACCACGATGGTATTGCCGTGATCGCGCAGGCGGTGAAGTACCGTCAGTAGTTGACGGATATCTTCAAAGTGTAGCCCGGTGGTTGGCTCATCCAAAATATACAGCGTTTTACCGGTATCACGCTTGGCCAGTTCGCGGGCGAGTTTAACCCGCTGGGCTTCGCCGCCGGAAAGGGTGGTGGCACTTTGCCCCAGGCGGATATAGGAGAGCCCTACATCGAGCAAGGTTTGCAAACGACGGGCAATCGCCGGTACCGGGCTGAAGAATTCCAGCGCGTCTTCCACCGTCATTGCCAACACTTCGTGGATGGTTTTACCTTTATAGTGGATATCCAGGGTTTCGCGGTTGTAGCGTTTGCCCTTACATACATCGCAGGGCACATAGATATCCGGCAGGAAGTGCATCTCTACCTTGATCATGCCTTCGCCCTGGCACGCCTCGCAGCGCCCACCCTTGACGTTAAAGCTAAAACGACCGGGCTTATAGCCCCGGGAACGCGCTTCCTGGGTGCCCGCAAACAGCTCACGAATCGGTGTAAAAATACCCGTATAGGTGGCCGGGTTGGAGCGTGGCGTGCGGCCAATGGGGCTCTGATCGATATCGATGACTTTATCGAGCTGGTCGAGCCCTTCGATCTTCTCATAGGGCGCGGCGGTCAATGTCGTCGCGCGGTTTAATTCGCGAGCCGCAATGGGCATCAAGGTGCCGTTGATCAGCGTCGATTTACCTGAGCCGGAAACGCCGGTAATGGCGATAAACAGCCCCAGCGGCAGGCTAAGGGTGACGTTCTGCAGGTTGTTGCCGGTAGCCCCACGCACGATCAGCTGCTTTTCTGGATTGCCGGGAATGCGGTAGGGCGGCACGGCAATTTCCCGTGAGCCGGAAAGATACTGGCCGGTTAGCGAGTTAGGGTTGTCCATTACGTCCTGGGGCGTACCCTGGGCGACAATTTCACCACCATGCACACCAGCGCCTGGGCCGATATCCAGTACGTGATCTGCGGCGCGAATGGCGTCTTCATCGTGCTCTACCACAATCACGGTATTACCCAAGTCACGCAGCCGCTCAAGGGTTTTCAACAGTCGGTCGTTGTCGCGCTGGTGCAAGCCAATCGACGGCTCATCGAGAATATACATCACCCCGACCAGACCTGCGCCAATCTGACTGGCTAAGCGGATACGCTGGGCTTCACCACCGGATAGGGTGTCGGCGCTGCGCTCCAGGTTGAGATAGTCCAGCCCCACGTTAACTAAAAATTCCAGTCGGGCATGGATCTCGTGGACGATCTTGTCGGCGATCTCGCCTTTACGACCCGGCAGTGTAAGGTCGGCAAAATAGCGCCACGCTTCACCAATTGGGAAACGCACAATCTCGGCGATGTTGTGATCATCTACGTAAACATGGCGTGACTCTTTACGTAGTCGCGAGCCACTACAGGTCGCACAAGGCTGCACGGCGATGTATTTGGCCAGATCATCGCGCACCATGTTGGATTCGGTTTCCCGGTAGCGGCGCTGCATATTGGGCAGCACGCCCTCGAAAGCATGCTCGCGGGTGACTTTGCGGCCGCGGTCACCCACATAGACAAACGGGATTTGCTCGTCGCCGCTGCCGTTGAGGATAACCTCTCGATCATGGCGAGCGAGCTCTTGCCAGGGGGTTTCCAACTCAAAGCCGTAGTGCTTGGCCAGCGCCTGGAGCTGGGTAAAGTAGTAGATATTGCGCCGATCCCAGCCTTTTATGACGCCTTCCGCTAGCGACAGCTCCGGGTGGCTGATGAGCTTGTCCGGGTCGAAGTACTGCTGTACACCCAGCCCGTCGCAGGTGGGGCAGGCGCCCGCCGGGTTGTTGAACGAGAACATCCGCGGCTCTAGCTCCGCCAGCGAGTAGCCACATACCGGGCAGGCAAAGCGCGACGAAAAGGCAATGTCTTCGCGCTCACCGTCCATAAAGTGAATCATGGCGGTGCCGTCGGCGAGGTTCAGCGCGGTTTCAAAGGACTCCGCCAAACGTTGGGCAAGGTCGTCGCGCACTTTGAAGCGGTCAACGACGACGCTGATATCGTGTTTTTTGCGCTTATCCAGCGGTGCGATGTCGTCCAGCTCCAGCACTTGGCCATCGACCAGAGCGCGCACAAAGCCCTGGGCACGCAGCTCGGCCAGTAACTGTAAATGTTCGCCTTTACGGCCTTTGACTACCGGTGCCAGCAGCATCAATTTGGTGCCTTCGGCGAGGTTCATGACCTGATCGACCATCTGCGAGATGGTCTGGGCTTCCAAGTCTTCGCCATGTTCTGGGCATCGGGGCGTCCCGGCACGGGCAAATAGCAGGCGCAGGTAGTCGTAAATTTCGGTGATAGTGCCCACGGTCGAGCGCGGGTTGTGGGAAGTGGACTTCTGCTCAATGGAGATCGCAGGTGACAGCCCTTCGATGTGATCCACATCGGGCTTTTCCATCATCGACAGGAACTGGCGCGCATAGGTGGAGAGCGATTCCACGTAGCGGCGTTGCCCCTCGGCGTAAAGGGTGTCGAACGCTAACGACGATTTACCCGAGCCGGATAGGCCGGTAATCACAATTAGCTTATTACGGGGCAGTTCCACATCGATCTGCTTGAGGTTGTGGGTGCGGGCACCCCTGACCAGAATGCTGTCCATCAACACCTCGAATCGCGCGGCAAAAGCGCGATTATACGTTTGTCAGCCCCCTCCCGGCAAAACAGCTTTCATAACCTGCGGCAACTCGCGACGTTTCCAGCGTCAGCCCAAACCGCTAGAATAGAGGATTGTCACAATTCACACTGACTCACCACATGCTTAACCACCATATAAAAGGGCATTATGCGCAAGGTTTCCGCACTATTGCTGGCCTCTGAACGTCGTGCGATCAGTGGATTGGCCGGGCTTTATGCATCGCGCATGCTGGGTCTGTTTATGGTGCTGCCGGTGTTGGCGCTGTATGCCGACACCCTTGAGGGCTCGACCCCGCTATTGGTAGGCGTGGCGCTGGGTATTTATGGTTTAACCCAGGCGACGTTGCAAATTCCGTTTGGGCTTCTTTCCGATCGCATTGGCCGCAAACGGGTAATTGCCATAGGGCTGGTGATTTTTGCCCTCGGCAGCGTGATCGCTGCGCTTTCCGATACTATTGCCGGCATTATTGCTGGGCGAGCGCTGCAGGGCTGCGGCGCTGTGGCCGCGGCGATTATGGCGCTGCTGGCGGATCAAACCCGTGAAGAAGTGCGCACCGCCGCCATGGCGACCATTGGGCTCTCAATTGGCGTGTCGTTTGCCATTGCCATGGTGTTAGGGCCATGGCTTGCCGCCTGGGCGGGGCTTGCCGGTGTGTTCTGGTTTACCGCGCTGTTAACGCTGGTTGGGCTGCTGGTGCTATGGCGCTGGGTGCCTGCTGCGCCACGGCGGCGACGCCACCGCGATGTGGGGATGGATCGCCAGCAGTTTAAAAGCGTGATAACCCGTCCCGATTTATGGCGGCTGGATATGTCGATTTTTGCCCTGCACTTAGTGCTGATGGCGATATTTGTCGCGGTACCTTTTCGCCTGTTAAACGCCGGTGTGGCGATTGAGTATCACGGGCTGGCGTATCTGGGCATTATGGCGCTATCGTTTGTGGCCATGGTACCGCTGATTATTGTGGCAGAGAAGCAGCAGCGCATGCGCTTGATGTGCTTGGTTGCGATCGGCGCTATTGTGATGAGTTTAGCCGGACTGGGGTTGCCACTCTCGCCAAGCTACTGGCTGTTTGTATGGCTATTTGTGTTCTTCACCGGCTTTAACTTGCTGGAAGCGACGCTACCTTCCATGCTCAGTAAGTTGGCCCCGGCGGGCGCCAAAGGGACTGCTATGGGGGTCTACTCCACCAGCCAATTTTTAGGCGCTTTTTTAGGCGGTACGCTAGGTGGCTTGCTGGCTCACTACGGCGGCCTCAACGCAGTCTTTATTGGCTGTGCTGGGCTTGCGCTATGCTGGTGGATCGCCATGTGGCGGATGCCCGCGCCGCCCCCACTCTCTAGCGAAGTGGTGGCGCTACACGAGACCCAGGCAGATGCGCTCGACCTGTTGATGGAACATTTAGCCGAAGTGGTCGGCGTGGAAGACGTCATGGTGGTGCCGGAAGAGCGTTTGGTCTATCTAAAGGTGAACCGCCAACAGCTCGATCAGGCGGCATTGAACAAGCTCATGGCACCCCCAAAATCTTAACCCAGCCTTGCCGATGAAGTGTGGCGGCGGTTGGCAATACACTTTACATGACAGCTATTAAAGGAGCGCCTTATGGCTCGCGGCATTAACAAGGTCATTCTGATTGGCAACCTCGGGCAGGATCCAGAGGTGCGTTTCACCCCCAGCGGCACCGCCGTGGCCAATTTAAATCTGGCCACCACCGATACCTGGATGGATCGCCAGAGCGGTCAGCGCCAAGAGCGCACCGAGTGGCACCGGGTGGTGATGTTCAATAAAACCGCTGAAATCGCCCAGCAGTACCTGAAAAAAGGCTCCAAAGTCTATATTGAAGGGCGCCTGCAAACCCGTAAATGGCAGGATCAGAACGGTCAGGATCGCTACTCGACGGAAATCGTCGCCAACGATATGCAGATGCTTGATGGTCGCAGCGGTGACTTCCAAGGCGGCGCTCCGCAAAATAACTATCCTCAGAATGCTCCTCAGAACGCCCCCCAAAATGCACCGGCTCAAAACAGCCCCGCACATAGCAACCAGGGCGGTGGTTATCCCCCTCAGGGTGGGGCGCCCCAAGGCGGTAATAACTACCCCGGCGGGCAGAGTCCACAGCAGCCGCCTCGCCCAGCGCCGCAGCAGGGCAATCAAGCACCGAAGCCCAACCAGCAGAACAGCAGCTACGGCGCTCCAGATCCGGGTAACTTCGACGACTTCGACGATGAGATCCCATTCTGAGGACGCTATTCGCCGCGCAGCATAGGGCTGGGCGTTATAGGGGGGAGGTGTCTTGAAGCTGTTAATATTGGATGCCGGACACTGCTTAAGCTTGGCGCTGGCCCGGGAAGCAAGCCGTCGCGCCGATACAGAGTTAGTCATAGAGCAAGGGAC
This sequence comes from Vreelandella neptunia, assembly GCF_034479615.1. Classification (NCBI taxonomy): domain Bacteria; kingdom Pseudomonadati; phylum Pseudomonadota; class Gammaproteobacteria; order Oceanospirillales; family Halomonadaceae; genus Vreelandella; species Vreelandella neptunia. The sequence continues at coordinate 73,557 of NZ_CP140255.1, forward strand.
GACCATCACGTCATCGCGGCTTGAGGCGATAGCCCCTGACGCCGTGATTATTCCACCGTTGGCCCACCCGCTTAACATGGCGCCAGCGGATGTGACGGCACATGCCGATGCGGTAGATCTCTGTTTGGATGCCTGCCAATCGCAAGACGTGGCGTTGATATGGTGTGTCTCCGATCAGCTCTACGAAGACGGTTTGGATGTCCCCATTGATGAGCATGTGGTGCCTGCACCGCGAGATGATAGCTTGCGCCGTCTGGTGCAGACCGGTGATCGCGTCCGTGCGGAGTTTCAGCGTCATTTGATTGTGCGCTTAGGCCCGCTGTTTGCACTGGAAGGCAGTCATGCGTGGCTTAACGACATCATTGATAACTTGGTGCTCGGGAAGGCGGTGCGTGCCGCGGAAGATGTGATTTTTTGCCCGACCTCTGCAGATGCTGTCGCCATGGCGCTGATTGGCATGCTACAGCAGCAGGTCAGCGGTGCTGAGGCCTGGGGGGCTTATCATCTTGCTGGCACCGAACCGGTCAGCGCCTTTACCTTTACTTCCATGGTGCGCACCCAGCTGTTAACGCACCTTGAGGGGCGCGGCGAGCAGATTACTCTGGGTGAAGTTCAGCCGCTTAAACACCACCATGATGCTAAGCTGCGGCGCGTTTTGAACTGCCGACGTGTGCTGGATGTCTTTGGCGTTCACCAGAAACCATGGCGCTTAGAGGCTGGGCGTATGCTGGATGCGTGGTGTTTAACCCGTGAAAATAATCGTGTCAGCGATACAGGAGCGTCGGCTTGATAAATGTGGTTCGCAGCTTGGTCTTTTATGCTGGCTATTTTTTGGCCATGCTGATGATCGGCATTCTGTTTTTGCCCATTGCGCCGTTTCTTCCGCTGTCTGGCCGCTACCGCTTACTCAATTTGTATAACTACTTTTTGATGGTGTGGTTTCGTATTGCCTGTGGAGTGCGTTACGACATTCAAGGGCGGGAAAATCTGCCCAGTGGCCCCTGTGTGATTCAAGCCAACCACCAGTGTGAGTGGGAAACCGTGTTTCTGCAGGTCATGAAGCCGCCGGTATGTACCGTACTGAAACGAGAATTACTGCGCCTTCCCATTTTTGGTTGGGGGTTGCGCTTACTGCGCCCTATCAGTTTGGATCGCTCAAAACCTGCGCGGGCGATGAAGCAAGTGCTCACTCAAGGTGTCGAGCGTTTGGGTACAGGGCTTTCGGTACTGATTTTTCCGGAAGGGACGCGGGTAGATCCCGGCATCCGTAAACGCTATAACAAAAGTGGCAGCGTGGTGGCGTGTCGTGCGGGGGTGCCGGTCTTGCCGGTGGCCCACAACGCTGGCGAGCGCTGGCCAGGCCGCCACTGGGTTAAGCGGCCAGGCGTACTACGTGTGCGCATTGGTAAGCCGATTGAGACAGAAGGCCGTATGCCCGATGAAGTGCTCGCAGACGTCGAGGCGTGGATTGAGGCACAGTTACAGGAAATTTCAGACGTGCCGCGACCTATCTCTCGCTAACAGCATTCTGACTGCAATATGAAAACGGCGCCCACTGGGCGCCGCTTTTATGCTCACCATATGAGTAGCGTTAGTCGTTAAAACGCTGGAAGACTAAGCACGCATTGGTGCCGCCAAAGCCGAAGCTATTAGACAAGGCGCGCTCTATCGTCACGTCATCGCGGCGTTCGGTGACAATATCAAAGCCGTCGGCCTGCTCATCCAAATCGGTGATATTTGCTGAAGCGGCAACAAAGTTGTGCTGCATCATCAGCAGCGAATAGATCGCTTCCTGTACCCCGGTAGCCCCCAGGGAGTGGCCGGTGAGCGATTTTGTCGAGCTCATGGCGGGCGTTGTATTACCAAACACTTCGCGTATCGCTTTCAGCTCGGCAACATCGCCTACGGGCGTCGAAGTACCGTGGGTATTGATGTAATCAATATCACCGTCGACCGTTGCCATCGCTTGGCGCATGCAACGCATCGCACCTTCGCCCGAAGGGGCGACCATGTCATGGCCATCAGAAGTGGCGCCGTAACCCACCAGTTCGCCATAGATCTTGGCGCCGCGGGCTTTGGCGTGCTCGAGCTCTTCCAGCACCAGCATGCCTCCTCCGCCAGCAATCACAAAGCCGTCGCGCGCCTGGTCGTAAGGGCGCGAAGCCTGTTCAGGGGTGTCATTGTAGTGGGTAGAGAGAGCGCCCATGGCATCAAACAGGCAGGAGAGCGTCCAGTGCTCCTCTTCGCCGCCACCGGCAAACACCACATCCTGCTTATTAAGCTGAATTTGCTCCATCGCGCTGCCAATACAGTGCGCTGAAGTCGCACAGGCAGAGGAGATAGAGTAATTGATGCCTTTGATCTTGAACGGCGTTGCCAGGCACGCGGAAACGGTGCTGCCCATTGTCCGGGTAACGCGATAAGGTCCAACGCGGCGCAGACCTTTTTCACGTAGTACGTCAGCTGCTTCAACCTGATTAGCGCTTGATGCACCGCCTGAGCCGGCAATAAGACCAGTACGTTCGTTGGATACCTGTTCTTCGCTCAGCCCAGCATCTTCGATGGCCTGGGCCATAGAGACATACGCATAGGCAGCCGCGTCGCCCATAAAGCGGCGCAGTTTGCGGTCGATGAGTGCGTCAAGATCAATATCGACGCTGCCTGCAACATGGCTACGAAAGCCACGCTCGGCATACTCTTCCTTAAAACTAATACCGCTACGCCCAGTTTTGAGCGCATCCAGAACCTGTCGTTGGTCGTTGCCAAGGCACGATACGATGCCAAGGCCGGTGACTACCACTCGTCGCATGGGAGCCTCCTGTTTAGAAATTCGCAGTGGAGGTAAATAGGCCAACGCGCAGATCATTAGCCTGATAAATGTCGCGTCCGTCGACGGTTACGGTGCCGTCGGCGATACCCAAGATAAGACGTCGGGTAATAATACGCTTAATATTAATGCTATAGGTCACTTTTTGTGCATCCGGCAGAATCTGTCCGCTGAATTTAACTTCGCCGCAACCAAGCGCACGTCCGCGACCTGGGTGGCCTAGCCAGCCCAAATAAAACCCAACGAGCTGCCACATAGCGTCTAATCCTAAACAGCCAGGCATGACGGGATCGCCAGGAAAGTGGCAATCAAAGAACCACAAGTCAGGCGTGATATCCAGCTCGGCGATCAGTTCGCCCTTGCCATGCTCACCGCCTTCTTCGTGAATGTGCTTGATACGATCAAGCATCAGCATGTTAGGAGCCGGGAGCTGTGCATTGCCGGGGCCGAATAGCTCGCCGCGGGAGCAGGCCAGCAGTTCTTCGCGATCAAAGGAATGTTGCTTGGTCACTGAATCGTTCCGAATATCAAATTGGTTGTATGGCTAGTCTACTTCCCGAAACCGCTGAATGCACGTAACAGGCTATTTATCGTCCATAACTAGAGTTTTTCGCGGATTGGCCGATAGCACTTCAATGGGCAGCATCTAGTGCAACAGCTGCTGATTGTGCACAATAAACGATTCATTGCCGTAAAATAGGGTATCCAAGTATCTTATTAGGCGGCATGATCAGCATGGCACCTAACGCTAATTTTTATTTACGTTAATTTGTATAGGGTATAGCGAATCGCCATGTGGCTTCCAGTTTCACTCAATCGCCCATTAGTTTGGGTCGCACTGACGGCGCTTCCCGCCTGTGTTTGGTTGCCCGATGCGATGTTACGCTTGGTGGCTGCCACGCTAGTTGCGCTTGGGCTGTGGGACGCCTGGAAGCAAGAGCGTCAACAGCGGCTACGTCTGCGCCTTTCACAAGATACGTTAAGCCTCGCCAGCGATGCCATGGTGATTACTGATGCGCAAAATCGCGTGATGGTTGTGAACCCAGCATTTACCGAAATTACCGGCTACGCAAGCCAAGAGGTTCAGGGGCTGAAACTGGAGACGCTGGCAGCCCCGCGCCATGATAAAGCCTTTTATCAAACGTTTTGGAGTACGTTGAAAAGCACCGGGCGTTGGGAAGGTGAAATGTGGAGCCGCCGTAAACACGGCGACGAGTACCCTGAGTGGCTTAAAGTCCGTGCTGTGACCGGCAAACGTGGCAACATTACCCACTTTATTAATCTGTTTACCGATATTTCGGCACAAAAAGCGCGTGAGCGGGATTTGCGTCGTATCGGCTATGAAGACCCGCTTACTGGGCTGCCCAATCGACGGCGCCTTCATGATCTGCTTGCCTCACGGCTACGCCATTTACGCGCAGGTGAGAGTCTGGATATGGCGCTGGTGGATATCGATGGCTTGAAATCAGTCAACGATAGCCTAGGCGTGGAGCAGGGTGATCGCCTTTTAGCGCGCTTTGCCCAGCGGTTAACCAGCTATGTGGCAGGGAGCGTGGTAGGGCGCCTGGGTGGCGATGAATTTATGGTAATTCGCACCACCACCTTTGATGATCACGACCAGTGGATAGCCACTCTGCGTGAGCATATGAGCCGACCATTTGAAATTAATGACCACTCGCTGCGCTTAGGGCTGACGATTGGCAGCTGTCGCGTGCCTGAAGATGGTAACGACTCAGGTGTGCTGTTCCAGCGCTTAGAGTCGGCGCTTTACAGTGCCAAACGGCTGGGACGTAACTTAAGCCAGCGTTTTCGCCCAGCGCTGGATAAGCAGGATAACCCTCAGCTGGCGCTAGTCAGCGATCTGCGCGCTGCGCTTATTTCCGGTGACCAGCTGGAGCTGCATTATCAAACCCAGCATGACCCTGGCAGCGGCGAGCTGGTGGGCATGGAGGCGCTACTGCGTTGGCGTCACCCCAAGGATGGCATGATTTCCCCAGGCGACTTTATTCCTTTGGCCGAGCGGCACGGTTTAATGAGCCAACTGGGCGCCTGGGTAATTGAAAAAGCCTGTGCCCAGCAGGCCCACTGGCGGAATAGCGCTATGCCCAAGCTAACAATTTGGATCAATATTTCGGCGTTGCAGCTGTTTCAAGGCGATCTGGAAAGTCAATTGGCGACCTGCCTCAATCGCTATCAGTTGAAGCCTTCGCAGATTGGCCTCGAGTTGACCGAATCAGTATTACTTGATGAGCGTGCGGGGGATATGGGGCCACGCCTGCAGGCGCTGCGTGATCAAGGTTTTGCGATTGCTATTGACGACTTTGGCACTGGCTACTCGTCGCTCGGGTATTTAAAGCGCTTGCCTGTGGATAAGGTCAAGCTGGATCGGGCGTTTATTAAAGACCTCCCACACGATCAGGCAGACGCCTCAATTGTTAAGGCAGTCTTAGCGATGGCGGAAGGCATGGGACTAGGAGTGATTGCCGAAGGTGTTGAAACCAAAGAGCAGTGTCAGTTCCTGGTTAATGCCGGGTGCACGTCCGTACAGGGGTTCTACTTTGCCCGGCCGCTAGCCGCCGCGGAGTTGGAAAAACGTTTAGTACCCGCGCCAATCGCCGCACCCTCCGCTTCTTAAGGCCTGTAAAAGCGGCTAATACCCATACAGAGCAACGCCCAAACGAGCGCCTGAACGGGGAGCAACCAAGCCGCCAGGGTTACCTCTGCCAGTAGTGCGCCGCCATAATAAGAGAGCGGGCCACTAATGGCGCCACACAGCGCGGCTAGCCATGGATAGCGCCACAGCCACGCCAGTGAGTGATGAACCAGGGTGGCAAACAGCGGCCAAAGCATCCATAGCCACAGCGGTAGAAGCCCTAACACCAACGTTTGATCGTTAAAATCGAACCCACCCAGCAGCTGCAAACCGCCATCAATCATCAGTCCCAGCAGGGCAAATCCGGCAATAAATTGCCATTCCCCAGGCCGCGCGCAGCGCCACAGGTGCCAGGCCAACAGGCTGCCCCCTGCTATGGCGGCAACCCATGAGCCGCCGAGCACGCACAGGAGCCAGCCAGCTTCAAAGCGCAGGGCATTCAACACCAGCGCTTGCCACTTGGGTGATGCCATTTAGAGCGCGCCGGTGAGCGGAATGGGTTTCGCCGCGGGTTTCGCCAGCAGTAGGTGGCAAGTGCCGATAGAGCGCTCGATAAAACCGCCCTCGCAGTAGCACAGGTAGTAACGCCACATGCGGATAAAGCGTTCGTCGTAGCCCAGCGTTCGCACCTGCTCCAGGCTGGCTTCAAAGCGGTGGCGCCACTCCCGCAGGGTGCGCGCGTAATGCGGGCCAATTTCATCCAGTGCGACAATGTTCAGCGACGTTTTACGCATAACGCTGGTTAACATGGCGTGGTGCGAGGGCAGAAAGCCGCCAGGAAAAATGTAGCGCTTGATAAAATCCATATCGCGTTTGGCTTCTTCAAAGCGCTGATCGCGGATGGTGATGGCTTGCAGCATGGCCTGCCCGTCGTCGGTGAGCAGGCTATCCAGCTTGTTGAGGTAGGTATCAAGATACTGATGCCCCACCGCTTCAATCATCTCTACCGAAATGAGCCGGTCATAGCGGCCGGTTAATTGACGGTAATCCTGCTTAAGCAGGGTGATTCTATCTTCCAATCCCTCTTCTCTAATGCGCTGAGCAGTATGGGCGTGCTGCTCGTCCGAAATGGTGGTTGTGGTTACACGGCAGCCACGGGTTTTGGCGGCGTGAATCGCCAGTCCTCCCCAGCCGGTGCCAATTTCCAACAAATGATGCTGTGGTTGTACGTCGAGCTTTTCAAGCATCAAATCAAGCTTATAGGTAGAAGCCTCTTCCAAGCTGGCTTCCGGATAGGGGAAAACGGCGCTTGAATACATCCAGTGGTGGCGATCTAAAAACGTAGAAAAAAGGTCGTTGCCGATATCGTAGTGGGCGGCAATATTACGTTTCGAGCCGCTTAAACTGTTGCGCTGAAAGCGGTAGGCGGCGCCCAATAGCCAACGGGCAAAACGGGCACTGCCGTTCTCCATTTTAGTATTCACCTGCTCAAGATTAGCGGCGAAAAGGCGCACCAGGGCAACCAGATCATCGGCGTCCCAGTCGCCGTCCATATACGACTCGGCTGCGCCGACGGTGCCACCAAAGGCGAGGCGTTTCCAGGCGCGGGAGTGGCGTATCACCACGGTCACTTGCAGCGGGCCTTGCTGGCCTAAATGATGGCACTGATTGCCTTCAATCAGAGTGATACGGCCGCCGCGAAAGGTGTCCAGTTGGGCCATCAGACGTGGCTTTAGCCACTTGGTTAAGCGGTCTTGCGCAACCGGCTGAAGATTAGGGGGCGTGGAACGCAGGGTCGTCACTTTGAAGTCTCCTTGCGCTTGGGGTGGTTATAAACGGGGATGCGCTTAAGCCACAGGCGGAGCGCTTCAAAATGAATACCCGCAATGGTTTTCAGGCTCATCCATGGCTGGCGAGCCAAGGTTTTTAGCAACGCGCCGCGGGTGGCGGGTGAGGCGTCAAGGGTTAAGGTGGCATCAAAATGGCACTGCTGATCCTGCCAGTTTTCCATATGCAAAAAGAGCTTTTCGCCGGGGGCGTTAAATTTCCAGCGGTAGCTCATCTCCATGGGGTTAAAGGGCGAGACGTGGAGATCTTTATCGAAATGCGCTTGGTGACTATGGCGTGAGGGATCCACGGCGCTGGCGTAGCAGGTGCGCTCACGCCAGGGCATGTTGGTGACCTCACTTAATACGGCTGTCAGTCGCCCCAGATGGTCGTAGGCGTAGTAAACGGAAATAGGGTTAAACATGCAGCCCAGCGTGCGTAGCTGGGTGAGTACGTAGATTCGACCATTAGGTGCGCTGCCCAATTGGCGAATAAGCTCTTCGCGCACGGCGGTTTTCAGCGGACGATCAACCGGGCCCAGATAGTCTTCGCGGCGAAAGCGTGCCAGCGCAGGGCGACGGGCACTAAAGCCGGGCACCTTGTCGAACAGCTCGGGCAGCTCGTCCAGATCTAACCAGGCCATCCATAGCTGGTAACTAAAGGCGTGGGATTTGGGCGTAAAGCGCCGGTGGCGGAGCGTGCCACGGTAGATACGCGAGCGGGGCTGGGCGGTTATTCCAGCCGTTGTCTCAGTGATCATGCTAGCCATCACCCCAGCCCCTCGGCACCTTGCGGCGTTAGCAGTTCATGGGCAGGCAGCGCAGAAGGTGCCGCAGGCGGTGGGACGGCTTCATCACAGCCTAACGCCTGCGCCACCCGCAGTGCACTCCACACGCCGTCTTCGTGGAAGCCGTTACGCCAGTAAGCGCCGCAAAAATGGGTGCGATGGGCCGTAGACGAAATGTCGGCGTGTCTCGCCTGAGCCGCTTGGCCAGCCAGGGTGAACTGCGGATGCGCGTATGTGTAGCGGCCTAGCACCTTGCTGGGATCGATGCTGGCGCTGTCGTTCAGGGTCACGCAAAACGTAGAGTCACTTTCTATCCGTTGGAGGATATTCATAGCGTAAGTGACCGATACCCGTGCTTCGCTATCGCGCTGATCCAGGCGGTAATTCCAGCTCGCCCAGGCGCGCTTGCGGCGCGGCAGCAGAGCGGTGTCGGTATGCAGCACCACCTCGTTATCCTGGTACGGCATGGCGCCGAGGATCGCTTGCTCATCGCCGCTAGCGTCGCCCAGCATGGCCAGGGCCTGGTCGGCGTGGCAGGCGAGCACCACTTGGTCAAAGCGCTGGGTGCCGGAAGGTGTGGTGATAACAACGCCCGTGCTGTCGCGGGTAATCCGGGTGACCGGTGTATTGAGATGAATGCGCGATGCATAGGGCGCAGTCAGGCTGGGGATATAGCTTTTGGAGCCGCCCACCAGGGTGTACCACTGGGGCCTGTGGTTGACCGATAGCAGGCCGTGATTGCGAAAAAAACGCACAAAAAACGCCAGCGGGAAGGCGCGTAAATCACTGATGCTGGCCGACCAGATGGCAGCCCCCATGGGCAGTAAGTAGCGCTGCTGAAAATCGCGGTTGTAGTGGTTGCGATCCAGGTATTCACCCAGGGTCATATGCTCGGGAAGCTGTTGGCTCTCCAGCGCTTTGGTAGCCTGCTTGTTAAAGCGCAGAATGTCGCCCAGCAGGCGATAAAAAGAGGGATTCAATAAATTGCGTCGTTGGGCAAACAGCGAGCTCAAAGTATGCCCGTTGTACTCAAAGTCCCGCGCTGTCTCGTGTACCGAGAAACTCATTTCAGTAGCTTGTGAGGCGACACCCAGGGTGGCCATCAGGCGCTGGAAGTGCGGGTAGGTCCAGTCGTTAAAGACTATAAAGCCGGTATCGATAGCATAGGGTTGCCCTGCAACGTTCACGTCCATGGTGGCGGTGTGCCCCCCCAGGCGTGAATCCGCCTCAAACAGGGTGACCTCGTGCTGGGCGGAGAGATACCAACCTGCTGCCATGCCGCTAATGCCGCTGCCGACAATGGCGATACGTTGTGACGCCCCCGGCCTTGGTGATAACACGGTGCTCATGACGCCTCCTTTTGGCTGCGGGTCATGCGCAGACCAATCTGACGGCGCAGAGCGGGGGGAAAAATGCCCAGCAATTTGACTATATAGGTAAACCGGCGTGGGAAGTGGATATCCAGCCGCCCCTTCACCAGCCCCGCGATAATGGCATCGGCTGCTTGCTCTGCCGTCACCTGCATCGGCATAGGGAAGTCGTTACGTTCGGTTAGAGGCGTTTTCACAAAGCCAGGGTGAACCAGGCTGACCTCAATGCCCTCCTGATCAAGATCCAAGCGCAGTGACTCTAAAAAGTAACTTACCGCGGCTTTAGACGCCCCATAGGCTTCCGCGCGGGGTAGCGGTAAATAGGCCGAAGCGCTGGAGGTGGCGGCTAACCGGGCCGGAAGGCCCTCTTTGCGCGCAGCGCGCAGCAGTGGCAGTGCCGCTTCAACGCCGTACAGAGTGCCGAATAGATTGGGTGTAAAAACCCGCTCGACTAACTCCATATCGAACTGCTGAGCATTCAGATATTCGCAGGTGCCGGCGTTAAAGAGCGCCAAATTTAACGCCCCCAGCTGGTCGCGAATGTGGTTACCCGCCTTGAGCACTGCCTGCCGGTCGCTGATGTCCAGCGGCAGAGGGTGGGCATTGGGGTGGCCTTGGCACTGTGTTTCGAGTGCCTCAGCGTTGCGTGCGCTAAGCACCACCTGATGGCCTTGGGCGATGAGTTTACGCGCAAGCGCTTCACCAATGCCGGAGGTGGCACCGGTTAACCAAATACGTTGGGGCGTTTTCCATGTGCTCATCAAGTCTTTCCTCATCAAGGCCTTCCTGTTGCACCTGACCAGCCCTCAAAGCGTGTTCGGCTTATTCATCGTGTGATTAAGCCAGGCGTTTTTTTAACCAGCGGATGGTGCTGCCCATCAGCGGTAAATGTTCGTAGAGCATGGCGCCCGCATCAAAATAGTCCCGATGGCGCTGCACGCGACCGTCATCAGCAAAGGTAAGCGCACTACAGCCTTCGACCTCGACCGGTTTACCACCTGCCAAGCGCGGATGGATAAACGTCATGGTCCAGGTAACGAACGCTTGCTGACCCTGTAACTGCCGAACGTGGTAACGGAATTGGCACTGCTCAACATTTTCATACATGGTTGAAAAATAGCGCTCTAACGCTTTGCGGCCTGCGATCTTATGCAGCGGGTCGCTAAATACAATATCTTCAGTATATACCTCGTATAGCTTTTCTGTACAGGTATTGTCTAGTTTATTAAAAAAGGCGCAGAACGCCTCTAATGCCGCAGGCTCAGCCATCACGGTCTCCCCTAGCAGTTGCTAACAAAAGGTTTATTTAGAGAGCAACTTAAACGCCTCTAAGGCGCGCTGACGTGCTGCTTTGTGGTCGACAATAGGCGCTGGGTAGTCGACATCGGTGAGTAGATCTTGCTGCGGCGCGTGGCGCGCTTTGGCGGGTAATTTGGCCAGCTCAGGCAGCCAGTGGGCGATAAACTCGCCTTCAGCGTCAAAGCGTGTGGACTGGGTGGTGGGGTTAAAAATGCGAAAGTAAGGAGCGGCATCGGTGCCTGTTGAGGCTGCCCACTGCCAGCCGCCGTTATTGGCGCAGAATTCACCGTCAACCAAGTGGCGCATAAAAAAGCCTTCACCGCGTCGCCAATCAATTAGCAGGTGCTTGCTTAAAAACATCGCTGTAATCATACGCAGCCGGTTGTGCATCCAGCCGGTCGTCACTAACTGGCGCATGGCGGCATCGACAATAGGGTAGCCCGTTCGGCCCTCGCACCAGGCCTGAAAGCCTTCGTCATCGTCACGCCAAGCTAGTTGCTTGGTATGCTCCTGAAAGGGCTGGTAGCGGCACACCTGCGGAAACCCCACCGCTACGTGCTGATAAAATTCCCGCCAGACCAGCTCGTTGACCCAGGTAGTAAGGCCGATATCGCCATCGGCTAAGTGACCGCCGTTTTCGCTCATTACCGCTTGTAAACATTGGCGATGGGAGATCATGCCTAACGCCAGATAGGGCGACAGTTCACTGGTGCCGCGTACCTTCGGCAGGTCGCGCTGGGCGTTATAGTGACGACCACGAAAGCGGAGGAAGCGCGCCAAGTTATCCGCCGCGGCATTTTCACCGGCTGGCCAGAGCCGCCCATCTACGGGGGTGTTTTCAAGCTCGGGCAGTGCAGGCAGTGGGTCGCTTTTAATATCCAACGAAGCCTGTACGCTGGGCGTCTCGCGTAGTGCCAGCTGGTCGGCGCTGACCTGTTTGTGCCATGCTTTGGAGAACGGCGTAAATACTCCGTAGTAGTCGCCTTTGCCGGTTAGCAGACTGCCGGGGGAAAACGCTACGGCATCGTGGTAGCCATGGGCGGCGATGCCGGCCTGTTTAAAGGCGTCCTGCACAGCCTGGTCGCGGCGGCGCTCATTGAGGGCGTATTCGTGATTGAAGTGCAACTGCTCAACATCATATTGGCGAGCGATCTCAAGCAGCGCCTTGGGCGCCTGATCATAGCGTTCAATATCGCGATGCAGCAGCGGAATATTCAAACCGTTGAGCGCTGTTCTGACGGCAGCGACGCCGCGCGCCCAAAAATCCAGCTTATTAGCGCCGTGACCATGGGCCTGCCACTGAGGAATGCTGCGCAAAAACACCGCTATCACAGGGCCCTTAGCCGCGGCGGCGGCGAGGGCGCTGTTGTCGTCAATACGCAGGTCGCTGCGCAGCCAAATCAACTGACGTTTCATAGGCTCTCCTGTCATAGGGGGCTCCTGCGGCACAAAAAAATGGCCGGTCGCACATAGGCGAACGGCCAGTATAAAAGCGTGCTGGTTAGAGTACACCAGACTCGCGTAATAGTGGGCGCAAACGGGCAATCGCCTGAGGCAGGTCATCACCCAGCATGTGTACCGGTCCATCGCGCAAATCGTTTTCGCGCAGACGAGCCACTTCGCCACATACGCCGATGGGTACGTTAAGCGCTTCAGCCGCTTTAGGCAGCGCCTGGTTAATATAGCTATCGCTCTCCCGCTGACCGCTAGAGAGCAGTACCATAGAAGAGTGCAGCCGCGCGACTGCCTGGGGGAGATCCTCCAGCGGCAGCGAGTGGTCAAGCATCTGCACCCGGTAGCCCTGTTCGCTGGCCATTAGCGCCGACATCAGCACCCACAGAGGGCCTGGGTCGTCGGGCATGGCGTTGAGTAGAATCAGCGGGCCACGGGTAGCCTGATTGGCATAGTGCAAGCGGATGCCCACCTGGCTGCGTAGGAAGGCTTCCAACGTGCGGCGCACTAACTGATCCGCTTGAACGGCCCACTTGGCCTCTAAGGTTAAGATGACCGGTTGCCAGAGCTCGTTAATGGCCACGCTTAGCGGGTAGAGCGCTAAACTCTGGTGATAAACCGCTTCCAGCTTGGGAAGATCCAACGCTTCGATGATAGCTTGCAGCTGCTGGCGCTGGCTTGCCCAGTCGCCGGCATCTGGTGTCGGGGCTTCAATTGTCTCTGGCTGGTCAAGCAAGTCGGCGACTTGACTGACCGGCACACCACGATTGAGCCACTGCAGGATGCGTTCGATGCGGGTAATGTCGTCCTGAGCGTAAAGACGATGACCTTTCGGAGTGCGCTGGGGGCGAATTAGCCCGTAACGTCGTTCCCAGGCGCGAAGCGTGACCGAATTCACCCCCGTTAAGCGAGAAACCTCGCGTATTGGATAGAGTGGCGTATCGGGTGGGTGGGTCGCCTTAAGACTCATGGGCGCCAGTACCTCTTTGTTAACTGCAGCGCGGCGCTGCAGGGGCCTGTCATGGTTCGCCGCGGCGAAGGTGATTCATGTTCCATTTAAAGGTTGCCTGATTTAAAAACTAAACATTAGCACGATACTGTATGCCCATTTGTACAACTTGTCGCTACCCGGTACAACCTTTATAAGAATCCTTCTTAATCATTTAAGCCCCTTGCTTATTGAACCGACCGGCCTATTAGTGCCTCTCCTAAACGGTGGCCGGAGAGCCAGGCATCCTCAACGCGGCCGTCGCGGAAGCTGTCACCGCACAGGGCCAAACCATTCGCACTGTATAAGTAATCATGCTTACAAGAAATTGATGGCTGCGCATAACGCCAGCGGTGGGCGCCTGTTTCAATAAGCCGGGGGAAGGTGAATTCACTGGGGAAAACGCCCTTCAAGGCGGTGAGTAGTTGTTCTGCCACCCACTCGGCAGGCTGCTCTAAATGAGCTTCGCTCCACTCAAGCCCCGCCAATAAGCTGACGCTTTCCGGCTGTGTGTCGCGCCCCGGCTTGGTTTGATTGCGGGATACTATATTAAGCGCTGAATTAAGCACTGAGCCCTGGGATGGATGCGTGATACGCGCCATCTGCCAATCTGGGTCAACACCGGGTACGGCGGGGAGCGGCCCGTCAAAAATTGCCCATCCCGCCCAACAGGCCCGCTGTGTTCGGGTTAAACAAGCTGCTGCCAAAGCATCGTCCCAGGGTTCGATCAGCGCATGGGCCTGAGGAGGCGGCGCGCTAATCACGACCTGGTCATAAGGCCCGTGGCGAGACCCGGCAGCGTCTATTAGTAGCCAGCCGTTGGGCGTGGGGTCAAGCATGTCGATGGGCGTACCGGTATGCAGCTCGGCATTGGGCTGGGCCGTGAGTGAATCGGCCATATGTCGCGTCAAGGCGCTCATTCTGGGCGCGCCGACGTAACGCTTTTGGCCATCATTGTGCGCCTGCCAGCCGCGTGAACTAGCCTGATAGGTACGGGTCGGCCAAACAGCTATGCAGCTAGCTGCAAGCCATTCATCGACCGTGCGTTGAAAGTTTACGTCGCGCACGCTGAATGCCTGAGCGCCTAAATCAAGCGTTGCGCTGGGTCTACGTTTACTTGACATACGCCCACCGGGGCCACGGGCTTTATCAAACAGCGTGACGTTGGCGCCACTGCTGGCCAATACCTCCCCGCAGGCAAGTCCTGAGATGCCTGCGCCGATGATAGCAACTGATTGAGAGGCGGGAAGCGGCGGTAGCAGTTTGGCCATGAGCACTCGCAACGTGAAAAAGAGGTCGAATTAATCGTTGTGAAAGCGCATTGTAGCAGTTGTGTATAAATATCGTACAATTTAATATTAATTATATTTGCTTAGCTGAGTTTCTATCCCAAGGCAGCTGTAAGCAGCGGTAAATAGGGCCGTTATAAGCAGTGCCTTTATAAATAGTGCCGTTATGAATCTAAACAGTGCCGTTATGCAATAGTGCAGCCATGAAGGCTTGCAACGATGCCATCTAACAGGAGCAAAACCCCATGCGCGTATTAATTACCGGAGGCAGTGGCTTTGTCGGCCAGCGACTATGCCGGCAGTTAGTTGAAAAGGGTCACGAGGTGCAGGTGGTCTCCCGCTCGCCTCACCAAGTGCGGGATCGTTTGCCGAACAATTGTGACATTCGCGATAGTGCCCAGGCGTTCATTGAGTCGCCGCCGGACGCCTTGGTTAACCTGGCCGGTGAGCCGATTGCCGCCAAGCGCTGGAGCGATGAGCAGAAAGCCAAACTGATTAACTCCCGGGTGGCGGCGACCGAGCAGTTGGTGGCGCTTTGCGAACAGCTCAAAGCTAACGGCCAGCCGCTGCCTAAGGTGGTGGTATCGGGGTCAGCAATGGGCTACTACGGCGATCAGGGCAGGCGCGTGGTAACCGAGGAAACAATGCCCAACGATGAGTTCGCCCATCGTCTGTGCAAACAGTGGGAGGCAGCCGCTAAGCCTATTGAGGCCATGGGCGTGCGGCTGGCGATTGTGCGCATTGGCTTAGTGCTAGAGGCGGGAGGAGGCAGCCTGGAGAAGATGCTGCCGCCGTTTAAGCTGGGGTTAGGCGGCCGTTTTGGTAGCGGCGAGCAGTTTATGCCGTGGATTCACCGCGACGACTTAGTCGCAGCGATCCTGTTTCTCATCGATCAAGAGGGCTTGAGCGGCGCCTTCAATGGCAGCGCTCCGCACCCGGTGACCAATGCTACCTTTACTAAAACCCTGGCCAGTCATCTCAACCGCCCGGCCATTTTCCCAGTACCTGCTTTTGTCTTGAAGGCGGGCTTTGGAGAAATGTCGCGGCTACTGCTGACCGGGGCAGATATGCGCCCCGCGCGCCTGGAAGAGGCAGGATTTAGCTTCCAATACCCTACTCTAGACAAGGCGCTTGAGGCGATTCTTTAGCTATTAGCGAGCCCAACTTGCGGCGGCGTTAGGGTAAAGCGGGGGTCTTTCGCCATGGCCGGAAAATGTTCCCAACAATTCCGGCATTTCCGCCATCCATGGCGGTCAGATGGCGAAAGTAGCGCCAAGGGACGGGTTTACAGCGCCCCCGCGGCACCCTAACGCCGCCGCTGTGCCGTTTACTTTAACGACTAGCGGTCAGCATCAACGGTGATAATCACCCGTACTGAGTCAAGCCGCAGGCGAGTGTTCTCAATCGCTTCACTAAGCGCCTTGCGCTCATCTTTTAACGCGTCGATTTCAGCACTGCGCACCGCCGGATTGTGCTCGGCAAGTGCAGTTAAGCGCGCAATCTCGGCGTCCAGCTGGGCGCGCATGCGCGCTTCAGCGTTCTCGACGATGCTGGGCAGCTGGCGCTCGGCTTCGCCTTCACCCTGCGTGAGCAGTTCACGCAGCTGGTCGTGGCGGCTCTTGATCAAGTCCCGTGCCAGCGACTTGTTAACCTTCTGAAGGTTCTTGCCCAAACCGGTGAAGGAGATCTTGCTGGTCAGATTGGCGCCTGATTCATCCAGCAGTAAGCGTACTGCGGTGGGCGGCAAGAAGCGGTTAAGGTGCAGCTTCTTGGGCGCCGGGCAGTGGGTGCGGAACACGAGTTCAGCCATCAAGCGGCCGCTGGGAATGGCATCGTGGCGCAGCAGAGCGAGCGCCGAGTTGCCCATGGTGCCATCCAGTACGCGGCCCATCATTTCCCGCAGTAGTGGGTGCTCCCAGGAGAGCCGTTGCACATCGTCACGGGCCAGCGCCTGGGATCGGCTGTAGGTGGCGGTAAAGCCCTCTTCGCCTTTAACCAGACCCGGCAAGCCATCCAGCATATGTTGGCTGGGCTGGAGGTGCATTAAGCCTTTGCCGATCTCCTGGCTTTCCACGCCGAAAATATCCAGCGCCCGTTCCAGGTAGCGCGGCAGAGCGGCGTCGTCATCAAGTTCGCGCACCGCGTCGATCACCTGCTGAGCGCGGGCGGGGCGGCAGGCGTTGAGCTCAAGCAGACGGTTACGGCCTGCATCGTGCTCCGCCAGCTTGGCGCTAAACATCGCACGGGTTTCGGCGATGATCTCGTCAAGCGCCTCATCATCCAGCAGGGCGTCAGCCAAGGCGTCACCAAAGGCATCAAATAGCTCGTTGCCGACCCCATGGGGGGCACTGAACGCATCCATCCCTTCGTGGTACCAGCGCAGTAGGCGCTCGCCGGGGCTGCCCTCAAAAGTCGGAATGTGCAGCTCAATGGCGTGGCGCTGACCGATGCGATCCAGGCGGCCGATGCGCTGTTCGAGCTGATCCGGATGCTGTGGCATATCGAACATCACCAGGTGACGGCAGAATTGGAAGTTGCGCCCCTCCGAGCCAATTTCTGAGCAGACCAATACCTGAACGCCTTCATCCTCATCGGCAAACGCCGCCGCTGCGCGGTCACGCTCTATCAGGGAGAGGTCTTCGTGGAACACCGGTGCGTGGTAGCCGCCCAGCACCCGTAGCCCTTCAGCAAGCCCTTCGGCGGTTTCCCGGTGGTGGGCAATGACCAGGACTTTCTCGTTGGCGAAGCCGTTCTCACTGTCGTCGCTAAGCTTTTCCAGTAGCCAGTTAACCCGCGGATCGATGTGCCACCAGTCTTCGCCGTTGAGCGGGTCATTGCTGAGTTCGCGGTAGGCCGCGTCAGGATAGATCAGCACGTCGGGGTGATCCATGCCGGTCTCGATCAGCAGTTCGTCGAGGTAATCATCATCGCGCTCTAAGCGGCGCACGACGCGACGGTAGGCCGAAGGCAGCGCTAAGGGCACTAGATTGAGGCGTCGCTCCGGGAAGCCCCCTACGTGACGGCGGCTGTTGCGGAACATTACCCGGCCTGTGCCGTGGCGATCCAGCAGCGCTTCGCTCAGTTGGGCGCGAGCGGCGTCCTGCTGTTCTTGGCTGGCCTCAGGGTTGCATAGGATGGCCAGCAGCGCCTGGCTGTCGCGGTCATCGGCTACTGCAGAGACGTCGGTACGGGCGCTAGGGTCGTCAGGCAGTGCCTCCAAGGCATCGATGGCGCGGGCCACTTCGGTGTAGTGGCTCTCTTCGGCTTTGAAGCGCTCAAGATCGTGGTAGCGCTCGCTGTCCAGCAACCGCAGGCGGGCAAAGTGGCTCTTGATGCCCATCTGCTCGGGGGTGGCGGTGAGCAGCAGCAGGCCGGGAATCACCGCCGAAAGCTGTTCAACGCACCGGTAGCCGGGGCCGCTACCCTCTTCACTCCAGTCAAGGTGATGCGCTTCGTCAACGATCAGCAGGTCGAACTGGCTGGCCAGCGCCTGCTCTTGACGCTGGGGGTTGGCAAATAGCCAGCCTTGGCTCGCTAGCACCAGCTGGGCGCTCTCAAAGGGGTTGGCGCTGCCGTGAGCCTGGCTCTGGGTTTCATCCAGTAGCGAGACGTTGAGCGAAAAGCGCCGCAGCAGCTCAACCAGCCACTGGTGGGTGAGGCTGTCGGGCACCAAAATCAGCGCCCGCTCAACGCGGCCATTGAGTAGCAGGCGGTGCAGAATCAGGCCAGCCTCAATGGTTTTACCCAGGCCCACTTCATCCGCCAGCAGAACCCGGGGCGCATGGCGGTTGGCGACTTCATTGGCAATGTAGAGCTGGTGAGGAATCAGGTCTATGCGCGGCCCGGAAAAGCCCAGCGCGCTGTGTTGCTCGATACGCTGATAGTGGTGCAGGGTGCGAAAACGTAAATCAAACCAGTCGTTGCGATCCACCTGGCCGGTCAGCAGGCGGTCGCGGGCCTGGTCGAACTGCATGGTATCGGCGAGTTTGGCCTCGGGCAGCTCGCGCAGATTGCCTTCTTTATCTTCACCGATATAGGTGATCAGGCCGTTGGACTCTTTGCTGTCATCGACAACGATCTGCCAGCCGTCAGCGGAGAGTACGCGGTCGCCGCTGCCGAACATAACGCGGGTGAGCGGGGCCTGGCGGGTGTTGTAGGTACGGGTTTCCTGACTGGCACTGAACAAAATGGTAACGCTACGGGCGTCGCAGTTAAGCACGGTGCCGAGCCCAAGCTCAGCTTCGCCGTCGCTAATCCAGCGTTGGCCGGGAGAAAAATCGCTCATGATGCCTCGGGGGAGTCTGCAAAACGGGTCGTATGCCGCCGGTCGTGAGCACCGGCGGCAACAGGGCGGGGGATTCTAACGCAAAGCAGCGGGGGGATTAAGGTGTATCGGCATCAATCTTTTAACCAGCGATCCAGCTGGGCGCGGGTAAGCTCGCCAACGTGGACATCCAGGGTATTCCCCTGGCCGTCGAACAGTACGGTGGTGGGCAATCCCGGTGCTTGAAAAAGCGCCATCAGCTGCTGGCTGGGGTCACGCAGAGCGTAGCGAAACTCAAGCTGCTGCTCATCCAGGTAGCGCACCATGGGTAGCAGGTCTTCTCCCTGGTTGGCGACCACCACGCTAACCCCTTCGCGCTGGGCGGCCTCCTCAAGCAGCGGCATTTCACGCAGGCAGGGGGGGCACCAGGTCGCCCACAGGTTGACGATAATCAGGTCAGCGTTGTCGGTCAGTGAGGGCAGATGCACCTCATTGCCTTCCACATCCTCAAGGGTGATCTCCGGTAGGGCGTCAACCGCAAAGTCATTGCCCAGGGGCGCCAGGGTGACCAGCACCAGCCATAGGCTGGAGGCGGCGATTAGCATGGCCATCGCACCGCCCATAGCCAGTAACCGCGCCCGTAGCGTCCAAGCCGTCCATACCAATCCTGCGGCCATCCCCCACAGGCCGTGGTAGCCGGGTTGCCAGACTTTGAGCGCTTCAAGCGGGGCGTCGCTATAGCTATCCAGGTTGAGCAGAATATGGCCCACTCGAGCGCCAACTAACCAAACAATAATAAGCCCGGTAAACCAGCGCTGCTGAGCCGGGCGGGGCAGCCCTAACAAGAAGCGCGCGCAGAGCAGCAGTAGCAGTGCGCAGCCAACGGCGTAAAGGCGTGGTAGCGAAATCAGTAGCGGGCCGAGAGCAATGGCGTTCATGGGTTTCCCGTTCAGGTTTTTAACTTAGATTTTTTAACTTAGGTTTCCCGTTAGCATGCCGTGAAGCAGGTACACTGGAGACCATATCATGCGAGCTGAAAATTACGGAGACGTTATGCCCCCACCCGCTTTCGATAAGCTGCGCGCGCTAGCGATCGGCTCCCAGGCGATTGGCTTAATTCTGATTATTACCCTGGAGACCGTCATGGAAAACGCAGCACGCCCCTGGCAGGGTGTGGTGCTCGCGGGCATGTTAGCCACGGCGTTATCGATTGCCCTAGTGCGGCTTTACCGACGCAATCTAGCCCGCAAGCGTTGGGCAGAGCGCCTTGAAGCCAAAGACCATGACGATGCCTAACGCCAATGGTTGGCTTCATTGGCTGAGCATATTGGTTCTGTGCAGTCTGTTGGTGGGGTGTACCCACGCAGTGATACGCGAACACCACATCGCGCTGGCGCCAGCAGATGCGCGCGATACATGGTTGGGTGGTCAAGCCCATCAGGCGCTGGCGGAGCAGTCCGACCCCGACGGGTTCGCGCTACTGGCTGACGGTAAAGAAGCTTTTTCTGCGCGGGTGGGATTGATTCGCCAAGCCCAGCGCGGGCTGGATATTCAAACCTACCTATTGGGCGATGGCCAGACCACGCGTTTGATCCTGGCGCAGCTGATTAAAGCGGCGGAAGAGGGCGTTCGGGTGCGCCTGCTGGTCGACGATATTGGCGCCATTGGCCAAGGTGATCGACTGGCCGCTCTGGCAAGCCATCCTAGTATTCATGTGCGGGTGTTTAACCCGTTAGCGGTGGGGCGTGGCCATATGCTCACGCGAGTTTTGGCCTCGGTGGTTGATCCTGCACAGCAGCATCGACGCATGCATAACAAGCTGTGGGTGGCAGATAATAGTGTCGCCATTGTCGGCGGGCGCAATCTGGGCGATGAGTATTTTGATGCCAACGATTCGCGCAATTTCGCCGATTTGGACTTTGTGGCCATTGGCGATGTGGTGCCAGCGCTGTCGGATAGTTTTGACCTTTATTGGAATCACGGTCTGGCGCAGCCCATTGAGCGCTATCATCAAGTGGATGATAGCGCCTGGCAAATACTCAAAACCGAGCTTGAGGATTGGCTGGATAACAACGCCGACTCGGAATATTTTACCGAGCTGCGCCGTAAACCGCGCAGCGCACCACCTTGGGAAACCCTGCACTGGGGTGAAGGGCTGGCTCTGTGGGACACCCCCGGTAAGCTGTCATCAACAACCCCTGAATGGCGAGATACGCTACTCGGTGATTTAACCGCTGCTGCGTCGCTGAATCAGCATTTGGTGATCATATCAGCCTACTTTGTGCCCACCGAACAAGGGGTGAAGCGCTTGACCGAGTTGGCCGACCAGGGCGTGACCGTCGAAATTATTACCAACTCACTCGAGTCCACGGATGCCGCGGTGGTACACGGTGCTTACGCGCCCTGGCGTGAAGAGCTGTTATCCCACGGAGTGGCGCTTTACGAGCTGCGTCCAGAGCAGGAGGCAGGCGCGGATGAGGATATGCGAGTGCCCGGCGCCTCTGCTTCGGCGCTGCATATTAAGGCGTTACGCTTTGACGACCAGCTTTTTGTCGGCTCGTTCAACGTTGATCCACGCTCCATCTACTGGAATACGGAAATTGGTGTCCTGGCCCGCAGCGAGTCGCTGATACACGCCTTTAATGAGTTAGTGGCGTTAGGCCGAGACCCTTCACTGAGCTACCGTGTGGTGCTCACACCCCAAGGCGAATTGAACTGGCACCTGGAGCGCGATGGAGACATGGAAATTTTAACCACGGAGCCGGGGAGTTTTTGGCGCCATTTCAACGCCTGGTTAAGCCATACGCTTAAGCTTGAGCGCTGGCTATAGTGCATTTTTGCAAACTAGCGTTAGAAACAGATGCTTGTGTTTTTGCCATTCCAGTTCCAGATTAATAGCAGCCTTAACGATTGACCGCTGAGGCACACTAAAAAATTAAACAATCTCTTAAAATACTGGGAGCGACAAATAACATGATCAATAAGCGCGCATTAGTCACCGCTGTGGCGGCCTCGACCCTGGCAATGACCGGATTCGCACAGGCGGAGGTCAAAGTTGGCTTCTTGGGCGGCTTTACCGGGGGAATTGAAAGTTTAACGCCCCCAATTTTTGAAGGTGCTCAGCTAGCCGTAGAGCAGGTCAATGAGCAGGGCGGCATTCTAGATGGCCAAACGTTGGTGATGCCGTCTGGTGATACCACCTGTTCCGATGCATCGGCTGCTTCTAACGCCGCTGACCGCATGGTGAACTCGGAAAATGTCACCGCGATTGTCGGTGCGCTGTGTACTGGTGCGACCATTGCCGCAGCTAACAACGCCGCCATTCCCGGTGGTGTGCTGATGGTATCGCCTGCCTCTACTGCCCCTGCGGTATCCGAGCTGGACGATAATGATCTCGTCTTCCGTACCGTGCCGTCGGATGCTTTTCAGGGGGAGATCCTTGCCAAGCTGCTGCTTGAAAAAGGTATCGACGCTGTGGCAGTCACTTACGTCAACAACGACTATGGTCAGGGGCTTTCAGACGCCTTCAGCGCCGCTTTTGAAGCCGGCGGAGGTGAGATTACTGAGAACCTTGCCCACGAAGATAACCGCGCGGATTATCGCTCTGAGCTAGGCTCACTGTCAGTCAGTGGCGTGGATACGCTCGTTGTGCTGGCCTACGCCGACACCTCAGGTCAGACCGTGCTGCGTCAAGCCTATGAAAGCGGTATGTTTACCCAGTACGTAGGTGCTGACGGCATGGTCGGCGATAGCCTTATTGAAGCCATCGGTGCAGACGTGCTGGATGGCATGATCGCTACGCGCCCCGGCAGCCCTGATCTGCCCGGTACTGATATCTTTATCGAAGCTGCCGAAGCCGCTGATTTAGATCCAAGTGCGGTATTTGCTGCCCAAGCTTACGACGCTGCTTTCCTAATCGCGTTGGCGATTGAGCAGAACGGCAGCGCCGAACGTGAAGGCCTTTCCGAAGCACTGCGCAGTGTTTCCAGCGCCCCCGGCGAGGTCATTCTGCCTGGCGAGTGGGAAAAAGCGGTTGAACTGATTGCCGCAGGCACCGAAATCAACTACGAAGGCGCCTCTGGCTCTCATGAGTTCGATGACAACGGCGACGTACCTGGTGTAGTGGTTGAGATGGCCGTAGAAGACGGCACCTTTACCAGCAAAGGTCAGGTTGATCTTTAAGCTTTCCGCTGTGCGTTAAAACAAATGCCCGGCTGTTAAAAGCCGGGCATTTTTTATGGGTCACGTAGGTGAGAGGATCAACTGTGGCTTTTGATCTTCTCGGGTAGCAGGCCTTTGGGCGCAAAGCGCAGCACCATGGTGATCAACAAGCCAATCACCAGCACCCGTGCCTGTAGGGCGCGGCTATCCATATTGCCCGGTGCATCCCAGCCGAACGCGCCTTCGCCAAAGGCCACCGCTAACTGCATTAAGAACAGCGCCAGGGGCTCGGACATAATCCAGATGATGTATACCGCCACAGCGCCAAAAATGGTGCCCAGGTTATTGCCCGGCCCGCCAAGTATCACCATCACCAACACCAGGAAGGTATGGTTCAGCGGCAGGTAGCCTTGAGGATCGAAAAGGCTGTTGAAGGTGCCCAGTATGCCGCCGCCTAAGCCCATCAGAATGCAGCCCAGCACGAAGATCTCCAGACGCCGTTTGTTGATGTCTTTACCCATCGCCGCAGCGGAGACTTCATTGTCGCGAATCGCCCGGATCATTCGGCCCCAGGGGGCGTTGTAGGCGCGATTGAGCAGAAAGAAGATCACCGCGATGATCACCGCGGTAAACGAAAGGTAGATAGCCCGGGAGAGCGTAAACCCGAGTTCGGCAGGCCCCGGTGTGGGCCAGGGAAGTGGGGATACCGTGGCGGTACCACGAGTTAGCCAGTCAGAGTTTTTCAAAAAAGCTTTAATGATTTCGGCTATGCCTAGGGTGGCTATCGCCAGATAGTCGCTGCGTAAACCCAGACAGATATGGCCAATAAAGTAGCCGACGCCACCCGCTAGCGCGCCACCGACAATCCAGCCGATCCAGGGCGGTAAGCCGAGCCCACCGACAAAGCCTGCCTGGTTTTCAATCGCATCAGTGACTTCACGCAGCTGGCTAATCACCACAAGGTAAAGCACCACACCCAGCACCACAGTGATAAACGTACGCAGTGGCTTGGGTACGCCCAGTCGATCCAGCTTGCTGGCGCCAACAATCAAGACAATAGCGGCTGCGCCATACAGCAATACGCGGCCAAATTCACCGGGTAGCGCCGTGCCCCAGAAGGCGTCGTTGACCGGTACGCTGAAGAACATCGCACAAAAGCCACCCAGGGCGACGAAGCCCATGACCCCGGCGTTGAACTGCCCTGCGTAGCCCCATTGAATCGTTAACCCTAACGCCAGAATGGCGTAGCAGGCGGCCTCGACTAGCATGCGTGTGCTGTAGGCGGCGCCCATGATGGCGTACACCGCCAAAATCGCTACGAGCAGCACACCAAACAGGATCAGTTCACGCAGCGGGAAGCGACGGGCAGGCGTGGCGTCTTGGGGAGTGTAGGCAGGGTTGCGGGTTTTTTCTGAATTGCTCATTAGATCACCTTGCCCTTAAAGAGTCCGGTGGGACGCCATACCAAAATGGCTACCAGAATGAAAAACGGCACTACAATTTTGTACTCGGTACCCACGAAGGCCAGATTCGACGGTAGCTCCAGCCAGGCGGGCAAGCTATCGCTGAAGGGGCGCAGCAGCACGTTCCAGTTAAACACCGCCAGGGTTTCGGCAAAGCCGACCACAAAGCCACCGGCAATGGCGCCGTAAGGGTGGCCTACGCCACCCACAATGGCGGCGGCGAAAATGGGCAGCAGCAGGAAGAAGCTCAAATCGGGTTTGAAGGTAACGTCTAAGGAGAGCAACGTTCCGGCAATAGCCGCCAGCGCTCCGGCAATCATCCATGTCACCGCCACAATGGTATTGGTATTAATACCCGATGCTTGGGCCAGCTCAGGGTTATCCGACATGGCGCGCATTGCCTTGCCTAACCGCGAACGGTTAAGGAAAAGGTGCAGTGCGACGACCGCAACGATGGTAATCACGAACAGGTAAATCTGCGGCTCGGTAACCACAATCGGAGCCCGGGCACCCTCGAAGGGAAGCGCAAGTCGGAAGATCTCTTTACGGTCGTCGACATATAAACTCTGCCCGCCGGTGCCCGAAAAGAGGCGGATCAAGCCCTGTAGAATCAGCGTGACCCCCAGCGAGCCAATTACCAGCACAATCGGTTTGACCCCATGGGCACGTAGCGGTTTATAGAAAGTTTTATCGATTCCCACCGCTAAGGCGGCAGTAAGCAGCATCGCCAGCGGCAGCATTAGCACGGCGGTGGGTACGCCGAGGCTGGCGCCAGCCGCCGGAAATAGCGTGGTGAGTAGCAGCACCATAAAGGCGCCGAAGGTCATCATGTCGGCGTGGGCGAAGTGGGCAAAGCGCATAATGCTGAAAATCAGCGTTACTCCAATGGCCCCAATGGCATAAATAGAGCCGCTGACGCTGCCCGAAATCACCACATTATTGATGAAAAAAACCAGTTCGTTCACGTCTATCTCCCTGGGGCTAGCCGCCCAAAAAGCTTTTGGCGACATCGGGGTCAGCGAGCAGTGCCGCCCCAGTGTCGGTAAAGCGGTTTTGGCCCGCGGCCAGCACAAAGCCCTTATCGGCAATCGCGAGTGCCTGTTTGGCGTTCTGTTCCACCATCAAAATACCCACGCCAGCGGCGTTGATCTGTTTGACGCGGTCGAAAATCTCATTCATATACAGCGGCGACAGCCCCGCAGTTGGCTCGTCCAGCAGCAGCAGGCTTGGTTCGGCCATCAAAGCACGCCCCATGGCGACCATTTGGCGCTGTCCACCGGAAAGCTCACCGGCAGGCTGGCGGCGCTTTTCGTACAGTGGTGGGAAAAACTCATAGATCTGAGCGAGCATGCGCTTGACGTTTTGCGGCTTTAAAAAGGCGCCCATCTCCAGGTTTTCCTGCACCGAAAGGCTGGGGAAAACGTTCTTCTCCTGGGGCACGAAACCCATGCCGCGCTTTACCAGCTGGTTAGGCGGCAGGTTTTGGATTGGCTGGCCGTTAAGCAGTATCTCGCCCTGATTAACATGCAGCAGTCCAAAGACCGCTTTCAGCATGGTGGATTTACCCGCCCCGTTAGGGCCGACGATAACACCGACCTCATCGGCTTCCAGCGTCATGTTTACCCCGTTAAGGATATTCATGCCGCCATAGCCGCCGTGCACATCCCGTGCGTCGATTAATGGCATATGAAAGTATTCCAGCAAGGTCGCTTGGCAGCGACATCATTATATTAATTGGCTAATGGGAGAAAACGTCACGCTTAAGCGGCATCGGTACCGAAGTAGGCCTCGATGACCTCAGGGTTATTCTGGATGTCGTTGATATGCCCCTCCACCATCACACTGCCCTGAGCCAGCACGATAACCGGGTCGCAAAGGCGGGCAATCATCTCCATATCGTGCTCAATGACCAGGAAGGTGTAACCCATTTCGCGGTTGAGCCGCTCAATATTGCCGATCAAATCGCCCAACAGGGTGCGGTTCACCCCGGCGGCGATCTCATCAAGGAGCACTACCTTGGCATTGGTCATCATGGTGCGGCCAAGCTCTAGCAGCTTCTTTTGCCCCCCGGACAAATTACCCGCCAGCTCGTTGCGCACATGATGTAGGCCAACAAAGTCGATGACTTCCAGGGCACGGCGGCGCACCTCTGCCTCTTCCCGCTGCACCTTACCGGGCTTTAACCAGGCACTGAAAAGGTCTTCACCGGCTTGTTTGGGTGGCACCATCATCAGGTTTTCCAGCGCGCTCATCTGGCTGAACTCGTGGGCGATCTGAAAGGTGCGCAGTAAGCCGCGATGAAAGCGCTGATCGGCGCTGAGCGAGGTAATGTCTTCACCATCGAGCAGTACTCGGCCGCTGTCGGGGGCCAGTGCGCCGGCAATGAGATTAAACAGGGTTGATTTACCAGCGCCGTTGGGACCAATCATCCCGGTAATGGAGCCCTTCTCCACTTGAATGGAGCAGTCGTTAATCACCTGTAGGCCGCCGAACGCTTTGTTGACTCGCTGTACTTCAATAAGAGGGGTCATGGTGTCTCCACGCGATGCAGGCGGCTAACAAGCCGCCTGCATACCGTTATTAAGTTGTTTGTCGTGGTTTTTTCAGCCACCGCTGGCTGGCTGCAAAGGCACCAATAATGAGCAGTGCGCCAAGGGTGGGGATAAGATAGCCATCCACCTGAGGAATGGTGCGTAAAAACACAAAGGCGACGGCGGCGGGGGCCACAAAGCGCACCAGAAACCGCCAAAATTTAAACCAAGTGACGCTGCTGCCCAGTTCCTTCATCACTTCGCTCTGGGTTAGCGCCCAGCCGGCGAATAGGGCTATCAGCAGACCGCCCACCGGCATAAAGATATTGGTGAGTAGCTCGATAAACTCAAACGCGCTGCGCCCAAACAGGCTATGGAATATCGTCCCCTCAGCCCAGATATTGAAGCTAACCACGGTCAACAGGCCCATTGCCCAGGCGGCGATAACCATAATCGCTACAGCCTGGGGGCGGGTCATGTCAAAGCGCTCCACTAGGAAGGCGGCGACAGGCTCAATCAGCGAAATAGAGGAGCTGATAGCGGCGCCGAGCACCAGGATAAAGAACACACCGCCGACCAAAGCGCCAAACGGCATCTCGGCAAACGCCAGCGGAAGGGTAACAAACATAAGCCCAGGGCCTTGTCCGGTTTCCAGCCCGGCGCCAAACACCAGGGCAAAAATGGCCAGGCCTGCCACCATCGCCACGGCGGTATCGACGATAGCGACAGCAAAGGCGGTGCGGGTCAGTGAGACATCGCTGGGCATATAGGCACCGTAAGCCATGATGGCTCCCATGCCCAGGCTAAGGGTGAAGAATGACTGGCCCATGGCCTGCAGCCAGCCCTCAAGGCTGAGGTCGGCGATATTAAAGGTAAACAGGAAGCTGGCGGCGGCGCCTATGTCGCCATTCACCACGCCGTAGGCGAGCACCACCAGCAGAATCACAAACAGCGCGGGCATCATAATGCGCAGGCCTGATTCTATGCCTTTATGAATCCCCATACCCACAATCAGCGCGGACGCGGCAATGAAAAGGGTGTGATAGAGCGTCATTAGGCCAGGAGCTGCCAACAGAGCGTCAAAGCCAGTGCTAATGGTCTGCGCGTCGGCGCCGACCAGGGAGCCGGTCAGCATCAGCCAGGTGTAGTGAATCGCCCACCCGGCGATCACCGAGTAAAAGCTTAAAATCAAAAACGCCGAGGCGGCGCCCAGCCAGCCAATCGTTTCCCAGGCTCGTGAGGTGCCATGGGTTTTGGTCAGGTGCCGCATACCCATAATCGGACTCTGGCGGCTGGTGCGTCCCAGCATGATCTCGGCAATCAGAATCGGGATGCCGACGGCGAAGATCGTCAATGCGTAGACCAGTATAAAAGCACCGCCACCGTTTTCACCGGTGAGGTAGGGGAAGCGCCACAGATTGCCCAAGCCGACGGCGGAGCCAACCGCGGCGAGAAGAAAAGTGCCTTTATGCGTCCAGACGTTATGACCGCTCATGGGTAAGAGTGTCCGTGGTTGGGCGTCAGAATGGGGTGGTATCCAAACGCCTGTATGAATATAGCGATGTCAGCGTGCCTTGGACGCGCTGAATTTAGCGTTACTGTGCGATAGAACGCGCCGCCTTTCCAGCGTATTAGCGTTTAGGCTGCGTTTAGGGGAGTATCTTGGCAGCTATGGAGCGGTCATGAAGCGTTGCAATGAGACATAAAAAAACCCGCTTTCGCGGGTTTTTGGTTACTCACTGCTGGGAGCGGGTTACTTCTTGCTGTAACGCTTACGCTCGGTCTCTTTCAGCAGCTTTTTACGCAGGCGGATGTGCGCTGGCGTGACTTCGACAAGCTCGTCAGAGTCGAGGAACTCAATGGCCTGCTCCAGGGAGAACTTAACCGGCGGGGTCAATACGATGTTTTCATCGTTACCGGTAGAGCGCATGTTGTCGAGCTTCTTGCCTTTGGTGGGGTTAACCACCATGTCGTTAGCGCGGTTGTTGATACCGATCAGCATGCCTTCGTAAACTTCCGTGGCGTGATCGATAATCAGCTTGCCGCGCTCTTGCAGTGCATACAGTGCGTAGGCAAGGGCTTTACCGTCAACCATCGAAACCAGCACGCCGTTACGACGCTCGATAGAGGCTTCAGGCTTCAGCGGGCCGTAGTGATCAAAGCGGCTGGTCAGAATACCGGTGCCCGAAGTCAGGGTCAGGAACTGGCCGCGGAAACCGATCAAGCCACGAGCAGGAATGATGAAGTCCAGGCGAACCCGTCCTTTACCGTCCGGCAGCATGTTGGTCATCTCACCTTTACGGTAGCCCAGCTCTTCCATGATTGAGCCTTGGTGCTGCTCTTCACAGTCGATGATGACCTCTTCGTAGGGCTCCTGCTTTTCACCGTCGATCTCTTTGATGATGACTTCGGGGCGGCCTACGGCCAGCTCAAAGCCTTCACGGCGCATGGTTTCGATCAGCACCGAGAGGTGCAGCTCGCCACGCCCAGAAACCTTGAACTTCTCAGGGGTTTCGCCCTGTTCAACGCGCAGTGCCACGTTGTGAATCAGCTCTTGATCAAGGCGATCCTTGATGTTGCGGCTGGTCACAAACTTGCCATCTTTACCGGCGAACGGTGAATCGTTGACCTGGAAGGTCATTGAAACGGTCGGTTCGTCGACGGACAGTGGCGGCAGTGCCTCGACCTTGGCCGGATCGCATAGCGTATCCGAAATCGACAGATCGTCGATGCCGGTAACACAGACGATGTCGCCCGCGGTGGCTTCGTTGGTCTGCACGCGCTCAAGACCCATATGGGTCATGACCTGACCGATTTTGCCTTTACGCACATTGCCATCAACGCCGATGATCGACACTTGCTGGTTCGGTTTCACCGCGCCACGCTTGATGCGACCCAGGCCGATAACGCCTACGTAGCTGTTGTAATCAAGCGCAGAGATCTGCATCTGGAAGGGGCCGTTAAGCTCAACCTTAGGCGGCTCGACGATATCGACGATGGCCTGGAACATGGGATCCATGTTGTCCGCCAGCTCTTCAGGATCCATACCGGCAATGCCGTTTAGGGCAGAGCAGTAGATGATCGGGAAATCGAGCTGTTCGTCAGACGCACCGAGGTTGTCGAACAGATCAAAAATCTGGTCGATAACCCAGTCAGGGCGTGCGCCGGGACGGTCAATTTTGTTGACCACCACGATCGGCCTCAGGCCTTGGGCGAAGGCTTTCTGGGTCACAAAGCGGGTTTGCGGCATCGGGCCATCAACGGCGTCTACTAGCAGTAGCACCGAATCGACCATTGACATGACGCGCTCAACCTCGCCGCCGAAATCGGCGTGCCCAGGCGTATCCACGATGTTGATGTGGTAGCCATTACCTTCGCTGTCTTGCCATTGAATGGCCGTATTCTTGGCCAAAATGGTAATGCCACGCTCTTTTTCCTGATCGTTTGAGTCCATGATGCGCTCTTGACCTTCTGCTTTACGGTCAAGGGTGCCAGACTGGCTCAGGAGTTTGTCGACCAGTGTGGTTTTACCATGGTCAACGTGGGCTATGATCGCGACGTTGCGCAGGTTATTAACCGCGCTGGAGTTTTGCTGGTTTTGCATGCTGAGAGAGAACTCTTGTGAACACCCGTTCGTCCACGGGTCGGAAAATGCGGGTCGCAAGGGCTGGCAATTTGCCGACCATCTTGGCTCAGGGCTTGCGTCCAATAGCCATTCTACCATGTCGAAGGCTTCGCTGATATTACTGCCTCTCATATCAACCTTGGTCTAGGAATGTTTTCGCCATGAACCTCCATCCGCTAGACTAGCGCTTTTCCCACTGGGGCAGGAGCATGACCATCGGCAACCTGATGCGTTTGTTAAGCGATGGCGAGGTTCACTCTGGCGAGCAGCTGGGTGAAGCGCTGGGTATTTCTCGTGCGGCGGTGTGGAAGCAGTTAAAAAAACTGGAGGCGTTAGGGGTGGAGGTAGTGGCGGTGAAAGGCCGTGGCTACCAGCTATCCCAGTGCCTGGAGCCCCTGGAAGGCGCCAAAATCGTTGCGCAGTTGCCCGCTCAGGCGCGCCACCACCTTGCGCGCCTGTTTGTTGAAGATCAGTTACCCTCCAGCAACGAGTATCTGCGTCAGCGCTTTGAGCAGGGCGCCGGACATGGCGAGGTGTGCCTGGTTGAGCTACAGACGGCAGGGCGTGGCCGCCGGGGGCGTGTCTGGACGACGCCCTGGGGGCAGAGCCTCATGCTTTCGCTGGGCTGGCGCTTTGAGTCGGGTATCGCGGTGCTGGAAGGCTTGAGCTTAGCGGTAGGCGTCGTGGTTGCCCAAGTGCTCGAGCAGCATGGTGTTGCACCGAGGCTCAAGTGGCCTAACGATATTCTGCTCTCCGAGCAGGGTGATGACCCAGGCGATGAGTTAGGCAAGCTGGCCGGTATACTTATCGAAGTGACCGGTGATGCGGCAGGCCCCTGCGAAGTTGTCATTGGTATGGGCATGAATTTGTGGTTGCCGCCCGCCCAGCGGGCAGCTATCGATCAGCCTGTGGCCGCGCTTTTCGAGCGGCTGCCGAATATTTCACGCAATCAACTGGCCTCTGAGGTGGTGGCAGGCCTGCTGGCTATGCTGGCTAGCTTTGAGCAGGACGGTTTTGGCGCTTGGCGGGATGCCTGGAACCAGCGCCACGCCTATGCAGGGCTGCCTATTCGAGTGATACAGGGGCAGCAGACCAGCGATGCCGTCGCGGGGGAAGTGGATGAGAGTGGTAACCTATGGGTTGCCGAAAATGGTCACTCGCGACGCCTAGCTGGCGGTGAGATTAGCGTACGCAGGCGTTTATGATTCTGGATCTTGATATCGGCAACACGCTGTCTAAATGGCGGCTCAAGGATGCCGAGAGTAGCGAGATACGTTCCCGTGGAGCGGTATGGACCCGGGAAGAGTGGCGCCCGGGGGCCGATATTCCCGATCTCGACGTGGTCGAGGCGGTACGTATATCCAGCGTCGCCAGGGCGGCGGTGCTGGAAGAAACCGTCGCCTTGTTGCGCCGCCGTGTGCGTCATGTGCACGTGGCGCACTCAACCCATGAGGCGCTAGGCGTGGTTAACGGCTATGAAGAGCCGGGGCGCTTGGGGGTTGATCGTTGGATGGGAGCGCTGGCGGGCTATCAGTTAGCGGGCGGTTGCTGTGCGGTGGATTGCGGTAGCGCGATCACTATTGACTTTGTGCTGCCAGGCGGCCAACACCTGGGTGGCTTTATTATCCCCGGTCTTCGCCTGATGAAAGAGAGCTTGAAGCTTGGCACCCGCAATGTGGCCATTGATCCTGAAAGCGAGGCCGATGAGTTGCTAGAGCCTGGCCGACGCACTGTTGATGCGGTCAATCACGGTATCTACATGGCCGCTGTTAGTGCTATTAATCGCATCTATAGCGAAGTATGTGACCAGGAAGGTGTGGCGCTGCCAATGCTGTTAACCGGGGGCGATGCGCGGGTTGTCTCAAGAGGTGTGCAGGTTCCCCATGCAGTGTGGCCGGACATGGTCTATGGCGGCCTGGAGGCGTGCTTTCCGATGACCTTTGCCGAGCGTGCGGGTAAAATGTCGGGGGCGCCGCGGGTGCCTGAACCGGTAGCGCTAGAAAAGATTCGCGCAGGACTTGCATTCTCCATGCTGCTTTGACAGAATGCAGCGCGTTCCAAGGCAGGCAGAAGATGCGCTGGTATCGCAAGCTACGATAAATTAAGTAAATATCTAGCTTGACACTGTTTTGGAGGCTGGCATAATGTGCCGCCACAGTTGGAGAGGTTCCCGAGTGGCCAAAGGGAGCAGACTGTAAATCTGCCGCGAAAGCTTCGAAGGTTCGAATCCTTCCCTCTCCACCAGAATTAAGCAGCAGCGATTAGATCGGTGCTGCTGAATGAAAAGCCGGTAGCGGGCATTGTCTACGGTTTATAGCTTCAGTAAGTTAGAGTTATAAAGCGGCGCGTAGCGGATCGTCATTCTAGACAGGTTCTGCGGGCGTAGTTCAATGGTAGAACCTCAGCCTTCCAAGCTGATGGTGCGGGTTCGATTCCCGCCGCCCGCTCCAGTTGATGTGTTTGGCTCATGTAGCTCAGGGGTAGAGCACACCCTTGGTAAGGGTGAGGTCGACGGTTCAATTCCGTCCATGAGCTCCATATTGCAGATCAAGCGAGCGAAGCTCGCTTTTTTTGTCTCTGCGTTTGGGTGGGTTTTTGTAGCGCTCGAGCGTAAAGAAGGGGTTGTCAGGTGTGGGTTTCTCCGCTACCATGGCGCCCGCTGTTGTATAGGCGGTCGAAAAGACGCTTATTAGCAGAAGTAAAAGCAAAAAGTAGATAGAAGCTAGAAAATAGAAAGTCAGTACGACGATACAGGCCAGTAGCTCAATTGGCAGAGCAGCGGTCTCCAAAACCGCAGGTTGGGGGTTCGATTCCCTCCTGGCCTGCCAACCTTCCCCAGGTTGGTATGTCTTTTTCCAAAATTCTTTTATCGTTCGCCGCACCCTGAGGAGTCTCGTTTTTATGAAGCCTGGTTCTGTAAAACATGGCGCCGAGGTGCAACAGACGCGCCATGACGGGCTCAAGTGGGCGGCGGTCGTAGCGCTGCTTGTCGTTGCTGTTGTTGGTAATACCTATTTCGCCGATATTGGCCTGCTCTACCGCGTGCTTGGCGTAGTGGTGTTGTGTGTGATTGCGGGTTTAATCGCGCTAACCACTACCAAAGGTCGTGATTTAGTAGAGCTTGCCAGAAGCGCCAAGAAAGAGATTCAGCGCGTTGTATGGCCGACCCGAGCCGAAACCATTCAAACCACGGCCATTGTGCTAGTGGCCGTTTTGGTGGTGGGGCTAATGCTGTGGTTGATCGACACTCTTCTTGGCTGGGCGATGTCCGGCGTCATTGGTTAGGAGCATTCATGTCCAAACGTTGGTACGTCGTTCACGCTTATTCTGGCTTTGAAAAGCATGTCATGCGCTCATTGATTGAGCGTGTGAAGATGTATGGTATGGAAGATCGTTTTGGCGAAATTCTGGTGCCAACTGAAGAAGTTGTCGAAATGCGTGACGGCAAGCGACGCAAGAGCGAGCGCAAGTTTTATCCCGGCTACGTATTGGTCGAGATGGAGATGGCCGACGAAACCTGGCACCTCGTCAATGAGACGCCGCGTGTTATGGGCTTTATCGGTGGTACAAAAGAGAAACCTGCGCCAATCACTTCTCGCGAAGCAGATGCCATTTTGCTGCGCGTTAAAGACGGTACTGATAAGCCGCGGCCTAAAACGATGTTTGAGCCGGGTCAGTCAGTGCGTGTTGTCGACGGGCCGTTTGCCGATTTCAATGGTGTTGTCGAAGAAGTTAATTACGAAAAGAGTCGTCTGCATGTCAGCGTGCTGATCTTCGGGCGCTCTACACCTGTTGAGTTAGAATTTTCTCAGGTTGAGAAAGAATAAGTCTCAGGTTGAGAAAGAGTAAGTTTTGATTCGCGTGAGATGACCTGGCGGTTGTCTCGCTGGTACCGGGGAGCCTTCGGGCGCTATTACCCAATTGGAGCATAAACGATGGCCAAGAAAGTACAGGCTTACATCAAACTGCAGGTTGCTGCAGGTAAAGCCAATCCAAGCCCGCCGGTAGGCCCAGCACTGGGTCAGCACGGCGTGAACATCATGGAATTCTGTAAGGCGTTCAACGCCGCGACTCAAGAAATTGAGCCGGGCCTGCCGACGCCAGTCGTGATCACTGTCTACTCTGACCGTAGCTTCACGTTCGTTACCAAGACGCCGCCTGCTGCCGTGCTGCTGAAAAAAGCCGCTGGTATCAAGTCCGGTTCTGGTGAGCCGAACAAGAAGAAGGTCGGCACCGTAACGCGTGAACAGCTTGAAGAGATCGCCAAGACTAAAGAGCCTGATTTAACGGCTGCGAATCTCGATGCCGCTGTACGCACCATTGCTGGCAGCGCGCGCAGCATGGGCCTAAACGTGGAGGGTCTCTGATCATGGCTAAACTGTCTAAGCGTGCGAAAATCATTCGCGAAAAAGTAGACACCACTAAAGCCTACTCTATTGAAGAAGCGGTAGCGCTGCTCTCCGAGCTGTCTACTGTTAAATTCAAAGAGTCCGTTGATGTCGCCATCAATCTGGGCGTTGACCCGCGTAAATCCGACCAGGTTGTGCGTGGCGCTACCGTCATGCCTAACGGTACCGGTAAAGACGTACGCGTTGCGGTCTTCACCCAGGGTGCCAATGCCGATGCCGCTAAAGAAGCCGGTGCCGACATCGTGGGTATGGATGACTTGGCTGAGCAAGTGAAAAAAGGCGTGATGGATTTTGACGTCGTTATCGCTTCGCCAGATGCCATGCGCGTAGTCGGCCAGTTGGGTCAGATTCTAGGCCCACGTGGCCTGATGCCTAACCCGAAAGTTGGCACCGTAACGCCTGATGTGGCGACAGCGGTTAAAAATGCTAAAGCGGGTCAGGTGCGTTTCCGTACCGACAAAAACGGCATTATCCATACTACTCTGGGTAAAGTGGATTTTGACGCAGCAGCCATTAACGGCAACCTGGAAGCCCTGGTTGCTGACCTGAAGCGCCTCAAGCCGAGCGCGTCTAAAGGCATTTACTTCAAAAAAATGACCCTGTCTACTACTATGGGCCCGGGTTTGACAATCGATCACTCTGCTTTCGCGTAAAGCGAGTCATCGTTGGTTTTTTTGAAACAACCGAGCAAGAACTTTGCGGTCCCCCGTTTGGTGGCTATCACTGGTCGGGGCATCGTCAAAGACCGCAGGTGCCGCGCTTGGTAAGTACGCAAGTACTTACAAGGGCGGCTTAATTGCCCTATAAGCGCCTGCGCAGATGGTGTGGCCGCCAGTTGGTTAAGCTTAGACGGCTTTCTGGTGAGCACCATCCCCAAGGCTTCCCACTTTGCAGCGTTTTTAGCACAGCAGAGTGGGGAGAGATGGTAACCACCGGAACCTTCCTGGGTTCCGGCACGAAGGAGTGATCACTGTGCCACTAGCACTTGAAGGCAAGAAAGCGATTGTTGCCGAGGTCAGTGAAGCGGCCAAGGGCGCACTCTCCGTCGTAGTTGCTGATTCTCGCGGCGTTACGGTTGGTAAAATGACCGATCTGCGCAAGCAGGCGCGTGAGAATGGTGTAGAGCTGCGTGTTGTACGTAATACGCTGGCTCGCCGCGCTCTCGAGGGCACTCAGTGGGAGTGCTTGAACGATAGCTTCGTCGGTCCTACGTTGTTGGCTTTCTCTACTGACCATCCGGGCGCTGCCGCTCGTCTGTTCAAAGAGTTTGCTAAAACGGACAAGAACTTCGAAGTAAAAGCGTTGGCCTACGAAGGTGAGCTGATTCCGGCTGCTGACATCGACCGTCTGGCAACCCTACCGACACACGACGAAGCAATTGCCAAGTTGATGTCGGTAATGAAAGAAGCCTCCGCTGGCAAGCTGGTTCGTACTCTGGCCGCACTGCGCGACCAGAAGCAAGAAGCAGAAGCTGCTTAAGCAGCGTTTCTTGCAGGTGGCGTGAACGATCTGATCGATACGCTGCCTGAACCGAGCAATGAATCCTGAGTCATCGGCTGACCGAGACTCCCGCAAAGTTAGGAATGAAACAATGGCACTGTCTAAAGACGATATCATCAATGCTGTAGCCGACATGTCCGTAATGGAAGTTGTCGAGCTGATCGAAGCAATGGAAGAGAAATTCGGCGTTTCTGCCGCTGCTGCTGTTATGGCTGGTCCGGCTGCTGCTGGCGAAGCTGCTGAAGAGCAGACTGAGTTCGACGTCGTTCTGACCGCTGCTGGTGACAAGAAAGTTAACGTCATCAAAGCAGTACGTGAGATCACTGGCCTTGGCTTGAAAGAAGCTAAAGGTGCTGTTGACGGCGCTCCGGCGACCATCAAAGAAGGTCTGTCTAAAGACGACGCTGAAGCAGCTAAAGCTAAGCTGGAAGAAGCGGGCGCAACCGTCGAGCTCAAGTAATTCTTGTGCGGACGGCTTTACGCGCTGCGTAAGCTTCCACGGCTGGCGGCGGGATATCCCGCTGCCGGCCTTTTTCTGTTGTAACTGATGTTTAAGAGCAGCGGCGCTGTTGGCAAATAGCGGAAACGACAGAAACGTAAAAGCGTTATTGAATATAGTGTTATCGACTACAGTGTTATCGAACTAGATTTTCGACGGCGAGCTACCGATTTAGGAGCTTGCTGTCTGCGTCTGACGAAGCCCGCCGGGCAGCGATGACCACGCATCGGTCACCCATGGTGAACAAGCTGGGGAATACAGATGGCTTACTCATATACTGAGAAAAAACGCATCCGCAAGGATTTCGGCAAACTGCCCCAAGTGATGGATGTGCCTTACTTGCTGGCGATCCAGCTTGATTCCTATTACGACTTCCTCCAGCAAGATCGTTCGCCCGACGAGCGTCACGAGGTCGGTCTGCACGCGGCATTCAAGTCCGTGTTTCCGATTGAGAGCTTCTCCGGCAATGCAGCGCTTGAGTATGTCAGCTACCGCTTCGGTACGCCGGCGTTCGATGTTAAGGAGTGCCAGCTGCGCGGCGTGACTTACTCCGCCCCGCTGCGCGTCAAGGTTCGCTTGATCATCTATGATCGCGACTCCTCGAACAAAGCAATTAAAGATATCAAAGAGCAAGAAGTCTACATGGGGGAAATCCCCCTGATGACTGAGAACGGTACCTTTGTGATTAACGGTACTGAGCGGGTTATCGTCTCCCAGCTCCACCGCTCGCCCGGTGTGTTCTTCGATCACGACAAGGGTAAGAGCCACTCCTCCGGCAAGCTGCTCTACTCAGCTCGCGTAATTCCTTACCGTGGCTCTTGGTTGGACTTCGAGTTTGACCCCAAAGACAACGTCTTTGTGCGTATTGACCGTCGCCGCAAACTGCCGGCCTCGGTATTGATGCGTGCGCTGGGGATGAACACCGAAGAGATCCTGGCCGAGTTCTTTGAAACCAGCGTCTTCCACATTGAGAAATCCGGTTTCTCTGTGGAGTTGGTACCGTCGCGCCTGCGCGGCGAAACGGCTACTTTCGACATCAAGGATGGCGAAGGTAATGTGATCGTTGAAGAGGGTCGTCGGATTACCCAGAAGCACATTCGCCAGCTTGAAAAAGCCGGCCTTGAGCGTCTGGACGTGCCGATGGAGTACCTGTTCGGCAAAACCCTGGCCAAAGACCAAATCGATTCCAAAACGGGCGAGCTGATCTGTCCGTGTAATACCGAGATCACCCCCGAAGTGCTTGAGCGTATGGCCCAGGGCGGCATTACCCTGGTAGAGACGCTTTACACCAACGATCTCGACTGCGGTTCCTTTATTTCCGACACCTTGAAGCTGGATGCAACCAATTCCGCGCTTGAAGCGTTAGTCGAAATTTACCGCATGATGCGCCCCGGCGAGCCGCCCACCAAAGAGTCTGCCGAGACGCTGTTTAACAACCTGTTCTTCTCTGAGGACCGCTACGACCTGTCGGGCGTTGGCCGCATGAAGTTCAACCGCCGCCTGCGCCGTGATACCGATACCGGCTCCGGCGTGCTGGATCGCAAAGACATCCTGGATGTGCTGCGCGAGCTGATCAATATCCGTAACGGCTTCGGTGACGTTGACGATATCGATCACCTGGGTAACCGCCGTATTCGCTGTGTTGGCGAAATGGCAGAGAACCAGTTCCGCGTTGGCCTGGTGCGTGTAGAGCGTGCGGTGAAAGAGCGTCTTTCCATGGCGGAAAGCGAAGGCCTGATGCCCCAGGACTTGATCAACGCCAAGCCGGTTGCGGCGGCGGTGAAAGAGTTCTTCGGTTCCAGCCAGCTTTCCCAGTTTATGGATCAGAACAACCCGCTCTCTGAGGTTACCCACAAGCGTCGTGTGTCGGCACTCGGCCCCGGTGGTTTGACCCGTGAGCGTGCTGGCTTCGAAGTACGTGACGTTCACGCCACGCACTACGGGCGTCTATGCCCAATCGAAACGCCGGAAGGCCCGAACATCGGTCTGATTAACTCGCTGGCCACTTACAGCCACACCAACAGCTACGGTTTCCTCGAGACGCCGTACCGTAAAGTGGTTGATCGTCAGCTGACCGACGACATCGTTCACCTCTCGGCGATCGAAGAGGGCGATTTCGTTATCGCCCAGGCGTCAGCAGCGGTAGATGAGTCCAACAAGCTAAGTGATGACCTGGTTCAGGTTCGTCACCGCGGTGAAACTACCTTTATGCGTCCTGAGCAAGTGACGCTGATGGACGTATCGCCACGTCAGGTGGTCTCCGTCGCAGCGGCATTGATTCCGTTCCTGGAGCACGATGACGCCAACCGCGCCTTGATGGGTTCTAACATGCAGCGTCAGGCGGTACCGACCCTGCGTGCCGATAAGCCGCTGGTAGGTACGGGCATGGAGCGCTTTGTTGCCCGTGACTCCGGCGTCTGTGCGGTGGCCAATCGCGGCGGCGTGATTGATTCCGTTGATGCGCGTCGTGTCGTGGTACGGGTTAATGAAGATGAAATCATCGGCGGTGAAGCCGGTGTGGATATCTACAACCTGACCAAGTACACCCGCTCGAACCAGAACACCTGTATGAACCAGCGCCCGATCGTGCGGCCTGGTGACAGCGTGGCACGCGGCGACATTCTCGCCGACGGCCCGTCGGTGGATATGGGTGACCTGGCGCTTGGCCAGAACATGCGCATCGCGTTCATGCCCTGGAACGGCTACAACTTCGAGGACTCCATCCTGCTTTCCGAGCGGGTCGTTCAAGAAGACCGTTTCACCACGATTCACATTCAGGAACTGACCTGTGTGTCTCGCGACACCAAGTTGGGTTCTGAAGAGATTACTTCCGATATCCCCAACGTGGGCGAGTCTGCGCTCTCCAAGTTGGATGAAGCGGGCGTTGTCTACATCGGTGCCGAAGTCGGCCCGGGGGATATTCTGGTCGGTAAGGTGACGCCGAAAGGTGAAACCCAACTGACGCCCGAAGAGAAGCTGCTACGTGCCATCTTCGGCGAGAAAGCGTCTGACGTTAAAGACACTTCCCTGCGTGCCCCTACCGGCATGAAAGGTACGGTCATCGACGTGCAGGTGTTTACTCGTGACGGCGTTGAAAAAGATTCACGCGCCCTGTCAATCGAGCGCACTCAGCTGGATGAAGTTCGTAAGGATCTCCAAGAGACTTACCGTATCGCCGAAGACGCCACCTTTGAGCGTCTAAAGCGTACCCTTGACGGCCAGGCTGTTAACGGCGGACCGAACCTCAAGAAAGGTGACGTGCTCGACGAAGCGTACCTGGATGAGTTGCCGCGTCAGCAGTGGTTCAAGCTGCGTCTGCAGGATGAGTCGTTTAATGAGCTGCTGGCTCAGGCCGACGAACAGCTGGAAACCCGTCGCAAAGAGATGGACGAGCGCTTTGAAGATAAGAAGCGCAAGCTGACCCAGGGCGATGATCTCGCACCGGGCGTGCTAAAAATCGTCAAGGTCTACATGGCGGTCAAGCGTCGCATCCAGCCGGGTGACAAGATGGCCGGTCGTCACGGTAACAAAGGTGTTATCTCGGCGATTATGCCCATCGAAGACATGCCTTTTGATGAGAAGGGCGAGCCGGTCGACGTGGTACTGAACCCGCTGGGTGTACCGTCGCGTATGAACGTCGGTCAGATTCTGGAAACCCACCTGGGTATGGCGGCACGTGGCTTGGGCGTCAAGATCGAAGCCATGCTGCGCGACGCACGTGGACAGCAAGTGGCCGAGATCCGTGACTTCCTGGGGCAGATCTACAATACGCAAGGTACGCGCGTTGAAGATCTCGACTCCCTGACGGACGACGAGATCATTGCCCTGGCGAAGAACCTCAAAGGTGGTGTGCCCATGGCAACGCCGGTGTTTGACGGTGCCAAAGAGCACGAAATCAAGCACCTGCTGAAGCTAGCGGACATTCCCGAGTCGGGTCAGATGGCCCTGTTCGATGGCCGTACCGGTGATGCTTTTGACCGTCCGGTCACCGTTGGCTACATGTACATGCTGAAGCTTAACCACTTGGTAGACGACAAGATGCATGCGCGCTCTACCGGTTCTTACTCGCTGGTTACCCAGCAGCCCTTGGGTGGTAAGGCGCAATTCGGTGGTCAACGCTTCGGTGAGATGGAAGTGTGGGCGCTGGAAGCTTACGGCGCTGCATACACGCTACAAGAGATGCTCACCGTCAAGTCGGACGACGTCGAAGGCCGCACCAAGATGTACAAAAACATCGTGGATGGCGACCACACCATGCAGGCAGGCATGCCGGAATCCTTCAACGTACTCGTGAAGGAAATCCGCTCGCTGGGCATCGATATCGAGTTAGAGAGCTAGGAGCCGTCCCATGAAAGATTTGGTGAAAGTACTCAAATCGCAGTCTCAGTCCGAAGAGTTTGACGCGATCAAGATTACCCTGGCGTCGCCGGACATGATTCGCTCCTGGTCGTTTGGCGAGGTGAAGAAGCCTGAGACCATCAACTATCGTACCTTTAAACCGGAGCGGGATGGCCTGTTCTGCGCCAAGATCTTTGGCCCGGTAAAAGACTACGAGTGCCTGTGCGGCAAGTACAAGCGCATGAAGCACCGCGGCATCATTTGCGAAAAATGTGGCGTTGAAGTGACCAAAGCCGCCGTGCGCCGTGAGCGCATGGGGCACATCGAGCTCGCCTCTCCGGTGGCGCATATTTGGTTTCTGAAGTCACTGCCGTCGCGTATCGGCATGTTCCTCGATATGACCCTGCGTGATATCGAGCGCGTGCTGTACTTCGAAAGCTTTGTCGTGATCGACCCAGGCATGACCACGCTGGAGCGTGGTCAGCTGATGAACGACGAGCAGTACTTTGAAGCGTTGGAAGAGTTCGGCGACGACTTTGATGCCCGCATGGGTGCCGAAGCCGTTCAGGAACTGCTCAAAGACATCGATCTGGAAGAAGAGATTAACCACCTGCGCGAAGAGATTCCGCAGACTAACTCCGAAACCAAGATCAAGAAGCTCTCCAAGCGCCTCAAGCTGCTTGAAGCCTTCTACCACTCCGGCAACGCGCCGGCGTGGATGGTCATGGAAGTGCTGCCCGTGCTGCCGCC
The DNA here is from genome assembly GCF_034479615.1 of Vreelandella neptunia. NCBI lineage: Bacteria > Pseudomonadati > Pseudomonadota > Gammaproteobacteria > Oceanospirillales > Halomonadaceae > Vreelandella > Vreelandella neptunia. Next base: position 115,529 of record NZ_CP140255.1, read on the forward strand.
GGATCTGCGTCCGCTGGTACCGCTGGACGGTGGCCGCTTCGCGACCTCTGATCTCAACGACCTTTACCGTCGTGTGATCAACCGTAACAACCGCTTGAAGCGTCTGCTGGATCTCAATGCGCCGGATATTATCGTGCGCAACGAGAAGCGTATGCTTCAGGAAGCCGTCGATGCACTGCTTGATAACGGTCGTCGTGGCCGCGCGATCACGGGCTCTAACAAGCGTCCGCTGAAATCGCTCGCCGACATGATCAAAGGTAAGCAGGGTCGTTTCCGTCAGAACCTGCTGGGTAAGCGCGTCGACTACTCGGGCCGTTCGGTAATTACCGTAGGTCCAACGCTGCGTCTGCACCAGTGTGGTCTGCCCAAGAAAATGGCCCTTGAGCTGTTCAAGCCGTTTATCTACTCCAAGCTGCAGTCGCTGGGCTACGCCTCAACGATCAAAGCCGCCAAGAAGATGGTCGAGCGCGAGCTGCCGGAAGTGTGGGACATCCTTGCCGATGTTATCCGCGAACATCCGGTACTGCTCAACCGCGCACCCACGCTTCACCGTCTGGGCATCCAGGCGTTTGAGCCGCTGTTGATCGAAGGTAAAGCCATTCAGCTGCACCCGCTGGTATGTGCTGCTTATAACGCCGACTTTGACGGTGACCAGATGGCGGTACACGTACCGCTGACGCTGGAAGCGCAGCTTGAAGCGCGTGCGCTGATGATGGCCACCAACAACGTACTGTCGCCTGCTAACGGCGAACCGATCATCGTACCGTCGCAAGACGTTGTTCTGGGTCTCTATTACATGACCCGCGAAAAGATCAACGCCAAAGGCGAAGGTATGGTGTTCTCTGACCTTAATGAAGTTGAGCGCGCCTTTGGTACTCAGTCAGTATCGCTGCACGCCCGGGTCAAAGTGCGTCTGGACGAAATCGATATCGAAGAAGAGAGCGGCGAGCGTAGCTTCCACCGCCGTATTTACGATACGACGGTAGGCCGTGCACTGCTGTTCCGCATTCTGCCCGAAGGTGTGCCCTTCGAGCTGATCGACCAGCCGATGAAGAAGAAGGCGATCTCCAGCCTGATCAACGAAGTTTATCGTCGTGCCGGCCTCAAGCCGACCGTCATTTTCGCTGACCAGCTGATGTATACCGGTTTCCGTCTGGCGACCTGGTCCGGCGCCTCAATCGGTGTTAACGACTTCGTTATTCCCGAAGCAAAAACTGAAATCGTTGATGCAGCGGAAGCCGAAGTTAAAGAGATCGAAGACCAGTTCTCTTCTGGCCTGGTAACAGCGGGTGAGAAGTACAACAAGGTTATCGATATTTGGTCCAAGGCCAACGATAAAGTCGCCAAGGCGATGATGGTGGGTATCTCTAAAGAGACCGTCATCGATCGTGATGGTAACGAAGTTGAGCAGGACTCGTTCAACAGCGTCTTCATCATGGCCGACTCCGGTGCCCGGGGTAGTGCCGCCCAGATCCGCCAGTTGGCGGGTATGCGTGGCCTGATGGCCAAGCCGGACGGTTCGATCATCGAAACGCCGATCGTCGCCAACTTCCGTGAAGGTCTGAACGTACTTCAGTACTTCATCTCGACCCACGGTGCACGTAAAGGTCTTGCGGATACGGCGTTGAAAACCGCCAACTCCGGTTACCTGACCCGTCGTTTGGTAGACGTAGCGCAAGACTTGGTTATCACCGAAGTCGACTGTGGTACCGAAAATGGCTTGACCCTGCACCCGATCATCGAAGGCGGCGACATCATCGTGCCGCTTTCCCAGCGCGTGCTGGGTCGTGTCGTCGCTCAGGATGTAGTTCACCCTGGCAGCGGTGAAGTATTGATCGCTAAAGGTACCTTGCTCGACGAGAAATGGTGTGCCGAGCTCGACACCATGGGTGTCGACGAGATCATCGTACGCTCTACGATTACCTGTGAGACCGCACACGGCGTGTGTGCCTCCTGTTACGGCCGTGACCTGGCCCGTGGCCATCAGGTCAACATCGGTGAAGCCGTCGGCGTTATCGCCGCACAGTCCATCGGTGAGCCGGGAACCCAGCTGACCATGCGTACCTTCCACATCGGTGGTGCGGCATCGCGTTCGTCAGCCGTGGATAGTGTACAAGTGAAGCACGGCGGTAAGGTTCGTCTGCACAACATCAAGCACGTTGAGCGTGCCGACGGCAAGCTGGTTGTTGTATCTCGCTCCAGCGCCCTGGCCGTTGCTGACGACCATGGCCGTGAGCGCGAGTACTATAAGCTCCCTTACGGTGCTGAGCTTTCTGTACGCGACGGCGATGTGGTCGACGCTGGTGCGACAGTTGCCAAATGGGATCCGCACACTCACCCGATCGTTGCCGAAGTAGAAGGTAAGGCGCAGTTCATCGATCTCGACGAGGGTGTCACCATGCACCGTAGCGTCGATGAGATGACCGGCCTCTCCTCCATTGAGGTGATCGAGTCTGCAGCACGTCCCATGGCCGGTCGCGACAAGCGCCCAATGGTTATGCTGCAAGACAGTTCTGGCGAGTACGTCTCTGTATCGGGCTCTAACACCCCGGTTCAGTACCTGCTGCCGGGTAACTCGATTATTTCGGTCGACGATGGTGTGACGATCGGGGTGGGTGAAGTAGTTGCCCGTATCCCGGTAGAAGCCTCGGCGAACAAAGACATCACCGGTGGTCTGCCGCGGGTTGCTGACTTGTTCGAAGCGCGTAAGCCGAAAGAGTCCTCTATCCTGGCCGAGATCAGCGGTGTGATCAGCTTCGGTAAAGAGACCAAAGGTAAGCGCCGTCTGACCATTACTCCGGAGTCTGGCGATCCGTTTGAAGCGCTGATTCCGAAATGGCGTCAAATTGCCGTCTTCGAAGGCGAAACTGTCGAGAAGGGTGAGGTAATTTCCGATGGGCCGAGCAATCCGCACGATATCCTGCGCTTGCTGGGTGTTGAGGAGCTCGCCAAGTACATCACTGCCGAAGTACAGGACGTTTACCGTCTGCAAGGCGTAGGTATCAACGACAAGCACATCGAAGTCATTGTGCGTCAGATGCTGCGCAAGGTAGAGATTACTGATTCGGGCGATTCCGACTTCATCACGGGCGACCAGGCTGAACTGGTACGCGTGCTGGAACAGAACGAACGCCTTGAGAAAGAGAAAAAATTCCCGGCCAAGTATCAGCGTATGCTGCTGGGTATCACCAAGGCCAGTCTGGCCACTGAGTCGTTCATTTCCGCGGCCTCCTTCCAGGAGACAACTCGCGTACTGACCGAAGCAGCGGTGACGGGCAAGCGCGATTACCTGCGCGGCCTGAAAGAAAACGTGGTGGTTGGTCGCCTGATACCGGCGGGTACGGGCTTGACTCACCACGCAGAGCGTCGTCGCAAGCGCGAAGACGTAGAGCAACTGTTCAATCCTTCGGCTACCGAAGTCGAACAGGAGCTGGGTGCTCAGTTGACCGCTCTCGACTCTGACGATGAGCTGTAGGTCTGGCACCTAACGCGGTAGATAAAATGAGTAAGTAAAACGAGTAGCTGACCTGAAAAAGCGTCACCTTGCCGGTAAAACCGCCGGCAAGGCTTGACGCGACCTAGGGTCAGCCTTTAGAATGCGCAGCCTTTAACAGTGGGGTGGGTGCGCCCGCATCCGCTGCTTGTATTTGTTAATAGGCCAAGGCAACCATTGGAGTCAGCTAAACACCATGGCAACGATTAATCAGCTAGTGCGCAAGCCGCGCAAGCGCCCCGTCACCAAAAGTGACGTGCCAGCGCTGCAGGCCTGTCCGCAAAAACGTGGCGTTTGTACGCGCGTTTACACCACCACCCCGAAAAAGCCTAACTCGGCTCTGCGTAAGGTTTGCCGTGTGCGCCTTACCAACGGCTTTGAAGTGTCTTCTTACATCGGTGGTGAAGGTCACAACCTTCAAGAACACTCTGTCGTTTTGATTCGTGGCGGTCGTGTAAAGGATTTGCCAGGTGTGCGTTATCACACCGTTCGTGGCGCCCTTGACACCTCTGGCGTTCAAAATCGTCGTCAGGGTCGTTCTAAATACGGTACTAAGCGTCCTAAGTCCTAATCGACTTAAGGTAGCTTTACAGCACGTCCGGTCTGCCGGCTGCTGAGTAACGATTATCACGAATTTGACGGTCTGATAAGAGTAAGGTCGGGCGGCGCCTGTCGTATTTGAATAGCGTACACAGGCTGCAGGAGTTCCGGGTTTACCTGAAAGATCCTTAATTGAGGGCTTATCATGCCTAGAAGAAGAGTAGTAGCTAAACGCGAGATTCTGCCGGATCCTAAGTTCGGAAGTGAGCGTCTGGCGAAGTTCATGAACCACCTGATGGTCAGCGGCAAGAAGTCCATAGCTGAGCGTATCGTCTACGGTGCGTTGGACAAGGTTGCCGAGCGTAGTAAAGAAGATCCGCTGGAGATCTTCGACAAAGCGCTGGAAGCCATCCAGCCGATGGTCGAAGTGAAGTCGCGCCGCGTTGGTGGTGCGACCTATCAGGTGCCGGTTGAAGTACGTCCGTCTCGCCGTCAAGCGCTGGCAATGCGCTGGCTGGTAGACGCGGCGCGTCGTCGCGGTGAGAAAACCATGGTGCAGCGTCTGGCGGGTGAAATGCTGGATGCCGCTGAAGGTAAAGGTTCTGCCGTTAAGAAGCGCGAAGACGTGCATCGCATGGCAGAAGCCAACAAGGCCTTCTCGCACTACCGTTTCTAAGGTACGCGTATCTAAGGTCAGCGTTTCTAAAATCGGCGTTTCTAAGTACGGCGTTTTTAAGTATGGCTTTAGGGTTTTAATATGCACGTTGTTCAGCATGGCGAAGTGTTTGCTGAGTCGCTCTGTTGTAATACCTAACCGCTACCCTCAAGGGGTAGCGGCGGTCGCATAAGCCTCGCTTGCATACGCCGCTAAATTAACGAGCATCGCCAACAAACGGGAGTTTCACCGTGGCACGCAAGACTCCACTAAATCGTTACCGTAATATCGGTATCGTCGCTCACGTCGACGCGGGTAAAACCACGACGACCGAGCGTGTACTGTTCTACACCGGCCTTTCCCATAAAGTGGGCGAAGTGCACGATGGTGCTGCGACCATGGACTGGATGGAGCAGGAGCAGGAGCGTGGTATTACTATCACCTCAGCTGCGACTACCTGTTTCTGGCAGGGCATGAGCAAGCAGTTCCCTGAGCACCGTATCAACATTATCGACACACCAGGGCACGTTGACTTCACGATCGAAGTTGAGCGTTCTCTACGCGTACTCGATGGTGCGGTTGTTGTTCTGTGTGGTTCTTCCGGCGTTCAGCCGCAGACCGAAACAGTATGGCGCCAGGCCAACAAGTACGAAGTTCCGCGTATGGTTTTCGTCAACAAGATGGATCGTACCGGCGCTGACTTCTTCATGGTTGTCAACCAGCTGAAAGAGCGGCTGGGTGCCAACGCTGTGCCGATCCAGATTAACTGGGGCACGGAAGAGGACTTTAAAGGCGTTATCGACCTTATTCAGATGAAGGCTATCCTGTGGGATGAGGAAAGCCTGGGTATGAATTATGACCTCGTGGATATTCCGGCTGAATTGCAAGAAACAGCTGCAAAGTATCGCGAAGAGATGGTCGAGGCGGCTGCCGAAGGCTCTGACGAGCTGATGGAGAAGTACCTCGAAGGCGGTGAGCTGTCGATTGAAGAGATCAAGGCTGGTCTGCGTGCGCGCACCCTGGCTAACGATATCGTTCTGGTTACCTGTGGTTCTGCCTTTAAGAACAAAGGCGTTCAGGCAGTGCTGGATGGCGTTATCGAATACATGCCTTCGCCGACTGAAGTTAAGGCGATCGAAGGTGAGCTTGACGACAAAGATGGCACCGTCGATACCCGTGAGGCTGATGACAGTGCGCCGTTTGCGGCTCTGGCGTTTAAAATCGCCACTGACCCCTTCGTTGGTACGCTGACCTTTATCCGCGTCTACTCGGGTGTTCTGAAATCTGGTGACGGTGTATATAACTCCGTCAAGCAGAAGAAAGAGCGCGTTGGCCGTATCGTACAGATGCACGCCAACTCCCGCGAAGAGATCAAAGAAGTTCTGGCGGGCGACATCGCTGCTTGTATCGGTCTGAAAGACGTCACTACGGGTGATACCCTGTGCGACATCGATAACAAGATCGTTCTCGAGCGTATGGAGTTCCCTGATCCGGTTATCTCGGTAGCCGTAGAGCCTAAATCTAAGGCAGACCAAGAGAAAATGGGTGTTGCTCTGGGCAAGCTTGCTCAAGAAGACCCCTCTTTCCAGGTCAAAACCGACGAAGAAACCGGCCAGACGATTATTTCTGGTATGGGTGAGCTTCACCTGGATATCCTTGTTGACCGTATGCGTCGCGAGTTCAAGGTTGAAGCCAATATCGGTAAGCCGCAGGTTGCCTACCGTGAAACGATTCGCGGCAGCATCGAGCAAGAAGGCAAGTTCGTACGTCAGTCCGGTGGTCGTGGTCAGTATGGTCACGTTTGGCTGCGTATCGAGCCGCTGACAGCAGAAGAGAAGGGTGAAGGCGAAGACGAACTGTTCTTCAAGTTCAACTCAGAAATCGTGGGTGGCACGGTTCCCAAGGAATACGTACCTGCGGTTGAGAAGGGTGCTTTTGAGCAGCTCAAAAACGGCGTCATCGCGGGTTACCCGATGATCGACGTTAAAGTAACGCTGTTTGATGGCTCCTTCCACGACGTAGACTCTAACGAGACTGCGTTTAAGATTGCTTCTTCTATGGCAGTAAAAGAAGGTGCCAGGAAGGCCAAGGCCGTGCTGCTGGAGCCGGTGATGAAGGTCGAAATCGTGACCCCCGAAGAATTTATGGGTGACGTCATGGGTGACCTGAGCCGTCGTCGCGGCCTGGTGCAGGGTATGGATGACTCCTCTTCTGGTAAAGTCATTCGTGCGACGGTGCCATTGGGTGAGATGTTCGGTTATGCAACCGATCTGCGCTCACAAACCCAGGGCCGTGCGAGCTACTCTATGGAGTTCTCGAAGTACGACGAGGCGCCCTCCAGCGTCGTTGAAGCCGTCATCAATCAAAACGGTTAACCGTTAGCTAACGTAAAGAGGTTATAGCAGTGGCTAAGGAAAAATTTGAACGTTCCAAACCGCACGTCAACGTCGGCACCATTGGTCACGTCGACCACGGTAAAACGACCCTGACGGCGGCCCTGACCCGCGTGTCTGCTGAGGTTTTCGGCGGCGACTGGCGTGAGTTTGATACCATCGATAACGCTCCTGAAGAGCGTGAGCGCGGTATCACCATCGCTACTTCCCACGTGGAATATCAGTCTGAAGATCGTCACTACGCGCACGTTGACTGCCCAGGGCACGCCGACTACGTCAAGAACATGATCACCGGTGCTGCGCAGATGGACGGCGCAATCCTGGTATGTTCTGCAGCAGACGGCCCGATGCCGCAGACTCGCGAGCACATCCTGCTGTCTCGTCAGGTTGGCGTACCGTTCATCGTTGTGTTCCTGAACAAAGCGGACATGGTCGATGATGAAGAGCTGCTCGAGCTGGTTGAGATGGAAGTTCGTGAGCTTCTCGATCAGTACGACTTCCCGGGCGACGACACGCCGATCATCACTGGTTCTGCGCTGATGGCACTGAACGGTGAAGATGACAAGGGCATGGGTACCACTGCCGTTGCCAATCTGATCAAGGCTCTGGATGCTTACATCCCTGAGCCGGAGCGTGCTATTGATCAGCCGTTCCTGATGCCGATCGAAGACGTGTTCTCTATCTCTGGTCGCGGTACTGTTGTTACCGGTCGTGTAGAGCGCGGCATCGTTAAAGCGGGCGAAGAAGTGGAAATCGTGGGTATCCGCGACACCACCAAAACGATCGTTACCGGTGTTGAAATGTTCCGCAAACTGCTCGACGAAGGTCGTGCTGGTGAGAACGTTGGCGCCCTGCTGCGTGGTACTAAGCGTGATGACGTCGAGCGTGGCCAGGTACTGGCTAAGCCGGGCACCATCAACCCGCACACTACCTTCGAAGCAGAAGTTTACGTACTGTCCAAGGAAGAGGGTGGTCGTCACACGCCTTTCTTCAAGGGCTACCGTCCGCAGTTCTACTTCCGTACCACCGACGTAACCGGTACTTGTGAACTGCCGGAAGGCGTTGAAATGGTCATGCCGGGTGACAACGTGCAAATGGTTGTTACCTTGATCGCTCCGATCGCAATGGACGAAGGCTTGCGCTTCGCTATTCGTGAAGGCGGCCGTACTGTCGGTGCTGGCGTTGTGGCCAAGATCGTCAAGTAAGCAATATGCTTGAATGATGAAGGGGGCTCTGATGAGCCCCCTTTTCTGCGCACCAACAGCAAATGTTTGACATGGGCTTTTGGCGTGCCTATAATGCGCATCCTTTGAATGCGTGGGTAGACGGCTCGCGCCGTCGACATCCATTGGAGTTTAGGGCAAATGCAGAACCAAAAGATTCGCATTCGGTTGAAAGCTTTCGACCATCGCCTGATCGATCAGTCTACAGCGGAGATTGTTGAAACCGCTAAACGTACTGGTGCTCAGGTTCGTGGTCCGATTCCGCTGCCGACCAACCGCGAGCGTTACACCATTCTGATCTCACCGCACGTCAACAAAGATGCGCGTGACCAGTATGAGATTCGTACGCACAAGCGTGTGCTCGACATTGTTGAGCCGACCGAAAAAACTGTTGATGCTTTGATGAAACTTGATCTCGCCGCAGGCGTAGACGTGCAAATCAAACTCAACTAATTACACTAGTCACTTTGCGGCCCAGCGCTCATCGCTCTTTGTAAAGAGTTGGCATGAGCAGCAGCCGCCGCGCCGTGAGGCGCCATACAATGTGCTAGTGGAATGCTCTGGAAAGGGCAGCCATAGCGGGTGATAGCCCCGTACACTATAGGAGACTGAGTATGACTATCGGTTTAGTCGGTAAAAAGGCCGGGATGACCCGTGTCTTTACCGAAGACGGCGCGTCTGTGCCCGTAACCGTTATTGAAGTTGATCCTAATCGTGTTACACGCGTTAAATCTGTCGAGTCTGACGGTTACGCAGCGATTCAGGTCACATCTGGCTCTCGTAAAGCTAAGCACCTCACCAAAGCGCAAGCTGGACAGTTTGCCAAGGCGGGTGTTGAAGCTGGTCGTGCACTGATGGAATTTCGTCTTGCAGAAGGCGAAGAGATTCCTGAAGTAGGCGGCGAAATCACCGTATCCCTCTTCGAAGCTGGTCAAATGGTTGACGTGACTGGCACCTCTAAGGGTAAAGGCTTCCAGGGTGCTGTTAAGCGCTGGAACTTCCGCACCCAAGATATGACTCACGGTAACTCTCTGTCGCATCGCGCGCCGGGTTCTATCGGCATGTGTCAGACTCCGGGTCGCGTTTTCAAAGGCAAAAAGATGGCCGGTCAAATGGGTAACGCCCGTTGCACCGTGCAGAGCCTTGAGATCGTCCGTGTCGACGCCGAGCGTAACCTGCTGCTGATTAAAGGCGCCGTACCGGGTGCTCCCGGTAGTGACGTTATCGTTCGCAGCGCCGTGAAAGCAGGCTGAAGGGGATAATTACCAATGAATCTGAATCTTGCTGCAGGCACGGGTACCGTTGAAGTAGCCGACGCCACTTTTGGCAAAGAATTCAACGAAGCGCTCGTTCACCAGGTTGTCACTGCCTATTTGGCGGCTGGTCGTCAGGGAACCCGCGCACAAAAGAGTCGTTCCGACGTTCGTGGCGGTGGTAAAAAGCCGTGGCGTCAGAAAGGCACCGGTCGTGCACGTGCCGGTACCATCCGCTCTCCGCTATGGCGTAGTGGTGGCGTAACCTTCGCGGCGCGTCCGCAAGACTACACCCAGAAGGTTAACCGCAAGATGTACCGTGCAGCGATGCGCTCCATCTTGTCAGAGCTGGTACGTCAAGAGCGTTTAGTCGCGATTGAAGAATTCGTCGTTGATGCGCCTAAGACCAAGCAGGTAGCTGCCAAGCTAAAAGAGCTCAACCTTGAGAAAGTGTTGATCGTTACTGAAGAAGTTGACGAAAAGCTCTATTTAGCCGCGCGCAACCTTCCCCACGTTGACGTGGTGGATGTCGCGGCAGCTGACCCGGTAAGCCTGGTAGCCTTTGATAAGGTGCTGATTACCGTCTCCGCCCTGCGTAAATTCGAGGAGAAGCTGGCATGAACCAGGAACGCGTATTTAAGGTTCTGCTTGGGCCGCACGTGACCGAAAAGGCCGCAATGGCAGCCGAGCGCAACCAGTACGTTTTCAAGGTGGCATCTGATGCTACCAAGCCCGAGATCAAAAAGGCCGTTGAAGCACTCTTCGGCAAAAAGGTCGGTAGTGTTCAGGTACTGAACATGAAGGGTAAAACAAAGCGTACTGCGAACGGCGTTGGCCTGCGTAAGGGTTACCGCAAAGCGTATGTGACCCTGGCTGCGGGTGAAACGCTCGAAGACTTCTCTGGCGCCGAATAAGGGCAGGAGTACGGATAATGGCAATCGTCAAGACCAAACCCACTTCCGCCGGTCGTCGCCACGTCGTCAAGATCGTTGGCGAGGAACTGTTTAAAGGCCGTGCCTATGCACCGCTTTTGGAAAAACAGTCCAAGTCCGGCGGCCGGAATAACTACGGTCGTATCACCACCCGCCACGTGGGCGGTGGTCATCGTCACCACTATCGGTTGATCGATTTCAAGCGCACCAAGGATGGCATTCCTGCCACCGTTGAGCGCCTGGAGCACGATCCCAACCGCAGTGCGCACATTGCACTGCTGAAGTATGCCGATGGTGAGCGTCGTTACATCATTGCACCGAAAGGTGTCAGCGCGGGTGACGTGCTGGAATCGGGTGTTAACGCGTCAATCAAGAAAGGCAATGCCTTGCCGCTGCGTAACGTCCCGTTGGGTTCTACGGTGCACTGCATCGAACTCAAGCCGGGTAAAGGTGCGCAGATTGCTCGCAGTGCCGGTACAAGCGCCCAGTTGGTTGCTCGTGAAGGTAACTATGCCACCCTGCGTCTTCGCTCTGGCGAAATGCGTAAAGTGTTGGCCGAGTGCCGCGCGACGTTGGGTGAAGTGAGCAACTCTGAGCACAGCCTGCGTCAACTTGGCAAGGCCGGTGCGAAGCGCTGGAGAGGCGTGCGTCCGACTGTTCGCGGTGTCGCGATGAACCCAGTCGATCACCCACACGGTGGTGGCGAAGGCCGCACCAGTGGTGGTCGTCACCCGGTATCCCCATGGGGTGTGCCGACTAAGGGTCACAAGACGCGTAAGAACAAGCGCACCGACAAGCTGATCATTCGTCGTCGTAACAAGACGCGTTGATCTAAATTGCCAAGACATTAAGAGGTAACGGCTGTGCCACGTTCACTAAAGAAAGGTCCCTTCATTGACCTTCATCTTTTGAAGAAGGTAGAGGCTGCAGTGGAGAAGAACGACCGTAAACCGATCAAGACCTGGTCGCGTCGTTCTATGATCCTGCCCAATATGGTAGGCCTCACTATCGCGGTCCATAACGGTCGCCAACACGTCCCGGTGCACGTATCCGAGGAAATGGTTGGCCACAAATTGGGCGAATTCGCTGCTACCCGCACTTATCGTGGGCATGCGGCGGATAAAAAAGCCAAACGGTAAGCCAGAGAGGATTGAGAGATGGAAGTCACAGCTAAGCTGCTTGGCGCTCGTTTATCCGCCCAGAAGGCCCGTTTGGTGGCTGACCAGGTGCGCGGTAAACCTGTCGCCGAGGCACTCGACCTGCTGACCTTCTCACCGAAGAAGGCTGCCAAGCTGGTTAAGAAGGTGCTGCAATCCGCGATTGCAAACGCGGAAGAAAATAACGGCATGGATATTGACGAGCTGCGTGTCTCGACCATCTGCGTCGATGAGGGCATGACGCTCAAGCGTATCAAGCCGCGTGCCAAGGGGCGTGCGGATCGTATCTTGAAGCGCACGTGCCACATCACCGTCAAGGTAGCCGAGAAGTAGGAGTCGACCGATGGGTCAGAAAGTCAATCCAACAGGCATTCGACTGGGCATCGTCAAAGACCATGCTTCTGTCTGGTATGCTGAGCGCGGCGCTTACGCCGATAAGCTCAATAACGATCTCGAAGTGCGTAGCTTCCTGGAAGAGCGTCTTAAAAGCGCCTCTGTTAGCCGCATCCACATCGAGCGTCCGGCGAACAATGCCCGCATCACCATTCACACTGCCCGTCCGGGTATCGTGATTGGTAAGAAAGGTGAAGATGTCGACCGTTTGCGTCGCGATCTCACCCAGATGATGGGCGTTCCCGTGCATGTGAACATCGAAGAAGTTCGCAAGCCGGAGCTGGATGCCAAGCTAGTCGCTGCTAACGTAGCGGGTCAGCTTGAGCGTCGCGTCATGTTCCGTCGTGCTATGAAGCGCGCGGTACAGAACGCAATGCGTCTTGGCGCTGGTGGCATCAAGATTCAGCTGTCAGGTCGTCTTGGTGGCGCTGAAATCGCACGTACCGAATGGTACCGCGAAGGTCGCGTTCCGCTGCACACGTTGCGTGCGGATATCGACTACGCCACTTACGAAGCTCACACCACCTATGGCGTTATCGGCGTCAAAGTGTGGATCTTCAAGGGTGAAATTCTCGGCGGTATCGAGGAAGTACGTGCCAAGGCTAAGCAACAGCAGCCTTCCGGCAACGCGCCCAAGAAGAAAGGTTCCAGGTAAGGGGAGAGCGAGTCGATGTTACAGCCCAAGCGTATGAAATTCCGCAAGATGATGAAAGGCCGCAACCGTGGCCTGGCGCATCGCGGAAGCAAGATCAGCTTCGGGGAATACGGCCTTAAAGCTACTGGTCGCGGCCGCATCACTGCGCGTCAGATCGAAGCAGGCCGTCGTGCGATCACACGTCACGTAAAGCGTGGCGGTAAAATCTGGATCCGCGTCTTCCCTGATAAGCCGATCTCCAAGAAGCCGCTCGAAGTTCGTATGGGTAAAGGTAAAGGTTCTGTTGAGTACTGGGTTGCCCAGATCCAACCGGGTCGGGTCCTGTATGAAATTGAAGGCGTGTCGGAAGAGCTCGCTCGTGAAGCGTTTGAGCTTGCCGCACAGAAAATGCCCTTATCCACCACCTTTGCGAAACGGACGGTGATGTGATGAAAGCCCAGGAAATTCGTGAAAAGTCCGCAGGAGAGCTCCAGGAGCAACTCCTCGAACTCCTCCGCGAGCAGTTTAACCTGCGCATGCAGAAGGCCACTGGCCAACTGAGCCAGACTCATCTGCTCAAGCAGGTCCGCCGGGATATCGCCCGCGTTAAGACTTTGCTCAACGAGAAGGCAGGTGATTGAGATGGCCGAAGAAAACACAAAGCGTACGCTCACCGGTAAAGTGGTGAGCGATAAGATGGACAAGTCCATCGTCGTCATGATCGAGCGGCGCGAGCGTCACCCGATCTACGGAAAATACGTTAAGCGCTCCACCAAGCTGCACGCCCATGATGAGGCGAACCAGGCTAAGGCAGGCGATACGGTCTCTATTCAAGAGTGCCGTCCGCTTTCCAAGAAAAAAGCTTGGACGCTGGTCGAGGTGGTTGAACACGCCAAGGGTTAATCCCGAGGCTTGTCAATCAGTGCAGTCAGATTAGGTTTGGAGAAAACCGATGATTCAGACTCAGACAATGCTGGATGTCGCCGACAACAGCGGAGCGCGCCGGGTGCAGTGCATCAAGGTGTTAGGCGGTTCACACCGTCGTTACGCTCGCGTTGGTGATATCATCAAGGTCACGGTTAAGGAAGCGATTCCGCGTGGCAAGGTCAAAAAAGGCCAGGTGCTAAAAGCGGTCGTGGTCCGGACCCGTAGTGGCGTCCGTCGTCCCGACGGTTCGCTCATCCGTTTCGATGGAAATGCGGCAGTTTTGTTGAATAACACCAACGAACAGCCCATCGGTACCCGTATTTTTGGGCCGGTGACTCGTGAACTTCGTAATGAAAAGTTCATGAAGATCATTTCCTTAGCGCCTGAAGTGCTGTAAGGAGCGAGGCGGATATGCAAAAGATCAAACGTGACGATGAAGTCATCGTCATCGCCGGGAAGGATAAAGGCAAGCGTGGCACCGTTAAGCGGGTATTAGAAAACCGCTTTTTGGTGTCCGGTGTGAACATGATTAAACGTCACACCAAGCCAAATCCCATGGCGGGTAATCAGGGCGGTATCGTCGAGCGTGAGGCTCCGATTCACGCGTCCAACGTAGCCATCTTCAATTCGGAGACCGGTAAGGCGGATCGCGTCGGCTTCCAAGTGAAGGAAGACGGTACCAAGGTACGTATCTACAAGTCGACGCAGACGCAGATCGACGCCTAACGCGAGTCGGGTAGCAAAATGGCGAACTTGAAAGAACGTTATCAAAACGAGGTAGCAGCTCAACTCAAAGAAGAGTTCAGCTATGCCAACGTTATGCAGGTACCCCGGATCACGAAAGTGACTCTGAACATGGGTATCGGCGAAGCAGTCAACGATAAAAAGTTGATTGACAATGCCATCGGCGACCTAGAGAAACTCTCTGGTCAAAAACCGTTGGTGACCAAGGCACGTAAGTCCATCGCGGGCTTCAAGGTGCGCGAAGGTTGGCCAATCGGAATCAAGGTAACACTGCGCGCTGAGCGTATGTGGGACTTCTTGGACCGTTTGGTTTACATCGCGATTCCCCGCGTGCGTGACTTCCGTGGTCTCAACCCGAAGTCTTTCGACGGTCGTGGCAATTACTCCATGGGTGTGCGTGAGCAGATCATCTTCCCGGAGATCGAGTATGATAAAATCGATCGCATCCGGGGGTTGGACGTCACTATCACTACGACCGCCAAAACCGACGAGGAAGGTCGTGCGCTGCTAACCGCGCTGAACTTCCCGTTCAAGAAATAGGGGCGAGATCATGGCTAAGAAAAGTATGGTAGAGCGTGAGCTTAAGCGTACTCAGCTGGTCGCGAAGTATGCGACCAAGCGCGCTGAACTCAAGAAGATCATCTCAGACGTTAACACGACTGAGGAAGACCGCTTCGAGGCGACGCTGAAGCTGCAGCAACTGCCGCGCGACTCAAGCCCGGTGCGTCAGCGTAATCGCTGCCGTATCACCGGTCGTCCGCACGGTTTTTACAACAAGTTCGGCCTCGGCCGTAACAAGCTGCGTGAAGCCGCCATGCGTGGCGACGTTCCTGGGTTGAAAAAATCCAGTTGGTAACGCCACGTAGTATTATCAGGAGCGCACATTAAATGAGCATGCAAGACACTCTGGCGGATATGTTTACCCGTATCCGCAATGCGCAGATGGCCACCAAGGAGACGGCAACCATGCCGTCCTCCAAGCTGAAAGTGCAAGTGGCCCGAGTGCTAAAGGAAGAAGGCTACATTGCCGACTTTGCGGTAGCGGAGGGCGTTAAGCCCGAGCTAACCGTAACTCTCAAGTACTTTGAGGGTAAGCCGGTCATTGAGCACATTCAGCGGGTTTCCAAGCCGTCCCTGCGCCGCTACATGGGCAAGGACAACTTGCCTAAGGTTGCCGATGGCCTGGGTATCGCGATTGTCACCACATCCAATGGTGTCATGACCGATCGTGCCGCGCGCCAAGCGGGTGTCGGTGGCGAAGTCATCTGCACCGTATTCTAGGAGGCTGGAATGTCCCGCATAGCGAAATATCCGGTTAAAGTGCCTGCCGGCGTTGATATTAAAATCAATGCTGACCAGCTGACCGCCAAAGGCGGCCAGGGCACGCTATCTATGACCATCCACTCTGATGTAGTGGTCGGTCAGGAAGATGGCCAGCTGACCTTCGCCCCGAGCGAATCTGCCAAGAGCTGGGCAATGGCCGGTACTACCCGCGCCTTGGTTCAGAACCTGGTAACGGGCGTATCCGAGGGTTTTACACGGACTCTCGAAATTGTTGGCGTCGGTTATCGTGCCCAAGCTAAGGGCCAGACGCTCAATCTTTCACTGGGCTTCTCGCACCCGGTCGACTACGAACTGCCTGAAGGTGTGTCAGCGGAAACGCCGAAGAACACCGTTATCGTGCTGAAAAGCGCCGATAAGCAGCAGCTCGGCCAGTGCGCCGCGGAAATCCGCGCCTTCCGTCCCCCTGAGCCGTATAAAGGTAAGGGTGTTCGGTACGCCGACGAGCAGGTGCGTCGCAAAGAAGCCAAGAAGAAGTAAGGCAGGGTTATGAACGCGAAGAAAGAATCTCGTCTCCGTCGTGCCCGCCGCGCTCGCGCAAAGATCCGCGAGCTGGGCGTGTATCGCCTGTGCGTCAACCGTACCCCGCGTCACATCTATGCGCAGATTATCTCGCCGGATGGTGGCAAAGTGCTAGCCAGTGCTTCTACGCTGGACAAAGCACTGCGCGAGGGTGCGACCGGCAACTCAGATGCGGCCTCTAAAGTAGGTGCTCTGATTGCTGAACGCGCTAAAGAAGCAGGCATCACCCAGGTGGCCTTCGACCGTGCTGGCTTTAAGTATCACGGCCGCGTCAAGGCGCTGGCCGACGCCGCACGTGAAGGCGGCCTGGAATTCTAAAGGGTTTTACGATGGCGAAGAACGAACAGCAAAGCGGTGATCTGCAAGAGAAGTTAGTGCAGGTCAACCGCGTCGCCAAGGTGGTCAAGGGTGGTCGTATTTTCGGCTTCACCGCACTGACCGTCGTTGGTGATGGTAAAGGTCGTGTCGGTTTCGGTCGTGGCAAGGCGCGTGAAGTGCCGGTCGCAATCCAGAAAGCGATGGATCAAGCTCGTCGCAACATGGTCAAGGTGAACCTTGCTGGCCATACGCTGCAGTACCCGGTCAAAGCCCGTCACGGTGCTTCCAAGGTGTACATGCAGCCGGCCTCTGAAGGTACCGGTATCATCGCCGGTGGCGCCATGCGCTCTGTACTAGAGCTCGCCGGTGTCCACGACGTACTGGCCAAGTGCTACGGTTCCACTAACCCGGTTAACGTGGTACGAGCGACTGTTAAAGGTCTCTCCTCCATGCAAGCACCGGAAGACGTGGCCGCTAAGCGCGGTCTGTCTGTCGAAGCGATCACGGGGTAAGACACCATGGCAGCAACGATCAAGTTTACCCAGATCCGGAGCACCATCGGCATCATGCCCAAGCACAAAGCTACTATGAAAGGCTTGGGTCTGCGTCGCATCGGTCATACGGTTGAACTGGAAGACACCCCCGCCGTACGCGGCATGATCCACAAGGTTAACTACCTTGTGCGCGTTGAGGGAGAGTAATCCATGAAACTTAATAGCCTAAGCCCGGCTCCGGGCTCCAAACACGCTGCGAAGCGCGTTGGACGTGGCATCGGTTCCGGTCTTGGTAAGACCGGTGGCCGTGGTCACAAAGGTCAGAAATCACGTAGTGGCGGCAGTGTTAAGCCCGGTTTCGAAGGCGGTCAGATGCCTTTGCAGCGTCGTTTGCCGAAATTCGGTTTTACGTCTGCAAAATCTCTGGTCTCTGAAGAAGTACGCCTGGCTGAGCTGTCAAAAGTAGCCGGTGGCGAAGTCACCATGGCTACTTTGAAAGAAGCCAACGTGCTGAAGGACTCTACGCTACACGCGAAGATCATCCTTTCTGGCGAACTGAAAACGGCGGTTACCGTTCGCGGAATCAAGGTCACCAAAGGTGCCCGTGAAGCGATCGAAGCCGCTGGCGGCAAGGTAGAGGACTAAATGGCCAAGTCAGGAAACATGCCGGCGATGGGCAGCGGTCTGAGTGAACTGTGGGCGCGTTTGCGCTTCGTGCTCCTCGCCATCGTGGTGTACCGTATTGGTGCCCACATTCCCGTTCCCGGTATCAATCCTGACCAGCTTGCTGCCTTGTTTAGGGAGCAACAGGGCACCATCCTGGGCATGTTTAACATGTTCTCGGGTGGCGCCCTGGAGCGCATGAGCGTTCTCGCCCTGGGTATAATGCCCTATATTTCGGCGTCGATTATCATGCAGCTCATGACTGCGGTCTCCCCTCATCTTGAACAGCTCAAGAAAGAGGGTGAGGCTGGCCGCCGCAAGATTAGCCAGTACACCCGCTACGGCACGGTGATACTGGCTTTTGTCCAGGCTACCGGCATGTCCGTCGGTCTGGCTAGCCAAGGCATCGCGTACAGTGCTGACTTCAGCTTCTATTTCACCGCCGTGATTACCTTTGTATCGGGCGCGGTGTTTATGATGTGGCTAGGTGAGCAGATTACCGAGAAGGGCATCGGCAACGGTATTTCGCTGCTGATTTTCGCCGGTATTGTCGCTGGACTGCCCAGTGCCGTGGGCCAAGCCTTCGAGCTTGCCCGTAATGAAGGGGCCTGGAATGTTCTGCCGCTGTTAGCGCTGTCAGCGTTAGGTATTGCGACTGTCGCCTTTGTAGTTTTCATTGAGCGTGGCCAACGCCGTCTCAAAGTTAATTACCCTCGGCGGCAAGTGGGCAATAAGATGTATGCAGGGCAAAGTAGCTACCTGCCTTTGAAGGTCAACATGGCCGGTGTTATCCCGGCGATTTTTGCCTCCAGTATCCTGCTCTTCCCGGCCTCTATTGGCCAATGGGTAGGTGCCGGTGAAGGTATGGAGTGGTTGCAGCGTGCATCTCAGGCATTAGGCCCAGGTCAACCGCTTTACATCTTGCTTTTCGCGGCGGCAGTGGTATTCTTCTGCTTCTTTTACACAGCGCTGGTCTTCAACCCCAAGGATGTGGCTGACAATCTTAAAAAGTCAGGCGCTTTCCTGCCGGGCATTCGCCCCGGCGAGCAGACCGCTCGCTATATCGACAAGGTCATGACACGTTTGACCCTGTTCGGTGCCTTGTATATCACTGCGGTTTCCTTGATGCCCCAGTTCTTGATTGTGGCGTGGAACGTGCCGTTCTTTTTCGGCGGTACCTCGTTGTTAATCGTAGTCGTGGTCATCATGGACTTCATGGCCCAGGTGCAGTCGCATCTCATGTCGCATCAGTATGACTCAGTGATGAAGAAGTCCAACCTGAAAGGCTACGGTAGCGGCGGTATCATGCGCTGAGGCGCCGTCCACCCCTATTAAGTTAGAGAGGGCGCGCCGCGAGCCGGTTTTTGGAGAAAGATCGATGAAAGTTCGAGCTTCCGTAAAGAAAATGTGCCGTAACTGCAAGATCATTCGTCGCAATGGCGCTGTCCGCGTCATCTGCAGCGAACCACGGCACAAACAGCGCCAGGGTTAATAAGCCTGGGTTGTATTAAGCGGGTGCCAGCATACCCCTTGCCTTAGGGCAACTAAAGGGGTATGCTGTTGCGCCTTTTGTAGATGAATAAACGAGCAAGCCGCTCAAATTTCGGAGTAAGCTGATGGCCCGTATTGCAGGCGTCAATATCCCGGACAACAAGCATGCGGCGATCTCGCTGACCTATATCTTCGGGATTGGCCGTACCCGTGCTGAGCACATCTGTGCTGCAGCCGGTATCGCGCCTACTGCCAAGATCCAGGATCTGTCTTCTGAAGAAGTCGACACCCTGCGTTCTGAAGTTGGCAAGTACACCGTAGAAGGCGACCTTCGTCGTGATGTTACGCTTAACATTAAGCGTCTCATGGACTTAGGCTGCTACCGTGGTCTGCGTCATCGTCGTAGTCTTCCGCTGCGTGGTCAGCGGACCAAGACTAACGCGCGTACCCGTAAGGGCCCGCGTAAGCCGATCCGCAAATAACACGCACGTTCTGGCGTAAAGACAGGAATAGACATCAACATGGCTAACCCGCGTAGTAACCGTAAAAAGGTTAAAAAGCAGGTAGTGGATGCGATTGCGCATATCCATGCCTCTTTTAACAACACGATCGTGACGATCACAGACCGCCAGGGCAACGCTCTTTCTTGGGCGACTGCCGGTGGTTCGGGTTTTCGTGGTTCTCGCAAGAGCACCCCGTTCGCTGCTCAAGTGGCAAGCGAACGTGCAGCAACTGCTGCAGCCGAGTATGGTGTGAAAAACGTAGACGTACTGGTTAAAGGCCCAGGTCCCGGTCGTGAATCCGCCGTGCGCGCACTGAATGCCGCCGGCTTCCGCGTGCAAAGCATCGTAGACGCGACGCCCATTCCCCATAATGGCTGCCGTCCGCCGAAGAAACGCCGCGTTTAAGGAGACAGATTCATGGCTCGTTATATTGGACCGAAGTGCAAACTGTCTCGTCGTGAAGGCACAGACCTCTTTTTGAAGAGTGGTGTGACTCCCTTCGAGAAAAAGTGTAAATCCGAGCAGATCCCGGGTGTACACGGCCAGCGTCGTCAGCGTCTTTCAGACTACGGCTTGCAGCTTCGCGAGAAGCAAAAAGTACGTCGTATGTATGGCGTACTCGAAAAACAGTTCCGTAACTACTACAAAGAAGCCGCTCGCCTGAAAGGCGCGACTGGTGAAGTATTGTTGCAGTTGCTCGAATCCCGACTGGATAATGTCGTCTACCGCATGGGCTTCGGCTCGACTCGCTCTGAAGCGCGTCAGCTGGTCAGCCACAAGGCGATTTCCGTGAACGGCCGCACCGTTAACGTAGCTTCCTATCAAGTGAAGCCGGGTGACGTTGTTTCCATTCGCGAAAAGGCGAAAAACCAAGCACGTATTCAAAGCGCGTTGTCCATTGCGGCCAACCGTGGCGATATCGCTTGGATCGAAATCGACGCCAAGAAGATGGAAGGCACTTTCAAGGCTCTGCCTGAACGCGGTGACCTGTCTGCCGACATCAACGAAAACCTGATCGTCGAGCTGTACTCCAAGTAAGCAGTTTTCTGTTTCTTGTCGATCTGGTGCCGGTTTAACGCCCGCGCCAGATCGTACCGAGTACCAAGTATCCGTTTGGCAGCCTGAAAGGTGTTCATATGCAGCGTTCAGTGACAGAGTTTCTCCGTCCTCGCGACATCAAGGTCGAAGAAATCAGCGCACATCACGCCAAAATCGTACTCGAACCGTTCGAGCGTGGTTTTGGTCACACCCTGGGGAATGCACTGCGTCGCATTCTGCTTTCGTCTATGCCCGGCTGTGCCGTGGTAGAGGCTGAAATCGCCGGCGTCGAGCATGAATACAGTGCGCTCGAAGGGGTGCAGGAAGATGTCATTGAAATCCTCCTGAACTTGAAAGATGTTGCGATCAAGATGCACAGCCGCGATGAGGCGGTGCTCACGCTGAACAAGCAGGGCCCAGCCGTCGTCACCGCTGGCGACATTGCGCTTGATCATAGCGTCGAAATCGTCAACCCGGATCACGTCATTGCTCATGTCAATGAAGGTGCCGAGCTGAAAATTCAGCTTAAGGTAGCGCTGGGTCGTGGCTACGAGCCGGCTGACGCGCGCGGCTCTGATGAAGAGACACGTGCCATTGGCCGCCTGCAGCTGGATGCCACCTTCAGCCCTGTCCGCCGTGTTTCCTACTCGGTTGAAGCCGCTCGTGTAGAGCAGCGCACCGATCTTGATAAGTTGATTATCGATCTGGAAACCGACGGTACCCTGGATCCGGAAGAGGCTATCCGTCGCAGTGCGACCATCCTGCAAGAGCAGCTGGCCGCCTTCGTCGACCTGGAAGCTGATAAAGAGCAGGAAGTCGAAGAGGAAGAGGATCATGTCGATCCAATTCTATTGCGCCCCGTAGACGATCTTGAGTTGACCGTTCGCAGCGCGAACTGCCTAAAAGCCGAGAATATTTACTATATCGGTGATCTCATTCAGCGCACAGAAGTGGAGCTGTTGAAGACACCGAACCTCGGTAAAAAGTCTTTGAATGAAATCAAAGACGTATTGGCGGCGCGTGGCTTGTCCCTCGGTATGCGGCTGGAAAATTGGCCACCCGCTAGCCTGAAGGACGACAAGGCCTCCGCGTGAGCGTCGACTTGAGTCCCAGTTTGGTAAGGAATTACAACCATGCGTCATCGTAAGAGTGGTCGTCATCTGAATCGCACCAGCTCGCATCGTCAGGCCATGTTCAAGAACATGTCTGTCTCGCTGGTCGAACATGAAGTCATTAAGACAACCCTGCCGAAAGCCAAGGAGCTGCGTCGCGTTATCGAGCCGCTGATCACCTTGTCTAAGCAGGATAGCGTTGCAAACCGTCGTTTGGCATTTGCCCGCACGCGCTCTAAAGAAGCCGTCGGCAAACTGTTCAACGAACTAGGTCCGCGTTATGCCGAGCGTCCGGGCGGTTACGTCCGTATTCTCAAGTGCGGTTTCCGCACCGGCGACAACGCGCCTATGGCGTTCGTTGAGCTAGTTGACCGTCCGGTTGTTGAAGAAGCCGCTGCAGAAGAGTAATACTCTGCGCTGTGTTTCTTTGGTAGCGAATGAAAACCGACCCCTAAAGGGTCGGTTTTTTTTATGGGTGCATTAATCTTCTCTTTTTCTACGCTTAACTGCCTGTTAATCGCCTATACTCGGCTTATTATTAAACGTAGTGAGCGTTGCCATCCCGCCAGGGGGAGCCTTGCGCTGTATCGAGAGTGTGGCATGGTAGTGGCGCAGCGGCGGATTGGTTAAACAGCGATTAGAACCAGGCTTTGATAACAGGCAAGGGGCAGTTATGTATGCGAGGATAAAAAGCGCTGTCGGGGGAGCGTCGGCGATAGGGTTTTTGAGTATGCTAATGCTGCTCATACTCGCGACGGTTACCACGGCGCATGCCGACAACCCGCGTTACGCGGGTATCGTCGTGGATTTGGACAATGGCGAAGTGCTTTACGCCGAGAACATTGACGATCAGCGTTACCCTGCGTCGCTCACCAAAATGATGACGCTCTATCTCACTTTTGAAGCGTTAGAAGAGGGTACGCTGCGCTTGGATCAGCCCTTGCCGGTCTCCTCTTATGCGGCCGCCAAGCCTGCAGTCAAACTGTGGCTGGCGGCGGGTAGCTCTATCCCCGTGGATACCGCTATTCGCGCTCTCGCGGTGCGCTCTGCCAATGACGTTGCCGCGGTGGTCGCCGAAGCCTTGGGCGGCAGCGAAGCGCATTTTGCGCAAATGATGACCACCAAGGCACGCGAGCTGGGTATGCACGCCACTACCTTTCGCAATGCCTCCGGCCTGCCTGATGCCGGCCAGATAACCACCGCACGGGATATGCTGACGCTGTCGGTACGCGTAATGCAGGACTTTCCCCAGTATTACCACTACTTCGGCCTGCAAGAGTTTAGCTACCGGGGTACCCGGCATACCAGTCACAATCGTTTGGTGCGCGACTATCCAGGCGCCGACGGCCTAAAAACCGGTTTTATTCGCGCCTCTGGCTTTAACGTAGCCACTACCGCAGTGCGCGGTGATCGGCGTTTAGTGGGAGTCGTCATGGGTGGGTTCTCATCCCAGTCTCGGGATACCCATATGGCCAATCTGCTGGATCGTAGCTTCCTGCGTGCGTCGCTTCGGGATCAGCAAAGCTGGATGGGCGACACCAGCTTCTCGCGGGAATTTATGGCCTTTGAGCCACCTGCTCAGCCGGTTGCACCCCAGCAGCCTGCGCCACAGCAGCCCCTGCTAGCGGTGGTCGAAACTACATCGCCCTCGGCCAACGCCACCCCTTCAACGCCGTTGGTCGATCTTGACGAGCAGTTGGCTGATATTGCCACCATTCAGCGTCCCCCTCCCGAAAGCGAGGCACCTCAGCCCGACCCACTGCAAGCGTTCATTGAGCGCGAACGACAGCTGGCCTCTGCTAATGAAACAGGCGGTGGTTGGGGGGTTCAAGTAGGTGCCTTCAGTCGAGAAGCCCAAGCACGGCAGTTGGCGCAGCAAGCCGCTCAACGCATTGCCCAAAGTTTAGGTGGTCGTATTGCTGTGGACACCGTAGAGGGCCAAAGCCCGGTTTATCGCGCCCGGCTCATGGCGCTGGACGAGCAGAGAGCCCGTCAAGCCTGCCGCGAGCTGCACTCCCAAGGTATGGACTGCATGGTCGTTAACGCCAGCTTATAAGCGGGTGGGCTGTGATCACCCCGCCAATGGCTAATTGGCGGGGTTTTTCTTTTTTGGCACTTTATATTGACCAGTGAACAGGGAGATCGCGGTGACAACCTCGCTGAAAGGCATACTCTGCATGTGTTTGGGCGTTCTTTTTCTCGCCCTAGGCGACGCCGTTTCCAAGTGGTTAGGTGAAGTGCACTCGCCGCTGCAGATTATTTTCTTCCGTGCCTTGGTGTCGCTACCGTTGATTGCCCTGCTTGCCCATTTTGCCGGTGGATTACGCAAGCTGCGCACGAAACGGCCGGTCGTCCATTTACTGCGCGGCCTGATCTATACCGCCACCATGGTCTGTTTCGTATGGGGGCTGACGCTGCTACCCCTGGCAGAAGCCACGGCGATCGCCTTTGTGGCACCGCTGTTTGTGACCCTGCTTTCGGTGCCATTGTTGGGAGAGCGGATTGACCCACCGGTGCTGATTGCATCTTTAGTTGGTTTTGTGGGGGTACTGATCGTGGTGCGGCCCAACGGCGAGGCGTTTCAGGTGGGCGCGCTGGTATTAGTGGGCGCGGCGCTATTTTATGCGCTGATGATGATTACCGCCCGGCGCTACGGTGCCCGCGAACACCTCTGGGCAATGCTGTTTTATATGACCTGCGTGCCTCTGGTGGTGACCGCGCTAACGCTGCCCTGGGTGTGGCAAACACCTCACCCTTGGCACTGGGTAGGCTTTTTCGCCTCCGGCATCTTGGGCGTTGCGGCCACCGCTTTTATCACCTTGGCCTTTCGGTTTGCCCCTGCGGCCATCGCCGCGCCCTTTGATTACACCGCCATGCTCTGGGCGGTACTGTTGGGCTGGTGGTTTTGGGGTGAAATGCCAGATCTCTGGGTCTGGGTAGGCAGCGCCTTGATAATGGGCAGCGGGCTAGCGGTGGCGTATCACGACCGGCGCACGACCCTGAAACGTCGTCCAACGGCGTGACTATTTGATCTAGGTCACGGAAGCCGTGAGCTTGCCAAAACGACGGGGTTGGGCTGGTTATAATCCAGGCCTTTCATCGCAGCCCGCTGCGAGCCATCGTCCTGATCACGGTGACCGTCTATGCAAGCCCCCGAACGACTTAAGCAAGCTCCCGAACTCCTTTCCCCTGCCGGCACCTTTAAGAACATGCGTTATGCGTTTGCCTATGGGGCTGATGCGGTTTACGCGGGGCAGCCGCGCTACTCTCTCCGGGTGCGCAACAACGATTTTAAAATTGATAACTTACATCGTGGTATCGAGTACGCCCATGCCCGAGGCAAGCAGTTTTACGTGGCCTCCAACATTGCCCCCCACAACAGCAAGCTGAAAACCTACCTCCAGGATATGGCGCCGGTGATTGAGGCAAGGCCCGATGCGCTGATTATGTCGGATCCCGGCCTGATTATGATGGTGCGTGATCGCTGGCCGGAACAAGCCATCCACCTCTCGGTGCAATCGAATGTCGTCAACTGGGCTGCCGCCCAATTCTGGCAGCGGCAAGGTATCAGCCGCATCATTTTGTCCCGGGAGCTGTCACTGGAAGAGATCGGCGAAATACGCGAGCAGTGCCCAGGCTTAGAGATCGAAACCTTTGTCCACGGCGCACTGTGTATCGCCTATTCAGGGCGTTGCCTGCTGTCGGGTTACTTCAATCATCGCGATCCTAACCAAGGCACCTGCACCAACGCGTGTCGCTGGAAATACAACACCATAGCGGCAACCCACGATGACACGGGCGACTTAATAGCCGCCCAAGGCAGTGGTAGCGTAGCGGCCGACAGTCCAGACGAGCTCTCGGCCCTGATTGAAGACGTTTCCCGCCCTGGCAAGCTGATGCCTGTGTATGAAGATGAACACGGCACCTACATCATGAACTCCAAGGATCTGCGCGCGGTGCAGCATGTTGCTCGGCTGACGCAAATGGGCGTGGCATCGCTAAAGATTGAAGGGCGCACCAAGTCCCACTACTACGTCGCGCGTACAGCGCAAGTCTATCGGCAAGCCATTGATGACGCCGTCGCTGGGCGCCCCTTTAACAAACGGCTAATGGATGAACTTGAGAACCTGGCGAATAGAGGCTACACCGAAGGCTTCTATCAACGCCATGTGCACGGCGAGTTCCAAAGCTATGAGCAGGGGCATTCCATCGGCGTTCACCAGCAGTTCGTCGGTGAAGTGCTGGGGTTTGATCCGGCTCGTGGCAGGTTGGAAGTCGAGGTTAAAAACCGCTTTGAAGTGGGGGATGGTATGGAGCTTATGTTGCCAGGTGGCAATCACCGCTTCGTGCTCGAGCATATCGAGAATTTGCGAGGTGAATCGCAAAGCGCAGCGCCTGGCTCGGGGCATCGCGTTCGAATTCCCCTCCCCAAGGTCAGCATCACCCCTGAACAGCTTGAGTTTGCGCTGTTAATGCGTGATCTCGCGCCTTCCAGCGCAGCACAACCTGAATCGTTAGGGGTAGCGATCAGCTAAACGCATAAACGTCCATCGCAAGCACACCGTGCTCAACGCTGTGGTGCAGCTGTTTTGCGTCGCCTCCTGCCCCCATGGCCACCAGCAATGGCTGAAAGTGTTCAGGGGTCGGGTGGTTCTTCAGCGCGTTGGGTGCGCGCTCCCAGCTAAGCAACGCTTCACGATCGTTGGCGATAAGGCACTCGCTTACCCAAGTGGCAAACTCATCTACCCAGGCGGGCACAGGGCTCTCCTGGGGCATGATTTCATACAGGTTATGGGTCAGGCTGCCCGAGCCGATCACCAAAATCCCCTCTTCCCGCAGCGCCGACAGGCGCTCGCCCAGCGTGGCCAGCTCCGCATTGCTCCAGCGCACCGGAAGCGACAGCGAGACAACCGGCACATTGGCGTCAGGAAACATCAGTGAAAGGGGCACCCAGGCGCCGTGATCCAGGCCGCGCTCTACCCGCTCGGCGCCCAGTAACACGGCCAGTCGTTCGGCCAGTTCAGGTTCGCCAGGGGCGGGATACTGGCACTCGAAAAGCGCCCGAGGGAAGCCGCCAAAGTCGTGAATGGTTTCTGGCTTGGCGCTGGTGCTGACCTTAAGCGCCAGGCTCTCCCAGTGCGCTGAGACCACCACCACCGCCTTGGGCGCAAGCTGCCTGCCCAGTTCACGTAGAAAGGCATGAGCCGGGGTTTTATTGAGGGCCAGCATGGGCGAACCATGGGAAATAAACAGGCTAGGTAACATGAGTGAGTCTCCTCAGCAGCATGGCCAACGCTGGCGGTAAGCAAGCGCTGGCAATAGGGTTAGGTGATAGTTTTAGGTGATAGTGTTAGGTGAATCGGTTACTTAGCACCCAGCGGCCGCTGCCCAGGCCCGCTTGCACGATTAACGCCAGCGTCCAGAACACCGGAAATTCCCAACCGCCGCCGGCATTTGAGAACATCCAGCCGTTGCCAAGATGCACCCACGCAGCGCCAAGCAGTACCGGCACCAGGGCCAGGCTCACCCAGCGGGTATAAACACCCAGAATCAGGGCGGCGCCACCGCCTACTTCGGCAGCAATGGTCAAGTAAGCCAGAAACCCTGGTAAACCCAGTGATTCAAAATAGCCGACGGTGCCCGGCAGGGTAAACACAAACACCTTGAGCAAACCGTGGGCAAGAGCCATCACACCCAGTGCGACGCGCAGTAGTGAGATGGCCTGGGGTTGTAAAGAGTGCTGTACAGAGGGCTGTAGAGAGGGGGCAGAGTGAGTATGCGTTGTCATCGTAGTAGCTTCCATCGAGTGGTTGATAAAGCTACTTTACCGTCGAGTGAGCGTGAGATAATCAGCGTAATTTGCACATCACTGTTGCGTAATGGGCGACAATCCAATGTGCTGCTCCCAAACCGGCGGGTCGCCCCACGCTTCGGTGAGCAGGTCGATGAAGTGTTCAACCTTGGCGGGCAGGTAGCGCCGGGCGGGGTAGAGCGCATGAACATCGAGCAGCACCGCTGGCTCACTGGTCAAGATGGGCACTAAACGCCCGTTGGCGATACTCTCTGTGACCAGAAAACTGGGCTGCTGAGCGATGCCCAGGCCCGCTTCCGCGGCGTGGGTGAGTACATCGCCGTTATTGCTTTCCAGTGGGCCATTGACCGTCAATGACTGCGTGGCAATCTTCCAGTCAGCGCTCTGTTGGCCACTTCGATAGCGCAAGCAGCGGTGCTCGGCAAGGGCTTCAACGCTGCTGGGTTCACCGTGAGCGGCAAGATACGCCGGCGAGGCACAGAACAGCAGGCGGCAACGGGTCAGGCGGCGCGCCACTAGGCTGGAGTCAGGCAGGCTGCCGATACGGATCGCTATGTCGTAACCCTCTTCCAGCAGGTCGACACGGCGGTCGTTCAAATCCAGGCGCACTTCCAGCGCTGGGTGAGTGTGCATAAATTGCGCGACGAGTGGCGCTAGGTAGCGGGTACCAAAGCTCATCGGCCCATTCACGCGCAGCCGCCCGCGCACATCGCTGGTTCCTTGACCCACCTCGGCGGCTGCCTCATCAAGCGCTTGCAGGATCCCTTGGGCTCGGACTAGATAGCGTTCCCCAGCCTCAGTGAGATGGAGCCGTCGCGTGGTGCGTTGTATCAGTCGCGCACCCAATGCCTCTTCCAGTGCCATGACCTGGCGGGATACGCGAGTGCGGGAAATATCCAGCGCTTCAGCAGCGCGGGTATAGCTACCCAGCTCGGCTACCCGCACAAAAGCGGCGATATGCTCTAACTGATTCATGACGCCGAAGCGGCTTGGAAAACCTGAAAAGCGCGCGCTGCCTGGTAAGGATCGGGCTGACCACAAATAGCCGATATTACGGCTAAACCGTTTGCTCCTGCCCGCTGTACGCTAATCGCATGATCCGCTTTCAGTCCGCCAATGGCCACGCTGGGCAGTGGGCACGCCTTGACCAGCGCAGCCAAGCCACCAAAGCCGATGGGCTGGGCGTGATCCTGTTTGCTCTCGGTGGCAAACACCGGGCCAATCCCCACATAATCAAGCAGCTCAAACGGCGTGGCTTGCAGCTGAGTGATGGTATTGATCGACAGGCCGATAATTGCCTGTTCTCCTAACAAACGGCGCGCTTCCTGAACGGCGGCGTCGCTCTGGCCGACATGCAGGCCATCGGCCTGGCTTTCCAGTGCCACCTGCAAGCGGTCGTTAATGATCAGCGGGACACCGGTGCCCGCCAGAAGTGCTTTTAGCCGTTTGGCTTGGGCAATCATCTGTTCATCGCTGGCATGCTTGTCACGCAACTGCACGATGGTGACACCGCCTTTTACCGCTGCCTCGACCGTTTGTTCCAAGCCGTGGTCTCGGCAGAGCGCGGCATCGGTGACCAAATAGAGCGATAGATCAAGCGGCATGAATTGCCTCCAGCTGGGCATGAGTAGTGAGGTCATCAGGGGTGAGTTGATACAGCGCATCCAGCAGCGCCACTTGAAAGCTACCAGGCCCCTGGGCGTTAGCACCCGCCCGCTCACCCGCGACGGCAAAGCAGCCCAGCGCGGCTGCCGTTGCGCCCAGTGGGGCGTCGCGGTTGGCAGCCACAAAGCCTGCCACTAGCGCGCTCAGCCCACAGCCAAGGGTTGTTACGCGGGGCATTAAAGGGTGGCCACCGTTAATACGGTAGTGCCGTGCGCCGTCCGTTACCCAATCACTTTCGCCGGTCATCGCAACAATACAGCCGTGTTTTTGCGCTAATGCTACCGCGGCGTCCACGGCTTGGTCGGTGGCGGCGGTGGAATCCACGCCGCGGCCTTGGCTGGCTAAGCCATTAAGGGCAAGAATTTCAGACGCATTGCCGCGAATCACGCTGGGTTTAGCGGCCAGCAGCTTCGCGCACAGCGTTTGGCGATAGCGCGTGGCGCCAACGGCGACGGGATCTAATACCCAGGGAATATCATGTTGCTGGGCGGTCGCTGTGGCGGTCAGCATCGCATCGGCCCAGTGGGCAGAGATCGTGCCGATATTAATCGACAGCCCCGCGGAAATAGCCGTGAACTCCGCCACCTCTTCAGGCGCATGCAGCATGGCGGGCGAGGCGCCGGTGGCTAACAGCAGGTTGGCAGTGCTGTTCATGGCCACATAGTTGGTCATACAGTGAACCAGCGGGGTGACTGAGCGCAGCGTCTCAAGGTAATCGCCAAGCGAGCGTAGGGTCATAGCATCCTCCCGGCAGGGAGGTGGTAAGCGTTACCACGACTCCCTACGCCGGTGTTATCCGGTTCAGGTTCAAAGGGTGCTTCTCAGCCCACCCGTAACGGAGGGCGCCCCTGTCGAGGGATTACTATCCTTGCCTGAAGTAGCCCTGTAAAGCCCTCCTGCGCCATCGCACATCTCTTTATCGAGCGAAGGTTTACGCGAGGGCGCTGTTAACCCGTCCTTGGGCGCTACTTTCGCCATCCCTGGTCGAAAGACCCTCGCTTCAACCTTCCCTCGCTCCTGTATCGGATAAGTCGAATCTAACGAAACGAAATACGTGTACCGTAGGTAAGCATTTCATCAGGTGTCATCGCTTTACCCTCTACCCCAATCATCTCGTCACCGCACTGGTCGGCGAAAGTCAGCACGCCGTGGGTCAGGCCCAGTTGGCCCAGAGTGTCGCGGATTTCACCGGTGCCCAGAAAAGTACTGACGTGGCCTTTGTTGTCACTCAGGTCAGACACGCCGTTAGCGTGGTGAAAGCGCACTTTGTAAATTCCATCCATCGACTCGACTTCAACAATCGGCGAAAAACCGTTGTGAAGCGCATTGGCAAGCTGTTTCAGGGTCAGCTGGTCTCCCAGCGTCATATCAATCGCACTCATGGAAAGCTCCTGGTAGACG
Source organism: Vreelandella neptunia (assembly GCF_034479615.1). NCBI lineage: Bacteria > Pseudomonadati > Pseudomonadota > Gammaproteobacteria > Oceanospirillales > Halomonadaceae > Vreelandella > Vreelandella neptunia. Next base: position 146,233 of record NZ_CP140255.1, read on the forward strand.
CCTCAAAGGTGGGGCATCACGCATGTTGCGGGGACTACTTTTGTAAAGCTTATGAATAATAAGTGTAGGGTTTTTGTTTAGTATTGCCAGCGCGCTTATCGGTGCCCCGATACGACACTGCCTACGTGCCTGTAAGGACTAGCATTATGGCAATAAAGCCCCCATGGTAAGCGGTATGTGAGGCTCAATAGAGTCAATGAACAGTATTAGCGAGAGGAGAGTGAAATGAGTTTTCAAGGCGAGCAGCATCCCGGCGTTGTGCCCGCGCCACCTCAGACCCAAGGGTTTCGTTTAAATCACACCATGCTGCGGGTAAAAGATCCTGAGCAGGCACTGGCGTTCTACTCCAAGGTGTTTGGTATGCAGGTGATGCGACGGCTGGATTTCGAAGAGATGCAATTCTCGCTCTACTTCCTAGCCAACCTTGAGCCCAGCGACAGCGTGCCGGAAGAGGCGCAAGCGCGTACCGCCTGGACGTTTAGCCAGAAAGGGCTGTTGGAGCTGACCCACAACTGGGGAACCGAAAACCAAGAAGATTTCGCCTATCACGATGGCAATGCCGAGCCCCAAGGCTTTGGGCATATATGCTTCAACGTGCCGGATTTGGCAGCGGCCCAGGCGTGGTTCGACGAGCACGACGTTACCTTCGTCAAGCGCGCCGATCAGGGCAAGATGAAAGATGTTATCTTCGTTAAAGACCCGGACGGCTACTGGATCGAAGTAATTCAAGCAGACCTGATGGTGGGTAAGAGCGACTCTTGAGGCACGCCAATGGCTGAACTACTGTTCCGATTGCGCCATGTGACCGATGAAGAGGCCATGGAGGTGCGTGACCTGCTGGCCGCCCATGGCTTTGATACCTACGAAACCCAGGCGGGCTTTTTCCGCCTGGGGGTCGATGCTATTTGGCTGCGCAACCCGCATCAGCACGACGCAGCCATCGCGGCGTTAGAGGCCTATCAGGCAGAGCGTCTTGAGCGCGCCCAGCGCGAGCACCAGGAGGCGGTTGAGCGGGGTGACGCCGAGACGCTGTGGCGTCGCTTGGCCGCTCATCCGCTGCAGGTCGTGCTAGTGCTGCTAGCCGTGGGGCTTATTGCCGCCCTTACGCTACTGCCATTCCTGGGCCTATCGCGCGCCTAAGCTGCGGGCAGGTGGCCGCGTTTGAGGTACATCATAACGCCATCATCACCGGCGGTGAGTGCCGGTGCCGCGCCGCTGGGGTAGCGACACCAGGTGCCTGCGGTGTAACTCTGTTCGCTATCGCTTAGCGTACCTTCCAGTATCAAAAACTCCAGTCCACCCCGCAGCGTAGGGTAGGTAATGGAGGTGCTCGCCGACCAGCGCTCCAGGCTGGTGCGCTCCTGCTTGTAGGTGTGCAGCATTTTATAGGCAATGCGCGGGCGTCGGTCTGGCTGCCAGGGCAGCCGGTGAGCAGGCACCGCCAGCTGTAGCGTGTCGTTGGGGTCAAACTGGTGCAGTTTGACAAAGATCAGCGCGCCTTCCTCGCCAATCTGCGGGGTATGGCCGGTGCCAATGGGGTTTCTCAGGTAGCTGCCCGCCGCATAGCGCCCATGCTCATCGGCAAACACGCCTTCCAGAACCAGAATTTCTTCGCCGCCGCCGTGGGTATGCCGCTCAAACTGCGTATTGGGGGCATAGCGCACAAGGCTAGTAGCGCGAGCAACTTCATCACCAATCCGGTCAAACATCATGCGCTCTACCCCCGCGCTGGGGGAGTCGACCCACTGATACTCTTCCGGGGTAACACAGGCAAAGTGGCTAAAATCGGCGTTTAGACGCATGGGAAAGGGCTCTTCGCAGTGAAGGTAAGTGACGGGGGAGGTTGCTAGTCTCCTTATCGACAGCAAAAAATGCAACTTTCGGTTGTTTGATCTCCGTTATATCGCCATAAAAAACACCCCAATCGTTGGATGGATGTCCAACGATTGGGGCGCAGTTCACGAAGGTGGCATCGGGTTGTCTGGCTGCTTGCTTAAGGCGCTTCAGTCAGCGCAGAAAGAATATGGTGTGCCGCTTCGATGCGCGCCTGATTGGGGTAGTTGCGGTTAGCCAACAGCACAATGCCGATTTGCTCGCTGGGTACAAAGGCCACGTAGTCACCAAAGCCGTTGGTAGCGCCCGTCTTGTTATAGAGCGCTTCCTGCCTGGGGGCTAGCGGTGGGGTTAAGCGGTTGACAGGGTTGGGCTGCAAAATCATCTCAAGCGAGTTGCCTGCCAGCAACTGATCGAGCGCCACCGGGTAGGCATAGCTTTCCCAGCCCAGGCCTTGGGTCATATTGCCGATCTCAAAGTAACCCGTGCGCGTAGCGGCCAAGGCTTGGCTTAGTGGCTCATTAAGCTCAGCACCACTCATATTGGCTTCCACCAGCGTGAGCACGTCCGCGGCAGTCGATTTCAATCCGTAGGCCTGGGCATCCAGCATGCCTGGGTTCACCCGGATGGGCTCATCCTCTTTAGAGTAACCATAGGCATAGTTCGCCTGCTGCGCCTCCGGCACCTGAAAGTAGCTATGCTCAAGCCCTAGCGGTGCGAACAGCACCTCCTCCATAGCCATCTCGAAGGGCTGACCAAGGCTTTGTGCGGCAAGATAACCGAACAGGCCCAGGCTTGGGTTGGAGTAGAGCCGGTGGCTGCCAGGGGTGGATTCAGGCTGCCACTGGCGGTAGTAGTCGATCATCGCCTCTTCACTTTGTACTGCGTCGGGAAACTGCAGTGGCAGCTCGCCCGCCGTGTAGGTGCCCAATTCCAGCAGCGTGATCTCATCGAAGGCGCTGTCTTTGAGTTCCGGCAGGTAGCGACTGGCCGGGTCGGAAAGCGAGAGTGCGCCGGTAGCCTGGGCATAGCCAGCGAGTGCAGCCGTGAAAATCTTGCTGATAGAGCCGAGTTCGAACAGCGTCTGATCGGTGACCGGAATCCCCGCCTCTTGATTGGCGAGACCATAATTAAAGTAGTGCTGCTGGCCATTAATGCTAAGCGCGACCGCCATGCCTGGAATACGATGCTCGGCCATCAAAGGCGCGATAGTATCGTTCACCAGCGCCTCAATGTCGGCGCTTTCAGGCGTGCCGGTGGCCCAAGCAGAACCGTTGAGTAGAAGCGAACCTGTCATGATAAGGCCGCAGTTTGCTGCTAACATCTTACGCATACCAAAATCCTGTTGTGAATAATGCCGAGAGAGGATGGAGAGTTATTTCCAGACGCAAAGCACGTGACAGGGGTTAACTTACGGCCCGCTGCGGCAATTCACAAACAGCGATATTTTGCATAAGCCATTAGAAAAATTTGGGGGTCAAGGTGGTGCGTCCCTACCTGCCGTTGAAGGCGCTGCGCGCGTTTGAGGCGTCGGCCAGGCATTTAAGCTTTACCCGCGCGGCAGAAGAGCTTCACGTTACCCAAGCGGCGGTCAGCCACCAGGTAAAGCTGCTCGAAACGCTGTTGAAGGTACCCCTTTTCAAACGTTTGCCGAGGGGGCTAATGCTTACCCAGGAGGGTGAGCTGCTGCTGCCGGTATTGAAGAGTTCATTCGACCAAATCGCCCACACGCTGGAACGGGTGGGCGAGAGCAGCTATCGGGAAGTATTGAACGTCGGCGTTGTGGGGACATTTGCCGTGGGTTGGCTGCTGCCGAGGCTGGGAGATTTTCAGCGCCAGTACCCCTACGTCGATTTACGACTCTCCACCCATAATAATCGTGCAGATATTGCTGGCGAAGGGCTGGATTTTGCGATCCGCTTTGGCACGGGGGCCTGGCACGGTACCGCGGCGCAGCCGCTGCTACCGGCGTCACTCTCGGTAATGTGCATACCCGATATTGCTGCGCGGCTTAAAACACCTGCCGATGTATTAGGCGAGACCTGGCTGCGCTCTTATCGCGCCGACGAGTGGACAGAGTGGCTATTGGCGGCAGGGTTACCACGCAGCTTTCCGATGACCAACAGCATTGTGTTTGACTCTTCCATCGCCATGGTGGAAGCAGCCCTACAAGGAGCAGGCGTGGCGCTGGCACCTCCGCTGATGTTCCCCCGCCAGCTGAACAGCGGCGCGCTGGTGCAGCCTTTCGACACCGCTGTTAGCCTTGGAGGTTACTGGCTGACTCGCCTGCAGGCACGCCCGGAAACCCACGCCATGGCGTCCTTCCGGGAGTGGCTGCTCACGGCCATCAATGCCTGAGCAGCGCTATTGACGTTAACGGCTAGTGGCTATGACCATGATCGTCGTGATCGTGATCGTGATCGTGATCGTGATCGTGATCGTGATCGTGGTCGTGGTCGTGGTCGTTAGAATGACCGTGATCGTCATGACCCGGCTGAGCTAGCGCATCGTGCAGCACCTGCGCATTGTGGCGCATCATACCCAGGTAGGTACTGGCTTCACCCTCTGCTGCCAGCGCATCAGCGTAAAGCGTGCCCGCAATGGGCAGGCCGGTCTCTTCGGCTAGCTGGGTGATGATCGACTGATTGGTCATATTCTCGTGGAACAGCGCCTTCACGTTCTCCTGCTCAATCACATCCACTAGTGCCGCCATGCTGGCGCCACTGGGGTCGGCTTCCGTGGAAAGCCCTACCGGCGAGAGAAAGGTTACCCCATAGGCACTTGAGAAGTAGCCAAAGGAGTCGTGGCCGGTAATCACACTGGTGGAGGCCGGAATTTCATCAATCAGCGCGCGAATCTCAGCGTCGACCTCGGCCATTTCCTGTAAGTACTGTTCCGCATTGGCGCGGTAGGCATCGGCGTTATCGGCATCGGCGGCGATTAAGCCATCGCGGATATTGGCGATATACACCTCGGCTTGGTGCATATCCTGCCAGGCGTGGGGATCCTCATCACCATGATCATGATCCGCATGCTCTTCGTGGCCAGAGTCGTGATCATCATGCCCGTGATCGTCGTGATCGTCGTGATCGTCGTGGCCATGTTCGTGCTCGTCATGCCCATGCTCGTCATGGCCGGCGAAAGCCAGCGGCTCGATACCGTCGGTCGCGGTCACCAACGCACCCGAGTAGTCGCTGGCGCTAATTAAGCGCTCCATCCAGCCTTCAAACAGCAGGCCGTTGAAAACCACTAAATCAGCATTGGCCAGGGAACGGGCATCGCCAGGGCTGGGGGAGTAAACGTGGGCATCGCCATCGGCAGCCACCAGGGAGGTCACCTCAACATGCTCGCCGCCCACGTTTTCCACCATATCCGCGAGAATAGAGAAACTGGTGACCACCTGAACGCGCTCATTAGCCATGGCAGCAGGCAGCGCCAGCATAGCGGAAACACCCACTAACCAGCGCGACGACCGAGATGATAAATAGGCAAGCGACATACAACACTCCTTACGATAAGCATGAAGACTGATAATTAAGCCCCTTGCTCCACTTCCAGCGGCGTTGTTTTACGCCGCAGCTTGGCTGCCAAGCTGTGGTAGCGACCAAACAGGGCCGAAAAAAGATAACCAAACCCGGCCAGCAGAATAATGCTCGGGCCTGACGGGATATCCAGATGAAAAGAGAGCAGCAGGCCGCCGGTGCTCGCCACCATGGCCAGTACAATCGCGATGCCGATTAAGCCCTCCAGGCGTTTGCTCCAAAAGCGCGCCGAGGTGGCGGGCAGCATCATTAAGCCTACCGCCATCAGCGTGCCCAGGGTTTGAAAGCCTGCGGTTAGGTTCAGCACCAGCAGCCCCAAAAACACGCTGTGTACCCAACCGCTGCGGCGGCTTTGGCCACGCAAAAACAGCGGATCCAAGCACTCCACTACCAGGGCGCGAAACACCACCGCCAGAATCAACACAATCAGCGTGCTAATGCCCGCGATCAGTAGCAGCGCGGTAGAGTTGATCGCCAGAATCGAGCCGAACAGTACATGGGTAAGGTCAACGCTGCTGCCGCCCAGTGAAATCAGCATCACGCCTGCGGCCAGCGAGATAATAAAAAAGCTCGCCATGGCGGCATCTTCGCGCTGGCCACCCATTTTCGAGACCGCCCCCGCCAGCAGCGCCACCATTAACCCAAACAGCACCCCGCCAATACTCATAATCGGCAGCGAAAACCCTGCCAGCAGGAACCCCAGCGCGACGCCGGGCAGAATCGCGTGGGCCATGGCGTCGCCGATCAGGCTCATGCCGCGCAGCACCAAAAATACTCCCAGCGGCGGCGCGGCCAACGAAAGCGCTAAACCACCCACCACAGCACGGCGCATAAAGCCGTAATCGAACGGGCTGACAAACCACACATTAAGCAGATCCAGCATGGCGTCCTCCCATGGTAAACGGCACTACCTGAGCGGGTGCGTGTTGATGGGTCAGCGCACTGGGTGCGACCCAGCGGCCATGGCCGCCGTTTAGCATCAGCACTTCATCGGCCAGGCGGCGCAGGTGATCCATATCGTGGAGCACGACAATAATCGTCGCACCGTCATCTGCCATCTGGCGCAGGATGCGGATCAAAATATCCACGGTTTCGCTATCCACGTTGGCAAAAGGCTCATCCAGCAGAAGCAGTTCGGCTTCCTGCATTAACGTACGGCCGATCAACGCGCGCTGGCGCTGGCCGCCGGAAAGCTCACCCAGCGGGCGGTGGGCCAAGTGCGAAATGCCCAGCCGCGCCATGATTTCGCGGCCCTTGCGGTAGTGCCCCGCACAGTAGCCGGTTAACGCCCCGTGGCTGGGCCAGCTGCCGGTCATCACCAACTCTTCCACGCTCATGGGGAAGGTCAGGTCTAACGCCAACTGTTGGGGCAACCACGCCCGACGCTCTTTGGCCACGGTGCAGACGACTTCCCCGCTAATAGGCCGAAGTTCGCCCATAATGGCCTGAATAAGCGTGCTTTTGCCGGCGCCGTTAGCGCCGATCAGCGCGGTAATCGCCCCCGGCTTAAAGTCGCCCTCAAGGTGCTCCAGCACCGTGCGGCGCGCCTGGGCCAAGTGCAGATTGTGCAGTTGTAAACGTGATAAAGAGCGCTGGCTCATCCTAACCACCCGCCAGCCCAAACCACCAAACCCCACAGTGCTAGTAGCGGCACGGCAACAAATAGCAGCCGTTTAACAGCCGATAGCGACATCAAGGAGAAGTGGCATGGGCCCTCCTTGTTGTGGCGGTGCGTATGCTCACTCATCAAGCGGCCTCGTATAATATCAAATAGGTTATAACATAACGTTTAGCAAAGCTAAAAAATTGCTGGTTATTTTACTCGTTCACGCCGTGCTGGCAACGATAAAGCGCTGGGGGAGAACCGCCGCCAGCGCTATAGAGGAGTATTAAAAAAAGAGGAGTGGTGCAGGCCGTTGCGTAAAAGCCTAGTAACGCCAGGTGGCGCCAACTTGCTGGGGCGCCACATGCAGCGCGTACTCGCCGGGGATCGTTATTGGCCCAAGCGATAGATTAGCGGGCTGGAAGCGATTAATCGCGGAAGACGCCTGATTCGGCTGTGTCCAAATTTGCAGTTCGTTGACCAGCATGCCGGTGGCAAAGTTGATCGCACCATCGCTTTCCCGGCCATCGGCGGCAATCACCGCGCCCGCCACGCCATTGACCACTAGAGAACTCACACGGGCGCCCCAGCCGCGGCGCTCACGCTCCGCTTGGGCAAGCTGTAAACCCAACGACTGCACGCCGCTTAAATCACCGCTGGCTTTCAAGCGCTGATACTCGGCCAGGGCCGCGGGGTGCGGCTGGCGGTCGGTCAGCACGCCGCCCACGGCCAGGGCGGATTTCACCACGCCCACCCGCGCATCAAAGCGGTCATCCGGATCGCTCGCCTCGCTGGACTGGTAAGCGTTCACCGCCAGGCTGGTGGCGTAAATACCCGTCCAACCCCACTGCCAAATATTGGCGTGGCGTGCACCGTCCTCAAACACATCATCGTACTCACTCCACTGCCCGTTGGTTTGAGCCTGGGCGTGTGAAGAGACAGGCAGGGCGATCACCAAGGTGGTAACCAACGCGGCAAAAAGACGAAAAACATGCATGATGAAGCGCCTATATAAGGGGTGCAGTAGCGCTAAGCGTAGCACGCAAATCAAATGAGACGAGGGGGCAGGGTGTCGAAGTGTGCATAACCCTTAAAATAGGCGGCTCAGCAAAGTGTGGGAGTTCGAGTCTCTTCATCCGCAGTTCGCTGCCTGCCAGGCAGTTTTGAAGCTAGATTTAAGTGTGCCCTTGGCACTGCTGCGCCTGAGGCTGACGCAGCGCTAAAGTAGCTTGAACGCTTCATTGTATTTCGCCACGAAAAACACCCCAATCATTGGATGAATGTCCAACTTTTGGGGTGCAGTTCAATGCTAGGGCTTTAATCTTCTTGCGGCGGTGATTCTAGGGCGCGTTTGTCGTCAGGTACCCGGACGATGTGGCCGACTTCCAGTTTGTTGTGGCTTTGGTGGCGGCTGCCGTCGGTGTCGATGATGGCGGCGACTTCGCCAATGCTGACCGCGTCATCTTCTCGGTAGGCTTCTACTTTGATGCGCACCATGGCGCCTTGGTAGCGGGCGGAAATAACGTCGCCTGGGTCGGGTTGGCTGCTTTGATCCGGGTGTTTCTTAAAGTACTGCATAACACTGGCGTTGCCGGGTTCATCCCATTCGATATGCTGATGCATCGCTGTCTTCCTTGTCTAGTGAGTGGCGTGATGAGTGTTGCTTCAGTGTAGTGCCTTAACGGGGTTGTGTGTGCTATTCGTCGACCGCCATATTCATTTCCATCTCTGAGCTGTTTTCCTGCCCTACGTACTGAAAGAGAAAGTTTAGCGCAGCTGGAAGGCTGGCCCGCCATACGCGCCAAGTGTGGCCGCCGGGGTAGAGGTCGAGGCGCACATCGTTGGGTTGGATGCGTTCCATGGCTTGGCGCAGGATGCGGGCGTGAAATTCAGCGTCATAAACGTCGCTTCGCCCAGCGCTGATATACAGCGGCACGGGGGAAAGATCGCCTTCTTCCTCGGTGCCGCGGGGGGTTACGCGCAGGCGATACTCTTCCAGGTAGCTGGTGTAGTTGAGGTTTTGCCACAGCTCGCGATCAAATTGGCCCTGGTCATTGATAAATGAGGGGTGGCGCCAGGCGGTGGAGTTTCGCGGCGGCAGGGGGGCATAGCTGGCGGGGCTTAACGCGGCTACCGCGGCAAACAGTTCAGGCCGCTCCAGAGCAAAATTGAGCGCGCCGTAGCCACCGGCAGAGAGGCCCGCCACGCCACGCAGGTGGCGCTCTTGTCCCACTCGGTAGGTCGCTTCCACGTGGGGCATTAGGTCGTTAAAAAACGCGCTTCGGGCAGGTTCATTGTGGCCATCCACCCACCAGCTGCGGCTGCCGGGCATAATGAAAACTGTCGGAGGAATATGCCCGGCGCGAATTAACCTATCCGCCACCTGTTGCAAATTGCCGCGAGAAACCCAGTCGCGGTCAGTACCAAAGGAGCCGTGCAACATATAAACGACCGGGTACGCGTCTGTCGCTTGGTCGTCATAATTGTCGGGTAAATAAATACTATAGGGGTAGTCGTAACCTAGCGTGGGCGAGAAAAACTGATGGTGCTCAACCTCGCTGGCCAAACTATGGCCACTGAACGTTAGCCAGCCAATCAATGCCGTCATTAGGGCGTTAAAGCGGTAGGAAAGAACGGGTGGCTTGAGGGTGAACACTTTTCCTCCGGGAATTAAAACTGTTCAAAAAGGTCGGACAGCGCGAAGGCTTTTATTGTTCAGCATAGCCAAAGAAGACAGCCAGTTAGCAAAGCCATTCATCATCGCCATCCAAAATGCCAGGGTAGGAGTAGGTAGCGGCGGGAGGCCCAGTGCGGAAAATAGAAGAGATCTATTGGTTGCGTGCTTACGGCTGTATAGCCGTTTTTTTGTTTCACTTACTGGATCATGTCAATCAACGCCTTGATAACGTTGCTACCGATTTGATGCGCATACCGCTGGTCTTGGGTACGCCAATTTTCCTGTTTATTGCTGTCTTTGTGTTTGCCGTTCGCTACGACAAAGCCGTGCCGGAAGGCTTTCTTGCCCAGCGCGTGCAGTATGTGATGGTGCCGTACTTTGTGTATGGTTTTATTTATTCGACGGCAGAATGGGCGAGGCTGCAGACATCAGATGAGCCGGTGGGATTGTTAACCAACGCCATTGAGTATTATGTCTACGCGGGCTGGCATGGCTATTTTTTGATCATTGCCATGCAGTTTTACGTGGCTTATTGGCTGTTTACCCGTTGGCAGCTATGGCGTTTAAACCCGGTGCCTTGGCTGTGGGGCGCTTGTGTGATCAGCATGGCGTATTGGGGTCTGGCTTACTGGTTTGACGTTGACCTGCCCGGCTATCTGCTGTGGATTGCCCCGCTGGGGTGGATCTACGTGTTTTTCCTGGCGCTGGTGTTGGTGCGCTATTACCCGTTAGCCCCTGAAGGCTTGTTACTAGAGCAGCCTACCTGGATGCAGCAAATGGCCCGCCCGCTATGGCTGGGGCTGTTAGTGGTGCTGATTGTCGCCGCCACCTTTGCTGGCTGGCTAGCGTTCTCTTCCAAAGAGGTATGGGTAATCCCGTTCTTTGTGTTGTTTACGCTCTGCGCTATGCGTTACTTGGCCGGGCGGCCTGCGCCTTTGTGGGTGCGTCACGTCAATGCCTATTCGTTCGGTATTTACTTGGCTCACCCCATGTTCTTTGTGCTCACCGATCTGGTGGTCGAGCCGTTATCGTTACCCGTTGGCATATATGCGCTATTGCTTATGGTGGTTGGTGTCGTTGGTTCAGTGGGGCTGAATAAACTGGCCAATACCACCACGCTCGGTGCGATGCTGTTCGGCAAGCGGTTGAAGGTAAGTTAGCAAGGGTAGGTCAGTAAGGAGTAGCCAGTAAAAAATGTTAGAGGAGAGCGGCAGAAAGCGTATCAGGGCGGTGTCGTGAAAGCCGCATCGGATGCGTTAGGCTGCACGGAGGGGGCTGGCTCCTCCGCTTGGCTCAGTAGGTGTCCGCTGTAGGTTTTCAAACGAGTGGGGCAGGTGTGTAAACGCTGCAGAAAATCGTCTATCGCGCTGTCATCGTCCAGCTCAGGGTCAAACCCACCCAAGCGTTCAAGCCAGGCGCGCCTAACGGCAATGTAGGGCGGGAATATCAAGGCGCTGGCCATCAAGCGCCGCAGGATACGCTCCGGCAGCGATGGCTGGGGAAGGCCGATAATCAAGGCGTCAAGGGTGTAGGTGTTGAGCTGGGGATAAAGCGCACCCCATAGGTCGGCTGGCAGCGGTTTTTTCTGCAGCGCGATGATGAGCCACTCCGCTTGGCTGGAAGACGCGGCTTTATTGAGGCGAGCTCCCAGAGGCCGCGCTGGCGTAATCAGCGAGTGAGTGTGGTAACGCTGCTCAATAGCACTCAGGCGCTCTTGGGCTTGAGTGGCCGTCACCAAAATGGGCAGCAAGTGGTCGGCAACACCGGATTTACGTATGGATTTTAAGTGGCGTGGCAACATCTCACCCGTCACCATGGCATCAACGATAAAGCAGACCGATCCCATTTGCCGACTCCGATTGTGAGCAAACCTATCAAATTGTAATTTATTGTAGTATCCGGTTTATTTGGGTAGCAAGTAAAAAAGCTTGCGAGCTAAAAATGAGAGCCCAGTATTCTCTATGCACCATAAGTGAGCGCGAGAAACTATTTTTGTTCTATTTTGGTGCGTTATGGGGTTTTTACACGACTGTGAAAGCTCTGTTTCGCCGGTATGCGTCATCAAGTAGCATTGGAGTCCATTTTTTAATGTTTATAAAACAAATAGTTGTTGTTTTTTCATGCCATATTGGTGCAGTGTTGGCATGCTCTCTGCATTGTATTTGCAAGCGGCTAGCGGGCCGTAGGCATATGCCTTACGGCGTGCTAAAACGATAGCCGGTCTGAAATGCTCGCTGAGCGATTTGTGAATCAATGTCAGACAAACGTTGAGCGAACAAGAATGACAAACGTGCGGTTAAGCACGTATTTTGTCGAACAACACTTTTATCGGTAGCTTACTGTCGTTAGCTTTAAGCCACGCTCATACCGGAGGACACTATGTCAGCCAAGACTCTCGCGCTAATTGAAGAACACGATGTTAAATGGGTAGACCTGCGTTTCACCGACACTCGCGGTAAAGAGCAGCACGTGACCGTGCCTGCGCGAGATGTGAATGAAGAATTCTTCGAAAATGGCCAAATGTTCGATGGCTCTTCTATTGAAGGTTGGAAGGGCATTAACGAATCCGACATGATTCTGCGTCCGGAAGATGGCACGGGTTACCTCGACCCCTTCACCGAAGATGCCACGCTGGTACTGCGCTGTGACATCATCGAGCCGGCCACTATGCAAGGCTATGATCGTGACCCGCGCTCTATCGCTAAGCGTGCAGAAGCTTACCTGCAGTCAACTGGCCTGGGCGACACCGCGTTCTTCGGTCCTGAGCCTGAATTCTTTATCTTTGACGAAGTGCATTGGAAGTCTGATATCCAGGGTTCCATGTACAAAATCACTTCCGAGGAAGGTGCTTGGGCAACTGATAGTCAAGTAGAAGGCGGCAACCTGGGTCACCGCCCGCGCGTTAAAGGCGGCTACTTCCCGGTTCCTCCGGTCGACAGCTTCCACGATATTCGTGGTGCAATGTGTAACACCCTGGAAGCGATTGGTCAGACCGTCGAGGTGCACCACCACGAGGTTTCCAACGCAGGCCAGAACGAAATCGGCGTTAGATTCAACACGCTGGTGAAGAAAGCTGACGAAGTTCAGGAAATGAAGTACGTGATCCACAACGTGGCGCATGCTTACGGCAAAACGGCCACCTTTATGCCGAAGCCGCTGGTCGGTGATAACGGTTCGGGCATGCACGTACACCAGTCGTTCTGGAAAGATGGCAACAACCAGTTCGCCGGTGACGAGTACGCTGGCCTGTCTGAAATGGCGCTTTTCTACATCGGCGGCATCATCAAGCACGCCCGTGCCCTGAACGCCTTTACTAACGCTTCTACCAACTCGTACAAGCGTCTGGTGCCTGGCTTCGAAGCGCCGGTCATGCTGGCCTACAGTGCCCGTAACCGTTCTGCTTCAATCCGTATTCCTTACACCGCTAGCCCGAAAGGCAAGCGTGTTGAAGCGCGCTTCCCTGATCCGACTGCCAACCCCTACCTGGCGTTCTCTGCCATGTTGATGGCGGGTATCGACGGTATCAAGAACAAGATCCACCCTGGCGATGCCATGGACAAAAACCTGTACGACCTGCCGCCAGAAGAAGGCAAGTCAGTACCGACTGTGGCGCACAGCCTGGATCAAGCACTGGAAGCCCTCGACGCTGACCGTGCGTTCTTGACCGAAGGCGGCGTGTTTACTGACGAAATGATCGATGCCTACATCGAACTCAAGATGGAAGAAGTGGAGCGTATTCGTATGACCACTCACCCCATCGAGTTTGATATGTACTACAGCTGTTAATCAGCGTTACTCGCCCCTGGCTGTTACTATCAGCCAGGCGGTGGTAACAATGATTGCTAAGAGAACCCCGCTACGGCGGGGTTTTTTGTTATTAGGGGCTTAGAAGCGTGGCAAGGAGAGCTATGAGCAAAATCAATACAGTAGCGATAAGCAGTGTGCTGGTAGCTCTCTTAGGCGTGGGAGTAGTGGTTAGCTCGGCGTTCGGGCAGACGGTTTATCGGGTGACCGATCAGCACGGCAACGTTACCTTTACCGATAACCCAGGTAGCGGTGGCGAGGCGTTGGAATTAGCGCCGTTGCCCAGCCTGCCGCCTGCGTTAAGCGCTGCTCTCACCAACCCCAATCCAAGTGCAGCCTCACCCGCCGCTGTACGGCCACGCGGTAAACCGGGGCAGCCCTTTATGCCCTACGACCATTTTTCGATCGCTCTGCCCCAGCAAGGCGCACAGGTGGAAGAAGGAATGACCGCGGTGGAGGTGACTGTTGCGCCACCGTTGCGCGACGACCATCAGGTGCGGCTGTTGGTGAATGGCGAGATTAGCCAGACAGCGCTGCACAGTGATGTCTTCTGGTTAACGGGCCTAACCACGGGGCGATACGAGCTCCAGGCAGAGCTGCTGGATAGCAGCCAGCGTTTGCAGCACCGCACGGCAGCGGTGACGATTACGGTTCCTTAAAAAACGCCTTCATCAACGCGATTAGAAAAGCGCTACCAGAAAAAACAGGCCTATATATTTCTTTCCAAAACCTGCATGCACTAAAGTGGTGCATTGCCAGGGGCGTTTGGCACGACAAGTGCGCTAAAACGATCCACCCGCTTCCGTTGCGATGCCCGCAAGCCGTGCAAATGGGCATCAATGCATAGTTGGCGCGCTTTTTGCAGCTCCCTCATTGATCATCCACCTGTAGGTCTGTATCGGCGATGGAAGACGCGATTTTTCAGGACACCACCATGCATCAGCGTTTGCTTGAACATCTCACCACGGCGGTATTGCTGCTAGACGGCGAATTGCGTGTGCGCTGGATGAACCCTGCCGCTGAAGCGTTGCTAGCGGTCAGCCTTAGCCGTGTTCACGGCATTAGCCTGGACACGCTACTCGGCGGGGATGAAAGCATTGACGATGTATTGGCCAAGGCGCGGGATGCGTTTCACCCCTATACCCAGCGTGAAGCGCGCATTACCCCGTTGAATAGTGAACCGCTAACGGTTGACTACACGGTGACGCCGTTATCCGACGATGAGCTGCTGCTGGAAGTGGAGCCGCGGGATCGGCTGATGCAGATCTCTCGGGAAGAGGCGTTGACCACTCGCCAGGAGACCATCAAGGTGCTGGCCCGCGGGCTCGCCCATGAAGTCAAAAATCCGTTAGGTGGCATTCGCGGGGCGGCGCAGCTATTAGAGCGGGATCTAGACGACCCGGCGCTGCGCGAATATACCCATATTATTGTGGAGGAGGTGGATCGGCTGCGCGATCTGGTCGACTCCATGCTCGGACCTAACCGGATGCTTAAACACGAGCCGGTCAATATTCATAAAGTGCTGGAGCGAGTGCGGGCGCTGCTGATTGCCGAACACCCTTGTGTGACCATCAGCCGTGACTACGACCCCAGCTTGCCCGACCTTTCCGGCGATGAGTCGCAAATGATTCAGGCAGTGCTCAACGTGGCCCGTAATGCGGTGCAGGCCATGAGTGATGCGCAAACGCCGGAACCTTGCTTAATACTGCGCACCCGAGCCCGTCGCCAGTTTACCCTTGGTGCTGAACGCCACCGGCTGGTGAGTGAAGTCGCGGTCATCGATAACGGCCCTGGGGTTCCGATAGCGCTGCAGGAAACGCTGTTTTACCCAATGGTGTCGGGACGCGCGGAAGGCAGTGGCCTTGGGCTTTCTATCGCCCAATCGATTTTGCATCAGCATCAAGGATTGATCGAATGCGACTCACGCCCTGGACACACCGAATTTCGTTTACTGATTCCCATGGTTATTAATTACACCGGAGAAGCGTCATGACTGAGGCTGCACGTAATGATGTTGCGCGGGTGGTCATTGTCGATGATGACCGCGCTATCCGCTGGGTGTTGGAGCGCGCCTTGGCGCAACCCGACCTTGACGTTGAGTGTATCGAGCGCGCCGACGTTGCCCTGACGCGTTTGTTGGAAAACCCACCCGACGTGCTGGTCACCGATATTCGTATGCCGGGCATCGATGGGCTGGATCTTATGTCCCGGGTACGCGAAGCGCATCCTGACTTGCCGGTGATCGTGATGACCGCGCACTCCGACCTGGACAGCGCCGTAGCCTCGTATCAGGGCGGGGCGTTTGAATACCTGCCCAAGCCGTTTGATGTTGACGAGGCCCTGGCGCTGGTGCGCCGCGCCGTGGCCCACGCTCGGGAGCGCCAGCGTCCAGTCGCCGTGCCGGAAGGTTTAAACGCCGAAATTATCGGTGAAGCGCCCGCCATGCAGGAGGTGTTTCGCGCCATTGGCCGTCTTTCTCACTCCCACATCACGGTGTTGATTAACGGGGAATCGGGTACCGGTAAAGAGCGCGTTGCCCAGGCGCTTCATCAGCACAGTCCGCGAGCGGGCAAGCCGTTTATTGCTCTCAACATGGCGGCGATTCCTCGCGACTTGATCGAGTCTGAGCTGTTTGGTCACGAGAAGGGCGCGTTTACCGGTGCGGCCCAGCAGCGCCAGGGGCGTTTTGAGCAGGCTAACGGCGGCACGCTGTTTTTGGACGAAATAGGCGATATGCCCGCTGAAACTCAAACGCGGCTACTGCGCGTGCTGGCCGATGGCGAGTTTTATCGCGTTGGTGGGCATACCCCGGTCAAAGTGGATGTACGCATTATTGCTGCCACCCACCAAAACCTTGAGGTGCTGGTGGACGACGGCCGCTTCCGGGAGGATTTGTTTCACCGCTTGAACGTGATCCGTATCCATCTGCCCAAGCTTGCCGAGCGCCGTGAAGACATTCCGCGCTTAACGCGGCACTTTTTAGCCGAAGCGGCGAAAGAGCTGACCACGGATATCAAGGTGCTGACCAGCGAAGCGGAAGCCCACTTAACGCGTTTGCCGTGGCCCGGCAACGTGCGCCAGTTAGAAAATATCTGCCGTTGGCTCACTGTAATGGCGTCAGGGCGTGAAATTCTGGTTGAAGATCTTCCGCCGGAGCTGCGTTCACCCAGTGCTTCGGAAAGCAGCGCCCACGGCGATTGGCGCACGGCGTTTCGCGACTGGGCGGATCATGCCCTGGCTGAAGGCCATACTCATCTGCTGGAAGAAGCGGTGCCCGATTTTGAGCGGATCCTGATTGAGACAGCGCTAAAACATACCGGCGGGCGTAAAGGTGAAGCCGCTGAGCTGCTGGGCTGGGGGCGCAATACGCTCACGCGTAAACTGAAAACACTATTACCGGCACTCGCTGATGAGTAATCTATTCGTCAGCGAGTATATACACCGCATCGGCTAGGGTGGGGTCGGGCAGGGTGCAGTCGCTCATTTGCCAGGGCAGCAGGCTCACGGTGTTGCTAACGCCCAGGGCATTGAGCTGATAGGCAACGCCTTCGTTATAGCTCACATGGCCTAGCCCCATTAAGCCCACCACCAGGGCGCCGCCCTGCGTGGCTTCTGTCAGGCGCTGGGCCATGGCGATATCCCAGGTGAGCTGCGCTTGAATAAAACGCTCAAGCGATTCGGGGTCATCGCCCATGGCGTGCTGATTAAATACTTCGGTGAGCCTTGAGCGGTAACTGGCGCTGGCGGGGAATGGCGACGGGACCGCATGGCGTTCATCCGCGGGCACGTGCTCCCAGCCATCATTGACCAGGCGCTGGCGCAGATCCGGGGTAATGTTGAGCGCGACCAACGGAATTTTTGCCATCCGGGCAAACTCTAAAATCGGCATATACAGCGCTGAATCAAACCCCCACGCCTCATCCCACTGCGTTTGCTCAAGCATGGTGGCACTATCCAACTCATCGGCGACCCAGGCATCAAGAGCCGGCTGAGCGCTGCGCGGCAGCATCTCCAAGCCAATTACTAGATCATCGCGGAGGGCATGCAGTCCCGCTAGGGTGTGCAGTTGCCAGCGATGGTGGGCTCTCTCATCGTGCTGTTCACCCAGTAATACCACTTGTTGCTGGGCCGCCGTCTGCAGCAGCTCACTACTGGTGAATGGCTGCCCTTCCTGCCACCACTGCCCTGGGCTTGGACAAACCGCCAGAGCTACATTGGGCAGCAGGCTAGCCAGCGCTAAAGCCGCGAGTAGTCCAAAGTGTTGTCTATTGCGGTTATTGTGTCGCTTCAATGCGTCTGATCTCGGCAAGTAATGCTTCTGCTTCTTCGGTAAGCGTGGCATTGGCACGCATATCGCCATTGCGTGAAGCCTCCATGGCAGCTTGTAGTTTGCGTTCATACTCTTGCTGAAGCTTCTTTTTGGGGTCGCGCTTAAACATTCCTAACATGAGCAATCTCCTCACTATCTACGTAATGGTGTACACCATTTGTATAGGTTTAGGGTGCTCGTGTCGAATGTTTGTTTTAGCTAGGCTTGCTAATGGTTCTGTGCGGGCGCACTGCACTGGCGTAAAAAACGCTCAAAATCGAGCAAAATAGTCTCCAGGCTGGCGTGCAGGCGATGATCGTCATCTACCATCCGCAGCGATAGACGCTGCAGGCGGGCACGTTCGATCACCGGTTCAGGGGCAATCACGTCATCCTGCCAGCCGTGAATAATATGTGTGTGCCGCGCTTGTATCATCAGCGACGTTTCTGGGTAGTCGGCAAGCCCCAGCGCGGGTGCCAACAGAAAGCAGCCCAATACCGGCCGTTGAGCGCTAACTGCCGCGCTTAACCAGCCCCCTAAGCTTGAGCCTGCCAGCACACACTGAGCTGGGTCGTCTCCGCGCTCGACCAAGACTCGCAGCAAGTATTCGAGGCGCTGCTGTGGCTCTGCCATGCCCCGGTAATCCATAACAACGGGCTCACAGTCATCCAGCTTTTCAGCGACCCCTTTCAGCGCCTGGGTTTTCAGTGCGCCCGGCCCGCTCTCAAGGCCATGGGACAGATAAACAATCATCATAACGTTTAGCTCGCTGCGCGCTGGATAGCTTCGCCACCCTGTTGAAGGTCTTCACCCGCACCACGAATGGTATTACAGCCGCTGACCAGCAGCAGTGTAGTGATTATGAGTATGCCTAGGGCAACTGGGCGTTTCATATCGATCTCCTTGAACATATGGGGTAAATCAGATGGGGTAAAGAGGTGGCCTTTGAAGCCTGGCCTGAGTGAGGTGTAAAACCAAATGATTAGTCAGCAAAAATAATCCCTGCGTGGACGTTTTGCCACGGTTTTCTACCTAGCTGGGCGTGAAAGTGTGCCCCTAAGGTCTGTACTTATGTCGCATGTGTCAGTTCTATACATCAAAATGACCGTTCGTGAGTGATTTTTGGCATGCTTTTTGTTTTATAAGCAATTGTTTTTTAAAGTTATATTTTTTCAATGGGGCTTTTGGCGCAATACATGCATTTACTAGGTGGTTGCACAGAAATGTTTCAGTTATTCAGCTGTTTAGAGTTAAACGTTCAAATCTAGTGTTTGCAAAAAACTGAGTGAGTGGGCTGACAAGCAAAAGGAAGGCAGGAAGCCGAAAGATAAACAGGATGTTGAAGGATATTCAGCCCACTCACTGGTTACAGCGCAAGGAGGCGCTGTTCATCAAACAAAGGAGTGGTCTGATGCAAAACAACCATCTCATGAAAATGAGGTGGTTTTTTTGTGCGCGCAGCTTTATATATTAGATATTGATTTTAAATGGTTTTTTTGAACGTCTTGTCGTGCGGTAACTGTACGGATCGCTACCGCACAGATTAATGCGTTGTTTTGGTCTATCCTTCGATGAAATCGAAATGCAGCGGTTAGAAAACGTCAACGTAACGACCGCTCACTATCAGGGACAAGATTATGGCGATGGCATTGATGTTATGCATGTTTGTTTTGTTCTTAGGGTTCTCAGGACTGGGCGTGTATATGATGTTTAAGACATCATTCATGGCTAGAATTGATGAGCGTGATGATATGCCGCCTGATATTTAACTACCTGCCTTGAAAGTAAAACGCCCGCATAAGCGGGCGTTTTTGCGCTGACTGTCTATCACGCGGCTGTCCATCAAAGGGTTGTCCATTAAGGGGCAGGACGCGTTTTACCCCATCCAATACAGGCTGGCCAAGGCAAAAGCGTAGCCCATCGCTGCCCCTGCCAGCACATCGCTGACATAGTGCAATCCTAACCCTACCCGTGAGATCGCTATCAGCAGCGTTAATGGCAGCACCACCGGTAGCAGCCAGGGCGTGTGGGCGACGACTAAAACGCTAAACATCACTGCGTGCATGGTATGGCCGCTGGGAAAGCTGTATCGGTCACGGGCCGGTTCACAGCATTCAATACCTTCACTATAGGTAATGAAGGGCCGTTCACGGCATAAGCGGGTTTTCACTAGCCGATATACCGCCACGGCAAATAGTGCGATGACGCTGTACTGCAAAACACGCCAGGCGCCATTTGGCTGAAGCCAAGGCTGGGCGAGAATCAGCAGCACCCAAACAGGCCAATCGCCTAAGCGGCTGGCGGCCTGAAGTGTGATTCGCCAGGGGCGGTAGGTCGACAGCCGCGAAATGCGCTGGCAGAACTGCCACTCCAGCAGGTCAAGACGATCGAATACGACAAGCGGACGCGGGCGCATGATGAGCCTCCTGGGCTTGGTGTAGGTAACTCAAAAACTGCTCGGCAATCCCCGTCCAGCTCTGCTCAAGGGCACGTAAACGCGCTACTCGGCCTAAACGAGCGTAATCAGCGGGGTGTTGGCACAGCTCCACCGCTGCCTGTTGGAAAGCGGCGCTATTACCAGCTGGGACGGTGACACCGTTGTGGCCGCTGCTAATCAGTTCAGCGCTGGCTGCGTGATCATAGGCCACCACGGCTAAGCCGCTGGCCATGGCTTCCGCCACTACATTGCCCCAGGTTTCGGAAAGCGAGGGGAAAATAAACAGGTCGGCGCTGGCGTAGTGGCGAGCGAGGGATTCTTGCCCTACGAAACCAGTGAAATGGGCATCGGGGAGCGCCTTTTCCAGCTGTGCCCGTGCGGGGCCATCGCCAACGATTACCTGGGCGATATCGGGCCGTACCTCGCGCATGGCTTGAAGGCTTTCATGGAGCAGGGTGAGGTTTTTTTCTGCGGCTAACCGGCCAACGTAAAGGGCCACCGGCTGATGCTCGCTGACCCCCCAGCGCTGGCGCAATTGAGCATCGCGATGGTTGGGTGAGAAGCGCTCTCCATCCAGCCCGCGTGATAGCACATGGACACCCCGGATCCCTTGTCGCTGCAGGGCTTTAGCTTGCTGATGAGTCGGCACTAACGTCAAGTCACAGCCGTTATGGAAGTAGCGTAGGTAGCGGCGTGTAGTCGAAGCCAGCCAATTGACGCCGTAATCTTCACAGTAGTGGTCAAAGTTAGTATGCCAGCCTGCTACCAAAGGGATATTGAGTTGCCGTGCCGCTTGGCGTGCCGCCCAGCCGAGAGGGCCTTGGGTCGCTAGGTAGATAACATCGGGGCGATGTTGGCGCCAAAAACGGCGCAGCGTAGTGGGCCTAACCAGCCCCACTTGCACATCCGTGTAGCCGGGTAAGGCAAAGCGTTGCACCTGTAATTCCCGGTTAACACCGGTTGCATTCCCTGCGCTTCGAGGTCGCGGGCGGATCACATCTACCGGCACTCCTTGCCGGTTAAGTTCATAGCTTAACCGGCTCAACGTATGGGCAACACCATTGATGTCCGGTGACCATGTCTCACTAACGATGCAGAGCCGCATAAGCGATTCATCCCTTTATCACGTTTTCGTCCAGTGTGGGAGAGGTGAATGACACTGCCGAGTCAAACAGGTGAATAAGTGATGACACGCTTAAATAAATAGGTTGATAGATAAAGTGCTACAGTCATCTATTCCTATATCAGTTCAATGTTAAATTTGGATGGCAGTTTTATTTTAAATCACATTAAAAAATAAGTTCCCTAAAAAATAAAACTTTAAAATTAATGAAATATAACTCCTTTAAGGTTGCCTGCGTTGAGGCGTTATTCGTCCTTCATTGTGCCTTCGCAAAGCGCAAGCATTAACTACTTCAATGGGAACAATCATGTTTAAAAAAACGACACTGGCCATGGCCGTTAGCGGTTTATTGGCAGCCTCTGCAGCACAAGCAGCAACCGTTTATGATCAAGACGGTACCGACCTGGAAATCTACGGCCGTATTGCCATGGGGTTTGAAGGTGGCGGTGTTGATGACGGTGTTGATAACGGCGAAGAGTTCCGCAATTTCGGCTCCCGTCTGCGGATTACCGCTGGTCACCAGATTTCTTCAGACCTGCGTGCATTCGCCCGTGTAGAGTGGCGTTTTACGGGTGACGAACGTAATACATCCTCTGGTTTCGATGAGGTGCGTAACAGTTACCTAGGCCTGGAAAGCCAGCAGTTCGGTACCTTTATGGCCGGTAATTACAACAGTTTTTACGATAACTACGTTATGACGCCGTTCGATGTCTACGTTGAGCGTGGCTACGAGTTTGCTGGTGGCGGCCTACAGGCACGTGGCGACTCTATTGGCTATAAAACGCCGAAAATGAGTGGCTTTCAGGCAGTTATTTCTGCCAAGCATTTCTCTGAGCGTGGCATGACCGATGCAGAGATTGAGGCAACCGGTGGCAGTGATATTGCCGCTCAAGGTGGTTTAGTTTATGAAACAGGCCCAGCACGTCTGGCGCTAGGTTTTGTCGATGATGTAGCGATTGGCGGCGGTAATGATGAAATGCGCTATGGCGCAACGGGTGAATTCAGCATTACGGACTCATTCTCTGCACGTGTAGGTTATGAAACCCGCGGTGATGACGATGTTAACGGTGGCGGTTTCGATAAAATCGGTGTTGGTGCGACTTTCGCTATCGATTCCTGGAAGTTCTTCGCCGATTACTACAACATCGATGTAGACGGCGCTAGCGATGAGCGCAACGCTTGGGCGCTAGGATCCATGTACAAGCTGTCTAGCAATTTCGATATGTTCCTCGAGCTTAACGATCGTAACCTGGATGCTGTTAATGACTTCGAAGAAGATATGTACTACGCACTAGGCGCTCGCTATCACTTCTAATTAATAGAGTGATGTAAGCGGTAGTGTTGCATTGTTTTTTGCATTAGTTCTTTAGCTTTTAGTTAGCTCGCATGTTTCGATCTTTACCGGTGTGGATAATTCCACACCGGTTTTTAGCGTTTTTATATTTCATGCTTTACCTGGCTGCCCTCAAAGAGGCGCTCTTTATTCTCGGTGAGTTATTTCTCGAACCGTAAACTTAAGGAGAGGAGAGAAGGTAATAATTTTGCCATGGAGACGAAATGTCGCTGGTAGGCTATCTTTGGTTATTCGTCATCTAATGTGGATTTAATATTAACCGGCACATTTTGTGCCTCACGGTTCAGACAGAACCACCAAGCCAACTGTCTGTTGTGGGAGGCCGCTTCCAGCGGGCGAAGGGTACCAAAGGTACCCAGGTGTTGTCAGGCTGACAGCCTAAACGGTCGCGAGCTAAAGCTCCCTCCCACAGGTCAGTTGTCAGAAATAATTCCATACCGAATGACGAAGAGCCCTATCTTTACTGCTAGGGTGTCTGAACACTATTATGAAAGGAGTCATTTGAATGCGTTTTCACCGCTATGGCTTGGCGCTAGGGACAGCGCTATTTGCCTCCGTTCCTCCCGCCTTTGCTGATAATTACACTCTGACGCTATTTCACACCAACGATCTACATGGGCGTACCGATCAGTATCCCTATTTGATCACCACGCTGAATGAGGCGCGGGAGACTTACGGCGAAGGATTATTGCTAGACGCTGGCGATATCTTTTCGGGCACGCTCTACTTCACTGAATCTCAGGGCCAGGATGCGCTGGAGTTTATGAACTTGATGGGCTACGACGCCTTTGTGCCCGGCAACCATGAGTTCGATTTAGGTGATCCACAGCAAGGTCACCAAGCGCTAGCAGCGTTTTTCGCAGGCGCCGAATTTCCTATTTTAGGGGCTAATCTGGTCTTCTCCGCAGGCCCGGAGTTTGCTGACATGCTGGGTGAGTCAGTCAGTGCTGACCCGCAAGCGGGGACGCTTTATGACGGCATTATTGTTGAGCATAACGGCGAGCCTATCGGCATCTTTGGGTTAAGCACTCTAGACAGCGAGACGATCTCTAGTCCTGGCCACGTTACTATTAGTGATTACCGTCAAGCCGCTGAAGTCATGGTGGCAAGCTTTGAAGAGCAGGGTGTTAACAAAATTATTGCCCTTACCCACCTTGGTTACGACAGCGACCCCAGCGTAGGTAACGACCTGCTGCTGGCAGAGCATGTTGAAGGCATCGACATTATTATTGGTGGCCACAGCCATACCCAAGTGTCGCCCCCCAGGCTGCTGAGCGAGAGTCGCGCTGGTGAGACGCTCACATCACCAACGGTGATTGGCCAGGCAGGCGAGTATGGCCAGCACCTGGGGGTTATGCAGGTCATCTTCGACGAGAACGGCGTGGTGGTGGATGCCAGTGGTGAGCTGCTGGCCGCCGACGACCGCGAAGCGGATTCTGACGCGGCTCAGCGGCTTGAACCCTACACCGCGGAAATTGAAACATTACGGGATACCTTGATCGGCGCCAAGGCGATCGCCGAGTTACCCAATCCCCGCCACGGCAGCGGTGATGAACGGAGCGTGCGAGCCAATGAAACAGCGCTAGGCAACTTGATTACCGATGCCCAACTGCATGCCGCGCAGCAGGTAGCGCCCGACACGGTCATGGCGATCCAAAATAGCGGCGGTATCCGTGAAGCGATTGAAAGGGGGGATGTGTCCGTAGGCGATCTAATCGCCGTACAACCATTTGGCAATCGCCTGACGCTGCTTGACGTCACCGGCGCTGAACTGTTGGAAACCTTCGAAATCGCCCTGGCCAATGCACCCGGCGAGGATGGCGGTTTTCTGCAGGTGTCAGCAGGCGTTGAGTTGGTGTATGACAGCAGCGAGCCGCCAGGTGAGCGGGTTGTGAGCCTACACGTTGCCCAGGAAGGCGCGATGCAGGCGATTGATCCAGAGCGTACCTATACCATCGCCACCAATAGCTTTACCGCCGCCGGTGGCGACAGCCATACGGTGCTTGGCGCTGCCTATGAAGATGGTCGTAACACCATCGTCGGCAATACAGACTGGGAAATGCTGCGCGACTATATGGTGGAGCGTAAAGAGGTATTCTACCAAGTCGAAGGGCGGATCATCGACTTGGCTCAAGAGGGCGCGTAATAAGTCGCTTTTATGCCTCTATCGTGTTTCCGTGCGTTTCCCCGTAGCGCTGTTGAAGGGATGCAGCGCTTCTAAAGTGACATAGAAGCGTAACGTCTCGCCTTCAGCGACCGGCGGCTGCCCCGATACGCGGATGACTGTGGGCTGGTCGCTATCGGCCAGGGTCACATACAGGTGGCTTTCGGCCCCCGCGGCTTCAAACAGCGCAAGCGTAGAGTCGACAATTAGGTGAGGCGCAGTCGGCGGCGCTAGATGCATATCATCCGGTCGAATGCCGACGACATCGGTGCCTTCGGGTAGGTTATCCAGTAGACCGTTGGCGCCTTGTTCTTTCAAGTAATCCACCGGTAGCATGTTCATGGCGGGGGAGCCGATAAACCCGGCGACGAACATGGTGGCGGGGCGGGCATAGATCTCCATGGGCGTGCCCACTTGCTCAATCTGCCCGGCGTTAAGCACCACTAAACGGTCACCCAGGGTCATGGCTTCCAGCTGGTCGTGGGTCACATAGAGGCTGGTAGTCTTCAGGCGCCGCTGCAGCTGTTTGATCTCCACGCGCATCTGCACCCGCAGCTTGGCATCCAGGTTGGAGAGCGGTTCGTCGAATAGAAACGCCGCAGGCTCGCGCACCAGGGCACGGCCCATGGCTACCCGCTGGCGCTGGCCGCCGGAGAGCTTGCGCGGCTTGCGCTCTAGAAAATCTTCGATCTCGAGCATTTTGGCGGCAATTCGCACGCGCTTTTCAATGTCTTCTTTGTTAAACCCGCGGTTCTTGAGGCCGTAAGCAAGGTTGTTGTACACCGTCATATGCGGGTAGAGCGCATAGTTCTGGAACACCATGGCGATATCACGCTCGGCGGGTTCTAGCTTATTGACCACCCGGTCACCGATTTTGAGCGTGCCCTCGGTAATGGTTTCAAGCCCTGCCACCATGCGCAGCAGGGTAGATTTGCCGCAGCCGGAAGGCCCGACCAGCACCACAAATTCCCCATCTTCAATCTGTAAATCGATGCCTTTGACGGCGTGAACATCGCCGCTATAGGTTTTCTTTAGCCCTTCCAAGGTAATGCTGGCCATCTTATTTCTCCGTCTCGGTCAGGCCTTTCACAAATAGGCGTTGCATAAACAGAATCACTAAAACCGGCGGCAGCGCTGCCATCACCACTGCCGCCATCACCAGTTGCCACTGAGGGTTCTCTTCCGAGGTCATGCGCTGAATGCCCATCACGATGGTGTAATAATCAGGGTCGGTAGTGATAATTAACGGCCAGAGGTACTGGTTCCAGCCGTAGATAAACATGATCACAAACAGCGCGGCGATATTGGTTACCGACAGCGGCATCAGTATGTCTTTAAAAAACTTCAGCGGCCCTGCGCCATCGACTCGGGCGGCTTCGAGCATCTCTTCGGGAATGGTCATAAAGAACTGGCGGAACAAGAAGGTTGCGGTAGCCGAGGCAATCAGCGGGATCGA
Source organism: Vreelandella neptunia (assembly GCF_034479615.1). Classification (NCBI taxonomy): domain Bacteria; kingdom Pseudomonadati; phylum Pseudomonadota; class Gammaproteobacteria; order Oceanospirillales; family Halomonadaceae; genus Vreelandella; species Vreelandella neptunia. The sequence goes on from NZ_CP140255.1 coordinate 172,535, forward strand.
CAGCCCGGCAAAGCTATTGAGCATATTAAGATCCGCGACGACCTGAAAAGTCGGAATAATGCGCACTTCCACCGGCAGCATCAACGTGACGAAGATCACCCAGAAGAAGAACATCCGGAAGCGGAAGCGGAAGTAGACGATGGCAAAGGCGGAAAGTAGCGAAATAGACAACTTTCCTACCGTGATCGCCATGGCCATTATAAAACTGTTCCAGAGCATCAGGGCGGCCGGCGGTGCGCCAGCATTGGAGACGCCCGACTGCCACATCCGCGTGTAGTTTTCGATCCCGTGACCGCCGGGCAGCAGTGGTAGCGTGCCCTGCAGCAAGCCCGAGAGGGAGTGGGTAGAGGCGATGATCGCGACATACACCGGAAAAGCCACCAGCGCGACACCAGAGATCAAAACAATATGGGCTATCAGGTTAGCCCAAGGGCGGTTTTCAACCATTAACGTTCTCCCTAAGGCTTAGTAATTGACTCGGCGCTCAATAAAGCGGAATTGAATCATCGTTAATGCCACCACAATCACCATCAGAATCACCGACTGAGCCGCGGACGAGCCAAGGTTTAGCCCGACAAAACCGTCGGCATACACTTTGTAAACCAGTATGTTAGTGGCCTGGGCCGGGCCGCCTGCGGTGGTGGCGTGAATAATCGCGAAGGTGTCGAACATGGCGTACACCACGTTAACCACCAGCAAGAAGAAGGTGGTAGGCGTGAGCAGCGGGAAAATGATCGTCCAGAAGCGCTTGATCGGGCTGGCGCCGTCAATGGAGGCGGCTTCAATCAACGATTGGGGAATGGACTGTAAACCCGCCAGAAAAAACAGGAAGTTATAGGAGATCTGCTTCCAGGCAGCGGCAAAAATCACCAGCAGCGTGGCGTCACTGCCCGAGTTACGGTGGTTCCACTGGTAACCCACCATTTCCAGCATATAGGGCACAATGCCGATAGAGGGGTTGAAGATAAACCACCACAACACGCCCGCAAGAGCGGGGGCGATGGCGTAGGGCCACACCAGTAGCGTGGTGTAGGTGCTGCGTGAGCGAATCATCCGATTGACGGTACTGGCCAATAAAAGCGCCACTGTCATCGATAGCAGGGTAGTGCCCACGGCGAATACCACCGTCACCGATAGCGAATTGACATAACTGCCGTCACGAAATAGACGGGCAAAGTTCTCAAGACCCACAAACGTTGAGCGCAGCCCAAAGGCGTCTTCGCGCAACAGCGACTGATACAGCGCCTGGCCTGCAGGCCAGATAAAGAAAATCAGTGTCACAATCACCTGGGGCGCCAGCAGCGCGTAGGGCAAAAAGCGACCAGGGTAGGTCATGCGTTTGGTTTGCATGGGCAGCTCTGCAAATGGTTAGTAAATATAAGCATCAACAAACAAAATCGCCGCCTGCCCAATTAGGCAAGCGGCGAAGTGAGTGCTTATTTACTGGTTGGCAGCTTCAAAGTCACGAAGCAGATCATTGCCGCGTTCCACAGCGTCGTCTGCCGCTTCCTGGCCCGATTTGCCACCGGTCATTACGGCTTCCATCTCTTCGGAGATGATGTCGCGAATCTGCACGAAGTTACCAAAGCGTAGGCCTTTGGAGTTCTCGGTCGGCTCGTTAAGGGTCATCTGTTTCAGCGAAATATCTGCACCGGGATTCTCTTCGTAGTAGCCCTGTTCTTTGCTCAGATCCCAAGCGGCTTGGGTGATGGGCAGGTAGCCGGTTTGCTGGTGCCACTGTGCCTGCACTTCGGGCTGAGAGAGGTACTCAAAGAACGCTGCAACGGCTTCGTACTCTTCGTCGCTGTGGCCCTGCAGTGCCCACAGGGTGGCGCCACCGATAATCGAGTTTTGCGGTGCGCCTTCTACGTCGTCGTAGTAGGGCTGCATGCCAAAGCCAACTTCAAACTCTGAATTGGCGGCGACATCCGCACGTGAAGCAGAAGAGCCGAAGAAAATCGCGCAGTCCTGGGAGTAGAACATCGGCTCAGAGTCGGGGCCGGAGCCGGGGCCACCCCATTTAAAGACGCCTTCTTCCTGCCAGTCGTGGAGGTTGTCCCAGTGGCGAGCGACTAGCTCATTGTTGAAGGTAAACTCGGTTTCCATACCGCCAAAGCCGTTTTCCAGCGTACCTAGCGGCACGTTATGCCAAGCGGAGAAGTTCTCCAGCATCACCCAACTAGGCCAGGAGGTGGTAAAGCCACAGCTGGCCGCACCAGACTCGACGATTTGACGTGAAAAATCGGCCACTTCTTCCCATGTTTCGGGGGGCTGCTCGGGATCCAGGCCCGCTTCTTCAAACATGTCCCGGTTGTAGTACATGATGGGCGTAGAAGAGTTGAACGGGAAAGAGAGCATATTGCCGTTGGTGTCGGTGTAATAACCAACCACGGCGGGCAGGAAGGCTTCGTTATCAAAAGCGCGACCATGCGCTTCCATCAACTCGTACACTGGGTAGATGGCGCCTTTGGCGTTCATCATGGTACCGGTACCGACTTCAAACACCTGCAGGATATGCGGCTGCTCATTGGCGCGGAAGGCGGCAATGGCGCCTGTCATCGTCTCGGTATAGGTGCCGCGATAGCTGGGTGTGACGTGGTAGTCGTCCTGTGAAGCGTTAAACTCTTCGGTCATTTCTTCGAGAATTTCGCCCAATTGACCGCCCATGGCGTGCCACCAACTAACTTCAGTGGCTGCCTGGGCAGACAGGCTAAGGCTGGCAGTAGCCACACCAACGGCAAGTGCGTGCAGTGTAAAACGAGACATAACAGCTCCTTGTGGGCCTGAGCTTAGTCAGGCGTGCAATGCGTTTGTTGAGATTTTTGGATGCACTGAACAGTAAGAAGTGTAGATGACGTTTTAGTGAATGCACGATGAACCTGCCGTGACAGTCAACGTTAATTTATTAACCGGTCTGCTCAGTAGGAAAACGAAGAGGCCAGTGATAGGGTGATATAAACAGCCTAACTAACGAGAGAAGTATGACTGAAGCGACAACTTTGCTGGCGAAGCTGGTGTCGTTTGACACTACCTCCAGCGAATCCAATCTAGCGCTGATTGAGTACGTGGAAGGTTATTTGGCCGAGTACGGCGTTAGTGCCGAGCGGGTAATGAGCCCCTGCGGCACCAAGGCTAATTTAATTGCAAGGATCGGTTCAGAGGCGCCGGGCGGGGTAATGCTTTCCGGGCATACCGATGTGGTACCGGTAGCGGGGCAGCCCTGGTCGAGTGATCCCTTCACTCTGCGTGATGGCGGCGATGGGCGTCTTTATGGGCGTGGCACCTGCGATATGAAAGGCTTTATTGCCTGCGTGCTGGCTATGGTGCCCAAGTGGGTTGAGGCACCTCTGCAGCAGCCCATTTATCTTGGTTTCTCTTACGATGAAGAGATCGGCTGCGTGGGGGCGCCAAGCCTCATTAAGCGCTTTTACGAGCACTACTCCACCACCGCCCATGTGATTGTCGGCGAGCCCACCAGCATGCAGCCAGTGGTCGCGCAGAAAGGGGCGACCAACCTACGCACCACGGTGATTGGTCAGGAAGCTCACAGCAGCCAGGTCAATCAAGGCACCTCAGCCATCCACGTAGCGGCAAGGCTGGTGACCTTTATTGAGGACACCATGGCGGCGTTGGTGGAAGAGGGGCGCGTCGATGAGGCCTTTAATGTGCCTCACACCAGCTTGCACGTAGGCAAAATAAAAGGCGGTACGGCGATCAATATTATGGCGCGGGAGTGTCAGTTTGAGTGGGAGATTCGCCATCTGCCTACGGACACCTTCGACGAAATATACGCGCGCTTTGAGGCCTATTGCGGCCAGCTAAGCGCTGAGCTGCAGGCCAAAGGCAAGCACGTTGAAATCATCACCGAGCCGCTAAACGTGACAGTGCCGGGCTTGGCCGACCGTGAAAACGAACAGGTACTGCGCTTAGCCAAAGACCATTTGCCAACAGGGTGCTGTGACCACGCGGTGGCCTATGCAACCGAGGCCGGGCAGTTCCAGGGCCAGGGCCTGCAGACAATAATTCTTGGCCCTGGCAGCATCGCCCAGGCGCATCAGCCCGATGAATATATCGATATTGAGCAGCTTGAAGCGTGCGAAGAGTTTCTAATGAAGATGGGCAAAGCGTTAGAGAAGACTGTCTAAATAGCTAATAACCAAAAAAATCCCACCCGGTTAATGGGGTGGGATTTTTTGTAGTGCTTTCATACCATGTCGCTTTTTCAGTGCTGAGGATGTTGTTCGAACAGCTCAGCTTTGGCATGGCGCATCACATCTTCGCACGCCTGCTGTTGGGCTAACTGTGTTAGCAGGCGTTGAGTTACTTCGAAGCCCTTGCCTAAGCAAGTGTCGACTTCCTGTTGGCTAACCGCTGGCGTCACTCGGTAATCGATTTTTACCGTGCGCCCACCACCTTCCAGCCGATCCGCAACTCCCCTGAGTCGCCACGCGATTTTCTCTTTCCAAGTTGCTGATTCTTCCGCGCCTTCGTTTACGCTAAACGTGCACTGCCATTCCGGTTTAAAGACCTTCATAGGAGAACCTCCAAAAATTTTGGAAAGAATGATCGATCGTGTTTCGTACCCCATCGTCTGAATGTATTGCCCCACCACTATATACCTAACGCAGCATAAATATCGAACAATAGTCATACACGTCGGGCGACGCGCATAGGGCGTATCGGTTAGGCTATAAATGATGTGACTAACGAGCTTTTTTATGACCTCCACAACTGATCCAAGTTGCCCCTGTGGTAGCTCTTTAACGCTTGATAAGTGCTGTGGCCGTTATCATCAAGGCGAGCCTGCTCCCACGCCTGAAGCATTGATGCGCTCTCGTTATGCGGCTTTTGTGCTAGGGCTTAGCGACTACCTGTTGGCGACATGGCATCCCTCTACCCGCCCTGCAGAGCTTGCGCCGGATCCTGACGCTGAGTGGAAGTCGCTATCCATCATCTCCGCAGAACCGCCGATCGAGAATATCGGTTACGTGCATTTTCGTGCTTGTTTTTATGAAAGGGGGCGAGTGCAAAAAGGATGGCACGTATTAGAAGAGGTCTCCCGCTTCGTTAACGAGCAGCAACGCTGGTGGTATATAGACGGAACACCCACGCTTACCCGCCTGAAACCACGCCGAAACGACCCGTGCTTATGTGGTAGCGGGCGCAAATTAAAGGTATGTTGCGGTGAATAGTGGCATCGTTCAGCCTCACAAAGCCGAACCGCAATGGTATCTCTATTTGTTGGAGTGCCAGCGCGGCACCTATACGGGCATTACCAATAACCTGGCAAAGCGCTATCAAGCGCACTGCACCGGTAAAGGGGCGCGTTATACCCGTGCAAATCCGCCTGTTGCGCTGCTGGGTGCCGAACCGTTTGAAGACCGCGCGGCCGCAAGCCGGGCTGAATATCAGTTAAAGCAACAAACGCCGAGCCAAAAGCGCCGCTGGGCCAGGCAGTGGCCCGTGCAATTAGAAGCTAACTAAGTATCCATTACCCGCTACCGCATTAGGCGTGGATTAAGGAGGCAGAATGCTGACGTTTTATTCAGAGGATAGCCGTTTACGCCAGGCGCGCACGGAGTTGCACGACGGCGCTTTGGTGACCCCGTTTGAGTGCCCTGAACGCCTTGATCTAGTGCTTAAGCATCTTCGACAGTCCGGGCTTGTGGATATTCGTACTCCTAGCGCCTATGGGTTAGCGCCAGTATTAGCGGTGCACGACAAAGAGTACGTGGGGTTTCTAGCCAACTGTTGGCAAGAGTGGCAGGCGGCTGGGCATGAGGGGGAGGCGATTCCCAATATTTGGCCCGCACGAACCATGCGTGGTGACCGCATTCCGCGATCCGTTAGCGGTCAGCTAGGCTACTATGCTTTGGCGGCGGAAACGTCGATCTCAGAAGGCACCTTTGAAGCCGCCATGGCGAGTAAAGACGTGGCGTTAGGCGCGGTAGAGCATACGCTGCAAACTGGCGAACCCAGTTTTGGTTTATGCCGGCCGCCAGGCCACCACGCCGCGTTTGATCAGTTTGGCGGTTACTGCTTCTTTAACAATGCCGCCATTGCCGCCCAGCGAGCCTTAGATACAGGCAAACACCGGGTCGCCATTCTTGACGTCGACTTCCACCACGGCAATGGCACTCAGCAAATTTTCTACCAGCGTGACGATGTGCTGTTTATCTCGCTGCACGGCGACCCAGAGGTCACCTTTCCTTACTATTTGGGCTACGCTGATGAAAACGGTGAAGGGCAAGGCAAGGGCTTTAACGTCAATTACCCGTTACCGCCGGGCACCAGCGTTACCACGTGGATGGCCACACTTGAACAAGCCTTGGCGCAAATTAAAGCTGCGGAGTGTGAATGCCTGATCGTATCGCTAGGGGTCGATATCTTCGAAGGTGACCCAATAAGTGCCTTCACCTTTACTAGCGCAGATTTCATAGCGTTAGGTGAGCGCCTGGCTCAAGCAGGCCTACCCAGCGTGTTTCTGATGGAAGGGGGCTATGCGGTAGATGAAATCGGTGTCAATGTAGTCAACGTGTTACAAGGTTTTGAACAGGCGCTATAAAAAGGTCTTGAACTGCATCTAAACAAGGGTAAAGGTTAACCGTGACAGCGGCCCCTAAATCGGGCAGGCTATTGCCCTTTCAACGGGGCAGGGAGCTCAAGCGTGGCAGTGTATGGTGGAATTCAGGCACATGAATTGGAGCGTTGGCTTAATGCGTTAACCAACGCCGCCTATGACCGACGCTGCCCGCTGGTAAAAGTACACGGTGGCAACGCCCGTGCGCGTACCGCCCGTCAAGATCTCCTTCATTTGGCGAACGACTATCGCTGCGGCGACTCTAGTCGCGAAGAGAGCGCCGCCGACCTGGGCCGCTGGTGCCAAACCTATCTTTCAGAGGCCGAGTGGTACGTGCTGGTCGGCACCCGTCAAGCCCCTTCCCAGCCGCAAAGCGAAGAAGAGAGAAGCCTTACCGTGCTCAAGCAGCATCGGGTGGGGTAACAGCGCTCATCAGCACTAACTGCGATCAAAAGCTCCTGCGATGGGGCTTTTTTTGTGCGCGAGATGTATGTCTTAACAGGCAGGCGAATTTTTTTAATGGCAGGAAAATTAGTAGGTGCTTAACAACGATGTGTTGACAAAAGTTTAACAAGATGAGTAGTTTGAAAGGATATGTCTACTCGACTAACGTTTTACAAAAACGCTATCTAAGAGCAGGGGGCAATACATCTTGTGACCATTACACCAGCGCTATCGGTTCGCTCCTTGGGCGTGAATTTTGGCTCCAACCAGGTTGTTAAAAATCTGAGTTTTGATGTTTATCCCGGTAAAACGACGGCAATCGTTGGCGAATCCGGCTCGGGTAAATCGGTGACTTCACTGGCTATTATGCGCTTGGTGGAGTACATGAATGCTGAGATTACCAGCGGCACAATACTGTTCCACCGTGACGCCAGTGGCTCTCAACCGAAAGATCTTACCCAGCTTTCGGATAAGGCGATGCGCAAGATACGTGGCAAAGAGATTGCCATGATTTTTCAGGAGCCCATGACGTCGCTGAATCCGGTTTACACCATTGGCGATCAGATTACCGAAGTGCTGGTATTGCATGAGAAGCTAACCCAAGACGCGGCGCGGGTCGAAGCAGTAAAACTGTTAAAACTGGTGCGCCTGGCCGATGCTGAAGCGCTGTTAAAACGTTACCCCCACCAGCTATCCGGCGGCATGCGCCAACGAGTGATGATAGCGATGGCGCTGGCCTGCCGACCAAAAGTGCTGGTTGCCGATGAGCCCACCACCGCATTGGATGTCACCATTCAGGCGCAGATCCTTACCATTATGCGTGACCTGCAGCAGGAGCTAGGGATGGCTGTCATCTTCATTACCCACGATATGGGGGTGGTGGCGGAAATGGCCGACCAGGTAGTGGTCATGCGCCATGGCGAAAAGGTCGAGGAAGGGGCGGTGGAGGAGATTTTCGCCCGCCCCCAACACCCCTATACCCAAGCACTGTTAGCGGCGGTGCCAAAGCTTGGCAGCATGCAGGGCGAAGCCCTTCCACGCATGGATCCATTAGTGGTGCTGGATGGAAATGTTGCGCGTACGCTGGGTGAAAGTCGTCAGCAGGATACCGCTAGAACCGATGCAGCCCCAGTGGTGGAGATAGAAAATTTAGTCACCCGCTTCGATATCCGTAAGGGCTTCTTTGGTGGAGTTAGCCATCGCGTCCATGCGGTGGAAAATGTCAGTTTCAGCATTTTTCCTGGAGAGACGCTGGCGCTGGTAGGAGAGTCGGGGTCTGGCAAGTCGACCATCGGGCGCACCATTCAGCAGTTGCAGGAAAGCACCAGTGGCACGATACGCTTTGGTGGCAAGGCCGTGGCCGACATGTCGCGGGCAGAAAAAATGCGCCTGCGCCAAGAAGTGCAGTACATTTTTCAAGACCCGTTTGCCTCCTTGGATCCCCGCAAAACCGTGGGCTTTTCGATAGCCGAACCCATTCGTACGCACGGCTTGTTGCACGGTGCTAAAGCAATCCGTCAGCGCGTTAATCAGTTACTTGAGCGCGTTGGTTTGAGTGCTGATCAGGCTGAGCGCTATCCTCATGAGTTTTCTGGCGGCCAGCGCCAACGGGTATGTATTGCCCGCGCTCTGGCTTCCAAGCCTAAGTTGATCATTGCTGATGAAGCGCTATCTGCCCTCGATGTTTCTATCCAGGCGCAGATCATTCACTTGCTCATGGAATTGCAGCAAGACGAAGGCTTGGCCTATCTGTTCATTAGTCATGACATGGCTGTAGTGGAAAAAATGAGCCACCGCGTGGCGGTATTGCATCTTGGCCAAGTCGTTGAGTTAGGCGAGCGTCGAGCGGTGTTTGATTCGCCTCAGCACTCCTATACCCGCAAGCTGTTGAGCGCTGTGCCGGTGGCCGACCCCTCACAGAGGCGGGAGCGTACATTGCTACAGGGCGATATTCTTAGCCCTATCCGTAAGGTCGGTGATGAGCCAGAACATTTGCCATTAGTGCAGGTGGCTAGCGGTCATTTCGTTGCCCAGGAAGTAGGCAGCGCCGAGCGTTTGGCATCATAGTTGGTTTTCAGATGATACAAAAAAGGAGTCATCCAATGAAGAAAAACAAACGCGTGCTCAATGGTGCCATCGCCGGTATGGCACTGAGCGTTGCCTTCTCTGCCTCTGCGCAGGCTGGTTCATTAACGATTGCTTCACCGCAAGATCCGGGTAGCTGGGATCCCATCGATACGTTTTTGGTGAATTGGGCCTCGGTTGCCACCAATATTTTCGATGGTTTGACCTATAGAGGCCCTGATCTAGAGCTGGTGCCCGGCCTGGCAACCGAGTGGGAGGAACTGGATGAGGGTACCCGTATCCGTTTCACTCTGCGTGAAGGCGTCACCTTCCATAATGGCGAGCCCTTCAATGCTGAAGCGGTAAAGTTTACCTTTGATCGCTTATTAGGTGAGGAAGGGGGGCAGGGACCCCAGCGCTCCAACTACACGGCGATTGAAAGCGTGGAAGTCATTGATGACTATACAGTCGACTTCCACCTGAATGAGCCCGACCCAGTGCTGCTCACCAAACTAGCAGGCTACGGCGCAATGATTGTGCCACCGGAGTACCTGGCCGAGCATGGCGATGAGCACTTCAATACCCATCCGGTAGGCACCGGGCCTTTCAAAGTAGTGGAATATAATCCCCGTGAAGACGTTCAGCTTGAGGCCTTTGCCGAGCACTGGGGCGGCGCGCCGAAACTTGACGAAGTGACTTACCGCTTTATCTCCGAGCCATCTACTGCCGTGGCTGAACTACAGGCTGGGCGGGTTGATATCGTCATTCCGCCGACGGTTCCTATCGGCATGATCGACACCATCAATAACCATGACGGGATCAGCGTTGTCAGCGTGGCTTCGCCAACGGTGGAAGCGATTCGGTTCAACACCCAGTCCGGTATTACCGCCGATGAACGCGTGCGTAAAGCCATGATCATGGCGGTGGATCGTCAGGCGATTATCGACTCCATCCTGGCTGGCGAGGGCGAAATGATCGCCAGTTTCCAGGGTGCTCAGTCCTTCGGTAACGACCCAGATATGGAGCCCCTGCCATATGATCCGCAGCAGGCTCGCAAACTGCTGGATGAAGCGGGCGTCGAGCAAGGCGCTACGGTACAGATCGATGTGCGCGGTAACGACGCCACCTTTGGTGAGGTGGCCCAGGTAGTGGCGGCTTACCTGCAAGGGGTGGGGATTACCGCATCGATCCAGCCTTACGAGACCAATGTGCTACTCAACGACATTATTCCGGCAGGCCGCACTGGAGAGATGTTCCAGCAGAAATGGGGCGGTTGGACGTTCGACTTCGACAATACCGCTTATCTGATGTACCACACAGGCGAACGCTGGAATCCTTATGACAGCGACGCTGAGTTAGATGAAATGCTCGAATCCCAGCGCAGCATTACGGATCAGGAAGAGCGAGAAACGCTGCTCCAGGAGATTGCCCAATATACCCAGGATCGCGCCTTGGAAATGCCGCTCTATAGTATCAATGCCCTTTACGGTGTCAGTGACCGGGTGGAGAATTTTGAGCCTGCCCCGGATAACCGTATACGTTTAACCAACGTGGACGTTAGTGAATAAACGTAACGCCATCCGGCCGCTTGCAAGAGCGGCCGGTTCTTCACACTGACACTTCACAAAAGCTTCATGTAAGCGTTTCGGGCTTGGGGTCATAGTGGCAAAATTTCTTCTTTATCGAATACTGCAGGCCGTCTTTGTGGTGATCGCCGTGACGCTGATCGTCTCTTTTGCGATCAGGTTAACCGGTGATCCGGCGGTCATGCTGGCACAAGGGGCGGGGAGTATTACCGAGGCGGATCTGGATAGGATTCGTGAAGCCTTGGGGTTGAACCAATCCTTCCTGACCCAGTACATCGGTTTCCTGCGCGGTCTGGTGGTGGGTGATTTTGGGCGCAGCTTTATGGGCGGAACCCCAGTGAGTGACCTGATCGGTCGCGCGCTGCCCGCCACCTTGGCGCTGGCTTTCGCCTCGCTGTTTGTGTCTATCGTGGTATCGATACCGCTGGGAATCAAGGCAGCGGTATCGCGGGGAAGGTGGCCCGACCAGATGATCAGGATATTTTCCCTGATCGGGCTCTCTTTTCCTAACTTCTGGCTGGCCATCATGCTGGTGCTGCTGCTCTCCATCACTTTTAATCTGCTGCCGCCCAGTGGCATGGAGGGCTTCTCCAGCTTCATTATGCCCGCGGCGACGATGGGGATCATTCTAACCGCCACCAACGTGCGCCTAGTGCGAACCACTATGCTGGATACCCTCCGCTCTCAGTACATCATGGTGGCGCGGGCAAAAGGCCTTTCCAACACGGTCGTACTCTACAAACATGCGCTGCGTAATTGCTCCATTCCGCTGATCACCTATTTTGGTTTGCAGTTCGGTGGTCTGTTGGGCGGTATTGTCGTTGTCGAGCGAGTTTTCAACTGGCCGGGGCTTGGCACCTTGGCCTTTGAGGCCGTGTCAGCCCGGGACTATCCGGTCTTGCAGGGCGTTATCACCGTGCTCTCGTTAATGATCATCTCTATCAACCTTCTCGTTGATATCGCTTATGGCTTGGTCGACCCCAGGGTGCGTAAGGAATAACCATGACGGCAGCTATCAAAACCGACAAATTGAAACGCTTTAAGAACCTGGAGTTTATTCTCGGTGTGCTGCTCGTCGGGGGGATTGGCTTTGCCGTGATCTTCTCCGGCTGGCTATTCCCCGGCGGTGGCTCAGAGCTAAATCTAGCCTATCGGTTAACGCCGCCGTTGGTGGAGCCTGGCTTTCCCTTGGGCACGGATCCGTTAGGTAGGGATGTGCTGGCGCGGGTGATTATTGGTGGAGAAATCTCGCTAAAAGTTGGGGTCTACTCAGCCCTCGGAGCGGTGGTGATCGGCATCATTATGGGGTTGGTATCCGGCTACTACGGTGGGTTTCTGGATATGATCGTGATGCGCTTTGCCGACGTGCAACTCGCGCTGCCCTTTATCCTGCTGGCGATTACCTTTATTGCCGTGATTGGTGGCGGACTAACCAATATGATTATTCTGTTGATTATCTCCCAGTGGGTACAGTACGCACGCTTGGTGCGCGGCTCGGTGCTATCGTTGCGCGACCGCGAATTTATCCTGGCGGCCAAAGCGATTGGGGTAAAAGATATTCGCATTCTGTTCCAGCATTTGTTGCCGAACCTGATTGGCCCCGTCATCGTGCTGATGACCCTCAATGTGGCCAATAATATTCTGCTGGAGAGCAGCCTGACCTTTTTAGGCTTGGGCGTGGATCCGGTGATTCCCAGTTGGGGCGGCATGCTGGCTGAAGGGCGCACATATCTGCAAACGGCGTGGTGGGTTAGTGTGTTCCCCGGCTTGGCTATTCTGTTAACCGTGCTGGGGCTGAACCTGCTGGGTGACTGGCTCCGGGATGCCCTGGATCCCACTGGACGCACCTCCTTATGACCAACGATCCCCGTATGGATATCTTGTTAGAGCGCTCGTTTCCACGCACCACGCGATCTTTGCTTGATGAGTACGCCACGCCTGCCTATCAAGGCTATCAGTTGGAGGCGTGGGTCTTCGACGATGAAGCCGAACGTCAAACCACAGAAGCTGCCTTCAAGGCCGCGGGTATTAGTGCGCGCCTGCGCAGTGCCTATAAGCCCCTGGTGCACTTCTTTTTAGAGGAGTTCTCTTGGGCGTCGCTGCAGTCGTTGGTGATTGAGTATCCTTCGTTAGCGCACGCGCCACGCCGCTTTCTGCTGGAAGCCTACCCGCTGGCGGCGCTACTTCCGCAAGGTGTAGCGCTACGCTGGGAGGAAGTGGGTACCACGCCTACCACTATTTCAACCACTATCTCTACGCCTCTTCATTATCGCGTTCGTGTAGAGCGAAGCACTGGGGAGCTGGAAACGTACTGTGTTGAAGCGCCTAATCGTCAACATCTAGATCATGTAGACGAAGCACAGTGCTCACCCTGTGGCTGGCTGCGGCTCACCTCTCCCAATGGCGAGGTAAGCGAGTCAATTGTTGAGACGGACTATGAAGCGCTGTTTCAAGCGGCGATGGCGACGTTATCCTCAACCCAGTGGCAGACAGCATCGCCCTACTTTGAAGAGCTCAACTTTACGGTGCAGTTGCCCTGTAGTGACCGCCGGTTAGCGTTGGACGATGAGCATATCAGCCTTGCCGAGGCGCTCCATGAAGAACTCTATTTCTCAGCGCTGGAGTATTTTCAGCGCCGTGCAGGGTTGGCGCTGGGGGATCGATCCATTCAGCCGGGGCAGATTGTGCCGGAAGTCTCCTCCCAGGGGGAGCGAGCCTATTTAAACGTCAGCCTACGGCCTTTGGATGCCTCCCAACTGCCGCGGGCCGAGGTCGAACTGGAGAGCGCTCAGGAGGCTATCGGCGTTGAGCAAATAGAGGCTTTATTGGCGGCGCTGGGTGGTCAGGCGTTACACGCCAAGACACGAGCGGGGAGAGCGGTAGAGGCGCGTTATATCGTCGGCAGTGACCGCGCCGTGATGATCAGTGCGGGGCAGCATGCCAACGAAACCTCCGGCGTGGTGGGGGCGTTGCGTGCCGCGGCTCAGCTAAGCGGTGAGCCAGAGGCCCACTTTGTCATCTCGCCGCTGGAAAACCCTGATGGTTATGCGTTGCAAGGCCGGCTCATTGCCACTCAGCCACGCCATATGCATCACGCGGCGCGCTATACCGCCTTTGGTAATGACCTACAGAGCCAGCCACTTGGGCAGCCATTTGAACATGCTATTCGTGAACAGGCATTTGCTTTCAGTAATGCCGGACTGCATATCAATCTGCACGGCTACCCGGCCCATGAGTGGACGCGGCCGTTAAGCGGTTACGTGCCCCGCGGCTTTGAGATGTGGACGATTCCCAAGGGCTTTTTTTTGATCCTGCGCTATCAACCAGGCTACGAAACAGCCGCCGAGCAGTTGGTGGAAGCCGTTACCCAGCAGCTTGCGCAAGTGCCTGGGCTGGTCGAATTTAATGCCGCGCAAATTGGGTTATTTGAGACCCACGCAGGCGCATTAACTTTCCCGATGTTGAACGGCTTCCCCTACCTTGTCTCGGAAGACGGCGATCAATTAACGCCATTGATGCTGATCACTGAATACCCCGATGAGACCCTAACCGGCGAGCCCTTTGTGCAGGCGCATACCGCGCAAATGGCCACGGTGGTGGCGGCCTATAACGCCTTTCAAACGCTCTCATTGAATGCTTAATCTCAATGACGGCGAGACTGTCACAATAGCGTTGCACTGTTATAATGGATGAATGAACAGTGCTTTCGCGACACCTACCGCCTCCCTCGATGACCCCTTCTATTACCTGACGAACTTTCGCTTCGTTTTGGCCTGGGTGGGGGAGCGCCACGCTGATCTGCTCGCAGCAGGCGAGCTTACCTTTCTTGAAACGTTCAAAACCTTGCCGCAGGCTTCTCAAGCGCTGCTGGTACGCATGGTAATGCGTAAAGGCGAGCTGTTTCGGCTTAGCAAATTACGCTATACCGAAGTAGGCGACAGCGCTGAGGCGATAGCGCCCTTGATCGCTCTTGGCTGGGTCGATAGCGACCCGGCACTTAGCGTCGATGAGCTGTTTAACCAGCTACGCTTGGCCGAGTTACGCCAGGCGTTGGCGGCGGATATACACGCCGCCGGGCTGAGTGCCTCTAGCGCCAAAACCGTGCTCTACGACACGCTGGCAAGCCCGCTCAATGAACCCAAGCGGTTATGCCAGTGGTGGCCCGAGGCAAACGATCCAATTCTGCGGCTAACGGTCATGGAAACCTGCGACCGGCTGCGGCTGATGTTCTTTGGCAACCTGCGCCAGGATTGGGCCGAGTTCGTTTTGACCGAGCTTGGCCTCCAGCGTTTCGAGTCGGTGCCTTTTACCCCGCAGTCCCGCGCGTTCCAGTCGCGCCAGGAAGTGGACACCTACTTAGCGCTCCATCGTCTGCGCCAACGTCTGGACGACGGCGAGCTGCCCGCCGATCTATTCCCTGAAGTGCCACCGCCTGCGGATAACCGCTGGCTGGCCACACGGCGCGCGCGGTTACTGCTCCAGTTGGGCCGAGTAGCAGAGCGTAGCGGAGACGCAGCGCTAGCGATGACGCTGTATAGCGAGTCCGCCAGTAGTGAGGCGCGCATTCGGCAGCTACGTGTGTTGGAGCGCCAAGGGGAACACCCTGCGGCCTTTGAGCTGGCGACCCAAGCGCTTAATAGCAGCCCCAACGAAACCGAGCACCAGGCGCTGGCGAGGATCCTGCCACGCTTGCAGCGGCGGCTTAAACTGCCTGCTGAACCGAGCGACCCCGAACCCGCCCATGAGCGCTGGGACTTATCATTGCCTGGGCCGCAGTGGGTCGAACGCGCTGTGGTCGAAGTACTCAGCGAGCCTGAGGCGCCGGTCAACTACGTGGAAAACGCGCTGCTGACTGGGCTGTTTGGTCTGCTCTGCTGGCCAGTGATTTTCGCCCCCCTGCCAGGGGCCTTCTTCCATCCTTTCCACAATGGCCCGGCGGATTTATACCGCGACGATTTTGTGGCACGGCGGCGAGACGCCTTCGATGCTTGCCTTGCGCGTCTGGAAGACGGCAGTTACCGCGAAGTGATTCGATCCACCTGGCGGGAGAAACACGGCCTGGCGTCCCCCTTTGTGCACTGGGCGATTGTTGATGAACCGCTGGTTGAGCTGGCGCTTTCGTGTATTCCCGCTGTGCACCTACGGCTGTGCTTTGAGCGGCTGCTAGGTGATTTGAAAGCCAACCGGGCCGGGCTGCCCGACTTGATTCAATTTATGCCCGATGCGCCTGTTGGCGAGCCGCGCTATCGGATGATTGAGGTCAAAGGCCCCGGTGATCGGCTGCAGGATAACCAGCGCCGCTGGCTGACGTTTTTTCACCGTCACGAGATGCCCGTCGCGGTATGTTACGTGCGCTGGGCGGAAAGCGACGAGCTTGAGGTATGAGTGTGACCTACCGCGTGGCGGTGCGGGCGCTGTGTGACTTTACTGCCCGGGAGGGAGATCTCGATCACCGCTTTACCCCGGCCCCCAGCGCGCGCGAAGGCATCGAAGGGCACACCCTTGTAGCCAGCCGACGCGGGGCAGACTATATCGCCGAATTGCCGCTGACCGGTGCCTTTGAAGGGCTAACCGTCACTGGCCGCGCCGATGGTTTTGACCCAACGGCCAACAGCTTGGAAGAGATTAAAACCCACCGCGGCAGTTTAGAGCGGATGGGAGATAACCAGCGCGCCCTCCACTGGGCACAGGTGAAGGTATACGGCGCGCTGCTGTGTGCGGAACGCGGCCTGGAAACCCTTACCTTAACGTTGGTTTATCTGGATATTACCAGCGGAAAAGAGACCCTGATCAGCCAGAACGCCGCTGCCGACGAACTCCAGGCGTTCTTTGCCGAGCAGTGCCAACGCTTCCTTGCCTGGGCAGAACAGGAGGCCGGGCACCGTCAGGGGCGCGATAGTCGCCTGCAGACCCTGCGCTTTCCCCATGCTGCGTTTCGCCCCGGTCAGCGGGAACTCGCCGAAGACGTTTATAAAGCCGCCAGCACCGGGCGCTGCCTGCTCGCCCAGGCGCCCACCGGTATTGGTAAAACCATGGCCACGCTGTTCCCGATGCTTTCGGCCATGCCTCGCCAGCAGCTCGATCGCATCGCCTTCCTCACCATGAAAACCCCCGGCCGCCGTTTGGCGTTGGACGCCTTGGCAATGCTGCGCGCTAGTGATGAAACACTTCCTCTGCGGGTGTTGGAGCTGGTGGCGCGAGAGAAGGCCTGCGAATACCCCGATCGAGCCTGCCACGGCGAGTCATGCCCACTGGCCGCAGGCTTTTACGATCGCCTGCCCGCGGCTCGCCAAGCGGCAGTAGAGCAGGCATGGCAGGATCGTGACGCGTTGCGCGAAGTGGCGTTGGCCCATGACGTGTGCCCGTATTACCTGGGTCAGGAGCTGGCGCGCTGGGCCGATGTGATCGTCGGCGACGTCAATCACTGGTTCGATAGCCACGCACTGCTGCACGGTTTGGCCCAGGCCAACGATTGGCGAACGGGCGTGTTGGTCGACGAAGCACATAATTTAATTGAGCGTGCTCGCGGCATGTACAGCGCCGAGCTCGATCAGCAGCGTTTCAATCGGGTGCGTCGCGCTGCCCCAAAGCCGCTCTCTCGACCCTTGGGTCGTTTGGCCCGCCAGTGGCAGGCGGTGATTAGAGATGCGGGGATTGAGGAACAGGGCGAGCCGAGACGCCCGGCCTACCGCCTGCTCACGGCGCTGCCCGAAAAGCTGGTAACCGCTGCCCAGCAGGTCGGCGCTGCGATTACCGACCACTTGGGTGAGCACCCCGAAGATGCCAGTTTGGAGCTCCAGGAAGTGTTATTTGAAGCGCTAGCGTTTTGCCGCCTGGCAGAGCACTTTGGTGAGCACTCCCTGTGTGACCTTACCCGCTACGGCCGTGGGCGAGCGGTGCTGGGTCTCCGCAATCTGATACCCGCCGATTTTCTGGCCCCGCGGTTTAAAGCAGCCCGCACAAGCGTGCTATTTTCGGCAACGCTAACCCCTGCTCACTACTATCGGGATCTCCTCGGCCTGCCGGAGAACACGGTATGGCGTGAAGTCGCCTCGCCCTTTGCTGCGCGTCAGCTTGAGGTGCGAATACGCAGCGATATCTCCACGCGTTTTCGTGATCGAGAGGCTTCAATCGATCCTATCGTCGCAACCATGGTGCACCAGTATCAGCGCAAGCCCGGCCACTATTTAGCGTTCTTCAGCAGCTTTGCCTACCTGGAAGCAGCGCTGGCGCGATTTCGCGAGGTGCACCCGGAAGTGCCTGTGTTCAGCCAAACCCGCGGGATGCCGGAAGCGCAGCGCGAAGCGTTTCTGGCGCGCTTTGCGCCCGGCGGAGAAGGCATCGGCTTTGCGGTGTTGGGCGGTGCCTTTGCGGAAGGTATCGACCTGCCTGGCGATCAGTTGATCGGTGCTTTTATCGCCACCCTGGGACTGCCACCGTTTAACGACTTTAACGAAGCACTTAAAGCACGCTTAACCGCACGCTTTGGCCAGGGCGACGATTACACCTACCGCATTCCCGGCATGATCAAAGTGGTGCAAGCCGCAGGCCGCGTTATTCGTAGTCCAGAAGATCAAGGGGTTGTGGTATTAATGGATGATCGTTTTGCCCAGGCCAGTGTGCGCGCGCTATTGCCACGCTGGTGGTCGCTGGGCAACCCCACTCCCTAATTGAGAACCTTAACGCGAGCCATGACAGATCTACTTTGGTACCAGTATGTGCTGATTGGGCTAATTTTCGCCTGGAGCGGTTTTGTGCGAACTAGCCTGGGCTTTGGCGGCGCCGTGCTGGCGCTGCCTTTCCTACTTTTAGTGGTCAATGAGCCACTGGTGTTCTTGCCGATTATTGCCATTCACCTGCTGATTTTCTCCAGTTGGATCGCCTGGAGCGGGCACCGCCAATTGCAGAAAGCGGGCGTGGGCACCACATCGCCAGAGAGTAATATCGATTGGGGGTATTTAACCAAAGCCTTGAAAATCATGATCATCCCCAAACTGATCGGGGTGGTAGGGCTGTTAACGCTGCCCGCGCAGGTCATGACCAGTATCATTTTCGGCATTGTGATCATCTATGCCATTGGCTATGTGCTGAACAAGCCCTTTAAGAGTAAGAACAAGTACGTGGACTACGTGCTGCTGGCACTCGGCGGCTATGTCAGCGGTACCTCGCTGATTGGCGCGCCGTTGATTGTGGCGGTGTT
This sequence comes from Vreelandella neptunia, assembly GCF_034479615.1. Taxonomy (NCBI): domain Bacteria; kingdom Pseudomonadati; phylum Pseudomonadota; class Gammaproteobacteria; order Oceanospirillales; family Halomonadaceae; genus Vreelandella; species Vreelandella neptunia. The sequence goes on from NZ_CP140255.1 coordinate 191,409, forward strand.
TGCCACTCACGTGGCCAAAGAGCAGCTGCGGGATACCATGTTTGTGCTGTGGTTTATCCTGGTGGTGATCAAGATGGTCTCGTTCTTGATTGCAGGTGTGGATCTTCAGTTGATCCACCAGCTGTGGCTGCTGCCCTGCGCCTTTATCGGCCATTTGGTGGGAGAAAAAGCCCACCGCTATATGCTCAACGCGGATACTGGGCTGTTCTTCCGTGTGTTGGGCGCAGTGTTGATTCTGGTCAGCGTGGCGGGGCTGATTCACCCGCCAGGGTAACTAAATCATGTAAGCACTTAACTAGCAGGGTTTGTGGGTGGCTGTCTGGTCGAGCGGAACGATTGAATACGCGCATTGATTCCATTAATCAATGTCTCTTTGGATAGCCGTGATTTAAGCAAAACAGCTTCGACTTGCCCATGTTGTTGCTGGGTCATATCGGCCCCGGAAAGGATGACCAATTTAGCGCCAGGCTGGCAAGCGCGAATGTCAGCAACTAACTCCCACCCCGATCCATCCGGCAGCCCGATATCAAGGAGTACGACGTCAAATGCCCCCTGCTTCAGGCGTGTGAGAGCTTCTTGCACCGTATAGGCAGCTTCAAAAGAAAAGTGATCACCGGCCATGGCACAAACCACTTCATGCAGGTCGTGGTCATCTTCGATGTGGAGTACGCGTGAATGATGCTTGTACTTGTCTGATAATTGTTGCTGGACTATGCCGATGAGTTGCTTCTGGTCGATCGGTTTAGCCAGCCAGTCAATGTTTGTTGCATCGCCGTTGATAGCTAAACGACCCTGTTCCATTTTTGCCGAGACCACGACTATCGGTATGTCAGCGGTGTCTGGCTGTTGGCGCAGCAGACGGATAATATCTAGTCCATCGGTATCGGGTAGCATCAAATCCAGGCTGATGAGGTCGTAATGCGTTTGCTTCAGGCGGTTCAGTGCCTCTGCGCCAGTCGATGCAGTATCGACTTGGTACCCGGCATCGTTGAGCATGATACTCAGCAGTTTGGCGACGTCTTTATCATCTTCGACCACTAAAATACGGGGAGCTTCCTGATGGTCAGTGATACCTTCCAGTTGCCAAGTGTCTTGCTCTGCCGCTTGAACTAACGGTAGTTCAAAGAAAAAGCGTGATCCGTTGCCTTCGGTGGACTCAAAATCAATCCGCCCCCCCATGTGTTCCACCAGTTCACGCGTGATGGCTAAGCCAAGGCCAGTGCCTTCTTTAGCACGGGAATCCGAGGCATCCGCTTGGGCAAAACGCTGGAATATTTGTTTACGAAACGCGTTGGCAATGCCAGGCCCGCTGTCAATAACGCTGATACTTACCTTGTTTGATGTGGTTTCCACCGCAAGGGTAACCTCGCCCCCCTGGGGGGAAAACTTGATCGCATTGGATAATAAATTGGCCATTATTTGCATGAAGCGCTGGTTATCAACATTGATCAGCGCATTTGACGCATTACCCGCCAATGACAGCGTAATACCCCTATTGCTTCCGTAGTGTTGATTCGCCTCCAGTGCTTGTTCGAGCAAGGGCATCACTGCATGAACCTGCATATCGAAATGCAGTTTACCCTCGGCGATTTTTTCGATATCCAGCAAATCGTTAATCAAGTGAGTCAAGCGCTTGCTGTTTCTATGGGCGGTCGTCAGTAGTGTCTGGGCTTTTTCGGGCAACTCGCCAACATTACCACCGACCATCAAGCCCAGCGCACCGGAGATGGATGTTAACGGCGTACGCAGTTCATGGTTAACCGTCGATATAAACTCATTTTTAATCTTGTCGGCGCGTTTCCGATCGGTAATGTTTTCAGCAATACCCACGTAACCATTAATCTCTCCAGCACTGTCGCGCATGACCGTGACTACCATTGATACGGGGATCTGGTGGCCATCTTTGTGAACGTAGATCCACTCGCGTTTTTCTGATCCACGTTGTTCGGCTTTCTCCACAAATACTCTAAAACCCTCAACGGAATGGCCTAGCTCAGTGGTTAGTTGTGCCGACCGAGCATCCACCTCCTCTTTCAGGTGCAATATGGCGGGGGTCTGTTTGCCGACCATCTCTTGGTGGCTATAACCGAGCATATTCTCGGCACCTTTATTAAATGCAGTGATTATCCCGGTAGTATCGGTCGCAATAATTGATACTTCCGACGCGGACTCAAGCACACTGGATAAAAATCGCTCGGCTTTATAAATGGCCATATCCGCCGCTTTGCGCTCATTGGCTAAGCGGTTCATCGCGTGGGCTAATGCAGTTACCTCTGGGCCGCCCTTTTCCTGGAAATCACTATCAAAGCGTGCATTATCAGCCATATGCTCAATACGGCGGGTTATTCTTTCTATGGGCTGCGTTAGGCTGCGTGCAATCCATGCGCCCGCTAAGCCCACGATGGTCATAGCAATCAGCGCGATAAGCAGAAAATGGCGAAAAGATGCCTGTGCTGGGGCTATGGCCTCACTGTAAGGTAGCGCCCGCAGGATGATCCAGCCGGGAGAGTCCAACTGCCGGCTAGCCACTAGGTAGGACTCTTGCTGATACTCAACGATGCTGCCCGCAGGGCTGAGCGATAGTGCCGCGTCGACTAAGGCATCAGCGCCTTCATCGGGCAGAGGTTCGGGCCTGTCGAAGCGCTCTTGCATTGATACAAACAGGCGGTGTTGAGGGTCAATGATCAGGGTAACTGTGCTTGGATCGCTCTCAATGACGCTCCCTGTGTCGACGAGGGGCGTATTGGCAAGATTCAGTAGACCGCCCGCATAGCCGATAAGATCGCCACTCTCAGCCACAATCGGTTGCAAGTATGAGAGCAACGGCAGCCCGGTGGTACGCCCCAAAATCGGCTCAGAAATCACTGCCTGTTGGGTTTGCCGGGCAAGTTGAAAGTGAGGGCGGTCGGCGTAATTGGTGCCCAAACGCCCCGGTGAATATTGATCTTCTGCAACAGCAGTGGCCTCTGCATCAAGCACCAGCAAGCCATCCGGGAACAGCTCGCTGGCAACAGAAGACTTCTGCAGCAGCGATTGCAGTGCGTCGTCGTCAAGTAGCTGTCCGTCATCGGTAACTAAGCGGGTGGCGAAGGCCTCTAATCCCAGTAAACGTTTTTGATTTGATAATTCCAGCTCGGAGGCTACGCGCTTTATAACCGCTGTTTCTCGCTCAGCTACCAATGCTTCGTAATCGGAGACCATTAACTGGTAAACCGTTGCTAGCATGCCGCCGACCAGGATGCCACTCGTGACTAGCACGAGTAGGACAATTCGCACGCTTAGCGGTGCTTTTATCATGATAATACCCTTGGCAATACAATAAAAAAGTTGGCTCCGCCACCTATCGCTTCGCGGTAGCCGACTTCTCCGCCCATTTGCTGGCAGATTTCCTGGCTAATCGCCAGCCCAAGCCCCGTTCCGGGTAGCTTTCGGGTATCACTGCCGTCAGCTTGAGAAAAACGCTGAAACAAATGAGTGCGAAATATCGGATCAACCCCCGGGCCGTGGTCGCAAACGGAAATTTCGATGGTGTTCGCATAAGGCTTAACGTCAACCTCAACGGCTTCGCCCTGGGGGGAGAATTTAATCGCATTGGATAATAAGTTAGAGAGCGCTTGTGCCAAGCGAGGGGCGTCAACATTAATCAGAGCGCTAGGCCAATCGTCAGGCATTTGGATAGTTACCTGATGCTGCTCGCTATAGCCGCTCATGGACTCAATTATCTCGTCGAGTAACGGGGCCACCAGTTGCACGCTCATCTTCATCGGCATTTTGCCAGCGACCAGTTTTTCCATATCTAATAAATCATTAATCAATACGAACAAGCGTTGAGCGTTGCGTTCGGCGGTCTTTACCAGCGCCTGAGCTTTGCTGGGTAGTTGGCCCGCTGCGCCACCATTAAGTAGCCCTAATGAGCCTTTAATAGACGTTAGGGGGGTGCGCAACTCGTGGCTAACGGTAGCGATAAACTGATCTTTCATTTTATCCAATTTGCGGCGTTCAGTGATGTCTTCTATCAATGACCAGATCACCTGTCGCCCATCTTGTTCCTGGCTGAGCATGCCTTGTAAGCGAACTGGGTAACGGCTGCCATCCTTGCGGATATACTCTTTTTCGAAAGGGCCGTAGCGTCCCGTGGTCTTTAAGCTTAAAAGCGCTTTCTCTTCTTCGGGTTGATACTCTTTAGGGGTGACGTCCCAATAGCTCAACGACACAAACTCATCGCGGGTATAACCCGTGGGTAAGATTAAGGCGTCGTTCAAATCGATAAACTGCCCGGTGTCAAAATCATTCAAGGCAATACCGATGGGAGAAAATTCGAACAGCCCCCGTAAGCGGGCTTCGCTGTGCGTCATGGCAAGGCGTGCCAGTTCCTGTTCATGAATATCTTGCAGGTAACCATGCCATAAGGTACTGCCATCGATAAGGCGTTCTGGTTTGGCTTGCCCCGTAATCCAGCGATAGTCGTTTTCCTGGCGCGCAACACGAAACGTTGCCGTCCAGTCTTCCAGTGTGCTGGATGAGTGTTCGATAGTCGCACTGATGGCGTCGAGATCATCGGGATGAATCCGCTCAAAGGCCGGGGTCGCATCTTCTGCGGCCTGCGCGGGGGTGATGCCATACAGTTGTTGAATTTGCGGTGAGCTGAACGGAAACGTCATGTGGCCGTCAGGAAAACGGCGAAACTGATAGACCGTACCTGGCAGCTGGGCCACTAGCTTTGTCAGCCGTTCACGGCTGGCTCTTAATTCAGATTCAAGGCTTAAGTATGATTGTTGGCTGATTTCGTCGACTTGTATCAGCTCTTCCGCCGTTGCCGCTAGATCGACCAACATACCGATCTGTTCTGCTGAAAAGGTTCGCGGTTGAACATCGATCAGGCACAGTGTGCCAATGCGATAGCCGTCGACGGTATGTAACGGCGCGCCCGCGTAAAAGCGTATCTTAGGTGCCTCGGTCACGAGGGGGTTGGTGGCAAAGCGGGGATCTTCCAGTGCATTTTCGACGATCAATGGCGAGCTGGACAGAATGGCGTGACCGCAAAAGGATAGGTTACGCGGCGTTTCCTCAGCATCGAGCCCTTGACGTGACTTGAACCACTGCCGCTCGTGGTCAATTAATGAGACAAGGGCAATGGGCACTGAGAAATACTGTCGGGCAAGGCGCGTTAGGCGATCAAAGCGCTCCACCGGGCCGCTATTCAGCAATCCGGTTGCATCAAGGGCGCGCTGACGTTCATTTTCGTTATCCGGGGTCGGTGGCGTTATCATTGTTCTACCTCAACGGTCACATCGCTTTTGATGCTAATCTATCGCCAAACAGACACGGTTGCGGCCACTGTTCTTGGCTTGGTAAAGCGCTTGATCAGCTCGGTTAAGCAGAGACTCGGCGGTGTCATCAGGAAAGTGCTGATTGTCTACCACGCCCGCCGACAAGGTGCAGGCAAACGGGTTGCCGCCGCCGGTAAACTGAATAGCAGCAAAGTCTTCGCGCAGGTTATTCACCATGCGCTCGGCGTGGTCAGCGGTGCAATCAACCAGTACCAACGTAAACTCTTCTCCACCGTATCTGCCTAGTCGGTCGGTACTCCGGAAACGTTGGCGCAGCAGGGTGCCTACCGCTGCAATGACGACGTCCCCCATGGCATGTCCATGGGTGTCGTTAACGGCCTTGAAGTGGTCGATATCGAGCATGACCACGCTGAAAGGCTGCGGTTTTCGTTGAGTCAACTGCCATTGGTAGTCCAGCGCCTCTTTGATGCTGGCGTGTTTCAATAGTCCGGTAAGGCTGTCTCGGTTTTGGGTATCTTCCAGCTTACGTCGTTGTTTTACCCGGGAGCGGCATAGGTTGATGAGAAGGTCGGGATCAATGGGCTTTTCCAGAAACGCATCGCCCCCCTTTAATAATGCCTGGTCGCGTAGCTCTGAATTGAAGTGGCTCGAAAGATACACAATGGGCACCTGAGCCCATTGTTCCACTTGCCTTAAAAGGGCCGCCATCTCTGTGCCGGTAACGTCAGGCAACCAGAGATCCATCAAAATCAGTTCAGGGTTCGCATCATGCATCGCCTCGAATAACGCATCGGCACGATCAAGCACTGTCACGTGCATGCCAGCCTCTACCAACACGCCTTGAAGGTGCTGAGCCAATTCCTCGTCGTCTTCGACAATCATCACCCGCTCGGGCACGGTATCTTTGGTTTTAATCAATTGCGCCATATAGGAGGCCAGATTGATCATATCCAAGGGTTTGACGAAATAGCTCTGTCCTCCGCTACGTAAGGCGTTGAGGCGCGCCGTGAAGCTTTCCTCGCTCCCGATAAAGAGAACCGGGCAGGTAAAGTCTTTTAAATGCTGTTGCCAGAAGGTGACAGGATCAGCTCTGAGGGCCTCTAGATGGGAGGCACGATGGTCGATTAAGAGCAAATCAGGCGATGAGTTTTTGTCGTGAGCGAGCGCCTTTGCATTAAGCAAATGGCGGATATGAAATCCGAAGCTGTGCAGTTGTTGAACCATATATTCTGCCAACATGGTATCGCGCTCTACCAGCCAGATGACCGGCTCTCCGCCAACGCTTTCTGCCCTGGAAGTCTCTATGCGGATAGCCGATTTTTTGCTTTCATCCGTTTTAAGCGCTTTTTGTAACGCGGTAATCCATTCAAAAACAGGCAGTGGCTGTTTGTCATTGCAAGATTGCTCCAGGTTTTGTGCTACCTGCAGCTCCTGCTCTCTGGCCTGACGCCCAAGCTGCACGAAGCCGAAGGTACCTGCAGAACCTGCCAGCGAGTGCAAGGCGGCATGTAATTGCTGAAGGGATTGTGTACACGACGGGTCTTCTTCGAGCTGACCAGCGAGCATCGTGAGATGACTAAAATCATCAGCAAGACGTTTTGAGTAGGCAGCAGCTAGCTTTTCCAGCCGGGCAGCGAAGGTTTGGGGGTTAGTTGAGTCGGCCATTAAATGCCTTCCAGATTGAGCGGACGTCGTCAGCGAGCGTCATGGGGTCAAATGGCTTTGCTATGACGTCTGTGGCCCCGAGCTTCTTATAACGCGCGATCTCTTCAGGATGAACTTTAGCCGTCATGAAGGCCACCGCTGTTGCTTCGGTGATATAGCCTTGGCGGCTTAATTCCAATAGCGTGCTAGGCCCATCCATGCCCGGCATCATCACATCAAGTAAAAACATTTGGGGAGCAAACGCTTCAACGTCTCTTAATGCTTGTTCGCCGGAACTACAGGCCTTGACTGTTAAGCCGCCGACATCCTCCAGCGCCATGCATGCGACTAAACGGATATCGTCATCGTCTTCAACGTACATGACTCTTTCTAGTGTATCCAAGCAGCGTCTCCTTCAAGATTTTTAAAGGATTTATCACAAGCTATCACTGTATGAGCGATATACTAGAAGTGCCATGCTTTTTTAGTAGCGGCGATGGTGCGGCTGCTTATTGCAATCAACGTTTGCTCGATCCACGCTCCGCCAAGCTTTTTTGAAACGTTTTATTATGATGCGATCGGACGCGCTTTATTTAGCAGCGGCTGGTAATGGCAAATTAAGGTCGGCCTACAGCTTGTTATCTGCCTGTAGGGTCGTTTTGCCCAGAATAATCAGGACGACGGCTAAAAGACAGCAAACGATCGCCATCGCGGTAAACACATTACGTAGGGATTCCAGCCAAACCATCGTGGGGGCGACCACCACCGGGGAGATAAACTGGCCAAAAAAGAAGGTTGAGGTAAAACCACCAAATACCCGGCCCCGCACTCGCTGCGGAGTGATTCGCATCAGCCAAGTGGTAGTGTTGGGCATAAACGCACCTAGACCTAAACCGGAAATCGCCGCACCCACAATGGCCATGGCGTAACTCTGGGTGAACCCAACGATCAAAAAGCCAGTGGCCGCCAGCAGGAACCCTAAAACATAGATCGTCATTACCGACAGAAACGGTTTGTAGTAGCCGTAGCAAAACGCCACGATACTGGCCGTTAGGGCCGCCATCGAAAGCGCGATGCCGATCGCCATGCCACTGATCTGGCCCTGCTGAGAGAGCAAAAAGGGGAGTTGGGCGGGGAACATATAAAACATCGCCATGCTGATCATAGCAATGAGGTAGGCAAGGCCGGTGCGCCCATAATCCACCTTCACCGGGGCATCGGTTACATCAGTGTTTACGCCACTGCTTGCTTTGGGCTCTTGAAGAATCGCCCAGGCATAGGGCAGTAAAAGCACGCCGGTTAGGTAGAGGAGAAACGGGCCGCGCCAACTCCAGTCTGAAAGTATTCCGCCAAGGTTAATAAAAATAACCCCGCCCAAAGCCATGCAACTGCTTTGCAGCCCCAAAAAGCGGGCGCGTTCGGTGCTATCGAAATAATCGCCTACCAGCGTGGTGCTGATACTGAGGATACCGGCCACCGCAATCCCCATCAGTGCGCGGGAGCTTAATAGCAGATCCACGCGATCAATGAAAAAGCCCGCGACTCCAGCAAAACCGTAAATGCCCAGCATCATCAGCAGCAATTTCTTGCGCCCAAACCGGTCAGCCAGATAGCCCATCAGTGGGCTGAACAGCGTAATCATCAGCGCAGGAATAGTCAGGATCAGTTGAATCAACACCTGTGGCTGGTCAGGAAAATGGCGGCTAATTCCCGGCAGCGCAGGCGCGATAATCGCCCCCGACATGACGGTCATGGTGCTGGCAAACAGCAGAACGGCCTTAATATGCGTTAACTGGCTAATGGTCTTTTCCATATCAAGAGAAGGGGAGCGAGTGGAAAGCTCAATCGCTTATCGTAGCATGTTTGTTAGCGGGCTAGTTTGTTTTTGGCAGTGCTTTTATTGGTAAGCAGCGGCGAGTTGAGCCTATATTGAGCCTAGCAATCACCCAACAAAAAACGGCCACTTGCTGTATTAGCTAAGTGGCCGCTCTTCATGGAATTTTTGGTCGGAATAGCAGGATTCGAACCTACGACCTCTGCCTCCCGAAGGCAGCGCTCTACCAAGCTGAGCTATATTCCGAATGTTGCCGAGCTGTGCTCATCTGTACTCAACAACGGAGGAGGATCATACTTAGCCAGACGTGTTTTTTCAAGTCCTCGGCGGTGTGATCTAGCAATTTTTATGCTTGGCGATCAACCGCTAAGCGGGCCAGTTGGGCCATGCTGTCGCGGTAGGCGCTGGGCGGCAGGGCGTCTAACTGTTGCAGGGCTTTATCGGCCATCTCTTCGGCCCGCTGGCGAGTATAGTCAAGTGCGCCGGTGGCGTGAATAATTTCCAGCACGGCGTCTAGCTGCTCGAGCCCGCCATCGCGAATCACCTGGCGAATCAGCTTGGCCTGTTCCGGCGTGCCTTGCTCCATCGCATGGATCAGCGGCAGCGTCGGTTTGCCCTCGGCCAGGTCGTCGCCAACGTTTTTGCCCATGGCATTGGCGTCGCCCTGGTAATCCAGCAGGTCATCAATCAACTGGAAGGCGAGCCCTAGGTAGCGCCCATAATATTGGAGCGCGCGCTCCTGTTCCGGCGTTGCTTCTGCCAGCACCGCACCGCTGTGAGAAGCCGCTTCAAACAGCATGGCGGTTTTACCCAAAATGGTCTCGAAGTAATCCTCTTCTGAGATGCTAGGGTTGCCGATGTTGGTCAACTGCAGCACTTCGCCTTCTGCGATGATGCAGGTGGCGCCGGAAAGGATCGCCATAATGCGCATGGAGCCCACATCGACCATCATCTGAAACGAGCGGGCGTAGAGAAAGTCACCGACGAGTACCGACGGCGCATTGCCCCAAGCGTCGTTGGCGGTTTTCTTGCCCCGGCGCATATGCGATTCATCCACGACGTCATCGTGTAGCAGCGTGGAGGTGTGCATAAACTCTATTAATGTGGCCAGCGGTATATGCTTGTCGCCGGTGTAGTCGAGCGAACGGGCGGCTAGAAGTGCCAATAAAGGGCGCAACCGTTTGCCGCCGCTTTCGGTAATGTACTGGCCGATCGTTTCGACCAATGGCACTTTAGAGTTGAGCTGCTCGACAATCGTCCTGTTGACGGCTGCGAAGTCATCAGCCACCACGGCGTGCAGCGGTGAAGGTTTTGGGCTGACGGGCTGGGCTGAGGAGACGTTAGCAGTCATGGGATCCGTTCATCGCGGCAGAGGGAGGCGGTAAGTGCCGCCCGTATTTGTGGATTAGTTGTGATCATGTGTTGGGGTCATGCTATGGGGCTGCCTGTTGGGCGTCAAGACACGCGCTGCGGTTACGCTGTGGTAGTGAGAGCCGCAACAATTGACAAGTGCCTGTGGTCTTGTGATAAGCACCGATAGTCGTTATAATCCGCGACCCACTCATCATGCTCCCTGTCAGATGGCTCCAAAAGGGGCGCCACTCGCAGCAGGTCGATAAGAGCGGAAGGCGATGAGCGTTGGTTACGCGGGGCGTAACCGGCATTAACGACAGTCCGGAGAGCGACATGTACGCAGTTATCAAAAGCGGTGGTAAGCAGTACCGCGTTCAAGAAGGTCAAACCCTCAAACTCGAGAAAATCGAAGTCGCTACCGGCGAAACGATTGAGTTTGACGAAGTGCTGATGGTCGCTGACGGCGATGACTTCAACATCGGTGCGCCGATGATCAGTGGTGCTAAAGTCTCTGCCGAAGTGGTTTCCCACGGGCGCGGCGATAAAGTCACCATCATCAAGTTCCGTCGTCGGAAGCACAGCATGAAGCGTCAGGGCCACCGCCAGTGGTTCACTGAAGTCAAAATTACCGGAATTTCTGCGTAAGCGGTCAATTCCCTTAGGAGGATTTTGCAATGGCACATAAAAAGGCAGCCGGCTCCACGCGTAACGGTCGCGATTCCGAGTCCAAACGCTTAGGTGTAAAACTCTTCGGTGGCCAAGCGGCGACTGCGGGTAACATCATCGTGCGTCAGCGCGGCACGCGTTTCCACGCGGGCACAGGCGTAGGCCTTGGTCGTGACCACACACTGTTCGCACTGAGCGACGGTTTTGTGAAGTTTGAGACCAAAGGCCCGAAAAACCGCAAGTTCGTTAGCATCGTTTCTGCCTAAACGGCTAGAGCTATGCTCGCGGTTGCGAGAAAAAAGGCCCCGCTATGGCGGGGCTTTTTTGTCGGTTAAATCTCTTTTCCAATACGCTTTACCACGATGCCTTTATCGCCATATCTATATCACGATGTATTTATCATTATGCTGGTGGCGATAAAGGGTTGGGAAAAGAGTTGGGAAAACAGCAGTGCATATTAGGGCGGCGGAAGCGGCCGGGAGAATCCAATGCAGTTCGTCGATGAAGCCTCGATTATTGTTGAGGCGGGCAAAGGCGGCAATGGCTGTCTGAGCTTTCGCCGCGAAAAATATGTGCCCAGGGGCGGTCCTGATGGGGGCGATGGCGGTCATGGTGGTAGCGTTTACCTCATTGGTGACGATGCCCTTAACACCTTGATCGATTTTAAATTCCAGCGCTTCTATAAAGCCCAAAACGGGCAGGGCGGCATGGGCCGTCAAATGAGCGGCAAGGCCGGTGAAGACCTGCACGTCAAAGTGCCGGTGGGCACCACGGTAATTGATGAAGACACCCTGGAAGTCATCGCCGATGTGACCGAAATTGGTCAGGTGGTGCTGGTAGGCGAAGGTGGTCGGCGTGGATTGGGTAACATCCACTTTAAATCATCTACCAACCGCGCACCGCGTCGGACGACACCAGGCACCGACGGTGACCGCCGCAATTTGCGCCTGGAAATGAAAGTAATGGCCGATGTAGGCCTGCTGGGTATGCCCAACGCGGGTAAATCGACGCTGATTCGCTCGGTGTCTGCCGCCAAGCCCAAGGTCGCCAACTACCCGTTCACCACCTTAGTGCCCAACTTGGGCGTGGTGAAACTGGGGATGCACGAGCACTTCGTGATGGCCGACGTACCGGGCTTGATCGAAGGGGCCTCTGAAGGCGCCGGGTTGGGGCTTCGTTTTTTGAAGCACCTAACCCGCACGCGGCTGCTGTTCCATGTGGTCGATGTGGCACCGTTTGATGAGTCTGATCCGGTGGAAGCAGCCAAGGCGATTGTGCACGAGTTGGGTCAGTTCTCTCCGGCGCTTTCTGAGCGGCCGCGCTGGCTGGTGCTGAACAAGTTTGACCTGCTGCCGGAAGATGAGCGTGAAGAGCGCGCCCAGAAGATTATTCAGGCGCTGAACTGGGAAGGCCCGGTGTTCCGCATTTCGGCGATCAGCAGCGACGGCACCGATAAGCTGGTTCAGGCGGCTTACCGCTGGTTGACCGAGCAGCGTCGCCTTGAGAACGAAGATGAAGAGGCGCTGGCCCGTGAAGAAGAGATGCGTCGCCGCATGGAAGAAGAGTCGGTTGCGCGTACCGAAGACCGTTTGGGTCGTCGGCGTAAGCGCGACGATGAAGATGACGAAGATTTCGACGACGATGATTACGACGTTGAAGTCGAATACGCCCCTTAGTGGTATTGAGCGGGTGTATTCGGTAGTCAGCTAAATTCGGTAGTATGCAAAAAGGGGCTGCGTTCGCGCGGCCCCTTTTATGGGCGTCTGATTAAGTTGCACGTGTCTGATTTAGTAGTGAGTATCTGATTTAGTGATGAGTGCCTGATGTAAGTTGTTAGCGTCTGATTGAGGTGGGTCGCATGGAAAGTAACGAGCAAATCCTGGGCCGCAGCGCGCTAAGCCGTGCACGGCGGGTCGTGGTGAAGATTGGCAGTGCGCTGCTGACTAACGATGGTCGCGGCCTGGACGAACCCGCAATCGGTGGCTGGGTGGATCAAATTGCCGCCTTGCACCAGCAGGGGATAGAGGTGGTGCTGGTCTCTTCCGGCGCCGTGGCGGCTGGCATGGTGCGTCTTGGCTGGCAGGTGCGCCCCAGCGCCGTGCATGAGCTACAGGCGGCTGCGGCGGTAGGCCAAAATGGCCTGACCCAATGTTATGAGCAGCACTTTGCCCGCCACGACATGCTCACCGCGCAGATTCTGCTTACCCATGACGACCTTTCCAACCGCAAGCGCTACCTGAATGCGCTCTCAGCGCTGCGTACGCTGGTAGAGATGCGCGTAGTGCCGGTCATCAATGAAAACGACACCGTGGTCACCGATGAGATTCGCTTTGGCGACAACGACACCCTTGGAGCGCTGGTTGCAAACCTACTGGAAGCGGATGCGCTGCTGATTTTGACCGACCAGGAAGGCCTGTTTGACGCCGATCCACGCCACAATCCAAACGCCCAGATGATTGGCGAAGGACGGGCCGACGACCCACGCTTAGCCGCCGTAGCAGGCAGTGGCGGTGCACTGGGGCGGGGTGGTATGAGTACCAAGGTGCGCGCGGCGCAGTTGGCGGCGCGCTCCGGGGCGGTCACAGTGATTGCCAGTGGCCGCCAGCCCGACGTCATCAACCGAATCATGTCGGGGGAGGCTCTCGGCACGCTGCTGCGTCCTGACCAAGTGCCCATGGCGGCACGCAAGCGCTGGTTGGCGGGTCAGCTGCAGGTGCGTGGCACGCTGGTGCTGGATGCGGGGGCGGTCAAGGTATTGCGCGATAAAGGCTCAAGCCTACTGGCAGTGGGCGTGCGCGACGTACAGGGCGGCTTTAAGCGCGGCGATATGGTGGTGTGCGTGGATGAGCAGGGTGCGCCAGTGGCCAAAGGTTTGGTCAACTATGGTGCTGACGAGGCCCGTAAATTGGCGGGCCAGCCCAGCCACCAGATCGAAGCCATCCTCGGTTACGTGGAAGCCCATGAACTGATCCATCGCGATAACCTTGTCGTTATATAAAGGCTTCCTCTGATCGTTCTTAGTCTCGCATGCGGGGCGGTAGCGGCACTTGCCTGGGCCAGTCATCGGGAACCAAAAATAGCCGCTCGTAGCGTTGTTCGTTGTACTCCCGCTCTGAGAAACACAGCATCACTTGCTGGGGTGAGCGCCAGGCGTGAACCTTTTCGATAATAGCGGGCAACTGCTCCGCCGCAGGGCGAAAAGCGCTGAGGGGCGGCGGTGCCAGCCAGTGAGGTTTTTCCAACCACGCCATGCGCGACATGGTGGGAAACTGGGCTGCTAGCGCAGGCCAGTCACGTAAGTAGCACCAGGTACCTCGGCGATGGTCTGCCGTGGCGCCCTCCGGCGCTGGCATGTCGGCGTGCCAGGGGTAGTAAAGTACGCCGGTTATTGCTAACCGCTGGGTTAACTGTTCACCTAAACGCAGATCATAAACACCCAGATCCCGTGGCGTTAGCCAATGGGTAAGTGTTTCCAGCGCGGGCGCCGTGGTGGAAAGGGGGAGCTGATGACGTCGCAGGTGAGAGCACTTAAGCGCCAGGCTGTCTAACCCGCCGGGGCCAATCCAGCGGCTTTGGCTATTGGCTGCCCCAGGCCCTTCAGGCAGCCCCAGGTAGAACTTAATAGCGACTTCTAAATGTATCGGTGCCGGGTTGTCGCAGGTTCTGTACAGCATATCCAGCTCGCCCAGGGTGTTGCGCTGGCGGGTGATGCGCACGTTACGGGCGAGCAGCCGTGTATTGGGTGCATGATCTAACAGCGTATGCCACAGACGTTCGTGGTAATGGCCCATGCGCGTTGCGCGGCTGCCGTTCAAGGCGGCTAACGGCGGTCGGCCAAGCTTACGTAGCCAGGGTAGTAGCGCGTTCTCCAGCCCTAACTCCTTAATGGTAGGTCGCCCTCCACAGGGAATCGGCGGAGGAAGCTCCACAAGATCAGGCGTGGCGACCAGCCAGGCCAAGTCTCTTAGCACTGACACCGTGTTGCCGAGTTCTACATTTTCCAGCGCGCCGTCAACGCCTTCGTTCAGCACGGATATCTCCTCAGCAACCTGGTAAGGTCAGCACTATCACTTTAGCGACATGTTTGGGCAGCCTAACATAAACGCAGCGGGCTCCCCGTAGGGAGCCCGCAAAGCGATTAGCTAAAAATATTAATCGCGGTCAATTTGGGTAACTTCGGAAGAGCCCTGACGCACGCTGATTTCTAGTTCGCGGCCATTTTCGCCACGGCCTTCGATATCGATGATGCCGCTTTTACCAATATCGAGAGATTCAAATTCGACCATACCTTCCTGGCTGGCTACGTCTAACGCTTGGCGGATATCATCTTCGCTCATGCCCCAAGCACCGGTAATCAGGCGCTCACGTTGCTCTTGCAGTGTTTCACCGTTATCGAGTGAAAATTCCACGTCGGCGTACCACTCATCGTCCAACCAGCCTTCTACTTCTGCGCGGCCACGGCTTTCAATGCTAATTTCTTCGTAGTGGCTGAAACCGTAGTCATTGGCGTGGGTCAATACGTCATCAATGCGATCCATCGGCAGCGAATCGTCGGCCTGCACACTCCCAGCAGCAACGGCAAGCAGCAGAGCAGAGGTCGGGATCAGCAGCATTTTTTTCATGGTGTTCATAGCAAATTCCTTCTTTACGTATCTGTACGAGAATCTCTGTACGTCAATGTTTATACAACAGTGAATAAACGGCATTCAGCGAATGCGACAGTGAATTTATACCACCCCGATACTTTCCTTAAGCTGACAAACCTGTTCATCTAACGTTCATGTTGCCTTTGGCATGCTGACCCTATGAGTAAAATCCTCCGCCACTTTAAAAAGCTACTGCGCAGCGTCCCTCGCCGCAACGTCACTGGGTTAGCCTTGGTGCTGTTGCTGGCGGGTAGCGCAGTGGGTGACCAGCATTGGGAGTCGCTACACGGTGAAGTGCGCCGCGGTGAGGTCGTGCCTCTCGACACTATTTTGGACTGGCTGGAAGCGCACTATATTGGGGAAGTGCTGGAGGTTGAGGTGGAGCGTGAAGGGGGCTATGTCGAGTATGAGATCAAATTGCTCGGCCCCCAGGGCCAAGTTGTCGAGTTCGAGTTTGATGGTCATAACGGCCAATTGATGGCCATTGAGGGGGTGCGTATCAATGATATGCGCCGCTAGCCTGTTGATGTCACTTGCCAAAAAGGGTAGTTAGCCGATGAAGTGTTTGTTGGTAGAGGACGACCAGGCGCTGGCTCGCGAGCTTAGCCAAGCGCTGCGCGACGGCGACTGGCTTGTTGAGCATGCGGCTAACGGTCAGGATGCCGATTTTCTGGTGCGCACGGAAGCCTATGACACGCTGATTCTGGATGTCGGACTACCCGATGGCGATGGCACCCGCTGGCTTTCGGCATGGCGGGAAGATGGCATCGACCTACCGGTGCTTATTCTTACTGCCCGAGAGCGCTGGGCAGATAAAGCCGCGGGGTTTACTGCTGGGGCGGATGACTACGTCACCAAGCCGTTCGAGTCAGCGGAAGTCCTGTTTCGCCTGCGCGCCCTGGTGCGCCGCAGCCACGGCCATGCCCATCCGGTTCTGAAAGTGGGGGAGCTGAGTTTGGATACCCACACCCAACACGTTACCTTGGCAGGGCGGCCTGTGGGATTAACCGCCCAGGAAACTCGGCTGCTGGGCTATTTAATGCACGCCGCACCGCGGGTTGTGAGCCGCACCGAGCTCTCGGAGCACGTTTACGATCGCGACCACGAGCCGGACTCTAATGTGATTGATGTTCAAGTCAGCCGCCTGCGCCGTAAGTTGGGTAGTTGGCGAATTGCCACCCTGCGGGGCCAGGGCTACCGACTACTGTCAGAAGAGCCCGCCACCGAATGAGTCAACCCAGCACGACGTGGCGTGAACAATGGTCAAGGCGTTGGGCTAAGCGCTCTATCAGCCTGCGGCTATTGCTGGCCGTGCTAGTGATGATAGGGCTGGCGCTGCCTATCGCTGGCATGCTGCTTTCCCACCACTACCGCGCCGCCGCAACTCAAGCCTTTGACGAGCGCCTGGGGGCCACCCTCAACGTCATTATCGCAGGCGTTACCTATGACCCCATCGAGCAGCAGCTCGTCCACGACCGGGCGCTGGGTGACCCGCGTTTTGAGACTGTCTATTCCGGCTGGTATTGGCAAATCACCGATGGCGAGGAAAACACCCTGGCCTCGCGTTCGCTGTGGGATCAGCGCCTGCCGGTGATCGATAGCGACATCCTTAGCGCCCGCTCGATACCCGGCCCCCGGGGGCAATCGCTGCGCGTGGTAGAGCGTGATATCTATCTGTCGCCATTAGAAGCACCGCTACATATTAGCGTCGCCGCCCGGGATGATGTGTTGGCCCGCGATATTGGCGAATTTCAACGCCTGCTGTGGGGCGGTTTAGTGGGCTTAGGCGTGCTGCTACTCGGCGTGTTGGCGCTGCAAGTACGCTGGGGGCTAGCGCCGCTACGCCGCATGCACGCCAACCTGCATGAGGTGGAGCAGGGGAGCGCTGAACAGTTAGATACCCGCTTGCCTGATGAGTTGGCGACGCTTGCAGCCTCAATGAACGCGGTGCTGGCTCGCGACCAGCGCTTGATCGAGCGTGGCCGCCATACCGCGGGCAACCTGGCCCATGCGCTGAAAACCCCGCTGAGCGTGATGCGTCTGCAGCTACGCCAACTGCCGGAAGCGAACCGTGCCGCCTGGGAGGTTGAGCTAGAACGCGTGGATAGCGCGGTACGTCATCACCTGGCACGGGCATCGGCAGCGGGCGAAGGCGTTCGCTTTGCGCCCATTGATTTGCACGCCACCCTGGCACCGCTGCTCAATGGGCTGGCTAGGCTCGCCCAGCGGCGTGGCATTGAGCTGCGCCAAACCTGGGCGAGTGAGATTAATGTGCATATGGATGGCCAGGATATCCAAGAGCTGGTGGGTAACCTAATGGATAACGCGCTACGCTGGGCGCATAGCGATGTGCAGCTACAGGTAGCGATGCACGAGCAGCAGTTAACCTTAACCGTTAGCGATGATGGCCCCGGTATGTCCGAAGCCGAGTGTCAGCAGGCGGTACAGCGCGGTAAGCGGTTGGACGAACAGCGCTCGGGCAGTGGCTTGGGTTTGGCCATTGTGACTGACCTTGTCACCCTGTACAGCGGCCATATGCACCTTAGTCGCGCCAGCACTGGCGGATTGAAAGTGGTGGTGGAGCTGCCCGTCGTCGCGCGTAATCGTCGCGCGTAACTAATGGAGACCGCACCGAATGAATCGCACAGATACGCTGCCCGATATAGTCGCCGGCCCCCTGTTAAGACGCATCAGCACTACCCGTCTGGTGCTTTGGCTTGTCGCTACCCGGCCGCTGAACATGGCCTTGGTACTGCGCCCAGGGCGCACCGATAGCCAGTCGATCAGCTTAGCGCACCATCAGCAGTGCATCCCCATTGGCCAGCGGGCCTTTATCTACCTAATTGATTGTGAGCTTGAGTCAGCGCTGCCCTGCGACGAGCGCATCGAGTACGACCTGCAGGTGGAAACCCAGCAGGGCGAGTGGCGTTCTTTGCCTGAGTGGGCGCCGTGGCTGTGTTATGACGGCGCCGCCTATCCCGCCTTTGTGATTGCCTCGCGCCATCACCGCCTGATGCATGGCTCCTGCCGCAAGCCCCATCACGACAGTGCCGATGGTCTGGTGCGCGCCGACAGTTGGCTTGCTGAGCAGCAGTCAGCCCCCACCGAGTGGCCCGCTTGGCTGCTGATGACCGGTGATCAGGTGTACGCCGACGATGTGGCCGGGCCGATGCTACGCGCCGTGCATGCGCTGATTGAGCGGCTAGGGCTGGTGGATGAGTGGCTGGAAGGCGCGACTGTCGACGATAGTCAGGCGCTCTACCGCTCGCCGGATAGCTACTACCGGCGTGCGGAGCTGCTGCCGGATGTGACCAGCAACGCGGCCCTGCGCGAGCGCTTCTTTGGCGGTGTCAAAAAGCCGGTGTTTACCTCGGCGAATGCCCATAACCACCTGATGACGCTGGCTGAAATGCTCGCCATGTACTGCCTGGTGTGGTCGCCGGTGCCCTGGCAAGTGATTGCCCCTGAAGCGCCCGCCCTTGATGAAAAAGACGCCGAACTCTATCGTCAGGAGAAGGCGGTGATCGATACCTTCGCTGAAGGTTTGCCCCAGTGCGCGCGGGTAATGGCGCACCTGCCCAGCCTGATGATCTTCGATGACCACGACGTTACCGACGACTGGAACCTAACTGCCGACTGGGAGCGCGCCGCCTACGGCCATCCGTTCTCTAAGCGTATTATCGGTAACGCCTTGGTGGCCTATCTGCTCTGCCAAGCCTGGGGTAACGATCCGGATAAATTGAACCCATTAGTCCATCATGCCTCGACCCTGCTGGGTGAGGGCGACCAACCGCTAGCCTGCGCTGAACAGGATGGGTTGATTGAGCGGCTTTTGCGCTTTCAGGGCTGGGAGTTTCAGGTGCCTGGCACCCCCGCACTGATAGTGCTGGATACCCGCACCCGGCGCTGGCGCAGTGAGCGTAGCCCGCACCGGCCTTCAGGCTTGATGGACTGGGAGGCGCTAATGGAGATGCAGCAGGCGCTCATGGGGGCCAAAAGTGCGGTGATTGTCTCTCCCGCGCCGATGTTCGGCGTCAAGTTGATAGAGGGAATTCAAAAGCTGTTTACCCTCGCCGGTAAGCCGTTGGTGGTGGATGCCGAAAACTGGATGGCCCACCGTGGGGCAGCCAATACGCTGCTGCAGATTTGGCGGCACTCCAAAACCCCGGGCAACTACGTGATTTTATCGGGTGACGTGCATTACTCGTTTGTCTACGACATTGTGGTGCGCCATCAGCGCCGTTCTCCCCACCTGTGGCAGATCACCTCCAGCGGGATCAAAAACACCTTTCCCAAAAACCTGCTCAATACCTTTGACCGGCTCAATCGCTGGCTCTACGCGCCGTGGTCGCCGCTTAATTGGTTCACCAAGCGCCGCAAGCTAAGCGTTAACCCCCGCGATCCTAATCGCGCCAGCGCTGGTGAACGGCTTTGGAACGCCAGTGGTATTGGTTTAGTGACGCTTGATGAGAAGGGCCACCCTATCGATATCCGCCAGCTCGACGCTGACGGTAGTGAGGTGGTCTTTCCGCCGCGGGAGAAGCCGCTCACTTGAGCGCCAACTGGCTGACGTCACTGATGTTTGTCATGATAGCGTCACAAAAATGACGCACGCTTGCAGCTTATTAACAACCTCCAGGGAAGGTGACAGATCACAGGCACCACCGCTGGTTATTAGGGTGGCAGAATAGGGCAGCAGGCAAATGACCGCACAAGAAGCGCAGTGGCTTAACCAAATTATTGCGTCAGAAGAGCTACACGTGCTCTTTCAGCCCATTGTGGACGCCAGTCAGCAGGCGATTTATGGCTACGAAGCACTGATTCGCGGGCCGAAAACGTCGCCGCTGCACTCGCCGTTACGGCTGTTTGATGTAGCCACCCAGGCCGGGCTACTGGTGGAGTTAGATATTCTCTGCCGACGTCTGGCTATTCGTCGCTTTGCAGAGCTTGAGCTGCCCGGTTTGCTGTTTCTTAACGTAATGCCACTGACTATCGTTGAGCGTGATTTTCGCGAAGGCTTAACGCTTGGCTTTATTCGTGACAGCGGCTTGCCCCCGGAGCGGGTGGTGATCGAGCTCACTGAACACGTGCCAATCCATGACTACGAGCTAATGCGTCAGGCGGTGGATCACTACCGCACCATGGGCTTTCAGGTAGCGCTGGATGATCTTGGTGCGGGCCACTCAAGCCTGCGCCACTGGTCAGAGCTGCGCCCCGATTTCGTTAAGCTCGACCGGCACTTTATCTCCGGCATTGACCAGGATCCTGCCAAGCGAGAATTCCTGCGCTCGATTCTCGACGTGGCGCGTAGCCTGGACTGCCAGGTCATTGCCGAAGGGGTGGAGACCGCCGCTGAGCATCTTTGCTTGTGGGAACTCGACCGCGGCCTTGCGCTGCTGCAAGGCTTCTATTTCGCCCGCCCCAGCCAGCAGCCGCCTTTAGAGCTCAACATGCTGCTACCGGCGACCACTCACTTAAAAAGTCCCGCCGGCCGCACCGCACGCTCGATTTTGCGGGCGACCGATCCCATAACGACAGATTGCGCAGTGCCTTATCTCTCCGATCGATTTCGCCAACAGCCCAGCTTGCGCTGTGTGGCCGTGCTGGAAAACGGTAAACCCGTGGCGGTGGTGCGCCGCAATGCGTTTTTAACCCTGTTTACCAATCCCTATAGCCATGCGCTGTATGCCAAGCGCCGCGTACTGGACGTTGCGGATGCACGCATGTTGGTGGCCGAAGCGGATACCCCGCTTGAGATTTTGAGTCAGAAGTTGACCGATAGTCGGGATATTGAGCAAGAGGACTTTGTCATCGTTAACGCTAACGGTGACTACCTGGGGATGGGCAATATCGTTGACCTGTTGCGTGAGATTACTGCGATTCAGGTGCGCCAAGCGCGACATGCCAACCCGCTTACCGGCCTGCCGGGCAATATTCTGATTAATGAAACCCTGGCCAGCTACTTGGCTGCCG
Organism: Vreelandella neptunia; assembly: GCF_034479615.1. NCBI lineage: Bacteria > Pseudomonadati > Pseudomonadota > Gammaproteobacteria > Oceanospirillales > Halomonadaceae > Vreelandella > Vreelandella neptunia. Next base: position 212,816 of record NZ_CP140255.1, read on the forward strand.
AGCGGGGATTTGCCGCCGCCTACGTCGATTTAGATAACTTTAAAGCCTTTAACGATGCCTATGGGTACGCCCGAGGCGATCACATCATTATTTCACTGTCGCGGCTACTGCAGGCGCAGGTAGAGAACGCCGGGGGCTTTATTGGTCATATTGGCGGTGATGATTTTATGATGTTGCTGCCGCTTGAGCACTGGGAAAGTGTTTGTCAGCAAATTCTGCACTCATTCGAGGTGATGGCGCCGGGCTTCTATGAAGAGTCTGATCGCCTTCAGGGCGGTATTTATATCGAAAACCGACAAAATAGGCTGACGTTTTTCCCTTTTGTTAGCGTCTCGATTGCGGTGAAACCCATTCCCAATACAACCAGCTGTCAATCGCTGGATATTGCTGGCGAACTTTCCGAGCTGAAGCACCAAGCCAAAAAAATCCCTGGCAACAGTTTGTTTGTAGAGCGCCGCGGTCACGAAGCCTCTCCATCTGTACATTAATGTCCTTCGCCAAAACGTCACGAAGTGGTCACATAAGTGCCCCATTTCTGTCACTTGAAGCCGTCAGGATGTCGTCATCTTCTAATAACGCTACAGGTGACCCATGCAGACATTATCTCTCTCCCGCACGTTAATCAGCGCCGCCGTTGCTAGCGCCTTCGCCCTGGCTGCGGTGAACGCTTCTGCGGATCTGTCGTCGCGCTATGTGGATAACGATGGCGATATGGTCGCCGATGTTCCCAGCGATGAGTCTCAGTGGGTGGATCCGGATACCTTGGTGTTTGCCTATACCCCGGTTGAAGACCCAGCGGTTTACGCTGACGTCTGGTCTGACTTTTTGGATCACCTGAGCGACGCCACCGGCAAAAAAGTGCAGTTCTTCCCGGTGCAGTCCAACGCTGCCCAGCAGGAAGCGCTGCGCGCTGGCCGTCTCCACGTAGCCGGTTTCAATACCGGCGGCGTACCGGTCGCGGTTAACTGCGGTGGTTTCCGCCCCTTCGCCATGATGGCCGCTGAAGATGGCAGTTTTGGCTATGAGATGGAGATCATTACCTACCCAGGAAGCGGCATTGAAGCCGTTGAAGACTTGCAGGGTCGCCAGCTAGCGTTTACCTCCGAGACCTCAAACTCTGGCTTCCGCGCTCCCTCGGCGCTGCTGCGCTCTGAGTACGGTATGGAAGCGGGCGAAGATTTTGAGACCGCATTCTCTGGCTCCCACGATAACTCTATTCTTGGCGTCGTCAACGAAGATTACGACGCGGCGGCGATTGCTAACTCTGTAGGCAAGCGGATGATTTCCCGCGGTGTGGTGAACGAAGGTGATTACGACATCATCTACACCTCACAAACCTTCCCCACCACCGCTTACGGGCTGGCGAATAACCTGAATCCGGAACTTGCCGAGAAAATTCAGGATGCGTTCTTCAGCTACGACTGGGAAGGCACTGCCCTCGAGTCAGAATTCGCCAACTCCGGCGAAGCACAGTTTATTCCGATTACTTATCAGGAAAACTGGGAAGTTATTCGCACCATCGCTGACGCCAACGGCGTGACCTACGACTGCGATTAATCTCTAAGCAGTACCCCAATACGATCGGCCAGGAGGGCAACCTTCTGGCCGAACCGCTATGTAGATGAGGCACTTCCATGTTGACACTCACCGGCGTTGGCAAACGTTACCCTACCGGGGATCGAGCGCTGACGGATATTGAACTCACGCTGCCCAAAGGCCAAGTGATGGCGCTGATTGGCCCCTCTGGCGCGGGTAAAAGCACGCTAATTCGCTGTGTTAACCGGCTGGTTGAGCCTACCCAGGGCAGCATTCGTCTGGACGGCACGGAGCTGACGAAGCTCTCGGGGCATAAGCTGCGTCACGCCCGCCGCTCCATGGGCATGATTTTCCAAGAGTATGCGCTGGTAGACCGCTTAACCGTGATGGAGAACGTACTGTCGGGTCAGCTCGGTTATGTGGGCTTTTGGCGCAGCTTCCTGCGCCGCTACCCGCAGGAGGCCGTGATTGAAGCCTTCCGTCTATTGGAGCGAGTGGGGCTGCCGCATGCCATTGATAAACGCGCCGATGCCCTGTCTGGCGGCCAACGCCAACGGGTGGGTATCGCCAGGGCGCTCCTGCAAAGTCCCAAACTGTTGCTGGTGGATGAACCTACCGCCAGCCTTGACCCAAAAACTTCCCGGCAAATCATGCGCTTGATTCGTGAGCTATGCGCAGAGCGCGAATTGGCGGCGATCATCAATATTCACGACGTAGCGCTGGCCCAGCAGTTTGCTGACCGCATTGTCGGCCTGCGGGCGGGTGAAATCGTCTTTGATGGCCTTCCCAGCGAACTCACCAGCGAGATCCTTACCACGATTTACGGTGAAGAGGATTGGGATACCACGCCTGAACCAATGGACGATGAAGTCAGCGGTGATGAGGCGACTAACACTGCTGCGATTAATCCTCCCTACGCGCGGGTGATGTCGACCATTGAAGCGGGAGCGGCACGATGAACGAGCAGGCACGCCAGCAGGCGGCGCAGCGCGGTCAGTGGCGGCGACTACCGCTAATTGAGAGTCCCCGCTTGCGCTGGGGGCTCGCCATCGGCGCAGTGGTGTATCTGTTTTTAGCGCTTGCCTCGGTCGAGGTGAACTGGGCGCGGGTGGCGGAAGGCGCGGGCCGAGCGGTTAATTTTTTAGGCGCCTTTATGCAGCCCGACTTTGTCAGCCGCTACGACGATATCGTCGCGGGCTTGCTGGAAAGCTTGACTATGACGCTCACCTCCACGGTACTGGGTGTGCTACTGGCGATACCCGTGGGCTTAGGGGCAGCGCGAAATATTTCACCACTGCCGATCTACTTTGTGTGTCGCGGGATTATCGCCGTTTCACGTACGTTCCAGGAGATCATCATCGCCATTCTGTTTGTGGTGATGTTCGGCTTTGGGCCCTTTGCGGGCATGATCACCCTGGCATTTGCGACGATTGGCTTTATGGCCAAGCTGCTGGCGGAAGATATCGAGGACTTGGATTGGCGGCAGGTAGAAGCGGTGCGCGCCACGGGCGCCAGTTGGTGGCAAACCATGAATCACGCCGTGCAGCCCCAGGTCATGCCGCGTTTGATTGGGCTTTCCATGTACCGTTTGGATATCAACTTCCGTGAGTCCTCGGTGATTGGCATCGTCGGTGCAGGCGGTATTGGCGCCACGCTGAATACCTCGCTGAGCCGCTATGAGTACGATACCTCTGCGGCGATTCTGCTGATTATCATCGCCATCGTGCTGCTGTGCGAGTACAGCTCAAGCCACGTTCGCCGCTGGACTCAGTAAACGCTGATTCAGTAACTGCTGGATCCGTAATTTCTGGCCCCTTAATTTGTCGAGAGTTTAAATGCCTGTTTCCACTACACCCCAGGGGCAGCCGGTTTGGCGGCGGCGCACTAGTCGCGCTCAATGGTTGCAGTACCTGGCTTGGCTGGCAGGTGTCAGCCTATTTCTGCTCTGCTGGAAGATAATTTCCGACAACACCATGTGGGTGTTTGTGGAAGATGCCGGTCGCCAGGGAGCAGACCTGATCAGCCGCATGACCCCTCCTGAATGGGGCTACGCCAATGTGCTCTGGAAGCCCATGTGGGACACCATCAATATCGCTACTTTGGGCACCGCGTTAGGGATTATGATGGCGTTTCCGGTGGCATTTTTAGCCGCCCGTAACACGACGCCGCACCCGCTGGTGCGAAGTTTGGCGCTGATGGTGATCGTCTCATCGCGCTCCATTAACTCGCTGATTTGGGCGATGCTGCTGGTCACCATTCTTGGCCCCGGCGTACTGGCGGGGATTATTGCCATTGCCCTGCGCTCCATCGGCTTTGTGGGCAAGCTGCTTTACGAAGCGATTGAAGAGATCCATCCCACACCCGTTGAAGCGATTAGCGCTACCGGCGCGAGCCGACTGCAGGTGATGAACTACGGTGTGCTGCCCCAGGTGATGCCCGCATTCGCGGGGATTAGCGTTTACCGCTGGGACATTAATATTCGTGAGTCGACGGTGTTGGGCTTGGTCGGGGCAGGTGGTATTGGTCTGCAGTTGAATGCCTCGATCAATAGCCTCGCCTGGGATCAAGTTAGCGTCATCTTTATTATGATTTTCGCCACCGTGCTGGTGTCGGAGTGGATCTCTGCCCGCGTGCGTCACGCAATTATCTAAACTGCAAGCTGCCTAAATCGGCGAGGTTACCCCTATGCGCTTTCCTGAAGCCGAGCTAACAACGATAGATTTACTGCGCCACGGTGAGCCGGTGGGTGGGCGTATGCTCCGCGGCTCCACCGACCATCCGCTGAGTGAAAACGGCTGGCAGCAGGTGACCGATGCCGTCATGCGACAGACGGTCGACGGACATTTGCCCTACGATGCGATCGTGACCTCGCCGTTAACACGCTGCCGTGAATTTGCCCTATGGCTGGGGGAAGAGTTTGATCTGCCCGTTCAGGTGGAGGACGATTTCGCTGAACTGCACTTGGGGCGGTGGGAAGGCAAAACCCACGTCCAGGTGTTTGCCGAAGAGGGCACCGAGCGTATGAGTGCGTTTTGGTTCGATCCTGCCGCGGTGTCTCCCCCTGGCGGCGAAACCCTGCAAGCTTTTGACGCGCGATTGGCCGAGGCCTGGCAGCAGCTGTTAAGTAATCCGCCTGGTAAGCATGTGCTGGTAGTGGCGCATCTATTTGTCTGCAATGGCCTGCTGCGCCAGGTAATCGAGCAGCCACTTTCGCGGGTACTGGCAATGGATTTACCTTACGCGGCAATTAGCCGGGTGCGTCATGAGCGCCATGCGCTGGGTGAAACCAGCTTTGTCGAGTGGATTGGACGTTAACTATTGGCGGCTAGGCATGCTTTGCGCCATCATGAAGGCACGTTGGTTTATCGGAGCGGCTGTCCATGAGATTGGTTCGCCTGTGGTCTCTACCTTGCGGATTGGCCCCCTCTGGAAGGTGGCTGCTTACCTGCCTGTTACTACTGGCACTAGCGGGTTGTGCCAGCCGCGATCTTACCCCCATTGAGGCACCCCCTAACCGCGCAGGACTCTCTATGGAGCGTGCGCTGATTCTCTCCCATGCCCAGCAGGCCATTGGCACACCGTATCGCTTTGGGGGAAATACGCCGGATGGTCTGGACTGCTCTGGCTTGGTGGAAATGACCTACCGGGCGGCGGGTATTCGCGTTCCGCGTACCGCTGATGAGCAGTTTCGCGCCTTGCCCCAGGTGAAATCCCCTCGCCCTGGCGATCTGCTTTTCTTTGGCGACCGTCGCAAAGCGACCCACGTAGGGATTTATCGTGGCAACGGCCAAATGATTCATGCGCCTGGCAATGGCCGCGCGGTAGTCAGCGTGCCGTTAGAGATCGATTACTGGCAGGCGCGCTTTTTGGGCGCCGCCAGCCCAGCGCCTTAAGGGTCGCTTAACTCCGCCGCTTGTTAGGCCGGAAAATCCGTCAGGCTTTATGACTTGAATCAATATAGAGTTCCTCACACGCCCTATACTCGCGCCGCTTTGTCATTAATTTATCTATTGAAATTAAACATATTTAACTACATGACAAAGTGCGGCAGACTTAGCTAAACGCATCAGTTGATGCGGATAATAATAATTGGGCACGCCGCTTACCCCAACGACGCTATCTGTTTGAGGCTAAGCCATGAAAACTATCATTAACCGCATGTCGATGCGGTTTAAATTTGCCTGTGTGTTGGTGCTTCCCTTGCTTGCCCTGGCCTGGTTTGCTGCACAAGGCATTATGGAACGTTTGACCACCCTGCAGGAGTTTGATCGTCTGCACGCCATGACCCAATTAGCTCAACGCGCCGGTGATACCGTTCACCAAATGCAGCTTGAGCGCGGAATGACCGCTGGCTTTCTGGGCAGCGAAGGTAATGCCTTTGGCGACCAGCTTAAACAGCAGCGTCCCAACACCGACGCCGCTGTCCAGACTTTCCAAACTCAGCGTAATGCCTTGGATCCAGCGCTGTTAACGCCTGCTGTCCAGCAACGACTCAACGAAATTGACGACCAGTGGCAGCGCCAGGCAGCCTTACGCAAGCGTGTCGATGACCTGGATATTGCGATGGGTGATGCGTTAAGCCACTACACCGGCATCAACGGTCAACTAATGGCCTTTGTGGGTACGCTGTCGCATCTCACCAGCGAAGGCGGTATTGCTCGCCAGTTAAGTGCCTACTACCAGTTGCTGGAAGCCAAAGACTTAGCGGGGATTGAGCGGGCGCTGCTTTCTAATGCCTTCGCCAGTGACGGCATGCCTGACGCTACACTGCGCCGTTTCTTGTCCTTGTTGGGCGAGGAACAGGCATTCTTGGCTAGCTTCCGCCTGTTGGCTGGAGAAGAAAGCCGCGACCAGCTTGACCAGGCGTTAAGCGGTGCAGAGATTGAACGCCTCTTGGCTCGCCGAGAATTGGCGATCAGTCAAGCGCAAACAGGCGGTTATGGGGTCGACCCAGAGCAGTGGTTCGAGTGGCAAACGGTAAAAATTGCGCGCCTCAAGGCCTTAGAAAACCACGTTGCTGATACGGTGGTGGCCCAAACCGTTGGACTTCGCGAATCAGCTCAACAGGCTCTTTGGCAGTATGCGGTAATTGCCCTCGTGGCCAGCTTGATGGCGATTATTGCTGCTGTATTGATCGTACGTGCCATTACTCAGTCGCTTAACCAGGCGCTAACCAGTATCGCGACCCGGGGTAGCGATTTAACGCAGCGCTTGGTAGTGCCGGGTAGCGATGAGTTATCACAACTATATCAGGCGTTTAATGAATCGTCGGAAGTTACCGAAGCGCTGGTGGCTGACGTTAAGCGCAATGCGCAGTCGGTAGCGGTGGCCAGCAATCAGATGGCGCAGGGTAATCAAGACCTTGCCCAGCGAACCGAAGAGCAGTCCGCCTCGCTGGTGCAAACCGCGTCGAGTATGGAGCAGATCACCGCCACGGTGCGCCAGAGTGCTGAAAACGCGCAGCAAGCCCAGCAGATGACGGGTGATGTGGCTCAAGAGGCAAAAGAAGCCACCGCCGTCGCTTCTCAAGCCCAAACAGCCATGCAGCTTATCCTGCAAGCCAATGAGCAGGTAACTAGCATTGTGGCGACCATCGATAACATCGCTTTCCAAACCAATTTATTAGCGCTTAATGCCTCGGTTGAAGCGGCGAGAGCCGGTGAGCATGGGCGCGGTTTTGCAGTGGTCGCCGACGAAGTGCGCAAATTGGCTAGTCGTAGTGCCCAGGAGGCCAGCCAGATTCGTCAATTGATCGATAATAACGTGGCAAAAATTTCAGAAGGCGAAAGTCTGGTGACTACCACAAACGAAACCTTGGGACGGATTGCTCAACGGGTAGGGCAAATGGCAAGTCTGATGGATGAAATGGCGTCGGCTACCCATGAACAGTCGGCAGGGATTGAGCAAATTAACCGTGCCATGGCCCAGTTGGAAGATGTAACCCAGCAAAATGCTGCATTGGTTGAGGAAATGGCCGCGGCGAGCCGCTCCCTTGATGATCAGGCAGACGACATGACCAGCAAAGTGAGTGATTATCTGGTGCGCGATATTGAGCCGGCCGCAAGCCGTTTAACCATGTCCTACGCATAGCGTTAAAGCCTTGATAGGGTGGGCACGCTTAACTTTTTGCATTGGCAGCCGATAATGCACTTTAGTATTGCAACGCCCTCGCGCCGGAATAGGGTGTTAATATACAGCAGCGTTAATATACCTATGCAGGAGTAGGTGTGAGATATCAAAGTAGTGCGGGGGCGTCCTAGGGTGTCCGCCGTGCTATCTTCATCATCGCATTATTTGTACTTGAACAGCCCTATATAACGGCGAACCTATATGGCGATGTCTCTATAACAATGACGAGGAGAGCAAAGACGTATGCACGAATCCTTGAAGTTATCGAAGGAGCAGTCTTTGTCTCAACAGCCCTCCCTGACAACATCAATTCCCCGCTTGAACACGATGCCAACAGCGCCTAAGCGCTATACAGCGTCACCTGCTGAATCGGTATTTTGCTACGCCAACGAAGCGATCATTATTACCGATGCGGAAAACCGGGTAGTGGAGGTTAACCCTGCTTTTTGTGAGTTAACGGGGATCACCCAGGGAGATGTGCAGGGCAAAACGCCAGAAGCGTTCAGTATTTTACCGCTGGATGATAGCCGAACCACGCGGTTGATGCGGGAAGAGCTGCAGTTGCGTGACCGTAGCAAAAGCCAGGTTAGCTATCGTAGCCATGATGGCCAGTTTTATCCGGGCATGATGTCGATTAATCGCGTGCGCAATGAGCAAGGTGAGATCGATCACCATGTGATTGTGCTTGCTGACCTTTCGGCCATTCCAGCCCATGCCCGCCACCTTAATCGAGAAGTCTATTTCGATGCCCTAACGGGGCTGCCCAATCTGCAGCTACTGACACAATTGATTCAAGAGTCCATGCAGCATGCAGAAACCAAACAGCTACCCTTGGCGGTGTGCTCGCTGGATATCGACTTCTTCAAAAATATTAATGACCGGCTGGGTTCCACCGTGGGCGATGCGCTGCTTTCCTCTTTTTCGCAGCGGATAAGCCATCTGCTGTTCGGGGATGATGTGTTGGCTCGGGTGGGGGGCGATGAGTTTGTGCTGTTACTCCATCATGGTGTCGACGACGATTTTTTTGAGAAGTTGTTAGCCTCCATTCGCCAACCGCTGATGATTGACGGGCAGAGCATTCACCTGACGGCAAGCTTGGGAGTAACGCTCTATCCGAATGATCAGGTTCAGGGCGACCTGCTGTTACGCCATGCCAATCAGGCGATGTACCGTGCTAAACAGCGGGGCCGCGATACCTTTCACTTGTTTGACCCTAACCATGACCGCTTACTACAGGTGCGCCATGAGCAGCGTCAGCGCTTTATTGATGCGCTCAATAACAATGAACTGCGCCTTTATTACCAGCCCCAGGTCGATATGCGCAGTGGCAAGGTGGTCGGTCTTGAGGCGCTGATTCGTTGGCAGCACCCTGAAGAGGGGCTGCTTGCACCTGGGCAGTTTTTACCCATTATCGATACCACACCGTTAGAAGTGGAGCTTGGTGAATGGGTCATTGAACGAGCGCTGCGCCAGTTGAGTGAGTGGCAAGTTCAAGGCATTGCGCTACCGATCAATGTGAATATAAGCCCAACGCATCTGTTAGTGAGTGACTTTAGCCAGCGGTTGGGCGAGCTATTGGCAAGCTACCCTGATGTCCCCCCAGCAATGCTCAAACTCGAAGTGTTGGAGAGTGCGGCGATGCACGATATCGAGGCCGCGCTGCAAAACATGTCGCGCTGCCAGTCGCTGGGAGTCAGTTTTGCGATTGATGATTTTGGCACCGGGTTTTCGTCTTTAACCCACCTGCGGCAGCTACCGGTATGTCTGATTAAAATCGATCAGAGCTTTGTCCGCGATATGCTTAGCGACCAGGACGATATGGCGATTGTGGAAAGTGTCATTTACATGGCTAATCGCTTTAAGCGACCCATGCTGGCAGAGGGTGTAGAAACCTTAGAGCATGCCAAAGCCTTGATAGCACTAGGCTGCGATTTAGCTCAAGGCTATGGTATTGGACGGCCGATGCCCGCAGAGGCATTACCTAACTGGTTAGCGAATTGGCCTAGCCGTGAAGAGTGGAGTTCACTTGCCCTAGTGGACAATTAGGCGGCTTGTTCCTCTAAAGATTGCTCGCCAGCGGCTGATTCATCTGCAGAGGCTGTTACCGCGGCACCGTCACTGCGAGCTTGCTCCATTTCACTGCGCTGCATGGAGGCTTCAAGCTTGGCTTCCAACAGGTACTGGCGCGCTTGGGCGGCCACTTGGTGGTCTTTTGGTGAGGGATCCGCAGGTGCCATGGCAGCGGCGATCACGGTCTGCATTTTTTCAATTGTGGCTTGGGGGTCATTGGGCACCGGACCGTAATCGATCGGTACCTCCCCCGCAACCGCATACCGCTTGCCATCGGGGCCAACTTCATACTCATAGCTGGCGCCGCCAGTATAGGCACCGCCCACTGTTTGGTGGGCCATTTCATGTTGGCGAACTTCGCGATCGGTCTGTTTAAGCTGATCTAGTAGCTGAATCTCTTCCGGCGCCATGGGCGTGCCGTCTGCCCGTTTGGGGCCAGCCTCGGCGCTGCTGCTCTCTTCGCTCGCGCTCGTCGTTTTAGGGTCGTCTGTAGACGCCGTATCTTCTTCAAGTGCACGGCCTTTTGCTGTTTGCTCAACGCGCGGGGACATTGTATTCGCTGAAGGATATGTCCAGGCAGCATAAGAAACGGTGCTAATGGAAGAAACGGCCATAGGTCATTACCGACTAAGTACGAGTTGGGATACCATGAAGTATTAGCGAGCGATACCGACAGTGCAAGTTTTTGCAGTACTAGATCGCTACTTTTCCGACACGATGGCACTCTTATGCCAGCCCTATCTTATTGCCAACCCTATGCAAACCATTGATGTAGTTATTAATCTTAATTATGATGAGTGTTTGGCTCATTACGAAGGGCGTATTGCCAATGTGCGTACCCGCAGCGTAGATGGTCGTTGGGTGATATTTCCGGCCGAGGCGATTCGTCGAGTAGTAAGTCGCGACGGCGTGCACGGTATTTATCGATTAAGTTTTACCGAGCAGGGCCGATTTATCAGCATTAATCCTTTAATCGGACGTTGAATTGCCTATGCACCGCCATGGAACACCGATCACTTTAAATGACCTCATTTATTCCATTATTCCCAATTTAAACAGTGCTGAAAAGTTAGTTTTCGCTACGCTAGAGAGCTTGATTGAAACGGCTTCAAACCCTTTGGACATCCTTAAGCGCACCGATCAACGTCAGGCGTTTGGTCTGGAAGTTCATCGTATACGCATCAACCTGGAACACCTGCTCGACCGTTACCGAACCGAGCTAGAAGCCGTACTACGCAGCGAAGGTGAGTATGCCGGCCCGGTACTAGACCCCGACCCCCAAGAAGCAGATGCCATTCGCAGCGCTGTGGATATCTATGTTCATGTATGCGCCTTTCAACGCGGCGAGCGTCCCAGCCCCGTGCCTCGGCGAGAATCTACGCCGCGTATACGACCATAGTGTAACATTCACAACATGGCATCAACATTGCTTGTATAATGTGGCAATTATGACTTTCAGGGTTACCCCCTTGAAAGCAAGCAGCCTGCCTATCCGGCGCTGGCTGTAGACACATTAGGAGATATACCATGTCTGCCTCACCTGTCACATTGATGGTGGCTCGTCGCGTTGAGCACGGCCGCTACTCCGATTTTAATCGTTGGCTTAATGAAGGGCGCGAACTGGCGGCCGATTTTTCTGGCTACCTCGGCTCCGGCGTATTGGCGCCACCGGCTGACGACGATGAATACCAGATTATTTTCCGCTTTAGCAGCAGCGAAACCTTAGCCGCTTGGGAGCACTCTGCCTCACGCCATGCGTGGTTAGCGCGCGGTAAAGGCCTGTATGAGGCGCCCCATGAACACCGGGCTACTGGGCTGGATGCGTGGTTTCAAACCGGTAGCAGCGCACCGCCGCGCTGGAAACAGGCCGTTGCTGTCTGGTTGGCTTTCTTTCCTATCTCGCTAATTTTTCAGCTTGTATTTGGTGGCGTCCTGGCCGATTGGGCGCTGCTGCCGCGGGTAGTGGTGAGTACCCTAATGCTGACGCCAGTGATGGTATTTGTGTTTATTCCGCTCTCTATGCGTTTGCTCGCGCCCTGGCTGCAAGGTAAATGGTCACCGTTGGATCTGCTGGCACGTTGGCGCCACGCGCACCGATCATAACGCACCTAATTAATAGTTGCTTTTGACGCAGCGTTGATACTGATGCTCCTATGATGATGGGCTATATGGTACTAAGCTTAATGTGCCGTTAGAAAAGGAATAAGTGTCGCCAGTGCAATGCTGGCGCGCAACTCAGCCCCACGGAGAGTTTATGATCCACGTTCACCATCTGGAAAAGTCTCGTTCGCACCGCATCCTATGGCTACTTGAAGCCCTGGAGCTGGAGTACGAGTTGGTGGTTTACCAACGCGATGGCAAAACCCAGCAAGCGCCAGATTCGCTGAAAAAAATTCATCCGCTGGGTAAATCACCGGTGATTACCGACGGCGATTTTACCGTGGCCGAATCGGGCGCCATCATTGATTACCTGTTGCAGCGCTATGGGCAGGGGCGCTGTCAGCCTTCAATCGATGATGTGAATGCGTGGGTGGATTACCGCTACTGGCTGCACTATGCCGAAGGGTCGTTAATGCCACTGCTGGTGATGCAGCTTGTGTTTAGTCAAATTCCCAAACAGTCGCCCTGGCTGATTAAGCCACTGGCAAAGGGGATTAGTGATACGGTAAGCAAGCGCTTCTTAGCACCGCAGCTCAAGCAGCACCTTAACTTTATTAACCAACATCTGTTGGCGCAGGGGAATTTTGCCGGGCCGTGGCCAAGCGGTGCTGATATTCAAATGAGTTTCCCGCTACAGGCAGTGGCCGCCGTGCAGTCGTTGGAAAAGTATCCAGCCATCGCTGCGTTTGTGTCACGTATTGAAAAAGACGCTGCCTGGCAGCGAGTGGTCGAGCGGGCGGGCCCGCTTACCATGCCTGGCCAGTGAACAGCCACCATGTACTATTTTACCGCGTCTGCAGCTTTTCCAGTGGAGCTGTTGGGCAGTATTGACGACTACTTGGGGCGTTGGGGTATCGTCTTGCTGCTTGTGTTCCTTCTTTTGGCGCTGCTGGGCAACCTGTTGCTCAAGCGGCGCATGCGACATAACCGGGCGCTACTCCAGACCAACAAAGAGATGCTGGCGACTATCCTGGATAGCGTCGATGCCTTTATCTATATCAAATCCCCTTCCTTAGAGTATCAATACGTTAATCGTCGCATTAGCGACCTATTTGGCCTGCCTGCCGAAAAAATAATCGGTAAGCGCGATGAGGTGTTTTTCGATGCCGGGAGCGCCGCTGAAATCAAGCAGGTTGATCGCAGCGTATTAGAGTCGGGTATGAAAGTAACGGTGGAGGAGAGCAATGTCTTGCAGGGCGAAAGCAGGGTAAGAACGTTCTTATCGATTAAAATGCCGCTCTCCATGTCACCCGGTGCAGCCCCCTGCCTGTGCGGTATCTCGACTGAACTGACTGACTACCTGGAAATGCAGTCGCGCACCCACTACCTGGCTTTTTATGACTCGCTGACAGGGCTTCCCAACCGGCGGCTACTGATGGATTCCCTAACGGCCGCTATTGAGCACGAGGAGTGGGCTGCGTCCTATAGTGCGGTAATGGTGATCGACCTGGATAATTTCCGCTTAGTGAATGACATTCAGGGCCATGAGAGTGGCGATCAGCTATTGATCAGCGTTGCTGAACAGCTACGTCAGCGGCTAGATGCAGAGGAAACCTTGGCTCGCTTTAGTAGTGATGAGTTTGTTGTGCTGATCAATAACTTGGGCGAACAACAGCCGAACGCTGCACTAAAAGCAGAGCGCGTGGCGCGTCAACTGCTAGAAACGATTGCGCAATTAAGAAACAGCCATTCATTACCGATCAGTGCCAGTATTGGTATTTCACTGTTTACGGGAGGGGGCGAACACAGCATGGATAGCGTGCTGCAACAGGCTGATATGGCGTTGCAGAAGGCTAAAATCACGGGCGGCAATACGCTGTGTTTTTTCAACACAGAGATGCAGACCAGCGTATTGGAGCGGGCCAGTTTAGAAGCCGATTTACACCAGGCACTCGAGCGCAACGAACTGGCGCTTCACTATCAAGTGCAGGTCGACCATCAAGGCGTGACTACCGGCGTTGAGGCGTTGCTACGCTGGTATCATCCCCAGCGTGGCTGGGTATCCCCCGCGACGTTTATTCCGCTGGCGGAGGAGAACCGGCTGATTATCCCGATCGGTTACTGGGTGCTTAAGTCAGCCTGCGAGCAGCTAGCGAAGTGGTCCCATCAGCCGGCCTATGCGTCGTTAAGTATTTCCGTCAACGTGAGTTCAGTGCAGTTTCAACAGCCGGAGTTCGTGCGGGATGTTGAGGCACTATTAGCAGAAACCCAGGCACCGCCTAGTCGCTTGGTGCTCGAAGTCACCGAGAGTCTGTTAATGCACGAGCCGGTGAGAGTGCGCAGCACGATGTTGAAACTGCGTGCTAGGGGGATACGTTTTGCATTGGATGATTTTGGCACCGGTTACTCATCGCTGAGTTACCTGAAGCGCTTACCGCTGGACGAGTTGAAAATTGATCAATCGTTTATTCACGAGCTGCTGACCGATAAAACAGACGCAGCAATTGTCGATACCACGATTCTGCTTGCGGTGAGTTTAGGTTTAACCGTGGTCGCGGAAGGGGTAGAGAAAAAAGAGCAGCTTGACTGGCTGAGAGGCCACGGCTGCTACCGCTATCAAGGCTATCTATTTGGCCGCCCGACGCCCATTGAATATCTTTTCGAGACCTATTGAGGGGGAAAGCAAAACCCCTTTCCAGCACGCTGAAAAGGGGTAAAGAGTAGTACCTATCAATTTGTCTGGCTTAGCTGAAAAGCGCAAAGCTATCGGCGTTGAGCCACATATGCACCAAAATACTGGCGATGTAGCCGAGCAAAATAACCGGCGACCAGCGTAAGTGGCCCATAAACGTATAGGATCCCCTTGCCTGACCCATTACCGCCACACCGGCTGCGGAGCCTATCGATAGTAAGCTGCCCCCGACGCCAGCGGTTAAGGTAATCAGCAGCCACTGGCCATGGGACATATCGGGCTCCATGGTCAGCACCGCAAACATCACCGGGATGTTGTCCACCACGGCCGAAACAATGCCTAATACGATATTGGCCGCGGTCGCGTTCCAACCGGTATATAGCGCTTCTGACAGTAAGCCGAGATAGCCCATAAAACCCAGCCCACCAACGCACATAACGACGCCGTAGAAGAACAGCAATGTATCCCACTCGGCCCGCGCTACGCGGTTGAAGACGTCAAACGGCACTACGCTACCCAATTGCTCAAGCTTCTTGTTGTCGCCGCGGCGACTATAGCGCTCGCGCTTGCGTTCCAAGGAGCGGGGCAGGCTGCGGCGCAGGTAGTAACCGAAGAACTGCAAGTAGCCAAGGCCGGTCATCATGCCTAACACCGGGGGGAGATGGAGCACCACGTGACACAGTACGGCGGTGACAATCGTTAGTAAAAACAGCAGCACAATGCGCCGGGCGCCACGTTTCATCCACACATCTTCATAAACGCTTTCGGGTTTTTCATCCTTGATAAACAGACTCATGATGCATGCTGGAATCAGGAAGTTGACCAGGGCGGGGAAGAACAGAATGAAGAACTCCTGGAACTCCACCATGCCCGCTTGCCATACCATTAGGGTGGTGATGTCGCCAAACGGACTAAACGCGCCCCCGGCGTTGGCGGCAACGACGATATTGATACAGGCCAGGTTAATATAGCGCTGGTTGCCTTCGGCCACTTTTGTCACCACCGCACACATCAACAGCGCGGTGGTGAGGTTGTCGGCGATGGGGGATAACACAAAGGCGAGACCGCCGGTCAGCCAAAAAAGCGTTCGGTAGTTAAAGCCCTTGCGCAGCATCCAGGAACGCAACGCATCAAAGACACGGCGCTCTTCCATGGCGTTGATGTAGGTCATGGCCACCAGCAAGAACAGCATCAGCTCGGTGAACTCCAAAAGCGTGACGCGGAAAGCGTACTCAGACGCGTCCGACATGCCGTTTTGGACATACACCCAGCCGATGAGGCTCCAGATGATACCGGCCGCCACCAACACCGGCTTAGACTTGCGCATATGGATCTTTTCTTCCGCCATGACTAATGCATACGCCAGGACGAAAATCGCAACAGCAAAAAAGCCAACGGTAGACGTCGTTAGATCTAATTCACCGGTCACTGCAAAAGCATTGGGACTTGCGCCTAATAGTAAGGCCGCTAACAAAAAAAGCCAGCGACGATATAATCGTGGCTGGCGAGAGGGTTGGCACAACGTAGGCATGTGACGTTCTTCCTCATGGTTAAGTTGTCAGGAGTGGTGTAAAAACGCCCTTATTTTATCAGTCTATATTGCGCCGCAATACCTTATTAAAACGAACGAAAGTAGTTCTTCTTAAGGGAATAGCATCTTTTTTTAGTAAATTAATCTTTTAGGTAATGGTAAATCGTGCAGTAATAGTTTTATAAAAAAGTTAATAGCGGTTTAAAAATTATACTATTGACGCATAGCATTGTTGAATAAGATTCAGAGTCTATATCTTTTTAAGCTAATATTAGATGTCAATAAAACACTCTGGCGGGCATGGGGAGGGCGACCGCGGAGAGTGCCTGTCGGAGGACAGTCGTGCTATTTTAATGCGCGCCACGCTCTCAGCTTGGTCATATAACAACTGGGTAAGATAAAAACGAGGCCGATTAGAAGCGGCCGCTGGATACGTCGAGGAATATAACGATGCGCAATCCCTTTCGCTCCCTACACCGCACGCTTTTTGTCTCGGCTGCTACGTTAGTGCTGACAAGTGCCGCCTTCTCCGCCCACGCAGAAACCCGTGTAACCTATAAATCGGCTTCAGCGGGTACCGCCTATTATCAAATGGGTGTAGAGCTCTCAGAAGCGATCCGTCAGGGAACCGATGACGCTATCATCCTCACTCTGGAAGAGAGCCAGGGCTCGGTGCAAAACGTGATGGAGGTCATGGCTCGCCAAGGCAATTATGTATTTACCACGCCGCCTGCGTTAGTCGCTCAGGCCATGGGCGGCGAGGGCGCCTTTGCCGAGCGGCAGAGTCCGCGTTTTCAAGAGATTCGAGGCCTGTTTCCGATTCCCTCTATCACCATGCACTTTGTGTTAGCGGGTGACGAAGGCGTGACTGATATTTCCGCACTGGAAGGTAAGCACTTATTGATTGGCCGCGGCACCTTTGGTGCCCGTGAGGCGGCCCGTTACCTGGAACTGTTTGGTCTGGAAGAGAGCGTGCAAATTGCCGATGCGGCGATTGGCAGCGGCCCCGATGCACTTAAAAACGGTCAAATTGATGGTTTTGTAACCGCTAGCTCTTTCCCCTCGCCCAACGTCATTGAGACAGCGGCCAGCATGCCTGTGACCTTGATTAGCCTCACCGATGAGCAGATCGAACAGATTGGTGCGCCGCGCCAAACGATACCCGGCGGCACCTACCCCGGGGTGGCTCAAGACGTCGAAACCACGTCGCTACCGGTGATTGCCTACACCACAACGGCTATGGATGACGACACTGCCTATACGCTAACCAAGACGTTTTGGGAGCGCCGCGATGCCATGGCCGAAGAGGCTGCCTGGTGGGGCAGTATTAGCCCCGATATGTTGGAAAACATGACCGGCACGCTCCACCCTGGGGCGCTGCGTTACTACCAAGAAGCGCAGATTGCGGTGCCTGACGCGCTGCGTTAGTGGCTTTCTCCCCACCTCCACCTTTCATCTTCCCGCTGCCACGGTGCTTGCGCTGTGGCAGTCCTGTATTGATGCAGTACTGATAGGCAACAAGGCATGCGTGTTTTTACCTCTTCGCAAGCGGCGACCCCTGAGGATGATCGTTCATTAGCGCCTGGCTGGATGGCGTTAGGCGCGGTCAGTGTAATGTTCCATCTTGGCTTGATTTTTTATGGCTTAACACCTGCGCTGGTCAGCCGACCGCTGCATATGGCGCTGCTATTGCCTTGGGTGCTGGTCTATATGGCCAATACGCCAGCGCAGCGAGTCAGCGGCTGGCTGCTGACGGTATTGGGTGCTGCCGCGTGTGGCTATATCGCATTTAACGAAGCTGCGCTAGCCAACCAGTACGGCTTTATTGATACTCATCTACAGATGGGCATTGGCCTGTTTTTGATGGCTTTAGCGCTTGAGGCTGCCCGTCGAGCCATCGGTTGGCCTCTGCCGCTGGTGGCCTTGCTGGCGTTAATGTATGGCGCCTTCGGCCAATATATTCCTGGCGCTTTTGGTCATCCTGGGCTGCCGCTGGCCAGTATGGTGGGTACGCTAACGATTGCCGAAGGCGGATTATGGGGGTCGCTGACGGGGGTAAGCGTCAGCGTGGTGGCGATTTTTGTGATTTTTGGTGCGGTGCTCAATGCGGGAGAGGCGGGCCAGGGCTTTATGAACCTGGCCAGTGCGGTGGCGGGGCGGCTCACTGGTGGGGCCGCTAAAGTGGCGGTGATTTCATCGGCGCTGATGGGCTCTATCTCCGGCTCGGCGTCTGCCAACGTCGCTTCCACTGGGGCAATCACCATTCCCTCTATGGTGCGGCTGCGTTACCCTCGTTCGCTGGCAGGTGCGGTGGAAGCTGTTGCTTCCTCCGGCGGGCAAATCATGCCGCCGCTAATGGGCGCGGGGGCGTTCGTGATGGTGGAGCTGACCGGCACGCCCTATACCCAAATCATGGCCGCGGCGATGCTTCCAGCGGTGCTTTACTTTTTGACCGTCTGGGTGGGTATTAATGCCTATGCGACCCGGCATGATCTAAAGCCCGTGGCTGAAAGTGAACGACCCAGCGCGAAAGAGGTGCTGATTACCTCGCTGTTTTTTGCCATCCCCTTCGTGCTGCTGTTAGAACGTATCTTTAACGGCGGTTTTACTCCCCAGTACGCCGCCAGCATTGCGATTTTCGCCGGTATTGCGCTGCTCTTCTTTAACGTGACGCTGCGTTTTTCGCTCCCCGGCTTTGCTAACCGTTTATCCGACGCAGTGGTCACCGCTGGGCGTCAGATTGCCGTCATTGGTTCCATTATTCTGTGTGCTTCACTAGTGGTCGGCGTGCTGTCGTTGACAGGATTGGGCGTCAAGATCACCTCGGGCATTTTATCGCTCTCCAATGACATGCTCTGGCCAGCCTTGCTACTCACAGCGCTCGCCTGCTTGATTTTAGGCATGGAGGTGCCCACCACCGCCGCTTATGTGATTTGTGTCTCTGTCGCTGGGCCTGCCCTGACCTCGCTAGGTTTGGAACCGCTTTTGGCGCATCTGTTTGTCTTTTGGTACGCGCTGCTCTCGACGATCACGCCGCCGGTGTGTGGCGGCGTGTTTATCGCTGCGGGCATGGTGGGGGAGAATTGGCTAAAAGTCGCATTCAAAGCCATGGCGTTAGGAATAGGGTTGTATATTATTCCTCTAGCCATGGTGGCCAACCCAGAGATGATTCAGCTGGCCTTTAACCCTTTCGGCGCCTTGTTGGATGCGCTGAAAGTGGCGATTGGTTTAGGTGCTATCTCTTACGGAGTTATTGCGCGAAAAGCGCTGTGGCAGCGGGGTGGATTGATCCTGGGAGGAACTATTCTGATCTTTGTAGTTTAGCCCTGTTGTTTAACCGTCAGCGTCTAGCCGTAATGGCGAAGAGGCGGGTAGTGGGGTGGTGGCAAACACTACCCAGGTATCTAGCGCAGGCCCCAGTGACTGCACCAAACGCAGTTGCTCGGGGGCTTGCCCTAGCACCTCTTCAGCGCAAATGCCCGCCTCAAAACGTCCTGCCAGAAGCCCTTCTGCCACCGCCACTGTGGTGGGGGTGTCTATGATCTCTGTATAGGCCGTTAAGTCGGTGTAGTAGCGGGTCGCTGGTTGTAGCGCTACTTGGGTGGGGCTAACAGAGGTGCGCTGGGCGATCAGCGCCAGCGGCTTGCTACCGGCAATAAACGTATCCACAGGGTAAGCGCGATGCATATAGCGGCCGACGCAATCGCTATGGGCAAAATGCGCGGTACACTGCAACACATGGCTCACTTGGTCATTGATCAGTGCGTGGAAGGCATCTTCAAAGCGGGTAAATAACGTAATGCTGCCTTCTCCTGAGCAGCGCATTTTGAGATAGCGCTTGGCAATCAGCTCATGGTTATTGCCACTAGGCCCCAAAGTTGCAATGTGCACGATGACTTTTCTCCGCGATAAACAATCAAGTCGTTGAGCCAAAACGATGGGCTTTTGGCTCAACGCAATCAACGGTTAGATCATCTCAAAAGATCGTAAAGCTCAACGCTATATATGCGGCATAGCCTGCGAGCAGCAAGGCGCCCTCCCAGCGCGACAGGCGCATACCGGTATACAAAAACAGCACCAGTATGCCCGCGGCTCCCAGCATTACCCACTGGTCAAATAGGGCCACCCGCGGCGCAAGGGGCAGCGGCTGTAAAAACGCGGAGATACCCAGAATGCCAAGCAGGTTAAAAATATTGCTGCCCAGAATATTCCCGACGGCAACATCCGCATGGCGGCGTAACGCAGCAATTACCGATACGGCCATCTCCGGCAGGGAGGTGCCGATGGCGACGATGGTTAAACCGATGACTGCTTCGGAAATGCCCATGGCCTGGGCCAACCCAATGGCGCCATATAGGAGTAGCTGGGATCCGCCAATCAGCATGCCCAAACCAACCACTAACGCTACGGCGATCATCCAGCCTGTCGTGGGGAGTTTGGTCATCTCCTCCGCTTCTGAAGCGTGCATTTCCGCCGCGGGGATGTGCTGACGGCTTTCACTTAAGTAGGCCCAAACAAGATAGCCAACCAGGCCCGCTATAAAAATTGCTGCATCGACACGACCCAGTGCACCGCCGAAGGAAAGCGCAATAAACAGCAGGCTGGCCAACACCACGACCAGCCCATCCCGGCGCAGCGCTAAAGGCTGAACCACCATTGGGCAGATAACCGCGCATAGGCCTAGAATCAATAAGATATTGCCGATATTGCTGCCCACAATGTTACCAACCGCAATGTCAGGCTGCTGGTTAATTGCGGCATCAATCGAGACGACAAGCTCAGGGGCCGAGGTGCCAAAACCCACCACCACCAACCCTGTTAACAGTGGCGAGACGCCAGCTCTTCGTGCGCCAGCCACCGCGCCGCGGATAAGTGATTCCCCACCGAGGGTCAACAGGGCGATACCTGCCAACAAACTAAGTCCATATAGCATGCTAAAACCTCTTCCAAAGTGCTCGCCAGGCCGCGAATGACGCGGGTTTCACCGGGCAAGCCAAGCGCGCTAGGCGGACGAATTAGTAGTGCCTAGCTCACTGGCAAGATTACGACTTTTTTGGGGAGTTTGCGCGGTTTTAAAGTGGCTATAAGTGGCAGAACAACAAAATAAAAAACATAAAGGCTTTGACCTGCTGTTGACTACGTGACAGGATGTGCGCAGTTAGTAAGTTAGCAAGCAAGCATGGTTCCAGAAACATTCGAATTCTTTCGGTAGTCTGTAATTGTATTCCTTGTTCTACTCACTATTTATCTGGGTAATACCAGGATTTCTACAATTCGCGACTTGCGAAAAGGATTTAATATCATGGCAACTGGCACAGTTAAGTGGTTCAACGATTCTAAAGGCTTCGGTTTCATTGCTCCTTCTGACGGCAGCGATGACGTTTTTGCTCATTTTTCTGAAATTCAGTCTGATGGCTTCAAAACTCTGCCTGAAGGCGCTAACGTCTCTTTTGACGTTACCCAAGGTCAGAAAGGCCTTCAAGCTTCAAACATTAAGCTGCTTTCTTAATCCTAGCGATTATTTAAGTTCTCGAATCGCTTAGATTCGATGATCGGGCCCCGCTTAGGCGGGGCCCGATGCGTTTGTGCCTGCCAAAAAATATTTCCCATTAAGCATAGCTGCGCCTGCTATAAGAGCAGCAAAAGCTCTGCGATCAATTCCTTAGTTTTATAGGGTTTATTCGCGGAATGTAAAAACGAGCTTGATTGATTGGTATGTTATATTGTATCTTTTGGCGACTTGTTTCACGAGCAGCCAAAGGAAAAACGAATATGACACCATTGCCACTTAAGGCCGCCAGCGCGTTTGTATTGAGTGCCCTGATACTGACGGGCGTTCAAGGCGTTAGCGCCAGCGATCATGACCATGATCACGACCATACTCATAGCGACCACGACCACGACCACGACCACGACCACGACCACGATAGCGATAGCGATATCTATTCAGGCTATTTTGATGATGAGCAGGTTGAGGATCGTGCGCTTTCAGATTGGGAAGGCGATTGGCAGTCCGTTTATCCCTATCTGCAGGATGGCACGCTTGACGAAGTTTTTGCGCATAAAGCAGAAAATGGCGACAAGACGGCCGAAGAGTACAAAGCGTATTACGATACCGGTTACCAAACGGATGTAGAGCGTATCGTCATTGACGGCAATAGCGTCACCTTCGTCGAAAGTGGCGAAGAGAGATCAGGCGAATACCAATACGACGGCTATGAAATTCTAACTTACCAAGCAGGTAACCGAGGTGTGCGGTTTATCTATGAGCTTGAAGAAGCGTCTGAAGACCTGCCTAAATATATCCAATTTAGCGACCACAGTATTTACCCCACTGATGCGCATCACTACCATCTCTACTGGGGTGATGATCGCCAAGCGTTATTAGAGGAAGTCACCCACTGGCCGACGTATTACCCATCCGAGCTGAGCGGTGAGGAAATCGTTGAAGAAATGATTTCGCATTAAGCTGCACTGATTGATACGAAAAAACTCCTTCCATTAGGTTCGTATCACGCTATACGTGCAGGTTACAAAGCGCTGGCTAGATGCCAGCGCTTTGCTTTTTAAGCCACCTTTATTGAGGCTAAACCGGATTTAGCTGCGCCTATTGCCCCCTCTCAGCGGATATGATTTTATTGCTAAATAAATTTAACTCAGGCGCTTGGCGCTCTCGACCGGGCAGAGCATAAGGGTCTAGCCGAAAAAAGCGCGAAGGGAATAGTGAAGGGAATATAGGAGCGGGTATGGCCACCTATACGCTTTATGACAAAGATGGCAATGAACTTATCCACAACGATTTACAAAAAAAGCTGGAGTGGTGTAAGGACGGGGAGCGCTTGGAGACGCGTTTTCTAACGCTATACGGCGAAAAGCTGGGGTTGAGGCTGAATGAGGAGAAGGTAAGCGACCCAACAGTGCCCGATTTTATCCACACTGAATCAGGCAGATACGTTGACCTTAAAAGCCAAACGACGCCCTTTTTTCAGTCACACAAGTATGGCGTCGATCCTCAATACGCGGTGACATTAAATAAAATCGATGTGGATAGGTACTATCAGTTATACCCCGGCATTATCGTTCTTTATCATGTGAACTGGATAGCGGTAAAGATGGTAAGTGGTTATGGGAAAACAACGGAAGTAAAAGCAATGGAAGGAATTTGGGCGGCCACTATCAATAAAATAAAAGCTATGTGTACACCTGAAAATCTCCATGCGTATTTACAGCGCACTAACGACAAGCAGGGTAATGCACGAGATAGCTATGTACTGAACTTAAAGCATCATCACTTCAAAGTCATCGATGATGATAAGCAGAGCTTAAAGCGGCTAAATTGAGCTGCTAGGCCATATTTCATTTGTGTTCTGTTAACTGGGCGAACAGCGGCATCAGTAGCGCGAAGAGTTCCGCCTGGGATGAAATGCAGCACTTGGCATAGAGCTGGCGACGGAAGACTTTAACTGTCTGGAGGCTGACTTCCAGATGTAGGCTGATGGATAAGGATGAGTGGCCTCTTAGAATAAACAGGGCCACTTCCGCCTGGCGTGGACTCAAACGGATGCTGTGTTGTTGATTTAGGGCCTCTCTTAGGCGTTCCTCAAGAGGAACTGACGGCGCTATGCTCATGCCTTCAGCGCGGTAGTCTTGCCAGTGTTTTTTCAGCAGGTAACTGAGGGTCAGCTCGTACTGTTGCAGAACCTCAAGCTCACGCCTATTGAAGGGTTTGCCACTGGAACGATCCCTACCAAAACAGGCGGTTATCGTATCGCTCTCAGTGATATTGGCGAAAACCGCTACCTCGTCCAGTAGTGTGGTCTGCTGATAGTAGTTCTTATAGTAATGCGTGCGTCGAAAGTGATCGGGTGCTATGTCTCTCAATCGGCGTATGCCCTGCACATCGCCTCTGAGGTGCTCACGGTAAAACGGATCCAGCAGGTAATCTCCCCCTAGATATTGGCTATCCATCGGTAGATAAACGACAGGGTCGGTGTATTCCCGATAGAGCACCGCTGGCCGATGTTCGCCGTGATAAGCGATGATGATCAAATTATCGAATGCCGCTAGACGTTTCACCAATGCGGAGAAGTGTTGCGGCAACGCAGGGGTCGCCAACGCCATGAGGGTATTGGCCAGTACTGCGTCAATTTCGCTATGAGTCACCAATTCCACATCCGCAGGCCCATACCACGCTGGGGTTATATACGATCCGATGAGCTGCCAATACCGTTCTAGATAGGTTGGCTAAGAAGCATCTCAGTCTAGCTGGACAGCTGCACCGCCAGCAACTGAGGTTTATTTGCCGATCATTAACGGTAGCAAGCTGGTCTAGCCTCGGCGGCTGGCTTGATAAACCACCTCTTCGTTTTGTGCCGACTCAGCGATTGTCCGCTGTCGGTTCCAACGTTTCCTGGAGACGGATCATGACGGATAACAATATCAAACTGGAAAGAACCCTATCCCTAAAAGCCGTGGTACTGTTTGGCCTAGCCTACATGACGCCATTGATCGTGCTGGGCACTTTCGGTGTGATTGCCAGCACTAGCAATGGCGCCGTACCCACAGCTTACCTCATCACTACCGTTGCCATGCTATTCACGGCATACAGCTACGGCAT
The DNA here is from genome assembly GCF_034479615.1 of Vreelandella neptunia. Classification (NCBI taxonomy): domain Bacteria; kingdom Pseudomonadati; phylum Pseudomonadota; class Gammaproteobacteria; order Oceanospirillales; family Halomonadaceae; genus Vreelandella; species Vreelandella neptunia. Next base: position 237,491 of record NZ_CP140255.1, read on the forward strand.
TATGGCGCGTACTTATCCCGTAGCAGGGTCTGCCTATACTTATGCGCGCAGAGCCATCGACTCGCGGGTTGGCTTCATGGTGGGATGGAGCGTACTGCTGGATTATTTCTTCCTGCCGATGGTGATTTGGTTGATCGGCGCCGCTTATCTGAACGCGCGTTTTCCTGAAGTGCCGAGCTGGATATTCCTGCTGGGCTTCATCGGTATCACCACCTTCTTGAATATCTACGGCATCAAACTTGCTTCCAAAGTGAACTCGTTGCTGATGGTCTTCCAAATACTGGTGATCGCGTTCTTCGTACTGCTTTCAATTCGTCACGTGTTTGCAACCGGTGGCACCGACGCACTTTTTAGCCTGGGGCCGTTCTTGGGTGAAGAGGCGGGCTTTACCGCGATAGCTGCGGGCGCAGCGGTGGCCGCTTACTCGTTTCTTGGCTTCGACGCCGTGACCACACTGACCGAGGAGACCATCGAGCCAAAGCGTAATATTCCCAAAGCCATCATGCTCACCGCTCTGATTGGCGGCGGTATCTACGTGCTTGTGGGCTACACCACCCAGCTGGTTCACCCGGGTGGAAGTTTCGTAAACGCCGACTCCGCCGCCTTTGAAATTGCCACCACCATCGGTGCGGATCTCTTCGGGGCTATCTTTCTGGCCGGCATGGTACTCGCCCAGTTCACGTCTGGCCTGGCCGCCCAAGCGAGTGCCTCTCGACTGCTGTTTGCCATGGGGCGGGACACGGTACTGCCGCCGAAGCTGTTCGGTGCGCTGCACTCGCGCTTCCATACGCCGGTGTTCAATATCGTGTTGACGGGCGCTATCGGCATCATCGCTTTGTTTCTCGATGTATTATCGGCCGCCTCGTTTATCAATTTCGGTGCCTTCATCGCCTTCACGATGGTTAACCTGTCAGTGATCTTTCTGGTGAGTAAAGACGCCGATGCAAAGCGCCAGTATGGTGTGATTAGAGGAATGTTAGTGCCGCTCATCGGTGCCCTGGTCAACCTTTGGCTGATGAGTAAGCTGGATATCAATGCCTTTATTCTTGGTCTGATCTGGCTTTCCATCGGTCTCGCACAACTGGCTTACCTGACCCGATTCTTCCGTCGCGAACCGCCGGAAGTGGCCTTTGATGACTCAGAGCCCGAGTCAGCAACCGCCTCAGTAAAAGCGACCCATTAACGGAGATCTACCATGTCCAGAAATTTGCCTGTCCTTGTGGTGCAGGAAGCCTCGCGGCCGCACGGCATTGACTTCGAGCTGCTGGACTTCGAGGCCGAGATGGCGGTACACCTGAGTGACTTCGGTGCTGATTTTGAACAGCCCAGGATGGTGGTTTATCCGGAGCTTCATCTGTGCGGTGCCACGGGTACGCCTCAGCAGCGCAAGGAGCAACTGGAAGCCGCTGCTGAGCCAATCGATGGCCCTCGCCATCAGCATTTGTCACGTATCGCCCGCAACCTGGGGGTATGGTTGCTACCCGGCACAGTATGCGAACGGGGTGAGGACGGGCATCTGTACAACACCGCGCCGGTGTATTCGCCCGAAGGTGAGCGAGTGGCTGCCTACCGTAAGTGTTTCCCGTGGCGGCCTTACGAACCTTATCAGCCGGGAGATCGCTTTGAAGTGTTCGATGTGCCGGGCATAGGTCGGGTCGGCCTTGCCATCTGCTACGACATCTGGTTTCCCGAGATGGTGCGCCAGCTAGCGTGGCTGGGGGCAGAGGTGATCATCAACCAAGTGGCCACCACCACCTGCGACCGCGCCCAGGAGCAAATCCTTGTCCAGGCAAATGCTATTTTCAACCAAGTGTATATGGTGAGCGCCAATTCGGCCGCGCCTTCGGGGGAGGGGCAGAGTTTGATCGTCGACCCCGAAGGCCGTATCCGCGCGAGGATGTCCGGCGCGACCCCAGGCATTCTTACCGATGTACTTAACCTGGATGAGGTCGAGCGTGTGCGTACTTTCGGCACTGCGGGTTTGAACCGCATGTGGTCTCAGTTCCGAGACGATGACCCGGTGCTGGAATTACCCATGTACGAAGGGCGAATTGATCCACGTAAGTGGAAGGAAAAGCGTTAACAGATCCTTGTAGGCTAGGGCCGCTCGATTGGTTATTCACTAGGGGAACTGGTGTTTATCTCTTTCTGTCCATACAATTAAAAGCATGATAATCGACTTTGACTCAAACAAAAGCGCTCAGAACGAAGAGGAGCGCAGTCTACCGTTTACAGCGGTAGAGCGTTTTGACTGGGAAGGAGCGCTATTCCATGAGGATAAGCGCGTTGACTATCCAGAGCAGCGCTTTATAGGTTTGGGAAAAATTGGGGAGAGGGTGCCTGTGGTGTGCTTTACACCCATTGAAGGAGGCATCCGGGTTATCAGTCTTAGAAAGGCCAACGCACGAGAGGTAAGGCGCTATGAAAACGCGGCTCACGAATAAGGACGGTGAAGTAAGAGAGCTCACAGACCGAGACGTTGAGCAAATGAAGCCTATGTCTGGAGTATTGCCTGCTAATCTGCAGCGAACCATTGGGCAGCGCGGACGCCAGCAGACGCCCACTAAAGTTAAGACCTCCATTCGTCTGTCACCGGAAGTGATCGAGCATTTTAAGGCTCAAGGTGATGGTTGGCAGCGTCGCATCGACCAAGCACTAAAAGCATATATCCAAGAGCATGGTCGGTCTTAAGGCGCGTAGAAACTGCTAAATTAAATGTTGACATAGCTATGCCTAAAACAGCCTTTTACAGCCCACAGGCACAAAAAAAGCACCCGTAGGTGCTTGATTTGTATAGTAAGGTGGTGGAGGCGGCGTCCAACTAAAAGTGATGCTTAACTTTTGATAATTCAGTGTTTTTGTAAGAGGGAAATGTCGTATGCCCCCATTTATGCCCCTTCTTGATGAAGTAATAAAAGTATTGGCTTAACAGGACAGAAATGGCTGTATACCATCATCGTCTTAAGCACATGCATAAAATAGCACAATTACTGGTTTATTGGGAAAATCAGCGACATGTTAATTATAGTCACTCATGGGTAAAAAATTGAGAGCATAAGCCTACTACCTTGGCAGGCGTACCGCACTGCGAAAAACGCTACCGCAGTTGCGGTGCTAATTATCTGATTTTGAAGCATTATACATCTCATTATTTTTTAGGAGTTGTTGTAATGCGTCAAATGAAAAATGACTATCCTACTCTGATTCGCCGCCCTGAAGTATTGAAGCGCTGCGCTTTTAGTAGCACAACCTTGCATCGACTTATCCATGCAAATGATTTCCCTTCGCCCGTTCAGCTTTCTGAACGTTCTGTTGCATGGGTAGAGAACGAAGTAGACGAATGGATTGTAGAGAGAATTAAGAGAAGAAAGGGCTGATACTACGTAATTGAGCTTGTCATCAAGGCAATTACCCCCTTAACCCGTTAGTGTGTTTCTGCGTTATCTTTGCTCCTTGCTTAAGTATTTTAACGCATATTGCAAAGGTTATTTATTGTTTATACCAATTGTATAGGTTTGCTATGCTTTTCTGTGATGATATGTTTAATGATAATTCCTTAGTCTCTGAGTTGTACATTAATGGCGTTCCTAAAGTTGTATGGAGAACGAAAAGGGAAATATTAAAGGAGGACTGTTTCGATTTACCTAAGATTTTTGGAATTATATCAGAGGATTTGAATGCTAGGCTAGGGCGCGATGGTATTAATACAGATAATATTGATATAGTTTTTCAATATCAAAATGAAGATTTTGATGGGTTTGTTAACTTTGAAATAATTGTGTTAGAGGATGTACTAACCCTATCCAAAGAAGTCGGTGTGAGTCAAGATGCGGTTTTGGAAATTTTTAGGAATGTATTTAAATTTTATACGAAGCCCATAGATATTGATTCGTTTTATATTTCAATGAATTGATATTTCAATTATATTATAAATAGTTGAAAATATGTATTGCTTTAAATGCTTAAGCGCTTACATGATGATATGTAAATTTAACACTACAGGTGGCTTTTGCAAAGATCGTCTGATGCATTCATCTATTGATGTATTTGTAATAGCACCATCAGCATTTAAAAAGGGGCTACAGGCAGCTGTAGGGCCGATGAGATAATGCTGCTCGATAACATATGTGAAGATGACAGAATTGAATTTGAAAAATTGGATAATCGAGTGGGTGAGATGCTCTAACTTATGCATATCATCTTGCTACATTACATTTCTAATATTAGTATTCACGTTGTAAAAAATGATTGTAAAGAAATCCATTAATTCAAGGTGAACCAATGTCATCAGTATTGAGTGACTACATCAAGAAAGAACAGCTTCTAAAGCAACTGCAAGAAGAACTGAACGCATTACAAGATAACAAGGAGCTACAGCAAGAATTAGAATTTAAAGACGCACTCACTAAGCTGATGACCGAATATGGCAAAGTATCGCGTGAAGTGTGTGAAATGCTTGATCCCAACTATGAAGCGCCAGGGGCGGGCAAGAAAGCTGCTAGTAACACAGACGGACGTAAGAAACGTACACTTAAGGTCTACAAGAACCCTCACACGGGTGAGGTGGTAGAAACGCGTGGTGGTAACCAGAAACAGATACAAGAATGGAAAGCAGAATTCGGAAATGAAGAAGTTGTAGGCTGGGTTGTTGAAGAGCGAGAATAATTAGCAAATGAAAATTCTTCTATTGGGGTGTATTTGTAGGAGATTACTTACAAATACTGAAGTCAATCACTTACATTCACACAGTTTTAAACAAGGTAGGGTGTAAGTGTGATGCCGAGTATCGCCGCTTAAAGCATGTCGAATGCATCACACCAAGGATGTAATTTTAGAAGGGAAAGGATTCAGTCTTGCCAGGGACGGCATCCTTCTAAGACTTTGCTACCGCTAATTCGTCCCACCTTGATGTATATCGCGGCGTACGATGCTCACAACGGAGCTCCCAGGCGTTTTGCTTTCTTGGCATTCCAAGCCTTACAGTGTTTTTGTCGTGCTCTCGGTTTAACTTATCCAATGTGGCCATGAGTTTTTCATTTCGTGCGCGCTTTGCATCACTCTGTGGCTCGGCTAGCAAACCCAGTTGTTCGTGATCGTGATCGCACAAATCAATTAACATCACGCCGCACTTTTGGTACCAGATACTCTCTTTGAAGATGCGCTCAAGTCCTGCCCTGGCTGCCCTGGCTAGTTCACGACGTCATCAGTGGTGTGCGGGAGGGGGATTAAGAGACCCCGAACACTATCATTTCCCGCTAGATAAACAAGTCAAAACGTTAAAAATATAGTTCGTCTTGTATAAAATATATAGCATAGGCTAACTATGTTTCCCCGCCCTTTACTTTTTCCCTAGCTGCATAAATAATTGAACAATAGTGCATATTAAGTGTGCTAACCCAATAAATATAAAATTACTAATGTTCCAACTCCTGCTGCTCCCAATGCGTCGAGCGTATCTATTAAATCATTTTCAACCATTTTCAGTGCACTGATAGAAAAATAGCGTCCAAGTAACTGTGATATGCCATTTGAAATTATACTTAATATGCCGATGATGATCTCGATTTTTTCTATTCCCGTTAACCACAGCAGAATCGCTAGTAAGGTAATTAAAACAACACTGGCTCTAAAGGAAAGCCATTTAGTAGACTGAATAGATGTATTGGCATCGCCTACTAAGCCTTCCAAGGTTGCCTTTTTTTGGGGTAGAAGCCCTCTCCAAAAACATTGGCTGGAGTCCAATAAATACGATAAAACCATGTGCATGCACCAGAATAATTGAGCAGAGTGGAAACCAGCTTGCCATGGAATACTTAACGATAACTTAAGCATTCATTAATTGGCGATGCTCCGGCACTTTTGGTTAATATCTTCTGCCTGCTGGTAAACGTCCGTTGCTACGCCAAGCAAACCCAGTACGCTGTGAAATAAGTTATCGTGCGAGGCGGCTTGATTAGAGACTTGGCGTAAGCAATCCATATCAAGCCCTTGCTGCTGTGAAAATGAGTTGGAAAGCCACCAGACCATAGGCACATGGGTCTGTTCATCGGGAGCAATGGCATAGGGAATGCCGTGCAAATATAGGCCTTTTTCACCCAGTGATTCACCATGATCAGAGAGGTAGATCATCGCAGTTGCGTAGTCATCCTGACGATTTAACGTCTCAATCACCTGATCCAACACGGTGTCGGTATAGAGAATGGCATTGTCGTAGCTGTTTGTGATGGCGTCTCTTGAACACTTGGCTAAATCAGCGGTGGTGCAGGTAGGCACAAACCGTTCGTAGGCAGCAGGGTAACGTTGGTAATAGCTGGGACCATGGTTGCCTAGCTGATGTAGCACAACCACCTGATCAGCTGAGGTACCGCTAATTTGCGTGGTTAAGGCTTGAACCAGTGCCTCATCCAGGCATCGCCCATCTTGGCATAAAGACGCATAGTCCTCTGATGAGAGCGCTTTTGTTGCTACTCCCTCACAGACACCTTTACAGCCTGACTGGTTATCAAGCCATGTGACCTCAAACCCGGCGTGGGCTAATACGTCCAGCAAGGATTCATGTTGCTGAGCATAAGATTTAGCGTAATCGGCACGCCCTGGTAATGAAAACATGCAGGGTAATGAGACTGCTGTGCTTGTACCGCATGAGGAAACTTCTGAAAAATTGATAACGTCAGGCTGCTGGGCAAGTTTAGGTGTGGTTTGGCGTTCATAACCATTTAACCCCCAATTCGCCGCCCGTACCGTTTCACCCACGACGATGACGAGTAGTGTGGGTTTGTCACCCACGTGCGAACTGATACGGGCGTCCTCTCCCACTGGGGATCGCACCGTGTTCGCGGTAGCGTGTTGGCTGGAAATCGCCTGCGTCATCGATACAATATAATTACCTGGAGTCACCAAGTAGCGAAGCTCTTTATTGTTGCGCATGAGTGACGACACTTCTTGATAAGATAAAAAGATCGCTAACAGCAATATCGCTGTACTGGCGAAGCAATAAGCTAAACGGCGCAGAACAGCCTTCTTCCAGGTTGAAGGCATGATGTTAACTCGCCAAATCATGACGGTAGGCAAGCCAAAAAAGAAGGCCAAATGAATCAATAAACCAACGGTGAGAAGTTCCTGTGCTTCGTTAGTATCTGTTTGAAGCACATTATCTAACATGGAAGTATCAAAATAGGTGCCGTAGTAACTGGTAAAGTAACTGACGAAGGCGGCAATCAGAAACAGTAAGGTTAAGAGGGGTTTTACCAGTGTTCGCGAAGCTAGGCTAACGAAGACCAAAAAGTTAAGACAGGTCATTACTAAAAACATATTGGCAAAGGTCAGCCACGTCTGGACGGCAAAAAGGTCATAGCCAGCAAAGACTTGTTGCCAAAAAGGTACATTGTAAAAAACACTGAATATGACAACACCCCATAAGACAAGCTGCTCCGTACTTAATGTAGGGCGATAAGACCAAGCGGAGTCGACAATTGTTGAAGGCAATGACAGCAAAGGGGACATCGAAAGGTTCTCTGTATGAAAAGATTAATGAACGCTGAGGTGTAATATGACTCTTGAAAGAACAAAGCTTACGGTCCAGCAAATCATGGCCGTCCAGAGGTCATGGGACAGAAAGTGCGCCCCGCGTAACTGTTGTGTGATCCCAAACGTAAGGCCAAGCCCTAAACCCAGCGCAAGCCCTGCCCATCGCCAATGGGGCCGTATGGCGGCAAAAAAGAAGTAGAAGGCTATCCACGTATAGCCTGCGCTGGCATGCCCGGCGGGAAAGCAGGCGGACGCTGGCATTGAGGAAGGCCGTATGTGGAGCAAGCCAATAAATTCTCGTGCCCCACCATAGCGAACTAAGTCCCAAGGGCATTCCATGCTCACCAAGTGTTTAATAGTTGCTACCAATAGCGCTGAAAGAAGCGTTGCGGAAAAAAGATATAAAAGCGGTGTGCGATACGCTTTGAGACGAGTAACTATGGTGCTTAGTATTAATAGGAAAAGTGTGGCTAAACCCATCACCAAGCTTAGCCATTTACCGCCTTTGTGAAGAACATCTTGGGTAATAAAGGTATCTTTCCATTCCCAAGCATTACCCTGAAGGCGATATATAAAATCGGCTAGCGTAAAATCTATGCTTAAACTACTGAAAATCGACATGGCAATAAGAAATAAAAGCCAAGTGGATGCCAAGGGTTGGAGAACATTTAGTTGAGCAGCACGCATAGCCACACACCCATCATCATAAAAATGGTCATCATGACGGCGGCAGCCCCCATGTCTTTAGCACGCCCGCTAAGTTCGTTATGTTCTAGTCCGATACGGTCAATGGTGCTTTCGATAGCGGAGTTAATGAGTTCCACTATCACTACAAGGGTGAGTGAAGAAAACAGCAACGCTTTTTCCACGGAAGTGGCATTAACAAAAAATACAAAAGGGTAAAGGGCGAGACAGAGCATCACCTCTTGCCTAAAGGCAGATTCATTTATCCAGCAAGCCTTTAAACCCGATACTGCATTGATAGAAGCGCGGAAGATGCGTTTAACACCCGTGCCGTTAGGTTTTGATGTAGTTAAAATAGGCAAGACAGTACACTCGATAACGTAATAGTAGAGGCACTATAAAGTGCAAGGCTTAACGAACAGTTATGTGCTTTAATTCAGTAGCTAGAATACAACTGGTCAGCACTAGGTGGTGGTGTTACCCACTGTGTGGGTTGGTTTGTTAACGAGGCCGATTGAACGGGAGCCGTTGCGTTTTGTCCTCCAAGAGTAGCGCGTATGGCGTCTATTACCGTGCTGATCTCTGGGCGCCACAGAACGGTGTCATAGGGTTCTCGTGGTACGAAGGCGAGTGATTTTTTCTGGCGCACCAGGGAAATGGTGGCTACATCAAGAGCAGCCGCTAAGTGCATCGGCCCTGAGTCTGGCGTCACGAGTAGTCGAGCACGCTCTAAAACGGCGGCAAAGTGACGAATAGCAAGCGGAGGACATAAGCTGCCATACAGCGATGACATCAAACGCTGTTCAATGGGTGCTAAAAGCCTAAACTCTTCAGGCCCAAGGAAAACGACATAGCGTATTTTATGGGCTTCCATGGCATCGATGAGCATAAGCCAGAATGCCAACGGCCACCGTTTGTTTTGATGCCCGCCTACGAATATCGCAATAAAGTCAGTCTCTGACGGGTGATCACTATGAAGACTGACGAGCTGTTCTAACTTTGCCATTGCTTGATAGCGTTCCTGCTCCGTTAGCTGGAGCAATGGCCGATTACGGCATGCAACGCCGAGCGGACGTGTCAAATTAACGATGGCATCGTAGGCATGTGATGACTTGCCATCCGCCTCAATGCTATACCAGCGCTGGGGACCTTTACGTGACCCCATGCTGTACCGTGCCCCTATTAACCGGGTCACGATAAAGCCGCTCGTTGATCCTCCGCTCACTTGTACTGCTAGGTCATAGCGTTGTGCTCGTAAGCGTCGTAATAGTGTCACACACTGCCAAGGACGAAGGATCGCGGTTCTCGACAGTAAATAAAAATGGTCAACAGGTCGGTGCTGCAACAGTGGCAACGTTTTATCCGTCGCTAAATAGTCTATGCGCGCGGAAGGAAAACATTCACGCAAAGCATCGATGACAGGGGTACTGATAAGTGCGTTGCCCAGACGAAAATTAGGGCGAATAATTAAAATTTTCTCTATGCCCACAAGGCTGTCGATGCTTTCTGGCGCAGGCGCTTTGAGGATGTATCGTATGCCTCCCAGTAAATATCGTTTCATTCTTTTTTCTAAAAAACGGGCCATTATTTTTAAATAATAGTTTGTTCTAATAAGGGTCAGTAAGTGCATACTCTGGCGCTCTGTTCAGTTAATCGGAAATGATCCACCAATTGCAGCGATTAGGGCGATTCAAAATAAACGCAGGTGATAGCGCTGCGTTGGCTTTGCCCATGGCGGTAGGGACAGCTTGAGCCTCATAACTTAAAGAAGAGTTAAACTGCGCAAGAGGTTTGCAAAATAGGGTGGTTGGATTCAGATGCGTATGCCTTGTGTGGTATACGTTGTCGTATTTAAGAAAAGGTTAAGTTTTGGTAGCCAAGATAGCGGTTTGTCGATTGAGGAAGCAGCATGCGTGCACTGCTGATAGAAGATGACCCCTTGCTGGGGGATGGAATTAAAACGGCGCTGGAACGCGAGGGGTACACGGTCGATTGGTTTATGCTTGGCCGCGAGGCAATCAGCGCTATCAGCAGCGAGACCTTTAGTGTGATCATTTTGGACCTTGGACTGCCCGATATAGACGGTATGCAAGTGCTGCATTTACTCCGTAAGCAATCCACTCTGCCTATTCTGATTTTGACGGCCCGCGATGCGATGGAAGACCGTATTGGCGGCTTAGATGCGGGGGCGGATGACTATGTGCTCAAGCCTTTCAATTTGCAGGAGTTACTTGCCCGTTTGCGGGTTGTCATGCGCCGTGCTGAGGGGCGTGCTTCGCAAATATTGACGCTGGGGGCGCTGAGTATTGATGAAGCTCGTCATGCGGTGAGTTGGCGGGGTAAAGACGTAAAGTTGGGCCGACGCGAGTATGCCTTATTGTTAGAGTTAGCCAGGCACCCGGACAGGGTTCTCTCTCGTCCTCGTTTAGAAAATTTGCTTTACGGTTGGGGCGACGAGGTAGAGTCCAATGCGGTGGAAGTGCATATCCATCATCTGCGTAAAAAGCTTGAAAAGCATCTGATTATTAACGTACGCGGGATTGGCTATCGACTGGATAGCCAAGCACAATGATATCGATAAGGCGTTATCTACTCCGCACCCTAGCCATTACCATGGTGGTCGCCGGGGGCGTTGCGGTTACTGCTGCCTACTTGATTACGGATCATGAGCTAGAAGAAATTCTCGATACACAGCTCAGCCTGCATAGCCGGATTGTGGCTGGCCAGCTCGATCCAAACGCGACCATTGACGACTATGCTCGCATGGCTTCGCGCATGGGGCTTCCAGAATATCCGGCGCAGCTATATCGTGATGGTAAAGCAGTGCCAGTGATCAGCGCTGAATCAGGTTCCCAGCTTTATCACGAAGAAGAGCTTAAATTAGTACTGGGTTTTTGGAATGCAGATGGCTCACCCAGACTGTTAGGGGGCAAATGGAGCGATGCAGGCCCTTTCCCCGCGCCTCTAGAAGAGGGCTTTCGCTGGGAAAGCTACGATGGTCATCGTTGGCGGGTGTTCAGCATGTTCGACTTTGCCAGCGATACCTGGATCAGCATGGGGGTGCGAGGTTCGTTTCACGATGAAGTGGTGGAGCGCATCACCTGGAACAATTTATTGCCGATGCTCTTTTTGCTGCCACTCCTCCTGTGGCTAATGAGCCGTATTATCCTGCGCGGTATTACGCCCATCCAAGCGCTTTCCAGCCAAGTACAAGGCCGCTCCGCCCACGACTTACGTAAAATCGATAACCCTGTTCCTCAAGAGCTGAATGAATTACGCCAATCGCTAAACGACTTTATAACTAGGTTAAAAGAAACCTTAGAGCGCGAGAGACGCTTTACAGCAGATGCGGCCCATGAATTACGTACTCCCTTAGCCGCACTTAGGATACATCTGGATAACGCGCAGGCGGGGGGGGAGCATTCACTGCAAAAGGCTTATGTTGGCGTAGAAAGGCTTCAGCGGGTGGTAGAACAATTGCTTATTTTGGCGCGTTTGGATCAAGTCGCTACAACCTCGCCTGCGACTATCGATCTTTATCCGATTATTGCTGAATTGGTAGCTGAGATGTGGCCACTCGCTGAAGAGCGAAACCAGCACTTAAGACTAACAGGCTTAACCCAGCTGGAGGTTCGCGCCGACGAAGTCGAGGTGGGTATTCTCTTTCGTAACCTACTGGATAACGCCTTGCGCTATACGCCGGAAGGCGGTGAAGTGGAAGTAGAGTTGGCGCTTTGGGAGGGGTCGCCTCAACTGATTGTACGAGACACTGGCCCAGGGCTGCCTGAGGCACTTTTGGATAAAGTCACTGAGCGCTTTAGGCGCGCTGCTGGCCAGGGCACCACCGGCAGCGGATTGGGTTTATCGATTGTCTCGGAGTTGGCTCAGCGCCAAAACGCACGCCTTACGCTTAGTAATCGCACGCCCCATGGGCTAGCGGTCATTGTGACGTGGGAGCAAAACCAACAACAAAATCATTGATTAGCTTGCTGAGTTTGTCTTCGAATCTAACTGCGTTTCCACCGTTATATGCACCAGAGAATCGCACTGTTTCTGAATGCGCTGCCGGTAAATGTCAGGTGATTCTGGGGTGCCTGAGACCAGCGCGACAATCGCTGCATGGATATTGGGACCAATCGACCAAATGTGTAAGTCGGTGATGTGCTTTTGCTCGTCTTCGATAGCCTTTTTAACCTGTGCTTCTAGTTCACGGCGCTGCTGATCAAGTAATACGCGGGCGGTATCCTTAAGCAAAAGCCACGACCATCGAGTGATCAGCACGGTGCCAACAATGCCCATGGCTGGAGCCATCCAGTTCCAGCCCATGTATTTACCTGATAGTAGGGCGGCAATCGCCAGCACTGACGTTAAGGCATCGGCGAGTACGTGAAAGTAAGCCGCGTGCTCGGTTTAGCCGCTTGATGATCTTTGGATGTGTTTGATGTTTATGCGATGTCATGATGTGTCCCCTCTTATATTCCTATCCCCCCGGAGGGGATGTTAAATTATTCAGAATTTTTTACTATAACCTGTGAATGACGAACACCGCTGGTGGTGCATTGCAATGGATTATGCGCCCGATGTTGTTGCTATAAGAGTCGCTGCGAACGCTTGTCTATCTAAATTTAAGTCAACACCTGGTTACTTAGTGTCACTGCTAATAGTGACGTAGAGGATGGAGCTGTTGCGACATTCACTTACTTGGGCGTCCGAGGGTGGGTCACTGAATTTCGACACCCGCGGTAAAGGAAATGGCAACTTGATCAGCTACGAGAAAAGGTCGCGGCGTGCCCGAAAATAAAGGCGGATTATAAACAGCGTTCACTGGCAACCACGGTTGGTTCTTCCGTAACCGCAATGATAACGACGTGACCGTCGTTTTGCGTGTTGGGGGACTACGGGGAGCTTAAGTGTATGCTTTGATGTCCTCACCCGAACCGCTCCGGCCAAGTTGTTTAATGAGCTATTCTATGATTCTCCTTTGGAGAAAAAAATATACAGCAAGAAATTGACCGATTAACGGTGTTTACCAAAATTCCCAAAAGTTCGATTCGAATTCCGGTATCTGGTGGGGGAACCTATTCACCTCACTTCGTTTACATTGTCGAAGGAAGGGTTGGTAAAAAGCCACTGAACTTTATCGTTGAGACCAAAGACAAGGATGAGGGAGACTTTTAAAAGGATGAGAAACAGCGAATAAAACATGCGGAAGAACTACTTAACCGACTCAACCTTGGCATCGAAATTGCTTTCAAAACTCAGTTTAAATCACAGCATATGGTCAACTTGATAAAGGCACAGTTTATAGAAGAAGGTGATTAGTGAGCATCTGTGTCAGCCACGACCCTTACTATTGCTGTTAGTCTGGATGGTGGTTGCTTGAAGGCGTTGTATAGGGGCTCGGCTGTGGGTGCTGGAGTTGAACTAAGCGGCCTACGCACCCTCTGGCGATGCATGTTAATAAAAAAAACCGCCAAGAAGGTAGATTATTAATGCACAGTTTCAGAATAGCTATCTCGTTAGCAATTATTCAACAATCTCTTTGAACCGCCCCGGCTTTACCGGAGACTCCATATCTTGAGAGGATGGAGTTATGAACTCACCAAAACGATATTCCCCAGAAGTCCGGGAGCGAGCTGTTCGATTAGTCCTTGAACAGCAAGGCGAATACCCGTCCAAGTGGGCGGCGATCTGCTCCATTGCCAGCAAGTTCGGCTGTACACCAGAGACTTTGAGAGCCTGGTGCAAACGCACAGAACTCACGCAGGAAAACAGCTCGGTTAACCTGTCTGAACATGAACGGCTCAAGCAGCTAGAGCGTGAAAACACCGAATTGAAGCGTGCCAATGAAATTCTCCGTAAGGCGGCTGCTTTTTTCGCCCAGGCGGAGCTCGACCGCAAACCCAATTGATGGTGTCATTTATCGACGAGCATCGTGCTCAGTTCGGGGTCGAGTCGATTTGTAGTCAACTGCCAATCGCCCCATCGACGTATTACCACCACAAGGCACTTGAAGCTGATCCTGAACGGCGGGCAGACCGGTATCGGCAGGATGCGTTTCTTACCGCTGAGATTCAGCGCGTGTGGGAAGAAAACTTCTGCGTCTACGGTGCCCGTAAGGTCTGGCGGCAACTCCGCCGTGAAGGCGTTAATGTTGCTCGTTGCACTGTAGAACGGCTCATGCGCCGCCTAGGAATTCGCGGCGTGGTGCGAGGCCAACGCCCCTTCACGACCCTCAGTGATCCCGGCCAGAAACGGGCACCTGATTTAGTGAAACGTGACTTTACGGCTATGCGTCCTAATCAGCTTTGGGTGGCCGATTTTACCTATGTCGCTACCTGGTCTGGCTTCGTTTACGTTGCGTTCGTTATCGATGTTTATGCACGCTGTATCGTGGGTTGGCGTGTAGCGACGTCGATGAGAACGGCACTGGTGCTGGACGCTCTGGAGCAAGCTCTGTGGGCACGAAAACACAGACAAGGGTTGATCCATCATAGTGATAGGGGAAGCCAATATCTCTCGATCCGCTACACCGAGCGTATGGCTGACGAGGGTATCAATGCCTCAGTCGGCACCACCGGCGACTCCTACGACAATGCGCTGGCTGAAACCATCATCGGCTTGTTCAAAACGGAGGTGATCCATCATCGTGGCCCATGGAGGGGACTGGATGCCGTTGAGTATGCCACGCTGGAGTGGGTTGACTGGTTCAACAACCGCCGACTGCTGGAACCCATCGGAAACGTTCCACCAGCAGAACGAGAAAGGACGTATTATCGTCAACTGGAAGAGTCGGGTGAAGCTGCCTGACTCAAACAAACCGGTCTCCGGAATAACCGGGGCGGTTCACTTCTTGACGAATGCGCATCACTGAGAAGCTCAAGGTAATGGGTTCTGGACGATAGTTAATAAACACAAGTAAATGGGAATTTTCAGTAATCTTTAGGTTATACCTGAAAGAACACACCCCTTGAGTAGGTATAGCTGTGTTCATATATGTGCATTTACAACCCATAAGACCACATGTATTATGAATACACTCAAATGACTACATTGACGCTTGGAGATGATCATATGGCAGAGTCGATATTCATCCGTGCTTATCTCCGAGCATCAACTGGCGATCAGAATGCGAGCCGTGCTCGTGAAACGCTCAATGCCTTTATCGAAGAAAAAGGATTTAAGGTGGCGGCGTGGTACACCGAGAATGCGAGTGGTACCAAGGTTGACCGTACTGAGCTCTCCCGCTTGATTGATGATGCACAGTATGGCGATGTTTTGCTTGTAGAGCAGGTCGACCGCCTTACCCGCTTATCTAAGCCTGATTGGAACCGGCTCAAAGGTGCGATTCAGAGCGCTGGGTTGCGTGTTGTCTCACTGGACTTGCCAACAAGCCATGCAGCACTGCGAATGTCCAACAGTGACGACTTCACTGGTCGAATGCTGGATGCTGTCAATTCGATGCTTATGGATATGCTTGCTGCAGTAGCTCATAAAGATTGGGAGGATCGTCGCCGTCGCCAACGAGAGGGTATAGAGCAAGCAAAGCGAGAAGGGCGTTACAAAGGTCGCCCCGTAAATGTTGCCCTCCATGCACGCATCACTGAGCTGCGTCGTCATGGGCTGAGTATCCGCAAGACAGCAGACATAGTTGGTTGCGGGGTAAGTACCGTACAGCGTGTTGAGAAACGTGCTTGCACCTAACGGAGCTAATCATGGATTTCTGTTGTAATCGGGGTTCTAAATTATAATTCTCTTCACTTTCCGCCTTCTTTAAATATAATTTTATATTAAGTAATTGTTTTATAAAGGAAAACTATTTTTAAGCTGATGCAAGTCAAAGAAAACTAAATTAACATCTTAGTTGCTAATGTTCTGATTGCTCCTGCCGATACTTATGTTACAAACATAAGACAAGCATGTTAATTGTTTGTTATAGCGTTGCACCTTCCCCGTGGCTGGATACATTCGTTACCGATTGATCCCTCTATATAAGTGTCGAAAATGAATAACTTATTGAAAAACCTCTCCGTTAAGTCAGGCTTAACGGCTGTTCTGGGCTTGTTTACTGCATTGATCATCCTAGTCGCAGCGTTGGGTTACCAATCTAGCACGCTGGGTGCCAGTTCGATTGATGAACTTAACCGTATCAATATTGAGCAGTTGAACGCTCTCAACCGTGCGCAAGTAAATATCGCTGATACCCAGCTGTTTTTACTGAATCATCTCGACGCATTGAACGAAGGAGAGCGGGCTCTTGCTGAATCGAATCTCGAAAAAGCTAATCAAATGCTGCAGAGAGCCCAAGAGCGTTTTGAAGCCTTCGCAGCAGTACCGAAGTCAGAGCAAGGAAAGCCCTTTGCAGAAGCGCTAATAGCTGCTTTTAATCAACTAGTGACTAGTGGTTTAAAACCGCAACACCAGGCCTTAGAGCGAAATAATGAAAGCGCCTTTCGTGCGGCTAAACGTGAAGGTGACCAGCTCAACCTAGCCTATATGCAAGCAAATGAAGCTTTCATCGATTATGCAAGGGCACGCGGTCAGAATCTTATGGCCGATTACCAGTCGACCATGGCCAGCTCTAGTTATATTGGGCTGGCTGCATTGCTACTGGTTGTCTTTTGTGTCGTCTTGGTTCGGGTGGGCATGATGCGAGTTGTCATTCGTCCCCTTCATGAAGCCGTGCAGCATTTTGAACAGATTGCTAAGGGAGACCTTTCGCACAAGATTGCCGATCGAGGACGAAACGAAATTGGCCAACTCTTCGCAGCCATGCAGCATATGCAGACAGGGCTTTATCAAACCGTTTCAACGGTGCGTGACAGTAGTGAGTCCATCCACATCGGCGCGCGTGAAATTTCCGGTGGCAATGCCGACCTATCATCGCGTACTGAGCAGCAAGCAGCTTCACTAGAAGAGACAGCTGCCAGCATGGAACAGCTAACCGCCACAGTGAAACAAAACTCAGATAACGCTCGACAGGGCAGTACGTTAGCTAGTGAGGCTTCTGCTACAGCAGCACGTGGTGGAGATGCCGTTGATCAAGTGGTCGTGACAATGCACGGCATAGCGGAAAGCTCTAAAAAGGTAAGAGATATCATTGGCGTGATCGACTCGATTGCCTTTCAGACTAATATTCTGGCGCTCAATGCCTCTGTTGAGGCAGCCCGTGCGGGGGAGCAAGGGCGAGGTTTCGCGGTCGTAGCGACTGAAGTGCGCAATCTCGCTAGCCGTAGTGCTGATGCAGCTAAAGAAATTAGGACATTAATCGAAACATCGGTTGGTCAAGTTGACCAGGGCTCAACCCTAGTGGAAGGAGCAGGCCAAACGATGGAAGATATTATGGCTGCTGTGAAGCGTGTTGCCGATATTATGGATGAAATTTCTGCTGCTTCAATGGAGCAAAGCGACGGGATTGAGCAGGTAAATCAAGCTGTGTCACAGATGGACGAGGTCACTCAGCAGAACGCAGCTCTGGTTCAGGAATCTGCTACAGCGGCAGCGTCTCTTGAAGAGCAAGCCGCGCAGCTTGAATCAGCAGTCTCAACCTTTAAGCTGTCGGAGGGAGAAGTTCGAGGGCACCTTCCTGTCGGCAAACCCGTATCAAGGGCAACCTCACCTGCTATAAAGGCTCGTGCTCCAAGTGGAAGACTGGCTAGCTCTAAAGCGAAGGAGCTAGAGTGGGAAGAGTTTTAAGTAAGAGCTTAATTCAAATGCAGGTTATCGATAGATAGCATTGAAACCCAGCCCCGTGGCTGGGTTTCATTTTTCCCAAAATAGTAACGCTAAAGAGCCTAGGTCAATGGCTTTTTCTTATGTACAGATATTGCGCAAGTCGGATATTGCACCCTGAAATGAATAGCGCATTGATGAGGGTTAATAGTTATCGGAGTGGTGTAGGCCGTGCGATCTGACCTTTTTCAAAGCTACAAGCGTTGAGGCATTGATGCACGGCTTCCTTGTCGCGCTATTAGCTTAGTTATAGGTCATTTCAAGATGAATGACTTGCCCCCATGAAGCCGGTGCCTTGCCGTTTTCAGTAATCACCCATAGCACCGGAAAATTCGGCGTTGTCTCGGGTGTACGTCCATAGCCATCAGTAAAGCAAAGCAGGCACTCGGGCATCACATCTTTGGCCCGTTCGAATACAGGGCGAAAGTCTGTTCCTCCTCCTCCCCGCAATGTAAGACCATGACCTTCAACGCTACCAATATCTTGCAAATCTTGAACGTGATTAACGACACGCTCACGTTGGATGTCTGCATCACACTCAATCAGGTGTATTTCGACGTGTTCAGCACAAGTCAGCAGGGCTTGCAGCTCAGCGATAAACACTGGCAACTGACGTCGTGTGCTGCCACTGGTGTCGATAGCCAACATGATGGATAAAGATTTGCCTTGTCGTCCTGGCAGACAGAGCCCCTGGGCAAAAAATCGACGGTTAACTCGACTCCAGGTTAATTGGTTTCCGCTGCGGTGTAGAAAAAAGTCTTGAAGGGCCGTTCGCCAATCTACCTGTGGCTTAGCGATATTACTCACTACCAGATTCATCCCGGCGGGTATCGATCCCGGTGACATCTGCTGCGCCTCTTGCATCACTATTTCCTGCCAGTGCTCGGTAATCTGACGTGCCGTATCTGTGTCGACCGGAAGGGGTGCAAAATCTGGATCAACCACTAAGACGTTGTTACCGCCATCCATGGAAGCGGGAGCAAATAGTTCATCTCCATGAAGATCGAAGGGCACATCCATCTCGGGTCGTGGATGTTTTAGCAACCATTGATAGATGGTCTCAGCATTACGACCTGCCTGTGCAGGGTAGAACACGGCATCCGATGGCATCGATAGACCATCAAGCATCAAGCGGTAATTGGCTTCCGCATCAACAGCTAAATTCCAGCACAGTCGATCACGCCCGTACTGACGCATGAAATGCCCAAGCAGCACATGATAGAGCTCATGGCCCATTACGAATCGACGCAGTGCTGATGAGCATTGATCCGCAAAGTGAGCATTGACGAAGACATTGACCCCATCGGTGCAGGCCGTAGGCACACGGGTATCCACGACCATCACCAATTTTAGCCGCATCACCAGTTTGGCAGTGAAGGGATAGGCGAGCAGCCAGTCACGAATTTCCTGTCGCCATACGGTATGTTGCTGGGCTTTGGTTGCTTGTTCTTCAACTGTAGGATTACGAACGGGGAGGGAGTGTGGTTGTTTCATCATGGTTGCTGTTTCCCTGATCCGTTGGCTGCTTTCAGGGAGGCACGGCGAGCACTGGCGGTAGCGAAGCGACCCTCAGGTAAGGCAATGCTGGGGTCTGAAGTGATATGTTCCATGGGTACCCCATGGTGTTGCAGCCATCCTTCAAAACCAGGGTGTGCAAACACACACTCAGCCCGTGTATCCGCGTCGGTGTCATCACTCACCCGTAGCACATCCATGAGCATCAGCGTTGCGAGGTCACTGGAAAGTTGTGAACTGATCTCGAAGAAAACCGAAAGGCGTTGTTCCTGCTGACGGTTATCGCCTTGCCACAGGTAATTCGCCACTGAGGCACAGAAGGTTAGCTGCTGATCGATACGCTCAGGAATCGCGACGGCGATTTCACCCCGCAACATCGCTGGAATATCGAAACGTTGATGAGTCATCTGACGAAAAGCCATGAGCTCCGTACAGGCTGATTCACCGACAAGACCTGAGATCATTAGTCGTTGGGTAACGTCATCAAGCTCAATATTCGTCTTGAGCAAAGAAGCCGCCCGTTCCCACGAGCGCGGTGAAGGCCATCCACGCTGACAGTTGGCGTCGTTGACTAGCAGGTACTCGGGCTTGAAGCGTAAGAATGCCACCACATCCGCATGCAGCCCTTTAGAGACGGCGTAAGCGCCCCACGCCTCGATATCGGCTTTGATCTCTAAATGCATCAATCGATTGGCAAGCGCCGATGACATGGGGACGGAAACAGCACGATCTTCTGCGCGGTTACCTGCGCCCATCATTAGCCAGCCATCGGGTAGTGTGTAGATATCGCCTAGACGACGATCCAGCAGTAACTCGTAGGCTGCCACCTGCAATGAGCGATCTGCCGCTGGGAGTTCGTCGAACAGCACAATGCCCCGGCTATCGGGATCACTTGGCCATGAGCTCGCTACTAACCATTTCACACTGTCACCGTCAGGAACCGGGATGCCGCGCATATCCACTGGTTCCATTTGTGAAAGACGCACATCAATGAAATGAATGCCTAACTGTTGGCAGAGCTCACGCACTACCTGACTTTTGCCAATGCCAGGTGGCCCCCACAGCATAATCGGGGCAATTTCCTGGGGAGAGCCTGGAGACGACCACAACAGCTGTAGCTGGGTCTCAATGATACGACGGGCTTGAAAAAGACTGGTGGCAAGCGACATAGCGTCTCCTTAATGGTGTGACCCCTGTAGAGTAAAGGGCTCACACGACGCCACTTGTCGCTTTCGCTATTTTTAATTCAGACTGCCCGTGAAATCGCCAGTGCTATCGCTTTAGCACGATAGTGATCCGCTTCACGTGCGTCATCGCAACGCTCTTCCCGCCAGTACCAAGGGCGTTGTGCGATGTTTAATAGGCATGCACGAATTTCGGGGTGATGACATCCGATTCTCACCAGGACATCCACTAGGTCTTTAAGATGCAGGAGTTGTTCGCAGGCAGCTAAATAAGCACGATCCAGTCGTTGATACCTTCCATAGCGCGCACTTAACATTCGCGCCTGTGATGCCCAGTTAACAGCTCTCAACGGCTCTTTCGCTGACATGACGTCCATGACCTCACACCACAAATCGAGCTCATCGTTATGAGTTAAGTCGGAATGCCGCGCCATGGCATAAACTACTGCCTGCATGGCCAATCCATCAGGTTTGTTAGCACAGGCTCTCACCATGGCATGGCGGTAGTAAAATGCTTCGGGAACTACCGGTGCACAGTTCGCCCATAGCTGGTAGTCCGACTGCCAGCCCTCACGACATAAATCATCGGGCAACTGCCACTTCCAATGACTTAAAGCGACAGCCGTCTTAGATGTTGAATCACGTCGGCGTTTTGTACGAAACGCGAGATGCATTGCTGATAGATCAAGGCGAATTTTCCAAAGCTGTTCCAGTGGTGCACCCAGTTCGCTCAATTGCTGAAGGAGCTGTAACGCCTTTACACAAGGAGCTGAGGGTGACATCGAAGGGATCAATTTCGCCAGTTTTACCATGATGACGTCTGGGTACTGTGGATAAGCACTGACCAGCGATTTGACCATCGATTCATCCACAACGACGGTAGCAACACCGAGCAATGATTCTGGCACCGCGCCTTCGCACTGTACGGTTGTCATTGGCGCTAATGTCACCTTTTTTAATGACGGACAGTGCAGCACTGATAGCTCAGTGGGTTCATTGATGTCGAGCGCTTCAACTTTAGAATGGCATAACATCAATCGTTCGCTGGTCATCGCTATTCGTAAAGTATCAGCCCGTTGCGCGACATGAGACAGATGTAGATCAGTCACGCTCCCTGAAAGCAGCGTAAGGGAATGACAGTCACGCAGATAAAGGCTTGTGGTGGGTGAATGGATATCCACTGAACGTAGCTCTGGCAATGCCTGTGCTTCGATCTGAGGCAGTTGGCTACTAAGGGATACTATGGACAAGGTCTCAAGCTGATTCCCACCTGAGAGGTAACAAAAACGTACCTGGGGGGCGTCAATCACAAGGTGCGGTGTGGCGGGGGATAATATGATCCAGCACTCAGCCTTACGTGATAAAAAGGCTTGGGAAATGTCCTTAAGGTGATGACTGACCCATACCCCTTGCCAAGGAGCCCCGGCGCTATTAGCTGAGAATTGTCCCGAAGACCAGCAAGCATCGAAGAGCTCAACCCAACCTTCTACCTGCAAAGAAGGCATGTGATGTCCGCTATCAAAATGAATAACGGCACCACTACCATGATGAGGAACATGTATGCGTTGCAGAGAAGGGCAATTTTGAAGTGTGATGTGACAGTCTGATTGGCACAGAGATAAATCAAGACAGACCAATGAAGTACAGTCCACCACGTCAAGATACTGAAGTTGTGGAGATACAATGGAGATGGACATACCACCATGCCCGATTAACTCACCACCGCCATTGCTATCTACGTCTACCTCAACCAACGAAACGTGCTTGTCATGACATGTCGGGATATCGGCTTCCTGCATCTCACGCGCTCTCTTCTTTGCAAAGCGACAGAATAGCCGGTGAGAGCGACAAAGAATGGCCTAAAAATAGTCTTTAGGCAGCTACTTTGGATGAGAAATGGGAATTGCTGAAATCAGATGACCAGTCACTGGGCACAGGCAAGTCGATTTGATACTGATGATCCAACGACCACCGATAGGGTCGTGTGGATTCATCACATAGAATAGGAAAGTGAAGGCTTAAGCGTTCTGACAAGTCACGCTGAATAGATCGTTGTGTTAGATAAATCCCACGTTGCTCAAGAAGCTGTAGTAGCTCAGGCGTTGTGATGTAACGTGGGTAGGAGGGAATTGATTGGAGAATGGTTATATATCGATAGAAGACACCTGCGAAATCGGACATAGCTCACTCCTCAGATAAATCTATCGTTTTATGATGACAATAAAATTGTACTGAATTATAACTCATAAATGAATAACTTCCAACAAGGTGTGAGTTTAAATTAATTCACTGAAATCTCCGCCCTTTAAGAGTTAATTGTTGATATAAAACCGGATTTATTTTTTCTTCCATTTCTTTTGTAATGTAATTTGCAAGGCGATCAATATCATAAATCTTCTCAAACCATCGATTTTCTATTGTGAGTTTTGCTTTTGAAGGTGATGTGGTATTTGAGCTGCAACGCATCCAGGCTTCATGTACTTTTTCAGGTAAATTAAAATCCTTTAAAATGTTTTCATTCGTAATTCGACTTCTAACATCTTCAATCAAAAGATGGACGTGAAGCCCACCAGACTTATGGTGCTCAGCTACGGAGTAGCAATTTACTCTTTTTTTGGAACGACTACCAAAAACCATAGCGCTCAAAACATTAATAAATTTACCCACTATTGCTTCAACTTTATCACGTGATTCTATTTTATTATTGAAAGTCAGCGTAAAAAAATATTGCCATTGATACGAGCAGATATCAGACACTGTCTCCTGTCGAAATTTCATTAATTGCGCTTCACTCATATAGCTTAAATCTCTTTCTTTTTTTAATGTGCTCATTATCATCTCCTATATGATGTTTGTCAGTGAACATTTGATTGCATGATGCGTGTCCAGTAAATTCTCTATTTTGTCAAATATATATTTATAATATTGGTTAATATTGTATATGTTATTGAATTAATGATATTGTTAATCTATTGTTTATATAGTTATGTTAAGCTATAGTTATTAATATTATGTTTAATTTTTATTATTATTTTACTTATATTTAGACAATTACTTCCACCAAGACATTCTTTGAAAAGAACATCTAAACCAAGTCCTATACAGCATTTGCAAAAGTCACCTTATGTGTTAAGTTTGCATGTCATCTGTAGAAACCAATATGTACTTCATCAAAGTGCATTTTTAACAGCTTGAGTATTTGATGAACTCTTCCAATCATCCTCCTGCTTAGGGCGTTCGTGAACAATGCAAACAGCCTGGAAGCAGGAGGATGAATGTATTTATCTCCCAAAATATGGATAATGTTAAAACTGGCTTATCCAGCCTGAAATTTTCTATTAGCAAATGTGAGATGTCTCATGGCTACCACAGGAAAACAACGCTACGAAGCAGTTCAAGCTGTTGATAGTGAAAGAAGAAGAGAAGGGAGTTGGCGGAAGAAGGGCAACAGAATCACTCAGGTCAAGGCATGTAAAAAAGTTGATATCTCTACGCATCAGTATCGAAAGTGGAAGGCGATCATTAGTAAAAATGTGAGCAAGCCATTAGATGAAATCTACAGACTGCTAGAAGATAAACGTTATGCACCTAACAAGCTTACTGCTCAACAAGAAGAAATTGTAATAAAGTACGCGGAGGAGTTTCCTGATAAAAGTTATCGTGAGATAGCGAAAAATATTGAAGAAGAAGTAGGGAGAAAACTACACCACGGTACTGTTAGTTCAATACTTAAAAAATAAATGTTTATACGCACTGGTGTATAAAAATTGATTATTGAGCCAGTGGTTATGCTTGTTCTCTATTATAGTGTTTAGGTAGGGCGTAATATAATAATATATTACCAAAATGTACACTCTGATAAAGCTAAAAAAATACAATCAAATAAATTATTAGAAAGCTCGTTGTGAATATGGTTTTTTGCTGTTAATAAAGCAGTTGTGTTCTCAATAATAAATTGAATATATGATTTGGCTTGTATGATATTTTTATAGCTGTTTGTTTTCTGCACATAGCCCAAATGAGGTGTATTTTGCGTTCGTTATTACTTACCTAGTGGTTGCTTGTTAAATCGCTGTGTATGGCTTATATTTACGTAGCCATATTCTAATTATGTAACATAAAACGTAACGTTATACCCTATAAAGAGTATATAGGATTAAATGTTACACTTTTGAGTGCAACTCATTGATTTGGAAGTGATTGCGATTATTAATGCGAATAGCGATGTGTGTTTATCGCTAATTCGCATTGATGATTGCACGTGATATGGCCGAAGGGCATACACGGCATAGCAATTAAGAAACGCAATTGTTAATGCGTATCTCGAGTGGGGTTGGTGTATACCCGCTAATGAGTATTGATGATTGCCCTTGGGATGTCTCGAATGACAAGCAACGCCTTCAGCTATCAATATAATCATCTAGTAATTGTGGTGCTATCCAACTCGCTTCGCATCGTTGTCTAGGGAATTCGCGTTACTCCCTCTGGTGCGTAACACAAATTCAGCTCTTTATACATGAAACGGGAATAGCAGTGAATTTGTATTTGGTCTGTTGTAACTAAGTACACATATACATATTGTCGTGATTAAAGTAATTACTGTTGCTACATGTAAATTTAAATTATTGGATTAATGGGTTGATTTTTTAAATTCCTATTAATAGGTATTAAATTCAATTTGATAAATTATGATTCATAATAAAGAACTACCATGACCAATATGCATGAGTGGTTGTGTACATGAGTAATTGCTAACCAAAGCGATGGAATATGGGAATGGCTTGTATAAACCACTGGTGCCAATTTAAAGCGTTTCGAAAGCACCCAGTAGGTAGGTATAGGTAAGCATCCTAAATGGCTTTAAAACGAGTCACAGGGAAGGAGGTGGATGTAATTCAGGCTCTATGCTGGGCGAGGTGTATGATGCACACAATGAACTGGCGTATGTAAGAACTAAGCTGACGTTCGTCAGGCAGACAACACAGCAGCTATGCATTCGAATTTTTCAGAGTTTCATAGCATACAATGACTATCGTATGGTGTAGCTATACGCCAGAATAATCATGCACCATCAAGTAATCTCCGACGTGCGGGATATTCCGCGTATTTTTAAAAAAATGGGGTACCGTTTGGGTTACGTAATTTAAAAAATGCCTTTATAAAACTAATAATACATTAAAAGCTTGTGTAAATGGAGTTGAATGGTTTCAGGAAACATATGAACAATATAAATTATTTAAGTATCTTAACAAAGAGATAGAAAAGGGGCGCTCAACTTTTTTGTTTGAAAATGTTTGTATGAGCAGTAGAAAATAATTTTAATTATTAGATAAATTACCTGCATTTTCTTAGCCTTTCATTTTTTCTTTCATGGCTTTGTTTGCTTCACTAAATATTGTTTCCAAATTTCTTCTGCTTAAACCATCTACATCCCGATATTTTTTATTTTCAGTTATAGCTATTATGATTGAGTCTTGAGTGTGGTTTTTCTTTGGTTCGTTTTTTAAAACATCTAGTAGTGCTGCCACCGCTAATAAGCGAGATGGTAATTGATCATTAACTGTCGAAATTATTTTTTCGCAGTTAATATTTTCTGTAGATAGTAATTTTTCAATATCAGTTTTTAAAATTAACATTTGACTTTTTACTGGTGGTTCTGGAAAAGGCATATCGTCAAAAGAAAATGATGTTACTCCTAATGATAAGTATTTAATATTGAATGGTGTAAAAAGCGAATCACCATTTATGCTTTTTAAATACCATTTTTCTTTTTTTGTACGTATGTAGTAATAAAAACCAGAAATTAAAACTTCTTTGTTTATCTCAGCAATATATTCATTTAAAGGGGAAAAATGGTGAGATAAGCTATAGTTTAAAACATCGTTCTCAAGGTTTGATGTTTGTACATTAGGCATTATTTCATTAATTAATGGCCAAGCCCGATAATTTTCAACCTTTATTACTGGTGTGAGTTTTTTGTTATTTATAAGCATATTTATATATTCAATTGAGAAATCCTCTTTAGTTTTTAGTGACATTAAATCAGCAGCTTCTTCGAAGTTGTAAGCATCGAGACTTTCGAGTATTTTTAGTTTCTTTGAGTTCATGCTATTCCCCTGTTGTTTCTTAGTTTAAGTTTTGTTTAATTGCTTATGCAAAAGTAAAACAGGCATAAAGCACCAGTAAATGACTGATTTTCCTGGTCTGAAATGCACGAAAAATTAAGCATAAGCACTTTGGGTGCTAATGGTTAAATATTTTAAATTTAATTTAAGTGGCGAAGTTCATCTAAATAGTCAGCCCACTGTTGCATCATTTCACGGCGTTGCTCAAGAAATTGTGTGCGATTATACGCACGTCCATTTGTATCTTTCACACTATGCGCTAGTTGTTGTTCTATATAGTGATCAGGTACTTCTAATCGTTCGGCAAGCATAGTGCGTGCCATCGCACGAAAGCCGTGAGGTGTCATACGGCCTTTAAAATCCATTGTATGCAGTGCTGAGCGTATAGTGTTGTTGCTCATAGGGCGCTTGTCGCTTCTTACTGACGGGATCACATATTCACATGTACCTGTAAGAGCTTTTAGTTGATGTAAAATCTCCATAGCTTGTTTGGGTAACGGAACGAGATGCGGTGTATGTGTTTTACTGGCAATAAATGACCATGAACAATCCTCAAAGTCGATATCTTGCCACTTGGCTTGTCGTAGCTCACCTGGACGCACAAAAAGCAACGCTGAAAGTTTTAGAGCCGCGAGAGTCGTAATGTGGCCTCCATATGTGTCAATGGCACGAAGCAATACTGACACCTCACTAGGAGTGATCAGTGCAGGATAATGTTTGGGTTTTGCTGCCTTCAGACTCCCTTTTAAATCGAAGGTAACATCACGTTCAGCCTTACCGATGCTTACGGCATAGCGAAAAATTTGGCTGAATAGCGTTTTGACACGTTTAGCGGTTTCTAAGTTACCGCCATCCTCAATTTTACGCAGGCATGCGAGTACTTGCGGAGCATTAATCTCCGCGATAGGGCTATCGCCTATCTGTGAATAGGCATAAATCTCAAGTCGTCGTTCATTTCTTGTGAAGTGACTCGGCACAACATTGTGCTGATGTACGTCAGTAAGCCACTCCTTTGCCACGACCTTGAAAGTCGTAGCCCCAACTTCTTCCCCAAGTGTACGTTTTAACTTTTTCGCGGAGCTAGGATCAACTTGCTGTGCAAGGAGGATTTTGGCCCGATCTCGCGCTTCTCGCGCATCTGCTAGCGTTACCCCTCCGTTGTTACTGCCGTACACTCCGATTGAAAGACGTTTTTCTTTGCCGTTGAAGCGATACTTCATACGCCAATATTTGCTCCCTGTCGGTGCGACCTCTAAATACAAACCACCTCCGTCGGCAAGCTTATAAGATTTTGTTTTGGGTTTGGCTCCACGGATTGTCGAGCTATTCAACTTGTTCAGGGTGCGAGACATAAGGGCTTCTCAAAAAGATGTGAGTCGATTGATGCCCCTCGGGAATGGATAGACATCGCCTACTTATAAGTGGCGTCTCATGTATGCATTTACACGTGAGACTTTAGTCTTAGGTAGGCGAGAGATCATTCTTTTGGGGGCATCAATATTTGAGTTGGACGTTATGCCCCCGCAGATGCCCCTTAATAAGGGGCACATTAAGAAAGGTTGCGGAATGTCCTGACACAAGAAAGGGGCCCGAAGGCCCCTTGTCATGTGGTTTCTGATGTTGCTAGGAACATCCTGAAACCCTTGTGTGGTGGAGGCGGCGGGAATTGAACCCGCGTCCGCCAGCACGCGCCTATTGGCTCTACATGCTTAGATTCCGTCATTTAGTTTAGCGCGACTGACTCCGACGGTCAGGATTCAGTCACGCGAGTCTTCTAAAGTTTAGCGCTTGGCGAGAAGACACCACCAAACGCGATCCTATCAGCTTTAGCTCGTATCCCCGCAGTGATGAATAGGCACATCACCTTGGGGCCAGACAAGAAGCTAACAGTGTTTAAGCTGCTAGCGCGCCTTGAGCGTAGTTTTCGTCATTTGCGACTATTTTTCGTGATGTGGGATTTACGAGATACATC
Organism: Vreelandella neptunia; assembly: GCF_034479615.1. Classification (NCBI taxonomy): domain Bacteria; kingdom Pseudomonadati; phylum Pseudomonadota; class Gammaproteobacteria; order Oceanospirillales; family Halomonadaceae; genus Vreelandella; species Vreelandella neptunia. The sequence goes on from NZ_CP140255.1 coordinate 266,230, forward strand.
ACGCTCTCGGCATGCACCGCAAGGGTTGTCACCGGCGTCGAAACCATGTCGCCCCCTTATTTCAGGTGAGCATTCTAACGTGCTCACACCTGATTGACCAGTTATGCCTTGTTATGTTCCCGCATAATTCGACCTTTTTGGCGGCTCCAGTCGCGATCTTTTTCTGTCGCGCGTTTGTCATGCAGCTGTTTACCGGTCACCAGTGCCAGCTCGCACTTCACTTTATTGCGCTTCCAGTAAAGCTTAAGGGGCACACAGGTGTGGCCTTTGTCCTGGGTGATCGAAAAGATTTTGGCGATCTCTTTGCGATGCAGCAGCAGTTTGCGGGTGCGCGTCGGGTCAGCAATCTCGTGGGTGCTCGCGGTATTCAGCGGCATGATATGACTACCCAGCAGAAACGCTTCGCCGTTACGAACCAAAATATAGGTATCGGTGAGCTGAGCCTTACCGGCGCGCAGGCTTTTCACTTCCCAGCCAGCCAGCGATAGCCCCGCCTCGAAGGTCTCATCGATATGATACTCAAACCGTGCCTTCTTGTTTTGGGCAATAACGCTGCTACCGGGGCCCTTACTGTTACCTTTCTTAGTGGCCATGGAACCTCATAATTAATCTGTCAGTGGCTTCCCCTTCGTTATTTGGGGAGGCGTGATACCATTTAGGGTCTGAAAAATGTTTCCCATGATACGCTTTGGGCACTGTGAAGTCAGCGGAGAGGTCAATGCCAACCGTCAATCGTTCCGCCTTAGTGCGGCACACCCCCCAGAAAATGTTCGATCTGGTTAACGACTTCGAACGCTACCCGGAGTTTTTGCCAGGCTGCCGCCAGGCGCGCTTGCTCGAACATGATGATGTACATCTGATCGGCGAAATGACTCTGGGTCGCGCCGGTGTCGAGCAAACCATTACCACTCGCAACGAACTTTTTGCGCCCGAGCGTATAGAGCTGTCGCTGGTAAAAGGGCCGTTCAAGCGGCTTAAAGGACGCTGGCTATTTATCCCCATGGGGGAGGATGCCTGCAAAGTGAGCCTAGAGATGGAGTTCGAGTTCGCCAACCGGCTGCTTGGTATGGCGTTCGGAAAACTCTTTCAGCAAATCGCTGGCCAGCTAGTCGATGCCTTCACCAAGCGCGCAAACGAGCTGTATGGGCGCTGAGGCGCTTACGGTTGAGGTAGCCTTTGCGTTGCCATCCAAACAGCGCATAGTGGCTCTGCGCGTGCCTGAGGGCACTACCGCACGTCAGGCCGTTGCCCTGGCCGATTTGCCCACGCTCTTTCCTGATGTGCCCGGCGAGACCTTTGCTCAAGCGCCGCTGGGCATCTTCGGTAAGGCGCTACGCGAACCCGATACCCATCTATTACGCGACGGGGATCGGGTCGAAGTCTACCGACCGTTGGCGATTGACCCCAAGGCCGCTCGCCTAGAGCGCGCTAAGCGCCAAGCGAGCGACCCGAAGCGTTAACCCGCTTTTAAAACTGCTGAACAGGCTGTGTGCCCTCGGGTGGCCGCGTCTGGGTGCTCTCTGTAGGGAGGGCATCCATTGGGTCAACGCCTTCCGTTGCGGGCCCCATGCTGCTCTCGCCTTCAAGCGGTAGCTCTTTGGATAGATCTCCCTCTTGCTCAATGTTCACCAAGCGACCCTGGGGATCGAAGGTGAGCGTTACTCGACGCTGCTCAACATCGCCATACGCTTTATCTAAACGGAACACATAATCCCACTGGCTGGCGTCAAAGGGCGCTTCCAGCAATGGCCTGCCCATTACGTAAGTAACCTGCTCTTGGGTCATGCCTGGTTGAAGCTGGCTGACCATCTCTTGAGTGACCAGGTTGCCTTGGGGGATATCGCGCTTGTACACGCCTACGTAGCTACAGCCGCTAATGACGGTAAGGGCAACGGAGAGCGTGATGATTTGAGTCAATTTTTGCATTTGGGCCTATTCTTCACTATCGTGGTTTCGGTTGATCATACCCGACCTAACCAGTTACTGCGAAGAGCGACCATGGCCGATCAGAACCATGAATTGCGCAAAGCCGGTCTAAAAGTGACCCTGCCGCGCGTCAAGATACTTCAAATTCTCGAAAATGTTTCGGGTCAGCACCACCTTAGCGCGGAAGAAGTGTACAAAACACTGATTGATGCGGGCGAAGATGTTGGCTTGGCAACCGTATACCGCGTATTGACTCAGTTTGAGTCAGCGGGCTTGGTAATTCGTCATAATTTCGACGGAGGCCATGCGGTATTCGAGATGACCCAAGAGGATCACCATGACCACATGGTGTGCCTTGAAAGCGGCGAAATCATTGAGTTCGTTGATGAAATCATTGAGCGCCGTCAGCAAGAAATCGCTGAAGAGCACGGCTACGAATTAGTGGATCATGCTCTGGTGCTCTATGTGCGTCCGCGCGGTTCCGACGTGACGCGACAGGACAGCGGGCCGACGAACAAGAAATAGCGTTCGTAGGTCGCCGTTAGTCGCAGACCGTGAATCGCGGTTCGAAATATAAGCGCCCCTGAGCCATTTGGCCGAATTCCTGGTTAACAGAAGCTGTTAACTGAATTCGCCAAGTGGTTCAGGGGCGTTTGTTTTGCTATCTGCAGGTGTGCTGTATAGCTATGCGCTATCGCCATGCACAGAGGCGGCGTAAGTCACCCGCTCAATCAGTGCGGCGGGCGCTGGCTGGCGTGCAGCATTTCCCGTGCGTGGGCGAGGGTTTGGTCAGAAAGCGTGACACCGCCCAGCATACGCGCCAGTTCGCTGATGCGCCCCTGCTCGTCGAGTAGCGCCATCTGGGTCAGCGTTGTATCGCGCTTCGCCTGTTTCTCGATATGCAGGTGCTGGTGCGCCTGTGCTGCCACCTGAGGGAGGTGGGTCACGGTCATGACCTGGCCGTTTTCGCCCAGTTTGCGCAGTAGTTGGCCAACGATCTCTGCGGTGGCCCCCGAGATACCCACATCCACTTCGTCAAACACCAGGCTGGGCACCGTTGAGTGCGTCGCCGCGACCACTTGAATCGCCAGACTAATCCGTGACAACTCACCGCCGGAGGCGACTTTGGTCAATGGGCGAGCGGGCTGGCCGGGGTTGGCGCTAATCAAAAACTGCACGCGATCAAGGCCTTCAGGGGAGGGCGCGTCTTTCGCGGTGACTTCCACTTCAAAATGAGCTTTGCCCATGGCCAAAAAGCCCAGCTGCTGCTGCACCTCTTTACCCAAGCGAAGCGCGGCTTTTTGACGGCTCTCGCTGAGTTTTTTTGCCCCTTGGCGGTAGCTCTCGCGTAGCTCGACAACCCGTGCACTGAGTGCCTCCAGGTCATTGCCACCCTCTTCTAGCTGCGCGACTTCCCGCTGTAGCTCAGCATGCAGGGCGCATAGCTCTTCAGGAGCAACGTGGTGCTTGCGGGCAATTCGATGGACGTCGGTCATTCGCTCTTCAACCCAGGCGAGCCGCTCAGGGTCTAATTCGGTGGTGCTGGCAAGGCGATTGAGTTCGCTGGAGGCCTCTTCCACTTGAATGCGCGCATCGCTCAGCATGGCAAGGGTGTTTGCCAGGGTGCCTTTGTCACTGCCTGGCAGCGCACTTAAGTGGGCGAACGCTTGGTTGAGCAAAGAGAGCGCGCCGCCCTCGTCGCTGGCGCAGCAGTCGGCGGCAAACTGGGTTTCGCGCAGGGTCTCTTCCGCGTGAGCCAGGGTGTGCTGCTCCTCTTCTAGCGTGGTTAATTCACCCTCCGCTAAACCGAGCTGATCCAGTTCTTCTACTTGGTAGCGCAGCAACTGCCTTTTGGCCTCAACTTCACTGCCTTCTTCGCTTAGCTTCTTCAACTGACGACGCGCGCTGCGCCACTCCCGGAACGTTTCGCCTAATTGAGCGGTGGCATCGTTTAGGCCAGCGTAATCATCTAGCAGGGCGAGGTGGGTCTCTTCACGCATCAGCGCATGGTGGGCATGCTGTCCATGAATCTGAATCAGCTGCTCGCCGAGGGATTTTAAGTCAGAGATAGTCGCGGGGTGGCCGTTAATCCACGCCTTGGAGCGGCCGTTGGCGGTGACCACGCGGCGCAGCAAGCACTCTTCTGCTGGGAGCTCCCGTGCCGTTAGCCACTCGACGGCGGCGGGCAGGTGCTGAATATCGAAACGTGCGGAGAGATCCGTACGCTCCCGGCCGTGGCGCACGCTTCCAGCGTCGGCACGCTCGCCCAGGCAGAGCCCAAGGGCGCCTAACAGGATCGATTTGCCCGCGCCGGTTTCCCCGGTAATCGCAGTCATACCGCCGGTCAAGTCGAGTTCCAAGTGATCGACAATGGCGAAATCTTGAATAGCTAGCTGAGTAAGCATGGCGCCTCCTGAGGCGATACAGCATAGAAGCTGGATACTTATCCAATAGTTGTTGATTTATACAGTAGTTAATAACTCACTTCAATGCACCTCTTGAGATGGAATTTATGGCCCCCATATAGCGTGCATGATCAGTCAAAGCTAGTGACTCAAAGCTTACTTCTTTGCGCGCCGCCCGCGTGGCCGCGCTCTACTTTTTAGGAGCACAACATGGCGAAAGAACCGCAAACACCAATGGACGATGAGCTGGCCCGCCACGAGCATGAAGCCGAAGGCGCTGAACAAGCGGCTGAGAAGGTCGCTGAAGAGCGCTTGATGGAGGGTGAGTTGGAAGGATTGATCAATGACGAAGAGGCGCTAGAAGACAGCGTCGACAACCCGGAAGCGGAAATGCTGGCAGCCCAAGTGGGCGAGTTAGAGCAGAGCTTGGCCGAAGCCAAGGATCAAGCCCTGCGCGCCGCCGCTGAAGCGCAAAACGTGCGCCGCCGTGCTGAGCAGGAGGCCGAGAAAGCGCGCAAGTTTGCCCTGGAAAAGTTCGTTAAAGAGCTGCTGCCGGTGGTGGATAGCCTGGAAAAAGCGCTTGAGACCATGGAAGAGGGGGCATCGGAAGTTCACCGCGAAGGTGTCTCCATGACCTTGAAGATGCAGCTGGATGTGCTCAATAAGTTCGGCGTTGAAAGCATTGAGCCACACGGTGAGCCCTTCGACCCCCAGGTGCACGAAGCCATGACCATGGTGCCTAACCCGGATCTCGATCCGAACACCGTGATGGACGTTATGCAGAAAGGCTATTTGCTCAATGGACGCCTGGTGCGCCCGGCAATGGTTGTAGTGAGTAAAAAAGCCGATTAAGCCACTGGCGGCACAGAGTTTGAAATAAGAGTGTGAAAAAAGCCCTTGAAATGTCAGCGGCGGCCCCCAAATAAAGGGCAACCCCGCGGGGAAACCCGCAGACAAGCTTTAAAGACTAAATTTTCAGTTTTGTAACAACCGAATTCGAGGTATTGCTATGGGACGTATAATTGGTATCGACCTGGGCACCACTAACTCTTGTGTGGCCGTGCTCGATGGTGACAGCGCTAAAGTTATTGAAAACGCCGAAGGCGGCCGTACGACGCCGTCTATCATCGCTTATACCGATGATGGTGAAACGCTGGTCGGTCAGGCGGCTAAACGTCAGGCCGTTACTAACCCAGAAAACACCCTGTACGCCATCAAGCGTCTGATTGGCCGTCGCTTTAAAGACGACGTTGTCCAGAAAGACATCAAGATGGTGCCGTACAAAATCAGCGAAGCTGATAACGGTGACGCTTGGGTTGAAGTAAAAGGCAAAAAAATGGCACCGCCGCAGGTAAGCGCGGAAGTGCTGAAGAAAATGAAGAAGACCGCCGAAGACTACCTGGGCGAAGCGGTCACCGAAGCGGTCATTACCGTACCGGCCTACTTCAACGACAGCCAGCGTCAGGCGACCAAAGACGCCGGCCGCATTGCCGGTCTGGACGTTAAGCGCATTATTAACGAGCCAACCGCTGCCGCACTGGCCTACGGTATGGACAAGTCGCGCGGCGACAAAACCATCGCGGTCTATGACCTGGGTGGCGGTACCTTCGATATTTCGATCATCGAAATTGCCGATGTCGACGGTGAAACCCAGTTTGAAGTGTTGGCCACCAACGGTGACACCTTCCTGGGCGGCGAAGATTTCGACTTGGCGTTGATCAACTATCTGGTTGATCAGTTCAAGTCTGACAGCGGCATTGACCTGTCCGGCGACAACCTCGCCATGCAGCGTCTGAAAGAAGCTGCCGAGAAAGCCAAAATTGAGCTTTCCAGTGCCCAGCAGACCGACGTGAACCTGCCGTACATCACTGCCGACAACACTGGCCCGAAACACCTTAACGTTAAGGTGACACGCGCCAAGCTGGAGTCGCTGGTAGAAGAGCTGGTTCAGCGCTCGCTCGAGCCTTGCAAAATGGCGCTGAAAGACGCGGGTCTTTCTGCGGCTGAAATCGACGAAGTGATCCTGGTCGGTGGCCAGACACGGATGCCGATGGTGCAGAAGAAAGCCGCTGATTTCTTCGGCAAAGAAGCACGTAAAGACGTTAACCCGGACGAAGCGGTTGCCGTTGGTGCAGCGATTCAGGGCGGCGTACTGGGTGGCGATGTTAAAGACGTTCTGCTGCTTGACGTTACCCCGCTAACCCTGGGTATCGAAACCCTGGGTGGCGTGATGACGCCGCTGATCGACAAGAACACCACCATTCCGACCAAGAAGACACAAACCTTCTCAACGGCGGATGACAACCAGACAGCGGTGACCATTCACGCCGTACAGGGCGAGCGTAAGCAAGTATCGCAGAATAAGTCGCTGGGTCGCTTTGACCTCGCCGACATTCCGCCCGCGCCGCGTGGTGTGCCGCAGATCGAAGTCGCCTTCGACTTGGATGCCAACGGTATCCTGAACGTATCGGCGAAAGACAAGGCCACTGGCAAAGAGCAGTCGATTGTCATCAAGGCGTCTAGCGGTCTGTCCGAGGAAGAAGTCGAGCAGATGGTGCGTGATGCCGAAGCTCACGCTGAAGAGGACAAAAAGTTCGAAGAGCTGGTGCAACTGCGTAACCAAGCTGACGGCATGATTCACGCGACGCGTAAAACGTTGGAAGAAGCTGGCGACAAAGCGACTGACGACGAGAAGCAGGCGATTGAAACGGCCATCAGCGAGCTGGAAGAAGCGGTTAAAGGTGACGACGTCGATAACATTCAGAAGAAACTGGATGCACTGACCGAAGCCTCTGGCCAGCTAGCCCAGAAGATGTACGCCGAGCAGGCCGAAGCGGCTCAGCAAGAGGGCGGTGAAGGTGCCGAGAACTCGGGCACCAAGCCGGAAGAAGACGTGGTTGACGCCGAGTACGAAGAAGTCAACGACGATCAGAAAAAGCAGTAACATCCTCTTTCTGCCAAGGAAAGCGGTGACGCGGGAGCCTACTCCCGCGTTGCTGTTTCCGCGGCCAAGACGCACGTAGTTAAGTATCACGTAGTTAAATATACAGTTGAATACATGGCTAAATGTGCAGTTGAGTGCGTAGCTAACCAGGAGGCGTAGGGCCTATGTCCAAACGCGATTATTACGAAGTCCTGGGTGTCGAAAAAGGGGCCGATCAGAAAGAGATCAAGAAGGCCTATCGCCGTCTGGCGCAAAAATTCCACCCTGATCGAAACCCGGACGATACCAGCTCCGCGGAAAAATTCCGCGAAGTGTCCGAAGCGTATGAAGTGCTTAGCGACGGCGAAAAACGCGCTGCCTATGACCAGTTCGGCCATGCGGGCGTTGATGGCCAAGGTGGCGGCGGCGGCGGTTTCGGCGGTGCTGGCGCTGGTGATTTCAGCGACATTTTCGGCGATGTGTTTGGCGATATCTTTGGCGGAGGCGGTGGTCGCCGTCGTGGCCCCAATGCCCCGGCACGCGGTTCCGACCTGCGCTATAACTTAGAGCTGGATCTAGAGAATGCCGTTTCAGGCACCACGGTCGATATTCGCGTGCCGCGGCATATCGAGTGTGACCGTTGTGATGGCGGCGGCGCTGAGCCAGGCTCTTCTAAAGAGACCTGCCCGACCTGCCACGGTCACGGCCAAGTGCGTATGCAGCAAGGCTTCTTTGCCGTGCAGCAGACTTGCCCGACCTGTCATGGCTCTGGTCAGCACATTAAAGTGCCGTGCCATAAATGTAATGGCGAAGGTCGTGTACGTGAGACACGCACGCTGTCCGTCAAGATTCCGCCCGGCGTGGATACCGGCGACCGTATTCGCTTGAATGGCGAAGGCGAAAGCGGCGTGAACGGTGGCCCGCCTGGGGATCTGTATGTGCAGGTGGCGATCAAGCCGCACCACATCTTCCAGCGTGACGGCAAGCACCTGCAGTGCGATGTGCCGATCAACTTTGTTGATGCCGCGCTAGGTGGTGAGCTTGAAGTGCCCACGCTAGACGGCCGCGTGAAGCTGAAGATTCCGCCGGAAACCCAAACCGGCAAGCTGTTCCGCCTGCGCGGTAAAGGCGTCAAGCCAGTGCGCGGTGGTATGCCCGGCGATTTGCTGTGCAAGGTAGTGGTGGAAACCCCCGTCAAGCTCAACGACGAGCAGCGCGACCTACTGCGCCAGCTGCAACAGAGCTTCGACGACAGCAATAGCCACAACCACTCGCCGAAGAAAACCGGCTTCTTCGACAGCGTGAAGAGCTTCTTTGAAGATATGAAGCCGTAACGGCGACGACGCGTTTCGCTGCATGATCAACGCCCCAGTATCTTTAGATGCTGGGGCGTTTTTTTGCATGTGCTTTATCGCTGTAGGTGATCCATTCGCCACGTTAGCGCCTCGCGATCAGGCTGCCACCGGGTCGATCTGGGTAGTACTAACGACTGCCCATCTAATTCCCAAAGCCAGTAATTATCGGCCACGAAACGGTCAATGCTTGGACTTACATGCCATTTGAGGTCTGGCCCAGGGGAGATAAGGTGGTTATCCATCGCCCAATGCAGGTTTGGTGTGAGCGCGAGACCGTTCGTTGGGCGATCATCTTGGCTTTCCGAGAAAGGAACTAGGTGGGCAGCTTCTACAAGGTAGCGATAGTCGGGCGTAATGTAGCGGAGACGACTTGCTGCACACCGGTAGTCATAGGCTTCTAGTACTAAGGAACGAAAGGCGGCAGAGCGAGCCTGCTGTTGACGATCCTCCCTGACATTGCCGACCAGTTTTTCGGGGTGCTTTTCGTATTCACTGCTGTCTAAAGCGCTAGTCAGGTATCGGTAAATGTCTTGCTGGTTGTATTGCTCGTCATGGAGATAGTTGTTTACAAGGAGGGCGCAGGCGTCATGAGCCCTCTGGCTGTTCTGGAATATTTTAAACAGCTTGGGATCTAGTAGTGCTTCGGTGAAGAGTTCCCGTAGGGCGGTGATGGACTTTGGTTGGCCTAACTGCGGCGCAAGGGTGGCAATACTAGTAGCAAATAGTGGTTTCCATAGATGCCCGGATGGGCCTTGTTCACTTTTGAGATGCCAAAGTGGAAGCTGAGGGTTAGCTGACTGGCGTTGCCCGGTAGTGGCTTCATAGAGGTCGAAGTAGCGGGCAATAAGTTTGTCATCAATAGCTACAGTCGGTGTTGTTATATGTCCGCTCTGGATTTCACAAATAATCGCCAACAAGAGGCAAGGCTTGTTGGGGGCCAAGCGGCCACGGCTGTGACCCACTCTTAGAGTGTTCAGACAGCTTAGCGGTTCATCCATTATATTGTGTCTCTAGCGGTGCATAACATTGCGGTGAAGGTTAGCACGCCTTTGAGATAAAACGAGGGCGCAGTGATGTAAAATGGTCGGACTTTATTTGCTATCTGGCATGGTAAGTTGGCGCTTCGTGCAATCCTGTCTCGCTATTTAACGCTCTGTTTGGAAGTAAATTTTTTTGCAAAGGACAATAGAAATGGCGGTGGATGAAGAAGGGCGTCCGGGGCTGGGGATTGGGTTGCGGGTACTTTCAGGTGCCCTGTTCACCGGCATGCTGGTGTGCATTAAGGCAGTCAGTGACGAAGTGCCTGTGGGGCAGTCGATATTTTTCCGCTCGCTGTTTGCGCTGTTTCCGATCGTCATCTTTTTAATGATCCGCCGGGAATTTCCCAAGGCGCTGGCTACCCGCCGACCATTGGGCCATTTATTGCGCTCTGGATTGGGCGCGGCGGCGATGTTCTTCTCGTTTTCCGCCGTGGCGTTCTTGCCGGTGGCAGAGGCGACGCTCTTGGTACAGCTTGCGCCGGTGTTTATGGCGATAGGCGGTGTGCTGCTGCTAGGTGAGAGGTTCTCATTTTATCGTGCTGGCGCTATTGTGCTGGCCCTTGCGGGTATGGCCGTGCTGGTCATTCCCGGGCTTAACGCAAGCGAAGGCGATGGGCGGCTGCTGGGGTATGTATTGGGTACGCTAGGGGCGATATTGACCGCCGGGGCGCTGCTTACCGTGCGGCGCATCTCGCGCACCGAAACCGCCGGCTCCATCGCCTTCTACTTTATCGTGGTGGCAGCGCTAGCCGGGCTGGCGACGCTGCCGCTGGGGTGGGCCTCGCTTAGTCACACCCAGTTTGCGCTTTTGGTGCTTTCGGGCCTGTTTGGTGGGGCTGGGCACATCGCCATGACGCTGGCGTTTCGCTATGCCGAAGTCTCGCGGCTGGCTCCCTTTGAGTATGTGGCGCTCGTCTGGCCTGTGATCGCCGATTGGGTGCTGTTTGGAATCCCTGTCTCCAGCGGCTTCCTGCTCGCGCTACCGCTGATGTTAAGCGGGGTAGCGCTGGCGGCGATGGAAGGGCGGCGGCGTAGGTTAAGAGCTAGGGTTAAGAGCGAGGGTTAAGGGCTAGATAGCCGCTTCGACGATAAGCTGCGGCTGGCCCTTCGAGCAGGGCTCGATACGCGCTGCTACCTGGTAGACTTGACGTAAAAGCTCCGGGGTAATCACCTCGGCGGTAGGGCCGCAGGCAATCAAGCGACCATTTTCGAGCATCATGGCGGCATCGGCGAAACGTAGTGCATGTCCCAGGTCATGGAGCGCCACCAGAATCAGCATCTGGCGCTCATCGGCTAACCGCCGCAGCACCGTCAAAAGGCTGATCTGGCGGTTAAGGTCGAGTGCCGAGGTGGGCTCATCCAGCATCAGAATCTCGGGCTCTTGCACCAGGGCCTGGGCAGCGCTGACCAACTGGCGCTGGCCGCCGCTAAGGTCGCCAATATCCCGTTCGCCAAGGGGTGTAATGCTGAGTTCCTCCAGCGCGCGATCAACCTGCGCTAAATCCTCAGGCTGCACTTTTAATCCACGCCCCTGCATACGTGCCAAAAGCACTGATTCATAGACCGTCAGCACGGCCTTGGCACCGGTGTCCTGGGGCATATAGCCCACGGGGCGCTCGGCGTTGGTGCCGCTAATAATCACCTCGCCTTCGCCTTTCAATAAGCCCAGTATGCGGCGAAAAAGTGTCGATTTACCCGCCGCATTGGGCCCTAGCAAGGCCACGACTTGCCCACCGTGAAAACAGGGGGTGGTGATATCTTCCAGAATAGCGCGACGCCCGTAGCGAGCGGATACACGGTTCAGTTGTAGGGTTACCATGAGGCCTTCTTGTGGTTAAGCACCAGAAATAGAAAGAAGGGAATGCCCACCAGCGAGGTGATAATGCCAATGGGAATAATGGTGCCGGGGATAATGATCTTGGAAATGACCGAGCCCACGGAGAGTATCAGCGCGCCGCACAGGGCCGAGCCGGGCAAAAAGAAGCGCTGATCTTCGCCCAGTAAAATGCGCGCAATATGTGGCCCCACCAAGCCGATAAAGCCAATGGTGCCCACGAACGCCACCGCGATGGCGGCAAGCAGTGACACCAGCACCAGCACTTCCAAACGCAGCGCGCGGGGATTGACGCCCATGCTCTCGGCTTTGGCGTCGCCCAGGCGCATGGCGGTCAGCGCCCAGCCATGCCGGGCAAGCAGCGGCATGGACAAGGCAAGAATGCTAAGGGCGATCCAGAACTTGGGCCAGGTGGCTTTGGTTAAGCTGCCCATCGTCCAGAACACCACTGCGGAGACTGCCTCCTGGCTGGCAAAGAACTGAATCAGCGCCATCAGCGAGTTGAAGATAAACACCATGGCGATGCCGAGCAGCACAATGGTCTCTACCGTCACGCCGCGCTTAAGGCTTAAGGCATGAATTAAAAACGCGGTGAACATGGCCATTACAAAGGCGTTGATGGGTACCACAAACTCAATGGCGGCTGGTACCAGCGCCACACCGAAGGCGAGACCCAAAGCAGCGCCAAAACTGGCCCCGGCGGAAATCCCCAGGGTAAACGGGCTGGCCAGCGGGTTGCTCAGAATGGTTTGCATCTGCGCCCCTGCCACCGACAGGCTGGCGCCCACCACTAGCGCCATCAGCGCCACCGGCATACGAATTTCCCACAGAATGACTCGCGCCTGCTGGCTAACGCTGTCTGGCGTAAACAGCGCTGCGATCACTTCACCCAGGCTATAGCGGGCAGGCCCCAGCGCCAGGTCAACGCAGAGGCTAAAAAACAGCGCTAAAACCAGTGCCACCAGTATCATCTGGCGGCGGAAAACCTGGCTATGGTAGAAGGCGCGACCCTGTGAAACATGCTCTGCTGCCGCAGTTTCTGGATGCCTGGTCTCTGAAAGTCTGGCTTCAGTGAGCTTCGTTTCAGTCGTCATGGAGCGAGATCCAATAGCCGGGTTCATAGTCGATGGGCAAGAAGCGCTCGTGGAGCTCTTCCATGGTGGCGTTGGGGTCTAGGTCTTCAAACAGCTCAGGGTGTAGCCACTTGGCTAACTGCTGCACGGCCACGAAGTAGTAGGGGCTGTTGTAAAACTGGTGCCAGATGGCGTGGAAATTGCCAGATTCAACGGCCTTAATGCCGGTCATCGCGGTGCGCTCGGTCAGCGCTTCCAGCTTGGCGTGGGCCTGCTGCATATCTGAACCAGGTCCTACGCCCACCCAATCGCCGCCCGGCACGTAGGCATCCCAGTTGCCGCCGGTGACAACAACATGGTCAGGATTGGCGGCAATGATCTGTTCAGGGTTCAGGTTGCCGAAACTGTTAGGGATGATGCCCTCGGCAATATTGCTTCCACCAGCCAGAGTGACGTAGTCGCCAAAGTTGGCGGGGCCAAAGCTCATGCAGCACTCATCGGAGTAGCCGCCGGCCCGGTCAATAAACACGCTGGGGCGCTCCGGGTTGGCCTCGGCGATGACATCGGTTACCCGTGCCAGCTGCGTCTCGGCAAACTCGATGAACTCTTCCGCCGCTTCTTCGTCGTCCATGATCTGGCCGATAATGCGCATGGAGGGAATGGTGTGCTCAAGCGGGTCTTCACGAAAGTCCACATAGATGATGGGAATGCCGAGTTGTGCCAGCTTGTCGTCGTAGGCGGCGTCTTCTGTGGCGGCCTTAGCCTCGATGTTCATCAGCACCACGTCAGGGTTAAGCGAGGCCGCCTGCTCTACGTCAAAAGTGCCGTCTTTAAAACCGCCAAAGGTGGGAATTTCCTCAATCTCGGGAAAGCGCTCCAGGTAGCGGGCATAGTTATCAGGATCCGCCTGAGAAAAGTCCTCGCGCCAACCGACCACGTGGGCGAATGGGGCGTCAGGTTCGAGTAAGCCGAGCAAATAAATTTGCCGCCCTTCGCCTAGAATAACCCGCTCGGCAGGGGCGTCCAGAGTGATTTCTCGGCCCGCGACATCAGTAACAGTGATAGCGTCAGCCATAGCAGTGGCGCCGCAAGCAAAGCTGATAAGCGTACCAAACAGGATTTTTAAGCGCGGAGAACTGAGCATTTTTTTAACTCGTTGGTCGATATTGATTAACAAGGCTGGCATCGCTGATGGGCTTTACAGTTTGATAGCACAGAGATGCAGTTGCTATTGTAACTGATTAGCGTTTGGGCGGCATTATTGGGGTGCTGCGCTTAATGGTCAACATGCTACGCTCTAGTTTTAGCATTTATTCTGCGGCGGTGGCTTCACGCATCTGGCTCTAAGCAGCAATGCATTATTGATGCATTGTTAGTTAGCAAGTACTTACATTTTTGGAGAGGCCGCTATGCCTTTATCTCGAGTTGAAATTGTCACGCCTTCCGCCGAGCGTTTGATTAATCGGCTCTGCAAGCACTGGGCGCATAAGTTGGAGGTCGAGCAAAGCGACCAGCAAGCCACCATTACGTTTGCTACCGGTACCTGCTTGATGGTGGCTGAGGCCGATAAGTTGGTGGTGGCCCTCGAAACCCTGGAAGAGGAGCATCTGGATGAGTTGGAGGGGGTAGTCGAGCGCCACTTGGTGCGCATGGCCGGTGATGAAGAGCTGGCGATTGTATGGGAGAACTAGGCAACGACTGGTCTGCTATAATCGCGCTGATTTTGAAAACATAAGTCTTATGCACTGAAACCGAGAGCGCAGGAGTTCGCATGACCCGAATTGCCATTGTAGGCGTGGCTGGCCGCATGGGCCGTACGTTGGTAAATGCTGTAGAGCAAGATGCTGAGGCGACGCTTGCTGGTGGGATTGTGGAGCCAGGCAGTTCCTTGGCGGGCGCTGACATTGGCGAGCTTGCTGGCGTAGGGAAGCGCGGCGTTGTTGCGGTCGATTCGCTCGCGTCGATTGTCGATGACTTTGATGTGCTAATCGACTTCACGGCTCCCCAGGTCACGCTGGGTAATCTGGCGTTCTGCGCAGAGCACGGCAAGCGTATCGTGATTGGCACTACCGGCATGAGCGATGATGAGTTGGCTCAGCTCGATAGCTACCGTGACAAGGTTGCCATGGTGTTCGCGCCCAATATGAGCGTCGGGGTTAATTTGACCCTGAAGCTGCTCGAAACGGCTGCCAAAGCGCTAGGCGATGAAGGCTACGATATTGAAGTGATCGAGTCTCACCACCGCCATAAGGTTGATGCGCCTTCCGGTACTGCGATCAAAATGGGTGAAGTCATTGCCGACAGCCTGGGGCGTAACCTTAAAGAGCACGGCGTGTTCGAGCGAGTCGGGCAGTGCGGCCCACGCACCGACAAAGAGATCGGCTTTGCCACCGTGCGTGCGGGCGATATCGTGGGTGAACACACGGTAATGTTTGCCACCGAAGGCGAGCGCATCGAAATCACTCACAAGGCCTCCAGTCGAATGACCTTTGCCAAAGGCGCTGTGCGTGCGGCGCGCTGGGTCGCTGGCAAACAGAGCGGTCGTTACGATATGCAGGATGTGTTGGAACTAAGCTAGCCTGGGCGAGAAGGGGTGAGAGCCCCTTCTGGGCATCTAAACAGTGGGCCTTAAAACAGGCTGAGACTGGGCTGCGGTACCTTTTGCTGTCGCTCGAAGGCTTGGCTCCACTCGTAGTGAGAGGTCTCCCGGTAGCGTGAGAATTTAAAATCTTCAGGCGGCGCCGTTGCTCTGTTGTCGAGCAGGTCTTTGATCAGCTTGCCTACCGCGTAACCCAAGCTGGCCGGTACGGCGTTGCCCACTTGTTTATATTGCTGTACTAGTGGCCCCGCCAACTGCCAGCCATCGGGAAATTCCTGGATTCGTTTGTACTCTTCTATGGATAAGGGCCGGTCTTCTTCTGGATGTGCCAGGTCTGTGGCGGGCATGGCGGGGTGGGTAACCAGGGTGGGAGAGGGTTTGTCCCAGCTTAGGCGCCTCAAAAAGCCTGTTTTGCCGCCGCCGGAAAAATAAGACTTTCCCAATGCTTCTTGCTGCATGGCGGTGGGTAACGCGCGCCAGTTCTGCCCGGCCTTTAGCTGCCGATAATACTTCAAGCGTTTTTCTGGAAAGTTAAGGTGGGTGTGGCTTTCCAGGCCAGCGACCGCGTCTTTAAAGGTTTTCCACCTGGGTAGCCCATGGCTGCCGTGCTCAGAGTGGGTTGGCTGCAAAAAGGGTGCCGCACTGCCATCACGTGAGCAGATGATGATGACTCTTTCACGGGTTTGCGGGGTGCCAAAATTCGCCGAGTTATACAGATTGAAGGTGCACGAGTAACCGGCTTTTCTGAGTAGGCACAGCACAAAATTAAGCGCCCCGCCTTTCATCTCGTCTAGCGAGAGGTCAGGGAAGCCAGGGCCACGTTGGCTATGTGGCCTGTGATCCATTGGGCATGAAAGCAGCCCGCGTACGTTCTCAATGACCAGAAAGCGTGGCTGTATCTCAATCGCCAGATCGATAAACTTTAGAAAGGCGTTGCCGCGATCATCATTGAACGCCTTGCGCTTGCCCGCAGTGCTGAACGCTTGGCAGGGCGGGCCGCCGACCATCAAGTCGACCCCCTCTGCCTCGAGCTGCGCCGCTGCTAAAATTTGTGCGGCTGAGTAGTCATTAATATCGCCGAGCAAGGCGGTGTTGGGGCGGTTAAGTAGAATCGTTTGGCGGCAATATTTGTCGAATTCGCAGGCTAGGCGGATATCGAACCCGGCTGCTTCGATGCCCAGGTCAAGCCCCATCGCGCCTGAAAAAAAACTCAAGGCAATGGGCTTGTCCGTATCGCCGGTAGCGTCAAAATAGGCCGGGTGATCTTTTGCGATATGCTGCTCTGCTGCTTGCTGGTAATGTTTGACGCTTTCGGCATCGACCACCCAAGTGCTGCCGATTCTTTCTGCCTTTAGCACCTGTTTCCGACACAGGGATCTTGCATGCTGAGGGCTTACCCCAAGCGTTAACGCGGCATCTTCAATGCTGATGTGGGTACTCAATCTTGTTTCCTTTGCGAAACCTGAGGCAGGTACCTATGGTCGACGCCTAGCGGGTTAGTGTCAATGTGCGCTTAAGGGGGTAGTCTTGGGTCAAGAATTCCTGTAACATTTCAAAAATTTTGGCCGGGTGGCCTGGAAATCTTAAACGGCGCGCTTGTTGCGTTGGCCAACCCAAAGCCTGCCTCCTCAGGGTTTGCTGCTATAAAGTGGCGGTGCTGTAAAGCGTAACGTCAGAAGCTAAGCGACTCAGAAAGGCATCGAACAACAAGCGGGATGAAACCGATTCTTTTTATCGGCTTCGTCCCGCTTTTTTACGACCCCAGTTTTACTAGTGATAGTTTTTATTAGCGATAGTGTTACGTCGCGGATAATCAAGAAATTGCTGAGCCTGCGCCCCACAGGCTCCCACCAGCATGGGAGGATCTTGTTTTGAATAACCCCGCATTGAGCAAACCCGCAATATTGGCCCTGGAAGATGGCAGCGTGTTCCACGGCATCGCCATTGGCGCGGACGGATTAACAAGCGGTGAGGTGGTGTTCAATACGGCCATGACCGGCTATCAAGAAATCCTCACCGACCCCTCCTACACCCGCCAAATCGTTACCCTCACCTATCCCCATATCGGCAATACCGGCATTAACGCTGAAGACGTTGAGTCAGCGTCTATTGCCGCAGCAGGCTTGGTGATTCGCGATCTACCGCTAATGGCCAGCAGCTTCCGCTCTGAGCAGTCGCTTTCAGACTACCTGAAAAGCCAGAACGTGCTGGGCATTGCCGATATCGATACCCGCCGCCTAACGCGTATTTTGCGTGACAAAGGTGCGCAGAACGGGGCGATTTTGGCGGGCGCTGATGCGGAAGGTGATGACGCGGTTACGCGGGCGCTGGAAGCCGCCAAGGCTTTCCCTGGCCTGAAAGGGATGGATCTGGCCAAAGAGGTGTCGTGTAAAGAGGCCTACGAGTGGTCGGAAGGTGAGTGGACGCTGGGTGAAGGCTACGCTGATGCTTCCAAAAGCGAGCGCCCCTACCATGTGGTGGCGTACGACTACGGCGTTAAATTCAACATCCTGCGCATGCTGGCCGCCCGCGGCTGCCGCTTGACGGTGGTGCCCGCGCAAACGTCTGCTGCTGAGGTGCTGGCGATGAATCCGGATGGCGTATTTTTAGCCAATGGCCCGGGTGACCCTGAACCCTGCGACTACGCCATCAAGGCGATACAGGACGTGCTGGAAACCGATATTCCGGTGTTTGGTATCTGCCTGGGCCACCAGTTGCTGGCGCTCGCCGCCGGTGCCAAAACGGTCAAAATGAGCCACGGCCACCACGGTGCCAACCACCCGGTGCAGGATCTGGATAGTGGCACCGTGATGATCACTAGCCAGAATCACGGCTTTGCGGCGGATGAAGCGACCCTGCCTGCTAACGTGCGCGCAACGCACCGTTCGTTGTTCGACGGCACCTTGCAGGGAATCGAGCTTACCGACCGCCCGGCGTTCAGCTTTCAAGGCCACCCGGAAGCGAGCCCTGGCCCGCGTGATGTGGCGCCGCTGTTTGATCGCTTCGTCGCTATGATGCAGGCACGCCGTTAACGCGTCCCTGGCATCATCGTATCGCCGTCTTTTGTCGCTCATCGTCACCATTTTTTGCGGGAACCGTTATGCCTAAGCGTACCGACATCAACAGTATTTTGATCATTGGCGCTGGCCCGATTGTGATCGGCCAGGCCTGCGAATTCGACTACTCCGGCGCCCAGGCGTGTAAAGCGCTGCGCGAGGAGGGTTACCGGGTTATTTTGGTTAACTCCAACCCCGCCACCATCATGACTGACCCGGCCATGGCCGATGCTACTTACATCGAGCCAATTACCTGGCAGACGGTGGAGAAGATCATCGAAGCCGAGCGCCCTGATGCCATTCTGCCGACGATGGGTGGTCAGACGGCGCTGAACTGCGCCCTCGAGCTGGAAAAGCATGGCGTGCTGGAGAAGTTCGGTGTCGAGATGATCGGTGCCAACGCCGATGCGATTAACATGGCCGAAGACCGCGATCTGTTCGATCAGGCTATGAAGCGCATTGGCTTGGAGTGCCCGAAAGCGAAAGTCGCCCACACCATGGAAGAAGCCTGGGAGATTCAGGCTGAGCTGGGTTTCCCGACCATTATTCGTCCTTCCTATACCATGGGCGGCTCCGGCGGCGGCGTGGCGTATAACAAGGAAGAGTTCGAAGAGATCTGTACCCGCGGTTTTGAGCTTTCCAACAACCACGAGTTGCTCATCGATGAGTCGCTGCTGGGTTGGAAAGAGTACGAGATGGAAGTTGTGCGTGACAAAAACGACAACTGCATCATCGTCTGCGCGATTGAGAACTTCGACCCCATGGGTGTGCACACCGGTGACTCCATCACCGTGGCACCGGCGCAAACGCTGACTGATAAAGAGTATCAGATCATGCGTGACGCCAGCCTCGCGGTGCTGCGCGAGATTGGCGTAGAGACCGGTGGCTCTAACGTCCAGTTTGGTATGGATCCCAAAACCGGCCGTTTGGTGGTTATCGAGATGAACCCGCGGGTGTCACGCTCTTCGGCGTTGGCCTCTAAAGCGACCGGTTTCCCGATTGCTAAAATCGCCGCGAAATTGGCGATCGGCTATACCCTGGACGAGCTGCAGAACGATATTACCGGTGGTCAAACGCCGGCATCGTTCGAGCCGTCTATCGATTACGTGGTCACCAAGATTCCGCGCTTCACCTTCGAGAAATTCCCCCAGGCCAACGATCGCCTGACGACGCAGATGAAGTCAGTGGGTGAAGTGATGGCGATTGGGCGTACTTTCCAGGAGTCGCTGCAGAAAGCGCTGCGCGGTCTGGAAACCGGTAACGATGGTCTCGATCCAATCATTACCGATTTTACGCCGGACAACATGGCGATTATCCAGGGCGAGCTGCAGGCCGCCGGCGCAGAGCGTATTTTCTACGTGGCGGACGCCATGCGCTCAGGTATGAGCGTCGACGACGTCTTTGCCCTGACCAATATCGATCCCTGGTTCCTGGTGCAGTTGGAAGATCTGGTGCTGACTGAAAACGCCGTCGCCAAACGCACGCTGGCTGACTTCTCGGCCCGTGAACTCTATCAGCTCAAGCGCAAAGGTTTCGGCGATGCACGCCTGGCCAAATTGCTGAATGTCAGCGAAAAAGAGTTCCGTCAAACCCGCCAGGCCGCCGGTATTCGCCCGGTTTATAAGCGTGTCGATACCTGTGCCGCCGAGTTTGCCTCGGACACCGCCTATATGTACTCCACCTACGAAGAGGAGTGCGAGGCGGATGTTTCTGACCGTCAGAAGATCATGGTGCTGGGTGGTGGTCCTAACCGGATCGGCCAGGGTATCGAGTTTGACTACTGCTGCGTTCACGCCGCCTTCGCCATGCGCGACGATGGCTATGAGACCATCATGGTCAACTGCAACCCGGAAACCGTCTCTACCGATTACGACACCTCTGATCGTCTCTACTTTGAGCCGGTAACGCTGGAAGATGTGCTCGAAATCGCCGATAAAGAGAAGCCGGTGGGCGTGATCGTCCAGTTCGGTGGTCAGACGCCGCTCAAACTGGCCCGTGAGCTAGAGGCTGCCGGTGTGCCGATCATTGGTACCACGCCGGATGCCATCGACCGCGCCGAAGACCGTGAACGCTTCCAGGTGATGATCGACAAGCTGGGCCTGAAGCAGCCGCCCAATGCCACGGCGCGCAGCTTTGCGGAAGCCTTCGATAAAGCCGAAGCGATTGGCTACCCGCTGGTGGTGCGCCCCAGCTACGTGCTGGGCGGCCGGGCCATGGAGATCGTCTACGACGCCTCCGAGCTTGAAAATTACATGACCCACGCGGTGAAAGTCTCCAACGACTCGCCGGTGCTGCTGGATCACTTTTTGAGTGCCGCAATCGAGATCGATATCGATGCGGTGTCGGACGGTCAGCAGGTGGTGATCGGCGGCATCATGCAGCACGTAGAGCAAGCGGGCGTTCACTCCGGCGACTCTGCCTGCGCGCTGCCACCATACTCCCTGCCTGCGGATGTGCAGGACGAGATGCGCCATCAGGTTAAGCAGATGGCGGTTGAGCTGGGCGTTAAAGGCTTAATGAACGTGCAGCTGGCCTGGCAGGATGGCGAGATCTATGTGATCGAGGTTAATCCCCGTGCTTCTCGTACAGTGCCCTTTGTGTCCAAGTGCATCGGCACCTCGCTGGCGCAGATTGCGGCCCGCTGCATGGCCGGTAAAACCCTGGCTGAGCAGGGCTTTGAGAAGGAAATCGTGCCGCACTTCTATAGTGTTAAAGAGGCCGTTTTCCCGTTCAACAAATTCCCCGGTGTCGACCCGATTCTGTCGCCGGAAATGAAGTCCACCGGCGAAGTGATGGGCTCTGGCGATACCTTTGCAGAGGCCTTCTTCAAGGCGCAGTTGGGGGCAGGCGAGGCCATTCCTGGGCTGACCGGTGAGCGTAAAGCGTTCCTTTCCGTACGCGAACCGGACAAGGCGGGGATTATCGAAGTGGCTCGTTCTCTGTTAGCATTAGGCTTTACGCTATGTGCAACACGGGGAACAGCGGCTGCTTTGGAAGCTGCCGGGCTTGCCGTGGAACACGTCAATAAAGTCTACGAAGGTCGTCCCCATATCGTCGATCTGCTTAAGAACGACGAAATCGCCTACATTGTGAACACTACTGAAGGTCGTCAGGCTATTAACGACTCTTCGGTCATTCGCCGTACTGCTCTCTCGCGCAAGGTGCCCTATGCGACCACTTTGGCGGGCGCTAATGCTGTTTGCATGGCGCTTGAGTACGGTAGGGAGATTACGGTGCGGCGCCTTCAGGATCTGCATGCAGGAGCAAGTCAATGAACAAGGTCCCGATGACAGTTGCGGGAGAAAGAAGCCTTCGTGAAGAGCTCGACCACCTGAAAAGCGAAGCTCGTCCGCAGGTGATCGCGGCCATCGCCGAAGC
The DNA here is from genome assembly GCF_034479615.1 of Vreelandella neptunia. Taxonomy (NCBI): domain Bacteria; kingdom Pseudomonadati; phylum Pseudomonadota; class Gammaproteobacteria; order Oceanospirillales; family Halomonadaceae; genus Vreelandella; species Vreelandella neptunia. The sequence continues at coordinate 287,819 of NZ_CP140255.1, forward strand.
GCGTGAACACGGTGATCTTAAAGAGAACGCTGAGTATCACGCCGCTCGCGAGCAGCAGGGGTTTATCGAAGGGCGGATTCAGGAGATCGAAAGTAAGCTCTCCGTCGCTCAAGTGATTGATGTCACCAAGCTGCCCAAAACCGGCAAAGTGATTTTCGGCGTAACCGTATCGCTAATGAATCTGGATACTGATGCGGAAGTCACTTACCGTATCGTCGGCGAAGATGAGGCGGACATTAAGTCTGGTCGTATCTCGGTTACTTCACCGATTGCCCGTGCCCTGATCGGCAAGGAAGAGGGTGATGTCGTGGTGGTCAAAACCCCCGGCGGTGACGTGGAGTACGAAGTAGGTAGCGTCGAACACGTATGATACAAAACGCCCCTTCGATTGGCCTGCATTAGGCCGGTCGAAGGGGCGTTTTGGTGTAGCGGCGCTTTTTCTCAAGTGAGAGTGATCTTAAGTGAGAATAGTCTTAAGTCAGTGCCTAAAGCGGGCGTTTAGCGCAGGTTCAAACTAACGGTTAATGCCGTCCGTGGTGATTCTCAAAGCGGGTAACGTTAGACAGCTTCGGGTTCACCTGCGGGTTTCTGCGATAGAGCAGTGCCATTTTGCCAATGGTTTGCACCAAATCGGCACGGCTGTTGGCGATCAGTTCGGCTATCATGGCAGCACGATCATCCCGCTCAGGAAGGGCAAGCTTCACTTTGATCAGTTCGTGATCAGTGAGTGCGCGGTTAAGTTCTGCGAGCAAATTTTCGGAGACGCCGTTCTCAGAAACGGTGACCACTGGGTTAAGATGGTGGCCAATGCTACGAAATGCTTTCTTTTGTGCCTGTGACAAGCTCATGGTATCTTGCGGTATCCCGGTTAGCGCTTAACGCTCCATCTTACGGTGAAACGCCACCGAGTGAAAGCGATCGCGTGAATGCGCCCATCTCTTATTCCAGTGTTAGATTCCCACATGCAGCAAAAGCCCCCGAACCGAAAACATTCCGTTAGCAAGACCAGCAATAACTGGAAGAAGGAGCATTTTGACGACCAGTACGTGAAGCAGAGCTGGCAAGATGGCTACCGTTCCCGTGCCAGCTATAAGCTGATTGAGTTGGATGAAAAGGATAAACTGCTGCGTCCTGGTATGACGGTGATTGACCTGGGCGCCGCCCCCGGCGGGTGGAGTCAAATTGCAGCGGAAAGGGTCGGGCCTGAAGGTGTGGTGATTGCCTCTGATATTCTGGAGATGGATGCACTGGCCGGGGTGGATTTTATCCAAGGTGATTTCACTGAAGAGGTGGTGCTAGAGGCGATACTAAAACGCCTGGATAATCGCCGTGTAGACCTTGTGATGTCGGATATGGCCCCCAATATGAGTGGTATGGCGGCGATTGATCAGCCCCAGGCGATGTATTTAGTGGAGCTAGCGTTAGAACTTGCCCGCGAAACATTGTCACCTGGTGGCCGGTTTTTAGCTAAAGTATTCCAGGGGGAAGGGTTTGACGCCTATTTGAAAGAGCTGCGCGGCAGCTTTAACAAGGTAGTAACCCGTAAGCCAGACGCCTCCCGGGCGCGTTCCCGTGAAGTCTATTTTCTGGCCGAGGGGTTTCGCGGGTGACTCTGCTTAACATGAGAGGCTGCCCGTGTGGTTCATAGCCAAGATTTATCAGCGCGATTGCCAGACAGGCAAGCGCAACGTGTGTCACATTAGTCGCCATAAGTGCGCGTGACACAGATGGCCCGAGGCATAAGACGCTTTGGCAATGGTTGAACGCTTGATGCTGATGTAATGTCGTATTACTAGGCTTATTGGTAGAAGGCTTTATTAAGCATCAGGGTTTAACTGACGGATTCTTGTAATGAGGGTAGCCCCTTGAACGATATGGCGAAGAACCTGATTCTGTGGTTGGTCATCGCGGCCGTCCTACTGACAGTGTTCAACAATTTCAGTACGGAAAGCGCACCGCAAAACACGAACTATTCTCAGTTTGTGCAGCAGGTGCAAAATCAGCAGGTACGTAGCGTAACGATTGATGGTTACACCATCAGCGGTGAGCGCACGGACGGCTCTCAGTTCCAGACGATCCGCCCGGCGGCGGAAGATCCGAAGCTGATGGACGACCTGCTGAGCAACAATGTGACGGTGGTGGGCAAAGAGCCAGAACAGCAAAGTATCTGGACGCGGCTACTGATCGCCAGCTTCCCGATTCTGCTGATTTTGGGCATCTTTATGTTCTTCATGCGCCAAATGCAGGGCGGAGCCGGTGGTGGTAAAGGCGGCCCGATGAGCTTTGGTAAATCGAAGGCCAAGCTGCTCTCTCAAGATCAGATCAAGACAACCTTTGCCGACGTGGCGGGCTGTGATGAAGCTAAGGAGGAAGTAGAAGAGCTGGTCGACTTCCTGCGTGACCCAACCAAATTCCAGCGCCTGGGCGGTATGATTCCCCGTGGCGTACTGATGGTAGGCCCTCCAGGTACCGGTAAAACGCTGCTGGCGAAGTCCATTGCGGGCGAAGCCAAAGTACCGTTCTTCTCTATCTCGGGTTCTGACTTCGTTGAAATGTTTGTCGGTGTCGGTGCATCCCGTGTGCGGGATATGTTCGAACAGGCCAAGAAGCAGGCGCCGTGCATTATCTTCATTGATGAGATTGATGCCGTGGGCCGTTCGCGTGGCACCGGTATGGGTGGCGGTAACGACGAGCGCGAGCAGACGTTGAACCAGCTGCTAGTTGAAATGGATGGTTTTGAAGCCAACGAAGGCATCATCGTTATTGCCGCGACCAACCGTCCTGACGTACTTGACCCTGCGTTAATGCGCCCAGGCCGCTTTGACCGCCAGGTTACGGTCGGTTTGCCGGACATACGTGGCCGTGAACACATTCTGGGCGTTCACCTGCGTAAAGTGCCGCTGGGTGATGACGTAAAACCGCAGCTGATCGCCCGTGGTACGCCTGGTTTCTCTGGTGCGGATTTGGCCAACCTGGTCAACGAAGCAGCCCTGTTTGCTGCGCGCCGCAATAAGCGTCTGGTCAGCATGGAAGAGCTTGAGCTGGCGAAGGATAAGATCATGATGGGCGCTGAGCGCAAATCGATGGTCATGACCGACAAAGAGAAGCTCAATACTGCTTACCATGAGTCGGGTCACGCCATTATCGGTCTGGTCGTGCCTTCCCATGACCCGGTCTATAAGGTAACGATTATTCCCCGTGGCCGTGCGCTGGGTGTCACCATGTTCCTGCCGGAAGAGGATCGCTACAGCCTCTCCCGTCAGCAAATTCTGGGGCAGATCTGCTCGCTGTTTGGTGGCCGTATTGCCGAAGAGATGACGTTAGGCCCGAACGGTGTAACGACCGGCGCCTCAAACGACATCAAGCGTGCGACTGAGCTGGCCCATAACATGGTTGCCAAGTGGGGCTTGTCGGACGAAATGGGCCCGATCATGTACGACGAGGATGAATCGCATCAGTTCCTCGGTGGCCCGGGTCAGGGTGGTGGCAAGATGAAGTCTGGTGACACCACCACGCGTCTTGATAAGGAAGTCCGCAAAATCATCGACGATTGCTACGAGCAGGCACGCCAAATCCTGACCGATAATCGCGATAAGCTGGACGCTATGGCCGAGGCGTTGATGAAGTACGAGACCATTGATGCCACACAGTTGAAGGACATCATGGAAGGTCGCGAGCCGCGCCCGCCGGAAGGCTGGGATGACGGTGATTCGTCCGGTGGCGGTACGCCTGTCAACGATGACAAGCCGCAAGCGAAGGCTGAAGACGATGCTTCTTCAAATGCGTCTGGAGGCGATTCGTCTGGTGGTGACAGTGAAGAGGATGACGACGGGCCGCGTCGCCGTCCCTCAGATCCGCTAGGCGGCCCTGCAGGCCCATAATAGCCAGCACTGCCGTATGAGCAAAAGGCGCCCCGTCATGGGGCGCCTTTTTTGATATGCTGTGTACATAACGGCAATGTTTCATTTCTTGATCAGGCTGCAGCATGAAATCAATTCTGGACACGTCCTCTTCACGAAACGTAGAAAATGCTCGCCAACTGCGTTGCGGGCGTCATCTGCTGGATCTCTCCTTTCCCAGGGTAATGGGGATTCTTAATGTCACCCCAGACTCTTTTTCTGACGGAGGCCAGCACGTGGCATTGGATGACGCTTTGCGCCACGCCGAGCGGATGTTGGCCGAAGGGGCAGCGATGATAGATGTGGGCGGCGAGTCGACCCGCCCCGGGGCAACCCCTGTTAGCCCCCAGGAAGAGTTGGATCGGGTGGCGCCGGTGGTGGAAGTCCTGGTGCGCGAACTGGATGCGTTGGTGTCGGTGGATACCAGCTGCCCGACGGTTATACGTGAGGCGAGCGAACTGGGCGCTGGTATGATTAACGATGTGCGTGCGTTAGAGCGCGAGGGAGCCCTGCTGGCCGCGGTGGGTAGCGGGCTGCCCGTCTGTTTGATGCACCGCCAGGGCGAGCCGCAGGATATGCAGCAGTCGCCCACTTATCAGCGCCCGATTGAAGAAGAGGTGGCGGATTATTTGGCCCGTCGGATTGCTGAGTGCGAGGCGGCCGGTCTGCGCCGCAATCGTCTATTGGTTGACCCTGGTTTTGGCTTCGGCAAAACCGTCGAACACAATCTACGCTTACTCAAATACATGGAGTCTCTGCAATCGCTGGAGCTCCCGCTGCTAGTGGGTATGTCACGCAAAAGTATGATTGGAAAAGTGTTGGGCCGCCCAGTGGAGGAGCGTCTCTCCGGTGGTCTGGCGCTTGCTGCCATGGCGGTTGAGCGTGGGGCAAATATTTTGCGCGTGCATGACGTGGCTGCAACGGTTGACGCAGTCAATATGGCGTGGGCGGTACTACAAGAAGGCTGCGAGCCGCCGCTAAACAAGGAGTTTGACGCATGACAAGGCGCTATTTTGGGACGGACGGTATCCGCGGTACGGTGGGTAAATCACCGATTACCGCTGACTTTATGCTCAAGTTGGGCTGGGCGGCGGGTCAGGTGCTGCGCCGTGATAAAGGGCGAACGCGGGTTCTGATCGGCAAAGATACCCGGATTTCCGGCTATATGTTCGAATCCGCCCTAGAGGCGGGGCTCTCGGCAGCGGGCGTCGATGTATCACTGCTGGGGCCAATGCCCACGCCGGGTATTGCCTATTTAACGCGCACCTTCCGTGCCGATGCGGGCATCGTCATTTCGGCATCGCACAACCCTTTTGATGATAACGGCATCAAGTTCTTCTCCGCTGAGGGCAAGAAGCTTCCCGATGACACTGAAGATCGTATCGAAGCGATGCTGGAAGCGCCGCTGACCACGGCCGAGGCCGCGCAGTTGGGTAAGGCAACGCGTATCGACGACGCTGCAGGCCGTTACATCGAATTTTGTAAATCGACCCTGCCTGACCGGCTTAGCCTGCACGGTCTGAAAATCGTCTTAGACTGTGCTCACGGTGCCACTTACCATATTGCGCCCAATGTGTTCCGCGAGCTGGGGGCTGATGTCACCACCATTGGCTCTGCGCCTGACGGGTTAAACATTAACCAGCAGGTTGGCTCAACGCACCCCGCGGCTCTGCGTGCTGCCGTTATTCAGCAAAGCGCGGATTTGGGGATCGCCTTTGATGGCGATGGTGACCGCGTGCTGCTGGTAGATGGCGACGGGCGCGAAATCGACGGCGACGATATCCTCTACCTGATTGCCCGTGATCGCCACGAGCGTGGTTTGCTGCAGGGCGGCGTGGTAGGCACCTTGATGTCAAACTTTGGCCTGGCGATGGCGCTGGACAAGCTGGGAATTCCCTTTGAGCGGGCTAAAGTGGGTGACCGCTTTGTGATGGAGCGTATGGCCGCCAATGGTTGGGAGCTGGGCGGTGAGTCATCGGGGCATATTGTGTGCGGTCATGTGCAGACCACCGGCGACGGAGTCGTCTCTGCGCTGCAGGTGCTGGCACTGATGATGCGCGAGCAGAAGAGCCTGCCGACACTGTTAAAAGAGCTGGAAAAAGTACCCCAGGCACTGGTCAATGTACGTTTACCCGCTCATGCCAACGCCAAAGAGGTCATGGCATCTGCGCCACTTCAGCAGGCGGTGGCTGCGTTAGAGCATGAATTGGGCGATGAGGGGCGAGTGTTGCTACGTCCGTCCGGTACTGAGCCGCTTATTCGAGTAATGGTGGAAGGACGCGTTCATTTAGATGTCGATCAATTGGCGCATAGCTTGGCCGATCAGGTTCAAGCGCTACTTAATTAAATGTGTTCAGCTAACCGGTTCGGTAAACTGGTTTGGTAAACCCAGCTTGTGGTTATAACAGCGGTTGTCTTGACAAGGCCGCTCCTATACCATTTCGCTCCACCTTGAGTGAGGAGAGTCGATGCGTACGCCTTTAATTGCCGGCAACTGGAAAATGAATGGTTCCGTGGCGTTGATCAATGAGTTCGGCCAGGCCTTCTCCGCCGCCGTATCGCCAAGCAGTGTGGATGTGGTTATTATTCCGCCGTTCCCATATTTGGATGCGGCGCGCCATGCGTTTGAAGGTACGGTGCTGTCATTGGGCGCGCAAACGTTGAATCCCATTCACTCTGGGGCGCATACCGGCGAAGTAAGTGGCCGCATGCTGAAAGAGTTTGCAGTTTCCCATGTGTTGGTGGGGCACTCGGAGCGGCGTCAGCTCTATAAAGAGAGCGATGAACAGATCTTTGCACGCCTGCTCGCAGCATTGAGCGTGGATATCACGCCGATCCTCTGTGTGGGAGAGTCCCTGGAGGAGCGCGACGCAGGGCGCACGATGGATGTGGTGCTTCGCCAGGTAGGGCATGCGATGTCCCGCCTAGAGCCTGAACAGCGTAAGCAGGTGGTCATTGCCTATGAGCCTGTTTGGGCCATTGGCACTGGGCGCACGGCAACGCCTGAGCAAGCCCAGGACGTTATGGCAGGCATCCGTGCCTACCAGGCGGGTTTCGATAAGGGCCTCGCCGAGCAACTGCGTTTGCTTTACGGCGGCAGTATGAACGCAAGCAATGCGGCTGAGCTGCTTGCTCAGCCAGATATCGACGGCGGTCTAGTGGGCGGAGCCTCACTCAAGATCGATGATTTTTATGCCATTTGTCAGTCAGCAGGATAACGCCATGCAAGTTGCAATTCTTATGATTCATGTGGTGATTGCGGTCGCCCTGGTGGTACTCATTCTGCTTCAGCAGGGTAAAGGTGCCGAAGCTGGTGCGGCTTTCGGGGGTGGTGCATCACAGACCGTGTTTGGTTCACGGGGCAGCGGTAACTTTTTGTCGCGCACCACCGGCATTTTGGCGGCGGGCTTCTTCGCCACTTCAATGGCGCTAGCGTACTTTGCCACCCAGGCGGGCCAGGCACCGGAAGCGGGCATTCCCGATTCGCGTCTGATCGAGCAGCAGCAAAGCGTCCCGACGCTTGACGACAGGCCTGCGGACGTGGATAATACCGCGCCAGTGCTAGAGGAAAGCAGCGAGTAAGTAGTTTCGCTGTTAGACAGATAACGTTTCTTTAGCCTCCCCTGTTGCCGAAGTGGTGGAATTGGTAGACACGCTATCTTGAGGGGGTAGTGACCGTATGGTCGTGCGGGTTCAAGTCCCGCCTTCGGCACCATCTGTTTTGCTGGCACGCCAGCTTCCCAGAACGTTTCTTTTGTTACCAGATTGCCAGTTGGCACCTGAGGCGAAAAAGACAGCTTTAAGTAAGTGGTTCTTGAAGCAAGTAGTTCTTGACGTAAGTGGCTTTAGTGTCTATTATCGTCGACCTAGATTGATGCGGGGTGGAGCAGTCTGGTAGCTCGTCGGGCTCATAACCCGAAGGTCATCGGTTCAAATCCGGTCCCCGCTACCATTTTCTAGTAGCATGTTCTAGATTGTTATTTCTAAGACGTATTGGAAGTAACGGTCATCTCAGGCAAAGCCTGTTACATGTTGCTAAGACGGTACTGGAAGTAGTACTTAAGAAATGGTAAACAAGGTTTCTTTCAAAAAGCCCCTTCCAGTGAAGGGGCTTTTTGTTAGCAGCTTTTGGCTAGCAAGCGCGCTTGGTCGCTGTTTTATTGGCGCTCCCGCTTTGTTAGCCAGAATATCGTTAGCACGAATATCTTAATAGCGGATGTCGTCCGGAAAACCGGAGACACATTCCCGAGTAACGCCAATCAGCCACCTAGCTTTTCTAATAACTCCTGGCCAGGTGCCTGATGCAACGGCTATAGGAGCTTTGTCTGTGGCCACTAAACACGCTGCGCTTCACGCGCTAATCGAACCTGTTGTTGCTGCCATGGGCTTTGAGCTATGGGGCATCGACCATCTTTCCCAGGGCAAAAATTCGCGGCTGGTGATCTATATCGAGCGCGAGAGTGGTGTCAGCGTGGAAGACTGCGCAGATATTAGCCGCCAAGTCAGTGCCGTTATGGATGTAGAAGACCCCATTGCCGGTGAGTACCGGTTGGAAGTCTCCTCGCCAGGCATGGCACGTCCCTTGTATTCCCTGGATCAGTTTGCCCGCTTTCAAGGTCATCACGTCGCGCTGAAACTGCGCACTGCCTTTGACGGGCGGCGCAAGTATCAAGGGCTTTTGGTCGGTGTTGAGGGGGATGAAGTACTGCTACAACTGGATGGCGAAGAGTACTGCTTTCCAATTGAGAGTATTGATTCTGCTCACATTGTACCGCAGTTCGACGATTGACCGGGTGGCGGCGCTGCCGGCAGGCTGCCGGGGTGATGCACATAAGGATAGGTTTTCTGGCGAGGCATACGCATGAGTAAAGAAATTTTAATGGTCGTTGACGCGATCTCCAATGAGAAGGGCGTCCCGCGTGATGTCATCTTCGAGGCGGTAGAAGCCGCTCTTGCGAGCGCGTCACGCAAGCGTTTTGAAAGAGAAGAAGCCAATGTGCGCGTGCATATTGACCGTCGCACTGGCGAATACGAAACCTTCCGCACCTGGACCGTTGTGGAAGATGACGAATTCGAAACGCCAGATTACGAAATTAAAGAGAGCATCGCCGAACAGCGCGATCCGCCGCTGAAATTAGGCGATGTTGTCGAAAAAAACATCGAAAATGCGTCGTTTGGCCGTATTGCTGCACAAACCGCCAAGCAGGTGATCGTGCAGAAAGTACGCGAAGCCGAGCGGGCCGAAGTCGTGCGCCAGTATGCCGATCGCGAAGGTGAACTGGTTGCGGGCATCGTTAAAAAGACCACACGTGATGGCCTGATCATTGATTTGGGTGAAAACGCCGAGGCGTTTTTGCCGCGCAATGAGATGATTCACGGCGAGCGTTACCGCATGAACGAGCGGGTGCGCGCTCTGTTAGTCAAAGTGGATCCCGATGCACGCGGTGCCCAGCTTCAGCTATCGCGGACGTGCCCCGAGCTGATCATCGAACTGTTCAAAATTGAAGTGCCAGAGATCGCAGAGCAGTTGATTGAGATCAAAGGTGCTGCGCGTGACCCCGGTTCACGGGCCAAAATTGCGGTAAAAACCAATGATCGCCGCATCGACCCGGTCGGTGCCTGTGTGGGTATGCGCGGTTCACGCGTTCAAGCGGTCTCTTCGGAGCTGCAAAACGAACGCGTTGATATCGTGCTGTGGGATGACAATCCCGCCCAATTGGTGATTAACGCCATGGCGCCTGCCGATGTGGGGTCTATCCTTGTGGACGAAGACGCTCACGCAATGGATGTGGCGGTGGCGCAGGATAACCTTGCTCAGGCCATTGGCCGGAGCGGTCAGAACGTGCGTTTGGCTTCTGAACTTACCGGCTGGCGCATTAATGTCATGACCGAAGAGGAAGCGGAGTCTAAGCGCGATCAAGAGATTGATAGCCTGGTGGACTCTTTTATCCAGCATCTCGATGTTGATGAAGATGTCGCTCGCCTATTGGTGGATGAGGGGTTCACTACCCTGGAAGAAGTCGCCTACGTGCCGATGGAAGAGATGCTCGAAATCGAAGAGTTCGATGAAGATTTAGTCGAAGCGCTTCGTGCACGTGCGAAAGACGAGCTGCTGACGATGGCCATTGCCACGGAAGAAGCGCTAGACGGTGCCCAGCCAGCAGCAGATCTGCTGGAGATGGATGGCATGGAGCGCCACCTGGCCTTCATTCTGGCCAGTCGCGGCATCGTTACCATGGAAGATCTCGCCGAGCAGTCTGTCGACGATCTGGTCGATATCGAGGAGTTGGACGAAGCGCGCGCAGCGGCACTGATCATGACTGCCCGTGCGCCCTGGTTTGAAGTCGATGACGCATCGGATTCGAACACACAGTAAACAGGTCACGGGCTGAGGAGGGTCAATATGTCAGATATGACAGTTAAAGATTTCGCAGGAAAGGTGGGCCGTGATGTGCCTCGCCTACTAGAGCAAATGAAAGAAGCGGGTTTGAAACACGCTTCTGAAAGCGATGCTGTGTCTGAAGAAGATAAGCAGAAGCTACTGAGTTTCTTGAAGAAGAGCCACGGCGGTAGCGACACCCCTGAAGCGGGCAAAAACCGCATCACGCTGACGCGCAAAACCCGTAGCCGTATCAATACCGGCGAGCGCGGCAAAACCATTGAAGTGCAGGTACGTAAGAAAAAAACCTACGTCAAAAGCGCTGAAGATGAAAAGCCGAAAGCGCCGGAGCCTAGCTATACCGGCCCGCGCCAGCTAGTGGGCGATATGGCGGAAGCCGAAGCTGAGCGCAAAGTGTCTGATGCGCGTGAAGCCGAAGAAAAAGCCGCTGCTAAGAAAGCCCGCGCTGCACAGGTAGCGGAAGCCACCGCGCGTAGTAATAAAGAAGCTGAAGCGACGGCTCGCAGTAAAGAGTCTGAAGCCAAGCCGAAAGCGCCTGCTGCAGCCAAAGCACCGGCTACGCCCGACATTCCGGTGCCGAATCTTGAAATCGACGATACGCCGTCCGGTGACGATATGCCGCCAGCGCCGCCGAAAGAGGGCCGCACTGACCGTCGTACCGCTCCGCCTAAGAAAACGGCAGCGAAGAACAAAGGTCGCCGTGACGATGAAGATCGTGGTGATCGCGAAGAGCGCAAGCGCGGTGGCGGCGGTAAGAAGGTAAAACGTGCCGAACAGCGTCGCGGTGGTCGCCGTGGTGGCAATCAGACCGGCAATGGCAAGCACGCTTTCCAGAAGCCGACTCAGCCGATCGTGCGTGAAGTATCGATCCCTGAATCGATCAGCGTAGCGGAATTGGCCGACAAGATGTCGATCAAGGCCAACGAAGTGATCAAGGCCATGTTTAACATGGGCGCTGCGGTGACCATCAACCAAACCATCGATCAGGATACGGCTGCGATCGTGGTGGAAGAGATGGGTCATACGCCGAAGCTGGTGAAAGATGACGCGCTGGAAACGGAAATGCTTGAAGGCATCTCCTATGAAGGCGAAGAGATCACGCGCTCACCCGTTGTGACGGTGATGGGTCACGTTGACCACGGTAAAACCTCGCTGCTGGATTACATCCGTAAAGCGAAAGTGGCGACCGGTGAAGCGGGTGGTATTACCCAGCATATCGGTGCCTACCACGTGGAAGATAACCACGGTGGCGTGACCTTCCTGGATACCCCAGGCCACGCGGCGTTTACCGCCATGCGTGCCCGTGGTGCCAAGGCGACAGACGTGGTTATTCTGGTTGTGGCTGCCGACGATGGCGTGATGCCTCAGACGATTGAGGCGATTGAACACTCCAAAGCTGCTGAAGTGCCCATGGTGGTCGCGGTCAACAAGATCGACAAAGATGGTATCGATCTTGATCGCATCAAGAATGAGCTTTCGCAGCACGGCGTGATCTCCGAAGAGTGGGGCGGTGATACGCAGTTTGTTCACGTCTCCGCCAAGACCGGCGAAGGTATGGAAGAGCTGCTGGAAGCGATCCAGCTGGCCTCTGAAGTGCTCGAGCTTAAAGCGGTTCCTTCTGCGCCGGGTAAAGGCGTGGTGGTTGAATCACGTCTTGATAAGGGTCGTGGTCCTGTGGCTACCGTACTGGTTCAGAACGGTACGCTGAAAAAGGGCGATATCGTCCTGGCAGGTCTGCACTACGGTCGCGTACGTGCGCTGACTAACGAACTTGCCCAGCAGGTTGATTCGGTTGGCCCGGCCATGCCGGTAGAGATTCAAGGCTTGGGCGGTACGCCGGATGCCGGTGATGACTTTATGGTTGTCGCTGACGAGAAGAAAGCCCGCGAAGTGGCTAACTTCCGTCAAGGCAAATACCGTGAAGTGCGCCTGGCGCGTCAGCAGAAGGCCAAGCTGGAGAACATGTTCAGCCAGATGGGCCAAGACGAAGTGGCCAAGGTCAACATCGTCCTCAAAGCCGATGTGCAAGGCTCGCTGGAAGCGATCAAAGGTGCCTTGGAAGAGCTTTCCACCGATGAAGTCGAAGTGGCGGTGGTGTCCTCGGGTGTCGGTGGTATCACCGGTACCGATGCTAACCTGGCGCTTGCTTCTGAAGCCATCGTGGTCGGCTTTAACGTCCGTGCCGACGCCGCTGCCCGTGAGATCATCGAACGTGAAGGTCTGGATCTGCGCTACTACAGCGTTATTTACCAGCTGATCGATGAGGTCAAACAGGCGATGAGCGGTATGCTCGCACCTGAGTGGAAAGAAGAGATCGTCGGTATTGCTGAAGTGCGCGATGTGTTCCGGGCGCCGAAGATTGGTGCCATCGCCGGCTGTATGGTGGTTGAAGGCAGCGTGCACCGTAATAAGAAGATCCGCGTGTTGCGTGATGACGTGGTGATCTACGAAGGCGAACTCGAATCGCTGCGCCGCTTCAAAGACGATGTGCAGGAAGTGCGCAACGGCATGGAGTGTGGCATCGGCGTGAAGAACTACAACGATGTCCAAGTCGGCGATAAGATCGAAGTCTTCGACCAAGTGAAGGTCGAGCGTAGCCTGTAAGGCTGCGAGGAGCTAAACATGCGCGAATTTAAGCGTACCGACCGGGTAGCCGACCAGCTCCAAAAGGAGCTGGCGGTGTTGATCCAACGAGAAGTGAAAGACCCGCGTTTGGGCATGGTCACGGTCAGCGGTGTCACCGTTAGCCGTGACCTTGGCTACTCCGACGTCTACGTCACTCTGTTGGGTGAACAAGAGCCCGAGCGTATTAAAGAGAATCTGCAGGTGCTTAAGCGCGCTGCCGGTTTTCTAAGAAGCCAGATTGCCAAGCGCATCAAGCTACGTCACGTACCGGAGCTGCGTTTTCATTTCGATGAGAGCGTGGTGCGCGGTCAGCAACTTTCTTCATTGATTGATGAAGCGGTGACGACGGATCGTGCACGCTATCAAAACGATGATGATGACGATTATCAAGACGCTGGCCAAGACAGTGCCTCAGACGGCGACGCCCAGCAAAGTGAGGAAACTCGCTAGTGGCGCGTCAACGTCGCGGTTTGCCGGTTAATGGCGTACTACTGCTGGATAAGCCCAAGGGCGTTTCCAGCAACCATGCGCTGCAGCGTGTGCGTCGGTTGTTCCAGGCTCAAAAAGCCGGGCACACCGGCACGCTAGACCCGATGGCAACCGGGTTATTGCCGATTTGTCTAGGCGAGGCGACCAAGTTTTCATCGCACTTGCTGGAAGCCGACAAGGTGTATCGCACCCGGGTAGAGCTAGGGGTGATCACCGATACCGGCGATGCAGAAGGCACGATTATTGAGCAGCATGAGGTTCCCAGCCTAAGCGCCGATGACGTGGAAGCTGTGCTCACCCGTTTTCGCGGTGAGATTGACCAAGTGCCGCCCATGTATTCTGCCCTCAAGCATCAGGGCAAAAAACTTTACGAGTTGGCCCGTGAAGGCAAGCAGGTAGAGCGTGCAGCCCGGCGCGTAAGCGTGTATGATGCGCGCCTGCTATCGTTTGAAGGCACTGCTTTTGAACTGGAAGTAAGCTGCAGTAAAGGCACTTACATCCGCACGTTAGCCGAAGATATTGGCCAAGCGCTTGGCTGTGGTGCACACATCAGTCAACTAAGAAGGCTCAAAACGGGACCTTTTTTAGCCGACGCGATGTGGACGCTAGAGGCCTTGGAAGCATTGGCCGACCAAGCGGCACTGGAAGCTGAGCTGATGCCCGTGGATGTGTTGGTGGATCATTTACCGTTACTGACGGTAGACGACACCGCCCATTCTCGTTTGGCCCATGGCCAGCCCGCTGCTCTCGAAACCGGCGCATTAGCCCCGGACGAAGTAGCCCGACTTTATTACGCCGAGACGTTTATCGGCCTTGGCGTAGTGAAAGGTGCTCAGGAAGTGGCGCCTAAGCGACTGTTAAGTACCGTCGCTATCTCGTAAACAGCGTTGCAAGGAGGCGACCGTCTACGTGAAAATTGCAAGATCCGACGTGCACGTCGAAACGTGTACGTAGAAAACAGTAGCCTGAGACTGCAAATATGCGTGGTCTCAACCATTCATTTTTAGGCATATTGCTTACTGGAGAGACAGATGGCTTTAACCGCTGAGAAGAAGGCCGAGATCGTCACTGAATACGGCCGCGGCGACAACGATACCGGTTCCCCTGAAGTGCAGGTTGCACTGCTGAGCGCCAACATTAATGGCCTGCAGGATCATTTCAAGACCAACAAACAGGATCACCACTCGCGTCGTGGTCTGATCCGCATGGTTAACCAGCGTCGTAAGCTGCTGGACTACCTAAAGCGTAAAGATTTCGAACGCTATCAGTCTCTGATTCAGCGTTTAGGTCTGCGTCGTTAAGCCTTAACGGCAACGATTAGAAACGGGCAGCTCCTTGTGAGCTGCCCGTTTTTTTATGTTTCGTGTTTACGGCAAGTAGGGAACTGGTAGCCCTATCGCGCTCCAGCGCCTAGAATGGTAACGAGTCAAAACGACCTAAACGAATAGACAAGTAGATATTGATAATGCTGAAGGAAGTCGCTGTGAATCCGGTAAAGAAAACGTTCCAGTACGGTCGTAGCACCGTCACGCTCGAAACCGGGCGTATTGCCCGCCAAGCTACCGGCGCTGTCATGGTTACCATGGATGACACCGTCGTGCTGTGTACCGTTGTTGCTCGTAAAGAGGCAAACCCGAGCCAACCCTTTTTCCCCCTCTCGGTACACTACCAAGAGAAAACCTACGCAGTGGGCAAGATTCCTGGCGGCTTCTTCAAGCGCGAAGGTCGTCCCACCGAGAAAGAGACGCTGACCTCGCGGCTGATTGATCGCCCGATCCGTCCGCTGTTTCCCAAAGGCTTCATGAACGAAGTGCAGGTCGTGTGTACCGTTCTCTCTACCGACCGTAACCACGATCCGGATATCGCCGCACTGCTTGGCACCTCCGCGGCGCTGAGCATCTCTGGCGTGCCTTTTAGTGGCCCGATTGGCGCAGCCCGGGTTGGTTTTAACGAAGAGAAAGGCTACTTCCTCAACCCAACGGTTGAAGAACTGGCCTCCTCTGAGCTCGACATGGTCGTTGCCGGTACTGAAAAAGCCGTGCTGATGGTTGAGTCTGAAGCAAAAGAGCTGCTCGAAGATGAAATGCTGGGCGCCGTTCTGTTCGGTCACCAGGAAATGCAGGTCGCGATCAGTGCCATTAACGAACTGGTCGCTGAAGCGGGCAAACCGCGCTGGGAGTGGCAGGCCGCCGAAGAGAACCAGGCGCTCAAAGCCGCCATGGCCGATGCCTTTGAAGCTAAAGTGGGCGACGCTTACCGCATCACCGACAAAATGCAGCGCCAGGATGCACTGGCTGAGTTGAAAGACCAGGCGATTGAACAGCTGGCAGCCGATGAAGGCGAACCGGTTAACGACAAGTTCAGTAAAGATGACGTCAAAGGTGCTTTTGCTAGCCTGGAAAAACGCGTTGTGCGTTCACGGGTGGTCAAAGGCGAGCCGCGTATTGACGGTCGTGACAATCAAACCGTTCGTCCGCTGGCCATCGAAGTCGGTGTGCTGCCAAAAGCGCACGGCTCTGCCGTCTTTACGCGTGGTGAGACCCAGGCGATTGCCGTAGCAACGCTGGGCACGCTGCGTGATTCACAGCTAATCGAATCACTGGAAGGTGAGCGTAAAGACCGCTTTATGCTGCACTACAACTTCCCTCCCTACTCGGTGGGTGAAGCCGGCTTTATGGGTGGCCCGAAGCGTCGCGAAATCGGCCATGGCCGCTTAGCACGTCGTGGCGTGCAGGCAATGCTGCCGTCAGAAGACGTCTTCCCTTACACCATTCGTGTGGTGTCTGAAATTACCGAGTCTAACGGTTCCAGCTCCATGGCCTCTGTATGTGGCTCTTCGCTGGCCCTGATGGACGCAGGCGTGCCGTTAAAAGCACCGGTCGCCGGTATTGCCATGGGCTTGGTAAAAGACCCGGACGGTTTTGCGGTATTGACCGATATCCTGGGTGACGAAGATCACCTCGGCGATATGGACTTTAAAGTTGCCGGTTCCGAAGAGGGCGTCACCGCCCTGCAGATGGACATCAAGATCGAAGGCATCAACGAAGAGATTATGGAGCTCGCGCTGCAGCAAGCACTGACCGCGCGACTGAGTATTCTCGAGCAAATGAATGTCGTGATCAGCCAGAGCCGTAGCGATGTCTCCGACAACGCGCCGTCCATGGCAACGATTAAAATCGATCCAGACAAAATCCGCGACGTAATCGGTAAAGGTGGCGCAACCATTCGCAAAATCTGCGAAGACACCGGCGCCTCTATTGACCTCGACGACGATGGCACCGTGCGTATCTACGCGGAAGATAAAGCCGCCGCCAAGCGCGCCATCGACACCGTACTGGCGATTACCGCTGAAGCGGAAATCGGCAAGCTGTATCACGGCAAGGTCGTGCGTATTGCCGACTTCGGTGCGTTCGTTAACATCATGCCGGGTACCGATGGCCTAGTTCACATCTCGCAGATCGTTGCCGAGCGCGTTAACAACGTGCGCGACTTCTTGAACGAAGGCGATGACGTGATCGTTAAGGTGCTGGATATCGACAACCGCAACCGCGTTAAGCTGTCGATGAAAGAGATCACCGAAGAAGAGAAAGCCGCTTTTGCAGCGGAAGCAGCGGAAACCGAAGCGACGATTTAAATCGCTGGCTAGGTTTCTGACAACGCCCTCGTAGCCTCTGGCTGCGGGGGCGTTGTTTTTACTAGGTACTGTTTTGCTAAGTACTGTTTTTGCTAAGTATTGTTTTGATGTTAGCTAAAGCTATGTTCGCCGGGATTTAGACAGTCAACAGTCAGGGAGCAGCAGATGGAGCAGCAACAAGCGCCGCGTTGGTGGGCGGTGGTGGCCGTGATGATCGGCATTTTTTTATTGGTGACCGCGGAGCAACTGCCGATTGGGTTGCTTTCCCAGGTGGCGTCGAGCATGGGCGTTACCCCCGGCATGGCAGGCTTAATGGTCACCGTGCCCGGCGTGGTCGCTGCCTTTTCAGCCCCGCTGCTGCCGGTAGCGGTGGGGCGCTTGGATCGGCGCATTATGCTCACTGTATTGATGGCCGTGATGGTGGCCGGAAGTGTGCTATCGGCATTGGCCAGCAGCTTTATCCTGTTGCTTGCCGCCCGCGTGCTGGTGGGGCTTAGCATTGGTGGTTTTTGGGCGGTGGCGGGCAGTATTGCCCCACGCCTGGTGCCGGAGGCTCAGGTGCCAAAAGCGATGACGATGATTTTTGGTGGCGTCGCGGCAGCCTCGGTGCTGGGTGTGCCGTTGGGTACGCTGCTGGGGGATCTAAGCAACTGGCGGGTCGCCTTTGGGGCGCTGGGAGGGCTAAGCCTGTTAACGGCCGTTGCGCTGTGGTGTTGGCTACCGCCGCTACCACCGCGAGAACCTGTGCGTTTGCGGGTATTGGCGCAGCAGTTTAGCAATCGCGGTGTGCGAGTCGCGGTGTTAACCACCGCCTTTGTAGTGGTTGGCCACTTTGCTGCCTATACCTTTATTAGCCCTATCCTGCAAGAGATCAGCGGTATTTCCCAGCGCCATGTGAGCAGTCTGCTGCTGCTTTACGGGGCGGCAGGCATTGTGGGCAATATTGCGGCAGGCATGTTTGCCGGGCGCCACCCCTACCGCGCTGTGCTGGCGATTCCCAGCCTGTTGTTCATTGTGGTGGCTGTCTTCCCGCTGCTGGGTGTTCAGCCGAGCAGCGGCGTCATGTTGCTCATGATGTGGGGCGCGGTGTTTGGCAGCGTATCGGTCAGCATTCAAACCTGGATTATACGCACCGCACCCAACACCGAAGCCGCCACGGCGTTGATGGCGTTTACCTTCAATATGTCGATTGGTTTGGGCGCTATGCTGGGTGGGCGTATCGTCGATGGTACTAGCTTGCCCATTGCCATGTGGGCCGCATCCGGATTATTCCTGCTAGGCGCGCTACTGGTACTAAGCACGCCAGCCAAGGTCGTTGGCCAGAAAACACGTTGAGCCAAGAGGCGCAAAAAAAATGCCCCCACGATCAGCGGGGGCATTGGTTAAGCGCTTACCTCAAACAATAATCAAGGACGCTCGATAGCCAGTGCTACGCCCTGACCGCCGCCGATACACAGCGTCGCGAGGCCTTTCTTGGCGTCGCGGGCGATCATTTCGTGGAGCAGCGTGACCAGTACGCGGCAGCCGGAGGCACCAATGGGGTGGCCTAGGGCAATCGCGCCGCCGTTGACGTTCACTTTAGACGTATCCCAACCTAGCTCTTTGTTGACGGATAGCGCTTGAGCGGCAAACGCTTCGTTGGCTTCCACCAAGTCCAGGTCGTCCAGGCTCCAGCCCGCTTTTTCCAAGCAGCGGCGAGTGGCCGGTGCGGGGCCGATACCCATAATGGCAGGGTCAACGCCTGCATTGGAGTAAGCCGCTATACGTGCCAGTGGCTCTAGCCCCAACTGCTTAGCTTTTTCGGCGGAGCAGAGCATCACCACCGCCGCGCCGTCGTTGAGCGCCGAGGCGTTACCGGCGGTAACGGTACCGTCTTTCTTAAACGCAGGGCGCATGCCGCCGAGCTTCTCCGCGGTAACTTCCCGTGGGTTCTCGTCGGTATCAAACACCACCGGGTCGCCTTTGCGCTGGGGAATTTCCACCGGCACGATCTGACCTTTGAACTTACCTTCTTTGATGGCGGCAGCGGCTTTCTGCTGTGACGCTGCGGCGAACTCGTCCATCGCTTCGCGGGTGATACCGTACTTCTCGGCTAAGTTCTCGGCGGTAATGCCCATATGGTAGTTGTTGAAAGCGTCCCATAAGCCGTCGTGCACCATGGAATCAATTGCCTTCCAATCACCCATGCGCTGGCCGTTGCGGGAGTTGGGCAGCACGTGTGGAGAGGCGGACATATTTTCCTGGCCGCCGGCCAGAATCAGCTCGGCATCGCCGCAGCGAATTGCCTGAGTCGCGAGATGCAGCGCTTTAAGGCCTGAGCCACACACTTTGTTGATGGTCATGGCCGGTACCGAATCCGGTAGGCCGCCTTTGATAGCCGCTTGGCGCGCCGGATTTTGGCCAACGCCCGCGGTGAGCACCTGGCCCAGCAATACTTCGTCAACTTGATCGGGAGAAACGCCGGTGGAGGCGAGTATATCTTTGATTACCAAGGCGCCCAGGTCGCTCGCGGCAATACCTGCCAGGGAACCACCGAAAGCGCCTACAGCGGTGCGGCGTGCCGCAACAATGACTACTTCTTGCATAAAATGACTCCTCGAGTAATTAACAGACAGTCTGAAGCCAGATGCCCGATAGGCGTGCTCTGTCAGCCGTACTCTTTTATTCGTACTCTGTCAGCCGTCTCTTCAGCATAGGGGAAGGTGGTGCATGGCGGCAATACGCATTTATAGGCAAATAAAAACGGGCCAACATGTGGCCCGTCAGGAGAAAGCGTTAGAAGCGCTATGATTAGCCAAATTTTGATTAGGCTAGCTGCACTGGAATAATATTGCTGGTGTGGCTGACGTGGTTACCTTCCTGCAGATACACCAGCGCAGGCTGGTGATTTTCCAGTTCTGCTTCGGAGTAGTGGGCGTAGCTGCAGATAATGATCCGGTGGCCAGGGGCGGCGAGGTGGGCCGCAGCGCCGTTGATCGAGATAAGCTTGGAGCCTTCCTCACCGCGGATAGCGTAAGTGGTGAAGCGTTCGCCGTTCTCGACGTTGTAAATCTGGATCTGCTCATTTTCACGAATGCCCGCCATATCCAGCAGGTCGCCGTCGATGGCGCAGGAGCCTTCGTAGTTGAGTACCGCGTGAGTGACGCGTGCCATGTGCAGCTTGGCTTTGAGCATGATGGTATGCATGTGAGTTCCTATTTTTACCCGTTGTTTGTTTATTCTCTGGCAGCGCTGGCCGGGAGTCGAACAGTGAGGTTGTCGATTAATCGCGCCGGGCCCAGCTTGGCGGCGGCCAGCAGTACCGCATGGCGGGTCGCTAGGTTAATGGGGCCTAGCGTGGCATCGCGCAGTTCCAGGTAGTCCAGCGTAAAGCCCGCATCATACAGCGCGGTGTGGCCCTGGTGTAGTACCTTTTCGATAGGTTCTCCTCGCTCTAACGCATCGCGAAGCGTACACAGCGTGCGATAAAGCGCAGGGGCGATTGCACGCTCCTCGCTACTCAAATAGCCGTTGCGTGATGACAGTGCCAAGCCATCTTCTGCGCGCACGATGGGCACGCCGATAATCTCGATAGGCATGTGCAGGTCGCACACCAGCTTCCTAATCACAGCCAGCTGCTGGTAATCCTTCTCCCCAAAGCAGGCAACGTCTGGCTGTACCAGATTAAACAGCATGCTGACCACGGTGGAGACACCGTCGAAATGGCCGGGGCGTGAGCCGCCGCACAGCCCTTCTCCCACCACGGGCACATGCACGCGGGTCTGGGCGTCCAAGCCGTTGGGGTAGAGCGAGCTCACCGCTGGGGCGAACAGCACGTCGCAGCCAGCCTCGATAAGCTGCGCTTGATCGGCATCAAAGGTACGCGGGTAGCCGTCTAAATCTTCGCCTGGGCCAAACTGCATCGGATTGACGAACAGGCTTGCGACCACGATATCGGCGTGCTGGCGCGCGCAGGCGACCAGCGCCAGGTGCCCGGCATGTAGGTTGCCCATGGTGGGTACCAGGGCAATACGCTGGCCGCGTTGGCGGTAATCTCGCAGCGTGCTGCGTAGCTGATCAATGTCTCGCAAAGTGCGCATAGTCGTTTCGCATTAGTAACAAAGTGGGGCGATAGTTAAGGCGTCTTTTAAAAACGGCGCTTAAAAACAGTGATTAAAGGCTATTCGTCATCAAATGTAGATTTAAGATTGGTTGGCTATTTTGTATCTCACGATTCAGATCGCAACCACTAAGCCAGCTATCTGTTGTGGGAGGCCGCTTCAGCGGTGGTTCGACACTTCGACGAAGGGTGCCGCAGGCACCCCCTTGGCTTCATCATGCTAATAGCCCAAACATTCGCGAGCTGAAGCTCCCTCCCACAGGAACTATCCTCATGCTGGCAGAGTTAATTCCACATCGAGCGACGAAAAACCGATTAAAAACAGTGCTCTTGAGCCGGGAAGGCGCGGGTTTTGACCGCTTCATGGTAGTCCTGAAAAGCAGCTTGAATGCTATCAGCCTCGGCCATGAAGTTTTTTACAAAGCGGGGTGTGCGGCCATGGGTGATACCGAGCACATCGTGCATCACCAGAATCTGGCCATCGGTATCTGGCCCTGCGCCAATGCCAATCACCGGCACATCCAGCGCAGCGGTGACCGCTTTGCCCAGACTGGCAGGAACGCACTCGAGCAGAATCACCGAAGCGCCCGCCTCGACAAGTACTTTTGCGTCATTAATGATGCGTTCCGCTTGAGCGGCGTCGCGCCCCTGCACTTTATAGCCGCCTAGCTGATGCACGGTTTGCGGGGTTAAGCCCAGGTGGGCACATACCGGTACGCCGCGGCGGGTGAGTTCACGAATGCCATCGGCCATCCACGCTTCGCCTTCCAGCTTGACCAGTTCCGCTCCCGCGCGCATCACGGCACCGGCATCTTCCAACAGGCGCTCGGTGGTGGCGTTGCTCATAAAGGGTAGATCCACCATCAGCAGGCTATGGCCTTTACCACGTGCCGCGCAGCGGGTGTGGTAAACGATGTCGTCAATGGTGACGGGGAGGGTGCTGTTATGGCCCTGTAGCACCATGCCCAGCGAATCACCGACGAGCAGGACATCAATGCCTGCCTGGCTTGCCGCATGGGCAAAGGAGGCGTCGTAAGCGGTTAGGCAACTGAACGTCTCGCCAGCCTGCTTATAGGCCTGCAGCGTGCTTAGGGTGACGGTTTTCATGGCGTGCTCTCATGTTTTACGTGAGGCCGCTGCGACATAGGCAGCCGACCATTATTGATGCTGCATCCCTGCATGCGCGAAGTGGCGTAACCGGCAATTGTTACCTGAATGGGGTGTCGGTGTCGAGATTTGTGTCAAATGGTAGCGTTAGCCGCAACTAGGCGCAGGGTAAGCGTTCCAAACCTTGGTTCTCAACTTGCTCAAGCCACGTGGATAGCGGCTGTTGGAGGAGGTCTAGAGAGGGGGCGATCTCTGCGAGGGGGAGCAATACAAAGGCCCGGGCAGTCATTTGCGGGTGCGGTACGCGTAAACGCGGGGAGTTGATATGGTCATCAGCGTAGAGCAGCAGGTCAAGATCGAGCGTGCGGGGCCCCCAGTGGCGCTGGCGGCGGCGGCGATGCTGCTGCTCTAACGCCTGAAGCTGGTCGAGTAGCGCCAGCGGCGAGAGCCGTGTCTCCAGCGCTGCCACCGCGTTGATAAAGTCCGGCTGATCCTGCGGCCCCACCGGGCGGCTGGCATAAAGCGATGATGCTGCCACCAATCGACTTAGCGGTAGCATTGCCAGCTCGTTGAGGGCCTCGCGAACCTGCTCGATAGGCGACTCCAGATTGCTACCCAAGCCGATATAGGCGAGCTGGGAAGGCGCACCCACTACTCTGGCGCGCTCGGCTTACGGCGCCGTTTGCGACGACGGTCGCCCTGGCTGGCTGGGTCGCCGCCAACTTTTTGCAGCAGGCGACGCTGTTCGTGCTCATCGCCGCGCTGAAACGCCGTCCACCACTCGCCTAAACCACTGGGTATCTCGCCCGCCTGTTCGCGCAGCAATAGCAGGTCATAGCCCGCTCTGAAACGCGAATGTTCGCGGGTTTGAAAGGCCTTTTTACCGCGCCGCTGGGGTAGGCGCTGCTGTAATTCCCAAATTTCCCGCATGGGGATGCCAAAGCGCTTGGGAATCGACGTGAACTCTAACTGCCGGGATACCACCTGCTGAGCGGCTGCTTGAAGCGCGGGAATGGGCGGCATGCCTTCTTGTTCCAGCGCTTCCTGGCGATGCTTGACCGGGGCCCATAAAAACGCTGCCAGCAGGAAGGCCGGGGTGACGGGGCGCTCTTCGGCAATGCGTTTATCGGTGTTGGTCAGCGCCTGCTCAATCAGCTCTTCGGCCCAGGCGGCATCGGCCATGGCTTCTTCGGCCTCGGGGAACAGCATGCCGAACAGGCCGTAGTGGCTGAGTAGCCGGAAGGTGACCAAACCGTGGCCCGACATAAACAGCTTGAGCACTTCATCGAATAGCCGCGCTGGGGGAATCTGCAGCAGCAGCGGCGCCTGATCGTACATTGGCGCTTCGGTGGCGGGGTCTAGCGTGAAGTCGAGCTTAGCCGCAAAGCGCACCGCCCGCAGCATCCGTACCGGGTCTTCGCGATAGCGCGTCGCCGGGTCGCCAATCAGGCGCAGGGTGCGGGTCTTAATGTCCTCGGCACCATTGGCAAAATCAGTGATGCTGAAGTCGGCGATATTGTAGTAGAGCGCATTAACGGTAAAGTCGCGGCGCAGCGCGTCCTCTTCAATATTGCCCCATACATTGTCGCGCAGCAGCAACCCTTCATCGGACTGGTGGGCAATGTGGTCGCCATGCTCGTCTTGGGGTTTGCCACGGAAGGTGGTGACCTCAATGACCTCGCGGCCAAAGCGAACATGGACAATTCGAAAACGGCGGCCGATCAGGCGCGAGTTACGAAATAGATCGCGAACCTGCTCTGGCGTGGCGTTGGTGGCGACATCAAAATCTTTGGGCATCTTGCCAAGCAGCGCATCACGAATACAACCACCCACCAAATAGGCGTCGAAACCCGCGCCGCTAAGGCGATAAAGCACTTTTAACGCGGCATCGCTGATGTGCTGGCGAGAAACAGGGTGCTCGGACCGAGGGATGTTGCGCGGAGTGAGGGCGTTGGTGGTGCTCTCTTGGGGATCAAGCAAGGTTTTCAATTGCTCCCCCGGGCTGTGTAGGAAACGGGTAAATCCTTTAAACATGCGACGATTTCAACTCGCAGGTACGAAAAAATGGCCGTAAAAATAGTCGTTAGAAAACACGTCAAACGAGTACTGAACATAAACCACGAATGGCTGAGTGTAGCCGACCCTCTATGGCTTGCAAAGAGCGGCTTGCAAAGCATTTGACGCTGGCGGAGGCTAACACAGGTTTTAAGCCCAGGCTTTAAACACGGAAAGGGGAGGCTAAGAGAGCCTCCCCTGTCAAGCAATTAATCAGCTTCCGTGCTGCTATTTTTCTTCATGATGGCACATCGCCCTGAATACGCACCGCAGTCGGTAGGCGTAAGGATCACGATGGTTCCGACCGCCTCGTATTCAAAACAATAATCCAACCGCGAACTTTTCTCCCCCCGGGGAATTATTATTGGCGCCGGGGTGTACACGCTGACAGCTATTGTTGTTATTAGAATGCCAAGTCACGTTGTACGTCGCGTCCTTTCGGGCCACTTGCTAACTCTTATTGTTGTTCGCTGCGCTTGTGTTGCCTGCGCAAGCAAGTAATGAGACTCAAGCCTATTGTTCTTGTTAGTACCGTTATCTCTACCTGGCCCTGTTGTTTTTGTTGTGGCTCAGGTTCTGGCGAGGTCATGTTGTTTTTGTTGGCGACCTGGCGCTATGCCCAGTTTGTTTTTCTTACCCAGTAATACTGCAGACCCTGTGCCACCTATTTAATAAATTATAAATTTCAGAAGGTTGGAGTTTTTTAAGTCGCTGCGGAACTTTGCGGCGCGAAAAGTGTTACCCCTTTTCCGTCAGTTTGTGCGCGGCGTTGTGTGGGAAGGTAACAATGCCTGGGTAGCGAAAGGCAGAATATTTCTTATTTAAATCAGTATATTAGACGATGGTCGTAGGTTTGCTGTGGAGGCGCGAAAGGATAGTAGTGCCCAGGTGCTTAACCTGGGCGCCGGGCGGTTTTTTTGCGCGGTATGCCAAGCCGCTGACGCCTCTCCCAAAGGTTTTTACGGCTAATGCCCAGTTTTTGTGCCAGTTCGGTTTCACTCATCTGGTCTTGGTGTTCGAGGACAAAATGCTGAAAATAATCTTCTAGAGAGAGATCATCTTCATTCTCTTCAGCACTTTTATCACCGCTACCACTGACAGCAGATGTGCCGGACGAGCCAGAGGGCGGATGCGGGCGTGGGGTGGTCGGCGCTAGACCCAGGTCGTCCGGGTGGATCAGATGCCCCTCGGCCAGAATCACGCCGCGCTCAAGGGCATTCTCCAGCTCGCGAACGTTACCCGGCCAAGGGTAGTCGCGCAGATCCTGGCGGGCTGCGCGGGACAAACGCAGCCCCGTGCGTTCGTGGCGTTTACACGCCTTGTCGAGCAGAATGTCGGCGATTTCAAGCACGTCGTCCTCGCGTTCGCGCAGCGGCGGCAGCTCGATCTGCATCACGTTCAGCCGGTAGTAAAGGTCAAGGCGGAACTCGCCGGTTTTTGACAGCGCGCGCAGGTCACGATGGGTGGCCGCAATCAGGCGGACATTGACGTGGCGGGTTTCCACCGAGCCAATTTTACGGATTTCACCCTCTTGAAGAACGCGCAGCAGACGCGCCTGGGCGTCCAGCGGCAGCTCGCCAATCTCATCCAAAAATAGCGTACCGCCATCGGCGGCTTCGACTAACCCGGTGCGCGCTGCGCTGGCGCCGGTAAAAGCGCCTTTCTCATGGCCAAACAGCTCGGACTCGATCAGCGTTTCAGGAATCGCTGCGCAGTTGACGCAGATCAGCGGTGCCTTGGCGCGCTTGCTCTGCTGGTGAATGGCCCGTGCTACCAGCTCTTTACCGGTGCCCGACTCACCAAGAATCAATACGGTGACATCGGCGGGGGCGGTTTTACTAATGCGGGTGTAGACCTGCTGCATGGCAACGCAGTTGCCGATCATGGTTTGTCGGCTGCCGCCTGCATCGGTGATATCCGGCGGTGGGCTCTGCTGCATCGACTGCTTGTGTAGGATCCGCTCAACGGTCTCCAGTAGCTCCGCGTGGTCAAAGGGCTTGGCCACGTAGTCCACGGCCCCCTGTTTGAGCGCTTCCACCGCAGAGCGCATGCTGGCGTAGCTGGTCATGATCAATACCGGTACGGGGGCTGCGGCGGTAATTAGTGTGGTACCCGGCTCGCCCGGCAGCCGCAGGTCGCTGATGATGAGGTCGAACCCAGTGAGTTCAAGCTGGCTGGCCTCCTCAGCGCTGCCTGCTTCGCTGACCGTATAGTCGTGGCGTTCCAGAAGGCGCTTTAACGCGCTGCGAATAATCGCTTCATCTTCAACAATCAGAATCCTGGGCATGGGTTGGCTGATCATCCTGTTGGTAAAGCGGCAGCCATAACGTAATGGCCGTGCCGCGAGGCTGTCCGGGGGGTGGCGAAGCCACGTCTATTTTACCCTGGTGCTCATTGATAATCTGGTAGGCCAATGAAAGGCCCAGACCGGTGCCCTCGCCGGCGGGTTTGGTGGTGGTAAAGGGCTCGAATAGGTGCTCACGCACGCGTGGATCGATGCCCTGACCGTTATCGGTTATCCGCCACCAGGCAAGCTGCTCGTGGCGTCCTGCGGTCATGTGAACTTCTCCCCCCTTGCCGCAGGCATCCCGGGCATTGCTCAGCAGGTTGACCATCACTTGCGTTAATCGCTGGGCATCGCCGCGCACCACCACATCGTCGGGCGTTTCATTGGTTAAGGTAACATCCTCTCCCGAGCGGGCGAGGTGGATCAAGTGCAGTGCATCTTCGCTAATTGATGCAAGTGCCACGGGTGAGGCAGGGAGCGGTACCGTTTGGCGCCCCCCATGGGCAAAACCCACCAGTGAGTTAACGATTTTGGTGACCCGTTGGGTTAGCTGCTGGATTTGCTCGGCGGTCTCCAGCAAGGCCGGGTCGTTGGTGTCGTAGCGTAGATTTTGCGCCAGCGACGAGATGCCGGTAATCGGGTTGCCAATTTCGTGGGCGACTCCAGCCGCTAGCTGGCCGATAGAGGCTAGGCGCGCGGCATGCACCAACTCATCTTCCAACCACTTCATTTCGGTATGGTCTTCAATCAGAATAACGCTTCCGCCACGGCTGTCATTGCCACTGAGAATCGCTTTGTGCAGGGTCAAAAAATAGTCTTTACCGTGCAGCGTGACCGCCTGTTTGTAGAGCGGTGTTGAGGTGGTCTCTAGCACCCCGCCGAGTAGGCTGGGCCAAGGGGCGGGTAGGCTGTCACGGCGTGAGCCGATCACGCTTTCACCGCTAATGCCCGAGAGTTGGGAGAGCGCCTGATTCCACATTAGCAGCTCATCATCATCGCCCAGAACACAGAGCCCCACTGGTAAATAGGCCAGGGTTTGGCGGTGGTGGCGGCGCAAACCGTCGAGTTCACGGGCTAACCCTGTCAGCCGTGAGCGGTAGGCTTCCAGGCGGCTTTCAACGAAGTGAATATCGTCGGTTTCCGGGGCGTCGTCGTGGCGGTAGGGTAGGTAGCGATCAACAATATCCCGCGCCACCGATGGGCCCATTAAGCCTGACAAATTGGCCTGGATACGGTCACGCAAGCGACGTAGCGCGTAGGGGCGGCGCTCCTGAGGGGTTAAATTGAGTGCTTGCAATGCCCGATTCACTTCACGGCTAGCCGCCTCATCGCCGAGGGCGTGGGCTAGGTGAGTAGAAAAGTCGCTCGCCGTCGCGGCTTCCAGTGGAAAGCGCTTGGAGCGGATAACCGCATCGACGGAGCACGCTTCTGCGGCGGACTGCTCCCCCTCAGAAATACGCGTGAACAGCGATATCACTATCAGCAGCAGAATATTGACCGCCAACGAGAGCAGCGTGACGTTGTACCACAGCGGCGCATCAGCGGCGGTAAATGGCGTAAAGGGGAGTTGTGGTGCCGGTAACGAGAGCATGAGCGGTAGCCATAGCCCCCATAGCCATACGCCGACGCCTGCGATGAGGCCAATAATCATGCCTTTACGGTTAGCGCCTGGCCAGTAGAGCAGCGCCAACATGCCGGGCAGACACTGGGCCATGCCGACAAACGCGGCTAACCCCAAGCCGATGAGACCATGGTGGCGGCCTACCCACTGGTAAAACACCCAGCCGCCGATAATCACAGCGACCACTAAGCCTCGGCGCAGCCACAGCAGCCAGCCGTAGAGATCACTGCGTGCCTCAGGGGGCCTCGCTACCAGCACAATATGATTAAGCACCATGCCTGAAAGCGCCAGGGCAATCATAATCATGGTGCCGCTGGCGGCGGCTAGCCCACCGATAAACGCCAGTGCGCCCACCCACCAGTGTTCGGTCATTAGGTAGGCGGCATAGGCGGTGATGGGTATGTCGGGATTAACCGACTGCGCGGCCCACCAGATCAGTGGTACAGGCAGCGCCATTAGCAGCAGAAACAGCGGCAGTGCCCAGCTCGCTTGTAGCAGGGTATGTCGCGATAGACTTTCTGCAAAACTGATATGAAACAGATGCGGCATCATAAACGCCGCCACAAAAAACAGCAGCAGGAGGGTGCGCCACTGGGCCGGATCAAGTTTGGGTGTCTGTTGCTGGAGGAGAGCCCCGGGGCCTTCCAGCCACAGCTGCAGATCGCCTGGGCCGTCAAACACTATCCATAGCGCCACCGCACCCAGCCCCAGCATGGCCAGCAGTTTAACAATGGATTCAAATGCAATGACGCTAAGTAGGGTGTCGTGGCGGCCATGAGACTGACTGTGGCGGGCACCGAAAATGACCGCAAAGGCGGCAATAACGGCGCAAAACAGCAGTGCAACGCTACCGCCCGCTTGGCTGGCGGTGATGATATTGATGGCTTCGCTCAGGGTTTGTACTTGAATGCCGAGCAGTGGCAGCACCGCCAGTAGACTGACGAGGGTGACCAGCGTACCTGCCCAGCGGGAGCGAAAGCGGAAGGCAAACAGATCCGCCAGCGACGTTAGTTGATAGGTGCGGGTGATGCGCTGGATGGGCACCAGCAGCACAGGGGCGAGTAAGAAGGCGCCCGCTGCGCCCAGGTAGTAGGCGAGGTAGCCAAACCCCGCGTTGGCCGCCATTTCCACGCTGCCGTAAATCGCCCAGGCGCTGGCATAAACACCCAGGGCAAGGATGTAAACAATCGGGTGGCGGGTAATGCGCACCGGCACCCAGCCGCGCTCCACCGCAAAACCGCAGCCAAACAGCAGTGCCAGGTAGCCCAGCCCAAGCAGTAGGACGCCGACTATCTCGACGTTCATCTCAACGTTCATCAAGCTTTCTCTTCTGCTCCAGCCAGAGGGTAAGCGCAATCAAGCCACCCCAAATCGCAAACGGTCGGTACCAGGCAGCCTCAGGATCGCTCCAGCCATTCATCAGGAGCGGAGAGAGCAGGTAGCCGCCAAACACCAAAAACAGCATGATGCGGTAGACGTACATATCAATCTCCTGCTGGAGGTGAGGGGGGATTTAAACGGTGTGCCGTTGGGCTTAAGCGTAACAACGACCAGTTCGCTACCGCCCAGTGTAGCTGAGTCGCGGGGGGCTCTGAGGCAAGTTCTTGGGGTGGTGCCTGATCAAGCGCTTCCAGCGCCTGAAAGAGCTGCTGGCGCACTTCCTGCTCGTCTTCTGCAAGAGCCGGGGCCAGGTTTTGCTTAGAGAGTTTCTGGCCTTCAGGGGTCACGATGAGCGGCAAGTGCAGGTAGCGCGGCTGCGGCAGCTGAAGCGCGCTCTGCAGTTGGCGCTGCCAAGGGGTGTTATCGAGCAAATCGAGCCCGCGTACCACATCGGTAATCTGCTGCTCGGCGTCATCCACTACCACGGCGAGCTGATACGCCCATAGGGCATCTTTGCGCTTTAATACCACATCGCCCAGTTCAGCCGGGTCAAACTGCTGATCGCCAAACAGTCGGTCTTGCCAGCGAATAGGGCTTTCGCCACGGTCGCTGCGCAGCCGCCAGGCCAGCGGTTTGTTCGCATCGCAAACGCCATCGCGGCACCAGCCGGGGTAAATATCAAACGCCTGCCACTGCTTACGCGAACAGCTGCAGGGATAGGCAAGGCCGAGTTGGATAAGTTGGTCAAGCGCCTGCTGGTAAGCATCGCCGCGGTTGTGCTGCCACATTATCGCTTCGTCCCACTCCAGGCCGAAGGTTTCCAGCTGGCGCAGGATAGTGCTCGCCGCGCCTTCAGGGCAGCGAGGTGGGTCGATATCTTCAATGCGCACCAGCCACTGCCCATCCGCTGCGCGGGCGTCTAAATAGCTGCCTAAGGCGGCGACCAAAGAGCCAAAGTGCAGCGGGCCAGAGGGCGTAGGGGCAAAGCGCCCCCGGTAGCGAGCAAAATCAATCATGGTAGCGTCATTGTTGAGAGGGGCTGATCATTCACAAAAAGCTATTCACAAAAAGCCATTCACAAAAACGGGCACCCTAAGGTGCCCGCGTTCGAGTAGCACGGTCTTTTAGCGCTCAGCCGCCTAGCTGTTTCTCTTTGAGTTCCGCCAGGGTTTTGCAATCCACGCAAAGGGTGGCGGTGGGGCGAGCTTCTAAACGACGAATGCCGATTTCAACGCCGCAGGCTTCGCAGAAGCCGTAATCGTCATCATCGATGTTATCTAGCGTCTCGTTAATTTTCTTGAGCAGCTTACGCTCGCGATCCCGGGTACGTAGCTCCAGGCTAAAGCCCTCTTCCTGGGTAGCACGGTCGGCGGGGTCGGCGTAGTTGTTCGCATCTTCCTGCAGGTGGCGTACAGTACGATCCACCTCTTCCATGAGATCCTGTTTCCAATCCAGCAGCAGCTGACGGAAGTGCGCTAGCTGCTGCTCGTTCATATACTCTTCACCCGGCGCTGGCTCATACGGGGTGAAGGACTTGGACGCTTCCGGTTTCTTTTCTGCTACTGGCATGGGACTGCCCCTTACATATGTGACTACTGATCGACCATGAGCGATTGTCACGATCTCACGCCAAAGGGATGCTTGTTTAGCTGAAAAATGACTGGGTTGCAAGCATAATGGTGAGCTTTCGACGAATGTTTGACCTTGAATATGACTAGCGCCATGTTTTAGTTAGTTTTTCAATATTTGTCCAGTTTCAAAAATGATTAGATGAAGGAGCCGTTATGGCCTGGAATTCGCGTGTCGATCACGTTGCCCCTTTTCGGGTCATGCATCTGCTGGAAATGGCCCAGGCGCGGGAAGCCGCCGGCTTTGATGTGATTCACCTGGAAGTAGGCGAGCCGGATTTTGCTACCCCCGAGCCGATTATCGCTGCCGGGCAGCAGGCGTTGGTCAGTGGCCATACCCGCTATACCCCAGCGGCGGGGCTCCCCGCGCTGCGCGAGGCGATCGCCGGGCATTACGCTGAGCACTTTAATGCTACGGTAGATCCAGCGCGTATTTTGGTAACCCCAGGGGCGTCGGGGGCACTGCTGCTGGCCAGCCAGCTATTAGTCGAAAGCGGCTCGCGGGTGCTGATGGCTGACCCTAACTACCCCTGCAACCGCCACTTTATGGCCCTGGCGGGCGCTGAGATTGATGCGATCTCCGTGGGGCGTGATAGCGGTTGGCAGTTGGATGCCGCCTTGGTGGCGCAGCATTGGCGTGAGGATACTAGCCTGGCAATGTTGGCTTCGCCCTCCAACCCCACCGGCCACACGTTGAGTGCGCAACAGCTCTCTGCAGTGCTGGCAGCGGTCGCTGAGCGCGAAGGCGAGGTCATCGTCGATGAGATTTATCAGGGCCTCAACTACGACGATGCGCCGCTGTCGGCAACGTCGCTCTCCGCCAACGCCTTTGTGGTCAACAGCTTCTCAAAATATTTTGGTATGACCGGCTGGCGCTTGGGCTGGCTGGTGGCGCCGGAGCATGCGGTAGAACCATTAACCCGACTGGCGCAGAATATGTTTCTGGCCGCGCCGACGCCGTCGCAGCATGCCGCCCTGGCGGCGTTTACGCCCGAGTGCCGGGGGATTCTTGAACAGCGCCGTGAAACCCTGAAAGAGCGCCGCCAGGTTCTGCTGGAGGGCCTTGCAGGCTTGGGGCTGGCACCGGATCTCCCACCCCAGGGGGCGTTTTATCTATGGCTGGATATCTCCCGCTACAGCCATGATAGCCAGGCCTTCTGCGAGCGCCTGCTGCAGGAAGAGAGCGTGGCGATTACCCCGGGTATTGATTTTGCCGTACGCGGCGGCGAACACCATGTGCGCATTGCGTTTACCAATGATGTGGCCCGCCTGGAAGAGGCAGTGGCGCGGATTACACGCTTTGTGGGCAGGCTGTGATGCTACCTTATCCGGCGCTGGTACCGGGCACGCTGATCAAGCGTTATAAGCGCTTTCTCGCCGATGTGCGTTTGGATGATGGTCGCGACGTCGTCGCCCACTGCCCCAATACCGGCTCAATGAAGGCGGTGAACGTGCCAGGGTGCCGGGTGTGGCTGTCACCCAGCGATAACCCCAAGCGCAAGCTTGCCTGGACGTGGGAGTTTATCGAGCTGCCCCAAGCCAGCGGGCAGGTGGCGCTCGCCTCGGTGCATACCGGCCGCGCTAATCGCATCGTGGAAGCGGCGCTGGAGGCGGGGGAGTTGGCACCCTTGGCGGGCTACGCCACTTTGCGCCGGGAGGTGAAAGTAGCCGACGCCCGCCTGGATTTTAGGCTGGACGACCCAGAACGGGGGCGGGCGTATATCGAGGTGAAGCAGGTCACCCTCAAAGAGCCGGACGGCCACGGCTACTTTCCGGACTCGGTAAGCGTGCGCGGTACCAAGCATCTGCATTCGCTGCGAGTGCTGGCAGAGCAGGGCGAGCGGGCGGTGCTGCTGTTTTGTGTTGCCCACGAAGGCATTGCTGACGTGGCCGCCGCTGCCCATATCGACGCGACTTACGCAGCAGCTCTCGCGGAGGCCTCGGCCAGCGGGGTGGAAGTGCTGGCCTATGGTATTGACGTGATCCGGGAGCAACAGCGCCCCATTGGAGTGCGGTTAACCCGTAGCCTGCCTGTACGGCTTTAAAGTGGCATGAGCTTGCCGAGGGCAGGTGACGCAAGGGCGCTGTGAACCCTTCCCTGGGCGCTACTTTCGCCATCCATGGCGAAAGACCCTTGCTTACACCAACCCTCGGCGCTTTGGATGCTAATTTACATGTTTCTAGGTACGACTTAGCGATCAATATAAAAACGCTGAATAAAGTTCACCGGCTCGGGGGCGGCGTTGCGGTCGTAGCGCACGCTTAGCTCAAAGCGCATGCTTTCATCTTCGCGCATGGTAAAAGGCGCCAGGTGGTAGGTCGCATCGCCGTCATGCACGGTGCGAAAGCTGAGCGACTCCTGAACGCCCGTCAAGCCGCTAACGTGGCCCTGTACGCTGGCGTTAACGGGGCGGGTGCTGCCATCGTCCTTGCGCTCGCGAACGCTAACATTGACTAGGCCGCGGTTTGCACTGCGCTGGAGGTTGTTCGCCTGGGCCACTTCCGGGGTCAAAAAGCTGCTGTTCACCGCGCTGTAGTGAATCTCGTAATCGCCCACGCTGACGAACTGCTCAGCGTTGGCCCCAGCGGCGGCTAAGAGCGTGCCGACAAGGGCGGCACCGATCATTAATCTGCGTAACATGGCGTGGCTCCTTGGATGATCGATAAGTTGAATGTTTAAGCCTAGCGTCGGCGAACGCGGAAAATGGCAATTTCACCAAATAGATTGGGCCAAAGCCGCGATTTCCAGTGACCTTGATGATCTCCCACGCCCACCGCGCGATCAACAATCATCAGACCCTTCTCGCGGCACAGATGCTCAAAGTCGTTGAACGTTGAAAGGTGGATGTTGGGCGTGTCGTACCAGGCGTGGGGCAGCGATTTGGATACCGGCATATAGCCGCGCAGACCCAAATGAACGCGGTGACGCCAGTAGGCGAAGTTGGGGAAGGTAATGATGCCCTCTTCGGCGACGCGCAGCATTTCATCAAGCATCTTGTCGGGCCGGCGCAGCGCCTGCAGGGCCTGGGTCATGATCACCTGATCATAGCTGTTATCGCAGAAGCTGCTTAAGCCGTCATCCAGGTTGTGCTCAATCACGCTGACGCCACGGGCGACGCAGGCATTAATGCCGTCGTGGTCGATTTCCAGGCCATAGCCGGTCACGCCTTTATTTTTCGCCAGCGTCTCCAGCAGTTCGCCGTCGCCACAGGCGAGGTCGAGGACGTGGGCCCCTTCGGGCACCCAGTCATAAATCAGTTCAAGATCGGCGCGCATCATGGCGTCTCCTCCAGGCTCGCTTTATCTTTACCCGCTTCATCTCCGCTCGTTTCGGCGAGATTAAGCTCGCGGGAAGCGCGGTTCATAAAGGCGCTAAAGATGGCGTCGTAGCGCGGCTCTGAGAGTAAGAAAGCATCGTGCCCATGGGGCGAGTCGATGTTGGCGTAGCTAACCGCTTTGCCCGCACGAATGAGCGCATCGACCAGCTCGCGGGAGCGCGAGGGCGGAAAGCGCCAGTCGGTGGTAAAGCTAACAATCAAAAACGGGCACTGCGCTGGGGCCAGGGCTTTGGCTAAGTCGCCCCCTTGGGTGGCAGAAGGGTCAAAGTAGTCCAGCGCTTTGGTCATCAGCAGGTAGGTATTGGCATCAAAGGCCGTGGAGAAGGTATCGCCCTGATAGCGCAAGTAGGACTCCACCTGGAACTCAACGTCAAAGCCAAAGTTGAGGTCGTCGCTACGCAGGTCGCGGCCAAACTTGCTGCCCATGGCGTCTTCTGACAGGTAGGTGATATGGCCTACCATACGCGCCAGCTTTAGTCCGCGTTTGGGCACGGTGTCGTGCTCAGCGTACCAGCCGTCAAAAAACTCCGGATCAGAGCGAATTGCCTGGCGAGCTACTTCGTTAAAGGCGATATTTTGCGCCGAGAGCCGCGGCGTGGCGGCAATCACCACCGCGTTGGCCACCCGCTCCGGGTAGGTCATGGTCCACTGCATCACCTGCATGCCGCCCAGACTGCCGCCCACCGCGGCGGCCCAGCGCTCAATCCCCAGGTGGTCGGCAAGCCGCGCCTGGCTGGCCACCCAATCGCTCACCGTGACCATGGGGAACTCAGGCCCCCACTGGCGGCCGGTGTCGGGGTTGTGGCTGACCGGCCCGGTGCTGCCATGGCAGCCCCCCAGGTTATTGAGCGACACAACAAAAAAACGGTTGGTGTCGATCGCTTTACCGGGGCCAATATGGGCATCCCACCAGCCGGGCTTGCGGTCTTCTTCGCTGTGATAGCCCGCGGCATGGTGGTGACCTGAGAGCGCGTGGCAAATCAGTACCGCGTTACTGCGATCGGCATTCAATGTGCCATAGGTTTCGTAAATCAGCTCGTAGGCAGGCAGCACTTTGCCGCAGGCGAGAGCGAGCGGCGTGTCGAAGCGTGCCAAGTGCGGGGTGACCACGCCGACGGAGCCCGCCGGTCGGTCTGCAAATGCAAGCGTATCTGAGTCAGGCATTGAAGGTGCTAGTCCTGCTGAAAGAGGGCGACTGAATTAGCTCTTGGAGTGCGGGGTTGGCAGTCACCATCACAGCCCGACCAGCGCGCCTGAAATGCCCGCCGCACGAATCAGGGAGCCGACCACCAAACCATCGATCAGGTTAATGGCGATAAACACCACGATAGGCGATAAATCGATCATGCCCAGCGCAGGGATCACCTTGCGCACTGGTGCCATAATCGGCTCCACCAGCTGCATGACGAGAAGAGCGCCTGGATGGCTGGCGTTGGGCGCTACCCAGCTCAAAATAATCATCACAATCAAGGCGAAGAAGTAGATTTTTAAAATCGCATTTGCCAACGCCGCCACACCGGCAATCAGCAGTCCAGCAATGGGCGGCATGCCAACGCCAATGACCATAAAGATGGCGATGATGCTAACCACCTTCAATACAAAACCTGCCGCTAAGGTGGCGAGGTCGAAGCGGCCAGCCACCGGGCCTAAAAAGCCTTGAAATAGCCCGACTACCGGCTGGGTGATTTTGACCACCGATTGGCTTAACGGGTTGTAGTAATCCGCCCGCGACGCCTGCAGCAGGAAGCGCAGCATGAGTAAAAAGAGGTAAATATTGATGAGGGTATTTACCAGCATTAACCCTGCACTGCCCAATTCATTGCCCATTATTATGTCTCCTTAATGATCCGGTAGCTTAACGGCTTTGTTAGCCGAATGGCTGTGTTAGCTGCCGCTTAGTTCCTTGGCCATTGCCTGGGCGCGGTCGGCGCAGGCCTGCATGGCGTCGGCAATCGTGGTGCGCAATTGTGCCTCTTCCATATGTTGAATGGCACGTTCGGTGGTGCCGCCCGGCGACATGACGTTCTGTTTTAGCGTGGCCGGGTCTTTATCGCTCTGCTGTGCCATGGTGGCGGCACCCAGCGCGGTTTGAATAGCCAGACGGCGCGCGGTGGCGGCAGGTAGGCCGAGTTTAACTGCGGCTTCTTCCATGGCTTCGAACATCAGAAAGAAGTAGGCCGGGGCACTGCCCGAAACAGCGGTGACTGCGTCTAATAGGGCTTCCTCTTCTACCCACTCCACAATGCCGACCGCTTCCATTAACTGGGTGGCCACTTCCCGCTGGGCATCGCTGACGTTGGCATTGGCGTAGAGCCCGCTGGCGCCATAACCGACCAGCGAGGGCGTGTTGGGCATGCAGCGAACCATGGCATTTTGGCCACCTAGCCACTGGTCGATTGTGTCGGCATCCAGCCCAGCGGCAATCGAAATTACCAGCGGTTTCTGGCGCTGAACGCTGTCGCGCAACGCTTCGCAGACGTTGCGCATGATCTGCGGCTTCACTGCGAGTACCACTACATCGGCCTCAGCCACCGCCGCATTGTTGTCGGTGTCGGTATTGATGCCTAAGCGTTGTTTAATCGCTGCCAGTTCGCTGTCATTCGGCGCGGTGGCGGTAATAGTAGAAGGCGCGACGCCGCTGTCGATTAGGCCGCCGATAATGGCGCTGGCCATATTGCCAGCCCCAATGAAGGTAATCTGATTCGCCATGGTAGGTGTCCCTTTAGTAAAAGTGTTCTACGTAAAAAAGTAAGCTACTTGTCGTCTAAGCCGATGGGCGAGCGCCGAAAATGGCGGTGCCCAAACGCACCAGCGTGGCGCCTTCCAGCACCGCCGCTTCTAAATCGTCGCTCATGCCCATCGAGAGCGTATCAAGGGGCGCGTCTGGCAAACTGCTTTGTAAGGCGGTAAAAGCCTCGCGTAGTGCTGCCAATGGCTGGCGCTGAGCGCTTATATCCTTTGCCGGTGCGGGGATCGCCATCAAGCCGCGCAGGTGCAAATTTGGCAGCGTGGCGACTTCCCTGGCCAATTCTTCTAACGCCTCGGGCAGCACACCGGCTTTGCTCTCTTCGCGGCTGATATTAACCTGCAGGCAGATATTAAGTGGCGCAAGGTGCGTTGGGCGCTGTTCGCTAAGGCGTTTGGCTATTTTTAGCCGGTCGACGCTGTGCACCCAGTCAAAGTGCTCGGCCACAGAGCGGGTTTTGTTGGACTGCAGGGGGCCAATGAAATGCCATACAATGCCGTCAAGGTCAGTAAGCTCGGTCTGCTTTTCCAGCGCTTCTTGCAAATAGTTTTCACCGAATTCACGCTGACCCAACTGCCAAACCTGACGAATCATCGCCGCAGGCTTGGTTTTGCTGACCGCCAGTAGCTTGGCTGCACCCTGGGAGCGCCCCGCGTTTTCTAATGCGTTATGCAGGCGTTCAAGCGCCTGAGCATATGAATGGCCGAGTGACTCGTTAAGCGCAATGTCTGTCATACTCAAGCACCTTACCGCAGCTGGGAAGAGAGATGGATATTACCGAACTGCTAGCATTCTCGGCAAAGCAGAATGCCTCTGACTTGCACCTTTCGGCCGGTTTGCCGCCCATGATACGTGTTGATGGTGACATTCGTCGGCTCAATGTGCCCGCTATCGATAATAATGATGTGCGCAAATTGATCTACGACATCATGAATGATCGTCAGCGGCGCGACTACGAAGAGCACCTGGAAATTGATTTTTCCTTTGAAGTGCCGGGGATCGCCCGCTTCCGCGTTAACGCCTTTACGCAAGCGCGCGGGGCGGGAGCCGTGTTTCGCACCATTCCTAATCAGGTGCTCTCCATGCAGACCCTGGGGCTCGGTGAGGTGTTCGAGCGCCTGGCGATGTTGCCGCGGGGCCTGGTGCTGGTGACTGGGCCAACGGGGTCGGGCAAGAGCACCACGCTGGCCGCGATGATCGATTACATTAACGATCATCGTTACGAGCATATTCTCACCATTGAAGATCCCGTTGAATTTGTCCACGCCAGCAAGCGCTGTTTGATTAACCAACGCGAAGTGCATCGCGACACCCATAGCTTTGCCGATGCGTTGCGCAGCGCGCTGCGTGAAGACCCGGATGTGATCCTGGTCGGCGAGCTGCGTGATCTGGAGACCATCCGTTTAGCATTGACCGCGGCTGAAACCGGCCATCTGGTGCTGGGGACGCTGCATACCACTTCTGCTGCCAAGACAATCGATCGGATCATTGATGTTTTTCCCGGTGAAGAGAAAGCCATGGTGCGCTCCATGCTCTCAGAATC
Organism: Vreelandella neptunia; assembly: GCF_034479615.1. Lineage (NCBI taxonomy): Bacteria > Pseudomonadati > Pseudomonadota > Gammaproteobacteria > Oceanospirillales > Halomonadaceae > Vreelandella > Vreelandella neptunia. The sequence continues at coordinate 326,670 of NZ_CP140255.1, forward strand.
ACTCCAGGCAGTGGTGTCGCAATCGCTGCTTAAACGTCAGGGCGGCGGACGCGTAGCGGCCCATGAGATCCTCATTGCCACTTCTGCGGTGCGCAACTTGATCCGCGAAGACAAAGTGGCGCAGATGTACTCGGCCATTCAGACCGGCGGCAGCCTGGGCATGCAAACCCTGGATGCCGCGCTGTCTCGGTTAGTGAAAGACGGTACGGTAAGTTTGGAAGAGGCGCAGCTGAGTGCGAAGGGAACGCTGGCGATAAAAGATGAATAAAGACAGTTCAATTCAAGCGCCGTCTGTCGAGCTTTCGCCTACTCAATGGCTGCATGAGCTGCTCGATATTATGGTTGAGCAGAACGCCTCCGATCTGCTCATCTCTGTGGGCGCGCCGCCAAGCCTAAAAATGCCCGATGGCCTGGTGCCGCTGGGTCAGCAGCGTTTAACCACCCATCAGGTTAATGAACTGGTCACCCATGCGCTGCCGGAAGGGTTGCGGGAACGTTTTGCCAGTGAGCGAGAGGCGAATTTTGCCCTCAGTCGCGAGGGCAAAGGGCGTTTTCGGGTCAGCGCGTTTCAGCAGCGCAACCAGATGGCCATGGTGGTACGCAGCATCGCGATTGAAATTCCTCGCTTGGATGCACTGGGCGTACCGGAGCAGTTGGCAGAATTAGCTCAGGCCAAGCGTGGGCTGGTGCTGGTGGTGGGCGGCACGGGAACGGGTAAATCAACGACCCTGGCGGCGATGATTCAGCAGCGTAACGAGACCGTCGGTGGGCATATCATCAGCATCGAAGACCCGATTGAGTATTTGCACCCGCATAAGCGCGCCATAGTGAATCAGCGCGAAGTGGGGATTGATACCGAGTCGTTTGAGGTGGCGCTTAAAAACACCCTGCGCCAGGCGCCGGATGTGATTCTGATTGGTGAAATCCGCACTCGGGAGACCATGGAACACGCGCTGACATTTGCTGAAACCGGTCACCTCTGTTTGGCGACACTGCATGCCAATAACGCTAACCAGGCGCTGGAGCGCATCATTCACTTCTTTCCCCATGAACGCCATGAGCAGATATGGATGGATCTTTCGTTGAATCTGCGTGCGGTCGTCGCCCAGCAACTGCTGCCCACGCTTGCTGGTGGGCGCCGTGCGGCTATTGAGATCATGCTGCAGTCGCCGCGCATTGCCGACTTGATCCGTAAAGGGGAGGTCGCCGAGATTAAAGCAGCGATGGCCAAGTCCCGCGATGCCGGGATGCAAACCTTTGATCAGGCGCTGCATGACCTGCATCAGGCGGGGCATATCAGTAGGGAGGTGGCCATGGCTCACGCCGACTCGGCTAACGACCTGCGAATGCTGCTCAACGTCAGTGACGCCAAGGGGCGTAACCTGTCACTAGATGAACAGGTGCCTAGCCATCTAGGGCTGCGCGATGGCGATGATTACTGAGCGACTCTGAGTGCAGTTCTAAGCAACTCAGCATAAGCAATTCAGCAAAAGCTATGCAGCATAAATGCCGCCCAATACCCGGGGGCCCTGCGCGCCAGTGACCGAGGGCAAGTTGCCAGGCAGATGATTCAACCGCTGGTGAGCCAGCCAGGCAAAGGCGCCCGCTTCAATCCAGTCTTCAGGCCAGCCGTACGCCGCTGGCGAAGTGAGCGTGGCGCGAGGCAGGTGATGGGCAAGGCGCTGCATTAAGTAGCCGTTGTGAGCGCCGCCACCAGCAGTAATCAGCGCGAGCGGGCCACTATCTATCCGGAGCTGTTCAATCCCCTGGGCGACACTGACAGCGGTGAGTTCAGCCAGCGTCGCCTGAACATCGGCGGCGGCCTCCTGGCCGCTGAGATGTTTTTGAAGCCAATCCAGATGAAAGAGTTCACGCCCTGTGCTTCTCGGCGGTGGCTGCTGGAAAAACGGTTCTGATAACAACCGGGCTAAGAGCGCTTCATCTACATTGCCGCTAGCGGCCCAATCGCCGTCCTGGTCAAAGCGGCCGCCCTGGTGCAAGGCAAACCAGCCATCCAGTAAAACATTCGCGGGGCCGGTATCAAATCCGATCACTGGATCGGTCGGCTGGCTAGAGAGCCAGGTGAGATTGGCAAAGCCGCCTAAATTAAGCACCAACTGATGCGCGTCTGCTCGCCCAAATAGCGCCTGATGAAACGCCGGTGCCAGCGGTGCCGCTTGACCGCCTGCGGCTAAGTCTCTGCGACGAAAATCGGCCACCACCGTGCAGCCGGTGAGTTCTGCCAGCAAGCTTGGATTATCCAACTGCAGTGTATACGCCGGGCCGTCGCCGTGGCCTGCGGGGGCATGCTCAACGGTTTGGCCGTGGCTGCCGATGGCATTGATCTGTTCTATACCCACTGAAAGGGGGGCTAATAAGTGCTGCACGGCTTGGGCCTGGCATTGGCAGAACGCGTGCTCGGCTGCTGCGAGTTGCGCAAAACTGACCTGATCCGCATGACACAGCTTAAATAGTAGGCGATGAAGCTCGTCCGGCATCGGTTCTGCGTGGGTCGCCAACAGGCGCGGCGGCGAATCATTTTCGATGGCGATAAGCGCTGCATCAATACCGTCCAGACTAGTGCCGGACATCAGGCCAATATAGTAAAGCGGCGAAGCGGTAGGTGTTTTCATAAGCAGACTCGTACAAAGCGGGGCTAAAGCGCAGCCAAGGCTCAACCAAGGCGAACGAGCATGGTAACATCGTCGGCTATTTATCACCTGAGCCCGGTAAGGGCGGTTCTTTATAGTGGAGAGAGGCAATGAGTGAGGTGGATCAGGCTTTAGCGCTGCTGTCGCGGGGTACGCATGAAATCCTGGTAGAGGATGAGTTAAAAAAGAAGCTGGCTTCAGGCCGCAAACTGCGTATCAAAGCGGGTTTTGATCCCACGGCCCCTGACTTGCACCTGGGGCACAGCGTGTTGCTGACCAAAATGCGCCAGTTCCAGGACTTGGGGCACACGGTTATCTTTTTGATCGGTGACTTTACCGGGCGTATTGGAGACCCTACCGGAAAGAACGTGACGCGCAAACCGCTCACCGAAGAGGACGTGAAAGCCAACGCCGAAACTTATAAAGAGCAGGTGTTTAAAATTCTCGACCCTGAAAAGACCGAGGTGCGCTTTAACGCCGAATGGTTTGGCGAACTCTCCGCTGCCAAAATGATTGAGCTGGCTGCCCAAAGCACCGTTGCCCGTATGCTGGAACGGGATGACTTTGAAAAGCGCTATAAAGCCAATCAATCTATTGCTATCCACGAATTTCTCTACCCGCTGGTACAAGGCTATGACTCGGTAGCCCTTGAAGCGGATGTGGAGCTGGGCGGTACCGACCAGAAGTTCAACCTGCTGATGGGGCGTGAGATTCAAAAGCACTTCGGTCAGGAGCCCCAGGTAGTAATTACCATGCCGCTGTTGGAAGGGTTAGACGGCGTGCAGAAGATGTCGAAGTCCCTGGGCAACTACATTGGTGTCGATGAAGCGCCGGGATCGATGTTCAATAAGCTGGTCTCTATGCCGGATAGCTTAATGTGGCGCTATTTTGAGCTACTCTCTTTGAAATCGAACGAAGAGATTGACGCGCTCAAGCAGAGCGTTGAGCAGGGCGCGAACCCGCGGGATATCAAAATGGAGCTGGCCCGTGAGCTAATTGCCCGCTACCACGGCGATGAAGCAGCCGCCAATGCGCACAAGTCTGCGGGTAATCAACTGGCCGATGGCGAACTTCCGGAAGACCTGCCCGAAGTCACGGTCGATTTTGAGGGCAGTGAACAAGCACCTATTGCGGCAGTGCTCAATCGAGCAGAGCTCGCGAACAACAGCGCCCAAGCCAAAGATATGCTGGGTAATGGCCGGGTCAAGGTCGACGGCGACGTCGTTGCCAAAGACACCATGCTGGCGACAGGTAAGAGCTACGTTATCCAAGCGGGTAAGAAACGTTACGCCCGTGTGACGCTTATTTGAATTTTCTGTCAAAAAGCTCTTGCCAACCCGGCAGCGAATCCGTAAAGTACGCATCCGCTGCCGGGGACGCCAAGCGTTACCAGCGGTGCATAAGGTGTAAAAGCCTTGGTTTGTCAGGAAGTTAGAGCCGGTTTCATCGCTCGCTTCACTCGCTAAAAACAGCGGTTGACAAACACCAGGAAATGCGTAGAATACGCCTTCCTCGCTGAGGCAAGCCAAGTCAACGGCAGCCCGGTTGCTTTCACAGCAACCTAACAGCGAAACAGCTCTTTAACAATTTGATCAGGTAATTCATGTGGGCGCTTGCTGATGTTGGTGACAAATCACCAAATATCAAGGCAAGCGACTCAAGCAATAGGGTTTTAAAGGATTCGTCCTTTGGGATCTGTTTTGAATGAATTCGTTTGAACCTTGAGCCAAGTTTGATCCGCTTTTGTTGCCTTTGGGTGACATGTAAGGATCACATAGATCTTAAACTGAAGAGTTTGATCATGGCTCAGATTGAACGCTGGCGGCAGGCCTAACACATGCAAGTCGAGCGGTAACAGATCTAGCTTGCTAGATGCTGACGAGCGGCGGACGGGTGAGTAATGCATAGGAATCTGCCCGGTAGTGGGGGATAACCTGGGGAAACCCAGGCTAATACCGCATACGTCCTACGGGAGAAAGGGGGCTCCGGCTCCCGCTATTGGATGAGCCTATGTCGGATTAGCTAGTTGGTGAGGTAATGGCTCACCAAGGCAACGATCCGTAGCTGGTCTGAGAGGATGATCAGCCACATCGGGACTGAGACACGGCCCGAACTCCTACGGGAGGCAGCAGTGGGGAATATTGGACAATGGGGGCAACCCTGATCCAGCCATGCCGCGTGTGTGAAGAAGGCCCTCGGGTTGTAAAGCACTTTCAGCGAGGAAGAACGCCTAGTGGTTAATACCCATTAGGAAAGACATCACTCGCAGAAGAAGCACCGGCTAACTCCGTGCCAGCAGCCGCGGTAATACGGAGGGTGCAAGCGTTAATCGGAATTACTGGGCGTAAAGCGCGCGTAGGTGGCTTGATAAGCCGGTTGTGAAAGCCCCGGGCTCAACCTGGGAACGGCATCCGGAACTGTCAGGCTAGAGTGCAGGAGAGGAAGGTAGAATTCCCGGTGTAGCGGTGAAATGCGTAGAGATCGGGAGGAATACCAGTGGCGAAGGCGGCCTTCTGGACTGACACTGACACTGAGGTGCGAAAGCGTGGGTAGCAAACAGGATTAGATACCCTGGTAGTCCACGCCGTAAACGATGTCGACCAGCCGTTGGGTGCCTAGAGCACTTTGTGGCGAAGTTAACGCGATAAGTCGACCGCCTGGGGAGTACGGCCGCAAGGTTAAAACTCAAATGAATTGACGGGGGCCCGCACAAGCGGTGGAGCATGTGGTTTAATTCGATGCAACGCGAAGAACCTTACCTACCCTTGACATCTACAGAAGCCGGAAGAGATTCTGGTGTGCCTTCGGGAACTGTAAGACAGGTGCTGCATGGCTGTCGTCAGCTCGTGTTGTGAAATGTTGGGTTAAGTCCCGTAACGAGCGCAACCCTTGTCCTTATTTGCCAGCGAGTAATGTCGGGAACTCTAAGGAGACTGCCGGTGACAAACCGGAGGAAGGTGGGGACGACGTCAAGTCATCATGGCCCTTACGGGTAGGGCTACACACGTGCTACAATGGCCGGTACAAAGGGCTGCGAGCTCGCGAGAGTCAGCGAATCCCTTAAAGCCGGTCTCAGTCCGGATCGGAGTCTGCAACTCGACTCCGTGAAGTCGGAATCGCTAGTAATCGTGAATCAGAATGTCACGGTGAATACGTTCCCGGGCCTTGTACACACCGCCCGTCACACCATGGGAGTGGACTGCACCAGAAGTGGTTAGCCTAACGCAAGAGGGCGATCACCACGGTGTGGTTCATGACTGGGGTGAAGTCGTAACAAGGTAGCCGTAGGGGAACCTGCGGCTGGATCACCTCCTTAAACGATGCGTCACAGTCGGTAAGCGTCCACAATGAATTACCTGATCAGATAGCTGTTGTATGAGCAGTGATAAGCGAATGCTTTTCTAGCTTAGAAAAAGAAAAAGGTCTTCTTTTTTTAAAGTGAAAAAACGCTTATCACTGCTTATAGCAGTCGCTCTTTAACAATGTATATCATGCTGACAAGAACACTTCGCAAGAAGTGCTTCTTAAATTGTGATACGCGCAAGCGTATCCGGCAAAATGAAACGTGATTATTGCGAACCCCAGACTCCTTCGGGTTATAGGGTCAAGCAATTAAGCGCACACGGTGGATGCCTAGGCAGTCAGAGGCGATGAAAGACGTGGTAGCCTGCGATAAGGTTCGGTGAGGTGGCAACAACCTGTGACCCGGACATTTCTGAATGGGGAAACCCACTGGCCATAAGGTCAGTATCTTACACTGAATACATAGGTGTAAGAGGCGAACCAGGGGAACTGAAACATCTAAGTACCCTGAGGAAAAGAAATCAACCGAGATTCCCCTAGTAGCGGCGAGCGAACGGGGACCAGCCCTTAAGCATGTGAATGATTAGGCGAACAGATTGGGAAGTCTGGCCGTAGCGGGTGATAGCCCCGTAGTCGAAAATCTGATCATGTGAAATCGAGTAGGTCGGGGCACGAGAAACCTTGACTGAAGACGGGGGGACCATCCTCCAAGGCTAAATACTCCTGACTGACCGATAGTGAACCAGTACCGTGAGGGAAAGGCGAAAAGAACCCCGGAGAGGGGAGTGAAATAGATCCTGAAACCGTGTGCGTACAAGCAGTAGGAGCAGACTTGTTCTGTGACTGCGTACCTTTTGTATAATGGGTCAGCGACTTATATTCAGTGGCGAGGTTAACCGTATAGGGGAGCCGTAGGGAAACCGAGTCTTAACTGGGCGACACAGTCGCTGGATATAGACCCGAAACCGAGCGATCTATCCATGAGCAGGGTGAAGGTTGAGTAACATCAACTGGAGGCCCGAACCAGGATCTGTTGAAAAAGATTTGGATGACTTGTGGATCGGAGTGAAAGGCTAATCAAGCTCGGAGATAGCTGGTTCTCCTCGAAAGCTATTTAGGTAGCGCCTCACGTATTACCGCCGGGGGTAGAGCACTGTTTCGGCTAGGGGGTCATCCCGACTTACCAACCCGAGGCAAACTCCGAATACCGGTGAGTAGAGCGTGGGAGACACACGGCGGGTGCTAACGTCCGTCGTGAAAAGGGAAACAACCCAGACCGTCAGCTAAGGTCCCGAAATCCTGGTTAAGTGGGAAACGATGTGGGAAGGCTCAGACAGCTAGGAGGTTGGCTTAGAAGCAGCCATCCTTTAAAGAAAGCGTAATAGCTCACTAGTCGAGTCGGCCTGCGCGGAAGATGTAACGGGGCTAAACCAGGTACCGAAGCTACGGGTGAGTTCATATTTCGATATGGATTCGCGGTAGAGGAGCGTCGTGTAAGCCAATGAAGGTGAATTGAGAAGTTCGCTGGAGGTATCACGAGTGCGAATGCTGACATGAGTAACGATAAAGGGAGTGAAAAACTCCCTCGCCGGAAGACCAAGGGTTTCTGTTCGACGCTAATCGGAGCAGAGTGAGTCGGCCCCTAAGGCGAGGCCGAAAGGCGTAGTCGATGGGAAACGGGTCAATATTCCCGTACCGGACATGGTTGCGATGGGGGGACGAAGAAGGCTAGGTGAGCCAGGCGTTGGTTGTCCTGGTGAAAGTGAGTAGGCTTGGATCTTAGGTAAATCCGGGATCCTTTAAGGCCGAGACACGAGATGAACTGACCACGGTCAGGAAGTCACTGATGCCACGCTTCCAGGAAAAGCCTCTAAGCTTCAGATCATGTGCGACCGTACCCCAAACCGACACAGGTGGTCAGGGTGAGAATCCCAAGGCGCTTGAGAGAACTCGGGTGAAGGAACTAGGCAAAATGGTGCCGTAACTTCGGGAGAAGGCACGCCGGCGTAGGGTGATGAGACTTGCTCTCTAAGCCCGAACCGGTCGAAGATACCAGGTGGCTGCAACTGTTTATTAAAAACACAGCACTCTGCTAACGCGCAAGCGGACGTATAGGGTGTGACGCCTGCCCGGTGCCGGAAGGTTAAATGATGGTGTTAGCCGCAAGGCGAAGCTCTTGATTGAAGCCCCGGTAAACGGCGGCCGTAACTATAACGGTCCTAAGGTAGCGAAATTCCTTGTCGGGTAAGTTCCGACCTGCACGAATGGCGTAATGATGGCCACGCTGTCTCCACCCGAGACTCAGTGAAATTGAAATCGCCGTGAAGATGCGGTGTACCCGCGGCTAGACGGAAAGACCCCGTGAACCTTTACTATAGCTTCACACTGGACGCTGATGTTGCCTGTGTAGGATAGCTGGGAGGCTTTGAAACTCGGACGCCAGTTCGGGCGGAGCCAACCTTGAAATACCAGCCTGGCATCATTGGCGTTCTCACTCAGGTCCGTTATCCGGATCGAGGACAGTGTGTGGTGGGTAGTTTGACTGGGGCGGTCTCCTCCTAAAGAGTAACGGAGGAGCACGAAGGTACCCTCAGCACGGTCGGACATCGTGCATTGAGTGCAAGAGCATAAGGGTGCTTGACTGCGAGACAGACACGTCGAGCAGGTGCGAAAGCAGGTTCTAGTGATCCGGTGGTTCTGTATGGAAGGGCCATCGCTCAACGGATAAAAGGTACTCCGGGGATAACAGGCTGATACCGCCCAAGAGTTCACATCGACGGCGGTGTTTGGCACCTCGATGTCGGCTCATCACATCCTGGGGCTGAAGTCGGTCCCAAGGGTATGGCTGTTCGCCATTTAAAGTGGTACGCGAGCTGGGTTTAGAACGTCGTGAGACAGTTCGGTCCCTATCTGCCGTGGGCGTTGGATGTTTGAGAAGGGCTGCTCCTAGTACGAGAGGACCGGAGTGGACGACCCTCTGGTGTTCCGGTTGTCACGCCAGTGGCATTGCCGGGTAGCTATGGTCGGACGGGATAACCGCTGAAAGCATCTAAGCGGGAAGCCCCCTTCAAGATGAGACATCCCTGAGGCCTAGAGCCTCCTGAAGGGCCCAGCGAGACCAGCTGGTTGATAGGCACGGTGTGGAAGCGCTGCAAGGCGTTGAGCTAACGTGTACTAATGGCCCGTGAGGCTTGACCCTATAACACCCAAGGGGTCTGGTCGTAATGATGACGTGAATGAATGCCGGATACGCAGCGTGTGGCCCCAGCAAAAGAATGCCAGGGCGGCAGGCAATGAGACGATCACAATTTAGTTAAAAACAGTCAGCATGATGTACATTAACAGTTACGCCTGACGACCATAGCACGCGTGAACCACCTGATCCCTTGCCGAACTCAGAAGTGAAACCGCTTAGCGCCGATGGTAGTGTGGGGTCTCCCCATGCGAGAGTAGGTCATCGTCAGGCACTTATTTAACAAGAAACCCAGCCCATCGGCTGGGTTTTTTGTTTGCGCAGAAGAAAAGCATCTCATACTAACGTGCGATTTTCTGATATTTTATGCCATATATAACAATAGCTTGTGCATTCGGCATGGTATTGTTGCCACGCAGCATCTAGTATTATGTTGCACGTACCCAGAAGTAAATTCTCAGGAGGAGAAACGGTATGACGACGCAAGTAGCCAAGAAGTTAGCAATCGCTCTATTTATGGCTTTGATGGCGGGCGGACTGATCGCTTGTGACGATCAAGGCCCTGCTGAAGAAGCGGGTGAAAACATTGATAACGCCGTAGAAGATGCCGGTGAGAGCATGGAAGAGCTCGGCGAAGATATGGAAGATGCGGCCGAGAACTAAGCCGAGTGGTTGTTTGATGAGTTAACCGAAGCAGTCGCTGAAAAGCGGCTGCTTTATTGTTTGTATCGCGTCTATTATGGTTGCCTAAATAACGATAAAAAGGCGGAGGCAACGTGCTACTACAACGCGATAAAAGTTTGCTGTTAATGGTCGATTTCCAAGCGGGGTTACTGCCTGTGATTGATGGTGGTCAAGAAGCCGTTAACGAGGCTGCTTGGCTAGGCGAAATGGCGTGCCTGCTTGAGGTGCCGGTTTGGTTAACCGAGCAGTCTCCAGAAAAACTGGGGGGATCCTCGGCGTCACTGCTCGCCTGCCTAAATGACTATCAGCTCTGGCAGAAACAGCATTTTGGGGCCATGGCGGAAACTGAATTTCGTGAAGCGCTAAACGCAACGGGTAAAACACAGATTGTACTGTGTGGAACAGAAGCGCATATCTGCGTGCTGCAAACGGGATTAGGGCTATTAGACGCAGGCTACGAGCTGTACTGGCTGAGTGACGCCTCTGCCAGCCGCCGCCCGCAAGAGGCTGCGTTTGCCCGTGAGCGCGCCTGCGCGAGCGGTGCTGTGGCGGTAACGGCGGATATGGTGGCTTATGAGTGGCTTCACCGCTGCGATACAGCGCTGTTCAAAGAGGCGCACCAACGTTTTTTAAAACCGCGCGCGTCACGCCCCGTACGTTTCTTCTAGGCCGTTCGCTTTAGCGATCGGCTTCTTTACGGGTGAAAACAAAGGTATCACCCTGGGATGCCGCTGCATCGAAACGATAGCCTGCCACATCGAACGCCTTGAGTTTATCAGGATCGTTCACCTGTTCCTGGATAAGCCAGGCGCTCATCAGTCCACGTGCTTTTTTGGCATAGAAGCTGATGATTTTAAAGGTGCCGTTTTTCTCATCTTTAAACACCGGCGTAATGATCCGGGTATTAAGCTGCTTGGTATCTACCGCTTTGAAGTACTCATTGGAGGCGAGATTAACCAACACGTTGGAGCCGCTTTCAGCAATGGCTTCATTAAGTGCAGGTGCCAGGATGGGCTTCCAATAGGCATACAGATCCTTACCCGCACTGTTAGGCAGCTTGGTACCCATCTCCAGCCGGTAGGCCTGAATTAAATCCAGGGGCCGTAGCAGGCCATATAGGCCAGAAAGTATGCGCAGATGCGACTGTGCGTAACGGTTCTCCGCTTCGCTGAAGCTTTCCGCTTGCAGGCCGCTATAAACGTCGCCCTGAAAAGCCTGTGCAGCAGGTTTGGCATTGCTCAGAGTGAAAGGAGGGCACCACTCCTCAAAACGCGCCGCATTCAGGCCCGCCAATTTATCGCTGATACCCATGAGTTCGCTGATTTGCTGCGGCGAGTAGTCACGCAAAATAGTGATAAGCGCTTGGCTGTGTTTCAGAAAGTCGGGTTGTGACACTTGCTCTGTGGTCGGTGGGGTTTCAAAGTCCAGCGTTTTGGCGGGAGAGATAACGCTCAGCATCGCATGCTCCTGGTCGTGCCCTGATAAATAAAAGCCTGATATAAGTGGGCTCAGTATACCAAGCCTCGGCAAAGGCCGAGGCTATAGCGGTGATAGCCTTATGAGAGTTGGCTGTTTTTAAGGGGTGTTTGTTTTAAGGACAGGGATTGGGCATACGGCGGTGAATATCTTCGATTGCCTCTAGCACTTCGTTGTCCAGCTTGAGGCTCTCGCTGGCAAGATTGCTTTCCAACTGCTCCATGGTGGTCGCACCAATGATATTGCTGGTCAAGAAGCTGCGTGAGTTAACAAACGCCAGCGCCATTTGTGCAGGATCCAGCTCGTGCTTTTCAGCAAGCGCAACGTAAGCCTGGGTGGCCGCTTCGGCTTCGGGCGAAGTGTAACGCTTGAAGCGCTCATACAGCGTCAAACGACCTTTAGGTGGCTGCGCGCCATTCAGGTATTTACCTGAGAGTACCCCAAACCCTAGCGGTGAATAGGCAAGTAGGCCGACATCTTCACGGTGGGCAATTTCCGCCAAGCCGACTTCAAAAGAGCGGTTAAGAAGGTTATAGGGGTTTTGAATAGACGCCACGCGCGGTAAATCCAGCTTATCGGCAAGCTGCAGTGAGCGCATCACACCCCAGGGCGTGTCATTAGAGAGCCCAATAGCCCGTACTTTGCCTGCATCAACCAGCTCTTTCAGCGCATCAAGCGTCTCTTCTAGCGGCGTCGCATCTTCGTTTTCGCTATGAACGTAGCCTAGCTTGCCAAAGAAATTGGTTTGACGGTCGGGCCAGTGCAGTTGGTAAAGGTCAACGTAATCGGTATTCAATCTCTCCAGGCTTGTGTCGATGGCCTGATGAATATGCTCACGGGTTAAACGCGGCCCACCTCGTATATGGTCAAGCCCTGGGCCTGCTGCCTTGGTGGCTATGATCAGATCGTCCCTGGCGCCACGCTGCTTTAGCCAACTGCCGATATAGCGTTCAGTTAAGCCCTGGGTCTTGGCCATGGGGGGAACGGGGTACATTTCTGCGGTATCAATAAAATTGATGCCAAACGCCACGGCTCTATCAAGCTGTTCGTGGGCTTCAGCTTCGCTATTCTGCTCGCCAAACGTCATCGTGCCTAAACAGAGTCGACTTACCTCCAAGCCGGTTCTGCCAAGTGGGCGCGTTTGCATTTTTATCTCCTTACTAAGGCGGAATTGCCACAAGATAAGCCACCATTACCAGGCTGGTAAACGGCGTATGAATGGCATGTTAGCGAGGCTTATTGCAAGCAGCAAATTAATAGGGTTGAGTCGTCGCAAAGGCAGGCGTATGCTTGCCAGCCCATCGACCGGCTAAAGGCCGGTTTCTCGTGTGGTTGGTAGCTATTTTGTGACTGCTAGCCCAAGGTTCCAACAGACAGGCAGGGTGGTTTGCCATGCTGCAGGCATCAACGTTGTTTACTCGGCTAGAATTTCGCCTAGCTGAACGGCTGTTTCATAATCACTGGCTGTTGCCGCGTTCACCGCGCACCCAGCGTTTAACGATGCGCTTGTTTAAGCGCTGTGCGGAAGCGGGTCACCCTGACGCGCTCTCCGTTTACGGCCATATGCTGTTTCATCGCAGCCAGACGCCCCAGGACAAGGCGCGCGGAGCGCGGTACGTTCTGGAAGCTGCGCATGCCGGAGATGTAAAGTCACAGTACCAGGTGGCACAAATCCACGAGCACGGCTGTGCTCAGTACCCGCGCCGTGAAGATTACGCGGTGACCTGGTACGCACGCGCCGCCCAGTCTGGGCACTATCTAGCTGCGGAGCGGCTCGCTCGCGCTTATCGCCTGGGTGAATTAGGCTTGGCGGTAGATGGCGAGCGTGCGGCTTACTGGCAGCGACAGGCGGATCAGCCGACACTAAATAACGTGGCCGCTGCGTGAAGCGTTACCGCGTTCTAATTGAGTGAGGAAGGTTGTGTCCGAGACGCTACCCACAGTGCTAGATATTGAAGCGTCCGGATTTGGGCGCGGCAGCTACCCCATTGAAGTAGGCATCGCCCGTGCCGATGGAAGCTGCTGTGCTTTTCTCATTCAACCGCTGGAAGAGTGGACGCACTGGGATCCCAAGGCCGAACTGCTGCATGGTATCTCCCGTGATCGCCTTATTCAGGAGGGCTACCCGGTACGCCAGGTCGCCCACTGGCTGAACGATGAACTACGCGAGCTGGGTAAGGCGTACAGCGATAGTTGGGGGTACGACAATACCTGGCTGTCGCTGCTTTTTCATCACGCGGGCATGCTGCCGCGTTTTCGCCTTGAGGCGCTAAGGATTTTGCTTAGCGAAGAGCAGCAGGCAGTGTGGAGCGACACCAAAGAAGCGCTGATCGCCGAACAGGGGATTCACCGCCATCGGGCAGGTGAAGATGCCCGCTTACTGCAGCTGACCTATCAGCATACCCGCAAGCTCACCGAGCACCCGGGACGTTAGCCACTCTTCCCTCTCCAGTTTTATAGCTGGGCTTCCAGCACCTCGAGCAACTCATTGGGTGACGGTGCGTCGAACAGCATCTCCCGGGTGGGAGACGCCAAAAAGCCATGGCTGACCGTGCTGTCTAAAAATGTCAGCAGCGGTGAATAGAACTCGTCGATGTTCAACAACCCCATGGGTTTTTCATGCAAGCCTAGATAGCCCCACGTCCATATTTCAAACAGCTCTTCCAAGGTGCCAATCCCGCCGGGTAAGGCAATAAAAGCGTCGGCGTTGGCCGCCATAGTGGCTTTGCGTTCGTGCATATTGCGCACCCTAATCAGCTCGCTTAAGCCAAAGTGGGCCTGTTCGCGCTCCACCAGGTGGTCGGGCATGACACCAATGACTTCACCACCGGCCTCAAGTGCTGCGTTAGCCAGCTCGCCCATCAGGCCAACGCGTGCCCCACCGTAAACCAACGTGTGGCCGCGTTCAGCGAGCGTGCGTCCCAGTTGATTGGTCGCTTGGCGGAAGGCAGGGCTGTTACCTTCACGGGAGCCAAGATAAACGCAAATTCGAGCCATTCGTTTATTCCCTGTCGTTAAAAAATGAACGTGACTAAAACCGTAGTCAAAAAGAACGCGAGATTACTACGAGGCTTAGGTTAAAAGGGGCTTAGGGTAAATAGCGGTCTACCTGATAGTGCTCATCCATCCACTGCCCAATCACATTGTCACCGCACAGGTGATGGGCGTACTGGGTATGCAGGCAGCGTATCTGGTGCCAGTTGCTAATGCCGCCAATACCGCGTTTGGTCATCACATCGGTATAACCCAATTTAGCGACTTCTTCACGCTGAGCATCGCTCATAGCGTCCCAGCGAGCGGTCACATAGTCGCGATGGCTCTGTTGATAAGCCTCAAGAAACTCAGGCTCTTCCTGTAGGCGTTGTTCGAGCGCTTTGATAACCCCAACGGCTTCGATGCGGGAAATCTCAACTTTCAGCACATCGGAACAGAGCCAATACAGGGTGGGGAAGGGTTTGCCGTCGACAATCGGCGCCATGCGCAGTACTAGCGGTGTACCTTCACCGTCGGTAGCGGCTACCGCTTCGATACCACGCGGTGCGCGGCCAAGCTGCTGGGCAATAATGGCGAGCTGACGTTCGTCAGGCGCTTGGTTGGTGCGTATCACCATTGGGTTGGTCTCTCACGAACGGTCGTCTTGAACAAATTTAGTCGAGCGGCCAACGGCACGGAAAAAGCAGCGATTGAGCTGTTCAGGCGACGCGACATAGCACCACGTCCGCTCACAGTATTCAGCGGCTCGTGCCATTAGCACGTCATAAAGGCGATTGAAGGGGGCATCATAATCGTAGGGGTCGGCACCAAACAAGCGGATATGCGGATAGTCGGCAAAGCGCTCAATGAAATAGCGCTCAAGGTCTGCCTCCACGGCGCGATGCTGGGCGACGTTGTCAGGGTCTATCCAGAGGTTGTAGCGGATTGCCATTATAAGGCTCCTGTTGCCCCGGCAGCGCGGGGCAGCGTCAATCAGGCGGGCTCAGGCGCGTCTTGTAAGTGCGACGTTAGCGCCTCGCGCAGGTCACCCTCAATGGGCATGGCGCACTTGGCCTGGTGGTCATACTGCACCATAACGGTATGTCCCAGGTTAGTGAGCTTGCCGTGCTGCCGCGCCTCTTGGGTCACTGTAAACGAGCTATTGCCTAACCGCGTTAAGTAAGTACGTATTTCGATATCGTGACCGTAAAACAGTTCAGCCCGGTAGTCGACTTCCATGCGCGCCATAATCAAGCGCCACTGCTTAGGGTTTAAGTCAGGGGTAAAGAGTTTGAACAAGTCATTTCGGGCAAGCTCAAACCACGCTGGCAGGCGGGTGTTGTTAATGTGCCCTAAGGCGTCGGTATCGTAAAAGGCGGGTTCAATGGTACGGGTAAACATGGCTTGTCCTTGTTATGAAAAAAACAGCTATTAGTACGGTTAATCGCAACGGCAACGGTTAGGATTAACCCAAGCAAGCGCTTGGTCAAGAGGTCTTGGTCAAGCGATGCGGCGTTGATACCACGCAGTGAGTTGCATCCACCCCAACAGCCATAGCGTGGCAGCTGCGAAGCCAGCCAATGTTCCCCATAGCAACCCCAGCGTGCTGTAAGTATAGGAGACACATAGCGTGTAACTCAGTAGCGAGCCAAGTCCCATCGGGTAGTGTTTGATGACCGTGGCCACCGGCGCTGCCCCATGGTTCAGGTGTAGGATCAGCAAAAAAGGCAGCATCGTGACAGGAAAGGCAGCCAACGTTCCCGCCCAGGCGGGCGGCAGCCAGTGGGCCAGGCTGGTAATGGTAAATATGATCACGGTGGCGAGTGCGGCGCGGGCGGCAAGCGCCGGTAACGAAAACGTTCGGCTGGCGGGTATCCTGACATCAGCAATGTTGCGAAATAAGCTGCTGAACAGAGCAATGGCGCATAGCGTCACCAGCGTGCCGCTCAGGCGCGTAAAGTTAAACTGAGCGAGCAGCGTACTAACGGCGAGCCAAGCAACCAAACCGCCCGCCACGCCGCCAATGACACCTTTAACGCCCGGCTGTCGTCCTGCCATCCAATAACCGGCCCCTAGCGCCATTGTGGCCGTAAAGCCCGCCAGGGTATGCACCGCACTTTGGGTCGCAAACTGAGGGGAAATTTCCAAGCCGATAAAAAATAGCGCCAACGCCGTGCCTAATGGGTAGCCCGCCAGCAGGCCCGCCAAGCGCGGGCTAGCGCGTACGGCAATCGCGCCTAGCCCCAGCACCATACTGATCGAGAGCCCTAATTTCGCTAGCTGCCAAGTGAGAGGGACTTCAATCATGCGGGGTTTTCCTTGCTGTTTTTGTTTGGGTATTGTCAGCGCGCGCTTTTAATTAAACCAAGCGCAGGCCTTGCTGGTCACGCCAGGCGGCTTCAAGGGCATCTTGTAGGGGCGCTTTCAAGTGCGCTGGGAGCGCCTCATGAGCCGCTTGCAGTGAATCAAACGAGCGGTTGCGCAGCCAGCAGTACGCCCAGGCGCAGGCTTCGGCGTCGCTATCGGGGGTCGGGCGAGCGGGCATTTGATTGAGCAGAAAGACCGCCGTGCGCGGCGCCCATAGCGGCATTTCACCTAGCTCATCCTGGCTCCACTGCTCCAGGGTAGCGCCGCTGGGCGTGGCGTCGGGGGTGCCTAATTTAGCTACCCGTGCTGTTTCGGCCAAAATGAGCGCTAGCTGATCCGTATTCGCTTGCCCAAGCGAGCGCCATTGCCGCAACAGCGCCGATAGCCCCGCCCGCATCTTGGTATAAAAGTCATCTTGCGGCATGCTTGGCACAACCCCTATTGAATGAGTGAGATGTTTCATGGCCTACGATTTTGCCACGCCTGTGGAGCGACGCCACCCAGAAGGTGGCTGGGCATCGCAAAAATGGCACCGCTACGGCGACGACGTACTGCCTCTTTGGGTCGCCGATATGGATTTTCGCTCCCCGCCTGCGGTGATTGATGCACTGCAGGCGCGGGTGGCCCACGGTGTATATGGCTATGGCGAAGTGCCCGCTACGTTAACAGAAACCCTGTGCCAGTGGAGCGCCCACCACTACGACTGGCCCATTCAGCCGGAGTGGCAGCAGTGGCTACCGGGCGTCGTGCCGGCCTTGCATCTGGCCGCGTTAGCGCTGACCGAACCAGGCGACGGTGTGTTGACGGTGGCGCCGATCTACCCGCCATTTTTAGAGGTTGCAAAGCGTACAGGCCGATTGCCCCAGCAGGCGATGCTGGCAGCGCCCTCAACACCCAATGAGCCTTGGCAGCTCGATATTGCCGCCTTGGAGGCCGCTATTACGCCACGTACGCGCTTGCTGCTGTGGTGTCAGCCCCACAACCCTACGGGGCGTGTGTGGCGCCATGAAGAGCTTGCAGCGCTGGCTGAGTTAGTGGAGCGCCACGACCTGTGGGTGGTCTCCGATGAGTTGCACTGCGACCTGTTATTGGACGAAGGCGCTCAGCACCGCCCGTTAGCCGCGGCATTTCCTGAATTAGCGAAGCGCACCATTACGCTATGGGCACCGTCGAAAACCTTTAACCTGGCGGGCTTAACCAGCGCCTGCGCGGTGATTCCCGATCCTGCACTGCGTGAGCGCTTTGCGGCGGCTACCAAAGGGTTACTGCCCGATGGCAACGTGCTCGGCTTGGTTGCGGCGGAAGCAGCGTATCGACACGGCGAGCCTTGGCGCCAGGAGCTGTTAAGCGTGTTACGTGAGCATCGTGAGACGCTGCAGGCGCGCGTAGCGGCTTGGCCGGGCGTGCGCTGGAGTGCGCCGGAGTCCACCTATCTAGCCTGGCTGGATATGCGCGAGGCAGGGTTAGGCGATGCGCCCTACAAGACGCTGCTGAAAGAAGCGGGAGTCGCGCTTTCGGACGGAGCGGCCTTTGGCTGCCCCGGCTTTGTACGGCTTAACTTTGGTACTACCGCTTCCCAGCTGGAAGCGGCGCTGTCTCGTATGGATTCCCTGCTGAAGCGGGATTGAAAGCCTTCAGAAGACCTTAGTACAGCATCGCAAAGAGTTTGCGGCGGTAAGCAACGGTCAGCGGGTGGTCGGCGCCCAGTGCGTCGAACACCTGCAGCAGCGTTTTACGCGCCGCGTCATCGTTATAGGCGCGATCCTGCTTCATCAGCGCCAGCAGCGCTTCCAGCCCTTCATCGTAATGACCGTCGGCCACTTGGCGCAGGGCGCGCTGATACTGCGCTTCGCTATCGGTACGATCGCCCAGGGCCGCAATCTCCTCGGCTGAGAGTGCCTGCTCGCTAAACTCAATGCTGGCGCGTACGCCACGAGCGGGAGCCGCATCGCGCTCTTCCGGGGGCAGATTGTCGAGTACTTCACGGGCTTCGCTGCCGCGCCCTTCGGCCACCAATACCCGAGCGAAGGCTATCTGGTAAGCGTAGTGTTCGGGGTACTGGCCCATCAGGGTTTGATAAATCTCACGGGCAGCGGCGGTGTCTCCTGCTTTAAGTGCTTCTTCCGCCTGCTCTTCAGGAGTGGGCGGCGCTTCGCCGGGGGCTGGGAAGTAGCGATTGAGCCACTCGCGCACCTCTTTTTCCGGCAGCGCACCCTGGAATCCATCCACCAAACCACCCTGGCTAATCAGCTTCACATCGGGCACCGAACGCACGCCCAATTGGCCGCCGATTTCAGGGTTCGCTTCGATATCGAGCTTGCCGAGCAGGAAAGCGCCCGCGTACTCAACCACCAGTTTATCCAGCACTGAGAGGAGAGTGCTGCTGCCTGCGTTGGAAGGCGAGTAGCAGCCCAATAGCACCGGCACCTGCATGGACGCTTCCAGCACCTGCTGAATATTGCCAGCATTGAGCTCGATAATGACATCTTCAGGGCGCACCGCCGCCTGTTCAGCGTTAGGCGCGGTAGCGTCAGCACTTCCGGTATCCGCCGTAAGCGGCTTACCTGAGCGGGGATCAATAATCTGCATGGGTAGACTCGGCATCAAAAAATGAACAATAGTTCCCCATGATATGCAGGCATATGCCGGTGGATTCAAGGAAAAGGAGGGAAATAAAACTCACTGCTATTGGGTTTCAAGCGGCGTGAACCTGATAAAACAGAAACAGGGCGCGGTTAGGCGCCCTGGTGGAGCTACTGTTTCTGGCACTGTTTCTGAAATTGCTTAAGGAATGATGCGCTCCGCGCGTAGGCGGGCGAACAGGTCGAAAAACGCTGCGCGTGTTTCGCGGAAGTGGTCAAAGCCGAAGTCACGGGACTTGGTGACGTCGTTGACGCACTCAAGCTCGCGCCCCAGGTCGGCATCGGTGTGCCACCAGGAAGCCAGTTGGGTGACATCGGCTTCAACGAGCTCGTTTTGCTCGGCAATCTTGGCCCAGGTAGGCGCAATGTCGGCCATCTGGGTTTCAAGCGGCTGCGGCGTTTCGGGGCAGTCGGCGACTTCGAGCTCGAAGAACTCGCCAATCTCATGCCACAGTCGACGCCAGCGGAACACATCGCCATTGACCGTGTTAAAGGCTTCATTGTGGGCACCGGGCGTGGTCGCCGCCCACTCCATCTGCCGCGCCAACACCAGCGAATCGGTTAGATCGGTCAAGGCATTCCACTGCATCTGCGAGCCAGGGAAGGTGAACGGCTTGCCCGTGGCTTTGCAGATAGAGGCGTAAACCGCCAGCGTCACGCCCATGTTCATGGCGTTCCCGCGAGCATAGCCGATCACCGTGTGCGGACGGTGCACGTTCCAGCTAAAGCCGTCTCGCTCCGCCGTCGCGAACATGATGTCTTCGAGGGTGTAGTAAAAGTTCTCGCCAGGTACGCGGGGCGCTGATTCACGAAACGGCGTCTCGGTCTTGCCGCTACCGTAGTTCTCGAAGGCACCCAGGTACTGCTTGGTGCCGGTCACCAACGAGACGTGCGCCAAGCTTGCATCCTGCAGGGCGTCGAGCAAGTTGTGCATCATCGCGCCGTTGGCCTCGACGTTGGCTTTTTCATTTTCGCGCCGCACCCAAGTGCAATAAAACACGTGGGTGATGGGTAGCCCCGCTAATGCTTCCGCTGTGGCCTCGCGATCTAACAGATCGGCAGCGACGGGAATGACCCCTGCCTGTTCAGAAGGGCGACGAGATAATCCATAGACACTCCACCCGCTAGCGGTGAGGTAGCTGGCTAGGTTGCCGCCGGTAATACCGGTAGCGCCGACGACTAATGCGGTGCCTTTGCGCATGATTAACTCCTTTTGCAGACAATATTTTCGGAACGGGCAGTGGAAATGTGCTTTGTGCCCGATGAAAAGCAGTCTGGTCGCCAAGGATCATTGCTACAATTGGAAAAATCGCAAATCTTTATTGCGCTAGGAGCAACTTGATGGATCTCAATGCGCTACGCATCTTTGAACGCGTTGCCGCGACAGGCAGTTTTACCGCCACCGCACGTCACTTTCATCGGGCTGTGTCCTCTGTCTCGCGTCAGATTGCCTCTTTAGAGGAGGCGCTTGGCCAGCAGCTGTTCTATCGCCACACACGCGCCGTAACGCTGACCGAGGCGGGCTGGCGATACTATCAGGAAGTTCGCGAGATACTTGAACGACTCGACCTGGCGACAGAAGCGCTAACGGCTCCTAATACAGCGCCTAGCGGCGTGCTGCGCCTCAATGCTCCCGTGGCTTTCGGCCAGCGCCAAATCGTGCCGATTCTGCATCACTTCCAGCGCCGCTACCCGGCAATCAAAGCCGAACTGATGCTGACCGATCAACTGACCGACCCGGTGCGCGAGGGCATCGACATCACCTTTCGTGTCGGAGAATTGGCCGACTCCACGCTGGTCGCACGCCGCCTAGCGTCAATGAACTACGTGGTAGCCGCTGCCCCCGCCTATATACAGCGCTGCGGTAGGCCCAACAGCCCAGATGACCTTGAACACCACGACTGCCTGCTCTACCAGGGTGAAATGGGCCGCCAGCGCTGGTACTTCCATCATGCCGATCAGCCGCAAGCCTTCGCTTACAAAGTCGACGGCAGCCTGTATAGCAACGATGCCGAGAGTCTGGTGAGAGCAGCGCTAATGGGGCAGGGGCTGGTGATGTTCCCTACCTGGCTAATCGCTGATGAGCTAGCCTCGGGCAAATTGCTGCCCCTGCTCGAAGCGTGGCGTTGTGAAGTCGTGCCAGGCAGGCGCGATATCCACGTGCTCTACGCCCAGCGTCGGCTGCACACCCGCAAGGTAAGCGCTTTTCTGGATCATCTGTTTGAGATGGTGGGGCCTATGCCGAGATGGGATCGCTGGCGTGAGCAGCAGACGGTGTAAGTGTTCAGGCACGAAAAAAGCCGCTACCTTTCGATAACGGCTTTCCCAATGTTGGGTGGTGAGGGTCGCTGATTTTAAAATAAGAGAGAACCTATCTATGGCCTTCTGGGGTGATAAGGCGTTGAACCCAGCAGCTCTACTGAGCGCAACCGTCAAACTTCAGGCAATAAAAAAAGGCAGATCAGTAAGTAACTGATCTGCCTTTCAAAATATTGGTAGCGGGGACCGGATTTGAACCGATGACCTTCGGGTTATGAGCCCGACGAGCTACCAGACTGCTCCACCCCGCATCAACGTGTGGCGTATTCTACAGAAGTTTTAGGCGAAGTCAATAGCGGTATTAACACGTTCGGCGTATAGCGGTGACGCGCATCCTGCTGCAACATGGAGAGAGTGCAGCTATGCTTTAAATAGCCATAACAAAAAGCTTACGTTGGTGCATTACTCAAGCAAATAATGCACTAGGGTAATACAGGCGCAATCGCGCTTTTTCACAATGGCTTGTGGCGCAGCGTACGTGTTTTTAGGCTCAAGTCATTTGTCATTTCAGGGAGGTAGTCAATGGCCAATCAAGCCCCCGTCGCCTGGGTAACTGGTGGAACTGGTGGTATCGGTACGGCAATTTGTCGTTCGTTGGCAGATGCGGGATATTTAGTCGTGGCGGGTTATCGCAACCCCGACAAGGCTAAATCCTGGCTAGAAACGCAGCACGCTGACGGCTATAACAATATCGAATTGTCGGGTGTCGATCTTGCTGACCACAACGCCTGCCTGGAAGGTGCCCGCGAAATCCATGACAAGTATGGCCCCATTAGTGTGCTGGTGAACTGTGCGGGGATTACCCGTGATGGCACCATGAAGAAAATGACCTATGAGCAGTGGTACGAAGTGCTCGACACCAACCTCAATAGCGTGTTTAACACCTGCCGTAGCGTCATTGAGATGATGCTTGAGAATGGCTATGGCCGGATTATCAATATTTCATCCATCAATGGCCGTAAAGGTCAGTTTGGTCAGGTCAACTACGCGGCGGCGAAAGCCGGTATGCATGGCTTGACCATGTCGCTGGCACAGGAAACAGCGACCAAAGGGATTACCGTCAATACCGTATCGCCTGGCTATATCGCCACCGATATGATCATGAATATTCCTGAAAAAGTGCGCGAGGCAATCCGGGAAACAATCCCAGTGAAGCGCTATGGCACGCCAGAGGAGATTGGCCGATTGGTCACCTTCTTAGCCGATAAGGAGTCAGGTTTTATCACCGGTGCGAACATCGATATCAACGGTGGTCAGTTCATGGGCTAGTGGTTAGCCCAAGAAGAGAAGGCAAGCGGGAGGCTATAAGCCTCCCGTTTTCTTGCTAATGCCTAAGGTAGCGGGACGCGCGCCAGTCGGCTGAGCAGGTTATCCAACTCTTCCACTTCAGCATCCCATAGCGTGGCTGGCATTGGCCCTAGCGCCAATAGTGCAATCAAGATGTCGATCACTTCTTGATCACGGCTGCGCTCTTGGTTGAAGCCTTCATTCAAACGCTCTACCTGAATCGCCAGGCGCAGTGGCTCATCGCTTTGCCGCACACTACCCACGGCCAGCATCGATAGGTGCACTCTCAGCCTGGCAAGGGAATCGGCGATGCGAGCGCGATCAGCGTCTGATAGCGGTACCGCGACGCTATGGCGCTGTTGATTGCGCGCGTTATGCGCCTCATTAAAGGCGGTAGGGAGTGAGCTGCCGAGAACCGTTTGCGCTTCCACATCGCTTGGGGTTCCCTCGCTGAGGTAGCGCTGGTCAGCAGCCAAGTGTGCGTTCACTAACGGCATTATCGAGTGCCACTGTTGAACCGTATTGGCAACCGCCAGACGGTTTAAGCGTTCTCTGCGCGCACGCACGATGCCGCTCATCCGCTTCTGCATTCCTTCGCTGCGCCGATTGCGGGGCAACGGCTCAAGCTGGTTGGCCTGTTCGATAAAGCGCTCCAAGGTGGCCGACTCACTCGCTTCAATAGGCTGCCAGCTATCCATTGCGTCGATGAGGGTTTGCATCTCATCAAGCTGCTGTTGCTGGCGCGCCGCCTGCTCATTTTTATGCGCATCGCGCTGGGCAAAGAGTTGATCACACTCGTGGCGGAAGGTTTTCCACAGCGTTTGCTCTTCACCTTTGGGCGCCCGGCCTAGCGCTCGCCACTGCTGCTGCAGCTGTTTGGTCAGGTGAATGCGCTGGGCAAGAGGCTGGCTTGTGTCGCTGCGCAGCGCGCTCACTTGGCTGATCAGATCCCGTTTTTGCGCGGCGATCGTTTCAGCACGCTGATCGATCAGCGCCTGTAGCTGATGACGAATGGTACCAAAGCGCCGGCCAACGGCCTCGGAGCGTTCACGGGGAACGGGGCTATAATGGCGCCACTGGTGGCGCGCTTTGTCGCGGATTTGCCTTAGCACATCGGGATCGGCGTCTTCGGCAGGCTGGGCTAGCAGGCTTTCCAACTGATCGCATAGCGCTTCGCGGGCTTGAAGGTTGGTCTCACGCTCTTCGCTGAGCTGGTCTCGCCAGGGGGCGAGGCGCTCGTGGATGCGATCCGAGGCGCTGCGAAAGCGAGCAGACTGCTCGCGGTTAGCCGCTGCATCGCCCAGCGCTTTCCACTCTTTGACCAGTTGGCGATGGTGGCGGTCAAGCGCTTCTTCCGCCATGTGGAGGTCGTTAGCGAGAGTTTCGATGCTTTCACATAGCTGTTCGCGCTTTGGACCTGCGACAAAGCCCCGCCAGTCGCGTAATTCTGCAAGCCGGGCAGCCAAGTGCTTCAAGCGCGTTTTGAGCGGTTGAGCAGCGGGGCTTTCCAGCGCTTCAATGCGTTGTTTTAGCCGCTGATGCAGGCGGCTGGCGCTTTTAAAGGCGCCGCGCTCTAACAAGTGCTCAAAGGTGTCGAGTTCCGCGCCATGGGCCTCCAGTGTGGCGTTGTCTTCTGCCGGCTGCGAGGGCGCGGTGTTTTCAGCGTTGAGAGCCGCTTTGGCACGGCCGAGCAGCGCGGGCGGCGTTAGGGCCTCCGGCCATTGGCATTCGCTAATCAATTTAGCCAGGGTAGCGTGGTCGCCACCGGTCAGTGCGGTTTCGATGTCGGTGCTGACCGAGCACCAGCGCTGCCATGCCTCTAAGCACTGGTCGTAGTGATGAATCGCCAACGTGTAGCGCTGGCGCATAGTCTCGCTGGGCGGATGGATATCAGATAGCGCCTGCCAGCGTTGGCCTAGCAGTTGGCGCTGGGCGCGCAGGCTGTCGATATCCTGCACGGTCATGGCTGAGGCGTGGCGCAGACCATCAAGGGTTTCTTCGATGCCTTCGAGCAGCTGCTCGCGAGTGTTTTCGGCTTCTTCACGGCGCTCGTCGCTCTGCTGGCGAGCCTGCTCCTGGGTTTCGTGGTCGTGAAGCGTCTTGCGGCAAGCGAGTAGGGCTTGATGAAAACGCTGCTCCTGCTCCACGCTTGGCGGCTGAGTCAGCTGTTCCCACTGCCGTTCAAGGTGGCGAAAGCGCCCGCCGTAAAGCGGTTCCCAGGGGGCACGGGCGTGCTGCTCAAGCTGTTTCAGGAGCGTTTCGCGCTGCTGCTCTTCCGCCTCCAGCCACTGGGCGTCGCTGCGCAAGCGGTTGAGGCGTTCCCGTGCCAGACGAACCACCTGGCGGTCACGGCGTGCCTCTTTCAATAATCGCTTAAGCCCCTCCTCGTCCTCAATGCGCTCGGCGGCCTGATGGCGAACGGCGGCCACACCGTTGTGGCAAGCTTGATGAATTAGGTCATTCTCATCATTCAGCTTGCTCAGGGCGGTCAAGCGTAGATTAAGGTTGTCGCCCTGGAGGGCGACCGCGCTCAGCACCCGTGGCTCTTCTATCTGCTCGACCAATGTTTGGCGTTGGTGAAGGTCGGTATGTCCTTCACGCCCGCTGAGCCGTTGGCAAATGGCATTGAACCAGGCTTCATCCTGCTGATGGTGTGGGTAAGCGTCGACCAGGCCTACGCAGTCATCCAGGGCCAACAGAGCGGCAAGGCGAATCTGGCTGTCGCTATCTTGAGTGAGCGACTGCAGCGCTTGTCGCTGTTCTGCTTGCTCGGGGTTCAGTCGTTGGAGGGCCTGACGGCGTACCTCGGGGTCAGGGTGCTGCCACCGAGGGGCAAACAGGCGTCTTAACAGTCCGTGCATGGATCATCCTGCCAATATGAAATGCGTAGCATGAAAAAAACGGCTCGGTGGTTGCAGTCACCGGCGCTGTCGCTTAGCTTGGCCTTACTATGGTGTGACAGACGTCTAATTTCTAGGCCACACTGCTTCTAGACCACACTGTTTTTAGACTACAGTGTTTCTAGACGACGAAATGCGTGATAGTACGCTACCTTTATCTTATCTGAACATGACGGGGAGTTCGGCCATGAGCCTTAACGTGGATAGTGCCGCAGTGGCCTTTACCTTCAAAGGCGGCATGCTGCCGATGACCGTCATGGAGCTAAGTAGCGCTGATCCGGAGCAAATCCGGCAACAGTTGGCTGGCAAATTCTCCCAGTCCCCTGCTTTCTTTCAGCATACACCGGTTGTCCTCAGCGTGGAAAAACTCGATGAACCCCACTTAGCCCTTGAGCGCATTTGTGCCGTGTGCCGTGACCATAAGCTGTTGCCGGTAGCCGTGCGCGGC
The DNA here is from genome assembly GCF_034479615.1 of Vreelandella neptunia. Lineage (NCBI taxonomy): Bacteria > Pseudomonadati > Pseudomonadota > Gammaproteobacteria > Oceanospirillales > Halomonadaceae > Vreelandella > Vreelandella neptunia. The sequence goes on from NZ_CP140255.1 coordinate 352,913, forward strand.
GGCACTGAGCCGGTTCGCCAATCGGCCTGGGCGCTGGGGTTGGGTTGGTTTCCTCCGGTGGCAGAGGGCCGCGCCCGGGTGCTGGAAAGTGTCAGTAACTCGCCAGTGCAAGAAGTCACCCGTGAGGAGGCAGTGAGCGAGGCGGAAGCGCCTTCGCTTGCCACGCGGCTTTATCGCGGTACCGTGCGGTCGGGGCAGCAAGTAAGCGCCTCTGATGGAGATTTAGTGGTGATTGGGGCGGTGAATGCCGGGGCAGAAGTGCTGGCCGCGGGAAGTATTCATGTTTATGGCGCGTTGCGTGGCCGTGCGCTGGCGGGCATTCATGGTAATACCCAAGCGGGTATCTACTGCCGAGAATTGGAGGCTGAACTGCTTTCTGTGGCAGGCAACTACAAGCGCTCGGAAGATATTGATGCACAGCTTCTGAGGCGGCCCGCAGAAGTTCACTTTATAAAAGAACAGCTTGAAATTAAGCCACTGAGCTAAGGTATTTGTATGAGGCTGCGTTGGTGCTTCATGCCTAGCGACGCCGAAGGCGCTATCCGTTACAGTATGGCATGTTGATGACATTGACGTTCCCGTTATGCGCAGAGCGCTGACTGACTCGCGCTCGCGACGAACGACTTCAAGAAGGAAGTGACTCTTGGCCAAGATAATTGTAGTGACCTCTGGTAAAGGAGGGGTCGGTAAAACCACTAGCGCGGCAGCCATCTCAACGGGGCTTGCGCTGCGCGGTAAAAAAACAGTCGTCATCGATTTTGATGTGGGCCTGCGGAATCTCGACCTGATCATGGGCTGCGAACGACGCGTGGTATATGACTTAGTCAACGTGATTCAAGGTGAAGCGGGGCTTAACCAGGCGCTGATTCGCGATAAGCGTGTCGAGAATCTGTTTATTTTGCCAGCTTCCCAGACCCGCGATAAGGATGCCCTGACCCAAGAGGGGGTCGCGGAGATCCTGGAGAAATTGAGAGAAGATTTCGACTTCATTCTTTGCGACTCTCCCGCTGGTATAGAGCGTGGTGCGCAGTTGGCCATGTACTTTGCCGACGAGGCGATTGTGGTTACCAACCCTGAAGTATCGTCAGTGCGTGACTCTGACCGTATTTTGGGGCTACTAGCCTCGAAAACCCGGCGTGCAGAGCAGGGCGATGACCCTATCAAAGAGCACCTGTTGGTGACCCGCTATAACCCAGAGCGAGTTACCTCTGGCGATATGCTGACGCTTGACGATATTCGCGAGATTTTAGCGATTAATTTGCTGGGCTTAATTCCTGAATCGGAAGCCGTACTGCGTGCTTCTAACCAGGGGGTGCCGGTAACCCACGATATCTCCAGCGACGCGGGCCAAGCCTATAGTGATACGGTATCGCGCCTGCTCGGTGAGGACATGCCGCTGCGTTTTCACGAATTGCAGCGCAAAGGCCTGCTGAGCCGTATGTTTGGGGGGGCGCGCCGATGAAATTACTGGAGTTCTTGAAGCGTGAGCGCAGGAAATCTGCCTCGGTAGCCAAAGAACGCTTGCAAATTATTGTGGCACATCAGCGCAGTCAGCGCGGCCAGCCCGACTATATGCCGATGCTGGAGCGCGAACTGCTTGAGGTGATCCGTCGCTACGTCCACGTGGATGACGACGCCATTCAAATTTCCTTGGACAGTGAAGACAACTGCTCGGTGCTGGAGCTTAACGTTACGCTTCCCAAGAGCTGAGCCTTCGCCTAAGTGCAAGAACTGAAGACGGGGCGAAAGGGGCGGCGGGTGTGCTAGGCTTGGGCTTTTAACTGCCCAGCGGAGTGATTGTTCATGGCGCCACCCAATGCTGCCCCTGCCAGTTTTCTATGGCATGACTATGAAACCTTCGGGGCGGATCCGCGTCGCGACCGGCCCGCTCAGTTTGCTGCCCTGCGCACTGATGCCGATCTGAACGAGATCGGTGAGCCGATCGAGCTCTACTGCAAGCCCGCCGATGATTACTTGCCTCATCCTGCCGCCTGTTTGATTACCGGTATTACCCCTCAAAAAGCTCAACGCCATGGTCTACCCGAGGCAGAGTTCGCTGGCGAGATTCAGCGCCATATGAGTGAGCCGGGCACCTGCGTGGTGGGCTATAACAGCCTGCGTTTTGATGACGAAGTCTCCCGCCATCTGTTTTACCGCAATCTGCTCGACCCTTATTCCCGTGAGTGGCAAAACGGCAATTCCCGCTGGGATTTAATCGATGTTGTGCGCGCCTTTTATGCACTGCGCCCGGATGGCATTGAGTGGCCGCTGCGCGAAGACGGCGCGCCCAGCTTCAAGCTTGAGCACTTAACCGCGGCGAACGGCATTGCCCATGAGGGTGCCCACGATGCGGTAGCCGACGTGCGCGCCACGATCGCCTTGGCCCGTTTGCTCAAAGCGCGCAATGCGAAGCTGTTCGACTATCTACTCGGCCTGCGCGGTAAACGTGCGGTGGCCAAGCAGCTCGACCTACCCAACGCCAAACCGCTGCTGCATATCTCCCGCCGTTATCCCGCCAGCCGGGGCTGTAGTGCGTTGGTCATGCCGCTGGCCGAACATCCAACCAACCCTAATGGGGTGATCGTTTACGATTTGAGCGTTGATCCCAGCGATATGTTGAGTATGTCGGCGGAGCAGATTCGTGAGCGCGTGTTTGTCAGCCAGCAGGATTTAACCGAAGGCGAGGCGCGTATTCCGCTGAAGGTGATCCATATCAACCGCTGCCCGGTGGTGTTTCCCGCCAGTGCCTTGAAAGACGTTGAGGGGCCTCAGCAGGGTGAGTATGGTGCCATCGTTGCGCGCTTAGGCTTGGATGTGGCGGCCTGTCGGCAGCACTGGAAAACCCTGCGCGATGCCAGCGGTGTTGCCGCCAAGGTCGCCGAGGTGTTTAGTGCAGGTTACGACGATGCGCCGCAAGACCCGGATCTAATGCTCTATTCGGGCAGCTTCTTCTCCGCCGCCGACCGTCAGCAGATGGAGCGAGTGCGAGAGATGGAGCCGTGGGATTTGGTGGGGCAGCGCTTTGCGTTTCAGGATCCGCGCTTGGAAGAGATGCTGTTTCGCTTTCGTGCGCGCAGTTACCCCGACACGTTGGAAGGTGAAGAGCGCGAGCAGTGGGAAGCATTTCGCTGGATGCGGATCAATGATCCGGCCTTGGCGGGCTTTACGCTTAAGGCGTTTGCGCGGGAAATTGCTCAGTACAATCAGCAAACCCTCACTGATCGTGAGCGCCAGATTCTGGAAGAACTGGTGATGTTTGTGGAAGCCATGATGCCGGCTCAAGCGTTTGACGCCTGAGGTGCTGAGTAAAAAAAACGAAACAGCTCTCTGCGGGGGCGCTATGAACCCCTCCCTGGGCGCTAAATTCGCCATCCATGGCGAATAACCCCCGCTTCAAGCTGATTCCGTTTGCTAGCTTCACGAGCTCTTATTTAGTTTTGGGCAGGGGCGAGCGCTTCTCACGATAGTCGCTGACATCACTAGGTTCGTCGCCCGGATTAAAGCGTATGTCCAGGCTGTGTTCGCGCAGCGATGGCCATAGGGCCTTAATATCCTCAAGGCTAACGTTCAGCACCAGCTCGGCCAGTTGGTCGCGTCGATCAAAGCGCACGTCTTCCAACGCGGTGGCTTGCCAGTAGCGGTTAGCCATGCCCGCAAGGCTGGTATCGCGCTGGCGCAACTGGTCGTGAACAGCCTGGCGATAAGGCGCTAAGTCAGCGTCGCTGAGTTGCTCAAGACGCTGGTTAGCCTCATCCAGAAACACATCCATACGCTCGGCAATGGTGCCGCTCTCCACGTCGGGTGATTGCACCATAAGGGCAATCCCTGGCGCTTCGAGCAGCGGCGAATAGCCAGCGTTCACGATGTAGCCGAGCTGCTGCTCGGTGCGCAGCTGTTGGTAGAACGGTGTCTCCAGCCACTGAGCGATCACCATGGTGGTGGCTTGCTCCTCTGGCGTCTGATCGCGGCCTTGCAGATAGCGCAGTACCAAGGACTCATCCCGAGAGCTGTGAGGGTGCAGCACGCTGTGCTCTTCACTCGCTGCAAGCGGGGTGAGGTTGGCAATATCGTCGCGCTTTAACCGCGGTTTTAGCCTGGCACGCATCAGCTGTGTCTGTTCACTTGCCAGATCCGCGTCCAGGTTGCCCACCGCCATGGCATCGACGTACAGGTCATCTAGAAAGCGCTGGCGAAAATCTTCCAGGTGGCTGCGGTCAAAGCGATCGCTGGCAGCGAGAAGCTCAGCGGTAGACCATTGTGGCGTGAGTAACGCTTCGCCCAGCGTGCGGCTAGCTTGACCGTAGAGCGACGCCTGGGGCGCGTTGCGCCACTCACGCTGCAGCTGATAACGCACGCGCTCGAAGGCACTGTCGGTGATTTCGGCGCTCTCTAATTGCTCAAGGGCTTGTTCAATCAGCGGGGTTTGGCCATCACGCCAGCCTGAGAACGATAGCGTCATGCCCCTGGCGTGGGGATAAGCGCTAAACGATTGCCCGGCCAGCCACGCTGGGTAGAGGGATTCATTCAAACTGTCGTTGAGCCAACTGGCGAGCAGCCGAGTGAGCACTGCTTCATGAGCTGAGTAGCTGGCGGTGGGGCTTTGTAGGCTGACCCGCCACTCAACTTTGGGAGTGTTAAAACGATCATCCTGCATATGCCAGGCGGTAAATGATGGTGTTTCGACTAGCAGGCTGGGGCGCTCATCCTGGCCTTCAAGCAGCGTCAGGTCACTGGCGATAAAGGGATTGGGCCCCGGAAGTGCCAAACCGCTCAGGGGCTGGCCCGGCTGTTCGGGCACTTGCTCGTCCCATTGGGTGTTGAACCAAGGTGAGACGGTGTTGCTTTCGATATCCGGTGCTGAGTAGAAGCGCAGCATGTTATCCGGCGTTAGCGCGTCAAGATAAGCCTGCTGACGCTCTGCATCGGGGCCATCCATGCGGTAGGCCGCGTACTGCACGTCCTCTACTGGGTAGCGAGATAGGCTCATGGAAAGGCGAGTGGCTTCCTGCTGCGGGGCGCCATACTGCTGAAAGCGGAAGGCCTGCTCATTGAGTTTTGCCTGCTCTTCGTAGCGCCATCCGGCGAGGCCATCATTGCGCAGTTGCTCAATGGCGGCAAACAGGGTGGCTTCAATATCGTCCAAGCGTTCGGCGCCTGCGGGCGTCAGGCTGATGGAAATAGTGAATAGCGCTTCGTTGCCATCGCCGCGGCCTACACCGGCGGAAAGCCCGTCGGCCAGACCTGCATCGCGCAGTACCGCTAACAGGCTAGCTTCACCTTCATCGCCAAGCAGGTGGGCGATTACCTGGGTCGGCTTTGTACGGTAGTCGTCAGTGGGGTCGGGTACTGGGAAGTAGAAGCGTAATTGACGACGATCCTGTAGCGACTGCCGCTCGATATAGCGGGGTAGCGTGTCTGAATCAACCAGCGGCGCGTCAATCGTCGGCACGCTTAAGTCGTTGTCGGGAATATCGGCAAAGCGCTCGGCTACCCACTCCTCAAGCGTATCGAGCGGCTGTGGCGCCACTACTGCCAGGTTCATAACATTGGCGTCGTAATGCTGGTGATAAAAATCGATCACCCGCTCGCGTAGCGTTGCCTCGCCTTCCGGCGGGCTGGCTAAGGTTTCCCGGCTACCCACGGCAAAGCCGGTGGTGGGGTTGTCAGGGTTGAGCAGTTGGTTGAGCACATCGTTTTCGCGCCGGGACTCATCACGAATACGCGCCATGTACTCCGAGTGAACGATATTGCGCTCGCTCTCCAGGTGGTCGGCGTTAAACAGCGGCGAGAGGAAAAATTCGCTGAAACGGTCAAGCGCGCCCGGCAGTGCCGAGGGCTCAATATCAAAAAAGTAATTGGTATCCTGCTGCGCGGTAAAGGCGTTGTGAGAGCCCGCGTTATTGGAAATATAGCGTTGGTAAGCATCAGATTCCGGGTAGGGCTCGGTGCCTAAAAACAGCATATGCTCTAGAAAGTGTGCTAACCCCTTAAGATCATCAGGATCTTGGGCGCTGCCTACCCGCACATTCATCGACGCTGCCGCCTTGTCCGCTTCCGGGTCGCTGACCAGCAGCACATTGAGGCCGTTATCGAGCGTTAAGACCCGGTAATCGCGGCTGTCATAGGGGCTAATGATCGGGGTGACCGTGTCAGCAATGGCATCGTTAACGGCGTCATCGGTGGCCGCGAAGGCCCGCGGCGTTAACGCCATGCTGGCGATAACGCCAATCACTGCGCACTGCGGGAAAACACGCCAGCGGGTTATGCAAGTGGATCGCAACATTACAGCTCCTGTGACACAGCCCAACGCAGCATCGACCCGGTAGGATGGGCACAGGCCGGTGACTGGTAGGCGGGATTATTGACATGTTTAGATACCGGAAAAGCGCCCAACAGTTCCAATGGTGCGGGTGCTAACAGTGAATTAAGCGTTTCGGTATCGGTGTCTGGGTTGAGCCAGGCGGATAACGCATGGCTGGGTATAGTGACCGGCAAGCGGTCGGTTAACGGCGACAACAGCAGGTTGGCGGGCACGGTGATCAGTGCAGCCGAGTCGGTAAACGCCGTTAACGTGGTGTGGTAGCGGCACCAGAGTGCACCCAGCAGCAGCGGCGCCCGGGATACCTGGGTCACTAAATAGGGTTGCTTGCTGCGTGGCTGGGTTTTCCATACATAGAAACCGCTCACCGGGATAACGCAGCGGCGCGCGCTAAAGGCATCGCGAAACATTGCCCGTGATTCAAGGGTTTCCGCCCGTGCGCAGTGGGGCGCGTGATCCAGCACCTCCAGCCAGGGCGGCGTCAGGCCCCAGAAAAGCGATGAGAGCCGGTACTGCCCCTGCTCTAAGCGAATAGCAGAGATTGGCCGACGAGGCGCTAGGTTGGGCGACTCAATCAATGGTTCAGGAGTGGCTAGCGTTGGCAATAAGCGGGTCAGCGGTAAATTTTGCACGTGCAATCGCCCCGTCATAGCTATCTCCTTAAGCAGAATCGTCGTGGAAGTGTACCTGGATGGCGGGGGACTTCGCGCAATAAAGCACGAAATGTAGCGTTTTAGTGTCGAAAACAGTGTTCGATGTAAGGTATCCTATCGTATCCCTTGCTCCCGCTAAAGCGCAGTGAGGCTTCCTCCTTGTTTGCCGTTGACCTTAAGAGATCGCCATGGCCCGTCCTAGACAGCATGCGCCCGATGCCCTCCACGCGCAGGTCATGCACGCTTGCGATGAGTGGTTGGCTGAGCAGCCAGTCCATGGTCTCTCGCTGCGTGCCCTGGCTAGAGAGGTCGGCTGCGCCCCCAGCACCCTACTGAAGCTATATGGCAGCTTCAATAACTTATTGCAGCACGTCAATGTAGAAACGTTGGCGCGTTTACAGCACACCATTACCAGCCTGAGCGACGATGCCCCTGAACCCTGGTTACGTTCGCTGGCGCGTGCCTACTGGCATTTCGCCGAGCAGGATTGTTACCGCTGGCAACTGCTGTTTGATTACCCGCTGGCCCAAGAGGGCGAGCTTGATCAGCGCCAGAGCGATTTGATCGAAGCGCTGTTTACCCAAGTAGAAGCATCGCTTAAAGCCTACCAGCCGGCGCTGGATGATCTTGAAGCTCGCCGTTTGGGACGCACACTGTGGGGCAGCGTTCATGGGTTAGTCCAGCTGGGGCTGAATGAGCGGTTGGGCTATTGGCAGGGGCAGCAATTAAAAGTAGATGAGCTGCTGGATCAACTGATGAGTACCATTTTGGCGGGCCTACGCCATCGTGAGGCGGCGACGTGACTTGGTGTGTCAATGCGGCACGTCAGGCGCTGCGCTGGCTGATTTTTGTCTCAATGCGCCTCTGCTACCGGCTGCAGGTGCATGGGCGTACCCATATCCCCAAGCAGGGGCCCGCGCTGGTGGTGTGTAACCACGTCAGTTTTATGGATGCCTTGGTGCTTGGAGGCGCTAGCCCCCGGCCGCTACGCTTTGTGATGGATCAGCCGATTTTTGACTCGCCTTGGCTTAAGTGGTGGTTCCAGCTGGTTGGCGCAATTCCCATTGAGTCTGAACGCCGCAGCCCCGGCGCTCTTAGGCGCGCCCTGGATGACGTGAGCGCAGCGCTGCGAAAGGGGCAGGTCGTGATGGTCTTTCCTGAAGGGCGATTGACCCCGGATGGCGAGATTCACGCCTTCCGGCGTGGCCTAGAGGCTATTCTCGCTCGGGACGATGTGCCGGTGATTCCGGCGGGGCTGGCAGGCTTGTGGGGGTCGTGGACCTCTCACCATGATGGCAAGGCGCTAAAGAAGTGGCCTAAGCGTTTTCGGGCGCCGGTGAGCCTGCACTTTGGGCCCCCGCTCAACCGCCTGGACGCCGATGACATAGCGCTGCGGCGGTTTCTCGAAGCGCGGGTTAGGGCGCTAAAGGCGGCGGCTGACCAAGATTTAGCCAACCGCCGTTAATTCGTTTATGACTGACTAGCGCCGTGGCGCCCGCAACTTTTGCCAGCAGCGCGCCGAGGTAATGAGATTATCGCGGATCTCCAGAATCTCCATGCGCATATTGCCGATCTGTAGGCATGCCGGGCCTTCTGGAAAGGCTTCAAGGTGCTCAAGAATTAACCCGTTGAGCGTTTTGGGGCCATCGGTAGGCAGCTGCCAGCCGAGCATCTTGTTAATCTCACGAATATTGGCGGTGCCTTCAATCACGTGACTGCCGTCGTCCTGCTGGTGAATTTCTTCATCCTCAGAGACATCGGTGGTGAACTCGCCCACGATCTCTTCCAGAATATCTTCCAGCGTAACCAAGCCCTCTACGTCGCCGTACTCATCCACCACAATGCCGATGCGCCGTTTCTGCTTTTGAAAGTTGAGCAGTTGGGTATGTAGCGGTGTGGATTCGGGAATGAAGTAGGGCTCACGAGCTTCCTGCACGATAGACGCTTTGGTGACTTCGTCCCGGGAGAGAAAGCGTGCCGCGTTACGTAGATGTAGCATGCCGATAATGTTATTGATATCGCCTTTATAGACCGGCAGCCGGGTGTGTTGGCTGGTACGGATCTGAGTCAAAATATCTTCGAGCGTATCATCCAGGTCGATACCCAGCACCTCGTGGCGCGGCACCATGATGTCGTTCACGGTGACGTTCTCAAGATCAAGAATCGACAGCAGCATCGCCCGGTGACGATAGGGGATTAGTGTACCCGCCTCGTGAACCACCGTGCGTAATTCGTCGCGGGTCAGGCTGTCGCCCCCGTTATCAACGCTTTTAACGCCTACCAACCGGAGCAGGCCGTTAGACATCACGTTAACCAGCCATACGAGTGGGTAAAGCAGCTTGAGCAGCGGCTCAAGGGCGTAGGAAGTCGGGTAGGCGATCCGCTCGGGTTTAATCGCGGCGTAGGTCTTCGGCGTGACTTCGGCAAAAATCAGAATCGTGATGGTCAACAGAGCGGTAGAGATTGCAGGCCCAGATACGTCGCCGAAGAAGTGAATGGCGATAATGGTCGCAATTGAGGCCGCCAGGTTGTTGACGAAGTTGTTACCGATCAGGATAACGCCAATCAGGCGGTCTGGACGGGTGAGCAGGCGCATGACCCGTTTGGCTCTGCGGTCACCGCTGTTGGCCTGATGGCTCAAGCGGTAGCGGTTAATCGACATCATGCCGGTTTCAGAGCTGGAGAAAAACGCAGAAAGCAGTATCAGTAAGGCTAGCAGGCCGAACAGTAACCCCAGGGGGAAGTCGTCGCTCAAGTCGAAAAGTCCTTTGTGGCGAATTAGGCTCGATTTGTAGAAGGTAGCGAGTAGTGTGTCAAGACAACCAAAGGCGTGGTTGCGCCCCGTTAGCGGTTGAGCCGTTATCGATTGAGCAGTATCTCAAGTACAAACTTACTGCCAAAGTAGGCCAACACCAGCAGACCGCAACCGCCCAGTGTCCAGCGCACGGCACGCATGCCGCGCCAGCCAAAGCGATATCGACCAACCAACAGGGTCGTGAAGATTACCCAGGCCAGTAGCGAAAGTACGGTTTTGTGCGCCAAATGCTGGGCAAAGAAGTTGTCCAGAAAAATAAGCCCGCTCGCGATGGAAAGCGTCAATAAAATAATGCCCGCCCACACCAGCTCAAAAAGTACCCGCTCCATGGTGGTGAGCGGCGGTAACGACTGCACAATGCCGCGGATATGATGGTGGCGTAGCGCCTGGTTCTGTAGACCGACCAGCACCGCTTGGATGGCGGCAATGGCCAACACGGCAAACGCCAGCGCTGAACTTATCGCATGCAACAAAATGCCCGGTGTAAGCCCGGTATGACCACCTTGATTCGGCAGCCAAGTGGCGGCGAGTAGCGCAATACCCGCCAGCGGGAAGAGTGCAATCCCGGCGTTAAGCACCGGTTTAAACAGGCTGGCAACTAGCACGACGTTGACCGCGACCGCCATCAGCAATGTGGCGCTGGTGGTAAAGCCGGGCAGTAGGCCAGGGGATTGGCCGACTAATTTGACCACCACAGGGATGTGTAACAGTAGGCCCAATACGGCGAGCAGGCGAACCATGCCCTGGCGGGGAGGCACTCGCCGGAACAGCGTCATGCCCTGCCAAATGGCAGCGGCAACATAAAGAACAAAAGCAATCGTGGCGAAAGGGAGCGCCTGCATGATGCTATCCGTGCGCCTTGCAGCGCGTTGCTGTGAATAAATAAACGAATTAAGTGTGATTACGATAGAGAATCTATCCAACTACTATAACTAATCCAAGCGGCGTCGCCCAGCGGGGCAAACGCATGAAAATAGCTAAAGACTCGGAGTAAGTATGCATGAATGCCAGGGAAAGCTGTAAGCAAGGGTCTTTCGCCATGGCCGGGAAAATGTTCCCGACAATTCCGGCATTTCCGCCATCCATGGCGGTCAGATGGCGACTTGCGCTGGTCGTTTGCAATAGGAACGCTGGCACTTGCCCATGGAGACTCAAAGCATGAGCGCGTATAATCTTTTTACTAATTAGTCCAGGGCGTGCGCGCCGACGGCAGTGACGGAGGCAGAGAGGCCCCATGTTCCAGAATCTAAGTGAGCGTCTTTCCCAGACGTTAAAGTCGATCAAGGGTCAGGCTCGCCTGACCGACGACAATATTAAAGATACCCTGCGCGAAGTACGCCGCGCACTGCTTGAGGCCGACGTAGCACTGCCGGTCATCAAGGCATTTATTGAACGCGTGCGCGAGCGGGCGGTTGGGCAGGAAGTATCCAAAAGCCTGTCGCCAGGCCAGCAGTTCGTCAAAATCGTCCAGCAGGAGCTGGAAGCGATTATGGGCGAAGCCAACGACGGCTTTGTGCTTAAGGGTTCCCCCGCCGTTGTATTGATGGCTGGCTTACAGGGTGCGGGTAAAACCACCTCTGTGGCCAAGCTGGCCCGCTACCTGCGCGAACGCGAGAAGAAGAAAGTCTTGGTAGTGTCTGCCGACGTTTATCGCCCGGCAGCCATCGACCAGCTTGAAACCCTGGCCAAAGAAGTCGAAGTGGACTTCTTCCCCTCGCGCTCTGACCAGCAGCCGGTAGCGATTGCCGAAGCGGCTATCAAGCACGCCAAGATCCAGTTTCACGATGTGGTGCTGATCGATACCGCCGGTCGCCTGGCGATTGATGAAGCCATGATGGCGGAGATCCAGGCGCTGCATAAAGCGGTCTCGCCTCAGGAAACGCTGTTTGTCGTCGACGCCATGACCGGCCAGGATGCTGCCAATACCGCCAAGGCGTTCAGCGAAGCGCTGCCGCTAACCGGTGTGATCCTGACCAAAGCGGACGGTGATGCCCGCGGCGGTGCGGCGCTATCAGTACGTCACATTACCGGCAAACCGATCAAATTTATGGGCGTCGGTGAAAAAGTCGATGCCCTAGAGCCGTTCCACCCAGACCGTGTCGCCTCGCGCATCCTGGGGATGGGCGACATGCTGTCGCTGATCGAGGAAGCCGAACGCACCGTCGATAAGTCCAAAGCCGAGAAGTTGGCTAAAAAGGTCAAGAAGGGTGACGGATTTGACCTGGAAGATTTTCGCGACCAGCTCCAGCAGCTCAAGAAAATGGGCGGTATGGGCGGTCTGATGGGCAAGTTGCCGGGTATGGGGCAGATGGCCGAGATGGCCCAAGGCCCCGGCCCTGAGAAAGAGCTGGGCAAGCTGGAAGCGTTGATTAACTCAATGACGCCTAAAGAGCGCCGCAAGCCCGATATTATCAACGGCTCGCGCAAACGCCGCATTGCCACCGGTGCCGGCCTGCAAGTGCCTGACTTGAATCGCCTGCTCAAGCAGCATAAGCAGATGCAGAAGATGATGAAGAAAGCGGGCCAGAAGGGCGGCATGCAGAAAATGATGCGTGGCATGTCCGGCATGATGGGCGGCGGAGGCCCAGGTGGGCCTGGCGGAATGGGAGGCCCCGGTGGCATGGGCGGCCCCGGTGGTCTGCCGCGGCGCTAAGCTTCTGCGGGCTCAGGTAACCTGAGCCCCTAAGTCCAGATCTAAGCCTGAGCCACATGACGCAGGTGTACGATCACGCTGCCATCTGGCTGACAGTCGTGCAAGGGGTAGCTGTAAGGTACCTTGCAGGCAGTCGGTACGCTGACACTGCCCGGCACTAAATTGTATTGAAACGCCGGGCTTCCGGCGATTCCAGCGTAATGCCCTTCCCAGTAGGTATGCAAAGGCTGGTGGATGTGCCCGCACAAAATGCGTTTGGGTGAGCCGCTAATGATCTCCATAAAGCGCTCCCTTCCTTCGATCAGGCTGTAAGGATCCCAGTGCGGGTTACCGGTCATAAAAGGCGGATGATGCAGAACCAGAAAAGTGACTGGCTGGGTGTGCTGAAGCTGCTTTTCTAGCCACGCCAATCGCGTATTGCACAGCGCCCCCCGTGCTTCTCCCTCTACTACCGAATCCAGGCCCAGCAGGGTGACGTCATGGGTGTCGATTCTGGATTGCATAAACTCGCCTGCTTCAAGCCCCGCCAACCGATTGCCCAGCACTCGCCGCATCGCTTCGCGTCTATCGTGATTGCCAGGCACTGCCAGAATGGGCATGGGGAGTGGCGCTAGCAGGTGGCGTATCAATTGATAGTCCTCATCACTGCCGCCGTCGGCCAAATCGCCACTGATAGCCACAATATCCGGTAAAGGGTTCAGTGTAAGCAGGTCAGCGATGATGCTTTCGACAACCTGCGCGATATCGGCGCGGGTTTCTCCCGTTTCGGAGCACTCGGTGAAAAGATGTAAATCAGATAAATGGGCAATCAGCATTTAGGTAAAACCTGGCAAAAGTTTGTTAAGAGGCCGGCAACGGCTAGCGGCCAATGCGGGCCAATACATCGGCTTTCAAAAAGCGCTCGATAATCAGCATGAAGCCGACAGAGGGGATCAGCAGTATTAGCGCGGTAATAGCAGCGACCTGATAGTTGCCGCCCATTGAGGCGTTGAACATGAGAAGCGGAAGCGTGGTGATTTCCGGCGCACCGACAAAAAACGTACCGGTGAACTCATCGATACTGTCGAGAAACACGAAGATCGAGGCTGCTAGTAGCCCAGGTAGGGCCTGGGGCAGAGTGATGTCGGCGAAACAGCGTAGCGGTGAGGCACCGAGGTTGCGTGCGGCCTCCTCCAGCGAGCGATCCACCGTTGCAAAGGTGGCCGTCGCAATCCAAACCGCATAGACGAGCCCGGGCAAAGAGTGCACCAGCACCACGCCGACCAGGGTGCCGTTAAGCCCCCACTGATAGAAGATGGCCGCGATGTTGACGAAAATCGGCAAATTGGGAAATGCTTGCGGCAACAAAAAAAGCAGCATGATGACATTACGCGCAGGCAGTGCTTGGCGTGCCAACGCATAACCCGCGGGTATCGCCAGCGCCATCGAAAGCAGTACCGCCAGCAGTGCAACGACCACCGTGTTAAACAGCGATACCCAGGCCCCTGCGCGAGGGCGAAATACGCGTTCCCAGAAGGCGAAGCCCCAGTCGGTCGGAAAGCGGTTCGGGTAGAACCACTGCTCGGCAAATGCCCACATGGCAAGATTCAGTAGTGGGCCAAAGACAATAAAAGCCACCAAGCCCAGCATCAAACCAAGCCCGATCTGCGCAAGTCGTTTAGATACCCTCATGCGGTTGCCTCCCGGCGTAGCGTTAGACGCAGATACACCCAGGCGGTCATGGCGGTTAGCGCATAGGAGAAAAGCCCTAAGGCGTTGGCGATGCCGTAATCACCGTAGTAGGTAATGCGGTGGGCCATCATCGAGGTCATCATGGTGGGGTTGCCGGCGATCAGCATAAGCGGCACGGATAGCACCGAGAGCATAGCGACCAGCGAGAGAATCAGTCCTACCCACAGCGTTGGCGCCGCTTGCGGCAATAGAATGTTGAAAAGGCAGCGCAACCGCCCCGCGCCCAGATTACGGGCGGCTTCAATATGACTGCGGTCGATTGCTGCCATGGCGCCCGCGAGCAGCAGCGTAACGAACGGGATCTGCTTCCAGGCGAAGGTGAGTACCAGTCCCCGCCAGTCGAGGAAACTCTGGGCGCTGTCTGCCGCCATCAAGCCCGATTCCACCAGCACCCCGTTCATCATGCCGTTAGTGGACAGAAACGAGCGCGCGAGCTGACCGGACACCACGAAAGGAATAAATAGCGGCCAGCGGTAGAGCCAACGCAGCATGCGCACTGCCCAGGGCGTGGTGCCCAGTACGAGATAGCCAGCAATGGCGATGGAGACCAGCGCGATTAGCGTAAGGGATGCCGATACAACGCCGATAGAGAACAGTACGTCGCGGCCATAGAGTGAAAATGCCCGGGCAATATGCTCGCTTGTCCAGGTGCCGTCGCTGTCACGAAACGCAGTGATGAGCGAGCGGGCCAAGGGCAGCGCATAGAGCAACGCAATGGCTGTCAACGCTGGCAGAACCAGCAGCGTGCCCAGGGCTGATTGGCTAAATGGCTTTCGCGGTGCGATAGCTGAAACTGCTATAGAGGATGAAGTGGTCATAAAAGCGTTCTACGAAGAAGGGGGCAAACGCCCCCTTGGTAATGGGCGGCCTAAACGTTAACGACTAACGTGGCTTTCGTAGGCTTCAAGGATGGCGCGAAAGTAGTCAGCCTGGGGCATCGAAAAGCCGCGGGCGGCGAGGGTCTCGGGTGACACGTCCGCGTAGAGCTGTTCCCACTGAGCGTCGCTTAGCTCGCCGCGAACATGCTCAGCGTCGATGCCAGGGAACCAGTTGAACTGACCAACGATGCCTTCGGCCTGAACCTCTGGGCTGGTTGCCAGGGCAATGAACTCGGCGGCCAGGTCAGGTTCAGCGGCGCGCTCGGGAATCGTGTAGTACATCGGTTGGCCGGGCATGCCGGGTTCGAGCAGCAGCAAGCGGAAGTTGGGGTTGAGGCGGCCATCGGCCTTCCAGGTGTAGTACATATCCATCCACACGGGCCCCATGGCGATTTCGCCGCGGTTCATGGCGTCCAGGGTGCCCGCATTGCCGGGCGTCATGGTGACGTGTTGATTAAATGTGCTCAGCTGGTCTAGCGCTGACTCCCAGCGTGCTGGCGCATCCTCTTCCCAAGGGCCGTTTTGCAGCGCATCGGCCATGTCGGTAAAGGCGTACATCCAACCGAACACAAAGCCGACCCCGGCCATGCCACCGGTAATGCCGTTATAGCCGAACTCGCCTGGATGCTCTTCAACCCAGTTGGCTAGCGCTGCGTAGCTTTCAGGCGGCTGTTCTAAAAGGTCAGGGTTATAGGCGATGGCGATCTGGCTCTGGAACATCGGCATCACGTAACCTTCGACATCGACGCCCAATGCATTGCGCGCGCTTTCCGAGTTGGCTAAAGCGCCGGTGGAAATGTCATCAACGTAATTGGCGAGCAGACCTTCTTGAACCATTTGCCCGGCCATGCGCTGGTGGACAACCGCCACGTCGACGCCCCAGGTTGCCTGGTCGCGCTGGGCGCTAAGGGTTTCATAGATAGCTTGACTACCAGCATCACCAGGGCCGGTACCCATTGCGCGCACGGTAACGTCGGGGTGCGTGGCCTCGAATCGTGGGGCGAGAAACTCGTTGATGTACTCAACCATGTTGTAATCACCCGCGGTAAACACGTTAAGCGTTGTGTTGGCCATGGCGGGGGCGGCGAGAGTGGCGGTTAACAAGCCGAACGTAAGCGTTAAGGGTTTCATGCGATATCCTCATGTCGATCAAGTGGCGGCAGTTGCCGTTCATCCGGCCCGAAGGGGATCAGAGCCGACTCAGGCACCTGAAGCGTCACGAAAGTGCCTAGAGCAATAGGGGAAGTGGCCGTGGCGCAGAGTTCTTCGCCCTCGGCCGTCAGCGAGACCTGATAGCCATCGCCGGTGTAAACACAGTCATTCACGCGCCCTTTGCGGGTAAGGGCGGCCTTGTTAGGAGCGGTATTGATCAACGCATCACGCGTCCGGAAGCCGAATATGGCGGCGCCTATGGCGCTGTGCGGGTCATGCTCTCTTCCGGTCACCGTGTTATCCACGCCAAGAAAACGTGCGGCGTTGAGGTCGGCGGGGTGCTGATAGAGATGTTGCGGTGAGGCAATTTGTACGATCTCACCCGCGCGCATTAGTACGATCTGGTCAGCCATCTGGAGGGCTTCCTCCTGGTCGTGAGTCACCATGATGGTGGTGATACCCAGCGACTTTTGCAGGCGGCGTAGCTCACCGCGCAAGCTGCGTCGGATGGCGGCATCCAAATTGGAGAGTGGCTCGTCAAGCAACAGCAGCGGTGGGTCAATGATTAGTGCACGACCAAGGGCGACTCGCTGTCGCTGTCCGCCGGAGAGCTGTGTTACCGCACGGCTCTCAAAGCCGCTTAATTCGAGTCTGGCTAATATCTCGGCCACCCGCTGCTGGCGCTCAGGGCGGGGGATTCCACGCAGCTTTAGTGGATAGCCCAGGTTGTCGCCAACGCTCATGTGGGGCCACAGGGCATAGGATTGAAATACCATCGCGGTCTGGCGCTTTTCGGGCGGCAAATGGGTAATCGATTTTGAGCCGAGACGAATATCGCCGCGACTCAAGGGCGTAAAGCCGGCAATAGCGCGCAATAGCGTTGTCTTGCCGCAGCCGGAAGGTCCTAGCAGGCAGGTGAAGCTGCCCGGCTCCACATCAAGGTGGATGCTTTCCAGAATGCGCTGCTGCCTGAGGTCAATTGTCACGTCACTGAGTGCCAGCGCTTCGGTACGCATCGGTCAGCCTCCGCTTTGAGAGTAATGTTAAAAAATGCTTTTGAACGCGCGTGCAAAGTTGCGATAAAACAAAACTACCGTGCATCTGTGACGCTTTGATGTAGCTTTTAAAACACTCCGGTGTCTGCTCACTAATGCTAAAATGGCCGGTGTTATCTCGTTGATAGAGCGGTAAAAGCGTGCCTGAAATAGTTAAATGCGGTGGGTTATGCCGGTGCGTGTAACCGCAGATGATGTCGCCAAAGCGGCCGGTGTATCCCGGGCAATGGTGTCGCGGGCATTTACCCCGGGAGCGTCGGTGGCCGTCCGGAAGCGAGAGCACGTGCTGCGCGTGGCTCAAGCTCTGGGCTATCGCCCCAACTTGATTGCCCGCGGTCTAACAGGTCAGCGTACTGGCCTGGTGGCCGTAGTGGCGGGTGAGATATCCCGGCCCTATGAGGCTTGGTTGCTGGAACACATCGTTCGAGTGCTGAGTGCCAATGGCTATCAGCCGTTGCTTTTGCCCGCGTTTCGGGATGCCAACATGACCGAGATGATTGACCATGCGCTGGCCTACCAAGTGGAGGGGGCCATTGTCGCCGCGGGATCGGTCAGCCGTGATATTGCTGATCGCTGCCAGGCATCGGGAGCGCCGCTGGTGCTGATCGGTCGGGTTCTGGAAAAAAACGGCGCCGATGCGGTGTGTTGCGACAATATAAAGGGCATGTGGCAGCTGGTGGAACGTCTGGTCAAGCAGGGGCGACGGCGTATTGCTTGGCTGGGTGGCACGGCAGATACCTTTTCGGATCAAGAGCGCCGTCAGGGCGTTGAAGAGGCATTGGCCCATTACGGCTTGTCACTGCAGGTACAGCGCCGGGGGGATTTCTCGCTATCGAGCGGGGTGAGCGAAGGGCTGGCGCTGTTGGATTCCCGTTTGGCACTCGATGCCATTATGTGTGCGAACGACGCCATGGCATTGGGGGTTGTTGAAGCTGCAGCGCAGCGCGGAATCAAGGTGCCGGATGACGTGGCTATTACTGGGTTCGACGATGTGCCCGGGGCTGCCTGGGGGCGCTGCCCGCTGACCACTGTGCGTAATCCTGTCAATGAGACGGCGCTTGAGGCGCTGCGCCTGCTCGAAACCCGGGTTCACAATCCAACCTGCGACAATCAGGTCATCAGAGTAGGCGTTACCCTTGTCCCGCGCAGCAGTGCCTAATGCAGCGGTTGACGCGTTGTGAGTTTTCTGGCTGTCAGGCTTTCCAAGTCGTGCGCATTTGCGTAGAATGCGGCCTCTTCATGCGTGGGTGTTGCCCAAATACGTCAAAACGTAGCAGTAGCAGCGCTCAATGAAGGCCTTTATGGTGCTAAAAAAGGCCGTGCAAGCCGCTTTTATGTGGCTGTATGCCAGTTTAGCGCCAAGCAAACAGCACGACGAGTGTTCCGATAGCGGTTAGCGCTATAAACACACTCTCGTAACCTCAACCGAAGGATAGTTATCGTATGGTTACCATTCGTTTGGCCCGTGGTGGCGCCAAGAAGCGTCCCTTTTACCACCTGACCGTTACCGACTCGCGTAACGCTCGCGACGGTCGTTTCATCGAGCGTATCGGCTTCTTCAACCCGGTTGCCCGTGGTCAGGAAGAGCGTCTGCGCGTTGACCTAGACCGCGTTGTTCACTGGCAGAGCCAAGGCGCCCAGCTGTCTGGTCGTGTTGCTGAGCTGGTAAAAGAAGCACGCAAACAGGCTTAAGCCTGCTTTTGAGTCTTGTTGTTCAAGACTTGTTGCGTGAGAAAGAAAGTGAGTGCTGGGTAGCTGAGGTCGTCGATGACGCGTTTTGAAATAAGCCAAACTGACGACACGCATGTGGTGCTAGGCAAGCTGACTAGCCCTTATGGGGTGAAAGGTTGGCTCAAGGTGTACTCCTACACTAGCCCAATGGACAGCATTCTTGAGTACCCGGAATGGTGGGTGCGCCAAGGTGAAACCCTGAAGCGCATAAGCATTGTTCAGGGACGTCGGCAGGGCAAAGGACTTGTAGTGCAGCTTGAAGGGGTCGATGACCGTAGTGCGGCGGAAGCATTAGCCCAAACGGATATCTTGATGCCCAAAGAGTCGCTACCTGAGCTTTCCGACGATGAGTACTATTGGCATGAGCTTGAAGGCATGGCGGTCTTCACTCAGGCCGGCGAGCGGCTAGGACGGGTAAGCTACCTGTTTGAAACCGGCGCCAACGATGTCATGGTGGTTCGCGGCGATTCAGACTCAATCGACAAGCGCGAGCGACTGCTGCCATTTTTGCCAGACGACGTCATTATTGAAATCAGTTCCCAAGAGGGCCGTATGGTCGTCGACTGGGATCCTGAGTTTTGACCAAACTTATGAACAGTTTGAGCAATGATGCATCAACCGACTCAGCTGAGTTGGATAGTGGCAACGCGCCGGAAACGGCGAGTGAAGTAGCAGTGCCTGCCATGTGGATTGGTGTTGTATCGTTGTTTCCCGAAATGTTTGACGCGCTAACGCAACAGGGCGTGGTCGGCAGAGCGGTAGAGAAACAGCGTATTGCACTGGAGTTTTGGAATCCGCGGGATTACGCCACTGACCGCCACCGCAGCGTCGATGACCGCCCCTATGGCGGTGGTCCAGGCATGTTGATGAAAGTCGACACCCTACGCGCAGCGATCTTTGCTGCACGGGAACGGGCGCAGCAAGCCACCGGCTTAGTGCCGACGGTGATCTACCTTTCGCCCCAGGGGCGTAAGCTGGATCAGCAGGGCGTTCAAGCACTGGCTTCCGCCGGGCCTTTAGTGGTCGTGGCAGGACGCTATGAAGGCATTGATGAACGCGTGGTGGAGAGTGACATCGATGAAGAGTGGTCGATTGGCGACTATGTGTTGAGCGGCGGTGAGCTGCCAGCGATGGTGCTGATTGATGCAGCGGCAAGGCTGATTCCCGGTGTACTGGGTCATCAGGATTCCGCTGTCGAAGACTCGTTTAATGACGGTCTGTTAGACTGCCCGCACTATACCCGTCCAGAAGTCATCGACGGGCGCCAAGTGCCGGATGTGCTGTTAAGCGGCAATCATGCAGCCATCAAGCGCTGGCGGTTAAAGCAGTCACTAGGCCGTACATGGCAGCGTCGTCCCGACCTGTTGGAAGGGCGGCCGTTAGATGCCGAACAGCGTAAGCTGTTGAACGAGTTTATCGAAGAACACGCTCTGTCAGCTAAAGCTGAGTAGGACAGAGCGGCGGTGCAGGGCGGGACATGCGCACCTGTGTCACCCATAACGACTCCCGCGTAGCTCGTTTCGAGCGCCGGGATCACGGCATCCGCCACCCATGATTGAGCGGACAAGCCAACACGTTATTCAGGAGTATGATGATGAGCAGCAAAAGCAAAGTGATCCAGGCGATCGAATCTGAGCAAATGGGCAAAGAAATTCCTCCCTTTGCCCCCGGCGACACCATTGTCGTTCAGGTAAAAGTAAAAGAAGGTACTCGCGAGCGTCTGCAGGCGTTTGAAGGTGTGGTCATCGGTAAGCGTAACCGTGGCCTGAACTCCGCTTTCACCGTGCGTAAAATTTCTCACGGCGTTGGCGTTGAGCGTACCTTCCAGACCTACAGCCCGCTGGTTGACTCTATCGAAGTCAAGCGTCGCGGTGACGTGCGTCAAGCCAAGCTTTACTACCTGCGCGAGCGCAGTGGTCGTTCTGCACGTATCAAGGAAAAGCTGGCTTAAACGCCACTGTTCCTCGGGCGCACGCTGTTCTCGAACAGGCGTCGCGCCCAGATACCAAGACCCCGTCACCGCTTTGCGGGGCGGGGTTTTGTTTATGTCGCTCAATAAAAGCGGCGGGAGGTGACTAACGTATGAGCGTTATCGATGCATTTTTAGATGCTCTCTGGCTTGAGCAGGGCGCCAGCGATCATACGTTAGCCGCCTATCGGCGTGATTTAACCGCTTGGCAAACCCACTTGGAGAGCCTCGGCGAAGCCCTTTTGGCGCCGCCACCGGAGCGCCTCAGTGAATGGCTGGCCAGCCGCCGGGAGGAAGGCTATCAGTTGCGCAGTAATGCCCGGCTGCTGTCGACGCTACGCAGCTTCTACCGCTGGGGGCGTTTGAACAACCAAGTGGAAAGCGACCCCCTCACCGATATCAAGCTGCCGCGGGTCATACCCGGCTTGCCCAATACCTTGGAAGAGGAGGAAGTCGAGCGTCTGCTCTTGGCGCCGGATACCGAGACTCCTTTGGGGATCCGTGACCGTGCCATGCTGGAGCTGCTGTACGCCTGCGGCTTGCGGGTATCTGAATTGGTCGGGCTCACCGGCGATGCGGTCAATCTGCGCCAAAACGTGGTTAGGGTGCGCGGTAAAGGCGATAAAGACCGCCTGGTACCCATGGGTGAAGAGGCCGCAGATTGGCTGGCGCACTATATGCAGACCGCACGGCTGGCGCTTATGAGCGACCCCACACGCCCAGCGCTGTTTCCTGGGCGGGGCGACAAAGCCATGACCCGACAAACCTTTTGGCACCGGATTAAAGTGCATGCCATCACCGCAGGGATTACCCGGCCACTGTCTCCGCATACGCTTCGCCATGCATTTGCCACCCATTTATTGAATCATGGGGCCAATTTGCGGGTCGTACAGCTGCTGCTGGGTCATAGCGACCTGTCGACGACCCAAATTTATACCCATGTAGCCCAGGCGCGCTTGGAAAGCCTACATGCTGAACATCACCCAAGAGGCTGAATTGATGATGCGTCAACGCCGTTTTGTAGCACTACCTTTACTGACAACTTCCTCGATGCTGGCGTGTTTGCTAACTGCCAGCCTACTATCTTCCGCTGCACAGGCTGACGACGTGGGAGATCGTTTGGCTGAATCACTGAGCGTCAATGGCCAGTCTATGCCCGTGAAAGCTGTCACCGAAACGCCTATGGATGGCGTTTATCACGTGCGGCTGGAGAGCGGCGAATCGTTCTACTCCAATGCAGACGGTAGCCACTTCCTGGTCGGCGACCTGTATGAAAATGCGCCCGACGGGTTGGTCAACTTAACCGAGCAAGAGCAGAACCAAGAGCGTGCCGATGCGCTGGCGGCAGTGCCTGAAAGTGAGTTAGTGATCTTCCGCGGTGCCGATGAGCCGAAAGCTACCATAACGGTGTTTACCGATCCCACATGTCCCTACTGCGCGCGGTTACACGACACCATTCCGGAGTTGAATGAACGCGGCATTGCCGTTCACTATATGGCGTTTCCCCGCGCGGGCATGGCCAGCCAAGCTGCCACCACGCTGCAGCAGGTTTGGTGCTCGGATAATCGCAGCGAAGCGATGACACAAGCCAAAGAAGGCAAGAGCATTTCCAGCGCAGCAGACTGCGACAATCCGGTGGCGGGGCAGTATGATCTGGGTAAGGCGCTGGGCGTACAGGGCACACCCGCGATTATTTTGCCCAACGGGCAGCTAGTGCCGGGTTTTGTGCCCCCCGAGCGACTCTCCGCCATGTTAGGCTTGGAAAACGGCTGAATCAAAGCACTGGAACAAAGAACGGAAACAAAGAAGAGTGCCGCGTAAATTAGACGGCGCACAACGCTGAGATACTGTCTTGAAGAGCGCTTTTAAAACCGCCTTTAAGACTGAATTTAAGACTAGCACCACCAGGTGCACGACACGAAAGGGGAAGTATTTTGAAACCGGTAAGAGTAGGTATTTGTGGTCTAGGCACTGTCGGTGGCGGCACCTTTAACGTATTGACTCGCAACGCTGATGATATTGCGCGTCGTGCCGGCCGTCCTATTGTGATTGAGCAGGTTGCTCACCGCAGTATTCATCCTGACTGCGATATTACCGGCATCAACGCTACCACTGATGTGTTCGAAGTTGCGACCAATCCCAATGTGGATGTCCTGGTGGAGCTCATTGGCGGTTACGATATCGCCCGCGAGCTGGTGCTCACCGCCATTGAAAACGGCAAGCACGTGGTTACCGCCAACAAGGCGCTGATTGCCGTTCACGGTAATGAAATTTTCAGGGCCGCTCACGAGAAAGGCGTGATCGTAGCCTTCGAAGCGGCGGTCGCTGGCGGCATCCCTGTCATCAAGTCGCTACGCGAAGGTCTGGGCGCCAACCGTATCGAATGGGTAGCGGGCATTATCAACGGTACCGGCAACTACATCCTTACCCATATGCGCGATGAGGGCCGGGCGTTTGAAGACGTGCTCGCGGAAGCCCAGGCGCTAGGCTACGCCGAATCTGACCCCACCTTTGATGTGGAAGGCATCGACGCCGCGCATAAACTGACGATTTTGGCCTCGATTGCCTACGGCGTACCGCTGCAGTTCGAGAAAGCCTTCACCGAAGGCATTTCACGGATCACCGCCGAAGATGTTGAGCAAGCCGACAACCTCGGTTACGTGATCAAGCATTTAGGTATCTCCAAGCGCACCGACCAAGGCCTGGAGTTGCGGGTGCATCCCACCTTGATTCCCAAAGAGCGCCTGCTAGCCAGTGTCCATGGGGTTAAAAACGCTATTGCGGTGATGGGCGATGCGGTTGGGCCCACGCTTTATTATGGCGCAGGTGCGGGTGCCGAGCCCACCGCGTCAGCGGTGGTAGCTGATCTGCTCGACGTTGCCCGTGATATCTCCACCGAGCACCGCTACCGGGTGCCATACCTGGCCTTCAGTGGTATCGACGAAGACGTCAGCCAACTGCCCATCATGCCGATGGAAGACATCACCACGGCCTACTATCTGCGCCTGCTGGCGGTGGACCGCCCCGGCGTGTTGGCGCGGGTGGCCACGATTCTATCTGAGCAGGGCATCTCGATTGAAGCGCTGATCCAGAAAGAGGCCACCGAAGGCGAACTGGTGCCAATCATTCTGCTCACGCATCGCACCAAAGAGAAGCAGATGAACGCAGCGATTCGCGAAATCGAATCCATGGCCGATATTGCGGGCCCCGTCACGCGTATTCGCGTGGAAAGCTTGAGCGAAGGGGAGTAAGCCTAGATGCGCTATATCAGCACGCGCGGGCAGGCGCCCGCGCTCTCCTTTGAAGAAGTAGTGCTCACCGGTATGGCCAGCGACGGCGGCCTCTATGTGCCGGAAACACTGCCTGAGTTCTCCCGGGAAGAGCTGGCCGACATGGCCGGGCTCTCCTACGCGGAAATCGCCTTTCGGGTGATGAAGCCGTTTGTGAACGGTGAGATCGACGATGCGACCTTCCGCAACATCGTGACCGAGGCCTATGCGACCTTTAATCACGACGCCGTGCTGCCGCTCAAACAGCTGGATGCCAATCACTTCCTGCTTGAGCAGTTCCACGGCCCGACGCTGGCGTTTAAAGATGTAGCGCTACAGCTGCTCGGCCGCCTGCTCGACCACTTCCTGAAAAAGCGCGGCGAGCGTGCGGTGATCATGGGCGCGACCTCTGGCGATACCGGCTCGGCGGCGATTGAAGGCTGTCGCCACTGTGACAACCTGGATATCTTTATCCTGCACCCGCACAACCGGGTCTCGGAAGTACAGCGCCGCCAAATGACCTCGGTATTGGCCAACAATGTCTTCAATCTTGCCATTGAGGGTAATTTTGACGACGCCCAGGCGATGGTCAAAGCCAGCTTTGCTGATCAGTCGTTCCTCAACGGTACTCGCTTGGTGGCGGTGAACTCGATCAACTGGGCGCGCATTATGGCGCAGATCGTTTACTACATTGCCTCCGGCGTTGCCCTGGGCGCGCCGCACCGTGAAGTGAGCTTCTGCGTGCCGTCGGCTAACTTCGGCAACGTGTTTGCCGGCTATATGGCCTACAAAATGGGTCTGCCGGTGAAGCAGTTCATCATCGCTACCAACGCCAACGATATTCTGCATCGTACGCTGACCGCCAACGACTTCTCCAAAAAAGAGCTGGCGGCGACGCTGGCTCCATCGATGGATATCGTGGTGTCGTCTAACTTTGAGCGCCTGCTGTTTGACGCCTACGATCGCGATGGCTTGGCCGTGGCGGCGCTGCTTGAGCGCTTCCAGCAGGAACCCACGGCCTTGGCCGATGCGCCGCTGGCCAAGCTGCGCGAGAAGTTCTCCAGCTACAGCGTGGACGATGCGACGATTCTGGAAGTGATTCGCGACGCCCATAAACGCACCGGTGAGATGCTAGATCCGCATACCGCTACCGGCTATCGCGCCGCCGAGCGGGCCCGGGCAGATCAGTCAACGCCGATGATTACCCTTGCCACTGCGCACCCGGCTAAATTTGCCGAGGCCGTAGTGAAAGCGGGCTTCCTGGGCGTGCCACTGCCGCCGCATATGGAAGACCTGATTGAGCGCGAAGAGCGCTATACGGTACTCCCTGCGGAACTTGCCGCCGTGCAGCAGTTCGTTGCGGAAAACCGGCGTTAACGAATTAATGACCTCAGTGACTGATTTACCCCATCGCACGCTGTCGTCTAGCAAGAGCGAGCCACGCTTAGAGCCTCGTCCAGTGGACGAGGCGCTCTATGCCCGTGCCCAGGCGGAGGGGCTAAGCGAACTGCAGGCGCGTTTGCTGGCCTCGCGCTTACCGGGCTACAGTGGTGAGTTGCTACCGTTAATCGCACCTAGCCTGCGTTATTTGGCCCACCCGGAGAAACTGGCTGACGGTCGCCGCGCCGCTGAGCGCATCGCTCAGGCAGTGGCAGAGGGTGAGGCTATCGGCATTCTCACCGACTACGATGTGGATGGCATTACCTCCCATGTGGTGATCCGGCGCACGCTGGTGGAGCTGTTTGGAGTCCCGGAAGGCAAGCTGCACAGCCTGATTGGCCATCGGATTCATGATGGCTACGGGATTAGCCTGCCGCTGGTAGAGCGCACCTTGGCGCAAAAGCCGTTTCCCACCTTGGTGATTACCGCCGATTGCGGCAGTTCCGATGAGCCGCGTATCGCACGTTTAAAAGCGGCGGGTATCGACGTGGTGGTCAGTGACCACCACGCTCTGCCCGTTGAAGGGCCTCCAAAGTCGGCATTCGCCTGTGTTAACCCTACCCGTGATGACTGTGAGTATCCCGACAAAACCATTGCCGGCTGTATGGTGGCGTGGCTATTGATGTCACTCGCCCGCGGCGTGCTGATTGAGTGGGGGGCGCTATCAGAGTCGACGCCCAAGCTGTCGCCCTGGCTCTCCTACGTAGCTTTGGGCACCGTGGCTGACTGTGTCTCCCTGGGCGGCAGCCCCGCCAACCGCGCGGTGGTCAATCAAGGGTTAAAACTGATCAATCGTATGGATGCGGCGTGCTGGCGGGCGATGGCCACGCGCTTAGGCGCTGACAGCGTGCCGTTTAACGCCGAGACGTTAGCGTTTCAGATGGGGCCGCGCATCAATGCCCGCTCGCGGCTGGACGACCCCTACGCGGCGCTGCACTTTATGCTGGCCGAGAACGATGGGGTCGCCAATCGTCAGCTCGACGTGCTGGATCAGGATAACCAGTCCCGCAAAGCGATTGAGGCCGATATGGCCGCCGAGGCGCGCACTCTTGCTACGGCAGCGCTTGACGCCGATGAGGCCGCCGTGGTGGTGCTGTTGGAAGACGGGCACCCTGGCGTACAGGGTATCGTCGCCTCGCGATTGGTGCAGGCCTACGGGCGCCCGGCGCTGGTGCTAACACAAGCCTCGGCACCGGGCATGCTAACCGGCTCCGGCCGCTCGATTGATGGGCTGCACCTGCGTGATGCCCTACAGCGTACCTTTGAGCTTGCTCCCCAGGCGTTACCGCGCTTTGGCGGCCACAGTGGCGCAGCAGGGGTGGGCGTGCCCAGGGATCAGCTTGACGCCTTTAAAGCGGCTTTCCTGCAGGCAGTGGGTGAGCAGTTAGAGGGACGAACGCTCTATCCGCGCCTATGGACGGATGGTGAGCTTTCTACGGCGCAGCTTTCCCTGACCACCTTGCAAGAGATCGAAACGCTCGGCCCCTACGGACGGGAATTCGATCCGCCGCTGTTTGAAGGCCGCTTTATTGTCGAGGCGCTGCGCCCGGTGGGTGCCGACGGCGCACACCTGATGCTGGAGCTTTCCACTGGCCCTGTGACCTGCAAAGCGATTTGGTTTCGCGCCTTAACGCCGGGAGAACTACCTGGGTTTAACGTGGGCGATACGCTGCACTGTGCTTACAAGCTTAACCGCAACCGCTGGCGCGGCCGCGAGACGCTGCAGTTGATGGTCGAACACGCCAGCCCTTGTTGATGTGTTCCTAATGATGCCGATCGGCACATTACCCTAGCAGTGCTGTGGTAAAATTAGGACACGTAGATAGGAGCGTGCATGGTCAGCAAAGTGCACAATCGCCACGATCATAGCTACAAATTACTCTTCTCTTACCCCGAAATGGTCAGAGACTTACTGACTGGCTTTGTTAAGGAAGCCTGGGTCGAGCAGTTGGACTTCTCGACGCTGGAAAAGGTTAGCGGCTCCTACGTCACCGAGGATCTGCGTGATCGTGAGGATGACGTCATTTGGCGAGTGCGCTGGGGCGATGATTGGCTCTACGTCTATCTACTGCTGGAGTTCCAGTCTTCCGAAGACAAACATATGGCTGTGCGCATAATGACGTATCAGGGGCTGCTGTATCAGGATCTGATTCGTCAGGAAGCTTTTACGCCGAGCGGAAAGCTGCCACCGGTCTTGCCGATAGTCCTCTACAATGGTGAGAAACGTTGGACAGCGGCACAAAACGTGGCGGAGCTAGTCGAACGTGTACCGGGAGGGCTTGAGCGCTATCGACCAGACTTGGCGTATCTGCTTCTCGACGAAGGTGCTATCGTCAATGACCCTGCGTGGTCGGATCAAATGCGAAACGTGGCGGCTGCGCTCTTTCGGTTAGAGCACAATCGTGACGAGCAAGACATGCTGGAGGTGCTCGGAGCCTTGGTTGAGTGGCTCAAGGCGCCTGAGCAAACTGGTTTGAGGCGTGCGTTTGTGGTGTGGATACGCCGAGTGCTATTGCCTAGTCGGGCAGCTGTGGTGGAGTTACCTGAATTCTCGGATTTACAAGAGTTACACGAGGTGCATGACATGCTGGCAGAACGAATCAAACAATGGCCTGAGCGTTGGGAAGAGAAGGGTCGTATGAGTGAAGCCCGCGATAACCTGTGCTCTCTAATCAGGCTGAAATTTGGCGAAGTGCCTCAATGGGTAGAGCTGCGTGTAGAGCAGGCCGACCACGCACAGCTGAAAGCCTGGATGGACAAGATCCTGTTTGTCGATAGCCTGGATAAAATGTTCAAGCCGTAACATGGCTGGATGTAAGCTAACTTGGCTCTGCAGGCCATGGATATCCCGGTGCCAAACCAGTCGCGAGCTGAAGCAGCCTATAAATAGCTAGCTGAGTGGTATTAGCCTATGCAGTGAATCGCTGTCTGGCTAAAAATATTTAGCCAGCATGAGGTGCCGAATAACCATTTCACATCCTTAATAATTTAAGTAAGGACGCCCCATGCGCGTAGAAGATTTACCCCAGGATCAGCATCGCCCCTATGAAGATATGATGGCGATGCTGCTGGGCACGTTCTTTGTTGCGCTGGGGGTAACCTTTTACACCCATGCGGTGCTATTAACCGGTAGTACGGCAGGCTTGGCGTTGCTGCTTAGCTATATGACCAGCAGTGTGACCGGCTGGGGTTTTGGGGTGTACTTTTTTGCCATTAACCTGCCGTTTTACTACTTGGCGGTGAAGCGCATGGGCTGGAGCTTTACCCTTCGCACCTTTGCCGCCATCGGCTTGGTATCGCTGTTTTCAGAGTTAACCCAAGGCTGGGTGCAGTTTGCCAGCGTGCCCTCGATCTACGCCGCCTTGATGGGCGGCGCGCTGATGGGCATCGGTATGCTGATGCTATTTCGCCACCGCACCAGCCTGGGCGGTATCAATATCCTCGCGCTCTACTTACAGGATAAACATGGCCTGCGCGCAGGCTACGTTCAACTGGCGATTGATGGCGTTATCCTGCTAATTGCACTGACCCAACTGCCGCTGGATCGTGTGGGTTATTCGGTACTAGGGGCGCTGACGCTAAACCTGATTATCGCCCTGAACCATAAGCCAGGGCGATATATCGGAGTGACCTAAACACGTTTAGCCAAGCCAGAACCACCACACTATCAGTGCTATAAGCCCAAGGCCTGCCAGGTTGATCAATAAGCTCATGAGGATTCCTCCTGGCTGGCTTTCCATAGCCGCAAGCGGTTGGCGTTACTCACCACGGTGATGGACGAGAGTGACATGGCAGCGCCCGCAATCATCGGTGAAAGCAGCATGCCGGTGAGCGGGTAGAGCACGCCCGCCGCGATGGGAATACACAGTAGGTTGTAGCCAAAGGCGCCCACCAGGTTCTGTTTGATATTGCGCAGCGTGGCGCGGCTGATCTCTATCGCTGATGCCACCCCATGCAGCGAGCCGCGCATTAGCGTGATACCCGCGCTCTCAATGGCCACATCGGTGCCTTGGCCAATGGCAAAGCCCACATTTGCTCGGGCCAGCGCCGGGGCATCATTGATGCCATCGCCTACCATGCCAACGATTTCTCCTGCCTTCTGACGACGCTCTATCTCGGCGTGCTTGTCCTCGGGTAACAGCCCTGCTCGAAACTCATCAATGCCCACTTCCTGGGCAATGGCCTTGGCGGTGTGCTCGTTATCGCCTGTCAGCATAACGATGGTTAAGCCGTCTTTTTGCAGGCGCTTGATCGCGGCCACGGTGTCGTGGCGAAGCGGGTCGCTGATGCCAAACAGGGCGGCCAATTTGCCATCTACCGCCAAGTACACCAGCGTGCGGGCCTGCTCTTCTAGGGCGCGTGCTTGCTCTTCACCTGCCTTGAGATCCACCCCTGCCTCGCTCAATAGACGTGCATTGCCCAGCAGCAGCACTTTGCCGTCAGCAGTTTGCGCTTTTACCCCGCCACCGGTCACGCTATCGAAATCCTTAATCTCGGAAGGGTTGGCGTTGTGTTCCTCCGCGTAGGTCATTAACGCCGCCGCCAGCGGGTGCTCGGAGCCGCGCTCCAGCGCGTTCACCAGCGCGAGTGCCGTGGATTGTTCCACGCCAAACATCTGTGCATCGGTGACGCTGGGCTTGCCCTGGGTGAGCGTGCCGGTCTTATCGACCACTAGCGTGGTCAGCTTGCTGGCGGTTTGCAGCGCTTCGCCGCTGCGCACCAGCACCCCTTGCTCCGCTGCTTTACCGACGCCGATCATGGTAGAGATCGGCGTCGCCAAGCCGAGCGCACAGGGGCAGGCAATAATCAGCACGGTGGTCGCCGTCACCAGCATATGGATTACTTGGGGGGCGGGCCCTAGGTTGAACCACGCCAGGGCAGTCAATACGGCAATGATCATTACCGCAGGCACAAAAACGCTGGAGACCTGGTCGGCTAGCTCGCCAATCGGTGGGCGCGAGTTTTGGGCGCTCGCTACCTGTTCGGTAATCTGCCCCAGGCGAGTGTCGGTGCCCACCCGCGTGGCGCGATAGATCAAGCCGCCTTTGCCATTCACCGTGCCCGCGCTGACTTCATCTCCCGCGCTTTTGTCGATCGGCAGTGGCTCACCGGTAAGCATCGATTCATCGATATGGCTTTGGCCTTCAACAACGTCACCATCCACCGGCAAACGCTCACCGGGGCGCACCCGTACATGGTCGCCAGCACGCACCGCGTCAATCTCAATCTCCTGCTCGTGTCCGTCGCGAATCACCCGCGCCGTACGGCTCTGCAGATCGAGCAGACGCTTTAGCGCATCGCTGGTGCGGCCCCGGGCGCGTAGCTCCATGGCATTGCCGAGCAGAATCAGCCCGATCACCATCGCTGAGGCTTCAAAGTAGATGCCCTGGGCAACCTCGGGCAACCACGGCGCAAACAGCACCACGGCCATGGAATATAGCCAGGCGGCGCCAGTGCCCATGGCAACCAAGGTATCCATATTGGCCTGGTGGTGCTTGAACTGCT
The DNA here is from genome assembly GCF_034479615.1 of Vreelandella neptunia. NCBI lineage: Bacteria > Pseudomonadati > Pseudomonadota > Gammaproteobacteria > Oceanospirillales > Halomonadaceae > Vreelandella > Vreelandella neptunia. The sequence continues at coordinate 384,083 of NZ_CP140255.1, forward strand.
TCCAGGCGTTGACGAAAAAGTGGCGTCCTGGGAAGGCCAGAATGCCCAAGGTTAATAAGCCGATCACCAGCCAGTAGAGACGCCCCATGCCCATCGGGTGGGGGTGGAAAAAAAACATGCTCATCATCAGCGGAACCGCCAGTGCCAGCGAGATCGCACTTCCGCGCAGCCGTTTTTGGTACGTCTTGGCATCCTGCTCTTCACGAGTGCGTTCTGCTTCCCGCATATCCACAATCGGTTCGGCGCCATAGCCGGCTGACTCAACGGCGGCGATTAACGCTTGGGTCTCGGCACTGCCAAACACCTGGGCGGAGTGGGTGCCAAAATTGACGCTGGCGGTGTCGACTCCCTCCGTGCGCTCTAGTGCTTTCTGCACGCTCTTAACGCAGCTGGCGCAGGTCATCCCGCTAATCGCCAGGCGCTGTTTCTTGCCTTGCCCTTGAGGCTGGGAGTGAGCACTTGCGGTTTTTTCAGCTTCGGCATCAGCGGGTGCCGCGGTTTCTGGCTGCTTATCAGCATCGTCTGGGGCTGTTTCCTCCAGAGCTGCTTCGCCTGGCGGGTAGCCCGCCTCGGTCAAGCGTTGATCAAGCTCGGCGTCGGTTAGCGATGAAACAACCTCAAGGCGTTTTTCGCTAGGCGTGCCGACGACATCGGCGCTTGGGTCAACGCTTTGCACTGCCTCGCGCATACGCTTGACGCAGCCCTGGCAATTCATGCCAGGAATGGTTCGCGTGGTGGCCCCATTGGCAGGGCTTACGCTTGAGGCGGCTTCGGTAGAGGCGTCGCTCATGGGGTCTCCTTGGTAGACGTGGCGTCAGGAAAACTCTCAATCAGGCGGCACACGCTGTGGCCGTCGGGGGAGCCGTCGGGCATTTGCTGCCAGCTCTCCATGGCCTGTTCCATGCGTTCGGCTAGCGCTTCCAACTCGGCAATGCGTGCCCGAATTTGCGGCAGGCGGCTGGCGAGTAAGTCGCGTACCAATGGGCAGGGTGAGTCACCTTGGTCGGCGTGGGTCAGAATGTCGCGAATCTCCGCCACGCTAAAACCTAATTTGCGCGCCCGCTGAATAAACCGCAGACGCTCTAGGTCGGTATCTGAAAATAGCTGATAGCCGTTATCTGGATGGCGCTGGGGGGCAAGTAGCTGCTCACGAGCGTAGTGGCGCACGGTCTCAGCGGTAACGCCGCCCCTTTTGGCAAGCTCGTTCACTTTCATGGCCTGTTCTCCCGACCGGTCAAGTAGTGGTTATTCAGTGTAGAACCTATGGGTAACCCATAGGTCAAGGCCTCTTGGCTCTGTAAGCTGAAATGACTAAAACACTGATTTAAAACGACCGTGCGACTAATGTATAAGCCAAAAATAAAATAAAACGAGCGTTTGCCCTTGAACCTTTGGCTCAGTTGCGAGAAAACAGTCATGTAAAAATAAAGAGGGTGGATCGTCGGTATCCACTGGATCATCGGGAAGAGAGGCCCACTATGAATAATAAGTTTAATAAGCTCACCCTGGCTGCTGCCATTACGGCCGCTTTCGCCAGCCAAGCCCACGCGGGCGGGTATCAAATTAACGAGCAGAGCGTGAGTGGGCAGGGCTATGGCCATGCCGGGCGAAGCTCTAACATCCATGATGCAACCATTGTGTACGGTAACCCGGCGGGGATGTCGTTTTTAGACCGTGCCCAGGTGACTGCTGGTGGTACGTATCTAAATGTGAATACTGACATCTCTAATGTCGAAGCTTCCCGCTATATCGACTCTGGAGTCGCGCTTGGCGGCGCCCCAAATGGCAATCAGATCCCGGTCGGTAGCATTCCCGGAGGGAATGATGGCGATATGGTGCCAGGTACGCCGATCCCCTTTGCTTTCTATGCGCACCCAGTGACCGATCAACTGGCGTTCGGGTTTGGGGTGTATGCACCCTTTGGCTCAAAAACTGATTATGAAGATGATTTTCAAGGGCGCTATTTTGGCGACTACACCGAAGTCAAAGTGGTCAGTGCACAGCCGACGGTTTCTTACCGCTTTAATGACCAATGGTCAGTAGGCGCGGGAGTTACTTATAACCGTATAGAAGGTGAGCTACGCCGCCAGCTCCCCTCTGAGCCAACCTTTAATGCAGCGAACGATATCGACTCGCGGGTTGACGGTGAAGACGAAGCGTGGGGCTACAACTTGGGTGTTATCTATCGCCCGGCCCCTGAAACCACCTTGGGTCTGACCTACCGCTCGAAAGTAGACTACACCCTGGAAGGCGATTTTAGCGCGACTGATCCCATGGGTAATGTTCTGCGCTCAGATACCGCTAACCTGGATTTGACCACCCCAGAGACAGTTAACTTCTCGCTCACCCAGCAGATGACCGACCGTCTCAAGCTGATGTTCGGGGCTTCCTGGGTGCGTTGGAGCCACTTTGATCAAATTTTGGTTACCGGTAGTCAGGGTAATACGATTACCCAGGAAGTTCAGAACTACTCAAACGCCTGGGCATTTGCCACTGGCGGCGAGTACCAGTTAACGAAAACATTAGCGCTTCGTGCTGGGGTAACGTTAGACATGACGCCGACCAATGATGAGGATCGTAGCGTACGTATTCCTTCCGATGATCGACGTATTTTCTCGCTGGGGGCAGGCTGGAGTCCCACACCTGACCTGACTGTCGATGTGGCTTACTCCTATCTGTCAGAGCGCGGCACCTTTGTTGAGCAGGATCGTAGCGACCTATTGGCCAGCCAAGCGACGGGTGGCCAGCCGGTAGGCGGAGCCTCCTACTCAGCCGACTACAAAAACGAAGCTCACGGTTTTGGTGCTCAGTTAACCTACCGCTTTTAAGCCCTAGAGAGCCAAACCCCAATGAAACCCGGCGCAGGCCGGGTTTTTTATTACCTAGTGGCAGGCCATTGGATGCGGGGCGTGTCGGCTTTCGTTACACTATGCGCTTTTCTGATCGATACACCTCTGTACGATCCGAGTAGACCAAGCTAGGGCGATCCCATGTTGGAAACCAATCCGATTCACAACCAGCTCAAGAACCTGTCTGAGCGGACAGACGTTCTTAGGGGGTATCTTTGACTATGCCGAGAAGAAAGATCGGCTAGAAGAGGTCACCCGCGAACTGGAAGACCCCAATGTCTGGAACGATCCAGACTACGCGCAGAAGTTAGGCAAAGAGCGCGCCTCCCTCGAAGCCATAGTGGCCACCATTGATGAACTTGAGCAGGGACTTGGCGATAGCCGGGATCTGCTAGAGCTTGCCGAAATGGAAGAGGACGAAGGCACCGTCGAAGAAGTGTGCAAAGAGCTGGACAGCATGCAGGCGGCGTTAGAAAAGCTGGAATTTCGGCGCATGTTCTCCGGTGAAATGGATCAGAACAACGCCTACCTGGAAATTCAGTCCGGCTCTGGTGGCACCGAAGCCCAGGATTGGGCCAATATTTTACTGCGCATGTACCTGCGCTGGGCGGAGAGCCACGGCTTCAAAGCCGATATCACCGAAATCTCTGCTGGCGAAGTGGCGGGCATTAAGTCGGCCACGGTGCATATCCAGGGCGATTACGCTTTCGGCTGGCTGCGTACTGAAACCGGCGTGCACCGCCTAGTGCGTAAAAGCCCGTTTGATTCCGGTGGCCGTCGGCATACCTCCTTTGCCTCGGTATTCCTGTCCCCGGAAATTGACGACAGTTTCGAGGTAGAGATTAATCCCTCGGACTTGCGCGTCGATACCTACCGCTCCAGCGGCGCGGGCGGTCAGCACGTAAACACCACCGATTCGGCCGTGCGGATTACCCACGAACCGACCGGTATCGTCGTGGCCTGTCAGGGGCAACGCAGCCAGCACGCCAACCGTGATTTTGCCATGAAGCAGCTGAAAGCGCGTCTGTGGGAACACGAGATGCAAAAGCGCAACGCCGCCAAGCAGGAGGCCGAGGACTCCAAGGCTGATATCGGCTGGGGCAGCCAGATTCGCTCTTACGTGTTGGATGATCAGCGCATCAAGGATTTGCGCACCAGCGTGCAGTCCAGCAACTGCGATAAAGTGCTCGACGGGGATATTGATCAATTTATCGTCGCCAGCTTGAAGCAAGGTTTGTAATTTTTTTAGCGTTTGAACATGAACAGGGTGCCCCATGGCTAACCAAGACGCGTCTCCTGCAGACAACGAAAACCACCTGATCGCCGAGCGCCGTGCCAAGCTGACTGCTCGCCGTGAGCGCGCCGCTGAGCAGGGAAAGAGTGCATTTCCCAATGATTTTCGCCGCGACAGCTTAACCGTCGAGCTGCAAAATGCCTTCGGCGATAAAGACAAGGCCGAGCTTGAAGCGCTGGATCACCACGCCGCTGTGGCTGGTCGTGTGATGCGTCAACGTGGCCCCTTCATCGTCATTCAGGACGTGGCCGGGCAAATCCAGCTCTACGTGGATAAAAAGGGCCTGCCCGCCGATGTGCTTGAAGACGTTAAAAGCTGGGATATCGGTGACATCGTCGCTGCGCACGGGCCGGTGCATAAATCCGGCAAGGGCGATCTGTACGTGATGATGAAAGAGGCGCAGCTGCTCACCAAGAGCCTGCGCCCGCTGCCGGATAAGTTTCACGGCCTCACCGATATGGAAGCCCGCTATCGCCAGCGCTATGTGGATCTGATCATGAACCCGCAGTCGCGTAAGGTGTTTGAAACCCGCGCAGCGGTTATCAGCTCCATGCGCCGCTTCTTTGAAGCGCGCGGTTTTATGGAAGTGGAAACGCCGATGCTCCAGCCCATTCCTGGCGGTGCGGCGGCACGGCCGTTCATTACCCACCACAATGCGCTGGATATCGATATGTATCTGCGTATTGCGCCGGAGCTTTACCTCAAGCGTCTGGTGGTGGGCGGTTTTGAAAAAGTGTTCGAGATTAACCGCAACTTCCGCAACGAAGGGTTATCAACGCGCCACAACCCAGAATTCACCATGGTGGAGTTCTACTGGGCGTACGCGGATTACCGCGACCTGCTGGATATGACCGAAGCGATGCTGCGCACCGCGGCTGAAGAAGTGCTCGGTAACGCAGTGATTGAATATCAGGGGGCAAGCTACGATTTCGGCAAACCTTTTGCCCGCTTAACGCTGCGTCAGGCGATTCTTGATCACGGTGACGGCATTGCCGACAGCGACTTGGATTCGTTGGAGGCGGCGCGGGCAACCGCTGAAAAGCTCGGCATCAAGGTCAAGGAGAGCTGGGGGCTGGGTAAGGTGCAAACGGAAATATTTGAAGAGGTTGCCGAGCACAAGCTCGACCAGCCGACCTTTATCACCGAATACCCGGCGGAAGTGAGTCCGCTGGCGCGGCGTAATGACGCCAATCCCTTCGTCACCGACCGCTTTGAGTTCTTTGTGGGTGGTCGCGAAATCGCCAACGGCTTCTCCGAGCTCAACGATGCCGAAGATCAGGCTGAGCGCTTCCGTGCCCAGTCAGCGGAAAAAGATGCCGGCGACCTGGAAGCGATGTACTACGATGCAGATTACGTGCGTGCACTGGAGTACGGCATGCCGCCCACCGCGGGCGAAGGTATCGGTATCGACCGCCTGGTGATGCTGTTCACCGATAGCGCCTCCATTCGCGATGTACTGCTGTTCCCTGCGATGCGTCCTGAAGTGGACTAACACGCTACGATAACGGATGAAAAGTTGGTAAGGGCGCGTTATAGCGCCCATAATGGTCAACGTTTCGACGGCGAGGAGAATCCCATGAAACTGCTTAACCGCTCCGCACTGAGCGTCAGGCCGACCCAGCCCTTTGTGGACTGGATCAACGCGCTGGAACCCACCATGGGAGACGACGACCTGACCCTGGACGACGTCGAACGTGAAAGTACCATTTACCTGATTCCAGAGATGGATACCCCGGAAGCGCTGGAAACTTTTGTGCGCGACCGCTACGTGGAAATTCTCGAGACTGAGCTGCGCGCTTGGGAAGAGGACGAACGGCAGTGGCCGGATAAACTCGACTGGGCACTGTTCCAGGAGTTTGTGCGCGTCGAGCACAGCTACCTGGCAATAGACCTGGATGACGAAACGGCGTTAGAGATTTCAGAAGTCGATGATGCGCTACTGCTCGATAGTGAGCAGGACTAGCCGTTAGCGTGCTAGTATTTAGGCAAGCCTAGTACTACGTGAGCCCAGTACTACGTAAGCCCAGTGTTTGCCTACGCGTTTGGCTGGTAGCAGCTAGATAGCACACTGTTAAGTAGCGTACTTCGGAACCGGCTTAGGCCGGTTTCATCGTTTCTAATGCTGTGTCTTTAGAAGCAGTGGCTTTTAAAGCAGTGTCTTTAATCGTTTCGCGTTGGCCGTTTCGTTTAAGATCTCTCCTGCCTAGGAACGCTTGCATGCGACTGTTTGAAACCCGCCCCGGCGATGATGGCCTGCCTGGGCCTGAACGCGCCCTTGCCGTGCTGGCGCTGGTGACCGGCACCTTGATGGCGGTGGTCGACACCACCATGATCAATCTGGCGCTGCCCACTATCGCCGCCGACTTGAATGTCTCGGCATCCCGGGCGGTATGGATTACCAACCTGTTTCAGGTCGTTTGTGCGGCTTTTTTGCTCGTGTTTGCGGGCATTAGTGAATTGATCACACGTCGCAGGCTCTACCTGTTTGGGCTGGCCACCTTTGTCGCTGCCGCGCTGGGGGCAGCGTTATCGCGCAATTTAGAAACGTTGCTGGTGTTTCGTGCCTTTCAGGGGCTAGGCGCTGCGGCCACGCTATCGATTGGCCCATCGCTTTATCGCGCTATTTTCCCCTCGCGCCTATTGGGCAGCGCCCTTGGCTTGAGTGCCTTGGTGGTAGCCGGTGGCTACGCGGCAGGGCCCACGCTGAGTGGGGTAATCCTGTCCTTTGCCGACTGGCCCTGGCTATTTGCGCTGAATGTGCCGCTGGGCCTCTGCTCGCTGTGGCTCGCCAAGCGTGCGTTGCCCCGAGAAGAGCCACGCAAAGGCAGTTTTGATGTGGCTGGGGCGCTGCTCTCAATCGTTATGCTGGCCAGCTTCTTTATTGCCATGGACGCCGTGAGCCACGCCGCGCCGCTTTGGCAAAGCGGTGGCTGGGTGCTATTGGCGGTACTGGCCTGCGCTGGGTTTATTGCGCGTCAGCGTCGCGCACCGTATCCATTGCTGCCGCTTAGCGTGTTTGCCGAGCTGCGCTTTACACTGGCGGTATCTGCCTCTGGGCTTGCCTTTATAGGTCAGGGCCTTACGTTTGTAGCCCTGTCGTTTTTCTACCAGGAGCAGATGGGGTTTTCGCCACTGGAAACCGCTTGGCTGTTTACGCCTTGGCCACTGGCTATCATGTTCGTTGGCCCTGTAGCGGGGCGCTTAGCCGACCGTATTAATCCCAGTATTCTCTCCAGCGCAGGGCTTGGCCTACTTATCATTGGCCTGATTGCACTGGCGCTGGTCGATGAGTCGACCGGCGTGGCGGGAAGTCTATGGCGCACTGCGCTATGCGGTATTGGTTTTGGCCTGTTCCAGCCGCCCAACAACCGCGAAATGATGGGCAGCCTGCCACCGGAGCGCAGTTCCAACGTCTCGGGCGTCATGAGCACCACCCGAACCGTCGGGCAGTCGTTTGGCGTGGCTCTAGTCGGTGCTGCGTTGGCGCTAGGCTGGCCGGTACAGGTAACGCTCTGGCTGGGCGCGGCGACCACGCTGCTGGCGCTTGTGGCAAGCGTGGCGCGTATGCCGCTGGCAAGGCGTGCGTTACACGCTCGACGGGCATCGTCTGCGGGCCAGTAAGCGCGTACAATAAAACGGTTTGTGATCTCTCAAGGAGAACCTTATGACGCTGCAGACACAGATTGAGCAGAAGTTAACGGCACTCGCGCCGGACGTGCTGCAGGTTGAAAACGAAAGCCACATGCACAACGTGCCCGCGAACTCTGAAACCCACTTCAAAGTGACGCTAGTAAGTGACTCCTTCGACGGCATGATGCCGGTGAAGCGTCACCAGCAAATTTATGCGCTGTTGGCCGATGAGCTTTCCGGGCCGGTGCACGCCTTAGCGCTGCATCTTTATACCCCCAGCGAGTGGCAGGCACGCGGCGGTGAACGCCCGAATTCACCCAACTGTCGCGGCGGCGGGAAGTGAATCAAGAAGTTACACGGCGCCACTACCTGGATGCCATGGGGATTACCGCTTGGGCCGCTAAATACCAGTTGCCTAATGCGCTGCCCACCGAGGCCTGTGAGTGGGAGGATTCGACGCCTGCTCCTACGCCGCCTCGGGAGCGGCTACAGGCATTGCTGGACGACGCCCCGGCGCCCAAGCGGCAAACGTCCAAACCCCATACGCCCGAGTCTCAATCGCCCGATCCCTTGGCCTCAGGCGAAGCCATTGCCTCACCCTCGGCGGTGCGGGCACTGCTGGATCAAGACAAGCAGCGTGCGGACAAGCCGGGCCAACATAAGCCGGCGATTGCCAACCCGGATACGGCAGGGCCCCGCGCGGAGGCAGCGCGGCCAGCCAAACCTCTTAAGTTCGCGCTCTCCTGCGTGTGTCTTGAGGGCCGCTGGATGGTGCTGCAGGCGGGGGAGATGAGTCCTCTTGAACAGCAGCTATTGGCTAACCTGTTACAGGCCGCAGGCATTCAGCGTGGAGCGTTGCCGGAAGTGAGCCACTTCACCTGGCCGCAAATGGCCAACGCCTTTGCGGTGGAGGATCCTCTGGACGAAGCCCGGGAGGGCTTGGCGGCGTTTATTGCTGGAAGCGCGAGCCGACAGGGGTGGCGGCTAGAGCGATTACTCTGGTGGGGTGAGTTGGAAGCCAAGCCTGATGCTGAATCTGGGGCTGAACAAGCGCCGCTGGAGCGCATACTGAACGTAACTGAAGGCCACAGCCAAACGCTTTCGCTGCCCTTATGGCAGGGCCCTTCACTTGGGTCGCTTCTCGACGGTAGCCATAGCAAGCGTGACCTCTGGCCAGCGCTGCAGGCGCTAGGCCAGCTATGGGCGGCTGGCGCTAAGCAGACTGCTGATGGTCACTGAACTCAACGTTGAGCACCTGGCCCTGCTGATTGCGCTTGAGCAGCGGGCGCAGAGCGGCACTTCTGAGACGCAAATGCTGGCAGCATTGGGCAGCCAGGATACCTGTGTACTGGGCTGGTGGCAGGCTGAGCAGCTGTTAGGATACGCCATTGTGGCGCGACTGCCGTTTGAGGCGGAACTGCAAGCCATTGGGGTGCATCCAGAGCAGCGTTGCAGTGGAGGAGGTCGGGCGTTGATGGAGGTCGTGCTGTCCACCGCACGCGGCTGGCTGAGTGAGCGACTGCTGCTAGAGGTGCGAGCGGGGAATCTTAGCGCAATCCGACTCTACCAGCGCTGCGGGTTTAGCGAAGACGGGCGGCGCAAAGGCTACTACCCAGCGGCCAACGGGGCCGCTGGGCGAGAAGACGCGCTACTCATGTCTCAGATCATCTAAGTAGCGCAAAGCTAGTTACGAAGCGCTAGTTGTTTCTAGGCTGTCGAACTTGCTAAGTAGACTGTTGAGGCGACGCTCCCACTCTTCGCGCTCCTCTTTCAGCTTGGCGTTTTCGCCGCGCAGCTCTTCATTTTCCAGTTTCATCATCTCCAGTGCATCAACAGTGTCGGTGACTTTCTGTTCAAGCTGATTAAATAGCTCCAGACTCATGTATCTCTCCCTAGCGTAAAAACGAAAACCCAAAACAGGTCATAAAAAGGCACCCAAATAAACAAGCACAAAGCTTGTCAGTAGGGACGAATGAGGCGAGCGTAACGCCACCGCCGCGTGGCGGCAAGCGCTGTTTACGGTGCTTGACGTTGATAGAGCCTTGCCGTGCTTTCGCCCGCCTGGGTTTCGCGGTGCAATAGCCAGTTGGTGGGCACCTTGGGAGCGAGCGACGTCTCGGTTTCCAGGTAAATCATTGCCTCGTTATCAAGCCAGCCGCTATTTTCCAGCGCCGTACAACACGGCGCGGCCAATTGCTGATGGAAGGGCGGGTCGAGAAAGACCAGCGTATAGGGCTTGGCTGGGTACGTCAGGTAGGCTTGAACGTCGTTAACATGCACCGCGCTTGCGGTAATGTTGAGCGATGCCAGATTGGTCGACAGCTGCTCCGCTACTCGCGGGTTGCGCTCGACAAAATCGACCCAGGCCGCGCCGCGAGACACGGCTTCAATGCCCAGCGCGCCAGTACCTGCGAATAGGTCGAGTACCTGTTGCTCGTAAAGCTGTTGGCCGAGCCAGTTGAACAGCGTTTCACGCACGCGGTCTGGGGTTGGACGCAAGCCAGGGCTATCCAATATCGGCAACTGACGGCGGCGGAACTCACCGCCGATAATGCGCAGTTTGCCAGGTTGTTGAACGCCACGCCGAGCAGATGCAAGGCGGGGAGCAGAAGATTTAGGGGGGCGTTTTCGTGTCATGAAACGGATTGTAGCGGGCTGTTTATCCAAAGTCTTGGATTACGGTGTTAGCATAACCTTAATGTCCACACTTTATGTCGGGTAACACTCATGTTTGGTTTTTTTAAACGCAAGAATAAGCAAGATCCGCAACAAGCGCCTCAAGACAAGCAGGCGCAGGAGGAGCCGTTAAAGGAGCAGCCTCCAGAACAAGCCGATGAGCTGGACATTGCGACGCCCGAGACTTCCACTGACGTTGTTACTGACATTGTTGAAGAGACCTCAATAGCGCCGGAAACTTTGCCAGAGCCAGAGCCAGAGCCAGAGCCAGAGCCAGAGCCAGAGCCAGAGCCAGAGCCAGAGCCAGAGCCAGAGCCAGAGCCAGAGCCAGAGCCAGAGCCAGAGCCAGAGCCAGAGCCAGAGCCAGAGCCAGAGTTGACGCCCGCGCCCGCCTTGCAAGAGAAACCGGTGGCCACCAAAAGTGACCAGAAAGGCTGGTTTGCGCGTATAAAGTCAGGCCTGGGGAAAACCCGCGCCAATTTAACCGACGGCATCGCCGACCTGTTTTTAGGTAAAAAACAGATCGATGACGAACTGCTGGAAGATCTGGAAACGCAGCTGTTAATGGCCGACGTGGGCATTGACGCGACGACCGAGATTATTGGCCGCCTGGAAGCGCGCGTCTCGCGCAAAGAGTTGAACAACCCCGAAGCGCTCTACCGTGGCCTGCAAGAAGAGTTGTCCACCATGCTGGCGCCGGTCGCTAAGCCGCTTGTGCTTGAGAAGGCGGGCAAGGGGCCGTTTGTCATTTTAGTGGTAGGCGTTAACGGCGTGGGTAAAACCACCACCATCGGTAAGCTCACCCAGCGTTTTCAGCGCGAAGGCAAAAGCGTTATGTTGGCGGCCGGTGACACCTTCCGTGCCGCCGCCGTCGAACAGCTCAAAGTCTGGGGCGAGCGCAACAAGGTGCCAGTGATCGCCCAGCACACCGGCGCGGACAGTGCCTCGGTGATTTATGACGCGGTAGCAGCCGCTACCGCGCGCGGTGTCGATGTGTTGATCGCCGATACCGCCGGTCGACTGCATAACAAAAGCCACCTGATGGAAGAGCTGAAAAAAGTCCACCGGGTGATGCAGAAGCTAGATGACACCGCCCCTCATGAAGTAATGCTGGTGCTGGATGCGGGCACCGGGCAAAACGCTATATCCCAGGCCAGCACATTTAATGATGCCGTGCCGGTCAGCGGAATCACGCTAACAAAGCTGGATGGCACCGCCAAAGGCGGGATTATTTTCGCGCTGGCCAAACAGCTGGAAACGCCGATTCGCTTTATTGGCGTGGGGGAGGGTATCGACGATCTGCGCCCCTTCGAGGCCAATGATTTTGTCCAAGCGCTGTTTGACCGCCAAGAGGACGATGCCAGCGCATGATCGCTTTTGAGCATGTGGGAAAACGCTACGGCGGGCGCTTTGAGGCGCTGGCGCATCTTAACTTTCGGGTTGCCCGGGGCGAGATGGTGTTTCTTACCGGCCACTCCGGTGCCGGTAAAAGCTCGCTACTACGCTTAGTGATGCGCCTAGAGAAACCTAGCCGTGGGCGCGTCGTCGTAGCGGGGCACGATATCGCCCAGCTGCATGCCAGCCAAGTGCCATTCTATCGTCGCCAAATTGGCGTGGTTTTCCAGGATCATCAGTTGCTCTTTGATCGCAGCATTTTTCATAATGTTTCTCTACCGCTGGAGATTCAAGGGGTTGAACCTCGGGAGGCCGCCCGCCGTGTGCGTGCCGCGTTAGATAAGGTGGGGCTGCTGCATCGTGAAAAGGCGTTGCCCATAGAGCTCTCCGGGGGCGAGCAGCAGCGGGTAGGCATTGCCCGGGCGGTGGTTAATAAGCCCGCGTTGCTGCTTGCTGATGAACCGACGGGCAACCTGGATCCCCAGCTCTCGGCGGATATCATGGCGCTGTTTGAGGACTTTAATCGGATTGGTACCACGGTGATGATCGCCAGCCACGATTTGGCCCTGATTGCCCGACTGCGCCACCGCATCCTGCGCTTAAGCGACGGCAGGCTGGTAGCCGATGAGGGGGCGCTATGAAGTCATCTGCGACGCCCAAGCGTCGTCAGGGAGCAGCATTAAAAACGCCGCGCAAAGCCGCTGTTAAACCAGCGGTTGAGAAAGCCCAAGCACCCCAGCGGGGCGCCAGGTCGCAGCAAACGCGCTTTTCCAGCCGCCTGCGGGCATGGGGTCGCCATCACCGCAGCATGGCGTGGGATAGCTTTCAGCGCTTGATACGCTACCCGCTGGGTAACCTCCTGACCATGCTGGCGATTGCTATTGCGCTAGTGCTGCCTGCGGCGCTGTGGCTAACCCTTGACAGTGCGCGGTTGCTGGATGCAGAGCTTGATGAGAGCGCCACCCTAACGGTTTACCTGGAGTTGAGTGCCGATGATGCCCAGTCGTTGCGTATCGAAGAGGCGGTCAACGCGGAACCGGACGTGCTCGAAACTCATCTGATCAGCGCCGAACAAGGGATGGCGGAGTTCCAGCAGTCGCTGGGGCTCGATGATGCCTTGGCAGGGCTGGAGAGTAACCCGCTGCCTATCAGCATGGTGGTGCGCCCGGAAAGCGTTGACCCGGTTGCCATGCAGCAGTTGGCCGCCCGCCTTGAAGCGCTCTCTGGCGTTGATGAGGTGCGACTTGATCTGGCCTGGGTGGAGCGGCTGAGAAACCTGGCCGAGCTAGGCCGCCGTGTGGCACTGGCGCTAGGGGCGCTGTTTGGTTTAGGCGTGCTGCTGGTGGTCGGCAATACCATTCGCCTCTCGGTGGAGAGTCGCCGCCGGGAAATTGAAGTCGTGATGCTCATTGGCGCCACGCATGCCTTTGTGCGACGGCCGTTCCTATACAGCGGTGCTTGGTACGGCTTAGGCGGTGGGCTGCTGGCGCTGGGTTTGTTAGGCCTGGGCAATCACTGGCTTTCCCTGCCGGTATCCGCTCTGGCAGCCAGTTACGGGGCGAGTTTTTCTTTACCCCAACTCGACGTGACAGGCTCTACAATTCTGCTATCTTGCAGTACACTACTAGGCTGGTTGGGTGCCTGGTTGGCGGTGACTCGTCACCTTTCGAGCATTCGGCCAAGATAATTGATAGATTTTAGGCAGTTGATGCGATACTGCTGGTGATGCTTAACCTGCGAACTTTATGCTTGCATTAAGGTCTCACTAGCGCAGACATTCGTATGGCTGAATGCGCATGACTGAATTAGTATCACGGTTTTGTAATAGGTTATTGATAACGTGCTACGTCAACCACGATGGGTTACAGGGGAGACCACCTGCACATGAGCACTAGTCTTCTACCGGTGGGGCAGCTTTCGCCCGGCGGCGATCTGGGCGGTTACATCCGCGCAGTCAATGGAATTTCGGTATTAACGGCCGATGAAGAGCGCGAACTCGCTTATCGCCTCTATGATGAAGGCGATCTGGAAGCCGCTCGTCGTTTGGTACTGTCGCATTTGCGCTTTGTGGTGCATATCGCGCGTAGCTATTCGGGTTATGGGTTGGCTCAAGCGGATCTGATTCAAGAAGGTAACGTTGGCTTGATGAAAGCCGTCAAACGCTTCGATCCGAACCAGGGCGTTCGTCTGGTTTCGTTTGCCGTGCACTGGATTAAAGCGGAAATTCACGAATTTGTGCTGCGTAACTGGCGGATCGTTAAGATTGCCACCACCAAAGCCCAGCGCAAACTGTTCTTTAACCTGCGTAGTGCGAAGAAGCGTTTGGCGTGGTTGAACAACGACGAAGTGGACGCCATCGCCAAGGATCTCGACGTTAAGCCTGAGATTGTGCGCGATATGGAAGGGCGCTTGTCGTCTTACGATGCCGGCTATGATGCCCCGGCAGGTGATGATGAAGAGAGCACCTATCAAGCGCCTGTTCACTTCTTAGACGACGCCGCTTCCGACCCTGCCACGCAGTTGGAAGATAGCAACTTCGAGGAAGACTCGACGCGCCGTTTACAGCTTGCCCTTGAAGGGCTTGATGAGCGCTCGCGGGATATTCTTCAGCGCCGCTGGTTGGCCGATAGCAAAGAGACGCTGCATGATCTGGCCGATGTGTACGGCGTCAGTGCAGAGCGAATCCGTCAGCTTGAAAAGAATGCCATGAAAAAGCTGCGTCAGAAAATGGGTGAAGAGATGGTCGCCTAAGACCAGACTGAACGCTCCATTTGTGGCTTTTCTGCATTAAAAAAACCGGCCCCTTTAAAAGAAAGGGAGCCGGTTTTTTTTGTGCAGCCAGCACGCGAGCCTAAGCTGGTTGTGCCGTGGCGCGCAGTAAGTGGGCCGACAGCAGCGACCACTGATCTTCCCAGTGTTCGGTGGGCAGGCGCTTAAAGTCGCTACGCACATACTGGGAAATGCGTCCCTCCGCCTGGGCCGCTAACAAATTGGCAGCGGCAGAGGCTGGAATCGTGGGGCGTAGACCTTCACGCAGTTCGGCTTCGCGCAGGATCTGTTTAAGCTGCATTTCCAGGCGTTCAAACAGCTGGTTGACCCGCTGGCGTAGCCGGGCGGTTTCGCCGGTGAGCACGTCGCCGCCCATCACCCGCGCCAGGCCAGGGTTTTTCTCAGCAAAGCCCAGCAGCAGCGCAAGTATGGTGCCGCAGCGGGAGGTAGCGTCGGGAACGTCTTCTAAAATACGCGTGATGCGGGCAAAAATGCTCTCTTCAATAAAGTCGATCAGCCCCTCAAACATTCGCGCTTTGCTGGGGAAGTGGCGGTAGAGCGCCGCTTCTGAAACGCCAACCTGGCGGGCGAGGGCGGCTGTGGTAATGCGCTTGCCGCTATCTTCCTCAAGCATCAGCGCCAGGGCTTGGAGAATCTGCTCGCGGCGGCGAGGTTTTTGATCTTCGCTCATAATGTGACCTCCGTCGCGGTTAGCTCGCGTCCTTGATTTGAGTGCCTACCCCAGCGTTGGTGAAAATTTCCAGTAACACCGCGTGGGGGACACGGCCATCAATAATGTGCGAGCTGTTCACGCCGCCCTTCACTGCATCCAGCGCGCAGCGGATTTTCGGCAGCATGCCGCCATAAATCGTGCCATCGGCGATCAGCTCATCCACCTGAGCGGTGCTTAAACCGGTGAGCACTTCACCTTCGGTGTTCATTAACCCGGCGACATTGGTGAGCAGCATCAGCTTTTCTGCATTGAGCGCTTCGGCAATCTTGCCCGCCACCAGGTCAGCGTTGATATTGTAGCTGTGGCCTGCGGCGTCGACGCCAATCGGTGCAATCACCGGAATAAAATCACGCGCTGCCAGCATCTCGATAAGCTCGGTTGAGATCGACTCCACTTCGCCCACATGGCCAATATCGATGATCTCGGGCGCCGTCATTTCGGGGCTTTGGTGCTCAACCTTGAGCTGGCGGGCACGAATTTGTGAGCCATCTTTACCGGTCAAACCAATCGCTTTACCGCCGCTTTGGTTGATCAGGTTGACGATGCTTTTGTTGACCAAGCCGCCCAGCACCATCTCGACCACGTCCATGGTTTGCGAGTCGGTGACGCGCATGCCGTTGACGAAGCGCGACTCAATGTTGAGCTTTTTGAGCAGGTCTCCGATCTGCGGCCCGCCGCCATGCACCACCACCGGGTTGATGCCGACTTCCTTCATTAACACGATATCGCGGGCAAAGGAGTCGATTAGAGTGCTTTCGGTCATGGCGTTACCGCCATATTTGACCACCACGGTTTTGCCGGAGAACTGCTGTATATACGGGAGGGCTTCGGAAAGCACCTCCACAACGACCTGGGGATCGCGACTGGCTGAACTCATGAGGTTGTCCCTTGCGAACGTTTATTATGTTGCTAACGTTTATGCTGATTAAGTGATGAGGGCCGCGCTTTCTAGGTGGTCGCGATCCCTCCAGCCCCGAGTTATTTGAAAAGCTATTTGAAGAGCTATCTGTCTACTGGGGGAGCTCAATGTCTGGCGCGACGCGCAGAAGCGCGTCATTAAAAATTGCTTTGATGCGTGCTAGCGCGGCCTCGTCTTTACCTTCAAAGCGCATGACCAGAGCAGGCGTGGTGTTCGAGGGGCGGCACAGCCCCCAGCCATCCTGGTAGTCCACGCGAATGCCGTCCAAAGTTGTTTTTATACCTTCGCCGAAGTCGCCCTCGCGAGCAAGCTTATCTACCAGAGAAAATTTGTTATCGTCGGTAACCGCTATATTAATTTCCGGTGTGGCAACATCTTGGGGGAAGTTGGCAAAAAAAGTATCAGCATCGTCGGCTTGATTGGCGAGAATCTCCACCAGCCGAGCGGCGGCATAGAGGCCATCGTCAAAGCCATACCAGCGCTCTTTGAAGAAAATGTGCCCGCTCATCTCTCCCCCAAGCTGAGCGCCGGTTTCCTGCATACGTGCCTTGATCATCGAGTGCCCGGTACGCCACATTTCCGGTTCGCCGCCGGCCTCGCTGATGACTTTGACCAAATTGCCGGTGCACTTAATATCGAAAATAACCTTGGCCCCAGGTTGGCGCGCGAGCATATCGGTGGCAAACACCATGAGCAGGTGGTCGGGATAAATCAGCTTGCCAGAGGGCGTAACCACGCCCAGACGGTCGCCATCTCCATCGAAGGCAAGACCGATATCGGCTCTGGTTTCGTGCACTTTGCGGATCAGATCCTGGACATTTTCCGGCTTGCCCGGATCAGGGTGGTGATTGGGAAAATTGCCGTCAATCTCCGCAAACAGCGGGATAGTCTCGATACCTAATCGTGCCAGCAGCTGTGGGCCGAGTTCCCCGGCAACGCCGTTGCCGCAGTCGACCACGGCCTTGATCGGCCGATTGATCTTAACGTCGCCTAAGATGCGCGCTAAGTAGTGTTCACGAACATCCTGCTGGGTGATGCTGCCTTGCCCGCTCTCCATATCGCCAGTTTGAATGCGCTCGAAAAGGGCGGTAATCGCATCGCCAGAGAGCGTCTCGCCGCTCAGCACAATTTTAAAGCCGTTATAGTCAGGCGGATTGTGGCTACCGGTGACCATTACGCCTGAGTGGGTGCCTTCCAGTATGTGAGTGGCAAAATAAAGTACCGGGGTGGGCACCATGCCAATATCGATCACGTCACGCCCTGCGGCGTTCAGGCCACGCATCAGCGCCGCTTGCAGCCGGGCACCTGAAAGGCGACCGTCGCGGGCAACGACCACGCTGGATTCGCCCCGCGCGGCGGCTTCAGAGCCGACAGCTCGCCCGATCATTTCGACTGTCTCTTCAGTGAGCGTGTCGTCAACGATACCGCGAATATCGTAGGCGCGAAAAATCGAAGCGGGTACAGACTGTGCGTTCATAGGGCTTCCCAGCTAAACAGACGTTTCCTTAAAAGGGTTCCTAAACAGGCGCGACCACTCGTTACTGACTGCCCGTACTGCCAAACCCGCCGCTGCCCCTTGAGGAGTCTTCAAACGCGTCCACCAAGGAGAGTTCGGCCTGTACCACAGGCACAAGCACGTACTGTGCCAGCCGATCGAAGGGGGTTAGCGTAAACGAGCTCTGACCACGGTTCCAGACCGAAATCATCAGTTCGCCTTGGTAATCAGAGTCGATTAAACCCACTAAATTGCCTAGCACGATGCCATGTTTATGCCCCAATCCGGAGCGCGGAAGGATCATGCCTGCCAAACCCGGATCTTCAATATAGATGGCAATGCCGGTGCGTACGAGCTGACAATCACCGGGGGCTAATATTAACGGCTCATCCAGTAGGGCGCGCAGATCCATTCCCGCCGAGCCAGATGTCGCGTAGGCAGGGAGGTAGTCGTGCAAACGCTCATCTAATACTTTGCACTGTAGGCGGGGGCGGGCACTCATGGGGATTCTCCAGATGTTTTCGTAGGGGCTGTTGTGGGTAGTAGGGCGAGCGCTTGACGGATGATGGTGGTGGCCAGCTGGGTCTTCGGCTGTGCAGCTTCTGAGCGGCTCTCGACGCCTTGTGGAGTGCGCCAGAGTAACCATGCGGCGTTCTGGTCGCTGCCAAAGCCCAGGCCAGCCTGGGAGACGTCGTTGGCGACGATCATATCCAGCCCTTTGCGCTGTAATTTATCCCGTGCGTAGCGCTCAACCTCCTGGGTTTCGGCGGCAAAACCGATCACCAGCGGGCGCTGTTTGGCGGGCAGTGCCGCCACGCCGGCGATAATGTCGGGATTTTTAACCAGGGTCAGGGTGAGTGTGTCGCTATCATCCTGCTTTTTAAGCTTATGCTCGGCAGGGGCTGCCGCGCGATAGTCGGCGACAGCTGCGCAGCCGATAAACAGCGCCGCTTGAGGCGCTAGCCGCTGAGCTTCAGCGTGCATCTGCTCGGCTGACTCAACGTCAATCCGCGTGACGCCCTGGGGGGTGGGTAGGTTAACCGGCCCGCTAATCAGCGTTACCTTGGCCCCTTCCTTCACTGCCGCTGCGGCCAGGGAAAACCCCATTTTCCCCGAGCTGTGATTGGAGATGTAGCGCACGGGATCCAGCGGCTCACGGGTAGGGCCAGCGGTAATCACAATATGGGGGGCATGTGAGTGAGGCGCTGTGGTGATAGGGGCTGCAAGCAGCGCCGTAACTGCGCTAAAAATCTCTTCAGGCTCGCTCATGCGCCCCGGCCCCACATCGCCACAGGCTTGGTCACCGGCGGCGGGGCCGATCAGTTGCCAGCCATCATGCTCAAGCTGCGCTACGTTGCGTTGGGTGGCGGGGTGGCGCCACATCGCCTGGTTCATCGCCGGGGCAATCAATTTGGGCGCTTCTGAGGCCAAGCAGAGTGTGGTGAGCAGGTCGTCTGCCATGCCGTGCACCAAACGAGCGATAAGGTCGGCAGTCGCCGGAGCGATCAGCACGACATCCGCCCAGCGGGCCAGCTCAATATGCCCCATCCCCGCCTCAGCTTCGGGGTCGAGTAAAGAGGTGCGCACGGGCTCACCGGAGAGCGCCTGCAGCGTGAGCGGGGTAATAAAGGCTTGAGCCCCGTCGGTCATCACCACGCGCACCTCGCAGCCCACCTGCTTGAGCAGACGCACAAGCAACGCGCTTTTGTAGGCAGCGATACCCGCACTGACGCCGAGCAGTACGCGTTTGCCGGCGAGCGTCGAAGCGCTTGTCGAGTTAACAGCAGAGGCCATGGTCAGTGATCCATATCCGCGTTCGTAAGGAGGCTTACCATACCATTGGCACCAACAATTTGGCATATTGAGCACAAACAAGGTTAAGCTAGGTTTAATGAGGCTTATGGCTGTAAAGCGATGCGTGTTGAGGCTGGCTTCGATGGACAAAGATGGGCAGCACGGGTGAGGTGCGATGGGAATCAATCACTGGCCGGAAGGTGAGCGGCCCCGGGAAAAGCTATTAAACAGTGGCGCCCAGGCGCTCTCAGATGCCGAGCTGCTGGCAATTTTTTTGCGCGTTGGCGTGCAAGGGAGTTCGGCGGTCGATTTAGCGCGGGATTTACTCAGCAGCTTCGGTGGCTTGCGCCAACTGCTAGAGGCCGATCAGGACAGCTTTTGTGCTGCCCGTGGCTTAGGTAGCGCCAAGTACGCTCAGCTCCAGGCGACGCTTGAGCTGTCGCGGCGCCATTTAGCCAGCCAGTTGGCGCGAGGCAATGCGCTGACATCACCTGCCTTGGTGCGCCACTACCTGAGTTCGCAGCTACGCCATTTAGGGCATGAGGAGTTTGCGGTACTTTTTTTGGATACTCAGCACCGAATTATTCGCTATGAATCGCTGTTTCGCGGTACCCTAGACAGCGCATCCGTTTACCCCCGCGAAGTTGCCAAGCGCGCGTTAGAACTTAGCGCTGGCGCTGTTATCCTGGCGCATAATCACCCTTCCGGTGTGGCGGAGCCAAGCGATGCTGATCGACGTATCACGGAACGGCTAAAAGACGCGTTGGCACTTTTTGACGTGCGCGTGTTGGATCATTTCGTGGTGGGGGATGGAGAAGTGATCTCTTTTGCCGAGCGCGGCTGGCTATAGGCAGCGTCAGTATGCAGTGCTCTATGCAATATTGGCTAAGTAAAATGAGCAAAAAAGTGCCTTTTCAGCCTTTTTTGTGGGTTTTGCTTGCTGTAAGTCGGGTGCTCTGGTATAAAGTGCCACCTTTAAACTTGGGTTGAATAACGGATTTGGATAAAGCTTGGCGGTTAACGGCGTCGACACCTTCCCTGCTCCGGTTTGCCCGACAGTTTTGAACACTCAGGTTATTATATCCTGGCCAAGCAGTTGGAGGCTCTAATGTCCAAAGTATGTCAGGTTACCGGCAAGCGTCCGGTAACTGGAAATAACGTTTCACACTCCCAGCGTAAGACACGTCGTCGTTTCTTGCCGAACCTGCACACCCATCGTTTTTGGGTTGAGTCTGAGAACCGCTTCGTCAAGCTGCGCGTTTCCACTAAAGGAATGCGCATCATCGACAAGAAAGGTATCGACACAGTTTTGGTTGCTATTCGTAAGCGTGGCGACGCTATCTAAGCCAGCTTTATTATACAAAGCCCTTTGGGCCAGGTATTTTGGGCCAAGCATTTTGGGAGAGTTAAACCATGCGCGATAAAATCAAGTTGGTGTCCAGTGCCGGTACAGGCCACTTCTACACCACTGATAAGAACAAGCGGAACACTCCGGATAAATTCGAGTTCAAGAAATTCGATCCGGTCATCCGTAAGCACGTGATCTACAAGGAAGCCAAGATCAAGTAATCGCTTTTGCGATGTTGATCAGCTTCCACTGCAGGCGAGCGCCTGTTCAAAAACCCGGCCTCAAGCCGGGTTTTTGCATGCATGTCTTTCGTGTATCGCATGCTTCGCTAAACCACCTTCATTAGGCTGTCACTACAGGCAGGTACGATATCTAAATATGCCCGAACTTCCTGAAGTTGAAACCACCCGGCGCGGGATTGCTCCCTATATTGAAGGTCAGGAAGTCACCGAAGTGCTGGTGCGTCAGCCGCGGCTGCGTGTGCCCGTGCCCGATGATCTGGCCGAGCGGCTGGTCGGTGCGCGCATTGGAGTGTTGATGCGGCGGGCAAAATACCTGCAGATTCCTATCCAGGTGGGTGGCGCGCTTGAAGGAGACGCTAGCGCGACGCTGCTATGGCATTTGGGGATGTCGGGCAGTCTGCGGATTGCCCGGGTGGGGGACTTGCCTAAAAAGCATGACCACGTGGACGTCGTGACTGCCAGCGGCTACGTGCTGCGCTATCATGATCCCCGTCGGTTTGGCTTTGTGGATTGGCAGGCCACAGACGCAGCGCAGGATAAGCGGCTTGCTCACTTGGGCCCGGAGCCCCTGTCTGATGCGTTTAACGGCAAATGGCTCTACACGCTTTCGCGTAACAAGCGCGTGGCGGTAAAGCCGTTTCTGATGGATAACCAAGTGGTGGTTGGTGCTGGCAATATCTATGCGGCTGAAGCGCTCTTTATGGCCGGTATTGATCCGCGCCGTGCGGCGGGAAGAGTTTCCCGTGCTCGCTATGACGCCTTGGCCCTGGCCGTGAAAGAAGTGCTGGCGGCGGCAATTACCCAGGGCGGCACCACGCTGCGGGATTTTGTCAGTGGCCAGGGTGAGCCCGGCTACTTTGCCCAGCGCCTTAATGTTTATGGTCGCCACGGTCAGCCTTGTTTGCGCTGTGGCGCTGAGCTTAGGCGCATTACGCTTGGCCAGCGTGCTAGTGTGTTCTGCCCCGGCTGTCAGCGCTAATGCCTACCTATCAGTGCTACTGTTTTATTGTAACTGTTCAGCTCATGCTGGCAGCCTAAAGGGTCGCGAGCTAAAGCTGCTTCCCACAACACCCTATAGCCAGCACTAAGCCAGAAGCTATTTGTGGGAGGGCGATTTATCGTTGGTTCGACACGTCGACGAAGGGTGCTGAAGGCACCCCTTGGTGTCTTCCGGCTGGAAGCTTGGAGGGTCGCGAGCTAAAGCTGCCTCCCGCGGGGGCAGCTATCTATGCCTGATGAAACAGCAGGTTGGCGAGTACAGCCTGAAACCTACTGAATAGTTACGTTTTATTTAAGTATTGCTTTGCTTACGTTTTTTGGAGATTGCTGTGACCCAACGCCTGCGACTGAATAAAAATGCCGACCGCCGCCTGAAAGCGGGCCATCTTTGGATCTACTCCAATGAGGTGGATATCAAAGAGACGCCGCTGAAAAACTTTGCGGCAGGCGAAACCGCACTGGTAGAAGCCTCCAATGGCAAAGTGATGGCCGTCGCTTATGTGAATCCCCATTCGTTAATTGCTGCCCGGATAATGTCTCGTGACCCCGAGATGCGCTTGGATCGTTCGCTGTTTGTACACCGCTTTAATCAAGCGTTGGCACTGCGTCAGCGCCTGTATGCGCAGCCGTTCTACCGCTTGATTCACGGCGAAGGTGACCTGCTGCCAGGCTTGGTGATCGATCGCTTTGGTGATGTCCTCGTCGTGCAGCTCAATACCGCGGGTATGCAGGCGCTGGCGGATGAGATTGTCGATGCGCTGGAAAAAGTCATCAAACCCGAGGTGATCGTCTTCCGTAACGATACAGGCGGCCGTCGTCAGGAAGGTCTTGAGGCCCATGTTGACGTCATCAAAGGCACGCTGCCTGACGAAGTGGTGCTCGAAGAGAACGGTGCCCGCTTTGTGGTGCCGGTGCTGAACGGTCAAAAGACCGGCTGGTTTTTTGATCACCGGGTTAATCGCGAATGGATCAATCGCAATGTGGAAGGTAAGCGCGTGCTGGACGTATTCAGCTACGTAGGTGGTTGGGGCGTGCAGGCGGCCGTTCATGGTGCGAAAAAGGTGATGTGCCTTGACTCTTCAGGCCCGGCGCTGGAGCAAGTCGCCCGCAACGCCGAGCTGAACGGCGTGCAGGAGAAGGTAGCGGTTAGTGAGGGAGATGCGTTTGAAGCGTTAGCGGCGTTGAAGGCAGAGGGCGAGGAGTTTGACGTGGTCATTCTTGACCCGCCGGCGTTTATCAAAAAGCGCAAGGACATTCCCAACGGTGAGCGCGCCTACGCCCGCTTGAACCGCGAGGCCATGCGCCTGCTGGGTCGCGATGGTCTGCTGTTGTCTGCGTCCTGCTCCATGCACCTGGCGCCCGAGCGTTTAATGGACGTCGTGCGTGGGGCGGTTCGCCATCAGGATCGTCACGGGCAGGTGATTTTCCAAGGTCACCAAGGGCCTGATCACCCGGTGCATCCGGCTATCCCTGAAACGTCTTACCTGAAGGCGCTGGGTGTGCGTGTGTTCCGCGACTAGTTCATGCGGCTAGGAGTCAGCGAAGCCCGAGTACAGGGGAGTCAAGGTACACAGGAGTTAGCCGATGGAGTGGGCGCTGCCCGATCCTTTTGTGATCGATATTCGCGTGGCCGATGAGGCAATCGATGCTTATCAGCACGTCAACAACAGTGAATACCTGCGCTGGGTTGAGCAGATTAGCTGGGCTCACTCGGTCGCGCTCGGCCTCTCTATCGAGCGTTACCGAGAGCTTGACCGGGCCATGGTGGTTCACCGCCACGAGCTGGATTACCTCGCGCCTGCCTTTGCAGGTGATGAGCTACAGCTGGCTACCTGGATTGTCGATTGTGACGAGCGCTTCAGTCTAACGCGCCGTTTTCAGCTGGTGCGTGTCAACGATGCGAAAACACTGCTATACGCCCGTACACGCTTTGCCTGCGTGGCGCTTTCAACGGGGCGGCCCAAACGGCTGCCTGAGGAGTATCGACGTATCTACGGCAACGCAGTTATTGTGGAGTGACTAAGAAAGAAGTGGATTTTTTCGTGTAGAACCGGCAATCGCTAGATTTTTCTCCTAAAAAACGCCTTAACCGGCGTTTTTTTTGTTTTGTGTTCCTGGGGTGGTGATCAACGTTAGCTGTGCTGTAATTTGCTTAACAACATGACTCACCTTTAAAAGCACAGGAAAAATCCAATGAAAATTGCCGTCCCCAAAGAGATCAAAAATCACGAGTATCGCGTGGCCTTAACCCCTACCGGCGCGCGGGAATTAGCCGGGCGCGGCCATCAGGTGAGCGTTCAGGCCGGTGCTGGAGAAGGTGCAGGCTTTAGCGATGCTGATTTTCAAGCCGCCGGCGCACAAATAGAAGCGGATGTGGAGACTTTGTGGCGCAACGCTGAGCTGATCCTCAAGGTGAAAGAGCCGCAGCCGGACGAAGTGGCGCGACTCACCCCACAGCATACGCTGTTCACCTATCTGCATCTGGCCGCTGAAGAGCCCCTTACCCGTGGACTGATGGAGAGCGGTGCCACCTGTATCGCCTATGAAACCATTACCGATACCCGCGGTGGTCTGCCGCTGCTGGCGCCAATGAGCACCGTAGCGGGTCGCATGGCAGTACAGGCGGGAGCCCATAGCCTGGAGAAGGCCCAAGGCGGTGCGGGCGTGCTGCTGCCCGGTGTGCCGGGTGTGGCGCCAGGTAAGGTAACCGTGATCGGGGGTGGCGTGGTAGGCGAAAACGCTGCGCGCATGGCGTTAGGGTTAGGCGCGGAGGTTACCATTCTGGATAAGTCGTTAGCGCGGCTTGAAGTACTCGATGATCGTTATCAGGGCCGCATCAAAACGGTTTACTCCACCGCAGACGCACTGGAAACGGCCACCCGTGAGTCTGACATGATCATTGGTGCGGTGCTGGTGCCCGGCGCCGCTGCACCAAAACTAATCACTCGCAGTATGCTGGCCGATATGAAGCCCGGCAGCGTGCTGGTCGATGTTGCGATCGATCAGGGTGGCTGTTTTGAAACCAGCAAGCCCACCACTCATGCCGAGCCGACCTATATCGTCGATGGGGTGGTGCACTACTGCGTGGCCAATATGCCCGGCGCGGTAGCACGTACCTCCACCCAGGGGCTGACCAACGCCACGCTGCCCTTTGTACTCGCCCTGGCAGATAAGGGCTGGCAGCAGGCGCTGCGTGACGACCCGCACTTCCTGCCGGGCCTTAACGTGCACGCGGGGCAAGTCACCTACCAGGCCGTAGCGGATGCCTTTGGGCTGGAAAGTATTGACCCTGCGAGCGTTGTTGGCCGCTAAGCTGTTGAGCGCTAGCTGCCGGCGGCTAATTAATTAGTCGCATCCGGGGCTGGCGTTAGCTCAGTAGTGGGGCGGAAGTTCATCCTCGGGGCGCTGGTCGCCCTGGGGTTCGCTTGCCTGGAGTGCCTGGTGCTGCTCACGCAGGCGTTCGCGCATTAGCCCGCTGAGCTGCTCCAGTTTCTCCAGACGGCGCTCCTGTTGTACCACCGCTTGATCCAGGGTATCCAGCCAGTGCTCTTGGTGGGCTATGCGACTCTCTAAAGATTCAAGACGTTGAGCCAGGTCAACAGGCGATAATTCGTGGGTCATGATAACATTGCAGCCTTATGTAGTAGTATGCCGGTGCTATTGGGAATGGGCCTGATAGTGCGGGTATTGTCCTTCGTCTGTTACCCATACAACAAGAGAGCTTTTTTTTTCTATGAACCCAAAAGTTGTGTTTCGCTGTTTCTTAATCAGTGTATTACTTGCCGCCCCCACGCCACTTTTGCTGGCGGGGATTGTTCATTTAACCGATAGTGCCCTCGCCGAGCTGTGGATGGCCGAGCTGGCAATCAGTGGAGTTAGCGGTGTCTATATTGCCGTTGCGATAGGTAGTTTTATTGTTCTGTGTATTGGCACATTAGCGTCTGCCGCTTTTGCGCCCTCAATCGTGGTGGCGTCCGATGCTGTGGTTCGTCCCAAGCCAGCACCGCGCCAACCCCAAGCGGCCGCCCCTATGGAGGATGATGAAGAGGAAGACATCATTGATCCTAACGATGGCCGCGAAGAGGGTGAAGTGAAGTGGTTCAATACCAACAAAGGCTACGGTTTTATTACCCGCGATAATGGCGAAGATGTGTTTGTACACTTCCGTGCCATTCGTGGTCGTGGCCCGCGTATGCTGGCAGAAGGCCAAATCGTGCGTTATCACGTGATTAAAAATGAGCGTGGTTTGCAGGCCGACGATGTCAGTATTATTGAGTGAGCCTTACGGCTGGCTAAATTGAAAGTTGGTTAGCAAACGACCCCGCCTTGGCGGGGTCGTTTACGTTTAAAGAGCTCGATTAACGCCCTGAGTCGGGCCACTCTATTGCCCCTTCTTTGCCACCGGGCAGCACTTGCCAGAAACGGTCAGGATCATCGCCGGGGTGCCAGCCGCCCAGTGAACAACGTATTTCGGTTTGCAGCGCTTCTGCGGCCTGCTGGGCACACTCCTGGTCGGTCATCCACGGCGTGTGGTTGCTATCAAACCATAGGCTGGCAAAGCCATCAGCGGCTTTGTCTACCAGCAATACCGGCACGCAGTCGCCCTGGTATTGGCCGCGGGTTTTCCATTGGCCTTTGCCTGCAGGACTCAGCGGTGGCGCTATTAGTGTGTTTTTCAACCACTCATTGAGTGCATCAAGCGACACGCTGGCCAGGTAAATCTCTATATCGGGGTAACGCTCCATCATAGGTTTACCTCGCCGGAGGAGAGCAGCGCTTGCAGCGTCGCTTCGTAAATCCGGCTTAAGTCGTCCAGATCGCTGGCGCGAACGCGCTCATTGACCTTGTGGATGGTGTCGTTGAGCGGGCCTAGCTCGACCACTTGAGCGCCAAGGGTGGCGATAAAGCGGCCATCCGAGGTGCCGCCGCTGGTAGAGAGCGCCGGGCGCTCGCCGGTCACCGCTTCAACGCCTTTAATGGCGGCGTCAACCAGCGCGCCTTCCGCGGTTAAAAACGGCTCGCCGTTGAGCGTCCAGTCTATCTGATATTCCAATCCATGCTGGTCGAGAATGGTTTCCGTGCGCGCTTTGAGCTCATCAGAGGTCACCTCGGTGGAGAAGCGAAAGTTAAACACCACTTCCACATCGCCAGGGATCACGTTGGTGGCCCCGGTGCCTGCGCGCAGATTGGAAATCTGAAAACTGGTGGCGGGGAAAAAGTCGTTGCCCGCGTCCCAATGTTCGTTGACTAGCGCATCCAGCGCTGGCATGGCCTGGTGAATGGGGTTGCGCGCTAAATGCGGATAGGCCACGTGACCCTGCACGCCTTTAATGTGCAGCGTGGCGCCCAGTGAGCCGCGGCGCCCGTTTTTTATCACATCGCCCAGTCGTGTGGTCGAGGATGGTTCGCCGACAATGCAGTAGTCGAGGCGTTCATTACGCTCGCGCAGGTGCTCGACCACCGCGCGAGTGCCGTCGACTGCCGGGCCCTCTTCATCGGAGGTGATCAGAAAAGCAATACGGCCATCGTGATCCGGGTGGTGGGTCACAAAGCGCTCAACGGCGGTCAGCATTGAGGCCAGGCTGCCTTTCATATCAGCCGCGCCGCGCCCGCACAGCATGCCCTCGTCATCAATGCAGGGCTCGAACGGTGGGTACTGCCAGTTGGTGTAGGGGCCGCTGGGCACCACGTCGGTATGGCCCGCGAAAGCCACCACCGGGCCGTGATGGCCGCGCACCGCCCAGAAATTCTTTACGTCGCCAAACGGTAACCGCTCAATATGAAAACCGAGCGCTGCTAAGCGCTCGATCATGAGTTCCTGGCAGCCCTCGTCATCCGGTGTTACCGAGGCTCGGCTGAGCAGCTCAAAGGCGAGCGTGAGCGTCGGCGACAGTCCTTCAGGCTTAGTTGTGGGCATGCAGTGCCTCGTTCAGGGCGATAGCACTTTTATTGGTCAAGCACTCAATGCGGCCATTCTGGGAGTTGCGGCGCCACAGCTGGTCGTCTTGTCCGGCCAGCTCGCGGGCGGCAACGGTGCTCACTTCCTGGCCCTGATCATCCAGTAAGGTCACTTTGGAACCAGCGGTGATGTACAGACCAGCTTCTACCGTGCAGCGGTCACCCAGCGGAATGCCAATGCCCGCATTAGCACCGATCAGGCAGCCTTCCCCGACCTTAATGACGATATTGCCACCACCTGAGAGAGTACCCATGGTGGAGCAGCCGCCGCCCAAGTCGGAGCCTTTGCCGACCATTACGCCGGCTGAGATGCGACCTTCGATCATGCCGGGGCCTTCGGCGCCTGCGTTGAAGTTGACGAAGCCTTCGTGCATGACAGTCGTGCCTTCGCCCAGATAAGCGCCGAGGCGTACGCGGGCGGTGTCTGCAATGCGGATGCCGGTAGGCACCACGTAGTCAGTCATTTTGGGGAATTTATCCACACAGTCGACAGACAGCGCGCGGCCCTCCATACGCGCCTTCAGGCGGCGTGTAGGCAGCTCTTCAATGTCGATGGCGCCTTCGTTGGTCCAGGCAATATTGCGCAGCAGGCCAAACATGCCGGTAAGATCGAGACCATGAGGTTTGACCAATCGGTGGGACAGCAGGTGGAGCTTTAAATACACCTCTGGCGCGGTTTGTGGCGCTTCGTCGCTCTCCAGGAACATCGCGACCAGCGGGCGCTGGCTGGCAGAGAGCGCTTCGGCAAGCTCTGCCTGGGCTGAGTGCCCCGCGGCTTCTAACGCTTTAGCCAAGCGTGTGCAGTCTTCGGGCAAAAAGCTGATGGCGGCGTTGCCTTGGGGGGCGTCCAGAGCCTGTTTAGCGGCTTCCACCAGGCTGGCTGGTGGGTTGAGCAGCGGCGCCGGATAGTAGATTTCCAGCCAGTCGCCCTGGGTGTTTTGAGTGCCGATTCCAAGCGCAAAGCTCAGCATAAGAAGTTGTCCTGTAGTGATAAGTAGTGAAGAGGAGTGGGTAAAGCCAAGGTACCTAGGTGCTAAAGTACTTAGTTGCTCATGTATCTAGCTGCTTAAGCGCTTGGCCACTTGAGTACTTAGCCGAGCTGGTCGTAATCGCCCTCGCTGTAGCCGACCAAGATAGTGGAGTCGTCTACTTCCAGCAGCGGCCGCTTCAGCAGCGTGGGGTATTTCATCATTAGTTGGCGAGCCGAGTTGGCGTCGTAATCTTTTTCCTCATCGGAAAGTTCGCGCCAGGTTTTGCTGCGTTTATTAATGACTTCCACAAGCGGTACACGATGTAAAATGTGTTCTAGTAGCGCCGCAGAGAGACCATCTTTGCGCAGATCGTGGGTTTTATACAGCAGCGCTTTTTCATCCAACGCTTTACGCGCTTTGCAGCAGGTATCGCAGTTATCGATGATATACAGCGTCAGCATACGACCTCCTGAGAATGTTGAACCAGAAAATGTTGTTAACCGCGCTCGACGAGATGGCGAATTCGTTGGGCGGCTTCAAGGGTGGGCGCTAATTCAGCCACCAGCGCTAGGCGCAAACGTCCTGCGCCGGGGTTAACGCCATTTTCACCCGTGCGTCCCATTAGGCTGCCGGGCAGTACGCTAACGTGCTGCTCGGCAAACAGCCTCTGAGTAAAGGCAATATCGTCACCACCGGGCACCGCAGGCCATAGGTAAAAGCTAGCTTGTGGCGCGGGAAAATCCATGATCGGGGCGAGCACCTCCGTGACCGCGCTAAATTTTTCGCGGTAGGCGTCGCGGTTGGCGCGCACGTGCTGCTCATCCTGCCATGCGGCGATGGAGGCGTGCTGAAGCGGTAGCGACATAGCACAGCCGTGGTAAGTGCGGTAACGCTTAAACGGGGTGAGCAGTGCCGCATCCCCCGCCACAAAGCCCGAGCGCAGGCCCGGCAGGTTGGAGCGCTTGGAGAGCGAGTGAAAGACCACGCAGCGCCGGTAATCATCACGACCCAGCTCGGCACAAGCTTGCAGCAGCCCAGGCGGTGGGGCTGTTTCGTCGAGGTAGAGCTCCGAGTAGCACTCGTCCGAGGCGATAATAAAGTCGTGTGCGTCGGCGAGGGCAATCAGCTGCTTAAATTCATCAAGGGGCGTGACCGCACCGGTGGGGTTGCCCGGCGAGCAGATAAAGACGATTTGCACATCGCGCCACGTAGCGGCAGGCACGGCGCTAACGTCGGGCCGAAAATTATTCTCAGCGGTACAGTCTAAATAGAGCGGCTCGCCGCCTGCCAGCAGCGTCGCACCTTCGTAGATTTGATAAAACGGATTGGGCACCGCGACTTTCGCCGGGCGGCTGCGATCCAGCGCCGCCTGTACAAAGGCAAAAATGGCTTCCCGAGTGCCGTTAACGGGCACCACGTGGCGTTCGCTGTCGAGTTCGCGCAGTTGAAAGCGTTGGCTTGCCCAGCTGGCGATGGTTTGTCGGAGCGCTGGCAGGCCATTGGTCGCAGGATAACGGGCCATTTCCAGTTGGTGCGCCACCAGCGCTTCAAGCGCCGCTGGGTAGGGCGCGTGCTGGGGTTCGCCAATGGTCAGCGGGATATGCGCCAGGTTGGCTGGAGGCGTTAGGTCGGCTTTCAGCGCAGCCAGCTTTTCAAACGGGTAGGGATGCAGGGCGTCGAGGTCGGCGTTCATGATGTGTCCGTTGATGGCTGGCGGCGTAAACCGTCGATTATAGGCAAGCCCAGGTGCAGGCTCAAACCTAACCGGGCGATCAGAGTTCTCGAGCAGGCTTGTCGGTGCCGAGGGCAGGTTTCCGCGAGGGCGCTGTGATCCCGTCCGTGGGCGCTACTTTCGACATCTGACCGCCATGGATGGCGGAAATGCCGGAATTGTCGGGAACAATTTCCGGCCATGTCGAAAGACCCTCGCTCCAACCTGCCCTTGGCACCTAGTTACCTGCACTCTTAAACGCAGTTGTTTCTTAAACCCCCAATACCTCAATCAGACGTTCGCGCAGCTGCTGCTGGCGCTCGGGGTCGGTCAGCGGTTCGCCTGCTTTGGTGGTGATGAAAAAGACGTCTTCTACCCGTTCACCGAGGGTGGCGATTTTTGCCGCGGACAGCGAGATGTCCTGCTCCATAAAGATACGTCCCACCCGGGCCAGCAGGCCGGGACGGTCGGGAGCCGTTAGCTCTAGCAGCGTGCGCTCATTGGCCGGATCCTGCTCAATTAGCACCTCCGTGGGCACCTTGAAGTGCTTGAGCTGGCGCGGCGTGTGGCGGGTGACGATGTCCGGATAGTCGTCCGGGTCATCAAGCTCTTCCACCAGGTGTTGGCGCATCTCTTCGATGTGGCTTGGGTCACGAATGGGCTGGCCATGGTTGTCGAGCACGATAAAGGTATTCAGCGTCCAATCGTTGTGGGAGGTCGCAATGCGCGCATCGTGAATCGAGAGCCCCAACTGCTCCATTGCAGCGGCGGTAGCCGCGAAAAGGTCATCCACCGAGCGGGTATGGATAAACACTTTGGTGCCACCTTCGGACATGTCCGCAGTCGGTGCGCTGATCAACACCAGCGGCAGCGGTGACTGGTTGTGATTGAGAATGCCCTGGGTCTGCCAAACGATTTCGCTGGGCGCGTACTGCAGGAAGTAGTCTTCCCCTAGCGATTCCCAAAGATGATCGATTTGCTCACGATTAACGCCGATGGTCTGCAGCAAAGAGCGTGCTTCGGTGCGCGTTTCCCGCACCCAGTCGTCGCGGTCGGGCGGATTGTTCAGGCCGCGGCGCAGGGCGCGCTTGGTTTCAGCGTGTAGTTGGCGCAGCAGCGATGCCCGCCAGCCGTTCCACAGCGTGGGGTTGGTGGCATTAATGTCGGCCACGGTGAGCACGTAAAGGTAGTCCAGCCGCGTTTCGTTACGCACGATCAGGGCAAAATCACGAATCACATCGGGGTCGCTGATGTCGCGCTTTTGCGCGGTCATCGACATCAATAGATGGTGCTCAACCAGCCAACTG
Source organism: Vreelandella neptunia (assembly GCF_034479615.1). NCBI lineage: Bacteria > Pseudomonadati > Pseudomonadota > Gammaproteobacteria > Oceanospirillales > Halomonadaceae > Vreelandella > Vreelandella neptunia. Next base: position 416,173 of record NZ_CP140255.1, read on the forward strand.
ACCAGATTAGTGTCGTGGGGCGAGACGTGGTGGCGCTGGCAAAAATGCTCAACGTCCCGGGCGCCGATTTCCGAGTGGTCGCCGCCGCGGCCCTTGCCAATGTCGTGAAACAGCCCAGCAATCCATAACAGGTCGAGTTTGGGCAACTGCTGCATCAAGGCCACTGCCACAGGAAAGTCACCTTTCGCTTCCGGTTTGCGGAAATTGTGCAGAAATTTGAGCAGCAGCAGGGTGTGAGCATCGACCGTGTAGATGTGAAACAGGTCGTGCTGCATCAGCCCTATGGCGCGGCCAAATTCAGGCAGGTATTTGCCCAGAATGCCGTAACGGTTCATGCGCCGCAGCTGGCGGGGCACGTTGCCGGGGGCGCGCATAATGGCCATAAATAGTCGCTGATGGCGCGGATCTTCCCGGTAGTGGTCGTCGATCTGGTGGCGATGATCGCGAATTAGCCGGATAGTGTCTGCCCGCACTCCTTCGATTTCGGGGTGCTTGGCCATCAACAGGAATAGCTCTAGCATCGCCGCAGGGCGCTCGCGGAAAAGCGTCCGCGAGCGCACCTGGATATAGCCGCCTTTGGTCTCAAAACGCTCGTTGAGTTTGACGGTTTCCAGCGCCTCTTTGCCGCGCAGGATGACCTCGTCAAAGTGCTGCAGCAGCATATCGTTAAGTCCTGCCAGCGCGGTGACGTGCCGGTAGTAGCGCTTCATAAACTGCTCAACCGCCAGGCGTTCCGGCGTATCGCGGAAACCAAACATTTCGGCGATGGTGCGCTGGTGGTCAAACAGCAGGCGGTCTTCGGCGCGGTCAGTAATCATATGCAGGGCATAGCGCACCTGCCACAAGAACGCCTGCCCCTGGCTTAAAATGCGCAGTTCGGCATCGTTCATAAAGCCGTTGGCGACGATGTCGGTGTACTGCTCGGTACCGAAGTGGCGCTTGGCCACCCAGCCGATCATCTGGATATCCCGTAGTCCGCCAGGGGAGCTTTTGAGGTTCGGTTCTAAGTGGTACTCGGAGTTGTTGTAGCGGTAGTGGCGCGAAATCTGCTCCTGCCACTTGGCTTCAAAAAAGCGATCCGCGGGCCAAATGTGCTCGGCGCTGAGGCGTTCGCGCATCGCTTCGCGCAGGCTTTCTGGCCCCGCAATCAGGCGAGATTCGAGCAGGTTGGTGATCACCGTGACATCCGCTTCGGCTTCCCGCTCACAGTCGCTAAGCGAGCGAACGCTATGACCAATTTCCAGGCCAATATCCCACAAGAAGGTGATAAAGGCGGTTAGCGGTTCGCGATAGGCGGTGTCGTCGTCCTGCTCCAGCAGTAGCAGCAGATCGATATCCGAATGGGGGTGTAGCTCACCACGGCCATAGCCGCCGACTGCCACCAGCGCAATGCCATCATCGGGCCACTCATGCTGCGCCCAGGCAATCGCCAGTAGCTGATCCAGGTACCAGGCGCGGCCGCGCACAAGGTCGCGGATGTCCGCACCGGCGCGGAACTGGTCGTCCAGGCGCGCCTGTAGCTCGCGCAGCGCGGCCTTGAAGGGCGCTACCGGCGAACGTGAGCCGGCAAGCTCGGTACGGAAAAGATCCAGGTCGAAAAGCGTGGTGTCCGGCTCAAACCGGTGGTGGTGTAATAGCATCAGTTGGTTAGAAAACTGAAGTCTTCATCGCCACGCGCGGTCAGTACTTCTACACCGCCCTCGGTCACTAGCAGCGTATGTTCCCACTGCGCTGAAAGGCTGCGATCTTTGGTGACGGCGGTCCAGCCATCGCGTAGCACCTTGGTTTTATACCCGCCAACGTTAATCATCGGCTCGATGGTAAAGCACATGCCTGCGGCGAGCTTAATGTCGGCATCCGGTGCGTAGCCGTCGTAGTGTAAAAACTGCGGCTCTTCGTGGAATTCGGCGCCGATGCCGTGGCCGCAGAAGTCCCGAACGACGGAGTAGCCGTTGCTTTCGGCATGTTTTTGAATCACGCGGGCAAGCTCTGAGAGGCGCACGCCAGGCTTCACCAGCTCGATACTTTTATACAGGCACTCCTGAGTAATGCGGCACAGCCTTTCGCCCTGGATGGTCTCACCCACAACGAACATTACGCTGGAGTCGCCGTGGTAGCCGTCGGTGGTCTTAACGGTGATATCCAGGTTCATGATGTCGCCATTTTTGAGCTTCTTGGCGTCGTCGGGGATGCCGTGGCACACCACATGGTTGATCGACGTGCAGGTCGCTTTGGGAAAACCATGGTAGTTCAGCGGTGCAGGGGTCGAGCCCAGCTCGTTAACAATATACTCATGACAGAGACGGTCAATTTCCCCCGTGCTAATGCCTGCCTGGATATGGGGGGTGATCATTTCAATCACGCTAGCCGCTTGGCGCCCGGCTTCGCGCATGTGTTCGATTTCAGAAGGCGTCTTGATAGGAACGTTCATGAATGCTCGATATGAATGCAGAATGGAAAATTGAATGGCGCAATTTAAGACCGTCAAACGGGGTGCGACTTCATCTTGGCAATGATCTATGGTATAAAGCCGCGCGCTTTCCTGCAATCGTGATTCCGAGCTTCTTGGCTGGGAAGGACGCAGTAGGGCAGGGCGATGAATCCGCAGCGTGCTCGACATTCGGGCGCGATGCTTACTATCAAGCCTTAAAAACACACATGCACCGGCACATGGTCCCGGGTGCCGCTGGCAGCGTCTAACGTGGTCAACGGTCGGATCCATGGGGTGCGTGGAGGCCTAACCCGAGTTTTAGGAGTTCTATCATGTCTCACGTTAATATGCGTGACCTGCTGAAAGCAGGCGCTCACTTCGGTCACCAGACCAAGTACTGGAACCCGAAGATGAGCAAATTTATCTTCGGCGCGCGCAACAAGATTCACATCATCAACCTTGAGCACACCCTTCCGGCGCTGAACGAAGCGATCGATGTGGTCGAGAAGATGGCGGCATCCAACAACAAAATTTTGTTTGTTGGCACCAAGCGCAGCGCTAGCAAGGTAATTAAAGAAGAAGCCAATCGTGCTGGCCAGCACTTCGTCAACCATCGCTGGTTGGGCGGCATGTTGACTAACTTCAAGACCATCCGTCAGTCCATTAAGCGTCTGCGTGATCTTGAAACCATGCGCGAAGACGGCACCTTTGAGAAGCTGACCAAGAAAGAAGTTTTGGTAGCAACTCGCGAGCAGGAAAAGCTTGAGCGCTCTATCGGCGGTATCAAGAACATGGGCGGCCTACCGGACGCACTGTTCGTGATCGACGTTGACCACGAGCGCATCGCGATCAACGAAGCCAACAAACTGGGCATCCCGGTTATCGGCGTGGTGGATACTAACTCCAACCCCGATGGCGTTGACTACGTAATCCCCGGCAACGATGACTCTATCCGCGCTATCCAGATCTACGTAAAAGCGATTGCGGATGCGTGTGGCCGTGCCAAAGAAGCCAACGCTGAAGAGTTCGTTGAAGTGACCGAAGAGGCCGCTGCAGCTGAAGACAACACTGCCGCCGAGTAATCGCAGCAGTGGATGCGGCGAGCAGGTATGCCGCATCAAGATAAAGGGGGCTTTGCCCCCTTTTTCCCGCTACAGATGAACTGTCTGGGCGGACGAATTTGCCGGCACTCAATACCGGCCTCGCAATACAGAGAGACATAGGGCAGCGTGATACATGATGGTCATTTATCATGCCTATACTCTGTGTTGCGTCTAACTCTCATAGAACCATTTCAGAGGTGAATTCTCATGGCAGCTATCAGCGCCTCTCAGGTCAAGGAACTTCGCGAACGTACCGGTCTCGGCATGATGGAGTGTAAAAAAGCACTCACCGAAACCGACGGTGATATCGAAGTTGCGATTGAAAACCTGCGCAAAAGCTCCGGCCTAAAAGCGGCGAAGAAAGCCGATCGTATCGCCGCAGAAGGTGTAGTGGTTACGCGTGTAGCGGAAGATGGCAGCTACGGCGTAATGGTTGAAATCAACTCCGAGACCGACTTTGTTGCTCGTGATGACAACTTCATCGCGTTTGCCGACAAAATCGCTGCGGCTTTCTTTACTGCCAAAAGTGAAGATGTCGCTGCCGTTATGGCTGGCGAGCTGGAAACTGCTCGCGAGCAACTAGTTCAGAAAATCGGCGAGAACATCGGTGTACGTCGTGCCATCGTTGTAAACGCTGCTGACGGTGGTTTAGTAGGTGAATACGTCCACGGTGGCCGTATTGGCGTTCTGACCGTGCTAACTGGCGGTACTTCGCAAGTCGCGAAAGACGTCGCGATGCACGTTGCGGCGATAAACCCTGCGGTTGCGCACCCTGCCGATATGCCCCAAGAGCAGCTGGATCAGGAAAAAGCGATTATTCTGGCCCAGCCGGATATGGCTGGTAAGCCGGAGCAGATCGCTGAGAAAATGGTTCAGGGCCGCTTGAAAAAGTACCTGGCAGAAAACAGCCTGACCGAGCAGCCGTTTGTAAAAGATCCCAACCAGACGGTTGCTGAGTTCGTCAAAGCTGCTGGCGGCGAAGTGGTTGGCTTTACGCGCTTTGAAGTTGGCGAAGGTATCGAGAAAGAAGAAGTCGACTTCGCTAAAGAAGTTATGGAACAGGCTGGCCGTCGCTAAGGTCAGAGGTTTCAGAAAAAAGATGGCGTGCGCGTGAGCGCACGCCTTCGCGTATCCGGCCCCTGTATAATTAATGCTAGTATAATCGGCCCTAAGATAGCTGGTTTTATACACTGGTTTTATACCAAGGGGCTGACCCGCCTGCCTGTTTACAGGTCTGCCTCAGGAGAGATGCCATGTCGCGTGATGTTCAAGAACCTACCCCCCATGTAGCACCCAGCAAGGCTGAGGGTTCGAAGTCAAAATACAAACGTATTTTGCTCAAGCTTTCTGGCGAAGCGCTGATGGGTGAGCACGATTTTGGTATTGACCCTAAGGTGCTCGACCGCATGGCGCTGGAAATTGGCCAGCTCGTCGGCATCGGGGTGCAGGTGGGCATCGTGATTGGCGGTGGTAACTTGTTCCGTGGCGCGGCGCTCAATGAAGCTGGCATGGATCGTGTCACCGGTGACCACATGGGCATGCTGGCGACCGTAATGAATGCGCTGGCGATGCGTGATGCGTTAGAGCGCTCCAATATCCGCTCGCGCGTGATGTCTGCCATCCCGATGAGCGGCGTAGTAGAGCACTATGACCGGCGTACCGCCATTCGCTACTTAACCTCAGGGGACGTAGTGCTGTTTTCTGCAGGCACAGGCAATCCCTTCTTCACCACCGACTCTGCTGCCTGTTTGCGCGGTATTGAGGTAGACGCTGACGTCGTGATCAAAGCGACCAAAGTCGATGGCGTCTACAATAAAGACCCGGTAAAACATCCGGATGCGGTGAAGTACGACCAGCTCTCTTACGACGACGCCCTGGATCAGAAATTGGGCGTTATGGATTTGACCGCTATCTGCCTGGTACGTGACCATAATATGCCGGTGCGGGTATTTGATATGAATAAGCCTGGTGCCCTACTGAATATGGTCGTAGGGGGCAAGGAAGGCACGCTGATATACAGAGGGTAATGACGTGATCAACGATATTAAGAAAGATGCCGATTCGCGCATGCAAAAAAGCGTTGAGGCGCTGCATAGCAACTTCAATAAAATTCGTACCGGTCGTGCTCACCCGAGCATTTTAGACGCTGTTACCGTGGACTATTACGGCAGCCAGGTACCGCTTAGCCAAGTGGCATCGGTCAACGTTGAGGACGCCCGCACGCTGACGATTGCGCCCTGGGAGCAGGGCATGGTGCAGAAGATCGAAAAGGCCATCATGACCTCTGATCTTGGTTTGAACCCGGCCAGTGCCGGCAACGTGATCCGTGTGCCGATGCCGATGCTCACCGAAGAGACCCGCAAAGGGTATATCAAGCAGGCGCGTAGCGAAGCTGAAAACGCCCGCGTTGCCGTACGCAACGTGCGCCGCGATGCTAACGGTGATTTCAAATCATTGTTAAAAGAAAAAGAGATCACCGAAGACGATCAGCGTGAAGGCGAAGATGCGATTCAAAAGCTGACCGATAAGTATATCGCTGAGATCGATAAAGCGCTGACTGCAAAAGAGCAGGATCTCATGCAGGTATAAATCTGTGCTTTATTCAGCCGCGGGCAGCTTTGGCTGCCCGTTTTGCCACACTCTGGCTGGTTTTTTTATGACTGACCTTTGGTGCGAGAATCCATGACGTCACCGCAGCTTCCTGAAAAACAGCCGGACGACGCCAGCGTGTCTTCTCTGGCAGGGGAGGCCCCGCCGTCTCACGTTGCCATCATTATGGACGGCAATAACCGCTGGGCGCGCGCGCGGGGGCTTTCGGGGGTGCGCGGGCACCGAGCCGGGGTGGAAACCGTCCGTGCGGTGATTCAGCGGGCCGCCGAGCGCGAGGTGCAAACCCTCAGCCTGTTTGCCTTCTCCAGTGAAAACTGGAAACGTCCGGCCGCAGAGGTCAACGCCTTGATGGAGCTGTTTTTGATGGCGCTTAAGCGTGAAGTCAAAAAGCTCAATGAGCGCAATGTGCGCCTCTCGATTATTGGTGAACAGCGGGGCTTTTCCCACGCCATCCAAAAGCATATTCAGCGTGCTGAAGCGTTAACCGCGGACAACACGGGTATGCATTTGGTGATTGCCGCCAACTATGGGGGGCAGTGGGATATCGCACGAGCGGCGCGCACTTTGGCCGAACAGGTGGCGGCAGGGGTGTTGTCACCTGCGGAAATCGATGAAGCGTGCTTCGACGCTGCAATGGGGGTTGATGATGTGCCGCCGGTAGATCTGTGCATACGTACCAGTGGTGAGCAGCGGCTATCCAACTTTATGCTCTGGCAGTTGGCCTATGCCGAGCTGCATTTTTCCCCGTTGCTATGGCCGGATTTCGGTGCGGATGCGTTTGATGCGGCATTAAACGACTTCTGTCAGCGCCGTCGTCGCTTTGGCATGACGGACGAACAAATAGAGGCGCAGGGTGCTTAAACAGCGGATTATTACCGCAGCCTGGCTAGCACCCCTGGTGCTGGTTGGCCTGTTTGGTTTAGACGGCGGCGCTTTCGCGCTATTTACGGCGCTGATGGTGCTGCTTGCTACCTGGGAGTGGTCCAATCTGGCGGGCGTTTCCGTTACGGCGCAGCGTGCCCAGCTAGTGGCCGTGATGGCGGCGCTGATGCTGATCATGTGGCTGACCGGGGCGGCCACATCGATATGGCCGCTGTGGCTCTCCGCCGTTGGCTGGCTGGTGAACCTCTATTGGGTAACCCGCTACCCTGCTGCAGGTGGCCAGTGGCAGGCCACGGGGCGGCGGTTGGCGATGGGCCTATGGGTGCTGTTGCCCTGCTGGGTGGGCTTTAACGTTCTGCGTGATGTTGGTATGGCTTGGCTTTTGTTTGTGCTGCTGTTGGTCTGGTGCGCGGATATCGGCGCCTACTTTGTGGGGCGTAATTGGGGTAAGCGTAAATTAGCTCCCCAGGTAAGTCCTGGCAAATCATGGGAGGGCGTGTTCGGTGGCTTAGCCGCGACCACTATCCTGGCCATGCTCTTTGCACTTTGGTTGCCGCTGGGTCTGGCTGGCGCTATTGCTCTGATACTCATCACCGCCGTCGTCACCTTGGCCTCTGTGCTAGGGGATCTTCTGGAAAGCATGCTCAAGCGCCATCGCAATATCAAAGATTCGAGCCAGTTGCTCCCGGGTCACGGCGGGGTGCTGGATCGCATTGATAGTCTTACTGCGGCGATTCCGCTGTTCGCGCTGTTCTATGTGGAAGTCCTGGTTGAGGTGTTTGCTCGGGTGCCGCCACTATGAGTCAGCTCGCTAATAAGCAACGCGTGACCGTGCTTGGGTCGACAGGCTCTGTGGGCACTAGCACGCTGGATGTGATTAGTCGCCACCCCGACCGCTATTGTGTCCATGCCCTGACCGCGCACACCTCAAAAGAGGCTCTGCTAGCGCAGTGCCTGGCGCACCGCCCCGCGGTCGCCGTATTGGATGATGAAGCCGATGCCGCCTGGCTGCGCCAAGCGCTTCAGCGGGCTGGGCAGTCAACTGAAGTGAACGCAGGTTCGCAGGCGCTGTGTGACGTTGCCCGGGACGCCAGCGTCGACTGCGTCATGGCGGCCATTGTAGGATCGGCAGGTTTGCTGCCGGCGCTAGCCGCCGCGGAGGCAGGCAAGCGTGTGCTACTGGCCAATAAAGAGGCGCTGGTGATGAGCGGCGCGTTGTTTATGGAAGCCGTTTCGCGCTCTGGCGCAACATTACTGCCGATTGATTCCGAACATAATGCCATTTACCAGTGTCTACCTGCGGAGCATCGTGGCGGGCTTGCCAAGCACGGCGTTCGTCAGCTGCTGCTAACCGCCTCGGGAGGGCCGTTTCGTACCTGGAGCCAGGCCGACATCAACAATGTCACCCCCGAACAGGCCTGCGCTCACCCGAACTGGTCGATGGGGCGTAAGATATCAGTGGATAGCGCCACGCTGATGAATAAAGGGTTAGAGCTTATTGAAGCCTGCTGGCTATTTGATGCCACGCCCGAACAAATCCAGGTGGTGGTGCACCCGCAAAGCGTGATTCACTCCATGGCGGCGTATCAAGATGGTTCGGTGATTGCACAGTTGGGTAATCCCGATATGCGCATCCCCATCGCCTACGGGCTAGCGTGGCCGGAGCGAATTGACGCCGGGGTCGAAACATTGGATCTTTTTCAGGTGGCGCGGCTTGATTTTGAAGCCCCCGATGAAACTCGCTTCCCCTGTTTAGGGCTTGCCCGTGAAGCGATGCGGCAAGGTGGCATGGCACCCGTTGTACTCAACGCTGCCAATGAAGTGGCGGTTGAGGCATTCCTCCAGCGTCGGATCGGCTTTACAGCCATTGGGCAACTGGTCGCCGACGTCTTGTCGCGTCCCTACCAAGGCCATGTTGATAGCCTTGATAGCGTATTAGCAACGGATCAATGGGCACGGCAGCAGGCGTTGGAACTGGTAACAAGGTGGTCCGCTTAAGCATTCGCTGGGCTGGTCGTTAGAGCGGGGCATTAAGGAGTTCACTGTGGGCCTGATACAGAATATTTTAGCGGTCATTGTGGTGCTGGGCCTGTTAGTGACCTTCCACGAGTTTGGTCACTTTTGGGTGGCGAGACGCTGTGGAGTCAAAGTGCTGCGTTTTTCGGTAGGCTTTGGTAAACCGCTATGGTCGCGGGTTGACCGCCACGGCACCGAGTTCGCAATAGCCGCCATCCCGCTGGGTGGCTATGTCAAAATGCTCGATGAACGTGAGGCACCGGTTCCGGAAGAGCAGCTTGACCAAGCATTTAACCGCAAGACCGTGTGGCAGCGCATTGCGATTGTGGCGGCAGGGCCTATCGCCAACTTCTTATTAGCGATCGTGGCTTACTGGGCTCTGTTCGTGGCGGGCACAACGGTGGTATCACCGATGGTCGGCAGCGTTGCGCCTGACTCGCCCGCCGCCGAAGCAGGGCTTGCCAATGGCGATGAGATTGTCGCTATCCAGGGCGACGAGATGCGCTCTTGGGAAGATGTTAACCTCAAGCTGGTGTCGATTATTGGCTTCAGCGGTGAGTTGGATATCGACGCCCGCCCTGAAGGCGCGAGTGATCCACAGCGCTTTGGGTTGTCGGTGGCTGATTATTTGGTTCGCCAAGATCCGCCACAGCCGTTGCAAACACTGGGCATTACCCCATGGCAACCGGAATTTCCGGCTGTTTTAGGCCAGGTCGTGAGCGGGGAGGCCGCCGAACAGGCAGGTCTAGAAGCTGGCGATAGGATGGTGGCGGTTAATGGTGAACCAGTAGATGATTGGATGCACTTCGTTAATATGGTGCGAGGTAGTCCAGGTGAAACGCTGCAGCTCACCTATGAACGTAATGGCGAGCAGTCGAGTGTTGATTTAACCCCCGGGCGTAACCGCTTGGACACTGGGGTTGAAATTGGTTATATCGGTGCAGGCGCCGAGCAGGTCGAGTGGCCAGCAGAGTTCCAGCGTGAAATCCGTTACGGCCCTATTGAAGCGGTAGGCCAGGCTGTTTCGCGCACTGGAGCGATGACGCTCTTAACCTTAGATGCCATACGCAAAATGTTTGTAGGGCTGATCTCGCCTTCCAATTTGTCCGGGCCAATCACCATTGCGCAGGTCTCAGGTGATTCAGCTCGTGCGGGGATGGAAGCGTTTATTGGCTTTCTAGCGTATCTTTCTATCAGCCTTGGGGTATTAAACTTACTACCTATCCCGGTGCTCGATGGTGGCCACTTGCTCTATTACTTTATGGAGGTCGTGCGTGGACGGCCAGTATCTGAAAAAACCCAAGCCGTAGGATTGCGCATAGGGCTTGCCATGGTCGGCACCCTGATGTTGATGGCCCTCTATTTTGATCTGATGCGCCTGTGGTAATGACGCGTGTAGCGCGCAGGATGCCTTGTCATCTGCCTGCACAAATGTATATGGTGCCTTTCTGGAATGATAGGCAGACCAACGCGAGCGAATTGACTGCATGAAAATCAAGACCCTTGGAATGGCGGCACTCTTGCTGGCAGGCGCCAGCGGCGCCCAAGCACAATCCTTTGATGTTTCAGACATTCGAGTGGAAGGACTGCAGCGGGTATCCGCCGCCTCGGTCTTCAATGCATTTCCGGTGAGCGCCAATGAGCGTGTCAGCGAGGCGCAGTTGGCCTCCGCGGCCCGTGAATTATTTGCCACAGGGCTCTTTGACGACGTCTCCCTGGCACGCGAAGGTGATGTACTGGTTATTCAGGTCGTCGAGCGCCCGACCATTGCGCGGCTACAGATCAGTGGCAACGATCAGATCTCCGAAGAAGATTTGCGCAATGGTTTGCGTGAATCAGGACTCTCGGAAGGCCAGGTACTGGAGCTTTCCACGCTGGAAGAGATTCAGCGTGAACTGGAAGGTGTTTACCAGTCACAGGGCCGCTACAGCGCCAGCATCGATACCGAAGTTGAAGAGGTGGATGAGGGGCGGGTACAGGTCAATATCAATATCAATGAAGGCGAAGTCGCTAAGATTCGTCAAATCAACATCGTTGGTAATGAAGCTTTTGATGACGAAACGCTGCGCGAGGTGTTTGAGCTCAATGATCGGCCAGGACGCCTTTTCGGCTGGTTCTCAAGCGACGAGTACTCCCGTGAAGCGCTTGCCGGTGATATTGAGCGGCTACGTTCGTTCTACCTCGATCGCGGCTACGTCAACTTCGATGTCACCTCGACCCAGGTGTCGATTGGCCCGGAAAAATCCGAAATCTTTATCACCCTCAACGTCGATGAAGGCGCCCAGTACCGGGTAGGTGATATTCGTTTCGCGGGTGACCTACAGATCAGCGAGAACGAAGCTCGCCAGCTGCTCACCGTTAAAGAGGGTGAGATTTTCTCCCGCGGCGATGTGAATGCCTCCACCGAAGCCTTGCGCCAGCGTTTGGGTGCCGAAGGCTTCGCATTTGCTGATATTCAAGGCGTGCCTGAAATGGCAGAGGACGGGGAAACGGTCGATCTGGTGATTGCCGTCAATCCCGGTGAACGTGCCTACGTTCGCCGTATCGAGTTCTACGGTAATACCACTACCCAGGATGAAGTGCTGCGACGTGAAATGATTCAGTTGGAGGGCGCACCCGCTTCCACCGACGCCATTACGCAATCGCGTCAGCGTCTTGAACGCCTGGGCTTCTTTAGCCAAGTAGAGGTGGATACTCAGCCTGTGCCCGGTGAGCCGGATTTGCTCGACGTTACTTATACTGTCGAAGAGCAGCCTTCAGGCTCGGTCTCGGCAAGCGTTGGTTTCTCCCAGAGTGCCGGGGTTATTTACGGGGTAGGGCTGTCGCAGAATAACTTCCTGGGTACGGGCAATCGCGTCAACGTAGGTGCTCAGCGCAGCGATACTTTCACCAGCGTTAACTTTGGCTTCACAGATCCTTACTGGACCTTGGATGGTATTTCCCGCGGCTATAACCTGTTCTACCGCGAAACCGACTATGCCGATTCGGATATTTCGACGTTCTCGACAGATGCCTACGGTGCAGGGATTAACTTTGGTTATCCCGTCAGTGAGCTGTCGCGGCTTAACTTTGGGGCCAGCGTTGAAGACCTAACGGTGAAAACCTACTTCGACACGGCCTCAGAAATTCGTCGCTACGTGGAAGATCAGGGCGAAGATGCGCAAAGCCTGAAGCTGACCGCCAGCTGGACACGCAATAATCTTAACCGCGGTATTATGCCTACCGATGGCAGCTATCAGCGCCTGTCGCTGGAAACCGGCGTGCCGGGCAGTGATTCGGAGTACTACAAGCTGCGCGCGCGAGCTCAACAGCTCTTCCCGATTAATGATGACGAGTCCTGGGCGTTCAAATTTACCGGCAACGTCGGCTATGCCGATACGCTGGGCGGCAACGATCCTTACCCCTTCTATGAAAACTTCTACGCCGGCGGTCTAGGCTCGGTACGTGGCTTCACCTCGAATACGCTTGGGCAGCGCACCACGCCAGCAACAGAAGGCGGCCGTGACCGAACCCTGGGCGGTAACGTTTCAGTAGAAGGTAGCGCCGAGATCATTTTCCCGCTGCCCTTTATTGAAGATCAGCGTGCGCTGCAAACATCGCTATTCCTGGATGGCGGTAATACTTTCCTGACCTCTTGCTACGATGTGCTTGCAGAAGACGCAGGTCGTCAGCAGTGCAACTCCGGCGTTGATCTAGGCGATTTGCGCTACAGTGCCGGTATCGGCCTTTCTTGGCTAACGCCGGTGGGGCCGCTGACCTTCAGCGTTGCCGAACCATTGAACGATGAGAGCGGTGACGATACCCAATTCTTCCAGTTCTCACTCGGCCAATCGTTCTAATTTTGCTAGACCGCGTGCCATGGCGGCGCGCGGCTGGCGTGACCTAAGGAGATAACATGATGCGTAGACTAACAGCGGTGGTATGCCTGTTGGGCGCGATGATTTTGCCCGCTCACGCGGCAGAAGTAGCGGTATTAGACTGGCGAGCAGCATTGATGAATACCCAGTCGGCACAGGCCTCAATGAGTACTCTGGAAGGGCAGATCGGCAATCAGCAGCGTGAAGCACAGAACCTGGGTAATGAGCTACAGCAATTACAGCAGCGTTTGCAGAACGAAGGCGAAACCATGGCTCAGTCTCAGCGTGAGTCGCTGATTAGCGAACTACAAGAGAAGGGCAGTCGTTTTGAGCAGCTTCGCCGGGAAGTCATGCAGGCCCAGCAGAGCTCTGAGCAGCAGTTTTTAGAAAGCGCTGAACCGAAGTTAGAGCAAGCCGTCGCTCAGGTACTGGAACGCCACGGTATTGATGTACTGGTTGAGCCCCAGGGCGTACTGCACTCAGGTGTGGATCTGCCCAATGTGACCGACGAAGTCACGCAGATTTTTGATACCCTGAACTAAATTTAAACGATGATTGGTGTGGCTTGACCACACCAAAGCTTCCCTGGGCTCCCATGACGCACGCTTCTCACCACCTAACCCTCGCAGACATTGCGCGCCAATTGGACATTGCCGTTAGCGGCAACGCCCAGCAGCCGATACGTGGCTTGGCGACGTTAAAAGAAGCGCAGCCGGATCAAGTCGCTTTTCTGGCCAATCGCGCCTACCTGAAAGATCTGGCGACGACCAAGGCGGCCGCTGTATTACTGCACCCTGAGCACGGTAAACACTGCCCGGTACCTCGCCTGGAAATCGATAACCCTTACCTGGGCTATGCCAAGCTATCGCAGCTGTTTGACCCGCTGCCTGCCCGCGACGTCGTCGGTATTCACCCCACGGCGGTAGTGGCGGAAGACGTTAAACTAGGCGCTGATGTCTGCATTCAAGCTCATGCAGTGATTGAGTCTGGCGTAGTGCTGGGCGACCGCGTAGCGATTGGAGCAGGGAGCGTGGTTGGGGCCGACAGCATTATCGGCGAAGCAACGCGGCTGCATGCCAATGTCACGGTGTGCCATGGTGTGGTGGTAGGTAAGCGAGTCATCCTGCAAAGTGGCTGTGTTATCGGCGGTGACGGATTTGGTTTCGCCCACGACGGTGCTGGCTGGCATAAAATTGCGCAGCTGGGAGGCGTTGTGCTGGGCGATGACGTTGAGGTGGGCAGTTGCTCCAGCATCGATCGGGGCGCACTGGGTGATACGGTGATTGGTGATGACGTCAAAATCGATAGTCAGGTACAAATTGCTCATAACGTCATCATTGGCGATCACAGCGCCTTAGCGGGCTGTGTGGGCATTGCCGGCTCTACCAAGGTCGGTAAACACTGCATGCTGGGTGGCGGCGTTGGTTTGTCCGGCCATCTAACGATTTGCGATGGCGTTCAGGTGACGGGAATGAGCTTGGTGACAAACTCAATCCATGAACCGGGGGTCTACTCCTCAGGTACCGGCGCTATGGCCAATACCCAGTGGCGTAAAAACGCGGTGCGTTTTAAACAGCTCGATGATATCGCTAAGCGCCTAGCAAGATTGGAAAAAAAACAGCGTGATTGATTTATGCTGAATGAAATTTACCTGCCACTGACTTGAGGCTGAATAGCAGCAGGTTATAATCCACTGCTTTTTGGCCAGCAGGGGTGCTGGTATTTGCCTGAGAGTCATTAGGCGTTTTGTTATTTTAGAGGTCGCTACGATGGTTATGGATATCAATGAAATTCGCGAGTACTTGCCCCACCGCTACCCTTTTTTGCTGGTGGATCGAGTAACGGAACTAGCCATCGGTGAATCCATCGTTGCGTACAAGAATGTCAGCATCAACGAGCCGTTTTTCAACGGCCATTTTCCACATCACCCGATTATGCCTGGTGTGCTGGTGATTGAAGCACTGGCCCAAGTTTGCGGTATTCTCGGCTTTAAAACGGTCAATAAACTGCCCGCCGATGGCTATGTATACTATCTGGTAGGCAGTGACAAGGTGCGCTTTAAGCGCCCGGTAATGCCGGGTGACAAGCTCACCTTAGAGGCCGACGTGATTAAAGGTAAACGCGGTATTTGGAAATTTGCATGCCGTGCCTCGGTTGACGGTGAGCTGGCCTGCGAAGCGGAAATTATTTGTGCCGAGAGGAAGGTGGCTTGATACATCCTACTGCACTGGTCGACCCGACGGCGCGCCTTGCCGACGACGTTGAGGTAGGCCCTTTTAGCATTATCGGCCCCGGCGTCACGATCGGCGCGGGCTCGGTAATTGGCCCCCATGTGGTGGTTAAAGGCCCCACCACGCTGGGTGAGCGCACGCGTATCTTTCAGTTCGCCTCGGTAGGCGAAGACTGTCAGGACAAAAAGTACGCAGGTGAGCCCACTCGGTTAGTGATGGGGGACGATAATGTGATTCGCGAAGGCGCCACGATTCACCGAGGCACCGTTCAGGATCGCAGCGAGACCACTGTTGGTTCGCGCAACCTGTTTATGGCCTATGTACATGTGGGCCATGACTGCGTAATTGGTAACGACTGCATTTTAGCCAATCAGGTTACCTTGGCAGGGCACGTCACCGTCGGTGATCATGCCATTCTGGGTGGTTTGGCCGCAGTGCACCAGTTCTGTCATTTTGGCGATCACGCCATGGCCGGTGGTGGCTCGATTATCACCAAGGACACGCCTGCCTATATCATGATTAACGGCAACCCTGCCGAAGCGCGTGGCCTCAACCTGGTGGGGTTAAAGCGACGAGGTTTTAGCCGCGAAGCGATTAATGCCTTAACCGCCGCCTATAAAATGGTCTATCGCCAAGGGCTGACCACTGAGCAAGCGCTTGCCGAAATGCGCAGCCGCTTTGAGCTACCCGAAGTCGAGCATTTTGCCGCCTCCATTGAGCGTTCTACCCGCGGAATCACCCGTTAACCCATGCTAATCATTTTATGAGCCTGCAACGTGTCTATCTCGTGGCTGGGGAGCTCTCCGGCGATATCCTCGGCGCTGGGCTGATGCGCGAACTTAAAGCACGCCACCCTGGCGTCGAGTTTCGTGGTATCGGCGGGCCACGGATGCAGGCGGAAGGCATGGAGAGCCGCTTCCCTTTAGAGACCCTCGCGGTAATGGGGCTGGTTGAGGTGCTTAAGCACCTCCCCGAGCTGATCCGTGTACGGCGCACCCTAAAAGCCGAAGCGCTGGCCTGGCAGCCGGATATTATGCTCGGCATCGATGCGCCTGACTTCAATTTAGGCCTGGAACGCCAGCTCCGTGAAGCGGGCATTACCACCGCCCACTACGTAAGCCCTTCCGTATGGGCGTGGCGCCAGGGGCGGGTAAAAGGCATCGCTAAATCGGTAGACGGCATGCTAACACTGCTCCCTTTTGAAGCCGCCTTCTATCGCGAACACCGTGTCCCCGTCGCCTTTGTGGGTCACCCCTTGGCTGACGAAATGCCGCTGGAAAATGACCGTGCTGCGACCCGCCAAGCGCTGGAGCTGGCGCCTGATAGCCAAGTGTTGGCGCTGTTGCCCGGTTCCCGGGCCAATGAAATTCGCTTTTTGGGTGATACTTTTCTCAACGCGGCCGAACAGCTCTGCCAGCGCCACCCCGCGCTGCAGGTGGTGATTCCGGCGGCCACTGCTGATCGCCGCCGTGAAATCAGCGCACTGCTGGCTAATTACCCGTTACTGGCTGAGCGAATTACGCTGCTGGATAGTCAGGCCCGTGAAGCCATGGTAGCGAGCGATGTGGTGCTGCTGGCCTCAGGCACCGCCGCGCTGGAAGCCATGCTGTGCCACCGCACCATGCTAGTGGCCTACAAAATGGCCCCAGCCACCCACTGGCTGGCTAAACGAATGGTGAAAACCCAGTGGGTATCGCTGCCCAATTTGATTGCCCAGGAAACGCTGGTGCCCGAACTCATTCAAGACGCTGCCTCGCCGGAGGCGATTGCCGACCAGCTCAGCGCCATGCTGGCGGACGAAGATAGCCGCCACGCCCTGGAAGCGCGCTTTGCCCAGATGCACGCCACCCTCCAGCGCAACGCCAGCCGTCGCGCCGCCGAGGCAGTAAGCCTGTTGGTCGCGGGGCAGCCGCTGGAGAGTGTTGATGGCCATTAAAGATAGGGTGACAACGCACTGGTTGATCGAGCACAAGGATTTTCCACTATTAGATATTTCTTACAGCGGCGAGCGGCTGGCGGGGGTCGATGAAGTAGGCCGAGGGCCACTGATCGGTAGCGTGGTGGCCGCGGCGGTTATTCTCGATCCCGCGCAGCCGATTGACGGTCTTACTGACTCTAAAAAGTTGACGGCGCGCAGGCGTGAAGCGCTTGATACACAAATTCGCGAGCGGGCGCTGGCCTTTGCTGTGGCAGAAGCCAGCGCAGCGGAAGTGGATGCGCTGAATATTTACCACGCCACCCACTTGGCCATGCGTCGCGCCATTGATGCGCTGGCACCGTCGGCGGAATATCTACTCGTGGATGGCAACAAATTACCTAGCCATCGGCTGCCCGGCCAGGCCGTGGTGAAGGGCGATTCACGCCACTGTGCCATTGCCGCGGCGTCGATTTTGGCCAAGGTCGCTCGTGACGCGCAGATGGTCGCCTTGGATGAGTGCTATCCTGAGTATGGTTTTGCGCGCCATAAAGGCTACCCGACAAAAGAGCACCTGACGGCGCTTGCAGCTCACGGGCCACTGGCCGAACATCGTCGTAGCTTCGCGCCTGTGCAGCGCCAGTTGGCGCTGCTTTAACTTTTATCTTCATCTAGCGTTTTGCTGAGAGTCCCATGACGGTTCCGTTCGTTCATTTACGTTTGCACAGTGAATACTCCCTGGTCGATGGCTTAGTGAAGCTAAAGTCGCTGGTCAGCACCACGGCTGAACGGGCGATGCCAGCGCTGGCCTTGACCGATGAAACCAACCTGTTCGGCCTGGTGAAGTTCTACAAAGCCGCCCAGGGGGCGGGGTTGAAGCCGATTATTGGCAGCGATTTATGGCTCCATAACCCCCACGACGAGTCCCACCCTTACCGGCTAACGCTGCTGGCGATGAACGATGTGGGCTATCGCAACCTGACCGAGTTGATCTCGAAAGGGTGGACGCATGGTCAACGTCAGGGGCGCGCCATTCTCGATAAACAGTGGGTGCTGGAACAGAGCGAAGGCTTGATTGCGCTCTCCGGCGCCCGGGAGGGTGAGATTGGCCGCCACCTGCTATCTGATCACGAACAGGATGCGCGGGTGCTGCTCGAAGAGTGGCAGGCGGCATTTCCCGAGCGCTTTTATCTAGAGTTGATTCGCACCGGGCGTCCGCTGGAAGAGGCCTGCGTTCACGCCAGCGTCAAGCTGGCCATTGAGACAGGCACGCCAGTGGTGGCGACCAATGACGTGCGCTTTCTTGAGCGCGAAGATTATTGGGCCCACGAGACCCGCGTCGCCATCGGTGAAGGTAAAGCGCTGGACGACCCGCGCCGGGAACGCCGCTACACCGAAGAGCAGTACTTAAAAAGCCCCGACGAGATGGCGGCGCTGTTTGCCGATATCCCCGAAGCGCTGGAAAACAGCGTGATGATCGCCGAGCGCTGCAGCGTGGATGTGCGCCTGGGCGAGATTTTCCTGCCCGAGTTCGGCATTCCCGAAGGGATGACCCAGGATGAATTCTTCCGCAAGGTCTCCCATGACGGTTTAACCGAGCGGTTGGATTTTCTATTTCCCGCTGAACGCTACCCCCGCGACAGCGAAGAGTACCAGGCGATCGACCAGCGCTACCGCGACCGGCTGGAGTTCGAGCTCAACGTTATTATCCAGATGGGGTTCCCCGGCTACTTCCTGATCGTGATGGACTTTATCCAGTGGGCCAAGGACAACCGCGTGCCGGTAGGCCCGGGGCGTGGTTCCGGTGCTGGTTCGCTGGTGGCCTACGCGCAAAAGATCACTGACTTAGACCCGATTGGCTACGACCTGCTGTTCGAGCGCTTTCTTAACCCTGAGCGTGTCTCCATGCCCGACTTTGACGTCGACTTCTGCATGGAAAAACGCGACAAGGTGATCGAGTACGTAGCCGAGCGCTACGGTCGCAATGCGGTATCCCAGATTGTCACCTTTGGCACCATGGCGGCGAAGGCCGTGGTGCGCGACGTCGCCCGTGCCCAAGGCCGTCCGTACTCGCTGGGGGACAAACTCTCCAAGCTGATTCCCTTTGAAGTAGGCATGACCCTGGCCAAGGCGATTGAGCAGGAACCCGCGCTCAAAGAGTTTATCGGCAACGATGAAGAGGCCGAAGAGATCTGGGAGATGGCGCTCAAGCTTGAGGGCACCACCCGGGGCACCGGTAAACACGCCGGTGGCGTGGTCATCGCCCCTACCAAGCTGACGGATTTCTCGCCGCTGCTCTGCGATGAAGATGGCTCAGGCTTGGTGGTTCAGTTCGATAAAAACGATATTGAAGAGGCCGGGCTGGTCAAGTTCGACTTTCTGGGCCTGCGGACGCTGACGATTATCGACTGGGCGCTGGAGATGGTCGATAAGGTGCGCAGCGTTAACGGCCAGGATCCGCTCAACATCGACAGCATCCCGCTGGATGATGCGCCCACCTTCGAGATGCTCAAGCGCGCCGAAACCACGGCGGTCTTCCAGCTTGAGTCCCGCGGCATGAAGGAACTGATCAAGCGCCTGCTGCCCGACTCCCTGGACGACATGATCGCCCTGGTGGCACTGTTCCGCCCCGGCCCACTGCAGTCGGGCATGGTCGACGACTTTATCAACCGTAAGCACGGCCGGGCTGAAGTCTCTTATCCACACCCGGATTACCAGCACGAGCTGTTGAAACCTGTCTTGGCGCCCACCTACGGCATCATTCTCTACCAAGAGCAGGTCATGCAGATCGCGCAGGTCATGGCAGGCTACAGCCTCGGCCAGGCCGATATGCTGCGCCGTGCCATGGGTAAGAAAAAGCCCGAAGAGATGGCCAAGCAGCGCGATGGCTTTATGGAGGGCTGTGCCGCCAACGGTATCGATAAAGACCTGGCCGGTAATATCTTTGACCTGGTAGAGAAATTCGCCGGTTACGGCTTTAACAAGTCGCACTCGGCTGCCTACGCGCTGGTCTCTTACCAAACCGCGTGGCTGAAAGCCCACTATCCGGGGCCCTTTATGGCCGCGGTGATGTCCACGGAAATGGACAACCTGGATAAAGTGGTACCGCTGATCGAGGAGTGTCGCAACCTCCGGCTCACCGTTACCCCCCCGAACGTCAACGTCGGTGGCTACAAGTTCACCGTCGATACCGATGCACGTGTGGTCTACGGGCTAGGCGCCATTCGCGGCGTCGGCGAAGGTCCCATTGGCGCCATTGTAGAAGCCCGCGAGGCAGATGGCCCTTTCAAAGATATCTTTGATTTCTGCCGCCGCATTGATCCCAAACGGATGAATAAACGCACCCTGGAGGCGCTGATTCGCTCCGGTGCGCTGGATACTTTAGGCCCCAATCGTGCGGTACTGTTCGCAGCGATGGAGGACGCACTAAAAGCCGCTGCCCAAAACCACGCCAATCAGAATCTGGGCATGCAGGATATGTTTGGTGATGCGTTCGCCGCGGCCGATGAAAGTGACGGTGACAGCAACGTTTACGCCGAATACATCAACGCCCGTGAGTGGACTGATCGTGAGCGGCTCTCAGGGGAGAAAGATACCCTGGGGCTTTACCTGACGGGGCACCCCATCGATGAGTACGAACGGGAGTTAAAGCGCTTTGTCTCCACGCGGATCAGCGATTTAAAGCCTTCTCGCGACCCCCAGCGCGTTGCTGGGTTAGTGGTCGGCGTGCGCACCATGAAGTCCAAACGTGGTGATACCATGGCGTTTATCACCCTGGATGACCGCACCGGGCGTATTGAAGCTTCACTGTTTGGGGAGCTATTCGAGCAGTTGCGCGGTCAGATTGAGGCTGATCAGGTACTCATCGTTGAGGGCGAGGTCTCCAGCGACGAATACTCTGGTGGCCTGCGCCTACGCGGTAAAGATGTTACACCGATGGTGACGGCGCGCATTCGCTACGGCCAAGCCGTGGAACTGGCACTGGACGCGGGTCAGATCAATGGCCGCTTAATTGAAACCCTGCGCGACAGCCTGACGCCATATCGCGATCAAGAGGGTTTGCCGGTGCGCCTGCAGTACCGTCACCCAGCGGCAGTGGCTTGGCTGGAACTCGCCGATGAGTGGAAAGTCGCACCGAGCGACGACTTACTGCTGGCGCTGCAGGATGTTCAGGGCCAGACAGGCGTACAGCTACGCTATCGATAGCTGACAATGCGCCACTAAACTCTCGGGAGAGGGCAGGTTGAAGCGAGGGTCTTTCGGCCATGGCCGGAAAATGTTCCTGACAATTCCGGCATTTCCGCCATCCATGGCGGTCAGATGGCGAAAGTAGCGCCCTCGGATGGGTTCACAGCGCCCTCGCGGAGACCTGCTCTCGTAAGATTGCACTCAGTGCATAAGTGAGCCCACCTTGCGTGGCAGGGTCAGGGTGCGATAATACTTATTTTGATCAGGCTTGTTTTTGACAGGCAGCTTACAGGCAGAGCCGATGAATCCTAATTATCTCGATTTTGAACAGCCGATTGCCGAACTTCAGGCAAAAATTGAGGAGCTGCGGTTAGTCAGCTCCGATAGCCAAGTCAACCTTTCCGACGAGATTGCTCGGCTGGAAGAGAAGAGCCGCAAGCTGACGGAATCGATCTTCAAGGATTTGACTCCCTGGCAGGTTTCTCAGCTATCACGGCACCCTCAGCGTCCCTACACGTTGGACTACCTCGAGCACATCTTCACCGACTTTGACGAGCTGCACGGTGATCGTAACTTCGCTGATGATGCTGCGCTGGTAGGTGGCATTGCGCGATTAAACGATGCGCCGGTGATGGTGATTGGCCATCAAAAAGGCCGCGATGTAAAAGAGAAAGTACGCCGCAACTTCGGTATGCCGCGCCCAGAAGGCTACCGCAAAGCGTGCCGCCTGATGGAAATGGCTGAGCGCTTTAAAATGCCCATTGTGACGTTTATCGACACGCCGGGCGCTTACCCCGGTATCGACGCGGAAGAGCGCGGTCAGTCAGAGGCCATCGCCTATAACCTCGCCGTCATGTCGCGGCTGAAAACGCCGATTATTTCCACCGTGGTGGGCGAAGGTGGCTCCGGCGGCGCGTTGGCGATTGGGGTATGCGACGAGCTGCAAATGCTGCAGTACTCCACCTACTCGGTTATTTCACCGGAAGGCTGCGCATCGATTTTATGGAAAAGCGCTGAAAAAGCCTCCGATGCCGCTCAGGCCATGGGCATTACCGCCGAGCGACTGAAAGAGCTGGGCTTTGTCGATTCGCTGATCAAAGAGCCGCTTGGTGGTTCCCACCGCCACCCGCTAACCACCGCTGAGCGGGTCAAAGAGGCGCTGACCGCCAGCTTGGAGCGTCTGCAGGCGATGGACACCGACGCACTGCTGGAGCGTCGCTATAAGCGTTTAATGAGCTATGGCGCCCCAGCCGCTTAAAACGCTGCCAAGCTTACTCAACGACGCCCTGGCGGAAACCCCGCCGGGGCGCTCTATTTGGGTGGCACTCTCGGGTGGTTTGGACTCCTGTCTGCTGCTCGCGTTAGCCGCACAGGTCTGTGAACAAGCAGGCAGCTCTTTGCGGGCCATCCATATCAACCACGGCTTGCAGGCAGCAGCGCAGACATTTGAAGCGCACTGCCGAGATATGTGTGTGCGTTTGAACGTGCCGCTATCCGTGGTCAATGTGGCGGTAGATGCACAAGGCGAAGGCATCGAAGGTGCCGCTCGCAATGCCCGCTATGAGGCTTTTTTTGCCACCATTCCCACGGGGGATACGCTCTGGCTGGCCCAGCACCAGGACGATCAGGCGGAAACCTTCCTGCTTGCCGCCCTGCGCGGCAGCGGGTTGCGTGGGCTAGCGAGCATGCCCTAT
This sequence comes from Vreelandella neptunia, assembly GCF_034479615.1. NCBI lineage: Bacteria > Pseudomonadati > Pseudomonadota > Gammaproteobacteria > Oceanospirillales > Halomonadaceae > Vreelandella > Vreelandella neptunia. The sequence continues at coordinate 439,100 of NZ_CP140255.1, forward strand.
CGACGCGACGCTCAGGGTATTACCCTGGTGCGCCCCTGGCTAACGGTGCGCCGGGCAGCGTTAGAGGAAACCGCGCATTCACTCGCCGTGACCTGGTGTGAAGATCCAACCAATAGCGATATAAGCCTTGACCGCAATCGCCTGCGTCACCGGGTGCTGCCTGCGATGCGCGAGCGCTGGCCTGAGGCAGAACATGCGCTAGCGAACAGCGCTGCCCATGCTGGCGAAGCAGATGCGTTGCTGTGCGAATACGCTCAACAAGAGCTGCAACGTTTACTGGTCGATAGTCATTACATCGATGCTGCCGCGCTAGGCGAGTGTTCCCTCCCCCGTCAGCGGCTGCTGGTGCGCACGTTTTGCCAACAGCTAGGCCTGCCAACACCGCCCCAGAAGCGTTTAGAGAGCCTGCTGAATCAATTGAATGCCAAGGCGGATGCCGAGGTATGCGTTGAGTGGCCGGGCGCCCAGGCGCGCCTATGGCGTCAGCGGCTCTATTTGATGGTGCCGTATGAGCCCCTACCGGCTTGGGAGGTTAGCTGGGATGGTCAAACGCTACTGGAAACGCCTATCGGGCCGCTAGGGTGGCAGGTGGCCTCATTAAAAGAGCCGTCTCAACCGCTGAGAGCGACCTGGCGACAAGGTGGGGAGGTTATTCAACTGCCTAAACGAGGGCGGCGCGATCTCAAGCGGTTGTTACAAGAGGCGGATATGCCGCCCTGGGAGCGAGAGCGGCTGGTGGTTATCATGCAGGGTGAGGCGTGTATCGGGGTGATTTGTCCCCCTGCTCAGCTGCTATGGCGGGCAGAGGGCGTTCGCTTTACCCGTCTGACTTCACCTGCTTAACGATCAGCTTAAAACCGGCGGCTTCCATAAACGCCTGCTCCTGCTCCAGGTCGGTACTCAGCAGGGTGGGTTCATCGCTGGCAGGTAGCGTGATCGTCAAGCTATCGCTGTCAGCGCTTATTTCCGGTAGCGAGGGCGCGCTTTCCGGGCGGGAATGGTTGAGCAAAACGGCTAACCGCAGCAGCCGGGCGAGCTTCTGGGTAGTCTCCTGTTGCGCTTCCGGCAGGGCCTGCCACTCCTTGAGCGGAAATTTACGCCGGTGTGCGCGCACTAAAAACGCCAGCTGGCGCTGTTCAGGGCGTGAAAAACCCGCTAGATCCGAGTGCTCCAGTAGGTAGGCGCCGTGGCGGTGGAACTGGCTGTGGGAGATCGCCAAACCGATTTCGTGCACGTGGCTGGCCCACTGTAAATAGCGGCCTTGATCAAGGTTTAGGGACCAGGCATGGCGTACCTGATTAAACAAACGCTCGGCGGTGTCGGCGACGTTAAGTCCTTGGCGGGTATCAACATCGTAAGTGCGCTTTAGCGACTCCAGGCTCTTCGAGCGCGAGTCTTCTGCGGTATTGCGCCCGGCCATGTCGTAGAGTACGCCTTCGCGCAGCGCGCCATCGGCAAAGCGCATCTGGGTTAAATCAAAGGCTTCAAAAATCGCCCCAAGAATGGCAATACCCGCCGGGAAGACTCTGGCACGGTCAGCTTTGAGGCCATCGAGCACGACTTTATCCAGCTGCTTGCACTTTAGCAGCCGTTCGCGCAGCTTCTTCAAACCGCCACGCGTGATAACGCCCTCGTGGGGCGTATCGCCGTAGGCATGCAACACGCTGGCGGCGGCCTTGATCGTGCCGCTTGAACCGACCGGGTCGTCCCAGCCCAGGCGCTGGTAAGGACGTTGAATATTGGCAAGCTCCGAAAGGGCGGCTAGCTCGGCGCGGCGCATGCGCTTTTCGTTTAATTCACCGTCGGGGAAGAAGCGTCGAGAGAATGTCACGCAGCCCATGCGCAGGCTTTCCAGTGCTTTGGGCTCAAAGGCTTCGCCAATGATAAATTCGGTTGAACCGCCGCCAATATCGATGATTAATCGGCGGCCATTTTCGGCCAGCGCGTGGGCGGCACCTAAATAAATCAGCCGGGCTTCTTCGCGGCCGGCAATAATTTCGATGGCATGACCTAACTGTGCCTCGGCGCGCTCGATAAACGCTTGGCTATTATCGGCATCGCGTAGCGCGTTAGTGCCGACAATGCGCAAATTGGCATCGGTAATGTCGTTTAAAAACGGCGCGAAGCGGCCCAAACAGTCCAACGCGCGCTGCATCGCCTCTTCGCTGAGCAGGCCGTCATCGTCTAAACCCGCGGCGAGCTGCACTTTTTCACCCAAGCGAGCGACCACCTGTAGGCGTTCGTGTTGGTAGTTGGCCACCAGTAGGTGAAAGCTGTTGGAGCCCAGGTCTATAGCGGCGAAGCGCTGCGGTGCACCGCTGTCTGCCTCAGTGGCAGAGGTGGCAATGGGTAGCGAAATATCCGTGGACATGAGCATTCCTTCGTGTTGGCTGTGCCAAGGTTGCGGTGACCTTTATCTATTGTCAATTGCCAAAGGCTTGCGTTTATCGCGGCGCTTGACTAACATCGAGCTACTGGCCTGATCTGACCTGGTTAGTTAGTGTGTCCATAAGTGCGTCGCTGTAGAGATGGAGAGTTAAGACAGAGCAATGGTGTAGATAAATTGCTTAGGTAATAAATTGCTTAGCTAAATAGTCTTGCATGCGTCGTTCAAGTACGGCATCTTGGTCGCCCCAGACGTTATTCACTGTTTATCCCGTTAGCGTCAGCCAGAATTCCAAGTCGTCAGATAGCCCACTGGTTCAACCACTCTCCTGTGGGAACCAGATTAAACAAGTGTTAGCACCCTCGAGTTGAGTCTTAATAACAACAAGCAGCAGCGTTGTTAGTGAGGGTCAACGCCGTTCCTTTCATCTTCGAGCGCGTGCCTTTACCGGGATCTGAACGCATCACACGGCGTCACTTTCACGCCTCCTGTCTTACTCCCGGCGCCTGGCGCCCAGCTTCCATGAGCAACTTTCTAACACACCGATGAATCTCACTGAACTCAAGCAAAAAACCGTTCCCGAGCTCCTCGATATCGCCCGTGAAATGGGTATTGATAACTTGGCCCGTTCGCGCAAGCAGGACATCATTTTCGCCATCCTCAAGAAACACGCCAAAAGTGGCGAGGATATCTATGGCGACGGTGTGCTGGAAATTCTTCAGGATGGCTTCGGCTTCCTGCGTAGCGCAGACAGCTCCTATCTCGCCGGTCCCGACGATATTTACATATCGCCTTCACAGATCCGCCGTTTCAATCTGCGTAAGGGTGACTCCATTTCCGGCAAAATCCGTCCGCCGAAGGAGGGTGAGCGCTATTTCGCCCTGCTGAAGGTCAGTCAAATCAACTTTGACCGTCCGGAAAATGCCAAGCACAAGATCCTGTTTGAGAACTTAACGCCGCTGTTCCCAGACGATCGTATGCGTATGGAGATCGGTAACGGCTCCACGGAAGACCTTACCGCTCGGATCATTGATCTAACCGCGCCAATCGGTAAAGGCCAACGTGGTTTGCTGGTATCGCCGCCTAAAGCGGGTAAAACGCTGATGTTGCAGAACATCGCGACCTCCATCACGCGCAACAACCCAGAGTGCCATCTGATCGTACTGCTGATCGATGAGCGCCCTGAGGAAGTGACCGAAATGTCGCGCACGGTGCGTGGCGAAGTGGTGGCGTCGACCTTCGATGAGCCGCCGGCGCGCCACGTGCAAGTGGCTGAAATGGTTATCGAGAAAGCCAAGCGTTTGGTTGAGCACAAGAAAGATGTGGTCATTCTGCTCGACTCGATTACTCGCTTAGCGCGTGCTTACAACACCGTGGTGCCGAGCTCTGGTAAAGTGCTCACCGGTGGTGTAGATGCTCACGCCCTTGAGAAGCCGAAACGCTTCTTCGGTGCGGCGCGTAACATCGAAGAGGGCGGCAGCCTGACGATTATCGCCACGGCGCTGGTCGACACTGGCTCCAAGATGGACGAAGTCATCTTCGAAGAGTTCAAGGGTACCGGTAACATGGAAGCCCATCTGGATCGCAAGCTGGCTGAGCGTCGCGTATTCCCGGCGATCAATATCCGCCGCAGTGGCACCCGTCGTGAAGACCTGCTGGCCTCTGAAGATGAAATGCAGCGCATGTGGATTCTGCGTAAGCTGCTCAACCCGATGGAAGACACCGCTGCCACTGAATTCCTGATTGACCGTCTGAAAGATACCAAGACCAATCTTGAGTTCTTTGAAGCGATGAAGCGCCGCTAGCTTGTAGTCAAAAAGAGCGCCGCTAACGCGGCGTATTCGCCAGCCAGGGAGCGTGCCTTGAAGTACAAAGACTTGCGTGAGTTCATCGCGGCGCTTGAAGCCCAGGGTGAACTCAAACGTATCCACATCGAAGTCGACCCTTACCTGGAAATCACCGAAATTTGCGACCGCACGCTGCGTGCCGGTGGCCCGGCGTTGCTGTTTGAAAACGTCAAAGGCCACGACATGCCGCTGCTCGGTAACCTGTTTGGCACCCCCAAACGGGTTGCGCTAGGCATGGGCCAGGACTCGGTAGAAGCGCTCAGAGAAGTAGGCAAGCTGTTGGCGTTTCTCAAAGAGCCTGACCCGCCCAAAGGCTTGAAAGACGCCTGGGACAAGCTGCCGATCTTCAAGCAAGTGCTCAGCATGGGGCCAAAAAACGTCAAGCATGCACCGGTGCAAGAGGTGGTGTATGAAGATGACGAGGTCGATCTTGGCCTGCTGCCGATTCAGCACTGCTGGCCCGGAGATGCAGCACCGCTGGTCACCTGGCCACTGGTGATCACCAAGGGGCCGCTCAAGAAGCGCCAGAACCTAGGTATTTACCGTCAGCAGAAGATTGGTAAGAACCGCCTGATCATGCGTTGGCTCTCCCACCGCGGCGGCGCGCTGGATTTTCTGGAGTTTCAAAAGGCCCATCCTGGCGAGCCCTTTCCAGTCGCAGTGGCGCTTGGCGCCGACCCAGCGACGATTTTGGGCGCCGTGACCCCGGTGCCAGATTCCCTCTCAGAATATGCCTTTGCAGGCCTGCTGCGCGGTTCGCGTACCGAGCTGGTGAAGTGCGGACACGCCGACCTTGATGTACCCGCGTCCAGCGAGATTATCCTCGAAGGCTTTATCTATCCGGATGACATGGCGGCGGAAGGCCCCTTTGGTGACCACACCGGTTACTACAATGAGGTCGACCACTTCCCGGTGTTTACCATCACGCGGATGACCATGCGCCGTGATGCGATCTATCACTCGACCTATACGGGACGTCCACCGGATGAGCCGGCGATTCTCGGCGTGGCGCTCAACGAAGTCTTCGTGCCCATCCTGTGTAAGCAGTTTCCCGAAATTGTCGACTTCTACCTACCTCCGGAAGGCTGTTCTTACCGCATGGCGGTGGTCACCATGAAAAAGCAGTACCCCGGCCACGCCAAGCGCGTAATGATGGGGGTATGGAGCTTTCTGCGTCAGTTTATGTACACCAAGTTTGTGATTGTGCTGGATGACGACGTGGACGCACGCAATTGGGAAGATGTTATCTGGGCGATCACCACCCGGATGGATCCCGCACGCGACACCGTGATGGTCGAGAATACGCCGATCGATTACCTCGATTTCGCCTCACCGGTCTCAGGCCTTGGCTCGAAAATGGGACTCGATGCCACCAATAAGTGGCCGGGAGAAACTGACCGCGAATGGGGCACCCCGATTGTGATGGACGATGCCGTTAAAGCGCGCGTGGATGAACGCTGGGAAGCGCTGGGGATTGGCCTTGAATTACCGCCCTCCCGCCGCTGAATGCGATGTATCGCTGACCAAATTTGTATAAAGAGGCTTTCATGAGTGCAAGGACGTTGACTTGCCAAGTCACCGAGGTTGAGAACTTAAGCCCCGATGTGTTTGGTGTGACGCTAGCCGGACGCGCCGAAGCCATGCAGCATGCGCCGGGGCAATATTTAGAGCTTAAGCTGGACGACACCACCTGGGTGCCGTTTTCGATCGCCAGTGCCGATCGCAGCGATGGTGTTATCGAGCTGCATATTCAGCACTGGCCGGAGCGGGATAACTCAGCACGGCTGCGTGAACTGCTGCAGGTAGCCAACCAGCTCACGCTGCGTTTGCCCGGCGGTGAGTGCGTGCTTGACCGCGAGAGCGAAAGGCCGCTGCTGTTGATAGCGGCAGGCACCGGTTTTTCCCAGATGAAAGCCATTGTCGAAGCGGCACTGCATGAACAGCCCGAACGAGAAATTTCGCTGTGGTGGGCCGCCCGGGAACACCGCGACCTCTATTTGGAGCAGTTGGCCAGCCAGTGGGCGCAAACCCACGCCAATGTCTGCTTTCATGCGGTAACCGAATCGCCCTTGGAAGAGCCGTTAGCAGCGGGCGAGCGGATTGCCCATCACCTGGGGCGTATTGATCAGGTGTTGAAAACCGCAGATATCACGCCAGACACCCACGATGTTTATATCTCGGGTTCGCCCAACATGGTCTACGCCTGCCTGGATGTGCTCGACACGAAAGGCATGAAGCTTGAGCGGGTGTTTTCGGATGTGTTTGCCTATGCACCCCGTTCTACTTAATATGACCGCAGCGTTGTAACGCTCACCCTGATATAGCGTTGTCAAAAAAGGAGGCTAACATGGCCCATCACGACGAAAACTTTAAAGACGATTCTGGTTTCCTGTCCATCTTTCTAGGCTTGGTGGTGCTGGTAAGTATGAGCGCTCTGCCCGCGACGATTGGCGTGATTCAAGCTTTTGGCGGTTGAGTATTGCCATTTGCAGCGCTTGCAGGCAGGATTAAACCTCTACGCCATGGCGGCAGCCCTATCATACGATTTACTGGGGCTAGTGATTGCCAGCGAAACTAACAGATTCTAACGGAATATGGGCATGCAGCGACTAACCAACCCTCATACAGTGAACCCGCAGCCAGAATTGGCTGGCGGCTTTGCGTTTTATGGGTATTGGTTTAGCCACGGTGTGCCCCTGGCCGACGCCTAACGTCGCGCCACCAGGCACACCACTCGGTTGCCTGCCGCAAGCACAGAAGCCCCGGTCGGTAACCCCGCCGGGGCTTTTGGCGTTTTGGGCCTTGTATTGTGAAACATGGCTATTGTTGGGTTTAGTGAGTTTTCATTATTATTTCATCAAGGAGCAGCATCATGATCTATCGCGCACTGACTAACGCTTTCGCTACCTATTTTGTTGTTTATGGCTATAGCTGGCGATTTAGCGACGCGCGGTCGGTGCTAGCTGCCACCTCCGACCGTGTTCACTTGGGTGGTCACACAGCCATACGATGTCACACGATCGCGGAGAGTTAATCATGAATGCGCCTGTCAGCCCTGTTATTAATAAAACCGTTGTAAACACTGCCCACGCTACTGCTCGACTAACGCCTTCAGCGCCTGAGCCCACTGCCAAGCGGCTGCCTACTCCCGCCGAACTCAGGCAACGCATCTCGTTAAGCGACCCGCTAACGGAACAAATTGCCCGTCAGCGCCACGCCGTACAGCAAATTTTGAGTGGTCACGATGACCGCCTGCTGGTTGTCGTTGGCCCTTGCTCCGTTCACGACCCAGATGCAGCGCTGGAGTACGCCGACCGCCTGGCTGCGCTAAGCGAAGAGATCAGCGAACGTATTTTACCGGTAATGCGCGTCTACGTTGAAAAACCGCGTACTACCGTGGGCTGGAAAGGGCTGGCCTACGACCCTGGCTTGGATGGCAGCGGTGATATGCCCCGTGGGTTGGCGCTATCTCGTGAACTGATGCATGCCGTCGCTGCTCGCGGTCTGCCGGTGGCTACCGAGCTTTTACAACCGATGCTGGCGCCCTACGTAGACGACTTACTAAGCTGGGTGGCGATTGGCGCACGCACCACCGAATCTCAGCTGCACCGTGAGCTGGCCAGTGATTTGTCAGCGGCGGTGGGGTTCAAAAATGCCACCAGTGGCGATGTACAAGTGGCTATCGATGCCATGAGTGCGGCGGCCCACCCGCACCAGCGTTTCGCGGTAGACCCGCAAGGTTACCCAATCGTCCAGCAAACTGCAGGCAACCCGCACACCCACGTGGTGCTGCGTGGCGGGCACGGCGAGCCGAACTATCAGGCACAACACGTACGTGCTGCAACCACTGCGCTGCGTAATGCCGGGCAAAACCCACGGCTCATGGTTGATTGCAGCCATGCCAATGCGCGTAAAGACCATCGTCGCCAGAGTGAAGTGATGCTGGATGTATTGGCGCAGCGTCAGGCAGGCGAGGCCAACCTGGTCGCGCTGATGCTGGAAAGCCACCTGTTCGAAGGCAAGCAGCCACTTAAGCCTGGCGCCATGCGCTACGGCGTATCGGTCACCGACGCCTGCGTGGGCTGGGAAACGACCGAACACTTACTCAAAACGGCTGCAGAGCGTTTGGCGTAATTGCATTTGTAAACGCTATTACTTGTTTGCCCTGGCCAGCCCCGTATCATAGGGCGTTTGCAGCGATAATGAGGCTGGCCATGGTATTTACCCTAGAACATCACGACCCCGAGACCTACCGCCGCAAAGCCCGCATGATCAGCTTTGCCATGGCGGGGCAACTGATTATTTTCGGCCTCCTGTTCTCAATGCTCCTTACCTCCACCTTTGGCAGCAGCCTATGGCTCAATGCCCTGGGCGTGCTACTGGGGCTATTGGCTACCAGCGCGCTGTTTGCCGTGCTGCGTGAGCGCCCCTGGATGACGGAGGTGCGCTACGTCTGGCAGCTCAAACATCATTTGTCGCAAGTCAGTGGCTATCTTTCGCAACTGCGTAAAGCGGTGGAAGAGAACAATCGCACGGCGCTGGATCTTCTCACTTTCTATCACCAGGGCATGGCGCAGTTGGCAGAGCTTAACGGGCGCACCACCGACGACGACGCAGAACGGCTAGCGGAAAAAATGCAGGTTAAAATCAAACGCGAAGAGCTAGGGTTGCCCCCGCAGGTGCGAAGTATCGATACGCACGATCTGCAGGCGTTCAAACGCGGGTAAGAAGTTCAGCAAGCAATAGAGTTAGTTATACAGGGAGCATGACGTATGAATACGTTAAAAGCATGGGGTGGGGCCATCGCCGCTGCCGGTTTAATAGTGGTGCTTGGGGGGTGTGCAGCGACGCCCTCCACAGAAACGAACGCCGCTAACCAAGCAACGTTGGATAACCGGGCGCCCTTTCTGCCTTCGGCGCTTTTTCCTGGCTCTGCCCAGCGTTTTGATGCGTGGCACTGCGAGCCCGCTCAGCAGCACTTAGTGACTGCCACCAATGCCAACGATTTGCGCCTATGGTCGCTGCATGGCGCATGGCGGCTGCCCCAAGCCGTCGTAGCCAGCGGCGCCCGCTACCAAGATGGTGAGATCAGTTTCTGGAACCGGGGCGACAAGGCGTTAGTGGAAACGTCAAGAGGGCAGCTGCAGTGCTCGCTGGCCGAGCAGCGTGACGCCTTAACCCGAGCTGCGAAGCCCGGCGTGATGTTCTTTGGCCAGGGTAACGAACCGGGCTGGACGGTGGCGTTAGCGAATGACACGCCAACGTTGACGATGGAGACGAACTATGGGGAAGAGCGCCTTCAACTACCTTATATGGTTAGTGTGATGGACAATGAAGCGGGTCGGGTCGTGATTGAAAACGCTGACGTGGAGCCCTTTTTCCGCGTGCGTATCGACGCTGGAGCCTGTTTCGATAACATGAGCGGCAAACCTTTCCCCGCTCGCGTTACGCTGACCTATGGTGGGGAGCAATATAGCGGCTGTGGCCAAGGTATTGCACCCTAATAAAGCGCTAGCTCAGCAGCGATAAACCACACGCTCGGCTCGCCATTCTTGCGCCTCGAAATCGCTGGCGCACAGGGCCGAGGTGTTGCCTGCGGCACGAGCGGCGAGACGCGATAGCGTTTCTATCTGAATGTCACGGGTACTTTCCAACTGTTCGCTTACCGCAAGCGGTACCCAAAGCTCGCCCTCTAACGTGGCCAGGGTAAAACTAAACGGATGAAAGCCCGGGAAGCCGAGTCGAATATCGGTGGCGACCAGCGTCTCTTTTCCATCCAGTAGCCGCGTTTCATAGCGTAAAAAAGAACCCGCAAACCACGTTAAACGCTCTCCATGTTGGCTGGCCAGGGCGAACTCCTCTAGTTCAGTATTACGAACCAGCGGCTCAAGACGCGGCTGACGGTCGCCGTCAAACACACTGATCAGGCTTTCATAATAGCGGTCACCATCAATCACCGTGGCGCGCCATAGCACAATGTTGAACGGCGTTGGCTGTAACAGCAGCGGAGCTTCTTCCAGCCCCTGCTCCGCCAGGGCTGGGGCAAGACGTTGTTCTACCAGCAATTTCGCACCCGCTGCCATCATTAGGTAAACACTCGTGATGGTCAGCCCCCAGGTACAGGCTTTACGTACCCGTTTAGAGAAGAGGGCGATTCCCAGAGTGAGTAACAACGGCAGCGTATAAAGGGGATCGATAATAAAAATAATTGGCCACGCGGCGGGAACGAGGTCAAGTGGCCAAAGTAACTGGGTGCCGTAAGTGGTCAGCGCATCAAGTAGCGGATGGGTAATCAGAATAAGCGCAAAAAAGCACCACCAGTGGGGCAGGCTAATACCTTTTGCAGGAGCAAATCGCGCGCTCAGCAGCGCCAACAGGGTGGCTAACCCGGTGAGTACAAAAAGCGAATGACTAAAACCGCGATGCTCGGTGACATTGGCGACGGCGTCGCCATAATCCAACGCTACATCAAGATCGGGCAGGGTGCCGAGTACGGCGCCGATGAGGATGGCCTTACGGCCTAAGCGTCGGCCCAGTACGGCACCGCCAATGGTTGCGCCAAGCGCGGCTTGAGTGACTGAATCCACAGGTTTCTCCGACGGGTAAAGCCAGCTAAGATAAACGTTATGATTTAATTATACAGCGTTGTAGTGATTTATTTCCGCTGTCAAGTTTTTGTAAAGTATGGCCAAGGCCATTTTTATCAGGAGTCGATATGCAATATCTACATACCATGGTGCGTGTTAGTGACCTAGACGCTTCGCTGCGTTTTTACTGCGATCTGCTGGGTCTTAAAGAAGTTCGCCGAAAAGAGAATGAGAAAGGGCGCTTCACGCTGGTGTTTCTGGCTGCACCCGAAGATGAGTCACGCTCAGAGCGTTTGACGGCTCCGGAGCTTGAGCTGACGTATAACTGGGATCCCGAAGAGTACACCGGCGGGCGTAATTTTGGCCACCTAGCTTACCGGGTGGATGATATCTATGCGCTCTGCCAACATCTTCAGGACAATGGCGTGACGATTAACCGCCCGCCCCGTGATGGCCATATGGCGTTTGTTAAATCACCGGACGGAATCTCTGTGGAGTTGCTGCAGAAGGGCGATGCCCTGGCGCCACAAGAGCCTTGGGCCTCCATGGAAAACACCGGCAGCTGGTAGCTATTACACAAATAGCTATTCCACAAAGACTATTCCACAAAGGCTATGACACAAGGAAAGTTCACCATGACCATCAAAGGTTGGCGTTTACTGCCATTGCTCGCTTCCGTTGCGCTACTGCTAAGTGCGTGTAGCAGTTCGCCAGGGCCAAGCACTGCGCCGCAATCAGGGACGAGTGACTCATCGCTTTCGGGCGCCATTGTTGAACAGCGTTGGAACCTACTGTTGGTGGGCACCGATGAGCGGCTCTCCATGCCGGAAACGCCTTTTTTCCAGATTTCAAACGAGGGCAAAGTTAGCGGCCACGACGGCTGTAACCGCTTTACTGGTGAAGTAACACTCGGTGAAAACCAGCGCATTGAGTTTAGCCAACTGGCCACCACCCGTATGGCGTGCCCGCAAATGGGCGATGCCAAGCGGGTCACGGATATGCTGGAGACCGCCTATCGGTATTTGATTGACCATGACCGGCTGGTCTTCTTTGGCCCGGATAGTCGGGTGCTAGGCGGCTGGCGCGAAGGCAACTAATATAGTCAGTTAGTTCTCAAAAGGCGGATTGAAGCGAGCGATAAAGCGCGCATCAATCCGCTTTTTCCATTGCCATACCCACTTTCCGGATACCCCAAAGCCACCGCGGCTGGCAATCGCGCGGCCGTCGCCAGTGCCAATGAGTGACAACACCCGTTTGGGCGGCTGCCAGGGGCGTAACGGTTCGCCATGGCAGGCGTGGCGGAGATTGTCCGCTAAGTGTGGCCCCATGCGCACTGCGTATACACCCGCGTTGGGCAGTGCTGGGGTAAACGCTGCGCAGTCGCCAGCGGCAAATATATTCGGCTGGCCGGTGACCTCCAGCGTGTTGTCTACGCGGATAAAACCGTGTTGATCCAACGGCAGCTCAGTGCTCACCAGCCATGGGTGGCCGACAGCTCCCGTTGCCCAGAGCACGATGTCTGCATCGATGCGTTTACCGTCCTGGGTGGTTACCCCGCCTTCAACCAGCGTTTCGCCGCGTTGCTGACTGTGAACGGTAATGCCTGCCTGTGACAGCGCACGCCGAGTTAGCCAGCGTGGCAAGCGACCGGCATCGGGCAAAAGTGCGTTAGAGGCGCTGAGCAAATGTCCCTGCCAGTCAATATCGGGCCGCTGTTTGCGCAGTTGGGCCAGCACGCTCATCAGTGTCTCGCAGCCAGCCGCGCCCCCGCCAACGCCCACCACCCGTTGGGCGCCACCGCTGGGTAAGTGGCGAATGTCATTTTGTAGCGCCTGCCAGCGCTGGTGCAGACTACCCAGTGGACGCATGGCCAGCAGCATGGGGAGGTTCTCCCCATGCTGCTGGGGAGATGCCAGAGTCGAACCGATGTTGACGGAAGCCACGTCAAAATTAACGCGCTCGCCATTCGCCAGCGCTACGTTACGTTCCCGGGTGTTGACCGTGTTCGCAGGGGAAAGAATTAGCCGGGCGTTGGCCCTTTGGCACAATGCCGCTATGTCGATCTGGGTCTCGCGCAGCGTACACTCTCCCGCTAGCCATGCGGGTACGCTGCCGGAGTAAGCTGCTAAAGGACTATCGCTCACCACGGTAATGGCGATGCCTGGTTCAGGCTGTTTGGCAAAGGCTTCGAGTACAAAGGCGTGGGCGTGGCCCGCACCCATGAGTAATAATTGCTGCATGGACATCGCCTATAGAAGAAGCAAGGTGCTGTTGGGGATTAACAGACAAAGACTTGGTTTTTACCCGCCATTTTAGCCAGATACATGCCTTGATCCGCCCGCTCAAATAGCTGGCGGGGCCGGTCGCCCGGTTGGAAAAGGGTCAGGCCGATACTAACTGTTAATGGGCCCGCGATGTTGAAGGTGTATTGCTCCACGTTACGGCAGAGCCGGTTAGCCAGCTTTAGACTGGCGTCTTGGTCAAGCCCCTTGGATATGATGACGAACTCTTCGCCTCCCCAACGCCCAAGGTGGTCATCATCTCTCAGCGTTTCCTGAACTAACTTCGCTATATCACGCAAGATATCATCGCCGGTTGCGTGCCCATAGGTATCGTTAATATTTTTAAAATCATCGATATCAAACATCAACATGGCAAAACTGACTGACGAATGGATCAAATCTTCAATCACCAGCTCTGTGTAGTAGCGGTTCCAGCATTTTGTTAAGGGGTCGGTATGGGCCAGTCCCTCGAGGCGTTGATTGGTCTTGGTTAGCTGGCGGTTGAGGTGAACGACCTCCTGGGCAGTTATGGCCACGGCTAAATCGTCGGCCAGCTCAATCATCATGGAGGCTTCCTGCGGCAGCCAATAACTCAAGACGTCTTGAAGCGTCGTATCAGCCACCAGAGCGGGGAGGAGTGGCTGTTGGCGAAACAGCACTAACCAGCCTAACGAGGCATTCGCGACGCTGAGCCGGGCCGCCAAACCGCTTTGGCAACTGCCGTTCAGCTCGGCAATCTCATCCTGAGCGTTGTACTGGTTCAACTGCTGTAACTGATGAAATAGCTGGTGCCTGGAGGGGCATTCGCCAAAGCAGTGAAGGTCGCCCTGATAAGCCAGCGCAATGCCTTCGGCCTGAAAAATATCGCACCAGCTAGCGCCATGATGCTGCAAAATATCATCAATGGAAGCCAGTCGTTTAATATCTCTGGATAGCAATCTGCGACGCGACTTTAAACCTAGCTGGCGAGTGGCCATACGCTCCGCTTTTAACAAGCGTAAGCGTTGGGAAGCAATATCGATGAGTAGTTGGATCCACTTGCCAGGCCCTGCGTAGGCGGCAGGTGGATGCCCAATATACCCCCACACTTCATGTTCGCCCTTTAGCTCATACAGTTGCAGCTCTGAGGCGGCTAGGTCGTCGTAACAATGAATAGCGAGCAGCGCGTGATGAGAGGCGAGTGTGCTTTCCAGCGGGTAGCAGTAGGCCAAACGAAGGTTGCCTGTGCTCAAGCGGCGATAAAGTACCACTGGTTGACCCTGTGTAAGCGCATGCAGCGTTTTAGCCAGCAGTTCAAAAAGCTCAAGAGGGGTTTTCGAGCCGCATAGCAAGGCCAGCTTATGACACAGATTGTCGAGATTTTGCACCGATGGAGATAGTGTGCCACTCATCCTGAATGACTCCTCAAGCGCCGCTTCTCAGCGCTTAGCATAGCAACTCGCCTAAGCGAAAACTCGAAATTGAATTAATGATTCAATCAAAAGGTGAACCGTTATTCAACTGTTATTGAACAATCGCTTCACATTGGCGGCATGAATGAAAAAATCATGTTCGCCGAGCGTCTGAAAGCGGCATTAGAAGCAGCCGGTTACGAAGCGCGACCGTCAGTGCTTGAGCGGGAATTTAACCTGCGTTACTGGGGAAAGCCGATCACTTTTCAGGCTGTTCGGCGTTGGCTGCGCGGTGATTCGATCCCCAGCCAGGATAAGCTCCAGGTTTTGGCGCGCTGGTTGTTAGTCGATCCACACCACTTGCGCTACGGCGCTAGCACCGCTTATACGGTCAGCGAACCTTCCCCAAGTTGGGATGTTTCATCCACCAATGAAGAGCGCCAATTGCTGTCACTCTACCGGGAGCTTCCCGCTGCCCAGCGTAAAGTGGTGCGCGAAATTATTGAAACATTCGCTAAAGTGCACCCGCCTGGCAACGGGCGAAACGATTAGATCCACTCATTTTTTCTAATTATCTTTCAATTCGATGTGCTAGGTGTCAATTTTCTTAGCTGAACTATCACCGCGTCGCCAATTGAAGTAGTGCTTCAATAAAGCCAGCACTCGTTCGGGTTTGTGGGCGTTTTTCCACACCCCCGCAGTGGCCTTGGCCGCTTCGCCTAACGTGGGGTAGGGGTGGATGGTGCCCAGTAGTTTGTTGAGGCCCAGGCCGTGCTTCATGGCGAGGGTAAATTCACCCAGCCATTCACCGGCGTTTTCTGCGACGATGGTCGCACCTAGAATCTTGTCTCTGCCGGGCACAGTGAGCACTTTGATAAATCCCTGGGTCGCGCCTTCGGCAATGGCACGGTCGCTTTCGCCCATGGCGTAGCGAGTAACCTCAAAGGCAATGCCCTGTGCGTTAGCCTCTTTTTCGTTTAAACCCACCCGCGCTACTTCCGGCTGCAGATAGGTGACCGCAGGCATATAGCGGTAATCCACCGTAAAGCTTTTCAGCTCGCCGAACAGTGCATTGACGGCCGCGTGCCACGCCTGGTGGGCGGCGGCATGGGTGAGTTGGTAAGGCCCGGCTAAATCACCGCAGGCCCAGATATTGGGTAGGTGGGTTTGCAGGCGTTCGCTAATTTCAAGGGTGCCCGCTTTTGTGGTCGTGATTCCCAGCGCTTCTAACCCTAAGCCCTCCACGTTGGCTTGGCGACCGGCACTCACCAGCAGGTAGTCAAACGCTAGCAGCTTGCGATCGCCGTCATGCTCCACCACTAGCTGATAGCCTGTCTCTCCGTTGAGAACTTCCAACGCCCTGGCATCGGTCATCACCGACACGCCTTCGCCCGCCAGGGTGCTTTCGACTAGCTCACCGACCTCTGGATCTTCACGGCCCAGCAGTTGGGAAACGCCTTCTACCAGGGTGACCTGGCTACCCAGGCGGGCAAAACTCTGGCTCAGCTCGCAGCCAATGGCGCCGCCGCCCAATACCACTAAGCGTTTGGGCAACTCAGTGAGCGACCAGAGGTTCTCGGACGTTAAAACGGGGGCGCTCTCAATACCCGGTAGCGACGGCACCCGGGGGCGTGCGCCGGTGGCCAGCACGATATGCCGTGCGGTGAGGATTTTATCGCCGACCTGTATTTCCCAGGGCGAGATCAGCTTGGCGTGCTCCTGGTACACCTCGACGCCGAGGCCGTTATAGCGCTCCACGCTGTCGTGGGGCTCGATATCGCTAATCGCCTGATGCACATGGCCCATTACTTTGGCAAAGTCGACCTGCGGCTCGCTGGCAGTCACTCCGAACCGGTGGGCGGTGCGAATCTCGTGGGCGGCGCGGGCGGCACGAATTAACGCTTTAGACGGTACACAGCCGGTATTCAGGCAGTCGCCGCCCATCTTGTGTTTTTCCACCAGTGCCACCTTAGCCTTCACTGCGCTGGCGATATAGCTGGTGACCAACCCGGCGGAGCCGCCGCCGATCACCACAATGTCGTAATCAAATCGCGCTGGCCGGGTAAAACCTTTATAGGCGTTACGTTTCTGTACTAATAGCACGATGCGCCGGGCGATCCAGGGGAAGATGGCCAGCAGTAAAAACGAGGCGATAAGCGTGGGGGAAAGGATACCCCCCATACTTTCCAAATCACCCAGTTGCCCGCCCGCATTCACATAAATAGCGGTGCCGGGGAGCATCGCGATCTGGCTTACCCAGTAAAACGTGACGGTTTTAATGCGCGTTAGGCCCATGACCAGGTTGATCATAAAAAACGGGAATACCGGCACTAAACGCAGGGTAAATAGATAAAGAGCGCCATCCCGCTCTACGCCGCGATTGACCGAGGAAAACTGGCGCGGAAAGCGTTTTTCGATAGGGCCACGGAAAAGAAATCGTGAAAGTAGAAAGGCCAGCGTAGCTCCCATGGTGCTGGCGAAGGAGATAATCAGCAGACCCCAACCTAAACCAAATAGCGTACCGCCAAGTAGGGTCATCAGCGTGGCGCCTGGCAGTGAGAGCGCAGTGATCACCACATAAACGGCAAAAAAGATCCCCGCTACCTGCCAAGGGTTTTGATTAAACGCCGCTTGGAAGTCGCTTTGATAAGCCTTGAGGGTCTCTAGCGTGAACCACTGGTGGGCGCCGCTCAGAAAAAACACCCCAATGGCAAGAATCAGTAACGCTGCAATAATCAAACGTTGTCGGGTCACAATAAACGCTCCAGCGCTATTAAGATAAGTATCAGTGTTTGCTGTGTGAAGGGAGTGCCCACTTCCTTACATTGATGCAGGCAATCCTTTCCAGCGCTGCCAGTCTTCGGGGCGATCCACGTCCCAAATAGTCGCGGGGTAGGCGGCGCGCAGGCCTAACGCCTCAATGCGCTGCTGAGTGGTCGCTAGCACGCGTTGGGTGCCCCAGGGGATCCCTTCAAACAGTGCGGGGTAGTCCTGCTGGGTGCCCACAAAACCGTAGCCGCCATCTTCGGCGGGTAACATCACCACCTCAAAGCTGGCCAGCTGCTGCGCACAGGTGGCAATCAGCGCGCTGGTGATGCTCGGGCAGTCGCTGCCCATTAGCATGGCAGGCCCTGGGGTGCTGTTCAGGGCGTGGCGAACCCTTGCGCCTAAGTCACCTTCTGGCTGGGCGCTTAGCGTCACACCAAACGCCTCGCGAAGTTCGATAAACAGCGGGTGCGCGTGATCAAGCGCTGTCCATAGTGTGACATTTGCGGCAGGCAGCGCTTTGCAGGCATTAGCGACGCAGTGGCGTACCAGCTCCGCGTGGGCGTTGGCAGCACCTTCCAAACCGAGTAGGGGCGACAGGCGCGTTTTAGCTTGCCCCGCCAGCGGTGCTTTGGCTAGCAGGTGCAGGTGGGGCGTTTCAGCGGGCATCGCGATACTCCTTGGCGAGTTGGGTTGCGCTAAAGCCGCGCCAGTAGCGGTAGCGCAGCCGCCACATGAGGCGGATGGTTTTCCACGCGCCAAACTCATCCCAGCGTCTGCCCGAGCTTACCACTTTCGCCTTCAAACAGGCGGGCCGAGACAACCGCTTGAGCCGTTTAGACAGCTCAATATCTTCCATCAGTGGCTGTTCGGGAAAGCCACCGACTGCCTTGAAGGTGCTTGCGCGCATAAACATGCCCTGATCGCCGGTGACGATGCCGGTAAGCCGGGAGCGCTGATTCATCATCCAGCTCACCATGGGTAGCCAGCCGCTGCGCCCTGAAAGCTCAATATCAAAACGCCCCCAGGCGTGGCCGTTAAGCGCTTGGGTTATCTGTTCAATGGCGCCATCGGGCAGAATGGTATCGGCATGCAAAAATAACAGCGCAGGTGCCTTGCCATGCTGTGCGCCCAGGTTCATTTGCAGTGCCCGACCGGCTGGGCTGCTGAGCACTCGATCCGCCAGCGGTGCAGCAATGCAAGCGCTGTCATCATCACTCCCGCCATCCACCACAATGACTTCGATGGGCATGGAAATGCGCAGCGGTTGCAGCGGCGTCAGGGCCGCCTCAATTCCCGCGGCCTCGTTGAGCACCGGGATCACAATGCTCAGCCGAGGTGGTTGTTCAGCCGAGTTCAATAACCGGCCCTCCTGCTGCATTGGCGTCCTCGTGGTCGTGGGTGACCAGTAGCGCAGGCAGGCCAGCCTCGCGCAGCTGGCTAAACACCAGCATGCGCATCTCCTGGCGAAGCGCCGTATCCAGTTTGGAAAACGGCTCATCCAGCAGAACGGCTCGGGGCTTGGAAAGCAATAGTCGCATCAACGCCACGCGTGATTGCTGGCCGCCGGAAAGGGTGGCGGGGTCGCGGGACTCAAAGCCTGCTAGCCCAACCTGTTCAAGTGCCTGAGTAACTTGCTGGCGCTTGTCATTTAGATAGCGAGGCAGTCCGAAGCGCAAGTTGCCGCCCACGCTTAAGTGCGGAAATAGCAGCGGATCCTGAAACAAAAGCCCGATGTTGCGCTGCTCGGCGGGAAGGTTGAGCAAACTGCGCTCGCCCAGCCATACGCCGCCGCTGGCGGTGAATTCGCGATCAAGGAAGCCTGCAATATACGCCAATAAAGTGGATTTTCCCGACCCCGAAGGCCCCATTACCGTGAGTACCTCCCCGGGGCTAATAGTGGCATCCACTGCCAGTAACTCACGGCCGGCCAGGGCGATGCTAATTTGCTCAAGGCGTAGTGTTTGCTCAAGGCTGAGCGGCGCGCAAAAAGAAGCTGTCACATTGTCCCTCTTAGGTAGCTAAATCACGGCGGTGGGTACCCAATAAGCGGGGCAGTCCTAGCGCGAGTATAAAGCCAATCAAAGGCAGGCCCGCCTGCACTAATGCCCAGACGCCGATTAAACGTCGATTACTGCCAGAGGCAAGCGCTACTGCTTCGGTCGTCACGGTGGTCACGCGGCCCGCACCGAGTAACTGGGTGGGTAAGTATTGGCCAATACTCACTGCCAAGCCTACGGCAAACGCCGTTAACAGCGGCGCGAGCAAAAGCGGCAGGCGAACCCGCCAAAAAGCGGCACTTCGTGACACCCCCAGTGAACGCGCTACCTTTAGCCAACGCGGATCCAGGCGGCGATAGGTTTCGGCCAAGGAGAGGTATACATAAGGCAGTACAAACAGCAGGTGACCCGCGATAACCAAACCAAGCTGAGGGCGAATGCCCAGGCTTTCCACCGCCACGATTAGCCCAAATAGAAACGCAATTTGTGGCACTAGCAGGGGCAAATAGAGTAACCATAACGCGCGCTTGGGTTGAATGTGCTGGCGGTGTTCATTTTCCAGCGTTGCCAGCACGAGCGCCGTAGCCAGGGCGGTAGAAACAAGTCCAATCAATGCCGTATTAATGAGCGGTGTAGCCAGCATAGGGCCGCTGCGCTGCCAGTGATCCAGCGTTAGCATCTGTGGTAACACTTCTGGAAAGCGCCAGAAACCAGCCAGTGAAAATAGCCCCAGCCCAACCAAGGCCGCCAGCGCTGTGATACTCGAAAACAGTAATGCCGAGCGGCCAACGAGGCGCAGAATGATTTCGCCGCGTTGGCGGCTGCCATTGATCAGCCAGTACCGCGTCAGGCTGCGGATCAGCTGTTCTAATAGCCACCAGCAAAGCAGCGCAGCGACAGTGACGCCGAGTTGCAGTACCGCCGCCGCCGAGGCCATAAAACGCTGGCTGATATCCGGGTCGTTGAACCAACTCAAGATAGACACGCTCAGCGTAGGGGGCAGATTCGGGCCAAGAATCAGCGCCATATCGACGACCGAAGTGGCATAGGCGATCACTGCATAAACCGGCAGGCGAATCAGTGGGTAGAGCGAGGGGCACACCGTTTTTAACCAGCCAATGGTGGGGGAGTAGCCTAGCGACCTCGCCAGCATCAAGCGCCTCTCCGGCGCTAACTGCGGCAGTGCCGCCAAGCTCATCAGCAGCAAAAACGGTACTTCTTTTAGTACCAACCCCGCCATTAGGGAGAATCCCCAGGGATCGTTGATAATCAGCGTGTCCAGAGGGCGCTCCCAGCCCGTCAGCGACGGCGATATCAGCCGCGCCACCAAACCCGAAGGGGCAATCAAAAAGGCAAACCCAAAGGCGATAGCGGCGTGAGGGATAGCGAGCAACGGTGATACCAACCGTCGTATGCCGCGATCTAACCAAGTGCCTCGACTGGCGGCCAAAAACAGCACCACAATCACCAGCGCTACGGCTGTGCTGACTAACCCGCTGGCAAAGCTAACCATCACTGAACGTCCTAGCCCCGGCTGGTCGAACAGCATTTGCCAGGGGGCTAAACTAGCGCCATGGCCGCCTAGCGTTGGTAAGTAGCCAAACGCAGGCAGCAGCACCATCATCAGACCCGCCCCAACGGGGAGTACTAGCAGGGCAATGATGAGTGCTGGCGCCAGTCGCAGCATTTTTAGTTAACGCCGTAACGCTCAAGCCAGGCGTTTTGCAGGGCGGTCATCCAACTGGGGTGGGGCTCGGGCAGCGTGTTGGACAGCGCGTCCGCCGGTAGCTCGGAAGGATGGCGATCACCCTGTTCGAACAGCGTTTGGGTCTCAGCGTCTAGCTGCTCGATATCCAGTACGCTGCGGTCTCCCCACATCGCCAGCGACTGCTTTTGCGCCTGAGCTTCCGGTGAAAGCAGGAAATTGGCGAGCACCATGGCGCCTGCTTTATGTGGCGAGTTATAGGGAATCGCCACAAAGTGAACGTTACCCAAAGTGCCGCCTTCCAGCACGTAGCTGCGCACGCTTTCGGGCAGCTCATACTCCATGACCGCCACGGCGGCATCGGTGGGGTAAAACGAAAACGCCAAACTTATCTCGCCGTCGCTCATCAACGTACGCAGGTTGGGGCCAGAGTCGGGAAAGGCACGACCACTGCGCCACAGGTGCGGGTGCAACGCATCTAAATAGGCCCATAGAGGTTCTGTGACAGCCTCAAAATCGCTTTCTGAAACCGGCTGGTAAAGTGCCTTCTCCTGATCGGTGAGCTCGATCAGCGCCTGCTTTAAAAAGGTGCTGCCGGTGAAATCGGGGATACGCGGATAGCTGAACTGACCGGGATTATCTTTGGTCCAGGCGAGTAGTGCCTGCATATCCTGGGGTGGTGTCTCGGTTTGAGCGCTGTCGTAATAAAAGGTGATTTGCGCCTTACCCCAGGGCGATTCATAGCCTTCTGTAGGCAGCGTGAAGTCGGTCACCACCTCAGGGTTATCGGTGGCATTGGTGAGCGCAAAATGGGGCAGCGATTCAGCGAATGGGCCAAACAGCAGGTCGCTTTCGCGCATCGCAGCGAAGTTCTCGCCGTTGATCCAAATGAGATCGATGCTGCCATCGTCGTTATTGCCCGCCTGTTTTTCCGCCAGTACCCGCGCTACTGCACTCCCCGTATCGTCCAGTTTTACATGCTCAACCTCAACGTCGTACTGTGCCTGCATCTGCTTCGCCACCCAGTCGATGTAGCGATTGGTGCGCGTATCACCGCCCCAGGCATTCCAGTAAACGGTTTGGTCTTCGGCCTGTGCCACGACGCTTTGCCAATCACTAGGGTCGGGGTTGGCTGATGCCGGAACCGTGAAAGCAAGCATCGTGGTGACAATAGCGAGGCGAAGAGGGTGGCGAGTAGGCATCGAATATCCCTTTTGTTAGAAGCGTAAGCAAAGCTAAGCAAGATTAGATGTTATAGGGAAACCTGCAAACACTGTAGCTCGCTGTGCACGTGATCAATAATGTTCAACGATAAGTAGTGCTCAACGCGGTCGCGCACGTGGTCGATCACGGCGGGGTCAGTGAGCTCCGCGGACCAGTCTTCCCCGCGCTGCTGGGCATCTACGGCGTTTAAGTGCTGGGCGCGCCACTTGGCACACCAGGTTAACGACCAGAGCCAGGTAGCGCGGCGACAGGCAATGAGGGTGTCGATATCTGGCGTTTCACCCATGGTGGTTTGCCAGCGGCGATAAAAGCTAATCACGTCACTTAGCGATAGCACCGCCTGACTGCTGACGTCCCAGGTAGTTGAGGTGTAGAGACTGGTGTGGGCGAGATCGATACCCGGTAGGCCGTAACGGCATTTCTCTAAATCCACCAACACCGCGCGGCCATCGTCACGGATTAAAAAGTTGCCAGGGTGGGTATCAAAGCTAATTAGTCTCGGCGTGGCCTCGCTTAAGCGAGGCGGAAGCAAATCCAGCTCCTGCTTAATGCGCTGGGTGACTTTGCTCGAAAGTTGCGCATCGCCCAACCAGTTAGCCTGCTGGCGCACTTCATCTTTCATCGCTTGCCACGGGTCTTCAGGGGCAAGCAGCGGCGCCCTCAGTGCTTCGCTGGGCAGCGGTTGGCTGTGTAGGCTCGCCAGGGCATCGGCAATGGCGTGCAGATCTTCCGGGAGTTTAGCCAAGCGGCCCCGGATAGCTTCAACCAGTAGCCCGCCCCGGGGCAGTGCCTCGCTCGGCGCCAAGGTGTCGTAAAGTGTTGGCGTGTGTCCGCCTTGGCTTGCGCGCTGGTAGCAGGCGGTCTGATAGGCAAGGTTCTCTTCAGGCGGCAGGTTCATCTGGCTTTGTTTAGGCAGCCGCGCCACCCAGTCATCGCCCTCGCCGCGATGAATCCACACATGATCATGGGCCAGCCCGGTATCCGCCATCGGCGTAAGCTCACGGTAGGTAATTCCGGCCCGCTTTAATTCGGTTGCCAGCGCCTGTAAACGCGCTTCGGTTGGTGTCGGCATAGAGCAGTCCGTGTCGTTGCTGAATCAGCGATGCCACTTAGTGGCGACTCTTGTACCAACCTTACACGTTTTATAAGAAAAAGTGATTTTATAAACTGAAGGCTAGCCTAAAAGTTGCTTACTCAGCATGCCAATGATAAAGCCAAGTACAGCACCCAGTGAGGGTGTCCAATGGCGCCGCATTCGCGCTTGCGGCGCAATATCCTGAAATACCAGATACAGAATACCGCCTGCTGCGAAGCTCATGATCATAGCCGTAATTTGTGGCGCCTCACTTAGCCACCAATACCCCATTATTGCAGATAGCGGGCCGAAAAATGACACGCCCAAGAGTCCCCATAATGCTGTTTTAGTCGTTAATTTCGCGGCTCTTAATTCACGATAGGCGTTAAATCCTTCGGGGAAATTTTGCGCAGCGATAAAAAGAGCCAGTAAGACACCCATTTGCGGGTTAGCAGCAAACACTGCGCCAAGTGAAACCGCTTCCGGCACAAAGTCTAATAACATCGCCATAAACTGTGCGACATTGCCTTCATTGTTTTGTAACCAGGCATCCAAAACACAAAACGTAACGCCACCTGCGGCAAACAATCCCGTCAATTGCCAAGTGTTTAACTCATGCATGCCTTCTGGCACCAGCGCAAAGGCCACTGCAGCCACTAAAATGCCGCCACCAAACGCTGTGATTCCATGCACAAGCTCTTGCTTGGCAATCGTATTTGCGGTTCCCTCAACGTGTGCTAGAAAACCGCCGAAAAGTGCCATAAGACCGGCGCCCCAGGCGATGAAAAGCATTCCATAAACGCTCATTTATCCACCGTTTCTCCCCTCTGATACGAATCAGGTTCGCACTTTGTTGAATCTTGAGCCAGGGCCTTGTCAGGCTGATGAGGTGTAAACCTTAACGCCAGAGTAAGCTCACGTGCCGGTTGCCGAAAACAAAAACGACACCAAATGGGTGTCGTTTCGTTTGAGCTATTGCTTACTAACCAGTCTTACAAGGCTTCAATCTTCGCCTTTTGCTCTTCCAGTAACTGCTTGGTGGCTTGGAATTCAGCCAGCTTGCCGCGCTCTTTATCCACCACGGCGACCGGGGCTTTGGCGATAAAGCCGTCGTTGCCGAGTTTTTTCTCGATGCCGCCGATGAGTTTGTCCTGCTTCTCGATCTCTTTGCTGAGGCGGGCGATTTCGGCGTCTTTATCGATCAGATCCGCCATGGGCACCAGCACTTCCATATCACCCACCAACTGCGTGGCTGAGAGCGGGGCGTCGTCTGGATTTTCAAGCCAGGTAACGCTTTCCAGCTTGGCGAGTTTGGAAAGGAAGCGACGGTTGCTCTCCAGGCGCTCGGCGTCTTCGGGCTTGCCTTTGGTGAGCAGCACGTCAAGCGGCTTGCCGGGGGCGATGTTCATCTCGGCGCGGATGTTACGCACGGCGATGATGACGCCTTTCAGCCACTCGATATCCAGGCTGGCCTGGTCGTCGATTTTGCTCTCGTCGGCTTCTGGCCACGCCTGCAGCATGATCGACGCATTTTCACCCATATATACGCCCGCCAGCGGCGAGACGCGCTGCCAGATCTCTTCGGTGATATAGGGCATCATTGGGTGGGCAAGGCGCAGAATGGCTTCGAGTACGCGTACCAGCGTGCGGCGCGTTCCTCTTTTTGCTTCTGCCGTGGCGTTTTCGTCCCACAGTACCGGCTTGGAAAGCTCCAGGTACCAGTCGCAGTACTCGTTCCAGACGAATTCATACAGCGCCTGAGAGGCGTGGTCAAAGCGGTACTCGTCCATCGCCTTGGTGACCTGGGCTTCGGTTTTCTGTAGCTGCGAGATAATCCAACGGTCGGCCAATGAAAGCTCAACTTCTTCACCGCGGGTGCCGCAATCTTCGCCTTCGGCGTTCATGAGCACGTAGCGCGAAGCGTTCCACAGCTTGTTGCAGAAGTTGCGGTAGCCATCCAGGCGGCTCATATCAAACTTGATATCACGACCGGTGGTGGCTTGGGAGAGGAACGTAAAGCGCAGCGCATCGGTGCCGTGGGCTTCAATGCCGTCTTTAAACTCGTCCTTGGTTGCTTTGGCAATCGCCTTGGCCTGTTTCGGCTGCATCATATTGCCGGTGCGCTTTTCGAGCAGCTCATCCAGCGTAATGCCGTCGATCAGGTCGATGGGGTCGAGTACGTTGCCTTTGGACTTGGACATCTTCTGCCCTTGCCCATCGCGCACCAAGCCGTGCACGTAAACCGTCTTGAACGGCACTTGCTTGGTGAACTTCAGCGTCATCATGATCATCCGGGCAACCCAGAAGAAGATGATATCAAAACCGGTCACCAGAACGCTGGATGGGTGGAAGGTCGCAAGCTCTGGCGTCTCTTCCGGCCAGCCGAGGGTGCCGAACGTCCACAGGCCCGAGCTGAACCAGGTATCGAGTACGTCTTCATCTTGTGTCAAGGTTACGTCGGGGCCGAGCTCATGCTTCTCGCGAGCTTCAATCTCCGTACGGGCAACGTAGACATTGCCTTCCTCGTCGTACCAGGCCGGGATGCGGTGGCCCCACCACAGTTGCCGGGAGATACACCAATCCTGCAGGTCGCGCATCCAGGCGAAGTACATGTTCTCGTAGTTCTTGGGCACGAACTGGATATCACCATTTTCCACCGCTTCGATAGCGGGCTTGGCGAGGGACTCCACGGCCACAAACCACTGGTCGGTGAGCAGCGGTTCAATGACATCACCGGAACGGTCACCGTAGGGCAGGGTGTTGTTAACGGCTTCGACCTGCTCCAGCAGGCCCAGGGCATCCATATCGGCAACGATCTGCTTGCGCGCTTCAAAGCGATCAAGCCCCGCGTACTTGGCGGGCAGGCTGGCATCTTCGTCCGGCTGGGGCTGGCCTTTAAGATCGAAGATCTCGGCTTGCTCAAGAATCGTCGCGTTTTTGGAGAAAACGTTGATCAGCAGGTGGTTCTGGCGCTTGCCGACCTCGTAGTCGTTAAAGTCATGGGCGGGGGTGATCTTGACGCAGCCCGAGCCTTTCTCCATATCGGCGTGCTCGTCAGCAACTACCGGAATACGGCGGCCTACCAACGGCAGTTCGATAAATTTGCCAACCAATGAGGCGTAGCGCTCATCTTCCGGGTTAACTGCCACTCCGGTATCGCCCAGCAGGGTCTCTGGGCGGGTGGTGGCAACCACCAAATAATCCTTGCCGTCATCGGTTTTAACGCCGTCCGCTAACGGGTAGCGGAAGTGCCAGAAGCTGCCTTGCTGCTCTTTGTTTTCCACTTCCAGATCGGAAATGGCGGTGTGCAGCGTGGGATCCCAGTTGACCAAACGCTTGCCACGATAAATCAGCTTCTCTTCGTGCAGGCGAACAAACACTTCTTGCACTGCTTTGTAGAAGCCGTCGTCCATGGTGAAGCGTTCGCGAGACCAGTCGACGCTGGCGCCCATGCGGCGCAGCTGACGGGTAATATGGCCGCCGGATTCGTGTTTCCACTCCCACACCTTGTCGATAAACGCATCGCGGCCCAGGTCGTGGCGGGTCTTGCCCTCTTCAGCCGCAATCTTGCGCTCCACCAGCATCTGCGTGGCGATACCGGCGTGGTCGGTGCCTACCTGCCACAGGGTGTTATTGCCCTGCATCCGTTTCCAGCGCGTCAGGGTATCCATAATGGTGTCCTGGAACGCGTGGCCCATGTGCAGGCTGCCGGTCACATTGGGCGGTGGAATCATGATCGAAAAAGGCGTGCCCTGGCCGGAGGGGGCAAAACGGTTGTCAGCTTCCCAGCGCTCGTACCAGCGGGTTTCGATCTGTTCAGGTTGGTAGGTCTTTTCCATGGAGAGTTGGCTCACGGCTGGCGAGAAATGTGCAAAGTTTGAAAATATATAGTGCAAGAGTATACCGCGATAGCGCCTTGATCGTCAGGGGCTACTCATGCTCGATTATCGACACTGACCGTATGGGCAGAAAACCCGCGCATGGCGATTAGCCCGAGGATGGGGCCCGGCAATAGCCACCAGATCACTGCCAGCGACTGGCTCGACCACAGCGCGGTGACCAGCGCGATGGAAGGAATGGTCAGCCCAAAGCCAATAGCGTTCATCATCGCTAGCGCCGCTCCTAGCCGCTCGGGTGGCGCCGTGGCGCTGGCCAGTGCAGAGAACTGCGCGGAGTCGGCAATCACGCTAACGCCCCATAAGCCGAGAAGCGCTAACAGCAGCCAGGGCGAGGTGCTGCCGAGTAGCGGATAAATCAAGCACAGCGCACCAGAGGTTGTCAGTGCCACGCAGGCCACTCGGGCACTGCCGATGTGACGGCTCCATTTCCCTGCAAGCACGCAGCCCGGTAGGCCCAACGCAATCACCGCAAAGCTTAGCCACGGCTGGGCGCTGTTTGAAGCGCCCAAGCGCTCCAGTTCCCGGGCGACCAGAAACGGCACCAGCGCCCACAGCGCATACAGTTCCCAGCAGTGGCCGAAATAACCCAGCGCAGCGGCACGAAAGCGGGGCTGCCTGAACGCTGCTAACCCCGCCCAAGGCCGTCCGCTTTTGGCGGTGGCAGGCAAGTGCGGCCCAACGCCCAAACGAAAAATCATTAGCGCGGCGACCAATGCCAGCAGTGAAGCCAGCAGCAGCGGCCACTGCCAGGGTAAATGCAGCGTTAAGCCGCGCAGCAGATGCGGGGAGGCAATGCCCAGGGTGAGCATGCCCACCAGCCAACCCAGCGCGGCGCCGGCGTGGCTGGGTGTCCAACTCACTACCAGTTTCATACCCAGTGGGTAGATACCCGCCAGGCAGAGCCCGGTTGCAAAGCGTGCAACAGCGGCGAGCGACACGCTCTCAGCGACGCCGATAAAGGCGGCGTTGATCAGTGCGCCGAGAACGGCAGAAATCGCAAACAGGTGGCTGGCGCGAATGCGGTCAGCCAGGCCGGTGGTGGCGATCATCAGCGTGCCGCTAATAAACCCAGCCTGAACGGCGATGGTGAGCAGGCCCAAATCGCTTTCGCTGAGGCCGACGGCCTCCTGAAGCGCCAAGCCAACGCCATTAACGCTAAACCACAGCGAGGTGCCGAACAGCTGGGCGATGACAATCGTAACAAGCGGGTAGCGCGTGAACACGTTTACGTCTCCATGAGGGCAAAGGGCGCGGCCAGAGCCCGCTAATGGTAATCAACAATTTACCGTTACGACGAATTTTTTAAAAACAGCAGTGTCGGATCACAATACCCGTCAGGATTCGTCGGGCAGGAAGTACAAATTTGTTCGCAATTGGAGTTTTTATGCACGTAGCCAAGCTTTTCCTTCCAGCCGTTGCAGCACTGGCATTCAGTGTTCCCGCCATGGCCCAGCAAATGGGTGGCGGCACCCCCAGCGTCGATGACCAAGTTAATCAACTCGACGAAATGGTGGATCTGAATGATGGGCAGAAGGAAGAACTCAGCAACCTTTTGACCCAGATGCAAGACGACGTTGGTGACAATGAGCAGGAAGCCCAGCAGTTGCAACAGCAGCTCAGCGAGCACGTTCAGCCTGATTACGACGAAGCCGCCATTCGGGCGGATGCAGAGCGTCTTGGTGACCTAACGGCCGAGATGACCGCGGATAGCATTATCATACAGTCTCAGATCGAAGGCGTTTTCACTCAGGAGCAGCGCGATCAACTGGATGAGGCCGTGGCTCAACAGCAGCAGCAAATGCAACAACAGATGCAGGAGCAGATGCAGCAACAGGGTGGCTAAGGCGAAGACGCCTTGGTCGTACTGACAACGATTGTCTAACTCTGTTGAAGGCCCCGCCAAGTGCGGGGTCGCGTGTTTAGGGTGTAGGGTCTCCCCGGCCGTTTACCCCAATTTATGCGGCACGACCTCATGGCCCATCCCTCCCATTTGGTTTTCATAAGCTTGAGGTAGTAACGGTTGATTGTGACTTCCAACTTCGATTCCCATTGCTGGATCAGTGGCGGCACAGCCTTGTGGAGCAGTCGTTTGTGCCACTCATGTATGACTTGAACGCTTTTGTCGGGGCTGCTATTGGGCAAATAGGTACATATTGGCCAGGTTGCATTTCGACCAGCCTCGCCCACAGGTCAGCGAAAGTTCTTTGGCCAACCGGGTCATGGCTTGTTCACCGTCGTTGGCACGCTGTTCTTAGAGGATTTCTGCATGGCTACGTTTGCCGATTTGCCAATACATCAAGGCCAGCTCTGAATTAACCGCGGCCATCGCCCTTTGCCTTGCCGAATCGATTAGTTGGCGAAGCTGAGACAGAAGTGTCGGATTGGAGGCAGCTGGCTTGTTCATCTCAAGTCTGCTTTCCTTGATTTTCTACCCACTGCTTACCGACAACCGTTAAGCGGTATTTCTGCAAGCGGCTATTGGGCTTATCCGGAATCGTCTGCTCAATCAAGCCTGCGTTCAGGGCCGGTCGCAAGTACGCGTTTCGGAAGTGAGGCAGATGTTTGAGACCCAAAATATCCTGTAGCTCTGCCCTTGTCATTTCGCCCTCCAAGGATTCAAGCAGGCGAGCTACTTCCGGGCTGACTTGGTCGGTGACTTGGTCGGTGACTTGGTCGGTGACTGGTGGGGCAGCGCCCAGCCATTCTGCCTCCGGCCTCCAGACGATGACGCTGAATTGATTGCCCGAAGGATCATCCACCAGGTCGATTCGGGGCCATGCCTCAAGCGCTCGTGGAATACCACTGCCCATGCCGCGATAAGGTAAAATATGGGAAGCATGTTCAGTGAGTGTGGGGTTGCGGCGGATGGTCTTTCCCCGGCTAATATCCTCAGGGCTCAGGCTGTCCGGTAGGTGCCCAGGACTGACGATCTCCACGCGGTCGGCAAAAACCATCAAGCGGACGGAGGCGCTGGTGAAATAGTCCCGGTGGATCAGGGCACTGACCAGCAACTCTTCCAGCGCTGTTTCGGGAATTTCCAGCTCGCCCAGGGTGTTGAAGCTCCGACCATGCTGTACATGGTGCAGGTTGCGTTTGATAAACGCGAAAGCGCCCCGAAACTGCTCCAGTAGTGAGCCCTTGATGTCCTCGCTGTCCAGGTAGCGGGTATCGTGCAATACGGTGCCGGGGAAGGCCACCGCCTTCACCTCAAAGGCGGGGCGCCAGCGCTGGGGATTACGGCCAAACAGCACCAGCCCCGCCAGGTTCAGCTCCTGTCCATCGCCCAAGCCCAGGTTCTGCAGCAACTGCTCCCGTGTTAGACCTGAGAACTCGCTGCTCTCGCCATAGCGACGATTGAAGTAGGTAGTAAACGCCTTGTCATCAACATTTTCTAACGAAGTGCCTGCCACCGGCACCACATCGGCGTAGACCAGCCCGGAGCGCTGGAACATGCGCTGCAGTTCTTCGCGGGAGGTCACATGCCGCTTGTCCGATCCCTGCTTGACCCAGATGCGACCTTGATTATCGAGATACGGTTTGGCCAACCCATCGGGCACTTCTATCACGACCACAATGCCCTGATCTGTCGGCACATTCTCGGTCAGCGGATGCACAGGTGGGCGCACATGCTGGGAAGCGGCGTTGCCAAGCAACTGGTTTAATCGCTGAACCGCCGCGCCATCCAGCCCCGCAATCGAGCTGTCATCATTAACGCCCAGAAACAGCCAGCCACCGCCACTGTTGGCAAAGGCGGCCAGTTCAGCGGCAAGGCCATCCGCGTTGGTGGCATCGCGCTTGAACTGATGGCGGCTGTCTTCGCCGCGGGCGACCGTCTCAAGAAGTTCAGTCACAGTCATGGCTTATTTCGCTTCAGCTCGCGAGGAAGGCGTACCTTTAAAGCGTCCGCCCAAGCCTCTTTGCATTGGATGCATTGCACCTACCCCAACTTATGCGGCACAACCTCGTGGCCCATTTCTTTATAGCGCTGCCAGCAGGCGCGTTTGGCGATCAGGACTTGCTGGTGCTGATTGATGATCTCGGCAATTCGCGCGTAGCGCTCTACGCCTTCGGGTATTTCGGGGTGTAAATTAAGCAGTGCGGCCTCTTCCGTGGGCACCGGTAACTGCTGCCAGCCTAGCGTGATGGGGACGCTGGCGGCCATCTCGCTATCTTCCAGGGCATGGGGTAAATAGGCGTCCGGGCGGAAATTCCATAGCGCGTTATCGGCCTGCTCGGCGAGGGCTTTGTCTTCACAGTGGAGATGCAGGCGGTAGCCTTTGCGCCAGATGGTCTCGGCCAGTTTGCAAGCGAACTGCAAGCGCGCCTCCAGGGTGGTATCGGGCAGAATGTAGAAATCAATGCGCGCCATAGCGGTTCCAGGTAAAACGATTGCAGATACGTCGATTGCAAACAGCACCGCCGCAAGAGTGCGGCGGTGCTGAAAGGAGAAGCGCTGGTTTTAAAACCGCTTAAACCAACTGAGTTAGCCAGCCGTACTTATCCTCGCTGCGACCGTACTGCAGGTCGAGCAGCTTGGTACGGATGCGCATGGCGATCTCATTATTACCCTCGGATTGCAGGCGAATGCGCTCGTTTTCGGAAACCAGTTCACCCACCGGGGTAATCACGGCGGCGGTGCCGCAGGCAAATACTTCGGTGATCTCGCCGGACGCCGCGCCTTCGCGCCATTCATCAATGCTAATCGGGCGCTCTTCCGGCGTTAGGCCTTCATCTTTGGCCAGGGTCAGTACTGAGTTGCGGGTCACGCCTTCCAAAATGGTGTCGGTCAGGCGCGGGGTCACCAAGCGGCCGTCTTTGAAGACGAAGAACAGGTTCATACCGCCCAGCTCTTCCACCCATTTGTTTTCAGCAGCATCGAGGAACGCGACCTGACCACACTGGTGGGCTTCGGCTTCTTTCTGCGCAGCCAAAGAAGCGGCGTAGTTGCCGCCACACTTGGCAAAGCCGGTGCCGCCGGGGGCAGCGCGCTTGTAGTTAGACGAGAGCCAGATCGATACCGGGGCAATGCCGCCTTTAAAGTACGCCGCCGCGGGGGAGGCGATTACGTAGTAGTCGACCTCATGGGCGGGGCGAACGCCTAAGAAGGCTTCTGAAGCGATCATGAATGGTCGCAGATAGAGGCTGCACTCATCAGAAGCGCTGGCAGGCGTGGGCACCCAGGCTTGGTCTTGGGCCAGCAGCGCTTTCAGCGAACCAATAAAGTCTTCATCGGAAAGTTCCGGCAGCGCTAATCGGCGAGCACTGCGGCGGAAGCGCTCGGCATTTTTCTCGGGGCGGAATGTCCAGATAGAGCCGTCGGCATGGCGATAGGCTTTAATGCCTTCAAAAATCTCCTGGCCGTAATGCAGCACAGAGGCGGCGGGATCAAGCGTTAGCGGGCCGTAAGGGCGCACTTGGTGGCCGTGCCAGTCTGCGTCAACAGTCCAGCGCACATGGGCCATGTGATCGGTAAAGTGTTTGCCAAAGCCGGGGTTTTTGAGAATGTTGTCACGGATCTCATCGGCTATCGGCTGGTTGGATGGCAAAATCTCAAAGTTAGTGGGCACGGCATGTTCTCTCTACTTGATCCAAGCCCTGAAGGGCAAATATAGGCGTCATAATGGGTGTAGCGTGTGCCTTGAGATAAGGCACACGCTAATGGGTTTAGGTGTAACGGTTGCGTCAAATAAAGGCAACCGTTGATTGCCTGATTGTGGTCTTAGACGTCGCTATTTTCTACTTGGGCGTCTGCTTCACGGTCAAGCAGGTACTGGGTTAACAGCCCAACGGGGCGACCGGTGGCGCCTTTTTGCTTGCCGGAGTGCCAGGCAGTACCGGCGATATCCAGGTGCGCCCAGGGGAAGTGGTCGGCAAAGCGTGACAAGAAGCACGCAGCGGTAATCGTGCCAGCGGGGCGGCCACCAATATTGGCTAGGTCGGCAAAGTTGGACTCAAGCTGCTCTTGATACTCATCCCACAGCGGCAGGTGCCAGGCGCGATCCCAGGCGGCTTCGCCCGCATCGAGCAGATCCAGCGCCAAGTCATCGTCGTTGGAGAGCAGGCCGGTGGCGTGATGGCCCAGGCCTATAATCACCGCGCCGGTGAGGGTGGCGATATCTACGACGCTGGCCGGGGTAAAGCGCTCGGCGTAGGTGAGTGCATCGCACAGCACCAGGCGGCCTTCCGCGTCGGTGTTAAGTACTTCAACGGTGAGGCCTTTCAGCGTTTTAATAATATCGCCGGGCTTGGTGGCGTGGCCGTCGGGCATGTTTTCCGCCGCGGCGACGATAAACACCAGGTTGAGTTTGGGCTTGATCTCCAGCACGGCTTTGACGGTGCCAAACACGCTGGCGGCGCCGCACATGTCGAACTTCATTTCATCCATGCCTTCGCCCGGCTTGAGCGAAATACCGCCGGTATCAAAGGTAATGCCTTTGCCGATCAGCACGTGGGGCGCTTCTTCACTCTCTTCGGCGCCTTGGTACTTCATCACGATCAGGCGTGTGGGTTCTTTGCTGCCGCGGCCTACGGATAGCAGCGAGCCTGCACCCAGGGCTTCCAGCGCTTCTTCATCGAGAATATCGACCTCGAGCGCGCCTTGTGAGTCGCGCCCCAGCTGTTCTGCCTGCTCGGCTAAATAGCTGGGCGTGCACACGTTGCCGGGCAGGTTACCCAGGGTGCGGGTATAGTTGATGCCTCGACCAATAGCGTTGCCCACTAACGCACCCTGCTTAACCTGCGGAACCGCGTCGGCATCGCTGATAATTAACGTTAGCTTGGCAAGGCTGGGAGCTGGCGCAGGGGAAGATTTGAACTGGTCAAAGCGATAAATCGCCCGTTCAGCGGCTTCCATTACTTTGCGCGCTTTCCAGGCCGGGTCGCGGTCAGCCAACGGAACATCGCCAAATACCACGCTGGCTTCGTCGATCGGCAGTTTCACTAGCGCCGTCATGGCTGCATCCAGCGCCTTGATAAAAGCCGCTTCCTGGCATTTTTCACGCTCTCCCAAGCCCACCAGCAAGATGCGTTCGGCGCCCAGGCCCGGCGCAAAGGGTACCATTTGCACGTTACCCAGCGCGGCATCAAAATCACCTCGCTCCAGCAATTGACCGATTAGGCGCTCGCTGGCGTCGTCCAGTTTGGCGACGGTGGGCAGGAGGTCGCCCCCTTTAAAAACCGGCACCAAGAGGCAGGGTGTTTCAGCTTTGGCTGGGTTCGCGGTCTGAACGGAAAATTCCATGACGTCTCCAACAAGACAAGCATCGAGGGATTCGGGATAATGCCCCGTTGCTTTTGATTTTGAAAAGGGACTGTAAATAGTTTGATTAGTGTACCCAAGCCATACGCTTATTGCATGGCATCCTGCACGACTAGCCGGAGAGCGCGTTGATTTTATTTCGATATCTAACTCGCGAAGTGTTACTCACCATGTCGGCGGTCGCTGGCATTCTGCTGCTGGTGATCATGGGCAGCCGCTTTATCCGCTATTTTTCGGACGCGGCAGAGGGCGATATTCCCGTCACCATGCTCGGCAGTCTGATGATGTTTCACCTGCCTGGCTTTATGGAACTCATTCTACCGCTGTCTTTTTTTCTAGGCATTCTGCTCGCCTATGGGCAGCTCTATATGAACAGCGAAATCACCGTTATGGTTGCCTGCGGGATGAGTCCCACGCGGCTGTTGAAAGTGACCCTACTGCCCGCCAGTGTCGTTGCGGTACTAGTGGGCATCTGTAGCCTTTGGCTGACGCCTTTTGGGGCGCTGCAAACCGAGACCGCACTGGAAGAGCAGCGTAGTCGCCTGGATGTTTCCGTATTAGCCCCAGGGCGCTTCCAAGAGTTCGGCGGTGGCCGTACCGCCTATATCGGTAGCTTCTCTAGCGACGGCACAGAAATGCAGGATGTGCTGGTGCACGAGCAGAACCAGCCGGGTGATGAAGGTACCCACGACTACGTTACCCGGGCGGCATCGGGCTACCAGGAAACCCGCCTCGAAACGGGTAGCCGTTTTCTGGTGTTGGATGACGGTGAGCGCTATGGGGTGACGCCGGGCGATAAGAGTGCTGAGCGGCTAACGTTTGAGCGCTATACGTTGCGACTGGGGTTGAATCGCGATCGGCAGGAGCTGGATTCATTGGAATACGCCACCACGCCTGCGCTGTGGAATAATCCAAGCCCCCGTGCCCAAGCACAGTGGCAGTGGCGGGCAGGACTCCCGCTTATGGTGTTTGTGCTGGCCTTGATGGCGCAGCCGCTTTCCCGGGTTAATCCCCGCCAGGGGCGCTTTGGTAAACTGCTGCCCGCGGTATTTTTATACGTCGCCTATCTCAGTCTGCTGCTCGCGGTTGTCGATGCGATTGGCAGTGGCACTTGGCCCACCACGCTGGGTGTGTGGCCCGTACATGGGCTGTTTTTAGGCCTGGGTCTATTATTGCTATGGCGCTCGCAACGCAAGGGGATGCGCTAATGCTGCTTGATCGTCTCGATCGTTATATTGCCCGCAACGTGCTGGCGGCCATTGTTGTCGTTCAGTTCGTGCTGCTGGGGTTGGATATTACCATCGCCTATATCGATGATTTAGGCGATGTGCAGGCGGGCTATACCGCCTTCGATGCACTGCTTTACTTGCTAATGCGCACGCCTTGGCGATTCTATCAATACGCCCCTGTGGCGGTATTGATTGGCGCTCTGATTGGTTTAGGCAGCATGGCCTCCAGCAATGAGCTCACCGTTATGCGCGCCGCTGGGCGTTCCCTGGCGCGCATTGTATGGGGGGTGATGAAGCCAGTGCTGGTGGTGGTCGTTGTAGTGCTGTTAGTCGCCGAGTATGTCAGCCCGCGCACCGAGCAGTATGCCGAGGCGTGGCGGCTGGAAAAACTCCAGGGGGAAGGCGCCATGCTGACCAGTCGCAGCGGCTGGCAGATCGAGGGCGACAGCGTCTACCGTTTTGGGGCGATTCGTGCCGATGATGTAGTGCTCGATTTAACCCGCTATCGCTTTGATGACCGTCAGCTAGTCGAAGCCACTTACGCTCAGCGCGCACGCTGGGAAGACGATGCCTGGCGTTTGGAAAACGTCGCTACCACGCGCATTTTCGCCGACCATACCGAGTCTGACCAGACGGCAAGCATGGGTTGGGACACCTCTTTCACCCCCACCCAGCTAGAGAGGCTGCTGCGCGATATTGAGAGTCAGGCGCCCAGCGAGCTTTGGGCCTATGCCCAGTTCCTTGAAGAGCAGAACCTACAGAATGATCAGGCGTTGCTGTATTTTTGGCAGAAGATGCTGATGCCGCTCACCATGGGCTCGCTGGTGCTGATTGCCGCCTCCTTTGTATTTGGCCCGCTGCGCACCGTGGCTGCTGGCACACGGGTGTTTTACGGCGTTATCACCGGGCTGAGCTTTAAGTACGTTCAGGATCTATTGGCGCCCGCCTCGACGATATTTGGCTTTTCACCCGTCTGGGCCGTACTGGTGCCGACTCTGGCCTGCGCCGGGGTCGGGATCTACTTTCTACGTCGCAATGGTTAATACCGCCATGGTTAGCCAGCTCTGCCTCTTATCGCCCAGAAACAGCCAGAAACCACGAGAGAACTATGCAAACACGACGCTTTACCCAGTTGGACAGCGTATGGCCCGCCGGCCTTGGCCGACGACTGGGTGCCATGCTGTATGACGGCTTTTTGGTCACCGCGATTTGGATTGCGGTGACCGTCGTGCATATGCTGTTTTTCCGCTATGTGCTTGGTCAACAGCCCGAAGAGATTGGCACGACGGCCAGCGATGTTTTGAGTTTGCAGCTCTTGCTGGTGTTTTTTGTCACGCTGTTTTTTGTTTTCTCCTGGTCGCGCGGGGGGATGACCTTGGGGATGCAGGCGTGGCGTTTACGGGTGCAAACGGTAGACGGGTATTCACTGAGCTTGAAGCAGTGCCTTATCCGCTGCGCGGTGGCGTGGCTCTCGCTACTGGCATTTGGTTTGGGCTACTTATGGGTGCTGTTTGATCAACAGCGACGTAGCTGGCCGGATATTGCTTCCAACACGCAAACGGTGGTTTTGCCGAAAAAATAATTTCAGCTGGCATGGGGTAAAAAGTGCTTTTACGCCAGTACGTTATTTTGCTGCTCTTGCTTATTAAGACGAATGGATAGCAAAAAGCAGTCATTTCTACTTGATAAGATGTATGCGAATCATTTACATTCATCTCATGACTTTTATGAGGTGTCGCCATGTACGTTTGCGTGTGCAAGGGAGTAACCGATCATCAGATTCGCCAGCACGTTAGCGACGGAGCGCGCAGTTGGCGAGAAGTACGCGAGGCAACCGGCTGCGCAACGCAGTGCGGTAAGTGCGCGTGCTTCGCTAAATCAATTACCCGCGATGCCGTTCAGGAAGCACGCCAAGAAGCCGATATGGGGCTTGCCTACGCCGTGTGACGCGAATCACTATTGTTAGGGTTATCTTTAGCAAATATATGATTTGCTTGAACTTTTAAACACCTTATCTATACTCTCAGGAAAGCTGGGAGTATAGCTATGCACGTCTATACTTCTCTCCAAACGTAACTGCTTGATCGTATTGTCTAAACTAGATTAAACATCAGCATTACAGTAGAAAAGGTGACGTTATGAAAGGTGATACGAAAGTTATTGAGCATCTCAATAAGGCGCTCGGCAACGAACTCGTTGCGATCAATCAGTACTTTTTGCACGCCAAGATGTACAAAGACTGGGGCCTAAAAGCACTCGCCAAGTGGGAATATGATGAGTCCATCGAAGAGATGCAGCACGCTGACAAGATCATCGAGCGCATTCTATTCCTGGAAGGCATTCCCAACCTGCAAGACCTGGGCAAGCTGCATATCGGTGAAAACGTCAAAGAGATGCTCGAAAGCGATCTAAAAATCGAGCACGATGGCCGCAACGACTACATTGAAGCGATCACCTATTGCGAGAGCGTTAAAGATTACGTGACTCGCGATATGCTGCGTGACCTGCTTGCTGATGAAGAAGACCATATCGACCACATCGAAACGGAACTTGGTTTGATCGACAAGGTGGGTATCCAGAATTATATGCAGCGTCAAATGCAGATGGCAGGCGACGAGTAAAACGCTATCGCGCGTATGTATAGAAACAAGCTAGCAACCAAAACTAGCTAAAAGCAGCCAGTCAGGGCTAACTGACTGGCTGCTTTCGTTCTAAAGTCTCCTTTAACCTATCGATTTTCCCGCTTCCCTTTTCCCCTATATTTTCCTTCACTACTTATCCATCTAACATTTTCGCGGCAACCCGCGTTTAGCGCTGAGGTGTGCCGATAGCCAGCGGTGCTAACTTAGCCAGTGAGTGTCATAAGCCTGACATCGTCATGGTGTTGGATAGTTAATCGGACAAAGCAAGTTTCATAACCTAATCAGTCAGTCGTTTCTGAAGCTTAAGCAAGGGATTAACTCAATCATGATACTCAAACGCAGACCAATACTGTTGGCGCTGGCTGCTATGCTGGTCGCCACGCAAGCGGCAGGTGCGGCAGATAAATATTTCAACCGCATCGCCAGCTTCGCGGTTCCCGATAATATGGCCGAGGGCGAAGATCGTACACGCGAGACCGCGCCTGAAATCATTGCTGCCTCCGGTGATGGCATGACGTTGGTGTATACCGATAGCCCGCTGGGCGTGATCGGGCGCATCGATATCAGCGACCCGGCTCATCCGCAACCGCTGGGTAATATCGTTATGGACGGCGAGCCTACGGCCGTATCGGTGCTCGGCAATATTGCCTATGTCGGAGTGAATACATCGGCTTCCTACAGCGAACCTTCCGGTGAGTTGCGCACGGTCGATTTAACCAGTGGCGAGATACTCTCCTCCTGCCCGCTGAACGGGCAGCCCGATAGTGTGGCTTCCGCTGTGGCACCCGATGGGCGCTTTGTCGCTGTCGCCATTGAGAACGAACGCGACGAAGAGGCCGGCGATGGACGTGTACCGCAGATGCCCGGCGGTTCCGTGGCACTGGTGAGGATCAATGCAGAAGGGCTGATTAACTGCGACAGCCTGCTCTACGCCGACGTAACCGGGCTCGCCGAGATCGCCCCCGAGGATCCCGAGCCGGAGTTTGTCGATATCAACACCCTGGGTGAGACCGTCGTCACCGTCCAGGAGAACAACCACCTTGTGGTGCTCGACTACGCAGGAAAGGTGGTGGCGGATTTCAGTGCCGGGACTGTTGACCTGGACGGCATTGACGCCAGCGATGACGGTGCGCTGATTTTCGACGAGCAGCAAGCCGAGCGCCTGCGTGAGCCGGACGCTTTGCAGTGGATCGACGACGACCACTTCGCTATTGCCAACGAAGGCGATATGGATGGCGGCGCGCGCGGCTGGACAATCTTCAACAAGCGCGGCGAGGTGGTATACGAGTCAGGTACTTCATTCGAGCGCGCGGTGATTGAAGCGGGTCACTACCCCGATAAGCGTTCGGATGCCAAAGGCAGCGAGCCGGAGGGGATGGAGTTTGCGGTGTTCGAAGATACGCCCTATGTCTTCCTGCTTTCCGAGCGCGGCTCGCTCGTGGGCGTTTATGACGTTAGCAACCTGGCCGAACCGCAGCTCACCCAGCTACTGCCCTCGGGCCTGTCTCCCGAAGGCGCCGTGGCGATTCCCAGCCGTGGCCTGTTAGCCACCGCCAATGAAGGGGATCTGGGCGAAGACGGCGGCCCCCGCGCCCATGTCATGATTTATCAATATCAGGATGCGCCAGCGGTCTATCCCACCCTGACCTCGGCGGGCGCCGATGAACTGATAGGCTGGGGCGCACTTTCCGGTTTGGTCGCCGCTGACGACGTACTTTATGCGGTCAACGACAGCTTCTACAGCGCCCAGCCGCGCATCTTTACCATCGACCCCTCAGCCTCCCCGGCGCGGATTACGGCAGCGCTGGACGTGACCCGCAACGGTGAGCCTGCGCTAGGGCTGGATATGGAAGGCATTACCACCGATGGTGAAGGTGGCTTCTGGGTCGCTTCCGAAGGTAACGACAAAGGCCTTGCCAACACCCTTTATCATGTGGGTTCCGACGGCGAGATTATCCAAGGAATTGAACTGCCCGAGGTGCTCGCTCAACAGGCATTGAAGTGGGGATTAGAAGGCGTTACGCGGATTGATAATCAGCTCTGGCTGGCGGTGCAGCGCCCGTGGAAGGATGACCCCGAAGGCATGGTCAAGCTACTGCGTTTTGATATCGACAGTGGCGAGTGGGGCGCTGTTCATTACCCGCTGGATAACGTGGAACAGGGTTGGATTGGCCTCTCCGAAATCACCGCCCATGGCGATTGGCTGTATCTGATCGAGCGCGACAACCAAATCGGCGCCGAGGCGAAGGTCAAGCAAGTGACCCGCATTGCACTGGATGGCTTGGAACCCGCCCCGCTGGGCGGTGAGCTGCCGGTGGTTGAGAAACAGCTAGTACGCGACCTGATTCCCGACCTAGCCAGCTACAACGGCTTTGTGGTGGACAAGATTGAGGGAATGGCGATTAACGATACTGGCAACGCCTGGCTGGTCAGCGACAACGACGGTGTGGACGATAGCTCCGGCGAGACCTACTTCTGGACAATACCGCTAGAGTAGTTCCTGCCAGTATTCGTCTATACCGCAGTAGTATGGAAGCGATAAACATAAGGAGTAGGGGAGAAGAGATAGGATAAAAGAGATAGGAGAAAAAGCGAGGGCACGCATCAAACAAGGTTATGTGGATGATGTGTGCCCTTTTTTTGTGGCGTGGCTCTTGTGTGGAGAGTGCCTTGTGAAGAGCGTTCTGTGAAAAGAGTGTGGCGGTAACGTTCTGGAGCCGCCTAACTATTTAGCTGAAATCGCCTCACCGTTATCCACAGACTGGCTCAGTACCGGCTCATCAACGGCAAAAGTTGCCCGGCTTAGGCGACGGACACGCTTCATAAACAGCGCAATGCAAAGAAGCGTACCTAGTGCGGCCACCACATAGCTTAGCTGCAGCGGTAGACCAAAACCGATCGGCGCGTAGGCTAAGTAGGTAAACGTGGCCATGGTCATAAAGGTGGCGGGGATCGAGGTAATCCAGTGAGGCTTACGTGACAGCACCAGGTACATGGTGCCTACCCACAGGGCGATCACAGCGGTGGTTTGGTTGGCCCAGGAGAAGTAGCGCCACAGCAGTGTGAAGTCCATGTGCGTTAACGCGTAAGACACCACAAATAGCGGTAGAGCGACCATGACGCGCTTCATAATCGGTTTTTGATCGATCTTGATGTAGTCGGCGATGATCATCCGCGCGCTGCGGAAAGCGGTATCGCCCGAGGTGATCGGCAGCACAATAACGCCGAGTACCGCCAGGGTGCCGCCTATAGCGCCGAGCATGGTGGTAGAAACTTCGCTTACCACCGCGGCAGGGCCACCGGCCGCCAGCACATCGGAAAGCGACTGGTCGCCATAAAACAGGCTCATGGCAGCGGCTGCCCAGATCATCGCGATAATGCCTTCGGTGATCATCATGCCGTAGAAGATTTTGCGACCATTGGTTTCGTTTTGGGTGGTGCGCGAAATAATCGGCGTTTGGGTAGCATGAAAACCGGAAAGCGCGCCGCAGGAGATGGTTAAAAACAGCAGCGGGAAAATCGGTGCGGCGTCAGGGTGCATGTTCTGGAACGAAAGCTCGGGAATCGGAGCGCCAGTAACGATTAAGCCGATACCGATACCCGCTGCGCTGAACAGTAGCAGGGCACCAAAGTAAGGGTAGATGCGACCGATGACTTTATCGATCGGCAGCAGGGTGGCAATCAAATAATAAATAAAGATAGCGACGATGATCAGCGTTAACGACAGCGAGGTCATATTGGCCAGCAGCGCCGCGGGCGAGGTGACGAATACCGTACCGACTAAAAGCAGTAGCAGAATCGCGAAGCCATTGACCACATGCTTCATCGCTTTACCCAGGAACTTGCCGGCCAGTTGCGGCAAGTGAGCGCCGTGGTTACGGATCGAGATCATGCCGGTCAGGTAATCGTGAACAGCACCGGCAAAGATACAGCCAATTACAATCCACACAAATGCCACCGGTCCATACAGCGCGCCGAGAATCGGGCCAAAAATAGGGCCGACACCGGCAATGTTTAATAACTGAATAAGCGAATTGCGCGTAGTGTTCATCGGCACATAGTCGATGTTGTCGCGCATGCTGAAAGCAGGCGTCTGACGCTTGCGGTCAGTGACAAACACACGCTCAACGAATTTCCCATAGGTAAAGTAGCCCGCTATCAGCAGCAGGATCGATACGATAAAGGTGATCATCTAAGGTACCTAGAGCAGTGAGGGGGGATGGGCGAGCATGCTGGAGAGCATACAAGCAGGCACTTCTTTAGCAGGGCTGAATGTACAGATAACCACTATAAAATCACAGTTAGACTTTAGTGGGCCGTAAGCAAAAAAAAATGGACAGCCGCGTGGCTGCCCATTTTGACGATTAACAACAACGGTAAAGCTTAAGACTCAACGACGCCGCAGGCCATCCGGGTGCCGCCGCCGCCCAAGTGGGGTTCATCTTTGTAGGTGTCGCCACCTTCATGAATCATGATACTGCGACCCGGCATATCTTCCATGCTTAGGCGAGGGGCTAGAACTGGCAGGTTAGCTTCGCCCTCTTCATTAACGGTTAGCACCGGCAGGTCGCCTAAATGACCTTCTCCATAGGGGCCTTGGTGCGTGCCGGTTTCTTCGGGGTCATAGTGACCACCTGCGGACAGTGCAGCGGTCATTTCGCCTTCATCATTCTCGGCAGGGTCACAGCTGGCGTTCTGGTGGACGTGAAAACCGTAAACACCGGGCTCAAGATCTGTTAGCGAGGGTGTCAACAGTAAGCCGTGATCCGTATGCTCAAGGGATACGGTACCGATTGACTCTTCATTACCCTCGGTGCTGACTTTATGCATCTCGACATCAAGCGTTTCATTGGCTTGTGCCGCTGAGGTAACGAGCAGCAGCGAGGCAGCCATAGCGGTAAGTGAATAGCGGGCAGTTGTATAACGCATATTGATCTCTCCTTCCTAATCCATGGAAACGCGTATGTAGCGTTGCTTATTTAAGGTAGCTGTCGAGCTGCTACTTTGCCACCCAGCTAGTGATAGGCAGCCGCGATGTAGTGTCAAAGCATCCTTTTAAATTCAATCTTTTAAACCCAGTCTTTTAAGCCCAGTCTTTTAAACTTAGTAAAGTAGCAGTGAGCGCTTGAGTGCGAGGTAGTTTTGGGCAGCTGCCGATCACACACCTTTGCCATAACGTTGAGGGAGCCATGATCCGCGCATGCACGCGTCATTTGGCCCACTCCATCTGATCAATGCGGTAGCTGCGCTCTAGCGGATCCATGCTAAAGCCCACCACTTCATTGCTGACGACGGCGGTCTGCGGGTACCACGCCACCGGGATAAGTGGCATTTCTTGATGTAAACGCTCGGCTATCAGTGAAGCCAAATTGTTGAGTTCCTGCTCATCAGTAGATTGACGCAATGTATCTAGCCATTCGGCAACCTCGTCATCACGCCAATTCATGGTGCCCCAGGCCCCGCCCATCTCCTCGGGCTTACCACCAATATCATCGAGAAGAGAGACAAGGGGGTTGGGCACCAAGCCGTAATTACGCCCAATTAACCCCACCTCTAAACTGCCATCATGGTGGCCTGAAGGGATCGCGCTGGCATTGCTTACGACAACTTCAAGATCAACCCCCAGCCTT
This sequence comes from Vreelandella neptunia, assembly GCF_034479615.1. Lineage (NCBI taxonomy): Bacteria > Pseudomonadati > Pseudomonadota > Gammaproteobacteria > Oceanospirillales > Halomonadaceae > Vreelandella > Vreelandella neptunia. The sequence continues at coordinate 483,021 of NZ_CP140255.1, forward strand.
TGCCACTGGCGCTGAAGGGCGGTCGCCACCAGCGGCAGCTCGGGCCGATCAGCTAAGGTGCGCAGGGTCAGTTTAAACGGCTGACCGTCGCGCGTAAGAAAGCCATCCTCTCCTATCTGCCAACCTAGTTCGAGCAGTAGCGCTCGCGCCTTTTCAATATTCTGGGCACTGGAAGGGGCAACGCCTATATGCCAGATACCCAGGCTCTCAGGGAATAGTTCTGCCGCCGCTGCCTCTGGCATACGCAGCAATTCGCTGGCAATGTCTGCCCGGTCAATAGCCAAGCTAAGAGCTTGGCGGGCGCGTTTATCCTCAAGAAACGGGTGGCCAGCATTGAGTTTGAGCAAAATGGTGCGCGGCAGCGGCTCACTGAGTATGGAAAGGTTGGCGTTGCGGCTTAGGCGTGCCTGGCTGGCGAGGTCAAGAGTGAAAACGATATCCGCATCGCCGCTTTCCGCCATTAGGGCTCGAGTTTCACCGCGGCTCACCGCTAAATAGCTAGCCGCTTTAATGGAGGGGGCGTCACCCCAATAATCGTCGAAGCGAGTCACGGTCATAAACTGGGGCAGACTAATTTCGTCAACCTGATAGGGCCCGCTGCCGATCACCTGGGTAACGTCTCCATTCTTGGCAAATGATGCCTCGGCAAGAATCAGCGTTGAAGAGTGTGCCAGCAGTGCTGGAAGGGGAGCAAAAGCGCTCTCCAACTCAATCACGACACTATTTCCATCGGCTTCCAGGTGGGTGATGGGGGCTGTATTCAGCATGCCGGGTTTGGCCATGGAAGCCTCTAAACTGTTGATGACCGCCTCCACAGTGACCTCTGTGCCGTTATGAAAGAGGGTGTTCTCGCGGAGGGTAAAACGCCAGTTAAGACCATCAGCAGAAACCTCCCAACTGATCGCCAGCCCCGGCGCCAATTGCCCCTGGTTGTCGGTGTCCACGAGCGTTTCGGCTACCCGCATGCGGCTGAACACATACCCAGATACTGCCGGATCCATCTTTTCGATGCCCCAGGGAGCCACAATATCCAGGCTGCGTTCCGATGCCCAGGTATTCAAAGACGTTAGGATGGCGAGACACGCAGCATAAAAGCGTTTCATCAGAGACTCCTTATTAACTATTGACGTTATCTCATCACATCTCGTTGGTTGATGAGAAACATTACCGTATAAGGCGGATGACATCGCACTGCTTAGCCGCGACAATGGCGCCTTGTTGCCATTCGTTGTTAAAGCAGTCGTTAAAAACAGCTTTTAAGACAGATTGTAAGATAGCTCTAGTCACTGTGTTATCGGGGAGTCATATGACGCCACTCAACATCCTCTATCAGGATGAGTATCTCGTTGCGGTGCATAAGCCGTCAGGGCTTCTGGTGCATCGCTCGGCGTTGGCGCGTGGTGAAACCGAATTTCTGCTTCAGCGCTTACGCGACCAGCTTGGCAAACGGGTATACCCAGTTCATCGGCTGGATCGACCTACTTCTGGAGTGATCGTTTTTGCGCTCTCTTCAACGGTTGCCGGATTGCTCAGCGAAGCGTTTAGCGAGCGTCAGGTAGAGAAGCGCTACCTGGCGGTGGTGCGCGGTAAAGCGCCGGAGAGTGAACGCTTGGATTACCCGCTACGGGAAGAGGACGGTACGCGACCCAAGGCCGAAATGCCCGCCATGCCTGCAATGACCGATATTCGCCGCCTGGATAGCGTTGAGCTGCCGGTTCAAGTTGATCGCTACCAAGTCGCTCGCTACTCACTGGTGGAGGCACGGCCGCTGACCGGGCGCCGCCATCAGATTCGTCGCCACCTTTCCCGGCGTGGTTATCCAATTATTGGCGATGCCAAGCATGGTAAAAGTGTCCACAACCGCTTTTTTGCCGAGCAGCTGGGCGCACCACGCTTACTGCTCGCGGCGACCTACTTGGCCTTTGATCATCCGTTGTTAGACAAGCGTGTACAATTGAGCTGCGCTCTGGATGACACCATGATAGCGCTCTTTAATCATTTTGGCTGGGCAGGGCACTTGCCGCTGGATAGCTTACGCACGCCGCCACATGCCACACCTTCCGCCCTTCAAGCGCTATGAGTGAGTCTGCGATGTCCTCAGCTATCCCAACAGCCAGCCCAGCCGCCTCTGCTGATTCAGCCTCGGGGGATTATGATTTTCGCTTTGGTGGGATTCGTCGCCTCTACGGTCAGCGTGCTGCGAAGGCGTTTCGTCATGCCCACGTGGTGGTGGTCGGTGTCGGAGGGGTGGGAAGCTGGACAGTAGAAGCACTAGCACGCTCGGGCATTGGCAAACTGACGTTGATCGATCTGGACGACGTCTGTGTGTCTAACGTCAATCGCCAGCTCCACGCGCTGGATGGCACCATTGGTCAGCCTAAGGTTAATGTGCTGGCCGACCGCTGCCGTTTGATTGCCCCGGAAATCGAGATTATGGCGGACACTGCCTTCGTGACACCCACCAACCTGGCTGAGCGGATTCCCGATGACGCCGATCACGTGGTGGATGCCATCGACAGCGTGATTGCTAAGGCCGCGCTGATCGCCTGGTGCAAGCGACGCAAAATTCCCATCACGGTGACCGGTGCGGCCGGTGGGCAAACCGATCCCACGCGTATTCAAGTCGCGGATCTCACCCGTACCGAGCACGACCCGCTGCTCTCCAAAGTGCGCTCGCGGCTGCGTCGGGATTACGGCTTCTCCCGCAATCCCAAACGGCGCTTCTCAGTGGAGTGCGTCTACTCCGACGAGCAGTTGATCTATCCCGGCGCCGACGGTGAAGTCTGCCTGCAAAAGCCCGGCAGCGGTGACGCCACGCGCTTGGATTGCGCTTCAGGCTTCGGGGCTGCCACTTTCCTGACTGGCACCTTTGGCTTTGTCGCCGCTTCAAAGGTGCTCGAGCGACTCGCCAAAAAAGCCAACCAGCCAGCCGCCACAAACGCACCTCAAGAGGAGAGCCAATGACCGCCCCCGTTCCCGGTATTTACCGCCACTACAAAGGCAGCCTCTACGAGGTGCTTGGCACCGCCCAACACAGCGAAAGTGAAGAGCTGCTGGTGGTTTATCGCGCTCTCTACGGTGAGTACGGCCTCTGGGTGCGCCCGCTCGACATGTTCGTTGAGACGGTCACTAAAGAGGGGCTCACTCAGCCGCGCTTTGCGTTGGAGAAGGCATTTTAAACTGAGTTTCGTTAACACGGAGAGCCTATGTCCCCCACATCACCCCAGCAAACGCTGAAAGACGTATTTGGTTTTGACGACTTTCGCGGCGGCCAGCAGGCGGTGGTGTCAAGGGTGTTGGATGGCCACTCCACGGCGGCGATTTTCGCCACCGGTGCGGGAAAGTCGCTTTGTTACCAGCTCCCGGCGCTGCATCTGCCACATCTAACCCTGGTGGTGTCGCCGCTGCTGGCGCTGATGCAGGATCAGCTCTCTTTTCTAACCCGCCATGGTGTTGCCGCTGCCAGCATTGATTCCACTCAAGACCGCGAAACGACGCGCGATGTCATGGATCGCGCCAAAAGCGGTGAGCTGAAAATCCTGATGATCTCGGTGGAGCGGCTTAAGAACGAGCGCTTTCGCCACTTTCTGCGCCAAGTGAAGATCTCGCTGCTGGTGGTCGATGAAGCCCACTGTCTTTCCGAGTGGGGGCATAACTTTCGCCCTGATTATTTGAAGCTGCCGGATTACCAGCGCGATTTTGCCATTCCCCAGGTGCTGCTGCTTACCGCCACTGCGACACCCACGGTGATTGCCGATATGAGCGAGAAGTTTGCTATCGCGCCAGAGAACGTCATCACCACCGGCTTTTACCGCCCCAATCTCGAACTGCTGGTGGCACCCGCTATGGAGGATCGTCAGCAGCAGTTGATTGAGTGGCTAAAACCGCAGATGCAGCCGGGCAGCGAAGCGCCGACGATTATATACGTCACCCTGCAACAAACCGCCGAGCGAGTTGCTAAAGCGCTGGCGGCCCAGGGGATAGCTGCCCAGGCCTACCACGCGGGGTTGGATTCAATCCGACGGGATGAGATTCAGCGCCAGTTTATGGGCGGTGAGTCTCACTGCATCGTGGCCACTATTGCCTTTGGCATGGGCATCGATAAGGGCGATATTCGTAACGTGGTGCACTTTGACCTGCCCAAATCCATTGAGAACTACAGTCAGGAAATTGGCCGGGCAGGGCGCGACGGCCAGCCTTCCACCTGTCTAACCATGGCCGGGCGGGATGGCCTGCGGGTGCTGGAAAACTTCGTTTATGGCGACACCCCCGAGTACGCGGGCATCCACCGCCTGTTGGAAGAGATCGCTGCGGCGGGCCAAGCGCGGGATCGCCAGTGGGAGGTGCTGCTCAATACGCTTTCCCGGGATACCAATATCCGCCCGCTGCCGCTGAAAACACTGCTGGTGCGGCTGGAAATGCACGGTATTATTGCCCCGCGCTTCGCATTTCTAGCCGAGTACCGGCTGCGCTACCATCTTGAGCCAGACCAATTAGTTAGCCGCTTTGAAGGCGAGCGGGCGGCCTTTTTGCGGCTTTTAGTCGATAATATTCCTATTGCACGCACCTGGGGCACGGTGGATTTTGACCGTTTACATCAGGCGGGGCAGGTGCAGCAGATCGACGCCTCCCGCGCTCGCGTCATTACCGCCCTTGAGTACTTTCAAGATAAGGGCTGGCTGACCCTGGAAGGCAAGCGAATGACCGATGTCTACGAGATCTGTCAGCCGAAGTTTTCCATAGAGATGCTGGCGAACCAGCTGTATGAAGACTGCCTCAATCGCGAACGTATCGAAATTGAGCGGCTGCAGGCCATGCTGGCGCTGTTTGAGTCGGAGAGCTGTCTGACACGACGGCTGGCCGTGCATTTTGGTGATAGCACTTTTGATGCGCTACCTGATAGTGAACAGGGGCGATGCGGACACTGCTCGGTTTGTTATGGTCGCCCCGTGCGGCTGCCTGATGCGCCGCCTCAGCCCGCATTAAGCGATTCGGACTTTCAGCGTTACGCCACGCCGCTAATTGAGCGACACACCGAACAGTTCGGCCAGCCGCCCAATGCCCAGCGGCTGGCGCACTTTCTGTGTGGCTTGACCATGCCGGTGTTTACCCCGCTCAAAGCTCGCAGCCTGAACGGCTTCGCGATCTTTGAACAGCGTGCCTACCGGGAAGTGCGCGCGTGGGCAGAAGCGATGCTGGGTCAATAAATAAAGGTCGATTAAAGCCCGAACGGTAACCCCAGCCAGTACCAAATAAAGAATAGGCTGCTCCAGCCTGCCAACACGGCAAGGGAGTACGGCATGGCGATGGTAAGCATATGGCCAAGGGTAAATGACTTGTTATAAAGGTGAATGACCGCGAGCACTAACGGTAGATACGGGTTGATGGGTGAAATTACGTTCGTCGATGAATCGGCTATCCGGTAAGCCGCTTGGATGGCTTCTGGCTCAAGGCCCAACAGCATCAGCATGGGTAGAAAAATCGGCGCCATCAGCGCCCACTGCGCTGAGCCGCTGTAAAGAAATAGGTTCACGACGGCGGCCAGTAGAATAAAGCACACTAAAGCCAGCGCCGTAGGCATATTGATTTGCAGCAGTAGGTCAGCGCCATTCACTGCGCTGACAATCGCCAAGTTTGACCAGTTAAAGATGGCAATAAACTGCGCCACCATAAAGACGATAACAATAAACCCACACATATCGCGCATCGCTTCTTCCATTAAGCGTGGAACATCGCTGGATTGTTTGATCCTACCAACGGAAACGCCATACACAATGCCGCACAGGCTAAAAAACAGCACGATGATGGGCACCAAACCACTCATAAAAGGCGAAGGTAACAGACCCCCTTCAGCGCTGCGTAGCCCGGAACCCGCTGGCAAGATCAGCAGTAGGATGGCCGCGATATAGGCCAGTGCCGCTATGCCGGTGTAGCGCAGCGCACGCCGTTCCGTGTCGGTTAACTGTACGCCGTGGCTTTTGTCTTCATCATCACTCTGATCCTGAAAACGCGCCAGCATGGGCTCGACATACTTGTCGTTCATGACGGTGATAATCAGGGTAATTAACGGCACTGAGGCACACATAAAGAACCAGTTGGCCACCACGCTGACTTCGTGGCCAGGGCGAACGCTCTGAACGACTTCCGTCGAGATACCGGATAGCAGAAGATCGGTGCCTGCAATAAAGAAATTGGCGCTAAAACCGGCAAAAACGGCGATAAAGGCCACCATAATGCCGGCAATCGGGTTTCGGCCAACGGTTTTAAACATGATGGCGGCCAAAGGGGGAATCAGGAAAACTGCCGCATCAGAAACCAGGTTGCCGATGATCGAGGTAATGACCACCGCCGGGGTAATAAAGCGCGGCGCCACATTACTCAACATGCGTCGGATGGTGGCATCGGCGAGGCCGGTTTTCTGAATCAGCCCCAGCGCTAATACCATCACCAGTACCAGCCCTAGCGGGCGGAAACTGGTGAAGTTAGTGACTGCCCCGGTCACCATAAATCTTAGCCCATCCCAGCTAAGCAGCGAACGAACCTGAACGAGCTCGTCGGTGGCAGGGTGGCGCACAGGCTCGACCCACACGCTCATCAATGTCGACAGACCTAGTGTGACGACAAAAAGTATAAAAAACATAATAAAAGGGTGGGGCAGTGCATCGGCGATTCGCGCAATCCGATGCATTAATCCGGTGTTGCCACCGGACGTTGAGAGTTTGTTCGCTTCCATGTTGTTCTCCGCTTTATATCTGGAAGTGCTGTTTCTTGAAGTATGCTTTCTTGAACTGCGCTTTCTTGAAATACTTAGTGAGAGGGGAGTTCACGCTTTATTAGCTGAACAAAATAAGAAGCGCCCACCGGGATAATGTTGTCGTTAAAGTCATAGCTGGGGTTATGAACACTCACGCCACCGGTTTCGCCTTCAACACCATTACCCAGAAACACATAGCAACCCGGAACGGCCTGCAGCATGAAGGAGAAGTCTTCGCTACCAGAAATCGGTAAGCAGTCAGGGTTGACCTTTGCATCGCCGACGACTGCGCGGGCAACATCAGTGGCGAGTTGGGTGGCTTGCGGGTCGTTGACCGTGGCCGGGTAGCTACCGGGGTGAATGGTGAGCGTTGCGGTGGCGTCGTAGGCTTGCGCAGTACTGGCAACCAGTTGTTCCAGTCGTTGAATTGCACGCTCCCGTACTGCGTCGTTAAAAGAGCGAATGCAGCCCCGCATGGTGGCGGTATCGGGAATGACGTTGAAGGTGCCCGAGCCGGCATGCAGATCGGTAAAGGACAGCACGGCGGAATCGAGCGGTGCCGTATTGCGGCTAACGATAGATTGCGCGCCGCTGATAATCGAGCTCACGATCAGCATGGGGTCAACGGCATGCTGCGGCATTGCCGCATGGCCTCCTTTACCGTGAACGTCAATGGTGAAGCGGTCTGAACTGGCTAGCAGGGGGCCTTCGCGAAGGAAGAATTCCCCTTGAGGAATGCCTGGCATATTGTGGATGCCGTAAACGCGGTCACAGGGGAAGCGTTCAAACAAACCATCATCGATCATCGCCTTAGCGCCGGCTAAGCCCTCTTCAGCGGGCTGAAAAATAAAGTGGACGGTGCCGGCAAAGTCGCGATGTTTGGCCAGATACCATGCGGCGGCTAGCAGCATGGTGGTGTGACCGTCGTGGCCGCAGCCGTGCATTTTGCCTTGGTTAAGAGACGCATGAGCGAACTGATTGTTTTCCGTCATGGCGAGGGCATCCATATCGGCGCGCAGCCCGATGGTACGAGCGGCGGGCGTTTTGCCGCGCAGTACGCCGACGACCCCGGTTTTAGCGATGCCGGTATGAACCTCGTCAAACCCCCACTCTGTGAGCTTATCCGCTACTAACTTGGCGGTACGCTGCTCTTCAAAGCCCAGTTCCGGGTGCTGGTGAATATCCTGTCGCCAAGCAGTGAACTGTGCGTTATTGCCCGCAATTTCATCGATCATAGATAGCCCTTTAGATTGAAGCGGCAGTATTTAAGCTATAGCTAAATATTATGCTTGGAGTGTTGGGAAGAATTCTCCTAGCTATCTTTCACTGTATACTGGCTTTTTTAGTCAGATATATTGATTTTTGCTTATCGAAGGATGACCAAATGTTATGGCTTATAGGGGATTTACCGACAGCCAGATAGAAGCCTTCATGTGGATTATGAAAACCAGCAGTGCTACGGAAGCCGCCAGTAAGATGCTGATTTCACAACCAGCGATTAGCCGTTTGATAAAACAGCTGGAGGCGAGGCTCGGGTTTGATCTGTTCGAACGTCACAATAATCGGCTGTTGCCGACCCGGCGCGGCACGCTGTTTTATGACGAGGTGGAGAGGGTTTATATTGGCTTACAGCATTTGCGTCAGTTTGCCGAACGACTAAAAGAGAGAGCGGCAGGCCAATTGAGAGTGGTCAGCATGCCGTCTTTTGCCATGAGCCTGGTGCCAGATGCCGCTACGCTGCTTGCGGAGCAGTTTCCCGACCTTGAGATTAGTCTCTACTCCTACCGATCCAGCCAGATAGTAGAAGAAATGGCGGCCCAACGCTTCGATTTTGCCATTACCGCCGATCCCAAACTCGATCCGCGTTATCGGAGTTTTCAGTACTCTCTGCCCGGCATGTGCCTTATTCCGCCAGGACATCCGCTGGCAGCTAAAGCACTTATCGACATTGAGGATTTCGCCAATGAAACATTAATTTGTGGAGAGCCCAATGAGCAAAGCCGTAACCGGATCACACAAAGCCTGACGAGACATGCCGTTTCGCCCAAAAAAATATGGACAGTCTCGCTGGGGGAAATGGCGATTCGACTAGTGGCGAACGGTGCCGGGCTTGCGGTGTTAAACGCCGTATCGGCCTGTGATGCAAAGCGGGGGGGCGTGGTGGTTCGCCCGCTCGCATTTGATATTCGTTATGACTTTCAAATTATTTTGCCGCTGGAAAAAGATCTTGAACCCGCCATTAACAACATCAATGCTGAGCTGATCGCGTTAGTCGAGCAAAAAATATTCGAAAGCCTCAAAATAGTTGGCTAGCAACTGACCTTTACCCAGCTCGAGACGCGCCTGCCAGACAGACATGGCGCCCCCGGGGGGCGCCCTGTGTACCCTAGTGGTGTAGTGGCTCAAGGGAGTGCCGCTGAGCTTAACTTTAAGTGCAACAACTCCGCAGCACTTTTGCCCGCCACTGCACCTAGCACCACAGCGCTCAGCAGGCCATTGCCAGAAAGATAGCCGCTATCGTTGGAGCCTGAAACACCGCGGGCGGCACCGCCTGCGGCAAACAGGTTAGGCAGCGCCTGCCCCTGAGTATTGAGTACCCGCGCGGCGCTATTAACCTCTAAACCGCCCTGGGTATGAAACAGCGCGCCGGTGACACGAATGGCGTAGTAGGGTGGTTTGAGTAGATTAGCGGGGTCAAAACGTCGACCAAAGGTATCTACCGTTTGCTGTTTGGCATGCTGCTGCATCTCCGCAAAGGTGGCCTGCAGCGCTGTTGGCGGCAGGTTCAAACCAGCGGCCATCTCTTCAAGGCTGGCAAAGCTGCGCACCGCGCCGCTCTCCTGGGCATTACGGTAATCCTCAAAGGTCTGGGCGGATTCATGAAGGCGGGCGTCATAAAGGTTCCAGGCGACCTGCTCAGGCTGGGCAAGCACTTTGGCCGCCTGTTCGGAGTAGCCGCCGTGCTCGTTGGAGAAGCGCTCGCCGTTTAGATTGACCTGAATGCCGCCCTGCATCATCAGTGCCCAGCTAATCAGAATCTGGTGAGGTGTCGCCAGCGACCCGTGGCCCTGGCAGGCGCCCAGATCTTTGGTGCTAGCGCCCATGGCCTGCCCCCACAGCAGCGCATCGCCCTGGTTGCCTTCATGGCCATAGTAGAGCGCGTGTTTGAGCGTGGGTAGATAGCGATCAACCAGCTCAGCGTTACCGCCATAGCCGTTGCAGGCCAGAATCAGCGCGTCACAGCCAATGCTTTCGCGGCTGCCGTTCGGGCGCTCAAGGGTTATACCCCGCACTCGCTGAGTATCATCAACGTGTAAATCCACTACTCGCGCATGGGTTAATATATCAACCCCTGCGGCTTCGGCAGCGTTGAGCAGCGCGCCCATCAGCTCTTCACCGGTGCGCCGTGGCGTGGCATGCATGCGCAGGTGGCAGTGGCCGGGGTAGAGAAAGCCTTCCACTAACTCAAAGGGGACGCCGTGCTGATCGGCTAGCCACTCAATGGTGAGGCCGGACTGGCTGGCAAGTAACTCGACAATCGCCGGATCTGCCTCATAGCCGTTTTTCTTTTGAATATCTTCCGCCATGGCCTCGGCAGAGTCAGTGACGCCCAGCTCATGTTGAAAGCGTGTATTAGCGGCGGGAATAAAGCCCGACGACATCGCCGTGCTGCCACGGGGCAGGGCGTCGCGCTCTAAAACAGCAAGCTCAACGCCCGCTTCCTGGGCGGCTAACGCCGCTACCAGGCCGCAGGCCCCTGCGCCGATAATCAGCAGCGGAAGGTGGGCATCAAAGCCGTCGTGTGTGTAGGGAAGTATCGCCATTACGCCTGCTCCGCAGCATGGTGGAAAGCATCCAAAATCTCACCCGCCGGGGCCTGCCACACTTCCGGATGTCCGTTGATATGGGCCAGCACTTCTTCTAAGCAGGCAATGCGATGGGGCTGGCCCACCAGCCAAGGGTGGAGGTTTAAGGCGAATAAACGACCGCCCTGCTCGCGAGACTCTTCCAACAGAAAATCGAAAGCGTCTTTCACCTGGGTCACCCAGGAATCTTCCGAGTGCAGGTTCTGGCTCATCACAAACTGGTCTTCGATCTCAGTGGCCAGCGGCATCATGGTCAAACTGCCTGTCTTGGTTTCACAAGAGTAAGGCATATCGTCGTTCACCCAGTCGGCGCAGTATTCAATGCCGTTGTCTGCCAGCAGGTCAGGGGTGTTGAAGCTTTGGTGCTTGGCGGGGCTGAGCCAGCCACGTATGGGTTGGCCGGTGACGCGGCGCAGAGTGTCCACAGAGCGTTTGACCAGTTCGGCCTCCTCTTCAATGGGCTGGCCGCCGTAGTGCAGGTGATCCATGTTCCAGCCGTGGGCGATAAATTCACCGCCGTGTTCTTTCAAGCGCTGCACCAGATAGGGCGTCTGCTCCGCCAACTGCGCGTTGATGGCAAAAGTGGGGGTGATGTTGTTCGCCGCCAGTGCTTTGAGTACCCGATAGATGCCAACCCGGTTACCGTAATCCCGCAGCGAGAAATGGCGTAGATCGGGGTAGGGCATGGTCATGCCGTTAGGTACTTTAAATGGCTTGCCGCGCTGGTTTAGCGGGTAGAACTGCAGCGAAATATTGACCCACACCGCCAGGGTTTTGCCTTCGGGCCAGGTGACCGGCGCGCGTTCGCTCAGCATCGACCATGCATAGCGCTTATGGTCGTAGCCGTGGCGGCGGTAAGGGTAGTCGAGATAGTCGTCGTTAAGCGCCATAGCGTTACCCCTGTTTGCCTGCAGTGGTGGCTTGGGCCGCCATACTGTCGAGGGCGGCATCGTAATAGTTGGCCAAGTAGTAATCAGCAATCTCGCGCCCGGTGGCGACCCATACATCCGGGTGGCCGGTGATGTACTCCAGCGCCTCTTCAAATGCCTTGATACGGTGCGGGCAGCTCACCTGATAGTTGTGGGTGGGAATGCACATCACCGTGCCAGACTCCGCGCCCTCGGCATATAGGCGGTCAAAGTGGCGCTTGAGCATGGTGGCGTATTGGCGTGGCTCTACTTTGTTCACCGCGTAGACGATGGTGTCGTTCATCTCCAGCGAGTAGGGCATGGAGATAAATCGCTTACCGGAGCGAACGCTGATCGGCGTCGGCTGGTCATCGTGGAATAGGTCGCAGGTATACAGCCCGCCTTTCTCGCCGAATAGCTCTTCGCCCACTTCGGCAAATAGATCCAGGGTGCGCTCAGAGTGGGAAAGCGCAGGGGCCAGGTAACCCGCACAGGCCTGGTCGGTATGGCGGTGAATGGTTTCCATGCTGTCGCGGATCATCGCCCGCTCCTGGGCTTCGCTCAGGCCGTAGGTGTAGCGTGTGTTGTAGATGCCGTGGCTAAAGAACTCCCAGTCACGCTCGCGGCACATCTGGATAATCTCAGGGTGGTGCTCGCACAGCGCCACCGACAGTGACACCGAGCCGCGAATGCCGTATTTATCCAGCAGGGACATCTGGCGCTGGTGGCCAACCCGGTTACCGTAGTCTCGAATGCTGTAGCCGGGTACCGAAGGGTGCGGATGCGGCCAAGGGTTACGTTGCGGGTTCAGCGGTGGGTCGAGTTCGTAATACTCGATATTGGGGGCTACCCAGAAGGCCACCTTAGCGCCTCCTGGCCACTCGATTTTAGGGCGTTGGTCGTAGGCCCAGTAGTCGTAAACGCCTAGTGACTCTTTCATAACCGGCTCCTTTGAAACTTGGTAGGCCTTAGGCGTTGCCACTCAGCCATTCGAGTACATTGGCAACCGGCAAAACGTCGGCATACTTGAGATGCAGGTCGGTCAGGTTGGCGTAGTGGTAGCTTTCGTGTTTATCCGCGACGCACTCGATGGGCACGATGGTGCGGTAGCCCCGGGAAAGGCTCTCCACGGCGGTGGCGCGAATGCAGCCAGAGGTAGAGCCGCCGGTAATAATGACCGTATCGACCTGATGCCATACCAGCAGTGACTGCAGCGGCGTTTCAAAAAATGCCGAGGGCATGCGCTTGGTGTAGATCACGTCGCGGCTGCGGTCGATCTCGCAGCGCTCGTCGAACTCGGCCCGCTCAGAGCCATACTTAATGTTTTGCAGCGAATCAGGCGTATCGGTACGCGTACCCCAAACACCTGCGTCTTCGGCGGAGTCTAGAAAAGCGACGTGAGTCCAGACCACCGGCCAACCTTTCTCCCGAAAACCGCGTGCCAGCTGGTTGGTGTACTCCAACTGCTTGGGGTCGGTTTCGTAGGCGGTTTTGAAGAGATCGGTGCGGGTGTAGGCCTTTTGCGGATCGACGTTAACCAGCACCGCTTTGTTGCCAAAACCAAACGGCACCCGCTGAGGGTTAGCCATGACATCGTTAAAAATCTCTTTCGCCGTTTTGTCAGTGGTCTGCATCGTCGTCTCCTGAATAGTTATTTATTCGCACTTATAAATAATGGGCATGGTTTGGTGAGCGAGGGCTAGCGATTGTCGTACTGCTCGCCAAGCTCCAGCATCGCCTGGGTGCCTAAATAGTCGTTAAGCTGTTTGAAATCGAGCATCTGGTCGCGGAAGGCGTCGGTAGTGCCGTCCCGTTTTAGCGTGGCAAAGAAACGGCTGGCCATATGGGTAATCGCCCGCACCAGTGCGCCGGGAAAAATCACCAGCGAGAAGCCTAACTCTTCCAGGGCCTGGGCGTTCTGAAGCGGTGTGTCGCCGCCTTCGACCATATTGGCCATGATCGGCACCTTGCCTTTGAACTGGGTCATGATCTTGCGGATGTCTTCGTCACTACGGATACCTTCGATAAACAGCATATCCACGCCAGCTTCATAATAGGCTTGGGCGCGCTCAATGGCGCTGTCGGTGCCTTCCACGCCCAGCGCATCGGTGCGGCCAATAATAAGCGTGCTGTCATTTTCTCGGGCGTCCAGTGCGGCGTGCAATTTACCGACCATTTCGCTTTTGGAGACCAGGGTTTTGCCGCGCAGGTGGCCGCAGCGCTTGGGGTAAGTTTGGTCTTCAAGCTGAATAGCGTTGGCGCCAGCGCGCTCCAGCAGGCGCACGCTGCGCATCACGTTCATGGCGTTGCCAAAGCCGGTATCGCAATCCACGACCACGGATAAGTTGGTGCGCTCACGAATATGCGACATGGCAGTGCAAATTTCGGTAATGCTAAGCAGGCCAATATCCGGCCGCCCCAATTGGGTATAGGCCAGGCTGGCGCCGGAAAGGTAGACCGTATCGAAGCCCGCTTGCTCGGCAAGGGACGCGCCAAGGGCGTCAAACACGCCAGGGGCGACCACAATGGAGCTGTCTTGCAACTGCTGTTTAAGTTGGGCGGGCTGGCCTGTAGCGTGCTGTTGGCGTGTCATAGCTATCTCGTCATTGTAAGGTAAGCGAAAAGTAGGGTAGGCGTTAGCTGCTTGTTCTCGCGGCTAGCGCCAAGTCATTCCAAACGTCCTGGCGGGTAATCAAGCCATCGGTTAATTCAAAGCGGTCGATAAAGCGCACGCCGGTGGATGTGCTCCCATCCAGCCACTCCACTGCCAGCTCGCCATGGCAGACCACCACGCTGTGGGTAGTGGAAGTGCCTTGTTTTGGATGACTGCAGAGATCGACGGCGTAAAAGGTTTTGCTCACCCGGCGGTAGCGGGTTTTGGCCCACTCAACGACTTCGCTTAATCGCTGCATAGGTGCAGCGCCAGGGAACTGCATCACCACGTTAACCGCCAGGTTGCGCTCTGCGCAGGCCAGGTCGCGGGCCTCCATGGCGCTTAGAAAAGCGCGCACCTGCTTTACACTGCGGCTGTCTGGGTCAGTCATCTCTGCGTTAGGCATTTCGACTCTCTTGCAACTAGCTGCTCACGTGAGGCCACATCGTTAGCGATACGAAACAGCGCTGGTTCTGTGATAATGGCTTTCAAGCAGCAGTAATTGTGTTATTGATTAGCTGTCGATATGTATTATATGTAATACATTTTTATGTCTATTATTATCCCTACGTCAAGCCCGACATAAATTTTTTGAACAACATCCTGAGGAGAGGCGTGGATGAGTGAGGCACAATCCTCTGCGGTGGGCGGCACCAAATCCCACCGTATTTACCTGTTACTGAAAGATGCAATCTTGAGCGGGCGGCTGCCTGCGGGCAGTAAATTGCCCGGCGAAAATAAACTGGCGGAGCAGCATGGGGTGTCGCGAGTCACCGTTCGGCGTGCCATGGAAGCGCTGCAAGCGACGGGCATGGTAGCGCGTAAAGCTGGCGTGGGTACGGTGGTGCTGGAGCAGCCGTTGGATGCCACGGTGATGACCGCCAGCGTCTCAAACCTCATGCCCAATATGGTCAAGATGAGCCAAGCCTCCCAGGTGCGGCTGCTGGAGTTTGCCTATGTGCTGCCACCGGAAATGATTCGCGAGCGGTTAGGCATGGGGCCGAGTGGGAAGGTGCAGCGCTCGGTGCGGGTGCGTATGGTCGACGACAAGCCGTTTTCCCATTTGGTAACCCATGTGCCTGAATCGATTGCCCTGCACTACAACGAGATGGATTTAGCCAATACACCGCTATTTGTGCTGCTGGAGCGCAGCGGCGTGAAAGTTGATCACGCCTCCCAATCGATTTCCGCCACTCTGGCCAGCCACGAAGTGGCGGAAGCGCTGGATGTGGCCGTGGGTTCCCCGCTGATTTCACTGACCCGCGTGGTGTTTGATGAGCAGGGTCGAGGTGTCGAACATTTGGATGCGCTCTACCGTCCTGACCGCTATCGTTTCCAGATTGATCTAGAGCGAAACGGCGATGATGACTCCCGCTACTGGGAGCCGAAGGTAGGCGGAATGCCTGCCGGGGGGAAGGCTGAGTAGGGTCATTGGGGTGTTTTTTAATGTATTAAATTTAATACAGATTTAAAATTACAAAAAATACATTTGACCTGTGTTGTGAAATTGCGCTAGTTGTATTGGGTGAGAACGATAAGTCTAACGAAGGCCGAGGCAACGAGCGACGACCATGAGTACCCCAACAACGCTGTTTGACAAAGTTTGGCGCGCCCACGAGGTTCACCGTAGTGAAAGCGGTCAGAGCCTGCTGTGGATTGACCGCCACTTTGTCCATGAAGGCTCCTTCCACGCGTTCAATAAGCTGGCTGAACGCCAGTTGCCCGTTGCCCGGCCCGATTTAACCTTCGGTATTGCTGACCACTACGTACCAACGCTGACCCGCGACCTGGCAGGTGTTGCCGATCCCAAAGTGCGCTCAATGATCGAGCAGCTCTCCCGCAATACCCAGCAGCATGGGGTGGCGCTGTTTGGTCTTGATGACCCCCGCCAGGGTATTGTGCATGTGCTGGGGCCCGAACAGGGACTCACTCAGCCCGGCATGGTGATGGTCTGCGGCGATAGCCACACCGCCACCCACGGCGCCTTTGGCAGCATTGCCTTTGGCATTGGTGCCTCGGAAGTGGCCCATGTGCTGGCTACGCAAACCCTGTGGCAGAGCAAGCCCAAGGTGATGCGGATTACGGTGGAAGGCCAATTGGCCGAGGGCATCACCGCCAAGGATATTGCGCTGACCTGGATTGCGCGCCTGGGCGCCGACGGTGCTCGCGGCTATGCCATTGAGTACGCTGGCGAGGCGATCCGCTCGCTCTCCATGGAAGCGCGGCTTACGCTGTGTAATCTCTCCATTGAGGGCGGCGGTCGCTGCGGCATGATTGCCCCAGACCAAACCACCTTCGACTATCTGCGTGACTGTCCCTGGATTCCGCAAGGGGAAGCTTTCAAACAAGCCTGCGCCTACTGGGCCACGCTCTACAGCGACCCAGGCGCCCGTTTTGATCTTGAAGTGACGCTGCCTGCGGACGAAATCGCTCCCACGGTGACCTGGGGCGTCTCGCCCGAAGAGGCGCTGCCGATTGACCGCGCTGTGCCCGACCCAGAGCAACTGAGCGATCCCGCGAAAGCGCGCCAGGCTCGGGAGAGCTTGGCCTATATGGGCTTAACGGCGGGCCAAAAGCTCACCGATATCAACATTGATCGGGTCTTTATCGGCTCTTGTACCAACGCGCGTATTGAAGATTTACGCGCCGCTGCCGCCGTGCTGGTTGGGCAAAAAAGTCGTGTGCCCGGCATGGTCTCGCCCGGCTCAACGCTGGTAAAAACCCAGGCCGAAGCTGAAGGATTAGACCGTATCTTTATCGATGCAGGGCTTGAGTGGCGACACTCCGGCTGCTCCATGTGTGTAGGTATGAACGGTGATTTAGTGGCCAGCGGCGAGCGCTGCGCTTCGACCACCAACCGCAACTTCAAGGGCCGCCAAGGGCCGGGCGCACGCACTCACCTGATGTCACCCGCTATGGTAGCCGCCGCGGCGGTGAGTGGGCGGCTAACCGATGTGCGTACGTTAACAGCGGGCGTTGATTCATCCGTTCAGGCTTCAGGAGCTCGCTAATGCAACCTATTACCGTACTAGACACCCTTGGCGTTGCCCTTGCCGCGGCTAACGTGGATACCGATCAGTTGATTCCCGCGCGCTTTATGAAAGAGCCGCGCAGCGTCGGCTACGGTCAGTTTTTACTTTATGACGTTCGCCACGACGAGCAGGGCACACCGGACGCCGAATTTATTCTTCATCGCCCTAATGCTGCCGACGCTGAAGTGATGGTCAGTCGCCGCAACTTTGGCGCGGGGTCATCGCGGGAAGCTGCAGTCTATGCACTGGTCGATTACGGCTTTCGCTGCGTGGTGGCGCCAAGCTTTGGCGATATTTTTGCGTCTAACGCCGTCAATAACGGCTTATTGCCCGCAGTGGTGGAAGAGGATGACGCCGAGCGTTTGCTAGCAGCCCTTGGTGATACACCGGCGGCCATTTACGTTGATTTGGAGAAGCAATTAATTCGTGTCGCTGAAGTAGAGGTCAGTTTTTCAATTAGCACCGTTTGGCGCACCAAGCTGCTGAACGGTTGGGATGATATTGATATGACCCGCCAGCACGCCAACACCATTACCGATTTCGCAGCGAACTACGCCCGGCAGTTCCCTTGGGCAGCGCCCAGGCTTCCTGAGCCCGAGATTATTAGTAAAGGGTAATGCCAAGGCTAAAACAATATTTCCAAACATTCTCATTATAACAATGTGCACGCTTGCATCAGATGTTTTAAGAAGGGTTCACAAAAAATATCAACACAACAACCGCTATAAAAAACCACCTTGTGCAGGAGACTAACTCATGAAAAAAGTAACCCTTACCCTGGGCATGCTAACAGCCCTGGCGTCCACTCAGACCCTAGCATTGGATCAAATTAACGCGGTGCATGCGTTTCCTCCCTCGCTGATCTATACCCAGAGCTTTTTAGAGTTCGTCGATAAGGTTAACGAGCGCGGTGAAGGTGTGGTGCAAATTAACGTGCGCGGCGGCCCTGAAGTGATTGGTCTTTCCGAGCAGCCCGACGCAGTGCGCAACGGCGTGGTGGATATGGCCTACACCGCCGCGAGCTTCTACGCAGGTACCGTGCCAGAGCGCGATGCCATGGTGGCTTCTAACACCAACGCTATTTTCGCCCGTGAAAATGGCGGCATCGATCTGCTGAATGAAATTCATCAGGAGAAGATGGGCACTTACTACCTGGGCTGGTTCGACAGCGGGGTCAGCTACAACTTCTACACCATTGATGAGCCCACTATTGATGACGAAGGTAATCTAAACGTTTCGGGCCTACGTCTACGCAGTAACCCGGTGTATGACGCCTTCTTCCAGGACTACCTGGGCGCGCAGCCAATCAGCCTGCCGACCACCGATGTTTACGCGGCCCTGGAGCGAGGCGTAGTGAACGCGACCGGCTGGACTCAAATTGGCCTGAAAGACCTCAATTGGGATCGTTTCCTTAACTACCGGGTTGACCCTGCCTTCTTCTCTACCGATATGGGGGTGATCGTTAACCTGGATAAGTGGAACCAGCTCAGCGAAGAGTCGCAGCAAATTCTTCAGGAAGTCGCCATTGAGCATGAGCGCGACAGCGCCGAACAACTGGCTGAATTAGCCAAAGAGCAGCAAGCCGAGCTTGAGGCTGATGGCATGCAGGTCATTACCCTGGAAGGCGAAGCAGCACAGCGCTTCTCAGACGCTGCCCGGGATGCCACCTGGGAGCGTATGCGCGGCCAGATGGAGCGCCACCCCATGGGGCTTGAGCATTACGATACGCTGATCGAAAAATTCAACGATCTATAGAAACGTAGGGGCGCCGAGCGATCGAGCGCCCTATTTGTGTGGCTTATTTTCTAGGGTTTTTTATGCGCTACGCACAACGCGGCTATCTGCTGCTGCTTAACGGCATGGCACTGCTGGCCGCCATCATGCTGGTCTGGTTGATGGTGGCCGTGGTGCTTTCGGTGGTGATTCGTAACTTAGGGCTTCAGCCTTCTGCGTGGTTTTTCCTCTCCACTGAATACGCCATGTTCTACCTCACTCTGCTCGGAGCTCCCTGGCTGGTGCGCCAAAAAGGGCATGTGCATATCGAGCTGCTGACCTCGGTGTTGCCACCAGCAGCGCTGAATATCCTCAGCCGTGGGGTGTCGCTGCTCTGTGTCGTGGTGTGCGGCGTGCTGGCGTGGAAGGGGCTTGATCTGGTGCTGCTCAATATCGAGCGCACTGACTATGACGTGCGGGCTTTCTTTGTGCCGAAATGGATACTAACCATCGTCTTCCCCATCAGTTTTTCCCTGATGGCGATCGAATTTGGCCGCTTTGTGGTGGGCCATGAAATTCTTCACAGCGGCGAAGCGGGGATTAAAGAATAATGGAATGGTACTTTGCGCTCGCTTTCCTACTCTCGCTGATTCTCCTGTTCATGGCCATTGGCACCCCCATTGCTTTGGCGTTTTTGGCCGCCAACGTGATTGGCGCCTGGCACTTTATGGGTGGCCAAACCGGCATCTTACAGATGCTCAACAACGGTTTCGGCGCACTCTCCAGCTTTAACTTGGTGCCCATTCCGCTGTTCTTGTTGATGGGCGAACTGTTTTTTCGCACCGGGCTGGGCATGAAAATGTTCAACGCTGTGGATCAGCTAATGGGCAAGGTGCCAGGGCGTTTATCTTACGTCACAGTGGTGGGGGGTACGGCGTTCTCAACTCTGAGTGGCTCCTCCATGGGATCTACGGCATTAATGGGTTCGCTATTGGTGCCGGAAATGGAGCGGCGGGGCTATAAAAAGAAAATGGCGATTGGCCCGATTCTGGGCACTGGGGGCCTGGCAATTATTATTCCGCCCTCCGCGCTGGCAGTGCTGTTAGCAACCTTAGCGAAAGTGGATATTGGCGCACTGCTTATCGCTGGTATTCTGCCGGGGCTAACGCTGGCGGGGTTCTATATCGCGACCATCTTTATTCAGACTAAGCTGGATCCTTTGGCCGCCCCGAATTATGAGCTTGAGCCGGTGCCGCTGAGCGCGAAGCTCAAACTGATCGTGACCGATATTCTACCCATGCTCAGCGTGATGGTGATTATCGTCACGCTGATGCTGATTGGGTTTGCCACGCCCTCAGAAGCCGCAGCCTTTGGTGCGCTAGGCGTGATTATTCTGGCGTTTATTTTCCGCTGCATGACCTGGGAGGCGTTTAAGCTTTCGGTCACCGGGGCACTTAAAGTCACGCTGATGGCCTACCTGATCGTGTTTGGCTCGGCTACCTTCAGTCAGCTGCTCGGCTTCTCTGGCGCTTCGGGTGGCTTGATCGGCTGGGCGACCAGTTTTGATCTGTCGCCGATTCTTATGCTCCTGGCAATGTTCGCGGTGCTACTGGTGCTGGGAACCTTTATGGAGCAGATCTCTATCATGATGCTAACCGTGCCGATCTTTTTCCCACTCGCCCAGGCGCTGGGGTTTGATCTAGTGTGGTTCGGGATCGTTGTTTTGCTAGCGCTTGAAATCAGTTTCTCAACGCCACCATTAGGGCTGCTGCTTTTTGTGATGAAAGGTGTCGCGCCTGCGGGTACTACCATGAGTGAAATTTACTCGGCGGCGATTCCCTACATCCTCTGTTCGATGCTGCTGGTCGCGGTGCTGATCGTGTTTCCGGGCCTCGCTACTTGGTTGCCCAGTATGCTGCAATAGAGCTTTTAGCAAGAAAAAATGCAGGCAATAAAAAAGGGAGAGGCTGCGGCCTCTCTCTTTGCATTTAAGCGTTATTAGCTCTTACTTATTCCCAGGACGGGAATGGATCAGGCAGTTTCTTCCACGCGGTCATGCCTTCCAGTAGTTCCGCTTCGCTTAGCAGGCAGCCATCCAGCGCTTCACGCATTTTAGCTTGATCCAGGTTCTGACCGATAAACACCAGTTCCTGGCGCATATCCCCGAACGGCTCCTGCCACTTCTCCATAATAAACTGGCGCGTTTCAGGATCCGTCGGCCAGCGTTCTTCGGGAATCGCCTTCCAGAATACCCCGGCTGGGCCGTGGTGGGCGATGCCGCCTGCCTGGCTCCACTGACCAGCGGCCTGGGGGCGAGTGGCGAGCCAGAAAAAGCCTTTCGAGCGCAACAGGCCCTTACCAAACCACTCCTGGTTCAGCAGATCGTGGAATTTCTGCGGATGGAATGGGCGACGGGCATGATAAGCAAAGCTGCCAATCCCGTACTCTTCGGTTTCTGGTACATGTTCGCCGCGCATCTCTTTTAGCCAGCCCGGTGCCAACTGGGCACGCTCGAAATTGAACTTGCCGGTATCCAGTACTTTATCGAGCGGCACGCCGCCTTGAGTGATTGGTACCAGCTCCGCGTCGGGGTTCAGCGAATGCAGGATAGCCTTCAGCGCTGCTAACTCATTCTCACTGATCAGGTCAGTCTTGCTGATCAACAGCACGTCGCAAAACTCGATTTGATCGACCAGCAGGTCGGCGACATTGCGCTCGTCGTCTTCGCCTAAGCTTTCGCCCGCTTCGGCTAGGCTTTGCGCTTCGCGGTACTGTTCAAGAAAGTTGGCGCCATCCACTACGGTCACTAGCGTATCCAGCCGGGCGACGTGGGAGAGACTCTGGCCGCTTTCATCTTCAAAGGTGAAGGTTTCAGCCACGGGCAGCGGCTCGGAAATCCCGGTGGATTCAATGACCAGGTAATCGAACTTGCCCTCTCGAGCCAACTGGCTGACTTCCACTAGCAAGTCTTCGCGCAGGGTGCAGCAGATGCAGCCATTGCTCATCTCTACCAAGCGCTCTTCAGAGCGGTTCAGAGCAACATCGCCATCCAGCGTCGACTCACCAGGGCCACCCCGCACCAGTGCACCGTCGATATTCACCTCGCTCATATCGTTAACGATGACCGCCACCCGGCGGCCTTCACGGTTGGCGAGGATATGATTGAGGACGGTGGTCTTACCAGCACCTAGAAAGCCCGACAGCACGGTGACGGGCAGGGGGGAAAACGCAGTCATTGCTAGTACACCTCTAAACGGGTTTGTGTTATGTGATAATATAACAATAAGGGCGTTTAGAGAAAGACCTGCTTTGAGGGTATTTAAGTGGGTGCGTATTCGCTTGATGTAGCAAGAATGGGATTCACTAATTCTTTGTAGAGACACCACCTTTAATCTCACCGAACTAGGCTACAATCGGCGATGTCAGCGCAGCCAATGAATACCTTCTTAAAAATTAGTGCGACCAGCCTGTGCAAGCTCAGTCAATAAAGGTATGTTTTATTGATGGTTTATAAAAATCTCAATCCAGGAAAAGCTCTAATCTGGCGGATTACTCATCGTCAGAACCTGCCCTGGATTCTAACCAATGGCCTGCATGCGGGTCATGGTAGCAGGCGTGCGCCGGAATGGGTGGTGATTGGCAATGAAGAGTTAATTAGCCGCCGTGCGCATCGCCATGTACCGCTGGCACCCGGTGGCGTACTGAATGATTATGTGCCCTTTTACTTCACCCCTTTTTCGCCAATGTTGTACAACATCCATACTGGCCGTGGCGGCGTGAAGACGGTGGCTAACGAAGATATCGTGATTCTGGTGTCCAGCCTGTATAAAGCTGCGGAACTGAGTTTGCCGTTTGTCTTCACCGATCGCCATGCTTACCCAGTCACTGCCAATTATTTCAATGGCCTAGACAACCTGAGCGCCATTGACTGGCCGCTTCTGCAGCAACGCAACTTTCAGCGTGATCCGGATGATCCTGAGAAAGTTGAGCGTTATCAAGCAGAAGCGCTAATTCACAAATATGTACCTATACAGGCATTGCTGGGAGCAATATGTTACACCCCGCAGTTGCAGCTAGAATTACAGCAGCAGTCCGCTGAGCTGGGTAGCGCGTTGGATATTCACTGTCGGCCCAGCTGGTATTTTTAAGGAGTCAGTCATGATCACTTATACAACAGGCAACTTGCTGGATGCCGAGGTTGAGGCCCTGGTCAATACCGTTAATACGGTGGGTGTGATGGGCAAGGGAATCGCGCTGATGTTCAAAGAACGCTTCCCTGCCAATATGGCGGCCTATGCGCAAGCCTGCAAAGCTGGAAAAGTGCAAACGGGTCACATGTTCGTGACTGAAACCGATGAGTTGATGGGGCCCCGCTGGATCGTCAATTTTCCAACCAAACAGCACTGGCGAGCGAAGTCCCAACTACAGTGGATTATTGACGGTTTAGCTGATCTGCGCGGTTTTATTGAGCGCAATCAAGTGCGCTCAATTGCTATTCCACCGTTGGGGGCTGGTAATGGTGGGCTGGATTGGGCTGAGATTAAGCCTCATATCGAGCAAGCACTGGGTGATTTGCAAGGTGTCGAGATTATCGTCTTTGAGCCGACGGCCAAATATCAAAATGTTGCAAAACGCCAGGGCGTTGAACAGTTAACGCCTGCGCGTGCCTTGATCGCTGAATTGGTACGCCGTTACTGGGTGCTAGGCATGGAATGTAGTTTGTTGGAAATTCAAAAGTTGGCTTGGTTTCTTGAGAGAGCAATTGAAGCAGAAGGCATAGATAATCCGCTGGATCTTCGGTTCGAGGCCAACAGCTACGGCCCCTATGCCGATCGGTTGCGCCATTTGCTCAATGGACTGGATGGTAGCTATCTCAAAAGCGAGAAACGCATCAACGATTGCGATCCGCTGGATACTATCTGGTTTAATGATGATAAACGGGAAAAAGTGGCGCTGTATCTCAAAACCGAGGCAAAAGCTTATCTGCCCGCGCTGGAGAAAACGGCCGAGTTGATTGACGGATTTGAGTCACCTTTTGGGATGGAGCTACTAGCCACGGTGGATTGGTTGTTGTCCCAATCCCAGGCAGCGCCAGACCCTGCATCGTTAATGGAAGGTGTAAGCCGCTGGCCGGGAGGTAAGCACTCAGCACAGCGTAAACTCAAATTGTTTGATCGCCCCAATGTCGAATTAGCGCTTAGCCAGCTTAACTCTATCCAATTAAAGTCTGCCAGCTAGTGATGCTGAAAGAAGGCGCCCATTCATAATTATGGGTTCCGGTTGAGCTGCCATCTAACGCTTATATTGCGTCGGGCAATATCCACGTAGAACATCCGGCGAACGCAGAGCTTGGTGTTTGGTGGCGCGGCCGGTGACACGCTTGCGCCAGAGGCGAAACGAGGCGGGTTTAAGCTGGTGGCGCATCACCTCAATCACATCCGGCTCGCTCATGCCAAACAGCGTTTCGATCGCTTCAAACGGTGTGCGGTCTTCCCAGGCCATTTCTATAACGCGTGACTGTTCGTCATCGGGTAAGCGGCGAAAGCGCTTAACGGGTGCTTTTGGCATCGTTCACCTCAAGGTATGTTATTGGTGGGCATTAAGTCTGCGGGCAGTGTAGCGCTTTTTAATAGACCAGCGCAGCGCATCGATCACGACGAAACACGCCAGGCTTACACCCAGTATGGGTAGCGCTACGCCAAGCGCGACAGCGACGAACAGCACGCTGAATTGGGCTGTAAGCGGGAGCATTAGCCAGGGCTCGGTTACCGTTGGAAAGCGCTGACCACTCGCCGTGCGCAGTCGCCGCCACGCCATTACGTAACCCCACACCATAAGTGTCACAAGCCCAGCGGCGATCAACGCCAGTACTATTTGATTAGCGATACCAAACAGTACGCCCATATGCAGATCCACCCCCCAGCGAGTGAGCTTGGCGGCCAGTGGAAAGGTGGTAAAGTCGGTTTGATCGGTCACTGTCATGCTACGCGGATGCAGCGCCACCTGGTCTACCTGCGTAGGCCACTGGCGATCAATTTCCGCTACCCGCCACGCCTGTTGGGGGCTGCTCGGGGGCGTTAGTTGGAGTCGCGCTGCGCTGAGTCCCGCATCACGAGCAGCGCTCAGCGCTCGGTCAAAATCTTCTGGCGTGATAGACGTGGCCACCATGGCCATATGGCCGTGATGCTCAGCATGTTCATCGGCTACCTGGCTATCGGTATCGATCAGTGCTGTTGAGGCGCTTGGCGTGCCCCAGCCCCAGGCATGACGAAGTTCGGCAATATTGCTTCCCGCCCACTGTGACCAAGTGAGCCCCGTTGCCGAAAAGAACAGCAGCCCGAGGGAAAGCGCTACGCCGAGTGTTGCGTGGCGTCGGCGTGTGGCGTAGGTGCCTGAAAGGGCTTTCAGCGCGCGGCGTTGGCGAATCCACAGCGTTACGCCACCCAGCGCGGCAAGCCAAAGCCATGAGGCAGCCAGCTCACTATAGAGACGTCCCACCTCGCCCAATAACAGCTGGCGGTGAAAATGATCGATCGCTGTGCGCAGCGGTAAAATACCGCTGGTACCGTAAACCGTCGTATCACCGGTCACTTGCAGAGAAATAGGATCGACAAACAGCGCCCGATGTTCAGAAGGGCCCAGTTCTGATTCGCTAAACATAAGTCGGGTGGTGTCGCCTAACGCCGGTGCAGGGCGCACCGCGCTGGGCAGAATTGGGGCGTCCAGGTAGTGCTGGGCCGTAGTAATCTGCTCGGCAAGGGAATGAGGTTCGCCCTGAGTAACGCCATATAGGGTGTCATGATAGAACCACTCTTCAAGCGGTGGGCTGAGTAAGTAAGCGATGCCGGAGAGGGCCGCAATCAGTATAAAAGGGCCGACGAAGAGACCAATATACAGGTGTAAGCGGCTAAGCATGGCAAAAAGCAGTTTGCCGGTGCGGTTAGAGGAGTGGGCTGTCATTGGCTTGAATCCGAGTGGTATCGGTAAAATAGTTAGACAGCTTAGATAGTTTAATTAGCAACCGCTAGCCTGTGTGTAGCGGTAAAAAGTCACACGCTTAGCGGCTAAGGAGCGATCTTGACGGCTAGTAGTGCACGGAATAGACCATTCATGAGCACCGGTTCGTCGTGGCGAATCTGAAACCCAGCTTCGCTGAGCAGTGGCTGTGCTTGGCGGGTAATGTCGGTGGCAAGTGCTGAGGTGACTCCATTCAGAAGACGTCGCCCCGCCCCCGCAGGTTGGCCGTCTGGCTGAAACTTATCCATTACGCACAGCTGCCCACCGGGTTTCAGCACGCGGTACGCTTCGGCAAGTCCACGCTGTGGGTCAGGCATTACCGCAATAATCAGATGCATGATGACGGCTTCAAAGTGCTCATCAGGATAGCTGAGCGCCTCGGCATCCATCACACGACACTCCACATCGTGGCGCAGCGCCTCGGCTCTTGTTGCCGTGCGCTTCACCATGGCCGGAGCGATATCGGTGGCGTGCAATTCGATGTCATGAGGTAGAAAAGGCAGGTCTAACCCTGTGCCAGCACCTACCACCAGCACCCGCATGCCGGGCTCCCAATCCACCTGGCCAAGCGCAATACGCCTTGGTCTACGAAACGCACGGGCGGCGACCGCATCGTAAAAAGGTGCGTAAACGGTGTAGCGCAGGCGATTCCACGCGGTAGTGTTGAACATAACGCCTCTTTGCAGCTCAGCGCTGCGATTGCTGAACGGCGGGTGTCGACTATTTACATCAGACTACCTATAGCATGAAAGCAATCATTCAACCAATAAAGTGTGCTCCTGGCGTGCCGCTGATTTTATATAGCTACTATTGTTGACCTATCAGGTTTTCTGTATGGGGGTTATAAAAGAGTAAACGTTATAGTGCCCTCCCTGGTTAAATTGTTGTAGTGATTTTGATCGTTCTTAAAGTTATAAAGATGAGGTTTTGTCATCATGTATTTTACTCTTTTTGTAGGCGTGTAGTTAAGTTTTCAACAATGTCGATGACTAGCTGGCGATCATTTTGATTTAAAGGCTCTAAAAGCTGCTTCATTCTGCTTGACTGATCATCGATATGAGAGCTGGCTTGCCCAAATAACTCAGCTGCTTCGCAGTTGAAAATTTCAGCAAGCTCTATTAGGCGCACAATATTGGGGATCACCCGCCCGCGCTCGATGCGCGAAACGGCTTCGTTCCCAACACCTAGGCGCTCAGCCACTTCCTCTTGGGTCAATTGGCTGCGAACCCGCTGCTTGGCAATCGCCCGGCCGATACTGCCCGCGAGCCGTTTCTGTTCTGTTTTATTCACAATGCCCTCCATTAGACCTAGATGGTTGGGGAACGACCTATTGACATGAAGGACTGTTTAGGTTGAATATCATCTTCTAAGGTTGATTTGGATGCTTTTAGTTACTTTTTGTTTCGCTTGGTTACGCCTTGAAATGTGTAATTAAAGGGCAATAGTTTGATTGAGTATCCAAACAAATATAAAAAGCATAGGTGCGTAGGTGGAAATGCCCGAAGCTAAAAAACATATAACTGAGGGCGGTTTGAGTAAAATAATTTGTTAATATGTTTGTGGTGTTAATGTTGAATTTGTTTTGATTTATTTTTGGAGTTTTTTAAAATCTTATAAAATAAGATTGTGGGGTGTTAAATGTTGGATGGTTGTTTTTTATAAGCTTTAGACGTTGATTGGTGTCCGAATAGCATTTATGCGGCGGACGGTGCGTTTTTTAATACTGTTCAACAAGAGCGGGAGAGAAGCTTGATGTGTAAATCCGAAGGCGCTTCATAACATGCTCCCTACTTCTGCACCAGAGATTTTTCGACAGTTGGCGGATAAGTTGTCCTGCGTCAGTGAAGAGGGCTTTTTTCAACACCTTGTGCGATCCCTCGCGGGTATCCTTGGCGTTGATCATGCTGCTATTGAATATGTTGATAGCCACCAGGGCACTGTGAGCACATTGGCAGCGTGGTCTCAGGGGGAATTCATTGAGACAGCTCCCTATTCGCTACAAAGCACGCCATGCCAACAGGTCGCGGAACACTCCCGGCTGTTTGTGTTTGCTTCTGCTCGTCAGCAGTTCCCGGATGATCAGCGACTGGACGCCCTGAGCGTTGAGGGGTATTTGGGGATCTCCATCGCAGCGCCTGGCGGCGGCTTTTTGGGGGCTATTGCGCTAATGCACTCCTCTGCCTTAGAGCTTCCTCCTTATGCTGATGAAGTGTTGCGTATCTCCGCGGCCTTGGCTGGCGCAGAGTTGGCGCGTCAGTTGGCGGAAAGCCAAACGCGCGAACGTCTGTTATATAAACAGCAGGCGTTGAAACGCATTGGGCAACACAACACCGCCTTGATCAACACCATTCATGAGCAGCAACGCTTTCAACATGCTGTTGTTAGCGTGGCGACCGCCGTTTCGGCTGAGAATGGCGAAGCGTTTCTGCACCAGCTAACCGCCCATATGGCCGAAGCGTTATCCGCTGAAGTGGGGTTTATAGCGCTACTGGACGAGCAGGATGCCGATATCGCCCATACCTTAACGCTGTATGTACATGGTCAGTGCCAGGATAATTTTGCTTATTATCTCCCCGGTGTTCCTTGCCATAAGGTGATGGTGGAGCAAGAGTGTATCGTTCACGAGGGCGCCGCCATTATGCTGCCTACTGAAACCAACGGGGCACTTTCGTGGGTAAACGGCTATGTTGGGCGCCGGCTGGATGATAGCCATGGTCAGCCGATGGGGCTTATTGGCGTCATGTTTAAGAAGCCGCTGGACGATGTGGATGTGGTGCGCAATGTACTGCAGATATTCGCTGCGCGGGCCGCTTCAGAGCTTGAACGCCAACAAGACGAAGTGCGCATTCGGCAATTGGCTTTTTGTGATTCGGGAACTCAATTGCCCAACCGTGCTGCCTTTATGCGCCACTTAGAGCGAGTGGTCGCGGATAAGCACACTACTGAGTTGGCACTATTGCTACTGGATCTCAATCATTTTAAAGAGATCAATGATACCGCTGGGCACGATCTGGGCGATTTAGTTCTTAAGGCAGTAGCCAAGCGCTTTGCAGCTTCGTTGACGGAGGGACAGTATTTAGCACGCTTAGGTGGCGATGAGTTTGTGGTGGTATGCCCTGGTGTTGAGGCAAACCGCGCCTTAGCCACGGCTCAGCAGCTGTGCGACAGCATCGCGCAGCCGTTTATTGTTGAGCAACACTCTTTCGAGCTTTCCGTGGGCATCGGCCTCGCGCTTTATCCCCAGCATGCGGCAACGCCCTTAGAGCTTTTGAAGCACGCCGACATTGCCATGTATCAAGCCAAGCGGCAGAAGCTTCCCGCATGTGTATTTGAGCCCTGGATGGGGCGCGTTGTGGCCGAACAGCTGCATATCGCCAAACGCCTGGCGTCCGCCATTGCAGCAAAACAGCTGAGTCTACACTTTCAGCCCCAGGTAGATTTGCACAGCGGCCAGTTGATTGGCGCTGAGGCGCTGTGTCGGTGGCACGACGAGGAGCTGGGTGACGTTTCACCGGGTAAATTTATTCCTATTGCCGAGGAGCGCGGCATGATCGTTGCGCTCGGCAGTTGGGTGATAGAGGAAGCCTGCAGGCAGCTTGCCGCATGGCGAGAGCAGGGGCGCTCTATGCCTGGCCAGTTAGCGATTAATATTGCCGCCCAGCAGTTTGAAGAGGATGACTTGGTGACTGGGCTGCTCGGTTGCTGTGCCCACTTCGGCGTTGAGGCGAAACAACTTAGCCTGGAAATTACCGAAAGCGGTATCATGGAGAATCCTGAAAAAGCGATTGCTATGACCGAAGTGTTAAAGAGCAAAGGGTTAGGGCTTTCCATCGATGACTTTGGCACCGGGTACTCGTCGCTGGCCTACCTAAAGCGCTTCGCCGCCGATAAAATTAAAATCGATATCTCTTTTGTCCGCGATATGCTTACCAGCGATAACGATCGTGTCATTGTGGCAACCATCATTGCCATGGCGAACACGCTGGGCCTTGAAACCATTGCGGAAGGGATTGAGAACCAAAATCAGATTAACGCATTGCTCGCAATGGGCTGTGCCCAGGGCCAAGGCTACTACTTTGACCGGCCATTGGCAGCTGCAAAGTTTGCCCAGCGTTGGCTCAGTTAGCCTGGGCAGCTAGGCCATAAACGATCATGCATGCCAATATGGCTACTGCCACTTACAGTCGTTTTCAGAGAAAAGGCTTAAGTCTGTAGACGACCCGCTTACTATAGCGCCTAATCACACTTGCTCAACATGTTGAGCAAGGTCTAATTTTTTCTCAGTCCTTTCGAAAAGCCCGGTTAGTCAGGGTGCCAAGTAGTCTAGACTCATGCTATACCTAAACGGAACCGCATCTTCATAAATGCTCAAGGTGCGCGCTTTAGCGATGGTGAGAAAATCAAAAGGACGCATTTAGCTGATCGAATGGACTCTATCGTATGTCGATTCGACAAATAAGCGAATTTGAATTTAGTCAAAGGATTGCACAGGAGCATGACGCTAAATGAGTGGATCGACCCAGTTAAGTAAGATTTCAAGCTGCAAAGGTTTTTGTTCAGCCGCCGTTCTGGGTGGCCTGCTGGTTGGAAGCATTCCTCTTGAGGCTTTTGCATTTGGCTTCGATGATGTCGCTAGAAAGGCAGAGGAGCTAGCACAGCAGGGCTACCGAGCCCCGGAAACATCTCTGCCTGATGAGCTGCGTGAACTCAGTTATACGGAGTATTCGCAAATACAGTTCAAGCGAGATCGCGATGTGTGGAGCGGTAAAGGCGCACCGTTCACACTGAGCTTTATCCATGAGGGAATGCATTATGACAGTGCAATCCAATTAAACAGCATTGATCAGGAGGGCGGGGTACATGGCTTTGCCTATAATCCCGACGACTTTACCTACGGTGATTTAGGCATCTCCGAGGAAGTGAAGAATAGCGATGGCCTTGGCATTGCCGGTGTTAGGATCAACCATGCATTCAATGAAGGTGAGCGCAATGATGAGGTGATGGTCTTTCTGGGGGCTAGCTATTTTCGCGCTATTGGCGAAGGGCAGGTTTATGGGCTTTCAGGGCGAGGACTTGCCGTTGATACAGGGCTACCTTCGGGAGAGGAGTTCCCTCGCTTCACGGAAATGTGGATCGTCGAACCTGGCCCGGAAAGCCAGTACTTGACTATTTTCGCACTGCTTGACTCACCTAGCGTGGCCGGTGCCTACCGCTTCGTGCTACGTCCCGGAGACGACACTCTGGTAGACGTACAGTCGCGCCTATACTTGCGCCGGGCTGTCGAGAAGCTTGGGATAGCGCCGCTAACCAGCATGTACCTTTACGGCCCAGAGCAGCCCTCTTCGACACAACACTATATCCCGGCAATCCACGACTCTAATGGCCTTTTGATCAATGATGCTGAGAATGGCTGGCTGTGGCGCCCGCTGGCCAATCCAGCCAGATTGATGATGAATAGACAGGCAACGCCTCAGTTACGCGGTTATGGCTTGATGCAACGTGGTCACAATTTTAGCGATTATCAGGATATTGCCGCACGCTATGATCTGCGCCCAAGTGCCTGGGTCGAGCCACAAAACGAATGGGGGGCCGGTAGTGTTGAGCTGATTCAGATTCCGACAGACAACGAGACCAACGACAACATCGTATCGATGTGGCTGGCTGATGAAGCGCAGGAGCCGGGAACACCGCTGGCATTCGATTACCGTATTACGTTCACAACCGATGAAAGCCGTCACCTTGATCCTCAGCTTGCGTGGGTTGAAGAAACGCGTCGCTCACGGGGAGAAGTGATCCGCGATAACCTGGTGCGCGAGCCCGACGGGACACTCGCTTTTGTCCTCGATTTTATCGGGCCCTCGCTTTCCGGTATCGGCAGCGATGCAAATATGAGCGTTGAGGCAAGCGTTGGCGATAATGGCGAATTAGCCAATAGTCGCGTTGTTTATAACCCGGCGACTAACGGTTGGCGTGTGTTTGTCAACGTAACACGTAGCAATGGCAGCCAGCCTTTGGATATCAGGGCCAAGCTAATGCTCGATGGCAAGCAAATGTCCGAAACCTGGTACTACAGGCTGCCCGCTAATGGCTGAAATGATGTCTTCATCGCAGGCAACGCCAACGGATATTTATTTAGAGCGCTTGGCGTTGGAAACCCAGGATCGTAAGGAGCGCTACAAGTTACTGGTCGGTGATCTAGATAAGCACGACATGGCGTCGCTACACGCTGCGTTGAGCGAGGATAGTGATGGACATGGTGAGGGGCATAGAAATTGGCAAAGCAATGGGCAGAGTGATGGCAATAGTGATCCGGCAGCGCTGTCAGTAGGTCGACGCCTGGCGCTTGCCTATGCAGAGCCGCCGCTAGCGCCGCCAGACGTGCTGTCTACGGACACCGTCGGCACTACCCGCCTGCAAACTGCGCCACCTATGAAGCGAACGCCGTTGGCACCCCAGCAGTGGTCGACCAATCCTTTCGTGAATATTGGTCGCCGCTTTAAGCGCTGGGCAAATGGTGATTTTCGTCGGCGCAGAAGAGAGTCACCCTCCGCCTCCTGGAAGTGGGTCGCCACCAGGCGTCGTTGGGTTTTGCTGGTGCTTATTTTCGGTCAAAGTATCATCGCCGCCAATCACATGCGTACCGTCCTCCCTGGCCAGGGCCTTCAGTGGCTTGAGATAACTATCCTGTCGCTGTTTGTGTTGCTATTCGCCTGGGTATCCGCCGGATTTTGGACCGCCTTGATGGGGTTTTTCCAGCTATTACGAAGCCATGATCGCTACGCCATTGACAGCGAGGTGGGCGACGAGCCGATTGATGATGAGGCACGCACAGCGCTATTGGTGCCAATCTGTAACGAGGACGTTGCCAGGGTTTTTGCCGGGGTGCGCGCCACCCTGGAATCCCTGCGCAGTACGGGCAATGACCGGCATTTCGACATCTTCATTCTGAGCGATACGTCCGATCCCGATATTGCCATTCAAGAAACCTATGCCTGGCTGGTGTTATGTCGTGATCTTGGGGCTTTCGGTCAGGTTTTTTATCGTCGTCGACAGCGTCGAGTCAAACGCAAGAGCGGTAATCTCGACGATTTTTGCCGCCGCTGGGGGGCGCTCTATCGTTATATGGTGGTGTTGGACGCCGATAGTGTCATGAGCGGCAAATGCCTGACGCGACTGGTGCAAATGATGGAGGTGCACGCCAGAGTCGGCATTATCCAAACAGCACCACGCGCTTCGGGGCGCCTCAATCTGTACGCTCGGATGCAACAGTTTGCGACACGGGTGTACGGACCGCTGTTTACTGCCGGGCTCCATTTTTGGCAATTGGGTGAGTCGCATTACTGGGGCCATAACGCGATCATTCGCCTCGCCCCGTTTATGCAGCATTGCATACTGGCGCCACTGCCCGGTAAAGGCTCGATGTCGGGTGAGATACTATCCCATGATTTTGTCGAGGCGGCGCTGATGCGGCGAGCCGGTTGGGGGGTATGGATTGCCTACAAATTGGAAGGCAGCTTTGAAGAAATGCCGCCTAATCTGCTGGATGAGCTCAATCGCGACAGACGCTGGTGCCACGGAAATTTGATGAACTTCCGGCTGTTTTTCTCGCAAGGTATCCACCCTGTCCATCGTGCCGTTTTCCTGACCGGTTTAATGTCTTATCTTTCAGCGCCGCTATGGTGTCTTTTTTTAGTGCTTTCTACCGCACTTTTAGCAGTGCATACCTTTAGCACGCCCGACTACTTTCCTGAGCCGGGAATGTTGTTTCCTGTTTGGCCACAGTGGAATCCAACCTTAGCGGTGGGGTTGTTCGGTGTTACGGCGTTACTTCTTTTCTTGCCTAAGCTGCTCAGCGTGTTGCTGGTGTGGATACAGGGGAGTCGTCAATTTGGCGGGCCACTCAAGGTATTGGAAAGTATGATTCTTGAGTCGCTATTCTCGATGCTATTAGCGCCAGTAAGGATGCTGTTTCACACCCGCTTTGTGCTGACGTCATTAATGGGGTGGGCGGTTCAATGGCGCTCACCATCACGTGAAAATAGCGACACGACGTGGGGGGATGCTTTCCGCGCACATTGGAGTCAAACCCTAATAGGGGCGGTTTGGGCAGCGGGTGTTTACGTTATGGAGCCTACATTTCTTTGGTGGCTCTCGCCCATCGTCTTCGCTTTGATGCTGTCTATCCCGGTATCGGCCCTGTCGAGCCGTGTCTCGTTAGGGCGGTTCTGCTTTCAAAAGCGGCTTTTCCGGATTCCAGAAGAAACACAGCCGCCCAGTGTGTTGCGGCGCATGGTGAGATTGCTCACCCGCATGAATACTGGAATGGCGGCGCCCTCTTTTGCCCAAATGGTGGTAGATCCTGTGCCGAATGCGTTGGCCACTGCTTTAGGGACATCACGGCATACCGATGCCGAGCCAATACGCAAGTGTCGGGCCGAACGGGTTGCACGCGGAGCCAGGATGGGGCCTGCGGCAATGAGTAAGCTGGAGCGTTTGGATTTTCTAGATGACCCGGTGATGATGTCGCAACTGCACTATCACGTTTGGGAAGACAGCAAGGCGCATCACAGTTGGTTTGACTGTGGTCTGCCAGGCCGTGAATCCAAGCACCTCCCAACCTTCAACTAAGCTGACTGTTTTTTAGCTACTCTCGTATTTAATCAGGCCGGCTGAGAGGCTGGCTTATATTGCCGCTCGCTGACTCGCTCAGAACGTTTTTGCACTGAGCGTTTGCGACGGGCTCTCCCCGAACTGCTGCTTGTAGTCGTGGGCGAACTGACCCAAGTGCCAAAATCCCCAGTAGGTGGCTATTTCCGTGACCGATTGCTGCGGAGATGCCGCGCGCAGCGCCCGGCGCACGCGGTTCAACCGGGTCAGGCGTAAAAACTGCAGCGGGCTGATGCCCAGGATGGTGGTAAAGCTGTACTGCAGGGTGCGGCGGCTAACGTGAGTGAGCTGACAAAGCTCCTCCATCGTCACCGGGCCATCCAAGTGCTCATCAACATAGCGTTTAACCCGGTCTACCACTTCCTTACGATGAGTGTAACTGGGTGGCAGCTCTGCGCCAGGCTGCTCGCCCTGCAGCAGTTCGAGTAACGCCATCAGCAGAATGTCTTGATGAATATGGCTAGCGATCGCCAGGGTCTGGCTGGTGAGGAGACGTTCAATAAGAAATGACACCGCATTGAGCGTTTCGCCAGCCGCTTGCCGACGCGGCTTTACTTGCCAGCGTTTATCCAGGCGCACCCCCTGCCGTTTAGCCGCCGCGGTCAATGCGGGCAACTGGATCACCAGCCCATAGATATCGAAGGCCTGTGGGGTAACCAGTTCAAAATCCCGACCGCCGGGGCGGCACATCACCTCGCCCGCGCTAAGCGTTTGACCATTGATACGCGTGCCTTGACGAGTAGTGGGAATCCCAATCCACAGCGAATTTGGCCATACCCGACAGTCCTGGCGTAGCGCTTGCCCGGTGTACTCCTTAAACACCTGCATCGTCTCTAATGCCACTTCATCCAGGCGACCATAGAAACTGCCAGGACTGAGCTGGTCGTACTCCTGCTGCCAACGCGTCAGGTTTTGCGCGTGCTCATCAGCATCAAACGCTTCCTGGACGCATCTTTTTGGTGCAAATGCGCTGTCGAGCGTGGTCATGGGTATCTCCTCAAGACGTAATACGCGCCCAATACTGCCTGGTTAACGCCTTAACTTTTTGTATTTATTTGAATTTATTAAATATTGAAGGGTTTGCCAAAACTCGATACTCCCTTTCTAGTGATAGCGCTATGGTAGAAACAAGCAAGTTTTATACCTCAACGCGCATGCCGTGACGCTGTGTCTGAAATATACGTAGAAATTGAAATATAAAAAAGGAAGGCCCCATGACGCAGACCTATCACACGACGGTGGGGAGCCGCAGCTATCGCTTTGCAAGCCTGGCAGAGCTAATGGCTAAAGCCACACCGCCCCGTTCCGGCGACCGTTTGGCCGGGGTAATGGCGGAGAGCGCCGAAGAGCGCGTGGTCGCTCAGATGGTATTGGCTGAACTCCCGCTCACCACCTTTTTGAACGAGGTCTTGATCCCCTACGAAGAGGATGAAATCACTCGGCTGATTATCGATGACCATGACGCCGACGCTTTCGCTCCCCTCCGTCACCTCACCGTCGGCGATTTTCGTAACTGGCTGCTCTCCGATCACGCTACCAGTGAGGTGTTAGCAGAAGTAAAAGCGGGGATTACCCCCGAAATGGCCGCTGCCGTCAGCAAGCTGATGCGCAATCAGGATTTGATTCTGGTGGCCAAAAAGTGTCGGGTCACCACCGCCTTTCGCAATACGATTGGCCTGCCGGGGCGGCTTTCCACCCGGCTTCAGCCCAATCACCCCACCGATGATGTGACCGGCATTGCGGCCAGTATTCTGGATGGCCTGCTCTACGGCAGCGGCGACGCGGTGATTGGCATCAATCCCGCGACGGATAACGTTGCCCAGAGTGTCAAGCTGATGCGCTTGATGGATGAAGTGATCCAGAAGTATCAAATCCCCACCCAGTCCTGTGTGCTTACCCACGTAACGAATACGCTGGAAGCGATCGAGCAGGGAGCCCCGGTGGATCTGGTATTCCAGTCGATCGGCGGCACCGAGGCCACTAACCGCAGTTTTGGCTTTGACTTGAGCACTCTCGCCGAAGCCGAAGCGGCGGCCCAGTCGCTCAATCGCGGTACGGTGGGGAGCAACGTGATGTATTTCGAAACCGGCCAGGGTAGCTCGCTCTCTGCCGACGCTCACCACGGGCTCGACCAGCAAACCTGCGAAGCCCGCGCATACGCTGTGGCGCGCAAGTTCAATCCGCTGCTGGTCAATACCGTGGTGGGGTTTATCGGCCCCGAGTACCTGTTCGACGGCAAGGAAATCACCCGCGCCGGGCTCGAAGACCATTTCTGCGGCAAGCTGCTGGGCGTGCCCATGGGCTGCGATGTCTGCTACACCAACCACGCCGAAGCCGACCAGAATGATATGGATAATCTGCTCACGCTGCTGGGCGTGGCGGGCTGCAACTTCATTATGGGTATCCCCGGCTCTGACGACATCATGCTCAATTACCAGACGACTTCCTTTCACGACGCGCTCTATGCACGGCGGGTACTGGGGCTCAAGGCCGCGCCGGAGTTTGAGCGCTGGCTCGAAGAGATGCAGATTTTCCAGGATGTCAGCACCCACCGGCTCAATGACCAGTTGCCCGCCGCCTTTGCCAACAGCCTGCGCCACCTGCCTAAGGAGCCGCGCCATGGCACATGATCCATCATCCCCCATCGTAGTGGAGAACCCTTGGGAGCGGCTGAATGCCTTTACCGACGCGCGAATTGGCCTGGGGCGTGCTGGGGTCAGCCTGCCGACCAGCAAGCTGCTGGCATTTCAGTTGGCTCACGCCCAAGCACAGGATGCGGTTCACTGTCCGCTTGATGTGGAAGCGCTCTCCGCAGAGCTGACCCAGGCCCTGAGTTTATCTGGGGCTCCGATTCGTCTGCACAGCCATGCCCAGGATCGCGCTATGTACCTGCAGCGGCCCGACTATGGCCGTCGCCTTAACGACGAAACCCGTGAGCACCTACAGAAAGCCGCCGCGTCTCAGCAGCGCTATGACCTTGCGATTGTCGTGGTCGATGGGCTTTCGGCGTTGGCTGTACAGCAAAACAGTGCCTCATTTCTTAGCGCGCTTTACCAGATGCTGAGCAGCGATGCCGTCGACTGGCAGCTAGCGCCGCTGACTATTGTCGAGCAGGGGCGAGTAGCGATTGGCGACGAAATTGGCGCCCTGCTCAATGCCGACGCCGTGCTCGTCATGATCGGCGAACGGCCGGGGCTAAGCTCGCCGGATAGCCTGGGGCTATATATGACCTGGGCACCGGAACCCGGGCTTAAGGATGACCGGCGCAACTGCATCTCCAATGTACGCCCGGCGGGTTTGCAAGTAGAAGAGGCCGCCCGGCGCTTTTTTCTGCTGTTAAAAGAGGCCCGCCAGCTCAAGTTGTCGGGCGTTAAGCTGAAAGACCGCAGTGAAGACGATGTGCTGGAAGGAGACTCCGCATCAGGCTCGACGCGTAACTTCCTGGTGGCGGACTAACGTCACCCAGCAAGCGACACCCTATAACAACGATCACACAACAAAACGGAACAACGTTAGTAAACCACAGCACGCCGCTGACGACGATTTCGTTCCACACTTAAAGGGCAAAACGATGACACAACCAACGATAGATCAAGCGTATCTGGCTAAACGCCAACTGCGCAAAGGCACCGCTGGCTGGATGTTGCTGGCGGGCCTCGGGGTTTCCTACGTAATTTCCGGTGATTTCGCCGGGTGGAACTTTGGTATTGCTGAAGCTGGCTGGGGTGGCTTTGCGATAGCCGCGTGTCTGATGGCGTTAATGTATCTGGCGCTGGTGCTGTCACTTGCCGAAATGTCGGCGGCGATACCCGCGGCTGGGGGTGGCTACAGCTTTGCCCGTCAGGCAATGGGGCCTGCTGGCGGCTATCTAACTGGGCTGGCCGTATTGATTGAGTATGCCCTGGCACCGGCGGCCATTGTGATCTTCATTGGTGCCGCCGTAGAGTCGTTGCTGGGTATCAACGGCCCGCTGGTCTACCTCATTTTCTACGCATTGTTTATCGGCATTCACCTGGCGGGTGTGGGGGAAGCGCTAAAAGTCATGATGGTCATCAGTGGCTTGGCAGTGTTTGCTATCCTGGCCACCGCCGTCGCACTGATCGGAGATTTTGATGCCGCCAACTTGTTCGATATTGCCCCCACCGATGCGGCGGGTGCGAGCACCTTTATGCCGTTTGGCTGGTACGGCGTCTGGGCGGCACTACCCTTTGGTATGTGGCTGTTTCTAGCGGTGGAAGGCGTACCGCTTGCTGCCGAAGAGGCGAAAGATCCTGCCCGGGACATGCCCAAAGGCATTATCGGCGCGATGTTGTTTCTGCTGTTCACGGCGCTGTTAGTGGTGGTGCTGCTGGCCGGTGCGGCGGGTGCCGAGATGATCGGTCAAAGCGGCGTGCCGCTGGTGGATGCGTTGAACGCAGCGGGCAATCCGACCCTGGCAACCGTGGTGAACGTGCTGGGCCTGGCGGGGCTAATTGCTTCCTTCTTCTCGATTATTTATGGCTACAGCCGGTTGGTGTTTGCGCTCTCACGGGCGGGGTACCTCCCCAAGGCCCTGTCGCTGACCAGTGGCCGTAAAGTGCCCTATCTGGCCCTGATCGTGCCCGGTGTGTTTGGCTTTCTGGTGTCGTTGAGCGGTGAAGGCGACCTGATGCTGGGCATGGCCGTGGTTGGTGCGACGATCTCTTATGCGCTCATGGCACTCAGCCATATTCTACTGCGGGTAAAACAACCCGACCTGCCGCGCCCGTATAAAACCCCTGGCGGTGTCGTCACCTCAGGGATTGCACTGGTGCTTTCCCTGGTTGCGCTCACCGGGGTATACGCCTTCGACCCACGCGCCTTTAACTACACCATTGTGCTGTTCATTGTTGGCGCAGCCTACTTCTTCCTCTACAGCAAGCATCACCTCGTAGCGAAAACCGCCGAGGAGGAGTTTGCGCTGGTGGTCGCTTCACCTGAAGATCTGGAAGGTAGTGATTCAGACCCAGCTGTCACGACAGCGAAGCTGTAATTTGCGAGGTTAATCGCCTAGGCTAAACAAGCCTCTTTGCCCTGCGGCAAAGAGGCTTTTTTGGCTAATGATAAAGGAGTCGTCATGACGTTGACATTTGATCGTCCCAGCGAGCAGCAGCGCTGGTATGCCGTTGATGATGACGTAATGGGAGGCGTTTCAAGGAGCGCTTTTCGCGTTACTGATGGCGAAGGACATTTTCATGGCGAGGTGTCACTGGAAAACGGCGGTGGCTTTGCCTCCGTTCGGCGCGAGCCCAACGGTTTTGAACCCACCCTGGCGGATGCCCAGGGTATAGCGCTGACCGTGCGCGGCGATGGACGTACCTATCAACTGCGCCTGAAAAGCACCTCCCTTGGCAATGCCTCAGCGTACCGAGTGAAGTTTACGCCTTCTCAAGATGCCTGGGAGACGCTGCACTTCTCATGGGATGCTTTTGAAGCGGTGCGGCGGGGAACGATACTGAGTGACGCCCCAGCAGTAACGCCAAGCGAGATTCACCAACTCGGCTTTTTAATCGCTGACCGCACCGCGGGGCCTTTTTGCTTACGGCTCAAACGTATTGCGTCAGTGAGCTAAGAAGGGGGCTACCCAACCAAGGTCGTCTCGCATGTCGTTTCCGGTTACGCCAAGCTGGTGAAAATAAACAGGAGCCCGGCCCGTGAAGCACTCACCTGCATACCGCTTAGCGACGACGATTTTGCATGGCTTCGATGAGTATCGCGCGCGTTTTAAAGAGATCACTGCCGATGCCAGCCGTCGTTTCCGTGACGCGGCGTGGCGCGAAACGCAGCAGGCATCCGCCGAGCGCATCAATCTTTATAAGGAAAAGATTGATGACACTCTGGGGCGCTTAAAGCGTACCTTTGATCCCGAGGTGGTGTCTCACTGCGAGTGCTGGCGCGAGGCGCGCAACCACTACGCTGAGTTGATCAGCCACCGACTCGATTATGAGCTCGCTGAAACCTTCTTTAACTCGCTGTTCTGCGCTATTTTCCATCATCGCCATATCCGCAACGACTGGATGTTTGTGTATAGCTCCCGGGAGGATGCCGCCCACCGCTCGGGAATTGACCTATGCCGTCGCAAACAGGTTAATGGCGACTGGCAGGCTGCCCTCAAATGGGCGCTTATCGATGCCCCCTTCGAAAATCGCTTTGCGGAAAT
Source organism: Vreelandella neptunia (assembly GCF_034479615.1). NCBI lineage: Bacteria > Pseudomonadati > Pseudomonadota > Gammaproteobacteria > Oceanospirillales > Halomonadaceae > Vreelandella > Vreelandella neptunia. The sequence goes on from NZ_CP140255.1 coordinate 523,809, forward strand.
AGATCAGGATACTCATCTCGGCGCCACCTTCTTACAGCAGCACTTACCCACGGCGATTTTGAACGCCGGTGATGCTGAAATCGAGTTGCTGAATAGCGTCTTTTATCGCAATAAAGGTGCCTATTTGGTGGGGCGAATCCTGGGCGGCGGCGAGCAGGTGCCGCTGGTGCTGCCGGTACTCCATGGCGAAGGGTTTGGCGAGCAGCAGGGGGGCGACCCTTGCCTACACCTGGATACGGTACTGATCGAAACCGACGAGGTGTCGATTATTTTCTCCTTCACCCGCGCCTACTTCCAAGTTGAGGTAGCGGTACCCAGGGAGTTTGTCGATTACCTGCAGCAGCTGATGCCGCACAAACCGGAAGGCGAACTCTACGCTGCCATCGGCTTCTTCAAACATGGTAAAACCGAATTTTTCCGGGCACTGAATCGTCAGGTGGCGAAGCGCGAGGATCAGTTTATTATCGCCCCAGGCGTGCGCGGCATGGTGATGGCGGTGTTTGTACTGCCTAGCTTTCGCACCGTCTTTAAAATCATTAAAGATAAATTTGATCCGGCCAAAGACGTGACCCACGCCGTAGTGCGCGAAAAGTATCGGCTAGTAAAGCGCCACGACCGGGTAGGGCGCATGGCCGATACTCAAGAATTCTCCAATTTTATTGTCCGCCAGGATCATTTTGCACCGGAGTGTCTGGAGCACTTACTGGAAGTGGCTCCCTCAACCGTTGTGTTGAAAGACGATAAGGTGATTATCAAACACTGCTACACCGAGCGTATGATGACGCCGCTGAACATCTATCTGGAACAGTGTAGCGACCCAGAGAAGGAGATGGTGCTTAAGGATTACGGCAATGCCATTAAACAAATGGCGGCGGCTAATATCTTTCCCGGTGATATGCTGCTGAAAAATTTTGGCGTGACACGCCATGGAAGGGTGATCTTCTACGACTACGATGAAGTCTGCTACCTCACCGAGTGTCGTTTTCGGCATATACCCAAATCCCAGGGTAATGACTTCCAGGGGGGGGATACGTTGTCCATCGGCCCTAACGATATTTTTCCAGAGGAGTTTGGCCCTTTCATGTTCGCTAATAAGGCGCTGCGGGATATGTTCACGGCCCAGCACCCCGAGCTATTTGATCCGGAGTACTGGCTGGAACTGCAGCAGGCCATCATCGATGGCCGTGTCATCGACGTTTATCCTTACCGTAATAAGCAGCGTTTTGCGGGCAGTATCGGCCAGCTAGTATATTAGGCCTCTATTTAAGGCGCAGTAGAACATAAACGACGAGGTAAGCATGGCAGCAAGCCCGCATTTGGTGGTATTTACCGGCTCGGGGATTAGCGCCGAGAGCGGGATTAAAACCTTTCGCGCTAGCGACGGCCTGTGGGAGAACCATCCGGTCGAGGATGTGGCGACCCCCCAGGCGTGGCAGCGCAATCCGCAGCAGGTGTTGGATTTCTATAATCAGCGCCGCGAGCAGATCCGTCGCGCCAAGCCCAACGCCGCCCATAAAGCGCTGGCTGCACTAGAGCAAGGTGGCTTTAGCGTCAGTATCATTACCCAAAATATTGATGACCTGCATGAACGTGCAGGCTCTCGCCATGTATTACATCTACACGGCGAGATTTTAAAAGCACGTTCGTCAATCGATGGACGCATGCGCTACCCGCTGCCGAAAGGTGGCATCGAACTGGGCAACGTGTGCGACAAGGGCAGCCAACTTCGACCCGACGTGGTCTGGTTTGGCGAGTCGGTGCCGCTGTTTGAAGATGCCTGCGAGCTTGTCAGTCAGGCTGACTTTCTGCTGGTCGTCGGCACGTCGCTGGCAGTCATGCCCGCCGCTTCTCTGCTCTCATATATTGACTACGACACACCCTGCGCACTGGTCGACCCGGAGGCGGATAGCCTCAGCCCGCCGGGGGTGCTGGCGATTAACACCACCGCTGGAGAAGGCGTGCCAGCGCTAGTGAATCGCTGGAAGCAGCAGGGTAATTTGTTGTTGTCTTAGGGCGCTTTCAGCCCCCTCCCACAATAGTTCGCAACCTGATACCAGTACTGGTGCCTAAAGCCACTTGTGGGAGGGAGCTTTAGCTCGCGAGTGGGCTCTTGGCCTAACGACACTGCCGCTTAGCGGCGGCTAAACCACGCCTTCATCACCTCGGTAATCTGGGTAATTTCCGCTTCCGAGGTGATATAGGCGGGCATGGTATACAGCCAGCGGCCAATGGGGCGCAGCCAAACGCCGCACTCGCGGGCGAAAACGCCTACGCCCTTTAGCGCCTCGGTGGAGTGCGCTTCGATCACGGCGGTGGCGCCGAGTACTCGAACGTCGGCTACGTCCGGATGTGCGTTCAGCGCCTCATCATCTAAAAGCTCACGGCGTAGTATCTGGTTTAAATGAGCAATCTTACCGAGATAGTTTTCGCCTTCAAAAACCCGCAGGCTTTCCAGCGCCACCCGGCAGGCCAGCGGGTTACCCATAAAGGTAGGCCCGTGCATAAAGGCGTGGTGGGGAGTATCGCCGATAAAGGCATCGTGGACGCGATCCGTGGCGAGCGTTGCGGCGTGACCCAAATAGCCGCCGGTCAAGCCTTTGGAAAGCACCAGAATATCCGGCGTGACGCCCGCGTGGTCGGCGGCAAACAGTTTTCCTGTGCGGCCAAAGCCAGTGGCGACTTCGTCAAAAATTAGCAGCACTCCAAACTCATCGCACAATTCGCGGGCGCCAATGACATAGCTCGGGGAGGTCATATTGAGTCCGCCCGCTGCCTGTAAAAGCGGCTCCATGAGCAGCGCGGCTATCTCATCATGGTGGCGCTCAAGTACGCAACGCAGGGCGCTAAGATCGTGCTCGACCTGCTCAGCGGTGGCATCAAATGGGGCCGTGGGGGCCGGGGCAAAATGGTGCTGGGGCAGTAGGCTGGCGAACAGACTGTGCATGCCTTCTTCAGGGTCGCATACTGCCATGCAGCCGGTGGTGTCACCGTGGTAGGCCTTCATCAGCGAGAGCATCTTTTGCTTGCCGGGGTGGCCGGTGAGTACCTGGTATTGAAGGGCCATTTTCATCGCCACTTCCATACCCACCGAACCGCTGTCTGAATAGAACACATGATTCAGCCCGTCCGGGGTAATGCGCACCAGTTCACGAGCTAATTGATCGGCGGGCTCATGCGTCAAGCCGCCAAGCATCACATGGCACAGCTCGCCTGCCTGCTCGCGAATGGCCGCCACCAAACGGGGGTGGCCGTAGCCGTGAATCATGCACCACCAGGAGCAGGTGGCATCCAGTAAGCGCTCGCCACTCTCAAGCACAAAGTGAGCACCGTCACCGCCAACCACCTTAGGTGCGGGCGTCTGGGTTTTTAAGTGGGCATAGGGGTGCCAAACCGGTGACTTCATAACGGCTCCAGGGAGAGATAGGGGGCGGCATTCGCGGCGTCGGGGGCATCAAGATGGGGAATAATGCCTAAACAGGGGGCTGCGAGTTTGGCGTTTAGATGGGCAATATTGGCCTCAAAGCGGGCTGTGTCAGCCGCAAAAGCGGGATCTACCACGCTGCCTGCCCATCCTGCTACTACCAAGCCGTCGGCGCGAATGGCTTCTGCCGTTAAGCGGGCATGATTCAAGCAGCCTAGCTTTAGGCCAACCACCAGAATCACCGGTAGCTCAAGCGCCATCGCCAGGTCGGCGAAATCTTCCTGTGCGTTTAACGGTACGCGCCAGCCACCGGCGCCTTCAATCAGGGTGACGTCTCTGGATGTTTGGTTAAGCGTTTCGTGCAGCAAGCTAACGATGGCGCTAATCTTGAGCGGCTTGCCGACCTCTAACGCGGCAAGATGAGGCGCGATGGCGGGGGCAAAGGTGATGGGATTAACCGTGGTGTAGTCGACCGGCGGCACGCTTTGATGCTGAAGGGCGAGAGCATCGCTATTGTGCAGGCCTTCAGGCGTCGCTTGGCTGCCCGAAGCGATAGGTTTTAAGCCCAGCGTGCTCAACTGCTGTTGGCGGGCGACATATAGCAATCCGCTGGTCACCAATGTTTTACCCGCATCGGTATCGGTGCCAGTCACAAACCAGACGTTCATAGCGATTTTTCCAAGTGCAGCGTTAAGCAGTGGTAGCTCACGGGTAGGCCTTCCGGCTGGCGGAGTTGTTCAAAGCGCGCTTGTGCGGCGGCGACGTCATTTCGGCTAAGGCTGGCCTGTGGCCGGGCAATCTGGGCGCCGACACCTTTGATAGATGCCATCACCGCCTTCAAGTCAGGGTAATAGAAGCGCTCAACGGTGGCCGCCTGGCGGGCAATGGTTAAGCCGCTTTCACCGATGGCTCTCTCGACGCTGGCGCGATCAGGTGTTTGCAGCAGCGCCTCCGGGCGCTGCCAGGCAAAGGCGATCTCCTCCAGGGTGCCGGGCAGCAGCGTCGTAATATGCGCCTGCCCGCCGGGTGTGAGAACCTGGTAAAGCTCCTCCATCACCGCGCCAATGTCGGGGCACCATTGCACCGCCAAGTTGGAAAACACCAGATCAAATGCATGCTTACCAAACGGCAGTGCCGCAGCGTCGCCCGGTTGCCAATAAATGCTTTCACCGTGGCGCTGGCGGGCCTGTTCCAGCATGCCGGGGGCTAAATCTAACCCCGTTATACGAGCATTCGGGTAACGTTCAGCCAACCGCTGAGTCCAGTAACCGGTACCGCACCCCATATCCAACACGTTAAAAGCGTGTGGAGGTAGCGAACCCCAAAGCTTCTCGCCTATTTGGCGCTGGGCAGTGGCGAGCACATCATAGCGGGGAGCAGCCCGGGAAAAGGCGTGGGCGACCAGTGCCTGCCAGTTGGCCTCACTGTTCAGCATTAGGTCGCTCATAAAACCGCCATGGTGGCGTTAGCCATCTGGTGGGCATGATGGCCAATCGTGGTGGCGAGTGCTTGGGGCTGCGAGAGCATCGGGCAGTGGCCGACACCGTTTAAGTTTTCGCTTATGCGGCGCTGGGCGGGGCTGATTAATGGATCATGTTCGCCGGTGAGACGTACCACCGGGCAAGGGGAAGCCACTAGGCGTGGGCGATTATCAATCGACCCCAGCCACTGCAGGCCGGTAGCCAAGGTGATGCTGTCGGCGGGCGGGGTATCGCCTAATAAATCACGTAGTTGCCGGTGAGCCTGCCGGGGGTTGGGCTCCCCTTGGGTCTGCCAGCGCAAGAAGTGTTGCCACGTCGCGGTGGGATCGCGCTGAAAGGCGCGTTGGAAGGCGTGCAGCTCGGCGCTAGTGACGCCTCCTTTGGCGCTGACCTCGTCTTTGACACAGAAAGCATCTCCCGCACCAAGCAGAATCAGGCCCCGAGGTGGGGGGAGGTATGCCAGTAGCGCCGTAGCGAGTAGTCCGCCCAATGACCAGCCGACCCAGACTGCATCGCTAGCTAACGGCTCGGCCATAGCGCCTGACAGCTCTTCCAGCGTCGCGTTGGCCCCCAGCGGGGGCGCATCGCCGTAGCCAGGCCACTCCACCTCCTGGGCTGCTAGGTGTGTGGGCCAATGCGCCTCAAGCGGCTGCCAAATACGCTGGTCGACTCCCCAGCCAGAGAGCAGGATTAAACGCGGGGGCTGCATAACGCCTCTTGATGCTGGCAGTGGTGGAGCGCGGCTAATAGCTGGTCAATATCGTCGTGCTGATGGCGAGCGCTTAACGTCACACGCAGACGGGCCTCACCCTTGGGCACCGTTGGCGGTCTAATCGCCCCCACTTGTATACCCTGTTGCTGGAGCTGCACTGCCCAACTTAGGGTGCGCGCTTCCTCTCCCAGGATCAGCGGCTGAATGGGGGTGGCCGAATCGCTGAGAGGTAGCCCCAGGTGCAGCGCCTCATGGCGAAAGTAAGCGATATTGGCATTTAGCTGGGCGCGGCGTTCCGGTTCTCCCTGAACGATCTCCAGCGCTTTTAACGTCGCGGCGGCGATGGCCGGAGGCTGGGCGGTGGTATAGACATAGCTGCGGGAAAACTGGATCAGGTGATCGATTAACTCGGTATCGCCGGCAACAAACGCTCCGCCGGTGCCTAACGCTTTGCCTAAGGTTCCGACCAAAATCGGCACCTCGACGCTATTCCAGGTGCTGCCCACGCAGCCGCTACCATTATCGCCAAGCACGCCAACGCCGTGGGCATCATCGATCATCAGCCAGGCGTTGTGCTGCTGACTCACTTCGACAAGCGTGGCAATATCGGCGATATCGCCATCCATACTAAAAACGCCATCGCTGACCACGAGTTTGTGCGCGCACTCACTACGCGCCAGTAAGTTTTCCAAGTCACGGGTATTGCGGTGATGAAAACGCCGCGAGCGGGCACCGCTTAACGCAGCGCCATCAATTAGCGATGCGTGGTTGAGGCGATCCTGGAAAATAGCCGTATGGCGATCAGCCAATGCTTGCAGCACGCCGAGATTGGCCATATAGCCGGTAGAAAACAGCAGCGCACGTTCGCGGCCTGTCCAGCGTGCTAATGCTTCTTCCAGGGCGTCGTGAACCTCCAGATGGCCATTGACCAAATGCGAAGCGCCTGCACCTGCACCGTAACGGCGAGCGCCCGCTGCCTGGGCCTCACTAACGCGTGGGTCTTGGGAAAGACCCAGGTAGTCGTTACCGGCAAAGTCGAGGGTATTGCTTTTGGCTACCTGTCGAGTGCGCCAGCGCTCCGTCTGTTGACGATGAGCGCGGGCGTCGGCCAGGCGCTGTTGCCACGCTTTAGACACTGGCGTCTACCGCCAGCTCGGCAACCCGTTCGGCGTGCACCTGCTGCTGTGCCTGTTGGGCAAGGCGTGCCGCTTGGGTATCTTCGCTCTCGCAGGTTTCGCGCTTTTCAGGGTGCAGGCCCAGCTTGGCAAACAGCGCACGGTCACGATCCACTTGGGGATTGCCGGTGGTCAGCAGCTTGTCGCCGTAGAAGATCGAATTGGCACCTGCCAAAAACGCCAGCGCCTGGGTCGATTCGTTCATCTGCTCACGGCCAGCGGAGAGACGCACATGGCTTTGCGGCATCATGATGCGGGCGACCGCAATGGCGCGTATGAACTCAATGGGGTCTAAGTCTTCGACATTTTCCAGCGGTGTGCCGGGCACTTTCACCAGCATATTGATCGGCACGGATTCAGGGTGCGGCGATAGCTTGGCCAGCTGTTGCAGCAGGGCGCTACGATCCTGGGCATCTTCGCCCATACCGAGAATCCCGCCAGAGCAGACCTTCATGCCCGCATCGCGCACGTTGGAGAGCGTTTCCAGCCGGTCGGAGTAGGTGCGGGTGGTAATGATCTCGCCGTAGAACTCCGGCGAGGTATCCAGGTTGTGGTTGTAGTAATCGAGCCCTGCCGTGGCCAAGCGACTGGCCTGTTCCCCGTCGACCATCCCCAGCGTCATGCAGGTTTCCAGACCTACCGCTTTCACCTGTCGAACCATCTCTTCGACCAGCAGTAAATCCTTATCCCGCGGGCTGCGCCAGGCGGCACCCATGCAAAAGCGGCTGGCACCGGCTTCTTTCGCTGCCTTGGCTTGTTCGACCACCTTTTCAATTTCCAGCAGCTTCTCTTTCTCCAGCTGGGTGTTGTAGTGGCCGGACTGCGGGCAGTACTTGCAGTCTTCCGGGCAGGCGCCGGTCTTGATCGACAGCAGGGTAGAGACCTGCACCGCGTTAGCATCAAAGTGGGCCCGGTGAACCTGCTGGGCTTGGAACAGCAGATCATTGAACGGCAGCGCGAACAGCGCGTTGATCTCTTCTAGCGTCCAATCGTGGCGCTGTTCGTGAAATCGCTCGTGGGGCACGGTCATGGTGTAAACCTTTTTAACTTTAATAGTTGACGAGACTTTAGCGGCGTTGCGCTTTGGGTGTCAACGTTGGAGGTTTTTTAGGTTTACGGTGGTGGCGAGGAAATATGCTAGCCTTTGCATAACCCCACCCTAGGTGAGCTACTATGCGTTTGAGCGACTATCAGCGCCAAATGATCGTCCAGTCAGTAAAAAGCTGTTTCGGCCCCAAGGCACGGGTGAAGCTATTTGGCTCGCGTACGGATGACAGCCGTCGAGGCGGTGATATCGACCTACTGATCACCACGGACATGCAGGATGTTAATGATATCGTCCGGGCCGAAATGCGTTGTCAGGTGCAACTTCAGCAGGCGCTGGGCGAACAAAAAATCGATATGTTGATCGACTACCCCAATAGAGGTCACTACCCAGCCATTTTCCGCATAGCCGAACAATCAGGTATTGCGTTATGACTCAAGATATTTCGCAACAGCGTTTACTTGATGCTTGGCGGGAGTGTCAGCGTCATCGGCATTTCATTGACTATGCGTTGTCGTCTTTGCAAGCGTCGCTACCTATTACCGGCGAGCGCCTTACGCGACTAAGTGATGCAGAGATCCAAAGCCTGGATCAATTCGTGCTTCGGTTTGGCAAATTGCAGGATGCTATTGGTACGCGATTGCTCCCTTCTGTGCTGCTGTATTTACAGGAGCCTTATGAGGATCGCCCCATGCTAGATAAGCTTCACCGCTTGGAAAAGCTGGGCTACATCGAAAACAGTGAGCAATGGCAAACGCTTAGAATACTGCGCAATCGCTTCGCCCATGAATATCCAGATGACCCCGATAAAAATGCGGCGATCCTGATGTTGGCGATTGAGTCAGTAGCCAGTTTGGGTTCTATTCTGGAGCGCATTGACCAAAAGCTTGCGCTTTCTTCTATCGCGTAATCATTTCCTTATAGCCCTGTTCTTATGGCTCTGCTCTTATGACAAAGTGCCTAGCTGATCAGCGCTACCCTGCTTTATACTCTGCGCCCTTTTCCATTCTCGTTAGTTCTTGTTTTAACTTTTTCACTCTTGGCTTTTTCACCCTCTGGAGCGCGGATGTCTGTTTTTGAAAGCTCTGTCGATAAAACCGCTGTGAATGATCGCTCTGTTGTTGGCTCGGGAGATAATTCAGCCACCGAGTATCCGCGTCCGCCGCGCCGCGAGTTCAAGGCGCGGGGCAGTTTTGTCACCCGCTGCGATCACTGCCAGCTACCCATACTGAATTGCCTGTGCCCCTATCAGGTGAAGGCGGAGAGCCATGCTCAGGTCTGGCTAATAACGCATCCGATAGAGCACTTTAAGCCGACCAATACCGGGCGCTTGATTCGCGATGTGATCACGACGACCCAGGTGTTTACTTGGTACCGCACGGCGCCGGATGCTCAGTTAGCTGAGTTGCTAAAAGACCCGCGTTACGCGCCCTTTGTGATCTTTCCGGATGATCAGCCCGATTACGCGGATCGGGTGGTGGGTATCGACGCGGTTCACTCGGCGAAAGAGCAGGCGCGCATTCCGGTGTTTATCATTCTGGATGGCACTTGGCGCCAGGCGCGGCGTATGTTCCGTAAAAGCGCCTATCTGGATGCGTTGCCTGTGCTGCCATTGCGAACCGAGCGCGAGACGCGCTACCGGCTGCGCAAACCGGCGTCAAAAGCACACCTTTGTACTGCGGAAGTGGCTATCGAGCTGCTGCGCCAGGGCGGGGATACGGTTGCTGCGGACGTGCTGGATGACTACTTTGAGGTGTTTAACGATAGTTACGCGGCGAGCCGATTGCATCATAAAATCGACCCGCCTACTGCAGCGATGCGGCGCCTAGCCGCCAAATAGAGCGCCGGCAATTCGGAATCCGGCCACCCAAGTGCCCACCGCGGAGCCTAGCGTGGCGAGAATAAACACCAGCAGAGTGCGCGATACGCGGTTTTGCCACCAGCCTTTCAACTGCGTGACATCGTGGCGTAGCGATGAAAAATCGCGCACTTTGGGTTTGCGCATATAGAGCTCAACCCCGGCGGCCACAAAGCCAGCGCCGATGGTGGGGTTCAGCGAGGTGAGCGGTGCGGCAAAGAAGGTAGCAATCACTGTCACCGGGTGGGCCATGGCGATAATCGTTGCACCGCCCGAGAGAATGCCGTTAATCAAGAACCACTCAAGCACCAGTTGCCAACCAAGATCAGTGTTTCGCGAAAAACCAATCGCAAAGCCGGTAAGCACCAACGCGGTAATCAGCCACGGCAGTGCTTTCCAAAGCTTGGATGGCGGCGGGGTGGCCTCAAGCGATTCGCGCTCTACCTTTGGCTCGGCGGGCAGCGGGGCTTCAAGGTGCTCGCCGGTGCCTTTGAGATGGCCTGCGCCGAGCACTATTAGCACGTGTTGGTAACGCCCCGGTGGCGCCTCTTCAGCTAAGCGTAACGCCATATAGCGGTCACGCTCGCGAATCAGTGGGGTATACAGCGCTTCCGACTCAGCGGCAAACTCGTTGAAGGTGGCTTCCAGCATATCGCCTTCTTTGAGTTTTTCGATATCTTCTTTAGAGACATCCTGTCGAGAGAGCACGCTGCCGATAAGGCCTGAAAACAGCGAGAAGCGCTGCCACCAGGGTACATTGCTGTAAATGCGTTTTAGCGTTATGCCGACATCACGGTCGACGAGCATCAGCGGCAGCTTCAGTCGGTTAGCTTCCTCAACTGCCGCACGCATTTCGGCCCCCGGCTGGATGCCGGACTGATCGGCAATCCGTTGCTGAAAGGCACCCAGTGCCAGGCTCGCAGCGACCATGCCCGCTTTGCCTTCTCTGAACACCTGAAACAGATCCTGCTCGCCCATGGCATCCGGGTTGGACATGCTGTGATGGCGAGCGTCGCAGAGCTCAATCGCCACTGCATCAAAAGCCCCGCTATCGAGTAGGGCTCGCACATCGTCGGCGCTTTCCGCCGACACATGAGCCGTGCCCAGCAGGGTGTAGCGTGTTTCGCCAACAGTGAACGTTTTTAACGGCCCACTGGTAGCTGGCAGCGAAGTCGGGTTTTCAGCCAGCGACTCCGCTTCAGCGTTGGGCGTTTCGTCGTGAGATGTATCTTTGTGGTTCATTAACAGCTCTCAAATCGGTCAATAAGGGGCAGGCGTGAAGCGCTTAACGCCGCCAGAAAGCGGGGGTAAACAGCACTAGAACCGTAAAAATTTCCAGGCGTCCAAGCAGCATGGCGAGTACCAGGATCCATTTCGCTATACTGGGCATGTCGCCGTAATGGGTGTGGGATTCACCCAGTGCAGGGCCTAAGTTGTTGAGGGCAGAGCCCACCGTCGACCACGCGGTCACCTGATCAACCCCGGTCGCCATCACTCCCACCAGCATTAAAAAGAACAGCATTACGTAAACCGAAAAGAACCCCCAGACCGCTTGAGCAATGCTGTCGGGAACGCTGACCTTGCCCACTTTGACCGCAATCACCGCATTAGGGTGGATCAGCCGCATGATTTCGCGCATGCCCTGTTTTATGATCAAAATAATCCGAATCACCTTCATGCCGCCACCGGTCGAGCCGGAACAGCCCCCAACGAACGCGGCCACAAACAGTAGAAAGGGCAGCGCACCGGGCCACATGGAGAAGTCGGCGACGCTAAAGCCTGCGGTGGTGGCCACAGAGACCACCTGGAAAACGCCGTGGCGAAGGCCGCGCACGGTGTCATAGGTGTCTGTCAGCCAGAGTGAAAGCACGGTGATCACACTCAGGGCGAGCAGAAATAGCATCAAAAAGCGCGCTTCGGGGTCGTGAAAATAGTGCATCAGGCTTTTTTCACGCCAAGCGATAAAGTGCAGGCTAAAGCTGAACGCTGAAATCAACATAAAGCCTACGCATATCATCTCGATGGTAGCGCTATCGAAATAACCGATGCTGGCGTCGTATGTGGAGAAGCCACCGATAGCGACAGTCGAAAAGCTATGGCTCAAGGCATCGAACCAGCTCATGCCCGCTAACATATAGGCGATCATGCAGGCCAGGGTGAGCGTGGCGTAGATGTACCACAGCGCCTTGGCGGTTTCGGTGATACGCGGTGTTAGCTTGGAGTCTTTTAGTGGCCCAGGGATCTCGGTGCGATACAGCGCCATACCGCCCACGCCAAGGGTGGGCAAAATGGCAACGGCTAGCACCACGATCCCCATGCCGCCCAGCCACTGGAGCTGCTGGCGATAGTAGAGAATCGATTCGGGTAAAAAGTCGATGCCGGTAATCACCGTGGCGCCGGTAGTGGTCAAGCCGGAAAACGACTCGAATACCGCATCGGTGATGCCCAGCGAGCCTTCGCCGAATAGCATCAGCGGCAGCGAGCCGAACAGCGCCAGCACGGTCCAGAACATTGCGGCAATAATAAAGCCGTCGCGGATGCGCAGCTCTTTTTGCGAGCGTCGATTGGGAAGGTAAAGCAGTAATCCCGTTGCTACCGAAATCGCAATGCCGCTAATAAAGGCGCTCCACACGCCGTCGCGAAACCAGAGTGAAATCAGCGTTGGGGGGAGCATGGTAAGGCTGAACAGCATCAGCAACAGCCCCAAAATGCGCAAAATAACCCGCAGACTCATGGTTGTCGCATGCTCCTGTTATTTGCAGCCAGTGGTCGTGGCGCGAGGGTTATCAAAAGAACGTCAAGCCGACCTGGAACAGGCGCTCCACGTCGCGAATGCGGCGCTTGTCGATCACGAATAGAATCACGTGGTCACCGCTCTCAACCATCACATCGCCGTGGGCGATGATGACCTCTTTGCCGCGCACAATCGCACCGATGGTGGTGCCGTCGGGCAGTGCGATATCGCGGATGGTACGGCCCACCACTTTTGATGACTGCTTATCGCCGTGGGCGATGGCTTCAATGGCCTCGGCGGCGCCCCGGCGCAGCGAGTGGACGTTGACGATATCGCCCCGGCGCACGTGGGTCAGCAGGCTGCCAATGGTCGCCTGTTGGGGAGAAATAGCGATATCGATCTCGCCCCCCTGCACCAAGTCCACATAGGCGGCGTTGTTGATCAGCGTCAGCACCTTTTTGGCGCCTAGGCGTTTGGCGAGCAGCGACGACATGATATTGACCTCGTCGTCGTTGGTCAGCGCGCAGAAGATATCGCACTCTTCGATATTCTCCTCTTCCAGCAGACGCTTGCTGGTGGCGCTGCCGTGGAGCACCACGGTGCGATCCAGCCGCTCAGAGAGGGTGGTGCAGCGCTCCAGGCTGTGCTCGATGATCTTGACCTGGTGGCTATGCTCCAGGTGTTCGGCCAGGCGCTCGCCGATATTGCCACCCCCGGCGATCACCACGCGGCGGAAGTCCCGCTCGACCCTCCGTAGCTCGCTCATTACCGCACGAATATCCCGGCGGGCGGCGAGGAAGAACACCTCGTCGTCGGCTTCGATGACCGTATCACCACGGGGAATAATCGGTCGGTTACGGCGGTAAATGGCGGCTACGCGGGTGTCCACGTTGGGCATATGGCGGCGCAGAAAAGCCAAATCCTGGCCCACCAGCGGGCCGCCGTAGAACGCTTTCACCGCGACCAGCTGTACCAGGCCACCGGCAAACTCCAGCACCTGCAGGGCACCGGGGTGCTCGATCAGGCGGCGCACATGGTCGGTAACCACCTGCTCGGGGCTGATCAGTACATCAATGGGGATCGCTTCGTGGGCAAAAAGGCCTTTACGGGTCAAATACGCCGTGGCGCGCACCCGGGCAATTTTGGTCGGCGTGCGAAACAGCGTATGGGCGACCTGGCAGGCGATCATATTGATCTCGTCGCTATTGGTGACAGCGATCAACATATCGGCGTCTTCGCAGCCCGCCTGGCGCAACACTATCGGGTAGGAACCCGCCCCGGTGACGGTGCGGATATCGATTTTGGTGTGCAGCTCGCGCAGTTTTTTGGCGTCAGTATCAACGACGGTGATGTCGTTCTCCTCGCGGGCGAGGTGTTCAGCCAGTGTGCCGCCGACCTGGCCGGCGCCGAGAATGATGATTTTCATTGCTGAGCATCGGTTCCATTAAAAGCGCCAGCGCGCGATGTTGTTGAGACCATACCCTGAGATCGGGACGGTCTATCATGCGCTGCAATAAAGACGGCGGCCAGTGTAAACCAGCCGCCGTCGAAAAGCAGGTGAGGATTATTCTAGCGTAAAGCCGACTTTAACCGTGACCTGCCAGTGGGCCACCTGGCCGTCTTCAATATGGCCACGGGTATCGACAACTTCCAGCCAGCGCATGTGCTTAATAGTCTCTGACGCCTTGGCCAGAGCGTTCTGAACCGCTTCTTCAATACCCTTCTCGGAAGAGCCGGTCAGTTCCACGTGCTTATAAGTATGATGACTCATAGTACCTCCTTCCTTGTCATAAATTCACTGCCTCGGCATCAGTGAGCGCCTAGGCAGTGCGCTTCTCTAGTCTGGCATAAAAAAAGCCATCGTGACTGCTCTGGGCCGGAAACAGCTGGCGACCTGCACCGCTGGCAATGCCCCAGGCAACGTCGTTAGGCGTGGTGACATGGGCGTCAGGGGTGCGGGCGAGAAACGCCTCAATCTGCTCACTGTTCTCCTCCGGCAGTACCGAACAGGTGGCATACAGCAGGATGCCGCCCTCGCGCAGCATCGGCCAAAGATTGTCTAACAGCTGGCGTTGAAGCTTGGCCAGCGGCCGGATATCGTCTTTGCGCCGCAGCTTCTTGATATCCGGGTGGCGGCGGATAACGCCGGTGCCAGAGCAAGGGGCGTCGAGCAGGATGGCATCAAACGGTGTGCCGCTCCACCAGTCGCGCTCGGTGGCATCGGCGTGTTCGAGTACCGCCTCAACGCCGAGACGGCTAAGGGTGTCCTCCACCCGCGCTAAGCGCTGGTTATCGCTATCGATAGCCGTTAGGGCAATATCAAACTGCTCTAGCAAATGAGCCGTTTTACCGCCGGGGGCGCAGCAGGCATCGAGTACACGTGCACCTGGTCGTGGCGCCAGTGCGGGGCCAAGTAGTGCCGCAGAGAGTTGGGCGGCTTCATCCTGAACGCTAACGTGGCCCTCTTCAAAGCCGGGCAGCGCGGTCACATCGCAGGGTGTTTCCAGGGTGATAGCGTCAGGGGCATGGGGGCATAAGTGGCCGTTCAAGCCCTGTTCGGTGAGCATACCCAAATAGGCTTCACGGTCGTTGTGGTGCTGATTCACCCTTAACGTCATGGGGCCGGCGTGATTGTTGGCTTCGATGATATCGCGCCACTGCTCTGGCCACGCCTGGCGCAAGGCGTTAAGCAGCCAGGGCGGATGCTCTAACGCGACGCTTTCATCCCGGTCTACCTGGGCCTGGAGCGCCTCGGATTCGCGCTGTAGCCGCCGCAAGCAACCATTTAAGACGCGGGTAGCCCACTCCTTATTCAGTAAGCGCGCAGCGCCAGCGGTTTCGCCTACCGCCGCGTGGGCGGGAATGCGCATGTAGAGCAGCTGGTAAATACCCAGCAACAGAAGCGCCTGAACATCGCTATCGCGCTTTTTAAACGGCTGCTTAAGCAGCACGCCCGCTAAAGCTTCCAGACGCGGCAAGCGACGGCAGGTGCCGAAGCAGAGCTCTTTGAGAAGTCCGCGGTCGCGAGCCACCACGCTGTGCTCATCCAGCCCCGCCAGGGAGCCCTGGTCGCTGAGCACCGGGGCCAGCGCGCGGGCCGCAGCGGCGCGGACTTCCTGACCACTGCCGCCTTGGGGGGAGCGCTTTTGGCTCATGGTGTTTCTCCTTCGCTGGCTTGCGCCGCAGAATTTTTAAAACGAGCATCAAGACGAGCACCAAGACGTGTGCCGGTAGCAAGGCGCGCGTGGCGCGCATTCAGTAAGTCACGTACGTCCATGGCTTTACCGCCGGGCAGCTGTGCTCTGGTCACACAAAGTACCTCGCGGCCGTTTGGGCCACAGGCAATCCGCAGATAATCGTCGCCGTGATCGAGTAGCGTGCCGGGCTCGCAGGGTGGCTGCTCGCCCTCTTCTACGTGCGCCATGAGCAAACGTAGGCGCTCCTCACCTAACGCGCACCAGGCCACCGGCCAGGGGTTAAAGGCGCGAATTTTACTGGCTAACTGCTGAGCGGGCTGGGCAAAGTCGAGCTCGGCTTCCGCTTTGCTCAGTTTGGCGGCATAGGTTACGCCCTCTTCGGGCTGAGGCGTTGCCTGCGCGGTGCCGGTGGCCAGGGCATCCAGCGTGTTGATCAGCGCATTGGCACCTTGAATGGCGAGGCGGTCATGCAAATCGCCGCCGGTGGTGCGGGCGGTAATGGGTGAGCGCACTTCCGTGAGCATCGCACCGGTATCCAGGCCAGCATCCATCTGCATGATGGTCACACCCGATACGCGATCACCTGCTTCGATCGCCCGCTGAATAGGGGCAGCGCCGCGCCAACGGGGCAGCAGCGAAGCGTGAACGTTAACGCAGCCGAGACGCGGTATGTCCAACACGGCCTGAGGAAGCAGCAGCCCGTAGGCCACAACGACCATGATGTCGGCATTGAGCGCGGCCAGCTCGGCTTGAGCCTCGGGCTGCTTTAGCGTCTGAGGCTGATAGACAGGCAGGCTGTGTTCCAGAGCCAGCTGTTTGACCGGGCTGGGCGTTAGCTTACGACCGCGACCCGCAGGGCGGTCTGGCTGGGTATACACCGCCACCACTTCGTGCTGACTTTCCAGTAGCGCGGCAAGACTAGAGGCGGCGAATTCAGGCGTGCCAGCAAAAACAACGCGCAATCGTGACATATAAAGAGGGCTACCTGGCTTGAGTAAGAGAAGTGTTAGGCGTCCTGCATCTGCTTATGGCGTTTCTGCATTTTCTTGCGGATCCGGTCACGTTTTAGCGGCGACAAGTAGTCAACAAACAGCACGCCCTCAAGGTGGTCGTACTCGTGCTGAATACAGTGTGCCAGCAGACCCTCTGCCTCTAACTCATAGGCATCGCCATTACGATCCAGCGCGTTGAGCTGCACCTTAAGGTAGCGCGGCACTTCTGCATAGTGCTCGGGAATCGACAGGCAGCCCTCCGAAAGCAGCTCTTTCTCGTCGCCAATCGGGGTGTAGCGCGGGTTGATAAGTACCAGCGGCTGGGAGTTATCGTCGCTGACATCCATGACGACAACACGGCGATGGACATCGATCTGGGTCGCGGCTAGACCGATACCACGGGCGTCATACATGGTCTCCAGCATATCGTCGACGAGCTGGCGTACCTCATCGTCGACGGTTTCCACCGCAGCGGCCTTGGTGCGCAGGCGCTCATCGGGGAATTCAAGAATAGGAAGTTTGGCCATGGCGTTACAATCACCGTTATGCTGAGTCTAAATTAAGTCAAGCTAGGCAGTGACGAGCGTCTTCTAACCTAGGTACTTTATGATGGGTCACTATATCATGCTGTCAACGTTTCTGGGCATGGGCGCCCTATGCGCAAAGGTTCCAGCAGCAACATAATGACTGCGCTTATGCAGCGTTTCGACATGGAACTAAGAGTGATGCATTTTATTGGGGAGAGCAGGATGGCGGCAAAACAATACGCCTACCGAAGGGTTTTGAGTGGTTTGCTGCTGAGTGCAGTGGTGCTGGTGAGTAACAATGCCACCGCTTGGGAGCGTGATCAGGCAGTGATTAAACTCTCGCCGCAGGTGCGTACCTTACCCCATCGTGAAGCGATCGAGCCTATCGCCTTGGAGGAAGCCCAGGCCTTTTTGCGCGAACACCGGGTTGTCGATGATGCCGAGGCGTTGCAGGAACTGGCTTACGTAGTGGCGGGAGACGATCGCCGTTTGATCAGCGGCGCGGGAGATCGGTTATACGTGCGTGGTGATGTGCCACGCCATGGTCAGTTGGGCATCTATCGGCAGTCGGAGCCCTACCTGGCGATGGATGGCATGCCGCTGGGCTTAGAGCTGATTAACGTTGGCATCGCTCGCCACGTCAGCAGTGAAGGCGATATTGCGCAGCTTGAAATCGTTAGCTCCCATCAGGAAGTAAGGGTTAACGATATTGTACTGCCCTTGGAGGAGCATGAGTTAAACCGTGAGTTTATGCCCCGCGCGCCGCTCAATGCGGTTGAAGGACATATTATTGCCGTGCCAGGTGGCGTGCGTTTTATTGGCCGTTTTCAGATCGTTGCGTTGGATCTTGGCACCCTGGATGGTTTACAGGCGGGACATGTCCTGCGAGTCAATCAGCAGGGTGAGCTGATCAACGACCCACGTACCCAGGAGCTAGTGCAACTGCCCAGCACAGAAGCGGGCAATGTAATGGTTTTCAAGCCCTATGATCGCGTCAGCTACGCCCTGGTGATGCAGGCCTCTCGGGTGCTGGAAGTGGGCGATGAGGTTGGGTCAGCGACGAACTAGCGGCCGGTAAATAAAGACGTTTAAAGATAGGAGGGAGTATGGACGCCCAGGCGTGGCTGGTGGTCAATGCGTTGCCGGGTATGGGGGCGCTGCGTATCGCGCAATTATTAGCCCGTCAGCCGCAGTGGCCGGAAGGGTGGCTGGCAGCGCTGCCCAGTCGTGCAGCCAGCGAGTTGCGCCTGTGGCTTGAGCATCCCACGCGCAGCCCGTTGCAAAATGTGGTTGATGAGACCCTGGCGTGGCAGCAGAGCGGGCCTAGTCGCCATGTGCTGCATCGCGACCACCCCGCCTGGCCTGCACTGTTAAATGAGTTGCCCGACCCGCCCGTAGTGCTCTGGGCCCAGGGAGATCTTAGCGCACTGGAGGGCCCCAAACTTGCCATGGTAGGCACCCGACGCCCCACCGGCGAAGGTACCCATAACGCCCAAACCTTCGCTCGCGATCTAGCCCGCCGTGGCTGGTGCGTGGTCAGCGGTATGGCCTTGGGCGTTGATGGCGTAGCCCAGCGCGCAGCGCTAAATGCCGGTGGACGCACGATCGCTGTACTCGGCTGCGGCGTGGATGTGATCTATCCCGCCTCCCACCGTGATCTTCACGAGCAGCTTAGTTCTCTACCCGGTGGCCTAGTGGTGTCGGAACATCCACCAGGTACGCTGGCGCGCCCGGCGTTTTTCCCGCGGCGCAACCGCATCGTTACCGGTCTCTCGCTCGGTACATTAGTGGTCGAAGCCACCGAAAAAAGCGGTTCGCTGGTCAGTGCACGGCTCACTTTAGAGCAAAATCGCGAACTGTTTGTGCTGCCCGGTTCGCTACACAACGTACAGGCCCGCGGCTGTTTGGCACTACTGCGCCAGGGCAGTGCCCATCTAGCCTGTAGCGTCGACGATATTATTAGCGACCTTGGCCACTGGGCCAGTGAATTTATCCCGGCCGATGACGCCATGCAGCAAACCTTACTAACGTCTGCAGAAAAACCACCTGAGCAAGAATCGCTGCCTGATGGCGTGTCTGGCGATAGCTTGCCAGATTCATTATTAGCGTCTTTATCCGCCACGCCAACGCCTATTGATCTCTTGGTACACGCCACCGGTGTGACGGTCAGCGACTGCCAGCAGCGCCTGCTGATGCTGGAGTTGGAAGGCTGGGTTGCTCAGCAGGCGGGAGGCTGGGTGCGGCTGCCGCGGCCATGATAGGATAAAGTCATTAAAGGCCTGTTAGCCGTGAGGAGAGAGCATGAGTTTGGCGACCGATCTAGCCCCTGCGATTAGCGCGCTGCGTAGTGGGGGAGTGATTGCCTGTCCCACTGAAGCGGTGTGGGGGCTTAGCTGTGACCCCGAAAACGACGCAGCCTTAGCCCATCTAATGCGTATGAAAGAGCGCGACCCTGCCAAGGGCGTGATCCTTGTTGCCGCGAATATCGAACAGTTCCAACCCTGGTTGAGCCAGCTCCCATTAGCGATGCACGCTCCCCTAGCGGCAAGCTGGCCGGGGCCCAATACTTGGCTAGTGCCTGATTATGGCCGCAGCCACGGACTGGTGCGTGGCGCCCACGAGCGCGTAGCGCTGCGGGTGACCGACCACCCAGTGATGAAAGCCCTGTGCGAAGCCTTTGGGGGCCCGCTGGTATCCACCTCGGCCAATCGTTCGGGGGAACCGCCTGCGATGAGCGCCGCTGAGATCACTGAAATCTTTGCTGATGAAGTGGCCCATGTAGTGCAAGGCAAGCTGGGTGGCAATGCCAAACCCAGCACCATTAGAGACCTAGCCACTGGTAAAATCATGCGCTCTTAACCGGCACTCCATCCATTCACTATTCACCACTCACTCATTACTACTCACTAATGCCCCAGGAGTTACCGTGGCCCACGAGCACCTTGATGACGTTAAACGCTACCTTCTTGATTTGCAGGATCGGCTCTGCGCCGGATTGGCGAAAGCCGATGGGGCTGCACAGTTCCAGGAAGATAGTTGGGAGCGTGCAGAGGGGGGCGGTGGTCGATCACGGGTGATGACCCATGGCGGCGTGTTTGAAAAGGGCGGCGTCAACTTCTCCCATGTTTATGGCACCCAACTGCCGCCTTCGGCCACCGCCGCGCGCCCTGAACTGACCGGACGCAGCTTTCATGCGGTGGGGGTCTCCTGGGTGCTGCACCCGGAAAACCCCCATGTACCCACCAGTCATGGCAACGTGCGCTTCTTTATTGCCGAAAAAGTCGGTGAGCCGCCGGTATGGTGGTTTGGCGGCGGCTTTGACTTAACGCCGTTTTATCCCGTGTTGGAAGACGTGGTGCACTGGCATCGGGTGGCCAAAGCCGCCTGCGACCCCTTTGGGGACGATGTTTATGCGCGCTATAAGGCCTGGTGCGACGAGTACTTCTACCTTAAGCACCGCGATGAAACCCGCGGTGTCGGCGGGTTGTTTTTCGATGACCTAAATGAAGGCGAGTTTGCCGACTGCTTTGCCATGCAACAGGCGGTGGGCGACAGCTTCCTAGAGGCTTATTTACCCATCGTTGAGCGCCGCAAAAATGACGCCTGGGGCGAGCGGGAGCGCGATTTCCAGCTTTACCGCCGTGGCCGCTACGTGGAGTTCAACCTGGTGTGGGATCGCGGCACGCTGTTTGGCTTACAAAGTGGCGGGCGTACGGAGTCAATTTTGATGTCTATGCCGCCAATGGCGCGCTGGGAATACGCCTTTGAGCCAGAGCCCGGCAGTGCCGAAGCGCGCTTGCAGGATTTCTTATACCCCCGGGACTGGCTCGGCGAATTCGCTGAGGATGCAGGCCAAAGAAAAAGCGGAGAGCTCTCATGACTGATCGCTACTGCGTGTTTGGCAACCCGGTCAAACACTCTAAATCCCCGCAGATCCACTCTGAGTTTGCCCATCAAACCCAACAGGCTCTTGAGTACACCGCTGAAGAAGCACCGGTGGATGGCTTTGCCGGTGCCTGGCGGGCATTTATCGACGCGGGCGGGCGTGGCGCCAATGTTACCGTGCCGTTCAAGGGTGATGCCTTTGCGCTTTGCGACACCTTGAGCCACCGCGCCCGTCGTGCAGGGGCGGTGAATACGCTGATCCTGGGGGGGAATGGCCGTACCTACGGCGATACTACCGATGGCATTGGCCTAGTGCGTGATTTGGCCTATCACCGCGTGGCGTTAGCGGGAAAGCGCATTTTGGTGGTAGGCGCAGGTGGCGCCGTGCGCGGCATTCTGGAGCCCCTGCTTGTCGAGCAGCCCAGTAAAGTCGTCGTGGTCAACCGCACCGCCGCCAAGGCCGAGCAGCTGGCCAGCGATTTTGCTGATCTGGGGACTGTCACTGGCGGCGGTTTTGACACTCTTGACGGTACTTTTGATGTGGTGATTAACGGCACCAGCGCCAGCCTCTCAGGCGATTTACCGCCGTTGCCTGATACGTTGTTCAATACTAATGCCTGGGCCTACGACATGATGTACGGGGCCGAGCCGACGGTGTTTTTACAATGGGCAGGCCCGCGTGGCGCGAAGTTGCTTGATGGCTTAGGCATGCTGGTCGAGCAAGCCGCCGAGTCGTTTTTTCTATGGCGCAATGTTCGTCCCGAAACGGCACCCGTGCGCGAAATGCTGCGCCAATCGCTTAACTATTCATAGCCGCATCCAGTTAACACAACTTAAAAAGCGGGGGCGGATACCGTATCCGCCCCCGCTTTTTATGTGTGCCGCTAATAACGCTTTACTTAGCGCGCTTGACGTACAAACCCACCATGCACATTACCAGCCCCACCACCGAGAGCAGCATGCCGCCATTGACTAACAGCGGCGAGCGCTGCAGCCAGGAGACGAACGGTTGCGGTGCGTCTCTACAAACACTCTCAATATAGTCCCAATGGCCGCCATCAAGCTGACAAGCACGGACGTCGTTGAGCTCCCAGAAATACACACCCATCAGCACAAACAGCGGCAGCACTAGCAGCAGTAAACCTAACTTGATCATCTAAACCTCAAGAGCCGTTAAGGGCGTGGGCAGTTGGGGGTGCGACCATTGCTGCGTGCTTGTTGGTAGCGTGCCAGGGCATGATCCATATTGGCTTGCAGGCCTTCAATGCGCTGGCCTTGGCCAGGGTGAGTCGACATCCACTCGGGGGGCGCACCGCCACCTGTGGCCGCCTGCATATTTTCCCAAAGGGTCACGCTTTCACGGGGATTGAAACCGGCTTGGGCCATAAGATCCAGGCCAATCACGTCAGCTTCGCTCTCATGAGCCCGGGAAAAAGGCAGTACGATGCCGTACTGCGCGCCCATGCCGAGCACGCCCATGAGTTGCTGGCCACCGGCAGACTGCATGCCCGAGGTGCTGGAAATTACCGACAGGCCTAACGAGGTGGCGCTCTCGGTTGAGGCGCGCTCATTGGCATGGTTGGCCAGTACGTGACCAATTTCGTGGCCGATAACGGAAGCAAGCTGATCCTGATTTGTAGCAATATCCAGCATACCGGTATTCACGCCCATATAGCCGCCGGGAAGCGCGAAGGCGTTGGGCTGTTCGGACTCAAACACGCGGATTTGCCAATCTAGCTGTTGCTGCTGGGCGGGGAGCTCCGCCACGATGGCATCGGCAATACACTGGACATAGCGATGACTGGCTTGGCCGGCGGTAGGCAGTTTCTGCTGATATTGAGTGAACGCCTGGCGGCCCATCTCATTGAGTTCGCTATCGGAGAGCAACAGTAGTTGCGAGCGTCCGGTAGGCGAGGTGGAGCAAGCGGCGATGGACGCGCATAGCGCGGTAATAGCAAGGGGGCGAAGCCAGCGCATGAGACGGTTTCCTTATAGACGAATGGGTTTCTTGGACACAAGATAACCGCTGATAGCAGTAAATCAATCCCCCATCATAACCCACCTAGAGGGTGAGTATGGATGCTGAATTAACCATCCTTTTCTGACCCAATGCTAGGCACCAGACCGTTGGCTGCGAGCTCCTAGACATAACCCTTCAGCGCTGGGGTACTAACTGCCCATCGGCGCCTACATTGAGGCGAATAGTGGGCGTCAACAAACCGGCAGGTAACCGCATACCTAAACCGCGCAGATCCCCTGGTGTGATGGCCAGTTGACTGCCGGGCGGTAGCTCGCCTTGGGACGCCAACTGACTGGCAAGTTCCAGCATGGGGGCCATGCGTTGGGTGTCGGTGGCGAGGACATCAAAGGCAACCGGTAGGCGTAAGTTAGCATCATCACCAGAGGTCAGCGTGACGTCCTGCTCATAGTTCCCCTGCACAGGGTCAATGCCCGGCATATCCAGCGCCCAGCGAAAGCCTGACATCTCCACCGGTGGCATACCTGCGGGTAAGCCCAGCCCCATGGCAATGGTGGCCTGAACGGGCAGACTGCCCGCGCCGAGGCTAGACGCAATCAGGCTGGTTAGATCACTTGTATCTAGCCCCGCATTGATACTGTAAGGCCCAATGCGAACATCCTCGACCCCCAGGGAGGTTACTGCCAAACGAAACGCAAACAGGCCGGTTTGGGGGAGGGCGAGACAACCCGTGAGTAGGCTGGCAAAGCCAAACAGAGTCAGCCATCGCCAATAGCGAGCAATATAAAGCATAAGAGTCCCCTTCAATAGGGCGTAAGTAAGTAGTGGGGTAGCAATGCTAAGAGTAAGGTGTTGTTGCGCACTTACTAGGTTCAGGCTAATAAGCGCGGCTATTTGAGGGCTGAAGCCATATTCTGTCAAGACAATTTGCGTGTTCAGGTGCTTATTGAAGGCTAGAACCAAAACGCCCGCTTGGCGATGCAAACGGGCGGGTTCAAAAGGCAGCTACTAAAATGATTAGCGACGGCTTTTGCGCGCCTCTTTGGTGCGGTTAAGCTCGCGCTTTTTGGCCTTCTCTTTGTCGCTGGCGCCCGCCATGTCATCAAACGGGTTACTGCCGGAGCGAAACTCAAAGCGAATCGGCGTGCCGCGCACCTTGAGCACCTTGCGGAAAGTGTTGGTCAAATAGCGGCGGTAGGCTTCGGGTAGCGACTCGGTTTGGTTGCCGTGGACGACGATAATCGGCGGGTTGCTTCCACCCTGGTGAGCCATACGCAGCTTGATACGCCGTCCGTGCACCATCGGCGGTGGGTTTTGGCTGACCGCGTCCTGGAGCAGGGTGGTGAGGCGGTTGGTCGACCAGTGGGCGTTAGCGGCGTCAAAGGCGCGATCAATCGAGGGGTAGAGATCACCCACCGCCGTGCCGTGCAGGGCAGAGATAAAGTGCAGTTCGGCATAATCCGCAAAGCCTAGGCGGCGCTTCACTTCAGTGCGCATTTTATCCTTGGCTTCGGTCTCCAGGCCGTCCCACTTGTTGACTGCCAGCACCAGTGCACGACCGGTGGTCAACACATAGTCCAGCAGGTGCAAGTCCTGCTCCACCAGGCCGCTGGAGCCATCCAGTACCATGATTACCACATGGGACTCTTTGATCGCATCCAGGGTCTTGATGATGGAAAATTTCTCGGCGATTTCGCGCACGTTCTTGCGCCGCCTAATACCCGCGGTGTCAATCAGTACATAGGGCTTGCCGCGGCGCTCAAAAGGAATCTCGATGGCATCGCGGGTGGTGCCCGCTTCATCAAACACGACGACCCGATCTTCGCCTAGCAGGCGATTGACCAGGGTCGATTTTCCCACGTTGGGGCGGCCAATCACGCCGATGCGAACGCCTTTGCTGCCGGTGTCGGCAGGAATGCTGGCGTCACGCTCGGGAAACGGTTCGAGTACCACATCAATCAGGGTGGAAACGTTGCGCCCGTGGGCGGCAGCAATCGGCCAGGGATCGCCGAGGCCGAGCGACCAGAAGTCGCCCATGGCCGAATGCTCTTCCAGCCCATCGGTTTTATTCACCACCAGCCAGGTTTTTTTCTGATTGACCCGCAGGTGGTTGGCAATCGCCTGGTCAGCGGCGATAAGGCCGGCGCGAGCGTCGACCATAAACAGCACAATATCGGCTTCATCAATGGCGGCGAGTGACTGCTCCGCCATGGCAGCGTCGATGCCTTCTTCGTCACCGCTGATACCGCCGGTATCAATCACGGTATAGACCTTATCGCCCAGCATGCCATTACCGTACTTACGGTCGCGGGTGAGGCCAGGAAAGTCGGCCACCAGTGCATCACGCGAGCGCGTTAGGCGGTTAAACAACGTCGATTTGCCCACATTGGGGCGACCGACTAAAGCAATGACGGGTGTCATGGAGTTACTTCCAGGGTTTCCAGGCGACCATTGTTGGCCTGGACATGAATGGTGCTGCCTTCAGTGACCGGGCGTACGCTGATGCCCGAGCTGTGCACGCGAGTGCGACCCACGATATCGCCTTCGCGAGCGTCGATCAGGTGAAGATAACCGTCAAAATCGCCGAATACTAAACGCCCATCGGCGAAGGCGGGGGCGGTTAACCAACGATCTTCTAAATCGTCGTTGCGCCAAATTTCGCGGCCGCTGTTAGCGTCGAGGGCGACGACTTGGCTGTCATCGGTGACCACAAACAGAAAGTCGCCGACCAGAATCGGGGTATGGCGGCTGGAGAGATCCGCTTCCCAAAGTACGTCGCCTTGGGTTGCTTCCAGCGCCACCACCCGGCCGTTATAGCTGGTCACAAACAGGCGGCCATCGGGGCTGATGACCGGCTGGCCAGAAAGATCCACCAGGCGTTCCACTTCGCTACGCCCTTGGGGAGTGGCAATCTGCATTTCCCATAGCGGCTGCCCGCTACGGTTATCCAGGGTGGCCAGACGGCCATTGGCTAGGCCAACAAAGCTGACTGGATCAATGACCATTGGCGTGCCGGTGCCGCGCAGGGTGAGTGACGGCTGCGAACTGGTGTATACCCAGCGTTCTGCACCCGTGGCGCGATCCAAAGCCGTGACACGGCCATCGACACTTTGCACAATCAGCAACTGCCGGTTGGCCTGGGGCGCGGCCAGCACTTCGCTGGATACCCGCGAACGCCACTCTTCGCTGCCGTCACCTTGATCCAACGCGATCACTTCGCCGTTGCCAGTGGCCAGATAGACCTGACCGGCAATCGCCGTTAGCGCGCTGGAAATAGTCGTATCAAGGTCGATTTCCCACTTGACGTCGCCGCTATTGGCATCCATCGCCATTACCACGCCCTCGACATCGGCTGCAAACACGGTGTCGCCTTCACGGGAAGGCGCGATGGGGTAACGGGCATGGCCCAGGCCATCGCCCACTTTGCGATCCCATTGGGTCTCTAGCGAAGAGGTTTCGTCGAAGCTACGCAGCTCTTTGGGCGTATAAGCTGGCTCACCTTTACTAGCGCAACCGACTAGCAGTGCCAGCGACAGCGCGCCTAAACTTGCGCGTACTAGCTGTTTTGTTGGGATACCAAACGTCATTGTGTCGCCTCCTCAGCGCTGAGATCGTCAAGCTTGAACTGCACGCCGTAAAGCGGCTGGTCTTGGGTTTGTGACACTTCCAACGCCGTTTCCCAAGCATCGCGGGCTGCATCAGTGTTGCCTTGAGCGGCGAACGCATCGCCGCGTACGTTAGCACGCTGTGCTGCCAGGGCGTCAGTAATTGGCTCATCCAGCAGCGCATGCGCCTGTGTGGGATTGCCGTCGGCAAGCTCAACACGCGCTAAGCGAAGCCACGCCAGGCTTTGCACATAGCGGCGCGAGGAGTCGGCTGCGCTTTCCAGTGCGGTACGTGCTGCTTCCAAGTCGCCTTGCTGAACAGCCAAGCGGGCGTCGAGCAGAAGGGCGAGTTCGGCGTAGAGCGTATCGCCATGCTCGTTGGTCAGCTCGCTGACCATTTCCCGCGCGCTTGCTAGTTGCTCCTCGTTAAGCTCGTTGCCAGCGGTCATATTAACCAGCTGCTGATAGCGCATGGAGGCCGCTTCAGCTTGGCCCTGTTGATAGTTCTGCCAGGCATTCCAGCCGAATACTCCAGCCGCCGCCAGAACAGCGCCTGCAATCAACGACATGCCGTTCTCTTTCCACCAGCGCTTAACGGCGTCTAGCTGCTCTTCTTCGCTTCTCAGCTCCACCACGGGCGGGCTCCTTTCTTCTAAAGTCGTATGTTTAGACCGTCGCATGCAAGCAGGCTGCCTGCAGGGCTTATGCGTTAGCCGTTAAAAGCTCGCCCAGCGTGCGGCCTAATGCGGCTTGAGGAACGCTTTGCTGTTCGCGGTCATCGCGCAGAAACTTGACCGTTGCCGACCGCGCTGCGATTTCATCTTCACCGATCAGTATGGCTATCGTAGCAGCGCTCTTGTCGGCTTTTTTGATTCGGCTTTTAAAGCTGCCGCCGCCGCAATGAAGCTGCAGACGCAGTTCAGGCAGCTCGCCACGCAGTTGCTCGGCCAGGGTAATGGCTGCTGTGGTGGCGCTATCATCCATGGGCAGTAAATAGACATCGCAGCCGCCAAGGGCGTTCTCAGGGATCAGCTCAAGCGTTTCGAGCAGTAGAATCAGCCGCTCAATGCCCATGGCAAAGCCCACCGCTGGGGTAGGCTTGCCGCCCAGCTGTTCGACCAGGCCGTCGTAGCGTCCGCCGGCACATACGGTGCCCTGGCTGCCCAGCGCAGTCGTGGTCCACTCGAACACGGTACGGCAGTAGTAGTCGAGCCCCCGCACTAAGCGCGGGTTGATCACATAGGCAATGCCTGCTGCTTCAAGCATTCTGGTGAGCTGCTCAAAGTGTTCCTGGGATTCGGCATCCAGGTGATCCATCAACTGCGGCGCGCCGTCGAGCATCTCAGCCATGGCCGGATTTTTGGAGTCGAGAATACGCAGCGGGTTGCTGGTCAAACGGCGCTTGGAGTCTTCATCGAGGACGTCTAGGTGCTGCTCAAAGTAGGCCACCAGCGTATCCCGGTAGGCTGCCCGCGCCTCAGACGAACCCAGTGAGTTGAGCTCCAGGGTGACGTGCTCCATCAAGCCGAGTTCTTGCCATAGGCGTGCCGAAAGCAGGATCACCTCGGCGTCGATATCCGGGCCATCAAAACCGAAGGTCTCGACGCCGATCTGGTGGAACTGGCGGTAGCGGCCTTTTTGCGGACGCTCATAGCGAAACATCGGCCCCTGGTACCACAACCGCTGAGTTTGGTTATACAGCAGGCCGTGCTCCATGGCCGCGCGCACGCAGCTTGCGGTGCCTTCGGGGCGTAGAGTCAAACTCTCGCTGTTGCGATCGTCGAAGGTGTACATCTCTTTTTCGACGATATCGGTAACTTCACCGATAGAGCGTGCAAACAGCGCGGTTTGCTCAACGATAGGCGTGCGGATTTCATTAAAGCCGTAACGCAGCATTAGCTGGCGTACTTTGGCTTCAAAAAATTGCCAGCGTGGGCTGTCGCTGGGCAGTAGGTCGTTCATACCACGAATGGCTTGAATTTTTTTAACGGCGGACTTGCTCAAAGAAAACTCCTTATTCTGCCATCAGGCGTGGTTCACCCAGGCTGGCAGCCAGCCCCAGCGGTTAAACGCTGCGGGCAATCATATCGTCTTGCTGCTGCTGTTTTTCGCGCACTTTTTCGCGAATCAGCTGCTCCAGGTCATCTACCAAGTGGTCGTTGCGCAGCTTGCTGGCGGGCTTGCCGTCGATATACACCAGGTTGGCGGGGCTGCCGCCGGTCAGGCCGATATCGGTCTCTTTGGCTTCGCCGGGGCCATTGACCACGCAGCCGATCACCGAGACGTTAAGCGGCGTCATCACGTCTTCCAACCGCTCTTCGAGCTGGTTCATGGTGCTAATAACGTCAAAGTTCTGGCGCGAGCAGCTGGGGCAGGCAATAAAGTTAATACCTTTAGAGCGCAGTTTGAGGCTGCGGAGCATATCAAAGCCGACCTTGATCTCTTCCACCGGGTCTGCCGCCAACGAGACACGGATCGTGTCACCGATGCCGTCCATCAGCAGCATGCCCAGACCAATCGATGACTTGACCGTGCCCGAGCGCAGACCACCGGCTTCGGTAATCCCTAAGTGCAGCGGTTGCTCGATGCGCGCGGCCAGGTCGCGATAGGCGGCCACGGCCATAAACACATCCGAGGCTTTGACGCTGACTTTGAAGTCGGGGAAGTCGAGCCGATCCAGGTAATCAATATGGCGCATGGCGGACTCCACCAATGCCGCCGGGGTAGGCTCGCCATACTTCTTCTGCAGGTCTTTTTCCAACGACCCTGCGTTGACACCAATCCGGATCGGAATGCCATGGTCGCGGGCGGCGCTAACCACCGCGCGTACGCGGTCTTCACGGCCGATGTTGCCTGGATTGATGCGCAGGCAGTCGACGCCGAGTTCGGCGACACGTAGGGCTATTTTGTAATCAAAATGGATATCGGCAACGAGCGGTACATTGACGAGTTTTTTGATCTGACCAAAGGTTTCGGCGGCGTCCATATCGGGTACTGAAACGCGCACGATATCCGCACCGGCTTTTTCCAACTGCTGGATCTGGGCCACGGTCGCGGCGACATCCAGGGTGTTGGTATTGGTCATGCTTTGAACGGCAATGGGGGCATCACCGCCCACCGCGACGTTTCCAACCTGAATCTGGCGGGAATGGCGGCGCTTTATCGGAGAAGGGGCGTGCATAAGACGGGTCACTCTCCCAAGGTGAATCGGGCAACATTGTTGGCGCCTGCGCGGGCGGGAAGGTCAACTTCCTCGCCTTGGTAGCGCAGCTCGACGCCGGTGGCATTGCCTACGGTTAAGCGAAACGGGGGCTCGCCTTCGACGGTTGTCGAGGTGCCGGGCGTTTGCAGGCCAACGAAGACGCGCTGGTTGGTGGCGTCAAAAATCTCCGTCCACGACTGCTCGTTAAACGTTAGCTCAAGGACGTTGGCATTGGCGGTCTGCTCGGCGGCAGCGGTTTGTTCGCTATCAGTGTCGTTCTCTTCAACACTGCTTGGCTCAGGCTCGCTCGGCTCATCGCTATCCTCCGCGGTGCTGGCCGTATCGGTGGTGCTATCCAGTGCGGATTCGTCAAGGCCTGTAATCGCGTCAACATTATCTTGAACGCTGGGCGCTTGTTCTTGCGCAGCCGTCGGTGAAGGCGCGACGTTGGTGCCATTGCTGGGCAACGTCGCGCTTTCATCGCCACTGGTGAAGCTTGAATCCGTACTCGCTGCAGTGTCATCGGGCTCACTGGTCGGCTCTGCTGGGGCGGTAGCGGTCTCTTCCGTAGAGGTTGAGCCAAAGCCCGGTGGCTCGTTGCCACCCCGGCTTTGCCACCACATCACGGTTACAGCGATAAGTCCCACAATTACCAGCAGGGTAACCAGCTTAAACAGCCACGCGCCAACCCGGGAGGGCGGCCTCGCCGTAGAGACCGGGGTCACTTTGCGTTCGGTGTCGGTACCGCCACTGCGGGCTTGATAAGCCTCAAGCACTAGCCGGTCATCCATGCCCAGGTATTTGGCGTAAGAGCGCAGGTAGCCGCGTCGATAAGCGGCGACAGGAATCTCTTGATAGTCATCCTGCTCAAGACCTCCCACGACGGCGGGGCGCAGGTTGAGCGCCCGGGCCGCATCGGCAAGCGGAATACCAAGCTGCTCGCGCTGGCGAGCAAGAAGTTCGCCAGGAGAGGCGCTAGTGCTAGGGCTATCAATGACGTTTTCTTGTGACTGTGTATCGCTCATGGCTGAGCATCCTTCATTAAATAAGCGGTGATCAGGGCGTCAATCAGTCAGTCGTTGCCAAGCAGGCGCTGGTATTCAGCGGCGACGCTATGCTCGCCGCGCTTCTGTGCGATATCAACCGCCATTCTTAGCGCTGCTTGGTCGGGCTCGGCGAGCTGCAAATAGGTTTGCAGCGGTGCCCAGGCCTGAGAGTAATTGCCCTGCGAATATTCGAGTTCAGCTAACATTAAATAGCCGCGTGAATTACGCGGATCAATACTTTGCGCACGCTCCAATCGAGCGCGCGCCTTATCAAATTCTTCCAGCGCCATGTAACACTGCCCTAAATTAGTAAATAGCTGGGCACGGTTGGCGTACTGGGCATCCTGTGATGCGGTTTCTAACTGCTCACAGGCGGCATTGAACTGACCCTGACCGTATAAGAACGCCGCATAGTTGTTGCGGGCGCGGGTGAAGTCAGGTTCGGCATTCACCGCCTGTTGAAAATAGTCGTTGGCAAGTGCACTTTCGCCCTGGCGTTGATAAACCAGTGCCAGTGCTTGCAGCGCTTCTGCATGGTGAGGGGCAATTTCAAGTGCCCGATCCAGTGCGTTGAGGGCGCGGGGAAGATTATCGCGCTCTAGATAGGCGACGCCAAGCTGGGTATAGGCTTCTGCCGCCGCGGGGTTGGCTTGCGGTGTAAGGTTGTTGGACGAGGCACAGCCGGCTAGCCACAAGCTACCGATAAGCACGGTGAGCATGGGCACCCGCGATGGGTGTTGGCGCCTGCGGTGAGCGATCATGTAAATCCTCGTGTGGTGAACGTCCAACTGCTAGTAAGGCAATACTGACAAACAGCAGTGCTAATCTAAATAAAAACCGTGACCATCAAAGCGCCGTGCCAAGCGGAAGTCAAGATAAGCCCGGTTTTCTACACTCCCACCTTAGGCTTAGTACGCAAACTGCCTTCGTTCGCCGACTTTTCGTACAAACCCTAGTCAGCATCGAGCTGGACTGACTGAATATAGCGCGCGCTGCGTTTGGTGCGGTCTTTCACGCGACCAACGAGCTGGCCACAGGCAGCATCGATATCTTCACCTCGGGTTGTTCTAACCGTGGCGTTGTAGCCTAAATCATACAACCACTGCTGGAAGCGCATCACCTGGTTGCGTGACGGTTTTTCGTAACCCGAATTGGGGAACGGGTTAAACGGAATCAGGTTGATCTTACACGGCAACTCTTTCAGCAGTGCAGCAAGCTGCTCGGCGTGCTCCTGCTGATCGTTGACGTCCTTGATCAGCGTGTACTCAATAGTGACCTGACGATTATCCGGGCACTTGGCAAGGTACCTGTGGCAGGCATCCAACAGCGCACGGATATTGTACTTACGGTTGATGGGCACCAGCTCATTGCGCAATTCGTCCGTAGAGGCATGCAGCGAAATTGCCAAGCTAACGTCCATTTCGTCGCCAAGCTTGTCGATCATTGGCACCACGCCAGAGGTCGACAGTGTCACGCGGCGCTTGGACAGGCCATAGCCGTTGTCATCCAACATCAGCTTCATGGCGGGCACAACGTTATCGAAGTTGAGCAACGGCTCGCCCATGCCCATCATCACCACGTTGGTCACCGGACGGTTTGCCGTATCCCGCCGCGGGCCAACGCTGCGCTGGGCAACCCATACCTGGCCGATAATTTCAGCAGCGGTTAAGTTGCGCTGAAAACCCTGCTTGCCGGTGGAGCAAAAGCTGCAGTCCAGCGAGCAGCCGACTTGAGAGGAAACGCATAGCGTGCGGCGTTTACCGTTCTCAGCCGGAATCAGCACCGTTTCCACATAGCTGCCGTCCTCCACTTCCAGCACCCACTTACGGGTACCATCGCTGGAAGTACCTTCATAAATCACCCCTGGGCCACGAATTTCTGCCAGCCGGGCCAGTTTTTCACGCAGCGCTTTGGAGAGGTTCGTCATGGCAGCAAAGTCATCACTGCCTTCCTGGTGAATCCACTTCATTAGCTGTGCGGCACGGAACTTCTTTTCGCCGATCGACAAAAAGAAAGCTTCCATCTGCTCGCGGGACATGCCAAGCAGGTTTTGCCGCTCAGGCGTCGCTTTTTCAGCAGATTTGCTGGCGGCGCCAGTACTATCGGCTTCAGTACTATCGGCGCCTGGACGGGGGGCGGGCGTATGTTGGGCTACAGTGGTGGTCATGGCGGTCAGCGTTATAGAAAGGGGCGGGGGACTAGCCCCCGCAAAATGGCCGGCAACGAAAGTTGTTTCGGCGGCGCTACCTTAAAGGCTTAGCGCGGGCAGATTTCGTCGTTGCCAAAGAAGTAGCTAATTTCGCGCTCAGCGCTTTCTGGAGAATCAGAACCATGGACAGCATTGGCGTCGATTGTTTCCGCAAAATCGGCGCGAATAGTGCCGGGTGCTGCTTCTTTAGGGTTAGTTGCACCCATCAGATCGCGGTTTTTAGCAATAGCGCCTTCACCTTCAAGCACTTGTACAACCACCGGGCCAGAGGTCATGAAGCCAACCAGGTCTTTAAAGAACGGACGCTCTTTGTGCTCTGCGTAGAAGCCGCCAGCCTTCTCTTCTGAGAGATGTACCATTTTGGCAGCGACGACTTTTAAACCCGCTTTTTCGAAGCGAGCAATGATGTCACCGATGGCATTTTTAGCAACGGCGTCAGGCTTGATAATAGAAAGAGTGCGTTCAGTAGCCATGTAAATGGTCTCCTCAAAAAGGCTTAAGCAAAAAGTGCCGCCCTAGAAGGCCAGGGCGGCCCAGAAGATGATTCAGTTAATAGCGCTTCGGCAGCTAGCGTTTTTAAACACTAATGCGTCAAAAAAGTATGCGGGCATACCCCGGCTGCCTGAGCTTATGTATCCAGGTGCGCGATTATAGCGCTTAAGCCGGGGGATGAATACCGGCGATGAAGCTGACCAAGCAATGCTTAGACGGTAAAGCTCTCTCCGCAGCCGCACTCATCTTTGACGTTAGGGTTGTTAAAGCGGAAAAAGCGGTTCAGCCCTTCGCTGACGTAATCCACTTCGCTGCCGTTAAGCATCTCCACCGCATCGGGAGCAACATAGACGCTGGCACCGTGGGCTTCAAAATGGATCTCTTCGTCGCTGACGGTGTCAGCAAAATCGAGCACGTAGCTATAGCCTGAGCAGCCGCTTGGCTTGACCGAGACGCGCAGGCCAAGGCCTTGCCCGCGCTCGTCGAGCGCGTGGCGAATCTGTTGTGCGGCAGCCGGGGTAATATTGAGTGTTGCCATGAGGCGTCCTCCTTAAAAATAGTCAGCTAGTCAGCCGCTTGACGGGGCGGTGTACGTAAACCGCTCACCGCATGGCGTATGAGCGTTAGCGCATAATCAATGTCGGCTTCGGTGGTAAAGCGCCCGAAGCTAAAACGCAGCGATGAGAGCGCCAGCGAGCGTGGCGTGCCGATGCCGAGCAGCACATAGGACGGATCGACGCTGGCCGAGTTGCACGCCGAACCGGTAGACACCGCCACATCGCGCAGCGCCATCAGCAGCGATTCACCGTCGACGCCTTCAAACGCCAAGTTGAGAATGTTGGGCACTGAGCGCTGCTCTTTATCACCCAATGGCGTGTTGGAAAACACACCGTCGACGCCTTCAAGGCCGCGCAGAAAGCGCTGCTGCAAGGCCGTTATATGGGCGTTGTCTTCGTCGTACTGCTGCTGCATCAGCGCAAAGGCTTCACCCATGCCTGCGATCTGGTGTGTCGGTAGGGTGCCGGAGCGCATACCGCGCTCGTGGCCACCGCCATGAATCAGCGCCTCAACGCGAATGTCCGGATGGCGCTTCACATACAGCGCTCCGACGCCTTTAGGGCCGTAGGTTTTATGGCCAGATAGCGACATAAGGTCAATCTGCTGGGCCACTACGTCTAAGGGAATACGCCCCACCGCCTGGGCGGCATCGGTATGAAAGGCCGCGCCAAACTCATGGGCAACGGCCGCCAGAGCCGCAATGTCGTTGATGCTGCCCAGTTCGTTGTTAACCGCCATCAGTGAGACCAGCGCGGTGTCGTCGCGCATCGCTGCGCGCAGCTGTTCGGGTTCAATGCAGCCATCCCGGCCCGGCGTTAGCCAAGTGACCTCAAAGCCCTCTTTCTCCAGCGCATGGGCAGTGTCAACGATAGCTTTATGCTCAATCGTCGAGGTAACCAAGTGTAGGCCGTGCTCGCGGTTGGCGCGCATAAAGCCTGTCAGCGCCAGGTTGTCTGCTTCGGTGGCGCCGCTGGTCCAGACGATTTCTCGCGGGTCGGCGCCAATCACATCGGCCACCTGGCGGCGTGCCTGCTCCACCACCTGCTCTGCCTGCCAGCCCAGCATATGGCTGCGTGAAGCCGGGTTGGCAAATAGCTGATCAACCGTCAGGTAGCGTTGCATCACCTCAACCACGCGGGCATCCGCCGGCGCGGTGGCGGCGTAATCCAGGTAAATGGGCAGCGTGGGTGTGGTCATCGTTACGTTCCAGCGGTTGATCGGTCAGGGCAATCGGGATTGTGTCTTGGAGTCAGGGTGAAGAGGCGAGAATGCCTGCCTCTGCACGCTGTTTCTGTCGCGACGCAATACGTATGACATCAGGACGCAGCATCAGTTGTGCCAGGGTCATATCGTCAAGAAAATGGCGTATCTGTACGGAGAGCTCGCACCACAAATGATGCGTCAGGCAAGTATCGCCCTGTTGGCAGTCAGAGAGCCCCTGGCAACGGGTGGCATCTACGCTTTCGTTCACCGCGTCTATCACTTTTGAGACGCTAATCGCGTCTGCAGGCTGCGAAAGCAGGTAGCCACCGCCCGGGCCGCGCACGCTGTTGACCAAGCCTGCACGGCGCAGGCGAGCAAAAAGCTGCTCTAAATAGGAGAGCGATATCTCTTGACGCTGGGAGATATCGCTTAGGCTGGTCGGGCCGTTGTGGGCATGCAAGGCTAAATCGAGCATGGCAGTAACGGCGTAACGGCCTTTAGTGGTCAAGCGCATGGCAAGCCCCTCGACGCTGAAAACTCAGCGCACTAACGGCAAATGTGCTGCCATTATGGGAAAACCTGAGTGCTTTGGTCAACCATTACGCGGCGGCAGTGTTTCTTACTCGGCTGATGGCGGAGTGGCCGAGTGCTTGCCAACACCGGGGCAGCCGGTATCGTTCTCGTCCAGAACGTCGGCAAAATCTTCATCGCGCAGCGCCGGTAGCTGGCCGTCGCGGTAGTTGTCATCTAGCTTACGCAGGGTAGAGCACATGCGCTCAATGCGCTCATCCACGGCGTGCATATGGTCGAGCATCGCCTGCATCGAACGGGCTACGGGGTCGGGCATATCCTGGCTGACGCCGTAGGCATCAAAGCCAAATTTTTGGCAGATGGCTTCTCGGCGGGCGGGATCCACATCCAGTGCTTCTTCCACATCGGGGTCGGCGCGTTTAACGATTTTGCCGGGTATGCCCACCACAGTGGCGCCGGGGGGCACTTCTTTTGTGACCACGGCATTAGAGCCAATTTTCGCCCCAGCGCCGACCGTAAAGGGCCCCAGTATTTTGGCACCTGCGCCCACAATCACGCCATCGCCCAAAGTGGGGTGACGCTTGCCTTTGCTCCAGCTGGTGCCGCCCAGGGTGACCCCTTGATAGAGCGTGACGTTATCGCCCACCAGCGCCGTTTCGCCAATCACCACCCCCATGCCGTGGTCAATAAAAAACCGCCGACCAATCGTGGCGCCCGGGTGAATTTCAATACCGGTGAGCCAGCGTGAAAACGTCGATAGCGTCCGCGCCAGCCACTTGAGGTTTTTTTTCCACAGCCAGTGGCCGCAGCGATGCAGCAGCAGGGCGTGCAGGCCAGGGTAGTTGGTCAGCACCTCAAGAAAGTTACGTGCGGCCGGGTCGCGTTCAAATACGCTGTTGATGTCTTCACGTAGACGTTGAAACATGAGGTGTTCCTTGGCGTTATAAAGGCGGCGTCTAGCTATTGAACTATTAGAACGGATTCTTGAAATATCGCCGGTTCTTGGAATATCAATAGAGAAAATCAATAGAGAAATCACATTAGCAGAATAGCGAAGTTGGGGCACGCAGCATCAACTTCAAGTTTAGCGTTTCCTGTCTAATAAATTACGGCTTGCGTGGCTTGGTATTCGCAGCCTTTTCGGTGGCCGATAGAATTCCACGCAAAATATTCATTTCCATGCGCTCTGGGCGGGCGCGCAGGTACAGGCGGCGCAGTCTCGCCATTAGCTGTCGCGGCTGCTCAGGGTCGTGGAAATCAATGCCAATCAGCGTGCGCTCTAAGTGCTCAAAGTAGCGCTCTAGCTCGGCGTGGGTGGCCAGATCATCGTCATCATTTGGCACAGTTGGAGGTGCATCCGCTTGGCCATCTGATTGGCTTAGCCACGCCATGCGACACTCATAGGCAAGCACCTGCACCGCTGCGGCCAAATTGAGCGAGCTAAAGTTGGCATTGGTAGGAATATGCACGTGAGCGTGACAGCGTTGTAATTCAGCATTGGTAAGGCCGCTGTCTTCTCGGCCAAACACCAGTGCCACCCGGGCGCCTGCGAGCTGGCACTCGTCGGGCAGCCGGTCAGCTAATTCCCGCGGTGAAATCATCGGCCAGGGTAGGGTGCGCGAGCGTGCACTGGCACCCACGGCCAGGGTGCAGTCGGCTACTGCGTCTTCCAGGGTTGCGTGAACCTGGGCTTGGTGAAGCAGGTGATCTGCGCCGGAGGCGCGGGAAATGCTGTCCTGGGTAATCACCTCACAGCGGGGGGCGACCAGGGCCAAATCTGCCAAGCCCATATTGTGCATGGCGCGGGCGACGCCGCCGATGTTACCAGGATGGCTAGTGCCGATTAAAATAATGCGGATGCGCTCAAGCATGAATAAGGCTCGGTGAATAAAGAGGGTGATTATTATCGCGTAAAGCGCGCAGTCTAACATGAGTCGGTGGTATGCCCGAGAGCGGTCTGCTAGAATTGCGCGCCAAAGGCGGCACCTGCGCCTACTTATGCTTTAGCATCACGTTCTTTAACATCACTGTCACAAGGCCCGATCATGAATCCGATGGTCCAATTTACGCTGCGTGCTGCACGCAGCGCTGTTGAACACTTCCTCCGCGTACGCGAACGTATTGAAAATGCGCACGATGAATTTAACCTTGACCGCCTGCTCGACGAGACGGCGCGCAAGGCCGAAGCGACGATTGTGCAGCAGTTGGAGCGCGGTTATCCCCAGCACGGTGTTACCGGCCGCTTTACCCCGCACCGCGCGGGTGAAGGCGAAGGCGCGGACATCGTCTGGAAAATTGAACCGATGCACGGCTACTCCAATTTAGCCGTTGCCGGTAAGGGCTTTGCACTCTCAGTGGTGTGTCTTATCAAAGGTCGTCCCGAGCACGCAGTGATTATCTGCCCGTTCGCCGACGACGAATATATCGCCAGCCGCGGCCGCGGCGCCCAGCACAACGACAAGCGCATGCGCGTTAGCAAGCCAACCGCCATTAGCGGTACGCGTATGGCCATGAGCCTGCCGGAAGTCTGGCTACGCCCGCGCAATTTACCTGCCTATTTAACCGTTTCACAGCAACTTGCTCCGCAGATAGAAAATCTGCTGGCCACGGGCTGTGGGCTGCTGGATTTGTGTGAGTTGGCCACCGGGCGAGTGGATAGCGCTTTTGTACTCGGCTTGGAAGAGCAGGATATGCTGGTAGGCACGCTGTTCCTGAAAGAGGCGGGCGCCTTGATGGGCACGCCGGACGGCCAACCCACAGTGAAAGTGGAAGGGCAGTTAATGGCCGCTGGGCCGCGTCTCTACAAGGCGCTGATCAAGCAGCTAACGCCGCACTTTTAAGTAAGTAGCCATGCTAAGCTTTTAAAGGTAAAAGCGTTAAAGACGACCGTTTTTAAAGACAAAAAAAAGCCCCTGCTGGGTTTCCAGTAGGGGCTTTTTTGTAGGCTAAATAAGAGGAGTAAAGAGATGCGCCGTTAAGGCAGCTCTTCCTCTTCTTCGTCCAGCTCTTTCTTGGTGGGAATCAAATCTTCCCGTGACAGTTTTAGCGGTAGCAGAAGCGCCGCGGCAATGTAGATAGACGAGAACGTGCCCACTACGATACCGACCAGTAGTGCAATGGCAAAGTTCTCAATCATATCGCCGCCCAGCAGCAGCAGAGCGAGCAGTACCAGGACAGTGGTCCCAGAGGTGGCCAGAGTGCGCGAGAGCGTGGCGTTAATCGCTTCGTTGAAGATCTGCGGCATATCGTCGATGCGCGAGGTACGGATGGCTTCGCGGACGCGATCATAAACCACGATCGTATCGTTCAACGAGTAGCCGATCACTGCCAGGATGGCCGCCAATACGGTAAGGTCGAAATCGAGCTGAAACAGCGCAAAAACGCCCACCACAATCAGTACATCGTGTAGCAGTGCCAGCAGTGCACCAATCGCAAACTTGTACTGGAAGCGGAAGGCGACATAGAGCATGACCACGCCGAGTGCGACCAGCATGCCCAGTCCGCTCTGGTCGCGCAGTTGGTCACCCACCTGGGAGCCAACAAACTCGGAGCGAATAAGATCCACGCTATCGCCACTGGAGCGCAGCAGGTTAACGACCTCGCCGCCTACGTCGGCATCAAATGCCTGTTGTAGGCGAATCAATACTTCGGTTGATGCCCCAAAGGTTTGCACTGAGACATCCTGGAAGCCGCTCTCCTCGAGCAATACCCGAATGGCATCTAATGAAGGTGCAGCACCGTAGCGCACCTCAATCAGCGTGCCGCCAGTAAAATCCAGCCCGAAGTTAAGCTGTTGAAAAACGATGGCAGCAATCGACGCGATTATCATTGCAGCTGAGACGATATACGCAAATTTACGTCGCCCCATAAAGTCGATTTGCAGATGTGATAGGGGTTTCATTACCACCTCTTAAGTTCTGGGCTAGGCACGTGGTTCAAATCCATGCATTTCAAATCCGTGCATTTCAAATCCGTGCATTTCAAATCCACAGCTTTTTGACGGGTTTGCTGCCATAAACCAGGTTAACCATGGCGCGAGTCACCATTAGAGCAGTGAATAGCGACGTCAAAATACCGATAGAGAGCGTGACGGCAAAACCTTTGACCGGGCCGGTGCCAATTGAAAACAGGATTACGGCCACCAGCAGTGTGGTGATGTTAGCGTCGACGATGGAGGTGAAGGCTCGTTCGTAGCCGGCTTGAATGGCCTGCTGAACCGACATTCCATTGCGTAGCTCTTCGCGTATTCGCTCGAAAATCAGTACGTTGGCATCTACCGCCATGCCCAGCGTCAGTACGATGCCGGCAATGCCCGGCAGTGTCAGCGTGGCGCCCAGCATCGACATCACCGCGACCAGCAGCGTTAAGTTCAGCGCCAGGGCAATGTTGGCAAACACGCCAAACACCTTGTAGCGCACCAGCATAAACAGCACGACCAGCAGTAAGCCGATCTGTACCGAGAGCAGGCCCCGCTCGATGTTTTCAGCGCCCAGGCTTGGCCCAATGGTGCGCTCTTGAACGAAGTAGATGGGTGCCGCAAGTGAGCCAGAACGCAGCAGAAGCGCCAGTTCAGCCGCTTCTGTCGGCGAATCCAAGCCGGTGATACGGAAGCTGTTGCCCAGGGCGCTTTGAATCGTTGCCAGACTAATCAGGCCGCGCTCAACGTAGGGCTCGCGCTCGATGGTCTCTTCGCCGGTTTCCGGGTCGGTCACCACGGTGTCTTCGCTCTTGTGCTCAATGAACAGCACCGCCATATTGCGACCGATATTGGTGCGTGTGGCGCGGTTCATAAGCGTGCCACCGGTACCGTCCAGATCAATGTTGACCTGCGGGCGGCCATTCTCATCAAAGCTGTTGCTGGCACTGGAGACACTATCGCCGGTAATGATCACATCGCGCATTAGTTCAGCAGTGCGCGAAGGCTCATTGCGAAAGGTGAGGGTTTCCGTTTCGTTATCCGGCGTATCGTTGCGCGCTTCCAGGCGGAACTCCAGATTCGCCGTTGCGCCAACAATGCGCTTAGCTGCCACGGTGTCCTGGATACCCGGCAGCTCCACCACAATCTGGTTGGGGCCTTGGCGCTGCACCATGGGCTCCGCGACACCCAGTTCGTTGACCCGGTTGCGTAGGGTGGTCAAGTTCTGGTTGATCGCGTAATCCTGAATTTCGTTAACCGACTGATCGCTAAGGGTCATAACCAGCGTTGAAGCGCGGCCATCGCCTTCACTGCTGTATTCAAACTCAGGAAAGTCACGGCTGATCAGGCTGCGTGCCGTGTCGCGGTCTTCGGCACTGGCAAAGTCGATCGACAGCGAGCGCTCTTCGATATCGGTATTACGATAGCGAATCCGCTCGTCGCGCAGCAGCTCACGCATGGCGCTAGCGTTGACTTCCAGGCGCTGGGTCAGCGCGGCATCCATATCCACTTCGAGCAGGAAGTGCACACCACCGCGCAGATCAAGACCCAATGTCATGGGCGAGGCGGAAAACGCCTGCAGCCATTCAGGTGTTGCTTCAGCGAGGTTGAGGGCTACCGTTGCGTCATTGCCTAATAGCTCAGTGGCGATGTCGCGTGCGGGGAGTTGATCGTCATCGTGACGCAAACGAATAAGCCACTGCCCGTTCTCTTCTTCGAGGGCTTTGATCTCAATATCGTTTTCGTTGAGCGCGGTTTCAACACGGTCTATCTGACGCTCATCCAGCGAATCGCCTTGGGCGCTGCTAATTTGGATGGCGGGATCTTCGGGGAATAGATTGGGAAGCGAGTAGATAAGGCCAACCACCAGGACGACCAGTATCAGTAGATACTTCCACAGGGGGTAACGGTTGAGCATGCAAGCCCTGCCTTCAATTACAAACGGAATGCTGTGCACGAACACGCCGCGCACAGCAAAGTTCACCATCATTCATACCATGTCACCCCTGCCGGGGTGGCTGGCACTGGCTCGGCAGGGGTATTACAAGGTTTAGATGGACTTGATGGTGCCTTTAGGCAGTACGGCGGCAACGGCGTTCTTCTGCACGTTAACTTCGGTGCCTTCAGAGATCTCGATGGTCAGGAATTCGTCGCTCACCTTAGTGATACGACCCACCAAACCGCCGCCAATGACGATCTCATCGCCTTTGTCCAGGTTGCTGACCAGTTGCTTGTGCTGCTTGGCGCGTTTGGCCTGCGGGCGCCACAGCAGGAAGTAGAAAATCAGCACGAAGCCGACCAGCATGACGATTTGCGCAATACCACCGCCAGCGGCGGCTTCTTGGGCATGGGCTGGTGAGATGAAGAAATCCAGCATTGTAGAGAGCTCCTGAGTTAGAAAAAGCTTAGGTTTTTAAAGGCTTAGTTATGAAAGCTTGGTTGTTAAAAGCTTGGTTCAAAAAAACATAGTCGAACAGTTTAAACCACGCGCCAAGGCGCGTGGCGATTAATTCGCTTGATTTTAGGTAGCAAGGGGAGGCACTGGCAGGCCGCGCCGTGCATAGAAGCCTTCCACAAAGGTCGTCAATGTACCCGCTTCAATTGCCGCGCGCAAATCAGCCATCACACGCTGGTAGTAACGTAAGTTGTGGATGGTGTTGAGCATTGAGCCGAGCATTTCATTGCAGCGGTCTAAATGGTGCAGGTAGCCACGCGAGAAACTCTTGCAGGTATGGCAGTCGCACTCTTCATCGAGCGGACGGGTGTCAAAACGGTGCTTGGCGTTACGAATTTTGACCGTGCCTTCCGAGGTGAACAGGTGGCCGTTACGCGCGTTGCGGGTGGGCATTACGCAATCGAACATATCCACCCCTCGCCGCACGCCTTCCACCAGGTCTTCGGGTTTGCCGACACCCATTAAATAGCGCGGTTTGTCATCCGGCATCCAGGTGGGCAGGTAGTCGAGCACCTTGATCATTTCTTCTTTAGGTTCGCCTACGGAAAGCCCGCCAATCGCAAGTCCGTCAAAGCCGATCTCTAACAGCCCTTTGAGCGAGCGCTCGCGCAGCTCAGGGTGCATCCCGCCCTGGATAATGCCGAACAACGCGGAAGGCGAGTCTCCATGGGCATCCCGCGAGCGTTTGGCCCAGCGTAGCGACAGCTCCATGGACTTCTCGGCTTCGTCAAAGGTGGCCGGGTAGGGCGTACACTCGTCAAAGATCATCACCACATCGGAGCCTAGCGAACGCTGAACCGCCATGGACTCTTCCGGGCCCATAAAGACTTTGCTGCCATCCACCGGCGAGCGGAAGTGCACGCCCTGCTCAGTGATCTTGCGGGTCTCGCCCAGGGAAAAGACCTGAAAACCGCCGGAGTCGGTGAGGATCGGTTTGTCCCACTGGGCAAAATCGTGCAGATCGCCGTGAGCTTCAATTACCTCGGTGCCGGGGCGCAGCCATAGATGAAAAGTGTTGCCCAGGATGATTTCGGCGCCAATTTCTTTGACGGAATCGGGCGTCATGCCTTTCACCGTGCCGTAAGTGCCCACCGGCATAAACGCCGGTGTTTCCACCGTGCCACGGGGGAAGTGGAGGCGGCCACGGCGGGCGCGGCCATCGTCGGCCAGGCGCTCAAAGCGCATAAAGCATTCATTTCGCATATAAAGTAACTCGTTAATCTCGTTCGTTTGGCGCGACGGGTGCAGGGCAAGCGGGTCAACAATCAGCAACAATACCTAGCGGGTTAACAACATGGCATCGCCGTAGCTAAAAAACGCATAGCGCTCGGCCACTGCCCGTTGATAGGCGTGCATGATGGTGTCATAGCCGACAAAGGAGGACACCAGCATCAGCAGCGTCGATTCGGGTAGATGGAAGTTGGTAATTAAAGCATCCACGCAGCGCCACTGGTAACCGGGGTAGATGAAAATATCGGTGTCGCCGCTATAGGGCGCGATCTGCCCATCGCTGCTTTTCATGCAGGCGCTTTCCAGGCAGCGCACGCTGGTGGTGCCCACTGCCACCACGCGCTTACCTGCTGCCAGGGTCTCGCGCACTTGCTGACAGGTGGCCTCCGTGACCTCAATCCACTCGCTGTGCATATGGTGTTCAAGGATGTTGTCGACGCGCACCGGCTGAAAAGTGCCTGCGCCTACGTGCAGCGTCACAAAGGCACGATTAATGCCTTTATCGGCAAGGGCATCCAGCAGCGGCTGATCAAAGTGCAGCCCGGCGGTCGGCGCCGCCACCGCGCCGTCACGCCGAGCATAGACGGTCTGGTAGCGCTCACGGTCGCTGAGTTCGTCTTCGCGGGTAATGTAGGGCGGCAGCGGCATATGGCCGTGCTTTTCAAGCAGCGCAATCATCGGCGTATCGCCCAAAAATCGCAGCTCAAACAGCGCATCACGGCGGCCTTCTACAATGGCGTGAATATCACCCTCGAAAATCAGCTCGGTGCCGGGCTTCGGGGATTTACTCGAGCGAATATGCGCCAAACCGCGGTGGGCATCCAGTGGGCGCTCCAACAGCATCTCCACTTTGCCGCCGCTGGCCTTATGGCCGTGCAGGCGCGCTGGAATTACCCGGGTGTCGTTAAACACCAGTAGGTCGCCGGGTTCCAGAAGCTCAAGCAAATCGGGAAAACGGCGGTGTTCCAACGCGCCGCTCTGGCCATCCACGCACAGCAAACGGC
This sequence comes from Vreelandella neptunia, assembly GCF_034479615.1. Classification (NCBI taxonomy): domain Bacteria; kingdom Pseudomonadati; phylum Pseudomonadota; class Gammaproteobacteria; order Oceanospirillales; family Halomonadaceae; genus Vreelandella; species Vreelandella neptunia. Next base: position 568,265 of record NZ_CP140255.1, read on the forward strand.
AGTCGCTACGCTGTTCAGAAGGGTAGCGAGCAATTAATTCGTCGGGTAGCTCGTAATGAAAATCCGCGCGCTGCATGGCGTATAACTCTTAACGTTGATCAAACAGGCGGCATAGGATAGCGCTTTGGCTGCATAAAGTCAGTCAATGTGATTGACCTACCTCGTTAATTACGTATAATGCGCATCCATTGCCGGTATGGCGGAATTGGTAGACGCAGCGGATTCAAAATCCGCCGCCTTTACGGGTGTGCCAGTTCGAGTCTGGCTACCGGCACCATCTTTAAAATCAGGCACTTAGGTGCCTTCTTTTGTGTCTGCGATTTGAGTTTTTCCCTTCCTAAGTCCCTGATTGTGTCCACAAAGTGTCAACGGAGAGTTCGGCGCTTACTTTTTCTTCTTAACCAAACTTTCAACCACCAGCTTTCGATAAAGAGCAACCAGCTCGGCACTTTTGGAATCTTCGTGCCAGCTAGCGGCGTAGGTGTGGGCGCGTTCGGTTAGCTGTTGGCGCAGGGTTTCATCATTTAGCAGGTGGTTGACCTTGGCGGCGAAGTCGTCATGGTTATCCTCGGCGATCAGGCAGCCTTCTCCTTCTTTTAATACATCCAGCGTGCCCATCATGGCGGTGGAAACCACCGGTGTGCCTAGCGCCATCGCTTCCAGCAGCACTAGCCCCTGGGTTTCCGTGCGTGATGCAAATACAAAAACGTCGGCGGCGCGGTAGGCGGCTTGCAGTGGGCCGTGGCGGTCGAGATAGCCAAGGAAAAGTACGGCGTCTGCCACGCCAACTTCCTGGGCGCGCCGGACAAGCGAGTCATGGGCCGGGCCTTCGCCGGTAATGATCAGCCGGGCGGTGGGGTGTTCGGCTAATACCTTGGGCAGCATATCGATCAGAAAATCGATGTTCTTCTCAAAGGCAGCGCGGCCTACATAAAGCAGCAGGCGCGCATCTGTAGGCAGATCGTAGTGGGCTCGAAAGTCGCTATCATCCTGGGCTCCTTGAGGGTGGCAGAACGCCTCCAGCGACAAACCGGTGGGAATTACCGTGGAGGGCGTGGTCACGCCGTAGCGGGTAAGGGCTTCCTGCATTGCCCTTGAAGGAGCGACCAAGGCGTCGAGCTGCTGGCACTGGTGCACTGAAAGACGACGCGCGGCAAGTCGCAGCCAGCGTCGTGGAAGCCAGCGGATATAGTGGTGAACATACTCCTCAAACAGGGTGTGGTAGGTCGCTACCACCGGAAGCCCGAGCCGACGCCCCAGCGCTACACCGGCATAGTGAGCGGTAAACGGCGTATGGACATGAATAAGGTCAAAGGCTTCGGCGGCAAGCTGCGGTGCCAGGGCGATCAAGTCCCGATAGCGCATCATGCGATCCTCTGGGTCGCCGGGTACCTGGCGCGAGTCGATGCGCAGTACGCCCGGCTCGTCCACTTGGCCTACGGGATAATCGGGACAGATCAGCGTGACCGAGTGGCCCAAACGCTCAAGGGCACCGCGAAAACTGGCGATAGAGGTGGAAACGCCATTAACGCGAGGGAAGTAGACATCCGAAATCATCAGTATCTTCATACCGCTCAGCGGCGTCTCGGTCGTTGACGCCACTGAGTGAAACAGCGTTAAAGCTGACGCCAGCCGTGCCTCGCGGTCGGCTTTACGCTGCAGGTGAAGGGCATTGCCGTTGGCTAATTGCGTTAGGGCCGCGACTTCCTGGTCACTGAGAGGAGAGCTGAGAGAGGGGCGTCGGCGCTGTGGCATGTTGTTTGGACTCTTTTGGCAGCTTATTGCCACGCTAACCTGAGTCCATGACTGGCGGATGACAGCCAGTACCCAGCTTGCACCCATCAAGCTGAGTGTTTGTACACAGTGGACGGCTCCCTCGCTTTTTGTTGCCTAGCCGTTTTATAGTGCTGAAACAGCATTCGACGAAATACGGTAACCTTCCATGGCCCTTTTTGAGCTGCACAGCCGCAACTTAGCCCAAGAACAGGTGGCCCATACCCACGACTTCCATCAACTTATTCTGGCTACCTGTGGCGTTACGGAGCTCTCGATGGAGGGGCACGGGGAAAGGGTGACCGCCCGCCGTGGGTGTCTGATTCCTTCGTCGCGCCACCACGAGTACCAGGGCGATGGCAGCAACCGTACCTTGGTGTTGGATATACCCGTTGCCCAGTTAGCGTCGCTTGAGAAAGGCAGCGAGATTGAGCGCCTCTTCGATAAACCGCGCTTTTTCAGCGTCCCTCCCGCGTTAAACCAGCTCACTCACGCCCTGGCCAATCAGCTTGAGCAGTGCCCTGGGCTGCAGAATGAAATAGCTATTCTGCTGCTACGCGCGCTGACCATGTATCTGCATGACGCTACTCCCGCAGCGGTTGGGCAGTTGGGCCAGCACTGTATTAGCGAACGCCTCGACCTTGCTCGTTTGGATGCCTGGCTGGATCAACATCTGGCTGAGGAGATCCGCGTGGAGCAGCTCGCCTCCCTATGTGCCTTGAGCCCAGGGCACTTCCACAGCTGCTTTCGTGAGCTAACTGGAGTGACGCCGCTGGCGTATGTACAGCGCAGGCGCCTAGAGCACGCCCGTACGCTGGTTCGCCATAGCACGCTGAGCCTGGGGCATATCGCTATGCTGGTGGGCTTTCGCGATCAGGGCAGTTTCTCCCGCGCTTATCGGCGCTATTTTGAAGTCTCTCCTTCGTCTGATAGATAGACCCTCTCTTAGATAGCCATACCTCCCAGATAGCCGCTTTCAGTAAATGGCTTCTTCCTGAAAACTGCCTGCATGACTTGCGGGCAAATCTACCGCAGTGTCGGGCAAGTAATTTGTCGGCGAGCGCACTAGTCTTTGATGATCCCTTTTAAATCAACACAACCTCTTTCAAGGAAAACACCATGGGCGTTACCTACCAAGACAGCAATGCACGTATGAGCCAAGTGGCGATTCACAACGGCACCGTTTATCTGGCTGGCCAGGTTCCACCTGATGCCACGGCGGATATGCGCGGCCAAACCGAGCAGGTGCTGGCGCGTATCGATCAACTGCTGGCCCAGGCGGGCACCTCGAAAGAGCATTTGATCTCAGCGCAAATCTGGGTCACCAGCATGGCGGAGTTCGACCAAATGAACGCTGCTTGGGATGCCTGGGTCGTGCCCGGTCGTCCGCCGGTGCGTGCCGCGCTTGAAGCCCAGCTCGCCAAGCCCGAGTGGAAAGTTGAAATTATGGTGGTAGCCGCGCTGCCGGAGGCCTGATATGCGGGTTGTTTCTGCCGAAGAGGTCACGCGCCACCTGACGTGGGATGGCTTGATCAAGCGGCTACAAACGACGTTCGTGAACGGCGTGGAGTCTCCTCCCCGCCATCACCACGCGATGCACCGGCCGGATGGCGAAGCCACTATGCTGCTAATGCCCGCCTGGGAAGCGGCGGGCTATATCGGCGTAAAAATGGTCAACGTGTTTCCGCAAAATGCCGACCACGGTATCCCGGCGATCTCCGGACTTTACCTGCTCAGCGAGGGTAAGCACGGCCAGCCGCTGGCGTGTATCGATGGCAGTGAGCTCACCCGGCGTCGCACGGCGGCTGCTTCCGCGCTGGCCGCTCAGGCTTTGGCCAATGAGAACGCAGAAACGCTGCTGGTGGTGGGTACCGGCAAGTTGGCGCCCATGGTGATCGAGGCCCACGCCAGCGTGCGACCCATCAAGCGGGTGCTGATCTGGGGGCGTAACCCCAGCAAGGCGGCGGCGATTGCCGACGAGTACGCCGAACGCTTTGAGACCCACGTAGTGGAAGAACTCGCAGAAGCGGTAGCCGAGGCAGACATCATCAGCTGCGTAACGCTCTCCAACCAGCCGCTGATCAAAGGTGAGTGGCTGACGTCTGGCACTCACCTGGATCTGATTGGCGCGTTTCGGCCGCAAATGCGCGAGACCGATGCGCTGTGTCTGCGTCGCTCAGAGGTATTTGTGGATACCTACGCCGGTGCCAAGGGCGAAGCGGGCGACATTCTGCAAGCCATTGAAGAGGGTGAATTCCAGTTCGACAAGATTCAGGCGGAGCTTGCTGAAGTGCTGACCGGGGCTAAGCCGGGGCGTTCTGCACCGGAGGCCATCACGCTATTCAAATCGGTAGGTGCTTCGCTGGAAGATTTAGCCGCTGCCATTGAAGTGTGGGAGTCGCTGCCAGAACAGTCATAACGATTGCCATAAAAACAACACCATCCCTACCCGATGGGTAGCAACGCCACTCATAACGAAGACCGACCAATAATCAAAACGAGGTGTGTTATGAACGCTAAAAAATCCGTATTTATCGCCGCCCTGGCGGCACTCCCACTGGCGATTGCCAGCGCCAATGCCCAAGCGCAATCCTATGAAATGGTGATTGCCACGCAACTGCCCGAGGATATGAGCAATAACGAAATATATCCGGCGCTGGTGCACTTTAAAAACCTGGTAGAGGCGCGCACCGACGGGGATCTTGAGGTCACCATTTTCGGTGGCGGCCAGCTAGGTTCCGAGGTGGAGAATGGCTCGGAAGTGCAGGGCGGACGAACGCTACAGTCGACGATTATGTCTGCGGGGGCGATGTCATCCTTCTACGAAGACTATCAAGTCGTCACGGCACCGTTCCTGTTCACCAACTGGCGGCAGGCGTGGAGCTTCTTTGATAGCGAGTGGTTCGCCGACTTTATGTCCGGCACCATCGAAGACGCCGATTTGCGCTACTTGGGCACCTTCGATGATGGCGGTGGTTTTGTCGCCTTCACCAATAACGTGCGCCTAATAAAAACCGTCGAAGATTTAGAAGGTCTGAATATTCGCACCGAAGAGAACCCTGCCCACGTGGCGATAATGCAATCGTTAGGTGCTTCGGCCACTCCGCTGCCCTGGGGCGAGCTGATCACTGCGTTGGAAACCGGTCTTGCCGATGGGCAGTTCAATGCGCCGGTGCTCAACACCACCTTCAACTTTGATGCGGTCACCGACTACACCACGCTCACCGGGCATGTGTATAACAGCGCCCCCTGGGTGGTCAGCGAGTCGTGGTACCAATCGTTGCCCGAAGAACATCAGCAGGCGGTGATCAGCTCCGCGCGGGAAGCGATCCAGTTAAGCCACGGTATGTCTGGTGCCCTGGCTACCGCGAGTTGGGTGGAGTCCTGTGAACGCTTTGAAGAGTGCTACCTGATGCCCGACGCTGAGCGCGAGCGGATGGCGGAAATTGCCCGCCCCGCTTGGCAAGAGTGGATCGTCGATGACTTCGGCATGGACGAAGCCCGCGTACAGGGGCTGCTTGACGAAGTTGAACGTGTCGGACAACAGTTGGCAGAAGACGACTACCGCATTTATGGTCAATAAAGCCGGGGCCAATAACGGTTAGCGAACGATAAACGCTGGGGCGATGTGAGGCCCCAGCGTGAGGAAAAACCATGGGCGTTTTAACTCCTTTGCGCCGCGTGAGCGACCTCGTCAATCAGGTGGCTATCGTGGTGTGTGTGGGCTGTATTCTGGCGATGCTGGGCATCTCGTTCACTGCGTTTCTCTACAAGCTGATCACCGGCAGCACGCTTAGCTGGACCTACTCGCTGGCGCGGCTGTTTCTGCCCTGGATCGGCTTTCTCTCCATGACGATTTCGCTGCGCTACGGCGAACATGTCGCCATGACATTGCTGGTTCGCAGTTTGCCCCGTGTGATGGTGCAAGTGGCTGCCGGGCTGTGTTTGGCAGTCATTGGACTGTTTGCACTAATGCTCACTTGGTACGGCTGGGGCTATTTCACCAGCGCCACCCAGGTCTACATGGTTTCCGACCAAATCCAAATCCCTAGTAAGTTCACCGCAATAGTGGTGCCCATCAGCGGCGTCATGATGCTGCTGCATCTTGTGCAAGGCTTTGCTCTGCTGGAACACTTCATTGATGAGCAGGACGTGATTGGTGGACTCATCGACACCACTGACGGGGAGCACCGCCCATGACCCCTGCAATTATTGCGTTTGTCGTGCTGCTGTTTATCGGTGCGCCGGTAGCCGTGGTGATGGCCATGTCGGGTTTGGCGGGTGGCTTTGCCATGGGAGGGGAGAGGATGCTCGGCATCATCGCTGATCGCATGTTCTCCGGCGTTTCGGGCTTTCTGCTGATTGCCGTGCCCTACTTTATTTTCACCGCTGAGCTGATGAACCAGGGCGGGCTGACCCACAAGCTGATCGCCTTCAACAATGCGCTGTTCGGCAGGGTGCGCGGGTCACTCTCCCACGTTAATATCTCGGTCTCGGTGTTCTTTGCGGGCCTCACCGGCGCGGCGGTCACCGATACCGTCGCCATCGGCAAAATCATGATCCCTGAGATGAAAAAGCAGGGCTACGATGCCGAATACGCCGCTGCGGTGACCGCCTGTTCTTCCATCATCGGGCCGATTATTCCCCCTAGCGTGGTGATGGTGGTGTACGCCACGCTGCTGCGGGATATTTCGGTGATTGACCTGTTTGCCGGTGGCATTATTCCCGGCCTGTTGATGGCGCTGGCGCTGCTGGGTGTTAGCTTCTTTTTGGCCTGGAAGCGCAACTACCCGAAACAGGCGCCGACGCCGTTTAAGATGGCCGTGATGTCGTTTGTGATGGCTCTGCCCGCCATGGTGGTGCCGCTGATTATTCTCGGCGGAATTCTCTCGGGGCTCACCACGATTACCGAAGCCTCGGGGTTTGCGGCGGTTTACGCCATCGTGATTGGGATGGTCTTCTACCGGAATCTGACTTGGCGCAAAATCTGGGATGCGCTGGTGACCACGGTGCGCTTCTCCGGCGTGGTGTTTTTTCTACTCGCAACGTCAGCAGTATTGGGCTGGTTTGTCACCCGTTCAGGGATAGCCAGGGATGCGGCCAGTATCATCACCACTTTCAGCGATGCGGCCTTTGTGCAACTGATGCTGGTGTGTCTGCTACTCTTGGTGATTGGCACGGTGATGGATGTGCTGCCCGCACTGGTAGTCATTGCGCCGGTGCTGGTGCCAGCGATGATCCAGCTGGGCTTTGACCCGCTCCACTTCGCGATCCTGATGATAGTGGTGCTCAATATCTCCAACGTGACACCGCCAGTGGGGATGACGTTAATGACCGCCGCGCGAATAGCCGAGGTGCCTTATGAACGGGCAATCGTGGCATCGCTGCCGTTTTACGTGTCGTTTCTGGTGGTGATTGTGTTGCTGGCGGCGTTTCCGGCGCTCTCTACCTGGATTCCGTCACTGCTGTAATTTAGCTAAGGACTGCGACCCATGAAGTGTTTTTATCACCCTGATCAGGCGTTGCATGCGCCGCCGACCTTTCTGCTGCGTGGCCAGCCTGCGCCTTCGCCGGAAGGCCCTGTGCGCGCCGAGCTGCTTAGCCAAGGTTTGGCCAGTGCAGGGCTTACGTTGACCACACCCAACAAGGCGGATTCGCCTACGCTGCGCAAGCGCCTGGAACAGATCCATACGCCGCGCTACCTCACTTTTTTGAACACCATTTACGCCCGCTGGCAAGCTCTGCCCAATGCGGCAGAGGTAGTTGCGCCTAATATTCACCCCTGTGGTGGCGGCTACCACTACCCGCGCCACCCGATTGGCCAGGCTGGCTGGCACCTTCACGATATGGCCTGCCCGCTAAGTGCGACCAGCTTTCAAGGCGCGCTGGCGTCGGCTGCCAGTGCCGAAGCGGCGGCAGAAGAGGTGCTGAATGGAGTGCCAACGGCCTATGCGCTGTGCCGCCCGCCTGGACACCATGCCGGGCCGGAGCGCGCTGGGGGCTTTTGCCTGCTGAACAATTCAGCGCTGGCCGCCACGGTGCTGCGCGAACGCTTCGCCAAAGTAGCGATCATCGATGTGGATCTGCACCACGGCAACGGCACCCAGGATATTTTTTATCACCGCAGTGATGTCTGGACAGGCTCGCTGCACGCCGACCCCAGTGATTTCTATCCGTTTTTTTGGGGCGGCGCTGATGAAGAGGGTGATGAAGAGGGTGTAGGCGCAAACGTTAATCTGCCCTTGCCGGTCGGCAGCGACGGGGAGGTCTATCTGGACGCCCTGGCGGTGTTAATTGATCACCTGCAGCGCTACGAGCCCGATGCCGTGGTGGTAGCGCTAGGTTTGGACGCCCATAAAGATGATCCCCTGGCGGGGCTCACGGTGGAAACCGAGGCTTTTATCGAGGTGGGCAAGCTCTTGGCGGCCCTCTCGCTGCCCACGGTGATTGTTCAGGAAGGCGGTTACCCCACTAAGCATCTAAGCGCCAATCTGACCGCCTTTATGCAGGGTTTTACGGCATGAGCAGAACCGGTTTCTACTGGCATGAACGCTGCTTTTGGCATGATCTGGGCGCGATTGGGGTATTTTCCGCGCCCGGTGAATTTTTACAGCCCCAGGCCGCCTCGGAAAGCCCGGAAAGCAAACGACGGCTGAAGAACATTCTTGAAGTCAGCGGGCTGATTGATGAGCTGAACGTGGTGAAACCACCCGCCGCTTCGCTTCCTGACCTGCTGCGTTTTCACACCCCGCGTTACCTGGATGAACTGCAGACAGGGGATAAAGCCCGGGGCGGCAACGGCGGCGACTGTGCACCTTACATGCCCGGCAGTTGGGCGGCGGCCACGCAGTCCGCAGGGCTGGCCATTGCCGCCGTTGAAGCTGTGGCGCAGGGCGAGGTGAGCAACGCCTATGCCCTATGCCGCCCACCGGGGCACCATGCCGAAGCCGATCAAGGTCGTGGGTTCTGCCTACTGGGCAATATACCCGTGGCGGTGATGCGCGCTCGGGCCTTGGGGCAGGTTAACCGTGTGGCGATACTCGATTGGGATGTTCACCACGGCAACGGCCAGCAGGCGGCGTTTTATGACGAGCCCGATGTGTTGACCCTTTCAATTCATCAAGCCGCAAACTACCCGCTGGAAACCGGCAGCTTTGACGAACAAGGCGAAGGAGCAGGCCTGGGCGCTAATCTCAATCTGCCGCTGCCACCGGGCTGTGGCCTGGGCTCCTACGCCTACGCCATGGAAAAACTGGTGCTGCCCGCGTTGGAAGCCTTTAAGCCCGAACTCATCGTGGTGGCCTGCGGTTACGACGCCTGCGCTAAGGATCCCTTAGGCAAAATGCTGCTCAATAGCCAGGCGTTCGCCACCATGACCGCCCAGCTTAAAGCGCTGGCCGAGCGTTGCTGTGAAGGCAAGCTGGTATTTATTCACGAAGGCGGCTATTCGGAAGGCTATGTGCCGCTCTGCGGCCACGCGGTGATCCAAACCCTGGCGGGCAGTGCCATTGCCGTGCCCGACCCACAAAACGATGAAATTGCCGCTTGGGGCTATCAAGCCCTGCAACCGCACCAGCAGACGTTGATCGATGACTGGTGCCAACAGTGGGAGCAACGCAAACAATGACACCGCTTTATGACCGCGATGGCTGGATTTGGCACGACGGTGAATGGCTGGAGTGGCGCGAGGCCAAGGTGCATGTCTTCACCCATACGCTGCACTACGGCATGGGCTGTTTTGAGGGTGTACGCGCCTACGCTGGCCCCAGCGGTACGCATCTATTTCGTGCTGCTGAACATACCCGCCGCTTGGCAGAAAGTGCTCATTCGCTGGATATGCCGCTGCCGTTTAGTGAAGCGGAGCTGATCAACGCCCAGCGCGAGTGCCTGACCAAAAACGGCCTGAGCAATGCCTACCTGAAACCTACCGTGTTTTTTGGTGCAGAAGGTTTAGGGCTACGCGCCCAAGGGCTGACTACCCACGTGATGGTTGCAGCGTGGGATCTAGGCCCCTACATTTCACCCCAGGCCGCCACCCATGGTTTGCGCGCGCTGACCTCTTCCTGGGCGCGCCACCACGTCAATATCAGCCTGTGCCGGGCGAAAACCAATGGCCACTACGTCAACTCGATACTGGCGCTGAATACCGCGATCAAAGCCGGGTTTGATGAAACCATCATGCTCGACCCGGAAGGCTATGTGGCCGAGGCCTCGGCGGCCAACGTCTTTTTACTCCGCGATGGCGTGCTGCATACCCCGGAAGTGACCTCCTGCCTTCAAGGCATCACCCGGGATAGCGTGATTCAGCTGGCGCAAAAGGTGCTGGGTATTGAAGTGCGCGAGCGGCGAATAACCCGCGACGAGCTGTATACCGCCGATGAGGCATTTTTAACCGGCACCGCCGCCGAAATACTGCCGCTTCGGGAACTGGATGGCCGCCGTATTGGTGGACGTGCTGGCGCACCGCCCGTCAACGAACCCATCAGCCCCAACAGTGTCACGGCTCAACTGCAGGGCTTATATCGCCAGGCGGTACGCGGTGAGCTGGACGATTTCAGGCATTGGTTAACGCCTTAGGAGTATTCTGGCGGGCAATCAGCATGCCCCGGTGCGAGGGCAGGTTTCCGCGAGGGCGCTGTGAACCCGTCCATGGGCGCTACTTTTGTCATCCATGACAAAAGACCCTCGCTCCAACCTGCCCTCGCCCCTAGTGATCAAATTTACCAAGTTAATCAGGCGTGCTCTTTAATCGCCTGTTCGAGAGCCGCCAATCTTCCCGGTTCCAGTGCGGCTTGTACCGCCGTAATGCGTATTACATTGGCCAGCTCTGGGTGCGCCAGGCGAGCGACCAAAACGCCTTCGGCGAGTAGCTGCTGGTGTACCTCGGCGGCGAGGTCGGCGCTGGGCAGGCGGATGCCGATAAAGTTGGTGGCGCTGGGCAACACATCGGCCCCTAGGGCGCGAAAGTGCTCCGCCAACTGCTCACGGCGGGCTTTTACATCGGTAACGTGTTGGTGAACCTCGTCAGGGTGGTCGAGCACCACTTCGGCGGCGGCCAGGGTCAATGACGATACCGCGTAGTGAATGCGCACCTTCATCATCATCGTCAGTACTTCAGGGTCGGCGATGGCGTAGCCAATGCGCAGGCCCGCCAGGCCATGAGCCTTGGAAAGCGTACGCAGGCGAATCACCCCTGGTATTGCTTTACCAGCGAACTCGCTGTTGGCATCGTCGCGGAAGTCCCCATAGGCTTCGTCCAGCAGCAGCCAGCAGGTATCGGGCAGCGCTTCGCGCAGCTTGAGGATGGCATTGTCGCTATGTAGATGACCGCTGGGGTTATCCGGATTGGCCAGATACACCAGCCGGGCGTTTTCCTGATGCGCCGTTGCTGCCAAGGCTTCCAGATCGGGGGCCAGCACGCCCGGTGCTTCAAAATAGCTGGGCTCGATCAGGCGGCAGCCCTGGCCTTTGGCGAAATAGCCAAAGGTGGGGTAGGTACCCGCCGTGCAGACCACCGTTTCACCGGGCATACAGGTAGTGCGCAGGGCCAGAGCGATCAAGCTGTCAGCGCCGGCGTCTACCAACAGCGTTTCCAGCGGAATACCTTGCTGAGTACTCAAGCGCTGGCGCACGCCCAGCGCTTCGGCATCGCCGTAGCAGTAAACGTGTTCGGCAAGGGCATCGCCAAAGTGATCGCGCAGGGCGCGGTGGGGCATATCCAGGCCTTCGTTAGAGCCCAGCCGGTGGGGGATCTCCTTGCCAATGCGGCGCTCTAATACTTTGATGCCTGGGAAGGGGTTATGCGGGCCTTCGCCAGTTAAGTGCTCGGGGTAACGGGACATGTTGATTCCTGAAAACACAATGAATGTTTAACTTAAAATGTTTATTGAAGTACTTTACCGCGGTTCAATAGATTAAGTGGGTCGAGCGCTTGCTTGAGGGTATGCATCAGTTCGATCTCGGCGCTGGAGCGACAGGTGCTCAGCCATGGCCGCTTCTCCAGGCCAATGCCGTGTTCTGCGGAGACTGAACCGCCCAGTGTGGCTAGCGGCTGGTAAACCATGGCTTCAACCTCTCGCCGAACTTCGATCTCAGCACTCCCCACGCTAACGGAAATATGCAGGTTGCCATCGCCGAGATGGCCAAATACCACCAGTTTCGCCTCTGCCCAGCGCTGGGTTAGCTGCGCTTCCAAGGCATCCGTGTAACGCTGCATATCGGCAATCGGCAGGCTGACATCGAAGGTAAGCACCGGCGCAAGGCCCTTGACCAGCCCCTCGATATCTTCACGAATCGCCCATAGTCCATCGCGTTGGGTAGTCGACTGCGCGATCACCGCATCGACAATCAGCTCGCTCTCTAACGCACTTTCTAATGCTTCGCTAAACTGGTTGGCATTGCGCTCGGCATCGCTGCCCAGGGAATCAATGATCACATAAAACGGATGCTCGGTGGCAATCGGCGGAGTGTGGCGGCCCAGGGTTTCAGTGAGCAGCCGGTAGTGGTTTTGCCACATCACCTCAAAAGCGCCGAGGCCTCCGCCAAGCGCTTTGCCCATATGGCTGAGCAGCCCGGTAAGCGCCTCAAACGAGGGGCAGGCCACCATCGCCGTTTGCTCGCTTGGGGTAGGTGGCTGCAGGCGCAGCACTGCGCGGGTCACAATCCCCAGGGTGCCTTCGCTACCGATAAAAAGCTGCTTTAAATCGAAACCGGCGTTGTTTTTCAACATGTGGTTCATGGAGCTGACCACCCGGCCATCGGCCATCACCGCCTCCAGGCCGAGCACTTGCTGGCGCATCATGCCGTACCGAATCACCCGCACGCCGCCTGCGTTGGTGGCGATATTGCCGCCAATGGTGCAGCTACCCCGAGCGCCCAGATCCAGCGGGAACTGTAGGCCAACCTCTTTCGCCGCTTCTTGAACCCGCTGCAGCGGAGCGCCTGCCTGTACGGTGAGGGTGCCGCCCACTTGATCTATTTCTTCGATCGCGGTTAGCCGTTCCAGGGAAATCACTAGCTCATCGGGGCTAGCTTCTGCGCCGTGCACCAACCCGGTTAAGCCGCCGTGGGTGACCACCGGCTGCTGCACGGCGTAGCAAGTCTGCATCACGGCAGCGACCTGCTCGGTATCCGCTGGGCGAACGATCGCCCCGGCTTGGCAGGGCGCTCCGGTCATCCAGTCCACGCGGCGGCTGTGTACATCGTCGCCGGTCAATACATGGGCCGGGCCCACAATAGCGCGCAGCGCCTCCAGGGTTATTTGCATTGGGTATCCTTTTTACCATTAAACAATTTACGCAGTGGCCGCCACGGGGGCCTCACGGCCGGGAATCGCCCTGAGCAGATCCTGGGTATACGTCTCTTGCGGATCAAGAAAAATCTGCTCGGCGCTGCCTTGCTCAACAATGCGGCCATGCTGCATGACCACTATGCGGTCGCAAATCTGGGCCGCAACGCGTAGGTCATGGGTGATAAACAGCAGCGAGAGCGAGAGCCGCTGTTTCAGTTCCTCCAGCAGTTCCAGTACCTGGGCCTGGATCGACACATCCAGCGCAGAGACGGCTTCATCCGCCACAATCAGCTCGGGGTTGAGCGCCAGCGCCCTGGCAATACCGATACGCTGACGCTGGCCGCCGGAAAACTCGTGAGGAAAGCGCTCCACGGCGCTGGCGCCCAAGCCCACCATGTCGAGCAGCTCGCCCGCCTGCTTGAGCGCTGCGGCTTTGGGCGTGCCGTTGGCAATCGGCCCCTGGGCTATCGCCATGCCCACTTTGGTGCGTGGGTTGAGCGAGGCGTAAGGATCCTGGAATATCATCTGCACCCGGTGGCGTTCCCGGCGTAGCGCATCGCCTTTGAGCTGGGAAAGATTCACCCCATCCAGCAGCAGCTCGCCGCTGTCGGGGTGCTCCAAGCGCACCACGCAGCGTCCGAGGGTGGACTTGCCCGAGCCGGATTCGCCTACGATGCCCACCGTTTCTCCCCGCGCCAGGGTGAGCGAAACATCGTTAAGCGCATGCACTTCCCGGGCAGGTTTGAGCCAGCCGCCCCGAGAGCGAAAGACTTTATTGAGCTGCTTGATCTCCAGCAGCGGGGCGACCTGGCTGGTCTCACGGTGAGGCGGCACCGCATTGCTGGGAATCGCGGCAATCAGCGCTTGGGTATAGGCGTCTTGCGGGTTCTCAAGCACCGACTTGGCGTCACCCAGCTCGACGATCTTGCCGTGGCGCATGACGCAGACGCGATTGGCGATTTCGGCCACCACGCCAAAGTCGTGGGTGATAAACATCACCGACATACCGCGCCGCTGCTGTAGGTCGCGAATCAGCTCCAGAATCTGCGCCTGGGTGGTGACATCCAGCGCCGTGGTAGGCTCATCGGCAATGAGCAGAATGGGCTCCAGCGCCAGCGCCATGGCGATCATCACCCGCTGTCGCTGGCCCCCGGAAAGCTCAAACGGGTAGGCTCGAATGGCCTTTTCCGGCTGTGGAATTCCCACTTCGATCAGCAGTTCCAGGGCGCGGGCCTGGCGCTCTTTGGGGTTGAACTGGCCGTGGGCCTCGAACACTTCGGCAATTTGTGCGCCTACCCGCATCAGCGGATTCAGGGCAGTCATTGGCTCCTGGAAGATCATGCCGATTTTTAGCCCACGCAGGGCGCGGTGCTGTTTTTCCGACAGGGCAAGTAGATCCTGCCCTTCAAAGAGTATCTCGCCCTGGGTGGCGTTCACGCCCTTGGGCAGCAGCCCCATCACGGCGTTAGCGGCCATCGATTTGCCGGAACCGGACTCGCCCACCACGCACATGATTTCGCCGCGCTTCACGTCGTAGCTAACGTCCTCCACCGCCAGGGCGCGATCCGCCCCTTTGGGGAGTGCAATGTTGAGGTTGCGAATGCTGAGGACGGTGTCAGCCGATTGATTCTCTGTAATAGGCATATAAAGTCCTTAGCGCTCGCGGGATAGTTTGGGGTTCAAAGCGTCGTCCAGCCCTTCACCCACCAGGTTTAACGCCAGCACGGTGAGCAGAATCGCCACGCCCGGAAAGAAGCTTAGCCACCACGCCTGACGAATCACCGTGCGCGCCGCGCCGATCATATAACCCCAGGACATCACGTTAGGATCGCCCAAACCCAGAAACGACAGCGCCGACTCCAGCAAAATCGCGGTGGCGACCATGAGCGATGCCAGCACGATAATCGGCGACAGCGTGTTGGGCAGAATCTGACGCAGAATGATCGTGGTGTTGGACTGGCCGACCAGGCGCGCGGCTTCGACATACTCGCGGTTGCGCAGCGACATAAACTCGGCGCGAACCAAGCGGGCCACCGGCGGCCAACTGACAATCGCAATCGCCAGTACAATCGAAGTGATGCTGGGTTGCATAATCGCCACCAACACAATTGCCAGCGCGAAGTTGGGGATGGTCTGGAAGAACTCGGTAAAGCGCATCAATACATCATCAATGATGCCGCCGTAGTAGCCTGCAATCGCCCCTAGGGGAACGCCAATCAGCAGTGCCACGCTGGTGGATACCAGCCCGATCAATAGCGATACCCAGGCGCCGTGCATCAAGCCGGATGCCACGTTGCGGCCCATGGTGTCGGTGCCTAGGGGAAAGCCATCCTGGGAGAGCGGTGGCAAAAAAGGCCGTTGAACCATGCGCCAGGGCGACTCAGGAAATAGCAGCGGGGCCAGTATCGCCATGGCGATAATGACCAGCAGAATGATCAGGCCCACCAGGGCGCCACGGTTTTGCGCGAAGCGTGCGAAAAAGCTCATGCGGCCCCCTTCTTGATACGTGGATCAGCCAGGCTGTAGACCAAATCGGTGATGATGTTGAAGACAATCACCAAGGCCGCCGAGAAGAAGAAAATACCCAGCAGCAGGTTGTAGTCACGTTGTTCAAGGGCTTCAAACATCAGGCGGCCGATGCCCGGCCAGGCAAACACGGTTTCGGTCAGGATGGCCCCGCCGACCATCTGCCCCGCCTGCAGGCCTGCCAGGGTAATAATCGGTAGCAGGGCGTTACGCAGCACATGGCGACGCTGAATAATGCTGGGCTTCAAGCCTTTGGCACGGGCGGTTTTGACGTAATCCTGCTGAGCGGCATCGAGCATGGAAGTGCGCGTCATACGGGTGTAAATCGCCATAAAGAACAGCGCCAGTGTGGTTGCCGGGAGCACCAGGTGTTGGGCAACATCGAGCATCAGCGCAAACCCGGTGTGATCGGCCCCGACGGTATAAAGCCCGTAGGCGGGCAGCCAGCCCAGGTAGACCGAAAAAACCACCACCGACATCAGCGCCACCCAGAAAAGCGGGGTAGCGTAGAACACCAGCGCCAGCGCCATAATCAGCGAGCCAGAGGGTTTTTTGACCCGTGCCGCGGCCATGGAGCCCGCCACGATGCCCAATACCAGCGAAAGCACAAAGGCGGTGCCGGTGAGCAGTAGGGTGGCGGGTAAGCGCGCCATAATAAGATCAAACACCGGGACACCCAAGCGGTAGGAGTAGCCGAAATCGAGCATGGCAATACCCGATATATAGCGCCACAGCTGCACGTACATTGGCTGATCAAGACCGAATCGCTCGCGCAACTGGTTGAGGAACTCCTGATCGGCAGCGCCCGCTTGCCCAGCCAAAATAGCCGCCGGGTCGCCGGGGGCCATTTGAATCAGGAGAAAATTGAAAATAACGATCAAAAACAGAACGATAACGGCTTTAAGAAGCCGCATGGCAATTAACCTAGCGTAAACCATAGACACCTTCCTGATGTAGCTGAAATACCCAGGCGGTGTCGACCGCCTGGGTATGGCTAAGCCCTAGCGGTCTAGCCAGGCATCTTTAAAGCCGTCGTTAACCCCTACGCCGGAGGTGACCAGGTTTTGCACATCGCAGCGGTAGAGCGTCGGGAAGCCTAGCTCCATCAGCCAACCAACGGGCACGTCTTCGTGCAGGATTTCCTGCACTTCACCATAGAGTTTTTCGCGCTCTGCATCGGGGAATGCCGTGGCGGCCTCGTTAAACAGCTCATCGACACGCTCGTTTTCGTAACCTTCCACGTTATTCCAGGGCGAACCCTTGGCGATGTTGTCGGAAAGGTAAGTGCGTGAAATACCCAGTGCCGGGTCGCCGTACTGGTAGAGATAGGTGAAGGCGAGATCGTAATCCCAATCGCCCAGGCGCTGGTTCCAGCCGCCCACATCGGTGGCTTGGGTTTCAACGTTAATACCCACTTCGCGCAGGTTTTGCTGCACGGCTTCGGCCCAGCGCGTCCAGGTTTCCCCATAGGGCAGCGGCAGAATAGTGATCTCTTCGCCGTCGTAGCCCATTTCATCCAGTAGCTCACGGGCGCGTTCGGGGTTGTGATCGTAGGGTTCCAGGTCGTCGTTCTGGAAGCGCGCATTGGAGCCAAAGGCGGAGAGCGGCACATTACCCAGGCCGTTCCACAACACATCTTTGGCGAACTCGCGATCCATGGCGTACATGACCGCCTGACGGAAACGTTTATCCGCCGTGGGGCCTTCGCGGTTATTCATCCACAGCATGGCGAAGGGGCTGAAGTACTCATGGCCCTCTTCGGTCATGCAGACGTTATCCATCTCGGCCAGGCGGGGAATATCGAAGTTCTCGACGGTACCGCTGGGCAGCACATCAATGGTGCCGTTCTCGAATGCTACTGCGCGGGAGGCTCCGTCGGGGATGACGTGCCAGTTAACGCCGTCCAGGTAGGGCAGGCCGTCTTCGTAATACTCTTCGTTCTTAACCAGTTCGATCACCGTGCCGCGTTCCCAGTTGTCGAACTTGAACGGGCCGGTGCCGATGGGGTGATCATTGTGCTCGTTATTGCGGAAATCGGTACCCGCATACAGGTGCTCAGGCACCATGGTAAAAGTGCCCGCTTCAAAGGAGAGCAGGAAAGGGCCGAAGGGTTGAGTCAGAGTAAATACGACGGTGTGGTCGTCCGTGGCTTCGATGCTCTCCACGTGCTGCAGCACGGCGCGGGCGCTGGGGTTCAACTCACGGTGGAAGACATCGGCGGAGAACACGACGTCATCGGCGGTAAAAGCTTCGCCATCGTGCCAGGTAACGCCTTCACGCAAATGGAAGGTGTAGGTACGGCCATCGTCGCTGACCTCCCACGACTCCGCCAGCTGCGGCATGGGTTCTAGGTCGGTGGTATAGCGCAACAGGCCTTCGTAAATATTGCCCGCCACGGTGCGGGTTGGGGCATTTTGTACCATGCCCAGCACCAGGCCGGGCGGTTCCGGCTGGATAATGGTGTTAACCACGCCACCCTCTTTGGGGTCATCGGCCAGGGCGGCGGAGGTAAAAGCGAGTGCTGCAGCGGAAATAGCCAACGCTAAAGGTTTCTTCATGTTTCCTGCTCCTCGGTTATTAGCACGTAATGAGGTTACGTCGTCGTTAGGCGAGCGAGGCGTGATGTGTCAGGCCCTGTTGTGAGGTTTTTTGGGGGCCTGCTTTGACCATAGCAGCACACGGTAAAACTGTCGACAGTCGGCAATCGTTCGTCGACAAGTGGCTTTTTTTCGTCATACTGGGAAGAACACGTCATACCCCATGAGTGAATGCGATGGCTTCTTCTACGTCGGCTCCCAGGGCCTTTATCCAGCAGCAAAACCTCGTCGAACAGGTCGCTGACTACTTAACCCAAGCGATTATTCAGCAACACTTTTTACCCGGTGAGCGACTTTCTGAAGTGCAGCTTTCCCGCGACTTGGGGGTCAGTCGCGCGCCGGTTCGTGAGGCCGCTCGTTTACTGGAAAGCCGTGGTTTATTGATCTCGAAGCCGCGCCGGGGCTTCTTTGTTCGCGCGTTGAATGCCGTTGAACTCGAAGACGTGTTTGATTTGCGACTGTGTCTGGAACGTCACGCTATTCAGCGTCTGGCCGAACGCTATACGCCAGAGGCCCAACGTGCTTTGAAACAACAGGTAGACGTACTTTGTGAGGCGGCCGTGGGTAACGATGGCACCCGCCGCATCGAGGAGGATTTGCAGTTTCATCGCTTAATGCTTCACTACGCGGGCAACGAGCGGCTGCTGCGCGCCTTTGATGATTTAACCCATGAACTGCGTCTATGCATCACTTTAATCACCAAGACCCATGAAGCCCCCGACACTATCGCGACCAGCCACTTTAAACTGCTAGATGCGCTGGATAGCGGCAGCCCTGCCGCTTGCCGCGAGGCGATTGACTACCACATAGGCGTTGCCCGCCATTTCGTGGTGAAGGGCGTGGGCGAAACCGGAGATAGTTCTGATGAAGATAGTGCCGATGAAGACGTTCTTCCACGCTGACCAACTGCTTCATCAGCCGCAAACTTACTTCTCCCGTGGCAAGATGCGCATTCCCCAGGAAGTGCCTGAACGGGCTACGCAGCTGCTGGCCGCTGCCAAGCAGCTAGGGTTTGATATTCAGGCTCCCGCGGATCATGGCGTGGCGCCTTTAAGGGCGGTGCATTCCCTGGCCTATCTGCGCTTTCTGGAAAGTGCCCATCGGCGCTGGCATGTCCTTGGTGAAGACTGGGGCGAAGAGGTTATCTCCAATATTTTTGTGCGTTCGCCCAATGCTCTGCACGGCATATTGGCGGAAGCCGGGCGCTACCTGGCCGACGGTAGTGCGCCAGTGGGCCAGCATACCTGGCAAGCCGCTTATTGGTCGGCGCAAAGCGCGGTCGCCGGGGCTGAGGCTCTGTTAGCCGGGGAGCGATTTGCCTATGCGCTATCGCGCCCGCCGGGCCACCACGCAGGTATCGATTCCGCCGGTGGCTTTTGCTTTCTCAATAATGCCGCCATTGCCGCGCAGCGCCTCACCTCACGATACCCCCGCATCGTGGTGCTCGACCCCGATATGCATCATGGCCAGGGCATTCAGGAGATTTTCTACCAGCGCGACGATGTGATGTATATCTCGATCCACGGCGATACCACCAACTTCTACCCGGCGGTAACCGGCTTTGAAGACGAGCGCGGGCAGGGCGCTGGGCTGGGCTATAACCTCAACCTGCCAATGCCCCATGGATCAGAAGAAGCGGTGTTCTTTGATCGCCTGGAGGAGGCCTGCCAGGCCATCCGTCTGTTCGAGCCTGACGCCATCGTGCTGGCGCTGGGGTTTGATATCTACGAGCGCGACCCCCAAGCCAAAGTGGCTGTTTCCACGCCGGGGTTTGGTGAACTGGGCCGCCGGGTCGCGGGCCTCAACGTACCCACCCTGGTGGTACAGGAAGGCGGCTACTACTTGGAAGGGTTAGAGGCCAATGCAGTGAGTTTCTTTGAGGGACTGCTAACCAATAGGTAATGAGTAAGACAAGCCATCAAGGTGTCTGGCAAAATGGCTGCTTTCAGCGATCAGCAAAACGATCCTGATCGCCCTTGAAATCGTCATCGAAAGGACACGGCATGGCCCACCTGCTACGCATCGTGATGATTCACGGCCACCTGGAAGGGGTGGTCGAACTGAGTGTGGACGGTCACACCAATATTTGTGGCACCAACGCCTCCGGTAAAACCACGCTGCAGCGGCTGGTGCCGGTGTTTTATGGTGAGCTACCCAATAAAGTAGTGCCCAAAACGCGCATGAAGTTTGATGCGTTCTACCTGCCCCACCGCAACAGCTACCTGGTGTACGAATACCGCCGCGAAGCGGGCAACATCTGCCAGGCGGTGCTGACCCGCAAGGCCGAGGGCGGGGTGGAGTACCGCTTTGTCGGCGCGCCCTACCAGCCGGAAGACTATCTTGTGGAGAGCGACGCGGGTGTGGCGGCGCTGGACTACACCCAGTGGGCCAGCGGCCTGCGGCGCAACGGCACGCCGGTGTCGCCCAAGCTGGGCGCGACCTCTGAATTTCGCTCGGTGATCCAAAACGACTTTACCCAACTGCACGGCAACAGCCGCGACGGCCTGAAGCTGCGCCAGATCGCGTCGCAGTTCAGCCTGGTGAAACCCGAGCGGCGCATCCGCCATATCGAAAAGCTGGTTTCTGCGGTGCATGCCAAAGAGGGCAAGATGGACACCCTCAAAACCATGCTGGCGGCGATTTTCGAAGAGGATGGTGTCGAGCTGCCGGTGACCCGGATTCGCAACACCAAGGCGCGGGAGTGGATTGCCCAGATGCGCCAATCCATGCGCCTGGAACCGCTGCAGGCCTCGCTGGCCCGGCTCGCCGGTATTGATCGTGAACTCGCCGACCTGGATGCCACGCTGTGGCAACTGAAGCCCCAGCTCGAAGATGACCGCCAGCGGACCGAGCGCCAAATGGCCGATCTGGATGCCGAGCTGGCCCGCCACCAGCGCGACTTCCAGCAGCGGGAGAGCGACTACGCTGAAGCACGGGATAAGCTGAACGACCGCCACAGCGAAGTGGTCAGCGATTTACAGCAGACCCAGCGCCGTCTCAACGACCTGCAAACCCAGTACGAGCAATACGCTGATGCAGACATGCCCGCCCTGGAGCGCGACATCAACGCGCTGCCCCAGTGGCGGGAGCAGCGCGACCAGTTGCGCACCCACCTGAACGTGATGCAGGACGCGGTAAAAGAGAGCCAGGCGCGCCTGGACGGGCGGCTGCGCGAGCTTTCCGAAGCGCTGGCCCGCCAGACCCGTGAATCCCAGGAACTGATCGACGCCCTGGTCGAAGAGAAAGCCCTGCGCCGAGAGCAGCAGTGGGAGTCCGAACAGCAGCTCAACGAACGCTACCAGCAGGAGCGCCAACGTCTTGAAGGCGAGTACCAGGCGCAGCTGGAACTCGGCGTCGAGCAGCTAGCCGAACTAAAGGCACAGCTCTCGCTCTCGACCCAGACCGCCGAAGAGGCTTCCGAGGCGGAGCTTGCCCAGGCGCGCCTTGATCAGGCCCAGCAGGAGCGCAACGCCTCGGCTGCTACCCTGGATGGCCTGCGTCGGGAGTTTGAAAGCCGCAAACGCGAGCGCGACAGTGCCGAACAGCAGCTGGTGCAACTTCGCCAGCAGTTGGAGCGCGCCGAGCAGCGCTGCTTTGCGCTCTACCAGCAGCGCGACCCGGAGCAGGGCAGCCTGCGCCACTTCCTGCGCTACCACCGCCCCGGCTGGGAGCAGCAGCTAGGCAAGGTGATTGCCCCGGAGCTACTGGAGCGGCGTGACCTCGCCCCGCAGTTGGCAGAAGGCGCGAGCGATGATCTGTTCGGGCTGGCGCTGGATCTTTCCGCGATTGCTTTGCCCGATTACGCCCAGGATGAAGCCAGCCTGCTGGCCGCCATCGAAGAAGCCGATGGCGCCAAGCGCCGGGTACACACGGAGAGCCAGGCCGCCGAGAAAGCCCTCAAGCAGCAGAACGAGCGGGTGCAGCAGGCCGACGAAGCCCAAGATCAAGGGCGCATGGCCCACAAGCGCGCCGAGCAGGAAGTCGAGTTTGCGATAGAGGCCCGCCGCCAGCAGCAGGAGCGCCATACCAAGCGCCAGCAGGAGCGCCGCGCCGCCCATCAAACCGCATTAGCCCGCCAGGAGCAGACGCAAAAGGAGCTGCGCGAAGAGAAGCAGCAGGCGCTCGCCGCCCTTAGCGAGACCCATCAAAGCCAACTGCTGGAGCTCAAGGCCGACGGCCAGAGCCAGGTAGATAGCCTGGATGCCCAGCTGCACCAGTATAAGCAGCAGCTTAAAGATGCCAACGCCGAGCACCAGCGCCAACGTGCAGAGCTGGAAGAGGCCTTTAGTCAGGAACTGGCCGACCAGGGTGTCGACCCCGCCAAGCTAAAAGATACCAAGGCGCGGCTGGCAAGCCAGGAGGAGCGCATCCGCGTCACCGCCGCCCGTCAGGATGAGCTCACCGAGTACACCCGCTTTATGCGCGTGGAGTGGGGCCAGCACAAGCCGCAGCTGGTCGCGCAAGAAGCCGAACTGGAGCAGGCGGAGCAAAAGCTGCAGCGCGATAAAGAGCACCTGAAAAACGACTTCCAGGCGGCGCGCAAAACCCACCAGAGCACGGTCAGCACGCTGAAAACCCAGCGTGAGAGCGAATACGCCTGCCTGGAAGCCTTGAAGCCGCTACTCACCCAGCTGGAAACCTTGGCCATTGAACCCGATGGTCAGGCGCCCGGCACGCCACTGGGCGATGTGGACGAGCGTATCGAGCGCGCCCGCCAAGCATTGGGCAATCGCCACCAGCAAATCGAGCAGCTGCGCCGTGGCTGCCTGGAAGTCGAAAGCCAACTAATCAAGGACGCCAGCAGCGGCTTCGCCGAAGCGCTGGAGAGCGAGCGCAGCAAGCTGCAGAGCGATAACCCGCGCCTACAGCTGCCGCTACTGCGCGACATGCTCAAACTGCTCGAAGATCAACAGCAGCAGCTGATTCAGGAAGGCCGCAACCTAAGCGACGACCTGGATAAATTCTTCACCGTATTCCGCGATTTGAACCGGCGCATCAGCGCCCAAAGCCGTAGGCTCTCTGAAGAGGTTGCCGATGACCTGCGCCTGGAAGGCATCACCAAGGCCGAAGTGCGCATTCAGTCCACCATCGATGAACTCGGCTTCTGGGAGCCGCTGAAGCTGTTCGCCCAGCGCTATAAAGAGTGGCGGGAATCCGGCCAGACGCTACCCAGCGACGACTACCTCAACGCCCTGGCGGATGTTGTCGATCTGCTGCGCAGCGACCAGCAGTACAGCTTCGAAAGCCTGCTGCGCCTGGAGCTGCACCTGAACGAAGGCGGCACCGATCTGGTGATCAAGAACGACCGCCAACTGCTGGAGTCCTCCAGCCACGGCATGGCGTACCTAATTCTGTGCAAGTTCCTGCTCGCCTTTACCCGCCTGCTGCGCGGCGATGCGGAAATCGCCATCCACTGGCCCATCGATGAGATCGGCACCCTGGCCTACCACAACGTCGAAAAACTGTTCGACGCCTGCGACAGCAACCGCATTCATATCGTCGGCGCGTTTCCCAACCCCGAGTCCGATGTGCTGCTGCTGTTCGCCAATCGCTACCTGATTGATCGCGATGAGGCCAACCCCAACAAGCGGGTATTAAAACGCATCGAGCCACGGCTAAGCCGCCTGGCCGAACGGCTCCAGGAACGCCAGCAGGAGGTGACGGTATGATCGAACATGGCCCACTGCTTGAACGCCTGCTGGCGGGTGAGTTTGTCTGCCCGATCAGCGATGAGAGCGGCTATCGGCATCTCACCAATGAAGAGACTCGCGAAGAGATCGATACCTACCTGCGGCCGCTTAACCGGCGGCTAGCCAGCAATGAAGACGGCAGCGTCTACTTTCTAGCCTGGCGTCAGCTCAATGACAACGCTCGGGATCAGCTCTCCCGCCAGCTAGGCGATACGCTCAATAGCCTGCTGCCGCTGCTGGAGTGGCTGCAGTTGGTTCAAGAGGCGCTGGGCCGCGATACCCTGGCCGCCCCCGGCGATGTACTCAAACCCGCCGAGTTCAGCGCCAAGTGCGAAGACAACCAGAGCCTGCGCGAACGTCTGGAGCGCCTGGCCACCGACAGCTTTTTTGGCTCGCAAAGTGACCAACTCGATGCCCAGGTAAAGCAGGTCTTTAAGCGTCTGAAAGAGCACGGCTACCTGCTTCAGCCCCATTCAGAGCGGCAGGTATTCGTGGTTACCGGCAAGATCGACTACCTGGTGGATCTGGTGCGCTTTATTCGCGATGAAGAGAACCTGCCCATTGAAGAGGGTAGCGAGGAGGGCTCCGGTTCCCAGGAGGCCCTGTTGTGAGTTCGAACGGAGAACATGCCCTGGAAAGCCGCCTGCTCAAAACCGGCAGCGAACGGCTGGCGCTGCTCGGCAAGCATGCCGATGTGCTGATGCAGGCCTATACCCGTGATGAAGTGCCGCTGGAATCGCTCAGCGACAGCGCGCTACGCAAATTGCTGGCGGCGCGCATTCTATGGCGGCCGGATGAGCAGAGCGGTGTGAAGCTGGCGCCCAAAGTGCGCGAACTGATCGCCGAGATGCTCGCCGACGAGACCCGCCGCCATGTGAACGCCGATGTAGCGGAAACCCTGGAGCTGATTCGCGCCCTGGTGCACAGCTACCGGGAGGCGCGTAGCCGCGGCGAACACTGGCGGCTGGAGCAGCAGTTGATGCGCCTGCGCCAGGAGGTCGACGACCTGAACGGGCGCTTCGCCGATGCCATCGACAGTTTATGGCAGCGGCTGAATAGCGATTTTGGTTTCGTCAGCCAGCTTAACGACAAAATCCGCGAAAACGACCGCGCCCAGAAGCAGATCGCGCGGCTGCTGGATGGCCTGGCGTTGATCGATTTCGACGAGCTGATCGAGCTAGTGGGCAGCGACGGCGGCCTGCGCAAGCTATTGATCAGCCAGCTACAGCAGCAGCTAAGCCACCACTACACCAGCCTGCGCGAAGTGCAGCGGCGATTGATCGAACTGATGGCGCGCTTTCGCAAGCAGCAGGCGCGCAGCCGCCTGATCAGCGGCATGGCTGCCTTTATGCGCGAACACCCCGGCTTTGTGCCGGGCAACTATGCCCGGCGTAGCGAGGTACCAGGGCTGGTCAATCAAGCCGCACCGCTAAGCGCCGCCGCCGCCCCGGCGCTGGATCGCAACCTGGATAGCCGATTGCTCGCCGATCTGCTGCACCAGCTTCCCCAGCCGCGCCACACTACGCAAACCGTTGAAGCCGCGGCCCCGGCCCAAGCCCAGAAAAGCAGCCTCGCCACCGCTCGCCAGCAGGCGCTCAAGCAGGATGTGGAACACTTCTATTTGAGCGTGATCGACCAGCCCCAGGCGGCACCGGTCAGCGCCCTTGAGTACCTGCGCGAAAGCCCGCTGGAGTGGCCGGATGAGATTTGGCTCTTCCAGGTGATTTCCGAATACCAGGGCCTGCCGCGCAGCGACCAGAAAGCCTTTCGGCTCAAGCAGCAGGAGAGCCAGGCGAGCCAATTCAACCACCTGCGCCTGATCCACGATGTAGAACTGCAGCTGGCCGTATGAACCTACCCAGCCGCGCACGAAATGGGCTTAACGGCGTCGCCCGCGAACTTCTCCGCCAGCACGCGGTGGAGAAGCCGCGCCGCCAGTGGGTAGACGACGTAGTGGCCTGGTGCCACCAGCACGACATTGACCTGGCCACACGAATCAACGGTAAAACTCTACGCTTTGACGCCGCCTTGTTGGCGCAGATCAATGACGTGTTAGAGAGCGCCCGCCTAGCACCACTAGGCCGCTCACTCAGCGGCCTGAGCAGCAGCGCCCAGGCAAAAGAAGGCGTGGAAGAAGACAAAGCCACCCGCGAAAGCCCCCGCGCACGGCGGGTGCTCGTCAGCTTTCCGCCGCAGCCAATAGCAGGGCTTGCCAACGAACCATGTGCTATTCGCGATGTAGATGTACTCGGCCTAAAGCTAAGCGCGTTCAGCGCCCTAATTCAGGTCGAAAACCTGGACAGCTTCTATGAGTTTTCGCCGCATATTTCAGCGCTAAGTGGCTACGTTAACCCGCTGGTTGTCTACCGCGGCGACAGCCACTACGGCGGCGGCTTTGCGTTACTGGCTGATGCTTGGCACAAAACCCGTCGAACGCATATCTACGCCGGTGATTTCGATGTAAAAGGCATCACGCTAGCGCTCGACAGCAGCGCCACTCATTTACTCCTGCCCGACATTGAATGGCTTGCCCAAAACGCCACGCCGTTGCACGTGACTGCTGAACAGTTTCCTTATCAGCGCAGGCTGCGTAAGCACCTTGCTGCGCTGCCATCTGCTCATCCATTGCGTGACTACCTTACACTGTTGTTGGAAAAGCAGCGGGGGCTTAAGCAGCAGTGGTTTGGTGGGGAGGTGAGGTGTGTGGGGATTGGCTAAAATTGGGAGGAGCAAAACAATACGGCACACGAATTTTGGCTATGCCACCGAAATTTACTTTGCAGGCAGAAGAATCAATGAGGTAGAGTCATTTTGGTGGCTACATAACCCCAATCATTGCGCCCGCACGTTCATTGAGGTTATAGGATGGGTGTGTAATTACTTTTAAAAGATATTACGGAGATACTATCAGTGTTAATAAAAAAAATATCGATCAAAAACTTTAGGTCTATAGAAAATTGTCGGATAACCCCTAGAAATATGAATGTTTTCTCTGGGTGCAATGATTCGGGAAAATCAAACCTTCTTAAGGCTTTGAATCTGTTCTTCAATAATCAGACCGATCATAATACAAATTTTGATTTTGAAACTGACTTTTGTCATTTTTCAACAGTTCCTAATAAAACTGCTAAAGAGATAAAGATAGAGCTTACTTTAAGTCCCCCGTCCTCTTATAGAGATTCAAGAGATATAGTGTGGAGGAAAAAGTGGCGTGAGGATTTTATTGATGCGTATGAAGACAAAATGTTTGTTCCGCCGTCTCCTAATACGCAAGTTCACTATTCTTCCAAGAATTGGGCTAAAAAAATAAGATATAGATACGTTCCTGCTATGAAAGGTGATAATTATTTTCCACACCTATTGCGAGACCTCCATAATACTATGGCGATCTCCATAGATGCTGAGCTTAAAGGAGCGTCAGAAAAATTTGTGGAAACAATAACAGATAATACAGCCACTATGATGGAAGCGCTCAACGAGCAGCTTCATATAGGAAGTCGAATACAGCTTCCAGAAAATCTAAGCAGTCTTTTTGAGGTTTTAGACTTTGGTACAAATCATAACGGAGTAAGTATATCTATAAATAAACGTGGAGACGGAATAAAGGTTAGGCACATACCTAGTATATTGGCATTTCTTCATGAAGAGGAGAATAGGGTAAAGACGCGAGGCTCAGTTAAGGTTAACACCATATGGGGATATGAAGAGCCAGAAAATAACTTAGAATTTTTGTCTGCATTTTCTAAAAGTGATGAATTACTTGCTATTTCAGAAGAGATACAGATGTTTATATCATCTCACTCGCCTGCATTTTATGGGCTAAAAGAAGCAGGAGATAATGTAAGGCTTTATTATACAACACAAGATGAATTAGGTACTGATTATACCCAAATAAAGTCAGACGAAGACATAGTTTTGGCAGATGAAAATATGGGACTGCTTCCTATTGTCGCTCCGTATATTAAAGAAAAAGAAAACGAGTTAAGAGCGACGAGAGATGCTGTCGATAAATTAAAAGAATCGCAGACACATAATGCGGACACACTATACGTCGAAGGAGAAACTGATAAGCTCGTAATAAAATATTATCTCGAAAGCATTAATGCCGAAAGTATTGACATTGAGGTTAGATCGGATGTGTCGGCCGGCTCTTCTTGGGTAAGAAATAATCTACTAGCTTGGGCATTGAGTCCTGCTGTCGAAAGAACAAGCCATAAAGCTTACGGCATGTTAGATAAAGACAAGGCAGGAAAATCGGCTCATGATTCTTTTATTGAGTATATGGCGCATACAGACAGGAAAGCACATGAAGGAAAGGTAAAGTCATCGCTGCTAACCCCTCCGCCACACATAGTTAGTA
Organism: Vreelandella neptunia; assembly: GCF_034479615.1. Lineage (NCBI taxonomy): Bacteria > Pseudomonadati > Pseudomonadota > Gammaproteobacteria > Oceanospirillales > Halomonadaceae > Vreelandella > Vreelandella neptunia. The sequence goes on from NZ_CP140255.1 coordinate 596,501, forward strand.
TACTTAGAAAGCCTGGTTTTAAGATTGACTTTTCACTGGAAGAGCTATTTCCTCCGGAAATATGGGATCACGCTATGAAATCAGGATGGCTTGTTGAGAGGAGTCTTGTGGACTGTTATGACATTAGTAGGCTGCCGAATGATAAATCGCTCGCCCAAGTTATAGATGAAGAATTTGGTCAAGAAAATTCAGCTATATATGTGCGTTATCGTGTAGCAGAAGAACATAAGAGAAATTTTTCTAGATATATTACCAAACAAACAGATCCTTCGATCTTCGAAGGTGTAAAAATTAATATCGACAATGTGATAGAGTTCATGCGTAAAGGCCGCTCTTAATAATTTCTGCTCACGGAGAAATCACTCGCTTCACTCCCGGTTTCCTGGTGAGCAAAGCGTTAGGCACTACTGGAGTATAAATATTGAGTGAAGTATTCGAAGGGAAAGCAATTGTTTTGCTGGGAGCAATGTTTGCGGCACTGGTCGCTGGCTTCTTTGCTTTCACTAACCTTGTTGCGTCCAAAGAAAATAAAATTTCGGAGTTCAGACAGGACTGGATAAACTCACTCAGAGAATCAATTTCCTGTTACATCTCATCACTCACGTACTTATCTACTTTGTATATTCATTATTCTGCCCGCCAAGAAGAGCATCGAGATAAATTCGAAATGGCTAGGGATGTGGAGGAAGTATATGCAAAGGTCAACCAGTCGTATAACGACATAATTTTTCGAATTAACGATAGCGAAAAACGAAAAAAAGGAAAAGATTTAAATGATGCCTTCCTTACTGCGTTGAATAAGACTCGCGAGTATTATCTTAATAATAATTTGGTTGAGGCGCGTTCCGCGTGTGAACCGCTCCGAAAAGCTAGCAAACCCCTTCTAAAGCATGAGTGGAAGCGAGTAAAGGCTGGTGAGTGGAGTTATAGAATATCCAAATATTTCGCGATTCTTGTATTAGTTCTGGGACTAGCAGCAGCTCTTACTAATGCATATTTTATATGGAACGAAAAAGCTTCATCTGCTTCGAATATAACCCGAGAAATGCCTAAGGATGCAATACAGACGACTACTTATATGACGATGGATTGAGGCGTTATGAGCTACCAGCGTTGATCTTTAAACTTAGCTAGCTGGCAGCTTAGTGGCGTAGCTAAAAAGTGGGCGTACCAGAGAGCACGAACAAAATATGAACTTACTCTTCCTAGGCACCTCCGCAGGCGTGCCCACCAAGCAAAGAAACGTCTCCGGAATCGCTTTGCGAGAGAGCAGGGGGAAGGGCTGGTATCTGATCGATTGCGGTGAGGGCACCCAGCATCAGGTTTTGCACACGAAGCTGTCGTTCCATTCTTTGAAAGCCATCTTTATTACCCATGTACACGGCGACCACTGCTATGGGCTGCCGGGCATACTGGCGAGTGCGGGCATGGGGGGCCGGAAAGCACCGCTGACCATTGTGGCACCCGCAGGTATCAAGGTATGGCTGGAAGCCACCTGTGAGGCCACGCAGCTTTGCTTGCCCTTCGCCCTGGAGTTTATCGACTCTGACGAGCTGCCCAGCGTTGAGTTTGAAAGCATCGCGGTTACCACCTTCAGGCTTTCACACCGGGCGCCGTCCTATGCTTATGGGTTTACAGAGACAAAGGTCGATGCTGCCTTGGATGTGGATAAGCTAGCGCAAAAGGGTATTCCGAGAGGGCCGTTGTGGGGGCAGTTGAAGCAAGGGTTTGATGTTGAGTTCGAGGGCGAGCGGTTAAAAAGCCATGACTACCTGATCTTCAAGCACAAGCCGAGAAAAGTGGTGATCGCTGGGGACAATGACCAGCCTGACTTGTTGTTTGAGGCGTGCAAGGGCGCGCAGGTGCTGGTGCATGAAGCCACCTATACCGAAGAGATGGCACAGAAGGCCGGTGATGTGGGGCATAGCTACGCCAAGCTTGTCGCTGAGTTTGCCGAATCGGTAAAGCTGCCTAACTTGGTGCTGACGCACTTTAGCCCCCGCTACCAGATCAACCCCCAGGCGTCGCCTTCCATTGAGGACATCCGAGAGGAGGCCCAGCGCTTATATTCGGGTTCCCTTTACCTGGCGCGGGATTTTGACGAATACACTTTGGATAAAGCGGGTTACTTTTCTGAACTGGCGGGTGAATAGTCTTTTCGTATGTCGATCATTCTTGAAAGCAGCGTGCTACTCGAAAATGCATAGCTCAATTGCTTTTGCTCGCGTTCGTTCATAAAGTCATCGGTAGCGCTTTCGCCACCTGAATCCATAGAATCACGGCAACACTTTGGCTAGTGAGGTATGTGTGAGATCACCGCAGTCGGTTAAGACACTCGAAAGTCTAGGACGCGTTCGTCTTTCGGAGTCTTTTTTTATGCGAGATTTCTTATACTCCGAAATCTCCCAGATTGAAGGGATACCCAATATTCCCGACAATCCATATCTTGCGATTGAAGCTGGTAGGTTTCTTTGCGAAGAGGTTCTCGAACCTATCCAGCAGCACTTTGGCCGTATCAGTATTCGCTCCGCTTATCGATCAAGTGCCGTTAATGCCAAAGGAGCAGAAAATAAGAACCAATATAACTGCGGCAGCAACGAGCACAACTATGCTCATCACATATGGGATTTTCCTGACAAGAACGGTCACATTGGGGCAATGGCGTGTATCGTCGTTAATAAGTACGTGCCGTACTTTGAGCGGACTGGGAACTGGCAAGCACTTGCTTGGTGGGTGCATGATGCCGTGCCAGGTTATGCGTCGATGTATTTCTTTCCCAAGCTCTGTGCCTTCAACATCGGCTGGCATCAGAAACCTGAAAAATCCATACGAAGCTATATTTCGCCAAAGGGGTGTCTCACCAAACCCGGTATGTCCAATTTCGAAGGAGACCATAGTGCGGAGTATTCGGACATGCTCCGCGAGTTAGGGTTAGGTCTTTAACTTTATACACGTACCATGCTGGACGTTAACTGATTTCGGGCGCCCAGCCCGCCGATGTGTTGGTCGATGTGCTTCGTCAGGTGGCCGAGGAAAACGCTAGCCGCTAACATCCACCACCCCTTGAGTGCTTGCCGCGCAGGTCAGTCGCGGCAATAGCCTTCACCTGTTGCGACTACCAGGCAGTCTTCCTTTTCCAATAGCCACTTCATGCCGGTGGCTTCGCCGTCGCCCGCTCGAAGCAGCTGTTGGCCGCCCTCGCGGTTGAAGCGAATGCTCTCGGCGGAGGCCTGTCCTTCGAAGGTGTCGATTTGATCGGCATCCAGGCCGTAGCGCATGTGAAGGAGATAATGGCCCGGGCCTGCAGAATCGTCCTTGCTGATTTCCAGGAATAACCCTTCTACGCCAGTCCGTCGGCCGACCCATTGATCGGTCACTTGGTGGGGCTGGTTTTGCTCGGTTGTAGTATCTGAAGCGGGCGCGTTTGATGCGGAGGTGTTGCTGTTGCTACACCCGCTTATCAGCATCGTAGCGATTAGCGCTAATAATGCTTTTTTCATAGCTGGCTCCTTATCATTACTGGGTGTTGCTCAGTGTAGGACGAAATTTACTCTCATCAGTTTGAACGTATTTGGGTATATGTCGATGGGCTATGTGCTGCTGAGGTATTTTAAAAAGTTACACACCGGCTTGCTGATTATGAACAGGGGTACGCCCGGTGATTGCTTCAAACACTGCTGAATTTATTTTTGCTCGTGAGGGAATCAATGGGGTAGAGTTAAATTAATTTATGAAATCACTGTTAGTTAGATATCTTCAGGATTTCCCATGTCTTCAGACCACTGGCTTCAACGCTGGTTACCTCTTATCACTGATCGAGCTCACTGCGGGCCAGTCCTAGAGCTTGGTTGTGGTGCTGACCCATATCGCGAAGCGCTCAACGTGAAGAAGCTTGTTGCGGCCTGAAATAGCACATAGCCAGGTCATTCTCCAGGTGTCATATCCTTCGAGTCGCAGCGGTTTTGCCGCTGGTGATGGCAGGCGCTATAAGTTTCTATAGCGCTTGAGAGTGCCAAACTGTAAACGGTTTTTCCCAAAATAGACAAATTTAAATGTTACTTAATATTCCAAGTAAATCCCGGTTAAACTGCTGGTTAGTGACAACACCCTGCTCTAAATCAAAATTGTCGAAAAAGCTTGGTAAGGTAAGCGCGCCTATAACGGTTGCTGAAAAATAGGGTGCTGACGCTTGAGCGGAAGCTAAAACACTTTGTGCCCCACTTTGGCCAGGGGAGGTAGATAGCATAAGAACGGGTTTATTTTGAAATACTTTCATATCTATTCGTGATGTCCAGTCAAATAGATTTTTATAGGCTGACGAATAGGATCCGTTGTGTTCCGCGAATGACATGACAATGACATCTGCCTCACCGATAGCGTTGTAAAAAGCGTGCGCCAATGCAGGGATGCCAGACTCCTTTTCTCTCTCTTCGCTAAATATTGGCATTTCAAAGTCGTTAAGATCGATTAACGAAATATCTGCATCGCTGATTTGTTGTGCTGCATAAGAAGCCAGCTTTTTGTTAATGGAGCTTTTGCTGTTGCTAGCGCCGAAGGCAAGTACTTTCATTTTAAATCCTCTGGGTTGATTTTTCCAAGGGTGTGGTGTGGTTTGGTTTTAGTTACACGTGTTTAATAAAAATATTATCTGAAGCGATAAGCTTGAGTTGGCTTTGACGTAGGGCTATTCTGAAACCTCAACTTAGGTTGAGGTCAAGAGGGGGGTGAAAAATAAACTGATAGGCATTTTATTTGAGCTTGAAGAGCTTCCGAATCATACCCGTATCACTCTTGTTGATTGGGACAAATTGGGCTCTAGGTGGCGAGGCGAGCTAAACAGGAAGATAACGCAGTTAATTGAACTGAGAGATATGATGACAGACTGCATCGGGTGTGGTTGCCTTTCTCTTGATCGCCGCGTTTTCCGAATCGACAGAGCTGCCCACCTGGTGCTGACGCACTTTATTCCTCGTTATCAGTTCAACCCCCAGCGTTGGAACCAGTAAGCTGCTAAGCCGTGAGTAAGAGGCTTTTGCTTTCCAACGCCGTCAATGGGTTGGAAAAAGTGCACAACCGACTGGGCGGATTGCGTTTAGGTGTTGCTTGATAAAATCCAAGGCTTAGCGCAGTTTGTGCGCTGATGACCGAACCCAAGGAGGAGATCCATCATGCAGAAGGTAAGAATTGATCTAGTATCCGATGTCGCCTGCCCGTGGTGCGCGATCGGCTATCGGCGCTTGGAGCAAGCGCTAGAAATCCTTGAGGGCGAGATCGACGTTGAGCTCTTCTGGCAGCCCTTTGAACTCAACCCGGATATGCCGCCCGAGGGCGAGCCGATTTTAGAGCACTTGTGCCGCAAGTACGGTAAGGATGCTGCCAGCATGGCGCAGTCCCAGCGTGAGATTATGGCGGTGGCCGAAGAGCTTGGCTTAAATTTTCGTGGCGCCCAGGAGCGTCGGGCGAACAATACCTTCGCTGCCCACCGCGTGCTGGCGTGGGCCGCAACGCAAAATCTAGAGACGCCCCTGCAGTTAGCACTTTTCGATGCCTACTTCGGTGAGGCGAAAAACCCTTCAGACCCAGAAGTTCTGCGGGAGAAGGCCATTGAGGTCGGGCTTGACGGTGGTGTTGCCGAGGCCATCGCCCGGTCTGATCAGTACGCAGACGAAGTACGCGCGGCAGAGCAGCATTTCATGGAAGCGGGTGTAAGCGCCGTGCCGGGATTCATTCTGGATGGACGTTACCTGATTCCTGGTGCCCAGCCAGCTGACGTGCTTGTCGATGCGCTTCGCCAGGTAGCCGAAGAGAACGCTAGCCGATAATGTTTTAGCGGCTCTGGCCTGAGATGAGGATAGCTATCGTTGTCGCTGCTAAGCGAGCATGGACGCAATAATTTTGAACCTTAAATCCCAGTAACGGCGAGATTAAGCGCACCTACAATCGGGCCCCTAAAATGTGAAAGGGTACCGACGGGGGTTTTGAGGTGTTTCTCTGGTACGGATGAGACCTGCGGTGTCAGTAACAACAGCTCCTGACCGTTGAACGTTATTTCCGGCGTGAGGCCTTGCATGGCGTTGCCACTAAAAGCCGCCCGATTACCCAGTGGGATCACATTGCGTGTTGCCAGATCCGTGAGGAGGCTACTTTGGATATCCACCAGGTAGGGGGAGTGCGCCCTGCTGGTCTTGCTGGGGTTAGGGTAAACATCGAACTGAGCCGTCAAAACTCCCGAAACTCGTCACCGAAGCAGCCATGCTGCTCGACAAGTTCGTTGTAGCTTGTGATTGCAGCTCGGTTGTCTTCAACCCACTGGGAAGCCTCGCATTTTGCCAACTCTTCTCTCAATGCGCGTTCTAGTGTGGCCGAGAGGTTAATGTTCAACGCGCGAGATTTTTGAAGCAAGTCGCTGCTAACTGAAAAATTTTCGGCCTTTTTCGGTGCTGCGGTGTTAAATAGCGCGGCCATTGCAGCCCCCTGTGCCTGTCATAAGCATAGAAATAGGATATGCGCACGGTAGTGCGCACTCAAGCGGTTAACACCATAAATATTGTCAGCTGCACTTGGGCGCTGGCTTTAACCAAAAAGCCAGCGCTCACTCAGTTAGCGCAAAAACGCCCGCAGCGTATCGCTCGCTTGCTCGATGGAAACAACGCCATCCAAGTGGCCGCGATTGCCTTCCAGGGTTTCAAGCGTCACGTCGGTGCCGTCTGCTTCAATCAGCTCGGCAGTGCGGCGCACGCCTTGGGGGGCGAAGACGAGGTCGTTTTCGCTATACAGCATTAGCGTTGGTGCTTCGATGGCGGCAAGCCCTTCCTCTAACGATTCGCCATGGCCCGCCATAAAAGTTTGGTTGGCGCGCACCAGGTAGAGCAGGTGGTTGGCGTCAGAAGTGGCAGCCCGGGCAGCAGCAATGTCATCCAGCGTTTGCTCGATGGCGTAGCGGGCGTTGATATCCTCAGCCGGGTTGCGTTCTTCATCGGCCCAGTCGCGGTTGAAGGTTTCGTTGGCCCATTGCCAGTGGTTGGCGTTGAGTGTCACCAGTTTCAGCGCTTCTTTTAGGCCCTCGGTAGGCGGTTCGCCGTCGTAGTAATTACCCTCGTTCCAGTTGGCATCCAATCTAATCGGCGCTGCCCAGGCGCTCAATGTGGCCAGCAGCCAAGGGTCGGCAACGCCGCCGCCAATCACTGAGATTAGCCGCTCTACGCGATCAGGGTAGGCGCTGGCCCACTCGATGGCCTGTAGCGCGCCCATTGAGGCACCCATCACCGCATGCAGTGATTCAATCTCTTGGCTCTCTAACAGCTCGCGCTGTATCTCGACAAAGTCGCGGATGGTGACGACCGGGAAATCCATCCCCCAGGGCTCGCCGGTGTCAGGGTTGATGGAGGCGGGCCCGGTGGTGGTGACGTTGGGGTCATTGGCATTCAGGTTAACCAGCGTATCCGAGGAGATGATGTAGTACTCATCGGTATCGAGTGGCTTGCCGGGGCCAATGATGGCATCCCAGTAGCCGGTCGGCTGCCCATCTATCTCATAGCGGCCTGCCGCATGGCTGGTGCCTGAGAAGAAGTGGGTGATTAGAATGACGTTATCGCGGGCGTCGTTGAGTTCGCCGTAAGCTTCCCAACCCACCGTGACGTTGGGAATCGTCTCGCCGCCCTGGGTAGTGAAACTATCCATTTCGAAGGTCTGTTTCTCGACGACGCCATCCCAAGCCCAAAGGGGGAAGGCCATCAGCAGACCAAGGCCCGTGATTACGCAAGAGTGTCGCTGTGTACTTCGCATGAGACGTCCTTTACTGAGAAATTGTCATTGTTATTGGCCGCCAGGGGCGGCGCTTACTCAGCATAGTCAGGTTTAGCGCTTTTTATATCAAAACAGCCCACCGAGGGGGGGGCTGCTTAAGGAGGGTTTATGGTGCTAGTAGGCGTGATGGGCCAACGCCATTGAATTATCCCCTTCGCTAACCTTGAAGCGGCCCACCATGTCGGCCATATCGCCTGCCTGATCGTCGAGCGAACGGCTCGCGGTGGCCACTTGCTCGACCAGCGCCGCGTTTTGCTGGATTACTTCTTCCAACTGGGTCAACGCCTGGTTGATTTGTTCAATACCGTGTGACTGTTCGTTAGTGGCAGACGATATTTCTGACACCAGCGCGGCGGTGTGCTGCGCGCGTTCTGCAATAGTTTTTAGCGTTTCACTGGTGGACGTTACAAGGTTGCCGCCTTCCTTGATGCTTGCCACATTGTTTTCGATGAGCTTACGGATTTGCTTGGCTTCTTCTGCACTGCGGCTGGCTAGATTGCGTACTTCGGAGGCCACAACAGCGAACCCTCGACCTTGCTCTCCCGCACGCGCAGCTTCGACGGAGGCGTTCAAGGCGAGCAGGTTAGTCTGGAAGGCAATGTTGTCGATAGCTTCAACGATCGCCGTGACTTTTTCGTTGGCTCTTTCGATCTGCTCCATTGCCACGCGGGCCTGTTCGGCTATCACGTTCGCATCATTGGCCTGATTAGCCATGTCTTGTGTGGAGCGACGTGCTTCCTGGGCGGTATCTGCACTCTGTTTTACGGTCGCCGTAATCTGTTCCATGCTGGACGCCGTTTCAACCAGCGAAGCGGACTGCTCCTCTGTGCGTTGCGCGAGATCTGCATTGCCATTCGCAATCTCTTTACTGGCTAGCTCAACGGATTGAGCGCCCTGTTTGATGCCAGCCACTAACTCTTCTGTTTTACTCGTCGATTCATTGAAGGCTTGATAAAGCTGAGACAGTTCATCGCTACCAGGCACGGCTAGGCGCTGAGTGAGGTCGCCACCGCGTGTTTGGACATTTTTAAGTGCTATTTGTAAGGGCCGCGCGATACTACGGACAATCAGCACCGATAGCACAATGGCTAAAATCGCGGCTGCCAAAGACAAAACCAAGTAATACGTCAGTTCACTTACCGCTTTATCACGCAAGTTTTGAGCCGTCTCAAGCAAAACCTCGGCTGCCTTCTGTCCAACCACTGCGATTCGGTCAATGAGTGCGGTCTGCTGTTCAAACCATTGTTGGTGGTCAACGTTAAAATTGCCCGCCGTCCCTTGTTCAATGGCGATACCACGCATCTCTAACAGGTTTTGGGCAAGATCGCTTGCCAATACCCCAGCCAGCTCGTTTTGAATACTCTCATTCGCAAAACTGTTAAAACTGCTGATATACACGCTAGAACGGCCCGTTAAAGAGAGAAGGTTGGAGTGCATATCGCTAGACATGGCATCAGTACTGAACGCGGTGGTTAACATGGCGCGCTCTATGCCAGCCAGCTCTTTAATGTTCAATAAGTTGTAGTAAGCATTGAGCTGTCTGATAACTTCGCCTTGTTCGACGCTGAATGTTAATTGGCTAACAATACTAATTAAGAAGTTATTAATGCTTGTGTAGTAGCCATTAGATTGCTCACCTACTATATCCTGGCTATCAACGCGCTGGCGGTGGGTGGTTAACTCTTTTAAAAGGCTGTTGGCCTGGTTCACCTGGGCTTGAACTTCGGCATCAGCGTCAGTAAAGACTAGGCTAGCCGTATAGGTGTTGAACTCGTTGAGTCGCTTGTCAGTTTCTCGGCGCTGGTCGGGGAGTTCCGCACGGAAATTATTCCCATTGCTACCTAGAAATGCCGCTGACATTCCTCGCTCACGCTGAAGCTCATGAACCAATTCACCGGCATATTGGCTTAGCACGGTCATTTCCTGAAGGTGGCTCATTTCAGAGACAAGTTCTTTTCGTTCCAAAATACCTGCCACGGCTAACCATGTCATGGCTATCAATGGTAAGGCTAGAACTAATATAAATTTACGCCCTAATGAAACACGGTGGAGTGCCTGCAGCATTATCTTTTCTCATATAGGAAGGGGAGTCATGAAGCTTGCGGGAAGAGCCCTGTAAACCGCATGGTGGGGGAGCACCCAAGGCTCCTTTTCTACTATCGGCACCCAGGCTTGGTGCTAAAGAGTTAAAGTAAAAAAACTTCCATTAGGCTGACATGTATAAGGTTTATAAGATTGGTGCTACTCACGAGTAAGCTTGCACAGTGAATACTGCTGTTGTCTTTAACGTTTCTTGTTATAGGTTTTAGAATTCGCTAATAGTTAAAAGAATAATGAAACTCATTTTTATCCTTATGAAGAGGAATTGGTTAATAGAGTTGAAAGATGGCTGTTTTGTAGCCGCATTGCGCTAGTGCGGACGGGGATAGGTTGGATGGCTTAAGCCTTGTTGTAGAGTTGTTAAAACCGCCAAGCTGGATTATGGCGAAGCGTTTTGTGGGGCAGAGGGCATCGTGAAGGCTACAAGCGCCTCTATATCTTTCTGCAACCCTTACTGCTCGGTTCAGAGCGAAAAGCTGATGCCCTAATAGTCAGCTAAGGGCAGGGCTTAACCGTTTGGCCCTTAGCTGAATAAACGCATACTGCCCGCCATTAGCGCATTTTAAACGGATTCAACCCGTTGGCTTGTTGCATCATCATGCGTTTGGCGAACGGGAAACGCTCGGCGAGCTGCAGGCTTAAATCGCCTAACTGGCGCAGCGGTTTGGCGCCGGTAAATAGGTGGTGAAAACTATCGGTGGCGGCGATCATCGCCTGGTTAGCCGCCCGGCGCTGGCACTCAAAGCGGAGCAGGTTGAGGTAATCGCCGGGGTCGCGACCCTGAATGACAATCTCGGCAAGAGTGTCGGCGTCGTGCAGGCCAATATTTAGTCCCTGACCTGCCAGCGGGTGTACCACGTGAGCCGCGTCACCTATTAGCGCTAAACGTTTACCGATATAGCGCTTGGCGTGCTGGCGCTTAATCGGGAAGCTGGCGCGCGCGACTACCCGGGTGATATTCCCCAGGCGGCGGGGGAAGGCGCCCTCAATAGCGGTTTTTAGCGTCGCGTTATCCATCGCCTCGCGGGCACGGGTGGCGTCTTCGTGGTCGTACCACACCAGTGATGCGCGGTGGCCGGGTAGCGGCAGCATGGCAATCGGGCCGGTCGGCGTGAACACTTGCCAACTGACATCCTGCTGGGGCAGCTCTGTTTCCACGTTAATGATCATGGCGCGCTGGTGGTAATCGTAGCTCTCCACTGAAATCTGGGCCAGCTCGCGCAGGGTCGAGCGGGCGCCGTCAGCCCCAACCACCATGGGCGCGCTCAGTGTCTGACCGTTATCCAGTTCAAGCTGGCGGGCAGACGTTGCCGCAATAGTGCTCAGTGGCGCACAGTGGGTGTAACAAGTGACGCTGGGCAACTGCGCCAAGCGCTGCCAAAGGGCGTACTGCAGAGCGCGGTTTTCAATAAAAATGCCGAAGTCATCCATACCGCTATCGGCGGCGGAGAACAGCGCGTGGCCGGTGCCGTCCTGGTTGGCGACATCGATATGCCGGAAAGGGCAACTACGCTCTTCGGGGAGTGCTGTGCCGCTGGCCTTTACAAAAGCGAGCGAACGGGCGTTTAGCGACGAGATACGCAGATCATAGTCGCCGCAGGGCTCGCTTGGCTCGGCACCTTTCTCTACCAGCCCGACAGAGAAGCCCGCATGACCCACCCGCGCGGCCAGGGCGGCGCCCACCATGCCGCCACCGACAATAATAATGTCATGATCGTGCTGCATAAGAGTATCTCCTGGGTGCACAATAACCGTTGAAGGGCGCGTTGCATGGCCCGCTGTTGCTATACAGTATCGTTGAGTTCGAGCCACATTGCCTAGAGGTGAACGATTGACGCAGGCCGTGGAAATTGCAGAAAGCGTTGCCCAGGCGGGCGAGGAACTGGCTGATTTTATTCAGCGGCACCCAAAACTGTGGGTGATTACCGGTGCCGGTGTGAGTACCGATAGCGGTATTCCGGACTATCGCGATGCGGATGGCCAGTGGAAGCGGCCACCCCCGGTGCAGCATGGCGACTTCATGAGCTCTCATCACGTTCGCCAGCGTTACTGGGCCCGCGCACTGATCGGTTTCAGCGCCATGCGCGAAGCCCAAGCCAGCGGCGCGCACCGTGCGCTCGCCGCGCTGGAATCCCAGGGCTACATCCAGCAATTGGTGACCCAAAACGTTGACCGTTTGCATCAACGCGCCGGTTCCCGCCGAGTGATCGACCTGCATGGTCGGGCGGACATGGTGAAGTGCATGGTGTGCGACTATCAAATGATGCGCCACGCCATGCATGCCGAAATGGCGCGCATGAACCCAACATTTGCTGGTTTGCAGGCAGGGCACGCCCCGGATGGCGACGCTGACCTGGAAACCGACTTCAGCACCTTTCATATTTTCGATTGTCCGCGCTGCAGCGGCATCCTGAAGCCTGACGTAGTGTTTTACGGCGATGTGGTGCCCGCCGAACGGCGGCTGGCAGCGCAGGTGGCGCTGGCCGAGTCGAATGCGGTACTGGCAGTGGGCACCTCGTTAATGGTGTTTTCCGGCTACCGTTTCTGCCGCGCCGCCCATGAGCGGGGCATGCCGCTAGCATCGCTCTCCCTCGGCGTCACCCGGGCAGATGCGCTATTGACCCACCAGTGGCGGGCGCCGTTGACGCCGGTGCTCGAGAAGGCTGTTCGCTGTTTGCAACGGCGTTAACTTGACTAAAGTGCTAGGGTATTAGGTAGATATCGCCATCAACAGCGGAGCCTAACGTGCTGTCATTTGAACATCTCTATTCCACCTTACCCGAACCCCTGTGGGTTGCCACCCAGGCAACGCCTGTATCCAGCCCTGAGCTGATCGCGTTTAATGCCCCGCTGGCTCATGAGCTAGGCGCCAAAGAGATACCTGACTCCGAAACGCTGGCCCAGTGGTTTAGCGGCAACCAGCTCATGCCAGAAGCCAAGCCGGGGGCGTTAGGCTATGCAGGCCACCAGTTTGGCAACTTTGTGCCGCAACTGGGCGATGGCCGTGCGCTGCTGCTGGGTGAAGTGATCGACCAGAACGGCGTGCGCCGAGATGTGCAGCTAAAAGGCAGCGGCCGCACGCCATTTTCCCGTGGTGGCGATGGCCGTTCGCCGTTAGGGCCGGTGTTGCGTGAATATTTGGTTAGCGAGTTTATGGCCGCCATGGGCATTCCCACCACCCGCGCTCTGGCAGCGGTGACCAGCGGCGAGCGGGTGATACGGCAGATGGCTGAGCCCGGCGCGGTGTTTACCCGCGTGGCCAGCAGCCATATCCGCGTAGGAACCTTCCAATTCGCCGCCTCACGGCGAGATGAAGCATTGTTAAAAGCGTTGGCGGATCATGTCATTGAACGCCACTACCCAGTTGCCGCCAACGCCGAAGATCCTTATTTAGCACTGCTGGAAGCAGTCGTTGCCCGCCAAGCGGTGCTGATTGCACGCTGGATGAGCGTTGGGTTTATCCACGGGGTGATGAACACCGATAACTGCAGCATCGCCGGGGAGACTATCGATTACGGTCCCTGTGCCTTTATGGAGCAATTTAATCCGCAGAAGGTGTTTAGCTCCATCGATCAAGGTCGCCGCTACGCATTTGACAACCAGCCCGCCATTGCCCAGTGGAATCTTGCCCGCTTTGCCGAAACGCTACTGCCGCTGATGCGTGAAGAAGGCGAAGCGTTGGTAGAGCAGGCCACCGAGATTATTCGCCGCTTTGAGCCACTGTTTGATGCTGAACAGCGCCGTTTGCACGCCGATAAGTTGGGCCTCACGCCAGAAAGTGATCAGGCAGTGCCGCTTATGGAAGGGCTAGAAAGCCAAATGCACCAGGGGCGAATGGATATGACGGCTACCTTTGATGCGCTCACCCAATACGCTAACTCAATGAGTGATAAACACCGCGAGGCCCTGCTGGCGCTAACGACCCAGCCCAATGAGCTAACCGCGTGGCTAGATACGTGGCAGGTCGAGCAGGCAGCTAATCAAGACAGCGAGCGATTAGCCGCGATGCGCCACGCTAACCCGGTGATTATTCCCCGTAACCACCGGGTACAAGAGGTCATTGATGCCGCTTACGACGGTGATTTTGTGCCTTTCCATACCCTTCTCGCGGTGGTGACCAAGCCGTTTGATGAGTCGGTTGAAGCGCGTCGTTTGGCAGCGCCTGCGACGGAAAATGAGCAGGTGCTAAGAACCTTCTGCGGAACATAAAAAGCTAATCCCTGTGATAAACTGTGATTTTTTACAGTTAGAAGGGTAGCCGGTGCGCAAAATCATTCACTGCGACTGTGACTGCTTTTATGCAGCAGTGGAAATGCGCGATAACTCCGCGCTGCGGGATATCCCAATTGCCATTGGCGGCAGCGTCGAGCAGCGTGGGGTGGTCGCTACCTGCAACTATCCTGCCCGCGAGTTTGGCATCCATTCAGCGATGCCAATGGCCCAGGCACTCAAACGCTGCCCCCATCTCACCGTGATTCGCGGTGAGATGGCCAAATACAAAGAGGTCGCCCGCCAGGTCTTCGCCATTTATCGCGATGTAACTGAACTGATTGAACCGCTCTCCTTGGATGAAGCCTTTCTGGATGTCTCGGAGACCACCCTGCATCACGGCAGCGCGACGCTAATGGCCGAAGCGATCCGCGAACGGGTCAGCCGCGAAGTGGGGATTACTGTTTCAGCGGGCGTAGCGCCCAATAAGTTTCTGGCCAAAATCGCCAGCGACTGGAACAAACCCGACGGCCTTTGCGTAATTACGCCGGATAAGGTCGATAGCTTCGTACAACAGCTGCCGGTCAAGAAAATCCATGGGGTAGGGCCGCGCACGGCCGAAAAGTTGGCAGGGCTGGATATCCACACCTGCGCCGACCTGCGTACCCGCACGCTGACCGACCTGGTTGAGCATTTCGGCCGTTTTGGACGGCGGCTACACGAGCTAAGTTGGGGGCGGGACGAGCGCCCGGTAAAAACCCACCGTGAGCGCAAATCGGTCAGTACCGAACAGACCTACGCTCAGGATTTACCCGACCTCGACGCCTGCCGCCGTGAACTCCCCGCGCTGATCGAAGATTTAGAGCGCCGCTACGCACGGCTTGACCCACCACTGGCGGTGCGCGGGCTAATCGTCAAAGTGAAGTTTAGCGACTTTACCCAAACCACCGTCGAGCATGCCGACCCCGCGCCCAACCTTGAACAGTTTGAAACTCTGCTTAACGTCGGTTGGGCCAGGGGCGAGCGTCCCGTACGCCTGCTTGGCGTAGGGTATCGGCTGGCGGACAACAGCCAGGAGCATCAACTGTCGCTGTTTTAATTAGCCTGTTAACCCTTATGCTCATTGACGCTCATTCAGTAGCGCGTTAAAACAGATGTATGATAGGCGGCGTAAATAATCATATTTCACATTAGCCGTCTTCCTGCCTTTTTAACGCGCGAGCCTTGCCATGTCTGCTAATGCTGCCCAACGTCCCCGTTTAGTGTTTGCTCACGCCAATGGTTTTCCAGGGTTAAGCTATCGCAGCCTGTTGAATCCCCTGGCAGAGACCTTTGATCTGCACCCTCTGGATCGCCTGGGTCACCACCCTGACTACCCCGTAAACCACAACTGGGGCAATCTGGTGGATGAGCTGCTGAGCTACCTACCTGAGAGCGATACGCCGCTGCTGGGCGTGGGGCACTCGTTGGGTGGCACCTTGATGGCCATGGCCGCGGATAAACAGCCTGAGCGCTTCTGCGGGGTGATCATGCTCGACCCGCCCTTGATGCTGGGAACGGACGCCTGGGCAATGAAAGCCGCCAAGCGGTTTGGCTTTGTGGATCGGGTTACCCCTGCAGGTAAAACCCTGGGTCGGCGCACCGTGTGGCCGAGTCGCGAAGCGATGGCAAGCTCGCTGGGTCGCCGGGGGCTGTTTCGTCGCTTTACCCCGGAGGCGCTCAACGACTACATTGAAGCAGGGACGCGCTTACTGGATGACGGCAGTGCTGAACTGACCTTTGACCCGAGTATTGAGGTGGAAATTTTCCGCCATTTGCCGGATCACCTTTCGCGCCTGCCCCAACGGCTGGGCGTGCCGTTAGAGCTGGTGGCGGGCAAAGAGTCCCACTTACTGACCGCTTCACGGATAAAGCGCTTGAAGCGCAAGGGGTTAACGGTGAGCGAGGTTCCCGGTACGCATATGTTCCCGATGGAGCATCCGGACGAGACCCGTGCCGCTATTGTGGCTGCCTGGCAAAGATTATCCGTAACCAGCAGGCCCTCAAACACAGCGTGAGGAGGCGTTATGTATCTTTCCGTACAGCTTAGCTACTACCCACTGGCCGATGACTTCAAGCCGGTGGTCAAAGAGGTGGTAAAACGCCTGGAAGCGACGGGATTGGAAGTACACCCGAATCGCATGAGCACCCAGGTATTTGGCGAGTTCGACGAAGTAATGGCAGCGTTAAGCGAGGTGATGAAGTGGTCGTTTGAGACCCATGGCAAAGCGGTCTTTACGGCTAACTTTTTGGAAGGCGATCGTCGGCCTCGTTAAACCAAAACGCCGCCCAAATTGGGCGGCGTCGTATTCACGTATGCACTAACGTCAGTTAGCTTGGCGTTACACCAGTGAATCCAGGCAGGACTCAATAATATCTAGGCCTTCATTGAGCACATCATCTTGAATGGTGACGGGCATCAGGAAGCGGATGGTGTTGCCGTACATGCCGCAGGAGAGCAGGATCAAGCCCTCTTCACGGGCTTTCTTGCACAGCGCGGCAGCCAGTTCCGGGTTAGGTGTGTGGTCGGCTTTGTTCGACACTAGCTCAAATGCAGCCATGGCACCCATGTTGCGCACATGGTCGATGCAATCAAACTTGTCTGCCCACACATTGAAGCGCTTGGCCAGCTTGTCGCCCAGGGCCTGGCTCTTCTCCAGAATGTTCTCTTCTTCAAACACTTCCATGACTGCCAACGCGGCCGCACAGGCGGTGGGGCTGCCGGTGTAGGTACCGCCCAAGGAGTTAGGGCCTGAAGCGTCCATCACCTTGTCAGTACCCACGATGGCGGAGATCGGCATGCCGTCGGCCATACTCTTGGCCATGGTCATAATGTCCGGCTCAACGCCGCTATGCTCGATGGCAAACATTTTGCCAGTACGGCCAAAGCCCGACTGTACTTCATCGATGATCATCAGCATGCCGTGCTCATCGCAGATTTCGCGAACTTTGGTCAGGAAGCTAGTAGAGGCCGGGTAGAAACCGCCTTCACCAAGCACCGGCTCGAGCACGATGGCCGCGGTATCTTTCGGGTTGGCATCGGTTTTCAGCGTCATCTTCAGACCACGAATGGCCTCGTCCTCGCTAACGCCGTGGTAAGGCACCGGGTAGGGTGCACGGAACACGGTGCCCGGCATCGGGCCGAAGTCGCTCTGGTAAGGCGCCACCTTGCCGTTCATTGCCATGGTGAAGAAGGTACGGCCATGGTAGCCGCCATCGAAACAGATAACGTTGGAGCGGCCGGTGGCGGCGCGGGCGATCTTGACCGCGTTTTCCAGCGCTTCCGCACCGGAGTTGGCCAGCATGACTTTAGCATGACCACGCACCGGTACGATGTGGCTGAGCTTTTCCGCGACCTTCACGTAGCCTTCATAAGGCATGACCGTTTGGCAGGTATGCATCAGCTTATCGAGCTGGGCTTTTACCGCTGCGACTACTTTAGGGTGGCGGTGACCTACGTTGAGTACGCCAATGCCGCCCGCGAAGTCGATAAAGCGATTGCCGTCCGCGTCCCAGATTTCAGCATTTTCAGCGTGGTCAGCAAACGCCGTTGCGGGGCTAGCGGCGCCTGCAGCGACGTATTTATGTTTTAGCTCGTTCAGTTCGGCATTGCTGCTCATGGCTTACTTCCTAATTGAAGATGAATGTTCTTTCAGCATAGTACTTATAAGCATAGTGCTTAATAGCTTTGATTACATTGATGACTAGGCAATGACAACACGATTACGTCCCGCCTGTTTAGCTTGGTACATGGCTTTGTCGGCACGTTCGAGGAGTCTTGAGCCCGAGCCTTCAGCGTAGCTGGCAATCCCCGATGAGAGCGTTACCGTTAATTGATGTTCGGTAAATGACTTTTGCGCAATGCTTTTACGCACACGCTCCATGCCCTGATAGGCTTCTTCTGCGGTTACGCCTGGCATAATGATGAGAAACTCTTCGCCGCCTAGGCGGATATGCGAATCTGTGTCGCGCAGTATCTCGCTGATCAAGGTTGTGATCTGTTGCAGAACGCTGTCGCCTGCGCTGTGCCCGTAGGTATCGTTGAAGGCTTTAAAGTCGTCAAGGTCATACATGGCGATACTTAAGGGCGTGCCATAACGCTTAAAGCGCTTAATCTCTTCATCCATGCGCTGCAAGCCAGCACGGCGATTGAGTAGTTCGGTTAGCTCATCGTGGTGGGCCAAGTGATCCAGACGTTCATTAGCCTGCTTTAGCCGCTCCTCTAGCCGCTTGCGCTGGGTAATGTCGATAATAAAAGTGACTTTACGCGGCTCTCCATCGTCAGCTTCAATGCGTGCGGCTTCGGTAATAACGGTGCGCCTCTCGCCGTTTTTAATGACAACATCCCACTCTTGGCGCAGTTCCTGGTTCTCGTTGCCCTGCATAAACTCTTCATGCAGGGCTGATAAAACCGCCCGGCTCTCTTCAGGTACTACTTGAGTAAAGTGCTGACCTAAAAGCTCTTCTGGCTGGTAGCCATAAAACTCGCAGTACGCTGGATTGACCATTTCAAAGTGGCCAGAGGGGGTCGTAATACAGATCCCAATCGGCGCTGCTTTGATAACATTTTCGGTATTACGCTTTGAACGGTTAAACAACTGGTAGAGTTGATCAGGGCTAATCTCTTTCATTCACCGCTCCTGTGCTGGTCTCTACGTCACTTTTTAACTCCGTTAGCTCTCTTTTTAACCCCATCAACAGAGGGGTAATATCGGTGCCAAGAGAATTAATTGCGGGTTTCGCGAAATAGAAACCCTGTTGACGAACAATCCCCGCGCGGGCCAGCCATAAAGCTTCAGCGCGGGTCTCCACACCTTCGGCGATGAGGGTCATATCAAGCTCTTGAGCGAGCAGGATGATCGCGTTTAACAGCGCCTGGCGGCGAAAATCGCTATCGCAATTCATGACCAGTTCGCGGTCAATCTTGAGCTTATCCGGCGTTAGATCGGTCAATAAGTCTAAATTGGCGTACCCGTTGCCAAAATCATCTAGCGCCGTTTTAAAGCCCATGGAGCGGTAGGCATCAATGATATTGCATAGGTGCTGCCGGTCGCGGACGCGTTCGGTTTCGGTGATTTCAAAAATTAGCCGATGGGTTGGCCAGCCCACGCGCTTGGAAACTTCTAACGTCGCCTGGATACAAGCTTTCGGCTCATAAACGGCGTTGGGTAAGAAATTGATCGAGAGATCGGTTTGCATATCCAGTGCGCTGGCCATTTCGATCGCTTTTACCCGGCAGGCCTGATCAAAACGGTAGAGGAGGTCATCAGTCACCTGTGAAATAACGCTCCAGGCGGATTCTCCGCGCAAACCACGAACCAGTGCTTCATAGGTGACGATTTGGGCCAGCGATAGATCCACGATTGGCTGAAAGGCCATGGTGAACTCAAAGGGCAAGTCGCCTTCACAGCGTTTGCAACTGCCATTAACGCGTGCGCACTGGCTCATAGCTGCTCCTGTGGATGGGTGTTGGATGAGGCTATTAATGCCTTAACATTAGATAACATAATGCCTACAGCCTACACTGAAGCATTCAACGCTATTTAGCTTAGCTCTTGATATATGTTTTGTATAGGAATTGTACAGCTTTTGATCGCGAAGCACTAGCCAATTGCTCGCCTCTTGGTTTGCCATGTTGGCCGGTATCTGTGGCTTAAAAAAAAGCGCCGGGTGAGGCGCCTAAGAGGGGATGCATTGACCTTTGGGTCATTAAATGATGCCAGCTGCGCGCATCGCAGTGCGCTGCTCCAAGCTAATGCCGAGCTCTTCAAGCACGCTTTCAGTATGCTGACCTAGGTGGGGCGGCGCCGTAGTGGCGCTCATTTGGACACCGTTAAAACGAATCGGGTTAGCAACCAGATCCACCTGACCCGCTTGGTCGTGGGGCAGGGTTTGCTTAAGTCCGCGGGCTTTCACATGGGGGTCGTCAAACACCCGATCCAGCGTATTGATCGGCCCGCAGGGCACGCCTACGGCTTCAAAAGCGGCTAGCCATTCATCAGTGCTGCGCTGGGCCAACGCCGCTTCCAACTGCGGCACGAGTAACGCGCGGTTATTTACCCTAGCCCCATTGGTGGCAAAGCGCGGATCTTCCGCCAAAGCCGGTAGCGAAAGCACCGCGCAAAAACGCTTGAACTGCTCGTCGTTGCCGACAGCCGTGATCATATGGCCATCCTGGGTGGCAAACGCCTGATAAGGCACGATGTTGGGGTGGGCATTACCCAGCCGTTGGGGCACATTGCCGGAGGTGAGGTAGTTCAGTGCCTGATTGGCGAGCACGCCTACCTGGACATCCATTAGTGCCATATCGATATGGCAGCCCTCGCCGCTATCACGGCGCTGATAAAGCGCCGCTAAAATTGCATTAGCGGCATAGAGCCCCGTGAAAATATCGGTAAAGGCAACGCCGCTTTTTACCGGGCCACCGCCGGGTTCACTGTCGGGCTTGCCAGTTAGGCTCATGATCCCGCCCATGGCTTGGATCATAAAGTCATAACCGGCGCGGTGAGCGTAAGGGCTCTCCTGGCCAAAACCGGTGATGGAGCAGTAGATCAGTCGTGGGTTCAGCGCTTTCAAACTGGCGTAATCCAGACCGTAGCGTTTCAGGCCGCCGACCTTGAAGTTTTCTATCAACACGTCGGAGTTAGCCACGAGCTGCTTGATCACTGCCTGGCCTTCGGGTTTGGCCATATCGACGGTCACCGAGCGTTTACCCCGGTTAGCGCACAGGTAGTACGCCGACTCTTCGCTGCCCGCCAGCCAAGGAGGGCCCCAGTGGCGGGTGTCATCGCCGCTACCGGGACGCTCTACCTTAATCACATCTGCCCCCATATCCGCGAGCATTTGTCCGCACCACGGCCCGGCCAGTACGCGGGAAATATCGAGTACTTTTATACCGGCCAGTGGTTTGGTTAGCTCGTTCATAGAGGCTCCGTTAATAAGTGACAAGTGATCAAGGTGCGGTGATTAAAAGAACGACTGAATACCCGTCTGCGCGCGGCCAAGAATCAGAGCATGCACATCGTGGGTGCCTTCGTAGGTATTTACCGATTCCAGGTTGACCATATGGCGAATGACGCCGTATTCGTCGGAGACGCCGTTACCGCCGTGCATATCGCGGGACTGGCGAGCGATATCCAGCGCTTTGCCGCAGTTGTTGCGTTTGATCAGCGAGACCATTTCCGGTGCCCAGTTGCCGCTATCCATCAGGCGACCTACTTGCAGGGCTGCCTGCAAGCCCAGAGTGATCTCGGTCTGCATATCGGCGAGCTTTTTCTGGATCAGCTGGTTGGCGGCCAGTGGGCGGCCAAACTGCTTGCGGTCGAGGGTGTATTGGCGCGCCGCGTGCCAGCAGAACTCGGCCGTGCCCATCACGCCCCAGGCGATGCCATAGCGCGCTTTGTTTAAGCAGCCGAACGGGCCTTTCAAGCCGCTGACGTTAGGCAGCAGGTTCTCTTCGGGAACGAAGGCGTTGTCCAGCACGATCTCACCGGTAATCGAGGCGCGCAGCGAGACTTTTCCTTCGATTTTGGGCGTGGTGAAACCTTCGGTGCCGCGCTCGACAATAAAGCCTTTAATCTGATTGTCGTGGGCTGCTGATTTCGCCCATACCACCGCGATATCGGCAATCGGGCTGTTGGTGATCCACATTTTGGCGCCGGTTAGGCGGTAGCCGCCATCGACTTTTTCCGCGCGCGTGATCATATTGCCGGGATCAGAGCCGTGGTCAGGTTCGGTCAGGCCAAAGCAGCCGACCATTTCACCGCTGGCAAGCTTGGGTAGGAATTTTTGCTTCTGCTCTTCCGAGCCGTAGGTCTCGATGGGGTACATCACCAGCGAGGACTGCACGCTCATGGCCGAACGGTAGCCGGAGTCTACGCGCTCTACTTCGCGGGCAATCAAACCGTAGGCCACGTGGTTAACGCCAGCGCCGCCGTACTCGGGGGAAACGGTAGCACCCAGCAGACCAAGCTCGCCCATCTCGGTCATGATTTCGCGATCGAACCGCTCTTCACGGAAGGCGGTCAGTACGCGGGGCTGAAGGTTTTCCTGGCAGTAGTCGTAGGCCGCATCACGAATCTGGCGCTCTTCATCGGTGAGCTGTTGTTCCAGAAGTAGTGGGTCGTCCCAGTTGAAATGCGTCATGGCGTAGATTCCTCGGATAGTGGGCAGGAATAGATGCAAAATAGCTTGCAGTCAATGTATCGCCGTTTTTTTAAAATATCTACATTTTTTTAAAACGTAGAACTTTGGTCTGGGGCGAAGAGCCGAAGCGAAAAGCTCAACTGATGCCGCGCTCTTGAAGGACGCGGGTAATTATCGGTACGGGGGTCATCAGGTGATCGCGCATCAGGGTGTCGGCTTCGGCGGTATCGCGAGCCAGAATGACCTCGACCAATTCGGCGTGCTCCTGGCGCTTAAGCTCCAGCGCCTGGGATGACATCACGGTTTCCTGCAGCCACAGGTGGCGATAGCGCTCTACCTGATCAAACAGAGTATTGCGCATTTGTAGCAGGTGAGGGGAGTTGCAGCCGCTGGCAATGGCGGTGTGGAACGCTTTGTGGCGCTGATCCCAGATATCCAGCAGGTCATCGGGGGTGTTGATGTCGGTGACCTTGGCCAGCCGATGCGCGGTGGCCAGTACGGTGGCCTCCCAGTCGTCGTCGCCGCGCTCAATGGCCAATCTCAGGATCAGCCCTTCAAGCTGAGCCCGTGCGTCGTAAATATCGTTGAGTTCGGCCAGCGACATGGGAGCTACCCGGTAGCCGCGCTGACTGATAGCGACCACAAGGCGGTCAGAAACTAACTGTGACAGCGCTTCCCGTAGCGGCCCGGTGCTGGCGCCGTACTGCTCTTTGAGGCGGCTCATCAGCAGTTTCTGCTCTGGCGCATAGCGACCACGAATAATGTCGTGCTTGAGTTGGCGGTAAGCACTAATGGCCAGGTTTTGCCGCGGCGCGTCTTTTTCCCGACTACCTTCTTCTTTAAAACCGGGCTCCATAGCAGTGTGGCTCCTATCCTGAATCAACAATAACGATGGGGTGGGCGAAATTAACGGCCATTTTTAATAAATAATAACAATTCGGCATAAAATAAGACATTTATGCTGAATTTCATGATTTTAATAGTTTTGGCTATTCGATCTAACTGCTGGGCGGTTACACCTTCTTAGGCACTCACGGCTGTAGAGGTAAAGGCGCTGCTGCGCTGATAACGCCTATTAGCATCTAACGCATAAGCCGTGCTAACTTCACTTCCACCGCTTCCGGTTCGTCGTGACGGCAGCCAGAAGCTGGGGCTTCAACACCTCCTTTTATCGTCAACCATACCTATAAGTCCAAGCAGGACGGAGGAAATGCTCATGAAAACTCTACGCTCTCTATACGCCACAGCCGCTGCCGCTTCTATGCTCGCGGTCGCGCTTCCAGCAAGCGCTCAACAACTCTCAATCGCGACTGGCGGTACCGGTGGCGTTTACTACCCTATCGGCGGTGGTTTTGCCGAAATGATCAACAACCATATCGAAGGCGCTCAGGCGACGGCTGAAGTGACCGGTGCCTCGGTTGAAAATATGGGGCTGATCATGCGCGGTGACGCGGATCTTGCCCTGGCTCTGGCCGATACGGTCTATCAGGCTTATACCGGCACGGATGATTTTGAAGGCCGTCAGGTTGAGAACATCCGCGCGCTCGCCTCGGTTTATCCCAACGCGGTACAGCTGGTAACGCTGGCCGAGTCGGATATTGAATCGATTGCTGATCTAGCGGGCAAGCGTGTTTCCGTCGGTGCACCGGGTAGCGGCACCGAGCTCAATGCCCGTGCTCTGCTTGAAGCCAATGGTATTAGCTATAGCGATTTCACCCCCCAGCGCCTTAACTTCAACGAAACTGCAGATGCCATTCGCGACGGTGATATCGACGCCGGTTTCTGGAGCGTTGGGCCGCCCACCAGCTCGATTCTCAACCTGGCAGCCACCCGTGATATTCGCCTGATTGGCCTGTCCGATGAAGAAGTGGCCAATGCTCGGGAAGAAGAAGAAGTCTTCGCACCTTACAAGCTTGCCGCCGGTATGTATGACGGTATGGACGAAGCCGTGCAGACCCTGGGTATTCCCAACGTCCTCGTCGTTAACTCTGACATGGACGAAGAGCTGGCTTATCAGTTGACTCAGCTACTGTTCGAAAACACCGACGAGCTGATTGCCGTTCACCCGGCGGCTAACGACACCACCATTGAGTTCACTATGGAGTCGACTCCTGTGCCGCTGCACCCCGGTGCGCTGCGTTATTTCGAAGAAGTTGGTGCTGAAATCCCGGATCGTCTGCGTCCTTAATCGCTAACGTGCATTGAAGGATATTGCCATGCAGTGGCAGCAACGACTGATGGCACTACTGATTGCATGTTGTCCGTTCGCCGAAGTGGGGGCTTCCCCCGCTTCGGCGTCGGCGTTTATGCGCCTAGCGGTGGTGACCGAACAGGGCGACACGCTAGTGGATGAGGCAGTACCTGCTGGCGGTCGCTGGTGCATCAAGTGGCAACACTCCGTTGAACATTTCACGGTGCTGGACTGCTATCGTAATGTAGCGGGTGTCATGCAATTGGAGCGTAGCCATCAACCCGATTTCGCCGCAGGGCTTGGGCATATTTTTGGCCGCGGTGAGCAGGTATCAGACGGTGAAGGCGGTTATTGGATTAATGCCATTAACGAGCCTGTCACCAATAACCGTTATGTGTTGAGGGTAGGTTCACCGGCTGTTAATCATCGCGTGGTGTGGCCAGGCGGTGAGCATGCGCCAGTCAGCCTAAGTGAACACGCCGCTGGGCAACGCGTGACCATTCAGTTGATAGACCCTCACGCATCCCCGCGTGAATAAAAACGACATTAGTTAACGCTTCCGAGGACTTCATGAGCGAATCCAATCAACCGTCGAGCGTGGTGCCGGGCGGTAATGTGATTCAACCCCGCATGGTGCTGTGGTCGATCACCATTGTGGCGGTGGGTCTTTCCCTGTTTCAGCTCTACTCTGCTGGCATTCAGCCCTTAGGGCTTTTTTATCAGCGCAGTATTCACCTGGCACTGATTATGGTGCTGGCATTTTTAATGTTTCCAGCCTTCGGCCCCACCCGCAAGCGTGGTGTATTGGGCTGGGGGCTTGATCTGCTGTTTTTCGCCGGGGCTATTCTCACCGGTGGTTACTTGGTACTCAACCTGGATGAGATTTTTAGCCGTGCAGGTTTTTGGAACAGTACCGATATTCTGGTCGCCTGTATTGCCACGGTGACGGTATTGGAAGCCAGCCGCCGCGCGGTAGGTTTTGGTATGACCGTCATTGGTCTATTGGCGATTGTGTACGCCTTTGCGGGGCCGCGGGGCGAGCTACCGTGGCTTGGTGAGTGGATGCCGGGCATTCTTGAGCACCGCGGCTATACCATTGACCGGGTCGCTGGTCAACTTTACCTGGGGCAAGAGGGTATTTTCGGGCTGCCGCTGGGCGTGGCCGCGACCTATATCTTTATTTTTGTCCTCTTTGGTGCTTTTTTGGAGTGTACCGGAGCGGGTAAGTTCTTTATCGATATGGCCTATGCGGCGACCGGACGCCAGCGTGGCGGGCCAGCCAAGGCGGCGGTATTAGCGTCGGCAGGCATGGGCTCTATTTCTGGCAGCGCGATTGCCAACGTGGTCACCACCGGTGCTTTTACCATTCCGCTGATGAAGCGATTGGGCTACAAAGCCAAGCAGGCAGGCGGTATCGAAGCGGCGGCCTCAACCGGTGGGCAGATCATGCCGCCGTTGATGGGGGCAGGGGCGTTCCTGATTGCTGAGTACACCAATACGCCGTACCTGGATATCGTCAAAGTCAGCATCCTGCCGGCAATTATGTATTTCGCCACGGTCTATCTTTTTGTGCATATTATCGCTCTTAAGCAGGGCATGCAGGGGCTACCCAAGGATGAGCTGCCGCAGATGCGCCAGGTCATGAAGGATGGCTGGCACTTCCTGCTGCCGTTGGCGGTGCTGGTCTGGCTGCTGGCCATGAGTATGTCGCCCATGCGGGTGGGCTACTACGCAGTGATTACTATTTTGGCGGTAGCGGTATTGCGCTATGTGCTGTGGTTCTTCTTTGTGGCGCCCAGGCAGGGCCAGCCGGTGACAGCAACAGCGATTAAAGACGTGGTACGTACAGGCTTTGCCAAGCTGATCGAAGGCCTGGAGCTAGGCGCGCGCAATGCGGTAGCGGTTTCCATGGCTTGTGCGGTCGCCGGGATTATCGTTGGGGTCGTGGGGTTAACCGGCCTGGGGCTGAAATTCTCCTCCATGATGCTGGCTTTCTCCGGCGGCAACCTGGTATTGGCGCTGGTGATGGTGCTGTTGGCAAGCCTGGTGCTGGGGATGGGCCTGCCTGTTACTGCCAGCTATATCGTACTCATTGTGCTCGTCGGGCCTGCATTGACAGCCGAGTTTGGTGTGCCGCTGCTGGTCGCTCACTTGGTCGTGTTCTGGTACTCCCAGGACTCCAACGTGACGCCTCCCATCGCCTTGGCAGGCTTTGCCGGGGCGGCGATTGCGGGCAGTAAGCCGATGGAAACCAGCTTTCAGGCGTGGAAGTTTGCCAAAGGTCTCTACCTGATTCCGCTGTTTATGGTCTTCAACCCTGAGATTATCATTGGTGGCCCGGTGCCGGTGGTCATCTGGAATGGGGTGATTGCCATTCTGGCATTAGGTGCCTTTGCCGCGGCGTTGGAAGGGTATCTGTTTACCAAAATGTCATGGCTACCACGCATTGCGATTACCGCTGCGATTTTTGGGGTGTTCTACCCTAATCTGATGACCGAAATTGCCGGTGTCGCGGTCATGATTGTCGCCATAGGGGCTAACTGGTTGGCCAGTAAGCGCGAAGCGCCTGCGACACCCGTTAGTGGTTAAACGCTACAGACAGACCCAAAGGTAGCCAGCAACAGAAAAGGCCCGGAGATTATCTCTCCGGGCCTTTCGTTTGGTGTACTACGGGATTGGCAGGTCTAGAAGACTGAGTTAGAAGATCGACTCAGCGGTACCTGACCCCTGAGAACCACTGGCTTCTTCCAGCTCGCGGCTAATGCGGCGCTGCTGGTAATCCGGCAGGTGATCCTGATGGAACAGCTCGGTAATCCCGCCAGACTGGCCGTCTGCTAAGCGTTGGCCTGTATCCGGATCCACGCGGGCGGTGACAATCGTCGCGGGCCGCTCGGGTACGGCGTTCGGGGTGCCTTCCAGGGCATCACCCATGAACTCTATCCAGATAGGAAGCGCGGCCTGAGCCCCATATTCAGAAATGGTCTCGTTGCTGTCTTTACCCACCCATACCGTGGTCACCAGGTTGCTGTTAAAGCCCGCAAACCAGGCATCACGCTGGCTGTTCGTGGTGCCGGTCTTGCCGACGATATCCTCACGGTTAAGGCTAAGGGCACCGCGGCCAGTGCCCGAGGTGATAACGTCACGCAGCATATCGCGCAGAATGTAGACAGCGGCCGGGTCGGCCACCCGTTTGGCGATCGGGTATTCGCGGCCATCAATTTCCACCGTCTCCTGGTCTTCGGCACAGCTGGAGCAGGCAACCTGTGGCGTGGCTTCATCGATCAGCTCATTGTCGTCGTCGCGGGTAACCCGCTCAATAAACCAGGGCGACACCTGGAAACCACCGTTTGCGAGCACTGCGTAGGCATTGGTCATCTCCATCGGCGTTAAGCTTGCGCTGCCTAGCGCTAATGATAAGCCACGGGGGAGCTGGGCAGGAGAGAAGCCGAAGCCTTCCAAAAAGTTAATCGTGTAATCCAGCCCCATGGTTTGTAGAACGCGAATAGTGACCAGATTGCGCGAACGGGCAAGTGCCGGACGTAAGCGCATAGGGCCCTGGAAGTCACGGCTGGAGTTGACTGGACGCCACAATGAGTTACTGCCGTCGTCAAGAACCACGGGGGAATCATTAACGACGCTGGCGGCGTTCATCTCTCCATCTTCAAGGGCCGCTAAGTAAATAAACGGCTTGAAGATAGAGCCAGACTGGCGTCGTGCCTGTACAGCACGATTGAACTTACTGGCGTTAAAGTCGAAACCGCCCTGGAGTGCCAGGATAGCACCCGTTTGTGGGTCTTGGGCGACCAGCGAGCCTTCCGCATCCGGCTGTTGAGAGAGGCGTAGCGATCCGTCTTCATTCTCAACTACGCGGATCATATCGCCTCGTACTGCGATCTCCTCCGCCGAGCTGGGCTCGGCTCCGCGGCTCCGCGGGCTCAAATAGGGGCGTGCCCAGCTCAGACCTTCCCAACCGATCGTCTGTAGACCGTCGTCGCGAGTGAGCACCTGCATTTCACGGCCGCTGCTCTCTACCACGATGGCGGGCTGGAGCAGACCATAGTTGGGCGTGCGCTCAAGCACCTGCACCCAGTTGCTGACGTCGCCATCGATACCTTCGACTTGGGTTTGACTGCGCTGGGCGGCTTGCCGTGCGGTCTCGCGAATCTCGGGTGACTCGGCAAGCTCCTCTTCAAGGCCTTGGGTCGCGGTTTGCTCCTGTGCTTCGACAAGGCTTGCGGCAATCTCACGCTGTTCTGGCCCGCGCCAACCGTGGCGTAAGTCATAATCCGTTAGCCCATTGGCCAACGCTTGACGGGCAAAGGGCTGCAACTCGCTATCAATAGTGGTGTAAATGCGATAGCCGCCGGTGTAAGCCTCATCGCCGAAGCGCTCCACCGCATACTGACGCGCCATCTCTGAAACATAGGCAGCATCGACTTCGGCTTGGGTGTAGTGACGACGGGCCGTGACGGGTTCCTGAACGGCCGCTTGGTAGGTGGCGTCGTCGATATGCCCCAGCTCGCGCATACGGAATAGAATCCAGTTGCGACGAATCAGCGACCGCTCGGAGTTAGCCAGCGGGTTAAAGGCAGAAGGTGCCTTGGGTAAACCGGCAATCATGGCCGTTTGTGCCAGGCTAAGCTCGGCGAGTGGTTTGTCGTAATAGGTTTCGGCGGCGGCAGCGATACCGTAGGCGCGGTTGCCCAGGAAAATCTTGTTGACGTAAAGCTCGAAGATTTCCTCTTTATTGAGGATCTGCTCCATTTGCAGTGCCAGCAGGATCTCACGAATTTTACGCGTAAAGGTCTGATCGAGCGTCAGCATATAGTTACGCGCGACCTGCATGGTGATTGTCGAGCCGCCTGATTGAATATCACCACTCATCGTCAGTTGAACTAAAGCCCGCGCCAAGCCTCTGGGGTCGACGCCAGCGTGGTCGAAATAGCTGGCATCCTCGGCGGCGGTCAAGGCGTTGATCATATCTTGTGGAACTTCATCAAAATTGATCGCCATGCGGCGCTCTTCACCAAACTCACCAATCAATTTACCGTCCTGGGTAAAAATGCGCAGCGGCGTGTGCAGTTCAAAGTCTTGCAACTGGCGAACGTCGGGCAGCCCTGGGGCAAAGTAAATGGCGGCGCCAATCACGGCTAGCGCGCTAGCCCCTACCAGCGACACAATCATGAAAAACAGCGACAAAATAAGGGTTCGAAGAAACGTCATGTACGGAGAGCACCCTGGGAAGAATGAAAAGATCGGCATCTAAAACGGCCGTATCATGCAATTGGCAGCCATTATAGGAACCTGAGGCGGCGGCCACCAGTGTTGATGTGCGCTAAGTTGGTTCGCGTGTGACGTAACTAAAAATCATGTAACCTCAAACGACATGTAATAAACGGGCGACAATCAGGCGGAGCCAGACCCAATATGCGCTTTCTTAAATCTGGTAAAGGGTTGATCGGCGTCGATATTACCTCGGCGACCGTCAAGCTGCTTGAGCTAAAACAGTGCCACGATAATTACCAGGTAGAAAGCTATGCCGTTCGACCACTGCGCGAAGGGGCCGTGGTGGAGCGCCGTATCCGCGATATCGATGACGTCGCCAGTGTGCTTAGCCGTGCCGTGGAACATGCCAAACCCTCTACCCGCAAAGCAGCGGTGGCTGTTCCAGCCAGCGCTGCGATCACTAAAACGCTGAGCTTCCCTATCGGGCTGAGTGAAGAGGAGATTGAAGAGCGCATCGTGGCCGAATCCGACCGCCATATTCCATTTCCGTTCAATGAAGTAGCGTTTGATTTCGAGTGTCTTGGGCCCGCGCCCTTTGACGATGAGCAACAGCAGGTGGTGCTGGTCGCCTGCCGGCAGCAGGATGTGACGCAGCTCACCGACACGCTAGAGCGGGCAGGCTTAGAGCCCGCAGCAGTGGACGTGGAAACCTTTGCCATGGAGCGATCGCTTGCCGAATTGCGCCGCCAGCTAAACGTAGAGAATGATCCTACCGCCTGCGTTGGGCTGGTGGATATTGGTGCCAATATGAATGCCTTCCACGTCGTTCGCGGTGGGCATATCGTCTATACCCGCGACACGGTTTTTGGCGGCCGCCAACTCACCGATGCCATTCGTGACCGCTACGATTTGAGCATGGAGGAGGCGGGGTTCGCCAAAAAGCGCGGCGGACTGCCTGATGACTACCATGAGCGTGTGCTCAACCCTTTTTTGGAAACCGTGGTGCAGCAGGTAGGGCGCTCTCTGCAGCTCTACTACACCGCCGGGCGTCAGCAAGAGGTGAAACACATCGTATTAGCGGGCGGTTCGAGTGTGATTCCAGGGCTTGCCGAACGCATTGCTGAAGATAGTGGTATGTCGGTGACCATTGCCAATCCCTTTCAGCGCATGCGGGTCAACAAGCGCTTGAACCTTCAGGCGTTGACCAACGATGCCCCGGCGATGCTCACTGCGGGTGGCTTGGCGATGAGGGTTAGCCAATGAGCATGACGATTAATCTTCTGCCCTGGCGGGAAGCGCAGCGTGAACGGCGAACCCGCAAATTCTACGTCGTGGTAGCCGCCATGCTGGTGGTGGGCGTCGTGCTTGGCCTACTGATCGCGCATTTTTACCAGCTCAAGCTGGCAGCCCAGCAGCAGCGTAATGCTTATATTAGTGACCACATTGAGCGTCTTAATACCGATATTGCTGGCGTATCACGCTACGCCAGTGACGCCGAGCGCTTAGGTGAGCAGATCGCGGTGTTTCAGGCGCTGCAGTCTGAAAGGACGGATGCCGTGCAGCTATTTAATGACGTGGCGGAGAGTGTGGCCAATGGCGTCATTTATCAACGCTTAGCTAAGAACGGTAATACTGTCAGCGTAACGGCAGTGGCCGGCAGTGAGCGCCAGGTTTCCGAACAACTGCGCCGTATTGCCGATCTACCTGGTTTGGCAGTGCCCTCGCTCTCGGCAGTAGAGAGTGAGCAGAATGGCTCAGGCCGCGTATTTCGTTTTGAGGTGGAACAGACCGCCAGCGAACTGTCGCAGGGCGTTGAGGAGGCGCTTCCATGAGGTTTAACCGCGAGCGGTGGGCGCTTGAATGGCAGCGTCTGCGCGATGTTGATTGGCGGGATCTCGACGTTAAAGAGGCCGGTAGCTGGCCGTGGCTACTAAAAGCATTGTGCGGCTGCTTGGCGCTGCTGGCGGCACTGAGTGTGATGATGTGGCTGGTGGTGAGCGAACAGCGCGAAGCCGTGATGGCCGCCCAGCGCCAAGAAGCCAGGCTGCTGAGCGAATACCGCAGCAAAGCTTCACAAGCGGCATTCCTGCCAGAAATGCGTGAGCAGTTGGCGACCCTGGAAGAGCAGATGGGGCGTTTTCGCACCATGCTTCCCACCGATGCAGAAATCCCGTCACTGCTGGATAGCATTAGCGATGCCGCCGTCGATAACCGCTTAACCATTGAAACGATTCGGCTGCGTCCAACGCAAGCCCAGGCCCATTATGTCGAGCAACCGCTGGATATACAGGTGCGGGGCGGCTATCACCAGTTGGCGCGCTTCAGTGCCGACATTGCCTCGCTGCCCCGCATGGTGACCCAGCACGATTTTAGCCTGGAACCCGTCGATGGCCGTGGCGATGCGCTGCGCCTTTCGCTCTTGGCTCGCACTTATCGCTATGTGGAGGAGGGCGACCAAGCCTCCGCAGAGGGGGCGGGGGAACCATGAGGGCTAAACAACTACCTTTTGCGGTAAGGGCGGTCTCTTTCATGGTCTCCGCAGTGGCGCTTACAGGCTGTGTGGACGCCGATTTGGCACAACTTGAAGGCACGCTGGCCGATATTCGTCAGTCCCCTGGCGGGCAGCCGCCGGTTATGGCTGTTGCGCTGCCCGAGAGCGCGGATTTGTCCTATTTATATAGCAACGAACGTAGCCCCTTTTTACCCCCTGAAGAGATTGCTCAGGGGAGCGCTGATCGAAGCGAAGGGTCACTTGCCCCTGACCGGCAGCGCACGCCAGAGCCACTGGAGCGCTTCTCGCTGCAAGAGCTGCGATTGGTCGGTACCATGCGTATGGGAGGGCGACAAGTGGCCTTGATTGCATCCCCAGATGGCAGCGTGACCAGCGTTAAAGAGGGTAACTATATGGGCACCGACTATGGACGTATTGCTCAGATCAACGCTCAAGAGATACGCGTGACAGAACGGGTGTTCACCCAGCCTGAAGGGTGGCAGGAGCGGCAAGTGTCGCTAGTCATCAACGAAAACAACGAGTAAGCGGATAATAGCTCATGGCAGTTACAGCTTGGCGAATCACTTTCTACATGGCCATGGCCGCACTATGCTCACTGTTGCCCTCAATGGCGGCTGCCTCGGTGCTGACAGATATTGGCGTTCAGCCCGCCGAGAACGGTGGTGCTCACCTTGACCTGCGTTTCACCGGTGGCGTGCCTGAGTTACGCAGCTACCGATTGGACTCCCCTCCTCGAGTGACGCTGGATTTGGCAGCAACCCAAAGTGGACTATCCAATCGGCGCATTAATGTTAACAACCTCGGTATCGAGCAAATTACCGCTCTGGAGGGCAGTGGCCGCACGCGTTTGGTGGTCAATCTCCGCGAATCGCAGACGTTCACATCCAGCGTGCTGGGTGATCGTCTACGTATTACCTTTGCTTCAGGTGCCAATCGCTCGCTTAGCCCTTCTCCCAGCATCGCTTCAGCGGGACTTGAAACCGACGAAGGGCCGCAGATTGAGAATATTGACTTTCGTCGTGGTGAAGACGGCGCCGGACGGTTGATAGTGACCTTTGATCGCGAAGGCGTCGAGGCGAACGTGCGAGAAGGCGGCCCCGATCAAGTGATGGTGGATCTGCGCGATGTGGCGATTCCAGACTCGCTTAACCAAGTCTACGATGTCACCGATTTCGCCACCCCCATCACACGGATTACGCCCCGTGCCCGCCAGGATGCCACGCAGCTAGCAATCGCTACCCAGGGCGCTTATGCGATGATCTCCTCGCAAAGTGGGCGCACCCTGACCGTAGAAGTGCAGCCCGCCAGTCAGGAGGCGCAACCCTCTCAGGCAACCGGAGAGCGCTTCACCGGCGAGCGGCTGAGCCTTAATTTTCAGGACATCGAAGTACGCTCGGTGCTAGCGACGCTGGCTGAATTTACCGGGCTAAATTTAGTCGCCAGCGACAGCGTAACGGGGCGTGTAACGCTCAATTTAAATGATGTGCCCTGGGATCAGGCGCTTGAGCTGATTCTGCAAAGCCAGGGGCTATCGAGTCGAGAGCAGGGCAATGTGATTGTGGTGGCGCCCGCTAGTGAGCTGGCCGAGTTGGAGCGCCAGGAGTTAGAGGCGCGCAACCAGCGTGAGACGCTCTCGCCCCTGGTCACCGAGTTTATCGAGATCAAATATGCGCGGGCTGAAGATTTAGCTCAGTTGCTGCGCGGGGGCGACGGTGACGGTTTTGGTCTGCTCACCGAGCGGGGGCGCGTCAGCATTGATAACCGGACTAATACGTTGCTGGTGCAAGATACCGCTGATCAAGTGCGCGATATTGCCCGTACCATTGACCGTCTGGATGTTGCCGTTCGGCAGGTACAGATTGAGGCACGCATTGTCATTGCGAGGGACACTGCTTCCCGTGAGCTGGGTATTAACTGGGGTATGTCGAGTACCCGCGGCTTTCAGGAGGGGGAAGACGGCACCTTCAGCCGACGTGATATCAACCCCGATGGCATCAACCGGGCGCAGGGCGGCTTAGCGGTGGATTTAGGCGCTGCCACAGGGCCGGGCACCGGCTTTAGCTTTGGCTATTTATCCGGCGATATCCTGTTGGATTTAGAGCTGCGCGCACTGGAAAGCGAAGGTAAAAGCCAGACTATTTCTCAGCCTAGAATTATTACCGCCAATCAACGTACCGCCAAAATTAGCCAGGGTGAAGAGCGTGCCTTCCAGAGTGTGGATGGCAACGACAATCCGGATACCGAGTTCAAAGAGGCCGAACTTTCGTTGGAAGTTACCCCGCAGATTACCCCGGATAACCGCATTATTATGGATCTGGTGATCAAAAATGACAGCTTCCGTGAATCGGAGTTTGGCGGTGAACCGCCGATTGATACCAACCAGATTGAGACCCAGGTGTTGGTAGATAACGGCCAAACGGTGGTGTTAGGCGGAATTTTGACCACCGAAGAGCTACGCCAAATCGCCAAAACACCGCTTTTGGGTGATATTCCTTTGCTCGGTAGACTGTTTCGCTATACCGAAGAGAGCAATGAAAAGGTAGAGTTGTTAGTCTTTATTACTCCACGACTCCTAGACGATGGCTTAACGGTTCGCTGATGCAGGATTTACCCAATTTATTTCTCATAGGCCCCATGGGGGCTGGCAAAAGCACTATTGGTCGCCTATTGGCGGCTGAGCTTGCGCGCCCGTTTTACGACAGTGACCACGCCATCCAAGACCGCTGCGGGGCAGATATCCCGTGGATTTTTGATGTCGAGGGCGAGCAGGGCTTTCGCCTGCGGGAAATTCATATGATCGATGAATTAACCCGGCTCTCACCGGTCGTCGTCGCCACTGGCGGCGGTGCGGTGCTCCGTGAAGAGAATCGCCGCGCACTGCGCGAGCGTGGCACGGTGGTGTATCTGCTGACCACCGTCGACCAGCAGCTCAAACGGACAGCGAAAGATCGCAACCGGCCGCTATTGCAGTGTGCCAACCGCGAGCAGGTGCTTAACGATATGTTTGCCCAGCGCGACCCGCTCTATCGCGCCACCTCGGATATTGCCGTGCGCACCGACCGGCGCAGCCCGCGAGCGGTGGTCAATGAAATTCTGCGCCGGGTGCATCGCCTGGTGGATCCACTCGAGCCCTCATCGTCATCGGCTGGAACGTTTAACCATAAGGTATCGCAATGACCTCGACTGCCAGCGCGCAACGCACCCTTCATGTTGCTTTAGACGAGCGCAGCTACCCGATTCATATTGGCACCGCGCTAATGGGGCGTGCCGAAATGCTGACGCCTTATCTGGCCGGCCAGCAGGTGATGGTGGTGACCAACGAAACCATCGCACCGCTCTACCTGGAAAAGCTCTGCGCTAGCCTGCCGGATCATCTGGAAGTGCGCACCGTCGTGCTACCGGATGGCGAGCAGTATAAAACCATCGAGCAGGTCAGCCGTATTTGGGATGCGCTGCTAGAGGCCGGTTTTAACCGCCGCTGCACCCTGATCGCCTTAGGCGGCGGGGTGATTGGCGATATGGTCGGCTACGCTGCCGCTTCCTATCAGCGCGGCGTGGCGTTTATCCAAGTACCCACCACGCTGCTTTCCCAGGTGGACTCATCGGTAGGCGGTAAAACCGGCGTTAACCATCCGCTGGGTAAAAACATGATTGGCGCCTTCTGGCAGCCCAAAGCCGTGCTGGTGGATATTGATACGCTGAAGAGCCTGCCCCGTCGCGAGCTCTCCGCTGGTCTTGCCGAGGTTATAAAGTACGGCTTGATCCGCGACGAAGCGTTTCTAAGCTGGCTGGAAGCCAACATGGCGGCACTGCTCAACGTGGAGCCTGAGGTCGTCGCAGAAGCCATTGCGCGCAGTTGCCAAATCAAAGCAGACATTGTCGCCGAAGATGAGACCGAACAGGGCGTCCGTGCGCTGCTCAATCTGGGCCACACCTTTGGCCATGCCATTGAGGCGCATCAGGGCTACGGCAACTGGCTACACGGCGAAGCCGTGGGCGCGGGCATGGCCATGGCGGCAACGCTTTCCCGGCGCTTGGGCTGGCTCACCGATGCAGCGCTAGCACGTAGCCTGGCGGTGATCGAGAGCGCCGAGCTGCCGCTAGCGGCACCGGCGAATATGACCAGCGATGACTTTTTAACCCGCATGCGGCTGGATAAAAAAAATACCGGTACTCGGCTGCGCCTAGTGCTGCTTACCGCCCTGGGTGATGCCTGCGTCAGCGATGCAACGCCCGTTAGTGTTCTTCGCACGTTGCTTAACGATTATCCGCGCTGCTGAGAGGCAACCTAATCCTTTCAAAAATCTCTTCATCAGGCTCGGTTATTGCAAACCCCGTCAGCAAAACCTAGTCAGCGATACCGTCCAAGAAACCGCTTCTTACGTTGAGTGGTTTCATTGGGCGGTTTTTTATTCGCTCGGCTACATCGTGAGCCCATTTGTCGAACACTGTTTTATATAATCCGTATGCCTTATGCGCTATCGGCATGGGTTTGTGGACGCCATTTAGACTAAAGTTTAATGGAAAATAAAAAGCGTTAAAATAGCGTTTTACCATACTACAAGTGGTTGAAGTATATATATTTTTTCCTTGGGTGAGGGTGCAAATACAGGATTTGAAAAGAGTTTCTCTAACGATGTGGGCGCCAAGAGATTGCGCAAAGTGGTTAGCAATCGCTATGCTGACCGGCCATTTTGTTGCGGCAGCGAACGTGGGAAGTACCCCATTCTGGGCAGGTTATAAGCACTATAAAAAAAGCGAAACCGTCCTTTATACCATAAGCACGCTGCTAAAAAAATACGCTGACTAGTAGAGGCACGCCCATGAATAGAGGTCTTCACCAGCCTGGCGAGTTTCGCGATAACTGTGGTTTTGGCCTGATTGCCCATATGGAAGGCCAGGCTAGCCATGATTTGCTGAAAACTGCCATTGAATCCCTGACCTGCATGACCCACCGGGGTGGTATCGCTGCCGACGGCAAGACCGGCGATGGCTGCGGTCTGCTGTTGAAAATGCCCACCCCGTTTATGCAGGCGCTGGCCAAAGAGGCGTTTGATGCTGAGCTTGGCGAACGCTTTGCTGTGGGTGTGGTGTTTCTACCCAACGATGATGCCCGTGAAGCGCATGCCCGCGATATCCTGACGGGCGAGCTGGAAGCACGTGGGCTGAACGTGGTTGGCTGGCGTGATGTGCCCACCGATTCCAGCGTGTGCGGCCCCATGGCGCTGGACTGCCTGCCGCGTATTCGCCAGCTGTTTGTGCAGCCAGGCGAGGGCGAACACTTCGATGTTGACCTGTTTATGGCCCGCCGCCGCGCCGAGCAGGCGCTGCGCGATGAAGAAGACTTCTACGTCGCCTCACTGTCGTCAGAAGTGGTCTCTTATAAAGGTCTGGTGATGCCGGAAGACCTGCCGGCGTTTTATCAGGACTTGAATGACCCGCGCCTGGAAACCGCTATTTGCGTGTTCCACCAGCGCTTCTCGACCAATACCGCGCCGCGCTGGCCACTGGCGCAGCCGTTCCGCCTTTTGGCCCACAACGGTGAGATCAACACCATTGAAGCCAACCGCGGCTGGGCGAACTCGCGAAAAGCCAATTTCGTTAACGACCGCCTGCCGGACATCGCTGAGCTGGACGAAATCGTCAACACCACCGGCTCCGACTCCTCCAGTATGGACAACATGCTGGAAGTGCTGCTGACCGGCGGTATGGAGCTGCACCGCGCAGTACGCATGATGGTGCCGCCCGCCTGGCAGAACGTCGAAACCATGGACGCCGAGCTACGCGCCTTCTACGAATACAACTCCATGCATATGGAGCCGTGGGACGGCCCGGCGGGCGTGGTGATGACCGACGGACGTCAAGCGGTGTGTATGCTCGACCGTAACGGCCTGCGCCCGGCGCGCTGGGTAATTACCAAGAATGGCTACATTACCCTGGCCTCTGAAATCGGCACCTACGGCTATAAGCCGGAAGACGTAGTTGCCAAAGGCCGTGTAGGTCCTGGCCAAATGCTCGCCGTGGATACCGAAACCGGCGAAGTGCTGCATACCACGGATATAGATGAACGGCTGAAGTCTGCTTATCCCTATAAGCGTTGGCTTAAGCAGGAGGCGAACTATTTAGAGTCGGCGCTGACCGAGCTGGCGCGTTTCCAAACCATGGATACCGATTCGCTCAACGTGCAGCAGAAATTGTTCCAGGTTAGCTTCGAAGAGCGTGACCAGGTGCTGCGTCCGCTGGCGGAAAGCGGCCAGGAAGCCGTTGGTTCCATGGGCGACGATACGCCCATGGCGGTGCTTTCAAGCCGACCGCGCCTGCTGACGGACTTCTTCCGTCAGAAATTTGCCCAGGTCACTAACCCGCCCATCGACCCGCTGCGCGAAGCGATCGTCATGTCGCTGGAAACCTGCTGTGGCGCCGAGCTTAACGTCTTTAAAGCGACGCCTGAGCACGCCCACCGCTTGATCTTGACCACGCCGGTACTGTCGCCACGCAAATTTACCGCCCTGGTTAGCCAGGACGATCCGGCGTTTGCCAGCTATACGCTGTCGTTGGGATACGACCCTGAGCAGCAGAGTCTGCATCAAGCGCTAAAAGCGCTGTGTGAAGAAGCCGAAGCTCAGGTGCGCGCCGGTAAAGTCATTCTGGTGCTCACTGACGCTGAACTGACGAAAGGGCTGATTCCCATTCAGGCCGCCCTGGCCGTGGGCGCCGTGCACTCTCACTTGGGCCGGTTGGCGCTTCGCCCCAACGCTAACATTGTGGTGGAAACCGGCTACGCTCGTGATGCCCACCAAATGGCCGTGCTGTTTGGCGTGGGCGCCACGGCGGTTTATCCGTGGCTCGCCTATCAGGTCATGGCGGATATGCACCGCACAGGCGAACTGACCGGTAACCCGGCGGACGGTCGTGAGAACTACCGTAAAGGCCTGCAGAAAGGTCTGTTCAAGATCCTGTCTAAAATGGGTATCTCGACGCTGGCTTCTTATCGCGGGTCGATGCTGTTTGAAGCCGTGGGCTTGGCAGATGAAGTGATGGATCTGTGCTTTGTCGGTATGGCTTCGCGCATTCAGGGCGCCGGTTTTGCCGAGCTGCAGATGCAGCAGGCGCTGCTGGCTAAAGATGCCTGGATTCCCCGTAAAGGCATCTCCCAGGGCGGCATGTTCAAGTATGTTCACGGCCACGAGTACCACGCCTACAACCCCGATGTAGTGATGTCGCTGCAGGCGGCGGTTCAGGAAGGCAGCTATACCAAGTGGAAGAAGTTTGCCCAGCTGGTGAACGAGCGTCCGGTGGCCACCATTCGTGACCTGCTCAAGCTCAAGCCTGCTGAGACACCGATTGCGCTGGATGAAGTAGAGCCGGTTGAAGATCTGCTGCCGCGCTTTGATAGCGCCGGTATGTCCCTGGGCGCGCTATCGCCAGAAGCCCACGAAGCGCTGGCCCAGGCCATGAACGAAGCGGGCGGCCGCTCAAACTCTGGTGAAGGCGGCGAAGACCCGTCGCGCTACGGCACTATCCGTAGCTCTAAAATCAAGCAGATCGCCTCCGGCCGCTTTGGCGTCACCCCGGCGTACTTGGTCAATGCGGAAGTGCTGCAGATCAAGGTTGCCCAGGGTGCTAAACCCGGCGAAGGCGGTCAGTTGCCCGGCGGTAAGGTAAACCAGCTGATTGCACGGCTGCGCTACGCGGTACCCGGTGTGACGCTGATTTCACCGCCGCCGCACCACGATATTTACTCTATCGAGGATTTGGCTCAGCTGATTTTTGACCTTAAGCAGGTCAATCCGGATGCCCAGGTGTCGGTGAAGCTGGTCTCCGAGCCGGGGATCGGCACGATCGCCACCGGTGTGGCCAAGGCCTACGCGGATCTGATTACCGTGTCTGGCTACGATGGCGGCACCGCGGCGAGCCCGCTGACCTCGATCAAGCACGCCGGTTCGCCCTGGGAGTTGGGGCTGCCGGAAGTGCACCAGGCGCTGCGTATCAACGGCCTGCGCGACAAAATTCGCCTGCAGACCGACGGCGGTCTGAAAACCGGCCTGGATGTAGTGAAAGCGGCGATTCTGGGCGCTGAAAGCTTCGGCTTCGGCACCGCGCCCATGGTGGCATTGGGCTGTAAGTACCTGCGTATCTGTCACCTCAACAACTGTGCCACCGGTGTCGCCACTCAGGATGATTTCCTGCGCGGCGAGCACTTCCGCGGTACGGTGGACATGGTCAAAAACTACTTCCGTTTTATCGCCGAAGAAGTGCGTGAGCTGATGGCGGCGCTGGGTGTGCGCAAACTCACCGACCTGATCGGGCGTACCGATCTGCTGGAAGTACTGGAAGGCAATACCGCTTCCCAGCGCAAGCTCGATCTAACGCCGTTGCTGGCTAATGACTTTGTACCTAAAGATGCGCCGCAGTTCTGCAAGGTCAGCCGTAATGTGCCTCACGACCCGGGCGCTAAAAACAAAGAGGTGCTGGCGGCGCTGAAAGATGCTATCGAAAGCCAGTCGGGCGGTGAGTTTGATTTCACCATTACCAACTGTGACCGCAGCGTGGGCGCACTCACCTCGGGTGCCATTGCCAAACGCTACGGTGAAGAGGGGCTGGAAGCGGCGCCGGTCACGGCTAATTTCGTCGGCGTGGCGGGGCAGAGCTTCGGGGTATGGAATGCTCGGGGTCTGAATCTTTTCCTGGAAGGCGACGCCAACGACTACGTCGGCAAGGGCATGAACGGCGGCAGTATTGTGATTGTGCCGCCCAAAGTGAGTCAGTTCGAGAGCCATAAAACGGCCATTATCGGCAACACCTGTCTGTACGGTGCCACCGGCGGGACGCTGTTCGCCGCCGGCACTGCGGGTGAGCGCTTTGCGGTACGTAACTCCGGCGCTTCAGCGGTGATTGAAGGCGCAGGCGACCACTGCTGCGAATATATGACCGGCGGCTTGGTCTGTGTGCTGGGAGAGACCGGAGTCAACTTCGGCGCGGGCATGACCGGTGGGTTTGCCTATGTGTTGGATGAAGAGCGCACCTTCGTGGACAAGTACAACCACGAGCTGGTCGAGATCCACCGCGTTAACACGGAGGCAATGGAGGCGTATCGTCGTCACCTGCGTGAAATGATCGAAGCCTATGTGGCCGCGACGGGTTCCGCGCGTGGGGCGGCTATTTTGGAAGACTTCAGCGACTATGCGCGCCACTTCTGGCTGGTTAAGCCAAAAGCGGCCAGCTTGGGTAGTTTGCTGGATCAGTCTCGGCGTCAGCCGGAATAACCCGCTTATGCCCCTCACGCTGACAGGAGAGAGATCATGGCTAACCGTTTAAATAACGATTTTCAGTTTGTTGATGTGGGTCGTAAAGACCCGGAAAAGAAAGACGCCCGCGCCCGTGCCAAAGAGTTTGCGGAAATTTACGAACCGTTCAAACCCACCGATGCGGCCAGTCAGGCGCATCGCTGCCTGCACTGCGGTAACCCGTACTGTGAGTGGAAGTGCCCGGTGCACAACTACATTCCCAACTGGCTACAGCTGGTGGTGGAAGGCAACATCATTGAAGCCGCTGAGCTGTCGCACAAAACCAACTCGCTGCCCGAAGTGTGTGGTCGCGTGTGCCCGCAGGATCGCCTATGCGAAGGCGACTGCACGCTGAATGATGGTTTCGGCGCGGTGACTATCGGTTCGGTGGAGAAGTACATCACCGATACCGCGTTCGCCATGGGCTGGCGCCCGGACATGTCCCACGTTACCTGGACAGATAAAAAAGTCGCCATCATTGGCGCAGGCCCTGCGGGCCTGGGCTGTGCGGATATTTTGGCCCGTAACGGCGTTAAGCCGGTGGTGTTCGACAAGTACCCGGAAATCGGTGGCCTGCTGACCTTTGGTATTCCCGAGTTCAAGCTGGAAAAAAGCGTGATGGAGCGCCGCCGCGCGGTCTTTGAAGAGATGGGCGTCGAGTTCCGCCTGAATACCGAGATTGGTACCGATATCGAGTTTGAGACCTTGATGCAGGAGTACGACGCCGTGTTCCTGGGT
The DNA here is from genome assembly GCF_034479615.1 of Vreelandella neptunia. NCBI lineage: Bacteria > Pseudomonadati > Pseudomonadota > Gammaproteobacteria > Oceanospirillales > Halomonadaceae > Vreelandella > Vreelandella neptunia. The sequence continues at coordinate 638,754 of NZ_CP140255.1, forward strand.
ATGGGGACTTATAAATACATGGAAGGCGGATTCCCTGGTGAAGATCTGCCGGGCGTTTACAAAGCCCTCGATTTTCTGATTGCCAACGTCAACCGCTGCCTGGGCTTTGAAAAAGACCCCGACGACTATATCTCCATGGAAGGTAAGCGTGTGGTCGTGCTGGGCGGCGGTGATACGGCGATGGACTGTAACCGTACCTCGATTCGTCAAAACGCCACCAGCGTGACCTGTGCGTACCGTCGTGACGAAGGCAACATGCCGGGGTCGCGCCGTGAAGTGTCCAATGCTCGTGAAGAGGGCGTTGAGTTTCTGTTCAACCGTCAGCCGGTGGCGGTCGTCGGTGAAGAGAAGGTCGAAGGCGTGAAAGTTGTGCGCACACGCTTGGGTGAGCCGGATGAAAACGGCCGTCAGCGTCCTGAAGTGGTACCGGGCTCTGAAGAGATCATTGCGGCGGATGCTGTGGTTATCGCTTTCGGCTTCCAGGCAAGCCCGGCACCGTGGTTCGATAGCGCCAATATTCAGGTCGACGAGCGAGATCGCGTCACCGCGCCGGAGCACGGCCAGTACGCGTTCCAAACCAGCAACGAAAAAATCTTTGCCGGTGGCGATATGGTGCGCGGCTCTGATTTGGTGGTCACAGCGATTTACGAAGGCCGCCAGGCAGCCGAAGGTATTCTGGATTACCTGGGAGTGTAAATCGGAGCAATGGGGTGCCTGCGGCACCCTTCGCCGAAATGTCGAACCACGCTGAAGCTCCCTCCCACAATTGCTGCAGGCACTTCTTAGTCTCACCAGGCTAAGGAATATTGTGGGAGGGCGCTTTAGCGCGCGATGGGTGCCGAAGGCACCCCTTAATTTCATCGGGCTGGCAGCCCACACATTCGCGAGCTAAAGCTCCCTCCCACAAGGGCAACAAGCACCACCTGAGTCCCATCAGGATTCGAACTGAAGCTCCCACAAGGGCTGCAAGCACTCCTTACTCTCATCAGGCTCGGAACTATTGTGGGAGGGAGCTTTAGCTCGCGATTGACCTTTTATACAGGCGAGCCAATCGAAGAGTAGTTCAAATTGAGCCTTAGGTCGTAATCTGCTAGTCTGTCGACCCATCCTGGCGTGGCTTTCTGCCGTGCCTTCTGATCACGTTTCGACAGGTTATCCATGACACGATATATCTTCGTGACCGGCGGCGTTGTGTCCTCTCTTGGCAAGGGCATCGCCTCCGCCTCGCTTGCGGCGATTTTAGAGGCCCGCGGCCTTAAGGTCACCATGCTCAAGCTCGACCCGTACATCAACGTGGATCCGGGCACCATGAGCCCCTTCCAGCACGGTGAGGTGTTCGTCACAGAAGATGGCGCCGAAACCGATCTTGATCTCGGGCATTACGAGCGCTTTATTCGCACCAAAATGACCCAGCGCAACAACTTTACGACCGGCCGTGTTTACGAGCACGTACTGCGCAAAGAGCGCCGTGGCGACTATCTTGGTGGCACCGTTCAGGTCATTCCGCATATCACCGATGAGATTAAACAGCGCGTTTACGCGGGCGGCGAAGGTTTTGATGTGGCGCTGGTAGAGATCGGAGGAACGGTCGGTGATATCGAATCGCTGCCTTTCCTTGAGTCGATCCGCCAAATCCGTAGTGAACAGGGTGCCAACCGCGCGCTGTTTATGCACCTGACCCTGGTGCCCTACATCAAAACGGCAGGTGAGACCAAAACCAAACCGACCCAGCACAGCGTTAAAGAGCTGCGCTCTATCGGTATCCAGCCGGATATTCTGATTTGCCGCAGCGAAGTGGAGCTGGAAGAGAGCGAGCGCCGCAAAATCGCCCTGTTCACCAACGTCGAAGAGCGTGCGGTGGTACCGCTGCAGGATGCCGATACCATCTATCGCATTCCGCTAATGCTCCACGAGCACGGCTTAGACGAGATCGTTTGCGATAAGCTGCGCCTTGAAGCGCCTGACGCCGATTTATCTGAATGGGTGAAGGTGCTGGATGCCAAGCTCAACCCGCTCAAATCCGTCAGCATCGCCATGGTCGGTAAGTACATGGAGCTGCTGGATGCCTACAAGTCGCTCAACGAAGCGCTGATTCACGCCGGTATCCAGGGCCGTATCAAGGTCAACGTCGACTATATCGATTCCGAAGATATCGAGCGTCATGGCACTGAGCGCCTGGCAGGTAAAGACGCCATTCTGGTGCCCGGTGGCTTTGGCGAACGCGGCGTAGAGGGCAAAATTATGACCGCTCAATTCGCCCGGGAAAACAGCGTACCGTATCTGGGGATTTGCCTGGGTATGCAGGTAGCGGTGATTGAGTTTGCCCGTAATGTGGCAGGCTGGAACGACGCCAACTCTACTGAGTTCACCCACGACACCCAGCACCCGGTAGTCGGTTTGATCACCGAATGGCTAAGCCCGGAAGGCAAAATCGAACTGCGCGATGCGGCGTCCGATCTGGGCGGCACTATGCGCTTAGGTGGCCAGGTATGTCATTTGGCGTCGGGTTCTAAAGCGCGCGAAGCCTATGGTTCCGACGAGATTGTTGAGCGTCATCGTCACCGCTTCGAGGTCAATAATCAGTTTATCGATGAGCTTGAAAAAGCCGGGCTGGTTATCTCGGGTAAGAGCGTTGATCAGTCGCTGGTGGAAATGGTCGAGTTGGCGGATCACCCCTGGTACGTGGCCTGTCAGTTCCATCCAGAGTTCACGTCGACGCCCCGTGATGGACACCCACTGTTCTCGGGCTTTGTTAACGCCGCCCTGGATCACAAAACAGCGCGTAGTCGTGCCCATGCGAATGCGCAGGAATAAGAGGGCAAAAGCATGGCTTCTCAAGATGGATCGCAAGAGCGTCATATTAATGTTGCCGGCTTAACTGCCGGCAATTCATTGCCGCTAATGCTGCTGGGTGGCATGAACGTGCTGGAGTCTGCCGAGCTTGCCGACGAAGTTGCCCAAGCTTACGTCACGGTGACCCAGAAGCTGGGTATGCCCTACGTGTTCAAGGCCAGCTTCGATAAAGCCAATCGCAGTTCGATTCACTCCTACCGCGGCCCGGGTATCGAGAAAGGGTTGCAGATCCTGGCCGATATCAAAGCTCGCCACAACGTGCCGGTCATCACCGACGTGCACGAGCCCTGGCAGGCGCAAGCAGCCGCTGAAGTGGCTGACATTATCCAACTGCCGGCCTTTTTGGCTCGCCAAACCGATTTGGTGGTCGCCATGGCCAAAACCGGTGCGGTCATCAATATCAAAAAGCCGCAGTTTTTGGCGCCCCATGAAATGCGCCATATCCTCAGCAAGTTCCAGGAAGCCGGTAACGACCGGCTGATGCTCTGCGAGCGCGGCTCAAGCTTTGGTTACAACAACCTGATTGTTGATATGCTGGGCTTTGGTGATATGAAGCAAACCGGCTATCCGGTAGTTTTCGATGTGACCCATGCGCTGCAGCGCCCCGGTGGGCGTGCCGACAGTGCTGACGGTCGTAGGGCACAGGTGGCCGAATTGGCCCGAGCAGGTGTGGCTGTCGGCCTTGCAGGGCTGTTTTTGGAAGCCCACCCTGACCCAGACAACGCCAAATGCGATGGGCCCTGTGCGCTGCCGCTGGATCAATTAGAGCCGTTCTTGACTCAACTTGTGCAGTTAGATGCGCTGGTTAAAGGGTTTGAGCCGCTAACGATTCGCTAGGGCGTTATATTAATAATTTTATCTGACTAACAGGAAAGGATACTGCCATGACCAAAATTGTTGCTATCAGTGCGTTGGAAGTGCTGGATTCTCGTGGTAACCCGACCGTGCAAGCGCACGTCCGTCTAGCTAGCGGTGCTGTCGGTGAAGCCTGTGCCCCCAGCGGTGCCTCAACCGGCTCCCGGGAAGCGTTAGAGCTGCGCGACGGCGATAAGTCGCGCTACCTGGGCAAGGGCGTGCTGAAAGCAGTCGATGCGGTCAATGGCAAAATTCGTGATGCGCTGCTGGGTATGGACGCGCGTGATCAGCGTGGCCTGGACGATGCCATGCTGGCGCTGGACGGCACTGAGAACAAGGCGAACCTGGGGGCGAATGCCATTCTAGCGGTTTCCCTGGCGGCGGCTAAAGCAGCTGCGAATGCCAAAGGCGTGCCGCTGTATGCTCATATTGCCGAGCTCTACGGCCAACCTGGCCAGTACAGCATGCCGGTACCAATGATGAACATCATCAACGGCGGCGAGCACGCGGATAACAACGTCGATATCCAGGAATTTATGGTGCAGCCAGTGGGCGCCCCTAACTTCCGCGAAGGGCTGCGCATGGGCGCGGAAATTTTCCACGCGCTGAAGAAAGTGCTCTCGGCCAAAGGCCTCTCTACATCCGTCGGTGACGAGGGTGGCTTTGCGCCTAACCTGGCGTCTAACGCCGATGCGCTAGCGGTTATTAAGCAGGCCGTTGCCGATGCAGGCTATGAGCTGGGTAAAGACGTAACGCTAGCACTGGACTGCGCGTCTTCCGAATTCTACAAAGACGGTCAATACAACCTTTCCGGTGAAGGCAAAAGCTACGACGCCCAAGGCTTTACTGATTACCTGGCAGGCCTGTGCGCCGATTACCCGATAGTGTCCATCGAAGACGGCATGGATGAATCCGATTGGGCAGGTTGGAAAGCGCTAACCGACAAGCTGGGCGATAAAGTGCAGCTGGTGGGTGATGATCTATTCGTCACCAATACCAAGATTCTCAAGCGCGGTATTGATGAGCAGATCGGTAACTCTATCCTGATCAAGTTCAACCAGATCGGCTCGCTCTCCGAGACGTTGGATGCGATCAAGATGGCTCAGGATGCAGGCTTCACGGCGGTTATTTCTCACCGCTCCGGTGAAACCGAAGACACCACCATTGCGGATTTGGCAGTGGGCACCTGTGCCGGTCAGATCAAAACGGGCTCACTGTGCCGCTCTGACCGGGTTGCCAAGTACAACCGTCTGTTGGTGATTGAAGCGGAGCTGGGTGATGTGGCCTACCCCGGTTTGAAAGCCATTAAAGGGCAGTAAAACGTCGATATCGAGCGAATTTTTAGAGGTGCTTGTAAGAGATGTCTCAAAATTTTGTAAGAGATATCTTACAAATGCCGACGAGATTCGCTCGGTTTGGGGTAAGAAATAGCCTAATTTACCACTAATTTAAATTTAATTTATTGTTTTTAAAGTACTTTTTGAAAATTGGCGAGTCGACTAGACTCGCCTTTTTGGATTTTGGCTTTGTTGAGAAGCCGCTGTGATATGCCACAATATACACAGGACAAGGGGAGGCAAGGACGCTTCAGTCAGGATGCAGCGGGATGTAGGCAGATGCGCCGGGTGATACAGTGAGGTAAGCCCCGGCAAGGAAGTCATCTGAGGAGGTTGATCCAGGGAGTGGTCAGAGGAAGTGCTTGGAGCGGGCGGCCTACGGGCCGCCTTTTTTTGTCCGTAATTTGGCGGCACATCTTTGACGCGGTACTTTCGATGTCACAAAAAAACCAACGCAGTTTTTAACAACAAGCGTTGGTTTTAAAGGTGGTTTTTAAAGAGAGCCTTTAAAAAGAGCGATGTGCTGATGTTAAATCGTCGCAGCGTTTAGCGCTCTAATTTCTCAAGCTTCCCGGGCTTGCCATCCCACTCTTCGGCGTCTGGCAGCGGATCTTTTCGCTCGGCTATGTTCGGCCATACTTCGGCCATCTCAGCGTTAATCTCGATAAAGGCCTCCTGCCCATCCGGCAGCTCATCCTCGGAGAATATCGCCTCGGCGGGGCACTCGGGCTCACACAGCGCGCAGTCGATACACTCGTCAGGATGAATGACCAGGAAGTTCGGGCCCTCGTAGAAACAGTCGACCGGGCAGACTTCCACACAGTCGGTGTATTTGCACTGGATGCAGTTCTCGGTAACGACAAACGTCATCTTGCTATCCCTCTTGCAGGGCCGGGTAACTCCCAGCCATGGTCAATCGTGAATGGTTATAAATCAGCCGTTTTTTATAAGCTAAAAGTTTGAGCGACATTCTAGAGGTGCGCCTACCTGGCGGCAAGCGCCATCTGAATCCAGTTGGTAGCAATGCCAGTACAGGCTTCCGCGAGGGCGCCGTGAGCCCCACCGTGGGCGCTACTTTAAACGGCTCTGTCGAAAGACCCTCGCTTCAACCTGCCCTGATACCTGAATCTCACTTATCGCCTTTCATGCTATAAGCACCATTAGATCAGGTCTCGCCACTGATACAACAGCGATAGCGCTTCCCGCGGCGTTAAGTCATCCATATCGACGTTTTCCAACGCCTCGACCACCGGGTGTGGTGCAGCGGCGAACAGATCGTTTTGCTGCGGTGCGGTTCTCGGTGCCTGCGCCGTATTATCCACATCGCGCTGCTCCAAACTTATCAGTTTCTCGCGGGCACGCTTAATCACATGGTTGGGTACACCCGCTAATTGCGCCACCTGCAAACCATAGCTCTGGCTGGCCGGGCCTGTTTCGATGCGGTGCATAAACACAATGCTGTCGCCATGCTCGGTCGCCGTTAGGTGGATATTGGCCACCCCTTCCATATGCTCAGGCAGCGCCGTCATTTCAAAGTAGTGGGTCGCAAACAGCGTTAGCGCACGCCCTTTGGCCAAATGTTCAGCGCTTGCCCAAGCCAGCGACAAGCCGTCAAAGGTGCTGGTGCCGCGGCCAATCTCATCCATCAGGATCAAGCTTTGCTGGGTGGCATTATGGAGAATATTAGCCGTTTCGGTCATCTCGACCATAAAGGTAGAGCGTCCGCCCGCCAAGTCATCCGATGAGCCAATGCGGGTGAATATTCGATCCAGCGGGCCGATCTCGGCGGCGTCGGCGGGCACAAAGCTACCGCAATGGGCCAGTAGGGCGATGAGCGCCGTCTGGCGCATATAGGTCGATTTACCGCCCATATTGGGGCCGGTAATAATCAACATATGCTGGTCAGGGTTGAGCGTCACGTCGTTGGGTACAAAGGGCGTCTCGCTGACCTGCTCGACTACCGGGTGGCGCCCCGCATCAATTTGAATGCCGGTGGATTCACTTAGCGTTGGGCGTACCCAGTTCAACGCCTCGGCGCGTTCGGCAAAGGCGCACAGTACGTCCAGCTCGGCTAGCGCTTGAGAGGTGCTTTGTAGCGCGTGAAGGCTGTTGTTAAGGTCGCCCAGCAGTTGGTCGTAAAGCCATTTTTCGCGAGTGAGCGCACGAGATTTGGCCGATAGCGCCTTATCCTCAAACTCTTTAAGCTCAGGAATAATAAACCGTTCGGCATTTTTCAGCGTTTGGCGTCGAATATAGTCGGCAGGCGCCTGCTGGGCTTGTGAACGCGGTAGTTCAATGAAGTAGCCGTGCACCCGGTTGTAGCCCACTTTGAGATTGGCTAGCCCCGTGCGCTCACGCTCGCGAATCTCTAGCTGAATCAGGTAGTCGCCGGCGTTCTCTGCCATGCCGCGATGCTCATCCAGCTCGGCATCAAAGCCGTCGGCAATTACGCCACCATCGCGGATCACCACCGGCGGATTTTCTACCAGCGCGCGGCTGAGCATATCGGCCATTTCTGGGTAGGGGCGAATATGCGGGCGCAGGTTATCCAGCGCGCTGCCGCTCTCAACCTCGCTAAGCTGCTGCTCCAGTTCCGGGAGTGTTACCAGTGCATCCCGCAGCCGCGCCAAATCGCGTGGACGGGCACTATATAGCGCCACCCGGGCCAAAATGCGCTCCACGTCGCCCACTGCGCTCAACGTCTCGCGCAGCGGCATATAGGCAGCGTCCAGACTTAGCAGCGCTACCCCCGCATGACGGGCCTGGACAATCTCGCGTTGACGCAGCGGGCGGTTAAGCCAGCGTTTGAGCAGCCGCGAACCCATGGCTGTGGTACAGGTGTCCAGCACGCTGGCCAGGGTGTTGTCGCTACTGCCGCCCAGGTTGATATCAATTTCCAGATTGCGGCGGCTGGCAGCGTCGATCACCACTGCGTCGTCGCGGTTTTCAACGCTGATCGCGGTTACGTGGGGCAGGCGCGAGCGCTGAGTGTCACGGGCGTAATCGATTAATACCCCGGCAGCAATCAGCGCGGTGGTTAAGTGTGCACAGCCAAAGCCGCGTAAATCCTGTACTTCAAACTGATCACACAGGCTGCGGGTGGCGCTTTCCAAATCAAACAGCCACTCGCCCTGGCGGCGCAGGCTGCGCTTTTGTGACCAGGCATCGGGTAGCGTTAGGCTTTCGGGCACCAGCAGCTCGGCCGGGGAGAGGCGCGTCAGCTCGGCGAGCATTTCGGCTTCGCTGTCTACTTCCAGTACGTTGAAGCGGCCGCTGGAAAGCTCCAGCCAGGCAAGGCCCCAGCTCTCTTTTCCAGGCGAAACGGATACCAGTACGTTGTCGCGGCGCGCATCGAGCAGCGCTTCATCGTGGAGCGTACCGGGAGTGACAATACGCACCACCTGGCGCTCAACAGGCCCTTTGCTGGTAGCAGGGTCGCCAATTTGCTCACAAATAGCCACCGACTCGCCGCCGGCGACCAAGCGCGCTAGATAGCCCTCAGCACTGTGGTAGGGTACGCCCGCCATCGGGATCGGCTTGCCGCCAGACTGCCCGCGCTGGGTGAGGGTAATATCCAGCAGCGCGGCGGCGCGCTTGGCGTCGTCGAAAAACAGTTCGTAAAAATCCCCCATGCGGTAGAACAGCAGTACCTCGGGGTGCTCGCGCTTGATCTTTAAATATTGCGTGATCATGGGCGTGTTAGGGGGAATGGCCTGTGACATGGGCGTCCTGATTGAGCAATTTCTTTGAGAAAGCTAAACGCAGTATTCTACGCTGAACAGACGACTCACTTGAAGGAGCGACCATAGTGCCCAGCGAAACTAGCCTGAAAAATCTCGATTTAACCCTGTTAGCTCAGCGGCTGGGGCGGCTGTGTAAGCAGCAGGATGTGGAAGTGACCGCTGCGGAATCATGCACGGGGGGCGGTATTGCCAGCGCCATTACCGAGGTGGCGGGTAGCTCAGCTTATTTCACGACGGGCTATGTAACCTATGCGAATGCCGCTAAAACTCGCTTACTGGGTGTGCCCGAGACCACGCTGGCCGATCACGGTGCCGTCAGCAAAGAGGTCGTTAAAGCCATGGTGATAGGCGCATGCCGTGAAAGTGGTGCAGGACTAGCCGTTGCCGTTAGCGGTGTGGCTGGCCCAGATGGCGGTAGCGATGCGAAGCCGGTGGGGACGGTGTGGCTGGCCTGGGGAGATACCGCTTCCCAGGAAGCTGAGTGCTTCCACTTTCCTGGAGATCGCTCGGCAGTTCGGGAGCAAGCCGTGCGTCAGGCCTTGGTAGGGCTGGTGGCACGCCTGAATGCGAGTGAAAAAGCGAGCAAGACGAACTAACCGTAAGAAAAAGGTGCTTAGGCAAAAAAGAGTGTTAAGAAAATAGATGAGAGAAAGCGCGATCAAGGATTTGTTTACGGCGTAATCTTTGGCATACTACTGGCTAATTATACAGCTTGTTATGAGGAATCTCTGAATGGCTCAGGATGACAACCGCACTAAAGCGCTAAACGCTGCACTCACCCAAATCGACCGTCAGTTCGGCAAGGGCACCGTCATGCGTCTAGGCGACGCGCCGCGTGTCGTCATGCCGTCGGTTTCCACCGGTTCATTGGGTCTGGATATCGCCCTCGGCATCGGCGGCCTGCCGTTTGGCCGTGTGTGTGAGATCTTCGGCCCGGAGTCGTCGGGTAAAACGACCCTGACCCTTTCGGTGATTGCTCAGGCGCAGAAGCAGGGCAAAGTGTGTGCCTTCGTGGATGCCGAACACGCCCTTGACCCCAGCTACGCAGAAAAACTGGGTGTTAATCTGGATGACCTGCTGGTTTCCCAGCCGGATACCGGCGAGCAGGCGCTGGAAATTACCGACATGCTGGTTCGCTCCGGCGGTGTTGATGTGATCGTTATCGACTCGGTCGCAGCTCTAACGCCGCGGGCTGAAATCGAAGGCGAAATGGGTGATTCCCACGTTGGCCTGCAGGCGCGTTTGATGTCTCAGGCGCTGCGTAAAATCACCGGTAATATCAAAAACGCCAACTGTTTGGTGATCTTCATCAACCAGATCCGCATGAAGATCGGCGTCATGTTTGGTAGCCCCGAAACCACTACCGGCGGTAACGCGCTGAAGTTCTATGCCAGCGTGCGTCTGGATATTCGTCGTACCGGCTCGGTGAAAGTGGGTGATGAAGTCACCGGTAACGAAACCCGCGTGAAAGTAGTCAAAAACAAGGTGGCGCCGCCGTTCCGTCAAGCTGAATTCCAGATTCTTTACGGTAAGGGTATCTACCACGCCGGTGAGGTCATCGACCTGGGCGTGCAGTGCAACCTGGTCGACAAAGCCGGTGCCTGGTACAGCTATAAAGGTAAGAAAATCGGTCAGGGTAAAGCCAATTCAGCGCTCTATCTGGAAGAGCACCCGGAGATCATGCTCGAAATCGAAACACAGATTCGTGAACAGCTCCTGGCCAAGCCCGATCCTAAAAAGGAGAAGGAAGATGCACCTGCCGAAGCAGCGGCAGAGCTGGATGCGGGTGATGACGATCTGCTTTAAGCCGATTCTACCCAAGCCGACGATGTCCAAGACAAACTGATGGCATTCACCTCCCAGCGTGATGCCACGCCCCGTGATATCGCTATTGGCTTACTGGCTCGGCGCGAATACTCCCGCGCCGAGCTCGCCCAGCGCCTGAAGAAAAAATCCTTCGACGATGCCGCTATTGATGAATGCTTGGATGCCTTGGTTGAGCAAGGGCTGCAGTCTGACGGGCGCTTTGCGGCCAGTTTCGTGCGCTCGCGCATTCTGCGTGGCCAGGGCGTGATTCGTATTAAAGGCGAGTTGCGCCAACGCGGTGTTGACCAGGAAACCCTTACTGCCGCTTTTGAAGAGGTGGAGGAGGGCGAGCAGGTCGACTGGTTTGAGCTGGCCAGGGAAACCCTGGCGCGGCGGTTTGATAGCCCCGGCGAGACGCCGAAAGAGCGCGCTAGGCGCGAACGCTTTCTCGCCAGTCGCGGCTTCGATTTCGAACAAATTCGCTACGCGCTCTCCTGTCTTTAATACGTTTTCCCCAGCCTGTAAAAATCCCCCTCTTACATTTCTAATGGCGCTCTAATACGCTTGTTCACCTGGTTGACCACACCGCTGATTTCCTTTCTGCCACTAAGTGCGGCTTTAGTCGTTTGACAACTGCGCTATAATGGCTGCTTTGCGACCCCTGAGGGTAGCGGCAACAGCGCCCTGGGACATCACGCTTTCTTGTTACGGATACCCTATGAAAAGCGCAGAGATTAGACAGGCCTTTCTTTCCTTCTTCGAAGAGCAGGGGCACACGATTGTACCCACCAGCTCCTTAGTGCCGGGCAACGACCCGACGCTGCTGTTTACCAATGCCGGTATGGTGCCGTTTAAAGATGTGTTTCTAGGCCGCGACCCGCGTCCTTACGTGCGCGCCACCTCTGCGCAGCGCTGCGTTCGTGCAGGCGGTAAGCATAATGATTTAGACAACGTCGGCTATACCGCGCGCCACCACACCTTCTTTGAGATGCTGGGTAACTTCAGCTTTGGCGACTACTTCAAGCGCGACGCCATTCGCTTTGCCTGGGTGTTTTTAACCGAAACGCTGGGGCTCCCCAAAGACAAGCTGTGGGTAACGGTACACATCAGCGATGACGAAGCTGAGCGCATCTGGAAAGATGAGATCGGCATCGACCCTGAGCGCTTCTCCAAGCTGGATGAAGATAATTTCTGGCAGATGGGCGACACCGGCCCCTGTGGCCCCAGTTCGGAAATCTTCTTTGATCACGGCCCTGAGGTTTGGGGCGGCCCGCCGGGCAGCCCGGAAGAAGACGGCGACCGCTACATCGAAATCTGGAACCTGGTGTTCATGCAGTTTGATCGCGATGCCCAGGGCACGCTCAACCCGCTGCCCAAGCCCTCCATCGATACTGGTATGGGGCTGGAGCGTGTTGCTGCCGTGATGCAGGGCGTGCACTCCAACTATGAGATCGACCTGTTCCAGAACCTGCTGCAGGCTGCAGCTAAAGCGACCGGACACCCTGATACTGCTACGCCCTCGCTGCGCGTGATTGCCGATCATATCCGCTCCTGTGCCTTCCTGATTGCCGATGGCGTGCTGCCTTCCAACGAAGGGCGCGGCTATGTACTGCGTCGAATCATTCGCCGCGCGATTCGGCACGGCCATAAGCTGGGCGCAGTAGAGCCGTTCTTCCACAAGCTGGTTGAGGCGCTGGATGCGGAGATGGGCGATGCCTATCCGGAGCTACGTGAAGCGAGTGATCAAATTGCCCGTGTACTGCTAAAAGAAGAAGAGCAGTTTGCACGCACCCTGGATCACGGTATGGGGCTCTTAAATGCGGCTCTGGCCGAGCTGGATGGCAAGGTGCTGCCCGGTGAGACGGTGTTTAAGCTTTACGACACCTACGGCTTTCCCTTCGATCTCACCGCCGATGTTTGTCGTGAGCGCGGCGTTAGCCTGGACGAAGATGGCTTTCAGCAGGCGTTAGAGGCCCAGCGTGAACGCGCGCGGGCGGCAAGCCAGTTTGGCGCCGACTACAGCGCTTCCATCGAGCTGGAGGGTGAAACGGCCTTTACCGGCTACGACCGCTTGGAAGATCAGGCCAAGGTAACCGCGCTGGTCGACAGCGAAGGCAATGCACTGGCCGCGCTGGAAGCGGGGCAGAAGGGTGTCGTGGTACTAGACCGTACGCCATTTTACGGCGAGTCAGGCGGGCAGGTGGGCGATACCGGCTACCTGTACGTTGACGGCGGCCGTTTCCAGGTCACTGATACCCAAAAGCAGAGCGGCCATCATCTTCACCAGGGCGTGATGGTGGAAGGCTCGCTAAGCGTCGGTGCCAGTGTGCGCGGTGAAGTGGACGCCAGCCTGCGTACAGCCACCCTCCGCAATCACTCGGCCACCCATCTGCTGCATCAAGCGCTGCGTATGGTGTTGGGTGATCACGTGCAGCAAAAAGGCTCGCTGGTTAACGCCGAGCGCCTGCGCTTCGACTTTAGCCACTTCGAGCCGATGACCGCCGAGCAGCTGGCGGAAGTCGAGCGGCTGGTCAACGAACAGATCTTGGCCAACGCGCCGACCAAGATCGAACAGATGAGCCTGGATCAAGCCAAGGCCAAGGGCGCAGCAGCGCTGTTTGAGGCCAAGTACGCCGAGAACGTGCGGGTACTGACCATTGGCGCCGACGACTTCTCTATCGAATTGTGCGGTGGTACCCATGTGGCACGCAGCGGTGATATTGGCTGCTGCCATGTGATGAGCGAAGTGGGCATTGCTTCCGGTGTGCGCCGCATCGAAGCGATTACCGGCGAAAATGCGCTGGCCTACTTCCGCGAGCAGGAAGCCCGCCTCGAACGCTTGGGTGAACGCTTGAAGACCAAGCCCGAACAGGTTGAAGCGCGGGTAGAATCACTGGTTGAGCGCAACCGTAGCCTGGAAAAAGAACTTGAGCAGCTCAAGGCCAAGCTAGCCAGCGCGGCAGGTAGCGATATGCTCAGCCAGGTGCAGGAGATCAACGGCGTTAAGCTGCTGGCGACGCAGCTGGATGGCGTGTCAGGCAAAGATCTACGCGGCGTCCTTGATCAGCTTAAGAACAAGCTAAGCTCTGGGGTGATTATCCTCGGCGTTGCCGATCAGGCGGCGGGCAAAGTGAGCCTGATTGCTGGGGTGACCCAGGATCTGACCGGCCGAGTGAAAGCCGGTGAGCTGGTTAACCATGTTGCTTCCCAGGTGGGAGGGAAGGGCGGCGGCCGCCCCGACATGGCCCAAGCGGGAGGTAGTCAACCCGACGCCCTGCCGGATGCGTTGAAGAGCGTACCGGTATGGTTGGAAAACGTTCTTAGCTAAACCTTAAGGCCGGTGGCATTATTGCTACCGGCCTTATTATTTATTTAAAACTGATGACACTTTCACCCTCCATTCCCGAACGCATAGGAAAAACGGCATATGGCACTATACGTACAGAAGTTCGGCGGCACTTCGGTGGGCTCTGTCGAGCGTATCAAGGCCGTAGCGGAAAAGGTTAAGGGTTTCCGCGATCAAGGCCACCAGGTAGTGGTCGTGGTCTCCGCCATGAGCGGCGAAACTAACCGCCTTACCGATATGGCCCAGGCGCTTAACGACGATCCCGCACCGCGCGAGATGGACATGCTGCTGTCGACCGGCGAGCAGGTCACTATTTCACTGCTCGCCATGGCGCTTCAGCAAATCGGTGTGCCAGCCACTTCGCACACTGGCGCCCAGGTAGGTATTCATACCGATAGCGCCTATACCAAAGCGCGTATCCAGCGCATTGAAACCGAAGACCTAAAGGCCGACCTGGAAGCAGGGCAGGTAGTGGTCGTAGCCGGTTTCCAAGGGGTCGATGAAGACGGCAATATCACTACCCTGGGTCGCGGTGGCTCCGACACTACTGGGGTAGCCCTTGCTGCCGCGTTAGGTGCAGATGAGTGCCAGATTTACACCGATGTGGATGGGGTATACACCACCGACCCCCGTGTCTGCTCCAAAGCCCAGCGTTTATCGAGCATTACCGTGGAAGAGATGCTGGAGCTGGCCAGCCTCGGCTCTAAAGTGCTGCAGATTCGCGCGGTAGAGTTTGCGGGTAAATACAACGTGCCCCTGCGGGTGCTGTCGAGCTTTGAAGATGGCCCCGGTACCCTAATTGTTGCAGAAGCAGACCAAGACGAGGACGCTATGGAAGAACCACTGATCTCCGGTATCGCTTTTACCAAAAATGAAGCAAAATTAACCCTGCTCAATACCCCGGACGTGCCGGGTGTCGCATCGCGCATCCTAGGTCCTATTGCCGATGCCAATATCGAAGTTGATATGATTGTGCAGAACGTGGCGCCGGCCGGTGACTATACCGACTTTACCTTTACGGTTGCTAAGGGCGACTATAAGGCCACTAAAAAGCTGCTTGAAGAGACGGTGATCCCTGATTTAGGTGGCGGTGAGCTGCGTGGCGATGACAATATTGCTAAGGTTTCTTTAGTGGGTGTGGGTATGCGTTCTCACGCTGGCGTGGCGTCAAAAATGTTCCGCGTTCTCGCCGACGAAAACGTCAATATCCGTATGGTCTCCACCTCTGAGATTAAAATCTCGGTCGTTATTGATGAGAAGCATATGGAGCTGGCTGTTAACGCATTACACAAAGCTTTTGGTTTAGATAAGGCAGATATCGAATCTGAATAACATTTATGCCTTAAACCTTCTACGCTGAAGGGGTACTTGCTGCCGTGTGGTGGTGAGCTTTCTTTCAACGGGAGGTATAAGGTGTCATGGAGCCGGAGTCTTTGGTGATAGGCAACGCTATGCCGCATAATGGCGTAGTGTTGCCCCCGGCTGACATATCCCGTTGCATAAAACGTCTGAAAAGGAGATCAGCCATGCTCATCCTAACTCGCCGTGTTGGCGAAACCCTGATGATCGGTGATGAAATCACCGTCACCGTGCTAGGTGTGAAAGGCAATCAAGTACGTATTGGCGTTAATGCGCCTAAAGATGTGGCAGTTCACCGTGAAGAGATTTACCAGCGTATTCAGCGTGAACGAAACAGTGAAAACGAAGTGGAATAAGACTTGCGGGCTTGCATAATGACTCAATGCTCAAGGCGTAAGATTATATGTAAGATATGGCCGGTGCGAAAAAAATCCGTATAGGACTAGACACAAGTAGGCTAAATCGGTAATATTCGCGCCGTGCCGTTAAGGAGAGGTGGCCGAGTGGCTGAAGGCGCTCCCCTGCTAAGGGAGTATAGGGTTTATAGCCCTATCGAGGGTTCGAATCCCTCTCTCTCCGCCAACCGCATGGCCAGTACTTAGCTAGTAAGTGGTATTTAGTGAGTATGTGGTCACAAGGTATGCGCCCGTAGCTCAGCTGGATAGAGTACCTGACTACGAATCAGGGGGTCGGAGGTTCGAATCCTCCCGGGCGCGCCACCTTACTATAGAAGCAGATGTTCGATAAAAGCAGGTGTTAGTCATCTGTTGGTTAAAGCATTAAAAGTGCGAACAGCACATTGAAAATGTAAGCGCTAAAAACGTTAGACGCAACATTACGCGCCCGTAGCTCAGCTGGATAGAGTACCTGACTACGAATCAGGGGGTCGGAGGTTCGAATCCTCCCGGGCGCGCCAGATTCCAAAACCCGCTCTCTTATTGAGAGCGGGTTTTCTGTTTCCAGCCTGACCGGCAGTTTCTAGCCTGACCGGAAGTAGCTCGCGCCCCGGTCTTGCGATCGTGTGTAGCGCCCCCGCTTTGCGGTAGGGCGCTTTTTTTTGCCTGTTGATTGGGTAGGTGTGATCGAGAGGGGGTTAGGCCGGTTCGGCGTGCTGTTCGTTGACGACAAGGCTGTCGAGCAGTTGATCTAACTCGGTGAGGCGCTTTACACGCTGAAAATTGTGTTCGGCTGCACTGCTGCCTTGGCGCATTTGGGCGAGCCACTGCTTTACCAGGGAGGCCACAACGCGGTCTGGAAGCTGTTGGCGCTGAAGGGCGGCGTACTCTTTGAGCACGTTGGCACGCATCGCCCAGCTGCTTTCGGGGAGCCGCTCGCCGGTTTGTAGCCAGTGGCGAATGCGTGGCGCCAACCAGGGATCGGCCAGCGCGCTACGCCCTAGCATCACATCACTGCAGCCTGAAAGCGTGCGGGCTTTCCAGTAATCTTCCAGTGTCCAGATATCGCCGTTAGCGACCACCGGAATGCTCACCTGGCGGCGAATTTTGCCGATCCACTCCCAGTGTGCCGGTGGTCGGTAGCCCTCGTCTCGGGTGCGCGCATGAACGACCAGCTGGGCTGCACCGCCCGCTTCTGTGGCCTGAGCGCAGGCAACTGCTAAGCGGCGGTTAGCGAAGCCCAGACGAATCTTGGCGGTCACCGGGATTTCACCCTCTAAAGCGTCGTGAACGGCTTTAACCGCCTTATAGACTCGATCAGGCTGGCGTAACAGCGAGGCGCCGCCATCGTGCCGGTTAACCAGTTTGGCAGGGCAGCCGAAATTAAGGTCGATGCTTACCGCGCCTAAGCTAAGCGCCTGACGCGCATTAGCCGCCAGGGCGACTGGGTCAGAGCCTAGTAGCTGTAAATGTACGGGAATGCCGCTCGGTGTGGCCACAGGCGGTTGCTTAAGCTCGGGACAGTGCTTATAAAACACTCTTGGTGGCAGGCGGGCATCAACAACGCGGACAAACTCGGTGACCGTCCAGTCGAACCCGGCATGTCGGGTAAGCAGGTCACGAGTCAGTGCGTCGATCACACCTTCCATCGGGGCTAGGCCGATTCTGCCGTTATGTAGTAAATTAACAACCATGACTTCCACTATCGCGCCATTGCATTCTATTCTGGGTGTGGCAGGTTAGTGTATTCCCCTTACTGCGCCAAGCGCCTTTCTTCGTATTGGCATAATGATGTGCGTAAGAATGCACTTGAACGGTAGCTAAAGACAGTTTTGAAAACATAGGAGAGCGCCTTATGCAGGATCTAGAGTTATTGCAAGATGGGTTGGCATTGATGGCGCTCGGTATGGGCGTAGTGTTTGTTTTTCTTACTATTTTGGTCATTAGCGTTACGCTGATGTCGAAGCTTATTGGGCGTTTTCAACCCGTTCCCGCCGCGGTTGATACGGGTAAAAAACCGATGCCAGCTTCGGCTCCCTCTGCCCAAAGCGACGAGGTTATGGCAGTGATCAGTGCTGCAGTGCATCGTTATCGCTCAACGCGGCGTCGTTAACTTTCTCAATTTTTTTCATTTTGGCCCTCTTGTGGCTATTTTTTTGTTATTTTTACTACAAACTTACAATTCTACTACTGTGAGCCAAGACCATGAACGAACAAAAACGCCCACTAGGCATTACTGATGTCGTGCTGCGCGATGCCCATCAATCGCTATTTGCCACGCGAATGCGGTTGGACGATATGCTACCGATCGCCGAAAAGCTGGATCGCGTTGGCTACTGGTCGTTGGAAACTTGGGGTGGCGCCACTTACGACGCCTGTATCCGCTATTTGGGCGAAGATCCGTGGGAACGCATTCGTGCTTTGAAAGAAGCCATGCCCAATACGCCCCAGGCCATGCTGCTACGTGGACAGAACCTGCTGGGCTACCGTCACTACGCCGATGACGTTGTCGATAAGTTTGTCGAGCGGGCGAAAACCAATGGCGTTGATGTCTTCCGCGTTTTTGATGCGATGAATGATCCGCGCAATCTCGAAAGCGCCATCCAGGCAGTGCGTAACGTGGAAGGCCATGCCCAGGGCACTATCTCTTATACAGTGAGCCCGGTGCATACCCTGGATAGCTGGGTCGATCTGGCTAAAACCATTGCCGGTTTGGGCGCGGATTCATTGGCTATCAAGGATATGGCGGGGCTATTGACGCCCTACACGGCATTTGATTTGGTCACAAGGCTCAAGAAAGAACTATCGATACCGGTGCACCTACACTGCCACGCCACCACCGGTCTTTCTACGTCGACTATTTTGAAGGCGGTAGAAGCGGGTATCGATAACGTCGATACCTCGATCTCGTCCATGTCGATGACCTACGGTCACAGTCCCACCGAGTCAGTGGTCGCGATGTTGAAGGACACCGGTCGCGATACCGGCCTGGATCTTGACCTGCTGGAAGATATTGCCGGTTACTTCCGCGAAGTACGTAAGAAGTACGCCGCCTTTGAAGGCTCGCTGCGCGGTATTGATTCGCGCATCCTGATTGCTCAGGTGCCCGGCGGCATGCTGACCAATATGGAAGGCCAACTGAAAGAGCAGGGCGCGGGCGATAAGCTGGACGACGTGCTAAGCGAGATTCCCCGCGTGCGCGAAGATCTTGGCTTTATTCCGCTGGTGACGCCGACGTCGCAAATCGTCGGCACCCAGGCGGTAATGAATGTGATGATGGGGGAGCGCTACAAGTCGATCTCCAAGGAAGTCCAGGCGCTACTCAAAGGCGAATATGGCGCTGCCCCTGCCCCCTATAACGCCGAACTGCAGAAGCGCGTGCTAGAAGGCGGCGAGCCAATTACCTGTCGCCCGGCGGATAACCTCTCGCCAGAAATGGATAGACTGGCCGCCGAGTTGAAAGAGAAGGCCAGTGCTGAAGGCATTCGTTTGGCTGAAGGCAAGCGCGAAGTGGATGACGTTCTAACCTACGCGCTATTCCCGCAGATCGGCTTGAAATTCCTGAAAAATCGCGACAATCCAGACGCCTTTGAGCCTGTTCCCCAGGCCGCTGCAGTCAATGCTGAAAAGCCCCTCGCTAAGGTAGAGAGCAAGGCACCCGTGGCTAGCAGTGGCCCGGAA
The DNA here is from genome assembly GCF_034479615.1 of Vreelandella neptunia. NCBI lineage: Bacteria > Pseudomonadati > Pseudomonadota > Gammaproteobacteria > Oceanospirillales > Halomonadaceae > Vreelandella > Vreelandella neptunia. The sequence goes on from NZ_CP140255.1 coordinate 658,129, forward strand.
ACCTACACCGTTAAGCTCAACGGTAAAGCCTTCGTGGTGGAAGTGTCTGAAGGTGGTGAACTGGGCGAAGTGCAGGAGCAAACGGCAGCCACTACTAGCGCCCCCAAAGAGGAAGTATCTGCACCCACTGGTGAGAGCATCGATGCGCCGCTGGCCGGTAATATCTTCAAGGTTAATGTACGCCCTGGCGATAAAGTCGCTGAAGGGGATGTGGTGATCATTCTTGAAGCGATGAAAATGGAAACCGAAGTGCGTGCCAGTATCGCAGGCACTGTGTCTAAGGTTAACGTCAGCGAGGGCGACAGCGTAGCCGTAGGTGATGCGCTGATCGAGCTCTAAGGGCCCCCCAGTACTGGATAAAAAGTAATGGATAAATTAGTAACGTTATGGGAAGGCTCTGGGCTGTATAACCTTGAGCTTGGCCAAGCCATGATGATTATGGTGGGGCTACTGCTGCTCTACCTGGCCATCTATAAGAAGTTTGAGCCGCTGCTGCTGGTGCCGATTGGCTTTGGTGGCATTCTGGCCAATATCCCAGAGGCGGGGCTAGCGATTTCAGCGCTCGATCAAGCGATTGAGGTGGCGAAGCCCGCGGTGCTACAGCAGATAGCGGCAGCGCTGGGCGCGACGTTGGATCCGCTAGCGAACGCGGAAGCCTGGCGTGAATCGTTAAAAGCGATTGCCCACGACGGCGTTGCACCGGATCAGGTGCGCGCCGCACGTGACATTGCCGTGGGCGTCGGCTATAGCGATGGCATGCTTTACAACTTCTATAAAGTAGCGATTGGCTCGGGTATTGCCCCGCTGATTATCTTTATGGGCGTGGGTGCCATGACCGACTTCGGCCCGCTGTTGGCCAATCCGCGCACGCTGTTTTTAGGTGCGGCCGCTCAGTTTGGTATTTTTGCCACGCTGTTTGGTGCCGTGGCGCTAACCTCGATGGGCATCATGGATTTTTCGCTCAATCAGGCCGCCGCCATTGGTATTATTGGCGGTGCCGATGGGCCGACCTCCATCTACGTCTCCAGCGTGCTGGCGCCGGAGCTGCTGGGTGCTATCGCGGTGGCTGCCTACGCCTATATGGCCTTGGTGCCGCTGATACAGCCGCCCATCATGCGTCTGCTGACCACCGACAAAGAACGTCAAATCAAGATGACCCAGCTGCGCCCTGTTTCCAAGCTGGAAAAAGTGGTCTTCCCGCTGATGCTGTTGATTTTGGTCGCGCTGTTTCTGCCCGATGCAGCACCGCTGCTGGGCATGTTCTGCTTCGGTAATCTGATGCGTGAGTGCGGCGTAGTCGAACGCTTGTCGGATACTGCGCAAAACGCCTTGATCAATATCGTGACGATTATTCTGGGGCTGTCGGTAGGCTCCAAGCTGATGGCCGAGAGCTTTCTGGCGTTTGAGACGCTGGGGATATTAGGTCTGGGCATTGTCGCCTTTGGTATCGGCACGGCTGCCGGAGTATTGATGGCCAAGTTGATGAACCTGGTGAGCAAAATGCCCATCAACCCATTGATCGGTGCCGCGGGCGTTTCCGCCGTGCCTATGGCGGCGCGGGTGGCGAATAAGGTGGGGCTGGAGTCCAACCCGCATAATTTCCTGCTGATGCACGCCATGGGCCCCAATGTGGCCGGTGTTATTGGGTCGGCAGTCGCAGCCGGGGTAATGATTAAATACCTGGGTTAATACTTAATGGGCTAATGCTTAACGAGTGACCAAATGAGCGCGGCGTACTGACACTTTCAGTATGCCGCGTTTTTTTGATGGGCTATTTCGATGGGCTATCTAGTGGGTGAGAATGTCGATAGCGCTCTTCAGGCGGTTTTCTAACGGGGCAAGATCAAGCGGACAGTCCCTTGGCCAGCCTATGGTCAGGCGAACGCCATCACCATCGTAGTCGGCTTGCTCAATAGGGATGTCGTGCTCTTCGCACCAGCCGCGGGCAATCGCTTCATTGGCAAAGGTAAGGCGCAGAGTGTAGGTGTCGCGCTCAACCACTTCCCGGGTAGCAAGTGTCTCAAGGGCATGGCTAACTGCCTGAGCGTAGGCGCGGGCTAAGCCGCCGGTGCCGAGCTTGGTGCCGCCAAAATAACGAATGACCACACAGCCGATCTGGCCCAGTTGGCTCCCCTGGAGTACCTGATACATGGGGCGGCCAGCGGTGCCGCCAGGCTCGCCATCATCGGAAAAGCCAATCAGGTTTTGCTCGCCGGGTGGCCCGGCAATGTAGGCAGTGCAGTGGTGGCTGGCATTAGGGTGCGCGGTTTTTGCCGCATTCAGCAGATTAGTGAATGCGTTAATATCGGGAGCGTGGCAGATCCAGGTGATAAATTGGCTCTTTTCTACTTCAATGTCAGCCGTATGCCATGACCCTGTGGGTAGCTCGGGAACCCGATAGCGCATTAATGCTCCGTGAAGGTAGTCTCACTTTTCACACCCATTACCATGCCGAGTACCTGAATATCCCGGTTGTGCAAAAATAGCGCTGGCTGCAAAGTATCTTCTGGCCATAGCTCCACGCCAAAGCGGCTGATAGTGAGCTGTCTCAAGGCGATTGTTTGCTGGTTTATTTCGGCAACGGCAGTTTCTGTCTGGGTATCGTGTTGATATCGCCGGATAATAATGACATCGCCATCGAACAAGTTGCAATCACACAGTGCATTGCCACGCACTTTGAGTGCATAGGTGTTGCGTCGGGTAACGCTAGGTGCCATCGCGTATGGGCGCGGTGCAGGTTGTCTACGGCCGAACGTAGCGGTAGGTGCTGCCATCGATAGGGTCATTATGAAATCTCCATTGCATGTTTTTTCATACAGTGGTTTTCATTGTAGACCTGTTTTTGCATACAGTGCTAGAGGTAATTGGTCTTAAGGCATCTTGACGGAGATCACGCTGCGACCCAGCGCCGCATTGTGTGAGTGGCGAGAAAGGGGCTTTACGTGTAGAGTTCGACGCGAAATCAATATGCCAGGAGAGACGCTTGAGCCTGTGTCTACAAGCCCGACAGCTTGCCTGTGAACGCGACGATCGTTGGCTGTTTCAAGGGTTGGATCTTGATATTCGCAGTGGTGAAATTGTGCGTATTGAGGGCCCCAATGGCAGTGGTAAAACCAGCCTGCTAAAAATTCTCTCCGGGCAGCTCAGCGACTATCAGGGCGAGCTGTTCTGGAATGGCGCTGCGATGAACGAGGCGCGTGAACATTTTCTGGCAAATTTGCTCTATTTAGGACACGCCCCAGGCATTAAGTCAGGGCTTTCCCCGTTAGAAAATTTAGCCTGGTATCAGGCGTTGAGCGGGGAGAACAGTAATGAAGAGCAGCGCCTGGATGCCCTTGAAGGGGTTGGTTTGGCAGGCTTTGAAGACGTGCCCTCCGGGCAACTCTCGGCAGGTCAGCAGCGCCGTGTAGCGCTGGCGCGCTTAACGTTAACACCGCGCGCCCTATGGGTACTGGATGAACCCTTTACCGCGATAGATCGACACGGCGTCGCTGATCTAGAGAAACAGCTGGTTGCCCATGCTCAGGCAGGGGGCTGCGTGCTGGTAACGACACACCACGAGTTAACCGCTTCACCGTTGCTCAGACGGATATCCCTAGGGTAGAAAGCAGGACTATCTCAGTTGGAAATAGCGGCTTAAATAACTCTCAACAACGTGGTGCCAGGGGAGGTTGAAGCGAGGGTCTTTTGTCATGGACGACAAAAGTAGCGCCCAAGGAGGGGTTTACAGCGCCCTCGCGGAAACCTTCACTGGTACCGATGCTTATCTAGGGGAGAGGAGAGAGGGTTGCACAGCTCTTTACATGGCGCTTCAAATAGCTCTTCACATGGCTCTTCACAAAGCTCGGAGACCCCTCAACAGGTTTCAGCAGTGCCACTGCGTGAGCATAATGGTGGGCTAATGACCGCAGTGAAGGCCACGCTCGTGCGTGACTTAACGCTATTGCTAAGACGCCGTGGCGAAGTGCTCAACCCGCTGGTGTTTTTTGCCCTGGTGATCACGCTGTTCCCGATCGCTATTTCGCCCGACCCTGAGCTGTTAGCGGTGATTGCTCCAGGTTTGCTGTGGGTCGCAGCTTTGTTAGCCGCGCTGCTTTCACTGGATAGCCTGTTTCGTAGCGATTATGACGATGGCAGTTTGGAGCAACTGCTATTGGCGCCGCAGTCGTTAGTCGCGCTAAGTTTGGCCAAAGTGGCCGTGCACTGGCTGCTCACGGGTCTACCGTTGGCGCTGATGGCGCCGATATTGGGTATTATGCTGGCGCTGCCGGCGGGCAGCTACGCCGTGCTGGCGCTGTCGCTTGCACTGGGTACGGCAAGCTTGAGTTTGATTGGTGCCATCGGTGCAGCGCTAACCGTTGGCCTGGCACGGGGCGGAGTGCTGCTCTCGCTACTGGTGCTACCGCTGTACATCCCGGTACTTATTTTTGGCGCAGGTGCGGTGCAGGCGGCCATTTTCGGAGAGGGTGTCTCCGCACACCTGGCTATCCTGGGCGCGCTGCTCGCCGCCTCACTCATGTTGGCGCCGTGGGCGATTGCCGCATCGCTGCGTATCAGTATTAACGGTTAAGGACAGGACACGCTATGTGGGCCTTTATACATAAGCTGGGATCACCCAAGTGGTTCTACGGCATTAGTGCCAAATTACAGCCCTGGTTTTGGAGCGCGGCGGCGCTGTTGATCGTCACTGGCTCGCTGTGGGGGTTGGCGTTTGCCCCTGCAGATTACCAGCAGGGTAATAGCTTCCGAATTATTTACGTCCATGTGCCAGCGGCTTTTTTGGCTCAGTCTATTTTTATTGCCATGGCGGTTTCCGGCCTGGTGTTTATGGTCTGGAAAATCAAAATTGCCGATATGGCTGCGGCGGTGATGGCGCCTCTTGGCGCGGCCATGACCTTTGTCGCGCTATTTTCCGGCGCCGTATGGGGCGTGCCCACTTGGGGAACCTGGTGGATGTGGGATGCACGACTGACGTCAATGCTGATTCTGCTGTTTTTGTACTTGGGTGTCATTGCGCTGCGTGGGGCTTTTACCAGCCGCGATAGCGCCTCACGGGCAGCCTCGGTGCTGGCCATGGTGGGTGTGATCAATATTCCCATCATCAAATACTCGGTGGACTGGTGGTACACCCTGCACCAGCCCGCTTCGTTTACGCTGACCTCGCGCCCGGCCATGCCTACTGAAATGTGGCTGCCTCTGGTCATTATGGTGCTGGGTTTCTACTGCTTTTTCATTGCCTTAACGCTAATGCGCACACGCAGTGAAATTTTGCGCCGCGAAGCTAACAAACGCTGGGTACAGGAACTGGTGACCGGCCAAGTGGTGAAAGTACCGGCAGAGGAGATCCGCTAATGGCATTTGACTCATTTTCCGAATTTCTCGCCATGGGTGGTCACGCGCCTTATGTATGGTCTGCCTGGGGCGTGACTGCGCTACTGCTGCTCGTCACCGTATGGCATGCGCGTGCTGAACAGCGCCAACTGATCAAAGGCTTGAAACGCCGTGCAAGACGCGCAAATAGCGCAAGGGGGAACGCCCAATGACGCCTAAACGTAAACAGAAACTCTTTATTATTCTGGGGCTTGTGTCGCTGGCCGCGATCGCTGTGGGGCTGACCTTGTACGCGCTGCGCGCTAACATCAATTTGTTTTTTAGCCCGGTACAGATCGCCCAGGGTGACGCGCCAATGGAGCGGCAGATTCGCGCCGGTGGCATGGTGAAAGAGGGCTCGGTCTCCCGTGACCCCGAAAGCCTGGACGTCGAGTTTGTCGTCACCGATTACGTCGATGACCTGGAGGTCTACTACAGCGGCATCTTGCCCGACCTGTTCCGCGAAGGCCAAGGCGTGGTGGTAGTTGGTGAGCTTCAGGCCGATGGGCGTCTGTACGCCGATAAGGTGCTTGCGCGCCACGACGAGAACTATATGCCCCCTGAAGTCGCCCAGGCGCTTGAAGAGGCAGGCTATTCGCCAGCCGACTATCAGGCCAAAGCTGCCGAGGTGGGTAAACGCCTGGACGAAGAAGGCGTACCCCAAGCAAGTGAATACTAGTTTCCGTCCCTCAGGGTTGGCAACAAAGCCGGAGCACACATGCTTATTAAATTAATCCCTGAAATTGGCCACTTCGCCCTGATTATTGCGCTGCTGATGGCGGCAGTGCAGGCGGTAATGCCCCTGGCCGGTGCGGCGACTCGACGCCCACTGTGGATGGCCTATGGTCAGCCCATGGCGGTGGGGCAGTTTGTGTTTATTGCCATTGCCTACGCCTGTTTGACCGCCAGCTATATGCTGGACGACTTTAGCGTGGCGAACGTGGCCAACAACTCCAACTCGCTGCTGCCCTGGTACTACAAGTTCAGCGCGGTGTGGGGCAACCATGAAGGGTCGGTGCTGCTGTGGAGCTTTATGCTCGCGGGCTGGGGGTTTGCGGCCAGCCTATTTACCGGCAATCTGCCGCGGGATATGGTCGCGCGGGTAATGGGCGTGATGGGCATGGTTTGTGTCGGCTTCTTACTGTTTATTCTGATGACATCGAATCCCTTCGAGCGGCTACTGCCCGATATGCCCCAGGATGGCGCCGACCTTAACCCATTGCTGCAAGACTTCGGGCTAGTAGTTCATCCGCCGATGCTCTACATGGGCTATGTGGGCTTTTCCGTGGTCTTTGCGTTTGCCATTGCGGCGCTAATGGGCGGGCGTTTAGATGCAGCCTGGACTCGCTGGGCAAGACCTTGGACGAATCTGGCCTGGGCGTTCCTGACCGTGGGTATCGCGCTGGGCAGCTGGTGGGCCTATTACGAGCTTGGCTGGGGTGGCTGGTGGTTCTGGGATCCGGTCGAAAACGCTTCACTGCTGCCCTGGCTGACGGGAACCGCGCTGGTTCACTCGCTAGCGGTCACCGAGAAGCGCGGCTCGTTTAAAAGCTGGACCGTACTGCTGGCGATCTCGACCTTCTCACTGTCGCTAATGGGCACTTTCCTGGTGCGCTCTGGGGTGCTGACCTCGGTGCATGCGTTTGCCAACGACCCGGCCCGCGGTTTCTTTATCCTGATGCTGCTGGCCATTACGGTAACGCTGTCGTTGCTGGTGTTTGCCCTACGCGCACCGCGGGTGAGTCATAAAGTAGGCTTTAACTGGCTCTCCCGGGATGCGCTGCTTCTGGTTAATAATATCTTTCTGGTGATTATGACCGTCACCGTGCTACTGGGTACCGTCTATCCGCTGATTCTGGATTCTCTGGGACTGGGGAAAATCAGCGTGGGCCCGCCTTACTTTAATGCCCTGTTTGTGCCGCTTACCGTGTTGATGTGTATCTTTATGGGGCTCGGCTCGGTAACACGCTGGAAGAGCATGGCGGCAAGGGATCTGATTCGGAAACTGTGGCTAGCAGGTGTGGCCGCATTGGTGATCGGTATATTAATGCCGCTGCTCTACCGCGGCGAGTGGAACCTGTTTGTCTCCCTGGGCATTGTCTCTGCGCTCTGGATTGTGCTGCCAATGATGCGGGATGTGTTCGATAAAACCCGCCACGCCAGCTCGTTTTTGGCCGGTGTACGTAAGCTCTCCCTGGCTTACTGGGGCATGGTGCTGGGGCACGTAGGTGTTGCGGTCACTATCGTCGGCGTGACCGTAGTGTCCAACTATAATATTGAGCGCAATGTGCGCATGTCGCCGGGCACCACGGTCGAAGTCGCGGGCTATCAGTTCACCATGACCGAGTTAACCGAGCGTCGCGGCGCTAACTTCCTGGCGGACACCTCGATTCTACAAGTACAGCGCGGCGACTCAGGCCGCAGCTTTACCATGCGGCCCGAAAAGCGCCTCTACCTGGCCACCGGTATGCCGATGACGCAAGTGGCCCTGCGTCCAGGGCTGTTTCGCGACCTCTATGTAGCCATGGGTGAGAACCTCGGCGATGGCAGTTGGGCAATGCGGGTACAGTATAAGCCGTTCGTCCGATGGCTCTGGCTGGGCGCACTGCTAATGGCGTTCGGCGGTGTATTGGCGGTGCTCGACAAGCGCTACCGCCGCACCGCAGCCAGCCGTGAAGCGCCCAAAGTGGCCAGCCAAGGCGATAGTGCTCAGAACAGTGCTCAAAATAGCGCACAGGAGGCCACGGTATGAAGCGACGGCTACTGCTATTACTGCTGCCGGTGTGCTTTTTAGGTCTGGCGCTGTTCTTTTACCAAGGCCTCTCGCTGGATCCCTCCCAGCGAGATTCAGCGCTGATGGCGCGGGAGTTCCCAACCTTTGAAGCCACCACGCTGCGTGATGAAAATCGCCGCGTTGACCAAACGCTGTTAGAGGGCGAAGTGACCCTGGTGAATGTGTGGGGCGAGTGGTGCCCCGCCTGTAAGCAGGAGATGCCGCAACTGCTTGAACTGGCAGATAACGGCATTCGCATGGTCGGGGTTAACTACCGGGATACCCGCGAGAAAGGCATGCAGTTTCTCAGTGAATTTGGCGATCCGTTTGAAGTTAATATTTTTGATCCGGAAGGCGAGCTAGGGTTTGATCTTGGCGTCTACGGCGCCCCGGAGACGTTCCTGGTCGATGCTGACGGGGTCATTCGCTATCACCATAAAGGCTACATATCTCCGCAAGACGTGCGCGAGCGAATTCTTCCGGAGGTGGAAAAATGGCGCTAATGCGAACCATGGCAGCGCTACTACTGCTGGTCATAGCGTTTGGCGCAGCGGCGGGTGGTATCGAACTGCGCGAATTCGACGACCCGGTCATGGAGAAGCGCTATCACGATTTAACCGCCTCCATGCGCTGTCCGCTGTGTGAAAACCAAGCCATTGACGATTCCGACGCCCCCATTTCAGGAGATATGCGCGATCGGGTTTATCAACTGCTGCAAGAAGGGCAGTCGGATATCGAAATTATCAACCATATGGTGCAGCGGTTTGGCGAATATATTCTCTACAACCCGCGTTTAGAGAGCCGTACTTATCTGCTTTGGGGCTTGCCCATCGCCCTGGTGCTGCTAGGCGTTATCGTGGTCGTACTGATGGTGCGCGCCCGCCGCAACGCCTCTGCTAAAGCGTTGAGCGCCGAAGAGCGCCAGCGTATAGACGCGCTGACTAACCGTAAGAGGTCTTCATGACGCTGCTCTGGATAGCCATTGCCATTCTACTGCTCCCCGCGCTGTGGCTGCTGGTTTCACCGCTAAGAAAGGCGCGTGCACTGCATGACCAGCAGCGTGATTTTGAAGCCAACGACACCTCCGCCGAGCAGAACGTGGCGATTTTCAAGCGTCGCTTGGCATCACTGGAAGCGGCTCTTGAACGCGGGGACATAGATGCCGCACGCTTTGAGGAAGACCGGCTGGAACTTGAGCGCAGTCTGCTAGAAGACACTGCTTTTCGCGAGCGTCGGCCGCTAAAGGCTGCCAGCGCCGGCCGTATTGTCGTGCCTGTGGTGATGCTCGCTGTTGTCGCTGTTAGCGTCATTTGGTATCAGCAAAAGGGCGCTGAGGGCGACCTGGTGCTACTGGCCGTGCAGCAAGAAGTTCAGAACGACCCTGAGGGATCGCTTGCCATGTACATCGAGCGCATGGAGGAGCAGGCCGAACGCCAGCCGGATAATCCCAATGTTTGGAGCGAGCTGTTTCCGCTCTACCGTGAAACCGGACAAATGCCCAAGGCGGTGGACGCCCTGGAGCGCCTGATCGAGATTGAAGGGCGTATTCCACCGCTGCTGGCGCAGTTGGCACAAATTCGTTTCTTTATGGCTGAGCGCGAGCTTACCGACGAAGTACAAGCGTTGGTCGATGAGACCTTGGAGCAAGACCCCCGCCAGCCCACCGTGCTGGGATTACTGGGTATTAATGCCTTCGACAACGGCGATTACGAGCAGGCTATAGACCACTGGCGCCGGGCGATTGCCAATATCGAGGATCCTAATACAGTGTCCTCGCTGCGCGACGGCATTCGCGTGGCTCAGGAGCGCTTGGGCGTTGAACCTGAAGAAACCGTCGCTGAGGGCACCGGCATTCGTGTCCGTGTCTCGCTGGATGAAGAGCTCGTTGGGCGCGTAGATGACGATGCCAGTGTCTTTATCACCGCCCGCGATATTGAAGGCGAGTTGCCGCCCCTGGCCGTGGTGCGGGCGCAAGTATCCGAGCTGCCCATGACCGTGACGCTAGATAACAGTGCTGCGATGTCCCCCCAGGCGCAAATCTCCCAGGTACAGGAAGCCCGTTTAGTGGTGCGCGTTTCGCCCTCTGGTCAAGCAACGCCCCAGCCGGGGGATCTGTTTGGTGACCTTGAGAACGTCAGCATCGGGCCGATTGCAGACGACGAAGCGGCCGAAGTGGTGATTAACCGTGTCTTTGAATAATCGCAACGGGAACGCCGCTTCGGTATGCGCTTAACGTCGATTCGTTTAGTCGGTTTTAAATCCTTTGTGGATCCCGTCACGGTACCCTTCGATGGCAATATGACTGCTATCGTGGGCCCCAACGGCTGCGGTAAATCCAACATTATTGACGCCGTGCGCTGGGTGATGGGGGAGTCATCCGCCAAAACCCTGCGCGGCGAATCCATGGTCGACGTTATCTTTAACGGCTCCACCGGCCGTAAACCGATCAGCCAGGCGTCCATAGAACTCAAGTTCGACAACCGCGACGGCGGCATGGGCGGTGTTTACGCCCAGTACGCGGAAATTGCCGTTAAGCGCTTGGTCACCCGCGACGGACAATCCAACTACTTCTTTAACGGCCAGAAATGCCGTCGGCGCGATATCGCCGACCTGTTTATGGGTACCGGTCTGGGGCCGCGCTCCTACGCGATTATCGGCCAGGGGATGATCTCGCGGCTGATCGAAGCCCGCCCCGACGATCTGCGCTCGACGCTTGAAGAGGCCGCGGGTATCTCCAAGTACAAGGAGCGCCGCCGGGAAACCGAAAACCGCATGCGGCGCACCCAGGAGAACCTGGAGCGTCTTGACGATATACGCGAAGAGCTGGATAAACAGCTAGAGCGTCTCAAGCGCCAGGCCGAAGCCGCCAAGCGCTATCAAGATCTCAAGGAGCAGGAGTATCGGCTCAAGGGCGAGCTGGCGCTATTGCGCGGGCGCGCCCTGCGTGCCGAGCAATCGCATCAAGAGAGCCGTGTCCGCGAACTGGAAATAGCCGTTGAAAAAGATGTCTTCGGCGTCCGCCAGTGCGAAACCCGCCTGGAGCAGGCCCGGGAGCAGCACGATGAACTTTCTGAGGTGCTCGATCGCCATCAGCAGCAGTTCTTTGAAACCACTACGCGCATCGCCCGTTTAGAACAGGATCAGGCCCACCGGCGTAGCCGTGAAACCCAGCTGGCCAGCGACATCGCCACGGCTCGGCGCGAATTGGACGAGCAGCGCCGCGTTAGCGAAGGTGATCAGGAGCGTTTAGCTGCCATTGACGAGCGCTTTGAAGATCTGCTCCCCGAGCATGAAGCGCTGGAGGAGCAGCTAGAAAGCCTGGAGCAGGCGCTGGCCGACGCGTCTCCCGCGCTGGAAACCGCCGAGCAGCAGTGGGCCGATGCCGAAACCCGCTGGCGGGATGCCAGCCGCGATGCAGATCGCAGCCAGGATCAGTTGCGCGACCTTGAGCAACGTATTCAGCGTTTACAGGCTGAAAATCAGCGCCGCCGTCAGCAGCGTAGCGAGGTAGCCGATCTCACCGCGCTACGCGAAGAGCACGCTGTGTGCCAGGCGCAGTTGACCGAAGCCGAGGAGCAGGCGGAAGGTTTTCAAACCCAGCGCGATCAATGGCAGCAGCGCTACGGCGATGCTAAAGCAGCCTACCAGCAGGCCACTCAGACGCGGGACAATCAGCGCGCCGAACTCAGTCAGCGCCAGGGTGAGTTGGCCTCACTTCAGGCGTTGATTGACGCTGCCCTGGTGGATCACGATCCTGCTATTGGTACGACCTTAGAAGCGTATGGTTTAGCGGATGCCCCTCAACTGGGTGAAGCACTGCAGGTTGAGCCCGGCTGGGAAACGCTGGTGTCCTGGCTGCTCGCGCCCTGGCTCAATGCCCGTCTGGTAAACCGCCACCAACTGGCCGCTTTACCTGAAGCCTTAGCCACGGAGTGGCGGCTGATTGATCAGACACCGCCAGCCGCCTCAACCTCTGGCCAGCGATTAGACAGTTTGGTCAAAGGCGCCGGTGCGTTGGGCGAGTGGTTAGCAAGCATTCACTATACGCAAACGGCAGAACAAGCGGAGGCGCTGGTAGCGCACCTCGCACCCGGTGAAAGCGTGGTAAGCCAGGATGGCGTTTGGCTGGGCCGCGGCTGGCTGAACCAGCAGGCCAACGGCGAAGGTATCGACGGGCTGCTATTAACGCGCCGCCGCTACGCCGAACTGACCGCCCAACGCGAAAGTGAAGAAGAGGCGCTGGCGCTGGCAGAAGCGCAGTGTGAAGCGGCCAGTGAGACCATTGAAACGCTGGAGCAGTCCCGTGAGCAGCAGGCCGAACAGGAACGCGCCCACGCCGCCACCCTGCAACAGCTGGCGGTAAAAGAGCGCAGCCTGGCCCAGCGGCTGGAGCATCTTGAAAGTCGCGCCACTGAACTCGATGAAGAGCTTGCCCAACTGCAAGAGGATGAGGCGGAGTTAGCGCTTACCATCGACGAGCAGCGTGCCCGCTGGCATGTGGCGATGGAACAGTTGGAAAGCGCGGCGCAAGCGCGGGAAACCAGCGCTGAGCAGCGCAACCGGCAGCGTGAAGCGCGTGACCAGTTGACCCAGCAACACGCCCCGCTCAAAGCGCAGCAGCAGGCGTTGGCGCTGGAACGCGAACGCTTAAGTGCCGAGCGCGATAGTCTGCGCTCACAGCAGGCGCGTTCGAGTGACTCTGAAGAGCGACTCTCGCTGCGTATTGCTGAGCTGGAAGAGTCACGGGAAATGCTGATCGAGCCCGACGAGCTGGCCGGTGAAGAACTCGAAGAGCTGCTTCATCAGCGCGAGCAGCAGGAAGGGCGCTTAAACGCCACTCGTCAGCAGGCTCAGACGCTGGCAGAACAGCTGCGCAATGACGAACTGGCCCGCCAGCAGCACGAGCGCAATCTGGAACAGAGCCGCGAGCAGCTACAGCAGCGGCGAATGGAAGCACAGGCGCTGGCACTCAAAGCCGCGACTCAGGACGAACAACTGGCTGAATTAGGACATAACGTCGAAACCCTCACCGAGCAACTGCCTCAGGAAGCCACTGAGACACGTTGGCAGGAGCGCCTTGAAAGTACCACGGACAAAATTCGCCGCTTGGGGGCAATCAACCTCGCTGCCATTGAGGAGTACGACCAGCAGGCCGAGCGACGCAATTATCTGGAAGCGCAGCACGCTGAGCTGACCGAAGCGCTGGAAACCCTAGAACGGGCGATTAAGCGTATCGATCAAGAAACCCGCGTGCGTTTCCGCGAAACCTTTGATCAGGTGAATACGGGACTACAAACCCTGTTCCCGCGGGTATTCGGCGGCGGTGCCGCCTGGCTAACGCTAACCGGTGATGATCTGTTGGAAACCGGCGTGGCGATTATGGCCCGCCCGCCGGGTAAAAAGAACAGCACCATTCATCTGCTCTCGGGCGGCGAGAAGGCGCTGACCGCGCTGTCGCTGGTATTTGCCATCTTTCAGCTTAACCCCGCGCCGTTCTGTATGCTGGATGAAGTCGATGCCCCCTTGGATGACGCCAACGTGGGCCGTTACGCCAGGCTGGTCAAAGAGATGTCTGAAAACGTTCAGTTTATCTATATCACCCACAACAAGATTGCCATGGAAGCCGCCGAGCGCTTGATGGGGGTCACCATGCAAGAGCCCGGCGTTTCGCGGTTAGTCTCGGTGGGTATTGAAGAAGCGGCGGCGCTGGTCGATTAAACCAACTCGCTTACCTACTAGGCAGCAGTGAATGGCTTCTGACTGAGTCCAGGAAGGATCTAGCCTAAGCAGCAGAGCTCTCGGAAGAGAACTTCAGTTGAGGGCATTTTATCAAGAAGGCTATTGTCGAAAGCAGTTTTGGCGTTAGCACTATTGACGATAGTAGAGAGAGCAAAGCTGAAGCGACAAATGCCATGTAGATAAACTTTTGTTGGCAAAACGCGTAAAAAAATGTCCTAAAGCGTTCTTCTTAACTATATTACCCCTACTAATAGCGCGCTTGAGATGGTTAAACGGCTTATAGAAGGAATCCGCAATGGCGGGTGTGTCGGTTGTCAAAACGGCTTTTCTTGCTTCATGGATTCCTTTATAAAGCTATTTATAGATGTTAGGTCTAATGATCGTGGCACTTTTGTTTGAAGTTAAGGTCAGATTTCTCTGGCTTAAAGAGAGGCAAAATTCTGCCATGGCGTGAAAATCGCGTTAAATGCAGCAAAAATTGGCCCTTTTGGTAGTAATCGCGCTATGCTTGGCTTTATTGATAGCAGGTAATTATTCAATAGCCGTTACCTATATTCAGGCATGACATTTTAGACACCGTGCCTTAGCAACCGGCAAGACGACCATGGAACGTTCGACATGGAACTAAGAGAGTGGCTAATCATTTTAGGGCTGGCGTTGGTATCGCTCATCGTTATTGACGGTGCGCGAAGACTTCAACGACAGCGACGTGTACCCCGTCTGGATCAGGCGGAGAAAGACCTTTCCGGCAGTTCGCTAGATGATCCCGAGGAGGCTGCTAAAGCCGCGGAGATCAATTGGGAACTTCCAAATGGCGGTGCTCGAGTTGTTAAACCCGCAGACTATAGTGGCTTAGGAAATAAACCAAAGTTAGAACGTCAAGAGCATCCTGGGCCCTCTAGGGTGCTTTCAGAGTTTAGACGTTCCGCCTCTGCTAAAGCCGCCAAGCGCAAAGCTGATAAGGCAGATAAACTCGATAAAGTGGCATCAGCTGCTAAGTCCGCACCAAGCGTAGCCGTTAAGTCAGAGCCGCCAGTCACTTCTGCGGCGACGTCTTCTGCTAGCTATGCTACCCACCATGCGCCCACAGAACATGAGCGCCGTGAGCCCAGTATCTCAATGACTGACTCTTCACACGCTGGTTCTGCTCAAACTAACTCTACTCAAGCTGACTCGTCTCTAACAGAGAGCCCACAGTTCAAGGCATCAGAATCCGCGCAGCCTGAACCACAAATCGAGCAGCCTACGTATTCTGCTGCAACGCCTAGTTCTCCGGTGGCAGAAGAGAACCTTGAAGCGTCTCAACCTGCTGCTTCAGAGGCTATCTCGCTCACTGTCAATGAAAAAGACAGCGAAGTGTCGACCCAGCCTCAGCAGGAGCCAGAGCATACCCAAGAGCCTGTGCTGCGGGCTGAGCCAGAAGATGCCGTATTTGCTAAGCACGCCAATGAACATTCGCCGAAACGGCGTCAGTTGCGTTCTGATACAGCGGGCGAATACGACGACTTGGATGATGACGAAGTTGATGAGTATCGCTTGGTCGACTTTGAAGGCATGGGGCGCTCGCTGAAGCGTCGTTTGATTGCGCGGCGTAAAGAGAAGCAGCGCAAGAAAGCTGAAAAAGCGGTGCGTGATCAAGCCTTGGCCAAGCAGAAGGCCGAGCGCAAGGCTTTGGAAGCAGAGCAGAAGCGTGAAGCTAAAGAAGCCGCTGACGCAGAGCGTGCCCGCCTTGCTCAAGAGCAGGCCCAAGCTCGTGAAGAAGCGGCGGCCAGTGCGGCTGCCGCCGACAGGCTAGCCGCCCAGCAGCATGCTGCTGACGAAGAGGCGCGTCGCTACGCAAGCCATGAGTACGCAGCCCACGAAGAGGGTTATGAAGAAAGCTTCGAGGCTGACGATTATGATGGCCAAGCCGCTGGCGAGCGTGGGGTGAACGAGCGAGTCCGCGTACATCCAACATTAGAGAAAGCGCTGCGCCATGATGTGAACGGTGAACACGCTAAAGAAACGCTGTCCAATGCCGACGAAGTCGTAGTGATTAGCGTTCTTTCCCGTGATCCAGAAGGCTTCGATGGCACCAAGCTGCTTGAGCTGATGATGGTGTGTGGTTTGCGCTACAGCAGTGAAATGGGTGTTTTCCACCGCTTTGAAACCGAGAGCGACGATAGCGAGCTTCAGTTCTCGATGGTGAATGTGGTTAAACCGGGTACATTCCCCATTGAAGAGATGGGTGAGTTTATGACGCCCGGTATCACGCTGTTGATGCCACTGCCTGGCGCCATTGATAGCGCCGCCGCCTTTGAGGCGATGGTAGAAACCGCCATGGTGGTGGTACGCCATATGGGCGGTGAGCTAAAAGACGAAAACCGCAGCGTAATGACCGCACAAACGATCGAATTTGCCCGCCAGCGGGTACGTGAGTTTGAGCGTCGCCACCGCCTGCATCGTCAACTGCAAGCCCGCTAATCGTCGCCCACTAATCGTCGAAGCGGTACTTGCTGTGAAACACCCGCCTTCTTGCCAGAAGGCGGGTGTTTCTGTTCAATAAGCTCTACTTTTAGACACGTTCTGTTTTATTTTTTTAGGCTCTGCGTTTTCGCTGCCGTTTTAGCTAGTACTGGAATCCACTTTAATGAGTCAACCTCTGGAAGAGATTACCCAACTGCGGGCCGCCCTGGACGAGGCCAACTACCGTTACTACGTGCTGGATGAACCGACGCTGACGGATGCCGACTACGATCGCAAGTTTCAGCGCTTACAGCAGTTGGAGACTGAGAACCCGGAGTTGGTCACTCCCGATTCTCCCACCCAGCGTGTGGGCGCTGCCCCCGCGGATGGCTTTCCGTCGGTGGCCCACGCTATCCCCATGCTGTCGCTGGATAACGCCTTTAGCCGTGACGATATCTTCGCTTTTGCTGAACGGGTGGCCGAACGCCTTGAATGCACGGCGGACGACCTTGAGTTTACCTGCGAGCCCAAGTTGGACGGCGCGGCCGTTTCGCTGGTGTATGAACAGGGCATGCTGGTGAGCGGCGCGACTCGCGGTGATGGCCGCACCGGCGAAGGTATTACCTCTAACCTGCGCACGCTGCGCTCGGTACCGCTCAAGCTGATGGGTAAAAACGTGCCCGCGCTGTTAGAGGTGCGGGGCGAGGTCATAATGCGCCATGCGGGCTTTGAAGCGCTGAACGAGCGCGCCCGGGAAGAGGGCAGCAAGGTCTTTGCCAATCCGCGCAACGCGGCGGCAGGCAGCCTGCGCCAGTTGGATCCACGCATCACGGCAAAACGCCCGCTAGAGTTTCACGCCTATCAGGCTGCACGCCTGGAGCCGGATTTAGGTGATACTGCGCACAGCGAATTAATGCAGCGTTTGTCCACTTTAGGTTTTCGCGCCAGTGCAGAATTGAAGGTGGTCAAAGGCCCGCAGGCGGTTGCCGATTACTGTGAACAGTTGGGCGAAAAGCGCGACGGCTTAGGTTTTGATATCGACGGCGTGGTGATCAAGGTGAACGACCTGCGCCACCAGCGTGAACTTGGTTTTGTTGCCCGCGCGCCGCGCTGGGCGGTGGCGTTCAAGTATCCTGCTCAAGAAGAGGTCACCACGCTTAACGATGTGGAGTTTCAGGTCGGCCGTACCGGAGCGATTACGCCCGTGGCCCGCCTGGAACCGGTCACCGTAGCCGGTGTGACGGTGTCTAACGCGACGCTACACAACGCTGATGAGATCAAACGTTTGGATGTCATGATCGGCGATACGGTGTCAATACGCCGGGCCGGTGATGTGATTCCCCAAGTGGTGAGCGTGCATACCGAGCTGCGACCAGCGGATGCCAGGAAGATCATTTTTCCCGAACACTGCCCGGTGTGCGGTTCGGATATCGAGCGTATTGAAGGCGAAGCGGTGGCGCGCTGCTCTGGCGGCCTTTACTGCGCGGCGCAGCGTAAAGAAGCGCTCAAGCATTTCGCCAGTCGCAAAGCGCTGGATATTGACGGCTTGGGCGAAAAGCTGATCGTGCAGTTAGTGGATTTGGATTGGGTGGAATCCCCGGCGGCGCTGTTTCACCTGACAGTAGAGCAGCTTCAAAGCCTGCCGCGTATGGGTGAGAAGTCAGCCACCAACTTGGTCAACGCGCTAGAAACCGCTAAGTCGACCACCTTGGCGCGGTTTATTTATGCGTTAGGTATTCGTGAAGTAGGCGAGGCAACGGCGGCCAATCTCGCCAACCACTTTGGCACCCTTGACGCCATTCAAGCCGCGGAGTTGGAAGCGCTGGAAGCGGTCAACGATGTCGGCCCGATTGTAGCCGCCCATGTGCACACTTTCTTTCGCCAACCGCACAACCAGGAAACCATTGCCGCCTTGATTGAGGCGGGCATTACCTGGCAAGAGGCGGAAGTCACCCAAGGCCCCACGCCGCTGGAAGGCCAGACCTGGGTGCTTACCGGCTCGCTTGAGAGTATGACCCGGGATGAGGGCAAGGCGCGTTTGCAGGCGTTGGGTGCTAAGGTGGCGGGTAGTGTATCGAAGAAGACGACCTGTCTGGTCGCAGGCGAAGCGGCGGGCAGTAAACTTACCAAAGCTGAACAGATGGGCGTGGAAGTTGTGGACGAAGCCACCTTTATCGAACGTTTGGCAGAGTGGGAGCAGCGTTAATGAGCCGTTTTATTGAAGTACCCGCCCGAATGCTGCCACCGGACACCCTCAATGCCCTGCTGGAGGCGTTTGTGACCCGCCAGGGCTACGACACCACCGATACAACGGGCGAGGGCATGCACGGCTGGGTCGTCGAGCTGAAAAAGCAGCTTGAGCGCAATGAGCTGATTATCGCCCACGACCTTGAGCTAGAAATGACCGAAGTGATGACCCTGGCTCAGTGGCGTTCGTTTGGGCGCGATATCGCCGACGACGAGGAAGAGGGCGATATTTAATAGTAATCAGCTATTTTGTGTCTCACGGTTCAGGATGAAGCCACTAAGCTATCTATTTTTTTGTGGGAGGGCACTACAGCGTTGTAAGGCTGGCAGTCTAAACGGTCGCGAGCTAAAGCTGCCTCTCACGGGTGCCGTTATCAGGCTGGCAGCTAATTGTGGGAGGGCGCTTCAGCGCGCGAAGGGTGTCGAAGACACCCTAGTGTTGTAAGGCTGGCAGCCTAAACGGTCGCGAGCTAAAGCTGCCTCCCACGGGTGCCGTTATCAGGCTGGCAGTCTAAACGGTCGCGAGCTAAAGCTACCTCCCTCGGATGCAGTTATCAGGCTAGCAGCTAATTGTGGGAGGGCGCTTCAGCGCGCGAAAATGGTTGCGAGCTAAAGCTGCTTCCCACCATAGCTATTAGCAGATTTGTTGATTAAGCATTCTCACCGCGAATAATCCCACTAATAATCCGCCGCCCTGGGTGTAAATGGTCTACCAACGGTGCCTCTAGCGGCATTGGCTCATCGCAGATTCGTGAGGCGATTACCTCGGCACAGAGCGGCGCGCTGGCGAGCCCACGCGAGCCGTGGGCGGTGGATATCCACAGACCGGGATAATGCCTGCCAGGTGTCTCCGCCACGCGGGTGGCATCCTTGCTCAGCAGCGAATAATCCGTTCGCCACGCTTCTGCTACCGGCACCGGCCCTGCGTAAGGGGTTTTGTCGGGGCTTGCTGCACGCACAGCTGCACGGCCTTTAAGATTGTCTGGGCTCAGCTCAATGCCTGCCTGTTCCAATTCTTCTACCAGCGCCGGCAGCGTTTGGCGCAGCTCATCGATATTGCGCTGGTGGTCTTCAGCCGTGACATCAGTCGTCGCATTATTGGGTACAAAGCTAGCGCCGAAGGTCAGCACACCATCTAGAGCTGGCGCCACATAGCCGCCAGCACAGACGACGTGTTTAGGGCCCGCCATCTCATCGGGTAGCGTTAGCTCGCTAATCTGACCGCGCACCGACTGCAGCGGTAACTCCGCCGTTTGTGTAAAGCGGTTAGCCAAATGGGCGCTGGCAATCACCACCTGATCCGCCTCCAACGTGCTGCCATCAGCCAAGTTGAGCTGCCATCCGGTCTCTCGCTGGGTAAGGGAGCTAACCTCACCTTGCTGCAAGCTAATGCCTGCTTGGCTAAGCAAGTGCTCACACAGCGCCTTGGGCCTTACCCAGCCTGCCTGTGGATAATAAAGCCCGTGAGGTGCGCTGACGGTGATTGCCGCCGTCTCGGTTAACGCCGGGTTTTCCATGCTCGTGACGACTTCAGGTGGCAGCGGGTGTTGCTCGATAAAACGCTGCTGGCGGCGTGCCTCTTTATCGCTGCTTGCTAGCTGCACCACGCCGCAGGGCTGCCATAAGGTTTGGTTAGCGTGTTGTTGCGCCAGCCAGCGCTGGCTATACAGCAGCCCTGCGAGATAAACCCGGCTTTGGTGGTTGGTTTCGGCGGCGAGCTTTACATATAGCGCGCCCTGGCGGTTACCCGAACCGCCCGCACCGGGTGCTTCGCGCTCCACCACTGTCACTTTAATGCCCCGCCGTGCCAGCGCTGCCGCCACGCTGCTTCCCGCCAACCCGGCGCCGACTATCACAACGTGCTTGGCCGGTGCCGCAGGCGGTGGGGTAAACCAGGGCGTGGCCTGACGACGCTGATCCGTTGGCGGGGTTTCGATACTGCCCGCCAGCATTTCCCGCTTGCGACCATAGCCCGGCACTTTCTTCCAGCTAAAGCCCGCCGCTTTAAGGCCCCGCTTAACGATGCCTGCGCAGGTAAAGGTGGCGAAAGTTGCGCCGGGGCGTGAACGGGCGGCCATGGCGTTGAACAATTCAGGCTGCCACATATCGGGGTTTTTAGACGGCGCAAAGCCGTCTAAAAACCAGGCATCGACCTGGCCATCCAACTGCTCCAGGCGCTCGGTAGTATCGCCGAAATGCAGATCAAGGGTGACGCGATCGGTTAAGTGCAGGCGGTGAATGCCGCTCACCGCAGCGGGCCACTGGGCACACAGCGCCTGTGCATAAGTCGCCAGCGAGGGCCAGCTCGCCAATGCTTGTTCAAGGGCAGCTAGATCAAGGGGAAACTTCTCTGTGGATAACAGATGTAGCCGTGCACTGGGTGGCGCATGTTGCTCAAAACAGGCCCAGGCGCAGAGCATATTGAGCCCGGTACCAAAGCCGGTTTCGCCAATCACAAAGGGCCGCGCGGCTTCCCAGGCGGCAAAGCGTTCGGGTAGGTGGTTGGCACCTAGAAAAACATGTTCAGTCTCTGCGCGCCCGTCACCACGGGTGAAATAGATGTCATCAAACGCCGTTGCGTGGGGGGCGCCCTCGTTCCAGGTAAGGGTTGGCGTCGTTAATGCCGCAAGCGGTGGCAAAGCGTTTGAACGTTGGGTCACGCAGGTATCCGTATTGATGAACAGGTGGTTAAAAAATGATCAATTTGTCAGCGCTG
The DNA here is from genome assembly GCF_034479615.1 of Vreelandella neptunia. Lineage (NCBI taxonomy): Bacteria > Pseudomonadati > Pseudomonadota > Gammaproteobacteria > Oceanospirillales > Halomonadaceae > Vreelandella > Vreelandella neptunia. The sequence continues at coordinate 679,419 of NZ_CP140255.1, forward strand.
GCGTTATCTCTGGCTTAGCGCAAAGCGTCCGCCGGGTTTGCACAGAGTTTTCCACAGGCTCTGTGAAAAAGCCGGCGAACCCTCCACACTCGCCTATTGGCGTCAAGGCATAACTTTCTTGAACGGCTTAACAATTACCTTGGCATACACCCCTGCAATCATGTATGGGTCGGCGTCGGCCCAGGCCTGGGCATCTTCCAAGCTGCCGAATTCCGCCACTACCAAGCTGCCGGAAAACCCTGCATCACCAGGATTTTCAGCGTCGATGGCAGGGTGGGGGCCCGCCAATACCACGCGGCCTTCAGCGCGCAGTGCTTCCAGGCGCGCCAAGTGGTCGGGCCGAGCCGCCAAGCGACGCTCTAAGCTATTGGGTACATCTTCACTCATAATGGCATACAGCATTTAGGGTTAACTCCTTGATAAGACGAGGATGCAAAGTAACCGTTAATTGACCGCACTGGCATAAGCGCGCACCATATCTTACCCATTGCGAAGGGGTTATTCACAGCTGAAAAGCGCATTCTGACAAACTGGCCACACGGCGTCATGCTTATGCCTCGACTTCCCACTACCTTTGATGCCGATCAGCGCTACCCAGTTGATTTGCACATGCACTCAACCGCTTCCGATGGCGCCTTATCGCCCACCGAGCTGGTAACCCTGTGTGCTGAACGCGGGCTGACGCACATGTCGCTCACCGATCACGATACCATGGACGGCATTGAAGAAGCGGGCCACGCGGCGGAGCAAGCAGGGCTATGTCTTATCCCCGGCTGTGAGTTATCCACACGCTGGCAGGGTGTCAATATCCATGTGGTGGCGCTGATGCCCGGTGGCTTACAGGGGCCAATGGTAGAAGGCCTGATTAAGCAGCGTGAAGCGCGGATTCAGCGTGCAGCTGTGATTGCCGAAAGGCTGGAAAAAGTCGGTTTATCCGACGCGCTTGAAAAAGCGCGCCTGCACGCAGGCAGTGATCGCCCGCTAGGCCGCCCGGACTTTGCCCGCGCGCTGGTGGCAGAAGGTGTGGTGCCGGACTGGGCCAGTGCCTTCAAGCGCTATTTGGGCAGCGGCAAAAAGGGCGATGTTAAAGCTCACTGGCCGGAAATCAGCGAAGCGGTGGGCTGGATTGTCGATTCCGGAGGCGTCGCGGTCATTGCCCATCCACTGCGCCACGGCTTAACCCGGCGTAAGCGTGGCCTGTTGATGGATACCTTCCAGGCGGCGGGCGGCCAAGCGGTCGAACTGGTCAGCGGCCAGCAGAACCCAGATAGCACCCGCGACCTGGCGCGTCAGCTAGTGGAGCGCGACCTTTACGCCTCCATGGGCAGCGATTTTCACTTCCCTGGCAGTCATGTGGCCCCCGGTAGCATGAGCCTAGTGCCGCGCACGGCGGCGCCACCCATATGGCAGCATCCCCGGTTGGTTCACCTGCGCGATGCTCCGCCAGGTAGGCTGGAAGCGGAATGATTCGCTTAGCGCTTAAGCTATGCTGTATGAATAATGCCTACGGATAGGAGTAAGTAATGAGTCAATATTTTCAGATTCACCCGGAAAACCCCCAGAAACGCCTCATCGACCAGGCGATTGCGATCATTCGTAAAGGCGGTGTGGTCGCGTACCCCACCGATTCTGGCTATGCCCTTGGCTGCCACCTGGGTGAGAAAAAAGCCATTGAGAAGATTAAGTGGATACGTTCGCTGGACGACAAGCACAACTTCACCCTGGTGTGCTCAGATCTTTCGGAAATTGGCACCTACGCCAAGGTGGATAACGATGTGTTCCGGTTGCTGAAAGCCCATACCCCAGGCCCTTACACCTATATTCTGGATGCTACATCAGAAGTACCGCGCCTGCTGCTGCATCCCAAGCGTCGCTCCATTGGCGTGCGTGTACCGGATCATCGCATTACCCACGCGTTACTGGCCGCCTTAGGCGAGCCGTTGATGAGCGTAACGTTGATTCCGGTAGGCGATGACCTGCCCATGAACGATCCGGAAGAGATCCGCGAACGTTTTGGCGCCCACCTGGATGCGATTATCGACGGCGGCGCCTGCCATTTAGACCCCACCAGCGTCATCGACCTGCGCGAACTGCCGCCGAAAATCATCCGCGAAGGGCGCGGCGATATCTCTCCTTTCGTCGTTTAAAAGCACACTTCAAGGCAAATCCCCGGTTCCTAGTATTAGCGAACGGGGGATTTTCTGACGTTTTAGTTATTTGATTGTTCAATGAAAATAAAATATGATCCTAACGGTTCTTTTCGATAATAAATCGTGATCCTTTAAGGCGAGGAATCGCCTCGTCTTTTTGAGATTGCCCAGCCCAGGAGATCATTCAATGACGATGCCATTCCCTTCTCGCCTCTGCACCCTTGCAGCCCTAGCCAGCCTTGCCGCTTTACCGCTGACCAGCCACGCGGATAGCGATGACGCAGAAATGTGTGCCCAGGAAGCCTATGCAATGGGCCTGCGCTATCAACAGCAGTCTGCTGAAGCCGCTGCTCTGCAGCGTCAGGGTTTTGCCCTCGCCACCTACCGGCTTGAAGATCAGATTGAGGCGCATGGCGGCAGTGACGACTTGGCGATCATTACCGACCTGGATGAAACGGTGCTGGACAATAGCCCGCTGTTGGTTCGCGACATGCAGGCATGCCACGACTACACCACCTGGGATACATGGAAGCATTGGGAACGTGAAGGCGAGCCGCGTTTAATGCCGGGGGCTAAAGCGTTCCTGGATTACGCGGATGAGCAGGGCGTGGCCATTTTTTATGTCTCTGATCGCTACCAGGAGAACGAGGCCGACACTATCGCCACCTTGGAAGCGCTAGAGCTGCCCCAGGTCTCTGAACAGAGCGTGATGTTGCTGGGGCCTGCCAAGGCGGAGCGCCGCGCGGAAGTGGTGGATAACCACACGCTGGTGATGCAGCTGGGTGATTCCCTTCACGATTTCGCAGGTGACTTCGCGGGCGCCGACCTTGACCAGCAGCATGCGCTTGTGGAAGAGAATGCCGAGCGTTTTGGCAACGACTGGATCGTGTTCCCCAACGCTACCTATGGCGCCTGGAGCGAGGCTGAGTTAGACGCCTGGGAAGCCCCGCACGAAGTGGAGTGATCGATTAAGTAACTACTCCGTTCCGCGCCCCTGGTTTGGCTATCTAGTTTAGCTGTCCTGGGGCGCATTTTTGTCGACGTCTTTTTTGCGCGGGTCTTCGCTGTCTTCGTCTAACCAAGTGCCGCAGCGCAGGCAGTAGCGGGCGCGTTTTTCATGGCGTTCGTGACCGCAGCCGGGGCAGGCTTCTTCTGAGTAACGCTCTTCACGGATCGAGCGAATCACCTGAGCGGAGAATACCCCCGTAGGCACGGCAATGATTGAGTAGCCGAGCAGCATCAGAATCACGGTAATGGATTTGCCCAGCGAGGTAGCAGGCACAATGTCGCCGTAGCCGACGGTGGTCATGCTGACGATAGCCCAGTACATGGACATGGGAATACTGGTAAAGCCCGCCTCGGGAGACTCTATGGTGTACATCAAGGCTGCGAAAAGCGTGATGACCATCAAGATGGCGCTAAAGAATAGCAGAATCTGACGCAGACTCCGTTTGAGTGCATCCAGCAGCAGTCGCGCTTCGCCGACAAACTCCATCAGGCGCAGAATACGAAAAATACGCAGTACCCGCAGCAGACGAACAATCACCAGTCCGTGGGCACCGGGTACCAAAAGCACTAGCCATGTGGGCAGCACGGCAATCAGATCGACGATCCCGTAAAAGCTTCTTAAATAGAGCGTTGGCTTTTCCAGGCAGTAGATACGTAGCGCCAGTTCAATGGTGAAAAGCAGCGTAAACGTCCATTCAAGGTAGAAAAACACTTCACCATAGCGTTCGTCATAACTCTTGATACTGTCCAACATTATGACCGTGACACTCATCAGAATGGCCACGATCAAGGCGATATCAAACGCTTTTGCCCCCGGCGTGTCAGACTCAAAGATGATATGAAATAGGCGGGTGCGTAGGCCTTCTGCACCGGGTGTTGGGTGAAAATTCATCGCATCATCCTGAAGTGAGCCTCAATGCTGTTCTAAAAAGGGTGTTAAACGCTAGCGTAGCGCGGTTTGGTACGCCAAGCGATGGGCGAGTGCCAATGCCGCTTTACCGTAGGCCTCCTTGGGCTGGCCGTGCGCATCGAGCGCGCCAGAAAGCGCCTGAGCATAAGCGCGTGCGGTGGCATCCAGTTCGGGGTGCTCGGCGAGGGTGGCCAGCGCCTGCTGAGCATCGTTTAGAAAACTGGCTTGTTGGCTGTCGTGGTAGGCGTCCAGCGCCAGCGTGGCACGGTGGAGCCACTCCGCCGGGGAGTGCGCTTCGGGGAGAGGCCAGTGTCGGGTGCTAAGCGCGTTACCACGGGCCGCTTTGCTACTGTCCGAGGGCCGTAGCGGCACCTGTTCAGCCAGGGTTAATGCCAGCGCCCACAGTGCTTCAGGCTCGCCGCCTTTTAATTCGAGCTCTGCTTCGCGTATCGGCGTGCGGTAGCCACCGCTAATAATTTCGCCTTCATCCAATACCAGCTCGATATGGCTCTCCTGACCTTGTACGCCCTCTTTTAGCTGCCAGCTATGCCGTGTGAAATCGGTGCTGAGTTGGGGAACGAGGGCATCTAGCACGCCGCTAAGCTCGCCTTGAAAAGGAGGGAGTTTGGCAATGGAAGCGAGATCCAACTGCGGGCCAGCCACCTGCCACTCCCACTCTTCGCGCTGGGAAAGACCGCCACCACCCTGGCCTGCGGTTTTTACCGTTTGCAGCACCTGGCCGTCTACTTGGCGAAGACGCAGCGCAATGCGAGCCTTGGCCAAATCACCCTGAGGGGTATCAAAGTAGGTATTGGTCAGCGATTGTTTATGAGCGGCGTGGGAAGCGAGATACGGGTGTTGAGTAAGCGCCGCAGGGCCTGTGGGGGCAAGGGCCAGCTTAAGTTCCACTTCCATGGGGTTTGGGCTTTTCATGATGCTCGCCACCTCGTTATCGTGACATTTAGATGAATATTTGATTACATTTGTGAACTTTTCATGACGGCGGCGGGCGCACTCTTTATACTGGCGCCGCCATTTCCCGGCTCCCCGAAAATAGGCTAAAAGGCATTATGGTTACCTCCAATCCTTTTTCTTCGATGTTTGGCCGCTCGCCATTCCAGCCGCTATTGGCCCATATCGTCAAGGCGAATGAGTGTGCCGATCAGCTGTTGCCGTTTTTTGAAGCGACCCTGGCTGATGACTGGGACAAAGCAGCTGAGCTGCGCGAAAACGTCACCCGTTTAGAGCATGACGCCGATACGCTTAAAACAGAGCTGCGTCTGAACCTGCCCAACACCATGTTTCTTCCGGTGTCGCGCTCTGATCTGCTTGATCTGATCAGCGTACAAGACAAGATCGCCAACAAGGTGCGTGACATTACCGGCATTATGCTGGGACGTAAAATGCGCGTGCCGGATGAATTGGCCGAGCCAATGCGCAACTACATCCGAACCAGCGTTGCTTGCGTGGCACAAGCGCGTCAAGCGCTGGAAGAGCTCAAGGATCTACTTGAGTCCGGCTTTGGCAAAAACGTCTCGGATGTGATGCAGAAGATGATCCGTGAGCTGCACACCCTCGAACACCAAGCCGACGACCAGCAAATCACCATTCGCCGCCAGCTGTTTTCGCTTGAAAGCCAGCTACCACCAGTGGATGTGATCTTTCTTTACAAGATCATTGAATGGGTTGGCGAACTATCCGACCGCGCCGAGCGCGTGGGTAGCCGTCTGCAGATCCTGACTGCCCGCTAAGGGGACTTTCATGCTGATTATTGCCCAGCACGGTGAAATTTTTATCATCCTGGCCTGTTTGTTTGGTTTTTTCATGGCCTGGGGCGTTGGCGCCAACGACGTCGCCAATGCCATGGGAACCTCGGTAGGGTCGAAAGCGATCACTATCAAGCAGGCCATCCTGATTGCGGTCATTTTTGAATTCCTGGGTGCTTGGCTAGCCGGTGGCGAAGTTACCAATACGATTCGTAAAGGTATCATCGACCCCGAGCTGCTACAGGGTGACCCGCAATTGCTTGTCTACGGCATGCTGGCAGCACTGCTGGCGGCGGGAACATGGTTGCTAGTGGCCTCCATGAAAGGCTGGCCGGTTTCCACGACGCACTCGATTGTCGGTGCGATCGTCGGCTTTGCGGTGGCAGGGTTAGGCCCTGCCACCGTGGACTGGGGCGCGGTAGGCAAGATTGCCGCCAGTTGGGTGGTCTCCCCCTTGTTGGCAGGCACCATCGGTTTCGTGCTGTTTAAATCGGTACACCACCTGATTTTCGAGGACGCCAACCCATTCACGGCTGCCAAACGCTACGTACCCGGCTATGTGTTTCTGGTAGGTTTCATCGTCTCGATGGTCACGCTGACCAAAGGGTTGTCCCACGTGGGGCTGGATCTAACCTTTAATCAGAGCTTGCTGCTGTCAATTCTGCTGGGTCTGGTGATTATGGGCATTGGCCTGATCATGCAGCGGCGTATCAAGTTTGAGCACAATGCCAACGACCACTTCGGCTATGCCAACGTAGAGCGTGTGTTCGGCGTGCTGATGATCTTCACCGCCTGTGCCATGGCCTTTGCCCACGGCTCCAACGATGTTGCGAATGCGGTTGGCCCATTGGCGGCAGTCATCAGCGTGGTGCAAACCGGCGGTGAAATTGGCGGCTCTGCACTGGTGCCCTGGTGGGTGCTGGTACTTGGCGGCGGCGGCATTGTAGTGGGTCTGGTCACCTACGGTCATAAGGTCATCGCTACCGTGGGTACCGGGATTACGGAGCTGACCCCCAGCCGTGGCTTTGCCGCTACCTTGGCGGCCGCTACTACGGTGGTGCTGGCCTCGGGCACTGGTCTGCCGATTTCCACCACCCACACGCTGGTGGGCGCGATTTTAGGTGTTGGCCTTGCACGCGGCATGGCGGCGTTGAACCTAAGGGTTATCGGTACAATTGCAGCGTCGTGGCTGATTACACTGCCCGCAGGGGCAGGTCTCGCGATTCTGTTTTTCTTTATGTTCAAAGGCATGTTCGGCTAAAGTTAGGCTCGAACGCTTTTAGACACCGATAAGCAATACCATCACAGCGGCATCTTCATGTTTATCTGCATTAGATTGAGCAGATTTGCATTTGAAGGTGCCGCTGTTTTTTGTGCTCTGGTAAAGTACTCCATTGGACGTAGTAAACGTTGGATTTTTCTTTCACCTGCTGCCGGAGAGCGGCCCTTGGATACGCGCTTCCCCTTTGTTGATTGGTTTCGTAACGCTTCCCCCTATATCAATGCCCACCGGGGGCGAACCTTTGTCATCTTAATTGAAGGCGAAGCCATGGCGTCTGGCCGAGGGGAACAGCTGATTCAGGATTTGGCGCTGCTGCATACTCTGGGTGTTCGCCTGGTCGTCGTGTTCGGCATTCGCCCCCAGGTGCATGAAGCGCTAACGGCCGCAGGCGTAGAGCCCACGCGTATCGATGGCCGCTGGGTCGCCGACCGTGCGGTAATGGCCCATGTGGAGCAGGTCGCCGCCCATCAGCGGCTATGGCTGGAAGCGCGGCTTTCGCTGGGCTTGCCCAGCACACCGCTGCACGGTGTGGAACTGAGCGTCATCTCCGGCAATCTTGTCACCGCCAAACCCCTTGGCGTGCGCGAAGGGGTGGATTTCGACCACAGCGGTGAAGTGCGCCGGGTGCGCGCCAGCGCCATTGAAGGCCTGCTGGAAAAAGGCTCGCTGGTGCTACTGCCGCCGCTGGGGTTCTCCAGCACCGGCGAGGTGTTCGATCTGGATGCTTCTGAAGTCGCCCAGCACGCCGCCGTGGCGCTAAAGGCCGACAAGCTGATTCTGCTTGGTGAGTCGGAAGGTTTGGAAGATGAACAGGGCGCGCTTTTGCGTCAGCTTTCGCCAGCGGAAGCCGAACCGCGTTTAAGTGCCGCAGTGCCAGGCAGCGAGCTCGCCCGCCATTTACAGGCCGCCTGCACCGCCGCACGGGAAGGCGTGGCGCGCACCCACCTGCTCTCCTGGCACAACCATGACGCCCTGCTGGGTGAGTTGTTCACCCGGGACGGTGTGGGCACCATGATTACCCAGCACCGCTACGAGCAGCTGCGTCCGGCCACGCTCAATGATGTGGCGGGCCTGCTGGAGTTGCTGGAACCGCTAGAGCGGCGGGGCATGCTGGTGGCGCGCTCCCGGGAACGCCTGGAGCACGAAATCGATGACTACATGGTGATCGAGCGCGACGGTATGGTGATTGGCTGCGCCGCGCTGCATGTATTTACGGATACCACCATTGCCGAACTCGCCTGCGTGGCAGTGCACGACAGCTACCGCGGCGGCGAGCGGGGCGAGCGCCTGGTGGAGGCCATGGAGCGCCGCGCCCGCCAGCGTGGCTTAACTGAAATATTCGTGCTGACCACCCACACCGCCCACTGGTTTGTCGAGCACGGCTTCCGCGCCGCCAGCCTGGAAGACCTACCTACGCTAAGGCGTGAAACCTACAACCACGCCCGCAAATCGAAGGTGCTGGTCAAGCAACTAACCTAACCCGCTTTTTAAAAGGCTCTCCGTCGTATTTACTACGCATTAGCTATTTTGTGGGAGGGAACTTCAGTTCACGAATATTTGAGCTCCTAACATGATGAAGCCAAGGGGGTGCCTGTGCGGCACCCTTCGCGCGCTGAAGCGCCCTCCCACGGGAGCTAACCATCAGGCTGGCAGAGTTAATTCCACACTGAGTGACGTAGAGCCCTTTAAAAGAGGCAACCGTTAGCACCGCTGATTTATGAGGTGGCCCCCGGCGCTATTGAAAACAGCGCCGGCTGTTTTTGTGCTTCTTGTTGAATAGTGTCATCTATCGGTGTGTTGTAGGTTTTGAGTAGATAGCCCAGCACCGAATAGAAACCCACCATGGCGATCAGGTCGATCACTGCCTTACGCCCGATCGCCTCAGCAAGTTCTGCTTCCTGCTCCTGGGCCAGCATGCGCTCATCGAATAACGCATCCACGGCGTTGACGATAAGACCGTCAATGCCTTCGGGAGTACCGCGAATAGCAGTGATCCGCTGTTCGGAGAATCCCAGCGCGAGTGCACGACTAACATGATGGGCCCATTCGTAGGCTGAGCCCATACGCAAACCCGCACGTAAAATCACCACTTCGGTCAGTTCCGGGCCTAACGCATTCTCCTTAACAACGTGTTGGCGCAAGGGTGCCCACGCCTCAAGCAAGGCCGGGTGATGGGCCATGGTGCGATAAACGTTGAGTGCGCCAGCAAAGCCCTCGCGTAAATCAGTGATCTCCTCAGGCCAGTCGGCGTCGGAAATAGGTGGGCAGGGAGAAGAGGGCATGGGTGGTCTCCTTTCAGACTGGTTATTCAAATCGTTATTCAGTGTGTCATCACTCGGCGATGGCGGCGTCTATGGCGTCGGCAATACGCTCAATGATCAGATCGACTTCATCAGGGGCAATGATATAGGGCGGTGCCAGCAAAATATGGTCGCCGTGAATACCATCAATGGTGCCACCCATCGGGTAGCTGATCAGGCCGCGCGCCATGGCCTGCCGCTTGATCTTGGCGTGAAGCTTGCGAGCTGGATCAAAAGGCGCTTTGCTCTCTCTGTCCGCCACCAGCTCGATACCGCGAAACAATCCCCTGCCGCGAATATCACCAACATGGGGCGATGCGCCGAGCGCCGCTTCAAGGCCGCTCTGCAATCTCATGCCCATGGCATTGACGTTAGCCAGCGTCTCCGGCCGTGCGATGATCTCAACCACTTTGTTAGCGGCAGCGGCGGCCACAGGGTGACCAAGATAGGTATGGCCATGCTGAAACAGCCCAGACCCATTGGCAAAACTGGCGTAGATGTTGGCCGATAGCATCACCGCGCCGATAGGCTGATAGCCGCCGCCCAAACCTTTGGCGATCGTGACGATATCCGGCGTTACCCCATCTTGTTCACAGGCGAAGACGGTGCCGGTTCTTCCCATGCCGCACATCACTTCGTCGAGAATCAGCAGTACGCCGTACTTATCGCAAATGGCACGCACGCGCTTGAAGTAATCCGCCTCAGAGGCAACCGCCCCTAAGGTGGCGCCGACGACGGGTTCGGCAACGAAGGCCATTACCTCTTCAGGGCCAAGTTCCAGAATCTTCGCCTCAAGCTCCTCGGCAAGCCGTGCAGCGTAGGCCTCGGGCGTCTCATCGTTGGCCCTGTCGCGATACGCATAGCAGGGCGATACATGGTGGGTTTCGGGCAGGATGGGCTGAAACTGCTGGCGCCGCATGGCATTGCCACCGGTTGCCAAGGCACCGATGGTATTGCCGTGGTAGCTCTGGCGTCTGGCAATGATATGTCGCCGCTGGGGCTGATGAATCTCGACAAAGTACTGCCGGGCCATTTTCAGCGCCGCTTCAACGGCTTCTGAACCGCCCGACACCAAATAGACGTAATCCAGCCCTTTGGGAGCTAAATCCACGAGCTTTTCCGCAAGCGCTTCGGCGGCATCGGTAGTGAAAAATGAAGTGTGGGCGTAACAGAGGCTATCGATCTGCGCGCGCATGGCGGCCAGTACTTCCGGGTGGGCGTGCCCGACGCTGGTGACCGCAGCGCCTCCCGACCCATCCAGATAGCGACGCCCCGTGGTATCGGTGATATAGACGCCCTGTGCCGACGCAGCATGAGGCAGTTTCCCGCCGATACCGCGGTGAAGAATACGCGTCATAGCCTCTTTTCCTCATTATCAAACGGTGAGCCCTTCATATGACAGTGAGATTGGCACACTCACAAAGATATTTGCAACAAATAAATCATTTAAATATAGTGTGAAACACATGGATCATTGTTTCTAAAAGAGCCCATCACGATGCAGTCAAGCGATTCGCTAAGAGAGCAGATTATTGCCCAGTACGATGCCATGTCTGCGCAGCTGCAACAGGCCGCTCGCTACGTGCTTGAGCATCCGGAGGAAGTGGCGCTGGTGTCCATGCGCGAGGTAGCGCGCAATGCCTGCGTGCAACCCGCCACCATGACCCGGTTGGCCAAGTTTTTGGGGTTAGCAGGGTACGACGATATCCGGGCGCAGCATGCGGCGGCGCTGCGTCAGGGCAGCGATGGCTTTGCGGCGAAGGTTCGCCAGCGGGCCGATGAAGGCAGTGAAAGGGGAGCAAGCGATACCGCCTCGCACATGCTTCAGGGGCTGAGTGCCCAGCTTGCTAAGCTCTGTGAGCCCGATTCGCTACGGCGGCTGGAAGCCACCGCCGATAGGCTGAGGTCAGCGAGAAAGATCTACGTGCTGGGTTTACGTTCCAGCCATGCCGTTGCCTGGCACTTCCATTACGTGATGACCCTACTGGGCGAGCGTTCGGTTCACCTGGATGGGCCTGGAGGAACCGGCGGAGACGCTTTAATTCGCGCTACTCCTGAGGATGTCATGCTTGTTATCTCCATCAAACCGTATGCCACAAGGACGCTGGAACTTGCTCAGCTGGCAAAAGATAAGGGGGTAGGCATTGTTTCGATTACGGATAGCCAGGTGTCGCCGCTGGTAGCGCTGTCAGAGCAGGCTGTTTTTTGCCCCACGGACAGCGATAGCTTTTTCCATACGCTAACCCCGGCATTAGCGGTCTCCGAAGTACTGTGCAGCTTATTGGCGGAATTCGACCGGCCTAAGACGCTAGAGGCTCTGCAGCAAGCGGATGAACACCTCTTGCAGCTCAATACCTATTCGGCGGCTATCCCCAGGCGGCGGTGAGACGCGAGGCCAGTCAGTCATATTGATCCGGATAGAACATTACTTAAGCCGACCAGCGTTTTGTCATTTTTTGGCAGTTTTGTTTAATGCGCCGAGACAGGCGCTCTAACAATACATGCTCTGTACCTGGCGTTGCGACCTCCTGCAGGGCCTCTATCACAGCGGGTAAAACGCTGAGTATCTCATCGGCGAGACGTGCGCCTAAACTCATGAAGTAAGCAGGTTTAAATCCCAACGCCTGGGCGAGAGAAGCAAGGTGTGAGCGTTCGATACTGCCGGGCTGATCAATGCCTGACACTCGAAATGCAAAGCGGTTCGAGAGACCGCTATAGAGCGTCGTGCACATGAGATCGTAAAACGGGGCTAGTTGAACGCCCTGCGGCGTTTGCAATATAGAGAGGTTTTTGGCGTGGCTGTCATTGTTACCAATAAACAGGTTGAAAAAAAACCACTGAGAAAAACGCAGCAGGTCTTTTGCGGGTACGCCCGCCGCCTGAAGTAACTGCCGACACTCAATGAGACCAGGCCCTCCGTCGCTTTCGTATTTGAGGGTGGAAGGTGTCCCTGCTAATTGGCAAATATCTAGCTGGTGATAACGCTGTAAGTTGCCGTGCTCATCGTAAAAACGGTCATAGCGCTTAACTAAACAGGCGCGTGTTTGAGGCTGGAAGGTCGTTTCAGCTACTCCTAGCGCTAATGCGGCGGCTAGTTGCATACAGAGCGTTTCATTTAGCGCAGAACACCAAACGCCTTTCAAACCCCGGATATCCGGTTTCAAAATATGGCTTGAAGGCGCGGCCCCTTCAGGCAGCGCCGGGCTGCCATCATCGAGTACCATTAGTAGCAGTTTATTTTGAGCGCCCGCTAATGAAATTCGCGCTTGGGGAGCAAGCTGCCCGGTTAATTCACCCTGGGTTTCATTATGCAGAAAGTCGTTTATAGCTTCCCAGTTCGTCTTGCGATAGCTGGCTGGTCGAGGCGTTTCACCTTGCGGGAGTAGGGTGTAGCCACTCGCCGTATCACCGCCAATCGACTTTAAAAGACCAAAAACAGTGGTGGTGTGGTGGCGTAGCTCAATATAGCGACGTAGTTCGCCCTCAGGCAGTAGGTTTTCGAAGTATGCCAGCACACTATCGCCGCTATGCCGTTGTTGAGTCAGCGGTAGCTGGGGCGAAAGGCTATTCGCTTGATTATTGGCTAGCCACTCCTGGGTATAGTCAAATCGCAATGGCTGAGTGTTATACAAACGCCCGACATGCAGTTCCCCCCAGAACAGGTCAAGCGCTTCGCTATGGGCGGCCATGGTGATTCCCTTTGCGCTGTATAACCACTTCCAATCCCATTAGATCCAACACATCGAGTACTTTTTGTAGCTGCAGGGTTGGCTTGCCGCGCTCAAGATCGACGATAAAGCGGTTGCCTGTACCCGCAAGCCCGGCAATATCACTTTGCAGCAGTGATTGATCACGCCGGGTTTGTTGAACTAGCTTGCCCAGCTCTTCACTGCTGCGAATACGTTTTGCACTCTCTATTTGGGAGGTCATAGCGACTGTCCGATAAAATTACCGTACGGTAATGATAGACCAAATTAGTGATCAAAGCGCTATGATTATTCCCGATCGGTAATTTTCAGTGATTGGAGAGGCTTTCTGGAAGGAAATATTCCCGAGCGGGAATATTGTAGTAGTGCAGTGCTTTTATGCACCGTGTTCTAACAAAAGGGTGGCTTAAAGCCACCCTGGAAATGCGCGCTATATCTTATATAAGAAACGCTTAAGTATTTAAGATAACGCCACCATTCAGGTGCATGGTCTGGCCACTCATGTAGGAGGACTCCTCGCTGGCCAAGTAAACATACGCAGGCCCCATTTCGCTAGGCTGCCCGGCGCGCTTCATGGGTACCTGGCCACCGAATGAAGCCACTTTCTCATCCTCAAAGCTTGCCGGAATCAGCGGCGTCCATACCGGCCCCGGCGCTACGGCGTTCACGCGGATACCGCGATCCATCAGTGACATCGCCAGCGAGCGCACCAGCCCCTGAATGGCGCCCTTGGTGGCGGTGTAATCGATCAGCGTATCGTTGCCCTTAAAGGCATTGATTGATGAGGTGGCAATAATGGTGTCGCCTTCACTGAGATGCGGCAGGGCTGATTTGGTGAGATAGAAGTGGCTGAAGATATTGGTCTGGAAGGTGCGCAGCAGCTGATCATCGGGGATCTCGGTAATGTCGTCCCAATCGTACTGCTCTGCGGCGTTATTGATGACGATATTGATCTTGCCGAAGTGGTCGAGGGTGCGCTTGACGATCTCACGGCAAAACGCTGGCGCTGCCACATCGCCTTTCAAAACCAAGCAGCGACGACCTTCGGCTTCCACCAGTCGCTTGGTCTCTTCCGCATCTTTGGTTTCTTTAAGGTGCACGATCACGCTATCGGCACCTTCGCGGGCATAGTGAACGGCGACTGAACGCCCTATGCCGCTGTCGCCACCGGTAATAATCGCGACTTTGTCCAGTAACTTATCGGCGCCCCGGTAGCTTTCACGGATGTATTCGGGCTCTGGGCGCATGGCGTATTCATCACCCGGCTGTTTATCCTGATGCTGGGGAGGTTGGTGTTGATCACTCATGTGCGGTCACTCCATTGTTGGCACAATTTGGTTTGCACATACGGTTAGTCATCGTAAAACATCACGGATTAACCGCTGCTCTGGCCCTCGTATCCTCGAGTGCCTTCACGCTGTTAACGTAGACCAGGGTAGTAACATCGGCAAACCAGGAAGCGAATGCTGAGCAATAAAACGGTTGGTCATCCATAGGCCTGATAGCGACAGGTTATTAATGCTATCAAGTTTGCTCATATACTTGGTGTGACGTCTTTTTTAATTTTAAGTTTTTGTTTTAATTATTTTTTAATTGATGGTGGGGCTGGCAGTGTTGTCGGGTCAGCACGGAGGGGAATTGCAAGTTGAAGAGTAAACACTACAGTTAAGTCAGCCAGGATAGGAGGCAGCACAAATGCCTCCCACCCTTTCGCTCACCCATAATGGTAAGGAAGAAGCGATGACTCAAGTTCCCGAGAACGATAAGAAGGCCCCTAAAGAGAAGGATGACCATCACGATGAGGCCAACCCGATGCCGGATACCCATCATGTAAACCCGGAGTCTGATGACGATAAAAAGTCAGGTAGGGATTCCAAGAAGTAAGCTATACAACATTGTTTAGGCCAACGCTAAACAACAAAGGCGCTACTTCCGGTAGCGCCTTTTCTATTAGCGCTAAACTTCTATGTTGATAGAGGTCGTTGATACGGAAACGTCATCTAGGGAGGTAGGCAGCAACTGCCCCAGTGAGGAGTAGAGGGCTTCAGAAGTGGATGCTGCAACCACCCGATCCGTCTTATCCATGGCTTCTTCAGCTTTCTTTAGCTCACGACGAGCTTCTTTATCTTCTTCATTCAGCCGAATCTTGAGTTCGTTAACCGCTTCGCGCAACGCTTTCTGCGCGTCAGTCAGTACGCCGCGGAGTGCGTGTTCACTAGCGCTGGGGCCATTGGATTTTGAGCGGTTGTCTTCATTCTGAATGAGAGTGGGTAGGCTAGGTAATACGCTGAGTTCGGTGGATTCATCACCGTCAGACTCGCCCGCTGCTTTTTCGGCCTCTTGTTCAGCAGCCTTTTCAGCATCGTCTTCGGCTGTTTCCGCATTCGCTTCGGCTTGCTGCGCGTCACTGGAAACCGTTGCCTGGGTGCTTTCATTGCCACCCGTCTGAGCCCCGGCGGATTCGGCTCCGCTGGTTTGAGTCACGGCCGGTTGAGCTGCTGTCGTTTGAACGGCTGTCGTGGGAACGGCTGTCGTGGGAACTGCTGGCGTTGCAACCACGGACGGGATAGCGGTCATGCCTGCACCACCGCCACCTTGATTGTTCAACAGCTTAGCCGCACCGGCAAGCTCGCGGGCGATGCTCTTGAGCTCCTTGGCCATGTTTTTAAGCTGTTCAGGAGAGGCGAAGGCCATCATGGCTTTCAGCATTTCAATCCGCTGGCGCAGGAAGCCCACTTTATTGGTGGCCTGCTGCTGGGCGGCTTCCTTTGGCGTGGGTAGTGAAGCTAATTTCTCCAGCGCTTCCTGCTGCTTTTTAAGACGCTTGGTGAACGGGTCTTCTTCCGCAGGCGCGGCGGCAGGCTCTCTCTTCTGCGGTTCAGCGCGGGTAGAGGCTAAAAACTGCGGCTTATCCTGGCGCTGATTAATCAGTGTAAAAGACGAAAATCCAATCTTCATGGCGGTATCCTCTCCTCATTGTTAGAAGATATCGGCCATTTAACTTAGGTCTTTAGACGCCGCTTAACTTCCACGCTTAGCCTGCCTTCACCAAGCTTCAATTTCAGCTTCTGGCCGGGCTGGGTATCTTCCGCGCGGCGAATGACCTGGCCCTGTTCATCCTGGGCAATCGCATAGCCGCGCCCCAGCACCGCCAACGGGCTGACCGCGTTTAACTCCCGCGCGGCGGCTTTCAAACGTGCCTGTCGGCTCTCCAACTGGCGCTGCATCGCACTCCCCAATCGGCGCTGTAACTGGCTCACCCGCTCGCTTTCCGCGCGATGCAACCGCGCCATATCCTGGCTGGCCAAGCGCCTGCTCAACTGCGCCACCTGGGCTTTTTGTTGGCTAAGCGTTAACTGCATGGCGCGATTCAAGCGCTGATTGAGGGCGGTTAAGTGCTGGCGCTGACGGTTGAGCTGTTCGCCGGGGTGGCGCAGCTTGGCGCGCAGGGTATCCAGCCGCTGGCTGTCGCGCTCCAGACGCGCCTGCATGGCCCGCTGCAAGCGGCTGTGTTGATGTTCAAGCTGGCGCTTTAGGGTGTGCTGGTCGGGAACTAAGCGCTCGGCGGCCGCCGAGGGGGTAGGCGCGCGCATATCGGCGGCAAAATCTGCCAGGGTAATATCCACCTCATGGCCCACCGCCGACATGACCGGCAGCCGGGAGTGAAAAATCGCCCGCGCCAAGTGTTCGTTATTAAACGCCCAGAGGTCTTCCAGGCTACCGCCGCCGCGGGTGATCAAAATCACATCCCGCTCTGGATCTAGTCGTGCTTGGCGGTTGAGCAACGCCAGTGCCGAGATCATCGCCGGGGCCGCCTCGGCACCTTGAACGGGCACCGGAATCAGCGTCACGTCCGCCAGCGGCCAGCGCGCTTCCAGCACCGCCAGCACATCACGAATCGCCGCCCCGGTGGCGGAGCTCAAGATCAGCAGCTTGCGGGGCGGTAAGGGCAGCGGCCGGGCGTTGGCAAACACGCCTTCACCTTCCAACTGCGCTTTTAAACGCTCAAAGGCCGCCAGCAGCTCGCCCAGGCCCGCCGCCTGCACAGCATCGGCAATTAGTTGGTAGTCGCCGCGGGGCTCGAACAGCGACACCCGCCCGCGCAGCTTGACCTGATCACCGTCGCGCATAGGTGCGGAGACGAACCGCGCCCGTTGACGAAACAGCGCACAGCGAATCTGCGCCCGGTCATCCTTCAGGGTGAAATAGACATGCCCTGACGCCGGGCGGGAAACGTTAGAGAGCTCGCCCTCCACCCACACTTCGCCCACATCGCGCTCAAGGGTTTGCTTGGCGCGCTGGTTGAGTTGGCTGACGGAGAGTGCCTGGGGAGTAGGGGAGGCCATAGGGTTAAGCCCGCTCTAATAGAAAACGTTTGAGGGCGGCGGGATCAGGTACGCCCTGAATCACTTCGCCATCGATGACCAGGGTAGGCACCGACTGAATAAGCGCTTCTTCTACGGCGTGGCGCTGGGCCGCCTGATGCTGCTCGCGGTAGCGGCCTTCGGCCAGCGCATCCAGCACCGCTTGGCGCTCCAGGCCTACCGACTCGCCAATATCCGCCAGCACTTCCGGGTCGCCAATATCGCGCTCCTGCTGGAAGAACGCTTTTAAAGCCGCCATGGAGTAGGCGTGACCCAAGCCCTGCTCTTCGGCCATGGCGAATACTTCAAAGGCTTTGTCGGTGCGTGGCTGGGGCGAGATATTGGGCAGCGTAATGGGCACACCGAGCTTTTTGGCCATGGGGTAAACCGAATCCTGCCATATTTTAGGCAAGTAAGGGTCTTCCACCTTCAGCGTGGGCACCGGGGCTGGGCGCAGCTCAAAGGGCCGCCAGCGGATTTCGACATCCATACCGTCGGTTGCCTGAACAATGGCCTCTTCGGCTAGCAGGCAGAAGGGGCAAACGTAATCGGTGTAGACAATAATCTGTTGAGACAAAAGGCCCCCTTTAAATAAAAAAAATAACCCACTAACAGCCTACCAGCATACGTCATTAGCATTTGGTATAAGCACAACAGCCTGACTGCATTGCTGGGATGGCCCTCAAAACGCTATAATAGGCGATTAACCTTTCACGCCCCACTTCCTCTCAATCAGGGTGTTGCCGCTATGCTACGTATGGCCCAAGAAGCACTAACGTTCGATGACGTTCTCCTCGTTCCCGGCTTCTCCGATGTCCTCCCCAAGGATGTCAGCCTCAAAACCCGCCTGACCCGCAATCTTTCGCTCAATATCCCGCTCCTCTCTGCCGCGATGGACACCGTTACCGAAGCGCGTCTAGCGATTGCGATGGCCCAGGAAGGCGGCATCGGCATCATCCATAAGAGCATGGCCATGACCCAGCAAGCCGCTGAGGTGCGCAAGGTCAAAAAGCACGAAAGCGTGATTGTAAAAGACCCGGTCACCGTTAGCCCGAAAGCCAAGCTCGAAGACCTGCTCGCCATGGCCCGTGAATACGGCTTCTCCGGTTTCCCCGTTGTAGAAGGCGAAACCCTGGTGGGTATCGTGACCGAGCGTGACATGCGCTTCCAGCCTAACCACGGTGACAGCGTCGAAGCGATCATGACACCGCGCGACCGACTGGTTACCGTTAAAGAAGGTACCGACCTCGAAACCAGCAAAGCCAAAATGCGCGAACACCGCATCGAGAAAATGCTGATCGTTGATGACGAGTTCCACCTGCGTGGCCTGGTCACCTTCCAGGATATCGAAAAAGCCCGCACCTACCCGATGGCCGCTAAAGACAGCGACGGCCGTTTGTTAGTCGGCGCAGCGGTCGGCACCGGCCCGGAAACCCCGGATCGCGTCGCGGCGCTAGCTGAAGCAGGCGTGGACGTGATCATTGTCGATACCGCCCACGGCCACTCCCAAGGCGTTCTCGACCGCGTTCGCTGGATCAAAGAGCACTTCCCGCAGATTCAGGTGATTGGCGGCAACATCGCCACCGCCGGTGCTGCCCGGGCGCTGGCCGAAGCAGGCGCGGATGCCGTTAAAGTCGGTATCGGCCCTGGCTCAATCTGCACCACTCGCATTGTAGCCGGCGTTGGCGTACCGCAAATTACCGCGGTTTCCAACGTGGCCGAAGCGCTCAAAGAGTACGACATTCCGCTGATTGCCGATGGCGGCGTGCGTTACTCCGGTGATTTGGCCAAGGCGATTGCCGCTGGCGCCAGCGCCGTGATGGTCGGCGGCCTGCTGGCTGGTACCGAAGAAGCCCCCGGCGAAGTCGAGCTTTACCAGGGCCGTACCTACAAAGCCTACCGTGGCATGGGTTCCATGGGTGCCATGTCGCAGAGCCAGGGCAGCGCCGACCGCTACTTCCAGGATAAGAGCGAAGGCGCCGAGAAGCTGGTGCCGGAAGGCATCGAAGGCCGTGTTCCCTATAAAGGCATGATGAGCGCCATCGTTCACCAGCTAATGGGCGGGCTGCGCGCCTCCATGGGCTACACCGGCTGCCGCGATATTCAGGAAATGCGCACCAAGCCGGAGTTTGTACAAATTACCGGCGCTGGCTTTAACGAATCCCACGTTCACAACGTGCAGATCACCAAGGAAGCTCCCAACTATCGGGTGAGCTAACCAGCGTATTTAGTTAAAACGGCGGCGGGCACAACAGCTCGCCGCTTGCTTTTTGGCCTTACCAGCGGCACCCACACCGCTTAACCGAGACCCCGCCATGAGTGACATTCACGCCCATAAGATTTTGATTCTCGACTTCGGCTCGCAGTACACCCAACTGATCGCCCGTCGCGTACGCGAGATTGGCGTCTATTCCGAAGTCCGCGCGTTTGATATCACCGAAGAGGAGATCCGCGAGTACAACCCCAACGGCATTATCATGGCCGGTGGCCCGGAATCCGTGACGGAACTGGACTCCCCGCGTGCGCCGCAGTGCGTGTTCGAGATGGGCCTGCCGGTGTTTGGTATCTGCTACGGCATGCAGACCATGGCCGAGCAGCTGGGCGGTAAGGTAGAAGGCTCTAACCAGCGTGAATTCGGCTACGCGCAGATTCAGATCGACGAAGATAACGCGCTGTTCAAAGACATCAAAGACCACGTAGACGCTAAAAGCGGCAAAGCCCTGCTGGACGTATGGATGAGCCACGGCGACAAGGTCGCCCAAGCGCCCGCAGAGTTCACCGTGACCGCCTCCACGCCGAGCTGCCCGATTGCCGCCATGGCCTGGGAAGAGAAGCAGTTTTACGGCGTACAGTTTCACCCGGAAGTGACCCACACCCTGCAGGGTCAGCGCATTCTTGAGCACTTCGTGCTGGATATCTGTAAAGCCGAAAAGCTATGGACGCCCGCGCAAATCATCGAAGACCAGGTTCAGCGCGTGCGCGAACAAGTGGGCGATCGCCACGTACTGCTTGGCCTCTCCGGCGGTGTGGATTCTTCTGTGGTTGCCGCGCTGTTGCACAAGGCAATTGGCACCCAGCTGACCTGCGTATTCGTCGATAACGGCCTGCTGCGTAAAGCGGAAGGCGACCAGGTCATGGAAACCTTCGCCAAGCACATGGGCGTGAAGGTGATCCGCGTAGACGCCGAAGACCTGTTCCTCGGCAAGCTGAAAGGCGAAAAAGACCCGGAAGCCAAGCGCAAAATCATCGGCAATACCTTTATCGACGTATTCGATGAAGAGGCCAGCAAGATCGACGGCGTCGAGTTCCTGGCCCAGGGCACCATCTACCCGGACGTGATCGAATCCGCCGCTTCTAAAACCGGCAAAGCGCACGTGATCAAATCCCACCACAACGTAGGTGGCCTGCCGGAAACCATGAAGCTCAAGCTGGTCGAGCCGCTGCGCGAACTGTTCAAAGACGAAGTGCGCAAACTCGGCCTGGAACTCGGCTTGCCCTACGATATGGTCTACCGCCACCCGTTCCCCGGCCCCGGCCTGGGCGTGCGTATTCTGGGCGAAGTGAAGAAAGAGTATGCCGACATCCTCCGCGATGCCGACGCCATCTTCATCGAAGAGCTACGCGCCTCCGGCTGGTACGAAAAAACCAGCCAAGCCTTCGCCGTGTTCCTACCGGTGAAATCCGTAGGCGTAGTCGGCGACGGCCGCCGCTACGAATGGGTCATCGCGCTACGCGCGGTAGAAACCATCGACTTCATGACCGCCCGCTGGGCGCACCTGCCTTACGAGCTGCTGGAGAAGGTTTCCAATAGGATTATCAATGAGTTGGAAGGGGTTTCTCGGGTGACTTATGACGTGAGCAGCAAGCCGCCTGCTACTATTGAGTGGGAGTGAACGAAAATTAGATTTGTAAATAACACTTCATTGCAAGCGGTTTGATTGGTTAAAGGCTGCTGTATATTTTGATCTTAGAGTGTTTGCTGTTTTTAAATAGTGAACACTCTATCATTTATTGTTAAATTTGTTGGAGCATATTTAATGCGTGAAAAGATTCAAGAAATCTTTAATATGCTTATAAAAGAGTATAGAAGCTCTAACAAATCATCGGTTGAGGTTGATTTTAGAAAGCTGATGACCTGGATGAAAAGTGGTGATCAGTTTACTCATTATATCCACCCTTATCCTGCAAAGTTATTACCGTGCATTGCCAATTTTTTTTCTGGACTTGATAATAGGCCAGAAGAGAAAAGTCTGTTAGACCCTTTTTGTGGCTCTGGGACAACTTGTCTAGAAGGCTCTTTAGCTGGCTATAACGTTTTACATGCCGATGCTAACCCATTAGCGAGACTGATTACTGAAGTTAAAACCACCCCATATTCAGTTGATAAGCTTAAGTTAAAGCTTGAGTTGATAGTAAGCGAAGCAAGAGGAAAAATTAGCGCATCTGAGATTCATATTGTTAATCATAAACTTTGGTATTCGGATAAAAATAAAAATAAGCTAGAGAATCTCATTGAGACAATAAATGAAGTTTGTGATGATTATACAATTAACTTTTTTAAAGTATGCTTTTCTACAGTCGCTAAAAAGTTTAGTTATGCAGATCCGGCTATTTCTGTGCCAGTAAAACTTAAAGC
Source organism: Vreelandella neptunia (assembly GCF_034479615.1). Lineage (NCBI taxonomy): Bacteria > Pseudomonadati > Pseudomonadota > Gammaproteobacteria > Oceanospirillales > Halomonadaceae > Vreelandella > Vreelandella neptunia. Next base: position 701,542 of record NZ_CP140255.1, read on the forward strand.
GAAAGAGAAATTTTCAAAAAAAAGAAATGAAATGATTCTAGAGCGACTTAGCTGGATCGACACTGCATGCGTAATAGATGAGTTTTTTAAGTTAACAAGCTCGAACATAGAGAGAGTGGATAATACAAATCAGTTATATCCAGAGAGAAAAAGCTCTCAAAGTGTTGGCTTTGATGCTAAAAAATTAGTTAGCAAATTTGATAGAAAGACCCAGATGCCTGATTGTAGTGTATCTTGCATCATTACATCTCCTCCATATGGGAGTGCACAAAAATATATTAGGGCCTCTAGTTTATCGTTAAACTGGCTCCAACTTGCTAGCCCTAAAGAGCTTTCTGCCTTAGAAGCATTATCAATTGGGCGCGAACATGTTCCTGCCTCGCGAGTAATTGATTACGACTTAAAGCTAGATGTAGATTATCAAAAATTTATAGATAAAGTCGATAGTATAAATCCTAGACGAGCTAAAATAAATTTTTATTATTTGATCGAACTAATGTTGTCTCTTAGAGAGATGGCGAGAGTAATTCATCCTGGTGGTCGCATTGTAATAGTTATAGGAAATAATAAGGTTTGTGGTCTAGACTTAAGAAATGATATTTTCGCAAAAAGAATACTAATAGAGAGCGGTTTGGATTTAGAGCTTGCATTAGTGGATACGATAAAGTCAAGGGGCTTAATGACTAAGAGAAATAAAACTGCTTCTATGATTTCTCGAGAAAATGTACTTGTATTCAGGAAGTCGATTAATGGATAGAAAAACATACGAAAGAAAGCTTCGTGACTTGGTCGATAATGCTTGGGATCAAGAAGTACAATGGAGAGAAGTAAGTGCTTGGATTGATAATTTCACAGGGGAAGTTATTAGTGAAAGTGAAGAAAGATTGTACTTAATGTTTTTCTTGACTCGTTTCGTCTATTTTAGTAAGCGTTTAATGAGAGAGATGTTGAAATCACTCTATCGGGATTATTTTGTTGCGCCTATTTGCCAACGAATTAGGAGAAATTGTAATGATTCTATGAATATTTCTCAAATACAATTTCTTTTTGATCAAGAGCTTGCTGCTACTAAATTCATAGGAATAGGTAACCCATCTGAAAGTGGGGCACATCTACTTTACTATTTTAGACAAGTTAATCATTTAAGTAAGGAGCAGTTCTCAGATTTCCATGGGGCGTTTACAAAAAGAGCAAATCGCTCGGAAGTTGACGGCGTTAGCATTTTACCAAAACAAAGCAATATCAAACGTTATGTTATGTTTGATGACGTCGTTGGTTCTGGAACACAGGTCACTGATTACTTATCGAGTGACTTGCGAAAGTTAAAGAAAGATAAACAATTAGATATAAGGTTTATCTCCCTTTTTGCGACAACCGCTGGCCTTGAGAAATTAAATAAAAAAGAAATGTTTGACGGAAAAGCATCATGTTTGTTTGAGCTAGATAGCTCATACAAGGCTTTTGAGAGTGATTCTAGATACTTTTCGAACAGTCCTGATTGGTTTGATATTGACATCCTGAAAAGAATAGTTAAGGAATATGGGGAAAAGCTACTTCCAAAGTGTAATATGGCTTTAGGATATAAGGATGGTCAGCTTCTCCTTGGTTTTTCTCACAACACACCTGATAACACTCCACCTATATTCTGGTATGAAAGCCCAAAATCAAATTGGTCACCAGTGTTTTTGAGATATAATAAAATATACTAGGAGGGAATATGGACAATCCTTTTTCTTTAGTTCGTGCTTCAGATTATACTAATGAGCAGATTAATTCGCTTTGGGTTGAACTCGGTGAGAATATAATTGATACAATAATTGAACCTAAGTTAAAAATATCCAAATTTATTCTTGGTGGTAAGGGGTCGGGTAAAACTCATCTTTTGAGATATTACTCCTATCCAGTTGTTAGACTCAGGAATACCGAATTAAGTGGCTTGGAAACTATAAAGAAACAAGGCTTTCTTGCAGTCTTTTTAAGGGCTACAGGATTAGATGCTGCTAGGTTTGAAACTGGCTCGGGATCAAATCTGAAATGGACTCAATTATTTGCTATATACCTTGAGCTAAGGCTTGCAGAGGCAGTGTTAAATTCGCTCTGCGATATAGCCGCATCCTCAGATGAGAATTTTAATGATGAAGAGTTCATTAAAGAAATTGGTGATGGGATAAATAATAAAGATTTCTTTGAATGTAGCAACGTTGCTGATGTTAGAGAGTGGGCAGTGAATGAGAAGAAGAAGATTGATGAAGCTGTAAATAATGCTGCTTTTACAGATACTCTTGACGTTAAGATTCCTTTTTCACTGGGTAGCTTGTGTTTGGCTTTGAATCATGCTTTGTATAAGTGGTGTCCTAATCTTAAGCATATTCCTGTTATTTATCTAATAGATGAAATAGAGAATTTTTCTGTAGAACAACAAAAAGTCGTTAATACTTTGATTAGATATGGCGAAGGTTATATAACTTTTAGAATTTCTGGACGTTTATACTCAAGAAAAACTTCTAAAACGTTAGGCGATGGTGAAGAGAATAGAGAGGGATCCGAGTACAAGATTACTCAACTTGACTATATGTTAAGGAATTATAAAGAGTTCAATAACTTCGCTAAAAGATTTATAAGCAAAAGGTTTTTGGCTACTGCTAACATTAATGAAGGCGACATAAAAGCTTCTTTTGATCCTTCTCTTTCTATGGATGTGGTTAGTTCAAATGATTATTTCTTAGGGGTTATTGAAAAGCTAGATTTTGAGGATATTGAAGCTTTAGTCAAAAGTAAATTCCATAATGCTTTATATAAAAATGGGAAATCAGGCGTATTGCTAAAGGAGGTTGATGAAATAGTTGAAACATTAACAGTTGGTTTTCCTTTGATTTTACAGAAGCTTAACTTTCTTATTTTCTGTAAGAGGATTAATAAAGCTGATAGTTACATAGGTTTGGCGCATTGGGTTAAAGAACAAGCTAGCTTACACATGAGTAATAGTCTTGATAGTAAAGACTATTATTTTGTTAGTTATAGTCACTACTCTTATGATCTTCTGGCGCAGATAACCAAAGAGTCTAAAAACTCAGTGGATTTCCCTTACGCTGGTTTTGATACTTTTGTCAAAATGTCTTCAGGGAATATGCGCAGTTTATTAATAATTCTTGGTCGGTTATTTGCTATAGCAAAATTTAAGGGGGTTGATTTTGGCGGGCCTGAAAAACTAAGTGTAGAAATGCAAACTGAAGCAGCGATTGAATCTGCTCAGTTTTTGTATGAGTCTGACTCGAATTTTGGCGAAGCTTCCGATAAAGCCAGAGAGGCAGTGCTAAGGTTAGCACAGCTATTAAGGACAGCGCGTTATGCTTTAAACATTCCTGAAGTGTCACCTATTACTGTTAGTTTCTCTGATTCAGATTTGAATGAAACTGCTAGGTTTGTTTTAAATAATGCTCTTAATTATTCATTTGTTTTTGAAATATCTAGTGGTAGACCAGATCGTAACAGTCAAAGAATAAATAGAAAAATACAGTTAAATCCATTGCTGTCACCAAAATGGGGGTTGCCAGTAGGCCGGCGTGGAGATTTAAGCTTAAATGCTGAAACTTTGAACTCTATTTTTGATCAAGCACATTATCAAGAGTTTAAGCTTATATTGGCAAAGTTAAGAGATAAATGGAATGATCCCTTTAAGAAAAGTGTTCCAGAAGTAGATCAGGGGGAGTTGTTTTGATTATAAATGAATATTTTTTATATTATCGTCGTTCTATAGATGTGGACTCGATTAATTGTGAGTTAGGTCCTTTCGACGTGTTTGTATCAGCATACAACAGCAGTGATCGTGTACGTACTGTTTTTGAGGATGTTAGAGCATCACGTAAAATTTGGCTTATGCATCCTGAGTATAAGTACGCTCCAATAGAATATCCTGATAACGGTGAGTATGTAGCTCCTGAAGAGCGTAATGAGAAATCTCAAGTTGAGGAGCTGATTCAAGCTTTGGAAGGGACTGATTTTAATAATATATGTATAGATATTACAGGATTTATGAGACATGTCCTTATTTTTCTAATTGCTAAACTAAAATTCATTGGGGTGAAAAAGCTAAAAGTTGTTTATTCGGAGCCTAAGTTTTACAGAAGTCAGGAGGACACCCAGTTTAGCACAGTTACAAGTGGTACTGTTGGGCCTGTTATGGGAATGGCACAGGGTAGCGACTCAGAAGGTGATGATTACTTACTTCTTGGTGTTGGTTATGATCATGAGTTAATAGGAGAGGTAGTTAATAATAAGGATAGTGCAAAAGTATACCCAATTTTTTCATTTCCCTCTTTGAGTCCTGATATGTATCAGCAAAGTGCTCTCAGGGCTTCAAAAAGTGGAGATGTTGCTTTAGAAAAAATTTGGCAAGTCAATAAACGTTTTTTTCCAGCTAATGACCCCTTCGCAATTGCGTCTATTCTTAGTGATGTTGTAAAGGAAGTGACTTACAAAGATCCAAAAGCTAATATTTATATTTCACCGCTATCGACTAAGGTGCAAGCTTTAGGTTTTTCTTTTTTTTGGTTGAAAGAGTCAAAGAAATATTCTTCTTCATTAACTATCATACTTCCACAGTGCATAACTTATTCGAGGGAAACGAGTAGTGGTATTAATAGGCTGTGGGAGTATCAGATTGAGTTTTGAAGCTTATATGACTTTTATTTTTAGTGGTTCTTGTTCTTTTCTATTAATGTCTCCTACTAAATAGGACGCTCCCTTTGATGCCGCTTTTTTTGAAGAGAAATAATGGCAATAAGTAATTGAACCGGGCTGAAACAACACCTTCTTAGGGCAAAAGAGCTCATCCGCCCTAGGTGCTCTGTGCTTTACTACCTGCAACGCTTATTCATGGAGAAAGCCCTATGGGCGGTTTAATTGGATTACTGGATGACATTGCCGCATTGGCGAAGTTGACCGCAGCATCATTGGACGATGTGAGTGCCGCCGCTGGGCGTGCGACGGCGAAGGCGGCCGGGGTGGTGGTGGATGATACGGCGGTGACGCCGCAATATTTGCAGCGGGTGGCAGCGGAGCGTGAACTGTCGCTTGTGAAGCAGATCGCGCTGGGCTCCATCCGCAACAAGCTGATTTTTATCCTGCCGGTGGCGCTGCTGCTGAATCACTTTTTGCCCGCGCTATTGCCGATCATTCTGATGGTGGGTGGCACCTATCTGGCCTTTGAAGGTGCGGAGAAGGTCTGGCACAAGCTCTCCGGCAACAAGCCAGCAGTAGAGAAGGGGCCGACGGCCAATAAAAGAGCGCTGATAAAAACGGGACAGTCTAGAGTGATGAAATGCGAACAACCTTCATTGGCGTTGACAGATACTGGAGCAGTGCGATGCAACTCCCGTCGCGGCGCTAGTCTGTGAAGCCGATGCGCTTATGCAGCTTATAAATTTATTGTGTCGGCTTTAAAACCCATATTATTAAGCCTGCGCATACGATAATAGCTCCCCAAGTTGTGTAGAGGATGGAAATAGAAGTAATGGGGAAGATAGTTGGTATAAGATATATGATCATACCCCCCAGATTTGTTAGAACTGAGGTAGTAGCTCGAATCCTACCAATCATGTCTTCAGAACAGAACGTTAATAATTTTCCGTCGAACCTCGCTCTAGTAATGGAAAAAAGTCCTCCCATAATTGCGTAAAGCAGTATCAGTGCAGGAATGAAGCGTAGAAAAGAGAAAATAATCATTGTACTGCCAAGCAAGCACAAAAGAAGTGCTTCAAAATTAGTTAGAGAAGTGGGGTAGCGTTTGAAGGCGGCAATAAGGAGTATAGACCCTCCTCCGATAGACCAAGCCATTTCTAATAAGCCATATACATTGCTGCTAGCGGAGAGCTCATTTTGTACGAATCCAGGAATAAGCACATTTGTCATTTGTGCCACTGAAAAAGTTAATGATACTCCAAATATTGCAATATATAATTTTTTGTCACTGATTGCATATTCAAACCCTTCTTTCCAAAGTTGTAAGGCATTGGGGGAGATGCTTTGCTTTATTTGTTTCAAGTTTTTCAGAAATGCTTCGCTAATAAAAAAACGTATTATAGATACTAAGAGCAACAGTAATACGCAAATGCTGGCACTGGTTTGTTCTAATAAAAAACCACTACCTCCCATTCCAATGGCTAGTCCTAATTGGCGTATGATAGAGACTCTTACAGACATTGAAATTCTTTTTTCTTTGCAAATAATCGATTGAAAAATGCCGTCTATCGAACCTGCTTTTACTGACATGCTGGCAGTGTTTAGTATGCTGAATATATAAAGAAAGGGAGGCAAACTATGTCTTTGAGTTATGCCGAAGAGTAGGATTGCCAAGGCAGTGATTTGAGTAACTAATCCTAGTCTAACAACGATTTTTCTGTTCCAGCTGTCCGTTAGTATTCCTCCTATGATTGAAATAACTATACCAGTAACGCTAGACAAAAGAAATATTCTACCTAATACTGATATCGAGCCGTCTTCAACCGCTATCCATGAAATTGTGACGAAACTACTGCCAATAGACATAAAAGTTAAAAACAAGAACGCTACATAGAAATATAAGTCCAGCTTTCTTGATGACATGTTGATAATTCCCTTTGTTGACGTCCTTGTTCGGTCAATGGTAGGTTGTTAACTTTGATAAGTTATACCTATTTGCTTCCCCTCTAGAGATATTGATCGCATAAAGGAGCGTGTATAGCGCGTTCCAGGAATGTAATCGTTGAAAATATCTCGTGAATGAGCACCAGCAGAGTTCTTCATAAGGATTATTCTTCTTGCCTTTTGAGGGATATAATAGCGATTGGGGTTTTTCTGCATAGATTCTTTTAACGCATTAATTAGTTTTTTTATGTCAATTTCACTTTCGTTCTTAGTTATTTCTCCATTTAAAAACATGCTTTTATTATTGCCCTCGTTAAAGAAGATTGGTGCTTTAACAAACGACTGCCCTAAGTTTTCAACCTCACCATCTTTTCCAGGATAAACAATTGGTGTCAATTCAGTTTTATAGGGTACGTTCCAGCCGATGGCTTCTGCGTAACTTTCAAATTCATTCCATAAGGTAAAGGGAAGCCAATAAAAGTTTCCGGTTTTTTTATATGCTATGAATAGGTTGTAAATGGATAATAAATCAGGTAGATAGACGTTTGAGTTGTCAATTCTTCCATCTGTGTGAAATCCGAGCTTTTCTTCAGGTGAGTAGAATTTTAACCCTGCTTCTTTTAATTTTCTTTCTCCTTCCTTAGAGGCATTATAGAGAGTGAAAGGAGTATGGTTTCTTCTGTCCATCGCAGGGGACATAAATTTATTAACTATTGCTTGAGCAATGATAGCGCCTAGAAGTGTATCCTGCGTAGGATTGCTATTCACTCCTTGTGGAATGTCAAGTGCCACTATGCCGCAAGATGTATCATTCAGTGCAGTACTTATATCAGTATGTATGTCTTCTACGATATTGGAGGATAAATGCTCTATCTCTTTAATAATGCTAGCCGACTTGAATATGTCTAGAGAGCTTGGATTTATGCTATCCTTTTGCAAAGATTTTATGAAATCTTTGCAAGCATTCAAGGATACGTTTAATAATGGCGCTTCGATGTTAGCGTCATTACTGTTTGTGATATATTGATACATGTTTGATCCTCCTATGGAAATTAGCCCTCCGCCGTATGGACGGAGGGCTACTATAACGTGATAGATTAACCCAGATTTCCACCTCCACCGTCTGTGCATTCGGGGGATTGCAGGCAAGCATCGAGCGAGCCGGCAATAGTGTCCAAGTTGATTTGGCAAAGAGTTTCTTGTGACATGTTACACCTCGTTTTAAGTGATTTAGGTTTTACCAATGGCGCTTATTTTGTTAAACGCCAAGAAAGGTATAGCAATTTTTTTGACTCTATTATGTAAGAAAAAGCTGACATTTCTTGTAAGGAAAATCTGATGCATTTCGTAAGAAATAACTTACACATGTAAGAAATAACTTACATCTATGAGCTGTTGGCATGGCTATTGGCTTTACTGTCTCCTCTCACGCTTTATCTTAATGAGCATGGGGCAGAAGAGGGTATCGGCGTAGCGGATGGCTTTGTGGTGCTAAAAGGCTCACTGTCCCGCGCTGAAGGAGCTGTGTCTATTCACTACTGCATGAGTGAGCAACGCCAGCTTTTCCAAGAGCGATGCATATTGGCTCCGTTGGATGTAAAACGAGTATTCACGCAGGGTTTTCGTTTTCCCTCCCCTCAACAGCAGCTGACATATTGGTAGGCGGCAGCGCCAATGGTCGGCTGGCTTGGAAAGATGCTAGCGGTAAAATCTTGAAAGCCATTCAGGATGAGAGCTTGGCGAGTATTTAATATGTGCTTACCGTGCTTCCCTCAGGCTCAATACAATCCTCCACCTGATGCCGCTTTTGAGCATACTCAGCGGGTGACAGTTAATTGAGAGGGAGACTGAAACAACACTGCACTTGCGGCAAAAGAGGCGATGCGCCCAAGTCGCTGTGTGCTTTACTATCTGCACTTGTTATTCACGGAGGAAGCATCCATGGCCATAGGTGGCTTGATAGGATTACTGGATGACATTGCCGCATTGGCGAAGTTGACTGCAGCATCACTGGACGATGTGAGTGCCGCCGCTGGGCGTGCGACGGCGAAGGCGGCCGGGGTGGTGGTGGATGATACGGCAGTAACGCCGCAATATTTGCAGGGGGTGGCAGCGGAGCGTGAACTGTCGCTTGTGAAGCAGATCGCGCTGGGCTCCATCCGCAACAAGCTGATTTTTATCCTGCCTGCGGCTCTGCTGCTGAATCACTTTTTGCCCATGCTATTGCCGATCATCCTGATGGTGGGCGGCACCTATCTGGCCTTTGAGGGGGCGGAGAAAGTCTGGCACAAGCTTTCCGGCAAGCATGACGATGACAAGCCAGCGGTAGAAAAGGGGCCGGAAGCCGAGAAAAAGATCGTGAGTGGTGCCATTCGCACCGACCTGATTCTGTCCGCCGAAATCATGGTGATCGCGCTTTCCACCGTTTCCCATCAGGGGTTCTGGTCACAGATGGTCAGCTTGGTGGTGGTCGCATTTGTCATCACTATCTTGGTGTATGGCGTGGTAGCGCTGTTGGTCAGGATGGATGATATCGGTCTGAGGCTCGCCCAACGGGAAAGTTCGGGCGTGCAGAAGCTGGGCCGTGGTCTGGTGACGGCCATGCCCAAGGTACTATCGACCATCGCAGTGGTGGGTACCATTGCCATGCTGTGGGTGGGTGGGCATATCCTGATGGCCAATCTGGGGGCCGATGGCACGGGTTGGTTCAACGCCCCCTATGAGTGGGTTCACCACATTGAGCATGGCATTCGCGAGGCAACCGGTGCCTTGGGCGGTACGCTGGGCTGGAGCTTCAATACACTGTGCTCTGCAGTGATTGGCTTTGTGGTCGGCTCGGTGGTGGTGGGCGTGGTGCACCTACTTCCTGTTAAGAAGGCGCATGTCGAATAGGGTTGACGCCGGTGTTTGCGGTGGTGCTTTTTAACGGCTCAGAGCACTGAAAGTGTCGGGATCAGTGAACTCTGTTGGCTCTCCCTCTCGTGCCTCTTGGCGAAGCGTTCTTATGTCACGCGCAGGGGGCGCGCCGAACAGCCGAGAATATTCTCGACTGAATTGCGACAGACTCTCGTAGCCAACCGATAAAGCGACGGCGGTGACACCGCCAGATTCAGTGAAGAGCATTCTGCGCGCTTCATAGAGTCTGATCTGTTTTTGATACTGAAGAGGCGACAATCTAACCGTCGCTTTGAAGCGTCGATGAAACGCTGAAGGGCTCATATTCACTGTCGCCGCAAGCTCCTCAACCCGGAATGCCGTTGCGTAATTTTGCCGAATCCATGTGATAGCACGCCTGATTTGGAAAAAGCGATCATCGATGCCTGCTATTTGTCTTAGCACCGTACCTTGTGGGCCGCGCAGCATTCGATACAGGATCTCATGTTCGATGAGAGGCGCGATTAAAGCTATATCCTCCGGCTGATCGGTAAGGCGAACCATCCTGTACCAAGCATCGGCAAGATCGTCACTCACGTAGTCAATGCAGAAGCCTCTCGTCTCAGACATGCTCAAAGGACTATCCACCTTGCACAAAATCTCAGTGACTAAAGCTTGGTCAAGAGATAGGCGCAACGCCAAGTAGGGAGTGGCCGGACTCGCTTCTTCGACTTCTCCAACCACTGGCAGCTCGACTGATGTAATAAAGCTTTGGCCTGCCTGATAGTTGACGACTTGATCTCCGATGACAATCCGCTTGCTCCCTTGCAGGATCAGGCTAATCAGGGGCTGATAGATCTCAGGAAAAAGCTCGGTCGGTGCGCAAACCCGGAGAATATTCAAACGCGGGATATGAGTTTGGGTAAGCACGCCTTTCGCACGTTTTTCTACCAGCGATTTTAGTTTTTCAATCGAATTATTCATGTCATTACTTCTAGCATGGCTTGCATTGCGCATCCATGAATTAAGCAGGAATGTGCAATTTATAGGCTGGAATAGACACGCCACTTGTTAGGTGCGCTGTTATAAATATTGACGATCCCGTTGGGCTCTTTAATGGACGCTCTAGCGTTACAGACCTGTTTATTTTCACAAGTTCACGTCTTACAGAAAGGGAATACGCTATGGAACTTAAAAATTCGGTAGTCCTTGTGACGGGGGCTTCATCAGGCATTGGTGAAGCGACAGCACGCGCGGTCGCTCAAGCTGGCGCGAGTGCTGTGTTGTTGGCGAGACGTCAAGATAGGCTCGACGATTTGGCGAGTGAGCTGGGAAATGATGTTCTTGCCTTACCCTGCGACGTCACCAATCCAGTCGAGGTTAAAAAAGCTGTCCAGATCGCGCAGGAGAGGTATGGTCGAATCGATGTCTTGATCAACAATGCGGGACAGGGGCTATATGCCTCGATTGAAGACATCGGCATTGAAGATTTTCGGGGACTGCTCAATCTAAATACAGTTGCACCACTGATTATGATGCAAGCGGTGATCCCTCTTATGCGCAAACAAGGAGCCGGATGCATCGTCAATGTTAGCTCGGGCGCGACTTTAGCAACTTACCCCGGTGTGGCAGCTTATACGAGCTCAAAGTCAGCACTCAACATGATCTCAAAAGTTGCACGGCTTGAGCTGGCGGATGCAGGCATCACCGTATCGTTGATACACCCTTTCATGACAGCGACAGAGTTCTATGGCTCGGTGAAATCAGGCCTGAGCACAGCACAGGAGCAAGAGGTTGGGGCAACGTCGATAGCTCACCCACCGTCCTTGGTCGCGCAAATGATCGTCAACCTTATCAGGACTGGCGACGAAGAGGCTGATCTTGTCCCGAGAGAATATGGGGGAAGTTTCGAGGGGTAAGAAGGGCTACTAAAGCAGCGGCATAGAAAAGCGCTGCGTGAGGAGGGGCATGGGGTTTGGGCGCAATCACTTTACTGCTTAATAGATCGTGAACAGGTTCTAAGGGGGCATTCAGAGAAGTGAAGTGGTTCAATGACTCCGGACACCCATCGCCCCAGCACGATGCTATCGCCCTATACACACGCCAGGGCGCGCCTCAGCGCCCTGGCAGTGAAGCGTCATGGGGCTGGCTGTGTGAGGTGTTGTGTGATGAGGTTTGTACGAACTCACAAAGAGCATATCGATAAGATGTTTACTCGCTGGCTTAAAAGCCACTTGCAGCGGTTCGCGGCTGAGGTCAACTTCAATTAGCTAAACAGTTTGGTGGCGGATAAAGCCATGTTGGCCGACAACTTCTTGTGTGTACTTTAGTCATAAGGCTTTCTTGAATTAGTGTTGGGGTTTAAAAGGGAGTGTTGTTAGATTTAATCGAATTTTTTAATTAAGTATAATTTATCATTTTTTTAGTGTCGTAAGGGCTGCCTCTCTCAGTTTATGCGCTGCTGAAGCGCCATTATTTAAACTATTCTTGGCGTAAGTGTGAGGCCGGTCTTATTTTAAAATGACGCTGGGAACACGAAATTACATAAGCTTTCGATGTAACATTTGTTCACTTTTCAATGGTGACAGCTTCGAATTTTTTTATGATAATGACAAAAAGGTGCTACAAAGTTGGGAGCATGTGAAAAAAATCTGAATCAACTGTAGTACAGCACGTTAGCGTGCCTATGTCTAAAAACGGACTTATTACCAATAACCCCACGGGGGATAAACTTACTCTGCCTGTTTTGGCCAAGATCTGAGTATCCTGAGAGAAGGTTTGCACCTCATGCTCGCTTTCCACGAGGAAGCAAGAGGGAGTCGGCGATGCTTAATATAAAAAGACTCTGGTCGCTTGGTGTTCAAAAAAACTCGCCAAGAACGAGGAGACAGATACAGCTTTGTAATCAGATTGCGCTACTTTTTACCCTGGCTACCGTGTTTCCGTACCAGCTCTTTTATTTTATCTATGATTATACTCTTTATCACGATGTGTTTGTTGCCAATCTGATCTTTATAATCGTGTACTTGTCGGTTCTGCTATTAAATCATAAACGTCGATACGCTACTGCAAAAAAAGTGTTACTGGTTAACACCTGTTGTCAGCTGTTACTTGTTAATTATTACATCAGCTCGGAGGCGGGGGTGCATCTATATTATTTTACCCTAGCTGGCATATTGCTTTTTCTTTATCAAAATCTTCGTACTCTGGTGTATTTTGTACTCCTGGCAACACTCGGGACGCTTTTTACGATCACCCATTTTCTCTTTTCACCGGACACCGCGATCACACCGATTCCTTCTCCATGGGTCGAGATCATGTATGCAGGTAGCGTGGCGGCTGTGCTGGGATTGTTGGGTGTCTTTTTAATGTTCTTTCGAAATCAAATTAATCAGGCTGAAAAAGAACTAAATGAGAAGAATGATTACTTAAAAATGTTAAGCAATACCGATCCATTAACGGGGTTAGCGAACCGCCGTGTACTGGATGAAGCCCTTGATACGGAGTGGTACCGGCTGTCACGAAACCCTACGCCATTGTCCGTCATTATGTGCGACGTAGATCATTTTAAGCTATTCAATGATCGCTATGGTCATAACAGCGGCGATCACTGTTTGAAACAAGTTGCGGCTGTGTTGAAAGGGGTTCTGTTTCGGCCTTCTGACTTGGCGGTGCGCTATGGTGGAGAAGAGTTCGCGGTGGTTTTACCTGGCACAGATGAAGCAGGGGCCCGGCACATAGGGGAAAGGCTACGTGAGGCAGTGGAGTGCCTGAATATTCCCAATGAAGATGTCGGGGCTGATGCTTATGTGACTGTTAGCGTCGGTGTTTCTAGCTTTGATCATTTTAATTGCCACTCGGGTGGCCCTGTTCGCCTGCTGAACAGCGCTGATAAAGCACTTTACCGGGCGAAGTCCAGTGGTCGTAATAAGGTGGTTTTCCTGGGCTATGACAGTTAGCGTTCTTTTGTCGGTGATGCCTCCTAAAGCGGCTCATCTAGAGGGATCACTTATCCCGGCTGGGCTCTTTCGTATTTCTCCTTAGCACAAATAGCGTAACCCCCTAACAAGCTATCCGTAAGATAGATCTGAAAAGCCTAAGGGTTCATTCAGAGACGCTCTCGCAGTTGTCGCGATAAAGAGGGGCATCGATGCCCAAGGCCAGTTGCTTGGTGGCGCTGTTGTAGTAGAAGTGGCCGAGCTCGACGCTTGAATGCGCATAGTCGCCGCATACACCATAGCCCTTGTTGACTCGCTTCAAGTTGGAAATCTCAGCGGGTGTCTGGCTGTCGAGGCTGTCAGATATAGTCGCGGCGATGTGGGCATCACGCTGTGCCTCGGAATAGGCCTGGCTACCGAATACCAGGCCAGCAACGATGAAAATGGCAACGACGGGAATCCATAGGTTATGCATTGAGTGTCCAGTTAAAGGATATAAGCGTGCATGATGCAGCAGAAAAATTAGCGGCAGAAACATTATTTAGCGGGAGAATAACTTTTTAACCATCCCATCCCATCCCATCCCATCCCATCCCATTTCATTGGCTGGCTAATACTTGGTTTACATAAGGGCCTGCGAACCATTGCATGCGGCGTCCCACAGCTTCATGAGCTCGGTAATAGAGGCATTGAAGACCGATATCTTGACGCCGTCTCTCGCTGATATCGACACACCCAGCAGAAAGCTACTGAACGCCGTACCCATGGCCTGGGCATCGGTACCTTCCGAAAGCTCGCCCATAGCAATGCCGCGCTCAACGCAGCGTACAAACCCGGCATGAGTACGCGCACGTGAGACGGCCAGCGGCTTTGTGACATGAGCATGCTCATTTTTTGGCGCACTCATGGTTCCCAAGGCCACCATGCAGCCTTTTGGATGTCCCGATTCGCACTGCATTTTCGTTGAGCGACGCAGCGTCAATTCGACCGCGTCTCTGGGAGCTATTTCATCGTCCCATAGGCCGTCTGTCACGCGGGCATAGCTCTCCAGGTAGCACTGCACAGCCTCTTTGAATAAGGCCTCCTTAGATCCGAAAGCGGCATAAAAGCTTGGCGCAGAGATGCCTCCACCGATCTGAGCTTTGAGCTGGCTCAAAGACGTTGTCTCGTAACCCTGCTCCCAGAAAAGGTGCATCGCTTGCTCGATGGCTTGCTGCCGATCAAACGCTCTGGGACGCCCCATCTGTGCCATTGATAACTCCAGTACGTCACTAAGATATGTGAGTTATAGACTACTCGATACAAAACTTATTGACAATAATCTGGCGGGTACCTCATATTTATACCGATCGATACATAAGTTTCATGGAATGCTCTGGGTGCTTGCTGCCTAGCGCTAAACTTCATCTTCGAAAAGGTATTTTTTGTGGACTCCTCATCTATTCAGGCTGAATCAGCGGCGGCCGATAAGCTTCCCATGTCTGCACTGCTGGCCTTGGCCATGACGGGCTTTATCTGCATCGTGACAGAAACGCTGCCTGCGGGCTTGTTACCTCAAATCAGTGAAGGCCTCGGGATCAGCCAGGCTTTGGCAGGTCAAATGGTGACGGCTTATGCGCTGGGGTCGTTGTTAGCGGCGATTCCTTTGACGATTGCGACGCGTGGTTGGCGACGACGTAATGTCTTGCTGCTCACCATTATCGGGTTCTTGGTTTTTAACTCGATCACGGCGCTATCCAGTAGCTATGCCATAACGTTGGTTGCCCGCTTCTTTGCGGGTGTTGCCGCTGGGTTGGCTTGGAGTCTTCTCGCGGGTTATGCGCGGCGTATGGTTGCTCCCCATCAACAAGGGCGCGCCATGGCTGTAGCGATGGTCGGCATCCCCATTGCGCTTTCTCTAGGGGTGCCTCTTGGGACATACATGGGCTCTGTCGCCGGTTGGCGTACCGCTTTCTGGGTCATGTCTGCTTTGACACTGGTGCTGGCAGTATGGGTAATGGCCAAGGTTCCCGACTATCCCGGCCAGCCGAAAGGCGAGCGTATGCCATTGCGAAAAATCTTTACGACCCCGGGCGTTCGGCCCGTGCTTGCCGTAGTCATGGCATGGATGCTGGCCCACAATATTCTCTACACCTACATTGCGCCGTTTGTGGCGACAACGGGCCTCGGCGAACGGGTTGATCTGGCGCTATTGACCTTTGGCGTTGCATCGCTGGGTGGCATCTGGATGGCCGGCAAGCTGGTGGACAGCCATTTGCGAATCACGGTACTGGTAAGCCTGGCTGCGTTCGCGATCACCGCATTCATCTTTGGTGTCAACACGCAAAGCTCCGTTGTCGTCTTTATCGGTATTGTGGTGTGGGGGGTTACCTTCGGCGGTGCTTCCACATTGCTGCAAACGGCGCTGGCCGATACGGCCGGAAGTGGCGCGGATGTGGCGCTTTCCATGAATGTAGTGGCCTGGAATGGCGCGATTGCGGGCGGTGGCGTCGCTGGCGGTATGCTCCTTAATGCATGGGGCGTCAGCGCCTTCCCCTGGGCTCTGGTGGTCTTGCTGATTATCGGTTTCATCGTCGCATGGGGGGCGCGTTCACATGCTTTCAAACCAGGCCGCCGACATGGAGACACCCAGGTTGCTGCGCATTGAGCCAAGGTTGCTCGGTCGATGAATGCTTGCCATCGCTGAAGAGCTCCACGTCGCTCGTGCGGTAGAAAAACTGAACACTAGGTAGTTGCCACTGTCGCGCACCACCCAGGAAGTGGAGGAATATCTGGGCTGAGACAGTACCCGTAATCTGCTCAAACTGAGGGTCGTAGTGATGGGCAGATTGCTGAGGTGGCAGGCTTGGCGCTAGATGAAGTGGTGAAGCTGAGCATGGAGAGTAAGCGCTGATCTGCTTTAGTTCCCGTATTCCCGCTTCCTGTATAGAACGAAAGGGCAGTCCAAGTGACTGCCCTTTCTGTTTCTGTATTTGCAACAACTGCCGGGCGGCAAAGAGCCGCCAGCCTGATCCTGCCAAGAATTGATTAAGAGTACGATGGCTTGATGGGGGCATCAGGCCCCGAATAAATGCGCACCATATTGAGCCCTTTAGCACAAAGTTGGTGCGAATTTAGGCATAGATACGTTCAACAACCCGCAGAATCCCTCATTTTTCAAAGTGGCATGATAATTGCTATTTCTTTAAGTAAGTAAATAGTTACTTAACTCGCTCCATGAAGAGTGTTTTCTGAATGGGCGCAATGGCAAGGATCACACCATGAAAAAGCAATTTAAGAACATGAAGCTGAAGGCTCTCGCTTGTAGTTTTGCGTTGGGCACCTTGGTACACACCGGCATGGCGAGTGCCGATATTAATATCAAGTTTCACCATGATTTGCCTGAAGATAGTGCGCAACACTTGGCGGCTGAGCGCTTCAGGGACATGGTAGCTGAGCGTAGCGGCGGTGAGATTTCAGTCGAAATTTTCCCCAATAACACTCTCGGTGATGATGTCGAAGTCACTCAACAGTTGCAGATGGGGGCTGTGGAAGCAGCGATTATTCCGACCGCCAAGCTATCGGGCTTCGTTCCCGCCATGCAGATCGTCGACCTGCCTTTCTTGTTCCCTTCGCCCGATATCGCCCACACCGTTCTTGATGGGCAGGCCGGTGATGATCTATTGGCGACTGTGGAACAGGTGGGTCTGAAGGGGGTTACTTTTTGGGAAAGTGGTTTCAAGCAATTTACCTGTGACCAACCCGTTAATGGCCCTGAAGACTTCGCAGGCCAAAAGGTACGCGTGATGCAAAGCCCTATCATCATGGAGCAGTTTAAAGCGATGGGCGCTAACCCGGTACCGATTGCCTTCGGCGAAACCTACAACGCGCTGCAACAGCGCATTGTCGACTGCCAGGAAAATCCGCTGGTATCGATTACGCAAATGAAATTTTATGAAGTGCAGTCGGATGTGGTCATCAGCAACCACGCTTATCTGGCCTATGCATTTCTGTTTAGTCAGCGTTGGTTCGATAGCTTAAGCCCTGAAAACCAGGCGCTATTAACGGACGCTGCACGTGAAACTACTGCATTCCAGCGTGAAGAAACCGCTCGCCGTGAAACGGGCTACATTGCCACTATCGAAGCCAGTGGCACTAACGTGAGTACACTGGATGATGCCCAACTGATGGCTTTCAGAGAGTCGACAGCGTCGGTGCATGATGAGTTTGCCAATGAAATTGGCGCAGATCTAATGGCGGAATTCCAGCAAGCCATTGCTGATACCGAATAGTAGCGCGTCACCCATTAAAGGGCTGATCGGTGATCCCGGTAGCCCTTTCTTCCTCGTTGTTTTTCATTGCTGGTGGAGACCGCTATGCGCAAACTTGATCGCCTCATATCGCGTGCCGAGGAGGTTTTGATTGGCCTGCTGATTTTATCTGCCTCTTTCATTCTTTTCGCCAACGTCATTGCCCGCTACGTGTTCAACGATGGTTTTTCATGGGCTGAGGAGTTGGTGCGTTACCAAATTGTATGGATGGTGCTGCTTGGCGCTAGTGTCGCAGCGCGGCAAGGGATTCATATCGGCATCGATATTCTGCAAAGGTTTTGTCCTCCACTGTTAGCGAAATGGATAGGGTTGCTCGTTCATGCGGTTTCTATCGCTTTTTGCCTTTTCCTGGTGCTTTACGGTTTTCAGTTAACCGAGCAAACCCATCGGTTTGGTCAGGTGAGTTCTGCTCTACAAGCGCCCATGTGGATCGTTCAGTTGGCCATTCCGGTGGGCGCGCTCTTAATGGGTATTCGCTTTACCCAGCATTTCTTCCGGACGTTGCTTGGTCGAGAGCAAGCCTCTGCCCACCTTGATCAAATTGGATAAGAACATGGTCATCACATTCCTGGTGCTATTAGCTGTTTTGATGTTAGTGGGAACGCCCATCTTTATTGCATTGGCGGGTTCCGTCACGGTGGCGATGGGGAGCTTTAGCCATATTCCATTGGCGATCGTGGCTGAGCGCTTGTTTGCCGGGTTGGATAAGTTCCCATTGATGGCAATACCCTTTTTTATTCTTACCGGTAGTTTGATGAGTGCGGGTGGGTTATCGCAGCGGATCATCCGCTTGGCCAACTTGTTGGTGGGTCGTTTTACCGGTGGTATGGGGATGACAGCGGTATCCGCGAGTATGTTTTTTGGTGCTATTTCCGGATCGAGCCCGGCCACGGTGGTGTCGGTGGGCTCACTGCTCTATCCGGCCATGCGCAAGGAAGGATATTCCGGTCAATTTTCGATTGGTGTGCTGGTGTCTGCTGGTTCATTGGGCATCATCATTCCCCCTTCGGTTGTAATGATCGTCTACGCGGCTGTCACCGGGGTGTCGGTGGGTGCGCTGTTCATGGCAGGGGTCGGTGCCGGTTTATTATATGCAGCATGCTTATTGCCTTACTGTTGGTACCGCGCCAAGAAGGACGGTGTAACGCCCGTGGAGCCGCCCAGTTGGGGCGAGGTTTTAGCAGGATTCAAAGATGCTTCGTGGGGGTTAGGGGTTCCTCTCGTCGTCTTGGGTGGAATTTATCTCGGTATCTTTACGCCCACTGAAGCCGCCGCTGTATCGGTGATCTATGCCCTGTTGGTCTCAGCCCTGATTTATCGTGAGAAGAGCTTTGCAGAGCTATTCCAAAGCATGATTGAAGCGGCGACCACAACGGCTCAGGTAATGATTATTCTTGCTGCTGCCTCGGTGCTAGCGTGGTTTTTGTCCAGTAATGGGTTAGCGGCGATGTTGGCCAACGCTATCCTGTCGTTATCCGAGAATCCGTACCATATCTTCCTGCTGATCAATGTGACGGTACTGATTGCCGGTATGTTCCTAGATGCTTCCTCCATTATGGTGATTCTTGCACCCCTGTTTTACACCGTGGGTATGCGCGTGGGTATTGACCCTGTCCACCTGGGGGCAGTACTGACCGTGAATGGGGCGATTGGCATGTTTACGCCGCCATTTGGCCTCAACCTGTTTGTGGCGGGCACTATCAACGGCGTCGATTACGTCCAGGCGGTACGTGGTGCGTTGCCCTTTATTGGCATTGCTCTGTTTGCCTTGATACTGCTGACCTATATTCCTGCGATCAGCATGTGGCTACCCAATATGGTGTATGGCGGCTAAACAGCCCGAATAAGGAGGGTAGCAATGTCTATTAGCATCACTTCATCAGCGTTAGCGCATTCCCATGAGGGGGTGGTGACCAGTCCCCATACGCTGGCAACAGAAGCGGGTCTTAAGGTACTTCGTGAAGGGGGCAACGCGGTCGAAGCGGCGATCACCATGGGGGCCTGCCTGGCAGTGACGTATCCGCATTTTACCGGCCTTGGCGGCGATGCCTTCATGATCATCGCGGATGCAAACGGTGGTGTGCAAACCCTGTCAGGCATTGGCCAGGCGCCACAGGCTAAGTTGCAACTGTCTGGTCAATTGCCTGCGAGGGGCGCTGGTTCCATGTTAACCACAGCTGCCACGGTCGATACCTGGGGGCAGGCGCATGAGATTTCCCGTCAGAACTGTGGCGGCCAAATGGGCTGGGCAGCGCTGATGGAACCTGCGATACAGCTAGCGAGGGAAGGCTTCCCGGTGACGCCTTCGCAGCGCTTTTGGCTTGATTTTCGTAGCGATGAGCTATCGATGATGCCAGGCGTACGAGAGCACTTTATGCCAGGCGGGAAGATTCCCCATGAGGATGAAAAACTGTACCAGCCACAGCTGGCCGCTTCACTGCAGTCCATTGCGACCCACGGGTACCGGGACTTTTATGAAGGGCAGTTGGGGGCGAAAATCGCCGCTGGGCTGGAAGCGGCAGGGTCTCCACTCACCGGCGCTGATCTGGCGGCTACCCGAGCACGAATAGAAATGCCGCTGTCTGTTCCTTACCGTGGTGGCGAACTGCTGGCCCATCGTCCCCCAACCCAGGGTATGACGACACTAGAGATAATGGGTATCCTGGCGCGTTTCGATCTTTCCAACATTGAGGAGGGCAGCGCTGATTATTACCACTTGCTGGTGGAGGCGGTAAAGCGCGCTTTCCTGGATCGTAATAGCTACCTGGCTGATCCCGATTTCGCGTCGGTGCCTTGTGAAAGGTTGTTATCGCCTGCCCATCTTGATGCTGAAGCGGCAAAAGTGGAGGCGGGGAAAGCATTGGATTGGCCCTTTGCTTATCAGCATGGCGATACGGTTTATCTGGCGGCCGCTGATCGTTTCGGTAATGCCGTCTCCATGCTGCAGACGATTTATTACGACTGGGGCAGTGGTGTCAGTGTCGGTGATACGGGGATTTTGTGGCACAACCGTGGTGCCGCGTTCAGTCTTGATCCGGCTCATCCGAATGCGCTGGCCCCCGGAAAGCGTCCTTTTCATACCCTTAACCCGGGTATGTATCGTGTCGATGGAAAGCCGCGTTTACTTTACGGTACTCAAGGCGCTGATGGACAGCCGCAAACCCTCGCTGCCGTACTGACGCGCTTGATAGACTATGGCATGGATCCGCTCAGTGCGCTTAAAGCGCCGCGCTTTCTACTGGGGCGAACCTTTTCCGATGGCCGTGACACGCTAAAACTTGAGCAGGATGCGGGAGAGGCGGTCTTCGCTGAATTGACCCGGCGTGGTCATCAGGTGAGCCTGCTACCCGCACAGAGTGCCTTGGCTGGCCACCCCGGCGCGGTCGTTATCGACCCGGCGAAAGGCTTTTACGCCGCTCATGACCCTCGCAGCGATGGCATCGCGTTAGGGCTATAGCACCAATAGAAACAAGGATGTGTACATGACAAAAAGCGATACGCTCGATGTGAAACAGAGTGCCCGTATCCGGGGAAAAACCCGCCGTAATGCTCATGAAACACGCGAGCGCCTGCTTCAAGCGGCGACTCAAGAGTTTTCCGAGCGCGGCTACGATGGTGCTCGCATGGAACGTATCGTGCGTGCAGCCGATTGTAATGTGCGCATGGTGTATCACTACTTCGATGACAAGGAAGGTCTTTACCTGACTGTTCTCGAACGAGTCTATGAGGAGTTGCGTGCCAAGGAGCAGGCACTCAATTTAAGCTATCTTGAGCCCGTTGCAGGTATGCGCGCGCTGGTCGAATTCACCTTCGATCATATGGCCGAGCATCCCGAGTTCACCAGCCTGGTGCGCAATGAGAACTTGCTGGGTGGACGCATGCTGCGCAAATCGAGCAAAGTCGTCCAGCAAACGACGCCGCTCGTAGGCATGATCCGGGATACCCTAAAGCGAGGGGAAGCAGCAGGGTTATTTCGCTCCGCTGTAGACCCTACCCAGCTCTACATTTCTATTCTTTCGCTATCAATCATTCACATCAATCAACGCGACACGCTATCCATCATCTTCGAGCAGGATCTGGCTGACCCGGATTGGCTTGCCGAGCGGCGTGCCCATGCGGTCGAGGTAATACTTTCCTATCTATGTGTTGAGTCCCTGGTGATCAAGTAAGCGACAAGGACTATCTGCAGGGCTCCGAATACCTCATCTACTTGCCCATCTGCTGCATAAATTTACGACAGCAAACCAAGCCAGAACCGCCGCCTTCCTCCGGCGGGCGACTAGCCGCCCGAACAAAAGCGCTGGGAGATTGACCGAGTACCTTGCGAAACATGCTGGAGAAAGCGGCTGGGCTGTCGTAGCCGAGTTCCAGTGCGGTTCGGGTAACGGAACTGCCAGACAGCAGCCTGGGAATTGCTGCCATCAGGCAGGCCTGCTGGCGCCATACGCCAAAGGAGAGTCCAGTTTGCTGACGAAACAGACGATTGAAGGTGCGCTGACTGCAATGTAACTGCCGCGCCCACTCCTCCGGAAGAGTGTGAATGCTCGGCTGGCCGAGAAACTCTCTGCACAGGCGGGCGAGCGGAAGGTCATGGGGCAAAGGCGCAAACAGTGGCAGGGCCTGAGCCTGTTCCAGTTCGTATAGGAGTAGCTTAGCCAGGGCACCATCGCGGCCGTTTTCGTCATAGAGTGCGGGGATGTGGGCGGAAGCCAGCAGCAGGTGATGCAGGAGAGGCGTCACGACCAGCACCTCGCAGTTGCTCGAAGCGCGTGGCGCGACGTGGGGTTCGATATACAAGCTTCGGGTGCTCACCCCGTTCATGCGCACTTGGTGGCGCTTGCCTGCAGGTAGCCAGACGCCGCTATAGGGCGGCACCATCCAGGTACCGTCATCCGTATTGACTTCCATCAAGCCGGTCATGCCATAGAGAAACTGGGCACGGCGATGGGTATGAAAGTCCAGGAGGGTGCCGGGGCGGTAGTCAGTGCCGATGGCCACCACGGGACGTGCAACATGATCCACCTCTGACAGGGGCGTATTGAGCATTAGCGTGAACCTGGCTGAAACGCGTTGATGGTTGTCCGAATGACGAATGTCGGCCAAACCTCGCCAGCATATAGTGCCTGCTGTTTCGTTTCATCAGGAGAGTGCCGGTGTATAGCGTATTGCTACTTTGTGGCGGGGTGGCAGGAGTGACCACCGTATTGTTCGGTTTCGGTGGCGGGTTCGTGGTGGTTCCCTTGCTGTATACCCTGCTGATTTACGTCCACGGGCCGGAAAGTGGTATCGGTCAGGCGGCCATGCATATCGCGGTGGCCACCTCGACGGCGTTGATGATCTTTGCTGCTTCCCTGTCCACATGGCGCCACCATCTAAGGCAAACCGTGCAATGGCACCTGGTGCGGCAGCTGGTGGGCTATATCGCCGTGGGCGCTGTGCTTGGTGCGGAGGCGGCCGTGTCGTTAAGTGGCGAGTGGGTGCGCTGGGCGTTTATCGGCTATCTGAGTATTACGATTGCGGATGCTGTTCTGCGACCCGGTTTTCTGCATCAGGCGGAGAGTGATGTGCGTCCTATGGGTCGTGGGGTAACGGCGATGACGGGGACACTGATTGGTGCGGTGGCCGCCTTGCTGGGCGTTGGCGGCAGTGTGATGACCGTACCGCTCATGCGCCGTAGAGGCGCGAGTATGACGGCAGCCACTGCCATGGCCAATCCGTTGTCGTTGCCCATGGCGGTGAGTGGCACCGCGACGTATGTGTTGCTGTCGGCAAATCACCCAGCGTTAGGGGACGGGTATGCCGGTTATGTGGATCTGCGCGCCTTGCTGGTACTTGCATTGGGCTCATGGCTCGGTATCCGCTTGGCGTCGACCTGGATTGGGCGCATTCCTGACCGTCTTCATGCCCGGGTGTACTTGCTATTGCTGACCATGGTGCTGGTGGTGATGGTTTTTGTTCATTGAGTGTTGCTTGCTTGGGAGATGCCTGTTTGGGAGATGTGTGGCGCTTGACATTCAGGGCGTCGCGCAGTCGAGAGAGTTTGATTTATTTTGTCAGTAGTTTCTTATGAGATCTTGTTGACATGGTTGCCAAAAGCAATCAATTATGTGCTTAAGGCAACTAACTCGAGGCCTCTTCCATGGCCGTAGAACAACGCTTGCATGAGCGAGCTGGAACGGTGCGAAGCTTCAACCGTTTCTACACACGTCAGATCGGTGTGCTGCACGAGCATCTGCTGGAAAGCTCATTCTCGCTAACGGAGGTTCGCATTCTGTATGAGCTGGCGCATCGGTCGATGCTTACCAGCTCGGATATTTGCCGGGAGCTGGGGCTCAATGCCGGTTACGTGAGCCGGGTGCTGAAAGGCTTCGAGAAGAAGGGGCTCATCACCAGGATTCCCTTGCCCTCCGATCGCCGGGCGGCGCAACTGCAATTGACTGATCTTGGGCGGGAAACTTACCTGCCGTTGAGTGATGCGTCTCAGCGCGAAGTTGTTGCCATGCTCAAACGGCTTTCGGAGCCTGAGCAACATCAGTTGATCGAGGCTATGCATCAAATCGAGAGCCTGCTTGGTGATACGGATTCGAACTACATGCTGCGCGATCCGCAGCCGGGCGATATGGGATGGATTGTTCATCGGCAGGCGGTTCTGTATGCCCAGGAGTACGGCTGGAACAGTGAATATGAAGCACTGACAGCAGACATCGTCGCCAAGTATCTGCGTGATTATGACCCGCAGTGGGAACGGTGCTGGGTCGTCGAGAAGCAGGGAAGCGTCGTTGGCTCCGTGTTCGTCGTTAGGGAGGACGAAGCGACCGCAAGGCTGCGGTTACTCTATGTCGATCCCTGCGCCCGAGGTCTTGGAATAGGTGGCCGTCTCGTCGATGAATGCCTAAGATTCGCCCGCCAAGCTGGCTACAAAAAAATCATCTTGTGGACCAACAGCGTACTTATCGGTGCGCGAAAGATCTACGAAAGGGCAGGTTTCGAACTGGTTGAGGAAACGCCCCATCACAGCTTCGGTAAGGATCTTGTCGGTCAGGTGTGGAGCCGTGAGCTGTAGTACCCACGTTGCGAAGCATCGCTCTGTCTAGGCAACGGTCGTGTGCCGGACAGCAGAGGGGGCGATAAATGACGGTTCTGTGGGTACTTGTCTGCAGATCCTTGCCTATATTCTAAGTGGCTTCCCCCCACAGCCCTGCCAGAGACCCACCTACCGGAGAATCCTCGGGTAAGGCCACAGCAGCCACTCGTTCTTGTGCCGCCGCAAGCTGTGCGGGGTCGCCGCGCTCTATTTCCGGATTTTGGTTGGGTGGGTAGGCACCTACCATGCAGAAATCATCATCCGCCTCTAGGCTGGCATGCCCGACCCCCGCTGGCAGCACCAGCACATCGCCTGGGTAAAGCATCAGCTCCTGGCCGTTTGGGCCACCCAGCCGTGCCCGGGCCTGCCCGCGGAAGATGCCCAGTGCTTCATGAGCGGTGGAGTGAAAGTGGTCAAAGTCATACAGGTGGTAGCGCCACGCAGGTGGCCAGCCGTGCTGTTTGAACATGCTTTCAAAGGTATCGGCCCGCTCCTCTGCATTGCTGATGTCGAGAACTTGACGATAAATCAGCACCGGTAGAGGGGAGTTGGGGTAGCCGGTCGCTGCATCGCTGTCGAGGTGAAGTCGCTCTGGCTGGGGGGTAGACATCCTTGCCTCCTCATTTCTCGTTGGGGGTGTGCTTTCAGCATGGTTTTTAAGCTTGGTTTTAAGAACGGTTTTAAGCACGTTTTTAAGAATAGTTTTTAATGCATGGTCGAGCAAACCGATAACAAACTGGCTAGGTGTTTAGTCGATTACCGCCCCGCAGCCCACCCCCCTCATTTTCTATTCGATTGCCTTGATAGTATCAGTCGGTATCATATTGCTGATGTTGTCCATCATTACGCCCTTTTACCGCGAGCTTCTATGACCCAATCTAAAACGCCTTTCATTGTGGTGCTGAGTCTGGCAATGACCATGATGCTGGGCCCGTTTTCCATGGACACGTACCTGCCGGCCTTTCCGGTCATTGGTGAATCGCTGGGGATTTCTCAGCAGGCGGTATCGTTGAGTGTTTCGGTGTATGTATTTGCGTTGGCGTTGGGTCAGTTGATCGGCGGTGCGCTTTCAGACCGCTTCGGGCGGCAGCGGGTGCTGATGAGCGGACTGGCGATTTTTGCGCTCTCAAGCATTGTCATTGGTATGGCGGATTCCTTGAACACCCTGCTCGGCGGGCGGGCAATTCAGGCCATTGGCGCCGGTTTGACTCTGGTGTCGGTACCGGCGTTAGTGCGCGACCGGGTGGCGGGCCGCGACGCCGCGAAGCTGTTCTCGATGATGGGCTTTATCATGGTGCTGGCGCCTGGAATCGCTCCGAGCGTAGGCAGCGCGATTCTGGCGCTGGGTTCCTGGCACTATATCTTTTTCGCCTTGGCGGTATACGCGGTGCTTTTGGTGCCGTTGCTGGTGCGGGTGATTTTTACCGGCACGGGCAAGGTGTCTCGCGCGAAGAGCCCTAAGATGAGCTTGCTGGCGCGCTATAAACTGGTGTTGTCGACAAAGCCGGCCCTGCCGTTCATCGTTTGGCAGGCCGCCTCTTTTTCTACCCTGATGATGTTCATCACCTATGCGTCATTTATCTATCAGGGGCATTTCGGCCAGTCGCCTTCAAGCTTTTCAATGCTGTTTGCGGCGAATATCGTCGCGATGCTTATATTCAACATTCTCAATCGAGTGTTGCTTTCCAGGCTACCGTCACTGCGTATCCTGCAGTTGGCAACGGGCTGTCAGGCAGTGGGCATACTATTGCTGGTGATGGCTGCCTTTATGGATTGGTCGCTTTACGCCTTCCTCGCCGCCATGATGCTGACAATCGGCGCGGTGGGGGCGATCTCGCCGAATATTCAGGCCTGCTTTTTGGAGTTCTTTCCCACCAGCAGTGGGACGGCCGCAGCGCTGCTGGGTGCCGCACAGTTCGGCATCGCTGGGATTCTGAGTGGATTGTCTGCACTGCTACCGCATACGCTTGAAGCGGTCATTTTGGCCATGGCCGCCTGTGGTTCGGTGGGGTATCTGATGCTTGCCCGCTCAATCATCAAGGGGCGCGCCGCTGTCGAGGCACACTGAGTCAGGCCTCCCATGCCGCCCGAGCGGTATCATCATCGGTTTGCCGGTGACGGGGTCTTCGATAACCCGGCTTTCCAGGCCAAATACCTCGCGCACCATCTGCTCGGTCAGAATCTCCCCCGGTGGGCCTGCCGCGTAAACCTTGCCGTTAGCCATGGCAACCAGTTGGTCGGCGTAGCGAGCGGCCAAGTTGAGTTCGTGGAGCACCATCACGATAGTGGTGCCGCGCTGTCGGTTTAGGTCGGTGAGCAGGTCGAGTACATCGACCTGGTGGTTGATATCCAGAAAGGTGGTGGGCTCATCCAGCAGCAGCACCTTGGTTTGTTGGGCCAGCGCCATGGCTATCCATACCCGCTGGCGCTGCCCGCCGGAAAGCTCGTCCACGTGGCGTTCGGCCAGCTCGCTCAGGTGGGTGGCGGCCAGGGCGTCGGCGACGGCTACTTCATCGGCCGCGCTCCAGCGTTTGAAAAGCCCCTGGTGCGGGTGGCGGCCCCGGCTGACCAGCTCGAGCACGCTAATGCCTTCCGGGGCGATGGGCGATTGCGGCAGAAACCCAAGTTGTTGTGCCAGCCGGCGGGTGGGCAGTTGGTGAATGGCGTTACCCTCCAGCAGCACGCTGCCCTGCGCGGGCGTCAGCAGCCGTGAAAGCACGCGTAAAAGCGTCGATTTTCCGCAGGCGTTGGCGCCCACAATGGCGGTGGTCTGGCCGGCAGGCACCGTCAGGTTAACGTCGTCCAGAATGGTGCGTTCCCCATAGCCTGCCACCAGGCCCTGGGCGAGTAGTGAGCAAGCGCTCATAGAGTGCCTCGGGTTTTGTTGTCGCGAAGTATCAGATAAACGAGATAGGGCGCGCCTAATACGCCGGTCACGATGCCGACCGGGTAGCGGGCGGGGAGCAGAAACTGGCCCGCATAGTCGCCTAACAGCACCAGTAGAGCGCCCACCAGCGCGGAAGGGATCAGCAGTGAGGCGTTGCGGCCCATCAGGCGGGCCGCAATGGGACCGGAAAGGAACGCCACAAATGCCACCGGGCCGGAAACGGCGGTGGCAAACGCCACCAGTGCCACAGCGGTGATGACCACGACAACCCGCGTAATAGCCAGGCGAACCCCCAGCCCGGCGGCAAGGTCGTCACCCATGCGTAGGGTTTCAAGGTCGCGGTGGCGGCTCAATAGCAGCCCGCCGAACAGGAGCAGGGCGATCAAAAGCGGCAGCGCTTGATCCAGCTGAACGCCGTTGACGCTGCCAGTGAGCCAGCGCAGGGCTTCTTGCAGTGTCCAACTGGGTGCGCGCATTAAAAGATAGGCGGTAATACTTTGCAGCATCGCGGCCAGGCCAATGCCGATCAGAATCAGCCGTCCGCCGGTCACGCCCTGGCGCCAGGAGAGCGTGTAGATCAACATCGCCACGCCCAGCCCCGCAGCAATCGCCACCATCGAAACCGCCGGGCCGCTTAGCGAGAGCACCACGATGGCAAACACCGCCCCAGTGCTGGCGCCAGTGCTGATACCAATGATATCCGGGCTTGCCAGCGGGTTGCGCAGCAGGGTCTGAAAGGCGATGCCGCCCAGGCCGAAGCAGGCGCCCACTAATACTGAAACCACCGCTCTGGGCAGGCGCAGCTCACGCACGGTGAAACCAGCGCCCGGCACCTCGGCGCCGCCAAGTATGCGTACCACCGTGGTTAGCGGCGTGAAGGACTGCCCCACCATCAGGGTTAACAGTACGCCTGCCAGTAGGCAAGCGCTAAGCACTGCAATCATGCGAGCGCGGTGCCTAGCGCTCGCCCTTCTAATATGTCGGAAATGGCTGATCGCGCTAAGAGGCGGCTGGTTCATAGCGAGCCTACCTTGCGGTTGCGCACAATCCAGATAAACACCGGTGCGCCGATAAAGGCTGTCACTATACCCACGTCCAACTCCGAAGGATGGGCGATCAGCCGCCCGGCCACGTCTGACAATGTCAGCAGTACCGCACCACCCAGGGCAGAGAAGGGCAGTAACCAGCGATAATCGCCGCCCGCTAGCAGGCGGCAGGCGTGGGGTACGACCAGCCCTACAAAACCAATCGGGCCGCACACCGCCGTAATCGGGCCGCACAGCAGTACCGCCCCCACTGCCGACATGGCCCTGGCCACGGCTACTTTTTCCCCCAACCCCGCTGCAGTGTCATCGCCCAGGGCCAGCATATTGAGTTTGCGCGCGGCGAGCAGGGTGATCACAAAACCCGTCACTAGAAAGGGCAGCACCGGAAGAAGCTGCTCATAGGTCGCGCCACCCACACCACCCACTAACCAGGATTGCACCAGCCCGCCGATATCACCCCGTGGCAGCACCACGGCGGTAGCAAGCGAGCTAAGCGCGGCGGTAATGGCCGCGCCTGCTAGTGCCAGCCTGAGCGGCGTGGCGCCTCCCTGGCCGAGGCTGGCTATGGCGTAAACCGCACTGGCAGAGATAGCGGCGCCTGCAATGGCTGTCCAGATGTAGCTGGTCGTCTCGTCAATACCGAACCAGGCAATGCCAATCACCACCGCCAGCGCCGCCCCGGCGTTAACGCCCAGAAGGCCGGGGTCGGCCAGCGGGTTGCGGGTCAGGCCCTGCATGACCCCACCGGAAATCCCCAGGGCGGCTCCGGCCAGCATGGCAAGCAACGTGCGCGGCAGGCGGCTGGCTACGGCAGCGTCGCCAACGGTTGCTACCTGGCCGCTCAGCGCGGCGGCGATTTCCGGCCAGCCCACTTCCCGGGCCCCAAACGCCACAGAGAGCATGGCGGCAAGCCCGAGCAGAACAAGCAGCGCTGCGCCGCCAGACAACCGACGGGCAGCGTTGCGTTTGATACGAAGAGCGACCGAGCGATTAACGCTTGAGCCAGACGCCGGGCCGCTACCGTTGTGACTTGCGTGCGGCTTCTGAGAGCAGGTCTGCATAATCGTCCAGTAACCATGAGATCGACATGGGGGTAGGGTTGGCCGCTGTGCCCAGCGGGGTATTGCCGAGCATGACAATGGCGCCGTTTTCTACTACAGGCAGGCGGGAGGTAAGCGGGTGCGCGTTGAGCTGATCGATCAGCGGCTGACCGCCGTAGGTGACGAGAATATCCACATCGTTGAGCTCATCGATCAATTCAGAGCTGATTTCGCCAGCAAATTTACCGGGGGGAGAGTTCTGTTTGACGACTTCAGGCGAGGCCAGCCCCAGGTCATGGAAAAACCGCACCCGCGCGTCGTTGTCGGTGTAGAACGAAATGCGCCCTAGGTTGGTGGGGTCAAGGTGGGTCACGAACATGGCTGTCTTGCCCGCAAGGTTAGGATGGTCGGCGGCGGTATCGGCAATCTGTGTCTCGATTTGCTCGATGAGCGCCTGGCCATCCTCCGCCATGCCGAGCCCTGCGCTGTTCAGTTGAATCATCGCGCGCCAGTTGGTTGCCCAAGGGCCTTGGGGGTAGGCTACCACCGGGGCAATCTGGCTCAGGGTGGTGTAGTCCGCCTGGCTAAGCCCTGAGTAGGCCGCCAGAATCACATCGGGCTGGCTGGCAGCCACGGCTTCAAAATCAATCCCGTCGCCTTCGTCGAACAGGGCGGGGGGCGTGGCATCCAGCTCGTCAAGCCGGGCTTCCACCCAGGGCAGTAGCCCGTTGTCGTTGTCGTCACCAAAGTTGGCGGCCGCGAAGCCGACCGGTACCACGCCAAGGGCCAGCGGCACTTCGTGATTGGCCCAGGCCACGGTCGCTACCCGCTCGGGCTTCTCGGAAAGCACGGTGGTGCCCAGGGCATGTTCGATTTCAAGGGGATATTGCTGCGCGCCAACGGGCAAAGCGCCGAGGCTGCACGCAGCGATAAGCGCCACGTAAGCACTCAGACTTCTATGGAACAGAGCCATAGCCTTCTCCAAAAGCTTAAGACGTAATGACGAATAATCCTCACTGCGTGGTAAGCACGCAGCGCCTAGATATATGACGGGTAGTCCGGGTGATGCATGACGTCACGGTGTATTGTAATTATTATCAAAAGTTCAACTAAATGATTGTGATTGACATTATCACTCTTGACTCGGGGATGCTAGCTTTGGATACTCTGCCGGCCTTTCAAAACAGAACCACAAGGCGAGCAGGGTAGGTTTATTCATTTCAAGGGATCTTCAACATGACTGATAGCAATAGCACAGTCCGGCGCAACGCAAGTCGGGTACGGTGGCAGCAGACCACTACCGCCATTCTGTGCGGCACAACGCTGGTGAGTATTCCCATGCTCGGGAACGCTCAGGAAACCGGCGAAGGCAGTGACGATAACGAGGGATATCGCCTCGCCCCCATTATCGTCAACGCCCAGGCCTACGCTGATGATGATGCCAATTCGATAGTAGCTCAGGAGCTTTGGGTGGGTGGTAAGGTCGCCACCAGTATTCTTGATACACCTGCCTCAGTGTCGGTCATTACTGAGAAAGAGATTGAGCAGCGCAACGCCTCTACCACTGAGGAAGTGCTGCAATATACCCCCGGCGTCCTCACCGATTATTACGGCACCGATGACCGTAATGACTATTTTAAAATTCGCGGATTCCAGGCGACTACCTACCGTGACGGGCTGACGCTAGGCTCAATGCGCGGTGTACGCGAAGAGCCTTACGCCTACGAGCGAGTTGAGGTGTTGCGTGGCGCCAACTCCACCCTGTTTGGCCCGGCGGATCCGGGTGGCTCGGTCAACTTCGTGAGCAAACGGCCACGGTTTGAGCGTTTTGGCGAGGGGTATCTCTCCTACGGATCATTCGACGCCAAAGAGGCCGGTGTTGATGTGGGTGACACGCTGAACGCTGACGAGACAGTGGCCTACCGCTTTACCGGCACCCTCCGGGACAGCGACCGCGAATACGATCACTCCAAAGACAACAATGGTTTCTTGATGGGTGGCTTGGCCTGGGAGCCGACGGAGTACACCTCAGCAAGCGTGATCTTCGATTACTTGAAGCGTGACGACACCCCCAATAGCGGTGGTTATCCGCTTGACCGGGAGTACGACCGCAGCGACTTCTTCGGCGAGCCTGGCTTCAACTATCATGATGTCGAGCGTACCAGCCTCACCGGGCAGCTCACCCATGATTTCAACAACGGCCTGACGCTGCGCGGTAATCTGCGCTATAGCGACCTGACCGACGATTTCGGATACGTCTATATCACTGACTCTGCGGCGCGAGTTGGCAGCGTGGTGGATCGCGACTATTTTGGTACCGACAACGAAGCTCAGGAGTTGATCGGCAACGCTATCCTGCAATACGACGCCCGCTTTGACCGGGTTGATAGCAGCACGTTGGTGGGTGTTGAGTATCGCGATGCTTCCACCGAAGATAGTTCGTTTTATGGCGATGCGACCTCCATTGATATCGCAAACCCCGTCTTTAGCGGTGCCCCGAGTAGCCTGAACGTCTATAGCAGCAATAAGCAGGACTTCACCACCGAGTCGGTTTTCCTGACTCAGAATTTGTCCTTTTATGATCGATTCATTGTGACAGCGGGTGTGCGCAACGACTCGATGGATGTCTCAAGCACCAATATGGATGGCGTTCGCGATTCCGATGACTTCTCTGAGACCTCACTTCGCGGTGCGCTGACCTATCGCGTCACCGACGAAATTTCCACCTATGTCAGCATGGTTGAGTCGGTCGCACCGCCCACGATTGGCGTCGATCCCGAAAGGGGCGAGCAGTACGAAATTGGTGCGAAATATTCCCCCTTTGGTACCAATGCGCTGTTTTCGGCGGCCATCTATGACCTAACCAGGGACGACGTCACCATCTCGGTTGTACAGGACAATGGCGTTATCAAGCGGGAAACCGTGGGTGAGTCCCGCGTACGGGGTCTTGATCTGGAAGCGAAAGCTGAGTTGACCGATAGCTTTAGCGTGGCCGGTGGTTACTCCTATATGGAGTCGGAAGTGGTACGCGACAGTAACGCAGCCAGAGAGGGTAACGAGTTCACCGCAGCACCCAAACATACGGCGTCGCTGTGGGGCTACTATACCTTGCCAAGCCAGGATATGAGTGTTGGCCTCGGCGCCCGTTACATCGGCTCCTACTACTTTGATGTCGCCAATACGTCAAAAAGCAGTGCGGCAACGCTCTTCGATGCAGCCTTCAGCTATCAGCTCACCAAAGACGCCGATCTAGCCGTCAATGTCAGCAACTTGCTCGACGAGCAGCACGTGGTCGGTTCAAGCACCGCCGATTACTATAATCCGGGTCGCGAAATCAGCGCGAAAGTGAGCTATCGCTGGTGATGTAATTCCGCCTATATCCCAGAGGTAAAGCAACGGCAAAACGCCCCGACTTGAACATTCAAAGCGGGGCGTTTTTGGTATTTAGGCTTCTGTTAGGCCATCAACGATAAAAACGCGGTAGTCGGCGCCCTGAAAGCGGTGTTTGCGGGCTTCCTGGTAGGCGGGGCTTTGATACCAGGCACGGGCGGCAGCCATATCCGGGAAGCGTAGAATGACCGCTCCTTCCATTGCGCTGCCTTCCAGTACTTCAAAATCGCCATAAAAAGCCAGCGGCTGTGGGTCGTGGCCTTCACGGGCGGCTTTTGCCTTCTCGCCGTAGCGCTCCATTTCCTGGGCGTCGTGAGTGTGTTCTCGAGTCAGTACGACATAAGCGGGCATTAAATTCTCCTTACGTAACCATTAAAAAGCAGCGATAGCATATCATTAGCCCAAAACTGGGCTGCATGAGAAAAGCACAATCGACCGTTACTCGGCTTTTGTAGGGCCATTGGCAGCGATACTTAGCGTTTGTTCAGACGCGGGTACTACCACAGCTGCGGTTTCCAGCCGGTTTTTTTCCAGTGCCGCCAAGGCGATTTCATAGCAATCGTCGATATGGCTGTTACCCATGTACTTCATGGCTGTAAAGCTAATACTGCCTGCCACAGCGCTGCCTACGAAGGGTACGAACTTAGCAACACCCTTTGCTGCTACCTTGCCAGCCATCTTATTTAGCAATACCACGATAAGCTTTCTGGTGATGTATTTGCCCGCCATCTTGCTGCCGGTATTGGAAATGACCGTCATCACAAAAAGCTTTGATTCTGTATCCAGGCTGTCGATCTGTTCAGGCGTTAAGCCAAATTTTTCATTAATTTTGGGAATTAAACGCATCAATATGGCGACGTCTGAACCAATGTCTAAGCCCGGTATGGGTATAACCGCAGTGCCAGCTGACAGGCTTGAACTCTTTGTCACCATCGAACGGCACGACTGTTTAATGGCTTCTAGCTCTTCCAGTGACTCGATCATATAAGATCCTTTTTTCACAAGTATTGCGCCATTTCTTGATGACGAGCTCATCGTGAGAATCAGCATGGTATCAACGCCAAGCTTTGTCACCTAACCAGTGCAATTGCTTCACGGCTGTCCATGCAGAATTCGTGAGAGTGAGGACTCTATATGGCGTTGCATTGCCGCTCGTGCCTTTGCCTCGTCTGCTTGGCGAATCGCTTCGATGATGTCGTTATGCTCTTCTGTGACCTGCTTGGATTGCAATATTCGCGGAAGATCGGACGTTTTTTGCCCGAGTTTGACGGAGAAGATAACCCCCGTTTGTAGAGCTAGCACCGAGCTAAGTAAAAATTTATTGCCGGATGTTTTAGCTATCTGTACGTGAAAGTCGAAGTCTTCCTGAGTGCCTTGGCCCCCGTTTTGATTGACTCTTCTTAAAATACGGCTCTTTTCCTCAATGCGCTCAATATCACTATCGTTACGCTTTGAGGCGGCCAGGGCCGCTGATTCCGTTTCAATTAGCAGCCGGAAGTCAAACAGCGCAATAAGGTCGCTGAAGTTATTAACAAAGTTTGGCGCATCGAGCGCTGTTGTGGGCCGGGCGACAACAAACAGGCCTGACCCTTGACGGGAGGCGACAAGACCTTCGGTTTTTAGTTGCGCAATCACTTGTCGCGTGGCGCTACGGCTAAGTTCATAGCGGCTTGCCAGTTCGGCCTCTGTTGGCAGGCGCGCTCCACGCAGATATTGCCCGCGAAGTATCCAGTTGCGCATATCTTCGTATAAGTCTTTAGTCTTTTCGACTTTTGTCTTTGTTGTCACGTTGTAAAACTCCTTACTTTGGCTGTTTTTATTTAAAAACATATATTTACATGTATTTTTGAAAGTTGATTATAAACAAATTGATAAATTTGTTTAGCCAGAGTGTACTGAGGTTGGTGATTCAAGCCATAAATAAGGAGACAACAATGCGTGCACGTCATCAACTTACAACACTGCTTTTAGCACTATCTATAACGCCTTTCACTCAAGCGAATGATTTCGTTTTTGGCCATGTATACGAAGCGAGCCACAGTCACCACAAATGGGCCGAGTGGGCAGCTGATGAAATTGAAAAACGTAGTGAAGGTCGCCATCACATTGAAGTGTTCCCTTCCTCCCAGCTAGGTAATGAGGTTGAACTCAATGAAGGCCTCGGCTTAGGCACGCTGGATATCATCTATACCGGTAATGCTTTCGCTGGAAACGCTTATCCACCGATTGCGCTAGGCAGTGCTCCTTTCGTTTTCCGAGACTTTGATCACTGGATCGCCTATTCAAAAAGCGATCTCTTCAAAGAGCTTTCCCAAGGCTACGAAGAGAGCACGGGGCATGTGCCGCTTGGTTTGATCTATTTTGGCCAGCGCCATGTGACTGCCAACAAGCCGGTGCTTACTCCCGAAGACATGCAGGGCATGAAAATTCGCGTGCCTGATGCGCCGCTGCTGCTGATGTTCCCAAGAGCCGTTGGCGCCAACCCTACTCCGATTGCCTTCTCGGAGGTCTATCTGGCGCTTCAGCAGGGCGTAGTGGATGGCCAGGAAAATCCGCTGCCGATCATTCGCGCGATGAAGTTTGAAGAAGTGCAGTCGGACATCTCGCTGACCGGCCATATCTATGACAGCCAGCCGATCATTATGAGTAGCAATGCCTGGGCGAGTCTTTCCGCCGAGGATCAGGCACTTTTCCGGGACGTCTTTCAGGAGGCTGCTGAACAGGGGAGCCTGGATATCCAACAGCAGGAGCAGGATCTGGTGCCCTGGTTCCAGGAGCAAGGAACCCAGGTACACGAGGTTGATCGTGAAGCGTTTGCCGAAGCGGTAAGGCCGAGCCTGACGGGTGAAGACGTAGGTTGGACGGCTGATCAATACCAGCGCTTGGGGGCGATTGAGTGATGCAAGGGGATAAAGACACTCGTCAAGGTGAGGTGACGGCGATGTCAGTAGAGCCCGGCCGCGAAAGTGCGGCCGGAGGTGAATCTGGGCTATCGCACAATACTGCGACAGCGACACCACCGCCGAAATGGGTCTTCGAAGACCATGTAGCGCTTGGGGTCATGATCCTGCTGGGAAGCGTGGTTTTTGCGCAGTTCCTGTCACGCTACGTGTTCAACCACTCGATTGGCTGGACTGAAGAGGGCGCCCGCATGTTGCTGGTGCTGCTGGTGTTTATCGGCGCGGCTGGTGCTGCCTCGCGAGGAACTCACATCAACGTTGAGATTCTTGAGCTAATCGTGCCTGCAAAGGCAAAACGTTGGCTGCGTGGGTTCAATAACCTGCTTAGCGCTGGGTTCTTCGGCTATGTGGCCTGGCTTGCCTGGCAGGTTGGACAGCGGGTATGGAATTCCAGCATGAGCACGCTGCCGATCTCGAAAGGTTGGCTTTACACCGTGATTGCCGTGGCCTGTGCGGCAATGGCATTGCGTATGGCCCGCCAGGCCATCGCCTGCTGGCGTGGCAAGGAGGAGAAATGATCATTCTGCTGTTTGTAGCGCTAGCGTGTTTGTTATTGATTGGTGCCCCTGTTGCGGTCGCACTGGCCGGGTCGTCGCTGGTTTATCTGCTCGCCTCCGGCAAGATTCCGGACATTATTCTGATTCAGCGCATGGTGGGTGGGGTGGACAGTTTCCCACTACTGGCGGTGCCGTTCTTTATCCTGGCTGGCAACCTGATGAATGTTTGCGGTGTGACCGAGCGTATCTTCCGCTTCGCTGATTCAATGGTGGGATGGACCCGCGGCGGCCTGGGCCACGTTAATGTAGGCGCTTCGGTCATCTTTGCCGGCATGTCGGGCGCGGCCATTGCTGACGCTGGCGGCTTGGGTGCCGTTGAAATAAAGGCGATGCGTGATAAGGGCTATGACGTTGATTTTGCCGTGGGGATCACCGGGGCATCCTCAACCGTGGGCCCCATCATTCCGCCGTCGCTTCCGCTGGTGGTTTACGGGGTGGTGGCATCGGCCTCCATTGGTCAACTGTTTATTGCAGGCATTGTGCCGGGCTTACTGATCGCAGCAATGTTGATGCTGATGGTCGCGGTTATTTCGCACCGACGCGGTTACCCGGTGGGTGAGCGCTTTTCTGTGGCGCGCCTGCTGTCGTCATTTATGCATGCGGCCCTTTCGCTCATGATCCCGGTGATCATCGTGGGGGGTATCGTTCTGGGGATATTCACCCCGACCGAGAGCGCTATTGCAGCCGTGGCTTACGTGCTGGTGCTGGCAACGCTGGTATACCGTAGCGCCGGCTGGCGCCAGATCATTACGGTATTTCGTGAAACCATCGAAATGACCTCAGTGGTGCTGTTGATCGTTGCCGCCTCGTCAATTTTTGCCTGGATTCTTACCCGCGAAGGCGTGCCAGCGGCGTTCGCAGAATCGGTAATGGCGGTGGCCGATAACCCGATTGTCATTCTTCTGCTGATCAACCTGATTCTCTTGATCGTTGGCTGCTTCATGGAAACCGTGGCAGCGATCACCATCCTGACACCTGTGCTGCTGCCGCTGGCCGTCCAGGCAGGGGTCGATCCTGTTCAGTTCGGCATCATCATGGTGCTCAACCTAATGATCGGGCTTTTGACACCGCCGGTGGGGCTGGTCCTGTTTATTCTGGCGCGGATTGCCGATATCTCTTTCCCCCGTGCGGTTAAGGCCACGCTGCCCTTTATCGCGGCACTGTTAGTGTCGCTTTTGCTGATCACCTTTATTCCCGCTTTGACGCTATGGCTGCCTAGCCTGATCTAGTTTGGAGAATCAGTTGCATGAATCATCTGCATAGTAATCCTTCTGTGGCCCGTGATGCGATTATCGAGGCCATCGATATGGTGCCCATCGGCAGCTATTTGCCGGCGGACGGCGGCTATGGAAGCGCGCGGGAAATCGGCCACGCACGCATGGCTACCCTGGTGTTTGTACGTTTTTCGGCAGGTATTGTCGGTATTGGCGAGTGCTATGGCCCGCCCAAGACCACGCTGGCCTATTTGGACATTCTGCGCGAAGCCTATGTGGGGCAAAGCGCCTTCGACCACCGTGTGATCTGGCGGCGAATGACCAATGTGCTCTACCACGTGCGCGCCCAGAGCCAGCTCGCCGCGGCAGTCAGCGGGCTGGATATTGCACTGCACGACGGCCTTGGCAAGCTGCTGGGTCTGCCGGTTTACCGGCTGCTGGGCGGGGAAGAGCAGGACTCCGTGCAGGTCTACGCCTCCGGTGGCTATTTTCATGAACCGGCGGCGCTGCCTCTGGAAGCGCAGCTTGAGCGCGTGGCGGGGCAGTTTGATGGCTACAAGATCAAAATTGGTCACGGCATCAGAAGCGACCTTGAGCGGATGCGGAGCGCACGGCGGATTCTGGGCGATGACGTGGCCATCATGGCCGATATCAACGGGGCCTACACGGCGGACATCGCGCTGGAATCCATGGCCGCTTTGGCGCCGCTGCGCCCTTACTGGATCGAGGAGCCGGTGGCACCTGAAGATCTTCCGGGTTTCCGCCGCCTTGCCTCGCGCCGAGAGGGGCGTATTGCTGCGGGCGAGGCTTCGGTCAATGCTGTCGAGTTTCGTGAGCTGGCCGCCACCGGTGGTGTGGATGTGCTGATGCCGGATCTCAACCTATGTGGCGGCTATGTAGAAGCGCTGCGCATTGCAGACATGGCCCAGTTAAACGGCTTGAGAATCTCGCCTCACGTATGGGGAAGCGCAGTGGGCATTATGGCCGCCGCCCACTTCGCCGCCGCGCTGCCGCCGCATCCGCATCCCGACCGTAACCATACGCCTACCTGGGTCGAGTTTGACGTATCGGCCAATAACCCCCTGCGTGAAGCACTTTTAACGTCGCCGTTAAGCCTTGACCATGGGCGTCTTGCACTGCCCAGCGCTCCAGGGCTGGGTATCGAAATCGATGACGAGAGGCTGCAGGCGCTTAAGATTGATATTTAAGTAAGCCAATGCGCTTAGAAGCCGATACGCCAGGGGGATGCTCTGTTTAATCCGCCCACTGCCAGGGCGGTTCATCTAGCCACCCCTGGCCTAGGATAACGGTCTCACCAAACTCTTTATCCAGCGCGATAGAGTTACAGGCCTGATCTTGTTCCAGTGTCGCCACTAAGCGTGGCGCGTGGGAGACCACCCACACCTGGGTTTCCCTCGATGCACGGATAATCAGGCGGCCCAAGGCGGGAAGCAAATCCGGATGTAGACTGGTTTCTGGCTCATTCAACACTAGCAAGGAAGGCGGCCTGGGGGTGAGCAGCGCCGCCACCAGCAACAGATAGCGAAGCGTGCCGTCTGATAGTTCGGACTGGTTTAAGGGGCGCAACAGCCCCTTTTGTAGAAACTGCAGTAGAAAGCGATTACCAGCGTCGGCTTCAAAATTAATAGTGGCGCCGGGAAAGGCATCTTCAATCGCCTCGTACAACGCCTCGCGGTCGCCGATCTCGTGGATAGTTCGCAATGCGGCCACTAGACTGAGGCCATCGTGATCCAGCACCGTGGTGCGGGTGCCGATTTGCGGTGTGCGGATGAGGGAATTTGGATCGGTTCGGAACTGATCGTAGAAGCGCCAATGACGAATGGCTTGCCGAACAGCGTGGACTTCAGGCACGGCGACCGGGTCACTGATTTCGTTCAAAATGCTTTCGTAGCTATTAAGGTGGGCATCGTAAACCTGCCATTTACGACCTGCACGCACTTTGACCACAGACCCAACGCGGTCAATCAAACAGCTACTGGGTCGGCAGACATCGCCTGCCCAAATGCATTCCCGTTTTATCTCGGGGTCGAACTGGAACATGGACGGATCTTGGTAGCCCGCAAAGCCCTGAGAGGCGGGCATCCCCAATGAAATGGCGTAGCCGAAATCTTCACCCACAAAACCCAGCCTAAGCCGGGGGCTGTTTTTCTTAGCAGATCCCTCAATGGCAGCGGAGCCCTCTCGCATGTCTTTGGTGAGTTTTTCCGGGCCAGCCCAGAAGGTGTAATCAAGCCCGCCCTCTTGAGCAATCGATGAGATAAGATTGCCTTTGGCTGTTTCTGCCAATAATCGCAGCGCTTTGTATAGGTTGGACTTGCCGCACCCGTTGGGCCCCGTCACTACATTAAGACTCGACAGGGGAGAAACAATTTTTTTCAAGCTGCGGTAGTTGGATACGGCAAAGGTGTTGATCATAGGCTCTGCGGCGTTGGGGGCTGGCTGCTCTGAGCAGCGTGAAAATAACAGTTTAGCCCCAAGTGCCCCCTCACTAGAAGACATCGATAGCTGGAGATCTTAAGTGCCAATTGAGAGGCGGAATGTTCATATCCTCGATTTCGGTGAGGGTTTTGGTCGGCAGTTGCCTTTATTCTGTACTAGCTCTCTGACGAGAGTTTCATGCGGGCATCACTTCTTCTCAGTATTAAAAGATTCTCGGAAATATACCGAAAGACTGGATCAGGCAAGAACGAAAGAGTATTTGGCATTCTGATCCGTTCATTTTGAATCTATCATTCATATGCTGATGAAGCGACTAGCAAACCAAGCCTTCTTCTCTAAAAGAGCTAATTAACTCACATGTAGGAGATTAGAGGGGGAAGCGATCCATGAGGTTGCTTTTAGCTCAGTAGGTTGATCGAGTAGTTAAACGTAAGGAGTGAATCATGAAATTTTTAAATGCGGCCTTAATCATTGCATTACTGCTTTCTTCAGGCGTAGCACTTGCTGAAAGAGGCTCGGATGAAGATAACAGGATTGTTTATTCTGGATCGACATCTACAGATAGCGGTAACCAGGACATTCCAGCCTCCCAGGTGCTTTCTGACAACCCTTAAATCGAGCTAAATAGCTCAGTTGTAGGTAGTTTTTTTTTGAAGTAACTTAAAGTCATTGAAACTGCTCGGTGGCTTGTGGATTTTAAATTAATCACATGTCGCAGAGTTGGTCGAATGATGGATGGTTATTTAGGATAAGGAGTAAATTATGAAGATATTAATTGCAGCCTAAATGGTTATATTAGTACTTTTCTAAGGTGACAAAGTCCGTTGAGAGAGGTTCCGATGAAGATACGGAGGTTGCTTGCCTCGAGTCAATGTCTTCGCAGCAAGCGAAAGGAGTTTTTCATTATCTGAAACGCTGGTTATAAACCTTTAAGCGAACTATTGATTTTGATTTAGAAAACAATGCCGGGCGGGCCTAGTCTTTTTAGGCCCGCCCATTTATTTTCAGGCTTCCAGTTGATTCAGTAAGATTGATCTCTACGCAATGATACCCACCCTGCAATACGCTGTTGCACGCTCATGGCGACTACCATCAAACTGGGTAGGAACGTCAGAGTGATGAGTGTGGAAAACGCGATGCCAAACATCACGATGGCACCCAGGCCGCGGTAGAGTTCGGTGCCCGCACCGGGAATCAGTACCAGAGGGGCAATGCCGAAGATGGTGGTCAGGCTGGACATCAGGATCGCCCGCAGACGTATCCTAACCGCTTCGTTGACGGCCGCGACGATGGATTCCGAGCCTTCCTCCAGTCGCTGGTAGGCTTCCTGAACGATCAGGATCGGATTGTTGACGACGGAGCCGAGCAATACCAGAAAACCGAGCAGTGTGATCATATCGAAAGGCTGGTGGATGCCAAACGGAGCGCCGACGCCGTTGAGTATCGCCAAGCCAAGAATCCCGCCCGCAAGTCCCAGGGGAATCGTGGCCATGACGAATAACGGCCGCCCCCAGTGACGGAAAATCGCTACCAGCATCAGATAGCACAACAAGACCGCGATCATGAAATTACCCGAGACCGCTTCGCGGGTGGCTTGCAGTTGGTCGCTAGCACCGGTGATATCTATCGAGACGCCGTGCGGGAGCTCACCGTCACTGCGCATAGCCCCGATTAACTCGCTTTCCACGCGTTCGACGCCCGTTTCCAGCGCCACCGAACGCGGCGGCACTATATTCAACGTCACCGTACGGCGCCCATCCAGCCGCCGAATGCTGTCCGTATCGATGGACTCGTTCAAATCGGCCAAAGCGGAAAGTGGCAGTACGTCGCCAGAGGGTGTGGCAATGGGCAGGTCTCCTAGGCGCTCCGCCCGCTGCTCGCTACCCGCGCTGCTGAATAGGTAGATGTCGACCCGGCGGTCATCCAGGATCATCTGGTCGGCAAAAGCACCATCGCTTAGCGCCGCCACGGAATAGCCAAAGCGCTCAGCGTCGAGCCCGACTTCCACCAGACGCTCCCACCGAGGCTGGATCTCCAGCAATAACTGATCCAGGCTGAGTGAGCTCGGTTCGGAACCAATTTGCGCGTCTTCGAACAGTGCTCCTGCGCGGGCATAGGCAAGGCTCGCGACCTGATAGATCTCGGCAAGATCAGAGCCGGAAATGTCCATGTTGATACTGCGCGTACCGCCATCGTTGGTAGAGATGATGGAGCCCCGTGAGGCGAATGCGCGCATGCCCGGCCAGGCCGTAAAGCGTGCCTCGAGGGCGCCCATTAACGCTTCCAGATCGGTGGGATCTTTCGGGTCGGTAATAACACGAATGCCCTGGGCGTCGACGAACATGGCGAAGAAGCGTAGTGCGGGCATATTCGTTTCGCCACGGTGAAAGCGTGCCGGCTCGTCATCAAGACGCTGCTGCAGTTCCGGGATTAGCTCCTGCGCGATGGATTCCATCTCTGTCAGGTTGTAGCCCGGCGGTGCGATCATTGTAGAGAAGATGCGTGCCTCTTCGCCTTCAGGCAAGTACTCCGCCGGTGGGGTTAGCCACACCACGACCCATGCTGACAAGCCAAGCGTGCCGACTAGAATCGTTATTCGCCGTATCGGGCGGCAATAGGCGCGGGCGATCCAGCGACCGATGCGATCAAAGACGCCTTCCTCTACGGTAGCACCTGACTGGATTGCCGGTAGCAGTCGCGCCGCCATCGCCGGAAGCACGGTCACCGCCACGGCCAACGAGGCAAGAATAGAAGAGGAAATCGCAATCGCGATATCCGAATAGAGCTGTCCGGCTTCCTCCTGAATGAATAGCGTGGGGGCAAATACCAGGACTGATGTCAGCGTGCTCGCCATGACCGCCGTCCAGACCCGGCCCACGCCTGCCACTGCGGCATCGAAGGGCTTCAGGCCGCGTCGTCGTGCCTGGTCGATGCTTTCGAGTACGACGATGGTGTTGTCGAGCGTCATGCCAATGGCAAACGCTACCCCGGCCAATGAGATAACGTTCAGCGTTCGTCCGGCGAGTAAGAGGCCGATGAAGGCGGCGATCGTGCAGACCGGAATGGCGATCACCCCGACAAAGGTGCTGCGCGCCGAACGCAGGAAGGCAAACATTATCAGTGTTGCCAGCAGTGTCCCGAGTAAAAGGTTATTCCAGACGTTGGCGACCGAGTCTTCCACGTAGCGCGCATCTTCGTTGATCAGCGTCATTTCAAGACCCAGCGGCGCCAGAATCTCGTCGCTGATCGCCTCGACTTCCGGCAGTACGGCATACTTGGTCTGGACGACATTCGATCCCGTTTCGCGGCGCACCGCCAGGATCAGTGAAGGTAGGCCGTTATAGAATGCCCGGGTACGCATTTCATGGTGACTGAGCCGGATATCGGCCAATTCGGAGAGCCGCATCAAGGCGCCACGGCGCTCGGCAATGATCAACTCGCCCATATCGGTGGGCTCACGGAAGCGGCCGATCGTGCGTGCCATCACACTGCGTTTGCCACTGTCCAGGTCTCCCGCTGAACTGTCGACGTTACGGGTCTGCAGTGCATTGCGCACATCGGTCATGTCGAGCCCGCGTTCGGCCAAACGGTACGGATCGATTTCTATGCGCACCTGCCGTGCTTCCGCGCCCCATATTTCCACAAGCGAAACACCATTGACCCGCTCCATACGGGGGCGCACCTCATCCTCCAGGAAGTTACGCATCATCTCCAGGTCGAGGTTTTCCCCACTTTCCGCACGTGGCCCGATGCGGAAATACATAAAGGGTTCGTCAGAGGAAGAGACTGTCGTCAGGGCGGGGGCATCGACATTTTCAGGGTAGCTGGATACTTGGCTTAGGGCGTTGTTGGTTCGTATCAACGCTTCATTAATGTCGACACCGAAGGGAAACTCCAG
Organism: Vreelandella neptunia; assembly: GCF_034479615.1. Lineage (NCBI taxonomy): Bacteria > Pseudomonadati > Pseudomonadota > Gammaproteobacteria > Oceanospirillales > Halomonadaceae > Vreelandella > Vreelandella neptunia. Next base: position 745,824 of record NZ_CP140255.1, read on the forward strand.
TTCGATACTGGCTTGACCGATGTTGGCGGTGGAAACCATTCGTTGGAGATTGGGCAAGGTGCGGAGGTATTGTTCCTGCTCGATAAGGATCTCTTGCTCCACGTCACGTGGAGACGCCCCGGGCCAGCTTGTTTCCACGCTGATGGTGCGTACTTCCAGGTCGGGGATCATCTGAACGGGTACACGTAGTGCAGCAGTGATCCCCAGCAAGCACAGGATCAGAACCGCGACGGCGATGAGGGTGCTGTGGTGAATAACGCGTCCGAAATCCATATTAGCGCTCCACCACTTCGACGGGCTGACCATCGGTCAAGGCCTCGTTGCCTCGGATGACGACCTGATCGCCCTGGCGCAGGGTGTCACCTGTAATGGCAGCCTGTCCGTCCTGTTCATACAGAATGTGCACCCGGTGTCGACGGGCGATTTCTTCATCGTCTGCGTTATCGACGATGTAGACGCTGTGGCTGCCATCCGGTTGGCGCAGCAACGCATCGCGGCTGATGGTCAACGTATCTGTTGCTTGCGAGGTTAACGAAATTTCTGCTCTTGCGGAGGTGCCAGGAAGTAACCGGCTCTGCGGATCGTTTACCAGTAGACGAAGTAGAAAGGTTCTCGCCTCGGGGTCAGTCACGGGAACCCGTGCAATGATCTGCGCTGGCAATGGGGTGTCACCAAGCGTATCGGCAAATACTTGCGCTTGTGTCTGATCATCCAACTGCTCAAATCGCTCTTGGGGCACTTGTACATCCAGGCGCACACGATCAATCGCAACTAACGATAACACCGGCGTTCCCCGTTGCACCCATTCGCCAACTTCGGTGAGTTTTTCGGCGACGACGCCTGGGAAAGGGGCTGGCAAAGTGTGCCGTTCAACCAGTTCTTCCTGCTCTCGTGTGGCTGCTTGAGCGGAGGCTGCCGATGCCCGTGCTAGGTTTAGCCTAGCGACACGCGATGCGACCTCTGTTGCGGGGATGGCCTGATGTTCAGCGAGCCGCTGTGCCTCATTAACCAAGCGCTCGGCCTCACGTACCGAGGCGTTTGCCTCTTCCTCCTGAGCGCGAGCACGCATGAGCGCCTGTTGTGCAAGGGCCGGGTCGAGTTCCAGCAGTACCTGCCCGGTCTCAACATGATCACCCGCTTCAACATGCACGTGAGCCACGAGCCCGTCCGCGCGAGGGGAGAGCCGGGTCTGGCGCTCAGCGGTGAGGGTGCCCGTAAGTGACAACTGCTCGCCTAACGTCGCCAGTTCCGCTGGTGCCACTGAGATAGGTACGGCAGCACGCTCATTGTCACTTATATTATTGTCAGGAGGGGCGCCACAGGCGGTCAGAAGAAAACAGGTTAACCCAGAAAGCCAGAATTTGATGGTCATGGTCATTCTCTCCGGCCATCCTCTGCTAGGAGAAAAGCCATCAGTGGGTTTCGATTACTGTGAATGGAGTAGTGCAGGTGCCACTCTGTCATCACACGCCGATGCGCTCACCGCTAGCGGCAGGACGCGGCTTACGTCGGACGATGCGGTAGACGGTGGCGGGAGGGACATTTACGAGTATGCGACCGACACGCATGGCCTTCAGCCCAAGACGATCGAGCAGCGTTCGGGGTATCGGGCAACGGGGGCCGTAAGTGAACTGATAGAAAGATCCTTCGGGCCGCATTTTGGTAAAAGCACCGTCCAGAATGGCGATCATCTTGCGTGGAGACATTGACAGCATGGGTAACCCACTAACGACAGCACCCGCATGCGCCCCGTCGAAAAACTTAACTTCGTGTAGCCGTGAAGCATCAATACAAAACGTGTGGGCATGCCCGAAGCGATGCTGTAGCCGGGTAACGAATGCCGCGTCATTCTCGATTAATGCTATGTTTTTCTGGTCGATACCACGCTCAATGAGTGCGTGTGTAAAGACACCCGTCCCCGGCCCAAGCTCGATGATCAGGCCCGTATCCATAGATATTTCCGAGGTGATAAGGTTGGCCAACGCTCGACCAGAAGGCATGAGCGCACCAATACTCAGTGGGTTAAAGAGCCAAGCCTTGAAGAATAAAAATGTATCGGACAGGTTTCTAAGTTCCATAGCTTTTCTAAACTCTTCCAAAGGATCGAAGACGGCAGCATCTGCGAAGGCTATCGATTGTTAACAAGGCCCTGCCTACTATTAATACTTCGCTGCTCTCTATATGTGATTATCTCTGCTTACCGAGCCGGACTAACAAAACTTTTCGCTGGGAATGAAAAAGTAAGCCATGGTTGTACCCACAGTGTGTCAAAGATTGGTTATTTTGTAGCAAGGTGCATCAAGGTAGCTAAAGCGCGATAAATCTTGCTGAAGCTACGCAGCTATTTATCCATCGGAGGAGGTTTCTATTGCGAATGGTCGAGGTCAAACTCATCGAACGCTAAGCAGTGGTTTCAGGCGAATGCTGATTGGCGGTCGGGGGCTGAGGCTTACCGATTGGGCGTCCTCCGTCTTGCGAGTGACACGGTGCTGCTACCTGTCTCTTCCAGCAAGTATATTCGGGGGCTACTTTTCTCAGATTTTGCGGTCGAGTCGTTATTGATGGTTAATTCGTCATTTTATACTCAGCACAGAAATTAAGAAGTAGTTTAGGTCAGCAAGAATATAACTAAAAGAGTCCCTACGCCTGCCACTCCTATTATGTTGGTGAACTCTACTATTTCATCCTCTGTATCATTTGGTAGCCAAGCTGTAGTGCTTTTTGATTTTATTTTGGAAAATATTAAGGCCGTAGTGCTAGCTTCAACGCTGAAGACGGCAATGACGCTTTCAATTGATCCTGCATTAAGAAGCATCATGGGTAAAGCTAAAAAAGCGGTTAAAGTTATTGTAATGCGTAAAGCAAAGCACTGTGAATGGCTTAATGTTCTAGGGGATTCCGGGAACCAAACATTTGAGAATGACGTTTTCTCTTTCATGCATAGCGTTACAAAAAAACGCTTGGATAGTGAAAGTATAGATATAACCATTTTATTGCACCTATTCTCCATGAGCCCCGAAAAGCTCAGTCGGGGGAACGTCGATTAGTCTCCTGTTACCTCGCGGATATCATCGAGGAGGTCGTCAAAGTAGGGATTCCAGGTCAGGCGGGCGTGGTATTTTTCCGCGTCTCTCTGACCCCATGCGCCGAACCACAGGGTATCTGGGTCATCGGGTGGCAAGAGACCATCCTGGCCGTTTTCCAGCATGATGTAGCGACCCGCTTGACCGTAATAGGTATTCTCAGGCGCAAACAGCACATTCATGTGGGAAAAGTTGCTGATTCGCCGATCGGGAAGGTGGCTGGTAAGGGCGGTGACGCGGGAATCGTCATGGTGCTGTGGTGGATCGCCGTACCAGACGAATCTCGATTGTGGGTTGGGAAAGCGGTTTTGAAAGGCCGTGAGCGTCGCGTTGGGGTCAAGGACGCTATCATGCTGGCTCATCGTTATGAGTACGGGTTTATCAAAGTGTACGGTGTCGAGATTTTTTTGCACGGTGCTGACCGAGCGATAATAGAGAGAGGCACCGCGCGTAGGAAGCGACTGGTAAGTGACGATATTGTCCTCGTCATCAATGTCGAGCCAGTCCCAAAAATAGGAAATGGCCGGGGCGAGAAATAGGTAGTTGGTATTGGGGTAAAATCCGGGAGAAAATAGCAGTAGTCCGTCGACATTGTCGTCTGTGAACGCATGGGAGGTGACCAGGTTACCGCCGGTTGAGAAGCCGCCAAGCCAAAGTTCATCGACCTCGGCTGCAAGCAGTTTGGCGTGATGGGCAATTATTTTTTCCCAATCATCATTATCAGGCAGCATCAGATCGGCGGGGCGTGTGCCGTGGCCGGGCAGAAGGATTGAGCGAACCAGCCAGCCGTCATTCGCCATGGCGGTGGCGATATCGATGAAATACCACGGGCTTGCGCCCAGTCCATGCACTAACAGGATACCGCGTTTGGCCGGTTTATCAGGGCGGAGTTCGAACGGCGTATTGAGCTGTATTTCAAGGTCGCGGTCGTCACTGATGAAAGCGCGGTTATCCGCAATCCATGCACGTGTTTCGCGCACATATTGATCGAAACTCTCCTGATCATAGCGAGGCAGGTTTTCTGAGGGTTGAAAACCGGCGGAATCCGGCGGCACAGCGCAGGAAGTCAGCAGAAAGAGTGTGAAAAGTAGAACGCTAAGTCGGCTAATCATGGAGCCCTCTCTGTAGGTGCTTGCCTCTGAAAAAGCGTCACAAATTGTGCTCTCCCATATTTAGAATGACCGGGCAGGCGGGCTGTGCAGTGTTTAAACAGCAGCGTTATTTTTCGACGGTTACTGTCATTTCACTGTTTAAGGCAAACCCTGGCAGCACGGCCTCGGCCTCGATTGCGATTAACCATTCCGGTTCGGCAAGGCCGTACACAATCAACCAAGTAGCCGCCGGCGGGGCGATGGGGAAACGATGCTTCAGCGCCTCCATTACTACTTGCTGGTCGTAGCGAGCGGATTCGGCTAAGTAGATCCTCAACATCACTACCCGAAATAGATCTCCACCAAGGCTTGATAGCAATCGTTCGATATTGTCCAGCGCCGCCTCAGTCTGTTCGGGAAGTTCGGGGCCCGCCAGCTCTCCTGTGGTATCCACCCCTACCTGGCTAGACATCAGCACCCGGGTGCCTCCCTGAACTAATACCGCTTGGCTATGACCTTCGGTCAACGTATTGGGCAGATTGGGCGGGTTTAACGGTTTGCGTCTTAAAATTTGCATGACCACCTCCTTAGTAAGTTCATAGGGTTGCTTGTAAGGATGACCACTCAATCGCGCCTGATACTCTGTTGAATGAGCAATGGCCGCTGGTTGTCAGCATGTTTTCAATACATGCAGTCAACGTCGTCGCTAATTTGTGTTCTGGTTAAGAGCTTCTGTGTTCGACGAGCCTATGGTTCCACTATCGGCCAACTTTTCTTTCTCGTTTCTTACTGACACTGCGTTTGCACCAAACACACTGCAATTCGTAAGACCCACAATTTAAAGCACGCCTGCCGTGAGCGCCTTGAGTGTTGCCGCAGCACGTGTGGCACAGTTTAGTTTTCGGAAAATGCTCTCAACATGAGTACCAACGGTGCTGGGGCTGATACCCAGAGCGCGGGCGGTTTCTTTATTACTCGCACCTAGGCTGATCTGGCGCAGAACCTCAAGTTCGCGTGGCGATAGCATCGCGCTGTCAGGCACAGGGCGTGGAGGGGGGTGGCCAGATACGGCAATAATCGCTGCTTCCACAATGTCGGCGTCGAAGCCTCCGGCGTTTGCCTCATTCCGAAGCACCTGCGCAGCTTGTTGCAGGGTGTGCTCACGGCGCCAGGGGCGTGCTTCAATGAGTGTCTGCAGTGCAATAGCCGTGGCCAGCACTCGGTGCGTTGTCCCTAGGGTGTCTCCGGTCACACCACGAAAGTAGCCGCTGCCATCCAAGCGTTCATACGCATAAGACGCCAGTTCTGCTGCAAGTTTTAGGCTTGGGAGTTGGCTCGCTGCTCGCGAAGTCCAGTAGGGCATCAGTCTGATTTGCTCCCACTGATGGCTAGAGAGTTGTTCTGGTGAAGTCTTCCAAAGTTGGTTGGGTAGCGCTGCCCTCCCGATGCCATGCAGCAGTGCGGCATCTCTTAACATGTCTTTTTCCGCTGTTTGCAGGCCCAGGACGTTGGCACATTGGGTGGCCAAATTCGCAACACGACGGGAGTGGCCCGCCAGCCAAGGTAGTTTGAGTTCTACGACGTCCGCCAGCAGTGTCAATTGAGAGGATCTTTCTAATCCTCCTGTCTGAAGATCCCAGTCAGTTACCCTTGGTGGTATAGCATCCATACCATCGAGCCAGTGCGAGCCATGGGCAATGGCAAGTTCGGCCAGGTCTGCTGGATATTTTGTGCCAGCCTCAGCCCGTAGGAGTATCATCGCCTGTTCGCGCCCATGGGTGCGCGAGAGAATCTCAAGGTCGCTCGCCACATTGACCCGATAAGTTACCCGCGGTACGGCGTCTCCGCCGAGACCTTGCGGCGCCCCTCTACTATCGTACCGTTCGAATATGTGGCGTAAACCTGCAATCACCTCTTGAGGCATGCCGAGGGTTGCTGCCACTTCACCGGATATTTCGCAATGAATCACGGCCAGCGGCACGATCATGGCTTGGGTATGTGCGTCCAATGGCGGCAACGTTTGCGCCATCATGGCCGCGCGCGAGGCGATGTCGTCGCCCAGCAGATCGGCAAAGCCACTGGCATTGGCAGTGCAGCCTGACCAACGCAGCAGAGCAGCAGCGTGGGCGTGATTTTGCTCGTTGTCCCCCGCACCTTCTGCGGCTGTAAGTAGGCCCGCTAATTCGGCCGTACGGCGTGAGTGGTCAGTAGCCCGGCCCATGCTGAGGTCGCCAACGAAGGCGAGAGCTAGAACGGCATCGGTTAAGTCCATGAGGGTGTTGAATCGGTGGATGAAGTAATAGAAATGGGAGGCACTATAGCGCTGCTGGGCATTAACAGAGTATCGGTTGTTCGACCGATACCGGCCAATGGGCTAACTCGGAATACTGTTGCCCTGCAAGCACGATTTCCGATGCTTGAGAACGTAGAGAAAGGAGTCCTTTCATGAAACGCAATAGTATCGCAACTGCTCTCTTGACCCTTGGTTTGGTAGCAGGTATCGCCGGCCCAGCGTTGGCAGGTCAACCTTCTGTCGTGATCGCACACGGCGCGTTTGCCGATGGCTCTGATTGGGCCAAAGTGATTGGGTTGCTGCAAGACGAGGGGGTTCACGTGCAGGCCGTACAAAATCCTCTTGAGTCGCTTGCTGGCGACGTAGCCGTAACCACTCGCGCCATTGATAACCAGCCTGGAAACGTCGTTCTGGTTGGCCATTCCTGGGGTGGCATGGTCATCACCGAGGCGGGGGATCACCCTAAAGTTACCAATCTGGTATATGTATCGGCGTTCGCGCCTGATAGCGGGCAGTCGGTCGAGGATCTGACGCGAGATCATCCAGCCCCCCCTGGGTCTGCCAATATCTCCGGGGACAGCCATGGCTGGCTTAGCTTGTCCCCGCAAGGCGTTGCCCAGGACTTCGCCCAGGATGTGCCCGAAGCACAGGCCCGAGTTATGGCCGCTACGCAAGGGCCGATCAAGGCATCTGCTTTTGGCGAAACAGTGTCCACAGCAGCCTGGAGGAACAAGCCTTCGTGGTTCATCGTGAGTGAGGAAGACCGTATGATTTTACCTGAACTGCAACAAATGATGGCTCGCCAAATCAGTGCTGATATTACCCTTCTTCCCACCAGCCATGTACCGCAGCAATCGCGACCGGCCGATGTGGCGAGTGTTATTATGGAAGCAGTTGAGAGCGCCAAATAAGAGGCTCCTAGCGTCAAAAGTAAGAATATACGGGGCCCTATCTACCCTAGCTGGTTTTACCCAGACGCACAGCCCTGAGCTGTGCGTTCATCTTGACGGTGACGCAGCCGTTCGCCAGCACTGTTTTCTCGGCAATCGTTTTCATTAGGATTATTTACTCTATAGAGCGTCATCATCAACCCAGGAGAGGCGTTATGGGCCGAAAGCTCCCAACCGTGCGCCATGGCAATCTCTTGGCAGATGGCCAGCCCCAAGCCTGCTCCATGGTCGCGCCGATGCGCCCCACGCCAGAAGCGTGAGAACAGCAGGGCCAATTGCTCTGGTTCGACGCCTGGGCCACGGTCACGCACAGTTATTATATTTTCCTGGATCTCCATGCTGACGAGAGTCTGCTCGGGGGCGTGCTGAATAGCGTTCTCCAGCAAGTTCTTGAGCAGAGTGAAGCATGCCCCACGATCAGCCTCCCATGTCACCCCTTGATCCGCGGCAAGCACCGTTAAATGCACGTCGGCGGATTCAGCCATACGCTGCAAGTAGGTGGAAGCTTCGTGGGCGATGTCGTGCATTCGAACAACGCTAAAATGGTAGTTGTGCGCCTCGCTCGCTTCGGCCAGAAGTAGCAGTTGTTGCACCTGCCGTGTCATGTACTCGACATCGCTCAATAGCGCCTTGCGGTCATTTCGCCCTTCCTCAAGCAACTCAACCTGCCCGCGGATCAGCGCCAGTGGCGTTTTTAACTCGTGGGCCGCGTGGCCGAGAAACTCCTGCTGCAGGCGATAACCCCGCTCAAGGCGTTCCAGAGCGTGATTGAAGCTATGTACCAGCGGGGCAATTTCCACAGGCACTGCGTCCGTATCGAGCCGGGCGTCTATAGAGCGCGGCGAGATAGCCGCCGCCGATTTGGAAACATCGCGCAGCGGCTTGAGGGTTAAGCGCAAGGTAATGTAGGCGCATAAACCGAAGGCAACGAACATGACAAAGCCAAACACCAGTACGCCCGCTACCACTAGTGGAAAGGCTACGAGATAGAGAACATCAACGAATCTTGAACTGGCGACGAACTGCAGATACCACGTTCTTCCACCGTGCTCAAAGGCCTCCGTGGCTCCGTAGAAAGTTCTGTCATCATACTCAAAGGAAAAGGTGCCACGCGCCAAACGTAAAACTTCGCCGTCGGCTGGCCAGAAAGCTTCTCCGGCACTCGAGGCCACCGCCACGTTCCCGGCATCATCCAGAATCCGGTACGCCGTCTCGCGCTGTGGGCCTTCGTATAGCCAAGCGCGGTCGTCCATGCTGGCGTCGAAACCAACGGGCCAGCCACGACTGTCGAACTCGACATTGTCCACCAGCCCATCGGCCGCGTCGGCCATATCCATACGAGGCAGTAGATCGCTCTGAAGCACCACTGCTGCGGCAATTACCAGCAGTGTGATACTCAGCACCATACCCGCCAAATAGGCCAGCAGCACCTTCAGCCTCAGGCTATTGAGCGTCATCCGCTTGACGAAGCGCATATCCCATCCCTCTGACGTTGGCAATCCGCTGGTGCGAACCGATGGCAAGCAGCTTGCGGCGTAAACGGTGCAGGGCGACATCCAGGGCGTTCGGTGTCACCGCCTCGCTTAGCCCCCAGGCCGCCGCCTCTAGCGCGCTGCGGCGGACTACTTCATCGTGCTTGTAGAGAAGTAGCTGCATAATATGCAGCTCCGCCGGGGCAAGAGTAATGCTTTTGTCGCCGCTAAACAGAACGCCGCTTTCAGTATGCAGCCTCAGGTCGCCGTGAATGGGGTCGATTGAATGGAATTCCGCAGGGCGGCGCAGCAAGGCACGGACACGCGCCACCATCTCATCCATGGCAAACGGCTTGGGGAGGTAGTCGTCGGCACCGGCTTCGAGACCTTCTAGCCTGTCATGCAGCGCATCGCGAGCCGTTAACACCAGGCAGGGCACGCTAAGGCCCGCGTTGCGCAACTTCTTGAGCAATAGCAGCCCATCGCCATCCGGCAAGCCACGATCGAGTACCAGTGCCTGGTAGGGCATCTGCTGAACGGCAGCCCATGCCGAATCTATGCGGTCGACCACATCAACGCCGATACCGGCGCCCACCAGCCCTTTGCACATCAAGTGGGCTAGCCGGTCATGATCCTCGATCAGCAGTATGCGGCTCATCAGAAGGTGTAAAGATAGCCAACTAACACGGCGTTTTGGGTCGAACGATCCACCAGCGGGCTATCTTTGATTTCGTTCGCCAAGCTCGTGACCTCAACACCTAACAGCACAGAGTGATGCTGGTCAAACTGGTACACGCCGCGCACCCCCGCCTCGATATTGGTAGCCGACTCTCCCTTATAGGCGGGGCGATCGAAGCGAACCTCACTATCGCGAACACCGAAGTAGTAATCGACGTTCTTGTCGTCCTGCCAGGACGCCCCTAAGTATGGGGTTAGCATTATATGTTCGCCGAAATCCCACGTTCTCTCCAGGCCAAGATCGAAGCGCTGCCCGTCGCTGTTGCCGGAGACGTCGGTGAGCCATTCGGCGCTGACCTCGAACAGCTCGCTTTCCCACTCCACTTTTGCCCCCGCCCAGAAGCCTCCTTTGCGCTCGCTCATGCCGTTGAGAATCGGGGCATCGCTTTGCTCGTAGCCGCTCTCATCATATTGGGCGACGATACCGAAATTGAGCTGTTGAGAGTCGCTGATGACAAGACTCGGCAGTTTAAATTCGATTTCCGATCCGAAGACACTAATGTACCGGTTTTCGATCAGGAGCAAGGGAAATGGGGTGGTTTCCCTGTCGATACCGGCATAGGGATCCTGGTCGCTCATTGCACCTACGCCCAATCCCCAAGTGGTTTCGTCTGAATGTTCTTCGTCGGCGAACGCCAACGGAGAGGCAATAACAAGACCACCGATAAATGCGGCTGTCGCCAATCTTATAGTGGTGAGACGGCCGTCCAGCAATAGCGACTGATGAGAACCCATGGTTGCACTCCTAGCATGGTGTGAAAGTTAGAGTGGTATGACGGTGCCATCATCAGGAGGATTGTCTTACGCGTTTCTTACTGAAAACGGTTTTGATCAAGCGCTACGTCAGTAAGAAACGAGAAAGGAATACAGGCCGATAGTTGTTCAACAGAAATGCTTGATGTCGTTTTTCATCAACGAACTGAACAATTTGAAACAGGCCTGAATTATGTCATCTCCAACCGGAAAAATGTATCTCGGTATTACGATTGCCGTGATCGCTAGCGCCGCCGCCCTGGCATGTATGCAGGCGGTGTCGTCGGAAAGCGATGCCGTCGCCGAACCGACGGCGCAGCCCTCACTATCCGTCAACGTGACGACATTAGAACCTCAGACGCTTCCGACGACGATTGCGGCTAATGGTGATATCGCTGCTTGGCAGGAGATCATTATCGGTACCGAAATCGGTGGCCTGCGGTTGGTAGATGTGAAGGTAGACGTGGGTGATGAGGTCACGGAAGGGCAGGTGCTGGCTGTTTATAACGACACCACGGTGCGCGCAGAGCTGGCTAGGAGCCGCGCCGCCGTGGCGGAAGCCGAGGCAACGCTTGCGGAAGCGAATGCCAATGCCCAGCGTGCCCGAAGTTTGAAAACCACGGGATCGCTTTCAGAGCAGCAGATTCAGCAATACGAAACCGCCGAACTTACCGCCCGTGCGCGGCTAGGCGTTGCGCAAGCGCAGAATGAAGCCCAAGAACTACGCTTGGCTCAGACGCAGGTGGTTGCCCCGGACGACGGTTTGATTACCTCCCGCACGGCCACTGTTGGTGCTGTCACCGGCACTGATCAGGAGCTGTTCCGGTTGACGCGCCATGGTCGCCTGGAGTGGCGGGCAGAGGTCGCCGCGTCTGATCTGAATGAGCTGCGACTGGGCCAAGCTGCCAGGGTCACCGTGCCCGGTGGATATGAGCTCGAAGGGCGCTTGCGCACCATTGCGCCGCTAGTGGACACCGCTACACGCAATGGTCTGGTTTATGTCGACCTACCGTTAAGCGATATCGCTCGGTCGGGAATGTTTGCCCGGGGGGAATTTGAGCTGGGCAGCCGACAAGTGATGACGCTACCCCGCGCCGCGGTGCAGCTTCGCGATGGCTTTGGCTACGTCCATCGCGTCAGCGATGAAGGCCAGATAACGGAGCAGAAAGTTTCCCTGGGCCAGCACACGGAGGATCGAATCGAAATTCGCGCCGGGCTTGAACCCGATGCCCGAGTGGTCGCCTCGGGCGGTGCTTTTCTTGGCAACGGTGATCAGGTGCGGGTGGTTGAGACCGACGCCGAGGAGGGGGTATGACGCTCAATACCTCATCCTGGGCGATTCGCAATCCTATTCCGGTTGTTCTGCTCTTCATCCTATTGACCTTCTGGGGGCTCATCTCCTTCCGAGGCTTGTTTATTCAGGACTTGCCGGATGTACAGCTGCCCCTCGTGGAGGTATCCGCCTCATTGCCGGGGGCGGCTCCCGCCTTAATGGAGAACGAGGTTGCCCGCAAGATCGAGGACTCCATCGCTACCGTCTCCGGCGTCAAAAACATCTCTACAACGCTGACGGATGGCAATGCCGACATTGCTATTGAATTCAGGCTGGAAAAGTCCTTGCAAGAGGCTCTTGAGGATGTGCGCGACGCTGTTGCTCGCATCCGCTCGGATCTACCCGCCGACCTGCGTGATCCAGTGATTCGGAAGGGTGAGTTTTTCAGTGAGCCGATTGTACGCTACGCGGTGAGCTCCTCCGATCTAGACGATGAGGCACTCTCCTGGTTCGTCGATGACAAAATGACCAAGGCCGTCTTGTCGGTGCCAGGCGTTGGCTCGGTTCGGCGTATCGGCGGGGTCGATCGCGAAGTCCGCGTGGCATTGGATCCGGACCGCCTGCTGGCGATGAACACGACAGCGTTGGATATCTCGCGCCAGCTGCGCCAGGCGCAGTTGGAGGCGCCCGGTGGGCGCGTGGACGTCGGCGGAGCCGAACAGGCCGTGCGCATCATCGCCAACGCTGCATCCGCAGCTGAGCTGGCGACGATGGAGCTGGCACTCAGCGATGGCCGCCGTATTCGCCTTGATGAGGTGGCGACGGTTACCGATACCGTGGCCGAGCGGCGCTCGATGGCATTGCTTGATGGCGCGCCCGTCGTCGGCGTCGAGATGACCCGTGCCGAGGGGTACGGCGAGGTGGATGTGGCCGAGGGCGTGCAGTCTGCGCTCGCGGAATTACAGGCGCAATATCCTCATATAGAGATCGAAGAAGCCTTTAATTTCGTCGGGCCGGTGCTGGAGAACTACCAGGGCTCCATGCATATGTTATTCGAGGGCATGGCGCTGGCGGTGCTGGTGGTGTTCTGCTTCCTGCGCAATTGGCGGGCCACGCTGATTGCGGCGGTCACACTGCCACTGTCGATCATACCCACCTTCGCCTTCATGCTTCTGATGGGCTTCTCGCTCAATGTGGTGACGTTGCTGGCGCTCTCGCTGGTGATCGGGGTGCTGGTGGATGATGCCATTGTAGAGATTGAGAATATCGAACGGCACCTGCTAATGGACAAGCCCCCGCGCCAGGCCGCCATGGACGCGGCGGCAGAAATCGGCCTGGCCGTTGTCGCTACCACCTTTACATTGATTGCCGTTTTTCTGCCCACAGCTTTTATGAGCGGCACCGTCGGGCAATTCTTCGTTCAGTTCGGTTGGACGGCCTCGGTAGCGGTGCTGTTTTCGCTGCTGGTGGCGCGCCTTCTCACGCCCATGCTGGCTGCGTATCTGCTGCGCAAACCACAACATCCCTCGCGCGATCCAACGTGGATTAACGTCTATCTTGTCGTCGCCCGTTGGTGCCTGCGCCACCGTAAGACCACGCTCCTCGCGGCGGCGGCCTGCTTTGCAGGAGGTATCTGGCTGGCCTCTACCCTGCCGGGAACCTTCATACCCCCCGATGATAATTCCCAGACGCAGGCGACGCTCACCTTGCCGCCCGGTAGCACCTTGTCTGAAGCGGAGGCGCTTGCCGAGCAGGCACGCTCACGATTGGTGACGCAACGGCATGTAGTCAGCGTTTTTGCGGCCATCGGTGAGAACTCCGGCAGCAGTGACTCTGATGTGACCTCTGTGGAACTGACCGTTGGTTTGGCGGATCGCGCAACCCGCGCGGGCGTTACGCAGCAAGACATAGAACAGCAGTTACGTATTGCACTCGCCACGCTTCCCGGCGTGCGAACTCGCGTAGGTGATGAGGGGGATGGCTATGAGCTGGTGCTTGCCGGTGAGGATAGCCGGGTGCTTGAACTGCATGCTCGCCAAGTCGAGCGGGAGATGCGCGCCATTCCGGGCATCGGCGCGGTGAGTTCGACGGCCAGCCTGGTCAGGCCTGAGCTCATTGTACGCCCTGATTTTGCCCGCGCCGCCGACCTTGGGGTCTCGGCTCAGGCCATCGCCGATACGCTGCGCATCGCGACCGTGGGCGATAACGCCGAGGATCTTCCTAAGTTGAATTTCAGCTCGCGTCAGGTGCCGGTGATGGTTCGGCTGGCGGATGCCGCGCGGGAGGATATGGCGACCCTTAAACGGCTGCCTGTGCCGGGTGTTAATGGGAGGAGGGTGCCACTCGAGAGTGTTGCCTCCTTCGAGTGGAGCAGCGGCCCTTCGGAAATCACCCGGCATGACCGTCTGCGCAACGTCAATTTCGAGGTGAGCCTACAAGGGCAGCCTTTGGGGGAAATTGAACAGGCCGTGCAGGCACTGCCCAGTTTACGTCAGTTGCCACGCGGCGTGTTTCAGACACCAGAAGGCGATGCAGAGGAAATGGAGGAGCTTGCCTCAAGCTTCGGGATTGCCATGCTGACCGGCGTGCTGTGTATCTATATGTTGCTGGTGCTGCTGCTCAAGGATTTCATGCAGCCGGTCACTATTCTGGTGGCGCTGGTGCTCTCCGTACCTGGGGCTTTCCTGGCGCTGTTCCTCACGCAGACGCCCGTGTCGCTGCCCGCCATGATCGGATTGATCATGCTGATGGGCATCGCCACCAAGAACTCAATCCTGCTGGTGGACTACATCATCATCGCCCGTCGGGTGCATGGGTTGGAACGTGTGGACGCCATTGTTGATGCCTGCAAAAAACGTGTCCGGCCCATCGTGATGACCACCATTGCCATGGGAGCGGGCATGATGCCGATCGCCCTAGGATGGGCTGGCGATCCCAGCTTCCGGGCTCCCATGGCCTTTGTCGTCATTGGTGGGCTGCTCACTTCAACGCTTCTGAGCTTGCTGGTTATCCCGGTGGTGTACAGCTACGTGGATGACATCGGCAATATCCTGGGGCGGTTCAAGCTGCCCCCAAACCACGCAACGCAAACATCGGAGTAGAAATTGTCATGAAACAGATCGAAAAAACCCTAGAGAGCCTGACAATGGGACGCCGTAGTTTTCTAACTGGCGCGGCGGCACTTGGTGTTGGTGCCGGGTTGTCCGCGCCTGCCATTATCTCCAGTGCTGCCGCGACAGAGAAATCGGTCATCGCGTTGCGAGACCAGGATCTGCCCTTTATCGCCACGGAAGAGACCTATACCACCGAGGAACTGATCGCGCTGAACGCGATTAACGATCAACACGTAGAGTACCTCAGGGAAACGGGTCTTGCCGAACTCGGCCCTGGCCGCATCGGCGCAATGGATAAGGCTGGGATCAATGTTCAAATCCTCTCCGCGCATACGCCGGGCGTGCAGAATGTCCCCGGTCAGGAGGGCATCGATTTTGCCTATCGTCTCAACAAGATGATTGCCGATGGCCCGATGGCCACCCATCCTGGGCGGTACCAGGCCTATGCAACCTTGCCTCTGCAGAACCCGGAAGCATCAGCGGACGAACTGGAACGCGCCGTTCGGGAAGATGGCTTTGTGGGGGCCATGACCAATGGGTTCATTGGCAACAAATTCCTCGACCACCCGGATTTCGAGCCCATTCTGGCGCGCGCCGAGGCGCTTGATGTGCCGATATACCTGCATCCAGGCTTCCCCCCGGAAGACGTGTTCAATATTTATTACAACACCGTGCGGCCAGGGTATGACCAATTGTTCCAGAACTACATTTTCAGCGGTTCAGGATATGGATGGCACCAGGAGGTGCTGACTCAATGTCTTCGCCTGATCATCACTGGGGTGTTCGATAAATTTCCTAAACTGCAGATGATTATCGGTCATATGGGAGAGGGCCTTCCGTTCTACTACGAGCGTATCGTGGGAGATATGAGCGAGTCGACGGAAGACTCGCTGAACAAGCCTATCGGGCAATATTTCAGTGACAATTTCTGGTACACAACCAGCGCATTCTTCCAGGATGAACTGCTTCATCTTTTGCTGAGGTACATCAGTGTGGATCGGGTGATGTTTGGAACGGATTACCCGTTTGCAGACATGAAGCAAGGAACCGACTGGTTTCGGGCGGTGGATCTGCCCCGTGAAGCCAAGGAAAAGATTGCGTTCCGAAATGCAGAAAAGCTGTTCGGAATAAAGGTCTGACGCATCCGCCCGGGATCGAATGATGCCGATTGGTTTTGGTGTCAGCGGGGGCATAACCGGAGATCACTGTGGCTGTATCAGCGCCAACTGCTGGAAAAGCAAGGGGGTTCCATGAAGAAAGCCGCTACGCTGGACGTTGCCAGAGACCGCTAGGCCTTGGCGCTGGCTTTTGCCAGCGGGATGCCACCGCGTGAGCGAGTCCCAGACCCAGCAGGCGCGCCTTGTCCACCTTGCCAGTCGAGATGCGCGTGTCCCAGGCCCGAGCACCGTGCGCTTTCACCTTGATCCCGATTTCCCGATAGACGCCGTGGGCGGTGCCGATGGCCCAGGCGCAGCGAGGCGGCAAGGCCGTCAATCCACCGCGGGCGGAGTCATAGTAGGGTTCCGCCCGCTCGATCAGTTGTCGGGCCAGGCCTGCCAGGGCCTCACGATGCCTTGGCGCGGTCATCTCCTGGCGTGGAATGCCGGCTTCCTCCAGCCACTGTGCCGGCAGATAGCAGCGACCGATGTGTGCATCCTCGATAATGTCCCGGGCGATATTGGTTAGTTGAAAGGCCAGCCCCAGGTCGCAGGCGCGATCCAGGGTCGCCTCATCCCTCGCGCCCATGATCCAGGCCATCATGATGCCCACCACGCCGGCCACGTGATAGCAGTAGTCCAGGGTGTCGTCGAGGGTGACATAGCGCCGCTGTGCCACGTCCATGGCGAAGCCGTTCAGGTGAGCCTGGGGATAGCGCTCGGGAATCCCGTGGCCGAGCGCCACCTCCTGAAATGCGGCGAAGGCCGGGCTTTGCATGGGCTCCCCGGCATAGGCGCGACGCGTCAGGTGTCGAAGCTCGTTCAGGCGTGTCTCGCTGCTTTCGCCCGTGGTTTCCTGTGCACGAAAGCCCAGCTGCTGGTCGTCGATCACATCGTCGCAGTGGCGGCACCAGGCATAAAGCATCAGGGCGCTGCGACGAGTGGCCGGATCGAACAGCTTGGCGGCGGTGGCAAAACTCTTGGAGCCCACGGCGATCGTCTGCGCGGCATGCTGTCCTAGCTTATCGGTCATCGAGTCGCTCCAGCATCAGGCCCGCAGTGGCCTTGGCGGAACCGATCACTCCGGGCACCCCGGCGCCGGGATGGGTGCCGGCCCCCACGAGATAGAGGTTGTCGATCTTGGCATCCCGGTTGTGAGGCCGGAACCAGGCACTCTGGGTGAGAATCGGCTCCAGGGAGAAGGCGGAACCCAGGTGGGCGTTGAGCTCCTCGCGAAAATCCAGGGGAGTGAAGTGCCGACAGGTCACCAGGTGCTCCCGAAGCCCGGGAATATAGTGGCGCTCCAGATAGTCGAGAATGCGGTCGCGGTATATCGGACCCTGGGTTTCCCAGTCGATGTTAGCCTTGCCCAGGTGCGGCACCGGTGCCAGGACATAGTGAGCGCTACAGCCTTCCGGTGCCATGCTCGGGTCGGTGACGCAGGGGGAGTGCAGATAGAGGGAAAAATCCTCCGCCAGGGTGTCCGCGTTGAAGATCTCGTCGATCAATTCCTTGTAGCGGGGGCCGAAGCACACCGTATGGTGCTCCAGGCCTTGCGGTGGCCTGTCCAGGCCGAAATAGATCACGAACAGTGACATGCTGAAGCGCTTGCGACCCAGGGCTCTGGCTTGGCGGGTGCCGCGAGAATGCCCGCTCAACAGCCTGCTGTAGGTATGCATCACGTCCGCGTTGGAGGCCAGTGCATCCGTCGGGAAATGCCGGCCATCCGTCAGGGTGACGCCCTTCACCCGATTCCCTGCGGTTTCGATGCGTGCCACTTCCGCGTTCAGTTCGAGGGTTCCACCGAGATCCTCGAACAGTTGGATCAGGCCCTGCACCAGGGCGCCGGTGCCGCCCCGGGGAAACCATACGCCCCACTCCCGCTCGAGGGCATGGATCAGGGTGTAAATGGAGGAAGTGGCGAAAGGGTTGCCCCCCACCAGCAGGGAATGAAAGGAGAAGACCTGGCGCAGGTGAGGATCCTCGATGAATTTCGAGACCATGGAGTAGACGCTGCGCCAAGCCTGAAGCTTCGCCAGCTGCGGCCCGGCGGCGAGCATGTCGCGAAAGGCCAGAAAGGGCACGGCGCCGAGCTTGCGATAGCCCTCTTCGAACACCGCCTGCGAATAGCTCAGGAAGTGCCGATAGCCCTCCACGTCCCGGGGATTGCGCTCGGCGATCTGTCGCTCCAGGGCGGCCTGATCGTTGACATAATCGAAGGCAGGAGCATCTTCCCAGCATAGCCGGTAGAAGGGCGTGACCGGCAGCAGTTCGACATAATCTGCCATGTGTTTGTCTGCCAGACGAAAGAGCTCTTCCAGGGCGGAAGGGTCGGTAATCACCGTCGGACCGGCATCGAAGGTGAACCCCTGGTCTTCATAGACATAGGCACGGCCACCGGGCTTGTCGCGCTTTTCCAGCAGGGTGGTCTGGTAGCCGCCGGACTGCAGGCGAATCGCCAGGGCCAGGCCGCCGAAGCCAGCGCCGATCACCAGGGCACGTTGAGGCTGGGTCATGAGCGTATTCCGAAGAAGGTGGATGAAATCTTTTGAGGGGAATTCGCCCGCACTGCCTTGAGCGCTTCGCCAAGCGGCACCGGCGGCTTGCCCATCAGGATGCGCACCTTGTCGGCACGGTTCAGGCGTCCGGCGTAGAAGCGTTCGATCAGCGGTTCCGATAGACCGTAGAAGCGTTGCATGACCTGCCAGCGCTGCTCCGGGCGGCCCGCCAGGAACAGCATGCGATTGAGCAGGCGAAAGTAGCCCTGATGTCGCCATTCCCGGGCGGCGAAGGCATGGATGGCCTGGAACAGCGACGCCCCATCGAGCTTGCCAAGCTCGGCGATGCGCTCCGCCAGACCCATGGCCTGGGGGAGGGAGTACCCAGTGGTGGGATGGAACAGACCGGCGCGCAGGCCGCTTCGCGGCTGGCCTTGGGCGTTCTGCCAGAAGGCATCGAACTCACCCGCCAGGATGATCGGCAGCACGCCGCTCTCCTCCCGCAGGGTTTCGACGACCCGCCAGTCGCGATCCCGCGCGTAGGCGTCGATATGCTCTCGCAGTCGGGCCGCGTCTGCCTCCGGGTGGTCCACGTAGTGGGTATCCTCGATCAGCAGGGTATCGTGGCTGAAGGGCAGCAGGTAGACGAAGCGGTAGCCGTCCTGCTGGGGCACGCTGGCGTCCATGAGGATCGGTTCTTCCAGGCCGTGGGGCTTGTCCAGGCGGACTTCCCGGCCGAGAAATGCCTGATAGCCCAGGGTCAGGTGAGCACTGTCGGTGGGGCCCCGACCGTCGATTACTGCGTTCGCGTGCAGCACCCGGCCATCCTCGAGCTCCACGCTATCCGTGGAAAGGCGGGCCACGCGCGTGTCGACCCACAGGCTGTCGCCCAGGGCCTCTTCCAGAACGCGGGCGAAATCCCGGGAGAAAATGCTGGCATAGCCTCCGTTCAACAGGCGC
The DNA here is from genome assembly GCF_034479615.1 of Vreelandella neptunia. NCBI lineage: Bacteria > Pseudomonadati > Pseudomonadota > Gammaproteobacteria > Oceanospirillales > Halomonadaceae > Vreelandella > Vreelandella neptunia. Next base: position 765,205 of record NZ_CP140255.1, read on the forward strand.
TCGCGGTGCGGGAAAATCACCCGGTGCCGCGGCCAGCGGCAGCCCACCATGGGCGCCAGCCAGGCATGCTGGGCTTCGGAAAGATCGCCATCGTGAAACGACCAGGTGTGATGACCTCCGGGGCGACTTTCGCTTTCCAACATCAGCAGGCGCAACCCTGGCTGCGCCTGTATCAAACGCAGGGCGATCAGGCCGTTGGCCAGACCGCCCCCCACCAGTACCAGGTCATATCTTGGCGCGTTCATGAGTCAGACCTCGTCGCCAGTGACCGGCGCGGCAGGGCAGGAGCGATGACGGCGATATACCTAGCCATGGGGCGCTTCCAGAGGGACGCCGCGATCATCAAGCAGAACCGCCGCACGTAGGGCATGCAGATCGGCGCTGCCGGTACAGAAACAGGCGATACGCAGCTGCTGGATGACCACCTCGAAATGCTCGATCACCGCCTGACTAGATTCGGTGGCACTCTCGAGCACAGCCGCGGCCTGGCCCACCAGATCCGCGCCCAAGCGTATGGCCTTAGCGGCGTCCACCCCATCGCGAATGCCGCCGGAAGCAATCAGCGGCGTCTCCGGCAGGGTTTGGCGCACCGCTCGAATGGCCTGGGCGGTGGGGGTGCCCCAGCCGGCGAAGGCCATGGCGACCCGGCGCTGGGTCTCATTTATCGCGCGTTCCGCCTCCACCGCCGCCCAACTGGTGCCGCCCGCGCCGGCCACGTCGATCATCGCCACGCCTTCTTCCACCAGCGCCCGGGCCACCTCGGGGGAGATACCCGCGCCGACTTCCTTGACCACCACCGGCACCTCGAGCGACGTGACCAGCGTGCCGATGGCCTGAAGCACGCCACGCCAGTCACGGTCGCCGCCCTGTTGCACCGCCTCCTGGAGGGGGTTGAGATGGACGATCAATGCATCCGCCTCGATCATCTCCACCGCCCGGCGCGCCCAGTCGATTCCCTGGGGCTCCCGTAGCTGACCTGCGCCGATATTGCCAAGCAGGGGAATATCCGGGGCGATGCGTCGTAACTGCTTAGTCAGGCCATGATCGCTGCCAGACTGCAGGGCGACTCGCTGGGAGCCGATGGCCAGGGCGATACCCAGGTGTTGGGCGGCTTCTGCCAGGTGATGATTGATCGTTTTGGCCCGCTCGGCACCGCCGGTCATGGAGCTGATCAACATCGGTGCGTTCACTGTTTTATGGAAAAATCGTGTGCTTAGATCGATATCGTCCAAGTGCAACTGTGGCAAGGCGCAATGGACGAAGCGATAGTCGGCGAATCCCGTAAGGGTCGACGTGTTAGCCCGACGAGCGTCCAGCACGATGTCGAGATGATCATTCTTGCGTTTCACCATACTGTCATCGGTCATGTCGCGCTCCCGCTGGCGGTGCAGCCCGTTGCTGCTGTAGGCGTTTTTTGAGTTTTCTGACATCTGGCGCGTAAAGGAAGCCGAAGGACACAGCACCCTCTCGAGTACGTACGGCATGATGTATGCGGTGAGCTTGAACCAGACGCTTCAAGTAGCCGCTCTTCGGCTGCCAGCGAATCGGCCAGCGTTGGTGAACCATACCGTCGTGAAACAGAGAGTAAGCGACGCCGTACAGCGTAATGCCTGATGCGATGGCCATGAGAGGCTTCCAGTAAAGATCCCCCACAGCAAACATGCCGACCACCACCAGCGAAAACACAACAACATACAGGTCGTTTTTCTCGAACACGCCCTCAGTGGGTTCGTGATGGGATTTGTGCCAGCGCCAGCCCAAGCCGTGCATAATGTACTTATGGGCGTACCAGGCGAACACTTCCATGCCCAGGAAAGCCGCTATCACCAGCATGAACGTCCAGAACCAGTCCATCATGTTTTACAACCTCTCTTAGGCCGGCGTCTTGAATAAGGGGAGGGCAGCTAAAAGCAGGCACACCAGTGCCACGGCGGTCAAAATGCCGCCGGGCTGGGCTAGCTGAGACCAGCTATCGCCGCGAATCAACGCCCCATAAAAACCTTCAATAGCCCAGGCATTCGGCGTGAACAGGCTCACCGTCTGCAACCAGTCAGGCATCATAAAACGTGGCACCATTGAGCCGCCGACGCTGGAAATAATGAGCACAAAAAACGAAGAAAAGGTGGTCGCCTGTTGCGTTGTTCGACACAGCGACAGGAGTAAAAGTGCCAGCCCGGCACTAGCGGCGGCGCAGGCAAGTGCCATGACAATGACTTTCGCCAAAGCGCTCTCTATCTGTAGTCCAAAACCGAACCTGGCAACCAGGAATATAGCGCTAGCCTGCAAAAATCCCAGACTTAACAAAAATAGAAACCGTCCCAGCAGTAACCGTGAATGCGCCGCTTTGCTCAGTAGAAGGCGTTCGGAGATACCGTTTTGGCGCTCTTCCAAACTGACCATGCCCGCGTTCACGGCGGACAATAACAAGAACAAAATAGTGGTGGCACCCGCATAGTAAGCAATACCGCTAAGCCCAGATATAGACGCTGGCGCCTGACCATAAACGGGTTGAAACTCTATAAGCGTGTCTTCGGCGGCTGCGCTGTCCGATTCTCGGGCCATTGCTTCTAAAGCGGCGTCCAAGCGCGCCTGTTGCTCGGGCGAGAAGCCATCAACCAAAGCTTCTGTGCTTTGCGCAAGACGTTGGGTCAGAACCTGTGGTTGTTGGGAGGCCAGGCTTTGTCGCAGCCAGCCTTGTAAAGAGAGGGCGGCAATTTCACGGGTGGGCTCGCTGACGATGGTAAACAGCGGACGGTTGTTATCGTTTGGTTGCCCGTGGATGATCACCGCTGTGTCGAAATTGCCTTGTCGCACCTCTTCCAGTAGCTGAGCACGGCTCGAATTGGGCAGAGCCGTTATCTCCACGTCTTGGGATTGTGTTAGGTGCTGCGCGAAGTTTTGCAACACCGGATCTTCTGTTTCCACCACGAGCCCTACCCGCAAATGCAGGTCGCCTTCCGTGGCGCCGGAGAAGATGCTGGCGAAGATGGCGAATACCAAACTGGGCAAAGCGAAGGCCAAAAGTAACGCTCCGCGGTCACGCCACAAGCCCAGGGCCATCACTCGGAAAATTGCCCTCATAACACCGGCTCCGCCGCAGAATCAGTTCGGGCACCGGTAAAGTGCTGCATCACGTTTTTTAATCCGGGCCGGCGCACCGAGACCTCGGCAATGGCATCACGTGCTTCGCCCAGGTCGCGGTAAAGGTGATCGACCAACCTATCCAGCGGTAGGTCACTTTGTAGCCACCATTCAGTGCTCTCATCACTACTTTCATCACTGCGAGGGCGAAAACCAATCTCCTGCAGCCGCTCACAGAGTGCCGAGGAGAGCATGTGAATCGTACGCACAACGCATAGCTGACGGTTGCCGAAGGTTTCTTGTATTAACGTCTGGGGCTCGGCCAAGGCTTTCAGTTGGCCTTGATGAAGAAGGGCTACGCGGTGGGATAGCACTTCAGCTTCATCTAACTCATGAGTCACGACTACCACGGCCGCACCTTGCTCGGCGCGGCGGCGAATAAGGTCGTGGATTGACATGCGCACACTCAGATCGACCCCGGCCGTGGGTTCGTCCAGCACGAGTAGAGAAGGGTGCGAGACCAGGGTGGCTGCCAGGTGTAAGCGCCGTTGCATACCACCGGACAAGTGGTCGACCCGCACATGGGCTTTGTCTGTTAACTCGATTTCTTCCAGCGCTTGGCTGACCCGTGCGGGCACCTGGTGGCGGCTGACACCTGTGCAGCCTGCGAAAAACTCCAGGTTCTCCCGCCCCGTCAAGTGCCGGTATAAACCCAGGCACTGAGGGGTGAAACCGATGGAATGTTGATAGGCCTTACCCGGAGAAAGCGCTTTTCCTGCAATGAATATTTGCCCTGAGGTGGGGCGCAGCTTGCCGGTAATGGCGCGCAACAATGTCGATTTTCCGGCACCGTTAGGCCCGAGGATGCTGAGTATTTCGCCTGGACGTACCTGTAATGAAACGTCGTCTAAGGCGCTGTGGCTGCCGTAGACGACCCGTAGTTGATCAATGGTGAGTGCAGCAGTCGTCGTCATTTGCAAGGTCTAAACCCCAAGCCTTTGCGCCGCACCGTTGAAGGTAACGAACTGTTGTTCCACGAGCGCTGCGAGTAAGGAGCCATCGTATCCTGCTCTAATCAATTGCTCTCTTGCCATGGCTTGTGCATTGCTCAAAGCGCCGCGAACTTCTTCCGGTGTGTAAAGAGAAAGCAAAGTGGTTTTCGCCGCATCTTGCTGCACGTCCTTACCGGTCTCCTGCACAAAGGTACTGTGATCCAACATATCATCGTAAAGCTGAAACAGCAGACCAAAGGCACGGGCAAAGCGCGTCAATGCGTCTATCACTTCTGCATCCAGCCCCCTAAGTCGTGCACCGGTGACGACAGCAAACTCAATCAGGCAACCTGTTTTCTGGTGGTAGAGTTGCTCAATGGCGCTCTTGGTGCCCACGGGGTGATTTTGTAAATCAGCGATCTGCCCGCCAACTAATCCCATAGAACCAATAACATGACTGAGATGGGCGCTCACGGCGACTTGGGTGGAAGCATCCACGTTGGGGCAATTGGCGATAACCCCGTAAGCGAGGTTGAGGAAGTTTGTTGAGGCAAGAATGGCGGTGCTTTCGGAAAAGCGTATGTGCGTGCAGGGGCGATCGCGGCGCATAGTCGCATCGTCCATGCAGGGCAGGTCGTCGAGAATCAGCGAAGCGGTATGCACCAGTTCCGATACGCAGGCCATACGGAGGGTGCGGCTGTCAGTGGCCACGTTCGCAGCCAGAAGCGTAAGCAGCGGGCGTAATCGCTTGCCTGAACCCAACAAGGCGTAATGCATGGCTTGATGCAAATGCGTGGGCGATGTTTCCTGAGCTGGCATAAGCTCCAGCAAGGTTGCGTTTACCATGCTCTTTAGATGGACAACATCCATCGGTGGAGTCATTGGAGCCTGTCTCTTTCTACCTTGGGACGCGACAGACGCGGACTCTGCGGCGGACGCTTGCGGCTTGCGTGTAAAGGTCACCCTGTACCCCCGATTGCCTACCTATGCGGCCGTAATAAAGTCAGAGCTGACTTCATTGAACCGCAATTTTAAGAATTGTATTGACCTGGCTTTTTGGATCACCACGAAAGACGGGCGACTACACGCTTCTCATCAGCGAGTAGCGAAAACGACCAGCCATTGCGCTCACACAGCCGTTGCACGATACCCAGACCAAGACCATACCCTTGAGACGACGGTGCCTCAGTCGGCGTGTGCCGATTATCAGCGTCACTGCTCACCTGATTGGTGACTAAGAGCTCATGCTCTTTAACACGAATCGTGATCGGCCCATGCGCGTGGAGCGTATGTTCGAACGCATTTCGCACCAGATTATTGACCGCAATAGAAAAAGCCTGTGGATGTCCGTTGACCCTGGGTTTTGCGAGTTCGTCGATATCAACATCGATGAGTTTGCGGGTCAGCAGGTAGCGCTGCTGATCTATAGCTTTGCTCACCAGTGGCATCACTAAAAACTGCTCGTCATACAACCCGTCGTCGGTTTCGCGAGCGAGGCACAAGAACATTTCAATCGTGGTTTTCATATCGAGCGTAGCGCGCCTCACTCGATCTACCACCTTCACATCGGCCGCTGACAAATCACTTTGTTCAAGTAGCTCAAGTGCGCCTGTTATGACCGTGATCGGCGTCCGTAACTCATGACTGGCTGAACTGGTAAAGAATCGCTCCCTTTCAACAAATGCGCTGATACGCTCAAGCGTCTTTTCGATAGTCCTGGCGAGCACACCAACCTCATCATCGCCGAACCGGCTGGACTCTATGCGTTTATGATCTTCGGCTGATAGCTGTTCTGGGTCGATGTCTGCGACCACTTTGGCGAGTTTCGCCACGGGGGCGACCGCTTTGCGCATAACAACAACGCCCAGCCCAAAACCAAGCGCACCGAGCGTACCCACAGCGCCGGTGATAACGAGCAGCCACCACCAATCCTCCGTCGACGCAGCCTCAATCCCAGCAACATCGAAAACCACAAAGCCGTGTCGCTGTTGATTGTCGGTAGGTATTACCGCGACATGCAGTTCTATCTTCTCGAATTCGTACAAGCCCTCATCGGGATTGGTTTGTGCCCATTCCCTCAGTGATTCAGGCAAGCTATCAATCTCATCGTACCCGCGAAGGTTCATAGGCATAGAGGGATAGCTCTCTGCGGCACGCTGCAGCTGATGCTGCAGCACACGGTCTTCGGTCATTTTGATCGCACCAAAGAAGGCAAATCCCCAGGCCACGCTGATTACAGCAACGCACAATGCAAAAGCAATGGCGACACGCTTGCGCAAACTGTGCCGGTACATTACTGAGTATCCTCTGCAATTCGGTACCCGATGCGATGCACGGTATGAATTAATGGGCTATCAAACGGCCTATCGATAGCCTGCCGCAGCTTGTACAAGTGCGAGCGAAGCGCATCGCCATCAGGGCGCTCGTCAGCCCACAACAACGTTTCGAGATCATCGCGAGCCACAACAGACGGCGCCTCTTCCATCAATCGTTGCAGTAGTCTCATGCTGGCAGGGGTTAGATCGATGCGCTGCCCCGCACGATGCACTTGCAGCGTGGACTTATTCATAGTCAGATCACCAACCGTTAACAGATTGTCGGTTTTTCCGTGACTACGTTTGTACAGCGCCTGCAGTCGCGCATGTAGCTCTTGCAATGCGAATGGCTTGACCAAATAGTCATCGGCTCCCGCCTCGAACCCCTTAAGTTTATCGTCAAGGGTGTCTCTCGCCGTTAGCATGAGCACGGGCGTTTCTACTTTGGCATCCGCTCGCAGCTTTTTGCAGAAACTTAGGCCATCCATCCCCGGAAGCATCAGATCCAGAACTATAACGTCATACGGATTCGTCAATGCCAGGTACATCGCGCTTATACCGTCGAAGGCAAAATCCACAACATAGCTATGCTTTTCGAGATACTCAGCGATGTTTTCGCAAATGTCGCGGTTGTCTTCGACAATCAACACTCTAATCGGCGCCGCTCCAAGCACGTTTCCCATCAGCTGATCTCCCTTTTCAGGCATAACCCAGTTGCAGACCCATTAGTGGCTTGGCATCGCTGTCTTGATGAAACTCAGGGAGGTTAGCAAAGCCGATGTGACCAAAACGTCGCTGAAATGTGAAAGCGACAACCTACTGATACTAGCAAATGCGAATAGGACGGTATCGGCTTCTTCTGCAGCTTGTCTGACCTTGTAATCGGGCTCCAGCTCTCGCATGGGACGAGGCTGTCCGGTAATGCGTCTTTCGGAAGTCTTAGCGGGGGATCGGAACGATCAAGAAGTATTGCGTAAGTTTTCAGTAAGTGAGCGGCTGCAACAGTCAACACGCTTTCCACCCAACGTTGACTGAAGGGCCTCTGGTCTTTGGAGACTTCGCGCATGATTTATCGACTCCTGCACCGGTGGCGCTGGCTTGGCGCCTGGACCCTGGTCAACCTGCTGCTTACCTGGATGATCTCGCTGCGCTATGTCGGCTATATCCAGCCCGAGGGGGCCGAGCAGTGGGGCTACCTGCTGATGGTTTTCCTCGGCCATCTCTCGCTGCTGGTATGGCTGGGAGCTTTGCCGATGTTCCTGCTGGCCACGCTGTTGCGCGGCATCGGACTATGGCTGATGACCACCCTATGGGCGAGTGGCCTGCAGCTGTTGCTGCTGCTTGATACCTTCGTCTACGCTCAGTATCGCTTCCACCTGAGCGGCTTCATCCTCGACCTGCTGCTCAACGCCGGGGGAGACGTGTTCAGCTTCTCATGGGTCGCCTGGGTACTGGCCGTCGGTGGCGTGCTGGGTATGTTGACAGTGCAGGGTGGTCTCGGTCTGCTGTTCAAACGACGTCCTCCTTCACGGCCTGTGGGCGCAATGCTGGTAGTGAGCTTGTTGGCCCTGCTGGGGGTTCACGGTTGGCATGCCTGGGCGGATGCCCACTACGACCGCGACATCACCGGCATGACTCGTCATGTGCCGGTCTTTTATCCGGCCACTGCCAAGCGCTTCTTCGTCAAGCAAGGGTGGGTCGACCCCCAGGCGGTACGCGATCGGGTAGATCTCGAGGCGACGGAGGGAACGGCACAGGATCTGGTCTACCCCTCCGCGCCGCTGAGCTGCTCGCCGTCGGCGTCTTCCGACAACCTGCTGCTGGTGCTGCTGGATGCTCTGCGTCACGACATGCTTACACCTGAAGTGATGCCGAATCTTTACCGGTACGCCAATCAACCCGGTTGGTTCAGGGCGCGTGAGCATATCAGTGGCGGCAACTCCACCAAGGCCGGCGTCTTCAGCCTATTCTATGGCCTGCCAGTCACCTACTGGGATGCATTTACTGCCAGCCAGACGCCTCCGGTGCTGATGGAGCGATTAGAGGCTGCCGATTACCGCTTTCAGGTTCTCTCTTCGGCGACGTTGGTGAGCCCTGCCTTTGACCGTAACGTTTTTGCCGGTCTCAAGGATGTCTCGCTGGAGCCAGCAAAGGGCGAGCCCTGGGAGCGCGACCAGCAGATCACCGATGCTTGGCTAGCCTGGATGGACAAAGAAGATGCAAAGTCAGGTGAGCGGCCGTTCTTTGGTTTCCTGTTCTATGACGCCGTGCATGGCTACAGCCATCCGCCAGACTTTCCGCGGTTCACGCCCTATTGGGAGCATATCAACCACATGAGCCTGGGGCCTGACTTTGATCCCGAGCCTTACTGGAACCGCTATCGCACGGCAGCGCGCTATGTGGATCAGCAATTGGGACGTGTACTCGATGACCTGGAGCGCCGTGGGCGGCTTGAGGATACTGCGATAGTGATTACTGCCGACCACGGAGAGTCCTTCAACGAACATGGCAAGAACTACTGGGGACATGGCAGCAACTACACGCCGGAGCAGGTTCAGGTTCCGCTGGTGATGCATTTGCCGGGACGATCCGGTGGGGCGCTGGAGCGGCGAACGCACCACGCCGATATCGCACCGACGCTGCTCGAGGAACTGCTCGACTGTGAATCGGCTCCTCAACATTACACCCTGGGGCAAAGCCTGTTGGACGCCGAACCCCATCGCGACTGGATGCTTTCGGGCAGCTACATGGGTTATGGCATCCTGATGCCCGACTACCAGGTGGCCGTGCATCCCACAGGGGCCTTCGAGGTCTATGACTACCGCATGAACGAACTCGACGATATCAAGCTCCAGCCCCGGGTGTCGAACGAGGTACTCAGGGCGCTGTCGAGGTTCTATCGCTAAGACACCAAGGATGGTGCATTGCCGGCTTTCATGATCTTATCCCGCGAGCTTGGTATTGATTCCTTGAAAGAGGGTTGTTGGCCGTATTTGCGCTTAATAGCAAACTAGCGCTTGTAGGAAAGCATCTACTAGAAGCGCTCAAGAGATGGCGCAATGAATACGATGAACAGCGCCAGAAGGCCAAGTATCCCGAAGGCATAGTGCAGCGTGACAAAGTGGGCGGTAAAGCCAATCAACGGCGGCCCGAGAAGCATGCCGCCATAGCCCAAGGTCGCCACACTGGCGATAGCAACGCCGGGGGGTGTGTCGGGATCGTTCGCTGCCCGCGAAAAGGCCAAGGGCATGATGAGTGCGTAGCCGATACCGAGGAAGAAAAAGCCAAGCAGCGCTGCCATGAAATTGGCGGGAAGCACGGCAAGCAGTACGCCAAGGGCGGCCGAACACCCGGCGAAGCGTGCAGCGGTCGCCGGGCCTAACCGGGAAATTACGCCGCCCCCGATCAAACGCATGATGACCATTGCCAGCGAGAATACCGCGTAGCCTATGGCTCCCTGGGCTGTGGTCGCCGAGGTGACGGTGACCAGAAACAGAGCACTCCAATCGGCAATGGCGCCTTCGCCCAGAGAGGCGCAAAGGGCGATGATGCCGACCCAAAGTAGCACCCCATGGGGTAACGGAAAGCGCTTCGCACCCGCCGCGCGCGGCCTCGTTTCAGACTGCCAGCCGATGCTCCCCAGCAAAATCGTGCTTACGTACATTGTGATGCCGATGAGCGAAAAGTGCGTAAGCAGCGACAGATCCAGGCTGACTGCCATATAGCCCGCAGCGGCGCCGACTCCCGCCCCCAAACTCCACATGGCGTGAAACGATGACATGACCGGCTTTGCGATGAAACGCTCCGCCTCGCCGGCCCAACTGTTCATGGTGACATCCATGGCACCATGGCCGGCACCGAAGAGAAACAGTGCAGCAGCCGTCAACCAGAGATTGAAAGCGCAAGCGATCATCACTAAGGCAAGGGTATAGGCGACCGCAATGGCGAGTGTCGCGCGCGCGGCGCCAAAAGTATCCGACGCCCTGCCAGCCAGCGGAAACGAAATCAGAGCGCCGGAAGCAAGCACGAGCAGCAGTAGGCCGAGCCAGCCGCCATCCAGGTTGTGGTGCTCCGCCACCGTGGGAATGCGCGAAGCCCAGGTACCGAACAGGCCACCGTTGAGAAAGAACATGGCGGCGACAGCGAGCCAGACGCGTCGAGGACTAGGCATGCACAACCTCCATGGCTGAGCTACCAAACTCCTTCACTTCTACCGCCTCTGCATCAGTGATCAGGCAATCAATATCTTCGATAGCGACTGCTCTATGCCGTGCGCGTCGTCCAATTTTCTCACGAGAGGCCAGCACCAGGGTGCTCTTCGCCGCCCGGGACATGGCGTGTTTGAGGTACGCTTCCTGCAGGTCGTCAGCGCTGAGTCCAAATTCGGCATCCAGACCGCAGGCGCCGAGTATGGCGATATCCGCATAGAGGTTGGCAGCGGCAAGTAGCGCAGTATCACCGACATTGACCCCGCCGCGCACGCCCAACTGCCCCCCCAGCATAAAGACCTCGACGCCATTTTTTTGGCAGGCCACCGCGACCCAAGGGGAGGGCGTCATTACCAGCAGCCCCGATTTTGGCTGTAGTCTCTCGGCGAGCGCGAGTACCGTGGCGCCGCCATCAAGCAGTAGGGTATCGGCGTGGTTAATGAAGTTCGAAGCCCGGGCGGCAATGGCATCAATGGCCTGTGACGGGGCCTCAACCCGATACTGCAAGGGAGGTGAAGCTGGCGCAGTTGCAACCGCGCCGCCTCGAACCCGTTGTGCTTTGCCTTGCTGTTCAAGTGCAATGATGTCTCGGCGAATGGTGTCCAGCGACACTTCGAACTCAACCGCAAGGTCTTGCGCGATCAGTTGTTCGCCGTTGGCAAGCCTGGCCAATAACTGCTGCTGCCGGGTTTCGGGAACGTTAAGCATTATATCTCCTATACGTTATTTTGCATTTTTATGCAGGTTTGTGCATTTTTTAGCATGTTTTGTGCATGAGATGCTAGAGGCTCGAATAGCATTATTTGCTGCGAGTAGGACAGGCAGCCGCCCGCAATCGATAACGGCAGGAGAAGGGGGAGATGGTCAGGCAGCAAGCCAGACACTTTTAGTTGCGGCGATATTGAGAAAGTGGAATAGCAAAAGTATCTTGGCGGCTACCAGGTTGCAGGGTTGAGACGTTCGCAAATCCCTTCATCTACAACCTTTTTGGCATAGTGTTACTATATAACAGTAATCTATTTCTCAAATACTCCGAACGTCCTGGGTGGGCAGTAACAGCAAGATCCCGAGACAGACGATGGCGGTCACCTGGAACACACCTGTCATTTTCCAAAGGTCTGCTCCCACCCCGGCGAGGGAAGGCGATACCAGTTGACCTGCGGAAATAAGAAAGAAGGTTAGCCCAAAACCTAGAGAGGGGGCTTCAGGAAAGCAATAGACACTCCAAATGCCGTATAGCGCGGTGATTAATATGAACGTGGCGCCAAACACCACTGCCGATATGGTGAGCATCAGCATGCCTTCACTCGCAACGGTAAGTGAGGCTATTGAGGTAGCAATGGCCAGCGTTGCCCATTTCAATATCCTAGCCAACCCAAAACGAGTTACCAGGTCGCCGGCCAATCCACCCGCCACACCGGCAATGCCGACAATCATCCAAAAGATCACGCTGCTTGTTTCAGAAAGGCGATTGTTTCCTGCGATCAATTCAACAGAAAACGTCCAGTAAACGGAGGTTACCAGCCCAAATAACAGCGCGCCCAGTAGTAAGCGACGCACCAATTTATCCTTCAATTTGCGTCTCAGCAGCATCAGCATGGGCTCCTGGCAAGCAGGCAACCTATCTGAGTGTTCTTCAAGGGAGGATGTATGGTGAGCAGTGCCGCGCGTAGAGCCCGGCATTATCAACAGGTTCCATAGCGTGGCTGTCAGCGCGATAAACGCAAAACACAGCCAAGCCAGTTGCCAGCGAGAGCCGGCAATGAGTGCCAGGGGGCCAGATACCATTACCCCAAAACTGGTGCCTGAATTAATGATGGCGTAGTAGCGACTCCGTTTGTCAGCGCGGCACAGTTGCTTGATGGCATCGGAAAGCGGTGGATAGGCCAGCCCTGGACTACAGCCGGCAAGTGTCACCCCCAGTGCTAACCACAGCGGGTTGCCTGCCAGTGCGACTAACAGCATACCCAGCGTCGCCGTCATCCCCCCCAATATAATCGGCAGGCGGGGACTAAAACGGCGCACCAGTATTGGGCTGACCAGCGTTGCCAGTAGATACCCCAAATAGGAGGCACTACCGATCGCGCCCACTTTTGCTTGGTCTAAATTAAAATCGTCTCTTATGGCAGGCACAAACAGGCCATAGGTATAGCGTGACAGTCCGTAAGTAGAAGCCACAATCAAGAGACCAGTGCCGATAACATTAAAGGGGGAGTTTCGCTCGAGTAAGCTGGGCAGGTACCTGCTCATGGCGCACGATACTGAGCAAGCATTTTGATGGAAGCCTTCAATGCAGCCTCAATAGGCCAATCCTGCATAAAATTCTGCGCTTGTATAATGGCGCCATCAAAAAGCGAATAGATAACCGTCACTAACTCTTCGAATTCACTAGGCTTCATCACGGCCCGATATTCATTCAGCACATAATTGGCGATAAGTTGTCGTACGCGATTCTTGTGATCACGCACGACGGCTCTAATCGGGCTTTCCTCATTGCTGAACTCACCGGCCATATTGATAAACCCACAACCACGATAACCTTCTTCGCGGATCTGGTCGTACCACATGCTATACATAGCGGCGATACGCCTATCGGCCGATGCATGCTGGGCAATTTGCTCCTTAAGCTGGCGTATCCAAACTTCTTCGCGTTGCTTTAGCCAGGCGATAGCGAGGGTCTCTTTGCTCGGGAAATGGCTATAAAAGCTGGCCTTAGCGACGCCGGACTCACTAATAATCTGATTGATGCCCGTCGAGCAATAGCCCTGACGGAAAAACAATCGGCTAGCGGCCTCAATAATACGCTCGCGTGGCCGGGAGGCCGGCAATGGATTCATCATCATTGTAAAAATCTCTGAACAGACAGGTCTGTCTATTAATATGGGCAGCCATCCTCAATGCGTCAAGCGCTAAAGGGATCCGATAGTTAGGCGTATGCGTTGATAGCCTGTCTTATCAATGGCTTGGTTATACGCTCTCACGGATGGAAGGAGTATTCCCAAGATCTACCCGCGGCATAAATACATGACCAGATCTTTACTTCAAATCACATAAGCTCTAACAGTGCTCCGGCGGACGGCGATAGGCGCTTGGGGAGATACCGACTTTGTGGCGGAATACCTGCGAGAAGTGGCTAGGGTTCGAATAACCAACCTCCATCCCGATATCGATGATGCTACGGTCGGTGTGCAACAGCAGTTGACGCGCGCGGCCCATGCGCAGACGGATGAAGTATTGTGACGGCGACAGCCCCATCGCCTGCTTAAACAGCCGACTGAAATGGTATTCGCTCAACTGCGCCGCATCAGCCAAGTCCGCCAGGGAGAAGGCTTCGGCCAAGCGCTGGTTCATACGGTCGATGACACGGCGCAGTTTGTAGGCCTGCAGCGCGTTGTTACGCCTACCCGTGATCTTTGGGGCGCGATAAGTGCGGACAAGATGAACAGCCAGTGCCTGGGCAAGACTGCTGACGAAAAGTGAGCTGGGCTCGCGCCTATCGACCAGCTCCCGGCGCATTTGTTCGAGCAACATCCGCACCAGATCATCTTGTCCGGCGGAGATGTCTAGAAAGCTGATCGGGGTGGCCTGGCTGCCCAGTAAGTGACGGTATGCTTTATCGACCAGCGAATGAGCGAGATACAGATGCATCACTTCGAAAGTGTTGCCTTCTCTGGCCTGCCAGCGCATCTCATACGGTGATGCAGTGCTGGTGAGGTAGAAATCCCCCGCCTGTACCTGCGCCATTTCCCAATCACCGTCCAAAGAGCGTTCCTCGACGATGGCGGAACCGGACAGCACCATCACCAAGAGCGGCTCGGCTACGGCTGGAACCAGCAGCGGTTCCGTGATGCTGTGATGCGTGAATAGTTGCAGTACCACTTCCTGTAACTCAGCTCGCTGCGGCAGTGCCAGATGCTCGCTCGGCATACATTCCAACATGGCCTCTGCTGGGATTCGCAGTGGATCCCCAGGAGAAACGATAGGCTCGGGCTTAGTCACGAAGATCTATCCATCAGCGATCCACTTGAGTGTGAGCGTCAATCGACAGCTTAGCGCAAAACTGCGATAGCCGGCGCAAGTCTCCTAAAGCCGCTTCCACCTGCCTGCGCGATAGTCACTCCGTCATCAACGAAAGCTCCCCTTTGGGGGCTGGCCGGCGAATACCTCGCTTGGCCCCGATTTGGAGAAAAACCATGACTGACAGCATAAACGTTGTCCCGCAGGAAGTTGAAGGCAAGGTCGCGCTGGTAACGGGCGCTGCCAGCGGTATCGGCAAAGCCATTGCTCTGCTGCTGAATGCACGTGGCGCTAAGGTCATCGCTGAGGATATCAACCCCTTTGTCGGAGAACTGGCCCGGCCGGGGCTGGTGCCTCTAGTGGCCGACATCACCCAAGACGGTGCCGCTGAGTCGGCAGTGGCTCTGGCGGTGGAGCAGTTCGGCCGACTCGATATTCTGGTGAACAACGCTGGTATCATCATTAACAAGCTGGTGCAGGACATGACGCGGGAAGACTGGGAGCGTATTCAGGCCGTGAACGCGACGGCGGCGTTTCTGCATTGCCGCGAAGCCGTGAAAGCGATGAAGCCGAACAAGTCCGGCGCGATCGTCAATATCGCCTCTTATGCCTCTTACTTTGCCTTCCCGGCCATTGCGGCATACACCGCATCGAAGGGCGCTCTAGCCCAGTTGACCCGCACGCTGGCGCTTGAAGTCATCGAGCACGGTATCCGTGTGAACGCCGTCGGGGTGGGCGATGTCGTTACCAATATCCTCAACGATGTCATGGAAGACGGCCCTGGCTTTCTGGCCCAACACGGTAAGGGCGCACCCATTGGTCGTGCGGCACAACCGGAAGAGATCGCTGAAGTGGTCGCCTTCCTAGCGTCAGAGCGCGCGAGCTTCATGGTCGGCTCTTTCGTCATGGCCGACGGCGGCATGACCGTCATGGCAGGCTGAGGGAGGCGCCCCACCTCGTAGCCACTTGAGCCAACACATCATGGCTCAGTGGCGAGCAACCCACCCTGGATCAGCGAGGCAAACGTTTTTGCCGCGTCTGCCTCGCTGCAGTGGCCGCGCACCCTCGCCGCCGTGAGTGCATCTCCCGCGCCAATCAGGCCAACGCAGCGTCGTTCGAGTTCGGCATCGGTCAGTTCGCAGTATGGCTAACACCACGGCGAACAGTTGGGCGTAGCCCTGCTGCGATTTCCTTCGATACGTCGTTAATAAAAGGCAGACGCCCGTTTCAGAGCTTGCCGTCCGCGATCAATTCGCGGGTGCGTTTGAGCGTCGATAGCAAGGCGGCCTTGTAGCCCTTGTCGCTGTCGAACTGGGCCTGTTCGGCCTGCTCCTCAGTGCCGCCCGGCTCTTTGCCGCGCAGGCCGAGGTAGCAGTAAAAGCGAAGCTGGAGCGCCCCCGCCTCGTCCTCGAACAGTTCGTTGATGATGGCGCCTTCTCGGGGCCCCGTGGCCTGGAAGAAGGTGACCTTGCTTTCCGGCTTCAGGGTAATGATCTCGCGCAGATTGGTGCCGGCGATGGTGGCTTCTCGCACGAAGTGCGTCGCGCTTTCCTCTACGACGTCGCAGCGGGTGCATAGGCCTTCGGGCAAGAATAGGCGGGCGTCGCGGGCCTTGAGCACCAGGCCTTGCCAGGCCAGCGTGCGGGTCAGAGTGGTTTCCCCTGCCGGGTTCACCGGGACAGTAGCGGTCGAGTAGATCATGGTGAGTTTCCTTATATTGATTGGGAGTGCGCTGCCGTCAGACTGAGGCCGCGACCTGGGTGGCGAATTCGCGATAAGAGTGAAGGGGGCGACCCAGAAGGGCAGTCAGCCGGTCAACGTCACCGGTATCGGGGAGCATCCCCTCGGTGATGAAACGCTCACTCATCAGGCGCATGTCGTAAGCCATCCAACTCGGCATGTGCTGCAATAGGTTCTGTTCGAACGCGGCGGTATCCTCACCCGGATAGGCGATGGGGCGACCAAGTACATCAGTCCAAATAGCGGCAATGTCCTGACCGGTTAGTGTGTCGGGGCCAACGAGATTGATTCGCTTGATCGGTAGCGGTACGGCTGACTGTTCGCGGCGCAGGAGCTCGAGGGCGGCGACCTCGCCGATGTCACGCGTGTCGACCATCGCAAGGCCCTTACTGCCGATCGGCATTGGGTAAATGCCGTACCCGGTGATTACCTCCTTGATGGTCAGATCGTTCTCGATGAAGTAAGCGGGTCGCAGGATGGTGGCGTTAAAGCCCATCTGCTCTATCATGCGCTCCACACCATACTTGCCGGCAAAGTGCGGCACATTGACGTACAGATCGCTGTGGATGACCGAGAGGTAGACAATTCGCTCAATGCCGGCCTCACGGGCGAGATTAAGCGCGATCAGCGCCTGGGTGTACTCGTCGGGCACCACCGCGTTGAGCAAAAAGAGCGTCGAGATGCCGGAGAAGGCATTGCGTAGCGAGTCCACGTCGAGCAGATCACCCTGGACGACGCCAACACTCGCCGGAAAGTTGGCTTTCGAGGTATCGCGGACGAGCACGTGGACATCGGCATCGCGCTTGATGAGTTGTTCGACAACGTGGCGACCGACAGTGCCGGTTGCGCCGGTAACGAGAATGGTCATGATGATTTCCTTGGGTTGCGGGTTGTTGACTGATACTGGTTTGGGCGTGAAGACGTCACGCGGCGTTGAAATGGTCGACGATGTTGTTCAAGCAGACCTTCATGTATCCCTTCCACTGGGTGCCTACGAAAAGCCTGAGCGGAATCGCCGCCAGACCGTTTCTTGCGTGAAACGTATAGGCCCACTTAGCTTGCGTTCCGCCTTCCAAGGCCACGAACCACCACTGGCCGCATGCATGCGACATCAGGTGCTTCAACGAAAAGCTCGGGTCGCTGACGCGGTAGGCGAAAAAGTCTGGGCGGTCGTAATGCGTGAGGCCTTCGCGCACGGTACTGCCATCGAGAAGGTGTACGGTGCGTGTCGAGCCGGGCCGGTTCCAGGGGCCAGAAATGTCCGAAGTCGACGCCACACCTGGCACGAGCCCATAACCCGTGAGGATCTTAGGCAGTACGTCCTGTGCAGCAACGAAGTCGAAAACGTCTTTGATTTCGCCAGGAATAAAGCACTCTAGCGTGACGGCGATTCCCGGCCGTGCGGCGCGATGGGCAGCAGGGTCACCACTATTCCCATCCGAATGGTTATCGCGCGACTCGTCGGCCAGGGAAGTCAGGATTAGTGTCTTAGTGCTTTTCATAAGAACTCCTTTGGTTCGGGTTGCGTATGACCGAACAATAGGTGGTTTCATATTCAAAACAAAGACGCTAAGTTAGAGACAGTTCGTATCAAATTTGAGACATCATGGATCTAAACGCTCTGAATGATTTCCAACTGGTGGCCGTCCACGGCGGTTTTGGACGTGCAAGCCGGGCCAGCGGCAGATCCAAGGCAACCCTGTCGCGCCGGGTGGCTGAGCTGGAAGAAAGCCTAGGCGTTCGACTCTTCGAACGAAGTGACCGCAGCCTCGAGCTGACCGAGGCTGGCCAACTGCTGCTCGCACGAATTGAGGGGCCAATGCGTGAGGTGGCTGAAGCAGTAGCGGCGGCGCGAGATGGCCTTGATACCCCGAGAGGAAGGCTGCGCGTAGCGGCACCGTTGTTGTTTTCGCAGGTGGCGCTCGGGCGACTGGCTGCCGCCTTCCAGGCGATCCATCCCGACGTGCAGATAGAAGCGGTGGCCGAAGACCGGCTTGCCGATCTCGTCGAAGAGCATTTCGATGTCGCCATCCGCATCAATCCGCACAAGGACAGCATGCTGGTGGGCAGGTGTTTTGCCCGAGACAGACTTGTCTTGGTGGCAGCTCCCTCGGTTCAGCTACCAAAGCAGAGCGGGGATGAGCCGCTCCACATTCCGGCGATCGTCATGCCGACGTATCGAGAAGGTGAGGTCTGGTTCGTCCAGGATGGCCAACTAACCGTCGAACCACGGCCTGTCTTACGGCTGTCCTCGCTCCTGACGGTTCGAGATGCCGCTGTGGCGGGTGCAGGAGCGGCCATGCTGCCGCAATCCATCATCGGAGGCCTGTTGGAAAGAGGCGAGCTGGTGTCGTGGGGCGCCGCCGGCAATGAAGTTGAGCTTTGGGTTCTGCATACGTCCCGACGTTTGCAGAGCCCCAAAGTCCGGGCCTTTGTGGAGTTCATCTGCCACTATTACCCCAATGGATCATTTGTCGTTCAGGAATAGTCTCTGGGCGCGGTGGGCCAATCACTGCATGAGTCGCTGGGACGCGGGCATCAATGCCTTTCGCCAGCGCCTCCGTCTGTCATGATGACCACTCTCGCTATGAGGGCCGGCATGACAACGATTGCGCTCGGCTAGGGCATTGATCCATGCTTTCGCGCGCCGATGGCCTTTGCCGTGATCGGCGGGCTGATGAATTCGAGGCTGCTGAGCCTGCTTGTCATTTCGATGGGGGGTAAAGGGAGCGCAGTAAACCATTAGGCGCTTGGGGCGATGCTGACTTTGTGTCGGAATACCTGCGAGAAGTGGCTAGGATTCGAATAACCAACCTCCATTCCGATATCAATGGTGCTACGGTCGGTGTGCAACAGCAGATGACGCGCGCGATCCATGCGCAGACGGATGAAGTATTGCGATGGCGACAGCCCCGTCGCCTTCTTAAACAGCCGACTGAAATGGTATTCGCTCAACTGTGCCGTATCAACCAAGTCCGACAGGGAGAAGGCTTCGGCCAGGCGCTGGTTCATAGAGTCGATGACGCGACGTAGTTTGTAAGCTTGCAGCGCGTTGTTAAGTCTGCACGTGACCTTTGGATCGCGGTAAGTCCGGATAAGATGAACGGCCAATGCCTGGGCAAGACTGCTGACGAAAAATGAACTGGGCTCGCACCGTGCGACTAGTTCCCGCCACATCTGCTCGAGCAGCATCCGCACCAAGTCATCTTGTTCGCCGGAAATGTCGAGAAAACTGATCGGGCCGATCTGGCTGCCCAGCAGATGGCGGGATGCGTGGTCGATCAGCGAATGGGTGAGATACAGATGCATCACTTCGAAAGTGTCGCCTTCTCTGGCCTGCCAGCGCATCTCATACGGTAATGCAGTGCTGGTCAGAAAGAAGTCCCCCGCCTGCACCTGCGCCAACGAAGGGCGCGTCCATTGGCCGCGCGGCACAACCGGAAGAGATTGCCGAAGTGGCCGCCTTCCTGGCGTCGGAGCGCGCGAGCTTCATGGTCGGCTCTGTCGTCATGGCCGACGGAGGCATGACCGTCACTGCAGGCTGAGTGAGGGTATGCCGTAATTGGCGAGCTGATGACTTCCTCCGAAGCACCTGCTCGTCATCCCTGTGGTATAAAGCTACGGTTATAAGGATGCACATCGCATCAACACCTAACCGGTCAGTGAGACACACTGCAAACCTGTGCGGTTGCGGCAGCCATGTGGGTGGCGGCGTTTTCCAACGGCGAAGCCGGCATGCATAATAAGAGCCCGCGTTGCGGGTTCTTATACGTCTGATTTAAGTGTATTTCGCTATCCTACGCACTGTTACGCCAGCGCTATGGCGTCAGCGCCAACCGGGAAGCGCAGCTGGTCTGATGTGTCGTTGGCTGCTTGCCAGATACCTTCGGCCACGTCAGCTGGCTTGGTCACCTCTGATACTTTGTCGAAGCCGGAGAAAACGCGGTGAGCGAATGATTCGTAAGCCGCAGGGATCAATCCTTGCATACGCTGCTGGCCGTTGGCTGCAAAGCTGGTCGAAGGGCCGTACCCGGGAACCACCAGCTTGGCTCGCACGCCGAAGGCGTTGAGTTCGTGTTCCAGGGAGGCAGTGAACCCTTCGATGGCCGTCTTGCATAGCCATCCGCGCTTTCTCGGCGCGGCCCATCGGGCTTCGATATTCCGGCATTATTGACGAGAGCGTCAAGATGAGAGCATTCCACATGAACCGCATCAGCGAGTCTATGCACGTCGCCAAGAGAGGCGAAGTCCGCCTCGAAGAACCGGGCGTTTCCTCCAGCCTGTTCGACGGCATGGACAACGGCCGCTCCGCGTCCCGTATCACGTCCGTGCACCAGGATATGCATGCCGGGTCGTGCAAGCTCTTCGACGACCCGACGGCCAAGTCCATCGGTTGAGCCCGTCACGAGGATTGTTTTGTGTGCGCTCATGGTGTTTCCTTCTGTGCTTCAGATTATTGTCAGAAACATCTTCTCGGATAGGGGGTGGTATTTGCATAGGAACTTCTTTAATTATGGGCGCGGTGTTATACGCCGCATTTGAAGCGGACGCCGCCCAAGCCCTGTCAACCTGGCCGACCAACACCTAGCTATCCATTGGTGAAGCTATCCGCCGCTGCTTTCATTGGGCAGTGAGCACGATCTTGCACTGGATTTGGCCTTGCCTTCAGTTCTCCCGCTGCTCGCTATCCACAACGGCCGCCCGCTCAGTGAGAGGACGCCGCCGCAGGGATGACTGGGCGATCGCCGGCGGGACATAGGCCGCTCCTTCCAGCGGCGCCACATCAACGCCCGGCGGGACGATCTCGTCGATCCGGTCGAGGATTTCATTGCTTAACTGCACCTCCGCGCCAGCGAGCAGATCGTCGAGTTGCTTAGGCGTGCGGGGGCCGATGAGGGCGGATGTAATCGCCGGATGCGTCACGACGAAGGCCAGTGCCATGTGGGTCAACGACAGGCCCGCATTTTCGGCCAGCGGGATGAGCCGCTCGACAGCGTCGAGGCTGGCTTCGTCGGACATTGCCTTGGGGAAATATTTCGCGCGCAGAGAGTCCGGTTGCTCTCCGCCCTTGCGGTATTTGCCTGTGAGCATACCCTTAGCCAGCGGGCTCCACGCCATCGCTCCCATGCCATAACGCTGACAGGTGGGCAGCACCTCCCGCTCGATCGAACGGTTGAGAATAGAGTAGGGCGGTTGTTCTGTGCGGAAACGCGCCAGCCCGCGTCGCTCGGCGACCCATTGCGCCTCCACGATGGCGGAAGCAGGAACGGTTGAGGCACCGATGGCGCGCACCTTGCCCTCGCGCATCAGGTCGGTGAGAACCGACAGCGTTTCCTCGATATCGGTATCCGGCGCCAGCCGATGAATCTGATAAAGGTCGATGTGGTCGGTCTGCAAGCGGCGCAGCGAGTCTTCGACCGCGCGGGTCAGCCAACGCCGCGACCCACCCCGGCGGTTGGGGTCGTCCCCCATCGGGAGAGACGCCTTGGTGGCAAGCACGACATCGTCTCGCCGCCCCTTCAGTGCCTTGCCGACGATTTCCTCGGACTCGCCCTGGTGATAAGCATCGGCGGTGTCGATAAAATTGATGCCGAAATCGATTGCCTTGTGGATCATGCCGACGCATTCATCGTGATCAGCATTGGCGATTCTCCCAAACATCATCGTGCCCAGGCAGTAGGGGCTGACCTGGATGCCGGTACGGCCAAGTTGACGATATTGCATGGTGTTCTCCTCGTATGATGGCAACGGTGCAGGTGAATCATGTTCACAACAGTCGCGGGAGAGATCCCCGCTGCAGAGCGCCTCTAGCATCTGACATGAGTCGAGTATGGCAAGCCGAAACAGGATGAACTACAATAAATAGTCCGTATTTAGTTTGCAGGTGTCCTGTTTTGCTCGATCCGCTTGCCCAGGTAGTCACGCTCCTCCAACCCGCTACCCCGTTTTCGAAACGGGGTAGCGGCGCCGGTCGTTGGAGAGTTCTCCGCACAGAGGTCGGGCGCCCTTTCTATTGCGCCATTCTTGAGGGAGCATGCCGTCTCAAAGCCGACGGGTACGACGAGATCGTCCTCGAAGAGGGGGATTTCGTGCTCCTCCCCTCCGCGTATAACTTTTCAATGTCGAGCTACTCGCCCACGACCCCCGAAGACATCGTTCATACCTCCATCGTGTTACCCGATGGCGAACACAGGGTCGGCAACCCAAACGACTCTCCCGATGTCCGCTTTCTGGTGGGTTACTGTGTCTTTCGCTCCCCGGATGCGGCTCTGCTCTCGTCGCTGCTCCCCAAGCTTGTACACGTTCGGGGAGTGGATCGGCTGGCCACTCTTATGCAACTCGTCGGCGATGAAGCGCGTGCGCAACGGCCGGCGCGGGATGTGGTTCTGGAACGTCTGCTGGAAGTCCTGCTCATCGAGGCCCTTCGCTCTGACGGAAAGACGAACACCTCGCCCGGGCTACTGCGTGGCCTGACCGACGAGCGGATTGCGATCGCAATCCGCCGGATACATGAGAGTCCCGAGCAGCCCTGGACGGTTGCACAGCTTGCAAACGAAGCGACACTCTCCCGCTCCGCGTTTTACGAGCGGTTTGGTCGCGCGGTGGGCATGGCGCCAATGGAGTACCTGCTCGCCTGGCGGATGGCCTTGGCCAAGGATTTGCTGCGCAGAGAAAAAGCCAGTATCGCTGACGTCGCCGAACGGGTTGGCTACAGCTCCGCCAGCACCTTTAGTGTCGCCTTCGGCCGTCATGTCGGGCTTCCGCCTGCCCGTTATGCTCGGGGGGCTTCGTTTGACAGGGTGTTACAGGCCGAAGCCGATAGCTCACCGGAGACCGGATCCATCGCTTGAGCCTAAACTCTCAAGCAATCGCGGGCGGTCGAACTTAAGGGGGATCGCACCTTGCGTTGATAGACTTCTACGATCTCGGCGAGCACGGACACGGCAAGCGATGAAGCGTCGCGCATGGAAGGTATCAATCCGACGGGCCCGCGGATGCGGTGAGTCTCTCTCTCGGTAAAACCAATTGACTGAAGCCTCTCGCAGCGCCGCGCATGGGTAGCTTTGCTGCCAATGGCGCCGATATAGAAGGCGGCGCCTTTAAGCGCCTGGGCGAGGAGGGCTTCTTCCCAGTCCACGTCATGGAAGGCGAGCAGAAACGCCGTCCATGCATCATCGTCCAGCTTGGGAAGCGCCGAAGGAACTGTCAGTGTCGTAACGCGTTCGATTCCTAACCGTTGGGCATCCAGGGCGTCGGCAGCGTCGCGTAGTTGCAGCTCGGTGTGGGTGCCGCTTGCCGTCGCCAGCCTGGCAAGCGCCAGACTGTCTGCGCCGCGCCCGGCGATGCGCAGTCGGAGTTTCGGCGCATACCGGAAGTGAAGGGCGCTGGCCATCAGTGGGTGCTCGAATCCGAGATCGCCGGAGGCCGTGAGACTGAGTATTGCTGTCTGGCGCGAGGCGAGCTGATCATGGCAGGCACGCAGAACACTGGTCTGGGCGTTGGGCAGTACGCAAACGTCAATGGCCCCACCGCAGGGTAGCGGCAAATCGATGAACGGTGAGCCCTTGCCGTACCTCAGGCGCTTGATCCGCCCCGTGCTAAGCGCTTGCCGCGCATGATGGGCCACATCCGCGTCGATGCACCCGCCTGAAATGTAGCCGCAACGATCACCAGAGGCAGACACGGCCATCAGGGCGCCCGGCATGCGCACGGCACCACCTTCCGTCGCGGTTACGATAACGAGAGCGGTCTTGCTTTCTCTGCGCCAGTCGAGCCACTGTCCAAGGACATCCTGTGCGTGTTCCAGATACATGTTAGGCCTCGTCAATCTGTGGTCGGCTGCGTTAACCCTGAACATGATCGGCCAACGGCAGGTGGCGGATTCGTTGCTGCGTAGCGGCAAATAGCGCGTTGGCCAGCGCCGGGGCGAGCGGGGGAATGCCCGGCTCACCCACGCCGCCTAGCGGCGAGCCGATATCGACGATGCTCACCGCTACCTCTGGCGCTTCCCCGATGCGCAGTAAGGGATAGTCGTGAAAGTTCGACTGCTCGGCGTGGCCGTCACGGATCGTCACCTTCTGCCCCATGGCGGCTCCGAGTGCATCGATGACGGCGCCCTGCAGTTGCGCTTCCACCTGGCCCGGATTAATCGCGCGTCCGCAGTCGATAGCGGCATGGACACGTTCCACCTGAATACCTTCATCGTCAGCCCGAGCCTCGACTACCTGGGCAACATAGGAGCCGTAGCTTTCTACCACGGCCAAGCCGCGCGAGATTCCCTCTGCCGCAGGCTCTTGCCAATGCGACATCTCGGCGACCCGGTCGAGGACGGCCAGCATCCTCGCCTGATCGGTGCAGTGGCTTCTGCGAAACTCCAGCGGATCGCGGCCCGCTGCCGCCGCGCATTCGTCCATAAAGCTTTCAAAGAAGAAGCCGTTGAAGGAGTGAGCGATCGAACGCCAGGGGCAAAGCGGGATCGGCAGGTCGACCACGGCGTGATCCACGACAAAGTTGGGGATGGCGTAGCGCATGTCCGACAGGCCGCCGAGCGAGAAGGGGTCGAAGTTGGCGAGATTGCCCGTCGACTGCGCCCGCTGCTCCGGATCGATGCCGTATTCGCGGCCCATTTGCGGCCCGGCGACGCGAATGCGCATGCCGGTGATCTGGCCGGCCTCGTTCAGAACCGCCCGGAAGCGACACATCATCGTCTGGCGATACTGGCCCTGCTGAACGTCATCCTCGCGCGCCCATAGCACTTTGACCGGCCGACCATCGACGGCACGGCTGGCAAGCGCTGCCTGAAGGGCTATCTCGCCGTGGGTCTTGCGCCCGAAGCCGCCGCCCAAATAGGTGGTATTGATAAAAAACCGGTCAGCCGGTATCTGCATCGCATTCTCGAGCGTCATACGTACGACGTCCTGGCCCTGCGTGCCGATCCATAGTTCTGTTCGCTCCTCGGTGGACTCGGCCGTGCAGTTGATCGGTTCCATGCTGGCATGAGTCAGAAGCGGCACCGAGTATTCGGCCTCGACGACCTGGCCGTCGTCCGACAGGGTTGCCTCGGCCTCGCCAAGCAGCGTGGTGACGGGGACATCGGTTCGATCCAGTCCCTCGCGCAGCATTGCATTTATCTCATCGGTGGAAAGCGTGTCCGCCGGTGTTCGTGTGAAGGTGATCTCCAGGGCGTTGGCGGCTTGCTTGGCCTGCCACCAAGAGTCGGCAACCACTACTACGCCGCGCGGCACGCGAACCACGGCGACAACGCCCGGTATCCCGGAGACGCTGCTCTCATCGAATGTCTCGACGTCGGCGGAAAAGACCGGGGCGAGTCGGACGGCGCCATACAGCATGCCTTCGCGCTCGACGTCTATCCCATATACGGCTTTGCCTGTCACCTTTGCTGGGGTATCGAGTCGCGCTACCTTGCGCCCGGTCAGCGTGCGTTCGCTATCGGGCCGCAGGGTCGGTTCCTCGGGCATCGGCAGCGCCATGGCGTCTTCCACCAGGTCACCGAAGGGAATCCTTCGGCCGCTGTCGGCGTGAACAATGAAGCCGTTCTCGGCGTGCAAGGCCGCCGCTGCTACGTCCAGCCGCTCCGCCGCCGCCTGGGTCAGCATTTCCCGTGCCTGGGCGGCCGCGCGGCGCAGCGGGTCGTGCCAGAAACGGATGCCGAACGAGCCCACAGAGCGCATCTGGCCGATGAACGGAATCCGGTAGTCGTCGGAGAGCTGATTCGGCATGCCGACAGTAATGCGCGACCAATCGGCGCCCAGCTCCTCGGCGAGAATCTGGGCCTGGCCCGTGTGGGTGCCCTGGCCCATTTCGCTCGTGGGTAGCAGGAAGGTCACCTGGCCGCTCGTGTCGATGCGGATATAAGCGTGCGAAAGGAGTGGATCCTCTTCCTCTCGTGCCCAGGCTGTGGGTAGACGAAGGGGAATGATGAGCGCGGCGCCCGCCACTAAGGTGCCGCCTAGAAAGGCGCGACGGCTAAAGGATACATGATGTGTTTTCATTGTTGACCTGTCCTTTCCATGAGGGTGACACGGTGCCGGTTAGCTTTCGGCAACACGGTGTATGGCCGCCCGGATGCGCACATAGGTGCCGCAGCGGCAAAGGTTGCCGCTCATTGCGTCATCGATCTGCGCATCGGTAGGGCGCGGATTGCGCGCCAGAAGCGCAGCGGCGCTCATGATCTGACCCGACTGGCAGTAGCCGCATTGCGGGACGTCCAGCTCCACCCAGGCTTGCTGGACAGGGTGCGTGCCGTCTTCGGACAACCCTTCGATCGTGGTGATGGATCTACCTTCGGCGCCAGATAACGGGAAGACACAGGCACGCACCGGCTCACCATCCACATGCAGCATGCACGCACCGCATTGCGCGATGCCGCAACCGAACTTGGTGCCGGTGAGTTTCAGTTGCTCCCGGATCACCCAGAGAAGCGGGGTACCCGGCTCGGCGGTAACGTCTACCGCGCGTCCGTTGATCGTAAATGCTGTCATGGGTGTTTCTCCTTGGCCTCATTTCGGGTCGTAACATGGCAGGGTTGTTGGCTCTTCTCGATTGCCGTAGAGGCAGCAGTTGGCTTCGGCCAAGGCTGCGTTATCTTTTTTAACAACTTGATGGAGGCAAGGCTTGCCAGCACCTACGCAAACCTTGCCTTTTCCTGCAGGGGGCAACGAAGGCCTTCGACATCATGCTAAGTTCAACCTGAATACGGGAGGGGGAAACAGATAGGTTCGCTCTATTTGGTCGATTCTGAAGTCATACGAGAGTTTCAGCTTTACGGCGGAGGTTAGGGCAATGCACGAGGCCACACATGTAGTCGTCGTTGACGATAATAATGATATACGGGATTTGGTGCGGGAGTATCTTGAGCAGCAGGGTTACAAAATCAGCGTTGCTGAAGGTGGGGCGGCTCTGCGACGAATCCTAGAGCGGCAGAGTGTGGATCTCATCATTCTCGATGTCATGATGCCTGGTGAGGACGGTATTACGCTATGCCGAGAGATTCGGGCGTCTGGAGATATTCCTATCATATTTCTGACTGCGATGGCCGAAGATACAGATCGTATCGTCGGTCTCGAACTCGGCGCGGACGATTACCTGGTTAAGCCATTCAATCCGCGTGAGCTTCTTGCTCGAATTAGAGCCGTGCTGCGTCGTGCGACAAGTTCCGCTCCGGCGCGGATAACTCTTGACCGTAGGATAGTTCGTATCGGCTTTTGGAAACTCGATTTAGGCCGCCAGGAAGTCTTTGGTGACGATGGCGTGGGTATCCCTCTCAGTACAGCAGAGTTTCGCCTTCTTAAGGTCTTCATTGAGCGACCTGGGTTAATACTCAGCCGAGAGCAGCTTCTTGATCTGACGGTTGGGAGGACAGCCGACATCTTTGACCGCAGCATTGATAACCAAGTGAGCCGCCTACGGAAGAAGATTGAGGAGAACCCCAAGAATCCGTCGATCATCAAAACCCACTGGGGGGGCGGCTACAGCCTATGTACTGAGGTTATTTTCGAATGATCCGTCTTTGGCGAAAGAGCCTGGCTATACAATTCATCGGGCTGACGCTCGTTGCATTGATCCTCTCACAGGCAATTACCTTCCTTATATCCTCGGATGAGTACACCAAGAAGTTCGACGCTGGGGCGAAAGCGGAATTTATCAGCCGAGCGTCATCAGTGACCCGCTTGGTGGAATCGCTATCGCCGCCATTGAGAGAGCAGGCTCTGCGCGCAAGTGAAGGCAGTTATTTAAGATACTGGTTGACCGACAGCGATCCTGCGGATCCTAATGCCTGGAGATTAGCGGCCCTTTCCCAGCTTTCCCGGCCTTTGGATAGCGCCGTCGATCCAAACGGAACATTAGGATGGGCTGGGTCTCCCCATCCGAAATTACCGAACGTCGACGAAGTGGCCACTGCAAACGCCGATGACCCGTGGTGGACGCCAACACCCTATTTGTGGATGCTGTCACAGCCAACCAAGGTGCTCCAGTTTTCAGGCAGTCTTGGGTATGGGTACAAGACGCAACTCGACGACGGTCGCTGGTTGAACGCTGCCTTTTACCAGCACGATAAGGGAAGCTTGTGGACATCAGAACCACTGATGTCGATTGGGTTTACCGCCCTCATGCTTGCGTTGATCGGCGCCTTCATCGCGAGCCGCATCGCGCGACCACTGCGAAACCTGGCAACATCCGCTGAAGCGCTGGGTCGAGGACAAAACCTGCCGCCATTGTTGGAAGATGGGCCAGAAGAGATCAGGCGAACAGCTCAATCCTTCAATAAGATGCAAAGCCGTCTACATCGTTTCGTAGAGGATCGGACGAAGATGCTGGCAGCGATTGGCCATGATTTACGGACGCCGCTAACCTCGCTTCGGCTGAGAGCCGAATTCGTCAACGATGAAGACATCCAGCGTAAGATGATAGCGACAATTGACGAGCTACAGTCGATGACGGAAGCCGCCATTTCGTTCGCACGTGGAGAGTCGATTCAAGAGGAAACACGTACCATTGATCTGGAAGCGCTTGTGGGGAGTATTTGTGACGATCAGGCTGATCTGGGACATCCAGTCACTCATGTCGAGAGCGTTAAGATGAAGTACCGTTGCCGACCAGATAGCCTTCGCCGCGCGTTAAGAAATCTGGTCGAGAACGCGGTGCGTTATGGGGGAGAGGCAAAAGTGTCTCTTCGGGAGACTCCTTCTTCGGTTGATATCGTCGTTGAAGACCGTGGGCCAGGGATTCCGGACGACATGAAAGAGAAGGTTTTCGCACCCTTTGTCCGGCTTGAAACGTCGCGAAACAGACAGACCGGGGGCATCGGTCTCGGCCTCTCGATAGTGCGCGCAGTTGCACGGCAGCACGGGGGAGATATCTCTTTTTTCAACGGCGAAGCCGGTATGCAAGCGATCATCTCGCTTCCGAGAGAAGGCAGTGTAGACGCAGCGCCGGTGCGAAAAGAGCGTATCTGGCGACTCACAAAAACGTCACGAGCCGTGCAAAATGCTCACTTACCGGAATAGCTCGGCTCTGTCCTGGCCACTCCAATAACCCCTGCCCGATGTTGCAAGGCAACCTCATCACATTGTTTATTATGATTTAGCGTTAGTGGCACAGTTTGCTACAAAATAACCAAA
Organism: Vreelandella neptunia; assembly: GCF_034479615.1. Classification (NCBI taxonomy): domain Bacteria; kingdom Pseudomonadati; phylum Pseudomonadota; class Gammaproteobacteria; order Oceanospirillales; family Halomonadaceae; genus Vreelandella; species Vreelandella neptunia. The sequence goes on from NZ_CP140255.1 coordinate 794,700, forward strand.
ACTACGGCATATTATGGACACAACCATCACCTACCATCCTCGTTGTCGCCGTAGAGCTTAGTTAGCCCGGCACCGTAATCTCTAGCATAGAGCGAGGACAACATGCCGACACTACCAATGCACCGCTTGAGCAAATTGGCTCCGTACTTTCTCAGCGTTCTGCGGATCTTTGCCGCTGGGTCTTTCCTGACACATGGGACGATGAAGCTTTTCAGCTGGCCCGCCCCTTTCGAGTATCCCCTTAACCCCATGCTTTATACCGCTGGCATCCTGGAGGTAGTGGGCGGTTTATTGCTATTAATGGGTCTGTTCTCGCGACCAACGGCTTTCTTACTTTCTGGTTTAATGGCATTTGCCTACTTTATCGCGCACAGCTCGAACAGTTTTTTTCCTGTTCTCAACCACGGTGAAGCGGCCATGCTTTATTGCTTCATCTTTCTCTATATTAGTGCCGCAGGCCCAGGCGTTTGGAGCTTTGATGCTTCGCGAGCGCAAAGTCGGGTGGGGTGAGACCGCTGTTTGAAACCATTCCCTCATGCCATCCCTTCATAATAAGTTCCAACTGAAATGCGGGAGGAAACCTATGAACTCGCTCAAACAGGCTGTCCGGGCTTATACCAGCCGCTACGCCGACAACCGTGGTATGGCGATAACCCCGGTGCCGGGTTTGCGAATGATGTGCCTCAAGGCGCCATCCGGCGACCTGCATTCGGTTTACAGGCCGCTGATATGCCTGGTTCTGCAGGGGGCGAAGCGCTTGATAGTGGGGAATGAGGAACGGGTTTTTTCTAGCGGGCAGTCCGTCCTCGTTAGTGCTGACATGCCGGTCACCGGACGGGTCGTGCAAGCAAGCCAGAGCGAGCCCTATCTGGCGATCGCTGTCGAACTGGAGGTGGCGCTGTTGCGGGAGCTCACCGCCCATATCGATACCCCCCGCCCGCAGCGCACTTCAGAGATGCCTACGCTATTCGCCGTCGACACCGAAGCCGCACTGCTCGATTGCGCATCACGGCTGATGCACCTGTTGGATCGCCCAGAAGCGGCGCCGCTCTTGAGCCCAGGAATCATGCGGGAGCTGCACTACTGGCTCCTATCAGGGCCTCACAGCGATGCTTTGCGGGCGCTGGCAGACCCGGACAGCCATGCGAGCCGTCTTGCCGCCGCCATTACGGTACTCAGAGCTGAGTATCAGTCGCGTGTGCCCGTTGAGCGACTTGCGGCAGAAGCGGGAATGAGTAGCACCTCGTTTCATAAGCACTTTAAGCACATGACGTCGCTCACGCCGGGGCAGTACCAGAAGCGACTTCGCTTGATTGAAGCGCGCCGCTTGATGCTCAATGAAGGATTCTCAGCGAGCAGCGCTGCTTTTGAAGTGGGCTACGAGAGCGTGCCCCAATTTACCCGCGAATATGGGCGGCTGTTTCAGAAACCACCGAAACAGGACGCTCTGCTAGCTCGGAGATCTATCGAACAAAGGGTATCGCCGTTAACGGTTAGCACAGCGTGACCTTTGCATCCCATTGAATGCGTAAGCGTGTTGACCGCTATGCCTTTTGCTAAACTTTGGCGCGTCGCAAACAGAAAAATTGAATTCACTCTAACTAGCTATGGACGGTCATGATGGACACTTCAAGAACGATCTCTCTTGCTTCCCTGCGTGTCATGTTGTGCGCCATTCTCCTGGTGGCGCTGGCGCTCGGTGTTGGATATCAGGCCCGTGCCGCCGAGCCTTCCAATGACGTCAGACAGACGGTGGATCAGCTGCTTCGGTTGGTTGATGAGCGGCTTGCTATTGCGCCCGATGTTGCAAAGGCTAAATGGAACTCTGGTGCTCCTATTGATGCTCCCGCACGAGAAGCGCAAATTCTAGAGAGGGTCGTGGCTGAAGCCACGCGGGCGGGTATCAATGAGGCCTTTGCCCAGACGTTTTTCAAACATCAGTTTGAGGCAAGCAAGGTTATCCAGCACCGGCTCCATGAACAATGGAGGCAAACAGAGCAGCCTCCTTTTGAATCCCCACCAGACCTTGCCGAAGATATTCGCCCCCAACTTGACCAATTGACACCACAACTGATGGCTTCACTTCGCGACTTCGAGCGTGTTGCTGAAAGCGAAGGAGTTAAACAATATCTTGAAAATAATGCCGAAACCTTGGTGAGTGACGGTGTAGGAGGTGTCGCCCGGGAAGAGGCATTACGCCCACTTTACGAAGCCACCGACACTGCAGGCGTGCAATAGGCTCAGCGTTGGCAAGAAAGGGGCGTGTATCTACTTTTGATTCGGCTTGGTTGGATCCTACGGAGAAACGCCTATCGACGTGTTTCATCCCTGTCCGCGGATAGAGCTACCTCCTTATACGCTTCGAGCGACTCAAGCCGCTCTTTTAGCGCATGGCTAATGGAGTCATAGGCCGTGCTGCCTAACGTAAGACGAAGTGGTGGGTTCGGCATATCCGTTATGTTAATGATGGCATCAACGGTATTGCCTGCATCGCCTTTAATGGCCAAGTCACCTGACGCCAGGGCCCTACGCAGCTCGCCTGCTGGGGTATCTTCATAGATCGGCGTCGTGGGTGTGCGATCCAGCCCTTCAGCAAAGTGGGTCGCAGTGGGCCCCGGCTCGGCGATAATGAAATCAATACCAAAAGGCGAGACTTCCTTCGCGACGGATTCGACGAACCCCTCGATGCCCCACTTCGTGGCGTGATAAAGGCTGAAGCTTGGATAGGCGATCTGGCCGCCCTCCGACGATACCTGAACGATGCGGCCGCCCCCTTGTTCGCGTAAATGTGGTAGTACGGCGCGAAGGAACTGGATGGAGCCTGTGAGGTTAGTCGCGATTTGCCGCTCAATCTGTTCATCACTGGCCTCTTCGGCAGCGCCAAAGAGACCATACCCTGCATTGCTGACGACCACATCGACTCGCCCAAACGTCGTGAACGCTTGCGAAACGGCATCTCTCATCGTTGGTGTATCCGTCACGTCGAAGGTAAGTATCTGCAAGCGATCACCATGCAAGGAGAGCAAGTCGTCCAGAGACCCCTTGCGGCGTAGCGTTGCTATAACGCGATCGCCGCGTTCCAGTAGCCGTTCAGTAAGTAGTCGGCCGAGGCCGGTGGATGTGCCTGTGATAAGCCAAGTTTTAGCCATGAGATTTCTCCTAAGTCATTCATCAAGTGTTGCAAGACAAAGGTTAGGGCAGTAACACTAGTAAGAGAATACTCATCAATTGGCACGAGGAGGTGAAAGTAATTCACCAATGAGCAAGCCAACGTTGACCGACCTCAAGGCGTTTCAGGCCGTGGCAGAACACCGTAGCTTTCGTCGAGCAGCCGACTTGATGGGAGTCAGCCGCTCTTCCCTCAGCCACACCGTGCGTACGCTGGAACAACGGCTGGGTACCCGGCTGCTGCACCGAACCACACGTAGCGTCTCACTGACCGAGAGCGGCGAGCAGTTGCTCTTGCGGCTGAGCCCGCTATTGAGTGACTTGGAAGCGATCCTGGAGGATGCTTCCAGCGTCGAAGGAAAGGTCACGGGACGGTTGCGTATCAATGGCAGCGAAGGGGCCGTGCGGCTGTTGCTGCAAACCGTAGTACCGCGTTTTCTCGCCCTTCATGATAGCGTTGAGCTTGATCTCGTGGCAGAGGGGCGACTTGTCGATATTGTCGGGCAGGGGTTTGATGCGGGCGTAAGACTCAGAGAGGCGGTTCCTCAGGATATGGTCGCCATCCCCTTGGGGCATGAACTGCGTTTTCTTGCCGTTGCCTCCCCTGACTACCTGCACGGCCGAACGGCACCAAAGACGCCGGATGATCTGGCCTCTCACCAATGCATACGGCAAAGGCTGCCGAGCGGTAAACTCTACCGCTGGGAGTTTCAGCAGCATGGCCAGGATGTGGCGGTAGATGTGCCAGGAGCGCTGACCTTGGACAGTAGCCAACTGATGGTGGAAGCGGCCGCCGATGGTTTAGGCATCGCCTACGTGCCAGAGTCATATGCACTCGCCTATTTAAGGGATGGAAGGCTGGGCACCGTGCTCGAGGAGTGGTGCCCCCGCATCCCTGGGCTGTGTCTTTACTACCCCAATAACCGTCATGTACCGCCCAGCCTGCGGGCTTTTATCGATCTGCTGCGAGAGTTGCGAGCTTAGTCTCTATTAGCGCAACCCACTTTGAATAAGCGCAGCGAACGTCTGGGCCGCTTCAGCTTCGCTGCATTTGCCGCGAACCATGGCTGACGAAAGGGCCTCGCCTGCGCCGATCAGTCCAATGCAGCGTTGTTTTAACGTTTCTAGCGGTAAAGCACTGTGTGGCTTGAGTACAGCGGCGAATAGCTGAACATACCCGTCGAGCAGTTCCTGGTACACGGCTTCCTTTTCCTCACTACCTGCCAATGCGGCTCCCACTGCGTGCCATTCACCGCTGGTGTCGGCATAGCAATGGATGTAGGTGCTTGCCAGCACGTCAGCTGTTTCTGCAAAGCCTCTCTCACCGGTAGTCAACGCGGCGCGGAGCGCGTTTGCCTGCTCTGCGTCGATTGATCTGTAGAGTTCAATCAAAAGCGTTGACCGTGTACCGAAATGCTCGTAAGCGACAGGCTTGGAGATGCCGGCTCGCTTGGCCAAATGCCCCAACGTCAAGCTATCAGCACCTTCTTCACGAACAATCGTGATCGCCGTGTCGAGCAACTGGTGCCGACGCTCTGCCTTGGAAAGTCTACGTGTTTTTGTTTCGCCTGATTTGCCTTGCATAACGAGGTTCTCTGTATTGATTTTTGTTGAAGCCTACCATTAGTAGGTGTAACCTACTAATGGTAGGTTAATGCTGAGGAGTGTAATCATGCTGCAGGATTCTATTTTGCTTATAGGCGGTTATGGCATTGTCGGTCGGTGGACGTCGCACTTTCTGCGCTCTGCTTACCCAGATGTACCGTTACTGATTGGCGGACGCAACCTTGCCAAGGCCCAGGAGTGGGCGGCCGAATTAGGCAATGCGCAGGGCTTGGAAGTTGATTTTTCCACTTCTGATCTTGGGCTGGGGGATCACAACATCAGTGCTGTTGCTACGCTTTTTATGGATGACCGGGTCTCCGCACTTCGTTTTGCTCAATCACGCTGTGTGCCGCATATTAGCATTTCACCGGGTATCTTTGAGTTAGGCCCCGAAGTCGCCGCCTATATGCACAACCCAAGTGCTGCTCCTGTGGTTCTCGGTACCGAGTGGCTGGTGGGGGCTACCACCGTGCCTACACTCGAATTTTCCAAGACGTTCAGCCGTGTCCATAAACTTGTTATTGGTGCACTGCTGGATGAGCAAGATGATTTTGGACCGGCCGCAGAAGTAGATCTTGAGCGGCAAACGAAAGCGATGCCCGTCGCGCTTGCCCGCCGTGACGGCGCCTATTACTGGCGCAGAGATGCTGATGCCATGGCCCGTTTCCGTGCCGTGGATGGCACAGAAATGGAAGCGTCTGCGCTATCGCCGAATGATGTTGTCGGCTTGGCGACTGTACTCGATACACCCAATGTGCAATTCAACCTCGCAATTGGAGAGAGCTCCAGCCGCCGTCGCGGCGAGCCGATATCGACCGAGATTATTATCGAACTTGAGGGTGAGGATCATTACGGTCAAGCGTTGCGTACTCGCCATGCCATCGTTCATCCGCAAGGGCAGATGCCTCTGACAGGGCTCGGTGTGGCCCTGGTTCTTGAGAGGCTCACCGGATTGGATGGTAACCCGGCGACGCCACCTGGCCTCTACTTTCCCTACCAGCTGCTAGAAGCTTCTTCCTATTTTGACCGCTTGAAGCAAGCCGGTGGAAGCGTCATGACGCTGGAGGGCTAGCATCGTGGCCCAGAGGGTTTGTCGGGTAGTCGTCAACGACGACGAGTTCTCGGTCATTTTCCAGTGTTGCCAGGGCAACTTGATAGCTGTCTTCGATATGACGGTTGCCCATCATCTTTATGGCGGTGTAGCTGATGCCGACTGCCACGGCGCAGCCTGGTGCCGCTCCTATGTCGTTATGGCCGCTTCAGCGTGTAGTGTCAGGAGCGGTAACGCTGCCTCGTTATTGTCTATGTATGGCCAATAACCCCGCTATCAGGCGACTTACCTCTTGTGCTGACTAGATGGTTTTTGGGGCAGGCCTGGGTATGGCGCTGCCGGATCTTGCCAGACCTGCGGTCAAGGCAAGGCATGCGAAGCCCAGCACGGCATAGTCGGGGGTCAGCCGATCCATCAAAAAGCCAAAGAGTGGGGCGCCAGCCGTCTGGCCGATCGCGATGGTCAGGAAGCCGATCATCAGGCCTGTGGCGGGCCGGTCGGGCAATGCCGTGACGCCCCATACCAGATAGACACCTGTCACCATGATGTAAGCAGCGCCGAACAGCATGCCGCCGACGATTGCCAGTAGAGGAGTGGTGGCGCTGGTACCAACCAAAAGAATGCCTGCTGCCAATACGCCCAGAAAGAGCCAATGCACCCGGTCGATCCCGAAGCGCGTCACTAACGTGCCTGCGCCGGCACCCACAATACCGGCGGTGCCGATAGCGATCCAAAGCAGCCCGGCTCCGGTATTGTCCCAGCTAAGCTGCAGCGCGACGAGTTTGCCGCCAAAAGACCAAATAGCGGTGCTGGACGCGCCCATCAGAAAAGCAGCGGCGATCAAGCGCATAATAACGCTGTTAAAGGGGGGCAAGCCGCCCGAGACCTGGGTCGCCTTGGTGCCGCCTGGTACGCTGAGCGCGGCAACTACCGCCATCACAAAAGCGGCCACGGCAAAACAAGCGAAAGCCAGCCGCCATTGACCTCCCATCAGTAACGCGACCGGCCCTGAAAGCACCACACCGGCACTCGTTCCGGCATTAATGATCGTGTTGGTGGCACTTTGCCGATCACGTCGCACGGCAGTGGCCACCGCTGCCGCCATGGGCGGCGATGCTAGCCCCGTACTTGAGCCTGCCAGCATGACCGCGCTGGCGAGCAATAGTGGGGAGGGCGCCGTGGCGATGCCTGCCATGCCGACTGCCGCGACCAGTGCCGCGCCAATGGCGACGGCGCGGGCGCCGATGCGTTCGGTTAGGTACGCTGACAAAATGATGGCGAGACAGTAGCCCAGAAAAGCCCCGCCCGATATGAAGCCACTCAAGGTGGGCGTGAGAGCAAGGTCAGTATCGATCTGGGGCAGAAAGAGCCCGAAGGCGAAGCGTGCAAAGCCATAGCACACTGCAATCAGTCCAAACCCCGCCGCACCGAGGTACACGCTGGGACTCATGATCGTGCCTGCTTGAGCAGTGCTGATGCGGCTTTGTGTGCCGAGACTACCGCCTTGGGGCCACGGTAAATCGCGGCCGCGGTGGCGCCTTCGTACAGGATAAGGATCTGCTCGGCGAGTTCCGGTATCGCCTGACCATCGGTTTCTATCGCGACAATGTCCTGGATCTTGTCATAAAGCCTTGCTTTGTGAGCCAGTACGGCCTCAGTGATTGCCGGTATGTCTCCGCCGGTTTCGCCGTAGGCACGCAGAAAAAGGCATCCTCTTGCGCTCTCGCTCCTTATCCATTCTTCCAGCGCGTCGAAGAGTGCATCAACGCTGCCCACTTCGATGTGTGGCTGGAACCGTCGATGGCGCTCTTTAAGCACCTCCGTTATTAGCGCCGTTTTACTACCCGCATGCTTGTAGAGCGTTCGGCTCGACATGCCAGCCGCCTTGATTAGCTTGTCCATCCCGGTAGCGGTAAAACCGTGCCGGTCGAAAAGCTGCTCTGCTGTCGAAATAAGCTTTGTTTTGGTATCCATGTGAGCAGTGTAAAACGATCATTTTACATCGTCAATTGTTACCTACTCGTACTGAAATACGAAGAACTCACATCTTGTTGAGCATCTCCACCACTTCATCGAAGTGGCCGTCGCGCTCCGCCCAGCGCAGGAAGTTGACGTTTTCCACAAGAATTTCCTTGGGTGTGGGTTTTTGTTGGAACAGCGTAATGACTTCGTCGATAAAGTCATCGAGCGGCATATAGCCTTCGCGAGTCGACTGGCCGGGTGTCAGTTCCGTCTGCACGGCGGGGGGCGCCAGCTCAATGAGCTCGACCTTGCCCTTGAGCTGTTCGCGGAGCGAAATCGTATAGGAGTGAATGGCCGCCTTGGTGGCGTTGTAGGTAGGCGTGCCGCTTAACGGCACAAACGCCAACCCGGAGGATACGTTCACGATCGTCGCGTCTGGCTGGCTTACCAAGTGGTCGGTCAGTGCGTTGGTCAGCCGGATAGGCCCTAGCAGATTGGTGACGACCGTCTGTTCGGCATCAATGAGGTCATGGGTACTGGTCAAGTCCTCGCGGCGCATGATACCCGCATTGTTGATCAGAATGTTAAGGCGGGGGTGCTCGGCGATAACACGCTCAGCAAAGGCCACAATTGCTCGCGGATCCTCTACATCGACGACCATCGCGTGCATGTTCTGCTGACCGGCAATGGTTTCCTCCAGCGTTTCCATGCGCCGTCCAGCGACGATGACGGTGTTGCCCAGCGCGTTAAAGCGTAGAGCAAGCTCACGGCCAATGCCGGAGCCACCGCCGGTGATGAGAATGGTGTTTCCTGATGTTTTCACTGTTATACACTCCGCCTATCATTAGGATTCAATGCCATCAATATCGATAGTCGCGCTGCTCGAACCGCTTCGTTGGTGAGGCCCCTGAACGGCTGCGCTTACCTTTACTTTTTAACAATTCCACGGCGGCAGGGCTTGCCAACCCTTGCGCAAAACTTGCCTGATCCTGCAGGGGCGGGTGAATACCTTCAGCATCTTGCTAACGTTGAGTTGAAAAGCGGGAGAAAATCAGACGAATCCACTCAAATAGGCCACCCGGACGTATGCCAAGCGCAGCTAAACAGGCTGCGCTGTCAGAAAACTATCGAGGCAGCCAGTAACCATGCAGCGATGTCCCTGCGAATAGGCGCTTGTGCCACATGGCACTTGATTACTCGGGTAGTCTGGCAATGACCTTGATTTCAAAATCGAAACCCGCCAGCCAAGTGACGCCGACCGCCGTCCAGTTTGGGTAGGGTTTTTCTGGAAACGCGCGCGCCTTGGCTTCCAACCAGATAGGGAATTGGGCCTCCGGGTCAGTATGAAAGCTCGTCACATCGACGATATCGTCAAAGCTTGCGCCCGCTGCTTCCAGTACTCTCTGTAGGTTGTCGAAAGCAAGCTGCACCTGAGCAGCAAAATCTGGCTCGGGCGAGCCGTCTTCACGACTGCCGACTTGGCCCGAGACAAACAGCAAATCGCCCGAGCGAACGGCGGCGGAATAGGTATTCTGGTCATAAAGTGCCTGGCGGCCCGAGGGGAAAACAGCGTCACGCTTAGCCATGTGAATCTCCATCAGTAGGTCAAAACCGACCCGTTGTTTACGATGAAGTCACTTTAGCCCTCTATTTTTGGTGGATAAACGACGAATTCTGTTCAACATTGTTTGTAGTTTTCAAACAATCACAAGGACTGGTATAGCCATGGATCGCTTTAACGCCATGCAGGCATTTGCCCGGGTAGTGGAAACGGGCAGCTTTACCAAAGCAGCTGAAACACTGCACATGAGCAAAACCAGCGTGACGCAACTGGTGCAACAATTAGAGGCAAGGCTGCGGGTAAAGCTGCTCAACCGCACCACGCGTAAGGTTAACGTCACGGCTGACGGTGCTGCCTATTACGAGCGCGTTATAAAGCTATTAGCCGATATGGATGATGCTGAAACGAGCCTGTCCAACGCCTCGGTGTTGCCTCGCGGCCGACTAAGGGTGGACGTGCCCAGCCCGTTCGCGCGGATGATCTTGATACCAGCGCTACCTGCTTTCCACGCTCAATACCCCGATATTCAAATCGATATGGGGGCGAGTGATCGCATGGTGGATCTGATAGGTGAAAGCGTGGATTGTGTGGTGCGTGGTGGAGAACTCACGGATTTATCGTTAGTGGCGCGCCGCGTAGGCGACCTGAAGATCGGTATTTACGCAGCGCCGAGCTATCTGGAAAGTGCTGGTTTGCCTTCGCACCCGCAAGAACTCTCAGCTCCCCCTCACTACATTGTAGGGCTCCGATGGGCCCGTGCCGGGGTGGGTTCTCCCTACGCCATGTACCGCAGCGGAGAGCGGGTCACTGTACAAGGGCGCTATGTGATTTCGGTTGATGACGGAAATGCTGGTCTTGCAGCAGGCATAGCGGGGCTCGGCGTAGTTTGGCTTCCTGACTACATGGCCAGTGAGCACGTATCTCGCGGGGAGCTGGTTCGCCTATTTGATGGCTGGCATCTCGACCCAATGCCGATGTACGTCGCTTTCCCACCGAATCGGCACGTAAGCGCCAAGCTGCGCGTGTTTATCGATTGGATCGTAGAGTTGATGGCTCAGCATGCGCCCATGGTGGATCGACGGGAGCAACCGCGATACAAGTAACTAGTTCACTCGCGCTTTACTCTGGTAATTCCATGAGAGGACACTTATTTTTTTAGCACGGGAGCGCTCGTGGCTTTAGGCATAGACTTAATCTGTGGCCGCTCCGCCATAATGCGTGCAAGGCGCTCTAGGGCTAGTTCGAGCCGCTCAATCAAGCCTTCCAGCAGTACCCGGCGGTCGGCGGGGACATCGCCATAGGCCATAATCGCTTCGTCCAGCTGTTTACCTGCTTCACGAATCCCTTGGGGCGGCCGCCCGTTGGCGCTCTCTTCAAACCCGCTAGCTAGCGTGCCTAGTAGGTGGCGATGCGCCTTGCGGATGCGCGGGTGAGGTGCATCATCAAGCCGATCACGCAGGCGTAGGGTAGCGGTGCCAACATCCAGCCCGGTCAGGCCTAGAATAAATAGGTGGCGCTGGTCTTCAGGCAGCATGTCGTCATGCTGCGCCAGTTGCAGCAGTCGATCCGCCATGTGGCCGCTGAAGCGGGTTTCGGCGTCGCGAATCGAGCGCTGGCTTAGCTCATGGATATCGGTGGAAATCGCCTTGATTAAACGCCGCCGCCGAAGTCGAGTACCCAGCCCCGGCAGCAGGCGAAAGCCCATGACCACACAGCTTAGCCCGATTACTACGGCCACCACCCGGTTGGCAAAACTATCGAACGAGAAGTCCATGCCGTTTCCGGGCATGGTGAGCAGAATATTGAAAATGGTAAATGCCAGGCAGTAACCCATGGTCGCCGGGTTAGTGGCGCCCAGCAGGCCTAAAAACAGCGGCGTGCCAAACAGCATGGCCAGCATCGGGAAGCCATTGGCCTGGGAGAGCAGCACATGGCCGAACAGAAAAGCACTGGGAATCGCCGCCAGCATACCCTTATAAAACATCATGGTAATGGCGATGGGATTGTCGCGGCTGGCGAAAAAGGCGGAAAACAGTGTGCCCAGCATCATCGCGATCATGGCGCTCTGCCAGGCGGTGACGATCCAGAAAGTCGCCAGTAGCGAAAATACTAGCCCTGAGCGAATGGCGTTAATACCGGCGGCGAGGTGATCGCGGTGCCAGGCCAGCGGTGATGAGCGCAGTTTATGGCTCTCCGGGGAGGCAATCGCTTCCCGGGCATCAAGCATGATCATGGCGTGGCCGATCGATTCACGTAGCCCCAACCGCAGACGCCGATCGAGGGGTGCTAAGCTGTTCTCTTCTTCGCTTTCATGAACCCGGTGGCGTAGCGACTGGAGGGCTTTTCTGGCCTCAACGACCCCTTTGACGTGTTCGGCATCGCGAAAGCCTTTTGCGATCTTGCCCGCGAGTTCGATACTTTGCGGAGCTAGCCGGTCAGCGTGGTCGTGCATCAGTTGGTGCAGCGCTTGCAGGTTGGCGAAAAAGCGCAGCGTGCGGCGGGTTAGCACGTGGGTTGCGCGCACTCGGCCGGGGCCTACCGGGCCTTCAAAGCGGGCGGCCTGGCTGTCGGTTTCCAGCAGGGTTAACGGCACGAGGCTGCTGCGCAGGGCTTTCTGCATCGCTGGAATATCGTCGCTGGCTTCTAAACGCAGGGCGGCATGCTCGAAGGCTTCGTTGATCACGCTGTCGGCCTGAGTAGCCAGGTGCGTGCCCACATGGGATGGCCAGAGCAGTGAGCTAACCAGCATGGCACAGATAGCGCCTAGCCCCAGCTCGGTAAGGCGCGCCACGGCGATATCGAATATTCCGGCGGGCGAACTGCCGCTGGAGATGACCACGATCAGCATGGCCGTTACGGAGGCCATCAGGCAGCCGTAAGTGTAGTTATTACGCCACAGCGAGCCCACGTAGGTGCACAGCATAATCCAAGCGGTCAGCACGATAAGCGCAGGTACGCGGGCCTGAGCGAATAGGGCCATGATCGCGATGCCCGCAACGGCACCAATAAAGGTGCCGACAAGCTGGCAGATGCCTTTCTCTACCACCATGCCACTCATGGGGCGGACCTGCAGAAACGCCGCCGACATCAGCGCCCAGTAGGGGCGCTCCAAGTCGAACATCAACGCGATATAGAGAGCGAGCATCATTGCCAGAGCGGTCTTGATGGCAAACTTGACCGCCGTGGCGTTAGGCGTCAGATAGGTGCTAACAAACGGCGACATGGGTTACTCAGGCTGCTCAGCAGCGTTTCCGGCAGGGCGGACACGCACGGTTGCCGTCATGCCGACGCTTAGCAGAGTGTCATCAGGGACGTCTTCCAGTGAAATGCGCACCGGAATACGCTGAGCCAGGCGCACCCAGCTAAAGGTGGGCTCCACTTGCGGTAGCAACTGCTGGTTAAGGGTTGTGTTGCTATCGGCAATGCCTCGGCCAATACCCGCCACTCGGCCCTCCAGATGGGTGTCGCCGTTCATCAGAATCACATCCACCGGATCGCCCATGTCGATCGACGTCATTTTGGTCTCTTCGAAATAACCCACGACATAGAAGGAGTTATCCGCGATCAGCGCCATCACCGGCGTGCCGCGATTAGCGTAAGTGCCAGCGGTAAGATGGACATTGAGGATATGGCCGCTAACCGGCGCGGTTATTTGGGTGCGCGCTAAATCAAGCTGGGCGCTGGCCAGCTCCGCCTGAGCCTGCTGTAAATCAGCGGCGGCAATGCGCGAGTTGATCTGGGCAATCTGCTGGTTTTCTGCGCTAATCGCACGATTGTTGCTCAACTGGTTACGTCGGCTCTCCTCGGCGCGGCTTAGCTCCAGGGTCGCCTGGCGATGGTCAACCGTGGCCTGGGCGCTGTCCACCGCCGCTTGGTAACGCGTGTTATCGATCTCAAACAGCGTATCGCCTTGGGCAACCTGATCGGTGTCCACTACTTCAAGTGTGCGTACCCAGCCAGATACATCGGGGGCAATCGTCACCACTTCCGCATGAACCCGAGCGTCGCGCGTCCAGGGGGTATAGAGGTAGTAGTGCCATAGCCATGCACCGGCGGCAACGGCAATGGCGACAATAACGAGGGTGAGCAAAATACGGAGCGAAGGGCGCATCGGCGATTCTCTCAAGGGCTGTCTTAAGGGCTTTGAAGCAAAACAGTAAAAATGAACGTGGTGGCAGCGGTGAGGATGACAAACAATGAAATGTCGAACCACGCCTCGTACCAGAGCGCGTACTCGCCGACCACCCAGTGCAGTAGTGAACGAATGGTCAGCGTAGCCACAAAGCCGATCAGCGCGTAGATCAACAGAGGGCTTAAGTAGATGCCACCGACAGCAATTTCTTGAACACCCATAACATCCTTAAGTGGCCTGGAAGTAACGACAATGCGAGGCGCTAAATGGGCTAATGACGTGCCAGACATTTATCCCCTGCCAGTGAAAGTGACTCAGCACCAGTATAGAGAGCGAGAGCATAGTTTGCCTTATAACGGCGAACGAGGTGTAGGTGCGTGTGCGGTGGCCCTGGTGGGGTTCATTCCCAGCCTTATTCGCGGGTGTGCTAAAGTGCAGCTTCGTCGTTTTCCTTTGTTTATCCGCTGAATAGTTGACTGTTGCCCGTGAGAACAGATAGCCGCCTCTCTCGTATGCTGCATGTGCTGCTGCACATCGCGCGGGAATCCCAACCGATTACCTCAGAGCAGATTGGTGCCATGCTGGGCACCAATGCTGCCGTGGTGCGGCGCACTATGGCGGGCCTTCGTAAGGCGGGCTATGTAAAGTCTGAAAAGGGCCACAACGGTGGCTGGCGCATCGCCTGCGATTTGCACAGCGTAACGCTGCTGGATATACACAACGCCGTAGGCGGGCCGCGCATTTTCGCCATCGGCACCGACCGTGATAATCCGGACTGCGCGGTAGAGCAGGTGGTTAATGCGGCGCTTTTTGATGCCATGCGCGAAGCGGAAGCGCTACTGATCGCCCGCTTGGGATCGATCACGCTGGCGGAACTAGCCACTCAGTTTGACGATATTGCGACGCGCAAAGGCTACCAACTGCCGACGCCTTAATACTTCACCACCTACCCGATTAACGTTAATCGGCATTCTCAACATTGCCATTGACCTCTGTGTATCTTTTAATGTATCAATAAAAGATACATGAAATGAGTTTATTCACCATGGGCTTAAAAGGCTGGGTGCACACGGAGGAAGGGCAATGAGTTTTGATGCAGTGGTTATCGGTGGCAGCTACGCAGGCATGGCGGCAGGGCTAAAGCTGGCCCGAGCAAGGCGGAAAATATTACTGATAGATGCGGGACAGCCCCGCAACCGTTTTGCTTCCCACTCCCATGGTTTTTTAACCCAGGATGGTGCACCACCCGCAGAGATAGCAGCAGAGGCCCGTAGCCAACTGATGGAGTACCCAACGGTTGAGTGGCGCACGGGGCGGGTGGAAACCGTAACGGGGGAGCCAGATAACTTCTTGGTGGCACTGGCGGATGGCAGTTCCTATCAAGCACGGCGCATTATTCTGGCCGCGGGTGTCACCGATGAGCTTCCAGGCTTACCGGGGCTCGCCGAACTATGGGGCAAACGCGTTTTTCACTGTCCGTATTGCCATGGCTATGAGCTGGGCAAAGAGGGGATTGGTGTGCTGGCAACCTCGGAACTCGCGATGCACCATGGTTTGATGCTGCCCGACTGGGGCGCAACCACTCTGTTTCTTAATGATGCCTTTGAACCCAATGCCGAACAGCTGGCTCAGCTTAAGGCGCGCGGTACCCATATCGAATATGGCGCAGCAGCACGACTAGACTCCCAAACGGAGGTTGGCGTTGAGCTGGTAATGCAGGATGGTCGGGGTTTCCACTGGTGGGCTTATTCGTCGCGCCGCGTATTCACCTTAGCCCGTTAGCGGCTCAATTGGGATGCAAGCTAGAGGAGTCTCCAATGGGCAGTATCGTCAAAACCGATGCAATGCAGGCTACTTCAATCCCCGGCGTGTCCGCTTGCGGCGACGTAGCGCGTGCTGCGGGCTCTGTCACCTTTGCGGTAGCCGATGGCGCCATGGCCGGGCTTTCTACACACCGGTCGCTTATGTTTGGGTGTTAAGCAAAAGGTTGATCTATGCAGAACCGCCAAGGGGCATGAAGATTGCCCCTTGGGGTGCATGAACGAGTTCATTGTTTTGTGGCACTTGCAGCGCCCAGCCCACAGCCCCCAATAAGGAAACCGCCAGAATGGCCATGGCATGAGGGCTTCGCAAAATAGCGAGTTTGCGAACAAGTGAAAGCACTGGTGCGGATGGCAGTGTAGGCAATTTGGTGTAAAGCCCGCCATAGGCGTCTAACCTGAGTACTGAAATAAGCCACACCGCGGACTCCCAGCCTAAACGTTCGGCCAGCAGCAGGCTGATAGGCACGCCCAGTACCGTGCCACCGCTGGTTCAAACATTGATGGACGACCTGCCTACGCGACCTGCGTATATCCTGAACTTGCGCTGGGATGTGCTGGCGTGGAATAGCGCAGCCAATAAGCTGTTCAGCTTCTCTTACCATGCACCAGAGCGCCGCAATATGCTGTGGCTGTTATTTACCGACCCTGCCATGCGTCAGCGCTTGTCACCCTGGGAAGCGCAAGTCAGCCAAATGCTATCCAGCTTTCGGCGCGACTTTGCCCGAGCGGCGCAAGATCCCGCCATTGATGAGCTGGTTGAAGAGTTATCCAAGGTATCGCCTGAGTTTAAGCAGTTGTGGAAAACCCAAGAGGTCAACGCGCCTTGCCAAGGTGTGCGTCATCTTTATCTTGAGGGGCTGGGTGAGGTGGCGTTTGAGCACACCACTCTCACCGTCGATGAAGAGCGCCACCTACGGCTGGTCTATTATGCCCATAAAGGGAGCGACTCCGAGAGGCAGGTCTTTAATGAGTGGGTAGTGAGCTGATTGATCTTGGAGGTCACCCTTGCAAATACCTACCCGGCAACTGTTCTGCTAGAAACTCCATAAACAGTCGGGTGCGCTGTGAAAGCGTGGTTTGGCGGTAATACACGGCGTTCACAGCTTGGGTCTGTATTTCTGTACAGCCGGGTAGTACATCCACCAGTGTGCCGTTGTGACGGGGAGTGATGGTCATAAAGTCGGCCAGGCAAACGATGCCTTCTCCGGCAATGGCCAGCTCTATTAGCGTACTTCCGCTGGAGGCCGCCAGGGT
The DNA here is from genome assembly GCF_034479615.1 of Vreelandella neptunia. Lineage (NCBI taxonomy): Bacteria > Pseudomonadati > Pseudomonadota > Gammaproteobacteria > Oceanospirillales > Halomonadaceae > Vreelandella > Vreelandella neptunia. Next base: position 811,256 of record NZ_CP140255.1, read on the forward strand.
TGGGGTGATATGTAAGGGTTGGCCATCGGCGCGGCACAGTGGCCAGCGGTTGAGATGATCGAGCTGACTGAAGCCTAGCAGGCTGTGCTGTTGAAGGTCGTCGATGCTTTGCGGTGCGCCGTGGCGTTCAAGGTAGGCGGGGCTGGCCAGAAGGCGCAGCGGGCTGTAGCCAAGGAGGCGGGCGTGCAGCGACGAATCTTCAAGCTTGCCAATGCGGATGGCCAAATCAACCCGCTGTTCCAACAGGTCGACAAAGCGGTCGTGGGTGTCGAGTTCCAGCGTAATACCCGGGTAGCGGGCGCGGAACTCGCCAATCACCGGCACAATCACGAATTGCATAAAGCTGGGTGCGGCGTTGATCCGTAGCCTGCCTTGAGGCTGATTATGGCGATTCAGCATTGCCTCTTCGGCTTCATTCACGGCGGCTAAAATACGGCGGCAGTGACCAAGAAACGTCTCTCCCTCCTCGGTCAGCTCCAAGCGACGAGTAGTTCGGCGCAGCAGGGTAGCGCCGAGTTTTTGCTCCAGGCGGTTGAGCGCACGGCTAACCCCAGAAACGGTAATGCCAAGCCGTTCGGCGGCACCGGTGATTGAGCCGCTATCGACCACCGTCACAAATGCTTGCTGTTCTTCAAGGGTGCTTTTCATAGAGTGCTGTTCATAACGTGCTTTTCATAAACTTACTGGCTGCCTTAATAGTAAATATCAGAACTGTTGATTTTAAATCAAAAGTGTCTTGCTGAAGCGTCGCTATTCTTTCGCATGCCTTGAACTCACAATACCGCTCATTAAACGCCATGCCAAAGAATATAAGCATGGATATTAGGCTGTCTTTAGAGGTTTTATTGATGAAAATTCTGCTGATTAACGGCGGCAAGGCATTTGCCCACTCTGGCGGTGAACTCAACAATACGTTGCACGGTGTGGCGGTGAGTACGTTGCAGGAAATGGGCTATGAATTGCGCGAAACGGTGATTGATCAGGGTTATGATCTTGATACCGAGGTGCAGAACTACCTATGGGCGGACACCATTGTGTATCAAATGCCTGGTTGGTGGATGGGCGCACCCTGGATTGTGAAGCGCTACATCGATGAGGTGTTTACAGAAGGCCACGGTTCGCTCTACGCCAGCGATGGCCGCAGCCGCCAAGACCCGACCAAGCAGTACGGCAGTGGTGGCCTGCTGCAGGGCCGTCGCTATATGCTATCGCTGACATGGAACGCGCCTTTGGAAGCGTTCAATGAGCCTGACAACTTCTTCGAAGGGCGCGGTGTGGATGGTGTCTACTTCTCTTTCCATAAGTCTCAGGAATTTATTGGCTTAGAAGCGTTGCCGACCTTTATCGCCAACGATGTAATGAAGATGCCGGATGTCGATCACGATAAAGCGGCTTATCGTAAGCATCTTCACTGCGTACTTGGTTAGGTTCCGTCGGTTGATTTTTCTTACAAGCCCTAAGTACGACTCAATCGATGGCGAAGTTTAGGCAGTGTACGGGCAATTGGGGGCAGGCGAGTGGACATGATGAGCGCCGAAATAGCGGCATACATGGCCCACTCCTGCATATCCGCGCGCACTACCCAGAAGAAGTGCAGCAGTACCAGACCCAAAATGGCGTAGGAGAATTTGTGCAGCGGCTTCCAGCGTTTGCCCAGGCGCTTCATTGCCCAGCGGTTGGATGTGGCGCCCAGCACGGCAAGGCCGATCAGCGCGATCATGCCGACGATGATGTAGGGTCGTTTGACGATCTCGCTGCCAAGCAGCGCCCAGTTAAGCCCGAGAATAAACAGCGCGTAGCTGAGCATATGCAGGGTGGCGTAGGCGAGCGTCCATAGGCCCAGTTGGCGTCGGATCAGCGCAAAGCCTTTCCAGCGGGTGAGCTTGGTCAGTGGGGTAAGGCTGAGCGTGAGCAGCAGCAACCACAGTCCGCCGATGCCGATATTCAGTAGCAGGTAACGCCCCGGTTCGGGGCCGGCGGCGTTATTGGCTACCTGCCAACTCCAGAACAGCAGCGGTGCTAGCGCGGCCAGAAACACGCCCACGCGCCATGCTAACCATATACGTGGGCTGGCCATTAGTAATTTTCCTTCAAATCCATACCCGCATAGAGCTCGGCGACTTCATCGGCGTAACCATTAAACATTAGAGTGTCGATGGTGTTGGGGTTGAACAGGCTGTTGGGCAGGCGCCGCTCGGTGGCTTGGCTCCAGCGGGGGTGGTCGACGTTGGGATTCACGTTGGCGTAGAAGCCGTACTCGTTGGCAGCAATTGCCTGCCAGGAGTTAACCGGCTGCTCTTCCACCAGCGATATCCGCACAATCGACTTGATGCTTTTGAAGCCGTATTTCCAGGGTACGACTAGCCGCAGGGGGGCGCCGTTTTGGTTGGGTAGCTCGCGGCCATACATGCCCATAGCCAGTATCGTCAGCGGGTGCATGGCTTCGTCCAGGCGTAGGCCTTCCACATAGGGCCAGTCGATGATCGAAAACGAGGAGCGCTGCCCGCGCATTTGCTCTGGATCCACCAGGGTTTCAAAGCGTACGTATTTGGCTTTGCTGGTAGGGTCGGCGCGTTTGATGATATCGGCCAGCGGAATACCCAGCCAGGGAATCACCATCGACCATGCCTCAACGCAGCGCAAGCGGTAAATGCGCTCTTCAAACTGTGAGGGCTTGGCGAAGTCCTCCAGGGCAAAGCGCCCGCCGTTATTGACTTCGCCATCGACCACCACGCTCCAGGGTTGGGTTTCCAGACTGCCAGCATGGCGTGCAGGGTCGCCCTTGTCGGTGCCGAACTCGAAAAAGTTGTTGTAGCCACTGGCGTCGTCAAAGGGGGCGATTTTGTCCTTGTCAGGGTTACTAGGAGTGATGGCGCGCCACTCGGTCTCGCTGATTTTCTCCTTTAGCCACGCGGGTGCATCGCCTTCGGGTACATCGGAGTAGTCTTCATTGGCGTGCACGTGGCCGGATAGGGCGAGCCCTGCGCCTAGGCCTGCCATGCCGCCCATAAAGCGCCGCCGGGAGAGGTAGATGGATTCCGGTGTGACATCGGATTCGTGTAAGTCACTGGGTTTGGCAATCTTAATGAGCATTGGGTGCCTCCACTCGCGATGGATAAGATGTTATAGCTGTGACCATCTTGTACAAGATTTATCACAGAAAATTCGCAAAGTTATTACGTTTTTTAAACGTCGCTTCATAAGGACGTGTATATCGGCAAACGTATGCAGAAGGACGCGCCGCCTGAAGCACGGTTTTCCACACGGATATCACCCCCCTGAAGGGTCATGATTCTGCGCGCAATGGCCAGCCCTAGCCCTGCATGGCCAGAGCCGTCAGTAGCTTCACCACGATAGAAGGGATCAAAAATATGCGGCAGATCCTGCTCTGCAATGCCGGGGCCGCTATCCTGCACGTAAACCTCGGGTTTACCCTCCGCCTGGCCGACAATAACGTCAATACGACTGCCCGGCGGACTGTAGGCAATAGCGTTGCTGATCAGGTTGTCCAACACTCGTTCGGTCATGGCCAGATCGGCGTAGGCGGTGGGCAATGCCGGATCACCACTGAGGCTGAGCTTTAGCTGGCTTTCCTGTGCGGACTGGCCGTGTTTCTGCACTACATCGTGAACTAGCTCGGCCAGCGGGAAGGGCTCCGGCACCGGCTGTTTTTCCTGCGCTTCAAGCGCAGCAAGCTCAAAGAGCTCATCCACCAAGCGACTTAGGCGGCGGCCCTCTTTGAGGGCGATATCCAGAAAGCGATCCTGTTCTTGGGGGCTGAGGCGGTCACGTCTTAATTTCAGACTTTCGATATAGCCCTGTATGGAAGCCAGCGGCGTGCGCAGATCATGGGATACCTGGGCAACCAAGCGGCGACGCTGGGCGTCCTTTTCCTTCAGTTGTTCAATCTGAGTGACAATCCGGCTAGCCATATCGTCGAAGGAAGCCCCTAGGTAGTCGATCTCGTCGCGCACCACGGGCCGTCTGTCGCGCCATCTTGTCGTGTGAAAACCAGCGCTGGGCGAATTCTGGCTCATATCGCTGTTTTCAAATTCTGCTACCAGTCGCGTTAATGACCTCAGTCGGCGGGTCAGTAGGTGGAAAATAGTCAGCCCCGCGACCATTGCCACTGCCAAGCTAACCAGCAATGCCCAGGCGCTCATCTCCAGAATACGGCCACCACGGGCCATGGTCTCCGCCGCGTCATACTCTTCTCCCCGCAGCACCACATAAAGATACCCTTCCGGGTTGTCTGCGGAGGGCACCGGGGTAACGGAAAAGACTTTCTGCCGGTCATGGCTGCGGGGGTCGTCGCCGAGCAGCGGGTAAAGGCTCATGTCATCCATTAGCTTGTGTATGGGCCCCAGAGAGACCTGGTTGCGTTTGATCTTCGCTGGGTCTGCCGAATAGGAGAGGATAGTGCCATCGAGATCCAGCAGATAGATCTCGATGCTGGGGTTAATGGCCATGTAAAGGGCGAACAGTTCTTCCAGGGCGCTACGGTCAAGTTCACCGTCACGGACTAGGTTCCTGTCAGACACTAGGTTCTGGGCCAGATCCTGATGCAGTGCCTGGTTGACTGAAGCACTGTATTCACGCAGCGAATACAGGCTAATAAAGGTGTAAAGCAGGCCGACGGCCAGCAACAGCAGAAATAGGCCGAGGGCGAGCCGGGTGTAGAGTGTTTTCAGCATGGTTTATTCGCGGAAGCGATAGCCCACCCCCCAAACCGTCTGGATAAATGCCGGGTGCGCGGGATCCGTTTCGATCTTGCCGCGCAGCCGATTGATATGGGTGTTGACGGTATGCTCGTAGCCTTCATGGCTGTAGCCCCATACAGCGTCGAGTAGTTGAACACGGCTAAATACCCGCCCCGGATGGCTGGCAAAGTGCCAGAGCAGGTCAAACTCTCGGGCGGTGAGTTCGACGACATGCTCGTGTATAAATACACGCCGACGAGCGGGGTCAATACGCAGCCCATCGGCGGTTAGCGCTTCATTGTTGGTTTCTACTGCAGGCGCGGACGCCATGGCATCCACGCGTCGGAACAAGGCCTTCACCCGGGCAGAGAGTTCGGCCACGCTAAAGGGTTTGGTGAGGTAATCGTCCGCTCCCATTTCCAGGCCTAGAACCCGATCCAGCTCAGTGCTTTTAGCCGTGAGCATGAGTACGGGAACATAGCCTGGGCCGGAGCGGATTTCGCGGCATACGGAAAGCCCGTCCATACCGGGCAACATCAGGTCGAGAATCACCAGGTCGATTCCTCCTTCACGAAAACGCGCAAGCCCAGTATCCCCACGCTCACAAAGAACGGGGTTCATGCCGAGTTCGGCCACGTGTATACGGACGAGCTCACCAATACCCGGGTTGTCCTCAATAATCAGTACGTTTCGTGTCATAGCTGCCTGGCTTTTCAATGTTCGCGATAAGTTTGTGTGCTGAGGCTTACATGCCCTCGCTTTCCATATCCTCTTCCATTTCCATATCACCTTCAGACATGCTGTCATCTTGCATATCACTGTCCATTGAATCGGTCATGGAATCGCCCATGGCGTCATCCATAGAGTCGGACATATCGTCCATCTTCATGTCATCATTATCCATGGACTCATGCTCCATTGACTCATGCATGTCGTCTTCCATCATGCCCTCTTCGGACATTTTCTCATCGGCATGGCTGGCCGTTGCCATTAGGCTGAGCAGGCAGATGGCAGCGAAGGTAGTGAACTTGTTCATGGTGATTTCCCCTGGATTTTAAGTCTGCCGGGTTGGCAGGCTTAAAACCATCCTCGTTGCTCACCATCACAGTAGGGTCACGCGGTGTTAAAGAGTGTATCGCGCAAATCTCACAAAAGTGTCACAGGTGGACGAATGATAGTGCGATGGCAAAAGTATCAACTCCTATATGTCAAAAAAGTTGGATTCAACAAGTTAGTTTCAACAAGGAGCCCCCATGGCATCTACCCGCCGTGAACTGATATCACTGATTGAGCAGGGTGTGATACCGCCTGAACAGGTGACGCGCGCAGTGCAAGCTTCTGGCCTGCTCCCTTCGCCTCGCGCTTGGGCGCTGTTTATTGATCGCCTACTGCTGTGGCTAGGCGGGCTGGCGCTGGTCTTCGCGGTGCTGTTTTTCATCGCTTATAACTGGGCCGAGATGGGCCGTTGGCTGCGCTTTGGCGTGGTGCAGGCAGCGATGGTGCTGGCGGTAGGCATCGCTGTTTGGCCCAAGGCCAGCCCGATGGTTCAGCGTGTGGCGTTAACCTCGGTCACTTTATTGGTGGGTGTGCTGTTGGCGCTGTTCGGGCAGGTGTACCAAACCGGTGCCGACCCCTGGCAGCTGTTTTTTACCTGGGCACTGCTTGCTCTGCCCTGGGTCTGGGTGGCGCGCTTTGAGCTGCTCTGGGTGCTGTGGCTGGGGTTACTTAATTTGGCCGTCGGGCTCTATTTTCGTACCTGGGGCGGGCCGTTTGGTGTTTTGACCAGTAGCGATGCTGCGCTTTGGGGGCTGTTTGGGCTAAACACCCTGGCATTAATAACCTGGGAGTGGGGTGCCCGTTACCGGGACTGGCCACGGCAGTGGGCGGTACGCTTGCTCGCGGTGGGCAGCGGGATGCCGATAACGCTGTTAATGATAGTGTCGATCGTCGATGTAGGCCTCGTATGGTCACCTGTGCTGGTGATTTACTCACTCTGGCTGGCGGTGCTGTATAGCATTTACCGCTATTGGCGGCCTGACCTGTTTATGATCGCGGGTGGCTGTGTCTCGGCGTTAACGGTGACCACGCTGCTGCTTGCCAGGCTGTTGCTCTGGGAAGGTGATTGGCAGGAGGGAAGTCTGCTGCTGATCACCATCGCAGTGCTGGCGATGGGCGCCGGGGCCGTGGTATGGCTAAAGCGGCTACATCGGGAGATTTCCCAGTGACGAACAACGTTAATGATTTAAGCGTTCGGTTGAGCCAAGCAGGCATTCCGTTAAACGAGCCTACTACGCCAGCGCAGTTGCAAACGCCTTGGTTTGTACGTGCGCTGCAGGCCTTTTCCGGCTGGTTGGCGGCGCTGTTCTTGCTCGGCTTTATCGCCATGGGGGTGGTGTTTGTGGTGGAGAGCCCCGCGGCGTCGTTAGGCCTGGGACTTGTGATGATCGGCGCGGCTTTTGGGTTGTTATGCAAAGCTCGCGGTGATGTGCTCGAACACTTGGCGCTTGCGGTTAGCTTAGCCGGGCAGCTGCTAATAGCGTGGGCGCTGGTCGAGTTCTGGAATTCGTCCACTTATTTGTGGTGGTCGCTGCTGGCTTTGCAGTGCGCATTGACGTTGGTGATGCCGAGCCAGGTTCATCGTACGTTTTCAGCGTTTGCCGCCAGCTTGACGCTCTATATGGCTTTGGCAGTGAATGCTATGGCGCCTGTAGCGGGTGGATTGATGCTGTTGGCTTTGGCGCTGCTCTGGCTGAATGAGTTTCGCTGGCCTGGTCGTATTCATGATGTGCAAGCATGGGGCTACGGGCTGTTGATAGGCCTCTTGGTGATCCAGGGATTAGCGCATAGCGGCCACTCCTTTGCCTTCTGGTTTGACGCACAGAGCACTAACGCTTTTGCATGGTCAGCACCCTGGTTGAACGCCGTGTTAGTGGCACTCTCTCTGGCGGTGCTGCTCTATAAAATTCCTCATTCCAAAACCCATTGGGGTTTATATCTTAGTCCTTTCGCGCTGTTGCTGGTCTCATTTTATGCTCCGGGTGTGGGCCAAGGCTTGTTCGTCGTACTGTTAGGGTTTGCTATGGGGCATCGTCGAGTGATGGGACTTGGAGTGCTTTCTCTGCTGACGGGCATTGGCAGCTATTACTACTGGCTGGAGGCAACGCTGTTAACCAAGGCACTCACGCTGTTGGTGTTGGGGGGTGGGCTGCTGGCGCTGCGTTGGGCGCTGCACAAGTGGTTGAGCGAAGCGGAAAATAGTCCGTCGACCTCTGTAGGAGGACACGGGAAATGATGCTGAAAGCCAAGCGAAATCGCTGGATCATAGTGTTAACCACCGTCGTTGTGCTAATGGCGGTGAACTGGGCCGTTTGGCAGAAAGAGCGTCATTTATCCGAGGGAGAAATTGTTTACCTGGAGCTGGCGCCTGTCGATCCGCGCTCATTGATGCAGGGCGACTATATGGCGCTAAATTTTGCACTGAGTGATCAAATTCAAAGCGCGCTTCATCAAAGTGAGCGTTATGAAGACTCGCTGAAAGCTCGTAACGGTTATGTAGTGGTGCGTTTGGATGAAAAGCGTATCGCCCACTTCCAGAGGTTGGATGATGGCTCCTCTTTACGCGACGACGAACGGCGCCTTCGCTACCGTTTGCGCAATAGTCAAGTACGCTTCACCACGGATGCGTTCCTCTTTCAGGAGGGCCATGGGGAACGCTATGAGCCAGCACGTTATGGCCAGTTGAGGGTGAATACCAAGGGCGAGCCCTTGCTGGTGGCTTTATACAATGCGGAATTAACTAAGTTAGGAGAAAGCGTTAAGTAAAGTTTGCTTTATATGACGAGCTCTTCTCACTTCATTTCTCACTATTGCATTCTGTCTTGCTTCATTCAGTAAGGTAGGCTGTACTTTGTTCCTCCACTGACATGGATAGTCCAGTAATGACGCTGGACTGGCTCGACAGGGCCGGTCGGTGGGTAGTCAAACTCACCCACTTCAATGAATAAGGCATTTATGAAAGAAAACAGCTCGTGGCTCGCATGGGGTTTATTGGTGATGGCAATGACCTTTTCCAACCTATGCGCGGCACAAACTCAGGGAGGAGAGAGCGAAAGTGAGCGATGGTTTACGGTCGATGCATTAAATACGGGGCTGGGTGAAGCCCCCGAAGAAGCAAATCGAGTAACACCAAGGGAGTCGATCAGAAGTTTTCTGGATCTGACAGGGCAGGAAGAGTATGAGGCTGCCGCTCACATGCTCAACCTTGCTGATTTTTCAGAAGGCGAACAGCGCGAGCGGGGGAGCGAGCTCGCTCGCCAACTGGCAGAGATTTTCCAACGCGGTGAGTGGCTGAGTGTTTCTGATCTGCCAGGTCGAGAGGACGCCGTTATTGAAGACTCTTCTGGACAAAATCCTCGCGTGGGAGAGACTCGCCGTAATGTCGAAGTGTCATCCATGCAAGCCAATGGAGAAACTTACGATATTCGCCTGGGCAGGTACCGGGTGGGCGATCAGGAGCCTGTCTGGCTCATTATGCCGATCAGCGTGTCTTACATCCCGGTGCTTTATGAGCAATACGGCCCTTCAATGTTGGAAAACTATATCCCCAAACGTTTTCAGGCATCGTTTGGCATTCTTAGAATTTGGGAATGGATTGCGATTCCACTCTTTCTGGTTTTCGTGGTTATGTTTGGGTGGGGAGTTCACCGGCTGATTGGGTTGATGTCGAAGTGGCTGCCTTCAGGGATGTCGAGCATTTTTGCCAGCCAAATTGGTACTCCCGCCGCGCTTATTGCGATGTCTCTAGTCACCCAAATGTTGCTGGATTACGTGGTTTCGTTTTCGGCCGTGGCCACGACCACTTTCCGGGTGTTATTGATCAGTATTTTGGCTTGGGCTGTCGGCACCATTTCATTGCGCTTGGTGGATACCATCATGCTGCGTTTGACGCGACGTATTGTCGGTGAAATCGATGATACGAAGCCCAGGGATCAGCGTAGGCTGTTGACCTCCCTGTATGCGCTGCGTCGTCTTATTATTTTGATCACCGTAACCGGTGTTTCAATTTATATTCTTGGGCAAATTCAGCTCTTTGAATCACTGGGCTTATCCATTCTGGCTTCTGCCAGTGTGCTGGCGGTGCTGGTCGGTGTCGCGGGGCAAGCGGTGTTAGGCAATATCCTTTCTTCGTTTCAGCTGTCGTTTGCCAAGCCGATTCGCATAGGGGATCTGGTGATTTTTGAAGGCCAGTGGTGTTATGTAGAAGGCATTTTTTATACCTTTATTCGCTTAAGGACATGGGACGAGCGGCGTTTAATCGTGCCAGTCACCTACTTTACGTCCAAGCCTTTCGAGAACCTGTCGGTCAAGAGTACCAAGATGTACCGGTTCTTGGAGGTGAGCCTTCATTTGAGCGCAGATATTGATGTATTAAGGAATAAATTCATCGAGTTCGCTAAAGAAGAAGACAGCGTTATCGAGCACCACAAGTTGCTATGCTACGTGACCGCACAAACGGGCACGGCACAAACCGTCACTTGCTACTTAATGACCTCAGACCCCATGGCAGGCTGGGCAGCCGAAATGAGTGTAAGAGAAAAACTGTTGGCCTTTATTCGCGATAATTATCCCGAGTGGTGGCCTAGAGAGATCGTGGTCATCAGTCACAATGACATCGCTCGTGGGACGCAAGGGAAGAACTCGGGGGAAGTGGATAGTGTTGAGGTGAAGCCATCAGAGTAGGTGGCCGCTAAGCAGCGCTGCTTTCTCGTGTATAGCAATTTGCTATTTATCGCATTTTGCTATAATGTAGTCATATAAATGAGGGTTTAGCTAGTGCACGTCATCACACAGAAGCGTATTTGGGAAGCTATAGAAGCAAACCCGAATACTGCCACTGCCCTAGAAGCATGGTATCGGCTGATGAAGTCTAATGACCCAAAAGATTTCAATGCCATGAAAGCGCTATTCCCAGCCACTGATAAAGTGGGAAACTTTCACGTTTTTGACATAGGTGGCAACAAGCTGAGGTTAATCGCTGTTGTTCACTATCAGAGTAAAAAAGTATTTATCCGCCATATCCTTGATCACAAAGAGTATGAAAAGGGTAAGTGGAAAAAGGAGTGACCATGCACACACTCGTTGAGCAAGCGACGGAACACTGGGTTTATCTTGCCCCTCTTCTTAGCGATCCACATACCGAAGCTGAATACGATGCCCGGGTCGAGGCGCTTGATGAAATTCTTGATCTTGTCGGTGACGATGAGACACACCCACTTGCCGGCCTGGCGAATCGCTTGGGTGATATCATTGAGTCCTATGATGAAGTACATCGCCCGATGCCGGAGGTGTCTGGAAGTGAGGTACTTCGCTACCTTATGCAAGAGCATGGGATAGCGCAGAGCGAGCTACCTGAAGTTGGCGCTCAATCGGTGGTGTCTGAAGTTCTCAGTGGGCGCCGCAAGCTTAACTGGCGCCAAATCTGCGAGCTTTCGGAGCGGTTTGGCATCGCAACCGACTCGTTTAAAGAACCCAGGGAAAAGCTACGCGTTTTGACCTGATAAAGCCTTATGGCGCTGAGAGTACCTAGGTACAAGAAGTGACCGCTTTCTACATGACTTTCACTCTTTTTACTGTGCTTGGTAAGTATCATGGTGAGGAAAGAGAAGTTTACGGTGAAAGAGGGGGTGGCTAGATGCCTTTAAATATCGTGCAGCGTTTGATAACCGGCTGGGGCGTTACCTATGGCCCACCAGGCGATGGGCCTTTTCCAGCTGTCATGCTGCTGCATGGTTCTGAAGGCGCATGGGCGGGGTGGAGTCATCGTGACGCGATGCTATTCGCCGCCCATGGCTTCTTGGCGTTCCCTTATGGCTACTCAAGCGGCGGTAATGCCTGGAGCGCGGGGCATATTATCGATTACCCACTGGATCGCAGCGTAGAGGCATTTAAAGCCCTACGGGAATTCCAGTTCGCTGATGAGCGAGTAGGGCTCTATGGCATCTCACGCGGCGCCGAGCATGCATTATTGCTCGGCTCACTGATGGCAAGAGATAAGATCGAAGGTATGCCTGATGCCATCGCCGCCCATAGCCCGCCCGATGTGGTGTGCGGTGCCTTTGATGCTCGTAGCTTTCGCGATGCGGGTGACCCGGGCTGGCAAGCCTGGGATGTCAGCAAACGCGCCTGGACATGGTGTGGTAGTCACGAAGACTTGCTGCCGACCACGCCGATAGAAATCGAACGCTACCCAGGGCCGCTACTGCTTTCCCATGGCACCAAAGACCGAATGTGGTCGGTGGAAATGACCAAACGTTTGGAAGCGCACCTGCTCGAGCATGGCCGCTCCCCGGAAGTGCACTACTACGAAGGTGAGGATCATATACCTAGCAGCTCAGGGCAGAATAAACATCATGAGCTGCTGCTAGACTTCTTTTCAAAACACCTTTAAATCCAGAGTTAATTGAACAAAGGTTCACTATTTTCCCATCCAAAAGAAGCCCCTCTTGGCAGCCAAGAGGGGCGTGCTGGCACAGCATTTCTGTTCTTTAGCGCCTAATCAGCATCTTCCAACTGCGCTTGAGCCAAACGTTTCGCCCCTGCAAAGTCCGCTTTTCCAGAGCCAAGGTGAGGGATGGTCTCTACCGTAAACCAATGGCTGGGGATCATCATGGGTGGCGTACCGTTAGCGAGCATAGTGGCCTTAACAGTTTTGGCGTCTAACGCTGTTTCTGAGAGCAGCACAATGCGCTCACCTTTGCGGCTATCGGGAATATTCACCGCCATCAGTGCGGTGTCTATATCCTCCAGAGCCGCCTGAACCGCCGTTTCAACGACGCTGAGACTGATCATTTCACCGCCGATTTTGGCAAAGCGGGCGTAGCGGTCAATCAGGGTTAAGAAGCCGTCTTCATCGATAAAGCCTTTATCCCCCGTTATGTACCAGCGGTGGCCATCGATCACATGAAGCGCCTTGGCCGTGCGGTTGGGGTCATTGAGGTAGCCCTGCATTATCTGCGGGCCGCTAATCAATATCATGCCTGCCTCGCCGGTGGGCAGCTCTTCAAAGCTCTCCGGGTCGACGATTTTGAAGCTGGTGCCGGGCAGCGGCATACCGACGGTGCCTACCTTGCTGCCCCGCTGCACCTGATGATAGTGAACGCCCATGGCGTCGGGCAGGTTCACTGAGGCGACTGGGGCGATTTCCGTGGCACCGTAGCCTTCATACACAGGCTTGTGGAATTTCAGCGCAAAGCTATTACGCACGTTTTCGTCGAGCTTTTCAGCCCCGGCAACCACCACCCTCAAGCTTTCCAGCATTAACGGATGCACTTTTGAGCTGCGCACAAACAGCCTTAAAAAGCTGGAGGTGCCGAACATGATAGTGGCTTTGTGCTTGGCAATAGCGCCTGCAATGCCGGGGGCATCGGTGGGGTCGGCGTGGCACACCAGCGGTAGCCCTTCAATTAGCGGTAGCAGCTGGGTGACCGTGAGGCCAAAGGCGTGGAACAGCGGTAGTGAGCCCATTACAACGTCGTTGCTCTGAGTGTTGAGTACATCGGAGGTCTGCTTGATATTGGCCATCAGGTTGCGGTGACTGAGCATCACGCCCTTGGGTTCGCCTTCGCTTCCGCTGGAGAACAGGATGGCGGCAGTGGCATCGGCATCTTGGCCGTGGCAGAAGCAGCGCTGTAGTATCCAAGTCGGCAGTAGTCTTACCGCCAGCCAGGTACTCAAGCGCTCAGCGCGGCCAATCGTGGTTTGCAGGTCTTCTAAAAAGACCACCTGCTTCTCGCAAAGCAATTGGCTAACGTCGAGCCCGCGCTGCTCAAGCTTCTTCACAAAGCGCTGTGAGGTGAAGACGGTAGCGATTTCCGCCTGGGAAAGGGCAGAGGCAAGCGCCTCATGGTCGGCGGTGTAATTAAGATTCACCACCGTTTTGCCCGCCAGCAGCGTGGCCATATTGGCGATCACCCCGGCGCTGCTGGTAGGTAGCAGTAGGCCAACGTTCTGTCCTGGGTTGAGCTTGCGAAGTCGTTTTTCCATCAGCAGGCTGGCGGTGAGCGCTTGGCTTGCGTTGAGTGGGCGGCCCAGGGTATCGGCCAGGGCCAGATCGCTAGGGCGGCGCTTAACGCTCTGAATCCAGGCGTTAGGCAGGGTAGGTAGCTCGCCCATGGCCCGTTGCCAAGAGCGGGTAGCCTGCTCAAAAATACGCCGTTTAAGCACATCGGCAGAGGTGTCTTTGGGCAGCGGCTTGCCAAAAGCGACCACTACCGAGCGGTGGAATGGCGAATTGCGCAGCTCTTTAAGCTTGCTGGATGAGCGGGAGAACTGACTGCCCCACAGGCCACGTAAATAGAAAGGCACAATTTTGACATCTGGATTCGCCATTTCACAGGCGCGCTCGTAACCACGACGGAATTCACCTAGCTGACCAGTACGGCTGATCGCCCCTTCAGGAAAGATGCACACCACCTCGCCTGCATTGAGCTGTTCAGCGACATCGGCCAAGGCCTTTTCGGCACCGCTGCCGCGCTCGATGGGAATACAGCCCAAGGCTTTGAAGAACCAGCGCAGGTACCAACGCTGGTAAACCGATCTGAGCATTACAAAGCGCACTGGGCGGGGGCTGGCGATTTGTACCATGGCCCAATCCACCCAGCTGATATGGTTGCCCAATAGCAGCACGCCGCCCTGAGCGGGCAGGTTCTGCAAGCCATGGACGTCTACACGATAGCGGCGTGTCAGCAGGAAACTCAACAGAAAGCGCACCAAGCTTTGGGGCAGCTTAACAATGGTGTAACCACCGCCCACCATGGCCACGGTAGCGATCAGTAGCAGCAGATAGTGGCTATTCACTCCCGCCAACGCGAATAGCGCCGTGAGCACCAAAAAGCCCATCATGGCGATGTTTTGAATCCAGTTATTAGCGGCCAGCACGGTGCCTAGCTCGTTGTCGGCGGCGTGAAACTGAATCAGCGCGTTAAGCGGCACAATGAAAAGCCCGCCCATGATGCCGATAAAAACAAAGTTCAGCGCCTGGCTTACGGGCGTGGTTAACAGCGGCAAGCACCATAAACCCACAGCCACCCCAACGGCGCCAACGGGAATCAAGCCGGTTTCAATACGGTTGTGGGAAAGTTTGCTGGCGAATAGGGAACCCAGCGCAATCCCGATGCCGCTAGCGGCGAGAATACCCTGGAGCACTAAGGTGTTATCGATACTCAGGGCATCTTTGGCATATGCGGGAAAAGCCGCCAGCAGTACTTGGCCCACTGACCAAAAGGTGGCCAGGCCGATAATGGAGAGCCTGATGACAGGCTGGCGAGCGATAATCCGCAGATTGTCTTTTAGGGCAGTGCCCCTGATGTAGCGCTGCCAGGTCAGCGGTGTGTCTGACCGAGTGGTGTGATCAGGCGGAAGGCGGTAGAGCGCCACCACCTGGAGGGCACTATTGAGCACCAGCAGCCAGCCCAGAGGGGCTATTTGGCGCAACAGCTGCGCTGGGGTTTGATCGTCCGGTGAGACCCAGGTCTCAAATAGCGCAGTAAATGCCACAGTGCCTGCCAGAATGGCGCCAATCGTAACCGCCTGGATCAGCCCGTTGGCTTCCGCCAAATGCGGCTTGCCGAAGAGCCCTTTTACCAAGCCGTATTTGGCCGGTGAGTAAAAGGCCGATTGAATCGCCAGCAGTAGCGTCATGGAAAAGGCCAGCCAGAACCAGCCTTGGTAGTAAGCGGCGGTGATGCCCAGTGAGACCACGACGGCGGCCCAGGCCGATGTGCGCAGAACACGTACCTTAGGGTAACTGTCAGCCACATGGCCCGCCGGGCTGAACAGTAAAATAAACGGCAGCAGGATAAGTCCGTTGACCAGTGCGGTGAGCACAACCTGTGCTCCGCCATCGTAACTTTTGAAGATCGTGTTCTGAATGACGATCTTGTGGCCTAGATCCACAAAGGCATTGAGAAAAATAGCGATCAAATAGGGCCAAGCGCCCTTCAAGTGCAGTAGTCGATGCATCGTTGTTTAGCCTTCTTAATCCCTGGAAGTCGTAGCACTTTCTCTGTGAGGCTTACTGGTTGCAACTCATTTGCACAAAGTTGTGTCATGGGTGCTGTTTGGTATCATTATTTGCTACTTCCGTGTGTGATACCTTCTCACGACGCTTTAGAGGTTACTATGTCCCAAGCCGATTCACTGATTGAAACGCTAAAGCGACAGCTTCGCGCTCAGGGTAAAACCTATGCCGATGTCGCTCAGTGGCTGGCGTTGAGCGAAGCCTCCGTGAAGCGGCTGTTCGCTGAGAAGCACTTTACGCTATCGCGGCTGGAGTGCATCTGCGACCAGCTAAATATCGAATTCGCCGAGCTGGTGCAGACCATGCAAGCGGACGAGCAGCGTTTGCAGGAGCTAACCCATGCCCAAGAACAGAGTATTGTGGATGATCGTGAGCTGTTTCTGGTGGCTGTCTGCGTCATCAATGGCTATAGCTTCGACGAAATTCATCACCAGTACCAGCTAAGTGAAGCAGAGTGTATCCGTCAGTTACTGAAGCTTGAGCGGCTTAAGCTTATTGATCTACTCCCCGATAACCGGATCAGACGTCGGGTAGCCGCCAATTTCCGCTGGCGAGCGGACGGGCCAATCCAGCGTTTCTTTCAGCAGCATATCGCCAACGAATTTTTCCGCTCCCGTTTTGATAGTGACAGCGAAAAACTCATTGTCCTTAACGGGCTATTATCCCCTGCGGGAAATGCTGAATGGCAGCAGACCATGCAGCGCTTGGCAAAAGAATTTCATGCGCTATGCGAACGAGAGAGCGGGCTACCCATTCATCAGCGGTTTGGCACGACCTCGGTGCTGGCGGTACGGCAGTGGCAGTACGGACTGTTCCAAGGCTATAAGCGCGAGGGTTAAGTAAGAAGGTAGATGAAATAAAGGTTGAGACTGCCACCGCTATAGTGATGTATCACGAAAGCTGGCAGCTTCGTGTTCAAGCCACTCCGTGAATCTAGCTACCGCCGGTGGCGCTTCTCCATTACTAGGTAGAATCAGTTCGTAGGCGAATGGAGAAGCGAGTGGATATTGCTCCGCAAAAGGGCGTACCAGAACACCGCTCGCTAGCCGGTCAGCTACCAGAGGGTAGCTGGCGAGTACCACGCCTTGGCCGGCAATGGCCTGATCCAGAGCCAGGCTGTAAAGCGAGTATTGCCGCTGGTTGGGCATCTTGGTGAGCGCTACCCCGGCGCTTTTAAACCAATCACTCCAGCCTGGGATATGGTGGCCTGCGTGGCTGCACCATTCCACGGTGAGCAGCGTCTGTGCCAGCAAATCGTTGGGGGTTTGTATGCTTGCCTGCGCTAATAGGGAGGGCGAGCAAACCGGAAATAGCGTGTCTTCAAATAGACGCTGGCTGGTGACGCCGGGCCAAGGGCCCCGGCCGTAGCGAAGTGATAAGCGTGCCCTGTTGGGCAACCACAGCGGTGGCGTTAAGCGCGCCTCGGCATCCAGAGAGATTTCTATTTGCCGCTCATTAGCTTCAAAGCGGGGTAAGCGGGGGAGCAGCCAGAGTTGTAGAAAAGAGGGCGGTGCACTCAGTAGCAAGCGAAAAGCCTCTTCTGAGCGCTCGGTGACGTTCTGTATGCCGTTGGCGATACGCAAAAGGCCCGCTTGAACATCTTCAGCCAGTACCCGGCCTGCCTCGGTGGCAAAAACTCCATTGGCATGACGTTCAAAAAGTACCACGCCTAAGTGATCTTCCAACTGTTTGACCTGTCGGCTAACGGCGCCAGGCGTCACCCCGAGACGATAAGCGGCGGCTTTGAAGCTATTTTCGCGCACGGCCTCGGCAAACGCGCGCAGGGCATTCAGCGGTAGCCTTTCTATTCTCATAGCGTGAGTTTTCCTAAGCCTAGACCCGATAAGTAATCGTTTGTACGCACAGATGCTTACTGTTGCAATGGGCACCTATAGGTTATAGGAGCCCGCAATGAGTAATCAAAGAGTAGCCTCAAATCCCCATTCTGGCTGCATAATTGGTCGTGCACAGCGAAAGACAGTGGACGCAACGGCAGCATCGCTGATGCTGCTATTTTGCCTAGTGTTGGGTTTTCAGCAAGTGGCCATTAAAGGTGTGGCTGAGGATATATCACCCATGGTACAGATGGCCCTGCGCTCCATTATGGCGGTTTGCCTGGTCGGCGGGCTGGCTTATTGGCGAGGCATTCGGTGGGCGGATGTGGGTCACCATTGGAGCCCTGGGTTACTGGTGGGCCTCGGGTTTGCTGCTGAGTTCGCTTTTATCGCCTGGGGGTTAACCTATACCTTGGCGTCCCACATGTCGGTGTTTCTGTATACTGCGCCTATCTTCGCTGCCCTGGGTTTACATCTTTGGGTACCTGGCGAGCAACTCTCCATTCGCCAGTGGTGGGGCGTCGGCTTGGCATTTCTGGGAATGGTGATTGCCATGGCGCCAAGCGGCGCCTATAGCATCGAGATTGTCATCGGTGATGCACTGGGCTTGCTCGCAGGTCTCTCATGGGCAGCCACGACCGTTGTGATCCGCAGAACATCGCTTTCCGAAGCGCCAGCAGAGCTCACTCTGAGCTATCAACTGAGTGTGACGGCGTTGTTGCTCCTGCCGGTGGCGGCTATATCCGGACAGCTAATGAGCGCGCAGTTTACCCCGATGGCGATAGCCAGCCTTGGCTTTCAGACGCTGATCATTTCGTTTGCTGCGCTGCTGTTATGGTTTACCTTGTTGCGCCGCTACCGCGCTTCGCAGTTAGGCGTGTTTTCTTTCTTGGCGCCGCTTTTCGGTATTCTGTTTGGTACACTGCTGCTCAATGAGCCGCTGAGCATTAATTTTGTAATCGGCGGTGGCGTTATTTTAGTTGGCATCATTCTGGTGACTCGCTAAACGCATGCACCCATCTATCTCTGCGAAGACACCGATATGAGCATTACCCCTTTTCAAGCACTGGCGTGCCCGCTAGACGGAAAACCACTCAGTTGGTCGGATAGCGTTTGGCGATGCTCTGATGGTCACAGCTTTGATATTGCTAAGCAGGGCTACGTTAATTTACTGCCGGTGCAGCAAAAACGTTCCTACGATCCGGGGGATAGCAAGGCGATGGTGGCCGCTCGCCAGCGTTTTCTTGGTGCTGGGCATTACCAAGCTATTGCGGAGGCGGTTAGTAATGCCGTGTTGAGCCATGCTGAGGTTCAAGCGGTGGGCAACCCGCCATTTAGCTGCCTGGATGCCGGCTGCGGTGAAGGTTACTACCTTCGCCAATTAGCTGATGCAGCGACTAACACGCATCCACTTTCGCTGATGGGGCTGGATATCTCTAAATGGGCGGTATTAGCCGCTGCAAAGCAAGACAATAAACAGGCACCGTTAAGTAGTTGGGTGGTGGGCAGTAATGCGCACTTGCCCGTGCAGACGGAAACGCTGGATTGCGTGCTGTGCATGTTTGGCTTTCCGGTATTAAGCGAGTTTGCCCGTGTGTTGAGAACCGGAGGCGTACTACTGCAGGTCGAGGCGGGGCCCAATCACTTGAGGGAGCTGCGGGAGGTTATCTATCCCACGTTAAAGCCTGAACGCTCGACTGAGATAGAGGTGCTGGAAGGCTTTACTCACCATAGCATCGAGAGAGTAAGCTACTCGCTTGCGCTAAACGGCAGTGACGAAATTGTCGATCTGTTGGCGATGACGCCGCATCTTTACCGGGCCAGCGCTGAGGGGCGTGTGCGTGCAGCGGCTCTTGAAATGCTGTCCGTAACGGTGGATGTGCGGCTGGTGATCTATACGAAAATATAAGGGTTATTCGTCATCTGATGCGGATTTAAGATTAATCGGCCATTTTGTGTCTTAATGGCTGTCAGCCTAATTGGTCGCGAGCTAAAGCTACGTCCCACAGGTCAACTATCAGGCTGGTAGAAATAATTTTATACTGAATGACGAATAGCCAATATAAAAGGGTAGTGTAAACGCCGTTTTAGTATGCTCCAAACGCAACAAGGCCCGCATAAGCGGGCCTTGTTATCCGAACCTCGAAAGGTTCGAGCAAATTCTTAAGCGCTATGTCTTAAAGACTTAGACTTAGGAAATTTGCTTGATGTTTGAAGCTTGAAGGCCTTTCTTACCCTGGGTAACGTCAAAAGAAACGTTAGCGCCTTCTTGCAGGGTTTTGAAGCCGTCTGCTTGAATTTCAGAGAAATGGGCAAACAGGTCATCGCCGCCGTCAGAGGGAGCAATAAAACCGAAGCCTTTAGTATCGTTGAACCACTTAACTGTGCCAGTAGACATAGTAAAAATCCTTTCGCGCAAAGCGCTTAGTAAAGTTCCTGGTATCACCCAGATTAATAGCGGATAAAACAAGGAATACAATTACAGGCTTGCCGAAAGATCTCGTACACGTCTATCTCGTACATTTCCAAATCTTTTTCGTACACTTCTGAAACCATGCTTGCTTGCTAACCAACTGACGCTACAGTGTCACGGATTGCTCGATGTGTCAAAGCCTTTCTGGATTATCTTGCCTATGGGGCAGTGAGAGCCTCTATTGCCAGCCCATTCTTCAGTACGCAGCTCTGCCCCGTCCCCTCCCTTAATCCTCTTGGTTAATCCGTGGACATATTCTGTTGGCGATATAACACCATTCCAGCGTGGTAAAGCACATCGTCAATGAATTCACCGTCAGCGGTAAAGCCAGTGTCGTCCCAGTATTCGATGTGGTTACCCGTCACTTTATAGCGCCCCTGATAAGCGCTTTCACGCTCGCCACGGGCTTCATCGTAGCGGTTGTTGGCTAGAAGCTCATGACGTATATAACCGTCTTTGGTTACCCACGTTCCAACATAAGGATGGTCTGCCATGGCGTCATTTCCTTCGTTTAGGATAGGTTGAGCAGAGGTGGTCGTTGGAAAAATAGTGATAATGCCTGCGACCACCAGGGCACGTTTCCAGTAAATGGGAAGCTTGTTTTCTTGCATGAATATCGCTCGCGCTAATGTTTACGTTCGGCCAAAAGCTCGCACAGCGCCTGACACGCAGTTAGTGACTCGCCGTAGGCCGTACTACGATATCGCTGGTATCCACGTCATCGGGCTGGTTGATGGCATGCGCAATGGCGGAGGCGATAGCCTCGGGCTTGAGTGCAATTTGGCGGAAAAGGTCGATTGCCTTGGCGGTTTCAGCGTCGGTGATGGTATTGGCCAGCTCTGATTCCACTACCCCTGGGTAGACACAGGTCACGCGGATCTTGTCGGTTTCCTGGCGTAGCCCATCGGAAATCGCGCGCACCGCATATTTAGTGGCGCAGTAGACTGCTGCGGTGGGCATAACAGTGAGGCCACCGATGGAGGAGATGTTGATCACCTGGCCACTTTCCTGGGCCTGCATAGTAGGCAGAACAGCGGCGATACCATTGAGTACGCCGCGAATGTTGACATCGATCATGCGGTTCCACTCATCTACTTTGAGCGCTGCCAAAGGCGATAAGGGCATGACGCCCGCGTTGTTGACGATGACATCTATGCGGCCGTGGGTATTGATCGCGAAATCCGCAAACGCCTGCATGTCTTTAAGGTCGGTGACATCCAGCGCCTGGAAATCCACGCTGCCGCCCTCTTCGCGAAGTGAGTGTGTCAATGCTTCCAATCGGTCAGTTCGGCGTGCGCCAATAATCAAATGGTGCCCTTGACCTGCAAGCCAGCGAGTAGTGGCTTCACCGATGCCGCTGCTGGCACCGGTCAGTAAAACGACTTTGGAAGATGGGGTTGTTAAAGCAGTCATTGGATAATCCTCAGGGTGGTGGGTACCCAGAGAAGATTAAGCTGCTGCGGCTGGCATCTGTATAGGCAATCCTATTGCATGCTTGCCTAATCCTATTTGATTGTTAAAGGAGGGCGGCGAGACAAGCAACAAAGTATGTATATTGCTCTTATGGTGTTATTGGCTCTTAGGGATTGGTTGAGGTGCCGACACGTATTACCGAGGTGGTTAACATGATACTGAAGAGCGATTCTATGGTTTACAGCAATATCGCCGAATGCTTATACCAACTCGCACCACACGAAGGGTATACCCAGTCGCTATTGGACGGCGTACGCTTTATGCGCTCTAACCGCCCGCTCAAAAACACCTCTGTGCTCTACGAGCCGAGTATCGTCATCATCTGCCAAGGCCGAAAGCGTGGCTATTTGGGTGATGAGGTGTATATCTACGATGCACAGCGCTATTTGGTGTTATCTGTGCCCCTGCCGTTTACTTCGGAAACAGAAGCCAGCCCTGACAAGCCAATGCTGGGTATTGCTATCCGCCTGGATGCGGTGGTAATCGCCGAGTTGGTGACGATGTTGGAGGCGTCAGGCGAGTATGGGTTTGAGGCGCCGCGCGGCATGCTTTCAAGCCCGCTGGAAGAGCCGCTGGCAGATGCGACATTACGTTTACTGAGAGCCCTTTCTTCACCAACGGATGCGCATATTCTCGCCCCTTTTATCGTCAGGGAGATCTGCTACCGGGTATTGACGGGAGAGCAGGGCGGCAGTGTTCGAACAGCACTCTCCCATTATGGGCAATTTGGTAAAATTGCTAAAGCGCTCAACCGTATCCATGCTAACTATGCCGATGCGCTGGAAGTAGGCAGCCTGGCGAGTGAAGCCGGCATGAGTGCGCCCGCCTTTCACGTACACTTCAAGGCAATCACCCAGACCTCTCCTATCCAGTACATTAAATCCACCCGCTTGCACCATGCTCGGCTGTTAATGATACGTGATGGGTTAACGGCTGCCGCAGCCGCGAGCCGAGTGGGCTATGAAAGCCCCTCCCAGTTTAGTCGTGAATTCAAGCGCTTCTTTGGCCGCCCGCCAGCGGAGGAGGTACGCACCATGAAGGCAAGCCTTGATTTATTGCCGCCTACTCACTTGGTGGATATCGCTGTGCCACACTAATAGAGTGTGATGTACGCTTATTAAATTAGACCTACCAACTTCTTCAAATCTGTAGAGATGCAAATGACTCGTATATGGAAGGCCTATGCTCAGGCATCGTTGATTTTACGCGTCACTGTTGCGCTAGTACTGGGCGTTATCGTCGGGCTGATTGGCGGTGAAACAGTCGCTGTTTGGCTAGCGCCGTTGGGTGACCTGCTGCTACGGCTGCTTACTTTTCTGATTGTCCCCATTGTGCTGTTTACGCTGATGGTAGGGGTGAATCAGTCCCGGGAGGGAAGCGCTGGCCGCGTAGGCGGCAAGGTGTTTGGCTATTACCTTACCTCTTCTGCGCTGGCGATCATGGTGGGCTTAGCGGTTGCCACGCTGTTTAGCCCTGGCAGCGGTATGACGTTGGATGAGAGCGCCAGTTTCTCGGTGCCCGAGAATCCCGGTGTTGTCGATACGCTGCTGAATATAGTGCCGGATAATATTATTGGTGCGTTTGCCGAACTCAACATGTTGGGCATTATTTTTACGGCGCTGGTGTTTGGCATCGCCCTGCTAAAAATGCGCCAGTCAGAGCGTCAGCATGCCATGGGGGAGCGTCTTTATGGGGTGATTGAAGCGCTAAACGAGGTCACTCTAAAAGTGATGTCGGGTGTATTGCACTACGTGCCTATCGGCGTGTTTGCGATTGTCGCCGAAACGGTGAGTCAGCAGGGGTTGGAAACGCTGCTCTCACTGGGCGATATGGTGGTTGTTCTGTATATCGCGCTGGCAACCCAACTGCTGATTTATTGCGTCATCATGCGGCTGTTTGGCGTGAAGCTGCGCACCTTCTTCCGCGAGGCCCGTACGCCGATGGCCACGGCGTTTGCCACCCAAAGTAGCTCGGGTACGTTACCGCTAACGGTTAATGCTGCCCATCGCTTAGGAATTCCCAAAAGCATCTATGCTTTTAGTCTGCCGTTAGGGGCTACTTTAAATATGGATGGGGCGGCGATTCGTATCGCCATCTCGTCGGTGTTTGCCGCCAACGTGATTGGTGCACCGCTGGATTTCATCAGCATGGTGCAAATCGTGTTGATCGGCACACTAGTGTCGGTGGGCACGGCTGGGGTGCCGGGGGCGGGAATCATAATGATTGCCACGGTGTTTGCTCAAGTGGGCTTGCCAATTGAAACCGTCGCGTTGCTCACCGCTATCGATGCGCTGGTGGGAATGGGCTGTACGGCGCTGAACGTGACAGGCGACTTGGTCGGCACCTCTGTGATAGCCCGTAGTGAAGGCGAGGAGTTGCAAGAGGAGTTTGTCGAAGAAGCACCAGCGACGGTAAAGGGGTAAAAACAGTAGGGCCATTGACGACTACAAGGAAAGCACATGTTGAATGATCGAGAACTCGCTTACTTAACGCGTGCCGTTGAGT
The DNA here is from genome assembly GCF_034479615.1 of Vreelandella neptunia. NCBI lineage: Bacteria > Pseudomonadati > Pseudomonadota > Gammaproteobacteria > Oceanospirillales > Halomonadaceae > Vreelandella > Vreelandella neptunia. Next base: position 835,319 of record NZ_CP140255.1, read on the forward strand.
TAGCCGAAGAAGCCCTTGAGGCGGGTGATGAACCTTTTGGTAGCGTACTGGTAAGTGCCGAAGGAGATATCTTGGCCGAAGACCGTAACCGCATTGCCGGTGGGGATTCTACTCAGCACCCGGAGTTCTTCCTGGCGCGCTGGGCTGCTCAGAATATGACGCCGGAGGCGCGAGCAAAGGCGACCGTTTACACTTCAGGCGAGCATTGCCCGATGTGTGCCGCTGCCCATGGCTGGGTAGGGCTAGGGCGAATTGTCTACGCCAGCTCGTCTGAACAGTTGGGTCGTTGGCTTGCAGATTTAGACGTGGCGCCTTCCCCAGTTGCGACCTTGCCTATTCAACAGATTGTGCCAGGGCTCAAGGTAGAAGGCCCGGTAGCTGAGCTGGATGAACGGGTTCACGCTTTGCATAAACGGCGCCATGCCAGCCCTACTTTAAAGGCCTAAAAAAGCCGCCTAAGCGTTAGCTTAGGCGGCGTCGTATTCGCTAAACCTAGTTATTGAAGCCTAGTTATTAAAATCCAGCTATTAAAACCTAGTGCTTCAATATCACATAAAACGCATGAATGATGCCCGGTACGAAGCCAAATAGCGTTAGAATAATATTCAGCCAGAAATGCCCTTTAAAACCGACCTCAAAAAATACGCCGAGTGGGGGAAGTATTACGGCAAAAATCATCTTGATTGGATCAGTCGCTGTAAACGCCATGAAGCCTCCTTTGCTTTCATTAGTGTAACTTGTACAAGTGTAGGCACGATCAACCTATTTATCCATGCCTTGGCGAACCCTTTGTGACTAGCCGAGTAGGCAATCGTTCAATTCCGCCATTTATTTCCGCTCTACGCTGTTTGGGAGGGACCCCGTGTTCATCAAAGTGCCATTAAAAGTAACCACCACGTCTTTTTGCTTATTAAGCTGTCTTGGCGCTGGTCAGAGTTGGGCTCAAGAGAGTTCGGTGAGTGATAGCACAATGGCCACACTTCAAGTGACGGCGCCACGATTATCGCGAGAGCTTTACGCCACGCCCGCTGCGGTTTCAACGCTCGACCGTGAGGCGATTGCTCAGGGGCAGCAGCGCACGCGTCTGGATGAGGCGTTAGTGCGCGTGCCTGGCATGTTTTTGCAGAACCGCGATAATTTCGCCCAAGGCCAGCGAATCTCTATTCGCGGTTTTGGCGCTCGGGCGCCGTTTGGCGTTCGCGGTATTACCGTCATGGTGGATGGCATTCCCTATACGCTACCCGATGGCCAAGCCCAGTTAGATGCCATTGATCTGGACAGCGCTGAGCGCATCGAAGTGATCCGCGGGCCCTCTTCGGTACTTTACGGCAACGCGGCGGGTGGGGTGATTGATATCACCACCGCCGATGGGCGCGATAACCCAGGCTCAAGCGTGCGCACCGAGGTGGGCAGCGATGGCTACCGTAAGGCAGTCGTACAAACCGGTGGAGCCCAGGGGGACTGGTCGCACCACGTCAGCTTCTCTGCTCTTAATGTGGATGGTTACCGGGAGCAGAGCTCTACAGAGAAATACCTGTTGAATGCCAAACTGCGCCGCGAATTAGGCAGCGATCGGGCGTTAACCGCGATTATCAACCTGCTTGAAAACCCCCGTTCCGAAGACCCCGGCGCGCTGAACGCCGGTGAAGTGGCCCGTGGCCGCGATCAAGCGGCGCCGAACTCATTAGCGTTGGATGCCGGACAGAACGTAGATCAGCAGCTTATCGGGCTACAGTACGAAGATCTGTCTGCCGGCCCTGGAGCGCTCTATTTAAAAGGCTTTGTTGCCCAGCGCGATTTTGAGCAGCAGCTACCCTATGTGGGCGATAGCCGTATCGGCTACCAGCGTGACTATCTGGGCGCGAGCGCTGAGTATCACCATGAAGTCAGCTTGGGCAGCCTGCCGCTGAGCTACATCACCGGTGTTGATGTGGCCCGCCAAGACGATGAGCGCTTTCGTAATGCGGTAAATGGCCAAGGTGTGGTCGGCGAGCAGTTGGCGGAAGAGACCCAGACGGCGACCTCCGTCGGGGTATTTGCCCAGGGCGATTTAGCGCTGACTGAGCAGGTAACGCTCTCGCTTGGCGCGCGCTTCGATAGCGTGGAGTTAGAGGTAGACGATCGTTACCTGAGCGATGGTGATCAGAGCGGTGAACAAACCTTCAATGAGTGGAGCGGTTCAGCGGGGCTTAGCTACCGTTACCGCCCTCAGCACCAGGTCTACGTGAATACCGGTACGGCGTTTGAAACGCCGACCTTCTCAGAGTTTGCCAATCCAGTGGGGGGCGGTTTCAACCCGTCCGTGTCGCCGCAAAAAGCCTGGAACCGTGAAGTTGGCGCGCGTGGCTACATTGCACCGCTTGCCATGGACTACGATTTAACGCTGTTTTCGGTACGCGTGCGTGACGAGCTGGTGCCTTATGATGACGGCGGTCGCACCTTCTACCAAAACGCAGGCGATACCGACCGCGACGGCATTGAGCTGGCGCTGGGTTGGCAGCTTGCTGACCAGTGGCGGTTGGATAGTGCCCTGACGCTGGCAAGCTACGAGTTTGATCGATTTACTACACCGTCAGAGAGTTTTGGCGGTAACCGCATACCTGGCTTACCCGAGCAGACCTGGGTCAATCAGCTAACTTGGCAGGGCCTGGATGAGCGCTTTGCCACGCTGGAGACCCAGTACGTAGGCGATATGGTGGCGGACAACGCCAATGAGACAGAAGTCGATAGCTATTGGCTGGTGAACCTGCGGGTGGGTGATGGTTGGCAGTTGGGAAGCGATACGCGGCTAAATGCGTATGTGGGCGTGCGCAATCTCTTAGATGAAGAGCACTACGCCAACGTGCGCTTGAACGGCACCTTTGGCCGTTTCTACGAACCTGCCCCGGGTCGCAGTGTTTATGGTGGCGTAGAAGTTAGTTTCTAAGACTTTAAAACTGGCTCTTAGTCACTCAATGTTGAATTAACTCCACTAGGCGGAAAACTAAACCTGTGGGAGGGAGCTTCAGCTCGCGAAGGGTGCCGCAGGCACCCCTTAGACTAAGCGGGCGGGCTATGAGCTCAAATATTCGCGAGCTGAAGCTCCCTCCCACAATACAGCGCATCCACTGAGGGTTGTTCTAGCGGCTCAGACATCCAGCGTCCAGATGTAGAACGGGCGGCGCTCTTGCTTGAGGCCGCCCGTTTTTCGTTACGTTAGTGGTGTGCTGGCGCTATTAATCTTCCGGTAGCGCGTAGCCAATCACGTAATCGCCCATCTTGGTGCCAAAGGTGCCGTGGCCCCCCGCCGTGACGACCACGTACTGACGGCCATCTTGGCCGGTATAGGTCATTGGCGTGGCTTGGCCACCTGCTGGCAGGCGCGCTTTATACAGCTCCTCGCCGGTAGTGATGTCGTAACCACGCAGGTACTGATCCAGGGTGCCGCTTAAGAACGACACCCCGCCAGCAGTCGTCAGCGGGCCGCCTAGCGCAGGAACGCCGACGTTCAAGCCAATCGGTAGATCAAACGGCATGCTGTCACGGGTAGTGCCATTGCGGTGCTTCCACACCACTTCGTTACTTTGCAGGTCAATACCGGCTACATCGCCCCAGGAGGGCGCTTGGCAGGGTAGGCCCAGTACCGAGAGCAACGGGCCAAGCTCAACGGCATAGGGGGCGCCTTCATTGGCTTGGAGTCCTTGTTCGCTGGCCGAGCCCTGGCCCTCTTCTACTTCTTCACGAGGGATTAGCGTGGATACAAACGCTAAATATTTAGCGCCGGTGAAGAGTGCTTGGCGTTCGGGATCAACGGCGACACCGCCCCAGTTCATCACGCCCACATTACCCGGATAAACAATGCTGCCTTCCAACGAAGGCGGAGTGTACTGGCCTTCATAGCGCAAAGAGTTGAACTGAATGCGGCACATCATTTGATCAAACGGCGAGGCGCCCCACATGTCGCGCTCGGTGAGCGGCGGTGGCAGCAGGTTAAGCGCTGAACGCGGCTGAGTCTCGGCTGTCCAGTCGCCTTCCACGGCGCCCTGAGGTGCAGGCACCTCTTCAATGGGCACAATCGGCTCACCGGTTTCGCGGTTCAGTACATAGAGGCTGCCCTGCTTGGTCGGCTGAATAACCGCGGGCTGGGTGCCATCACTCGTGGCTAGGTCAATCAGTATAGGTTGCGCAGGTGAGTCCATATCCCAGAGGTCGTGGTGTACGAACTGGTAAACCCACTCAACCTGACCATCTTCCAGGTTGAGTGCCACTAGACCCGCGCTGTAGGTTTCATCGTTCTCGGTGCGGTCAGCGCCATACTGGTCAGGCGTGGCGTTGCCCATCGGCAGGTAAACCATACCCAGTTCTTCATCAACGCTGATCGGTGCCCACACATTAGGAGAGCCGCGGGTGTAGGTTTCGCCTTCTGGTAACGGGTCGGTGTTGTCAGGATTGCCGCTATCCCAGTTCCACACCAGCTCGCCGGTATGCACATCAAAGGCACGAATAACGCCTGAGGGCTCGTCAATGGAGCTGTTGTCGGTGACATGGCCACCCAGAATGACCAGATTTTCGGTTACCGTCGCAGGGGAAGTGGAGTAGTAACCGCCAGGTGAGAAATCGCCAATATTGTTGGTGAGATCAATTTCGCCGTTATTGCCAAAGTTAGCACACCGCTCACCCGTATCCGCATTTAGCGCAATCAAGCGGGCATCTGCCGTGGGCAGGTAGAGCCTGCGTGGGCACATGACGTCGGTCTCGCTGAGCATGGATTGCTGCGGGGCGCCGTTGTCTTCTTCAGCACCGAACAGTAGTGACAAGAAGGAGAGATCCAGGCTGAAAATATCGCTGTCATCGAAGATATCGAAAGAGAGTGCGGTAGCACTACTCGGCGCAGCGTCGCTGTTCGCCGCTTGGTCGTTAGGTGTGCTCTCAGCAGCTGAATAACTGGCCGCATCGTAATAAGCGAGGCCACGGCAGGTCATGTGCGCCCAGCCGGAGAAGTCATCTGCACCCATGGTGCTGATTTCAGGGTCAAACGCCCACAGGGTTTCGCCGGTTTCAGGGGAGAGAGACATCGCCCGACTGTGAGAGGTACAGATATACAGGCTGTCGTTCACTTTTAACGGGGTATTCTGGTTGGTGATCTCCGGGGGCGCATTCGGGCCCGCCTCATCACCGGTTTGAATGCGCCATACCTCTTCAAGCTCGCCGATGTTGTCCGGCGTGATCTGATCGAGCGAGGAGTAGTGGGTGCCCGCGTTGGTGCCGCCATAGGCAGGCCAGTCATCGCCCGCCACTTGGGCTGGGTTAACGCTATCGGCCGTTGATTGGTTATTAGTGGCTAGCGAGCCTTCGATAGTGCCGGGATCGTTAAACTGGCTGGCAATGGCCACGATAACGGCGGCAGCAATGCTGCCAACAAGCGCCAGGCTGCCGCCTTTTGAACGTAGTGGCTTACGCCACCAGGGCAGGAGCAGCAGAATACCTATTAAACAGAGAATGGCAACGCGGGGTACTAACTGCCACCAGTCGAGACCCACCTCCCACAGCGCCCACATTAATGTGGCAAAAAGAATCAGCGCGTAGAGCCACAGAGCGGCGCCTTTGCGCAGGGCAAATAGAACGCCGCAGGCAATAATACTAAGCCCGGCAATTAAGTAGTAGGCGCTGCCGCCTACGCTAACGAGCTTGCTGCCGCCAAAAGCAAGTACCAAGCCGATAATAGATAGTAGCAGGCCAACGATAATCGCTGGCCATTTACTGTGATCGCGCGTGCTTTCTTCCATGAGATGTCCCCTAGTGAAGCGTACTTAATACGTTAATGCATGCCGCTTAAACCCTAAATTCCAGCAATAAGTGCCAAGCGACGAACCCACAACGCGCTTTAACCCATCGGCGGCGCCGATGGGTTAAAACACACCGCTATTATGAATGATTTTAATAATCAATTCGCTATTGGTCTAACGATTTGATGTTTTTTCTAAGGTGGGCACCCTACCGCCATATTGTTGACGTTGCGGTAGGGTTGGCTCGAAGACGTGAGGGTTATAGCTTGACCAGCATTTTACCGGTATTGCCTCCGTCAAACAGGGCCAGGAAGGCGTCGGGCGTACTCTCAAGGCCTTCTTTCACTGTCTCTTTATATACCAGTTTACCTTCCGCTACCTGAGGGGCTACTTCGTTCAGGAAATAGGGATAGCTAGACCAGTGGTCAGCCACAATAAAGCCCTGCATTTTGGCTTTGCGCACGACCAGCTGAGCGAGATTGCTCGGGCCGGGAGTGGGTTCTTTTGCATTGTAGCTATCGATCATGCCGCATACAGCAATCCGCGCGCCTTCATTAAGCTGGCTCAATGCCGCTTCCAAGCAGATGCCACCAACGTTTTCGTAATACACATCGATGCCATTGGGGCTGGCAAGCTTAATGGCGTCGCTTAATTCCTGTGCGGTGCGGTCGCGATAGCTAACCGGTTCGACGCCCAATGACTCAAGCCAGGCCAGCTTATGCGCAGCACCGGCAATACCGACCACATGGCAGCCCTTGGCTTTGGCCAGCTGCACTGCCAGAGAGCCTACAGCACCGCTAGCCGCGCTAACCAAGACATTGTCACCCGGCTTGCATTCAGCAATCAGGTTGAGGCCTGTCCAGGCAGTCATGCCGGGCATGCCCAGTACACCCAGGTAAGCTTGCTCGGGAACGTCGATATCGGGTAATGCCGTGACGCCCTTTGCAGGTAGTTGGGCAATATCCCGCCAACCGCCCATATGACTGACTTTATCGCCCACTTTTAGGCTTGAATCATTGGATTCGATTACCTCGCCAATGGCGCCACCTTCCATGGGCTTGCCGAGCTCAAACGGCTCCACATAGGTGCGAAGGCCGCTCATGCGGCCGCGCATATAAGGGTCGACGGAAAGCCAGCGGTTACGAATACGTACTTCACCTTCGGCTAGGTCGGGTAGGGTTTGTGTTTCCAGCTTAAAGAGCGCGCGGTCGGGTAGGCCGTTGGGATAATCGGTAAGCGTATAAAATTGTGACTGCATTGGTGTGCCTCCTGCGAATACTTAGCGTGTATCGAACTCCTTGCAGCATAGAGACCATTAGCCTGCTTGCAAGTTCGTTAATGTGGTTATTCGTCATCTAATGTGGATTTAATATTAATCGACCATTTTGAGTCTCATAATTCTGATTGTAACCACTAAGCCAACTATCTGTTGTGGGAGGGCGCTTTAGCGATGGTTCGACACTTCGACGAAGTGTGCCGTAGGCACCCCGGTATTATCGGATTGGAAGCATAAGCAATCGCGAGCTGAAGCTCCCTCCCACGGGGGCAGTTATCAGTTTGGCAGCCTAAACGGTCACGAGCTTAAGCTACCTCCCACAGGTCAACTGTCAGACTGTCAGAAATAATTCCATACCGAATGACGAAGAGCCGTTAATGTATTGGGAAGTAGCCACATAAAGAAACAGGGCGACCATTGCTGGCCGCCCTGTCTGTTGACTGCTTTGAGATAACGGTGCTTCGTGTGCTGTCGCATTGATTAGGCTAAGGGGTATCACACAATAATCAAGGATGTGTTATCCGTTAATCCAACAGCGTTACCATCACTGGAGCTGTACCGCGGCGAATCATGCCAAGCTTCGCTGCCGCGCGTTTAGATAAATCAATAATGCGTCCTTGAATGAAAGGGCCGCGGTCATTGATCAGTACTTCTACCTCTTGCCCCGTGTCCGGGCGAGTCACCAACACCTTGGTTCCAAACGGCAAACTCGGGTGGGCGGCGGTCAGCGCCTGTTGGTCAAAGGGCTCTCCACTGGCAGTGGGCGCTCCTTGAAAGCGGTCACTGTAAAAAGATGCGACGCCTTCCTGTGTTTCTGTTTCGTGTGCAAAAGCACTATTGGCAGCGCTACTCGCTATTACCGCTGCCAAACATATCGTTCGGATCAGTCGTTTTTGGGCTCCCATAGGAGTACCTCGGTTTTGCGTGTTACGAATCTCGCACTCTGATGAGGTGCCTGATAGGCTTGTCGATACTACCCTTGTCGCAACGAGTCAGCAAGCTTTGAGAAGATCGATGCAAATAGGTTCAATTTCAAGATTTTTAATCTCTACTGATGTGGCCTTGGGTTTCAGTGACTTATCAGCTCAGGTGTTAAATGAATAGAGAAAGCACTTTGTGCAATGCAGCTTTTTTTATGAAACGCTCACTTTAATTGGTTAATGCCTTATAATAGACATAGTTTATTAATGTTTATCATTACGGCTGAACAAGGAAATGCTCATGGCTAAATCTTCCCCTCTCGCTCGCGTCATTCTAGTCACTGGTGGTATGGCTGTTGGTGCCATAGCTGTTCAGGCGCACGCTTCGTCTACCGCAGAGGAATTAGCGGAATTGGATAGTTTAACGCTAGGCGAGGAGACCCGCGGTGAGATCACTACGGCGAGTGAGCTTAACGGTAACGACGGCAGCCGCTTCAACCGCTATGTGATTTCATTAGAGGAGGGAGAAATCGTCGAGATTTCTTTAGAAGGCGCTTTGCAAGGCGTGGTAGCGCTTTTCGACGACCAGCTCCAACTGCTCGATAATGCCCCTATCGTTCGTCACCGTATTGAAGAGAGTGGCGACTATGTAGTGGTGGTTAGCGGTGCCGATGCGCATAGCTATGGCCCGTTTACGGTTGATAGTCGTACCGTTGAGCTGTCGGATGTTGATACAGTGGCAGTGGGTGAACCCATTGATAGTTGGCTGCAAGGGGATGCCCGTGAAATCACCTTGAACATAGAAGAGGCGGGCCTCTACCAACTGGAAATGCGTTCTGACGACTTCGACGCCTATCTAGAGATTGAGGGGCCGAACGGCTACGCTCGTGAAGACGACGACAGTGCCGGTGATCTAGACGCGCGTATTGCTGATTTCCTGGAGCCCGGTGAATATACGCTAACGGCCCGCAGCGCCTACGGGGATGGCAATGGCGTTTATACGCTTTCAGTAGAGCCTCACGAGTTACCGGGTGATGGTGAGCTGCGTAATGATGGAGCGCTTACTCCCGGTGACTCTCTCAACGGCTGGTACAGCGGCCAGGAGCTTAGTTACCAAATAGAGGTAGAAGAAGCGGGCATGTACCAAATTGATATGCGCGCCAGCGACATCGACTCCTACCTGGTGCTCGAGGGGCCCAACGGTTACTACCGTGAAGATGATGACAGTGCTGGCAACCTGGATGCGAGCATCGCTGATTTTCTTGCTCCCGGTGAGTATCAGTTAACGGCACGTACTGCCTATGGCGAGAGCAGTGGCATGTTCACTCTCTCCATGGAGCCGCGTGATATGCCAGATGTCGATCTGCGTAATGAAGGCACACTGACCCCTGGCGAAGCGCTTAACGGCTGGTATAGCGGTGAACCGCTGACGTATCAGTTGGAGGTAGAAGAGAGCTCGTTAGTGACGTTGGAGATGCGCTCTGCCGATTTTGATACCTTTATTGAGGTTAGTGGTCAGGGCTTTGCCGCCAGCGATGACGACGGCGCGGGCGGTACCGACTCACGGCTTCAAGAGCAGTTGCTGCCCGGCACTTATACCGTAAGCGCACGCGGGTTTAGCGCTACCGGTAGCGGCTTATTTGAACTAAGCCTCGAAATGGAGCCGACGGAAATCCCACCAGAGCTTTAATGGTTAGCGCAAATCGATAATACCCAACGCCCCTTTCGCTTACGCGATAGGGGCGTTGGTTTATTGGTCGATGGTGAGGCGTAAATAGTTAGGCGTGAGGAGGTTAACGGCTCGCTTTTAGGCAGCCTACTACTACCAGCACTGCTGCGGCGGGTAAACGCCAGTCGAGTACGCTCATGCCTGCCAGCACCAACAGCAGAGCGGCCAGAATCGGCACGCCATAGGCCAAGCTGCCCACCAGGCTCGCGTGCCCCCAGCGCAATGCTTTATCCCAGGCCACCATGGCTACTCCGTACGGCCCTAACCCCAGGGCGATACCTGCCAGCAATGCCTCCCCGCTGGGAAAAGCTAGCGTGCCTTCCAGTGCCAGGCTCGCGGTCAAGGCAATAGCACAGGCGATGAGCAGTAGTCGCGGCAGCAGCGGCGTTAACGCCACCGGTGCTGCTTGGCTTAACCATGAATAGATTGCCCAGCAGCAGGCGGCCAACAAGGCTAGCGCGTAGCCCGTGGTAGCGCCTCCCAGGCCTCCATTGATGGCTTGAGGAACCAGCAGCAGCGCCGCACCCGAAAACGCAATCAGTGCGCCGACAACCCCCGCAATCTGCAGGCGGCCAAAACGGCTCCATTGGCTGAGTAGTACAAACAGCACCGGCCAAGTGTAGGTAATGAGCGCCGCTTCGGCGGCGGGCGCTAAACGCATGCCAATAAAGTAGGTGCTGACGGCGCCAAAGATAAGCAGCGGGATACCCACCCAAACGCTGAGCTGCCAACCCGCGCCGCTGGCAGCGACGTTTACGCGGCGGCTTAACGGTAGCGTCGCCAATGATCCCGCTAACAGGGTCACTGCAGTTAGCTGCAAGGGCGGTGTCGCTTTGGCAAACTCAGCCAGCAGCGGTGCCGCACTCCAAAGCATCACGGCCACTAGCGCCGCACCAACACTGTACCAACGTGGGAATAACGCGGGGGAGTGAACGGGATGCATAAGAGTTCTCCTTGATTTGAGCATGTGCCGAGCAGCATACTCATCATCAATGCATCACAATATCGATCTTTTATGATCGATTTCATCAAGCTTGGTGATATATGCGTGCCCCTACGTTAGACCTAACCCTGCTACGCACTCTGGTGGCTATTGCGGATACCGGCAGTGTGACCGCAGCCGCTAAACGGCTGGCGTATACCCAGTCCACTGTGAGCATGCAGCTCCAGCGGCTAGAAGCGCAGCTATCGCTCACGCTGCACGAGCGGGAAGGGCGGCGAATACGCTTTACCTCAGAAGGCGAACGCTTGCTTAACCACGCCCGTCGGCTATTAGCGCTTAACGATGACGCGTGGAGCGATATGCAGGCGCGCCAGGTAACAGGCGATCTTACCCTCGGCATACCTGAAGATTACGCCTCGCTGCTGCCCTCGGTGTTTGCCTATTTTCATCAGCTCTACCCCGCCGTGGGGTTAAAGGTGATCTGCGGCACCAGCGCGCATCTCGTTGAGCAGGTTAAAGCTAAAGAGCTGGATCTCGCCCTGGTGACTCGGCAGCGTAACTCGCCGGGCGGGGATGTGATTCGTCGGGAACCGCTATTGTGGGCGGTCGGTATGAACCAGCAGCCGCTGCTAAGCGACCCGTTGCCGTTGGCGCTCTACTCCCCGGGGGCTGACGTATTCCGTGAAGTGGCCGAGCAGGCCTTGCAATCGGCGGGGCGCAGCTGGCGCGTTGCCTATACCAGTCAATCCATGGCGGGGCTGGCGCCGATCGTTACCGCTGGGCTGGCTATCGTAGTGGTGACTCGCAGCATGCTAACCCCTGCGCTTAGACCGCTGGATGAGAGCAGTGGGCTGCCTGCTCTACCGATGATCGAGTTGGCGCTGCACCGGGCGCCGCACCGACCTTCGGAGCCTGCGCGCCGCTTGGCAGAGTTAATCCGCGAGCAGCTAGCAGTGCCCGAACAAGCGCTATAACGTGGTTTTGGTTATTCGTCATCTAATGTGGATTTAATATTAACCGGCACATTTTGTGCCTCACGGTTCAGACAGAACCACCAAGCCAACTGTCTGTTGTGGGAGGCCGCTTCGAGCGGGCGAAGGGTACCAAAGGTACCCCCGGTGTTGTCAGGCTGGCAGCCTAAACGGTCGCGAGCTAAAGCTACCTCCCACAGGTCAACTGTCAGAAATAATTCCATACCGAATGACGAAGAGTCGTGGTTTTATATCTCAAGTAGAGCCTAAGTAATGCTTAGCGTTGATGGCCGTGTAGTGCTTTAATCAGCGTAAGGGAGCGTTACTGACTAGAATGAAAAGCAAATGAATTGGCTGTTAGGAGCACTGCATGCACGAATTGGATCACTATATCTACCCGCATCGGGTGCTGCACTGGCTGGTGGCTGGCGCTGTGTTGCTCTCCTTAGCCAGCGGTTTAACGTTAGGCTTTTTGGGCTATGAACGCACCGTCGCTTTAGTCGGCAATATGTTGACGAACTTGCTGTATACCAGCCATAAGACGCTGGGTGTGCTGATCCTGTTGCTAATGACGCTACGTATCATTACCCGTCTGGCCTTTGTGGTGCCTGACCATGAACCGCCCCTAAATGCCTTCGAGAGGGTGGTGAGTACCAGCGTTCACCATTTGCTCTACTTGGCGTTGATTGTTATGCCTTTATTGGGCTGGGCGGCTACCGCAAGCGGCGGCTTTCCAGTGGAGTTTTTCCACTGGCATTTACCCGGTTTGATTGGCGAGCGCGAGCAACTGTCTGAACAACTCTTTATGTGGCATGGGCGCCTGGGGTGGGCCATTCTAGGCTTGGTGGTACTGCACGTCGCCGGTGCTATGTTCCATTGGAAAATCAAACGCGATAACGTTATGAAGCGTATGAGCCTGTTTGATTAATGAACAAGCAATTGGTTAAAAAAACGTGTGGCTACCAGAAAACTAGGGATTAGCTGAGCCGTAACGGCAACAACCTGTGGCTCGGCGTGATTTAACGGCGTACATTTGGCTATCAGCTTCACGCAGAAGACTTTCAAGGGTGGCGCATTCAGCTCCCTGGCAGGTACTTATACCAACGCTGACGCTAACGCTGACACGCTTGCCGCAGGGTAGCTCGATCGGTGAATGAATGGCCTCCCCAATCCGTGCCTCGATCGTCGCGAGAGTATCGTCGTGCCCGATGTTCTCCATAATGATGATGAACTCATCACCGCCGAACCGTGCGCAGTGGTCTCGCTTACGGGCTAGGTTGGAAATACGTTTGGCCACTTTTTGTAACACGAAGTCGCCTGCTTCATGGCCGTAGTCATCGTTGATGGGTTTGAATCGATCCAGGTCGAGCATCAGTAATGCCAGCCGGTGATTATGCTGACGAGTCCGTTCCAAGGCTCCTGCTGCGGAGCGCGCTAGCCCATGGCGATTTAATAAACCCGTGAGCACATCATAATTGGCTAAATGCTCTAGCGCTTTAGTGCGGGCAGCGACTTTTTGTTCCAGAACGGTTTCCTGTTTTTTAAGCGTCATCACCATGTCGGCCTGGGCGCGCTCTTTCTGACGTTTTAACTTGTTGAATCGGGCTGCGAGTGCAAACGACAGCAGTAGCATTTCCAGGGCAGAACCAATTTGAATACCGTGTAGGGTAATAAAGTTAGCCGGTAAAATGCCTAAATTACGCAGCGCAAACACACAAGCCCCGACTAAGAATAGCGACCAAGCCACCACGAAAAGACGGGAGCTAGGTACGCGCTGTGTCACGCAGTAAATTCCACAGATCAGCATGAGTAGCGCTGCCATAAAGCCTGTTACGTCCATGAGTCGTAAGGCGGGCTGGATGGGCAGCAGCAGGGTTGCTATTAGAGCAAGCGAGCAGTAAATACGAAAATAGCTCAGTACACGATGCCAGCGAGGAGTATAGCCTTTTGTATTAAGAAAACTTTGGGTGAAGAGTGTGGCCATGGTGGAAGCAAATGTAAATCCGATGGCGACCAGTCGTGAGGTATTATCACCCAAGGCACTCCAAAACATCAGGGTGCCAGTGCCGTTAAATGTCAAAATCGCAACGGTAAAACCTAATGTGAATAGAGAGTAATAGAGGAAGACACGCTCTTTTAAACCGAAGAACAGCATTAAATTGTAAAGTCCAAGAGCGAGGAGTATGCCGAAGTAAGTGGCTAACCAAAAGTTGTGCCGATCATTCTGAGCGTAAAATGCCTCTGGTGTCATTAAGTTGTAGTTCAACATCTTGCTGCCAGAGGCGGCGACATGAGTGTAGAGGGTAATGGTTTCTTGAGCGGCCATTTCGATTGGGAAAACTGCCTGACGATGGGCGAGGGCGCGCTGGTCAACGGGAAGCGCGCTGCCACTCTGCTGCGCCTCAATCGATGTCTGACGAAGCGTGTAGAGGGTAACGTGATCCAGAAACGGATACTCAAACTGTACCATCCAGCGCTGAGCTTCCGATGAATCATTGCGTACCTGGGTTCGCAGCCATACATCGTGCTGGGTGTAGCCTAGGTTTAAATCCTCAGCGTGGGAACTGGGCTCAAAAACAGGAGGTTGGACGAGTAATTCATTAAGCGTTACATTTTGCCCACTGGCGTGCCAAAACACGCTATTAGAGGCGAGGGGGTAGCTCTCTTGGTTAGGTGATGCTAGCAAAATGGTGTTCGCTTGCGCCCAAGAAGCCAAACAAACGCTCAATAGCAACAATAGGCCGGTATAAAAAAACGCCGTTAAATATCGTACATGCATAGGGTACCGCTATTTTTAGTTTTCTCCCCCGTTCTTTATTTCCTGGGTTCCCTTGCCCATCGGGGTCTTTCTTTCGCCGACAAAGTGCTGATGCACGGTTTGCATGCCGTCTTGCTCATAAGCAGAAAACTGACAGCGCAAGCAAATTTCCTTGTGTCGTACGATAAGTTATCTGAGTGTAGTCGGCTTTTAAGGTTTGTAACATTTAAAAGCCTTATTGTTGTTGAACGATACCACAAAAATGTTGCGTAAGTCGTTGAATTAACTCTCCGCTATGCCGCCAGAAATGCCAGTACAAGGGCACTGCTAAAAAATGACCGGGGGCAACACTGGCTAGTTGGCCACTGGCCATTAATTCGCCGACCTGCAACTGAGGCATCATGCCGTAGCCGATCCCGGCTGCAGCTAAGCGCACAAACCCCTCTGAAGATGGGCAGAGGTGATAAGGAAAGTGGCCGTGGTAGCCGCACTGAGCAAGAAAGCGGTGCTGCAACTGATCGTGAGGGCCGAAGACGATGGCTGGCGCGGATTGAAAGCTCTCTTTGCAAGGGCCTTCTGGAAAGTAGCGTTCGATATAAGCCGGTGTCGCCAAAGGGTGGTAGCGCATTTCTCCCAGCGCAACACTGCGTGCACCGGCTATTGGTTGTGGTGTGGCGCATAGGCAGGCCACCACATCGCCATCGCGCAAGCGCTTGAGTCCCACATCCTGGTCTTCAATCACTAGATCCAGCAGTAGACCCTCCTCTTGGCAGATAGCGGCAACGGCCTCAGCCCACCAGGTGACCAAACTATCCGCATTGATGGCGATCCGCAGGCGCGGTGCCTGGTCATCCAGCGTGGGTAGAGAACCGCGGAGGTCGCGCTCTAAAAGCTGTACCTGCTGGTAATGGGTCAACAACCGCTGGCCCGCAGGGGTGGGAGCTAAATGAGGAGAGCGTATAAGCACCGGCTGCCCAAGGCGAACCTCCAGTGCCTTAATGCGCTGGGAGACAGCTGACTGCGAAAGCCCCAGCACATCGCCTGCGCGCTCAAAACCGTCGCACTCCACCACGATCGCCAAGGCATGAAGCAGTTTATAATCCAGCATGTCGGTTTTCCCAAGGCAGCAAAAAAGTGACACAGAGCAAAAAATGGTTATGAAACGGCGTAGTGCTGTTTATTTAGGTTTAAATAGGATTGAATCTCATAGGTCAATGAATTACATTTCAATGGAGCTAGAGCACCAAACCCTCAGGGGTCGCCTAGCACTTTATGTGAGTAGTTTCTGTAATGCCACAGCCTAAAGGACACTGTAATGCCCGCCATCATGCTCCGTCGCCCTCTTGCTGGCATCGTTGCGCTTAGCGCGCTGATGCCTTTTGCCCCAGTTGCTGTCGACACCGCTGCTGCTGACGGCACCGTTAGCGCTGACGCCGTGGTTAAACACTACGCCGATCTGGCTCATGCCAATTACGCCGATGCACTGAATGCTGCCCAAGCATTGAACGAGCGTATCGACGAATTGCTCGCCAATCCCACGGCCGAAACCTTGAGCGCAGCCAAGCAAGCCTGGCTGCAGGCGCGGGTGCCTTATCAGCAGAGCGAAGTATTTCGTTTCGGTAATGCGGTGGTGGACGACTGGGAAGGGCAGCTCAACGCCTGGCCCCTGGACGAAGGCATGATCGATTACGTCGAAGGTGACGACTACCAGCATGAGCTGGGTAACGAAGGCGCCACCGCCAATATTATCGCCAACGAGCAAATCTCTGTCGGCGGCGAATCTCTGGACGTCAGCGACATTACCCCGGAACTCCTTGCTGATCTGAACGAAATCGGCGGCTCGGAAGCCAACGTCGCCAGCGGCTATCACGCCATCGAGTTTCTGCTCTGGGGGCAGGATCTGCATGGCTTTGAGGAAGGCAACGGCGAACGACCGGTAAGTGATTACCAAACCGGCGACGACTGCACCCATGGCCACTGCGATCGCCGCCGCAGCTACCTGGACGCAGTGTCCGACCTGCTCGTTGACGACCTTGAGTGGATGGTGACCCAGTGGGCGCCGGAAACCGAGGGTAACTACCGCCAGGAACTGCTCGCCGAAAGCGATCAGGAGGGCCTGCGTCGTATGCTGTTCGGTATGGGCTCGCTCTCCCTGGGTGAGCTGGCAGGTGAGCGCTTAAAGGTCGCCCTGGAAGCCAACTCTTTTGAGGATGAGCACGACTGCTTCAGCGACAATACCCACAACTCCCACTACTACAACGGTCAGGGTGTTCAGAATATCTACACCGGCAGCTATCAGCGTCTTGATGGCAGTGTGGTAGAGGGGCCTTCGCTACAAGACTTACTGTCTCAGGCAGATAGCGAGCTAGCCGACACCCTTGGTGAGCAGCTTGAAGCCACCATGACGCGGCTTGATGCTATCAAGCAGGCGGCTGAGGCGGAAAGCTCCCCGATGGCATTCGATATGATGATTGCGCCGGGTAACGAGCAGGGCAGTGAATTGATCAACGAGGCGATTCTCACCCTGGTGGCGCAAACAGGGTCTATTGAACAGGCCGCAGGTGAACTGGGCGTGACCTCCCTACAGCCTGATGATGCCGGTCATCGGTTCTAGACTCGACTAGCGTTTACCAAGAGCCGCCGATAGTGTTGCTATCGCGCGGCTCTGTTGGTTTTGTCAGTATCCTCCTTCTCAAGGTATCACCATGTACCGCTTACCCCGGTTTATCGTCCTAGCCAAGTGGGTGCCCAGCACATTAGCCCACAGCAGTTTCTTACTGTTCTTGCTGACCGCGCCCTTACAGGCAGCCGAATCACCTATACAAAATGTGCCACCTAGCCAAGATTATCCCATTCAAACGACGCCCATGAGTGGCGGCGATGGCTCGGTAGAGCAGTTTGACCATAACGCCTATTCGCTGCCGCTGGGTAATATGTCGATGACCAAGCGGCTGGATTTCAGTGTCGGCAACAGCTTCTTTCGTAACCCCTGGGTGGCGGCGCCCGCCAGCACCGAGGCCCGGGATGGCCTGGGGCCGCTGCTCAACACCAATAGCTGCCAGGGTTGCCACCTTAAAGATGGTCGGGGGCACCCACCCACCGGCGACGAAAACCCCATCGCGCTGTTTCTGCGCCTCTCTTTACCCGCTAGCCAAGCGGATCCAGAGACACTGGAGCAGCGGGGCGCGCTTCCGGTACCTAACTACGGTTTGCAGCTACAAACCGCGGCGATTAGCGGTGCCAAGCCCGAGGCCAAGCTGGTGATTGAGTATCGTCCTCGGGAAGTGAGCTTCGCCGATGGTACTAGCGTCACTTTGCAGGAGCCGATCTACTCGATTGCCGAACCCGCCTACGGAGAGCTGCCGGAGTCACTGCAAACCTCGCCACGGCTGGCACCGCCAATGATTGGCCTGGGCCTGCTGGAAGCGATTCCTGAAGCTGACCTTATCGCTGCCGCAGACCCTGATGATGCTGATAACGACGGGATTTCCGGCCGCTATAACCAGGTGTGGGATGTGCGCAGTGGAGCCACGGTAATGGGGCGTTTTGGTTGGAAAGCCGGCGAGCCCAGCATTGAGCAGCAGGGCCTGCACGCCTTTGCCGGGGATATGGGGCTAACCTCCAGTCTGGTGCCACAAACCGACTGCATGGAGAGCCAAGGGTGCGATGAGTTTCCTAACGGTGGCACGCCCGAAGTCAGCGATGACGTGGCCGACTTCGTGACCTTCTACGCTTCCAGCTTGGCGGTACCGATGCGCCGCGATATGGATGAACCAGCGGTAAAGCAGGGGGCTGAGAGATTTAACGCCCTGGGCTGCGCGAGCTGCCACACACCGCGCCAGCGCACCGCTGCGGATACTGCCCGTCCGGCGTTAGCCAATCAGGAAATATGGCCCTATAGCGACTTACTGCTCCACGATCTGGGCGATGCCCTGGCTGATCATCGCAGTGAGTTCCAGGCCGATGGCCGCGAATGGCGCACCCCGCCGCTGTGGGGCATCGGCTTGGCGCAAACGGTTAACCCCCGGGCGGGATTTCTCCACGATGGTCGCGCCCGCACCCTGGAAGAGGCGATACTCTGGCACGGTGGTGAGGCAGAAAGCGCCACCCAGGGCTATCGAGCATTGCCCGCCGACCAGCGCGCGGAACTTATACGTTTCCTTGAATCCCTGTAAGTCATTCTGTTAAGGAGTTACCGTGATCGCATCTCTTCGCCGCCTGAGTTTGCTGGCCTGCGCGCTACTCGCGACGCCGCTCTCTTTTGCTACGGACACCCCTACGCCGCGGGAAATGTGGCACGGCGCGGTGGAACTTCAGTATGCTGAGTTGAGTGCCGCCTCCGAGCGCCTGGAAGCCAGCGCCGCGCGCTTTTGCCAGGGCTCAGACGAGGCCCTCAGGCAGCGGCTGGAAAATGACTGGCTGAGCGCCTACCAAGCCTGGCAGGCGGTGCGCTTTATACAGTTTGGGCCCGTCGAGCAGAATAGCCGGGGCTGGCAACTGCAGTTCTGGCCGGATCGAAAAAACCTGGTGGGCAGCAAGGTGCGCGGCTGGCTGAAGGCAGCCGAAGCGCCGGATGCCCAAGATATCGCCAGTGACAGCGTGGCGATCCAAGGCTTTCCCGCCCTTGAATACTTGCTTTATGACGACGCCATGGACGAACAGGCCCTGAGCGATCCTAAAGCCTGCACGCTGATGCATGCCATCGCCACTTATCTTGCGGATACCACGAGCGCTCTGCATCGCGACTGGCAGGCCTTTGGCGAGCACTATCTTGATACTGCCGACTACACCGAAACCACACTGGCCAGCGCCATCCAGGCCCTCGAAATACTCGAAGATAAACGGCTCGGTGAGCCCATGGGCCTCAAAGGCGCACCCGCCAACGGCTACTTGGCGGAAGCCTGGCGTAGCGGGCAAACGGTTCGGTTGGTAGAGAGCAGCCTGGAGGGCCTGCGTACCGGCCTCCTGCCGGGCCTTACCGCTCTGCTGCGCGAGGCCGATGCGCTACCGCTTGCCGAGGCGTTTCGTGACCAGTTGGATAAGACACTCGTTCAGGCCAGCGAACTGCCACCGGGCTTGGTGCCTTCCCTTGAAGACGAAGAGGCGTTTCGCGGTCTGCAGTCGCTCTACCTCGACATCAGCCAGCTACGCCATCTACTGGGTAACGAGATCGCTGGTGAACTGGGGCTGGTACGAGGCTTTAACTCCAGCGATGGGGATTGAACCATGCAGCGACGCCAAGTACTCAAAGTAGGGTTGGGCAGCGTCGCCATGGCGCTGACTCCGCTGAGCTGGGCGCTGCCCGCGCGGGAGGAAGCCGCTTGGCTGTTCAGCGCGGTAGACGACCCCAGCGGAGGGCATTACATCGCCGGGGTGGCATTGGATGGTCAGACCCGCTTTATGATCGAAGTACCCGAGCGCTGCCATGGAGGCTGTCTGCGGCCCGACTCTCGCCAGGCGGTATTGTTTGCTCGCCGCCCTGGCACACGGATGCATGTGATCGATGGGGACAGCCGCCAATTAGCCCACACCATTGCGGCCGGGGAGGGCTACCACTTCTACGGGCATGGCGTTTTCGACCTGAGCGGGCGCTATCTGTATGTCACCGCCAATCGTTTGGAGGACAGCGCCGGGCTAGTGCGCGTTTATGACGCTGCCAACGACTACGCCCATGTGCGCGATATGCTGCTGGACGGTATTGGGCCCCATGAGCTTAGGCTGATGCCGGATGGTGATACCCTGGTGATTGGTTTGGGGGGTATCCAGACTCACCCTGACTATGGTCGGGTTAAGCTCAACCTGGACACCATGGCACCAGCGCTGATGCTGCTGGATCGCCACAGCGGTGAGGTCTTGGCCCGTCACAAACCCTCCCATCACCAGCTAAGCTGCCGTCATCTTGATGTAGCGGCGGACGGTACCGTGATCGCTGGCTACCAGTTTGAAGGCCCCGAGTGGGAGGCTCACCCGTTAATCTGTCGCCTGGATATCAACGGCCACTTCTCTGAACTGTCACTGGCCGATGAAGTCACCGCCAGTCTGAAGCACTACACTGCCAGCGTGGCGTTTAGCCGTGTTTCTGGCAATGTTCTGGTGACTGCCCCTCGCGGCAATCGGGCACTGCTGCTGGATGCCGAGCAAGGCAAACTTGTTGCCAGCTTGGCGCTGCCCGACGCCGCTGGCGCCCGCTGCGACGGCAACGGCGGCTTTCTGGTCTCCTCCGGCCAGGGCGGGCTTTACCTTGTAACGCCTGACTCGGCAACGCCCGAGCTGCTCGCCAGCCTGGAAATTCGCTGGGATAACCATCTGACATAAAAGACTTTAAATAGTTATTAGTAATAGCCCGTCGATACGAACTGTCAGGCCAACGGTTTACTATCCAATATAAATGACGCCTTCTTGGTGAGAGGTGCTGCTGGTAGACTTCAGCGCTCTTGACAGGAAGGCAAGGAGCCCCATGGAACTGCTGCGCTTAGTATTTCATCACTACCGCTGGCCCTTTTTAGGCGCCATTGCTTTGAGCCTATTGAGCGCTGGCTTAGGGGTCGGGGTAATTGCCTTTATCAACCAGCGGCTTATTGAAGTAGGCAGTATGGCGGCGCTGCCGCAATTTCTCGGCCTGCTGGCGGTGCTCCTGGCGGTCACACTCAGTACGCAATTGGCGCTGACCGTGCTGGGGCATCACTTTGTGTTTGATCTACGCTCGCGGCTGGTGAAGCGGATTCTCGACACCGATATTGAGCGCTTGGAGCAGTTGGGCAACGCCACCTTGCTGGCCAGTTTGTCCAGCGATGTGCGTAACATCACTATTGGCTTTGTGCGTCTGCCGGAACTGATTCAGGGCGTGGTGCTAACGCTCGCCTCGGTGGCCTATTTGGCATGGCTCTCGCCGCAAATGGTGGTGATCACCGTTCTATGGATCGCGTTCACCATGGGCGTGGGTTGGGTGCTGGTGTCGCGGGTGTATCGCCATTTTCGCCTCGTGCGTGAAAGCGAAGACAGTCTGTATAAAGATTTCCAGGCGGCCATTGAAGGGCGCAAAGAGCTGGCGCTCAACCGCGACCGTGCCCGGCGCTTTTATGATGAGCGCTATATCGCCAATGCCCGCGACTACCGTCACCACATTATTCGCGCCGATACCTACCATTTAAGCGCTAACAACTGGTCTAACATTATGATGTTGGGCGCCATCGGGGTGGTGTTTTTCCTCTCTAATGGGTTGGGCTGGGCGAATACCACGGTGGCCTCCACCTTTGCGCTGACGCTGCTGTTTCTGCGCACGCCGCTGATCCAGGCGGTGGGCGCTTGGCCAACGCTGATCAGCGCCCAGGTCGCGTTTGATAAATTGAGTAGCCTGGAGCTAGCCGAGTACCAGTCAAGCTTTGCCGTCGACGATACGCTGTCCGATTGGCAGCGCCTTGAACTGGAAGAAGTCACCTACCACTACCCGAACACTGCCCAGGGCGAGGGCTTTCAGGTGGGGCCGCTCAATATGACCCTAGAGCGCGGTGAGCAGGTGTTTCTGATCGGCGGCAACGGCAGCGGTAAGTCGACCCTGGCAAGGCTGCTCTCGGGGTTATACCGCCCCCAAAGCGGCACTATTAAGATTGACGGGCAGGTGGTCACTGCTGCTCAGTGGGAAGCGTTCCGCGCTCGCTTTGCCAGTGTGTTTACCGATTTCCATCAGTTTGATCAGACCATGGGGCCGGAAGGCCTGCCTGCTGACCCGCAGGTCGTTGATACCTGGCTTGAGCGACTGCAGATGCAGCATAAATTGCAGTGGGAGGGTGATCGTGTCATCAACACCCAGCTCTCCCAAGGGCAGCGTAAGCGCCTGGCACTGCTATTAGCGATTGCCGAAAAACGCGATATTTTGCTCCTCGACGAGTGGGCGGCGGATCAAGACCCGCAGTTCCGCCGGCTGTTCTACCGCGAGCTGTTACCGCACTTAAAAGCAATGGGTAAAACCGTGTTTGCTATCAGCCATGACGACAGCTACTTCGTCCACGCTGATCGGTTGCTGGAGATGTCGAAGGGACAGCTAAGCGAGCTGAAAGGCGAGCAGCGTGCACGAGCGAGTGAGGACGCTGTTGCGCAAATTAATATCTAAACCGTGTTAAAAATAGCTAACGTTTTAACGGGCGACCTGCTTGGCGCGCTTTCGTGCTTCCAGGTCGCAGCCCTCTAGCGGGCAGGTGCCGCAGGTATCAAACTCATCCAGTAAAAAGCGCAGGCAGCAAAGCTTGCGCACCCGCTTAACTTCCTCACTCCCTTTGGGCGTAAAGTAACGCACCGGCTGAAACAGCGGGTTGCGCTTGCCGTTGGGCAGGTTGCGCGCTTCCAGCAACGCCTTGGCGGCCTCAAACGCCTGCTGATTAGCAAGCGGGTGCTCGCCTAGTGCGTTGACGTAAAAGTCCAGGTAGCCACCGGCATTGCTCCAGAACACCCGCTGTGCAGCGCCGGAGATAGCCGCTAATTGCTCAATCAACGGTGCCCAGTGCTGCTCAATCAGGGTAGCAAAACGCTCAAACGGATCTTGAGTGGTTATCGGCGTGCCTTCGTGGGGCAACCATAGCCGCGAGGTGGCGCCCTTGTCGTTGAAGATAACCTGCATGTCGTCCAGCCCCACCGGCAAGTCACGGTTGAGCAGCAGATTAGCTGTCAGTGTGGGAACGGTTAGCGCACTTAAGTGCCACTTCGACCAGATCGATACCACTGCCCGCTGGTCACCGCCTGGGTACTGTGCAGCGAAACGAGAGAGATCCTCCTTGAGCCAATCAGCATCCCGCCAACGGGCTGTTTTGAACGCTTCCAGCGGTGGCGTTCCACCTATTAACGGCGGCGTAAAGTTCGCCAACGGCCCGGTGTAGCAGGCGGCCAACGAAGGCTCGAACAGTTGTGGCTGACGCAGAGCAGAGGGCATCGCGGGCTCCATCACAGGGCTTTAACACAAGGTTTTGACACAGCACACAGGTAAAATATGGCATTCAGCTTAATCGATAATGCGTATCAGTTGAAGCGTTTGATTGCGAATGAGTGCTTTTAAAAGTGTCTGACCTCGGAGAATAGCGCTATTGAGCCACGGCGATATTGTGCTCTCCGTTGGGGTGCTTCATGACCTGCATCGGTAAGCCATAAATAGCCTCTAAGGTGCTGCCGCACATCAAATTATCCGGGCTGCCATGGGCCAGCAAGCGACCGCTGTGCAGCGCCATTAGCTCGTCGCAGTAGCGCGAGGCCATGTTGATATCGTGCAGTACAATAATCACCCCAAGATTTAGCTCATCGCACAGCTTACGGATCAGCGCCAGCACTTCGATTTGGTGGGCGATATCCAGCGCCGCTAGCGGCTCATCCAACAGCAGGAATCGGCTGCCCTGGGCGAGTAGCATCGCCAGCCATACCCTTTGGCGTTCACCACCAGAGAGCGTGTCGACCAAGCGGTCGGCAAAGGCCTCTGTGTGGGTCAGGGCAATGGCGCGATCAATGGCATCTTTGTCTTTTTGGGTATGGCGGCCCAGCAGCCCGTGCCATGGGTAGCGGCCAAAGGCGACTAGCTCGCGTCCGGTAAGACTTTCTGCACTGGGTAAATGCTGGGGCAGGTAAGCCACCTGACGAGCGAACTCACGATTTCCCCAGTCACTCAGCGGGCGCTGATCAAAGTGAATCTCCCCCTGGCTTACCGGCTGCTGCTGGGCCATGAGCTTGATCAGCGTCGACTTGCCCGAGCCGTTATGACCAATCAGGCCATAAACCTTGCCCTCATGAAAGCTGTGGTCAATGGGATTTAAAATCTGCTTACCATTGATTTCAAAGGTGGCGCCTTTGACCTCGAACATGAATGACTCCTAGCGATAGGGTTGATGATAATGCCTCCATTCTAGTGCTAATGGTTCTCATTTTTAACAAAAAAATGAAAAGATTTACGTGATAGATGGCAAACGCCGCTTGGGGAAAGCAGGTCGGGGGTAGTAGGTCTGCATCAGCTAGCCTCCGCTTGAGTGGCTAACCGATGTGATTAGAGGTGGTATTGATCGTTTATCAACAGGCATTTAAACACGCTAACAGTTGGCTATGCCGCTCGGGGTGCGCTGCAATTAGGCTGTTCCATTGAGCGGGATGCGGCTCGCCAGTGAGATCCGTGACGGTGTAGCCCGCCTCTCGGGCAATCACAATGCCGGCGGCGATATCCCAAAAGTCGAGCTTAGCGCCTTGAGACCAAAAAGCATCAAACCGGCCCAGGCTGGTGTAGGCGATCTCCAGCGCCGCGGAGCCCGGGCTGCGGATACCGGCCACCTGGGGCATTAGAGCAGCGAGTTGATTTAGGGCCGTCGAGCAGTCGCCTTTAGCGTGGTACGGCAGGCAGGTGCTTATCAGCATCTCGTTCAGTGGGCGCGGTTCAGGCGTCGTGAGCGGCGTGTCGTTGAGGAAGACGCCGGTGCCAAGGCTGGCCCAAAGCATTTCATCAAGCAGCGGTTGATAGACAACGCCGATGATCAGCTCATCACCCTTGGTGACCGCGATGGAGACCGAGAAGTGGGGCACCCCATGCAGAAAGTTGCTAGTGCCATCGAGAGGGTCAATGATGACGGTATAGTCACTATCGGTGGGTGTAAGCCCGCTCTCTTCACCAAGGAAAGCGATATCGGGAAAAGCGCTGTTGATACAGTCGATAATGATATTCTCGGCGGCCGTATCGTAGTAGCTGACAAAGTCTGACGCCCCCTTTTGCTCAAAGGCGATTCTGCCCTTTAGCGAATATCCCTCGCGTAACAGCGCACCTGCCTCGTACGCCGCCTGCTTCACCGTTTCGAGTAGGTCATTACTGCTATCGAGCATTGTATTTCCCCTGGGCATGCATCGTGTCTTAGTGAATGGCAAAAACTGTATGCCTTCAATGTAACTAGCCATTCATGACGCGGAGATGACAGGAGTAAATTTGGTTTAATGGTAGATCATCTATGCATTTGGCGTCTGAGAGATGCCCCCGCCACATGTCGCTATTAACTGAGTCAACCAGCATATCGTTATAAAAAGTGAGTTAGCTCTCACCCGTTGACTTACCAGGCTCTAACGCAAATAATAATTATTGCCATTTATTCCGTGGTGTTAATCAAGGCAGGAGGCCGAGCTGTGGATACCCAGACCTGGAGCGCTGAGTTAGAAGATATCTTCGTTAATCAGCGGCCCCGGCTCTGTTGTGTCGCCGCAAAAGTCTTGGGCAATGCTGATCAAGCCGATGATGTCGTGCAAGACGCCTATCTGAAAATTTCAGAGGCAACCACGCTTTTTGAGGTAAAGCAGCCCATATCCTACGTGTCACGAGTGGTGCGCAATCTCGCCATTGACCGTTGCCGCCGTTCGGCGTTTGAGTCAGCGCTGTTTGCAAAAGCAGAGGAGGGGGATAACGCCTCTTGTGCGTCACACTCACCTGAGGTGATTGCCATTGATCGCCAGGCCTTGGCACAGGTGGTGGACGCGTTGGACGAGCTGCCCGAGCGTACGCGACGCGCCTTTGAACTTTATCGTTCGGGAAACCATACCCAGCGGGAAGTGGCGTTACAGCTAGGTGTTTCTACCACGTCAGTTAACTTTATGATTCGCGATGCAATGACTCATTGCCGCCAGTCGCTACAAGGGAACCTCTGATTAACTATTGCGCTTGCCTGTACGGCGTTAAAAATCGCCTCGTGCGCGAGTCCGATCAAAATGCTCATTTACAGCTCGTAAACTCCGCTTTTTCGTTGATTTTTGCCTTGTCTAGCCTTCGCTCATTACGTTAATCAGAGGCACCCTAGGTCAGACGTTGCCAGATCGGTAAGCCCATGTTCCGTCCCCTCTTTGTTGTCGCTTTGTTACACTGTCAGCCAATAGCGTTGAGAATATCAGACGCTTCCATAGGCAGGTAATGAGCAGGCCGCAATAGCGAGGTTTGACAGTAACGATGGATAACGACAGCGGCGACGATGCCGTTTGGCAAACAGCGCTAGATTGGCTGATGCGCGAGCATGAAGAGACGTTGAGCGACGCTGATCGCGAAGCGCTGCATGCTTGGTTAGCGGCTTCTTCCCTGCACCGTCGAGTCTTTCATGAAGCAGAACAGCTCTGGATGCTAACAGGGCTGATCCCAAGCGGTGATGAGCGCAACTGATAAGTCACTGTTTTTTTACCTCCTTCTTCGATCTTCAGGCTAACTCAATGGTCGCGAGCTAACGCTGCCGCCCACTGGAGCAATTTTTAGCTTGGCAAGGGTAATGCTATGTCGACGCCCTAGCGCCCCCTCCCCCTATTTTTTCTACTTTCTTCCTTTCCAACATTAAATTTTCTGGTTCCTCACTCGTCATTAAGTAATGAGAAGCAATTGCGTTTTACTTCTCATTCCTTTGGCAACGATGAGGTTAATTCCATGACAAGCTGTTTTGATCGTGAAGATGGTGTCTTCCGCGTATTAGTCAACCACGAAGAGCAGTACTCCCTCTGGCCAGAATGGAAAGCGATTCCCGCGGGCTGGACCGATACCGGCGTGCTCGGCGATAAACCAACCTGTCTCGACTACGTCGAAAAAACCTGGACCGATATGCGGCCACTCTCGCTGCGCCAGTGGATGGATGAGCAGGCCGGCGCTGAGGCGGAGCAGGTGAATGCAGGTTAAGCGTTTAAGACTGCTCTGCCTGCCCTGCGCCGGGGCCAGCGCCACCATGTATCTACGCTGGAAGCGCCAGTTGCCCGCCTGGGTCGAGGTGTATCCCGTCGAATTGCCTGGGCGTGGTGAGCGCCTGGGTGAGCCGCTTATCGATGACTTCGAGACCCAGGTCGTGCGGCTGTGTGAAGAGCAGGCAACGCGGATGCGCGGTGACTTTGCTCTGTTCGGTCACAGCATGGGGGCGTTGTTGGCCTACGGCATGGCAGCTCGCTTGCGCGATGTCGGGCGGCCTCAGCCGCGGATGCTGTTCGCCTCAGGCAGCGCGGCGCCCTCAATGCGCGACTCAGACCGCTTGGCGGGCCTTGATAACGACAAAGCCCTGATGGCGGATCTTCACCAACAGGGCGGCACTCCAGGGGAGGTCTTCGAAAGCCCTGAGCTGCTGCGCCTTACCCTCGATATCTTGATGTCGGACTACCGCCTCTGTCGCAGTTTCCGCTATCGCGGCGGGTCGCCGCTTGCTTACCCCCTACAGGTACTCGCCGGGCGCGATGACGATATCGAAAGAGAGCGTCTAGAGGCGTGGCAGCGGGAAGCGGGCGGGGTGTTCTCTTTGAACTGGTTCGAAGGAGGGCACTTCTTTATTCGCCAGCAGCAAGCACAAGTGCTGGAGACTATCGAACGGGCGCTGACTCGACGGCTTGAGGAGGTGCCCCATGCAGCGCCTGCAGTTAGCTGAAGGGGTGCCCGAGGGGCTTGAGGTATGGCGCTTAGCGCTCGATCTGAACGCCCCGGTGGCTGACGAAGATGATCGGTTGCTGAGTCGAGCCGAGTGGCAGCGTGCCCAGCGGCTTCACCGTCACGCCGACATCGTACGCGCCGTGGCGACTCGCGCGGCCCTGCGGCGACTGCTATCAGCGCACACCGGTATAGCGCCAGAAAAGTTGGCGTTCACTCAGAACGCTTACGGAAAACCAGCGTTGGAAAACGCTGGTGGGCCTGCTTTCAATGTCTCCCACTCTGGCCATGTCGCCCTGATCGCGATTGTTCCCGGCGGCGCGGTGGGGGTCGATATTGAGCGCTGCCGATCCGAGGCCGAACTGGCGCCGCTGCAAGGGCTGGTGCTATCGCCGAGTGAGCAGCTCGACCACGCACTGCCCTTTATGGAGCGCTGGGTGGTTAAAGAGGCGGTGCTCAAAGCCCTGGGCCTGGGCATTGCTGATCATTTGCGATCGCTCTCGATCACTTCCTCTTTAGGGCCGCCAGACACCTATCACCTTGAGCACTCGCTTCCCGTTTCATCACCTTTGCAAGCATGGCCGCTGCCAGCGCCGAGTGGCTATGCCGCTGCCCTGGGCTATATCGATTCAGGCTATTCCCACGCAAACGCTCAGGGTAAACGCTACTCAACGAATTTTTAGGAGATCAATAATGGACAGCCAAAGCGCAACACCAACGCAACAAACCAACACCATATCCAAACGTCAGGGGCCTGCTGATTCGGAGCTGCCCATTATGATTTCTCCCTCCTACCCAGGGCAGCCACTGCTGGAAGCCTTTGGCGAGTTGCGTGGGGATATTGAGGCGCTGGTGGCCAGAGTCGGCGGGGTGTTGCTAAGAGGCTTCGATGTTCCCTCCGTGGACGATTTTCAGCAGTTTGCTGCCGCCTTTGGTCATCCGCTGCTGAGTTATGAGTTTGCCTCAACACCGCGTTTAGCGGTTTCGTCAGGCATTTATACCTCGACCGAGTATCCCGCTCATCAACATATTCCCCTCCACAATGAGCAGGCCTACACCCGCGAGTGGCCGATGAAAATCTGGTTCCACTGTGTCACCGCTTCCCCCGAAGGCGGAGAGACGCCGATAGCTGATAGCCGCGCTATTTACCGCCGTATGCCCGCAGAGATCCGCGAGCGCTTTGCCCCCGGCATTCTCTACGTACGCAACTACGGCGATTTCGATATGCCTTGGCAAAAGGTGTTTAACACCGAAGACCGCGCTGAAGTGGAGGCATTCTGCCTGCGCGCGGGTATTCGCTGTGAGTGGAAGCCCGATGGCGACCTGCGTACCACCCAGTTATGCCAAAGCATAGAGACTCACCCGGTCACCGGTGAGCAGGTGTGGTTCAACCAAGGCCATCTTTTCCATGTCTCCAACCTGCAGCCAGAGGTACGAGAGTCGCTGGAAGAGCTGCTCGACCCTGAAGACATGCCGCGTAACGTCTTCTTTGCCGATGGTAGCCCCATTGACGATGCCATCTTCGATGAGATCCGCGGCGTACTGGCCGACGAAACGGTGATGTTCCCCTGGCAGGCAGGCGATGTGCTGATGCTCGACAACATGCTGGTCGCCCATGCACGCACGCCGTTCAAAGGGCCGCGCAAAGTCGTCGTCGCCATGGCGGAAGGCCACGGCAACCTCTCCAAAGACTGAATACAACGGCTCAATCCCACGCCACGGCCAGGAGTTCCAGCAGGTACGCATATGAATATAAGGCACGCCCAGACAATGAACAGCCACCCGTCCCATAACGTTGCTAACCACAGCGACGTTTTTAGAAGCTATGTCGAGCATTTAAGTCGTCTGGCCCGGGAAAGGCCCAGTGACAGGGCGCTGATTGTAGTGAACGCTCAAGGTGAGATCACCCTTGACTACGCCACCCTGGAGCGGCGTTCCCGCGCCCTGGCCAGCGAACTCCAGCAGCGGTTCCCGGCTGGTGAGCGTGCCTTGATTCTGCTGGATAACGATGAGCACTATGTGGTGGCGTTCTTCGCCTGCCTATATGCCGGGGTGATTGCTGTGCCGGTCTTCCCTCCAGAGTCGGCCAAGCAGCAGCACCTGGCGCGCCTGCTCGCCATTGCCGCCGACTCCCAGGCCGCCTGTGTGCTTACCTCTACAACGATTATCGATGTGGTCGCATCTGCAAGCGAAGGCTTCGGTAGTGCGGAATTGATCCCTGTGGATGCCGTAGATGAGAGCCGCGCTGAACACTGGGTCGAGCATCACCCAAAGCGTGGTGATATCGCCTTTTTACAGTACACCTCAGGCTCCACGGCCACGCCCAAAGGGGTGATGGTCAGCCATGGCAACCTGATGGCGAACGAGCGTGCTATCGAGACAGGCTTCTCGATTGGTGCCGACGATGTTTTCGTCAGTTGGCTGCCGCTTTACCACGACATGGGGCTGATCGGTGGCCTGCTGCAGCCCATCTATCGCGGCATTCCCGCGGTATTGATGAGCCCCACCTTCTTTTTACAGCGGCCGGTAC
This sequence comes from Vreelandella neptunia, assembly GCF_034479615.1. NCBI lineage: Bacteria > Pseudomonadati > Pseudomonadota > Gammaproteobacteria > Oceanospirillales > Halomonadaceae > Vreelandella > Vreelandella neptunia. Next base: position 865,592 of record NZ_CP140255.1, read on the forward strand.
GCTGGCTGGAAGCGATCTCCCGCCACCGGGGCACCATTAGCGGTGGCCCCGATTTTGCCTATCGGCTGTGTCTTGAGCGTATCCGCGACGAGCAGCTTGAGGCGCTCGACTTATCCAGCTGGCGGGTCGCGTTCTCAGGCGCCGAGCCGGTACGCCACGATACCCTCACTGGCTTTATCGAACGCTTCCGCCCGGCGGGCTTTGCCGCTGACACTGCAGCACCCTGTTATGGCTTGGCCGAAGCGACGCTATTGGTTAGCTGTAATTCGCGCGGTACGGGCGTAGTGGGCACAGCTTTTTCTCAACAGTCGCTGGCCGAGGGAAAGGCTGCCTCAGCGGTTGAAGGCAACACCCTGGTGGGCTGCGGTACACCGGAACCCGGTCACGCTATCGATATTGTCGATCCTGAGGGGCTTCACTCGCTGCCCAGTGGTGACGTCGGCGAGATCTGGGTCAACGGGCCCAGCGTGGCACATGGGTATTGGCAGAATCCAGAAGCAACAGCGAAAGCCTTTGTCACCCGCGATGGGGTCAGTTGGCAGCGCACCGATGATACTGATGCACAGAACCACGATGCTCGCGATGATCGCTGGCTACGCACCGGCGATCTGGGCTTTCTGCACGAGGGGCAGCTGTATATTGCCGGGCGTATCAAAGATCTCATCATTCTGCGCGGCCATAACGTCTACCCCCAGGATATCGAGAGCGCTATCGAAGCCGAGGTGGAAGCGGTGCGTAAGGGGCGCGTGGCGGCCTTTGCAGTGACCACCCCCGAAGGCGCTGAAGGGATTGGCATTGCGGCAGAAGTTTCCCGCGGCATACAGAAGCTAGTGCCCGCCGAGAAGCTGGTCGAAGCGCTAAGCGAGACGGTGGGGAGCGCTTGCCACGAGCCACTTTCGGTAGTGCTACTGCTCAACCCAGGTGGCCTTCCCAAAACCTCCAGCGGCAAACTGCAGCGCAGCGCCTGCCGCCAAGGCTGGGAAGCGGGTAGCCTGGATGCCTACGCCATTCACGCCTTTGGGCGTTTTGTCAGCGGTGGTGACGCTGAGGGCGGAGGAAAGTCATCGCACTCTACTGCGGAAGCTGGAAGCGAAACGGAGCAAGCGTTGGCGAAGCTCTGGTGCCAGGTGCTGGGGGACGGCAAGGAAAAGCCGTTGGGAAGAGATGCCCACTTCTTCGCCAGCGGTGGTAATTCTCTGGCGGCGGTGCGCCTAGCCGCCGCCATCAGTGATCACTGGGGCGTCGAGCTATCTCTGCACGCGCTGTTCGAGCAACCGCGCTTGTCTGCCATGGCTAACGCTATCGAAGCACGTTTGGCGGCACCATCGGATCAACGAGGGATGGCTATCCCCCGTCTTGAAGATGATCAGCGTCAAGGCGACATACCGCTGTCGGAAGGGCAGCGCAGCCTATGGCTGACGTGGCAACTTGATCCCCAGAGCGCTGGTTACAATATGGCAGGGGCACTGCATCTCAAGGGGGTGTTGGAGCCAACAGCGCTCAATGCAGCGCTGGAGGATCTCGTGCAGCGCCATGACATTTTACGTACTTACTACCCCTTGAGTGATGCGGGAGAACCTGTTCAGCGGCTAGCGCAGGATTGGCATCCTGAGTTGATCTGTAACGAGATGCCCGGTGATACCGTGGTTGAGCAGGAGCAGGCACTGCATGACGCACTCACTAAACTGGCGCGGCAGCCTTTTGACCTGGATCAGGCACCTCCCTTAACCGCCGCCCTCTACCGCTTGTCCACGGAGCACCATGTGTTAGCTGTCGTGCAGCACCACATTGCTGGCGATGGATGGTCAGTACAGGTGCTCATCGATGATCTATGCGCACTTTATGAGGGTGCGTGCACACAGCAAGAAGTCAAGCTTGCACCACTGCCAATACAGTTCGCAGATTATGCGGTTTGGCAGCAGCGTCAGCAGCATAGCAGTGAGAGAGATAGCAGTGAGAGATATAGTAGTGAGCGGCAGGGCCAACTTGCTCACTGGTGTGAACGCCTCTCCGGAGATCATCCCCCGCTAGCATTGCCCTTGGATCGCCCACGCCAAGCGCTGTCCGCACCGAGTGAAGGCCGATTGCGCTTTACGCTTACCGATGAGTTGAGCGAGCGGCTACGTAGCCTAGCTCGTGAACGAAGCGTTTCGCTCTACACCGTGATCTTGGCACTACTAAAGCTGACCCTGCATCGCTTTAGCGGTGAGACAGATATCAAGGTAGGGGCGCCGATTGCCAATCGGCATAAAACCGAGCTTCAGGGCTTAATTGGGTACCTTATCAATGTCGTTGTGTTGCGCACTCAGATTGATCCCACTGGAAATTTCGAACGTTTGTTAGATGAGGTGAACGCTACCCTGATTGATGCCCAACTGCATCAGGATGTCCCTTTCGATCAGTTAGTCGAAGCGCTCCAACTCGAACGGCAACCGGGTGTACATCCACTGTTCCAGGTGAAGTGCACTCAGCAGGAAATGTGGCAGGCGGATCGCCACGTGGCTGGCCTGACCGTTCAAGCTGAGCAGGTATTCACGGGCATTGCCCACTTCGACCTGAGTCTCGATTTTTGCGATGAGCCCGAGGGAATAGCAGGTCTATTCGCTTACTCCGCAGAGCTATTCGATGCCACCACGATCGAGCGTTTCTGCCAGGCATTCCGATTCCTGGCCGAGCAGGTCGTAGCTGATCCACGGTCTCACATAGCGATGCAGTCGCTACCTGAGCCTATCTCCGTGTTGGAAGGAAACCAAAGCGAGATTCTCACTCAGGCTATACCCACCCTGCTGTCGAAAGTGGTGGCAGCTCATGCTGATGAGCTAGCCGTAAACGACGGGCAGTACCGTTATACCTATGCCAGCCTGGATGCCCAAGCCCAGAGTCTGGCACAGGCACTAATCGCAAAAGGCGTTGGTTCCGAGGTGCGTGTTGCCATTCACGCTGAGCGTTCGTGCGAGTACGTGCTCGGTATCCTCGCCGTAATCAAAGCGGGCGGGGCTTTCGTGCCGCTTGATCCGCAACTGCCAGCGGAGCGCTTGGCCTATCAACTGGCTGACAGTGGCGCTCGCTTAATGCTGAGCAGTATGGCTTGCGACTGGAGCGATGACATTCCGGTAATGGAGCTGGCGTTTGCCGATGATATTCCAGTTGCAGTAGAGCACGAACCACCCGTTATCCATCCCCAGCAGACGGCCTATGTGATCTATACCTCTGGCTCCACGGGCAAGCCCAAGGGAGTGGCGGTGAGTTACGCTGCGCTGGCCAATTACGTGCAGGGCGTTCTGGAAGCTCTGGCGCTACCAGAAGGTGCCCGCAACATGGCAATGGTGTCGACGGTAGCGGCGGATCTGGGCCATACCGTGCTGTTTGGCGCCTTGTGCACCGGGCGTACCTTGCATCTTATTTCCCCCGACTGCGCCTTCGACCCAGATGCCTTTGCGGCTTATATGCGCGAACAGCAGGTGGATGTGCTCAAAATTGTGCCTAGCCACCTGCGGGCGCTGCTGAGTGCGGCAACTCCGGCCGATGTACTTCCCCACGAGCGCCTTATCCTGGGCGGAGAAGCGACCGACTGGGCGCTACTGGCGCGTATCGCCGAACTCAAGCCAAAATGCCAGGTGCTTAATCACTACGGCCCTACGGAAACCACGGTCGGTATTCTCACCCAGCAAGCCGACATAGCCGATCGAGCTGCCAGCACAGTGCCGATCGGCAAACCGCTGGCCAATGCTCAGGCCTATGTGCTCGACCCCTGGCTTAATCCGGTGCCGAAGGGCGTTGCCGGCGAGCTCTACTTGGGTGGCCCTGGGTTGGCTCAAGGTTATCTACAGCGGCTGGGACAAACAGCGGAACGTTTCGTCGCCAGCCCCTTCCATGCGGGGGAGCGACTCTATCGCAGCGGTGACCGTGTGCGCCAATTGGCCGACGGTAGCCTGGAGTTCCTTGGCCGTGTGGATGATCAGGTCAAGATTCGCGGTTATCGGGTGGAGCCGAGCGAGATCGCTGCCCTGCTGCGCGACCAGCCAGGGGTCTCGGAGGCCGAAGTGGTAGCGCGGGAAAATGAGGAAGGACGCGCGCAACTGTACGCCTATGTGGTGATGGCAGCCGGGAGCGACGTCGATGACGACGCGTTACTCGCGCAGCTTGGCGAGCGCGTGCCGGACTATATGGTGCCCAGCGCCCTGGTACGGCTGGAGGCTCTGCCGCTAACCGCCAATGGCAAGCTGGATCGCAAGGCATTACCCGAGCCAGTGCAAGCCGGTAGTGGAAAAACCTTTGAAGCGCCCCAAGGAGAAGCGGAGGAGACGTTGGCAGAGGTCTGGGCTGACGTGATCGGCTGCGAGCAGGTGGGGCGTAACGACAACTTCTTTGAGTTGGGTGGTGACTCCATCCTCAGCCTGCAGATCGTCGCGCGCTCGCGTAAGCGTGGCTACAAGGTAACGCCCAAGCAGTTGATGGAAGGGCAGACCATTGCCGCAGTGGCGGCGATGGCCACGCCTCTAGCTGCTACCGCTCCTAAACAAGCGGCTGCGCCCAATAAGGCTGCTTCCTTTGCGCTGCTGCCGGTACAGCGCTGGTTCTTCGAGCAGAACTTTGCCGAGCCACACCACTGGAATCAGTCGTTGATGCTGGAAGCGGCCAGTGATGTAGATGCCGCGCTGCTACGGCGTGCCATTGAGGCAGTGGTCGATCATCATGGCGCTTTGCGGCTGCGCTTTGAGCGCATCGACGATCGCTGGCAACAAGCCTATGGCAAGCTAGCCGATGACCTCTTCGAGCACCTGGATCTGAGTGACCATGCGGATCCGGCGCAGGCCATTACCCAGGCCGCCGATGCTGCACAACACAGCCTAAGCCTGGAGCGGCCGTTCCGAGCCATCTGGATGGCACTGGGAGGCGAGCGCGGCGGGCGATTGCTGCTAGTGGCTCACCACCTGGTGGTAGACGGCGTCTCGTGGCGTGTGATTCTCGATGACCTGCAAACGGCCTACACGCAGTTAAGTGCAGCCAAGACAGTCGATCTACCACCAGCCACCACCTCGCTAGATGAGTGGGCGCGTGCCCTGGCCGACTATGCCAAATCGCAGGCTTTGGCTGAGCAATGCTCCTATTGGGAGAGTCTTGTCAAAGAGCCCGAGCCCAGCCTACCCGCACATAATCCACATGGCAGCAACACCGTCGCCGATACCGCATCGCTCGTTGGCAGTTTGCCTACCGAAGCGACCACGCAACTGCTGGGGCCGGTGCATAAAGCCTACCGCACCCAGGTGGATGACCTGCTCCTCACTGCACTATCGAGCGCCCTGTGCCAATGGGCAGAGAGAGATAGCGTACTGATTGAACTGGAAGGTCATGGTCGCGAAGACCTGTTCGACGGTGTCGATCTCAGTCGCAGCGTAGGTTGGTTCACCTCCCTCTACCCGGTTCGCCTGAGCCCAGGTAATGCGGAGCCCGGTACAAGCCTAAAAGCCATCAAGGAACAACTTCGCCAAGTGCCTGAAAAGGGGCTCGGCTACGGCGTGCTGCGCTATTTGAAAGAAGAGCCCGCGCTGGTTAGTGGTGCCTACCCCCAGGTCACCTTCAATTATCTAGGCCAGTTGGATCGCTCCCTACAGGGCGATGGGGCCTGGCGGCTCGCCAAAGAGAATGCAGGGCAGGCTCGCGCGCCGGAAAGCAAGCGCCGTACCTGGATTGAGGTGGTGGCCTGGGTTCAAGATGGCCAACTGCGCTTCGACTGGAATTACAGTCGTGAGATTCACAGCGAGGCAACGATGCGTGCCTTGCAAGCAAGCTTCCAGATGCAGCTAGAGGCATTGATTGAGCACTGTGCTAGTGGTGTTCGTGGTGCTACGCCTTCGGACTTCCCGCTGGCGGGGCTGAGTCAAGGGCAACTGGACGGCTTGCGATTGGATGTCGCCAATGTTGAGGACATCTACCCGTTGGCGCCGATGCAGCAAGGGCTGCTATTGCATACCCTGCTCAATCCAGGCGCTGGTATGTACATGATGCAGGATCGCTACCGGTTTGCTTCGCCTATCGACGTCAATGCTTTCGAGAAAGCCTGGCAGCGAGCCGGCGAACGGTATGAGGTTCTACGTACAGGGTTCGTATGGCGAACCGAAGAGATACAGTTGCAGGTGGTGTATCGGCAAATTCCTTCACCTGTGGAATATATCGATTGGCGCGGTATTGACGAGGATGAGGCCGATCGGCGCTTGGCGGTGTTATTGCGTCAGGAGCTTGATGATGGCTTCGACCTGGAACGGCCACCATTGCTAAAGGTACGCCTTATTCAACTGGCGGAGAACCTGTTCTACGTCGTACAGAGTTTCCACCATATTCTGATGGATGCCTGGTGCCGCTCCCTGTTGCTCAGCGATTTTTTCCACTACTACGATGCCTATCGTCTCGGGACGAGTCACGAGTTGACGCAACCAAGGCCGTATCGTGATTTTATCGCTTGGTTGCAGCAGCAGGATGCCAATGTGCTACGCAACTATTGGCAACATGAGCTTGAAGGTTTCGATGAGATAACGCCGATTCCTTATCTTAAGCCGCACGGTTCGCACGACAGTGTTGCCACGGTGGCTGATGTATTCTCCTCGCTCTCCCACGATGAGAGTGCAGAGCTACAGAACGTTGCCCGACAGCATCAATTGACTGTCAATACGATCGTACAAGGGGCATGGGCACTGCTGTTAGGGCGGCTTTCCCAGGTAGATGACATCCTATTCGGCGTGACAGTGGCTGGGCGCCCGCTAGAACTGGAGGGCATACAGGAGACGATGGGGCTGTTTATCAACACGATTCCTCTGCGTGTGTCAGCCCCTTCGCCGCAAACATCTGTCCTTGATTGGCTGCATGGGCTATTGGCGAAAAACCTGGAGATGCGTCAATACGAGCATCTACCGTTAGTCGAAATTCAATCGTTGGGAGAGCAGTCACAAGGACGCAGTCTATTCGATAGCCTCTTTGTATTCGAAAATGCGCCGATAGATGCCAGCATAACGGAGAAAATCCATGATCTTCATGTGTCTATCAAGGGCAACCGCACCCACACCAATTACCCCTTGACCGTAGTGGTGGTGCCTGGCGAGCAATTGATGCTGCAGCTCTCCTACGACGCCCGTAAGTTTGACGATTCCGAGGTCGAGAGGCTGCTCTCGGGCTTCCGTCAAATTCTCTTGCACATTATTGACAGGCCTGATGCTCCCTATCATGAATTGGACGTATTGCCTGTTAATGAGATGGAGACACAGCGGGCGCAATGTAGAGGGCAGTCGGTTGCTTATCCCTTTGAGCGAGGTTATATCGACCTGTTCCGTGAGCAGGTACGACAGCATCCACGCCAAGTTGCCGTTCGCCATCAGGGAGAGACACTCACTTATGATCAGCTAGAGGACACCTCCAATCGCATTGCCCAAGCACTGCGGCAAGCAGGGGTGAAGAAGGATAATGTCGTAGCCCTGCATGCCGAGCGCGGCCTAGCGTTGCCAAGCATGATTCTGGGTACGTTTAAGGCTGGCGGTGCGTATCTAGCGCTGGATACCCGACTTCCTGATCAGCGTATCGCCGATATGCTGGCGTCCAGCCATGCATCGGTTCTAGTCGCCACTGCTGAGCAAACACCGCGTCTCGAAACTGTGCTTGAATCCATGCCCAACCCACCGCGGATGATAGTGTTCGAGGATCTCGTCACGGCGGAAAGACTAGAGGGGGATGCCGCTGTAACGGCTCACCCTGATCAGGCCGCCTATATCATCTATACCTCCGGTTCGACCGGTGAACCCAAGGGTGTCGTCGTTAGCCATCGTGGCATGCTCAACAACCAATTGAGCAAGGTTCCCTACCTGGATCTGTCGGCCAGCGATGTCATTGCCCAGACCGCAGCGCTGAGTTTCGATATCTCCGTCTGGCAAACGTTGGCGGGGCTGTTGTGTGGCGCCAGCATCGAGATCGTGCCTGATGAGATTGCACGCGACCCCAGTGCGTTGCTTCCTTATGCGCACGACAACGGCGTCACGATACTGCAAAGCGTACCCGCACTGATCCAGGGAATGTTGAACACTGCCCCAGTCGACCTGCTAGCACTGCGCTGGCTGCTGCCCACGGGCGAAGCCTCCACGTCTGAGCTAGTCCGCCAATGGTTCGCACGCTACCCGGCGATCCCATTGGTCAATGCGTACGGCCCTGCAGAATGCGCCGATGACGTATCCCTGCACTTGCTGCGAAGCGGCGATGACGAGCACTTAGCCGTGGTGCCGATCGGCAAACCGGCTGATAACACCCAGCTACTCGTTCTCGACAGTCAATTAAACCTATTACCTATGGGGGTGAGCGGCGAACTATATGTCGCCGGTGTCGGTGTTGGGCGGGGGTACCTGAATCAGCCGAAGCTGACGGCGGATCGCTTCGTGCCCAACCCGTATGCTGAAGTGCCCGGAGAACGGCTCTATCGGACGGGTGATCTGGCCCGCTATCGCACTGATGGTGTGCTGGAGTACATCGGCCGCACCGATCAGCAGGTCAAGATACGGGGCCAGCGCATTGAGCTGGGAGAGATAGAGTCCCGGCTGGTGGAATTCGATGTTATACGAGAAGCGGTAGTGGTGGCCCAGGAAGGGCCAGGAGGCGCCAGGTTAGTGGCTTATGCCGTCGCCCAGCCACATGAGTCGATCGATACGGCAGAGCTACGCGAGCGTCTAGGGCAGGTATTGCCCGACTATATGGTGCCAAGTTTAGTGGTAATGCTCGATGCCTTACCACTAACGCCCAACGGCAAGGTGGATCGCAAGGCATTGCCCGAGCCGGACTTCGCCAGTAGCGCGCAATATGAGCCACCCCAAGGTGAGACGGAAGAGACGCTAGCGGCGATTTGGAGCGAGGTGCTGAGTGTCGAGCGGGTAGGGCGTCACGACAATTTCTTCGAGCTAGGGGGGCACTCGCTGTTGGCTCTTAAAGTGCAATCTAAAGTGGAAGAACATTTCGATATACGTCTCCCTCTCCGCAGCTATTTCGAACACGCTACATTGGCCTCTATGTGTGAGCCCATTCAGGAAAGCAGGGGAGGTGCGAAAGAGGAGGAAAACGCACAGCTCGAAAAGATGGCAGCGCTACTAGATGGAATGGAGAGCTGATATGGAACTCAATAAACACACGATTGCTGAGCGCTTCGCAAACCTGCCACGAGACAAGCAGAGCGTATTTCTTGAGGCTTTACGACAACAGAGTATCGACTTTTCGACGTTACCAATCGTGCCGAGAAAGGAGCAGGAGAGTAGCGAGCTTTCCTACGCGCAAATGCGCCAATGGTTTCTCTGGCGCATGGATCCTCAAAGTAGCGCTTACCATATTAATGGTGCTCTGACCCTCAAAGGAACGCCTAGCCCTGAAGCCTTGAGAGATAGTTTCACCGACATAGTGTCCCGTCATGAGGCACTTCGCACGGTGTTTCGTGATGATGGTAAGGGTGGGGTGATGCAAGTGGTGCTGGCAGAGAGTAATTTTGCATGGCACGAGATTGATCTAAGTCATATGCCGAAGGATAAGCGTGAAACGGCAATAGAGAATCAGGTTGCTCGGCTTTGCAATGAACCTTTCAATTTAGAGCAGGGGCCGCTCTTGCGGGTGGGGCTCCTGCGCTTGGCCAATGAGGAGCACTTGCTGGTGGTGGTGATGCACCACATCGTCTCCGACGGATGGTCGATGCAGTTGATCATTGATGAGTTTTCTGCAGGCTACTGTGCTCGGGTGACAGGAGAGGCCTGGCAGCCAGCCGCCTTGCCGATCCAGTATGCCGATTATGCACTATGGCAGCGTCAGTGGATGGAGGCGGGTGAAAAAGAGCGTCAACTGGCCTATTGGCAGGCGGAGCTGGGAGATGAGCACCCGGTGCTTCAGTTGCCGACCGACCGCCTACGTCGCAACGATGGGCACTATCACGCAGCACGCCACGAAATAATGCTTCCTGAGTCGATAGTGAGTGGATTACGTCAGCGGTCACAGGAGATGGGGGCTACCCTTTTCATGGCATTACTCACGGGCTTCCAGGCACTGTTGTATCGTCATACCGGGCAGGAAGATATCCGGGTAGGTGTGCCGACCGCTAACCGCCATCGCAGGGAAACTCAAAGGGTAGTTGGGTTCTTTGTTAATACCCAGGTGCTGCGTAACCAATTGAGTGATCATTCGAGCTTGGTTGATGCTCTAGAGAAAAGCAAGCGCGCAGCGCTGGGCGCACAAGACCACCAAGATCTGCCATTTGAGCAACTGGTCGAAGCGCTGCAGCCTGAGCGTAGCTTGAGCCACCCTCCTCTGTTCCAGGTGATGTTCAATCATCAACAACAGGATCATGGCGCGCTGCAGACACTACCAGGGATGGAACTGAGCATCTGGCCAATTGAGAAGGGAGAGGCGCAGTTCGAACTGACGCTAAATGTGATAGAGCGTACGGACGGTTGCCTGGAAGCAAGTTTTGTTTATGCAGAAGAGCTGTTTGATTCCAACTCCATTGGGCGTTTGGCACAGCACTATATCGTCATTCTACAGGCGCTGGCAGAGATGCCGGAGCGTGTGTTGAGAGATATCGAGCTGCTTGATGACGACGAGAGGTTTCAATTACAGGCATGGGGCGTAAACACACAGCAGTATCCCGATGCCCAGCCAATCCATCAGTTGATCGAACGCCAGGCCGAAGTAACGCCCGGGGCTACTGCATTAGTATTTGAAGAGCAGTCACTCAGCTATGTCGAACTCAATACCCGCGCCAATCGCCTCGCGCACTATCTAATCGACCTGGGGGGGCGCCCCGAAACCCGAGTGGGCATCGCAGTGGAGCGCTCCATCGAGATGGTGGTAGGGCTGCTGGCGATTCTTAAGGCCGGGGGCACCTATGTGCCGCTGGATCCGGATTACCCCGCCGAGCGACTTGCCTATATGGTCGAAGACAGCGGCATCGAGCTGCTGCTCACCCAGCAGCATCTTCGCGATACGTTGCCGGTAGCTGAGAGTCTGAGTGTTATCGAGCTGGATCGTCTAGAAGTAGCGCACCATGCCTCGAATAATCCTGAAGTAGCCCTCCATGGTGAGCACCTCGCCTATGTCATTTACACCTCAGGCTCCACCGGACGGCCCAAGGGAGTGATGGTGCGCCATCATGCGCTTAGCCATTTCTTATTCAGCATGCAGGAAACCCCAGGCCTAAGCCCAGACGATATCCTGGTGGCGGTGACCTCACTGTCGTTCGATATTGCCGCCCTTGAGCTGTATCTGCCATTGATCAGCGGAGCAAGGGTTGTACTGGCGAGCCGCGAGACGACTCGAGATGGCAGAGCCTTGGGTGAATTACTCAACCAGGAAAAAGCGACGGTTCTGCAGGCGACACCCTCCGGCTGGCGGTTGCTACGTTCGTCAGGCTGGCCATGGACGACGGCTCCGCTATCGGAAGGTTTTAAGGGGCTATGCGGTGGTGAGGCTTTGCCACCTGATTTGGCTGAGGATCTGCAAGCTCAGGGGATCGAATTGTGGAACATGTACGGCCCCACTGAAACCACGATTTGGTCAGCAACGGATCGAGTGAAAGACAGTCAGGTTTTCCTGGGAAGCGCTATCGCCGCGACGCAATTGTACGTTCTGGATGGTGCGCTCAACTTCGCTCCACCCGGAGTAGCGGGGGAATTGTATCTAGGCGGCGTGGGCATGGCGCGGGGTTACTTAGGCCGTGCTGAGCTGACGGCGGAACGCTTCGTGGCCGACCCCTTTATTGCGGGCGAACGAGTCTATCGAACCGGTGATCTAGTGCGTTGGCGGGAGGATGGTCAGCTTGAGTACTTGGGACGAATTGACCATCAGATCAAAGTGCGCGGTTTCCGTATTGAGCTAGGCGATATCGAAGCTCAACTGCTAGCCCTGTTGGAGATACGCGAGGCAGTGGTGGTTGCCCAAGAGGGGCCAGGCGGTTCTAGGTTGGTGGCTTATGTGGTTCCCCAAGCCGACGTTGAACTCGATACCACCTTTCTACGCGAAACGCTAGGGCAAAAGTTACCAGATTATATGGTGCCTGGGGTGATAGTCACTCTGGATGCACTGCCGCTAACCCCGAACGGTAAGGTAGATCGTAAGGCGCTACCCGAGTTGAGCTTAGACATTGGATCGCAGTACGAACCTCCTCAAGGCGAGGTGGAAGAAGCATTGGCGATGGTCTGGGCTGAAGTCCTTGGTGTCGAACGGGTGGGTCGTTATGACAACTTCTTCGATCACGGTGGGCACTCGCTGTTGGCTGCGCAGATGGTGGCTCGTGTTCAAGCTGATATGCAAGTTGAGCTCCAGCTATCCGAGGTGTTTAAGAAACCACTGTTGCGCGATCTAGCAGAGTGTATTGCTACGCTAAGCAGCGGGTACTCCTTAGAGCAGTCGCTCTCCGATATTAATTCCTTTATCGACAGCATGGATACCGTTCAATGAGTAACATCGATACACATCGTATTGCGGAACGTTTTGCCGGATTGCATGCCGAGCAGCGCCGAGTAGTTTACGAAAAGATACGTTCTCAGGGCTTTGGCATTGGCCAGTTCCCAATTCTTTCTCGCCCTGTATCACAACAGACAACTTGCTCACCCTCTTATGCCCAACTTCGCCAGTGGTTTCTGTGGCGCTTGGATCCCCAAAGCAGCGCTTACCACATTACGGGAGCTCTGTCTCTTAAGGGGGGGCTTGACTCTGACGCACTGTGGGGTAGCTTCGCCGCTTTGATATCTCGTCATGAAGCATTGCGCACGGTGTTTCGTGATGATGGTGCAGGCGAGGTGATGCAAGTGGTGCAGGCCGAGAGCAGCTTCGCATGTCATGAAGTTGACTTAGTTAACATGCCGAAGGCTGAACGCGAAGTGGCGATAGAGAATCAGGTTGCTCTGCTTTGCAATGATCCTTTCGATTTGGAGCAGGGGCCACTTTTGCGCGTGGGGATACTGCGTTTAGCTGAAGAGGAGCACCTGTTGGTGGTGGTAATGCACCACATCATCTCCGATGGCTGGTCGATGCAGTTGATCATCGATGAGTTTGCTGCGGACTACTCCGCTCGGGTAACAGGTGAGACATGGCAGCCGCCAGTCCTGCCGATTCAGTACGCTGATTATGCACTCTGGCAGCGTCAATGGATGGAGGCTGGCGAGAAAGAGCGCCAGCTCGACTACTGGCAGAGGGAACTTGGCGACGAACACCCGGTACTGCAGTTACCGACCGATCGTCCGCGCCGCAACGATGGGTATTATCACGCTGCGCGCCACCACATGGTGCTCCCAGAGTCACTGATAAATGGGCTGCGCAAGCGAACCCAGTCGCAGGGTGCCACCCTGTTTATGACACTACTGACAGGCTTCCAGGCGTTACTGTATCGCTATACCGGGCAGGAAGATATCCGGGTCGGTGTGCCAATCGCCAACCGCCACCGGACGGAAGCCCAAGGAGTGGTGGGGCTTTTCGTCAACACCCAGGTACTGCGCAATACGTTATATGGTCGCCTGAGCTTGACCGAGGCGCTGGAACAGGGCAAACGCGCAGCACTGGGGGCACAAGAGCATCAGGATCTGCCGTTCGAGCAATTAGTGGAAGCACTGCAGCCAGAGCGTAGTTTGAGTCACACACCGCTGTTCCAGGTAATGTTCAACTATCAACAGCAAGATCATGGATCGCTGCAGTCGTTACCAGGACTGGAACTCAGCACCTGGCCGCTGGAACAGGGAAGAGCACAGCTAGAACTGACGCTAAATGTGGTAGAGCGCATGGATGGTTGCCTGGAGGCAAGCTTCGTTTATGCAGAAGAGCTGTTTGATGCAACCACTATTGAGCGTTTAGCTCAGCACTATACGGTCATCCTTCAGGCGCTGGCAGAGATGCCTGAACGCGCGTTGAGTGATATCGAACTGCTAGATAAAGCTGAACGGTTAAAATTACAGGAATGGGGTGTAAACACACAACGGCATCCCGCTGCCCAGCCAATCCATCACCTAATTGAACGGCAGGCTGAGGCAACCCCAGAGGCCTCGGCGCTAGTATTTGACGATCAGTCACTCAGCTACGCCGAACTCAATACCCGCGCCAACCAGTTGGCTCACTACCTTATCGGCCTAGGCGTAAAACCTGAGACCCGAGTGGGTATCGCCATGGAGCGTTCCATCGAGATGGTGGTGGGGTTGCTGGCGATTCTCAAGGCGGGTGGCGCCTATGTGCCGCTAGATCCGGAGTATCCCACGGAGCGGCTGGCGTTCATCGCCGAAGATAGTGGCATCGAGCTGCTGCTGACTCAGCACCACTTGCGCGAATCATTGCCGGTAGCGGATGGACTCAGCGTTGTGGAGTTGGATCGGCTGGACGTGGCACATCACGCCTCTACCAATCCCGCGGTGGCGCTGCACGGCGAGCACCTCGCCTACGTGATTTACACCTCGGGCTCCACCGGGCGGCCCAAGGGGGCCGCCATCCGCCATGATGCCCTGACCAACTGCATGGTCTGGATGCAGGAGACCTACCAACTCACCGATACCGATGCCGTACTGCACAAGGCGCCGTTCGGCTTTGATGTCTCTGTGTGGGAGATTTTCTGGCCACTAAGTGTCGGGTCACGTTTGGTGATCGCCCAACCAGGCGACCATCGAGATCCAGAGCGCATCATCGGGCTGATTCAGCGGCACGGCGTCACCACGCTCAACTTTGTGCCCTCAATGCTCAAGGCCTTCCTGACCTATCCTGATGTGAAGGCCAAGACGCGACTCAAGCATATTATGTGCGGTGGCGAGGCCGTTCCAGCCACGCTGCAGCAGGATGTGGCTGAATGTCTCGACGGTGCCAACCTGCACGACCTTTATGGCCCCACCGAAACCACCATTCATGTCACTCACTGGTGGTGCCGTGATGACGCCCACCGACAGATCCCCATTGGGCGACCCATTAGCGGGACCCGTACCTACGTCTTGGATGGGGAACTCAATCTGGTACCACAGGGTGTCGCAGGAGAGTTGTACCTGGGCGGGGTAAGCCTGGCCCGTGGATATCTCAATCGCAGTGATCTTACGGCGGAGCGCTTTGTCGCTGATCCGTTCACAGAGGGCGAACGCCTTTACCGTACCGGCGATCTGGTGCGCTGGCGGGAGGATGGCCAGCTCGAATATCTCGGCCGCCTCGATCACCAGGTGAAAATCCGCGGCCTGCGTATCGAACTGGGCGAGATCGAAGCCGAACTGCTCTCTCAGCCGGAGGTTCGCGAGACGGTGGTGGTCGCCCACGAAGGCCCCGGTGGTTCTAGGCTGGTAGCCTATGTGGTTCCCCAGGCTAACGGTGAGCTTGATACCGCTTTACTGCGTGAGCGACTAGGGCAAAAGTTACCGGACTATATGGTGCCGGGAATCGTGGTGACGCTTGAGGAACTGCCGCTGAATGCCAACGGTAAGGTAGACCGCAAGGCCTTGCCTGAGCCGGAACCTGTCAGCAGTCCGAAGTACGAACCACCTCAGGGTGAAATGGAAGAGACTCTTGCGCAAATCTGGTCTGGAATGCTTGGCGTCGAGCGAGTGGGTCGTCACGATAACTTCTTTGAGTTAGGTGGTCATTCGCTATTGGTGGTTCGACTGACCTCGCGTGTTCGTAGAGAGCAAAATATTGAATTACCTGTGCGTAGTGTTTTTGACACGCCAATACTGAAAGATCTTGCCACTTGTCTTGGCAAGCTAGAAACACTGCAGGGCGAGAATAGGCTGAGTAATCTTGGGCTGAACCAGGCGCCGCAGTCCTTTGCCCAGCAGCGCCTCTGGTTCTTGAATCAGCTCGAGCCAAATTCCTCGGCGTATCATCTGCCGGGTATGCTGCGTTTGAAAGGAGCGCTGGATGAGCAAGCGCTCCAGCAGGCTTTCGATGATCTAGCGCGACGCCATGCCGTGTTGCGGACGCGCCTGGTGGCGCCTCCCGAGGACATGGCGGTGCCCCGGCAGGTAATTGATGCCCCCGCACCGGTGAACATCGAACGAGCTGACTTGAGTGAATCCGGCGATATCGAAAAAGCCTTGCGTCTCCATGCCCAGGAATTCATGGGCCGACCCTTCCTCCTGGCGGAGGAGTGCCTGTGGCGGGTGGGGCTGGTCAAGACGGGTGAACAGGAATGGCGACTGTTGATTTGCATGCACCACGCCATTTCCGATGGCTGGTCCGTATCGGTATTGCTGAGAGATTTCAGTGCCTTGTATGGGGCGGCCTGTCGGGGCGAAGAGTCGCCTCTGGGTGCATTGCTGATCCAGTATGCGGATTTTGCCATCTGGCAGCGGGAGTGGCTTGCCGGGGGGGAAGGTGATCGGCAACTGAATTACTGGTGTCATCAACTGGGCGATGAGCATCCGGTACTGGAATTGCCAACGGATCGGCCGCGACCGGCACGCCAGAGTTTCCTGGGCGCTCGTCATCGTTTCACGCTGAACGGGCCCTTGGCGGAGCAGGTGCATGCGCTTGCCGCTGCCCATAATGCGACACCATTCATGGTTTTGCTGGCCACCTATCAGGTCTTGTTGTATCGCCTGAGCGGACAGTCCGACCTGCGAGTGGGCGTGCCTATCGCCGGGCGTAACCGCCATGAAACCGAGGACTTGATCGGTTTCTTCGTCAACACCCAGGTGCTGCGTTGCGAGATGGATACCACCTCGACCTTTGGGCGGGTACTCGAGTCCGTCCGTGAGGCTGCCATCGACGCCCAGGCTCATCAGGATCTGCCGTTCGAACAACTGGTGGAGGCGTTGCAACCGGAGCGTAGCCTCAGTCATAACCCATTATTCCAGGTACTCTTTGATCATCAGCGTCATGACGACGACTATCAGGTGCATCTGCCTGGACTAGTTGCAGAGGTGCTAGAGCTGGAGAACGGCACGACCCAGTTCGATCTGGCGCTCAACACCCAGGAAGACGGCGACGGCGTGCTGACGGGCAGTTGGAACTATGCCACCGACCTGTTCGACAGCGAGACCATCGAGTATTTTCACGTGCAGTTCGAGTGTCTGCTGGAGCAAGTGGTGGTGGCTCCGGAACGCATCGTCTGCGATTACGATCTGCTCGACGAGGATCAGCGTCAGCAACTGAGCGCTTGGAACCATACCGGCGTGGATTACGGTAAGCCGCAGCCGGTGCATCGCCTGTTCGAACGGCAGGCGATGCTCCATCCGGGGCGCGAAGCCCTGGTCTGCGGTGGGCAACGTCTGAGCTATGCCGAACTGGACAGGGCGGCAAACCGGCTCGCCCATTACCTGCTGGCACAGGGGATAGGTCGCCAGGCGCTGGTGGGCCTTGCCGCCGAGCGCTCCATCGAGATGGTGGTTGCCCTGTATGCCATCCACAAGGCGGGGGCCGCCTATGTTCCCATCGATCCGGATCATCCTGAAACTCGGCAGCAACAGGTACTGACCGATGCCGGTGTCGCGCTGTTGCTGACCCACGATGCCGTGCTGGATCGGTTACCGGTCTCGCATGGTCTGATGACCATCAACCTGGATCGAATCGATCTGTCCGATCGGCCGACAACTGCGCCCGATGTCCCTTTGTCCGCTGAGCAGCGTGCCTATGTGATCTATACTTCTGGTTCCACCGGCAAGCCGAAGGGGGTGGCGAACACCCATGGGGCTCTATACAACCGGTTGCAGTGGATGCAGTCAGCCTATTCGCTGAAGGAATACGACAGCATACTGCAGAAGACTCCGTACAGTTTCGATGTGTCGGTGTGGGAATTCTTCTGGCCATTGATGGTGGGAGCACGCCTAGTCGTTGCCCAGCCTGGTGTCCACCAGGAGCCGAAGAAATTGATGGAGTTGATTCGCCAGGAGTCGGTGACCACGCTTCATTTCGTGCCGTCAATGCTGGCGGTGTTCCTGGCCCAGGAGGATCTGTCCGGTTGCGATTCCCTGCGCCGCATCGTCTGTAGTGGTGAGGCTTTGCCGAAAGACGTGCAGGATCGAACGCTGGAGGATTTGCCGCAGGCGGAACTCTATAACCTCTATGGTCCGACTGAGGCGGCCATCGATGTCACGCATTGGATCTGCGGTCAAGATGAGCGCACTACCGTTCCAATCGGCAGGCCCATCGGCAACCTGCAGATTCATATTCTGGACAGCCGCTTGGCGCCTCAGCCGATCGGCGTAGCTGGCGAGCTTTACATCGGAGGTGCAGGGTTGGCCGAGGGATACCACGGTCGGCCGGAACTGACTGCGGAGCGCTTCATTCCGAGTCCTTTTGAAAAGGGCAAACGCCTCTATCGCAGTGGTGACCTAGCCCGCTGGTGTCGCGACGGTACACTCGAATATCTGGGACGGCTGGATTACCAGATCAAGCTACGGGGCCTACGGATCGAGTTGGGAGAAATAGAGGTCGTGATGCGTTCTCGACCTGATGTTGGCGAGGCCGTGGTGGTGGCGCACCAGGGACAGCTGGTGGGCTATGCGCAGGGCTCGGATGTGGATCTCGATGCCCTGCAAGCCGAACTCAGGCACTATCTGCCAGATTATATGGTGCCAGCGCATATCGTCACGTTGGAGACATTCCCTTTGTCGGCCAACGGTAAACTGGATCGCAAGGCTCTGCCCATCCCCGCAATGGAAGGGGCCGATTACGAGGCACCGCAAACGCAGACCGAGTGCCGGCTTGTCGAGCTCTGGCAGGAGGTGTTGGAAGTTGAGCGGGTCGGGCGTCGTGACAACTTCTTCAGCCTTGGTGGCCACTCTCTACTCGGAGTACATCTGGTTCATCGTATTCAGAAGGTCTTGAAGAAGACCTTGCCTTTGAACGTACTGTTCGAGTCAGCAACTTTGGCGACATTAGCCGCGATGCTGGAGCGAGTGCCGGTGGAGGAAACTCCTGCCTTGCAACCTGCTGTACGCGGCCAACTGGCGCCTCAGTCCTTTGCGCAACAGCGCCTGTGGTTCCTGGCGCAATTGGAACCTGATAGTTGTGCCTACCATCTGCCTTCCGGCATGAGGCTGCAGGGAGACTTGGATGAAGAGGCCCTGATTGCGGCGTTCGAGAAGATGATCGTGCGGCATGAGTCCCTGCGCACCTGTTTCTGCCATGGCGAGGACGGGACTCCGCAGCAGCGGGTACTGGAGACGATAGACGTGCCCATCGAGCGGCATGATCTCCGCTTTGCCGGCGATACGGAGGCCGTCGTTGAAGCGCGGTTCCGGGATGTCAGTCGGCGCCCTTTCGATCTGGAAGCCTTGCCGCCTTGGAGGGGGGCCTTGGTTCAGGTGGGCGAGCGTGAATGGTGTCTGCTGATATGTATGCATCATATCATCTCCGATGGCTGGTCCATGCAGGTGCTGCTGGAGGAACTGGTCGCGTTCTATCGCAGCGAATCGCTCGGGGAGCCGGTGCAAGCCGAACCCTTGGCGACCCAGTATGCCGACTATGCCATTTGGCAGCGAGAACAGTTGTCGGGTGCAGAGTTGGAACGTCAATTGGCCTGGTGGAAGGCACAGCTAGGCGATGAGCACCCCCCCCTGGATCTGCCTGCCGATCGCTCGCGCCCGGCCCAGCGGTATGGTAGTGGGGCTCAGCATACCTTCAACTTTCCCCCAGAACTGGTCGATCAACTGCGCCAATCAGCCAGGGATCAGCAGGCATCCCTGTTTATGCTGATCCTGACCGGCTTCGCAGCCCTGTTACATCGCCTCAGTGGTCAGCGAGACTTGCGCATCGGGGTTCCCGTGGCTGGGCGTCATCAGCCTGGCACCGAGGGGATAATCGGTTTTTTTGTCAATACTCTGGTACTGCGCGCAGAGACCGAGCCTGGTGACCGGATCAGCGATCTGCTGGCCCATGTGTGCAAGCGTACCCGTGAAGTGCATGCGCACGCTGACCTACCGTTCGAGCAGTTGGTGGAGGCCTTACAGCCCGAACGTAGCCTTAGCCATAACCCGCTGTTCCAGGTGGGCTACAACCATCAGGTCTTCGACCATCGTCCGTTGGATCGAATGGGTAGCGTGTGTTGCGAGCCATTGGCTGCACCCGTGGAGAATGCCCATTTTGATCTGGTGCTGGGGACTCAGGAAGATGAGAACGGTCACATTACAGGCCATCTAAACTATGCGACTGATATCTTCAATTCAGAAACTGTCGTGCGGATGGCGGATCAATTGTTGGTGTTGTTAAAGGCCTTGGCCGAGTGCCCGCAACGGTTGTTGTGCGATATAGATTTGCTGAGTGACCGAGAGCGCGGCCAGTTACAACAATGGGGGGTAAACGAAGAATGTCACTCGCAAGACGAACCGATACACTGCTTGATCGAGCGCCAGGCAGCGGCGAAGCCCAAGGCCACGGCACTGATCTTCGATGATCGACAGATTTCCTATGCTGAACTCAATGCCCGCGCCAACCAGTTGGCCCACTATCTGATCGGCCTAGGCGTAAAACCTGAGACCCGAGTGGGTATCGCCGTGGAGCGTTCCATCAATATGGTGGTGGGGCTGCTGGCGATTCTTAAGGCGGGTGGTGCCTATGTGCCGCTGGATCCTGAGTATCCCTCGGAGCGGTTGGCGTTCATCGCCGAAGATAGTGGCATCGAGCTGCTGCTGACTCAGCACCACTTGCGCGAATCATTGCCGGTAGCGGATGGACTCAGCGTTGTGGAGTTGGATCGGCTGGACGTGGCACATCACGCCTCTACCAATCCCGCGGTGGCGCTGCACGGCGAGCACCTCGCCTACGTGATTTACACCTCGGGCTCCACCGGGCGGCCCAAGGGGGCCGCCATCCGCCATGATGCCCTGACCAACTGCATGGTCTGGATGCAGGAGACCTACCAACTCACCGATACCGATGCCGTACTGCACAAGGCGCCGTTCGGCTTTGATGTCTCTGTGTGGGAGATTTTCTGGCCACTAAGTGTCGGGTCACGTTTGGTGATCGCCCAACCAGGCGACCATCGAGATCCAGAGCGCATCATCGGGCTGATTCAGCGGCACGGCGTCACCACGCTCAACTTTGTGCCCTCAATGCTCAAGGCCTTCCTGACCTATCCTGATGTGAAGGCCAAGACGCGACTCAAGCATATTATGTGCGGTGGCGAGGCCGTTCCAGCCACGCTGCAGCAGGATGTGGCTGAATGTCTCGACGGTGCCAACCTGCACGACCTTTATGGCCCCACCGAAACCACCATTCATGTCACTCACTGGTGGTGCCGTGATGACGCCCACCGACAGATCCCCATTGGGCGACCCATTAGCGGGACCCGTACCTACGTCTTGGATGGGGAACTCAATCTGGTACCACAGGGTGTCGCAGGAGAGTTGTACCTGGGCGGGGTAAGCCTGGCCCGTGGATATCTCAATCGCAGTGATCTTACGGCGGAGCGCTTTGTCGCTGATCCGTTCACAGAGGGCGAACGCCTTTACCGTACCGGCGATCTGGTGCGCTGGCGGGAGGATGGCCAGCTCGAATATCTCGGCCGCCTCGATCACCAGGTGAAAATCCGCGGCCTGCGTATCGAACTGGGCGAGATCGAAGCCGAACTGCTCTCTCAGCCGGAGGTTCGCGAGACGGTGGTGGTCGCCCACGAAGGCCCCGGTGGTTCTAGGCTGGTAGCCTATGTGGTTCCCCAGGCTAACAGTGAGCTTGATACCGCTTTACTGCGTGAGCGACTAGGGCAAAAGTTGCCGGATTATATGGTGCCGGGAGTCGTGGTGATGCTTGAGGAACTGCCGCTGAATGCCAACGGTAAGGTAGACCGCAAGGCCTTGCCTGAGCCGGAACCTGTTAGCAGTCCGAGGTACGCACCTCCACAGGGGGAAGTGGAAGTGGCACTGGCGGAGCTGTGGCAAATGGTGCTTGGTCACGATGATATTAGCCGTAATGATAGTTTCTTCGAGCTGGGAGGTGATTCCATTCAGTCCCTGGGGTTGATTACTCGCCTGCGTCGGGTTGGTTGGCATTTGGCACCCAAGGATGTATTCCTCAAACCCCGCTTGGTCGAGATGGCAACGGCTTTGGAGCCGCTGGACGTTATTCCGGCACGAGTCGAGCCAGTGGGTGGCGACTTGCCGCTGACGCCGATCCAAGCTCATTTCTTCGATCAGCCGATGTCCAATCGTTCTCACTGGAACCAAGCACTGTTGCTAAGGGTCAAGCGCTCCTTGGATCCGCGGTGTTTGTTCCAGGCCGTCCAGGCCCTGATCGACCATCACGATGGGTTACGACTCGGATTCTATCAGCAAGATGAACAGTGGATGGCCTTCTATCGCGAGACTGAATCGGCGGAACGGATCTTGCGGGTGGTTGAGCTAGAAAGTGTTGAGCAGGTGCCTGCGGTCTGTGATGAGGTTCACGGGAGTTTCGAGCTGTCGCACGGACCACTAGCTGGCCTGCTGTTGATGAACCTGCCTGGGGGCGAGCAGAGACTACTGCTGAGCATCCATCACCTGATTGTGGATGGGGTGTCCTGGCGCATTCTCCTGGAAGATCTGGATCGAATTTATCGCCAGATCGAGGCAGGGCTCGATCCCGAACCTGGACTACCCTGTGCTAGTTACCAGCAATGGGCGAACCATCTTTCTGATCGAGCAGCCAAGGGGGCGTGGGATCAGGAGCTGGATGACTGGTTGGAAATTGTCTCGGGCGATGACTCCTGGCCTGTCGATGATCCACAGGGGCGCAATGCCGCGATCGATGTCGGTGAGTGTGAATGGCGGCTGTCAGCGGATCCAACTCGCCGATTGTTGCGGGAAACTCTGGCTATCCACAAGGCTGGAATCGATGACATGCTCCTGACGGCGCTGGCCGAAGGGCTAAGAGACTGGGGCGGCCTGGAGCAACCGCTGGTAGCCGTCGAAGGGCATGGCAGGGAACCCTTGGATGACACTCTCGATTTGAGTCGAACCCTGGGGTGGTTTACCTGCCTCTATCCTCTGCGGCTCAGAGCTACCGGTAGCCCTGCAGATACTCTGGAACTCATTCGCCAACGGAGGGCGGCAGTGCCCGGAAAAGGAATAGGCTTTGGTGCACTGCGCTATCTCGGTAAACCTGAGGTTCGCGCACGGCTATCACGGGCTCCCACCCCTCGGCTGGCCTTCAACTATCTGGGGCAACTGGATGAGAGCTTGGCGGACAGCAGATTCCAGCTTGCCCCGGAGTCCCCAGGAAAACTGGTGGATCCATGGAGTCCATTGAATTGGGAACTAGAAATCAATGGCCAGATTCATCGGGGAGAGCTGTCTCTCACCTGTCGCTATAGTGGCAAGCGATATCATGCACATACTGTGCAGCGATTGATGGAGGCAATTGGTCGATCGCTGGAAGCGCTGATCGCTGCCACACCGGCACCTTCACATCAAAGGAAGGTGCCTGTTTCCCTTCAGCGAGAAACAGAGCAAGACAAGGGAAGGCTCAATCCATTACTTCGTTTGGCGGAAGGTAACGACAGGGGGACAGCCATATTTTGCCCTCATCCGGTGAGCGGCACAGTGGTTGGTTATTACCCTTTAGCCGCGAAGCTTGTGCCGGAGTGGGCCATCTGGGGATTGCAGAACCGGCAGGTTCAGGAGCCGAGTTGGCGCGATACCTCCCTGGTGGATATGGCGCGGGACTATGTTCGGGCAGTGCTGGAACAGCAGCCTAAAGGGCCGTACTACCTGCTGGGGTGGTCCATGGGCGGTACCCTTGCGCTGGAAATGGCCGCGTTGTTGGAGCGGCTGGGTAAAACCGTGGCCTTCGTCGGATTGATCGATGGCTACGTACCCGGTGCAGGACAGGACGAGGCCTATGCGGAATCGGGCAATATACCGGACGGTCAGCAACAGGACGATTGGCAACAGCTTCTTGCCGTGGAACAGCACTTGCGCCATCTCGCCCTTGGGCATGATCGGCTTCGCCTGTTGCACGCACCTGTGCATGCCTGGTGGGCGTCTCAATCACCAGAAAGCAACGAGAATGCCGAAGTGTTGCTGGCCCAGGCGATCGGACATTCTCTCTCAAGTTCTGTCTGGTTGGATACGGATCATATGGGTATTGTTCGGCACCCCGTCTTCCTAGAGCAACTGGCACGGCAAGCAGGTTATCTGTTGGGCGATGCACGTGCTTCAGAAGGCAAGGAAAATAAAATATTGGAGTAGTCACGGTCGTGGCACGGTTGAAAATAGCAGTAATCGAGTTGCTTTTTATATAAAAATAATTATCATTTAGATTGAGTTTTATCGTAATGCTTTTGAATTTTGTCATTCAATGGGAAAGTAGTTATGAACTATAAAGAAAAATGTGTGTTGGTCTGCCGGGGAAGCTTGGTTGTTGCCTTGGTAACCGCGACATCGGGTCATGCGGTTGCTGAGGAAGAGGAGCAGGCCACCGAACTGAACGAGATTCTGGTCACGGCAGAAAGGGAAGGCCCCCTTGGGCCCGATGCCGGATACCGAGCGAATCGGAGTATGACGGGTACCAAGACCGATACTCCTATATCTGAGACCCCTCGATCCGTTTCCTCGGTCACCCGTAACATGATTGAGGATCAGGGGGCGCAGACTCTATCTGACATCCTGATGTATATACCGGGCGTCTCTCCCGTCTCCTATGGCGTTCATGATGCCTTGGCTGGCGATATCTTTCGTATCCGCGGCGTCAATGCGCGCGATTATGGTTACGGTACTTATCGCGATGGCCTGAGGGTACAGCCCAATGCTTACACCACTTCGGCGGAGCCATACGGGCTGGAGCGGGTCGAGGTGATCAAGGGGCCGACTTCGGTACTGTATGGGGAGAATGTCCCCGGAGGCTTGGTGAATCTAGTCAGCAAGCGACCCACGGATACCCCACAAGGAGAGGTCAATCTGTCGTATGGTTCCCATGACCGCCGACAGGCCTCCATGGACGTGTCTGGCCCATTGACCGACGATGGCTCGGTTCGGGGGAGGATGGTGGTTCTGGTGCGCGATGCCGATACTCAGACTGACAATGTCTCGGACGATCGCATTTACCTAGCACCTTCTATTGCCTTTGATCTATCGGATCGCGATACACTGACGCTACTTGCCCAATATCAGAAGGATGATACGGAGCTCCAGACGGGGCTTCCTGCCGCGGGCACCCTGCTGAAGCACCCCAATGGGCAGCTGGATACCAGCCACTCACTGGGGCATCCAGACTGGGACGTATTCGATCGGGAATTCTGGTCGGCCGGTTATGAGTATGAGCACTTGTTCAATGAGCAATGGTCTTTCCGCCAGAATGCCCGCTATCTGAGTGCGAGTACAATACGCAAAGAAATCTGGTGGTCCTTCCCTCCTGCCGGCTTTGCAGGGGCCGCTGGTGATGGCTATGACAGCTTTTTGGCTGCCTATGGACGAGACCGTGACGATAACACCTATATGGCGTCAATCGATAACCAACTCGTGGGCCATTTTGATGCAGGCGGCTGGGAGAATACGGTTCTGTTTGGGGCTGGCTATGATAGGAGTTCATACGATGCTCAGCAGTTTATCAGCCAACGCCCGGACGAGTTCGTGATGATCGACATTTTTGATCCAGAGTGGACAAGCCCACCAAAGACGTCAACCAGGGCAACCGATGCAGAACTGAAGCAAGATCTGGCCGGGGTATATTCACAAATTCAGGCCAAGAGAGATGGTTGGATCGGAATGTTAGGGGGGCGTTATGACTGGGCAGAAAGCCAAATAGATGATCGTGTCAACCGCGATGGAAGTTTTGAAGTGACCGACCGGGAATTTACTTGGCAAGCTGGAGTGATGTACCAATTCGATAATGGCGTGTCGCCCTATATGAGTTATGCCACTTCTTTCGTTCCTGTGCAGCAGGTACAGAGTGAGTCGAACTCACCTTTCGAACCCATTACCGGTCAGCAGGTTGAAGCGGGCTTTAAGTATGAACCTGAAAACCATGATGTAATGTACACTCTGGCTTACTATGAGCTGCAGAAAGAGAATGATGTCACATATTCCGATGGAGGTGTTGCTCGGCAAATAGGTGAAACCGAGTCAAAAGGCGTGGAATTGGAAGCCCGAGGGGATGTGACGGATAATCTCAGCGTCAGTGCTTCCTATGCCTATACAGATGCTAGAATAACCGAAGACGCGGGCTCCTATGTGGAAGGCAAACAGATGGTGTCGATCCCACGCCACCAAGGAGCTGTATGGGCGAATTATCAGTTCCATGGGGATAGCTTGTTGGATGGTCTGGAGACGGGATTGGGAGTTCGCTATCTCGGCAGTTCTTATGGGTACCCTGAAAGCACCTATGGTACCGTAAAAACCGAGTCGACAACATTGGTGGATATGACGCTAGGGTATCAGTTCAATCCAAATTGGCGTGCGAGCGTGAATGCTCGTAATCTTTTGGGCAAAGACTACATCGCAGAATGTAATAACGCTGGAAGGTGCTACTGGGGTAGTGAGCGCTCCGTTATTGGTACCGTTTCGTATAAATGGTAAGCCATGATTGAGAGGGAGCCCTGAAGCTGACGGGGCATCGAACCTTGTTAGAGAAGCAGTGATCACAACCGTTGTCAGGAGCATAAAGTCGTGACAACGGTCTTTAGAGCCCATGATTCTGTGGGTGCTGGAGTCTTAGTGAATATCAGCATTTTCTTCGTGATGGTTTTGAACGGAATATGCAACTTGTGCGTCGACTTCGTTGCCGATGAGCTGGTTTGCTAGACTGTCTGCGAATTGCTGGGCGGCAGGTAGTCCTCCCCAAGACCAGTAGTTAGTAGGAATAATCTTATAGTTGCCTTCTCTCACGCTTGGTAAGTGTCTCCATTGACCATCAGTGAGTAGTTTTCTCTGGCCCCCAGGTGGGTCGTAGGGCGTTTCAAGAAATATCATTTTAGTATTGATGCTAAACAGAGATGTTGCGCTAACCGTGGTCATTCCCCATTGGCCTAAATCTCCCTGCCAAGCGTTCTGAAGACCAAGGCGATTTAACACCATGCCCTCAACACTTCCCTTGCCAAAAACACGAGCATGGCGTTCATCCATTAATTGCACTATTAATAAAGAAGGGTCTGTGTTGTTGAGTTTCCTTTTTAAATCGTCAAAATGGTTGTTGGTTTTCTCAATGTACTGCTCCGATGCGGCAGAGTCATTGACGAGAGTGCCAAGCTGTCGAGTTAACTCTTCCACCACTTCCCAGTGGTTCAGTGCGTCATCGCTTTTAGAAAAGTTATACAGGAGATATTCTTTAACATCAGCAATTTCGCTGAGTCTTGGTAATAAACTAGTATGAGCAGGTGGTGAAATCAGGATATTTTCTGGTGGATGGCCTGCAAGTAATTCAAGATTAGGTAAGTGACGATAACCTAGGTTGGTCGTATTGGGGATAACGTCACTTTGACGTGAGTACGTCTCGTAGCCCTTGAGCCCTGCTAGAAACATAGGTGGATGTCCAATTGCGTTGAGTGTTTCAGCAATTGCGAAGTCAAACGTTGCCAAGGGGACTTCGCTGTTTTCATCGCTGGCCATCAAAAGATTGCTAATCAACAAACCGATTAGCAACGTCGCTGACAAAGCAATTCTTTTATGGCGTATAGAACGATAAAAAGTACCATTTTGATATTTCACGATTATGCCTGTGTTTTTCATATAAATCGGCGTTATGCTGAGTGTTAAATAACTAAATACGTCAGAGTATGGTCAGCTCACAAATACTCTGTATTTTGTGTAAATAATTATTATTTTCATATTATGAATAGCTCTGCCCTGATGTCAACGTTGAGTAAGCATCAGGGCGTCGGGTCGACAGAATATTTTGGCACAGTGGCTTCTTGCTTGCGGGCGTTGGCTGCTGCAGCTGCCCAGCCACCACCTGATGCTGGATTACACCACACTTGATCTGCTAGTGGACGAGATTGTCCTCATCCAGCAAGGACGAAAAGGCGAGTCACCCAAACCGCTGCCATTCCGATACTTCGTAGCGCAGGCAAGGTATTGAGGGCGCCGAACGGGCATTGGGTATGTTTATTAATACGTTACCTATCCGCATCAGGCTGGGTACTAAAAGTGTGGCCGATGGCTTAAGCGAAACTCATAACGAGTTGGCCGAACTGCTGCACCACGAGCATGTCAATCTAGGTCTAGCCCAGCGTTGCAGTGCTTTGCCTGGGGGAGCCCCGCTATTCACGAGCTTGCTGAATTATCGATATAGTTCACCTCAACAAGAGGGGGGCACGCCGCTCATAGCTGGGAAGGCATTGGGCAATCGAGGTCGCACTAACTACCCGGTAGTGATGTCAGTAGACGACCTCGGCGAGGGGGGGGGCAAAAGTGTCGTTGCCTGGGTTAGCGCTGCGGCTATTCAATTAATTCAGCATGCTGAGAAGCTGTGATGTTGTTTTTTAGAGTTTCCAGCCCCTCGTGAAGCGTGGGAAAGAGGCTTTTATTGAAGTTTCTCCACCGTAATTCAATGATGGAGTCATCGGGTTCGATATGAGTTTCTAATAGATCGTAGATGACTTCGCCAGAATCAATTCCGCTGTCGACAAAGTGGAGTGAGGCGCCGGTCTTGTTGATAGCAGGAGTGCTTTCGGTCTCCATTGTCTGCCAGTTGATAACTTTTTTTCCTTGAGCCCCGTACAGTGCATCAAGTGTTGCCGAGGCACCTCGTCTTTGATAGGGAGAGTCTTGGCGCGTAATACCGGGATGGATATTGACGATCTTGCGATAAAAAGGACTCTGGGGGCGGATGAGCTCGTCTAGAATAACTAATAGTCCGTCAAGGACGACGACGTCTGCTTCGATTGCCACTAACTTCTCTAGCAAGCTTTTTTCAAACGTCGACTTCGCAGGGAGTCTATCGGGTGAGTCGCTTGGTAAGCGTCGGTAAGTGGATGGTATAGAGCAAAAGAGGTCGTCAATGTGGCGCCCCGACACTAAGAGCTCTTGTGGCAATATCCATGGCCTTCCAGGATGACGACAGAAACCATAGTCTTTGAGCTTCTCTTGGTCTTTTATTGAGCCTTCATCGTCATCATAAATCACTGTTTCCAGAGAGTAGGCATCGCCTAGCGGAGTCTCGTTGAGAGATGTCACCAGATACTCAAGAGGGGACATCATGTACTGTTTCTCCCCCTTATACTCAATGTATTGCCCAGCTTTATCGGCTGCAGCATTTCTCAGTGACAGGATATAAGCTAGTTTTAATTTAGACATGTTTTACCCATGCTTTTTAATAGTAGATGGTGGTCTTAAGGTGCATCAGTCATGCTGCTTCAACGCCTGTGCTCTAACCGAGAACGTATTGAAGAACGGCATCTAGTTGCTAAGTCCAGTGGCCAAGAGGTGGCCTGACCACTGCTACGATTTATGAAAGTGAGTTGGTGAAAACTAAGGTGTAGTAGCTGCCTCCTTGCAGGGTGAAGGGGCATAAAAAGCTGCTGCATGATCTAATGCATCGCATATCTCGCTTGTTCGTGCCGCCAAAATCGACAGCAGGGTATCGCTTAAACCATGGGTGGGCTCGCAGCTGCCTTGCAGGAAAATAGCCGGTTTGAACTCAGGCTTGGTGTAAAGCTGATAGTGGCGATTGACAGCAAACTCAGGCAGGTAGTCCGCGACGGGGGCCAGTAGCTGTTTATGGGTGTCGCGTACATAGCCGGTGGCTAACACTACTGCGTCGTAGCGGGTGATATCCGTATGACCAGTCTCTAAATCACGCACGTTTAGCTCAACGCCTTCAGGGCCTGCTTCACTGCCGATAACCTCATGGCGGCGACGGAAGCGGTGGCGGGCCTGGCCGGTTACTTTTTGCTGATAGAACACATCGTAAATCTCCTGAATCAACGCCAAGTCAGGGGCTGAGTAGTTGGTGCTTTTGTACTCCTGCAGCAGTGCTTCCCGCTGGCCGGTGGGGTTGTTGAACACGTAGTCGGTGTATTCGGGGTTGAAAATCTCGTTGACGAAGGGGCTATCGTCGGAGGGTTTAAAGGCCCATGCCCGGCTAATCAGATCCACCTGAATGCCTTCACGGCCATGCAGGTCAAGGAATATCTCAGCGGCGCTCTGGCCGGCACCGATCACGGCGATGCGTTTGGGGGCGTCTTGCTTCGCCAGCTCTCTCAGATAGTGGCTGGAGTGGAAGACCCGTGGGTCGTCTTTTAGCCCGGCGAAGCATTCAGGCACATTGGGCGCACCCCCCACGCTGATTACCAATGAACGGGTGAGCCTTTCCTGCACCGCGCCACTCTCATCCCGTGAACGCACGCGGAGGTAGGCGACCTCGTCGTTATCAGTTTCGGGCAGCACTTCAAACACATCCTCTCCATAGGTGCACTGGTGTTCAAAGTGGCTGGCAGTCCAGCTTAGGTAATCATTGAACTCATGACGGCTGGGGAAGAAGGTCTGCAGGTTGATAAAGTCCTGCAAGCGGCCTTTGCTGTGAAGATAATTGAGGAAGCTGAAACGGCTCCCAGGGTTACGCGGCGTGACCAGATCTTTGAGGAAAGAAATCTGCATATGGGCATTTTCCAGCAACATATGCGGGTGCCAGGCAAAGTAGGGCTGACGCTCAATAAACAAGGCATCCTTCGCTCGCCCTGCCTGGCGCTGTTCGTCGAGCGCAATGGCCAGGGCAATATTGGAGGGGCCGAAGCCGATGCCGATCAAGTCGTGAATATGCATAAGAGTCCTCGTGGCTGACGAGCCAATAAAAAATCACTCCGCCGGAGGGGCGGCGTTACTGGCTTCCTTATCTAAGGACGAATGAGAATAAGGCTTGTTTACATAAAAATTGCTTAACTTTTTGCGTGAGCGGTTCGTCTGTATGGATAGGTGTCGCTTTCCAACGAGGTGAATGTGCTTTCCTATCTGTTTCGTCGAACTCGCGGGTTGATGACCGCTGCTGCGCTGGCCAGCATTCTCTCGGGGCTTTTCAGCGTGCTGCTGATTGCCCAAATTAATGCGGCGTTAACCAGCGACTCCGCCAGCCGCGCCAATGCTGCCTGGGCCTTCGCGGGTATCGCCGTGGCCCTAATGGTCTGTCGGATGGTGTCGGCGGCGCTGTTTGAGCGGTTGGGGCAGCGTGCTCTGGCCGAGTTACGCAGTTTTGTCGCCCAGTGTGTGGCCGAGACCTCCTTTGCTCAGTTCGAGCGTGTGGGCAGTGCGCGGATCCAGTCAGCACTCACCGAGCACAGCAACAACGTGGCGGTGCTGTTCGTTAGCTTGCCGGTGATTTTGACCAATACGGTCATCGTGGTGGGGTGCTTGGGCTACCTGGCAATGCTTTCATGGCAGTTGTTTTTATTTGCACTTGGGGTGATTGGGCTGGGCGCTGTCGGCTACCACCTGGTGCACTTACGCGCTATTCATTACCTACAGTCCGCTTCATCCGAGCAGGATCGTCTGTTTGGACATTTCCGCGCGCTGACCGATGGTGCAAAAGAGTTGCGGCTACACCAACGCAAGAGCCGGGTCTTTATGGATCAGATACTGGGGGAGTCGGTTGAAGGCGTGCGGCGGCTGCGTACCTATGGCATGTCGCTGTTCGTGATCTCGACCAGTTGGGGGCAGTTCCTGATGTACGCCTTTATCGGTCTGGTGCTGTTTGTGTTGGCGGGCGATGGGCCTAATCAAACCCAGGTAATGACCGGTTTTGCCCTGGTGTTTGTATTTATGGTGACCCCCCTTGAAGGCTTGCTGATCAATATTCCGCGAATCAATATGGCGCGGGTAGCCGCTAGCCGAATTGATGACATCGCACGAGAGATGCCCCAGGGGCAGGAGAGACAAGCGACTACCCAGACTACCCAGATGCCTGCTTTGCAGCATCTTGAGTTGCGCGAAGTCACCCATCAGTACTACCACGAGCAGAGCGATGACTTCTTTGAGCTGGGGCCGATTAATCTGAGCTTTACGCCGGGGGAAGTGGTGTTTCTGGTGGGGGGCAACGGTAGCGGTAAGACCACGCTGGCCAAAGTAGTGGTGGGGCTTTACCCGCCGGAAGGTGGCGAGGTATTGCTCAATGGCGAGCGGGTGGAAGCGGATGGCTGGGATGCCTACCGGCAGCTTTTCTCGGTGGTGTTCTCAGACTTCCATCTCTTTGAGCGCCTGTTAGAGGCACCGCGTGATGGCCTGGACGAGGAGGGTAATCGCCTGCTGGCCAAGTTGCACCTGCAGCACAAGGTGCGGGTTGAAAACGGTGCGTTCACCACCCAAGCACTCTCCCAGGGCCAGCGTAAGCGTCTGGCGCTGGTGGTGTCCTACCTTGAGGATCGGCCCTTCTTGGTGTTTGACGAGTGGGCGGCGGATCAGGATCCGTTATTCAAAGAGGTGTTTTACTGCGAGGTGTTGCCCGAGCTAAAACGCATGGGTAAAGCGGTGCTGGTGATCACCCACGATGACTGCTATTTCCACCTCGCGGATCGGTTGGTGCGGCTGGAGAGCGGCAAGCTGTTGGCGACAGAGCCGATGGATGGTGAGCAGCCGACTAGTGAGGCGGTGGAGGCAAGTGTGACGTCCTAGCAATCGCGCGCAGCTATATGCTGCGCTATTACATGACTGCTATCGCTTAAACATGTCGTCCAGGCTAGTGGCGAACAGCAACTCTCGCATCCAGTTTTTCAACTGATCATGGTCGGCTTGTGCAAGCGCCGTTTCCACCCACTCGGGTACCTCACCAAATTTAAAGGTGAGTTGCGTGCGCACCATATCGCGGGCTTCCTCCAAACGTCCTTCTTGCCGCCCTTCCTGCCGTTCTTTTTGGCGCCAGTTTTCTATGTTTTCTGCCAACATATCTCTGTCCTCCACTAAGCTATGTAACTGATCCAGATTGATGTCTGCATTCAACCGTTGCAGGTGGCGTTTGAGCCAACGGGTTAGAATTTTATCAATCCGCTCTTTGTTTGGGCCGTTCTGGATAATGCTGACGATCCTGTTTACTGCCTGTTGTAGCGAGGTGTGGTCGATCGAGGCTTTTTCAATTCCAAACACACCGCTTAAAGCACTGTGGCGCTGGGCTAATTCCTAATCAGTGTAGGCGCCTTCGTCTATTAAATAATAGCGTAAATGTGGCTGGTAGGGCTGTAAGAAAGCAGGAGGCTCGGGCTGCACCATGTCGTAAATATCTTGCTTGGCCTGCCAGCGTCGCGAACCATTATACAGCACGATGGGAAATACCGGCGGTAGCCCTTGGCTGGCGGAGGTGGCGTTATTTTTCAATAGGTGATCGTAGAAGCAGGCGACGTAGTGCATGAGCCGAATCGGCATGGCGTGATCGATTGTAGATTGAAACTCGAGTAGCAGGTAAAGATAGACTTCTTGGGTAGCGCCTTGCCAATTCACTTGCACTGACCAGACCAAGTCTTCAAATTTATCTTCAAACAGCGGGGTAATGTAATTACCGCTGTGTAGCTGCAACGTTGTGAAATCCATCAGCTCGGCAATGCCTGGGGGTGTAAAGCCTTCAATGAGCTGTTGGACAAACTCGGGGTAGCTGAAGAGTTCTTTGTAGCCAGTGTCGTAGTGGTTAGCCATGAGGTTTCCTGTCGTTTTACTACCTAAGAATTCTAATCCAAATTTTTGCCTGCCACTTCCCCCCACATACGCGCCAGTACCCGGTCTTTGAGCCAGAAGCGGTGAATCAGCGCCATCATGATGTGGCCGATGACTAATCCACCTAGCAGCCACGAGAGCGGGCCGTGAAGAAGCTCGGCTGGGGCGATCATCCAGGTGATATCGCGTTCCGCTTCGGGCAGCAGCTCCATGCCATAAAAGCGTAGCGCCCCGCCGCGGCCGTACTGGCGCAAAATAGCGAAAGCGGGCAACCACATTAGTAGCCCATAAAAGGTGATATGGACAAAGCGCGCCAAGCGCCCACCTAGCCCTGGCGTGTAGGGTGGGCGTTGTTTGCGATTTATCCATGCCCAGCCAAGGCGCGCCAGCGTCACGATCAGAATCATAAATCCTAATGAGCCGTGAGGCCCGATGCTCGCCAAGAACAGCGTGATAGCGTTTTCGCCCATTCCTCTCCAGGCCAGCAACACGGTAAATTGCAGCGTGACCAGCGCGGCGGTCAACCAGTGAAGTGTACGGCTGACCCGCCCATAGCCGTTGGGGCTGTCTCGCCAGCCAATAGGCGTTTGAGCTGGCTTGCTTGTGAGATCACTGTTTAACGCCGTGTTGTTTGCTGTTCCTTTAACCATTGGCCTTGCCCAGGCGCCAGTAGCCCATGCTGGTAACGTACTGCTTGGGGAGCCCACACTCGTTGACCAAATAGCGACGCAGCTTCATGGCGACCTTGGTTTCAGCGGCGATCCAGGCGTAGAAGGGCGCACTGTCATCCAGGGTGGCGGGTTCCCAGAGTGGGCCGTCCTCATCGTCGCTTTCGTCATTGGTCGTGGCGTTAGTCGTGGCGCTGGTAGTAGCGTTAGCAGGCGTGCCGCCTAGCGCTTGAATTTCCGTATGTAACTCGATATCGCGCAGTGCCCTCATCAGCAGCTCACCGTGTTGGCAGCCGGGTTCAGCGTCACGGGCCAGCCAGCGCAATTTGGCGTTCTGGGGTAGCGGCTGAACATCGTCGTGGCGAGGCACTTCGAACAGCGCTTCGACCTTGGGTTTGAGCGGCAAATCATCAAGGGTTTCCAGAATACCTGCGGCGGCGGGGAGGGCGGTTTCATCGGCGATGATCAGAATACGGCGTACGCCTTGGGGCGGTTTCCACTCATAGCCCAATTTCGTACCTTCTGCGTTAGCGGCGGGGGCTGTCATGGCAAGGCGGTCACCGGGACGAGCGTGCATTGCCCAGCGCGAGGCGGGGCCATTGTCGCCGTGGAGTACAAATTCAACGTCCACCTCAGACTGCTCCGGGCGTAGGGCGCGGATAGTGTAGGTGCGCGCTGAGGGCCTTTGAGCATCCGGCAGTGCGCGGTAGGCGCCGTACCAGTCGTGCTCTTCCAGCTTGGCAATCTCAAACAGCGGGTCGAGACTGCCACCGCCTTCGGGGAAGAACAGCTTGACGCGCTGATCCGGTGCGTAGGTCGCCATTTGGCTGACCTCTGGGCCAGTAAAAGTGAACCTGACTAATGAGGCGCTGACTTGGGTGCGCCGGGCGAGGGTGATATCGAAAAGCTGATAGCTCGGTTTAGCTGCCATTGTGATGTCTCCTTTATATAAGGAGTCAATTGTAGTGCTAATTATTATCATTTAGAATCGTTGTTAGTTATTCAATCGCTAATTTCCATAAACTCGTTTGCATAAATAGTAAGGCTAAGAAAATGACGCTGCTGCCTACCACGTCTCTTTTGGCGAACTGTCCGGTTATCACAAAAGGGTGCTCGCTATGTTAGGCGCCGCGCAATTTACCCAAAGAATGGGGGGAATGTCGCCTGCTAAAGCCTGCCTATTACTTAGCCTGCCGATGGTGGTGCTGTTTTGGGTGGGCCTAGAGAGCCAAGGCGGTTTTACTCTGGGATTGCAGGCATTAGTGGCCCCCTCTTTTGAGAACGTTGACGAGCTGTTGCTTTACTACGCGTGGTGGCCGCGCCTTTCGATCGCGCTGCTAGCCGGGGGCGGCTTGGGGTTGGCAGGCGTGCTTATGCAGCAGGTGCTGCGCAACCCGCTGGCCTCGCCCACCACCTTGGGGGTGGCATCGGGCGCTAACCTGGCGCTGATGACCGCCACCTTGCTAGCGCCGGGGCTGCTTGTCGCCGGGCGCGAATGGGTCGCCTTATTGGGCGGTGCGCTAGCGGTTGGATTAGTGTTTCTGCTCTCCTGGCGGCGCGGGCTGGCGCCGATCGTGGTGGTGCTTGCGGGCCTGGTGGTCAATCTATACCTGGGGGCGCTGTCTACGGCGCTGCTGCTATTCAACCACGAGGCGCTCTCAGGGTTGCTGATATGGGGTGCCGGTTCGCTGGCGCAAAACGGCTGGGACGGCGTTGCGATCCTCTGGCCTCGGTTGGCGATTAGCTGTGTGGCCGCGTGGTTTTTGCTGCGCCCCTTGGCGGTGCTGGAGCTGGATGATGCCAGCGCCAAGAGCTTAGGGGTCTCGCTGACTTATCTGCGCTTTGCGGGGATGGGGCTGGCGGTGTTTATTACCGGCAGCATTGTCAGCGTGGTGGGCATCATCGGTTTTATCGGCTTGGCAGCGCCCAATATCGTGCGCATGGCCGGTGCGCGTCGCTTAGGGCCGCGGCTAATCTGGTCGACGCTGTTGGGGGCCGTGCTGCTGGCGACCACGGATCTGCTGCTGCAGCAGTTCGGTGGCATGGTGGCGGCCTTTATTCCTACCGGGGCGATTACCGGTGCCCTGGGGGCGCCGCTGTTAATGTGGCTGATTCCACGCCTGAAACTGCAGGGCGACCAGCCGCCGAAAGGGGCGGGTGTTTTCGCTCGCCGTCACCCGGCGCCTTCCCGTTTGGCCACCGGTTTAGTCCTCGCGCTACTAGGCGCCACGCTGCTTGGGCTGCTCGTTGGCCAAGGTGTCGATGGCTGGTACTTGCTGTCGCCGGATAACTGGAATGTGATGCAGTGGCGCATGCCCCGGGTGATGGCGGCCGCCGCCAGCGGGTTGATGCTGGCGATTGCCGGGACGATACTCCAGCGGCTTTCTGCCAATCCCATGGCCAGCCCCGAAGTTCTGGGTATCAGCGGTGGCTGTGCCATTGCGCTGATTCTAGGAATTTTCCTGCTGCCTGCGCCCACCAATATGATGCTGATTGGCGTGGGTACCCTGGGGGCTTTCGCGACGCTGCTGGTGTTGGTGGGTATCAACCGCAAGAGCGGTTATCTCCCCGAGCGCTTGCTGCTCACCGGGGTGGCGGTCAGTGCGCTGTTTGATGCAGTGCGCAGCGTGATGCTGGCGGGCGGCGACCCTCGTGGCCAGCAGGTGATCGCTTGGCTGGCGGGCTCTACGTATTACGTGGATATCACCAATGCGGTGGTGGTCGGGGGGATTGCCGCCGTGCTGGCGCTGGTCACGCTGCCCTTCACCCGCTGGCTGGATATCTTGCCCTTAGGCGCACCAACGGCCAAGGCGCTTGGGGTAACGCTCAACCGTGCCCGTTTGGCGTTGCTGCTACTGGTGGCGCTATTAACCGCTTGCGCCACCCTGGTGGTGGGGCCGCTTTCGTTTATTGGCCTGCTGGCGCCGCATATGGCGCGACTGGTCGGCTTCTCCCGGGCGGGGCAGCATCTGCTGGGTGCTGCGTTGATCGGCATGCTATTGATGGTGCTGGCGGACTGGGTGGGGCGCCAGATTATTTTCCCCTATGAAATTCCGGCGGGCTTGGTCGCTTCACTGATTGGCGGTGCCTACTTTATGTGGGGGCTGCGGCGTTTGTAATCACCAGCGCTTTTAGCTGTTAAAGAAAACAGAATGCCGGGGAGTTGTGGTCATGGAGCTGTTGAGGATTGTATGGCGTGATTATCGCTGGCCGTTTGTGGCCGTGGTACTGCTTAGCCTGACAAGCGCTGGCTTGGGCATTGGTGTTATCGCCTTTATCAATCAACGGCTGCTGGGCTCCTTCACCGACCCCTGGCGCATCCTGCCCGAGTTCCTGGGTCTGATAGCGCTGCTACTGGTCATTACCCTGACATCACAGTTGGCGCTGACCACGTTGGGCCACCATTTCGTCTATCGGCTGCGGGGGCAGTTGATCAAGCGAATTCTGGATACCAATATCGAACGCGCCGAGCAGATTGGCAGTGCGCGTTTGTTGGCGAGTCTCTCCACCGATGTGAGTTCAGTGACCGTTGCGTTTATACGCTTGCCGGAACTGGTGCAGGGTGGGGTGCTGACGGTAGGCGCTACCCTTTACCTGGCGTGGCTTTCGCCTGCCATGCTGGGCGTCACCGCGCTTTGGGTGATCGTGACTATTTTAATTGGCATACGCTTGGTGGCCCGGGTCTATGGGCATATGGCCAAGCTGCGCGACATACAGGATCGTCTCTACGCGGATTATCAGTCGGTGATCGAAGGGCGTAAAGAGCTGGCGCTCAACCGTGACCGCGCCGAATGGCTGTATCGCGATGTCTATACGCCTAATGCAAAGGAGTGTCGGCGTCATTTTATTCTTGGTGATACCTACCATCTCAGCGCGGTGAACTGGTTCAACATCATGATGCTCGGGGCCATCGGCGTCGCGTTCTTTTTGGCCAACGGCCTGGGCTGGGCGTCGGTGCAGGTAGCTACGACTTTCTCACTCACACTGCTGTTTCTGCGGGCGCCGCTTATGCAGGCCATTGGCGCCTTTCCGACCTTGATTAACGCCCGAGTGGCGTTCGAAAAGATCAGCAGTTTAGACCTGGCCGAGCACCGCGAGGCGTTCGGCCACTCTGCGCTGCGCCACGACTGGCAAGAGCTAACTCTGGAGCAGGTCAGCTATCGCTACCCGGATGAGGAATCCCGGCCGGGCTTTGCTATCGGCCCTATCGACCTGACCTTGAAGCGTGGCGAAGTGGTATTTCTGATCGGCGGTAACGGCAGCGGGAAATCGACCTTGGCGAGACTGCTAACCGGGCTTTACCAACCCCAAAGTGGATGTGTCCGAGTCGATGGCAGGCCGCTGCAGGAGGAGGACTGGACACGCTATCGCCAGCACTTCTCGGCCATTTACACCGACCTGCATCTCTTTGACCGTTTGATGGGCCCTGCGGGCGAGTCACCCGACCCCGCGCTGATGGAGGAGTGGCTTGCCGCACTGGGCATGCGCAGTAAGCTCGACTTCGACGGCGATCGCATCACCAACGTCAACCTCTCCCAGGGCCAGCGAAAGCGCTTGGCGATGCTATTAGCGGTCGCTGAACAGCGCGACCTATTGCTGCTAGACGAGTGGGCCGCCGACCAAGACCCGCAGTTCCGCCGGGTCTTTTACCGCGAGCTGTTGCCCCAGTTGCGGGCGCTGGGTAAGACGCTGGTGGTGATCAGCCACGACGACCACTACTTCGACCAGGCCGACCGGCTGCTGGAAATGCGCCAGGGGCAGTTGGTAGAGCTCACCGGCGAACAGCGAGAAGCTGCCAGCCGCGATGCGGTGGCAAGGGTGAGTGGGTAAATGAAGGTGCTAGGGTTAGGCCAGATATATTTTGGAAGCCAGGAAACACCTTCACAACCGCCACCCTAGGCCTTCATTCAATGAACCAGCGGCGGGCATTGTGGTAACAGATATCCGCAATGATCTCATCAAGCAGTTTGTGATCATTCGGCGCCAGTCCATCAGTAACCCAACGCCCGACGATGCGGCAAAGCAGCCTTCTGAAATACTCATGCCGGGGAAAGGACAAGAAGGAGCGACTGTCCGTTAGCATGCCGGTGAAGGTGGACAACAGGCCCATTTGCGCCAGGTGGTTCATCTGGTTTTCCATGCCGTCAAGTTGGTCATTGAACCACCATGCAGTCCCCGCCTGTACCTTGCCTGCTATGCCACCGCTTTGAAAGTTACCCGCCGTGGTGACGATGATGGGGTTTTTACTGGGATCCAGCGCATAAAGAATGGTGCGCGGCAGCTCATTGGTGCTATCCATGCGATCCAGCAATTTGTTTAACGGCTCGGCGATGGGCTTATCTTGAATGGAATCAGCACCTGAGTCGCTGCCAGCCGCCGTTAATATTTGCGTACTGTTATTACGTAGTGGCCCTATGTGAAGTTGCATCACCAGGTCAGCTCGCGCGTACGCACGGCCAAGCTCTACCAATACGGCCATACGGAAGCTCTCTGCTTCCTTTGTCTCTAAAGCTTTGCCCTGGCGGCCTTTTTTCAAAATGGCATCAAGCTGGCTAGCGCTTAGCTCATCGGCCTTCTCTAGCTGCCCAATACCGTGGTCGGCAGCACGGCAGCCGTTGGCAATGAAGTACTCCAGGCGATCCGTGAGTGCGCTTACCAGATGCTCGAAGGTACTGATGGGCTGTCCGGTCAAGGTCTCGAGTTTTTCAAGGTAGGTGCTGAATCCCGAACCTTCGATGGCCAGCGCGCGATCCGGGCGAAACGTAGGCACCATGGTAAGCCCGTCTTTGTGTGGCGAGGCAGCAAACGCTTGGTGGTGCTCAAGGCTGTCGAGCGGGTCATCGGTGGTGCCAATGAGTTCGACCTTCATTTTCTTTAGCAAGCCCTGGGCGCGGAACTCAGGCTGGCTCAGCATTGCTTGCGTGCTTTGCCAAATCTCATCTGCGGTATCGCCGTTGATCAATTTGCCCTCATCACCAAAGTAGCGCCACAGTTCGAGATGGCTCCAGTGGTGCATGGGGTTGCCAATTGCCTTAGGCAGAATCTGGGCAAACGCCTGAAACTTCTCTTTGTCTGTCGCGCTACCTGTAATGTGAGATTCAGGGACGCCCGCCCAGCGCATGACACGCCATTTGTAGTGGTCATGACTCAGCCATAGGTCGCCCAGGTTGTCCCAGCTGCGGTTGTTAGCTACTTCTTCGGGCGGAAGATGGTTGTGGTAGTCAATAATCGGCAAGTCCGCGGCCACATCATGGTAGAGGCGACGAGCTGTTTCTGTATCCAGCAAGAAATCAGTGTGTAGGTAGTTATTCATAGAAAAGCCTTCTGGTTTAACGTTTCAGCAATAGCGGCTCGTGCAAAAGCGCCAAAGTAATGTGTTATCACTGCTCACGACGCTTCTCCCACGGTGATGAGCCCGCCATGCTCTATGACGCGACCACCGTAGTTCAAGGGGCGGTTTTCTCCTGCAGGTAGCACTATATTGAGCTGTGAAAAAGGCACAGGCATATCGCCAGTATGGCTGATTTGCAGCCCCAAACTATGCTCATTGCCGGTAAGCAGCAGAGTAGTGATGCAGTGCGGGCCATCTTTGGACTCGCCGTCATCATCGTAAATCAGTGAGGTGCAGGAAAACGATCCAGGCTGTGGAAACAGTGCCAACGTTCGGCCAACTTGCGCCTCCGGCGTTGCTTTCATGGCTTCATTAGCAAGCGGCAGTATTGATCCCGCCTTAACAAACAGCGGCATATCCGCCAATGTAACCGGCTTCTCGAACCAGGTTCCAGGGGGATGCAGTTGGCCTGTCCAGTAGTCCCACCAGCCTGCATGGTTGTCGGGCAGATAGATACGCCGCTTATCTGCACCTTGCTCAACCACAGACGCCACGAGTAGATCTCTCCCTAGAAGGAAGTCGTCGGTGTCTGCATAGGTCTGTGCGTCATTCTCATGGTCGAGAAAGGTGGGCCTTAGCATGGGTTCGTGGTTGGTGACTGCCTGCCAAAGGCAGGTATAAAAATAAGGCAGCAAGCGGTAGCGGAATTGGATAGCGGCTCGGATGCCTTCGGCAGCGCTGGGGTGCGTCCAAGGCTCGGTCACAGAGCCATCGTTGTTCCAACTGTGAATGGAGAACCGGGGATGAAATATGCCGTTCTGAACCCAGCGGAGTAAAAGCTCCGGGCCAGGCTGGGGGCCAGCAAACCCGCCGACATCATGCCCAATGTTGTAGATACCCGAAAGCGACAGGCCCAGCCCCATGCGGATATTCCAACGCAGGCTCTCCCAACTGGTTTTGTTGTCTCCCGTCCAGGTCTGGGCAAACTGTTGCAGGCCCGCACAGCCTGACCGGGTCACCACGTAGGGGCGATGTTGAGGCACATGTTGTGACTGTGCCTCCCATGAAGCATGAACCATCAACAGCGAGTGCAAGGGCCGTATCAACCCCACTTCGATCTCTTCACCAAAACCAACGCAGCGAGCGCCATGATCCCACACTTCAAATTCGTTGTTATCATTCCAGGTGGAAGTGATGCCGAGGTTCAGCAGTTGTTGAGTGACGCTCTCTTTCCACCAGCTGAGCGTATCAGGGTTGGTGAAATCAAGGTGAGAACCTTCATCGTCCCAGAAGCTGGAAAGCTCCGGCGTGTCAGATTCACTGTCTTGGATAAATAATTTATTGTTTGCCACTTCTGCGTAGCGCGGGTGGTTCCTTAACAGGCAGGGTTTGATGTTGGCGATCAATCGCACCCCAGAATCATTAAATGCTTTCGTCAACGCGGTTGGATCAGGCACCTTGTCGTTATTCCAATGAAATACATAACGCTTATCTTCAATGGAGGTGTAACCCGAAGAAAGATGAAAGCTGTCGCAGGGGATGGCCTCGTTCTCCAGCTTGCGCAAAAAACCGATGAGCTGATCCTGAGCGTCGGGTGCATCGGTATAGGCCATGGTTGACCCTGAATAGCCCAGCGACCAGCGCGGCGGAAATGCCATCCCGCCGGTTAATTCCAACTGGCTCTTCACCAGGTCTAGAAGCTGTGGAGACCAGCGGAAATAGTAATCCAGGTCGCCATCATCGGCGGTAAAGGAGCGATAAGGGGCGTGGTAGTTATCAAGCTCCTGCCCTATGTTCAACACACAGGTGTTTAAAGTGTCGTAGAAGATACTAAAATTACCGGTGGACGCGGTTTGGGTCAGGGTGAACGGCAGGTGTTTATACAGTGGGTCGGTGCGCTCTGCGTCATATCCCATGGCGTCTAAGCTGCGCATCTCAAAACGCCGCCCCGTCCGCTCCAACAGCCCGGCTTTTTCGCCCAAGCCATAAACCCGCTCATCGGGGTGCCGACGTAAATAGTGGGCGTGGGCATGGTTCTTAACGCCCAGCATATAAGCGCCGGTGGGTCTGTCTTCAGTTAAATACTTCCAGCCCTCATCCACGAAGGCTTCCCACCTAAAATGCAGCGGCTGAGAGACGGTGAGCCGTAAGGCATCTGTCTCGATCTGCAGCTGGCCATCCGACCACCCAAGCTTGTACTGGGGACAACTGAACCCCGTCAGCGAATCACGTGAGCGGCCCTTTGGTAAGGTGTTGCCATCCGGGTTTACCGTCCAAGAGCGGTTAAGACGCCATACGCCATCTTTTAGCAGCCGCACGCGGAATAACTGGTTGTCTAGAATGTTGATACAGATTAAATGTTTACCCTGCACTCTCAGTTGTATTGTGGTGTCGTCGTAGTGCTCCAGGCGCCAGTTTTTTAAGGTTTTCATTGTTTATCCTTTGATTCCTGAATTCAGGATTTAACGGTGGTCATCACCTGGAACCAACTCGTTAATAACCTAAAATAAGCTGGGGCAAAAATAAGCTGATTTGTGGAACGAAGGTCACCAGCAGAACAATGGCTATCAAGACTAAATAGAATGGCAGGATGGGTTTCATCACTTGACCAATACTCACGCCACTGATGGAGCAGCCGACAAACAGTGCTGAGCCTACTGGCGGGGTACAAATACCGACGCAGAGATTGATCGTCATGATAATGCCGAAGTGAACCGGGTCTATACCGAGATCCTGCATCACTGGCATAAGGATAGGGGTGAAGATAAGCAGTGCCGGTGTCATGTCCATAAAGGTACCAATCACCAACAGTACTACGGTAATGCACAGTAGAATGATAATCGGATTATCGGATATGCCGATCATAAAAGAAGAGATCGTTAAAGGTATGTCGCCGAATGCCATGGCGCGGGACATGGCAATAGAACAGCCGATTAAAAATAATACGATGGACGTTGTGACAACCGAGTCGATAAAGATCTTAGGAAGATCCGTTACCCCTATTTCTCTATACCAACATAAAGACAGGAGCAGTGAATAAGCAACTGCGATCGCTGAGGCTTCGGTCGCCGTAAAGACGCCACTAATAATCCCGCCAATTACCACCACAATAAGGCCTAAAGGCAATATCGCCTGGCGTACTGCTGATTTAACTTCAGCAAGGGAGGGTTTTTCCGCGACGGGGTAGCCCTTTCTTTTAGAGATAATCCCTGCCACAACCATCAGTGATAAGCCCATGATGATGCCGGGGAGATAACCTGCCAAAAAAAGCGCGGCTATCGACGTGCCGCCAGTAATCAGCGAGTAAACAATGAGTGTTGTGCTGGGGGGAATCAACAGGCCCGTAGGACAAGAGGTGACGTTAACGGCTGTCGAAAAAGCAGGATCATAACCCTCACGCTTCTGGATGGGCGCCATCACGCCCCCAACGGCTGCGGCCGACGCAACGGCTGAGCCGGATAAAGCGCCGAACAGCATATTGGAAATGATATTGACGTGGGCAAGCGAGCCAGGGAGTCTTCCGGCAAGCACTTTCGCTAAATCGATTAGACGAAGTGCGATGCCGCCTCTATTCATGATGTTGCCAGCCAAAATGAAGAAGGGGATGGCGATTAACGTAAAGCTATCAAGCCCCGAAGCAATTTGCTGGGCAACTATGCTGAGGG
Organism: Vreelandella neptunia; assembly: GCF_034479615.1. NCBI lineage: Bacteria > Pseudomonadati > Pseudomonadota > Gammaproteobacteria > Oceanospirillales > Halomonadaceae > Vreelandella > Vreelandella neptunia. Next base: position 909,753 of record NZ_CP140255.1, read on the forward strand.
ATTGGTCGACGCTCATGAATAACAGGAAGGTGAGTGTCGCAGATACACCAATCGCGAACGCAATGGGGATGCCTAAGACCATTAAAAGCGCGAACGACCCAAAAAGCACCAGGACGGTTATATTCATATTAATCTCTCTCTTGTGGAGCAGGTGCTTGTTGCGGATCGATAGTGAAGCCGCCCTCCGACTTGGGGTTAAGCCAAACCCGCCCTAAAAAGATAAAACAGTAAAAAATGATGATCAGTCCCGAGACCGGAATTGGGCCATATACATAGCCCATGGGGAGCCTCAAGGTGGGTGTGATTTGGCCTGATGCCAGCGTTCGGGAAACCATTTGCCAACCGCCCCAAACCATGACAAAGAAGGCAAAGCCAGCCACGATTAACAATATGAGTGTATTTAGTAACTGACGTGAGCGGCCGTTTAAGGCAAGGGGCAATATATCGATGGCGAGATGCCGAGCTTGGCCAAAGGTGTAAGCACCTCCAAGTAGCGCTAACCACATGAACAACAAGCGAGCGATTTCACTTGTTACTGTGCTTGGTGTACCTAGTACGTATCGGGATAACACCTGCCACGTCACACTGACGACGATGATCAACAGTATTAAAAACACAGACGTGCCAAGCACATAGTCCATTGTGCGTTTCATACGTAAGACCTCTGGTTTTATTTTTGTGTATAGGTGACTAGCTCCTTACTTCCTAGTCATTATGCAGAGAGTCGCTTCTACTCTAAAAGATGTCAACCAATTTGTTTTATTGGTTGACATGGTATGGTCGGTAAGCCATCTTGCATCTGTAACCTAGAAAGTGAGTGCCTCGATGACAGTCGGCTTTCACGACAACAAACACAACAACAAGCAGGAGAAACAACTGATGACAACAAAAGCCTTGCGACATACGGCTCTAATCAGTGCGGCGCTGTTCGTGTCAGCGGCCTCAGCTCAAGCCCAGACACTTCGGTTGAACCACAATAATCCTGAAGACCATCCTACTCATGTCAGCATGCAGTACATGAGCGAGCGTCTTTCAGAGCTCACTGATGGTGAACTGGATATCCGTATCTACGCCAATGCTCAACTTGGCTCGCAGCGTGAATCCATGGAGTTAGTGCAAAACTGTACATTGGATATGGCGCGCAGCAATACCGCCGAACTGGAAGCGTTTGAGCCAATGTATAGCGCCATGAATTTACCTTTCATTTTTGAAAGCGAAGAGCATTTTGAAAGGGTCATTAACGGAGATATTGGCCAAGATATCCTTAACGCGTCACGTGATAAAGGGTTCATAGGGGTTGCCTTTTTGACTGAGGGGGCCCGCTCCTTTTATGGCGATCGCGCTATTCACTCGCCGGCAGACCTGGAGGGCCTGAAAGTGCGTGTGCAGCCGAGCCCATCCGCTATCAGAATGGTAGAGTTGCTGGGAGGTAGCCCGACCCCCATTGATTGGGGTGAGCTCTACAGCGCGCTGCAGCAAGGGGTGGTCGAGATGGCAGAGAATAACCCAACGGCCCTGACGAACGCGCGTCATGGCGAGGTCGTAAGCAATTTCTCGCTTAATGAACATACCATCATTCCTTCCGTGGTAGTCATCTCCAGCTGCGCCTGGGATCGTATGTCGGAGGATCAGCAAGAGGCGATGAGACAAGCAGCATCAGAAGCTCAGGCGTTCCATTCCGAGTCCTGGAACAAAGCGGCAATGGCGGCATTGGAAACCGCTGAGACTGAGATGGGGGTTGAGATTAATGAAGTAGATAAAGCACCCTTTATTGAAGCGGTCATGCCTATGCACGATGAAGTGGCCAACCAATCTGCTGAGTTGGCCGACCTAATCAGCCGAATCAAGGCAGAGGCTAACTAAAACCGCTGCAGGGGAGGTGGGAGATGCTAGAGCGATCATCCTTGGCTGAGAATGCCCTAACGTCGTTACATGACGAAAAATATGACGTGCCGTTCAATCTGCAAAATCTGAACCACACAACAATGGTGTTCACGAAAGGCCGCACGTCGACGTCGCTTAACGGCAGTTGGAATTTTTGCGTGGATTTGCTTGATACAGGTCTGCGTCAAAAATGGTATGAAATGCAGCCGGCCAACCCTGTCGATCGAGTTGAACCCTGGGACTACGACCCATTTATGGGTGAGTCCATCCCGGTGCCCTCAAACTGGGCCATGTTAAAGGAAAAATGGTACTTCTTTGAGGGCAGTGCGTGGTACACCAAAAAACTGGTCAAAAAAAAGGGTAGCGCCGCTGAATCAGGCCAACGCTACATCCTTAGGGTCGGTGCGGCTCAGTACGACTGTAAAGTATTTCTTAACGGAAAATTCCTAGGCAATCACTATGGCGGCTCGACTCCCTTCTACGTTGAGTTGACGGATGATCTTGCCGAAGAAACCAATTGGCTGATGCTCTGTGTCAATAATACTCGTACGCTGGATCGCGTACCGATGCGCAATACAGACTGGTTTAATTACGGTGGCGTTTACCGCGAGGTCGAGCTATTTAGCTTACCCAGAGAATTCATTCGCGATATGTTCATTCGCCTTTCTCAGGATGGAAGGGCGATAGAGGTTGATGTAGTTGTTGATAGCGCTGTTGATGGCCCCAGCATTCACCATGCTCATCTTGAAATACCTGAATTAGGCATTGCTCAAAAGATTAGCATTGAACATGGCAAAGGCACCTGCCGAATAGCAGCAGAACCAGAGCGATGGTCGCCTGAAAACCCACGCCTGTATAAAGTGGTGCTGACTGCTGGCGAAGACCGTATTACTGACAATGTCGGCTTCCGCTCCATCGTTCGCCAAGGGGTCGATATTCTCCTAAACGGTGAGCCTATATGGCTACGTGGCATTTCTGTCCATGAAGACGATGACATCCTTGGGAAAGTGACGTCCGATGAAGACATTCGCAGACGGCTCGCACATGCGAAAGAGCTCGGGTGTAATTTTCTTCGCCTCGCGCACTACCCCCATCATGAACGCGCAGCTGAACTAGCTGATGAGATGGGCTTTTTACTGTGGCAAGAAATTCCCGTTTACTGGGCCATTGACTTTGATAATCACAACACACTTAAAGATGCTAAAAACCAACTCATTGAGTTAATAAAGCGTGACCGCAATAGAGCTAGCGTTATCATTTGGTCGATTGGCAACGAGAATCCAGATACGGATAGCCGTCTCTCTTTTATGCGTGACCTGGCTGAAACTGCACGCCTAAACGACCCCACGCGCTTAGTCGCTGCAGCGTGTCTGATTAACCATGCAAAATTGAAAATTGAGGATCGGTTAGTCGACCATTTAGATGTTATAGGCATTAATGAGTATTACGGTTGGTACGATGAAAACTTCGACGACCTGTACGCCATCGGAAAAAATTCCGACCCTGATCGTCCCGTCGTCATTTCTGAAACAGGGGCGGATGGCGATAACTCATCTCAAGGCCCGTCTGAAGGCCTGTTCAGCGAAAAATATATGGCGGATGTGTACCGGCGACAGATCGATACGCTGCAAAAATTAGCGTACATCAAAGGCATGTCGCCTTGGATTTTATACGATTTTAGAGTTGAGCGAAGACAAAATATCTTTCAGAGAGGGTTCAACCGGAAAGGGTTGATTGCTGCTGATAAATCTACAAAAAAAGAAGCATTTAATATTCTAGCTTCTTTTTACCACTCTATAAAAGATTAAAAATGGAAATGAAATCTAATGCATAAAGGTTTACGGCGTTACCAAGAGCTGGCTCGCGACTTAAAGATTTTGATTCAGCAGAAAGGGTATAAAGTCGGCGATCGTATTATGACTGAGCGTCAGATTTCAGAGGCTTTGAACGTGGGCAGATCCGCAGCGCGCGAAGCCATACTCATGCTTGAAATTGAAGAGCTGGTTGAAGTGAGGAAAGGGTCTGGCATCTATTTGCTTTCCGACAGTCGCTCGGTAGCACAGCCTGTTGTGGATGATATAGGACCGTTTGAACTGCTACAGGCAAGGCAGCTGTTGGAAAGCAGCATCGCCGGCTTTGCCGCGGTATCAGTCACCAAAAACGATATTGTACGTATGCGAGAAGCGCTTGATATGGAGCGTAAGGGCATTGAAGAGAAGAATAACGACTACTCCAGTGATGAGCTATTCCATCGCCTAATAGCAGAGGCGACGCAAAACAGTGTGCTGGTCGATATGGTTTCTGAACTGTGGGCCAAAAGAGACCAAAGCTTGATGTGGGCCAGGCTGCATGAGCGGATATTTGATACCAACTACCGGGAAAAATGGCTAAAGGATCATCAGGATATTCTCTCTGCACTGCAGCTAAAAGATGCCGAAGGGGCGCGTAAGGCGATGTGGACTCATTTAGATAACGTCCGAGACACCCTAATGGAGCTTTCCGACGTGGAAGATCCGAATTTTGACGGTTATCTGTTTAACAAGAGCACGATTTAATAAGAGCATTATTTAACACTAATAATACGGGGGAGAAGATTGATGAAACATACATGGCGCTGGTTTGGGCCGGACGATCCAATCAGCTTGTCAGATGTACGACAAGCGGGCTCGACTGGTGTTGTGACGGCTCTGCATCACTTACCGAACGGTTGTGTGTGGCCCTTGAGTGAAATCATGGAGCGTAAAGCTATTATCGAAGCTGCTGGGCTTGAGTGGACAGTGGCAGAAAGCATTCCGATACATGAGGATATAAAGACTCACGCCCATGGTTGGGAAACACTGGCCGATGCCTGGGCAGAAAGTGCCATTAACCTTGCCGAGGCTGGCATAAAAACCATCTGTTACAACTTTATGCCGGTTCTTGATTGGACCCGGACGTCCTTGCGCCATGAGTTACCTGATGGCGCCTTATGCTTAAGGTATGACGCGCTTAGCGTCGTCGTTTTTGATTTGCTTATACTGCAGCGCCCCGGCGCAGCGTCAGATTATGACGAGAAAACGCAGGAATCAGCCCGGGCTCGCCTATCTGAAATGAACGCAGATCAGGTTGAGGAGCTAACGAATACTATTATTGCTGGCCTACCCGGCGCTGAAGAAAGCTACAGTCTCGATAGCTTCAGCGAGCGGCTCGCTGCCTACAAAGACATTACCGCCGAGGTTTTGAGAGAAAACCTCGCTTCGTTTCTCTCAAGAGTTATCCCAAAGATAGCGCATACCGGCGTTCGATTAGCGATTCACCCAGACGATCCACCGTATTCTCTGTTCGGGCTGCCGAGAGTGGTCTCAACCGCTCAGGACTTAAGAGACATTGCGAATATGGTTGATTCGACGGTAAATGGCTTCACGCTCTGCTCTGGATCACTGGGCGTACGAGCTGATAACGATGTGCATGCAATATTGCAAGAACAGGCAGATAGAGTGCACTTTTTACACTTACGAAATACTACCTTGGAAGCAGATGGGGCCAGTTTCCACGAAGATGCCCATTTAGAGGGTGATACCGATATGGTTCGCCTGGTCGATATCATTCTGGACATTGAAGCAAAAAGGGGCGAACAACTTCCCTTCCGTCCAGACCATGGTCATGCGATGTTGAGTGATTTGCGCAGCGACTTTAAACCTGGCTACCCGGCAATCGGGCGTTTGCGCGGCATGGCGGAAATTCGTGGTGTTGAGCGTGCGCTTCAGTTCAAACGTTCCAACAAACCATAGCCTTGGAATCAAAATAGATAGGCTGTGTGTAAGAGGGTGAGTATAAGAAAAACTAATACCCCATTAGCAGGATGATTTTTAACAATCAGCATTCCCGGTTACTTTATTGCCAGATTAATTAACGCGACGCTAATTCCGGCAATGGGGGCAGGGCAATGTGGGAAAGTTATATCACCGGGCTAGTGGTGTGCGGCGGGATTATCATGGCGATTGGGGCGCAAAACGCCTATATCCTAGGGCTGGCTATTCGTCGTGAGTACCACTGGTGGTCGGCAGGGTTGTGTATCAGCGCGGATATTATCCTGCTCACGGCGGGCATGTTTGGGGTGAGTGCTTTTCTGCTGACGATGCCCAACGCATTGGAGGCAATGCGCTGGGTGGGCGTAGTGTTTTTAAGCTGGCTGGCGGCTCAGGCGCTGTTTAGAGCCTTTAGCGGGCGGCAAGGGTTAAGTGCCGAAGCGGGCAAAGCGCGCAGCTTAACCAAAGTGATTTTCGCCACCCTTGCCGTCACCGTGCTTAACCCTCAGGTGTATCTGGATACGCTGCTGCTGATACCCGCCATTGGCGCCCAGCAGGAGAGCGCCGGTGTTTTTGTGGCGGGAGCCTCGACTGCCTCCGTCCTCTGGTTCAGCCTGCTGGCCTGGGGCGGCGCTGCGCTTTCGCCTTGGCTTTCAAAACCCATCGCATGGCGCATTATCGATGGCCTGATTGGCTTGATGATGGCCGGCATCGCCGTGCATCTTGCTTTAGGGGCATCCTCTCTTAGCTAAGCCGCTTACTGGTTGATAGCGGCTCGTTTTTAATGACGACTAAAGTAGGCCTCCATCACCGCGATGACTTTGTCGATATCTGCGTCATCAAGATCACGATGGGTAACGAAACGCGTGGCGTAAAGCAGCTCAATCAAAATGCCGTGTTCTTTTAGCCAGGCGGAGAGTGGCTTTACATGCTCGTCGGGAAAATGCGCGAATACCATATTGGTTGCCTGAGCGCTGATCTCGACTCCTGGCAGCTTTGCTAAGCCCGCTGCAAGGCGCTCTGCACGGCGGTGATCGTCGGCTAAGTCTGCCACGTGGTGATCTAACGCATACTGGCAGGCCGCGGCGATAATACCTGATTGGCGCATGCCACCACCCACCACTTTACGCCAGCGCCGAGCGTGGTCGATCAATGCTTGTGAGCCCACCAGCGCCGACCCTATTGGCGTACCCAGGCCTTTTGAGAAGCACAGCGACACGCTATCGAACGGTAGGCAGAGCTGCTTGAGCGAGGTGTCGGTTGCGACAGCGGCATTGAATAAGCGCGCGCCGTCTAAATGCGTTGCCAGGCCACGCTCGCGGGCAAGCTCAGTGGCTCTTAAAACGTAGTCTGTGGACAGCACTTTGCCGCCAATGGTGTTTTCTAATGCCAGCAGCTTAGTACGCGCAAAGTGAAAATCGTCGGCTTTAATCGCGGCACTGATTTTTTCCAGTGGCAGCGTGCCATCGGAGTCGTTCTCGATGGGCTGTGGCTGAATGCTGCCTAACACCGCTGCGCCACCGCCTTCATAACGATAAGTGTGGGCCGACTGCCCAACAATGTACTCATCGCCACGCTCGCAATGGGCCATTAGCGCCACTAGGTTGCTTTGTGTGCCGCTAGGAAACAGCAGCGCCGCGTCTTTGCCTGCCTGCTCGGCCAGATTTGCTTGAAACGCGTTGACCGTTGGGTCATCGCCCCACACATCATCGCCAACCGGGGCGGCCATCATGGCGTCTTTCATGGCAGAGGTCGGACGGGTCACCGTATCACTGCGTAAATCAATCATGCGCATCTCCTTTATTGTGTGGAGCAATCACTCGGAAGCGTTTTCTCAAGCAAGTTCTGGGGAACCATCTATGGTTAACAGCATACTGCAAGTCTCTCAAGCAAAGGCAAACAGATGGATCTGAAAAGTGGTTATCCCTTTTGGGCAGTCAAAAATGGCCTGTTGAAAACCTTTCCTCAGCTGACTCGCGATCACCAATGCGAGGTTGTTGTGATTGGTGGCGGTATTACGGGTGCATTGATTGCTGATGAGCTAAGCCGCAACGGTCACCATGTGGTGGTGCTTGAACGCCGGGATGTGGGGTGGGGCAGTTCAGCCGCCAGTACTGCTTTGCTGCAGTACGAAATTGACACCCATATGACAGAGCTAGCCGAGCGCTACGGGGAAGCCGATGCAGTGCGTGCTTACCGCGCCTGTGCAGAGGCGATTGGCGAGCTTGAGTCCCTGGCGGCAGGGCTGGGCGATGTGGACTTTGAGCGTCAGCAAAGCCTTTACTATGCCAGTAGCGAAGAGGATGTCGCATCGCTTCAGGAGGAGTTGGCGCTGCGCCAAAAACACGGTTTTGAAGCCGAGTGGGTTGAACGCGAGGCTATTTTGGCGGAGTACGGTTTTGAGGCACCCGGCGCTATTCTTACTCAGCTAGCCGCCACTATTGATCCTTATCGCATGGCATATCAGCTGTTTTCCAGGGTGGTCGAGCGTGGAGGAGAAGTATATGACCGCACACAAATGGAGACGATGACGCCGGATGATCAAGGCGTCACGCTCACGCTCGCCAATGGTGCCAAGCTGCGTTGTCAGTACGTGGTGATGGCCGCAGGGTATGAGTCGCAAGCCTGGCTGCCAGAAAAGGTGGCCGTCAATCGCAGCAGCTATGCGCTGATCACCGACCCACTACCGCCAGAGGCATTGGGCAAACTGCGCCACACCATGGTGTGGGAATCATCGCGCCCCTACCTATATATGCGCACTACCTGTGATGGGCGACTTCTCGTAGGGGGAGACGACGACGATGAAGATATTCCCAAGCGCCGCGATGCGCGGGTAGAAGAGAAGGCCGAAGGGTTAACAGCTAAAATAGAAACGCTATGGCCTAAGCTCGATATCAACCCAACATTCTCTTGGGGTGGCACCTTTGCTGAAACCGACGACGGCCTGCCTTTTTTCGGCCCGCATGACGCCCTAGGCCCACGCGTGCATTTTGCTATGGCCTACGGCGGCAACGGCATCAGCTATAGCATGATAGGTGCCAAACTGCTGCGAGCGCTTATAGAGGGTAGAGAACACCCTTTGGCAGAGCTGTTTTCATTTAGGCGACTGGCCAAAATAGCCTAACCTAAATGCAAGAAGCGGATAGCGAACAAGCTTAAAACGAGTATCCTGAGTGGATATTCATAAGGATAGCGGGCAATGGGCCACACACTTTATTTGCGTGCACTGGAGCGCAACGACCTGCGCTTTGTTCATGAGCTAAATAACAACCAGAGCATTATGTCGTACTGGTTTGAAGAGCCTTACGAGTCATTCGATGAGCTGGAGGAGCTGTATAACAAGCATATCCATGACAACGCCGAACGGCGCTTTGTCGCGGAAGATAGCCATGGAAATGCCATTGGTCTGGTAGAACTGATTGAGATCGACTACATCCATCGCAGCGGCGAATTTCAAATCATTATTACCCCAGAGCATCAGGGCAAAGGGTTTGCCCGAACGTTAATTCGCCAAGCGCTGCATTACTCGTTTACCATTTTAAACCTGCACAAGGTATACCTCATTGTGGCGGTGGAGAACGTTAAAGCGATTCATCTTTACGAGGAGAGTGGCTTTATAGAAGAGGGCCACTTGGTGCAGGAGTTCTTTATCAATGGCAAGTACCGCGATGTAAAGCGGATGTATATCTTGCAGGACACTTACCTAGCGCAACTGTCCGAGCAGCAAGAAGAGGGTGGCGAATGGGCTTAGTGGGGGTAAGAAAAAACCTTTAAACCCTAGCAACCAATACTCCTGCCATTCATTATCAAGACTAACTTGGCAGGAGTACCGGTGCCTGAGCTTTACTGGAACGAAGCTTCTAGGCGCTCTGCACGGTCACCCGCGGCTGGGTGGCTGGAGAAGACGCTGCTGTTGTTGCCGTATTTGGCTTCCATTTTGCGTAGGGCTGCAACTGAAGCCTCTGCATTCATGTCGTGGCGCTGCATTAGCTCAATGGCATAGTCATCAGCTGCACTCTCTTGGCTTTGAGAGAACTGAGCATTGATCAGTTTTTCGCCCAAGTCACCAAGCTCAGAGCTTGATAGTGCGGCGGCGGTAGTGCTACCGCTGGCCGCAGCTGCTTCACGTGCAGCGGAAGCCGCATAGGCAACCTGGAAAGCACGCTTGGAGTGTCCTAATGCGACATGGCCGATCTCGTGGGCGATAACGTAACGCACTTCATCGTCGGTCATCTCATCCATCAGCCCGCTATGCAGCCGAATGGATCCGTTGGGTACCGCAAAAGCATTCATTTCTTCTATTCGATAAACGTTATAGTCAAGCGTATGGCCGTCGACTGTTTCCCAGCCTTGGGTTAACTTGGCCAAGCGTTGTGCATACTGGCTATCGTCTGCAACAAGGTGGTTCTGGGAATCAAGCTGAGCGATGGTTTGATCGCCTAGTTGTTGCATTTGCTGATCCGACATCGTGGCAGCGCCGGCTAAGCTGGAGCCCGCAGACATTAAGCCGCCGAGATCAGCGCCAGATTGACAGCCGCTAAGAGCGAGAGTCGCCGCTAAACCTAATACATAAGATGTTTTGCGAACCAAAAAAGGTTTTTGCATCGTCCGTTCCTTCGTCAATGTACGTGCATAACAAGAAGAGTTTGCACGTTGAGTATTGCGCCTTTATTAGCCGAACTAATATTAGACTAATCCTTTATGTAACTCCATACCTTATCGAAAATTGACTTATAGGGATTGGCTAAGAACATCGAAACGTTGCACTTAAAGTCAATGCTTCGCTAGACATTGCGCTGATTGTTACCGCTTTAAAAATACACAAAGTGTTATTAATCGTAGCGGTAGGAAACATTAAAGCGATGCATCTTTACGAGGAGCGCCGCTTGATTTAAGGCCGAAATTGCCAAATCATCTGGCTGTAAGGCTAAAAAAACGCCTCGTGTAAACGAGGCGTTGTATGGAGCTGAAACAGCATGCGGGTTCTATATGCTTAACGCAGATAAGCCTTAATAGCGTCAAGTGCCGCGCGCTGCTGCAGAGCGCGTTTCGCCCACACTTCCATAACATCAGCTTCCAACGCTTGTGCTGGGGTGATTAAGTGTTGCATGGCGTTTATTCCTCTTTCAGGGGGGCAGAAATTTGTTGAGACCTTGTTGTAAAAAATGATGTTGTAAAAACTCATGCAGTAAAAGCGCATGTTGTACACAGCTTGTGTTATGCGAAGCAGCAATTTAGCTGCGGTAAGATATTAAGAGCTTTTTTTGCGAAGGGCTAGTCCTAACGATGTAGGTGATTTGCCATTTTTCGTAAGCCATGGCTTACAAATGCTGAAATGACGATATTAGGTCTTTGAATGGAAAAGGTTTTCATAGCCATAAAAAAGCCGGAAAATATTCCGGCTTCGGTGATTATCTTTGGTCTAAAGGGTGCAAAAGCACCTGAATTAGCCTAAATAGGCTTTCAGCGCTTCAACTGCGGCACGATGCCACTGAGCATTCAAGCTCCAGAACTCTAGAACTTCATTATCGCGTGCAGGGGGGGTTATTAAAAAAGTCATTGTGCGGTCCTCCTATTGGGACGACATCGTTATTATAGCCTATTTTTGTTGCAGTGCAGCATATCTTGGCGTGACACCGATGCCCTGCGACAAAGTGCCCTAGGCTGGGTAAGATTGGCTAAGGTAGTTTAAATAGGTATTTGCTATGGAAAGCCCGATGCGTCTGCGTATTTTGTCTGACCTGCACCTGGAATTTTTTGACGGAAACCGCGAGCTGCCGGAGGTGGAGGCCGATGTGGTGGTTCTGGCGGGGGACATTCACCGTAAGTGCGAAGGCCTTGCCTGGGCGCGCCTTCAGTTTCCAGACACCCCGATTATCTATGTGCCAGGCAACCATGAGTTCTACGGTACCTGCCTGCCGCTGCTGCGTGATGAGCTGGCACTCGAAGCCGAGCGGCTCGACATTGAACTGCTGGATAATCGTGCCATTACCCTCAATGGCGTACGCTTTTACGGTACTACGCTATGGACTGACTTTGCGTTATACGCCGGTGACCCAACTCAAAATCCCGCCGATACTGAGTCTAAGGCGCTGCGCTACATGCCCGATTTTAAAATCGTTCAAGCCTCGCCTGGCGTTACGTTCACACCTCAGGCGAGCCAGCAGGTACACGCTGAAGCACTCGCTTGGCTCGAAAAAGAACTGTCCCAGTCGTTTGCTGGCCCTAAGGTAGTTATTAGTCATCATGCTCCGCTGCATGACTGTATTCCTGATCAATATCTGGGCGACGCGTTATCCCCCGCGTTTGCCTCCCATTTGCCTCATTTAATGGGCAATATGGATGTATGGGTGCATGGGCATGTTCACGAACCCGTGGATATTTTGCGGAATGGCACGCGTATCATTGCCAATCCCGGCGGATATCCTGATGAGTTTACTCCCGCGTTGTTTAAGCCAGACTGTGTGGTTGATATATAAAAACAAATAAAATCAGCTGCTTAGTATTTTCAATAGATGATTAGCCAATCGCTGGCAGTCATGCCTGTAAGTGCTACTTTGGTTTAATTTTCACCACGGCAGCTTGCGTCTGAAAGTCATGCTACTTATCTTCTTGTTTGTATGATGTATGACATATTGGTCTGAATAATTGGATCGCCTATGCAAAGCAACGAAGAGTGAGTTTGAGAGCAACGTGTCGCGCCATCTTTGCAGTTGCTTGATATTCAAGGTGTTTTTAAAGTCTTCGATTGATCAACAAGGGCTGTGACGGCAATGAGCGGGATGCTGATCTGCGCGCTAACACCGCCTAATGGAGAATTGTTTATGTCGAGTCACGACACTCCCACGATAACCGATATGCAGGTCATTCCCGTGGCAGGGCGCGATAGCATGTTACTCAATATCGGTGGAGCGCACTCGCCGTATTTTACCCGCAACCTGGTTATTCTCAAAGATAGCCACGGTAATGTAGGGGTAGGGGAAGCCCCAGGTGGCGAGACGATTCAAACGTCTCTTGAGCAGTCGCGAGAGATGGTGGTCGGTCAGTCGATCGGCAAAATGCGCTCCATGATTGCGTCGTTACACAATGCCGGACGGAGTGCCGATTTTGAAGATTTCGGCAAAGGATCCTGGACATTCGAGCTTCGCATCAATGCAGTTGCCGCGCTTGAAGCGGCGTTACTTGATTTGATGGGTAAGTTTCTGGGAGTGCCGGTGGCAGAGCTCCTAGGTAACGGCAAGCAGCGTGACAGCGTTGACGTGCTGGGGTACTTATTCTTTATCGGTGATGGGCACGCTACGCCGTTGGATTTTCGACGTGGCACCGGGGGCTTGGATCACGACTGGTACCGTTTGCGTGACGAGGCGGCCATGACCCCTCAGCACATCGTTGAACTAGCTCAGGCGGCGCATGATCGATACGGTTTTAAAGACTTTAAGTTAAAGGGCGGGGCTCTGGCTGGCGAGCAAGAAATAGCGGCCGTCACGGCGCTGCACAATGCGTTTCCGGATGCGCGCACGACCATTGACCCTAACGGTGCTTGGTCGCTCGAAGAGGCGATCCGGCTGTGCAAGGATCTCCACGGTGTGATTGCCTATGCAGAGGATCCTTGCGGGGCGGAACAAGGCTTCTCCGGTCGCGAGATTTTAGCTGAGTTTCGCCATGCCACCGGGTTGCCTGTCGCCACCAACATGGTCGCCACCAACTGGCGGGAAATGGCTCACGCGCTGATGCTGCGCTCAGTGGATATCCCTCTGGCCGACCCGCATTTCTGGACGCTTTCCGGTGCTGTGCGTGTTTCCCAGCTCTGCCAGGATCATGGTATGACCTGGGGTTCTCACTCCAACAACCACTTCGATATTTCGCTTGCCATGTTCGCCCAGGTGGGGGCTGCCGCCGTGGGGCGCACAACCGCGCTTGATACCCACTGGATATGGCAGGAGGGTGATGCTCGCCTGACTCGCAATCCACCTGAGATTGTGGGTGGCAAAGTGGCCGTAACCGATGCGCCGGGGCTGGGTGTAGATATCGACATGAAGGCCATAGAGGAGGCGAATAAGCTCTATCTTTCACTGCCTGCTGGTGCTCGGGATGATGCGATGGCAATGCAGTATTTGATAGATGACTGGAAGTTTGATCCGAAAAAGCCAGCGTTAGTGCGTTGAGTGAATACTCTAAACATGACAAAGAAGGACATTACAATGAAAAAGTTAGCGCTAAGCTTATCTGTGGCAACAGCAATGATGGCCAGTGCTGGTGCATTTGCTGAATATCCTGAGCAAAACATCGATATGATCGTGCCCTTCTCAGCCGGTGGCGGCAACGACACCTTCGTCCGCGCACTACAGCCGCTGCTGGAAGAAAAACTCGATACCAACTTGGTCATTCGCAATATCTCAGGCGGCGGCGGAGCCGTGGGGCTGACGCGTGCTCAGGCATCAGATGCAGATGGCTATACCTTAGCTGCCGCCAGTAATGCACTGCTGACCTTGGAGGCGTTGGGTAATGTTGACTTTACCTACGAAGATTTTGATTTTGTCGCCAAGATTCTTGAAGAGCCCTATGTCATCGCTGTTGGTGAAGACAGTGAATACGCCGACTTGGACGCTATGGTCGAGGCTGCGAAGGAAGGCACCTCGGTGCAAGTTGGGGTTTCGGGGGTAGGGTCATCAGCTCACATCGCGGCGGTGGCCTTTGCTGATACCGCTGAAGTCGATTTTAACTTTATTCCCTACCCCGGCGGTTCTGAGACTATCTCCGCTGCTATGGGCGGGCACGTGGATGCCGTGGTGCTAGGTGGGGCGGAACTTCGCTCGGCGCTGGAGTCAGGTCGTCTGAAAGCCTTGGGTATGTCCTACGCAGAGCGTAGCGAGTCGTTGCCCGATGTCCCTACTTTCCAGGAGGAAGGCTACAACCTGTCTCTGACAGTATGGCGCGGCATCGCGGGCCCTGATGGCCTACCGGAAGAGGCTAAGGAAGCGTGGGTCAACGCCATCAAAGAAATTGTAGAAGAAGGATCCTTCGAAGAGACTGCCTCGAATCTGGGCTTGGATATTGTACCGCTGTATGGAGATGAGTTAGAGGCGTTTATCGCTGAATCTGCTGAAGTGATGAAAGAGAGTGCTGGCGACTTAGCTGCTAAATAAAATAAGGAGTTAGCGACTGATGGCAAAGGATATAGGTAAACCGATCTTTGATCTGTTTCTTGTGGTGGCATCGGCAATTGGGTTTTATATGGCCACTACGCTGCCAGCAGTCAGCATGGCGGGGGGGCTTTCCCCCGCTTCTTTTCCAAAGTTGATTTCTGGCTTGATTTTTGTGTGTGCCGTGCCCTGCTTAATACGTGATTCTTACGAATGGCTTGTTGCAAGGCGAGTGCGGGAAGACACAACAGCCCTTAATGCCTCTGCTCCGAAGAAAGGCATTTTGCAATGGCTGACCATCGTGGCTTTGATTATTGTTTATATCAACTCTTTCGAGCGGCTGGGGTATATCGCAAGCACAGCGATATTTTGCTTTTTAAATGTCGTTTGTCTTGTCATAACTAGCGGTGAGTTTCAAAAATTAAGCAATAGTCGAAAACTTCGAAACCTAGCAGCGTATACAGTTTTTGCGTTAGCTTTATCATTGGTTATCTATTATGTATTTACCGAACTATTCAATATCCCACTGCCGGATTGAGGAAGGAGAAGTGAGATGCTAACGGGTTATATTGATGGTTTGGGGCTGGTCTTCCAGTTGGGTACATTATTGGCGATTGCCGGTGGGACTTTCCTAGGCATTATTATGGGGGTATTGCCTGGCTTAACATCGGCCATGGCGATAGCCCTATTATTGCCGGTAACCTTTGGAATGCCGCCTGTGATGGGTATTGGTATGCTGCTGGGTACCCTGTGTGGTGCTGGTGCCAGTGGCTCGATACCCGCCATATTGTTGAATATTCCAGGGACGCCATCCTCGGTCGCGACGACGTTCGATGGCTTCCCAATGGCTCAAAAGGGGGAAGCGGGGAGAGCCCTGGGGCTGGCAATTGTTGCCTCTTTCTTTGGCGGTGTAGCTAGTATGGTGGTGTTAAGTCTTCTCGCACCACCCATCGCTGAGTTTGCATTGCGATTTGGTGCTGCGGAGTATTTTTCGCTGAGCATTTTCGGGCTAGTCATTATTGCTTCTGTTGCCGGCAAGTCTCTCCTTAAAGGGTTGATTGCAGGCCTGATAGGTTTCTTTTGCTCTACCATCGGTACAGATCCTATTGCGGGGGTCGACCGTTTTACATTTGGACAGCTTTCTTTATTGACCGGGATTAACCTTTTACCGGCGCTGATTGGGTTATTCGCTGTGTCACAAGTGCTGAAAGATGCCTTCGAATATGACCCCTCCAATAAACTTCAGAATAGCCCCCATAAGGTCGATATTGCACGCCCGCGGTTTATTGAAACGCTGCGCAATTGGCGCGCCCTTCTCGTCGGTATCGTGTCTGGTTCTGTCGTGGGCCCAGTGCCTGGCGCTGGGGGCAGTATCGCCTCACTGGTAGCCTATGACCAAGCACGTCGTTTTTCTAGAACACCTGAAAAGTTTGGTAAGGGGCATGGTGCTGGCATTGTCTCCGTTGAGAGCGCGAACAATGCTTTATTAGGTGGGGCGTTAATTCCTACGCTTGCGCTGGGCATCCCCGGCGAGGCCGCGACGGCTGTTCTATTGGGTGGTTTAATGATTCAAGGCGTTACGCCGGGGCCGATGCTATTTGAAAGCCAGAGCGGCATCATTTACGGGATATTTTTAGCGTACTTAGTCGCTAACTTCTTCATGCTTATCATCATGTGTTTAGGCATCAAGCTGTTTGTTCGTGTACTGCTCGTGCCAAGAAAGCAGTTGATATCGGCTATCATTGTTTTCTGTTTCATCGGTGTTTACGGAGTTGATGGTGATGTTTTTAACCTCTACATAATGCTCGCTTTTGGATTGCTCGGCTATTTTCTCAACCGATATGGCTTTGGAACCGCTCCGGTAATACTGGGTTTAATTCTGGGGCCTATAGCGGAATCTAACTTGAGGCGGGGGCTGCAGACCTTCGGTGGTGATTGGACACCGTTTTTCACGCGGCCCATCAGCGTTACCTTTTTAGTCATTGCCTTAGGGTTGCTGGCGCTGACACTGTGGCAGAACTACCGTACTCGTCAACAAGACGCGGCGTCTGACGCTGCTTGAAATCCATGGTCGCCATTCGAGGCGGCTGGGGTGTTGAAGCCCACTCGCGGAGTGGGCTTTTTTAATGGTGGGGGTAAGTAATGGCTAATATCGATTTTGAGACGTTGCGCAGTACGATTGAAAGATCATTATTGAAGGCGGGGTTAAAGCCCGCTGATGCTAAGACCTGCGCGCAAATCCATGCTGAAAGTACCCGCGACGGCGTACATTCGCATGGTATCGGACGGGTTCCGCGTTTCATTGAGTACGTTGGGAAAGGCTGGGTCGATATCGACGCTAAGCCAAGCCTTGTCCAGCGATTGGGCGCGATTGAGGTGCTTGATGGAGGTTTTGGAATAGGTGTGGTCAATGCACTTCATGCCACAGAGCGTGCCATGGCGTTGGCGCGTGAGCATGGTATGGGGCTGGTGGCGCTACGCGATACAACCCACTGGATGCGGGGCGGAAGCTATGGCTGGCATGCGGTTGAGCAGGGGTTCGCGACGATTATGTGGACCAATACCGAGTCGTGTATGCCTGCCTGGGGTGGTGCTTCCCAATCGATTGGCAATAACCCGTTGGTGATGGCCGTGCCGCATAACACCGGGCCTCTGGTGCTCGATATGGCGATGTCTCAGTTCTCCTATGGGAAGCTGCAGACGACTCAGTTGAAGGGCGAGCGGTTGCCCGTTGATGGCGGTTTTGATGAGCGTGGAGAGTTGAGCCGTGATCCTGCGGCGATCGCTGCGACGCGCCGCTTGCTGCCGACCGGTTACTGGAAAGGCTCTGGCTTGTCGATTCTACTGGATGCGTTGGCAGCACTGCTCGCTCAAGGGCGTCCTAGCCATGCGATTGATAAGGTTCAGCGCGGCAGTGGTGGCGGTTGCAGCCAAGTGTATATGGTGTTTGACCCTGAGCAGCTCGGCGGCCGCGAGGCTTGCGATAGCATTGTCGAAGGCATTCAGTCTCATCTGGCCGCCGCCACGCCAGCCGAGCCGGGGCGGCCAGTGCGCTGGCCGGGCGAGTCTACCGCTAATCAGCGATATGGAGAGAGGTCGATTGTTGTCGATGACATGCTATGGCGCTCTGTTTGCGAGCTGGCGGGTGATTAGTTAAAGGCGTTTTAATCCTCAACAGGTTTACAGGGGATGGCTGCTACTTTGGTTTAAATTTCGATAGTTCTGCTTGCACCCTGCGAGCAGGATACTTATCTTCTAGGTTGTATGATGTATGACATAAGGTTGTTGGCTAGCTAGTGATGTCTGCTCATTCAGTGGTCAACACATTTTAAAGAGGGCGCAAAGTGACGTTTTCAAGACAAGAAGTAACAAAAGCCATCGGCGATGGTCTGCTATCGTTCCCGATTACCGATTTCGATAGTCAAGGTCGTTTCGATGAAGCGAGCTACCGCAAGCGGCTTGAGTGGTTTATCAGCCACGAGATCTCGGCGGTCTTCGTCGCGGGTGGCACGGGGGAGTTTTTTAACCTGTCACTTGATGAGTATCGCGAGATTGTTCGCGTCGCTGTCGAAGTAATCGACGGTCGCTTGCCCGTCATTGCCAGCGCCGGCTTAAGCGTTGAAACCGGCAAGGCCTTTGCAAAAGCGGCCGAAGAAGCGGGCGCTGACGGCATTCTGCTGATGCCGCCATACCTTACCGAGTGCCCGCAGGATGGCTTGGTGGAGTATGCCCGCCAGATTTGTGATGCCACGTCAGTCAACGTGATTTATTACAACCGCGGTAATGGCATTCTGAATGCTCATTCTGTTCAGCAGCTCGCCGACCAGTGTCCCAACTTGGTGGGGCTAAAAGATGGCAAAGGCGATATTCAGGCGCTCAACAAAATCGTCAAAACCGTGGGTGACCGCTTGGTGTATATCGGCGGCGTGCCCACGGCTGAAATTTTTGCCGAGGCCTATGTCTCTATTGGCGTCAATACCTACTCATCGGCTGTTTTCAACTTCGTGCCGGAGATGGCAGTGAAGTTCTACAAGGAGTTGCGTAAAGGTAATAAAGACGTTGTGAAACAAATCACTAACGAGTTTTTTATTCCTTTCGTAGACCTCAGGGATCGAAAAGCGGGCTATGCCGTTAGCCTGATCAAAGCAGGCGCAGAGATTGTTGGCCGTCCCGCCGGCAGTGTTCGCGCGCCGCTGACAATGCCAACCCAAGAGGAGTGTCAGGAGCTTAAAAAGCTGATTGATAGCGTTAAGCCGTAATAAAGCACCAGCTCATTAAGCCATTAATTCATTAAACCACTGAGCTATAACAATTTAACAACGAGCGAAAGAGGTGAAAGTATGATCGTTTCTAATAAATTAATGACAAGTGTCGGTTCCGCAGCGCTGATAGCAGCATTGAGTGTCAGCGCTGGCGTAGCCATGGCCCAAGATGGCCCATTGCGGGGCAATATTCGTGTTGTCATCGGTTCAACGTCCACAGGCGGGGATACGTATCAAAACTCTACTATTGTGGTGGATGAGCTAGCTGAAAGGCTGGATCTCAACATGAAGGTGGATGCCGTTGGCGCAAGCTCTGCTTTCCGCACACTTGACCGGGACTCTCGCGGCAATACGCTGATGATCTTCCATGATCAGTCCTACCTTGGCCATCTGTATGGCGTAGAAGGTTACGACGATATTTTTGAGAAATATACCGTCGGGCCAACGCTTGCAATCAACCCAGGCAATGCCTACCTGGTGCCTAAAGATTCACCTTACCAGACCCTTGATGACATCATTGCTGCAGTAGGCAATGGTGAGACTGTGCGGGTCGCTATCCAGCCGGGTGGCGTATCGGAGATTGGTTTCAGTGCCCTGAAAAATGCCATCGCTATTGAGCATCCTGGGCAGGAAGACAACCTGGTTGCTGTCAATACCGGTTCTCAATCCGACAAAAACCAGCAACTTTTTGACGGCCAAGCCGATGTGATTAATGGCACCGTGCAGGCTAACGAGCAGTACACGCGGTTACCTGAGGACGATCAGAAAGCAATGCGTTTTGTCTGGTTGACGGCCCGTCAAGATACCATTGAACAGGCTCCGGAAGAGGGGCTTGGCCAAACGTCTCGTGAGCAACTGTTGGAGTATGTAGAGCCAAACGTGCACGTCACAATGGGCGATGACGAGAGTTTTACATTCGATAAGGAGTTCTTCTTCCTCTACAACAAAGACATGGATCCAGCGATTGTTGAGCAAATCGATGAAGCGCTAGCGGATATCTATGCGGAAGGTGAAATACAGGAGACTCAGAAGAACGCTTTCTTTATCCCCAACTTCAAGCCTTCTGATGAAGCCTCTGAGTATCTCGCCGATAAGATGGCTCGCTACGAAGAAATCATCAGCAACATCCAGTAAAGGGTATGGCACTCGCTGCGTGGGCGGCGGGTGTCTCACCTATGCGTGAGCCGCTATAGAACCGCTATAGAAAGAACAATGGTAAGCAGGATACCCTGCTGCTTATGCCCGGAGCCGTTATGGAATCAGGTCTGTCAAGTCTGCTTAGTGTCTCAATCGATTTCGAGACCTCCCACCTGTTTTTCCCGAGGATTATTCACTGGATCATGGCGGGACTCTTTGTCTTGATTTTAACGACAAAGGTAGCTCCCTTCATGGCATCAGTGAAACGAGGAGAGCGCACACTGCCCATTGTGGGTGAAGCTAGGGATAATTTCCGTTTCTTCGGCACGCTCGTCTTGATCGCGGCGTATTTTTATTTAATGGCAGTTGTGGGTGATCTATTCCCCTACACCGGCTATGGCTTTCTGATGGTTTCGATAGCTTTCGTATTCCTTATGTCACTGCTCTATTTGCATGACTGGACGAAAAAGGCCCTTACCATCGTGGTGGTCAATGCCATCGTCGCACCTAGTCTGGCCTGGTTCATTCTCGCCAAGCTTTTCACTATCACCTTACCGTGACCGAAGCGAGTGCCACCATGGAATTTCTCTCACTTCTCGATATAACGTTTTTTTTACTCGCCGGGTTCGGTGCTCTGATAGGCATCATCTTCGGCGCTATACCCGGTATGACCGCCACCATGGCGGTGGCTGTTTGCCTGCCGCTCACCTATGCCCTTGGATTACACCATGGCCTGGCGCTGTTGCTGGGGCTTTATGTAGGGGGGATTTCCGGTGGAATGGTGCCGGCGGTGCTGCTCAATATTCCCGGCACACCGTCTTCAATCACCACTACCTTTGATGGCTACCCGATGGCCCAAAAGGGCGAGGGTGAGAAAGCGTTGAAGATATGCGTTATCGCGTCCGTCGTCGGGGGGCTTATCAGCGCCGCTATACTCTTCCTGTTTGCGCCACTATTGGCCGATTTCTCGATCAAGTTCTCCTATGTGGAGAAGTTTTTGATCATTTTGTTAGCGTTAAGTGTCATTGCTTCGCTCTCCAGCAGCATGCTGATTGGCATCTTTAGCGGCGTCATCGGCATCTGGCTGAGCCTGATCGGTGACTACAGCATCTCGGATGGTGGCAATGGCAAGACCCGACTGATGTTCGATTTCATGGAACCCTACTTATTTGAAGGGTTTTCGCTATTGCCGGTGTTGATCGGTGTCTTTGGTATTTCCACGATTTTGCTTGAAGCGGAAAAGGGCGCAAAGAGTGGGCTGGTCAGCGAACGCATAAAGATCAGCAAAGGAGGTGGCTTTTCGCTTTCGATCTTTAGAGGACGTGTGACCAATCTGGTGCGCTCATCCTTTATCGGTACCTTCGTCGGCATGCTGCCTGGGGTCGGTGGCAGCGCCGCTTCCGTGCTGGCTTATACCCAAGAAAAAAACTTAACGCGGGATTCATCGCAAATGGGTAAAGGGGCACCCCAGGGACTTATTGCCTCGGAGTCAGCCAACAATGCCTTGACCGGAGGTGCATTGATCCCACTGCTGTCGCTGGGTATCCCCGGTGACTCAACTACGGCTGTGTTGATCGGTGCATTCACGCTGCAGGGCATCCAGGTAGGGCCGCTATTTATTCCTGAGAATACCGACACTTGGTACGTCATGATGACGGCCCTGGTGTTCGCCAACATCGTGATGTTCTTCTTAATGTTTTATGCCATTAAGTACATCGCCAAAGTGGTGATGGTTCCCAAGCACATCCTGTTTCCCATCATTGTGATGATGTGTGTAGTGGGTGCCTATGCCATCAACTACGGGATCATGTTTGATGTTTGGACGCTGCTGATTTTCGGTGTTTTAGGCTATCTGGTGCAGAAGATTGGTCTGGAAGTGGCTCCGCTCATTATTGGTTTCATCTTGGGGAGCCAGGCCGAGGTCTACTTCGTCAAGAGTCTGGAATCGTTCGGCACTTACTCGATCTTTTTCACCAAGAGCCCCATTGCCATGGTGCTGTGGGGATTGATTGCAGCCTCGATAATGTTCGCGATCGTTATGGGGGTTAAGTCTCGCGCCAGACAAAAAATGGAGCTGACCCAGGTGACTGGCAGTACACACACAGCCTCAGGAAAGGGTCATGACACAGATAACGACTAATACGCGTGTGATTCGCGTACACCCCAGCGATAACGTTGCCATTGTGGTCGAGCAGGGCGGCCTCGCTGAAGGCACCGTCATTGAGGGCAGCATCACCACCACGATGCCTATTCCGCAAGGCCACAAGGTGGCGCTAGAGGACATCGCTGAAGGGGCTCAGGTTGTTCGTTATGGCGAGATCATTGGTCAGGCGTTAACGGCCATTGCCTGTGGCAGTCACGTGAACGAGACGAATGTTCGCCTTCCCACGGCACCGGCGCTGGGTGAGTTACCCTTGGCCACACGTGAGATCCCCGCGATGGAGCCTCTGGAAGGGTACACCTTTGAAGGCTTCCGCAATCCGGATGGCAGCGTGGGTACCAAGAACGTCTTGGGTATCACCACCAGCGTTCAGTGTGTCGCCGGTACTGTCGATTACGTAGTGCAGCGCATCAAACGCGAGCTGCTGCCACGCTTCCCCAACGTCGACGATGTTGTGGGGCTTAATCACTCTTATGGCTGTGGCGTTGCCATTAATGCACCTGCGGCGATTGTGCCGATTCGAACGCTTAAAAACATCGCCCTGAATCCAAACTTCGGCAACGAGATAATGGTGATCGGGCTGGGTTGTGAAAAGTTGCAACCCTCGACACTGCTGACCGACCGGCCAGTAAGAGTTTATGAAAACACCCAGGCGGCCGACCCAGAAGCCAACGTGCTGAGCCTTCAAGATGACTCCTTTCAAGGCTTCGGTGAGATGGTCGAGGGTATTCTGGCCATGGCCGAACGCCATCTTGAGCGACTCAATCGACGTCAGCGCGAAACCTGCCCGGCGTCCGAGCTAGTGGTCGGTATGCAGTGTGGCGGTAGCGATGCTTTTTCCGGAGTAACGGCTAACCCTGCGGTGGGCTTTGCGACCGATTTGATCGTACGGGCGGGTGGCAGCGTGATGTTTTCGGAGGTCACCGAGGTGCGAGACGCCATCCATCTGCTGACGCCAAGGGCAATTGATGAGCAGGTGGGCAGGGCGTTGATCGAGCAGATGGCCTGGTACGACGACTACCTGTCTCAAGGGCAGGCGGATCGTAGCGCCAACCCCTCCCCAGGCAACAAGAAAGGCGGGCTCAGCAATGTGGTTGAGAAGGCGCTGGGGTCGGTGATTAAGTCGGGCAACTCACCCATTGTTGATGTTATTGGCCCCGGTGAACGGCTGCGCCGGAAGGGCCTGACCTTTGCTGCCACTCCGGCCAGCGATTTTATTTGCGGCACGCTTCAGTTAGCGGCAGGTATGAACTTGCAAGTGTTTACCACTGGGCGTGGGACACCATATGGCCTGGCCATGGTGCCTGTGCTCAAGGTCTCCTCTAACTCCACGCTGGGAAAACGCTGGCACGACATTATCGACCTGGATGCAGGCCGCATTGCCACAGGCGATGCCAGCATTGAAGAGGTGGGCTGGGAGCTTTTCCACCTGATTCTTGAGGTGGCCAGCGGGCGCCAACAGGCTGCCGCCGATCGGCTAGGTATTCATAACGACTTGGTGTTGTTTAATCCTGCGCCAGTGACTTAATTCCTTAAAATAATTTTTCAACTTGGGTCAATAATAATAGAGGTTTACGACATATGTTTCCGAAGATTAAATCAATGAAAGTGGTTCCCGTCGCTGGTTACGACGGCTTTTTGCTGAACCTCAGCGGCGGTCATGCACCCTGGTTTATTCGCTGTGTGGTTATCCTTGAAGATGATGCGGGTAACCAGGGCGTTGGTGAGATTCCTTCCAGCGGCGGTATTCTTAAAGGACTGGAACAGTGCCGTGAGCTGGTAGAAGGCTCGCAGATCAATAATGTTAAGCACACCCTCAATCAGGTTCGCCTGCGTTTAGCCCAAAACGGACGCGAAGAACGAGGCCGACAGACGTTTGATCTGCGTGTCGCTGTTCACGTGATCACAGGCATTGAGTCCGCGCTGTTAGACCTCTATGGGCAGGCACTACACATGCCCGTAGCCGACTTGCTCGGTCAATATGGCCGTCAACGCGATGAAGTCGAGGCGTTGGGCTACCTGTTTTTATTGGGGGATCCTGGCAAGACAGACCTACCGTACCCTCAAGCGCAGAACCCTCAAGATGCCTGGGACGAAATCCGCTACCAAGAGGCCTTGACACCCGAAGCGGTGGCTAATTTAGCTAAAGCCGCCTATGAGCGTTATGGGTTTAAAGACTTCAAGCTCAAGGGCGGTGTATTACGTGGGGATGAGGAGGCTGATTGCATACGGGCGCTCCATGAAGCGTTCCCGGAGGCACGACTAACGCTTGATCCTAACGGTGCCTGGACGCTCGATGAGGCGGTGCGAGTACTGGAGCCGATCAAGCACCTGCTTAGCTACGCCGAAGACCCCTGTGGCCAGGAAGAGAGCTACTCAGGACGCGAGACCATGGCTGAGTTTAAGAAGCGCACCGGCCTGCCTACGGCTACCAATATGATCGCGACAGATTTTAAACAGCTGCAGTACGCCGTCCAGCTCAATTCCGTTGATATACCTTTGGCAGACTGTCATTTCTGGACCATGCAAGGCGCGGTAAAAGTGGGTGAGCTTTGCAACGAGTGGGGCATGACCTGGGGCTCTCACAGCAACAACCACTTTGATATTTCGCTAGCGATGATGACCCACGTTGCCGCTGCCTGCCCGGGCGATATTACCGCAATCGATACGCACTGGATCTGGCAAGATGGACAGCGAATCACTAAGAACCCTTTGCTCATTCGCGATGGCAAACTCAAAGTGCCCACCACGCCAGGGTTAGGCGTTGAATTGGATGAAGACAAGCTCATGGAGGCACACAAGCTTTACAAGTCGTTGGATACCACACAGCGAAATGACGCCATGGCGATGCAATTTTTGATTCCTGGATGGGAGTTCGATCCGAAGCGCCCGGCGCTTGTTCGTTAGAGCATTTTCTCATTAACCGTGGCTTAAGCCCGTTGTATTGAAGATAGAGGGATGAAACAAACCAAGTGAGTAAGCGCTCGACTTTGGTCTAGTTTTTACATCTCTCTATTGTAGTACCTCCAAGAACACACTAAGTTTCAGGTTGTATGATGTATGACTTTGGTGTGGAGAATCCTCTGTTGCCGGTATGCAACAAGAGATTGAGGAATAAAGTACGACTTGATGCGTACTTGCTTGCAAGAAACTGACAGACCTTCATGCACCAACATTTTGCTTATCAACGCATACGCAGATCCTTGTGGCGTGTATGCATTAAGGAGTAGACACAATGTACAAAAACAACAAAGCCCCGCTGACTCTGGCCGCTGCTGTTGCTTTATTCTCACTATCGGGTACAGCGCTCGCGGACTACCCTGAGCGAGATATCCGCGTCATTGTGCCCTGGGGAGCTGGCGGCGGTACCGATGGAATCGTCCGTAAACTGACCACCATCGCGGAAGAAAATCTTGATGTTTCCATGTACGCAGAAAACATCGAGGGGGGCGTTAGTGCCACCGGTATTGGCCAGCTTATGAGTGCCCGTCCTGACGGCTATACCATTGGCGCGTTAACCTATGACAGCCTAGTTACTGTGCCCTGGCAGGCTATGCTGCCCAGTTACGATATCGATAAGTTGAAGCTGATTGCACGGGTTACCAGCGAACCCGATGCAATCGTCGTTGATGCCAATTCCGACTATCAAACGATCCATGACCTTATCGAGGCGGCTAAGGCTGATCCCGGCGAGATTCGCGTTGCCATTCAAAATCTGGGCGGGCGTGTCCATCTGGCGATCCTGCAACTACAAGAGTTGACGGGTACGGAGTTCAGGATCGTCTCTTATCCCGGTGGTGCCGCCCCGCAAAAAGAAGCCATTCTGTCCGATGAGGTCGATGTGGCACTCACCAGCCTGGGTGATTTTTCCAGTCTCCTGGAAGATGGCACCGTGCGCGGTCTCGTTGAGTTTTCTGATACACAAAACCCGACGTATCCCGATGTTCCCACCACAGCTGACGAGGGGATCGACCTCCAGATTGGCAGCTTTATTGTCTTTGCCGCCCCAGTAGACACCCCGGAAGAAGTTATTAACGAACTGGAAAGCGCTTACAAAACGGCATACGACAGCGATGAGTTTCAAGAGTGGGTTGCCAACGTTGGGGTAACGCCGAACTGGCTGGGTACCGATGAGGTGACTACTTGGGCTGATGAAACGGCCGAGTCACTGTTCAGCGAAATGGATGCGCTGGTTGAAGCAGGCGTGATGTCCAAGTAACTCGCAGCTCAAAGAGCGTGGCATCGGTAGCCGGTGCCACGGCTAGCTCAATAAGAGGATTTTGAGTCAATGAACAACGTCGAACGCTTCAGAAGATCGGCAGTACTGTTTCCAGCTTTCTTGCTGGTATTGACCACGATCTATCTGGCGGAAGCCTTAAGCATACGCTCGCAGTTTGGTGGTGACACCATCGTGGGGCCACGTTTCATGCCTATTCTTATGGCCTTCATCATGTATGTAGCGCTGGTTGTAGTAATCGTAGGGGAGTGGCGTAAAGAAGCAGAGGCGACCACTGGTGGCTCTTTGCTAAGGCCGTTGCTGATTGTACTGGCGACAGGCATCTACATCGGCGTGTTTCGTCCCTTGGGGTACGTGCCAGCGACGCTGGGTTTCGTGGTAGCGCTCTTTCTTATCTTTGACTTCGAGAAACATCGCCCCGCCTTCTTCATATTTTATGTGATCGCCGTTACAGCGCTCTTTTACGGACTGTTTGCCGGTATTTTCGGGGTGCGTCTGCCTCCCATGTTAGGAGGATTCTAATGGAGACCTTTGTTAGTTTCCTGGGCGGTTTTGAAGCATTGCTGAGTTGGCAAGTGCTGGGCTTCATGATTGCCGGTTTCTTAATTGGTACCTTCTTCGGTGCGATGCCTGGACTTACCTCAGTGCTGGCGATCGCCTTGCTATTACCCATTACTTACACGATTGACGTTGTACCCGCGCTGGTCATGTGTGCGTCTATCTTTATGGCGGGAATGTACTCCGGCAGCATAACGGCCACGACGATCAATATTCCCGGCGCTCCCTCTTCAATGATGACTGCTGTGGAAGGCAATGCCTTGATGTTAAAAGGGCATGGTGCCAATGCGCTAGGCCATGCGGCGCTAGGCTCAATGATTGGTGGCTCAATTGGTGCCTTATTGCTTATGGCATTCATGCCGATCGCAGGCGAGCTGGCGCTTTTGATTCGCACCCCCGGCAAGTTCTCACTTGTACTCTTTGCCCTAGTGGTGATCATCATTGTCGACAAGGGAGCCATTGCCAAGGGTATTGTCGCCACCACCCTGGGTATCATGCTGGCCACCGTGGGGATTGATGTACTCCAGCCGATTCCTCGCTTCGAGTTTGGCACTGAACTGCTGGTCGAAGGTATCGGTTTAATGCCTGTGGTCATCGGTGCGTTTGCGGTCAGTGAGCTACTGGTACAGGCGCAGAACTGGAACCTCTCTTTAGAGGGTACGCTAAAGCGGGCGAAAGGCTTAAAAATTCGTCGACGCGATTTTATTCCCCCGTGGTCTGAAATTCGTGAGGTGGGGTTCTTTACCTATATTAAGAGTGCTTTCATTGGCTATGCCATTGGTATTTTGCCCGGCGCGGGTGGCTCAATGGCGGCTTTCGTGGCCTATGCTGATGCCAAGCGCAGTTCGAAAAAACCTGAAGAGTATGGCAATGGCAGCCGTGAAGGTATTGCGGCGGCTGAATCGGCAAATAACTCCATGTGCGGCGGTGCTTTTGTGCCGATGCTGATGTTCGGGATCCCGGGCGACCCAACCACGGCTATTGTACTTGGCGTTTTGGTTATCAATGGCTTACAGCCAGGGCCACGTCTCATTGAACAGCAGGCTGATCTAATAGCGCCCATGTTTGCCTCTCTGTTTGTGAGCGCCTTGATCCTCATCCCGCTGACGCTGTTCCTGTTCGGGCCGTACTTTATTCGCATCGTCTCAATCTCCCGTGGTCTGCTCTACAGCGCCATCGCCGTGGTAGCGCTCGTCGGAAGTTATGTGGCGACTTACTCAATTTTTCAGATGTTTTTAGCCCTATTGTTTGGTGTGTTGGCTTTCTTCCTGCGCAAACATAACTACTCGGTTGTGGCCATGTTACTAGGCTTCATCTTGGGGCCGGATTTGGAGCAGTATTTGCGACGCTCCTTATCGTTCAATGACGGTAACCCGATAGTCTTTCTGACCAGTTTGGACAGCCTTGCTTTCCTGGCATTAACCGTCGTTTTCGCCTATCTGATTCTGCGCAAGAAGCCGAAGCTTGATGCCATTCCGTGATCTTAATAAACATTTGTACAAAACAAGATTGGATTCTGTTACTCGATATGCGCCTCCAGTGCTGTTCATCATGAGCGGCTGGGGGCGCTCTTCTCTGCCATTAGGATGCCAACATGACAACAAAAACTCGCCCACTACCGCGTACCGGGGGAAAAGTACTGGTTGACCAACTCCTGATCCACGGGGCTGATAGTGGCTACTGTGTGCCCGGAGAGAGCTACCTGGAAGTGCTCGATGCGCTGTTTGATCAGCGTGAGCATTTCACCCTCTATAACGCCCGGCATGAGGCCGGGGCAGCAAACATGGCCGAGGCCTATGGCAAGTTGACGGGGCGCCCCGGTATATGCCTGGTGACACGCGGGCCTGGCGCTTGCCATGCCGCTATTGGTGTTCATATTGCCCAGCAGGACTCGACGCCTATGATCCTGCTGATCGGCCAGGTCGACCGTGGCTCGATGGATCGGGAAGCATTCCAGGAAATTGACTATCGGGTGATGTTCGGCGGTGTGGCCAAGTGGGTGGCACAGATTGAGGATGCTCGCCGAATTCCCGAATACATGGCGCGCGCCTTCCGAGTGGCGACATCAGGCCGTCCTGGCCCGGTGGTGCTGGCGCTACCTGAGGACATGCTGACTGATATCGTCGAAGTGGAAGATGCGCCACCCTATTTGCCATCACGGCCGAGCGTTGGTGTAGATGAAATCGAGAAAATTGCTGCCCTGGTGTCCCATGCCGAACGTCCGTTAATGTTGGTAGGCGGGTCGGGCTGGACGGATGAGTCCTGTGAGCAGATACGCACCTTCGCTGAAACTAACGGCATTCCAGTGGCCTGCTCGTTTCGACGTCAGGACATTTTGGACAACGCCTCAGACTGCTATGTGGGCGATTTCGGCACTGCTGTTGTGCCTTCATTGATTAAACGTCTTGCCGAGGCTGACCTAGTGTTGGTCGTCGGTGCCCGGCTCGGCGAGATGACTACCAGAACCTATACTACGCTAGCTGCTCCTAACCCTAGCCAGACACTGATACACGTACACATCGACCCGGATGAGATAGGTCGGGTGTTTAGTCCGGCGCTGGGCGTTGTTTCGGCTCCTGATAAGCTGGCCACAGCGTTAGCAACTCACGATTGGGGGCAGCGCAGCCGTTGGAGTGAGTGGTGCAAAACGCTTCGCGATGAGTACCTAGCCGATACGCTGCCCCCACCGCACGATTACCCACTCGATATGGGGGCGGCAATGCATGCGTTGCGCGACAGCCTGCCGAAGGAGTGTATCGTCACGCTAGACGCCGGAAACCATACCGGATGGGCGCAGCGCTTTCTGGCTTACCAGCGTCCTGGGCGGATTATTGGCTCAACCTGCGGTGCGATGGGGTATTCGGTTCCTGCCGCCGTGGCGGCCTCTTTACGTGAACCCGAAAAGTGTGTGCTGGCGTTTGTCGGCGATGGTGGTTTTATGATGAGCGGTATTGAGATTGCCACCGCCGTACAGCATGGCGGACGGCCCATCGTACTGCTGTTCAATAACGGTACTTACGGTACGATTCGCATGCACCAGGAGCGTGAACATCCCAACCGCGTCTCGGGAACCGATTTAATGAATCCGGATTTCGGTCAGCTGGCTGCAGGGCTTGGTGCGCATTTTGAGCGGGTCAGTGACACCGTTAGTTTCAAGCCCGCTCTGGAGCGGGCTATGGCGTCGGGTCGTCCTGCCGTGATTGAACTCGTCACCGACCCCGAGCGGATTTCGACACGCACTACCGTGGCGGCACTGCGTTCAGTGAAAGCCAATTCATAAAGAGATTCATCAATAACGAGGTCAGTCTTTAAAGAAGGGGGCGGGCACCACAATCTTGTTCTCTTGGCTGATTAGATAACCTGCCTCACCGCTTTTCTTGAGATAGGCAGCCCACTCAGGGTCACTCTGCATGGCGGCGCGTCGCTGGCTACGGTCAGTGGCGTCCTTGAATACCCAGATGTGCACATATGAATTCACATTACCGGTTTCGACCGGTCCGTACAGCAGAGGCTCGCCAAGATGACGCTTTTGGATAGCCCAGCCATGCTCTTCATAAAGCGCCATCTGTTTTTTCAATGTGCCAGGCATGCAGGTATAAGTGCGGTGATCATAAAGCATGTTGGTACTCCTTGGTGATTGGACAGCCTCAGTGAAAGATGAAGGATTCAGCAAGGCTGTTGGGGAAGCATAACGGTTAACGAGCGCTGATTTAGGGCGGTAGGCGTGGCGGGTAGTGCTGGCTGGTACACTCGGTTACAGCCGCGGGAGATCCGCCCAAGGTGGCGCTATACAAGCCAAGAACTTTGTGTCATCGCGCCAGTATGAGGGGTACGTTAAGTCTCATTGTTTATCGATCCCTCCATAAATCACATGTTGTATTACATCATACAATGCTGCAACAAGAAATATGACTCAAGTCGCGCCATGAGCAAAGAATTGATTTTGGCTGAACAGTATGAAAAACAGTTTTGATGATTTGGTATTTATCAGGAGGCTACTGCAACTTTGGTTTAGATTTCGTTAGTTATGCTTGCTTTGCACTGTATGCAGACCTACCTTTCATGCTTGTATGATGTATTATGTTTGGTGCTGAGGAATATTTTTTATTACTCGTGATGGCATGAAACAGAAAAAAGGTTGTCTGGGGTCATTCAGAAGCCGTTTAGTGGCACTTCCAAGACCTAGGTTGTACGATATAATACAACTTGGATATTAATGAAGGATTGCTTCCATGGTCAAAACCAGCGCAGCGGCATCTACCCTAAAACCGCTTCAAATAAGTAAAGTGACACAGCAGGGAAGCTTGTCCGTGCATGTGGCCGACCAGTTGGAAGCGTTGATCACTCAGGGAAAAGTAGGAGTGGGAGAAAAGCTTCCCACTGAGAACAGTCTGTGTGACTCCTTCGGCGTTAGCCGCACTGTCATACGTGAGGCCATCACACACCTTAAATCACTGGGGCTTGTTGAGACCCGACGTGGTGTGGGCACCTCTGTGCTGCGCTCTTCTACGGTAGAGGCGCGGCCCGCCGAGCGTATCAACCCGACCACCGTGGAAGATATCTTGCACCTACTGGAACTGCGGCTAACCTTAGAGCCAGCGGCAGCCGAACTGGCGGCCCTACGCCATGACGATGAGGATCGCCAGCGGCTTGAGGCGCAGCATATAGCCTTTAGTAATGCATATACTGCCAAAACCCAAGCCCGTGAAGAAGATTACCTGTTCCATTTTGCGATTGCTACTGCGACTAAAAATCCTTTTTTCCAATCTTTTTACAAGCAGTGGAGTCAGAGCGTGATTCCCCGCGCGAAGCTGCTGAGCATTGATATTAATCCTATCTCCTCCGAGCGCTACTTAGAGCGAGTTCAGGAAGAGCACGCCTACATTCTCGAAGCTATTCTTTCTCGTGATGCTCAAGCAGCCCGCGAAACCATGTACCAGCACCTTAACCGGGCGCGCAACACGTACGCCCAGTATCGTGACCAGTGATATCGCTGACCCATATAAGGAGCAACATATGACGATTCGAGGCGAAATGCTGATCGGTCAACACGCAGTGACCGGCACCCAAGCCAATATTCAAGCGGTTAACCCCGCCACCGGCGAAAAACTAGAGCCTGTCTATATTGGCGGCAGTCGAGCCCATGTTGAGCAAGCCTGCGAGCTAGCTGAAACGGCCTATGCCATCTACCGCGAAACGTCTCTAGAAGAGCGCGCTACGTTTTTAGAAACCATTGCCAGTGAAATTGAAGCGATTGGTAGTGAGCTGATTGAGCGCGCCATGGCCGAAACGGGCCTGCCCCAGGCGCGCATTGAAGGCGAGCGGGGCCGAACCTGCGGGCAACTGCGGTTATTCGCTTCCGTTGTACGCGCCGGAGAGTGGTTAGATGTGCGTATTGATCCGGCGATGCCGGATCGTCAGCCGCTGCCGCGTGCTGACCTGCGTCAGCGCCATATCGCTCTGGGGCCTGTCGCTGTATTCGGCGCCAGCAATTTCCCGCTAGCATTTTCGGTTGCGGGGGGGGATACCGCTTCGGCCCTAGCGGCTGGTTGCCCTGTCGTGGTTAAAGGCCACTCAGCGCATCCAGGTACTTCTGAGCTGGTAGGGCAAGCGATTCAAAAAGCCGTGAAAGCTTGCAACTTGCCTGAAGGGGTTTTCTCACTGCTGTTTGGTGCCGGTAACGAAATAGGTCAGGCACTGGTAGATGATCCGCGCATTCAAGCCGTTGGTTTCACCGGCTCGCGCAGCGGTGGCACGGCGCTGATGAGAACCGCCCAAGCGCGGCCTCAGCCGATCCCGGTTTACGCTGAGATGAGCAGCATTAACCCCGTCTTCTTGCTACCGGCAGCCCTTAAAGCTCGTGGTAAAGCGCTGGGCGAAGCCTTTGTGGGTTCTCTCAATATGGGCGCTGGTCAGTTCTGTACCAATCCTGGCCTGGTCATTGCGGAAAAAGGCCCTGAGTTGGATGCCTTCATTGAAGCAGCGCGAGGCGCCGTGGAAGCGAGCGGCGCGCAGACAATGCTGACGCCGGGTATTCACCGCGCTTATCAAGACGGCGTAGCCAGCCTGAGCAGCGCCAGCAAGGTGCGTGAAATTGCCCGCGGCCAGACTGGCAGCGACTATCAGTGCCAGACTGGCTTGTTTGCCGCTTCAGCAAGCGATTTCCTCGCATCTGAAGCGCTGCAAGCGGAAGTATTCGGTGCCAGCTCGTTGATAGTTGAGTGCGAAGATGCGGCGGAAGTAAAACGTGTTGCTGAACAGCTTGAGGGTCAGCTCACCGCTACGTTGCATATGGACGACGCGGATATTGATGCCGCCAAAGCGTTACTGCCCACCTTAGAGCGTAAAGCTGGGCGTATCCTCGCCAACGGGTGGCCCACGGGTGTCGAGGTGTGCCATGCCATGGTGCACGGTGGGCCGTTCCCGGCCACATCCGATTCGCGCACGACCTCTGTGGGGTCGGCGGCCATTCACCGCTTCCTACGGCCGGTATGCTATCAGTCCCTGCCAGAAGGCTTGCTGCCCGATGCCCTTAAAGAGGGCAACCCGCTTAAAGTATCGCGGTTAGTGGACGGCAAACGCGAGCTGTAATTAACGGGTGGTTACTCTAAATAGTTGTATTTTTCTAGCGGCCTTCGGGCCGCTTTTTTATGCACTATGCTTGGGGGCTAATTCAAAAACTGTCTAGACTGATTGGCAGGGATCTAACCCTTAGGGAGCCAACTTAGCACGTCGGGTCAGGGCAAATACTCACGTGTAAACAAGAAACCAATTGGAGAGCATGCCCATGGAGACCCTTGAACTACTCATTGCCCCCCTTCGCGATGGTCTCTATGCCATCATGATGCCGGTCAGTAACTTTATCTGGAGCTATATTCTTGTCTATCTGCTGCTAGGCGCTGGCCTGCTGTTTACCATTATGACTCGGGGCATGCAGTTCCGTATGTTCAGGCATATGGCTTATGTGACGTTCACTGCCCGCGGTGCCGGGGATGGCATTAGCGGCTTTCAGGCATTTGCCACCTCCATGGCGGCACGGGTCGGCACCGGTAATCTAGCCGGTGTGGCGCTGGCGCTATGGATTGGCGGACCGGGGGCAATTTTCTGGATGTGGGTCACTGCGCTACTGGGTTTCGCCACGGCGTTTATCGAATCAACCCTGGCCCAGGTCTATAAGCATCGCAATGAAGATGGCGTATTTCGTGGCGGGCCAGCCTACTACATCGAACGCTGCCTGGGGTGGCGCTGGCTCGGTGCGCTGTTCGCGGTATTTCTGATCATTGCTTACGGCTTAGCGTTTAACGCCGCCCAGTCCAATACCATCGCTCAAGGTATGAACGGCGCCTTTGGCATACCCAATTGGATTACCGGCGTGGTGATTGCCATCCTGGCAGGCGCGGTTATTTATGGCGGCCTCAAATCGGTGGCGCGCACCGCCGAGAAGATCGTCCCGGCAATGGCGATTGCGTATCTGCTCGTTGCGCTATGGATCCTGTTGACCAATCTGCCAGCAGTGCCCGATATGCTCTCGCTGATAGTGATGAGCGCCTTTGGCCTTGGCCCTGCGGTGGGGGGCGCTGCGGGCTACGCGATTAAAGCGGCGATGGAAAATGGCGTCAAGCGCGGTCTGTTTTCCAATGAGGCGGGCATGGGGTCAACGCCTAATGCGGCGGCCCAAGCAACGGTCAAACACCCAGCAGCCCAGGGGCTGGTGCAATCCTTTGGGGTATTTGTCGATACCATCGTTATCTGTAGCTGCACGGCGGTGGTGATTCTGCTCTCCGGCGTTTACGAGCGACTAATGTCGGAGTCTCCTGGAGACAGCATCGAAGGTATTCAGCTTACTCAGGATGCCATGGTCGACCATCTAGGTGGCTTTGGGGAAATATTTATCGCCTTGGCGATTCTGTTTTTTGCGTTCACCTCCATTTTGGCCAACTTCTCGTTCTCATCGGTGAATATCGAATTTCTATTTCGTCGTCACGCCGCAAAGGCGGTAAGCGTATTCAAGGTGATTATTATCGCCATGGTGCTGCTGGGTTCCGTCGCTGAACTGAGCGTGGTATGGGACTTTGCTGACCTGGCCATGGGGCTAATGGCAACTACTAACCTTTTTGCCATTTTGATCATGGGGCCAATTGCCGTAGCCGTGCTGAAAGATTATGAGCGTCAGCGCCGCGACGGTATTAAAGAGCCGATATTTGATCCGGCCATTCTTAAACGCCCCGAGCTGGTAGATGCTGATGTGTGGCCAGTGAAAGAGGCAAAAGAAGGGTAGGGGATTAACTCGCTGCTTCAATAAACGCTTTCGCCCTTGGGTCTTGTATATAGGCGACGTTGAGCCGGAGCCAGGGCGTTGGCTGGTGATCGGCAAAAAACAGATGCCCCGGCGATAGCGTGATTTCCCACCGGTTAGCCAGTTCACTGAGGGTTTCAGGAGTAATGGCCACCGGTGGTTTCGCCCACACAAACATCCCGCCTGCTGGTTGGGTATACACCTCCCAACCGGCATTTTTCAGCATCGTTAGCGCTATTGCCATTTGATTGGCGAGCTTAATGCGCAGCCGTTCGGTAAGCTTTCGGTAGCTGCCGTTTTGCAGCAGGGTGGTGACGACCTGCTCAGCAAACCGCGAAGCTGAGATGCTGGTTAACATCTTGATGTCCACAAAGCGCTGTACCCAAGCCATGGGCGCGGCGACAAAGCCTACTCGCAGTGAAGAGGAGAGGCTCTTCGAAAAGCTACCCAGGTAGAATACCCGGCTCAATCCATCTAACGCTGCCAAGCGGGTGGTGGGAGTGTGCTGAAAATCCGCGTAGATATCGTCTTCAATAATCTGAAAATCGTGTTGCTCGGCGAGCTGTAACACTCGATGCGCTACTGCCGGGATGAGCGTGCTGCCCGTGGGGTTGTGAAAAACGCTGTTGATGTAGAACAGCTTTGGGCGGTGCTGGGCCAACAACACCTCCAAGCGCTCGATATCAGGCCCATCGGCTAATCGCGGCACGCCAATCACGCGTATTCGCTGTAAGTGCAGCAGGCCGAACAGATTGTAATAGCCCGGTGATTCCACGAAGACCACATCGCCAGGCTCTAGCAGCATCCGCACCAGCAGATCCAGCGAATGGCTGCCGCCTCCGGTCATCACGATCTGCTGGGCGTCCGCAGTAATCGCCAGTGGGCGCAGGCGTTCCTGGATTAAACCGCGTAAATCCTGCGGCCCTTGAGGTGTGCTGTACTCGAAAATCCCCGAACGGCTTTTACGCGCCACTTGGCGAATGGCGTGAGTGAGGTCATCGCCTTCTCGCCAGTCGCTGGGCAGCCAGCCGCAGCCCAGCTTGAGCGTGTGCTCATTGGCACTGAAAAGCCCCCATAGCCCGTTGGTGACCTCTTCCAATCCGCTCGTAGCTTCGGGTTGTGATACCAGTGCTGCTGCGTTATCCGCCACATAAAAACCCGAACCGGGTCGTGAGCGCACTAAGCCAGAAGCGACAAGCCGTTCGTAAGCTTCAATCACCGCATTACGGCTGATGTGGTGGGTGGCGGCTAAGCGACGAATAGAGGGTAAGCGACGGCCACCGCCTGCACCGTGCGCGGTAATCCAAGCGCGAATGCCTGCTTCGAGCTGCTGGGCGATGGGCGTCGTGGCGTGCCGATTAACCTCTAGTTTCATAACGTGGCCTATGGCTTTCAACTGTTCCCTAAAAAGGCGGAACAGTGTCTGGAAAGTGGAGGTTAAGTGTACCTTACCGCTGAGCGGTAAGCGTGCGAGCTTAGCGGTTCAATGACTTACTTATTTAGGACTTAGCTATGAGCCGCACTGCCAATCGCGCTATCAATAAAAGGAGCGCAGCCTGCCTGGCGTTTGCGCTATGTACGATTACCACGGCGGTTAATTTACAGGCCCCACTTTACGATGCGCTGGCGGCGCGGGATGGTTTAGGCGTTGGTGCCACTAGCATCGCTTTTGCCTGCTATGTGGTGGGCATTATACCGGTGCTGCTGGGGTTAAATGGCTTGGCCGATCGGGTAGGGCGCAAGCCATTAATTATGACTGCGCTGTTGTTATGTCTCTTGGCGACAGGGATTACCCTGATAGCGCCCGGTTTGCTGGCGCTGGGCATTGCTCGATTTCTGCTGGGTATCAGCACGGGGTTAACGTCTGCGGTAGCTCCCGCTTATATGCAGTTGCTGTTGGGTGGTGAGGATAACCGTGTGGCGACCAACTACGTAACGGCCAGTACCGCACTCGGGTTTGGGCTAGGGGCCGCGGTGACGAGCCTGTTTGTTTTCCACACCCCAAGCGTATCGCCACCCAGCCTGTGGATTTATCTCGCGATCGCTTCGCTGGCGCTGGTGGTGGTCACCACACTTAAGGATCGCACTCCGAATCCCACTAAAAGTCCTATGCTGCGTTTGCCCAGCTATCCTAAAGGGGCTCTCTCCTATGGGCTGGCGATTTTGTTGGCCTGGGCGATGGTGGGGCTAGTGATAGCCATCCTGCCTTCAGCATTAAGCCAACACGGTTTATCCGCCTGGAGTGGCTTCGCCACCTTCGGTATCTGCAGCTGCGGGGTGCTGTTTCAGCCCTGGGCGAGAAGACTTGCGCCGCGCAGCGCTACTCGACTGGGTCTGGTGATTTTGCCGATTGCCTACGGGTTGATCGCCTGGGGAGCGGTTCAAGGTTATCTTGCGGCGGTACTGCTGGGCACGGTAGCAGCCAGTAGCGCTTGCTATGGGTTTATCTACCTGGGGGGATTAAGCGGCGTGTTGGCGATTGCGGACGGCTCGGCTAGCCAACAAGCCACCCAAGCCAGCGCGGGCTATTTCCTGATGGCCTATCTGGGCTTCAGTATCCCGGTGATCACTACTGGGGTACTCATTGATGCTGTAGGGCATACCTTGGCGTTAATGCTATTTGGCCTTGCGCTACTGGTGGGCGTGATCGCCACGCTAGTTCTATTGCGCAAGGCTCGGTAACTTGGACAACTGATCTATGGTTGCTTCTCTACCAATAGACCACAGGAGGGCGCTGCCCAGCGGGTGTTGGCAGTAAACACCACGTCACACACCACGGGAGAGTAGTAGCGGCGCACCTCGTCATCGACGCGTGCCCTGAGTAAATCCTGGGTGGAGACCGAAACATCGGATGCGTCGGGTAGTACCACATGCACTATCACATATAGCAGGCGCCCAGGGCGAACCATGCGCACCCGCACCTCTTGGGTGTCGGTATCCGCCAGGGCACTCGCCACGGCTTGGCGAACGGGCACCGCGATAGCCTCTTCGGGCGTTTTGTTGAGCAGCTCCTTCAAAGCTTGGGAGGCCATCCTCACCGGCACGCCTAAACACAGCACCACCACCGCAATGACCAACACCGAATCCACGTAGGGCAGAACCGCCAGCCAGCCTAGGCGCTCAAACAGCATCACCAGGCAGAAGGCGGCTAATACGGCGGCAGAAATCACACTGTTGACTAACCAGTTAAGTTTATCTGCCGCTACCAATGGGCTGCTCACATGGCGCTGACTGCGGTGCATCACCCAGGCAGTCAATGAACAGGCACCGGTGGCAAACAGGGCATACAACACCGCCAGGCCCGCCACAATCTCACGGCCGCCGGTGAGTAGGGCAGCTATCGCATCGACCAAGGCAAAAATAGACACGCCTAAAATCAGCAGTCCTTTGCACAGGTTCACCAGCGACTCAAAGTAGCTATAGCCGAACGGATAGGACTCACTATCAGGGCGGCTGGCTAATTTGCTCACTTTGATAGTCACCAGCGCGACGCTGAAATAGATCAGATTAAACAGCCCATCCAGCAAGATCGCTTGGGAGTTGGAGGCGAGTGTGGCCACGATGCCTGCACAACCAATCAGCAGCGCCATAAAGGCTGAGAATGCCAAAGTGCTTGATTCTGTCTTCACAAAGGTTTCTTCCGGTATACATAGTCAAAATAGCCAATAAGCATAGCAACTTTGTTAGCGAATTATCGAATGCCGACGTATTACGCACTTTTGGAAAGCATCGTAAGTTCTACTAACCTAATGAGGCGTTTGTTTAATTCACGTTAAGCCAAACAGGAGGGTGAGACGATGCCAATGCTGAGCGTAGGAACGGAACAGGGCACGCCGGTTGAGCTTTATTACGAAGTGCGCGGGGCGGGCAAGCCCGTGGTGCTGATTCATGGCTGGCCGCTGAGTGGTCGCTCGTGGGAAAAGCAGGTGCCAGCGTTAGTCGAGGCGGGATATAAGGTGATTACCTATGACCGCCGGGGCTTTGGAGGGTCAACCCAGGCCGATGGCGGCTACGACTACGACACCCTAGCGTCAGACCTCAAGAAACTGATTGAGGCGCTGGATTTACACGATGCCACCCTGGTGGGCTTTTCCATGGGCGGCGGTGAAGTGGCCCGCTATCTTTCCAGCTATGGCACCAGTCGTGTTCACAAAGCCGTTTTTGCCGCAGCGGTGCCGCCTTACCTGTATAAAGCCGATGATAACCCTGAAGGTGGTCTTGATGATGCCACCATCAGTCAGTTCCTTGAGGGCGTAAAAGATGACCGCCTTGCCTTTCTGGAAGAGTTTACCAAGAGCTTCTTTACAGCGGGTGAACGCAGCGACTTAGTTAGCGAGCCGAACCGCCAGTATCATCGCGATATTGCGGCGTTTGCTTCACCCCAGGCAACCTACGAGTGTATCAAGGCGTTTAGCTATACCGATTTCCGCAAAGATCTACCCAGCATCGATATCCCCACGCTAGTCCTCCACGGTGATGCAGATGGTATCGTGCCCTTTGAAGTCAGCGGTAAGCGGGCTCAGGAGCTACTGCCCAATGCACAAATGCAAGTGATCAAGGGCGGGCCCCATGGCCTCAATGCTACCCATCCTGATGAGTTCAATCAGGCGCTGATTAGCTTTTTGAATGAATAACGTTTGAGAGTAACGGCTGCTAACAACAACGCCGCCCTAATGGCGGCGTTGTCGATTTTTCAAGGCTAATTAATGTGGTTACTCCTCAACCCACACCTCATCACCTTTAAATTCAACCTTCCAGGTACGTAACTTAACATCCTCATCCTCTAAACACTGGCCGTCTTCAAGGCGGAAGTGTTGCTTGTAGATAGGCGAGGCGACCACAGGGGCGCCTTTAAGGTCGCCGACGATGCCCCGGGCGATGACATTGGCGTTAGAGAAAGGGTCAAAGTGATCAAGGGCGAAAAGCTCACCGCTCACTCCTTGTCCAGGCAAGTAGAAAATAGCTACCTGAGCAGGGCCTTTTGCGGTTTCAAGCCAGGCGGCGACGCCGGAGAATTCGACCAGGTCAGCTTTGGTACACACTTTTTGCCATGCCATCGTGTTGTTAGCCCCTGTCGTATCCATCTCTTTTTTCAATGCAGTTGCGGTCATTGGAAACCTCTTTTATAGCTATTTTAAAGCGTCAGTGAGCAGTGGATTGGGCAGGCCGTGGCTGGCCGCGTTCGGAGGTCATAATGATTGACGGATCCGGGCGGTCGTCGTTGACGAAGGTGCGGAAGCGCTTGAGTTTCTCCGGGTCGCTGATCGCGTCTGCCCATTCGCACTGGTAGGTATCCACCACGGTTTGCATTTGGCGCTCCAGCTCGTCGTTGATGCCTAAGCTGTCTTCCAGAATCACCTCTTTGAGGTACTCCAGGCCGCCGTCGAGGTTTTCGCGCCATACCGAGGTGCGCTGCAAGCGGTCGGCGGTGCGCACGTAGAACATTAAGAAGCGGTCAATGGTGCGGTAGAGCTGCTCGTCGTCCAGGTCAGTGGCGAACAGTTCGGCGTGGCGGGGGCGCATGCCGCCGTTACCGCACACGTAGAGGTTCCAGCCGTTTTCGGTAGCGATAATGCCGATGTCTTTGCTCTGCGCTTCGGCGCACTCGCGGGTGCAGCCGGAAACGCCAAACTTGATCTTGTGGGGTGAGCGCAGGCCCTTGTAGCGGTTCTCTAACTGAATCGCCATGCCGACGCTGTCCTGCACGCCGTAGCGGCACCAGGTGCTGCCTACGCAGGATTTTACCGTGCGCAGCGATTTACCGTAGGCGTGGCCGGTCTCGAAACCTGCAGCAATTAGCTCACTCCAGATATCCGGCAGGTCTTCCAGGCGGGCGCCGAACAGGTCGATACGCTGGCCGCCGGTGACCTTGGAGTAGAGGCTGTATTTTTTGGCCACTTCACCCAGCACGATGAGTTTGTCCGGCGTAATCTCGCCACCGGCCACACGCGGCACTACCGAGTAGGTGCCGTTTTTCTGCATGTTGGCCATAAAGGTGTCGTTGGTGTCCTGCAAGGGGATATGCGCCGCGTCGGTGATCGGCTCATTGAAGCAGGAGGCCAGAATGGACGCGACGGCGGGTTTGCAGATGTCGCAACCCAGGCGATGGGTGTCGGCGTTGCCGTGTTTTTCGATCAAGTCAGTGAAGGTTTTGATGCCTTCAACGCGCACAATATCGTAAAGCTCTTGGCGGGTATGGGCGAAGTGCTCGCAAATCGATTTATCGACTTCAACGCCGCGGGCTTCCAGTTCATGGTCAACCACGCTTTTGAGCAGCGCCGTGCAGCCGCCGCAGCCGGTGCTGGCTTTGGTGGCCGCTTTGACACCGCCTAGATCCACCGCGCCAGCGTCAATAGTGGCGCAAATATCGCCCTTGGTGACGTTGTGACAAGAGCAGATGGAGGCGGTTTCCGGTAGCGCACCGGGGCCGAGGGTGGGCGCGGCGCCGTTGCTTTGGGGCAGGATCAGCGAAGCGGGTTCATCGGGGAGCTCAATACGGTTTGAGTAGTACTGTAGCAGCGTGTCATAAACGCCGTTGTCGCCCACCAGCATCGCGCCGAGCAGCTTTTTACCATCGCTGGAAACCACCAGCTTGCGATACTCCTGCTTGATGGGATCCAGGTAGCGGAACATCCGCGCGCCGGGGTTCTGATTACCATGGGCATCACCAATTGAGCCTACGTCGACACCCATTAGCTTAAGCTTGGTGCTCATGTCGGCGCCGCCAAACTGGGTGTCACCGCCGGTCAACGTCGAGTACGCCGCTTTGGCCATTTGGTAACCAGGGGCCACCAAGCCAAAAATACTCTGATTCCACAATGCCACTTCGCCAATCGCTAAAATAGCCGGGTCGCTGGTCAGGCACTGGTTATCCACTACCACGCCGCCGCGTTCACCAATCTCCAGGCCGCAGTCCCGGGCCAACTGGTCGCGGGGGCGGATGCCAGCGGAGAACACGATTAGGTCGGTTTCCAACACTTTGTCATCTTGGAAGACCATGCGATGGCGGCTCGCCTCGCCATCTTCAATGCGCTGGGTGGCGCGCTCGGTGAGTACCTGTACCCCAAGAGCTTCAATTTTTTCCCGCAGCAACTCGCCGCCCTCGGTATCCACCTGCATCGGCATCAGGCGTGCAGCGAACTCTACAACGGCAGTATCCAGGTTCAGGCCGCGCAGGGCGTTAGCGGCCTCTAAGCCCAGCAAACCACCGCCGACGACCACGCCGGTGGTGGCGTTTTCGGCGGCAGCGCGGATATCGTCTAAATCGTCCAGGGTGCGATAGACCAAACACCCTTCCCGGTCGTTGCCGGGAATCGGCGGTACAAAGGGGAAGGAGCCGGTGGCCAGCACCAGGCGGTCGTAGGGGTATCGCCCTTGATCGGTGATTACTTCTTGCTGGTCGCGGTCGATCTCAATCACGGCTTCGCTTGTGCGCAGTTCCACACCGCTAACGGCGTAGTAATCTGCTTCGCAAAGGGCTAGCGAATCGGCGTCGCGACCGCTGAAGTATTCAGATAGGTGTACCCGGTCGTAGGCGCGGTGGCGCTCTTCGCCAAACACGGTGACCTGATAGCGCTCGAGGGCGCCGTTATCGACGAGCTGCTCGACCAGGTGGTGGCCGACCATGCCATTACCAATAATAATAAGCTGCTGTTGGGTAGACATTTAAGCCGCCTCCGACGTTGTATGAGAAGAGTGTTTTGAAGAAGATTGTTTTGAAGAGAGTTCAGAAGAATCAGGGCTGTGTAGAGATGCCGCTTCGCGTAGAACCTCGACATCAGCACCACCAAACAACAAGGCTTGGCGGTAAGCGTTGAGATCAGTGCCCGCGAGCGCCTGCTCGAAGTACCAGGGCCCTTGGCTGGTGTCGCCGTAAAGCACCGCGCCTTCAATCTGGCCGTCGCGAAGCAGCAGGCGGCGGTAGTCGCCGCGTTCAAGGTCGTGGTAATTCAGCACTTCATGCTCCGCGCTGGCCTCGG
The DNA here is from genome assembly GCF_034479615.1 of Vreelandella neptunia. Classification (NCBI taxonomy): domain Bacteria; kingdom Pseudomonadati; phylum Pseudomonadota; class Gammaproteobacteria; order Oceanospirillales; family Halomonadaceae; genus Vreelandella; species Vreelandella neptunia. The sequence continues at coordinate 953,198 of NZ_CP140255.1, forward strand.
TGGGGCCAAAAGCGTAGAGCGCTACACCACTGATTTTGAGTTTGGTGGCGCTGGGGGTATCCGCGTAGCCTTGGGTATGCGTGCCGCACAGCGTCGCGGCGAGCACCTCTACCTGTCGCCAGATTGGTTCCACCAGGCCGTAGGTGGTGCCCTCGAACTGGCAGCACTCGCCCAGCGCTGAGACCGCCGGGTCGCTGGTGGTGAGCCATTCGTCCACCACAATAGCTCGATCCGTGCGCAGACCTGCTTGGCGGCCAAGTTCCGCATTAGGGGTAATGCCCGCGGCAACGATCACGCTGGAGGCGTTCAACTGGAGGCCATCGGCAAGATGCACCTTGGCGACCCGACCCCGGGCGTCACTTTCTAGCCGTTCTAGCTGGGCACCGGTGATGATGTTCAAGCCGCGTTGCGTCAGGGTGTCTTTGAGCAGGTGTGCTGCGGTCGTATCTAACTGGCGGTTCATCAACCGCTCGCTGCGCTGGAGCACGCTAACGTTGATACCGTTGCCACGCTTACGCAGCCCTTCAGCCGCTTCAAGACCGAGTAGGCCGCCACCAATCACGACAGCATCACCGCCGCGCTGAGCAATGGCCTCAAGTGCTTCGGCATCTTGCAGGTCGCGAAAGCCGTGTACGCCCTCAAGTTCAATCCCGGGAACATCGGGCAGCGCTGGGCGTGATCCGGTGGCGATGACCAAATGATCGTAATCAAGCGATCGCCCGCTATTGGTGGTCAACGTTTGGCTTGCGCGATCAAGCGTCTCGACCTTTTCACCGAGTATCAGGTTGACGCCCTGTTCGGCGTACCACGCGGTGTCGCGCAGCGTAAGTGCATCCTGCTGCATTTCACCGGCCAGCAGTGGCGAAAGCAGAATACGGTTATAGGCAGGGGTTGGCTCTGCACCTATCACCGTGATGCGCTGGGGGCGTGTGGGCTGTTTTACTAGCCCCTCGATTAGGCGGTGGCTTGCCATACCATTGCCAATGATCACCAGATGGTCGTTTTGATGGTCGTTGGGCGAGCACCGGGAAGTGGTTTCCATGGGTGGCTCCTCTGTGTCTTTGCGGCTGCTTGAGCACCAAACAAAAAACGCCCCTGTCTCGCACCTCTTTGCAAAGAATCGCAAAAGCGTGCGTAACAGGGGCGTCGTTGCCCGATAGCGTCTTTTTAAACGCGCGACAACCTCCATTGGCTGTCAGCTGATTAAAAACCTTACTCGGTAACAAGCAAGGAGCTAGCCAACTGGCCGTCTGAAATATTTTTTTAAATAACTTCAGTTGCTTATGTTTAGGTGGTGGGTAAGCGGTGGCCAGGCTCTTCGGATAGACTGCACGGTGATGGTGCGAAAAGAGAGGTGGCCTGCACTCTCAAGCACCATTCAGCGTGTGCACAGTGCGTAAAAGAGCGTTGTGTGATGATTTTTAATTTTTTAACTATCTGTTTTTAAATAACTAAATTTCATATAGCCGGTTGTCGGCTTGGCTCTTGCAGTTCCCTAGGCAATAAGTAAGTTAACAAGGGATAAGCGCTCATTGTTTGGCGATGGCAGCGAACAATTCCAAAGCCGTTAGAAAAATAAGTAGCCGTTAGAAAATGTGTAGCTGTTAGTAAATCTTCATTTGTTTGAAGAGACTACTGTAAAGAGTAATGCACCGATGAAGGTGCGCTGTGGCAACGACGTCCAGCCCTCTTCTTTCAATGCGTTTATATAGCGCATTAGAGAAAGGGACTGGGCGTTTTTTTATGCCTGGCATTTATATACGTATATACGGCGTTCAGGTAAGACCCGAGGAGTAGTTATGCGAGGGGCAAAAGCAGAGCAGCAGACCAAAACGACGCAGCAAGCCAAAACCACATGCCCATACTGTGGCGTTGGCTGTGGCGTGACGGCAACCGTTGAGGCGGGCACGCTGAGCGCTGTCGAGGGCGACCGCGAGCATCCGGCGAACTTCGGGCGGCTGTGTGTCAAAGGTTCTGCGCTACACGAAACCTTGGGGAGTCAAGGACGGCTGACTCACCCTCGCGTTGATGGTGTTGAGGTCTCCTGGGCCACCGCCTTAAGCACTACTGCCGAACGCTTAAACACCCTGCGGGCCGAGCATGGCAATCACAGCGTGGCCGCGTATCTCTCCGGCCAACTGCTTACCGAAGATTACTATGTGGCCAATAAGCTGTTTAAAGGCTTTTTAGGTACGCCTCATTTAGATACTAACTCGAGGCTGTGCATGGCCTCAGCGGTGGTTGGCTACAAGCGCGCCTTCGGTGCCGATGCGGTGCCGTGTAATTACGAGGATTTGGAAGAGGCGGAATTGATCGTGTTGGTGGGTTCCAACCTGGCCTGGAATCACCCGGTGCTCTATCAGCGTATTAAAGTCGCTAAAGAGCGCAATCCATTGATGCGTTTGGTGGTGATCGACCCGCGCGTCACCGACAGCTGCGAAATCGCCGACCTCTACCTAGGGATTAAACCAGGCAGCGATGCTTACCTGTTTAACGGTCTGCTGGCGTGGATGGCGCAGCGCCGCAGGCTCGATACCCTCTACCTTGAGCGCCACACCGAAGGGTTTGACGATGCCCTGGCGGCGGCCCAGCAAACCGCGGGCTCGGTGGCGGAGGTAGCGGCGGCTTGCGATGTCGACCCCGAGCGCCTGGAAACCTTCTATTACTGGTTCGCCAGTCAGCTACATGTGGTCACGCTCTATTCCCAGGGCGTTAATCAATCCGCCAGCGGTACCGATAAGTGTAACGCGATTATTAACTGCCACTTGGCGGGCGGCAAAATCGGCTTGCCGGGGGCGGGGCCGTTCTCGATTACCGGCCAGCCCAACGCCATGGGGGGGCGCGAAGTAGGCGGGCTGGCCAACCAGCTAGCCGCGCATATGGATTACCACACCCCAGGCGCCCTGGATCTGGTCAGCCGCTTCTGGGCCACCGACAGCTTGACGCCTATCCTGCCGGAAGGGCCAGGTTATAAAGCAGTGGAGCTGTTTGAGGCCATTGAACGTGGCGAGATAAAAGCGCTGTGGGTGATGGCTACCAATCCCGCGATTAGCCTGCCTGATGCTGCGCGGGTGCGTGTTGCGCTGGAAAAGTGCCCACTGGTGATTGTTTCCGAGTGCGCTGCCCATACCGATCTGTTGCCTTATGCCGACATTGTGCTGCCTGCCTCGGGCTGGTCGGAAAAAGATGGCACCGTGACTAACTCCGAGCGGCGTATTTCTCGCCAGCGGGGCATGCTGCCGCCCCCAGGTGAGGCCCGCCACGACTGGTGGATAATGTGTGAGGTGGCGAAACGGTTGGGGTTTGCCGAGGCGTTTAACTACGCGCACCCTTGGGAGATTTTCGACGAGCACGCTCGTCTCTCTGGGTTTGAAAACGGACTTGAAAACGGGGTTGATAACAGCACGGTGCCTGGCAGCCCGCAGCGGTTGTTTGATATATCGGGTTTGGTGGGCCTGGGCCGGGATGGCTACGACGCCTTAGCTCCCATCCAATGGCCGGTCACAAAGGCCGCACCCCATGGCACTGCTCGGTTGTTTGAGGATGGCGAGTTTGCCACCGCGAATGGTCGCGCCAAGCTGCTGGCGATCAAGCCCCAAGGGCCTGAACAGGCGCTGAGTGCCGCCTACCCGCTGCGTTTGAACACCGGCCGGATTCGTGATCAATGGCACACCATGACCCGCACTGCGCGCTCACTGCGGTTAATGAATCACCGCGCCGAACCCTTTATGGATGTGCATCCGGAGGACGCCCACGCCGCCGGTGTTATGGATCAAGGGCTGGCAGTGTTAACCGCCGCGAAAGGCGAATTTCGCGCCCGGGTGCGCGTGTCCAACGCCCAACGCCGCGGAGAGATCTTCGTACCCATCCACTGGACTGACTGCTTTACCCAGCAGGCCAGAAGCAGCGCGCTAATTGACAGCATTACTGATCCGCTCTCTGGGCAGCCTGAATCGAAGCACGGCGCCGTGGCGCTGGCGCCGCTTGCTACCGATTGGCAGGCCACCCTATTGGTCGCCGATGGGGCAACGGAATTAACGCCTTGGTGCACCAGTGCCTACTGGACACGTATTCCCATGCGCGGCTGCCAGCGCTGGCAGCTTGCCAATACGCAGTCGGTTAATGATTGGTTGGCGCAGTTGAAAACGTGGCTGCCCGGCGACGTATCGGTTGTCAGCCAGGATCCGACTAACGGACGTCTGCGTGCCGCCTGCGTAGAAAACGGTCAGTTGCGCTGGTGGCTGATGGTCGGCCCGCCCAAAGAGTTGCCAGGGCTAGCGTGGCTGGAAGCGCGTTTTAACGAGACGGCACTGAGCGATACCCACCGCCGTCGACTATTGGCAGGCTGCGACGACGGCGCGGCGGATACCGGCCCGGTGGTATGCAGTTGCCACCAAGTGGGCCAAACCACCATCGTCAACGCTATCCGCGAGGGCGACACCAGCGTAGAAGCGTTGGGCGCCAGACTCGCTTGCGGCACCCAGTGCGGTAGCTGTATTCCCGAATTGAAATCACTTATTGAAGAGGAGCGGCCCAATGCCCGCACTAAGCAACCCCTTGCTACAGAAGTGGTTTAACGCCTTTATGCGGTTATCGCACCGCGCGCTAACGCCGTTAGTTCAGCAGGCTGCAGACATACGTTTGCCACTGCGTGGCGAGTGCCGCGCCGGGCAGGTTTACTTGGTCGGCGCAGGCAGCGGCGATGCAGAGCTGTTAACCCTCAAGGCTGCACGCTTACTTATGCAGGCGGACGCCGTGGTGTATGACCGCTTGGTAGGTGATGACGTGCTGTCGCTGATTCCTAGCGGCAGCGAGCGCTACTACGTGGGCAAAGCCCGCGGTCATCACAGCGTACCCCAAGCTGAGATCGGTGAGCTGATGGTAAAACTCGCCCGGGAAGGTAAATCGGTGGTGCGCTTGAAAGGCGGCGACCCGGCGGTGTTTGCGCGGATGGGCGAAGAGCTGGATGCCCTGGCCGCTGCCGAGATCCCCGCTGCCATTGTGCCAGGGATTACCGCGGCCTCTGCCGCCGCTGCCTGCATGGGTATTCCGCTCACCGACCGTGGTCATGCCCAGCAACTACGCTTTGTGACTGCCCAGCTCTGCCGCGAAGACGGCACGCCGGATTGGGCATCGCTGGCGCGCAAGGATGAAACCCTGGTGTTTTATATGGGGCTTTCAAAAGTGAGCGCAATTTGTCATGGCCTGCGCCAGGCAGGCCTGCCGGATGAGTGGCCGATCATGCTAGTGGCTAACGCCAGCCAGCGTGAGCAGCAGTCGCTGGTGGGCTCGCTGGCGGATATGCCCGAAAAACTCGCCGCCACACCCTTACCGTCACCCTGTTTGATTGTGGTGGGCAGCGTCGTGCAAAGAGTCGCCACGACGCCCGCTGCCCTAGCCTCCAATTTCTGCTCTGCACCGCAAACCGTGCCTTAGCGGCAGGGTTTGCGGTGCGCGTTTTATGTTTCTGACCCTTCTATTCCTTAAAACCCACAACAACGGAAACGCTCTCTATGTCCTACTTATTGCCTGCCGAATTTGCCACCAAGATGGTCGATGCTGGTGAAGCCAAGCTGCATATGTCTACCCGTGATGCGCTGATTCGCGCTTTTATGGCGGGGGCTATATTGGCCATCGCGGCGGTGTTTGCGGTGACCGTAGCGGTGCAAACCGGCTACCCGATTATCGGCGCCATCCTGTTTCCGGTCGGCTTCTCGATACTCTATCTAATGGGCTTTGATCTGTTGACCGGGGTATTTGTGTTAACGCCGCTGGCGTGGCTGGATAAACGGCCTGGGGTAACGATTAATCGTATTCTCAAGCACTGGGGCATTGTGTTTATCGGTAATTTTGGTGGGGCATTAACGGTCGCCTTTCTTATGGCAATTGTCTTTACCTACGGCTTTAGCACCGAACCCAGCGAAGTGGGGCGGGTCATTGGTGAAGTGGGCGAAGGGCGCACCGTGGGTTATAAAGAGTATGGTGCTGGCGGCATGGCGACGATTTTTATCCGCGGCATACTGTGCAACTGGATGGTGTCGCTAGGGGTAGTGGGGGCAATGATCTCAACCACGGTGAGCGGTAAGGTTATTGCCATGTGGATGCCGATTATGCTGTTCTTCGGTATGGGCTTTGAGCACTCGGTGGTCAACATGTTCCTGTTCCCATCTGGGCTGATGATGGGCGGTAACTTCTCGATTATGGATTACCTGATCTGGAACGAAATTCCGGTAGTGCTGGGTAACTTGATCGGTGGCTTGGCATTAACGGGGCTCACGCTCTACACCACTCACGTGCGTACCGCGCCCCAGAAAGCTTTATAGATGAAGAAATTAAATGCCAAGCTTTCGCTACTGTGAAGCCCTAGGTTGATGATAAACATCGGAGCTTAGCCGAGGTCGGAATCAACCCGTAGCGGGGGGCTTTCGCCATGGATGGCGAAAGTAGCGCCCATGGATGGGTCTACAGCGCCTCCGCGTAGGGTTGTTCCGACCGTTTGCAATGTTCGCTCCGGCGGAGGTTTTTTAGGGGAAGTATAATGGCAGCGCTGACCATTTCGCTTGGCCAGCACTCTGATAAAGGGCGCAAGCCAAGCAATCAGGATTTTTACGGCGCTTATCTACCCAGCGACCTCCAGCGCGCCACCAAAGGCATTGCGATCGCGTTAGCGGATGGGATCAGCAGCAGCGAAGTGAGCCGGGAAGCGAGTGAAGCAGCAGTAGGCGGGTTTTTAACAGACTACTACGCCACCCCGGCTACCTGGGCGGTTAAGACCTCCGCCCAACGGGTACTGCAGGCCACCAATGCATGGCTTTATGCCCAAACCCGGCAAAGCCAGTACCGCTACAACCTGGATCGTGGCTATGTGTGTACCCTCAGCGCGATGGTGATTAAGTCCACCACTGCGCATCTGTTTCACGTTGGCGATAGCCGTATCTATCAGCTCGCCGGCAATACGCTGGAGCCGCTGACCGAGGATCACCGCTTCTGGGCCTCCCGGGAAGTCAGTCATTTAAGCCGCGCCATGGGGGCCAGCCAGCACCTGGAGCTGGATTATTCCTCGGTATCGCTGAGTGTCGGCGATGTGTTTGTACTCACCACCGACGGTGTTTATGAGTGGCTGACCGGCACCGAAATGGCCGCGCTGATTCACGCCCATTGGGGCGATCTCGACGCGGCGGCTGAGGCGCTAATCGCTGCCGCAATCGATAATGGCAGCGATGACAACCTCACCGTGCAAATTGTGCGCATTGATTCGCTGCCTGAGCGCCACGCTAATGAACTCTACGCGGCGCTGAGCACCCTGCCGTCACCGTCTGAGTTGCGCGCAGGAAGCGAGCTGGACGGCTACCGCATTGTGCGACAACTGCATGCCAGCAGCCGCAGCCATGTCTATCTGGCGGAAGAGGTAGCGAGTGGCGAGAAGGTGGCACTTAAAACCCTCTCAACCGAGCTAAGCCAAGACCCGACGAGTATCGAGCGGTTCGTGCGCGAAGAGTGGATTGCCCGGCGCATCGATAATCAGCACGTGCTTAAAGCCCCCGCCCAAGAGCGTCCGCGCCACTACCTTTACACCGTGTTGGCCTATATCGAAGGGCAAACCCTGACCCAGTGGATGCGCGACCACCCCAACGCCGAATTAGCTAGCGTACGCCCCATCGTCGAGCAGATCGCCAAGGGGCTGCGCGCCTTTCATCGCCTGGAAATGCTGCATCAAGATTTGCGCCCCGATAACGTCATGATCGATAGCCACGGAACGGTGAAGCTGATTGATTTTGGCGCTGCCAAGGTGGCGGGTCTTGCTGAAGAGGTCAATGCGGCTAGCGACGATATTCTAGGCACCGCCCAGTACACCGCGCCGGAGTATTTTCTGGGTGAAGGTGGTACGTCCCGTTCGGATCAGTACTCCCTGGCGGTGATCACCTATCAGATGCTAACCGGCACGCTGCCTTATGGCACTGAGGTGGCCAAAACCCGCACTCGGGCAGCGCAGCATAAGCTTGCCTATCAATCGGCGCTTAGCGAGAACCGTGAGCTGCCCGCCTGGGTAGATGAGGTGCTCAAAAAGGCTCTTCATCCTAATCCACACAAACGCTTTCCAGCTCTTTCGGAGTTTATCTTCGAACTACGCTCGCCCAGTCAAGAAATGCTGAAACGTGCTCAATTACCGCTACTAGAGCGCGACCCGGTGCTGTTCTGGAAGGGCGTTTCACTAGTATTGGCGCTAGTGGTTATCGCGCTGTTATTGCGGTGATGTCGCGGTCTCTGATCAGGAAACAATAAACAACGGGGTTGAAGTGGGGCGGTCTCCACCCCATGTTAGTTAACACGCTATCAATAGAAAAGGACGTTAATGATGCAAAATGTGATGCCTAACCCCGGTTTCGGTACCTTTCGCCTGGAAGGCGATACGCTCAAGCAGAGCATTCATGCGGCGCTTGAAGCGGGGTATCGGCATATCGACACGGCGCAGTTTTATGGCAACGAAGCGGATGTCGGTGCAGCAATTCGTGACAGCGAGGTGCACCGCAGCGATATTTTCCTCACCACTAAGGTATGGTTTGATAACCTGGAGCCTGCCACGCTGAAGGCCAGCGTAGATGAAAGTCTCCAGAAACTGGGCACAGGTTACGTTGATCTGCTGTTAATTCACTGGCCGTCGCCCAACAATGAAGTGCCGATGGCAGATTATTTGACGGCTCTTAAAGAGGTCAAAGCAGAAGGTAAAGCGCGCCATATTGGTATTTCCAATTTCACCTGCGAACAAGTGGATGAAGCGGTTAATATTCTGGGTAAAGGTGAAATTCTGACCAATCAGATCGAGGTTCATCCTTTCTTACAGAACCGCAAACTGGTCGAGCACTGCGAGCAGCATGGCATTCAGATTACTGCTTTTATGCCGCTAGCTGTGGGCAAGGTCATGGACGACCCGACCCTTAAGCAGATTGCCGACGCGCATCACGCCACGCCCGCGCAAATTGCCCTTGCTTGGGTGAAACAGCGCAATATGATTACGATCCCTTCATCGACCAAAGCGCGTAATATCCAAAGCAATATTGCCGCCTTTGATATAGTGCTAAGCGATAGTGAAATAGCAGAGATTGCCATGTTGGATCGCCAGGAGCGTATTGCCAACCCCGACTTTGCTCCCGCCTGGGATGAGTAAGGGGACTAATAAGCAGGGCTTGAAACGCTAAGCGATGGACGCTAATAGATGAACTTCAATTGATAGTATGTGTCGTAGGGGATGCCTGCCCAGGCAGGCATCTTTAAAAGAACGGAGAAAACGATGAAACAGCGCAAGATAAAAGACAACGCGTTAAAAGCGCAACTGCGGACGCCAATGTTTAAAATGCAGCAGCAAACTCCGAAAAAAGGTAAAGGCAGCTACTCCCGTAAAGGACGCAACTCTCTGAGAGGGCATCGCCAAGCCGCTTAATCTGGCGTTTTGGCGATGCCTTCCCCAGGCATCGTGTGCAGCATCCCCCATGCTGTACATTGTCCCATCAGTTTGGCCGATCCAATGGGTCGGCTTTTTTATTTACTCCCACTGCACGGCTTTACGGCGCAAAATGTCGCAAAAGCCGGTAACCGGTTCACCATAGAAAGTATCTTTTCGAGTCAATAACCCAAACGGAGAAAGCGTTCGTCCAAGGGTGAGCGGCAGCATTTCAATAAGCCCTATATTGAGATGGTCTCTAAGAACGGATTCAGCCATTACCAGCAGGGCATCGCTTTTTTGCACTAGCTGTAAGGCAGCAAAGATTGAACCGCATTCGATAATATCGCGTGGCGACATTAAGCCTTCCATCTCCAACTCTTTCTCTAGCGCTTGGCGTGCTGGTGTGGTTATTGGTTGAAGTATCCAGGGCCAGAGCTCTAGTAGCTGCTCAAGAGACGGCAAAGGTTCATCGGTTAATGGATGACCACGGCGTACCACAGTGATCATGTTTTCGTTGCCCAATGGCTCAAAATCGAATTGATTATGTTGGATGGAGGTCGCATAGCGGGCGATTGCTATATCCACTTTACCCTGCTCAAGTAGCGCCACTAATTGATCGCTTGTCTCACCCATCAAACGAATTTGTAACATGGGGCGCAGGCGTTTCATCTCGATGATAGCTTGCGCCACCAGGTCAGGCGCGGCCCCCATAATGGCCCCAACGGTTAACTGCCCGCGTCCACCAAGCTGGTAGCGATGCACTTCTTCGGCACATCGATCTAAACGAGTTAACGCGTTATCAGCAAATTCCACCAACATTTCGCCCACTTTGGTCGGGCGCATTCCCTTGGCCATGCGCTCGAATAACTGGCACGCAAATACCCGCTCAATTTCACTTAGCATACGTGTCGCGGCAGGCTGTGACATATGCATGACCACGGCAGTTTGGTGTAGGTTGCCGACTTTGCCCAGCGTCGAGAGCATAAGAAGGTGCTTATAACGAAGCCTTGCTACCAGCAATTGAAAGCTATCCATTCTCATCTCGCTTTTGAATCGATACCCAAACGGTATGGTGATTACGCTTAATTTGGCTGTGCGACATTAGTCTAGTGATTCGGTATCTTGTTATTAAGCAGCCTCGCGCAAGTTAGCGCAGTTGCTGACTCAGCGCTATTCGATAACTTAAAGGTATCGAGGCGAACCAGATAATCATTGGCTACCTTGCCCGCTTTTACTTACAACTTCCTCAAGAAGATGACGTTAACAAACATAACGAGGAGTGTTTATGAGCGAACCCACCATCAAGCAGGTACGCGCCTACACCGTCCGGGGTGGCGGTGCTGACTACCATGACCAAGCCGAGGGGCACTGGATCGATTCCCAGATCGCGACGCCCATGAGCAAGTACCCAGAGTACCGCATGACACGCCGAAGCTTCGGGCTCAATGTTCTGGGCACTTTGGTGGTTGAGGTAGAGGCAAGCGATGGAACCGTAGGGTTTGCTGTAACTACCGGTGGCGAAATTGGTGCCTGGATTGTCGAAAAGCATCTTGCCCGCTTTATTGAGGGTAAACAGGTAACTGAAATCGAAAAAATTTGGGATCAGATGTTTAACGCCACGCTCTATTACGGCCGTAAAGGGGTGGTGATTAATACAATTTCCTGCGTTGATCTGGCGCTTTGGGATCTGCTGGGTAAGGTGCGGCAACTGCCGGTGCATCAGCTATTAGGTGGCCCGGTTCGCGATGAACTGGTGTTTTACGCCACCGGAGCACGCCCTGACCTCGCTAAGAAAATGGGCTTTATTGGCGGCAAAATGCCCCTCGTTCATGGGCCTGCTGAAGGCGATGAGGGGCTGAGAAAGAACTTAGAGCACCTAGCGAAAATGCGTAGCGCCGTCGGCGATGACTTCTGGCTGATGTATGACTGCTGGATGAGCCTTGATGTCAATTACGCCACTCGGCTAGCTCAGGAAGCCCAGGCGTACGACCTGAAATGGATCGAAGAGGCGCTTCCACCCGATGACTACTGGGGTTACGCGCAGCTCAAGCGTGATGTACCCAAAGGCATGCTGGTGAATACCGGTGAGCACGAGGCTACCCGCTGGGGCTTCCGTATGCTGCTGGAAATGGAGTGCTGCGACGTTATCCAACCGGATGTGGGGTGGTGTGGTGGTATTACAGAACTGATCAAGATTTCAGCGCTGGCCGATGCGCATAACAAGCTGGTTGTACCCCATGGTTCGTCGGTTTACAGCTACCATTTTGTAATCACTCGCCATAACAGCCCGTTCGCAGAGTTCTTGATGATGGCGCCGAAGGCCGATGAGGTCGTGCCCATGTTTAATCCGCTGCTGCTGGATGAACCGGTGCCTGAAAACGGTCGTATGGCGGCTTCCAAGCTCGACAAGCCAGGGTTTGGCGTACGCCTTAATCCTGACTGTGAACTTTCTAGGCCTTACCAACATTAAAATTAAGGCCTGATAAGCATTGTTCCCGCTAAAAACTAGGGAACTTAAACCAAGTAATATCAGAGGAAACTACAATGAAAATGAAAAACACCTCATGTCTTTCAGTCTCTAAAATGACCACAATTGGTGTCGCAGGGCTGCTCTTCATGATGCCCTTTGGCACTGCCTATGCTGAAACGAAAATTCGTTTCGCACACCATATTTCGACTGATTCCGAGCAGCATTTAGCAGCTGAAAGATTTCGCGATCTGGCAGCTGAATACAGTGACGGTGAAGTCCAGGTGGAAATCTTTCCCGCCGGACAAATGGGCGGGCAACGAGAAATTATTGAGTCTGTTGAGCTTGGCGTACTGGAGATGGGGTATGGCGAATCTGGCCTTTATGCCAACTATGTACCCGAATTTGGTCTGCTGACGCTACCTTATCTTTATCGGGACGTTGATCATTGGGAAAACGTGGTAGCAGGAGAAATAGGCGATCAATTGATCGAGCAATTGGTTACCACTTCCGGGATCAGGCCGCTTAACTGGATTCTGGCAGGCTATCGAGATACGTATTTGGCCGAAGGAGAAATTAATAGCCCCGAAGATTTCAATAACTTGAAGATTCGCGTACCGGAGTCTCCCGTGTTTGTGGGTACCTTCTCTGCACTGGAAGCTCAGCCGACGCCTGTACCCATGCCGGAAGTCTACACCGCGTTACAGGCAGGTGTCGTCGATGCCATGGAAGGGACCCCGGAAGTTGGTTACACCTTCCGCATATTTGAGGTCGCCGAGTCGCTGTCCAAAACACGCCATATTCTTTTCGACGGTAGTTTTGCCATCAATGAGTCCTTTTACAACAACCTTTCTGATAGCGACCGTGACGCAGTCAACCGGGCCGCCCGGGAAGCGGCTGAAATGCAGCGCGGTGAGTGGTTTGAGCGTGAGCAGTCCTGGTTTAGCCAGCTAGAAGAAGAGGGGATCGCCATTAACGAGGTGGATCCAGTGCCTTTCCAAGAAGCACTGGCAGGCTTCCGCGAAGAGTTTGCTGCCAATATTGGCGCCGTAGAACTACTTGAGTCCATTGGGCAGCAGTGACTCTGAAAAGGAGCTCGCAAATGCGTCGTTATCTGGATACTGCATTTGCCACCCTTGGCGCCATGACCGTCGCCATTTTCTCGGCGATCATGGCGTTGATTTTCATACAGGTCATCAACCGGTTTCTCCTCGGGTTGCCACTTTTCTGGACAGAAGAAGTGGTGAGGATGCTGCTGGTTTGGTTAGTACTTATGGGAACCCCTGTGGTGGTTTACAAATGCGATGAAATAAAGGTGGAGCTGTTTCGGTTTAACAATGACCGCTTTGAAAAGGTGAGACGTTTCGCAGTGGCAGCTATCTCAATTGTTTTCTGTGCCGTTTTAGCCCACTGGGGGTACCTATTCACACTACGCGCTTTGGGCACAATGCAGCCCTCGTTGGGTATTTCTAGAGCTTGGCTGTATGCACCCATCCCCATTGGGGGCGTGCTGACGATCCTTGCTTTCATTGTTCGTCGTGATGAAGTGAAAAAAGCATCAGACGTAGAGGAGCTACTATGATCGTTGCCTTAATGTTTGGATTATTTACAGCTCTTCTCGCTGTCGGCGTGCCCATCGCCTTCGCCATGGGGCTTAGTGCCGTTACCGTCCTAGTCATTGATGGCGGGGTACCACTTCTGGTTTTGCCTCAGCGCTTTTTCAGCTCTTTGGATAGCTTCCCCTTGCTGGCCATCCCGCTCTACATCTTCGCCGGGAACCTAATGAACTACGGTGGTATCACCTCGTCAATCGTAGGTTTTTCCCGTTCCTTAGTGGGCCATATACGGGGCGGATTAGGCCAGGTGAATATCATGACGAGTGTGCTGTTTTCGGGTATCTCCGGTTCGGCTTCGGCAGATGTGGCTGCGGTCGGAGGGATGATGATTCCGGCGATGAAAAAGGAGGGCTACAAGCCAGAATGGGCGGTAGTGATTACCGCCGCTTCAGCAATCTTGGGGCCCATTATTCCGCCTAGCCTGCTCATGGTGATCTATGGAGCCATGACGGGGCTTTCCATTGGCACGCTGTTTTTGGCCGGTATCGTTCCAGGTCTGTTTCTCGCCATGATCATGATGGCACTGGTTTACTGGAAAGCTGATGAAATCGGCGCGCCTCGTCACCGTAGAGCCAGCTTAGGCGAAACCGGCAAGGTGTTTTTGAAAGCAGCACCCGCGATGGTGATGCCGTTGATTATTGTAGGGGGTATCCAGAGCGGTTTATTCACGCCTACAGAGGCAGGCATTGTGGCCGTCGCCTATGGGCTCGGTTTTGGTCTGCTTTCTCATCGCCTGAATGTCAAAAATACCTACCGCTTCGCCCTTCAGTCGGTGGTTACCTCAGCGAGCATTCTGATCATCCTCGGCAGTGCCGCTTTGTTTAGTTGGATCATTGCCCGAGAGGGCGTACCTGCAACATTAGCTACTTGGCTTTCTAGTATGACCAGCGAGCCTGCCGTCGTGCTACTGCTGATTGTGCTGGTACTGATCCTCGTCGGAATGTTTATCGAAACAATTTCAGCGCTGATCTTGATGGTGCCGATATTGACACCGATTGCCCAAATGTTCGGGTTCGACATGATCCACTTTTCAGTCGTGGTCATTATTGCTCTGCTTTTAGGCTCGCTGACGCCACCAGTGGCTTTAATCGTTCTACTTGGGTGCAAAATTGCTGAGGTTGATTACATGAAGACAATGCGCCCACTCGTGCCTTTTTTCATGGTTCTCGTCATCGGGTTGCTGTGCATCATGTATTTACCCTTATTAACACTTGGCCTACCTGACCTGCTTGGGGCTTTTGACTAGTACTACTGGAGTGTAACGACGATGGAAATGCCCGTTAATACATTTAAAAGCGCACTGGCTAAAAGTGATCCCATTTGGGGCTGCTGGGCTGGTTTTGCGACTGGTTATGCCGCTGAAATTGTGGCGAGCACTGGCTTTGATTGGCTGCTGATTGATGGTGAGCATGCTCCCAATACGGTGCCGACTATTTTGGCTCAACTACAGGCAGTGGCACCTTATTCAGCAGCACCGGTAGTACGCAGCGTTAACCAGGATCCTGCGTTGATTAAACAACTACTCGACATTGGCGTTCAGACACTAATGGTGCCAATGGTGGAAAGTGCTGAGCAAGCCGCAGCCCTGGTGCGTGCTACTCGCTATCCACCCCATGGCATACGCGGTGTCGGCGGGGGCTTAGTGCGTGCAACACGCTGGGATGGCGTGGATGACTACCTAACTAAGGCGCATGAGTCGCTCTGTCTAATCGTACAGGTTGAATCACCCAAAGGCGTTAAGCAGGCGGAAGCGATTGCGACAACCGATGGGGTTGATGCGGTCTTTATTGGCCCGGCGGATCTTTCGGTGGGGATGGGGCATCCAGGCAATCCGGGGCATCCAGACGTTCAAAAAGCCATTGAACAAGTTATTAAAACGGTGCAGGCGGCGGGTAAGCCGGTGGGGATCCTGGCGCCGCTTGAAGACGACGCACGCCGCTATCAGGCGCTTGGCTGCCAGTTTATTGCGGTGGGGATCGATATAAGCCTTCTTCGCCAGGGCGCTCTGGCAACCATTGCACGCTACAAGGGGCAAGTCGCGAACCAGACTTCCAGTACTTATTAACTCAGTGTTTGTTAACAAGCTCTTCTTAACACAGCACTTATCACTCTAGGACTTATCTGCAGGTGGTCTCGTTGAGGCCAATATAATGACAATAGGAGAATCAGGATGACACAGCCAACCATTTATCAAAACTATATCAACGGCGCATTTGAAGCGGCCCAGCAGCACCTGGAGGTATTTAACCCCGCCAACCAGGCATTATTATCGCGTGTTCCCGCTTCCAATGCTGACGATGTCGAGCGAGCGTTAGATACCGCGCGTGCAGCGCAAAAGGGCTGGGCCGCGACGCCAGCCGTCGAGCGTGCGGCTTTTCTGCATCGTTTAGCCAATAAGCTGCGCGATAACGTTGCCCATTTGGCACGTACCATTACGGAAGAGCAGGGCAAAATCAGTGGGTTGGCGGAAGTGGAAGTTAACTTTACCGCCGACTATTTGGATTATATGGCCGAGTGGGGGCGCCGCATTGAAGGTGAAATCATTCAGAGCGATCGCCCTAAGGAGAACATTTTCCTTTTCCGTAAGCCACTTGGGGTGGTAGCGGGCATTTTGCCTTGGAATTTCCCGTTTTTCTTGATCGCACGCAAGATGGCGCCGGCATTAGTCACGGGCAATACCATCGTAATTAAGCCCAGCGAAGAAACACCCAATAACTGTTTTGAGTTCGCCCGTCTGCTAGATGAAGTGGGGTTGCCAAAAGGTGTGTTCAACGTGGTGAGCGGCACGGGTGCTGAAGCGGGTAACGCCCTTACCGCTAGCCAGCAGGTCGATATGATTAGCTTTACGGGCAGCGTGGAAACGGGATCACGCATTATGGCCAATGCCGCTAACAACATCACTAAGCTCAATCTGGAGTTGGGTGGTAAGGCACCGGCTATTGTGCTGGATGATGCGGATCTCGACCTGGCGGTGAATGCGATCCGCAGCTCACGGATTATCAATACCGGCCAGGTATGTAATTGCGCCGAACGCGTTTACGTTCAGCGTGGCGTTGCAGATGAGTTTATTGCGCGCATTGCTAAAGCGATGGAATCCACCCGCTATGGTGATCCGCTAGTGGATAGCGATGTTGAGATGGGGCCCATGATCAACAGAGCGGGCCTGGATAAAGTGGCCCAAATGGTAGAAACCGCGCGCGGAGATGGAGCTGAGTTGATTACTGGCGGTAATGTCGCGGATCTGGGCGCTGGTTTCCACTACCAGCCGACGGTGCTGGCTGGCTGTCGCCAAGATATGGCCATTATGCGCCAGGAGATTTTTGGCCCGGTTCTGCCCATCCAGATCGTCGATAACCTTGATGAAGCCATAGCACTGGCCAATGACTGTGAATATGGCCTTACCTCATCGATTTATACCCGAAGCCTAAATAACGCCATGCAGGCCTGTCGTGAACTTGATTTTGGCGAGACCTATATCAACCGAGAGAACTTTGAAGCAATGCAAGGCTTCCACGCTGGCGTTCGTAAGTCAGGTATCGGCGGGGCTGATGGTAAGCACGGTCTTTACGAATATACCCACAGCCATGTGGTGTATCTAGAAGGCTAACAATGACTTGCAACGACACGCCCCGGCCACTTCCTGTGGCCGGGGCGTTGGCTATGCCAAACTACTCCCGCAGTGTGGACATTTTTCGTGGGCGTCGCGGGTTTCAGCTTGATGGCGTTGGTTGCGTTGACTCGGTTCCTCTACGCCGTGAATGGATACCAACTGGCCCTGCTCCCAGCGTAAGCCGATATCTTTTAACAGGTGCGGGTCATGAAAGCGCGGATCTTCGTACAGACGGCGCTGAGTGCGCGCGTGTTTTAGGGCGCTGAGTAGTTTGCGGGTAATTGTTGCTACTGCCATGGGGTCGGTCTCCTGGGTTAGGAGGCCGGGCAACATCGCGATCAGGCAGTCTCAAAGGTAACGATAAAACAACATGGCCGCGATACTTGCCGCGGCCAATTTCCTCTCTACATCTCTGGCGCGCGACAATAATAAGCTGATATCGCATTATTAATAATGCGATGCAGCTTATTCATTCGGGTCGCGGGGATTTGCCAGCGCATGTTGAGGTCTCTGAAAAGTCTTACTTTAAGAACGTCTCGTTAATAAAACCAAACTGCCTTTACAAGGCAGCTCTTATCTTTTAACCGATGCTTATATGAGCGTCAACCTATTCGGCGACTTGTCGTAGGTGGGATGTTTGGCAAGTCTCCATGCGATACCCCGATTGGTAAACGCTGCGTAGACGCAGGCCATGACGGCCATCCAGTTCCAGCTTGCGGCGTAGGCGGCTAACGTGGGTGTCAACGGTACGCGTCGAAACATCCCCTTTAATACCCCACACCAGCTCTAGTAAGTGGGCACGGGTAATGAGCTCACCAATTTTTGAGAAGAAGAGGGTGGCTAACCGATACTCTCGCTCGGTTAAATCAATGGCGTTGCCCGCGACGCTGATATAGTGCTCTTCGGTGTGCAGTGTAAAGGTCTCAGGGCAAGTCGATGCTGGGCGCGGTGTGGCATACCCTGATCGTCTACCTAGTGCGCTTACCCTGGCAATGAGCTCACTGGGGCGAAGGGGTTTGGCAAGAAAATCGTCTGCGCCCTGTTCGAGTGCTTTAACGACGTCGTCTTCGCCTTGGCTGGCGGTAATAAATAGGATTGGGCCGCGCCAACTGTCGTGTTGGCGCAGGTGGGCAACGACATCCATGCCGTCGCTGTCGGGGAGGCGCCAGTCGATAATAAGCAGGTCAAAGGTGTGCTGCTGCGTCGCGCGGCGAAGCTCGCTGGAGCGACTAAACAGCGAAACTTGATGTTTTGCCGTCAGTAGACACTGCTCAATAAAAGCCTGCTGGTCGAGGTCATCTTCAAGTACGCCAATATGCATGCTGATTTCCCGTATTATCGTCTTATAAATGTCACACCCGTCGAAGCGGCAAACTCATACGTTAAGTTTAGTTGATGATGATGCGTTGACACAAAGGTTCACAGTTTATCCGCAGACGGCCGATATATACTCATCGCACTATTAATCGCTAATACCGAGGTGCAGCCCAATGCGTCGTTCTTTGGTTCTTAAATTCAGGGAGGGCATCGTCGCGTTGGGTATGGCCTTGCTGTCATCCCAGGCTATTGCCTTGGAAGTACCTGAAGGCCCGGTGATATTGGTAGTGAGTGGAAAGGTGGGGCAGACTAATGTCGGTGACGAAGCCCATTTTGATAAAGCGATGTTAGAAAGCTTAGGGCAGCACGAAACGATTACCCGTACGCCCTGGCACGACGGCGTGATTGGCTTCTCTGGCCCCTTGGTGCGAACTATTCTGGAAACCGTCGATGCTGAGGGAGAGGATATTCGTGTAGTAGCGTTGAATGAGTACGCCGCGACAGTGCCCATCAGTAATTTTGAGAATTACGATGTCATTCTTGCCATGCAGGCAAACGGTAAAGCGCTGCGAATTCGCGACCAGGGACCGCTGTTTGTCATTTACCCTTTTGACCAGCATCCCGAGCTGCTAGATGAAGAGATATTTTCGCGCTCTGTGTGGCAGGTGGCGCGCATCGACGTTGAATAAAATAATCGGACAATTGCCATGCTGGCCTTATTGAAGTTCTATTTTTCCCGCAGCACCAGGGTCGCTACATTCTCAGCGATCCTTTTTTTTCTTTCAGCGCTAACCACCGGCGGGGTTATTTATAACCGTCAGCATGCGTTGGAGAACCGCCTGCTCGAAAACTTATTATGGGCCGGGTATCAGTTTGATCGAGAGGTGCGCGAATTGCGCCTCTCGCTATTCGAAACGAGTGCAGGGAACGCTACGGTTGATGACGTGTTGCTGCGTTTTGAAATTCTCTTCAGCCGACAGTCACTTTTTTTTCAAGGTGAAATAGGAAAAATCGTGGCGAAACTTGAGGATATTGAGGCGGTCATTAAACAAACTCAAAGCCGCATTTTAGAGATGGATACCCTACTCGAAACGGTTTGGGACAGCCCTACCCAGTTAAATAGCGAGTTAACGGCTACCCTCCTACAGCAAACGGCGGAGCTACAGCAACTCACCGGTAACATTTTGATCGAAACCAACGCCCATGTTTCCCATCTACATAGTGAAGAACACCGCGCATTGACGCGTCTCTACGGATTGGTGCTGTTGCTTATTGTCCTGTTAATGTTTTCTGGTGGCATGCTGGTTCGCGCGCTGATTCTGGAAAGCCGTTCAAGTGATCAAAAGGCACAAGCATTAGAAGCCAAGGGAAAAGAGCTGAACGAGGCCGCCAAGCAAGCAGAGAAAGCGAGCCTGGCAAAATCTGAGTTTATGGCGGTGATGAGCCATGAAATTAGAACCCCGTTAAATGGCGTCGTAGGTATGGCGGATTTGTTAAGCGAGGAGGTTAAAACAACAAGTGCGAAGACTTATCTCGCGGCGCTTAAGCGCAGTGCAGAGAGCCTACGCGCGGTGATCAACGATATTCTCGACTACACCAAAATTGAGTCGGGTCGCCTCGACCTGAATATCCAGCCTTTTGATCTTCACCAATGCATCGACCAGCTTTGTGAAAGCTACGCTCTACGCGAACCGAAGGCGAAGGTCACCTTTAGTTATGCTATCGACCCGGCGCTGCCCCGCTATGTGTTGGGAGACATCGCGCGGCTGCGCCAAGTCATGATGAACTTAATCAATAATGCCTTGAAGTTCACGGAAGAGGGGTTCGTTAAGTGCCAGGTAAAACCTCTTGGAGACGATAATATTTTAGTGGAGGTGCACGATACTGGCTGTGGTATCACGGAAGCGGATCAAGCGCAGCTCTTCTCGGCGTTCTCGCAAGTGGATACCTCCATGGCGCGTCGTCACGAAGGCACCGGGCTTGGGCTCGCAATCTGTAAGCGCTTGGTCGATGCCATGCAGGGCGAGATAGGTGTTAATAGCCAGCAGGGGCTCGGTAGTCGTTTCTGGTTCACCGTCAGCCTACCGGAAACCGAACCTTTGACCATTTACCAAAGCGGTGAACACCCGCCAGCAATGACCCCCCATCACCATATCTTGGTGGTAGAAGATAATCCGCTAAATCAAACGGTGGCACGCGTCATGCTTGAGCGCCTTGGTCAGCAGGTGACGGTTGCAGATAACGGTCAGGAGGCGCTCGATCAGTTGAAAGCTGACCATGGTCGATTTGATTTGGTGTTAATGGATATGCAGATGCCCAAGCTGGATGGCACGGAAACTACCCAACGCTGGCGTGATTATGAAACTGTGCATCAACTGCCTAAGCTGCCCATAGTGGCGATGACCGCCAATGTGATGCCTGAGCACCGCGAGCGCTGCATGCAAAGCGGTATGGACGATATGATCCATAAGCCTTTTACCCGCGATGAGTTGCATCAGGTGATCTGCCGCTATCTCTCAAACGACGAAAGCGTTGATTCTGACAGCATTCGCGCTGCTGCTGCTCCTGCTAAAAAACCTGAATCGCTGGGCGATAGCGCTGGGGCAGTGCAAGTACTCGATAAGCGTCTCTGCGAAGAGCTGCAAAGTACCTTTGAACCCAAGGCACTGGATGCGCTGCTAACCACGTTTTTAAAACGGTTTGGTGAGCGTATCGCTCGCCTGAATGCCTACTGGCAGTTAGAGGATCGACAGGCCTTATGCCAAGAAGCCCATTCACTAAAAGGAGCCGCTTCCTCTCTAGGCTGTGCCGCGATTGCTGAGCAAGCAAGCCAATTGGAGCAAGCAGCGCTAAAAGCTCCACTTAGCGAATTGACCGTCTATCTGGAGCGTTTAGTTGCTCTTGAGGCCATTACTCAGCTGGCTTTGGAGCAAGAAAGTATGCTCGTTTGATGGGTTGTTGGTGCGGAAGGTGAGTATTCGCGCAACCAAGTGTTGAAAGCATCCGCGGTCAACGGATGAGCGATACAGTAGCCTTGTCCAACCGTGCATCCAGCTTCAACAAGCTGGGTGAACTGTGCCGATGTTTCGATGCCTTCGGCGACTACAGTCAGCCCCAGGCGTTTGCCTAAGTCGATAATCGACTCTGTTATTACCAGTGCTTCTTTGTCCTGATCGATCAGTGAGACAAAGCTGCGGTCAATTTTGAGCTCGCTGAAAGGCAACCGATAGAGCTGTGTCAGCGAAGAGTGACCGGTACCAAAATCATCTAGCGCCAGTTTGCAGCCCCGTTGTCGCAATGCTTTGAGCACGTAGCAAGCGTAACCCAAACACTCAACCTCCGCCGTTTCAGTGAGTTCCAGGGTGATCTTGCTAAGAACAGCATGATGCTCTTGGGTGAGTCGATCAAATGCTTCGAGTACGCCTTCTGCTTGAATAAAGGCCGCCGGTATATTAATTGAGACGTTTAAATCCCACCCTAGTGACAGCCATTGGGCTTGCTGCTTGATGGCAAGCTCAATAACGTACCAAGTGAGTGGAAGCATCAGGCCGTTTTGCTCTGCTAGAGGAATAAAACTGTCGGGGTATAGCACGCCGCGTTGAGGGTCTTGCCAGCGTACCAGCGCTTCAACGCCAATAACCTGACCGTGTTGTGTGCCTTGCTGGAGGTTTATTTGGGGTTGAAAAGCTAGAAATAGCTGTTGTTCACGTATGGCCTTCGCCAATTCATCGCCCGTAGGCGTTTTGGGCGCTTTTTTTAATGGCCCAAGGAATGTCGTTAGACCGGTGAGCAGCTTGGATTTAGATAGGAAACCGAGCATTTTCAAGCCTTTTGCTTCACCTGCTGCAAGAGCATGCGCGGCAGTTTCTTCCGTGCAACTACTAATTAATAAAATTGAAGCGTTTAAGCGTAAATCATACAGATATTCCAGAATATCAAGGCTGGTAAACTCACCTAGCCCGATATCAAGCAAGATCAGCTCGACATTGAGCAGGTCAGGTTGGCGCACCAGCTCGCCAAAACTACTTGCCGTCATCACCTGATAACCGTGTTGGCGTAATAGCATTCTGCCCAAGAGTTGGACGTTACAATCATCATCAATAATTAAAGCATCAGACAGCATACGCGTACCTTTGACGATTACGATGAGCGGCTGTGGTTAGACAAAGCGCTTGCTGAAATGGATACACATTATATAAGCCGGTAATAAAACTTCCTTGGGCTCAGCGTAAGTCCAAGGAAGCATAGAAAACTAAAGGAGGTTGCTTAGAACGACTCCCACTCAGGTTGCTGTGAGCTTGGCATACGACGCGGGGCAGCAGGCGTAGGCGAGGGCTTCTTCATCGTAGAGGCAAGAGCTGGTTTGACAAGAGCAGGTTGCTCACTAGCATTGCTGAGTTTGAATGCGCCCACTAGCACGCCCAGCCGGTCAGCTTGCTCCCTTAGCTCCGCCGCCGCAGCGCTGGACTCTTCCACCATGGAGGCATTGTGTTGGGTCATGCTATCCAGTTCGTTGACCGCGTCGTTGACTTGGCCAATACCCACACTCTGCTCCTTAGCTCCGGCGCTAATTTCAGCTATTACGTCGGCCACACGCTCGATGCTTTTTACCATCTCCTGCATGGTGGCTCCGGTTTGTTTCACTTGGTCAACGCCCGCCTTTGTGCGGCTTAACGACGTATTGATCAGAGTGGCAATGTTTTTGGATGCATCACTGGAGCGGCTGGCTAATATCCGAACCTCTTGGGCGACCACTGCAAAGCCTCGGCCATGCTCACCCGCGCGGGCGGCTTCTACCGACGCGTTCAGCGCCAGGATGTTGGTTTGAAAAGCGATGCTATCAATTAGGCTGACAATGTTACTGATTTCAGAGGAAGAGTCGTTGATCGTATCCATGGTCTGCTCAACGCTGTGCATGGAGTGCAAGCCCTGCTGAGCGAGGTCGCGGGTTGAAAGTGCCAGCTGGTCAGCTTGCTGGGCAGAGTCAGAGGCGTTGTTGACCACCGCCGCAATTTCCTCCATTGAAGCAGAGGTCTGCTGTAAATTCGCAGCAGCTTGTTCTGTGCGTGATGCAAGTTCTTGGCTGCCTTTAGCAATTTCATTTGAGGCATGCTGTAGGCTAACAGTACTGCTGCTAACTGACTGTAGCGTATCGTCAATACGTTTAATGAAAGCGTCAAACTGTTGTGCCAATTCACCAATTTCATCACGGCGTTGGCTCTCAATCCTCGCGGTTAAATCGCCATCACCTTCGGTGATCTCCTTAATACGCCCACTGATTTGACGGATAGCCCGCGACATCATTAGTGGCCCTAATAGTGCAATAAGGGTTGCCGCTATAAAAATGATTAAAGCAATGATGATAGTAGAGGTTTGCTGTACTTTGATTCTATCAACAACGGCTGCTTCTGCTTGATTAATGGCGGTCTCAGTATTCATGCCTGACACATCATATACATCGCGTAGTGCACTAAAATTAGAAAGTGATGAGCCGGAGAGTGTAGCGAATGCTGCCGCACTATTGCCGCTTTGATGCAGCTCAAATACACGTGTTGCCTCTTGTTGCCAATTGCTATACAAGGTTTCAAAGTTGTCTAGCTGCGTGGTTAATTCTGGGTAGTTCTGCATATATTCGGCATAGCGATGCATGCGATCGTAAGCCTGTTGTGAATTCTCTTCGAATTCGGCGATTAGCGCCGATGCGCGCTCTGTGCCTGGGTCTGCTAACAGGTACTCAATCTCAGCTACCCGAGCTTGGTACAGGTCTCTATCAGCATTGAGTACGGTGGAGCTAGCAGGAATATAATTTTTAATAAACGTGTCTAAGCGGCCCTTTACCATGTTAACGAGCAGCGCATCGGCTATGACAATAACCAGTAGCGCTAAGGCGACGCTGATAAATGCAAGAGCATACTTAAATTTTATCTGATGAAGGCGGTTCATATTGGCCACTCCTGTGGTGTATTACGATGAAAGAACCTTACCTTTAAAGGGTTAGCGGGAGCGACAATTTTGTAACGCTTGTGACGTTTGTTCACGTTCCAGATTTTAATTAGCGTTGTAACGATTTAATCATAATTGTAATAAGAATTGTTTATGTTTAAGTGGTTATTTATAACCTGCTGCTTGTAGTTGGAATAGTTTTGCATAACGGCCGGCCATGGCAAGGAGCTCTTCATGGGTGCCACGTTCAATAATATGTCCTTGATCAATAACTAGAATGAGATCAGCGCTGCGCACTGTGGAAAAACGATGGGAGATCAATATCGCCATTTTATCGCGGCTGTGTTCGCGAAAGCGGGCGAATATTTCGGCTTCTGCAGCTGCATCCATGGCGGCGGTGGGTTCATCCAGCACCAATATGTCAGCGTTTTCGCGCATATAAGCTCTTGAGAGGGCAATTTTTTGCCACTGGCCGCCGGAGAGCTCCTGGCCATTTTTAAACCAACGGCCAAGCTGGGTTTTGTAGCCGCTAGCCATGCGGGTAATAAACTCATCCGCCATACCGTGACGAGCGGCGTTCTGCCAACGTTCTTGGTCGTTAAAGGCATGGGTATCGCCGACGCCCAGGTTTTCGCCCACCTGCAACTGATAGCGCACGAAGTCCTGAAAAATCACGCCGGTGCGCTCACGTAGCGCCTGAGTGCTCCAATCCCGCAGATCGCTACCATCTAACAGAATTCGGCCTTGAGTTGGGTGATAGAGTCGCGTGAGTAGCTTGATCAGAGTGGTCTTGCCCGAGCCGTTTTCACCTACTAAAGCCAGGCTCTGTCCAGGGCAGAGGTGCAGCGATATATCGTGGAGAACCGGCTCTTGGAGAGAAGCGTCGCCGCCAGGGTAGGAGAAGCTAACGTGTTCAAAGCGTAGCCCGTCTCCGGGCAGTGCACCCTGAGTGAGTGTGCCGTTCTCTTCCTCCACTGGTTGTTCCAGATACTCATAAAGATTGGAGAGGTAAAGGTTGTCCTCATACATGCCGCTGATCGCGGTCAGGCTGGCGGAGAGCGCGGCCTGTCCCTGCTTGAAGACCATCAGGTACATGGTCATCTGGCCGAGGGTAAGCGCCCCGGCAATCGTTTCAATGACCACCCAGGCGTAGGCGGCATAAAAGGTTAAGGTGCCAAGCAAGCCGAGCAGAAACCCCCAGCTCTCTCTGCGCAGCGTTAAGCGCCTGTCCTCAGCAAACAGCTGGGTAAAAATATCCCGGTAGCGCTTAAGAAAGAGTCCTTCAAGGCCAAACAGCTTGACCTCTTTAATGCTGTCTTCCCGTGCCAGCACCGTCTCTAAATAGATCTGCATACGGGTTTGCGGTGAGCGCCAGCGAAACAGCCGAAAGGCATCGCCCGAGAATTTGGCCTCTGAAATAAATACCGGTAGGGCGCCTGCCACTAAAATCAGCAGCGCCCAAGGGGAGAACTGCACCAGCAGCACACCAAAGCTGCCCAGCGATATAGCGTTTTGCAGCAGGCCAAAGGTTTTATTCACCAGTGCAAGGGGGCGCGTAGACGCTTCACGCCGCGCTCGCGTGAGCTGGTCGTAAAGCTCTGAATCTTCAAACTGGCTAAGTGACAGTTGTCCCGCTTTCTCCAGAATCATCACATTGACCTTCTGTCCCAGCAGCGCACGCAGCAGTGACTGTTGGGCTGAGAGGCCGCGCTGGGCCAGGGCAATGAGCGCAATAATCACGGCTTCAATCCCCACCAGCGTTAGTACCGGTTTGATGGACGCTAGCAGGTCGGGATCTGAGGCTGCTTGATGAGACTCCATCGCACTTACGACCCCGTCCACAATCAGTTGGCCGACCCAGGCGGCCACGGCAGGCAGAACCCCCGCCACCAGCGTGCACAGTGCCAGCCCGAGCATCATCCAACGGGAGGTTTCCCAGACTAAGCCAAGTGCACGACGGCTATAGCGAAATACGCCAAAAAAGCCGCTTAGCGGTGAGGCGGGGGAGGTTTGAGAAGAGGGTGGCGGTGACATAGTGAAAAAGGCAAAACTCTAATAAAAAAGAGCAGCCATAATGCTGTGATTGAGAGGAGATAGCTAGCTAACAACCGCCGGTTGCCTTCAACGGCAACACGGCGGAGACGCAGTTCAGTGGTGAGCTGTTACCAGGGGAGCACAGCTCCATCGGTGCGTGGCTCGGTACCCCCTTGGAGTACACCGGTGTCAGGATCGCGAAGAATGATTTGGCCACGGCCAAAGCTGATTGAGTCGGCGACTTTGACGATGTCGTGGCCGCGGCGTGCCAGGGCAAGCGCTAAGTGGTTGGGGAAGTCGGCTTCCACTTCGATGGTTTTGCCTTTGGTCCATTTCCAACGTGGCATATCCAGCGCCGCCTGAGGATTCAGTTGATCCTCTAGCATCGCTGTTACCACCTGTACATGGCCTTGGGGCTGCATATAGCCGCCCATCACGCCAAACGGCCCAACGGCTTGGTTATCTTTAGTAATAAAGCCTGGGATGATGGTGTGATAGGTGCGCTTGCCGGGGGCTAGCGCATTGGGGTGCTGCGGGTCGAGGGAGAATGACCAGCCACGGTTTTGTAGACTTATGCCGGTGCCCGGCACTACGATGCCAGAGCCAAAGCCTTTAAAATTACTTTGAATCAGCGACACCATATTGCCATCGTTGTCAGCCGTTGCCAGGTACACCGTGCCGCCCTTAATAGGGTTACCGTGGACGGGATCAACGGCCTGTTCGCCAATCAGTTCGGCACGCGATTTCAAATAATCATCGTTTAGCATCTGTGCAATGCTGGGGCGCATAGCGTCGAGGTCGGTGATATGAGCAAAGCCATCAACGTAGGCAAGTTTGGTGGCTTCAATACGACGGTGCAGCGTTTCGACTCGATCTCGCCCCTCTTCGCCTAGATGTTCCAACATGCCTAGGGCTTGCAGCACAATCATACCGCTCCCGTTGGGAGGAATTTCCCAAATATCATGGCCTTTGTAGCGCACGCTAATCGGGTCGACCCACTCTGGCTGGTAAGCTGCTAGGTCTTCTTTGCGTAATAGGCCACCGTGTTCGCGGGAAAAGGCATCAATGGCCTCGGCCAGTTCGCCCTCATAGAATGCTTTGGCGCGGCTGTCAGCAATCGCTTTTAGGCTTTTCGCATGGCCTTCGGAGCGCCACAGCTCACCGGGCTCCGGCGCACGCCCTTCGGGAGCAAACGTATCAAACCAGGGTTTGAAAGAAGCCTCATCGTAAGCCGAGTAGGTGTTGAAGGCTTCTTTCCACATTTGATGAATGACGGGAGAAACCGGGAACCCTTCATCGGCCAGTGCAATCGCAGGCGCCAGCAACTCTGCGAACGGAAGTTTGCCGAAGCGCTCAGATAGCGCCGCCCAGGCAGCGGGCGCACCGGGTACCGTTACAGGAAGCATGCCGTGGTTGGGCATTGTGTCATGGCCGAGGGCTCTTAGCGCTTCAATGGTTGCCGCTTGTGGAGCAGGGCCACTAGCATTAAGGCCATGCAGTTTGCCCTCGACCCACACAATGGCAAAGGCGTCGCTGCCGATCCCATTTGAGGTGGGCTCCACCACCGTTAATGCAGCTGCCGTGGCAATGGCTGCATCAATCGCATTGCCACCTTGCTGCAAAATGCTAATACCTACCTGCGCAGCTAGCGGTTGTGAGGTGGCGACCATGCCGCGTTTACCGAACGTTGCCATCCGGCGCGAGGCGCTGGGGTAGTAGAGTGCATCTTGTTGCATATTAGAGTCCTTTTAAGCGCTGGATCTTGCGATCTTGATAGAGCGAAAACAGAATAGAGGCGACGGCTAACGCTAAGAAAAGTGCAGAGAGTGGTCGAGTTAAAAAGGTCATCCAGCTTTCATTAAGCTCAAGAGCTCGGAAGAGCTGTCGCTCCAGGTTATCGCCAAGTACTACGCCGAGTATCAGAGGCGTTAGCGGTACTTCAGCTTTCCAAAGCAGGTAGCCGATGATGCCGAAGATAAATAGCACCCAAATATCAAACAGGTTGTTATTCAGGGCATAAGCGCCAATGGCACACAGCATTAGCACAACAGGAACGAGGATCTGTTGAGGAATCAACGATATTTTGGCGAACCAGCGCACTAGCAGCAGGTTGCAAAGCACCATGACCACCGCACCGATCAGTAAGCTGGCATAAATAGCGCCCACCAGCACCGGGTTTTGCTCAAACATCATTGGCCCAGGCGTAATGCCGTGAAGAATCAACACGCCCATCATGATCGCCATAGGCAAATCGCCTGGTATGCCCAATGCCAGCGTGGGCACAAATGCACCACCAGCCACCGCGCTATTGGAGGCTTCAGACGCCACGATGCCGCTGGGCGTGCCAGTGCCAAACTTCTCTGGATGTTTTGAGAATTTCTTGGCTTGGTCGTAACTCAAGAAATTTGCCACGGTGCCACCCGTGCCGGGGAGTGCCCCCACTAAGCTGCCTATGAGTGAAGAACGCAGCGTGTTGAGCTTTTGTCCCGCCATATCTTTGATTATTTGGCCGTAGGGAATCGTTACATTGGTATCGATTTTTTTGGCTTCGCTACTCTCATCCTTCAATTTCTCAATATTTCCAAGTAGCTGTGAAAAAGCAAATATACCGATCATTACGGGAAGAATTTCGAAGCCAGACCCCATTGCCGGTAGGCCAAAATCAAAGCGAAGATTGCTGTTGCGGTCATAGCCAACAGTGGTAATCAAAAGCCCTAAAGCAGCGGCCATCAGGCCTTTGAGCAGAGCGCCGCTAGAGAGTCCTGCCACAAGTGTCAGAGCGAAAACAATCAAGGCGGTAATTTCCCAGGGGCGGAAATTCATACTGAAGCTAGCAATTAACGGTCCGAAAAAAACCAGTACTGCAACGCTTATCAAAGTGCCTAAAAAAGAGGCCGCCACACCAATGCCCAAGGCTCGGCCAGGCTCACCTCTCTGAGCCATCGGATAGCCGTCATATACGGTGGTGATTGAGGAGGGCGTGCCGGGGATCCCCAGCATAACGCCCGAGACGATCCCGCCTGAATAACCGCCTACAAACACACCAACCATCAGTGAAACGCCGCTTACCGGATCCATAGCAAAGGTAAAAGGGAAGACCACCAGGATGGCCGTAGTGACGGTAAAGCCTGGGATGCTACCGCCAATAATGCCAAACAAAACACCGATTACAATTAGGCCCATCACCGAGGGAGTACCGACCTCAGCGAGTGCTTGGAGAAAAAAATTGGTCATTATTTACTCCGCAGATTAGGGCAGCCAGACATTTAAGCCATAGCGGAACACCACAAATATCACGAGCGTCAGAGTGACGCTCAAGGTGAGATTAATGATCCATTTTCGCCGCGTATCTATACCCATAAGTAAAGCGAGTGAGGCGACTAAGAAGCTTATAGTGGTTGCGATATACCCCACTGCTGGGAGAAGTGCTGCATAAAGCCCAAACAGTAGAAACAGAGCGAGTATGGTGCGCCGGCTTTTAAACCACTCAGCAACAAGCTGCTTTGCGCTTGCTCGCTCAGGTGCTTTTACTAATAAGGAACGCACTAGTATCAGCAGTGAGAACGAACCGATCACTACCAACAAAATACGTGGGAAAAGTGCTGACCCATAAGGTTGCCAGCTGGTCGGTGGGGCAATGCTTCCTGACTCCACCCACATGACAGCCACAATCAAGAGCAGCGCCAGCGCCAAGGCGCGGTCTTTCGTTAGCATAAGCATTAGCGATGCCTCCGGTAGTTCTAGCCCCCGTACTTACGAGGGCTAGAGGGTGCGCCCTCAGTTCTGGAAATCGATGTTCTCGGCAGCGGCGGATAGTGCTGCTTCGTTTTCATCCAGAAACGTTTGGTAATCATCACCGGCCAGAAAGCGAACAACAGAGCCAAACTCATTTTCAATGCGGCTCTGTACTTCTTCATTTTCCAAGGCCTGTCCGTAAGCGTCAGCGATGGTATCTAGGACTTCTTGCGGAGTACCTTTGGGAGCAAAAATACCTCGGCTGGTGGAGTGATCCATCGCGATGCCTTGTTCTCGCAGGGTGGCTACATCTGGCATGCTATCAAGGCGCTCTGGATGAGCGATGCCGAGCGCGCGGAAGGTGCCATCTTCAAAAAAAGCACCGCCAGAAGGTAAATTGAACATTGCGAAATCAACTTCTTCCGCCATCAGAGCCGATACCTGTTCACCAGTATCTGGATAGCCGACTAGGCGTACGTCGGCCATATCAATGCCCGCCTCCTGGAAGAATTGGGCCCAGAAGAAGTGGTCAGTGGAGCTAGGAATCATACTGAAGCGCACTTGACCTGGGTTTTCGCTCACGTAATCAGCGATTTCATCAGCGCTCTGTACGGGGTGATTAGCATGGGCGGTTGGGATATTGATGGTTTGGGTAAGCAGCGCGATAGGTTCGAAAGCATCAAATGAGTAGTCGACGGTGCCCGCTAGCTTTGAAAGTGCAATGGTGTCGTGGCTACCGAGGAGTGTGTAGCCATCGGGTTCTGCGTCTTTTACATTGCGAGACCCAAGGGTAGCCCCTGCTCCTGCCATATTGACCGGAACGATGGATTCTCCCAGGTTCTTTTCTGCTTCCTGAGAAATCAACCGGAAGAGGATATCTGTTGCTCCGCCAGGCCCGTAAGGAATGATTAAGCGAATATCCTGCTCGGGATAGTCAGCTTGTGCGGTAGTGGCAATAGCCAAGCTAGACGCAAGTCCGATGGCTGCGAGGGTAGTGCTTAGAGTAAAAGTTGAACGCGTCATTCTTATACACCTTTATAGATTGAGGTTGGTGTTGTGGATTGCCGCCCTTAATGCAGCGGCGTAGTGAGCGCGTGATCCCTTTAACGGGTTATTGTTATCTAATAGATACATCTGCCAATGAGCGTTAGCCGAGAAAGACCCCCCCATAAACCAGGGCGCCCATAACCACAAAGGCGGGGTGCGTTTTGAAGCGAATCAGTGCAATAGCGGCGACTATGCCAATGATCAGGGTGTGAATCGTGCCGCTGGTGTTAAGGCTCTCGAGCAGAAACCCCAAGGTCAGCCAGGCCATCATCATGGCGATGACAGGGCGCACCCACTGGCTCATGCGCTTAACCCGGGGGGAATCTCGGTGACGGTATAGCAATCCTAGCGCGCCTAACATCAACAGCAGGGTGGGGATCACGGTAGCGGCCACAGCGATGAAAGCGCCGCCAATGCCTGCTACTTCATAGCCTACATAGCCAGCCATTTTGGTGGCGATAGGGCTAGGCAGCGCGTTACCCAAGGCTAATGTTTCCGCGAAGGTTTGCGCGGTCATCCAGCCATACCGGCCAACCACTTCGGCTTCGATTAGTGGGATAATGGCTGGGCCGCCGCCATAGCCGATAATGTTTGGGATAAAAAACGCCAGGAAGAGATCCCAATAAATCATGTCGTCCTCTCCGCTTTTTTGTTACCGGCAGGGCGCAGGAGAGCGGCAATTAGAATGGCGCCAATCACCCAGCCAGGGTGAATGCCAAGCCAGTAGATCAGCCCGGCGGCAATGATGGCCATGGCTATACTGACCAGCCAGCCAAGGGCAGCCTGGGATTTATCAAAAAAGTCCCAGGTGAGTTGCGCCATCATCACCATGACGACGGGCACTACCGCTTGGCCCATACCGCGAATCCATGCCACATCGCGGTAACGGCTGAAAATGCCTAACATGACAATCATCGCCACAATCATTGGTACGATGATGGCAATTACGGCAGCGATACAGCCGACGACTCCACCTACACGATAGCCAATATAGCCGGGCATCTTGGTGGCAATGGGGCCAGGTAAGGTATTGCCAATTGCCAGCACATCGGCAAACTCTTCATCGGTTAGCCAGTGGTAGCGGGTGACGACCTCGGCGCGCACTAAAGGAATCATGGCGGGCCCACCACCGAAACCAAAGATGCCGACGCGGAAAAAGGCCCAGAATAGTTGCCAGGAGACAGCGGGTGGTTTCATGAATGCATATCCCGCAAAGTCGACGAGGAGATCAGAAGCATACCCAGACCTTATTTATCGTTTGTAGGTTAAAAAATCGATTATCTTGTCTAAAATAGAATATAGGTAGTGCCCGACCCAACGTCAACACTCAAAACAGAATGGACAGCGGGAGCTAAGGTAAACAAAGGACATCGTGATGAATAATTCTCTACCTACGTCAGCCAAGTCACTAGGGCCAGTGGGGCCAGTGGGGCCAGCGGGTACCGCATCAAGTCGCGTGTTTGATCATTTACGCAAGGATTTGGTGGGCGGGCGTTTTGTGGCCGGTGAAAAGCTCGCTATCAATGCGCTCAAAGAGCGCTATCAAGTCGGCTTGAGCCCGCTACGAGAAGCGCTCAATAGATTGGCAGCTTATGGGTTGCTGGTGCAGGAGAATCAGCGCGGCTTTCGGGTGCCGAAGTTGTCGCGGGATGAGCTGGACGATATTACCCAAATGCGTCTGGAAATGGAGGGGATGGCGCTAGAGCGAGCTATTGCTAACGGTGACTCGCTTTGGGAGGCTGATTTGCTTGCCGCCGCGCATCGCCTGAAACGAGCCGATATAACCCTGGATAAAGGCGAAGAGTGGGAGCATCTGCATACACAGTTTCACCGTACCCTGGTGGCGCCGTGTGGGTCAGTCTGGTTATTGCGTTTTATTGAGCAGTTACACGACCAGTTCGATCGCTACCGCCGTTTGGGGCCCAAAATGCCGACGATACGTCAAGAGCTGGACGAGCAGCATCATCAGCTGGTGGAGCTGGCGCTACAGCGCGAGGCTAAAGCAGCGCGTGAATTAATGGACGACCATATCCATAAATCCTATGAAGTCGCTCTGAAGCGCTACCAAGAGCATGTGTAGTTGGGTATGAACAGTTGGTAAACTGCTGCGCACAGTGTGTCGGTCATCGCCGACCCAATAAGTAAAGAGGGTGCTATGCACGCAGATAACCAACACGCAGATTACCGAGTAGCCGCGCAAACGCTGAACTGGGTGCGCACCTTCATTGTCGCCCACGACATTTGCCCGTTCGCTCAACGTGAGCTAGCGCGTGACACCATCCGCGTTGAAGTAGTGCGCTCCAAGAAGATCGAAGTGGCACTTGAGGAGCTGATGGTGGAAGTCCAGTGGCTGGATGAGCATCCAGAAACAGAAACGACGCTGCTGGTATTCCCAACGCTCTTTAAAAGCTTTGATCACTACCTGGATTTTGTTGAGCTGGCAGAAAGCATTCTTGTCGACCAGGGGTACGAAGGGGTCTATCAGCTCGCCACTTTCCATCCCGATTACTGCTTCGACGGTGCTGAGCCCGATGACGCCTCTAATTATACCAATCGTTCTCCCTACGCCATGGTGCATCTGTTGCGCGAAGAGAGCGTCGAAAAGGCGATCGAGTTTTACGGCGATACCGACGCGATACCTGGGCGCAATATCGCTAAGTTAACGGCGATGGGCAGTGCCGCCGCGGAGCAGCAGTTGCAGCACTGTTTTGACGTAAGCGACTAAGGCTTGTGAATCACGAGCTGATGTTTACCTTTGCTTTTAGCCGCATACAGAGCGCTATCTGCAAGTTGTAGCACCGTTTCAATATGCAGGCCGTGGTGCGGCCACCAAGCGGCGCCCAAACTACAGCCCACGTGGGCGCGTTTATTTTCGGGTAATAAAATCGGTTGGGCGATAGCCGTAAGTAAACGCCTACTCACTTCGTGGGTAAGCATTTCCAGGTACTCCTGCTTGGTTTTGAGCACCATTACGAATTCATCACCACCCAGGCGCGCCACAACATCGCCACTGCGCAAGGCGTTTTTCAGGCGCTGGGTAATCTCAATAAGTAGCAGATCCCCTGCATGGTGGCCCAGTTCATCGTTGACCCGTTTGAAACCATCCAGATCGATATACATGACCACCATGCTTTGCTGGTTTCTTTCCGCTTCCGGAATGGCCAACTGCAGGTATTGATTAAGAAAGGCGCGATTAGGAAGCCCCGTTAGCGGGTCGGTATTGGCTAGATCCTCTAAACGGTTAATCGTTTGACGTTGATCCAGTAGTCGGCTAACCATGTTACGCATAGAGGTCGATAGACGTTTCATTTCTGGAGAGCCGTTTTCAAGAGGAATACAGTCGGCTTGCTCGCCATCCTGTATTTGATCGGCGGCGCTGGCTAAGCGGGTGAGGGGAGTTACCATTCGAGAGGCAATCATCCAACCAATCATTGCAAATAGCAGCGCCAGGAGAGTGCCGATGCCCATAATGGCTGTCTGCAGTTGCTCCACGGGGGCAAAGGCCGACGCAATGGGATTACGGGTAATCGCTATCCACCCCAATCCAGGAAAGTCCTCAAAGCCACTGCTGCGCGCATAGCCGGTGACAAATTGTTCGCCATTGGGCCAGGTTTCAATGGCCCATTGTGGCGATATATTGGTGGGGCCAGGTATGTGCCTAAGGCTGTCTAACGATTTTCCCATCAGCGCCTTTGGCCCTAGCAGTACGGTACCACCGGCTGAAAGGAGTAGTATTTCGTTATTTTGCCGCTTCTTCGCGGGCGAAAAAATGGATTGCTGGATATATTCGGCCCACTCCCAACTCAGGTGTACTGCCAGAACGCCCTGTAGTTCCTCGTTGCGGTCATATACCGGGGTCGCAATATCGACAAACTGGAGCTCTTCACCGCTAGGGTTAGGCAGCAGTTGAGCGAGTAGCACTGCCTCATGAACATCGCCTATCCAGAGCGACTCGCGTCCTTCAATAAACACGGGCCTTTGCGCGATTGAAACGCCTTCTAAAATTCCCCCAGTAGCTGCTTGAACAGTACCTTCGGGGTCAGTAAATCCGATCCACGACACAACGTTATAGTTGTCTTGTAAACGCTCCAGCTGTTCCCTCAGCGCGCTAGGGTTCGTATCAGTAGTGAGCGCCTGCATACCCAACAGTAGTTTTACCTCTTTTATGCGTGCGTCCATGTTGCGATCCAGCTTATCCACCATTTGGTAAGCTGCTTCTGAGGCGGCATTACCAATATTGGCTTCCATTTGCTGAGCCGACTCTCGCGACGCCACCCAGCCAAGTAGCAGAGTCGTGGCAAACACCAGTGTGGCAATCAAAGCGATAAACCGCGAGCGCAGCGAGAAGCGCGAGAACAACCAAGCATGCACAGACATAATTAGCCATCACCGATAAGGGGAGTTGCTTAATAGCGTATTGTGATTAGGTGAAGGAAAGTACCTTATCCTGGAGGCTTTTGCATTTAACTGATTGTGAATTTTTATTAACTTAAGCGGTGCTTCAATGAGAAAAGGGCCAGCATTGCTGGCCCAAATGGAGGAACTAAAACTCTTCCCAATCTGGCGTGGCACTAGGCAACTTTTTAGATGGATAAGAGTGAGCTGCTGCAAAGGCATGCTGTGAAGTAGTCACGGTGGGGATCGTACCCTTATTAGCTGCTCGCTTCAGTTTGAAGGTCGTGACTAACTCGGCCAAACGAGTAGCTTCATCCTGGAGTGAGGCTGACGCGGTGCTGGTTTCTTCAACCAGCGATACATTTTCCTGGGTCGCGGAGTCCATCTGGGATACCGCGGTGCTGACTTGGCTAATGCCCGACTCCTGCTCCTTTGCAGCTAGAGCAAGCTCTTGCATCATTTCCGTCACTTTGCGAATAGCTTCGTTGATATCTGCCATATCATGGCCATTTTTCGCTGCTTGCTCTGCGCCGACGACAATTCGCTGTGAGATATCTTCAATCATAGTGCGTATCTCTTTTGACGAGGTGGAGGTCTTTGTTGCTAATGAGCGCACTTCACTGGCGACCACCGCAAACCCCCTGCCATGTTCACCTGCACGAGCAGCTTCTACCGAGGCATTCAGTGCCAAAATATTGGTTTGAAAGGCGATAGAGTCAATCACCTGAACAATGTCATGGACTTTGTGCGAGGTTTCTTCTAATTCCCGCATCAGTAGGCTGGTGCGTTCAGATGCCTGCTTACCACTATTCGCCTGTTGCGCGGCGTCCTGGGTCAATTGCTGTGCTTGACTGGCAGTGTCAGCGTTCTGCCGCACAATTGATGAAATTTCATCCATACTTGCGGCGGTTTGCTGCAAAGCTGCGGCTTGTTGCTCTGTGCGTGAGGCGAGGTCTTGGCTGCCGCTAGCAATTTGCTTCGAGCTAGAGGCGACGGCCTCGCTACTTTGATTAAGCGTACCGATCATCTCTTCCAGGCGCTCCTGCATATCTTCCATGGCACTATAAAGACGGCCAATCTCGTTACGCCCTAGGACGTCGATATGACTTGTCAAATCTCCCTTTGCAATGTTTTCGCATATTCTGACGGCCCGCTGGAAAGGGTTAATAACAAGCCGATTAATTACTATTTGCACAACAACGTAGAGCACAATCGCGGTTAAGATGAGAACGCCTACGGTAATGCCAAAAATGACGCTTTCGCGCTGTGCTTCAGAGTGAACTTGGTTACCTCTACTCAGTGCATAATCATTAAAATGACTGATCGCAGTGCTAAAGCTGGAGAACTTCTGATTAATGGGGTCACGGTATTCATCCAGTGCCTCATAACGCTCATTGGCTAAATCACTTCGTAAGGTGTCAGTGACAATAAGGTTGTAACTATCGACAATTTCATCGATTAGTGGGCGACGATCAGAATCACTTGGGAGCTCAAGGCGAGTAAGTTCTGCGATACGTTGGTCGGAGTTCTCCAAACCCACCAGTGCTTCTCCTAGCGCACGCTCAGCATAGTTTTCGTTGCCATTGCGGTAGTGCTGTGACATACGCTCTAGCCTTACCCGTACTTCCATTAGGTTTGTTTCTGCACGGTTAGCAGCACTCGCTTGTTGAGCGCTGATCTCATTGATTTCTGCCAGCAGCTTTGCAGCTTCGCGTTCCGCCATGGCGCCCATGCCACCCAAAAGGATAAGCATGGCTAAAAGCACAATCAGTGCCCCAGCAATCACTCTCTTAACGGATATGTTTCGCATTGATACTTCTCCTAATACTCCCCGCACCTGAATTGGTGCTTAGGGGAGTTTTAAAAGGTATCAATTGACCGTTAACAACAGCGGCTTGATTAACTTATCTTTAGTTTGTGATATTAAAAAATGCTCAATCACGATAAAGTCGTATAGTTAAATGTTTTTTTTTAACTTGCTGTGGAATATCTTTGATAAACAGTTCTTTGGTAAAGATCTGTTTGGTAAGTGTATTGCCGCTAAAGCGCCTTATACATCACATAGGTGTCAACAAAGCCATGGCGCGCATGGCGGTAAGCGTTAGGCACGGTACCCACAATGCTAAAGCCAAGCTTTTGCCATAAGGCGACGGCCACTTCATTGGTGGCCACTACGGCGTTGTACTGCATGGCTAAAAACCCAAGTTCACGGGCCTGCTGCTGGGAGTGCTCACACATGGCACGCGCTACGCCTTTGCCCCGTGCGGCGGGGGTCACCATATAACCACAGTTACATATATGATCGCCGGGGCCAGCCGCGTTAGCTTTTAGGTAGTAAGCGCCCAGCAGTTGGCCATTTTCATCTTTGGCAACCACACTGGCGTTTGGCGTTTTACACCATAGATCGCGGGCGGCTTCAAAGCTGATATCCGGAGCAAACGCATAGGTCTCTTGCGCTGCAACAATGGCCTGGAAAGTAGGCCAGAAAGCAGCAAAATCGTCATCCGTTACTGGGGAAAACGTGAGTGTGGTCATAACTATCCTGTGCAGCTAAGCGCTTATCGGGCGACCTCAGCCACAATCTCGTAGCTCCGTAGACGGTCGGCGTGGTTGTAAAAATCGCTATTAATCATCAGTTCATCGGCACCCGTGCGTGCTTGGAACTCCTCAAGCTCTGCTTTAACCGTCTCTGGCCCGCCAATGATGGCCGCGCCTAAAAATTGGCTGACTTGGGCCTGTTCCATCGGCGACCAATCGAGCTGCTCAACCGGCGGCTGTGACTGAGTCGGCTTGCCGCGAATAAGGTTTAAAAACTTCTGCTGTGCTGTTGTGGCCAGGTAATGAGCCATCGCATCGCTCTCTGCGGCCATCACGGGTAGTCCGACCATGGCGTGGGGCTTATCCAGGTGCTCCGAGGGGCGGAAGTTATCACGGTATAAGCGCAGCGCTTCAAATAAATAGCCCGGCGCGAACTGAGCCGCAAACGCGAAGGGCAAGCCCAGTTTGGCTGCCAGCTGCGCGCTGTAACCGCTGGAACCGAGCAACCAAATAGGCACATGGGTGCCTTGGCCAGGCACTGCTTTCACGCGCTGTTGGGGCTCTGCATCGGCTAAGTAGCTGCGCAGCTCATTCAGCAGCTGTGGAAAATCATCGACCCCTGCGTGGGCGTTGCGGCGCATGGCCTGCATGGTGGCACCGTCTGAGCCAGGCGCACGGCCTAAGCCCAGATCAATACGACCAGGATAGAGCGTTTCCAGGGTGCCGAACTGCTCAGCAATCACTAGCGGCGGATGGTTAGGCAGCATAATCCCACCGCTGCCCACGCGGATGGTGGATGTTTGCCCCGCTATGTGGCCAATCAGAACAGCGGTGGCTGCACTGGCAATGCCGGCAATATTGTGGTGTTCGGCGAGCCAGTAACGGGTATAGCCTAGCCGCTCGATTAATTGCGCCAAGGCGACACTATCCCGGAAGGTCTCTGCGGCACTGCCGCCCTGGCGAATAGGCGCCAGATCGAGGACGGAAAGTGCCGTGGAAGCTAGTTGGCTCATGGGTCACCTGCAAATTAATTCGTGGGCGCGTAGCGTGAAAAATTACTTAGCGCGCTTGGTAATTACACGTTATGCGGCCAGTGTAGATGAATTGCAAGGTGTTGCCT
This sequence comes from Vreelandella neptunia, assembly GCF_034479615.1. Lineage (NCBI taxonomy): Bacteria > Pseudomonadati > Pseudomonadota > Gammaproteobacteria > Oceanospirillales > Halomonadaceae > Vreelandella > Vreelandella neptunia. The sequence continues at coordinate 992,462 of NZ_CP140255.1, forward strand.
GCTTAGGTGTACATTGGAGTAGTGCTAATCCTCACTCAAGCGGCGGTGTGGGGCGAATAAGGATTTCATTGACGTCTACATGGGCAGGCTGAGCAAGCGCATACACCACTGCATTGGCGATGTCGCGATCTTCGAGGGCATGGGCCGGCGGTTCATCAAAAAAGGGGGTGTCGACCATCCCTGGTTCAATCAGCGTCACGCGCATGCCAGTGCCACGGAGTTCTTCACGAAGGTTATAGCCGATGCCCGTTACCGCCCATTTGGTCGCGCTATACATAGAGCCTGGGATGGTCGTGCGGCCTGCCGCTGAGCCGGTGAGCAATACATGGCCTTTGCTGCGTTTAAGGGCGGGCAAACAAGCTTGAATAGTGAGGCCCACCCCATAGATATTGGTGAGAATCATCTCACGCCATGCTTCGTGGTCGGCTTCACTAAAGCCGCCGGGCGAGCCACCACGACCAGCGTTGGCAAAAATGCCATCCAGACGGCCAAAGGTTTCCAGTGCTTGCTCAACCATGGCCTGCTGCTGTTCCATATTGGTCACGTCCAGCCCGCAGGTCAGCACGTTTTCCGGCCCTAGCTCTTGCGCCAGTGCGGTGAGCTTGTCGCTAGAACGTGCAGCGAGTACTAACTTATAGCCTTCACGCGCGGCTGCACGGGCGGTGGCTGCGCCAATACCGCTAGATGCGCCGGTGATTAATAGCACGCGGTGTTGCATGGGGGTGCGCTCCTTGCTTGGTCAGTCAAGTGAGCTTTTAGCATGGCTAAGGTGACAGCATACTGCAAATATAGGCTTAACCAGCTTGATACTGTGCTGCTAACTGACGGCTAACGGGAACCCCATCTACTTTACGCTTTAGCATCTTTACGTTTTAGCATTGCGGAGAGATCGAGAATAGCTTGGGCCATATCCGCCATGCTTTTGCTTTGATCCATCGAGGTTTTACGCAGAAAGCGGTAGGCCTCCTCTTCGCTCATTTCCTGATGAGCCATGATCAGGCCCTTGGCGCGTTCAATCAGTTTGCGTTCTCTTAGCGCTTTGCGGGTATTTTCGAGTTCATCGCTAAGCCCCTGTAAGCGACTGGCCTGTGCCTGGGTGAGCTCAATCAGAGAGCGACCTAATGGTGAGGTTAAGGCGTTGGCGGTCAAATCACCTAACGGTTGCCCATCATTAAGCGCCAGCAGCTGTTCGCACGGAGCCGGTGCATACGTATAAGGCTGCGTTTTAGCTTTCTCTAAAGCATCCTCGGCTTGAGCAATTTTGCGGTGGCAAAGCACGCTCAGCTGTGAGATTAGCGCATCTTCCACCATTTTCATTGAGTCGATACGCAGAGTCGTCAATTCGTACCAAGTTTCACCCAGCTTGTCAGGTGTCTCTTTGGGCGGAGATTGCGTTGCCGACGAGCGCTGGCAGGCGATATCGCGCAGGTGGCAAATACCTGACAGCGTGCGCGGGGAAAGCTCCTTTTGCCATGCCTGCTGCGCTTCAGGTGTCGCAAACTCTACAAAGGTGTCAAAGCAGCGCTGCTGATCTGTCATTAGCTGGTTAAGCAGGGCACGGTGGGGCTCGTCGAAGTGACCATGGGTAAAACCAAAGGCGCCGCAGGCGCGCTCTTGGCCCGCCAACTCCTTGCCTTGCATCAAGTGGAAAATGGCTACTAGCGTACGGGTGATGTCGGGATCGATAGAGGTGTCAGCGGCCTCAAATACAATGGATAGCAGTCCGCTGGTCAGCTGGTTAAAGGCCTGAGTCGCCGCATCGGGCGTGATTGCAAAGGTGTCAATGGCTTGGCGAAGGGCGCCAAGTTCGTCAAGCGCATACCAAACGGCGGCGATCCGGCGCAGTAAGCGCGCGGCGGCCTGGGGACGGGCCTCCTCGCTGAGCGCTTCCAGCCGTTGGCGCATTAATGTTTCGGCTTGCTGGCTGTGCTGCCGGTAGGTATCGCGGCGGGTTTTGAAACGTTGCCCCTGGGAAACCAGGTAAATCGTCGATGCGCCCCGTTCACGCTGGAGCATATGAATAAAGCGACTGATGTCGCCAACAATATCGACGGTGGTGGCAAGGTGAGTAAGGTTGTCGATATCGCAACGAATGGCGGTTAAGAGCAGTTGCTGCGCTGAAGACATAGAAAGTTCCTTAGTGGCTTGCCACCTAAATGAATACACTCCCATACTGCTAAGTAGCTAGATGGGAGTGTACGCGAGTGTACTGGAAAGCGTTTAACGTAACGACAGAGCGCCCGCGCCTACATCATCACCTACTGCGTCGCTATACGCTTTAGCCTCTTCTGCTTCGGTAGCATCGCTAAAGCGTACCAGCAACACACATGAAGCCAGGATCAGTACCGTAAGGCCTAAATAGAACAGACCTTGCTGATAGGTCAGGCTTTCGCTGCGGAACAGAAAGGCAGCGCCTACAGCGCCCACGTTACCGCCAGCGCCAACAATCCCTGCGACAGCTCCCAAAGCTTTTTTGTTAATAAAGGGGACAACACCGTAGGTAGCGCCTTCAGCCATCTGCACAAATAGACTGAACACTAGCATGATGCCAATTGCGAGGCTCAAGACGTGCATCTGCGAGAACGCCACCAGCGCAATACCTTCGCAAACCAAGGCAATAAACAGCCAACGAACGCGTCCTTTTAGCCCCCCTTGCTTAGCGAAAAGATCCGAGAAGACGCCGCCAAGGGTACGCGCAAAAATGTTCATTAACCCGAACAAACCAGCGATCAGACCCGCTGTGGCCAGGGTAAGGTCAAATTTATCAAAGAAGTAGATGGCGGCGATATTGTTGATCGTCAGCTCCACGCCAAAGCAGAGACCATAGACAACGAACAGCGCCCAAACACGAATATCCTTGGCGGCGGCTAGAAAGCTTTGCGCGGCACCATTTTCGCCTGAAGCTTCAGGCAGTTCACCCCGTGCACGTAGATCGCTGAAATTACCGTTGGGCGCATCCTGGGTGAAGAACCAGTAGCCAATGCCGGTGAAGAACATCACTACGCCAGGCACCATCATCGCCAAGCGCCAGCCAAAGGCTTCATTAACGCCCAGCATCAGCATGCCAGAGAAGATCAGGGGCATCAGAATTTGCGTCGTGCCGCCACCCAAGTTGCCCCAACCCGCGCTGGTTGCATTGGCGGTGCCGACCACATTGGGGGCGAACATCATCGACGTGTGGTACTGGGTAATCACGAAGGAGGCGCCAATAGCTCCAATGGCCAGGCGCGCCAATAGAAAGGTTTCAAAACTGTCGGCCAAGCCAATGCCCATCACCGGGATAGCGCCCAGCAGCAGTAGCCCGGTATAGGTTTTACGCGGACCGATACGGTCACATAGCACGCCAATCGCTAGGCGCACAATCACCGTGATCGCCACCGAAGCAATAATCGTATTGCCGATTTGTGTTTGGGTTAGTGAAAGATCTTCACGAACGATCGCCATGAGGGGGGCGATGCCGAACCAGCCGAAGAAACAGATATGAAACGCGAACCATGAGAAGTGGAAAGCTCGCATCTGAGGGGTAGAGAAGTTAAATAACCGAATGCGGTTGGCTTTGTTGCGTATGTCCATGGGATGGCCTCACGGGGCATAAAACGAGTTGATCGCTACGCAACGCAAACGAGTTAGCGCGTTACGCAAACAATTGACGAGAACATGCCTTCATCGTTGAAGGTCAGGTTCGACGCACTCGTACCCAGCTGGGCCTGGTCCACGCCTACCACCACTGGTAGGAGTTATGCAGGTAGTTTGCCAATTGAATATTTATTTCTAAAAATCATCATCTTAATTTATTTTTGTTGTGAGTTTTAGCGACAAGTGATCAAGGCTATGCTGCATGATTGGGCATGCAGCGACTGTTTTGCGGCATCTTGGTGCTAGAGGGGTGTGATGCGTGAGCCGATCATGTAGCTATTATTCATGTAAATAGACGGCATCAATATCAAGGGTGGAGTGGTTACCGATGGCCTCAAAGTGCTCGCTTAGCCAGCGTTCAGCGGCGGCTTGGCCCTGTTCAAATAGATGGCATAGAAAAGGCCACTCGGAATTGGATTTACTCGAGACAGAGAGCCCCTCAAGCGCCTGCTCGCCGCTGATGCGGTGGAACAACGCCTGTTGGTAGCAGTTTTCGATGCCTTGTTCATCGAGGGCGTGCTTTAGCAGGGCTATCATGCGGATCTCTTTAATCAGTGCTGAATTAAAGGTTATCTCGTTGAGGCGGTTCATAATGGCCGAGGCTGAAGTGGGGACTTCGTTACGGCTGATCGGGTTGATTTGTATCAGCAGAATATCCCTTGCGCTGCACTCCTCCATGAGTGGGAATAGCGCCGGATTACCCATGTAGCCACCATCCCAATACGCTTCGCCGTCGATCTCCACCGCTTGGAACATAAAGGGCAAGCAAGCGGAGGCCATTACCGCGTCAACGCTCATCTCTTCACGGCGGAACACCCGCTGTTTCCCCGTGCGTACGTTAGTCGCCGCCACAAACAGCTTAAGTTGTTGGCATTGTCTCACTCGCTCAAAATCAATGTGATCGGCCACGATATCGCGCAGCGGATTTATGTTGAGCGGGTTGAGTTGATAGGGGGAGGCCACCCGGCTTAACAGATCCATCGCAATAAAACCGGGCGAGTGATCCAGGCTCCAGTTGCCGGTTAATATATCCATGGGGGAACGGCGGATAGGGCTGGCCATACCCGCACGACTCACTGCTTGCCAAAAATCGTGCAGCGCTTGCCGTGCGGTCTCTTTATCGCCTCTTGTTAGCGCATCGGCCATTACCACGCCATTCATTGCCCCGGCGCTGGTGCCGCTGATGCCCTCAATTTCAATTCGGTCATCTGCCAGCAGGCAGTCAATGACACCCCAGGTATAAGCCCCGTGGGCGCCGCCGCCTTGTAACGCGAGGTCTAGCTTTTTGACCTTTGCCATATGCTTTTCCCATTGCAGCTGGTGAGGAAATCGGTTCCAGTGACACCAGCATGGCATAGGCGGCGAGATAAGACGAAAGGCTATTTAGCGCACTGGGTTTATTTAAGGCGCACCCGCGAGCGGTGAGTGATGGTTGGTTGAGTATGGCGCCTCAAATATGGCGTGCTCCATGAGGTTGTCCAACTGCAGGGCGAGCTGCTGGCTGGCTTCTTCCATTACACCTAAGGCAGCCAGTTGGCCATTGCGGTCGCCCAAGCGGGCAAACTTCAGTGCTTCGGCACCGCTTTCGTGCATGCGGCGATGGGGTGCGGCCAGCGCTCGATAAGCATCGGTGCGAGCATAGCGTTGGTGGCCTTCACCGTGTTGATGCCAACGGCCCAAACGGCATTGGTGATGATCTTCTAGCAGGGTGTCTGTATTAGCAGACAGTAGCTGCTTATAAAGTCGGCATTTCCACACCGCATGATCAAGCTTAGCCGAGTGTAAAAAAGCAGCGGTGGCGCTGTGATGAATGACCTTATGCATATGCTGAGCCTGGTCAGCAAGCTGACCCACTGTCTGTTTAGCTGTTTGTGCCGAGCGGGCAATCTCATCGTCGGCCAAACGCTTTTTCAATACGGCTTGGGAGTGCTCTCTTACCTGGCTATTAATTTGCTCCATCAGAAGACTGAGCTGGTGGCTCAATTGGTGCATATTAAGTGCTAAGCGGTGAACGTCGTCAGCAATGGCTGCCAACCCTGGCGCTTCCTGGGCAGCGGCGTCAGCGCTACCCAGTAGACCTTGGCTATGGGCCGTTTCAAGCGCCGTGCTAACTGCTAACGCTTGGGCGTGGCCCGCATTACGTGCGAGGGCAACCTGCAATTGGCTTAGGGTATGTAAGGTTTTGGCTAGCACTAACGGGGGCAATGCTTCGGCATGCGCAGTGTCGAGGCAGCGCTGATCAAGGGTATTAACCGCTAGTTCAGCAGCGGCGATTAAATTACTAGTCTCCGTCAGGGTAGCGCGCTCTCCGGCAAGCTGGTCGGCGTATTCCTGAATGCCGCTGTTTAGCGCAGCCAGCATATCCGCGCCTCTCGCCTGAAGCATGCCAATGGATTGTGCTGGTTTCATCAGGCTTAACAGGCGGCAACTGGGGGTGGCAGCGTCAAGCTGAGTGCGTAACTCGGCAACTTCCTGCTCCAGGCGACGAATTTTTTGATACGGGTGAATAAAGGTGAACATGGCAGAGACACCTACGGCAGATAGCAATGCTTTGTGTTAATTTGTCACGAAGTATTGCAGAGGGTTCCCCTCTACGCTTGATCTAACGGCCGTAAATGATGAAATTGAGCTGTCAATTGCCTGCGAGACTGAGGTTGTTAACGCTCACCTTGACTAAAAGCCCCACATTAGCGCTGGGCAAGCTGTGCCGCGGCGGCCGTGCAGCCTAAAAATGCGGAAGTGGCCAGCCACTCGGCATCGGGATAATAAGCGAAAACGTACTGATCTTCTTTCAAGCTGTTTATTAGCGGGTACGTGACGTCTTCACGCACTGCTGGGCAGCCATGGCTGCGTCCGAGTCTTCCCGTTTGGGTGATAAAGGCATCGCTTACATAGTCAGCGCCGTGGATCACAATAGCGCGCTCAAACGCCAAGTCATTAACGTTAGGTTCAAGCCCCTCCAAGCGAAGCGAATAGCCGTTGCGGCCGTAATAGCTGTTCATGGTGCGAAATAGGCCGATGCTGGATTGGTGGCTGTCGGGGGTGTTGGAAAACGTCTCTGCTTGGGCGTCGCCGGAACCTTGGCCGTGGGAGACAAGCTCTTCGAAGAGTAACTTATGCTGGTGCAAATCAAATACCCACATGCGCGGCTCGGTAGACGGTAAGGAGTAATCGATCACCGCCAAGCGCTCGGCATTGGGTTCTGCGCAGTTAAGGGCTTGAGCGGCTAAACGCAGCGCATCGGGAGACGCCTGAGGGGCGAGCTGCTGCAGCTGATGGTGTAAAGGCAGTATGCCGCGGGGCGGCGTTGAATCAACTTGGGCAAAGAAACTGGCAGCGTGTAGCGGTAATGTAAATAATGTAAAAGGTAGAGAAAATAATAACGTGGCAACATTTAAACGCAGAGCCATAAAAGTCGATCCTTAAAGCAATATCAGTCATTATGAAGATTAGCCGACTAAGATAAAAAAACAGGGTCGGTGATGTGGAAGGCTATAGTAACGCAAGGAGAGGGCGATGAACGAGATACAGCCACTAAGACAATGGGCGATAGGGGTCGCTCTATGTCTCACGCTTACCCACAGCCCTTTAGGCATTAGCCATGCGTATGCGGATTCAGCGCCATTGCAACAGGCGCTGAATCAACAAGTAAGCGCGGTGGAAGCGCACCCGTTGCCCATTGCTGAATTTTACCAACTGCGCGATGGTCAGCCCGCTTGGCAGGCAGTCAGGGCGGTGGAATCACTGGTTGCCGCACTCAACAGCTTGGAAACCGACGGTTTAACGCCTGAGGATTACCATGCTGACAGGCTGCTTGATGAGTTTCAGCGCAGTCAGGCAAGCAGTGAATCCGCCCAGGCGGCGTTTGATATTAAAGCGACGCGGTCGCTACTGCTGGCGCTGGATCATCTAGAGCGCGGCAAGGTGAACCCGCGAGATGTCGAGCCCCAGTGGGATGCGCCACGCCCTGAACGTAGCTACTCTCTGATGCGCGTTGTGCATGCCGTCGATGATTATGCGCTTGATAACGCTATCGCGCTGGCCCGGCCTTCATCAGCGGCATATCAACAGTTGCGCGACGCTTTGAAGCAGCATTATCAACTGGTTAACTTGGGGAGCGTGCCCTACTTGGACGCGCGGGATGAGTCGCTTCGGCCTGGGGATGAAGACGACGATGTGAGCGTGCTGCGTCAACGGTTAGCGCTGTGGGGTGAGGCTGATTTACAGGTAGCTGACAGCAGTGCTTATCCCATGATTGGGGTACAGGCGGCGTCTAATCGGCGCATCTTTGACGCACCGCTGGAAGCCGCTGTGAGACGTTTTCAGCGCCGTCATCTGCTACAGGAGGATGGTGTGGTAGGCGAACAAACTCGCCTGGCGTTGAACACCTCGGTGGCGTCGCGAATCGATCAGCTGCGGGTCAATTTAGAACGCGCGCGGTGGATCCGTCCGATGCAGTCTTCCGAGCCACGGGTATGGGTTGATATTGCAGGCTACCGGATGCACTACGTGCGTCCTAACGGACAGCACTGGGATGCCCGTGTAGTGGTAGGAACGCCGCGTCGTGAGACGCCGATTATCCATTCCACGATCAGCCATTTAACCATTAATCCTTCCTGGACAATCCCACCGACGATTATGCGCGAGGATGTATTGCCCCAGGTGCGTGCCGATATCGACTACTTGGCGCGTAAAAATATCCAGGTGATTAGTCCCATGGGCGAACCGCTCGCTGCAGAGGAGATCGACTGGCAGCGCCCTGGCGGCGTTATGTTGCGCCAAGTGGCGGGTGCGGGTAATCCGCTAGGTCGCGTCGTGGTGCGGTTTCCCAACGATGACATGATCTATTTGCACGACACCCCTGCGCGTGGCTTGTTCCGGCGCGATCAGCGTGCACTCAGTTCAGGTTGTATTCGGGTTGAAGGTGTGGCTGAGCTGGCGCAAATGCTGCTGCAAGATACCGGCAGTCGTTACCAAATGAGTTCGCTGTTAAATGGGGGGAGTGATCGTAATGTGAACTTATCCCAGCGTATACCCATTGCACTGCATTACTTAACCGCGTGGCCGAATGCGGAAGGTGAAGTGGAGTTTAGGCCTGATATCTACCGCCGTGATGCAGCGCTACTGGCCGCCCTGCAGCGGCCAGTTTAGATAGGTGAAAATATCGTAAGGGTTCTTCGTCATTCAGTGTGGAATTATTTCTGACAGCCTGACAGTTAACCTGTGGGAGGGAGCTTTAGCTCGCGACCGTTTAGGCTGCCAGCCTGACAACATCGGGATACCTTCGGTACCCTTCGCCGAAGTGTCGGACTACCACTGTAAGCGGCCTCCCAGAACAGACAGTTGGCTTGGTGGTTTGTGTCTGAACCGTGAGAAATGTGCCGGTTAATACTAAATCCACTGTAGATGACGAATAACCATCGTAAGCCAATGCAAAACACCGCCTAGTGGCGGTGTTTTGCGTTTGAGTTTCCGGTGGCTATAAAGCGGTCGCTAGTCGTCGCTTTCCTGCTGATAATTAGCCACGCTAACCGGCCCTGTTTCGCCGCTTTCCAGTGTGGCTAATATTGGCGCTGCTTGGTTCTGGAACGCAATAAGCGTGTCGCCGCTCAAACTGGTGTTCTCGGGTAAGGGAACGGTCATCGCATTCACCGGCGAATTGTTAACGATGACTTCATAATGCAGATGTGGACCGGTGCTCCGGCCTGTGTTACCTGACAAGGCAATACGCTCTCCCATGGTCACGTGTTCACCTTGCTTCACCAGCGGGCGGGAGAGGTGCAGGTAGCGCGTCCGGTAGCCATTGTCATGACGGACGACAATATAGCGTCCTGCGGCGTGATGGTTACTGACGCGCTCAACAACACCATTGGCGGGAGCCGTTACCGGCGTGCCAATGGGCATAGCAAAGTCGGTGCCGTTATGGGGGCTAATGCGGCCAGTCACCGGGTGCTTCCGGCGTGGATTGAAACCTGAGCTTAACCGATAGCTGCCTTCAAACGGGTGGCGGGCAAAGGCGGGATCCAAACTTCCGCCCTCAGGGGTATAGAAATTATCGTCGTTGGCATTGCGCACTACGGTTAAGTCCATGCGTTCGCCGTCGTATTGCACCGCGAGTACGCGAGAATCAAGCGTTTCCCCATCGATCATGTCTGACTCGACTAGAACCTGGAAGCGATCACCGCGGCGGCTGTCACGCCGAAAATCGAGTTTCTTTTCGAGCAGCTTTGTTAGTTCCGTTACCGAGCCGCTGTTCAAGCCTGTTGCCTGGGCGGAGCGTGCAAAACTACCGCTGACGCTACCTGCATAGAGACGCTGAACAGGTTCGCCCTGGCGCTCTATAGTGGTAATGGCAAAGTGGTCTGCATCTTTCTCCAACAAAATGCCATCGCGGGTGTTTTTCATCATCCGCAGCGATAGCAAGCGCCCATCTTCATCTAACTGGTAATCGAAACTATGCCCGGCGCGCCAATTAGTTAACATGCGCTGGTCGGGTAAATCTTCCAGTAGGGCCATCACTTCGCTGTAGCCAAGGCCTAGTTCATTCTGCGCCAGTACGGCAAACGTTTCGCCGGATTCGACAATATGTGTTTCCCATTCAGGTACAAACGGCTCTTCTGCCGCCAGCTCTAATTCCAGGAAAGAGATATCATCAAATAGCTCAACCCCGTAGTCCTCATAAGAAGTGGCATCGGCTATTTCCACGGAGGAGGAGTCATCTACATCCAACATGCCACTGGATATCGTTCCCAGTACAATCGCCATATGCAGCGCGCCGTCATCAATACCGCTACTGGCTAGCGTTGTGGTGTTCAGTACTGCGGTATCGCTGCCCAAAACAGGTTGGTCTGCTATATCGGCTTCCGCACTAGATATATCGGCTTCCGCACTAGAAATGACGTCAAGATCAACGATCTCGGTTGCGGTGAGTTCACTGAGGGGGATATTTTCGCGGGTAGCGTCGAGGGCACGTGAGGCGCGGTCGATAGCTTCTGCCACCGGAGTGCGTTCCTGACGCAGGGAAGGAACACCCGGAGTAGAGTCGCTTGGAAGCGGTACCAGCACGCTTTCAAGCGGTGTGTTTATTTGATTTAAATCTTGGTATGTCGTCAATAATTTTTGTGTGCCCAGCACTGTGACCATTGTGGCCACGGGTAACAGTAATAATTTATGCGTACGGGGCAGCGAATGGAGGATTCGCAACATGGGTAAATGGACCGCCGAGTTCGTGATTAAAAGTAACTATAAAGTGAATAAACCCGGAAACCATACCCCATGAAGGCGGGAGTGCATAGACTGTATATCTATACATAAAATGTAATTAAATACAAAAATGGTAACAATAGATAGAGATTACTATTTATAAACACCGTTTGCTAACAAATGTAACCAATAGAGCGTGCTAACTAAATATTCTGAGTGCACTATAGACGAAAACTATGTTTTTAAAAACTCAAATATAACCTGTGTCGAATATTTTTCTGCCGCTAGCCGCTAATCTTAAGCATTTTACAAGCATGGGCGGAAGTGTTGGCTGTTTCCTGGCATCCTAGCCATGTTTTCGAACACAAGTTTTTTCGAACATTAAGCGCATTGTTTCGCTGTATTGCGTTGAGGAAATCGAAATGTCCCGGGTAACACTTTCACAATGGCAAATGCTGGCTGCCGTGGTTGACCACGGTGGGTTTGCGCGTGCGGCAGAGGCGGTACATAAAAGCCCCTCCACATTGAACCATGCCGTTCATAAGTTAGAAGAGCAGTTAGGTGTCCAGGTGTTGGAGCCCATTGGCCGACAAGTGCGTTTAACTGAAGCGGGCGAGCTGCTGCTTCGGCGTGCGCGTCAATTAATAGAGAGCGCGGCGTCACTGGAAGATGTCGCTACCCGGCTGGCCGCGGGCTTAGAAGCAGAAGTGGTGTTGGCAATCGATCAGGTGTTTCCTGCCGCCGCCCAAGCCAAAGCGTTAGAACGCTTTTCTGAGACATTCCCCCAAGTACGTGTTCAGTTACACGAAAGTGTGCTCAATGGTGGCATTGAAATGCTTTACGATGGCCGCGCAGACTTGGTGGTCTCCGGGATTGAGGCGCAGGGCTTCTTGGGCGAGCCGTTAGTAACCGTGCGTTTTGTTGCGGTGGCGCATCCCCAGCATGCGCTGCACCAGTTGGGTCGCTCGTTGGATCTGCGCGATTTGGCCCAGCATCGGCAGTTGGTAGTGCGTGATTCAGCACTGCGCCAATCAACTAACGCTGGCTGGTTAAAAGCTGAACAGCGCTGGACCGTCAGTCACCTAAACACCTCGCTGGATATGCTAAGGCGTGGTCTAGGCTTTGCCTGGATGCCGGAAACCCGCATTGCTGATGAGTTAAAAAGCGGTCAATTAAAGCCGCTGCCCCTGCCAGCGGGCGGTATTCGTGAAGTGCCGATTCAGATGATATTTCGCGACCGTGATCGGGCAGGGCCTGCGGCCCATGCGATGGCCGCCGCTCTGAAACAAGCTGTGGTAAGCGAGTGCGCGCTGCATGATTCGACTGACTCGAATGAAAGGCCGTAAAACATCCGCTTGAGCCTCCCTGAAGCGGGCGTATGCTGAAAAAAGTAACGCGATATAAGACCCCAAAAGACTTTTCAGGAGACGCCTCATGGGATTGCTTGTAAACGGCAAATGGCAAGATCAGTGGTATGACACCAAAAAACACGGCGGCGAGTTTGTACGCGAATCCGCTCAGTTACGCGATTGGGTGGGTGACCAGCCCGAAACAGAGGGTGACTGCTACCCAGCGGAAAAAGAGCGTTACCATTTATATGTCTCGCTCGCCTGCCCCTGGGCGCATCGAGCGCTGATTATGCGTAAGCTGAAAGGGCTGGAGCCAATGATCGGCACTTCCCATGTTAGCCCCTTAATGCTCGACCAAGGCTGGACGTACAACCAGGACGAAGGTGCCAGCGGCGACCCCATTAACGGCGTCGACTTTCACCACCAGCTGTATACCATGACCGACCCACACTATACCGGTCGTGTCACCGTGCCCGTGCTATGGGACAAGCAGCGCAGCGCCATCGTAAATAATGAGTCTGCGGATCTATTGCGTATGTTTAACCATGCGTTTGATGAGTTGACCGGCAATGATTTGGATTTTTACCCAGAAGACCTGCGTGGCGTCATTGATGATGTAAACGCCGATGTCTACGACCATATTAATAACGGTGTCTATAAATCAGGCTTTGCCACTGAGCAGGCGGTTTATGAGAAGCATGTGAAGGCACTGTTTGACGCGCTAGAGCGTATGGAAGCGCGTTTGGCCGAACATCGTTACCTAGCAGGAGAGTGGTTAACCGAAGCAGATATCCGTCTGTTTACGACGCTGATCCGTTTTGATGCGGTTTACTATGGTCATTTCAAATGCAACTTTAAGCGCATTGAGGATTATCCCAACCTTGCCAATTACGTGAGGGAAATCTATCAGTGGCCCGGGGTGGCTGAGACCGTCAATATGGATCACATCAAACGCCACTACTATTATAGCCACGACACAATTAACCCGACGCGGATTGTGCCAGCAGGTCCACTGCTCGATTTTCAGCGGCCCCATGACCGCGAGCGTTTGCCGGGCAAGGGTGTACGGCGTAAACAGGCTAGTAGAGAGGTATAAATAGGTCGGGTATCGCCAAGCGATGCCCATCAAATAAGCCCATCAAAAAAGGGCCGCCCAATTGGGTGGCCCTTTTTAATAGCGTTACGATTTTTGGCTAGCGCTAGGATATTCCTAAACGCTGCAAATTATCGTTAACCATTATCATCGATATCTAATGCTTCACGGGTACGCTGCCAAGCGCTTTCAGCACCTTCTTGTGTGGTTTGCCAAGCGTCGCGAGCGTTCGCTTTGGTCTGTTCCCACCACTCGTTGTTATAAGCGGGGAAACCTTCTACCTCTTCCTGGCTGGCTTCGACCATGATGCGATGTTCTGTATCACCGTCGGCTTCCGTTTCGGTTTCGAGGGTGAAGTAATCGGTATCTACAACGATCTCGCGACCACCGAGGCCCAATACTGAACCGCTTTCGATCACAATCGCGGTAATGCGCATCTCTTCATCAAACAGGATGTCATCGACGTCGCCAATCTCTTCACCGGAACCGCCAGCAAAATAGACTTCTGCATCGAGAATATCATCGGCAGAATACATGCCTTGGGGTTCGTTGGATGCATTGGCACTCATGGCGACGCTGCCCATTAAGGCCGTGCCGATAGCGGTTGTCAAAATCGTCTTTGTTAAAGTCGTCTTACGCATAGCATCTCTCCATGTGGCTACGATAGATGGTAGGCCGCCTATTGAGTGCGGATAAAATCGCCGACCTACTTAAAACGGAAACAGAGCATTGAAGGTGCAGTAAAAATGCTACTGCTTGTCAGCCCAGTCATCGGCTTGGCGCTCTGCTTCTTCGCGCTCAAGGCCATACTTTTGCTGAAGCTTGCCCACCAGCTGATCTTTCTTACCACCGATCTGATCCAATTCATCGTCGGTAAGCTCGCCCCAGCTAGAACGTGCTTTGCCCTTCATCTCTTTCCATTTGCCTTCGATTTGATCCCAGTTCATTGCGTCGCTCCTTGAGAATAGTGAACTTGATTAGGCACTTTCCAGGTTAGACCATATGTGCATGAGTGCAAGTCCTTGTTCCAATGTGGTGTAAGTTAAAAGTACTGGTCAGACGCCAAATGCAATGGTAGGATGCGCCCTCCTCGCATGTGTTGACCCCTCCATCACGACGGTAAGCGTTTAACTGCATAGTTATTAATGAGTAGATGTTGATAGTTATATGTAGTGTCGCTTGCGGGAACATCTCGCCAATTGCTAGATGTTCATTGCTGTGTAGATGGCGCGCCTCCAGTATTTCACCACACGGGTGAAATCGGCGCAGAAGGTCGCCACAACGGTTGGCCCGCTAATGCGTTGTTTGCCAACCGGATGCTAGGTGCGACCGGCGTCTCCGACTCCACTGATGGCTTTGACCGCTATGGCGGTGCCTGTTATCGACGATGACCACACGTTATGTCGTTGTACGATGACTGAGTCAGAGACGCTTATGATGTTTTTTGCCGGTACTTGCCGGCCTACCAAGGTGTGATTAATGACCTCGACTTCTGTCGCCTCGCCGAGCTTCGGCGATCTGGCTCTTTTGCCTGCCGTTCTGTCTGCTGTTGAATCACAGGGCTACCTAGTTCCCTCGCCGATTCAGGCGCAAACCATTCCTGCGCTGCTTGAAGGCCGCGATATGCTGGGCCAGGCCCAGACGGGTACCGGCAAAACCGCAGCGTTTGCATTACCGTTACTGTCACGTTTAGAACTAACTCGCCGCGAGCCGCAGGTGTTGGTAATGGCACCAACCCGCGAGCTTGCTCAGCAAGTAGCTGCCTCGTTTAGTAAGTATGGCCAAAACCTGAAAGGTCTCGAAGTGGCGACCCTATGCGGTGGTCAAGAGTACCGTGAGCAGTTGGGCGCCCTTAAGCGTGGTGCGCAAGTAGTAGTAGGCACCCCAGGCCGTATTATTGATCACCTGGATCGCGGTAGCCTGAAGCTTGATGGCCTCTCCGCCCTGGTGCTGGATGAAGCTGATGAAATGTTGCGCATGGGCTTTATCGACGACGTAAAACGCGTGGTCGCCGATACCCCGAAAGATGCTCAGCGCGTGTTCTTCTCGGCGACACTGCCGACTGAGATTGAGCGCATCGTTAACCGTTACTTGGTTAACCCTGTGAAAGTTGCGATTGAGTCGGGCACCACGACCGGCGAAAACATCGAACAGCGCATTGTCCGCGTTGACGGTGGCGCTAAGCTTGAAGCGCTTTCGCGCATTCTTGAAGTCGAGCCGGTTGATGGGGCCATCGTCTTTGTGCGTACCCGTGCAGCTTGTACCACGCTCGTTGAGCAGTTGACTGCTCGTGGCGTTAACGCCGCTGGCCTATCGGGTGATCTTGATCAGAGCCTGCGTGAGCGCACTATTACACGCTTGAAGCGCGGCAAAGTCGACGTGCTGATCGCTACCGATGTAGCTGCCCGTGGTCTTGACGTGTCGCGCATCACTCACGTTATCAACTACGATCTGCCTCAGGATGCAGAAGCTTACACGCACCGTATCGGTCGTACCGGTCGTGCGGGTCGTAGCGGTATCGCGATTACCTTTGCTGGCTTCCGTGAAGGCCGCAAAGTCGGCTGGATGGAGCAGGCGACTGGTCAGAAAATGACCGAAATGCCGCTGCCTGACGAAGCCGCTATTCGTGCCCACCGCGATGACGTCTTCTATCAGCGTGTCACTGCCTCCCTGACCAAGGGTGCAGAAGAGCAGCGTGCGCTGATTGAGCGTCTGATCGAAGAGGGCCATGACCCGATCGAGCTGACCTGTGCGTTTGCCGCGATGGCTCGCGCTGACGAAGCGCCTATCGGTCGCCTACAGGCGCCGCGCAAAGAGAAGCCCATGCGTGAAGGTGCGTCTGGTGGTAAACCGGGTGCACGCCGCGAACGCACTGGCGCGCCGACTGAAGGCATGACACGCTACCGCGTATCGGTTGGCCATAAAGATGGCGTCAAGCCTGGTCAACTAGTTGGTGCCCTCGCCAACGAAGGTGGCATTGAAGGCGCGCGTATCGGTCGTATCGATATTCGCAACGCTTTCTCTGTGGTCGAACTGCCGAGCGGCTTGCCCTCGACGATTCTGACCAAGATGGCCCGTGCCCGTGTGGCTGGCCGTCCGCTGGAAATCAGCGAAGACAGCGCACCGGCTGAGCGCGCCCCGCGCCGTCGTCGTGACGAAGGCGATGCGCCGGTTCGTCGTCGCGAACGCGCATAAGGATTAATCAGCTGCCGCCAAGCGGCAACTGAGGACATCTCAACGCCCCCGCACCTTTACTGGTGCGGGGGCGTTTTTTTGCTACCTTATTCATCATTAACCGTTTCAAGGAGGAAACCATGTCCTCACCACTACACGAATGGAGTTTGGCTCCGCGAGAGGCGAGGATGCTGCAGTCGCAACTGGCAAAGCGCTTGGAGCTAACTGATCGCCTGGCGCCGATAACGCATATCGCCGGGGTGGATATTGGGTTTGAAGAGGGCGGTGAAATCACCCGGGCAGCGGTGGTGGTATTGAAGTGGGATCCTGCCACTGCACCCGATTTAAGCGTGGTAGAGCAGGTGGTGCACCGCGAGCCCACCCGAATGCCGTACATCCCCGGTTTGCTTTCGTTTCGCGAAATCCCCGCCGCGCTAGGGGCGTTTGAAAAACTCAGCGTGATGCCGGAACTGGTGATGGTCGATGGCCAAGGGATTGCCCACCCACGCCGGTTAGGCGTGGCGGCCCACTTGGGGCTATGGCTGGATTTGCCCACCATCGGCATTGCCAAGTCACGCCTATATGGCCAACACGCTGAGGTGGGCGAGCAGCGTGGCGACTGGGAGCCGCTCTACGCGGGACAGGAAACCATTGGTGCCGTTTTGCGCTCCCGCACCAAGGTCAAACCCGTGTACGTATCGCCTGGTCACCGAATCACTTTAGAAACCTCGCTGACCTGGGTGCTGCGCTGCTTAGGGCGTACCAAGCTACCTGAGCCAACGCGCCTGGCGGATCGCTTAGCCTCGCGGCGCGATCAGCGGAGGTAGTCGGCTATAAAAACGCCAAAAAGCGCCGCAGTAGGCTCGAAGCATCGTGGCAGTCGGCAATGTTTGCCAGTAGGGTGTCCGGCTCTTCGCCTTGGTCGCGTAGGGCGACGCGTTGGCGTTCAAGGTAGGCACGCATCACCGGCGCAGTAAACTCGGGGTGAAACTGCACGCTCCACTGACGCGGGCCGTAGCGCAGCGCCTGATGGGCGTCGTGGCTGTTATGGGCCAGCACCGTGCAACCTTGAGGCGCCTGCATCACCGACTGGGCGTGGGTCAGGTGGGCGGCAAAGCTTTCCGGTAGTTGGCTAAACAGCGGGTCTTGTTGGCCTGCTTGAGTTAGCCGCACGGTGCGCGTGCCGGATTCACGGCCCGCCGGATGGTAGTCGCTCACGCCACCAAAAGCGGCGGCCATTAACTGGTGACCATAGCAAACGCCTAGCATCGGCGTGTCGCTTGCCAATGCCTCTTGCAGCCACGGCTTAAGCGCTTCGCTCCAGGGTTCGGCCTCGCTGACCATGCTGTGCGAGCCCGTAATCACAATACCCGCGAGTGTATTAAGCTCAGGAGCGCTGGGTTGCCGGGTTGCATCCCACACCTGTAATTCTAAATGCGCAGGTAGCGCAGTGCTAAGCTGCTTTATAAATAGCGTTTCAAAATCACCATGCTGGTCGGCAACTTCCGGAAAAGCGTCGCCGGTTTTAACGATTAATACGCAGGCCATATCACTCCCTCGGTAGGATGAAACGCAAACATTGAACAAAGGCCTTTCAGGAAGAGCGCAAAGGCGTGAAGATAGCCTACCATGGCTTCTCAGTTGGTAAGAACGAGTTGGTAAGAACGAGCTGGTAAGAACGCATCAATTATTAACGTCATAAGGAGACAATAATGCAACAGATTACCCGCGCAGGCGAACCGCTGGATGTGGCTGGCACTTTGCCCGCAAAAGGGCAGGCGGCACCTGAAATGACGCTGACCAACACCGATTTGCAAGACGTTACCCTCGACACGTACGCAGGCAAGCGTAAGGTGCTCAATATCATCCCCAGTGTGGATACGCCCACCTGTGCCATGTCCACGCGCCACTTCAACGAGCTGGCGTCTAACCTTGCTGATACCGTGGTATTGGTTGTCTCAGCGGACTTACCCTTTGCGGCCAAACGCTTTTGTGGCGCCGAAGGGTTGGATAACGTCGAAACACTGTCTACTTTCCGCCACCCCGAGTTTCGTGAAGCCTGGGGCGTGGCATTGTGCAACAACCCTATGGAAGGCCTTTGCGCCCGTGCAGTCGTCGTGCTGGATGCCGACAACCGGGTGCTGCACAGCGAGCTGGTGAGCGAGTTGAAGAACGAGCCTGATTACGAAGCTGCCTTAGCGGTGTTGGGCTAATTCGTACTGCTAGCCTCGCCGTTTAGCATGTCGTTTTGACGCCCTCACCAGCGCGCGAATCAAGCGCTGCTGGGGGCGATTGAAAATCAGCCACTCCGGATGCCACTGCACGCCAATCAAGAAGTCGTGCTCCCGTGACTCAATGCCCTGCACTAATCCATCTCTGTCGCGTGCAACGATTTCAATCCCTCTGCCCGCCTGATAAACGGCTTGATGATGCAGGCTGTTAACTCGGCACCAGGTAACCCCTAGCAGGCGGTGCAGCTTACTCGCTCCCACGATATCAACGGTTTTGCGCGGCAGAACGGTGCGTCGCCGTTTTAGCCCTTCATGGGTGGTGTAGATATCCGGATCCAGAGTGCCACCAAGATGCACATTGATTAATTGCGCCCCCCGGCAAATACCCAGCACCGGTGTATGTAGAGGAATAAAGCGTTCAAGTAGGGCTAGCTCTAGCTCATCCCGTGCGGGGTCTAAACGAACATCCAACTGCACTTCGCCCCCGTATAGGTGGGCCTGGATATCGTCGCCGCCGCCAATGATCAAGCCGTCCAGACTTTCCGGCTGCGGGCGCGAAGGTGATAAACGCAACGGTTTGCCGCCATGCCGCCAGACGGCGAACCAATCAAACCACCACGCTAAGTGGCTTTTTTTGTCAGAGGTAGTAATTCCGATAAGCGGCCGAGTCATGCGGGTAGTTACTCACTGTGACAGAAAATGAAAGATGCAACATTGGGCGCTTTAAAAAATTAGCGCTTACGACGAAGCCAACGAACCAGCTTCTCTTTTACACGGGTCAGCATCGGTCGGTTATGGTCGGCGATATACTTACCGCAGCGAGCAAGCAACACCTCAGAATTAGCGGCAAGTTTCTCAACTTCCACCCAGCGATTCCACTCGGTCACTGAGCCCCACCCCGGCTGGGAAAGCTGAGCATTGGGTAAGCGGTAGTGAAAGGTGGGGCGCGGCTTGGTAAGCTGCGTATGCAGCAATTCATGAGAGTGGTCGGGGCGTAGATAGGCAAATAGCGGCAGCATATCCAGCTCGCGATTGCGCGTCGGATTGTGGTGCAAGTAGTCGTCAATCAGTGTATCCAGATCAGGCGAATAGCGGCTATCCAGTACTTTTAGCGCATAAGCTTTATGGAATGGATTGGCATGGGGCAGCATCTCACGGGTAATATCGACTTTGATTTCGTCGCGCAGCCAGCCAGCCAGTAGCAGGTAAGCGCGCAGCATGGCGAGTAAGTAGTCAACGTCAAAGCGCTCCGCTTCAGGGTTTAGGTGCAACCCAAACCCATACAACAGGCTGGCATCGGTGCCCTTAGCGCCATGCTTACGCAGTGCTTCAAATAGCGCGTCTAAATCTTCCAGCTCATTCCAAGGTATCGGTGGGCAAACAATTTCGGTAGGTACCAGGCCGGTGACCATATCACCAATCAGTTCGCGGGTTTTTTGGTGAAACTCGATTCGCCGTTGATGCTGATGTCGGGCCCACTCGCTATCTTCTGCGTGAAGGTCATCGACCAGCGACTTGTCGGGGTGCGCGTACTGGGTGTCCAGCTCAATCCCAAATTCACCCCAACGGGTATCTTCAACTAGTAGCCGATGGGGGCTTACCACGTTAAGCTCCCCGCCAAACAGCTCACGTACGATCATCGCCGTGTCTCGGGGCGGCAGGCCAGCGAATTCAATTTCGACGCCAACTTGCCGGATTTTCCCGTGGCTATTTAAGCGATTAGGTGGAGCTTGAAGCGTCATCTCGGCATCCTTGAGGTGAACGTTTAAGCCACCAGCCTATCATAGTCACGCGTTGAGACTGAGCGTATCAGTGGTTTCAGTAAACCGTAGCGGCGGCAAACGATATGCAGGACGCCATCAAAGCTAATTTTCAGGAGTGAGGCGTGCGACAGCACTGGTTAATTAAATCGTTCATAGGTTTTGTCTTGCTTGTCTTGGCAAGCCTAGCAGTGACGAGCATGGCAATAACCCAGGCTCAGGCGCAAACGGTGTCGCTACCCGGGCTGAGCAGCAGTTCCGAAGAGCAAACGGCCGAGGTCAGTGGCGAAGAGTTTCAGCAGTCGCTAAATGACGTCATCACCATGCTCGAAAATGAGCAGCAGCGCACCGAGTTGCTTAAATCGCTACGTGAGTTGCAGGTCACTGCCGGCGCTGCCAGCGAAGATGAAGGGGTCGTGCATCAAGGGCTGCTGGGCGCACTCGCCGATACGTTAAGTGACTTGGGGGATCAGGCCCAATCCGGCGACTCGCCAGTTGATCAGTGGTCACGTCAATTGGTTCAGGGCGTAGAGGATATGCGCGCGCTTAACGATGATGCCGACCAGGGCGAGGCGGTGCGGGCAGTTGCCGAGGGCGCCGTGCTGGCCTTTATTTGGGGCGTGCTGCTGGTAGTAATGATTGCCTTTGGACGTATGGTGGCCACTCGACGGGAGTGGCCGCTGGATCTACCCAGGGATCCAAAGGGCTGGTTGATGGCGGTGCACTTCTTGCGCCGTATGTTGCCCTGGGCATTGTCGTTTGCCATTACGTTGGGTATCGGACAAGTGCTGCCCGATAGCCCTGGGCGAACGCTGGTACTGGTGGTGGCCTACATTTGCGTGTGTGGTCGTGCGCTCTCGGTGGTGTTTGAAACGGTCATCGCGTTCTTTAGCCGTGGCCACCGTTTTACCGCGGTTCAACTGCTTCAACAGCGCGCGCTGCGCGGGCTGTTTGTGATTGGTGCCTTGATTGCACTTGGCGATGCGGTCAACTCCTCACGCTTGGTCGAAATGCTCGGCAGCGAGCTATCGAGCCTAGTGTCGGTGCTTTCCAATATGCTCGCGGCGCTGCTCGCGGCGCGGTTTATTATCAAATTCAAACGGCCCGTACGTCATTTGATTTGCAACCGGCCGTTTAAGCAGCGCCGTGATGCCAGTACTGCCGTCGAGATGATTCGCTCGCTGGGGGGGCTATGGCACATACCCGCGCTGCTACTGGTGAGTGGTTCGCTGCTGGCGATTTTTATTACTGTCGGTGATGTGGGCACCGCGCTGGCGCGCTCGATTATTTCCGCCAGCCTGCTGGTGCTAACGCTGGTGGTCACTGGATTGTTGCGCCGCCAAGCGGAACGGATGGGCAAGCGTCGCCACCGACACCGCCAGAGCCAGTACCGTAAACGTTTGGAGCGTTTCGGCTTTGTTCTCGCGCATATTTTCGCATGGATGGTGTTTGCCGAGCTCTCGATGCAAGTGTGGGGCAGTTCGTTCTTTGGCCTGGGTCAGCAAGCAGTCGCTAGTGCCCGTATTGGGCAAGCGCTAGTCAGTCTTGGCGCCACAGTGTTGTTGGCGTGGCTGGTGTGGATTTTTGCGGACACTGCTATTCAGCGGGCGCTTACATCGTCGGCACGCTCACGCGGGCGACGGGTCAATCAGGCTCGAGCGCAAACTATTACGCCGATGATTCGTAACGTGATTTTCGTCACAATCCTGATTATTGCCGTTATCGCCGGGTTGGCCAATTTGGGCGTCAACGTTACACCATTGCTGGCCGGTGCCGGTGTGATCGGTTTGGCGATTGGCTTTGGTGCGCAAACGTTAGTGCAGGATTTGATTACCGGTATTTTTATTTTGATCGAAGATTCGCTAGCGGTAGATGACTTTGTACAGATCAATAACCATATGGGCACGGTCGAGGGGCTGACGTTGCGCACCGTGCGGCTGCGCGATTTGGATGGGATTGTGCATATCATCACCTTCAGTCGTATTCAGTCGATTCATAACATGTCCCGCCAGTTCGGCATTGCGCTGATGCGTATCCGCATTCCGTTTGATATGAAAATCGACGATGCGATTACGCTGATGCAGGAGACCGCCCAGGAACTGCGCCGCGACCCGATGATGCGCCACTACATCTGGTCGCCGCTGGAAATGCAGGGCGTTCAGGGCTTTGAAGATGGCTGCCCCATTTTACGCATGCGCTTTCGCACCGCGCCGGAGATGCAGTGGGATGTCTCGCGGGCGTTTAACCTATTGCTGAAGCAGCGTATGGAAGCACAAGAGATTGACCTGGGCGTGCCGCGTCTGAGTGTCAGTATGGAAGCGCGTGCCGAAGACCGCATGGAGGCCACCGCGGGTACTTCGTTCTCTTTAGAAGAGGGCTCGCAAGAGCAAGCCGGGCAAGAAAATGGCTCGTCTGAGAATGAGCAGGGCAAGGGGGAGGTGACGCAAACAGGTGATGCAAACCCCGAAGATCATAAGAAACCTGCACCGCCGAAGCCCGCACCGCGCCCGACAAAAGCCGAGATTCGCCAGGATGAGCAGACGCGTAAGCATGATGAGACGGCTAATCGTGCTGCGTCACATCGGCAAAAGCCCCAGGCACAGGGCAAGCCCCAGAGCGATTCCTATGCCAGCACCGGCGGCGAATACGGCGATGAGTAGCCATGGCCCGCGTAAACGACGCCAGCGGTTATACAGTGAGACCGCGTGGCTAACGCGGTCGACCAGTTCGTCGTGACGGGAAATGGCGTGATCCGGAGGCAGCGAAAAGTCGTTGGCGACATCGCCCTGCCAGTGGGCACCGTGGCTGAGTCCCAGGCGCGCTCGTAGCTTGCCGATATCGCTGACGGTGTCATGCAGCGTGTCGTAGGTTTCGCGGCGTTCGGCAACCGTGAAAACCGCCTCGGCATCCTGACGTAGCGCGCTATGCTGGCAGCTAGCAACGGCTTGGCTTATTTCTTGTTCGTTGGCCTCGGGGGAAACCGCGAGGCGCTGGTACAAATCGCGCATAGGGGGCTATTGTTTCTCTTGGGACTTGTTGCTCATAGGACTTGATTCTCATAGGGCTTGATTCTCGTGGCCCAGCGCATAGCGCGAAACCTCTAGCTTTACATGCTCTTAGTAAGTTTGCATCAAATAATCATAGGCGTTTTTAATACGCTGAAATCGCGCTGAAGCCAAGGCGACCTGTTGTTCGCTTTCCGAATAGAAGCGATCCGGATGGTGGAGCTGCGCCATCCGCCGATAAGCGTGGCGAACCTCTATCCGGGTAGCTCCTGGGGTGAGACCCAGCACCGAAAGCGCACGCGTGGTGCGGTCGGGTGGTGGCGGTGAAGCGCGCTGTTGGCGATGCTGTTGACGAGAGTCTTGCTGGCGAGAACGTTGCTGAGAAGAGTGATCGCGAGAGCGGCGTTGTTCGCGTTCGGCCTGTTCGCGCTGCTGTTGCTGCCTTTGCCGTTCCTGCTCCTGTTGGCGTGTCTGTTCCCGCTGGCGCTGCTGTTCCTGTTCTCGCGCCTGGCGAGCCTGCTCCTGGCGCTGCTGCTTCTCCTGCTGTTTTTGCTGCTTCTGTTTGTGGCGCTGCTCTTTCTTTCGCTGCTGTTGTTCGGCCCGTGCGTTGGCCTGTTGGTGCTGCTGCTCAGCGGCTTCAGCCTCGCGTGCTTTGCGAGCATGGTAATCTGGATCGTGAGTTTGCCAGTAGACATCGCGGCTAGGGTCTTCGGGGTTGCCAAGCGGGGTGCCGGTGAGTTCCTTAAACAGGGTGTTTAAGGTCATCGGTGTAACGCCGAGCAAATCAGCCAAAAAGCGCAAAATATAGTGGTTGGCCAGCGACAGCTCGCCGTCATCGGTGGCGACGGTAATGGCTTGATGAATAACGCTCAGGCTACGTTCTGTGCCGCACTCTTTGCGAACGACCTCTGCGGCTAGTTGGATCGCCTGCAGGTCTTGGCTATGGGCAATGCTCATCACCGGGCCAAGCTCATGCCCGTGGCGAAACTGCGCGGTCACCTGGGCCAAACGGCGCCGCCGCTGACCTTCCGAGACGTGTTGGCGGTGCACCAGCAC
This sequence comes from Vreelandella neptunia, assembly GCF_034479615.1. NCBI lineage: Bacteria > Pseudomonadati > Pseudomonadota > Gammaproteobacteria > Oceanospirillales > Halomonadaceae > Vreelandella > Vreelandella neptunia. Next base: position 1,016,969 of record NZ_CP140255.1, read on the forward strand.
CCAGGCCAACAGCAGCAGGGTTGCCGTATCCACTTGGCTGCGGCTCTTTAACAGCAGCAGCTCAAAGGGTGAAAAACGGGCAATGGACATTTCCTAGCTCCACAGATGAAGAGGTGAACACAGGGCGGTGGCTTTATGCGGCACCATGATCATTTTAGCCATGGTATATCATCACGTTAGGCAAAGGAGTAGGAGATTGATGAGTTGATCAACGTTGAGCGTAAAAACAGCTTTCAGCTGCGTCTTACCCGGCGACTCAAGGAAGAGACATCGCATAACCTTGACGTCTATCTTTTTGTGCCTGGCGATTTGGGTTTAAGCACCCAGCTTATCTCAGAAGAAGCCTTTTATCATGCTGCTATTAATGTCTCGCGCACCTACTACAGTGACGAGTACCTCCTGCCGCTGGTGCATAGTCGACTGGCCAGTCGTAATCGGCTCGGCAGCGACTCGTATCGATTGAGTCTGAGCCTCTATGCCTACCAATACGTGGAAGCGATGGAGCGCACTACCCGGTCAATGCTAGTGAGTGCCAATAAACTGCGCCATGCTCGCCAAGAGGAGCGGGAAGAGAACAGTGAGGTACAGGAGAGTGCCGCCGGCCTGCGCGATCAACTGCATGAAATGATCGACCTAAGCGACGGTATTCTTAAGCGGTTGAGACGGCACCAGCCCGATGATGAAAGCTTTAATAAGTATTTTGCCAATATTGATAACTACCTCTCCTGGTTTACCGAACAGCAGTTGCTGGCGCTGGTGGCACACATGCCCCGTGGCGGTGAGTTTACCGATATTCGTCGACGCTTTATTAGCGTATGTCACCGTGAGGGGGAGTATCGACGGGAACAGCAGTACAACGCCGAACGGGTCATGGCCGACCCGACGCGAATGTCGAATAAAATGCGTTTACTTCGGCGCCTGATTGAGCACCCGATTACCCTGAAACAGGAGGCGTTGGAGCTGGGGGGCGGCGAGCAGAAAGCGGTTAAAGCGCTAGCCACGGCAGTGGTAATGGCTTTTGTGTCGTTAGGTGTGCTGCAGTTGCGTAATGCGTTGGGAGATATCACCGCACTGTTCGTATTAGCCATGGCGCTGCTCTACGCCATGCGTGAGGTGTTTAAGGATGATTTACGCAATACCCTTTGGCGCTGGTTGCGTAAAGGCCGCCCCAAGTGGCGCCGCCAGTATTTAGACCCCACTCGCAATGCCGTTGTGGGACGCCAATTGGAGTGGTTTGACTACAAGCGCTTTGCATCGCTGGGCGAAGATATTCAAAAGATGCGCCGCCGAACGGTAGCTCAGCGAGAAGAAGTGGTGCTGCACTACCGTTCAAGCTCACGTATGTCGCCCACGCGTTTTTTAAGCGGCTACGAGCATACCCGCGAAACACTCAATCTGGATATCTCCATGCTGACGCGGTTAATGAGTAAGGGCAAGCATCATATCTACCGTTTAAAAGATGGCCAAGCGGTGCGTGAGGGCGTCGAGCGCCGCCATCTGTTCAACTTGGTGATTAGGGAGACAGGGAGTGAGGATACGCCCTACCTCGCCCGTTGGAAGGTGGTCGTTAGCCGCTCGGGTATTGTCGATGTTGAGAAAGTCGAAGAGAGTAGTGTGGTGAAGGAGCAAAAATAAGAAAGGGGCAAATAAACTGCGCCAGATCAACGCAGCCTCAATGCGTTCTTTGATATCGCCTCTCGGCATGGGCAAATTTCCAGCAGCGAACTAGTCTCAAAGTACAGGCAGACTAACCTGCATCTGCGGCTCAGTCTTTAAAGGTTGAGCGTAAGGAGGAGAACCATGCAAGCTATCGATATTATGACGCCCAAAGTGGTGAGTGTGGGGCCTGACACTGAAGTGCGAGAAATTGCCCAGCTGTTGCTCAGTCACCGTATCAGTGCGGTTCCCGTAGTGGATGAGGCTCACCAGGTGATTGGCATTGTCAGTGAAGGCGATTTAATGCGCCGGGTAAAAGGCGACGGTGACCATCGCGACTCCTGGTGGTTATCGCTGTTTACCGGCGGCAAGGATGCTGGGGACTATGTTAAGTCCCATGGCCGTAAAGCCCACGAGGTCATGACCCCGAATCCAATGACCGTCGAAGAGAACACGCCGCTGCATACCATTGCGCGCATGTTGGAAAAACACCATATCAAGCGGGTGCCTGTGTTGCGTGAAGGTAAACTGGTGGGCATCGTGAGCCGTGCAAACCTGCTACAAGGTATTGCCAATGCGGCGGTGGCGCCGACCCAGTCACCCACGGATGATCGGCAAATTCGCGAGGCTATTCTCAACGAGGTTGAGCATAATACCGGCGTACAGGTTGAAGGTATTAGCGTGATTGTGGATGGCGGTACTGTGGAGGTCTGGGGGCTGGTCGAATCCCTTGAACAGAAGCAGGCGGTAACCGTTGCTGCGGAAAACGTGCCTGGGGTCACCCAAGTCGAAAACCACCTGGGCATGATGCCGCGAGGCGTAGGCTATATGTAGCCTTTTACAGCGCATCCCCAACGGTCTGATCAACCCTATGCGGGGGCGCTGTAGACCCATCCATGGGCGCTAAATTCGCCATCCCTGGCCGAATAACCCCCGCTACGGGTTGATGCAGACCTTAGCAAATAGGTGTTGATGGGTTTGGCATTAATCTGGCCCGCTACTAAAATAGCGGGCTTTTCCTTCCTTACTCTCTTAAGCTCTGTCTTAAACCACTGCTTTAATCGCCTGCTCCAAGCTGTTTACGCTGCGCTCTGTGTGATGCAGTTTATCGAGGCCAAATAGACCTATGCGGAAGGTTTGGAAGTTATCGCCTTCATCGCACATTAGCGGTACGCCGCCCGCCACTTGTACGCCCGCTTGGGCAAGTTTGCCCACCAAGCTGCTATCGTCGCTATAACATACCACCACACCCGGGGCTTCAAAGCCTTCCGCAGCAACGCTCACAAAACCGTGGCGATTAAGCATGGCGCGGACTTCCCGGCCAATCGCTTGCTGCTCCTCTTTTACCTTGGCAAAGCCATAAGCGCGGGTCTCCTGCATGATATCCCGTAACTGCCGCAGTGCATCGGTAGGCATGGTGGCGTGGTAGGCGTGCCCGCCATTTTCATAGGCCTGCATAATGCTGTGCCACTTGCCCAAATCGCAGGCAAAACTGTTGCTCTGGGTCTCGCTCAAACGCTGGGTGGCACGCTCTGAGAGCATCACCATGGCGCAGCAGGGCGAGCCGCTCCAGCCTTTCTGCGGTGCGCTGACCACCACATCAATGCCTAGCGCCTGCATATCCACCCACAGGGTGCCCGCCGCAATAGCGTCCAGCACGAACAGACCACCTACCTCATGAGTTGCTTCGGCAAGCGCCTGAATATAGTCGTCCGGGAGCAGCAAGCCAGCGGAGGTCTCCACTTGCGGGGCAAACACTACGGCAGGTTTCTCGCTACGAATTTGCGCCACGGCCTCATCAATGGGCACCGGCTGAAAAGGCGAACGCGGGTCATTGGCCTTCAGACGCCTTGCTTTCAGCACTGAGTGCTGGTCGGTTAAGCGACCCATCTCAATAATTTGCGTCCAGCGGTAGCTGAACCAGCCGTTGCGAATAACCATGGTTTTCTGGTCAACGGCAAACTGGCGCGCCACCGCTTCCATGCCAAAGGTGCCGCTGCCGGGCACAATCACCGCTGCATGGGCGTTGTACACCTCTTTCAGCGTGGCGGAAATATCCCGCATTACACCTTGAAACTGCTGCGACATGTGATTCAGTGAGCGGTCTGTGTAGACCACCGAGTATTCAAGCAGACCCTCGGGGTCGACGTTTGGCAGTAAACCAGCCATGGCGTTCTCCTGTTTTTAGAAACAGCCTGTCGTTAGGAACAGCCTGTTGTTAGAAGCAAATAATTAAACACGCATCGTTAGCCACGCTAAAGCGTGAGGTAGCGTTTCAGAATACGGATAACCTCGGCGCGATGCCAATAGTGATGGCCTCCACAGTAGAGGCGAGGGCGGCGACTAAAGTTGCATGTAAGTAAACGTTTACGTCATTAAGGTAAACGTTTACTTTATGTATTGGGTGTCACTTTTAAGCCGCTTTTACGCTGTTAGGCCGTCATGGCTAAGGAGAAAATATGACTATTAACGTCACCGTGTGGGGTGAAAACGTTCACGAGCAAACCAATGAAGTTGTAGCCAGAATTTATCCAGAAGGTATGCATCACTGCATCGCAGAAGGTTTAAACGAAGCGAAGGGTATCCACGCCAACGCGGTTACCTTGCAAGATCCCGAGCAGGGTTTAAGTGAAGATACTCTCGAAAATACCGATGTGCTGCTGTGGTGGGGCCACGCCGCCCACGGCGATGTGCTTGAAGAGACCGTCGACCGAGTTCAGGCGCGTGTGTTACAGGGGATGGGGCTAATAGTGCTGCACTCTGGGCACTACGCAAAGATCTTCAAACGCCTGATGGGCACGACCTGCTCACTCAAGTGGCGGGAAGCGGGAGAGCGCGAGCGGCTATGGGTCGTTAACCCTGGTCACCCTATCGTTCAGGGCCTGGGCGACTATATCGAATTGCCGCATACCGAAATGTACGGCGAGCCGTTTGCGGTACCCAACCCCGATGAAGTGATCTTTATCAGCGCCTTTGAGGGCGGTGAGGTATTCCGCTCAGGGCTGACCTACAAACGCGGCAATGGCAAGATTTTTTACTTCCGCCCTGGTCACGAAACCTACCCAATCTACTACGACGCACAGGTGAAAACGGTACTGAAGAACGCTGTGAAATGGGCGCGCCCGGAAGGCTCTCGCTGGATCGACAGTTGCCCTAATATTCCTGCTGACCAGGCACCCAACCCGGTGGAAATCAAAGGCGAAGGGCTGCATAAACCCGGCGAGGAGGGCTTCAAATGATCCGTTTAGCGATAATTGGCGCTGGCAGTATGGCTGGTGAGCACGCCAAGCACTTTAGCCGGATCGAGGGAGTGGAAGTGGTGGCGGTGTGCGATATGGAGCTGGCCAAGGCCCGCGACTTTGCTGGCCGTCACGGTATTGCAGATGCGTATGACGACCTGGGGGTCATGCTAGCGCGGACGGATATTCAAGCTGTGAGCAACGTCACGCCGGATGGCGTTCATAAGCTAACGTCACTGGCCGCGATCGCCGCAGGCAAGCACATTCTGTGCGAAAAGCCGCTGGCGACGAATGCAGATGATGCTCATGAAATGGCCCAAGCGGCGCAGGCCGCCAAGGTCATCAATATGGTCAATTTTAGCTATCGCGATGCCCCGGCCATTCAGCACGCTCGTGCGCTGATTACCGCTGGGGCGATTGGTCAGGTTCGCCATGTAGATGCCAGCTATCGGCAAAGTTGGTTGGTCAGCAATGAGTGGGGACGCTGGGATCAGGAGAGTCAGTGGCTATGGCGGCTTTCGGAATCCCATGGCAGCAAAGGCGTGTTGGGCGATGTGGGCGTGCATATTGTCGATTTCGCCAGCTTTCCGGTGGGCGATATTAGCCGCGTAAACTGCGAACTGACCTGTTTTGAAAAAGCTCCGAATAACCGCATCGGCGATTATCTACTGGATGCCAACGATACCGCGCTAATGCGAGTGACTTTTGCCAATGGGGCCAAGGGCACCATTCAAGCCACCCGTTGGGCGACCGGACACCATAACTCGCTAACCCTGAGCGTGCACGGCGATAAAGGTGCTATTCGCGTCGATTTAGACGCCTCAAAAGACGACGTGCAGGTGTGTTTGGACGATGACGTTCACCCAGCGCGTTGGAGCACAGTGAAGGCACCGCCAACGCCCAGTATCTATCAGCGGTTTGTGGAAAGCATCCGCAGTGGTGAAAACGACCAGCCGGACTTTGCCCGAGGGGCAGCGATCCAAACTGTGCTTGATGCCTGCGTTATCTCCAGTCAGGAAGACCGCAGTCTGGAAATTGCAGTGTAATCAGCGTCGCAACGCCGGGCGTTTTTCGGCACACTGGAGGCATTCCAGGTGAAAAATAGGGCGGGAAATAGCCGGTGAGAGATTCGGTGATAAAGAGCAATCAAAGCGCCCAAACGGCCACCATCCGAGAAATTGCCCGGCGGGCCGAAGTATCGATTGCCTCGGTCAGCCGGGCCCTGAACGGCAAACCAGGGCTCAGTGACGCCCTGCGTGAGAAAATTTTGGCGATTAGCCAAGAAGTGGCCTACCAGCCCAGCGCCGCGGCTCGTCAGCTAATAAGCGGTAAAACGGCGGTGGTAGGCATCTCTCTCGGCCGTCAGGATATCGAGCTGCGTCCTTACTATATCTTGCTCTACCAGCACCTTACCGTTGCCCTTCATCAGCAGGGTATGGTGCCGGTGTTCTTTAATCACCAGCAAACCGCCGAATTACCCGAACGCGCGGGGGCTGCTATTTTGCTTGGTGAAGCCCCAGACGATGAGCGCCCGGCGCTGCTTAAGGCCGCTGCGATTCCTTTTGTACGCATAGGTGACGCCGGGGAAGGCTTTTCTGTCGCCCCGGATGATAGGCAGGGTCTGTATGAGATGACCCACCACCTCATTACTCACGGGCGCCAACGGCTGGCCTTTATGGGCGGCGAGCTAGAGGTGCCGCGTCCCCATAGCCGCTTGGAGGGCTACCGGCGGGCATTGGCAGAGGCGGGGCTCGCCGAACGCTTGATCAGCCTACCGCACCGCTTGGCGTCAGACTCCCTTAACAGCTATCGCTATCTAAATCGCTATTTAGACGAAGAGGGCGCCCAACCACTGCCTTTTGATGCGCTGGTATGCGCCACCGACGAACTAGCGTTGGGCTGTGTGGCCGCGCTGGAAGACCGCGGGATTGAAGTGCCTTTTCAGGTCGCGGTAACAGGCTTTGATGACCTGCCCACCCTCGCCACTGGGCTCACCACCGTACGGCAGGATATTGCCGAGATAGCCGAGACGAGCATGGCACTACTGGCAGAAGCGAGGGCGGGGGAAGCGTCCCGGCACGTATCGCTGCCGGTGACGCTGGTGGTGCGCGAAACTGGGTAGTTAACGCGGTGGCAATTGCTCAGGCCCGAAGGCGTCGGGCAGCAGCGTTTCCATGGTGTAGGTTTTCATCAATTCGCCGCTGCCGGAAAGCACCTTGATCTGCGTGTCTGGCGTGGCGAACTCACGAATTCGCTGACGGCAATCGCCGCAGGGCGTGCACAGGTGATCAGCTGGGCCCATGACGTAGACGGTCTCCAACTGGCGTTGGCCTGCAGTCACCATGGCGGAAATGGCCGAGGCTTCAGCACACAGGCCTTTGTAGTGCGCCACTTCCACGTTGGTGCCGGCAAACTGCTGACCATCGGGGGTCACCATCACCGATGCCACCGGATGATTAGAGTAGGGCACATAGGCGTTAGCCCGGGCGCTGAATAACTTCTGAACGATCTCTTCCGATACCTGTTCCATCATTTTTCCTTTTGGTTCTTCGTCATCTCCCACCGGTGCAACTATCAGGCTGGAAGCTAATTGTGGGAGGCCGCTTCCAGCGGGCGAAGGGTGCCGAAGGTACCCCGGTGTTGTCAGGCTGGCAGCCTAAGCGGTCGCGAGCTAAAGCTACCTCCCACGGGTGCAACTATCAGGCTGGTAGAGATAATTCCATACTGAGCGAAGAAGAACCTTGCTTTAGGCCATGTCAGCGCTTCAAGCGCGGGCAGCGTCGTCGCGTAGAACGGTGTCCAGTGCTATAAGCATCATGTCGTCAAAGGTAGTTTGACGGTCGGCGCTGGAGAGCGAGTCGCCTTTCAGGATGTGATCCGACACGGTGCAGATGGTCATGGCGCGGGCGCCAAACTCAGCGGCGACGCCATAAAGGCCAGCGGCTTCCATCTCAACACCGACAATGCCGTAACGCTTGAGCATTTCCGCCATTTCGGTTTGCGGATTGTAAAACAGGTCCGCTGAGAAAATGTTGCCCACTTTGACCGGCACGTTCTTAGCCTTGGCGGCGGCCACAGCGTGCTGGGTGAGCTCAAAGTCAGCAATCGCGGCGAAGTCATGGTCGTTAAAGCGCATGCGATTGACCTTGGAGTCGGTGCTGGCGCCCATGCCGATGACCACATCGCGCACGTTGACATCGTCGCGCACCGCGCCGCAGGAGCCCACGCGAATCAGTGATTTAACGCCGTAGTCGGTGATCAGCTCTTTGGCGTAGATGGAGACCGACGGAATGCCCATGCCGTGGCCCATCACGGAAATCTCGCGGCCTTTGTAGGTGCCGGTATAACCGAACATATTGCGTACATCGTTGACCTGGCGAACGTTCTCCAGGTAGGTGTCGGCGATATATTTGGCGCGCAGCGGGTCGCCGGGCATCAGTACGGTATCGGCAAAATCACCGGGGGCAGCGTTAATATGCGGGGTAGCCATCAAATATCTCCTTTAAGCGGCTTCAGGAAGAAAGCTTTTGCCATCGGCCATGGCCGGGAGCAGGAAAAAGTCGGCCAGGGTTTGGCCAATGTCGGCAAAAGTGCCGCGCTCGCCCAGCGGGCCGGGGGAGAAGCCGGGGCCGTGTACCAGAATGGGGATGTACTCGCGGGTGTGCTCGGTGCCGTGCCAGCTGGGGTCGCAGCCGTGATCGGCGGTGAGAATCAGCAGGTCATCTTCGCTTAGCGCAGCCAGCAGCTTAGGCAGCTTGGCGTCGAAATCTTCCAGTGCGGCGGCATAGCCCGCCACGTCGCGGCGATGGCCATAGACCGAGTCAAAATCGACAAAGTTGGTCATGATCATGGCGCGCTCGCCTTCGTCGCGTTGGTTGGTGCGCTCGATCTCTTTGAGCGTGGCGTCCATCAATGCATCGTGACCGCTGGCTTTTACCTTGTGGGTAATGCCGCAGTGGGCGTAGATATCGGCAATTTTACCAATCGAGACCACTTCGCCGCCGGCATCATCAAGCTTTTGCAGCACGGTGGGAGAGGGCGGCTCAACGCTGAAGTCGCGACGGTTGCCGGTGCGGGCGAAGGTGTTGCTGTCGTCGCCAATAAACGGACGCGCAATGACGCGGCCAATGTTATAAGGCTCCAGCAGCTCACGGACGGTTTCGCACAGCTTATAAAGCCGCTCCAGGCCGAAATGCTCTTCGTGGGCAGCAATCTGGAACACCGAATCCGCCGAGGTATAAACGATGGGTTTGCCAGTAGCGATGTGCTCTTCACCCAGGCGGGCGATGATCTCGGTGCCTGACGCGTGGCAGTTGCCAATCACCCCAGTGAGGTCGGCTTCTTGCACGATGGCGTCGAGCAGCTCAAGGGGGAAACTATCGGTTTTATCCAGAAAGTAGCCCCACTCGAAGCGTACCGGAACGCCGGCAATTTCCCAGTGGCCGGAGGGGGTATCTTTGCCGCTGGAAATTTCTTTGGCATGGGCGTACGCGCCTTCCAGGTTTTCCGGCAGTGTGACGCCTTCGGCAACGCTTCCCGTGGCATCGCGGTGGGCGTGAAATAGCCCCAGCTTGGCCATGTTGGGCAGCTTGAGCGGGCCTGAGCGGTTGGCGTTATCCGCTTCGCCACGGGCGCAGGCGGCGGCGATATGACCCAAGGTGTCGGAGCCTTCATCGCCAAAGGTGGCGGCATCCGGGGCGGCGCCAATCCCAAAGGAGTCAAGTACCAGGACAATCGCGCGGCTCATAAGGCTTCTCCACGGAAAGTGTCTTGTAGCAGGGTATCGGCGCTGGCGGTACCTTCGCCAATCGTAAACGCCGCGCGCAACTGCTCGGCGGCACGGTCGGCGGCGGCTTCACTGCGGGCGTGTACCATGGCAATGGGGCGCTGGCTATCCACGCTCTCGCCGATTTCGACGATAGCCGTAAAGCCGACGCTGTGATCGACGCTGGCGTCGTTACGCAGGCGGCCGCCGCCCAGTTCCACCACGCTCATGCCCACCGCGCGGGTGTCGATACGCTGGACGACACCTGGTTTTTCGGCATACACGGGCTTAATCACCTCGGCTTTGGCCAAGTAGTGCTCCGAGCGCTCAATAAAGTCGCTGGGGCCGCCGAGTTCGCGCACCATGCGGGCGAATACTTCAGCGGCCGCGCCAGAAGTTAGCGCCTTCTCAAGCTGAGTAAGCGCTTCTTCACGTGAGCCTGCGAGTTTGCCCGCAATCAGCATTTCCACTGCCAGTTCTCGGGTAACTTGCATTACGCGGCTGTTGGGGCGGTCGCCGCGCAGCAGCGCCAGGGTCTCGACGATTTCAACGGCGTTACCGGCGCAGGGGGCAAGCGGCTGGCTCATGTCGGTAAGCAGAGCAGTCGTGGGCGTACCCGCTTGGGTGGCCACATTGGCGATACTTTTAGCCAGCTCGCGGGATTTTTCCGGCGTGGGCATAAAGGCGCCGCTGCCGACTTTAACGTCCATTACCAGCGCATCCAGTCCGGAGGCCAGTTTCTTGCCTAGAATAGAGGCGGTAATCAGCGGAATCGATTCCACAGTGGCGGTCACATCACGCACGCCGTAGATGCGCTTGTCGGCGGGGGCGAGATCACCCGTTTGGCCAATAATCGCCACACCGGTGGATTTCACGACGTCGCGGAAACGCTCCGGGGCAGGATAGGGGTCGTAGCCGGGGATTGATTCGAGTTTATCCAGGGTGCCGCCAGTGTGACCTAAGCCGCGACCGGAAATCATCGGTACAAAGGCACCACAGGCGGCCACCCAGGGGCCCAGCACCAGCGAGACCAAATCGCCTACGCCGCCGGTGGAGTGCTTATCGACAATCGGGCCGGGCAGGTTGAGGTCGCTCCACTGCATTACGTGGCCGGAGTCGCGGGTCGCGGTGGTCAGCGCAACGACTTCTTCACGGCTCATGCCGTTGAGAAATACTGCCATGGTGAAGGCGCCAATCTGAGCGTCGCTGATGCGATCATCTGCAATGCCCTGCACAAAGGCTTTAATCTCTTCCGCGGGCAGCGGCTGGTTGTCACGCTTTAGGCGAATCAGTTCCTGGGGGAGTAGGGTGTGTTTGGCAGACATTAGTAACCTCCGTCAGTGGTGGCAGCGTTGGTGTTGCCGGTCAGCGTCGCCAGCAGATTACCCAGCAGGCTAGAGGCACCAAAGCGGAAGTGAGCTGGGGTTACCCAGCCTGGGCCCATGATATCGTTGGCAAGAGCCAAATATTCCGCTGCGTCTTCGGCGGTTTTAACGCCACCTGCTGCTTTAAAACCAACGTCTTGGCCACTGGCCTTGATGGCTTTGAGCATAATTTCAGCGGCTTCCAGCGTAGCGTTAACCGCCACTTTACCTGTCGATGTTTTAATGAAATCCGCGCCGCCTTCAATAGCCAGTTCGCTGGCGCGTTTGATCAGCGCAGGCTCTTTGAGTTCGCCGGACTCAATGATCACTTTGAGCAGTGCTTGGCCAGCGCAGGCGGCTTTGCACATTTCAACCAGCTCAAGGCCGGTCTCTTCGTCGCCTGCCATCAGCGCGCGGTAGGGAAAGACCACATCGACTTCGTGGGCACCGGATGCAACGGCGTCACGGGTTTCCCGAGCAGCGCCCATGATGTCATCACCACCATCTGGAAAATTGGTGACCGTGGCGATCTTGACCTGGTCATTGAGTGTGTGAGCAGTGAGCGCACGCTGGGCCGTGACAATAAACTGGGGGTAGACACAGACTGCAGCCGGGGTGCCAAAGGGTGTCTTCACCTGCTGGCAGAGCGCTTCAATGGTGCTGTCAGTATCGCTGTCGTTCAGGCTCGTCAGATCCATGAGGGTAAGCGCTTGGCGGGCGGCTTGGACGATATGGGGGGAAGCAGTCGCAGTCATGGAATTCTCACAAATCAGTAAAAGATAAAAACGGGCACTGCGGATAAAGCCGCAGTGCCCGTCACCTTCAGTAAGCCCGCTGCATTAAGCAGTGGCGTTACTTAGGGCGATAAAGAAGCCAGCAATCGAGGCCGACATCAAGTTGGACAGTGTACCGGCCAACACGGCTTTGACGCCAAAACGAGCAATCTCTTTGCGGCGGGTAGGGGCAATGCTACCCAGACCACCCAGCAGAATCGCAATGGAAGATAGGTTCGCAAAGCCACACAGCGCAAAAGAGAGGATCGCCATGGTGTGCGGTGTCATCATTTGACCCGTCGCAGCCACCACCTGTTCCCCATCAATGTAGGGCGCAAGGTTGATATAGGCGACGAATTCGTTGACCACTAATTTTTGGCCGATGAAGGACCCAGCCAGAGTAGCCTCTTCCCAAGGTACACCCAAGAGGAAGGCCAGCGGGGCAAACAGCCAGCCCAAGATCAGCTCCAGACTCAGCGAGTCAAAGCCCACCCAGCCGCCAACGCCGCCTAGAATGCCGTTAACTAACGCAATCAGGGCGATAAAGGCGAGTAGCATGGCGCCCACGTTGGCAGCCAGCATTAGACCCGAGGTGGCACCCGATGCCGCCGCATCCAAGACGTTGGCAGGTTTATCTTCCTGGGCTTCAATCTCTTCTTCCACCTTGGTAACGCTGTCGCTGTCGGTAACGTCCTGGGTTTCCGGCATGATCAGCTTGGCGAACAGCAACCCGCCCGGCGCCGCCATAAAGGAGGCTGCCACCAAGTACTCCATGGGAATACCCAGCGCGGCGTAGCCCGCCAATACTGAACCGGCGACCGACGCCAGACCACCACACATAACGGCAAACAGCTGCGAAGGCGTCATGCGGGCGATAAACGGACGCACCACCAACGGTGCTTCGGTTTGGCCGACGAAAATATTGGCGGTTGCGGAAAGCGACTCCGTGCGTGAGGTGCCCAAGGCTTTCTGCAGAGCGCCGCCCAGAATACGAATCACCCACTGCATAATGCCGATGTAGTAGAGCACGGCGATCAGCGAGGAGAAGAAGATAATGACGGGGAGTACTTTGATCGCAAATACAAAGCCGACATTATCCACATCGGCTAAGCCGCCGAACAGAAAGCCGATACCATCGTTGGCATACACCAAAATTTGGCTAACGCCGGAGGAGATGGCCTGTAGTACCGCTTGGCCAAACGGCACATAGAGTACAAAGGCACCAATCCCCGCTTGAATAGCAAAGGCGCCCAGCACGGTACGCAGCCGGATAGATTTACGGTCGTAGGAGAAGATCAGGGCAATGGCCACCAGAGTGACCATGCCCACCAAGCTCATAAGGAGTGTCATAAGGAGATCCTTCGAGTCCGCGAGTAAGAAGCGCGTTTATAGTAAGTTGAGCTTGACGGAGTAGATCATCGCGTTCTGATAATCGTTGGGGGTGCCCAACTTATTCTCAGAGTAGCGGTACTGAATGCCGGTGGTGATCAAATCGCTCGGATGCCACCATAGGCTCAGTGCACCGTTGGTGCCCACACTACCTGCCGTGTCGCCCACGTAGTTCTGCTCCAGGTATTCATCGTCACGGCCAAACGTCTGTTCGTGCCAGTTGGTGACGCTGAAGTTCTGGTTGAGCGCGTTGAAATCATAACCCGCGACCCAGCCTGCCATATAGCCGTTCATGCCGGTATAGCTATTACTTTGCACCCGCGCCGCGCCAATAAAGGGTTTAAACCATAGGCCGTTATCAAAGGTGGTACGGTAACCCAAACCCAGAATCTGATCCTGCTCGCGGCTGTTATAACCGTAATCGCGGAAGTCATACAGGTGGGCGTAAATCGATAGCGGGCTATCACCCAGGTAAATGTGAGAGGTCACTTTACCCGCGGTGCGGAAGTTGTCTTTACCACCGCTGGACTCATCGAACTGGTCGTTGGTGGGGTTCTCGAAATCAAAGAAGCCGTAGAACTCGCCCCAGCTAAAGCCAGCGCCGCCTTCGATTTCGAGAAACATAAAGTCGCTTTTCGCCGCGTTGGACGCGGTGCGCGCCTCGGTGCCGTTTGACCAATCCAGGTAGTTAACTGAAACGTTGGCGAATGACCATAGCCGATCAAGGGGATGCGGCTGAGCAGCCTCGTCTGCCATTAGCGGCGTAGTCAGCATTGCCCCTAATACGCCAGCGCCAAGCGCGATCTTAGACGAAGGGGTGCGAGAGTGTGTACGAGCAGTCATGAGAGCCTCAACAAGGGTTGTCGCGGAGCCACTTAGGTGTGGCTATCCGAGGTTATAGTCGTGCGGGCTGGCGTTAATGTTAAAATTATAACATTCAGTGTTATTTTTCTAACGTTGATTTGCAAGTATTGTCACATCAACGCTATTTAAATGTCATATCTCTCACGGGAATCAGGCAGAGACTGGATGGTTCAAGGGTTGTGATAGCCGTGGAGACATGGCCATAGAGACATCGCATGATGATATAGCAGTGGAAATTCCGCCGTTGCTCACGCAGCATAGAAATGAACGCTGACTATTTATGAAGGCAGCATCGCCAAGACATCGACACGATATTTACGTTTAGCTTCACACAACAAGAGGGGTTTGCAAGGAGATGCCCACTACCAATGGCCGAAGCGCGCTGCGCCTTGCCAAACTTCAGGAAGCGCTTGCCAGTGGCGGCACTCTGCACCTGCGCGATGCCGCAGAGTTGTGCGATGTTTCAGAAATGACTATCCGCCGCGATCTGAGTACCCAGAAGACCACTATTAGCCTGCTGGGGGGGCGGTTAGTGATGGCAAATTACCCAGGCGTAACCCCTATTTATGACTTGAATGAACAGCAGGCCAGCCACTATCAAGCCAAGCATCGGCTCTGCCAACGAGCCTTAGCTTATATACAAGAGGGCGATACGCTGTTTATTGACTGTGGCTCAACGCTAATGCCGCTGCTGAGCCAGTTGAGTCATTTTCATGAGCTAACGGTAGTCACCTATGCGCTTAACGTTGCTAATGCCGTTGCCGCGCTACCCAACGTGCGTTTGGTACTATTGGGCGGGCTGTTTTATGCCGCCTCTCAATCTTTTGGCAGCGATAATATGGCCGCCGCTGTCGAACGGCTAGGCATTAATAAAGCGCTGATCTCCGCTGCAGGGGTGGATTTAGAGCGCGGAGTAAGTTGCTTTCACTTTCACGAAGTGGCCCCTAAACAGGCTGCCATTGCCACCGCCATACAGCGGCTGTTGGTGGTAGATGCCAGCAAGTTCGGTGTGGTTCGGCCTGCCTATTTCGCCGCACTGGACGATTTTGATGTGGTGGTCACCGACGAAGAGGGCGCACCGCAACTATTAGATGGCCATGGAAGTGATGTGCCAAAAGTGACGGTAGCCTAAGAGAGTGGGGCGTTGTTGATGGTAGTCAATGCCTTGGGTGCGGCAATGCGCCACTTCTTTCATGATCTCGATCAATAGAAAATACTTTAGTCTTAGTTGATCTAATCTTTCGTGATTGGGCCAGCTTGGCTCGTCGCCAATTCCCATCCGGCGACGCATATTTTTCCCGGAGCAATGACGCTCACTGCGATACGCATTGTTTTTAGCAACGTTTTTAGCTGTGTGCTTACGAGCATGTTTTGGGAAGAGTATGGGGTGGTAGTTAGCCTGCTATTTATATAAATGGCGTGGCTGGCTAGTTTCTAATCAACCTGTTGTTTTTAAAACCTTACTTTTAAAACCTGGACGAGATCACACCATGCAACGAAGCTCTCTTTGGCGCAGGCGAGGCACCTTGGTGCTCCTTGCGCTGTGTCTGTTTCTAGCAGGCTGTAGTTCAGCGCTGCTAGACCCAAAAGGCCAGGTTGGCGCTGAACAGCGAACGCTGATTCTGACCGCCTTTGGCCTCATGTTGATTGTGGTTATTCCTGTTATTGTCATGACGCTGCTGTTTGGCTGGCGCTACCGGCGCAGTAATAGCGTAGCTAATTACATGCCTGACTGGGCGCACTCCAATGTGATCGAGGCAGTGGTGTGGATCGTACCCTGTGCGATTATCGCTGTACTCGCCCTGTTGACCTGGAAAACCTCCCATAGCCTTGACCCTCACAAGCCGCTGGAAAGCGACGTGGCGCCGATCGAAATACAGGCCGTAGCGCTGGATTGGAAGTGGTTGTTTATCTACCCCGAGCAGGGCATTGCCAGCGTTAATGAAGTGGCCTTCCCTGTGGATACCCCGGTGCGCTTTCGGGTGAGCTCCGGCTCGGTGATGAATGCCTTCTTTATCCCTCACCTTGGCAGTCAGATCTACGCCATGGCGGGTATGGATAACGATGTTCATCTTATCGCCGATGAAACGGGTAGCTACCCTGGCCGCTCCACCAACTACAGTGGCGCAGGCTTCTCCGGCATGACCTTTGACGCCAAGGTGACCACGCCCGCCGATTTTGATGCCTGGGTGGAAACGGTGCGCGGCGCCCCACAAACGCTGACCTACCCCGAAGGTTATGAAGCGTTGGCTGAACCCAGCGAATCGAATCCGGTGGAGTACTTCTCGGCCGTTTCGCCGTCGCTGTATGAAAGCATTTTGAAAAGCTTCCACACCGGCGGTGAACACTCTATGGGCGGCGACCACCAGCTGAGCGGCGATCATGCTGACTCGCACGATGGTGAAAGCGCTCACGCTACCGATCACGCGGCCGAATCAGGTCATGTCACCAACAACCATGCTAGTCAGGATCATGCCATGCGCAGCCACTCCTCTAGCGTAGAAGCGGGAGGTTAAGCCGTGTTTGGAAAACTCAGTTTAGAGTCAATTCCCTATCATGAGCCGATCATCATGGTCGTCGCAGCCTTTATGGCCATTGGCGGGATCGCACTGTTTGGTTTGATAACTTACTACCGTAAATGGGGCTGGCTGTGGAACGAGTGGTTTACCTCCGTTGACCATAAAAAGCTCGGCATTATGTATTTCATTGTTGCCCTGGTCATGCTGCTGCGTGGCTTCTCGGATGCGATAATGATGCGTACCCAGTTGGCTATGGCCGCCGGGGATGCAGCGGGCTATTTGCCCCCTGAACACTACGACCAGATCTTTACCGCCCACGGCGTTATTATGATCTTCTTTGTCGCCATGCCCATGGTCATCGGCCTGATGAACCTGGTGGTGCCGCTGCAAATTGGCGCCCGCGACGTCGCCTTCCCTTTCCTGAATAACTTAAGTTTTTGGCTGTTTGCCGTAGCGGCGATACTGGTCAATATCTCGCTGGTGGTGGGCGAATTCGCCAAAACCGGCTGGCTTGCCTATGCGCCTTTATCGGGGATCGAGTTTAGTCCCGGGGTGGGGGTCGATTACTGGATATGGGCGTTGCAGATATCCGGGATAGGTACGACGCTCACCGGTATCAACTTCTTCGTGACCATTATTAAAATGCGCACCAAGGGCATGACGATGTTCCGCATGCCGATCTTCACCTGGACATCGCTGTGCGCCAACGTGCTGATCATCGCTTCCTTCCCGATTTTAACCGCGACCATCGCACTGCTCACCCTGGATCGCTATTTGGGTATGCACTTCTTTACCAATGATTTTGGCGGCAACATGATGATGTACGTCAATCTCATCTGGGCCTGGGGCCACCCGGAAGTCTATATCCTGATTCTGCCCGCCTTTGGCGTGTTCTCTGAAGTTATTTCGACCTTTGCCCGTAAGCGCCTGTTCGGCTACGCCACCATGGTGTGGGCGACCATCGCGATCACCTTGCTGTCGTTTATTGTTTGGCTACACCACTTTTTCACCATGGGGGCAGGGGCCAACGTCAACGCCTTCTTCGGCATTATGACGATGATCATCGCCATTCCTACCGGGGTGAAAGTCTTCAACTGGCTGTTCACCATGTTCCGCGGCAGCCTCGAGCTCACTTCGCCGGTGCTGTGGACGCTGGGCTTTATTATCACCTTTACCCTGGGCGGTATGACCGGCGTCATGCTGGCGGTGCCCGCAGCCAACTTTGTGCTGCATAACAGCCTATTCGTTATCGCTCACTTCCATAACGTCATTATTGGCGGTGTGGTGTTCGGCATGATGGCGGGCCTGACCTTCTGGTTCCCCAAAGCGTTCGGTTTCACGTTGAGCGAGAAGTGGGGCAAGCGTTCGTTCTGGTGCTGGTTTATCGGCTTCTACGTCGCCTTTATGCCGCTTTACGTGCTGGCCTTCTTTGGCGCCGTGCGCCGCATGCAGTCCTACGCCAACCCCGAATGGCAGCCGTGGATGATTCTGGCTTGGGTAGGCGCGGTGATCATCATGATGGGTATTGTCTGCACAGTTATTCAGTTCTGGGTCAGCATCCGTGACCGTAAACAAAACGCGGATGTCACTGGCGACCCCTGGGATGGCCGTACCCTGGAGTGGTCAACCTCCTCCCCTGCGCCGTTCTACAACTTTGCGCGTTTGCCGGAAGTGGGCGACATCGACAGCTTCTGGTCGCAGAAACAGCGCGGCGAAGAGCAGCTTGAAGAAGCCCCCTATACCGATATTCACATGCCGCGTAACACGGTGGCAGGTCCGGTGATTAGCCTGTTCGCACTAGTGATTGGTTTCGCGCTGGTATGGCATATCTGGTGGTTAGCGGGTGTAGGTGCCGTAGGTGTATTTGTGAGCTTTATGGCACGGGTATTTAACGACGATATCGATTACTACGTTCCCGCCGCAGAAGTTGAGCGCATCGAACGTGAGCATCAGCTCAAATGTGAACAAAAACTAGGCGTGGAGGCGCAAGCGTAATGTCGACTGATACGCTAAATCATAGCTCACACCACCCGGTAGAGCACGAGGAAGAGCATCACGATGCCACGGGCACGAAATTGTTCGGGTTCTGGGTCTACTTAATGAGCGATTTGGTGATCTTCGGATCACTCTTCGCCACCTACGCCGTGTTGATCAAGGGCACGGCAGCAGGCCCCTCAGCGGCGGAAATTTTCGAGCTGCCGTTTGTATTGGTCGAAACGTTTCTGCTGTTGTTCAGTAGTTTTACTTTCGGCATGGGTGTGCTGGCGATGAACGCCGAACGCCTTGGTCAGGTAAAAGCGTGGCTCGCCGTGACTTTCCTACTGGGAGCGGGGTTCGTGGGCATGGAGATCTACGAATTTCAGCATCTGATTCATGAAGGCTATGGGCCGGATAAAAGCGCATTTTTGTCGTCGTTCTTCACTCTGGTGGGCACCCACGGGCTACACGTGACCTTTGGTTTGATCTGGATTTTGGTGATGCTGGTACAGCTGTACACCAAAGGGTTGAACGATATGACCCGGCCGAGGATTTTGTGCCTAAGTCTGTTCTGGCACTTCCTGGATATTGTCTGGATCTGTGTCTTCTCATTCGTCTATCTGATGGGAGTGCTGTGAGATGAGTCATTCTTCGTCTAGTTCACCCAATGCCCATGGCAGCGTTAAGTCGTATGTGACAGGACTGGTATTGTCGCTGATACTGACCATCATCCCCTTTGCGGTAGTGATGAGTGGCGCACTCAGCACACTGGCTACCGTCATCGTGGTCGTGGTGACCGCTGTGCTGCAGATATTGGTACAGCTGGTTATGTTCATGCATATGAATACCAAAGCCGACGAGGGCTGGAATCTGATGTCCTTCGTCTTCACACTGACGATTCTCGTCTTAGTGGTAGGAGGCTCGCTGTGGATCATGCAGCATCTGCATCTCAACATGATGATCGGCTGATTTCAGCACCTAGCCGCTGGCGGGATCTGCTTGAGCTGACCAAACCGGGCATTATCGGGGGCAACCTGATTGCTACTCTAGGCGGCTATTTCCTGGCCGCCCAGGGGCAGTTCGAGTGGCTCAGCTTTGTCGCGGTCATGGTGGGGATTGCATTAATCATTGCGTCGGGCTGTGCGTGTAACAACGTCATTGACCGGGATATTGATGCATTGATGGCGCGTACGCGCCATCGCCCCCTGGTCAGAGGCAGCATTTCCATCACCCAAGCGCTGGGCGTTTCGGCGCTGCTGGGTGTGTCGGGGGTGGTGTGTCTGGCGCTGGGCACCAACGGGCTAACCGTTGCCTTGGCAGTCACTGGCTGGGGCGTGTATGTAGGGCTTTATAGCCTCTATATGAAACGCCGCTCAGAGTACGGCACTTTGGTAGGCAGCCTCTCCGGCGCGATGCCGCCGGTGGTGGGCTACTGCGCCGTGACGGGGCAGTTCGACAGCGGTGCCATTATGCTGCTGGTGATTTTCTGCCTGTGGCAGATGCCGCACTCCTATGCCATTGCTATTTTCCGCTACGCCGATTACCGCCGCGCCTCGATTCCGGTGCTGCCGGTGGTGCGCGGGGTCAAAATGGCCAAACACCATATTCTTGGCTACATCGTGGCGTTTATTCCCGCTTCGCTGGCGCTAGGTCTGGCCAGCCAGGCGGGCGCGGGGTATCTGTGCGTGGCGCTGACTATGGGCGGTTACTGGCTCTACTTGGCACTGCGCGGCTACCGTTTAGACGACGATGTGCGCTGGGCCAAAAAGGTGTTTGGCGTCTCTATCCTTACCATCACCGCGATGAGTTTAGTCATGGTGTTGGAATCGATGGTGCCGATGTGGGTCTAGCCCTCTCATACCGTTAAGCCGTTAATAAAACGCCCCAAGCAGACAACTGCTTGGGGTGTTTTTATTGGCTAGGGAAAAGTTTCTGTAACTCAGCTTTCCCGCTGGCTGGCCTGAATAGCCGTCAACGCAATGGTATAAACGATATCGTCGACCAGCGCGCCTCGGGAAAGGTCGTTCACCGGCTTGTTCAACCCCTGCAGCATGGGGCCAACGCTTACTACGCGGGCGCTACGCTGCACCGCTTTGTAGGTGGTATTGCCGGTGTTGAGGTCGGGGAACACAAACACGGTGGCTTTACCTGCCACCGGCGAGTCGGGCGCTTTCTGCTTGCCCACGCTCTCGATGGCGGCGGCGTCGTACTGTAGCGGGCCGTCGATGGCCAGGTGCGGCGCGCGTTCTTTAGCAATGCGGGTGGCTTCGCGGACTTTATCTACATCCGCACCGGTGCCGGAGTCACCGGTGGAGTAGCTGATCATGGCGACGCGTGGCTCAATACCGAAGGCTTCAGCGGAGCGGGCGCTTTGCAGGGCGATTTCCGCCAGGGTTTCAGCGTCCGGGTCGGGATTAACCGCGCAGTCGCCGTAGACCACCACCTGCTCGGGCAGCAGCATAAAGAAGATCGACGAGACTTGGTTATACTCCGGCGCGGTTTTAATCAACTGAAAGGCGGGCCGCACGGTGTTGGCGGTGGTGTGTACGGCGCCGGAAACCAGCCCGTCGACTTCATCCAGCTGCAGCATCATGGTGCCGAGCACTACGTTGTCTTGCAGCTGCGCTTCGGCGGTTAGCTCGTTGAGCTTGCCACGACGACGCTCGACCATCGGGCCAATATAGCGCGCGCGGCTGCTTTCGGGATCGATGATCGTCAGCGCTTTGGGCAGCGTGAGTCCGCGGTTACGCGCTACGTTTTCGATATCGTCACGCTTACCCAGCAGCACGCAGTCGGCAATGCCGCGGCGCTGGCAGATAATGGCCGCTTCTACGGTACGTGGCTCATCACCCTCTGGTAGCACCACGCGCTTTTTAGCCAATTGAGCGAGTTTAACCAACTGATGGCGAAACGCTGAAGGCGAAAGGCGGCGGGTATAACCGCTGCTCAGGTGGGCTTTCAACCACTCAAGATCTATATGGGCGGCGACGTAACGAGCCACCTGTTCGGCGCGCTCGAAATCGTCCATAGGGATTTCGCTGCTTAACTGGCTGAGGTTCTGTGCCGTGGTCAGGCTGTCGGTCTCTACCGCCAATACCGGTAGGCCCGTTTTGAGCGCGGGGCGGCACATTTCAATCATGCTGTCGTTAGGCATAAAGCCGTTGGTCAGCAGTACGCCCGCTAGCTGAATACCGTTCATGGTCGCTAGCGCTGAGGCCAGTACCACATCGTCGCGGTCACCTGAGGCGACTACCAAGCTGCCAGGAGTGAAAATATGCAGGGCGTTGGCAGCACTGCGTGCGCAGAGGCTGGTGGAGAGCACCCGGCGGCTGGCTGCCTCGCCTTCGTTCAGCAGCTTGGCGTTAAGCGCTCGGGCCACATCCAGGGTGCGCAAGGCGCTAAGGGTTTTGCTGTAAGGCACCACGCCAATCAGATGGAATTTATCGGTTGCCAGGGCAGGGGAGTACTGGCGTAGCTCAGTGAGTACCGACTCTTCCAGCTGCGGTTTGAAGGTGCCCGGCGCGGCAGAAAGATCGTCTTCCTGAGCGTAAGGCAGGTTCTTCATGCGCATCAAAATGCCGCCCAGGGTGCGGCTGGAGCTAACTCCGCCAAAGCTGCGTGCGTGCATATCAAGCTGTTCGGCCAGTGCCTGGGGCTCGTTTAAGTCACCAGATCCGACAAGAATAATCCGCGCATTCAGCGCGTTGGCGAGTTGGGCATTGGTTTGAGTCGCATAGGTGGTGTGCTGGGTGGGCACCACGCCCTCTACCACGACAAGGTCTAAGGTGCTGCCATCGCGGTGGGCCTGCTGGACAACCTGCTCATAGAGCTCAACGGCGTTTTCCATTAGCTCATCGGTTTGGTCGTCGCGCAGCAAGCGCTCCAGCCGCGCCTGGGAAATCGGCGACGGCGGGCGTTGGTTTAGGGCCCGGGAGACCAACGCGGTGGAACGATCCAAACCTGGGCCGTTCAGCTCGTTCTGCATAAACGGCTTTAAAAATCCGGCTTTCAGGCCGATGGTATCCAGCGCTTGAATTAAACCCAGACAGGCGGAGGTAAGCCCGACGCCCTGGCTGGTAGGCACTAACAGAATCGCTTGTGGCTGATCGGGGTGGGGAGTCATACACGTGTCTCTAAGCAGTGACGGGTTTCCAGGGCTATGCGACCCTCTTCATCGGTAGGGATCACCCACACCTGGGGGCCTTCATGACCAGCGCTATCCAGCTTGCCCTCTTTGCCGCGAATAGTCGTTTCGTTAGCATCTTTATCCAACGCAAAGCCGAAGTGGGGCATAAGTGACAGCACATGAAGGCGCACAATAGGCGAGTTCTCGCCGATGCCACCGGTAAAAATAACCCCGTCTAATTGGGGTAGTGCGCAGGAGAGCGCCGCTAACGATTTGGCGATACGGTAACAGAACACCTCCATGGCTAACTGTGCGGTGGCGTGCCCTTGTTCAGCCGCCTCCTCAATTTCGCGCATGTCGTTGGTTAAGCCTGAAAGGCCCAGTAGGCCGCTCTCTTTATTGAGCACGTTGTCGATTTTGTCTAACGACCAGCCCAGTTGGCGGTGTAGATGGGCGTGCAGGCCGGGGTCGACGTCGCCACTGCGGGTGCCCATCACCAAGCCTTCCAGTGGGGTAAGGCCCATGCTGGTATCCTGGCTTTGATTGTTCCAAACCGCGCTGGTGGAGCAACCATTGCCCAAGTGGGCGGTCAGCCAGCCGCCTGCGCCACGGCTACTCAGTTCGCCCGCCCGCTGGCTAACGTAAGCGTGGCTGGTGCCATGAAAGCCGTAGCGGCGAATGCCATGCTCAACGTAGAGGCTTTCTGGCAGGGCGTAACGGTAGGCACGCGGCGGCATGGTTTGGTGGAAAGCGGTATCGAACACGGCCACTTGGGGCAGTTCAGGAAAGACGTTTTGGGTCGCAGCAATGCCGGCCAAATTCGCGGGGTTATGCAGGGGGGCAAGCGCTGCGGTAGTTTGGATAGCGGCGATGACGCTGTCGTCAATGAGTGCAGCCTGGGTGAAATGCTCGCCTCCATGCACGATGCGATGGCCCACTGCCACGGGTAATCGGCCCTCCATACGCTCAAGTATGGCATTCAGTGCTTGGGTATGGTCAGCACCAGGAAGTGGCTGAGTAAAACGTTCACCGGTACTGTTTTTGCCCTTTAAGCCAGCCTCATCGCTACCCAGGCGCTCAGCTATGCCTTCAAGACGTGGTGCCTGAGGGTCTGAGTCAATCAACGCGTATTTAATAGAGGAGGAACCGCAGTTAATTACCAGCACCGGTGCATTCATAAAAACCTTTTCGCTAGGAGGTTAGTGAGCAAAGAGATAGACTTTAGTTTAACATGCTGCGCTGCGGAAAAGCAGCGCCTGGAATTCGTTAGCCTACTATGTAACTGCGAGGCATGCTGAGCTATCGATGGCTACACGCCCGATCTTCGCCTTACTCTTTCTTAACTCCCTTAATGAGCCGTTCTGTTCTTATGTCAGCGTCCCCTTTGCCTAAACTACTGCCGCGCCATTTGGCCATTCTGTTAATGATGACCGTGGCCACTATGTTCGCCGCCAATCATGTCTCGGCGCGGCTTGCGTTTGATAATGGCACCGGGCTGTTACTGGCGGTATTAACCCGCTCGGGGGTGGCCTGCCTGATTTTAGTGGCATTAGTCATCGTACAGAGAAAGCGACTGTGGCTGCCCGCAGGCTCTTGGCCGTGGCAACTCGCCGTGGGGCTGTTGATCGCGATCCAGAGCGTTAGTCTCTACTCGGCGGTGGCCAGACTGCCGGTGGTGATCGCACTGCTATTGGTCAATACCTTTCCTATTCAGCTGGCGCTGCTCAGTTGGGCGTTGGGCGGCCCGCGTCCTACTCTGCGTAGCTGTCTGATTATGGGCACGATTTTAATCGGCTTACTGGTGGTGCTGGATATTCCCTCATGGATTGCCAGCGCCGATGGCATGGGGCCGGGGTGGATAGCAGGCATTGGTTTTGGATTAATGGCGGCCTTCGTATTTGCCTGCGCGCTGTGGGTTACCGAGCACCGCCTTGCAGGAGTGGGCAGCACCCTGCGCAGCCTGTTGACCATGCAGACCGTGTTTATTGTCATGATCATTGGCGGCATCGCCGGTGTGGTGCCAGGGGGTATGAGCCTGCCGGATAACAGTACCGGCTGGCTAGGGCTGACGCTGCTTGGTCTGCTGTATGGCTCGGCGTTTTCGACGCTGTTTATTTTTGTGCCGCGACTCGATATGGCACGCAACGCACCGGTGATGAATATCGAGCCGGTTGCCTCCCTGGTGCTGGGTTACTTTGTGTTGGGGCAAATGCTTAGCCCCGGCCAGTTGGTAGGTGGGGCAGTCGTGGTTGGCGGCATTGTCGTGCTGAGTTTATCCAAGGGGCGGTAAATATCACCGTGAGATTTATTCGATATAAAGCCCTGTAGCTAAAAATTGGCTATGGGGTTTTTATTTTCATCATTACAACACCTATATTGTTAGCGCGCTAATTAATTGTTAGACTAAAGTCCCCTATGCGATTCCCTACACGATACGTGCCCGTTGAGAGGCGCTGGCCAGGTAGTTGCCTGGTGGCTAACAAGTGAGCTCTGCATGACCCCTGATCAAACATTTGCCCGCTGGGTGAAGGTAGCCCTTGCTGCCTTTGTACTGCTTTTTATCTATTTTCTGTTAGCCGATAGCTTTATGCCCATGACGCCGGAGGCGAGGGTGATGCGGCCGGTAACGCGTATAGCGCCCGAACTCAGCGGCCCAGTGAGTGAGGTGCTGGTGAGTGATCATCAACATGTGGCCAAAGGTGACGTGCTGTTTCAGATAGACCCGGCGCCGTTTCGCTTAGCCGTTGAGCAGGCGGAGCTTAACCGCGAACAGGCCGGGCGAGAGAATGCCCAGCTGGAAGCAGAGCTAACCTCTGCACAAGCGGAGCTGGCGTCTGCTGAGGCGACGGCTGCCGAGCGGCGGGGTGAACTGCAGCGTGCTGAAACTCTTGTGGCGCAGCAGAGCGTATCGCGCCAACAGTACGAACAGCAGGTGGCCGCTGAGCGCACCGCTCAGGCTAGCGTAGCAGCAGCCAGGGCTAAAATCGTCAGCCTGGAAGTGCAGTTGGGCGATGCTGGCGAGACAAATCTGCGTTTGCGTCAAGCAGGCAATGCGCTCTCCCAGGCGCAGCTGGATCTTGCCCGTACTCAGGTGCGCGCCGCGCAAGCCGGTCGTGTTGCCAATCTGCAGCTAGAGGTGGGTGACTACGTTCAGGCGGGGCAGCCAGCAGTAGCGATAGTGACCGATGGGATGGATATTATTGCCGATTTTCGTGAAAAGAGCCTTCGCCATGCGGCCCCTGGTGATTCAGCGCAGGTAGTGTTTGATGCCTGGCCGGGACAAGTATTTGATGCGCAAGTAATCAACATGGATGCCGGTGTTCGCGAAGGCCAGCTGGCCGCCGATGGTCAACTGGCCGATATTCCCACCACCGACCGTTGGGTGCGCGATGCCCAGCGTATGCGCGTACACCTAGCGTTAACTCAGCCAATCGAGAATTTGTTACCCAGCGGCGCCCGCGCCACGGTGCAGCTTCAGCCTGGCGATGCTGCTTTGGCCAAGCCTTTTGCATGGTTACAGGCGCATCTCATCAGCTGGCTGCACTATGTTTATTAACAGCCCGTATATTAAGCGCATGTTGTTGACCCCGTTTAAAGGTTGGTGGGGGAGGCGCGGTGAGGCTAATGTCAAGGGAACTGCTCGCCCGGCGTTAACCCAAAACGGCCTGCGTCAGTGCCTGCGGGTAGCTGGCGGCGGCACGTTGGGGTTTGTGGTCAGCCAACTGATGGGCTGGAACTACGGGGTGTTTTTTACCGTTTTTCCAATGTTCTTGCTGGGCATGGTGCCGATTCTTAATGGCCATATTATTCGCCAGTTTTTAGCCAACGTATCGCTTAACGTGCTTGAAGTCAGCCTGGTGGTGGGGCTGCTTAAACATATGCCGCCAGTGATGACCCTGGTGGTGATGGGCATGTTTCTGTTTCGCTTTAACCTGATGGCGAAAGGCCCCCTGTTTCTGTTTGGCGCAAACGGCGTGCTGACGCTCAGCATCCTGCTCCACTTTGCCAGCTACCCCAATGTAGACTTGAGCGATTTACTGGCCTGTAATCTCGTCGCCAGTGGTTTGGCGGTGTTTATTGCCATGCTGATGCATACGCTGTTTCCTGACGTGGAAGCCCGCAAACCGCCGCCCAGAGCCACCAAAACATCCTCGCAAATTCGTCATGAAACCTTAATCGGTGGATTAACCGCCACGCTCTCGTTTGTGGTGTTTCAGGTGTTCGACTTGCAGGGGTCGCTCTCGGCGCAGATGGCTACCATCCTGGTGCTATTTACGCTGGGATACTCTGGCGCGAAAGTATCAGCCGGTAAGCGAGCTATAGGAACGCTGCTGGGGTGTAATTTGGCACTACTAATGCAGCTACTCCTGTATACCCAGAGTCACCATTTTTTGCTGGTGGTGATGCTCTACTGGCTGGGGCTAATACTCTTCGCTCGGGAGCATATTCATGAAGGGGGCGGATCAGGGATTGGCTTTGGTGGGCTTACCACCTTGGGAATTCTGTTCGGCCAGTCGCTAGGCCCGCAGCAGGATCTGGTTTACAGCGCGCTCTATCGCTTCTCTTCCATGAGTGTGGCACTGATCCTTACGCTGCTGGCTATGGCTTGCCTGCACTTCGTCTTGAACCGCTGGGCACCAACGCGTTTACCCGCGATCAACCCCAAATAAACCCGCCATAAATTAAGTAGCGCAACTTTTTTAATAAAGGCTACTCTGATGAATGTGTCGATGTGTGATCAGCAGTGCCATTCGCACCTTTCACATACGGCGTTTTCCCTACTAACGGATTAGAGGTGTTCGTCATGACAACTGGTAAAGATGATAAAGCTAAAGGAACGGCCAACAAAGCAGCAGGTAAAGTGAAAGAAGCCGCGGGCAAGGCAACCGGTAGCACCAAAACTGAAGCCAAAGGTAAGGCCCAGCAGGCGAAAGGCGAACTGCAAAAAGGCAAAGGCGACGCCAAGGAGAGCCAGAAAAAACAGCGCTAATCATGTAACACAGATACCAACAGGGGGCTTCGGCCCCCTGTTGGCGTTTGAATGGCTTTGAACTGTTGTTTTGCTCTGTATGTATGGCTTGCTATTAGCTTTATTGAGGGTTTGTTAATGCCAGCTTCTGCCTTTTGCAGATAGTGTCTAATGCGATGCTATGAGCGAAAACCCCACTACCAGAGGTAGCGGGGTTTTCAAATGACAGAACAGCTAGGTATCAGTTTAATTCCAGCGAGAAACTCATTTCGATGCCTGCGTCATCCACTCTGAACCAGTACTCCATGTTCTTGTAGACGTCGCCATATTGCTTGAGCATTTCAATATCGAACTCTGACGCATCATTTGCTGGCATCTGCTCCATCACTTTAACCATTGATTGATAAAACTCGCCTGTCATGTGGCCATGAAGCAGCAGGTCACGCTCTGAAGCAGGAGCTTCCAGCTCTTTCTGTAGTACCGACGAATCGCTGATGCCTGCACTCAGTGCAATAGCCGTGTCCGACATGGCGACGTAGAGCTCCGGTGTGTCTGGTGGCAGCATCGTACTCTCGACTTGCTTGGCTTCTCCGCCGGGTTCCAGTCCAAGCGCCCCTAACTCAGGCGCGAAGGAACTTGCTGTAGATAGCAGTGTTAGCGGGTTTTGTGAGGCGAGTGTGAGGATGCCGGTCGCAAAGGGTTCGCCGTTTTTCATTGTCAGGCTGTTAATACGCGCGTTGAAGCCAGACAGCGATGGGCCCATCATCATCATGATCGGATTATTGATCGCTAGGTTAGCCTCGTTCCAGGCGCTGTTTAGTTCCTGCAGCTCATCACAGCTGAAGGGGTTTTCGCGCACTTGCTGAGCATATTTCTGTACGGTCTGAACTAGTACCGGCAGGTTCAGGCCCAAACCAATGCTGGCCATGCCCTCTGTATTGCCAAGACCTGGAACCTGAGTGATCAGGGCACGGAGGTCGCTGACAATCTCCTCATCGGTCTCCAGAATGAGATTCATTTCCATATTTTCGAGATCGTTCTCGCGCGTCCCCATAACAACGCCGGGGAAACGGCTGGTAATACGGTCGATGTCTGCCTGGCAGCTGGACAGATCCAATTGCTCAGTATCAGTCGCTTCCAGCATTGCCTGAGTCCCTGTATGAGTGGGGTTACTCAACTCATTAAGCAGACGTGCAAACGAGAGCTGGCCAGCACCGTAAGGGGTGAAGCCATGGCGCTGTTCAAGTTCTGCCAGCGAGCCGGTATCTCCGATGCTACTTTCGGGCAGCGTGTTACCCAGCACCTGCGTGAGCAGCTCGTCGCTGGCATCCTGTGGCACCATCGATAGCACTAGTTGTTGATCTTCGATAGCGAGGATCGCCTTGACCGGAGCCTCAGGCGTCAACACCCAGTAGTTGGTGCCGTTGGTGGAGGCCTCGTTTGGAGTGATATCGGCCTTGGTCAGGATACGCTGCAGCGTTTCGCGAAAAGCATCTTCATCGTGCAACTGTATGCGCATAACAGGCAAAATACCTAGCCCGTAAATAGCGATTTGGGGGCTTATTTTCAGGCCCAGTGCATGGACATCATCCAGAGTTTCAACATCGAGTAGTTCTTCACCCGTTGCGATTAACAACGTCATCATCGAGCGAAGGGCTTCATCATCGACATCGGCCAGCGAGGCGCGCAATTCATCTAGATCAGACTCAAGGTTAGCTATGGGCTGCGTGCGCTGATAAAGATCAAAGACATCTTGTTCCGGAAATGAGTCGCGCGAGGCCATAAAGTAAGGAGAGTCAGCCGGAATATATTTCAGTATGGGGGCTGCGTTATTTTTCGGCGCTTCCTCCTGTGTGGCTGCTGACGTTGATTCGTTATCATCACTGCAGCCGGTTAACAGGCCTGCGCTGAGCAGAGCCGCGGTTACCGCCAAGGAAAGTTTGGTTTTCATCTGGAATCAGTTCTTTGAATGGTGTTGGTTTTAAATAGAACGCTATGAACAGAGCGCGACGTAAATGATAATCATACACGAGCAATGTATAATTAATCTACTTGAGCGATAAATACTTTTAGAGAAAATTCAGTAAATGGTTATTTGTACTTAGAAGCCTGATCGCGCCAACAGTTGAGGTCGCTGAACGGGAGCTCTATAAGGAATTGCAAAGCCAGAGAAACATGCAGTGTCTGATCCGTTGCAAGTAGATATGTAAAGTGGCCCTTGAGTTTTGCTAAGACTCAAGAGCCACATATAGTCACGACACTGTTCAGTAAGTCGCTATTTTAAACTTCCTGATATAGCTCACTGCCTTTGTTGCGGAACTTCTCTGCCTGCTCTTCCATGCCTTTCATCACCGCTTCCTGATCACCGTTGAGGCCGTGCTCATTGGCGTAGTCACGCACCTCCTGGCTGATCTTCATGGAGCAGAACTTTGGCCCGCACATGGAGCAGAAGTGGGCCACCTTGGCGGAGTCTTTGGGCAGGGTTTCGTCGTGGTATTCCCGGGCGGTATCCGGGTCTAGCCCCAAGTTGAACTGGTCTTCCCAACGGAACTCGAACCGCGCCTTGGAAAGGGCATTGTCGCGCCGCTGTGCGGCAGGGTGGCCTTTGGCCAAGTCCGCCGCGTGGGCAGCAATCTTGTAGGTGATGATGCCGGTTTTGACATCGTCTTTATTGGGCAGGCCCAGATGTTCCTTGGGCGTGACGTAGCAGAGCATGGCGCAGCCAAACCAGCCAATCATTGCTGCGCCAATGCCTGAGGTAATGTGGTCGTAGCCGGGGGCGATATCCGTCACCAGCGGGCCGAGGGTGTAGAAGGGCGCCTCGTCGCAGTACTCCAACTGTTTATCCATGTTCTCTTTCACCAGGTGCATGGGCACGTGGCCGGGGCCTTCGATCATTACCTGCACGTCGTGCTTCCAGGCGATATGGGTCAGCTCGCCGAGGGTTTTCAGCTCCGCCATTTGCGCTTCGTCGTTGGCATCCGCCACCGAGCCAGGGCGCAGGCCATCGCCGAGGGAGAACGCCACGTCGTACTGCTTGCAGATCTCGCAGATCTCCTCGAAGTGGGTATACAGGAAGCTCTCCTGGTGATGGTACAAACACCACTTGGCCATGATCGAGCCGCCGCGGCTAACAATACCGGTGACCCGCTTGGCGGTGAGCGGCACATAGCGCAGCAGTACGCCCGCGTGAATGGTGAAGTAGTCCACGCCCTGTTCGGCCTGCTCGATCAGCGTATCGCGGAAGACTTCCCAGGTGAGGTCTTCGGCCACGCCTTTAACCTTTTCCAGCGCCTGATAAATAGGCACCGTACCAATGGGCACCGGCGAGTTGCGCAGAATCCACTCGCGGGTTTCGTGGATGTTCTGCCCAGTGGAGAGATCCATAATGGTGTCCGCGCCCCAGCGGATGCCCCAGGTCATCTTATCCACCTCTTCTTCAATTGAAGACGTCACCGCGGAATTGCCCAGGTTGCCGTTAATCTTGACCAGAAAGTTACGGCCAATAATCATCGGCTCGCTTTCCGGGTGGTTGATGTTATTGGGAATAATCGCCCGTCCGCGGGCCACTTCATGGCGCACGAACTCTGGCGTAATTTCTTCCGGTAGGCTGGCGCCAAAGCTCTGGCCGGGGTGCTGGTGGCCCAGAATACGCTCTACTTCTGCCGTACCTAACGCCTGGCGACGTTGGTTTTCGCGGATGGCAATAAACTCCATTTCCGGGGTGATAATGCCTTGGCGGGCGTAGTGCAGCTGAGTCACGTTTTTACCCGCTTTCGCGCGACGTGGGGTGCGGGTTAAATCAAAGCGCAGTTGGGCAAGGGTGGGGTCATTGGCGCGGCGGTTGCCGTAATCTGACGTGGGCCCGGTTAGGAATTCGGTGTCGTCGCGCTCTTCAATCCAGGCCCGGCGTAGGGCGGGTAAGCCTTTGCGTAAATCGTTGATAGCCTCTGGGTCGGTGTAGGGGCCAGAAGTGTCATACACCAGCAGTGGCGGGTTCTCTTCATCAATGCCGGTGGTTTTGGTAGGTGAAAGCGAAATTTCCCGGAACGGCACGCGAATATCGGGTCGTGAGCCTTCCACGTAAACCTTGCGCGAGCCGGGCAGTGGCGCAATGGCGGCGGCATCGACCTGGGCGGTTTCGGCTAAAAAGTGACTGGTTCTATTGTTGACGGACTTAGTCATTACGGTCTCCATAGTTTGTTGTTGTGCTGTATTAAGCTGTCAGGTCTTGGTCTATCAGCGCTAAGCCCATCTGCCAGAAATCGATTTCCAGGCGGGTGGCATCGCGGAAGATCTTGCTGAGTTCGGCGAAGCGGGCGGGGGGGACATCGGCTAAGCGGGTATTGAGCCATTCAAGCTCTGCCTGCATGGCGGCCTGAAACTCCTCGCCTTCGTACATGGCAATCCAGGCGTCAAAAGGGTTTTGGCTACCGCGTAGGGTAGAGGGCTGGGCGTTCAACCAGTTGGCGATTTCGCCATAGCCCACTAGGCAGGGGGCCAACGCTACGTGCAGATCGAGCAGATCGCCGCGGTTGCCGGTATCCAATACATAGCGGGTGTAGGCCAGGGTGGCCCTGGCTTCGGGGAGCGCTTCCAGCTCCTGCTCGGAAATCCCCCACTCTTGGCAAAAGCCCACGTGCAGGCCCAACTCCACATCCACAATGGCTTTTAAGCCTTCATGGGCCTGGCGAAGGTCGGCAAGGGTGGGGCTTTTATAGGCAGCCAGCGCGTAGGCGCGAGCGAAGTGAATCAAAAACAGGTAGTCCTGTTTTAAATAGTGGCGAAACGACGCCTCAGGCAGCGTGGCAGTGCCCAATTGGCGCACAAAATCGTGCTCAATATAGGCGCGCCAATCTTCATGAGAGGCGGTGGTGAGATCAGTAAAGCGGTAGCCCATGACTTCTCCGGTGGTAATGATCCGGAGGGTGGGCGAAAAAGATCGAGGAAATGGCGTGAAAGGTGGCGTGAAATGAAGCCGTGGCCATCGCTTGATCCCTACGCCGGTACCCGCGCTGCGACTTGTGTAAGTAGCAGTGCATTAGCCGGATCAGGTTCAGCGGGACCAGCGCTTGGCAGCATTAATTGCTACGCCCTGCGCCATCTCAGCCGGATATCACCGGCACCCCGTCAAGCTGTTCGTGGGTGGAGTGTAGGAGGCGGGTGGGGGAGATGCAAGGGGGGACTGCCGAATTAGGCTTTGCTTGGTTGTGAAAGAGTGGAGTAGAGTCAAGCTAGAGTTGATAGAACTTCAATGGAAGAGCCGCCACCACTGGAGAAAAAGGCGATATGAACACGGCTCCCGATCCGCTCGACACGCCCGGCGCTCTGCCGTTCGTCGATCAGCATGCTGTGGATTATGTGGGCAGCGTCAACTTGCTGGTGGCGCCTGTCCGCGATCGTGTACTGTTACCTCTCGACCTAGACCGGAGAACGCCATGTCTTCCCCCCTTGTGACCACCGACTGGCTGCAGGACAACCTGGATAACGAACATTTGGTACTGATCGACGCTAGCATCGCCAATGTCGTTGGCAAGGAGCCGATCGTTTATGACCGTCCGATGTTGATCCCGGGAAGTTTCCGGATCGACCTGGAAGGAACGCTTTGCGATACCGGAGCTTCTCAAATTCACGCCTTCCCGACGGAAGAGCAGTTCACTGCGGAGATCCGTAGATTGGGCATCGAGCCCGAGAGCCTGGTGGTGTTGTACGACGATCAGGGGATCTACTCGGCACCACGCGCCTGGTGGATTCTGCGGGCTATGGGCCTCAAACAGGTGTTTGTTCTGGATGGCGGCCTGCCGCTGTGGTTGGCCGAAGGGCGGGAGGTCGATTCTGCTTCGGTGGCAGATGCGGCCAAGCATGGCAGCGTGGTTGGCAAACTCGACCACACTCTGGTTCGAGATGCTGTCTATGTTTTCCAGCATCTGGAGGACGAGCGAGTAACTGTCATCGATGCGCGATCACAGGCACGTTTCCTGGCGCAAGCGCCAGAACCCAGACCTGGTGTGCGCGGTGGCCACATCCCCAACTCCCTTAACCTACCGTTTACAGAGGTGCTGGAGGGCTATCGGTTCAAGCCAGCCAGCCAGCTGGCGTCAACGTTTGCCCGCCTCGCTCCCTCCCTTCAGCCCAGCAACGGGCACCAACTGGTGTTTTCCTGTGGTTCTGGCATCACCGCCTGCATCATCCTACTGGCGGCCGAGCTGGCCGGGTATACTCAGCTGTCGCTGTACGATGGTTCTTGGGCCGAATGGGGCAGCAGTGAATCGTTGCGTGTGGCGTAGCGGACATGATCCCACTATGACAGGAATGGGCAGTTCCTAACAATCACAGGCACGGTACGTCTACTCCATAGGGGCTTCGTCTCCATGGCGCAGCCGCAGGTGCTGTCTGCGTTAAATCAGTAGTGGTACCTAAGTTGAGCAATAAGCAAAGCTTCATCCGTGACTTGTAAACCATTCGGGGTTCTTCGTTGATTCGCCGAGACGAGTAACCGGCGAGGCTGTGTTTGAGAGGCGCTGGTTTGCCGACCCCTTCAAACGGCTCTCGCTGGGTCTCTTTGATGAACTTTTTTCAGCTCTGAGTCGATTATCGAAGCGCCTCTACTTTCCCGGTAGAGGCGCTTTTGTAACAAAAACTTACCTATCGCAATCGAATCCTCCTTGTTATCGAACAGTGTTTTTCCTATATTTGATACGTGTGAATCAAACGACTGTCACATTATGTGAACCAAGGCAGGATCGCCTTTCAATACCATGACGATTCATAGAATCTTTCATAGCAAGTCGTCACAAGGAGAAGACACGTGAAACTCAGAACCCTACTTACCGCCTCGTTTGCCTCTACCGCGCTGCTCGCCGCGGCACCGTCGGCATTCGCCGCACCCAATGCTGATGGACTCTATCTGGGCATCGGTACCGGTTTCAGCTCGCTGGAGAATGACGACGACGAAGTCGACAATTTCATCTCCGATGGCGCTGAAGATTTTGATCTGGATGATGACGAAGACAACGTCTTCAAAGGTTTCGTCGGCTACGAAATCAATCCTTATTTCGCTACCGAAATCTTCTATGCCGATCTGGGTCGTACGCGCCTAGAGGGTAACAGCGGCGCCAATACCGATTTGGAATCCAACGCCTACGGGGCGAGCTTGGTCGGTCAATTGCCCGTCACCTCCTGGTTTACCGCTTTCGCCAAGGCCGGTGTGGCCAAGTGGGAAACCGACGTCGACGGTAACCTTGGCGGTGCTAGCGTTGATCTTGAAGATCAGGACGGCACTGACCCGGTCTACGGTGTCGGCGCGCAGTTCAACTTCGACCCCTTCCTGGTTCGTGCTGAATACGAGCGCTACGACTTTGACAGCGACTACAGGATCGACACCTTTACCGCGTCAGCCGGTATCCGCTTCTAACCGTCAATCTGTTTTGCCATGTACGATATCAGCGCCGGGGCTTGCCCCGGCGCTGTCGTTTTATCTCACGCAACTCTCCCATACTTCCAGGCGGTACGCTGTCAGCGCGTTAAGGCGCTGGGCTAGCTTCGGCTCATAATCATGATCGGCCGCGTTACGATGCAACTTGCACTGATCGTGCTGTTATGGATGCCAACGTCTCTGGCAAATTGTCGCTGGAACATACAGTAAACAAGGGAGCATCTATGAACCTTCTATTCATATGCAGCGAAAACAGGCTGCGCAGTCCGACGGCGGAAAGTGTCTTTGCCGCTTATCCCGGCATCCAGGCAATCGGCGCTGGTACAGGGGTACATGCTCAAACGCCCGTTTCCCGGGGTTTGATTGAGTGGGCGGATATCGTCCTGGTGATGGAAAAGCACCACCAGGATGAGGTCGCCAGGACGTACAAGGACGTGTTGAAGGAGAAGCTGCTGGTCTGCCTGGATATTCCTGATCACTATGAGTTCATGGAGCCGGAACTCATCAACTTGCTCAAGGAAAGGGTGCCAGAGTATGTACGATTATCGACGGTTGAAAAGTAGCCAAGTTAACTACAGTGACAACGATCCAGACCCATAGGGTAGTCCTCGTGCCTCAGTGTCGAAAGTACTGGTGCTGAGTCGCTATCGCTTGGACGCAATGCTCTTCCAAACAAGCCCAACCAGCGCAATCACCAGTACGGCGAACAGCACAGCGGCACCCGTCGACTCTAGAACCTGCAACGTCAGTCCAGACACGACCAGCCAGAGCGCTGGAATAATGACGGCGATCCAGAGGGCGAAGCCCCGCAACATAATAAGCATCAGGCCCAGCGTGGTCACCGCCGTGGGGTCGGCATGAATGCCGAACACTTCTGCCTGGTACCAGGAGCCGCCGCTCAGGGGCGCCATCAGCGGCATGATGATCAGGCCGAAGAGGGTGATGGCGGTGCCCATAACGACGGGTAGGCTGGTGCGGCTCGAAGTTTTATCCATTCCCCAGCCCGTTAACGCCATCACTACCAACAGAACGGTCTGGACGATGAAAGCGTATCCAACATAGCCCCCCGCCCAGTTAAGTTCTGCATAGCGCTGAATGAAAAACGCGACGGCGACGAAGGCCCAGAGTGGGGCGGGTAGCAGGCGGGCGAGTCGCGTGCGGTATCTCAGCGCCAGAAAAAGGGTGGTGGCGCCCATTGCAAAGGTCAGCAGGTGCAGCGGCCAGAAGGTTTCGCCCATTCGCTCCAGTAAGCGAAAGTAAACCTCCGCTGTGAAGGGAATAAAGTCCTGTAGCTGGTAGCTTGTCCACGCGTTCATAGCGACTCGATATAGGCGGCCATCCGTTGCCGGGCATTGGCCGAAGGCATTGGGTCGTGGCCAGCGCGCATATTCTCGCGCAGGTGCTCTACCTGGGTGGTGGCGGGTATCGCGCAAGTTACGGCTGGGTGGCTGACGATAAATTTCAGCAGAAAGTCCGCCCAGGTTGTGCAGCCACATTCCTCGTTGGCCCACTCGGGCAATGGCGCGTCACGCCGTTTGAGGTTCTGGATCAGGCTGCCGCCATCGTAAGGGCGGTTGGCGATCACGCCGATGCCCCGTTCTTCTGCCAGGGGCAGTAGCCGGTTTTCAGCCTCGCGGTGGGTGATGTTGTAGGTCAGCTGAACGAAGTCGATATCCTCTGACGTCATGATCTGCTCGATCTCGCGGTGGCGGCGACTGTGGGAGGTAGTGATACCGACATGGCGGATGATGCCTTCGGCTTTCATCTCCTGCAGCGCTGCTAAGTGCTCCCGCCAGTCGGTCAGATTATGCACCTGTACCAGGTCGAAGTGTTCCACCTTCCAGCGCTCTTTCAGCTCGGCCACCTGTTCACCGGCAGAACCACCGGCGGGGCTCCAGACTTTCTCTGCGGAAAACAGACTTTCGGGCGTGCCGAGCTGTTGCAGGGCATAGCCCATCACATCCGGCGCCGAGCCATACATGGGCGAAGAGTCTATGAGGCCGCCGCCATACTCGAAGAATGCCTTAACCACCTCGGTACGCGCATCGAGCAGCTCAGGGTCGCTGCCAACGTTGAACGTGCGCCAGGTGCCCATGCCAATCACGGGCAGCGTTTTGTCCGTGCCCGCAAAAGTCTTGTGGCGCATCCCTCCCGTGTTGGCAAAAAGCGATGCGGTGGGGAGCGCCATGGCGGCGAGCGTGGCGCCGATGAGCGTAAGGCTTTGTCTGCGCGTGATGCCATGCTTGATGCGATGCCTGATGTGATAGTTCATAGCGGTCGCTCCTTCAGGTTTTGTTGAATCGGCACCGTGGCAGCCAACACCAGCACAAAGCAGGTCAGTACAAATACCTTATTCACAAACCAGTTGGTGCGCCAGATCGACCACTCAGGGTCGGCGAGAAAACGGGCGAAAAGCGTGCCGATGATGAGGATTTCAATGACGGACATGCCCACCGCCAAGGCACGCGTATAGCGAGGCCGTTCGAGCAGCGCCCAGCCTAGCCAGACGTGCGCTAATGGCCATAGATCCCAATAGATATAGCGTGCCCAGGGCTCGCCGTATGCCAGCGCGTAACCAACGGGAAACAGGTATTTGATGAACAGCGTCCACGCGGCAAGGATAAACAGCAGGTGGGCGAGGAAGCTAATCCAGGCGTTGGGTTGTCGGGCGTGCAGTGACATGGCAGCGCTCCTGTCCTAGTCCGTTAATCCTGATCCGTTAATGGCGCGTCCTCACACCATCTGCAAAGAGTGCTTGCGCGTTGGTGGAGGATAGGCGGCGTCGATCTGTGCCAAGTCATCGTCGTCGAGTCTGACGTTACCTGCATCAAAGTTCTGTTTGAGGTGATCCAGATTCACAGCCTTAGGAATTGCTATCACACCGGGGTGGCGCAGTGCCCAGGCGAGGGCGACTTGCGCGGTGGTGGCGCTGTGTTTGTCGGCTATGTGTTGGAGTGTGGCATCATGCAGTAGCGCGCCGCCTTGCCCGATCGGGCAATAGGCCATGAGCGGCATGTTGTGTTGTGCTTGCCAGGGCAGCAGGTCGTATTCAATGCCCCGTGCTTCGGGGTTGTAGAGCACCTGATTGGTGGCGCAAGCGGGCGCGTCGAACTCTGCCAAGTCGTCAATGTCAAAGTTAGACACGCCCCAGCGCATGATCTTGCCCTGCTCGCGCAGCCGTTCGAATGCTTCCACTGTTTCGCTCAGCGGGTACTGGCCGCGCCAGTGCAGCAGGTACAGGTCGATAGTGTCGGTGCCCAACCGGCGCAGGCTGCGCTCGCAGGCGGCTTGAACACCCTGGGTACTGGCGTTGTGTGGGTAGACCTTGCTGACCAGATACACCTCATCGCGCCGACCGTGGATTGCTTGGCCAACGACATCTTCAGCACCGCCCTCGGCATACATCTCGGCGGTATCGATCAGCGTCATGCCCAGATCCAGGCCTTCACGCAGCGCCCTGACCTCAGCCTGCCGCTGCCCGGCATTCTCGCCCATATGCCAAGTGCCCTGGCCTATACGGGGTACGCTTTCTCCACCTAGCTCAATCATCTGCATACCGCTGTCTCCTCCTGTATTGACTGCTGTGATACTGGCTCTGACTTCCCCTCGCCATTGCAGTTCATGGATCAAAACCAGCACCTTATGCAAACCTACTATCGCTATTGATAGAGCGTTGTGCAGCTTGAGGAAGTGCTGTTTGTTACCCTACTTCTCGGCGGTTTTGTCACCGGAGATAAGCGTCGTTAAATGCGTATTGGAGTCCCATGTTTAGGATCGAACTCACAGCGTTAGTTACTGGTTTAGCAAGTATTGTAATTGCTTTGCTCATCCATTTTGCCTGGAGTTTGTTTCCAGAAATAATGCGCGCCTACCTTCTCGGTGGCGAGCCAGGGGCGATAGTTGTTGGATTAGGTGTTTTAGTTGGGATGGTAGGAAGTATGCTGTTTGTTATAAACCTGTTTCACAGGCAGTTTACGCTGTGGTGGGTTAGGTTGTTAGCAGTGTTGGTTCTCTACCTGGGTTTAGCCACAGTTGGTGCAATCGGAATTTAACAAACGTAAGCAGCAGACATCTATCCGCAAACAACGAGTTTCTTTTAGCGTGTGATCGGATCTCCTTTACAGGCTCCGCCAGGTTAACCATAAAATGAACATCATCTAATTTCTAATTGATTGATATTAAGCTTTATTAGAGTATGAGAGCGAATCGGTTAGAATTGGACATATGATTAGCAACTTCACGATTGCCGGGTGGGGCAGTTATCGCCCCCGTATCCTGCTAACTTCGCGCAGCCTGGACGAGCGCCAAGGTCATCCGCCTGGCTGGACTGAACGCCAGTTTGGCATTGCCGCGCGCCATGTCGCGAGCGGGGATGAGACAACCTCGATGATGGCGACAGAGGCCGCTCGCGAGGCGATGAACCGCGCAGGCTGGGGCAATACACCGCCCGACGTCATCATCGGCGGTTGTGGCGTTATGGAGCAACCGATTCCGTCTACAGCCGCTTTAGTCCAGAACCGTCTCGGCTTTAGCCAGTCCGGCGTGCCTAGCTTTGACGTTAACCAGACCTGTTTATCCTTTATGGTGGCACTGGATATCGCCGCCATGGGAATTGCCTGCGGGCGCTGGCGGCGCGCGCTTGTCTTTGCGAGCGATATCGCGTCGGCAGGGCTTAACCCTGAGGAGCCGAAAACGCGCTCCATCTTTGGCGATGGCGCGGCAGCGCTGGCGATTGAAGCGACGTCAGACCCTACCTGCGGAATGCGTTCAAGCGTTTCGGTTACCCATGGTGCTCACCACGCGCTAGCGCAGCTTCGCGCGGGCGGCACAAAGTTGCGCATTGCTGAAGGTTACCAGGCGCTGGTGGCCGGTTCCTATTTCGAGATGGACGCCTTTGGCATCTTCAAGGCCGCTGCCAAAGCGTTGCCTGGCGTCATCGAGCGTGCACTCACACAGGCGGAAATAAGCAAGGATGATCTTGCCTGCGTAATTTGCCACCAGGCCAGTGCACCTGGGGTCGAGCATATCAAGCGGCTTTTCGCACCCAATAGTGACCGCGTGGTCAATATTTTCCCAACGACCGGTAACCAAATCGCCGCCTCAATCCCGTCCGTGCTCGCCCACGCACTTACGACGGGTGTCGCCAAGCCGGGTGACTATATCCTGCTGCTGGGTACCGCTGCTGGGATCAGTGCCAGTGCTATGGTGCTCAAGCTATGAGTCAACGGCGCATCCTTATCACCGGGGCGACCGGCGGGCTGGGCATGGCGCTGGTGCGCGAGGCGCTAAAGCGCGGGCATGCTGTGCGAGCCACAGGGCGTTCGCAGGCGGCGGGAGACGCGCTAACGTCACTCGGCGCGCAGTTCGTTAGGGTGGATCTTACTCACCCAGAAGCTGAGCTTTGCGAGCTCCTGAAGGATGTCGATAGCGTGATTCATGCCGCCGCCTTATCGGCCAGTTGGGGCCCACGGCGAGCATTTGAGATCCACAATATTCAACTGACCGAACGCCTGCTTGAAGCGGCCAGCCGCTCGGGCGTTAGGCGTTTCGTGTTTGTGTCTTCGCCGTCGATTTTTGCTGCGTATCATGACCGGATAGCTATCGGCGAATATGACGCCCCCGCGCTTCAGCCACTTAACCACTACGCACGTACCAAGCTCGCGGCGGAACGCAGCGTGCTTGCACAGCGGGAAGACGCCATGGCCTGCTGCGCTATTCGCCCGCGTGCACTGGTGGGGCCGGGCGACCGGGTGATCCTGCCCAAGCTGGCCGAACTGGCGGGGCGCGAGCGGATGCCGCTTCCGCGTGGCGGCCGGGCGCTGATTGAGTTGACCGATCTGCGCGACGCCGCGTGGGCCATCTGCGCCGCTGAGGAGCGGGCGGTTGGGCTTGCCGGAAAGGCGATCAATATATCGGGAGGTAGCCCCATTAGGGTACGCGAAGTGGCTGGTAAGCTCGCCGATGCGTTAGGCAAAACACCGCAGCTTGTCTCACTGCCGGTTGGCTTGGCGCGTGCTATTGCTGTGCTCAGTGAAAACGCTGCGCTGCTGATGCGCTCCGCCCGCGAGCCGATGCTGACACGCTACAAGCTGGCGACGCTGGCCTACTCTCAGACCTTTGATCTCGAGCCTGCTCAACGATTACTCGGCTACCGACCCCAGCATGATGCGCTGGCAACCCTACTGGCCGAAGCGCGGCAGCTTGCCACGGGGGAAAAGCAGCCATGATCCGCGTCGGATTCCGTTGGCTTGAGCGCGGTTTATGCCGCCATCCAGAGATCGCCACTCTCTCCGGTGGGAGCCTATGTGCGGTTGATTTTCCCGCCATGGTGGGGGTGATTGATCACCCGACGCGGGGTATTTTGTTGTTCGATACTGGCTATGATCCTGCTTTTATTGATGCAACCGAGACGTTTCCCGAGCGGTTCTATCGCTGGACAACGCCGGTCAACATCGATGCGCAGCAGGCGTGGAGCGCCTGGCTCGCTACCCATGGGATTGAAGACAGCGCGATTGTTGGCACCATTATCTCGCATTTTCATGGCGACCACGTCGCGGGAATGACCCACCTTGCCCAGCGGCCGGTCTACTGCGCCCGTGCGGGCCTATCCGAATTGCGTCGGCCGGGTCGCTTTGGCCGCGTGCGCCAGGGCATGCTGCCTGCACTGGTTCCCCAGGCGGCCGATGCCAATGCTCGCTTTTTCGAAGATGCGCCAGCAGTGGCGCTACCCAGTGGATTTGCGCCCTTTAGCGAAGGTCGTGACATCCTGGGCGATGGCAGCCTGATCGCCGTCGAACTGCCCGGCCATTGCGTCGGCCACTGGGGGCTGGCACTGCGCACCACCGACGATCGCCAAGTCTTGCTGGCTGCCGATGCGGTGTGGCTTGGCGAGTCAATCACGCAGCGCCGGCCACCGCCGCGGCTTACTACCGCGCTTCTCGGCGATACCCGGCGTTATCGCGCAACGCTAAACCTGTTGAGCGAGGCGGCGTGCTGCAATGGCGACTTGGTCATCCTACCTTCGCATTGCGCTGCCAGTGCCAAGCGCTTTGGCGGCCATGATGCGAACTGACCGGGTCTTAGCCGCGTGGCTACGAACGCGGCGTGCGCTGAGCATGTCGCCGGTGCAACTGGCTGCGCGACGAGCCAATATGTGGCGCAAGCTGCAGCCTGTCATTGCCCGTACGCCCGCACTGGCAAACTATGCTGGTCGTGATCTGGCTGAGTTTCCGGTCACTGACATCGCGGATCTTCGTGCTGATTACGGTGCCTGGAACAGCCTAGGCATGAGCGATGAGGAACTGCGCGGGTTGGCCGCCGCCGCAGAGCAAGGGGCTGCCGTTGGCGAATTGTCGGCAGGCTGGTCGACCGGAACGGGAGGCGGTGCGCGAGGGCTCTTTCTCGCCAGCCCCGCCGAGCGTGCCGACTACATCGGCCAGAGTCTTGCCCGACTGCTACCGGCGCGTGCCTTGCTCAAGCGCCAGCGACTCGCCCTGCATTTGCGCGCCAGTAATGCGCTCTACAGCGATGTGGGGCGAGGGCGGTTTACGTTTGCCCATTTCCCCCTCGAAGCGTCGATTGAACAGAGCGTTGCAGAACTGGCACAATTCGAGCCGACGATCCTGATCGCCCCTCCCCATCGGCTGGCAGCCTTTGCCCAAGCATGGGCGCATTTCCCATCGCTGCAATACCTGTTTTGCGGCAGCGAACCGGCCGGTGAAGCTGAGTGCCACTTCTTTACTAAGCGGTTGGGAGTAAGGCCACGCCAAATATACCAAGCGACCGAAGGGTTTCTGGCCGCTGAGTGTGCGAACGGCCGGCTGCATCTCAACGACCATGCGTTGGCTATCGAGCTTGAGCCGGTTCCCGGCACGCCCGGCTATCGACCGATCATTACCGATCTTCGCCGCACCAGCCAACCGATTGTCCGTGTTCGCGGCGACGATTATCTAGAGCTCGACGCTTGTTCCTGCCCGTGCGGTTTTGCGGGTCGCGTCATCCATGCGCCACAAGGCCGGGTGAGCGATATCTGGCGTTTTGAGGGTCGCGCCGTCACTCCGCCCCAAGTGGTAGCCGCGCTTGAGGCGGAGCTGGGGGGTGACAAGATCTGGCAGGCTGAAGCGGGGCCTGAGCGCGTCGTGCTGCATTTGTCGCCGCCTTGCCCAGATGCTAATTCCACCCCGATTTCCACCCCAAGCGCAACGACTGCTGCACGGGCATTGAGCCAGGCATGCGATTTGCCGGTGCCGGTTGAGGTCGTTCATGATCTAAGCGCGTGGAGCGGCCCCAAGCGCCGTAAGGTGGTGTGGCGCGATGGCTAGACGCGTGCTTATCACCGGCGCCCGGGCGGTTGCCGCGCTGGATATTGCCCGGGATTTCGCCGCGGCCGGATGGGAGCCGCATCTGGCTGACAGCGTACCGGTGCGTATGGCGCGCTGGTCGAAAGCACCTGCGCGGGTTCACCGCTATCCCGCGCCCCGTCAGCAGGGCGCAGCCTTCCGCGCGCGTATTGTCGAGCTAGTCGATACCTTCGGTTTCGAGCAAGTGGTGCCGACCTGTGAGGAGGTTTTCCATCTTGCAGCGCCCGCCCTTCATCGCCGATTGGGTGAGCGCCTGTTTGTGCCTAACCTTGCCACGTTGCGCCAACTGCACGACAAGTTCGCCTTTGCACGCCACTGCGGCGAATGGGGCCTACCTGTGCCGGAAAGACACCCGATAGATTGCGTAGAAGGGCTGGAACGCTTCGCTAGCAGAAGTCGCGAGTGGGTGTTCAAGCCGCGCTTCAGCCGATTTGGTGATAGCGCACTGGTCGCCCCTGACCGGCGTGTGTTGGCCGCTATTACACCCAGCCCCGACGCACCCTGGATGGCACAGGCGCGTATCCACGGCGAAGAAGTCTGCTTTCATGGCGTGGCGCATCGGGGAGAGTTGGTTGCCTTTGCTGCCTACCGTTCCAGCTGGCGCCTGGGCGGGGGAGCTGGCTATGCTTTCGAACCTGCCGCTGATCAGCATCGCGAAGCGCTACGCAAAATAGCTGCTCGCCTGGCGCAGTGTGCCGTCATTCACGGGCAGTTCGCCTGCGATGCAATGTTCGATGAAGCTGGCGCTGCCTACTTGCTTGAGTGCAATCCGCGCGCGACCAGCGGTGTACATCTGCTCACTGGGGTCGGTCATCTTGCCCATGCAATCGGTGACGGGATTGCCGCACCTGAGGCCGCGCCACGCACTCTTTATCTTGGCCCGGCGATGGTCGTATTTGGCCTGCCGCAGGCGGTGCGAGGTGCGCGTGTGCGCGATTGGTGGCGCTGCTTTGCTACCGGGCGCGATGTGGTGTCTCGGCCTGGCGATCGCTGGCCTTTGCTTGGTGCGCTTTGCGACGCCGCTTCCTTCTCCCTGACGGGGTTCAAACACAATATCTCGACTAATGCCGCCGCCACTTACGATCTCGAGTGGAATGGTGAGGAGCTGCCTTAATGACATTTCCCCAGTCAGTCCGCGATGCCTGGCACCTGGTTGCCTTATCGAAAGACCTGAAACGCGGCAAAGCGCAAAAAGTCATGTGCTGCGATACACCGATTGCACTCTTTCGCAGTGAAGAGGGGATTGGTGCCTTGGTCGATCGTTGCCCGCACCGCAATTACCCACTTTCTGAAGGGCGTGTGCACAAGGGGGCACTCGAGTGCCCTTACCACGGCTGGCGCTTCGCAAGCGATGGAACCTGTGCCGAAGTGCCCGGTTGTCTGGTCGATACGGCCCATGATCA
Organism: Vreelandella neptunia; assembly: GCF_034479615.1. Taxonomy (NCBI): domain Bacteria; kingdom Pseudomonadati; phylum Pseudomonadota; class Gammaproteobacteria; order Oceanospirillales; family Halomonadaceae; genus Vreelandella; species Vreelandella neptunia. The sequence continues at coordinate 1,061,808 of NZ_CP140255.1, forward strand.
AAAACTGAAGGCCGATGCACTGCGCGTGGTTGAACGGCACGGCGGGATATTTGTGACGCTTTCTGACGCGGCACCGCCCGAGCCTGTATTACCGCCTGATTTTGGCAACCCTGAACTTGATCATTTCTGGTGGCAACAAGGCACCTGGGTGGGGCGTGCCTACGATGCGGTTGAAAACGTTATGGATCCGTTCCACACCAATCATCTGCATCATGGTTTTATCCGCCGACGGGATCGACGCTTGCCAGTGGAGCTGATTGTTACCAGCCACGGCGACGGGATCGATATGGCCATCGAGCAAACCCAGCCTGACTATGGTCTGATGTCGCGCTTTTTGGAGCGCGACCGCTCGCGCAGTGTATCGCGCTATTATCCGCCCACTACGGTTCAAGCGCGGTGGGAAGGTGAGACCAAGCTAACCCTGTGTGTCACCGCCATTTTCACACCAGCGACAGGAAGTAGTTTCACGCCTTTCGCACGCTTTTCGACGCCCAAGGGGGTGTCGCCAGGCTGGCTCAAACAGGCGGCCATTCGGTTGTTCCTGGCCCCAGTGGTCTCGCAGGATCGTCGTGCACTAGAGCGCCAACACGAAGTGATGACTCACTTCGGTCAGCCTAAATTCATCTCTGGGCCTGGCGATATTCTCAAAACCCGATTGCATCGGCTCTGGATAGGCGAGCAGTTAGAGCCTGGCACTGACCCCGCTGTTAAGGTAAAGCTTTAGCTTAATTAATCCACGCACCGCTTGCCTCTGCGCGGGCTTGTATTTGTTGCCTGACGCGGGCGACCAGCTTGGATGGGCGTTAAGCTAACGAGTCGCTCTCCGCTAATTTGGTATTTACGTTAAATTATACTTATAAAAATCCCGGTTTTTTAAAGCTCTGGTCAGGTAAAGTTTACTTTGACTGCCATGAGCCATAACCGGGAGGGAAGCATGTATCGAGTATCAAGTCTGTATGAGCATGCCCAGGGGCCCATCGATACAGCCGGGCGTGTTATCGCAACGCCTGTAGCCATTACATTTGATGCTGCTGCGACGGTCGTGGCGATTCCTCTCTTCGCACTCTTTATGGTGTCTTATGGTTTGACCGAACCATGAGCAAGCAAAGCGTCTTAACGAGCGCACAGGGGAAGTTTAAAAACAGTTGCCTATAGAGTCAGACTAATGCCTAGGCTTTTTCTGAAAAGTCGGCGTGCGCAGGCCAGGCAAGGTCACAATCTACAAAAAAGAGTCGGATGCGCGTGCATGAAGAGGTTGGCGGGGCCCACTTTTCAGGTAGCACTGAGTTCAACTGCTCAAGCGTAATAGCATCGTCAGCGAGACCATAATTGTTGGATACGTCGTATCTCGACTGAATGACTAGGCGCCGAGCCTCGTGCTGATCAAGCCGTACACGCTCAAGATTAATGCCTCCCCGGCCATCGCAGTATCTGGAAGGGATGCTTTCCTTGAGCGAGTCGTCAGCACTTCCTTTCGGCATGTCATCGTTATCGCTGCGGGGTAACGAGTCGTGGCGTTGGAAGTTCTGCTCTTTTGTTGAGTTCAGCATTTTCCTGACCTCCATTGCGTTGTCACTGGTGTCGGGATGATTGCGTGGTCTCATAGGTTCAGGTTCATGCTAGTCTTGTTCTAAACTGCAAGGTATTCCATAGAAGTGAGCATTAACTTTGCAAAAACGAACAGGCAAGAGTCTCAGGTAACCTTCTGCCATGACACAGAAAACAAGAAGTCACTTGGCGTGGAATGACTTTGAGGTCGTTCTGGCAATCGCGAACGCAGGGTCGCTGTCGGGTGCTTCACGCGCTCTGGGCGTCAGTCACGCCACGGTTTTCCGACGGCTGGGTGATATCGAACAGAGTCTGGGTGTTTCTCTTTTTGAAAGAAGCCGAACCGGCTACCGGCCAACGCTTGCTGGAGAAGAACTCGCCGGCACCGCCAGAATAATGGATGAAGCCGCCTTGGACGCCGAACGTAAAGTCGCCGGGCGCGACTTGGAGCCGAGTGGGGAAATTTGGACTACCACAACGGACTCTTTGTTGATGGGACTGCTCTCGCCTCTATTCACGCAGTTTCAGCATACATATCCAGGCATCTTGCTGGATGTCGCCGTATCCAACCAGTTGTTCAACCTGACACGCAGAGAAGCTGACGTCGCCATCCGTCCCTCCAACGCTCCCCCTGAAAATCTGATTGGGCGACCGCTGACCGCTATTGGACAAGCTGTCTACGGACACCGAAGCCTAAATTTGACACCAGTGGCTTCCATCAAGAGCCTTGCTCGCCAACCCTGGATTGGTGCCGGATCACGATTGCAGGACTCAGCACTGGATCAGTGGATGGATAAGCACGCGCTGAAAACGGCCTGTGTCTACCGTGTGGATACCCTGGTCAATATACTCAGCGCTGTTCGCTCCGGTATGGGGTTGGCCGTTCTGCCCTGTTATCTTGCCGACGAAGACCCAGACATTATCCAGCTCACTAATCCCATCCCCGAGCTGGAGTATGGCTTGTGGTTTCTGATGCACCCGGATCTACGTGGTGTAGTTAGGATTCATGCGTTTATGGACTTTCTAACCGAAGCTGTTCGTGCACAGAAACAACGACTAGCCGGGCCATTATTAGGCTAGCTTGGTTCGCTACTATGGCGCAGTAAGCTGTTACTGGATTTGTGCTTAGATAACAATGTCGCCTAAACAAGCGTGTGGTTTCAGCACGGAGTAAAGGAAACTCATGGATCCTATTTCAACGTCATACACCGCAACAATTGCTTCGCGTCTATTTGAGGTCGTCATTGACGGTACACGGCAACAAATGCGCCTCGAAATTGGCCAGCCTATTCAGGACGTTGAGACTGCCGATGCCCTGTTCGCATACTAATCAACGAGAGCCAAGTATTTATTCGACATACATGTGGAGTAGATTCCTACCAAGCGCTGGCTTTAGCAATCAACCAGCTGTCTGGCTTTGGACTCCACCAAGTAGCATCTGGGTGTCAAATATTGGAGTTTCTTGGCCAGTCCATAAAGATCGAAACATTGCTGCAAATTACCCAACAAGGCAACGTACCAGATGCCCTGACGGGCATAGGTGAGCTCAAGCATCGTTCAGATAGTTGAGGGGAGTATGCAATTCATCGTAAACATTGATGTAGAGGACATTAGGAAAGCAATTACCTTCTACGAACACGGGCTCGGCTTGCAGCTCATTCGATGGTACGGTTGCAGAAATGGGGGGGAGGGCCTGCCTCCATTTACCTGATTGAGCATGCGAGCGTTGCTGCCCCAGACACCTCTCTCCAACGTGATTTCAAGCGGCACTGGACGCCAGTACATCTGGATTTCATTGTTGAAAATCTTGACGCAGCAGTCGAACAGGCAGTTTCGGTGGGTGCTGTCCAGGAAGGAGGAATCAAGTCTTTTGATTGGGGGATACTTGCGACGATGAGCGATCCATTTGGCAATGGTTTCTGCCTAATGGCCTTTGCTGAAGGCGGCTACGATCATGCTGAATAATCCCCTGTAAATGGCTACAACCGTCTCGCGTTTCATTGGGCGTCACGAGTTCGACTGAACCCTGTTTCTAGGACGTTAAGATCAAATGCTGACAAGCATAGTAATCCCAAATGAAGCAAAACAGGCTCAGTCCGCCTCGGGCGTAACTTATATACGGTGAGTGGTTGCGTGATGAGCTCGAGGCAGGGCTCATCCCGAAACCTGCCTACGTTGCTGTCAGAGACAGCAGGCGACGAACGCAATGTGGTCTTAACCTTGTCTCGCATGTGGCTAACGGCAGCAACGGGTGAAATTGCTTCAAAAGATGTCGCGGCTGAATGGGCAAAAGGCCAACTAGCAAAGGAACACGCAGCTTTATAGGACTACGCTAAGCAAGGTTACCTCGGAAATATTGAGGATCGCTGGGACGAGAAGCAGTGGGAGTTCAAAGCGCTCACCTGCTGTCTGCGAAAATCTATTGAGGCGTGTCTTGGTATCTGGCAGCGAGAAGGTTCTGACGATCAGAATGAATATTGCTGAAAACAACTCACTCGTCGTGCCGGTTATAGCAGATAGTGCCAACAAGAAAATACATCGGAGCTTGTCGATTTCGCTCACTCTCGAACGACTAGGTAATAGTTTGACCATTCGAGTGCAGCCCAGTTTTGGGGCAGCAGCTTTCGTGAGGGAATTGATGATGATTACTATGTATGGATTTGGGAAAGTAACGCCACAGGTAATTGGGATTACAAGGGATTTACGTGTGCTATGGGCGTTGGAAGAGTGCGACTTGCCTCATCAGGTTCACGGGCTCGATGACTTTGCTGGGGAACTACATGGCGCTGATTATTTGGCAATCAACCCATTTGGTAAAGTGCCAGCTATCGATCATAACGGCGTTATTATTTTTGAATCAGGCACCATTGTTATTTACTTGGCGGAGCAGTCAGGAAGACTTCTGCCGACGAGCGAACCAAAGCGTATCAAAGCCCTGCAATGGACGTTTGATGCACTGGATACGGTTGAACCACCCATGACCCAAATTGCGGTGATTGACTTATTTGAAGCAGATGCAGAGTGGGCAAAATTGCGACGTCCAGCGCTCGTAGAGATGGCTAAGGACTACCTTGAGGTCATCAATGATGTGCTCATCGGCAAGCATTATTTGCTTGGCGACCAGTTCACCTATCCAGACATTTTGATGGTTGCTGCATTAAGTCAGGTACAGCATACAAAACTTCTCGATATGTTCCCTAATGTGACGGCCTACTTAACGCGCTGCCATGATCGGCCTGCGTGGCATAAATGCCTTGATGCGTATAATCGCCGCTTGGCCGTGTAAGTAGTCTTTACCGTCTTGGTGAAGATGGTTAGTGCTGGTGCGACTCGAAGTCGCTCATGAGACACATAGGAGAGTGAGGTAATGGCAACCACTAAACAGCCGCTACCAAGTATCGTATCTTCAGAAGAGTGGAAATCAGCGCTGGATAAGCTTCTTATAAAAGAGAAAGAGCTGACCCGAGCACGCGATGCTTTGAGTGCGGAGCGTAGAAAGCTACCCATGGTGAAAGTAGCAAAAAGCTACGAATTCCATGGCGACGGAGGCCCCATATCTTTCCTTGAATTGTTCGGTGGGCGTCGGCAACTCATTGTTTATCATTTTATGTACGCGCCTGATTGGAAAGCGGGGTGTGACGGGTGCTCGTGGGTTGCCGATGCCATGACTCACCCGGCCCATTTACATGCTCGTGATACTTCGCTGGTAATGGTTTCACGGGCTCCTCTAGAGAAAATCAACCAGTACAAAACACGTATGGGGTGGACGATTCCCTGGTACTCGTCGTTTGAGAGTGACTTTAACTATGATTTTGGGGTGACGACAGCGGATAGAGAAAGGCACGGAGCCAGTGTGTTTCTCCGCGACGGAAACGACATATATCGCACCTATTTTACCGGGGCGCGTGGGGTCGAATATTTAGGTAGCTTCTGGACGTACTTGGATTTAACACCTTATGGTCGCCAGGAAACGTGGGAGGATTCTCCGGAAGGCTGGCCTCAGACGAAGCCATATGAATGGAACCGCCGCCATGATGAGTATGATGTTTAAGAATACTGGCGCTCGCCAAGAGGACAGGGGGCGGTTAGACCATCCTCGTTAAACCACGGCAATCCTTTGCCGCGTCCAGACTTCTTCCAATTGGCACCGTTACTATCCGTCTATTAACAGCTGTTTCAAACCAGCTCACGCTTCTCGCGCTTAGCCACGCGAATATCTTTGACGGTGGCAATGCCAATCACCGCGAAGATGACAAGTGAGATCAGCGGCCAGATCAGTACATATACCGCCAATATAAAGGTTTGCATATGCTCTCCTATTGTCTCGCTGGTGCGTGATGGCGCACCAGTTGATGAAGTGATTTCGGCTTATTTCAAAGAGCTTTCACAGGGCTTAGGCCTGGGGAGCAGGTTTGGCCGGGTCGTAGTTGATTACTTTCTGATCGATCTGCGAGAAGTCGAACTTGTTTGAACTCATCAGGCTGATTGCGATGCAAACGATGGTGCTGACGCCGTAGGCCATCAGTGAGGCCAGCAGCACTGTGTAGTCGCGCAGGAAGCCAATGCTGAAGTAGGCCAGCACGATGGCGCTGAGTGCGCCGAAGATCACACCGACTCTACGCCCACAGAATCCGAAGGCCATCAAGCCGAGCACCACACCACCACCTACGGCGGCAAGTAATTCGAATAGCCCGCCGACCATGCCGATCAAGGGCAGGAGCTCAAATCGTGCGACGCAGAACATCACCAGGCCCGCGATCACCGCCGAGGTGAAGGCCGTATTAGTAACGCGATCCCAGAAACAGCTGGCGATGACCGGGAACACAATTGCGCCCCAGAGTGCGCCAACAAAGACCAGCATGATCAGAATATCCATGGAGAAGCTGGCGAGAATCACCCCAATCAGTGTCGCGACGACCATGGTCAGCCTGCCGATAAATAGCATCTTGGTGGGATTAGGTTTGTTTTTAGCGATGTTCTTGCCATATACATCGGCCATCACAATCGCTGACATGGCGGAGAGATCCGAGTCGGCGGTAGAAGAGAGCGAACCGATGACCAGAATAAAGAACAGCCCGATAAACACCGGCGAGAGGTACATGGAAACCATCTGCGGAATCAGGTTATTCATGTCGCCACCGATGGGCTCCATGCCAGTCATCAACGCCATCAAACCAATCATGCCCAGGCCGATAACGATCGCACCGTAACCAATGGTGGCGGTGATAAAGGTCGGCTTGATGTGGTCTTCACGCACGGCGAATAGCCGCTGGGAAATAGTCTGGTTGCCAATGGCGTAGGCCAGCACCGCCACAAAGAAGGGCGCACCTTGGTTGAGGATAGCGTCCATTGAGAACAGATTCGCCTGTTCGGGCGTCAGTAGACTCATGCCGTCGGACAGCGTTTGCGGGCCGCCAAGGGCGAACATCACCGCTGGAATTATCAGAATCGCGACCGCCATCATTGCCATTAGCTGAGCAAAGTCAGTGAGTACCGAGGCGCGGAAACCCGACCACAGCGTGTAGCCGAGTACCCCAACCCCAGCGATGATCACCCCGGCCTGGAAGGAGAGTGGCGAGAGTACCGAGACTAGTGCGCCGGAAGCCGTGAAGTTGACCATCAGACTGATGATGCTGCCCAGAATGTTGGAGGAGGCAAGAATCAGCTGGCTGGAAGAACCATGGCGGGCATGGATAAGCTCACCCAGGGTGTGTGCATTGGGCGCCAGTTTGCGAAAGCGGCGGCCAAAGGGGTAGATGAACAGAATCATCAGCGCACCCCACAGCCCGTAATGCAAAGGGCCAGAAATGCCGTAGGTATAACCCGAGGTGGCGGCGCCGTAGAACGAGGCTGCCCAGATCCAGGTGGCGGTCATGCTGGCAGCGCCAAGACCAAAGCCGATCTGATGATTGGACACCATAAAGGCGTCGGTATTTTCCTTTTTCTTCTTAATCAGCAGGGTCAGCAGGTAAGTGCCGCCGTAAAAAAACGCCAACAAGGCGAGCACAGTCACGGTCGAGAATTGATAGAAACTTTCTTCGTTCATTGAATACCCATAGGCTTTGCAGTCTTAGCGTCCTAAATAGCAACCAGCATTCCATTACGGAAGTGGCCACCAGAGGACGTAAGCAAAAAACAGATCAACTTCCTGTTATGTCTGTAGCGAGATGAGATCGCGGTTGGCGATCAGGTAGTGCAAGTGTCAGGCGTTGGAAACGCCTTAAATAGGGAGGCAGATGGACTTCCACAGTGAATCGCAACAAAGCGCTCGGGGAGTCGATCCGGAGGGCTACCCTACTCCCTTAAGCGCGAACAGTACAGGTTGAAGCCCGGCACGCTGGGAATCAGCAGGCGGGGCAGCTACGCCGTGCCCTGAAAAGGCCATAGGTATGCTTAGCATTAGCACATGGCGACAGGCAGCCCACTCGGAGAGAGAGGGTTGCTCCTTTTAACTGGAGTGCTGTTAATTGCCAGGTTAAAGCTATGGCACAACAGCCTATGACATCTCAGCTTAAAGCAGCGCTTCTTCGCCCAGCCAAGCAGCGAGGTGTTTGGGTCGTGGCAATCAATCAACTCCGTAGGTGATGAAGTACTGGAACACAGCACCCTGGATGGGAATGCAAGATGCCCTGGATTTCGTTAATAGCCGCAATGACTCAATGCGACGCCAAGAATTACTGGTGCTGGGCTTAATACTTGAATTCAGGGCCTGAAATCGACAGGTGAGTTGGCCGGGAAGTGCATGCTGTTCAGCTATAACAGCGACTCCAGACGCGCTGAGATTGACCCAGATAACCACTCCTCTGCGCAAGCACTGTAAAAGCTTGGGTTTTCACAAGAGGGCTTGCTAAGGCAGCGCTGGTAAATCGATGGTGTTGTCTCAGATTCCGCACTATATGGAAGGCTTGTAAGTGATGAGCCCCCGCCAAAATCGGCCTAATTAATGTTCTCTCTTAGGCTCTGTCTGCTTAGGCTCTGTCTGAAAAATCGACGAAAAGACGGAGTTTTCGTGGTGTGAATGAGTACTTTGAGCCGGTTTTTAACGCCGTATGATCGAGCGCAGCCAGTTTTCAGACAGAGCGCCTAGGCAAGATCGGGTGTTCGGGTACTCCAAGGTCGGCTATTATTGCATTAAAAGACATAGTACTTAGGGCTTTGTCAGCCCAGAGGTGTTTAAGCAAAAAAGCCTCGTTAAACCCACTGACGCGTTTTGATGGTGGCGATCGCCCATGAGCTTGCCCTTTTCTGACAATGACCTGCTAAAAGCCTCGCTTGAAGCCATCTCGGATGCCGTACTGATCACAGATGCTCGATTGGATCTGCCCGGCCCCACGATCGTTTATGCTAATCCTGCTTTTTGCGAACTGAGCGGCTATACCGCCGCCGAACTTGAGGGCCAGACGCCTCGTATACTCCATGGCCCTGACACTGATCGTGAACTGTTAGAGAGGCTAAAAAACCAGCTTCGGGCCGCCGAGACGTTCCGCGGAGAGACAGTGAACTACCGCAAGGATGGCACTGCCTTTCGGATGCAATGGTCGATTCGACCTTATCCCGACGATGCAGAGCCAGCATATTTTATCGCGGTACAGCGCGATGTCACTGCTTTACGTGACCTTGAACAGCATCGCCGACAACTGCAAAGGTTGGTCGATATACAGACTCGGGTGGGTACCGCTGGCCTAGATTTGCAAACCCTGCGCGAGCAAGTAGCGCAAATCGGGCTCGTCGTCACCGGTGCTGATGGCGCCGCAGTGGAAGAGGCCATGGGGGAGGAAATGATCTATACCGCAACGGCAGGGACAGCGCTGAGCTCTGTTGGCATGCGGCTACCGGTGAGTGCTAGCCTTTCGGGCGTTTGTTACCGTACTCAAAAGCCAATCCATTGTCGCGATACCCATATCGAGCCACGCGTAGCTCGCGAGGCCGCCGATCGGGTAGGTTTTCGCTCGGGCCTGTTAGTACCCTTAATCTACGCAGATCAATGTTTTGGCGTACTTAAAGTTTACGCTGCACGCGTCAACGCTTTCAGTGAAAGCGATATGGAAGTGCTCAGTATGGCCAGCCAAGTGTTGGCTTCGTCACTCGCCGATGCCCGGCTGTTTAAAGGCGAGCGCGACCGGCGCCGTCTGCTGGTGGACTCTTTGCCGATACTCATTGCGTTCATCGACCAAAAGGTGCGCTACCGCGAAATCAACGCCACCTACACCCGCTGGTATGATCGCCCCGCCGATCAAATTTTGGGCAGGCCGGTGGCCGACGTCATGGGTCAGGCGGCATACAATAATATTCGCCCGTATATACTAGCGGCGCTGGCCGGCGAGCACGTTACTTTCGAGAGCCTTTTCCCGCACCCGAACGGCCGGGTCATCCCGGTGGTGGTGGACTACACGCCGGAGCGCGGAGCCCAGGGGGATATTAAAGGGTTCTATGCCTTGGTGCGGGATATTAGCGACCTCAAGCGTGCTGAGCGGGATCACTTAACCGGTACTCTCAATCGGCGCGGCTTCGACGAACGCTTGGAGGTGGTGTGCGCCACCGCCAAGCGTTATAGACGGCCAGTAGCGCTGATTTTCCTGGATATCGACCACTTTAAGAGCATCAATGATCGCTACGGCCACTCGGTGGGCGACAGCGTTCTCACTGCTGTATCGCACGAGCTGTGCGAAGCAGTTCGTGAAAGCGATGTTGTTTGCCGCTGGGGTGGTGAGGAGTTTGCCATCCTAGCGCCAGAAACGACGCTGGACGAGGCTGAGAAACTGGCTGAGCGCCTACGCAAGACGCTTGCCGATCGCCAACATCCCGCCGTTGGCCATGTGACGGCGAGCTTCGGCGTCGCTGAATTGGCGGGTGAAGAGAACGAAATTGACTTTATTCAGCGCGCTGACAAGGCACTCTATGCAGCCAAGACCGCAGGCCGAAACAGGGTCGAGTGGGCCAATTAACCAGCTCAACCGCTTAACAAGGAGGGCCTCCAGTTTTGAAAGGGTTCACGACTATAGGCTGATAGTTAAGCATTAAAAAAAGCTGTGTGCTCCGCCAATACTGCCAAACCAATTCCGATTAGCACAACACCACCGATAAGCTCCGCCCAGTGGCCAACAAACTTACCGAGCTTATGACCAAGCAGTGTGCCGATGGAGGCCATGACGGTGGTGGCGAGGCCGATAGCCAAGCTGGTGGCGATGATACTGGCATCGATAAAGGCAAGGCTAGCACCGACGGCCATGGCATCAATGCTGGTAGCAGTGGCGGTTAGGATTAATAGCCAGAGTGTTTGTTTACGGTGCTCTATCTTGTGCTCTTTCTTGAGCCCGGTATAAATCATATGCGAGCCAATCACCGACAACAGGGTAAAGGCTACCCAGTGATCCCAGGCCTGCACATACTGTTGCGATACCATTCCAGCCGCCCAGCCGAGTAAAGGCGTGATGGCTTCGATTACGCCGAATACCAAGCCAATACCGATAGCATGGCGAAATCGGGGCTTTTGCAGCTCAGCACCTTTGCTGATGGAGGCGGCGAAAGCATCCGCTGACATGGAAACAGCTAGGAATAGTAGGGTGATGGGTGTCATGAAATATGCATGCTCTCGCTGAATAAGTACCGCGTATATAAACCCAAGGCTACGGTGATAAAAAAACATGTCTGAGGGTAAATGTAGGGCGTTTAATAGAGCGAATCCTAGCATGCTTTAATGCTTAAGAAAGCTAAGAGATTAAAAATAAAGTTTGTATTAGTGAACTAATATAGTCTTGGCTAAAAGTCTTTATATTGGCTTATTTTGTTGTTTTTTTAATTTTTAATAGTTTTTTATTTGTCTTTTTTACGTGGGGCTTTAGTTGTTTTAAAGCTGATAGTTGATAATGGCAATGTGTTAGAGCAGCCATTTAGCCGCTGCATTGAACCTATGCGTTGGAGAAACCATGCTTGGCCATTCAGCACTCGTGCTAAGGTGTGTCGCAATGGATTTCTGATGATTTGCGTCAGCATGCTGAGCATGACTATCACAGGGATTAAAAGTGAAAAGTCGCGCATGGCGTACGTCTCCCTTGATCCTTTCTGCTATTGGGAGCCAAAGCAATGTCGAAAAATATACGCTTAGCGGCGTTTATTCGCGCTGAAATAGAACCGATTCTTCAGGATTGGGAAGAGTTCGCCAAAACCATCCTTCATGCTAACCATATGGATACGTCCGGTCTGCGCGACCACGCCAGAAACATGCTTCTGGTGATTGCTGACGATATTGATTCCGACCAAAACGAGTTCGAACAGACCGCAAAATCAAAAGGCTGTGGGCCTGACGATGGTAACGAGCCCTGCGCGCGAGCGTCATGTCGCTCTGGACTAAAGCGCATCCCGCGGTTACCGGCCCTCAGCTTGAAGATATTACCCGGTTTCATGAAGCGATAGATCAGGCCGTTGCCGAATCGCTGGAGCACTATGCGACCATCAAAGAGATGGAAACCCGGCTGTTCGGCGCCATTCTGGTTGCCTCGCCGGATCCGATTTATGTGTTGGATCTCAACGGTAGATTTACGTATGCCAACAAGGCCACTGCCGATCTTTTCGCTATCAAGCCAGAGGAGATCATAGGAAAGTCCAACTTTGACCTCGAATTTCCGTTTGCCTCAGAGTTCCAGCGCAACTTGGAGAAGGTGATTGCTGAGCAGTCCAGTTTCCGAGGTAAGTTCGTTCATACCTTTGCTTCAGACCAGGGTGAAAGGTTCGAGTATCTACTTGCGCCCGTGTTGGACGAGCATTTAAATACCGAAGCAACCGTTTGTATGCTCCGAGATATTACCGAGCAGGCACTCGCTGAAGAGAAAATATGGCATAACGCTCACCACGATCTTCTCACCGGGCTGCCGAATCGGCGTTTATTCCTGGATCGTCTGGAGCAGGAAATTAAGCATGCCAAACGCAGTAGCCAGCCTCTTACGCTACTTTTCATGGATCTTGATGGCTTTAAGAAAGTCAATGATTCACTTGGTCATGAAACGGGGGATCGGTTACTTTCAGCGGTTGCTGGACGTCTAACTGAATGTGTCCGGGAAAGCGATACGGTGGCTCGTTTAGGTGGGGATGAATTTACCGTCATGCTTACCGGTACTGAACACCATGAGGATGTTGAACGTGTAGCCCAGAGCATTGTGGATACACTAGCGTTGCCTTTTTACTTGGCGCCCAAACCTGTCCTGGTTTCTGTCAGCATTGGAATTGCATCGTATCCCCAGGGCGCATGCTCCCCAGGTGCGCTGCTAGAAGCGGCGGATCAGGCCATGTATAGAGCCAAGAAATTCGGCTCAAACCAGATGTGTTTTTACGATTCCTTTGATAAGACAGACGCAGCTTTGTTCTAAATTTTCTTTGTCTACTAAGGCGTTTCTGCCCGGTTGCAACTGCTGCAGATCACGCTGTTGTTTAGGCGGGCTGGGGTACCGCGTGTTGCCCTCTCAATTGGCTGACGTCAGCGCGAGGTGGCGCGCCGAACATGCGGCTATATTCGCGGCTAAAGTGTGAAGGGCTTTCGTAACCCACACGATAGCTGGCGGTGGCCGCTTCCAGTCCTTCTGCCAGCATCAGCCGCCGGGCCTCATGTAGGCGAAGCTTCTTTTGATACTGCAGAGGCGACATGCGAGTGACTTGGCGGAAGCTGTGATAAAGCGTCGACTCGCTCATATTGGCGGCATCTGCCAGATCACGGATCTTAAGCGGTTGGGCGTAGCGCTCTTTAAGGGCGTAAATCACCCGCGCAATCCGATTCGCCTGAGAGTCCGAGGCGGCAAACCGGCGCATTTGAGGCCCCATTTCTCCCATCAGTGCCCGGTAGATTAGCTCGCGCCTAGCTAGGGGCGAAAGTATTGGAATATCTTCCGGTGAGTCGAGTAGGCTCAGCAGCCGATAAAGCGCGCCCTGCATTCGCGTATTCATGGGCGCAGAGCAAAGTCCGCAGTCCATATCGGGGCAGATAGCATCCTGGCCCGCTGCCGGTGCCTTGTCGCCCAGTTCCAGTATCAGCCCGGCGACCTCTTGAGGATCTACTGAAACCTTCACCGCCAGATAGGGCTGCTCTGGAGTGGCATGATCTATCCTGCCCACCACCGGCAGATGCACGGCGCTTGCCATGTAGCTTAGGCTGCTGTAAGCGATCTCCTTATCACCCAATTGGACGGTCTTGCTGCCCTGAATGACAAAGCATAGGCACGGCTCATATACGGCACAGTGAAAGCTAGTCGCGGAATCTGCGCGTATCAGTTGAACCTCAGCAATCGCTGTGTCCTGAAGCTCTTCCAAGAGTGCCCAACGGCGGGCGACTTTGCTCAATTGTTGCGGCAGGCTGTCGCTCAAATGAGTGACCTGCTCAGGCACGATATCGTTCAAAGGCTCTCCTCCCTAACAGCTCGCAGTATATGCCTTCGTTTCGTGGAGCGAAGGCTTTTTCAGTGCGTTTTGCAGGATTGGGCAAGCACTGCGCAGGAACCGGCAACCCGCGCCGTGTGTCATTAAACGGTCATTATGCTTAAACACTGAAGCAGGGCGGTCTTTTGATCACCTTACCTAGCTGAGTCGTCCACTTCCACGACAGAATTAGGCAATCTTGCTGCAGAAACCCGCTACCCCCACCGCCTTTGCGCGCCCTATTGTAAGCAGCATCTGGTAGACAGTCAGCGCGCTGCTCGGTATGGCCAATCTATTTAACCCTCCCTAATGACAACACCTACTGTTGATCGGTTGCTTTCAATTGCGTTCGAGATTCCAGGGTGATGTCGAATTTGGCGCTGCTGAACCGTCTAGTTAAACGCCAATCGCCAACGTGAGGCGAAAATTATATAACCAATGTGGCTATCGGTTTCCGGTAGCCATTGGAGCAATTCATCATGGGAAACCTGTCTCAAAGAGTACTCGCTGCAAGTACTCTTTTTCCAAATACTCTCTCTCGAAGAGCTATCTCTCGAGAAGATGCCCCTAGAAGAAGGGGGGCTCACACCATGCTTTCGGCAAGCAGTCGGGGAATCCTCCTGGGACTGCTAATAGCGGCTTTGCTTACCGGTTGCGAAGCCAAGAGCGAGGAAGCAGCAGCGGCTGCGCCACCACCCCCGCCAGAAGTGGAGGTGGTGAGTATGGTGGCTCAGCCGATAGTGCTGAGTGAGTCTTTCACCGGGCGGGTGGAAGCCGCGGAAACGGTTGAACTAAGGTCGCGAGTCAGCGGCTATATCCAGGAAGTCGCCTTCGAGGAGGGAGAGCTGGTAGAGCAGGGAGATCTGCTGTTCTTGATCGATCCACGTCCATACCAGGCCCGTGTTAACGCCGCCCAAGCGGATCTTGCCCAGGCCAGGAGCCAGCAGGCTCAGGCTGGCAGTGAAGCTGAACGCGCCCGGGTGTTGCTAGGGCGTCAGGCCATTTCCCAGGAAGTGCATGACCAGCGTCAATCAGCCCTGAGTAACGCTCGTGCAATGGTCGATGCCGCCGAGGCAGCGTTGCAGACCGCCGAGCTTGATCTTGAATACACCCGCATTACAGCGCCGGTCAGTGGCCGCGTCGGTCGGGCGATGGTCACTCGCGGTAACTTAGCCAACGCCGACCAGAGTCTATTGACCACGCTGGTCACCATCGATCCGATTCATGTCTACTTCGAAGCGGACGAGCAGGCTGCGTTTGCCAGCCATGCATTACTGAGTGGAGAGGAGCCGAACAGTCTGCAGATCGAACTGGGTGGTGACGCCACGCGGCAGTTCACTGGCACCCTGGACTTTATCGACAATCGCTTGAACCCCAATACGGGCACCCTGCAATTCCGGGCGGTGCTGGCCAACCCTGATGGCCGCATTCGGCCAGGTGAGTTTGCGCGGGTCGAAATGCCGGTCGCTCGGTTGGCGCAAGCGCTACTGGTGGATGGCAAGGCGATCCTGACCGACCAGGATCGCCGCTACGTCTATGTAGTGGATGATAACAACCTGGCCCAGCGGCGTCAGGTCAACACAGGGCGCCAGGTGGATGAGCGCACGGTCATCAGCGAAGGGGTCGCTGCCGGCGACCGGGTGATCGTCAACGGGGTGCAAAAAGTCTTTATGCCGGGCATGGAAGTGAGCCCTCAAACGGTGCCAGCAGCACCGGCGGCTGATGCTCAACCCGCCATTGCTGCCAGAGAGGACTAATCTGCCATGAATTTTTCGCGTTTCTTCGTTGACCGACCAATTTTTGCGGCGGTGCTGTCGATTATTATTCTGGCGGTGGGGCTGATCTCCATTCCCAACCTGCCCATCAGCGAGTACCCGGACGTGGTGCCGCCCTCCGTGGTGGTGCGCACGGTTTACCCCGGCGCCAACCCGAAGGAGATCGCCGAGACCGTGGCGACGCCGTTGGAAGAAGCCATCAATGGTGTCGAGGACATGATGTACCTCAAGTCCGTCGCGGGCTCTGATGGCGTGCTGCAAATGACCGTTACCTTCCGCCCTGGTACCGATGCTGAGCAGGCTGCCGTCCGGGTGCAGAACCGGGTCAGTCAGGCCGAGGCCCGGCTGCCGGAAGCCGTGCGTCGTCAAGGCGTTACCACCCAGAAACAGTCGCCTACGTTTCTGATGGTCGTTCACCTGACCTCTCCCAGCGGCGAATACGACACCCTCTACCTACGCAACTATGTGCGGCTGAATGTCCGCGATCGTCTGGCCCGGCTCGAAGGGATCGGGGACGCGCAAATCTTCGGTGGGGGTGACTACGCCATGCGGGCGTGGCTCGATCCTGATCGGATAGCCGCCCGTGGCCTGACGGCCAGTGATGTGGTCGGCGCCATGCGCGAACAGAACGTGCAGGTCTCCGCCGGGCAGTTGGGGGCCGAACCCATTGAGGATAGTGACTTTCTCACCCTGATCAATGCCCAAGGGCGGCTGGAAACGGTGGAGGAGTTTGGTGACATCGTGCTAAAGCGCGGCGAGAGCGGCGAGATACTCAGGCTTGCAGATGTGGCCCGGCTGGAAATGGGCGCCGGGGACTATACGCTGCGCTCGCAGTTGGATAGCAACAACGCGGTGGGTGTGGGGATCTTCCAGGCACCGGGTGCCAATGCGCTGGAGATTCGCGAGCAGGTCGTCGCCACCATGGACGAGCTGTCCGAGCAGTTCCCGGAAGGCGTGGAGTATGAAGCGGTCTACGACACCACGATTTTCGTCAATGACTCTATAAAGTCAGTAATAGCCACTCTGCTGGAAGCCGTGCTGCTGGTAGTACTGGTGGTCACGCTATTTCTGCAGACCTGGCGTGCCTCCATTATTCCGCTGCTGGCGGTGCCGGTATCGGTGATCGGCACCTTTGGCGCGCTCTACCTGCTGGGTTACTCCATCAACACGCTCACTCTGTTTGGGCTGGTGCTGGCCATCGGTATCGTGGTGGATGACGCCATCGTGGTGGTGGAAAACGTGGAACGCAATATCGAGGAGGGCTTAAAACCCCAGGCTGCTGCTCATCAGGCCATGCGGGAAGTATCAGGCCCTATCATCGCCGTGGGGCTGGTGCTGTGTGCGGTGTTTATTCCCATGGCCTTCCTGTCGGGGGTGACCGGTCAATTCTATAGCCAGTTCGCGGTGACGATTGCCATCTCCACGGTGATCTCCACCATCAACTCGCTGACCCTGTCGCCGGCGCTGGCCGCAATGCTGCTCAAGCCCCATGACGCGCCCAAAGATCGACTCACCCGCGTGATCGATACGCTGTTCGGCTGGATTTTCCGGCCCTTCAACCGTTTCTTTAACGCCAGCTCCAACAAGTACCAGGGCGGCGTGGCCCGCTCCCTGAAGCATCGTGGCGCGGTGTTTGTGGTCTACGCGCTGTTGCTGCTGGGAACCGGGGTGATGTTCAAGGCGGTGCCACCTGGGTTTATTCCTGTGCAGGACAAGCTTTACCTGATTGCCGGGGTCATCCTGCCGGAAGGGGCGTCTCTGGAGCGAACCGACCAGATGCTTCAGGACGTGGTGGACATCGCCATGGAGACCGAGGGCGTGGAGCACGCCATTGCCTTTCCCGGTCTGAACGCGCTGCAGTTCACTAACACCTCCAACACCGGGGTGGCGTTTCTTACCCTCAGCGCCTTTGGTGAGCGCAGCCTTAGCGCTGCGGAAATAAATGCGCGAATAAACCAGGGCATTGGCGGCTTGAAAGAGGGCTTTGCGTTCTCCTTCATGCCACCCCCTATTCTGGGGCTAGGCAATGGGTCGGGCTTCCAGCTGTTCATCGAGGATCGCGGCAATCTTGGCTATGGGGCGCTGCAGCAGGCGGTGAACCAACTCCAGGGGGCGATTGCGCAAACGCCGGGAATGGGTTTTCCGATCAGTAGCTACCAGGCCAACGTGCCGCAGCTGGATGCCGAGGTGGATCGGCTGAGGGCCAAAGCCCAGGGTGTGCCGTTGACCGAACTGTTCGACACCCTGCAAACCTACCTTGGCTCGACCTATGTGAATGACTTCAACCGCTTTGGCCGCACCTGGCAGGTGATCGCCCAGGCGGACGCCCCCTTCCGGGCCAGCGTGGAGGACATCGCCCGCCTGCGCACCCGCAACGACCAGGGGGAAATGGTACCCATCGGCACGATGGTGAACATCACGCAAACCTTCGGGCCAGACCCGGTGCTGCGCTACAACGGCTACCCGGCGGCAGACCTGGCCGGCGAATTTGACCCCCGCGTACTTTCTTCCGCCCAGGCGATGGACGCCATCAACGCTCTGGCGGAAGAGGTGCTGCCCCCGGGCATGGCGCTGGAGTGGACCGACCTGAGCTATCAACAATCCACCCAGGGTAATGCGGCGCTGGTGGTCTTCCCGCTGTCGATCCTGCTGGTATTCCTAGTGTTGGCGGCCCTTTACGAGAGTTGGGCGCTACCGCTGGCGGTAATTCTGATCGTGCCCATGTCGATGCTCGCGGCGCTGATCGGTGTCTGGTTTGGCGGGGGTGATAACAACATCTTCGTGCAGGTGGGGCTGGTGGTGCTGATTGGCCTGGCCTGTAAGAACGCCATCCTGATTGTGGAGTTCGCCCGGGAGCTGGAACTGCAGGGCAAGGGAGTAGTGGAAGCGGCCCTGGAGGCCTGCCGGCTGCGGCTGCGGCCGATCATCATGACCTCGATCGCCTTCACGGCGGCGGTGCTGCCTTCGGTAGTTGCCACCGGCGCAGGCGCCGAGGTACGGGCGGCGCTGGGAACTGCGGTGTTTGCCGGCATGATTGGCGTCACCCTGTTTGGCTTGTTCCTCACGCCGGTGTTCTACGTGGCGCTGCGTAAACTGTCTGGCCCATTGGTCAGCCATCACAGCGCTACGTTGGATACTTCATCTCACCCTACCAGCCATGCCCAAAGTTGATGATAGAGCGGAATGCCGATTAGCACGTTAAAGGGGAAGGTAAGTCCTAATGACGCCAACATGGCCAGGCCAATGTTGGCGTCTGGGATAGCGGCGCGAATGGCAACGGGGGCGGCAATGTAAGAGGCACTGGCGGTAAGACTCGCCAGAATAACCGCCGAACCAGCGGGTAGCCCCAGCCAGTAAGCCATTCCTAGGCCGAAGCAAGAGAGCACGATAGGTGCCGTTAGCGCGAATATAATCAGACGGCTGTGCCCCCACCGCAGGCTGCGCAGTGTTTCTGCCGCGACCAGGCCCATCTCCAACAGGAACAGCGCCAGAATGCCATGGAAGGCTTTGGTATACAGGCCAGTCACCGACTCACCCGCATCGGGGCCGTATAGCCAGCCAATAAGGACACCGCCCACCAACAGGATCACGCCGCGATTGGTCAGAGTTTCGTGCCACAGTCCGGAAGTTTTGATCGGCTCCGATGTTGTGTCAGCGGCCTTTTGACGGCTGAAGCGCCGGTAGAGCAACAGGCCCAGCATGATGGCCGGTAGTTCGAGCAGTACCAGGTAAAGTGTCACCTGGCCACCGGTTATTAGGCTATGCGCTTCGGTATACGCCAGCGCCACGGCGAACGTACCGGCGCTAACGGAGCCGTAGTGGGCCGCAAGGCTGGCACTGTCGGCAATGGATAGCCTCACCAAATAGTGAACCACCGGAAAGATAATCAGTGGAATGATGATCCCCAGCAGAGTGACACCCGCTAACTCGACCAGCAGCGATATGCTCAAACTACCATGCAGCGCCATGCCACCTTTAAGGCCAATGGTCAGCATCAGCAGCAGGCTCAATATGTCATAAGCGGCTTTGGGAATACTGAGATCGGAGCGCACCACACCGGCAACCACACCTAGTACAAAAAACATCACCACAATATCCGGCACGGCCAATCTCCTTGATGGGTTTTAAAGCGGCTACTTTAGCGATTCAAAGAGATTGATGAAAACAAATAAACTTTATACAGTCATAGGTGATTATCTATGGTGCTGGTTATGAAAGTACGACAACTCACTTTTCGCTTGCTACAGGTCTATGCCGACGTGGTTCGCACAGGCTCACTGACGGCCACGGCAAATCGACTCCACCTGACCCAACCCACGGTGTCACAGCAGCTAAAGCGCTTGAGAGAGATTGTCGGTGAACCAATTGTGCGCCACGAGGAAGGGCGCTTGGTGCCCACTGAGGTCGGCCAGGCGCTTTATCAACTCAGTCAGGACTTGCTTAGCCGTGCCGATGTGTTTAGTCAGTACCTGGAAGAGTACAACCGCGGAGGGCGCGGGCACTTCAGCATCGGCTTGGTGAACACCGCACAATATGTACTGCCACGGCTATTAGGGCCGTTTGGTCAGGCTAATCCCCAGGTAGATGTCACGGTGGAGATAGGTAATCGCCAACAGATGCTCAATCGTTTTGAGCGCCATGAGGACGATATCTACGTATTTAGCCACCCGCCCATTGATGACGATGTATTAGCCGCCCCTTTTCTGAGTAATCCACTGGTAGTGGTAGGGCCGCAGCATTGCCGTTGGGCAAGCGTAGAAGGTCTCAGCATGGACGCACTCAAAGAGGAGCGATTTTTGCTGCGCGAACCGGGCTCTGCAACTCGGCATACCTTTGATGCCTGGCTCTACAGTGCGGGTATTGAGCTACGCTCTACCCAGCAGATCGCCAGTAATGAGGCGATTCGGCTAGCGGTGGCGTCAAACATGGGCCTAGCGGTGCTGTCTCGCCACGTTGTTGCGGATTCGCCCAATGGCGTTCAAGAGCTGCCGTTGCAGGGCTTTCCGCTGAAAAGTCGTTGGCACTTTGTGGTCAGACGGCAACGCCGCTTACCCCCCGCCGCCATTCGTTTTTTGAGCTATGTACAAGGTTCGCTGGCCCAAGCGTTTGACGAGCCTGAAGGTAAGATGGCCGTGGCTGAATTGCTTCAGGCTTTAGAGACTGAACGCTTAGGCATTGACTTAAAACCAGCGTCAATTATCCCCGTTGAAAGCGGTCTAGATCCTATGCGCTAAGCTAAGATATTAAGAGAGGGCTTGAGAGAGAACTTAAGAGCGTACTTAAGAGAGAGCTTAAGACTGCACTCGGTTTATGCAGCCGCGTTTCAATACTCATTTTGAGTAACCGCTGCAAAGGGAGGTAACTATGCTGCTCAAAGGATCATGCCACTGTCAGGCGGTGTCGTTCAGTGTGAAGTCTCACCATCCCTATCCTTTCAATCGCTGTTACTGCTCTGTGTGCCGCAAAACGGCCGGCGGTGGAGGTTACGCCATCAACCTCAGCGGAGAAAGCAAAACGCTCAATGTAAGTGGTGATGAGCATATCTCCATCTATCGTGCAGTCATCAACGGCGTGCAAAGCACGGGAGAGCGGCATTTCTGCAAGCACTGCGCCACCTCACTGTGGGTTTACGACCCCGATTGGCCCGAGCTGGTGCACCCCTTCGCCTCGGCGATTGATTCGGACTTACCGACCCCACCCCGGAAAACGCACATGATGCTGGGAAGCCGGGCCGACTGGGTCGAGGTTAATGCTCAGTTTCAAGACAAATGCTTCGATGAGTACCCGGATGAAAGCCTGGCCGAGTGGCATCAGCGCCTGGGGTTAGAGCGTTAATGCCTCTTGCTCTGTTTGGCATTTCGGTATAGCCACCATACATCAAACCCAAACGAATAGATTAAAGAGGTCAGCGCACTAATGGCCAAAAGGCTGGCCACAAGATGCGAGGTCAGTGGCGTTAGCGCCAATAGCAGCGCCACTACCTGCCAGACACATACGGCCTTACGACGAAGACTTTCGAACAGCGGTTCTGAAAGCCAGGGGAACGGCCAACTGGCGGCCACAAATAGATAGCGCATGCCGCCAATCATCAGCACCCAAAGACCTAAAGACTCCAACCTCAGCAATCCCGCGCAAAGCAGCAATATCAGCAGGGCATCCAACTCCATATCAAAGCGAGCACCGAACCGGGTGTGGCTTTGCGTGCGCCTGGCAATCCAGCCGTCAACGCCATCCAGCAGTAGGGCGATCACCGCGATCGCCAACCACTGCCAAATGGCTCCTACAAAGGCATTGGCGGCGAGCGCACCTGCCACTATTGCAACCAAAACCGCACGAACCAACGTAACTCGGTTAGCCCAACCCAGAGCGCCGTAGGGCCAGAAGATGATGACCAAGGTGGAAATAAACGTATAGAAGGCAAAGGACACCCACCAATTAGCCGGGGTGGCCATTAAGAGTGGTAAGCCTTTGCCTACGGCAATTAGCAGCAAGCCGCCTAGCAGTAGTTCTAAAGCGCCATAGAGACGTTTAGGCAGGGTGTACGAAGAAGCGTTGGAAAAAAGCGGCATGGTGGCTCACGAAGCGGCGTCGCTGTCCGCAGTTGAAATAAATGATGCAACTATTTTTATATGTACCATTCTTGTAGAAGAAGGTAGGGTTGTCCATAAGATCAAGAAATAGACGGGTTAGTTTCAATTGTTCCAAATGGTTAATCGAATATTTTCTTTTCACCCGCTACGCTGAAGATGGTGAACCATTGAAAACTGTTCTGCCTAGGGCCATGCAAAGCATGGTCACATATTACGCTAGGGGGCTGAGTCACACGGCGTGTCTCTTATTCCTAACTTGCAGCGCAATGGTGCCAAGCCACATTCAACGGAATGAAAAAGAGCCCGGTTCAAGTGGGCTCGTAACGAAAAGGAACGCTCATGTCGGCGCCTAACGATGTTGGCAATGCCCCTAATGCCGCTAAAAAAACCTGGGCCACAGCCTTTTGGGTGGCTAACCCAGCACAAGGCGAGCTGCGGCGAGAACCACTTGACTCTCCTGCTCAGGATGAGGTGCGTGTACGTACCTTGTACAGCGGTATCAGTCGCGGCACCGAATCGTTGGTGTTCAATGGTCGCGTCCCTGAGAGCGAATTTTCGCGCATGCGTGCGCCCTTTCAGGCGGGCGAGTTTCCTGCTCCGGTCAAGTACGGCTACTGCAGTGTTGGCCGCGTTGAACAAGGGCCAGACGCGCTGTTAAATAAAACCGTTTTTTGCCTGTTTCCCCATCAGGATCACTACATCGTGCCTGCTTCGGCAGTGCTGGAAGTGCCTACCAACGTGCCCGCTAAACGCGCTGTATTAGCTGCCAATATGGAAACGGCTATTAACGGCGTGTGGGACGCCGAGCCGATGCTGGGTGAGCGAATCAGTGTGATTGGCGCCGGTGTGGTGGGCGCGTTGGTGGCGTATCTATGCGCTCAGGTGCCCGGCGTTACCGTCCAGTTGGTCGATATCAACCCAGAGCGTCGCCAACTGGCCGAACAGTTAGGCGTGGCATTCTGCACTCCCGAACAAGCTCTCCATGATCAAGATTGCGTGATTCACGCCAGCGGCCAGTCTGCCGGCTTGCGCCAAGCACTGGCGTTAGTGGGCAGCGAAGGTCGCATTATCGAAATGAGCTGGTTTGGCGAGGGGGATATTGCGATACCGTTAGGCGGTGCTTTTCACTCCCAGCGGTTAACGCTTAAGGCTAGCCAGGTAGGCCAGCTGCCACCCAGGCTACGTCCCCGCTGGGACTACCAGCGCCGACTTCAATTAGCGCTGAACCTGCTGGCAGACGAGCGATTGGAGGCGCTGATCAGCGGTGAAAGCGATTTTGATCAGCTGCCCACGCTGGCCCCTAAGCTGTTTGGCCGCGGTAGCGCTGAGCTCTGCCACCGCCTGCGCTACTCCTCATAACCTACTTACTTATCATTGGAGTTTTTATGTTCCGTTTATGTGTTCGTGACCACTTTATGATTGCCCATAGCTTTAATGGTGAGATCTTTGGCCCTGCCCAGCGTACCCACGGGGCTACCTATGTTGTCGATGTAGTTTTTCAGCGCCCCGAGCTGGATGAGGACGGCCTGGTGATCGATATCGGCCTTGCCAGCGAAACGGTAAAATTGGTACTGGCGGGTTATAACTTCTGTAATTTGGATGAAGTGCCTGAATTTGCCGGTAAAAACACCACCACCGAGTTTATGGCCAAGGTGATCTTTGACCAGCTCGCCAAGGCGATTGGTGAGGGCAAAATGGGCATCACCGCCAAAGGGATTACCCATATGGAGATTAAGCTACATGAATCCCATGTGGCCTGGGCCAGCTACGAAGGCGCGCTATGAGTAAGCGGTTTACCCTTGTCGTTGCTGGTGACCCTGCTCAGCGCACCGGCGGCTATATCTATGATGCACAAATTGTCTCGGCCTTACGTAACCAGGGATGGGAAATTGACGTCGTCGGCTTGGCAGGCACGTTTCCTGATGCGGATGCCGAGGCGGCAGAAGCGCTCACTCAGGCCCTAGCGTTGCTTCCCGATCAGGCGGAGGTGGTGATTGATGGCCTGGCCATGGGAGCGCTGCCGGAGGTGGTGGCCCAGCATGCCCAGCGGCTGCAAATCACAGCGTTGCTGCACCACCCCTTAGGCGATGAACTGGGCCTTAACGATGCCGATCAGCAGCGCTTTCATCGCAGTGAGTTAAACGCGCTTGCCCACGTGGCGCGGATTATCGTCACCAGTCACTTTACCGCTCGGCGCTTACTGGAGCTGGCGGCCCACTATGAAATGCCACTCATTCCCCGTGTCACTGTGGTCGAACCGGGCGTTGTTCAGGCGCCGATCAGCCCCGCAGCAGAATCGGCTGAGACACTACGTTTGCTATGTGTGGCAACGCTAACGCCGCGCAAAGGACAGGATATTCTTGTTCAAGCGTTGTCGGGCGTTGCCGGTGATCACTGGCAGTGCGACTGCTACGGCGGCGCGCGGGATGCCGCCTTCACCCAGCGCGTTCAGCAACTGATTGATCAAAACGGCTTGCAGGGCAGCGTACACCTCCACGGCGAGTGCGATAGCGAGACCCTGGAATCGGCCTATCGCAGCGCCCACGCGCTGGTACTGCCCTCCTGGTATGAAGGCTACGGCATGGTGGTCACCGAAGCCCTGGCTCACGGCCTGCCGGTAATTACCACCACCGGTGGTGCGCTTCGCGATACCTTGCCAGCAGGCGCCGGTTTGAGCGTTGAACCGGGTGACGTTGATGCGCTGCAAGGTGCTCTAAGCCGTTTTTGCCATGACGACGAGCTACGCCACCAACTGCGCCAGGGAGCCGCCCAGGCCCGGGAAGCGTTAAGCGACTG
Source organism: Vreelandella neptunia (assembly GCF_034479615.1). Lineage (NCBI taxonomy): Bacteria > Pseudomonadati > Pseudomonadota > Gammaproteobacteria > Oceanospirillales > Halomonadaceae > Vreelandella > Vreelandella neptunia. The sequence goes on from NZ_CP140255.1 coordinate 1,086,919, forward strand.
GCAAGAAGCGGGAGCAAAGTTTGCTGCGGCGTTAACTGCGCCCGACGATTCTCCAAATTTACGCCCAGGCAGCCAGTTTGCGTCCGACTGGCTGACGCTGCGAGAGGCGGCTGATATCGATTCCCGTAGCCAGTCCTTGGCTGAGCTTGCCGCGGAGTGGCTGAACGCGCGTACGCAGGCGCCGCTGATAGCGGATCTTGGCTGCGGCCGGGGTAGTAATATGCGCTTTCTGGCGCCGCGCTTGAGTGGCCACCAGCGCTGGAAACTGATCGATCACGACGCCATTTTGTTAGCCCAGGCGCGCCAGCGTGCTGCCGGATTAAGCAATAGCCAAGGGCAGCCCGTGGCCGTTGAGACGCACTGCGTATCGTTGGAACCGCTTGCTGAGGTGCCGCTCGACGGCGCGCACCTCGTCACCGCATCGGCGCTGCTGGATCTGGTCTCCAAGCAGTGGATCGATGCTTTGGTGGCTCGCATTGCCGGGCAGCAACAGGCGTTGTTGATAGCGCTAAGCGTGACCGGTGAGTGGCACTTTATTGACCCTCAAGGCGCGCCGGTGCTGGATGACGAAGACCGCTGGCTGCTGGCGATGTTTATGGCTCACCAGCAGCGTGATAAAGGTTTGGGTGATGCGCTGGGTGGACAGGCGCACGGGGCATTAGTTGCTGCGTTAGAGCATGCTGATTACCGCATTGAACAAGCTGAAACACCGTGGCAGCTTGCTGCGGGTAGTCAACAACAGCAGCCGTTAATGATGGCGCTACTCGAAGGCTGGGCTGAAGCCGCCACCGAGCAAGCTCCGGAAGCGGCGGCGCGCATTGCCATCTGGCTACAGCAGCGTCAGCAAGCGGTGGCTAATGGCGAGCTGGGTATTTGGGTGGCGCACCGCGATCTGTTTGCCACGCGCCTGCTTTCCACGCCCAGGGTAGAGGCCTAAGCCAATGGGGCCTGTTAAGGGAATTTTCACTCGGCTAAGTGCTTGTTCTAAAAAGCTGGCGTGGGGAAACCCATGGCTTCGCCGCGTGGTGATTAGCATAGCGTTGCTGAGTGCGGTGGCGCTGTGGGTGGAGCCCCAGGCGATTGTGGCTGAGGTTCAGCGCTTCTCCGCTGAGTGGGTCGTGCTGGCGTTAGCCATCAGCACGCTACAGATCATGCTTTGTGCCTGGCGTTGGCAGTTTACCGCGGGGCTTATTGATGTACCGCTGCGGTTTGTATACGCGCTACGGGAGTACTACCTGGCTCTGCTGGTCAATCAACTGTTGCCCGGCGGTGTATTAGGCGACGCCGGGCGGGCGCACCGCCATGCCACCCAAGCGCAGTCTAGGGGGCGCGCCTGGCGAGCGGTAATTATCGAGCGCGCCTCAGGGCAGGTCGCCGTGGTGGTGTTAACACTAACCGCGCTGCTGTTCTCACCGCTCTGGCATGCCGCGCTGGGTGAGTCAGTGATCACAGCGGTGGGGTTAAGCGCATTCGCCGCTCTTGCGGCGCTCATCGCCAGCGGCCTGCTGCTGCGCCAACGTTTTAGCCATGGGCTTACAAGGCTGCCGAGCTGGTGCCAAGCCCTGGCGCGCGATGTAAGGCGTGGTTTGTTGCGGCACGGCGTGTGGCCCCAGCAGTTGCTTTCGTCTCTGGTGATTGTGTTGAGCTATGGTCTGGTAATGGTCTGTGCGGCTCGGGCGATTGGCGTTGAGCTACCGTCGCTGCAAGTGCTGGCGCTGACACCGGTACTGCTACTGGCCATGCTGATCCCGTTTTCGGTAGCCGGATGGGGATTGCGTGAAGGTGCCGCTGCCGGTGTTTGGGCCTTGGTCGGCCTGCCGCCCGCCCAAGGGGTGGCGGTGTCATTGGCTTACGGGGTGCTGGTGTTGCTGGCGAGCCTACCGGGCATCTGGGTGGCGCTGAGTCGTCGTGAAAAAGCGCAGCCTTCAGGCGGTGGTATCCCTCAGTCGCAGGTCGAACAGCGTGTCGTCACCGCAGCGGAAAGTTCGCGCGGGCGGGCGCAGCGCACTCTCAAGGGTCTCGATGGGCGTCATTTGCAGCCCTGGCCTACCAGAGCCGATCAGCAGCGGGGCGACCAGCAGATGCAGTCGATCAACGGTTCCCGCTTCGATAAACTGAGACACCGTAATGCCGCCGCCTTCTATCAACACCCGCGGCAGGCCCTTCTCGGCCAGCAGGGTGACAACATCATGGGGAGCGAACTGACCGCTGGCGTTCAGGGGCAGTACGCAGCGTTCAACGTGGGCCAGGCTCGTCGTTGTCTGCAGCTCAGGCCTTACGTCAGACCCCACGATATGCAGCGTCGGGGCGCTATCGGTGTTCAGCAGCGCCAAGTCGTTGGGAATGCGACCGCGTGGATCAAGCACCACCCGCGTCGGGTTGGTGCCGCTAACGTGGCGCACGGTCAACTGCGGGTTATCGGCGCTGGCGGTGCCCGCACCGACCACCACCGCGTCGACCAATGCACGCAGGCGATGCAGGTGAACCAAGCTTTCATGGCCGTTGATGTAGTGGGAGTGGCCGCTTTCCGTCGCGATGCGGCCATCCATACTTTGCCCCAACTGCGCCACCACCCACGCCGCTCGACTGGCCAGCGGGGTCAGGCAGTCGAGCAGCTCTCGCGCCTCAGCGGTGACCGCTTTGGCCGTTTGCCACTCACCGGTTGGCGACACGTTAATCGCCACATCGCAAGGACGCCGATGACGCAGTGCCAACAGCCAATTCCAGGCGTCGGCCAGTGCAATCGTGTTGACATGAGATTCGGGCATGACGCCTCCGCACTTAAAGATTCGCTTCATCATGCGGGCGCTTCTTGGTTGAGAGCAAGCCGTTCGGGGCAGCCATTCATTCAGTTCAGAGCAAATAGCTCAGCGCAAGCGTGCGCCACCCCCCTCGTAAGGAAGCCAGGAGGCCTACATGTACCAGATTGAACGCGCTATTTTCGATATCCGTCGTGGATTACCCGTAGTGGTCAATGCCGGTGAGCAACGTTTGCTCGTGCAGGCGCTGGAAGGCAGTGAATCGGTCGAAGCGCTGGCTCTGCTAGCGGGTGATCGGCCTTCGCTGGTGCTTACCCGTCACCGGCTGGCGGCGATGGGCATGAGCCTATCCACCGAGGCGGCCAGCCTGCCGTTGGCTGCCCACATTAGCACCAATGAGCTGCATGGCTTGGCCACGGCGGAAACGCTTTCACAACCCGCGGGTGGATTGCTTAGCGGTTTAAAGCCCGCCGGAATAGCCGAACTAGGCGCGGTGACGCTGATGCGCCGCGCCCTGCTGATTCCCGCAGCGCTTTGCGCTTTTGTTAGCGAAGAGGCCACAGCGGCTATTGAGCAGCAGCTGGCTGAAGGACGCCTGCTGCAGGTCAGCGCTGAAGACGCTACGCAGTGCCTTGCCGGGGCGCCGGGTATGCTCAAACGGGTGAGCGAGGCAAATATTCCCCTCGAGGATGCTGCCGACAGCCGCTTTGTCCTCTTCCGTGAGCCGGACGGCCTGCGTGAGCACGTTGCGGTGGTGATCGGTAAGCCGGAACGCTGGGAAGGCGCGGTGCCGTTACGCCTGCACTCGGCGTGTTTAACCGGCGACCTGTTCGGTAGTCTGCGCTGCGACTGCGGCGAGCAGTTGCGCAACGCCGTGGCGGATATTCAGGCCATGGGCGGCGGCGTGTTGCTCTATCTGGCACAGGAAGGCCGAGGCATTGGTCTGGCCAATAAGCTGCGCGCCTACACTTTACAGGATGGTGGCCTGGATACCGTGGATGCCGATCAAGTGCTTGGTTTTGGTGACGATGAGCGCCAGTATGCGGTGGCGGTCGACATGCTTAACGCGCTTAACATTGATCAGGTGCAGCTGCTGACCAATAATCCCTTGAAGATGGAGGCGTTGCGTCAGGGCGGTATCGAGGTGGTCTCACGCCAGGCGCTGTACGGCAGCGTTACCCACCACAACCAGCGCTACCTCAATGCCAAGGCCACCCGAGGCGGGCACTTGTTGGAAGATGTGCTCAGTGGCCAGCGTTAAACGCACAACGGTCGCGAGCTAAAGCTGCCTCCCACTGGTGCAGCGAGCTTGGGTTAGCGGCGGTAGGTGGGCGGTTTCCGTCACTACGGCCGCCAGATGGCGGGCATAGTGTTGAACCAGCTGCTCGCCTAGTTCAGCGCTGGCTTTGCTGGCATCGCCCGCTACGCCTTGGGTGCTTAAGTCTTCTGCCAGCCAGGCAAAAGCTGCAGCACCTTCTGCGCTCACTAATGCGTCGCTTTGGGGCGCTGCAGGCGGGGTGGCCTGATAGCCGTCCAACTGCACCAGCGCTGGCGCTAAATAGCGCATCAACGCGGTTTCGAGTAGCCCACCGTGTAAGCCGTAGCGCAGTTCTTCCGCATCAATGGCACCCTCTAACGGCGGTAGTCGGGTATAGGTCGCTTTTACCACGCGCATGTTATGCCGCCGTCGCAGGGTTAACCCTGCCAAATCCATCACCGCCTTATTGCCACCATGGCTGTTAAGCAGCACCAGACGACGAATGCCAGCGCGAGCTAAGCTGTCGCCGTAAGCTTCTAGGGTGGCGATGGCCAGCGGTGCAGGCAGGCTAAGCGTGCCGGGGAAGTTGGCGTGCTCATCGCTGGCGCCTACCGCAATTGGCGGTAGGCAGATTACGTTAAGTGAGGGATCTAGTTGCTCCAGCATAGCGGCCTGGAGACCCTCGCCAATGGTGAGATCGGTGGCTAAAGGGAGGTGAGTGCCGTGCTGTTCAATGGCCCCGAGTACCAACACCGCGACTGGGTCGAGCTGAGCGAACTCGGCTAACTTTGGAGCGGTAAGGGTTTGCCAGTGGTGAATCATTGTTTGACGTGCCTGTAGGATATTTAAAAATTAAAGTGAACTCAGCAGTAGCGAATGGTCTGAGCGGCAGGCGTAAAGATCCCCAGATGGCAGTCCTTCGGCCCCTGCGCTTAGCCACTCGCTAACCGCCTGCGGCGTTTGCCACTCGGCCCAGCGGAAATGGCGCTGCTCACCGACCACCACATTATAACGGTACTCGCCAAGGCGGCTTAGGTGGCTTACGCAGGCGTGACTCACCTCTAGCGTACCGCCTAAAAACTCCACCGAAAGTGCGGCCACTGGGCAGCTTAGACCCGCAAGTACCTCCGCCTCAAAGCCCTCAACGTCGATTTTGATAAAGCTGGGTTCGCCATACTCGTCAATTAGCGTATCCAACGTGGTGACCGGAACCTGCAAACGTTGTTCCCAACGTACCTGACTAAAGCCTGCGTTGCGTTCGCCGATTTGCTCCCGCCACTCAGTGGCAAGCGTGGCCAGGGTTGGGTTGCTGGGGCTGATCGCTATCTCAGCAAAGCCATCCGTAGGGCCCGCCGCCATGGGCAGCAGGGTAATGGTGGGCGGCTTTACCAGGCGTTTAAACCATTTGGCGAGGTCGGGCTGGGGTTCCAGTGCCACCACCTTGGCACCGAGCGCATGAAAAGCCGCGCTACGGTCGCCTAGGTGTGCACCGATATCAAAGGCGACGGTGCCGGGTTGTATGAAAGGCTGGTATAGGCGCTGGAGCCCGCGCTGGCGCCCAGGCCGCCAATAAATAAACAGTGAGCGGGCTAGCCCGCCCGCGCTGCGCAGTCGTTGTAGCGCCATGCGCTGCATCAGTTGGTCTCCCTGGAGGTTGAAGTAGACGTCATTGAAGGCGCAACCAATGATTGGCGATCAAACTGCTGGAAAGATTGGCAACGCATCTGACTAAAACGCTCGGCAGGGGGCAGTTGAAGTACAAAAGGTGCCTGGGTGATTGGATCAAGAGGATGAGGGTCGCTTTCGCTCATTAGCTTGGCGTAGTCATCCAGCAGTGGCGGCTTCAAACAGTTACTGGGTGTTTTGAGCAGCCCCAGCCGATGGCTTACTACGCCGCCCCAGGTACCGCTGCTGGAGTATTTGACCAGCGGTGCTGCACCGACAAGGCCAAGCCAAGCTGGTGTTAACCAACCAAACGCCGTCGGCGAGAAGGACACCATGGCGCCCGCCCAGACTAGCCCAGTGATAGTCATCCAGCCTGTATGTTGCCAGGTTTCACGCCAGGACAAAGAGCGTTCGCCGCGGTGTTGTGTTTGCCAGTCCACAGAACGCCCCAGCAATATATTGATAATGAACAAGCTGTGCCACGCCATCATCAATGGGGCTAGCAAGGCAGCAAACAGCATTTCTAGAAAGGTGCTTGCCAGTAGGCGAAGACGGCCACCAAAGGCGTGGGGTGTTTGCCAGAAGGCCAACACCAAGCCGAGCAGTTTGGGCGCCAACAGCATTCCAAGGGTAATGGAGAGTAGCCCTAGTGACAGCGGCTCAGGCAGGTCTTTTTCGCCCGCATCGCTAAGAACTTGATAAGAGGCCAAAATACTGGTGCAGACCAGAAGTCCTAGCCACACCACCGATGATAAATAGGCAAAGGCGCCGTAGAAGAAGTGGAGGCGGCTCATGGGGTGGAGACCTGCCCCGCCCAATAAGCGTAGGTGTTGAAGGTTCCCCTGGAGCCATCGTCGGTCGCGCTTGGCAAAGTCGAGCAGGTTGCTTGGCATGGCTTCAAAGCTGTTATGAGAGGCGCTGGCATAAGGGTCATGGCGCGAGACCGCGGTGGTAATGGAGGTATCCAGTATTACCTGCCAGCCGCCGCGTTTGAGCAGGGCGGCCTCAACAAAGTCATGGCTGAGTATCTCGCCGCCTAGCGGAGGTTTGCCGGAGAGTGTCGGTAAGCCCGCGTAATCCATAAAGGCGCGGGTGCGAATAATGGCGTTGTGTCCCCAGTAGTTGGCCGCATCGCCCTGCCAGAAGCTCTGACCTGCCGCCAACATGGGGCTATACAGCGCTGAAGCAAACTGGGTAAAGCGGCCAAACAGGGTTTTTTGCCCTACCGGAATTGGTACCGTCTGGAGCAAGCCAATGCTGGGCTGTCGCTGCATGCGCTGCACCATGCGCAGTAGCGTGGCGCCGCTCATTAGGCTATCGGCGTCCAGCACGATCATAAAGTCGTAGTTGCGCCCCCAGCGGCGGCAAAACTCAGCGATATTGCCCGCTTTGCGACCCTCATTATTGGGCCGCCGCCGGTAGTGGATCGCGAGTTTGTTGGCGAAACGGCGCTGTAGCGCCCCCACGTGAGCTTCTTCCAGTTTCGCCACGCTGGCGTCCTGCGTGTCGCTAAGGACAAACACTTCAAAGTGTTCACACATGGGGCGTGCGGCTTCGCCTTCCTCGCTATCGTCAATGGCATAGCCCAGCAGCGAATGGCAGGTGGCTTCAAGCCCGGCAAAGGTGGGGATGGGCGGCTCGGCAAAAATTGGCATCACAATGGCGGTGCGGCTCACCAGCAGGCGTGCGCTGGGTGCTTCCATATCCAATTTACGTAGGCTTAGCGGATCGCGGCGCAACGCGCACACCACGAAACCGCAGACCGCGCCCCAGAACGCCAGGGCAATCCAGGTAAAGGTCAGCGCGAACAACATCAGCATGGTGATCTGCCAGCCCATGGAGAGACTTCCGGCGACCCGGCTCATGGCGATACAGCCCGCGACGCTGGAAATCAGCACCATGATAGCGAGAAAGGCACGGCGGATTTTCAGCCAGGGAATCGATGGCGTTATATCGATTGTATTAGGCATCGGGGTACCACACATAATTCCAGGTTTCGCTAACTGGTTCGCCGTTTAAGGTGAGCCTTAGGCGAACATCGCTGGGTTGATCGCTAGCGGGTAGTCGGAAGCTGGCTCGCCAGCCATTGTTGGGCAGCGATGTGACCTGGGGGAGCAGAACCTCACCGTGCAGGGCGCTGATATCTAACTCGACGGGCTGATCAGCGGTGAGCTCTTCTAAGGCACCTCCTTGAAAATCGACAATAAACTGGCGCTGACCTTGTGAGGCAGTGTCCGTTTGCCCCGGCACCGCCGCACTGCCATGACGAGTGCGAATGGCGCGGCCAAGGTCGTGCGCGTCAGGCTGAGTGTTCAGTGTGTGAGTGAGATAGTGCAGGCGGCGGGATTCGCCGGCATCCAGGGTGTCGTCTGCCACCCAGTAGGCGACGATATTGTCGTGAGTTTCATCGGGGGTCGGGATTTCGACAAGTTCCACGTGGCCCGGGCCCCATTCGTCCAGCGGCACAACCCATTGGCTGGGGCGACGGTGATACTGGGCTTCGGTATCCAAATAACGGTTAAAATCCCGCTCTCGCTGCATTAATCCAAAGCCTTGAGGGGAGTCGTCTACAAAGGCGGATGTATGCAGGTGAGATGGGTTACTCAGCGGGCGCCAGATCCACTCGCCGCTACCGGTATGTATTAGTAGGCCATCGGAGTCGTGCACCTGTGGACGGAAATCGTCCGGCCGCTCTCGGCTTGCCTCACCATAAGTGAACATACTGGTGAGCGGGGCGACGCCAAGCTTGGTAATATCTTGTCGGGCAAACAGCTCCGCTTCGACCTCGACCTGAGTATTCTCACCGGGTTGGATAACAAAACGATAAGCGCCGCTGACCGAGGGGCTATCCATTAACGCCAGCAGTTCAATTTGTTCGGCGTCAGCCTCGGGTTTATAGAGCCAAAACTCGCGGAACGCCGGGAACTCTTCGCCATCTGGTGAGGCGGTATCGATCGCCAGCCCGCGGGTGGAGAGCCCGTAAGCCTGGTCACGCCCGACAATGCGGAAGTAGCTGGCACCGAGAAATACGCCAAATTCGTCAGCGTAGTCACTGCTGTTAAGAGGATAGTGGAGGCGAAACCCAGCATGGCCGCTGCCGGTTAGGTCTTGCTCTTTCAGCGCGGCGGCATTGCCGTCGTAGGAGTAGTCCGCTGCTGAAAAGGGTAGGGGGGTTACCGTGTCGTTGTCGATGACGTTCAAGGCAATCGGGGTTTGAAACAGAAAGCCGCTATGAAATAACTGTAGGCTAAAAGGGCTCTCGTCCTTCCAATAGGCATGGGCGGGATCAAAGCGAATTTGCCGGTAGGTATCGTAATCAAGCTCACGCAACACCTCGGGCAATGTCTCTTCGGGCGCTTGATAGGCCTCTTCTGCAAGCTGTTGGGCGCGTTCAATGACAGCGCTGAAGTGTTTATCGTCTTCGGCAAATGCCGGTAAGGCCAGTGTGCAGCCTATGAATACCATCCATTTACCAGCCCGCCACCTATTAAAATGGTTACAACGCATGGGCGAAATCCTTTCCGGTGAAGGCCTGCAAAATGCATGGCCTTATGCCAAGCTAAGCGTGAAATTTTTACACAATAACTATACGATAAAATATTACAGTACATGATTATTGTGTATTTCAGCAGTCTTATTCCTTGCTCTCTTGTCTTACGCTTGGGTGCACCTCCCTTCGAGGCTGGGCGCTGACAGACTGTAACTTTGAAACTGTAAGCTAAAGCAGGCATCTATGGGGATGCGATGAGTCGATTATTACTAATGCTGCTAACGCTGAATCTATTACTCATCGCGCCGCTCTGGTGGCGTTATGGTGAGATCAGCTCATATTTGCTTGCCTGGGAAGCGCTCATCATGGCGCCACTTATGCTGCTGCTTCCTGTCGGCCAGGCGCGCCGCATAGTGTCAGTCGTGTTCGTCAGTTGGGTCGTGTTGGCAACCGCTGCAAATCTAGGCACTGCCGCCACCCAAATGGCCTTTGCACGGCCACTCAATCTCTATCTTGATGTGCCTTTGCTGCGCTCAATTTATCATTTGCTAGTAGGTAATGTAGGCCAACTATTGGCAGTTTGCGCAATGCTACTGGGGGGAGCCTTGCTGATCGCCATCACCCTGGTTTTGGCACGCCTGCTGATGCCTCCCGTTGCCTACTCAGTTAAGCGCCTGCCTGGCGCGGTCGCGTTAACGTTGCTGGTCACTGCCACTACCGGTGCGGTGCTTGAGCTCAATGGTGTGCGGGTAATGGATAGCGCCCGCTTGCCGATGGTGAACACCACGCGTTTTCAGTGGCAGCAAATTACCGATACCCACGCCGCCCGCCTCGCTTTTACTGCACAGCTGGAGGCCGCACCAATGGAAGCCCGGCCATTACCGGGACTGGTGGGGCGCAATGTACTGCTCACCTTTATTGAGTCCTACGGTATCTCTGCGCTGAAAAAACCACGTTATTCCGACGTTCTTCTGCCTACGCTAGCCGAAATGCAGCAGCGGCTGGGTGAGCATGACCTCCACGTGGTCTCTGGCATGTTGGCCTCACCCATTCGCGGTGGGCAGTCATGGTTAGCCCACGCGACAGCCCTCAGTGGCCGCTGGATCGACAATCAGCTGTGGTATCAGCTGATGCTAGATAGCGGCCACTCCACTTTGATCGATGATTTTGGTGCTACTGGTCAGCGCACCCTTAGTGTCATGCCCGCCATTACCCTGGCGTGGCCGGAAGGGGAGGCCTACGGTTTTGGTGAAATTGCCGCAGCGAAAGATATCGCCTACGCCGGGCCTGCTCTCAACTGGGTAACCATGCCGGATCAATTCACTCTCGATTACACCCAGCGCTACTTGCTAGGTGAGACACCGGTGTTTGCCCAATTGGCACTGATCTCCAGTCATGCCCCATGGACGCCGATTCTGCCGGTATTGGATGATTGGTCATCCATTGGCGATGGGCGTATTTTTGCCCCTTGGGAGGATGCAGGTGACCCACCAGAAGTGTTGTGGCAGGACATTGAGCGCATTCGTGATCACTATGCCTGGTCGGTGGACTACGCTGTGAAAGTCACCGGCCGCTGGGCCGAACGCGTCGTGGATGACAATACCCTGATGATAGTGCTGGGTGACCATCAAGCCGCGCCGTTGATTACCGGCGACGATGCTAGCGCGGTAGTGCCGGTGCATATTATTAGTGGCGACCCTGAGCTATTGACGCCCTTTATAAAGCGTGGCTTTGTTTCCGGGACGTTGCCTAGGCTCGAAAATGTGAGCCACGCACCAAGAATGAGCCAGTTACGCCACTGGCTGCAGGCCGATTTTGGAGTATTCGCGGTGGATGCAGCCGCTGATGTGCAACAGGAATGATCGCTGGGGTAGGAGGTTCCTCTGATGTACGGCCAGTCACCGTTTCAAAGACAATGACAAGGACGCAGCAATGATTCAGCCAGTGATTTTAAGCGGGGGCAGCGGCACGCGGCTGTGGCCGCTTTCCCGCGAGCAGATGCCTAAACAGTTTTTGCGCTTAACCTCCTCCCAGAGTCTGCTTCAGCAAACCCTAAGTCGTCTAACCGGGTTAACCGACACCGTGCCAATGCTGATGGGCCATCACAGCCACCGCTTTTTAATGGCTGAACAGCTACGCGAAATGGATCACGCAGCCACCCTGGTACTTGAGCCTGAAGGCCGCAATACTGCTCCGGCGATTGCTTGTGCTGCGCTGTTGGCGCGCCGTACTGGCGATGACCCGCTACTGCTAGTGCTCCCGGCGGATCATGTAATTGGCGATATTCAGGCGTTTCAGCGTAGCGTTTCACTCGCCGTGCCGTTAGCCGAAATGGGTTACCTGGTAACCTTTGGCGTTGTGCCCACACAGCCTGAAACGGGTTACGGCTACATTGCTTGCGGCGAGCCGTTGGAAGGTGGCCATCATCTCGCGGCCTTTATTGAAAAGCCTGATGCCAAACGTGCGGCTGAGTTAGTCGATAGCGGCGATTACTTATGGAACAGCGGCATGTTTCTCCTTCGTGCTTCAAACTACTTAGAGCAGCTAAAACGGCTCCAGCCGAATATGCTGAAAGCCTGTGAAGAGGCGGTCAGCAGTGCGCATCGTGACCTGGATTTTCTACGCTTGGGTGAAGCGGCTTTTCGCCGCTGCCCTGCCGACTCCATCGACTACGCGGTGATGGAGCGCTGTGAGCACGCCGCGGTAGTGTCATTAGATGCCGCGTGGAGTGATATCGGCAGTTTTGACTCACTGTGGTCTGCCCTGGATACGGATGCAGCGGGAAATAGTGCCAAAGGCGATACCTGGCTAACCGATACGCAGGATTCGCTGATAATCGCCGAACACCGTTTGGTAGCCACCTTGGGTGTTAAAGACATCATCGTGGTGGAGACATCGGACAGCGTGCTGGTGGCTCATCGGGATAACGCGCAGCAGGTTAAGCAACTAGTTGCTGAGCTTATTAAAATGGAGCGCAGCGAGCCGCACTCAGCGCCACTTGTACACCGCCCCTGGGGCAGCTTCCAAGCCATGGATCACGGCGAGCGCTATCAGGTTAAGCACATTACCGTTAAGCCCGGCGGGCGGTTATCGCTACAGCGCCATCACCATCGCGCTGAACACTGGGTAGTGGTGAGTGGCACGGCCCAAGTCACTATCGGTGACCACAGCTTTTTAGTGACTGAAAACCAGTCCACTTACATTCCTATTGGGGCACTACACCGACTGGAAAACACCGGTAAAATACCTCTTGAATTGATCGAAGTGCAGTCTGGCAGTTATTTGGGCGAAGACGATATCGAGCGTTTAGATGATGTTTACGACCGTGATAACGATGAGTGAAGAACGGAATCAGTCGCAGTTTACCAAAGCCAGCTATTCGGGCGTGCCGGTGTTAACCCTTTGCGAACATCGACCCAGCCGAGCACGCAGCGCACGCCTAGCCATACCGCTAGCAGCGGCCAGAGCAGGGTGCCAACTATCACAATACTGAGTAAAAAAGCGATGCACGCATACAGCGTGCCGATCCAAAAGGTGCGTATCAGGTAACGATAGTGCTGCTGCAACCAGGGTGCCGCTTCTTTTCGATAAACATAGGCGATGATTACGCCAATCAGCAGGGTGATATTGGCTGTGACGATACCTGCTAGGTAGAGCGCGTAAATAATCTGTGGCGCGAGTATGTCATCGTGGGGTACAGGGGGTTGTGTCATCAGTGCTCTCTTTTTCAGCCTAATAAAGACGATAGTCGCGGAAATTGGCTAGATTTTGCTGCTCCTGCACTACTTTACGGTAGCGTTTGTACTCCCACTGATACTGTGCCGGTTCCAAGGCAATCGCGCTCTCGACGCTGGCATTGACACCAGTGGCAGACTGCACATCATCGTCGCTACAGACCCGTTCGTCGGCATCAAGAAAATGGATCTCAAACCCTTTACCAGGAATACGTAGCGCGACGCCGGTAACTACCCGCGCCTGAGTCCGGGCGACCAGTTTCGGCAGCAGGGTGGCGGTGTAGGCCTCGCGACCAAAGAAGGGCGCAAAAACGCCGCTGCCCCAGTCGGGCTCCTGATCAGGAAGTATGCCAATCGCTTCACAGCGTTTAAGCGCTTTAAGCAGCGCCGCCACACCGCGGGGGTTGGTGGGAACCAAACTTGCCCCCATACGCTCGCGGCCATGACGAATCACTGGATCGAGAGCGGTGATTTTGGGGGGCTCGTACATGGCGGTGAAAGGGAAATGGCTTGATAGCCAAAAATTAAGCACCTCCCAGTTGCCGAAGTGCGGGGCAAGTACAATCACGCCGCGGCCTTCTGCGCGGGCATTATCGAGCTTGTCGCGACCATGCACCGCTAAAATGCTGGCTTCTACTCTATTAGGTTCCGCCATCCAGGCGTGGCCCAGTTCCAGCATCGTAGCCGTTGAGTGGCGTAAACTTAATTGACCAAGGGATTTACGTTCCGCAATGGAGAGGTTTGGGAAAACAACCGCTAAGTTACGATCGGTTACCCAGCGCTCACGCTTATTAAAGCGGTAAACCAGGGGGCCGAGCGCCGAAGCAAAATGCCAGAGACGCGCAAGCGGCCAGCGTGATAGCTGACGCCACAGCCAACTGATTGCCCTGGCTTTGGAAAAACGCCTAGCGTTATTAGCCCCCTGTGGTGTCATCGTTAAATCAACCAAGTGTCTACATTGGAAGGTGCGCGCTTCTCTTGCAGCCCTTTGAAACCTTTAACACAGCGAATAATGAACCACACGGCTAGCGCCAGCAAAAGTGGGAAACCGATCACTGCAAAGAGCAATATCGAGAAAATAATGCCGTACGCCAATCCTATCCAGAAGGTGCGGATCTGGTAGCGGTAGTGCTCGTCCAGCCACGTAGGGCCTTTGCCCTTATAGACATAGGCAATGACCACACCAATAATCGAGGTGAAACCAAGTATAAAACTTGCTAGATAGAGGGCATAAATAACCATTGCCATGGTTGTGTCGGGCTGGGAGCTCTGCTCTCCGTTGATGACTTGGCCGTCGAGTGGGGATTCATCGTTATCAAGCATAACGTTTCCTTTCGATCAATCTGTATATGTGCTGAAGTGGGTGATGATGCTTGGCATATCAGTGAGTGCAATTTAAGCGCGATATATAATACCTGGATTCACTAGACTTAGCATTAACGCGAAGAGGGGCGGCAAATCTCTAGCAGGTTGCCGTCCGGGTCACGCAGGTAGATGGATTCAATCGGGCCATTGGCGCCTTGGCGAGCCACGGGGCCTAGCTCTACGTCAATCGCTAGTGCGTCTAAATGCTGCTTGAACTCATCCAGCGGCAGCTGGCAGCGCAGGCATAAATCCAGACTGCCAGGGGTGGGTGTGGCTGAAATGGGGGCAATGTCGGTATCGGTTTGATGTAGGCGAAGCGCCGTATCACCGAGCATTAGATCGACCCGCTGGGCATCGCGATAGCGCACGTCTAAGCCTAAAACCCGCGAGTAAAAATCAACTGCGCGACCCATGTCGGTCACTGTTACAACAAGATGATCTAGACCTGATAGCATGTCACTTTCCTTAATACGTAACGATAAGCCAGAGAATACGATGATGCGCCGCTGTCCGCTCTGCGCGGAATCCACTACTGCGCTCTACCACCGGGATCGGCGTCGTGACTACTACCAGTGTGCCACGTGCAAGCTGGTATTTGTCCCCCCCGAGCAGCATTTAAGCCCTGCTGCAGAAAAGGCCGAATATGATAAACATCAAAACTCGCCGCATGATACGGGATACCGGCGCTTTTTAGGGCGTTTATTTACCCCGCTGTTAGCTAAGCTCGAACTCAGCGCCCGCGGTCTTGATTTTGGTTCAGGGCCAGGGCCAACGCTGTCGGTGATGTTCGCAGAGCAGGGGCACCCGATGGCTATTTACGACCTTTTTTACGCCCCCGATGCCTCAGTTTTGACACAAATATATGATTTTATCACCGCCACAGAAGTTGTTGAGCACTTGGCGCAGCCTGGTAAGGTGCTTACGCAGTTGGCGGCTCAGCTCGCGCCAGGTGGTTATCTGGGCTTAATGACCAAACGCGTCACTTCGCCTCAGGCTTTTGCCCGCTGGCACTATATTAGCGACCCCACGCATATCAGCTTTTTTAGTGAGGAGACCTTCCGTTGGTGGGCGCAAAAGAATAGTTTAGTAGTGGAATTTCCTGGGCCAGACACGGTTATTCTACACAAAACGCTAACGTGAATAATTGTAACGTTAGAAAAGCATTGACTTTGCCCCCTTTGGGGCAATAATTGCGCGCCGCTATCCCGGCCTGACTCGATGTGCCAGGTGAGATGACGGTTCCTGTGGAAGCGCTTAGTAGCGTTTTCACGCCTGTTTTCAGTCTTTTGTTTCACCACTTTTAGGCAAGACGAGGTTTTCATGTCGCGGCAACTGCTAGCCATGGCGCTGGCGCCCCTGTTAGGGCTCTTCATTCTCGGGATTGGCAACGGTTTTCTTGCCACCTTAATTACCGTGCGCTTGGATGCTGCCGGTGAGTCGGCCACGGTCATCGGTATTGTCTCGTCGGCTTACTTTATCGGTTTAGCGTTGGGCGCAATGGTGAATGACCGCCTGTTGCTGCGCATTGGCCATATTCGCGCTTACGGCAGTTTTGCCTCATTAGTGGCCGTCACGGTGCTGCTGCAAGGCTTGTTCTTCGACCCCTGGGCCTGGTTTGTACTGCGCCTTATCGGCGGCTGGGCCACGGTAGGGGTTTATCTGGTTATCGAAAGCTGGCTGCTCACGTCAGGCGACCAGAAGGTTCGCGGCCGCCTGCTGGCGCTTTACATGATTTCGCTTTACGCCGCCGGCGTCTTGGGCCAACTGCTGCTGGGTGTGACCAACGCCATGGGCGTCACTGCGCCTTTTATGGTGATTGGGCTACTGGCCTCGCTCTCTGTTCTGCCTATGGCGATGATTCCCCGGGTATCACCGATTATGGAGCACGCCGAACCGCTTCCCCCCCATCGTCTGATCACCCTGACGCCCACCGGCGTGATGGGTAGTTTAGGCTCTGGGATGGTGGTAGCCGCAGCGTATACGCTGCTGCCGCTCTATTTACAGCGCATTGGTATGAGTGTCAGCCAGGTGGGGCAGATGATGGCGGTGGTGATTATGGGCGCGATGCTGCTGCAGTATCCGATTGGCCGTTGGTCTGATCGCCACGACCGTCAAATGGTGCTGATCGGTATTAGCGGTTTCTGTGTACTGATCTCTGCGGCGATGCTCTGGCTGCCGCTCTCGACGCCGCTATTGGCGCTGCTGTTGTTCTTTCTTGGCGGTGGGGTATTTGCGCTCTACCCAGTGGCGGTGAGTCACGCCGCTGACCGCGCCCCCGCAGGGGCGCTTGTGCGTATGAGTCAGGGCCTGTTGCTGATCAACTCGATTGGCGCCACCATCAGCCCGCTAATGATTTCTCCGGTGATGACCGCCATGGGTGATGCGGGTCTGTTCTGGGCTTTCGGCTCACTCAGTCTATTCTTCTTAATGTTCTTCTCCTGGCGCCGTAGCGTGCGCCCAGCGCCGGTGCCCGTGGCGCCCTTTACACCGACTACGCCCATGACCGCTGCAGGTGCTGAGCTGGTGGTCACCGAAGAGTTGATTCAGGGGGCGTTGGAACACGAGCATTTGGAGGATCTTTCCGATGCCGTATGGGATGTTGACGCCGCCGAACCGGTGGTAGGGCCGCCCGCGGAAGATGAGAGCCATATCACTTATTATGATGATGTGGAGCAAGCAAGTAAGCGAAAATAAATACGGGTGAAGACGCTAAACATAGCGGGTGATACCTTGGGCTAATGGTGTACGTGAGAGAGTATTACTACTATCAAGGGCGTACTTTCAAACAATTGTTTAATTTTTCAGCCCGAGGTTCGCCATGAATGTTTACGCCGCACCGGTACGCGATTTGCGCTTTGTGCTCGAAGAGCTGCTAGCGCACCGTTCGCTCAGCCTGCCGGGCTTTGAAGAAGCCACGCCCGATTTGGTCGAGGCGGTACTCGAAGAGGCCGCAAAGCTGGCCGGTGACGTCTGGGGCCCGCTTAACAAGATTGGCGATCAGCAAGGGGCCAAGCGCCACACCGATGGCAGCGTGACGACGCCGGAAGGCTTCGCGGCGGCATACCAGGCTTATGTCGAGGGTGGCTGGAACGGTATTGGCGTCTCTGAGTCGCTAGGCGGCCAGAACCTGCCCGAGGTGGTGGCCAGTGCGGTGCAGGAGATGCTTCACGGCGCCAATATGGCGCTAGGGCTCTGCCCCATGCTGACCGCTGGCGCTATCGAAGCGCTGGCCCATCACGGCAGCGATGCACTCAAAGCGACCTACTTGCCCAAGCTGGTGGAAGGCACCTGGACGGGCACCATGAACCTGACCGAGTCCCAAGCAGGGTCAGACCTCTCCCAAGTGCGTACCCGCGCGGTACCTGAAAACGACCACTACCGCATTAGCGGCCAGAAGATCTATATCACCTGGGGCGAACACGACGCCGCCGAAAACATTATCCACCTGGTACTGGCCCGTAAGCCTGATGCTCCGACAGGCAACAAAGGCATCTCCCTGTTTCTGGTACCCAAGTTCCTGGTCAATGAAGACGGCTCGCTGGGTGAGCGCAACGATGTCACCTGCGCCTCTATTGAGCATAAGCTGGGCATTCACGGCTCGCCGACGTGCACCCTGAGTTTTGGCGAAAACGGTGGTGCCATTGGCTACTTGGTCGGTGAAGAGGGGCGTGGCCTTAATCATATGTTCACCATGATGAACGAGGCGCGTCACAAAGTCGGTATTCAGGGTATTGGCGTGGCCGAACGTGCCTGCCAGCACGCCTTTGCCTATGCGTTGGAGCGTCGCCAAGGGCGCTCTCCCAAAACCCGTGGCGGCGCCGAGTGCACCATCAGCGATCATTTAGACGTGCGCCGTATGCTGCTCTCCATGCGCTCGCGTACCGATGCGCTGCGTGCGTTGGCGCTCTACTGCGCTGCCGAGTTGGACACTGCCCGCCACGCTGAAAATGATAATGCCCGCCAAACCGCCCAGGCCCGCGCGGATATTTTGATTCCAGTGATCAAAAGCTTCTCTACCGATCAGGCAGTGGATATCGCCTCCATGGGCATTCAGGTACATGGCGGGATGGGCTACGTGGAAGAGACCGGCGCGGCGCAGCTGCTACGTGATGCCCGCATTGCCCCTATTTACGAAGGCACTAACGGTATTCAGGCGCTTGATTTGGCGGGGCGGAAGCTCCAGCGTGACAACGGCGATGCGCTCACCGCGCTGCTTGATGACGTTACCGCCACCGTGGAGCAGCTAAACACCGACCCCGCACTAAAAGCGTTGGGCCATAGCTTGGCCGCAGGCTTGGAAGATTTAAAAGCCGCCCAAGCAATTGTGCTAGAACAAGGCAGTGACCCTGAAAAAGGCGCAGATGCAGTACAGGCTTATGCCACGCCGTTCCTTAACTTGGCGGGCCACGTGCTGTGTGCTTGGCAGATGGGGCAGGCGGCGCTTAGCGCCCAAGCTGCCCTTAACAACGGCAGCGATGATCCCTTCTATACTGCCAAGATGCGCAGCGCCGAATTTGCTATTACCCAATGGCTGCCGGTAGGTCGCGCCCAGCGCGCGGTGATTGAGGCGGGTATGCAGTGTTTAAGCGAATTTGAGGTTCACTAACGTTAATTTCAGCCCGTATCGCCGCCCCTTTGGGCGGCGTTGTTGTTTCTAGGCGATCAAAACAACTATTTTAAACGAACCCTTAAAACGAACGCTTTCAATAATATCAACAAAGTTTAGGAGCTGATGATGACCGCTATCTTTGAGCAAGGCTTGCCCAAAACCGCTGCCAACCACGTGCCGCTATCACCGCTGACCTTTATCGAACGCTCGGCGTCGATCTATCCCGACTACCCGGCTGTGGTACATGGCAGCACGCGGCGCACCTGGAGCGAAACCTGGTCACGCTGTCGCCAGCTTGCCTCTGCGCTCGAAAAGCGAGGCATTCAGCCGGGCCAAACGGTGGCGGCGATGCTGCCCAATATTCCGGCGATGTTTGAAGCGCACTTCGGTGTGCCGCTAGCGGGCTGTGTGCTTAATACACTGAATATTCGCCTGGATGCCGAAGCGATCAGCTATATGCTGGAACACGGCGAGGCCAAAGCCATTCTTGTCGATCCAGAATTTGCCGAGGTCATCCAGCAAGCGGTTGCCAAGCTTGCGCATAAGCCTTTGATCATTGATGTCGCCGATGTGGAGTTTCTCGGTGAGACCCAGAGCATCGGAGAGATTGAGTACGAGGCGCTGCTTAACGAGGGCGACGCTGACTTCGCCTATCAGCTGCCTGCCGATGAGTGGGATGCGATCTCGCTAAACTACACCTCTGGCACCACCGGCAAGCCCAAGGGGGTGGTTTATCACCACCGCGGCGCTTATCTCAATGCGGTGAGCAATATCATGGAGTGGGCAATGCCCCACCATCCGATCTACCTGTGGACGCTGCCGATGTTCCACTGCAACGGCTGGTGCTTTCCCTGGACGATTGCCGCCAACGCCGGGGTGAATGTCTGCCTGCGCCGCGTTGATCCCAAAAAGATCATGCAGTTGATCGCCGATGAAAAGGTCACCCATTTCAGCGGGGCACCGATTATTCTTAATGGCTTGGTGAATCTACCGGCTGAAGACAAATGTGAGTTTGATCACCCGGTGAAAGTGACCACCGCTGGTGCCGCGCCGCCAGCCTCAGTGATTTCCGGAGTCGAAAAGCTAGGCATTGAGGTCACCCACGTATACGGCCTTACCGAAGTATACGGCCCGGTAACGGTGTGCGCCTGGCGAGAGGCGTGGGATGAATTACCCATTGAATCGCGGGCCAAAATCAAAGCCCGCCAGGGGGTGCGCTACCACATGCTCGAAGCGCTCTGCGTGGCTGATCCGCTCACCATGGAACCAGTGCCCAAAGATGGCCAAACCATGGGTGAGATACTGATGCGCGGCAACAACGTGATGAAGGGCTATTTAAAGAACCCGGAAGCCACCGAGCAGGCGCTGGAGGGCGGCTGGTACCACACCGGCGACTTGGCGGTATGGCATCCGGATGGCTATATCGAGATCAAAGACCGCTCCAAGGACATCATTATTTCCGGCGGTGAAAATATCTCCACCATTGAGGTGGAGGACGCTATTTATGGCCATCCCGCCGTTGAAGAGGCTGCGGTGGTAGCCAAGCCCGACGAGAAGTGGGGCGAGACGCCCTGTGCCTTTGTGAAGCTCAAAGTCGGTTATGGTGAAGTCACCGAAGCTGACATTATCGCTCACTGTCGCGAACATTTGGCGGGCTACAAAGTGCCCAAAACGGTCATTTTTAGCGAACTCCCGAAAACCTCAACGGGCAAGATTCAGAAATTCGTACTGCGCGAAGAAGCTAAGCAGCATTGATAACCCCCCCAGTGGTAATAATAGATGGTGGTGATAATAGATAGAGGAGAGCGTGCATGAGTGATCAACAAATTGGCGTTGTAGGAGCCGGTACCATGGGGCAGGGCATTGCCCAAGTAGTGGCTGCCAGTGGCTATCAGGTGCACCTTTACGATGTGGCTGAGGAACAGTTAAGCCGCGCCAAGGCGAATATCGACAAAGGCTTAACCAAACTGGTGGCGAAAGAAAAGATCAGCGAGGCAGATAAAAGCGCTGCCTTAGCGCGCGTGTCGACTACCACCTCGCTGGATAGCTTGAGTGACTGCGCGGTGATTATTGAGGCCGCCCCCGAGCAGCCAGAGCTGAAAGAGAAGCTGTTTCGAGACCTAAGCCGCTTGAGCAGTAGCACGATTCTGGCCTCCAACACCTCGTCGCTGTCGCTCACCCGCTTGGCAGCGGTATGCGAACACCCCGAGCGAGTAGTGGGCATGCACTTCTTTAACCCGGTGCCGGTGCTCAAATTGGTGGAAGTGATTCGTGCCGAGCAAACCTCGGACGCTACCGTGGACGAGATTGAAACCCTCGCTAAAGCGTTGGGTAAAACCGCCGTGCCGGTAGGCGACGCGCCGGGCTTTGCGGTGAATCGCCTGCTAGTGCCAATGATCAACGAAGCGGCTTTTATTGTTCAAGAAGGCACTGCAACACCGGAAGCGGTGGATGAAGCCATGAAGCTCGGCGCGGCTCACCCCATGGGGCCGCTAGCGCTGGCAGATTTAATCGGCCTGGATGTCTGCCTGGCGATTATGGAAGTGCTTCAAGAGGGCTTTGGCGACCCTAAATACCGTCCTTGCCCACTGCTTAAGCGCATGGTCGCAGCGGGCTACCTTGGCCGTAAGAGCGGTCGCGGTTTTTATCACTACGACTAGCTTGCGCTGAACAAAAGAGCGCGGCATAAAGAAGTCATTGCCACTCAACCAAGCGTTCGCTAGGGTTGAGTGGTGTTCACTTTAATATTCCATAACAAATCGAATAAGGAGTCCGCCATGAGCGAAGCAGTGATCGAGAAGGTTGATAACGATGGGATGGTGCGACTGACCATCAATCGTCCTAAAGCGCTGAATGCCCTGAACAGCGATGTGTTAGCCGCGCTGGAAGCGCATCTGGTAGAGCTTGAGTCCCACCCGAACCTACGTGCTGTGCTGATTACAGGCGCGGGCGAGAAGTCCTTCGTAGCGGGTGCTGATATCACTGAAATGCGTGAGAAAACGCCTGAAGAAGCGCGGGCTTTTGCCATGCAAGCGCTGCGAACCATTAAACGCCTAGAGACTCTGCCCGTGCCGGTGGTCGCGCTGGTGAACGGGTTTTGCCTTGGCGGCGGCTGCGAATTGGCACTGGCCTGCGACTGGGCGGTAGCCAGCGACAACGCGGTGTTTGGTCAACCGGAAGTGCTGCTGGGCGTCATTCCTGGCTTTGGGGGTACGCAACGCCTGCCACGCCGCGTTGGCCCCGCGATGGCGATTGATCTGGTCACCACCGGGCGCAAAATCGACGCCCAAGAGGCACTGCGTATTGGCTTGGTGAACCGGGTAATGCCGCAAGCAGAGCTGGAGAGCTACGCTGAAGAGCTCACTAAACAGCTTAAAGGTAACGGCCCGCAGTCAGTGCGCGGTGCCAAGCAGGCGGTTCACGACGGGATGGATCAAGACCTGGACAGCGCGCTGGCGCTGGAAACCAGCCTGTTTGCCTTCTGCTTTGCCGGTGATGAGCAGAAAGAAGGTATGGCGGCCTTTGTCGAGAAGCGTAAAGCTAATTTCTAAGCCTTTATTCATTCCAGTTTTACTTATTTAGGGGGTGGCGCTTGCGTCATCCCCGTTTTATTCTCAAAGGCTTCCTACTACTGATCTCTTCGGAGTTGCCACGATGCAATGGGCCGCGTTTATCCTCGCCGCGCTGGGTTTTGCCTACCTCCCTGGGCCTGCGATGTTGTATACCGCAGCGCAAACCCTGGGGCGTGGCCGACGAGCAGGGTGGTTAGCGGTCATGGGTGTGCACATGGGCTGCTACGTTCATGTGGTAGCCGCCGCGCTAGGCTTGGCACTGCTGTTTGCAGCGATTCCGCCTGCCTATATCGCCATGAAAATCATTGGCGGACTCTACCTGCTCTGGATGGGGTTGCGGCTATGGCAACAGGGCATTCGTGCCCATGGCGATGAGGTACCGCTGGCAACCACTAAACGCGTGCTACGTGACAGCTTTTTGGTGGAGGTGCTCAACCCTAAAACCGCGCTTTTCTTTGTCGCGTTTCTGCCCCAGTTTGTGCAGCCCGAGAGCGCTATGCCGGTAGCGTGGCAACTGCTCTGGTTAGGTATCGCCACCAATGCGCTGTTCTCATCGGCGGATGTTGTGGTGGTGCTGCTGGCCAGCCCATTGCGTGAGTGGTTACAAAAATCCCATGGTTCCTCCCGACTCATTCAGCGCATTGGCGGTGGTGTATTAATGGGGTTAGGCGGTAATACGCTGGCTCAGGCGGCACGTTAAGAGAGGCTGCCTTCATCGATCGGTTAATTCAATTCTCCACAAAAGGAGCGCTGCATGTTTGATCTCTATATTGCCAACAAGAATTACTCTTCTTGGTCGCTGCGCCCTTGGGTGCTGATGAAAGCACTGGAGATTCCGTTTAACGAACACCTAATGCCCTTTGAAGGGGGCACTGGCGCGAGTCATGCCACCTTTACCCGCTTTTCCCCTTCAGGCTTAGTGCCTTGCCTAGTGGAGGTGACGGACGAGGGCGAGCTGGCGGTGTGGGACTCCCTGGCGATTGTCGAGTATCTGGCCGAGCAGCACGCTAATGTCTGGCCGAGTGATAAAGCTGCCCGCGCCTGGGCACGCTCAGCCACAGCAGAGATGCACAGCAGCTTTAGCGCCCTGCGCGGCGACTGTCCAATGAACTGCGGTATGCGGGTGAAATTGAATAGCTTATCGGCCAACCTCAAGGCCGATCTGGCACGCGTGGATGCACTATGGCAGCAAGGGCTTGAGCGCTTTGGTGGGCCTTTTTTAGCGGGTGAAACCTTCTCCGCGGTAGATGCGTTTTACGCCCCTGTGGCCTTTCGCATGCAGACATTCAGCTTGCCGGTTAGCGAGAAGTCCCGGGCGTATGTCGAGCGCTTGCTAGCGCTGCCTGCCATGCAGGCATGGTATCAAGCCGCGCTAGAAGAGCCATGGCGGGAGTCCTTGCACGAGGCCGATACGTTGAAAAATGGCACAGTGACAGCTGACCACCGCAAAGCTTAACCTTTCAGGCTATTCACCAAGGACACCCTGCATCGGGTACACTGACGCAAATTTCGTTTGGAAACTTCCATGGCTCTTAGCGCAACGCCCTACAAAGTTGATATTAACCTGACCGATTTGGATCGCGGGGTGTATGAAACGCTGCGCTTTACCGTGGCTCGCCATCCATCAGAGACCGAAGAGCGAATGACCGCGCGCCTGCTCGCCTATGTGCTGTGGTATAGCGAAACGCTTGCCTTCGGGCGTGGGCTTTCCGATGTAGATGAACCGGCACTGTGGGAGAAAAGCCTAGACGGTCGCCTACTGCACTGGATCGAAGTGGGTTTGCCTGATGCCGAGCGGGTTACCTGGTGCTCACGTAGGGCAGAACGCGTGTCCCTCCTTGCTTACGGCCGGGTAGATCAATGGGAAAGTAAAGTGTTGCCCAGTGTGGCATCGCTGAAAAATGTCCATGTGGCGGGCCTGCCACAAGAGGCTCTAGCGACTATCGCTAAAGACCTGCCAAGGGCGATTAATTGGGCGGTAATGATCAGCGAAGGATCGCTGTTTATTACCGATGAAAATGGCCAGCATGAAATCACCCCGCAGTGGCTGCTGCGCGACAGATAGTGATTGGCCTTGGTCATTAGCCTACAAACTTCGGTTTAGTCTACTACGCTATAAATCTGAGCAATCATCAGCATAAGGGGTGTCCTACGGGCCATCCCTTACCCTAATTTTAGTGACTTAGCTTTTTCTGTCGAAGACAGTAAAAGTATGCTTGCTATCTTTTTGCATAATTACATACAATCAACAATGTTTGTTGCTATTCTTAATCAAGCAGTTTCAAAAAACAGGCCCAAGATCTTTCTCAAGGAATGAGTAATGAAAGCAAAGACCCCTTTACGATGGCAGCTGCTACCGCTCGTGGCTGTAGTAAGCCTGCTGCCAGTACTGGCGCAAGCCGACGATAGCATCCTCTCGATTAAGCACGAAAATGATGGCATGGCCAGCAGCGATGATGGCCACTTTACCAGCGGTTTTGAGCTAAATTGGGCATTTGAACCTGAAGCGCAAAGCTGGACGCAGCGCTTGGCCACCGCGTTACCTGATAGCCTCATTGGCAGCGCTGACATGGCAGCTTTTCGTCTGGTGCATCAGATTTATACGCCAAACAATATTGAGCAGCGTGGACTGATCGAAGATGATCGACCCTACGCAGGGATTGTTTACGGCGGTATGTCACTTTACGAAGATGTGCCCACGGGCAACTGGCGCCAAGCGACTGACCTGCACCTGGATATTGGCTTGGTAGGGCCTTCGTCGCTTGCCGATAGCATTCAACGTGAAGTGCATCGCATTACTGAAAGCGACCGCCCCAGCGGTTGGGATAACCAGCTTGGTGATGAAGCCATCGTCAACGTCTCCATGCGTCGCCAGTGGTGGCATAGCTCCCCATTGATCGGCAAGCAGTTTGCCCATGGCCCCAGCATCAGCGCTGCTTTGGGTAACCTCTATACCTACGCAAGCGCTGGGTATAGCGTGCGTTGGGGAGATGAGGCCCCTGGCATTCCTACACTAACGCCAAACTCCGGCAGCCGACACTATATGACGGGTAAAGAGGGGTGGCAGTGGTACCTGTTTGCCAGCGTCGACGGTTACTACATGGCGCAGAATCTGACACTGGACGGTAATACGTTTAGAAATAGTCACTCGGTTGATCGCCAAGAGTGGGTGGGCGATGTCTCAGCAGGGCTGGCGCTGGCCTGGGAAGATTGGCAGGTCACCTACGCTGTTGTACAGCGCTCACGTGAATTTGATGGCCAGGAAGAGCAGGATAAGTTTGGCTCCATCACGCTATCTAAGCGCTTCTAAAGGGCTACATTCCATACCCCGATGAAGGCGGCCTTGCGCCCCATAACAGTTCCTATGCCGAGTGGTGGGAGAGTCAGCACTAATTCCCCGATATCCTATACAACTGATCCAGTCCTGCTAGCCTTAATGTTGGATATGTGATGTTTACATAACGTTGGCATTTAAGGGAGTAAGGGTACATGGAAATGTATTTTTTTAATGGTTGGGGAAGTTTACTGCGAGTTATTATTGTTGGGATACTGGCTTACGCTGCTCTCGTTTTTTTCTTGCGAATATCGGGTAATCGCACGCTTTCGAAGATGAACGCCTTCGATTTAATTGTCACGGTGGCGCTTGGTTCCACATTGGCCACGGTTCTCTTATCTAAAGATGTAGCATTAGCTGAGGGCGCTGTGGCGATGGCGCTACTGATTTCTCTTCAGTTCATCATTACTTGGTTCAGTGT
Source organism: Vreelandella neptunia (assembly GCF_034479615.1). Taxonomy (NCBI): domain Bacteria; kingdom Pseudomonadati; phylum Pseudomonadota; class Gammaproteobacteria; order Oceanospirillales; family Halomonadaceae; genus Vreelandella; species Vreelandella neptunia. Next base: position 1,113,126 of record NZ_CP140255.1, read on the forward strand.
CAGAACCGCCTGGGTACGTCGGTTAGTGACGGGCGAGCCATTGATGTTGCTTTATCGTGGAGAATTTATTACTACCTCCATGCAAAAAGCACGGGTTACTCAGGATGAAGTTCAGTCGGCTATTCGCGGTAGTGGTATTGCTGATGTGACGGCTGTGGAAGCAGTGGTCTTGGAAACGGATGGTTCCATGAGTGTCATCAAGCCTCATGCAGAGAGCAGTCATTCGAGTTTAGAGGGTGTTCGCGGCCCCCGTTGAAGCCAATATGGGCCTAAGTAATATTAATTTCATCGTTCACGTTTGTGCCTAGCGGTGGTATTCTTCGCCACTGTTAATTTTAAGGACGCAACGTGAATATCAAAGCTGATCTTTCCATTCTCGATATTATTGGCCATCTGATTATTTGGGTGGTACTCAGTATCGTTACCATTGGCATAGCGCTATTTTTCTTCCCCTATTCGTTTTCACGATTTGTGATTAACCGTACCTCGGTAGTGGATGCTGCTGGGGTGGAGCGAAAAATGGTTTGTGATATCAACCTGTTCAGCAACATTGGCCATATTATCCTCTGGATGCTGATTTCGCTGGTCACCTTTGGACTGGGGTATATTTTCTACTTCTACCGGGTATGGAATTACGCCTTGAATAACTCACGGGTTGCATAGTCTTAGCTTGTAATCTGAAAGCTACCAAGAGCCTACGCTGAGAGATCAAGCGTAGGCTCTTTTGTTGGGCTACTTACTCCCCGTCAGCCAGTTTATCTTGGGTGCGAAGTTCAAAATCGCTGGCATCATGACGTTCGTGCAACTGCTCGTGCGGCTCGCCAAAGGAGCGGTTGACCATACGGCCGCGTTTAACGGCGGGGCGCTCATCGATCTCTTCCGTCCAGCGTAGAACGTTCTTGTAAGTGTGAGCTTCCAAGAACTCGGCCGCTTCATAAACGCGATTTTTCACCAGCGCACCATACCAAGGGTGAATCGCCATATCGGCAATGGTGTACTCATCGCCGGCCATAAAGCGATTTTCCGCCAAGTGGCGGTCAAGCACATCAAGCTGGCGCTTGACTTCCATGGTGTAGCGGTCAATCGGGTACTGATACTTTTCCGGTGCGTAGGCGTAAAAATGGCCAAAGCCGCCGCCTAACATTGGCGCGCTGCCCATTTGCCAGAATAGCCAAGAGAGGCACTCGGTACGCTTCGCCGGGTCGCTGGGTAAGAACTCGCCAAATTTTTCAGCCAAATAGAGCAGGATTGCGCCAGACTCAAACACTCGCTGGGGGGGATTGGCTGAGTGATCCATCAGTGCCGGAATTTTGGAGTTGGGGTTCACCTCAACAAAGCCGCTGCTGAATTGATCGCCTTCGCCAATTTGAATCAGGTAAGCGTCGTACTCAGCGCCTGTTACGCCTTTCTCCAGCAGCTCTTCCAGCATCACGGTGACTTTGACACCATTGGGCGTGGCCAGGGAGTAGAGCTGAAGTGGGTGTTTGCCTACCGGCAGCGCCTTGTCATGGGTAGGGCCTGCGATTGGGCGATTGATATTGGCAAATTTACCACCGTTGCCAGGTTCCCATTTCCAAACGCTCGGCGGAGTATAGGTGTTGTCGCTCATTAGTTTCCTCGCTATAAATATTCTATCAGTGTCAAAGCAGCTACAAGGCGTAGCTAGTGATTAGCCTGATAATAAAGTAGTTCATTTTCCCAAATGAGGTGGCGGATGCGTGTTATTGGTGTACTCGGCGGTATGAGCTGGGAATCTACCCAAGGCTACTACCGGGCCTTAAACGAAGGCGTAAAAGCGGCGCTAGGTGGCTTTCATTCGGCTAAGATCGTGATGGTTAGCGTCGATTTTGCCGACATTGAAGCACTGCAGCAGCAAGGCGATTGGCACGCGGCTGGCGATCTGCTGGCCAGCGCTGCCCAAAGCGTCGAGCGGGCGGGCGCCGATTGCCTGCTGATTGCCACTAACACCATGCATAAAGTGGCACCTGCCATTGAACAGGCTATTGCTATTCCGCTGCTGCATATTGCCGATGCCACGGCTGAACAACTCACCGCAGACGGCATTACCCGGGTTGGCCTATTGGGTACGCGCTTTACCATGGAACAGGACTTTTATATTGGTCGATTAGAACAGCGGTTCGGCATTGAGGTCGTGGTGCCGGATCAGTCTGAGCGCGACATCGTTCATCGGATTATCTTTGATGAACTTTGCCAGGGCCGCATTGAAGATGAATCACGTCAGCGCTATTTGGCAATCATTGATGCCTTGCATGCCCAAGGCGCCCAGGGGGTGATTTTAGGCTGTACCGAAATCGCCATGCTGGTAGGCCAGGGCGATACCGCGGTGCCCCTTTACGACACCACCGCTCTGCATGCCCAGAGAGCGGTGGCGTGGGCGCTAGCTAAGTAGGTGGCTAGCGGCTTATACCAACGTCAGGGTGACATTAATATTGCCACGGGTCGCGTTGGAATAGGGGCAGACAACATGGGCTTTATCGACCAGCTGCTGGGCAACGTCTTGCTCAAGGCCAGGCAGACTGATTTTTAGCTCGACTTCGATGCCAAAGCCGGTAGGAATGGCGCCGATACCAACGTGGCCATCAATTTTCGTATCCTGGGGTAGCTTTACTTTTTCCTGGCCAGCGACATGCTTTAGTGCGCCTAAAAAGCAGGCCGAGTAGCCAGCGGCAAAGAGCTGCTCAGGATTGGTGCCATCACCGCCTGCGCCTCCCAGCTCTTTGGGCGTGCTGAGTTTAACATCCAGCGCGCCATCGGACGATTTGGCTTGGCCTTCACGGCCGCCGGTAGCGGTGGCGTGAGCACGGTAAACAACATTTTCAATAGTGGTCGTCATTTGCTATCTCCTGTCGGTATTTTCATTATGAACTTACGCTATTAACTTAGCGCAGCTTTATTTTGCGCGCAATATAAACGCCAAATAAATCGCTACGCCCTGCGCCAAAAAGCAAAGGCTACTGGTTCTTTTGCAGGCTATCACGCAGCCGCACTAAGTCCTCTTTAAGCATGGTCAGTGCCTCAATTGACTGCTCGCTGGCATGCACCACACAGCTGGGAATATCGCACGCCTGTTCGCGCAACGCTTTGCCTTTGTCTGTGAGGTAAAGCTCTACTACGCGTTCGTCTTCATGGCTGCGTTTGCGATTCAACAGTTGATCGGCTTCAAGTCGCTTAAGCAGCGGCGTAAGTGAGCCAGGGTCTGTTAGTAGGCGCTTACTCATAGTGCCTACCGTGATGCCATCGTTTTGCCAAAGCACCAGCATCGCCAGGTATTGCGGGTAAGTTAGCCCCAACTTTTTGAGCAAGGGTTTATAAACTTTGGTCATCATCAACGAGGTTGAATAGAGCGCAAAGCAAAGTTGGTGATCGAGCTCTAATTCGCTACAAGATGGTTGCACAAGTATGGGTTCCGATCCGAAATACGTAGGGTAATGTAGCGCGGGAAGCAGTTAGTGGCTATCCCTAGACGTTGGTCGTAAGTTGGCAGTTTTGTTTTGACACGCACAGGGCAGGTAGCTAGCCTTCGCTTACTGGATGTTACCGGTAACAAGTTGCCGTTCATTGAATCAGCCATTAACAACCTCGCTATTAACGACTCAGCTATTAACAACCCAGTCATTAACAACAACGAGTATTTGGAGATAACGCTATGACACCTATTTGGCGCAACACACTGACCTTCGTCGGCGCGACCACCCTGACATTTGGTATGGCTCATGCCCAGAGCCCTGAGCTTTCTGATCCTCCTGAGATTGAAGGCGAGGTAGTTGGCGACCACGGCTCGCATACTTTGCGCATGGGCATCGGCCTTGCGGAAAGTTCGCCACAGTACCTATCCAGCCAATACTTTGGTGAGATTCTGGAGCAGCGTACCGACGGCCGTATTACCGTTAATGTCTTCCCTAACAGTCAGTTAGGTGATGACGTTCAAATGATGGAAATGCTGCAAACCGGTACGCTGGATATGACCTATCCTTCCAGCTCTGCCACCACTGGTTACGTTGAAGAACTAGCCGCTTTCGATCTGCCGTTCCTGCTCCCTAGCCGTGAAGCAGCCGTGGCTGTGATGCAGAGCGATGTGGCCCAGGACATGCTGGATGCCTTTGAAGGTACCGGTCTGAAAGCGCTCGCCTTCTCTGAGAATGGCTATCGTCAGCTCTCGAACAGCGCACGCCCGGTGGCGAGTCCTGAAGACGTTGCAGGTCTAGATGTGCGCGGTTTAAGCGTACGTACCATGGAAAACCCGGTGCACCTGGCAATTTGGGAAGCGTTAGGCGCCAACCCAACGCCGATGGCCTTTGGTGAGCTGTTCTCTGCCATGGAGCAGGGCGTTGTTGATGGCCAGGAAAACCCATGGAGCACCATCCTCACCTCTAACTTCCATGAGGTGCAGGATTATGGCACTGAGACGCGTCACGTCTATACTCCCTTTATCATGATGCTTTCTGAGCGTACCTGGGATCGTATGGCGCCCGAGTACCAAGAGCTGGTGCTGGAAGCGGCGCGTCAGTCCGCTGAATATGAAATTCAGCTTTCTGCTGAATACGATGATTGGTCACGGGATCAGCTTGCAGAGCGCGGAATGGAAATTACCCGCCTGGACGATGAGCAGTTAGCCGCGTTCCAGGATGCCGTTCAACCGGTTTATGAAGAGTGGGCGCCGCGTATTGGTGAAGACCTGATCGCCGACATTCAAAAGATTGTTGAAGAGAGCAGCAACTAAACCTTACGTTTAGCGCACTACTCGGGCAGGCCATTGGGCCTGCCCGACGTGTCAGTGCCCTGGAGCTCCTATGTCACTCTCCTCTACACCCCCAAATACCCCCACGCCGATTGAAGATCCATCGGTGTATCTGGATGACCCTAATCGCAAGTTGCTGGAAATCGATACCGATACTCGCCAAGGCCCGGCATTGTTCCGCTGGATGACTTTAGGCATGGAGTATTTGATCGGCGCTATTTTAGTGGCGTTGATTGTGTCCGTTTCCTGCAACGTGGTGGGACGTGCGTTGTTTAATAACTCGCTGCCGTGGGCGGATGAGCTCGCGCGTATGCTGTTTATATGGCTGGTATTTATCGGTGCCGCTGCGGCGTTTTCCCGTTACGAGCACATTGCCGTTGACGCTCTTGTACGGCGCCTGCCGCTGCGCTTGGCGCATATGCTATATCTGCTGCAGCACCTGATTATTACCGGCCTCATGGTAGTGATGATTTGGGGCGGCTACCAAGTATTGGCACACTCTAGTGGGCGTTCGGCGATTATGGACGTGCCGCTGAGCTTTATCAGCCTTTCGCTGGTGCTATGCGTCATTTTTATTGCGGCGGTATCGATGTGGCGAATGTGGGTCAGCCTGAACGTTATTCGACACCCTGAGCGGGAGCGCTAATCATGCTATGGATTTTTCTGGCTATTTTATTGGCCTCCATCGTTATCGGGCTGCCCATTGCCTTTGGCCTGGGCGTTGCCGCGTTGGTGATGGCGGTACTCTCTGATATTCCACTGTCGATCATGATCGAGCAGTCCATCCGCGGGGTAAATAGCTTTCCGCTGCTGGCAATTCCGTTCTTTATTTTAGTCGGTGAGGTGATGAGCAATGGCGGTATCGCTCGCCGCTTGATGGAGCTGGCTGGCGCTATGGTGGGCTTTATGCGCGGCGGGCTAGGGCAGGTTGCTATCACCGGCTCGATGTTCTTTGGCGGCATCAGTGGGTCAGCGGTGGCCGATACGGCCGCTACCGGTGCGATGATGATTCCCTCTATGAAAGAACAGGGGTATACGGCTGCCAATGCCACCGCAATTAATACCGTATCGTCAGTAATCGGGATCATTATTCCACCCTCGATTCCTCTGATTCTCTACGGCATCGTCACTGAGACTTCCATTAGCCGCCTGTTTATCGCCGGTATTATCCCCGGCCTGCTGATTGGCTTTGCGCTGATGGTGACCACCTATATTCTTGCCAAAAAGGATGGTGGCGGCGTGCAGCAGTTCCGCTGGGATCGTCTTTGGAAAGCCTTCAAAGATGCCTGGATGGCGCTAGTGCTTCCGGTGATTGTGATTGGCGGTATTATTGGCGGCGTGTTTACGGCCACCGAAGCCGCCGTAGCGGCACTGCTCTATTCGCTGGCTATTTCGCTGGTGGTCTACCGCGAATTCAAGCTTAAAGAGCTTGTCGGTATGCTGATTCGTACGGCCCGCTTGACCGGTATGGTCATGATGTTACTGGCGTTTGCGACGGTAATCGCTTGGTTCCTGACCATTAATATGGTGCCGCAAACCCTGGTTAGCCAAGTTCAGTCGATCACTCAAGACCCGTTTATGCTGCTGTTGATTGTGGCCTTCTTGCTGCTGTTGGTGGGATTTGTGATGGACTTGACTCCGGCAATGGTAATTATGGCGCCTATGCTGGCTCCCATTGTCACCTCGGTGGGCGTTGATGCGGCTTACTTCGGCGTGCTGATGGCCTTTGTATTGGGCATCGGGTTATTAACCCCACCGGTGGGCACCTGCCTCTATGTAGGTTGCGGTGTAGGTAAAGTTTCTATGGAGTCGTTGGTCAAAGCCATGCTGCCTTACTATGCGGCTCTATTGGTGGTGTTGGTGATCCTGGTCGCTTTCCCAGGTATCGTTACCTGGCTGCCCGACCTCACCGCCGTGCGCGGCAATTAATAGGAGAGCCTCTGTGAAGACCCTCTCGCATCGTATTTTGGTGATGGGCGTGTCCGGCTCAGGGAAGTCGCACATTGGCCAACAGTTGGCGCTAACCCTAGGAGCGACCTTTATCGATGGTGATGACTACCACTCGCCCGCTAACGTTGCCAAAATGGCTAGCGGCAAGCCGCTTAACGACGATGACCGGAGCGAGTGGCTGGATACCTTGGCGGCGCTGTTTGCCGAGTATCGGGCAAAGAGTGAATCGCTGGTGATTGCTTGCTCTGGGTTGAAAAAACGCTACCGCGATCGACTGCGACAGGGCGACTCAGCGTTGCAGATCCTGTATTTAGAGGGCAGCCGGGAGCTACTGCTTGAACGGCTTGAAACCCGGGCCGGGCACTTCTTTAAAGGTGATACCATGTTGGCCAGCCAGCTGGCCGACTTGGAACCACCGAGTAGAGAGGAGGCCTTCAATGCCTCGATTGCTTTATCGCCCCAAGTGATCGTTACGCAATTTGCTGCCACATTGTCGACGCCCAGCCACTCGCTAAGTTAAAAGGCAGGAATAAGCATTAGGGTCGCTGCTGGTTAGGCTAGGCCCTATCGCTTACACGTTGCATAAGGCAGTCACTTTTTGAAGAAAAAACGCCCAACCCTGCAGGATATCGCCAATCACGTAGGGGCTACCAAAATGACGGTAAGCCGCTGCCTGCGCGACCCTGAAACGGTCTCGGAAGGCCTCCGAGAGCGTATCTTCTCGGTTGCTGAGCAGATTGGCTATATTCCCAATCGCGCACCGGATTTGCTCTCACGGGCGACCAGCCACTCCATCGGGGTGCTGGTGCCGTCGCTTACCAATCAGGTATTCGCCGATGTCATCCTCGGTATCGAAACGCTGACGGAGCCGGCAGGTTATCACCTAATGCTTTCCCACTATGGCTATAGCCCAGAGCTTGAGGAGCGGAGTCTGGCATCTTTGCTCTCCTATAACGTCGATGGGGTGATTCTGTCTGACCGTGACCATACACCGCGCAGCCTGCGCATGCTGGAAACCGCCGGCATTCCAATTGTTGAGATCATGGACACCCACCGCCCTCCGCTGCAGCAGGTAGTGGGCTACGATAACGTTCAAGCGGCGTATGACATGGTGAGTGAGATGATCCGACGTGGTCGACGTCAGGTGATTTATCTGGCGGTGCGCTTGGATGAGCGCACCCGACAGCGTGAGCAGGGCTACCGTCGCGCCATGGAGGAGCATGGATTAACACCCGTCACCTTACAAAGCACTCAGCGCTCCTCTTACAGCGTGGGGGCGGCGCTGCTGCAACAGATAATCGTCGATTATCCAGCGGCGGATGGCCTGTTCTGCACCAACGATGACGTGGCAGTAGGGGCCTATTTCGAGTGCCAGCGGCGGGGGATTGATGTACCTGGGCGGATGGCCTTGGCTGGCTTCCATGGCCACGACGTGGGGCACGTTATGACGCCACGGCTTGCCAGCGTAGTCACTCCGCGTCAGGCCATAGGCGAAGCGGCAGCGGCGGAATTATTGGCGCGGATTCGTGGAGAATTGCTAACCCAGAAAGTGGTTGATTTGGGTTACCGTATTGAAGTGGGAATGACCTTATAGAGCGCGTTATCGAGTAGCCGTTAGCGGCGTAAATGACTAAAGTAGCCTTTTACTTTTGTCGCGAGGCCGTCGTGCAGATTACTCAACTCAATATTTACCCCGTCAAATCGCTAAAAGGCATCAGCGTGACTCAAAGCGAGCTGCAAGAGCACGGACTAGCCTGGGATCGCCGCTGGATGCTGGTGGATGCGCAGCAGCGTTTTGTGACCCAGCGCCAACTCCCGGCGCTTGCCACCGTTGAGGTCGCGCTGACCGATGAGCACTTGGTGCTGTCGCATCCTAACGTCGAGCCGTTGAGCGTACCGCTGGCCGAGCCAGAGGGAAATTTGCGCCTGGTCAGTGTGTGGAATGACCACTGTAAAGCTCTGCCAGAGAGCGATGAAGTATCGCACTGGTTGGTTGCCGCCTTGGGCGAGCAGGTTCAGGGGCTTAGCATGGTGCGCTTTGCTACCGAGTTTACCCGTGCCGTTGAAGAGGATTTCCTTGATGGCGGGGCGGCGCATACCTACTTCTCTGACGGCTACCCCTTCTTGATTGCGACTACAGGGTCGTTAGACGCCCTGAACCAGGCCTTAGTAGCAGGTGGGCACGCCCCCGTGCCCATGAACCGCTTTCGGCCCAATATCGTCGTAGAGAGTGACGAGGCTTGGGCGGAAGATCACTGGGCAACGTTGACTGAGCAAGACGGCGCCTTTCAGCTAGCGTTACGCAAGCCCTGCAAGCGCTGCAAGATTACCACCATCGATCAGCATACCGCGGCAGTGCCTGCCCCAGCTGAACCGCTGAAAACCTTGATTGAACTCAACACCCAGCCCACCTTAAAAGGCGCCCACTTTGGCCAAAACGCTACGCTGGTAGCCGGCGACGGCAGTGTTATTCGCGTGGGTGATAGACTGACAGTAACAGCCCGCAGCGTCTAGAAAGCTCAGCATACTAATAGTTAAAAATGCGTTTTTTAACTTGTCAAGATAGACGGATTGATTAATTTGTCGTTGACGCTTTTATAGGGAGTCTCTAGTGTCCGAGACTCTAGCACACTAGTATTTTTACACTGTGGGGAAGCGCCGTGGATCTCGCAACATTGATTGGCTTGGTAGGGGCTGCTGTCTTAGTAGGCACTGCTGTGATTATGGGCACTTCGCCAGAGGTGTTCATGAACCCCACTGGGCTGCTGCTAGTGGTAGGGGGAAGCCTGTTTGTTGTATTGGCTAAGTTTAGTATTACGCAATTTAAATTCGCCTTTAGAGCCGCTGCCCGGGCGTTTAAGTTTCAACTGCCAAGTATTCAAGAAAGTATTGATGAGTTAGTAGAGCTATCAAAGGTGGCGCGCCGAGAAGGCATGATTGCTCTAGAAAGTCGCGAAGTCAGTTCGCCGTTTTTGCAGAAGGGCCTGCAAATGCTGGCCGATGGCTACAGTGCCGAGATGATAAGAGACATGATGGAAAAGGAGCGCCTGCTTACTCTTGAGCGTAATCAGGCGGGGGGGCAGGTATTTTCAGCCCTAGGCGAGGTGGCTCCCGCCATGGGCATGATTGGTACACTGGTAGGCTTAGTGCAAATGCTTTCCAATATGGGCGACCCATCGCTCATTGGCCCGGCCATGGCCGTTGCTCTTCTAACCACTTTGTATGGTGCGATGATCGCAACGATGATCGCCAGTCCTATCGCGGATAAGCTTTGGGTGCGCATGAATCAAGAAGCCAAAATGCAGGAGCTGTGGATTGATGCGGTGCTGGCCATTAAAAGCGATAAGAACCCGCGCGTACTGGAACAAATGTTGACGATATATCTCCCACCAGAACATCGCAGCGCAGCTGACGCAGAAGCAAATACTACCGCAGGCGAGCAGACGTAAAAAATGGCGCAAAAACAGACCAACATCCCCGCCTGGATGATTACCTACGCAGACTTAATGTCACTGCTGCTGTGCTTTTTTGTGCTATTGCTGTCGTTTGCGGAAATCGATGCGGAAAAGTTTCGTCGAGTGGCGGACGAATTGTCCAAAGCCTTTGGCGTTCAGCGCGAAGTTGAAGCGACACAAGTACCTATGGGAACCAGCGCGGTAAAGCAGCATTTCTCTCCAGCAGTGCCTGATCGCACCTTGGTAGATGAAGTGCGTCAGCAAACAATGCAACAGCGACCGCAGCTTGAGTCAATGCGCGATAGTCAGGAAGCCCAGCGCCACCTGCAAAGCCACCAATTGGCTCAGAATGTTGAAAAGCTGCTCGAAACATCGTTGCCAGAGGGCGCGACTGAAATTGATATTGATCAGTTTCGTGTGGTGGTGCGAATTTCCGAAAATGGCACCTTTGGGTCGGGTAATGCCACCGTCACTTCGGCCTTTGAGGACTTATTACAGTCGCTAGCAACCCTTCTGGCCGATGTGCCTGGAACGATTTCCATTGATGGGCATACTGATGATGTGCCTATCCGTACATCCCAATTCCGCAGCAATTGGGATCTTTCGGCAATGCGAGCCGCTTCAGTGGCAAACGTTCTCACCGCGACCGGTGCGCTGGCACCTGAGCGGCTAATCGTTCAAGGCTTCGCGGATACTAGGCCATTGGCCTCTAATCTGACCAACGAAGGCCGAGCCGAAAATCGCCGGGTTGAGCTAATGATTGATCTGGATGCGGCTGTTGAAGAGCGGGGCGAGCGCTCAGTGGAGTCATTGCAACCCGTTTCTTCCGATCCTCTTGAGTCTGCCGAGACCGATTCAACACCCTGATTCGGCATAAGCCGCGGAATCAGCTACGCTAGTAACTCGGTAATCGCAGTTACCGAGCCTTATCGGAGCCTAATCGATAAGCTAACTATCACAGGAAAGGAGAACAGTATGGATAGTAAAGCAAGTGCACGCTGGGAAGGTGGTTTAAAAGACGGTAAAGGCAATGTGTCTACTGAAAGTGGTGTGCTAGATGCGGGCTACTCGTTTAAACAGCGCTTTGAGGGAGAGCCTGGTACCAATCCCGAAGAGCTGATCGGCGCGGCACACGCCAGCTGTTTCTCAATGGCGCTCTCCATGATTTTGGGTGAGAAAGGCTATACCGCTGACGCTATCGAAACCAGCGCCAAAGTGACTCTTTCCCAAAGCGATGCAGGTTTTGATATCTCGAACATTCACCTGGACGTTGTTGCTGAGATCAGTGGCGCTGATGACGCAGCATTCCAAGAAGCAGCGGAAACGGCTAAAGCCAATTGCCCTGTTTCCAAAGTACTTAATGCTGATATTAGCATGACGGCCAAACTGAAAGCCTAATTTTGTCTAGGCTGTACTTTGCTTATAAATAGGTTGTGTTTTGACATAGATGGCTCGCGTATAAACAGTGTGCGCGAGCCATTTTGCTAACTAAACGCATTTTAGGTTTTTGATTATTTCTTTGTTATCTTAAATGACATGCATTAAAAAGCCTTGGCAATTGCCAAGGCTTTTATCTTATGACTAGTGCTTACTTGTCTTCGTCTCCGTCACGGTTATACTCTTCAGCTGCTTCAAGCGCATCTTCTGATGCATTAACGGTAATGACATAATCATCGCCATCTTCGTCTTTAGTCAGCTCAAGTGAATCCCATTCAATCGCAACGTTTTTCTCACCCATACCTAAGAAGCCACCAACGCCAACAACAACAGCATTGATTTGGCCGTCTTCACCAATCACGAGGTCAGTAATGGTGCCGATGTCTTCGTCATCTTCGACGCTGCTTTTGACTTGATTGCCGGTTAAGGCGTCAGCGTGGAATGTGTTTTCTGGCGTTTCCGTTAGGTAAGTCGCTTCCATGGTCGTGGTGTTTTCTTCAGCATTTACACTGCCAGCGGCAAACATAAAGGCTGGAACCATGAGAGTACCTAGAATAGCGGGTTTGATCATTTTCATTTTGCTTGCTCCTTGCGATTTTATTGGGCTTAACGACTCCGCGTAGCAACCCGAATAAATCAATAGTGACGGTATTGGCTTCGTTTAAAATAAGCGATGGCAATGCCGATACTATTATTCCTAAGTGTGTTAATTACCCTAGCTACTTAATGCATTGGGAATTAGTGCATTGGATAATTAACGCTATCTTGCGCTTCACTGCGTCAAGACAACTATCAGGTTAGTCGCTGCGTTCAAAAATACAACCATTAAAGTGAAACTTTTAGGTAACACCACCACTGCTGTTCGGCCCTCATGGGCCTACACCCGCGCCGTCATGCCACAGGCTGTTGAGTTGACCCGCCCTCGCTCAGTGTTCATATTCGTCTCCAAATGGCTCGCTTTCTATCCTCTGTTTGATAAAAGGTTTGATAAAAGTGAGGTCACATAAAAAGGAGAACCCTGACCATGATTTCCCACCCTTTGCAGTGTTTAAAACAGTTCTGCGTTAGCAGCGTTGCGCTAGGCGCTTGGCTATTAGCCTCAAGTGCTGTGGCCGATAGCAGCGAGCTTCCCAAAGGGCATTTTCTACTGCCTGAAGAGGGCAACATGGTGGGCCAAGTGTATACCGTCACGGCGACCGAAGAGGATACGCTGCTGGATATTGCTCGGGCACACAACGTGGGCTACGAAGAAATTCGTATGGCCAACCCGGATACCAGCCTCTGGGTACCGGGAGAAGGCACCGAAGTGACGATCCCCGGGCAGTATATTCTTCCCGATGAAGCGCGTAGCGGCATTGTGATTAACGTGGCAGAGCTACGCCTTTACTACTACCCCGAGGTAGCAGAGGGCGAGACGCCGCGGGTCGAAACCTACCCTATTGGTATCGGGCGGGATGCTTATAACACCCCACTTGGAGTTACCGAAACCACTATGCGGCTTGAAAACCCGGCCTGGTATCCACCTGAGTCGATTCGTCGTGAAGCCGCCGAGCGGGGCGACCCAGCCCCTGCGGTAGTTCCCCCCGGTGCCGACAATCCCTTGGGTGAATACGCTATTTTGCTGGATATCCCCGGTTACCTGATCCATGGCACCAACCAACCAGATGGCATTGGTATGCGGGCTAGCCGGGGCTGCATCCGCATGCACCCGGAAGATATCGAGTCGGTGTTCTGGCGTGTGCCGGTAGGCACCCAGGTCAATATTATCGATTCGCCGATCAAAGTAGGCTGGGGTAAAGAGGGGAATCGCTACATTCAAGCCTTCACCGCCACGGATGAGCAAGTATTTGGTATGGAAACGCTGTTAAACGTAGTTGGCTTAATTGAAAAGCATGACGGGGGTAATGCCTCCAGCGTCAACTACGAGCAGGTAAGTGAAATATTAGAGCGAGCGAATGGCCAGATCGTGCCGATTAGCTAAACGATGGTGCAGCGCTAGCGTGCTGGGTCCAAAACCCCTCCCAGCGATGCGTTGCGCCTAAACCAACCCGCAATGCTGGTACGCGGGCAGCGAGTTGGTAGCACTTCATGGGGAATGGTCTCAGATAAGAAGCAGGCGAAGGTGCCCGCTTCGGGTACCACCCGGGCGACCTCTTGTCTGGGGTCGTCGGGGTGGTAGATCACCATCTCACCGCCACCGTCGCTGGGCCAGTCCGGTGTCAAATAGCCGACCGTAGATATCACGCGGTTGGCACGGCCTCGAAAGCTATCCAGGTGACGTTGATAAAAAGCGCCCGGTGGATAGTGGGCAAAGTGGGCCTCGTACTCAAATAAGCCCAAAAACAGCGCCTGGTTAAGCGCCTGCTGTAGCTCGCTCATGGCGTCTAAGTATCGCCGTTGGGCAGCGCTTTCTCGATCAAGCCAATGAATAGCGTCACCGCGGATATCTTTACGCAGTAGGTGCTGTTGTCCGCGACCAATGCCCGCTTCATCCAGTCCGTTATAGGCCGCCCGCTGGAGAAGCTCATTATTCAGCGCGCCGCATAGCTCCAAGTCAATAGCCCCGCGGCCTACATACCAACCCTGTTCAACCAGCGCATCCACAAGAGCGACCTGCGTCTCGGGCTGAAGCGCAGGTGACGACGTAGCAACACTAGGGATCATTGGTTGGATCTCGATGGCGCCGAATCAGGAACGCTTGTAGAGAGTTTAGATAGACGGTTTTTGCGCTCAGGGTGGTGGCGCAGCGGCCCCTGGGGGCGTTGATATAAATCAATCGGCATACCGAAGCCCTCGGCCAGTAACTCGACCAGCATCATGGCAGATAATCCCCAAATCACATGGCCGTCCACATGATAGCTAGGCACGTAGTGGGCAACGCCATCCACGGTAATCACGTCGGTATGGGTGCGGTGATCGTCTAGAAAGTGACTTAGTGGCACTTCAAAAATAGCGTCTAGCTCTCCTGGGTCGGCGATCAGCGGTAAATCCGGCGGAATAATGCCCACCCAGGGGGTAACGCGAATACCGTGCAGCGAAATAACGTCCGACAGCCTACCTAGGGGTTGCACCAGCGCGGGGTCGAGGGCAATCTCCTCTTCTGCCTCGCGCAGTGCCGTGGCGTAAAGGTCGCTATCAAAGGGCTCGCGCTTGCCGCCAGGGAACGCCACTTGGCCGCTGTGGGTGCTCAAGTGGCTGGCCCGGCGGGTAAACAGTAAGGTAGGCGCTGGGCGTTCGACAATCGGCAACAGCACGGCGGCCTCGGGCATCACTATGTGATCCAAGCGTTGAGGAGTCAGCTGTTGCAGCTGTTTGCGCAGTTTCTCTAACATGGGGTATCCCGTTACTTTGTTCTCTTTTACCCAGCAGCGGTCGTTGACGTCAAGCGCGTCGAGGCTTCTATTCACTAGCCGTTGAGAATATGCGATGAACTTTTGCAGCCAGTGTGGTGATAAAGTACGTTTTGCCATCCCGGAAGGCGATGACCGCCAGCGCTACCTGTGCGATGCCTGCGGCACGATTCACTATCAGAACCCACGCATTGTCGCCGGTACGCTGCCCGTCAGCGGTAGTAAAGTGCTGCTCTGTAAACGGGCGATTTCACCGCGCAAAGGCTACTGGACACTGCCCGCCGGCTATATGGAAAATGCCGAATCAACCCAGCAGGCCGCTTCCCGTGAGACCCGTGAAGAGGCCTGTGCCGAGGTCGAACTGGCCAACCTCTACACGCTAATTGACCTGCCGCATATCAATCAGGTGTATATGATTTTTCGCGCCGAATTAGTCGGTGGCTTCAGCGCCGGGCCGGAAAGCCTGGAAGTCGCGCTGTTCGAAGAGCATGAGATCCCTTGGGATGAGCTCGCCTTCATGACTATTGAGCGCACCCTCAAGCATTTTTACGCCGACCGCCCCCGCAATGAATTTCCGCTGCATATCAGCATGGTAACGCCAGAAGATCGCGAGCGTTATTTTGGCAGTGCGTAAGACGTTAAAGGTCTGATTATAGATCGGCGAGCTGCCACACATCATAAGCGACTTCTTCATAGGGGTGGGCAAGCCTCAAGGCCGCGATGGCGCCGTGAATATGCGCTTCATCGCAGAGCAGTTCGACTTTGAACTCTTCGACCTTTTCCAAGCTGCCCACCGAGCCGATGTGCGGGTGGGCGCCTTCCGTTGGGCGAAACTGCCCCGTGCCTCGGGTTTGAAAACAGACGTTTTCGTACGCCCCTACACGCCCGGCTCCGGCTTCGAATACCGCCTGTTTGACACTTTCGGCATCTTCTACGGGGACAAAAAATGCGAGCTTATACATACTGTACCTCCAAACGATCAATCCAGTGTGAAACGTTGAACTCTGGCTATGTTAGCGGATAGGCGACTACTGGTCGCGGGCTTGGCTTTGTATGATGATGCTTTTATGACGTTTACCCACGATTGTTAGATGAGCCATCCCATGGATAAATTTGAGGTAAAGCTGGATCAGGCGGCCAGAGCCGCATGGATGTCTTACGTAGGTGGAATGACCCAGGATGAGATCGCCAGCCAGTTGGGTGTCTCACGACCCGGTGTGCAGCGTTTATTGGCGTTGGCTCGCCAGGAAGGGCTGGTAAAAGTGCATATTGATCACCCGATCTCTAACTGCATGGCGCTGGGCAGCACGCTGCGCGACCACTTTGGCTTGACCTACTGTGAAGTGGTACCTGCCGATAGCCACGCCGCCGACAGCGCCGCTTCCTACTTGGCAGTCGCTGCTGCCGAGCGCATTGCGCAACTGGTCGAACGCAGCGAGCCATTAACCCTGTCGCTAGGCACCGGGCGTTCTGTGCGGGCCGCGGTGGAAGCGCTTAGCCGCGTTGAGCGGCCCCAACATCGCTTTGTGTCGCTGGTGGGCAATGTCGCCCGAGATGGTTCGGCCAACCGCTACGATGCGGTGATGGTGATGGCGGATAAAACCGGCGGCGAACGCTTCTTACTGCCTGCACCGGTGGTCGCCGAGTCGCTGGCTGAAAAAGAGGCGATGCTGGCTCAACGCCTCTTTAAAGCGATTGCTGATGTGGCGCGACAGTCAGAAGCAGCGTTTATCGGTGTCGGGCGCATCGACCGTCAGGCCACGCTGTTTCAAGACCATTTCATTAGTGAAAGCGAGCTGGATGAATTGTTGGGACTGAAAGCGGTAGGGGAGTTGCTTGGTTGGCCGCTGAATCGCGACGGCGAGGTGATAGACTGCTCAATTACGCGGCGGGTCACCAGTCTTCCCCTGGAGCGCTTTGGTAAGCACCATATGGTGGCGATTGCGGGAGGGCACGAAAAAGCCCCGGCGATCCATGCCGCATTGCGCGGCGGCTGGCTGAAGGGCTTGGTGACTGACGAAGTGGCCGCGCGGCAGATCGTTGAAGCACTCTAGGGCTTTCAAACCCAGCTGCGTGCACTGCAATATGCGTTAGAGATAATGAATTAGCGTAAAGTCTAAGCTAATCAGCTTTGCTTTTTTTTGGCTTACGTACGATCATTTGTTCGATAGTTGATCAATAAGATCAAGGCGACAACAATGCCAATACCAGCCCATAGGAGTGCTTTATGCGACTCGCACGTCACTTGCCCGTTACCACGCTAGCGGCCGCCATTGCCATGTCGGGCCATGCCCAGGCGCAAACCGAAATTACCGTGGCCACGGTTAACAACAACGATATGGTGATTATGCAGAGCCTCACCGAGGCTTTCGAAGAGGCTCACCCCGATATCACCCTGGACTGGGTGGTGCTTGAGGAGAACGTGTTACGTCAGCGCATGACCACCGATATTGCTACTGGTGGCGGCCAATTCGACGTGATGACCATCGGCACTTACGAAGTACCTATTTGGGCAGAACGCGGCTGGCTCTCCCCGCTGGATAATCTGCCCGACGATTACAACGAAGACGATCTGCTGACCTCGGTGCGCGATGGTTTGAGCTTGGACGGCACGCTGCATGCGCTGCCTTTCTACGCCGAAAGCTCGATGATGTACTACCGCCAGGATCTGTTTGAGGAAGCGGGTATTGAAATGAGCGATCAGCCCACCTGGGAAGAGGTGCGTGAGTGGGCGGGCGAGCTGCACGGCAGCGAAGAAGGTCTGGCCGGTATCTGTCTGCGCGGTAAACCAGGCTGGGGTGAAAACATGGCCTTTGTTTCCACCCTGGTGAATACCTACGGTGGCCGCTGGTTTGACGAAGAGTGGAACCCAGAGCTCAACTCTGAAGCCTGGGTTAACGCTATCCAGTTCTATGTCGATTTGCTCAACGACTACGGCCCGCCAGGCGCAAGTTCCAACGGCTTTAACGAAAATCTGGCGCTGTTCTCCCGTGGCAACTGCGCAATGTGGGTGGATGCTACGTCGGCAGCGGGCAAGCTGTATGACGGCAATGAGTCCGATGTGGCGGACAGCTTAGGTTTTGCCCCAGCGCCTATCGCAAAAACACCCAAAGGCTCACACTGGTTGTGGTCCTGGGCGCTAGCTATCCCGGCCTCTTCAGAGAACCAGGAAGCGGCGCGCGAGTTTATTACCTGGGCGACCTCACAAGAGTACATTGAACTGGTCGGTGAAACTCAAGGCTGGACCAGCGTGCCGCCAGGCACTCGTGAGTCGACCTACGCCAATGAACAGTACACCGAAGCAGCCCCCTTTGCTGACTTCGTGCTGAAGGCTATTCAAGACGCCGACCCTACCGACTCCACCCTGGAACCCAATCCCTATGTGGGCGTGCAGTTTGTGGGCATTCCAGAGTTTCAGTCGATCGGCACCCAGGTTGGCCAAACCATTGCCGCGGCGCTGACCGGTGACACCACCGTTGAACAGGCGCTAGACAGTGCTCAGCGTGCCACCGAACGCACCATGCAGCGTGCCGGTTATCTAGACTGATGGCCCGCAATGCCTGCCTTAGCTAACTAGGCAGGCATTGCCCCCACACTGTTTCTGCAGGTATTTCCATGAATAAAACACGTGCTTCTGGCCGGACGGTCGGCGGGCTAAGGACGCTTTCGCTTCAAGCGCCTGCTGTAACGCTGTTATTGCTTTGGATGATTGTGCCACTGGGCATGACGCTATGGTTCTCCTTCCAGCGTTATAACCTGCTAATGCCCGGCATGACGGGCTTTGCCGGGTTGGAAAACTATGAATACCTTCTCACCGACCCTGCCCTATGGGCCGCTATGGGCAACACGCTGCTGCTGGTGGGGTGGGTGCTGGCGATTACTGTAGTGGGCGGCACACTGCTGGCGGTGCTGTTCCAGCAGGAGTTTGCGGGGCGCGGGATTGCCCGTGTGCTGGCGATCTCACCGTTTTTTGTAATGCCCACCGTGAGTGCCCTGGTGTGGAAAAACATGATGATGCATCCCTCGAATGGGGTGCTGGCATGGCTGGCTGAGTCCATTGGGCTGCCCGCTGTCGATTGGTTCTCTTCGCTGCCGCTAACCTCGATTGTGATCATCGTTGCATGGCAGTGGCTGCCGTTTGCACTGCTGATCCTGCTCACCGCGATGCAATCCCTGGATGAGGATCAGGTGGAAGCGGCGCGGATGGACGGCGCAGGGCCGGTGGCGATTTTTTTCTTTATCACTCTGCCGCATCTAAAGCGTGCCATCAGCGTGGTGATCATGATTGAGATGATCTTCCTGCTGACCATCTTTGCCGAAATTTTCGTCACTACCTCCGGCGGGCCTGGCTTGGCGACGACCAATCTGGCTTACCTGATTTACATTCGTGCGTTACTGGATTTTGACGTAGGCACTGCCTCCGCCGGTGGGGTGATTGCGATCATCCTCGCCAATATCGTGGCGATCTTCCTGGTTCGAATGGTAGCCAAAAACCTGGAAGATTAGACCGGCACTTGTGTCTTGGGAGTACTTCGATGACAACATTAAGTTCCAAAACCGCAGCGCCACGCTCGGTGTCAGGGTGGCGGTCGGCGCAAAGCAAGCGCATCTTGCTGACGCTTTTGGGGTGGTCGGTGGCGCTGGTGATCTTCTTTCCGATTTTCTGGATGATCCTGACCGGCTTTAAAACGGAAACAGCGGCGATTGCCGACCCCTCGCTGATTTTTTCGCCCACCTTAGAGAGCTATCAGGACGTGCATGCGCGTTCCGGCTATGCACGCTTTGCGCTCAACAGTGTCGCGGTGGCATTTGGCTCAACGTTCTTCGCGCTGCTGATTGCGATTCCTTCAGCCTATGCCATGGCCTTTTTGCCCACTAAGCGTACCAAAGGCACGCTGCTATGGATGCTCTCCACCAAAATGCTGCCCTCGGTAGGCGTGCTGGTGCCGATTTATCTCATATTCCGCGACGTTGGGCTGCTCGACACACGCACCGGTCTCATCATCATCTATACCCTGATGAACCTGCCGATTGTGGTGTGGATGCTCTACACCTTCTTCAAGGATATGCCCAAAGACATTCTTGAAGCAGGGCGTATGGACGGCGCCTCCACTCTCCAGGAAGTGTTCTTTCTGCTGTTGCCACTCACGCTGCCCGGTATCGCCTCAACGGGCCTGCTATCGGTCATTTTGAGTTGGAACGAGGCGTTCTGGAGTCTCAACCTAACGACCTCAAGTGCTGCACCGTTAACCGCCTATATCGCCTCATTCTCAAGCCCTGAGGGGCTGTTCTGGGCCAAATTGTCCGCCGCTTCCACCATGGCGATTGCGCCGATTTTAATACTTGGTTGGATGACCCAAAAACAAATGGTACGTGGCCTGACCTTTGGTGCCGTCAAGTAAAGGATCTTCCTCATGGCAACACTACAACTGAACAATATTACCAAGCGTTTCGGCGACACCGAGGTGATCAAGGGCATCGACCTTGAGGTCAATGACCGAGAATTTGTGGTCTTCGTTGGTCCCTCCGGCTGCGGTAAATCGACTCTGATGCGTATGATCGCCGGGCTGGAAAGTGCGACCGACGGCGATATTTTGATCGACGGACAGCGCATCAATGACGTCGGCCCCGCCGACCGTGGCCTCGCCATGGTGTTTCAGAGCTACGCGCTTTACCCGCATATGACGGTAGAGGGCAACATGGGCTTCAGCATGCGCTTGGCCGGAGTGCCCAAGGAGGAGCGACGCGCCAAGGTGCTGGAAGCGGCCAAAATTCTCCAGTTAGAGCCGCTGTTGGATCGTAAGCCCAAAGCGCTCTCGGGTGGTCAGCGCCAACGGGTGGCGATTGGTCGGGCGATTGTGCGTAATCCCAGCATCTTCCTGTTCGATGAGCCGCTCTCCAACTTGGATGCTGCGCTGCGGGTTCAGATGCGTATCGAGCTGGCGCGTCTGCATGATGAGCTGGACGCCACCATGATTTACGTCACCCACGACCAGATTGAAGCCATGACCATGGCGGATAAAATCGTCGTGCTCCACGACGGCGTGGTCGAGCAGGTGGGCTCGCCAATGGCACTCTACCACCACCCCCGCAATCGCTTTGTGGCGGGCTTTATTGGCTCACCGAAAATGAATTTTCTACCGGTGACGTTGATCGGAGTAACGCCTGAAGGCGTAGCGATTCGTCTGCCCGGTGGCGGCGAGCGCAGCGTGCCGGTGGACGGTGCGCACTTGGATGCAAACGCCACCCTCGAGCTGGGTGTTCGCCCAGAACACCTGATACTCGAGGAGCAGGGGCCGCTGAGTGGGCAGATCAAAGTGCTTGAGCGCCTCGGCGGTCAAACCTCGCTCTACGTTCAAATGGACGATGAACTGATCACTATTATGGCTGATGGCGATGTGGCCTATCGGGTCAACGAGACCGTGCGTTTCGGCTTTGCCCCCGAGCGCGCTCACCTGTTTGACGCAGGCGGGCTAGCCCTACCTAGCTTGCAGCAGCATCCGCTAGCGGGGCTGACTCGCCATGACAACCGCGCCCCCGGCTCGCCTTCTGAGGAGCCTTCATGAGGACGTTAATCTTTGATTGTGATGGTGTGCTGGTCGACAGCGAGGCTCTTGCGGAAGGCACACTGGTGGAGTACCTCTCCCACTGGCTGCCCGATCTGAACATCGACCAGGAATTAGGTCAAGCGCTGGGGATGACCACGGCGGCTATTCTCGCTCATCTCGAAGCGCTAAGCGCCCACATGTTGCCATTGGACGCCACAGAACAGGTAGATACCGCTATCGAGGCCCGATTGGCGCAGGAGCTTAAAGCTATAGACGGCGCCGACAAGGCGATTCGTGGCATTACCTTGGAAAAGGCGGTGGTTTCCAACAGTCGGCGCAGCCGCGTATTGGCATCACTGGCAAGCACTGGGTTGGCCGATGCGTTGGGCGAGGTGCCCATTTTTACCGCTGATCAGGTAGCGCACCCCAAGCCCGACCCCGCACTCTACCGATTGGCGGCATCTCACTTAGGCCAAGTGCCGCGTGACTGCCTGGTGGTAGAAGATAGCGTGGCCGGGGTGACGGCCGCCCGTGCTGCGGGTATGTGCGTGATTGGGTTTGTCGGCGCCAGCCATGTGGATGTTGATCAAGCGGCGCGCCTTACTCAAGTCGGTGCCTGGCGTATTTTAGAACATATGCACGGCCTGGAAGCCTTGGTGGACGAATGGCAAGCCAAGGGTTCCAGCTGTTCGCCTTAACGAGAGCATGACGATGAAACTAACCAACAAAATCGCGGTGATTACTGGCGGCGCGCGGGGCATCGGCTTGGCCATTGCCCAGCGTTATTTAAGCGAAGGCGCCAGCGTGGTTGTGGCGGATATTGATCGGGCCGCTATCGATGATGCTTTAGCGACGCTGCAGCAGCAGGCGCCTGCCGAAAAAGTGATGGGGGTCGAGCTGAATGTCTGCGATCAGGCCTCGATCGATGCCATGGTTAAAACGGTAATAGAGCGCTTTGGTGGCATCGATATTTTGGTCAATAACGCTGCCATCTTTGATATGGCGCCGGTGCTAGAGGTGACCGAGGAGAGCTTCGATAAGCAGTTTGCGGTCAATACCAAAGGCATGTTTTTTACCCTGCAGGCGGTTGCCCGTTCGATGGTGGCCCGTGGCCAGGGTGGCAAAATCATTAATATGGCCTCCCAGGCAGGCCGCCGTGGTGAAGCCCTGGTAAGCGTTTACTGCGCCAGCAAAGCGGCTGTCATCAGTCTTACCCAATCCAGTGGGCTGGATCTGATCAAACACGGTATCAACGTTAACGGCATTGCCCCAGGGGTTGTGGACACGCCGATGTGGGAAGAGGTCGACGCAATGTTTGCCCGTTACGAGAACCGTCCGCTCGGCGAGAAAAAACGCTTGGTGGGCGAGGCGGTGCCGTTTGGGCGTATGGGGCTCCCCGAAGATCACACCGGCGCGGCGCTGTTCTTGGCCAGCCAAGACAGTGATTACGTGGTCGCCCAGACACTCAATGTCGATGGCGGCAACTGGATGAGCTGAGGTGGCCATGACCCCTGATCTTGATACGTTAGCCCATCAGATTATTCGCGCCGCCGAAGGCGCCTCACGCTATCTGGTCGCACTAGCAGGGCCGCCGGGGGCGGGGAAATCCTATCGCAGCGTCCAGCTCTGTGATGCCATTAATCAGCACCTGCCGGGCCAGGCAGGGCTAGTGCCCATGGATGGCTACCACTTCGATAACGCTGTGCTGGGCGAGGAGCAGGTGCCGATAAAAGGCGCGCCCCATACCTTCGATGTGGAGGGGTTGCGCTGCGACCTCGAGCGCATCCGCCAGGCTAGCCACCCGGTAGCGGTACCGGTTTTTGACCGCCCGTTGGATCTAGCCCGTGCCGGTGGACGATTGATCACCCTTGAGCAGCGAATCGTTATTGTCGAGGGCAACTACCTGCTGCTTGACCGCTCCCCCTGGCGCGAACTGCGACCGCTGTTCGATTGGACGCTATTTTTAGACGTCGATGACGTTGTGCTGGTTGAGCGGCTGATCAATCGCTGGCTTGAGATGGGCCAGGGGCGAGCCGGGGCGCTGGAGCGCACCCATCACAAAGATATGCTCAACGCTCAGTTGGTGAAGAGTTGCTGTTTGCCGCCCGATCAGCGCTGGCGCTAGCGCTCTATATCGCCACTTGTTACCTGCCATATTCACCCCAACGCGCCAAGCAGGCCTTGGCTGGAGAGTCCCATGACCCGACTTAACAATCACAACCTGGGCAAGCTAACCGACGATGTTGCCAAATCTAATTACGTTGCCAAACCTCAGTATGACCGCAAGACTCTCACCCCTGGCATCGTACATATTGGGGTAGGCGGCTTTCACCGCGCCCACCAAGCGATGTATCTGGATGCATTGATGAACCAGGGCGAGGCGCTGGATTGGGGCATTGTCGGCGTAGGCGTGATGCCTGGCGACAAACGCATGCAGCTGGCGCTGGCAGCGCAGGATTACCTCTACACCCTGGTGGTGAAACACCCCGATGGCCAGTATGAGCCGCGGGTCATTGGCAGTATGGTGAATTACCTGTTTGCACCGGAAGACACCGAGGCAGTCATTGAGCAGATGGCTGATCCGGCGATTCGCATTGTATCCTTGACGGTAACCGAAGGCGGCTACAATTTTCATCCGGTGAGTGGCGAGTTCGATCTCAATAATTCCCAGGTGCGCGCCGATCTTGCCAACCCCACCCACCCCACCACCAGCTTCGGGCTGGTGGTGGAAGCGCTCGCCCGCCGCCGTGCGCGGGGTATTGCGCCGTTTACCGTGATGTCCTGCGATAATATTCAAGGTAACGGCGATGTAGCCAAGCGTATGTTTGGCGCCTATGCCCAGGCGCGTGACGCCGAGTTAGGCGCTTGGCTTGCCAGCGAGGTGGCGTTTCCCAACGCCATGGTGGATCGCATTACTCCGGTGACGTCGTCCACGGATATTGATGAACTGAGGCAGCGCTTTGGCGTAGAGGACGCCTGGCCGGTAGTCTGTGAACCCTTCACCCAGTGGGTGTTGGAAGATCACTTCCCCCTTGGGCGTCCGGCGTTTGATAAAGTGGGTGTTCAAGTCGTGGCGGATGTCGAGCCCTACGAACTGATGAAACTGCGCCTGCTCAACGCCAGCCACCAAGCGCTGACCTATTTTGGCTATTTGGCCGGATACCGCTACGCCCATGAGGTGTGCCAAGATCCGCTATTCGTTGATTTTTTACTGGGCTATATGCGCGAAGAGGGCACGCCGACCCTGGCGCCGGTGCCGGGGGTTGATTTGGAAACCTACCGCCTAACGCTGATTGAGCGCTTCGCCAACCCGCAAATCAAAGATACCCTGGCGCGGCTCTGTGCCGAGAGCTCTGACCGCATTCCTAAATGGCTAGTGCCGGTGATTCGCCAGCAGTTGGCACAAGATGGTGAAATAGAGCGCAGCGCCGCCGTGGTGGCTAGCTGGGCACGCTACGCTGAAGGGGTGGACGAGCATGGCGAGCCCATCGAGATTGTCGATCGCTTGAAAGCGCCGCTCATGGCGATTGCTGCGGAGAACCGTCAGCGACCAACGGCCTTTATCGAAAATCGCGAGCTGTTTGGCGACTTAATCGACAGCACCCGTTTTGTGGAAGCCTATCTAGCTGCTCTAAGTTCCCTGCACGAACGTGGCGCACGCGCTACGCTAGAGGGTCTGGCGTCGTCCAAAGGAACATTGTGATGTATATCGGGGTAGATTGCGGTACCCAGAGTACCAAGGTAGTGGTGGTAGACGTTGAGCGGGGCAAGATTCTGGCTGAAGCAAGCCGCCCTCATCACCTGGACGAGGGCGAAAATGGTCGCCGAGAGCAGGCGCCCGCGGAGTGGCTAGCCGCCTTGAAAGCGGCGTTTTTTGCCGCGTTGGATAAAGCCGCTGTATCGGCTAGCCAAGTGCGCGGCATTGGTGTCTCTGGCCAGCAGCACGGCATGGTCGCGCTCGATGGCGAAGGCGTGCCGGTCTATCCAGCCAAGCTGTGGTGCGATACCGAGACCAGCGCCCAGAACGCTGATTTGGTTACCCGCCTTGGCGGCGAAGCAGGTTGCTTAGAGAAGCTGGGACTGGTGCTGCAAACCGGCTATACCGCGTCTAAAGTCGCTTGGCTACGGGAGCATCAGCCGGATGCGTATCGACGCATTGAGAGCCTGCTGCTGCCTCACGACTATCTCAATTTTTGGCTAACCGGTGAACGGGTCACCGAGGCGGGCGATGCTTCCGGCACTGGCTACTTCGATACCCGTAAGCGCTGCTGGCAGCTGGATGTTTTTGCAGAGATAGCCCCAGAACTAGACCCGGCGCGGGTATTGCCCCAGCTGCTGGAAGCCCATGAACCGGTAGGCTTTGTGTGCTCGGCGGTGGCCCGCGAACTTGGGCTTGGCGATCAGGTTGTCGTCTCCTCCGGCGGTGGTGACAATATGCTGGGTGCCATTGGCACTGGCAATATTACCCCAGGGCTCATTACGCTGAGTTTAGGCACCTCCGGCACCGTTTGCGCTTACTCGGCTGACCCTGTTGAATGCGATAGCGCCATGGTCGCCAACTTCTGCTCCAGCACCGGTGGCTGGCTGCCGTTGATCTGCACGATGAACGTTACTTCGGCCACTACGCGGGTGCGCGAGCTGTTTGGCTTGGATCTGGCCGCCTTTGGCGAAAAAGTAGCCAGCGCGCCGATAGGGGCCGAGGGCGTTACCGTGCTGCCGTTTTTCAACGGCGAGCGGGTGCCGATGCTGCCCGACGCCTCCGCGGACTTTCTTTGCCTGACCAGCCTGAATACCACTCAGGCTAATTTGTGCCGGGCCGTGGTGGAGGGGGCCACTTTCGGGCTACGCTATGGGCTGGAATTGTTGGGTGATTTAACCGCCGGGGCGAGTCAGATTCGATTGATCGGTGGCGGCGCTAACAGCCCCGTATGGCGGCAGATGGTAGCGGACATCACCGGTACCCAGGTGATTTGCCCTGAGATTACCGATGCGGCCGCGCTTGGCGCCGCGATACAGGCGGCCTGGTGTGACCAGCGTGCAGAGGGCGTAACACTGGAAGCACTGTGTGAGCGGCTTGTCCATTTGGATGCCAAGTCGGTGGCTGACCCACAACCAGAGAGTGTGGCCGCTTACCAACCCATTTATACGCGTTATTGCGCAGCACTTGAACAACGCCATGGCGGCGCTTAAACGCATACCAAGGAGATTTTATGACCAGCCAGCTGCAACAGTTAAAGCAACATTCGCTTGTCGTCGCCGACACAGGAGATCTTGAGGCTATTCGCCGTTATCAGCCCCAGGATGCCACCACTAACCCGTCGCTGCTGCTCAAGGCATTTAGTCTGTCCGGTTATCAAGCGCTGATCGACGAAGAGCTGAGCAGCGTAAAAGCCTCTGGTGGCAGCCGTGAAGAGCAGGTCAAGCATGCCGTTGACCGTCTGGCGGTGGCGATGGGCAGTGAGATTTCCGCCGTGGTACCGGGCCGTGTCTCCACCGAAGTGGCTGCTCGATTGTCGTTTGATACTCAGGCCAGCATCGCCAAGGCCCATGAGTTAATCGAACTGTACGACGCCCGCGGCGTGTCGCGGGATCGCGTGCTGATCAAGCTCGCCTCCACCTGGGAAGGGATTCGTGCCGCCGAGGTGCTTGAGCGTGAGGGCATTCAGTGCAACCTGACGCTACTGTTCAGTGATGCCCAAGCCCAGGCCTGCTTTGATGCCGGGGTGTTTTTGATTTCTCCCTTTGTCGGCCGCGTGACCGATTGGTATAAAAAAGAGACCGGCAACGACTACACGCCGGAAAACGACCCGGGCGTTCAGTTTGTTCAGGGTGTTTGTGAGCGCGCCAACCAGGGTGGCTACGACACCGTTGTAATGGGCGCAAGTTTCCGCACCACTGGCCAGGTGCTTGCCTTAGCAGGCTGCCCAAGGCTAACGATCTCGCCTGCCTTGCTAGAAGAGCTGGATGCCACCGAAGGCAGTGTCACCGCGCAAATTCAATCGGGTAAAGGCAGTGGCAAACCGACTGAGCCGCTGAGCGAAACCGCCTTCCGCTGGGGCCACAATCAAGACGCCATGGCCAACGACAAGCTCGCTGAAGGTATCCGCCGCTTCCACGATGATCAGCTGGAACTGGAATCATTGATCGATAAACGCTTGAGTTAAGCTACCAATCTTAGGACGTACTCATCCCTATGGAGAGTCGCACTATGGATGCCACCCTGAGCCAACTGCTCGAGTCTATCGAGTTAACCCCCACCGGCGGTTTGCAGCCGCTAAGTGGGGGTGATATTGCTGCCGTTTATCGCTTGGAGACACAGCACGGGCAGGTGGTGATTAAGCACGATGACGCGGCGCGAGTACGCGGTGAAGCCGAGGGGCTAGGTGCCTTGCGCAGCGCCTGCGAGAAGCTTGCGGTGCCGGAAGTGCTAGGTTTATCGGCGGGCTGGCTGGTCATTGAGTCATTAGACACAGTGCCCGTGGAGCCGAAGAGCGAGGCCGCGCTTGGTGAAGGGCTGCGCGGCCTGCACAGCGTAATTGGCGATGCCCACGGCTGGCATCAAGATAATGCCTGTGGGCAAACGCCTCAGCCGAATACCCCGCTTAGCGACGGACGAGCTTTTCAGCGCGAGCGTCGCCTACTTCCCCTGTGTGAGGCGTGCCACCAACGTGGTCTATTGAGTAATGAGCTGCGAGGGCGTATCGAGCGCTTAGCCCATGATTTAGAGCGCTGGTTGCCGAATGCACCGCCCAGCTTGCTACACGGCGATTGTTGGTCGGGGAATGTGCTTTTCACTACCAGGGGACCAGCGCTTATCGATCCGGCCGTTTATCGCCACTACCCGGAAGTTGATGTGGCGATGCTGACACTATTTGGTTCGCCAGGGGAGGCCTTTTTTGACGCCTACTGGAACGGCAACGCCCCGACCGAATGGCCGAGGCGTGAAGCCCTGTTTCAGCTCTATCCGCTGCTGAATCACCTGCTGCTGTTCGGTGCCGGTTACCGTTCGGCGGTTGAACGCAGCGTGGTGAGGCTCGAGTCTTTCAGCTGAGTCTTACCAAGACTTATAGGGCAAAAACTTGCCGTTCATGGTGAGTAATACCCGGTCGCCTTTGGGATCTTCGATTTTGTCGACCTCCATAGTGAAGTCGATGGCGCTCATGATGCCGTCGCCAAACTTCTCCTGTACCACGTCTTTAAGAGTCTCCCCGTAAACGCCGACAACTTCATACAGGCGGTAGATGAACGGGTCTTGGGGAATCGCTTCATCCCAGGCTTTGGTAGGGAAGGCCACCAGGGCGTCGGTGACATCACTCTCCACACCCAGTGTGTCGCAAAGCTTAGCGGCAACCTCTTGGCTGGCGCTGTTCATACCGTAACAGGCGGAGGCGACCCAGACTGGCGACATGTTGACCGCTTTACCAATATCATCCCAGCTCATCTTTTTACGCGCTTTGGCGGCGAGCAGGGTGTGACGCATTTCGAGCTTATCCATGATGGTTCTCCTTTATAGGGGAGGGCGTTTGAAGCCCTTTTTTTGCCTAATAGGCTGTGATCAAGACAACACTTTTTTGGCTTGGGTACGGACGTGGGTGGTGTAAAGAACGAGACCAACCAGGGTCAGGCCGCCGACCAAGTTACCCAGTACCGTGGGAATCTCGTTCCACATGATGTATTGATACAGAGTGAAGTCAGCGCCCATCATCAGACCAATTGGGAACAGGAACATGTTGACCACGGAGTGCTCAAAACCGAGATAGAAAAACACAATAATTGGCATCCACATGGCCATGATTTTGCCGGACACCGTTGTGGAGATGGCGGCGCCCACCACGCCCATGGAGACCATCCAGTTACAGAACATGCCCCTCAGGAAGAGCACGATCCAGCCGGCAATCCCCGCCTCCTGATAACCCACCGTGCGACTTTCTCCAACGGCCATCATCG
Source organism: Vreelandella neptunia (assembly GCF_034479615.1). NCBI lineage: Bacteria > Pseudomonadati > Pseudomonadota > Gammaproteobacteria > Oceanospirillales > Halomonadaceae > Vreelandella > Vreelandella neptunia. The sequence continues at coordinate 1,142,572 of NZ_CP140255.1, forward strand.
TTTGGCCGACAGCGTTGATCTCCTCGGTGCCGCCCATGGTGAAATTCAGGTAGCCGAAGGTGGCGATAAATAGGGCACCTCCAAGGTTGCCAAGACCCACCAGCGCCCAGCACTTCAGCATGCGCGGCAGTGTCACACCGGGTCTTTTGTCGAGCCATGCAAGAGGTACCAGCGTAAAAACACCAGTGAGCAGGTCATAGCCCATCAGGTAGAGCATCACAAAGCCCACGGGGAAGAGCAGTGCTCCAATTAAAAAGTGGCCTGTTTGGGTCGCGATGGTAATGGCAAAAATAACTGCCAACGCTAGGGTCGCCCCCGCCATAAAGGAACGGATAAGCGTATCCCGAGTACCCATATAGACTTTGGACTCACCCTGATCCACCAACTTGGTGACAAATTCACTTGGCATTAGATAAGACATAAGTATGTCTCCTGTGTCATTTCGGTTAATTAACGCCTAACCCTAGAGTTTTAGTGTTTCCTGGCAGGAGTAATAAATAGGAGCAATAAAACCGATGGCTGCGCCGTCCTGGTGCAAAAGAGATTAAGCGTATGGCGCTATCGCACTATCCACATAGCTATTGCTATTTGTGTGCCAACTCGCGCGTATTGTTTTTAATCGTCTGTTTTTAATAAATTAATTGGTTTTTTGAAGGAGTTTTTGAATTGCATATCGAGTTACGAAAAATCGTAATTAACGATATTTCGTTGCTTTATTTACGAAATGTCGTAATTGGCGCGGGAATTGAATGGTTAAGGAGAGACCACCTAGAGCCATGAGGTATGCAATGGATGAGCAACAACGCAATCACACCGCGGCGCTGATGGTCGCTTTTTCACCTTTGGCGATGATAGTGGTCGACCCTTATGCCGATAAGTTACTGGACGCTAACTCTGCCGCCTGTGAGTTGCTCAATATTAATGAAGCACTGCCTCTAAAGGCGCCTTTTAGCCATCGTTTAAGTGCTTCACTGCCGCTATGGGTGAGCTTCACCGATGAGACGCTGGTGCAAAAAACGGCCTGGTCGGATGACCTGGTGATACTAGACATGCTGCGCCAGCCTTATCGGGTAGAAGTTTATGCCCAGCATATTGAAGACTCTTCACAGCTGTTACTGACGCTGATAGACCGCAATAAAGCTGAGCAGCGGCGAGCAAAAGCGGAATTAGGCCGCCAACACCGCCAGGGGGAAGTGGGTTGGCAGCGGGTCGAACAGGTGTTCGAACGGATTGAAAAGCAGAACCAGCTGATTCTGGGCGCAGCGGGTGAGGGGATTTACGGCCTGGATGCTGAAGGAAAAACCACCTTCGTGAATCCTGCCGCCGAGCGAATTCTGGGCTGGAGTACCGAAGATATGGTAGGCCACGATGCGCACCTAATGTTTCATCATACCCACGCCGATGGCAGCCACTTCCCGGTGCAGCAGTGTCCTATCCACGCCTCATTCAGCGACGGCCAGGTGCACCACGTCGATAACGAGGTGTTCTGGCACAAAAATGGTGAGGCGATTCCCGTTGAGTACACCAGCACCCCTATTTTTGAAATGGGCCGTTTGGTCGGGGCGGTGGTGCTATTTCGCGATATTCGTGAGCGCAAGCGCGCCGAGCAGCAGTTGCGTGATGCCCTTGCAGAAGTGGAGTCACTCAAACAGCGTCTGGAACTGGAGAATGAGTACCTTCAAGAAGAGATAAAAGCGGAGCTTAACCACCGCGATATTGTTGGCAATAGCCCGGCGGTGGCAAAACTGATCCAGCAGATTGAGCTGGTCGCTCCCACTAGCGCCAACGTGTTGATTAGCGGCGAGTCGGGTACCGGCAAAGAGCTGATTGCCCGGGCCATTCATGCCGGTAGCTCGCGCAGCGATCGACCGCTGATCCGCGTGAACTGTGCTGCTATTCCCCGTGATCTGTTTGAAAGCGAGTTTTTTGGCCATGTCAAAGGCGCCTTTACCGGCGCGGTACAGGATCGCCCTGGGCGCTTTGAGCTTGCCCACGGCGGCACGCTATTTTTGGATGAAGTCGGTGAAATCCCTCTGGAACTGCAGAGCAAGCTACTGCGGGTGCTGCAGGATCAGCAGTTTGAGCGGGTGGGCGATAACCGTACCCGCGAGGTAGATGTGCGGGTGATTGCTGCTACTAACCGTGATCTACGTGACATGATCGAAGAGGGCCACTTTCGTGAGGATCTCTATTTCCGCCTTAATGTCTTCCCGATTGATTCGGTACCGTTGCGCAAACGAATAGAAGATGTACCGCTGCTGGCACGGCATTTTTTACAGCGTGCCTGCCTGAAGTTTAATAAACCCGGCGTGCGCATTCCCCCCGCCCAGTTGGAAATTCTTCAGCGCTACCCATGGCCGGGCAATATTCGTGAGTTGGAAAACATTATTGAGCGCCAAGTGATTGTGACCCAGGATCGCCGCTTGATGTTTGATGACTTGCTATTGGGGGAGCCCCCGCGTGCGATAGGTCTTACTAATCCGGTTGCACCAGCCCACGCCAGCGTGGAGAAAAGTGAAACACTACTGCTGACCGAACATGCGCTGGGGCAGCGCCAGCGGGAGAGCACGATTGCCGCTCTGGAAAGGGCGGGAGGTAAAGTTTCTGGGGCAGGAGGTGCGGCGGAGTTGCTTGGCATAAAGCCCACGACGCTTGCCTCACGGCTAAATAAATGGGGCATCGACACGCGGGAGTTTCGTAGAAGAGAGCCACATTTATCGCCAAGGCATCATGCTTTGGACTAAGGTAAGCTGGAAGCGGCTTGACAATAGGTTGTTCACACATTTTCCGATTGTTCAAGGCTAGCATACATACATGAATGTAACTATAATGCTCATCTTTCTGAGTGGCACCGTACTTTGAGTGATTTTGTGCGCTGATTGATTGAGTGCGTTCGCCAACCTGATGCTGATACCTAGAGGCAATCCCATGCGACTGGCACACTGGGCAGTCAATGCCCCTTTACGACCCCTGCTGTTAGCGGTATTTACGGCTTCTTTTGTATTGCCTGCTCAAGCCGCCGACCTAATCACGATTACCCGTGATGCGTTGGATAATAACGCTGAGCTTGCTTCGGCGCGCTCGGAATATTTGGGTGTTGAAGCAGGCAGAGATGTTGTGCGTAGCGGGTTATTACCCCAAATTAACGCCTCGGGTACCGTGGCGCACAATGAACAGTATGAAAGCCAGGGTTCATCCCGAGCGGGAGTAGGGGCTGGAACGGGTAGTGTGAGCGCTGGTGATGACCGCTACAACACCGTATCGCTCTCCCTTGAAGCCACCCAGGCGCTCTATGATGAAGTAACCCGCCGACAAGTCACCCAGGCCGAGCGCCAGATTGACCAGCAGGTATATCTGCTAGCGGCGACTGAGCAGCAGTTGCTAATCGATGTAGCCAGCGCCTATTTCGACATTCTGCGTGCTCACGAAGTCCTCGAAGCGCGGTTTGCTCAAGAGCGAGCTATTGGCCGTCAGCTTGAGCAGGCCGGTGAGCAGTTTGAGGTCGGGTTGATTGCAATTACCGAAGTCGAAGAGGCCCGGGCTACCTTTGACCAGTCCCGTGCTGATCGCATTGCCGCAGAGAGCAATCTGCAGGTGGCATTTGAGGCTCTGGAGCAGTTGACCGGCCAGCGTTATGCCAGCATTGAGGCGCTGGGCGACAGTATGCCGATAGCACTTCCCGAGCCAAGCAGCCGCGATTACTGGGTAGAGCAGGCTATTGAGCGTAACCCTCAGGTATTGGCCCAACAAGCGGGGATCGAGGTGTCACGTAGCGGTGTAGATATTGCCCGCGCGGGTCGTTTACCCACGCTTTCAGCCTTTGGCAACTATCAGTATGGCGACAGTGATATTGATAATACCACCGGCAATGACTCCTCTAGCCAAGTAGGCATTCGCGCTAATTTACCCATCTACACCGGCGGCAGCACCAGCGCTAGTATCCGGCAAGGGACTTATCAGCTGGAAAGCAGCCAGTATGATTTCGAATCCCAGCGTCGTTCGTCGATTCAGCAAGTCCGCTCGCTTTATACCCAGGTTAGCAATGATGTGGAAACTGTCGAGGCTCGTGAGCAGGCCATCGTCTCCAACCAAAGTGCGCTGGAAGCAACACGCGCCGGTTACGAGGTCGGTACCCGTAACATAGTGGACGTTTTAAATGCTGAGCAGAATTTATACAACGCGATCGCCAACTATGCCGAGGCGCGATACAACTATGTCGTCAACCTGCTCTCGCTGCGTCAGCAAGCCGGACGCCTGGATGTAGACGCCATTGAGGAAGTCAATGCGTGGTTAACCGGCGATGAGGTGAATTTTACCTTGCCAGAAAGCGGTGGCGACGACCCCTATGAGCCCGCGCTCAACATCGGTGCACCGCCCCAGCCTGGTATGTAATTACCCGACGGTGGGAAGTGATTCAGGTGTGCATGTGCTATCGGTCACCTTAAAAAGATATATGGGAATGTAACGTATGAAAAAGATGATTCACTCACGCCGAGCGAGTCTGGTGACGCTAGTAGCTGCGCTGGCACTTTCAGCCTGCGGTCAAGAACAAACCGAGGTACCTCAGCAGGGTGCCCAGCAAGAAGCACCGCCCCATAAGGTCGAAGTTGCCGAAATGGAGCGTCAGGATATACCGCTGGATAAGTCGTACCCCTCACTGCTGCGCAGTGATGGTGAAGTCACTTTGGTTGCCCGTGTAAATGGGTTTCTGGAAGAACGCCACTTTGAACCCGGCCAGTTGGTCGAAGAAGGCGATCGTCTTTACACCATCGAGCCAGATCTTTATCAGGCAACGGTTAATCAGCGTGAAGCGGATCTACAGAGCGCTCGTGCCCAGCTTGCCCGCGCCCAGCGTGATGCTCAGCGCTTTGAGCAACTGCTAAGCCAAAACTCGGTGAGTCGTCAGCAGTATGACCAGGCGTTAGCCGACCAACGGGTCGCCCAGGCGAGCGTTGCGCAAGCCGAGGCGGCCTTAACCAGCGCCAATTTAGACTTAGGCTATTCCCAAGTTACAGCCCCTGTTTCGGGTATGATCGGTTTGAGCCAAGTGAATGTGGGCAATTTAGTGACTTCCGGTACTGAGTTGGCGACGATCACGCCACTGGATCCGCTGGAAGTTCGTTTTCAACTGCCTCAGCGTGACGCATTCGAGCTGCGTCGCCAATTGAGCGACGGCGATGATACGTCGGATATTCGCGCAAAACTGAGCATCCCTGGGGTGAGTGGCGGCAGCGATTCTGAACTGGAAGGCCATTTGGATTTCCTGGGTTCGCGTGTTGATAGCGGTACCAGCACCGTGCAAGCGTCTGCAACCTTCGAAAACCCCGATGCGACTGTGCTGCCTGGCCAATTTGTGCGCGTGCGTATAGAGGGTCTGAAGCGTTTTGATGTGATGGCCGTGCCGGAAATTGCCGTTACCCAAGGGTTGATGGGCCCGCAGGTGTTTGTCCTGGATGATGATAATAAAGCCCGCGAAAGGACTGTTTCATTGGGTGAAGTGGCTGGCCCGTGGCAGTTGATTCGTGAGGGATTAGAGCCGGGGGATCGTGTGGTAGTAGGAGACCCTGCTGGTTTAGAGCCGGGCATGACGATTGAGCCTCAACCATTTGATGGCAACGCTGAAAACATTGTTGAAAATGTGGAGCAAGAAGAGGCACAACAGCAGGCTGAAGCTGCAGAGACAATGGAAGATGGGGCGGCAGATGGTCAGCCCACTGAAGGGGAAGAGGGTGCGCAATAATGAACTTCTCTAACTTCTTCATCAGTCGGCCGATTTTTGCCACGGTACTGGCGATTATCGTGACGCTGGTGGGCGTGATGTCCATGCGCATACTGCCTATTGAACAGTATCCCAACGTGGTACCGCCAACGGTATCGGTACAGGCTCAGTTCCCCGGAGCGGATGCGGAAACTGTTGCACAGACCGTGGCGGCACCTATCGCAGAAGCGATTAACGGCGTTGAGGACATGCTTTACATGACCTCCAACAGCTCCGATAACGGCAGTATGAGTTTGAGCGTGGCATTTAATATCGGCACTGATGGCGATATTAATACGATTAACGTGAATAACCGCGTTCAAGGTGCGCTCTCTCAGTTGCCTGAAGCAGTGCAGTCGCAAGGCGTCACCGTTGAGCTCCGCTCCGACTCTATCTTGATGTTTATTGCGTTGACCTCGCCGGACGGCGACTATGACAAAATTTTCATGCAGAACTACGCTACCCTCAATGTACTTGACGAACTTCGTCAGGTACCAGGGGTAGGTAATGCAGAAGTACTGGGTGGCGGCGAGTTTGCCATGCGAATCTGGATGGATCCGGATAAGTTAGCCCAGTACGATCTCACTCCTAGCGAAGTAGCTAGTGCGATTAGAGCGCAAAATACGGAAGTGCCAGCGGGTAGTTTGGCATCGACACCGCAAAGCGATCCACGCGCATACACCTACACGATTACCGCTGGAGGTCGCCTCAATGATGTTGATGACTTCCGTAATATTTACCTGCGAACCAATAACGACGGCTCTTCACTACGTTTGGAGGACGTTGCACGTATTGAGCTTGGGGCGTCTTCTTACGGCGTTGATGCGCGTTTGAATGGCTCCAGCATGGCGCCGATTATTATTAATCAACAGCCCGGTGCAAATGCGCTAGAAACTGCTCAAGGTGTGCGTACGGCGATGGAAGATTTGTCCACTCGCTTCCCGCCCGGGCTTGAGTATGTGGCACCTTACGATACTACGCTGTTTATCGATGCCTCTGTAGAGACGGTCATTCATACCTTCATTGAAGCGTTCCTAATCGTTATCGTCATTCTGTTTATTTTCCTGCAGAACTGGCGTTTTACTGTCATTGCGATGTCAGTGGTGCCGGTGGCGGTAGTGGGCACTTTTGCAGGTTTCTATCTATTAGGCTTTTCGATCAATCTGTTGACGCTATTTGCGCTGGTGCTCTCGATAGGGATAGTCGTCGATGATGCGATCTTGGTTGTGGAGAACGTCGAGCGCGTGCTGAGTGAAGAGGATGATATCAGTGTGCGGGATGCCACTATCCGGGCGATGAAAGAAGTCGGCGGGCCGGTTATTGCGACTTCGCTGATTATGGCCGCTGTGTTTATACCCGTGGCTTTCCTGGGCGGCTTTACCGGACAGATTTATCAGCAGTTTGCGATTACCGTGGCGATCTCGGTAGCGCTCTCAGCGCTGATGGCATTGACCTTTACGCCCGCCCTCTCTGCGATCTTTATCAAGCATAAAGTCGCGGGCGCCGGTCAATCCAAATTCAAGCGCGCGCTGAATACACCGTTTCGCCTGTTTGATCGGCTGTTTGCCGGTATTACCGCCGCCTATATGTGGATCGTAAAAGGCCTAGTAAGGTTTTGGCTGCTGGCGCTTGCGCTGACGGTGCTTACCGGTGTGGGGTCTTACTGGCTATATGCTAATACACCCTCAACGTTGGTGCCTGAAACCGATCAGGGGGTCGTCCTGGTGAGCGTGTCGTTGCCAGATGCGGCTTCACTTGACCGTACTCAACGCTATATGGCGAAACTCAGTACGGCAATTGAAGATATCCCTGGGGTGGAATACTCCTCGGCAGTGGCGGGTTATGACATTCTTTCAAGCGCCGTGAATACTGCTCGTGGTGTGATGTTTATCAATCTTAGCCCTTGGTCTGAGCGTGAACTAACCGCCAGCGAGCTGGTTGGGCGTATTATGGGGTTAGGCGCAAGTATTGATGGTGGCTCTGCTATGGCCTTTAACTTGCCGCCCATTATGGGACTTTCGACAACCGGCGGGTTCACTGGTTACCTTCAGTCATTTGATGGGGCGTCGACACGCGAGCTCTATGAGGCCTCGTTGCAAATAATGCAAAAGGCTAACCAGCATCCCGCCTTGAACCGGGTTTTTACCACCTTCAATGTTAATGTGCCGTCATATCGTGCCAATATCGACCAGCAGAAGGCGTTGAGTTATGGCGTGGCGCTGGAGAATATTAACTCGGCCTTAGGTAATACATTTGGTAATGGTTTTGTGAACTTCTTTAGCTATCAAAACCGTAATTTCCAAGTCTATCTGCAAAACGAAGACGAATTCCGTAAAACGCCGGAAGACGTTAGCAGCGTCTACGTGCGCGGCGGTAACGGCGAACGTATTCCGCTTTCCGAGTTTGTCGAGCTTGAGCGCCAAACCGGGCCGGCGGTAGTGTCGCGGTTTGGGGTTTATGCTGGTGCCCAGTTCCAGGGACAGCCTGCGCCTGGGTACAGCTCTGCCCAAGCCATTGAAGCGATGGAAGGGATCGTGCAAGAGACGCTAGGCTCTGACTGGGGAATGGGGTGGACCGGCACGGCGTATCAAGAGTCCAACATGGGCAGCGCAGCGACGCTGGCGATTGTCTTCGGCCTATTGATGGTCTTCCTGATCCTAGCGGCTCAGTATGAGAGCTGGTCGTTGCCCCTCGCGGTGCTGACCGCTACCCCCTTTGCTTTCCTAGGGGGGGTTGGTGGCATCGCATTGCGCGGGTTGGACACCAGTGTGTATGTGCAGATCGGCATGCTGGTGGTGGTTGGGTTGGCGGCCAAGAACGCGATCCTTATCGTCGAATTTGCCGAACTGCAGCGTAAGGAGCAGGGTAAAACAATCCGTGAGGCGGCGATTACCGCAGCAGAACTGCGTTTCCGCCCGATCGTGATGACATCGTTGGCGTTTATCTTCGGTACGTTGCCGTTGGCCTTAGCCACCGGTGCTAGTGATGTAAGTAGCCATCACATCGGCACTACGGTGGCGGTGGGTATGGCGTCTGTTGCTATCTTGGGGAGTCTATTTATCCCCAGCTTCTACGCTATGATTGCAACTGTTTCTGACTGGCTAGGTCGCAAGATGAAAGGGAATAGACATGATGGCTCACAGCCGGCGCTTGAGCATGAAAAGCACTAGTCCTTAGCGATTAACCACGCGTAAACATAGACGGGTGCCATCTTCGGATGGCACCCTTTTTTATTGATAATCAAGTTAGCTGACTAAGGTCAAGGTAGAGGTGGCACCCCAAAGCTAACCTGGACTAAGCTGGAAGTAACAATACATCACCGGCTAAGTACCGGGAGGCATCATGAACGATCTACTGCACGCTGCTACGCAATTTCCGACCATCGTCTTTACGTTGCTACTCGGGCTGTTAGCCCTTTACTGGCTATTAGTGATTATCCGCTTAGCCCCTCTAGAGCTATTTGAGCGTGATAGTCTCAAAGAAGACCATCTTGCCAGCACGTTGGTTTCTCTAGGCTTTGCTGGGGTTCCCGCGACGTTGGCTTTGACAGTGATTCTCAGCATTGCTGCGGCACTCACATTGGCCATCGAACTACTGATATTGCGTTGGCTACCGCTTGGCTTGATACGTATTCCGGTAGGAGTGCTGGTGCTATGGGGTACGTTGGTGGTTGCTTCGCCCGTGGCGGCGATGCTCTGCCAGGCGTTGCACCGTGGGTTGCACCGTTATCGCCCCTTTACGCGGCGCTGTTTACTGGGTCAAACGGTGGTAGTGACTGAGCGCGAAGGTGCTGGTGAGCAGGCATTTGCAGTGATCGATAATGAGCCCAATAGCACGGTCAAACTGCTCAGCAAGCGTGATGCACTGCCTGTAGAGGGGGAGCGACGGGTGCTGGTGAAGTACTTACCAGAAGAGAGCGCCTACCGCAGCGTCTCTGAGAAGGCGTATCTTGAAACGCGAGTTCGTTTGAACAGGCTGCGTTTTAACCAGAAAAACCGTCATACAGCCCATTACTCTACTTCTCACTGATACGTCATTTTGATGAGAGGAGGCACCGGGAAGCACAAACCCTAAACATCCGGTTATTTCCATCGCCGCCACTGCTGCGCCAGCCACTGCACTACACGCTGCCAGACAGTGGCGTTTTGCGTTTTATCAACGGAGGTAGGGCGAGGGGCGGGGCGGTTTAAAAAGTCGCGAATGGGGTTAACCTGTGCTGGCTTATCCAGCATGGGCGCGTGGCCGCAGTGTGGCACGGTAAGTGTCACAAGTTTAGGTTGCACTGCGGCCATCCGCGGCAGCGTTTCCGGGTCTAAAAGCGTGGACTCCTCGCCGCGTATCACCATCGTCGGGCAGCGAATATTCGCCCAGTCTGCCCACATGTCGCGTGGTGTATCGTGTACAAACTGCTCCCCAATGCGTGGATCAAAGTGATACGTCCAACTGCCATCCGGTAATCGACGGGCACTGTTGAGTGCTAGCTCGCGCCGTGCGGATTCATCGGTAATACCGAAGCTAGCGTAGTGCCGGTTGAGCTCTTGCTGGAGTTCGCTAAAGGTAGAGAAGCGGTGGGTCACGCCGAAATAGCTGGAGAGGCCAATAAGACCCTGTGTGTTCAGCTCAGGCCCAACGTCGTTAAGAATCAGCCGGGAAATACGCGCACTGTGCTGTGGATCAGCGGCGATCAACATACCTAGCAGGCCACCCATCGAGGTGCCCAGCCAATCAACATACTCGAGTTCAAAGTGATCGAGTAACGCGATCGCTACCGTCACATAATGGCTATAAAGGTAGTCGTGAGCAGGGAACAGTGACCAACTTGATAGTCCACGTCCAGGGGTGTCCGGGGCGAGAACCCGCCATTCACTGCCGAGTTCCTGCGCCAGTGCTCTAAAGTCGCCACCGTGGCGGGCAAGGCCGTGCCAGGCGACCAGGGTGCGGGGGGCGGTAGGATTCCAGATGCGTACAGCCACTTCTAATTCGCGTACGCGTACAAACTCCAAGGCATCCATAGTGTGCTCACACGGCTATAACAGTAGTGCCAGTATTAACACATTTGCTGCACTGCAGCGAGGATGGGATTAACTGTTTAACGCTGCATTAAACGAATAGCGGTATCAATCAGCTCACCACCGCGCTCACTGATGGAAAAAGCTTCGGGGTTACGTAGCCAGTCATGGAAAAGGCCGCCGAGCATGGATTGCATTAGCCGCGTCGCCATTTCGGGGCTGAGATCTTCGCGCAATATCTTTTGCTGCTTAGCTAGCACAAAGACATCGAGCATTTCCTCAAAGCACTCATTGCCGATCTTGTCCTGCATTTCTAACGGATTAATATCGCTAAAAAATTCGCAGCGATGCAGTAAAATCGACAGTATCCGCTGGTAAGAGGGTTGCTCAAGGCGCACCAAGCCCGCATGGCAAGCCAGTCGTATAGACTCCAGCGGTGATAATTCGGCGTCAGCTTTGTCGACTTCATCCATCAGCGACTGGAAGGGCATACGCACCTGTTCAACCAGTGCCATGAACAGGTCGCCTTTGTTTTTAAAGTGCCAATAAACGGCACCACGGGTGAGGCCTGCATGGCGAGCAATTTGCTCAAGGGAAGTGCGCGCCACGCCTTTGGCAAAGAATACCTCTTCAGCAGCGTCAAGCAGTGCTTCTCGGGTAGCAGCCGCTTCTGCTTTGGTCTTTCTTGCCATGGAAATACAACCTCATAATCGGACACAGTATGGTCACATTTTAACCTAAGCAGCAGAATATTTACATTCAAAACTGTATGGATAAATATTCCATCTCATAACGTGTATTAACAAATTCGTCATTTTGCGACTGGAAGCGTATAAACGGGCAATGAGACTGGCCCACATAGCACTAACGTCGTGAGCAAAACGAATTAAAAAAACAGGACAGAAAGCATGGCGCGAGCTCCTTTTCAGCTGGGTGAACATACCATTATGCCCGGCCAACGCTTACAAGTTGATGTGCCGGTGGCGCGCTTATATACCCATACCCCCCTGCATATACCTGTCGAAGTCGTTCATGGCCGCAAGGATGGCCCGGTGCTGTTGGTATGTGGCGGCATTCACGGCGATGAAATCAATGGGGTGGAGATTGTTCGTCGGGTACTGCGCGCGAAAGCGATTAGTAGTATCCGCGGGACCTTGATCGCTGTGCCGGTTGTGAACGTACTTGGTTTCTTGCAGCAAACCCGCTATTTGCCTGATCGGCGTGATCTAAATCGCTGTTTTCCAGGCAGCGAGTCAGGGTCACTCGGCGGCCGTATTGCAAATTTGTTTCGCGAACAAATCGTCGATCACGCTACCCATATTATTGACCTGCATACCGGCGCAATCCATCGCACTAATCTGCCGCAGATTCGTGCACAACTCCGTCCTGGAAGCGAAACCGAGCGCATGGCCGATGCTTTCGGTGCGCCCGTGGTGCTGAATGCGGAACTGCGTGAAGGTAGTCTGCGCCACTATGCCCAGAACCGCGGGATTCCAGTGCTGACCTATGAAGCCGGTGAGGCGTTGCGTTTTGACGAGTGGGCGATTGCCCCCGGCGTTCGCGGGGTTCTGCGGGTAATGCGACGGTTAGGCATGCTGACCGGCGAACAGCGCCGCCGCACGCCAGCACCCGCGGAGCTTGCTAAAGGGTCAAGCTGGGCCCGGGCACCTATCGACGGCATTTTGCGGCCCAAGGTGCGCCTAGGCGCCCGCGTTGCCAAAGGCGAGGTGCTGGGCAAAGTCGCTGACCCCTTTGGCAATGACGAGGGCGAAGTGCGCGCCGTCGCCGACGGTATTGTGATTGGCATGAGTCGCTTGCCCTTGGCCAATGAAGGCGAGGCGCTGTTCCATATTGCCCGTTTTGATGAAATTGATGAGGCTGAAACGGCTATTGAGAGCTTTAACTCAAGCTTGGTGCCGCCACCTGATTCGTTTTATTAATCGTCATTAATAACTAAAAGCTATCGCTTTGATAGTTAAGGATTAGCTACTATAAATGGCAAGTTAGCAACCGTTTGACTATACCTAGGGGTGGGCTTTGTTAGCGGCTGTTAAAATGATAACAACTAAAATAGATAGCTAAGCTTTCATCGTACTCGAACGAGTGGCGATCAAACGCCACGTCTACCGTGACATGGAGGAAAAGCGATGACGAGCGATAAACCTAAGCACACCACAACGGATGCGGGCATAGGAGTCAACAGTGATGAACACTCACTCTCAGTAGGCCCCGATGGGCCGATTGTTCTGCATGATCACTATTTGATGGAGCAGATGGCTGCCTTTAACCGTGAAATGATTCCGAATCGTCAGCCCCACGCAAAAGGGAGTGGCGCCTTTGGTCACTTCCAAGTCACTCACGACGTTAGCCAATACACCAAAGCTGACTTTCTCCAACCGGGCAAGAAAACCGAGATGTTGGCTCGTTTCTCGACGGTGGCCGGTGAGGCGGGTAGTCCGGACACTTGGCGCGATCCTCGTGGCTTCTCGCTGAAGTTCTACACCGAAGAGGGCAACTTCGACATGGTGGGTAACAATACCCCTGTGTTCTTCGTTCGCGATCCGCTCAAATTCCAGCACTTTATCCACTCACAAAAGCGTCGAGCGGATAACGGCTTGCGTGATCACGATATGCAGTGGGACTTCTGGACGCTTTCGCCGCAATCTGCACACCAAGTAACCTGGCTAATGGGCGATCGTGGTATCCCCGCCACTTGGCGCCACATGAACGGCTATTCCAGCCATACCTATATGTGGGTGAACGCTGAAGGCGAGCGCTTTTGGGTGAAGTACCACTTCAAAACTGATCAGGGCATTAAGTGCATGACCCAGGAACAGGCCGATAAGATGGCGGGCGCGGATGCCGACTACCATCGACGTGATCTGTTCGACGCCATCAAACGCGGCGATTATCCTACCTGGACGCTGCAAGTTCAGATTATGCCGTTCGAAGATGCCAAGACCTACCACATCAACCCCTTCGATTTGACCAAGGTATGGCCGCACGCCGATTACCCGCTGCAAGAAGTCGGTAAAATGACCTTGGATCGCAACCCTGTAGATTTCCACAGCCAAATCGAACAGGCAGCGTTTCAGCCCAGCAACGCCGTACCGGGTACCGGTTTCTCGCCGGATAAAATGCTGTTGGCGCGGGTAATATCCTACGCTGATGCGCACCGTGCGCGTTTAGGTGTGAACTACCAACATATCCCCGTTAACGCGCCCAAGACCCCGGTTAACAGTTACAGCCAGGGTGGCAAGATGCGTATTAACCACTCCACCGACCCGGTGTACGCACCTAATAGCAAAGGGGGCGCGCACGCCAACCCTGAAAGGTACCCGGAAGATGCGGTATGGGAGACGGACGGCGAGCTGGTTCGCGCCGCCTATACGCTGCGCCCGGGCGATGGCGACTTCAACCAAGCCAATGATCTGGTCAATAAGGTGATGGATGATGCCGCCCGTGACCGATTGGTAAACAACATTGTTGGCCACGTTTCCGATGGTGTGGAAGAGCCGGTGCTATCACGGGTATTTGAGTACTGGAAAAACGTCGACCAAACGATCGGCGAGCGTGTCGAGCAGGGCGTAATGGCGAACCGCCGCGAAAACGGCTAGTAAGCCTACGCTACTAGGAAGAAGAACCCGCTACGCTTGCGTAGCGGGTTTTTTATACAACGCACTTATACAACGAACTCTGGTTCGTTCACCAAGCTAAGCGCGTCATCAAATAGGCGCAATCCTGCGCCTTCTTTATGGGCGTGTTCTGACAAATGACGCCGAAAGCGCCTGCCGCCAGGGCAACCCTGAAACAAGCCCAGCAGGTGACGGGTAATATGATTCAGCTTCGCGCCTTCATCCAGGCGCTGCTGAATATACGGCCGGAATGCAATTGCGGCATCCAAGCGGCTCGCCGCCGGGCCTTGCTCTCCAAACAGCTGCTCATCGACGCCCGCGAGCAGCCACGGGTTTTGATACGCCTCACGCCCCACCATCACGCTATCCACATGGGTAAGCTGCGCTTGGCACTCCGCCAGCGTTTTAATTCCACCGTTAATGCCAATATGCAATTCAGGTCGGCTCTGCTTTAAACGATGAACGCGGGGGTAGTTAAGCGGCGGGACATCGCGGTTCTGCTTGGGCGACAAACCCTGCAGCCACGCCTTACGGGCGTGAACGGTAAACACCTCGCAGCCTGCGTCAGCAACGATTGCGATAAACCGCTCAAGGTCGGCATCTTCATCCTGGTCATCAATGCCAATACGGCACTTCACCGTGACCGGAATAGATACCGCTGCCTGCATCGCCCGCACTGCCTCGGCTACCTTCTCGGGGTAACCCATCAAGCAGGCGCCAATCAGGTTGTTCTGCACGCGGTCGCTCGGGCAACCCACGTTCAGGTTCACCTCATCGTAGCCCCACGCCTCGGCAATTGCCGTGCACTCCGCCAGCTCACCGGCATCGCTACCGCCTAACTGCAGCGCAAGCGGATGCTCCACCTCGCTATAGCCCAAAAAGCGCTCACGGGGCGTTCCGTGCAAAATCGCACCGGTAGTGACCATCTCGGTATACAGCAGCGCTCGCTTGGTTAACGTGCGTGCTAGCGCTCTGTAATCGCGGGTTGTCCAGTCCATCATGGGCGCCACGGAGAAAGTTCTATCCAGCTCCGGGCGGGCAATGCCAGACTTCATGCGGGTTTGCGCGGTTGTGTTATCATTCATAACTGTTCATGTTTACAGTGGTTTGGCGGCGTTTTTCATGGTTCGTTGGTATATATTTGGTACTTGAGCCGCTTTCGATTTGTACATCTGAGAGGCAAGTATGGCAACGGTTCGCAAGCGCCGTAAAAAGGACGGCAGTTTCTCATATACTGCCCATTTTAGCATTCTCAGAAAGGGCCATACGCTGAAGCCTGTGTTTAAGCCGTAAACACCGCATACACCATCTGCAGTGCCAGCCCCATCAGCATAAAAGCGAATACTCGTTTGAGGAGATTGACGGGTAGTCTATGCGCTAACCTTGCTCCGATAGGGGCGGTAAGAATACTGAAGGGAGCCATTAGCAGTAGCGCGGGCAGGTAAACATAGCCGAGCGCCGCACTCGGCAGCCCAGCTGTACTCCAACCATTAATGATGTAACCCAGTGCCCCGGCAATCGCGATAGGGAGCCCTACGGCTGCGGAGGTGCCAATTGCGCGGGGTAGCTTGACGTTGCACCAGGTGAGGAAAGGCACTGTGAGTGAGCCACCGCCAATGGCGACGAGTGCTGAAATGCCGCCGATGCCCAGGCCCACACCGCTTACGCCGAGAGGGCCAGGTAGGCTGCGGCTCGGTTTGGGCTTAATGTTTGCCAGCATCTGGAGCGACATTAACACCATAAAGCAGGCGAAAAAGATGGCTAGGCCGCGGGTAGGGAGCAATGCAGCGATAAAGGTCGCCAAAAAAGTGCCGATTAATATGCCGGGGGTGATAAAGCGCACGATGTCCCAGCGAACGGCACCGTGCCGGTGGTGGGAGAACAAACTAGCAGTAGAGGCAGGAATGATGGCCGCCATGGCGGTGCCTAAGGCCAAGTGGGCAAGGTGTTCGTGGGGCACGCCTTGGAGTACAAAAAGGGAGGTGAGAATCGGCACCATAATGCCGCCACCGCCAATCCCCAATAAACCTGCCATCAAACCTACAAAACCGCCCAGTGCTACATAGGCCAACCACCAAATGATGTCCAAAGCCGCTGCTCCTAAAAGTGTCTTGTTAGCATGATAAGCATATTGTACCTGAAGCGGTGCCTGTAGCGGGGCCAATACAAGTATTCCACTGTGGTAGCAGCTATGCAGTGGTAAGCTGCTAGGAGCCTGACAGGCGGAACGCTGATCTACTGAAAATTCGTGTGCTTTTCGCGACGATCGGTCAAGCCTGAAAGGCTCCGGGGCAATATTTTGGAGTGCATATGCGCAATGTATTAAGCAGTGTTGGTGTGTTGATGATATCCGTTGCGCTATTTGCAGGCTGTAGCGAAACAGACAAGCCGAGTGAGCCGGTATCAACAACTGAGCAAACATCAACTCCTGAGTCCACAGCTGCTGAGATAGACGTGGCTGCGGCAGAAGAAGTGGCGCCTCTTGTCGTCGAGATAACGGCGCATGTATCGCTGCGCAGCGATCGACGGTTAATGGTGGAAGGTGAAAGCAACTTGCCTGATGAGACGCTGGTGCAAATTATTGTCGAGCGCGAGATCAGCAGCGTCCGTTGGCGTGAGCGGACACGTATAGGGGATGGGGAATTCGCAGCAGGGCCATTTGGGCCTGGCAGTGGCTTACCCGATGGTGGCTATATAGTGCAGGTTGAGGTTTCCGAAGGCAGTGTGCAGCCGGAAGCCGTTCAGGCGCGTATTGGCCAAGAGGGCCAGCACCTGGCGGGAGAGCTGGTAAATCAATCCCGCCATGGGCTGGGCCAAGTGGCCACCTACTCACGGCGCTTCTTGGTGGGGAGTGAGCCAAGGCAAACGCGTGACCAGGTGGAAGTGCTAGAGAGTCCGGGGAGATAGACGCTTTAGGCAGGATGCCAATGGGCTAACAGTACTGCATGGATCGATGTGTCGCTTAGGGCTTTGGCGAAGTGCTCAATGACGAAACGATCGTCGCGTTGCACTACATAGTGGCCCGCTTTGTGAAACACATGGGTTGGCCCAAGCAGCAGAAGATCACCAGCATTAACGGGTGAAAAATCTGTACCTTGGCCGGGTGTTGCCATCACGCACGGTGCTTTCCAGTCGATGTTCAGCGGGAGATGACTGGGCACTTTAATGGTCGTTGCCTGCACCTGTTCCCAGGGGAGGGGGCCAGTATGGGTCAACGTTAATAGCTCGGGGGCGCTATCACCTTCCAATAGAGTTGCCAGGGAGCAGTCGAGTGCATCAGCGAGCGCAACGAGGCGTTCGTGACCGATCTGTTTGATCGCCCCAGATTCCCAATAAGAAATGGTGACATCTGACACGCCAACTTTGCGTGCGAGGGCAGCTTTGTTGAGCTTGGCCCTAAGCCGCAGTTGCTTGATACGTGAGCCTAGCGATTCCATTTCGTCTTCCTGATGATGAGCTAACAAGCTCGTTGAATGACTGCCACTACAATAATTTCATCTAATATAGATAGTGGCGCTAAGAACATACGTTATTGGTCTGTCTCAAGCTTGGGGTATGCACCCAAGGTGTTGCTGCAGAGCCATACTAAGCGATTGTGCTTTAGCGCGCATTAGTGGACAAATAACGTTGAGTTAATTTCTCTGACGCTTTCTTGCGCTAGTCGTTCCCTGGGCAACGCTGTTGGTTGCGCCTAAGGTGCGTATAATATCGCCATGCATTTTTGCCAATAGGACGTTTTCATGACCGTACGTACTCGCATCGCACCTTCTCCCACTGGAGACCCCCACGTTGGTACGGCCTACATCGCGCTTTTTAACCTCTGTTTTGCGCGTCAGCATGGTGGCCAATTTATACTGCGTATTGAAGACACGGATCGGGTGCGTTCTACACCTGAATCGGAACAGATGATTCTTGATTCACTGCGCTGGCTGGGTCTTGAGTGGGATGAAGGCCCGGACGTTGGCGGCCCCCACGGCCCTTATCGGCAAAGCGAGCGTGGCGATATATATGCTCAATACGCCCAGCAGTTGTTGGATGCCGGGCATGCATTTAAGTGTTACCGCACCAGTGAAGAGCTTGATGAGTTGCGTGAAACCCGCAAAGCCGCGGGCTTGCAACTGGCATTGAAGCCTGCCGACTTGGCATTGGAGAGCCAGGAGCAAGCACGACGTGAACAGGAAGGGTGGCCTTTCGTGGTGCGTATGAACGTGCCCGCCGAAGGCGTTTGTGTGGTCAATGATATGCTGCGCAGTACGATTGAAGTGGAGTGGGCGCAGGTGGACGCGCAAATTCTGCTTAAGTCAGACGGCATGCCCACTTACCACCTCGCCAATGTGGTCGACGATCATCTAATGGCGATCACCCATGTATTGCGTGGGGAGGAGTGGATTAACTCCGCACCAAAGCATCAATTGCTGTATGAGTATTTTGGTTGGGAAATGCCGCAACTTTGTCACATGCCGCTGCTGCGCAACCCGGATAAATCCAAGCTCTCGAAGCGCAAGAACCCGACCTCCATCAATTACTACCGCCGGATGGGCTTTTTACCCCAGGCCGTTACCAACTATTTGGGGCGGATGGGATGGTCGATGCCTGATGAACGCGAAAAATTCAGCCTGCAAGAGATGATGGCAGAGTTCGACGTTCAACGTGTCTCGTTAGGTGGCCCGGTGTTTGACCTGGAAAAACTGACCTGGCTGAACGGTGTTTATATCCGTGAAGATCTGGACGACGATGCCCTGTTGAGCGCCCTTCGCGACTGGGCCTTCAATGAAGCCTATGTTAAGCAGATCCTGCCGCAGGTTCGGCCACGGGTAGAGACGCTCTCCCAGGTAATGCCCTTGGCAGGGCACTTCTTCTCAGGCCTTCCGGCGCTAACAAAAGAGTCGTTTGATAGCGTGAAGCTCGAGGAAGAGGAGCTGGTTAAACTGCTCCAGTTCCTTGTTTGGCGGTTCGAGGGCGTTTCGGCTTGGCACAAAGAGGCGCTGCTGAGCGAAGTGAAGATACTGGCTGAGTATTTTGATTTGAAAATGAAGGCTTTCCTTGCCCCGGTGTTTATTGCTATTACCGGCAGCACCTCCAGTACCTCTGTGATGGACGCTATGGCAATTCTTGGCTCTGACGTTACCCGGGCGCGGCTGCGTAGTGCGATAGAGGTTTTAGGCGGCGTCTCGAAAAAACAGGCGAAGCGCTTTGAAAAGGAGTACCGGGAAATAGTTTCGTGAGATCGCTTAACCGCGCTTGATCTAGCGTTAGCGCCAATTTCTTAACCGTAAGGAATTGGCGTTTTACTAGTTGACGAAGGCCTGGGGAATCAGTATTATACGCTCCGTCTTCGCGACATGTGGGGCCTTAGCTCAGCTGGGAGAGCGCAACACTGGCAGTGTTGAGGTCAGCGGTTCGATCCCGCTAGGCTCCACCAATTCATATAGCTATTTAAACGTAGCGTGTGGATAGCCGCTCAAGAAGTCATGCTTTAAGCGTCATATTGCTTCAAAGCGATTTATAGTTAGTGTTATACGTCCCATTCGTCTAGTGGTCTAGGACACCGCCCTTTCACGGCGGTAACAGGGGTTCGAACCCCCTATGGGACGCCACTGCTTCAGTACCCTTCCTAATCGTTTATTTCTCTGGCAATGAGTCCTCTCATCTGCTGGCTTTTTGTATTCCTGTCGTTCACGAAAAAGCTACAAATCGTCAATTTTTGGACGATTTTGTGCTTGACTTGTCCACTTTTGCGATTCTGGTTTAAAGGTTGTGCACAACCCCTTGTTGTTGACGCAAAAAATCTTCAACAGAACTTAAACTGTTCAAAAACAATGACTTATGGCAGGTTAAAAAATAACCAATTTAAGGCTGGCCCACTGCCCATGGCGATTTCGGGACGTTTTGAAGTGGTTGTGAACAGGGTTATCCACAGATAGTGTGGAAAACCCTTGGCAAGATCCAGAAGCAAAAAAGTCAAGCGATAATAGGGTCGAATTAGGCGTTTTTGAAGTCCTTCACTGGTGCATCTGACTATCGCCGTGGCCTAAGCTAAGAAAGGGCAAGGGGTAGCCTCTAAGGGGAGAGCTTGCTCATGGCATCGGTAGTTAGTGATTGGTCGTGAGCGCGTGTGGTGGCACGTTGCTGGTCTATGAGCCAGGTTAATCAGCCCATACGCAAAAGGCCACCCGAAGGTGGCCTTTGATCTTACTATCAAACGGGGATGATTTATTTTTTTGGGTAGTCCCGCTGGTCGTGGCCAATATAGAGCTGACGCGGGCGACCAATTTTGTAACTTTCGCTGAGCATTTCGTGCCAATGAGAGATCCAGCCAATAGTGCGCGATACTGCGAAGATCACGGTGAACATATTGGTTGGGATACCCATGGCTTTCAAAATGATGCCTGAGTAGAAATCCACGTTGGGGTACAGCTTACGCTCAATGAAGTACTCGTCTTCAAGGGCGATTTGCTCAAGACGCTTAGCGATTTTGAGCTGCGGGTCGTCGGCCATGCCAAGCTCTGCAAGAACTTCGTCGCAGGTCTCTTTCATTACCTTGGCGCGCGGGTCAAAGTTGCGATAAACGCGGTGACCAAAGCCCATCAGCTTGAACGGGTCGTCCTTATCCTTGGCTTTATCAACAAAGCGCTGGATGTTCTCTTCGGAGTCTTCACCGATTTCGTCAAGCATGGCCAGCACGGCTTCGTTTGCGCCGCCGTGAGCGGGGCCCCAAAGTGCCGCGATACCTGCGCTAATACAAGCGAATGGGTTGGCGCCCGTGGAGCCTGCTAGGCGTACAGTTGAGGTAGAGGCGTTCTGCTCATGATCCGCATGCAACATAAAGATGCGATCCATGGCTTTCGCGTATACCGGGTTGATTTTGTACTCTTCGCAAGGGTTACTGAACATCATGTAGAGGAAGTTCTCTGCATAGCTCAGATCGTTACGCGGATAGTTAAACGGCTGGCCCACATTATATTTGTGGGACATGGCCGCCAGCGTAGGCATTTTGGCAATCAGGCGAATCGCGCTAATGACACGATCTTCTTCTTGAGTAATGTCCATGTGGTCATGGTAGAAAGCCGCTAAGCCGCCTACTACGCCGCACAAGATAGACATCGGGTGCGCATCGCGGCGGAACCCTTTAAAGAAGTTATTGATTTGATCGTGAACCATGGTGTGGTTACGAATGCGCGATTCAAAATCTGCGTACTGCTCGTCGTTGGGCAGCTCACCAAATAGCAAGGTGTAGCACACCTCGACGAAATTAGACTCTTTGGCCAGTTGGTCGATGGGGTAGCCGCGATGAAGCAGTACGCCCTTGCCACCATCAATATAAGTGATGGCAGACTGGCAGGAAGAGGTGGCCATAAAGCCGGGGTCGTAGGTGAACAGGCCTTCCGCGCCTAAACCGCGTACGTCGATGACGTCGGGGCCAAGTGTGCCGGAATACATGGGTAGATCGATCGGTTTATCCAGACCGCCTACCGTCAATGTCGCTTTCCTGTCAGCCATGCTGGCCTCCTTTCGAATTCGGGTTGGGACGTAAAGTCATTGCTGCGCATACCGCGCCGGCGAAAAGGCTTGCCCACTATAGAAGCGTGCGACATTTTGTCAATTAGCCTAAGCGCTAGCTACAGGTTGTACAAATATTGTTGTTGTGGATAATTTTTGTATATGATGAAAAAGCCTAGATTATGGCGAAGCGTCAGAAGATTGACGATAGGCTAATATGATATGTTAACAGGCTTATCAAATTGCTAATCTACTGTCACTATAACCATGCTGCAGCGCAAAATCGACACAGGATGAAGACAATTTTCTTGCACCATAGTCGAGTTAGCCCTGAGTTCGGTTTGTAAGCGAGGGCGAAGGTTCTTATAATCCACGGCGCGCGACCGGCAGGTAGGTGGTCGTGCCCGACTTGGCAACGGCCGAGCCCCTTCCAGCAACCACCGCCCGCTCGGGCCATGCCCGACCTGTCGCAGAGCGGGCCAAGAGAGTGTGTACAAAGCCGTGAATAGCAAACGACCCGTAAACCTAGACCTTACTACGATACATTTCCCACTGCCGGCGCTGACGTCGATCACACACCGTATCACTGGTGTCATCCTGTTCGTTGGCTTGATTTTCGCTTTTTGGGCGCTGGGTAAATCCTTGTCATCTCCGGCGGGTTTCGACGCCGTTAGCGATGCTCTGGCCAATAATTTTTTGGCTAAATTGATTGCTTGGGGGCTGTTATCCGCACTGGCATTTCACTTTGTCGCAGGTATCAAACACCTGCTGATGGATGCCGACATTGGTGTAACCCTTGAGGGTGGCGTTAAAAAAGCGCAGATCACCGTCGTGGTCAGCGCCGTTCTGATTATTCTGGCAGGAGTTTGGGTATGGTAACCAACATTACAAGTTTTGGCCGTAGTGGGCTTTCTGACTGGCTGATGCAGCGCGTTTCTGCTGTTATTTTGGCCCTCTACACGGTCTTTATCGTTGCCTTCCTGCTGTTTAATCCGAACCTCGACTACTACGCGTGGAGCGGCCTATTCAGCCAGACGTGGATGCGGATTTTCTCGCTACTGGCTTTCGTCGCCATAGCGGCACACGCCTGGATCGGTCTGTGGACCGTTACCACCGACTATCTCAAGTCCACTCGCCTGCGCGTGGGTGCCCAAGCTGTCATCATTCTGGGCATTTTCGTGTACTTGGTGTGGGGCATTCAAATTTTGTGGGGAGCTTGATTACATGTCTAATCTGCGTAGCCTGACGTTTGACGCCATTATCATTGGTGGCGGTGGCTCTGGCCTGCGAGCCGCTCTGGAACTGGCGAAGTCCGGTAAAAAGACGGCCGTGTTATCGAAAGTTTTCCCGACCCGCTCTCACACCGTTTCTGCCCAGGGTGGTATCACCTGCGCTATCGCGTCTGATGATCCCAACGACGATTGGCGCTGGCACATGTACGACACCGTTAAAGGTGGCGATTATATCGCTGACCAGGACGCGGCTGAATATATGTGTTCCGAAGGTCCGAAAGCGGTATTTGAGCTTGAGCACATGGGGCTGCCGTTCTCGCGTTTAGATAACGGCCGCATTTATCAGCGCCCGTTCGGTGGCCAGTCGAAGAACTTTGGTGAAGGCGGCCAGGCGGCGCGTACCTGTGCAGCGGCTGACCGTACCGGGCATGCGCTGCTGCATACGCTCTACCAGAACAACCTGAAGAACAACACCGTGTTCCTCAACGAGTGGTACGCGGTGGATTTGGTCAAAAACGCCAGCGGTGATGTGGTCGGCTGTATTGCCATGTGCATCGAGACGGGCGAAGTGGTTCACGTTAAGTCCAAGGCCACGGTATTAGCCACTGGTGGTGCTGGTCGTATTTACGCTTCGACCACCAATGCGTTGATCAACACCGGTGACGGTATTGGTATGGCACTGCGTGCGGGCTTCCCGATGCAGGACATGGAAATGTGGCAGTTCCACCCGACCGGTATTTACGGCGCGGGCACGCTGGTCACAGAAGGCTGCCGCGGTGAGGGTGGCTACCTGATCAATAAAGACGGCGAGCGCTTCATGGAACGCTACGCGCCGAACGCCAAAGACTTGGCGGGCCGCGACGTTGTCGCCCGCTCGATGGTCATGGAAATTCTGGAAGGTCGCGGCTGCGGCGAGAAGGGCGACCA
Organism: Vreelandella neptunia; assembly: GCF_034479615.1. Taxonomy (NCBI): domain Bacteria; kingdom Pseudomonadati; phylum Pseudomonadota; class Gammaproteobacteria; order Oceanospirillales; family Halomonadaceae; genus Vreelandella; species Vreelandella neptunia. Next base: position 1,166,633 of record NZ_CP140255.1, read on the forward strand.
CGTCTTCCTGAAGCTTGATCACCTGGGCGAAGAAGTTCTTGGCAAGCGCCTACCGGGTATTGTTGAGCTTTCTAAGACCTTCGCTCATATCGACCCGGCGAAAGATCCGATCCCGGTTGTACCGACTTGCCACTACATGATGGGCGGTATTCCGACCAATATTCATGGTCAGGCTATTACCATGGACGAAAACGGTAAGGATCATATCGTTAACGGCCTGTTTGCCTGTGGTGAAGCAGCGTGTGTATCGGTTCACGGTGCCAACCGCTTGGGCGGTAACTCACTGCTGGATCTGGTGGTCTTTGGTCGTGCCGCGGGTATGTTTATCGAAGGCGCGCTGAACGAAGGTATTGAGTATCTGGACGCTTCCGAGTCTGACATTGAGTCGGCCATGAAGCGGATCACGCGCTGGAACGAGTCTGAAGGTGGCGAAAGCATTCCTGAGCTGAAAGCAGAGCTTCAGGAAATCATGCAGACCTCTTTCGGCGTATTCCGCGAAGAGAAAAACATGCTGGAAGGCGTCGACAAGCTAGCGCTACTGCGCGAGCGCATCGCCAATGCCCACCTACCTGACAAGTCCAACGCCTTCAACACTGCCCGTGTAGAAGCACTGGAACTGGATAACTTGATGGAAGTGGCAGAAGCGACGGCGATCGCTGCCCTTGAGCGTAAAGAGAGCCGCGGCGCCCACTCGCGCTACGACTATCCAGACCGTGATGACGTCAACTGGCTGAAGCACTCGCTCTTCTTCCCGGCGACGAAAGAGCTGAAAAAACGCGACGTTAACTTCAAGCCGAAAACTGTTGATACGTTCGAGCCTAAGGTTCGTACCTACTAAACGCCGCATAGACGAGAGGGAGTCACTATGTCCAATCTTCAGGTATCCGTATACCGCTACAATCCGGAAACCGACTCCGCACCTTACATGCAGGAGTTTCAGGTCGATACCAAAGGCCGCGATGTGATGGTGCTGGATGTTCTTCATATGATGAAGGAGCAAGACAGCGGTTTGGCGTTTCGACGCAGTTGCCGTGAAGGTGTCTGCGGTTCTGACGGCATGAACATGAACGGCAAAAACGGCTTGGCGTGTATCACGCCGCTGTCAGACGTTGTGAAAAACAACAAGCTGACACTGCGTCCGCTGCCAGGCCTGCCGGTTATTCGCGATATGGTCGTGGATATGGGGCTGTTCTATAAACAGTACGAGCGTATTCAGCCGTACCTGCAGAACGACACGCCTGCGCCGGCCATTGAACGCCTGCAGTCGCCAGAAGAACGCGACAAGCTAGATGGCTTGTATGAGTGTATTCTATGCGCATGCTGTTCAACATCTTGCCCGTCGTTCTGGTGGAACCCAGAGAAGTTCGTTGGACCAGCCGGTTTGCTACAATCTTACCGCTTCCTGGCCGATTCACGTGACACGGCTACCAGCGAGCGGTTGAGCAACCTGGAAGACCCGTTCTCGGTATTCCGTTGCCGTGGCATCATGAACTGTGTAGCGGTTTGCCCAAAAGGCCTTAACCCTACTCGGGCGATTGGTAAAATTCGCGAAATGTTACTCGCTGATGCTACCTAAGCCTATGACATCTGAGTAAAAAAGCGTCTGCCACTTAAGTTGGGTGATAATGCCACTTAAATCATGACGCTTCGCTTGTTATCATAGGGTTTGTCACGCGGTGCGGCGTCACGTCGCACTGCTGATCAGACAAGTTTGAAAGCCGGTGCCTGAGGTACCGGCTTTCGAGCATGAACTGAAGACGAAACACTGAATGACCGCTAGAAACACAGTATGACCGCTAGATGTAACATCAAGCGTTAGATGAAGAATAGCTAGACGAACAGGGTTTCCGGCCGTTGGCCGGCGCCGCCGGCAAATGTCCCGCCCCGCCGGCAGGGCAATAGCGATGTCGCCGCATGTTTGCGACGATACCGATACCACCCCATCAGTGCAGGGTGACCGAGAGATGCAACAAGGCATAATGGAGTTGATGTGGCGTTCCTCTCACGTTAGTGGCGGCAATGTTCACTACGTGGAAGCGCTTTACGAGCAGTACCTCGCCGATCCTGAGTCTGTCCCTGACGAATGGCGCAGCTATTTTGACCAGTTGCCGCGTCCCGAGGGCAGTGCCTCCCACGATGTTCCACTTAGCCCCGTGCGTGATCAGTTCTACCAGTTGGGGCGCGAAAGTCGCCCGGGCCGGGTAGTCGCCGCTGCCGATAGCGGTGAAAACAAAAAGCAGGTAAAAGTCCTGCAGCTGATTAACGCTTACCGCTTCCGTGGCCATCAAAAGGCCAATATCGACCCGCTAGGACTGCGTAATCCCACCCCCGTCCCCGATCTCGATCTGTCCTTTCATCAGCTTTCCAAAGCTGACCTGGACACCGAGTTCCAAACCGGTTCTTTCTTTTTAGGTATCGACAAAGCGCCACTGCGTGACATCGTGGATGCGTTGGAGCGTACTTACTGCCGCTCCATCGGCTGCGAAATCATGCATATCGTCGATACGGAAGAGAAACGCTGGTTACAGCGGCGTTTTGAGTCGGTACGCAGTGCGCCTGATTTCAGTGCCGACGTGCGCAAGCACGTGCTGGAGCGCTTGACGGCCGCCGAAGGTTTGGAGAATTACCTGGCATCCAAGTATCCAGGTACCAAACGTTTTGGTCTTGAAGGCGGCGAATCGTTTGTGCCGATGATGGACGAACTTATCCAGCGTGCCGGTGGTTATGGCACCAAGGAAGTCGTCATTGGCATGGCGCACCGTGGCCGACTCAACCTGTTGGTCAATATTTTGGGAAAAAACCCAGCTGACTTGATTGATGAGTTCGACGGCAAGAAAGTCATCGAGCGCGGCTCAGGTGATGTGAAATACCACCAGGGTTTCAGTTCGAACGTCATGTCCCCAGGCGGCGAAGTCCATTTGGCGATGTCGTTTAACCCGTCGCACCTGGAAATTGTCGCACCTGTCGTAGAGGGCTCGGTGCGTGCCCGCCAAGATCGTCGTAACGACGAAGAGGGCAGCAAAGTGCTGCCGATCAACGTCCACGGCGATGCAGCGTTTGCCGGTCAAGGCGTGGTGATGGAGACATTCCAGATGTCCCAAACCCGTGCTTATAAAACCGGTGGCACCGTCCACATTGTGATTAACAACCAAGTGGGCTTCACCACCTCGCATCCATTGGATGCTCGCTCTACCGAATACTGCACTGATATTGCCAAGATGGTTCAAGCGCCTATTTTTCATGTCAATGGCGATGACCCGGACGCAGTGCTGCACGCCACCCAAGTAGCTCTTGATTACCGTCAGCAGTTTAAGAAAGACGTGGTGATCGATCTGGTCTGCTACCGTCGCCGTGGCCACAACGAAGCTGACGAGCCGTCAGGCACGCAGCCGATGATGTATGCCAAGATCAAAGATCACCCCTCTGCGCGCTCGCTGTATGCCAAGCGCTTGGTTGAACAGGGCGTGCTCTCTGAAGAGTCCGCCAAAGCGATGGTTGAAACCTATCGTGATGATCTAGTGGCAGGCAACCACGTTGCCAATGCATTGGTGCAAGAGCCTAACGCTTCGCTGTTCGTTGACTGGGCGCCTTACCTGGGCCACGAATGGTCTGGTGATGCCGACACGACGTTTGATATGAAGCGTCTGCAGCAGTTAGCGGCCCGCATGTGCGAGGTGCCGGATGGCGTCGACGTTCAGCGCCAAGTAGCCAAGATTTATGAAGATCGCCGTAAAATGCAGGCTGGCGGTCTGGCGCTTAACTGGGGCTTTGCGGAAACGCTTGCCTACGCCACCCTGCTCGATCAAGGCCATCCGATTCGGATTACCGGGCAAGACGTGGGCCGCGGTACTTTCTCCCACCGCCATGCGGTGGTGCATAACCAGAAAGATGGCACCACTTATGTTCCGCTGCAGAACATGGCCGATGGTCAGCCGCGTTTCACCATTCATGACTCCTTCCTTTCCGAAGAAGCGGTGCTGGCGTTTGAGTACGGCTACTCAACCACTGCGCCGAATGACTTGGTGATCTGGGAAGCTCAGTTTGGTGACTTCTTCAACGGCGCCCAGGTGGTCGTGGATCAGTTCATCTCGTCGGGCGAAACGAAGTGGGGTCGGGTGTGTGGTTTAACCATGCTGTTGCCACACGGCTACGAAGGCCAGGGCCCTGAGCACTCTTCGGCACGCCTGGAGCGCTTCCTGCAAATGTGTGCCGAGCACAACATGCAGGTCTGCGTCCCCACTACGCCTGCGCAGATTTATCATCTACTGCGTCGTCAGGTGATTCGTCCGCTGCGTAAGCCGCTAGTGGTGATGACACCTAAATCGCTGCTGCGTCATAAAGAAGCGATTTCGAGCCTTGAAGATCTGGCCCACGGCAAGTTCCACATGGTGCTCGCCGACCAGGCAGATCTGGCGCCGGAGAAGGTCACACGCGTTGTGCTATGTGCTGGCAAGGTCTACTACGACTTAGCCGCTTGGCGCGCTGAGAATGAGCGTCATGACACGGCAGTTGTGCGTATTGAGCAGCTATACCCCTTCCCGAAAGAAGAGCTACTGGAAGCGCTGCAAGACTATACCAACATAGAGGACATTGTGTGGTGCCAGGAAGAGCCGCTTAATCAGGGCGCTTGGTACTCCAGTCAGCACAATATGCGTGCAGTGGCCGATATGCTGAAAGATGGCCTTGGCCGCGAGTTGAAATTTGCAGGACGTCCTGCCTCTGCTGCTCCGGCAGCTGGCTATATGTCCGTCCACACTGAACAGCAGCGCCAGCTGGTGGAAGACGCTTTTAATTTATAAGCGACCACCGGATTTAGAGAACATATAAGGGAAACGACATGGCTACTGAGATCAAAGCGCCAACCTTTCCGGAATCCGTTGCCGAAGGCACAGTGGCGGCGTGGCATAAAAAGCCGGGTGACAGCGTTGAGCGTGACGAGCTGATTGTTGAGATCGAAACCGACAAAGTGGTGCTGGAAGTCGTCGCACCGGAAGCGGGTACCCTGACCGACGTAATGGCCGAAGAGGGCGATACCGTTGAGTCAGAACAGGTGCTGGGCAAAATCGGCGAAGGCAGCGCGTCTGGCAGCCAAAAAGAAGAGAAATCTTCTGGCGATGACAGCGCTGAAAAATCTGAAGAGAAATCTGAAGGTAAGAAAGAAGAGAAAAAAGCCAGCGGTGGCGGCAAGCAACACGACGTAAAAGCCCCCAGCTTCCCTGAGTCGATCCAGGAAGGCACGGTAGCGACCTGGCACAAAAAAGTCGGCGAAGCGGTGAAGCGCGATGACGTGCTGGCCGACATCGAAACCGATAAGGTTGTGCTGGAAGTGGTCGCTCCGGCCGATGGTGCCCTGGCTGAAATTAAAGCCGAAGAGGGAAGCCAGGTTGAATCCGAAGCGATTCTCGCGACTTTCACCGAAGGTGCCGGTGGTGACAGCGGTAGCGAGAGCGGTGGCGATTCAGCGTCCGCGAAATCAGACAGCAGCGATGACGATGGCCCCGATGAAAAAGTCGGTGACAAAATCCTCGCCCCAGCCGCACGTAAAATGGTTGCCGAGCACGACCTGGACGTTGCCAAGATTAATGGCACCGGCAAAGGTGGCCGCATATTGAAAGAAGACGTGCAAAAAGCGGTAAAAGACGGTTCCGCCAAGAAAGCTGCGAAATCGGCCGCACCGGCGAAAGCCGCCGCTGCACCGGCTGCCGAGGGTGAGCGCATCGAGAAGCGCGTACCTATGAGTCGTCTGCGTCAGACCATCGCCAAGCGCTTGGTTCAGGCGCAGCAAACCGCGGCGATGCTGACCACTTACAACGAAGTGGACATGACTGAGATCATGGCCCTACGTGCGCAGTACAAAGAGACTTTCTTAAAAGCTCACGATATCAAGCTGGGCTTTATGGGCTTCTTTGTAAAAGCGGCGTCAGAAGCGCTCAAGCGATTCCCGGACGTTAACGCCTCTATCGACGGCACCGACATCGTTTATCACGGTTACCAGGATATCGGCGTAGCGGTCTCCACCGACCGTGGTTTGGTCGTGCCGGTACTGCGTGACACCGACAGCATGAAAATTGCTGACGTCGAGCGTAAGATTGTCGATTTCGGTAAGCGTGGTCGTGACGGTAAGTTGGGCATGGACGACATGATCGGCGGCACCTTTACCATCACCAATGGCGGCACCTTCGGTTCGTTGATGTCGACCCCGATCATCAATCCGCCGCAAACCGCTATTCTGGGCATGCACAAAATCCAGGATCGTCCGATGGCAGTCAACGGCAAGGTCGAGATTCGTCCGATGATGTATCTGGCACTCTCATATGACCACCGCATGATCGACGGCAAAGACGCCGTTCAATTCTTGGTTACTCTCAAAGAGTTGCTGGAAGACCCGGCTCGTCTGCTGCTGGATGTCTAAAGCATAAGCGTCGTATTTATTGAAATAGTGATTCAGTACGCTACTGCTTAACCAGGATTTATCTGCAATCGCACTTAGCCTCCCGCCCGGTTTTAGTCAATAACGGGGGGAGGTCAGCAAGCTAAAGGAGCCAACATGGCTGATAAGTTTGATGTGATCGTTATCGGTGCCGGCCCTGGTGGTTACGTTGCCGCCATTCGTGCTGCACAGATGGGCCTAAAAGCGGCCTGTATTGAAAAATGGATTGGTAAAGAGGGCAATGTTGTCCACGGTGGCACCTGCTTGAACGTGGGCTGCATCCCGTCTAAAGCACTGCTTGAAGCCTCCCACAAGTTCGTTGAAGCCAAGCACGATTTCGACGATATGGGCATTCAGGCTGGCGACGTATCCATGGACGTCACCAAGATGATGGCGCGCAAGGACAAGATCGTTAAGAACTTGACCGGCGGCATTTCAGGTCTGTTCAAGGCCAACGGCGTTACCGCCATCGAAGGTACCGGTAAAGTGGTTTCCGGCAAGCAGGTTGAAGTCACCGACAACGACGGCAATACCACTACCTATGATGCCGACAACATCGTTATCGCTGCGGGCTCAGTACCGGTGGAAATTCCTCCGACCCCGCTGACCGAAGGCCTGATTGTCGACTCTACCGGCGCGCTGGAATTCACCGAAACACCGAAGCGTTTAGGCGTGATCGGTGCCGGTATCATCGGTCTTGAGCTGGGTAGCGTCTGGAATCGCCTGGGCTCTGAAGTTACCGTACTTGAAGCTATGGACTCCTTCCTGCCGATGGTGGATACCACCGTCGCAAAAGAGACGCAGAAACTGCTCAAGAAGCAAGGCCTGGATATCAAACTGGGTGCTCGCGTCACCGGATCGGAAACTAACGGTGAAGAGGTTATCGTTAAGTACACCGACTCAAATGGTGAGCAAGAGATGACCTTCGACAAACTTATCGTTTGTGTCGGCCGTCGCCCCTACACCAAAGGTGTCATCGCTGATGGTGTCAGCATCGAGTTAGATGAGCGTGGCTTCATCTTTGTTGACGACCAGTGCCGTACCAACGTCCCGGGCGTTTACGCCATCGGTGACTGTGTACGCGGTCCGATGCTGGCGCACAAAGCGTCTGAAGAAGGCATCATGGTGGCGGATATCATCGCTGGCCATAAAGCAGAGATGAACTACGACACCATTCCTAGCGTTATTTATACCTACCCGGAAGTTGCATGGGTCGGTATGACTGAGCAGGACGCCAAAGCGAAAGGCATCGAAGTCAAAACCGGTACTTTCCCGTTCGCGGCCAGTGGCCGTGCAATGGCGAACAACGCCACCGAAGGCAGCGCCAAAATCATCGCCGATGCGGAAACTGACCGCATTCTCGGTATGCACATCGTGGGTCAACACGCTGGCGAGATGATTGCCCAAGGCGTGATTGCCATGGAATTCGGCTCTAGCGCCGAAGATCTGGCGTTGACCTGCTACGCGCACCCGACCATGTCGGAAGCTGTTCACGAAGCAGCGCTTGCGGTGGAAGGCCACGCGATTCATATGGCCAATCGTAAGAAGCGTAAGTAATTCAGTAAGTAACAACGAAGCGCCACCTTTTAATGGTGGCGCAAACTTTCGGCTTTGTCTTAATCCACAAAGATCGAAAGAACGGGGATGGCCAGTTCTTTTAAGACTGTTCTTAAAAAAAGCTGATCATCGTTCGAGTCACATGCAACCAATGGCATGAATCGATGAATCTTCACGAGTATCAAGGTAAACAGCTGTTTGCCGACTATGGTCTACCAGTGTCTAAAGGCTTTGCAGTCGACACGCCCGAAGAAGCGGAAGAGGCTTGCAAAAAAATCGGTGGTGACATGTGGGTGGTTAAAGCCCAGGTGCACGCCGGTGGCCGTGGTAAAGCGGGTGGCGTTAAGCTGATTAAAGACCCGGCAGAAGCCAAAGCATTTGCTGAGCAGTGGCTAGGTAAAAACCTGGTAACCTTCCAGACTGACGAAAAAGGTCAGCCGGTTGCCAAGATTTTAGTTGAAACCTGCACTGACATCGCCGACGAGCTGTATCTCGGTGCCGTTGTCGACCGTACCACCCGTCGTGTTGTCTTCATGGCCTCTACTGAAGGCGGTGTTGAGATCGAGACGGTTGCGGAAGAGACTCCGGAAAAGATTCTGAAAGCTGAAATCGATCCGCTGGTCGGCGCTCAGCCGTACCAAGCGCGTGAGCTAGCCTTTGCTCTGGGCCTGAAAGGTGACCAGATCAAACAGTTCACCAAGATTTTCTTAGGTCTGTCTCAGTTGTTCCACGACAAAGACCTGGCGCTGTTGGAAATTAACCCGCTGGTTGTTACCGACGAAGGCAATCTGCACTGCCTCGACGCCAAACTTGGCCTGGATAGCAACGCACTGTACCGTCACCCCGACCTGCAGGCCATGCGTGATCCTTCGCAAGAAGATCAGCGCGAAGCCGATGCGGCGAAGTGGGAACTTAACTATGTCGCACTGGATGGCAACATCGGCTGCATGGTTAACGGCGCAGGCTTGGCCATGGGCACCATGGACATCGTCAACCTGAGCGGCGGCAAGCCCGCTAACTTCTTGGACGTTGGCGGCGGTGCCACCAAGGAGCGCGTTGCAGAAGCGTTCAAAATCATCCTCTCTGACGACAACGTTAAAGCCGTACTGGTTAACATTTTCGGCGGTATTGTACGTTGCGACATGATTGCTGAAGGCATTATCGGTGCCGTTGAGCAAGTAGGCGTCAATGTACCGGTTGTCGTACGTCTGGAAGGTAACAACGCCGAACTGGGTGCTGAAAAACTAGCATCTAGCGGTTTGAACATCATCGCGGCTACTAGTCTGACCGACGCGGCTCAGCAGGTCGTTAAAGCGGCGGAGGGCAAGTAATGAGCATCCTGATCGATAAGAACACCAAGGTCATCTGCCAGGGCTTTACCGGTGGCCAAGGCACGTTCCACTCCGAGCAGGCGATTGCCTACGGCACGCAAATGGTCGGTGGTGTTACGCCGGGTAAAGGCGGCCAGGAGCACCTCGGTCTGCCCGTTTTCAACACTGTGAAAGAAGCGGTAGAGAAAACCGGCGCGGAAGCCAGCGTTATCTACGTACCGGCGCCGTTCTGTAAAGACTCAATCCTTGAAGCGGCCAACGCCGGTATCAAGCTGATTGTGTGCATCACTGAAGGCATCGCCACGCTAGACATGCTCGAAGCCAAAGTGAAGTGCGACGAGCTGGGCGTACGCCTGATCGGCCCGAACTGTCCAGGTGTTATCACTCCGGGCGAATGCAAAATCGGCATCATGCCGGGTCACATTCACCAGCCGGGCCGCGTAGGCATCGTATCTCGCTCTGGTACCCTGACCTATGAAGCCGTTAAGCAGACCACTGATCACGGTTTTGGTCAGTCTACCTGTGTAGGTATCGGCGGTGACCCGATTCCGGGTTCTAACTTCATCGACATCCTTGAGATGTTCGAGAAGGATCCGAAAACCGAAGCCATCGTTATGATCGGTGAAATCGGCGGTACGGCTGAAGAAGAAGCGGCAGCTTACATCAAAGCTAATGTTTCCAAGCCCGTGGTTTCCTACATTGCCGGTGTGACTGCACCTCCTGGCAAGCGTATGGGCCACGCGGGCGCAATCATCTCTGGCGGTAAAGGCACCGCTGACGAGAAGTTTGCTGCTCTTGAAGACGCCGGTGTTAAAACCGTGCGCTCTTTGGCTGAAATCGGTGATGCGCTGAAAGAAGTCACCGGCTGGTAAGCCATTGACGTTTAGCTGCACGCTATAAGGGCGCCCCGAGGGGCGCCCTTATTCATTCCTGCACATTTAATGTTGTTCTGGATAATGTTTCTATGGCTAATGTTGCTATGGCGTCGGTGAGCGGCGCAGCATTCGGTAGCTATACAGCACAAACAGCGGTGCGCCTGCCGCCAAATATAAATGGTAGCTGACCAACCGCCACACCAGAACCGCTGCAGCGGCCTGTTCGCGCTCCATTAGCGGCAGCAACAGGCTACCCACGCCTACCTCAGCGGCACCCGCGCCGCCGGGCAGAAAACTAAATTGGCTGGCTGCCATCGCCAGCATTTGCGTTAAAAACGTCCACATCCAATCTGCATGACCGCCTACCCCCAGCACTGCTAAATAGAGCAAGCTATAACGCATCAGCCAGTGTGCCGTCGTCAGCGCTAGCATGGCGATCAGTATACTGAGCGGGAGCTTAAGGGTGACCTTTAACGCATGCCGACAGCGCAAGAGGCGCCGTACGAGCCAGCGTCGCTGATATCGGCTTGGCCATGGCGTGTTCACACCGGGTGAGCGCAAGAGGCTGGGTAGATAACGCATTACGATAATCACCAGCGCTGCCATGAACGCTAATCCTACCAGTGCCCACTGCACAAGCGACTGATGTGGCCATTGGGTGTCGCTTAGCATTGAAAAGAGCACCAGACCGCTTAGCATGGCCAGGAAGAACAGTAAGTCGCAGCCTTGATCAATCAGGAACACTGCCGCGCCCTTGGCAGGCGGGAAACCGCGCCGTGCAAGCAACAACAACAGGGTCGCTGGGCCACCGCTGCCGCCTGGGGTGGCGCACAGGGCAAACTTGGACGCCAGTTCGATACCCAGCGCGCCGCGCTGGCCGAGCCTGCCCGCACGGCCACCCAGCATCAAACGTAGCCTTGCTGCATTCAGGTTCCAGCACAGAAAGGCCATCACCAGCATCAATAACAGCAGCCCAAGTGGGAAGTGTTTGACGCGCTGCAGTGCTTCAACGCCACCCAGCCAAGCGGTGAGCACTAGTGGTGCAATCAGCGCTAAGGCAATCATCACACCATGGATGGGTCGCCACTTCAGTAGCTGACGGCGACTAGTGGTGTTGGTGGAGTGCATACGGTTGGCTGCCGTGGCAAAGCTGCTGATAGTGCTCCAGCAGGGAATACATGACACCATCCCAGTTGAAGTGGCGCTCTACATGGCGGCGCGCATAGCGCCCACTGGCGGCGACATCATTACTGAACAGTGCCACGCACGCCTCTGCCATGGCAATGGGGTCAAGCGGTTTGCATAAAATACCCGCTCCCAGCGGCACGTTTTCTGCCAGCGCCCCAGCGCGCGCAGCGACTACCGGAATGCCACTGGCCATGGCTTCTTGAGCAATCAAGCCGAAGGTTTCGCGGGTGCCTGCGTGCAGTAGGGCATCGCTACTGGCCAGTGCTTTGGCTACCTCATGGGCGCCGCAACAGCGATCCACAATGGTAACGTTGCTGGGTACGTGATGTGGCATGCCGGGGCCCATTAGCAACAGATGGTAATCGCTGCCTAGCTTGCGCATCGTCGCCAGCAGTACATCAATATTTTTCTCGCGGGAGTAGCGCCCCACAAAGATCAGCAGCCTTTTCTCGCTGGGTATGCCCATGGTTTTGCAGAAAGTATCGTCACGCTGCTGGGGGTTAAATTGGGTTAAATCGACGCCCAACGGCTGAACGCGGACGTTATCGACGCCCCAATCCCTAAGCCGGTTAGCCATGGCGTTACAGGGCGCCAGCACGCTATCAAACTGGCTATAAAGCGTCGTGACATATCGGGTTAAGCGTTTCTCAACGAAGCGCCCAAAGCGGTCTCCCATCAGACGTGGGAGGTCGGAGTGATAGAAACCGACCACTGGCACACCGAGCCGTTGACCTGCCTCAAGTGCCGCCCAAGCGGTTACATAGGGGTCGCCTGCCTCAATAAGGTCTGGTTTTAGATCGACCAGGGCATCACGCCATGGCGAGCCTCGTAACGGAAAGCGATAGCCTTGACCTAAGGGCAGGTGTAACGCCGGTAAAGTGTGGTGGTCGCCCAAACTATCGCGCTCTGCTCCCGGAACCAGCAGGCTGGTTCGTAGCTGTGGGAGGTGTGAAAAAACGCGGTGTTTAGCCTGTAAGTAGGTACGCACACCGCCGCTGGCGGGGGCATGAAACATCGTCACATCGGCAATGTGCAATCTAACCTCCAACCCCAAAGAGTGTCATCGTTTCACCATAAAGGAGAAATAAGTCAGTTCAGCGACAACGGAGCCCGCTTTTTATTTTCTGTTATTCAAGTGTATTTGAGGTTTCGAGCTGGACTATTTCTCGGCATTGTCTATTCTAACCATCCATATGGATGCCATATGGATGTTATATGGATTCCATTTAGAGTTAATTGATGCGCGACCGGTATGTGATTGCCAGTTAGTAGGTATCAATAAGCGTTTTATGATGAGCAAAAGAGACATCACCTATGAGCGTGCACGAACTGCGCCGCAAAAGCGGCGACTCCAGCGAGAAGATCACCATCAATCTGGGGGTCGTTGACCTGGGGCAGATAGACCTGCTGGTTCAGGAGGGGTTTTACTCCAACCGAACCGATCTGATTCGCACCGCCATTCGCAACCAGTTGGTGACCCATGCCGAGGTCGTTAAAGAGACCGTCACCCGCAAGTCGTTTGTACTCGGGCTTGAGCACTATAGTCGTGCGGATCTAGAAGCCCTGCAGTCGGCAGGGGAGAAATTGCAGATTCAGGTTCTGGGTATGGCCAGTATTGCCGACGACGTTACGCCGGAGTTAGCTCTTGCCACCATCGAGTCGGTGGTCGTACTGGGCGCACTGCACGCTAGCAAAGCGGTCAAGGCCGCCCTGGCGGATCGAATCCACTGAATCACTCAATAGGGACATTGATCATGATCGACGCCACTATGTCGAAGCGAATGGAAGAAGCAACGCGACTCACCCGTGCGGGGAAACTGCATGAGGCCATGGCTCTCCTTCAGGGCGGCGAGCCCGAAGCCAGGCGAGAGGAAACGTCAGAAAACGCTTACCGAGGTGGCGATACCATCGATGGAACCTGGCAAGTTGTTGATAAAGACGACACGGTAACCAAACCAACGTCAGAGGCCCCAACTTCTGCCTCAGGCCACGCTCGTCAAACGAACGCAGGCGCCTTCACGGCCGGTAGTTTCAGCAACCGCGTCGGCACACGCGATTACAAGCTGTATATCCCCAGCGGCTATCACGGGCAAGCGCTGCCGCTAGTGGTTATGCTGCATGGTTGCACGCAGAATCCCGATGATTTCGCTGCTGGAACCGATATGAACCGGCTGGCCGAAGAGCAGCTGTGTTGCGTGCTCTATCCGGCCCAGCCGATGACTGCCAACAACTCCAAGTGCTGGAACTGGTTCAAGGCCGAAGACCAGCAGCGTGAGGGCGGTGAGCCGGCAATTTTGGCGGGCATGACGCGTCAGATTATCGCCACCTACGGGCTCGATGCCTCTCGTGTCTATGTGGCAGGGCTCTCGGCAGGCGCCGCCATGGCGACCACTCTGGCGATGACCTATCCCGATCTTTTTGCTGCGGTAGGCGTGCACTCTGGGCTGCCCCATGGCGTGGCCCAGAGTCTTCCCGATGCCTTGGGGGCAATGCAGGGCGGCACAGGGCCGCTCGGTGGCGGTAATCAAGCAAAAGGAGCCGGATGGGCGTCGAATGTGCCAGCGATTATTTTTCATGGCGACCGCGACACCACCGTACACCCCAGTAATGGGGATCGCGTGGCCGCTCAGTACAGCACATCACATCAAGCAGGGGCAACGGTAGAGAAGGGGAAGGTAGCGAATGGTCACGGCTACACCTGTACCACTTACCACAATGCGAAGGGCGTACCGCATCTGGAGCAGTGGCGAGTACACGGGGCGGGCCATGCTTGGTCGGGCGGCAGCACGAAAGGAAGCTATACCGACCCGAAAGGCCCCAATGCCACCAAGGAAATGCTGCGTTTCTTTTTTCAGCATCGCCAGGCTTAATAAAAGGAAACGGGGGTGCCTGCATTGAAACAACAACGGCGCCCTTAGGCGCCGTTGTCGGTTTTGCGATTAAACACGTTCGCTTTACTCAGCAGGTTTAGCCACCAGCGAGCGAGTCTCTTCGCGGGCTTCGGTCAGTGCTACCCGAATAGGATCGCCAAGCTTATAACGCTCTTCGCCTTCGATCTGGATACGCCCCTCTTTATCATCAATGACCACTTTACTGCGGTCACTGTGCATTAAAGGCGCGGGCACAAACGCCGTCGCGCCATTTTCCAGCAGGCGAACGCGCATACCACCACGGTTGATGGCCATGATCTCGGCCTCAAAGGTGTCCTGGTTCTGCGCTGAGGGGGTCAGGTAACGCACGTAGAGCCAATCTTTCACGTCGCGCTCGGCCATACGGTTCAGGCGGCGACGCTCCGTCAACTGCTCGGTGAGCTGCTGGGTCGCCTCGGCGGGTGCCTGTTCGCCTTTCAGCACGCGCTTGATGAGGCGGTGGTTGACCATATCGCCATACTTACGAATCGGCGATGTCCAGGTAGCGTAGGCAGCCAAGCCTAAACCAAAGTGCGGGCCGGGCTGAGCCGACATGCTGGTGAAGCCCTGGAAGCGGCGCAGGCGCGCATCCAGCCAAGCGTCATCGCGGCTTTCCAGCGCACGCTTCAGCTCGGTGTAGCGGGCAAGCTCGGTGAGCGCTTCGCGCTCAACCACAATTTCCTGACCTGCCAGAAACTCCTGGGCGGCTTCGGCTTTTTCCGGCTCGAACGCACGGTGCACGTTAAAGATACCGTGGCCGATATGCTGGGCCAGGAAGTCCGCGCAGCAGGCGTTGGCCACAATCATCGACTCTTCGATCATGCGGTTAGCAATGCGGCGCTCTTCGGTGCGCACCGCTAATACGTTACCGGCGGGATCGAGATCAAATACGTAGTCGGGGCGGTCTTTAAACACCAGCGCGTGTTCATTGCGCCAAGCGGTACGCGCTTCGGTCAAATCGCGCAGTGCGGTGAGCTGCTCGGCAATCTCATCCGCAGGTGCCCAGTCGCCTTGACCTTCGATCCAGTCGGAGACGTTGTCGTAAACGAGCTTGGCGTGAGACTTAACGTTCGCCGCAAAAAAGCGATACTCGCCCATGCTGCCGTCGGCATTGATATCCAGCGTACAGGCCAGCGCGGGGCGATCTTTACCTTCCCACAACGAGCAGAGATCATCCGCTAGCTGCTCGGGCAGCATGGTGACGTTCTGGCCGGGCAGATAAACGGTAAAAGCGCGGGTGCGTGCTTCTAAATCGGCCGCATGGCCCTCTTCCACGTAAGCGGTGGGGTCGGCAATCGCGACACTTAACTGCCAGCCGCCTTCCGCGCGAGTAGCGACGTGCAGCGCATCGTCCATATCGCGGGTCTTCTCACCATCAATGGTGAAGAAGGGCGTGGATGTTAAGTCTTCGCGAGTCAGGCCTTCATCGATCAGCGGCCAGTCGGTGCCCGCATCGGGGCACTCTTGCTCCAGCGCATGGCGTGCAAGTGTGACGCGCCATGGCACTGCCGGGTCATCGCTTTTAGCGACCAGCTCATCAATCTGGGCAAAGAAAGCGCGGTCATCGGCTTTTAGCGGATGGCGTACCAGCCGAGCGACGATCCAATCGCCATCAGCAATGCTCTCTTCATCAAGGCTGTTCTTTATCCGCGCCTTGATAATATTTTTAATCGACGGGTGGTCGGGGATGACAGATAGGCGACCTTCGCGCTTCTGCACCCGGGCGACAAACCGATCAAGACCCGCTTCAATCAGCTTTTCCGGCTCAATGGACTTTTTGTCACCGTTCTCGTGAATCACGCCTTCCACGCGATCACCGTGAATCACCTGCTTCATGGCGGGCGGCGGCACGAAATAGGATTCACCGTCGTCGGTTTCGAGAAACCCGAAACCTTTGTCGGTGGCCTTGATCACCCCTTCAGCACGGGGGGTGGTTTGACGAATCTGTTGCTTGAGCTGGGCAAGCATGGAGTTATTCTGAAGCATGAGCTCAATCAGTTGGCGAGAGTTAGGCTGCCACTATACGGATTCCCGCAGGCCGCGCCAATTGCCGCTACGCGATGTTGGCCCTGATGTTGGCGTTGGTAACGGCGAGTCAAAGGCTTACATGCGCTCAAGGGAATCGGTTAAGCTAAATATTCATACTCACGGAGCGCGCTATGACACCTCGCCTGATTGTTTCTGACCTGGATGGAACCCTATTAGGAAGCGACCACACCCTGCACGCAAGCACCGTCGAGGTACTCAGAGCATTGGTGAAGCAAGGCCATCATGTCGCGCTAGCCTCGGGTCGCCACTACCACGATATGAAGGTGTTGCGTGATCAGTTAGACATTCCTGCGCACTTGATCAGCACCAACGGCGCCTATATTCACGACCCCGTAGATACTCTGCTGGCGGCTAATCACCTTGCGCCTGAACATGCAAAGACGCTGATCGGTCTTCCGCGTCCGCCTCAAGTACGGCTTAACCTTTATCGTGAAAGCGGCTGGCATATTGATTCAGAGGCTCCACATTTATTATCACTTCACGCTTCTACCGGGTTTGGCTATGAAGTCGTGCCCCCCGCGCAAATGGACGCTAATGGTGTAGGCAAAGTGCTCTATCTAGGCGATCCAAAGGCGCTAAAACAGCTAGAAGCCCAGGCGCAAGAGGCCCACGGCGACGGGCTGCATATTACCTATTCCACGATTGATTCTCTGGAAATCATGGCCAGCGGGGTCAACAAAGGCGTGGCGCTGTCATCACTGCTGGAACGGTTGGGCTTAACGCCTGCAGATTGCTTAGCGTTTGGCGATAATCTCAACGATACCGAAATGCTCGATTTAGCAGGGGAAGCCCAGGTAATGGCCAATGCTCACCCGGCGCTATTTGATCGTGTCACCGGCGCTGAGCGTATCGGTCACCATGGTGAGGCCGCCGTTGCCAAGTGGTTGAGAAAGCGGTTTGGAATTTAAGCGCAAGGAGCGCATGGCTTTCGTCAATGATTAACGCTAATGCAACCTTGGTCGTAGCACTATTGCTACTGTCCAGCCCCTCGACCATCATCAAGGCCCAATAACGACAATAGCGTAGGGCTGAACCCGCTGAGATGACGACAACCCCTGCTACTTTGATTGTGGTCGACGATGACCCGGAAATTTGTGAACTGCTCGCTGACTACCTGGGGCGCCACGGTTACCGGGTATTTACGGCGGACGGTGCCCAAGCGCTGCATTCGCTGCGCGCTGAACACGCACCTGACTTGCTGATTGTCGATTTAATGCTTCCCGGAGATGACGGCTTTACCATCTGCCGCGATGTTCGAAAGCACAGCGATGTGCCGATCATAATGCTTACCGCCAGCGCCGATGAGACCGACCGCATTCTGGGTCTGGAGCTGGGTGCTGATGATTACTTGGGCAAGCCGTTTAATCCCCGCGAATTGCTGGCGCGCGTCAAAGCGGTACTGCGACGCACCCGCAGTGCTCCACCAGAGTTGCCTGCGGGGCAGGCGCGCTGGGTCAGTTTTGGTAATTGGCAACTCGACCGCATGACCCGCGAGTTGATTGACCTGCAGGGCGAGCGCGCCGCGCTTTCAGGGGCTGATTTTCAGCTATTGCAGGTGTTTTTGGAGCACCCGGCGAAGGTACTCACTCGGGATGATCTCTACGCGCTTACCCGGGGGCGGGACGCGCCGCCGCTTGACCGCTCCATTGATGTCCACGTTTGCCGCTTGCGCCAACGGTTGGGTGAAGATGCCCAGCACTCGCAGCTGATTCGAACGGTGCGCGGGGCAGGGTATGTGTTAACCGCCCAGGTCGATGCATTAACGTGAGCCGGGCGGGGTGGGCGCATATCCGGCGACGCTTATCCCGCTGGCTGCCAGCGTCTCTTCGCGGGCGCTTTGTGATCATCATGATCGCCGGAGTGCTGGTCGCCCAAGGGGCCAGCTACGCCATCTGGACTTCCCAGGTGCGTTCCAGCCACTTGGCACAGCTTGATGAGCTCTCCACCAATATGGCGTTTAGCATCGCCTCCACTATGAAGTTTTTCCGCTCACTGCCCGTCGACTACCGCCACATCGTGCTCGATCAGCTGCGAAATATGGGCGGCACACGCTTTTTTGTTAGCGTCAACGAACGCAGGCTGGCCATCGACGATATCGGCTCGGGACCGGAAAAACAGGTGGTAGTGAACAATGTGCGCTCGGTGCTCACCCAGCAGCTCAATATTGACGACGTGATTGTCGAGTTCTCCCGCCCGGAAAACCTGCGAGTGCTCAATAACGAGGTACTGCTTTACGACCTGCCGCCCCGCTGGGGGCAGCACAGCCTGCTGATGGAGCCACTCTCGCCGCCGATTTTAGTGGTTCAACTGGAGCTTGCCCCAGGCACCTGGCTCTATGTTGCCACGCTGCTGGGCGTACCCGATATTTTCAGCGGCTATCGCTGGCTTTCTGAAGAGCGTTTGCTGGTCGGGTTACTGGTGCTGCTGAGTGTGCTGGCGCTTTCGCTATTGGGCATTACCAGCGTGACCCGACCACTGGCGCGGCTTTCACGGGCAGCGAATCAGTTGGGCGATGATTTGGATATGCCGCCACTACGGGAGAGTGGCCCCAAAGAGGTGGCCGCCACCGCCGCGGCGTTCAATCGTATGCAGCGGCGTATTCGCGAGCAGATTGAGGAGCGCGAACGGCTGTTTTCAGCGATTTCTCATGATTTAAAGACCCCCTTAACCCGCATGCGCCTGCGCGCTGAGATGCTCGATGACGACTATCAGCGCGAGCGCTTTTGCGCCTCACTGGATGAGCTGGATAGCTTGGTTAAAGGCGCCTTGGCCTCGGTGAAAGGCCTGGATCTGCACGAAGAGCCGACGTCCGTTGATCTAACGCACCTGATCGAAGAGTTGGCCGAAGAGCTTAGCCTTCAAGGCGGTAAGGTCACTATCGAGACTAAAAGCGGTAACCCTATTCCACCGCTGATTGCCAAACCGCTGGCGCTTAAGCGCTGCCTGGCAAACCTGCTTGAGAACGCGGTGTTCTATGGCAAACAGGCGGATGTGGAACTCGTTGATTACGGTAATGCGGTCACCATGCGTATTCGTGACCACGGCCCAGGTATACCCGAAGAGCAGTTGGGGCGGGTGTTTTCGCCCTTTGTTCGCCTGGAGCCCTCGCGCAGCCGACATACCGGCGGCAGCGGCCTGGGACTGGGGATTGCTCGGCATATTGCCCGCGCCCATGGCGGCGATATTACGCTCGTCAACCATGTTAATGGAGGGCTGGTGGTGACTCTCTCGCTACCCCGCCAGGAAACTATTACAGGTTTGTAATAAAACCCCAACACTATGCAGTACTCGGTAACTCCCGTTGACGCTCCCCTTGGCGTAACCTCTTGGATGTCGCACGTCCGAGAGGACAATAACAATATAAGGAGTTGCTCCATGTCGACGTTTAAGAAGACGACCCTCGCGCTTGCTCTGGCAGGTGCCACGCTCGCCACCACCGCTCAAGCTAATGAAGTCGAAGTGCTGCACTGGTGGACGTCCGGTGGTGAAGCTCGCGCTGCCAACGTGCTCAAAGAGTTAATGGAAGCTGAAGGCTACGGCTGGCAGGACTTTGCCGTGGCCGGGGGCGGCGGTGAAACCGCCATGACGGTGCTTAAATCCCGTGCCATGTCGGGCAACCCACCCTCCGCAGCCCAAATCAAAGGCCCTGAGATTCAGGAGTGGGGTGAGCTTGGCTTGCTCGGTAACCTGAACGGCGTTGCCGAGGCGGAAGGTTGGGATGAACTGCTGCCGGAAGTCGTGGCCGATATCATGCGTCATGATGGTCAATACGTGGCGGTACCCGTCAACGTGCACCGGGTAAACTGGTTGTGGGCCAACCCGGAAGTGCTGGAAGCGGCAGGGGTAGAGATGCCCACCACGCTGGATGAGCTATTCGAGGCAGGTGAGGCTATCCGCGAAGCGGGTTTCGTACCGCTGGCTCACGGCGGGCAGGCCTGGCAGGACGCTACGGTATTTGAAAGCGTGCTGTTAGGTGGTCAGGGTAGCGAGTTTTATCAGCAGGCCTTGGTAGAGCTAGACCCAGAGGCCCTGGGCGGCGAACAAATGATCGATGCCCTTGAAGACTTTAAACGCACCCGCGAGCTGATGGATGAAGGTATGCCCGGGCGTGACTGGAATGTCGCTACCGCCATGGTGATTCAGGGGGTTGCTGGGTTTCAGCTGATGGGCGATTGGGCCAAAGGCGAATTCACCGCGGCCGGACTGACCGCCGGAGAAGATTACCTGTGTGCGGCAGCGCCGGGCACCCAAGATGCGTTCACCTTCAATATCGATAGTCTGGCCATGTTCCGGGTCAGCGACGACGAGGAGCGTGAAGCGCAGCAAGCGTTAGCCCGCCTGGTACTTGAGCCTACTTTTCAGGAAGCGTTTAACCTTGCCAAAGGTTCAATCCCGGCGCGGCCTGATCTGGACATGAGCGAATTCGATAGCTGTGCCCAGCAGTCGTTGGCTGATTTCCAGAGCACCGCTGAAGAGGGTGGCCTAGTGCCCAGTATGGCCCACGGTATGGCCGTACGTGCGGATATTCAGGGCGCCATTTTTGATGTGGTTACCAACTACTTCAACGACGCCGATATGCCTGCTGAAGAAGCGGCAGAACGTATGGTGAGCGCTGCCGAAGCGGCCTCTTTCTAGGCTTTTCTAGAGCTAGCGTTCTCCAGGCGCCGCCGCAACGGCGGCGCCTTCGTTGCTTGGCAAGGATACTTCTCCAATGAGAGATTCCCTCCCCATGAAAAATACCTCTGCGACGCCCTTAGGGCCTGCCGCTAAGCGGTCGACGCCATCCGGCGGTTTGCAGGCGTGGCTGCCTCGCCTGGTGCTGGCACCGTCGGTGGCCATTTCGCTGTTCTTTGTTTACGGCTTCATGCTGTGGACGTTCGTGCTCTCGCTAACCAGCTCGCGCATGCTGCCCAGCTACGACTTTGTCGGCTTTGGTCAATATGCACGCCTGATGGCTAATGAGCGCTGGTGGGTCGCCTCAACCAACCTGATGATTTTTGGCGTGCTGTTCGTGGTGATTTGCCTGGCGATTGGCGCGTTGCTGGCGATACTGCTTGATCAGAAAATTCGCCAAGAGGGCGCGCTGCGCACGATTTACCTCTACCCCATGGCGCTGTCGTTTATCGTGACCGGTGTGGTGTGGAAGTGGCTACTCAACCCGCAGCTGGGCATTCAAGCGATGGTTCAAGGCTGGGGCTTTGAGTCGTTTCGCTTTGACTGGATTGTCGATCCTGATATGGCGATTTATACCCTGGTGATTGCCGCCGTATGGCAGGCGTCAGGCTTTGTGATGGCGCTGTTTTTAGCCGGCTTGCGGGGTATTGATGACAGCATTATCAAAGCAGCTCAGTTGGACGGCGCTAGTCTGCCGCGGATTTATCTGCGCGTGGTAATGCCCTGCCTACGCCCGGTCGTGTTTAGCGCAGTGATGATTTTGGCCCATATCGCGATTAAGAGCTTTGACCTGGTCGTCGCGCTCACCGGCGGCGGGCCTGGCTACGCCACCGATCTACCCGCCACCTTTATGTACGCCCACGCCTTTACCCGGGCGCAGATAGGTTTGGGCTCGGCCAGCGCCATGCTGATGTTGGGCGGCGTGCTGGCGATTTTGATTCCTTATCTCTACTCCGAATTAAGGAGCCGCAAGCATGGCTAATGTGATTCGTCGTCAGACGCCCGCTGCGCGGCTGGGCCGTGGCCTGCTATATGGCGTGCTGATACTCGCTGCGCTGTTCTATATTCTACCGCTGGTAGTCATGCTAATGACCTCGGTGAAGCCGCTGAGCGAAATCAGCGCCGGGTCGCTGCTCTCGTTTCCGCAAAATCCCACTTTCGCGCCGTGGACAAAAGCCTGGGGTGAAGCCTGTACCGGCATGCGCTGTGATGGCGTTGGCGGCTACTTCTGGAACTCCTTTGCGATTGTGATTCCAGCGGTGCTGATTTCCACCACTATTGGTGCCCTTAACGGCTATGCGCTGACCAAATGGCGCTTCAAAGGCTCCGAGTTAGTCTTCGCGCTAATGCTGTTTGGGTGTTTTATTCCCTTCCAGGTGGTGCTGCTACCCATGGCGCAAACCCTCGGTTGGCTGGGTATCTCCAGCTCCCGTGCCGGTTTGATCCTGGTTCACGTGGTATTTGGCATTGCCTTCACCACGCTGTTTTTCCGCAACTTCTACGTGGGTATCCCTAATGAGTTGGTATCGGCGGCGAAGTTGGATGGCGCGGGTTTCTTCCGCATCTTCTGGCGCATTCTACTGCCGGTTTCCGCTCCCATTATCGTTGTTTCGGTAATTTGGCAGTTCACCCAAATCTGGAATGACTTCCTGTTTGGCGTGGCGTTTTCAGCCCACAACACCCAGCCCGTTACCGTGGCGCTAAACAACCTGGTGAATACCTCCACCGGCGTGCGCGAGTACAACGTGGATATGGCGGCAGCGATGATTGCCGCGCTGCCCACCCTGGTGGTGTACGTGCTGGCGGGAAAATACTTCGTGCGCGGGCTGACAGCAGGCTCCGTGAAAGGCTAATAACAACTAGGTGAGGGGCAACCATTTCTAGAAGGTCAGAAGCAGCCCTCCGCGGGGGCGCTGTGAACCCATCCATGGGCGCTACTTTCGCCATCCATGGCGAAAGACCCCCGCTACGGGCTACTTCTGACCATCCAAATGAGTGGGTTTTGTCAGTCGCTTTACAATAGGATTTTCATTATGGCAGCGTTAGAAATCCACAACGTGCGCAAAGAGTTCGGCAGCGAGCGGGTGCTCAAAGACGTTAGTATTTCGATCGATTCCGGCGAGTTCCTGATTCTGGTTGGCCCCTCGGGCTGCGGTAAGTCCACGCTGATGAATGCCATTGCCGGGCTTGAACCGGTGACTTCTGGCAATATTTATATCGATGGTGAAGACGTGACCTGGCGGACCCCCGCGGATCGGGATATCGCCATGGTATTCCAGTCCTACGCGCTTTACCCCAGCATGACCGTACGCCAGAACATCAGCTTCGGGCTGGAGATGCGCAAGGTGCCCAAAGCCGAGCGGGAAGCCGCCGTAGAGCGGGTAGCCGATCTACTGCAGATCACTCACCTGCTGGAGCGCAAACCTGCACAGCTCTCCGGCGGGCAGCGCCAGCGGGTGGCGATGGGGCGTGCCTTGGCTCGGGAGCCCAAGGTGTACCTGTTTGACGAGCCGCTCTCAAATCTGGATGCCAAACTGCGCGTGGATATGCGCACCGAGATCAAAAAGCTCCACCAGCGCCTGGGCACCACCATTGTTTACGTCACCCACGACCAGGTCGAAGCCATGACCCTGGCGGACTGCATTGCGGTGATGCGCGACGGCCATATTCTGCAGCTCGGCTCGCCGGATGAGGTCTATAACAACCCGGTGGATATGTTTGTGGCGGGCTTTATGGGCTCGCCGTCGATGAACTTTATTCGCGCCACTCTGGAAGATAGCAACGGCGGTTATCAACTGCGCATTGCCACGCCGGGTGAGGATGAGCTGGTGCTGCCCTGGCCGGAAGAGCGCATCGCCCCAGATATGGTCGAACGGCTTAACCAGCCGGTCATTCTTGGCCTGCGCCCGGAGCATTTTAGCGAAGAGGATGAGCGGTTAACGTCCCAAGCCGAGGGAACGCTGCTGAGCGCCAGTGTGGCGGTGGTAGAGCCTACCGGGGCGGATATTTTGCTGCGCTTACCGCTTGGCGAACAGGAAGTGACCGCCCGTGTTGGGCCTAAATGCGCGGTGGTCGCAGGGGAGCGCTTATCGCTGCGTGTTGATATGGGGCGGGCGATTCTATTTGATGCCGAGACCGAGCAGCGTATTGCGTAGGCGACTTGGTTCGAGTCTGTCGTGAAATAGTAAGGCCCCCTGCTGGTTTCAGCAGGGGGCCTTTTTTACAGTTGTCTAAAGGTTTTTAGCTGCAGGTATCACTTTCGAATAAGCCGCAGCTCGCCATTGAGCGCTTTGATGATCGAGTAGCACATCAGCAGCATCACAATCGAGAACGGAATAGCTGTGGCGGTAACCCCTGCCTGAAGGGCGGTCAGACCACCGCCGATCAGCAGCACTATCGCGATTAGGCCCTCGACGATCGCCCAGAACATCCGCTGCGGGCGCGGAGCGTCGATTTTGCCACCGGCGGTGATGGTGTCGATGACCAGAGAGCCGGAGTCCGAAGAGGTGACAAAGAAGATCAGCGCCAAAACGATACCCAGGGTCGACATCAGGCCCGTCAATGGTAGCTCGTTCAGCATGCCGAACAGCGACAGCTCGGGTCTGTAGTTGTCGATGACATACTCTTTAACCAGGCTGCCTGCCGGGTCAGCATAGAGCTGTTCAAGGGCGGTCGAGCCAAAGACGCCCATCCAGATAAAGATAAACAGACTGGGCACCAGCAAAACGCAGAGGATAAACTCACGCACCGTACGGCCCCGGGAGACGCGAGCGATAAACATCCCCACGAAAGGTGCCCAGCTAATCCACCAGGCCCAGTAGAAAATCGTCCAGGACTGGCGGTAGGCATCGTCCTCACGACCGAAGGGCGCGGATAGAGGAATAAAGTCCGTGACATAGGTGGTAAGCCCCGACCAGAAACCCGTCATGGCCAGCAGAGTAGGGCCAGCGAAAAGCACAAAAAAGAAGAACAGAACGGCCAGGATCATGTTGATCTCTGAAAGCTTCTTCAAGCCACCCTCAAGACCGCGCCAAACCGACACCAGCGCCACCGCTGTCACCAGAATGATGACGATGACCTGGGTTAAGGTGCTTACTTCCAGGCCGAAGACAAAGTTCATCCCCGCATTAGCCTGCTGTGCCCCAAGCCCAAGGGAGGTGGCCAGCCCGAAGAGGGTGGAAAACACCGCCAGGATATCGATCACGTGGCCCCACCAGCCCCAGACACGCTCACCGAGAATGGGAAAGAACGCCGAACGAATCGAAAACGGCAGGCCTTTGTTGTAGGTAAACAGGCCCAGCGCTAGCGCCATCACCACATACACCGCCCAGCCATGGATACCCCAGTGCAGATAGGTACCCGCCAGCCCCATGGCGCTGGCGTCATCAATAGCGGCTGGATTCAGCGCCCCGTCAGCGCCGAAGGGTGATGCGATACCCAGAGGCAGCGAGACATTGGCGTGGTAAACCGGTTCGAGCACGCCGAAAAACAGCAGGCCGATGCCGATCCCCGCGGTGAACAGCATGGCGAACCAGGAGAGGTAGCTGTGATCCGGTCGGGCATCGGCCCCGCCCAGCCTGACTGACCCATAGGGCAGAACCACCAGCGCCAAGCAGAACAGAATAAAGAAATCGACCAGGATCATGAAATACCAGTCCAACGTTCCCGTCGAGAAGGTAACAATGGACTGAAAAGCATTCCCCGCTCGCTCTGGAAACAGCAGGGTAAGGACGATAAAAATAGCCGAGGCCAGCGCGGATACAACAAAAACGCGGTTGTGGATGTCGAAACCGATGGGGCCAAGCTGCCCCTTGATATTGTCCTGGCCGACGACATAGTCGGTCTGCATGTCGCTCGTTACCGAAGGCGACTCAGGATCATTGGAACTGTTCATACACTACGTCTCCTCATTGGAGGATGCCATGTCAAACACCCATCATGAGGATAAACAGCGTTGAATCCCATCTTGTGGCCGAAAACAGGCTTGTTGTCGGCTACTTAATTAGCGTCTCTGCGGCGCCGTTTCTTTGTCGAGCCGCTTGATTTGCCGCCACAGATCCTGGCGTAGATCGGCGATCTTGGGCTGCTCATCGGCAGTGAAAGGCACTGGACGACAGAGCCGCTGGGCGCGTAGCCCCAGGCGCGCGCTAAGCAGCCCGGTGGCGAGGCCTTGGCCTGCGCGTGCGGAGAGGCGGCTGGC
This sequence comes from Vreelandella neptunia, assembly GCF_034479615.1. Classification (NCBI taxonomy): domain Bacteria; kingdom Pseudomonadati; phylum Pseudomonadota; class Gammaproteobacteria; order Oceanospirillales; family Halomonadaceae; genus Vreelandella; species Vreelandella neptunia. The sequence continues at coordinate 1,192,846 of NZ_CP140255.1, forward strand.
TAAATCCAGCGAGAGCATATCCATACTGGCCTCGGTGGCCAGTTCGCTGGCACCGGCAAACGCCATATTGTGCAGCACGTTACGAAACAGCCGCAGGCGGCTGGCGTAACCCAGCTCAAGGCCATAAAGGCGGCAGAGTCGATCCACCATTGCCAGGCTGCGCCAGGCCACCAGCGCCATATCCACCAGCGTTAGCGGGCTGATCGCGACCATGATGGCCGTTTCGCCGGACATTCGGGTAATCAGACGCTGGGCCTCACGGTCACGCGGCGCTAGCAGGTGATAACGCAGCAGTGTCTGGATCTCCTCACCACTATGGTGGGGCTGGCAAGCGCGCTGAAAGGCCAGCCAGTGCGGGTCATCGTCGGCGAGTTTGAGCTGACGTCTTAGCTGCTCGGCCATCGCCCGTGCCTGCTTGGGTGAGCGTAGCGGCAGCTCGGCAAGGTCGCCGCGCAGTTTGTCGTGGCGCTTGAGACGGCGCAAACGCCCCAATTCCTTCAGCAGTGAAACGCCCCCTAGGCCAATCAGGCTGATCCCGAACAACTGCCAGGCCATGGCGAGCCACTGCGACTGAGCCATCGCATCAGGAATGCCGGTGACCAGCTCTGCCGTGCCTAGCCCGGCACCACCCACCAGGGCAAACAGTAGCCCCCAGCGGCGTTTACGCGGCGCGCCTAAGCTGGCAGCAGGTAGCGCTTTATCTTCAGGTAGAGGCGCTAGTGGATGATGCTCACTAGTGCCAGCAAAGGCTTCGCGCTGGCGTAGGGCTATCTCTGCATCAGCGGCCTCTTCGGGCGTGTCATCCAACGTAAAGTGACGACGTGGCTGTGGGGTGGTCATGTCAGTTTATCTCCAATCAGCCAGTCGATGGCGGCGTCCATGCGGATATGATCCAGCGCTTCTGACGTGGTTTGCATCGGGCGAAAGCCGGGGAAATCGAAGCCCTGCTGCTGCCAGAAATCGGCAGCGGGCAGCCGGGCGGGCACATCACCGGAGTAAACCAGCACCTCTTCTCCTTCCAATGTGGTGCCTCGCAGAGCAGGTGAGCGCTTACCCTCATGGGTTACCTCACGGGCTTCAGTGGCCCGAATCGCTGCCAGCGAGAGCGCTTTAACCGGCACATTGGCAAAGCGCAGGTCTTTGAGCGGTTCAGCCAGCAGAGCTTCTAACAGCTGCACCAAGTGGCCGTGTTGATCGGGGGTGACGTGATCGGCTTTGGTGGCGGCAATCGCCAGGCGGTCAATTTTAGGTGCAAACAAGCGCGTGAGCAGGCTGCGTTGGCCATAGTCGAAGCTATGCATTAACTGGCGCAGCGCACGGGAAAGATCTTCAAAGCGCTCGGGCCCGGCATTGAGCGCGCCCAGCACATCCACCAGTACAATTTGGCGGTCAAAACGACGAAAGTGATCGCGATAAAAGGGCTTGACCACCTGCTGCTGGTAGTAGCGAAAGCGCGCCGCCAGGGTAGCGTAAAGGCTATTGGCAGGCAGCGCCTCCAGCATTTCTCTCGATGTGTTGTGTTGAGAGGCGTCGAGCTGGGGCAGCGGAAAAAACTGCAGCACCGGCGCGCCCTCCAGTTCGCCGGGAAGCAAAAAACGCCCGGGCTGTAGGTCGGAAAAACCGGCCTTTTTGGCGCGGCGAAGGCCCTGAGCGTATTCCTCGGCCAGGGCAGCAAGCTGAGCTTCATCAGCTTCACCAGCAGGGTCGAGCTGCTCCACTGCCGTCAACCATTCGCTAAACAGACCGCGGCGCTGCTCGCCCTCGTGTAACGCCTGTGCTTGGCTCCAGCTATAAAAGTCGTGCTGCAGCAGCGGCAAATCGAGCAGCCACTCGCCAGGGTAGTCGAATAGATCCAGCGTAAGGTGGGCAATTTCAGGGGTTAGCCAGCCGCTGCGGGCAGGGCGGTAGCGCAGCTGTAAGCGTAATTCGCTGATGCCGCGGGTGGGCTCCGGCCAACGCGGCGGCGTATCGCGCAGGGCGGCCATGCCGGGGTCGTAGGGAAACCTAGGCACGCCCAGGTCGGGCTGGTTAAGCCTTTGGGCACCCAGTAGGCGGCCTTCCCGGGCAGCGGGCAGTAAATCGAGCCGTGCCTCAACGCCCGCATGACGCAGTTGGTTGACCAATGAGGTTAAAAACGCGGTTTTTCCCGCTTGGGAGAGGCCGGTGACCGCTAAGCGCAGTTGGCGATCCCTTCCGCGTTCCAACAAATTGCTCAGTTCGCGACTTAACGGCTGGCGCATCCTTTCGATCCCTTTGTGGCTCTTGCCTAGCCTTTATTGGCTAAACATTAATACCAGTTGCGAAAGCATCGGCAGGGTGGCAATTAAAAAGCCAACCCCCGCCAGGGTGTAGCCTGGCCAGCGTCGTGTCATCTTCTGCGCCAGGGTCAGGCCGACCAAGCACACCACCATACCGATTAAATTAAAGGCCAGGGTGGCGGCTTCTAGCCATTGCTGCGGATCCATTGGGTCTCCCTAACACAAATGATAGTAAATGCATGATAACAAAGCATTGATGAACCGAAGATTAACCGCGGCTGAGGGTGGTGCCCAGTAGATGTTGAGCGCCAGGCACTAACCACACCGGGTCGAGGCGCGTATTGGCGGCTTCAACGCAGATAAAGTGGCGCGCTACGTCGGCGGGAGTGTCGCTGGGCAGGTCGTTGTTGGGGTGCCACACCACCGTGGAGTCGCTGGACTGCTTGCCGATGCGCAGGCTGCGCTCGCCATCGTTGAGCAGCACGGCTTCATTGGTGTGATAAATGCGGTCAACGGAGCCCTGAACGGCCAGCGTGCCTTGTTGTTCGCTTTCTGCAAAGTCGCGTAGTTTGTCGAGATAGCGGGCGCCGGAAAGGCCTTCCAGGCGGCATTGATGGGTGTCGGCAACGGCTAAGTAGGTGTGCAGCGCACCGCTGGTTTTGATCGGCGTTTCGCCGATGTTTTCGCTAATCAGCTCAACGTTCAAGCGCTGGGCGTTGGCTTGTACCACTAAGCGTGCGGTAAGCAGTGTATGCAGGGGCTGTGATGGAGAGAGGTGGAGCTCAATACCCTCGGCGTGCTCATCAACAGCGTCTAGTCGCCACTCAGCATGGCGGGCAAGGCCATGGAAAGGGCCGTCGTGGTTGGGGCTCTCATCGGCATAGCGCTCGTCGGCGAACCAAGGCCAGCAGAGCGGAATGCCACCCCGGATAGCGCTTGGCAAGGCCTGGGGCGTAGGCGTCAGCCATAACCAGCCGGTATCACCAGCAGGGCAGAAGTGCAGCACTTGAGCGCCCTGTAGACTAATCACCAACTCGCCCCAAGGCATATTGAAAAGCACCACGTCGCGGCCTTCCCACTGCGTCGTCTGCTGTCCTTGAGTGCTTTTAACCAGTTGATTGAGCGAGTCGGGGATCATGAATTTTCCTTTAAGAGTTGCCAAGCATCGATACCTGTAGGCGCCGAACACTAACGCTGTGTGCTATGGTAGAACAAGCGTGACTCTAAGGTAAAACGCGTAACTGCAACCCGTAATCGAAATAGTAAGGAGACTATATGGGCTTTATTGCATGGTTAATCATTGGTGGCTTGGCTGGTTGGATTGCTGGCAACATCATGCGTGGCGGCGGTTTTGGCATCCTGGGTAATATCGGTGTAGGTATCGTTGGCGCGGTCGTGGGTGGTTTTTTGTTCAGCCTTCTTGGCCTCTCGTCCGGTGGCTTTATCGGTTCGCTAGTCACCGCGATCGTGGGTGCAGTGGTGCTCCTTTGGGTAATAAGCAAAGTGAAACAATCTTAGCGATTGAGTAGCTAACCGCATGACACCGCCCGGCCTTGTGCCGGGCGGCGTCGTTTATACTGATGCTATCGGTGTTCGCGCCACTTTCCGTTACACTAGGCAGCTTTACTTCCGGCTATTGGCTGGTGTCATTGTGCTTTTTCGAGGTGCCTCTTGATCGACGCGTTAAATGCCTGGTGGGCCCAACAGCTGGTGCTGTGTGATTGGGCGTTTACTCCTCATCCGTTGGCGGTCGATGCAGGGGCGGCGGAGCAGCGCCTGTTACAGCTGGGGATTACCAGCCGGGGTGAACTGGCCGAACAGCTGTTCCACGGGCTGGGGGCGCCCGCAGGTAGTGCTGACCGCCTGCTAGGCGCGCTTGAATGGGCCGCGCTGGCGGGGGCGGCGGGCTGGCTAGAAGCCGATCAGGCCCGCCATTGGGCGCACCATCTAACCCGTCGCATTACCAGTGACTACAGCGATCTACGTGCCTGGCTGGCAGATCTACGTCGTGCGTTAGGCGCACGGGGCTGGGAAGTAGGGGCCGACGACCGTTTTATCGACGCTTGCCAAGCGCTGGCCAAGCTTGAAACCGATGGCGAAGGGATTACCTGGGATGCGCTCGAAAACGCCCTGGCTAAATTGCCGGCTCCCGCACCGCTATGGCCCCAGCAGCCCGAGGCGCAGAGCTGGCGGCTATGTGCGCTGTTCCGGCCGATTATTACCTATCCCGCCAGTCACACCGATTGGCCTGAAGCCATCGAGTGGCTTGCTCACGTGTGGGATGTCCATGACCGTGACGCTCTTATTGGCGTGATACTCTGGCTAGGTGCTCAAGGCGAGCGCCAGCGCTGGGATATCGAAGCTCGCGAATTGCTCAGCATGGACAACGCCCAACGCATGGAGTGGCAGCGTAGCGTGGTGGAAGAGTCGCCCTATGCGCCGGTGCTGAATAAGTTCGTCGCTCAAGGCGAGCCTCTGGAGTGGGCTGCTTGGGATTGGCTGCGGATTGTTGAACTCGCTTGGGCCGGCGCCTGCTGTGGCTTGCTTAGCCAGGAGGAGGCCGATGACCTAGCGGGGCATGCCGCCGATTTGATGAGTCGCCGCTACCATGATTGGTATGCTGTGCTTAACGCCTACGGGCGCGGGCAGAGTCTGTTTGACGGCATCGACCGGCGAGATAAAACACCCAGCGAGCGGCATCAGTTGTTGCTGCATAGTGCCCATAGCCCCTGGAAACGTCCCCCGAGGGAGCTATTGGACGAGCCTACGCTCAAGGCATCCCAAGCGCGCATTCGGCAGTGGCGCAATACGCCCCATCATTGGCTGTTGGCGCTGGCCAGCGTTCGCGAACCGGATGCCATGCTGCGCCAGATAGCCCCCTCCGCGGCGCTGCCAGAAGAGCAGCGTGCCGACGCGGCCCTCTATTTGCAGGAGTCACTTGGCTTACATGCCGATGAAGGCGCTCATGCGCTGGCGCGTTACTGGCTGCCCGCCCAGGCGCACCATCTTAATCAGTTGGCGGCCGACGCCGTGCACGGCGTTTTACCCCCCTCGCAGAGCTGGTTTGGCCAGCCGACTCCAGAAGAGCTTAAACAGCGCAACGCGGTTAAAGGGGTAAGTCGCCATGCGGCGACGATCCATATGGCCGAAAAATTCGCCTTCTATCTGCATATGTCTCTCGACAGTGGCTTATTTGATCGCGCGCCGTTAATGGAGTACGCCAGTGCACTAAGAAGCTGCCTGTGCCGTTTTTACCCCAATGCCAAGCGCCTGTTAGAAGCCTGGTTCGCTTGGGAGAGCTGCCTGCCCGAGCCTGAGCACTCCTCGCTGGTGAATGAAATTATTTGGCACATTGAAGATCCCGGCAGTCTGTTTCACTGGCTGGATTGGCGTCACGACGCCTGGCGCGAACCGGGTAGTCGGCCAACCTTGAGTCACTTTACCGCCATGTCACTGGTAGGCCCGCTGAATAGCGCGGTATGGAGTGAGCCCCAGCCCGAGAGCGCCCGTGAGTGCGCCGAGATTCGCGAGTGGGTGGAGAGCCACTACCACTTGAGCAACGCAGGCGATATGCAGGAGTTTTTGACCTACATGCTCGAATCGGGGGATCGCCAGGAGTATCAGATTAACTACGCGCCCTATACCCTCAACACTGAGCGCTTAAGCGCTGAGATCGCCATTCTTGAATCCGGCGACTGTGCTGAAGATGAGCGCCACCATCTGCTTCGCTTACGCCGTGTGCGTGACAACGAAGATGGCTGTAATGAGGTGGATATGGCGGCCTGGGACATTGCCCAACTGGTCGATCTGGCAATTGCTGCGCGGCAGCTAGGCTGGCTGGACAGCGATGCTTTTGCCAAGGTGTTGGATCGTGCTTACCAATTGGCGGCGGATCACTATGCCGGGTGGCAAGAGTACGCCATGGGGATGTACGCAGGCTTCTCATTTTTTATGGGCGAAACCCCTGAACGAGAAAGCTTTTTAGCCGGTTTTCGTCAGGCGCTGGTAGCTTGGGTATGCGGCGCGCCGGTCTTGGCTGGCCCATGGGTGAGCTTGGATTTTCCTGGCAATAAACCACGCCATTTTGCGCCACTGCATATTGATACGTTGCCGGGCGATCAGCGCACGTTACATTGATGCTCGCCAAACATATGATAACTAGCTTATAGTCGTGCAAAGGAAAATGAGTTTTGTCATACCGCCCTCTTATTAATGTCACGAGGTTAATCGCATGGTTGCGTTGCCACGCCCCGCTGTGACCGCTGTCCGTGTTGTAAGCGTTTGTTTTTTAGTTACATTGGTCGCTGGCTGCGCAGGTTCTGCGCGACAGAGCAATATGCAGGCCCCCGAGAATTACTTCTCGATGACGTTACCGGGAATGGGAGCTAACACGCAAATGTCCCCGGTTGACCCCATCGATGCGCATTTGCGCAGTTTGCAAGTACCGCCGCCAACAGTCGTTCGCGAGGCGCTGCTGGCACAACACCAGCGCTGGGCCGGAACGCCTTACCGGATTGGCGGTACCTCAGAGAGAGGCATCGACTGTTCGGCTCTGGTTCGCAATGTTTACCGTGACACTTTCAATTTAGAGCTTCCGCGCTCCACCCGTGGCCAAGTACACGAGGGACGCCCGATCGACCGCCAAGAGCTGCAGGCGGGCGATCTGGTGTTCTTCCGACCGCCGGGGCGCTATAACCATGTGGGTATCTACGTGGGCGATGGGTATTTTCTCCACGCCTCCACCTCAAAAGGGGTCATTATCTCCAGACTGGATAATAGTTACTGGCAGCGCTACTACTGGCAGTCACGTCGAGCGCTGGAGCCAACGCATTTGGCTCAACTGGGTGGCAGCGTTTTCCAGTAGCCAGACCGACCGCGCTTTAGGAACGGCATGATTGAAGCCAAAACGCGCGCCTGGTGGCGCGCCACCTTGGCGCTTTGCCTCGGCTCATTTCTTGTTTTTATTAATTTATACGCACCGCAACCGCTGCTGCCGGGGTTAAAGGAGGCCTATCAGGTCTCTACCTTAGGCGTCAGCTTGCTCATGTCGGTGTCGACCCTCTCCTTAGCCATTGCGCTGTTGGTGTTCGGGCCTCTCTCGGATGCCATTGGGCGTGAAGGCATAATGCGTATCACTCTGCTGCTTGCAGGCGGCTGTTCTATTGCCTTGGCATTCGCACCCACCTTTGAAAGTTTGCTGTTTTTGCGCCTGATGCAGGGCTTTGTGCTGGGTGGGCTGCCAGCGGTGGCGATTGCCTGGATGGGCGATGAGTTTGAGAAGCCTGCGCTGTTAAGCGCTGTGGGACTCTATATTGGCGCTAATTCACTTGGCGGCATCAGTGGGCGCATCGTCGGCGGCGGCGCCGCTGAAATTGGCGGCCCCACGGCGGCATTTCTAGCGGTCGGCATTATGACGTTAATTGGCTGTGGAGTTTTTTGGCGCCTGCTGCCCAATAGTCGCGCCTTTACTCCCCAGCGCTTCGAACTGCGCAAAGCGGCAAGCGATTTAGCCAGTCATTTGCGCAACCCGGTGCTGCTCGCCGCTTACTGCCTGGGTGGTATTAACTTCCTGATCTTTATCAATCAATACAGCTATATAACCTTTCGGTTGGCGGCAGCGCCGTATCAATTAGCCGCCAGCGGTCTGGGGCTGATTTTTTTGACCTATCTCGGCGGTACCTTCGGTTCGATGATTTCCGGGCGTCTGGCTGGGCGGTTTTCTCCCGCGGCATGCATGATGGTGGGGGTGGTGATTTTAATGCTGGGCACAGCGATTACCTTAGCGGATTCGCTGCTGCTGATTATCGTCGGTTTAACCGTTAACGCCTTTGGCTTTTTCCTGGCCCATTCGTTGGCCTCCAGCTGGGTAGGGCGCTATGCCCAGGGGGCACGGGGCAGTGCTTCGGCGCTCTACCTGGTGTTTTATTACCTGGGAGCCAGTTTGGGCGGCTTCTGGCTGGAGCCGTTCTGGCGCTGGGCCGGATGGGCAGGGGTGAGCGTCGGTTCGTGGCTGCTGCTGAGTATCACGCTGCTAATTGCTTGCGGCCTATGTCGCTTTGAGCGTCGCCAAGCTAAGCCGGTCGTGAGCTAAAGCTGCCTCCCACAATGGCCACAGGTACCCCTTCACCTTATCAGGCTGGCAGCCCGAATAGTCGCGAGCTAAAGCTCCCTCCCACAAGATCCTATAGCCAGCACAAAGCCAGGAGCGACTTGTAGGAGGGCGCTTCAGCGCGCGAAGGGTGCCGAAGCCACTCCTTAGTCAAATCAGGCTGGCAGCCCGAATAGTCGCGAGCTAAAGCTCCCTCCCACAAGATCCTATAGCCAGCACAAAGCCAGGAGCGACTTGTAGGAGGGCGCTTCAGCGCGCGAAGGGTGCCGAAGGCACCCCTTAGTCAAATCAGGCTGGCAGCCCGAATAGTCGCGAGCTAAAGCTCCCTCCCACAAGATCCTATAGCCAGCACAAAGCCAGGAGCGACTTGTAGGAGGGCGCTTCAGCGTTGGCCCGACACTTCGGCGAAGGGTGCCGAAGGCACCCCTGAGTCGAATCAGGCTGGCAGCCTGAACGGTCGCGAGCTAAAGCTACCTCCCACAGGTGTTGCTATCAGGCTGGTAGAGGTAACTTCATACTGAGTGGCGAGGAGCCATTTTATTCAGTTGACCATGGCTTCAGTTGTCCTTCGCTTAAGTGCAAGCGCTGTGGGCAAAGTCGTTCCAGTAGGGCGGTGTCGTGGCTAATCACCAGCACGCCAAGCTGGCGTTGTTTTGCCTCCCGTTTTAGCGCCTGCCAAAGCTCAAGTTGGGTAATCGGGTCGAGCATGGTGGAGATCTCATCGGCGATGAGAAAGCGTACTCTCGGCGCGAGCGCTCGCAACACGCATACCCGCTGCAATTCTCCCCCTGATAACGATTGAGGGAAGCGCGACAGCCATTTTGCTTGCACCCCAAACGCTTGGCACTGTTCGTCAGAAGGCGTCCACGCTTCGCACAGTATCTTACCTACCCGCCAGCGTGGATTCACCGCTAGCTCCGGCGATTGCGGTAGCCATTGCACGGGCTGCACGCCGCTTTTCGGTAGCGCCTCGCCATCCAGGGTGACATCACCCGCCTGGGTCGCTAAGTAGCCCGCCAGCAGTTGGCCCAGCGTTGATTTACCCGCGCCAGAGTCGCCGCTTAACCCCAGCCACTGACCCGCGCCCAGCGTGAGCGAAACGTCCTTAAGGAGCGGTACGCTGGGTGAAAAGTGAAAACTAAGCTGGTGTGCTTTAAGCAACGGTGACCTCCTGTTCACGCCTGCTAATGGCAGTCGTTGCAAAAGCATTGTCCGGCAGCGCCAGCCACAATGCCTGTGAATAAGCGTTGGTAAGCGAAGCACCGCTGCCTTGAAAAGCGCAGGCTGACGCAGTTTCCACCCGCTTGCCGTCACGCATAATGGTGACGCGGTCAGCAATCGGCAGCGCATGGCGCAAGTCGTGGGTAATCAGAATCACGCTTTTACCCTGATCAGCCAGTTCGCGCAGCGCGTCCAATACACGCTGGCGCTGGTAAGGGTCAAGGCCCACGCTGGGTTCATCGGCAATCACCAGTTTGGCTTGGCTGACGTGGGCCATGGCCGTCAACACGCGGCGGGCCATGCCGCCGGAAAGCTCGTGGGCATAGGCCTGCTGTGCTCGGGCGTCTAGCTGATAGTGATCGAGGGCTTGTTGGGAGGCGTGCCAAGCGTGTGCGGATGCTTGGCCTGCGCGTTGGGCCGCCCAGGTCACCTGGCGTTGAGTACGCACCAGCGGATCTAAGGCGCTTAGTGATTGGGGGATCAGCGCCAGTTCCCGGCCGCGAAGCTGGCGTTGGAGCGACGCATTAAGCGGTTTGCCTTGATAGTAAAGCTGACCGCTTAAGCGTGCAGGTGTTGGCAGTAAACCCATAATCGCATAGGCCAACAGGCTTTTTCCGGCGCCGGAGGCGCCCACCACCGCATGTACCTCGCCTGGGTAAACCCGGAGCGAAAATTTATCCAGGCAGGTGGCCCAGTCACGCTTCCACCAGGAGGCATACAGAGGTAGCTGTAGCGATAATTGCTCAATCGTTAACACGGCAGGCCTCCCAACAATCGTTTTACAGTCATGGTTTTTACAGCTAATGGTTTTCGGACAAGCGTTAAAGCGCACGGCGCAGGTGGCTGGAAAGGCGTTCAAAACCCAGCACCATCAGTAACATCCCCAAACCTGGAAATACTCCCAGCCACCAGTAACCGCCGCTTAAGTAGCGCATGGCGTCGGCCAGCAGCACGCCAATAGCGGGCTGGCTGGGGCTTAAGCCAAAGCCCAAAAAGGTCAATGCGGCTTCGTGGAGAATGGCGTGTGGGAACAGCAGTAGGGCGCCAACCAGGCAGTGGGGAATAAGATGGGGAAGCAGATGGCCGTGGAGCACAAACCAGCGCGATTTACCTAGCGCGCGGGAGATGCGCACATAGGGCGCCTGCCGCAACTGCCATAGCTCGGCGCGTAGCACCCGGGCCAGGCTTGGCCAGTGGGTCACGGCCACGGCAATAATCACCGCCTGGGTGCCGCCGCCCAAGGCAAAGGCGATCAGCATTAATAAAATCAGGTGAGGCACGCTGAGCAGCGTATCAATCAGCAGACTCACCAACGCATCCAGCCGCGCCGACAGCGTGGCTATTGCTGCCAGGCTCAATGCAATCAGCGTGCTCAGTAGCGCCGCCAAGCAGCCCACCCAGAAGCTTAGTGCCAGCCCCGCCAGAGTGCGTGCCCAGAGCTCACGGCCCAGCGCGTCGGTGCCCAACCAGTGGTCAACGCCGGGCGGTGCTAGTCGAGCGTCAAACTGCATCTGTCGCGGTGCATCACCCAGCAACCACTGGCTAGCGACTAATCCTATGACCAGCAGGGCGGTGACGGCCAGGCTCAAGGCGGCACGAAGGCGCGGTTGAGCTTGGCTCATAAACCACCTGCCTTAATGCGCGGGTCAATAACGCCATACAGGCTATCGGCGATCATATTGCCGACGCTGACAAACAGGGCGGTAAAGAGCGCAATGCCCAGCAGCAGCGGAACGTCGCTGCGCAGGCCCGCTGCCACCGTGGCTTGGCCTAAACCTGGGTAGGCAAATACCTGCTCGATTAAGATGGAGCCGCCAAACAGTTCTCCCAGCGAGGCAAACGCCAGCGTAATCGCCGGTAAACTGGCGTGGCGAAGGCCGTGGCGCCAGGCCACATCAATTCGGCTGGCCCCCTGAGCAAAGGCGTGGGTAGCAACGTCTGAGCGCATTAGCTCAAGCATGCGGGTGCGTGTGTGTAGGGTGATATTGGCGATGCCCAGCAGTGCCAGGGTGGTAACCGGTAGCAGCAAATGGTGTAACCGGGTAGCGACGGAGACCTCCTGATTTAACGCCCCGGCGGGCCCTGCGCAGCAGGTGGGCGTCCAGCCCAGGGTTACCGAAAAGAGCAGCACCGCCAGTATCGCCAGCCAAAAGGCGGGCGTAGAGGCGGTAATGAAGGCGTAGGTACTGATAATGTTATCCAGCTTGGAGCCCTCTTTGGCCCCCGCCAAAACACCCAGGCTAAACCCCACCAGCGTAGAGAGCATCCAGGCGCTGCCCAGTAGTGCAATGGAGCGCTGAAAGCGCTGAGCGATTACCTCACTAACCGGCTGGTTATACACGTGGCTCCAACCTAAGTCACCACCGACTAACTGGCGCAGCCAGTGGCCAAACTGAACGGCAGGTGGCTCATCAAACCCCCAGCGCTGAGCAATCAGTGCCCGCTGCTCAGGGCCTACCTTGGCCATTTGTGGGCCTAGGTAGGCATCAACGGGGTCAATGGGGGAGGCCATCATAAGCCCATACGACACTAGGGCGACGCAGGTTAATACCAGCGCCAGGCGAGCCACGCGCTTGGCGATAGGCGCAATTAGTCGCACGTCCAGCGCCACTCAAGCAGGTTGGCAGTGATTGGCCAGCCGTGGCCGTGGGGCGCTACACCTAGATCTCCGACATCTAAGCAGGTATTGGTAAAATAGACATGCTCAAGATTTACCAGCCAGGCCCAGCTACTATCGCCGCGTACTCCGTAGCCGCTGGTGCCGTCCCACTGCGCTGCCTGCCACTCGCGGTTGGCTTGCTCAAAGCTAGACGCCGCCTGGGCGGCGTCCAAGTGGGCGTCCACCGCTGGATTAGCGTAGAAACCGCTGTTGTAGAAACCGTTGCCCGCATGTTGACTGTGGAAAAGGTAGTAAACCTCTTGAGGGCTGTGGCTGCCAAAGCCAAACATAATGGCATCCTGGTGGAGCGCTTCGCGCTGAATTTCGTCCCAGTGACGGCCGGTGGGCTGGATCTCAATCCCCAGTGGACGAACCATCTCTGCACTCACCTCCGCGAGTAGCTGTCGGGTGGTATCGCCGGAAGGGTAGGTAAGTCTAAAGCTAGCGGGTAGGCCCTCTTTGTAGCGCAGGCCGTCGTCACCAAGCTGCCAGCCTGCCGCGTCGAGTATCTCCGCCGCCTGTTCAGGGTCGGGAGCGACAAGGCGTTCATCGCTAGCGCTCCAGGGGAGGCCGTCCGCCGGGCCAAAGGCGGGGCGCCCATAGCCGTGAAGCGCCACCTCGACCAGCGTATCGCGGTCAACCGCAAGGTTAATTGCCTGACGGACAGCAATATCTGCGGTCACGTCGTTACCAATCGGCGCGCCGGAAGCGGTGTGCTCGCCATTGACGGGCTGCATAGGGAACAGAATGCCGCGATTATCGACACTCTCCATAATCACCCGCTGCATATGTGCTGGTACATTGGCCGCCAGTGCAGAAGGAACAGAGGCGATATCCACTTGGCCAGCATGGGCGGCACTGAGCGTGGCGTCTTCACCGGTAAAGAGAAATACCAGCCGTTCAAAGGCAGGCGTAGGGCCGTAGAAGTAAGGATTACGTTCAACAATGAGCTGTTCGCCTTCCTGCCACTCGACCAACTGATAGGGCCCAGAACCCAGGGGATGGCGGCCATACTGCTCGCGATAGCCGTTGTCACGTTCGGCGTGGGGCACAATGCCCAGTGTCAGCAACTGGTCGATAAAAGTAATGCGCGGAGCTTTCAGGCGGAGCGAAACAGTGTGCTTATCAAGCGCTGTGGCTACATCAAGCGCGCTAAGATCCGCTCGCCCGCCCGCCTGGGCCGCCGTATTAAACGTGTAAGCCACGTCTTCAGCGGTCAGCGGCGAACCGTCGGCAAAGCGGGCGTCCTCGCGCAGTGTCAGTGTCCAGGTCAGGCGGTCTTCAGAGAGCGACCACTCAGTGGCCAGCTCTGGCTGCGGCGCAAGATCCTTACTCCGTGAGAGCAGCGTCGATTGAAACAGTGGATTGCCATACTGACCCCAGCCCAGCAGTGGATCGAACCCCTGTTCAGGTTCGCCGCCGATGGCGAGCACCAGCTGTTGTTTTGCGTGTACCGTGGTAGCTACGACTAAACAACTTAACGCAATACCCAGTAAGATGGGCTGAATTGGTTTAGCCATCGCTTTATCCTTTATGCTGTTAGCGTCAAGAGTATGATGTTTTTACAATAACATCATACTACCGGTGACGGCAGCGCATGCAAAGTTAATCAGTACAGGGGGCGTGAATGCAGCGTGTAACGGTAACGCTTGATGAGGAGCTGGTGGCGGAAGTGGACGCGTTAATGCGCGAGCGCGGCTACCAAAACCGCTCAGAGGCGATTCGCGATTTAACCCGCAGTGGCTTAAAGCAGGTGAGAGAAGAGGCCGCACCGGATTCGCCCTGCATGGGCGCGTTGGTATATGTTTATGATCATGCCGCTCGGGAACTGTCCAAGCGCTTAACGCGCCACTCACATGATCATCATGACCTGACGCTTTCGACCCTGCATGTGCATATCAACCATGACAGCTGCCTGGAAGTAGCGTTGCTCAAAGGCCAGGGGCGGGCGCTCAAGCAGTTTGCTGCTGAAGTTACTTCGTCGCGCAGCGTTCGTCACGGCCAGTTGGTGCTAATACCTGACGAATAACCTTCTTTTTAAGCATAAAAAAGGGCAACCCGATAGGGTCGCCCTTTTTGCAGCGGTTACGCGAGCGTTTTAGTGCTCAACGCCGCCTTCGCCGTGCACGTGGCCGTGCTCAACTTCTTCAGCACTGGCTTCACGTACTTCAGCGATCTCAACATCAAAGTTGAGCTGCTGGCCAGCCAGCGGGTGGTTGCCATCGACAACGACCGTATCGCCTTCGACTTTCTTGACGGTAACCATCAGAGGGCCGCCTTGAGTCTGGGCTTGGAACTGCATGCCCGGCTCAATGCTTTCAACGCCCTGGAACGCATCGCGGGGTACTTCTTGCATCAGCTGCTCTTGCAGCTCGCCGTAACCTTCTTCAGGAGAGACGCTGACGTTCAGCTTCTCGCCTGCTGCACGACCTTCCAACTCTTTCTCAAGACCCGGAATGATGTTACCAGCGCCGTGGAGATAGGTAAGTGGCTCACGGCCTTCGGAACTGTCTAGCACTTCACCTGCATCGTTGGTCAGGGTGTAGTGAAACGCGACAACCGAGTTTTGCGCAATTTGCATGGAATAACCTTTCGGTGAGTGCATGTACCAATATGGTAACGCGTGTGCGCTGGCTTGTCAGGGGGTAGCGGTGCTTTTTCCTACTCACCACTTTCGGCGGTATTGCGCGCCAGGGTGACCAGGGATACCCTACGACCATCACTTTTTCCTTTGCCCTATCACTTTGGGAGCATGTAATGACGATCTTGATTATTTGGCTTGTCGCTTTTTGCCTGATTGCTTATTTTGTCTATCAGCGCTGGAATAGCGGCGTTAGCGAGGGGTTAGATAAGGTGTTGCCCGATTTTTTGAAAAGCCATGGCGATAACCGTTATCTATGGGTGATTACGCTGGCAGTGCTGGGGGCCACCACCCTGGTGCAACCGGTTGAAATGCTGTTGGTCGTCATCCTGCTTGCCCTGATTGGCTGGGCGATCATGGCGCTGACTAAATGGGCGGGTAATAAAACCCACCACTAAGCTGTTCACGATAAAAAGCCCGGCCATCTTATTTGATGGCCGGGCTTTTTTATACTTGAACGCTTTCGATTAACGATTGTGCTTAATAGGGCGCAACGCTCATGCTGGCGCCGTTGCCAATCATGCGTACACGTTGGCCGGCTTGATATTGATGATCGGCTTTCTGAACCACCACTACATTACTGCCGTCATCGCGACGAATTTCCATTTCTAGGGCGCTGATACGGTTTGTACGATCCTCTGCCGCGGTACCGGCAACAGCACCGCCGAGCGCGCCTGCCACAGTGGCTAGCTGACGGCCCGAACCGCCGCCTACTTGACTACCCAGAAGACCACCGATAATCGCGCCACCGCCGCTGCCTAAAAGACCACCGGCGCGGCTTTCCGCTTGAATCTGAACCGGGCGAATAGCCACGATGGTGCCGTAGGTGACGCTTTGCCCCGTTTGCGCCTGGCTACCGCGATAGACATCACCTGAATAGGGGGCAGTGTTGGCACAGCCTGCCAGCGTGAGAATGCTCATTGCGGCAACAGGGAGAAGAAGACGTTTCATTAAAACCTCCAGGGTGTCTATTTTTTTACAACTGTCATCTAAATGTCTGCCATTTGTAAGGGGGCAAAGAATAGACTGCAGTTATAGAACAGTGTTCGTTAAAGATAGCTGATGCTAATGGCTTTGACCAGCGATCGTTTAAAAAGATCAAAGCTGATAAAGCAGTAGCTAACCATAGCCTAATCAAGAGTCTAACAGCGTATTAAGAAAACAGTGTGCAAATGCGGCTAGACAAGCAAAAACAGGAGGCCTGGAGGCCTCCTGTTGCAGGGTTTGCAAGGTGAGATAAGGTGTTAAAACCTGCTCATTAGCCAAACTGGTTCATGGTGTTGTCTTTGCCGCCGGCCTTGAGCGCTGCGTCGCCGTGGAAGAACTCTTTGTGGTCATCACCGATATTGGAACCAGCCATGTCCTGGTGACGTACGGTGGCGATTCCCTGGCGAATTTCCTGGCGCTGTACACCTTTCACGTAAGCCAGCATACCTTCGTCGCCGAAGTAGCCTTTCGCCAGGTTGTCGGTGGACAGGGCAGCGGTATGGTACGTCGGCAGCGTGATCAAGTGGTGGAAGATGCCCGCTTCACGCGACGAGTCGCGCTGGAAATTGCGCGTCCACTCATCGGCCAACTGGCCCAGTTCGGTGTCGTCGTACTCGGCGCTCATCAGCATGTCACGCTGGTACGCTGAAACATCTTTGCCCTCTTCCTGCCATGCATCGAAGACCTGCTGGCGGAAGTTCAGCGTCCAGTTGAACGACGGTGAGTTGTTGTAGACCAGTTTGGCATCCGGCACGACATCGCGAATCCGGTTAACCATGCTAGCGATCTGGCCAACGTGGGGCTTCTCGGTTTCGATCCACAGCAGGTCGGCACCGTTTTGCAGGCTGGTGATGCAGTCAAGAATTACGCGATCTTCCCCAGTGCCGGGTTTGAACTGGTAGAGGCCTGAAGCGAGACGCTTGGGTTTCACCAGCTTGCCGTTCTGCTTGATGACAACGTCGCCGTTATTGATGTCGGCAGCGTTCTCAATCACATCGCCGTCGAGGAAGCTGTTGTACTGATCGCCGAGATCGCCTGGCTCATTGGTGACAGCAATTTTTTGTGTCAAGCCAGCGCCGAGTGAGTCGGTACGTGCCACGATAACGCCATCTTCAATGCCGAGTTCCAAAAAGGCGTAACGGACGGCGTTAATTTTGGCCAGAAAGTCCTCATGGGGCACGGTAACTTTACCGTCCTGGTGGCCGCACTGCTTCTCATCAGAGACTTGGTTTTCCAACTGGATGCAGCAGGCACCTGCTTGAATAAACTTCTTGGCTAGCAGGTAAGTGGCTTCTGCATTGCCAAAACCAGCGTCGATATCGGCAATGATCGGGACGATATGGGTTTCGTAGTTATCGATTTTGCTGATCAGCTCCTGCTCTTTGCCTCTGTTGCCAGCCTCTTTGGCTTCATCCAGGGCGCGGAACAGGTGATTAAGTTCCCAGGCATCGGCTTGCTTGAGGAAAGTGTAGAGCTCTTCGATTAGATCCGCGACCGAGGTTTTTTCGTGCATCGACTGGTCGGGCAGCGGGCCAAACTCGGAGCGCAGCGCGGCAACCATCCAGCCTGACAGGTAAAGGTAGCTACGTTTGGTGGTGCCAAAGTGTTTTTTGATCGAGATAAGCTTCTGCTGGCCAATAAAGCCGTGCCAGCAGCCCAGTGATTGAGTGTACTGTGCGGTATCGGCATCGTAAGCGGCCATGTCCTCACGCATGATTTTGGCGGTATAGCGGGCAATGTCCAGGCCGGTGTGAAAGCGATTTTGAGCACGCATACGGGCGGCGTACTCAGGTTTGATAGCTTCCCATTTGCCGCCTTGTGCTTCGCGTAGTTGGGCCATGGCTTTGATATCGTCGAGCAGTCCTGACATGAGCTTACCCTCTTTGGTCGTGATAGCAGTTCTTGAATGCTAATGATGATTCGCAAATCAGCGCTTGCTTATGCTGCACCTGCGAAGTTGTATTCAGCATCATCGAATTTGTTCTTTATGTCTCTAAGTCAATCGTCTCTAAGTCCATCGTCTTGGGTACTAGAGACACCAGGGTTAGAGACATCTGATACAGCGTCGCGGACTTGAAGCATTTGCCACATCGCTGCAATGCAACAACTATCTACTAGGAGAGCGCATTCAACAATTGACACTTGGAGGCATAGGGCGTTGTAACCCGACTACAGTGGGGGGAGAAAGCGGTGGGTTTGTGTAGTGGTTTTTCGTCAGGAGGGTGTCAAAAGCGCATAAAAAAGCACTGCCGAGGCAGTGCTAGCAAAAAGCGCCCTCGCCGAGGGATGATCCGATTCGGTGCCTACTGGGGTTGAAACACCGTAAGCGAAAGGGTCATTTCTCGATGGGGGATGCCCGCATCCAGAAACTCATCGCCGTGGGCGACGAAGCCTAACCGCTCATAAAACGCCAGCGCATGCACCTGAGCGCTGAGAGCTACCTGGGTATGGTTCGCATGGCGGGCTGCTTCAATCGCAGCCTGCATCAGCAGTTCACCAATACCAGAACCACGCGCTTCGGCGAG
This sequence comes from Vreelandella neptunia, assembly GCF_034479615.1. Taxonomy (NCBI): domain Bacteria; kingdom Pseudomonadati; phylum Pseudomonadota; class Gammaproteobacteria; order Oceanospirillales; family Halomonadaceae; genus Vreelandella; species Vreelandella neptunia. The sequence goes on from NZ_CP140255.1 coordinate 1,211,246, forward strand.
CACCGCGACGCGGCCGATATGTCCGTCGGGCAGCAGCCGTGCGGTGCCTACTGGTTGCCCATCAAGCATGGCGAGAAAGTGCTGGCACTCAGGATCCAAGCCATCCCACTCCTCATCCTGAGGCACGTTTTGTTCTTCAATAAATACTCGGCGCCGGATTTCGCTGGCCGCTGGCCCCAGCGTTTCCCAGTCACCGGTTCTGATGTGGGTGATCGCCATTAATACTCCTCGTCGTCGTCACCTTCATCGCTCATAAAACCAAGGCTGCCGGTATTGACCAGTTGGGTGATGAGCGCAGCTGCGCCGTCAAGCTCGAGGTCTTCGGCGTAGAGTGGGGTGGTGTCGGCAAGCCGTTTAGCCAGCTCAGTCGAGCAGGCGTGGCCGTCGCCATCGACAAACAGCGTGGTGCCGCTGGCGTCGTGCCGCCAGGCAAAGCGTGAACCGGGCATATGGTAGAGCGGATCGCCCTCTTGTAGTTGAGCAACAAGCGCCGCTTCGTCCATCGGCGTTTCAAGCGGTACCACTTGATCGACATATTTTGGCTGGGTCATTACCCGGCCAAACCACTGGGCTACTTGGGTGGGGTTATCCAGCGTCGATATGATCAACTGGCGCATACGCTCAACGGCGGCGTCGTCCAACTCGCCTACCTGCTGGGCAGGCGCCATGCCCGCATCGCTGTAACGCTGGGAGGCGGGAAGCTGTTCGCCCAAATAGTCGGCGTAGGAGGTAATCGCCTCATCGGCGGAGGGGGCGCGGAAACCAACCGAGATGGTCATGCAGTCATCGCTCTGGCTAACGCCGTGATGCGCCCAGCCGGGAGGGAGATAAAGCATGTCGCCGGGGTCAAGCACCCAGTCGGAGTCAGGCTCTACGGTGAACTCCTTCAGAATGCGCAGATCGATGCCTTGGATAATCGGCGCGTCATCGGTGAGTTTGCCACCCAGCTGCCAGCGGCGATGGCCACTGGCTTGGAGTAGGAAAACGTCGTATTGATCGATATGTGCGCCCACATTACCGCCAGGAGGCGCGTAGCTGATCATCACGTCATCGAGCCGCCAGCGAGGCAGAAAGTCAAACTCATCCATCAGCGCAGCCACCGACGGTACATAGTGATCAACCGCTTGCACCAGCAGGCTCCAGTTGTTTTCCGGTAGCCGTTCGAAGGTGGCTTCATCGAAGGGGCCGTGGGAAACCTGCCAAGGGCCATCCGGGCCCTCCTCTTCAACCAACCGCGCTTCCACGCCAGGCTCGCAGGCGAGGCCGGCCAGCTCATCGGCTTCAATCGGGCTGATGAAGTCTGGCATTGCGCCACGGATCAGCAGCGGCTTTTGCTGCCAATAGTTGGCCAGAAAGTCTGCAGCGGTAAGATCGCCCAGCAGGGTTAACGGCTTATCGTGATGGTTCATGGCATGCCCTGGCGTTAGTAAGTTGGCGTAATAAGGTGGCGTTATGAACGTAGCGTTATAAAGAGTTTAGCTGTTGTGTCAGCGCTTCGGCTTGGGCCTGGGCATTACCAATATAGTTGGCCGGTGAGAGCGCCTTCAACTCGGTTTTGACCTCATTGGGCAGTTCAAGAGTATCAATGAACGCCGCAAAGCCCGCCTGGTCAATACGTTTGCCACGGGTTAGCTGCTTGAGTTTTTCATAGGGCTTCTCAATGCCGTAGCGGCGCATCACCGTTTGGATAGGCTCGGCAAGCACTTCCCAGCTGTTATCCAGGTCAGCGTCTAAACGCTCCGGGTTGGCTTCCAGCTTGCTGATACCTTTCAGACTGGCGTGGTAAGCAATCAAGCCATAGGCCAAGCCCACGCCCAGGTTGCGCAGCACAGTGGAATCGGTGAGGTCACGCTGCCAGCGCGAGATCGGCAGTTTCTGGGCGAGGTGGCTAAGTACCGCATTGGCAAGGCCCAGGTTGCCCTCGGAGTTCTCGAAGTCAATCGGGTTCACTTTATGCGGCATAGTGGAAGAGCCAATTTCGCCCTCAACCGTGCGCTGCTTAAAGTAGCCCAAAGAGATATAGCCCCATACGTCGCGATCGAAGTCGATCAGGATCGTATTGAAGCGGCAAATGGCATCAAACAGTTCAGCGATGTAGTCGTGAGGCTCGATCTGAGTGGTATAGGGGTTGAACGTTAATCCTAAACCCTCCACAAAAGTGCGCGCATTGGCTTCCCAGTCGATCTCTGGGTAGGTAGTTAGGTGGGCGTTATAGTTGCCCACGGCACCATTGATCTTGCCAAGCACTTCCACTGCTTCAATCTGCTTGAGCTGGCGCTTTAAACGATACGCCACGTTGGCCATCTCTTTGCCCAGGGTGGTGGGCGTTGCGGTTTGACCATGGGTACGCGATAGCATCGGCTGAGCGGCATGGGCAATGGCCAGTTGGGCAATGTCGTCGGCGACCTCGTGCATGGTGGGCAGCATGGCATTTAGGCCGTCGCTGAGCATCACACCGTATGAGAGGTTGTTGATATCTTCACTGGTGCAGGCAAAGTGAATGAATTCGGTCACTGCATGTAGCTCGGCCTGACCTGCGATCTTCTCTTTGAGGAAATACTCAACCGCTTTGACGTCGTGATTGGTGGTGCGCTCGATCTCTTTAATGCGCTCGGCATCTTCAAGCGAAAACTCACGAATCAACTGTTCAAGAAACGCGGTAGCTTCAGCGGAGAGTCTTGGTACTTCGATAATTTGCGGGTGCTCAGCCAGACGCTGTAGCCAGCGAACTTCCACAATCACGCGGGCGCGAATCAGGCCGAATTCACTGAAGTGTTCGCGCAGCGCGGCGGCTTTAGTGGCGTAGCGGCCGTCAACGGGGGAGAGGGCGGTCAAAGCGGAGAGTTGCATGGCATCGTTTCCAGGAGGTTCGAAAGAAATTTAGTCGAGAGCAAGTTAATTGAGAAGACGTCGGTCGATAACAGAGTAGCCGATTCGCTAGGCATCTAGCTGAGACTGTCCAGCGCCCGGCGTAGCGCTTTACGCTGGAAGACCAGCTTCCAACGCCGCCCGCCTTGCTGGTGCCACAGTAATCCAAAGCGAATGCCGGCCATTAAGCAGGCGCGTACACGCTCGGGCATCATGCGGCTCTGCAGTAGCGACGGGTCGCCCTGAACCACAATGCGGGTTTTAAAGGTGGAGATTGTCTCCTGGTACGCTTCCCCCAGGCTGGCGACCACGTTTTCGTGGGTAGTGCCAAAGTGTTCAGCCTGGCCCTGAATGCGGGTTAATTTTTGCCCCAGCGTATCCATCATGTCGTTATTGGTGCGCAGCTTATTCATCAGCATCAGCAGCGAAAAACCGTAACGCAGTACCACCGGGTTCGCCTGTTTGCGCCCTACCAGGGCTTCCAGGGTATCCAGGCCTCGGCGCAAGTTGTTGGGGTGCCCACCATAAATTGCTTCAAAGCTTGCAGGATTAGTATCCACGGTGGCTTCAATCAGCGTTTCCCAGGCGCGTGGGTCGACCTGGCCGGTGCGGGCGAGTTCGTCAACCAGACTGGCGGCCTGAAACACGCCCGCCAAAGCAAGTGCTTGACGGGCGGCCGGGGAGTCGGGGGCGCGATGAATCGGGGTGGTAGGATTCATGCAGCGGCCTCCGCGGCTCTCTTCCAGGTAGCGCGAATAACACCGCCGCCTAAGCAAATGTCGCCATCGTAAAGTACCAGTGATTGGCCTGGGGTAACTGCCCACTGCGGATCGTCGAAGGTAACTTCCACGCCGCCGTCGGGCAGCGCGCGCATTTCACATCCGCAGTCGCTTTGCCGATAGCGCGTCTTGGCGGTAAAGCGCCCCTGGGTGACCGGCGGCTCACCTGCCACCCAATCCATAGCCTCTGTGGCCAGCGTATCGGAGTAGAGCAACGGGTCATGCTTACCCTGCACCGCGACCAGCACATTGCGATCAAGATCTTTCGCCGCCACGTACCAGGGCTCTTCGGAATAGTTGGCAAGCCCGCCAATGCCTAGACCTTGACGTTGGCCCAGGGTGTAGTACATCAGCCCCATATGTTCGCCGATGACATCGCCATCCGGCGTTTCAATGGTGCCGGGCTGGGCGGGCAGGTACTGCTGCAGGAAGTCGCGAAAGCGGCGCTCGCCGATAAAGCAGATCCCGGTGGAGTCTTTTTTCTTGGCGGTAATCAGCTCGTACTGTTCTGCTAACGCACGCACGGCGGGTTTTTCCAACTCACCCACAGGGAACAGGGTGCGGGCAATCGCGGCTTCCGGCACCGCATGCAGGAAATAGCTTTGATCTTTATTCCTATCCAGGCCTTTAAGCAGACGCGGGCGACCATTACGCACGCCCTGGCGCACATAGTGGCCGGTGGCGATTTTGTCGGCACCCAGCATTTCGGCGTACTCAAGGAACACCTTAAACTTGATCTCCCGGTTACACAGAATGTCCGGGTTGGGCGTGCGGCCTGCTTTGTATTCGGCTAAAAAGTGCTCGAATACATTATCCCAATACTCTGCGGCAAAATTGGCGGTGTGCAGTTTAATGCCCAGTTTGGCGCAGACCGCCTCGGCGTCGGCGAGATCTTCTTTGGCCGTACAGTATTCGGTGCCGTCGTCTTCATCCCAGTTTTTCATAAACAGGCCTTCGACCTCATAGCCTTGCTGCATGAGGAGAAGGGCGGAAACGGACGAGTCGACGCCGCCGGACATTCCGACAATCACTTTACCGTTAGCAGAGGATCCGGTAGTGGTTGAGCCGGTGCTGGATGAGTCGGTATTGGATGACTCGGTCTTGGATGACATAGGCATCCTCAGTAGAAGTAGTGTGCAAAAGAGCAGTGTGCATTTGGGCAGGGATTATACACGATGGGAGGGAATGCCTTCGAGTGCTTCACTCGCGAATCACCGCCAGCGGATAGCAAGGCCCGCTGAGTGCGTCCTCAATACGTTTGAGTACCAGTGGGCTGCGTAGGCGCGCCTGCTGCTCTAACGCGCGTATCTGCTCAAGCGTTAACCAGTGGGCGGCAGTGATATCGGGGTCAAGGGCGAGATCGAGTTGATTAAGCGGCTCGGCAATAAAGCCGTGGCTATGGAATGTCTGTCCACCTTCGGTATGAAAAACGTAGAGTCCCAGATAGCCGGTGAGTGATACCTGCCAGGCAGTCTCTTCCAGTACCTCACGCAGAATGGCCTCCATGGGGCCTTCGCCGGGTTCGATATGGCCAGCGGGCTGGTTAAACACGCTCTTCGGGCCGCCACGCTGCTCTTCTACCATTAAAAAGCGCTCGCCTTGCTGAATGACGCAGGCAGCCGTGCTGCGAATAAGATCCATCAGGATTTCCTGCGTTTTGTGGTGGGCCGCGCTCGCTGCTCTTTTCGCTGACCTGCTCCCCGGCCAGGCGGCGCATTGGCGGGGCGGGGCGCGTGCAAGGTTTCTTTTCGCCACTCTCCGGGGGCTAATCCATCCAGTCGCCAGGGGCCAATGGCCGTGCGAATCAAGCGTAGCGTTGGAAAACCGACATGGGCCGTCATGCGGCGTACTTGGCGGTTACGGCCTTCACTGATGGTTAGCTCCAGCCAGCTAGTTGACGGATGGCGCTTGGGGTCAATGGCCGGTTGGCGCGGCGCGGTAGTGGGAGGATCTATCCTGCGCACTTTGGCTGGCTGTGTTGGGCCATCTTTCAGGGCCACTCCCTGACGCAGCGCTTGCAGCGCGGCCTCGCTAATATCGCCTTCCACCTGAGCCCAGTAGGTTTTGGGCTGCTTATGCCGCGGGTGCGAGATGCGGTGAATCAGTTCGCCGTCATCGCTAAGTAGCAACAGGCCCTCCGAGTCGTAGTCAAGCCGTCCAGCGGCGTACACGCCCGGCACCGTAATGATATCGGCTAATGTGGCACGAGCCTGTTTATCGGTAAACTGAGAGAGCATGCGGTAGGGTTTATGCAATAAATATAGAGTGCTCATAATCTCTCTCGGGGCTGTCCTTGATTTGTCGACAATCTCTCATGTGATTAAAATGCAGCGCTGGTATACTTTTCAAAACTGTTTCAACAACCAGCTCAACAACCGTCTCAATCACCACCGATCGATAATTGAGCAAGCTAAATAAGGCTAGATAAAGCCAAATAAAACGGCCCCGCCTGCTTCGCGGCATGGTCTCTCGTTGAATGAGTCGCGTCGCTCAGGGTCTTTATAATCACAGCGATAGAAAAAAGAGGTTAACGCAAAATGTCCAAAACGCCGAAGATCATTTACACGCTCACCGACGAGGCGCCTGCGCTCGCAACATATTCTTTGCTACCGATTATTGACGCCTTCACCGACGCAGCTGGTATCGAAGTGGAAACCCGGGATATCTCCCTGGCGGCTCGCGTTCTCGCTTTATTTCCTGATTACTTGACTGAAGATCAGCGCATTGAGGATCACTTGGCTGAGTTGGGTGCCCTGGCCAAGGTTCCGGAAGCCAACATCATCAAGTTGCCCAATATCAGTGCTTCCATGCCGCAGCTTCGGGCAGTGATCAAAGAGCTGCAAGAGCAGGGCTACCCACTGCCTGAATATCCTAGCGAGCCAAGTAACGACGAAGAGAAAGACATCAAAGCGCGCTACGACAAAGTCAAAGGCAGCGCGGTTAACCCAGTATTGCGCGAAGGTAACTCTGACCGTCGTGCGCCGAAGGCCGTCAAAGAGTACGCGCGCAAGTATCCTCACTCGATGGGTGAGTGGAGTCAGGCCTCGCGTAGCCACGTTTCCCACATGCATAAGGGCGATTTCTACGACGGTGAGAAGTCCATTACGCTGGATCGTGCGCGCAATGTGAAGATGGAGCTGATCACCAAGAGTGGCCAGACCCAGGTGCTCAAATCGAATATCCCGCTACTCGAAGGCGAGATCATCGACAGTATGTTCATGAGCAAAAAAGCATTGCTCGAATTCTACGAGCAGGAAATAGAAGATGCTCGCAAGTCTGGCGTGATGTTCTCGTTGCACGTAAAAGCGACGATGATGAAGGTTTCACACCCGATTGTGTTTGGCCACTGTATCAAGATTTTTTACAAAGACGCCTTTGAGAAACACGGCGAGTTATTCAAAGAGTTGGGTGTCGATGTCAACAATGGCATCGCCAATCTCTACGAAAAGATAGAGACGCTGTCAGAATCACAGCGTGATGAAATAATCAGCGACTTGCACGCCTGCCATGAAAAGCGCCCAGAGTTGGCGATGGTAGATTCGGCTCGCGGTATCACCAACTTTCACTCGCCCAGCGATGTGATTGTGGATGCTTCGATGCCAGCGATGATTCGTGCCGGGGGTAAGATGTACGGCGGTGACGGTCGTCTTAAGGACGTTAAGGCCGTTATGCCCGAGTCCACGTTCGCGCGTATTTATCAGGAAATGATCAATTTCTGTAAATGGCACGGTGCTTTTGATCCGGCGACGATGGGCACCGTACCCAACGTTGGTTTGATGGCGCAAAAAGCCGAAGAGTACGGCTCCCACGACAAGACCTTTGAAATTCCGGAAGATGGTGTTGCTAATATCACCGATCTGGACACGGGTGAGGTGCTATTAACGCAGAACGTGGAGCAGGGCGATATCTGGCGGATGTGCCAAGTCAAGGACGCGCCGATTCGCGATTGGGTCAAGTTGGCAGTAGAGCGCTGCCGTGATTCGGGTATGCCGACGGTGTTCTGGCTCGACCCATACCGCCCGCACGAGAACGAGTTGATCAAAAAGGTTAAAACGTACCTCAAGGATCACGACACTGATGGGCTCGAGATCCATATCATGTCCCAGGTTCGGGCAATGCGTTACACCCTGGAGCGTGTGATTCGTGGCCTCGATACTATCTCGGTGACGGGTAACATCCTGCGTGATTACCTGACGGATCTGTTCCCGATTCTTGAGTTGGGCACCAGTGCCAAGATGCTCTCTATCGTTCCCCTGATGGATGGCGGTGGCCTGTTTGAAACCGGTGCTGGTGGATCCGCACCTAAGCACGTGCAGCAGCTACTGGAAGAGAATCACCTACGTTGGGACAGTCTTGGCGAGTTCCTGGCGCTGGTGGCCTCCTTGGAGCACCTCGCTAAACGCTTTGGCAATGACCGTGCTAAGCTGCTGGCGAAAGCGCTGGATGAAGCTAACGGCAAGTTCCTCGAAAGTAACAAGTCACCGTCACGCAAAGTGGGTGAGCTGGACAACCGAGGAAGCCATTTCTACCTGGCACTTTACTGGGCAGAAGCGTTGGCGGCTCAAGATCAAGACGCTGAGCTGAAAAAACGCTTTGCCCGCCTTGTAGAAACGCTGAAAGCCAACGAAGCGACTATTATCGATGAACTTAATAGCGTTCAAGGGCAGCCCGTTGACCTTAAGGGCTACTATCACCCCAATGGCGAGTTGGCTAGCCAGGTCATGCGGCCGAGCAAAACGCTCAACGAAGCGCTTGCTATGGTGGCAAACGACTAAGTTGTTAAAGATCAGGTTTTTTGAAGCCGGGTTTTTACATCTAAGTTTTCAAGAGACAGGGTTTTAAAAGCCAAGGTTTCACAAGCACTTTGTGCGGCTTGTGAGACCGCTGCGCATGAAAACGCTGTGATATCCCTCGCCCATCGTTGTGGGCGAGGGTTTTTTGTCTTGTTTAATATGTTAATTTTGAATTTTCCATGAACCCTTGCTGATCGGCAGCGTCTGAAATGTAGACAACATCATTTAGACGCTTCCATCGGTCAGTGGCGAGACAACCAACCGTGCTGCTTATGCCCAAACTAGATAGTTCATGCTTGACCGTGCTACCTGCCCAGGCGGGAATGACACGGCCAAATATGCCCGATGAAGATGGCGACATAGCGGTGCAGTCAGCAGAACCGGCGCTGGCGCAACCGCCGCTTTATAAGGTGGTGCTTCATAATGACGATTACACGCCGATGGAATTTGTCATTGAAGTGCTGCAAGATTTTTTCAATATGGATAGCGAGACGGCCGTGCAGGTTATGCTCGCCGTACATACCCAAGGAAAGGGCACTTGCGGCGTGTTTACACGCGATATAGCCGAGACAAAAAGCTATCAGGTTAACGAATATGCCCGTGAGTGTGAGCACCCGTTGATAAGTGATATTGAGGCTGCCAATTAGAAACGTTGAGAAATAATTGGTGGCGAGGCTTGCAACCGTGCCATTTGTACCCGATGTTGAGAGTGCCGGTCGATTAAACTGATCCGACGCAAGCCCTAGGTGGCGATACGCCCTAGGTAGTAGCGAAAAGGGGACTGCCATGCTGAGCAAAGAACTTGAAATGACCCTGAACACGGCCTTCACCGTGGCGCGTTCAAAGCGCCATGAGTTTATGACCGTTGAGCACCTGCTGCTAGCGTTGCTAGATAATGCCTCAGCGGTAGACGTACTGAAGGCCTGTGGGGCGAACCTCGACAAGCTGCGGTCCGATCTGCAGGATTTTATTAACTCGACGACGCCGCTGATTCCTGAAGGCCAGGGTGATCGTGAGACCCAGCCAACGCTTGGTTTTCAGCGTGTTTTACAGCGGGCGGTCTTCCACGTTCAGTCATCTGGCAAAAGTGAAGTTTCCGGCGCCAACGTGCTGGTGGCGATATTCTCCGAGCAGGAGAGTCAGGCGGTGTACTTCCTTAAGCAGCAGAGCGTTGCAAGGGTCGATGCGGTCAACTACATCGCCCACGGCATCTCCAAAGTGGCTGGTCACGGGCCTTCTCCCGCCCCCTCTTCATCAGAGAGTGAAGACGCGGAAGAGGGCGGCAATGAGGGCGCTGCTCACCCGCTCACCGGCTACGCAACCAACCTGAATGAACAGGCTCGGCTGGGTAAAATTGATCCGCTGATTGGCCGTGACCACGAGCTTGAGCGCGTGGTGCAAATCCTGGCCCGGCGGCGCAAGAATAATCCGCTGCTGGTCGGTGAAGCGGGCGTGGGTAAAACCGCGGTGGCCGAAGGCCTGGCCAAGCGTATCGTTGAAGAAGACGTTCCTGATGTTATAGCCGATGCAGTGGTCTACTCACTGGATATGGGCGCGTTACTGGCCGGTACCAAGTACCGTGGTGATTTTGAAAAACGCCTCAAAAGCCTGCTGAGCGAACTGCGCAAGCAGCCTAACGCGGTGCTGTTCATCGATGAGATTCACACCGTGATTGGTGCAGGTGCCGCGTCTGGTGGCGTGATGGATGCGTCCAACCTACTCAAACCATTGCTCTCCTCGGGCGAGCTGCGTTGTATTGGTTCGACCACGTTCCAGGAGTTCCGCGGTATCTTTGAGAAAGATCGTGCCCTGGCACGGCGCTTCCAGAAAGTGGATGTGATGGCGCCGTCGGTGGAGGACACCATCAAGATCCTCAAAGGGCTACGTTCACGCTTTGAAGAGCACCACGAACTTAAGTACACCGATGGAGCGCTTGAAAGCGCAGCGCGCTTAGCGGATCGCTATATCAATGACCGCTTCCTGCCCGACAAAGCGATTGATGTAATTGACGAGGCGGGGGCTCACCAGCGTCTATTGCCGCCAGAAATGCGCGCCAAGACGATCGATGTTGAGCAAGTGGAAGCCGTGGTGGCGTCCATTGCACGTATCCCACCGAAGAGTGTTTCAAGCTCAGACCGCAAGCTGCTCGAGAAGCTGGATCGTGACCTGAAGATGCTGGTGTTCGGTCAGGATGAGGCGATTGATAGTCTCTCTGCGGCCATCAAGCTCTCCCGGGCAGGGCTTAAATCTCCCGATAAGCCCGTCGGTAGCTTCCTGTTTGCAGGCCCCACCGGTGTGGGTAAAACCGAAGTGGCCAAGCAGCTTGCGCATATCATGGGCATTGAGCTGGTGCGCTTTGATATGTCTGAGTATATGGAGCGCCACACCGTATCGCGCTTGATTGGTGCGCCTCCGGGCTACGTCGGTTACGACCAGGGTGGTCTGCTGACCGAAGCGGTGACCAAGCAGCCTCACTGTGTGTTGTTGTTGGATGAGATTGAGAAAGCGCACCCGGAAGTCTTTAACCTGCTGCTGCAGGTCATGGATCATGGCCGCTTAACGGACAACAATGGGCGTGAAGCGGACTTCCGCCACGTTATCGTGATCATGACCTCAAACGCTGGTGCGGAGCAGGCGTCGCGCCGCTCTATCGGCTTCCAGCATCAAGATCATTCCACCGATGCCATGGAAGTGATTCGTCGCACCTTCTCGCCGGAGTTCCGTAACCGCCTGGACGGCATCATTCAGTTCCACGCGCTACCGGTTTCGGTGGTACGCAATGTGGTCGACAAGTTCTTGATCGAGCTGCAGGCGCAGTTGGATGAGAAGCGTGTTCAGCTGGATGTGGACGACATGGCGCGGGATTGGCTGGCCGATAAAGGCTACGATCCTGACATGGGCGCACGTCCAATGGCGCGGCTCATTCAAGAGAAGCTGAAGAAGCCGTTAGCCGAGATGATTCTGTTTGGCGAATTGGCTGACCAGGGCGGTATCGTCCACGTCAGTCTGGAAGAGGGCGAGTTGCACCTTTCCACAGAGACTGAAATGGCAGATGCGCCCTGAAAAGGGCGCTAAGCCGCGCTAAAAGCCATCATCATGCTAGATGCGTAAAAACGCAGCGCCCTGTCATTGACGGGGCGTTGTCGTTTTTAGTGAACAGCCATTGACGCTGAACGGCGCTGTCTATGGGAACAGACTATGGAAACAGCTGAGACCAGCCGAACGCGTTAACAGTGCAACGACTTAGCGCGAACGGTAAACGATACGGCCTTTGGACAGGTCGTAAGGTGTTAGCTCTACTTTTACCTTGTCGCCGGTCAGAATGCGGATATAGTTTTTGCGCATTTTACCGGAGATATGAGCGGTAACAACGTGACCGTTTTCCAGCTCAACCCGAAACATGGTGTTCGGAAGGGTATCGACGATAACGCCTTCCATTTCAATATGATCTTCGCGTGCCATATAGGCATGTCCTCACTGATGAGTTAGTAATGTAATAATCGGTCAGAATTTGAGTGCCGCAAGATGGGCGCTCAATAAACAGCGCTATATTGTGCCGGAAGCCCGCCGTCAAGGCAAAAAAGCTGGCATTTTTAGCGAATCAGCGGCCGCCAATGGCGTCCATCGAGTATTTCCAATGGCGCGAAAGCCTGTTTGTAGCGCATCTTACGGCACTCTTCGATCCAATACCCTAAATAAAGGTGCGGCAGCGCTTTTTCTCTGCTCAGCTCAATGAGCTGGAGAATGGCAAAAGTCCCTAGTGAGCGCTTTTCCAGGGCCTCGCTAACGGCAAAGAAGGTGTAGATTGCCGATAGCCCATGCTCCAGTTGATCGAAGGCAGCCACACCAACCAGTTCGTCGTCGAGATACATCTCCATTAGATGGGCATAGGGCTCATCAAGGGTCAGAAAGGTGCGGTACTGCTCACGACTAGGTGGGTACATATCGCCGTCAGCATGGCGCTGTTGAATGTAGTTAGCGTAAAGTGAGTAGTGGCTGGATGCAAAGTGAGCGGGCACGACACGAACGCTTATATCGGCGTTGCGGCGCCAAATTTTACGCTGGGTTCGGTTAGCTGCAAACTGTCCAACCGGGATGCGCACTGAGCGGCAGGCGTTGCAACCCTCACAGTGAGGGCGGTAAAGATGGCGCCCACTGCGACGAAACCCTAATAGCGCCAACGAGTCGTACACGCCTGGGACGGGCGACTCCTGAGGGTCAAGAAATAGCGTTGTCGCTTCCCTGCCGGGTAAATAGCTACAGGCATGCGGCACGGTAAGGAAAAAGCGCAAATCCCGCACCGGCCGACGCGGAGTGTTACTACTCACGGCCTGCCTCCTCGTTGTAAGCAAATGGTTGGAACAGAATAAGTTCGTCACTATGGTTCATCACTACGCATTACCTTCGGTGGCAATCGCCTGAAGCCAGCGCGATGCAGGAACTGTAGGTGCCTCAATGGGTGATGTGGTAAACGTAAACGCCTTATCGGGTAACCAGTTTTTAAGATAGTTGATGAATGCCTCGCGAGCGACTGTAATAGCGCCCAGGCTTGCCAGGTGAGGCGTGTGCATTTGGCAGTCGATGAGTTTTCCGCCATGTTCGTGCATCGCCCTGGTGAGGTGGGCCAGCGCTACCTTCGAGGCATCCGGTGCGCGGGAAAACATCGACTCGCCGAAAAACACCGGGCCCATGGCGATGCCATACAGCCCGCCCACCAACTGGCCGCCTTGATGCACTTCAATGCTATGGGCAATGCCCAGGGCATGCAGCAGGCTGTAGGCTTCGCGCATTTCGTCGGTGATCCAGGTGCCATTATCTTCACCACGCGGTGCAGCGCAGGCCTGTATCACCTGGTCGAAGTGTTGATCCAGGGTGACTTGGAAGCCACCATGGCGTAATCGTTTGGTTAGGCTACGACGCTGCTTAAATTGCTCTGGTAGGAGTATCATGCGCGGGTCTGGACTCCACCATAAAATGGGGTCTTCGTCGCTGAACCAGGGAAATATACCCTGCCGATAGGCTTCTACCAGCCAAGTGGGGGAGAGTTCGCCGCCGGCGGCCAGTAGGCCATTGGGGGAGTCCAGTGCCCTATGTGTAGATGGAAATGTAGGATGTGGCGAGGAAAGCCAAGGTAGCATTACTTGCTCCTGTTACGACGTTCTTGTACTGGGTAGACAGTACCGGGCGAATAGCTAGCAGCTCTGTAACGGCGGAAGGATGCTCGGTATCATGCAAACTCGCAAGTGGATTAAAGACGCCATTGAGGTGTAAAGGGAGAGTCGCTTGAAAGTGAATAAAGCAGTAAACAAGCGAACGCAGCGTAGCGCGCGTCAAACACCATCATCGGCTTCTTCTGCGCGTGTTAACGCCGCAAAGGATAAGGCTCGCCGTTTTGGCCTGCGCTTACAAGGCTCCGTACGCGAAGGCGTAGTGGTGATACTGCTGGCGCTGTGTGTATTTTTATTATTAGCGCTATTTAGCTACCACCCGTCCGATCCAGGCTGGTCCTATCAGGGGCCGGAAACAGAGGTTCGTAACTGGATGGGCCAAGTAGGCGCCTGGTTGGCCGATGTCCTCTATTCACTGCTTGGCGCCAGTGCTCTGTGGTGGCCGGGTATGTTTGGTTTTGCCGCCTGGTGGTTGATTCGTTCACGCCAGGTACGTTTTGAGCTCGACCCGGTGGCCATCGCTGTGCATGCGGGTGGCTTGGTTCTACTTATATTCGGCACCACCATGCTGGGGGCGCTGCACTTCTATCATCCCGAGAGCATACTACCCTACGCCTCAGGCGGTATTTTGGGCGAAGGTCTGGTCGGTGCGTTAAGGCCTCTAGTAGGAAGTGGTGGCGTTGGCTTAATTGCCGCAGCGTTGATCTTAAGCGGCTTTCCGCTGTTTAGCGGTATGTCCTGGCTGCAGGTAGCGGATGAGCTCGGCAAGCGGGTATGTCGTCTGGGTGGCTGGTTATCGGCACGTCGTCAATCGCGCCGCATGCGCGATGCTCAGAGAGCAGCTGCTAAAGCTGCCAAGCCTGCGCCCAAACAACAAGCAGCGCCTGAAGTTCAGTCTCAAGAAGCTAATTCTCAAGAAACTAGGCCTCACGTAGTACCTGAGGCTAAGTCAGAAGCTGCACCCGCCGAGATAAAGCCCGCGGCAGAGCCAGTCGGTAAAAGCCCTAGTGGCCGCGAACGCCGTGAGCCAGGCTTCTCTGTGCCACTTTCCAGCAGTGAGGCGAGCAGCTATTCAGAAAGCAGTGGGTCAGAAGCGACTCCTGCAAAGAGCAGTGAGACCACGGACACTTCGATTCCCTGGGAAGCCGCGGCGTTTTCAAGTAATAAGCATGTACCTGCTAAAACACCCGCGCCTATCTCTTCGACTCCCGCCGCGGAGCCGACGGTTTCAGCGCCTGCAACGGCGCCGTCAGTGACGCCAGCGGCTAAAACGGCAGAAGAGGAGAAAGCGACGGCCCCACCGGCGCCGCGGGAAAATGCCTTTGTGCAGCCTGAAGCACCGACAGCAACGCCTCAGCCAGAGGGTGAGCCCAAGGAAGCCGAAACGTCCTTCCCGCTGCGCGCCTCGCGTCAAGATGAGCCCGCGGCGCCTGCCTCGAATAACTTCTTTGTCAGCGACGAAACGTCTGATGAGAAGGAGCATGTTCCGCCAACGCCCGTTGAACGCCGCAGTGAGCCGTCACTCACCGCTGATCCCAGCAGTTACGAGGCCGAACCGCGTATTGACGAGCCACATATCGGCGAAACTGATACTGCATGGCGCCCTGAGCGTGTTTCCGCGCCTGAGCCCGAACGTAAACCTGAGCGTGTAGCGGAGGTAGTGCCTGAGCCTGTTTGGGACGATGAAGAGATGGACGATGAGCTGTATGCCCAAGGCCGCGATGGCGACGCGCACGCAATGGCTACTCCTCCGCCCACGCCAGCCCCAGCAACGCGCCAGGAACCCACCTTCGAACCCGATAACAGCACCACGCCCGAAGCTGATGAAGGCCCCGCCCTGTGGACCGTG
Organism: Vreelandella neptunia; assembly: GCF_034479615.1. Classification (NCBI taxonomy): domain Bacteria; kingdom Pseudomonadati; phylum Pseudomonadota; class Gammaproteobacteria; order Oceanospirillales; family Halomonadaceae; genus Vreelandella; species Vreelandella neptunia. Next base: position 1,226,703 of record NZ_CP140255.1, read on the forward strand.
GAGCACTTGCAGAGCCAGCGGCCTGCTTTTGAAACTATGGACGAGCCTGAAGGCGACGTGCCTAGCCTGCAGCTGCTGACACCCGCAGAGCCGCATCAGCCCAATTATAGTGACGAGCAGTTGGCGGATATGGCCGAGCTGCTTGAAGTGCGGCTGCGCGAATACGGCGTCAAAGCGGAAGTGGTGGATACCTGGCCTGGGCCGGTGATCACCCGCTTTGAGATCAAGCCCGCTGCGGGCGTCAAAGTGTCTAAAATCAGCAACCTTGCCAAAGACCTGGCGCGCTCACTGATGGTGAAGAGCGTGCGGGTAGTGGAGGTGATTCCAGGTCGCCCCACGGTGGGGATTGAAATACCTAACCCCAATCGCGCCATGATTCGCCTTCGCGAAGTCATCGACTCTGATCGTTATCAGCAGGAGACCTCTCCGCTAACCATGGCGCTAGGTCAGGATATTGGCGGCAGCCCTGTGGTCGCCAATCTGGGCAAGATGCCCCACCTGTTAGTGGCCGGTACCACAGGCTCCGGTAAATCGGTGGGTGTGAACGCCATGCTGATCTCGATGCTGCTGAAAGCCAAGCCCAGCGAGCTAAAGCTGATCATGGTCGACCCGAAAATGTTGGAGCTTTCGGTGTATGACGGCATTCCCCATCTGCTGGCACCCGTAGTTACCGATATGAAAGAGGCGGCCAACAGCCTGCGCTGGTGTGTGGCCGAGATGGAACGCCGCTACAAGCTAATGGCAGCCATGGGGGTGCGTAATATTGCGGGCTTCAATGGCCGTTTGGATGAAGCGGAGCGCGCCGGTGCCCAAGTGGCAGACCCGCTTTGGGAACCGCAGCCCTGGGAAGTGCATCAGCCGCACCCAGTGTTGGAAAAACTGCCCTACATCGTCGTGGTGATCGACGAGTTTGCCGATATGTTTATGATCGTCGGCAAAAAGGTCGAAGAGCTGATTGCCCGTCTAGCGCAAAAGGCACGTGCTGCGGGTATCCATTTGATTCTGGCTACCCAGCGCCCCTCGGTGGACGTAGTGACTGGCTTGATTAAAGCCAACATCCCGTCAAGGATGGCGTTTCAGGTCTCCTCCAGAATTGATTCGCGCACTATTCTTGACCAGGGCGGCGCTGAAAGCCTGTTGGGGCATGGTGACATGCTCTATCTGCCCGCAGGTTCTGGGCCACCTAACCGCATCCACGGTGCCTTTGTGGATGATGACGAAGTACACCGGGTGGTCGATGACTGGAAGCGTCGTGGCGCGCCTGAATACATCGAAGAGATCCTGTCCGGCGGCGTCTCTGCCGATGCCTTAACGGGTCTTGAGGCTGAAGGAGTGGATGGCGACGATGCGGAGCAGGATGCGCTCTACGATGAAGCCGTTCAGTTTGTTACTGAAACACGCAAAGCCTCGATTTCCGCCGTGCAGCGTCGCTTTAAAATTGGCTATAATCGGGCCGCTCGCTTGGTTGAAGCCATGGAGGGTGCTGGAGTGGTGACATCAATGGGCACCAACGGCGCGCGGGAAGTGCTAGCTCCGCCGCCGGTGGGCCACTAACCGCGCGCAATTATGCAATAAGCGTGAAAGTAGCGCCGCAGGTGAAACCCTGCGGCGTTTTTTACGTCTGAAGGTCACATGGACGGTTAAGCCGGCCTCAAGTATTAATATCTGGCAACGTTTGCCTAGGGAGATCATATGCGCGATACGCAAACAAAACGTCCGTCATCACTGGGGGCGCCACAACTGGCATTTGCGGCCAGCGCCTTGGGGTTAACCTTTGGTGCTCCCGCTTGGGCGGATGATGCAGCCGAACGTTTGACCGAGCGACTGGATCCACTTGAGCGCTATCAAGCGGCTTTTGAGCAGCAGATTCTTGATGGCAGCGGCGAGCGTCTCCAAAGCGCGCGCGGCGAGATGTGGTTGTCCCGCCCCGGTATGCTGCGTTGGGAAGTTGAAGCCCCGTACTCTCAAACCGTGGTCTCCGACGGCGACGATGTGTATATGTACGATCCCGACCTTGAGCAAGTCACCGTTCAAGAGATGGATGATCGGGTCACCCATACCCCTGCGTTATTGCTGTCAGGTAGCGCGGACGATTTAACCGATAGCTACGAGGTTTTCTACGAGCAGGATGGGGGAGAAGATGTCTTTACCCTGGTGCCTATTTCTGCGGATACGCTGTTTGAAGAGTTGAGTATGGTGTTCGATGCCGACACATTAACCGAGCTATGGATGATGGATAGTACCGGCCAGCGCACCTCGATTACCTTTAGCAATATTACTCTCAATGGCGAGATTGCTCGGGACATGTTTGATTTTGAAATCCCTGAAGGTACCGATGTAATTCGCGAAGAGCTGTAGGGGTTAATCGTGAAGAGTGAGGGGGTGGAGCGTGGAGTGCCCCTAGTTTAGTAGACTGCCACTGCTTTAAACATCAGGCGCCTCAGGGCGCCTGATCTGCTTCCTGATCAAGATTTTCCCGCCACGCCATAATTTCCCCAAAGCGCTTCTCCTGACCAAACGAACTCGGCTTGAAGAAGGTGGCTTTAGGCAATTCTTCAGGCCAGCAGTCGTGGGCGCTTCCCGCCGGGTAACCGTCTGGCTCGTTATGCGCATAGCGATACCCTTCGCCATGACCCAACTGCTCCATCAGTTTAGTGGGCGCATTGCGCAGGTATGTTGGCACTTCAACCTGGGGTTGTTGGCGCACGAACTGCTTGGCTTCATTCCAAGCTCGGTCTATACGGTTGCTTTTGGGTGCCACCGTCAAATGAATCGCCGCGTGGGCAATCGCACGCTGGCCTTCGTAATCACCCAAGCGCAGATAGGCATCCCAGGCGGCAATGACCAGCGGTAGGGCGCGGGGGTCAGCATTGCCGACATCCTCTGATGCAATGGCGGTCAACCTGCGCACCACGTCCAGCGGGTCACCGCCGCCCTGCATAAAGCGCGCCATATATAGTAAAGCGGCGTTGGGGCGTGAAGAGCGTATCGATTTGTGAATAGCCGAAAGCAGGTCGTAATAAGCATCACCCTGCTTATCGAAAGAGCTAGCCTGGTGGCCTATCACATCGGCGAGCACCTCTTTATGCAGCACTTCGCGGTTCGCTTCCTGGGTAGCGAAATCGCAGGCGGTTTCCAATAGCCCCAGCGCCCGTCGGGCATCGCCAGCGCTGGCGTGGGCCAGGGCGGTTAATACTTCGTCATCCACCTGAATGTCACGCTTACCCAGCCCGCGCTCTACGTTGTTGAGGGCCTGGCGCATCACCGTGATCAGTTCCTCCTGGGTGAGCGATTTCAGCACGTAAACCCGCGCGCGGGAGAGGAGCGCCGAATTGACTTCAAATGAGGGGTTTTCGGTGGTGGCACCAATCAGTGTTAACAGGCCCGACTCGACGTGGGGCAATAAAGCATCCTGCTGGCTCTTGTTGAGGCGATGAATCTCGTCTAAAAAAAGGATAACCGTGGATGACATCTGCTGGGCGCGCTCTACCACGGCGCGAATCTCTTTCACCCCGGCCATCACAGCGCTGAGATGCTCTAGATGAGCCTGGGAAGCTCGCGCTAATAGCTCTGCCAACGTGGTTTTACCAACGCCTGGTGGCCCCCATAGAATCATTGAGCGCACAACGCCTGATTCTGCCATGCGGCGAAGGGGTTTATCTGGCCCCACCAGCGCCTGTTGGCCCACATAATCGTCTAATTGGCGTGGGCGCATACGAAAGGCTAACGGGGCATCGTCAGATGGTGTTGCCTCGGCACTATCAAAAAGATCCATGTAAGCTTCCGTTGTAAATCAGTACGTTGAGCAACAAATTGCCAACAAGTTTAGGTGGTAAACTGTGCCTTAGCGAACTACCTTTGGCGTAACCTATCAGAAAGATACACTTGCTAGGATAACGCTAGAGGGGCATTGTTTATGATAACCGTTGTTGATAACCCCTGTTGATAACCCCCGATAGTTACGACACGCTTAGGTTACGATATGTTTTAGCGTCACAGCATGTTTGTTACCTCGCGCTTATTATCGCATGCCGTCAATCACGAAGGCACGACGGTAGGCATGACACAATAAAAGGAGACAGTTCGATGTTAAACCAACTGCGTCTAGATCATGCCAACATGGCGAGATTACTCCATGTCCTGCAGCTTAAGCAGAAAACCCTGGCCCAAGGTGAGCGGCCCAACTTTCAGCTTATGCGCGAGGTCGTCGACTATATTTTGTCCTATATGGATGGTTTTGCAGCCCCTCTTGAACGCGTCTGCGTGGAGCGATTGCAAACCCAGGCCCCAGAGCATATTGCCCTTACCGAGCAGATGGCGAATGACTATCGTGAGCTAAAGCCGCGCTTACAGCGCCTCTCCAACGACATCGACATGGTGTTAATGGATAACATCATTCCGATGGATCGTTTTGCCGATGACTTAAAAGATTATTTGGAAGCGCATCGTGCCTATTTGCGTCACGAACGCGAGGGGTTGTTCCCGCTGATTGACGAGCATTTTAGCGAGGAAGATATGGAAGAGCTGCGTCAGGCGCTCCCCGAAGGCGCAGAGAAAGAGCTGGAGCGCCTACAGGACGCTTATCCCGAGCTCTACTCCGAACTGCGTGGGGCAGATGTCCCGGCGGTATAGTCGAAAAGCGTCTCAACAGGGTAATTCGCCCGCTGAAGCGACCTACCACCATAGCCTTGAGCCTAGTGAGATGAAGTGGTGCTTCCAGCCATTGTGGGAGGGAGCTTTAGCTCGCGAATGTGTTGGCTAATAGCCTGATGAGGCTAAGGTGTGCTTTCAGCACTCTAGAGCCGAACCTCATAGGCTATTGAATGGGAATTATTGATAATGTGCGATTGGCTCTGACAGGGTAGTAGCAATTGCTAAAATCATGGACGGAGCATGCTAAAATAGCGGCTCCGTTTTTTTCAGGCAGAGCCATGATAGGCAGAGTCATGAAAGGCCCCGTGTTAATTTTTGATTCCGGTGTCGGCGGCCTCTCAGTGGCGCAGTCGCTGCGCCAACACTACCCTGATGCTGCCCTGTGCTATGCCTGCGACAATGCTTGGTTGCCCTATGGCCTGCGCGAAGATGCAGCTCTGACCGAACGAATTGTGGCGGTGTGCCGTTCCGCTGTGGAAGCGTGTCAGCCGAGTGTTCTGGTCGTTGCCTGCAATACCGCGAGTACCCTGGCACTGGAAAATTTACGCGCGCAGTTAGCGATCCCTGTCGTGGGTACCGTGCCCGCTATCAAACCTGCCGCAGCGATCAGCCAAACACGTCATATTGGGCTGTTAGCCACCAAGGCCACGGTAGGGCGGCCCTACACCCAGCGTTTAATTGATAGCTTTGCCAGCGACTGTGTCATTACTCGCGTTGCCGCCGATGCCTTGGTGGTCGAGGCGGAAGCGTACCTGGCAGGTGTCACCCCTAATATTGATCGCATGCAGATGGCCCTGGCGCCGTTATGGCACGCCATTGCACCTCCGTCGTCTGCGCATTGTTTATCGTCTGACCATCAGGCCCTGGATACCCCAGAGCTAGATACAGTGGTACTGGGCTGTACGCATTTTCCGCTGTTAAAGCCTTGGCTGAAGCAGCTTACCCCCGTGCCGCTACACTGGGTCGACTCCGGCGATGCCATTGCCCGGCGGGTTGGGCAAGTTGTCGCTGAGCTATACAGCGATCATCAGGATGGCCGCTGCTTTACTACTGCCCCTGCTGCCAACCTGACCGCTGGTTTGGCCCGCTATGGGTTTAGGGCACCCCAATTGCTTAGCGTGGGCTGTTGAACACTATTTACTACTCTTATTGCTGATCGAATTATTCAAAGGAGCAGCCTTGGCTATCCCCGTTGTAGAACCTGAACGCTATGCTGAGCAGTTAGCCGCCAAACGCGACTACCTGGAAAGTACCTTTGCCGCTTTTCAGCCTCCAGCGCTAGAGGTATTTGAATCGCCGCCCGGCTATTACCGTCAGCGCTGCGAGTTTCGCATATGGCACGAAGAGGACGACCTCTTCTACGCCATGTTCGAGGTAGACCCAGAGAACCCGAAGAACAAGCGGGTGATTCGGTTAGATCAGTACGCAGTCGCCAGTGAGCGAATCAATCAACTGATGCCGCAGCTACGCGAGGCCTGCCTGCGCTGTGATGAGCTACGTCGGCGGCTGTTCCAGGTAGAGTTTCTAACCACGCTGTCAGGTGAGGCGCTGGTAACGCTGATTTACCATCGACCGTTAGGCGAGGATTGGGAGCGCGAAGCCCGTGCTCTTGAGGCTGAGCTGGGCATTATGATTATTGGCCGCTCCCGCAAGCAGCGCATCGTACTGACTCGTGACCACGTATGGGAGCGGCTAGAGGTGGATGGCCGCACGCTGCACTATCAGCAGGTCGAAAATAGCTTTACCCAGCCTAATGCACATATCTGTCAAAAAATGCTCAGTTGGGCGCGGGAAGTTACCGCTGGCCAGCAGGAGAGTAATGCAAAGAGAGACCTGGTCGAGCTCTATTGCGGCAATGGCAATTTTACCATTGCCCTGGCGGACAACTTTCGCCGCGTACTGGCCACAGAAATTTCCCGCACGTCGGTGGCCAGCGCCAACGTGAACCTGGAAGCCAATGGGGTAACGAACGCGCAGATTGGTCGTATGTCAGCGGAGGAGTTTTCGCTGGCACTGAAGGGCGATAAAGCCGGGCGACGCGTGGCGGAAATGGCGCTGGAAGAGTACGATTTTTCCACTGTGCTGGTCGACCCGCCCCGTGCTGGTTTAGACGAGCAGAGCTGTGAACAAATCAGCGAGTACGCTCAGATCGTCTATATTTCATGCAACCCAGCCACGTTAGCTGAAAATTTGACCATACTGACCAACACCCATGAGATAGAGCGCTTTGCGCTATTTGACCAGTTTCCGTTTACCGACCACTGTGAGTGTGGGGTGCTGTTGAAGCGGCGGGTGGTTGAGTGAGTATTCGACCTAATGCGTAAACGGTATGTGCCATGAACAACACGTCAGGTGATTAGGGCCGTGACGATAGGTAGCGTAAGCTAGCGGTTATGTTGGCCTAAAGGCCTATTGTCCTTCGTTTTTTGGCCGTTTAATGGCCCAGGCAGTCGAGGTGATGGATGCACTACGTTGCGATTGAAGAGAGTCGGCAAGATCTTTTGAAGCAGCTCCAGGAGCGGTTAAATGCGCGGCTAGACCCCGCTCGCGCTGCTACTGTGGACGCTTTTGCTCGGCACTTTTATGCCACCGTGCCGGTGGAAGACCTAGTGGATCGTCGCCTGGACGATCTGTATGGCGCAACGCTGTCGATCTGGCAGTTTTTGCAGCACCATGATCCGCAAACTCCCAAAGTACGGGTATTTAACCCGGATTTTGAAGAGCACGGCTGGCAGTCGACGCATACCTTTGTCGCCGTTCTCCACGAAGATATGCCGTTTTTGGTCGATTCGGTGCGTATCGAGCTCAATCGCCGCGGTTTGACGGTTCACGCCATTCAAAACGCCGTGCTTGCAGTCGCCCGTGATGAGCGTCATCAATTGCAAGCGCTGGCCTCGCCCAGAGCCGAAAACGCACCTGAAGCGCGCGAGTCGCTCATTGTCATTGAGGTAGATCGGCACACCGACGTGGCTTTGCTTGAGAAAATCGAAAGCAATCTAAATGACGTGCTTCGCGATGTACGCACCGCCGTGAGCGATTTCGACGCCATGTGCTCGCAAATTACCGCGTCGATTCAAGAGCTTGAGAAAAACTGTCCACCCCAGATCGACCCCGACGACCACGAAGAGGCGATTGCCTTTTTAGAGTGGATGCTCAAAGATAACTTTACGTTCCTGGGCTACGACGAGTACCTGCTGGAAGGCAGCGAGTTAAAGCGCGATGCGGATAGCGTGCTGGGCGTGTTCCGCCTGGATCAGCCGCGCTACTGCGAGCGGATTCGTACCGAAGAGGGGGTGGATGAGCACAATGATTATGTGCTGGTGCCCCAGCTACTGTCGTTTGCCAAAAGCGCCCACCACTCTCGGGTGCACCGTCCTACCTACCCTGATTACATCACCGTTGACCGCTACGACGATGACGGCAATGTGATTGGCGAGCGGCGCTTCTTTGGTTTGTTTACCGCCACGGTATATAACGAGTCGCCGCGCAATATTCCGTTGCTGCGCCGCAAGCTCAAAGCCGTCATGGATATCGCTGGGTTTAATCCCCAGGGCCACAACGGCAAGCAGCTGTTACAGGTGCTGGAAGTCTACCCCCGGGATGATCTGTTCCAGATCGATACTGAGTCACTGGCCAGCACTGCGCTGGGCATTCTCAATATCCGCGAGCGCCGCCAGGTGCGGCTGTTTATCCGCGCCGATATCAGCGGCAAGTTCTACTCCTGCCTGGTATTTGTTCCCCGGGACGTGTTCTCCACGGATCTGCGTCAGCGGATTCAAAACGCGCTGTGCGACGAGTTAGACGCCCACTTTGGCGACTTCAATACCTATTTATCCGAGTCGGTGCTAGCGCGTATTCAGTTGATTCTGCGCTTTAATGGTGACGCGCCCAGCGACTACGATCTCAAGCGTTTGGAAAGCAAAGTGGCACGGTTGGCGCGCAGCTGGCGCGATGAGCTGCAGAACGCCATGATCGAAGGCTTCGGTGAAGAGCGCGCTAACAACCTGATGGATCAGTTCCGTGAGGCGTTCTCGGCCAGCTACCGTGAAGATTTCTCCGCGCGCACCGCGGTGTTTGATGTTCAGCACCTGCTGACACTGGATAGCGAGAACGACCTCTCGCTATCGCTCTATCGGCCACTAGAAGAGCAGGGCGGTGGCGTCAACCTGAAGCTGTTCCATCGCGAATCCCAGATTCCGCTCTCTGACGTGCTGCCAATGATGGAAAATCTCGGCCTGCGAGTGATTGGCGAGCGCCCCTACGATATTAATGCCCCTGAACAGCGCTACTGGATTCACGATTTCGAGCTTGAGCACAGCGGCGCGGATGTCAGCCTGGGCGATATGCGCGATGTATTCACGGAAGCCTTCAAGCGTATCTGGAGTGGCGAAGCCGATAACGATGCGTTTAACCGACTGATTATCGGCGCGGGGCTGGACTGGCGTGAAGTGGCCATGCTGCGCGGCTATGCCCGCTATCTCAAACAGATCCGCTTCGGCATGTCCCAGGATTACATTGCTGCTACGCTGGCCAACTATCCTGCCATTACCCGCGAGCTGGTTGAGCTATTCCGCCTGCGCTTTGATCCTGAGCAGCAGAACCACGCCACCGAAGAGTGCATCACGAGCTTAAATGAGCGCTTGGAAGGCGTTGCCAGCCTTAACGATGACCAGCTGCTACGCCGCTTTATGGAGCTGATCCTCGCCACCCTACGTACCAACTACTACCAGCTGGCAGAGGGGGGGCGCTTTAAGGATTACATCGCCTATAAGCTGGAGCCCTCCAAGGTCACCGGCATGCCCAAGCCGCGGCCCATGTTTGAGATTTTTGTCTGCTCTCCGCGGGTGGAAGGTGTCCACCTGCGTGGCGGCAAAGTGGCCCGTGGTGGTCTGCGCTGGTCGGATCGGTTTGAAGATTACCGCACCGAAGTGCTGGGGCTGGTGAAAGCGCAGCAGGTGAAGAACGCCGTTATCGTGCCAGTGGGCGCTAAAGGCGGTTTTGTGTGTAAACGCATGCCGGAAAATGCTAGCCGCGACGTCGTCCAGAAAGAGGGCATTACCTGCTACCAGATCTTTATCCGTGCGCTGCTGGATGTCACCGATAACCTGGTGGGCGGCGATGTTGTGCCGCCGGAAAATGTTGTCCGCCATGATGAGGACGACGCTTACCTCGTCGTAGCCGCCGACAAAGGCACCGCGACTTTCTCAGATATCGCCAACGAGATTTCCATTGAGTATGGGCATTGGCTGGGCGATGCCTTTGCCTCTGGCGGTGCTAACGGCTACGACCATAAAAAAATGGGTATCACCGCACGGGGTGCCTGGGAGTCGGTTAAACGTCACTTTAAAAATCTCGATGTGGATACCCAGCGCGACCTGTTTAGCGTGGTGGGAATTGGTGATATGGCCGGAGATGTCTTCGGCAACGGCATGCTGCTTTCCGACAAGATCCAACTGGTGGGTGCCTTCAATCACCTGCATATCTTTGTCGACCCCAACCCGGATGCAGAGGCCTCCTTTGCCGAGCGTAAGCGACTGTTCGCTCTGCCACGCTCAAGCTGGGAAGACTACAGCCAGGAACTGATCTCCTCCGGTGGCGGCATCTTTAGCCGTAGCGCCAAGTCGATTGCCATCACGCCGGAGATGCAGCAGGTCTTCGGTATTAAGGAGGAGCGCCTGTCGCCAAATGAACTGATCCGCGCCATGCTCAAATCCAAGGTGGACTTGATTTGGAACGGCGGTATCGGTACCTACGTGAAGGGCTCTGACGAAACCGACGCCGATGTGGGCGACAAAGCCAACGACACCCTGCGCATCAATGGCAACGACTTGAACTGCCGGGTGGTCGGCGAGGGCGGCAACCTTGGCTTGACCCAGCGCGGACGTATGGAAGCCGCAGCCAAAGGCGTGCGCGTCTACACCGACTTTATTGACAACGCGGGCGGGGTGAACTGCTCAGACCACGAGGTCAATATCAAGATCCTGATCGATGAAGTGGTCAAGCGCGGTGACATGACCGATAAGCAGCGCAATCAGCTGTTGGCGGAAATGACCGATGAGGTGGGCGATCTGGTTATTCTGGATAACTACCGCCAAAGCCAGGCACTGGATCTGTCGGCTATCCTTTCCGATTATTCGATGGGCCCTTATCGCCGATTTATCAGCGAACTAGAAGCATCCGGGCAGATTGACCGCGAGCTGGAGTTCCTGCCCACCGACGATGTGCTGAAAGATCGCGCCAGCAACGGTCAAGGCATGCGCCTGCCGGAGCTTTCGGTGCTGATTTCCTACGCCAAGAGCACCTTGAAAGGCGACTTGATCACCTCGGATGTGCCGGACGATCACTATATTCATCGTCATCTGGAACGGCTGTTCCCATCGGTGCTGGTGGAGCGCTTTAAAGACGAGATGTACGAGCACCGTCTTAAGCGCGAAATCGTCGCCACTCAGGTAGCGAATGATCTGGTTGATCACATGGGTATCGTCTTTGTACGACGCCTGATGGACTCTACCGGAGCGGGACGTGCCGACATTGCCCGAGCCTACATCGTGGCCCGTGACAGCTTTAACTTACCCAGTCTATGGGCGCAAATTGAAGCTCTCGATAATCAGGTGCCCAACCGTATTCAGTACTCGATGATGCTCGACCTGATGCGCTTGATCCGCCGCGCCACACGCTGGTTTGTGCGGCAGCACTTGGGACTCTCGACCCAGGATACCATCGAGTACTTCGCTCCCCGCCTGGCGCAACTTCAGGAAGGTATTGGTGAGCTGCTGAGCGGTGAAGAGCTTAGCGCCTGGAATAGCCGCCGTGACGAGCTGCTGGAAGCGGGTGTGCCGGAAGCCTTGGCATCTACCGTGTCAGCCACTTCAAGCCTTTACGCCGGTCTGGGTATTATTCAAGCGGCGCGCCTGACCAATGAAAAACCCCAGCGGGTGGCGGAAGTGCTGTACGAAATTGGCAGCCGCCTGGAGCTGCCGTGGATGATTCAGCAGGTAACCCAGCTGGAAGTGCGTGACGCCTGGCAGGCTCAAGCCCGGGAAACCTTCCGTGACGACATTGAGCGTCAACAGCTTGCGTTGACCACCAGCGTGTTGAAACTCGACGCTGGCAGCCGCGATACCCAAGAGCGGGTAGAGCAGTGGCTGGATCAACACGCCGACCTGCATCGCCGCTGGTGCCGCCTTATTGAAGAGGTGCGCGGCGGTAGTGAGGGTGGCTTTGCCCTCTTCGCCGTGGCGGTACGCGAGCTGGTAGACCTTGCCGAGAGCGACAGCGAGGCGTAGGTTCGACTAGCTTTTTCATAGTCCACTGTAAAGCGTGTTCCGGTTCTCCACCGGGGCGCGCTTTATTGCGTTATACTAGTGCCCGTTTTCGGTTATTTGTCCTCTTTTGAGGGCTATATATTGACTATTTAAGCGATGGTTCGACACTTTGGCGAATAGGGATATCAGGCTGGAAGCTCATTGTGGGAGGGCGCTTCAGCGCGCGAAGGATACCGCAGGTACCCCTTAGCCTGATTAGGCTAGGAGCTTATTGTTGGAGGAGGCTTCAGCGATGGACCGACACTTCGGCGAATAGGGATATCAGGCTGGAAGCTCAAATGGTCGCGAGCTAAAGCTACCTCCCACTGGAGTACTTATCAGGCTGGCAGAGTTAATTCCACATTGAGTAATGAGTGACTGTTTTCAACCACGCGCCCGTTCTGTCCTGATTCAAGAGATGCTAACCATGTACCACCTCGCTCGCTCGCTGTTCTTCCGCGTTGATCCAGAAAAATCCCACGGCATGGCGCTAGGTGCATTGGATGCGCTGCATCGCGTGGGCGGCGTAACACCGCTATTTGGACACTCGGTAAATGACCCTATCGAGCTGATGGGGCTGCGGTTTTCCAATCGGGTGGGTCTCGCAGCTGGGCTGGACAAGAATGCTGACCACCTGGATGCGCTTGGCGCGCTGGGGTTTGGCTTTGTGGAAGTGGGCACCGTCACGCCTAAGCCACAGCCAGGCAACCCCAAGCCCCGGCTGTTTCGCTTAGCGCAGCATGAAGCGATCATCAACCGCTTTGGCTTTAACAATAAGGGGGTTGAGCACCTGATTCAGCAGGTCAAACAGCGCCACTACGGCGGCATTGTGGGCATCAATATCGGTAAAAACCTGACTACTTCAGTAGAGCATGCGTTGGATGACTACCTGGTATGTTTAGACGCCGTACACCCTTACGCGGACTACATTGCGGTTAACGTCTCCTCGCCGAATACGCCTGGGCTGCGCACCCTTCAGTTCGGCGAGCAGCTGGACGCGCTATTAGGGCCGATTCGAGCACGAGCCACACAGCTCAATGACCAAACGGGTCGCAACGTACCATTGCTGATTAAGATCGCCCCGGATATGAGCGCTGAAGAAGTAGCCTTAATGGCGGCAAGTATCGAGCGCAATGGCCTTGATGGCGTGATTGCCACCAATACCACGGTTTCCCGTGAGGCCGTGCAGGGCGATCCCCAAGCGGATGAGGCCGGCGGACTCTCTGGGAAACCGGTCTTTGAGGCATCCAATCGTGTGATTCGCCAGCTGCGTGAGCAGCTCCCCCAGCTTCCGATTATTGGCGTAGGCGGTATCGATAGTGCCGCTGCAGCTCAAGCCAAGATCGCCGCTGGAGCGGATTTAGTCCAGCTCTATTCAGGCTTGATCTACCAAGGCCCGAAGCTGGTGGGGGAGTGCGCCAGAGCGTTAAAGGATTTAGCTGCTGGAACGCCAGCCGCTGGAACGCCAGCCGCTGGAACGCCAGCCGATAAAAAGCCCACCGATTAAAGTGGGCTCACTTGAAACCTTCGTTCAGACGTAAAGAAAAAATAAAACGTTAAGTCATGACCATGGGGTTTTTATGGATACCGGAGATGCCGGTCATCCCATCCCACTGGTCGCCGCGACCTTCACGCCAACCGCTCATCCAGTATTCGCGTAAATTGATATCTTGACTGGGACAGTCATCACGAGAACGACCCGATACACCCGCTTTGTAGCCGTGGACATAAGCCCGCTGGAAGCGATCACGTTTTTGCCGTTTCATTGGCTAACCTCTTTTCACGAAAGCCTTTGATAAGAAATAGGATATTGTCGAATCTATTCACAAAACATGTCCGAAAATATCCATTATTCCGAGAGCTTGCTTCAAGAGCGAGTCGCCGCCTCAACTCCAATGTCTAGCACTCACGAGCTGAACGGGTCGAGTGGCGATCTCATTCAAATCATAGGCCGAGTCTTAAATCTCGACCCTGACAGGTAACGCATGCGTTTTTCAGTAGCTACTCTCTTATTGTTAGACCATGATGGGGTCATCTGTCGACTATCAATTTGTCATAAAACGTAAACTCATTTGTTATATACAGGAATTCCGCGCCTTTCGGCGCCGCTATTATCATGATCGAGTCGAACCAAACTGCTCCGCTAAATTTGCTTGCCACCTGCCCCAAAGGCATTGAAGGCCTGCTCCACGATGAACTAGTGGCACTGGGCGCCACGCCGGGTAAAACCACGGTGGCCGGTGTGTATTTCACCGCCAGCCAAGCCATCGCCTACCGGGTATGCCTATGGTCGCGATTGGCCAACCGGGTCATTTTGACTCTGGTACGCGAGTCGATGATCGACACCGCCGATCAGGTGCGCGATGTGGTTGCCCGCATTGCCTGGACTAAACACTTGGCGACTGGCAATACGCTGGCGGTCGATTTTCACGGGCGCAGCGAACAGATTCGCCATACCCGCTTTGGTGCGCAAACCGTTAAGGACGGCGTAGTCGATGCACTCCAGTTGGCGGGGCAGGAACGCCCCAATGTGGATACCAAAACACCGCATTTGCGCATCTATGCCCACTTGCACCGTATGAACTTAACTATTGGGCTGGATCTCTCTGGTGAGAGCCTGCACCGCCGCGGCTACCGCCGGGATGTAGGCCATGCGCCGCTAAAAGAGAATTTGGCCGCCGCGCTGTTGGTGCGCGCGGGTTGGCCCGAGCGCTTAAAAGCGGGAGAGCCGTTGATTGACCCGCTGTGCGGTGCCGGCACGCTACTGATCGAAGCTGCCATGATGGCCGCCGACCAGGCACCGAACCTCAACCGGGAACGGTTCGGCTTTCACGGCTGGGCAGGGCACGATGACGAAGCATGGCGGGAACAGAAGCGTGAAGCCGAAGCGCGCGCTTCGATTGGTCGCAAGCGCTGCAAGGCCCAGCTATTAGGCTTCGACCAGAGCCCCGCGGCGCTCTCTGCGGCGAAAGCCAATGCCATGCGGGCGGGCATCCCGGCATTGATTGATCTGCATGGGCAGAGCCTTGCCCAGCTTACCCGCCCCGAAACGCTCACCGCCGAACGTGGCCTGCTGATCACCAATCCTCCTTACGGCGAGCGCCTGGGGGAGCTGCCTGAGCTGGTGCGTCTATACGCCCAGCTGGGTGAGAAAGCCAAAGCGCTATTCCCTGGCTGGACGCTGGCGGTGTTTACCGGCAACCCTGATCTCGGCCACCGGTTGGGGATGCGTGCGCACAAACAGTACGCGCTTAAAAACGGTGCCTTGGATGCCAAGCTACTGCTCATGGAGATTGGTGACGCCGAGCACCTACCGACCGTTAGCGATACAAAGCCGGTTAAGAGCGAGAGCGGTGCAGTGGCGCCGCCTAGTGAAGAGGTTAGCGAAGAGCAAACGGCTCATAAAAACCAAGACAATGCGCAGATGTTTGCCAATCGACTGATTAAAAATCAGAAGCGTTTGAAGAAGTGGCTAAAGCAGAGCGGCGAAACCAGCTATCGCGTGTATGACGCCGATATGCCCGAGTACGCGTTGGCGGTGGATCGTTACGGTGACCGCGTACACGTGCAAGAGTACGCGGCGCCCAGTTCGATCAATCCAGCTCAAGCGCAGAAACGCTTGTACGATGCTTTGGAAGTCATGCCCGAGGCGCTTAACGTTGACGCCAGCAAGATCTATATCAAGCGTCGCGAGCGCCAAACTGGCAGCGCCCAGTACCAGAAGCGCGCTGCCAGCGGTGAACGTTTTGAGGTGCAGGAAGGCACAGCTCGGCTTTGGGTGAACCTGCGTGACTACCTGGATACCGGTCTGTTTCTAGACCACCGCCCGGTACGACGCATGTTGGGCGAAATGGCCAGCGATAAACGCTTTTTGAACCTGTTCTGTTATACCGCTACGGCAACGGTGCAGGCCGCCTTAGGCGGCGCCTGCGACAGCGTGAGCGTGGATATGTCCAATACCTACCTGGAGTGGGCCAAGGACAACTTTGCGCTGAATAAGCTTGATACACGGCTGCATCGCGTGGTTCGCGACGACTGTTTCCGCTGGCTGGAAACCGCCAACGCCGAGTTCGACCTGATCTTTATGGATCCGCCGACGTTCTCTAACTCGAAGAAAATGCGCGACACCCTCGACGTGCAGCGCGATCATCCACGGCTTGTGGAGCTCGCCATGGCGCGCTTGGCACCCGGTGGAACCTTGGTGTTTTCTAATAACCAGCGGCGCTTTAAACTGGATGAATCACTCAGCGAGCGCTACGCGGTAGAGGATATCACCGGGCGCAGTTTCGACCCCGATTTCCAGCGGCGTACGAACCTGCACCATGTGTTTTTACTCAGGCATAAATAATGGATTGATGCGGCAGGCACCCTATAGTCTCATTAGGCCAAGAGCCAAACATTCGCGAGCTAAAGCTCCCTCCCACAAGGGCTGAAACTCGGCAGATAATCATTGTGGGAAGCCGCTGTAGTGTTGGTCTGGCACTTCGGCGAAGGGTGCGTCTCTTGGTCTCATCAGGATCAAGACTGTTGTGGGAGGGCGCTTCAGCGCGCGAAGGGTGCCGCAGGCACCCCTTAGCCTCATCAGGCAGGAGGCTAAAGCATTCGCGAGCTAAAGCTCCCTCCCACAAGGGCTGAAACTCGGCAGATAATCATTGTGGGAAGCCGCTGTAGTGTTGGTCTGGCACTTCGGCGAAGGGTGCGTCTCTTGGTCTCATCAAGATCAAGACTGTTGTGGGAGGGCGCTTCAGCGCGCGAAGGGTGCCGCAGGCACCCCATAGTCTCATTAGGCCAAGAGCCAAACATTCGCGAGCTAAAGCTCCCTCCCACAAGGACTGAAACTCGGCAGATAATCATTGTGGGAAGCCGCTGTAGTGTTGGTCTGGCACTTCGGCGAAGGGTGCGTCTCTTGGTCTCACCAGGATCAAGACTGTTGTGGGAGGGCGCTTCAGCGCGCGAAGGGGGCAGCAGGCACCCCTTAGCCTCATCAGGCTAGGAGGCTTAAGCATTCGCGAGCTAAAGCTCCCTCCCACAAGGGCTGAAACTCAGCAGATAATCATTGTGGGAAGCCGCTGTAGTGTTGGTCTGGCACTTCGGTGAAGGGTGCGTCTCTTGGTCTCATCAGGATCAAGACTGTTGTGGGAGGGCGCTTCAGCGCGCGAAGGGTGCCGCAGGCACCCCTTAGCCTCATCAGGCAGGAGGCTAAAGCATTCGCGAGCTAAAGCTCCCTCCCACAAGGGCTGAAACTCGGCAGATAATCATTGTGGGGAGCCGCTGTAGAGTTGGTCTGGCACTTCGGCGAAGGGTGCTTCTCTTGGTCTCATCAGGATCAAGACTGTTGTGGGAGGGCGCTTCAGCGCGCGAAGGGGGCAGCAGGCACCCCTTAGCCTCATCAGGCTAGGAGGCTTAAGCATTCGCGAGCTAAAGCTCCCTCCCACAAGGGCTGAAACTCAGCAGATAATCATTGTGGGAAGCCGCTGTAGTGTTGGTCTGGCACTTCGGTGAAGGGTGCGTCTCTTGGTCTCATCAGGATCAAGACTGTTGTGGGAGGGCGCTTCAGCGCGCGAAGGGGGCAGCAGGCACCCCTTAGCCTCATCAGGCTAGGAGGCTTAAGCATTCGCGAGCTAAAGCTCCCTCCCACAAGGGCTGAAACTCGGCAGATAATCATTGTGGGAAGCCGCTGTAGTGTTGGTCTGGCACTTCGGCGAAGGGTGCGTCTCTTGGTCTCATCAAGATCAAGACTGTTGTGGGAGGGCGCTTCAGCGCGCGAAGGGTGCCGCAGGCACCCCATAGTCTCATTAGGCCAAGAGCCAAACATTCGCGAGCTAAAGCTCCCTCCCACTGGGGCAACCATCAGGCTGGCAGCGTTAATTCCACTCTGAGTGACGAGAAACCAGAGTTCAGGAGAGAGTTTAAGCATGATTCAGCTATCGCTTTACACAACCATGGGCTGTCACCTATGCAGCCAGTTAGAAGCACTGGTGGCCGCACTAGCGAATCAAGAGGTGTGGCTGCACCACATCGAGATTAGCGACGACGACGCCCTGGTTAAGCGCTATGGCGTGAGAATACCGGTGATTGTGGATAGTGAAGGCAATGAGCTGGATCGTGGCTTTGAGCTTGAGCGATTAAGCACTTGGTTGCGCGAGCGCGGCTGGCTGGATGAGGCAGCGCTGGCAGCGTTTACAGCACTGCCAGACACCGCGCCGCCTAAAGGCGCCCATCAGCGTGATGGCCGACGTTTTTTAGGTTAACCAAATACATGGCTAATAAACGCAGGATGAACAGTGCATGTCTGAACGCGAGCGGCTCACATTGCATCCAGCAACGATAGCTGGCGCATAGCTTCTTGGCCTTCGGGGGTATGGTCGGCCACTTCCAGTACCTTGCGAAAGCCTCGTGAGGACTGGATCGTGGCCTCGTCCTCCAGCCACATATGGGCTTGATCCAGCGTATCGGCTAGCTGATGTTTCAGGCCGCCAAACTGAGTGCCGATTTGGCCCCAGGCGCGACTGAAAATCCAGTCACCAAACATATCCTGGTGAATATGAACCAACACATAGTCATGGTTGGTTTCCCAGCGTACGATCACAACACTCTCCTTACTTAGCCTTTAAAAGATAGCCTTTAAACACGCCTGCCCATCAAGCCGTCGCGGGCGTATTGTAAAGCTCGGATACCCAAACGCCTATGAAACTTGTCATCGACGCCAATATCCCCGCTGCCGAGCATTGTTTCGGCCATTTCGGTTCGCTCACCCGCGTGCCAGGGCGGGAGATAAACGCCGCCCACCTGCAGGATGCCGATGCACTCATCGTGCGCTCCATTACCCAGGTCAACGATAAACTGCTTGCCGATAGCGCCGTGCGCTTTGTGGGTACTTGCACCATCGGCACGGATCATATCGATCAGGCAGCGCTTGCCCAGCGCGACATCGCCTTCGCCAGCGCGCCAGGCTGCAATGCCGAAGCGGTGGTTGATTATGTGTTGAGCAGCCTGCTGACTCTGGCGGAACGCGATGGCTGGGCACTTAGCGAACGCACTGTGGGTATTGTGGGGGTGGGCAATGTGGGTAGCCGACTGCAGGCGCGACTAGCCGCCATGGGCGTGTCAACGCTGGCCTGTGATCCGCCCAGGGAAGAAGAGGGGGCAGGGGGAGGCTTTCACTCCTTAGACGCCCTGATCGAGCGCTGTGATGTGCTATGCCTGCATACACCGCTTACCCAAGCAGGTCCTCACGCGACTTACCAGCTCCTCAATGCCCAGCGCATCGAGGAGCTTGCCCCCGGTTGTGTGCTGCTCAATGCGGGACGGGGCGACTGCGTGGATGGTTTAGCGCTACGCAGCCGCATAGCAGGCAAGGGCGATATCAGTGCCATACTGGATGTTTGGGAGGAGGAGCCCGACATCGATGCTGGCTTGCGTGATCTTGTCTCCTTGGCAACGCCGCATATTGCCGGACACAGCTTGGACGGCAAGCTACGTGGTACCTGGATGATTCAGCAGGCGCTGGCTCACCACTGCGGTCAGCCAAGCTATCTCACATTTGCCGATATTTGCCCACCGCCCGCGCTGACGTCGCTGCATTTGCAGCACGCACTACCCCCGGAAGACGCCCTGCGGCTCTGCATGAGAGCGGTGTATGACGTACGCCGCGACCACGATGCGCTTCAGCGCCAAACGCAGCATCACGGTATGCGCAAAGGCTTTGATGACTGCCGAGCCAACTACCCGCTGCGGCGAGAATTCGCCACGCTCAACGTGAAACTGTCAGGGGAAGCGATAGCGCTGGAAGGCGTATTGCGTGGTGCAGGATTTAGTGTCAATGGCCGCTTTGATGAGAACAAGCACTAAATAATGCTGCTACTGATAAATTGCTCGCTGGGCTTTTAATTTACTAGCGAACTAGGCATAGCAACTCTCTGGCTAAATCTTAATGTTTGTACGGCAAAGCCGTATATTTAAGTGATGCTGTTTATCGAAACCTCTACCTTCACCAAGCTATTACCGAGCTACCTTACGGATGAGGAATATCGTGGGCTGCAAGCGTATCTATTGCAGAAACCGGATGCGGGCGACCTCATAAAAGGGTCGGGTGGTGTGCGTAAGGTACGTTGGGCATCAGAAGGTTCTGGAAAGAGCGGTGATATTAGAGCTATCTACTACTGAAAGAAGTCTGACCACGAAATATGGATGCTTACGCTGTACAGCAAATCGGAGCGCGCCAGTATTTCTGGTCATATGCTCAAGCAGATCGCGGAGGCCATCAAAAATGATTGATAGAAATCTTGGGGCAGAGATTCTCGACGGTATTAATGAAATTAAGCAGTTCAAGAAAGGCAACGTGGCTCTGCGAACTAATCAGTTAGCAGAGCCCTCACCGCCAAAAATGATTCGGCAAAAACTGAAACTGACACAATCAGCATTTGCAGGTCTTATGGGAGTAAGCATACGTACTCTTCAAGACTGGGAGCAAGGTCGAAGAGAGCCACAGGGCCCGGCGGTTGCCCTTTTACGTATAGCTGAGCAACATCCGGAAGTCTTTGAACAACTTCACTGAGCAAAGAGAAATTGTACTGTGGAAAACAGTAAGGCCCGCATCTGCGGGCCTTAAACGTATGGCACTGCTAAAAAATTACTGGCGATAAGCGGCTTCTTTCAGCGCCCGGATGCGCTCATCCAGCGGCGGGTGGCTGGCAAATAGCTTTTCCACCAGCGAGCGTGTTTGGCCTTTGGTGATGGCCATGGCGCGCAGCGTATCCGGCATTTGATCCGGCATTTCGGTTTCGGTTTTCAAGCGTGCCAGTGCACTCACCATGGCGTTGGTGCCCGCCAAGCGCGCACCTGCTTCGTCGGCGCGGTATTCGCGGTAGCGCGAGAACCAGGCGACGATAGCCGAGGCTAAAATACCAAACACAATTTCAGCGACCATCACCACCGCGAAGTAGCCCATAAAGCCCAGTCCGCCTTCGCCATCGCTGCGGCTGCGCAGGAAGTTATCGACTAGATGTGCCACTACCCGGGCAAAGAACATCACAAAGGTGTTCACCACGCCCTGGATCAGCGCCAGTGTCACCATATCGCCGTTAGCGACGTGTCCAATTTCGTGAGCCAGAACCGCGCGCACTTCTTCCGGGCGCATGCGGTTGAGTAGGCCTGCTGAAACGGCCACCAGCGCATCGTCTTTGTTCCAGCCGGTGGCAAAAGCATTGGACTGTTGGGCCGGAAATATACCCACTTCTGGGGTTTTGATGCCTGCTTCACGGGAGAGCTCAGCAACCGTGTCCAGCAACCACCGTTCAGTGGAGTTGGAGGGTGTTTCGATAATCACCGTGCCGGTGCTGCGCTTGGCCATCCACTTGGAGATAAACAGCGAGACGATGGAGCCCGCCATGCCGAAAATAAAGCAGAAAATCAGCAGGCTGGTGAAGTTGATGCCCTGGCCGCGCAGATAGCCCTCTACGCCTAGCAGGCGCAGGGTAATACTGGCGACCAGCAAGACCGCTATATTGGTGCCTAAAAACAGCAGAATTCGCATCATGGTGCAGGTTCTCCCCTAAAGTTCATCGAAGCATTACTAGATTAATGGCTTAGATACGTGCTGTTCATGGCAGTTTCAAGTCATGGCTACAAAAGCTACTGCCGATAGCGCGACAAGAAGTTGGCAAAGCGGTCGAGTGCATCGCCTAACTGGTCGGCCCAGGGCAGCGTCACGATGCGCACATGATCCGGCTCTGGCCAGTTAAAGGCTGTGCCCTGTACCAGCAGTATTTTTTCCTGAAGCAGTAGATCCAGCACCATCTGCTGGTCGTCTTTGATATTGAAGACCTTGGGGTCGAGCCTTGGAAAGGCGTACAGCGCGCCTTTAGGTTTCACGCAGGAAACGCCGGGGATTGCGTTTAACTTCTCCACGGTAATATCGCGCTGGGCCAGCAGTCGCCCGCCGGGCAGGATTAAATCATTGATCGACTGATAGCCCCCCAGAGCGGTTTGAATCGCGTGCTGGGCGGGGACGTTGGCACATAGCCGCATAGAGGCGAGCATATTCAGCCCCTGGATATAGTCTTGAGCGTTTAGCTTGGCCAGGGTGCCGGAGATAATCATCCAGCCTGAGCGGAACCCGGCACAGCGATAGCTTTTGGAGAGACCGTTCATGGTGATGACCAGTTGGTCGTCGTCCGCCAGGGCGCCCGTGGCGGTGTGCTCGACGCCGTCATACAGAATCTTGTCGTAGATCTCGTCAGAGAACACCACCAGGTTGTGCTGCTTGGCGATCGCCAACACCTCTTTCACCACGGCAGGCGGATACACCGCGCCGGTGGGGTTGTTGGGGTTGATGAGCACAATGGCACGTGTGTGGCTGGTGATCTTGGCGCGAATATCCGCCATGTCTGGCGTCCAGTCCGCCTGTTCGTCGCACAGGTAGTGCACCGCGTGGCCACCGGAAAGGTGGGCGGCGGCGGTCCAGAGCGGGTAGTCCGGCGCGGGAATGAGTACTTCATCGCCGTCGTTGAGCAGCGCCTGCATGGCCATCACGATTAGCTCAGAAACGCCGTTGCCGATGAAGATATCTTCAATACCCACGCCGGGAATCTGCTTGCGCTGGCACTCCTGCATAATCGCTTTACGGGCAGAGTAGAGGCCTTTGGAGTCGCAGTAGCCCTGGGCCGTGGGCAGGTTGCGCATCACATCCTGGAGAATCTCTTCCGGCGCCTCAAAACCAAAGGGTGCAGGGTTGCCAATGTTTAGCTTGAGAATTCGCTGACCTTCCTCTTCCAAGCGCTTGGCGTGGTCGAGTACCGGGCCGCGAATGTCGTAGCAGACATTGTGCAGTTTATGAGATTTCTTTAACGGTTGTGATTCTTGCGACTGCGGGGTATCCATGAGGTGTCTGTCCAAATAGTAGCTAGAGGCCCAAAAGTGTCCAAAAAAACATAAGTGCTTAAAAAGTGCCCGTACGCCGTGCCTTTGGCTAAGGAGCAGTTAGGCCATTATGCGTCGGAAAGTAGTTGATTGTCTTCGTCGTTTTGCACGGGCGGCGGAGGAATGTCTGCCGGGGTTTCAAGCGTTAGCCTGCCCAGCTTGCCATCACGCAGTTCGTGAAGCAGAACTTCCGCGCCGCGGTGCAGATCAACGGCGCCGCCGGGGCGCAGCCCGCCTCGGCGGGCAGCGATATCTTTTAAGATGGCGTTACCGTCGAAGCCAGCAATAGCGAGAAAGTCGGGCTTTTTCGGACCATCTGCATCAATGTCGTGGGGGATGTCCGGTGCGGCGTAGGGCGGCAGCTCTTTGAGCTTATAACGCTCGGTGAGCGCTTCGGGGTAGCGTTTGGCCAGCTCCGCGCTGGTGACAATCGCTACATCGGCGTACTCGATAGCAGTGTCACGAATGGCGCCGGTGGCCGCAAGACGATAGGCGCTAGCCTGATCCTCAATTTTCGGCCAAAGCACTCCAGGCGTGTCGGTAAGCGCTACGCGTCCATCGATGCGCACCTTTTGCTGGCGCTTGGTGACCGCTGGTTCGTTACCCGTTTTAGCGATTTTGCGCCCGGCAAGGCCGTTAATCAGCGTGGATTTTCCCACGTTGGGAATACCCATCACCATCACGCGCACATCCCGGTCAGCACGAACGGCACCAGCCAGCTCATGGCACAGCTTGGGGATTTTCTTTAGCTCGCGGGTGTTGGTGGTGGTCACCGCCAAGGCGCGCATATTCTCTTGGGCATCGAAATAAGCCACCCATTCGGCCGTTCGCTCTGGGTCGGCGAGGTCGGCGCGGGAAAGAATTTTCAGCACCGGCTTGTGGCGGGTTAGCTCGGCCAGCATCGGGTTGGCGCTGGAGTAGGGCAGACGCGCATCGAGTACTTCAATGACCACATCAATTTCAGGCAGCACCTCCTTAATCTGGCGGCGGGCCTTGTTCATATGTCCGGGGAACCAGCCGAGCATGGGTTTCTCCTGCAAGTACAAAAATAACGGCACAAAAAAAGCGGGCGTCCATTCTAGCAGATGACGCCCGCCTTGCCGGTTTTCCTTGCGAGGATTTAGCGCAGATTACTCGTCAGGGTGAAATTCCAACGATACTGAGTTAATGCAGTAGCGCAACCCGGTAGTCTCCGGTGGGCCGTCGGGGAAAACATGGCCCAGATGAGCATCGCAGTGAGAACAAACTACCTCCGTGCGCTGCATGCCGTGAGTGGTATCCGTATGCTCCTCAACACAGCGGCTACCCAGCGGCCGATCAAAGCTTGGCCAGCCGCAGCCAGCGTCGAATTTATGCTCGTTCTCAAACAGCGGCGCGTGGCAGCAAACGCAGTGGTAAATACCCTGCGCATCGCGCACCTGATAATCACCGGTGAACGGGCGCTCGGTGCCTTTCTCGCGTGCTACGCGGTACTGCTCGGGGGTTAGCTGCTGTTGCCACTCGTCAGGGGATTTTTCTATTTTCGCCATGCTCTGTTCCTCTCCCTTGTGCATTGCGCTTACATCGCTGAGGCCAAGTGTTGTTGGTCTCACTAGCCTAGTGACACCACTTGGTCATCATGAGTTTCAGCATGGGCGATTATACATCGCTGTGCCAGTGTAAAGCGCTATACGCTAGCCGCACCGCCGTTACTGCGAGGATCGTGGGCGCTCTCTATCAGCCCATCCGGGTGATGCACAATACCGCCTGCATGGCCCATGGTGTCACTGAACGCCTCGGGCAGCACTTCCACATCGTGGCCTGCCGTTGCCAGAGCGGTGACTAGGGCATCGTCAAAACGCGCTTCGAGCTTCAAGTTAGTGCTGGTTTCACCCCAGGTGCGCCCCAGCAGCCAGCGGGGAGCCGTAATCGCCTGCTGCAGCGGCATGCCGTGCAGCGCATAGCGTGAAAATACCGCTGCCTGGGTTTGCGGCTGGCCTTCACCGCCCATAGTGCCGTAAACCATAGTGCGGCCATCGTTGAATTTAGCAAGCGCCGGGTTAAGAGTGTGGAAAGGTTTGCGGCCGGGAGCTAAGCCGCGCAGGTCGTCGGGGTTAAGCGAAAAGCTGATGCCGCGGTTTTGCCACAGCACGCCGCTTTCTGGCAGCACTACGCCGCTGCCAAACTCCCAGTAGATGCTCTGAATAAAGCTCACCGCACGCCCTTCGCTGTCCACGGTGCCCATCCAAATGGTGTCGCCAGGAGCGGGCTCGTGTGGCCAGGGCAGAGCGTGTTGTGGGTCGATTTGAGTCGCCTCCCGGCCAATATTCTCTTCGCTGAGTAACTCCTGCAGCGGTGTGGGTACGCGGCCGGGGTCAGTGACGTTTTGGTCGCGCAGGATAAAAGCGCGCTTTGTCGCTTCGATGAGTCCGTGCAGGTGGTCAAAATCATTTGGCTCAGCAGCTTTTAAACGTTCGTAGATGCCCAATATCATTAGCGACGCCATGCCCTGAGTCGGGGCAGGTAAGTTATACAGCTTGGCATCTTGAAGCGTTACTTCCAGCGGTGTGACTCGCTGGGCTCGGTAGGCGTGAAAGTCAGACAAACGCAGTGGGCTGCCCACCGCCTCTAAATCTCGCGCCATGCTAGCGGCCAGCTCGCCGCGGTAGAAGTCGTCTAACCCCGCTTCCGCCAAGCGCTTAAGTGTCGCGGCCAGGCGCGGCTGGCGAAGTCGTTCGCCTTCACGGGGAACCTGGCCGTTAAGCAGTAGGGCGTCACTAAAGCCTGGGCTTTGGGTTAAACGCTCAATGTGTTTAGCGGTAAGCGCTTCCTGGCTCTGGGAGACCGCAATACCTGTCTCGGCATGATGAATGGCGTCGGCCAGTAGCGTGGTGAGAGGCAGTTGCTTACCCCATGCCGACGCCGCGTTAAGCGCTTCATGCCAGCCGCCAATGGTGCCGGCCATGGTCAGAGCAGCTTTAGGGCCGCGCTCGGGAATCTGCGTTTCACCCGCATAGAAATCTCCATCGGCGAGCCCCGCTGCCGGGCCGCAGGCGTCAATGGCAATCGGCGCTTTGCCCGGCTCATGAATGAGCCAGAAGCCATCGCCACCCAGGGCGTTCATATGCGGGTAGACCACCGCAATGGCCGCAGCGGCAGCGACCATGGCTTCCACCGCATTCCCACCCTGTTTAAGCACATCGCGCCCGGCGCTTGCGGCGAGGTGGTGAGGGGCGACACAGCTACCGCCGTAACTACGTTGGGTGTGGAGCATCTTAGAATCCTTGTTATTAAGCAAATAGTTATTAAGTAAATAGTTGTTAAATAAATACTAAGGCAGTTCGTTACCAGCCAATGGCTGCGGGCAACCAGGTGGCAATGCTGGGAAAGATAAATACCAGCGCGACGGCGACGAACTGTAAACCGATAAACGGTAGCGCGCCTTTATAAATATCCAGCGTCGAGACTTCTTTCGGCGCTACACCCTTGAGGAAAAACAGCGACCAGCCAAAGGGTGGGGTAAGAAACGAAGTTTGTAGCACGAGTCCCACTAAAATACCCAGCCACACCATATCGACGCCCATCTGAACAAAGAAGGGCAAAAACAGTGGTAGGGCAATATAGCTGATCTCAATCCACTCCAGGAAGAAGCCCAGCACAAACATCAGCAGCAGCATGAATAGCATCGCGCCTAGCTCGCCACCGGGCACCCAATCGAACATACGGGCCACCAAGTGCTCGCCGCCCAAGCCACGAAATGCCAGGCCAAATACCTGGGCGCTGATCAAAATAAAGAACACCATGGCCGAGATCACCAGCGTGGCCTTGGCAACCTCTTTGAGTAGCGCAAAGGTTAACCGCCCCGAGCAGGCTACAATTAGCAATGCTCCTAGCGCACCCATGGAGGCCGCTTCAGTTGGCGCGGCAATGCCGCCAATAATCGAGCCTAATACCGCAAACACCAACCCCACTGGCGGGCCCACCACGGTAATCACTTTGCGTATCAACTGACCCCGGCCCATTTCTGCTCGCTCCTCGGCGGGGATTGGCGGCATTAGGTCGGGATAGAGCTTGGCGATCATCAGTATGGCAATAATATACACCGCTGCCAGCGTTAGCCCTGGCACCATGGCCGCTGCGAACATCGTACCGACCGATTCACCCAGAATTTCCGCGAGCAGAATCAGCACCAGGCTGGGCGGAATAATCTGCCCTAAGGTGCCTGACGCACAGATCATCCCTGTGGCCAGGGTTTTAGGGTAGCCGCGGCGAAGCAACGTCGGTAGCGTGAGCAGACCAAGGGTAACGATAGTGGCGCCCACAATGCCGGTGGCGGCGCCTAACAGCACACCCACGAGAATTATCGCCACACCCATGCCGCCTGAAATGCCGCCGAACAGATGGCCGATGACATCGATCAGTTCCTCGGCCAGCTTCGACTTCTCCAGCATCACCCCCATAAACACAAACAGCGGTATGGCCATAAAGGTGTAATTGGTCACTACGCCGAAAATACGTGACGGCAGCAGATTAAACAGCATTGGGCCAAAGCCAATGTAACCAAAGAAAAAGGCCGTCGCCGCGATACTGATACCTACGGGAATACCTATCAGCAGGAACACAAAAAAAGCCACGATCATGCCGATCGCTAGCCATTCATTGGGAGACATGGGTTATTCACCTCGTGTGGGTAGGGCGAAAGCCTGACGCATCGCGTGGGCCAACCCTTGCAGCGCGAGAAGGACAAAACCGAATGGAATCAGCGATTTGAGCAGCCAGCGCAGAGGCAGGCCACCGGGGTTGGGCGACGCTTCGCCGCGGGCGAATGACTGGTCGATCCAGGGCAGCGTCAGCCAGGCGATATACAGCCCCATCACCAGCAGCAATAGACCTCCGACCACTTCAATCACCCGTTGCAGGCCAGCGGGGAAGCGTTCGTAGAAAACATCCACGCGCACTTGCTCGCCCATCAATAGCAAATACGACATGCCAAACAGCGCTATAGGCGAGATCAGATGCCACTGCAGCTCCTGCAGCCATACCGCCCCTATGCTGAACACATAGCGCATCAATACGTCGCCAGCGACGAGTCCGACTAAAACCACGCAGGTCCAGGCGGCGATCCAGCCAAATAGCTGAACCACCGCCTCAACTCCGTGGACAAAAAATGCCACGGCGCGCATATCAGACTCCGATAATGTCGTTTAACCAAGCCCGCTCACTGGCACCCGCCCAGCGGTCGTGGTTGGCTTTAAATGCCATGTAGCTATCGTGCACTTTGCGCACCAGCGGGTCGGCGTTGGCCTCTGTCGCCAGGGTATCTTGAGTGGCTTCGCGCAGCGCATCGACAACGGGGGTAGGTAGCATGCTGGCAGTGACGCCTTCGTTCTCCACTAGATCTGTCATGGCCTCGCCATTGACCGCTTCAGACCAGGTCACGCTCTCCAAGCAGGCGGCCATACAGGCAGTTTTGACAATCATCTTCAGGTCTTCTGGCAGGCTGTCCCAGTGGGTTTTCGAGATGAGCAGTTCACCCGTGGTTGATGGTTCGTGCCAGCCGGTGGTGTGGTAGAACTTGGCCGCGTTGTGGAGCCCCATACGGCGGTCTTGGAAAGGCCCCACAAACTCGGCTGCATCAATCACGCCACGTTCCAGCGCGGGGAAGATTTCACCACCGGGCAGTACCCGGGCATCCACGCCAAGTGAAGAGTAAACCTGGCCCGCCAAGCCAGGAACGCGCATGCGCAGACCGTTGAGCTGGCTAATATCCTCAATCGGCTCGCGGAACCAGCCAGTCATTTGCACGCCGGTATTGTTCAGCGGGAAGGCGACCATGCCGTAGGGCTCGTACACCTCGTGCCAAAGCTCCAAACCGCCGCCGTGGTAAAGCCACGCCATATGGCCCATAAAGCTCATGCCAAATGGAACGGTAGTAAAGTACTGAGCGGCAAAGGTAGTGCCGGACCAGAAGTAGCTGTTAGCGGCGTTCATTTCGATGGTGCCGCTTTGAACGGCTTCAAAGCCTTCAAAGGCCGGAATCAGTTCGCCGGATGAAAAATGCTGAATATTGAGTCGCCCGCCGGACATGGCGTTGATTTTGGCGATCACATCAGTGGGGCTGCCAGGGCCTTCCACGTAAAACGGCGAGCCGGGCGGGTAGGCATTGGTCATACGCCAGTTGAAACTCTCGGCGGACTGCGCGCGGGCGATAGACGGGGCGCCCAAGACTAGGCCTGCCGTGGAAGAGACGGCAGCTGTGGTGAGAAACTTGCGACGGGATAAGGACATAGCACACCTCATTAATGGGGGAGTTGGTCAGCCAGGGAACACAATGAAGTAGCAAGGGGTGTGCCATAAAAATCGATTTTATTTTAAATAAAAGATTTTTAAGGGTTTTGTCGGTCTCTGCTGAAAAGACTAAATATAAGAAAAATAACTGTTTGCACCGTTATGGCGCTGAATGAGTGCCCAGGGCACCCTCGGTGTGCATACTGACTTCGCAAAAGTTGGACGCAGAGGTAGGTGATTGAAAGCGGGTCAGTTAGTTTGGTGAGGGCAGGGTGCTTGACAGCTCAATAAGGTCTGAGTAACATACGCGCCACCTCGACGAGGCAATGCAACGTCCCATTCGTCTAGTGGTCTAGGACACCGCCCTTTCACGGCGGTAACAGGGGTTCGAACCCCCTATGGGACGCCACTTATTCTTTTTCTTTCTAGAGCTAGAGTAAGCGGTCGTCAGGGTTATCGGAATGCGGGAATAGCTCAGTGGTAGAGCATCGCCTTGCCAAGGCGAGGGTCGGGAGTTCGAATCTCCTTTCCCGCTCCAAGCATTAAAGTGCTTACAGTGTCCCATTCGTCTAGTGGTCTAGGACACCGCCCTTTCACGGCGGTAACAGGGGTTCGAACCCCCTATGGGACGCCACTTCCGGTAGGTTAGGTAAAAAGCTTAGGTAAAAGCTAAGCAAGTGTTCTATAAGCGGGAATAGCTCAGTGGTAGAGCATCGCCTTGCCAAGGCGAGGGTCGGGAGTTCGAATCTCCTTTCCCGCTCCAGTTTTAGGTGTCGGATTAAGTTATTGTCCTGCTCCAATCAGTCCCATTCGTCTAGTGGCCTAGGACACCGCCCTTTCACGGCGGTAACAGGGGTTCGAACCCCCTATGGGACGCCATCTAGCTTTATATGTTGTTTACGTTGCGGGAATAGCTCAGTGGTAGAGCATCGCCTTGCCAAGGCGAGGGTCGGGAGTTCGAATCTCCTTTCCCGCTCCATTTTGGATGTGTGGTTAAGAGCATCGCCTTACCAAGGCGAGGGTCGTGATCTGGTGCGCCAGCCCGGCCGATCTCCTTTCCCGCTCCATGTAAACAAGACCAGATAGTTCTGCAATTTCCCAGCTTCAAAAGTTTAGTCTTCCCTTTGTTTCCATGGTGTATCGGCTAATTGCTGAGCATCACTGTTTGCGTGTCTGACGTTTGGTGGTCGTGTTCACCTTGAAAAAAGTCGTTTGCGCCCTAATGTTTTACCTTCTCTTCTTTTTTTGCTGACAGGACATGTTCATGGCCGAACCGGCATTGTCGATCCGTGGCCTTACCAAAGTGTATGGTAATGGCTTCCAGGCGCTCAAGGGTATTGATTTAGACGTCCAGCAGGGCGATTTTTTTGCTTTGTTGGGCCCCAATGGCGCCGGTAAATCCACCACCTTGGGGGTGGTCTGCTCGCTGGTGCAAAAGACGGCGGGCAAGGTCTCCATATTCGGTATCGATGTGGATAAAGACTTCGCTAAAGCCAAGTATCAACTGGGTGTGGTACCCCAAGAGTTCAACTTCAATCAATTTGAGAAAGTGCTCGATATCGTGTTGGCTCAGGCAGGCTACTACGGCATGACCAGTCGCGAAGCTTTGCCCCGCGCTAAGCAACTGTTGACCGATCTGGGCCTATGGGAAAAGCGCAACGGCAGCGCTCGCATGCTGTCAGGTGGCATGAAGCGCCGCCTGATGATCGCTCGAGCGCTGATGCATCGCCCCAAGCTGCTGATTCTGGATGAGCCAACCGCCGGGGTGGATATTGAGCTGCGGCGCAGCATGTGGGAGTACATGCGGCGGATTAACCAAGACGAAGGCACCACCATCATCCTGACGACTCACTACCTGGAAGAGGCTGAGAGCCTGTGCCGTAATGTGGCGATTATCAATAATGGCGACATTGTGCGGAACACTAGCGTGCGAGGCCTGCTGGCGGAGCTGAATACCGAGACCTTCCTAATTGATACCTCCGAAGCCATTGCAGACATCCCCAAGATAGACGGGTTTGAGATAAAGCAGTTGGAGTCTACTCAGCTATCACTCGTGGTGCATCGCGGGCAACGTCTAAACGATGTCTTCAAGGCGTTGAGTGAGCAGGGCATTCAGGTGGTTTCCATGCGTAATCGAGCCAACCGCTTAGAGGAGATGTTTGTGTCGATGGTGGAAGGTAGTGGGCTAGGGGCGATAGACCAGCGCGTTGAGAAGACGGAGGAGCGCGCATGAATGCTACGCAAACATTGATTGCTCTTTGGACGCTAGTGCTAAAAGAGATCAAACGTTTCACCCGCATTTGGCCGCAAACGCTGCTGCCTCCCTCAATCACCATGGCGATGTACTTCATTATCTTCGGCAACCTAATCGGTTCGCGGATTGGTGACATGGACGGCTTCAGCTATATGGACTTTATTGTCCCAGGGCTGATCATGATGTCGGTGATTACCAACAGCTACTCCAACGTGGCGTCGAGTTTCTTCTCCAATAAGTTTCAGCGCTCGATCGAAGAGATGATGGTTTCGCCCATGCCCAATTGGGTGATCCTGGCCGGCTTTATTTTAGGCGGAATGGCGCGAGGCTTGGGCGTGGGGTTAATCGTTACAATCGTTTCGCTGTTCTTTACCCGTTTAACCATGGAGCATCCGCTACTTACGGTATTGGTCGTAGTGCTGACGTCTGCACTGTTCTCCATTGGCGGCTTTATTAACGCTCTGTTGGCCAACAAGTTTGACGATATTTCTATCGTGCCGACCTTTATCCTTACGCCGCTGACCTATTTGGGTGGGGTGTTCTACTCGATCTCAATGTTGCCCGACTTCTGGCAGGGCGTTTCCATGCTCAATCCAATTTTGTACATGGTCAACGTTTTCCGTTATGGCTTCTTAGGTGTTTCGGATATTCCCGTTGGCTGGGCGCTCGCTGCCATTTTTGCCTTTATCATAGTGCTGTTTGGCATTGCGCTGGCGATGCTGGAACGTGGCAAAGGTATTCGCAGCTAGTCGTCTGCTAGACGCATCAATCCGATTGAGAAAAGAGAGCTTTATATAATGGCACATCGCCCAGACACTTTAGCGCACGCGCCGTTAGGGCGCGATTCCGCTTACCCTGAACTGTATGATGCGGGGCTGTTATACCCTATTCCCCGTGCGGCTAATCGAGTGCCGCTGGGGATTGAAGAGGGGGCTCTGCCGTTTGCGGGTGAAGATGAGTGGCACGCTTTTGAAGTCTCCTGGCTGAACAGCCGCGGTAAACCGATTGTGGCCGTGGCGCGTTTCCGCTTGCCAGCAGCCTCGCCCAATCTGATTGAGTCCAAATCCTGGAAGCTCTACCTCAATAGCTTCAACCAAACCCGTTTCTATAGTCGTCAGGAAGTGATGGAAACGCTTGCCAATGATCTCTCCGTAGCGGCGGGGGCTGAAGTAAGTGTCGAGCTGTTTGACGTGGATGCGTCAGAGCTTTCGCCACAGCAATTGCCGGGCGAATGCCTTGACGATTTAGATATTGCAGTAAGCGACTATACGCCTAGCAGTAACCACCTCTCGGTAGGGGAAGAGATTGTCGAGGAGACGCTTTACTCCCATCTGCTTAAATCTAACTGCCCGGTTACCGGCCAGCCAGACTGGGGAAGCGTGCTAATTCGTTATAAAGGCCCGAAAATCGACCGTGAAGGGCTACTGCGCTACCTGATTGGGTTTCGTCAACATCAGGATTTTCACGAGCACTGCGTTGAACATATCTTCACCGACCTAATGGCCCAGGCAAAGCCCACGCAACTACTGGTACTGGCGCGCTATGTGCGTCGCGGCGGGTTGGATATCAGCCCTTGGCGCGCAACTCCTGGACTAACGCCCCCCACGCCGCTGCGCCTAGCAAGGCAGTAAGTGACGATGTTATAAATGACTGTGCTATAAATGACGGTGCTAAAGTAGCCTCACACAATTGGACTTGGAGTCATCAATGGACGCACTCACGCTGCTTCACGAGCGTAGCTCAATGGGCAAGCTGATGGAGCCAGCGCCCAGCGGCGAACAGCTCAGCGCCATTTATCAGGCCGCACTGCGGGCCCCAGATCATAAAGAGCTGCGCCCCTGGCGCTTTATCGAGTTTAGCGGGGAAGGGCGAGAACGTTTGGGCGAGTTATTCGCCGAGGCGGAGTTTCAGGAGGATCCTAGCGCCGATGACGAAACGCTCAACTCGGCGCGTAAAAAGCCGCTGCGGGCGCCAATGATTATTGCCGTGATCGCCAAGGTCACGCCTGAGCTCGAAAAAGTACCTAAAATGGAGCAGGTGATTTCTGCCGGGTGCGCCGCCCACGGTATTCTACTGGCCGCCCACGCGCTGGGGCTAGGCGCGATGTGGCGCAGCGGGAAGTATGCTTTCGACCCCGTGGTTCGCAAAGGGCTGAGCCTGGATGAGGATGACGAAGTCGTCGCATTTATCTACCTGGGCACCTTGGGTGGTCGCCATAAACCGGTGCCACAGCATAACGTTGCTGACTTTGTGGAGCGTTGGGACTAGCGATGAGTCTCCCCCGCCAGCCAGGCATCCCTCACCCTCGATTGCCGCTGCCAAAAGGCCAGCCGGAAAATCTGGCCGCTTTTCAACAGTGGCTAAGTGACGCCATACCCATGGTGAGCGCGTTAGGTATTAGCGAAATGACGCGCCAGGGAGATTCACTAGCCTGGCAGTTAGCACTGGAGCCCAACCTTAACGATAAAGGCACGGGCTTTGGTGGCGCACTGACGGCGCAGACGACGCTGCAAGGCTGGTGCTGGGTAACGCTATGGCTGCGTGAGCGGGGCATCGCACGGGATGTCGTGGTTGCCGAGGCTAGCCAGCGTTTTCTGGCACCGGTAACCAGTGATTACCGCCTGGTATGCACGCCAGCCGTGCCAGAAGGCCCTGCTCAGCTTGCCAACAAGCTCGCTGAGCGAGGAAAAGGCCGCATAGCGCTAACCCAGCAGCTCTATTGTGGTGAGACGCTCTGCCTGGAAGCCAGCGGCAGCTACGCAGTATTGTCTGAACGATAACGGTGCGACAACACGGGTTGCGTCACAACGTTAACCGCGGTGTGCCACTAAACTAAAGGTTCGTCAGCCGGAAAAGGCTTGCTATTTCGAGGCTTAGCCAATAGTATATGCGCCGTTCTGTCGCGAAAGGTTCAGCCTTTCAACAGCGCCAAAACGCGGAGGGGTGTCCGAGTGGTCGAAGGAGCACGCCTGGAAAGTGTGTAAGCCGCAAGGCTTCGAGGGTTCGAATCCCTCCCCCTCCGCCACAGAATTTTGAAGGCCGTCAAGCACTTAGCTTGACGGCTTTTTTTGTTTTTGGCTTTTGGGGACTAACTTGGGAATGCTTCAGATTTAACTGCTTCTCGATGGCGCTGGAGTGTCAGGGCCGTCGCTGCGTTGGATCATGGTCAGCGTGGTTTGAGATCTAGTGCAGCGGCACCATACCCATAGAGCGCGGTTGTCTGATGAACGTATACCGACACTGGTTCGGGCCGCGGTAGCGGACGCCTGCGCGTTTCAGGTAGGTTTTTCCAGAAGCGCTTGCGGATAGCGTTCTCGTAAAAGGGCGAATTAGCCCCACTGGTCACCATGGCGATATTGACCTTCTGTGGTTTCTGTTAGCTTACAGCTAAAAATTTTCGATATTTATTCTCTATTAGCTATAATGCTAGTAATGAAGACGATCACTTACCGTAAAAGTGCGCTGAAGGTGCTGCAGCGAATGCCGCGGCCTGAGTCGAAGCGCATACAAGGTAAAATCAAGGCCTACGCGGAAGACCCGGAAAGCCAACGCAATAATGTGAAGGCGTTGAAGGGGAGCGATTATATTCGCCTGCGGGTAGGCGACTGGCGGGTGATCATCGACGAGCAAGGTGATGTGTTAGATATCATTAACATCGGCTCCCGTGGTGCTATTTATCAATAAAGCATAATAAGGCACCCGATAATTAACAGGAGGCGGCATGAGTGCACCTCAGATTATTCAAACGCCCACTGGCGAGCGGCTGGTGGTACTGCCCGAGCAGGAGTACCACGCATTGCTTGCACGGCTGGAAGACCAGGACGATATCGACGCTGCCAACGCGGTTGTGGCGCGTGGTGAAGAGTCATTTCCCGAAGCGGTTGTGGATGCGCTGCTGGACGGCGCGGCACCCGTAAAGGTGTACCGTGAATACCGTGGCCTACGCGGAGGTGAACTGGCGGAAAAAGCAGGGATCAGCCAGGGGTACCTTTCTGAAATAGAGTCAGGAAAGAAGAGCGGCTCGTTGAGTGTGCTGACCCGCCTTGCTGCCGCGTTGAATGTGGAGCTGAGTGACCTTACATAAACGACACAGAATTTAAAAGGCCGTTAAGCACTTGGCTCGACGGCCTTTTTCGTTTCTGGCTTTCAGGGATTGTCTCGGAAAAAATAAGGGAAGCTGTTTAAAAAGGCAGCACGCCGCCGAAGCCAATACCCAGCACGGCAACGATAACAACCACGATAACGACGATGGTAGTAGTAGACATTTTCTCTTCCTTTGAGTAGTGAGCGTTGATACAGCTTAGTCGCGATTACGCTATTTCACACGTAAGCGAAAACTGAGCAACTTTTCCATGGTGGCAGGAAAATTCCTGCCACAAAGTTCGACAACGAGGTTTAAAATCAACAGCTGTCGTGGGTTAACAAAATAGCAGAAACGTCCAGTACGGACTTATTTTCCACACTGACAGTCGTGGCCGCAGTCGCTGGAGCCATCGGCATGGCCGGTGGCGCAGGACTCGCAGCAATAAAGCTTGCCGTCTTTCTCTACGGCTTTGCTATCGACCGCGCACTTACACTTGGGACATGCACACTCTTGCTGAGCCATGATGAATCTCCTGTGTTGGAGTTGAAAGTGTAGACCTGCCCCTAGGTGTTATGTCATTGCATTTTATCAACTCAAAACTACTCATTTTTACGACCCAACGCCTTCCCAAGCCCACTAAAATAGTCGCTGAACGCTGCATTAGCCTGTTCCTGTTGCCTGCTCGGAGTGCAACATTGGATATATGGATGAGTAGTTGAACCAGAACCTTTGTAAGCATGCCATACTGGATTTGATGATATAAAATTTGCTGAAGTAGGACGGAAGCAGGTGCACATATGGCTGCTCCATATATGGTGTGCCCGTGGGCAAGGAGAGGATCAAAGTGAACAGAGACGAAACATTGCGACTATTACATGAGCACAAGCCAATGTTGGCTTCGCAGTTCAATGTGAAGAAGCTTGCTCTTTTTGGCTCTATGGCCCGTGGGAGCGCTAAAGACACAAGCGATATTGATATTCTTGTCAGTTTCGATGGCCCAGCAACCTCCGCACGCTATTTTGGTCTTCAATTTTATTTAGAAGATCTGCTTGGGTCTCCAGTCGATTTAGTGACAGATAAAGCCCTTCGGAATGAATTGAGGCCATACATCGAGAGCGAGGCGCTACATGTCTGAGAAAGGCGTGAAGCGTGAATGGCGCTTCTATATTGATGATATGGTCGGTTTTGGTGAGAAAGTGCTCTCCTACACAGAGGGACTAGATCAAGCTGGTTTCCTCAATGATGATCTCACCTACGATGCTACGTTGCGTAATTTAGAGCTTATCGGTGAAGCAGCCACCAGAATTCCAGATGAAGTGCGCCAACGGTACCCACAAGTTCCCTGGCGCTTGATCATTGCGACACGCAATAGACTTATCCATGCATATTTGGGTATTGACGAAGATACTGTATGGAGCATTATTCAAGACAATGTACCTGAGCTTCTTGAGTATCTGGAAACGATTCGCAATGAAAGTAAGGTAAATATCAGTACTGAAAATGATTTATTTGACTAAATTTTCACAACCCAACGCTTTCCCAAGCCCACTAAAATAGTCGCTGAACGCTGCATTGATCTGCTCCCGCTGTGAGCCTCGTGGGTAAAGGCCTCTCTCCGCTTCAGGGGAGGTTTTGGTGCCTTTGACCAGGAAGTGGTTGGTGATGGCCGCATCCTGCACAAAGGCCTCGAAAGCGCGGGCACAGAGCTCTTCGGGTTTACTGTAGTAAAGCTGGCCGAGCTTTTTATCCACCTGCACCGAATGCTGAAACAGCGCGCTGGGCTGATCGCCTGCTGGCCGCAGCAGAATCGCCTTGAAGCACTCCATCAATAATTGATTAAGCGGGTGGGGGATGGGCGTTGCATCGGCGAGCCAGGCGGTAGAGGCAAACATGCCGACTGGCGTGCCGCGAAAACACTTACTGGCGATGTAGTGATCAAAAGCATGAAACCACTCATGGGCGATGCTGCCGGGGCCAGCGTTTTTAGCCAGCGCAAAACTGCGTTGGCTGGGGTCGTAGTGGGCAGAAACACCCGGTCGACCACCGCTGCCGTACTGCAGCGCTATTGAGCCGCGCAGGGAAATCAACGCCTCTGTTCCCCGTAAAATCAACATAAGATCACACAGGGCATCATGAAACAGCTCCGCGGCCCGGTCACGCTCAGCGTTGGTTACCCAGCGGCCAATCTCTATGGAGCGAAAATCAAACTGGCGTCGAATTAACGCGAAACTGCTGGCTTGCCCCTGGCGATGGTCAGGCCCGCTGCGATAAAAATCCCGCGCTTCAATGCTCACTTATCGTGTCTCCTTGTATTCTGCCATCCAGGCCCCCACTAACTAACCGTAACGCATTTTAATTGCTTCATTTTCCACCGCCAGGAGAGAGATATGAGCAAGCGTATTTTAGTGGTACTGACGTCTCACGATCAGTTGGGCGATACCGGCAATAAAACCGGTTTTTGGCTCGAAGAGCTGGCCGCCCCTTATTATGTCTTTAAAGACGCGGGCGCTGAAGTAACGTTGGCATCGCCCAAGGGTGGGCAGCCGCCGCTGGATCCCAAAAGTGACGCAGACGATAGCCAAACCGATGAAACGCGCCGCTTTAAGCAAGATGAAAAAGCTAACGCAGAGCTTGCCGCGACCCATCGTTTGAGCGACATGAAGGCCGATGACTTCGATGCGGTATTCTACCCCGGTGGCCATGGCCCGCTATGGGATCTCGTTGACGATGCAGATTCCATTCGCTTGATCGAAAGCTTTATTACCCAAGGCAAACCGGTTGCCTCGGTTTGTCACGCGCCGATTGTCCTGGTTAATGCCAAAGACAGCGATGGAGAGCCGCTAGTAAAAGGTCGCCAAGTAACGGGCTTTACCAACGGCGAAGAAGAGGCCGTTGGCTTGACCAATATCGTGCCGCATCTCGTTGAAGATGCCTTGCAAAAGTGCGGCGGGATTTATAGCAAAGCGGATGATTTCACCCCTTACGTACGCGAAGATGGCCAACTGATCACCGGGCAAAACCCGCCTTCCTCTGCGCTCACAGCTGAGACACTGATGGAGTGGTTTAATAAATAAGCGGTATAGATCATATGTTGGATGAAACGGCGAGGCTCTCCTCGCCGTTTCTATTTTGGGTACTGGCTAGATCCTGCCTAGATCCTGACTACCCTTATAGGGCAATAGGTTATTTATACATAGTAGCTATGCTCTCATCAGGGCAACAAGGAGACGACTAACATGGAGACAGCACGCGTCTATCGGATGAAGACGGCAGAGCATCTCTGCCCATTCGGTATGAAAACGGTCGATTTGTTAAAGCGGAAAGGCTACCAGGTCGATGACCATCCGCTCACATCCCGAGATGAAATTGAGGCATTCAAGGCCCAGGAGAATGTCGATACCACCCCGCAAACCTATATCGGCGATCAACGTATTGGCGGTTATGAAGAGGTGCGCGAGCATTTAGGTATGAGCGTGCCGAGTGCAAAAGAGACTTCCTATCGGCCGGTGATCGCCATTTTTGTGACCGCTTTGCTCATTGGACTGGCGGTTAGCTGGGTTGCCAATGGCACCTTAGTAGCGGCACGAATGCCCGAATATGCGGTGGCTACGGCCATGGTACTGCTGGGTTTGCAGAAGCTGCAGGATGTAGAAAGCTTTAGCACAATGTTCCTCAACTACGACCTACTGGCACAGCGCTATGTCCCTTACAGCTATGTGTACCCCTACGCAGAGACCTTGGCAGGGGTACTAATGCTAGCAGGTGCCTTGCTTTGGCTGGCAGCACCGCTGGCGCTGTTTATCGGCACGGTAGGCGCGGTGTCGGTTTTTAAAGCCGTGTATGTGGATAAGCGTGAGTTGAAATGCGCCTGCGTTGGCGGAAGCAGCAATGTGCCACTAGGGTTTGTATCGCTGACAGAAAATATCGCCATGGTGCTAATGGGACTATGGATGCCGCTGAAAATGTTGCTATAACAATCGTCGTCAAAAACCTGTGGACTTCCCCCAGTTCAGTGGACACGCATCGATAACTCCGCAGGAGGAGAAATACGATGCCGGAGATGATCACGGGGAAGAAAACTCAGCAGTACAGCACTGAGTTCAAGGTCAAAGCGGTGGAGTGGAGTCACCAGGCCCACCGGAGTGTGAAAAGCGTCGCCGAAGCGCTGGATATTCACCCTTTCATGCTGTCACGCTGGCGTAAGGAATACCGAGAGGGAAAGTTCGCCATGAAACGGGTAAAGAAAGCGCCAGCAGACGCCAAGAAGAAGATCCAGGAACAGGATGAGGTTGCCCGCCTGAAACGCCGGATATCGGAGCTTCAGGAGGAAAACGACATTCTAAAAAAGTTTCAACGTTTTCAGGCCGAGGAACGACGGAAGCGTTCCGGTTCATCTGGAAACACCGACGAGACTACAGTGTAAAAGCGCTGTGCAGACATCTGAAGGTGTCGCGGTCTGGATACTATGCCTGGGCCAACCGGGAGCCCAGCAAGAGAGCCACTGACAAGGCAGACTTGTTGTTGAAGATCAGGAAGATCTACGACAACAGTAAAGGCCGTTATGGTAGTCCTCGCGTTTACCAGACGCTGCGCCGAGAAGGCCTGGTGGTCGGAGAGAATCGGGTCGCGAAAATTATGCGGGAGTGGGGCATGAAGGCCCGCTCTGATCGTGTGTACCGCCGATTGAGGAAGCTCAGGAATGATCTGAAAACCCTGCCAAATTATCGACTTGAGGCAGCGAGGCCGACTACGGAAAACCAGCAGTGGAGCAGTGACGTCACGTATATCAAGCTTGGCAAGAAGTACGTGTTCCTGGCGGTAGTGTTGGACCTGTACTCACGCCGCATCATCAGTTGGCGCTTGGGGGCGAGTCTGAGCGCAAACTTTGCCAGAGCAACGTTGCGGGAGGCCTTCACAAGCCGTAAGCCGGATTCTGGCCTGTTGTTCCATACGGATCGCGGCATCGAATACCGAGCTCATAAGACACAAGCGCTGCTGAAGCAGTACCAAGTAAAACACAGCATGAACCGACCTGGTCAGTGTACCGACAATGCCGAGGTTGAATCGTTCTTCAAGACCCTCAAGGGCGAATTGCTGCACGCCACCAGCTTCGTGACGATGCGCCAATTACGGAAACATATAAAAGCCTATATTGAGGGCTTTTATAATACCCAACGGCTGCACAGTGGCCTTGGTTACCGGACTCCGCTAGAGTTCGAAGGAATCAACTGATGGGGCGTGTCCATTTTATTGGGGGAAGTCCACTGCTTGGCTAAAATGCTGTTTAAAATCCAAAAACCGTTAAAAAACAATTTATTTGCCGCTACATATCACAGGTTAGATAAACTCGCTGTTATAAAGCGCACTGTGTGCACACAGCGAAGGGAACTCGCGACAGGGAAGAACAAGCAAGGATTGCTTGTGTAGCACAAGGATGCACAAACAGGATGTTTGTGGTGCAAGATCAGGGAAGACCTGATAAAAAACCCGGCCAAGGAGTGGCCGGGTTTTTTTTGCCCTGGGTTTAATGACAAGTTGATTAAGCTCTTGTGATGATTTTATTAATAATATACTGCTTGTGATAATAAAAAGGCAATGGTGACAAATCTAAGCCTTTTTATAATAAGCGCTTAATTTGGTAAGCGATTGTTTTAACAAGCATAGTGATAATAAAGCGAGCTTAATTCACTCAAGGGTATTCCAACCGCTGTTTGACAGTTCAGGCAGCGTACGGTGGTGCTGTTTTTACCGGTGCCTTCCAAACGGAAGCGGTTCAAAAACGGGTTTTTGGGTGACTCTGAGTTACCGCAATGACGACAGATGACATCCAGCCCGTTGACTTTATTGCTAATAATAATGTCTCGCACGCTGACCTCCTACCATTAGGTTAGATGATGGTTCAGGCGTGGTAACGTCCGTGTAGAGCAGTATCGTTGCCGATACTTTTAATAGTATAGTGCTGCAGGGCATATTTGCCATATAAAAAAGCGTGCTTTAAATAGGTGCAGTTATTCTGAATAAAAAAAAGATAAATTTTTTCCGGTTTAATAACATAGGTTAGATAAATAGAGTGTTTTAAGGTTCACTGTGAGTACACAGCATAAGGAAGTGGCAACAGGGAAGGTAAAGCTAGGGAAGCTGACACTCATGGATGCACAAACAGGATGTTTGTGAAGACGAATCAAGGATGGTTTGATAAAGCCCCAGCCAGGGAATGGCCGGGGCTTCTTTTTTATACGCTTGTTTTATTTCTTCGCTTTTTTCTTGTTTTTCCTGCTGTTGTTGCTGTGGCTAACTGTTTTGCCTTCGCTGCTACTCTCGTCTTTGCTGTCCTCCTCCTCACTGTCAGGCTTGTCGCCGCCTTGATGGGTGAGCGGGCTCGCTTGGTCTAAGCGCGGGTGGTTATCCAGGAATTCACGCTGTAGGTCAGGTATGGCATCCAAGGCTTGCAGGGTATGAGTGAGGGCGTGAATAGCCGCCAGCACGTCCTGGGTATGGCCTGTTTCTGAGATGGTGTGCATATTGCGGATAGGGAAGCCAATCGAGGTAGCGGCACTGTCGATAGACGCCAGTACGCCTGCCATGCCATCGGTACCCGTATCCACACCGACAATATCGCGCTGCAGCGGAATATCCTGCTCTTTAGCGGCGGTGGCGATAATCCGGTTGAGCTGTTCACTGGCAATAGAGCCCACCGCCATGGTGAAGCCTTTGCCCA
The DNA here is from genome assembly GCF_034479615.1 of Vreelandella neptunia. Taxonomy (NCBI): domain Bacteria; kingdom Pseudomonadati; phylum Pseudomonadota; class Gammaproteobacteria; order Oceanospirillales; family Halomonadaceae; genus Vreelandella; species Vreelandella neptunia. Next base: position 1,268,903 of record NZ_CP140255.1, read on the forward strand.
TCTCCAGCGGCTGCATGCGCTTGTCGCCAATACCGGGCGCAGCCACATAGTCGTGGTTTACATCGACGCCAATCAAGGCATCTGGCTTCATTTCGCCCGCCATCACGCGGCTGCCGAAACGACCAATCTCTTCGTAGCTGGCAATCGCAAACAGCACGCGCACGTTTTGAGTGCCACCTGCTTCAGCAATCAAGCGCGCCACTTCGGCGGCCACAAAACAGCCTAGGCCGTTATCCAGGTAAGCGCCGTAGAAGGTATTGGGACTGAAGCCTGGGCGGATAGGGCGGTCGAAAATAATCGAATCGCCAGGGCGAACACCCAAGTTCAGCACCTGTTGCTTTTTATTCTCGCCGTGGATCTGTAGATCCAGGTAGATCTGCTCTTTTTTCAGGCCTTTGCTACCATCGCGCTGGGCAGGATCGGAGAAGTGAATGGCGCCCAGGGCCTCGACCGTGCCGCCTTCAATGCAGCGGTAGCTACCGGGAGCGTCGGGGTCTTCGCTAAACAGCTTCACTTCATGGCCGATCAGCACGGTGGGCAGGAAGGAGTCAGTGTTGATCCAGATCTTGCCGTCTTCGCCAATCGAGCGCACCTGCATGCGGATTTTATCCGCATGGCCGATCAGCATGACCTTGAACATGTCGTCGCGGCCGGGGTGAGTGTCCAGCACAACGCCCGCGTTGCCCTTGAACTGGTGAAGGTGCCAGCTTTTAGGTGCAAAGCTCTCAAAATGTGGTTTGAGCACGCCGTAAGTCATGGCGGCTTCCAGGCCGACGGGGCTGGGGGCGGCAAGAATATCGCGCATTAGTTTGAACTGCGCGTCGGGCATTGGTTGTGTCCAGGGTTTTGCACTATCGCTCATCGTTGTCGCTCACTCATTTTTAGGTGGATGTTAATCACCTCTAGTCTGCCAGATTCCCGCACTGTGTGTAGAGAAAGCCGCTTATACATGGTGATGAATTAGCTCGCGCAGGGCGCTGGTGGCGGCGGAAGGAGGGTGACGGCGGCTCAATATAATGCCCAGCTCACGGCGAATGGTCGGCTCCACCAGCGGGCGGTACTCAATCCCATCGGCGGCAATTTGACGAAAACTGAGCGAGGGCAGCACGCTAATGCCTAATCCCGCAGCTACCATGCGGCCTACCGTGGCGATCTGGCGCGCATCGCACAAGATATCCAGCCGTTCTCCTACGCTCTGCATAATGCGGTCAATATCCTGGCGTGAGCTGGAAAGACGATTGATACCAATAAACGGATAGTCGGCCAGTTGTCTCCAAGCCACTGTAGATTGCGCCAGCAGCGAATGCCCGCAGGGGCAAACGGCCACATAGCTATCTTCGAGGACGGGTTCAAACGTTAGATCGTCTGCGTCGCTTGGCGGCACGGAAAGACCCAGGTCGGCGCGGCCTTCGCGCACCATTTGATTGATCTGATCGGCCAGCACATCGTGCAGGCTGAGGTTAATTCGTGGGTAGGCTTCGTGAAAAAGCTTAATGACGTGGGGGAATAATCCTGCCGCCAGAGTGGGGAGGGCGGCCACGGTAACCTTTCCGCGCTGTTTGGAAAATTGGTCGTTGAGATCTTCAAAGGCTTCGTTCCAATCATTCAGGAGCCGTACGGCAACGGGCAGAAAGGCTTCGCCTTCCGGTGTTAACGCGAGCTGGCGCGTGGTACGGGCAAACAGTGCACCACCGACGTTCTCCTCAAGTTTACGTAGGGCGATCGAGATCGCCGGTTGGGAAAGGTGCACGCGCTCGCTGGCCTCTGCAAGGCTGCGCGAGTGGGCGACGGCAACAAAAACACGAAGCTGCTGGATACTCGGATTCATTTAGAAAGTAAAACATAAGTTAAAAACTATTCAATATACAAAATTAAACCGGAGCACCATGCTTGGCTTATCGCGATTCGATTCGTCGCGATCACCGTTTTAGATAAAAAACCGCTCTACAATAACAATAGCTCGCCTAGCGAGCTTCGGAGACACGATGAAAACGCTACTCACCGCCATGGTGGCAAGCGCCGCTGTGCTAGCCGCTGCGACCTCTCATGCCGATGAACGCCTGCTGATAGGCTCTACCTCCAGCTCCTCAAGCCACTACAGCTACTTTGTGGTAGTCAATCAGATTATTAATAACCAAGTCGAAGGGGTGAGCTCCTCCGTTGCAGAAACCGGTGCCACGGTGGATAACCTGCGCCGTTTAGGCCGCAACCAAATCGATATGGGCCTGGTGACCACCAACACCGGCTATCACGCTTACGCGGGCGAGGAGGATTTTGAAGGCCGTCCCGTCGATAACCGCCTGCTCTGGGTCTACACCGTGGCACCGCAGAATGCCGTAATGCGCCAGGATGCAGGGGTGGAAACCTTCGCTGACTTAAACGGTGTGCGCTTCAATCCAGGCATTACGGGGTCAGCTACCGAGAAAACCACCGAAGCGGTAATGCGCACGCTAGGCATCGAGCCTGACTATGTGCGTGGTTCAACGACCGATATGGTTGACGCCATGAAAGATGGTCGCGTGATGGGGTCGGTAAAGTCGGGGGTCGGAGAACGCCTGGATGGCTCCTCCATGGATATCGCCACTTTCACACCGATAAGCGTGCTGTCGCTCGACCAAGAGCAGGCCGACACACTGCGCAGCGAAATGCCCGATGTGGCGATTGTCGATGTACCTGAAGGGGCTGCGGAGGGGATTCCTGCCTACACCACCTGGGCCTTTGGTGTTGCCGTGCACGCCCATCCGGATATGGATGAAGAAACCGCCTATCAAATCGTCAAAGCGGTGATGGAAAACCCAGAGCCGCAGGTTAACGCCTTTGCGGCCATGCAGGACGCGGATATGGCGAAGATGACCCTGGAGGTTGGCACCGTGCCGCTGCATGCCGGCGCTGCGCGTTATTTCGAAGAGCAGGGGTATGACATTCCCGATGCCTTGCAGCCAGCCCAGTAAGGCCCATTGGAGAAGATGATCATGCGCGAGACAGTCACCAAAGGCTTGGCGCTCCTGCTGGGTGGGCTAATCCTGTATACCTCCGCCACTGGGCCGTTCGAGAGTTTGATTCAGCGGAGCATCTTTCTCGCGCTGGTCATTTTGCTAGGGCTTGCCGTTTACCCGTTAGGGCAAGGCAAACGCTGGCGCCCGCTGGGCATTGCTATTGATGCGGTGCTGGCAGCGGGAGTGGTTTATGCCTGTAGTTATGTGGCACTTAACTACGAACAAATTCTGGTCGAACTCCCCTGGGCAACACCTCGTGATATGTTGCTGACCGGCGTACTGCTAGTGGCCATTCTGGAACTGTCACGCCGTGCCATCGGCGTGATCTTTCCACTGTTGGTGTTAGTGGGATTGGCCTATGCGTGGTTTGGAGCAGCCATTCCAGGGCCGCTCGGTCACCGTGGTTTTGATCTGTATTACATGACCGAAACCATCTACCTCGGCGATTTAGGCGTGTGGGGCATGCTGGTGGGTGTCGCCGCCACCACTATCGCTGCTTTCGTGTTGTTCGGCTGTTTGCTGCTGCACACGGGGGGCGGTAATACCTTTATGGATCTGGCGCTGCGTATTAGCGGCCGCTCGCCGGGCGGTGCTGCCAAAGTGGCCACGGTGGCCTCCGGGCTGTTTGGCATGGTCAGCGGCAGTGCCGTGGCTAATGTGGCCACCACTGGCAATTTTACCATTCCCATGATGAAGCGCTTGAACTACCCACGACCCTTCGCGGCTGGGGTAGAAGCGGTGGCCTCGACCGGCGGCCAAATCGCACCGCCGATCCTGGGCGCTGCGGCATTTATCATGGCGGAGATTCTAGGCGAAAGTTACCTGCGTATCGCCTTGGCGGCCTTGTTGCCAGCGATCCTTTTCTACCTCGGGGTGTTTGTCACTATTCACCTCGTCGCCAAGCGTCGCCAACTGCAGGTAGTGCCTGATGATGAGCTGCCAAGCTGGTCAGACGTGATACGCCCTGAACGAATTATTCCCATTCTGGCTGCATTAGGCGGGCTGTTTTACGGCGTGCTTAGTGGCCGTTCGATTCAAATGTCGGCGTTCTACGGCATCTTAATGACCGTGCTAACGTTCGTCCCTTTTGCGCTCATGGCCAAAATGCCCTTGCGCGATATCCTTGGCAAGCTGGTGGCAGGCTTAGTCGATGCAGGTAAAGGCATGGTGATTATCGGCGTGCTGCTGGCCGGGGCGCAGATTCTGGTGGCGATGATTGGTATGACCGGCATCGGTGTGACCTTAGCCAGCTTGATTGTCACGGTGGGCGGTGAATCGCTGTTCCTGGTCGCCTTTATCGTTGGCGGCGTGTGTCTGATTTTGGGCATGGGGATTCCGACCACGGCAGCGTATGTTCTGGTGGCATCAGTGCTGGCGCCTGCGCTCACCACCATCGGTGTTGAGCCGCTGATTGCCCACCTATTCGTTTTCTACTTCGCGACGCTCTCTGTCATTACGCCGCCCGTATGTATTGCGGTGTTCGTGGCCTCAGGTATTGCCGACACCAACTGGCTGCCTGCGGCGGTTGAATCAGTGCGCTTGGCGGCGGCTATCTATGTCATTCCCTTCCTGCTGCTGATCTACCCAGCCTTGGCAGGGTTTGGTTCTGCCCTGGAGATCGTTCTGGCCAGCTGCCAAGGGGTCGTGTTTGTGATGGCGTTTGCCGCACTGATGTCCCGGGTAGCCATGACGGGTAAGCGCGTGGTCGATGTCGTGGGTCTGATCGCGGTGATTGGACTTGCGCTGACACCCGGCTGGCTGACCACGCTGGCGGCGCTAGCCCTGATCATTGGGCTCTTTATACGCCGCCGCTTGCTGCTGAGAGACGAGCAGGAGCCTGTCGTGGGCGACCACCCCTCTCTTCAGGCCAAGGAGACCCAGCTATGAGCTTTTTATTAGGCAGCGGGGCGGGGTTTTCCGGTGACCGTACCGATGCGGCCGTGGCGGTGGTGGCAGAGTTAATCAAGCGACAGCAACCTTCCGCTTTAGTATTTGAAACCCTGGGCGAGCGGACATTAGCGGCAGCCCACCGCGCGATGCGTGATGACCCCGAAAGCGGGTTTGAACCGCTGTTGGACGAGCTGCTGGCGCCGGTGCTGCGCGACTGCCTGGATCACGACATTAAGATTTTAGGTAACTTTGGTGCGGCGAACCCCAGTGGTGCTTGTCAGGTAATTGCTGGCTTGGCGACACAGCTTGGGCGAACGGATGTATGCATTGCCCAGGTGCATGGTGACGATATCCGCCAGCAGCTACATAGCTTGGACTTACAGCGCTGGGAGGCCGAGCGGCTGGAGTTACCAGGCGATGACTCCCTGATCTCAGCCAATGTCTACCTGGGTGCCAAGGCGCTGGCTGAAGCGTTGGCCATGCAGGCGGATGTGGTGGTTACAGGCCGTGTTGCCGACCCGGCGCTGTTTTTAGCGCCGCTGATGCACCACTTCGATTGGCGTTGGGATGACTGGGATCGCCTGGCCTGCGGGATGATGGCGGGGCATTTGGCTGAGTGTGGCGCCCAGGTAAGCGGCGGCTACTTTGCCGATCCGGGTTTTAAAGACGTGCCCGGGCTCGCCACGGTGGGCTATCCGATTATTGAAGTGGAGCAGGATGGCAGCCTTATTATTTCCAAGCCTGCCAATACCGGCGGCTGTGTTACCGAGCAGACGGTGAAAGAACAGCTGCTTTACGAAGTGCATGACCCGGCGAATTATCTAACCCCGGATGTCACGGTGGATCTTTCCCACGCAGAGGTGCGTCAGTTGTCACCCAACCGCGTGGCGGTGACGGGAATTCGCGGCAAGCCTGCGCCCGAGCGACTCAAAACCACCGTGTGCTATGAAGGCGGCTGGCAGGGTGAGGCGGAAATCTCCTATGCCGGCCCGAACGCCTTGGCAAGGGCACAGCTTGCAGCCCAGGTCTTGCGTGAACGATTGGTGTTTCGAGCCCCTGCCGAGCTGCGTACCCGCTTGGATATCATTGGCCTGGCCAGCGTATTCGATAGCGATAGCGGTGAGCTGCAGCGTAGCGCTTCAGCCTCCGCCAGCGGCGATTATCGGCTGCGACTGGCGGCCGAGCACAGCGAGCGGCGCTGGGTAGCCCGTGCCACCCAAGAGCTATTGGCGCTTTATTGTGCCGGGCCCGCGGGTGGCGGCGGCGTGCGGCGTCAATTTCAAAGGCGAGTGTTTACCGCCTCTTATTTGGTAAAGCGTAGCGATATTCATCCCCATGCCAGTCTGTTTGAATCGTCGCCGCTCGGCGAACGCAGGAGTGAACGTTATGCTGCAAGCTGAACCCACGCAAACGGCGGTGCGCTCGGATACCTCAGTCGCTCTTCACCAACTCGCCCACGCCCGAGCAGGTGATAAGGGGGAACGCCTGAATGTGGCACTGTTTGCCTATGACCCAGACCACTACACCACCTTACTGGAGCAGGTAACCGAGGAGCGGGTGCTGGCGCTGTTTGCTCACCGCGGTGCCAGCCGAGTGCGGCGCTACCCTTTGCCCAATTTGGCGGGCATGAACTTCGTGATTGATGACGTGCTGCAGGGTGGTGTTAATGGCGCGCTCAACTTGGACGGGCATGGCAAAACGCTATCGTTTTTGCTGTTAAGCATGGAGGTCGATGCGAGCTAGACGGTTCAGGTCGAACCCACTAAGCCCACCATTTTTTGTGGGAGGCCACTTCAGCGGGCGAACGGGGGAGCAGGCAGAAAGCTTGAAGGGTCGTGAGCTAAAGCTCCCTCCCACGAGAGGCACTCTCAGGCTGGAAGCATATTGTGGGAGGCCGCTTCCCACAAGGGGCGCTCTCAGGCTGGAAGCATATTGTGGGAGGCCGCTTTAGCGGGCGAACGGGGGAGCAGGCAGAAAGCTTGAAGGGTCGCGAGCTAAAGCTCTCTCCCACAAGGGGCGCTCTCCGGCTGGAAGCATATTGTGGGAGGCCGCTTCAGCGGGCGAACGGGGGAGCAGGCAGAAAGCTTGAAGGGTCGTGAGCTAAAGCTACCTCCCACGAGAGGTACTCTCAAGCTGGAAGCATGTTGTGGGAGGCCGCTTTAGCGGGCGAAGAGGGGGTAGGCAGAAAGCTTGAAGGGGAGCGAGCTAAAGCTCCCTCCCACAAGGGGCGCTCTCAGGCTGGAAGCATATTGTGGGAGGCCGCTTCAGCGGGCGAAGAGGGGGTAGGCAGAAAGCTTGAAGGGTCGCGAGCTAAAGCTACCTCCCACAAGGGGCGCCAGCAGGCTGGAAGCATGTTGTGGGAGGCCGCTTTAGCGGGCGAAGAGGGGGTAGGCAGAAAGCTTGAAGGGGCGCGAGCTAAAGCTCCCTCCCACAGGTCAACTTTCAGCTTGGCAGCAATAACTCTATATCGAATGACGAAGAGTCATTAACATAACGCTCGCTAAGTCGTCGTTAAAGAGCCGTTCAGGAGCAGCCCCATGACCGTTGCAACGCTAGGTGCCCAGCGCTTCAAAGTGCTGATGGCGGGCGTTTTTAGCCAAATATTATGTGTTGGCATCGCGCGCTTTGCCTATACCCCATTGCTACCGGTGATGCAGCAGCAGACCTGGATGGGAGACGCCGATGGCGGCTGGCTGGCCGCGGTTAACTACGCGGGCTATATGCTGGGGGCAGTGCTGGCCGCCTCTATTCGCAGTATTTATATTAAAGACACGCTATTTCGCTGTGGTTTAATCCTGGCGGTAATCACGACGGCGGGTATGGCGCTTACCGATCACTTCTGGGTTTGGGCAGGGTTGCGCTTTCTGGCGGGTCTTTCAAGCAGCGCTGCAATGCTATTAGCGTCAGGGCTGATTCTTCACTGGTTAATCCAACATCGCCAGCGCGGCGAGCTGGGAATTCATTTTGCCGGTTTGGGGCTAGGCATGATTGTCGCGGCGGTGGCTGTTGAGATGATGCTCCAGTTTTCCTTTAGCTGGCAGACCCAATGGTGGGGCTTTAGCCTGCTGGGTGCCGTGCTGCTGGTGCCTGCCTGGCGCTGGCTGCCGCGGCCGGAAAGGCCGCTAGCGGGGGCTCACGTGGCAAGTAGCCGAACCGCTATGCCGCCAACACGAACTTTTATGCGCTGGATGCTCGCCGCCTACTTCTGCGCCGGTTACGGCTATGTCATCAGCGCTACCTTCTTAGTTGCCATCGTTGAGCGTGAGCCGTTGCTGGCTGGGATGGGCAACTGGACGTTCGCCCTGGCCGGTTTAGCCGCTGCGCCTGCCGTCATGCTATGGGATTTAGTCGCCCGTCGAGTGGGCTATTTAATGGCACTGATGATCGCTATGAGCATTCAAGTTATTGGTATTGTGCTCCCAGCCATTACCGCGAATGCAGCGGTGGTGCTGCTAAGCGCCGTACTCTATGGCGGCACCTTCCTTGGCTGTGTCAGCTTAGTGCTGACAATGGCGGGCAGGCTCTATCCCGCCAGCCCTGCTCGATTAATGGGGCAGATGACGCTGGCATACGGCGCCGCCCAGATATGCGCCCCGGCGTTAACCGGTATGTTAGCTGAAGCCTCTGGCCATTATGGCGTTGGACTATGGCTGGCGGGCGGTTTTGTTACGCTTGGCGTCGTGCTGCTGGCCTGTTTGCGCCGGGTAGATCAAACCGCCCAGCGCTTGGATGCCGCAGCCAAAGCCTCGGTGTACGCCTAGGGGCCGGGGCCTGGTGGGCTTTGCCCGCAAAATCCTCTAGGATAGGCGGCTTTTTTAGACAGGATAACTGCGCAAATGACCACTTCTGGGCAACCTCGTACCCAGTGGCTAGGCCGCTGGGGATTTATGTTGGCAGCCACCGGTTCTGCGGTAGGGCTGGGCAATATCTGGAAATTCCCCTATATGACGGGGGAGTACGGCGGCGGTGCCTTCGTGCTGGTTTATCTGCTGTGTATCCTGGCTGTGGGTGTACCGGTCATGATGGCCGAAATCGCCTTTGGGCGGCGTGGCCGCGGTAGTCCAATTGATGCCGTACGCCGGGTAGTGAACGAGTCTGGGCGTTCATCGGCGTGGTCGCTGTTTGGTTGGATGTCGATGCTATGCGGCTTTATGATCCTATCATTTTATGTCGTGGTGGCGGGCTGGTCGTTCTCGTATCTCTGGAAAATGCTCACCGGCGGTTTGAGCGGCGGCACCGTTGAGGAACTGGCGGCCGTGTTTGGCGCTAATAATGCCAACCCCTGGAATCTAGGTTTCTGGAGCACGCTGGTAACGCTGGCGACCATGGTCATTGTTGGTAAAGGTGTACAGGAGGGGATTGAGAAAAACGTCCGCTGGATGATGCCCGGCCTGGTGATCATGCTACTGGTACTGATTGTGTTTGGCGCATTCTCCGGCGGCTTTAGCGATGCCTTTGCGTTTCTGTTCTCGTTTAACACCGGCAGTCTATCCAGCGAGGGGATGCTGGCGGCGTTGGGACATGCGTTCTTTACGCTTTCGTTGGCTGCTGGCGCGATCATGACCTACGGCAGTTATCTGCCCAAAGACACCTCGATTGCCCGTACAACGCTCGGCGTTGCCTTGGCGGATACGGTGGTTGCGCTGATGGCGGGGCTGGCCATTTTCCCGGTTATTTTTGCCAATGGCATGGATCCTGGAGAGGGCCCGGGGCTGATCTTTATGAGCCTGCCCATTGCGTTTCAAGCGATGCCGCTAGGTACTCTGTTTGGCATTCTTTTCTTTATCATGCTCTCTATGGCCGCGCTCACCTCTTCGATATCCATGGTCGAAGCGACGATATCGTGGCTATGCGATAGCAAAGGCTTCTCGCGGCGTTCGGCGGCGTGGAGCACGGGCATTGTGCTGTGGTTGATCAGCACGGCGGCGATGCTCTCGTTTAATGTCGGCGCCGATTGGACGCTGGCGGGTAAGACGTTCTTTGACTGGCTAGACTACCTGACGTCACGCTGGCTGATGCCGCTGGGTGGCCTGGGCACGGTCGTGATGGCGGGCTTTGTGCTCAACATCAATATCATGCGCGATGAGCTTGGCCTTAACCCGCGCCTTTATGCGCTATGGCTGCTGATGGCTCGCTATGTCAGTCCGCTCGGTATTCTGGTGATTTTTGCCAACGTGCTAGGGCTTTATAGCGTGACGTTTTCAGTGCACTGGCCGTGGCTCTTGGCGATTCTGATCGCCATGGTGGTGCTGGGCGAAACGTTAAGCCCGCGGCTGCGCCAAGCGCTGAAAACAGCGTAATACGCTACGGCACTTGCCCCGAAAACAAACGCTGCTGCTGAGCTTTGACCTCATCGCTGCGCAGCGGCGTTTGGCAGGTTGCAAACACCTCTGTTAAGAACCGCTTGCGTGAGCCTTTGTAGGTGCCGCTCAGTAGCGTCGCCTGGGTAAGTGCATTAAGCAGTCCTTTACGTGACTCACCCGTAAGTTGCGCATAGTCCTGTAGCGCGGCTGGCCAATCAACGTCTATCGCCTGTGGTTTATCAGGCAGGCTATTCAGCAGGCGAGCCAACAGCAGCACCAGGTTGGGGTGGGGGTGTTGGTTGCGCATAATAAGCTCGCCAACGCCCTGGACCACTAGGCGTCGGGTGTGTTCATCGCTGTTCGTTAGCGTTTCCATCAAGTGCTTAACCAGGGCGGGGCCACGGGCCTGTAAATAAGCTTCTTGAATAATGCGTGCGGCAATCCAGGCGTTCCATACGGCGTATAGCGGCCCGGTTAATACGGGCAGAAAACCGCGCAGCGTCAGTCGTCCCAATAGCCGACGCAGCAGTAAACGCAGCAGAAAGCTGCTTAAGCTGATTTTTAAGCGATAAAGCAGCGCTTTAAGCGTGAGCTTCCAACCATGCAGGTAGGCGTGGGGATCGACGCCATAAATAAGGCTACCCGGGCTGGGATACTCCAACGCCGACCGGGAAACACCGTGAACAGTCAGCTGAATATCGGGCTCCAACGTTTCCGTTTGCCCATAACGTAGACCTGCCAAGCGGGTAATATTCGCTACGCCGCGCAGCGCGTTCCAGTATAAAAAGCCGATCTCCAGTGCGGTTACAACGCCTGCTACGGCCAGATAGCCAGCCCAGTAGGGAAGTTGCTCCCTTAAATTCATGTTCTCCCAGTGGCCGGTGGCAAATTCCCGCATCCACCATTCGGCGCTGCCAATCAGGGTGCCGGAAATCAGGCCCGCGAGCGCTGCCCAGGCGATGATCCAGCGCCGTGCTCGCTTCAAGGCATGTGGGTCGGGAGAATCAAGTGCCGGGTGGCGGCGTAAATAGCGCTGTACATAGCGGCTAGCCCAACGCTGCGCTAAGCCAGGGGCTGGGGCGTACTCTTTATCTGGCCGAGTCAGAGACATGAAAAAAGCGCTTCCTGCGTTGGCGTCCGTTAAATCCGATAAACGCTAGGGTAACGGTTACGTACGCGAACTACACGCATCGATAGCGCCTGGGTGAGTGCCCACTTTCATTAGTTCGTCCCAGCGTGTGGTAAAGCGATTAGAGCGATGGGCGCAGCGTAACTGCCAGGCGGCTGGTGCATTCGTCATGCCAAAGCTGATTGTGCCTTGCCCCATGCGCTGGTTGATCTGATCAATGGTGGCCATCAAAAACGGGTGGCGATCGCGGGCAGGTTGATGCAGTAACGACATTTGGTACTGTTCGGCATCTACTAAATCCAGCAGCATTACGCCGGCCTTCATAAATTGGTAGCGGGGGCGATGAATCCGCTCAAGACCTTGGCGGACGGCATCAAGGATCACCCGGGTATCGTCGCTGGGTGAGGGCAGGGCGATCAGCTCCTGCGGGAAGTATTGCAACTGATCGCGACGATGACGGTTAGTGTTGAGAAATACCATCACCGCACGGGCTAAACTGCGCTGCTCGCGAAGTTTTTCAGCGCTGCGCTGCGCGTGACGGCGCAGCGCGTTATGCACCTCTGCAAACACACCGGTCGGTTGTCCGAAAGAGCGAGATGTCATAATGCGCTCGCGGGGCTTATCTAACGCGTTCATCTCCAAACAGGGTACGCCGCGTAGCTCTAGCGCGGTGCGTGCTAGCACCACCGAGAAGCGCTTGCGGAGCTGTTTTTCATTGCTTTCGCGCAAGTCCCAGGCGGTATTAACACCGCCAATGGCCAAACGCTCGGCAAGCCGGTGGCCGACGCCCCATACACTGCCCACCGGCGTCCGTTTGAGCAACGCCTCCGTAGTGTGATCCTGCCCATTAAGCAAGCAAACGCCTTGGTAGTGAGGGGCTTGCTTGGCAAGGTGATTGGCCAGTTTGGCGAGCGTATGGGTGGGGGCCAGCCCAATACAGACCGGTAACCCCAAATAGCGGCGGATACGCTGGCGTAATTCCCGCCCCAGCCCCTCACACTGCTCTGTGGTTAACCCTTCCAGATAGACGAACATCTCATCTATCGAGTAGGGCGCAACCTCTGGACAGGCATCGCGTAGCAGTTGAGTCAGCCGCCCCGACATATCGCCGTAGAGCTCATAGTTAGACGACAGAAGATGGATCTCGCCGCGCCGGCGCAGCCCTTCAAGCTTGAAGGCGGGTGTGCCCATGGGGATATCCAGCGCTTTCAACTCCGCTGAGCGGGCGATCACGCAGCCGTCGTTGTTTGACATCACCCCCACAGGTCTACCTTCCAGCTTGGGCTGAAAAACCCGCTCGCAGCTGACATAGAAGTTGTTGGCATCGACGAGACCGATCATCGCCACCTCTCAATCAACGTAAGTAGCTTGTTCAACGTAAGTACTCATGCACCACCGCGCGCACCACGCCCCAAAGCTGGCAGTCGCTGCTTTCAAGGGGCAGCGGCGGGTAGTTTGGGTGGCTCGAACAGAGGTGCGGTGTGCCCCGGTAAAGCGCGTAGCGTTTAACCAACGCCTCGCCCTCCAGCATAGCGACCAAAATATGCCCCAGGCGCGGCTCAATACTGCGGTCAACAATCAGCAGGTCGCCTTCAAAAATCCCCCAGCCCTCCATGCTGTCGCCGGTGGCGGTGACATAAAACGTTGCGGTGGGATTTTTAACCAGGCGTGTATTGAGATCCAGCGTGCATGGCTCGTAATCCTGAGCAGGCGAAGGAAAGCCGCTAAAACCAGCGCGGCCCATAAAGGTTAAATAAGGCAACGGCTGAGAGCTTAACGGCAAGGCTGGCGTAAAGTGAGCTGACTGGCCCGGCATCGTCGGCATCCTGATTCTTGGTGTATTGTATAAATATACAGTATTTTGCAGGGCGAAGGAAAATGCAAGGGTCGCGAGCTAAGGCTATCTCCCACAAGGGGCGCTATCAGGCTGGCAGTTTATTGTAGGAGGCCGCTTCAGCGGGCGAACAGGGTATTCGGCCGGAAGCTTGAAGGGTCGCGAGCTAAAGCTATCTCCCACAAGGGGCGCTATCAGGCCGGCAGTTTATTGTGGGAGGCCGCTTCAGCGGGCGAATAGGGGTGTTTGGCTGGAAGCTTGAAGGGTCGCGAGCTAAAGCTGCTTCCCACAAAGGGGGTTATCAGGCTGGAAGCTCGGATGGCTGCGAGTTAGAGCTATCTCCCAGTGATTAGGTTACTGGACTTTAGGCAGCATGGCTTTTTAGCAAAGGCCAAGCACCTTGCTTTGATGCATCCAAAATAACAATTTCAGCAATTGAGCCGTCTTCTGCATAGCTGATATGCGTATGCCAATCTTGAGAAACCTCTTTCGTGATCGGCTTCTCGGATAAATGGAGTACCAAAATATCATCGGCCTCATCATAGGTCGTTCTCATGACATTTCCTCCCATTCAAAATGGTGCATCACTGTTTTTACAATTAGCTGATTTTCTAATACTACTGCAGCACAGACAAGATTGTCGGTGCGCTGAGCGAACGCTTAGCGATCCATAGCCTGGCTTGATCTTTATAGCGGGTTTCACCCGTTTCTAGCAGCTCACATAGCTGTGCTTCATCAATTTCCCTTTGCTGCATACGTTCCCGCGCGTGGCGTGTAACGTGCACATTGCGCTTAAAACGATTGGAATACATTACAACCGCGCCCTGGGCTAGATGTCATGGATACACTTTTTTGTACATCAATAGTTTTATTGAAGAAGCAAAGCATTTAACAGATGAGAATAGCATATAGCCACAGAGCTGAATGTATGTTGTGGGAGGCCGCTTCAGCGGGCGAACGAGGGGCTGGAAGCTTGAAGGGTCGCGAGCTAAAGCTGCCTCCTACAAGGGGGCTATCAGGCTGGAAGCATGTTGTGGGAGGCCGCTTTAGCGGGCGAACGGGGGAGCAAGAAGCTTGAAGGGCCGCGAGCTAAAGCTGCCTCCTACAAGGGGGCTATCAGGCTGGAAGCATGTTGTGGGAGGCCGCTTTAGCGGGCGAACGGGGGAGCAAGAAGCTTGGAGGGTCGCGAGCTAAAGCTGCCTCCTGCAAGGGGGCTATCAGGCTGGAAGCATATTGTGGGAGGCCGCTTTAGCGGGCGAACGGGGGAGCAAGAAGCTTGAAGGGTCGCGAGCTAAAGCTGCCTCCTACAAGGGGGCTATTAGGCTGGGAGCATATTGTGGGAGGCCGCTTTAGCGGGCGAACTGGGGGGCTGGAAGTTTAAGTGTTCGCGAACTAAAGCTGATTCTTATAGAGCATTGAGAAGGTTGAAAGCTTTAGTTTTAGCGAGTTAAAGTTAGGTTTTAAGGTTGCTGCCGAGCATGATCATCGTTTGGGGCTTTAAGAAAATGCAGAATAGCCGTGCGCTGAGGCGTGGTAGGTATTCCATAGAGGGTGGTCACTACTTGATCACCGTTGCTACCCGAAAACGCTATCCTTACTTTCTCTCGTTTGAGCATGCCTGTTCTGCTTCCAAAAGTTTCTATCAACCCCGTGTCACACTGGTTGCAAACACGCTTTCCTATGTTGTAATGCCTGACCATATACATTGGCTATTGCAGCTTAATGGCGAGCTCTCGGAAGCTGTACGTCGTTATAAAAGCTATGTCTCCTTAGGCGTTGGAGAGCGTATTTGGCAGGATGGCTTTCATGATCGAATGATTCGTAAAGAGGAAGATATAAAAGCTGTTGCCCGCTACATAGTTGGTAACCCTTTAAGAGCAGGACTTGTCGCCAATATTAACCACTACAGCTTTTGGAATGCAGCTTGGCTTTAGATTCCATTTGAACTGGAAGCTCGGATGGTCGCGAGCTAAAGCTCCCTCCCACAAGGGACGCTATCAGGCTGGCAGTTTATTGTGGGAGGGCGCTTCAGCGCGCGAAGGGTGCCACAGGCACCCCTCAGTCGGATGAGACTGGCAGCCAGAACAGTCGCGAGCTAAAGCTCCCTCCCACAAGGGACGCTATCAGGCTGGCAGTTTATTGTGGGAGGGCGCTTCAGCGCGCGAAGGGTGCCACAGGCACCCCTCAGTCGGATGAGACTGGCAGCCAGAACAGTCGCGAGCTAAAGCTCCCTCCCACAAGGGGCGCTATCAGGCTGGCAGTTTATTGTAGGAGGGCGCTTTAGCGGGCGAAGGGTGCCACTGGCACCTCTTAGTCGAATGGGGTTGGCAGCCAGAACAGTCGCGAGCTAAAGCTCCCTCCCACAAGGGACGCTATCAGGCTGGCAGTTTATTGTAGGAGGCCGCTTTAGCGGGCGAAGGGTGCCACTGGCACCTCTTAGTCGAATGGGGTTGGCAGCCAGAACAGTCGCGAGCTAAAGCTCCCTCCCACAGCTGCCTTCCTTATATGCAGTGACCAAATTGGAAATAGGAATGATATGCTTAAGGCATCTTAAAAGGAGGTTACGGCATGCACGTCTTCGCTAAATCCTGGCGCTTAACCACTGGGCTTTCGGCTCTGTTGCTCTCAGGCACGGTAAGTGCCTCGTCCGAGCAGCTTGAAGCGGATCTCCGCCAACGCATGGCAGGCGAAAACGATAGACTCACCTTTAGCCGTATTTACGAAGACGAAGCGACGCAGCGCTATATCGCTGAAGAAGTGGCGATCACACATACCAATGGTGATGTGATTACCATCGAGCGCTACAGCGTCGAAGGAGACTATGAGCGCCCCGACCAAGTGGTGATGGATGGCATCGCGGTCAGGGAGGCAGCACAATCAGCGCCACTTCTCAGCATCGCGACACTAGTGCTCCCCGAACCATCCCGGGCAGTATTCTCCACCGAAGACGTGGATCAGGCAGTGGAGAATGTCGCTTTCAAGGCCATAACCGCTCGCGATATCACGCTCCGGCTAGATGGGGGTGTAACCGAGAGTGTTTTGGACGACATGAACACGACTTACCCGGAAGGCCAAATCCACATCAGTGGGTTTACCCTGGAAGGGTTGAGTCGCAACGCCCTGCAGCTTCTAGAAATAGAGGACGTCAGCGCCGAACTCACAGACCTGGAGAGTGGCATCACCTCTGAACTCGCGCTGGCGAATCTCCGTATTGAACAGCTGGTCGGGTTAGACCGCACCGGTGAAGAAAGCGTTGAGCACGCCGAGCTGAACGGCTTTAGTCTGATCGGCGACAACTGGCAGGCTGTGCTTGAACGACTCTGGGTAAACGGCAGTAGCTATAGCGGCGACGCAGGCTTTGAGGGAGCTTATTTCGATGTCGCCGAACTGATTCACCTTGTGCCCCCTGAAGACCGCCAAGCATTTCAGAGCCTGAGTAATGTCCTTACCGGGGGCACCGGGCAACTGAGAGCCGATGGATATAGCCACTCCCGCTGGGAAGAAGCAGGCAAGGAGAACCGGCTGATATCCGAAGGTGCCTTGACCTTGGCTGGCGCCGCCGGGCTGGAATTCACCATGAACCTTCCCATCACACTGCCTGCTGACACCACTATCGAGCAGGCCACACGCAACCCCGCGCTTTTGGAGTCGGCAACCCTGAATGGCGGTGACCTCGTTGTTGCTTACTCCGATGAGGGCATGCTGCCGCGCTTAGCGACCGAACTAGCCGCCCAGCAGGGGGTTAACGAAGAGCGGGTGATCTCCCAAACCCTGGCTCAGGCTCAGCAGCTTGGTCAGCTATTCGGCCCGCAGGTCACCAAACTGATGACGGCAATGGTCGATATCATGGCCGGTTATTCCCAGCAGCTCACTGTTAATGTAGGGCTACCCAACCCCTTTACCCTTAATCAGCTCATAATGAACCCGATGGGGAGCGCAGAGCAGCTAAGGTTTACCTTTGAGTTAGAGTAGCCCCGTAAGGCGCTTGATTGTCCATTCGGTCAGCATTTTATGCCCCAGGCAACATGAAGCACGTTCATGTACGACCTGACGCGGATGCGATGAAAGTCGCGTCAGGCTGCGTTATGATAGCGCCCTCGCTTCTCCCATGATGACCCTTTCTCGTTACGAGGTTCCCGCCGATGTTCAGCCGCGATATGACAATTGCCGGATTCGATGATGTGCTGTTTGATGCCATGCAGAAAGAAGTGGAGCGCCAAGAGGCCCACATCGAACTGATCGCTTCCGAAAACTACGCCAGCCCCCGCGTACTCGAAGCTCAGGGCAGCCAGCTGACCAATAAATACGCTGAGGGCTACCCCGGTAAGCGCTACTACGGCGGCTGTGAGTTCGTCGATATCGCTGAAAACCTGGCCATTGATTACGCCAAAGAGCTGTTCGGCGCCACCTACGTAAACGTTCAACCCCACTCCGGCTCGCAAGCCAACAGCGCGGTGTTCCAAGCGCTGGTTAAGCCAGGCGACACCATTTTAGGCATGAGCCTGGATGCAGGCGGCCACCTGACCCACGGTGCCAAGCCTAATTTTTCCGGCAAGCACTACAACGCCATTCAGTACGGTCTGGATGAGCAGGGGTTAATTGATTACGCTCAAGTGGCCCAGCTTGCTCGCGAGCACAAACCCAAAATGATCATCGCCGGTTTCTCAGCCTATTCACAAATTGTCGATTGGGCCAAGTTCCGTGAAATCGCCGACGAAGTAGGTGCTTACTTACTGGTTGATATGGCCCACGTCTCTGGTCTGGTAGCGGCGGGCGTTTACCCCAGCCCCTTACCCCATGCCCATGTGGTCACCTCCACTACCCACAAAACCCTACGCGGCCCCCGCAGTGGCGTGATTCTCTCAGCGGAAAACGACGCTGATATCGAGAAGAAGCTGCAGTCAGCGGTTTTCCCCGGCGGTCAGGGCGGCCCCTTGATGCACGTAATCGCGGCGAAAGCGATCTGCTTCAAAGAAGCGATGGAGCCCGAGTTCAAAACCTACCAGCAGCAGGTAGTCAAGAACGCCCAGGCAATGGCCAAGGTGTTTATCGATCGCGGTTACGACATCGTCTCCGGCGGCACCGAAGACCACCTCTTCCTGCTTTCGCTGATCAAACAGGGCGTAACCGGCAAAGACGCCGACGCTGCTTTGGGTCGTGCCCACATCACCGTCAACAAGAACGCTGTGCCTAACGACCCGCAAAGCCCGTTTGTCACCTCTGGCCTGCGTATTGGCACCCCGGCAGTGACCACGCGCGGTTTCAGTGAACAAGAGTGTAGTACGTTGGCAGGCTGGATCTGCGACATTCTGGACGTACTGGCCAAGGGCGAAGACACCAGCGCCATCGAAGCCCAGGTGCTGGATAAAGTGGCCGAGGTTTGTGCACGGCTTCCGGTTTATAAATAAGCAGCTGTAATCAGTCTTACTGGCGAATGATAGCCTCACAGAACGGGTGGCCCATTAGGGTCGCCCGTTCTTTGTTAGGCTAAAATTAAAAGTTGCTCCAGTCCGTGAAAAAAAACTCCAGCTCGCGACTATCGCCTATCCTAACGCGGCAGAGTAAGCCTAGCTGGCCTTCTTGTTGCTCGCGTACCGATGACACGCCAGTAATGAAGATACTAATCCTGACACTAAAACGAGCGCCCCTACCCCCTGCGGCAGCGTTTCTGTTAACATGCTGCGATTAATTTTCTGCGCTTGACGCCTCTTCGATTCAACGGTGAACCCTCCATGGCAAAGCAACAGGAAGCAACGGATTTGCAGCGTGCATTAAAAACCTGCAAAAGTTCGTTCTTATCGGTGGGCTTTTTCAGTATGTTTGTCAACTTGCTGATGCTTGTACCACCCATGTACATGCTGCAAGTATACGACCGCGTGCTCTCTACCCAGAGTGTCGACACCTTGTTAATGCTCACCCTAGTGGTCGTGTTTCTCTTTATGATCATGGGCGGCCTGGAACTAGTGCGTTCGCGCATGCTGGTGCGTGTCGGTAACAAACTCGACACCACGATTAACGAACGGCTTTACAGCGCCATGTTCCGCCGCAGCTTAGTGGCCCAAGGCAGCCAAAGCGCGCAACCGTTGAGTGATTTAACCAGCCTGCGCCAGTTCCTAACCGGCAATGGCCTGTTTGCCTTTTTTGATGCACCCTGGGTACCCGTTTACCTCGGCGTCCTGTTTCTGTTTCACCCCTGGCTGGGGGTATTCGCGACCTGTGCAGGCATTATTCTGCTAGCGCTGGCCGTCGCCAACGAAAAAGCCACCAAAAAGCTGCTTGCCGAAGCCAATAGTGAGCATATTCAGGCGCAAAACCTGGCCAACTCCAATTTACGTAACGCCGAAGTGCTGCATGCCATGGGCATGCTGCCGGGCATTATGGGGCGTTGGTCGAAACGTCATCACGAATTCCTATCGAAGCAGTCTCAGGCAAGTGACCGGGCTGGCGCTTTAACCAATACCTCCAAGGTACTGCGTCTGCTGTTCCAATCGCTGATTCTTGGCCTTGGCGCGTTGCTTGTGCTGCGCGGCGAAATGACTCCCGGGATGATGATTGCCGGTTCCATTCTGATGGGACGGGCGCTCGCGCCTATCGACCAAATGATTGGCGGCTGGAAAGGCTTTGTCAGTGCCCGCGGTGCATACGAGCGTCTCAATGACCTGCTCACGCAAATACCCAGTGAAGAGCGCAAAATGTCGCTGCCAGCGCCTCAGGGTGTGGTCGCGTTAGAAGGTGTGGCAGCCGCACCGCCTGGGTCGCGCATGGCAACCATTCGCGGTATCAACTTTAGCGTGCCCAAAGGCGAACACGTCGGCATTATTGGCCCCAGCGCAGCGGGTAAATCAACCCTGGCGCGGGTGCTGCTGGGTATCTGGCCCTCGCAGGTCGGTGATGTGCGCCTGGATGGCGGGGTGATTACTCAATATAACCGCGATGAAATCGGTCCTTATATTGGCTATTTGCCCCAAGATATCGAACTGTTTGACGGCACTATCAGTGAAAATATTGCCCGCTTTGGCACTATCGACCCGCAAAAAGTGGTCGACGCCGCCAAGAAAGCAGGCGTGCACGAAATGATTCTGGAGCTGCCCAACGGTTACGACACGGTGATCTCTGCCAGCAGCGGGGCGCTTTCCGGTGGCCAGCGTCAGCGTGTGGGGCTGGCCCGGGCGTTGTACGGCAACCCTGTATTGGTCGTGCTGGATGAACCCAACGCCAACCTGGACGACGCCGGTGAACGCGCGCTGGCGATGTCTATCGCCCAGTTGAAAGCCGAAGGTGCCACGCTATTCGTCATCAGCCATCGCACCAGCGTACTGAAAAATATGGATAAGCTGCTGGTGATGAAAGAAGGGCAGGTCAGCATGTTTGGGCCACGCGACCAAGTGTTGGCGCAGTTTGCCAAAAAGCCCCGCGAGCAAGTTAGTCAGCAAAGCGCTACCCGCCTCTCAGCCATCCCCGGTGGCCGTGGTAATGAGGAGAAGTCATGAGCGACGAAAAACGCAACCTGCCCACGTCAGAGATCGACGTCACCCCCAAAGAGCCGGTGACCATCGACGGTGAAGCGAGTGAAAAGCTGCCCACCAGTGACAAAGGTTACCGCAAGCTCGGCTTTGCCATCCTCTTTATAGCCCTGGGCGGTTTTATTCTCTGGTCGGTGACCGCCTCCCTGGCCATTGCCGTTGTAGCACCGGGTAGCGTCTCAATTGAGTCCTTCAAACGTACCGTACAGCACCTGGAAGGCGGTATTGTCGAGCAGCTGTTAGTGGAAGATGGCGACAAAGTAGAGGCCGGTGACACCCTGGTGGTGTTAAGTGACACCCAGGCCAGCTCCCAGCTGGCCATTGCCCGTTCGCGCTACCTGATTAACCGCGCCATGGAAGCCCGCCTGCTTGCCGAGCAGGCCGGCGCAGAAATGATGGAAATCCCCGAAGATATTCAAGACACCGATGATCCTCGCGTTCAGCAAGTGATTGCAGTGCAGCAAAGCCTCTTCGCCGCCCGTCGCCAGTCGCTGAAAAGCACCCTGGAAGCGCTGGATGAGCAGAGCGTGCAGATGCGCGAACAAATCGAAGGGCTGGAAGAGCGCATCCGCGTCAACGTTAACCGCATCAGCTCGCTACGCTCCGAGGCCGAAGACTTCCGCTCGCTCTATCGTGAAGGGTTGGGAGATAACCAGCGTCTGCGCGAGCTAGAGCGGCAAGTGCTGCAGTACGAAGGCGATAATGCCGAATTTCGTGCCAACATCGCCCAACTGCGTTCGCAAATCAGCGAAAACAGCATGGAGCGTGAAATTCAACAGCAGGAGTTCCAAAAAGAGGTCGGTGAACAGCTGCGCGACGCCCAGGCGCAAATAGCCGAAGCGGAAGAGCAGATTATCTCGCTCCGTGATCAGGTGGAGCGTTCAGTGGTCACCGCCCCGGTATCCGGCACCGTCGTAGGGCGTCAAGTGCACACCGTAGGGGCGGTGATACGCCCAGGCGACAAAATTATGGATATCGTACCCTCCAACGAAGGTTTCGTCGTAGAAGCGCGTATTCCCACCCGCGATATCGACAATATTCATATTGGCCAGTTTGCAGAAATACGTTTTAGCGCCTTCAATCAACGTTTAACCGATGTTATTGATGGTGAAGTAATTTACGTCAGTGCGGATAGCTTTGAAGATGAAGCCACGGGTTCGCAGTACTACCGTGCCCGGGTACGTGTCACCGAAGAAGGGTACACACAAATGAATGACCGCATGGAGCTACTCTCCGGTATGCCCGCAGAAGTCATGCTTCGCACCGGTGAACGCACCTTTGCCAGCTACATCGCCAAGCCCATCACCGATATGCTGGCTCGCGCCCTACGGGAGGATTAATGCCGAAAATACCCAGCCAACAACGATTCGTTCGGGTAATGGGCGCCTGGTCACGCACGGTACCGCTGGCCCTGACGGTTAGCCTAATCGCTTCACCGCTCTACGCACAGCAGGATATGCCAGCAGGGGGCGCCGCCATGGAAGAGCTGGCTGCCCTGGAGCAGGCCAGCCGCTCTCCCGCAGCGCTACCCTCGCTACCGGCGCTTTTTGGCCGTGCGCTGGAGCATGACGCAGACCTCTCCCGCCAGCGCTATGAGCTAGAAGCCACCCGGGAAGAGATCCCCATGGCGCGTTCACAGCTACTGCCCCAGGTAAGCGCCACCGGTGGCTACCTCTGGCAGGACTCCACCAATATACAAACATCACCGGACGATTTTGGCCTCGACCAACCCGCCCAGCGGCCCGGTGAAATTGAAGAGAACTACTGGCAGGTGCAGCTACAGCAACCACTTTTTAGTCTAGAGCGCTGGCGCGGCATGGATGTAGCCGACGCCCAGGTAAACGCCGCCGAACTCCAGCTGGCCGTGGTAGAGCGTGACCTTGCACTGCAAGTCAGCGAAGCCTACGTACAGGCCTATTTGGCCTCTCAGCGCCTTGGTTTATTAGAGTCTCAGCAAGAATCACTGGAATTACAGGTTCGTCAGGCGCAGCGCGCCTACGACCTCGGTGTAGGTGACCGCATCAACCTGCTGGAAGCGCAGTCACGACTAGACCAGGCGATTTCAGACGCCGTACAGGCAGAAAATGAGCTTGATAACGCCCTGAGCATCCTGGAACGCCTAACCGGCACGCTGCCCGAATTTCGCGGTCTAGCCATCGGCGAACTGTCCGAGGTCTCTCTCAACAGCGAATGGGGTGCCCAGGACGACTGGCTAGCCCGCACCGGGCAAAACCTGGATGTGCTGTTAGCGCGCCAGGAGCAGCGTATCTCAGAAGCCGACGCCAGCACCCGCCGGGCGGGCTACTACCCAGAGGTAAACCTCAACCTCAGCTACTCCGACCGCACAAGCGACGACGTACTGCGCGAAAGTGAAGACTACCGCGCCGGTGTCGAGATGAGCGTGCCGATTTATCGCGGCGGTTACACCACTGCCAATGTACGCCAAGGCGAAAAACGCATTAATGCCAGTCAGGCAGCGTTTGATAACCAGCGCAATTTGGCCGGGCAGGAAGTCCGCCAGCGGCTACGTTCTTTAAATGGCCATGTGCGCCGTATTGAAGCGCTCAAACAAGCCATCGCCTCCAGCCAGCTATTTTTAGAAGCCGCCGAGCGAGGCGAACAGCTGGGTCTGCGTGATTTGGTAGACGTACTCGACGCCCGCGCCAGTCTCTACGACCAGCGCATACAGTATGTGGATACCATTGGTGAGTACGCCCTGGACAGTTTAGCGCTTCAGTCAGCCGTAGGGGAGCTGGGCAGTGATGACTTGGGTAATGTGATGACACTGCTGCTATCGTTAACTGATCTAACCGCTACCACGTCAGGATAAACCTACTCCAATGGCAGCGCTGAAAGGCACTCAAAGCAACGACTGGCTAAGGCGAGCCATGCGTTGCTTTGACGCCGCAATCGCCGTGGCGGTCTCTTGGTTGATACTGTTGAGCATGTCTCACATTAACTACCAGGAAGACGACTACTTCTTTTTAATGCTCATTGGCGGCCTGCTGCTACCCGCCATTGGTGAGCTGCTGGGGCTGTATCAGCCATGGCGCGGGCGCAGCCTGTTCAGCATGCTGGGTGTGTATGGCCTTAGCTGGCTAGCGACCATTGTGCTGCTTAGCTTACTGCTCGTGGCAACCCATAATACCCAAAACTTCTCGCGACTCTGGATGGGGGTTTCCTCGTTAGCCGTGCTTACCACCGGCAGCCTGATGCGTGCCGCCCTCTATATCTACCTAAGAAACCTCCGCGCCCAGGGTAAAAACCGCAAACGTATCGTTATTATCGGCCGTCAGGCCAATCTCGAAAGGCTGGCAAACCACCTCAACGCCATGGTGTACGCAGGCTATCAGCTCCAGAGCGCCTACACGGATGATGACTCCGACCACTTCCATAAACAGCTCCACACCCTGGCGGAAGAGAGCGCCTTTGATAGAGCGTTTGATGAAATTTGGCTCACCTACCCACTCAGCGACGGAGACAAAGTACGCCTGGTATCCGCCAATTTGATTAACATTCCCGTCAGCGTGCGCTACTTCCCCGACTTGTCCGACATTCGCCTGCTCAACCACCGCATGGCGCAAGTCGTCGGTCTCTACTCGTTAGAGCTTAACTACAGCCCCTTAGACAGCGGCCCGCTAAGGTTTATTAAAAACCTGGAAGACCGTCTACTGGGCGGGCTGCTGTTTATTGTTTTCCTGCCGGTGATGCTACTGATTGCCGCATTGGTAAAGTGGAAAATGGGTGGGCCAGTGCTCTTCAAACAGCACCGCCACGGTATTGACGGCAAATGTTTCCGCATCTACAAATTTAGAAGCATGAGCGTCCATAAGGCAACGAACACCCAGCAAGCCTGCCAAAACGACCCGCGCATCACCCCCCTGGGCGCCTTTTTACGCCGCACAAGCCTGGATGAGCTACCCCAGCTTTATAACGTACTGCAGGGAAGAATGTCGCTGGTCGGGCCGCGCCCTCACGCCCTGGATCACAACAAGTATTACCAAGGCGTTATCCAAAACTATATGCAGCGGCACCGGGTCAAACCCGGCATGACAGGCTGGGCGCAGATAAACGGCTATCGCGGCAACACCGACACCTTAGAGCAGATGCAGAAACGGGTAGAGTACGACCTCTACTACATTGATAACTGGTCGCTGGGGTTTGACTTAAAGATTCTGGCGATGACGATTTCCCGCGGGTTTATCAACTACCAGCCCTAAAGCAACGCCAACGCGCTGCCTACAGCCAAAAATGCTTATGCATAGAGAGCCGGCGTTTTACCCCAAGCGGCAGCCTGGCTTCACTTTTGCCCAACCGATACCCCGCATATTTAAGCAAAGTGCGCAGCCCAGCCTCCGGCAGCCGCCAGGGCGCTCGACGCCATAAATAGCTCAACTCCGAACGCACAAAGCGGCCGCCTTCCCCCTCAGCCCTGCCCAACCAATCCAGCAGCCAGGCCTCACGGTGATGCAGCACACCAATATCGAAATAGCGCTGAAACTCTTCCACCAGCGAATAGTTATGGGAGTGTAGAGCGCAGGCCTCGGCGCAGTAAGCCAGCTTCCAACCCGCCTTTAGCAACCGTGCGCCAGCAATCATATCCTCGCTCAGAATCGTACCTTCGGGAAACCCGCCCGCGCTGATAAGCGCCTCACGGCGATACGCCGCAAAAGAGTTGGAGAGAAAGGCGGTTTTAATACCCAGCCGGGGAATATCCGCCGTCGCCACCACCCGGGACTCATCAGGGTAGTTAAAATAGCGGGCATGAGCCGCAATGGGTGAGGCATCAGGGTGGGGTAACTGGCGTCCAAAAGCCGCCCCCACGCCGGGGTCATCAAACGCCGCGACCAGCTGCGCAAGCGCATCCTGATCAGCTATCAATGCATCCTGGGTAAGAAAAATAACGATATCGCAGTCACTTAGGTAGTGAAGTGCCCGCTGCCGGGTGCCCCCATGATCAAAGTCACAGCGCTCGATCACTAGCAGTTCACACCCAAACTCATGCGCAATGGCCGCTGTTTCATCGTCGGAAGAGGAGTCCACGACCAGCACGCGAAAGTGCTTGGCGGCAGGCTGAGTGCGTACAAGCCAGTCACGCCACAAGGCACCAGCATTAAGTGTCGGCACACACAACCCAATGGAAGGAGAAGAAGGAACAGCAGCGGCCATAAATCAGTCAAGCTCAAAAAAGTGAATGGAGTCCGGCTATAAAAAACCGCCAAGCAAGCGCGTATACTACCCGCTGGTCAGCCGAGTGACACGGAGCAATCGTGTTTTGAGTACAAGTATGGACACCCGCATGCCCCCCTCCATCCCGCATGTTGCCATTTTAATGGGAACCTATAACGGTGAGGCGTATCTATCAGAGCAGCTAGATTCGATTGAGGGCCAGCAGCACGCCCACTGGACGCTACACGTTTCAGACGATAGCCCCTTGCCCGGCACCCGCCGCCTATTAGAGGCCTACCAGCGGCGCTGGGGCGAGCAACGGCTAAAAATTTACCCAGGCAAACAGCAGGGGTTTGCCGCCAACTTTATGTCGCTGGTGCGCAATAGCGCCATTCAAGGCGACTACTACGCCTTTGCCGACCAGGATGACCGATGGCATCCCGAAAAGCTCACACGGGCAGTAGAACGGCTAGCCGCGTATCCGCCCAGCCAGCCCCAGCTGTATACCGCCAGAGCGCAGCTGGTGGACGAGCAGGGCACGCCAACCGGTTATTCCACGCTGCAAGCGCGCCCGCCGGGTTTTAACAATGCCCTGGTGCAGAACATTGCCAGCGGCAACACTATGGTGTTTAACCAGGCCGCGCGGGAGTGCTTGCAACGTTCACCCCATGGCGAGGATACCGGCCTGCACGACTGGTGGTGCTACCTGTTGATCAGTGGCTGCGGCGGGCGAGTGGTTTACGACAGCACCCCCTGTATAGACTATCGCCAGCACGCCAGTAACCTCATCGGCATGCAGCGCGGGGTTAAAAGCCTGCTAACGCGCTTCAAACACCTGTGGCAAGGAGGCCACCGTATGCAAATCGACCGCAATTTGACCGCCCTGGCGGACCACCGAGACTGGCTTGAGCCCCAGCATCAAGCGAGTTTTGACCGCTACCGACGCTCCCGCCACGGTAACCCATGGCAACGCCTTCAAGGCTTAATGAAGGCGCGGGTATACCGCCAAACATGGCAAGGTAACCTGGCCATGCGCGTAGCCGCTCTTCTTAACAAAGGGTGACTAAGGTAACATCTTCGCCCTTATTTCTGCCTGGAGTGGGGGAGAGGGCCTGGCACCTCCTATTCACCTATCCAAATTCAACACATCGAATGGTGTAAAGAGAACCAATGAACCCACATGCTTTAAATACGGTGGCACCACGCGCCATGGTGGTACACCTATGGCGCTATCGTGAACTAATCGCCCGCCTGATTAAGCGCGATGTATTAGGCCGCTACAAAGGCTCGCTGCTCGGGCTGGCATGGTCGTTTGTCACCCCCATTATTATGCTGGTTATTTACACCTTTGTATTTACAGTCGTTTTTAATGCCCGCTGGGGTGTAGGTGGCGAGGAGAGCAAGGGCGTGTTCGCCCTGCAGCTATTTGCCGGGCT
This sequence comes from Vreelandella neptunia, assembly GCF_034479615.1. NCBI lineage: Bacteria > Pseudomonadati > Pseudomonadota > Gammaproteobacteria > Oceanospirillales > Halomonadaceae > Vreelandella > Vreelandella neptunia. Next base: position 1,296,183 of record NZ_CP140255.1, read on the forward strand.
GATCGTCCACGGCATTCTTGCCGAAGTGCTAACCCGTTCACCCAGCCTGATTCTGACTAACACCAACTACGTCAAAAAAGTGGTGTTCCCGCTGGAAATCTTACCCCTGGTGCCCCTTGGCTCAGCGCTTTTCCATGCCGCCGTTAGCTCCCTGGTGCTGATACTGGCCCAGCTGGTAGTGCTGGGCAGCGTACCCTGGACCTTCTGGATGCTACCTCTGGTACTGCTGCCACTTATGGTATTAACCATGGGCATTAGCTGGCTGCTGGCCTCCCTGGGGGTGTTCCTGCGCGATATAGGCCAAACCATGGGGCTGATAGCCACCATGCTGCTGTTTCTATCGCCGATTTTTTACCCCATCTCCGCGCTACCGGAAAACTTTCACGGCGTAATTCACGCCAACCCGCTAACGTTTATTATCGAACAGGCACGCATCGTGCTGCTGGAAGGGCAGCTACCCAATATTAGTGGGTTGCTCAAGTATCTCGCGGTATCGCTAGTGGTGGCGTGGTTAGGGTTTGCCTGGTTCCAGAAAACGCGTAAAGGATTTGCTGATGTCCTCTGAAACAGTTACACAGACCGAGGCGACGCCCCCGGTGATTACCCTGAGCGATATTGCCAAATATTACCAAATCTACGAGGCGCCCAGCGACCGGCTCAAGCAGTTCGTCGTACCCAAGGTACAGCGGCTGGCGGGTAAAACCGCCAAGCGCTACGGCCGTGAGTTCAAAGCCCTTGACGGAATCTCCTTTGAAATACGCAAAGGCGAAACCGTGGGAATTATCGGCCGCAATGGCTCCGGCAAATCCACCCTGCTGCAGATGATCTGCGGCACTCTCACGCCGACCCACGGCGAAATAAACACCCATGGGCGCATCGCCGCCCTGCTTGAACTGGGCGCCGGGTTTGACCCGGAATTTACCGGGCGTGAGAACGTCTACATGAACGCCTCGGTACTCGGGCTGAGCAAGCCCGAAATCGACGAACGCCTGGACGATATTCTCGCCTTTGCCGAAATCGGCGATTTTATCGACCAGCCGGTCAAGACCTACTCCAGCGGTATGTACGTCAGGCTCGCGTTTGCCGTTATCGCCCACGTGGATGCCGATATCCTGGTGATCGACGAAGCCCTCGCGGTAGGCGACGCCTTCTTTGTACAGAAATGCATGCGCTTTCTGCGCCGCTTTATGGAGCACGGCACCGTGCTGTTTGTCAGCCACGACACCGCCGCCGTGCTCAACCTCTGCGAGCGGGCGATCTGGCTGGATAAAGGCAAGATCGCCGCCGAGGGCGCCCCCAAAGAGGTGGCAGATGCCTATCTGAAAGCCTTCTTCGAGTCCAACCAAGGGGCCAGCGACACCACCAAGCGCAACGATGAGTGGCACGAGCAGCAGCGTAAGCGCCCCGTGCCCCGGGACATGCGCCAGGACATAATCAACGCCAGCCCCTATCGCAACGACCTGGAAATTTATGCCTTCGACCCAGACGCAGAAGGGTTCGGCAAAAAGGGCGCGATCATGGAAGAGGTGCTGCTCCACGACCGCGAAGGGCACCCGCTGACCTGGGTAGTGGGTGGGGAAGAGGTCATTCTCTCCATCAAGGCGCGTATCCACCAGGAGCAGCCCATGCTGCAGCCCATCATGGGGTTTTATATCAAAGACCGCCTGGGCCAGACCCTGTTTGGGGATAACACCTTTATCACCTACCAGGACGACCCCGTGAGCGCCATGCCCGGCACGGTGCTGGCCGCCAGCTTCACTTTCCGCATGCCCATACTGCCCCAAGGGGATTACAGTATCAGCACCGCCATTGCGGACGGCACCCAGGACAACCACGTACAACACCACTGGCTGCACGATGCCCTCTTCTTCAAGTCACACTCCAGCAGCCATAGCCACGGCCTGGTGGGCATCCCCATGCACCAAATCGAACTACAGGTAGAACGACACGCATGAGCACAACAAACGAGCAGGGCTTGACGCCTACCGGTGAACGGTACTTACCCAACGTATTGAGCGGCGATATCATTGCCGAACACATGCACCGCTACTACGTTGCCCAAGGCTATGTAGAGAACAAAGACGTACTCGATATCGCCTGTGGCGAAGGCTACGGCAGCCACTACCTGGCGCAAAAAGCCGCCAGCGTGGTGGGCGTGGATGTTGACGCGGGCACCGTTGAGCACGCCAAAGCGACCTACAGCCACCCAGGGCTAAGCTACCTGCAGGGCGACTGTGCCGCCATCCCCCTGGCCGACGCCAGCGTGGACGTAGTGGTGAGTTTTGAAACCATTGAGCACCACGACCGCCACGAAGCGATGATGGAAGAGATCAAGCGGGTACTGCGCCCCGGCGGTCTGCTGATTATCTCCAGCCCCGACAAGCACGAATACAGCGAAAAACCCGGCTACCAAAACCCCTATCACGTAAAAGAACTGTACAAGCAGGAGTTCGAGCAGCTGCTCAAAAGCCACTTTGCCCACAGCACGCTGATCGGCCAGCGGGTGGTTTACGGCTCCGCCATGTGGGACACCCGCAAAAAGAGCCACACCACCTACAGCGAAGCGAGCCCGGAAGGGCAGCCCGGCACGCCCAATGCCATGTACTGGATCGCCCTGGCCAGCGAAGAGAAGCTCCCCGAACTGCGTAGCTCCTTCTACCAGTGCGACATTGAACAAAGCGACGCCGTCAACCGCCAGCGCACCCTGGTGCACGCCCGCGATATGGAGCTGGATCAGCGCGGCGAGTACATCGCTACCCTAAAGGCCGAACACGCTGTCAGTGTGAACGAGCTGAAACAGGAAACCAGGCGCGCCGAAGCGGAAATCGAAGTGCTGGGAGGGGAAATCGAAGAGCTAGCCGCGGCCAAGCAGCAGCGCGAAAAAGAGACCCGGCAGTTGCTCAAAGCCCATGCCGGAACGGTCAGCCACGCCCACAACCCCACCTGGTTGGCCAAGCAGCTGTTAAAGCGTTTAAAGCGCCTGCCCAGCGAAATCAAACGCGCCCGCACCGAACGCTACCAAATTGCCGCTTCGGGCCTGTTCGATGCCAGTTGGTACCTGCAGCACAACCCCGATGTGCAGGCCACCGGCCAGGATCCCCTCAAGCACTACCAGCGCTTTGGTGGCTATGAAGCCCGTGACCCCTCGGCCAGCTTCGACACCCTCAGCTACCTTCAGGAGCATCCGCAACTGCTGGCCAATCACCAGCACCCGCTGATCCACTACCTGAACCAACCGCGCCCCAGCGCTAAAGGGGCAGGCACCACCGAAGGCGAGCAGCCCGCGAGCGCCCAGGCCTCGGCAGCGCCCACCGGCAGCACCATGTTTGGTGAAATGTTCGCCCAAACGGTGGGCAGCAGCGACGACTACGTACCCCTGGCCGAACAGCCCCTGGAAGAGGCGTCCCGCCTGCGGCCCATCGCCTTCTACCTGCCCCAGTACCACCCGATTGCCGAAAACGACCGCTGGTGGGGCAAAGGCTTTACCGAATGGACCAACGTTGGCAAGGCCGTGCCACAATTTGCCGGCCACTACCAGCCACGCCACCCCGGCGAGCTGGGCTACTACGACCTGCGCCTGCCGGAAGTGCAGGAGCGCCAGGCCGAGCTGGCCCGCCACTACGGTATCGAAGCCTTCTGCTTTCACTACTACTGGTTTAGTGGTCGCAAGCGCCTGCTGGAGCGGCCCATCGACCAGTTTGCCAACAACCCCAATATCGACTTTCCCTTCTGCCTCTGCTGGGCCAACGAGAACTGGACCCGCCGCTGGGACGGCAAAGAGAGCGATATTCTCATGCAGCAGAAGCACCTGCCGGAGGACGATCTCGAATTTATCCAGGATGTCGCCCCGCTGATGCAGAAGCCCAATTACCTGCGCGTAAACGGCAAGCCGCTGCTGATCGTTTACCGCGTGGATATTCTGCCCGATGCCAACAAAACCGCCGAGGTATGGCGCAACTACTGCCGTGAAAACGGCATTGGCGAGATTCACCTGGTCTCCGCCGAGAGCTTTAATAACGGTGACCCCAGCCCCTATGGGTTTGATGCCTCGGTGGAGTTCCCCCCCCACCAAACCCACGCCAAGCGTATCGACCACCAGCTCACGCTGCTCAACCCGGCGTTTGAAGGCTGCGTTTACGACTACGCCGACCTGGTGTTTACCCAGTTGGCCAAACCCGCCACCGAGTACACCCGTTACCGCACCGTTTCCCCCGGCTGGGACAACGACGCCCGCAAACCGGGCCGCGGCCACACCTTTGCCAACGTGACCCCAGGCCGCTACCAGCAGTGGCTGGCCGGCGCCGCCCGGGAGGCCGACCTGCTGCCCGGTGACCAGAAACTGGTGTTTATCAATGCCTGGAATGAGTGGGCCGAAGGCGCCTACCTGGAGCCGGATCGCCGCTACGGCTACGCCTATTTAGAGGCCACCAAACAGGTCGTTAAACACTACACCAAACCCGCCAATTTCGCCCTGGATACTGAGCTGCCCCAGTGGCAAAAGTGCCACGAAACCGCGGTGATCCTGCATCTCTATCACACCGAGCTATGGGACGAAATTGCCACCCATCTGGCGCACCTGGAAGGGCAGTACGACCTGTATATCTCGCTGCCCGAACACGCCCCGGAAGGCACGGTCGAGCGCATACAACAGACCGTACCCGATGCCCGCTGTGCCACTCTGCCCAATAAAGGGCGCGATGTGCTGCCGTTCTTGACCATGCTCAGCGCTATCCGCCCGCTGGGGTACGGTCAGGTGTGTAAAATCCACGCCAAGCGCTCGCTGCACCGCCAGGATGGCGACTTGTGGCGCCAGGAGTTTTTGGGCCAGCTGTTAGGCTCCAAAAAGCAGGTGGCCAGCGTTATCGACGCCTTCAACCGCCAGCCGGATCTGGGCATGGTTGGCCCCGCCGGCCACTGGTTGGACTACGTGCACTACTGGGGTGACCTGCAAAGCCCGGTGCGCACCCAGGCCCTGCTGGAGCACCTGGGCATTCGTATCAGCCTGGACGAGCTGGGCTTTTTCGCCGGCTCCATGTTCTGGTGCCGCCCGGAAGCCATGGATCCGCTGCTGACCATTACCGACAGCGATTTTGAGCCGGAAGAGGGCCAAACCGACGGCACCCTGGCACACGCACTGGAGCGCATTTTCGCCGCTGCTGCCCAGGCCGCCGGGTACCGGGTCACTGACACCCGCACGCCCGCGGCAGTAGAGGAGCCTGCGTTTGAGGCGCACTACCCCTTTGCCAAGCCCAGCCCGCACTTGCGTGGCAGCGCCCCCAGTACCAACGTAGTAGCGCCGCCCATCACGGCTAAAATTATCGAACGGCGTGCGAAAACGCTTTATCATTCCTTAAAGCGAAGGCTAAGATAGCCGCTAAGGTGAGCAATACCATCAAGTTACCTCCCTAAAAAAGATCAGGTAACTAGTGGTAGGACTTAAAAAGGGCTGCTATGATCGACCGGCGTGAATCGCGCGATTCACAGCAGGTTCCAAGGTGGTCTTGATTTTGTAACGCTTGAGGCGCTATCGTCTCCGCCAAGGCAACTTACCCATCTTGGGTAACCTGCTTGCTTTGAACCGAACCTCGGCAAGGGATCCCCCAGGGGTTGAGGGTCGGCTTAGCAACAACATGGGGTGCCAGCCAGGCACCCGAACATATGCATATGTAAGGAGAGTACCTACATGGCAATTCAAGGTTTCAATAAAAGCTTTTACCTAAATGCTAAGCTTGCACAGCTTCAAGCCAACTCTGAAACTGCCGCTGATTGGGCAGGTAAAGATGCAGCGTTCCTGGAATCACGTTTTGCAGCCGTTGGCTTAACCGCCGAGCAGCACTATGAGCAGTACGGCTTCCAGGAAGGCCTGGCCCCGAACGCCTTCTTCAACCCGGCTGAATACATCCGTGCCAAAGCAACGGCCATGTTCAACGATGCCAACAACTCCTACCTGACGATCGAAGCAGCGGCACAAGACTTCGTTAATCTGTGGGGCGGCAACGTTTACAACCACTACCTCCAGTACGGTGAAGCAGAAGGCGTTAACCCGTCTAACAGCTTCGACGTTTCCAGCTACTACGATGCCAAACTGGCGCAGCTGCAGGCGGCCGGTAACACCGAGATCACCACCGTTGCACAGCTGAAAGCGTCCTTCGACGCGGCCGGTATTACTGCCCTTGAGCACTTCATCGCTTACGGCCAGAACGAAGGCATTACTGCACCTGCCGTACCGGAAGGCGAGAAGGTCAATGTTGATACTTCTGTACCGGGCGAGACTTTCACGCTCACTGCAAGTGTTGACACACTGACTGGTACCAAGAACGACGACACGTTCAACGCTAACGTCGTTGCTAACCCAGGTACTGGCGTGGCAGATGTTGAAACACTGACTGCTCTTGACACTATCGATGGTGGCGCAGGTAACGATACGCTGAACTACACCACCGTTGGTGGTACGCCTCTGCCTGCAGCTACTATCAGCAATGTTGAAACCATTAATGTGGTTTCTGACGGTGCAGCAACTGCTGATGTAACCGGCTCTAACATTACAGGCATCACCACGCTGAATGCTAAAGCTACTGGCGCGGCTGTAAATTTGGATGTGAAGTCTAACGTGACTTCAGTATCTGTAACCGGCACAGCTACTACAGTTGCAATTGACGATGCGGGTACAGCTGCTACCTCTGCTGATAAACTCGAAACAGTAAACATCACTGGCGCAACAGGTGATATTACTATCGGTGGTACTGAAGCTGTTGACTCACTGAAAGCCTTGAACCTGACTAATACCACTGACGGTGATGCAACCATCACTGCTGGAGCAGGAACGCGCACCCTGACTGTTGGTCTGAACAATGTTACTGGTCCAGCAAACAACGTCGTAATTACAGATGATGAAGCTACCGCTCTAGTTGTAAATACTAGCGGTAAAGCGTCTTCTGGTATTGACCTTCAGGCTGATAAAGCTACTTCTGTCACCATCAATGCTGATGAGAAACTGACAGTTGCTGCAATCGATGCCTCTCTTGCCAAAACGCTAACTGTTACTGGTGATTCTGCAGTAACCTTCACTACTAACACCGCAGCAGATCTTGCAGCTCTAGAGTCTGTTAACGCAGGCAGCAATACCGGTGGTCTGACACTGACCACAGCTTTGGCCAATAATGTTGCCTTCACCGGTGGCGCTGGTAAAGACGCTGTGACTCTGGGTGCAACTACCAAAGCCATCGCTATGGGTGCTGGTGACGATACTGTAACATTGACTGGCGCTACTTTAGGCACTGGCGGTAGTGTTGACGCTGGTGATGGCAGCGATACACTGTCAATGGCTGCTGCAGATGCCGCAACTGCTTCTGCGACTACTGGCGCAACTGCTTTTGCAACCAAAATCTCGAATTTTGAAAAGCTTGAACTTGGAGCGGTAGGTGCAGCAGCAGCGACAACTACAGTAAACCTGGCGGGTATGGATAATATCAGTCACGTAATTTCCAACGGTATTACTGCTGATGGCGGCAACGCTGACAGTGCTTTCCTAGCACTTACCAATGTTGCATCTGGTGGCACGCTACAGATTAAAGGTAACACTACTGAAGCGGGCGATGGCACCACAGTAGGTGTTTCAGGCGCAGCAACAAATGCAGCAGATACTTTTAACCTGCACTTGGACACCGGCACAGCGGCCTCTGTTGTGGCAGCTGGTTCTGTGACAGTTGCTGATGTTGAAACAATCAATATCTCAACAGCTGACACTGGCAGTGCTACTGGTGCAGACATTGCAGCAAGCACTCATACCGCTACCTTAGTAGCTACTAGTGCTAAAACAGTATCTGTGTCTGGTAATAACGGTCTGAACTTGACCAACGCTGGCAACACGTTGATCGAATCTTTCGATGCGTCGGGTGTTGCTGCTGATTCTGCACTGGACACGGCAGCTAACTTGGCTGTTACCTTCGTATCTGACAACGTTACCACTGCGGTATCAATCAAAGGTGGCGCCGGTAACGATACGTTGACTGCTGATGCTGCTTCTACAAAAGTCAATACGATTGACGGTGGTGCTGGTGACGATACGATCACTGGTGGCGCTGGTGCAGACGTCCTGATGGGCGGTGCTGGTAATGATACCCTTGATGGTAAAGCCGGTGCTGATAAGTTGACTGGTGGCGCTGGTAACGATACTTTCGTTATTGCTGCTGAAGCCAACGTGAATACTTACGATACGATCACTGACTTTGCAGCTGGTGACAAGATCAGTATTGCCAACCTTGCAGGCTTCACTCAAGCTAAAGTAGAGCTTGGTACTAACGCAGTCTTCCAAGATTATGCTAATGCTGTAATCAATGCTGAAGCTACTAATGGCTCTGGCTGGTTCCAGTTTAACAACAACACTTACGTTGTTGCTGATATTGGTGCTGATAACGGATCGAGCTTTATCAATGGTCAAGACGCAATTGTTGAGATCACAGGACTTGTTGATCTTTCCAACAGCACTGTTGCAGCAAACGAACTGACCTTCGCTTAATCCCTCTCCCTGAGAAGGAGCCTATCTCTAGTCTAGATAGGTAGCGTACCTAAACCCCCGGCCTCGGCTGGGGGTTTTTCTTTGCTAACGAGGATCACATGACCATTAAGGAATTCGAAGAGACCGTTTGGCGCCTGGAAGGCATTGCGCGAGACCGTGGATGTACAAGTGGACGACTATGACTACCAGAACGCCGCTAACCGCACCTGGTCGATTGCCGAATGGCTGCGTAACCGGGTCGAGCCGTGCCCGCCGGGTAGCGAGATCGTCGTACTCGACGGCCTGGGCGAGCAGCCCAACCGCCGTAAACGGCTGGACACCCTACGCGGAAGCTACGCGGCGTAGTGATGGGGTGCCTGCCGTTGCGACACCGGCAAGGTGATGACCCTCAGCACCAACCGTGACTGTGTCTCTCTTTGATGTTGAGTAAGGCAAACGCCTAGCCTATGCCACTGACCAACCCCCGGCCCCTGTGCCGGTTTTTTGTTACACTGCCCACCACTATTAATGCCTTTTGAGTCGAGAGTTGTTATGCCCCAATGGATCGCGCTTTCCCCCAGCCAGCACGCGGGCCTGGGTTACTTGCCCCGTGATGGTTACCACTTTGCCGATCAGCTAAACGTCGCAGGCATTCTGCTGGCGGAACTGCCCAAACTGCTGCCCCACTATGTGGTGGTGTTACTCAAAGAGGGCGAGCACTTCCAGCCCATGGTGCTGCTGGGGGTGGGCGAGCGGAACCTGTACGTGGCCCCCAATGGCAAGTGGTTAGGCACCTATGTGCCCGCCAGCCTGCGCGGTTACCCCTTTGCCCTGGCTAACAGCGAACAGCCGGGGGAAAAAGTCTTCGCCATCGACGCGGATCACCTCAGTGAGAGCCAGGGTGACGCCCTGTTTGATGACGAAGGCAAGCTGGCGGGCACCGCCGCCCAAACCCTGGATTTTTTAACCCAGTGCGATCGCAACCGAGCGGCTACCCAGCAGGCCTGCGATGCGTTACAGCGTGCCGGGGTGATTGAGCAGTGGCCATTGACCATTGAGCGGGGCGAAGGGCAGGAGCCGTTAACGGTGAACGGTCTCTACCGTATCAATGAAGCGGCGCTTATCAACCTGGAAGCCGATGTGTTCGCTACCTTGAAGGGCGCGCCCATGGCGCTTGCCTATGCCCAGATGTTCTCCATGAGCCAGCTTAACCAGCTGGCAGAGCGCGCCCGTTTTCATGAAAATAGCCACGCTGAGCACGGTGCTACTCAAGAAGTACCGGAAGACCTGGATAGCGTGTTTGATAGTGACGACGATCTAACCTTTGATTTTGACTAAAACCGGAGCCTAACGAATGGCAGATGAACAACAGCAGACTGTGACGATTGACGGCACTGAGTACAACGTGGCCGATCTTTCCGATAACGCCAAGGCTCAAGTCACCAACCTGCGCGTGACCGATGCTGAGATCGAAAAGCTCAAGCAGCAGCTGGCCATTTTTCAGACAGCGCGTACCGCCTATGCCCGTGCGCTGAGTGAAGAGCTGCCGAAGAAAGAAACGCATTGATCATGCTGCGATTCATTCTTATGGCAACCACCGGGCTGGTTCTCGGTGGCTGTGTGCCGTTCGTGCCGATTATCTAACCGGAGTTGCGCTGTGCAAGGTTTCACTGCCTTCAAGTATGTCGGCGCCGAACGAGCGGTGCAGTGTCTCAAGGATGGCACGCTATATCTGGCGAGCCCTGACCAGCTGAACGATACATTGGAGGCACGCTTCCATACTGCCAGTACGGAGGCCTACCTGGCCATTACCGATGCCACGCTTGCCGAGCTGGCACGGCAGCGAGGCGAAACGTCCCTGGCTTTTGATCGTGAGGCCCTGCCGGAATTTGCCGAGGTGAACCAGCGGGAGAATGGCCGCTTTCAAGCCTTCTGCAAAGGGATCGGCATCTGCTCGCTAGCCAGGCGCCCCAATCATCAGGCGATGTGGGCCTATTATGGCGAGGGTGGCGAGGGTATCTGCCTGGAACTGGCGTTCACCCCGAAGATCATGGAGGCGAACCAACTGCTCCTCGGTCCCGTGACCTACAGCGACCAGGCCAGAGTACTCAACCGCGCGGAGGATTGGAGGACGACTTTTTTGGAACTCGCCGAGCAGCATCCCCAGGCCACTCTAAAGGATCTCCAGCGGATCAGCCTCGAGGTTCCATTTCGCCGCCGGATGGGGCTGCGCATGGCCCAGCGGGCCACGTCGACCAAGCATCCCGACTGGGCCCACGAAGATGAGATTCGTATGCTCGGGCCGAAGGGGCGAACGCCCTTGCCGATTCTGGGCCAGGTACTGACCCGCGTTCACTTCATAGGTTTCAAGGCACTCAATCAAGTAGCGCCGCTACTGGTGAAACATTATCCTCATGTCAGCTTGATGCAATGGACTTTCGACCATGGTGAGTTGCAAGCTCATGGAGCTCAAGCTGATACCTACCGACGGTAAAGGACATGCCATCTCGCCTGCGGATCTAGCTCGGTCGCCCAAGAGCTGATTTCAACCTGCTGCCTCTCTTAGCATGGGCTGCTTGGTCGCTTCTCCACACCCCGTGCACCGCACCTCAAGCTGTCCCGCTCGGCGACGCGCCTGCATCACCCCTTGGCGACACGCACTGCAACCATAATCCAGTGCCCGCCATTCCTTGCCGAGGCTTTGGCCTTCATCGCTGATTCGCAGCCACTCGGCGACAAAACCCGGATCGAACAGACTAACGCTGGCCACCACCGGGGCAGGGAGTTCGCCAGGTAGGGCCTTACGGTAGCGCACCACCTGGTGATTACCTTGTAGCTCGACCTCCATCGCCAGGGGTTGTCCGTGTTCATCACGGTACTCAAAGCACTGCGCCTCGGCATTCCATGGCGAATCATTACTGGGCTGCCCGTCGTATAGTTTGGCGCCGGGATAAGCCTTCAGCCCCCGCAGCAACGGTTCCAGCCACGTCTGCGCCTCAAATAGCACCCAGCGGATCTCACCATTAGGCAGCTCAAGCCCCACCCGGCGCAGGCGTAACGGGGCATAGGCCACCGGCGGCTTGCCTTTGGCATTGCAGCCCTTCTTTGCCTCCAGCTCGCGGTTGTAGCAGCTGATGCATATTGGCCCCACCCGCCGGTCACGCTGATGGCCACAGCGCATGCACAGCTTGGCCATGGTGCCAGTGCTGCCTAGCTCGGAGAGCCGATCGTGCGTCGCTTGTTGTCCCGTCGCATGAACGCGTCCGACCGAGCAGTTCCGACACGCGCTGAACTGGCCATGGGTATCGCCTAAAGCCAGGCCATGACGTGCCGCACAGCTTTCCGGGGTCAAGGTGGCGTGCAAGCGAGGGCAGGTGAAGTGCAAAACCCCCGGTAAATGCTCAGGGTAAGCCTCGAAGTAGGTCATCGGCTCGGTTGTGGTCTGGCAGGTCGCAGGCATAGCAGTCGCCTCATAGGAGGGAAACAATAACCCGTTGATGTGGCTATTATTTTACCGCAGAAAAGTCAGGCTGGCTCATGTTTTAGTTGGTATTTAAAGTGTCGTTACGGAAGTCTAACTGGACATTCATGGCGTCTTAAGGAGCCACCCTAATGACTGACCCTCTATCCTTTGTTGACCAAGCCCAAGCCGCACTGGCACGCGCTGAGTTCACTCCGTTGCCCGATCATCTGAGTGCGATACCGCCGGCCGATAGTTTGCGTGTAACACCCCTGGTCATCAGCGACTACCTCGACACCCTGGTTTCCTCGGGTCGGTCACGGCGAGTGGGTGTTATCGCCAGCCTCGTACGGGCCTTGCTGCACCGCTACGAGATCATTGATATCACGTCAGATATTCCCTGGCGCGTGGGGGAGTTACGCTGTGCCTGGCAGAGCGATGAGCCCGATGTGCTTAAGGGCTGGCGACGCCTGCGTCTGCCCAGTGGCGATGGCCCGGCCAACGCGGATGATGCCAGTGCTCCCGTTCTGCATTTGACGCCCGAAGGAGGGGCAATCTATGAGCCTGCGCCGTGTTGCGATGATGCTTATGCGTCCACACTGATACCGGTAAAAAGCATGGAGCAGCTGATTGATCTTCTTGAGCGAGTTTAAAAGGAAATCGATGTCGCTGTCTCTGTCCCCGGACGTCGGCGATCCATGAGCGGCCCGTACTGCAACGCCCCACAAGCGCCAGGACTGAGACCGATTGACTCCCTCTAACCTCCACGCACCCTCCCTGGCAACGCTGGGGAGGTTTTTTGTGTGGACGAGGCCGGTGCACACGGTTGGGTGATGCTCGCTTCTGGAGGGACGACCCATTGCCTCGTTGTCGCCCAAGCAAGGTGGGTCACGCGCCACTCTGGACAAAGGGCTTTTAGGGTGCGTCCCCTCAGGGCTGGTGGTGATTTTTGCAGTCTTCGCGCTGTTTTGCCGCTTACCTGGTGGTTCGCTAAGTCGTTGTAACGCCATTACTTAATTTTCTATCCGCTCATTTATGAGTAGGGTGTTGCTCATAAATGAGCGTAAACCATTGTTTTTAAATAGAAAATAGATAATTCTGTAGTGGACAAAGAGGTTTTGAATGCTTATTTTGTATGCCATGGCTAAGTAACTACCAAAGGGAACCAAAGAGTATCGCTGCCATGTAAGCGACCGGTGTACTACTGATCGCCACATCACAATTCCATACGTTAACGCACAGAAACGGGCTGACGAACGCCAGCCCCAAAGGGGGAAGTTGTGTCCAAAATTTGTCGAGTCAGAGCCGGGAAAGGCAGCCAGTGGTGTGGGCAGCCAAACGTAGGAAGGATGGTAAAGCGCCAGCTCAGTGAGGCGATTTGCGGTGGCCGAGATGCCCTGTCGGGCGCCAAGGACGCTCACCTTCATGCATGTCGTGACGGCACCCTAAAGGCTGGCACAACCCTGAAGGAGGCCACCATGAGCACCACTCAACACACCCACATCGCGCCCGCTGTTCTGCGCTACAAGGATACCGCCGCCTACCTGGGCGTCTGCGTCAACACCGTACGCAACATGAAGGACGCGCCGGGCTTCCCGCGCCCGATTCGCATCACCCACCGCAGTGTGGGCTATCGCAAAGCAGATCTGGATGCCTGGCTCGAAAGTCGCCAAGCGTAAATGAAAGCGCCCCAACCTTGTGGAGAGGATGGGGCGCATTATCCAATGGCCGTATTGGCGGCCTTGAATGGAACTCAAAAATGAGTGATCTTCGAAGCAAAAGTGTACCATCCCGCCGTGGAAATGCACGCGGTAATTGGCCCCCTCGTACCGGCCTGCGCGACAGGCCCATGCTGTTGCCCACCATTTTCGCCAGTTTGGGCAGCCTTGATGCTATCCACGATCACCTGGTGTTGCGCGGTGCCCAGGTGGTCGATGACCTCACCTGGATCGTCGGCGAAGCGCGTGTTAGCGCTGAACCGATTTCTCTATCGCTCTATAGCGCACTGGGCCTTGACCCCGAACCCATCGAAGCTGGCTGGCGGCAGTACACGTTGGGGCGTCGTTATATGGGGCCGCTGCTGCACCTTTCGCCACGTGGCGAGGTTTATGTCGAGTTCATCGGTGGGTACGGGCTGGGCATGGACGCCACCATGCCGCTCTATACGCTAGAGCAGCTCGACGCGATTCTGGCTGTCCACCTGGGGCGTCGGGAGGTGGCGGCATGAGCGCTGCTTTCACACCGCCAGGGGCGCCATCCGCTGTTGATCAACTGCTCGATACGATGGCGCAGGCTGGCGTCGTATATGACGATAACGCACCCATTATCGGTGACGGCAAGCTCCATCGCTTCCATGTTGAAGGCGACGCCCCCAGTGTTCGCAACGGTTGGTATACCTTCCACGACGACGCCACGCCGGCTGGCAATTTCGGTTGCAACAAGCGCTATGGCCCCGGCGCTAAACTGCCGTTCTCGGCCAAGCGGGCCAAGCCAATGACGTCGCAGGAAAAGGCCGCACTAGAGGCCAAAATGGCCCAGCAAAAGGCCAAGCGTGAAGCGGACGACAAGGCCAAGCATGAAGCGGCCGCCGTTCAGGCGAAAGCCATCTGGGAGGCAGCGACCCCGGTCGGCGTGGAAAGCCACCCCTACCTGCTTAAAAAAGGTATCCAGGCCCATGGCACGCGCACCAGCCCTTTCTCTGTCCGACAGCAGCAAGTCGACGGCTCCTGGGCTAACGTGCTGGTATCCGACAACGCGTTGCTGATCCCGCGTCGCAGTCACCAGCGTGAGATCGTTTCTCTGCAGGCGATCTTTCCCAGCGCCGCCAACGTGCTGGGCCGTGACCGCACTTACCTGGCGAACGGTGAAGCCCAAGGCACCTACGACACCATCGGCCAGCCCCAGATGCGTGAAGGGCGCCAGGTGTTTCTTCTCTGCGAAGGCTTTGCCACCGGGGCAGCCCTGCATGAAACCACTGGCCACTGCGTCGTGGTAGCGTTCGACGCCGGCAACCTGATTCACGTCGCTAAGCGTATCGCGGCTGCCCAGAAAGAAGCCATCCTGATTATCTGCGCGGACAACGACCAGTGGACGACCCAGCCGGTGGCCAACCCTGGCTTGTACCACGCCAAGCTGGCTGCCGATGAAGTAGCGGGGCACTTGGTGTATCCGCCGTTCCCGGCTGATCTCGACATGGCGAACGACGACGGCAAGCTCAAAGGCCCGACCGACTTCGATGATCTGCGCCGGCTGCAAGGCAACGAGGCGGTCAAGTCAGTGGTATTGGACTGCTTGAATGCACTGCAGACTCCCAATGGCCCACAAGGCCCCACGCCAGGCGCAGCGGTGCCAGCGCTCCCTTGTCCTGGCTCGGAGGAGAAAATGGCCACAACGGGGCAGGTTGCGCCGCTGGAAGGTGAACTGATGAACGTAGAAGAGGGTAATGAGGTGCTGGTGTATGACATCACGGCGCCACTGGCTATTGCACAAGGGATGGTAGCGCGCCTCTGGACGCATGAAGATGTAATGACGCTGTATCACCACCACGATTACTTTTACGAATGGACCGGAACCCACTATGCAAAGCGGCACGATAAGGAGATTCGCGCTGTGGTGTATTGCCATCTGAATCAGGCGCGTCAGCCCAGCAAGACCACTAAGGGAACCGGCGAGCTGCGGCCAATCAAGCCAAACAGTCGGCTGGTCAATAACGTAATGGATGCGCTCAAAGCTACCTGTTTGATCGAGGATGAAGTGGAAGCACCTTCCTGGTTACGAGATGTTGATATACGTCAGCCAGCGAACCACCTGATCAGTTGTACCAACGGTCTCTACGATTGGCAGGAAAATCGTCTCCTTGCTCATACGCCTGCCTACTACTCGCACTCCTGCCTGGCCTTTGCCTACCACCGAGATGCGTCAACGCCCAAGCACTGGTATACGTTTCTGGACACGCTTTGGCCGAATGACCCGGAAGCGATCGCCGTGTTGCAGATGATGTTTGGCTACCTGTTAACCCAGTCGACATATCTCCAGAAAGTCTTTTTGCTGGTGGGGCCCCCTCGCAGTGGCAAGGGCACCATTCTTAAAGTGCTGACGAACATGCTGGGACGTCGTAATGTTTGCTCGCCGCGTCTACGGGATCTAGCCAAGGACTTTGGCCTAGCGTCAATGATCGGTAAACAGGCGGCGCTGGTTGGTGATGCTCGACTGACAGGCCGTATCGACCAGGCCGAAATGACAGAGAACCTGCTTTCCATCTCGGGGGAAGATGCGGTCTCGATCAACCGTAAAAATAAAAGCTACTGGGAAGGACGGCTCAAGGTACGCTTCGTCATCTGTACTAATGTCGTTCCCATGGTCAGTGATGCTTCCGGTGCTATCGCTAGTCGTTTTGTCGCTTTGGTCATGAAGCACTCTTTCCTGGGAAAAGAAAATCATCGGCTGCAAGAGGACTTATCAGAGGAGATGCCTGGGATACTCAACTGGGCAATTGAGGGGCTTCGTCAGTTGGAGGCATGCGGGCGTATCGAATCGCCAGCATCCGCTCGGGAGACGCTGAATGAACTAGATGAACTGTCTAGTCCGGTCAAAGCGTTTGTCAGTGAACGTTGCCGTACTGGGCCAAGTTTTCGCATTCCCACCTTATCGCTTTACGAGGCCTGGCGTCATTGGAACCATGAGAAGGGAAGAGACCATATTAGTTCGGATGCCGTATTTGGGCGAGATCTTCGGGCTGCCGTGTCAACGGTCATAAAAAAGTCATATGACGTGCCCAATAGCCACAGTCGGAAGCGTCAAAATTATTACGAGGGCATTACGTTGAACTGATACGGTGTTTCGATAATGGCTGGCCCCTTTGGGGCCAGCTTTTATTGTTGGGGGAAAATCAAGGAAGCACCCATTGTCATTGGGTTGGCAACAGGTCGGCATTAGACTCGCCAACCCCATGGGATATAAAAAAGTCATAATTTACAGTTAGTTGGTATTGTGGCACTAGATGCCACCCCCATATGTCCTATGAAATCAGAATATTAAAAAAGAAGAAGAGTAAGGGAATGCGGCCCTCCACGTACCTGTAGAGTTCACAGCACAATAAGAAAATGCTAATGGCATCTAGTGACAGGGGCGACATAGCGACCGACCCATCACCGCAGACGACTAAAAAAGGCGCCCGCTACCGGCGCCCTCTGGCGAATCTTCATCGCGAGTTCTCAAACACACCCACCGGCCTTACTTGTCGTCCAGCCCTTCATCCTCTACCAAGCCGCGCAGGTAGGCCGCGTGCATCACCACGTCCTCGGCCATTTCCGCCATCAAGTGATTGAGCCACGCGTCGGACATAGCCCCCTCAGGGAAATAGAGGCTTTGAAGGCGCAGGTTGGCCGTATCGCTGCAGGCCCACATCACCCCCTCGACCACCTCATCCAATGGCGGCATATCTTCCCACTCGCAACATTGATCCTGGTGGTAGTAGACCTGGCGCAGGTAAGCGGGCATCTGTTCCAAATGCCAAGCGGGCAGGATGGCGTAGCCCGGGTGCTTGCCGGCAAAGATGGTCGTCGCCCAACGCACCTCGACGCTCTGGCGATAATGGGCCTCGGCCTCGCTGATCTCGCCGCACCACCAGGCGACCCATGCAGCCCAGGTCATCGCCTGCAGTTCGTCCAGCACATGCTCCACCACGCCCGGGGCGTTGAGCCAGGTCTGGGCCTGGGCTTGGGCATCCACGACGGCAAGGCTGTGCCAGGGTGGGGTGCCACGACCGATGTCGGTAGGCGACTGTCGGGTGGTGTTCTGGGCAACCGCTGGCGAATCCACGGCCATCGTACCCTGATCAACACGGCAGCTTTCTCGGAGCGCGCAGGCCTCGGGTACCGGGCAGGCATCACACAGCGCCAGCATCTCCATGACGAACCCTGCCGGCTCACCGATCATTGCTGTGTCGTCATCCATCTGCCCCTTGCCCCGCCACGCTGCCAGCAACGGCCGCTGGGCTCCACTGGCGCGCGCCAGTACTCGACGGCTGCCCTCGCTATGCCCCGGCCCCAGCGCGGCCCACAGGCCTTCCAGTAACGTCGGCAGGCGTCCCAGCTCAGGGTCGGGCTCGGGGTCAAAGCGCCGGTAGACCTCACTGGGCGAGAACACCTGGCCGTCATGGTAGATAGCCAGGACGACCACTCGCTCGCGCTGCTCGGGTGGCAGGTGTTCGGGGAGTGATGGGTTATGCATGCGCGGTTCTGCACAATGCCTCACCCATCCCGGCGATCACCTCGCGCAGCTCCAACTGATCCAGCCATTGAGGGGGAATTGCTACCTCCCCATGCATCGCCCCCAGCAGGTTGCCGGCAATGGCCCCGGTGGAGTCGCTGTCGCCGTCGTGGTTCACCGCCAGCACCACGCCGTGGCGTAAGTCGTTGGCCACTAACGCGCAGTAGACCGCAATGGCCAGGGCTTCTTCGGCCACCCAGCCTTCGCCCAGCGCCGTGATGGCCTCCGCATACGGGGTAGCGGTACCCGCCAAATGCCACGCGTGCTGCAAGGCGTCTCGCGTCTCCGGGTGGCCATCTTCGTCGGCGAGCAGCGCCAGGCTCAGCGTCAGGACTTCCTCCAGGCTGCCGCCTTCGACTAGGCGCTGGACCAGCACCGCCATTACACCCCCGGTCAGATAGCCGCTGGGGTGGCCATGAGTCAGCCAGGCCAACGCCTTACCCAGGGAAAACGTCTCGCGGGGCTCAAGGCCTTGGCAGGCCCCAAACAATCCCACCGGCGCCATCCGCATCACGCCCCCGCAGCCCTTGCTGTCATTCACCGCCCGCTCACCCAGTACCTTCATCTCACGCAACGCCGACAGGCAGGTATTCCCAGGGGCGCGCCTGGCGTGCAGAGTGGGTTCGGCCAGCAGCGCGCTCTCCACCGATGGTGCCGCCTCCGTCAGCGCGCTACGTCCGCCTTGGGTGATCAGCCAGCGCTGCAAGGCCGCTGCGCCCACTTGGCGATGCACATCGATATTCCTCACCGCCTGCAAGGCCTCGACTGCCAATAGCCCCTCGGCGGTGAACAGGGTCATCTGGGTATCGTCGGTGATCGCGCCCACGCGGCCATAAGCCTTGAAGTAGTCGGTAATACCGGGTTCACCAAAGCGCGCGATGATCTGGCTCCGGCGCCAAAACTCCACCGGGGCGCCCAGGGCATCGCCGCAGGCCCCGGCGAGCAGGCAGCCTCGGTAACGGCTCACTAAGGTAGAAGAAAGCAAAGGGTGCTCAGACATGGCGTAAGGCCTCCAGCAGTGGTTGGTCGTTGGGATGGTGCAACACCTCGCCGAGGCGTGCGATGGGCACTAAGCTCACCGCTTGGCTTTCCCAGCCCATATCAGCAGGACTGCCACCAAGACGTCTTGCCAGGAAGTAACGGCACACCGTGCTTGAACGCGGCACGTCAATTAGCCAACGGGTTAGCGCGATGAGTAGCCCGGCTTCCTCGAACGTCTCTTTGATGGCGGTTTGTTCCAGGCTTTGTCCCGACTCCTGCTTGCCCTTGGGAAAGGTGGCCCGGTAGCCACCAAAGGCATTGCTGGGGTGGATCACCCATACCCGGCTGTCGGGTTCCACGACCACGGCGCCAGCGGCCGCCCGCTTACCTGGCGATAGGGTCAATGGCGGAGTTTTCAGGGCGTGTGATAGGAAACCGCCGCCATGGTGAGGCGCTTGCGCTTGCGTGGCGTTAGCGGCCTCGCAGGGCTCACCATTGGGTGCTACCTCGCCTGAATAACACGGCACCAGCGCCAGCCCGTACAACTGCGCTGGCAATGGCCCATCTGGCACCACCCGAGCGATCGCCTTAGGATCCTCCCAGCAGGCCAGAGGCGTCGGGGTTGAGGGCGCCAACAAGATAACCGGCTGGCCGGCATCGTCAGAGCAGGGGTGGAACTCGGGCATGGCGTGGTCTCGGTAACGTAAAGCGACCAGACTAGCCTGAGGCGGCTGTCATCGCCATTGAATCAGGGAGTTAGCGTTTTCAGGTGGCATGGGTAAATCGCGCGGTGGTTCCCCTATGGTAAAGTGCCTGTATTGCATGAGGAGTGGCCCATGAACGAATTACTCGATCCCACCAACGACTACGTTTTCAAGCGGCTGTTTGCCGAAGCGCCGGATCTGCTGGTGGATCTGATCAATGATCTGCGCCCGGATTTGCCTGATATTACGTCTGTTGAAATCATCAATCCCAACATCGAGCCAACTGAACTCACCGGCAAGTACATCATCCTCGACGTGTTAGCCCGTGATGGCGAAGGGAACTGCTATAATGTGGAGGTGCAGGTACGCCGTTACGGCGCTTGGCACAAACGGGGATTGTTCTACCTGACCCGCACGCTGGGAAGCCAGTTGAGCGCCGGGGAAGATTACGAGGAGCTGCGTGCCTCGGTAGGCCTGCACCTGCTGGACTTCGACCTGTTTACGGATACAGCCGCCGAACGCGAGCAAGCGGTATGGCGGTTCGAAATGCGCGATGAACGCCAGCCGAATATTTCGCTGGGGAACGTTTTGCAGATGAACCTGATCGAACTGAACAAGGCGGATCGCCTGGGCTTGCCAGAGGGCCCACTACGCGCCTGGATTACTTTCTTCAAGCACTGGCAGGAGGAACTCACGATGGCGAATGTTGCCCACGAACCGGTTAAACGTGCGATGAGCCGCATCCGCGAACTCAGTGCCGACGAGGAAACTCGCCGCTTGGCTTTTGTGCGTGAACGGGCTCTGCGGGATGAGGTATCGTTGCTGAACGATGCAAAGCGAGAAGGTGAAATGACAGGAGAGCGTCGCGTTTTGCAGCGTCTGCTGAGAAAACGCTTTGGTGAGTTACCCGCGTGGGTAGGTGAAAAGTTGGAGCGGGCTGATACTGGGCAGCTAGAAACCTGGACGGATGAAATACTGACTGTCGATAGCCTTGATGAACTTTTCAAACACTAAGTCTTCACAAAAAGCGACGAGCCGCATCCGCAGCGCCGATGAAGAAACTCGCCGCTTGGCCTTCGTGCGTGAACGGGCGTTGCGGGATGAGGTGTCGTTCTTGAATGATGCGAAGCGGGAAGGTGAGCAGTTGGGCATTGAGAAGGGCCGACTGGCAGAGGCTCGTGATGTTGTGCGGGCCCAACTCAACTTCAAGTTTGGTGAGGTGCCTGGGTGGGTAGAGGAGAGGCTCACACAAGCCGACCATGATCAGTTGAAAGGCTGGATGCGCGATGTACTGTTCGCCGATAGCCTGGAAGCTATCTTCAAGCACTAATACACCGGCGGATCACGGTTCGATCCGCCCATGCCCCATCCTTGGCGATTAGCTCACCCTCCAGCAAGCGCTCCGCCGCCAGGAGCGCCAGCGTCACCACCTCCTGTCGCGTCTTGCCATGAGCCTGCCCCAGCCGGCGCAGGCGTGCCTGACTTTTCTCGTCCAAACTCACGGTGACTTCCTTGAATCCCTGCGCCTGGCGGCGCTGGCGATAGCGTTGCTGGTGGCTGGCGGCCATGGTGATAACCTCACGACGTGATGGAATAGGCCTCAGTGTGCGGTCACGACGTGAAGGGGAAAGGGCGCACAATTTTGAGCGATGGGATGCTCATTTTTGAGCGTAAGCGGTGAGGTATCGAGCTTCCGAGAAGCATGGAGACGCCGCGAAGAAGCCGCTCTCGGAGGAGCGGCCTGTGTGTCGCATAAGATGGTGTTGCTGATGCGCAGGGGTCAGCCGGTCATGGCCTGCGTGGCAGTGATCGGCACCCCGATGGGCGTCTTGTGCAGCGTCATGGCTGTTGGCGTCATCTGCTGGCTAAGGAGCGTCCCCACCTCATTACTAGCGTGCAGCAGGGTCGCATTGGACAGATGGGCATAGCGCTGGGTAGTGGTAACCTGCGTGTGGCCGAGTAACTTCTGTACCTCATACAGCGATCTTCCCGCATTGATCAGAAAGCTAGCAAAACTGTGGCGTAGATCATGTAGGCGCAGGTCTGGCAGGCCAGCACGCTGGCGTGCGGAGTCCCAGGAATGAAATACCGAAATGAACGGCTTGCCGCTTTTGGGGTTGGCGAAAATCCAGTCGCTGTCGGTGACCTCACGGCGAGAGGCCAGCAGCCCCAATGCCTGCTCAGACAGGGGCACATGCCGCGCCTCGCCGGTCTTGGGCAGCGGGATGCGCCAGCGTTTCTGCTCCCAGTGGATATCCTCCCAACGTGCCTTCAATACCTCACCCCGGCGTGCCCCGGTTAACAGTAGCATGGCCACGATAGGCCCCAGTAAGGGGTTGGGCGAGGTATCGATGGCCTGGAACAGCGCCTGGGCCTCCCCGGCGTTCAGGTAACGCTCGCGGCGGTTGTTCTCCTGGAACTGCGGAATCCCCTTGGTAGGGTTCTGGGTCACCCCGGGAATGTCCCACTCCATGGCTAGGTTGTAGAGGTAGCGGACCAGGATCAGCACCCGGTTGGTGCTCGCTGGTTTATGGCTGGCGCGGTGCTGGTGGATCACCTCGACCATGGCCGCCTTGGTGATCCTGTCCAGTGGCAGGTGCCCCAGGTAAGGCGACACATGGTTGCGCAACAGGCACTCATCGGTCGACCAGCTGCGCTTATACATCTTGACGAAGGGCAGGTAGCGCTGCTGAATGAAGACCTCCAGCGTGGGCACCTGGCGCGCAATCCGCTTGTCCTCGGCCGGGTTCTCGCCCATGACTACCTTCGACTTCACCTCTTGGGCTTTTTGGCGTGCCTGAGAGAGCTTGATCAGCGTCGCATCGCCCAGCTTATGCTGGTAGCGCTTGCCCCGGTCATCGGTGTAGCGCACGTAGTACGTACGTCCACCCGAAGCCCGTAACTCCAGCATCAGCCCAGGCACCTGGGTATCCTGCAGGTTGACCTTGCGCTTGCCCGGCGGACACGCCTGTTTATCGACAAACGATTGCGTGAAAGGGGGTGTGGCCACTATGCTTCTCCTTTTAGAGCCATACGGCTAACAAGGCACAATATAGGCCATATGATTCAAATAAGCTACATAAAGGAACGGTCATGTCTCAGCCCATTGACGCCGCACCCAGCCCCACCCTTAGCAGTGCCTACCAATGCGCCATCCTCATCCGCGCACTACGCACCTTCTACCGCTTGAGTCAGCATGACCTGGCGAAGCTGTCCGGGGTATCCCGGCCGACTCTCGACCGCATCGAATCACTGCGTGGTATCGAGCGTGCTCGGCAGTCGACTCTCGAACACTTGTTGGATACGTTTCGTCAACTAGGCGCAGAGATCACCCTCGACCCACAGAAAGGGGCGCAGGTGCATTTCAACCTGACGGCCATGGCGTTGAGCCTGGAAACGCTGACCGATCAAGCCGAGTTGCGCGATCAACTCGCCGTGTTTGAGCGTCCCGCCGAGATGGCCCCTTCAGCTTTCGAGCGATTGCTGGCGCTGGCGGAAACCCAACGCTCACCGGTGATGGAGCGTTTTCGGCAGCGCCCCTTTCCTTCACCGGCTGACCCTGTTTGGCAGCAGGCTCAGCAGGATGCGCACGCCCACCGCGCTGAGTCTCTTCGCCAAGTGCAAGTCGCGGCGAGTGAGGCGGATGCGCGGGGGACAGTGGAGGATATGAGCAGCTATCTCCAAGGCGTTGATTTAATTGATAAAGATGATTTTAAGAAACTGCGCCGAGCAGCGGCGGAAAAACGATCGCGGAGGACGAAGGGAGGATCGGGCGAAAGCGAGGAATAAAGCGGCGGTAAGTGATTGATATAGCTATTATGATTCATTTGAGCTGCATTGGCTCTCACTACAGGTGTCGATAATCTGACGGGTACTGATAACAACGACACATTCAATGCAACGAACACTACTGCCAGCACTGTTCTGGGTGGCTTGGATAGCATTGATGGTGGCGCTGGTAAAGATACTCTGAACATTGCCGACACTGCTACTGCGGCTAACGCTGATTTTGCTTTACCTGCAGGCTTCACTGTATCTAACGTAGAAACCCTTAGTGTTACTACTAATGGTGCAATTGGTACTAGCGCAGGCACTGCTTTTGACGTTTCTGGACTGACTGGCCTGACTTCTTTCACCGGTGTTGCAGCTGGTGCGGGTACTGCTACTGGTAGCAACCTTAAAGCTGCTGGTACTACCGACGTTAAACTGACTGTTTCTGGTAACAACCAAGTCGATATCGCTGGTGGTAAAGCTGTTAGCGTTATCTCTGGTACTGCCGGTACTGGTACAGTCGGAGTCACCGGTAAAGACCTGACTTCCGTTTCTGTTAAGGGCGGTGGTGTAGTAACCATCGATAACCTTGGTGGCGCTGCTGGTACTACCACTTCTGTTGGTACTACTATGACTGCGGCAACTTTGGACAATGTTGCTGGCGCAACAGCTGCTGTTAAAGGCGCTGCTGTCGACACTGTCACTGTTAAGAACCAGGATACCGCTCTTGCAACCACAGTAACCAACGGTACTTCCAAAGCACTTAATGTCAATGTCGATAACGCTGGTTACGACTCGACAGGCGCTGCTGTTGCTGGTGTGAGTGTTGCTGCTGGCTCTGCTGCTGAAACAATTAACGTTAATGCGACTGGCTCAAAGAGCAATGTCACAGTTAGCGGTACTGCAGCTAAAACTCTGAATATTACTGGTGATGCAGCACTGGCTCTTGCTCCTGTGACAACTGCCACGAAGCTGAATGCTTCAACAGCTACTGGCAACTTGACACTTGGTGATCTGGCGGCTGTTACTGTTGCCGTAGATACCGGTGCTGGTAATGATAGCTTTGCTATTCAGGCGACTAATAAGGCAACTGTCAATACCAATGCTGGTAATGACACTGTTACGCTGAAGTCTGCTATCGCAGCTGGTTCCACAGTTAATCTGGGTGCAGGTAATGATAAGCTGTTAGATGGCACCGGCGGTTCTGTAGCAACATCTACCGCAGCAGCAACCACCACTATTGATGCTGGTGAAGGCCGTGACACTGTTTCTGCTTCCCTGATCAATGCTGGTAACGCTAAGCAGTTCGTTAACTTTGAAGAACTGGATCTGTCTGCTGCAGCAAACCTTGATGTTGAGCTAATGACTGGCTCTACCATTGATGGTCTAACCCTTACAGGTGGTACTGGCACGAGCGCAACAGTATCCAACGTAGCGGCTGGAGCGGGCTTGAGTGTATCAGGTGACAACTCCGGTGGTACTACTACTATCGGTGTTAAAGGTGCTGCTACAGGTACTTCTGATAGCTTTGCTGTCACCTTTAACGGTGCTGATGTAACGGGCGCTACGGCAACTGCCGCCAACGTTAAAGCAGGCACGGTAGTCGTAAATGGTATTGAGTCTGTGAGCATCGCCTCTACAGGTGGCAGTAATACTTGGAACAGCATTGCTGTTACCGATGACAAACTGCAGACTTTAACCATCACTGGTGATAAAAACCTAGACCTGACTTTCGTTGGAACTAACGGAACCAATACCAGTGCGAATGCTGGTGGTGCTGTTAAAATGATCGATGGTTCTGCAGCGACCGGCAAGCTTAGTATTAACACTACTAACGTTGTGGCTGACGATAAAGCAGGAGTTGGCCTGACGGTTAAAGGTGGTTCTGCAGATGACGCCATCACTCTGACGCAAAAGGCAACTGTCGAAGCTGGTGCAGGTAACGATACCATCGTTTCATCTGCAAACGGTGGTACATTCACCGGTGGCGCAGGCAATGATGTCTTCGACATTAAAGCTGCAGTTGGCAATGTCTCTACCATTACTGACTTCACAGTCGGTGCTGATAAGTTGACACTCGCTGACCTAGGCACTGAGACATTTGCATCAACTAAAGTCGATATTTCTTCTGCGACTAACTTAACTGATGCCTTGGATCTTGCAGCGGCAGGTAATGGTGGCACCAACGCAGCAGTGTCTTGGTTCCAGTACGGTGCTGATACTTATGTTGTGCAAGACAACACTGCTGGTGCGACATTCGACGCAGCAACAGATATCGCTGTGAAGCTGACTGGCACGGTTGATCTGTCGACCCTGACAGTAGCAGACTTCAACTTCGCTTAATCCCTCTCTCTGAGAAGGATGCCTATCGCTAGATAGGTAGCGTACCTAAACCCCCGGCCTCGGCCGGGGGTTTTTCTTTGATAACGAGGATTGCATGACCATTAAGGAATTCGAAGAGACCGTCTGGCGCCTGAAAGGCATCCGCCTGGTGGTGCGCGAGACTGTGGATGTACAGGTGGACGACTATGACTACCAGAACGCCGCTAACCGCACCTGGTCGATTGCCGAATGGCTGCGTAACCGGGTCGAGCCGTGCCTGCCGGGTAGCGAGATCGTCGTACTCGACGGTCAGGGCGAGCAGCCCAACCGCCGTAAACGGCTGGACACCCTACGCGGAAGCTACGCGGCGGAGTGATGGGGTGCCTGCTGACGCCGGCAAGGTGGTGGCCCCCAGCACCAACCGTGACTGGCTCTCTCTTTGATGTTGAGTAAGGCAAACGCCTAGCCTATGCCACTGACCAACCCCCGGCCCCGGTGCCGGTTTTTGTCGTTACACTGCCCACCACTATTAACGCCTTTTGAGTCGAGAGTCGTTATACCCCAATGGATTGCGCTTTTCCCCAGCCAGCGCGCGGGCCAGGGGTACTTACCCCGGGGTGATTAGCACTTTGCGGATCAGCTAAACGTTGCGGGACTTCTACTGGCGGAACTGCCAAAGCTGCTGCCCCACTATGTCGTCGTGTTGCTCAAAGAGGGCGAGCACTACCAACTCATGGTGCTGCTGGGGGAGCGGAACCTGTATGTGGCTCCCGATGGCAAATGGTTGGGCAGCTACGCTACGTGCCCGCCAGCCTGCTTGGTTACCCCTTTACTCTGGCCAACAGGGGACAGCGTCTGTCGTTTAGGATCGCATGGAAACGACCTTGGAATGCGGTCGACGCCCCCATCCTACTGACCCAGGCCCCAGGGCAGAGTCGTCCCGCGAGTCTGCCTACGCTGAACGGCTATAGCTCAATGCCAACCCGAACATCGCCCAGGTCGGCGTCGAGCCGCTGTAGCCCAGATTGTCGTATGGGCCATAGGATAGCGGTTTCGCAGATTTTGTTTGATGGCTAATTTTTTATTTAAGCATGACGAGTCATACAAATTTAGTTTACCGATTTAAAGTAACGATATGCCTTCGAAAAAGGGGGCTTTTCGTCGCTGAGATGGCTGTCATTCCTAGGTATTACTCGCTAATATCCTAGTATGAGAAAGCTGGTCATCGGCTGGTGATGTTTTCTCAGTACAGGTAGACGAGAAAGTGTGGAAAGAAAAGTACCAACCAAGCCTGCTGATAATGTCTGCGATTAGCTAACCAGCGAGGTTAGTAAGTTGCTGATTCTAATAATAAGTTGTTATTTTTTATAAAAGGGGAAGGATGTGCAAAAAGAGCGTTCAAAAAAACAATGGATAATCGGTCGAGCCCCCCTCGCGTTGCTGACCATTATCGGCGCAATTGGCGGTGTCTCCCAAGCTCAGGCTACCTGTGGCCCGCCTGATTCGGTCTATATTGGATCGGTCTGCGCGACGGCTGCCAACTTTTGTCCGGTGAACTATATCGAGTTGGCAGGACAGACGCTTTCCGTTTCGTCAAATCAGGCGCTGTTTTCTCTTCTGGGATGCGAATGGGGAGGGGATTGCAGATCCTCTTTCGCTGTTCCGGACATGCGGGGACGTTCGCCTGTAGGGACTGGCCAGGGCAACGGTTTGTCGCTCATGCGACTGGGCCAGTATCAAGGTTGGGAAACGCATACTTTGTCGGTTGCCGAAATGCCGGTACACAACCATACGGCGACTCTCTCTTCGGCAGCCATCAGCGCTTCGCTGAAGGCTTATGACGGTAATGGTGCATCGCCCACACCTTCGGCCTCAAACTCCCATTTCCAGACAGTGGCGAAAAATTCGTTTCAAGTCGCTGATGAGGCCAACATTTACGGGTCTGGAACGGGCAGCCCAGTCACGATGGAGGGGTTTGATGTGGCTCTCAGTGGCGGCAATATCAATGTCGGTTTAACCGGGAACTCGAACGCTTTCAATATTCGTGGGCCAGTCACGCCATTGACCCATTGCATGGCGACCGAAGGGCTTTATCCACCCAGAAACTAATGATGTCAGTTTTATGATGCATTGCCACTCACCATCGTAGGTAACGAAGGCGAGTGGCGTCTTAGTATCCAAGACAAGGTTGCCCGCCACCGGTGCGTTGGTGACTCATGGTAGATAGGGGTGAAAAGATGAGTATCGCGACTCTTGTGCAGGGCGGTCACGTTTTCAATGCTCCGAAGGCGGGAGCCACCAGCGGCACTCGCCGAGTCGTATTCATCGACAGCGAGGTGGCGGATTATGAAGCCCTGATTCGCGACATTGACGATGATACGGCCGTTCATATTGTGCCAGGGTCGCGAATTACGATTCCATGGATGACCGAGGTTCTGTCGCGATACTCGCATCTGGAGAGCCTGCATATCGTCTGCCATGGCAGTGAGGGACAACTCACCCTGGGTCAGACCGAGCTGACCCTGGGGGCATTGTATGCCTCCAGCCAGGAACTCTCGTCCTGGGGTAAAGCCCTGTCGGAGACGGCCGACATACTGCTGTACGGATGTTGCGTCGCTGCCGGTCAGGTAGGAAGCGATTTTCTCGTGGGATTTGCCGATCTGACGGGGAAGAACGTGGCGGGCTCGACAACCGTGATCGGTACTTCGGGGGATTGGGTGTTGGATCGTACCGTGGGCACGGTGACGGCCGGTTCTGTGTTTTCCGAAGCCGCTATGGCAAGCTATAGCCACGATCTGGCCACTGTCATCGAGAATAATCCTGGCAATGCTTATGGCAGTGCTCTCACAAATGCCACGGGAGTGACATTTTCCCAGTCGTTCACGGCCACTGCCAGCGGCGACCTGACGAGTATCGCGGTCGTTGCTGGGGAGGTGGGGGGAAACGTGACCCTCAACGTCTATTCGGGCGATGGCTTCGTCGGTGGTCCTTTGACTTCCCAGACGTTTACCGTTTCCGTGGACTCTAACAACCAGGACTATCATTTCCAGACAGTGGCACTGAATTCACCGATCAGTGTCACGAACGGTTCCGTTTATACATTCGAATTACGGCATGATTCGGGGAGTTTTCCGGCCTGGGGGCTTGAAGAAAACGGCGCTACCGGCTCGAATGGGGATTATACGGGCGGCATCATGTATGCGGATGGGGTGGCTCAAAACGACTTCGATCTCTATTTCCAGGCCACTATCACTCCCTCCAACAACGCTCCGGCTTTCTCCAATCTGAATGCTACGCCTGGCTATATTGAGGGCGATGCTGCGGTGTTACTCGACGCAGATGCCACCATCGCCGATACCGAACTGGATGCGCTCAACGGCGGCAATGGCGATTACAGCGGCGCCTCGTTGGCCATCGCCCGCAACGGTGGCGCCAATGCCGAGGATAGCCTGGGATTCGATACCAGCGGTGTCGGCTTCACGGTATCCGGTAGCAACCTGCAATCCGGTGGTTTAACGTTCGCGACCTACACCCAGAGCGGTGGTGCGTTGACGATCAATTTCACGTCGTCAGGTACCGTGGCGACGACTTCGCTGGTCAACGACGTTCTGCAGCGGTTGACCTATCAGAATGGCTCCGATGCCCCGCCTGCCTCGGTGACGCTCGACTATACGCTCAGCGACGGCACGGATGTGGCAAGCGGTACCAATCAGATCACGGTCGGTATCACGCCGACCAACGATGCCCCGACGGTCAGCAATTTGCCGGCGGGGATTGCCATCAACGAAGATCAGCCCGGTAATCTCGACATTTCGGCAAGTAGCTTGGTCGATCCCGATAGCGCCTCGATCTCGGTAACACTTGCCGTTTCGGCAGGCACCATCGGTTTGGCGAATCCCTCGGGGTATTCGGTCACGCCATCCGGCAATGGTACGTCGAGCGTGGTGCTCACCGGTTCCGCGTCTAATATCAATTCATACCTCGATACGCCCTCGAACGTCATTTATACCCCGGCCCAGAATGTCAACGGTGTGGGTGCCGCGACACTATCCCTCAGTGTCAATGACAACGATGGCTCCGGCGATGTATCCATGGGCTCGGTGCCGATCAATATCACTGCGGTCAACGACGCCCCGTCGGTCAGTGGGATCTTCGGCGATACTTCCAGCCAGGTGACGGCCGGTAGCGGCGCCGTCAACGTGACCGGGCTCGACGATGCGACCCTCTCCAATATCGACTCGTCCGACTACAACGGCGGTGCCCTGACCCTGGCCCAGAACACCGGCACGACCAACGGTAGCTGGGGGCTGGATGGCATCAAAGTCACCGCAGGGGGGGATGGTGCGATCAGCGTCGGAGAAACAATCGCCGTTGGCGGCACCACCATCGGCATGGTCGATGCTGCCGACGACGGGCTGGGCGGGAATACGCTTGGCATAGCGTTCAACGCCAATGCGACGGATGCGACTATTCAGCAGCTGATTCGCGCGCTGACCTACGAAGCCCCCTCGGGACTCGGCGACCGCTCCTTCACGCTGGAGCTGAACGATGGGGACGGCACGCTGAACGGCGGAGACGCGACATCGTCGGGTAGTTTCACGATTGCGGTAACGCCCAACCCGCCTGTGTTGAGCGGCCTGGACGGCGACTCGGTGACTTTTACCGAGGCGGGCGCGCCCGTGCGTCTGGATATGGGGGGCAATGCCACCGTCAGCGACGTGGACAGTACGGATTTCAATGGCGGCGCGTTGACGGTATCCATAGCGGGGGGCGCTGCCGCCGGCGAGGACGTACTATCCCTTCAGGAAAGCAGTGATGGTCGTTTGACGCTGGTCGGTTCGGAAGTCTTTTGGGACGATGACGGCAACGCGGGCACGGCAGCCGTCAAGGTGGCTGACGTGTCGGGCGGCACCAACGGGGCCGACCTGGTGCTGTCGCTTACCGGTGCCGCCAAGCCGGGCCTGGGCGAAGCGGTGGATGTCATGCTGAGCAATCTCGCCTATCAGAACACCAGCGATACGCCCTCGGAAACGAGCCGTGAGGTGTCGGTGACGGTGCGGGACGCCGCCGGCGGCAATGGCGCCGTTTCCGCCACTTCGACGGTGACGGTGGGTATTCAAGCCGTCAACGATGCGCCCGTTTTCACCGGCGTCGACGCCACGCCGAGCTTCATCGAGGGCGGATCCGCCGTTGTGCTGGATGGAAACGCCAGTATTGCAGACCCCGAACTCGATGCCGCGAACGGCGGCGCGGGCAATTATGCCGGTGCCACCCTGACCCTGGCCCGCCAGGGCGGGAAGAATGCCGACGACGGCTTTTTCGCCACCGGCAAGCTGGGGGCGCTGACCGAGGGGGGCGACCTGGACGTTGGCGCTACCACTATCGGCACCGTGACTGCCAACAGCGGCGGCATGCTGACGCTGACCTTCAATGGCAACGCTACGTCGGCGCGGGTCAATAGCACGTTGCAGCAGATTGCCTATGCCAACGGCAGCGACGCGCCACCGGCCAGTGTCGAGATTGCCTATCGCTTCAGCGATGGCAATAGCGGGGCGCAGGGCAGTGGCGGCGCGCTGGCCGATGCCGATGATTCGGTCACCGTGACGCTCGTCGGCGTCAACGACGCACCGGTGTTTACCACGCCTGGCAAGTTGAGCATGGACGAGAACACCACGGCGGTGACCACCCTGGCTGCTACCGACGCCGAGGGCGATACGCTGGTCTACAGCATCACCGGCGGCGCCGATGCGGCGTTGTTCTCGCTGGATGCCAACAGCGGGGCGTTGACATTTACCGGCGCGCCGGATTTCGAGAGCCCGAAAGACCAGAACACCGACAACGTCTACGAGGTGACCGTCGCGGCTGCTGACGGCACGGATCAAACGGCCCACACCCTGGCGGTGACGGTGACCAACGTCGAGGAGACGTCGCCGAGCCCCGATCCCGATCCGTCCCCCGGCCCGATCCAGGTCTCCGAGCCTGTGTCGCAACCGGACATGCCTTCAGGTTTGCCCTCGGTGAGTGAGACGATCATCAACACCGGGAATACCCCGGGCAGCACCAAGCTGGTCGAGAATAGCGGCAATGCTAACGAGGTGACGGCCACGCTGCCGGGCGGCGTCAGTCTGGTCAATCAGGGGGCGCGCAGCGCCGTCGATGCTCAGCAGGCACTGGCTGACCTGATTGGCAGCATCGATGCCAAGCAACCCGGCAACCTGACCGACCAGACCGGCGTGGCCAGCCAGTGGCTCGCCAGCCGGCCCGGTAGCACGCTACTGGACATTCGCACGCTCGTCCTCAACGACAGCGGCAGTGCTTCAACGAACACGCCGATCCTGATCACCGGCATCGTCGATGACGCAGCCTCGGATCATCAGGAGGCGTTCGTCATCGATGCCAGCGCGTTGCCTAGCGGCAACCGGATCCAGCTCGATAACATCGACTTCGCCAGCATCATCGGCGCGACCACCCTCAGTGGCGGTGCCGGCAACAATGTGGTGAGCGCCGACGATGCGGCGCAGACCATTGTGCTCGGCGCCGGTGACGATGAACTGCATGGCGGTGGTGGGCGTGATCTGGTCGGCTCGCAGGGCGGCGACGATCTGATTTATGGTGACGCGGGCGACGACAGGCTATTTGGCGGTGAAGGCAACGATACCCTCGATGGTGGCAGTGGCGTCGATATTGCGCGCTTTGCACTCGACGCTGGCGAAGCCACGTTCCGTTATGCCGATGACGGCAGCCTGATCGTCAATGCCGGTAGCCTGGGCAGCGACACGCTGAAAGGCATCGAACTGTTACGCTTCGATGATCGGGTCATGCTTGCCAAGGCGCCGGCACTGATTGAGCCGAGTGGCTTCGATGAGGCCTTCTATCTGGCCGCCAACCCTGACGTCGCGGCTGCGGTGGCGGCCGGCGACATTCCCAGTGGGGAGTGGCACTACCAACATTATGGGGCTGACGAGGGGCGCTTGGGCGACCCTGCGGCAATGAATTTCGACCGGGCGCTCTACCTGGCCGCCAACCCCGATGTCGCCGCAGCGGTGGCGGCGGGCGACATCGACGCCTTTGCCCACTACCGTGATTATGGAACCGCCGAGGGACGTTCGC
The DNA here is from genome assembly GCF_034479615.1 of Vreelandella neptunia. Classification (NCBI taxonomy): domain Bacteria; kingdom Pseudomonadati; phylum Pseudomonadota; class Gammaproteobacteria; order Oceanospirillales; family Halomonadaceae; genus Vreelandella; species Vreelandella neptunia. The sequence continues at coordinate 1,329,298 of NZ_CP140255.1, forward strand.
CCAATGCGCTGTTCGACGAGCGCGGCTACCGCGAGGCTAACGCGGACGTTGATGCGGCGATCCAGCGCGGCGAGCTGGACAGTGGCTACCAGCACTACCAGACCTGGGGCTGGCAGGAGGGGCGCGACCCGTCGGCATGGTTCGACCAGAGCGAATACCTTGAGGCTAACCCGGACATCGCCGAGGCCAGTGTCGAGCCTCTGGGTCATTACCTGCGCTACGGCTATGACGAGGGGCGGGTGGTCGTGCCGGCCGACGATGGGCTGTGGGGGTAAACAAGCGTTTACTGTGATCGTGGAGTCTAATGGTCAGAAATTACTGAGAAGGATACCTATCAATAGATAGGTAGCGTACCTAAAACCCCCGGCCTCGGCCGGGGGTTTTTTGTTACACTGGCGGCCACAATGAATTAATGCCTTTTGAGTCGAGAGTTGTTATGCCCCAATGGATCGCACTTTCCCCTAGCCAGCACGCGGGCCTTGGTTACTTGCCCAGGGATGGTTACCACTTTGCGGATCAGCTAAACGTCGCGGGAATTCTGCTGGCGGAACTGCCCAAACTGTTGCCCCACTATGTGGTGGTGTTGCTCAAAGAGGGCGAGCACTTCCAGCCCATGGTGTTGCTGGGGGTGGGCGAGCGGAACCTTTATGTGGCCCCCAATGGCAAATGGTTGGGCACCTATGTGCCCGCCAGCCTGCGCGGTTACCCCTTTACCTTGGCCAACAGCGAACAGCCGGGGGAAAAAGTCTTCGCCATCGACGCAGATCACCTCAGTGAGAACCAGGGTGACGCCCTGTTTGATGACGAAGGCAAGCTGGCGGGCACCGCCGCCCAAACTCTGGATTTTTTAACCCAGTGCGATCGCAACCGAGCGGCTACCCAGCAGGCCTGCGATGCGTTACAGCGTGCCGGAGTGATTGAGCAGTGGCCATTGACCATTGAGCGGGGCGAAGGGCAGGAGCCGTTAACGGTGAACGGTCTCTACCGTATCAATGAAGCGGCGCTTATCAACCTGGAAGCCGATGTGTTCGCCACCTTGAAGGGCGCGCCCATGGCGCTTGCCTATGCCCAGATGTTCTCCATGGGGCAGCTTAACCAACTGGCAGATCGCGCAAAGTTCCACGCTGAACACGGCGCTACCCAGGAAGTACCGGAAAACCTTGATAGCGTGCTCGATGGCATGGATGATGACGACCTCATGTTCGATTTCGATTAACCGTTGCCCCTTTGAACATGGCTTTTGTGGTACCCAACGTTTTAACAAAGGAGTAAGTAATCATGGCCGATGAAAACCAGACCATTACCATTGATGGCACCGAGTACAACCTGGCGGAGCTTTCCGAGGCTGCCCGCAGCCAGCTAGTGAACCTGCGCGTCACCGATGCCGAGATCGAAAAGCTCAACCAGCAGCTGGCGATCTTTCAAACCGCTCGTACCGCCTACGCCCGTGCCCTGGGGGAAGAGCTACCGAAGAAGAAAAAGCCAGCGGCCAAGAAAAAAACGGCGGCTACCCATTGAGGGTTACACTGCTGGTCGGCCTGTTTAGTCTTGCGCTAGCGGGCTGTGTGCCTTTTGTGCCGATTATTTAATCGGCGTTTTAGTAGGCAGCTAAAAGGGCGATAACACCTTCAGGTGAATGTAAACAAAGGAGTAACGACTCATGGCAGACGAACCCCAGACCATTACCATTGATGGCACCGAGTACAACCTGGCGGAGCTTTCCGAGGCTGCCCGCAGCCAGGTGGTGAACCTGCGCGTCACCGATGCCGAGATCGAAAAGCTCAACCAGCAGCTAGCGATCTTTCAAACCGCTCGTACCGCCTACGCCAACGCGTTAGCCGCAGAGCTACCTAAAGAGCCATCTAAAACCAAGCACTGAGACACCCAGCCGGGATAAGGGCGCTCCATGCCACTACAGAATCGCGTTGACCCCTTCGCGCGCTGAAGCGCCCTCCCACAATTAATTTCCAGCCTGATAGAGCCACTTGTGGGAGGGAGCTTTAGCTCGCGACCGTTTGAGCTTCCAGCCGGATACCCTGTTCGCCCGCTGAAGCGGCCTCCTACAATATGCTTCCAGCCTGGCGGAGCCATTTGAGGGAGGGAGCTTTAGCTTGCGACTGTTCAAGCTTCCAGCCTTATCAGCCTAAGGGGTGCCTTCGGCACCCTTCGCGCGCTGAAGCGCCCTCCCACAATTAATTTCCAGCCTGATAGAGCCATTTGAGGGAGGGAGCTTTAGCTCGCGACCGTTTGAGCTTCCAGCCGGATACCCTGTTCGCCCGCTGAAGCGGCCTCCTACAATATGCTTCAAGCCTGGCGGAGCCATTTGAGGGAGGGAGCTTTAGCTTGCGACTGTTCAAGCTTCCAGCCTTATCAGCCTAAGGGGTGCCTTCGGCACCCTTCGCGCGCTGAAGCGCCCTCCCACAATTAATTTCCAGCCTGATAGAGCCACTTGTGGGAGGGAGCTTTAGCTCGCGACCGTTTGAGCTTCCAGCCGGATACTCTGTTCGCCCGCTGAAGCGGCCTCCTACAATATGCTTCCAGCCTGGCGGAGCCATTTGAGGGAGGGAGCTTTAGCTTGCGACTGTTCAAGCTTCCAGCCTTATCAGCCTAAGGGGTGCCTTCGGCACCCTTCGCGCGCTGAAGCGCCCTCCCACAATTAATTTCCAGCCTGATAGACCCATTTGAGGGAGGGAGCTTTAGCTCGCGACCGTTTGAGCTTCCAGCCGGATACCCTGTTCGCCCGCTGAAGCGGCCTCCTACAATATGCTTCAAGCCTGGCGGAGCCATTTGAGGGAGGGAGCTTTAGCTTGCGACTGTTCAAGCTTCCAGCCTTATCAGCCTAAGGGGTGCCTTCGGCACCCTTCGCGCGCTGAAGCGCCCTCCCACAATTAATTTCCAGCCTGATAGAGCCACTTGTGGGAGGGAGCTTTAGCTCGCGACCGTTTGAGCTTCCAGCCAGATACCCTGTTCGCCCGCTGAAGCGGCCTCCTACAATATGCTTCAAGCCTGGCGGAGCCATTTGAGGGAGGGAGCTTTAGCTTGCGACTGTTCAAGCTTCCAGCCTTATCAGCCTAAGGGGTGCCTTCGGCACCCTTCGCGCGCTGAAGCGCCCTCCCACAATTAATTTCCAGCCTGATAGAGCCACTTGTGGGAGGGAGCTTTAGCTCGCGACCGTTTGAGCTTCCAGCCGGATACTCTGTTCCCCCGCTGAAGCGGCCTCCTACAATATGCTTCCAGCCTGGCGGAGCCATTTGAGGGAGGGAGCTTTAGCTTGCGACTGTTCAAGCTTCCAGCCTTATCAGCCTAAGGGGTGCCTTCGGCACCCTTCGCGCGCTGAAGCGCCCTCCCACAATTAATTTCCAGCCTGATAGAGCCACTTGTGGGAGGGAGCTTTAGCTCGCGACCGTTTGAGCTTCCAGCCAGATACCCTGTTCGCCCGCTGAAGCGGCCTCCTACAATATGCTTCAAGCCTGGCGGAGCCATTTGAGGGAGGGAGCTTTAGCTTGCGACTGTTCAAGCTTCCAGCCTTATCAGCCTAAGGGGTGCCTTCGGCACCCTTCGCGCGCTGAAGCGCCCTCCCACAATTAATTTCCAGCCTGATAGAGCCACTTGTGTGAGGGAGCTTTAGCTCGCGACCGTTTGAGCTTCCAGCCGGATACTCTGTTCGCCCGCTGAAGTGGCCTCCTACAATATGCTTCCAGCCTGTCGGAGCTACTTTTGGAAGGGAGCTTTAGCTGGCGACCCTGCTCCTTGCTAGCCACCTTCCACAGCTTAAGCGTGCTCAATCACCCTAGCCAGCCATGGTCATCCAGGATAGTGCGCACGGCAGTCAGTTGGGCAACACCGACGCCAAAACTACCGCCGACCGGATTAAACACATCCAGATAGAAGGTTTCATCCGGCTCGGGGGTCATGTCGCCAATCACTTCAACGGCAATCGTCGCTTGGTTTTCGCCAGGGTAGAGAATTAATGTATCCGCTACCGCCAGATAGTCTTCTCCAGCGTTGGCGGTGCCATCGCGAGTGGCGTAGTCAACGCTTAACCACTGGCCTGGGTCGCTACGCACGCCGTTAAATTCGAGCAGGAAGTAGACCAACTGCGTGCCACTATTGCCTTCTTGAATCGAGGTGACCACATCTTCTGGTCGGGTAGGGGCGTTTGTGTCCATCTGGCGCAGGCTTTGATCGATCCACTGCTGGTAGTGGCTCACCCGCTGGAAACCCGCTATTTCGCCAAAGCTGCTATCCAATTGGTCATTCACATCGGGTGTTTGGTCGTTACGGCTGAGTGATGCTGAGTAAGTGGTGATACCTGCCACTTTGTTGCCAATAAAGGCGGGGCCGCCGCTATCGCCAGGGGCGATCATTCCTTCTGCAGCGCCACGGCCAGTATTGTCTAAGCCCATTAGCACACCTAGTGCGTCGTTGGCGCTGCTGCCGTTGTCGAAATCGATAATTAATTGAGAGCCTGCCAATGGATCCCAGTTGATGCTGCGGCCAAAGGCTGCTTTCAATCCTTCTCCTGTGGTGTCGAAGCGGTTTTCAGCAAGGTGTTTAGTGGGCGCATTAGTGCCACTCTCAATATAGCCGGTGGCTCCATCGCCAGTGAGGCCGTAGCCAACAAGGGTTATTACGTTGCCGAGTTCATCGCTATGCCGGTAGAGCGCGCTTCGTTCTGCGGTTACCGGTGCAGGGTCAGTTAACCACACTAACGCGAGGTCATTGTTTACACCGTTGGTTTCATAAAGCGGATGTAGGACATAGTGAGAGGCTGGCAGGTTTATACGCCCATCAGGAGTGTCCATGCGCACCGAAACGTTATTGGTGCCTTCCAGTACGTGGGCTGAGGTCAACACAGCCCGGCCGCCGTAAAGCAGTGTGCCTGAACCGTAAAAGCCCTCAGCCAAGACTTGGACAACGCCGTCGTAGCCTTCGCCAGGTAAGACCCGGTAGCGGTCAGGATCGCGGGTGACGGTGACCATGTGCATTACCTCGCTGAGTATTGAGCTGGATGACAAACATCGGGTTTCACGATAATTGACAATCTTGTTTATCGTCAGTCGGATTGTAAGTCACTAATATACCGAGTGGATGGAGACTTTCTCACCGTTAGATTGTTAGGGGCCAAGGCAACCGAAGGTGCTCTGCAAGGGCAAGAATACAGCGGATCGCGCAAGCGGTAGCCTTTTTAGTAGCAAAACGCTCCATTTAATTACCCATTCAACGTTGTAAGTTACTAATATCGATAAATACTTACGTTACGTCACACGTTATAATGACATGGTGCGTCATACCAAAGGGTTAGGGAACCCTGTGATCGCGTTTTAAACATAAATAAAAACAGTGGGATGTGTAGAAAGCAGCACGCATTCACGACCATAAGGACAGTTACTATGCCCCTAACACCTTCACAAAAACAGGCGCTAGCCGATGAATTGATTGATGTTATGGAACGCTTCCAACACTACGTGGATCATCACCCTGATCACTATGAGGCGTTGATCACGCAGCCCTCCCCAGGTCACTTGATTATCAAGCTTCAGCCCACTTACCCTTCTGAAGAATAAGCCGGGTAAGCCTCGATATTTGTGGGATTAACTAAGCAGAGTTGGGTCGCCGGTCAATTGATAAACGGGCGACCCCTGGTTGACCGCCTGCCGTCGGTTATTGAACGGCTCGGAGGTGGGCGCTGGTTATCCCATGAGATGCGCAGCGGTTAGGCGATGTGTAAGGCTTTTAAGATGGGTAGTTGCTGCTCGGCAAAGGCGATAGCTTGCTCCTTCAGTTCGGCGATATTTTGCTCATCGCCTTGCACTGTTTTACCCTCTTTGACCAGTTGTTGGCCTTGGGACTTAAGCAGCTGCCAAACAAACGCTGCCCACTGTTCGGGCTGCTGTATGCCCTGGGAACGGGCGAGCAGAAACAACTGGTGAAAGCGAACCACTTTAACGCTACCGCCAATAACGGGGCTGGCCAGGTAGGTAACGTCATCGCTCCCGCGGGCTTTATCCATTAGATGCAGGTTGAGCTTGTCTGTGCGCTTCTTGGCTTTCTGGAGGGTATTTTCGTCTTGCACCGGGGCGATGTGGCCACCGCCAATCAGTACCGTGACCGCTTCGCTGATCTGGGCGAGGTTTACCCGCTCTTGCAGAGTTTTCTCAAGTTCTCCCAGGCTGCGGGGCTTATGGTCAGCCATCGCATCCAGAATAGGCGCATATATTGCTTCGTTCATATCGGCTTCACCTAGCGCGCCTTTAACCTTCAACGACACATCGTGGCGTGGGCTGGTCAGTATGATGCGCTGGGCGCGCAGCTGTTCGCTGCGTTCAAGTCCATTCACTTCGCGCGGGCCCTTGACCCAGTAGTCGCGACGGAACTGCTGGTTGACCATAAAGTCGCGCACTGTCTCGCGGAACAGGCGGTCGGGCAACTGCTCGAGCAGTGCTCGCTGCTCCTGGGTGAGGTTGATGCCGGTCACGTGGTCGAGATAGTGCGCCGAACAAGCGAAGCCCAGCTTGGCGGATGATAGCCACTCAGCCAGGGTAGAGAAGTGCATTGGCAACCAGTCGTGGTTGAAGTACTCGTGGGCAAGGTATTGGCGGTTCTGGTTTTTAATCTGGTTTAGGCGTTCGTTGACCTGGGGATTGGCCCGTGCGTAGGTGGGGTTGGTTGCCAGTAGCTGCTCGGCAAAGTTAATCGCTGCGTCAACCTTGGGGACGATGCCATGGCCTTCGGCACCCATCACTTCGCCATGTTCGCGCATTAGATGGCGCATCGGCGCAAAGGAAGCCCAGCCCGGCTGGGTGTTGTAGCTTATGTAGAGCACGCCACCCACCTTGAGCTTGCGGCGAACGAAATCGACAATCACCGCCCGGTTCTCATCAGAGATCCAGCTCCAGATGCCGTGCAGGCCGATATAGTCGAAATCCGGTAGGTCATCTCGCTGGCAGAAGGCATCAAAGGCGTCGTCGTGCAAATGGGCATTGGCGCCACTGGCTGATGCTACCGACTGGGCAAACGCCGCCTGTGAGGGGTTGAAATCCGTTCCGTGCCACTCCACCAGTGAGGCTGCTGCATGGCTGTTGATACTGATTCCCTGACCAAACCCCAACTCGCACGCTGTGCCTATGTCGGGAAAGTCGAGCCCGGCATTGAGAAAGGCCAGCTTTAGCCGTAGGGGGTTGAGCTCTCCGTAGTAGCCGTAGGTATAGCCAATATCGGCCACGTAACCAGCGGTCCAATCACTCATTGAGTCACCTTTCAGTAGCTTGTGTAGGATAGTGCCAGAAACCTCAAGGTGATAGTTACGCATTTTGAGGTATTAAAAAACCCCATATATTGAAATGGGGTTATTGAAGATGCCTTGAGCGGTAGACGCTATACGCCTAAACTATGAAACCAAAAAGCGGCCAGTGATGAAAATATAATCAATTCTGTCGCTAAGAAGATAATGGTGAAGAGCCTTTTTTTTCGTTCTAATTTCCTGATAGCTTCAATCAGCCTGTTTTTGGGCAAATACCCTTCCACTCGAACAGTCTTACCATGAAGCAACGCGAGTACTTCAGGGGAGGGCTGTCCATTTTCGTGGAAATCTATTTCAAGCAATTTATTTAATAACAGCTGAATACGCCCCTCCTGAGCCGCTACTGTTGTATTAACAATGCTTAAAATTATAGTCAACAAAGCAATCACAAACGCAGCCGCTGCGAACGCGATGGTTACCTTGTCGCTAAATTCCATCTGACTATCCATAAGATCCATACAGTTTCCTTGATGATTCCCCCACTGGGGTTAGGTACGTTAATTTTGCACACGACACTCTAACCTGGTTTTTCACTACGAACGCTAAGAGAGGAGTTGATAAGTTATCTTAAATGTATTTTAAGTGCATTGAACCCCTTTTAAGCAACGGCGAAGTCATCAATAGTTGTGCCGGTAAGATCTAACAACCCTGTTAGCTTAATCACCGTACCTGGCCAACCTGAGACGCAGCGGCGCTGGAGTCATCGGCCACTATAAAAGTGTCCTTCCCTTTGCCGCCGCTCACGGCGCCCGGCTCCTTCAGTATGATGGTATTTCCGGAACCGGTGTAAGGTGAGGCCTTCTGCGGCTGTTAGGTTAACGTCAACGCCCGCCGTGTTCACGGAAGCGTTAATCTTTTCTACTGTATTGGAGTTGCTTCGCGTCAGAGCAAGCTGCGCATCGGTTGCGATATTAACAGCCGTTGCCTTATCAGCCTTTGGCTTCACCGTACTGTAGAATATTCAGGTGGCTACAGGCTTTTTATTGTAATTAATTGATACGCGGCTTTCGTGATGAGGGCCAAAACCTTGCCGAGGCGGGCGGTTTATAACACCGCTTGTGAAAGATCTTCCTTTCACATCGGGTGGAGAGCTAAAGACGAGGATTGATGGCAACTATAATGCTACTACCCAACGAACCCAGTATCGAAAATGAAGCTGCTCAAGAGGCATTAACGACGCAGTGGTTACTGCCCGTGCTTGGTGAGCTCAAGAAGCTCTTTATAGACTTGCGGCACTCGTTGGATCCTGAACTAGTCCAGGCGAGGCCGTATAAACAGGGCAAGGCTTATCCGCTGGGTCAGTGCCTGGAGATTTCTCAGGCGGCGTTCCAGCGGTTACCTCGGCTTGGTACCGGAACGCTACAGCCGGCGGCTGCACGGGGGCTCCAGGCGCTAATGCACTTTGTTCGCCACGGTGGCTGCGTTCGACAGGTATGGGGGGATCTGCGCGGTGACTATTTTCAGAATGCGCTTTTGGTGGGAACCCTGTATGTGGATGTGGCCAACGATACCGTTGACCCTACCAAGCCACCGGTGGAGATACTCCCTTTTGCGCATGCGCGGTTAAAACCTATCAGCGATTTTGTTCATTTTTCCAGGGTGGCGGCGCGCTATTGGCAAGCGCAGCTTTATCCTAATCACATTCTGCCAGGGCTGGCTCCTTACTTCCCGTTAGTGAGCGTGACCCAAAGCGGCGTCGTTCAGTTTCAGTCCGCCAGTAACTATATGATTGCCTTAACTGAGGCGGGTCAATTTGCACCGAGCGAAACGGTTCTTAAAGGCAATCCGATGAACGCCTCACTGTTTGCGTTGCTACGCAACACTCTGCTGGCAACGAATGCTTCTCTTCCTGACGCTCCCGACCAGGGCCGAGTGTTGGCGTTGAGAACCTGTTTGGCAGCACACAATCAGCAGTGGCATACCTCTCAGCAGAGGCGTAATAGCACTGTGACAACGGTGATCCAGGTAAACCGTGCGTTAGGTCAGTTGGTGATCCGCGGGCAGGGGGAGTGAAAGGCATCGCTGAGGTCTTGATATAAGTCCTTTATCTTTTTAAGCATGTTAGTTGGCTAGGTAAACGCTACGACTAATGTCATTTTTTAGACTGATAAAAAATAGCGATGCACTTTTAAAAAGGGAGTAATATTTCCAGCTTTGAAAGCAGTAGCAGTTTTCTCACGGGTTGGTTAAGTAGTTCTTCATAAAAAGGCTTTTGCCACAGGTAAGCAATGCCAGGCAGGGGGAGAAAAAATTGAGCAATATGCAGATAAATCCAGTAGGGCCGATTAATTATGATGAGGCTGTCAGTGGCGATGTGAACGATTTCGCAGCGCGCACCGATAGCCTCGGCCAACCAACCCTCGCCGCCTGGGTGCTCGATGAATCCGGTGCCAACGTTTGGCAGGGCCATATTGAGTCTGGAGGTGCAAACGATAGCTCCGACACCATTATTTTGGAAGTACCGCAGCATAGTAAGGTTCAAGGCATAACCCTTACGGTGAGCAATATAGTAATCAATAGCGGTACTCAATTCTATTTGAGTGACCTCTTTGGCAACCTTATAGAGAGCCGCCCCTTAGAATCCTTTACCAAAGCTTTCAATTTGCAGCCTGGGTTGTATAGCTTGATGATGGGTAATGGTACGGTGGTTCTCGACTACAAACTGTCATTAGACGTAGTGGCCACCCCTCCCGGTTTGCTGCCTACGTTATCAGTTACGCCTGAAAACCCGCTTTTTATCGAAGATGAGCAGGCAGTCACTCTGTTTAGTGGTGTGGATGCGAATACCAACGATACAGGGCAGAGTTTTACCGGTTTTACTTTCTCTGTCTCTGGTGTTAAAGAGGGCGCGCAAGAAGTTATTTCACTGAGCGGGGTCGATATTAGCTTGGGGGCTAATAGTAATGGTTTGGTTAGCGGCGGTAGTTATGCTGTTTCCACGACGGGGGGAGGCGCAACGGTAACCGTTAGTGGAGTGTCACTCAGTCAAGCTGATATGAACTCTCTGCTCGCTAGCATGGCTTACCGGCACAGTGGGCAGAACCCTACGGCGGGCGCACGTGACATAACACTTCTTGAGCTACGCGATAACGGAGAACCCGGCTATAACAGTACCTCGCTAAATATTACCAGCAAGGTAGTAGCGCAGGCGGTAAACGACGCGCCTGAAGTCACTACCTCCACGGGTGCATTAACGTTTATCGAAGGCGAGGGTGCTAAGCCTATTGATGTCGGTTTGACGCTTTCTGATATAGACAGTGCTACTTTGGTTCAGGCGGTGGTTACCATTAGCGGTAATTACGTTAGCAATGAAGATGCGCTATTGTTTACCAACAGTGGCACCACCATGGGTAATATCAGCGCCAGCTTTGATACGCTAACTGGCACCATGACGCTGACCTCAGCAGGTGCCTCGGCGACCATGGCCGAGTGGCAAGCGGCGCTCCGCTCCGTCGCCTATGCCAATACGTCACAGAACCCAAGCACGCTCCCGCGCACGGTTGAATACGCCATTAACGATGGCCAACTGAGTAGCACGGTAGCTGCGCGTTCCATTACGCTAGTAGAAGGCAATGCGGCTCCTACCTTTGCCGGACTGGATGGTGCACCAATTTTTACCGAAGGCTCAAGCCCGGTAAGGCTTAATAGTAATTTAAGCATTACCGACGAAGAGTTGGTTACCTTCAATAATGGTGTCGGCGACTTCAATGGTGCCTCATTAACGCTTTCACGCCAGCTTGGTTCGAATGCTGAGGATCAGCTCTCTTTCGACACGGAGGGAGCCTCCTATTCAATTTTAGGAAATATTCTCCTGACCGGGGGAGTTACGTTTGCCAATTGGTCAAATGCGGGCGGCGCGCTGAATGTTAATTTTGGCAGTGGAGCGACGACGGCGCTGGTAAACGAGGTGCTGCAAACGATCCAGTATGCTAACAGCAGTGATAACCCAAGCGGCTCTGTGTCATTGAACTATCTATTTAGCGATGGAAACACAGGTATGCAGGGTGCCGGTGGGGCAGGAATAGCGCAGGGCTCCACTTCGGTGTCTATTATCGCCACCAATGATGACCCGATAGTCACCGGGCTACCTCTTACCCTTACCGTTATAGAGGATTTTGCCTCAACCATTGATCTTCGCGGCATTGCGTTTAGCGATGTCGATAGCGGCAAGGGGGACGTGACGGTTACCCTCAAGGCCTCTACGGGAAGTATAGGTTTGGCGGCCAGCGGGGCGGTGAATCTATCGGGCAATGGCAGCGACACAGTGACCCTGGCCGGCACTTTAGCGGCTGTGAATGGTTATCTTAATACACCCGCCAATATGCTCTATACCGGTGCTGCGAATGCCGCCGGTTTAGCTGCTGCGAACCTTACGCTATCTATTAATGACGGTGGTAATAGCGGTGCTGGGGGTGGCACGGACATTGTGGTGGGTAAGGTCGGGATGGATATAACGCCGGTCAACGATGCGCCGGTGTTTACCACGGCGGCCACCCTTGCGGTGCCCGAGAACAGTCTTTCGGTTACCACGCTTGCAGCCACCGATGTCGATAATCTCAAGCTCTTTTATTCTATCCAAGGGGGCGCGGACAGTGCGCTGTTCTCGCTGGATGTCAACTCCGGTGCCCTGAGTTTTAATACTGCCCCGGATTTTGAGGTGCCCACGGATCACGACAAGGACGGCACCTACGAGGTGATTGTTGAGACCAGCGATGGTAACGGAGGAGCAACGCCTCTGACGCTAGCCATTAGCGTCACTGATGTGAACGAGTCAATACCACCTGCTCCGCCGCCTGCTCCAGCCCCTATTCAGGTCACCCCGCCCACGCCACAGCCCAATACTCCTTCAGGGCAGCCCTCGTTTAGCGAGACAATCACCAACACTGGCAGTAGTAGCGGTAGCTCCAAACTGGTAGAGAACAGCGGTAACGGCAACGAGGTCACCGTTACGCTGCCCGGAAGTGTGAGCCTGATCAACCAAGGCGCGCGCAGCGCCGTCAACAATCAGCAGGCGCAAATAGATCTGATTGATAGTATCGGTGTTCAACAGCCCGGCAACCTGGGTGATCAGACCAGTATTGTCAGGCAGTGGTTTGCCACTAGCCCTGATGGCATGCTGCTTGACATCCGCACGCTGATACTTAGTGACCGCGGCAGCGCCTCGGCCAATACCCCTATTCAGATCAACGGAAATGCCGGAAACGGCAGTGCAAGTAGTAACCATCTTGAGGCCTTCGTTATTGATGCTAGCGCACTGCCCAGTGGCAACCTTATTCAGCTCAATAATATCGATTTCGCCAGCATTGTTGGTGCAACATCAATCAGTGGCGGCGCCGGTAATAATGTGGTGATTGCGGATAATGCCGATCAATTTATCGTTCTAGGAGCCGGTGACGACGAGCTTCACGGTGGCGGCGGTAATGATGTGATCGGTTCCAAAGGGGGAGACGACCTTCTCTTCGGCGATGCGGGTAACGATCGCCTGTTTGGCGGGGAGGGCAATGATCAACTGAACGGTGGCTCGGGAGTGGATGTGGCCCGTTTCGATACCGTGAAAAACAGTGTCCAGCGTGATCAGGCTAGCGATGGAAGCCTGACGATAAGCTCTGCGGCTACCGGCGTGGATACGCTGACAGGCATTGAACTGCTGCGCTTCGCTGATCAGGTGATCTTGGCTAAAGCTCCCGAGCTAGTCAATACTGCAGTGACCAGTTTCGATGAAGCCTTTTATGTCAGCCGCTATACCGATGTGGCGGAGGCGATCACCCAAGGGGTGTTCGCCAATGCGCGCGCTCATTTCCAGCAATATGGCCGCAGTGAGGGGCGTCAAGCGGGATCTGAAGGCAACGGACGGGACAATCTTGTCTTCGATGAGGCGTTCTATCTATCCCAGCATACGGATGTGGCGGCCGCTGTTAACCAAGGTGGCTTCGCCAGTGGTTATGCACACTATGTGCAGTACGGAGAGCGCGAGGGGCGCGACCCTAACGTGCTTTTTGATGAAGCGGGTTATCGGGCCGCTAACGTAGATGTGGCGAGCGCTATTCAGCAGGGTAACTTTGCGAGTGGCTATGAGCACTATCGGCTGTTCGGCGAGGCCGAGAACCGAAACCCCTCCGCCTGGATGGATATTACCGCCTATAAAGAGGCCAACTCAGATATTGTTGCTACAGGCATCGGAGCCCTGAACCACTATATGCAATACGGCATAGGTGAGGGGCGTATAATCACGGCTGCCGATGAGGGGCTGTGGGGATAAACGGTGACCTCCCTCGCCCTTGTGGCGGGGGAGTCGTTGCGGCATCACTTCGTTCTGCATGCACTTTGCCGTAATCGTGTTAGCTGTGCTTGGCAAAGCCTTTCGTTTGTTCATGGCGGGGTAGACGACCGGTCTATCTCGCGCTCTCCTTGGCTTTAGGGTAGAGTTGCTGCCCATTATTCACCTACACGCGTGCTGTTATGGCTTGCGAGCTTGGTGTCGCCGCAGTTTTTAATTAGTCTTGAGTGGTAACTACATGCTGGTGCAGCGTTTTTCCCGTTATCTCAGTATTGGTGTCATTAATACGCTACTGCATTGGGTCGTATTTCTACTGTTGAACCTTGGCCTGGGTATTTCTCAATCCTGGAGTAATTTGTTGGCTTTCGCTGTGGCCGTCACGTTCTCTTTTTTTGCCAATGCGCGCTTTACCTTCCAAGCCAAAGCGACGCCACTAAGGTACTTATTGTTTACTTGCGCTATGGGCTTGCTTAGCTTTTTAATCGGCGTTACTGCTGATGTATTAGCATTGGCACCAGTAATAACTTTAGTAGTTTTTTCTGGTTTAAGTCTAGTGCTGGGTTTTGTTTATTCACAGTTTTTTGTCTTTAAGGAGCGTACATGAAACTGTCGTTAGTAGTGCCAGTTTTCAACGAAGAGGCGATGCTGGCGCTCTTCTATCGCACTGTTCGTGAAAGTGAGGCGCTAGCTCCGTACGATGTTGAAATTGTACTTGTGAATGATGGTAGCACCGATACCACAATTGAGATTGCTCAGCAGCTTGTGGCAACCGATGAAATGATAGTGCTGGTCGATTTTTCCCGTAACTTTGGTAAGGAGCCCGCACTCTTTGCAGGGCTCTCTTATGCGACCGGTGATGCCGTTATTCCTATCGATGTCGACTTGCAGGATCCCATTGACGTCATCCCCAAACTGGTAGAAAGGTGGCAGCAGGGGGCCGACGTGGTGTTGGCTAAGCGTGTTGACCGCCGCCAGGATGGCTTTTTAAAACGCTTAAGCGCAGAGGGGTTTTACCGTTTCCACAACAGTATCAGCACCCCCAAAATTGAAGAAAATGTAGGTGATTTTCGGTTGATGTCTCGACCAGTGGTTGACTCGATTTTGCAGATGCCTGAGCGCAATCTGTTTATGAAGGGGGTGCTTTCCTGGGTAGGTTATAAAACCGATGTTGTTAGCTACGAACGTGCTGCACGCGCCGCTGGTAGTACTAAGTTTAATGGCTGGAAACTGTGGAACCTGGCGGTTGAAGGTATTACATCCTTTAGCACTGTGCCTTTAAGAATTTGGACTTATCTGGGATTAGGCGTTGCGTTGTTTTCTTTTATATACGCGGCGTGGTTGGTGATGGGAAAAATTATCTGGGGTAACCCTGTACCCGGCTATCCTTCGTTAATGACAGCCATTCTGTTTCTTGGCGGTGTTCAACTGGTGGGTATAGGCGTACTGGGTGAATATATAGGCCGTATTTATATAGAAGTGAAGCAACGTCCGCGTTATGTGGTGAAGCGTGTTCTGGGCAAGTCTATAAGCGACTATAACGACACCATAGATTCATAGCTGATCTTTAATAGGCTAGTAAAGCTGCGCTAGGGCGTTGCAGGTAAAGGTAAAGAATCTATGCAGAGTGAAAAAAGTGTTTCCTCCCAAGGGCCGTGGTCTGAGCCTTTGGGGTGTAGCCGTTGGCAGCGCGTGTTTGGCGGGGCGCTACTCGGTGGTTTTGTGGTGTTCATGCTTGCGCAGCATGCGCTGGTGTTTCCTTATCACGATGACTGGGGGTACGCCACGCTAACGTATACCACCGAGGTGGGGGCTGGTATTGGGCGCCATTTTACCCAATTCGATTTAATCCGCTTTTTGTACAGTGAATACTGGAACTGGTCAGGCCGATTTTTCCCCTTCTATCTGCAAATTAATCTATTTTCCTGGGGAATTGAGTCTGTAAGGGTTGTACAAGTTTTTGTACTTGCCGTGATGGTGGTGAGTGCAACCGCGGCTGCTCGAAAAGGGGAGCCATGGCATCCGGTATTACTGGTGCCTGTTGTTTACCTATTGGCGTTGCCAGAATTTGTCACTACTAGTGGCTTGTATTGGTTTTCTGCTTCAATCGCTTATGTTTGGGGTTTGGCGCTGTTTGGTTTGGCAACCTGGCGTGTTGCTCGCAATGGACGGCTGGACTGGTTAGCTACGCTGCTTTATGCGTTGGCCGCTTTATTTCATGAGCAAATGGCTGTTGCTATGCCAGCCTTTGTTTTGACCTATGGCGTGCTGCAGTTTTTAGCCCAACGGAGCTGGGAGGGCGCAGGTCTGTGGTTGTGTCGGCTGTGCATCACTATTGGTGCAGGGGCGTTGGTTATTTTTGCTCCAGGTAATTTTGTGCGTCGTGCAGTCTCTCATTACCCCCATGAAGGGGTCGTTGATACACTCTTAGCTAATGTTCAAGTGATGAACCAGCTAATATTGCATCCTGAGGGGCGCTTGGCGCTATTAGCCTGGCTAGCTGCAGGTATAGTTTATGGAGCCTTGCTGTTCACTCGCCATGCTAAAACTACCTTTGTGGCTGCAGGCTTGAGTGTTGGAACGCTATTGCTGGCATTACCCGCTTGGCAGGGGTTAACGTTATTTTTCCCAGCTTTGTTGTTACTATTCGGCGTTGTATTAATGCTGGGAGTTTGGTGGCATCGTGTTCCTGTTGCTATTGCTGCTGCGTTCTTTGCAGCGGTTGCCTCTTTGGTGCTGCTGCTGTTGGCACCAGTGGTTGCTTCCCGTGCACTACTGACTTTTTACTGCTTAATGTTAATACCGCTTACTTATGCGGGTGCCTTGGTATTTCGTTTTAGTCCTCTATTAATGGTGGTGGTATTGATGGCATTTGCTGTGCCCGCAGCCAATAAAGCTGGGGCGGTTTATGAGGGGTATGCCCAAAATGCCCCGACCCATCAACTCAATGGGGCTAAGTTGTTGGCAGCAGGTATGGAGGCTGAAGTGGGGAGGGTA
This sequence comes from Vreelandella neptunia, assembly GCF_034479615.1. Lineage (NCBI taxonomy): Bacteria > Pseudomonadati > Pseudomonadota > Gammaproteobacteria > Oceanospirillales > Halomonadaceae > Vreelandella > Vreelandella neptunia. Next base: position 1,345,872 of record NZ_CP140255.1, read on the forward strand.
CCTGACCAACTGGTTTTGTATCGGCTACCGAATGATCGCTTTGCTGAAACAATGCCTTACCAGCGTGAGCTGGTCGAAACGTGGATGCGGCGTTACTACCAAGTACCAGAAGGGGTGAACATTGAATGGCAAGCGCCCCTGGACTTGAGACAATAGCCTAATAGCTATCAGCCAAACTGCATGGTAAGCGCAATGCACATGTGCTTTGGACGAATTAAACACTTGGACGTGGTGGTTTAACATGAAAATTTTAGTCACTGGTGGGGCCGGTTTTATCGGCTCAGCGGTTATACGTTATTTGATCCAATCCACTGAGCACCATGTGGTCAATGTGGATGCCCTTACCTATGCTGGTAATTTGGAGTCTCTTACCGAGGTAGAGGGTAGTGACCGCTATGCGTTTGAGCAGGCGGATATTGGCGATGTTTCCCGCATGGTCGCTATTTTTGATCACTACCAACCGGATGCTGTGATGCACCTGGCGGCGGAGTCCCACGTGGATCGCTCGATAGACGGCCCCGCGGCGTTTATCCAGACCAATATTGTAGGCACTTATTCGCTTTTAGAAGTTGCACGGCACTACTGGAAGGGCTTGCAAAAAAGTGCACCTGACAAAGCCGCTGCTTTTCGCTTTCACCATATCTCTACCGATGAAGTGTACGGTGATCTAGAAGGGCCGGAAGAGCTTTTTACCGAAGAGACGCCTTACGCGCCCAGCTCTCCCTATTCTGCCAGTAAAGCAAGTTCTGACCACCTGGTGCGCGCTTGGTTGCGTACCTTTGGTTTACCGGTGTTGGTTACCAATTGCTCGAATAACTACGGGCCTTATCACTTTCCTGAAAAGCTTATTCCCTTGATGATTTTGAACGCCTTGGCAGGTAAGCCACTGCCGGTCTATGGCAATGGCCAGCAGGTTCGGGATTGGCTTTATGTTGAAGACCATGCGCGTGCATTGGTGAAGGTTGTCACCGAAGGCGTCGTTGGGGAAACCTATAATATTGGGGGACACAACGAGAAAGCCAATCTTGAAGTGGTCGAAACGCTATGTGACCTGCTTCAAGAGCTGGTGCCTGCGGAGCGTTCATATCGGGATTTGATTGCCTTTGTGCAAGACCGTCCTGGCCACGACCTGCGCTATGCCATTGATGCCAGCAAAATTGAGCGAGAGCTAGGCTGGCGCCCGGAGGAGACGTTTGAGACCGGATTGCGCAAAACCGTGCAGTGGTATTTGGATAACCGGGAGTGGTGGCAGCGGGTTCAGGATGGCAGCTACCAGGGCGAACGTTTGGGGAGTTTGTAGCTCTTAACGCAGTGTTGGTGGCCTAGCGGTCGCGAGCTAAAGCTACCTCCCACTGGTGGTTTGTTCAGGCTGCTAGCCAATGGTCTCGAGCTAACGCAGCCTCCCACCGGTGCGGTGTTTAGGCTGTTAAGATGATGAAATCAAATGTTTTATAAAGGAATGGGTTATGAAGGTGCTTATCACCGGCGGTAACGGCCAGGTAGGGTTTGAGCTGCGCCGTCAACTGGCCACCCTAGGCGAGATATTAGCACCTAGCAGGGCGTCGCTTGACCTCTCGGACGCTGACGCAGTAAGTGCTTACTTGGCTCAGCATCAGCCGGATGTGGTGGTGAATGCAGCCGCTTATACGGCGGTGGACAACGCCGAAACGGATCAAGCATTGGCAACGCGGTTAAACGCCGAACTGCCCGCTCAACTGGCGGCATACTGCCAGAAGCGTAACTGCTGGTTGGTGCATTACTCTTCCGATTATGTATACAGCGGTGAAGGTAGCGCCCTTTGGCGCGAAGATGATGCAACGGGCCCCTGTAATGTTTATGGCGCTACTAAGTTGGCGGGTGATAAGGCTATAGCTGCCAGCGGTTGCCAGCATCTGATTTTTCGTACCAGTTGGGTATACAGCGCTTTCGGGAAGAGTTTCTTATCTACCATGCTGCGTTTAGGCGCTGAACGCTCTGCCCTGAGTATTGTCAGTGACCAAGTGGGCGCACCAACCCCCGCACGCCTAATTGCGCTGGTTACCCAGCAGGTGTTAACTGCCTTACAATTTAAGACTTCCAGTCATGATATTGGGAGCGGTGTGTATCATTTGGCCCCCAAAGGGGAAGTCAGTTGGCACGGGTTCGCCTGCGAGATTTTCCAATTGGCAGGTAATATAGGGTTACCGCTAACGATTACTTCCGAGAGTGTTAGCGCTATCCCTACCCGTGATTACCCAACTCCTGCTGCTCGCCCGCTTAACTCGCGGCTGGCAGTGGATAAACTAGAAAAAGCGTTGGGAATTGAGATGCCCAGTTGGCAGAGCCAGTTGGCGCTTACCGTGGAAGAAATAGCAAGCTCGCGCTAAGTCGTGCGTGCGCAATGAGCAAGGAGCAACAACGATGCAACGTAAAGGCATTATTTTAGCGGGGGGCAGCGGTACTCGTTTACACCCCATCACCCGCGGTGTTTCAAAACAACTGCTGCCGATATATGACAAGCCGATGATCTATTATCCGATCTCGGTATTGATGCTGGCTGGTATCCGGGAAATTTTAATTATCTCTACCCCGGAAGACCTGCCCCAGTATGAAAACCTTTTGGGCAATGGCGATACGTTCGGCGTACGTTTTGAGTATGCCGTGCAGCCTTCGCCTGATGGTCTGGCCCAGGCGTTTCTTATTGGTGAATCGTTTATCGGAGATGCGCCGGTGTGCCTGGTGCTCGGCGATAACATTTTCCATGGTCAGCACTTTTCTGAGCAGCTCAAGCGTGCGTCTGCCCAAGCGAGTGGGGCATCGGTATTTGGTTATCTGGTCAAAGACCCCGAGCGTTTTGGTGTTGTGGAGTTTGATGCTGATGGTAAAGCAGTTTCCATTGAGGAAAAGCCTGCCAAACCGAAGTCGCCTTACGCGGTGACCGGTCTCTATTTTTATGACAATGATGTGGTTGAAATTGCTCGCCAGGTGAAGCCTTCTGATCGGGGGGAGCTGGAAATCACTAGCATCAATAATGCCTATTTAGAGCGTGGCGACCTACGTGTTGAGCGCTTGGGCCGTGGTTTCGCATGGCTGGACACCGGCACTCACGATAGCCTGCTGGAGGCTAGCCAGTATGTGCAAACTATTGAGCATCGCCAGGGTTTGAAAGTGGCATGTTTAGAAGAGATAGCGTGGCAGCAAGGGTGGTTAAGCGATGAAGCTCTGCGTGAAAGCGCCACCGCGCTTGCGAAAACCGGTTACGGACAATATTTGCTTCACCGTTTAGATGCTAAAGGGGGCTATTAATGCTGGTTGAAAAAACGTCATTGCCTGATGTGTTAATTTTAACCCCCAAAGTGTTTGGCGATGCCCGGGGCTTTTTTATGGAGAGCTTCAACCAAAAAGCGTTTGAACAGGCCACGGGTTGCAAGCGTGATTTCGTTCAGGATAACCACTCGCGCTCCCGCCAGGGTGTGCTGCGTGGCATCCATTACCAACTGGAGCAGCCCCAGGGCAAGCTGGTGAGGGTTGTGCAGGGTAGCGTGTGGGATGTGGCGGTCGATCTTCGCCGCGATTCTGCTCATTTCGGCCAGTGGGTCGGCGTAGAGCTTTCGGCTGAAAACAGCCGTCAGCTCTGGGTGCCTGAGGGTTTTGGTCACGCCTTTGTGGTGCTTTCGGAAACGGCGGATTTTTTATACAAGACGACTGATTATTACCATCCCGAATCTGAGCGATGTATCCGTTTTGATGATCCTGAGCTGGCCATTGAGTGGCCAGAACTACCCGTTGAGTTTTCGCTCTCTGAAAAAGATCAGGCGGGTAGCACGTTTTCTAAGGCAGATGTTTATAAACGTTAGCAGTGGCGTTACCACTGCCAGGTAACCCCTGCGCTGATCACATCCAGATCAAACCCTGGTAGGTTGTCGGTTTCACCCGCATCGAAGTGGCGGGTGAAACGCCCGCGCAGGGAGAGCTGTTTGGTAATAGCCAGCTGCGCCCCCACTCTCAGATTAGGCACCCATCGCCGAAATGTTGAATCACCGCTGAAGAGGCCCCCCACACTCGATAGTTGGCTTTAGCGGTTTCGGCCTGAACCCTAAGACGCAAAATGGCCGATTAAGATTAAACCCACTTTAGGTGACATATAACCTTTTCTTAATGCATTCTTATTGATGTCTACAGTAGGTGCTGCTTAATCGTTAATTTAAAGTTAAATCTGAGTGCCCTTAAACGCTTTATAGATGATGGCGGGCTTTTTCGTGTTTTTTTGTGAAAAAAATTGTATAAATGTGGTAACAGTAATGGGCAGAGTGTTAGATAAAGTAACTTTTTGTTTGAGGACTGCCCATGCCAACTTGGTATTCACACCTAGTGCTTTTGGACTACGCCGAACATGCGAATTTAGGCTGGAATGGCGACAAAGCTGAGGCGTTGAAGCATGATTGCACATGGCTTCCCGTCAGCCTGAGTGAGATGGCGCAGGCATCAGCCCATCTTCCAATCGTCATAATGCGCTGTGAGCAGCGTTGGCTAATAGTCGTCGTGACTAACGATATTTTCCTATCGAGTATTAGGGGTAGAAACACTGAGCCGCTGAAGCACGTGTTTGTACCCCAAAGTGCGCAAGTATATCCATTTTCTCTCATGCTTTTAGAGGCTTCCAAAAGTGGTTTTCAGCTAGGTATCGACAAGCGGTGTATTGTCCCGCTTGAAGATACGGAGGCTTTGCCTCTCTTTAGTGCAAATCGTGGTTATTCGGAAGCGGTAATGGATCGGTTTCATTTACTCCACCGCTTAAAGATAGACAGTGAAATAGTCCATAGCGCCTGCGAACTTTTAGCAAAAAAGGGGGTGTTGATACTTATTTCTGAAACAGAAAAAATAATGGGAAACAATAAGGAGCGTGATAGGCCAATTTATCGCGTTGATATTGATGCCATTGCTCGGTTATCCCGCGAAGATTTTGCAGACCTGCAAATGCATCATGCCATGGAATTAGCGGCCTATCAGCATAGTTCTCTGTTCCATGCGGGATGTTTAAATCAAGATGCTAATTAAAAATTGCTTTTTATTTGTTTTTATTGCATCGTCAATTGGCTATTAGAGGTACTGTTTGGAAAGCGAGTAATAGCGATGAATACACCCGAAAACTCTCTATCCACGATCATTCATCGAGGCGGTGCTAGCGGTGTTACTGGTAGCTGTCATCAGCTTATCGTCAATAGTGAGTCTTCACTACTCATAGATTGTGGCTTGTTTCAGGGGGAGGACGCACAGCAGGATAGTTTCGAACAACTCACTATCGGATTTGATATCTCGACTGTCAAAGCCTTAGTGATAACCCATGTGCATATTGATCACGTAGGGCGTTTGCCTTACTTGTTAGCCGCTGGTTTTAATGGGCCCATTTTGTGTTCAAAGCCCTCGGCTAAACTACTGCCATTGGTCATTGAAGACGCGTTGAAAATTGGCTTTACCCGAAATGCGCGCCGCCTCATTGAACAATTTTTACAGCGGGTCGATGAGCAGTTGGTGCCTCTGGATTATGCTAAATGGCACACTTTAGAAGCTACTTCCTCTTTAAAGATCAAGGTTAAGCTGCAGCGTGCAGGGCATATTTTGGGGTCAAGCTATGTGGAAGTTTCCCTACGCGAAACAAATTCGAAACGCCGTGAACGCTTGGTCTTTTCCGGAGACTTGGGCGCCGCTAACTCTCCACTACTACCCGCGCCTAAGTCGCCGTCAAGAGCTGATGTGCTGGTGCTTGAGTCAACCTATGGAGATCGGCTGCATGAGGGGCGTAACGAAAGGGCGGCGCTACTAAAGCGGGCCATTGAGCAGGCGCTAGAGAATAAAGGTACTGTGATTATTCCTGCCTTTAGTATTGGCCGAACTCAGGAGTTGCTATACGAGCTGGAGACTATTATTCATCGTGCGGGCAGAGGCTCTCTCTGGCAGTCGCTAGAGATTATTGTGGATTCGCCGCTGGCCGCTCGGTTTACTCAGGTATACCGTGATTTAAAACCATTTTGGGATGATGAAGCGCAAAAGCTGATAAAGGCTGGGCGTCATCCGCTCAATTTTGATGCGCTGTATACCGTGGATAACCATACAGCACATGAACAAACAGTGCGCTATTTGGCCGAAAGTGGCCGGCCTGCGGTGGTGATTGCGGCGAGCGGTATGTGCGCCGGTGGGCGGGTGGTAAATTATTTAAAAGCCATGTTGGGCGACCCGCGTCATCAGGTGCTGTTTGTGGGTTATCAGGGGGCGGGCACGCCAGGGCGTGATATCCAGCGCTATGGGCCTGAGGGTGGCTGGGTAATGCTGGATGGCGAGCGTTACGATATTCGCGCGGGGATTACGACTATTAACGGTTACTCCGCCCACGCAGATCAACGGGATTTATTAACTTTTATCAAAAGAATGCGTCATTGGCCTAAAGCAATCCGTTTGGTGCACGGTGACACATCTGCAAAACTGGCGCTTAAGGCTGCCATCGAAGCAATGGCGGATAAGCATCAACAACCTATAACCGTGAATTTACCTGAGAATTCTGTATAGGCTGTTGTGCTTTATCGTGGGAGTGACTTTCTGTTGCTTACCAGCCCCCCTGGCCCTCTAACAGACTGCGGGTGTTGTTATTGAGCGGTAGGCGAAAATCGGCACTGCCAAGCACCATAGCATCGCCTGCCCGCACCACGCGAGCACTCACATAGACGTAGTCCTGCCCTTGTGCGTAGGTGCCCATCAATATTGAGCGGGCGTTGTGCTGTGCGGTTAGGCGCTGAACTTGGCGTGAAAGAATTAGTTCGCCCACGCTCTCTTCGATAAACATGCTGTCGCGCATTTTGACTTCGCGTACCTGCATACCCTGGCGGGCCAGTGCGGAGGCCATAATTTCGGAGCTGATACGCCCAAGCGTAGATGACTGGCTTAGGTTGTCGATGCTCACAAAAGTGGCGGCAATCATGGGGCTATAGCGTGTGAGCTCTGGATTACTGGCAACCATCTGTTCAGCAGCGGCATGAACCAATGCAGAGAGATCGGGTTCCGGTTCAGCGGGTCTGTTGTTAGCATTACCCAGCGCGCTGCAGCCAGCCAGGAACAGTAGCGCTATGCTCATGGCCATCCCACGAGCAGCATGGCTGATAGAGCGAGCGCGGCAAGTCGTTAAAAGTGTCATCAGCATGAAGTTACCACGTATCAGTAAGAGGAACGGAGGGTGTGGTAGGTGCCTGAGGCACGCGGTGCGGGGCATATTGACGACGATCACCGGCATTGATGTAGTAAATGTTGGACGAAGAGTAGAGAATTCGCTCGCCATCGATAATTTGTGTGGTCACGATGATCTCTTCGTCACCGGTGTGTGTCCAACTACCGCTGGTGGTATCGGCAAGCATGGCGGCGGGGATTAGCCCCAAAGCAGGTTCGGCCCACTGATTATAGGGAATGGTGGCCACGGCGATACCTGCGGTGAGTGCGGTAAAAGCACCGACGGGCGGGCGGATAAAACCACGATCCCGGTGTTCGACGACTTCGACATCAAAGGTGATGTTGGCACTGTTCGCAGTAGGTACGGTGGTGAGGTTAGCGCCACGCGATACCAGCTCGCTGGTCAGTAGCGCGCGAAAGCCGCGTCCAAATTCACCGCCGCTGTAAGCGTGCAGTGCTTCATTGTCGGGTTCGCTAATGTGTAAATCGCGATTGCGAACGCGCTCGCGTTGCAAAATGCTGGTAGCTTCATGACGGGCCAGCACATCCCAGTGGTGGGCAGCCTGCATACGCTGCTGTTCTGTATAGGGGTAGGTCGTGGCGATCGGCGCTTGGGATGTGTTGGCATAAAAGCAGCCGCTGAGCATTAGGCTTGCCAGCCCCAAACTTACAGGGCGTATGCAATTGGATAATGGAAATAATCTGGGACGAGTGCGCACCTGCTGGTTCCTTTTTCGCTACAAAACGGCTTTTGATAGACTGTTTGCCATGCTTAGCTTGCCATGTCCGATTCAGCGTATCTAATTTCGACGTGTCTAATTTTTAAGCACCTGATTTTGAAGTACCTGGTTCGATATCACTAATTATAAGCGACTGATTTGACATGCCTAGCTTGATGAGCCTGATTCGTCATATTTAGCTAAATCGGCCACGAGGTTAAAAACTTTAATGAGCGATAATACCCATGCTTGAAGATCATCGCGGCGGCCCGCGCCACGATTCGCTAATGTCGGCCTACCATGAAAGTGATAGTGGTAGCGGTTGGATGATCAGCTATCTCGATATAATGACTTTGTTGGTGGCCCTCTTTGTCGTCATTATTGCCGCTTCTGGGCCGATTATCCCTCAGTTGAACCAGGCGAATAGTGTGAACGAGGACGTTGGCACAATATCGCCTACTTTAGGCGTTCCCTTGCCTGATTCTTTGGCTCAGATAAATAATGATCGTGTGAACATTGCTCGGTGGAGTGGGGCAGGGTTGAACCCTATGGCCATTAGTGCGGCACTTGGCGTGGCGGGCTTGCCCAAGTTGACTGATCTTCCTCGACGAGTCAGCTTCGGGGTTCCACCGCTTTTGGCAGCACCGCCGCAGCCTGTCGAGCCGACTTTCTACTTGCCAAAACTGCTGATGCCCGCGGGCAGCGATGATTTTACATCACCCTTGGCTGACTACATGGTGGTGTTAACCGACCGCCCCCCGGTAAATGTACAAGCGGTGAGCGATGAGTCAGTAGCGGGTGCACTTGCGCTAAACCAGGCGCTTTCGGAGCGCGTAGAAGAGTCTACCTATCTGCCCGACCTGGAGGGTGTTGAAGTGTCGCGGGTGGCGGAGGGGATTAGCCTCCGCGTGCAGGATCAACTGCTATTTCCTTCTGCTACGGCTGAGTTGACCGACAACGGCTCGTCACTAGTGGGCAGTTTGTTGGAAACTATTCAGCGCTATGATGGCGAAGTATGGGTTGAGGGGCATTCGGACAGCCAGACCATTAACACCGATGAGTTCTCATCTAACTGGGCGTTGTCGAGCGCCCGCGCCATTGCCATTGTGGAAGCGCTGGAAGCTGAAGGTGTCGATGCTGAACGTTTACGCGCCGTAGGCTTGGCAGCAACAAAACCACTTGAAAGCAATGCCACCGCAGAAGGGCGTGCACGTAATCGGCGGGTTGAGGTGGTTATTCATGTTGAGTAGTAAATACTCACTGTTGCAAGGTTCTATTAAATTGTAGGGGGGGCGCTTCCAGCGCGCGAAGGGGGCCGCAGGCGCCCCTTAGTGTCTTCCGGCTGGAAGCTAGAATGGTCGCGAGCTAAAGCTTCCTCCCACAACACCATACAGCCCCCACAACACCCTACAGCCAGCCCTAAGCCAGAAGCTACTTGTAGGAGGGCGCTTCCAGCGCGCGAAGGGGGCCGCAGGCGCCCCTTAGTGTCTTCCGGCTGGAAGCCAGAATGGTCGCGAGCTAAAGCTCCCTCCCACAACACCCTACAGCCAGCTCTAAGCCAGAAGCGACTTGTAGGAGGGCGCTTCCAGCGCGCGAAGGGGGCCGCAGGCGCCCCTTAGTGTCTTCCGGCTGGAAGCTAGAATGGTCGCGAGCTAAAGCTTCCTCCCACAACACCCTACAGCCAGCACTAAGCCAGAAGCGACTTGTAGGAGGGCGCTTCTAGCGCGCGAAGGGTGCCGTAGGCGCCCCTTAGTGTCTTCCGGCTGGAAGCCAGAATGGTCGCGAGCTAAAGCTCCCTCCCACAACACCATACAGCCATCACTAAGCCAGAAGCGACTTGTAGGAGGGCGCTTCCAGCGCGCGAAGGGTGCCGTAGGCGCCCCTTAGTGTCTTCCGGCTGGAAGCCAGAATGGTCGCGAGCTAAAGCTTCCTCCCACAACACCCTACAGCCAGCACTAAGCCAGAAGCGACTTGTAGGAGGGCGCTTCCAGCGCGCGAAGGGTGCCGTAGGCGCCCCTTAGTGTCTTCCGGCTGGAAGCCAGAATGGTCGCGAGCTAAAGCTTCCTCCCACAACACCCTACAGCCAGCGCTAAGCCAGAAGCGACTTGTAGGAGGGCGCTTCCAGCGCGCGAAGGGTGCCGTAGGCGCCCCTTAGTGTCTTCCGGCTGGAAGCCAGAATGGTCGCGAGCTAAAGCTCCCTCCCACAACACCCTACAGCCAGCGCTAAGCCAGAAGCTACTTGTAGGAGGGCGCTTCCAGCGCGCGAAGGGGGCCGCAGGCGCCCCTTAGTGTCTTCCGGCTGGAAGCTAGAATGGTCGCGAGCTAAAGCTTCCTCCCACAACACCCTACAGCCAGCGCTAAGCCAGAAGCTACTTGTAGGAGGGCGCTTCTAGCGCGCGAAGGGTGCCGTAGGCGCCCACTAGTGTCTTCCGGCTGGAAGCCAGAATGGTCGCGAGCTAAAGCTCCCTCCCACCACTAGCTTTGGGCACCGGGGCAGTTGTCTATTGTAGGAGGGCGCTTCCAGCGCGCGAAGGGTGCCGCAGGCGCCCTTTAGGTGAGGAAAAAAAAGCCCGCCGGGGGAGGCGGGCATCAAAGGGCTTGGCTCACTGCAGCCCACTGGAATCAGGTGAGGGGTGTACAGGATCACCAGTGGGTACAATTTCAGTATAGCTATTTATGAGACGTTGCCAAGACCTGTGACGTTTTTTTATAGCTTTATTTTCCCTCGTGATTTTTCTTGCACTTATTTGGTGCGTTAATACTGCCTCTTTTTGGTGCTTGCGAGTGTTGCGATACATTTTTCCCGCAAAAAAGTCCTGTAACCCTCTGTTGAATCGACACTTCTCTGTTTTGGCTTATGAATTGCTATGCTTTCTATAGCAATTAATAGCTGGCCATAGCTATTTAGGTGTCCGAGACATGACGTCTTAACGAAGCGTTAAGGCCGAAGAGAGGTAGTGCTATGCCTGAATCCGTCCAGTCAACCCCTTCGGTTGATCCTGCTCTGCAGCCACGTCTGGTAGTGACCGATTTAGATGGCTCGCTGCTAGATCATCACAGCTATGACTTCAGTCCCGCGGCTCCCTGGCTTGCCCGCTTAAAGCAGATGGGGGTGCCGGTAATTCCGGTGACCAGTAAAACCCGTGCCGAACTGATTCCGCTGCGCGAAGCCCTGGGTCTCACGGCAACGCCGTTTATTGCTGAAAACGGTGCGGTTATTGGTCTACCGCCAGGCTGGTGCCATGCGCGCTTAGACCGCCCAGGCAGTGGCCGTGATGGCGTCGTTATCAAGCATCCTGGTGTGGATATTGGCTTTATTCGTGCCCGGTTGAAGGTTTGGCGCGAGCGTCTGGGGATTCGTTTTACTCGCATGGGAGAGATGAGCGTCGCTGAGGTGATGGAGCTCACCGGGCTTGATGCGGTTCGCGCCCGGGACGCACGGCAGCGGGAAGGTAGTGAGCCGCTGCTGTGGCAGGACTCCGAGGCAGCTCTAGAGACGTTTCGCACCGCTTTAGAAGGGGATGGGCTACAGCTTACTCAAGGCGGGCGCTTTTGGCATGTGATGGGACGCTCCGCCGATAAAGGCAGTGCCGTCGAGTGGCTGGTCAAGCGCTTTACTGCGTTAAGAGGCCGAGCGCCCCTTTCATTGGGGTTAGGGGATGGGCCAAACGATATCACCATGCTCGAAGCGGTGGATCAAGCGGTGGTAATTCGAGGTTGCCATGACTTAGCCGTAGAACCCAGCAACGCTTCTATTTACCGCACGGATGCAACAGGGCCGACCGGCTGGGCCGAGGGGGTGGCCTACTGGTGGGGGCGAGATGACCGCCGTTTAGCGACGGCGGAGAAGGGAGATGTCGTGATCCTTTGAGTACAGTTCTTTGAGTCCAGTACTTTAAATCCAGGGAGGTAAGCGCATGAGTGACTTTCATCAAAACGGTATTATTACGGACTTTCACAACCTTACCCGGCGTTCGGTGGAAGCGCTTGAACAAGAGCTGTGTCAGTTTGCTCGACGGCGTCCAATGGGGCTGATTTTGCCGTCGCTTTTTTCTGAGCTGGAAGGGCCGGCGCTGTCAGCAATCGTCGATGAGCTGGTTAAAGTCCCGTACCTCAATGAAATTGTCATTGGCCTGGATCGAGCCGATCGCGAGCAATTTTTATATGCTCGGGACTTTTTCTCACGCCTGCCGCAGCACACGCGCATATTATGGAACGATGGCCCACGGCTGCGTGCCCTGGATGCGGAGCTGGAAGAGCATGGTTTAGGCGCGTTAGAGCCTGGTAAAGGGCGCAATGTCTGGTATTGCGCAGGCTATATGCTGTCGTCAGGGCGCTCGACGGTGGTAGGGCTTCACGACTGCGATATTTTGACCTATGAGCGGGGGCTACTTGCGCGCTTGATGTATCCGGTGGCACACCCTAATTTCAACTACAGCTTCTGCAAAGGTTATTACCCGCGTATTGCCGAGGGCAAGCTGAATGGTCGCGTCTCACGGCTGTTAGTCACGCCGTTGCTGCGGGCGCTTAAAACGGTTTGCGGGCCGATGCCCTACCTCGATTATCTGGATAGCTTTCGCTACCCGCTGTCAGGTGAGTTTGCGATGCGTAGTGAAGTGCTCGAGGGGATTCGTATGCCCGCAGACTGGGGGCTGGAAATTGGCGTTTTGTCGGAGTTACAGCGCAACTACTCCCTGCGCCAGCTCTGCCAGGTGGATATTGCCGATGCCTACGACCACAAGCATCAGCCGGTTAGCGAAGATGATCCTGATAGCGGCTTAAACCGCATGAGCCTGGATATTTCAAAAGCGCTCTATCGCAAACTAGCTACCCAGGGGGTTACCTTTAGCAGCGAAGACTTCCGCACGCTTAAAGCCACCTACTACCGCTTTGCGCTGGATTTGATCGAAGCCTATGACCACGATGCGACGATGAACGGTCTAAGTCTTGATCGGCACAGCGAAGAGCAGGCCGTGGAGCTGTTTGCCAGTAACCTGCTCGAAGCGGGCAATCTTTTTATGGATAACCCGCGAGAGCGACCTTTTATCCCCAGTTGGAATCGTGTTCAGGCCGCGGTGCCAGATCTGCTCACGCGCATGCACGAGGCAGTAGAACTGGATAACCAGGGTAAGGTTTAGGCGTTTTCTGCACGATATAGACAATAAAAGGCCAGCTACCCAAGGGGAGTTGGCCTTTTTTGTCTCGTATTCACTCAGTGTGGAATTATCCCCGCTAGGAAAATAGCTAAACCTGTGGGAGATATCTAAACCTGTGGGAGGGAGCTTTAGCTCGCGAATGTTCAGGCACTTCGCCAGCTTAACCTAAGGGGTGCTTTCAACACCCTTCGCGCGCTATAAGCGCCTTCCCACAACATCTAGATAGCTGAGTGGTTTCACTCAGCGGATATTGAGACTAAAAATCGCTGTCCTGGTAGGCTGCCCGCGGGGCAGGGGAAGAGGCTGGCAGACTTGCATGTGCATGCCCAGCGCTCTGGTTAATGCGGAAGTGAGCAACCAACTGACGCAGCTGGGCGCTGAGCTGTGCGAGCGTTTGAGTGGCGTGGTTACTCTGTTGCACCAGGCTGGCATTTTGCTGGGTCATTTGATCCATTTGCGTTACCGCCTGGTTGACCTGCTCAATGCCGCTGCTCTGCTCAATGGTGGCTGCAGAGATTTCCTGAACCAGTGTGCTGAGCTGTTTAATGTCAGCGACCATGCCATTGATCACATCCCCGGTGTCACTTACTTGGCGGCTACCTTCCACCACTTTGCTATCCGACGCTTCGATCAGCGTTTTGATCTCTTGGGCGGCGGCAGCCGAGCGGCTGGCTAGCTGACGAACCTCATTGGCAACCACGGCAAAACCACGGCCCTGATCGCCTGCGCGCGCGGCTTCCACCGAGGCGTTTAGGGCCAAAATGTTGGTTTGGAAGGCGATCCCGTCAATGGTGTTAACGATGCTGCTCATTTGAGTGGCGCTTTCGTTAATCGTCGCCATGGTGGTGATCACCGTTGACATCGAGTCACTGCCGCGCTGCGCACTGTCGGCCGCTCGGGTGGCAAGCGTACGCGCGTGATCGGCGTGCTCGGCATTTTGCTTAACCGTGGCGGTAAGCTGCTCCATGCTGGAGGCCGTTTCGGCTAATGAAGCTGCCTGCTGTTCGGTACGGGTGGAAAGCTCTTCGTTAACGCCAACGATCTGCTCTACGCCACTGTTGACCTGACTCGCGCCGAGGTGGATATCGCCAATCGTCTCAGCGAGTGCCTCGCGCATGCGATTGATATTAAAAAGTAGGCTCTGCTGATCCTTTGGTGAAAGTTGAGTAACTTGGGTCAGGTCGCCATCAGCGATATGTCGCACTACGCTGGCGGCGTAGCGTGGGTCACCGCCTAAACGACGAGAAACATCACGAATAACCCACCCCATCAGCAGCGTTACCGGAAGGCCAATGATCAGCAGTATGACTATCGAGCGAATCAAACCGGCAATAAAGGCAGCGTTAATATCATCGACATAAACACCGGTCGCTAGTGACCACTCCCACTCGGGAAGGTGTGCTACATAACTGGTTTTCGGCAACTGCTCATCGCCACCTGCGCGGGTAGAGTAGTAGTCAACGTGGCCACCGCCTGTTTGGGCGACACGCAGCAATTCTGGGTATAGCGCCATACCGCTGGCATCTTCATAGTTCGTCATGTCAGTGCCGGGGTCACGGCTGGGATGGGAGATAATCAGTAAGTCATCGTTGAAAGAGAAAATATACTCGCCAGCCCCAAAGCTAACGGTGGACATATTATCAATGGCACGCTGTTGTGCTTCTTCCAGGCTTAGCTCACCGGCGGCGACCCGTTCTTGCAGGGCTTCAATTTGACTTTGCACGCTTTCCACCACGTACTGAATGCTGTCGCGGCGTTCGCTCTCAATTGTTTGGCGGTTCTCCAAAGCTAGCCAGCCAACCAAGAGCAGCATGGCAACCCAGATAATACCCAGTGTTCCCCAAAGCTTTTGTGTCGTTGTTAGGTGAGTCATGTTTTTCCTAGTTTTTGTAATTGATACGTTCTTGCAATGTTTCTTCATTATCGGCCTAAACAGGACAGACCTTAGCAAAATTTACAACCAACACTATTTTTTTGCGCATAGAGATGTTGAGGATAGAAGTACCTTTATATTCTAAAATGATCTAAATATAGAACTAAAAATGAACTATGCTGTCCCTACCGTATGAGAATGAAATTTCCACCCCATGGGAGGCAGCGATGCAACGCCCAATCGTTACGCACTTTTTTGATGAGCCCACGAACACCTTTAGCTATGTCGTTCAAGACCCCGATAGCCGTGCCTGCGCGATCATAGATTCAGTCCTCGACTTTGATTATGCCGCTGGGCGAACCGACGTGCGATCCGCTGACAACATCATCGCCTTTATTCGTCAACACGATCTCGATGTTGTCTGGATTTTGGAGACCCATGTACATGCCGACCACCTCTCGGCGGCGCCTTACCTGCATGAGCAGTTAGGCGGTAAAACCGGCATTGGTGCCAACATAGTGAAGGTGCAGGAGATCTTCGGTAAGGCGTTCAATGCGGGCAGTGAGTTTGCTCGAGATGGCAGCCAATTTGATGCGCTGTTCGAAGAAGGGGATACGTTCACGGTTGGCCAATTGCAAGGCCGCGTGCTGCATACTCCAGGGCATACGCCTGCTTGTTTAACCTACGTAGTGGGCGATGCCGCCTTTGTAGGCGATACGCTATTTATGCCGGATTATGGCACCGCGCGGTGCGACTTCCCCGGCGGTGATGCGCGCACCCTGTATCACTCTATTCAAAAAGTGTTAGCGCTTCCCGAGCAGACGCGATTGTTTTTATGTCACGACTATAAAGCCCCTGGCCGCGATACCTTTCAGCATGAAACCAGCGTGGCGGAACAGCGTAGTGAGAATGTCCATGTTCATGAAGGCATCAGCGAAGACGAGTTTGTGAAGATGCGCACCGAGCGTGACGCCACCTTAGGCATGCCACGGCTCATTATTCCTTCTGTGCAGGTCAATATGCGTGCGGGGGAGCTGCCTCCAGCGGAAGAGAATGGCACCGTCTATCTCAAAGTGCCGATTAATTTTTTCTAACCGTTTCTATTTTTTTAACCTGTGAAAGCGGAATGCTTGGGAGACAGCAGTGGATTGGACAGCAGGCTTACAAGGGCTGGTTGGGGGTGTGTTGATCGGGCTTTCTGCTACCTGGCTGATGGCAACGCTGGGGCGTATCGCAGGGATCAGTGGCATCGTGGGCAACTTGATAACCCAACGCCCCAAGGGCGATAGCGCTTGGCGAGTGGCTTTTCTGTTAGGGCTGATAAGCGGCCCGCTTCTGCTTATGGCGTTAGGTGGTGGTTTAGGAAACGTTGCCGGAAGCCCTGGAGAGGTGATTGGCGCACCCGTGGGAGGCATAGGGTTAATGCTAGTGGCTGGGCTATTAGTGGGCGTAGGCACGGGGCTGGGCAGTGGCTGTACCAGCGGCCATGGCGTATGTGGGCTGGCGCGTTTGGCACCGCGCTCCATGGCGGCCACCGGTATGTTTTTGCTGACGGCGCTAGTGACCGTTTATATCTCGCGCCACTTGCTAGGTTTAGGTGGCGTTCAATGAATAGTTCAATGAGTCAGTCAAACAAGAGCAATTGGATGAAAACAGCGGCGGGCTATGCGGCGGGGCTACTTTTCGGTATCGGCCTGGCTGTTTCAGGGATGACCGACCCCGCGCGAGTAGTGGGGTTTCTAGACGTAGCGGGCGCCTGGGATCCAACGCTGATGTTCGTATTGGGCGGGGCCGTCATCACCACCTTTGTTGGTTATCGGCTGGTATTCAAGCGTACTGCACCATTGTTGGGTGGCGTCTTTCAGTTGCCGACCAAACGTGAGTTGGACGCAAAGTTGTTAGGGGGCGCTGCCCTGTTCGGCATCGGCTGGGGGCTTTCCGGCTACTGCCCAGGGCCGGCGATTGCCTCCATCGGCGGTCTTTCGTTACCGCTATTGGCCATGCTGGTGACAATGGTGTTGGGTTGGTTTTTTGCGAGACGTTTTGCTGCTAAGCGTCTCGCCTAGCCATTCGTCCTTATTCGGCGATTGCCATGCTTACGCCCTTGCCATCACGGCAAGGGCGTTTTTATTTGTCTTAACGCTGGGTTAATGCCCGTCAGCCATGCTGATGGGTAATAAATAGGAAACCGCTATGCACGTCTTGTTGATTGAAGATGACCCGCTGGTTGCTTCGGGTATACGCGCTGGATTAATGACCTTCGATTTCGTGGTTGATCACGTCTCTACGGTGAACGCTGCCCGTCAGGCGATGCGAACGGTGGCCAGTGATGTGGTCATTCTTGATCGCGGATTGCCCGATGGCGATGGTCTTCAATTGCTGGCCGAGTGGCGTGAGCAGGGTAACGACGTTCCCGTGCTGGTGTTAACCGCTAGGGATGCGGTGCGTGACCGGGTGGATGGACTGCAGGGCGGCGCCGATGACTATCTGGTGAAACCTTTCGATTTAGATGAGTTGGTAGCGCGTTTGCACGCTTTGCTTCGCCGGGTAGCAGGGCGCAGCAGCGGCCTGATTGCCCACGGCGCACTCTGCTTAGATCCAACGGCTCGGGAGGTCTACGTCGATGAACAGCTGATTATGCTGTCTCGCCGGGAGCTGGTGCTGCTTGAAACCTTCCTGCAATCGCCACGCAGCGTCCTGTCAGCCGACCAACTCAAAGATAGCCTTTACGGTATGAACGACGATGTTGAGAGCAATGCGCTGAATGTGCATATCCACCATCTGCGTCGCAAGCTGGGCAGCGGCGTGATTGAAACAGTGCGCGGGCTTGGCTATCGGTTGGGCAAACCCGAAGCGGTACATGCGGCTGGTACGCCCTACAAGGGGCAGCTATGAGTTTACGCGCGCGCTTGCTGCTGACTCTGGGGTTAACGCTGGCACTGCTCTGGGGTGTGGCGGCGGCGTGGCTGATGCGCGACCTGGAAGAGAAGTTTGTGGAAACCCTGGATCAGCGCTTAGCGCAGTCGGCAAGAATGGTGGCCGGGTTAGTCCTGCAGCTGCCGTTTGACGTATGGGAGGATGCCGAGCATCCAGTGCTGTCTATTCCGCCCATTGAGGGGCTGGCCTGCCAAGTGCACTCGCCCCAAGGCGAAATCATGGCGCGCACCCATGCCGATATGGACGCTATTCTCGCCCCGGGAGAGGGCGGCCACACTTATCGCCAGGCAGGCGACGTGACCTGGCGGGTATTTACCTACGAGCGCGGTGGCATTGTGATTACCACCGCTGATCGTATGGATGAGCGCGATATGCTGCTTAGCGGCGTTATACGCATGACCGTGGTGCCCTTTATCGTAGCGCTGGTGGGCAGCATGTTTGCGCTTTGGCTGGGGGTTTGGCGTGGCTTAGCACCGCTAACACGGCTGCGCGAATCGCTGGCTCATCGCCACCCTGATGCGCTGGCCCCGGTCGCCACCTACGGCCTACCCAAAGAGATACGGCCACTTATTGAAACCCTTAATGCGCTCTTGGCGCGCGTACAGCAAACCATTATCCGTGAGCAGCGCTTTACCAACGATGCCGCCCACGAACTGCGCACACCGCTTACTGCGATCAAAACCCACCTGCAAGTGGCTCGCCGGGTCGAAGGTCAGGCCGCAATAACATCGCTCAACTATGCTGAAGAGGGCGTGGTGCGGTTGAGCTCAACCCTTGACCAACTGCTCACGCTGGCCCGTGTAGAGGGGCGTGTGCGCTTTGATGATGGTGAGGCTAGCCGCGTTGCGGATGTGGCAGAACACGCCCTGGCGGATAGCCAACACGACACATCAGCCCGCTTTATAGTCCCGCCCCATTGGCCTGATGTCGCTCTTGCGATGCCCCGCGAACTGGCTATCACCGCGCTGCGTAATCTGCTCGATAACGCTATTAGCCATGGGCCCGCCGATGCCCCCGTTACCTTTGGTGCGCAGTGGGAGCCAGGGGAGCGTCATCTTACCTTTAGCGTTAGCGACCAAGGCCCAGGTGTTGATGGCGCGACGCTTGAACAATTAACGCAACGATTCTGGCGCGCCAGTAAACAGCAGGGCAGTGGGCTGGGGTTAGCCATTGTGGCAGCTATCGCCGAACGCTTTGGTGGCGAAGTGACGTTTGTCAGCCCTGCTGAAGGTGGTTTTACCGCCCGCCTGGTGGTGCCAGTGGCGGGTAGCTGACAACGATAACGCAAGGGAGAAACCGAGATGAATAAAAAATGCTTAAGCAGGTTTGGCCTGCTGATAGGGATTAGCTTAGTCACCGGAGGCGCGCTGGCGCAGCAGGGTGACGCGGAGCGAGGCCAGGCTGCAGCGGCGACCTGCACAGCCTGTCATCAGGCCGATGGCAGCGGTATGAATGTGCCCAACGGTGAGTCATGGCCGCGCTTAGCCGGGCTGAATGCCGACTATATCGCTAAGCAGTTGCACGACTTTAAAGCCGGGCAGCGTCAAAACGCGACCATGGTGACGTTTGCCAATATGCTCGACGATCAGCAGATAGCCGATGTTGCCGAATACTATAGCTAAATGCCGGTAACGCCGGGGCAAGGCGGCGATGAGGCCGAAGAAGCGCTGCTGGCGCGGGGGCAACAGCTTGCCGAACGCGGCGATTGGAACGCTTACATTGTTTCCTGCCAAAGCTGCCACGGGCCCGGTGGTACGGGCGTTGGCAGTACCTTCCCAGGTGTCGCCAGCCAGCATGCTGGCTATATCAGCGCTCAGTTGACGGCGTGGAAAAACGAGACGCGCAGCAACGACCCGCAGAATCTCATGGGGGCCATTGCCAAACGCATGAGCGATAACGACATTCAGGCGGTGTCTGCCTGGTATGCCACGCAACCCGGTTCAGAAGAACAGGAGACAGCACAATGATCATCTGTCGTCGCTCCCTCGTCATAACGCTGACCGGCTGCTCGCTTGGGTTCGGTACCGTTTATACGGCCACGGTTTTTGCCCAGCCGGAAGAGCGCCCAGATGCTGCGCTGAATATGCTGGTACACGAGCCCCCCACCATGGAAGACCTTGAGAATTCCGAACTTCATCCGGAGCTGAAGAAAGTCATCCGCTATGGGCATGATCTATTCACCAATACGCAGCAGTTGCGTGGTGAGAACGTGTTCAATGATATGAACTGCTCTAGCTGTCATTTGGGCGAAGGGCGGGTGCCGTTCAGTGCGCCAGTGTGGGCCGCGGCTATCACGCTGCCGGATTTCCGTGGTAAGAATCAGCATGTGAATAACCTGGAAGAGCGTATCGCAGGCTGCTTTGCTTACTCCATGAACGGCGTGCCACCGGAGTATGGCAGCGATGAAATGCTGGCGCTGAGCGCCTACCATCAGTGGCTGGCCACCGGTGCGCCGATGTATCCAGACAAACCGATCTATGGGCGTGGCTTCCCCGCGCCGGATGAGCCAGCTGAAGAGCCCGACTACGCTAGAGGCGAAGCGGCTTACCAGCAAAATTGTTCGATATGCCATCAGAACGATGGCTCTGGCCACTATGAAAACGGCGAATACGTATTTCCAGCCCCTTGGGGCGACGGCTCAAATAATTGGGGCGCGGGGATCGCGCGAGTAGAAACCATGGCGGGCTTTATTTACCAAAATATGCCGCTTGGTCAGCCGCGGTCGCTCAGCGATCAAGACGCCTGGGATATTGCTTACTACATAAACAGCCAAGAGCGCCCCCAAGACCCCCGCTATACGGGCGATGTCGCCGATACAGCGGAGCGCTTCGGCCCGACCTTCCATAACCGCTCACTGTACGGGCAAACCCGTGAACACGATGGCCATGTACTCGGTGACCACGACAACTTTGGGGAGAAGGGCGACATTAAACCCTGGAACGTCGGGATGCCGAGGTTTGAAAACCTTTCCGAGGAGTAGCAATAAGGGAAAGAGCATACAGTTCACAAGGTTTGGTCTTCTAGCTAGCTTGACCTCAAGGGGCCTTCCGGCCCCTTCGCGCGCTGGAAGCGCCCTCCTACAATAGGCAACTGCCCTGGTGCAAAAAGCTAGCGATGGGAGGCAGCTTTAGCTCGCGACCATTTTGGCTTCCAGCCGGAAGACACTAAGGGGCGCCAGCGGCACCCTTCGCGCGCTAGAAGCGCCCTTCCACAATAGACAACTGCCCCGGTGCCCAAAGTCAGTAGTGGGAGGGAGCTTTAGCTCGCGACTGTTCAGGTGCTTCGCTCGCTTAACCTAAGGGGGGCCTGCGGCCCCCCTTCGCGCGCTGGAAGTGCCCTCCTACAAGTGGCTTATGGTTTAGTGTTAGCTGGTTGATGTGGGGGAGGGAGCTTTAGCTCGCGATGATTACGGCGCTTCGCTACCCATCATCTCGATCAGCCGCTCATCACTGGGCATACCTTGAATGCGGTCAAGACGCACGTTGCCGTTCTCTGTTTCCCGCTGAAAAACCGAGGTGGGGGTGGCATACAGCCCCAGCTCCTCGAACAGCTGGTTATTGGTATACACCTGTTCTTCAATTTCCCTCGGTTGGGCGCTGGCTTCGATTTCCTGCTGGCCACTTTCATGGGCATGCAGCGTCGCTGCCGGATCGTCGGCGCCGAGTAGAGCGGCTGCTTTTCCAGGGCTGTCGGGCGCTAAGATACCGACCATGATATGACGTAGCTGCACCTTACCTGCTTCCACCCAGGGGCGAACGTCTTGCCAAAGCTGGCGGCAGTAGGGGCAGTTGGCGTCCGTGAAGGTGTAAATCACCCGGGGAGCATCAACGTTGCCATCTTGAATCCAGTGGCTTTCGCTTAATAGCTGCCAGGTTTGTTCCTCTAGCGGTGCCCGTACATGCTCATCCAACTGCGCTTCGGTAAGGTCATTACCCTCGCTATCCATTAGCGTACCCACGACGGCGTGCTCGCCATCTGGTGTCAGGTAAATCGCCATGTCCTGGCCCTGCACGCTGGCGCCGTAGCCGCGCAACCCGCCGGGGGCTTCGAATTGGCCATGAATCTCTAAGCCTTGATCGGCCAGTGCCTGGATGGGGGCGGGGAGCTCGTCGGCAGCGATCGCAGAGGTGCCCACCAATCCTGCCATCAGGAGAAAACCGCTTATGACAGGGTGACGTTTTAAGTGCATTGCAGCGCCTTGTTTGAATCAGAGTGAGAGGCTAGAGATTTAATAACCGCTATCTTAACACTGGCAATCCCTAGAATAATGCTGTGCTGGTATTGTCACAGCACGACATTATTTAGGGATTAGGTGTTTTATACCTGGGGCGATATGTCGCAATTGGCGGTTTTTGAAGCTTTAGGCTTCTCGACGGTATTAACGATCAGCCACTAACCAGCGTACGGCGTAAGGCGGCAGCGCACCTTCGGCGCTCCAGGGGTTACCAGGGTCAAGCGCTTGCCATGCGTGATTCTCAAGTGCCTGGGTGACTGCATCGCCTACGTTCTCTAAGGGGAGCGGCAGATCGGTGACGTTGTACAGCGCCAGTAAACGGCGGCCGTCATGCAGTGGGCCGCGTTCTACCGCCAGCAGTTCCGGTGCCGAGACCAACACCCGCTGGGCGGCATTGGGGTGAAAGCAGGGTTCCTGACGGCGCTGGTCTAATAGCCGGTTTAACGCATGGAAGACATCGTGGGTGGGCGTTGAAGGGCTATCTAACAGCAGGTCTAGCTCGCTACGCTGCCAGCGCCGACGGTTGATCGAGCGTAGCCGCCCACTGCGCTCAACCCCCTCAACGTCGTTGAGCGTGCCCGTTAGCGTGTGAATATACAGCGCGGGGATACCCTGCAAACTCAGCATAATCGCCTGGCTGCATAGAAAGCGCGCAACCTGCCACGGGTCGGGGCCACGGCGGGTGCCACGCATGGCTTCAAACCAGGTGATATTGATCTCGTAGGGCGTATCGCTGCCATCGGGGTTGCTACGCATGCTGACAAAACCGCCGAATTTGTGCATCAGCTCCAGCAGGGCATCACGCTCGTGGTCAGGCAATAAACCTTCCAAGGGACGCACGCCAATGCCATCGTGGCTGGCGGTAAAATTAAGGTAGGTGCATTGGTCGGGGAGTACCGGAAGGCTGGCAAGCCATGTTTGCAAGGTGCTCGCTTCGCCCCGGGTGAGGGTGTGCAGCAGCAGCGGGGGAAGGGCAAACTGATACACCATATGGGCTTCGTCGGGCGCCCCCGCGGGTAGCCGATTTAAACCAAAATAACTGATGTTTTCCTGGTGTGGCACATTGGTTTCGGTAATCAACAGCGTGCCGGGGGCCACATGATCCACAATCGCCCTTAGCAGCCGCACCACAGTATGGGTTTCCGGCAGATGAATGCAGGAGGTGCCCAACCGCTTCCACAGAAAGGCCACCGCATCCAAACGTACAATCCGCGTGCCTTGCTCCAGGTAGAACAGCAAGATACCCACGAACTCCAGCAGTACATCCGGATTTTCAAAGTTCAGGTCAAGCTGGTCTTCTGAGAATGTCGCCCACAGGTAGCGGGTACCGCGCCGGGTTGAAACGGGCACCAGCAGCGGACTGCTGCGCGGCCGCACCACCTGGGAGACATCGGTCTCTGGATCGACTTCGATAAAGTAGTCGCGGCCGGGCAGGCTGCCGCTCAGGTAATCCACGAACCAGAGGGACTCCCGTGAAACGTGGTTGAGCACCAGGTCGGCCATTAAATCGTAATGACTGGCGAGCTCGCGGATATGTGACCAATCACCAAGGTCGGGGTTCACTTCCCGGTAGTGGATTACCGAAAAACCGTCGTCGCTGCTCCAGGGAAAGAAGGGCAGTACATGTACGCCGCTGATGCGATCGCCCAACCGCGCTTGAAGGAAGTCGCTAAGCACTGCCAACGGCGGCACATTATCTTCAATAATGGAGTCGCCGTAGCTGATCACCCACTGATCTTTTTCGCTCCAAGATGGTGCGTTTTTAGAGCTGGCTCCGACGGGGTTGGGTGAAAACGGAGCAAGCGACTTAAAATGCTCTAGACGCTGGTTTAAGCGGCGCTGCACTTCCCCCGCCCGGGGCCCGTAAAGGTGGCTGAGGTAGTCATGAACGGTATTTGAAAATGTATCGTGGACGGTCTGCTCAAAGGTGGGCATGGGGTGCTCCTGATAAACAATCTGCCACAAACGCTGCAGCTTGTGTGCCAAATCGTTACAATGCGAGGTTGATATCGCGTTTAAACGCTAAGCTACATTAGCTTATGGCAGTTGCTGCTGCTAAAACGCTATTAATAGCACACACATTGACAGGTTATAACACGCTAACTCGTGCGGCACGCCGACACGAGCTGACAATAGGTTGACCGCCATGCATTGCCCTTTTTGTGGTGCAAATGATACTCGAGTGACAGATTCGCGACTGGTAGCCGATGGTGACCAGGTACGCCGTCGCCGCCAGTGTGCGAGCTGCCAAGAGCGCTTCACCACCTACGAGACCGCTGAATTGGTCATGCCGCGGGTGGTGAAGTCCGATGGCTCCCGCGAGAGCTTTAATGAAGCCAAATTGCGGGCAGGTATGCTGCGTGCCCTGGAGAAGCGCCCGGTCAGTGCTGAAGCCATTGAAGCGGCGGTGGAGCGCATTCGTCAAACCCTACGCGCCCGGGGTGATCGTGAGATCAACGCCCGCGATATTGGTGAGTCGGTCATGCAAGCGCTTAAAACCCTCGATCACGTCGC
Source organism: Vreelandella neptunia (assembly GCF_034479615.1). Classification (NCBI taxonomy): domain Bacteria; kingdom Pseudomonadati; phylum Pseudomonadota; class Gammaproteobacteria; order Oceanospirillales; family Halomonadaceae; genus Vreelandella; species Vreelandella neptunia. The sequence continues at coordinate 1,370,499 of NZ_CP140255.1, forward strand.
CTATATTCGCTTTGCCTCGGTATATCGCAAGTTTCAGGATCTGGATGAGTTTCGTGCTGAGATTGATCGGCTGTCACAAGAGCCCTCTTCACGACCGAGCCAAGGCAGCGAGTCGTCACAATGAGCGGTGCCTTTAGCCAAGCAGACCATCGCTATATGGCGCGGGCGCTGCAGCTGGCGCAAAAAGGTTTATACACCACGGATCCCAACCCGCGGGTCGGCTGTGTGATTGTGCGCGATGAGCAAATTGTCGGCGAAGGCTTTCACTTGCGTGCCGGTGAACCCCACGCCGAAATCAACGCCTTGAATGATGCGGGTGAGCAAGCCCAGGGCGCGACCGCCTACGTTACCCTGGAGCCCTGCTCTCACATAGGCCGCACCGGCCCTTGCGCGGTGGCGCTCCAGGAAGCGAAGGTGTCGCGGGTGGTGATTGCCATGGTGGATCCCAACCCGCAAGTGAGTGGCCGTGGTATTCGTCTGCTTGAGGAGGCGGGTATTGAGGTGGCAGTGGGATTGTTGGAGATTGAAGCGCGCGTGCTGAATCCCGGCTTTATTGCTCGCATGACCCAACAGCGCCCCTTTGTGCGCCTGAAAATGGCAATGAGTTTAGACGGTCGTACCGCCATGGGGTCGGGGGAGTCCCAGTGGATTACCGGGCCAGAAGCGCGTACTCAGGTACAGCGGCTACGGGCGCGTTCCAGCGCAATATTAAGCGGCGTGGAGTCGCTGATTATGGATGACTCTCGGCTGACGCTACGAGCAGAGCAGCTACAGCTCGACAACGCTGACGAAGTGGTTCGCCGCCAGCCCCTACGGGTGATTTTAGATACCCACTTGCGGTTACCCCTGGCGGCGGCCTGTTTAAGCGAGCCTGGGCGTACGCTAGTGATCGCTACGCCAGATCACTCGGAAGAGAAGCGTGAACGGCTAACCGAGGCGGGCGCTGAAGTGCAGGTGTTGCCCGCCGGTAGCGATGGCCGTATCGACTTGGTGGTAATGCTGCAGTGGTTAGCCGAAAATGAGCAGGTCAACGAATTGCTGGTGGAAACCGGTGCAACGCTGGCGGGCGCTATGCTCGATGCGGCGCTGGTCGATGAGCTGCAGCTGTTCGTTGCCCCCACACTGCTAGGTGGCGAAGCACGGCCGCTTTTTGCGCTGCCAGGGCTCTCACGTATGGCCGATCAGCGGCGGTTAACCATTCACGATATGCGAGCGGTGGGGCGCGACTGGCGCATTATCGCTTCCCCTCAGGCGACTAGCGAAACTGGCCCATCTGGCGAATTTAGTGAGAGCAAGGTAACCTGACGCGCAAAATCATGACTAACTCACGCGACACTTTCGCGATAACCGTTCGTGACTACATTAATTGGAGATTCCATGGCGCACCCCTCCTCTAGAGGCTTAGCCCCTATCGCCGAGCTGGTGGACGATATCCGCCAGGGCAAAATGGTGATTCTCATGGACGATGAGGATCGCGAAAATGAAGGTGATATCATCATGGCTGCCGAAAAAGTGCAGGCTGAGCATATCAACTTTATGGCTCGTTTCGCCCGCGGCTTGATCTGTATGCCGATGACGCGCGCCCGTTGCGAGCAGCTTAATCTGCCGCTAATGGTGCGCGATAACGGTTCCGGTTTTGGCACTAAATTTACCCTCTCCATTGAGGCAACCGAAGGTGTCACTACCGGCATTTCTGCAGCGGATCGAGCGCGCACAGTGCAAGCTGCCGTAGCACCTCATGCAAAACCCTCCGATATCGTTCAGCCAGGCCATATCTTTCCGTTGATGGCAGAGCCGGGTGGCGTGCTGCGTCGTGCCGGGCACACTGAGGCGGCGTGTGATTTGGCAGCACTGGCAGGCTGTGACCCTAGCGGTGTAATCTGCGAGATCATGAATGATGATGGCAGCATGGCGCGACGCCCGGAGCTAGAGGCGTTCGCCCAAGAGCACGGCATTAAAGTCGGCACCATCGCGGATCTGATTCATTACCGTATCGTCAATGAGCAGACCATCGATCATCTGGAAGCGTCAACGGTAATGACTTCCCATGGCGAGCTTGCGCTGCACGTGTTCCGCGACCGTATCCAGGGCGCCCATCATTTGGCGCTGGTCAATGGTCAACCCACGCCGGAACAGGCCACCACGGTGCGTGTGCATCTTGCCGATACGCTGCGTGACGTAATGGGCTTAATGAAAGGCGAGCAGTGCCGCTGGGATGCCCACCGCGCGTTGGAAGAGATTGCCGGTGCCGCGCCAGGCGTGTTTGTGTTGATTGACGATGGTCGCCCGCACCAGGATTTGAAAGACCAGCTGGATATCTTTTTGGATCGCGTGCGCCAGCCGCGTACCAGTGATTCCGACGGTGCCGGTAACTACCTAACCATCGGCACCGGTTCCCAGATTCTGCGCTATTTAGGCGTAGGTAAAATGCGATTACTTAGTTCACCGTGGAAGTTTTCGGCGCTGTCCGGCTTTGATCTTGAAGTCGTAGAGCGTTTGGGCCCAAATGACACGGCGTATGAGCCAATTTCTCAGCAGGACGAATCAGCAGGATTAAATTGATGCACTCCCTCACTCAAGTTGAAGGTACCTTTGTTGACGTTGATGGCCACTATGTCATCGTGGTCGGCCGTTTTAACCATCACGTGGTGGATAGTCTTGTGGAAGGCGCCGTCGACAGTTTGACCCGCCATGGCGTAGACGCAGAACATATTCATATCGTTCACGTGCCGGGCGCCTGGGAACTCCCACTGGCGGTGAAGCGTGTACTAAAGGTGATGAAGCCCGATGCAGTGATTGCCCTGGGTGCGGTCATTCGCGGTGGCACACCGCATTTTGAATACGTGGCGGGCGGCTGCAATACGGCGATTAATCACCTGCAGCTTGAGTTTGATACGCCGGTGGCTAACGGCGTGTTAACCGTTGAAACCATCGAACAGGCGATTGAGCGCGCGGGTACCAAAGCCGGAAATAAGGGCACCGAAGCTGCCATGGCCGCCATGGAAATGGTTTCTCTGCTCCGCGCGCTGCCGTCAGGAGATACCCAATGAGCGAGCGTAAACCCTCTGCTGCTCAGCAGGGCCGTCACGCGGCGCGTGAGTTAACGGTGCAGGGGCTTTATCAGTGGCACATGACGGGTAAATCCATCACCACCATTGAAGCCGAGTTTCGTAGCCAGGTCGCCGATGACGACCTTGAAGATCACGAAAACTGGGTGAAGGTGATGGAGATTGCTGACAAAGCACTGTTTCACGAACTCCTCCACAACACCGTGCGTTTCAAAGCTGAACTGGATCGTGAGATCTCCCCCCTGCTAGACCGCCGCTTAGAAGATCTTGATGCGGTAGAGTTGGCCATTCTACGGTTGGGCGCTTACGAGCTTTCCCGCCGGATGGAAGTACCCTATCGTGTAGTGATTAACGAAGGCGTTGAGCTGGCTAAGTCATTTGGCGCCACCGACGGCCATAAATACGTGAACGGCATTCTCGACAAGCTGGCGATTCGCTTGCGCAGTGCCGAGGTCAGCGCTCGCCGTCTCTGAACGCGAGCGGTATGACACAGCGTTTAAGGGGCCTTTGTGCTTGCCGAATTTGATTTGATTCGACGCTACTTTATGTCGTCGCAGGAGGCGTCGACCGCGTCAAATGGTGTCACACTGGGATGTGGTGACGACGCCACGCTACTGGTACCGCAAGCAGGCCAACAGCTGGTCGTAAGCGTTGATACCTCGGTAGTGGATGTACACTTTCCCCGCGAAGCCCCGGCATTCGCGGTGGGTCATCGTGCCTTGGCCGTTGCTCTGAGCGATTTGGCCGCCATGGGGGCGACTTCACGCTGGTGCTTAATGGCGTTAACCCTGGATCAGCGCCAATTTGCCGATGATGAAGCGACCGAAGCCTGGCTGGCCGACTATGCACAGGGCTTTCATGCCCTTAGCCAACAGCACGCCACTACGCTGGTGGGAGGCGACGTCACTTCCGGTGCGCTTTCCATAGGCGTTACTGTGATGGGCGAGGTACCGGTAGGTGAAGCGTTAACCCGCGGCGGTGCCCAGGCGGGTGACTTGATTGCCGTCACCGGTGCGTTAGGCGGTGGGGCAGGGGGGCTGGCGCTTTGGCAGCAGGGCGAGCGTGACCTTTCGCATCCGTTGTTGAGTCGCTACCTATTGCCCCAACCGCGCTTAGCGGCGGGTTTGGCGCTACGAGGCCTGGCCACCGCTGCACTGGATATTTCCGATGGGCTGCTGGCTGATTTGGCGCATCTTCGCGAGGCCTCGCAGGTAGGAGCCATCATTGCGTTAGATGCACTACCACTAGCGGACGAGCTGGAAAGCACGCTAGGGCGGGAAGCTGCGCTAAAAGCGGCGCTTTCCGGCGGAGATGATTACGAACTGCTGGTTACGCTGGGCGCTGACGACGTCGCCGAGGCGCAGCAGCGTTTGGTGCCACTGGGCCTCTCGCTGACCGTTATCGGCCGCTGTAGTGAAACGTTGGGCGTTAGTGCTTCTGATCAAAGTGATTTAAGTGGTTATGCTGGCTGGCAGCATTTTAGTGGGGAAGCGCCATGAATCGTGCACCGAAAAGTGTCTGGCGTCGCCCAACACATTTTTTTGCCTTCGGCTTAGGTAGCGGTACTGTGCCTTGGGCACCGGGTACTTTTGGCACGCTAGCGGCAATTCCGTTCTACTGGATGATGGCGGAATTGCCCCTGGGGTGGTACCTGAGCATTTGTTTTGTCACCTTCATTGTCGGTGTTTGGCTATGTGATAAAACGTCCCATGATTTAGGGGTGCACGATCACTCCGGCATTGTATGGGATGAGTTTGTGGGGTACTGGCTGACGATGGCGGCGGTGCCTTTTTCTTGGGAGGCTGCGTTATGGGGTTTTATCGTATTCCGCATCTTTGATGTCTTTAAGCCCTGGCCCATCCGTTGGGCTGATCGCCGCGTGGCGGGCGGATTTGGCATCATGATCGATGACGTGATGGCAGGGGTCTACGCCTGGAGTACTATGCACCTCTGGTTCTGGCTGCACTAAACTGGAATAAGTGGTGAGAGAGCAGAAGCGGTGGATAACTTTTTCGAGCGCGTTGGCTTCAAGGAGGTAGCATGCGCAAGGAACGTCTGATTGTCCCCACACTGGCGATCATAGCCGTCGTGTGGATGGCAGCGCAGCTTCTCTCCAGCGTGCTGTTTGAGCGCAGCCTGCGCCAAGCGCTCGAAGACCTGGAGGCGCGGGGGGAGTGGCGGGTCAACCGTACAGAGAGTCGTCAGGGTTGGCTAAGTTCCCAGGGTAGGCTGATTCTGTCCCCGCTGCTGGGCCGCCCCTGGCGCCTTGAGCTTACCTATCGCGCGCGACACGGCATTTTAAGCACGGACGTCGAAGGCACTGTGTTACCCCGCCTCGATACCGTGTTACAGCAAGCTGTGGGTGAAGTCTCTGCTCCATCTGTGCCGCGCTGGCAAGGGCGCTACCATACCCTGAGTGGTCATAGCGAACTGCGCCTTGCCCTTGCTCCCTTCGTTATTCAACAAAATGGTCGTGAGCTAGCCGTGCGCGGCGGTCGGCTGCGCTTGGAAGGGGTGTTTGGTGATTGGCGACTACGCGCGCTGTTTGATCAACTCACCCTTATTGATGGGATGGCCCAGCTTGCGGTAGGCCCCACTGTGCTCGAAAGCCGCTATACCTATATTGATGATGCTTACCACTTTGCTCAACGCGACCATCTGCATATTGATACGCTGACGCTTAGCTACCCCTCCTATGATATTCAGCTCTCACCCCTCGACCTGAATAGCCATATGGTGCTGGATGAGAGCGAGCTACGTATTAAAGGTGACCTAGAAATAGGCGATGTGATGGTGCCTTCTGAAGCGCCGGACATGCCGCTGCTCAGTGGTCGTATAGAGATGGAGCTTTCCCGCCTGAATGCCGATGCAGTGCGCGAAGTGATACGCCGTTTGCGCCAGGAAGCCGCCTGGGGAGACGCTAGTCTACCCATGGCCGAGGGGTTGTTGGCCCGTCTTGAACCTGATCTGCGTAAAGTGCTTAGCGACTCGCCGCGTTTAGATGTCATGACCGTTGCCATCGAAAGTCCGTTGTTAGGTATTCGTCTGGATGCGGATGGCGCGCTGTTTTTTGATGCCCGCCAGCTAGATGAGCTTAGCGTAGTTGACCTCGATAAAGAGCAAGAGCAGGCAAAATGGCTGGAGCGTATTGATGGTGACTTCACCTGGCATGAAGCGCCCACCGTCGCCGCGCTATGGTTAGGGCTCCCGCTTGGCACTCGTGAACTGCAGTTCGATGTGGTGCGCGGCGTGTGGCGTGTTAATGGGCGCCCGATGCCCGAACTTTGGCCTGAATAAGCGTTATTAAACCGACTGTTCTACTCGTGAAGGGTTGAAGTTTCGGCGCACTGCCCGCATTCCATGAACAACGCTAGGCGGTTGTCACCGCCGGTATCGGTTCATTGGAGGACGCATGAGCGACCAGGATTACGAACGCGACGCTGAAGATCTTGATTGGCAACTTGATGACGAGCAATCATCCACTACTGACGACGCTCCTAGTAGTGAAGCCACCGGTAGTGAAGGTAGTAGTGAAAAGAGCATTAATGGGAGTGCTGAAAAGAGTGCTCAAGAGCAGGGTAACCATCAGGGTGGCAATGATTACCGCTCAGACGGCGAGCGGGTAAACTCCCTGGTTCCTGCCAGTGAAATGCTTCCTGAGCGTATTTACCTGCTGCCTATTCATAATCGGCCATTCTTTCCTGCCCAGGTACAGCCGCTGGTGGTTAATCGCGAGCGCTGGGAAGAGACCATGCGCCGCGTGGGCAACACGCCGCACCACACCCTAGGTGTTGCCTTTGTCGGCGAGCAGGGCGTTACCTCCCTGGATCATGAAGGTTTCCCGGAGATCGGTACCGCGGTCAAAGTGCACAAACTCAAGGGCGAAGACGATCAGATTCAGTTTATCGCCCAGGGCCTTCAGCGTTTCAAAATTACCCGCTGGCTCTCCAAAGAGCCGCCTTACCTTGTCGAAGTTACCTACCCTAAAGAGCCGGTTGACGCGGAGAATGAAGAGACCCGTGCCTACGCCATGGCGATCATTAACGGCATTAAAGAACTGCTGCCGATTAATCCGCTGTATGGGGAAGAACTCAAGCACTACCTCAACCGTTTTAGTCCGCATCAGCCGGGCCCGTTGACCGACTTTGCCGCCGCGATTACCTCCGCCAAGGGCCCCGAGCTTCAGGATGTGTTGGCGACACTGTCGGTAGAAGAGCGGATGCAGAAGGTGCTACCGCTGCTGCGTAAAGAGATCGATGTGGCGCTGCTACAGGGCGAAATCAGCGAGCAGGTAAACGCGCAAATGCAGGATCGCCAGCGCGAGTTCTTCCTGCGTGAGCAGCTCAAGGTGATCCAGCGTGAATTGGGTATCTCCAAGGATGATCGCGAAAACGATGTAGATACCTTTCGAGCGCGTTTGGAGTCGCTGGTGGTTCCCGAACGCGTTCAATCGCGTATCGAGGATGAGCTCAATAAGCTCAGCGTGTTGGAAACCGGTTCGCCAGAGTATGGCACCACGCGTAACTATCTGGATTGGCTAACCTCGCTGCCCTGGGGCGTCACCAGCCAGGATCAGTTGGATCTACCCCATGCCCGCCAGGTGTTGGATCGCGACCACGACGGTTTGAAAGACGTTAAAGAGCGCATTATCGAATTTCTGGCCGAGGGCAAGTTTAAAGGCGACGTAGGTGGCTCGATTGTGCTGTTGGTCGGCCCGCCAGGGGTAGGTAAAACCTCCATTGGGCGTTCGATTGCTGAAGCCCTGGGGCGTCAGTTTTACCGCTTCTCTGTGGGCGGCATGCGCGATGAGGCGGAAATTAAAGGCCATCGGCGTACCTATGTGGGCGCTATGCCCGGCAAGTTGGTGCAGGCCTTTAAGGAAGTCGAGGTCGAAAACCCCGTTATCATGCTGGATGAGATCGACAAGCTAGGGCAGTCCTTCCAGGGCGATCCCGCCTCGGCGCTGCTAGAAGTGCTTGATCCTGAGCAGAATGTTGACTTCCTCGATCATTATCTCGATGTGCGCATGGATCTCTCCAAGGTGCTGTTTATATGCACCGCCAACACCCTGGATTCGATTCCTGGGCCACTGCTCGATCGCATGGAGCAGATCCGTCTTTCCGGCTATATCGCCGAAGAGAAACTGGCGATTGCCAAGCACCACCTATGGCCGAAGCTGCTCAAGCGCGACAACCTGACGAAAAAGCGTATCAGCCTGTCCGATGCTGCCTTGAAACAGGTCATTGAAGGCTACGCCCGGGAAGCGGGGGTGCGCCAACTGGAGAAGCAGCTGCATCGCATTGTGCGTAAATCCGCCGTTAAGCTGCTCGAAGAGGAGCCCGAAACGATCAAGATATCGGTTAAGAACCTTGAGGAGTTCTTGGGTGCGCCGATCTTCCGTAAGGAAAAAGTGCTCACCGGCGAAGGGGTGGTGACCGGCTTGGCGTGGACTTCCATGGGCGGCGCAACGCTACCCATAGAAGCGGGCAAAGTTCACTCTCTGGATCGTGGCTTCAAGCTGACCGGGAAGTTGGGCGAAGTGATGCAGGAGTCGGCTAATATCGCTTACAGCTATACCCTGGGCCACCTGCAGGAGTATGGCGCCGATGCAGACTTCTTTGACTCGGCGTTTGTGCATTTGCACGTTCCCGAGGGCGCCACGCCGAAAGATGGCCCCTCGGCGGGTGTGACCATGACCACTGCACTGCTGTCACTGGCCAAGCACCATGCGATTGATCGACCTTTGGCGATGACCGGCGAACTGACGTTAACTGGACAAGTGCTGCCCGTTGGCGGTATTCGTGAAAAAGTCATTGCTGCCCGCCGCAGCGATATCTTTGAATTAATTCTTCCCGATGCCAATAAGCGCGATTACGAAGAATTGCCGGAGTACTTAAAAGAGGGCGTGACGGTGCACTTTGCCAAGCGCTACCGCGATGTGGCGGATGTAGTGTTTGGCCGAAAATAAAGCGTTGATTTTATTTTTAGCAAGCTTTTTTTAACCCTTTTAAGCGTCTTACATAAGTAAGGCGTTTTTTTTACATTTGTTCACTAGGGCAAAATTAAAACTATGTCGATAATAGCGCATGGCTATAAGAAATTAAGTATAAGTTATTTTTTGGGGGTTCTATGCGCAATAACCAACCTGTGACACAGCGTGAATACGTTCTGAAAGATGAGGCGGTGCTCATTTCTCGTTCGGATTTAAAAGGCAACGTTACCTATGCCAATCCTACCTTTGTTGAGATCAGTGGCTATAGCCGTGAAGAACTCATCGGCTCTCCCCATAATCTTCTTCGTCATCCTGATATGCCTGAAGCTGCCTATAAGGACTTCTGGAAAACTATTCAGGCTGGGGAAACTTGGCAAGGGGTTGTCAAAAACCGACGTAAAAATGGCGATCACTACTGGGTAAATGCCACCGTGGCGCCACTCCGGGACGGAGAGCGGATCGTTGGCTACACCTCCGTGCGCCGAAAAGCAATGCCAAAAGCGATCGCCCAAGCAGAAAAAATCTACGCTGAAATCCGCGAAAAGGGAAAATCCCGCCACTACGCGTTAGCCCATGGCACGCTGCGACGTAAAGGCTTGACCGGCATGCTGACGCGCTTTCAGTTCACCAGCTTGAAAGCCAGGCTCATCAGTATGGTAGTGGCATCGCTTCTACTGCTATCTTTTTCAGGTGGTTTGGGTGTGTACGCGGTTATGGTTTCTGGCGAAAGACTGGAAACTATTAATCATTCAGGATTGGGCGAAGTCGCCTCGCTGCAGCATGTCGAGCGCTACATTGGTCAAACGATTGAAACGCTTGAGCCCGCAGTGCGAAGCCCACGCCGCGCTGACCTGGAGGCAGTCAACGCAGATATTGGCGAATATACTGATGCTATTCAAACACTTTGGTCGGGCTACTTTGTAGATGAAGTTATCACTGATGAGACTGCTCAAGCCTTTGATAGTGCGCTGAGTACCTGGAGCTCAGCGGTGCAAACTACCCTGGTGGCGATTCAAGAGGGCAATGGATTTGCGGCCTTTGAAGCCTTTAATGACATCGTGGTGCCGACCACTGAATCTCTGCGCGAGATGAACAGTAACCTGGTCGAACAGGTGCGCGCCGATGCTGAAGCGCTGGTCACTCAGGCGCAAGACGGTCGTCAACAGCTGTTAATAGCACAGTTGGTGCTGCTGGCAGTCGGCTTTTTAGTCATGATTGCCCTAAGCGTGATGATTCTAAAATCCGTGTTTCGCAGTTTGTCGGGCGCGCGGTATATCACTTTCCAAATTGCCGCGGGTAACCTGGCTGCCCGTGAACGTCGCCAAGCCAACGATGAACTGGGCGAGTTGCTCTACTCCCTGGACACCATGCGCTTTAGCCTCTCTAGCATTGTGGGCGATGTTGAGAGCCGCGTTTCGGTGGTCACCCCGGCGATTCAGCAGATAGCCGCTGAAAATGAGGAGCTCTCTTCACGTACGGAGCAGCAGGCGTCGTCGCTTCAACAAACGGCGTCGAGCATGGAGGAGATGACCTCGACGGTTCAGCAAAATACCGATAATGCCCGCCAAGCCACTGACCTGGCGGTGCAAAACACGGCCAGCACCCGGGAAACGGGGAAACAGATGCAGCAACTGGTGGAACGTATGCAGCGTATCGCCCAGAGTGCTGAAAAGATGACCGAGATGATCAGCGTGATCGACGGGATTGCTTTTCAAACCAATATTTTGGCACTCAACGCCTCGGTAGAAGCCGCTCGTGCGGGCGAGCATGGTCGCGGCTTTGCGGTCGTCGCCAGCGAAGTGCGCAATCTAGCCGGACGCAGCGCCGATGCCGCTCAGGAAATCCGCAAGATGATCGATAGCACTACCCAGGAGGTCAGCGGTGGTCGAAGCGCAGTGGAACAGGCAGAGCGGGCGATCGAGGAGGTCTCTCAACAGGTGAGTAGGGTCAGTGAACTGATGGAGTCGATCAGCACTGCGTCCAGCGAGCAGAGTAGTGGGATCGGTCAAATTAACTCGGCGATTGCCGAAATGGATACTGTGACCCAGCAGAACGCCTCCAAAGTTCAGTCGATTGCGGCCTCAGCCGATAACCTCTCCCTTGAAGCGTTTGAGCTCGCCAACGTGGTCGATGCGTTCCGTTTGGAAGGCGCTAGAGATGAGAGCATTAAAGAGGCGCGGGCCAAGTTGCAGCGCGCTAACCAGGCACTCAGCAAAGCTGCCCGCAGTTTGCCAGCCCCTTCCGAGCAGCGTGCTAAGTCATCCTCAGCGCAGCCCCGTACCGACCAGTGGGAAGAGTTTTAGCGCTCATCGGGCATTACGGTTCTAATGGGATATAGATAGCTGATTTTCCTCCATTCCTTTCACTACATGCCACCCTTCGCGGTGGCATGCTTTATGCATCGCCCCTAATCTTATTCTAATGATGGCGTAAGCCTTCAATAAAAAAGTAGGGGTTCTCAATGCGCAGTGCTAAACAGGCAACATCTACGCAATCAGTATCGAGGCAAACATCATCCAGCTTATACGAGTTGGCTGATGATGAAGTGCTTATCTCGCGCTCGGATTTGCAGGGCAGAATCACCTACGCCAATCAAACCTTCGTGGAGGTGAGTGGCTACACGCTGGACGAGATCATGGGAGAACCCCATAGCCTGTTCCGCCACCCCAGCATGCCCAAAGCGGTATTTCAGAACCTGTGGGAAACCATTGAAGCCGGTAAAACCTGGCAGGGGCTGATCAAGAATCGCCGTCACTCTGGCGAAGCGTATTGGATGCATACCACCGTCGCGCCGCTGCTCGATGGTGACCGTGTGGTGGGCTATACCTCTATTCGGCGCAAAGCGGAAGGTCTAGCCATTGCCCGGGCAGAGCGGGTATACGCTGCTATGCAACAGGGCAAAACCCGTGGTTTCAAGCTCCATTTTGGTGCAATACGCCACACTGGGCTGCGCGGTTGGGCAAAGCGTTTTAGTTTCAGCAGTATGCAGGCCAAACTAATGGGCATGGTGCTGGCTTCAGTGGTTTTATTAGTCATCGCAGGGGCGGCGGGGGTGTATGGCTTAACCAGTTCCGCTGAGCGATTGCGCACCCTCAATCAAACTGGCCTTGAAGGCATTTCCGATCTTCAGCAGATTGACCAGCGGGTTAGTCAAGCGACCCAGGCGCTAGAGCCTGCGGTACGCAACCCGAGGCGAGCGGATCTTGATGCCCTTGAAAGCCAATTAGCCGCCATGAGTGCCAACATTGAGCAATCGTGGCAAGGCTATACTGCAGCGCGCGAAACCGGCGGTGTGCAAGAGGGGTTAACGGCTCATATCACCACCTTTATTGAAAACGCCGCTATCACCCTGACGGCTATTCAGGATGGCAACGGCTTTGCCGCCTTTGAAGCCTTTAATGACAACGTGCAGCCCACCTCTGAAAGTATTAGTGCCACTATCAACGTATTGGTTGAACAGGAACGAGCCGCCGCGCATACGCTAATGGAAAATGCCGAACAGCAGCAACAGGTATTACTATATGGTCAGTTGGGCGTCCTGTTGCTGGGTATTGTGTTAATGGTGGGGCTAAGCATGGCGGTACTCAAATCGATGATTAAATCGCTCAACGAGGCGCGCCGGGTAACGTTCCAAATTGCCGCGGGTAACCTCGCCAACCGAGTGACCTTAAAGCGTAGTGACGAGTTGGGCGAGCTGTTGAGTTCGCTGGAAACCATGCGCGCTAGCTTGTCGGGGTTGATCACCGAGGTGGGCAGCAAAGTCGATGTGGTGACCCCAGCATCTGAGCATATCAAACAGCAGAATGAGGAGCTGGCATCGCGCACTGAGCAGCAGGCCTCCTCGCTGCAGCAAACTGCTTCTAGCATGGATCAAATGACGGCGACCGTGCAGCAAAACAGCGAAAACGCCCGTCAGGCCAATCAGTTGGCCATGCAAAACGCCACCACCAGCCGTGAAACCGGCGAGCGTATGCAGGCGCTAGTGGAGCGGATGGAGCGTATCGCTGCCAGCGCCGATAAGATGACCGACATCATTAGCGTCATCGACGGCATCGCATTTCAAACCAATATTCTGGCATTGAATGCCTCGGTTGAAGCGGCACGGGCTGGCGAGCAGGGGCGTGGCTTTGCGGTAGTGGCTAACGAAGTGCGTAATTTAGCCGGTCGCAGCGCCGATGCCGCCGGTGAAATTCGCCGCTTGATCGACGCCTCCTCCCAGGAGATCAGTGGGGGTGCCCAGGCGGTAAAAGAGGCCGAAGCCGCTATTGAACAGGTCGTTACCCAGGTGATGAAAGTCAGCGATATCATGGAAGAGATTAGCACCGCCTCCGGTGAGCAGAGCAACGGTATCGCGCAAATCAATACTGCCGTCGCGGAGATGGATCATGTCACCCAGCAGAATGCCTCCAAAGTGCAGTCAATTTCCAGCGCCGCTCAAGATCTCACCCGCGAAGCACTAAGCCTGGCCAATGTGATCGCCGCCTTCCGCTTAGAGGGCGCCGCCGAAGAGAGCAGCGAGACGGCGCGTGAGCGCTTGCTCAAACAAGCAGGGCTTGGTTCCTCGCTATCAGTAGCGGCAGCTGCCCAGGCATTAGCGTCGGCCCAGAGCTCCTTGCCGCAGCGTACTGCCCAAGCCCAGCCAGCCGAAGAGGCGTGGGCGACCTTCTGAGAAATCGGCGCCATGGAGGGCGCTTCACTCGCCATCGAATCTCTCTATTTAGCCTCTTCATCAAGCCTCTACATCTAGTCTCTGCGCATTGCTCATGCCACAATCAAAAAACACTGATATTTTTCAGCATTAGCCTAGCCCGCGGCTTTAGGTGCTGTGGGTTAATAAAAAATAGAGCCTAGCTATTATTAGAGAGTAGAGGAAGCCATGCCAGAGTATCGCTCACGTACCACCACCGCCGGTCGCAATATGGCCGGTGCCCGCGCGCTATGGCGCGCCACTGGTATGCAAGACGGCGACTTTCAAAAGCCGATTATTGCGGTAGCCAACTCCTTTACCCAGTTTGTGCCGGGCCATGTCCACTTAAAAGATATGGGCCAACTGGTGGCACGGGAGATTGAGAAGGCCGGGGGCGTCGCCAAAGAGTTCAATACCATTGCGGTGGACGACGGTATCGCCATGGGCCACGATGGCATGCTCTACTCGCTGCCCAGCCGCGACCTGATCGCCGACAGCGTTGAGTATATGTGTAACGCCCACTGCGCCGATGCGCTGGTGTGTATTTCCAACTGCGACAAGATTACCCCCGGGATGCTGATGGCCGCGTTGCGTCTCAATATTCCGGTGATCTTTGTTTCCGGCGGCCCCATGGAAGCGGGTAAAACCAAGCTGCTCAACCATGGTTTAGATTTAGTCGATGCCATGGTGATGGCCGCCGACGACAGCGTGGATGATGACACCCTGGCAGAAGTAGAGCGCAGCGCCTGCCCTACCTGCGGCAGTTGTTCAGGCATGTTTACCGCCAACTCAATGAACTGCTTAACCGAAGCGCTGGGCCTGGCCTTGCCTGGCAACGGCACCGTGCTGGCGACGCACTCTGATCGTCGTCGCCTGTTTGAAACTGCTGGCCATCGTATTGTCGAGCTGGCTAAGCGCTATTACGAAGGCGATGAGGCGCACCTGTTGCCTCGCGCCATTGCCTCCAAGGCAGCGTTCAAAAACGCTATGACCCTGGATATCGCCATGGGCGGCTCGACCAACACCATTTTGCACTTCCTGGCGGCGGCCCAGGAAGCCGAAGTTGACTTCACCATGTCGGATATTGACCGCCTCTCTCGTGAAGTACCCCAGCTCTGCAAAGTAGCGCCCAATACCCAGAAGTACCATATCGAAGACGTCCACCGTGCAGGCGGCATTATGGCCATTCTGGGGGAGCTGGATCGTGCCGGAGTGCTGGATACGTCTGTGCCCACTGTGTATGGCGATAGCTTAAAAGAAGCGCTGGATGAGTGGGATATCATGCGCTCGCCAAGCGCTGAGGTGGTTGAGTTCTTTAAAGCAGGCCCCGGCGGTGTACCGACCCAAACGGCATTTTCCCAAAGTGCCCGCTGGCCGAGCTTGGATGGTGACCGCGCCACCGGCTGTATTCGCGACCTTGAGCACGCCTTCTCTCAGCAGGGCGGCTTAGCCGTGCTCTACGGCAATATCGCGCTGGATGGCTGCGTGGTCAAAACCGCCGGGGTCGATGACTCGATTCTGGTCTTTGAAGGCCCCGCCCATGTGGTGGAGTCCCAGGATCAGGCGGTCGCCGATGTGCTGGCGGATAAAGTCAAAGAGGGTGATGTGGTTGTGATTCGCTACGAAGGGCCGAAAGGTGGCCCCGGTATGCAGGAGATGCTCTACCCGACGTCCTATCTCAAATCCAAAGGATTGGGTAAAGCTTGCGCGCTACTGACCGACGGGCGCTTCTCTGGCGGCACCTCAGGGCTCTCTATTGGCCATGTTTCTCCTGAAGCAGCGGCGGGCGGCGCGATTGGACTAATCGAGCAGGGCGACCTGATCCGTATCGATATCCCAAACCGGGCGATCAACGTCAAACTGACGGATGCTGAACTGGCGGCCCGCCGAGAAGCGATGGAAGCCAAAGGCGCCACTGCCTGGAAGCCTGCTGAACAGCGTCCACGTAAGATAACCCCGGCACTTAAAGCCTATGCGCTGTTGGCGACCTCCGCTGACAAAGGGGCTGTTCGGGATCTAAGCAAGCTCGACTGATACATGCACTGAAACACACAATCAGCCCGAGTAAGGAATCAAATGAAGGCGATTATAAACGTTGGATTAGTCGGCTACGGTTTCGCTAGCCAAACCTTCCACGCACCGCTGATTCAGGCCACGGAAGGCCTGGACTTGGTCGCGGTGTCTTCAAGCGATGCCGCCAAGGTGCAGGCGTCACTGCCGGATGTTGAGGTAGAGGCGCAGGCATTAGCGCTTTGTCAGCGTAGCGATATTGATTTGATCGTTATTCCCACCCCTAACGATACCCACTTCTCCCTCGCCAAAGCCGCTCTCTCGGCGGGCAAGCACGTAGTGGTCGATAAGCCGTTCACGGTCACCCTATCGGAAGGAAAGCTGCTCAAAAAGTTAGCGGATGATAAAGAGCGTCTATTGTCGGTGTTTCACAACCGTCGTTGGGACAGCGATTTCTTGACCGTTAAAGCCCTGCTTGAGGCGGGGACGCTAGGACGCCTGGTCAATTTTGAATCTCACTTTGACCGTTTCCGCCCGGAAGTGCGCGATCGCTGGCGCGAGAAGGCCACCCCTGGTGGCGGCATTTGGTTTGATCTGGGGCCACATTTGCTAGATCAAGCCTGTGAGCTGTTTGGCATGCCCCAGTCTATTCTGCTAGAACTCGGCGTGCTGCGAGATGGCGCCCAGGCTGACGATGACTTCCTGGCGCTGCTCGACTACGAAAGCTTTCGCGTTACCTTGGCGGCGGGCACGCTGGTGGCCGAACCAACGCCGCGCTTTCGGATTAATGGCACCCAAGGCAGCTTTATAAAATACGGCTTAGACCCTCAAGAGGATCGCTTAAAAGCAGGCGAAGTGCCGACATCCCAATGGGGCGAAGATAGCCAACATGGCACCTTGACGCTGCGTGAAGGAGAGGGGGATAACGCGCCGCTAACGCGTTGTGAACTTCCAACGCTGCCGGGGGACTACCTGGCCTATTACCAAGGCATTGCTGCCGCTATCCGCGATAAAGCACCGTTACCGGTCAGCGTCGACGACGCTTTGCGCTCAATGGCCCTACTGGAAGCAGGCCTGGACAGCCACCGCCAACGTCGTTGGATCGCATTGAAAAATCATCTTTAGAAGTAGGAGCTAGTTGTAGCAGGGAGCTTCAGCTCGCGATGGGTTAGGCTTCCAGCCAGCTTAAGCGAAGGGGCGCCTTCGGCACCCATCGCCCACTGGAAGTGGCTTCCTACAATGGCACAGAGCCTGATACGTACACCGGTGCTAGGCGTTAGTTGTAGGAGGGAGCTTCAGCTCGCGATGGGTTAGGCTTCCAGCCAGCTTAAGCTAAGGGGCGCCTTCGGCACCCATCGCCCACTGGAAGTGGCCTCCCACAATGGCACAGAGCCTGATACGTACACCGGTGCTAAGCGTTAGTTGTAGCAGGGAGCTTCAGCTCGCGATGGGTTAGGCTTCCAGCCAGCTTAAGTTAAGGGGCGCCTTCGGCACCCATCGCCCACTAAAAGTGGCCTCCCACAATGGCACAGAGCCTGATACGTACACCGGTGCTAGGCGTTAGTTGTAGGAGGGAGCTTCAGCTCGCGATGGGTTAGGCTTCCAGCCAGCTTAAGCTAAGGGGGCGCCTTCGGCACCCATCGCCCACTGGAAGTGGCCTCCCACAATGGCACAGAGCCTGATACGTACACTGGTGCTAGGCGTTAGTTGTAGGAGGGAGCTTCAGCTCGCGATGGGTTGGGCTTCCAGCAAGCTTAGGCTAAGGGGCGCCTTCGGCACCCATCGCCCACTGGAAGTGGCCTCCCACAATGGCGCAGAGCCTGATACGTACACCGGTGCTAGGCGTTAGTTGTAGGAGGGAGCTTCAGCTCGCGATGGGTTAGGCTTCCAGCCAGCTTAAGCTAAGGGGCGCCTTCGGCACCCATCGCCCACTAAAAGTGGCCTCCCACAATGGCACAGAGCCTGATACGTACACCGGTGCTAGGCGTTAGTTGTAGGAGGGAGCTTCAGCTCGCGATGGGATAGGCTTCCAGCCAGCTTAAGCTAAGGGGCGCCTTCGGCACCCATCGCCCACTGGAAGTGGCCTCCCACAATGGCACAGAGCTTGATACGTACACTGGTGCTAGGCGTTAGTTGTAGGAGGGAGCTTCAGCTCGCGATGGGTTAGGCTTCCAGCCAGCTTAACCTAAGGGGCGCCTTCGGCACCCATCGCCCACTGGAAGTGGCCTCCCACAATGGCACAGAGCCTGATACGTACACCGGTGCTAGGCGTTAGTTGTAGGAGGGAGCTTCAGCTCGCAATGGGTTAGGCTGCCAGCCAGCTTAAGCGAAGGGGCGCCTTCGGCACCCATCGTCGAAGTGTCGAACCACCACTAAAAGTGGCCTCCTACAATGGTGCGGAGCCTAAAGGCTGCTCTCAGTCAAGCTAATTATTGTTTCACAATAAATCCGTTGCACTATTGCGCTTCTCTTCCCGCAACCTATCCCGGGCGATATAGAGCGCGGCGATGGCGCGGGCTTCGTGAAAATCCTCGCGCAGTAGCAGGGCGGGCAGTTCCTCAATGGCGTGGGTTTCCACAATCAACGGCTCGGGCTCATCCCCCGGCAGGCGCTTGGGGTACAGGTCGGTGGCGAGGAGTACCTGCATACGGTGACGCATATAGTTGGGCGCCAACGAGAGCTCGACCAGCGGTTCAATGCGGTGAGCGCCTACGCCACACTCCTCCATCAGCTCACGGTTAGCCGCGGTAATGATATCTTCGCCAGGGTCGACCAACCCCTTAGGCAGGGTGAGCACATAATCTTCAAATCCAGCGGCGTATTCGCGGATCAGCAGTACGTGGTCTGGGTCGGGCATCGCCACCATCATCACTGCGCCGCGATCAGCGCCGGTCAAACGCTCAAATTGGCGCTCTTCTCCGTTAGAAAAACGCAAATCAAGCGACTCAATCTGGAATAAACGGCTCTGGGCCACGCTCTTGCGAGCCAAAATTTGCGGCTTTTGCTGGTAGCCCGAGCGCTTGGTACTGGCGCCTTCAGGGTGATTGAAGGTGTCGCGCGTTGGGGGGGACGTAGACATAAAAGTGGGCCTCCATGGCTGGTAAAAGGCGGTTAAGCTACAATAGCACGCTTACTCCTAACGTGACTGGAGCGGCAATGATTGATTGGCGCGAGATAGACACCGTCCTCTTGGATATGGACGGCACGCTGCTGGATTTACACTTCGACAGCCACTTTTGGCTCGAGCATCTGCCGCGGCGCTACCGCGAACTGCACCAACTGGATGAGGCTTCCCAGGAGGCGCTGCGTGCGCGCATTATCGGCGGGCAGGGCACCTTGAACTGGTACAGCCTGGCGTACTGGAGCCGCGAGCTGGGCGTGGATATCGTCGCTCTGAAGCGCGAAGTCCAACACTTGATAGGCCTGCGTAGCGATGCTCTGGATTTCCTCAAATGGCTCAAACAGGCCCATCCGAGGGTCGTGCTCGCCACTAATGCGGATCGTGCGAGTCTTGCCCTGAAGCTGCCGCTCACCGGTTTGGAAAGTTACCTGGACGTGATTGTCTCTTCCGAGGACGTAGGAGCTGCCAAAGAGGAGCAGGCGTTTTGGTTTGCGCTACAAGACATCGAAGCTTTTGATCCCGCGCGCACGCTGTTTATCGATGATAACGCCCGCGTGCTCGAGAGTGCTCGTGAGTTTGGCATTAAGCATTTGCTGGGCATTAAACAGCCCGACAGCCAGCGGCCTGAAAAAGAGCTGCAAGAATTTATTGCTCTTGATCGCTTTGCTCACCTGTTACCCGAAAAGCTTCCTGAACAGGTGTCAGCAACCCAAGGAGTGCCTAAATGAGCGAGAGCGTACGCTTGGATAAATGGCTGTGGGCCGCACGTTTTTTTAAGACCCGCGCACTGGCCAAGAAAGCCATTGAGGGCGGGAAAGTGAATTACGACGGCGGCCGCGCTAAAACCAGCAAGCAGGTGGAAATCGGTGCGCTTATTCGCGTGCCCCAGGGCTGGGAGATATTGGAGGTAGAGGTCTTATCGCTTTCGGATCAACGTCGCGGGGCACCAGAAGCCCGCACGCTCTATGCGGAAACCGAAGAGAGTGTGCAGCGTCGTGCTAAAGAGGCCGAAGCAAGACGCCTCACTAACGAAGCGATGCAGCATCCGCTCAAACGCCCCGACAAAAAGCAGCGCCGCGATATCCAGCGCTTCCAGCGCCATCAGGGTGAGTAGATCCTCGCTGTTAAACGCTAGCCTTCCTTAAATACTTGCTGTTCTAAAATACTAGGTTGCCAAATTATGTCCGATCAAATTCAGCGCTTTATGTTCGATCACACCAATGTCCGCGGCGAGATCGTCACCCTGGCGGGCGCCTATCACGAAGTGTTGGATCGCCACGCCTATCCACCAGCGGTGAATGAGCTGCTGGGCGAGCTATTAGCCGCCGTGGCCCTGCTAACTGATACCGTGAAGTTGGATGGCACGCTGAGTATCGAAGTGCGTGGACGCGGCGTTCTGTCACTGTTAATGGCCGAATCCAACCCCGGTGGCGAACTGCGCGCGATTGCCCGCATAGCAGAAGACGCCGCACTGCCCAGCGAGCACGCCAGCTTCCGCGAACTGGTGGGCGAGGGGCAGATCGTGATTACCCTCGATCCCCGGGAAGGTAATCGCTATCAAGGTATTGTGGCGCTGGATCAAGAGTCCCTGGGTGGCTGTCTGGAAGCCTATTTCAGCCAGTCCGAACAGTTGCCAACCCGCCTCTGGTTAGCGGCAGATGAGAAGCGGGCGGGCGGGTTACTGCTTCAGCGGTTACCAGAAGAGTCACAAAACCAGGATGTCGATGCCTGGGATCGCAGCGTACAGCTAGCCGATACGATCAAAACGGAAGAGCTGCTCGGCCTGGAGCAGTGCGAGGTGCTGCATCGTCTCTATCACGAAGAGACCGTGCGCGTTTTTGAACCCAAAGCGCTGCGCTTTGGCTGCACCTGCTCCCGGGAGCGTATGAGCTACGCATTGCACTCTCTGGGCAAGGAGGAACTGCGCGATATTTTGCACGAGCAGGGGGCTATTGATACCCAATGCCACTTTTGCCATACGAAATATCACTACACAGCAGCGGATATTGAAACTTTGTTGGACGACCCCGAAGCGCCATCGCCCACGATTCACTAACTATGTAGTCGAAAGCGTATACCAGGGCGACTACCTGCTGTACTAGGAGCGCCATTGTATTCAATGATTTTGGCGGTTCTTGCAAACGACTGTTTTAATTTTTACTGCGTTGCAACACAAAATGTAGTGCCTTTGTAGTAGTTTAACTACAAGATATTTGATCTTCGCCCCCGTTTCCTGGGGGCTTTCTTTTTGCCATAATGCGCCGGACTTCAGCGCACCCAGCCGGTTTTACAGTGGTTGGGATGAACATCAAGGCGTCGGTGACGCCCGGTAAATCGAGAGAAGCCCAGGAATCGACATGACCACGACTCAAGCCGCTCCCCAATCACACGTTAATCTCAGCAGCGCCGAACTAGTTGAGCGCGCAGTGGCACGTGGCGAAGGACGCCTCTCAGCCAACGGCGCCTTGGTAGTCAATACCGGCCTGCGCACCGGCCGCTCACCGAAAGACCGCTATATCGTTGATGAACCCTCCACTAGCAGCCAAATCGATTGGGGCAACGTTAACCAGCCCTTCGACGCCGACAAGTTCAACGCCCTGTGGGATCGAGTCAATGACCACCTGATCAGCCAAGAGCATTTTGTCTCTGAACTGCACGTGGGTAGTGATTCTACTCACTATCTGCCGGTGCGCGTCACCACCGAAACCGCTTGGCAAAACCTGTTTGGTCGTACCATGTTTGTGCGCCCGCTGGCCTACAATCAGGCGGTTAAAGACGAGTGGACGATTCTTAACGCCGCAGGTTTTGAGTGTGACCCTGCTCGCGATGGCACCAACTCTGATGGCTGCGTGATCATCAACTTCGCCGCGAAAAAAGTGCTTATCGCCGGTATGCGCTACGCCGGTGAAATGAAAAAAGCCATGTTCTCGGTGCAGAACTTTCTGCTGCCAGCCGCCGACGTACTCCCGATGCACTGTTCGGCGAACGTGGGTGAAGATGGTGAAACCTGTCTCTTCTTCGGTCTCTCTGGCACAGGTAAAACCACGCTCTCGGCGGATCAGGCGCGCTTCTTGATTGGTGACGACGAGCACGCTTGGGGCGACGGCATTGTCTTCAATATGGAAGGCGGCTGCTACGCTAAATGTATCGATCTTTCCGAGAAGAACGAGCCGGTCATTTGGAACGCCATCAAGTTTGGCACCGTACTTGAAAACGTGGTGCTGGACGACCGCCGTGAACCTGATTACGCCGACGATAGCCTGACGCAAAACTCTCGTGCCGCCTACCCGTTAGAGCACGTTGAGAAGCGCGTAGCGGAAAACCTGGCGGGCGAGCCGAATGCCATCGTGTTCCTGACCTGCGATATGTCCGGCGTACTGCCCCCGGTATCCATTCTTTCCAAAGAAGCCGCGGCGTATCACTTCCTGTCCGGTTACACCGCTAAAGTTGGCTCCACTGAAATGGGCTCCTCGGAAGGCCTGGCCGCCACATTCTCTACCTGCTTTGGCGCACCGTTCTTCCCGCGTCCTGCCCGTGAGTACGCTGATCTACTGATCAAGCGTGTCGAGAAAAAAGACGCCCAGGTGTACCTGGTTAATACCGGCTGGACCGGCGGCGCTTACGGCGAAGGTGGCGCACGTTTCTCCATTCCGACCACGCGTGCCATCATCAGCGCCATTCAGTCTGGTGTTCTGCGCGACATCGACACCAAGCACATTGATGGGCTCAATCTGCAAGTGCCGCTTGCCGTGCCGGGCGTCGACTCCAGCCTGCTCGACCCGCGTGAAACCTGGCAAGACCGTGACGCCTATGACCGTCACCTCAAAGACCTAGCGACCAAGTTCGTCGATAACTTCAAGAAATTTGAAGGCGTCAACGAAGCGATCATCAAGGCAGGCCCTCAGCTAGGCTAAGACGCCGTTGAGCTAGGTTTACAAAAATAAATGTATAGAATGGGGCAGCGCTACGGCACTGCCCCATTTTTGTGGACATGATTTTTTCGCCTAGCGGTGGTGCGTGGTTGAAAAAGCTAAGGAGCCTAACGTGAATTTCTGGACTCAAAAAAAGCTCGCCAGTATTCATAATCTGCACGATGTTGAGCGGCTGGCGCGGCGCAAGCTACCCAGGCCAATTTTTGGCTATATCGACCATGTCGCCGAGGATGGACGAACCCAGCGCGCGAACCTGAGCGCTTTTGATGAGTACTGCTTTTTACCCAAAGCCTTTGTCAATGTCTCGCAGATAGATCTGCACACCGAGCTTTATGGCAAACGCTACACCGTCCCGTTCGGTATCGCCCCCATGGGTATTAGTGCGCTTTCAACTTACCAGGGCGACTTAGTGCTGGCGCGGGCTGCAGCGAAGCGCAACTTGCCCATGATTATGAGTGGTTCATCGCTGGTGCCCATGGAGGAGGTGGCCAGGGTGGAAGGGGCCGACTGGTTCCAGGCATATCTACCGGGAACCCCAGAAGGTATCGAAGCGCTACTGGCGCGTATCCAGCGGGCCGGTTTCAAAAAACTCGTCGTCACCCTCGATTACCCGGTACCTCCTAATCCCGATAATTTCCGCCGTGCGGGGTTTTCATCGCCGCTGGAGCCAAGCCTGCGTCTAGCCTTGGATGGCTTGCTGCGCCCAGGCTGGCTGTGCAATACCTTCCTGCGCACCTTGTGGAAGCATGGCATGCCGCATTTTGAAAACAACTATGCCGAGCGGGGCGCGCCCGTTATCTCCCGCCAAGCCGCGCGGGATTTTTCGGGGCGGCGCCATTTTGACTGGGGTTATCTCGATTTGGTGCGGCGCCTTTGGCCCGATACATTGATCGTCAAAGGGATATTAAACCCGGAAGACGCAGTACGTGCTCAGCAGGCAGGGGTTGATGGCATTATTCTTTCAAACCATGGCGCCCGCCAGTTGGATTGCACTATTTCACCGCTCCAGGTGCTACCCGAGATCAAGCGTCGCGTGAGTGATATTCCCATTATGATCGACAGCGGCTTCCGGCGTGGCACCGACGTGATAAAGGCGCTGGCATTGGGGGCTGATTTTGTCTTTGTGGGGCGCCCCTTCAACTACGCCGCCGCCTGCGCAGGGCAGGCCGGGGTAGAGCATGTCGCCGATCTTTTACAACGTGAAATTGAGCGTAATATGGCGCTGCTCGGGCTGACCAGCCTCTCTCAGCTAGACCGCTCCTGCCTCTATCAACCAACAACCGGTGAGGCACCACCGGCTGCGGCAGACTGCATTAGATAAGGCTGCATTTCTATCCATTCCGAAATGCCCCATAAGCGCATGCCTTCGTCTTTAGCGGCCTGGATATCGGCGGGTAAAGCCAAGCTATTGAGGGGCCACATCAACGGCAACAATAAAACGAATAGCAGATGCGTTGCTTTTGCCATATCTCTACTCAGAAACCAAAGCGGTGAGGAAATCTTGAGAGCGGTGGGTGACGGCCTATCCATTCCGCTTCCGCTAATGCTTCGGCTTCCTGGCGTTCACTTTCATCCAACTTATCTTGGTTTCGACTCATAAGGCTGCTTGGAGAATTATCGCCACCCAGTTCATGTGATAGGGCATAAAGTATTGCCCATCCTTTAATGGGATCTTCTTCATTGATACAACGTTGATCGGGGGGATAGGACGGATCAAGGTAACACCAGCCTAAACCAAATCGGTTACTATAACTTCCGTTATCTGATGCTTGTACCATCCATCGCCAGCTAGTTTCGAAGTCTTGTTGCTCTCTATTGACACGTTCCATCTGCTCCATGGCGGGTACATAACCCTGCTCAGCCGCACGGCTAAACCAGCTTTCGGCAGCGTCCAAGCGACGACTTTTCGTAAAATACCAGCCTCGTCCGCCCATGATTCGGCGGCCCCACGTGTTTTGGGCTTCGGGAAGCCCGGCTTCGGCGGCACGTTTCAGCCACTTGCTTGCGCGGGTGGGGATGCCCAGCAAATTGTACACAGAGGTTACCCAAGAGGTATCGAGGTTGGCGTAGATGTAGTACATCGCCAGCATGGCCTCCGGGTCACCGGCTTCGGCTTTGGGTTGGGTGATTTCCAGCGCGGCCTCACGCCAGCCTTTTTCTTGCCAATCATCGCTGCCCTCGGGGCATCTGTCGCCGACGATACAGGCGCCGCCTTGAAATAAGCGAAGCATGGCATAGGGATCGCCTTGTTCGGCAGCCTTTAAATACCACTCCATGGCTTCAGTCGTTAAGCCCATATGACGCAAGCGATGTACTTCAGCCAGGTAGTACATTGCTTCCATATCACCCGCTTCTGCTGCGGGTTCCAAATATGGAATGGTTTCTACCGATATGCCAAGGCCATAGAGGCGCATACCTTCATCTTTGGCAGTCTGGATATCGGCGGGTAGCGCCCAGCTATTAAGTGACCACAACAACGGCAGCAATAAAACGAATAGCAGACACGTTGCTTTTGCCATATCTCTACTCAGAAACCAAAGCGGCGGGGAAATTTAGAGATAGGTGGCTGCCGACCTATCCATTCGGATTCCGCTAATGCTTCGGCTTCCTGGCGTTCGGATTCGGTCAACTCATCGTGGTGCCAGCTCATAACACTGCGGGATGAGCTATCTTCAATTTCATTATCTAAGCTATATAAAATCGCCCATCCTTTTATTTTGTCCAGCTCGTTCTGGCACCGTTCATCACGATCTGGCTCAAGATAGCACCACCCTACGCCTAACCGGCTATCATAGTTTCCATGCTGAGAAGCTTGTTCCATCCATTGCCAACTTGCTTCAAACTCTTCTTGATCTCTATTGACTCGCGCCATCTGCTCCATGGCGGGTACATAACCTTGTTCAGCCGCACGGCTAAACCAGCTTTCGGCGGCTTCCAAACGGCGGCTTTTAGTAAAGTACCAGCCTCGTCCACCCATGATTCGGCGACCCCACGTGTTTTGGGCTTCGGGCAGTCCTGCTTCGGCAGCCCGCTTTAGCCACTTGCTTGCCCGGGTGGGAATGCCCAGGAAATTGTAAACAGAGGTCAATCGTGAGGCATCGAGATTGGCGTAGATGTAGTACATCGCCAGCATGGCCTCCGGGTCGCCCGCTTCGGCTTTGGGCAGGGTGATTTCCAGCGCGGCTTCACGCCAGCCTTTTTCTTGCCAATCATCGCTGCCCTCGGGGCATCTGTCGCCGACGATACAGGCGCCGCCTTGAAATAAGCGCAGCATGGCATAGGGATCGCCTTGTTCGGCGGCCTTTAAATACCACTCCATGGCTTCAGTCGTTAAGCCCATATGACGCAAGCGATGTACTTCAGCCAGGTAGTACATTGCTTCCACATCACCTGCTTTTGCTGCGGGTTCCAAATAAGGAATGGTCTCTACCGATATACCAAGGCCATATAGACGCATACCTTCATCTTTAGCGGCCTGGATATCGGCTGGCAGCGCCCAGCTATTGAGAGGCCACATCAACGGCAGCAATAAAACAAATAGCAGACACGTTGCTTTTGCCATATCTCTACTCAGAAACCAAAGCGTCGGGGAAATCTTGAGAGCGGTGGTTGACGGCCTATCCATTCCGCTTCCGCTAGCGCCTCAGCCTCCTTCTTCTGATCTGCGGTTAATTCTTCTTGATTCCAATCCATAATATCTTCTGAATTGTTGTCTTCTAGCTCAACATGTAGTGCATAAAGAATTGCCCAGCCTTTAATAGGGTCTTTTTCGTTAACACAGCGCTGATCAGGAGGGTAAGACGGATCTAAGTAACACCATCCTAAACCTAGTCGATAGTCAAAACTTCCATGCAAGGATGCTTGCTCCATCCATTTCCAGCTTTCGTCAAAGTCCTGTTGCTCTCTGTTGACATATTCCATTTGCTCCATGGCGGGTACATAATCCTGCTCTGCCGCACGACTAAACCAGCTTTCGGCGGCTTCCAAACGGCGGCTTTTCGTAAAATACCAGCCTCGTCCGTTCATAATATGGTGCCCCCATCTGGTTTGGGCTTCGGGAAGCCCCGCTTCGGCAGCCCGCTTTAGCCACTTGCTTGCACGGGTGGGAATGCCCAGGAAATTGTAAACAGAGGTTAATCGAGAGGCATCGAGATTGGCGTAGATGTAGTACATCGCCAGCATCGCTTCCGGATCACCGGCTTCGGTTTTGGGCAGGGTGATTTCCAATGCAGCCTCGCGCCAATCGTCACTGCCCTCAGGGCACTCACCCCCAATGTATGCACCGCCTTGAAATAGTCGCAACATAGCGTAAGGGTCGCCTTGTTCGGCAGCCTTCAAGTACCACTCCATGGCGGCGGTAGTAAAGCCCATCATTTTTTGCCGCCGCTCTGACTCACCCATGTAATACATGGCGTCTACGTCGCCAGCGTCAGCCGCTTGACGCAAATAGGGCATGGCTGCTGTTGAGTGCCCAATGTTGTAAAGGCGCATGCCTTCATCTTTGGCGGCCTGGATATCCGCTGGCAGTGCCCAGCTATTAATTGACCACATTAGCGATAGCCAGAATACGAATAGTAGACGCGTTGCTTTTGCCATATCTCTACTCAGAAACCAAAGCGGTGAGGAAATCTTGAGAGCGGTGGGTGACGGCCTATCCATTCCGCTTCCGCTAGTGCCTCAGCCTCCAACTTCTGATCTGCGGTTAATTTTTCTCGATTCCAATCCATAATATCTTCTGCACCTTTTCCACCCAACTCATGAGACATGGCATAGAGAATTGCCCAGCCTTTTGTTTTATCCTGTTCATTTGGACACCACTCTTCATCGTGGCTGGGGTCCAAGTAACACCATCCCACTCCTAGTCGGCTATCAATATTTCCGCTATTGGATGCTTGCTGCCTCCATCGCCAACTCTCTTCAAAGTCCTGTTGCTCTCTGTTCACATAGTCCATTTTCTCCATGGCGGGTACATAACCCTGCTCAGCCGCACGGCTAAACCAGCTTTCGGCGGCTTCTAAGCGGCGGCTTCTCGTAAAATACCAGCCTCGTCCGTTCATAATATGTCGCCCCCATCTGGTTTGGGCTTCGGGAAGCCCGGCTTCGGCAGCCCGCTTTAGCCACTTGCCTGCACGGGTGGGAATGCCCAGGAAATTGTAAACAGAGGTCAAACGAGAGGCATCGAGATTGGCGTAGATGTAGTACATCGCCAGCATAGCCTCCGGGTCACCGGCTTCGGCTTTGGGCAGGGTGATGCCCAATGCGGCTTCGCGCCAATCGTCACTGCCTTCAGGGCATTTGCCCCCAATGCATGCACCGCCTTGAAATAGACGCAGCATGGCATAGGGGTCGCCTTGTTCGGCGGCCTTCAAGTACCACTCCATGGCTTCAGTGGTTAGCCCTCGACCTAACAACCGCGTGGCTTCACCTAGGTAGTACATTGATTCCACATCACCCGCTTCGGCGGACTGCTCTAGATAAGGCTGCATTTCTATCCATTCCGAAATGCCCCATAAGCGCATGCCTTCGTCTTTAGCTGCCTGGATATCCGCTGGCAGTGCCCAGCTATTTAGTGACCACATTAATAGCGCAGCAAGCACACTTTTTTTAAACAACATGACTAACAGTACCTTTTTAATTTTCACGATAGCGAACCCGTGTGCCACGAGGCGTGGAATAAGTCTCACGATATTCCTCAATATCAGTCCCTAATCGACGAGATATTTGGTCGTATTTTTCTTTTTCTCTTCTAGCATCAGCACTACCCTCCCCATTTCGCTTCATAAACTCATCCAACTCTTCGCGATTATGGCAGTAGGCCTCCACCCAGGAAGAATAACTATCAAACTGACCTGTTTGGGACATTCTTGCCACGGCACGTTCAAACAGATGCTCAGCGGCCTCTCGGCTGTAGCGATTGTCCAAATATCCTTGCTCCAGCCACTCCACACACTGGGCAATCGCGATTTGCTGTAGATCAATGGCCCGCCCTCTATCAACTTTATCTCCATCGATGTCGACGGTAGGGAAAAACCAACCGGGAGAGGTAATCAGTGTGTTAAGTAACGGCCCCAGCGCTTCCGGCGGGAGATGCTGCACCCAGGAACACATTTCTTTTTGCCGAGGATCGTTTACAAATGCATAAGCCACCATCACCGCTCGATTGCTCTGGGTCATTAACTCGTAAAGGCGCTTAATACCGTCGATGCCTCGGGCGGCCAGTAGGCTCACATCCAGCAGGGTGGTGGTGGCCAGATAGGAGAGGTGGCTAAAGCCTTCAAAGGCGTCAGCATCTACCCAATCGACAAATCCGTAGTCATTGTCGCGCAGAGCCTGGCTCAGCATCATCATCCACAGATTAAGCTGCCGCGGGTCTAATTCAATCGCGAGTTGTCCACCAACGCCTACCCCGGCAACCAGTTTGGCGCGAACATAAGCAATAAACTTGCCTTGATGAAGGCCCAACCGCATACCCAATTCGCCACCAATACCGCCGTTGGCTTCCAGCCCCAATACGGCTTTGCCCAGTGAGCGCCAGACCTCCAGGTCGTTTCGCTGGGTGCTGAGGGTTAGCCAATCCTGGTCGGCCAGCTGAGGTAGCTGGCGGGTAATATCCATTGGCGGCTTCCAGCGTAACGAGCAGGCGGTCTGTACCCCCAGCGTAGCGCCGGCAAATGCCTTAAGTGCGCCGCCTTCAGCTTCCCGCTTGGCCCACTCTGTCCCGGTTATTTTGACGCCTTTATGGTCAAAGCTAAGCCCCGTTTGAGCGGTAAGCGCGAGTGAGGCCCCCGCAAACCCTTTAGCGACAGCGGTTACCTGTAATGAATAACGACCTAAGTTGCGTCGTTCGCCGTCGTTTTCTTGCAAGACGGCATAATAGGGCTGGGCGTTGGCTTCTTCGGGTAAGTTAAACGTCCCCAAGCTGATTTCACCCCGTGCCAGGTTGTACGTGCCTTTGATGGAGAGCTGATGATTCACGCCTCCACTGACCTTCGTTCCTCTAGCATTAGGATCACGGGTGCTTTGCCAACTCTGGTCGTGAGGGCCACCCATATTGCGCTGCGCGCCAACTTCGTTATTTCGCTTCGCGCTGCTAGAGGCATTCACCCCAGAGGTTGTCTTCGTCTCCTCTAGCTCAAACACTTCCAGCGTGGCATTGCGTTCGATGAGCGTGACGGGCTCTTCAAAGTGAACCCCCAATGCCTCATTTAGCTCAGTATGTGGCATGCCCACCAAACGGAGCATTTGCGCCTGGGCGCTGGCATCAAACAGGCGTAGTTTTTCTCGGCTGGGGCCGGTGAAAATGATTTTTTCGAGGGTGTCTTTCCAGTCAGCTTTGGCCCCTTTATCCTGCAACGATTCGACGATATGGCCCCGAGCCGAAAGGGTGGCATACAGTTGGTCGGGTAGGAAAAAGCCTAGTGGCTCTTCAAACCATTCGGTGTGTCGCAAAATGCGTTCGCAGCCTCGCCGTGCAAGCCAACTGGAAAGGGCCGTTTCGTTGGCTTGCCACAACGTGGCAGGCAGAACGCCATCTTGCTCAAGGTGCCTTTCTAAGGTGGCTCGTTCGGCATCGGGCATATCGCGCATTAAGTGCCGTAAGCTGACATGACTGAGAGAGCGCCGTCCCATTGGGGAGCTAAACTCCCTTAGTGGGAAGTCATTGCGCACCAATACATCAATGGATTGGCGTTTGTAGCCAAGCGCATGCCGCTGGTCTTCTATATCCGCCTGCCAGTAAAGCACTCGCTGGGGAACCATGCGCGCTACCTGGTGCTCGGCGGCCTCGTAAAGCGCATCTAGTTGGTTGGTTAGGCGTTGGAACTCTGTTCGCTCTTCCTCGAATAAATGCACCGGTAGCTGAGCTCTACGGGCCGTGGCTGTGGCCCATTCGGATAATTCATCCTCAATATCTTTGAAAATATCAACCGCTTGTTTAAGCGTACGGTTGTAGTAATCGAAACCGTTGACACCCGGTTCGAGCCGCCCCTGCATACTGGTTGTCGTTACATCAGCCAATGCCCACTCAGGCGTTGCGACGCCTAGGGTTGCCAGGGTGAGAATGCTCATTTGGTACGCAGAGACATCGGCGTCTAATTGCTCTGCTGACGCCTGGAAGTAATCCCTAATCACCTCACAACGGGATGAGTCTTTGGGCGTCATGGATTCGCAATCTTCTAAGAAAGCTTGGTATTCGGTTAGCGCCTCACTCACGGAAAGGAACTCACCGGGGTTGTCGACGGAAACCATCTCGCGGATAAATTTCTCTCGGCATTGACGGTAAGTCTCCAGCGCTTTCTCTATCTCTTCTTCCCAGGCGCCGTAATAGCGACCGCCATCCAGTACGTAGCCAGCCTCTTTGGCCTTTTCGGTGCCTGTTTGATAAAGACTATGCAGTTCCGAGATCAAGCGTGTTTCTTCAGGGCGAGTCAGCCGATCCCAGGCATACGAGCCGGACACAAGAAGCGGCGAAATCCACATCCAGCCATTTTCCATAAGCGGACGGTACTCACTCACCCGCTGGCCGGCATCAATTGCTTCTTCCTCTTCAGTTCTATCCGCATTCAGCAGCTCGGCTAAACGTTCCAGCTTTGCTTTGACGCTTTGGCGTTCACTATCATCTAGAAAGTTTTCCGGGCGAGCTGGTAAAAAACACTCGATTAGGCCTGCATCTTCTGCCAAATGGCGCATGCGTTGCTCTGGATCTTCGGTAAGGACCCAGTCGGCCAACTCGTCAGAGGCTTCGTGTAGCGCATCAGCAACGTCTTGGGTTAGTAGCCAGAAGTCGCCTGTCCCGGTGATGTAAATAATGTCAGCCCACTGCTTGGCGACACACATCAAGGGCTCTTCGTCGGGTATCTCGCCTAAATAAGGCCCTAGATTGAATCTATCTAAATTAATAGCGTTGCTTGGCCCGTTCGCCGTCATGCTAAGCTCTCCATCGCACTAACACGCTGCTTAGTAGTTAATCTTTGATCGTGAAGTATGTCTTCATGCTGCATCCATATTGACTCGTCAGCGTGTTGTATCGCTGCAAGTAAGCGCATCAGGTCACGTCCGCGTTTAATGCCGCATCCCGAACATTTTTTTAGCCTTTCCAGCCAGTTTCTTGGCAACTCTTCCAAGGGGATTTTGGTGGTATCACTCAACCACCACGCCTGTTGGCTTTCCTTCAACGCCGCTTCCATTGCGGCGCTAAGTTGCCATCGCTCTGATGTTGCAGAGAAGGGAGCATTGGTCTGCCACACCAGCCACTGGCCCTGAGGAGTGGGGGTTGCCACTTGATGCAGAGAGTTTAACCAGTGTGAGTAAATGCTGGCGGGAGCGCTGGCGAGCAGTGCGATCCAGGCCGCAGGCTGCTGAAGATTGATCAATGATTTACCGCCGTGCGGGTCATCCAGCATGAAGAGTGCCTGTAAACAATCAGCAGTGCTGTACAGCGTTTCATTGGGCAGTGGTTGGCACACCCATCCCAAACGCTGCTGGCAGAGCATTTTGGCGAAATGCCAAGCTTCACTGCCTACTTCAATATCCAGTAGCCAGGGGCTGGCTTCCAATAGAGGTGACAGCGGCGTACCCGCAAACAGCGCTATAAAGTCGCGCTTGCCCGAAAGGGATAGCAGTGACCTACACTGATCCGGCGAACGACGCTGGTCGAGTACGACATAAACCGTTTGACCGTGCTTTAAGCTCCCTTCTGGACGATCAACCCGGCGGCTACGCTCGCTAATATTGCTTAACCAACCAGGCATGGACAATCCTCTCGGGTGCATTGGGTGTTACTCATCTTGCCGCAAATCGGCATAATGACGGCTTCGCTCAGTTGATAATCCGTAAGCTTGGGCAGTGAGGTGGGCGGTATTGCTTGATGCACCTCCGCCATTGCATGCCCAGGTAGTAGCGGGCTTTCTGTCGCTTGCCCGCTGCCGTTGCCGGGGTTGCCACCGGAATTGATATTGACCTGTGAGCCAACAATGCTTACCCCGCTGGGGTCTAGTTTGATAAAGCTGCCGCCGACTTTAAGAGTGATCTCCGAACCGGCCTCAATAACCACTTTCATACCGGCTTTGTGGTGTATCTCTTGCCCAGCTTCTGCCAAATAGGCCTGACCTAATCGCATGTGCTGTGTGCCATCAACAGTAAGGTGATCATTGCCATTTACTTTGGTACAACGGTTACCGTGCACCGTGTGATGATCGTCGTTATCGATCTCGCTGATGCGATCGTTGCGCACCTTGAGGTGGCTGTCTCGGCGGATCTCCTCGGTGCGGTCGTTAAGGGTCAGCAGCTCCAGGTCTTTTTGGGCGTGGAGCCAGATCTGCTCTTCACCAGTGGCGTCCTCGAAGCGCAGTTCGTTAAAGCCTTCCGATTTGTGGCTTTGGGTGCGGATGACCGTTCGGGTCTTGTGCTCCGGCAGTGGGTAGGGCGGGGTATTCACCGCGTGATAGTTGCGCCCGGTGACTAGCGGTTGATCGGGGTCACCCTCTAAAAACGAAACAATGACCTCATGGCCGATCCGGGGGATCGCCATGCTGCCGTAGCCCCCTCCGGCCCAGCCCTGGGCCACCCGCACCCAGCAACTGGCGGTTTCGTTGGGCTCGGCGTAGCGATCCCAGGGAAACTGCACCTTGACCCGGCCATGTTCGTCGCAGTAGATCTCTTCACCTTCGGGGCCGACCACAAAGGCCACCTGGGGGCCATCGACCCGCGGCTTGGGGTTGGGCACCGGGCGGAAGGTCTGATCCTTCGGCATGATCACCACGTCATTGTGGTAGCGGGTCATTAGCTCGCCTGATTGGGCACTGTTCCCGTTATTTCCCCGGGCCATGCCGTCCTCTTCCAGGGCCTGAGGCTGTTCGCCGTGGTGAACCACCGAAACCACCTGCCAAGCGCGGTTAAGGCTATCGATATCGTGGTCGGTGAGGGTAAAGCAGATACCGGGGGCGAGTTCCGGCAGGTCACTCTCGGCCTCGGCGGTGGTTGCATCGGCGCGCAGGGACTCTAAGCGGTGGCGGGTAAAGGGCTTGCCGGAGGCATCCTTCTTGTAGCGGCCGGGGTAGTCGAAGTGTTCGTAATCCTCCCGCTGGGCGTGTTCGCCCAGCCCCGGCGCCTGGTGCTCGTGGATCTGCGCATAGGCAGGGTTTTTAAATGTGTAATCCTTGAGCATCGCCGAGGCGGGGCGCACCCGGCTAACCTGACGCAATTTACGCAGGTGGCGTCGGGGCGGGGTACCCCCGGCGCGACTGTGGTAGGTGCGCTCGCCCACGCTGGGCAGCACCACCGTGGCATCGGCAAACACCAGCTGGTGTTTACCACCTTCGGCATTTTCAAATTCATGAAAATAGAAGCAGCCCTCTTCGGCGGCTAAACGCTCGATAAAGGCCAGGTCGGTCTCGCGGTACTGAACCAGAAACTCCCGATCCAGGGGCGTGCGAGTGGTGGCAAAGCCGATATCGGTGAGGCTGCGTTCGCTGGCTAAAGTGGTGATGGCGTCAAAAGGCGAGGTGTCCTGAAAGATCCGCGAATTATGGCGCAGCGATAGCCTCCACAGCGCGGGACGAATCTCCACCCGATAGAAGCTGCGCCGGTGTCCCCTGTCGCCGCGGTGAAGCTCTGAAATCATGCCATGCACGCGACGTAGCGGCTCGCCGTCCTGCCAAATGGTCAGCGTGGCGTTTTGATCCAAGCAGTCGCTGGGCGACAGGTCGTGGGTGCGGCTGGCAAACTCAACCGAGAGCGCAAACGGCTCAGAGAGGGCCTCGCGATGGGTAAAGCGCACCACGGCGGTGTCATCGGCCCCGGGTAGGGTCAGGGTAAACTGTAAGCCTGTGCTATCCGCCCCCGTCCTTTTAGACATAATGCCGCTCCTTGGATCATCAACTGCTAATGAGAAACGGTCAGGATAGCGAGCCGGGGTCAGAGAGCAAGGCCTGGAGGGCAAGTGACAGGGATCTCTTACACGTTTGTAAGAGATCTCTTACAAAATTTTAAGCGATGTCTTACAGCTTATGGAGCTTAGCGGTGATTGGCTGAAAAGTGCTGCTCCCAGAGTGATGGCAAACCGGGAAGTATTTGGAGTGCTGAGGAGCTTCAATTACTGAAGACGAATTGCGAACTGGCCACTGTTGAGCTGGCCAAGCTGCTACTAAGGGCTCGGAGGCAGGTACAGCATCAGAACGGGCATAGATTAAAGCCTAAACCCTTCAACAATATGCTCGGCCAGGCTATCGATAATCGGTGACTGGGTGGAGGAGGTGTGCTGCAAAACGATGGACGCTTCCGGCAGTTCGGGAAACCCTTCTATTTTACCCAATATCTGCATGTCGGCGGTGACTAAACTGCGCATCCAGGCAGACACTGCCAATCCCGCCCCCACAACCGCCTGTAACGTCGCCAAGCTTGGGCTGCTGTAAGCGACTCGATAGGCCCGGCCTGCGCGATCCAGTGCATTGCAGGCGTGACGCCGACAAAAGCAGGGTGCCTCAAACATGGCAAGGGGCACCGGTGTCTGTAAATGAGTGCTGTGGCTCTCAGCAGAGACCCATACCGTGGGCTCCCGTCTTAATATGGTGCCAATCTCATCGCCAATTTCCCGGGTCATAATGATCAGGTCTAGGCTGTCTTTAGGCTGCTGAGAGAGTACCGAAGACGGCGCGCAGTGCACATCCACATCTACCAGTGGCCAGGCTTGGGAGAAGGTTTTCAGAATGCCGGGCAGAAAACGCATCACATAGTCATCGGGCACTCCCAGGCGTACACGACCCACCATATCGGGCTGGCGTAGCAGCGTCAGCGCCTCTCCCTGCAGCGATAAAATCTTGCGCGCATAGCCCAGCAGCGTATGGCCTTCGCTGGTCAGCTGCAGCGGCTTGCTTTGGCGCACAAACAGCGGGCGCTGAATAACGTCCTCTTCCAACCGCTTAATTTGCATACTCACTGCCGATTGGGTGCGGTTCACCGTCTGAGCGGCGCGGGTAAAGCCGCCTTGATCAACAATGGCAACAAAGGTACGTAGCAGTTCGTGATCGATCGTGGGAAGCATAGCCATAAGTATCAATCTTGCTGATGTTGAGCATAAGGAGTATTCGTTGGATTGATTTTAGACGCTGCTCAATACTTCCTTCAACGCTTATTTGCTATGCCGTTGTAAGCGGCTATAAGGAGGTTGAAATGGAGTGCTCAGTCGCAAGTCATCAAAACGTACAGCGCCAGCAGGCGGAGCAGTGCGACAAAAAAGTAACCTGGCGGGAAAGGCTCTATCGCTGGCGGCAGCTGCGT
Source organism: Vreelandella neptunia (assembly GCF_034479615.1). NCBI lineage: Bacteria > Pseudomonadati > Pseudomonadota > Gammaproteobacteria > Oceanospirillales > Halomonadaceae > Vreelandella > Vreelandella neptunia. The sequence goes on from NZ_CP140255.1 coordinate 1,406,584, forward strand.
CGTGAACGCTATGCGTTGCGCCATTTGAACGACGATATGTTGAAAGATATTGGCATTAGCCGGGAAGCCGTTCAGCGCGAGTCACGCCGTCCGTTCTGGGATGACCACGGGTGGCGACGCTGAAGCCGCAAGTCATGCCAGCCGTGGCGCGTTTGTGATACCTTGTTGGCACTAAAAAATGCTGCATGAGTTAGTTGCAATTTATGGATGTCAATCAGCGTATTATTTCCCGCCTGGCCACTGAGCTTGGTGTGCGTCCCGAGCAAGTATCTGCCACGGTGGAGCTGCTGGATGGCGGCGCCACCGTGCCGTTTATTGCCCGTTACCGTAAAGAAGTCACCGGCGCGCTGGACGATATCCAGCTGCGCCAGTTGGATGAACGTCTTCGCTATCTGCGTGAGTTGGAAGAGCGCCGCGCCGCGGTACTTGTCGCCATTGATGAGCAGGGCAAGCTCGATGCTACGCTGAAAGCCAGCATTGACGCCGCCGAGACCAAGCAACGGTTGGAAGATTTATACCTGCCGTTTAAGAAAAAACGCCGCACCAAAGCGCAAATCGCTCGCGAAGCAGGGCTTGAGCCGTTGGCGGATGCGCTGCTTGCCGATCCAACGCTTAATCCGGAAAGCGAAGCGGAAAACTATCTGCGTCCGACTGAGGGTGATATCCCTGCCATCGAAGATGCCAAAGCCGCCCTGGATGGCGCCAAGCAGATCTTGATGGAGCGCTTCGCCGAGGATCCCGAACTCATCGGCCAACTGCGTGAACGGCTGTGGCAAGAGGGCGAGCTCAGTGCCCGCGTTCTGGATGGCAAGCAGCAGGAGGGCGCCAAATTCTCCGACTATTTCGAACACGATGAGAAACTCGCCAAAGCGCCATCACACCGCGCCTTGGCAATGTTCCGAGCGCGTAACGAAGGCGTGTTGAGCCTGTCGATTCGTCTACCCGGCGAAGACGAAGCTCTCATTCACCCCGCCCAGTTGGCGATTGCCAAGCAGTTTGGGATCAGCGACCAGGGCCGACCGGCAGATAAATGGTTAGCCGAAGTCGTCCGCTGGACCTGGCGGGTGAAGCTCTATACAGCACTGGAGACCGAGCTGCTGGGTCGCCTACGCGAACAGGCCGAGCTTACCGCCATTGAAGTGTTTGCGGCTAATCTAAAAGACCTGCTGCTAGCCGCGCCGGCGGGGCAGAAAGTCACCCTTGCCATCGACCCCGGTCAGCGCACCGGCTGTAAGGTTGCGGTGATCGATGCTACCGGGCAATTTGTCGATCACACCACTATCTACCCCCATGCGCCGCAAAACCAGTGGAATGAAGCCTTGAACGTGCTGGCTAAGCTGGTGAAACAGCACGGCGTCGAGCTGATTGCGGTGGGTAACGGTACCGCCAGTCGTGAAACTGACAAGCTCGCAGGGGAGCTGCTAAAAGCCCTGGCGCCAGCGCATCGGCTAAGCAAAGTGATGGTCTCTGAAGCAGGCGCCTCGGTTTACTCCGCCTCGGAGTATGCCTCACGGGAAATGCCGGATCTCGATGTTACCGTCCGCGGTGCTGTTTCCATCGGCCGCCGCCTGCAAGACCCGCTGGCCGAGCTGGTTAAGATCGAGCCTAAATCCATCGGTGTGGGCCAGTACCAGCACGATGTTTCTCAGGTGCAGCTATCGCGTAGCCTGGAAGTGGTCATTGAGGACTGTGTTAACGCTGTAGGTGTTGACCTCAATACCGCTTCCAGCGCACTGCTCTCACGGGTAGCCGGTCTGAGTGCTGCGCTGGCCGAAAATATCGTTGCCCAGCGCAATGTCAAAGGCGCCTTCAAAAGCCGTAAAGAGCTGTTAGAAGTGAGCCGCCTCGGTGCCAAAACCTTCGAGCAGTGCGCGGGCTTCCTGCGTATCCACAATGCTGATAATCCCTTGGATGCCAGCGCCGTCCACCCGGAAGCCTACCCACTGGTGGAACGTATCGCCAAGCAGAGCGGCCGTGAAGTGCGCGGCTTGATTGGCGACAGCGCCGCTCTGAAAGCGTTAAAGCCCGCCGATTTTGCCGATGAGCGTTTCGGCGTGCCCACCGTCAGCGATATCCTCAAAGAGCTGGATAAACCCGGCCGCGACCCTCGCCCTGAGTTTAAAGCGGCTGAGTTCCGCGAAGGGGTCGAAACCCTTAATGATCTCAAGCTTTCCATGGTGCTCGAAGGCACAGTCACCAACGTGACCCACTTCGGCGCTTTTGTGGATATCGGCGTTCATCAGGATGGCCTGGTGCATATCTCGGCGCTATCTGATCGTTTTATCGATGATCCGCGCAGCGTAGTCAAAGCAGGGGATATCGTCACCGTTAAAGTGATGAGCATCGATATCCCCCGTAAACGGGTAGGTCTATCGATGCGTTTGGATGACCAGCCTGAGGCTGAAAACGGTGCCAATAAGCTCAGTGGCTCGCCTAAAGATCAACACAATGGTGCCCGTAAACCGGCTCGAAACCAGCGTAACAACGCCAATAAAGCGGAAGCGCCGGAGCCTATGGGTGCACTGGGTGCTGCGCTGCTGAAAGCGCGTGGCGGCAAATAGTCGCGTGCCCTGGAAGCGAAGGTGTCTTGAAAAAACGATCGTTGCCGCCATATCCTGTTTTCTGTTTTTGAATCAGCGATGATGGCGATGCCACCTGACTACACCAAGGCCCGCTCACGGCGGGCTTTACTGACAAGGAGTGTTCACCTTGCCTGAACCACTCACTGTGCCATCCGCGCTGACCGCGCAAGTCGAGCGCCTGATACCCAGTGCGCGCCTTGGTCGGTTGGGCCGCCTGCGTCGTGGGCTTGAAAAAGAGGGGCTGCGGGTTGATGCTACTGGCCACATTGCGCAAACGCCGCACCCGTACGCGCTGGGTTCGAAATTAACCCACCCGCATATCACCACCGACTACTCAGAGTCGCTGTTAGAGTACATCACGCCGGTTTACTCTCAGCCAGGTGAAGCGCTGTGCTTTCTATCTGACCTGCATACCTTTACCTATCACCATCTGCAAAACGAGTGGATCTGGCCCGGCAGCATGCCCTCTAGGCTATCCGGCAACGACAGCGTGCCGATTGCCGATTATGGCAGCTCCAACGTGGGCACCATGAAGCATGTTTACCGCAAAGGGTTGGACATGCGTTACGGCCGCATCATGCAGGCGATTGCAGGCGTTCATTACAACGTATCGCTGCCCGATGACATGTGGCACGCACTGCGCGAGTTGGAAAAAGCCAACAATATCCCCTTTAACGACTACCGCTCCACCCGCTATTTCGGCATGATCCGCCACTTCCGCCGCCATAGCTGGTTGTTGCTCTACCTGTTTGGCGCTTCACCGGCCGTCGATAAGAGCTTTTTGCCTGAGGGTAAGGTACCCGAAAAGCTTCAGTCGCTTAGCGACGACACCTACTTTGCCCCATACGCGACGACCCTGCGGATGTCCGATCTGGGCTATCAAAACAAAGTACAGTCGCAGCTTAAAATCTGTTTCAACTCGCTGTCTAACTACGTTAATACCCTGCGTCACGCCATCTCTTCACCGTGGCCCGACTATGAAAAAATGGGCGTTAATGTGGACGGTGAGTGGCGTCAGTTGAACGCCAATATTCTCCAGATCGAGAACGAGTACTACAGCGATATTCGCCCCAAGCGGGTCGCCAAGCACAATGAAACGCCTAGCCAAGCCCTCGAAGCCCGCGGGGTGGAGTACATCGAAGTACGTTGTTTGGATTTAAACCCCTTCGACCCCCTGGGCGTTACTGAAGACCAGATGCGCTTTGTGGACACCTTTTTGATGTGGTGCCTGCTCAGCGACAGCCCGTGGATCTCCGACGAAGAGTGTGACCGCTTGGATGACAACCGCCGTTGGGTGGTGGAGCGGGGCCGTGATCCTGAACTCATGCTAATCAACCATGGTGAAACCACCTCGGTGCGTAAGTGGGGCGAACAAATTTTCGCCGAGATGGGCGAAGTTGCCCGCCTGCTGGATGCGGTCGAAGAGGGGAGCCCGCATGCTGACGCGCTGGCAAGCCTTGCACCACGCCTTGCAGACCCTTCGCTAACGCCTTCTGCCCAGGTGCTGGAACGGTTAAAAGCGAACGGCGGATCGCTAAGCGATTTGATGCTTAGCTTGGCCAAAGAGCAGGCCGAGCAGTTAAAAGCCGCGCCGATGCAGCGCAGTCGTGAAGCGCTGCTTGCTCAGCTGATTGAGACCTCACACCAGCAGCAGCACGATATTGAAGCCGCTGATAAAGAGACCTTCGAGGAGTTCTTGCAGGCCTATTTCACTAAAGCTCGTGAGTCCCGCGCCATGTCGGCGCTGCCATCTGAGGTTAGACAATGATTCTGCACTCCTTTCGCTCGGCCGCCCTGGCTGGTTTAGCCTTCTGCGTTTTAATGATGGCGGTAGCCCTGGGGCTTGAGCACATCGGCGGATATGAACCCTGCCCGCTGTGTATCTTTCAGCGCGTAGCGGTGATCGCCGCGGGCATCGTGTTTGCCATTGCCGCTATCCACAGCCCCGCCGGGCGTGTGGGCAAAGTGATTTACGGGCTGCTGTCGCTGGCTGCTGTGGGAACTGGTGCCTTTATCGCCGGCCGTCACGTTTGGCTACAAGGTTTGCCCGCCGATGAAGTACCTTCCTGCGGCCCTGGGCTCGATTACATGATGGATATTCTGCCCATGCAGGACGTGGTGGCCATGGTGTTAACCGGCTCAGGCGAGTGCGCCAATATCGATTTCTCCTTACTTGGCCTCTCGCTGCCCGCCTGGACGCTGATCGGTTTTGCCATCCTGGCTCTCGCCCCGCTGCGCATGCTGTTTTCTAAGAGCCGGGGATAGCCGTAAGGCAGCTATAAGGAGATCGGCATGCTTTATCGACACTTCACGACCCAGGAAGAGATCGACCGCGCCTACGACCCGATGATGGGGCGAGATCCGTTGGTGTTGGTAAAGGCGTGGCGTGAGCGCAGCGAAGCATCTCGTGACCGCCACCGCGCCAGTCACAAAGTAAGTCTCGATCTGCCTTATGGCCCAACGCTTGCTGAGCGCATGGATATCTTTCATGCCGATACGCCTAATGCACCGGTACATGTGTTTTTCCACGGCGGCTATTGGCGTTCACTAAGTCATCGTGAATTTAGCTTTATCGTCGATGACTTGGTTAACGCCGGGATAACCGTCGCGGTGGTCAACTACGCGCTCTGCCCGCAGGTACGTTTTAGCGAGCTGGTGCGGCAGAGCCAGGCAGCGGTGGCCTACGTTTATCGCCATGCCGCTGAATTGGGCGTTGATCCTGAGCAGCTGAGTATTTCGGGGCACTCGGCAGGTGGGCATCTATGCGCGATGCTCATGTCGACGGAGTGGGAAAGCGCTTTTGGTTTACCCAATCAAATGATTCGCGGCGCGCTCTGCATCAGCGGTTTATACGACCTGCGGCCATTCCCTTGGTCATGGCTGCAGCCCAAACTTCAGCTCAGCGGGCGCGATGTGCAGGAGTTCAGTCCCTTATGGCTGCCGTGCCGAGTACCTGCGCCTATAAAGCTGGTAGCAGGGGGGCTGGAGTCAGAAGAGTTCGAGCGCCAGATGAGCAGCTATGCTGAGCATTTGAGCCAGCAAGGCCAAACAGTGACTCAGCAGCTACTTCCCGACGTGGATCACTTCTCGATTCTTGAACACTATCTTAACGATGGCTGCTTCGTTGAGTGGATTAAAGATTTTCATGGGTTATAAGAACACGCCTTAGCTATGAGTGGAACGCAATAGCCTTCCGCGGGGGCGCTGTGAACCCATCCCTGGGCGCTACTTTCGCCATCTGACCGCCATGGATGGCGGAAATGCCGGAATTGTCGGGAACACTTTCCGGCCATGGCGAAAGACCCCCGCTGCAGGCTATTCCGTTCTTGTGCTTAGTGTTATCTCTCAATAAGCAATTTTATACGGCCGGAATCACCGCAGTCGCTTCGATTTCTACCTTGGCCTGATCCTCAACCAGCCCCGCCACCTGAACCATCGTCATCGCCGGAAAATGTTTACCCAGCACCTCACGGTAGGCAGCGCCCACCTCCTTAAGCCGCGCCAGATACTCCTGCTTGTCCGTCACATACCAGGTCAACCGCACGATATGCTCCGGGCCTGCGTTGGCCTCTTTTAAGATCGCCACGATATTCTGCAGCGCCTGATTCACTTGCACGACAAAGTCATCACTTTCAAATACCTGGTCGGCATTCCAACCAATCTGGCCGCCTACAAACACAGTTTGGCCCGAAGCCAGCACGCCGTTAGCGTAACCGACCGCTGCTTTCCAATGCGAAGGGTGAAGAAGCTGATGAAAGTTGGCGTCACTCATTATGGCTATCCTTATAGGTTTTCAACGATAAAGTGCTGGCGCATAGCCTCTGTCCAGGGCATTGGCTTACCGCTATTTAGATCCACATATACAAGGGTTGAATTAATGGTTAGGCGCTTCTGCTCACCGCAGTAAGCAGTGATTTGCAGCGTCAGGCTACTACGCCCAACGGTTTGAACCGCTAACTCAAAGGTGAGTCGTTCGCCTAACCGGCTCGGCGCGTGAAACTGGGTGTCGATAGCGGCGGTAGGAACCCCGGTGCCGCTCTCCACATGCAGTTGGTTAAAATCGCTCTGCACGATCTCCTCAAACCAATCCTCCACCACGGAGTTAATCATCTCGAAATAGCGGGGGTAAAAAACGATACCCGCCGGATCACAGTGCTGGAAACGGACTTTTCGCTGGGTAGTAAACGCCACTGTTTTCTCCTCCCTACACGCCCAGATAACGGTCACGAATGGCGCTGTCCAGCGCGGCGGGTTTGCCCTCCCACGCCGTGCAGCCTTTTTCCAGGATGGTGCAGCGGTCGGCGATGGGCAGGATTTCGCTTAACGACTTATCCACCAGCAGCGTGGCCTGGCCTTGCTCCTTGAGCAGGCGAATCGCCCGCCAGATCTCCTGACGAATAACCGGTGCTAAGCCTTCGGTAGCCTCATCCAGCACTAGTAGACGCGGATTGGTCATCAGCGCCCGGCCAATGGCCAGCATCTGCTGCTCACCGCCAGAGAGCGTTTTGGCCATTTGCGCACGGCGCTCCTCCAGGCGCGGAAACAGCGTTTCTACCTTCTCCAGCGTCCACTCACCCGGTCGTGCCGTCACTAACAGGTTTTCGCGCACCGACAAATTGGGGAAGCAGCGGCGTCCCTCCGGCACCAAACCAAGCCCCGCTTTCGCGATGCGGTAGGCGGGCAGTCGGCGTAGGTTCTGGGATTCAAACTCAATGGTGCCGCGGCTGGCCGGGGTTAGGCCGAATATCGAGCGAATAGTGGTGGTTTTACCCATACCATTGCGCCCCATCAAGGCGACCATTTCTCCAGCGTTTACTTCGAGATTAACGCCGAATAGCGCCTGAGAGGGGCCATAAAACGTTTCAATATTGGCAACTTTAAGCATCGGAATCTCCCAGGTAGGCTTCCCGGACGCGCGGGTTCTGCTTAATCGCCTGGCTATCCCCATGGGCGATAACACTACCGGAGACCAGTACTGAAATGCGGTCGGCAAGCCGAAACACCGCCTCCATATCGTGCTCTATCAGCAGGATGGGCACTTCCAGCTTAAGCGCCTCCAGCAGCTCGGTTAGCTTCGCCGAGCCTTCTGGGCCCAAGCCTGCCATGGGTTCATCGAGCAGCAGGGCGCGGGGTTTGAGCGCCAGAGCGCAAGCCACCTCAACCTGGCGGCGCTCCCCATGGGAAAGTTCAAATACCGGCGTCCAAGCGCGGTGACTAAGCTGCATACGCTCCAGCGCTTCGTAGGCGGGATCCAGCAGATTCCGGTCGCGGGCAACGGGTTTCCAGAAGCGAAAACTGTGACTCTGTAACGCTTGAACGCCCATCATCACATTACGCATGACCGAAAGCGGCTCGGCCAGCGATGAGACCTGAAAACTACGCCCCAGCCCAAGGCGCGCACGTTGAGCAATGCTCATGCCGGTCATTTCGGTGTCGGTTAGATAAACGCGGCCCTCATCAGGACGCAGGCTACCGGCTATTTGCCCGATCAGGGTCGATTTACCCGCTCCGTTCGGGCCTATTAGCGCGTGGATTTCGCCCTGCTTAAGATCTAACGAGACATCGTTAGTCGCCTGCAGTGCTCCAAAACGTTTATGCAGATTTTGCAGTGAAAGGACGACCTCACTCATTGCGTTCTCTCCCTGCTAGCCATCCCATCACGCCGTGCTTGGCAAACAGCACCACTCCAAGCAGTACAAGCCCCAGGAAGAGTTGCCAATACTGGGTGACTCCCCCCAGAAAGGTTTCCATCATCACAAACAGCACCGCACCGGCTAACGGGCCGTAAAGACGCCCAACGCCGCCCAAAATGACGATGACCATCAGTTCCCCGGAGAAGTGCCAGCTGAGCATTGTGGGGCTAACAAAGCCGTTGAGGTCCGCATAGAGCGCACCAGCAAGCCCGGTAATCGCCGCAGAGATGACAAAGGCTGCCAAGCGAATGGGGTAGGGGCTGATCCCCGCGGTAGCTAGGCGCACATCATTAAGCCGTGCCATGGTCAAGGCAGCGCCAAAACGGGATTTCATCATCCGTGAGGTAATCGCCATAGCCAGCACCAAGCCAATAAAACAGATCAGGAAATAGGTGAGTGCATTGCTGCTATCGACTAGCGGCAAGGTGTTACGTATGTAAATCGGCAGGCCATCCTCGCCGCCATAGGTGGGCCAGGAGTTGGCAAAATAGTAGATCATCTGCGCAAAGGCGAGAGTGATCATGATGAAATAGACACCGGTAGTGCGCAGGGAAATGGCGCCGATGGCCAGCGCCAGTAGCGCGCAGAGGAGAACCGCCGCGAGCCAAACCACCAGTAAATTGTCGCTGCCCGGCACGCCGAAAGGCCACGTCATAAATGGGGTCATATCAAAAGCGTGATAAGCACTGATGCCTGCCACATAGCCACCTAGGCCGAAATAGGCCGCGTGGCCAAAGCTCACCATGCCCCCATAGCCAATGGCCAGGTTAAGGCCAACGGCCGCCATGGCAATAATGGTGATACGCGAGGCCAGATTGACGTAATAAATGTGGCCTGAGAAATAAGCCAACACCGGTAGCAGTAACAGCAGGCCGAGTAGGGCCATCTGAACCAGCCCTTTGCGGTCAAAAGGTCTATCCGCTTCGGGCGCTAGCGCGGCGTTCTTGGACAAGGAAGTGTTGTTAGTCATGGGCAGAGAACAGTCCCTTAGGTTTGAACGCAAGGATGACGGCCATGAGGATATAGATCAGCATCGCGGCCAACGCTGAACCGACGCCGGTCGCCTCAGACGGCGGCATAAACGTTTGAAAGAAGATAGGCAAATAGACCCGACCCAAGGTGTCGACAATACCCACCAGCAGGGCACCGAGTAGCGCACCTTTAATGGAGCCGATACCGCCAATGACGATCACGACAAACGCTAAAATGAGCACCGGCTCGCCCATACCTACCTGTACAGATTGCAATGCGCCTACTAACGCGCCGGCTAAACCCGCTAACGCCGCCCCCAAAGCAAACACCAAGGTATAGAGTTTTGAAATATTGACCCCCAGCGCACCAATCATTTCGCGATCGCTTTCACCTGCCCGAATGCGCATACCGAGTCGAGTTCGCGAGATAAGCAAGTAAAGGGCAATCGAAATAGCGATACCCACTCCAATCAACATCAGCCGATAGATGGGGTAGCGGGTATCACCTGGCAGGGTGACAAACCCCGTCAGCCAAGAAGGAGGACTCAACCATAGGGGTGAAGAACCAAAAATCCAGCGCGTGCCTTCTGAGAAGATCAGTATTAGCGCAAAGGTTGCCAATACTTGATCAAGGTGAGGGCGATGGTAAAGCCGACGTATTACCAACAGCTCTACCAGTGCACCTACCAGGGCGGCCGCGGTCATCCCAGCAGCCAGTCCAATCAGAAAAGAGCCCGTTGAGGCAGTCACCGCTGCCGTGGCGTAGGCGCCCACCATATAAAAAGAGCCATGGGCAAGATTGATCAGCCCCATCACCCCAAACACCAAAGTGAGGCCGCTGGCCATCAAAAACAGCATCGTGCCAAGCTGCACGCCGTTCAGTAATTGCTCTATCAGCAGAGTAACGGACACGTTGGGCATCCTTAGCGAAGGTAAAGAGAAAAGGCTGGGTGGCTACACCCAGCCGAGTCGGCATTACATCTGGCACTGTTCGTAATAGACGTCCTGAATATCTTCAATAGCGATACCAATCAGGCGATTGGTGGGCTCACCATCGTCACCCTCCACCACTTCGCGCACGTAAATATCCTGGATTGGGTGCTGGTTGGGGCCGAAGCGGAACTCACCGCGTACGCTGTCAAAGTCAGCGGCCCGCAGCGCCTCGCGGAAGGCGTCTTTGTCATCGGGGTGTGCAGTTTCAAGCGCGCTAAGAATCAGGTTGGCGGTGTCGTAACCTTGTGCCGCGTATAGCGTTGGCGTGCGGTCATAGGCTTCCCGGAAGCCCTCTACAAAGCGATCGTTGGCCTCGTTTTCCAGGTCATAGGCCCATAGCGAGGTGTTGCGTGCGCCTATCGCCGCACTGCCTACCGCTTTGATGAGGATTTCATCAAACGAGAAGGCGGCGCCAAAGATCGGCATATCGACACCGGAGCTTTCCCACTGCTTCATAAACGAGATGCCCATACCGCCGGGTAAGAAGAAGAACAAGCTGTCGGCATCGCTATCGCGAATCTGGGCAATTTCAGCCGCGTAGTCGGTCTGGCCCATTTGGGTGTAAAGCTCGCCAACGACCTCACCCTCATAAAGGTGTTTGAAGCCTGCCAGTGCATCGGTGCCAGCAGGGTAGTTGGGCGCCATGATGATGGGGCGCTCATACCCCTCTTCGCGCATGTAGGCACCCATGGCGCCGTGCAGGTTGTCGTTCTGGTAAGCGACGTTGAAGTAGTTCTCGTGGCACATTCGCCCTGCCAAATCGGAGGGCCCAGCATTAGGTGACAGGTAGAAGGTGCCCTGGCGTACCACCGAAGGAACGACCGCCATTGCCAGGTTGGACCAGATAATGCCAGTAAGAATATCGACCTCATCACGCTGCATAAACTCGTTGGCCAGCGTGCGTGCCAGGTCGGGGCGTCTCGCGTCATCCTGAATCAGCACTTCCACGTCGTCGCGGCCCGACTGCTCAAGGGCCAGCATGAAACCGTCGCGAACGTCCACACCCAGGTGCGAACCGCCGCCTGAGAGGGTGGTGATCATGCCGATCTTGACGTCATCAGCGTGAGCCGTTACCAGGCTGGAGGAGAGCAGTAAGCCAAGGCCAAAGCGGGATATCATTTTCATGGATCATTCCTCATTTTTTTAATCGTTTATTACTTAGAGGGTCATGCGTTGGTGCTATTAGTTTTGGTGCTGTTGATGTTAGTGCTATTCACATTGATGTCAGGAGAGCCAGCGCTCAGGTAGTGCTCCTGGCTCAGCCGAAAGCGCTGAACCTTACCCGTGGGTGTTTTAGGTAGTGCCTCGATAAATCGTATGGAGCGAGGGTACTTATACGGCGCGATGGTCTGCTTCACGAAGTCCTGCAACATTTGCTGACACTCTTCATCTTGCTGAAAACCATCGTTTAGAACAACAAAAGCCTCGACAATTTGGCCGCGCTCCTGGCTGGGCGCTCCGATCACCGCGCACTCTTTCACGGCAGGGTGAGCCAGCAGGGCTGCTTCCACCTCGGGGCCTGCGATGTTATAGCCTGCCGAGACGATCATGTCGTCGTTGCGGGCTGCGAAGTGGAAGTAACCCACCTCATCCTGGTAAAACGCATCACCGGTGATATTCCAGCCCGCCTTTACATACTTTTGCTGGCGCTTATCGGCCAGGTAGCGGCAGCCGGTAGGGCCGCGCACGGCCAGTTTGCCGACCGTGCCGTGGGGCACATCATTCATCTCGTCATCAACAATACGCGCTTCGTAACCGGTCACCGGCTTGCCGGTACAGCTGGGGCGATGGTCATCCAGACGGTTGGAGATAAAGATGTGCAGCATCTCTGTCGCGCCGATGCCATCGAGGATGGGCGTACCGGTTTGCTTGATCCAGTCATGATAAATCGGTGCGGGCAGGGTTTCGCCAGCGGAAACCGCCACGCGCAGACTGCTCAAATCCTCATGGCTGGTAGGCGCCGACAGCATCGCCCGGTAGGCCGTCGGTGCGGTGAAGACCACCGTGGCCTGATACTCGCGGATAATGTCCATCATATTGGGCGGGGAGGCGTGTTCGAGTAGTACGGCGGTGGCGCCGAAGCGCAGCGGGAAAATGGCCAGCCCGCCCAGGCCAAAGGTAAATGCCAGCGGCGGCGAACCGACGAACACGTCCTCGGGTGTTACCTGTAGGACTTCCTTGGCGTAGCCGTCGGCAATGACCAGCAGGTCGCGGTGAAAGTGCATGGTGGCTTTGGGTGAGCCGGTAGTGCCAGAGGTAAACCCCAGCAGCGCCACATCGTCGGCGGCGGTATCCACCGCTTTAAAGGAGGCGGGTTTGCCCAGCGCTAAACGGTCAAGCTCTGCGTCGTGGTTAGCTGTGCCATCAAAGCCAACCACACGTTTGAGCGCCGGGCTATGTTGTTGGCACTCAATCAGTTCATCGAGCAGGCGGGTATCGCAGAGGGCGAGGCTGATTGCCGCTTTATCGATTACCTGGCATAGCTCTTTGGTGCGCAGCATCGGCATGGTGTTGACCACCACGGCGCCGGCCTTGGTGGCGGCCAGCCAGCAGGCCACCATGGCCGGGTTGTTCGCCGAACGGATCAATACCCGCTGGCCGGGAACCACGCCCAGGTCTTCGACTAGCACGTGAGCAAGGCGGTTGGTCCACTCGGTGAGCTCTTGATAGGTGCGACGACGGCCATTGCCCGCTAAGGCAATTCGTTCACCGTAACCCTGGTCGAGCAGCCGGTCGCAGAGTTCAACGCCCGCGTTAAGTCGTTGGGGATAATTGTAGCCCGCGAGCAGGAACTCAGGCTGACAATCAGTGGGTGGCAGGTTATCCCGCGCAAAAGTATCAGCATGGGCCGACTGGATGTACATGACCAACCTCCGTATTTGGTGTCGTTGTTTATTCCTGACGACGCCTCTGCGTGAGGCGTTATCAGGGATACGGTGTCTGGCGTTGTGTTTTATTGTTTTTGAGAGCTACTGTACGGTTTTTTGCTATTTACTCTTCCGCGAGCATGCTGCGGGCGATGACTACTTTTTGTACATCTGAGGCACCTTCATAAATACGCAGCGCGCGGATTTCCCGATAGAGGCTTTCGATAATATGGCCTTTGCGAACGCCGTCGCCGCCGTGAAGCTGTACTGCCTGGTCAATCACCTGCTGGGCCTGGTCGGTGGCAAATAGCTTGGCCATTGCCGCTTCGCGAGTTACCCGCTCCGCGCCTTGATCTTTCGTCCAAGCAGCGCGGTAAACCAGAAGGGCGGCGGCATCCACGTTTAGCGCCATATCGGCCAAGTGGCCCTGCACCATTTGTAGATCAGCAAGAGTGGCGCCAAACAGCTCCCGGGAGCGGCTGCGGGAGAGCGACTCTTCCAGTGCCCGGCGGGCGAAGCCCAGGGCTGCCGCGCCAACCGTGGAGCGGAAAACGTCCAGCACCGACATGGCGATCTTAAAGCCCTGCCCAGGCTTGCCGATCAAGGCGCTAGCAGGCAGCACCATATCGTTGAAGCCCAGCCGTGCCAGCGGGTGAGGTGCCACCGACTCCAGGCGCTCACGAATCTCCAGTCCGGGTGTGTCGGCAGGCACTAAAAAGGCCGAAAGGCCTTTGGCACCGGGATCTTCGCCGGTGCGGGCAAAGACCGTGTAGATGTCGGCGATGCCGCCGTTAGAGATCCAGATCTTTTCGCCATTTAAGCGGTAGCTGTCGCCATCGCGCTCGGCGGTAGTATCCAGTTGGGCCACATCAGATCCCGAGCGTGGCTCGCTTAGGGCAAACGCGGAAATGGCTTCACCACGCCGGGTTTTGTCCAGCCACTGCTTCTGTTCATCGCTGCCATAAAGGCTGATGGCGCCGGTTCCCAGCCCCTGCATGGCAAATGAAAAATCGGCCAGGCCATCATGGCGAGCCAGGGTTTCACGGATCAGGCAGAGACTGCGCACATCGATATGCTCGCCCGCTGTGCCTTCCAGAAACCCGGCCTTGCCTAAATCGCGTACCAGTTGAATACAGGTGGTATCCACGTCGCTGTGGTCGCGGGGAAGTTCAGAGCGGCACCACGCTTCGAGCTGCTGGGAAAGTTCGCGGTGCCTGGCCTCGAAAAAGGGCCACGCTAGAAAGCTCGTGTCGCTCATCAGTCCCCCTTGAACTCAGGTTTTTGTTTGGCTACAAAGGCGTGGTAGGCGCGCGCGAAATCGTTGGTCTGCATGCAGATCGCCTGGGCCTGGGCTTCTGATTCGATGGCCTGCTCCAGGCTCATGGACCACTCCTGATTTAGCTGGGTCTTGGTAATGCTGTGGGCAAAGGTGGGCCCACTAGCCAGCCGGGTGGCGTAGGCGATGGCGTCTTCTTCGAGAGCGTCCGATTCGACCACACGGTTGTAGAAGCCCCACTGCAGACCTTCCTCGGCACTCATGCTGCGGCCGCTGTAGAGCAGGTCGGCGGCGCGGCCCTGGCCGATAATGCGCGGTAGCATGGCGCAGGCGCCCATATCGCAGCCCGCCAAGCCCACCCGGGTAAACAGGAATGCTGTGCTGGCGCGAGGGGTGGCAAAGCGAATATCCGAGGACATGGCGATAATTGCCCCTGCACCCACGCAAATGCCGTCCACCGCGGCAATGATCGGTTTGCCGCAGTTGAGCATGGCCTTGACCAGATCCCCGGTCATGCGGGTGAACTCGAGCAGGCCCTTCATATCCTTGCCCACCAGGGGGCCGATGATTTCGTGTACGTCGCCGCCGGAGCAGAAGTTCTCGCCGTTGGAGGTAAACACCACGGCATGCACATCCGAGGCATAGACCAGGTCACGGAAGGTATCGCGCAGCTCAGCGTAGCTCTCAAAGGTCAGTGGGTTCTTGCGCTCTGGGCGATTCAACCGGATAACGGCGACACCACCTCTCATTTCCCAAATAAAATGCTCGGGGGCTAAGTCAGCCATGCTCTTCATACTCTTGTTCTCGCCTGTCAGTGATTAATCTGTGCCGCCGTCGTTAAGATAAGGAGGCGTCTTTAGAGGCAGTCGGCAAGCGGTGCAGCAGTTCGCCTATGTGGTGAGCGTCCTCTTCGGTTACCCCCTCAAACAGCGCATTGATCCAGCGCTCATGCTCAACGGCCATGGCCCTGAAGCTTTCGCGACCAGTGCTGGTCAGGCAGACCCGCGTGGCGCGCCGGTCGCCCTCAATGGCAATACGCTCCACGGCGCCATCCTCTACTAAGCGGTCAATAATGCCGGTGACGTTGCCGTTGGAAACCCGCAGCCGCTTGGAGAGCTCGTTCATTTTTAGGCCCTCCTCCGCGGCATATAGCGCGGCCATCACATCAAAACGCGGCAGCGTAGAGTCATGCTCAGTGCGCAGGCGTTCACGCAGCTCGGACTCCACCTGACGGGTAACCCGCAGCATGCGCAGCCATAAGCGCAGGCGCTCCTTGCTTAAGCCTTTCTTTTCTACACCGTTTTTTTCTAGACCCTCGGCTGTCATACCTCTCCTCCTGAGATTGAGATCGCCTGTCCGTTTATTGCGCCACTGTTAGGCCCGCATAGCCATAGGGCCGTTGCGGTGACTTCCGCAGGTGTGACTAAGCGGCCGGTGGGGTTGGTCGATTGAAAGTGCGCGGTGGCTTGTTCGGCTGACTGGCCGGTTTTGGTCACAATATTCTCCACGCTGGCGGCCAGTAACGGCGTATCGGTAAAGCCGGGGCAGAGCGCATTAACGGTCATATCGCGGGTGGCGGTTTCAGCCGCCAGAGAACGTACCAACCCCACTACGCCATGCTTTGCCGCGCAGTAAGCGCCCACATATGCGTAACCTTTAAGGCCCGCAGTGGAGGCAACGGCGATAAGGCGCCCGCCGTCGTTCAACTGCTTCAAGCCCTCGCGCAGGGTCAGAAACACTCCGCTAAGGTTGACGTTCAACATGCGCTGCCACTGCTCGAAGGAGGTCTTGGCGAACGGCGCGCTCTCTGCCGCCCCGGCGTTGGCAATAACGATATCCACACTGCCGATCTTCTCGAATAGCGCCACCATGGCGGCTTCGTCGGTGACATCGACCACCGCGAAGTGAATGGCGTTGTGCTGCTCGGCGACGGCTTGAAGAGCAGCCTCCCGACGGCCGGTAATGGTGACGTCGGCGCCTGCTTGAGCAAAGGCCAGGGCCATATCGGCACCGATACCGCTGCCGCCGCCGGTAATCACCGCCCGCTTGCCTGCCAGGCTGTTCGCTGCCGAGTTTCTATCGGATTGGCTCATACCCAACCCTCGCCACGTTCAGCCAAGCGCTGTAGCTGATCGGCGCCGGCTCGGTAGGGCGCCGGCCACTCCACCTCACTATCGCCCAGCCCCGCAGCAACGTGCAGTAGCCAGTAGGGGTCGGCAAGATGAGGGCGAGCGATACAGACTAAGTCGGCGCGCCCAGCCATCAGAATCGAGTTCACATGGTCGGCCTGATAGATATTGCCCACCGCCATGGTGGCGATTGGCGTCTCATTACGAATCCGGTCAGAGAAGGGCGTTTGGAACATGCGCCCATAGACCGGTTTGGCCTGGGTTGAAGTTTGCCCGGCAGAGACATCGACAATATCCACCTCCGCGTCGCGCAGCCGTTTGGCGATCTCTACCGCATCGTCGGGGGTGATGCCTTCAGCGCCGCACCAGTCGTTGGCAGAAATGCGCACCGACAGCGGCTTATGGGCAGGCCAAACGCGACGCACGGCGTTGATCACTTCAAGCGGGTAGCGCAGCCGGTTATCCAGTGAACCGCCATACTCATCGTCACGGTGGTTGGTTAATGGCGTGATAAACGAAGAGAGCAGGTAGCCGTGGGCGGCGTGGATCTCGATCATGTCGAAACCTGCGTGATCGGCCATCTGCGCCGCGCTAACGAACTCGTCGCGCACGCGATCCATATCGCGCCGATCCATGGCTTTGGGTACTTGATTGCGCGCTGACCAGGGCTGTGCTGAAGCTGCCAATATTGGCCAATTGCCATCCGCAAGCGGGGCATCCATTTCCTGCCAGCCCAGTTGAGTAGAGCCTTTTGCTCCTGAGTGGCCGATTTGGGCGCACAGCTTGGCCTTGGTTTCCGTGTGCACGAAATCACAAAGACGCTTCCACGCTGATTCATGTTCGGGGGCGTATAAGCCTGGGCAGCCGGGGGTAATTCGCCCGGTGGGGCTGACGCAAGTCATCTCGGTGTATACCAGGCCTGCGCCACCCTTGGCGCGCTCTGCGTAGTGGCTAAAGTGCCAATCGGTAGGGCAGCCATCGACGGCTTTATACTGGGCCATTGGGGAGACCACCACGCGATTAACCAGGGTCATATCGCGCAGTTGATAAGGCGCAAACATCGGTGCGCGGGCGCTGCCAGGGTTGCCCGCCTGGGTTTGAAACCAGCGCTCTGCGCTCTCCAGCCAATTTGGGTCGCGCACCCGTAAGTTTTCGTGGCTAATGCGCTGGGAACGGGTTAACAGCGAGTAGTTGAACTGTACCGGGTCGAGATCCAGGTAACGTTCGATTTGCTCAAACCACTCGGTGGAGTTGCGCGCCGCCGACTGAAGGCGCAGCACCTCGAAACGGCGGTCTTCTTCATAGCGAGCGACGGCAGCTTGCATGCTGCTTTCACTGTGCAAGTAATTAGCCAGTGCAATGGCGCTCTCCAGGGCGAGCTTGGAGCCGGAGCCGATTGAGAAATGCGCGGTGGCGGCGGCGTCACCCATCAGCACCACGTTCTCATAGCTCCAGCGTTCGCAGAGTACTCGTGGAAAGTTTATCCACGCCGAGCCACGAATATGGTTGGCGTTGGTCATCAGCGCGTGGCCGTCAAGATGCTTGGCAAAGATACGCTCGCAGACGGCAATGGATTCCTGCTGGTTCATTTCGCCAAAGCCAAACGCCTGCCAGGTGGCTTCACTGCACTCAACGATAAAGGTCGCCGTATCCTTATCAAACTGATAGGCGTGGGCCCATACCCAACCATGCTCGGTCTTCTCGAAAATAAAGGTGAAGGCATCGTTGAAGGTTTGATGGGTACCCAGCCAAACGAACTTACACGCCCGTACATCAATGTCGGGCTTGAAGTGTTCGGCGTAAGTTTGGCGGGTGCGGGAGTTGAGACCGTCGGCGGCCAGTACCAGGTCATATTCACGACGAAGCTGCTCAATGGAGGCTTCCGTTATATCGGTTTCAAAGCGCATCTCTACGCCCAGCTCACGAGCGCGCTCTTGGAGCAGAATCAGCAGTTGGCGGCGGCCAATGCCGCAGAAGCCGTGGCCGGTAGAGACCGTTCCTACCCCTTTATGAACAACGGCAATGTCATCCCAATAGGCGAAATGCTCGCGAATTCGCTCTGCGCTGACCGGGTCGTTGGCGGCCAGGTTGTCGAGGGTTTCGTCTGACAGCACCACTCCCCAACCGAAAGTGTCGTCTGCACGGTTGCGCTCAATCACCACCATCTCATGGGAGGGGTCGTGTAACTTCACGCTGATAGCGAAATAGAGGCCGGCAGGCCCTCCACCCAGGCAGGCGATTCTCATTTTTATTCTCCACTGGAAACACACTCTTTTCTGAAGATAGGAGAAGGTTTTATAAAATTCAAGCATAAACTTTTTAAGCTTAAAGTATTTTTCTGTGAGTAGGCGTGTGAGCGTTTAAAACCCTCATGCGGCTCTGCTCGCAATGGTGGCCGGAAGATGAGAGCATGAATAGACGCAGGAATATGGCAGTGGCAGCCGCTTGAGGGCGCTGGTTATCAGCTATAGAAGAAAGCGTTATGGGCAGTGAACTTTTAGTACCATGGAAACCGTACTTGCTGGGATTGACAGAGGTAGGTGTAGGCGCGACTCTAGCCCTATCGCTGTTTTGAGTAGTTAATAGTTGTTAAAGGTGAGTTTAAGGAGAAAGCCCCATGCTCGAAGATTGCAAAAATGCCCTGGAGCGCTGGGGAGGCGTGCATACTCTGATCGACCGATGGCTGGATCAGCGTCGTCAGCTACTAATTAGCTTTATCGAACTGAAAGAGGCGTGTGATGCTGAGCTGGAAGCAGTCAGCAAAGCACCTATCGATACGTTCAGTGAAAAGCTAATGGATTACATCAGCGCAGGTCACTTTGAGATTTACCCCCAGCTCTCGGAAGAGGCACGGGCCTTTGGCGACGAGAGCGCACTCGTCATCGCGTCGAAGTTGCTTGAGCGTCTAGAAATGTCCACCGAGATGGTGCTGGAGTTTGATACCGATTTTGGCTCCACGCTTAGCTGCGAGCAAAATATCGCACGCCTACCTGCCTGGATTGACCGCTTAGCCCGTGGCCTTACTGAACGCTTCGCGCTGGAAGACCAGTTAATCGCGCGCTTGCACGCCGCCCATAGCCCGCAGCACACCAAAGCCCCCGCTTAAGTAAGCCCCTATTAAACAGGCGCCGCCATGCGGCGCTTTTGACCCTTTCATTATTACGCCTACCCCGCTGGGCCGTTGTGGCAAGTGGGCTAAAAATCTATACACCATTTACCCCCTACGACGAAGCTTCCCACCAATCACCAACATACACGGCGTGAGCAACAGCGTTAGCGCGGTGGCGAAGGTGAGCCCGCCGGCTATGGCGCTCGACATCTGCGTCCACCACTGGGCGGAGGGCGCATTAAAGCCCAGGGCAGGGGTGAACAGGTCTACGTTGATCCCCAGCACCATCGGCATTAACCCCAGCACCGTGGTAATCGCCGTTAATAGCACCGGGCGTAGGCGTAAACAGCCCGCTTCGAGTGCTGCCTCGCTGGGTGTCATACCCTGGCCGCGCAATTCGTTGTAGGTATCGATCAAGACAATGTTGTTATTGACCACGATGCCCGCCAGGGCAATCACGCCCATCCCCACCATGACAATGCCAAAAGCCTGGCCGGTAATCAGTAGGCCCATGAGCACACCCGCGGTGGAGAACACAATCGCTGAGAGCACCAACCCCGCCTGGTAAAAGCTATTGAACTGGGTGACCAGAATCAGCGCCATTAAGCCGATAGCAATCAAGAAGGCGCTGGCTAAGAACTGCATAGATTCCTGCTGGTCTTCCTGCTCGCCCGCCACGTTGACCATCAAACCGTCGGGCAAACTGTCGCTTCCCGCCGCCATCAGGGCGCCCAGGCGCTCATCGGCGAGATATCCAGGGGCCAGGTCGGCGTCTACCGTAATGGCACGTCGGCCATCAATGCGGTTCAGGGTGCCGACCTTAGGTGCTGGTTCCAGGGTCACAAAATGTGAGATCGGCACTTGGCCTCGTTGAGTATTGATCGTCAACCGCTCCAACTGATCCAGCGAGCGCCAGTTCTGCGGCAGGCGCACGCGGATGTCCACTTCATCGTTGACTTCAGGTGGCCGGTAGCTTGCCACCTGTAGGCCGGTGGTGAGTAGCTGAACCGCGCTACCGATGGTCGTTACATCGGTACCCATGCGCGCCGCGGCTTCACGATCCACGTTAACCCGCCACTCCACGCCAGGCAGGCTGCGGTTATCCTGAATATCGGTAAAGCCACCCAGCTCGCGCATCAGTTGGGTTAGCCGGTTCACGCCCGCATCGGCGACGTTGGGATTAGTGGCGCTCACTTCGAGCACGATAGGCTTACCGCCGCCGGGGCCCATCTCCTGCTCCTGGAATTCCAGCGTAATGCCAGGAATATCCCCGGCGCGCTCGGCCATATCGTCCAAAATGGCCTGGGCAGGGCGACGCTCATGCCAGTCGATAAACTGGAACTGCAGCATGCCAATCACGTCGTTGCCCATCTGCTCGTTAGGCACCGCAAAAGAGCGGGCATATAGCGCTCGCACTTCGCTCATGCCGGAGAGTTTGGCTTCTACCCGCTGCACAATAGCGTCGGTCTCCAGGGCAGAGAAGTCGCCTCGGGCTCGCACCAGTACCTGGGCGCTGTCGGGCTCAACGGCTGGGAAGAAGTCGATACCGTGGTTAAAGCGGGCATAGCCGGTATACAGCAGCGCCATTAATAATATGGTCACCAGCAGTACCCAGGCAGGGTGCATCAGCAGCCTGGCCAGTAGGTGGCGATAGCCGCGACCAAATGATGTTGTGGTCTCTTCATGATTAGCGCCTGTCGTCGCCGTGGGACGCGTAAAAAGGCGCCCCAGAGTAGGCAAAAACACCAGTGCCATGGCCAGCGATGCCAGCAGGCACAGAATTACCGTGGCGGGCAGGTACTTCATAAACTGACCGACCACGCCGGGCCAGAACAGCAGGGGGATAAATACGGCGAGCGTAGTGGCCGTCGAAGCAATCACCGGCCAGCTCATTCTTGACGCAGCGTTGAGCCAAGCCTGATGAGGCGTTTGACCATCGCGCAGATGTCGATCGGCAAGCTCACTGACGACGATAGCGCCATCCACCAGCATGCCCGCCACCAAGATCAGGCCAAACAGCACCACGATATTGAGCGTAAAGCTAAACGCCCAGATGAGGAGAATGCCGGTTAAGAAGGCGCCGGGAATGGTGAGGCCGACCAGCAGCGCCATGCGCCAGCCCATGACTGCCACCACGACAATCAATACCAGCGCCACGGCGGTCAGCACGTTGTTGAGCAGCTCGGAGAGCATATTCTCAACGGTGGTCGACTCATCCAGAATGGTGGTAAAGCGCAGCTGCTCGGGAAGCACGTCATCTGCTTCGGCTAAGCGGTCACGAACTGCGCCAATGGTGGCGATAATGTTCGCCCCGGCGCGTTTGGAAATTTCCAGCACCACCGCGGGTTGGCCATCAATGCGGGCGAAGCCTTCCGGCTCTTTATAGGTGGGGTTGATCCAGGCCACATCGCCAAAGGTAACCACGCGATCCTCATCGACCTTGACCGGCATATTCATCACATCGTCAAGGGACTCAATAATGCCGGGGACTTTCAGCGCAAGACGCCCCGCGCCGGTATCCAAACTGCCCGCTGCCACCAGACGGTTATTGCGCGATACCTGATTAAACAGCGTGTCAAAATCAACGCCGTAGCTCTCCAGCACCAGCGGATCGACGACGATCTCCAGCAAGTCTTCCCGTTCACCGGCAATATCGACTTCCAGCACATCGGCAATGCCTTCGATCTCCTCCTGCAAGCGCCGGGCAATCGTCATGCGCTCACGGGTATCCAGCTGCCCGGAAAGGCCTATGGTCAAGACCGGAAACTCCGATACGTTGACCTCCATGACACGTGGCTCATCGGCCTCGGAAGGTAGCTCGCTGCGCGCGATGTCTACCCGGTCACGCACGTCGGTCAGCGCGGTATCTGGGTCGAAGCCAGGATCGAACTCCAACGTGATCGAGCCATGCCCCTCGCTGGACTGGGCGGTGAACTTGCGCAGCCCTTCAATGCCACGTAATTCCTGCTCCATGGGGCGGATCAACAGTCGCTCGCCATCTTCGGGGCTCACTCCCTCCAGTGACAGCGAGACATAAATCATCGGGATGGTGACGTCGGGGTTGGCTTCCTTGGGAATCACCTGCCAGGCCGTAATACCCGCCAACAGAAGGCTTACCAACAGCAGTAGCGTCGTGCGGGTATGGGCTAGCGCCGCGTTAATCAACTGGCGCATGAACGCTATCCTGTTCCGCTGGCTGTGAAATAATCGCCTCTTCAACAGGTACCGGGGTCACGGTTTCACCAGTATCCACCATGCCAGCGCCCAGTGTAATCAGGCGTAGTGGGTCGGGTAGGCCGGTCACGTAGGCGCGTTGCGTATCGGCACTTACCAGTTCCACGGTGGTCAGCTGTACTTTGTCGTTCTCATCCAAGTGCTTTACCGCCAGCTGTCCTTCGCTGTCCAAACTCAGCAGTGCAGGCGAAAGGGTGTGCACCTGGCGGGGCGGCAAGGTAATCGTCAACTCTGCGCTGCCGCCTGCCAAGCGCTTACCCGCCGGGTTGTCCAGGGTGGCTTCGATATAAAAGCTACGCGTGGCTTCTTCTGCGCGGTGGCTAATAAAGGTCAGCTCACCTTCGAGGTGGTCGCCATTGAGTAGCCGTGCGGTCACCGGTAAACCTTCGCTTAAACCGCCCACCTGCTGCTGAGAAACCCAGGCGGCTCCCTTCAAGCGGCGGTCATCGACCAACTGGCCCCACTCTTCACCGGGCTGCAGCAAGTCGCCTAGCTCCACCTGGACACGGTTCAGCACGCCATCAAAAGGGGCCGTGGGGCGGCTGTCGTCCAGCTGCTTCTGCAGCTGTGCCACCGAGGCAGCGCTGGCGCTTAGTGCGCTCTGTAAGCGCAGTAACTCTGGCTGGGAAATCAGCTCCCGCTGGCGTAGGTTGCGTGCTCCGGCATACTCCGCCTCGGCCACCGCTAGTTCATCCCGAGCCTGCTGTAGCTGCTCGGGCAGGGCGTCATTATCAAGCACCAGTAGAGTATCGCCCGCCGCAACGCGGCTACCTTGCGCGACCGGCTTCTCAGTCACAAAGCCCGTGACGTTGGCGCGTAGGGTAGTTTCGCGCTCTGCCGTCAGTTGGCCCTGGATAATTTGTTGAGGAATAAACGGGGTACTCTGCTGTACGACTATTTCGACCCGCGAGCCTGCTTCGCTGCGGGCTGGAGAGTCTGGGGGCGTGGTTTGAAAGCGCTGAAAATTACCAAAAGCGAGCCATATCACTAGCGCCAGCACCAGTAAGCTAGCCAAGGCATAAGAGAACGGAATTTTTCGCATGGAGCATCCATGTCCTTAGCAACACAAGAAAGGAGGGCATAAAACCGAAGATACCATAGCGCAACTCGTCCTTTTCAGCGAGCAGCAAGCCGCTGAGCGAAGGGCTAGTATTACAAATTGGTAGTAGTCGCATGTCTGATTGAGTTTTTGCCCGGCTGGGCATACCATCTTTGCGTCTTGAGTTCTGTTAAGCCACTCCTCAGGCGAGAACCATCCCTAGGCGAACCAATCAAGGAGCAATGATGAAAGATCCAGTACGTATTGCGATTACCGGCGGCGCCGGTCAGATCAGCTACTCTCTTATTTTCCGCATCGCCGCTGGCGACATGTTGGGGCCGGATCAGCCTGTCATTCTCCAGCTTCTGGAAATTCCCCAGGCAATGGACGCCCTGAACGGCGTGGTAATGGAAGTTAACGACTGTGCCTTCCCGCTGGTGCAAGAGATCGTTGCTACTGACGATCCGAACGTAGCCTTCAAAGACGCTGATTTCGCTCTGCTGGTTGGCGCACGTCCGCGCGGCCCGGGCATGGAGCGTAAAGACCTGCTGGAAGCCAACGCAGCGATCTTCTCCGTGCAAGGTAAAGCATTGAACGATCACGCTAGCCGTGATGTGAAAGTGCTGGTCGTCGGTAACCCGGCCAACACCAACGCGCTGATTGCTTCCTGCAACGCGCCGGATCTGGATGCAGGCCAGTTCACCGCCATGACACGCCTGGATCACAACCGTGCCCTGACCCAGCTGGCACAGAAAACCGGTAAGCATGTCACTGACGTTGAAAACATGATCATCTGGGGCAACCACAGTGCCACCCAGTACCCGGATCTGGCCCAGTGTAAAGTCGACGGCAAAGCGGCGTTTGATCTGGTTGAGCGCGACTGGTACGAAAACGACTTTATCCCCACCGTGCAGCAGCGTGGTGCGGCTATTATTAAAGCACGTGGCGCTTCCTCTGCTGCCTCTGCTGCCTCTTCCGCCATCGACCATATGCACGACTGGGCGCTGGGTTCCAAGGGCATCGTCAGCATGGCGATTCCTTCTGACGGCAGCTACGGCATCGAAGAAGGCATCATCTACTCCTACCCAGTGCGTTGCCAGGGTGGCAAGTATGAAATCGTTCAAGGCTTCGAAATTGACGAATTCAGCCAAGAGAAGATGAAAGCCACCGAGAAAGAACTGCGGGAAGAGCGTGCAGCCGTCGAGCACCTGCTCGGCTAAACGCGCCCGCTGACGCTTTTACACTAGCGTTAGTAAACGCAAAACCCCGCAAGCCTGGCTTGCGGGGTTTTTTATTACCGTTTACTCATCAACATTCACAAGCCTCAATCCCGCAAACTCATGATCCGCCATTGGCGTTCTTTGGCGATCTCGCGCAGGGTGTCGTCGGGGTCTACGGCGACGGGGTGCTCGACTATTTCTAATAGCGGTAAATCATTGTGCGAGTCGCTGTAAAACCACGCGCCTTCCATGGTCAGGTCTTGACCTTCCAGCCACTTTTCCAAGCGGGTGACTTTGCCTTCGCGGTAGCTGGGAATGCCCGAAACGCGGCCCGTGTAGCGGCCCTCTTTGACTTCCGGGTTCACCGCGATTAAGTGATCGACGCCCAGCCGCTCGGCAATAGGCGCGGTAATAAAGCGGTTAGTGGCGGTAATGATCAGCAGCGTGTCGCCTTTGGTGCGGTGGCGCGCCAGCAGCTCTTCGGCTTTAGGTAGAATACTGGGTTCGATCTTGCTGACCATAAACTGCTGGTGCCACGCCGAAAGCTGTTCCGGGGAATTATCGGCCAGGGGCTTAAGCGCCATTTCCAAAAAGGCGGCCATGTCCAGGGTGCCCGCATTGTAATCGGCCATGAAGCGCTCGTTGGCTTCCCGGTAAGCGACCGGGTCGACTGCCCCTTGTTCGAGTAAAAACTCGCCCCAGGCATGATCGCTGTCGATGGATAGCAGCGTATTATCCAAATCGAAAATGGCCAGACTCACGGCGCTCCCCTTTTTTAGTCAGTGGTAATAAGCGATTAGTGTTGGTGTAACAGACGCTAGTAAGGCAAATAGCGGACGCGGATTATCGCAGAGTCGCACCGCCATTCCCACCGACTCTCCGCAACCATTCATGACTTAGCGTTATATTGTATTGATACGCTTGTCACCCTTGTGGAAAAATGGGGATAACTGAAAATTTATAAGGTGATGTCCGTGATCGACGCTGACGGCTTTCGCCCCAATGTTGGCATCATCATTGCCAATAGCCAGGGGCAGCTGCTTTGGGCGCGTCGGGTAGGACAAAATGCGTGGCAATTTCCCCAGGGGGGCATCAATGCAAGCGAGACGCCACAACAAGCACTTTTTCGTGAGCTTTACGAAGAGATCGGCCTAACCGCCGACGATGTTGATATTGTTGCCTGCACCCGGGGCTGGCTACGTTACCGTCTGCCACGACGTATGATTCGCACACATTCGCGTCCGGTCTGTATAGGCCAGAAGCAGAAGTGGTTTTTACTTAAAATCCGTTGCCAGGAAAGCCAGATCTGTATGACGGCAACCCCAACGCCCGAGTTTGATGGGTGGCGGTGGGTAAGCTACTGGTACCCGCTAGGGCAGGTCGTGCCCTTTAAGCGAGAGGTATATCGGCGCGCGCTACGAGAGTTGTCTCCCCGCGTTCAACGCCTGGCACAGGATGAAGATTAGGGCGACGTGCCGCTGCCAAAAATAGGGCGGCAGCAGTTTGCCAGGAAATTCCTCAGCGAGGCAAATAATAGTGAAAAGTAAAACGTCCATGCTTGAGGTGCTGCGCCGGGTGATTCAGGAAGTGAATGGCGCGCGCAACCTCGACGCCGCGCTGTCCACGATGGTACGCCGAATTCGTAAAGCGATGCAGACCGATGTGTGTTCCTTCTACCTCTACGACAAGGAACTTGAGTCGCTGGTATTGATGGAGACCATTGGTCTGCGTACCCAGGCAGTAGGGCGCGTAGTACTGCCGTTAGGCGAAGGCCTGGTGGGCCTGGTGGCCAAGCGCAGCGAGCCGCTTAACCTCGAGGACGCCCAGACCCACCCACAGTTCCGCTATTTTGAAGCGACCGGAGAAGAGCGCTACTCCAGTTTTCTGGGTGTGCCGATTATTCACCAGCGACACATGCTGGGCGTATTGGTTGTTCAGCAAGCCGAAAAGCGCCGCTATGATGATGAGGACGAAGCCTTCCTGGTCACCATGGCGGCGCAGTTGGCGGGGGTGTTGGCGCATGCTTTAGCCACGGGCAACCTGCTACGCCCGGCGCTTGCCGGTGGGCAGGCAATGTTCAAAGGCGTGGCTGCCTCACCCGGCATGGCCATGGGGGAAGCGGTGGTGATTACGCCTCCCTCCGACCTGAATAGCGTGCCCGACCTCATTCCAAGTGATCAGGACTATGAAGTAGCGCGCTTAAAGGAGGCTATCGGTAAAACCCGCAGCGAAATTCGTGCGGCGGCCGAGCGCTTGGCAAGCCGTATCTCTGCGCAAGAGCTGGCGCTATTTGATGTTTATCAACAGATGCTCGGCGAAGCGGCGCTGGCTGATGAAGTAGAAAAGCGTATTCGTGAGGGGCAGTGGGCGCCAGGTGCCTTGGCCGACGTAGTGCGTCGCCACGTCCAGTACCTGGAGCGGGTCGACGATAACTACCTGCGCGAACGGGCGGCAGATATTCGCGATCTGGGCCGCCGGGTACTCGCGCACCTGCAGGAAGATACCCCGTCCACGCCAGAAACCTACCCCGATAACGCGATCTTGGTCGGCGACGAAATTAGCGTTGCCATGCTGGGCGAAGTTCCCCGCGAGAAGCTTAAAGGGCTAGTCTCGGTGCGCGGCTCCAGTACGTCTCACGTGGCGATTGTAGCCCGAGCCATGGGCATTCCTACGGTGTTGGGTATGGTGGATTTACCGTTACCACGCCTAGGCGGTGCGCCGGTGGTGCTGGACGGCCACCGCGGCCGCCTGTTTGTGCGCCCAGCGCCTGAACTTACTGCCCGTTATGAAAGTCTGATCGCCGAAGAAGAGGCGCTGAGCGAACTGCTAGAACACGAGCAGGATCTGCCCAGCGCCACGCCCGACGGCCACACCATGCCGCTTATGGTCAATACCGGCTTAGCGGTAGATGCCACCGCGCTGCTTAAAAGTCGTATCGGTGGAGTGGGCCTCTACCGAACCGAAGTGCCGTTTATGATTACCGAACGCTTCCCCGGTGAAAAAGAGCAGACCAAACTCTATCGTGACCAGCTCGAAGGCTTCGCGCCGCTGCCGGTAGTGATGCGTACCCTGGATATCGGTGGCGACAAAGATCTGCCCTATTTCCCCATTGAGGAGGCCAACCCGTTCCTTGGCTGGCGAGGTATGCGGGTGACGCTGGATCACCCTGAAGTACTAATGGTGCAGTTGCGCGCCATGCTCAAAGCCTCCATTGATCTGGATAATCTCTACGTTCTCTTCCCAATGATCACCAACGTCGAAGAGGTCGATGAAGCGTTGCGCCTGCTGGATCGCGCCATTCTAGAGCTGGGCGAAGAAGGGATTACGGTTGTCAGGCCCCAGGTGGGCGTGATGATTGAAGTGCCTGCCACTATTTATCAAATGGACGCACTGGCCAAGCGAGTCGACTTCTTCTCCGTGGGCAGCAACGATCTAACCCAGTACTTACTGGCAGTGGATCGCAATAACCCGCGCGTATCGAGCCTTTACGATGCGCTGCACCCGGCGCTGCTCGGTGCTCTGCTGGAGCTGGCTACTGATGCCAAGCGCCTCAATAAGCCAATTTCGCTATGCGGCGAGTTGGCCGGTGACCCCGCTGGGGCCTTGCTGCTCATGGCCATGGGCTTTTCCAGTCTTTCTATGAATGCGCCAAGTTTGCCTAAAGTGCGTGCGGCCATTCGACGGGTGCCGTTTAGCGATGCCGAGCAACTGCTCAAAGAAGTGATGGCGCTAGACACTCCTGCCCAGGTGCATACCCATCTAGAGGGGCGTATGGATGAGTGGCAGCTAACGCACCTTATGCCGCCCCGCGACTAATTTTTTAGCAAGCCCTAGGAGGTTGATTTTAGGGAACTATTGGGCAGCGACAGGGTGGTTTCACCCTCAAAGTGCCCCAGCGGCCCAAAGCGCTGCTCGGTAATCTCGATGTGCCCGTGGCTATCCAAGGTTAGCCACGAGGTGGCACGAGTGCCGTAGCGTTCGCCGACAATAAACGCCGCCGAGAGCTGGCGCTCCAGTTCAAGCCCTACGCCGGTATTTGGTAACTCCTGGTCAGCGGCTTCTTGCGGGTTTTTCATCGCGCGCTGAACGGCGCCTGGCCAAGTCTTTGATGCGCCTGCTGGCAATAAATCCTGCTCAAGCGCATTGCGAACATGCAAAAGCTTTGGCCAGGGTGAATTGAGGTCAGCGTTGGATAGACCATGAATGCCGGGAGCTACCTCGCTGAGAGTCAGGCGATCTCTGCCTCGGTGCAGGTGCCAAAGCCGCTGTGGCGTCGCGACTAATAAATTAAATCCCGCGTAGCGCAGTGCCTCGCCCTCGTTGAGTGCAGATAACCACCCTTCGATATCGTCACACTGCAAGGCATTAGCGACCAGTTCCCCCCGGCTTGGGGCGCTGGGGGGCACGTTTAATTGCAGATCGCGTACGTTGGTCAAGGCTGCCACGACGCCGCTGCGTTTAGCCGCCAACCACGAGCCGCCGGCTTCTAAGTCACGCCCACCGACCAGCATGGGGTTATCTTGCCACTCAGCCAGCGGCGCGGTGGGGCGCGCATAAAACTCATCACGGTTACCTATCAGCCGCAATGGGGTGGAAGTGCCGGGTTGCCAAGCAAACGATATCAAGCACATAACAAACTCATAGGTGAAAAGGGTGGAAAAGGTTTCACGCAGCCGCCGCATGACAGTAACGAAGCGTAGACGTACACTTACATCAGTATCATGTTTGTAGCATAAATAACTACACTGAATGGCGTGAGTATCGACAGGCAGCTTAAAGCTTAATCAGCGGTCACGTTATCAGCGGCCATATGGCCAATAGGAAGGCGAGATCATGCAATCCAATGAAAGGGAACACTTTTGGAACGCCATCGTTTGGCCATCTCTGTGGCCTCTGCTGCTTGTGCAAGCCGCATTAGTTGTGCTTTGCATAGTGGTTGGCGCCATGATGTGGTGGATGTCGCCAAGCAATGCTTCGTGGAGCACGATGCTATGGCTGATGGCAGCCCTGCTGATCGGCAGTAGTTTAAATGTCTGCGCCTTCCTTATGCTGGTTAAAACACGTGCTCGGCATAAAGATGCTCGTTTTATGCATGAACTCACCGAGCTTGAACGGCATAGTCAGGCACTCTGCACCACCGCAGCGCGTGCGCTACCTGAGCATAAATGTTCACCGCCAGATGCCGCTGACGAATCTCATTTACCCCTTCAGCGGTTGGCTAGCGTTAATGAAGTGCTAGCCAGTCTTGAACGCTGCATGAATTGCTCGCAAGTGGCCAGCACCGCCACCAAGCAAACCTGGCAGGAACATGAACAAACGCTGTTGGACGACCTCCAGCACCAGCAACGGCAACTTAAACATTTGATGGCTGGCCGGGAAAGAGCGCGGGAAGAGTCGCGTTTAAAATCAGGCTATTTGTCACTACTGCAACATGAAACAGACAACTTGTTAGATCATTTAAATTCCATGGCTAATAAAGTAATTACCGATAAATGTCGGCAAAACGTCATGGAAGTACACGAACACGTGGCGGATATACGAGCGCTATTGACCAATCTTATCCAGCAGGGTTCTGATCAAGGCTCTTATGGGCATAACCCTGGACAAGGAGCCGTAGGCAATGAGTCGGGAGTTGGCGGCGAACCTACCGCTCAGCAGCGCAGTTTGCGTGTATTAGTCGTCGACGATGGTCCAGTGAATTTGATGCTCGCCCGGCAAATGCTGGAAACCCAAGGCTTAAAGGTGGAAGGGGTTAGCAGCGGAGAGCAGGCGCTGGAGCGCCAAAAAAGTACCAATTTTGACCTGGTATTCATGGATATCTTTATGCCCACCCTGGACGGTCTTGAAACCACTCGGCGTTGGCGGGAGTTCGAACGTGAACGTGGCGGCAGTCAAAGTGTGCTGGTCGCACTAACGGCAAACGTCGACAATGCCGGGCGCGATGCCTGTCTAGCCGCGGGTATGGATGACCTGCTCGCCAAGCCGTATCAGCCCGAAACGCTGCTTAATATGATTGCTCGCTGGTTTCCAGGCTCTGTTAACGCAACGCCGCCTGAATGACCATCGCCATGACGTTAGCGATTTACCTAGGTCTAGGGGCAGTCGCAGGAACAATGGCCGGCGTGTTTGGCGTGGGCGGTGGCATTATCATTGTTCCCGTGCTGGTGTTTGCCTTTGAGCTGCAAAACATCGCCCCAGAAATTATCATGCATCTAGCCATTGGCACCTCCCTCGCTACTATCCTGGTCACCGGCTCATCTTCTACACTCGGGCATTTTCGTCGCGGCAGCATTCACCGTGCATGGCTTAAAGCCTTGCTACCAGGCTTAGTGTTGGGTTCCGTCGCTGGGGCGTTTGTTGCAGATAATCTCTCAGGCTCCTCGCTGGGAACTATGTTTGGCATCTTCGTTCTACTCATTTCCACCAAGATGGTGTTTGGGTTGACGCCCAAACCCGGCAGTGCCGCGCCAAGCAACTGGGTAATGGCGCTGGCAGGTGGGGCGATTGGCACAGTGTCAGCGCTGTTTGGGATTGGCGGTGGCGCGATGACCGTGCCGCTATTGTCACGTTGCGGTGCCAGCATGACCCAGGCGGTAGGTACGGCAGCGGCGGTCGGGCTGCCTATTGCGCTAGTGGGAGCGCTGGCATTTATCGTGGTGGGGTGGGGTAATCCGCTGCTGCCTGCTTGGGCGACTGGCTTTGTTATGTGGCCAGCGTTCTTCAGTATTGTTGTCACCAGCGTTCCATTTGCCCGCTTAGGCGTTAAACTTGCCCACGTTTTGCCTGCCCATGCGCTACGACTCTCCTTCGCGTTACTGTTGGCAGTGGTAGGGGTTCGCTTCCTGCTCTCCTAGCCGGTGAATGTTTGGCTTGTTGAGTGAGTGCTATAAATACTTCCTTTGGTCAGATTAGAGAGTGTAAATGATTAATTACCCGACGATTGACCCAGTGGCTATCTCTTTGGGGCCGCTGCAAGTCCATTGGTATGGCCTGATGTACGTAGTGGGTTTTGTCGCCGCCTGGTGGCTCGGCTGTCGGCGCGCATCACGTATCGGTCTCAATAATGACGATATCGGTGATTTGCTTTTCTACTGTGCGATCGGTGTCGTTGCTGGTGGGCGCTTAGGGTACGCGCTGTTCTACGGACTAGGGCAGTGGACAGCCGACCCGCTGTGGATTTTCCGCGTATGGGATGGTGGTATGAGTTTTCACGGCGGCCTCCTCGGCGTATTGCTCGCCGCCTGGATATTCGCCCGGCGTAAACAGCTGGCATTCTTAACGCTCACCGATTTTATCGCTCCTCTGGTGCCAATCGGTTTGGGCGCCGGGCGTATCGGTAACTTTATTAACCATGAGCTGCCGGGCCGCGTGACATCACTGCCCTGGGGCATGCCGTTCCCTGGCATGGGGCCTGAACCACGCCACCCATCAGCGCTCTATGAGGCTTTGCTAGAAGGTCTCGTGCTGTTCGCCATTCTGTGGTGGGTCTCTGCCAAACCGACTGCTCGAGGCTTTTTATCCGGGCTGTTTTTAGTCTGCTACGGCGTGTTCCGCTTTCTGGTCGAGTTTGTCCGCCTGCCCGACGCCCACATCGGCTTTATCGCCTTCGGCTGGGTTACTATGGGCATGCTGCTCTCGCTCCCCATGATCGCGCTTGGCCTCGTCATCATCGCCTGGTCGCGCTCTCAGCCAGTCAACATAAAGGACGCAAGCTAAAGTACCGTGGTGCCGGAAGTGGTCTAATAGCGCTAACAAGCCGGCACCGCTAGACCGGGCAGCTATGGGGGCCTAGAATAAACCGCTACATCGCCTGTTAATTTGGAAATTCAGTGACTGCTACAACGCCCGCGCTTGAACAACCCTATTTAGACTTGATGCAAACCGTTCTGGAGCATGGTGTTGACCGCCACGACCGTACAGGTGTCGGCACTCGCTCCGTGTTTGGTCACCAAATGCGCTTCGATTTATCGCGCGGCTTTCCGCTACTAACGACCAAAAAGCTCCACCTGCGCTCTATTATTCACGAACTTCTATGGTTCCTGAAAGGCGACACCAACATTGCCTACCTAAAAGAGAACGGGGTGCGGATCTGGGACGAGTGGGCGGATGAAAACGGCGATCTAGGTCCCGTTTACGGCTACCAATGGCGCAGCTGGCCCGACCCCAAAGGCGGCAGCGTTGACCAAATTGCCAAGGTGCTCGGTCAAATTCGCACTACACCACAGTCGCGCCGCCTAATTGTCTCTGCCTGGAACCCGGCTCAGGTCGATGAAATGCAGCTCCCGCCTTGCCACTGCCTGTTTCAGTTTTATGTCGCCAATGGAAAACTGTCGTGCCAGCTTTACCAACGCAGCGCCGATATTTTCCTCGGTGTGCCGTTCAATATTGCAAGCTACGCCTTACTGCTGGCCATGGTCGCCCAAGTGACCGGTCTGCAACCGGGTGAATTTATCCACACCCTGGGCGACGCGCACCTGTACAGTAACCACCTTGAACAAGCCAAAGAGCAGTTAACGCGCACGCCTAATGCAGCGCCTAAGTTGGTGCTTAACCCTGAAGTAGACGACCTGTTCGCATTCCGTTTTGAAGATATTCACATTGATGCTTACGAGGCGCACCCGCACATAAAAGCCGAGGTAGCGGTATGAGCCAACAAAACGATACGAGCAACCAAAACGGCGCTTTCGATTCCCTGGTGCCGGTGGCAATGATCGTTGCCATGGCTAAAAATCGAGTGATCGGCGTAGATGGCAAGTTACCCTGGTACCTGCCCGAAGATTTAAAGTTTTTCAAACGCATTACTCAGGCAAAACCGCTGGTGATGGGACGTAAAACCTACGCTTCCATTGGCAAGCCGCTGCCGAACCGGCTTAATGTGGTTGTCACCCGCAATGCTGAGTTTTCCCACGAAGGTGTACGCGTGTGTCATGACCTGCCCGCAGCGCTAGAGCTAGCCGACCAGCACGCCACTATAGAAGCGGCAGAAGAGATCATGGTTATGGGAGGCGGGGAAATTTACCGTCAGGCGTTGCCCTTTGCCCAGCGGCTGTACATAACGGAAGTGGATATAAACGTAGAAGGCGACGCAACGTTTCCTGACTTCGACCCCAATGAGTGGCAAGAAGTACAGCGCGTAGCGGGGCAGCCAGCAGAAGGGCAGCCAAACTATGATTTCGTCGTTTACGAGCGCATCGCCGACTGAAAAGGGCAGAGGAGAAGGCTATGGCCGCCAGCTTAATAAATATGTTAGACGATTTAGAAACGCGTCTTGAACGCACACAAGCTGAGCTACAAGCCCTGCGTGAAGAAAACCAGCGGCTAAAGCAGCAATTGGCGCAGAAAGATGCCCATGCGCAAAGCGTGCCAAGCCCGGAATCTACGACGGCAGTAGAAACTGAAACCCATAGCGAAGCAGTTCTCCATACAGCAATCCTCGACGAAGAGGTTCCTGAAGAGCAAGCACATAATGAAAATGCTCCCGTCGAAACTGTCCCTGTTGAAACAGCTTTAGAAGAAAAAGCCGAATCATCCACTACCGCTGAAACGGCCAAGACGCCTTCACCGCACGCTTTGCTTAATCAGTGGTACGAACGGTACCCCAACGCATTTTTTAAGGGCCACACCAAACCGCTAAAAGTGGGTATTCACCAAGAGCTTGCCGAGCGGGAAGAGTGGCCCAATAAGCTGATTCGTCGCGCCTTAGCCAACTACGTAAACCTTCCCCGCTACATAAAAGCAGTGCGAGAGGGCGTAGAGCGGGTCGATTTGGATGGCCAGCCCGCTGGCAAGGTCGATAAAGAAGCGGCGCTCCATGCGGCGGAAAAACGCGGTGATAAGAAACAAAAGCGCGCTGATAAGGAAGCGGCTGGGCAGCCAAAAAGAGCGCAACCTAAGCCCTCGCCTGCCGATAACAAACCTCGTATAGAAGCTTCTAAACCGCCTGAAGTGGAAAAAGATGAGCCGCGTAAGCAGCTTAGCATGGAAGATAAATTGTTAGGCTTACAGCAGAAGTTCAAAGGCCGCTGAGACCAGGTCTGCAGGCAGGGGTTCCATAAAAAAGCACAAATAGTAAGAAAACACTGTTTTTTTCTATTGCGTTCCCTGGAGTCCCGGTATAGAGTTTGTCCTGCGAGCATTGGACTATAACAAGGCTTAGTTGAGGACATGCCGCATACCACCGGGAAAAACCGGCGGATGGCAAAAGAGCATGGCCCGCAAAAGCCAACTGCCAGCTCATCAAGAGCTGAGCAGCAACGATCGAAACAGTATACGAGTTAAGGAACTTACATCATGAAAAAAACACTTTTAGCGACTGCTATCGTTAGTGCAATTGCTGCTTTAGGCGCTACTTCAAGCGTTCAAGCTGCAACTGTTTATGACCAAGACGGTACTAAGCTGGATGTCTATGGCCGTATTGCCATGGGTATCCGTGGTGGTGGCCCTGAGTTCAGCGGCACACAAGAAATCGATAACGGCGCAGAGTTCGTAGACGTTTACTCACGTCTTGGTCTGCGCATGAGCCATGCAATTTCTAGCGACCTGACTGCCTTTGGTCGTGTTGAGTGGCGTTTCGACGGTGACGAGCGTACCGGCCCTAGCGGCAACGGCAACACCGGCTTTAAAGAAGTTCGTCAGAGCTATATCGGTCTGCAAAGCGATCAGTTCGGTACTTTCCAGGCGGGTAACTTTGACGCTTTCTACAACCAGTTCGTTTCTCTGCCCTTCGATGTTTACATCGACCGCGGCTTCGAATTTGCTGGTCACCCAACTCAGTCACGTGGCGACTCTATCGGTTACTACACGCCTGACCTGAGTGGCTTCACTGTCTTCTTGCAGGGCAAACACTACAGCTCACGTGGCGAATTTGAGCCTAATGACGGCTCTGAAGTGGCTGCTCAAGGTGGTGTTCGTTACGCTCAAGGCCCGGTTACAGTCGGTCTAGGCTTTATTGACGATATCGAAGAAGGCAATGGTAACGACGAAGTACGTTACGGCCTGATCGGCTCTTACGACTTTACCGACCAGTTCTCTGCGCGACTGGGTTATGAAACCCGTGACGATAATGATGTTCTTGGCGGCGGTTTCGATACAGCTGGTCTAGGTGGTACATTCACCACTGGTCCTTGGGCTTTCGCTGTTGATTACTACAACATCGACCGCGACAATAACGATGACAGCAATGCCTGGGCAGCTGGTTCTTACTACAAAGTTTCCAGCAACTTCGATGTGTTCCTAGAACTTGCTGATGGCGATGCGCCGACCGTTAATCGTGACACCACTCTTGGTGACCTGACTGACGAAGTATATTGGCTGACAGGCGCTCGTTACCACTTCTAAGCTTGGTTTAAACACCACGCTTAAAGGGTAACTGC
Source organism: Vreelandella neptunia (assembly GCF_034479615.1). Lineage (NCBI taxonomy): Bacteria > Pseudomonadati > Pseudomonadota > Gammaproteobacteria > Oceanospirillales > Halomonadaceae > Vreelandella > Vreelandella neptunia. The sequence continues at coordinate 1,443,069 of NZ_CP140255.1, forward strand.
CTAGCAGAACCAAAAAGAACCGGCCTCTAAGAGGCCGGTTTTTTTGGGTCAGAGTTTGACTTTTTATGTGCTAATGCAAATAAGAACGTTTTTCCTTTAATAATTGCTTGATATTGTATAACATTATTCGGCTGCATAGTTGAGTAGCTAGAGCAGTCAATAAAATTAGCGTATCAAGGGATTATTTCTAATGCATAAGAAGCAGTTGGCGGTAGCGGTAGCTAGCTTGTTGAGTATCTCCTCGGTTCAAGCCGCAGCGCTTTATGACCAGGATGGTACGAAGCTGGATATTTACGGCCGTATTGCCATGGGTATTGCGGGCGGTGGCCCTGAGTTTGATAGCGCTGGCAATAAGGTCGATGATGGCCCGGAATTCGTAGATGTATACTCCCGCCTAGGGTTTCGAATGAGCCATGCAGTCACTTCAGATCTAACGGCGTTAGGTCATTTGGAGTGGCGGTTTACAGGCGATGAGCGCAACACGGCTCAGGGCTTCAACGAAATTCGACAAAGCTATATCGGCTTATCAAGTAAGCAGTACGGAACCTTACTGGCGGGTAATTTTAATAGCATGTATGCCCAGTTTGTCTCGCTGCCGTTTGACGTTTATCAAGACCGCGGATTGCTATTTAAATCATCGGGTTTACAGTCTTGGGGCGATTCGATTGCTTACTACACGCCAGAACTGAACGGTTTTACTTCTTTCCTACAAGTTAAGCACTACAGCGAGCGTGGATTAACGCCTGCTGAGCAAAGTGGTGATGGCTCTGATGTCGCGGCCCAAGGTGGTATTCGCTATCAGCAAGGCCCGTTCAAAATTGGGTTTGGTGCGGTGGAAAACGCAGTTCGTGGTGGCGGTAGCGGAAATGATGAAGTGCTGTATGGCCTTATTGGCACATACGCGCTATCTGACCAGCTATCCCTGAGATTGGGTATCGAAACCCAAGACAACAGCGACACTTACGGAAAGGGGTTCGAAACGGTCGGTTTAGGTGGTACTTATTCCACAGGGCCCTGGGCGTTTACTGCAGATTACTACAACGTAGACCGTGACGAAGGTGAAGAGAGCAACGCCTGGGCTGCGGGTGGTTATTACAAGTTTTCCAGTGCATTCGATGTGTTCATCGAATTGGCTGATAGTGATTCACCAAGTGTGCGGAGTAGTGGCGGTATGCAGGACATGTTTTGGATAACCGGGGCGCGGTACCACTTCTGATAATATTATTTATCAAAAGCTTACGCGTTTATGAAAAGCCAACCATTTTCCAATGGTTGGCTTTTTGTGTTATCAATGCTCTTCAACATCTAGTGAACGATGCCGGTAGGTTAATAAATTATAGATAACTATTCGCGTTGGCATTTTTCATAAAACCGATGAGGTTGTTTGTTTACGTAAAAGGAATTCAGAAAATGGAAGCCGTCTTAAAAGCATTTTACGAACAGCAGCCGAGTGCTAACGTCCCTCAGGAGCGGGTGTCGTTTGGTACCTCTGGCCATCGTGGCCGTTCCATTGAGCGTACGTTTAATGCTTCGCATATTTATGCCATCACCCAGGCAGTGGTCGACTACCGGTGTGAGGCGGGCTACCAGGGGCCCCTGTTTTTAGGTTTTGATACCCATGCGCTTTCGCGCCCTGCCTGGGAGTGCGCGCTGCAGGTGTTGGCTGCCAATAAGGTACCGGTATTTGTCGAGAAAGATCACGGCTACACCGCGACGCCGCTGATCAGCCAGGCGATTCTGCACCACAATCATCCCCACGATCAGGCGGCGCCAGATGTGGCGCTCGCGGATGGCTTAATCATCACGCCTTCGCACAACCCGCCAGAAGATGGCGGCATTAAGTACAACCCGCACCACGGTGGCCCTGCGGATACTGACGCCACCGGCTGGATTGAGCTGCGTGCAAATGCTTATCTGCTGCGTCAGTTGGAAGATGTGCTCACCGTGCCGGTTGAGGAGGCGATTGCTCACGCGCAGGAGTACGACTTCACGGCGCATTACGTCGCAAAGCTAGGTAGCGTGGTGGATATTGCCGCCATCCAAGGTGCAGACTTGGCGTTAGGCGCCGATCCTATGGGCGGCACCGCACTGCCGGTATGGCAGGCGATAGCGGCGCACTACAATCTGAATCTTGATGTCGTAAATACCACGGTTGATCCGGCGTTTGCGTTTATGCCACCGGATCACGACGGTAAGATCCGCATGGATTGCTCAAGCCCGGCGGCAATGGCTAACTTGCTCAAGATTAAAGACCGCTTCGATATCGCCTTTGGCAACGACCCGGATGCTGACCGTCACGGAATAGTGGATGCCAGTGGCCTGATGAATCCGAACCACTTTTTGGCTGTGTGTATCGATTATCTGATTACACATCGCCCTGAGTGGGCCGCGTCGCTAAAAATAGGCAAGACGCTAGTATCATCCTCAATGATCGATCGAGTGGTGGCTTCCCATCAGCGCGAGCTGTATGAAGTGCCGGTGGGCTTTAAGTGGTTTGTAGAAGGCCTGCACGTGGGCTGGCTCGCCTTTGGCGGCGAAGAGAGCGCTGGTGCAAGTTTGCTAACCCGTGACGGCAAGGCATGGTCCACGGATAAAGACGGTATAGTGCTTTGTTTGTTGGCAGCGGAAATTATGGCGGTCACCGGCAAAACGCCTAGCGAGTATTACCGTACGCTTACCGAGCGCTTTGGTGAGCCTTTTTACAAGCGCGTTGATACCGCCTGTTCACCCGAAGAGAAAGCAGCGTTTAAAAAGCTGAGCGCTGAGAGCGTGACTGAGAAAACCCTTGCAGGTGACGCTATCACCGCTGTATTGGTAGGCGCGCCGGGCAATGGCGCTGCTATTGGTGGTATCAAAGTCACTACCAAAAACGGCTGGTTTGCCGCTCGACCAAGTGGCACTGAATCGCTTTACAAGGTGTATGCCGAAAGCTTTAAAGGCGCACAGCACTTGGATGAATTGATTGAGAACGCCAAGGTATTGTTGGCTGGTGTACTGGCCTGAATTTTAGAGCGACGCTGGACGCCGCTGTTATTGCCAAGATTGGTGTATGGAGTTCAGGTGCAAAGCTAAATACAGATGAAGCCCGACATAAGGCCCAGTGCACCGCGGAAGCATCGCGCAGCGGTGCCAGGGTTTACTCCTTTACTCCCAATCCATTGCGGCAATGTAGGGGGCTTTTTGGGTGCCCCAGTCGGGGGCGTACCAGCCTTTTTGAACGCATTGTTGAAAGCTTGACCACTCCCAGTCCTGGGGTGCTCTAGTCCAGCCGTGTTTTACGGGGTTGTAATGGATGTAATCCATATGGCTTTGCCAGTCTTTTTCATCACGGATGGCGTGTTCCCAGAAGCCTCGTTGCCATGCATTATGGGTGCCGGGTGGGAAGAAGAATTCCTGTGAGGCGTATTTTTTAATATCCCGCCATCGTGAAGAGTAGTCCGCGTCGCCTTCAGGCAGTCTCCATAGGCAGTGGAGGTGATCGGGGAGCAGTACGAATGCATCCATTACGAAGGGGCGTTCTTCTTTAACTCTGCGGAAAGCACGCCCGAGGGATTCGATATTGAGACGATCTGCCAGAAGGGGTTGTCGTGCGTAGGTAACGACGGTAAAAAAGTAGCAGTCGCCAGGAACATGTGTGCGTCGATAGGATGTCACCCCTGCCTCCATGCAAAAAAATTGGGCTATGAAGGCTCATTGTAGCGTATCGTTATTAGTGTTGGGGGCCTACGACTTGCCTAGGGTGTCTAGATTGCCAAGGTGCCGGCGGTGCGAAATGATTTCCCCCTTTCACTGGATAATGCACCCGTTGGGCATTGCTGTGTCTTCCTGGTGATTTTAAATATCCATTCCACCATCTTTGTATCTAGAAAAGCTCCACAAGATTATGTCCCCAGTGCGTTGAGCGAGAATGACCACGCTGTAGAGCAAATTGGGATCGTCATGTCTAACCTTCATGTGGAGCGCAGAGACGCTTCGGCCCCTTCTCCTGAACATTATTTTGCCAGGACAGCTAGCCTGCGAATACCTGGATATGTTTTTTTAACCTGCTATTAGTTTTGCCATAAAGAAGGTTGCAGTGAGGTAAGATAATGAGTACTCACTATCATTTACATGATAAAAGACTTAAGTTAGATTCATTCAACGCGCATGATTGCTGCTTTTTTGGTAGGTTTGTACGTTCTCTGTGTCATTGATTCTACCCAGCAGATTCTGGAGCTAAGTAAAGTATGCATAAAAAGGATGGTCGGTGCGCTTTGCCTATCTGCTAAAAAATCTATTTTCTTTTAGTTCATTAAAGGGCCGGCTCTTGCTGGGGCTTTCCTTTACCTTGCTGTTGCTGATTGCTTTGGTGCTGGGTATGGCGTGGCAAGTTGGTAAAACCATGGTGCATGACACTAATATGTCACACCTGCGCTATGAAGCCACTCTGCTCGCCGATGAGGTTACCCAACAAATTGATATGCGCTTTCAGGCGTTAGAGCGTCTAAGAGAAATGATCGGCGCCACTGAAGATGCGAGTTGGATCAGCTATCAATTGCGGCAGAACGATAGCCTGCTGGCATGGTTTGAGGGAATTGTGGTCGCCAATCGCGATGGGAAGATTATTGCCGATTGGCCCGCTATTGTTGGCCGGGTAGGGCTTGAAACCAGCGAGCTTGAGTATTTTCGTATGTTGCGCGGTATCCGCCGGCCTTACGTAAGTGAGCCCTTCGTAGGGCGGGCGAGCGGTATGCCATTGGTGCTAGTGGGGGTGCCACGTTTCACCGAACAAGGTGATTTTGATGGCTTTGTTGGGGGGATTCTTAGCTTGGATTCAGGGGGGATATTTAGCCGTTTAGCCAAAGTACGCTTGGGCGAAAAAGGCTATGCGGGTGTTGCTACCTCTTCAGGCAAGGTCTTATACCATCCTAATACTTCATTGATTAATGATTCTGTACCCAGCCGGTCATTTAACCCTTTGTTGGACTTGGCGCTAGATGGTTGGGAAGGGGATGGCGTGGGGGAGCTGTTATCTGGGGAAATGGCGCTTCAGTCCTATTCCCAAGTATGGCCTGCCGGTTGGATTGTCGGTCTTTACTTGCCCATATCTCAAGCGCAACTTCCTTTAGCAGACTTTATTAGGCAGTTATGGTGGACATGGGTTGTGCTGGTTTTACTTATGTTCCCTCTACTGTGGTGGATGCTGGGCCGAGTACTTTCACCGTTGAGGTATTTGGAGAAGCAGATTGGTGAGGTGGGCTTAGGGCACCGTGAGAGCGTGAGCCTGGCGACCAATATGCAAGAGCTACAGCAGGTGGCGAGTACCTTTAACCGTGTGGAAGATGAGCGGCAGTTGCTGCTAGGCAATCTTCAAGAGCGCGAGGCGTTCCTTGACTCGGTGCTCAATGCGGCGCCTCAGGGTATGTTTGTCGCCAACATTAAGGGCGACATCACTTATATGAACCCCGCACTATTGGAGATGTTGGGTGTTTCCGCTGACTCCCCCATGGATTATTGGATTAAGCAGATCCACATGGATGATCTCGACGGGGCTCAAGATATGTGGGTACATAGCCTTCGTACCGGCAGCGATTTTGTCCGTCAGCTGCGTTTTTTGCGTAGCGACAAAGAGCTGCTGTGGCTGGATATTCATGCCCGCGTGGTTACGCTTTCTCAAGATGGCCAGACCTTGGGGTTAGTCGGGGTTGTCAAAGATATTACCGAGCGCCGCGAGCAGGAAGCTATTCAGCGTTGGGAGGCGGAGCACGACCCGTTAACCGGGTTGTTGAATCGCCGAGGCTTTGAGCGCCGCTTAGAAGAAGCCTTCGCTGATTTCCAAAAAACCAGCACGCCGTCAGCCCTTCTGCTGTTCGATTTGGATCACTTTAAACCCATCAATGATGAAGGTGGCCATGCGCTAGGCGACGAAATGCTGCGCCGTATTGCACAGGTGGTTGCCTGGGAAGTTCGCCGTAGTGACCATGTGGCGCGCCAAGGTGGCGATGAGTTTGGCGTGCTGCTCCCCAGCTGCACCCTGTCTCAGGCAAGAAGAATCGCAGAGTCATTGCGCCAATCGGTGAGTGAAATCTCCGTTACCCATGAAGGTAAAGAGTTCATGGTCACCTTAAGTATCGGCGTGACTACTTTTGATGATAGCGATAGCAGTGTGGATGATGTCCTGGCACGCGCCGATGCCGGTAGTTACAAAGCCAAAGAGCACGGGCGTGATGGGGTTGTGATTAATATGCCCCATGATGATGTAATGGAGCTCTTTGATCAGTCTAAATAACGTCAGTTAAATCCGTGTTGTGTTCCACACATCAAGGATGCGCTTGCCAGTCGACAAACGCTGTCCGGCAGTACAGTATAAGCAGGTGCTAAATTTGTTGTTGAAGCCAGTTTTTTAAATCAAGGCTGACCGAGATACTGTTGTGAACCTACTAGAACTGTTTGCCCGCACGCTTGATGTGACGCTGCCTGTCTTCGCAATGGTATTTGTTGGCCTGGGTCTTAAACGCTTGAAATGGATCGATAGCGCCTTTGTCTCGACCGCTTCAGCGTTGGTATTTAGAGCAACGCTCCCCACCTTGATTTTCCTCAGTTTGATAAAAGCCGACTTAAGCGTTGCGTTAGACGTTTCGCTGATGGTGTTTTTTGCCGCGGCCACGCTCGGCCAGTTCCTGCTCAGTTGGGCATGGGCGCATTTCCGTGTTGCCCATCAGGATCGCGGAATTTACGTCCAGGGCGCGTTTCGTGGTAACTGCGGGGTAGTGGGCTTGGCATTAGCGGCGGGCATGTACGGTAACTATGGCCTGTCAGCGGGTAGTCTTCTGCTGGGCGTGGTGATTGTGATGTATAACGCGTTCTCGGTTGTCGTACTGGCATTCTACCAGCCTGGACAGTCCACCGATTGGCGTAGCCTGCTCAAGCATGTAGCGAAGAACCCGCTAATTATTTCCGTATTTGCGGCGTTACCCTTTACCGCGCTTTCGATTCCACTGCCCAGTTGGGTGGTGACCTCGGGGGACTATTTTGCCTCGTTAACACTGCCGCTGGCGCTGATTTGTATTGGCGCGACGCTCTCCGTTTCGAGCATGCGTGACAGCAGCCAAGTGGCGCTAGGCGCCAGCTTGATGAAGATGGTCACGCTACCGATACTCTCCACTTTGGCGGCATGGATGGTGGGCTTTTCAGGCGAGCAGTTGGGCTTGCTGTTCCTATTCTTCGCCAGCCCCACCGCCGCCGCCAGCTTTGTGATGGTGAAAGCGATAGGCGGCAATGTGGCCCTAGCTGCCAATATCATCGCCATTACCACGTTGATGGCGAGTATTACCGTTACGCTGGGGGTTTTTGCTCTGCGTTTACTAGGTTGGATATAGAGCCGAATAGCTCTGCTAAATAGCCCAACTCGGTTGGCCCTGCCTATGTCGACGCGTTATACTACGCGCCCGCTAGTTTTAGACGACGTTAGTCCCTGTAGCTCAGTAGGATAGAGCAGCCGCCTCCTAAGCGGCAGGTCGCAGGTTCGACTCCTGCCAGGGACGCCATATCACCCCCCCCTAGCCGCTCCTAGGTACACCAAAAACCGACAACTAAGCGGTTTGACTCATCAAACTCTCATAAGGGATTCGAAGCCCCTCATGAAGGCTTTTGATCATGCGAAGGCTGAGTTTGCGCTTACGGTTCAGCACCTCTGAAACTCGGCCGCTAGAGCCGATGTATGCTTCAAGATCACGCGGCGTCAGCCCCTGCTGTTCCATGCGGAATTTGATCGCCTCAATAGGATCCGACTGCCCGATAGGAAAGTGTTTATCCTCGTATTTCTCTATGAGGATTGAGAGCACTTCGATCTCGTCCGCTTCAGGAGTGCCTGGTTCAGCAGCCCAAAGCTCTTCAAGGCGAGCAAACGCCCGGTCAAGATCGGCATCATTATGTATAGGCTGAATGTTCATCATATTGTCTCCGCATTGACTTTATCGTACTGGGCGTGGGTGCCAACGAAACGAACCCAAGCAATTTGCTGCTCATACCGAATGGAGAGTATGACTCGATACTTGTTGCCACCGATATTGAAAACAACACGCCCGCCTTTAAGGATGCTGGCGGTTCCAATGTCGGCCTTCAGCTGTTGCGGGGTTTCCCAGGATGCTCGGAGCACCATGTTGTACCACTCGGTTAAAGGGGTCTTGGCGTCGTCATAGCCCTGCTCCCAAAACTCTTTCAGTGTGCGCTTTGCTATGACTCTCATATTTTCTCCCTTTTTGGGAGATTGTAGGTGCTCCCGTTTTGGGAGTAAAGCATGAATTCAACTAAATAAGTGCAGCACCTGCGGTTTCTAGTGCTCCTGAGTGTTCACCTAAAAACACCTGGACCCGGTGTCCCAGCTGCTTTATTGGTCTATCGTTTAGCTTATTGATGACACTCCGTAGCTCGGCATCGGTCACTTTTCGGAAGTCAGTACCTTTAGGAAAACAGTGCCTAATCAGGCCATTGGTGTTGCTGTGTGACACAAGGTGCGGCATTTATTCTATGAATCTAGAATCCAAGGCTAGTAAGATGTCTGTATAGACAAACGGTCTTAATTACAAAGGAGTTTCATGACTAGTCCTCCTCTCTACCAGCAGATCCGTCAACATCTGTTGGATAAGATTCAGTGCGGTGATTGGCAGCTGAATCATCAGATACCTACGGAAGAGCGGCTGGCGAAAGACTTTGGCGTAAGCCGGATGACGGCCAATAAAGCCATTAGAGATTTAGTGCAGCAAGGGTACCTGGTACGTCAACCTGGGGTCGGCACCTTCGTTACCGACCGTAAGGTTGAGTCCTCTTTGGTGGAGGTATACAACATTGCCGAAGAAGTCCTTTCTCGAGGGCATCGGTACCGCAATAAAGTGATCAGCCAAGAGGCGATTGAAGCAGACGATGAAGTGGCGCTGCGGTTAGGCGTGAGGCTTGGGAGTCGGGTTTTTCATACTCTCTTGGTGCACTATGAGAATGACATTCCGATTCAGCTTGAGAACCGCTACGTTAACCCGCGCTGGGTGCCAGATTATCTTGATACCGACTTTTCGCGCCATACGCCTAACGAGGTGCTGGTCGCCGCCTGTCCCATGACGGATATGGAACATATCGTTGAGGCGGTGCTAGTGGATGAGCAAACCGCAAAATGGCTAAGTATCGATACCCAGACGCCTTGTTTGAGCATGGTGCGGCGTACCTGGTCTGAAGAGCATTTGATTAGCTATGCGCGCCTGATCCACCCTGGCGACCGCTATAAATTACGCTCCTCCCTGCAAAGAAAAAGCGCTTAAACAGAAGCAAAGCAAGCGCCAAGCGAGGCCGGTTTGTTCGACCTCGTGGCATTGTCGTTAATGCGGATATTTAACTGGACTGGGATTCAACTGATCAGTGACTGCACCAAGTAGCCCGCGGGTATCGCGAGTAGCAAGCTCAAGGCAACGCGAATGAACCAAACGATCAACATGCGGCCTACCGAAAGCGGAATGCTGGTAGAAAGAATGCAGGGGATGGAAGCCGAAAAGAACAGCACGGCGGAGACTGACACCACGCCAGCCGCAAAGCGGGCGACGAATTCGGCCTCGGCCATCAGTAGAGCCGGTAAGAACATTTCCGCCAGTCCAGAAGCAGATGCCTGCGCTAGCGCCGCAGCGTCATCTAGCCCCCAGATGGCGACAAAGGGGTAAAACAACCATCCCAACCATTCAAATAAGGGCGTGTATTTGGCGATGAGAAGCCCGAGCAGGCCTACCGACATGATCGACGGCAGGATGCTGATGGCCATTATCAAGCCTTCTTTAAAGTTGATCGCTACGCTGCGGTGAAGGCTGGGCGCTTTGGCAGCAATCTCCGTGCCTGCTTGCCAGGCCGTGCTCAAGCGTTTCCCCGGTATTGGCTCCGGTTCGCCGTCACTCTTATGGTCATCCATGCTTGCCAGAGGCGGCAGCCGCACCGTGATCGCCGTGACGATGAACGTAATCAACAGGGTGAGCCAGAAGTACCAATTCCAAATACCCATCAGATCTAGCGTACGGGCCACGATGATCATGAACGTTGCCGACACCGTGGAAAAACCAGTGGCAATGATGGCGGCTTCTCGGGCTGAATACTGTCCCGCTTGATAAACCCGATTGGTAATCAATAGCCCGATCGAGTAACTGCCTACAAAAGAAGCAACGGCATCAATTGCCGAGCGCCCAGGGGTTCGCCAAATGGGCCGCATGACCGGCTGAACCAGTACGCCAATCAATTCCAGCAACCCATAGCTGATCAACAGTGCCAGGAAAATCGCGCCGATTGGTACGATCAAACCCACCGGAATCACCAGTTTCTCGAACAAGAAGGGCAGCATGTCCGGTTCGTGCAGAAACGCAGGCCCCCAACCCGTTAACGCCATTACGGCAACAACGACGCCAATGATTTTCAGCACGCTGAAAATGCTTTCGGTCACTGTTCGCCGCCAATAGCCTTTGAGCAGTGGGTAGGCGGCGCCCGCCACGATCATCACTAACGCATAAATGCCGCTGTATTCCCCCATCAAAGAGCGCAGTCCGGTGACCATATGGTCAAGCAGGATAGTGCTGCGTCCTCCTAGCTCGATGGGAACAAAGAAGATCAGGATGCCCAGAGCGCTAGGCACAAACAGTTTAAAGATGGTGGCAGCGTTGGTTCGCTGCTTAGTGGGTGGGTCTATGGGGTGCATGGGGCGCCTCTAGTTGTTTGGTTGTCATCGCTATGATCTTGGTTTCTTGTTATGTATATACAATAAGCTACCTCTATGTGGCATTTACGTATAGCGCTTTAAAAATAGACATTAGTCTAATCTGGTAGTCGCCATGTACTTCTTGCTCGCTTCTTTTTATTCAATTAACCAATTGTTAAATAAATGTTTTATTTTATTTTTTGAGTTTTTGTTAGATTTTTATGGGTGCTTGTTTTGTTGTTTCACTGCTTGACGAAGGATTAGAGGGTGGGCTTAATTGTATATACATTATGTTTGCTCCAAGGAGACTTCCATGGCTAATAACAAACGTCGCTACCTTTGGCGCGATATCAGTGTCTTCGATGGTCTGAAAACGTTGCCGGAGCCCATGGCCGTCATTACTCAAGGTGAGCGTGTTATCACCATGACGCCCATGAATGGCTTCGAGGAATCACAGGCGGATGGCTGCCATGATATGGGGCGGGGCGGCGTCATGACGCCCGGCCTGGTGGATTGCCATACGCACTTGGTGTTTGGCGGCGCGCGTGCTGACGAATTCGAGGCGCGTTTGGAGGGCGCCAGTTATGAAGAGATTGCCCGCCGTGGCGGGGGCATTCTAAGTACCGTTTATGCGACCCGGGAAGCGAGTGAACAAACGCTCTTTAATGCCGCCTTGCCACGTCTTAAAGCGCTGGTTGAAGAAGGCGTCACGACGGTCGAGATCAAGTCGGGCTATGGCTTGGACGTGGCTAATGAACTGAAAATGCTGCGAGTTGCTCGGCGTCTAGGCGAAGAGATGCCTGTGCGCGTCTTGACGACACTATTAGGTGCCCATGCCTTGCCGCCGGAGTATGAGAACGATAGCGACGGCTATATCGATCTGGTCTGCAATGAAATGATTCCTGCCGCAGCGGCGGAGGGGCTGGCCGATGCCGTCGATGTCTTTTGTGAGAAAATCGCCTTTTCAGTAGCGCAATGTGAGCGGGTTTTCAAAGCCGCCCAAGCTCATGGTTTACCCATCAAAGCGCATGCCGAGCAGCTCTCAAACTTGGGGGGCACCGCGATGGCAGCCCGCCACGGCGCATTGTCCGCTGACCACATTGAGTATCTCGATGACGTCGGTATTGCTGCCATGCGCGAAGCAGGCAGCGTGGCCGTCATTCTCCCCGGTGCTTTCCACACCCTGCGTGAAACGCAGCAGCCGCCCATTGCGGGGCTGCGCGAAGCGGCCGTGCCGATGGCTGTGGCCACCGACGCCAATCCAGGCAGCTCGCCGATATTTATGCCCACGTTAATGCTCAACCTGGCTTGTACGCTGTTTCGCATGACGCCCCAGGAAGCGTTGGCGGGGATGACCGCCAATGGTGCTGCCGCACTAGGATTGAAAGGGCAGGGGCAGCTTCACGAAGGCGCGGTGGCTGATCTGTGTGTCTGGGATATTGAGACTCCCGCTGAGCTGGCATACGCGGTGCAGCCAGGCCGCCTACGTCAACGTATCTATCAGGGGGAGTTAACCCATGGCCGCTGATACGTCTATTGATATGGCGCTCTGGCAGGGGCGCACGGATCCTGAACCCGATAGTGACCGCTGGCACCAGCGTATCGAGCCGTTAACCAACAACGCCGCACCGGGGTGTGCACTGCTGGGTTTTGAAAGTGATGCAGGTGTTGCGCGTAACCAGGGCCGCACCGGCGCTGCTGAAGGCCCTAATGCGTTACGCCGTGCGCTGGCGCCGTTGGCTTGGCATCGCACAGCGCCTGCTTACGATGCCGGCAATGTGCGCTGTGTTGATGATGGGTTAGAGGCAGCGCAACAGACGCTTGCTGACCGTCTGACGTCATTATTAACCGCTGGCCACCTGCCCATTGTGCTGGGCGGCGGGCATGAAGTGGCCTATGCCAGCTGGCTGGGTCTGGCGCAGTCTTTTATGCCAAAAACGGCGCCACCGCGGATCGGCATCATAAACCTGGACGCGCACTTTGATTTGCGCGATCCAGCGCATATTCGCTCCTCGGGCACACCCTTCGCCCAGATTGCCGATAAGTGCCAAGGGTGGGATTGGTTGTTTCGCTACGCCTGCCTGGGGGTAAGCCGCGCTGCGAATACGCGCGCCTTATTTACCCGCGCTGCTGCGCTCGGAACACTGGTTCGGGAAGATCGTGAGATTGATGCGCTACGCCTGGATTCTATCGTCAGAGACGTACAGCGCTTCATCGCCAAGTGCGACCACATTTATCTGACCATTGACCTGGATGTACTCCCCGCTGCCGAAGCCCCCGGCGTGAGTGCGCCCGCCGCACGCGGTGTTTCGCTTGCCTTGATTGAACCGCTGGTTGAAGCCGTGCGTGACAGCGGCAAGCTCCGCCTTGCGGACTTGGCAGAACTTAACCCCAGCCTGGATATCGACAGCCGCACCGCCAGAGCAGCGGCTCGGCTCGTCCACTTGCTGACCCTGAATGAATGACAGGGCACGCCTTTAGACCAACGAATAACGAACAGAAACACAAGGAATGACGCCATGCCAACCAACGATAAACGTCACGATGCTTCACGTAAGATCCTTGCGCCGACCGGTACTCAGCTCAGCTGTAAAAGCTGGCTGACCGAAGCGCCGCTTCGCATGCTGATGAACAACCTTCATCCGGATGTGGCCGAAAGCCCCGAGGATTTAGTGGTGTACGGCGGCATCGGCCGCGCTGCCCGTGACTGGGCGTGCTACGACAAAATCGTCGAAACGTTACAGCGCTTGGAAGATACCCAGACGCTGCTAGTCCAGTCTGGCAAACCCGTCGGCGTTTTTGAGACCCATAAGGATGCCCCCCGGGTATTGATCGCCAACTCAAATTTGGTACCCGCCTGGGCTAACTGGGAGCACTTCAACGAACTGGATCGCAAAGGCTTGATGATGTACGGCCAGATGACGGCGGGTTCATGGATCTACATCGGCTCCCAGGGCATTGTGCAAGGCACCTACGAAACCTTTGTTGAGGCGGGTCGCCAGCACTACGACGGTGAGCTTAAGGGGCGCTGGATTCTGACCGCAGGGCTTGGCGGTATGGGCGGTGCTCAGCCGTTGGCGGCTACGTTGGCCGGCGCCTGTTCGCTGAATATTGAGTGTCGGCAAGCGAGCCTCGACTTCCGCTTGCGTACCCGCTACCTGGATGAACAGGCTGACAACCTTGATGACGCCCTGGCGCGTATTGAGCGCTATACCGCCGAAGGTAAGGCGATTTCTATCGGCCTGTGTGGTAACGCCGCCGATGTGCTGCCGGAACTTATTAAGCGCGGCATCAAACCGGATATGGTCACGGATCAGACCAGCGCCCACGACCCGTTGCATGGCTACCTGCCTTCCGGCTGGACATGGGAAGAGTACGTAGCGCGGGGCAAGTCTGAGCCTGAAGCCACCGTGAAGGCGGCCAAGCAATCGATGGCGGTGCATGTGCAAGCGATGCTCGACTTCCAGAAGATGGGCGTGCCCACCTTTGATTACGGCAATAACATTCGGCAGATGGCAATGGAAGAAGGGGTTGCTAACGCCTTTGATTTTCCGGGTTTTGTGCCTGCCTATATTCGTCCTCTCTTTTGCCAGGGCATAGGCCCCTTCCGCTGGGTGGCGCTCTCCGGGGATCCTGAGGACATTTATAAGACCGACCAGAAGGTCAAAGAACTCATTCCCGATGACCCGCACCTGCACAACTGGCTCGACATGGCGCGCGAGCGTATTAGCTTCCAGGGACTGCCAGCACGCATTTGCTGGGTGGGGCTTAAAGACCGTGCCCGCTTGGGGCAGGCCTTCAACGAAATGGTGAAGAACGGCGAACTAAAAGCACCGATCGTTATTGGTCGCGACCATCTCGATTCGGGTTCCGTTGCCAGCCCCAACCGCGAAACCGAGGCGATGATGGATGGCTCTGACGCCGTTTCCGACTGGCCGTTACTCAACGCGTTGTTAAACACCGCAGGCGGCGCCACATGGGTGTCACTACATCATGGCGGTGGGGTAGGCATGGGCTATTCCCAGCATTCTGGCGTGGTGATCGTGTGTGACGGCAGCGATGATGCCCACGCCCGCTTAGGCCGTGTGCTGCGCAACGACCCGGGCACCGGCGTGATGCGTCATGCCGATGCTGGTTATGACATTGCTAGAAAGTGCGCCAGCGAAAACGGTCTTGATTTGCCGATGCTCAATCAGTAAAGCCCGCACAAATACAACAGTTGAGAAGGTGGGATGACCACCTTCCTGTCTCTAAAGGCGAACACATGAAACATCTAGAAATTCAGCCCGGCAAAATGACCCTTGCCCAAGCCCGCCAGATCCACGAAGCGTATGTGCCTGTCACGTTACCGGAAAGCGCCAATGCGGATATCCAGCGAAGCGTCGATTGCGTGAACCGGGTCGTCAGTGAAAACCGTACGGTTTATGGCATTAATACGGGGTTCGGCTTATTGGCCCAGACCCGCATTGCCAACGAAGATCTTGAATCGTTACAGAGTTCCCTGGTGCTCTCTCATGCCACTGGCGTGGGAAGGGCGATAGACGACGCCCTGGTGCGTTTGATTATGGTGCTTAAGGTCAACAGCCTGGCGAGGGGCTTCTCCGGCATCCGCCGTGAGGTATTGGATGCCCTGTTGGCACTGATCAATGCCGAGGTGTATCCGCATATTCCGCTTAAAGGATCGGTGGGAGCTTCCGGTGATTTGGCGCCCCTGGCGCATATGAGTGTTGTGCTGCTAGGCGAGGGCAAAGCTCGCTACAAAGGGGAGTGGGTTTCCGCCGAAAAGGCACTGGAAATAGCTGGCCTAGCGCCCATCACGCTGGCGCCCAAAGAAGGCCTGGCGCTGCTGAATGGCACGCAGGTATCGACTGCCTATGCCCTGCGGGGGCTATTCGACGCCGAAGACCTGTTTGCAGCGGCGACGGTATGTGGTTCGCTAACCGTAGAAGCCACCTTGGGGTCGCGTTCGCCCTTCGATGCCCGGATTCATGAGGTGCGTGGTCAGCGCGGCCAGATTGACGCGGCCGCCGCTTACCGCCATCTCCTCGGTGAGAAGAGTGCCGTCGGCGACTCCCATGCCAACTGCGATAAAGTCCAGGATCCTTACTCGTTGCGCTGCCAGCCTCAGGTGATGGGCGCTGTGTTAACCCAGATCCGTCAGGCGGCCGAGGTGCTCGCAGCGGAAATCA
This sequence comes from Vreelandella neptunia, assembly GCF_034479615.1. Classification (NCBI taxonomy): domain Bacteria; kingdom Pseudomonadati; phylum Pseudomonadota; class Gammaproteobacteria; order Oceanospirillales; family Halomonadaceae; genus Vreelandella; species Vreelandella neptunia. The sequence goes on from NZ_CP140255.1 coordinate 1,458,957, forward strand.
ACGCGGTCTCTGATAACCCGCTGGTATTTGCCGAGCAGGATGACATTATCTCCGGCGGTAATTTTCACGCTGAACCGGTGGCCATGGCCGCTGACAACCTGGCGTTAGCCATTGCCGAGATCGGCTCTCTTGCCGAGCGTCGTGTCTCTTTGATGATGGACAAGCACATGTCGCAGCTACCGCCATTTCTGGTCGAGAACGGCGGGGTCAATTCCGGGTTTATGATCGCCCAGGTTACCGCCGCGGCGCTGGCGAGTGAAAATAAAGCGTTGGCGCACCCGCATAGTGTCGACAGCCTGCCAACCTCGGCTAACCAGGAAGACCATGTCTCAATGGCGCCTGCCGCCGGTAAGCGGTTGTGGGAAATGGCGGAGAACGTGTGCGGCATTTTAGCCATCGAATGGCTGGGGGCGTGCCAAGGGTTGGACATGCGACAGGGCTTGACCACTACTCAGCCGTTAGAGCAAGCCAGGCAACTGCTACGTGCGCGGGTCAGCCACTACAAGCAGGATCGCTTCTTCGCGCCCGATATCGAAGCCGCTAGCGAACTAATACGTGAGCGCACCTTAAGCCCGCTGGCGCATCCGCATACGTTGCCAAGCCAGCACTAGCAGCCTGTCGGACTAACGCTGATCTACCGCGAATCCCGGCCTTCTCGCGACGATCGGTCAAGTCCGACAAGCTCCTGAGCGTTTCATGTTTCCCTGTGGCGCTAGGCCATAGGGAACGCGTTATTACCATCTAACAACAAAGCAGGTTTTTCATGAATGCTATCGTTCTGGCTATCCTAGTGATGGTCGGCTTGAGTCTTGCTCGCGTTTCGGTTGTGTTTGCTCTTATCGTCGCCACGCTGGTAGGTGGGTTATATGCGGGTATGCCTATTGGAGAGATCCTTGACGCTTTTAATGAGGGGCTGGGCAATGGTGCCACCATCGCGCTCTCTTATGCGGTGTTAGGGGCGTTTGCCGTCGCTTTATCCCGTTCTGGTATTACCGAGCTGCTGGCCAGCCGGGCGATTGGACGCTTCCAGTTAGACGAGTCAGGGGGGAGCCGCCGCACGGTTACCTATACGCTGCTGGCGGCGCTGTTAGCCGCGGCAGTCAGCTCACAGAACTTGATTCCTGTCCATATCGCTTTTATTCCAGTGCTCGTGCCGCCGCTGCTAAAGCTGATGAATCATCTGAAGCTTGACCGGCGACTGGTGGCTTGTGTGATTACCTTCGGTATCACGGCACCGTATATGTTATTGCCCGTAGGTTTTGGGGCAATATTCCTGAATGACATACTGCTCGCGAACCTCAACGAAAGTGGCGCGGCGCTGGGATTGGAAGTGACCCGTCAAATGGTGCCACTGGCGATGGCGATTCCCATTGGTGGAATGGCATTAGGGTTAGCGGTGGCGGTGTTTTGGAGTTATCGCAAGGGGCGTGACTACGAAGACCGTGAGCTGGCCCATGGTGACAAATCGCCTCAAGAAGCCGCACTTTCTCTTGCCGGGTGGCAAAAGGCCATGTTGGTTATTTCCCTGGTAGGTACGGTCACTGTGCAGCTGATGACGGGCTCGATGGTACTTGGCGGTATCTTTGGGTTTGCCTTGCTCTCCATGAGCGGCGTTTTCCGCTGGCATGAGCAGGACGGTATCTTTACCGAGGGGATGCGCATGATGGCCCTGGTCGGCTTTATCATGATTTCAGCGGCAGGCTTTGCCAGTGTGATGCAAGCCAGTGGCGAGGTGGAAGGGCTAGTGGCAAGTTCTGCCGACCTTATCGGTGACAACAAAGGGCTGGCCGCATTGATTATGCTGCTAGTCGGTCTCTTTATCACCATGGGCATTGGCTCTTCGTTTTCGACCATTCCCATTATTGCGTCGCTCTATGTGCCTTTGGCACTGAGCTTTGGCTTTTCACCCATGGCGACAGTGGCGTTAGTAGGCACGGCCGCCGCCCTGGGCGACGCAGGCTCACCCGCGTCAGACTCCACCCTGGGCCCCACCGCAGGCCTCAACGCCGATGGGCAGCATGACCATATCTGGGATAGCGTGGTGCCTACCTTCCTGCACTACAACATTCCGCTGATTGTGTTCGGCTGGGTTGCTGCCATGGTACTTTAGTTCAGTTGAAGGGGGCTGCTCGCAATACGATCTCGACGACAGTGCTACCTAATCATTTGCCCGTGTATGACCAACGCCCCGCTTTTGTGCGGGGCGTTGGCGTGTTAGGAAGGTTAGCGGGCTGCAAATGATGAAGCTGAGATATGAATTGTTATATTTTGTTTTTCTTAAATTAAGTTATTTAAAATCATTATGTTATGTGATTTTTTAGACTACTACGAGGTACGCCAACGGGCTATCAGCGAATTATTCCCCCTGACTTTTTCTCCTTAACATCTAGTGATGATGTGCGTTGGGCAAGTATTTGCCTGCTTTGATGCGTAATAGCTATTAGATCTTGCTCTTCGCCTCCATACTGCAGCGACGAATAATAATTAAAGGGAAAGCCCGTGCTTATCAAAGCAATGATGTTGATGCTAGCGCTATGTTTCGCCAGTGTGGCAAGCGCTGAACAAACGCCCGACATTTCTGGTGAATGGGTAACCCAAGCCGAACTGATCGTGAGCGGTGAAGAGACCGAGTGTGACCTTGTGTTTGATACGATACCCGAAGAGCTTTTATTTGCTCAGGGCGGATGCTGTCGCACGTGCTCCAAAGGAAAAGCATGCGGTAACTCATGCATTAGCCGTAACTATACCTGCCATCAACCGAGAGGCTGTGCTTGCGATGGTTAGGTCAAGGCATTAGGCGGCGGAACGACCCCCAAGGGCACTTCAGCCTAACCCCGGCACCGCTGCGCGCTGCTCCCGCGGATGGCGGCGGAACGGCGCCCAAGGGCACTTCAGCGAAACCAAGGCACCGCTTTGCGCTGCTATAAAGATGGCGGCTATTACACAGCCATTCGTTTCACGCGCGAGCTGAAAGAGCTGGAAGAGAAAATGGGCTTCGTACCGAGCCTTGATGAGCTGAATAGCGACGATACAGCCGCCTAGCGCTCAATCACGCCCCTCAAGCCAAAGCCTCGCCCTGTGCGGGGCTTTCTCGTTTCAAAGCATTAGCGGGGCTTACAGCGGCACACAGCGGCTATATGGGATGGTTGCCAAGGGGTAGGCCCCCCAGGCCGCCGCACCCTACGGCGCGTTGTCCCCCACCCGCCTGCGGTGTTCGCTTGTGGGGCAGTTCTTCATGCACCCTGCAAAACGGGCCAAAGCCCGCTAGTGCTGGGCTGTAGGCGGGTTTTGGGTGCATGGGAGTCATGCGAAATCATGCGGATTTGTGTGCTTTCAAAAGGTAAGTGGAAATAATGGGCCTAAAACTTGATCCTAGACCGGTCGATAACAGAAAAAGACATTCTTAATAAGGCTTATCGGTAGCGGTGCGTTCCTGATGAAGGCAGTACAGAGTGGTCTAAAGTCTCAGGTATTAGGGGTTGTGTAGGTGTGAAGGAATGGGTAATACTGCTAATAATAATTAAAGTTAAAAGTGTGGGCTTATGAGTGTCAATTCGCTTGCGGCCATGATTCGCAAATTACCAGCTACCGCTGGTTATGCTGATGGGCGAGCCCATTCCTTGATTCCAAAAGTTTGCATTTCTTCGTGTTCAGTAACCATTACATCTCAACTACACAGCAGTTATCGACCCAAAGTGGCCCTTCCAGAGAAAGCGGCATGCTGATTCAGCCGTGTTATGCAGCCGACACAATAACTGTTAAGCATAAAAAGGAGAAATAATGCAGGAGTATACCAATAAAAATGGCGTGAAGTTTTTTATAGAAACAGCTCCTGCACCCGTCCCTAAGGATGCTGATTACTATGGTTTCTCCTTTCATGTGATTGCTGGCGAAACAGACAACTTTCCAGCTAAAACGTACAAGGCGATGATTGAAAAGCGAATATGCCAAAGTGAAGATCAGGCATATATCTGGTTGAATACCAAAGCTTTAGATTTTCTCAAAGAGGTTCTTGACACTTATGAGAACGGTCAAACCTTGCTTCTATTACCAGCATCTGATGGCTGGTGGGTCATCTAATGCCCAACAAGGCGCATCAATACGCGGCCGGTGGCCGCCGGGCGCCCTTTTCATTGCGGCTACGCCTCCATCACAAGGGCGCCGTTGTGCGCTGAAGTTAGGCAAGAGAGTACACATGACGACTAGAACAAAAGCAGGAGAAAATGAGCATCGCTTCGAGCAGTTGTTCCAAAGGTACGCGCCAAACACTGCACTAAATGGAAAGAAGCGCTATAAACGTGACAACGTTGAAATTTCAGTAGATCAATCGTTTATTCATGAAGGAGTTGAATATTTAGTAGAGGTTGACTCTGCAAATATGGCTAAACTCCTGACTGGGCAATATGTTCTGTTGAATCAGCTATACACAGGTAACAAGGCACACGCTTTTTTCCTACTTGTACACACTTATCGAGCATATAACCCTAGACGGACAATAAATAATCTTGAACTCATCAACAAAGAGGTATATGGCGGTACAGGTATTGCTTTTGGTGCGGTACATATTGACCAATTATCAGAAGGGTGGGCTGATGACGTTTCTAGTTTTCTTGCGATGCTCCGTCATGCCTAACAACCGCAGGCACAGCGACAGCTTTTCAGTTGCTGCTTCGCCTACACTACAAAGCCGCACGTGCAGCGGGCGTTATGTGTCATGGAGTAGTCAATGACTGAAAAAATAGAAAATGAGTATAGTGCAATTTTAGTCGACACATCAATCTTTGTTGGAAATGGTCTACGTCTTGAAAAAGGATTACTTGGTAAGCTGACTCAGTTTAAGAAAAGTCCAATAGATTACCTTTTTCCTGATGTGATAAAAAATGAGGTTAAAGTTCACTTAGAAGGCAAGATTAAGGTTTCGCGTGCAGCTCTAGAAAAAGCTCTCAATGATGCAGGAGATCATTTATTTTTTGAGGGAAGTGAGTTAAATGATGCTAAACAAGTCCTTATAGACAGCACAGAAATTGAAGGGCTTGCTGAAAGTAGAGTTAATAAGTTTATAGAATCCACTGGGGCTTTGGTTTTAGAAAGCGGTGATTATGTTTCTGTATCAGAGCTTCTGACAGAATATTTCTCAAATAAGCCACCATTTGCCGAGACAGGTAAAAAGAAAAATGAATTTCCAGATGCTATTGTTCTAATGGCCATCGAAGCTTGGGCTGATGAAAATGATATTTATGTGTTAGCAGTCGCTAAAGATGGAGACTGGAAAAGTTATTGTGATTCATCAGAACGAATAGATTATCAAGAAGACCTGTCAGAAGCGCTCTCCAACTTCAATAGAACTAATGCTCCATACGCACTACTGGCTAATCTAGAAAAAGCTTTAAATGAAAATACGGCAGGTGCTTTTTTATCATCTATCGAAGCTGGATTGGAGTCCGCCTTTGATGGTTTTACTCCTGATCAAGAAGCTGATTCTCACTTATACTGGGAACCTGAAGGTTGCCATGGGTGGTTCAAAGCGTTTGAGCTATTTGGTACCGAGTTCAAAATAATTGATAAAGACGAAGATTGGGTTGTGTTGGAGGCATTGGCAAATATTACTGTAGAGGCAGAAGGGGAGTTCTCACTTTCAGTCTATGACTCAATAGATCGTGATCATGTCTATATGGGAGGAATTACGGCTACGGTTGTTGAGGAATTCGTATCAGAGATACTCATTACAATATCGGGCGATCTGGATGGTCCAATTGATGATCTTGAGGTAGAAGAAGTTGAAGTTGTGAGTCCTATCGGAACAATTGATTTCGGTACAATTGAACCTGATTATAGTGAGTATGACTAGAAGAAATTACAAGCACAGTCAAAAGGTCAAAATTTCCGCTGCGCTTAGATTTTGCCCATGCCGCGGGAGTTATACCTACAAGGAGTATCTATGCAACTCAGTTCAGATTTTTTTGGTGATTGGTTGAATATCCTTAAAGATATTCTACAAAACCACTGGGGATACGATATTTCAGGTGTCTCGGAAGAGGAATTGCCTTATGTGTATTTTAACGCCGAAAAGCGTCGGCCCGACCAAAGAATAAGAAGTGTTGAAATTTCTGATGCTTTTGCGTGCCCGGTAGATTTTCAGGCTGGGTGGGAACGTTTGAAGATCATAATTGAAACTGGTGGGGATATCACCCCGAATTTGAGTAAACTAGTCGATAGGCTTAACAATAAAGATTCCTTGTTAAATGACTGGGGCATCCACCATTTTCATTTAGGCGAGACGCTTAACGGAAGCTTCATTAAAAGAACGGGTTCTCTGCTATTTGCTCTTGTCACGAAAGATAAGTTTTATGCAATCAATATCTTTGATCACAGCGCTTGGGCTGATCAAGATATAGTTGAGATAGTGCATAGGAACTGGCCTGATGTGGTAAGTCAGTATCAAATTAAGAATGTTATGTCCACTACTGAATTCTCGGAGAGTGATAAACTAACTTTAAGAGCAAAGAATACTAATAGTTTTTTTACAGTATCGGATGGAACTGTATATGCACCTATCGGTGGTGGCGTTGTAAGTTCTGGATACAACGTCCAAGCGATTATGAGTACAGACCAACAGCGATCTTTGCTAAAAAGTCTAGAAGATAATCTTCAATCTAGATTAGTTAGCCTGAAAGATACGTTATATCAACACGGTTATTCGGGGGAAGAATATATAAAAGCAACTCTCGAAATTACCGACAGTAAATATTTTGCTTTTTTTCCAGATTACAACGTTGCAGTGATACTGCTTGATAATGCATAACAAATTTCTGCACTCGGTAAAATTACTCGCTTCGCTCCTAATTTACAGGTGAGAAAAGCATTGTAGAGAAGGTTGGCCGTAAGTATGGGGTGGAAAAAATGAGTACTGATACAAGCGATTTATCTCCGGAAAAAAAAGCTAGTCTCGTTGAGATGGCATGGCTTCTCAATGATTTAACCAGCGATTTAAAAACACCGGTTGATTTGGTTTTTCAGTTTAAGCCCGCTATGGTCGATAATAAACAAAACCATATGGCTATAAGCAGGCTTTGTATAACTTCGCTTATAGTTAATCTTTGCAAGCTAAAAGAAATTATTGATCATTATGGATCAGAGATTCGGTCTTTCCCTGAAGAACTGCGTAAATCCTTGTATGGTGTAAAGTCAGAAATTGAAAAGAAAAATATGTATGCCTTTCGAAGTAAATATGTGGCTCACGCTTTTTCGAAGGAGAAAGGTTTACAGAAGAAGCCGTTGACCTTTCATGAAAATGTTAGAGCCTTGATGGAAGTTATTGATTATGGACTAAATCCAGTAACAGAGAATATATTTAAATTTTGTCAATGGATCTATGTCGAAGGTGATTTTAATTCTGTTGTTTATATAATATATAGTTGTGTAAAGCATATAGAAACTACCGTTGGTGGACTTGGTAAACGGCGTTAATGCTCTAAAAAGCGCATGCGCAGTGACGGTTTTTTCATTGCGGCTGAGCCTTCATTACAAAGCCTCGCGTTCTGAGGGCGTTAAATCGCTATATCAATGGCTCCTAGAAGATCGCTATTGAATGTAAGCACTCCAGATGTGACACAAACAGCATTACCAGTGATTGATGTTATCCAATGATACACTGTTCGCGGGTTGAAAGTAGGGGGCTGGTATACGTTGCGGTATATTACATTTTTTCTTTTTATTTTTAATTTTTTAAAATCATATATTTATATATTCTTTTCGACTCCTGCCAGGACGCCAAGCCGCATCAACCGCTTTACTTTTATCCCCGTTCTACGCCTCCATTTTTCCAATAGCTCTCCAACAACTGCACGCATCAGGTATCCTCTGCGCATGCCTATCCCCCGGTTTAAAGTTACCAAGGACGTTCCCCATGCTTTTCCCAAAACGCGTTGCCCTCACGTCGCTCATTGCTGTGTTTGCGCTTTTGCCATCCACACTGTTCGCCCAGGATGCCCACATTGGCAGCGTGCGTACCGAGTTCAAGCTGCTGGGCCCGAACAACACCATTGAAGTGGAGCGCTTCGATGACCCGGATGTTCAGGGTATCTCCTGCTACCTCTCTTACTCACAGATTGGCGGAATCACCGGTGCGGTGGGGCTTGCTGAAGAGGCCAGTGAGGCGAGCGTGGCGTGTCGGCAGACAGGCGAGGTTGTCTTCGACCCTGCTGAAGTAGAGGAGCAAGAGGTGATTTTTAGTCAGCGCCGCTCGGCGCTTTTCAAGAATATGCGCGTTGTGCGCATGCATGACGCCGAAACCCAGACCTTTGTGTACCTGACCTATAGCACCAAGCTGGTCGATGGCTCGCCTAAAAACGCGATTACGGCTGTCCACTACAGTGAGTTAGAAGGCGGGCAATAATTGACTCGTGGGCGCTTAGCGCGGATTGCCTAGCGTTTGTGTCCAGTAGGTTGAGTAGCGGGACTCCGAATCCTCGGCTTTTGCCATGCCCATCTCGGTAAAGGCCTCATTCATGATGTTGCGGCAGTGGCCGGGGCTGTCTAGCCAGCCTTCCACCACGGCAGAAACAGAGATGTGGCCAGCGGCGATATTCTCACCCACGGCTTGCCACACGTAATCCTGATTACCCACACGCTGCTCAATACCTGAACCCTCCGGGCCGGTATGGCTAAAGTAGTCATTCTCGGCCATGTCTGCGGAGTGGCTCTTGGCCGCTGCTTCCAACTTGCAACTCCAAACTAACGACTCCACCGCCTCATACTGCTGATCACCGCATTGTCGCGCTTGGCTACGCGCTTCGTTGATTTGAGACAGCATTGCCTTTTGCTGATCATTGAGTTCGCATTCGCCCTGAGGGGTAGCATTGCCACTCTGAGACTGATCATTACCCCATGAGCTGGATGAACCCATAAGCAGCATGATAACGGTCAGGCCGTAAAGCGCCCCGGCAGCGGGGCGCTTGGGAAGGAAGTTACCCACCGAACTTCTCATTCTCACCAAGGTTCGGGGTAGCGTCCTTTTTGAGGTTGGCTTTGGCAATTTCATAGAGCTGGAACGTCTTGCTCTCTTTGGCTTTCCAGTGCTCACCCATCTGCACTTTAATTTCTAGCAGTGCGACGTCTGGATCGTCTTTACCTTCCGGGAACCAGGCAGCGATGAAGGGGTTCCAGTATTTTTCGATCAGTTCGCGGTTATCGGTCAGGTTGGCTTTACCCGATAGCGAAACGTAGACGCCATCTTCCTGGTCAGAGAAGCTCAGGCACACATCGTGGTCGCTTTCGGTTTCAAATACCTTTTCGGCACTGCGGCGGGTGAAGAACCACAGGGTGCCGTCATACTCATCTTGCACCAGGTGCATTGGCCGGGCGCGTGGAGTGTCGTGATCCAACGTCACGAGCATGCCGACTTTGATGTCTTTGATCATCTTCCAGATCTTCTGCTTATGTTCCGGGCTGGACATAGCGTCACTCTCCTTATGAATTAGATACTGAAATGGTCATAGACAATGCTTGTACATCGCAGATGACTAGCTACAGCCTAGCTACCATTTTCCATATCAGCAAACGCTCTATGGAATAATCATATCGCTTGCCCAGTAACATCCTGCTTGATGTGTCTGCGGTTACTCACCAGAATCAAAGTGACGCTGAACTGTATGCTCAGGGAGGGAGGTTCCAATGCGAACAGGATCTATATACCGCTACGGCCCAATTGTAGCGCTACTGCTGCTCGGCGGTTGTGCCACGGGCGGGGGAGACCCCAATTCTCAAAATCAGATGACCCAATACGCGGCTGAATACTGCAGAAGCCTCGGCGGGGAGAATGAAATTCGCGAAAGTAGCCTAGGCACTGGCCGCTACTGCCGCTTGCCTGATGGCCGGGTTGAAAATGCTTGGCAGCTATATCGCTCAGAGCGTCTTGATATTCACTAGTCTTAACGTTTACCCGCTTTGGTTTTAATTTTAGGAGGCGTATCGGCAAACTCTTTCTCTTTGGTGCGCCATTTGATCTTTACTTCCACCTCCTGTTTATCGCCTTCATCACTGGCGCGCAGGGAGACTTGCAGTAACTGCTGGGGGGAAAGTACCAGCTCACCTTCACTTTCCTGAAAGGTTAACTCGCCTTTATTGATCGCATTGGCCAGGGTAATCAGTAACTCTTGGGTTGACTGACGATCCAGTAGCGAATCGTGACTGAATTTCGTGTTTGACTTCATTTGGCGGCTCCCACCCATTTTCCTTGGCGGCCGGGCTTGAACACTTTTGCCTGTGGGTAATCGCAGCTAAGGCCGACCACTCCACGGTTTTTGTCGATTAACGTTACCCCTACACCGTGACCATCGAGCCCCTCATTTTTACGCGAGTGAGCGTCCAGGGTGATATCGGCTTCGATATGGATAAGCCCGTTTTTGAGCGTGACCCGCTGGCCAAAGTGTTGGTTGATGTGGCCGTGAACCAGCACCTGAATGCCCGCCCGCCGGGCAACGTAAGCGCCGCGCGGCGTAAGGGGAAGATCGGCTTTACGGTATTTGGTTCTAAAGGTATTGGCCAGAGAGCCATAATAAAAACTGAACAGGTTTTGGTGCATTAGGTTTTTTTTGAAAGCTCGGTTGGCATGTTTTACGCCGTACTTGGCCAGTAGTTCGGCCATATGATCATCGAGGCCGGCATGCAGAAACAGGAAGGAACCGCGCTTTTTAACCAGCTGCATGCGGCGGAAAAACCAGCCAAATTCCCCCGATTTGTTAAGAAATAGCGAACGACACTTCATCGCGGCGGCGTAGACTTGGGTGAGCGTCAGGCCGTTTTTTGCACAGTGCGCCTCGAAGCTCTGTGCCTTGGTGGTCATCTTGCTGATTTCACGTTCTATACCCTCGGGGGTGAGAAACCCAGCGGCATAGAAGGGGAAGTTCTCGAACCAGTCGTGACCTGGAAACAGCGCCTGTCGGCATGCCTCTTCGGACGGTACACCTTTGTCCCACTGGGTATCGGCCAAGTATTGATCGAATACCTCTTTAAACAGCGGTATCACCTTCTTACCCATGCGCACAAAAAGGTGCTGGCTACCGGCGTCAGTGTCGCGTTCCAACGATAGCAGCCCCATCAGCAAGCGGAGATCATGGTTACCGGCCAACAGAGTGATATCTGCTTTGAGGCGGTATAAGTGGGCCAGGCTGCGCAGCATCGTCAGATTACTGGGGCCTTTGTCCAGGCAGTCTCCGCCCACCACGATTTCGGCTTTTTTGCCAAATTTCGTTAGTGAATACTCACATAGATGGGAGCCTTCGCGTTCGATAACGCCTGCGGCAATTAGCGATGCCTCAAAAGCCTCGGCGTCCGCATGGGGGTCTGAGATGAATGCCACGGGCTTTTTAGGCCAGGCGAAGCCCTTTTTTCGCGAGCGCTTAACAAAGGTGCTTAGCGCCTCATCGTGATTGACCGAAGTGGCGTCATCGGGCCAGGGTGACCACTCCGTCGGGAGACGCGCCAAGATGGCGTTGTGATACGGCTGCTTGCTTACCTTTGGAATAACATTGAACGCGGTCATAGAAGCCATCTTATTCATCGCTACCGTTTAATCGAGTGGGTCTGCTGGCTGGCGCTGTTTCCAGTTTCCGTACAGTCGGCGCCAGCCTTGGTTATGCCGCTCGAAAACGACCGGATGACCATGAAACATACTTAACCGTTTAATATCGCTGAAGGGTATGACATTTAAATGATAGCCCGCGTGGCGAATAGAGGCGCCGTGGCCCACTACCAGCTGTAGTTGCTTACTTTGCTTAAGTTGCTGAGCCGTCTCATGCGGCTGCGGCTCTAAAAGTGCTTGTAAATGTGCAGCGACCCGTTCGCCTGCTTCTAATAGCGATTCCGCGCCGTCGAAGGGCAGTTTGAAATCGCTGGCTGATTTCCAGCCCTTAGGTAAGGGCTCTAGGCGAGGGTCGAGGGCAACGATGCGTTCTATTTCCTGAATGCTAAGATTGGCCAGCGCCCCAACGCTGCGTTCACATAGGGCCGAAAAGCAGAGTGAGCGGGGTGGCTCCGCAAACAGCGGCGTGAGCTCTTCGCGGTAGATTTCGGCCGTTTGCCACGCTCTTAACAGCGTCGAACAGTGTATCTCCGCATTGAGCTGATAGCCTGACGTGGCCAGCCATTCGCCAAAGTGCCGCGCCTGCTCTCGAACGTCGGCTATCCCTTTTTTCGTTAGAGGATAGGGCTGCAGGGCGCTGGGGGTATTCGCTAATTGTGAATACTCACCGTGCCGAATCAGCGCCAGTGCCACCATCAGAGAATGCCTTTGGCTTGGAGTAGCGCAATGGCACGCTCAAAGTCGATGGCACCGGTGAGGCGCAATACTTCAACGCCCTGGAGATGTTCGGCATACACCTCGGCAGATTGGGCTTGTTCGGCGGGAAAGCTGCCATCTGCGTGCTGAAAAAACGGCCCTGGGCTTTTGCGTAAACCTTCTAGCGCCTGAGGTGTTTTAGCGATATCCACACCGCTTAATTCGGTGGGCGCCGTCGAGTCTAATGCCCAGTCCAGCAGTATCAGCTGTTTTAGCGTACCGGAGAGGGCGGTTTTACCCTCGCCATAAGCGTTAGGAATCAATACATCGTACTTCTGCTCAATATCCCATAGCTGGCGTTTGGGCATGCTGGTAAATCGGGCGCGCTCGTCAGCGGGCAGTATGTCGAATAATCGCTCAGAATGGATCAGCGTGCCCGGGTTAACGCGGGGATGTTTGGCGACACCCAGAACGCTTACCTGGCCGTTTTCGGGCTTGAACAGAATCCGGTCATTGGAGAGAAAGCGTGCTTTGGCGGCCTCCAGTGCCTTCAGCATCAGTGTGGATTTACCGCCACCGGAGCTGGCGGCAATGGCGGTGACGTTGCCATCAATATCAAAGGCCGAGGCGTGGCCGAGCAGGTAACCATCGCGTTGATGATGATTGAGAAACTGGTTGTTAATAAAGTTGATGACTTGCGATGGGTGCTTGTTTAACTCGCCAACCGCGACCGGCGCCGTTAACGATTGGAACAGCACCATCCCCGTGCGTACTTTATGAATCCAGCGCCCTTGAGGCGTATCCACGTAGGCTTCTTTCAGGCCCAGAGCGCTGGTTTTGGCCCGTTTTACCGCTGTCCACTCGCCGCCGCTGGTATCCGCTTGCTGATCCAACAGCCATACCGGCAGCTCTGGCTGGTCAAGGGTATGGACTTCTTTCGGGAGCAAACCAGACGCCGTTAAACCAGCATAGTAAACCTCAAGATGGTCAAGAATGGCTGGATGGTCGGCCAGTACGCGCAGTGTTAAACCATTGAACGTTAGCGGTAACGCATAGGTACAGGCGGCCTTAGCCCCGTTGATTTGTTGATTATCAAAAAGGTTGATCATTCACCTGCCTCTGCTGTCTCTACTGTCTCGGCCTCAAGCTGGCTAAGCACATAATCACACAGCTTCTCAGCGGCATCGATACCACAGCCTTTTTGCGCGCCGCTAAACCCGCCAAAGGCGGAAACCTCAAAGACCACGGGCCCTTCATCGGTCAATGCAATGTCCACAGTGGTAAAGCTTAGATCGAAGCATGACTGGGCTTTTAGGCCAAGCTCAATCAGCTCAGGGCTTGCATCGAAGGTTCGATATTTGCCCCCGCTGTGTATCGTTGTATTCCACGACTTGTCATCGCCGACACGGGCATAGGTGCACAGGTACTTGCCGCCTAGAAATACCATGCCAAGATCCTGGCCGCCCAGGTTAACGAACTTCTGAAGGTAAAAAAGGCCATGCTTAGCCTTAAATTTATTCAGTATTTGGGTATTGGCTTTAACACCATCTGCCGCTTTTAACACCACCATGCCGCGGGCTTTGGTCGAGTAGAGCGGTTTTAGGATCGCCTTTCCGAACGCCTGGATCGCCTCCAGCGCCGCATCAGTGCTCTCGGTTACTCGCGTGGCGGGCAGTGGGACGCCGCCTGATGCCAAAGCGGCGGTGCCCTCAAGGCGATTAATCAGGCGCCCCACCTGGCTTGGCGAGCTGAAACAGCGCACCCCGTCCCCTTCAAGGGTTTTGAGCATGCGCAGTCGGTCGTCGGCGGCTGGGGAGTAGGTTTCGCTTATTTTTTTGATGATCACGCCGTCAAGCGCGTTGAGCAGGGTGTCCCGATAAAGTAACTCGCCGGTTTCAAGTTCCAGCACTACGTCAGCCATATCGATAACGCAGCGGTAGCCGGTGCGCTGTTCCAAATGATTCGCCAAGACCTCGGTTGACCATTTGCCAGGTATCCCAATGACCGCAATCCGCTTATTAATCACTAAAAATATCCTCTAGGGGAAGCCTGTACTTCTCTATTTTCTCAGGGGTTAGAAGCGTTATGGCCTCTAGCAGGTAGCTCGCTCTAAGGGCGAGTCGTTTGGCAAAAAGTTTGTCGTAAATAAAGCGCGTAGAGGTAGCAAAGGAGCGCCCTAGCGCGATGGCTAGCCGCGCATCAAAGCTTACATCGTTATTCTCTTTGGCGAACCGTCGTGCAAACTGATAGAGCTGTCTGATCAATGCCATTAACTCGGCTCTAGGGCCATCATCCATGATGGGCAGCCGATAAATCGACGCCATTAGAACGGATAAATCCTGAACATAATCAGAATAGGAGGCGCGGTGCAGGTCGATAAAGTAGATGCGATTTTTGAGCTCGTCATAGATGAGGTTGTCGACGTTAAAGTCGCCGTGGATCAGCACGGAAAATGGGGCCCTGAGCTGATGCTCTAGGGGCTCTACGCGATCGATCAACTCATCAAAACTGGGGCGGGGCAGTCCGCAAATAGTTTGGTGTGTAAGAAACAGTGTCGGATGCGTGTGGCGGGTTTCGGGCATGCGTTTACGCAACTGCTGCATATACTCGGGCTGAGCAGGTTCGTTGGTACTTGACGTCTTCCAGATTTTTCTCAACGTTCGCTGGAGTGTACGGGTAAGTTGCTTGGCTGATTTCCACTGGCCGTTTAACAGCAGTGATTCAAGCGTACGGCCGGGGAGGTGTTCGATCACCATCGAACCCAGCTCATCCCCCTGCTCGACATGATGCGAGAGCACCGTGGGGGCCACCTTGGGGTAGACCCGCTTCCATTGATCAACCCCATAAAGCTCTTCAATGACTTTCTGGCTTTCACCCTCCTTGTAGACTGCCATCATTTTGCCAGAGGCGGCGTGCTCGGCTTTCAGTGTGGCGATGGTGCTGCCGCTGCGGGTAAGCGCCAGCCGCTCAACGGTAAAGTCGTCACTCTGGGCGGTCATCGCGTGAGCGGCATTTTGCAACTGCTTGTAGTTTTGCAAGCGTACGGCAGGGCCGAAGTTGGCGGCGAGTAGGGCGTCGGCAAGCTCCGCAAGCAGATGGATCATGCGTTGAAGCTGAAAATCCACCACGGCGCTGTTACGTATGCCCGAAGCGCCTGGCTCAAAAGCAGTGGTTAAACGGACGGTTATTTTGGGTATTCGGCGTCCAATTTTCAGGCCTTGGCGAGTGTTTGCATCATCGATATTAATGATCACCAGCTTTAATGATTTACCCACCAATCGAATGAGTTTGACGTACTCTTTTCGCGATTTATCGGGAAGCTGCTTTAGGGCCTTGATAGCGGTGAATTCAAGGCAGGCGTGGCCTAACTGGTCAAGTAGTCGGGCTAAGCGCTCAAGGGATTTGGATTGTTGAAAACCCTGCCCATCGACTTTGCGTCGCTGCACATCCATGGCGACGGCGAGCTCGACTTTCTCTAACAGTGTGCTTCTATAGCCTTCGCGATTGATCAAACGTCGAGAAACAGCTTCACTTGGCTGGGTCACATAAACTTCAACTAACTCAAAGTGATTTTCAACTTCGAATCGTAGAAAATAGAAATGCTCCAAGATCGACGTATTGATACGCTGCCTCACCAAGATAACGTGCGCTTAGGTGGTTACTGCTTCTGAGAGTCAACAGTATAAATAACAGTGCCATCGTTTACGTTACATGTTTCTTACAGTTCAAAGACTTGTATGAAAAAAAGACGTTTTATCGGTACCCGAATGTGCCTGCCCCGTGAGATTGGCAAGGGGCGGGATCTGCGTCTGGCCAGATACCGAAAAGCCCCCGAGCTAGGGCCGAAAATACTCTTCTTTAGTGGCGGTACGGCACTGAGACATTTTTCTGAGGTGTTGACGGACTACACCCATAACTCCATTCATCTGGTTACCCCCTTTGATTCAGGAGGCAGCTCGGCAGAGTTACGCCGGGCCTTCGCGATGCCTGCGGTGGGCGACCTAAGAGCGCGCCTGCTTGCTCTGGCTGATGACTCAGTCACCGGGCACCCTGAGGTGGCTGCGCTTTTCTCACATCGGCTATCGGCAAGGGAGGGGGGAAGCGCGACGGCAAAGACAGCACTTGAGCAAAGCCTACAGGCCCTTGTCAGTGCTAAGCACCCGCTGCTCAAGGCAATTGCTGAGCCCATGCGGTCACTGATCCAGAGCTATATCGCTGCCTTCTACAAACATATGCCAAAGGATTTTAACCTCGCTGGCGCCAGCGTGGGGAACCTTATCTTGACCGGCGGTTATCTGATTCATGATCGCTCCCTGGATCCGATCGCCTTTCTCTTTGGCCAACTGATCAAGACCCGCGGCACCGTTCGGACAACGACGGATGCCAATCTCCAGCTGGAGGTATTGTTAGAGAGTGGTCGCACGATTATTGGCCAACACTGCTTTACCGGCAAAGAGACGGCTCAAATCGATTCGCCTATCAGAGCGATAAAATTATCAGGCGAGGCGGACGATATCGACACCTTGGATGCCTCCAAGGTGTGTAAAGAGACCCGTACGCTCATTGATTCGGCAGAGCTGCTGGTTTTCCCGCCGGGCAGTTTTTATAGCAGTGTCATTGCCAACCTGTTGCCCAAGGGGGTTGATAAGGCATTGGCTAAAAACCCGTCACCCAAGGTGTATGTGCCCAGCCTGGGTACTGATCTTGAAACGTTCGGCATGACGTTGGTGGATCAGGTGCAAGTGCTCAATGCGCATTTGTCTGGCACACTCGAACCCTTATCGTCTAAGCGGTCTTCAATCGATTTTTTACTGTTTGATTCGCAGCTTCTGAGTGTGTCGGCTGATCAGATTGAGACGCTACGCGATGAAATGGGTATTCAAATCATTGATCTAGATCTTGCGCCGGAGAATGCTGATACCCAACGTTATGATGACGTTAAGCTGGCTGAAGCGCTGCTTGGGTTGACCTGACACCGACATACTCTAAATGACCTTGGGTATTGCTATGCGTCTTAGTTACCAGGGCCCGCTGCCTGAAATGGTAGGGTTTTTGCTGCTGCCTCAGTATTCGATGATGGCCTTCTTTGCGGCGGTGGAGCCGCTGCGGATTGCCAACCGTATTGCCCATCGCCCATTGTTCGACTGGACGTTGATCAGCGCTGATGGAGGGCCGGTGACGGCGTCGAACGGCATGACCCTGATGGCCGATCAAGCAACGGCGGATGTTCACCATTTGCCCTCGCTGGCGGTATGCAGCGGTTTTACCCCCGAGGCGCATCTTACCCGGCCGTTAATGGCCTGGCTTCATCAGTTGGATCAGGCGGGCTGTTGTTTAGGCGGCATCGATACCGGGGCATTTTTGCTTGCCGCCACCGGGTTGTTAAAGCACGAGCGGGTGGCACTGCACTGGGAGAGCCTGCCCGCGTTTCGTGAGCGCTTTCCGGGCATAGATACTACCGATGAGCTTTACGAGCTGGGCGAGCGGCGCTTCTCCTGTGCGGGTGGGGCGGCGGCGATGGATATGGCGCTGGAAGTGATTGCCCGGCGGCATGGCGCAAAGTTGGCCATCGATGTCTCCGAGCAACTGATCCATGACCGGATTCGCACCCGCAGCGATCAGCAGCGCATGGCGTTGGTGAAGCGCTTAGGTACTCATAACCGGCGCGTTGTGGAGGCGGTTGCGCTCATGGAGCAGAACCTGGAAGAACCGCTCCCCCTTGACGAGATAGCCAGCCAGGTAGAGGTATCGGTGCGTCAGTTGCAGCGTCTGTTTGAGCAGGAGCTAAACGTGACCCCGCGTCAATGGTATTTGCAGCTGCGCGTTAAGCGTGCCCAGCGGCTGCTGGCCGAGACTGACTTGGCGGTATTAGAAGTAGGCGTGGCCTGTGGGTTTAGTTCGTCGTCGAGCTTTGCGCGTACGTTTCGGGCGCATTACGGCTACTCGCCTCGGCAGGTGCGTTCTGCCATCGCGGGCAAAGACCTTTAAAGCGCAATAGATGTCGCCTAATGTCTGATAAGCGTCGCTTAATGTCTAGTGATGGGAGGGTAGCCGCGCATACTAGCTAAACCCAACTAATAAAGAGGTTTAGCCAAATGTCGGTCACAACTAGCTTCGCCACCACTAGCTCTGCCACTACCAAGACGCTGTCGTTGACAGCGGGCTTTTTACTCGCTGCGTTTGCAGCCACGCCCGCCATGGCAGAGCTTGATGAACTGCGCTTTGGGGTGCCGCCGTGGCCTGGGGTGACGGTAAAGTCTGAAGTGGCGGCCCAGCTACTGGAGGCCATGGGGTACGAGACCCGTCAGCAAGATTTAGCCGTGAGCGTGATCCTCGAAGGCTTATCGCAGAACGACTTGGAAATCTATTTAGGCGGCTGGTATCCCGTTCAGACCGATATGGTTGAACCCTTGGTGGCCGACGGCAAAGTCGAAAAAGTGGTTTCCAATATCCGTGGCGCCAATTCCGGGCTAGTGGTTCCCCAGTATGTTTACGATGCAGGCGTCACTACGGTGGCTGAGCTGGCAGAACACCATGACCGTTTCGATGGTGAAATTCAGGGCATTGAAGCGGGCACCGGCATTAACGATGCGATTCTCAATGCCATCGATAACGACCTTGCGGGGCTGGGCGATTGGCAGCTCCGTGAAAGCTCCACTTCGGCGATGCTGGCCCAGGCTGAGCAAAAAATGGCCGATGAAGAGTGGGTTACCTTTGTTGGTTGGGAGCCTCACTGGATGAACGTGAGCTTCGATCTGGCCTATTTAGCCGATAGCGATGATGCGGGCGTGGCCTCCATTGAAAGCACGGTATGGACAATTACCCCTGCCAGCCTGGCAGAAGAAGCGCCTGAAGTTCACCGTTTCCTTTCGCAGTACGTGATCGATATCGAAGACCAGAACGATTGGGTACACGAGTACAGCTACGAAGAGCGCCCGGCGGATGAAGTGGCTAATGAGTGGATTGGCAACAACCTGGATACCGTTGCCGAGTGGTTGGACGGTGTTGAAACCCGCGATGGCGAACCCGCCATTGAGCAGGTGCGGGCCCAGTTCGACTCTTAATAGTTGGTTATTCGTCATCTAATGTGGATTTAATAGTAACCGGCACATTTTGTGCTTCACGGTTCAGACAGAAACCACCAAGCCAACTGTCTGTTGTGGGAGGCCGCTTCCAGCGGTGGTCCGACACTTCGGCGAAGGGTACCGAAGGTACCCCGGTGTTGTCAGACTGGCAGCCTAAACGGTCGCGAGCTAAAGCTCCCTCCCACAGGTCAACTGTCAGACTGACAGAAATAATTCCATACCGAATGACGAAGAGCCTAATAGTTATTCGTTAATAGCACGGCTCGTAAAGCCTAAGCTGTGATTAACCCCAAACAGCGCCTAATTAAGGCGCTGTTTTAGTTGTTGGCAAAAGTCCTGCCAAGCCACACTCATATCGGGTAGCAGCGTATGGGCGTGAAGGGCGGCGTGAACCATGTTCGGGGCGCAGCGATAGCCTACCGAGGCACCTTCCTCACGCCAATTGGCTATTGCGGCTTCGATGGGGAGTGTCAGTGGATCCTTCTCCACGGTCAGCATTTCAATGCTTGCGGCAGGCGGGTGGCGATCCCGCTGAGTAGCAATGATGTCAGGACACTGTTGACGAATGCTGAGCACGTCGTCGCGTGTAAGTAGCGGCGCATCTTCTCCCAAGCATTCAAGGGAAAGCGCGCCAACGGTTGGGTAGATCAAGCCTAGTGGCGGCGCTTCATTCTGCTGATGGGCAAGGTCAATGGCTAATCGCCCGCCCGCGCTGTCACCCACCAACGCGACAGGTTGAGTCGCTTCTAGCACTGCTTGGCAGTCTGCCAGCATAGCCGGGTAAGCTACTTCTGGCGCCAGCCGATAGTTTACGCTGACCACCTCACGCGTTAACGCTTGCGCCAAGCTGGCGGCGGGGCCATGGTGGCTCTCTGTTGAGCCGATGGTAAAACCGCCGCCATGGATAAACAGCACGCAGCCTGGTGTGCGCCGCTGGGGAATAAAACGGCGCACGCGAACACCACCCAAAGCGCTATTTTCAACCCGCATTCCCGCCGGGTCGGGTGGGGCGAACGTTTGGCAAAGTTCAACGTAGGCGCGCCGTGCTTGAGGTAATGGCAGCTCCTGCATCTTTGCCAGCCCGGCGCAAAAGCGCTGAATAAAGTCGTCTACGTTCATCGCTACGGTAACCCTTAGCGCCGAATCCCAATGGTGCGGCCGGCAAGCTCGGGCCAAGCGTCTTTATGGGCTTGGGGTAGTTCTGTCACGCGATTTGCGACCGCTTTTGGAAACGGGCTTGGACGCCCAGAGGCTTGTTTCATGCCCATCAACATCTGCTCGCTGGTGGCTATCAGATTGCCTTCATCATCGAACAGGGTGAAAAAGACGTGCAGGCGCTTTGTGTCGCTATCCAGTAGTGTCAGGCTGACGTTCAGGGCTTGGCCTTGGTGGGCCTCGCGGCGGTAGCAGAGGTGCGTTTCCAGGGTATAGATCGTGTAGCCATAGTGTTCTCGGCCCGCTTCATCCAACCCAATGGTGTCGATAAGCGCCTCGCAGGCTAGAGAGAAGACGCGGGCGTACTCCGCGTCGTTCATATGTCCGTTGTAGTCGACCCACTCGGGAGCGACGTGGGTTTTATAAATAATCATTAAATGCGCCCCTGTAAGCCTTCGGCTTCCGGCCAATATTTTTGCACTACCTCGAGCAGCTCGACTAAAAAGTCATCCCGGCGCCGGTCGAGCGTAGCCACTGAACGTCCTGCCGCTTGATGCTCACACCCCTCGACGACTTTATCAATCAGTTCGTCGGTGAGTTCCGGGGCCTCCAGCTTTGTCCAGGGCAGTTTTAGCGCTGGGCCAAACTGCTCTAGCATATGGCGCATGCCTGGCTCGCCGCCCGCTAGGTGGAAGGTTAAGAACGTGCCCATCAACGGCCAACGAAGTCCACAGCCGTAAACCACGGCCGCATCGATCTCTTCGGTGGTCGCCACGCCATCGTTAACCAGATGCAGAGCTTCCCGCCATAGCGCTTCCATTAAGCGGTCGGCGATGTGGCCCTCAATTTCACGGCGAACCACCAGTGGGCGCATGGCGAGGGCCTGATACAGCCTTTGGGCGCTGGCGATCTGCATGGATTGGGTGGTCTCTCCGCCAACCAGCTCTACCAAGGGCAGTAAATACACCGGGTTGAAGGGGTGAGCGACGATCACGCGCCCAGGCGCTTGTTGGCACTGCTGCTGCAGGTCGGTGGGCTTAAAGCCGGAGGTAGACGAGCCAATAATGATGTCCGGTGGGGCAGCAGCGTCAATCGCGGCTAAAATTTCTTGCTTTAGCGGTAGGCGCTCGGGCACGTTTTCCTGAATCAGGTCAGCGCCATCCACGGCTTTTTCAATCGTATCTGCAAAGGTTAACCGCTCAGGGTTAGCATCGGGTGCTAAACCGAGCTGGGTTAACGAGGGCCAGGCATTGTCGATAAACGCTTGAGTACGCGCTGGCGCTTTGGGATCTGGGTCAAAGGACACGACGTCCCACCCCTGGGCGAGGGCGCGGGCAATCCAGCCGTTTCCAATCACGCCGGTACCAATAACAGCTAAGCGGCTCATACATCACCTCCGGCTGCGTTACCCATGGTACGTCCGGTCATCGGGTCGCGTAGTTTGAGATGAGTGCGGGTTTCTGCAGGCGTCATTACTCGGGCGCCGAGGTTTTCAATAATGGTCGACGCTTTCTCGACCAGTTGGCCGTTGTTAGCCAGCACGCCTTTCTCTAAAAACAGGTTATCTTCCAACCCAACCCGAGCGTGGCCACCCAGCAGAACGGCTTGGGCGACCATGGGCATTTGATGGCGGCCAATGCCAAAAGCGGCCCAGTTAGCGTTGGTGGGTAGTTTGTTGCGCATGGCCAGCATCGTTTCGGTGTCCGCTTCGGCACCCCAGGGAATACCCAGACAGAGCTGATAGAGCGGGTCGCCGTCGATCAAGCCCTCTTGCTGAAGCTGGCGGGCAAACCAGACATGGCCCAAATCAAAGCACTCCAATTCTGGCTTAACACCTGCGGCCTGAACCAGACGGGCGTGCTCGCGCAGCCAGTCCGCAGGGTTTACGTACACCATATCGCCAAAATTGAGGCTGCCGCAGTCCAGCGTGCACAGCTCGGGGAGCAGCTCGCCGACCGGCGCATGACGTTCAGCGGGCGTTTGGATATCGGTGCCTGGGCCGCCGCGGGTGGGATCGGTGGCATCGGGTATCCAGTCGCCGCCGCCGCCAGCGGTGATGTTCATCACGATATCCACATCGGCTTCACGTACGCGCTCCATTACTTCGCGGAACTGCTCAGAAGAGTGGCTGATGCCGCCGGTTTGCGGGTCGCGAACGTGGATATGGGCGATGCTGGCCCCGGCACGCGCCGCTTCAATGCAGGAAGCTGCAATGGCCTTGGGCGTAACAGGCACATTGGGATTTTTTGCGGTGGTGTCTCCCGCGCCCGTCACGGCACAGGTGAGAATGACATTGCGGTTCATGGCGTGCTCTCTAGTCAGCAGTTTATTCGCTTACTAGTGTGTCGCGGTGTGCAGACAATAGTTGTCATAAAGCGACATTCGCTATACAGAATATGCGGTTTTTGATCTTGGCTAATTAATACCCTGTCATTTCCAAATAGCCTTCGCCAAGCGGTTCGCCGCTGGCGCGGTCATTGACCACCACTTCGCCTTCCCAGTAGGGCACGCTGGTAGTCATCCAGCGGTTGGCATGGGGCGCGTCAACAATGATATCGATCGCCACTGACGGTATTTCCAGTCGCCATTGGGTGGGCACATTGCGACCGGCGACAGCCGACGTTACCAGCGGTGTCAGTGTAATGTCATCGGTTGCTAAGGGGGTGGCGTGGCCTTGGGGGGTAATCCAGGTGCCTGAGCGGTAGTCTGCGTTATGTTCTACCCCTGCGCTGCCATCATCACCACCACCGCGTAGCTGAAATGCCATCAGCTTATGGCCGTCATCAAGGTGGATCGAGAACCAGTCCCAGCCTGATTGGCGGGCATCAAGCAATTGACTACTCCACTCACGATCCAACCAGCCGTGCCCGCTAACGGCTTTTGTCTCGCCATTAATGGTGACTTCGCCGTTTATTTGCCAGAAGGGCTGGCTGTAGTACATGGAGCCCTGGCCATTGGCGGCTTTCTGGCTAAAACCCTCTTCGCCGTGCAGCACTAGAGGGCCTTCGGCAGTCAGTTCCAGCGTATAGCCAAAACGCGATTCATCTTCACCGCTGTAAGCGGTTAGCGTGAGATGATCAAAATCGGTGCCGTTTGCTTCTTCATTCGTTTTAAGCTGCCAGTCGTCTAGCCAGGCGTGGAACGGACTTGCAATGACACCGGCCTGGGCATCGTTGAGCTGAGAAGGCTCGGCTTGGGTGTGGCTGCGCCCAAAACGTTCGGCCACCTGATGCTGCTCGCCTTGGGAGATCGCCATATGGGCCATCCAAAGCTGGTCTGCCGCCCAGGGCGTTGGTTCGGGGCGTTCGCTGGGTGGCATCAGCGCCTGGCGAAAGAGCGTCCACTGCAGGCCGAGTGGCTCACCGTCGGCGTCTTCTAAATTAGCGGTTAAATACCACCATTCGATACGGTAATCCGGATGGGCGGAATGATCCTGCGGAAAAATGAGCGTTTGGCTGGGCTGGGCATGCTCAAATCCGTCGGCGTCTTGCCCTAAACCGGCAAAGCCTGTGCTGTTGGTTTCGGTTTGATTCTCTTCGCCACAGCCGTAAAGCGTCAGTAACACGCCGATAAGTAGGCAGGGGCGTAAGTAACGACGTAAGCTCATTGATTCGCCTCTTCCGCCAGTAAGGCCCGCGGTGAGGCGCGCCAGAAACGCAGTGTGGGCAGGGCGGCTGCCAGGAGTGCCACACCAACGGCGGTGGCCAGGGTAACGGCCATTTCCCAGGGGAACAGGTAGAGCGGCAGCCGCCAGCCAAACGCCGCCACATTGATAATCGCTACTAATCCCCAGGTAATCGCAATACCCAGCGGAATGGCCAGCAGACCGGTAACCAAGGCGGTGCCGCCCAATTGGGCCAGATTCAATTGGGCCAGCTGTGTCCGGGGAACGCCCAGTGCCCATAGCGGCGCTAGCTGTCGGCGTCGGCTGCGTGCCTGTGCCAGCAGACTGGTGAATAGTGCAAGGGCTGCTACCGCCAGGGTCAAACCATTGAGGGCGCGGGTGATGGTAAAGGTACGCTCAAAAATCTCGGTGGCGATACGCTTGATCTCGCGTTGATCGCTCAGCGCATCACTGCCGAGGTCAAAGCGTTCGAGCAGGGCAGCACGCAGGGTATCTACATCAGCGTCATCACTCAGCACTAACCCCATGGAGCTAGGTGGCGCATCAAAACGAGCGGCTAGCTGGGGCGATGCCATCAGCACCTGACCGCTGGGGTTGCCGTAGTCGGGATAAATAGCGGCGATGGTCAGCGTTTCATTGGCGCCCGGCGCGCTTAGGGTTAGCCGGTCGCCGGGGGAGAGGTTCTCTGCGTTGGCAAGTTGTTCGTTAACAAAAACTGCACCATCTTCAAAGGCTGCCCAGGCAGAGGCGCGATCTTGTTGGGTTGCCAGCAGCGGCCAGTGCGGAGTGAGTGATTCGCCAGGGGTAATGCCGTAAAGCTCGATAGGCGTGCCTAAAGAGCGGCTGCCTTCCTGCGTAGTGGCAGTCTGTAGGGTTGCATCGCTGCGCCGAGTGAGGAGGCGCTCGAAGACCTCCGGGCGTTCATCCAGCCAAGCATCAATATCCGCATATTGCTCGCTGGGGGCATTTAAATAGAGGGGAGCTACCAAGCGCTGATCGAGCCAGTCTAAAAACGTCAGGCGAAAGCCACCGACCATGCTACCGACCCCCAGATTGGTCGCCAAGGCGATAAGGAGTGCCATCATGGCCAGTGACAGCCTGGGTAGCTGAAGCTGCATATCCGCCAGTGCCCAGTGAGTAAGCGGGCGTCGCCGGGCTAGGTGTGCCAGCATTTTTAGTAGCAGTGCTAAAAAGGGCGGCAACCACAGTGCGCTAGCCAACAGCAGCGTGGCTACCAGCGTAAAGCCTGTAACTAATCCATCGCCAGGGGGCTGAAAGCGAAGCCAGCCATACAGCGCTAGCGCACTACTCAAGGCGAGGGCGCCGCCGATGCTCATTAGCGATAATTGGCGGCGGTAACCGCTACGCCAGGCCTGCATCTGGCCTAACTCCAACATGTTTAAGCGGGCCGCGCGCCATAGCACGCCGCTGCCCGCCAGCAGCAGTCCGGCAAGGCTAACCGACAGCCCGCCGACCCAGTAATGCCAGGGCAGGTTGAGCTCTTGCCCCACGCCTGCGCCATAAAGTGAGCCTAGGGTTGCTGCGACATCGGGCAGTAACGAGCGTGCCAGCCATACACCGCTGGCAATGCCGGCAAGCGCTCCGATCAAACCGAGCAGAAGCAGCTCTAAGCTGAGCGCTAGCACTAAACTGCGCCCTGATACACCCAGTACCCGCAGGGTGCGCAGCATGCCCAGGCGTTGCTCCAATGCTAGCCCTAGCGCTGCTTGAACGATGAATAGCCCCACGACCCAGGCAAGTAGCCCCAGCGCGGTAAGGTTTAGGTGAAAGCTCTCGGTAAGTTGACCGGGGGAGGCGAGAGTGGTGGCGCGGGTGAGCGTTAATCCCGGTGGCGCTTCAGTGAGTGCCCCTGGGGCGGCCACGATGCTTGTCAACTGGTCGCCGCTGTCAAGCAACCGCGCTGCGGCGGCAATATCCATGATCAGCGTGTCAGGCGGTAGTGCGGGCGCTAAAACGAGCGGCGGTAGCGCTTTGCCATCTGCCAAGGTCGGGGTGGCACCCGATACATTTTCACGCGCTTTCCCAAGGGCTGCCAGGGCGTCAGGCGCTATACGTGTTTGCCACGGGGGCGTCAAAAAGTCGCTTAACGACGCTGAGGTGTTGGCTTGAGCCAGAGCGTTATCGCTGGAAAGGGTCAGTGGATCAATGCCGATCAGGGTTAGCCGGGTGCCATCTTGGGTAAAGACTTCACCCTCTAGCATGGGCGAAACGGGCAAGCCTGCTTGGCGTAGGGTGTGATACTCGGCGCGACTGAATGGCATGCCATCGCGCCGCTCAAGTTGATCCAGCTGGGTGTCAAACAGCGCATCGGCGCGAGCGTAGCTGTCGCGAGCGGTGGCGTTGATCGCCTGGATACCACTCCATAGGGCGCTAGCCACCCATAAGCCGAGCAGCAGCATTATCAGCTGCCCGGGGTGACGCCGGTAGTGGCTAAGTAGCGTGGATAGCACCCGAGTCATGGTGCTGCGTCTAGTAGACGGCCGTGGCTCAGGCATAGGCAACGGTCAAGCGGTGCCGCCACTTGGGGGCTGTGGGTGACGATCAGCAGGGCGCACTGAGTTTCGCGAACCAGGCTCAATAGCAGTTCAAGCACCTCAGCTGCGGTGGTTTCATCCAAATTGCCTGTGGGTTCATCGGCCAGCAGCAGAGGCGGGCGCGGCGCCAGGGCGCGGCCAATGGCTAAGCGCTGCTGCTGCCCGCCAGAGAGCTGTTCCGGGTAACGTTTTTCCATGCCACTCAGCCCAAGCCGCTCAATCAAGTGGTCTGCCCAGTCGGCATCGTCGCGATGGGCTAAGCGCGCCTGTAAGCGCAGATTGTCGATCACCGTTAAGCTGGGGACTAAATGAAACTGCTGGAAGACCAAGCCCAATTGCTCGCGGCGTAGCTTGGCGCGTGTGGGCTCGGGGAGTGACTCGACATTCTGGCCTCCGAGGGTAATGACACCTTGGTCGGGAAGATCTAATCCGGCGGCAAGATGCAGCAGAGTGGATTTGCCGCTGCCTGATTCCCCCATTAGTGCCAGACTTTGCCCCGCGGCCAAGCGTAGGGAGACATCTTCAAGCACCTTCAATGGGCCTTGTGGCGTCACGAAGGTTTTATGTACCTGACGAAGTTCCAGCATAGGGAGTACTCATATATTGCTATAGAGGGGTCTTGATGAGGGTAATGAAAGGGCTAGTCGTTCATAGGCGTAACTGAGGCGCCACGATCTCCGTATACCGCTATGCCGCCGCGCCCTGTGTGCTTGATGAAGTACATGCTTTTATCAGCCGCATCAACGAGCTCATCAGCACTGCCGAATCCGCCGTCAGCTAAACAGGCGATACCGATGGAGACAGATACATGAATTGGATCCTGATCATCGTGTGCCATGGGTGTTATTTCCAGGTGCTCGGCAATTCGCTTGGCGAATACCTTGGCTGCCTGTGCATCTTCTTCTGGTAAAACGATGAGAAACTCTTCGCCGCCCCAGCGCCCGGCAAGGTCGCCTTCACGAATAAGCAGCTGTAGCGTTTTGCCGAATTTTTGCAGCACATTGTCGCCCATTTGATGGCCGTATTGATCGTTAAGCTTCTTAAAATGGTCAAGGTCAATAAATACCACTGACATGGTGCGAGACTGTTCCTGGCATAGTACAAAGCGCTTATGCATCTGCTCTTCAAGCCAGGATCGGTTGGCAAGGCCGGTGAGCATGTCTGTTCGCGAGCGCTCTTCTAACTCGTCTTGACGCTGGCGGAGAGAGGTGAGTTCCGCTTGGTGCGTATCAAGGCGCGCTCTGAGCTGTAACGTTTGTTGGAACAACAGTTGTTGGGCCTCGGCCAGTAGCGATTCGTTATTCTGCAAAGGAGGGGCCGTCATTTGCAGCATGTCCGCCAGCGCTGGCAACCGTTCCTGAATACTCTCTAGCAAATGCCGTAAAGAGATCGCGTGGGCGCCCTGATAGGTTTCAAATTCTCGCACAACGGCCATTAGCGCCTGCGCTGGGTGGGGTGAGAGCCAGGCATCGGCGATGGGGCCTGATAGTTGAACGCACATCTTATCGGGGGTGGTAATGTCGTATTCGCCATGACTATCACCGATTCGCTGAGCAAGCGGTGTTGGAACTCCCCACTTAGCGGCAAGCCAAGCGCCTACTTGAGAATGATCGCAGCCAAAAAGCCGCTGCTCAGACTCTGATAGTTGCCGATGGGATAGGGCGGTTTCCAAATATAAATTATTGCTCTCTTTAGGGTATGTTGCCCGTAATGCCATGATGCCAATGTCTTGGAGCAAAGCCGCCGTAAACACAGGCCCTGTCATATCGGGGCAAAGGCGGGTGGCAAGGTAACGTGCTGCTAACGAGGCAATGATGGAGCGCATCCACACACGCTGGTAATGAACGTCTACTCCCCTACTTTGCAGCAGGCTGAAACTCATTACCGCTGCCAGGGTGGTGTCTAAACCCAGGCGGGCCGTCGCTTCCTGGCACGAGTGCACCTTTATATGGCTACGCGAGAAAAAGGCGCTATTGGCAAGGGTAATGATACGTATGGTCAAGGCGGGGTCACGCTCGATGGCATTGGCATACTCGTTTACGGAAGGGTGTTCGGTGCGGGCTATTTTCAAAATGTTGATAGCGACCGAAGGCAGCGTGGGCAGCGTCGGGCAGTTGACTAGGTCAGCTATCAAGAATGCAGGTAATTCAGTCGATAAGACTAAGTCTTTCGAATTATCCTTTGTCTGAATGGCCCGCATTCTTCTCTCCTGACTCTTATTGGCTTAAAGCTACCGTAACGGCCTTAAGTCCTTTTTCAGCACTTGTCGATGCGATTTGGGGATAGATAGCATTCAAGCGTTTGTATCAAGCCATCTTAAGCGATTAGCTTGTGAAAGACTCACATTTGAATGCCGGTATTTTTACAGAACAATAGCTAAAAAATACGCTAAACCGGTTTGTTATGTAAGAATTTTGTTGAAGTATGCAGGAAATTGGCTGGCGAGGGATAGGCATTCTATGCGACTAAAGATTGAAGGAATCGGCCTTTTCTTATCGCAACCACACTACCATACTAGTCATAGCAGTAGAGGCGGTCATAGACGTTAATAGGATTAATATGAAGACGAACTTGCAAGCAATGTGGCTGAGAACCAGTACCGACGTATCGGTGCGGCAGCGTCTGCATAAAGTGTTGCGGCAAGCGATCATTCGTATGGTGTTAGCGCCGGGCCAGGCGCTTTCTGAAAAAGAGATTGCGGATTTGTTTAACGTTAGTCGCCAGCCCGTGCGAGAAGCGTTTATTCGCCTTTCTGAGTCAGGCTTGGTGGAAGTTCGCCCCCAGAGAGGCACCTATGTTGTGCGCATTTCGCGCCAAGCCGTGCTGGAGGCACGATTTATTCGTGAGTCTCTGGAGGTAGCCATTGCTTTAGAGGCCGCTAAATGCACGCTTCCATCGAGCGTATTAATGGAGTTAAACGAGCTGATTGAGCGTCAGCGCAGCTGTATTGAGCGTCAAGATCATGACCGTTTTTTCTTTCTTGACGAGATGTTCCATCGCACCTTGGCAATCTCTACGGGGCAAACCATGGCATGGAACGTAATCGAAGATGTTAAAGCGCAGTTAGATAGAGTGCGGTATTTGAGTATTCCTGATTCCACACCCATCCCCAAACTGGCAGATCAGCATCAGGCCATAGTGGATGCGATATCTGCTGGAGATACCGAGGCGGCCGAGCAGGCAATGTGTATCCATCAACGTGAAATACTTCACTCGCTACCTGAACTAGAGCGCCGCTTTCCAGAGTTGTTTGAAAATGTGGGCACCAATGCTCATGCGCTATCTATATAAAACCCGCTAGAGAACAACAAAAAAGCAGCATAGGCCGCATTACGAAGGATCAGCCAGAACTGGTTGGTAAATTATCAATAATAAATGAATGCCTTTAGGAGCCTGAAATGAAACTCACAAAATTACTTCCTGCTGTAGCGCTGATTGTCGCAAGCCATTCGGCTCACGCCGCTTATCAGCTTAATGTCTCAATAGCGTTGAGTCCTCAAGACCCTATTGCCCAAGCTATGGAAAGTGCAAAACAAGCAATTGCGGAGCGTTCAGAGGGAGAGCTGACCATTCAGATTTTCCCTAACAGCCAGCTTGGTTCAGACGAAGACGTGATCGAACAAATTCGTAGTGGTGCCAACATCGCTATCTTAGTCGATGCGGGACGTTTATCGGAGTATCAACCTGAGCTGGGTATCTTGAGTGCCCCTTATTTAGTGGAAGACCATCGTGACTATAGCCAAATCACAACATCTCCGCTTTATCTGGATTGGGTCGAGGGTCTTGCAGAATCAAGTGGGTTACGACTGCTCAACTATAACTGGTTTCAAGGGTCACGGCAGATGCTGACCCAAAATGAAGTAAACACGCCAGAGGATTTAAATGGTGTACGGGTGCGCACTATTAATTCCCCTGTATGGGTGAAAACCATTGAAGCCATGGGCGCTACTCCGACGCCATTGCCTTGGTCAGAAGTTTACTCAGCCCTACAGCTAGGTTCGATTGATGGAGCCGAAGCACAGCTAACCGCAGCTGAAGGTCAAAATTTGCATGAAGTTATTACTCACGTGGCTCTAACCAATCACATTCATTTGATGACCGGTATTGCGACTTCCGAGCAGTGGTACCAGGCGTTACCTGAGGAGTTGCGCTCAATTCTCGATGAAGAACTGCTCAGTGCTGGCGATGCTGCTAGCCAAGCGACGTCAGACGCCCAAGCTTCGGTGCGCGAGCGAATGGAAGCGGCAGGCGTTACGTTTTCTGAGGTGGATATGGACGTATTCCGCGACCGAGTGGGCAGCGTTTATGAAGAGCTAGGTTACGACCAGTACCGTGATCAATTGCTTTCTTCAGAGTGAATATCAGCCCTCTGCCTGCTAGGGCAGGGGGCTTCACAATTTTTTCTTTTGCTATTACTTAACTGTCCAAATCCCCTTTTAGGGGGAGGAACGCTGTATGTGGCATTGGTACGATAAAGGTGAGGAGTGGTTGGCTATTATGCTGCTCGGTGGTACCTCTCTCACCATGTTTGTTAGCTCGACAGCTAGAGCAATAGGAAATCCTTTTGCAGGGGGCGCTGAGCTTGCGCAATTCCTGTTTATATGGACCGCTGTATTAGGTGCTGATATTACTCTGCGCCAGGGTGGGCAAGTGCGAATCGATGCTCTTGTCATTCGTTTGCCTATTAAATGGCAGCTTCTTATTACCAGTTTGTGCATTGGAATGATGATGCTCTTCCTGGCCCTTTTAATCTGGTATGGCTTTGTTTTAGCGGCTTCAAACTGGCAGCGCCCCATGGGAGTGGCAGGACTTAGCTATGGATATATCACACTTGCGCTTCCTGTCGGAGCATTATTAATGATGCTTTCGCTAGTGCGGCGATTGTTCACAAATGGCGTTATCGGGAGTTTGGTTGCTGACGATGACGAGATTGTGGAGGAGGCGCTATGACGGCAGCTTTGTTATTAGGATTCGGCCTGCTTCTTATGGCGATAGGTATGCCCGTTGCCTTTGCTATCGGGATTGCGGGTTTCTCCTATTTTTTATTGCCCGAAACATTCTTACCGACGAGCATTGCCGTCCAACGCATAGTGTCTTCGACGCAATCATTTCCACTATTAGCTGTGCCGTTGTTTATTTTTATCGGCCATCTAATGAACGCCAGCGGTATTACTCCCCGCTTGGTGCACCTTTCTACGCTTTTAGCGGGATGGATGAGCGGAGGTTTAGCCCAGGCAAGTATCGTGCTGAGCACCTTAATGGGCGGTGTTTCTGGTTCTGCCGTGGCCGATGCCGCAATGCAATCCAGGGTGCTGGGAAAAAGCATGATTAAGGGAGGCTACTCAGCGGGGTTTACTGGTGCGGTGCTCTCTATTGGGGGGCTAATCACTGCAACCATTCCGCCAAGTATCGGCTTGATTCTCTATGGCTATCTTGGCGAAGTTTCGATAGGACGGCTGTTTATCGCAGGCCTCGTGCCGGGCTTTTTGCTAATGGTAGCGCTGATGGTGACTACTTACATAATGGCCAAACGGCGGGGCTATCAGCCGGTAAGAGAGCGGCTACCCACGGGAAGGGAGGTGCTTAAGGCCCTACGTAGCAGTATCTGGGCAATTCTCTTCCCCGTATGGCTCTTGGTGGGAATTCGCTATGGACTCTTTACCCCCTCTGAAGCGGGTGCTTTTGCGGTTGCTTATGCCTTGTTGGTGGGCTGCGTAATACACCGAGTAATGGGTGTTAAAGAAATTCTTAATGCCATGCGTGCCAGCGTAAGAGATATTGGCATGATAATGCTGATTATTATGTTCTCAGGCATTATTGGTTATGTCGTGTCTTTTGAAAGAGTACCGCAAACAATAGCAGAGCTAACGCTTGGCGTATTCTCTAGCCACATAACACTGTTGCTGGCAGTGGCTGTAATACTTGTTTTTCTAGGCATGCTGCTAGAAGCTACTGTTGTTGTCATGCTGTTGACCCCCATCTTGGTGCCCGTTATTAAAGCTGCAGGTGTTGATCCGGTTCATTTTGGACTGTTAATGATGACGCTGGTTACGTTCGGCGGTATGACGCCTCCTGTGGGGATTTCAATGTATACCGTATGCGGAATATTGCGTTGCTCTTTTTACGAGTATAGCCGTGAGTTACTGCCTTTTGCCGTTGCTGTATTTGTGGTTGTGCTGGGTATTCTCTTCTTCCCCA
This sequence comes from Vreelandella neptunia, assembly GCF_034479615.1. Taxonomy (NCBI): domain Bacteria; kingdom Pseudomonadati; phylum Pseudomonadota; class Gammaproteobacteria; order Oceanospirillales; family Halomonadaceae; genus Vreelandella; species Vreelandella neptunia. The sequence continues at coordinate 1,491,852 of NZ_CP140255.1, forward strand.
ATGTAGTGCTATTTTTGCCTAATTTACTGCTGGGCTAAATCGACCTATGACACTCTCATAATTAAGGAGCGATGATGAAGGTTGATAATAATGTTGAGTTAATGGGTAAAGACCGCCTGTTAGGAAATGAAGTAGCCCAGCGGCTTTATCATAAGTACACAGCTATTATGCCGGTTTTTGATGATGGCTCTAGTTGGCGGGATGATGCGGGCGGCGTGTTACCACAATGTGCAGCGCTACCTATTTGAGCGTTAACTTCTTTTTACTTCTTGTGATGGATTTATCATGATCATTAGCGATGCATATTTAATCGTAACGTCCCCGGGCCGAAACTTTGTCACGCTGAAAATCGTTACCGAATCAGGAGTGTATGGAATCGGCGACGCCACTTTAAACGGCCGTGAACTGTCGGTGGTCGCTTACCTGGAAGAGCATGTATTACCAACACTAATTGGGCGTGATGCTAGCCGTATTGAAGATATCTGGCACTACCTTTATCGCGGCGCTTACTGGCGGCGAGGCCCTGTAACGATGACGGCTATTGCGGCAGTCGATGTAGCACTATGGGATATCAAAGCGAAGGTTGCGGGTATGCCGCTGTACCAATTGCTAGGTGGTAAGAGCCGTGACCGAGTGATGGTGTATGGCCATGCCACCGGGAGAGATATTGAAGCATGCCTGGAAGAGGTCGCTCGTCATGTAGATGAGGGGTACAAAGCCGTGCGCGTTCAGGCGGGTGTGCCAGGCATTGCCAGTATTTATGGGGTCGCCAAAAAAGATGGCGAGCCGTATGAGCCAGCCGATGCCGAGCTGCCCGCGGAGCACGTGTGGAGTACCAGCAAATACTTAAACCATGTACCCAAGTTGTTTGCCGCCGTGCGTGAGCGTTTTGGCGATGATTTACACGTGCTACATGATGTTCATCACCGCCTGACGCCCATTGAAGCCGCCCGTTTAGGCAAAGAAGTGGAGCCCTATCATTTATTTTGGCTCGAAGACTGCGTACCGGCTGAGAATCAGGAGGCGTTTGGTCTTATTCGCCAGCACACCACCACGCCATTGGCGGTGGGCGAAGTCTTTAACAGCCTGTATGACGCCAAAGCGCTAATTGAAAATCAGTGGATCGACTATATCCGCGCCACCCTAACCCATGCCGGGGGGATCACCCATGTACGCCGCATCGCCGATTTAGCGGGTCTTTATCACGTGCGTACCGGCTTCCACGGGCCAACGGATCTTTCGCCGGTTTGTCTGGGTGCGGCGATTCACTTTGACACCTGGGTACCCAATTTCGGCATCCAGGAGTACATGCCGCATACCAGCGCTACTGACGAGGTGTTCCCCCACGATTATCGCTTTGAAGACGGGCATTTCATTGTCGGTGAAAAGCCGGGGCATGGTGTTGATATCGATGAACAGTTAGCCAAACAGTACCCATATAAGCGTGCCAGCCTGCCGGTAAATCGGCTGGAAGACGGCACTCTGTGGCATTGGTAAGGAGATTAGGTCGATGAAAGCATTCCAGGTGAAGGCGCCTCACGACTACCAGGTAGCGGATGTTGAGCCACCCAAGGTGGCCGCTGGTGAAGCACTGGTGCGTGTGGCATTTGCCGGTATTTGCGGCTCGGATATGCATATTATCCATGGCGACAACGCCTTTGTGCGTTTTCCGCGCATCACCGGTCATGAGTTTGCCGGGGTAGTGGAAGCGGTGGGGGAAGGCGTGCTTGGCCTCGCCGTCGGGGATCGCGTGTGCGTTGACCCCGTTATCAGCTGTGGTGAGTGCTATCCCTGCCGGATTGGCCGTCCTAACGTGTGCAGTTCGCTTGAAGTGATCGGCGTGCATCGCGATGGTGGTTTTGAAGAGTTTGTTGCTGTCCCCGCGGCTAACGTGCACCACCTACCCGAGCATATTGGGCTAGACGCGGCTGCCCTGGTTGAGCCGTACACCATTGCCGCCAACGTGCTTGATCGCATGCAGCCGCACCCGGGTGATCGACTAATGATTCTGGGCGCCGGCGTTATTGGTCTGACGATCCTGCAGATGGCCCTGGCTAAGGGTATCGAAGAGGTCATCGTCACTGATGTTATTAATGAGCGATTAGCGGCGGCAAAACAGCTTGGGGCAACGCAGGTATTGAATAGCCGCGAGCAGGATGTGGAAAAAGAGGTGCTTGCCTTAACCCAGGGTGAAGGCGTACCGCTGATTGCCGATGCGGCCTGCGTGCCTGCGCTGTTACCGCAAATGCTGCGTTTAGCGTCGCCAGCAGGACGCATCGGCCTGCTGGGCTTTAGCGTTCAGCCCAGTGACCTTGTACAGCTAGAAGTGATTAAGAAAGAGCTGACCCTGGTGGGGTCGCGGCTCAATAACCGTAAGTTTCCGGAGGTGCTTGAGCTAATGGCAAGTGGGCAGTTGGATCCGTTGGCGTTAGTTAGCCATAGGTTGCCGCTAAGCGATATGCCCAGCGCCATTGACATGCTTGATCACCGACCAGAAGAGGCCCGTAAGGTACTGATTCAAATCAGTGCTGAAGGGTAACCACGCCAACCCGCGCGCAGCTAACAGCCGCAATCAATAATTAACAACATACGAGTGTAGGAGAAAGACAATGATCAAACAACTTATTACCAGCGCTGTTATTGGGGCCGCCATGCTAGGCAGCCACTCATTAATGGCGGCAGATTTCACCCTGCGTTTTGGCCATTTAGCCAATGAGCAGAATATATGGCACCAGGCCGCCGAGAAGTTCAAAGAGGAAGTCGAAGCAAATTCTGACGGGCAGATTGAAGTACGCCTCTACCCCAGTGAGCAGTTAGGAAATGAAATGGATATCATTAATGGTATTCAGCTGGGTACCGCGGATATGACCATTACCGGTGAAAGCTTACAGAACTGGGCGCCTAAAGCCGCGATGATGGCCGTACCCTATGCCTTCCGAGATTCCGAACATTTGCATGAGGTAGTTAATGGGGAGATCGGTGCTGAAATTGAAGAGCAAATCATCGAACGCACAAAGCTTGTGCCGCTGGCATGGTTTGAACGGGGCCCTCGGGAACTGACGTCTAACCGGCCGATTCGCAGCCCGGAAGAGCTTGATGGGCTGCGTTTACGCGTACCAAACGTACCGTTATTCGTGGATACCTGGCAGGCAATGGGGGCTCGCCCCACGCCGATGGCTTTTAGCGAAGTGTTTACCGCGCTTCAACAGAATGTTCTTGACGGCCAGGAAAACCCGCTCAGCTTGATCGAAAGTGCCAGTTTCAATGAGGTGCAGGATTACGTCAATATGACTAGTCATGTGCGTAGCTGGATCTATGTCGTTATTGGGCGTAATCAGTTGGAAAGTATGCCTGAAGAGCTCCAAAAGGTAGTTCGCGATGCTGCTCAGACGATGCAGGCATATGAAGCGGAGCTGTTCACTGAAGACCAGGCACGCCTTGAGCAAGCGCTACAGGAACGTGGTATGGAGTTCGTGGAAGTAGACGTCGACGCCTTTGCAGAGAAAGCTCGTCCCGCTGTCCTTGACGCCTTAACCGAAGAGCAGCGTGAACTCTTTGACGCTATCCAAGACCTTTAAGGTCGGATTTGTGGTCAATTGATAATGACGATGGGCTGGCACACGCCAGTCCATTTTCTAACGATACAAGCAGCTTGCCCATGAGGATACGGTTATGAACTCGGATCAAAAAACGCTTGAAAAGGAAGCGTTGGAGAGTCTGGATTCAATGTCGGCGGTGCCTAAATTTAAAGGTTCCATTGGGCGCATGATTGGCTGGGTGGACACGTGCTTTCTGACCTTGGCCGTTACTGCGCTGATTGCGATTGCCGCCACGGTACTGCTGCAAATTTGTTCGCGGCTGTTTTTGCCGTTTTCGATAGCCTGGACCGAAGAACTCTCACGTTATCTATTTATTTATATGGTGGCACTATCTGTTGGTGTGGTGCTGCGACAGAACCGAAACATCAGCGTTGAGCTTTTCCATCACCTGCTGGGGCCACGCGTACAGGCGGCGGTTCAAGTGCTGCTCTGTGGACTGATTGGCTTGTTTGCCTTTTTGGTGCTGCCTTACGCTTGGCAGTATGCGCAAAACGGCGCTTGGCAAACCTCGCCAACGCTGCATGTTCCCATGCTGTATATCTTTTTCTCAACGGTAGTCACCTTTGCGCTTCTCCTGGTTTACAGCTTGCTGGGGTGTCTTGAGGGAATTATCGCAATGTGTCGCTCCTCTGCCTCCCTTCAGGAGTCGTAAGCATGGAAGTTATTATCCTCTTTAGCGTTTTCTTGGTTTTGCTCTTGGTGGGAATGCCCATTGCGTTTGCGTTGGGGCTAGCCTCGCTCTCCTATCTGCTGCTTGAAGGTATTTCATTAACCATCGTTCCGCAGCGCATGTATGCGGGTATCGACACCTTCGTGCTGCTGTGTATCCCCGGCTTTGTGTTGGCCGGCAATTTAATGAATGTGGGCAATATCACTGATCATATTGTGCGTTTCTCAAACGCTCTGTTAGGTCACATTCGCGGCGGTCTTGGCTTGGCCAATGTGGCAGGGTCGATGATTTTCGGTGGTATCTCCGGCACGGCGGTTGCGGATTCAGCCAGTATCGGTTCGGTGATGATTCCTGGTATGGCTCGCTCAGGCTATGACAAGCCGTTTGCCGCTGCAGTGACCGCCGCTTCGTCAACCGTTGGGCCGATTATACCGCCCAGTGTTCCCATGATCATCGCCGGATCTCTCAGCGGTATTTCAGTCGGGCGTATGTTCCTGGCAGGCGCAGTACCGGGGCTGCTAATGGGCCTAGCCATGATGGTTACGGTGTATATCCTGGCCGTTCGGCGTGGGTATCCCAAAGAGCAGCGGGTACCATTTTTGCAGCTGCTGCGCGAAGCCAAAACGGCCTTCTGGGCACTGCTGATGACCGTGATTATTCTCTACGGCATTATTGGCGGGTTCTTTACCCCCACCGAAGCGTCTATTGTGGCTTGTCTCTATGCCTTGGTTGTCGGCATGTATGTGTATAAAGGCCTGTCGTGGAAAAAGCTTCCGGCGATTTTGTCAGATACTGTATTAACCTCGTCGGCACTATTGTTGATGGTAGGCTTGGCGAACCTGTTTGGCTGGATACTCACCAGTGAGCAGATTCCCCAAATGATCGCTGCACTTATTCTTTCCATTAGCGATAACCCGCTAATCGTTCTGCTGATTCTTAACTTGATTCTGCTATTTGTCGGCGCTTTTATGGAAACCATCGCCGCGCTGATTATTCTATTCCCAGCCTTGGTGGGAGTCGCCACTGGCGTGGGTGTCGATCCGGTTCACTTTGCGGTAATCGCGGTGTTGAACCTGATGATTGGGCTGACAACCCCTCCGGTGGGGGTGTGCCTATTCGTGGTGGCGGGGATTGGCAAGCTACCTATGTTGGCGGTGGCAAAAGCCATCGTGCCTTTTTTGCTGTGCAACTTGGCGGTACTGTTGTTGGTGACCTATGTCCCCGCGATTTCGCTTTGGTTGCCTAACTTGCTAATGGGAGAGTAGTTGATGATGGCGCCAAAGCTGATTGAAGCATCGCCAAGAAGTGGCCAGATCGGGATTGTTCATCTGGGGTTGGGCGCTTTCCATCGCGCCCACCAAGCGGTCTATTTAGAGCGTTATCGCCAACGCAGCGGTGACGGTGAGTGGGGAGTATGCAGTGCGAATTTACGCTCTAGCGTTGGTTTAGTCGACGGCTTACGTGCGGCAGGGCATCGCTACCATGTGGCGGAGTACGCCGATAGCAAAAATATCACGCTGCGCGAAATTGGCGTGATTGAAGAGGCGCTCTTTTCAGGCCGTGATGCTGACGGTCATTGGAGTCGTGACCGTGAGGCGTTGCTGGCGCGAATGGCCTCTGTGGATACCCGTATCGTGACGTTAACGGTGACCGAGAAGGGCTACTTTTTAAACCCCGCCAGCGGTGAGCTAAGAGTCGATGACCCCATGATCATTGGCGATATTGCTTCCCCCCAGCAGCCGCGAACTGCCCCTGGACTATTGGTGGAAGCGTTAGCTCAGCGGCGTGATGCTGGTCTTGCCCCCTTTACCGTGCTCTCTTGCGACAATATGCCGGATAACGGCAAGCGAACACGCCAAGCGGTGGTGCAACTGGCCGAGCATCGAGACGCAGAATTGGCCAGTTGGATTGCCAGTGAAGTGGCGTTTCCCTGCAGCATGGTAGATCGCATCGTCCCTGCGATGACCGACGCCGATTTTGAGCGCTTAGCGTCACTGGGCGTTACCGATCCAAACGCCGTGGTATGCGAAGCGTTCACACAGTGGGTGGTTGAAGATAACTTCCCCCAGGGACGACCCAACTGGGAGGCTGAGGGGGTTGAGATGGTGGCAGATGTGGCGCCGTTTGAAACCATGAAACTGCGCATGCTCAACGGTAGCCACTCCTTGCTTGCCTATCTTGGTGCGCTTGCAGGTATTGAAACGGTTTATGAAGGCATCAATAACGCCGAGCTTCGTGCGCTGTTGCGTCGTTATATGATTGAAGAGGCGGCGCCTACGCTTGAGATGCCCGAGGGAATCGATTTAGACGCTTATGCTGACTCGCTGCTAGAACGCTTTGCCAATGACAGTTTGCGTCATCGTCTGCAGCAAATCGCTATGGATGGCAGCCAAAAACTCCCACAGCGCTGGCTCTCTGGCGCGCTGGAACGTAGTACCGCTGGTCAATCATCGCCCTGCGTGGCGTTGGGGATAGCGGCCTGGATTCGCTATACCGCGGGTCAAGACTTACAAGGCAATAGTTACCCCGTGGATGATCCGCTAACCAAGCGCTTTGCTGAGCTACATCAGAGGCATGGTAGCGATCCCAGCGCGCTGGTAGCGGCCTATTTAGCCATGGACGATGTGGTGCCGAGTGAACTGGCAGCGTATAAGGGATTCGTTCAGGCGGTGCTGGTGGCGTATCAAGCACTTACCCTGGGCGGGGTGAGTGAAGTGCTAAAAAATGCCTAATATATCTTTTTAATTCGTTTTAAGAACGAGGAAATGGGCGATTGCAAACGACGTCGTTAGCAGTGGGTAAGGGAAGTGTCGAACTGGCGTCCAATGTGCTGTCCGGAGTTAGCCTTCCCGCAGCGGTCGTGTTTGAAAGGCCACTGGCTCATAACGTAGCGTGGATGCAGCGCTTCGCCGCAGCTCACGGGGCCCACTTGGCGCCCCATGGCAAAACCACCATGACGCCCGCGCTTTTCCATCGACAGCTCCAGGCAGGGGCGTGGGGTATCACACTTGCCACTGCACCCCAGTGTCGTGCTGCCTTCGCCAATGGCGTTACCCGAATATTGATGGCGAACCAACTGGTGGGTCAGGCAAATATGGCCATTATCGCCAGTCTGATCGAACAGGGCGCTGCGTTTTATTGTGTGGTCGATAGCCATGAGAATGCGCGCCAGCTCGGGCGCTTTTTTGCTGAGCGGAGCTTGACGTTATCGGTGCTTATTGAGATAGGCGTGGAGGGTGGCCGCTGTGGCTGCCGCAATCAGCAGCAAATTCTTTCGCTGGCGGAGGTGATTGCTAGTGAACCAGCACTTTCTCTGGTGGGCCTGGAGGGCTATGAGGGTGTGGTTCACGGGGATAATCCCGAATCTGGTATTCGTACCTATGCTAAATACCTGGTGGATGTTGCCGTAGAGCTCGAAGCTGCTGGACGCTTTGCTGAAGAGAACCCGATTGTCACCGCGTCAGGTTCCGCCTGGTATGATGTGATTGCGGAGGCCTTTCAGGGCGCACCGCTTCAGGGAAGATTTACCCCCGTGCTACGCCCAGGTTGCTACATCGTCCACGACCATGGGCTTTATCGTGAAGCGCAATCAGCGGTATTAGGCCGCCGGCCGGATTTGCAGCAGGGGCTTGAGCCGGCCCTGGAAGTCTTTGCCCAGGTGCAGTCGCTTCCCGAACCTGGGCTTGCCATTGTAGCGCTAGGTAAGCGTGATATTGGTCATGACCAGCTACCTATTGCACTGCGTCGTTTCAGGGAAGGGGGAAGCCCCTCGCAGCCATTGCCGGTGACTGGTTGGGAAGTGACGAAAATTATGGATCAGCACACCTTTGTGGGCCTTCCGGAAGGGGCTCAAGATGTCGAGGTCGGTGATATTGTCGCCTTTGGCGCCTCTCATCCTTGTTTAACCTTCGATAAATGGCGCCAGATATTGTTAGTGGATGATCAACTAAACGTTAAAGAGCGTATGGCGACCTACTTTTAGCGCCCTGTTATTGAGAAAACCGTTATAGAGAACATCATTTAGCTCGTCGTACCTGCTGGTAGGCGCCCACCAATAGCCAGTGTCAGGGCGTCTGCCAGCTCCCCTAGCTGTTCCCGGCAGCGGTCGATGCTGGGAACTTCCCGATGCATCGCTTCTGGAATCAGCGTGAGATAAGGGATGGTGATAACGGCTTCGATAACGTCATGAACCCCAAAGACAGGGAAGCTGATATTGGTTAACCCTTGGACTTGAGGGCTTGGCCCCACGTGGTAGCCCTGCTGGCGAATCGGATCAAATAGCGCCCGCGTTCGGTCAACCTCTTGTTGCGTTGCATCGCTGGCGGCGAGAATGCGCTCCCGGCGTGGCTCATCCAGAAAGGCCAGCATGACGGCCCCAGAACCGGAGCCGCATATATCGATTTTGGCCCCCAGGCGCAGCCCAAAGCCCATCTTGTCGGGGTTTTCGTACTGGGCCACTACCAATAGATGGCCAGGACGAGCAACACTAAGATGACACGACTGGGAGATTTCATGGCACAGCTCTTCCATGCGCGGTAGTGCGGCCTGTACTAACCGCTTGGTGGGCGGGAAGCGGTGGGCCATCTCAAACATCTTTAGCGTTAGCTGATAGCGGCTACCGCTATCATCCATGCTGACGTAGCCACGATCTCGCAGCACCATCAGCATGCGGTACATCTCATTGGTTTTACGGCCGATCTGTTCGGCAATCGCTTGGGTGCTTAGCGGCTGGGGAGATTGGGCAAGCAGCTCCAAAATATCCAACCCTTTCTCTAAGGCAGGGGCGTGGTACTGCGTTTCAGCCTTCTCCTTCATTCAAGCTCCCTTACGTGATTGCCAATCGCTCGTTGATCGTGGCGTTAACCAAAACGCTTGGTTAGCGTGCCAGCCAGCCGCCGTCTACCGCCAGGGTATGTCCATGCACGTAGCGGGCGGCATCGGAGCATAAGAATATCACAGCGCCGGCTAAGTCTTCTGGCGTGCCCCAGCGTCCGGCGGGGATTCGGCCAAGAATTTCAGCATGGCGCTGGGGATCGTCGCGCAATGCTTGGGTGTTGTCGGTGGCCATATAGCCAGGGGCGATGCCATTAACGTTGATGTCATGGCCCGCCCACTCATTGGCGAGCAGGCGCGTTAAACCGAGAATACCGCTTTTGCTGGCGGTGTAGGAGGGCACTCGAATGCCGCCTTGAAACGACAGTAATGAAGCGATATTGACGATCTTGCCCGGCGCTTTGCGCTCGATAAGGTGTTTGGCAACCTGCTGCGCGAGAAAGAAAGCGGCTTTCAAATTAACGTCAATGACGTCATCCCAATCTTGCTCTGAAAATTCCACGGCTGCCGCCCGACGAATAATCCCGGCATTGTTGACCAGAATATCCACCTTGCCCGCTTTCGCGATCGCCTGTGAGACAATCTCGCCAGGCGCTTGGCTGCCCAGCTCCGCCGTAATGTCGTAAAACTGGCGCCCTAGGGCCTCGACCTGCTGGCGGGTGTCATCAGCAGCGCTTCGGTTGACCCCCACGATATCGGCACCCGCCTGTGCCAGTGCAATGGCAATTCCCTGGCCCAGCCCTTTGTTGCAACCCGTCACCATGGCAACTTGGCCGTTCAGCGAAAATAGCTTCATTGGTCACTCTCCCTGGGTAGTGGTTTAGCGCAGCTCTTTAGAAGCGATAAAGTCCATATCATCGTAGGTCAGGTTTTCACCGCACATACCCCAAATAAAGGTGTAGCGGCGAGTGCCAAAGCCACAGTGAATCGACCAGCTGGGGTGAATCACAGCTTGTTCGTTGGCAACCACGATATGCCGGGTCTCTTGGGGTTCGCCACACAGGTGGAACACCACATCGTCTTCACTCAGGTCAAAGTAGAAGTACACTTCCATGCGCCGTTCGTGGGTATGACAGGGCATGGTGTTCCACATACTACCGGGCTCTAACTGGGTAAGCCCCATGGAGAGCTGGCAGGTATCCAGTACATCGGTATGCAGGTACTTATTGATGGTACGCACATTGCCGGTTTCAGGGTCACCAAGGGTGGTGGGCGAGGCATCTTCCGGGCGGATATGGCGAAGCTGGTAACGTACATGGGCTGGCGTTGAGTTGATATAAAAGCGCGCAGGCTTGGTCGCATCGAGGCTCTCAAAGCTGACCTCACGGCTCTCTTTGGGAATATACAGGCCGTGATGGGTGCCTAGCTCGACCGTTTCACCGTCGACAGTAATGCGCCCGGGCGCGCCAATGTTAATAACGCCCATTTCCCGCCGCTCAAGAAAATAGTCAACGCCAAGCTCTTTGCCACCGCTCAGGGTAAGCGGCGAATCAGTGGGTACCGCGCCACCAACAATAATGCGGTCAACGTGGCTGTAGGTGAGCGATAGTTGGCCTGGCACCATAATTTTGGTGACCAGCATTTTGTCACGCAGGCCCTGGGTATCGAGGGTTTTAAAATGATCGCTATGAAGCGCTTGGCGAATATCCATATGAGTTTCCTTTAATGGTAAAAGTCAATGGGCTCACGAGAACAGCGTGAGCGGCCACAGGGTGATAGCTGGAAAGGCAATGACCAGCAGCATCACCAGGAGGTTAGCGAGCAGGAACGGCAGGGCGCCGCGGAAAATACGCCCAATCGACAGGCCGGTGATGGAGGAGCAGACGTTCAGGCACATGCCCACCGGCGGCGTGACTAAGCCAATCGCCAAGCCGCTGATCAACAGGACACCAAACTGCACGGGTGAAATATTGGCCAGGGCTAGCACCGGCAGCACCACTGGGGTAATCAGCAAGATCGCGGGGGTTACATCAATAAAGGTGCCGATCAGTAGCACGGCAGCTGCAATCACCAGCAGGAGCAATATCGGGGTAAGATCCAGCCCGCCTAAAAAGCCTGCCAACAGCTGGGGAATCTGCTCCATCGAGAGAATCCACACGTACAGCTGGCTCATGGCAATAATGATCATCACCGTGGCACTGGTCATTACGGCAGAGCGAAACAGTGCGGGCAGTTCACGCAGTTTGAGGCTTTTAAATACCACCAATGCTAGAAACAGCGCATAGCCCACGCCTAACGCGGCGGACTCAGTGGCTGTAGCGACACCGCCGACCACCGCACCCACTACAAACAGAGGAATTAATAGCGCGAGTACCGCACGCTGAATCACCTGGCGGCGCTGTTGCGGATTTAATCCTGCGTGGGCACGGGGGTAGCCTTGACGACCGGCCATTAGCGCAATGATGCCCATCATCAGCAGGCCAATGAGTAAACCGGGCACAAGGCTTGCCATAAACATGGTGCCGATAGACTGCTGCGCGGTAACGGCGTAGATCACCATGGGCACACTGGGAGGAATGATCATGCCCATGGTGGAAGAGGCCACGGTAATGCCACTGGCGGTTTCGACGCTGTATCCCTTGCGTGCCATCTCCGGAATCATGGCGGAACCCACCGAGGCTGTATCAGACACAGAAGAGCCCGATATGCCGCCAAAGATCATCGAGGTCGAGATATTGACGTGCCCCAACCCTCCTGGAAAACGGCCTACCAACATCAAACAGAAGTCGATCAAGCGCGCGGTAATGCCTGAGGCGTTCATCACCAGCCCCATCAAAATGAACAGCGGTAGGGCAATCATGGTGTACAGATCCATACCGGACAGTACTCGCTGGGGCAGTACGCCAATCAAGCCTGGCTGCATGATCAAAAAGTAGACCAACCCCGAAAGCCCTAGGGAATAGGCGATGGGCACCCCAATCAACAGCAGCACCATCAGGCTAACAAGCAGTAAAATCATGCCTGGCCCTCCTGCGCGTCTTCTCGTTGAGCGGAGGGGCGCTCTCCACCCACTAGCACCGCCAAGGAAAATAGAATGACCAGTAGCGCGCCAATGGGGACACTTATTTGCACTACCCAATTAGGCACATCCAGAACGGCGGAGCGGAAACGACCGACTTGCCCAATCCAGCTGATGCTGAGCCATGCCAAATAGCCATTGAATAGCATCACAAGACAATGACGTAAGCGGTTCAGCCAGACGGCTATTGCCGTAGGCAGTGCATCCACAAGCACGCTGATACGGATATGCTCGCCGCGCAAAATGGCGACCGATGCCCCCAATGCGGTGGAATACACAAATAGAAAGCGCATCACTTCTTCAGCACCGGCAAAGCCAATGCTGAATACGTAGCGTAATATCACCAGTGCCAAGCAGAGCAGGAAAACCGCCGCAATTAATGCGGCGATCAGATTTTCCAGCAGGCTAGCGAAGCGGCGCATTACCCGCATCAAGGCGGTATCTTCCGCCATCGGCTGCGCCAGTGGAGGTGGATTCATTACTCCAGTACCTCGGCTTGATCGGTCAGGGCGAGCACTTGCTCTAACTGCTCCTGGCTAAAGTCACCACGCTCAACAAAGTGCTCCCAGACAGGAACGACGGCATCTACGAAGCCTTGGCGGTGTTCGTCGGCGATGTCATTAATGCTCATGTGCTCGCCCAGTGTTTCGAGGTAGTTGGCTTCAGAGGCTAGCCAAATTTCGTTGGAGCGCGTCATCGTCTCCTGCGCGACGTCGTCGACGATCATCTGCAGCTCTTCAGGTAGCTGGTCGTACCACTGGGCGCTAATAAAGAAGGGGTCAGGATGGATTTGCCAGTTCAGTAATGACATGTACTCCTGAGCTTCATGGAATTTCATATCGGCGATATTGGAGGGCGGGTTTTCTTGCCCATCGACCACGCCTGTGCGTAGCGCCATATAGGTCTCGGTGTAAGGCACTTGCTGGGGGGAGGCTCCCAACGCTTCAAATGCCCGCAGCGTGGGGGCCAGTGGCGGGGTGCGAATCTTCAAGCCACGGAGGTCATCAACTTGATTTACGGCGCGAACGTTATTGGTTAACTGGCGCATGCCACCTGCAACGCCGGTTACCGGTATATGCAGCTGGCTTTCTCGTGCGCCTTCATTAATGGCCTGACCAAGCTCGCCCTCCATCACGTCAATAGCCTGCTCCGGCGTGGTGAACAGGAACGGCATGGTATAGATCAGGTAGGCGGGGTTAGCTTGGGCAAACAAGCCACCGCGATAGCCCTGAATAAGCCCCATTTGGACTTGCTGAAGTACGTCCTCCTCCTTCCCCAGGGTGCCATTGAAATAGAGTTCTACGGCGATACGCCCATCACTGCGCTCTTCAAGCGCTTCTTTGAAGTAGCGCATGGACTCAGAACGCGGCGCCTCATCGGTTTGCGAATGAGCGTACTTGAAGGTGAAATCGGCAGCTTGGAGCGACGTGGTGAAGCCAATAGCGAGGCTGGCCATCATTAAGTGGGTTAGGCGCATGGAAGGTTCTCCGTTTTATTGTGATGTTGTTGTTGCGATGCGATGTTTATGATGCGATGGTTTTTCTCAAATATAAAATCTGTTTTTATATTTGATGTAAGGCCAAGCTTAACGTCATTCCTGCATAGGTCAATGCTTGGGCTATGCGACATTGGTCGCGATGCGTATTTTCGGTACAGAGAGAGGGGGGTTATAAGCGCACAGGCGGTATCGTCGGCAGGCACGGAAAACATGCCTGTCGAGAGCGGGCGTTGGAGAGTTGATTAGCGGCGGTTAATTAGTTAACCAAGCAACCGCGATCAGAAGTGTAGGCGTGCAATGGCGGCGGGAAGCTCGCTGGCATGGTGGATACCAATCGCCCCTTCGGGGGTGAGCTCTTCATTAGGGAAGTGGTTGAGGTGAATCACGTGCATGCCCGCCGCTAGCCCCGCTTCTACACCCACCGCCGCGTCATCGATCACTACGCACTGCTGAGGAGCATGGCCCATAGCGGCGGCAGCTTTACGGTACAGCTCGGGGTCGGGTTTCCAGACATTGAGGGTATAGGCGCTAAAGAGCTTGTCAGCAAAGTGATGGCCTAGTTCGGTGCTTTCCAGCGCACAGCGAATTTTTCGCTCGGGGCCATTTGAGACCACGGCCTTGGGGTGGCTGCTTAACTGTTCCAACGCGGCGACCATACCAGGAATCGCCACCAGCTCGTCACGCATACGGGCTTCCATACGCGCTCGCATACCTGCCTCAAGCTGGGGAAAGGCATCTTCTGCTAATGTTTGAAAACGCTTTTCCAGGGTTTGCACGATCGTCTGGAAACGCACCCCGCGAAATTCATCCATATACTGACGTGCTGAAAAGGGTAAGCCGAACTCGGGAAGAATATCCCCCATTACCTCGGCAAGCAGTATTTCGCTATCCACCAAGGTGCCATCACAATCGAACAGTAAGCACAGGGGTGTGGCAGGCTTCATTGATAGGTTTCCTCGTTGACTAAGCTGATAGGTCGCTCGCCCTGGAGTGCTAGACGAATATTATCCACTGCTCGCTGGGCCATGGCGTCGCGGGTTTCATGGGTGGCAGACCCGATATGCGGCAGGGCGACCACATTGCTCATTTTCGGTAGTGGTGATGAAGCGGCTAGCGGCTCCTGGGCAAATACATCTAACCCCGCCGCTTGAATAACGCCCTTTTCCAGCGCCTGGATCAATGCGCTTTCATCGACCACCTTACCGCGGGCAATATTGATAAAAATGCTGGAAGGCTTCATCAGCGCGAACTCTTGGGCACCGATCAAATGCTCGGTCTCGGCGGTAAGCGGCACAGTGACACAGACGAAATCGGCCTCGGCCAACAGCTCGTTGAGTTCGCGGCGCTGCGCGCCAAGTTCACTCTCTAAATCGGGCTTGGGTGAAGCGTTAGAGTAGAGCACCTGCATGCCAAACCCTAGAGCACCACGCCTGGCAACGGCTTGGCCAATGCGTCCAAACCCCACCATGCCCAAAGTTTTGCCATGTACATCGCTGCCAAACAGTGCGGGGCCGATGCTGGCTTGCCATTTGTCCGCTTTGACCCACTCGGCTAATTCAACTACCCGACGCGCGGTGGCCATTATCAGTGCAAAACCGGTGTCGGCGGTGGTTTCGGTCAGCACATCAGGCGTATTGCACAGCATAATGCCGCGCTTGGTCAGTTCATCAACGGGGATGTTGTCATAGCCAACAGAGACGGTCGCGATGACTTCCAAGTTGGGTGCTGCGTCCAGCAACTGAGGAGTGATCGCCAAGCCAGAACCGATAATGCCGTGCACCTCCGCTAATAGAGCACGATTTTCAGGGGTATCCAGCGCGGTGGTTTTCGGCAGCACATCCACCGCAAACAAATCGCTAAGCTCAGCCAGTTGAGCGTCACTGAGTCGTCCTTGAACCACTAAACGTTTTTGCATTGTCATCCCCTTGCTGAAAATCCTGTTATGAAAAGCCTGTCATTAAACTCCTGCTAATAAAAGCAAGGCTAGGTGCATCAGGCTGGGTAGAGCTCGGCTTCAAGCGCTTGTAGGTGTTCGCGATTCGGTAGGCCTTCCATATCGCCCACTACCTGGATGGCTTGGGCGCCAATGAGGTTGCCGCGTTGGGCTGCTTGGCGCGCAGTTCTTCCGTCAAGCAGGGCGCTAATCACGCCGACGGCGAAGCCATCGCCTGCACCGACGGTGTCCACCACCTCAGCGACAGGGCAGCCGTCTACGGTAAAGCTCTCTTCTTGTCCATCCAGGTTGCCCCGGTAATAGCTGCCTTCCGGCCCCAGCTTGATGATCACCGCCGAGGCACCTTGATCCAGATAGTAGCCTGCTATGTCGTAAGGCGTCTTCTGTCCGGTGAGAAGCTGGCCCTCTGAAAGCCCAGGCAACACCCAATCGGCGCGGCCGGCGAGTTCATTGAGGGTCGACCGCATTACGTTTTCGCTGGGCCAAAGTGACGGCCGCAAATTGGGGTCAAAGGAAATAGTAGCGCCATGGGCGCGGGCCTGTTCCATCAAATGATGGCTAAGCTGGCGGGCGCTTTCAGATAACGCCGGGGTAATGCCCGTCGCGTGAAGGTGGTTCAGCGCCTGAAAGTCGACATTTCGAGCGTCGTCAATAGTGAGATGGCTGGCGGCACTGCCGCGTCTGAAATATTCGACTCGCGGGTCGGCGCCGTCCTGGGCGCGCTCTTTAAAGAGCAGCCCGGTGGGGTGCTGTGCATCGGCGTGAATATAGCGGTCATCGATACCTTCCGCTTTTAAAGCCGCCTGAATAAAACCTCCAAAACTATCGGTGCCCACTCGGCTTAACCAGCCGACGTGAAAACCCAGCCTGGAGAGGCCGATAGCGACGTTGTTATCAGCACCGGCCAAACGGCGGTGGAAACGTTCAATGCCGGATAATTCGCCCGGTGTATCAGCCACAAACATGGCCATGGCTTCGCCGAAGGTGAGAATGGCTGGCGGACTAGTGAAGGAGTGATGCATGGTCAATAATCTCTTTGAGTTGTTTATTATCATCCAATGGGAACGATACCATTTTTGCGCTAATTTTTTAGCACTGCCTTAAAAAAATTAGCGTTGGGTAGAGCCGCGTGCAATTAAGGTCGGCGCAAAACTTATCTCGGACGGCATTGACAATATGTGCGGCGCAATGCGGTGCATCAAGCATTGGACAGCCGTTCTGCCCATTGCATCGGTGGGTTGGGCAAGTGTAGTAATGCCGGGAGGGACTAAAGCGCACCAGTCGAGTTCATCAATCCCCATCAAGCCTACCTTGCCAAGCGATAAACCAAGCTGCTGAAACAGTCGGGTCACTACGAGGGTGGCATTGCCGTTGCCACATAAAACGGCACAGGCGTGTTGCTGATTAGCGGCTAAAAAGTCGCTTAGCGCCCCAAGCGTTACAGTGTCATCTGCAGTAGCAAGCAGTGAGGTTGCGTAATTCAGCCCATGCTGCTCGGCGGTGTGGTTAAAGCGGGTCAAGCGTTTTTGTCGCGTGCTTGACTGCTCTGGAGCTTCGCTGACATACAGCACGGCCTGGTAGCCTTGATCGGCTAAGTGTTCGAGCGCCATATCAATCGCCAGGTGATTATCGAGCCCGACCACTTCTGCTTCCACATGGTCGACTTCGCGGTCTAGCAGCACGATGGGAGTTCCCAGGTTGATAAAGGTGTGCAGTTGGCGTTCTGGGCTGCCGGAGGCATTCACCACAAGACCTTCTACTTGATAGGCGCCAAGTAGGTCTAAATGCTGGCGCTCCTGTTCCGGATCATTGTCGGTATTGCACACTACCAGCGAGTAGCCATATTGGCGGCACGCTTGCTCGACGCCGTGAGTGATGGCCACTGAAAACGGATTACGGATATCGGCGACCAGCATGCCTAGCAATTTAGAGCGCCCACCTTTTAGCCCACGTGCCATTTGATTTGGCTGGTAGCCAAGAGTGCCTGCCGCATGGGCGATGCGCGCCTGAAGTGAGGGCGAGAGCCGATCACGCTCTTCGCCAAAATAGCGGGATACGCTGGTTTTAGAGGCACCCGCGAGGCGGGCTACTTCAAGAATGGTGGAACGGCGCGGTGTAGGTGGCATAGTGTGCTTAAAGTAGAGTGCTTAAATAAATAGTGCTTTTCGTTATAGTGTCTTCCGCTACATTGTGAGTAACGGAATGAAGGCAGCTCAATTTTGGATGCTTGCTAGGCCAAAAGCAACGGCGTGCGAGCCGCTAAGGGTGATTGACCATGTGAATATTGTAGTCGGTCGGATTTACCGTGCCCTCAAGGCGTCCAATTTGAGTAAAGTCACTATTTTCAAGAACTGTGTCAATTGAGGTGTCTCTAAAGGAGAGGTTTTTAATGACATTAACTTTACACGGCATTCCCTTTGCGTCTACATCCATTATCCATGCTAAAAAACCGTTTGAGAATTTTGCCAAGCTGCCGATAGGGTATAAGCCAAAGTGTTGGATATACTCTACGAGCAAAGACTTTTCATAAATAGCCGGGCAGTTATTAACCCAGCGGTAGGCATCAAGAGGTTGCCGCGGGTGCTGTCCGTTTCGCTCATGGGTTAATTTATTAATTATTTTAATAACACTGATTAGACGAACGCTTTCGGATAACTTGGAAGCCTGCTTTCCTGCTGGGTAGCCGCTGCCATCGAGCCGTTCATTGGCATTGAGGATAATGTCATGGCAGGCTGGGCTGGCGACCCAGCCCAGTGCCGTTAGCCTGTTATTCAGTGCGACTACATGTTCTTTGAGTAGCTCGGCTTGCGATGGAGACATGCGAATTTTAAGTGAGGGGAGCTGTTCGCTAATCAGCAGTGGTTTACCCATGGTGTGTAGTAGGGCGCCCGCCACTGTTTCCCGTGTTTGTGACGCGTATGGGTCACGACTGATCAGGATCATCGCTAGCTGGCTGCTCACCTGTATAGCATGGCGAACCCACTCAGGTTCATCATGCAGAAAAGCTAGCGCATACTGAAGCCCTCTTCGGTCTTGAGTGACCATATAAAGAAGGCTGTCGACACACTCATAGAGGCTCTCTTCCGGAAATACATCCTTGTTTTTAGTAAACATTAACATAACTTGTAGCTGGTGAGCGACTTCAAGGACACCGCGTAGCAGTGGAGATCGTTGGGTATTTTTAGTTTGATCGCGCTCTTCTTTTTGCTGCATTTTTTTCTCTTTCGCATCTGCTATGAAAAGCCGTGACTTAGCTCGAGAGGAGCTATCCTGTATACCTGAGCGAAAAGCTGCTTCGAACTCAGCTTCCGATACATAATGGAAAAGAGTCTCGGTCATCGTGGCTGACATATTAATAAATTCAATACCGATAGCCGCATAGTCATGGCTTCCAAAAGGCCGCATATGACAAATGCGTCCTTGGGTGTTGAATGTTTCCCCGTTTGGAAACTCGAGTGTTACCTCCGGCAGCGCCTGATTAACGCTCAGAGCCATGCTATCTTCCAGCCTGACATACACCATGCAGCCACCTACTGAAAGGTTACGCACTTTGCCTTCCACGTTGAGCTCATGAGCAAATACTTCCAAGTGCACACGTGCGTGCATACCCAGAATAAAGGGCACACGTAAAGCTCTCCGATTATCGGAGGAGAAAATAGAGCCGGGAAGCTGGCACTCTAAATGGTAAGTGCAGGTATCTATTTTAATGACGTGCGCCGGCACTTGTTCAATATTATAAATTTCTTCTTCTATACCCGGCGTAGGGTGGGAAGCTTCTATGTCAAAGCAAATGGTGTCGTTTTGTAAATAAGGAGAAAGCGAGCTGCCTGTGTAGTGTATGGCTAACGTTATTTTACCGCTGTCCAGCTCTATCTTAATGGCCTTCGCCTCTATAGCGTAAGCCGCTTCTTTTGAAAAAATAGAAATAGTATGCTCTTTTTTGAGCAAAGATCGTATTATTTGCCCAGTGGTGTTTTGCTTCGCCGTATCGATAATCATATAAAACCCACCGTATTTATTTTGTTATAATTTATAGCGACTTGGTGGTGACTGCTATATGGTTTAATTGCTTGTCACTCCTACCATGATAGGAGATTTTTCCTGTGTCGATTAGCTATTATTTCACTCCTATTTGCAAACCTATTTATATTTATTTTAAGTGTCATTTGTAATGATTTGATAACTTTTGTTTATGTTTGATGCAGTCTGGGCGGTTATTCGGTCGGGTGGGAATAATCAGGTAAACTGCCCGATTCCTTATACAGTGGTGCCCGCGGCATGCCCTCAAACCCCACATCAATCCATGCTCAACCGAGCAGCTATCAATTGACCCAGGCTGGCGATCGCTATTTCGATGGTCTGGCAGATAAGTTCTCCCGTTCGCTCTACCAGGCGCCCCGTGGCGAGCTGCGTCTCGCTATGCTCAACTACCTGTTGCCGGAAATGCTGAATCTAGAGGGGCAGCATGTGCTGGACGTGGGTGGCGGCCTGGGCCAGCAGGCGGCATGGTTTGCTGAACGCAAGCACGATGTCACGATGACGGAGCCCTCTGCGGACATGTTGAACTACGCCAAAACCTGGCACCGGGACGCTAAGACGTTACCGGAAGAGGCCATTACGTATCTGCAGGCGCCCCTGCAACGGTTAACAGAACAGGCTCCTGGCCCATGGCCGCTGATTACCTGCCATGCAGTGTTGGAGTGGTTAGGTGACCCGCAAGCAGGGCTGTCCACATTGAGCGATTTATTGGCACCGGGTGGCCAGCTTAGCTTGATGGTGTTTAATCGCGATGCACTGCGCTTTTCCAACGCGGTCAAAGGCAATCTTGAGAAGGCGTTGAGCGACCGCTTAGCGGGGAAGGGCAAACGCCAACGATTGACGCCTATTTCGCCCGTTAGTCACGCCGAGATTGAGCAGTGGAGTGCGGATAACGGCTTAGTGATAGACGCAGTCGCGGGTATTCGCGTCTTTCAAGATTACTTGCGCCAACCTCCTGCCACACCCGCAGAAACGGAAACGCTGTTGGCACTGGAGAAACAGTACTGTCGCCATGACCCCCACTGGCGCCTGGGCCGCTACCTGCTTTATACATTAATTAAACCGGAGATCGTTGAATGAGTGCCCAGTCCCCAGCATGCCAGCTGTTAGAGCGCCAAAAAGATAACTATGCTGCGCTGTGGGCCATTGGCCCGCCAATCGATAGCTGGCTTATTGATCAATCGTCGGGTGTGGTCAGTGGCGATTTTGACGTACTGCGTGAGTGGCAGGCGAAAGGCAAGCAGGCCCGAACGCCTTTTAACTTGGCGGCGGGCGAGCCATTCGGTAAAGAAGTGGTGCTGTTTTGGCCGAAGGCGCACCAACTAGGTATTTGGTGGCTCAAGTGGTTATGTGAGCAGCTACCCGAAGGGACGCCCATTGACATTGTCGGTGAGCATCAAGGCGGCATTAAACGCGTTCCCAAGATGTTGGAAGAGCTGGGCATGTCTTGGGATAAGCGCGACAACGCCCGCCGCTGTTCGCTGTTCGCCACCTATACCGTTGCTCTAGAAGCAGCCAGCGATAGTGCTTGGCAGAAATTCGAGACATTAGGGCTGACCCTGATCAGCCACCCGGGCGTATTTGGCCATGGCAAAGTTGACGAAGGCACGCTGTTGCTGTTGGAGAGCATTGAGAATAGCTTGCCGAAAAAACCGCTCAAAGTGCTGGACATGGGGTGTGGCGACGGGATTATTAGCGCCTGGTTGGCTCAGCGTGGCCACCATGTGACCGCTGTGGATGTTAGCGCCTTTGCGGTGGAGGCGTGTCAGCGCACCTTGGCGGCGAATGGGCTAGAGGGGCGGGTGCTTTGCAGTGATGTGTTCAGCGCGCTTGAGGGTGAACAGTTTGACTGGATTGTTAGCAACCCACCTTTCCATAAAGAGCGTGATATCAGCTATGGCCCCAGCCAGCGTTTGATCAGCGCGGCGCCAGAGCATCTTAATGCGGGCGGGCGGTTAATCCTGGTGGCAAATGGCTTTTTGCCCTACCCAGACCACTTGCAGCGGGCGTTTCAGGATTTTCAGACCCTGGCGGATAATCGCCGCTTCAAGGTTTACGGTGCGATTAAGTCAGGGCGTTAGAGCTAACGCATAGATATTTCCTCAAACTTGCCACAATCAGCCGCCGACGACCCTACCTTTAAGGGCTATGATGCAAATAAGTAGTCGTTAATTTAACGGTAGTGGGTAGGAGTAGCGGAAATGGCGGGAAATATCCGAAATACGGCGGTATTGGGAAGTGCCGTTTTGCTGGGCGGGCTGCTGGCGCTGGGGTTGGTATGGAGCGGCAGCAATATCAAGGGCGCCGCGGAAGTATGGCAGCAGTCGTCACGAAGCGTGACAGTGCGCGGCTTAGCCGAGCGCGAAGTGCCGGCGGATTTGGTGCTATGGCCGTTCAATTACAGTGTCAGCGCCAATAGCTTGAGTGACCTTGAGCAGCAGTTGTCTAGCGACGAGCAGGCGATTCGCGATTTTCTGGAGGCACAAGGGTTTGCATCGGAGCATGTTAGCTCCACTCCGCCGCGGATTACCGACCAATTTAGCAATCAGTACGGTGGTCAGCGCCCTGATGAGCGCTACCGCGCCGAAGCAACGCTGCTGCTGCGCTCCCCTGATGTTGAGGGTGTGATCGAGGCGATCCCCAGTGCGACTTCATTGGTGCGTGAGGGCGTCCTGCTCTCGCCCAGCTACGAATACCGCACGGAGTTTCTGTTTACCGGTCTTGACGCGATCAAGCCTGACATGATCGCGGCGGCCACTGCTGATGCGCGCAACGCCGCACAGCAGTTTGCCGAAGATTCTGGTAGTCAGGTGGGCCACATTCGTCAGGCGACTCAGGGCTATTTTTCCATTGAGGACTTAGACAGCTACACGCCGCAAACCAAACGTGTTCGCGTCGTCACCACGGTGGACTATTCCTTACAAGATTAGCCTCTACAAGATTGGGCGATAAAGGAGCAGCGGCTAGGCGGTGTAATCGATGGCGGTGATGGTATAAAACGTATCACCGTTAGGGGTGAGCACCTTTGCTTCATCGCCCACCTGTTTACTGAGCAGTGCTTTGGCCATGGGCGCATCGATGCTAATCCAGCGCTTTTTGGTGTCGATTTCATCGTGGCCAACGATCCTGAGATGCACCTCTCCGCCGTTTTCATCCTCCAGGCTTACGTACGCGCCGAAAAACACTTTGCTGGTATCGGCTGGTAGGCGGTCTACGATTTGCAGTTCGTCCAGACGTTTCGTCAGGTAGGTGATTCGGGCGATGACCCGGTTCAGCTCTTTTTTATTATAGGTGTAATCGGCATTTTCACTGCGGTCACCCTGGGCGGCCGCTTCGCCGACCTTCGCTGAAATAGCGGGGCGTTTAACCCGCGAAAGGTGATCCAAAATAGCGCGCAAGCGGGCCGCCCCCTCTGGGGTAATCAGGTTGCTCTTAGGGGCTTGACGCGGATCTTTGGCTGGATCGCGCCAGCGGGTCATGTTGCGGCCTTTCATTACCTATTCCCCATCGTGTTTCGAGCTACCCACCTTACGTTAATTGCGCGAAGCAACCAAGCAGCATACTACTGGTAAATCATTCAAACGTTCGTTACATTTTTTGCTATATTGGGCTAGAGGCCCGTCATTGGTGGGTCTGAGCAGGACAACAATAATGTTAGGAGCATGTATGCGAACTCACTCTTTTCCACGTATGTTTTTACCGCGCTCATTAATCGCCGCCGCTATTGGCAGCGCGTTGATGCTGTCTCCGCTAACCGCTTCTGCCTTTGAAGGCGAGCTTTTCTCGCTTAAAAACAGATGGGAGCATACCGTGACTGAGATGCCCGCCAACGAGCGGGAGAGCACGTTAAAGGCGTTGGCAGGTGAAGCGGAACAGTTGGCCGAGCAGCACCGCGATGAAGCTGACGTACTTGTCTGGGAGGGCATCATTTTGGCTTCCTATGCCCGCGAGCGTGGCGGCTTAGGGGCATTGGGCACAGCGGAAGATGCGCGCGATGCGTTAGAGGAGGCTTTGGCCATAGACCCTCAAGGGCTGAATGGTTCCGCCTATGTAACCCTCGGTGCGTTATACGACCGGGTGCCCGGCGGACTGATTGGTTTTGGCGATAGCGATACCGCTGAACGCATGTTCCAGCGTGCCTTGGAAATCCGCCCAGACGGCATCGATGTTAACTACTATTACGCTGCCTTTTTGAAAGAAGAGGGCAATGAGCAGGCCGCTCGCGAGCACGCCCAACGAGCGGTTAACGGCACCGCTCGAGACAACCGACAGGTCTCCGATGAAGCGCTACGTCGCGATGCCGAGGAGCTGCTTAATCAGTTGTAATCCACCCACTGAATTGGCATTCCCGGTGGCAAGCATTGATAATAGATCGATTATCACCACCGGGAGTGCCTCATGGCGTCCAACTCCGAAAACGCATCTGTTCGCGATCTTCCTTTTCAGCGCTCTCCTTTTAAAAACACGGCGCTTAGCGTTCCAGACTTAAAGCGTGCTGATGTTGAGCTGCTTAAGCGGGAGACGCTACACCAAGGGTTTTTCCGCCTGGAAGCCTTAGAGCTTCGTCACCGGCTGTTTGAAGGCGGCTGGAGCGAACCCATGCGTCGCGAAGTGCATAATCGCTTTGATGCGGTGGGTGTGCTGCTCTACGACCCCGAGCGCGACTCACTGGTACTCATCGAGCAGTTTCGTGCCGGTGCCATTGATGACGCGGTTTCTCCCTGGAAGCTTGAACTCGTGGCCGGTTTAGCCGAAAAAGACGAATCGCTGGAAGATGTGGCGCGTCGTGAGGCGTGGGAAGAGGCAGGTTGTAAAGTGGCCCAACTGACCAAACTTCACACCTATTACCCCAGTCCTGGGGCCTGCAACGAGCAAGTGACACTATTTTGTGGTTTGGTAGATACCCATGGATTAGGTGGGATTCATGGCCTAGATGAAGAGCATGAGGATATTCGTGTTCACGTCATGCCTTTTGCCAACGCTTGGGAACTCTTGGAGCAAGGGCGACTCGACAACGCCATGTGTTTAATTGGTCTACATTGGCTTAATAGCCAGCGAGCCTCACTGCGTGCTGCCTCTCAGCGCGCGCTGACGCAAAGTGAAACCGACGAGGAGTGAACATGGCGAGAACGGCCTATGTCACCGATTTAAAATCGCTCCAAGGGGAGTGCAGCGCCAACTATTTACGTCTGGTGCGCCTGGTGGGCGATATGGAGGCCGGCCAGCGCCGTGATATTGCCCTACGCGGCGATAAACAGCATTTCGGTGATCTGCATCTCTATATTCAAGAGCAGGCGCCTTACACCACTATGGTGAATGTTTCTCAGACCGGCCCACTAGATACCGTTTTGGAAGGGCCGCGTATGCGCGTACATCTCTATCACGATGTGCGCATGGCGGAAGTGACCGACTTTCAGCGCGAGCGCCACTTTAGTGGCCGCTATCGCTACCCCAATGCCCGGATGCATCAGCCGGATGAGAAGCTTCAACTCAATCGCTTTTTGGGCGAGTGGTTAGCTCACGGCCTTGCCCACGGTCACGCCATTGACGTGCCGGAGATGCCCTAATGCGTTTAGTACAGATCACCGATGCCCACCTCTATGCAGATACCGCCGCGCGTTCCCGGGCAGGCATCCCCTGGCGGCAGTTTCAGCAGGTGCTGAGTTCGGTTGTCACTGAAAAGCCCGATATCGTGCTGTTTACCGGTGATATTAGCCAGGATGAGTCAGCCACTTCCTACGCTTTGGCGGTACAGGCGCTGGAGCAGTTGCCTTGCCCCTGGTACTGGCTGCCGGGTAATCACGATCAGCCCGAGTTCATGGCGGCCGAGCGGCCAATGGTCGATCAAGTGGACTTGGATTCGTGGCGCATCCTGCTGCTCAATACCCAGGTGGAGGGCAAACCCCACGGTGAACTGGGAAGCGAGCGGCTAGCTAAGCTTGCTGAACAGCTAGAGAACGACGACCGACCCACGCTGATAGCCATGCACCACCCGCCGGTGGACGTCGGCGCGGTGTGGATGGATGCTATTGGCCTACAAGATCGCGACGCATTTTGGCAACTTTTAAGTAAACACCCGCAGGTTAAGATCATCCTATTTGGTCACGCGCACCAGGCTTACGCCGAGCATCATATTTTAGGCGCAGGTAGAGGCATAGGTGAGGCGACCATTGATGTTTATGGCTGCCCGGCGATGGCCGATCAGTTTTTGCCCGGTGCCGAGCAGTTTGCCATTGATGAAGCTTCTCGCCCTGGCTATCGGGTTATCGATTTAGGGTATAGCGATGCCCAGGGAAGCGAGTGGCAGAGCTGGATTGAGCGCATTGAATAGAAGTGTATTGCTCTCTCATTTCTGGATAGTTTTTTTAGGAATAAAAAGATAGTTATTAATTCTTTTGGGTTATTACTGGCTCGGCGTTACCCTACTCACATTCGAACGTACAATTATTTATAACGTACGCTGATTTTAGCTTGTGTGACGAGCTTGTTCTTGTGAGGTAAGGGGCCATGACCCAATTGTCTACTATTTCTTCGAAGGAGCGGTCGTCAAAAGATCGGTCTTCAGAGACGCGTTCTTCATCTTCAGCGACGCAGGGGGAGGCTTTTAATGCCCCTGATGCCGCGCGCTTGACCCACCTCAAGCAATTAGAAGCCGAGTCTATCCATATTATCCGTGAAGTCGCCGCCGAGTTCGCCAACCCGGTGATGATGTACTCCATCGGTAAAGATTCGTCGGTCATGCTGCACTTGGCGCGCAAAGCTTTTTACCCCGGCACACCGCCATTCCCGCTGATGCACGTGGACACCACGTGGAAGTTTCGCGAAATGATCGAGTTCCGCAACCGCATGGCCGAAGAGGCGGGTATGGAGCTGATCGTGCACACCAACGAAGAGGGGCGCGCAGCCAATATCAACCCGTTTGATCACGGCAGCGCCAAATACACCGATATCATGAAAACCCAGGCGCTCAAGCAGGCGCTGGATAAGCATGGATTTGATGCCGCCTTTGGTGGCGCGCGTCGTGATGAAGAAGCCTCGCGGGCTAAAGAGCGCGTCTACTCGTTCCGTGATAAGTATCACCGTTGGGATCCTAAAAACCAGCGCCCTGAGCTTTGGAACGTATATAACGCCAAGGTCAATAAAGGTGAATCGATCCGCGTGTTCCCGCTCTCTAACTGGACCGAGCTGGATATCTGGCAATACATCTACTTAGAGTCGATTCCCATCGTGCCGCTCTACTACTCAGCCAAGCGGCCCATAGTCGAGCGCGACGGTATGCAAGTTATGGTCGATGACGACCGCATGCCGTTAGCGCCTGGCGAAGTGCCGGAAATGAAGTCGGTGCGGTTTAGAACGCTTGGCTGCTACCCGCTAACCGGCGCGGTGGAATCCGAAGCGGCAACGCTTCCGGAAATTATTCAAGAGATGCTGCTGACCCGAACCAGTGAACGCAGTGGCCGCGCCATCGATCGCGATCAGGTGGGTTCGATGGAGAAGAAAAAGCGCGAGGGGTACTTCTGATGTCTCACCAGTCTAATTTAATCGCCGATAATATCGAGCAGTACCTGCACGAGCACGAAAACAAAGACTTGCTGCGTTTTATTACCTGCGGCAGCGTCGACGACGGCAAATCGACGCTGATTGGCCGTCTGCTTCACGACTCGAAAATGATCTTTGAAGATCAACTGGCAGCGATCACCCAGGCTTCTAAAACCAGTGGTACTACCGGTGACACCGTTGATCTGGCGCTGCTGGTGGATGGACTGCAATCAGAGCGGGAGCAGGGCATTACCATTGATGTGGCGTACCGCTTTTTCTCTACCGATAAGCGCAAGTTTATTATCGCCGATACGCCTGGGCACGAGCAGTACACCCGCAATATGGCCACGGGGGCTTCAACTGCCAGCTTGGCGATTATCCTGATTGATGCCCGCTACGGTGTGCAGACCCAGACCCGCCGCCATAGCTTTATTGCCGACCTGCTGGGTATTCAGCACCTGGTGATTGCGGTCAATAAGATGGATCTGGTGGGCTTCTCTGAGCAGCGGTTTAACGAGATAGTCGATGAGTACCGCGCCTTTGCCACTAACCTCCAAGCACCGGACATTCGCTTTGTGCCGATGTCGGCGCTGAATGGCGACAACGTGGTCAATCGCAGCGAACAAACGCCCTGGTATTTTAGCGATGGTTACCAGGGGAAAACACTGATTGAACTGCTGGAAAGTGTCGAGATCACCCGCGATCAGAACTTGAGCGATCTGCGCTTGCCGGTTCAGTATGTGAACCGTCCGAACCTGGACTTCCGCGGTTACTGCGGCACCTTAGCCGCGGGTGTATTACGTCCTGGACAAGCCGTTAAGGCACTCCCGTCGGGTAAAACATCGCGCGTTGCACGAATTGTCACCTTTGATGGCGACCTTGCGGCGGCTTATCCCGGTCAGGCAATTACTGTGACCTTGGAAGATGAGATCGATATCTCCCGTGGCGACTGGCTGGTGGCAGCGGATAGCGAACTGCCGCTCTCCAACACCTTTAAAGCCGATATTGTCTGGATGCAGGAAGAGGCGTTAACGCCGGGTAAGCTCTACGATTTCAAACTGGCGACCCGCGATCTTTCCGGTCAGGTCAGTGCAATTGATTACCAGATAGACGTCAATACCCTAGAGAAACATGCCACTCACTCGCTGGGTCTTAATGCAATTGCCCGCTGTGACGTGGAGCTGACTGCTGCTATTCCAGTGGATGATTACCGCACCAGCCCTGGCACCGGTAGCTTTATCATCATTGATCGGTTGACCAACGTGACCGTAGGCGCTGGCATGATCCGCGGCACGGCAAGCGCCCCAGGCAATGCTTCAAACACCACCGATTGGGCCGCCTTTGAGCGTGACTTGAATGCCCTGGTGCGTAAGCATTTCCCTCACTGGGAAGCGAAAGATATCAGTGGTTTATTCAACCGCTAAAAAGCTTGCATGCACCGCAGCATAAAGCACAACGGCACGCCTTGAAGGCGTGCCGTTTTTTTGGATGAGTTGAAATATCACTCAGCGTTAGGGAAAAACAGCTGCTGATCATCTACCTCAAAATCCGCAATCGCTTGCTGGCCTTTATCGGAAACCAGCCACTCGTGCCACTGGGCGGCGAGGTCGTGCTTCAAGTGCGGGTGACGCTCTGCCGAAAGCAATAGGCTGCCATACTGATTGAATAGCGCTTCATCGCCTTCAAACAGCAAGGTAAGGTCTTGTGGGTTGTCAAAGGCAACCCAGGTGGCGCGGTCGGTAAACGTATAGGCATCCATGCCTGCAGCGGTATTCAAGGTAGGGCCCATGCCACTACCCAGCTCGCGGTACCACTCGCCCTGTGGCGTAACTCCTGCATCTTCCCACAAGCGCAATTCTGCGCGGTTAGTGCCGCTATCGTCCCCGCGTGAGGCGAAGGGAGACTCGCTCTCGGCAATACGTTGCATGGCATCGATCACGGTGTCGCTATCGCTGATGCCCGCAGGGTCGTCGCTTGGGCCAACGATCACAAAATCGTTGTACATTACATTCAAGCGTTCTGTGGCGTAGCCATCGGCCACAAACTTTTCTTCACCTGCGGTATCGTGAACCAGCAGGCTATCCGCATCGCCACGGCGGCCAATTTCGAACGCTTGACCGGTGCCTACAGCGACCACGCGCACATCAATCCCGGTCTCTTCGCTGAATGCGGGAAGGATGGCGTCAAACAGGCCTGAGTTTTCGGTAGAGGTCGTGGAGGCCAGGGTAATGTAGTTATCGGCCGCCATCAGCGTAGCGCTGAAGGTCAGCCCTAGCGTGCCTGCGGTGATGAGTGCGGTAGTTTTGTTCATTTTTGCTCCTTGGTCGCTTTTCATGAATCGTTTTACTTCAATCCTAGGGCTCACTTCTATTGGCGCTACCAGACCAACTCGCCGCGAATAAACGCCCCCGCCTCAGGTGAGGTGGGGGCGGTAAAAAAGTCGCGGGCAGGGGTGTGTTCAAGCAATTCGCCGTTATGCAGAAACACCACTTCGTTGGCTAAGCGGCGTGCTTGGTGCAAGTCGTGAGTGGTCATAACGATACGGGTGCCGCTGTGATGAAACTCCAATACGGCATCTTCAACGGCCTTGATGGCCGCGGGGTCGAGCGCCGAGGTGGGTTCGTCTAAAAACAGCACTTGGGGGTTGAGCAGCCAGGCCCGTGCTAACGCCAAACGCTGCTGCTCGCCACCGGAAAGCACCCGCGCAGGCCGTTTGGCTAGGTGTGCTAAGCCAAACTTCTCAAGGGCACTCATCGCCTGGGCTTTTCGAGGTAATGCTTTCAGCTCTGGTCGAGCCGCTTTGTTAATGGCTAGCACATAGGTCAGGTTATCCAGCGCAGAGCGTCGCAGCAGTACAGGGCGTTGGAAAACCATGGCTTGCGCAGGCTGAGCTCCTTGCCAGCGAACCGAACCGCTGGTGGGTGCTAGCAGGCCGTGGGCTAGGCGCATTAACAGGCTTTTGCCCGCACCGTTCGGCCCCATTATTAACGTTCGCTGGCAGTCTGCAAGGCGCATTGAAGTCGGTTTAAGCAGGGTATGGCCGCGATGGATAAAGCTCACGCTGTCGAGCTCAAGGGTGGCGACGGGGGGCGTATGATGGGCGTTCATCCCAGCCGCCTTTTCGCCGTTTCGCCGATCATGTGGGCAATCGCGTTAATCATGGTAACCAGGGCGAGCAGGATGATCCCTAAGCCAAGTGCCATAGGCAGATTGCCCTTGCTGGTTTCCAACACAATGCTGGTGGTCATCACCCGGGTGACGCCGTCGATGTTTCCACCCACAATCATTACCGCGCCTACTTCGGCGCTGGCGCGGCCGAAGCCTGCCAGGATCACTGTTAACAGCCCGAAGCGCGCGTCCCACAGCAGGGTGGGGATCATGCGCAGGCGCGTTAGCCCCAGTGAGTTCAACTGTTCGGCATACTCACCGTGAAGCGCTTCAACCTGCTGGCGGGTAAGAGCAGCGATAATGGGCATTACCAGAATCACTTGGGCTATCACCATCGCTGTTGGCGTAAACAGCAGCCCCCATTCTCCCAGTGGGCCTGCGCGTGAAAGCAGCAGGTAGACGCAAAGCCCTGCGACCACTGGCGGCAAGCCCATGAGCGCATTAAGGGCGACAATGACGACGTTACGTCCAGGAAAGCGCCATAGCGCAAGAGCAGCGCCTAAAGGCAGGGCTATCAGGCTGGCAATCAATACCGCCATCAGCGATACCTGCAGTGAGAGCATCACTATGGAGATGAGCGCGCTATCCATACTCAGTATCAGGGTGAGAGCCGTACTAAAAGCGTTGTCACTGGTGAACATTGAGCGTCGGTTTCACTTTTGTATGCAGAGCTGTTGTAGGAAACTGTTGTCCGATAGTTGGCATGATGTAACGAAAAATGACTTAATGCACGGCGTCCTGAAATTCATGCAGCCTTATGCAGTGTAAATACAAGAAGGGGTTTGCGTTTTACCCAGTGAGGCTACCTTGCGATGTCTGAATCACATGCTTACCTGACCACTGCAGAAGTCGCTGACTATTTGCGCTTAAAAGAGCGCAAGGTGTATGACTTGGTACGCCAAGGCCAGATCCCCTGTAGTCGGGTCACGGGAAAGTTGCTGTTTCCCCGACAACAGATCGATTTATGGGTGCTGAACCACTTGGAAGGCGATCAGGCGAAGCGTTTATCAGTGCCGCTAGTAGCGGCCGGTAGCCAGGATCCGCTGCTGGAGTGGGCTATTCGGGAAAGCGGCTCTGATTTGGCAATGCTCTGCCAAGGCAGTGGCGACGGCGTACGACGGTTGCTTGACGGCAAGGCGATGCTGGCGGGGATTCATCTGCTGGATGCTTCTACTCAGCGCTATAACGAGCCTAGCGCGCTTGGCTTAAGCGGCATGCGTGATCTGTTGATAGTGCACTGGGCAAAGCGACGCCAAGGTCTGCTTTTACCCGCTGGCAACCCGATGAGCATCACCGGGCTGAATGATTTAAAACGGCCTGGAGTCCGCGTGGCGCATCGCCAGCCTGACGCTGGAGCAGCACGCTTGCTGCACTGTTTGCTACAGCAAGCAGGCATTGATAGTTCT
Source organism: Vreelandella neptunia (assembly GCF_034479615.1). Classification (NCBI taxonomy): domain Bacteria; kingdom Pseudomonadati; phylum Pseudomonadota; class Gammaproteobacteria; order Oceanospirillales; family Halomonadaceae; genus Vreelandella; species Vreelandella neptunia. The sequence continues at coordinate 1,523,576 of NZ_CP140255.1, forward strand.
GCGGTCAACTGGGCACCACATGCCTCTTTAAGTGAAGATGATTTGGCGCTTAGCATTGGTCAGGGCGAGGCGGATGTTGGGCTGGGGGTTGAAGCTGCCGCTCATCGCCAGCACCTCGGCTTCGTGACACTTTGCGATGAACCGTTTGATTTAATTATGCAGCGGCGCAGCTATTTTGAACCTTCAATACAGCGCCTGTTGGCGTTTGCTCAGCAAGCGCGTTTTGCCGAGAGGGCAACACAGCTGGGGGGTTATGATATTGCTGAACTAGGAAGGATTGTGCATAACGCCTAGCGCGCTATTCGCTAATCTTTGACCTGCGCTGTCAGCAGGAGAGCTTGACCCTGATTCAATATACGCCACACTAGTGGGGCGTTACTAACGCCAATCATCACGAAAAGGAGAGCATGATGAAACAAGCACTGAACGGTAAACGTGTTGCGATTTTAGCCGCAGATGGTTTTGAAGAGTCTGAGCTGAGCGTACCGCACGCCGCCTTGCAGAAAGAGGGTGTCGAGGTTCACGTAGTGACACCCGACGGTAAAGGAATCCGCGCCTGGGCGGAAACCGACTGGGGCGACACCTATGAAGCCGATAAAGCCCTTGCTGATGCCAGTGAGTCTGACTATCACGCCTTGGTACTTCCGGGTGGTTTATTCAACCCCGATGAACTGCGCATCAACGACGATGCGTTGAGTTTCGTTAAAGGGTTTTTCCAGGCAGGTAAGCCTGTCGCCGCTATCTGCCATGCGCCGTGGATTTTAATTAATGCAGGCGTGGTTGAAGGCCGCCGCATGACCTCGGTACCCAGTGTCGCGCAAGATTTACGTAATGCTGGCGTCGAGTGGGTCGATGAGCCGGTGGTTGTGGACAGCGGACTAGTCACCAGCCGGACGCCGAAAGACTTGGATGCCTTTAATGCCAAGTTACTCGAAGAGCTGCAGGAAGGGCGTCACTCCGGTCAACACGCTTGATGAGCGTATTGCGCCAGTGGGCAAGCTTTGTCAAAAGGCTTGTCCACGTTATTGCCAAACCCATCAAAGGAGACAGTAGCCGCGGCGGGATGGTGGTTCATCCTTACCGCGGCTATGGTTCCCAGCGTGAAGTTTTTGTCATGGGTAGGGTGTTTCGCCAAGCCGCACTAGGCCGAGCCATCCCTCGCCATGGCATGCTACGCGATACTGCGGACGTGGCACGGCGCGTTTTACGCCGGGGGCTGGCCAATGCGCAGGTAGAAATTCACATCGGCGAAAACAAGCTCTGCGTCGGCACGGATCGAGATGGCTATTTCGACGTCCACTTACCGATTAGTCACACCCTGCCCATTGATGTCTCCTGGCACCGCGCCGATATTCTAGTGCACTGCTCGGGGCAGACGCCGGTGCGTACTCACGTAGAAGTTTACGTACCTCCGCCAGAGGCGGATTTGCTGATCATCAGTGATATCGATGACACCGTTATGTTTACCGGGGTGGCGGAAAAGCTCAAAATGCTTTACCGCTTATTTGTTAAAAAGCCTCATCGCCGCACCGCCTTTCCTGGTGTTGCGCCACTTTATCAAGCTTTACATCGCGGCGTTAGTGAACGCGCCGAGCGGCCCATTTTGTATGTATCCCGTGGCCCTTGGGCGATATATGAAATGCTCGAAACCTTTTTTCAGATCAACCGCATCCCCGTTGGGCCGATTATTTTTTTACGCGAATGGGGCATCTCTTTGCGCCGTCCGTGGCCGCGCCGCGCAGAAGAGCATAAGCGCGAACTGATCGACCGCATGTTGACGCTTTACAATGATATGCCGTGTATTCTCATTGGCGACAGCGGTCAGCACGATCCAGAAGTTTATATTGAGATCGTGAAAGCCTACCCGGATCGGATTAAAGCGATTTACATTCGTCGAGTGGATAAAAACCCCAAGCGCGAGCAGGCCATCCAGCGGTTACGGGATGAGTTAGTCGGCACCCAGTGTGATTTAGTGCTCGCCGCGGATAGCGTGCTAATTGCCGAACACGCCCATGCCCAGGGCGATATCTCTGCCCACGGCTTAGCGGCAGTACAGCGCGAAGTGGAAGAGCATCGCAACGATCCCGCATAACGCTGTTGCCAAGTCAGTCCCCATGGTAAAAGTACGCTACGAAAGAAGTGTGTTTAACGACGGTTGTTTGTAGATAGGGACTGCCATGGTTGTTGTGCTGATCATTTTTGCGCTGGCGGTATTTGTGCTCCCCAATGTATGGGCCAAGTGGGTGCTTAAACGCCATACCCGCGGCCGTGACGATTACCCGGGCACGGGTGCAGAACTTGCCGATCATTTGCTGCGCCGACATGGCATTGAGGGCGCCAGCGTTGAGCGCACTGAGTTCGGTGACCATTACGACCCTGAAACCCGCTGCGTACGTCTTTCTCCGGATAACTACGATGGGCGTTCGCTAACGGCCGTCACGGTGGCTGCCCATGAAGTAGGGCACGCCATTCAGCATCACCAGGGCTACGCACCGCTACTGGCCCGAAGCCGCTTAGTCGGCGTCGCCCAAAAAGCCGAAAAACTCGGCGCACTATTGATGATGGCCGCGCCTTTTCTATTTCTGCTAACGCGCTTGCCGGGTGGACTGGCGATAGTGATCGCCATGGCAGTGATTAGCTTTGGCACTGCGGCATTAGTGCATCTAGTGACTCTGCCGGTTGAGTTCGATGCCAGCTTTAACCGCGCGCTGCCGCTATTGAAAGAGTACGTCCCGCCTTACGATATGTCCGGTGCCCGACACGTACTCACCGCCTGCGCGTTTACCTACGTGGCCGCCTCGCTGGCCAGCGTCATGAATCTTGGGCGCTGGCTGGTGATTTTACGGCGGTGAATCGGACAGTAAACAGAGCCTACCCCGGTTTATTAGCCAGAATTACTGCCCTTCTTGGAGCCGGGTAGCCTTCAATGGTGCGGGTGCGGTCGTTGGGGTCGAGAAAATCAGCCAACGATTGGTAGGTCATCCACTCGGTTGAGCGTTGTTCGTCTAACGTGGTAATGGCTTCGTCAACCACACGCACGTTGGTAAAACCGCAGCGCTCCAGCCAGTGGCACAGCGCCGTGGAAGAGGGCAGGAAGTAGACGTTGGGCATGGCGGCGTAACGTTCACCGGGCACAAATACGGTCTGCTCGTCGCCTTCGACTACCAGGGTTTCCAACACCAGCTCGCCGCCCGGCGCCAAGGCGGCTCTCAACTGCTGAAGGTGCTCAAGGGGGGCAGGGCGATGGTACAGAACGCCCATGGAAAATACCGTATCGAAAAAGCCCAGGTTCTCTGGCACATCTTCGATACCCACGGGTAAAAACTGCGTTCTGCCGTCATCGGCATCGCCGACGAAGTGGCGCACCGCCTGAAACTGCCAGTAGAAGCGCGGCGAAGGGTCGATCACTAATACGAAAGCAGCCCCAGCCCCAGCCATCCGCCAAGCGTGGTAGCCGCTGCCACCTCCCACATCGAGCACCTTGCGGTATTTTAGTGGCGCCAGGTGGGGAGCCACTCGTTGCCATTTCCAGTCTGAGCGCCACTCGGTATCAATATGAATGCCGCCCAGTTGAAAAGGGCCTTTACGCCAGGGGGCGAGTTTTCTAAGCAGGTTAAAACACTGGCGCTGCTGGCTATCGCTAAGATCAAGATCAACGCTTATGGTGTCGCTGTTTAAATCCACGCGTCGCTCGGCGGGCAGCGCCGGAAGCTTGGCTACGGCTTTTTCCCAGGCGGATAAATCGCCGTGGCGGTTACGGTCAAGCCCGTGAGCTAACTGCTCGGGAAGCTTCGCTAGCCAGGGTGTTAGCGAGGCATCAAGCGTCGCTTGATCTAAAAACGCCTGATAAATTGCGCGATGATCGTCGGGTAGTGGCGCCACCTTTAACCCTCCTTAAACGCAATCAGCGAGGCAAAGTTAAGGTACTGGAACCAGGTCATCGAGCGCGGAAAGCCTGCTTGTTTCAAACGGTCATGAAGTGCATCGAGGGTATCCGGCACCAGCACGTTCTCAAGAGCGGTGCGCTTCTGACTGATTTCCAGATCACTGTAGCCATTGGCACGCTTGAAATCGTGGTAGCGTTCTACCCGCCAGGCGTTGTCGCGCTCGTCGGCGTCGACGGTTTTCTCGGAGAGAATCAACACGCCGCCGGGTTCCAGCGCTGCATAAAGCCGCGCCAGTAGCGCATCGCGGTCGGCGGCGGGTAAAAACTGTAAGGTAAAATTGAGAATGATCATGCCCGAAGGCGCATACTCAAGGGTACGAATGTCGGCTTCTTCGACCTGCATAGCGTACGCTGGGCACTCGTCAGCAAAGGTTTGCCGAGCCTGGGCGACCATGGCGGGCGATAGGTCAACGCCCGTGTAGCGAAAGGCGTCAGGCGCCAGCGCCCCTGCCAGCGCAAGGCCGGAAGCGCCCAGCGAGCAGCCCAAATCATAGACATGGGCGCCATGGCGCAGGTGGCGCTGGGCAATTAAGCTCAACATGCCAAGGATTTGTCCGTAGCCAGGTACCGATCGGCGAATCATGTCGGGAAAGCACGCGACCACCTTTTCATCGAAAGAGAACCGCGCAACTCGGTCAAGGGGTGTCGAAAAGATAGCGTCACGGTAAGATGCATCACTCATGGGCAAGCCGGGATCATGGAAAAGGCGTGCTAGTTTACGCGCCCTTAATTGACGAGAACAGGCCTGTCTAGCACAGACTCGTATAGAACAGCCCTGTTTAAGGTTATTAACCTGTTTAATGAACCTCGCTGCAAGGATCGACGCCACTGGAGAAGCTAAATGGCCTCAGCATCAAGCGCTACACCCGATACGTTACCGGCATGGCAAACGTTAAAGCATCACGCTGAAACGCTGCAGCACGTTCACTTGAAAACGCTGTTTGGCACCGAGCCTTCCCGGTGGGAAAGCTTTACTCGCCAGGTGGCGGGCTTGACGCTGGATCTTTCCAAGCAGCGCTGGGATGACGATACCCTCGAACATCTGTTTACGCTGGCCAGTGAAGCGGGCGTACCCTCTGCCATTGAAGCGCTGCTGAGCGGTAAGCGAGTGAACGTCAGCGAAAACCGCCCGGCGTTACATACGGCGCTGCGTTTACCCGCCGATGCGACGCTGGAGGTTGAGGGGGAAGATATCGTCGCTGCCGTGCATGAAAGCCTTGCCCAAATGGAGCGCTTGGTTAGCCGGCTGCACGCAGGGCAGTGGCGTGGTGCCACCGGCAAGCCGATTCGGCATGTGGTTAACCTGGGCGTGGGCGGTTCAGATCTGGGCCCGTTAATGGTCACCCATGCCTTGGCAGATTTCCGACCCAAGGATATTCATCCGGTTGAGGTGCATTTTGCCTCCACCATGGACGGCTCCCAGTTAGCGGACTATTTGAGCCGATTGAATCCTGAAACCACTATCTTTGTGCTGTCATCCAAGTCGTTCACCACCATCGATACGCTCTCCAACGCTAACACTGCTCGGGAGTGGTTACTTAGCCGCTTGACCCAGCATGGTGCGACGCCGATCAGCGCTGAGCTGGTGGTGCGTCAGCACTTTATTGGTGTGTCGGCGAGCCCCGAGAAAATGACCGAGTGGGGCATCGCTGACGATCACCAGTTGACCTTCTGGGAGTGGGTAGGCGGACGCTACTCGCTATGGGGCACCATTGGTTTACCCATTGCGCTGGTGGTTGGGATGGCGAATTTCCGCGAGTTTTTAGCCGGTGCGCACGCCATGGATCGCCATTTTGCTGAGGCAGAAATGGCGGAGAACCTGCCCGTGCTGCTGGCGTTAGCGGGCATCTGGAACGTCAATTTCCTGGATATCCGCGCGCACTCTATTCTGCCCTACGATGGGCGCTTGGAGTATTTCGCCGCCTATCTTGAACAGCTTGAGATGGAGTCCAACGGCAAGTCGGTTACCCGTCAAGGGCAGCCGATTAACTACTCCACCTGCCCTGTGCTCTGGGGTCAGTTGGGCCCCAACGCCCAGCACGCGTTTTATCAGCTATTACACCAGGGCACTCAACCGGTGGTGTGTGATTTTATCGCGCCACTCAAGCGGTACGATGAGGTGGAAGACCCGGACACCCGCCGCCACCTTAAAACCCAGCATCGCCTGGCACTGGCCAACTGCTTTGCGCAGTCCCGTGTTCTTATGCTTGGTGATGATGCTTTGGAAGATGACGGGCCACGGCCGGAACACAAGCGCTACCGTGGCAACCAACCCTCGACGACGGTGCTGCTCGACCAGCTTACCCCTGCGACCCTGGGATCACTTATCGCCCTTTACGAGCACAAAGTCTTTGTTCAGGCGGTGATTTGGGATATCAACCCGTTCGATCAATGGGGCGTTGAGCTGGGCAAACAGATTGCCACGGATACCCAAAAGATTATCGACCATGAGGGAGATCTATCGCGGATGGATGCTTCCAGTAAGGGATTGATTGAGGCGTTTTGGGCGGCGGAAAAGGAGTGAGTAAAGGCGCCCCTCTAAGTCTCATTGATGAGGTAGCCCTTTCCACTTTGCCATTGATAAGCATGGCTAGATATACAGCTTTTTGCTTTTCCGCTATCATGTGCTCGGTTATTCTTTACCTCATATAGATTAAGAAACATCTTTTGAATCTCACGGGTTAAGCTGAAATCGCTAAACGAGCTGTCTTATGGGGGAGGCCGCGTCAGTGGTGGTCCGACACTTCGGCGAAGGGTGCCGCAGGCACCCCCAAGACTATGAGGCTGGCAGCCGAAATGGTCGCGAGCTAAAGCTACCTCCCACCGATGCCATTATCAGGCTGCCGCCGCCGACCATTGTTAGTAAAGATTCTTTAACGATCAATTTAACACCCAACACGGCTGTCAGGATTGTTTGTTCAGCACGATTTGCCAAGTACGATTTTTCAGGGAACCGACGTTACATGACCCAGTTTGATGCCTCTCAGTACGGCGCGAGTTCCATCGAAGTCCTGTCGGGCCTCGAGCCGGTACGTAAGCGTCCCGGTATGTATACCGACACCACACGCCCCAACCACCTTGCTCAGGAAGTCATTGATAACAGCGTCGATGAAGCGCTAGCGGGCCACGCCACCATGATCAATGTCGTGCTACATAGCGACGGCGGGATTGAAGTGCAGGATAACGGCCGTGGTATGCCCATCGACCTACACCCGGAGCACGGTGTTTCAGGCGTTGAACTGATATTTACCAAATTGCACTCGGGTGGCAAATTCTCCTCGACTAGCTACCGTTTCTCGGGCGGCCTACACGGGGTAGGGGTCTCGGTGGTTAACGCGCTGTCGCGCCGGTTAGATGTAGAAGTTACCCGGGATGGCGCCCGCCATGCCATGGCCTTTGAGTTCGGTGAGAAAGTCGAAGAGCTGCATGAAATTGGCAAAGCCCCCAAGCGGGCGAGCGGCACTTTGGTGCGTTTCTGGCCGGACGAGAGCTACTTCGATAGTCCCAAGCTAGCGCTAACCCGGTTGAAACACCTGTTGCGTGCCAAAGCGGTGCTGTGTCCCGGTTTAAAAGTCACGCTGGTAGAACCTGACGGCACCTCCACCGAGTGGGAGTTCGCCGATGGTTTGCGCGACTATTTAGTTGAAGCCACCGATGGTTATGAAGTACTGCCCAAGGAGCCTTTTGTGGGCCACTTCAACGACGATGAGCACGGCGTGGACTGGGCGATTCAATGGCTACCGGAAGGCGGCGAAGCGCTGCTGGAGAGCTACGTTAACCTGATTCCCACCCCCCAGGGCGGCACCCACGTCAACGGCTTTCGTTCCGGGCTGTTGGACGCGCTGCGCGAGTTCTGCGAATACCGCAACCTGTTGCCCCGCGGCATCAAACTCACCGCCGATGATCTCTGGGAGCGCACCTCCTTTGTGCTCTCGGTCAAAATGCTTGACCCGCAGTTTGCTGGACAAACCAAAGAGCGGCTGTCATCACGCACGATTGCGGGGTTTGTTTCCGGCGTCGTTAAAGACGCTTTCTCGCTCTGGCTGAATCACCACGTGGATCAAGCCGAAGCGATTGCCGAGCTGGTCATCAGCGCGGCGCAGAACCGCCAGAAAAAAGCCAAAAAAGTGGCCCGTAAAAAGGTCACGTCCGGCCCGGCCTTGCCCGGTAAGCTAGCGGACTGCTCAGGCCAAGACCCTGCCCAGAGCGAGCTGTTTTTGGTCGAAGGGGACTCCGCCGGCGGCAGTGCCAAGCAGGCGCGTAACCGCGAGACCCAGGCGATTTTGCCGTTGCGCGGTAAAATCTTAAACACCTGGGAAGTTGAAACCCACGATATCTATGGCTCCCAGGAAGTTCACGATATCGCGGTTGCCATTGGTGCCGACCCCGGCAGCGCTGATCTGGAAAAACTGCGCTACCACAAGATCTGTATTCTCGCCGACGCCGATTCCGATGGCCTGCACATTGCCACGCTGCTCTGCGCGCTGTTTGTGCGCCACTTCCCGAGCTTGGTAGATGCAGGGCATGTGTATGTCGCCATGCCACCGCTTTACCGCATCGATCTGGGGAAAGAAGTGCATTACGCCCTGGATGAGAGCGAAAAAGCCGCCATTCTCAAGCAACTGGCCAACAAACGCGGCACGCCTAACGTACAGCGCTTTAAAGGCTTGGGTGAAATGAGTCCGCTGCAACTGCGTGAAACCACCATGTCGACGGAAACCCGGCGCCTGGTGCAGCTCACCTTAACGGAGGGCGACGGCACCATGGAAATGATGGATATGCTGCTGGCCAAAAAGCGCGCCAGTGATCGCAAAAAGTGGCTGGAAGATTACGGCAATCTTGCCGATATCGAAGTGTAGGTAAAAGCAGATAAGCGTTAACAAAGCGTTATTGACGTTATTACAGTAAAGCGTACTTTAGCCGATAGTTGAATGTAGAGCTTACAAACTAAAAGACCTAATAAACATACATTCATATATAAGGGGAAGGCTTTTGTTTAACACGATATCTCGACAGTTAACGCTGTCTGCACTTGTACTTATGCTTCTAATGGCGGCCAGTATTTATGGCGTTATGGCGTGGCGAGGTCAGCCGCTGGTTATCGATGCGAGCCAGTCATTGATAGAGCGTACGGGGGGCTCGATTGTCAATGCGCTCAATGGCCAATTAGCCCGGGTCGAAGGTAATACATCGAGCTTGGCGGCTTTGGCCGAATCGCTGCCCCGTGAAGAAGCCATTTACCTTGAGGCCTTGCCGAATGTCGTTGATGACAACGGTAATGCCACGGTGGCGGGAGGAGGTATTTGGCCGGAACCCGGCGCATTTTCCTCAGGTGTCGAGCGCTTTAGCTTTTTCTGGGCACGCAATGCCCAGGGCGAGCTGGAGTTTTTGGATGACTATAACGCAAGCGATATTGCCGCCTATCATGATGAGGCATGGTACAGCAGCGCTCGTGATGCCACCCCAGGGCAGTGTGTTTGGTCTGCTGCTTATCGCGATCCGGCGACCGGCGTCGCGATGGTGACTTGTAGCGTGCCTTATTACCTCGATAATGACTTTGCCGGTGTGGCCACCATTGATATGCAGTTAAACGGTGTTGCTGAGTTTCTCGCCGAAAATGGTGGTGGAACGGGCGGCTATGCCTTTGTACTGGATAAAGATCACAACGTGATTGACCTGCCGGGCGTTGAGCAGGCGTCGGATGAAATGCGCGGCCTGGGCGATTTAGTGGGGGACATGCCTTGGCTTCAGCCCGTTGTAGAGGCCGTTGAGGCTGGCCGCGAAGAGGCCAATGTAGAAAGTGCGGGCGTATTAGATGAGCCTGCGGCAGTGCGTTTGTTTGATATGCCAGACACTGGCTGGACACTCGGTTTGGTAACGCCTAGCGAACAGGTAACGGCCTTGGCGCGCACCTTAACGCGTGATTTATTGATGTTTATTTTACCGCTGTTGGCGCTGCTGCTGGCGCTAGGCTGGTGGGGCGGGCGTATCCTGTTACGTCAGATTCGCAGTACTACTGGGCAGATTGATCAACTGGGCCAGGGCGGTTCCAGCCGTGAACTGACCATTTATCGCGATGATGAAATCGGCGAGCTACGCGGTGCCGTTAATCGCTACGCGGAGAAGTTACAGCGTCTGTTTGGTGACGTGCGTGGTGTCGCGGATGCCATTGCCAGTGAGTCGACGGAAATTGCCGCGGGCAATACCGAGCTTTCTAGCCGCACTGAGCAGCAAGCGGCTTCTCTGCAAGAGACTTCTTCTACGATGGAAGAGATGGCCGCCACGGTGAAGCGCAATGCTGACAACGCTCAAGAGGCGGATCAGCGCGCGAAAGAGTCAGCAGAAAAAGTGAAACAGGGTGGAGAGCAGGTATCACGGCTGGCGCAATCCATGGAGGCCATCAACGCAAGCTCTACTGAGGTCTCTTCGATAGTCGATGTGATTGAAAATATTGCCTTCCAAACCAATATTTTAGCGTTAAATGCCTCTGTGGAAGCGGCGCGAGCCGGTGAACATGGGCGTGGCTTTGCGGTAGTGGCCAGCGAAGTACGTGAGCTGGCATCGCGCAGTGCTGCTTCTGCCAGAAACATTAATGGGCTGATTAAAACCACCTCGGAGCAGATTGCCACCGGTAGTGGCTATGCCCAAGCAGCTGAATCCGCCATGAAAGATATCGTGGTGGCGATTGAAGAGGTTACTGCACGTATTAGCGAAATCAGCCAAGCATCTGGCGAGCAGACCAACGGTATTGATGAGATCAACCGGGCGGTCACGCAAATGGATACGGTGACGCAGCAAAATGCCGGGTTGGTTAGCGAAGCAGCGAGTGCTGCCAATGAGCTGTCGTTACAGGCCCAGCGCTTAAAAGGGTTGTTAGATGAGTTCCACGGTAGTTCTCACGAATCGTCATCTACGGCAGCGCTATCTAATGCATCAAACGAAAGGTATCAATTAACATAGCGAGCCATGTTAAGTGGCCGCGTGTCCGCTTATCAGCCGCCCCAACAGGGGCGGTTTTGTTGTCAAGGTAGGATATGATCGACATGGATATTCAAGTAGCGGAAGGAGACGTCGAGCGTCTCTCCCTGCGCGACTACACTGAAAAAGCGTACCTCGACTACTCGATGTACGTCATTCTCGACCGCGCCTTGCCCAATATCGGCGACGGCATGAAACCCGTGCAGCGGCGAATCATTTACGCCATGCGCGAGCTGGCGCTGCACGCCAATGCCAAGTACAAAAAGTCGGCGCGTACCGTCGGTGACGTACTGGGTAAATTCCACCCCCATGGCGACAGCGCCTGCTACGAAGCCATGGTGCTCATGGCGCAGCCGTTTAGCTACCGCTACCCGCTGGTAGACGGCCAAGGCAACTGGGGTAGTCCCGACGACCCCAAATCCTTCGCCGCCATGCGCTACACCGAAGCCAAGCTTTCCAAGTTCGCCGAAGTGCTGCTGGGTGAACTAGGCCAAGGCACCGTCGATTGGGCGCCCAACTTTGATGGCACCATGCAGGAGCCGCTGGTACTGCCGGCCAAGTTACCCCATGTGCTGCTCAATGGCGGCACGGGGATTGCGGTTGGCATGGCCACCGATATTCCCCCTCATAACGTGTCGGAAGTGGTTGAAGCTACCTGTCATCTGCTGCGCAATCCCAAGGCGACGACTGCCGATTTAATGGAATTCGTGCCCGCGCCGGATTTTCCCACCGATGCGGAAATTATTACCCCGCCCGCGGATCTTCGGAAGCTCTACGAATCCGGTCGTGGCTCGGTCAAACTGCGTGCCCGCTACATCCGCGAAGAAGCCAATATTGTGATCACCGCCGTGCCCTATCAGGTCAGCGGTGCCAAAGTATTGGAGCAGATTGCCGCGCAAATGCAGGCCAAAAAGCTGCCCATGGTGGCTGACCTGCGCGATGAGTCGACCCACGAAGAGCCGACTCGCCTGGTCATTGAACCACGCTCCAACCGCATTGACGTAGAGTCATTGATGGCGCACCTGTTCGCCACCACCGATCTGGAAAAGAACGTGCGGGTGAATATGAACGTGATCGGCCTGGACGGCCGCCCACGGGTCATGCCGCTGCCGGAAATGCTGGGTGAGTGGCTGCAGTTCCGTCGCAGCACGGTGCGCCGTCGGTTAGAGCACCGCTTAGGCAAAGTCGAAGACCGACTGCATATCCTGGAAGGCTTGTTGATTGCCTACCTTGATCTGGACGAAGTGATCCGCATCATTCGTGAAGAGGACGATCCGAAAGCTTCGCTGATGGCGACCTTTAGTCTCTCCGAGCGCCAAGCGGAAGCCATTTTAGAGCTGCGCCTGCGTCACCTTGCCAAGCTCGAAGAGATGAAAATTCGCGGCGAGCAGGATGAGCTGGAAAAAGAGCGCAAATATTTAGAGGGGCTGCTGGGCAGCGAAGCCAAGCTCACTACGCTGATCGAAAAAGAGATCCGCGCGGCGGGTAAAGAGCATGGCGATGAGCGCCGCTCACCGCTGGTCGAGCGTGAAGAGTCGAAGGCGCTTTCAGAAGTGGAGCTGTTGGGTGCCGACCCGATTACCGTGGTGCTCTCCGATAAAGGCTGGATTCGAGCGGCCAAGGGACACGATATCGATCCCGAGGGGCTCTCTTATAAAGCCGGGGATAGCTTCCAACTGGCGGCGAAAGGTAAAACCAATCAGCCCCTGGTACTGCTGGATGACACCGGGCGTGCCTATACGCTGTCGGCGCATAACCTACCCAGTGCGCGGGGCCAGGGTGAGCCGGTCACCGGGCGTGCTAACGTTGCCGCCGGGGCGAAAATGGCGGGGCTGATGTTCGCACCGCCGGAGCGGCGCTTCGTGCTTGCCACTGACGGCGGTTATGGTTTTGTGGCGCGGCTCGATACGCTCATCGGTAAAAACAAAGCCGGTAAAGCGGTGCTTAGCCTGCCCAAAGGCTGCAATGTGATGGCGCCGGTTGAAGTGCCAGAGGGTGACGAGCTGTGGGTTGCCTCGGTTTCAAACGAGGGCCGATTACTGCTATTCCCCTTGGATCAACTACCGGAAATGTCCAAAGGCAAAGGCAATAAGATGCTCGATATCCCTGGCCCACGCGCCGCCCGCCGGGAGGAGTTTGTTACCGGCATTGTGGTGCTTGCTGCTAGTGACGCGCTGATGATTCATGCCGGTAAGCGCAAGCTAACCCTAAAAGCCGACGATCTGGCCTATTATCGCGGCGAGCGTGGCCGACGCGGCAGCAAGCTGCCCCGAGGGTTCCAAAAAGTTGACCGTTTAGAGGCAGGAGAGTAAATGATGGCAGGCGGTGACTTGATCCTAACCGTATTAGCGGCGCGTTTATCCGCAGATATTCAATCCCAGGTAGATGCACTGATCGTGCAGTTTGGCCTACAAGAAAAGAGCACCCAGCGCCTTGCCGACGCCTCGTTACAGCAGAATAAGTGCATCGACTGTATTGAGTACCGTCTGGTAGGTGAGGTGGATATTGAAGCTGTCCGCAATGCGGCATTGGTACTGAGCGAAACCCTGAGTGTCGATATTGTTGTCCAAGCGAATACCCGCGATCACGTTCAGCCCCGTTTGGTCTGTTTCGATATGGACTCTACGCTGATCAAAGCTGAAGTGATTGACGAACTGGCCCGCCGCCACGGCGTGGGGGATGAAGTCGCTGAAGTCACAGAGCGTGCCATGCGTGGCGAGCTGGATTTTAAGGCAAGCTTTCGGGAGCGGATGAGCAAACTGGATGGTTTGGATGAGTCCGTGCTGGCGGAGATCGCTGAGGAACTACCGCTTATGGAAGGCGTAGAGCGCTTAATGGCCAACCTGAAACGCCTAGGCTATCGCACTGTGATTCTCTCCGGCGGCTTTACCTACTTTGCTCGCCACTTGCAGAAGAAGCTGGGCTTTGATGAGATCCATGCCAATGAACTGGTTATCGAAAATGGCAGGGTAACCGGCGAGGTAAGCGAACCGATCGTCGATGCCGAGCGAAAAGCCGAGCTATTAGAGTCCATTGCGCTAAGAGAAGGTTTTACTCTGGATCAAACGGTTGCGGTGGGGGATGGCGCCAATGATCTCAAAATGCTTGCCAAAGCGGGGATGGGGATTGCGTTTCGGGCCAAGCCCTTGGTGCGGGCCCAGGCACGCCAGGCGATTTCAACCTCGGGCCTTGATGGTGTGCTCTATCTACTGGGCTATCACCAGCAGGATTTAACCCCGTAATGTAATGCGGCTGGAAGCTAATTGTGGGAGGCCGCTTCAGCGGGCGAAGGGAGCAGAATGCTCCCCAATATTATCAGCCTAAAGGGTCGCGAGCTAAAGCTACCTCCCACTGTGGGACTATGTATGCTGGAAGCCAGTTGGTTGTGAGCTAAAGTCCCGCTCACTTAGGCAGGCGTTTTTATTGTTATCGTTTTTAGCCATGACCTTTATCCGGGTGGGGAACCGGTTTATCGCCGACTTCTTCTGGACGCAGCTCTACCGGCTTACCCTGGGTTTTATCAGCGTGCTTTAAACGCAGGTGCAAGCCGGACTTGGCCAGCAAGTGGGCACTAACGGGGGCGGTAATGAACAAGAAGAGCGTAATCAACATTTCCTGAATATCGGGTTTGCCCTCCACGCTCCAGAAATACATCATCGAAGCGATCAGCATACAGCCGATACCCAGAGTGGTGGCCTTAGTTGGGCCATGCAGGCGCATATAAAAGTCACGCAAGTGGGCCATCCCTAGCGAACCAATAAACACAAAGATGCCGCCAGCAACCAGCAGCAGCGAAATAACCGCCTCTATTACTCCTGACATAACGCCCCCCGGCATAATCCTTTCTGGCATTGCGGCTGCCTCTTTTGGGAGGCGATGATCACGTTCATCATTCGATAATATCTCCGCGCAGAATATATTTGCACACCGCTACAGTACTGATGAAACCTAGCATCGCGATCAGCAGCGCTGACTCGAAATAGGTTTTGCTGTTCAGCCATAGCCCCAGCAGCACAATCAGTGCAATCGAGTTGACGTACATAGTGTCCAGGGCGAGTACCCGGTCGGGCAGGCTGGGGCCGATGGTAAGCCGGTAGAGATTCATCAACAGTGCCATCACCACGAGAGCTAAGGTGATATAAAGCGCAATGCTCAGCATTCGTAAATCTCCTTGAGCGGACGTTCGTAGCGCTCACGAATCTGGTTAATCAGCGCCTCCTCATCGTCCACGTTTAAGGCGTGAATCAGCAGCGACTTGCCATCCATGCGTAGATTGGCTGATACGGTGCCCGGTGTCAGGCTGATCGTGCTGGCCAGCAGCGTAATGGTGAAGCGCTCTTCGAGCATAAGTGGATATTCAATGAAGTGAGGCTTAAGTTTGCGCCACGGGTTGGCGATCAAGTAAGCCACTTCAAAGTTGGCAGTGATAATGTCGCCCAGCACCCGGAAAATAAACCGCAAAAGCGCGAAAGGTTTGGCGATAAGCGGTCGCGCATCCCAAAAGCGGTGGGTCAGCAGAGGGATCAAAATGGCTAACGAGCCACCGAGTACGAATTGACCAAAGGCGTAGCTGCGTACCAGCAGCAGCCAAACGACTAGCAGTAGTATCGATAAAACAGGCGTGGGTAGCCAGGAGCGCGGAGCAATCATTGGGCATCTCCAGCATCAGGTAGTAGCGTGCGAATCAGCACCTGTGGGTTGGCTAATTGCTCAGCCGTGGCTTGAGTGTAGCTGCTCACTGGCCCGGCCATGGCGACTAATAGAGGGGCTGCACTCAGCAGCCAAATAACCCCAAACCACTGGCAACGGGAAAGCGGCGTACCGCTGATCGTGCCCCGATGGCTACGCCAAAACAGCGTAGAGCCTGCCCGGGAAAGGGCGATCAGCGAGGCTAAACTGGTTAGCAGTAGCAACGGCCATAGCCATAGTCGTTGGGTACCTTCGGCAGCATTGAGCATCAATGCTTTGCCGAAAGCACCGGAGAACGGCGGGACGCCTGCGACGGCGATAGCGCCGACAAAAAACAGCATGGCGAGTGCTGCGCCCTGCACCATTGGGCGGCCCTTGACTATACGAGTGCCCGCTTTGCCGCGCTGGAGGCCAATCATTTCCGCTAGCAGGAATAGACCACCGGTGATCAACGTAGTGTGAATCAGATAGTAGAGTAGCGCAGAGACCGCCTGTGGCGAGCGCATGCCGATACCTGCCAGCAGCGTACCCACTGATACCAGCACCAAATAAGCAACCAGCAGTCGTAAGTCCCGTGCAGCCATTACCCCAACGCCAGCGGCCGCCAGAGTGGCAAGCGATAACCACCATACCCAGGGCTGTTCCAGCGCCTCCAAACCGCCAGCGCTATCGCCAAAAATGAGCGAGTAGACGCGCAGAATGGCGTAAATACCCACTTTGGTCATGATGGCAAACAGCGCCGCCACTGGCGCGGGGGCCGAGGCGTAAGCTTTGGGCAGCCAGAAGTAGAGCGGCAGAATGGCGGCTTTTAACCCAAACACCACCAGCAGCATCAGTGCCCCAGCGCTCACTAAGCCGTCACGCTCTTCGGGTAGTTCGGCTACCCGGATCGCCATATCGGCCATATTGAGCGTGCCCGTAGCGCCATACAGAATCCCCACCGCAATCAGAAACAGCGAGGACCCCGCCAGATTGAGCACCACATAGTGGACGCTGGCTTGAATGCGCGCTTTGCCGCCGCCGTGAAGCAGCAGGGCGTAGGACGCCAGCAGTAGCACTTCAAAAAAGACGAACAGGTTAAACAAATCACCGGTTAAAAAAGCACCGTTAATGCCTAGCAATTGCCACTGAAAAAGGCCGTGGAAGTTGCTGCCTTTTTCATCGTCACCGGCGCAGGCAAACACCACAGCGCCAACAGCCAATACGGCGGTCAGCAGCAGCATTAACGCCGAGAGGCGATCCAGCACTAACACTATGCCGAACGGGGCTTGCCAGTCACCCAGTGCGTAGTAGGTGACTTCACCACTGGCGGCTTGGCGTAATAGGCCTATCGCGACCAGCAGCAGTAGCACTGTGGCAGCAACACTCACCGTGCGCTTGTAACGCACTAATCCTTGGCGCTGATAGAGCAGTAATATGCCCGCGACTAGCGGCAGAACGACAGGGAAAACAATTAGATGCTGCATCATTCTCGGTCTTCCTTTTTACCGTCGACGTGGTCGTTCCCCACTTCACTCCGCGCCCGCATGGCCAGGATCACCACAAACGCCGTCATCGCAAAGCCGATCACTATGGCCGTGAGCACTAGTGCCTGGGGCAGCGGGTCGGCGAAACCTGCACCCTCGGAGACAATGGCAGCTCCATCAGTGGTTAGTCCCCCCATTGAAAACAGGAACAAATTCACTGCGTAAGAGAGCAGCGTAAGGCCCACCACGACCGGGAAGGTACGGCCGCGTAACGTTAGATAGAGGCCAGAAGCCGTCAATACACCGGTGGTCATCGCATAAAGCAGTTCCATTAACGAGGCTCCTTGGCAGAGGTGGCGGCGGCGTTGGCATCAGCATCCTGTTCGCTTGCTTCGGTCACCGGGCGGTGAGCGGTGGTGACCTTACCAAGGTTGGCAAGAATCATAAGCGTAGCGCCCACCACCGCTAAGTAGACACCCAGATCAAAGAGCAGCGCGGTGGCCAATTCAAAGGTACCGATGAGCGGTAGGCTGAAATAGCCAAATGCGGATGTTAAGAACGGGTGACCAAATAGCCAGCTGCCCAGCCCGGTTAGAGTGGCTATCGCCACCCCAATGACGGCTACCGGTTGGAAAGGGAAGTCCAAACGCTCTTGCGCCCACGCCACACCCCGGGCCATGTACAGCAGGATCAAGGCTACCGCAGTAATCAACCCCGCGATAAAGCCACCCCCCGGCTGGTTATGGCCGCGCAGGAAGATAAAGGCAGATACCAACAGCGCTAGTGGCAGCAGCGTCATTGAAATTGACGTGAGTACCGCTGGGTAGCGGTCAGGTGACCATACCCGGCCTTCGCCGTCACTGTGCGGCATAAACAGGCGTAAGCGGTTCAGCAGCTTAAAGATCGCCAGGCCTGCGATGGCGAGTACGGTGATTTCACCCAGGGTGTCGAATCCCCGGAAGTCGACCAGAATCACGTTGACCACATTGTAGCCACCACCACCGGGCTTGCTGTTCTCCACAAAGAAACTGGAAATCGACAGCGTCTCGCGGGTCATGACCGCATAGTTAAGGCTTGCAATCACCAAGCCAAGGGTGCCGGCTAGCAACATATCGCGAACGTTGCGCAATGGGCTGGATTCGCGTGGGGTCTTCTGGGGCAAGAAAAATAGCGCCAGCATCAGCAGAATCATGGTGACGACTTCCACCGAAAGCTGAGTAAGTGCCAAATCAGGCGCCGAAAAACGAGCAAAGGTGAGCGCCACAAAGAGCCCGACGACCGATAGCATCAGCAGAGAAATCAGCCGGTAGCGGTGAGTGGCAGCGGTGGCCACGCCGCCAAACATCAGCATTCCCGCCCCGAGTATAAGGATACCATCCAGCTCCTGATTGCCGGCAGCACCCGTTAAGTCGGTGACCTGAACCAGGCCGATCCCACCCATAACTAATGCGCCTAGCCAGAGCCAGCCCACGTAACGCTGTAGCGAATTGCCTTCCAGCGCGGCAATAAACTGTTCGGCGCGATAGCCCATGGAGACAAGCATGCGCTCAAATACCCGTCGGGCATCGACCCCGGCAAACTGCTGGGTAAATCGACGCACCTCGCCATGGCGCCAATAGAGTGCGATACCCACCACGAAGGCGAGCAAGCTCATGATGAGCGGTAGATTCACGCCGTGCCAAATAGCCAGGTGGAAATCTAACGGGCTACCAATCACCGCTTGGCTGGCGAGCTCTAACAATCCCGTTGCCATAAAGGCCGGGAAAAGACCCACTACCACGCACAGGACTACCAATATTTCTACCGGCAAACGCATAAGGTGCGGGGGCTCGTGAGGCGTCTTCGGAGGGGCCTCACGAGCCGGTTTGAAGAAAACTGCGTGTACCAAACGTAGCGAGTAAGCCACAGAGAGGATACCTCCCAGTGCTGCCAGCGCGGGCAATAGCCAACTCAGGCCGCCTAACACGGGCGTCGCTAGCGCCTCGGTAAAGAACATCTCTTTGGATAAGAAACCATTAAATAGCGGTACGCCCGCCATTGCGGCTGCCGCCAGCGTCGTCAAGAGCGCCGTCACTGGCATGGCTTTTTTCAGCCCGCCCAACTGTTTCAGCTCCCGGGTGCCGGTCTCGTGATCGATAATGCCGGCACTCATAAATAGTGCGGCCTTAAAGGTGGCGTGATTCAGAATGTGAAACAGGGCCGCTAAAATCGCCATGGGGCTGCCGATACCCAGCAGCACGGTAATCAAGCCTAAATGGCTAACGGTGGAGAACGCCAGAATACCCTTCAGGTCCGTCTTCATCAGTGCAAACCAAGCGCCATACAGCATCGTCACGATGCCCACTAGGGAGACCACCACACTCCACAGCTCGCTACCCGCGATGGCAGGGTGGAGCCGCGCCATGAGGAAGATCCCCGCTTTAACCATGGTGGCTGAGTGCAGGTATGCCGACACCGGCGTGGGCGCTGCCATGGCGTGGGGTAACCAAAAATGGAACGGGAATTGCGCCGATTTGGTAAAGGCCCCGAGCAGTACCAAACCCAGCATAAGCGGGTAGCGGGAATCGGCCAGAATCACGTCGCCGCTAGCCAGTACATCGCCCATATTGAAGCTGCCCGCCATATCGCCCAACAGCAGTAAGCCTGCCAATAGCGCAAGGCCGCCCGCGCCGGTGACTGTGAGCGCCATGCGTGCGCCTTTACGGGCATCCGATTGGTGCGACCAGTAGCCGATCAGCAAAAACGAAGAGAGGCTGGTTAACTCCCAGAACAGCCAGAGCAGAATCAGGTTGTCCGACATGGAAATACCTACCATTGACGCCATAAAAAGCATCAGGAAGGCGTAAAATCGGCCATAGGGTTCGTCTTTGGCTAAATAGTAGTGAGCATAAAGAATAATCAGCAGACCGATGCCGAGTATCAATAGATTGAACAGCAGCGATAGCCCATCCAGGCGGAACGCCAGGTTCAATGCCAGCTCCGGCATCCAGGTAGCCGAAAAACGTAGCTGCTCGCCATCTAAAAGAGCTGGCACGTTGAGTAGCGTCATTACTAGGGCGGTAGCGGGCAGCACCGCCGTTGCAAGGGAACAGAAACCGCGCCCGCGCCGTGCGGTGAGTGCCGGCACCAGTACGCCTAGCAGAGGCAATAAGGCTATCCAAAGCAGTGTCATGGGGATCATCCAGCGGCTAAAGTAAAAAAAGTCAAAAGAGTACCAACAGGGCGTCTAAAGAGGCGTTCTGGTGGCGTAGGATACATCAAGTGAAACAACAGGATATCACTTGTGTAGCAGGCGTGTAATTTTAGTATAAAGTGTGCGGATTAACCGTTGAGAGATTTTTTGTTACATGAGCGAGCCCTTTACTACCTGGCAGTCCCGATTTGAAAAGCTGCGGTCAAACAAGTTTTTTGAAGCGGTAGTGATCGCCATTATCGTCATTTCTGCCCTGGTGATCGGGGCAAAGACCTATGACGAAACCACTCAGGTTGAGCAGTGGCTGCTCTATCTCGATATTGCGGTAACGATATTTTTCCTGATTGAGATTTTAATCAGAATGGCTGCAGAGCGCACCCTGCTCGACTTCTTTAAAAAGGGCTGGAACGTTTTTGACTTTCTGATTGTGACTGCCAGCCTCATCCCCATGGATGACTCGGAAATGGTGCTACTGGCTAGGCTGCTGCGTATCTTCCGGGTACTGCGCCTGGTGTCGATGATTCCAGAGCTTCAGATGCTCCTTAGCGCCCTGGTGAAGTCGGTGCCACGGATGGGCTATGTGGTACTGCTGATGTTTATCATCTTCTATATATACGCCGCCATTGGGAGCTTTCTGTTTCACAATGTAGACGAGGGGCTGTGGGGTAATATTTCCCTGGCCATGCTAACGCTATTTCAGGTGGCGACCTTTGAGAGCTGGGCCACCGCTGTGCTGTATCCGGCCATGGAGGTCTACCCATACGCTTGGATCTATTTTCTCACCTTTATCTTTTTGAACGCCTTTATCTTTCTCAATATGATGATTGGTATTGTGCTGGACGTGATGCAGAAAGAGAGCGCGCAAATGGCGCTGGACAACGGCGAAGGTGAAGAAGCCGAGCTGCAGTCGCTGCGCAATGATGTTCGAGGGCTGAAAGCGCAGCTTGACCGCATGGAGTCAGCGCTCTCTCAAGCATACTCGACAGCCCCCACACACCAGAATGACGCGGGCGGTAAGCACAGCGACAAGCCCACAACTGACTGATTTTAGGAGAGCCGCCATGATGTTGACTGATCCTGCCAAAAAGTACCGCCCCTTTGTGGCCGTTGATCTGCCCGACCGCCAGTGGCCGAGCAAGCGTATTGAAACGGCGCCTATCTGGTGTAGCGTTGACCTGCGCGATGGCAACCAGTCGCTGATCGACCCCATGGATCAGGAGCGCAAACAGCGCTTATTCGACATGCTGTTAAGTGTCGGTTTCAAACAGATTGAGGTGGGATTTCCCTCCGCCTCGCAGACTGACTTCGATTTTGTACGTTCGCTGATTGAGCAGGATAAAATTCCTGACGATGTGACCATTCAAGTGCTGACCCAGGCGCGTCCGCACTTGATTGAGCGCACCTTCGAAGCGCTACAAGGCGCCAAAAACGCCATCGTCCACGTCTATAACGCCACCGATCCTATGTTTCGCCGGGTGGTGTTCAATGTCGATAAAGCCGAGTGTGTGCAAATCGCCGTCGAAGCAACCCAGCAGATTCGTGCCCAGATGGACGCCGCGCCGGAGACCAACTGGACGTTTCAGTACTCACCGGAGCTCTTCACTACCACCGAGATGGATTTTGCCGTTGAAATCGTCGAAGCGGTCATGGACGCTTACGGCACCCGCGCCGATAAGCCCATGATCGTGAACCTGCCTGCCACGGTAGAAGTCGCCACGCCCAACAACTACGCCGACCAAATTGAGTGGTTCTGCCGCCACGTCAAAAATCGTGATCATCTGATTGTCAGCGTTCACCCCCACAACGACCGCGGCACTGGCGTAGCAGCGGCAGAGCTGACGCTGATGGCCGGGGCTGATCGCGTTGAGGGCACGCTGTTTGGAAACGGCGAGCGTACCGGCAACGTCGATATCGTCACCCTGGCGATGAATATGTATACCCAGGGCGTCTATCCAGGGCTCGATTTCTCTAACATCACCCCGATCATGCGCGAGGTGGAGTACTGCAACCAACTGCCGGTGCATCCGCGCCACCCCTACGTGGGCGACCTGGTGTTTACCGCCTTCTCCGGCTCCCACCAGGATGCGATCAAAAAAGGCATGGCGGATCGCCGCGCTAATCCGGATGCCGTTTGGGATGTGCCTTATTTGCCTATCGATCCGCTGGACGTGGGCCGCAGCTACGAAGCGGTGATTCGGGTTAACAGCCAGTCGGGTAAAGGCGGTGTTTCCTATCTGCTTGAGCAGGAACACGGTATTGAGCTACCGCGTCGGCTTTCCATCGAGTTCAGCCAAGTGGTGCAGGAAGTGGCAGAGCGCACCGGTCGTGAGATCACCTCGCAGATGATCTATCAGGCGTTCTCGGATGAGTATTTGGAGCAGCGAGTGCCCTTTGCGTTGGTTAACCACCGTTTGTCGTCTGAACCTGACAGCCCCAAAGTTACGCTGGACGCCGTGATTGAGGAGAACGGCACACGGCAAACGTTAAAGGGCGAGGGCAACGGCCCGTTAGCGGCCTTTGTTAAAGCGCTGGCAGCCGCAGGGCACGATGTAGAGATTATTGACTACCACGAGCACTCCCGTGGCCAGGGCGCCGACGCTGAAGCCATTGCCTACGTGGAAGTGCGTATCGATGGCAAAGCGGTATTCGGTGTCGGTAACGATGAAAGCATTACCAGCGCGTCCATGAAGGGGGTATTGAGCGCGATCAATCGCCACCACTCGACCCAGCCTGCGGCGGCCAACGTAACGGCGGAGACGTTGGGGTAAGCCTGCGGTTACCAATTAAGTGAGGTGGAGTGCGATGCGGCCCTGGCAGATAGTGGTAGTAACCGCGATAGTGATCGCCGGGCTAGCAGCAACCTTAGCTTCCCATGAGCCGTTTGAGTCCAAACTGGTTCGGTTGGAAGCTCAGCGGGCGCTGCCTTCGCTGGAGGCGTCACTACAGCAGGAAACACCGGAGCTCAATGCGCTGTTTCTCAGCTATGCTGACGATCAGGCGCTGTGGATGAGCGCCTCTTTGGCGATGTTGCGCCATGGTGATATAGCCCGCGATGTACTGGTGGAGTACGGCTTACTGCCCGATTTTCAGCGAGTACTGGTGCGCTATGGGGCTGATGCCGTTCTGCCCATTAGCTACTTTCGCAGTCACGATGTGGCCACGCTGAGGGCGCAGCACTGGGTCGGCGAGCGTTATCAGCAGTTCAACCGCTGGTGGAGCGATGAGGAGGGAGAAGCGAATTCAGCATTCACCCCTTACCGCCGCGGCCAGATGGGCATTGTGCTGCTGGATGCCAATGGTCACGCGCTGCTCAACCAGTTTGTGGTCAGTGAACAAGGCGACGTGGAGTGGCTACAGGGTGAGCGTCTGGTTGCGGGCCTAGGCGATTTCTTCACCAGCGGGCTACGCGATTTGGAAAGCCAGTGGCGGCGGGGTGACGACATTGGCGCCGCCGATCTAGGCTGGGCCGGTGTCGATCTACTCGTGATGGCCAGCACCGTGAAGGTGCTGCGGGCAGGCAAGGCCGCTCGTGCTGCCCGGGTGGGCAGTGTGGAAGCCCAGGGGACTCGTGCTGGTTTGCGCCAAGGCGCGTTAATGAGTGGTGGCGGGCGTTTTGCGGCGTTGCCACGTATGGCCAAAGTAGCCGCGGTGGCGGGCACTGCCTATGTAGTGGTTCGCCATCCAAGCCTTGTGAGCGCACTTGGCGCCAACCTCTCTTCCTGGCTAGGCTGGCCAATTTGGTTTGGCCAATTTCTTATCTGGTTCATCGTGCTACTTCCAGTACTCTTCATTGCGCGCTTTATCTACCGCTGGCTACTCACGCCGATACTGTGGCTGCTGGTGCCGCTGATGCGGGTATGCTTTAGGGCGGCAAACAATCAGTTAGCCAGGCGTACCAAGCCTCAGACCCGTGATCTTGGCTGAAGCAGTGAGAGAAAGTAGTTGTTAACGTAAACGGGGCGGCCTCAGAGGCCACCCCGTTTATCATTTTATCTACGCTAAGGGTTATTCTGGCAGCGCGTAGACCGCGATCTGATCACCTACCTGATCTTTCAGGATGGTATTGCCACCGGAAACAAAGGCGACATATTGGCGACCGTTGTACTCGTAGACCGCGGGGTTCGAGACGGAGGGGGCTTCGGTCTGATCCGACCAGAGCTCCTCACCGGTTTCAAGGGAGTAGGCACGCACCTTGGCATCCATGGAAGCGCCAATAAAGATAATATCGCCTGCTGTGACGGCCGGGCCACCGATGGTGGGCGAGCCCCAGCTCTCAGGCATATAAAAGCCATACTGTTGCGATGCACCCACCGGACGACGCCACTTGATATCACCGCTGGTCATATCCAGAGCGACAAGCTCGCCAAAGGGTGGCTCCCAGCAGGGCATGCCTAGCCGATTAAGTGCTACCTCAAGACGCATCCCGTAGGGCGCGCCTTCCTGGGGGGCGAAGCCGCTTTCGTTGCCGGAGCCGCTATCTGCCTTTTCATACTCTTCTCGATTGTAGAGCTTAATGTACTGCACAATGTGCGAAGTGTTGACGATCGCCGTCTGGCTTTTAGGATCAAAGGCCACGCCGCCCCACTGTACGCCGCCCGCACTGATCGGGTAGCCGAGCGTGCCTTCGCCTTGGGTAGTGGGCGGGGTGTACATACCTTCATAGTGAAGGTCGTCCCACAGCGCAGAGCACTCCCCAAAGCTAACCGCGTCGGCCAGCGCCCAGACATTGGGCTTTTCAGATTGATCTAACAGCGGTGCCGGTTTAGTCGGGAAAGGCTGGGTCGGCGCGTAAACTTCGCCCTCAACGCTGCCGTCTCCGCTGGGTACCGGGCGCTCCTCAATCGGCCAAACGTCTTCGCCTGTTTCGCGATTAACCACGAACAGAAAGCCCATCTTGGTTGCTTGGATGAGTGCCGGTATTTCTTCACCATCCACTGTGATGTCCATCAGCGTTGGTGCGGCATTGATATCATAATCCCAGATATCGTGATGCACCCACTGCCGCGACCAAACCACTTCGCCGGTCTCGATATCCAGGGCGGTGGTGGATGTGCCCAGAGGCACTTCTTCGGTGCGATTGCCTCCCCAGTAGTTCGGTGAGGGTGAGGAAACCGGCAAGTAAACTAAGCCGCGCTCCTCGTCGGCAGACATGTGTGTCCAAACGTTGGCAGTGCCGCTTTGATCGCGCATCTCATCTGAAAGTGCCTGGAACGTCCATTCACGCTCTCCGGTGCGGGCATTAATTGAGTAAACGGTGCCGGGTGGCGCCTGTTCGTAGGCCCAGTCCATCCCCGCCCAGCCGAGCACCAAGTGGTCTCCCACCACGGTAGGGGGTTGTAATAGCGAAAGCGGCCAGCGGTCGTTGGTGTCGTTCCACTGGTTGACGTCGAGCACACCGTTATTGGCAAAATCGGCACACTGTTCGCCACTATCGGCGTCGACCGCGAACAGCTGTGCATCCATGGTGCCCATATAGATAATTTTCTGACAGGGCTCGCCTGCTACCGGATCGTCGGCTTCCCAATAGGCCACACCACGGTTTTTCAAAGCGGGTTGAGTTAGTGCTTCCAGGGATGATTGAGTATCGAAACTCCATTTCTCTTCGCCACTACCGGGGTCTAACGCGAGTATGCGGTAGAAGGGGGTGCCAATATAAAGAGTATCGTTAGCAAACACCGGGGTCGCTGACCAAACGGTGGCTGGCAACTCACCTGAGCCATCCGCGACATCGCCGGTATGCACTTCCCATACCTTCTCCAGCTCGCCGACGTTATCAGTATTGATTTGATCAAGCGGGCTATATTTTTGGGCATTAAGCTGGCCATGGAAGCTATCCCAGGTCGGCTCGCCAGGCACCAACGGGATGGGAGCGCGACTGGGCGCTTCTTCTTGCTCGGGATTCTCCTGCTCACTGGGTTTATCCTGAGCCAGTAACGGCAAGGGCGTAAAACACATCGCCAGGGCGGTGACTGCGCCTAAGCCTGGAGTTATCGATTTAAACGGGGTGGATAGTAGTGTTGGCATGGGCGGCTCCTCAGGTGTGGGTGAGACGGGCGTGATGGGTTGCGCGAACCATATCAACAATCAAGCCGATCAGACCGACTACCATGGCTGCACTGATCCACCACTGATGCAGCAGCATCCCGGCGAAAAATGTACCGGCAAGCCCCATCAGGATGAGTATCCGCAGGGCGATGGAAGCGCCACGTCCTTTAACTTTAAAGAGGAGTAACGCCATCATCGCAAGGGCAATGCAGGCCACAATGGCGACCAGTGCCCCGAGCGTTCCAGTGACTCCGGTTAGTGGTGTGAAATAGGCATATACAGCGATGGCAAGCCCGGTAAGCGAGGCTATTAAGAGGACGAGAGCGCCCGGTCTGGACGAGAGGGATGGTGACATAACGCTATGGCCTCCTGCTGAGTGGGATGCCCAACGTTGAGGCTAATTCAACGTCGGAAATCGTTAGCACTATAACTTTAGCAGAAAACGATATTTTTACGATCTGGGTGACATGTCTTGATTAACTGTAGCAACACCTAGTGCTGTTTATTCAATGAAGGGGAGGCATTGTAAAAGCGTGCGCCTCAGCTAAACTAAACCTATTAAACTAAGCTAACTAACCAAGTCGCATTTTTAGGAGATTTTATATGGAGGCTATCAATATTCACGAAGCTAAAACACGTTTGTCTCAGCTGGTGGCGAGGGCTGCCGAGGGAGAGGGGTTTATTATTGCCAAAGCAGGCAAACCGATGGCACGCGTGACGGCCATTGATAGCCCTGCTTCTGGCCAGCAAAAGCGTCTGGGATTTCTGGCAGGCCAGTTTAAGATACCTAATGACTTTGATCGTATGGGGCAGGAGGAAATAGCTGAGATGTTTGGAGGTTGATGTGAATCTACTTCTGGACACGCATGTTTTGCTCTGGGCGGCAGCAGCGCCGGAGAGGCTTTCTGCTGATGCGCGAGCTATGATTAATGACGAAGATAACAGGCTCTATTTTAGCGCTGCCAGCATATGGGAAGTGGTCATTAAGAACAGCCTGCAACGCCCTGATTTTCACGTTGACCCGCACTTGTTGCGTCGCGGGCTATTAGATAACGGCTATTTAGAACTCCCTATCAGTTCATTGCATACACTCAACGTTGCTCATTTACCAATCATCCACAAAGATCCTTTTGATCGAATTTTGGTGGCCCAGGCAGAAACTGAGGGATTTTTGCTGCTTACTGCGGATGAGCTGGTGGCTCAGTATGCTGGGCCTATCCGGAGGGTATAGCTAACTTTTGGCTTAAGGCTTCAGCACTGAGCTATTCAAGCGTCTCAGTGCCGCTGTTTCTTCAACATGCGTCACAACGGCGTTTTACTTCCCCTTCCAGGAATTTCCCGCACCAAGCGTGGCATTAAGAATCCAGGAAGATGATCACGTAGTTGAGCTACCAGCTCGTGCGCTTCTTCATCCGACACATCAAAGTGCGCAGCACCCTGAACTGGATCCAGTACGTGCAGGTAGTAGGGCAGAATACCCGCTTCGAATAGTCGTTCAGAAAGCGCGGCCAGCGTAGCAACGTTATCGTTAACGCCTTGCAGAAGTACGCTCTGGTTGAGTAGCGTTGTACCGGCTTGTTTAAGGCGCGCGCAGGCATCAATCACCGCCTGGTCGATTTCATTGGCGTGGTTAATATGCAGCACCACCACTTTTTGCAGGCGTGTAGCGGAGAGCCAACCGAGCAGGGCGTCTTCGACCCGATCGGGAATCACCACCGGCAGGCGGGTATGAATGCGGAGCCGTTTTAGGTGCGGGATGCTTTCTAGCTGCTCCACCAGCCATGCCAACTGACGATCGCTGGCGGCCAGTGGATCGCCGCCAGAAAGAATCGCTTCGTGAATAGTGGTGTCAGCGCGCAGGTAATCCAGCGCTTCCTGCCACTGCGCCCTGGAGGGTGAGTTATCGCTGTAGGGGAAATGGCGGCGAAAGCAGTAGCGGCAGTTGATGGCGCAGTTGGGGCTGGCTATAAGCAGCACCCGGCCAGCATACTTATGGATAAGCCCTTTGGCGGGCCGATGTTCGGCTTCTTCAAGCGGGTCGACGACATAGCCATTTGGCGTGAGCGCTTCCTCGCTCAGCGGCAGAACCTGGCGCAGCAACGGGTCGTTTTTGTCGGCATAGGCTATTCTGTTGAGATACGCCTCAGGCACACATACGTCAAACAGTGCATGTCCAGCCTTGGCGCCCGCTAACCAGTCGTGGCTTAGTCCTAGCCGTTCGCATAGTGTTTGCGGGTCACGAATGGCATGAGAAAGCTGCTGCTGCCAAGTGGAATGTGCCAGTGAGTCGCGATGGCTTTGCGTTTCAGACGCGGCAATAATGATGTTCTCCTGCAAAAAAGCCCTCCTTCGGGTTATCATGCGCGCACTTATTTAACGACGCCATTTGCAACGCTGCTGGTATATAAACCTGCTGACGGCGGCAAAGTGTGGCTTCGCGCATCACCTGTTGAAACAAATAACTGAAATGGATGATTGAGAGACATTATGGCGAACTATTCTACCAACGAATTCAAGGCCGGTCTGAAAGTAATGCTCGACGGCGATCCTTGTTCGATCGTTGAGAACGAGCTGGTCAAGCCCGGTAAGGGCCAGGCGTTTAACCGCGTTAAGCTACGGAATTTGATGACTGGACGCGTAGGTGAGAAGACTTTTAAATCCGGTGACTCGCTGGAAGGTGCCGATGTCATGGATTTAGAGATGGAGTATCTCTACACCGATGGTGATATGTGGCATTTCATGAAGACCGATGGCTCGTTTGAGCAGTATGCGGTAGAGAAAAAAGCGCTAGGCGATACCGTCAAGTGGCTGAAAGAGCAGGTGCCCTATATCATTACGCTTTGGGATGATAAGGCCATTTCCGTAACGCCGCCTAACTTTATCGAGTTGGAAGTCGTGGAAACAGATCCCGGTTTGAAAGGCGATACGGCACAGGGTGGTTCTAAGCCTGCGACCCTGTCTTCTGGTGCGGTGGTGCGTGTGCCGCTCTTCATTAACCAGGGTGAAGTGTTGAAAATCGATACACGCAGTGGGGATTACGTCTCCCGCGCTTGATCGCTTTTCAGGGCGCTTGCATGTCTTAATGGCCACGCTTTGTGCGTGGCCATTATTGTTTAAGGTGGTTTTTTCAAGGAGTCGTTATGGCCATTGATTGGCAACCCTCAGCGTCCTTTGAAACGCTGCGCGAACGGGCGCGGTTAATGGCCAAAGTGCGCGCTTTTTTTGCCCAGCGTGACGTGCTGGAAGTGGAAACGCCAGTGTTGGGGCAGGGAGGCAGCACGGATGTGCACTTGGTCTCGCTACACACCTTGGCGCGCACGGACAAAGGGCAGCGCCGTCTATGGCTGCAAACCTCTCCTGAATTCCATATGAAGCGCCTGCTAGCGGCTGGCAGTGGGCCGATTTTTCAGCTTGCGCGCAGTTTTCGCGATGGCGAGATCGGCGCCCGCCATAATATTGAGTTCACCATGCTGGAGTGGTATCGGCCGCAGTTTACGCTGGATCAGCTGATTGGTGAGGCCGCGACGCTCATTATGTCGCTGCTGCCCAGTTTTCCCGGCCCGCTTGTGCATTACCGTTACCGGGAGTTGTTTCATACCTACTTAGAGGTTGATCCGTTCACGATCTCGCTGGAGAGACTGCGGGCGATAGCTGCGGAGCGGGCACAAATGCCTGCCCAATCCTTAGCCGATGAAGGCCGCGATACCTGCCTAGACCTGTTAATGAGCGTGGTGATCGAGCCGAAATTAGGCCAGCAGGAGTTAAGCGTGGTGGTTGATTATCCGGCTAGCCAAGCAGCCCTGGCGCGACGCCATCAAGATATAGATGGTGAGTGGGTGGCTTCCCGCTTTGAGGTCTATCTAAACGGTATTGAGTTGGCTAACGGCTACGATGAGCTGACCGATGCAGAGGAACAGCGCACACGCTTTGCTGAAGACAACGCTGAACGTCGCCGCTTAGGCTTGCCGGAAGTGGATGTGGATGAGCGCTTACTGGCCGCACTTGAGCATGGAATGCCCGAAGGCGCCGGTGTGGCGCTGGGGATAGACCGCTTGATTCAGTTGGCACTGGGTAAAGCACGCCTGGAAGACGTGCTTACATTCTCAACGCCCAGCTGTTAGCGGCTAGTCGCTAACAGGCTGCAAGCCGTCAAGCCGAAATCCTTCGCAGTAGGAATACCAACGGTACGCTGGCAATGTAGATCAGCCCCATCCAGGTAAAGATGTCGTTAAAGGCCAGCACTTGTGCCTGCTGAGAGACTCGTTGCGCCAGCATGGCGACGGCGGCGTGATAGGTATCGGGCACCGAGCCGGCGAGCATCGCTTGGTATTTGGCGATCTCCGCTACTACGACCTCGCGGCTAGTATCGATAGCAGGGATGAGCTGATTCCAGTGATAGTCCTCGCGGATGTCGCGCACCGTATCGATCAGCGCCAGTCCCATGGCTCCTCCCAGGTTGCGCATCACGTTAAAAAGCCCGCTGGCATTGCCTACCTCGCTCGGTGGCAGGGTGCCCAGGGCAATACGTGAGGCTGGAATGATACACAAGATCAGCCCCATGCCGCGCACGATCTGCGGCACGCAGAACTGCCAAAAGCCCGACTCCACGGTAAGATTGGCGTTCATTATGGTGCCCACGCCGACCAGCAGCAGGCCCATAAACAGCATAATGCGCAGATCGAGGCGGTTGGACAGCTGACCGACAATAGGCGCGCAAAGAAACATCGTCAGCCCGGTGACGAACATCACCTGGCCAATTTGCAGGCTCGAATAGCCGCGCACATAGCCAAAAAACAGCGGCATGATGTAGACCAGCCCGTAGAGCGCGATGCCGATGATAAAGCCCATCCCGGCGCCGATGGCAAAGTTGCGGTTGGTAAAGGCGCGCAGATCGACGATTGGGTGGTCGCTGCGCAGGGTGCGGATGAAGAACCAGGCTCCCGCCACCAGACAGGTCAGGCTGAACAGCAAGATCCGCTGGCTGGCAAACCAGTCATCGCCGGGCCCTTCTTCAAGCACAAACTCTAGCGAGCCCAAAAACACCGCGATCAATACCAGGCCGATCAAGTCCAGGTGGCGCGCGACCGCGTGGTTGGGTTTGTCGATATCGAGAAATGTCCAGGCGGCCCAGCAGACCAGAACGCCGGGGATCACGTTGGCCAGGAACAGCCAGTGCCAGCTGAGCGTCTCGGTGATGTAGCCGCCCACGGTGGGACCCACCGAGGGTGCCATGGTGACAACCATGCCGATCACCGCCTGCACGCTGCCCATTACCCGGCGGGGAAAGATCGAAAAGCTAACTGCCTGGGTAATGGGTATCATCGCTCCGCCCATAAAGCCCTGAATAGCGCGCAGCACGATCAGTTGCTCGATCGAGGTGGCCAGCGCGCAGCCCAGGCTCGCCAGGGTGAAGCCGACGCACGACAGGGTGAAGGCTACTCGGGTGGAGAGAATGCGCATCAGCATGCCTGAAAGCGGGATCATCACAATCTCGGCGATCAGGTAAGCGGTCTGCACCCAGGAGATTTGATCCTCGCTGGCTGAGAGCCCCGCCTGGATTTCGTTGAGCGAGCTGGCGACGATCTGAATATCCAGAATTGCCATGAACATGCCAAACACCGCAGCAATGAAGCCAATGCGCTGTGGCCAGGGTGGCATGTCGTTAGCGCCCGTCACCGGGGCGGCGACCGTCTCGCTCATGACTTGGGCCGCTCCGCTGCCAACTGCTGGGCAGGGCGGGAGTCATTTTGTGGTTCAAGATGACGAGTATCGATCTCGGGCACGGCCGATAGCCCGGCACGCAGTTGGCTCAGCGCTTCGGTGGGGCCGGTGACGCGGATCTTGACCGGCACCCGCTGGACGATTTTGTTGAAGTTGCCGGTGGCATTGTCCTGGGGCAGCAGGCTGAACTCGGTGCCGGTGGCCGGTGAAAGGCTGTCGACGATGCCTTCGTAGGTGATATCGGGGTAGGCATCCAAATGCACCGCGACTGGCTGGCCGACGCGAATCCGCTCGAGCTGGGTCTCCTTAAAGTTGGCCGCCACGTAGGCTGACTCGATGGGTACCAACTGCAAAAGCGTCAGCGACGGCTGCGCTAAGGTGCCGACCTCAACGCGTAGATTGCCAATCACGCCATCCCGGGGTGCGACGATGCGGGTCTTATCCAACTGGTGGCGAGCATAGTCAAGATCGGCGCTGGCGGCGTCCAGATTGGCTTCAGCGCGGGTCACGTCGCTCTCGGCCACGGCTAGCTGCCGCCTGGCCGAAACAACGGCGGCTTGGCTTTCGGCAAGCTTTGCCTGGGCGACACTCAGCGCGGCCTGGTCGTCTTCGCGCTGCTGACGGGAGCCATAGTTGTTGGCGGCAAGCGACGAGGAGCGCTCCAGATGCTGGCGCGCCTGGTCGAGATTAGCCTGGGCCGCCTGCTGCTGAGCCGTGGCCTGATCGATAGCCGCCTGTTGCAAATCTACCTGGCGGTGTGATTGGACGATTGAGGCTGCGGCCACTGCCTGCTGGGCCTCGGCCTGGGTCACCTGGTCGCGGTAGCTCTCGGCGTCTAGACGTATCAGCAGATCGCCTTGCTTGACCGTTTGGTTATCATCTACCGCCACCTCGACGACCCGCGCTGATAGCTCGGCGCGTACCGCGACGCTGTCGGTGCGCACGTAGGCATTGTCGGTCTCTTCCATGAAGCGCCCGGTTTGCCACCAGCCCACACCCCACCAGAATAGCGCCGCTAGGCCGATTAGCCCCGCCACCACAGCGAGTAACTTGCGGCTAGTTTTGCCGCTGGAGTGGGCACCTTGACCCGCGACGGCATGGCTGCTTTGGCGCTCATCTGGGGGCTCGCCCGGCTTAGTATTCGATGTCATGACCACTCCTTAAGACAATAGCGCCCCTGCTAGGGGCTCCCTGTGAGGCAAACACACCTCCTTTGGGAAAAAGACAAATAGTGTAATGAATGCTACATTACATTTCCAGGGCGAAAAATATTACTTCTGTGCACCGCGTCTTTATAATTAATCCTTCTTTATATACCTCTATAGGAGTGTCAATGCCACGCTCAACCGCGCCAGATATGCTCGGTCGCAACATAACTGATGCCGTAACGTCGCGCGGCGTGGCGCGCCGTGAACGTCTGCTGGATGCTGCCCGGGATGTTTTTCTTGAACAGGGCTATGCCGGTGCCAGCGTTAACGAAGTGGTTGCCCGCGCCGGCGGATCGTTGGCGACGCTGTATAAGCAGTTCGGTAACAAGGAGGGATTATTCACAGCGGCGATGGAGCGGCATATCGCCACCGCTTGGGCAGTGCTGGAGGAGGGGCGACGGGATCACCAAGCCCTCGAGCAGGTGCTGTACGAGCTAGGCCGCCGAATGCTGACGTTGGTGTTCGAGCCTGGCGTGATCCGCTTAGTTCGCGGCTTAGCCTTTGAGGCCGAACGGGCTCCGGAGCTTGGTGAGCTGTTTCTCACTCGCGGTCCCGACCAGACCCGTCAGGCGCTAGCTGCTTACTTAAGCGAGCAGGTGGATAGCGGCCGTCTTGACCTCGACGATCCGCGTGAAGCGGCCGGTATGTTTGTGGGCATGTTGCTTGGTGAATGGCACATTGACGCTCTGCTTGGTCGTCATGTGCGTCTTGATGAGACGCGGTGCAACGCTCGAGCTCGACGCTGTGTCGAGCTCTTCCTCTCAGGTGCGGCTAGTGCTTCGACCTAGGTCGTTCAGGGGGAAGGTCATCAATTAGCTCCCAGCGTTTGCCCCATCCGCACCATGCTGCCCAGCGGATTGTTTGCAAAATTGGGCGGCTTGGCGAAGCACATGACGACCGTGGAGCCAAGCTTGAAACGGCCCATCTCAGCGCCTTTTTCCAGCACGATAGGCTGCCCAAACTGCATGCGCTGTGGGTAACCGGAAAGCGGCGTCACCTGCCCCGACCAGACGGTTTCGATAGCAGCGACAATCATTGCCCCGACTAACACCATGGCCATGGGGCCGTGTTCGGTATCAAAAATACACACTAAGCGCTCGTTGCGGGCGAAGAGGCCTGGCACGTAGTTGGCAGTGGCCTGGTTGACCGAGAAGAGTCGCCCCGGCACGTAGATCATTTCCCTAAGCGTACCCGTCGTAGGCATGTGCACCCGGTGGTAGTCCCGAGGGGAGAGGTAAACGGTGGCAAAGCTGCCGCCTAAGAACTCTTCTGTCAGTGCCGTATCGCCGCCGAGTAGGGTTTGCGCGGAGTAGGTGTGGCCTTTGGCCTGCACCAGTTGTCCGGCCTGTAGGCGTCCGAATTGTGAGAGCGTGCCATCGGCGGGGCTGAGGATGCCATCGCCTAGTGGTCGGGCATCGTCTTTGAGTGCACGGGTGAAAAAGTCATTAAACGTGGCGTAAGCGGTGGGGTCTGGCTCCAGCGCCTGGGTCATATCAACGTTAAAGCGCTTGATAAACGCTTTGATCAGGGTGTTTTTCACCCAGGGGTTGTCACACTGGGCGAATTGGCCAGTCAGGCGTGAGATCGCGTGGTGAGGCAGTGGATATTGAAGTAGCGAAAAGGCTTTTTGGGAAAGAGTCACAGTGGTTACTTTTTGGCAGTGGCTTGTAGTGGGATATTGCCATTAAGGGCTACCCCGGTGACAGGTCTACGAGGGGGCGCTGTGAACCCTTCCCTGGGCGCTACATTTGCCATCTGACCGCCATGGATGGCGGAAATGCCGGAATGGTATGGAACATTTTCCGGCCATGGCAAATGACCCCCTCTACGACCCGTCCCCGGCGCCCTTAGTCGAGCGCGCATTTACTTTAAACAATTACGCTGAGTGTTCTTTACTTTTCAATTGGCGTATCGTCGCGGTTGCCCCACTCACCCCAGGAACCCGCATAGCCGCGCATATTAAAGCCTAGCGCCTTGCCCACCAGCCAGGTGAAGCTGCTGCGGTGGTGGCTTTGGCAGTGGGTGGCAATTTCCATGTCGGGCGTGAGGCCCAGGGCGCCTAGCTCGGTGATCAGCTCGGCGTAATCGCGTATACGTAGCGCGCGGTTGCGATCCATGGCATGTAGCCAATCCATATTGACCGCCCCTGGAATATGGCCCAGGTGCTTGTTGTTACCGCGTACGCCATCGTACTCATCTTTGGAGCGCGCATCCCAAACCGCAAACTGCTTATCGTCGAGCTTCTCTTTGATTTCGTCGCAGGTAATCAGGGCTTGGGGGTTGAGAAGCTCAGCGTGGTATTCGCTGGGGGTTGGGGCGGTCGGTTCTGTGCTCTCTTCCAGGCCTGCATCGCGCCAGGCGTGAATGCCGCCGTTCAGATAGGAGTAGCGAGTGTGGCCGATAAGATCTAGCGTCCACAGTAACCGTGCCGCCCAGCCGCCGCCTTCGTCATCGTAAGCGACTACGTGAGTATCGCGAGTTAAGCCCAGGGCACTGAATAGCCTTGATAGCGCCTCGACGCTGGGAACATCGCTGGGCACAGGCCCTTCACCGCGCATCAAATAGCGAAAATCGAGGAAAATAGCCCCAGGCACATGGCCCTGGCGATAGCTATCGCCGTTGACCGGAACATCGATAATCAGCAGCTGTGGGTCATCCAAATGTTCCTGCAGCTGTTCGGGTTCAACGATTAGCGGCAGCAGGTTGGATTCCGAAGATTGGCTTTCGGTGCTCATGAGTAACTCCTTTAAATCCTAGCTATCCAAGCTATCAAGTATGCGCCGGTAGCTGGTAAAGCGTGCTGGATGAATCTTGCCTGCCTCAACCGCTGCGAGTAAAGCGCAGCCTGGCTCATTACGGTGGCGGCAGTCGCGGAAGCGGCAGTGACCAATATAGTCGTGAAACTCAATAAAGCCGTCGGTAACTTCCTGCTCGTTGAGGTGCACCAGGCCAAATTCGCGAATACCCGGTGAGTCGATGAGATCGCCGTCGGCTACTTCAGCGCGACTCATGGTATAAAGGCGGGCCGTGGTGGTGGTGTGAGTGCCTTTGCGAGAGTCTTCCGAGAGCGCACCAATGCGCAGGGTTTCGTCGGGTAGCAGCAAATCGATTAGCGATGACTTGCCCACGCCGCTCTGACCGACGAATACCGAGGTGCGGCCTTCAAGCTGGCTGCGCAGATCATCCAGCCCGGTTTCGGTAGCGGTGGTGGTGCGTACGACGGGGTAGCCCAAGTCGCGATAGCGTTCTAACAATTTGCCTAACTCGCCGCCATCTTCTGGCAGTAAGTCGGTTTTGTTGAGCACTAGCACTGGCGCTATGCCGGTGGCTTCGGCGGCAACCAGGTAACGGTCAATAAGATTGGCGTGGGGGGCGGGTTCCACTGCAAACACGATCAATAGCTGGTCAATATTGGCAGCCACCGGTTTGAGCAGGCCGCGAGCGTCAGGGCGTTTAAGCACGCTGTCGCGCTCTTCACGGGCCACCACTACGCCGGAGCCTTCTTGCCCAGCGCGCCATATCACTCTGTCGCCGGTAACGAGGCCGTCCAGGTTGGCGCGTAAGTGACAGCGCACCGGTTCATTATCGCTATTACGCACCTCTAGGGTGCGGCCAAAGTGAGCAACAACGCGGCCGGGCTGTTCGGCCCCGTATTCACCGGCGGCGAGTTTTTCAGCGTCTTGCACGTCGCGCTTTTCGGCGCGCTGGGCACGTTCCGCCTGGACTTTCTCGACTCGCCACTGCTGCTGGCGACTTAATTTACGTTTGCTCATGACCACCTGATGATCGCTACAATAGAGGTCATTGTACCTATCAAAGGTGTGATTGTACTTATCAAAGATGCCATCAAGTGGCCAAGCTCTCCTTTGTAGCTGCTTGGCAGGCCTATTTAAGGCACACTTGCATGATGTTAATGGTCATTCGGGCAAAGGAATACAGGTAATGAGCAACGAAACGACAGGTGCAGCGGCAGGAAAAACGGCGCCGCGGAATGATCTGCTGGTGTGGATTGATCTAGAGATGACCGGTCTCGATCCTAATAAGGAGCGCATCATTGAGGTGGCAACGCTGATCACCGATGCGGATTTAAACGTGGTGGCGGAAGGGCCGGTGATTGCAGTAAAGCAGCCCGATAGCCTGCTGGCGCAGATGGATGACTGGAACCAGAAAACACACGGCGAGTCAGGCTTAGTCGCGCGGGTAAAAGCCAGCCAAGTGGAAACTGCTGAAGCCGAGCAGCAAACCCTGGCGTTTTTGCAGCAGTACGCGGTTTCGGGGTCGTCGCCCATGTGCGGCAACAGCATCCATCAGGATCGGCGTTTTCTCGAGCGTGAGATGCCTGCGCTGCTTAACTTTTTCCACTACCGCAACCTTGATGTGTCGAGCATTAAAGAAGTGGCTAAACGCTGGAACCCCGGCGCGCTGGCGGGTTTTAGTAAGCAGAACGTGCACCTGGCCATGGATGACATTAAAGAGTCCATCGCTGAACTGGCTCACTACCGCAATACGTTTTTACGCGTTGATCAGAGCAGCGACGAAGAAGAGTAGTTAAGAGGAGCAGGTATCGGTAGCAATGCGCTCACCGTGCTTCCTGCGCTGCTCTTCAAGTGCCCAGGCGACGTGTTCACGCACCAGTGCGCTTGGGTAGGCTCTACGTGCCCATAGCGCGGCTTCAACAGCCTCGCTCCAGGGCGCATTGCCCAGGCCAATGGCAATATTGCGCAGCCAGCGCTGGTAGCCAATGCGCCGAATGGGGCTGCCGGCAGTTTTATCCAAAAACTCCGCTTCGCCCCAGCCAAACAGGCTGATAAGCGATGCGCGGTCTAAGTCATGGCGCGGCGCAAAGTCATCTTCCTGGGTGATATGGGTAAAGCGAGTAAAAGGGCAGACCAGTTGGCAGTCGTCGCAGCCGTAAATACGGTTGCCCATGGCGCGGCGAAACTCAACCGGAATCGCCCCGTGAAGCTCAATGGTGAGATACGAAATGCACTTGCGGGAGTCGACCACTTTATCGTCGACGATGGCGCCGGTGGGGCAAGCGGTGCGGCAAGCACTGCAGCTACCGCAGTGTTCGTGTTCAAACGGTGCGTCAATGGGGAGAGGTAGATCGGTATACAGTTCGCCAAGAAAAAATAGCGAACCCGCTTTGGGATTGAGCAGCATGGCGTTTTTGCCAAACCAACCAAGCCCTGCTTTCTGGGCCAGAGCACGCTCCATCACCGGCGCTGAATCGACAAAAGCGCGGTAACCGAAGTCGCCGACTTCCTGCTCAATTTTTTTTGCTAATAGGGCTAACCGTTTGCGTATTAGCTTGTGATAATCACGGCCAAGGGCGTAGCGCGATACATAGGCGCGGCTGGGCTGGCCGAGCACCTTGGTGCTCTCCACCTCGGCGGGCAGGTAATCCATACGCACGCTGATAATGCGCTGAGTGCCGGGTTCCAGCTCCTCAGGGCGAGTGCGCTTGGTGCCATGCTTGGCCATAAAGCCCATTTCGCCGTGGTAGCCTTTTTCCAGCCACGCGTCGAGGTGGTCTTCATGAGCCGACAGTTCAGTATCGGTGATGCCTACTTGCTGAAAACCCAGCTCTCGCCCCCAGATTTTAATCAGGTCGGCAAGGCGAGCAAGTTTCTGGTCGGTCATTGCACCATCTGAACGTGCAAAGGCAGTGGAATTCGACATAGTCAATCAACAGCAAGGCATTAAGCGCGCTATGCTAACGCATTGGCAGCCATCAAAACATGTGAAAGGAGCGATCGTGACAGTCCCGAACACTTCCATGCTACGCCCCCTCTATAAAGCTGCCCAGGTGCGGGAGCTCGATCGCCGCACTATTGCGG
This sequence comes from Vreelandella neptunia, assembly GCF_034479615.1. NCBI lineage: Bacteria > Pseudomonadati > Pseudomonadota > Gammaproteobacteria > Oceanospirillales > Halomonadaceae > Vreelandella > Vreelandella neptunia. The sequence continues at coordinate 1,562,662 of NZ_CP140255.1, forward strand.
GTGGCATCGATGGATTTGCGTTGATGCAGCGCGCTGCATCAAGCGCCTGGCATAGCTTCCGCTCACGTTGGCCTCAAGCACGTAGCATTAGCGTGCTATGCGGGAGCGGGAACAACGGTGGCGATGGTCACGTGCTGGCAGCGCTAGCCATGCAGTCGGGCCTCAAAGTACAGCGAATAACCCTTAAACCCGTTGAAGAGCTCAGCGGCGACGCGGCCCGTGCCGCAGAATTAGCAACATCCGCGGGGGTGGGGTGTGAGGATTGGCACGCCGGTATAGAGCTCTCCGGTGAAGTGATAGTCGATGCACTGCTAGGTACCGGGTTAACCGGAGAAGTAGAAGGGCGCTTCAAGCGCGCTATTGAAACGATCAATGCTGCAGGTCAACCGGTACTGGCGATTGATACTCCCTCCGGTTTGGTTGTAGATACAGGTGCGGTACCGGGTATTGCTGTAAAGGCTACCTGCACGGTGACTTTTATTGGCGATAAGGTGGGGCTGCATACTGGCGATGCACCGGCTTATACCGGTGAGATCGACTTTCGCCCCCTGGGTGTCAAAGCCCAGGCCTATTTCGACATTCCCCCTACGGCCTGGCGGCTGGATGATTCGCTGTTGGCAGAGGCTTTTGCTCCGCGCCTGCGCACTAACCATAAAGGTGACATGGGGCATGTGCTGGTGATGGGGGGCGCTCCAGGTTTTGGTGGTGCAGCTCTACTGGCCTGCCAAGCCGCCGCGCGTTTGGGAGCGGGTAAAGTAAGCCTGGCGACCGCCCCAGAACATATTGCCGCCAGTTTGGTGCGTTGCCCGGAAGTGATGGCTCATAGCGTACGCGGAGGGGCTGAAGCCGCTGAGTTGCCCAGTAACGCTGACGTTCTGGTGGTAGGGCCAGGGCTTGGTCAGGCTGCCTGGGGGCAGGCGGTGCTACAGAGTGCACTGCAGTCAGACACCCCGCTGGTGGTAGATGCCGATGGGCTTAACCTGCTGGCGCGCCAGTGGCCGGAGGTTCGCCGTGATAACTGGATATTGACTCCACACCCCGGTGAAGCCGCGCGGCTATTAAACTGTTCCGTTGCCGATATCCAATCCGACCGGCCCGCTGCTGCTCAAGCACTGCAACGCGCTCGGGGTGGTGTGGTGATATTGAAAGGCGCGGGCAGTCTAATTGCTGGGCCTAGCGGTTTGGTGGTGTGCCCTTACGGTAACCCCGGTATGGCCAGCGGCGGCATGGGCGATGTGCTCAGCGGTATGCTTGGGGCGTTGATTGCTCAGCGGGGTGAGGTGGAGTTTAGTGCCTGGCTAGGTGCCATGGTGCATGCGTTAGCGGCCGATCGCGCGGCAGAAGAAGAAGGCGAGCGTGGCCTGCTGGCCAGCGATCTGGCATCCTATGCGCGAAAATTGATTAATCCGTGAAGGCAGCCCAAATGCAGGTGCAATTAGACAACGAAGAGGCCCAGGTCGCTTTTGGCGAAGCGCTCGGGCATGTATTGCAAGGACGTGGGCTCGTCTATCTAGAGGGGGAGCTAGGTGCCGGTAAAACCACGTTAACGCGTGGCATCCTGCGGGCTTATGGTCATCAAGGGGCGGTTAAGAGTCCCACTTACACCTTGGTAGAGCCTTATGAGCTGAACGACCAGCGGCTTTATCATCTGGATTTATACCGCTTAGCGGATCCAGAGGAGCTTGAGTTTATTGGTGGTCGAGACGTGCTGGCCGACGATGCAGTCACCATTATTGAGTGGCCCAGCCGCGGTGAAGGGTGGTTGCCAGCGCCTGACCTGCGGCTAACCTTGGAAGTAGTGGAGCAAGGGCGTTTGGTCTCATTAGCTGCGGGTAGTGATAACGGTCAGCGTATGCTTGAATTATTGCGAAGCAAGGTAGGTCAAGAAGCTTCCGGTCAGTTGGAGAACGGTGTGATTCAATGGAAATGAGGGGCATAGCGGCACGCGTATATCGCTTGTTAGCCGCCAGTTTTTTTGCCCTGGCGGCGCTTAATGTTCAAGCGTCCAGCGTAGAGAGCATGCGGCTTTGGGCGGCGCCAGATCATGCCCGGTTGGTGTTTGATCTCTCCGCTGCGACTAATGCCAACGTATTTTCGCTGGAGAACCCAGCGCGGTTGGTGATTGATCTAGATGATACTCAGATGGATACCGACCCCAGTACGCTGCCTTTACATGACAGTGCGATTAGCTCGGTGCGCACTGGCACACGAGAGGGGGGTGGCCTGAGGGTTGTGCTTGAGCTTAATCGAGAAATTGAGCCGCGCCACTTTACCCTGACACCTAACGATCAGTACGGCCACCGACTGGTCGTTGATCTTGAATATCCTGGTGAGAGCGCCGTCGAGAATCCGATTGACCCTATTGAGGCGATGATTCGGGATCAGGAAATTCAGGCCCAGCGGGCATCGGCTCAAGGCCAAATGCCAGACAACGTGGCGCCGCCTAGCGGGGCAGCGCCAGCAGAAGTGCAGGAAGCCAAGCCGCACCCAAGACGCGATATTATTATTGCCGTCGACGCCGGTCATGGTGGTGAAGACCCAGGGGCTATTGGCCCTTCAGGCACACGGGAAAAGGACGTAGTGCTGGAAATTGCCCGTCGCCTAGCTGCTGAAGTGAACGGTACCGAAGGCTTTAAGGCCGTGCTGGTGCGGGATGGCGACTACTATATAGGGTTGCGTCAGCGTACAGCCCTGGCACGTGAGCAGAAAGCCGACTTTTTTGTCTCGATACACGCCGATGCTTTCACCAGCCCAAGGCCCCAAGGGAGCTCTGTCTATGCGCTTTCTCAGCGCGGCGCCACCTCGGAAACTGCTCAGTGGCTGGCGGATAGTGAGAACCGCTCTGACCTTATCGGCGGCGTCGATGGCAATCTCTCCTTGCGTGATAAAGACCAGGTGCTGCGCGGCGTGTTGTTGGATTTGACCATGACTGCCACGCTGAATGACTCGCTCTCGATCGGTGGTCAGGTATTGGAGCAGTTAGGCCGCATTAACCGGCTGCATAAGTCGCGGGTCGAGCAGGCTGGGTTTATGGTACTGAAGTCTCCCGATATCCCCTCGCTGTTGATCGAGGTTGGCTTTATCTCTAACCCTGACGAAGAGCGTCGGCTACGCGACCCAGTCCATCAATCGGGGCTTTCTCAAGCTATTTTCAGCGGCTTGCGCGAGCATTTCGAGCGCTTCCCACCGCCAGCCAGCCTGCTTGCCTGGCAGCGTGATAATCAGCGTCGCCCTTCAGGTAACGAGTACCGTATACAGTCGGGAGACACCCTGTCAGCGATTGCTGTGCGTCATGGCGTACCGGTTAATCAGTTGAGGCAGGCCAATGACCTGAATGGTGACGTGATTCGCGTTGGCCAAGTGTTACAGATTCCCCGTTCATGAGGTGCCGTGTTGACTGATATGACCGCTACTGCACCACGTATACAGGTACTCGACCCACGGTTGGCCAACCAGATTGCCGCCGGTGAGGTGGTTGAGCGCCCCTCATCGGTCACCAAAGAGCTGATAGAGAACGCTATCGATGCGGGCAGTCAGCGTATCGAAGTAGAGATCGAGCAGGGGGGCGCGCGGCTGATCAAAGTGCGTGATGACGGGATTGGCATTGGCGAAGAGGATTTGCCGCTGGCCCTGGCTCGCCATGCCACCAGTAAGATTGGCAGCCTGGAAGACTTAGAGGGCGTTAGTTCGCTAGGATTTCGCGGCGAAGCGCTGGCATCGATCAGCTCCGTCTCACGGCTGGAGCTAATCTCCAATGCCGAAGATGACCCCCGCCATGGCTGGCGGGTGGTTGCGGAAGGGCGTGGTATGGAGGCACGGGTGACACCTGCGCCACACCCTCGTGGCACTAGTGTTGGCGTGCGCGATCTGTTTTTTAATACCCCCGCCCGGCGCAAGTTTCTGCGCACAGAAAAGACCGAATTTGCCCATGTAGAAGAGGCATTTCGCCGTCAAGCGCTATCCCGCTACGATATCGCCTGGGTATTGCGCCATAACCAAAAAGTCATTCACCAGTTGCCCGCCGGTCATTCTGCGGCGGCCCGGGAGCGGCGTATAGCCTCGCTGCTGGGCAAGAACTTTATCGAGCACGCCCGCTATATCGAGCGTGAAGCGGGCGGTATACGGCTAAGCGGCTGGGTGGGCCTGCCCACCCACTCGCGCTCCCAGGCTGACCAGCAGTACTTTTTTGTCAATGGGCGCGTGGTGCGTGATCGTTTGGTCGCCCACGCGGTGCGTCAGGCCTATCGCGACGTGCTGTTTAACGGCCGTCACCCGGTCTTTGTGCTCTATCTGGAGCTTGATCCAGACGTTGTCGACGTCAACGTCCACCCCACCAAGCATGAAGTGCGCTTTCGTGATGGTCGTATGGTTCACGATTTTCTCTATTCGAGCCTCCACCACTCTCTGGCGTCAGCTAAACCCGCCGAGAGTGCCGAGGAGCATGATGCCGAGGTGGCTGATACGTCAGGCGCATCGCCACAGGGCGAAGCTTCAGAAGTGGCTGCCGAACAGCCCCGCTGGCAGCAGCAGGGGATTGCGCTGACCCACTCGCCGGATCGCCACCCCGGTGCTGAGCGCGTGCGCCGCTTTATGCAGGGGTATCAGGCGCTGCACCCCAATCACGAAGAAACGCTGTTAACGCCTCAGCCGAGCCCTCCCAGTGAGCGATATAGTGAGGTGCGTGAAGCGCCCCTGGCGATGCCCGATAACGACCCCACTGCGCCACCACCACTAGGGTTTGCGCTAGGGCAGTTGCACGGCATTTATATTCTGGCCCAGAACGCCGAGGGATTGGTGCTGGTGGATATGCATGCCGCCCATGAGCGAATCGTCTATGAGCGCATGAAAACACAGCTGGCTGCCGCCAAAGGATTGGATGCGCAGCCGCTGCTAGTGCCCGTCTCCATTGCCGCTAGCCGGGCCGAAGTGGCCACGGCAGAAAGTGAGCAAGAGGCGATCGCCAGGCTGGGTATTGAGTTGGATATAGCTGGGCCAGAGACGCTGCTGGTACGTCAACTGCCGGCGTTACTTGCTCAGGCTGATCCTGAGGCACTGGTGCGTCAGATGCTGGAAGAGCTGGCGCGCTATGGGCGTACCCATCAAGTCGAGGCTAGGGTACATGAACTACTCTCTACAATGGCCTGTCATGGCAGCGTGCGTGCCAACCGTCGGCTTACTATCGACGAGATGAACGCGCTACTGCGCGACATGGAGCGCACCGAGCGCAGCGACCAATGCAATCACGGTCGTCCCACCTGGACGCAGATGGGGCTCAAGGCGCTTGATCGGCTCTTCTTGCGCGGCCAATAGATGCTTGAACAACAGCTGCGCGATCAGTAATCACCTTTTTTTGTAGCTAACGGAACCGCGCATGGCTGATACCCGCCCCTGGGCGATTTTTTTAATGGGCCCGACGGCCGCTGGGAAAACCGATGCGGCGATGGCGCTACACGAGCGCCTGGGGCATGAGCTGATTAGCGTTGACTCGGCCATGGTATATCGCGGTATGGATATTGGCAGTGCCAAACCCAGCGCGGCGGAGCTTGCCCGCGCGCCTCACCATTTGATCGACATTCGCGATCCCGCTGAGCCCTACTCAGCGGCCGATTTTCGTGTAGATGCGCTTTCGCTTATGCGACAAATCAGCGCGGCGGGCAAAGTCCCACTGCTGGTCGGCGGTACCATGCTTTACTACAAGCGGTTGGTTGAGGGGGTAGCAAACTTGCCCTCTGCCGACCCGGCTATTCGCCAACGGCTTGAAGCACAGTGGCAAAACGAAGGTCTATTGTCGCTACATCAACGCTTGGCAGAGGTGGATGCGGTATCCGCTCAGCGCATTCACCCCAATGACCCGCAGCGTGTCATGCGCGCGCTGGAAGTGTACTACGCCAGTGGTCGGCCAATGAGTGAGCTGTGGGCGGAGCAACAGCCGGAAACCTTTCCCTGGCGCGTGTTGTCGATAGCTTTAGCGCCCAGTGATCGCAGCTTGCTGCATCAACGCATTGCTCAGCGTTTCGAAGTAATGTTGGGTGAGGGCTTGATAAATGAAGTCGCCGCCCTCAAAAAGCGTAATGACTTACATTTAGGCCTGCCGGCGATGAAGAGTGTTGGTTATCGCCAAGTGTGGGAGTACCTGGAAGGTGAGTATGACTATGCCTCTCTCGTTGAGCGAGGCGTGATCGCAACTCGTCAGCTAGCCAAGCGACAATTAACTTGGTTGAGAAGCTGGCCAGAACTTAACTGGGTAGATTCACAGCGCTCTGATGCGCTGGATCAAGTGCTGAAACTCGTGCGTGACAGCGGTGCTTAGCGTAAGATAGATCGCTAAGATAGTAATTTAGGTAGTGTGTTTTCGATTGGCTGGGTGTTTGAGCCTTTCGATTGTCACTTGGCTCTTCGGGCATCATTCGGCCTTCCGGGCAGTAATAAAATAGTGCGGCGTAGCACCAGTAGGGCACGCCATTTGATAATTAACCCCAACGACAGTTTTAGGGAGAGCAACATGTCCAAAGGGCAGTCCCTTCAAGACCCGTACTTGAACATTCTGCGCAAGGAGCGCATTCCGGTCTCTATCTTTTTGGTCAATGGCATTAAGCTGCAGGGCCAGATCGAATCGTTTGACCAGTTTGTTATCCTGCTGCGTAATACCGTCAGTCAGATGGTTTATAAACACGCTATTTCCACGGTTGTTCCATCTCGCAACGTACGCTTGCCTGCGCAAGACCCGGCAGAGCAGGATGCGGAGATTTAACACCGCTGGAGAAGCAAGAGAGTCCACGAGGTATTGATTGTTTTTCGAACGCCCAGACGCCGGTGAAACGGCAGTTCTTGTTCACGTCGATTTTCATGATGAACAAAAACGTGAAGACCCGGGTGAGTTTTTAGAGCTCGTACGCTCTGCTGGTGCAGAGCCTGCGACTCTACTCACTGCTAGCCGCCACCGACCTGACTCGCGCACCTTTATTGGGTCAGGTAAGTTGGAAGAGCTGCGAGCACTGCTCGCGGCTCATGAGGCAGAGCTGGTGATCTTCAACCATAGCTTAAGCCCCTCTCAAGAGCGCAATGTAGAGCAAGAGCTCAAGTGCCGAGTACTCGACCGTACTGGTTTGATCCTCGATATCTTTGCGCAACGAGCAAGAACACATGAAGGTAAGCTCCAGGTAGAGCTTGCTCAGCTTGAATATATGTCGACTCGCCTCGTGCGTGGTTGGACACACCTAGAGCGGCAAAAAGGTGGGATTGGCCTGCGCGGCCCAGGCGAGACGCAGTTAGAAACTGACCGTCGTCTGCTGCGTGGTCGGATCAAATCGATTCATAAGCGGCTCGATAAAGTACGCAGTCAGCGTGACCAGAATCGCCGAGCGCGTGCGCGCGCGGAAATTCATAGCGTATCGCTGGTGGGGTACACCAACGCCGGTAAGTCAACGCTATTTAACGCCTTAACCAATTCTGAGGTGTATGCAGCCGACCAGCTGTTTGCGACACTTGACCCTACTTTGCGGCGGCTTGAGATTGAAGACGTTGGCCCCGTAGTGATGGCCGATACCGTGGGCTTTATTCGCCACTTGCCGCACAAGTTGGTTGAGGCGTTTCAAGCGACGCTCCAGGAAGCATCGGAAGCGTCGTTGCTGGTACACGTAATCGATGCCGCAGACCCTGACCGCGAGTTGAACGTGGAACAGGTGGAGCTAGTGCTCAAAGAGATCGGCGCCGATGATGTGCCGGTACTCAAAGTCATGAATAAAATTGATAAGCTCGATAGTGCTCCGCGTATAGAGCGTGATGGGCATGGTGTGCCCGAAGTGGTTTGGCTTTCGGCCCAGCAGGGCCAGGGGCTTGAACTGCTCCATGAAGCGCTGACTGAGCGCTTGGCAAATGATGTCATTGGCTTTTCGCTGACACTGACTCCCGAGCAGGGTAAGCTGCGCGCAGGGTTGCACGAGCTTAATGCCGTTCGCGAGGAAGCCTTTGATGAGCAGGGGCATTCGGTGCTTGATGTGCGTTTGCCGCGGCGTGACTTTAATCAGTTAATGGCCCAACTGGGCGAGCGAGCCAACACCTATTTACCTGAAGCGCTGCGTGAAACCGATGAGTGGTAAGCGACTTAATTACCCATCCTAGTACGCTGCATGTATGCAGTTTTGTATGAAAATGGTACAAGGTTTATAGAGCAATAATATCAAAACGCGGTGGTGACGCCTAAGTGTGATGCCACTAGCGTTAGCGAATACCTTAGTGGAGACGAAGTATGGCCTGGAATGAGCCTGGTGGTGGCAACCAGCACGACCCTTGGAGTAGTGGCGGCCGACGCGGTGGAAACGACGGCGATGGAAACCGTGGCAGTAATAATGGCGGCGGCAACAACGGCAATAAAGGGGGCAACAACCAAGGCCCACCTGACCTGGATGAAGCGCTGAAAAAGTTTCAGGACAAGCTCAACAGCATGTTGGGTGGCGGCAAAAAAGGCGGCGGCAAGAAACCCGGGGGTGGCGGTAGTGATAAGAACCGCAACCCTTTCGCGCTGCCAGGCCTGCTGATTATTGTTGCGCTGGCGATCTGGGCTGCAATGGGCTTCTACCTCGTGGATCAATCCGAGCGTGGCGTTGTGCTGCGGTTTGGTGAGTTTCAGGGCATCGTAGATCCAGGTCTGCAGTGGAATCCGCCGCTGATTGACGATGTGCGCATGGTCAATGTGACCCGTGTGCGCTCTCTATCGCAGACCCAGTCGATGCTGACCCGCGACGAAAACATTGTCGAAGTGGAAATTTCTGCCCAGTACCAGGTAGCTAATCCACGCGATTTTGTGCTTAACGTACGCGATCCTGCGATCTCGATTGAGAATGCGCTGGATTCGGCACTACGTCACGTCGTCGGCGGTACCGATATGATCGATATCCTGACCTCGGGTCGTGAGATTCTGGGTAGCTCGGTCGCTAGTCGTCTACAGTCTTATCTCGACAACTACGGTGCTGGTATTCGCCTGCAAACTATTAACATCGAGTCCACTTCGGCGCCCGCGCCAGTGATCGACGCCTTCGATGACGTTATTCGTGCGCGTGAGGATCGTCAGCGCACAATCAACCAGGGTATTGCTTACGCCAACGCGATCATTCCGGAAGCGCAAGGTCAGGCGCAGCGTATTGTTGAGCAGGGGCAGGGTTACCGTGAGTCAGTAGTTGCTGAAGCGCAGGGCCAAGCCAACCGCTTTAACTCGCTACTTTCCGAGTACACAAATGCCCCGGATATCATGCGTGAACGTATGTACCTGGACACAATGGAAGAAGTGTTTAGTAATTCGCCGAAGGTGCTGCTGGATGTAAGCGAAAACGCGCCGCTGATGTATCTCCCCCTTGATCAGCTTAGCGGTGGAAGCAGTAATCGAAATAACTCTTCCAGCGGAAGCGACAACAGCGATGAGCAGCTAGACCCGAGTGTGCTTGAGCGGTTACGCAACACCCAGGGCAGTTCCAGCTCTTCTTCGAATACCAATAGTAGCTCCATCCGCAGGGAGGGCCGGTAAATGATTAATAATCGATCCCTGCTGATTGTTGGTGGTCTGGCTGCCGTGGCGTGGCTGGCAAGCAACACTCTGTACGTGGTAGACGAAACCGAGCGAGCCGTTAAGCTGCGCTTTGGTGAAGTCATTGAAGAGAATATTCAGCCTGGCTTGCACGCTAAAGTGCCGATCGCGCAAACGATCCGTAAGTTTGATACGCGCTTGTTGACACTGGACACCGATACCAGCCGCTATCTGACCCTTGAGCAGAAAGCGGTTATCGTCGACTCCTACGTTAAGTGGCAGGTGGTGAATCCCACGCGCTACTACGAAGCGACGGCCGGTGATGAGTTGATGGCCATTCGCCTGATACAACCGCGGGTGGATGAGAGCCTGCGTAATGAATTTGGTCGCTTGAATCTTCAGGAAATTATCGCTGAGCGTCGTGATGACCTGATGACAGGCCCCACCGAAGAGCTTGACGAGCTGATGCGTGAAGAGCTCGGGGTGGCAATTCGCGATATTCGTATCAAGCGAATCGATTTGCCTGAAGACGTATCAGCCGCTGTTTTTGAGCGGATGCGCTCCGAGCGTGAGCGTGAAGCCCGTGAGTGGCGTGCTCAGGGTCAGGAAGAGGCTGAACGTATTCGCGCCAATGCGGATCGCCGTCGCCAGGTACTGCTTGCACAGGCCAATGAGCGCTCCGAAACCCTGCGCGGTGAAGGTGATGCCCAAGCCGCTGCGATTTTCTCTGAAGCGTATGGTCAGGATCAGGAGTTCTTCTCTTTCTGGCGTAGCCTTAATGCCTATAGCGAAAGCTTTGCCGACGATGGCAATCTGATGGTGCTGGAGCCAAGTAGCGATTTCTTCCGCTATTTGCGTAGCGCTGAACCAGAAAGCGGTGAAGACAGCGGCGAGTAAACCGCCGTTGGCCGGTGCTCCCCGTCTTGGTTTGTTGATAGCCAAGCGGGGTTCACCCGGCCAATAAACGTGATAGAATTTATTGACCGGGCGTCGCCCGGTTTTTTTGTGGCTCCTATTTCTTCAAGTTCAAGGCAATCGTCATGACCATCGCTGACCGCTGGCTACTGCCCGACGGCATGGATGAGGTGCTTCCGCCTCAGGCAAGCCGTATGGAAGAGCTGCGCCGCGCGCTGCTCGATCTTTACCACTGCTGGGGCTATGACCAGGTAATGCCGCCCCCAGTGGAGTTTCTGGACTCCCTGTTAACAGGCACCGGTACGGATCTGGATCTTCAGACCTTTAAGCTGACCGACCAGTTAACGGGTCGCATGATGGGCGCCTCGGCGGACGTTACGCCGCAAGTTGCGCGTATGGATGCCCACTCGCTAAAGCGTCAGGGGCCGGTGCGCCTTTGCTACTGCACTAATGTGCTGCGTGCTAAGGCAGACCAGCATCAGGGCGGCCGTAGCCCGGTGCAGGTGGGCGCTGAGCTGTTTGGTCATGCAGGGCTTGAAGCGGACAGTGAAATTATTCACTTGGCGCTGGCCAGTATGAAAGCCGCAGGTGCGGAAGAGATTCACCTGGCGCTTGGACATATCGGTATCTATCGAAGCCTTGCCGAAGCCGCAGCACTTAGCGCCGAGCAGGAGCGTGCGCTATTTGAGGCGTTAGCGCTAAAATCACCCAGTCAACTGGCGCAGCATGTAGATGCCAGTGTCAGCGACCCAGCCTTAGCGGACATGCTGTTAGCCCTGGGCGATCTGCACGGCGGTGCGGATATTTTACGCCAGGCGCGGGAGCGTTTTGCTGGCGCGCCGGCTTCGGTTACGGCGGCGCTGGATCAGTTGGATGCGCTTTATCAAGGGGTGCTGGCACGCTTTGATGTGTCGCTCTACTTTGACTTGGCGGAGCTGCGCGGCTATCAATACCACACGGGTATGATGTTTGCCGCTTATGTGCCGGGCTACGGGCATGCGCTGGCTAAAGGCGGCCGTTATGACGATACCGGGCGGGCCTTTGGTCGTGCGCGCCCAGCCACCGGTTTCTCGATGGATCTGAAACAGCTGGCGTCGCTGGCGCTGGCATCCCCGAGCCGCGGGGCTATTTGGTCGCCCGCTATGCAGGATGAGTCGCTCAACGCTGCTATTGTCGCGCTGCGTGAGCAGGGGGAACGCGTGATTCAAGCGCTGCCAGGGCAGCGTACTGGGCCGGCGGAGCATGAGTGTGACCGCCGTCTTGAGCTTATCGATGGTCGTTGGCAGCCAACGGCCCTGACACAAGAGACGAGTGCATCATAATGGGTAAGAATGTCGTAGTGCTGGGCACCCAATGGGGTGACGAAGGCAAGGGTAAAATCGTTGACCTGCTGACTGAATCCGCATCCGCCGTGGTGCGTTTTCAAGGTGGTCATAACGCGGGGCATACGCTGGTCATCGACGGTGAAAAGACCGTTCTCCACCTGATTCCATCCGGCGTTTTGCGCCCAGGCAAAACCTGTGTGATTGGTAATGGTGTGGTGCTTTCGCCGGAAGCGCTGATCAAAGAGATCCGTGAGCTGGAAGCCAAAGGTGTGCCGGTACGCGAACGCCTGCGTCTGTCGCCTGCTTGTCCGCTGATCCTGCCTTACCACGTGCGCCTGGATCAGGCCCGTGAAAAAGCCCGTGGCATTGCCAAAATTGGCACCACCGGCCGGGGCATTGGTCCTGCCTACGAAGACAAAGTCGCCCGTCGCGGCCTGCGCTTAGGCGATATGCTGCATCGCGAGCGTTTCGCTTCCAAGTTGGGCGAAGTGCTCGACTACCACAACTTCGTGTTGGTGAATTACCACGGCGAACCGGCGGTCGACTTCCAGGAAGTGCTGGACACGGCGATGCAGATGGCCGAAGAGCTGCGTCCCATGGTGTGCGATACCGTCAGTATGGTGCACGACCTGCGTAAAGCCGGTGAGAATATCCTGTTCGAAGGTGCTCAGGGCTCGCTGTTGGATATCGATCACGGTACTTACCCCTATGTAACCAGCTCCAACACCACTGCAGGCGGCACGGCCACCGGCTCTGGCGTCGGCCCGCTCTATTTGGACTATGTGCTGGGTATCACCAAGGCGTATACCACCCGTGTTGGTTCAGGTCCGTTCCCCACGGAGCTGTTCGATGTCGATGGCCGTCACCTTGCTGAGCGTGGCCACGAGTTCGGTGCTACCACTGGCCGTGCCCGCCGCTGTGGCTGGTTTGACGCCGTGGCACTGCGTCATGCGGTGCAGATCAACTCGGTCTCCGGTATCTGCCTGACCAAGCTGGACGTACTGGATGGGTTGGAAAATATCCGCGTCTGCGTTGGCTATCGCAGTAAAGATGGCGACGTGCTGGAGACTCCGGTGGATTCAGAAGGCTATGAAGCGGTCGAACCCCTCTACGAAGACCTGCCAGGCTGGAAAGAGTCGACCCTGGGCGCTAAGAAGGTAGAAGATTTACCTGCCAATGCCCGCGCTTATATCAGCTACCTTGAAGAGCAGGTAGGCACCAGCATCGATATTATTTCCACCGGTCCAGACCGCATGGAAACCATCGTACTGCGTAACCCGTTCGATAGCTAAGGACGGTTTTAGATAGCTAGCAGCGGTTTAAGCTGGCCATTGGTTGGCAGATGAGCAAAAGGGGCAACTTAGTTGCCCCTTTTGCTATTTAAAAGTCGATACCCCGGCGCGCCTGTAGGCCGTTATTGAAGGCATGGCGCACTTCCTGCATTTCGGTCACCGTATCGGCCATGGCGACGAGTTCGCGGTGAGCGTTGCGGCCGGTAATAATCACTGTTTGTTCTTGAGGGCGATTCTCCAGTGCTTGTTTAACGGATTCGATTTCAAGGTAGCCAAACTTGAGCATATAGGTGATTTCATCAAGCACCACCAGATAGGTCTCTGGATCCGCGAGCATACGCTCAGCCTCTTTCCACACTGCTTGGCAGGCGTCGGTGTCCGCTTGGCGATTTTGCGTATCCCAGGTGAAACCGGTGGCCATTATCGCCACCTCTAGATTGGCATCTTCTTCCAAGCGATTGCGTTCGCCGCACTCCCATAACCCCTTGATAAACTGAACCACGCCCACTTTATAGCCATAACCCAAGGCGCGGGTGACCGTACCCCAAGCGGCTGTCGTTTTGCCTTTTCCGTTGCCGGTGTTAACAATAATCAGGCCGCGCTGTTCATTGGCACTGGCGACTTTCTCCTCTACGCGCGCTTTAAGTTTTTCCATAGAGGCTTTGTGGCGGGTGTCGCGGTCACTCATGGTATCTCCTGATAAAACGGAAAGCTGAAAAATAGCCAATATTCTTAATCCGCTAGCCTAAGCTATCAGCACAGGGTTGAACATCTTTATGGAGGTGCTTGGGGACAATTTTTGTACAGGTATTTGCGGTATTCTGCGAATGTTTGTCTTAATAATTTACATTGAAAAGCAACAAAAAAGAACAGAATTGGCCCCTAGGGGGCTGGCTGCTCTAGAATAGGTGGTCATGTCTTTTCAGGAATTACATCATGCCCTCATTTGATATTGTCTCAGAGTTCGATAAACACGAAGGCGCTAACGCCGTCGACCAAGCTAACCGAGAAGTGCAGTCGCGCTTCGATTTTAAGGGGGTCGATGCCAGCTTCACCCTTGAAGGCGACAAAGTGCAGCTAGAGGCGGAAGTCGATTTCCAGCTCAAGCAGATGCTTGATGTGCTGCGAGCCCGCTTAATCGCCCGGGGTATCGATGCCCGCTGTATGGATGTTCAAGACCCAGTGCTCTCCGGCGTGAAAGCACGCCAGGAAGTCGCTCTCAAGGAGGGGCTCGACGCGGCGGAAGCCAAAGATGTGGTCAAACGCATCAAGGCAAGCAAGCTCAAAGTGCAGGCGCAAATTCAGGGTGAGAAGGTGCGTGTGACGGGTAAAAAGCGCGACGATTTACAAGCTGTTATGGCACTGCTGCGCGGCGAAGAGGGGCCAGATTTGCCGCTCCAGTTTGATAACTTCCGCGACTAGATAGCGGTGTTAAACTATCGAACATTTTGAAGTATGTAATATTCGTTTTATACAGGAGTCACGCACTATGTCTGATCCGCAGCCGGTTTATTTAAGCGATTACCAGCCACCCGCCTACCGGGTAACTCATACCGAGCTGACGTTTGATCTTGACCCCGCCGCGACCCGTGTGAAAGCGCGACTGTTGATGGAGCGACATCCAGAGGCTGACGCGAATGCACCGCTCGTTTTAAATGGCGAGCACCTAAAGCTGATCTCCCTGGCGATTGATGCAACGCCAGTGGATGCCTCTGCTTATGAATTAGACGATGAAGGTCTGCGAATTGCTCAGGTGCCCGAGCGGTTTGTGTTGGAGAGCGAGGTGGAGATCGCCCCGCAGGAGAACACGGCGTTAGAGGGGCTGTACCAATCCAACGGTATGTACTGCACCCAGTGCGAGGCTGAAGGCTTTCGGCGGATTACCTTTTACCCCGACCGTCCGGACGTCATGGCCACCTTTAAGGTCACGGTGATCGGCGATCAGCAGCAAGAGCCGATTTTACTGGCTAACGGTAACCCGATTGAGCGCGGCGAGCTGGAGGGCGGTCGTCACTTTGTTACTTGGGAAGACCCGCACCCCAAGCCCTGTTACCTGTTTGCTTTGGTGGCAGGCAACCTGCATAGCGTAGAAGACCACTTCACCACCATGAGTGGGCGGGATGTCACGCTGCAGATTTGGGTAGAAAAAGACAACCTGGATAAGACCGAACATGCCATGGCCTCGTTAAAGCGTGCCATGGAGTGGGACGAGCAGGCGTATGGTCGCGAGTACGACCTGGATCTGTTTATGATCGTGGCCGTCAATGATTTCAATATGGGAGCGATGGAGAACAAAGGCCTCAACATCTTTAACTCCGCCGCGGTCTTGACCCACCCCCAGACCGCCACCGATGCAGCGTTCCAAAACGTCGAAGGTATTGTTGCCCACGAATACTTTCACAACTGGTCGGGCAATCGCGTCACCTGCCGCGACTGGTTCCAGCTCTCGCTGAAAGAGGGCTTTACGGTCTTTCGTGACCAGTGTTTTTCGGCGGATACCAACTCCGCGCCGGTTAAGCGCATTCAGGATGTCTCCTTTTTCCGTACCGCCCAGTTTGCCGAAGATGCCGGCCCTACGGCGCATCCGATTCGTCCTGACCACTTTATTGAAATTACCAACTTCTACACCCTGACCATTTATGAAAAGGGCGCGGAAGTCGTCCGCATGCTGCGTAATTTAGTCGGGGAAGAGAGTTTCCGCCGCGGTTCAGACCTTTACTTCGAGCGGTTCGACGGTCAAGCGGTGACCATTGAAGACTTCGTTGGCTGTATGGCTGAAGCCTCCGGTGAAGACTTCAGCCAGTTTATGCGCTGGTACTCCCAGGCGGGAACGCCGGATATTGACGCCCACGGCGAGTATGATTATGTGCAGGGTGAGTACCACTTAACGCTGCGTCAGCGTACGCCTGCCACACCCGGCCAGCCAGATAAGCTGCCGCTGCATATCCCGGTGCGTATGGGACTGGTAGGTACCAAGTCGGGGCAGGATCTAACCCTGACACTCAATGGCGAAAAGCTCGGCAAAGATGCGGTTATTCATCTACGTGACGATGAGCAAACGTTTGTATTCACCGATGTTGCCGAAGCGCCGGTGCCCTCTTTACTACGCGAATTTTCCGCCCCGGTGAAGCTTCATTACCCCTACTCACGTGAAGATCTCGCCTTCTTATTGACCCACGACAGCGATGGTTTCAACCGTTGGGATGCGGGTCAGCGTCTGGCACTTTTGGCCTTGGATGACTTGATTGCTGCCCATCGGAATGGCGTCGAAAAGGTCATGGATAGCCGCGTAGTCGATGCCTTTAGAGCGCTGCTGAGCGGGCCAATGAGCGATAAAGCGGTATTGGCAGAGATGCTGACGCTACCCTCTGAAGCCTATATCGCCGAGCAGCAGCCCATTGTGGATGTAGATGCTATCCATGCCGCGCGGGAATTTGTCCGTCAGTCATTAGCCGTGGCTCTGCGGGATGAGTTTATGGCTATCTATGAAGCCAATGTGACGGAAGAAGCGTACGCACCGACACCGGAGCAAATAGCTCAGCGTAGCCTGAAAAACGTGGCGCTCTCTTATCTTATGTCGATTGAAGATGAGCAGGGCTTGGCGCTGTGTGAAAGCCAATTCGCTGCTGACCACAATATGACCGATGTGCGCCAGGCGCTCACTCTTCTGGTGCACAGTGACCGCGACGACCTGGCTTCGCCAGCACTCAAAGCCTTCGGTGAGAAGTGGGCGCATGACCCGTTGGTGATGGATCAGTGGTTCACCGTCCAGGTATCGCGCCCTCAGCCAGATGTGCTTGAGCGGGTGAAGTACCTGATGCAGCATCCCGCCTTTTCGCTCAAGAATCCCAATCGAGTCCGTGCGCTGGTCGGCGCCTTTGCTCAAAACCGGGTCAATTTTCACCGTTTGGATGGTCAAGGCTACCAACTGCTGGCTGACGTAGTCATCGAGCTCAACCGGCTTAATCCGGAAATTGCCGCGCGGCTAATCACCCCGTTAACCCGCTGGCAGCGCTTTGATGAAACCCGCCAAGCACTAATGCGGTCTGAGCTTGAGCGGATCAAGCAACAGCCGCTATCTTCAAATGTATACGAGGTGGTCGAGAAAGCACTGGCATAAGCGTTTAGCGCAGTAGCGAACAACCGCAGTTAAACCATGGAAAGGAATAACAATAGTGACAGACTCACAGCAACACTATTTACTGATTATCAATGGTAAATCCGCCGGTAACCCGGCATTGCGTGAAGCAGTCAATGAACAACGTCAAGCAGGGATGCTGATTACGGTTCGTGCTACCTGGGAGGGGGGCGACGCTGCGGATATTGCAGAGCAGTCTGACGCCATGGGAGTTACCCATGTGATTGCCTGTGGCGGCGATGGCACCGTCAGCGAAGTTATGAACGGGCTGATGCGGTTGCCCCATGATCGGCGTCCTGTATTAGGCATTGTGCCCCTAGGCAGTGCCAATGATTTTGCAACCTCTGTGGGCTTACCGCTGGAGCCAAGCGCCGCTTTGGCCGCTGCTCGGGAGTTAAGCGCCTATCCTATCGATGTTGTGCGCGTGACCGCAGGCGCTGGTGGCGAATCTTCCACCAGCTACTATATCAACATGACTACCGGTGGGTTTGGCGCTGAAGTTACTTCGTCGACACCGAAAACCCTTAAGCGGCTGCTCGGGGGCGGGGCTTATTCAGTGATGGGAGCGCTAAAAGCTTGGCGGCACCGCAGCTATCGCGGCACGCTACA
Source organism: Vreelandella neptunia (assembly GCF_034479615.1). NCBI lineage: Bacteria > Pseudomonadati > Pseudomonadota > Gammaproteobacteria > Oceanospirillales > Halomonadaceae > Vreelandella > Vreelandella neptunia. The sequence continues at coordinate 1,580,461 of NZ_CP140255.1, forward strand.
TTGGGACGAAAAAGAGGAGAGTGAGTCTTTGTTGCTACTGGCGTTAGGTAATGGCCGCCAGTCGGGTGGGGGGCAGGTGCTGGGGCCGCGTGCCAAGCTGGATGATGGCCGTCTGGACGTGCTGCTGGTCAAAGACTTTCGGTCGGTAACGGAACTGACCAAGCTCATTAGCGAGCTGCAGAGTTTCCCCTATGATGGGCGATTCGTCCGCTACTTCACCACGACCCAACTGACCGTGACCACCCAGGAAAATGGCTCGCCCTGGCCACTCACGTTAGACGGCGAGGCGCGCTATTATGATCAGTTCTGCGCGGAAGTAGTGCCCCTCGCGCTACGTGTGCTACTACCTGAGGAGTGCCCGTTGCTCTCCTCGACCAGCCGACCTTAGCTCTTTTGGCTCACATTATTAACGTTATAGAGGAGAGGAATTAAATGGCAAATCGCGTGTGGATACCCGCGCTCGCCGCGGTGGCACTTCTGCTGAGTGCTTGCGGTGACTCCCAGGAAGATCCCACCGTGACACCTGATGATAATACTGCGGTGACGGATGAACAAACGGCTCGCGATGAGGAGGCGGGCGAAGAAGCGTCTGCCACGGCTGAGAACGCGACTGAAATCTCCAGTCCCGAAGAAGTAGAGGATGATATTGAGGAGCGTCAAGCCGCTGAAGAGCTTGAGCGAGCGGAAGCGCTGCGCGAGGATGGTGAGACTCAGGCAAGTGATCCCCAAACCAGCGCTCAGTCCAGTGGCAGTGCGGCGGCTGGCGGTGAAGAAGTTGAGGCTGGTGAAGACACCCTGGCGGCGGATCCTGAAGAAGTGCTCGATGAAGAGGGCGCTATGCCGGGTGAGGCCACACGCTCCGATGTAGATGACATTATTGCCGAAACTGAACGCCGTTTTGAAGAGGCCGAGCAGCGTTTGGAGGAGCAGTTTCAGGAGGTAGAGCAGCAGGCGCCGACCTTGGAGCCGATGGAGAACGAGGATGTGCCGCCTAGTTGGGACACCGAAAGCAGTCTGCCAGAGCGCGAGCCCTTGCAAGATGATAGCGATGTTACCGATGTTGACGCCTTGATTGAAGACACCGAGCGTCGCTTTGAAGAAGCGCAGCAACGGCTTGAGGAGCAATTCCAAGAGTTGGAGAATCGTGAGGCTGAGAGTGGTGCTGTGGTTGAGCCGACAGGCGAGCTTAATAGCAATGGCGCTGATAACCGTGACGTTGATAGCGCTGAAGGTAGCCTGGAAACCGGTGCTAATGGGGAGTCGCGGAGTGAGGGAGGATCGCTTGAGTGATTCTCTTTAGCCAATAGTCAGGCAATAAAAAAGGCCCGCGTTTGCGGGCCTTTGTCCATCCGTTAGCAATTAAGCTGGGCGGATGTTGGAAGCCTGAAGGCCTTTTTTACCCTGAGTCACTTCAAAGCTGACTTTTTGACCGTCTTGCAGGGTCTTGAAGCCTTCAGCTTGAATTTCGGAGAAGTGGGCGAACAGATCGTCTCCGCCGTCATCAGGAGAGATGAAGCCGAAGCCTTTAGTATCGTTGAACCACTTAACAGTGCCAGTTGCCATTTTCTATTTCCTTAACGTGCTTAGTAATCACGGGCAACTCTATTGTCCACCCGCTACAATTACTCTAGATGTAAACACGGCTGTCGTCCAGCGACATTCCTAAGATTTTTTATTTGGTTGCGAGCAAGAACAAATGATGCAGTTAGGTTTTATTGATGCGCAGTTTATTTCCTTTTTGGTAGCGATCACGTTGCTGACGATAAGCCCCGGTGTCGATACGTTGCTGGTAATACGCAATACGGCCCGCGGAGGCATCCGCGATGGTATCACCACGAGTTTAGCTATCTGCTGCGGCCTGTTTGTGCATGCCACGATTTCTGCATTGGGCATTTCTTTGATCCTGCTCCAGTCGGCCTGGGCGTTTCATATGCTAAAGCTGGTGGGGGCGGGCTACCTAATTTGGCTGGGTATTACCAGCTTGATAGCAGCGCGGAAAGGCCAACCGCTGCCGGTTAATGGGGTGCTAGAAGGTGTTCCTGCCGTTTCGCGCTGGCAGCCGGTTAAAGAGGGCTTTTTGTCCAATGTGTTGAACCCCAAAACCGTGGTGTTCTACATGGCCTTTTTGCCTCAGTTCATCGCTCCTGGCGATCCGGCGCTACTGAAGTCGCTATGGCTGGCGGGAGTGCACTTTATCATCGCCAATATTTGGCAAATCAGCGTGGTCATGATGGTGGGAAGTGCCGGCAAATGGTTGGCTAACGCACGTTTTGCGCAAGTGCTTAATGCCGCTACGGGCAGTGTGCTGGTGGTGTTTGGTATTCGGCTGGCATTAACACAGCGCCCGGTATAAACCGGGCCTGGTAAGCCGGTAATGTGGTGTGTAGAGAAAGGCTTAGCGGCGGGCGAGCAGGGCTCGGTCGTAGCGTACCTGCTGCTCGTTATCGCTCAGCAGTGAAACGCCTTCACTATTGCCGCCGTTGGCAAGACTCTCAAAAATCACCCTGTAGCTAAGCACCGCCTGCACGTAGTCGCGGGTTTCGCGGAAAGGGATGCTCTCCACAAAGAGATCAAAGGCCTCTACACCATCGCCCAGCCACTGATCGACGCGGCCAGGGCCCGCATTATAAGCCGCTGCGGCGGCCAGTCGATTGCCCTGGTAGCGTTGTAGCTTGTCGCGCAGGTAGGTGCTGCCCAGGCGTATATTAAGCTCTGGGTCGAGAACGCCGTAGGGGCCAGGATCGCTAATGCCCAGTTCACGGCTGACTTGGCTGGCGGTGCCAGGCATTAGCTGCATTAACCCACGCGCCCCTGCGGGTGAAAGGGCGTTAGGGTTGTAAGCGCTTTCGCGACGGGTAATGGCCATCAATAGGTATGGATCCACACCGGTGAGACGGCCCCAGTGTTGAAAGCTATCGTGGTAAGCCTGGGGGAAGCGCCAATCCAAAGCGTCCCACATTTCAGCGGCAATGGTGGTCTGCACCAAGCGTGCATGCCACTGCTGCTGAGCGGCATAGTCGGCTAGCGCTCGTGCCTGTTGTGGCGAACCGCTCTGTACCGCGTGCAGCCACTCACTGTTGGCGAGCCCATCCTCGCCAATGCGTAGCAAGGCCTCAGTACGCTGAACGACGGGGAGTTGGGCAATGCGCTGTCGCGACGCTTCGTCAAAATGATTGCGTTCAAGGTTCAACTGATAGGGTTGGCCGAGCTTTTCTGCTGCTGCAAAGCCATAAAAACTGCGATCCTGGGCAGCCTGCTGGTAGCGTGCCTCGGCAGCCGCCTGGTTGCCAAGCTGCCCATTGGCGCGGCCCAGCCAATACTGCCAACGGCTATTCTCTTGCTGGCTAGCGGGCATTTCGGCAATCCAGTAGAGCACTCCGTTCCAATCTCGGCTAGCCAGCGCATGGCGAACACGCAGCTCTAAAACCCGCTCGCTCTCCAGACCCGGTAGCACGCTGTCAACCCAGCTTAGCGTGCCCGGTACATCGCGTACCAGGGCGTAAAAAGCCAGTTCTTCCTCAATGGCTTGACGGTCACTGGGCAGCAGGTTTAAACGCGACGAGAGCGTCTGCCAAGCGGCAAAGGCTGCAGGCGTATCTTCATGGGTGTAGCGCTGCATGGCGGCCCGGTAGAAGCTTGCCGTGGCGGCACACTCGGGGCCTAGGCAGGTGGGCGCCTGGGTAATGGCGCTACTGCGCGCTGTGACACTATCCACTGTCTCTAGAGCGGTTTGCCACTGGCCGCTTAATAGCCCGCCAAGATAGCTCGATAGCCGCGTTTCTCCCGCCTGCCAAGCGAGCATTTTACGTTCCCAAATAGCCGTGGCATCGATGGTACCGTTGGCCCGCAGGCGTTCAAATAGTGGGTCGCACGCATTGGGCTGCGAGCTGCCTACGCGCCATAAATCTAATCCTGCCTCGCTTGCCAACTGGGGTTGAGTCGCAAGCAGGGCTGTGTAGTAGTAGCACTGCCGGGCGGTGCCTGATGGCTCACCATCAGCCACCGCGAGCAGGTCGCTATAGCGCCCTGCGTGACCATACTTTGCTATCGCTTGACCACGTATCCATCCTGCTAGAGGAGAGTCTGCGTGCTGGTCGATAAATTGATGTACCCGTTCAGGAGCTACGTTTGGCAATTGCCCCCTTAAGCGGTGGTACTCTACGTAACCGCGCAACGGGTGGTCTTCAATTGAGCGCTCATCGACACGCGCCCATTGCTGCTCGCGGGCAGCGGCGAGGGCATCGCGTAATTCACTATCAGATGCGGCCCAAGAAAGCGCAGGTAAGCCCGCCAATAGTGCGGTACACAGCACACGGGCGGTATGGCGAAATGGCGAAACCAACATGGTGCTCTCTCTCTATAAATCGGTGTTACTTAATCTGGGCCCGGGAGCAGCCCACGCAGATTGCGGTGCAACCGCTATACTGAACGAATATCAGCCGCCATGATCTGACAGCCTAAATACTTAAAGGATCTAATTGCGATGGCTCCATTATCCACTTGGTGGTTGCTGCGTCGACTCAAATCCCGCGTTTGGGCGACAAAACGTATTGTGCGCGCTTTAAAGCTGTTTATCCCTATGACCCGCGATGTTGTTCGCGGCGATTTTCGGCCTATTCCCTGGTCGGCCTTCGGCATGATGGCATTAGCGCTGGGCTATTTGGTACTGCCGTTCGATCTGATACCCGACTTTCTGATGCTAATCGGCGTGGTGGATGACGTGCTAATTGTCGGCTGGCTGCTTAATCGTATCGATCAGCGCCTGGAGGGCTATCGGGCCTGGAAATACCCTGATCCCGATATGACGCCTTCTTGATCCCAGGGACTTGTTAATCCCAGTGGCTTCTTAATCAAGGCCGCTTGAAAAATCGCTGCCTATCCCCATATCTACTCCACGAAACCATTTTATCCTGCTGCATGTAAACGCAGAGGGATGCGACTCAACGTGATTGATAAGGGCTAAGCGCATGACTACAGCTACCCACGAACAAGCGACTGATAAATCGGCTAACCACGAAGAAACGCTCGGCTTTCAGACGGAAGTTAAGCAGCTGCTGAATTTGATGATTCACTCCCTGTACTCAAACCGGGAGATTTTCCTACGCGAGCTTATCTCAAACGCTGCCGACGCCTGCGACAAGCTACGTTACGCGGCTCTTGATAACGATGCACTCTACGAAGGCGACAGCGAACTACGCATTGAAATCGAACACGACCGCGATGCCAACACTATCACCCTACGTGATAACGGTGTCGGCATGAACCGGGAAGACGTGATCGCCAACTTGGGTACCATTGCGCGTTCCGGCACTGCTGAGTTCCTCAAGCAGCTCTCGGGCGAGCAGCAGAAAGACGCCAAGCTAATCGGTCAGTTCGGTGTTGGTTTCTACTCGGGCTTTATCGTTGCTGATGAAATTTCGGTGCGTACCCGCAAAGCGGGCACGGATGCTGCCGAAGGCGTTGAGTGGCGCTCCAAAGGGGAGGGTGAATTTACCGTTGCCGATATTGAGCGTGCTCAGCACGGCACAGAAATCACTCTGCACCTGAAAGAGGATGCCAAAGAGTTTGCTGACGACTATCGCCTGCAGGGCTTGGTTCGTAAGTACTCGGATCATATCGAAGTCCCCGTTCGCATGCCGAAAACAGAAACGGCGAAAGACGACGAGGGTAATCCTATCGAGGGTAGTGAAGTGACTACCTGGGAAACCGTTAACGAGGCGACGGCGCTATGGTCGCGTCCCAAGAGCGAAGTTTCCGACGATGAGTACAAGGCGTTCTACAAGCACGTTGCTCACGATTTTTCTGACCCGCTGACCTGGAGCCACAACAAGGTCGAAGGCAAGCTCGAATACACCAGCCTGCTCTATGTACCGGGTCGGGCACCTTTTGACCTCTTCGAACGCGACGGTGCTCGGGGCGTTAAGCTCTACGTTCAGCGTGTCTTTATTATGGACGACGCCGAACAGTTCCTGCCGCTCTACCTGCGCTTTATCAAAGGCGTACTCGATACCCGTGAGCTGTCGCTAAACGTATCCCGTGAGCTGCTCCAGCAGGATCCCAATGTAGATAAGATCAAATCGGCGCTGACCAAGCGCGGTTTGGATATGTTGAAAAAACTGGCCAAAGATAAAGAGCAGTACCAGACCTTCTGGAATACCTTTGGTAGCGTATTGAAGGAAGGGCCGGGCGAAGATCCCTCTAACCGGGAAAAAATTGCTGGCCTGCTGCGCTTTGCCTCAACCCATACCGATACGGCTGCCCAGGAGCACGGGCTAGCGGACTATGTCGAGCGCATGAAAGAGGGGCAGCAGAAGATTTATTACGTTGTGGCCGATAGCTTCAATGCGGCGAAAAACAGCCCCCACCTTGAGATCTTCCGCAAAAAAGGCATCGAAGTCCTGCTGCTGTCTGACCGTATTGATGAGTGGTTAATGAGCCATCTCACCGAGTTTGACGGCAAAACCTTTGCCGATGTGGCCAAGGGCGAGCTTGATCTTGGCGATGTGGAAGACGAAGCAGAGAAGAAAGCTCAAGAGGAAACCGCTAAAGCCAAAGAGGATCTGGTAAAGCGCGTAAAAGAAGCGCTGGGCGATGGTGTTCAAGAGGTAAAAGTGACTCACCGTCTCACCGATTCGCCTGCCTGTGTCGTGCTGCCCGAGCATGAAATGGGCTACCAGATGCGCCGCATTATGGAAGCCGCTGGTCAGCCGCTGCCTGAGGTGAAGCCGATTCTTGAGCTTAACCCTAGCCACGCGCTGGTAGCGCGCTTGGAAGGGGCTGAGGGTGATCTGTTTGGTCAGCTAGCCCACATACTGCTCGATCAGGCAATTATTGCTGAGGGTGGCCATCTGGATGATCCGGCTGCCTACGTGAAGCGTCTGAATAGTGTACTGACTGCTTAACAGAATACGCTATGTCAATGACGGCCCGCTTGGTTACCCCAGCGGGCCGTCTGTTTTGGTAGAGTAGGGATATACGTTCTGCAGGACTTACTAGGACATCATCATGGCTGAGCAGCAAACCAACGTAGCGGTACTGGGGGGCGGTAGTTTTGGTACGGCGCTAGCGAGTATTGCCGCCGATAATGGCGCTCGCGTTCGCCAGTGGATGCGTGACGAAACGCTGGTCAAGCAAATCAACCAAGAGCACCGTAACGGGCGCTACTTGCCGAATTACGCGATGAACCCCGCCGTGGAGGCGTCGGCGGATATTCAGACGGTGCTGGCTGACGCGGAGCTAGTACTCATCGCGATTCCCTCAAAGGCCTTTCGCAGCGTTGTGCAAGCGGCGAAAGCGTGGCTTAGGCCCGAGCAGATACTGGTCAGTACCACCAAGGGAATTGAGCAGGAGGGCTTCCTGCTGATGAGCCAGGTACTCGAGCAGGAAACGGGTTTTAGTCACATTGGCGTGATTGCGGGCCCGAATCTGGCCTCTGAAATTGCCGATAAGCAGTTAACCGCGACCGTGATTGCCAGCGCGGATTCGCTTACCCGCACCCGCGTACAGCAAGTATTGGGCTGCCGTTACTTTCGTGTCTACGCAAGTGATGACCGCCATGGTGTTGAGCTGGGCGGTGCACTGAAAAATATTTATGCGATTGCCGCCGGTATGGCGGCGGCGCTGGGCATGGGCGAAAACACCCGCAGTATGCTGATGACCCGCGCCTTGGCTGAGATGAGCCGCTTTGCGGTCGCCCAGGGGGCTAACCCGATGACTTTTTTAGGGCTGGCGGGGGTGGGCGACTTAATCGTTACCTGCTCGTCTAACCTGTCGCGCAATTACCGTGTCGGCTACGCCATGGGCGAAGGGCGCACGCTGGAAGAAGCGGTAGATGCCCTTGGTCAGGTGGCTGAAGGTGTGAATACCGTTAAGCTGGTATGCGCTAAAGCAAGCGAGATGGGGGTTTATATGCCGCTGGCGGAAGGCCTCAATCACGTGTTGTTTGACGGCGTGCCCGCCCAGGAGATGGCGCGTACTCTTATGATGGGTGAGCAGAGTAGCGATGTAGAGTTTATCCTGCCCCGTGAAGCCGTACAGCAGGCCCATCGAGACCAAGCCCCTCACAACCAAACTCCTCACAACCAAGCTTCAAAGGACAATGGAGGCAGGAATGCCTGATGTGCTAATTATGCGCCACGGTGAGGCCGCGCCGGGCTATCCCGACCAGGCGCGCCGATTAACGCCCCGCGGTGAGCTTGAGGCCGAAAAAATGGCGCGTTGGTTGGCCGAGCACGTGGCTGCAGGCGAGTTGGGTATGCCGAGGATTTATGCCAGCCCCTATGCGCGCGCGCAGCAAACCGCGCAAAGGCTCTGCGATGCGCTGGAAACGTCGTTTGAAACGTTGGATTTTATCACACCGGATGATTCACCCCGTGCGGTAAGCGACTGGTTGCTGGAACAGCCCGAAGGTGCGCCGATCATGCTGGTCAGTCATATGCCGCTGGTAGGCGATCTGGCGGGGTTGTTAGTAGAGGGCAGCCCTGCCAAGGGTATTGGCTTTCCTACCGCCGCTATCGCCGAGCTTGAGGCCGAGGTATTGGCAGCAGGCTGCTCGCAGTTGAGGCGATTTACCCAGCCCAGCCAACTTTAAGAACCTTAAATGCCAAAAAAGCGGCTGCCAATGCAGCCGCTAGTATTTGCAAGCTTTCAGATCCGAATCAGCTCGTAGCGGGGGTCTTTCGCCAGGGATGGCGAAAGTAGCGCCCAGGGAGGGGTTCACAGCGCCCCCGCGAAGAGTTGTTCGGATCGTCTCCCTGTTACAACAGCGCGTCGAGCTTCTCTTTTAACAAGCCGTTCACCTGCTGTGGGTTGGCAGTGCCGCGTGAGGCCTTCATCACCTGACCAACAAAGTAGCCGATCATTTTGCCACGTTTTTCCGGCTCCGAGTCGCGGTATTGGGCGACCTGGGCCGGGCTATCGGCAATCACTTGATCGATCATCGCCTCGATAGCGCCGGTGTCGGTTACCTGCTTGAGGCCTTTTGCGTCAATCACCTCGTCGGCGGACTCGCCCTGACCATTCCACAACGCCTGGAAAACCTCTTTAGCAGCTTTTCCGTTAATGGTGTCATCCAGCACGCGGCTGATCAGCTCGCCTAGCTGACGCGCTGAGATCGGGCTATTGGCAATGCTCAGGTTTTCGCGGTTAAGCGCCCCGGAAAGTTCACCCTGTACCCAGTTAGCTGCCTGCTTGGCATCGCCGCACTCGCTGTGTACCGCTTCAAAAAATTCGGCCATATCGCGACTGGCGGAGATGACGTTGGCGTCATAAGCAGACAGGCCTAGCTCGTTCTGGAAGCGCTCGCGCTTATCCGCAGGCAGTTCGGGCAACTGGCCACGCAGGTGATCCAGGTAAGCTTGATCTAGCACCACCGGCAGCAGGTCGGGGCAGGGGAAGTAACGGTAGTCGTTGGCCTCCTCCTTGGTACGCATGCTGCGGGTTTCATCACGGTCTGGGTCAAACAAGCGGGTTTCTTGAACCACGCTGCCGCCATCTTCGATCAGCTCAATTTGTCGCTCAACCTCAAAGGCAATGGCGCGCTCGACAAACCGGAAGGAGTTAACGTTTTTAATCTCTGCACGGGTGCCAAAGGCTTCCTGACCTTTGGGGCGTACCGAAACGTTAACGTCGCAACGCATGGAGCCCTCCGCCATATTGCCGTCGGAAATGCCCAGGTAAGTGACGATGGAGTGAATCGCCTTGAGATACGCCGCGGCCTCTTTGGCGCTTCGCATATCCGGCTCGGAGACGATCTCCAGTAGCGGTGTGCCAGCCCGGTTTAAGTCGATACCGGTCATGCCGTGAAAATCTTCATGCAGTGACTTGCCGGCATCCTCTTCCAGGTGAGCATGGTGGATGCGGATACGCTTGGTGCTGCCATCTTCCAGCGTAATCTCAACGTCGCCAGGGCCGACGATGGGGTGGTACATCTGGCTGGTTTGATAGCCCTTGGGCAGGTCGGGGTAGAAGTAGTTTTTACGGTCAAACACCGAGACCTCGGCGATATCCGCATGCACTGCCAGGCCAAACTGAACGGCCATGGCCACGGCCTGCTCATTGAGGACTGGCAACACGCCGGGTAGGCCTAAATCCACCGCGCAGGCCTGGGTGTTTGGCTCAGCGCCAAACGCCGTCGAGGCACCGGAGAAGATTTTTGAACGTGTTGCGAGCTGAACGTGGACTTCAAGCCCAATCACGGTTTCCCATTGCATTAGGCGTACTCCTCGGCAAAGGCAGGACGTTGTAGGTGCCAGTCGGTCGCTTGCTGAAACTGGTGAGCGACGTTAAGCAACTGCGCTTCGGCAAAGTGGGTGCCCAGAATCTGCAGACCGACAGGTCGGCCGCCGGCAAAACCCGCGGGTACGCTGATGCCGGGAATACCCGCCAGGTTCACTGCGATGGTGTAGATATCCTGCAGATACATCGACACCGGATCTTTTTTGGCACCCAGGTCAAACGCCGGGGTAGGCGAGGCGGGGCCCATCAGCACGTCGACGTCTTCAAACGCATCCAGGAAGTCCTGACGGATCAAACGGCGCACCTGCTGGGCTTTGGTGTAGTAGGCGTCAAAGAAGCCTTCAGAGAGCGTGTGAGTGCCGATCAGGATGCGCCGTTTAACTTCTTCGCCGAAGCCTTCAGCCCGTGAACGTGTGTAGAGATCGATCAAATCGCTGGGATTGTCGCAGCGGTGACCAAAACGCACGCCGTCATAGCGGGACAGGTTGGAAGAGGCTTCCGCTGGGGCGATCACGTAGTAGGCCGGAATCGCATAGTGGGTATGCGGTAGGCTGACCTCACGCACCGTGGCGCCTAGGGATTCGTAAACTTTTACCGCCTCACGAACGGCTTTTTCGACCTCAGGGTCTAAACCATCGCCGAAATACTCTTTGGGGAGCCCGATCTTGAGCCCCGAGAGAGGAGCATTAAGGCCTTCCACATAGTCGGGTACGCCGCGGGAAACGCTGGTGGAGTCGCGGCCGTCATGGCCCGCAATAACCCCCAGCAGGTGGGCGCAATCTTCGGCGCTACGCGCCATGGGGCCAGCCTGATCAAGGCTTGAGGCGTAGGCAATAATGCCGAAGCGCGACACGCGACCGTAGGTGGGCTTTAAGCCGGTGATGCCACAAAAAGCCGCGGGCTGACGAATCGAGCCGCCGGTGTCGGTGCCCATGGCTGCAGGCACCAGGCCCGCCGCGACCGCTGCTGCGCTGCCGCCGGAGCTGCCGCCGGGCACCGCGGTCAAATCCCAGGGATTTTTGACCGGGCCGTAGTAGCTGTTTTCGTTGGAGGAGCCCATGGCGAACTCATCCATATTGGTTTTGCCCAGGCTGATGGTGCCCGCCGCGTTAAGTTTTTCCACCACGGTGGCGTCGTAGGGAGCGATAAAATTATCCAGCATTTTTGAACCGCAGCTGGTTTTTACGCCCTGGGTGCAAAAAATATCTTTGAGCGCCAAGGGAATACCCGCCAGCGGCCCGGCGTTGCCCGCCGCTCGGGCGTGGTCGGCTACTTCAGCCTGTTTCAGCGCTTGCTCGGCGGTTACGCTGATAAAACTGTTGAGATTGCCGTCAGCCTGTTCGATACGCTGCAAATAGTGAGCGGTCAGCTCGCGGCTTGAGAACTCACCGCTTTTTAGCGCGGCGGCGAGTTGCGTTAAGGTTTTCTCGTACATGACCCAGAAGCTCCGTTCAGGGGAGAAAAAAAGAGGCAATAGTGGTGGCTTGATTAAATGTTCGTGCTTCGTGGCTCTGCGTACTTATTCAACGACGCGGGGCACGAGATACAGGCCATTTTCCACTGCCGGAGCACAGCGCTGAAACGCGTCGCGCTGGTTGGTTTCCGTCACTTCATCGGCGCGCAGTCGCTGGGTCGCATCCAGCGGATGAGCGAGCGGCGTAACACCCTCAGTATCGAGGCTTTGTAGCTGGTCGACCATGTCCAGAATCCGGCTTAGGTCGTCTACAAAGCCGCTGGCTTGGTCATCGCTGACGGCGAGTCGGGCCAAGTGAGCGGCCCGGCGCACATGAGATTCTTCAAGCGCCATGATCGATATTTCCTCGTAAACGTGATGGAACATAATCGGCTTTAAGCGGTATACATACCGATATTAAAAAAACGTCTTGTGTTGCAGACGTGGAAAATAGCCGCAAAAGGTACCACATCTTGGCCTTAACGGGCAGTGTTAGGCGCGACTCGTGCTTGCTGCCAGGGGGTTGCGGTGATACCGTTTGCATCCGCACAGGGTTCCCGGTCTGCACTAGGTAACAACATCCATGTTTAAACGTTTGAGGGGGCTGTTTTCCAGCGATCTGTCGATCGACTTGGGTACGGCCAACACACTGATTTATGTTCGCGGTCGCGGTATCGTGCTCGATGAGCCGTCCGTGGTTGCTATCCGCCAGTCTGGCAATATGCGCAGCGTCGCGGCAGTCGGTACTGATGCCAAGCGAATGCTGGGGCGTACGCCCGGCAATATTACCGCGATTCGGCCGATGAAAGACGGTGTTATTGCCGACTTCACCGTCACCGAACAGATGCTTCAGCACTTTATCCGCAAAGTTCACCAAAGCACCTTCTTAACCCCCAGCCCGCGTGTGCTGGTGTGCGTTCCTTGCATGTCAACGCAAGTAGAGCGCCGGGCGATTCGTGAGTCAGCTGAAGGTGCCGGTGCCCGCGAGGTGTTCTTGATCGAAGAACCCATGGCGGCGGCGATTGGCGCAGGGCTTCCGGTTGATGAAGCGCAGGGGTCGATGGTGGTGGATATCGGTGGTGGTACTACTGAAATCGCGATTATTTCACTTAACGGCGTAGTCTACTCCGAGTCTATTCGGGTGGGTGGCGACCGCTTTGATGAAGCCATTACCGCCTACGTACGTCGTCACTACGGCAGCCTGATAGGCGAAGCGACAGCCGAACGCATCAAAGAAGAGATAGGTTGCGCCTACCCTGGTGGCGAACTGCGTGAAATTGACGTGCGCGGTCGTAATCTGGCTGAAGGTATTCCACGCAGCTTCACGCTCAATTCCCACGAAACCCTGGAAGCACTGCAAGAAACCCTGGGTTCTATCGTGGCCGCGATTAAGAGCGCCCTTGAACAGTCACCTCCTGAGCTGGCATCCGACATCGCTGAGCGGGGTTTGGTGCTAACGGGCGGTGGAGCGCTGTTACGCGATCTGGACAAGCTGATCGCTGAAGAGACAGGGCTGCCGGTAATTGTTGCTGAAGACCCGCTGACCTGCGTTGCTCGCGGCGGTGGTAAAGCGCTGGAAATGATCGATCAGCACACCTTTGAGTTGCTGTCGAGCGACTAATCGCAGCGGTTAATTGCGGGGGGATTGCCTATTAAACCGCTGTTCTCGCACGGGCCTCTGCCGGGCTACCGGCTGTTTTTTTGCGTCCTGGCCGCCAGTGCATTGATGTTTGTCGACCAGCATTTCACACGTATGGAGCAAGTGCGTGCGCAAATGACGACGGTCGTTGCTCCTATTCAATGGGTCGTTAGTGTGCCTAGTGACCTATTGAATTGGGGGTCGCTTGCGCTCTCCGATCAGCAGGCGTTGGTGGATGAAAATCGCCGCCTGCGTGAGCAAATTCTTACCCTTTCTCATCGTGGTCAACGGTTGGCAAATTTGACTGCGGAAAACAGCGAGCTGCGCGAATTGTTGAGAGCGGCTAAGCGGCGCGATATTCCCTATATCACCGCTGAGCTGCTGTCGCTGGATAACGATCCCTTTAGCCATCAGATGGTGATTAATCGCGGCCATCGCAATGGCACCTATGTGGGGCAGCCGGTGATTGATGCCTCGGGTTTGGTGGGGCAAATTACCGCGGTCTCTGCCTACTCAAGTCGGGTACTGCTGTTAGCCGATGCCAGTCATGCGTTGCCGGTTCAGTTAAACCGCAATGGCTTACGTTTTATCGTCCAAGGGGCGGGGCGCTATAGCAGCGTTAATGTCATGCACGTGCCTGACACGGCGGATATTCGAGAAGGTGATTTGCTAACCACATCGGGCTTGGCAGGGCGCTTTCCACCGGGTTACCCCGTGGCACGCGTAACCGAGGTCTTTCACGACCCTGGTCAGCCTTTTGCGCGTGTGACGGCCGAACCTATGGCACAACTTCAGCGCTCACGTCACTTCTTACTGCTTTTTCCGCCCCCGCGAGCGGAGGTAGACGAACATGCGTGGGATGAGACGCTGAATATCTCGGCAGAGGCTTTACGCTCTTCGCTTCAGCTTGCTAGTCCCGATCAAGAGGTGCCCTGATGGCGCGTGCACCGGTTGTGCCTATTTTAGTTATTTGGCTAAGTCTGCTTTTGGCGCTGTGTTTACAAGTCATGCCGCTGGCCGATGGTTGGCAGGTATACCGGCCCGAGTGGCTAGGACTGATGCTGATCTACTGGTGTATGCGCACACCCGACAGAGTCGGCGTTTTTCATGGCTTCGTGCTGGGCATTTTAATGGATTTAATTGAAGGCACCGCGTTGGGGCAGCATGCGTTAATTTATGCGCTCTTGGCATTTCTCTGTGCTCTGGTCTACCCCCGTTTTCGCGCCTATTCGCTGATACAGCAGTCGGCGCTGGTGCTGGTGCTGTTGGGCTTGATGCAGCTCGTCGCCCAGTGGCTGCGTACTATTGTGGGTGATTTTTCGATTCATTTAGCCTTTTTGATTCCCGCGCTGATCAGTGCGTTGCTGTGGCCGTGGCTAGCGACGATGTTCCAGGCATTAGAACGTCGGTTGGCCTCTTCATGACTGCGCCTGTTTTGTGCTTAGCGTCGGCTTCTCCACGTCGTCGGGCCTTGCTGGCTTCCATTGGTGTGCCAGTCACGGTTTATCCCTGTGATATCGATGAGACACCGCTGGCCGGTGAGACGGCTCAAGCGTATGTACTACGCTTAGCGATTGCCAAAGCCGAGGCGGCTGCCCCGCTAACTGACTTGCCGACCCTCGGTTCAGATACCGCTGTGGTGGTCGATGGGCGTATTCTAGGTAAACCAGCGGATGCGGAGGAGGGCGCCGAGATGCTGCGGCTGCTTTCAGGACGGTGTCACGAGGTGCTTACCGCGGTGGCGGTGAGTGGGTCGGAAGGTATGCTCTCCTGCTGTGTGACCACCCAGGTGACCATGCGTGAGATAAGCGCTGATGAAATTGCAGCCTACTGGCGCACGGGTGAGCCTGCTGATAAGGCTGGGGGCTACGCAATACAGGGATTAGCCGCCATATTTGTAAAACAGATTCAAGGCAGTCACTCAGCAGTGGTGGGGCTACCGCTGTTTGAGACGACGCACTTGCTATGCCGACAGGGAGTTCCTATCTGGCAGCGCGTTTAACGCCCTTGAATAGAGGGCGTCGCCGCCTGTATCGCTGGCAAGGAATATGTCAACCAATAAGGAATTTTGCATGAGCGGTGAAGTTCTCATCAATTTAACGCCAATGGAAACCCGCGTCGCGCTGGTTGAAAATGGCGTTTTGCAAGAGGCACTGATCGAGCGTTCCCGTCGGCGTGGTATCGTGGGCAATATCTACAAAGGCAAAGTAGTCCGTGTACTGCCTGGCATGCAGGCTGCCTTTGTTGATATTGGCTTAGAGCGGGCGGCGTTTATTCATGCTCACGAAGTGATGCCTCCCGGTACACCGCTCGATGAGCAGCAAACCATTGGCCAGTTGCTGCATGAAGGCCAGGCGCTGGTAGTACAGGCCACCAAAGACCCCATTGGAAGTAAAGGTGCGCGCTTAACCACGCACCTGTCGATCCCTTCTCGCTATTTGGTGTATATGCCCGATTCGCCGCATCACGGCGTTTCCCAGCGAATCGAGGATGAGCGCGAACGCGAGCGGTTAAAAGCCCTGCTGGATAGCAGCGTGGCGGAGCAGACGCTGGAGGTGACGGGGGGCTTTATTGTTCGTACTGCCGCGGAAGGCGTCGGTGACGAAGAACTAAAAGGCGATATGCACTTTCTGCTGCGGCTGTGGCGCAAGGTGAGCGAGCGTAAAGTCACCGCGACACCACAAAGCGTCATTTATGATGATTTGCCGCTCTTTATGCGCACTTTGCGCGATGTAATGCGCGACGATATTGAAAAAGTGCGTATCGATTCGCGGGAAAACTTCGTCAAACTGGTCGAGTTTGCTGAAGAGTTTATGCCCGATGCGGTTGAGCGGATTGAGTATTACCCCGGCGAGCGGCCCATCTTTGACCTGTACAGCGTCGAAGATGAGATCCAGAAAGCGTTGGGGCGCAAGGTGCAGCTGAAATCCGGTGGCTATCTGGTGATTGACCCCACTGAGGCAATGACCACCATTGATGTCAATACCGGGGGGTATGTTGGTCACCGCAACCTTGAAGAAACCATTTTCAAAACCAACCTGGAGGCGGCTACGGCAATTGCTCGCCAACTTCGGTTGCGCAACCTGGGCGGTATCATCATTATCGACTTTATCGATATGAGCGATGTTGAGCATCAGCGGCAAGTGTTGCGAGTATTGGAAAAAGCCTTAGAGCGTGATCATGCCAAAACCAAGTGTACCGGCGTGACCGAGCTTGGCCTTGTTCAGCTTACCCGGAAACGCACGCGGGAGAGCCTAGAGCAAACGATGTGTGAAGCCTGTCCTACCTGCAGTGGACGGGGAACGCTGAAAACGCCAGAAACCGTCTGCTACGAAATCTTTCGTGAGATTCTGCGCGAAGAGCGTGCCTACAGCGCTGAAACCTATATGGTGCTTGCGTCGCAGCCAGTCGTTGACCGTTTACTGGATGAAGAGTCAGCGGCGGTGGCCGACCTGGAGACGTTTATCAATAAAACGATTCGCTTTCAGGTTGAGCAGCACTACTCCCAAGAGCAGTACGATATTGTGCTGATGTAACCATGCCGACTCGTTCGCTGGTGCGTTGGAGTTTGCTGATCGCGGCCTGGCTTCTGGGCTGCGTGGCCGTGCTGCTATTGCTGCTGCGCTTGGCGATCAGCCAATCCGATGCCCTTACCCCCCGTATTGAAGCGCTAATTGAGGCACGTATCGGCGTGCCGGTGACTATTGAGCGTCTATCGCTTTCGCTAGCCCGTAACGACCTACTGCTGCGCCTTGACGGGGTGAATGCGGAAACCCCCGATGGTCAGGCACTCTTTTCCCTGGAGCATGCAGGACTGCGCTTGGATACCTGGGCGTCGCTAATCAATAGGGCGCCGATTTTTAGCGACGCACGCATAAGCGGTACACAGTTTCATCTTTATCAAGGCACGGGGGCTGCGTGGCAGTGGCCCGAGCCCGCGGAGTTACCGCTATTGATGGCGGCAGACCCCGATGTGGATCTGGCCAAAATTGATAGCTGGGCGGGCTTGATTTTACGCCAACGGCTGTGGGTGGATAACACTCGCGTTGTGCTGCACGGCAAGCAGGACACCGTACTGCTGCATGCCCAAACGCTACTGCTGACCGGCGATGAACGGCGTACACGGCTGGAGGGCGCCATCAACATCGCGCCATCACTAGAGCAGGCTCGCGATATAGACCTCCCTGCGGCGGAAATGAAGGTCGAAATGCAGCCTGGCCGACGGGGTTTTAGCGATTTTTCGGCAGCACTGCAGTTGGATATTCAGCTTGATCAGTTAGTGGTTCTGGCGGATATGTTTCGGCCCGATCATGCGGCCTATTTGGAGCAGGCTGGGGGCAGTGCGCGGCTGTGGGGGCGTTGGAGCGGCGGGCGCCTTGAGGAAGCCCGTGTTGCCGTCGACGTGCCACAGTTGACGCTTCGCCATCGTGTTCAGTACGCGGTGTTAAGGGACATTGAGGCCAATGGTTTGTGGCAGCGCGACGGCGAAGGAGGTGAGGCGTGGCTAAGCGGTGATGCGGAGAGCGTGGAGTGGGCCCAGCCCCCCGGCGGCAACGTGGGACCCGCGTTGCCACGTCACTGGCACGCCACCCACCAGCCAGGGCAGTGGGAAGTGCGCACCAGCGCTTTTGAACTCGCCTCGCTGACCGCTTGGCGCGACTATGTATTGCTCCCCGAGTCCGTCACGCGAGTATTACAAACCCTTGCCCCCCGGGGGCAAGTTGAGGGGTTGCACGTTGGCCAGCAGGATGGTCACTGGGGGGTGGACGCGGCGCTAACCAGCGTGGAAGTCTCGCCATGGCAGCAGGCGCCAGGCGGCGGTCCGTTGGACGCCTGGGTTCAGGCGCGGGATTTTCGCGGTCGCGTACTGTTTAGCAGTAATGGCGCCAGCACCCTCTATTTTCCTGAGTATTTTGCCGCTCCCATGCAACTGAGGCGCGCTGAAGGGGAAGTGGAGTGGGTCTACGACGGACCCAATACCATGGTGAGTGGCAAGCGGCTAAGCGTTGACTGGGACGGCGCCCAGGTAGCGGGCGGCTTTGGTCTGGTGACAGGTAATCAGCGTGGCCATTTTGGTTTAGACCTCAACTTCAGTGACGTGGATGCTGTTGAGCGACCGCTGGCCCAGTGGTTGCCGCTCAGCGTCATGGATGACGAGCTTCGCGAGTGGTTGCTCAATGATATTGGTGGTTACGTAAGCGAGGGATCTCTGCAGTTAAGCCAGCCGTTAGGCGATGGCGTGACCGCTGAGGACTTTACTGCGACGCTTGCCCTGGCAGTTACCCAAGGACATTTGCCGATCGCGCCAGGCTGGCCACGCCTTGACGACGTCGAGGGTCGCCTCAAGTGGCAAAACAGGGTGTTAGAAGCTGAAATTGATAACGCGCAGAGCCATGGCGTCACTGCTTCAGAAGGTGAAGTGGTGATGGAGGATGAGGCGCTCAATCTTTCGGGGCAGTTACAGTCGGATGGGCCAGCGCTAATATCATTTTTACAGGCAATGCCCGAGGTTGATCTTTCCCGACTAAGTGATTTGCGCGTAACGGGTGGCGTTAACGGCGATATTGCGCTGTCGTTGCCGTTAGCAAACCCGGAGGCGCTGCAGCTGGAAATTAATGCTCAGCCGCGCTTTCCGGAGGTGGTTTATCAACCGCTCGATCTGCGTCTTCAATCGGTTGAGGGGGATCTTGCCTGGCTTCAAGATGGGGAGCGTTCAGGTCTCGTCGGAGAGGCTAGTGGGCAGTTGCTTGGTGGCTCTATCAACGCTGATATTAATACTCAACGCAACGGCATACAGCTGCAGGGGAGAGTCGCCACCGGGGCGCTTTTCGGGCTTGCAGGGGTAGATGACAGTCAAGGGCGTATGCCGCTAGAAGGGCCGCTAGAGTGGCAGGGCAGTGTCGCCCTAACGCCAACGCCCACCCTGCGCTTGGAGAGTCGTTTAGTCGGCGTCACCAGCCATCTGCCCGAGCCCTTTGCAAAAACGCCACAGCAGGCCTGGCCCTGGACATTAACCGCCGATATGGACACACAACGTATCGAAAGCCGGCTCACCGATATCGCTTCTGCACGACTGCAACAGCTTAACGGCTCGTTTGCCGGGTCGCTAAATTTAGGCAGCCAAGCGGAGCGGCTGCCCGGCTGGCCCACACAACCTGGGTTTAGCCTTAACGCTGCCGTGCCGAGGCTTGACCCGCTAGCGTGGCAGCAGGCGATTGCACCGCTAATGGCTGGTGGGGCACCCGGGGAGCCAAACGCAGGCACTCAATCGCCGCTGGCGGTCTCGTTAACCACGCCCTGCGTGGTTTACCAAGGCGAGTGTTTAGGCTCTCTTAACGCATCAGGAGGCATCAACGCTGGCCTGATCGATTTGGGCCTAAGCGGTAACCTGGTCACCGGGCGTGTAAACTACGATGCTCAATCACCGCAACCGTTAGATGTGGCCATAGAAGCGCTGGCGCTTGATCGCTTGCTGGCACTAGCCAATGTTGAGCATGACAGCGATGCACCGATGCCAGACTCCTGGATGGGATCGGTCGAAACGCAGCTTAAGGAGCCGGTGGCCATTCCTGACTGGCTAGCCGATGTGCCCAATGGGCGATTGCGTTTAGCCGAAATTGCCATGGGGCCGCGTCGTTTTGGCCCCTTGACGGCCTACTGGGAAACCGACGGTGAGCGTTTTTCGCTTACTCCCGTTGGCTTAACCTTGGGCCAGCTCTCCGCGCGCGGGGAACTGCACTGGGAAGGAGACGCTGTATCCAGTCATACCCGCGCGGACATTACCATTCAGGGCGGAGACATTGGCACCGCCCTTGAGCGCCTTGACCAGCCGGTGGCCATGCGCAGCCGTAGTACTGATGTGGTCGCCTCGCTTGACTGGCCGGGGGCACCCTGGCAATTGGAGTTAAGCCGTTCAGATGGTTATATCAGTACCGACATTCGTGATGGCAGCTTTGTCACTCTGGAATCGGCACCAGCGCGTTTAATCGGCTTGCTCAATTTCGATAATATTTTACGTCGTCTACGCTTGGATTTTTCCGACGTTACTGGTCGGGGCACGGCATTTGACCGTGTTAAGGGTACCGCTGATGTTACCGGTGGGCTGCTGACGCTGCGTGGGCCATTGCAAATTGATGCCCCGGCCACCACCCTAACGCTTACCGGCAGTGTCAATCTGGTGACGCGTGAACTTGACCAGCGGCTTGGCGTCACACTACCAGTGACGCAAAGCTTACCGATCGCGGCGATTGCCGTTGGCGCCCCTATCGTGGGCGGCGCGCTGTTCCTTGCTGACCAGCTGTTTGGCGACGCCTTAGATCGCGCCACGACACTCCATTATCGTGTGCGAGGCCCTTGGGCCTCGCCGCAGGTTACTTTAGAAGGCCCCCAATGACCGCATATAAAAGTGATGTAGATACGGCTGCAGCCATTCTGTTGACCCCTGGAGGACTCGACTTAGAGGCCTTGGAAACGGGGTTGGACTACGCTATGGGCGCGGGCATTGACTACGCTGATCTCTATTTTCAGCGTACCTGGCAAGAGGGCTGGGTACTGGAAGATGGAGAGGTAAAAGAGGCCAGCTACAATATTGACGGTGGCGTCGGCGTACGCTCGTTGGCAGGTGAAAAGACGGGCTTTGCCTACTCCAACCAAATTACTGCCGATGCGCTAATGGACACCGGCCGCACAGCGGCGGGCATCGTTCGCAGCGGCCAACGTCTGCCTGGGCAATTGGTTCGTCCGGTTTCCGCCATGTCGCGCTATGAGGGAATCGACCCTCTGGCCGGGCTAAGCGCCGAAGACAAGGTCGCCATGTTAAAACAGGCTGACAAAGTCGCTCGTGCTGCAGACCCGAGCATCAGTCAAGTGAGTGCTTCCCTATCAGGTACCTACGAGGTGGTGCTGGTGCGGGCCAGCGATGGCACCTTGGCGGCGGATATTCGCCCACTAGTGCGTTTTAACGTTAGCGTGATTGCGGTTAAAAATGGCCGACGTGAACGCGGCAGTGCGGGCGGCGGTGGCCGTTACTCCATGGCCAAACTACGCGATGACCAAGTTGCCGAGCAGTACGCCAAAGAGGCGGTGCGTCAGGCGCTGGTCAACCTGGAGGCTGTTGATGCACCCGCGGGGCAAATGCCTGTAGTACTGGCCTCGGGGTGGCCGGGGATTTTGCTTCATGAAGCCGTCGGCCACGGTCTGGAAGGGGATTTCAACCGTAAGGGCAGTTCCGCCTTTGCAGGCAAGATGGGCGAGCGCGTGGCCGCTAAAGGTGTAACGATTGTCGATGATGCAACGTTATCGGATTGCCGTGGCTCCATGAGCGTGGATGACGAGGGCACACCGGGGCAATACACGCCGCTTATCGAAGACGGCATTTTGACCGGCTATATGCAGGACAAACTCAATGCCCGCTTGATGGGTATGGCGCCGACGGGCAATGCGCGACGCGAATCCTTTGCCCACTTACCCATGCCGCGTATGACCAATACCGTTATGCTCGCGGGCCAAGATGAGCCCAGCGATATTATCAAAAGCGTTAAGCGCGGTATTTACGCGGTGAGCTTTGGCGGCGGGCAGGTGGATATCACGTCGGGTAAATTTGTATTCTCCGCCAGCGAAGCTTACCTGATTGAAGACGGTAAGGTGACGACACCGGTGAAAGGCGCCACCTTGATTGGTAACGGGCCGGAAGCGATGCAGCGCGTTTCCATGATCGGCCATGATATGGCGCTGGATACTGGTATTGGCGTATGTGGTAAAGAGGGACAGGGCGTGCCGGTGGGGGTGGGCCAACCCACCCTGAAATTGGATGAGCTGACCGTCGGTGGCACGCAGTCTTGACAGGCGGTTTTGAAAAACCGTTTTAAAGAGGCTGTTTTTAAAGTGAGAGGGTTTCGCGCAGGTGTTTGAAGAGCTTGCGCGAGCTGGTCGGCGGTTTGCCCTGTTCGCGTTCCCGCTGGGCGTTGCGAATCAATTGACGCAGTGTCTGGCGATCGGCATCGGGGTGTTCCGCCATAAACAGGTCAACCGCCGCGTCGCCTTCGTCAATTAAGCGTTCCCGCCATTTTTCCAGTCGGTGAAACGCGTGGTCGCGCTGCTCCTGCTCCTGATCGATGGAGTCGAACACGGCTTGAATGGCGGTGAGATCCTCTTTACGGATTAGCTTGCCGACATACTGCATATGGCGGCGGCGACCTTCATGGGAACGAATACGCGAGGTTTCCTCGATAGCGCGGAGCATATCGTCAGAGAGGGGGAAACGGGCGCGTTCCGCCGGTCGCATGGCGATCAAGGTTTCCCCAAGTGCCTGTAAGGCATGCATTTCGCGTTTGAGTTGCGACTTGCTAGGGCGTTCTTCCTGCTCTTCTACTTCAACGGGATCGGGACGTTGCTTACGCATAGTGTGACTCACAGACAAGATTCGTGGCGGCATTATACCAGCTGCGAGTACAACATTGATTCGCCGATGACACTCTCTTGAAAGACTTTGGTTGAGAGACATTCGGTTGAAATAGGAGGCCATATGGCACAGGCATTTGATGCATCCGCGCAGCAGTCACTATTGACCGCGCGCGCTGAAGAGGCGCTAGCGCTGTCCAAGCGCTTGGGCGCGGATGCTGCCGAGGTGGGCGCAAGCGTTGACCAGGGCATAGGCGTTAGCGTACGTCAGGGGGAAGTTGAAACGGTTGAGTTATCCCGTGACCAAGGCATTGCCGTCACGCTCTACGTGGGGCAGCGTAAAGGCAGCGCTTCATCCACAGACGCCAGCAGCGCATCTATTCAGGCGGCGGTGGAGAAGGCGCTGGCAATTGCCCGCTACACCGGCGAAGATCCGGCGGCTGGACTGGCCGATGCATCACTCATGGCTACTGAGTTGCCCGATTTAAAAGTGCACTACCCCTGGGCGCTCACAACGGATGAGGCGATTGAGCTGGCGCTGGCCTGCGAGCTGGCGGGCCGCGATGTGGAAGGTATTTCCCAGTCGGATGGTGCGTCGCTCTCCAGCGGCGAAGGGGTACGCGTGTACGCCAATAGCCACGGCTTTTTAGGCACCCAAAAGGGCAGTAACCACTCTCTTTCGTGCATGCTGATTGCCCAAGACGCGGCCGGTATGCAGCGTGATTATGACTATACGTCTGCCCGCGACCCCAAGGCGCTGCGTGATCCTGCTGAGGTAGGGCGCGAAGCCGCGGTGCGTACGTTGCGCAGGCTTGGCGCTAAACGTCCGCCAACGGGCACCTTTCCGGTGTTGTTTGACCCGTCGTTGGCCAGTGGCTTGATTGGCCACCTGCTCAGTGGGTTAGCCGGTGGTGCGCTGTACCGTCAAGCCTCGTTTTTGTGCGACCGGCTCGGTACACCGCTGTTTCCCGACTGGTTCAGTCTGGAAGAGCGGCCGATGGAGGTCGGCGCCACGGCAAGCTCGCCGTTTGATGGTGAGGGCGTGCAAACGCGCAATAATCGCTTTATCGATCAGGGGCGCATTGCCAGCTATATGCTCTCGTCTTACAGCGCCCGTCGTCTCGATATGCAAACCACGGGTAATGCCGGTGGGGCACGTAACGTGCGTTTAGCGACGCCGCTGCAATCACGCGAGAGCCTGCTGCAAGAGATGGGGCGGGGTATTTGGGTAACTGAGTTGATGGGCCAGGGTGTCAACGGTGTGACCGGTGACTACTCTCGCGGTGCAGCAGGTTTTTGGGTCGAGAATGGCAAGGTGCAGTACCCGGTAGAAGAGTTCACTATCGCCGGAAACCTGGAGCGCATGTTTGCTGGCTTAGTAGGTATTGGCGATGACACCGATACCCGTGGCAGTGTTCACACGGGTAGCTGGTTGA
The DNA here is from genome assembly GCF_034479615.1 of Vreelandella neptunia. Classification (NCBI taxonomy): domain Bacteria; kingdom Pseudomonadati; phylum Pseudomonadota; class Gammaproteobacteria; order Oceanospirillales; family Halomonadaceae; genus Vreelandella; species Vreelandella neptunia. The sequence continues at coordinate 1,604,624 of NZ_CP140255.1, forward strand.
TTGATGCCATGACCGTAGCGGGGGACTAGCAGGCACAAGCGACGGCTACTGATCTTCCTCAAAGCGGGCGTCGAACAGCGCTTGAATCGCTTCAAGCGCCTGTTCGGCGTCATCGCCTTCGGCGGTGATTCTAAGCTCGGTGCCACAAGGTGCGGCAAGCATCAGCAGTGACATGATATTGGCGGCGTCGGCAGCCTGTTGCTGTTTGTAGACGCATATTTTTGCCGTGAACTGTTGGCCGCATTTGACCAGTTTTGTCGCCGCGCGAGCGTGTAGCCCGCGTTGATTGGTAAGTGTAAGTATGCGTTCTGGCACCCTGGTTCCTTTTCGCCGAGTGGTGTCATTAATGGATAGACGCGCTTAAGAGGTCTCTGGCCGCTCGTTGGGTGTGGAAGCGCTGACGAGAGGAGCGGCCAACTGTTCGCTTAAGGTGTAATGCAGGCCAAGTTCGCGGTGGCGAAGCTGAACTTCGCCCATGCTAGGCGCCAATTTTTCCGCTAACTTCTCGACCATATAGACCGAGCGGTGCTGACCACCCGTACAGCCAATGGCGATAGTCATGTAGCTACGTTGGCTATTTTGGTAAGCGGGTAACCAACGCTCCAGCCAGGCCAAAATGTCGTCGCTCATGGCGTCAACGATCGGATAGCTGCTCAAAAAAGCCACGATTTCCGCGTCGCGGCCAGTGAACTGGCGCAGCGTTGGATCCCAGTAAGGGTTTGGCAGGCAGCGCACATCGAAGACCAGGTCGGCGTCTAACGGTACGCCGCGTTTATAGCCAAACGATTCCAGCGTTAACGTCAGCTTATCGCGCCGTTGATGCGCTACCTGGTCGGTAATACGGCGACGTAAATCGTGCACCGATAACCGTGATGTATCGATCAAAAGGTCGGCCAGGTCGCGAATATCCTCCAGCGTTTCCTCCTCTTTATTGATCGCCTCTTCCAGGGTCATCTCGCTATCGCGGGTCAGCGGATGGCGTCGCCGAGTAGCAGAGTAGCGCTCAAGCAGTATGCGTGCGTCGGTAGTTAGGTAAATCACTTGAAAGTCGATTTTACGCTGACGCAACTCCTCTAACAAAGAGGGTAGGCGCTCCAGCGCTCCCGGCAAATTGCGGGCATCAATACTGACCGCCAGATGGGTGCGATCGCCCTGGTCACGCAGTTCATCCACCAATGATCCCAGCAGCATAGCGGGGAGGTTGTCAATCGCGTAGTAGCCAAGATCTTCCAGCGCTTGCAAGGCGATAGATTTACCTGACCCGGAGCGGCCGCTAATGATCACCAGTTGCATAGAGTCTCTCTTTGCTTTGATCAAGCTGCGTTGAGGGTGGTGAGCGAATAATCTGCTGTGCCCTGAACAGGCTTTCAGACCCTTAGGTCGCTGATTGCTCGCGAATTTTAGCGGTAATCAGCTCGAGCAGTTCGCGCTGGCTGGCTGCTTTACGCAGCTGCTGGCGCGTGTCCGCATCATTCATGATGGTCGCTACCTGCCCCAGTAGTGAGAGATGCGTGTCATCTGCCTCTTCGGGTACCAACAGGACAAATACCAGATCTACCGGATCGCCGTCGATAGCATCGAAATCGATTGCTTCAGCCAGCTTTAAAAACCCGGCGATAGGGGCGGTGCAGTGGGGGCTCCGCGCATGGGGAATAGCCACGCCGTTACCAATACCCGTACTACCTAAGCGCTCGCGGCCGATTAAACGGCTAAACACTTCTTGGCTGTCCAGGCTGGGGATATTTTGGGCAATAAAGGTGCTGTAAAACTCCAGCACCCTTTTTTTGCTACCCCCGGGTACGTCATACAGAACACGTTCCGGGGGGAGTATGGTTTCCAACGTCATTGAATTAACGCACACCAGCGCCTTGGGCGCGAGCTTGTGCTTTTTCCTTGTGTTTAACGAGTTGACGGTCGATTTTATCCGCTAGCGCGTCGATAGCGGCGTACATATCACTGTCTAGGGCTTCCGCATGTAAGTCAGCACCTGCTGCGTGCAGCGTACAGGCGGCCTGCTGGCGCTCTTTCTCCACTGATAAGGTGACTTGCACCGTAGTTATATTGTCGTAATGGCGCTCTACACGCTCAAGCTTTTCGTTGACATAGTCACGCAAGGCGTCAGTCAGTTCTACGTGATGACCAGTGATATTTACTTGCATTGACGTGCTCCTTATCCATCGGACTGTACTTCGATTGTAACCCTTTTTGCCGCGTTGCAAAGCCCTTGTCGAGAGTTTCCCTGAAACGTTAGCGAAGTTAGCGCAAACGGCGCCGTTCACTAGATGAGGGAATGCCCATGGCTTCACGGTATTTCGCCACCGTACGACGCGCCACTTGAATCCCTCCCTCGCCTAACAGCGTCACTAAGCGACTATCTGAAAGCGGCTTGCCGGGCGGCTCCTCTTGAATCAGTTTCTTGAGACGTGCCCGGATGGCAGTGCTGGAATGGCTATCGCCATCTTGACCGCTCACCTGGCTTGAGAAAAAGTATTTGAGTTCAAACACGCCTCGAGGTGTATGGATATATTTTTGCGTCGTTACCCGTGAAATAGTCGACTCGTGCATCTCGACGGCTTCGGCAATATCGGCCAGTATCAATGGCTTCATGGCTTCTTCACCGTGCTCCAAAAAGCCAATCTGGCGGGTAATGATTTCGCGACCCACACGCAGCAGCGTATCGTTTCGGCTAGAGAGGCTTTTGATCAGCCAGCGCGCTTCCTGGAGGTGTTCTTTGAGAAACTGATTGTCCTGGCTCTTGTCCGCTCGCTTAATCAAGCTGGCGTAGTCCGGCTGAATGCGCAGCCTTGGCAGGGCTTCTGGGTTGAGTTCTAAGTGCCAGCCTTCGTTATCGTGGCGCACGACTAGGTCGGGGGTAACATAGCTATCGTCGGTGTCGCCGTAAGCGCTGCCTGGCCGTGGGTCTAGGCTGCGAATCAGTAGGATGACGTCGGTCAACTGTTCGTCGTCGAGCCCTAGGCGGCGCTTCAGCAGGCGCATATCGTCTTTACCAAGCGCTTCGAGAAACTGCCGCACTAAACGGCGAGCGGGAACCAGCAGTGGCGTATCATCGGGGAGGGCGGCGAGCTGCAGCATCAAGCATTCACGCAGATCCCGGGCAAAGATGCCGGTCGGCTCAAACTGCTGGAGCTTGAGCAGAATGGTTTCCACTTCGCGTTGACTAAGCCCGTCAATGCCCTGGGCGCGCAGGCCTTCACGGATGTCGTTGAGCGGTTGGGTTAGGTAGCCGTTAGCGTCGAGCGCGTCGATTAAACTCTCCGCGACAAGCTGCTCGCGGGCGCTAAAATCGGTCATGGCAAGCTGCCATAGCAGGTGGCCATGCAGGCTTTGCCCTGCTGCCTGACGCTCAAAATCAGGGCCTTCGCTGCTGCTACCCCCCTGACTGCCCATATCTTGATAGGTATCTGACCAGTCGCTATCTACCGAGAGCTCAGTAGGGATGCTCTCTGACCACTCTTCTTCCTTAGGCTCGCTGACAGCCTGCTCACTAAATTCATCTTCCTGCTCCAGCATGGGATTGGCATCAAGTGCCTGCTGAATTTCTTGACGAAGATCCAGCGTAGAGAGTTGCAGCAGCGCAATGGCCTGCTGCAACTGGGGCGTCATGGTCAGCTGTGTGCCGATACGCAGTTGGAGAGAAGCTTTCATGACCATCTGAGAACCACTCGTTAATCAGAATGCTCCACCCTAGTGCGAGTGAGTGCTTGGCGCAAGTGCAATAAGCATGCCATTGGTAGTAAAGTTGTTTTAAAGCGCTATTTAGGGGCGATGAAGGCGAAACTGTTACAGACGAAAATCGGCGCCCAAATACACGTCCCTTACTTTTTGATTGGTGAGAATCGAAGCCGGCGAGCCACTGGCGATGATTTGCCCATCGCCGACGATATAGGCGATATCGCAAATATCCAGGGTTTCACGCACGTTGTGATCAGTAATCAGCACGCCGATATGGCGCTGTTTAAGCGCACGAATAATGCTTTTAATATCACCTACCGAGATGGGGTCAACGCCCGCAAAAGGCTCATCAAGCAGAATAAAAGCGGGCTCTGTGGCTAGCGAACGGGCGATTTCTACACGCCGGCGCTCGCCCCCTGAAAGGCTCATGCCCAGGTTGTCGCGGATATGGGTAATATGGAAGTCTTCGAGTAGCGCTTCCAGGCGCTGTTCGCGGTCGCTGCGACTAAGCTCTTTGCGGGTCTCGAGTATCGCCATAATATTATCGGCAACCGAGAGTTTGCGGAAAATAGATGCCTCTTGAGGTAGATAGCCAATTCCCGCCGCTGCGCGCTCGTGCATGGGGGCGCGGGTTAAATCCACATCGTCGATACCCACCTTGCCAGCGTCGGACTTGACTAGCCCAACGATCATATAGAATGAGGTGGTTTTACCCGCGCCATTGGGGCCCAGGAGCCCAACGACGCTGCCTTGGCAGATTTCCAAATTGATGTCTTTAACCACACGGCGGCGTTTGTAGCTTTTAGCCAGGTGGTGGGCATAAAGGGTTTTGTTCGGTGTAAGGATGTTGTTCGGCGTAGTGTCAGCAGTTGCCACAGCTTGACTCCCTATTGTTCAGGCTGAAGGGTCATACGTATGCGCTGGGGCTCGCTGCCGTCAACGTCAGAGCGTGCTTGAATCACTTCACGATCAATAAAATATTCAAGTCGCCCGCCGCTAAATTTGTCCTCCTGTTGGGTCAGTTCGGCTTGGTCAATTAACTCAACGCGGCGCTCGGCGACGTGATAAATAATCCGCCGTGCCCAGCCCTCTGTAGGGCCATCTTGCCCTTCGCCTTGATGGCGCAAGTAGGCGCGCTCTCCGGTGGCGGTTGCCGTCGAGAGTTCGCCCGCGTCGTTGCGTTCGATCTCTACCCGGTCGCCGCGCAGCTGCATTTCCCCCTGGCGAATGTCCACATCCCCAGTGTAAACAGCAGTCCCGGCCCGCTGGTCGAGATCCAACCGGTCGGCTTCAACTTCCACGGGAGCTTGTTGTGAAGTTTGAGCCAACGACGATACCGGCATAGCGAGTGCAAAAAGGGCTGTGTAGATAAGTGCTTTCATGGCGACTCCTCTTAAGCTTAAGGTTGCGTGGCCGGGGGGTGTATGCCGCGCACGTTATCAGTTAGGCGAACCCGGCTATTGTTAAGCCACACGTCCAAGCGTGAAGCGCTCATTTGCTGGGGTGGTTGCTGAAGCACGACCGGTGTTTCACTCCACGCATGCTGATTTAGGCCATCATAATGGAGTAGCTCAGTATCTAGCTGCCAGCCTTCGTCCGGTGCTATCAACTGAGCTGAGCCTGACAGTAGCAGAGCTTGGGTAGCAGTGTTGAGCGTGCCTACATCGGCACTCGCTAGCCATTGACGATCCTCATTGTCATACAGTACCGCTTCGGGCTCTTCTGTCCAGGTTTCGCTTTGCTGAGGCGTATGGATAAGGCGCGGTGTTTTCAGCGACTGCAAAACGTTGCCGTTATCGCCGAATAGCGTAATTTCAGCATTTTCCAGTACGTGGCCTGGTTCCTGGGCCTGCGCTTCCGGATCGATGCTGGTGCCTTGAGGCCCACGAGGGTCAAGCCATACCAGCAGGGCCCCTAGCGCTATTACTAGCCCGGCTAGCCAGAGGCGTACTTTAAAGCGTTTAGCCATTTAAGTGCGGCCGTGCAGATAGGTGTCGAGCACCGCGCCCCAGTGCCCTTGCGATTCAAGCAGCGTATCGCAAATTTCGCGCACGGCACCGTGGCCACCCAGGCGTTCGGTGATCCAGTCGGCGTGGGTGTGCATGTAGTCTGGCGCGTTAGGTACGGTAATGCCTACGCCGCAACGCTTAATAGCCGCTAGATCGGGTAGATCGTCGCCACAATAAGCCACCTGTTCCAGCTCGATATCGAGGCGCTGACAAAGCCCGCGAAGGGTGGCTAGCTTGTCTTCACAGCCTTGGTGGACATGGTCGATACCCAAGGCTGCAGCGCGTTGGCTCACCATGGGAGAGTCGCGCCCGGTAATCAGTGCAACATGTACGCCCACGCGTTTGAGAAGTTTTAGCCCATGGCCATCCTGGGTATGGAATGCTTTGATTTCGATTCCATCGGCCTGAAAGTAGAGGCGGCCATCGGTGAGTATGCCGTCAACATCCAGCGCCAATAAGCGTACGCGGCGGAGTCGATCGAGTAGCGCAGCAGGTAGGGTCATAGAGCCTCCATATCAGTAAAATCGTAAAAACCGAACGAAATAAAAACGCCGCTGGGTTAAATAACGCCGCTGGCGAGCAGGTCGTGCATATGTAGAGCCCCAATAGGGCGCTGTTGTTCATCGACCACCGCTAGCGCGGTAATACGGCTCTCTTCCATTATGCGCACCGCTTCGGCCGCTAGGATGTCGGGGCCGATGCGTTTGCCCGGTCGAGTCATGACATCATCAACGAGCACATCATGCAGATTATGGAATTGATCCAGCGTGCGCCGAAGGTCGCCATCGGTATAGACTCCGGCGAGGCGTCCATCGCTATCCACCACACAGGTAAAGCCAAGCCCTTGCCGGGTAATCTCCAATAACGCATCGCGCAGCGGGCTGCCCAGCGCGACCTGGGGCAGGCGCGCGCCGTCGTGCATCAGGTCTCTAACGCGCAGTAGCAGGCGTTTGCCTAAACTGCCTCCAGGATGGGAAAGGGCAAAATCTTCAGCGGTAAAGCCGCGTGCTTCCAGTAACGCCACCGCCAGTGCGTCACCCAGGGCGAGCGCAGCGGTGGTGGAGCTGGTGGGAGCGAGGTCGAGCGGGCATGCCTCACGTTCAACCCCACTGTTTAAGTGCGCGTCAGCGTGCTTGGCGAGGGTTGAGTTTGGTCGTCCCGTCATGCTGACCAGCGGTGTGCCCAGGCGTTTAAGCAGTGGCAGTAGCGCAGTGACTTCGGCCGTTTCACCCGAGTTAGAGAGTGCCAGCACTACATCAGTACGGGTGATCATACCTAAGTCGCCGTGGCTGGCTTCTCCGGGGTGAACGAAAAAGGCCGGTGTGCCGGTACTGGCAAGCGTTGCTGCCAACTTACCTGCAATATGCCCCGACTTGCCCATGCCTGTCACTACCACGCGCCCTTGGCAGGCGAGGATCAATTCGCAGGCGCGGTCAAAGCTTTCGTCTAGTTTAGCCTGGAGGCCTCCAATCGCTGCCTGCTCAATTTGCAGCGTACGCATCGCGCTTTCGCGTAGTAGGCTGGATGAAGCGAGAGGCTGGCGCATGGCGTTTTCTCTTAACGATTGAAAATATAAAAAGTCGTAACCGCCAAGAATAACATCTCATCACTGCTTATAGGCAGTAATTGAGGTCGTTACCCCTGGAGGCTTGATTGATAACTTGGTCTGGCCTAGGGATTGGCTCACCACTGGTTTTTTTAATCAATAGGAAGGCTCCTCGCACAGTAATGTTGTGTAGCGTTATAGTACAATGTTCGATAATGTTTTAGAAACGCTGTTTTCTAACTGCAGTAGCAGCAAGTAGGGTATGATAATTAGCCCTAGCTGCGCCTCGTTAAGAGTCAACTGATCCATGACAGATGCACCCTTTATAGAAATTGAAAACCTTTATTTCTCTCGTGGCGACCACGAAATTTTCCGTGGTGTGAATATGACCATACCGCGGGGTAAAGTAACCGCGATCATGGGGCCAAGCGGCACCGGTAAAACGACGTTGCTGAAGCTGATCGGTGGACAGTTGACCCCAGAAAGCGGGCGAATACTCATTGATGGGCAGGATGTTCATAAGCTGTCCCGGAAGGCGCTATTCACCCTACGTAAGCGGATGGGAATGCTGTTTCAGAGTGGGGCGCTATTTTCCGATTTGGATGTGTTCGAGAACGTTGCCTTCCCGCTGAGGGTGCATACGGATTTGCCCGATACGATGGTGCGCGACCTTGCGTTGCTGAAGCTGCAGGCAGTCGGGCTGCGCGGAGCTCGACACTTAACACCTGCGGAGCTGTCAGGGGGAATGGCGCGGCGGGTCGCATTGGCGCGTGCGGTAGCGCTGGATCCCGAGCTGATTTTATATGACGAGCCGTTTGTTGGTCAGGATCCCATCTCAATGGGCGTGTTGGTGCAGCTAATTAAGCGTCTTAATCAAGCGCTGCAGCTTACCTCTGTGGTGGTCTCTCACGATATCAAGGAGACCTTGAGTATCGCGGACTACCTCTATTTGATTGCCGATGGTCAGGTGGTTGCTCATGGCACACCACAGACCTTGGATACTAATCAAGACCCGCGTGTTCGCCAGTTTATTCATGGCGAGCCTGACGGCCCAGTCCCCTTTCATTACCCCGCTAAGGCGTTTTATCGCGATATTCTGGGTGAAGCTCCAGTTAAATAGAACCGCTAGGGTGGGTGACACAAGGCGCTTAAATTCACAAAAGCAGGGTAAATAAAGGGCAGGGTTAATGCAGTCAAAATTCTCTAACGGCACCGCGCGTATCACCCGGCTGGGGCGCCGAGGGTGCGACCTAATGGAAGCATTAGGTCGGGCTGGCGTGTTTCTATTTCAGTCCGCAATTGGTGTGCCTTCCCGGGAAGGTTGGCGATTATGGTTGCACCAGATGCACTTTGTTGGCGTGCTTTCATTAGCCATTGTGCTGGTGTCGGGGCTGTTTATCGGCATGGTGCTGGCACTGCAGGGCTATACCATTTTGGTCGATTTCGGCGCTGAGCAGGCGCTGGGTCAAATGGTGGCGCTTTCACTATTGCGTGAGCTAGCGCCGGTTGTGGCGGCCCTGCTGTTTGCTGGGCGGGCAGGTTCTGCGCTGACTGCCGAGATTGGTTTGATGAAGGCAACAGAGCAGCTTACCAGCATGGAGATGATTGGCGTCGACCCGCTACGTCGCGTCGTGGCGCCACGCTTATGGGCAGGCTTTGTGTCGCTGCCTATCCTAACGGTGGGGTTTAGCGTGGTGGGTATCTGGGGGGGCTACCTGGTGGGCGTGGAGTGGCTAGGCGTCTTTGAGGGCTCCTATTGGAGCAACATGCAGGCCAATGTGACATTTATTAATGATATTGGTAACGGCATGATCAAAAGCGCCGTATTTGCTTTGGTGGTTACCTGGATTGCGGTATTCCAGGGTTATGATTTGGTGCCCACCTCTGAAGGTATCTCGCGTGCCACTACGCGCACGGTAGTGTATTCGTCGCTTGCAGTATTGGGGCTTGATTTTGTGTTGACCGCCATGATGTTTGGCGGCCTTTAATGGCTGGAGCAGTTTCATGAGACGTAGTAAAACCATGGAGTTCGGTGTGGGCCTGTTTATGGTGGCAGGCATCCTAGGGCTTGTGTTCCTCGGCTTACGTGTTAGTGGACTGACGCTCTCTGCGCCCACGCAGTCGTTCCAGCTAGAGGCCAACTTTGCCAATATTGGTAGTTTAAAACCCCGCGCCAGGGTCACTATGGCCGGTGTGACGGTGGGGCGGGTGGAGGCCATTGAACTGGATACAGAGTGGTTCGATGCGCGGGTCGTGTTAAGCCTGGATAGCGAGCTTGAGGGGCAGCTCTCCAAAGACTCGATTGCTTCTATCCTGACCGCAGGTCTGTTAGGGGAGCAATATATAGGCCTTAGTGTGGGCGGCGACCCTGAGATGCTTGAAGATGGCGACACGATTCGCGACACCCAGTCGGCGCTGGTGCTGGAAGAACTTATTCAGCAATTTGTGTCCAATATGGCTACTAACTAGTGTTTCATACGACAGGCACTAGCCCATTGTAATAACGGGTTCGGTGCAATAAAGGGTAGGGAGAAAGGGTTATGAATGGAGTGAACGCAATGTTGGGGCGTTGGTCACTGGCGATAATGATGATCGCAACGTTAGTGGTGCCGCTGCAGTCACAGGCGCAGTCCCAGACACCTGAAGAGATGATTCGCGATAACGTTGAATCGCTAATGACGGATCTTGATGGACGCAAGGAGTACTACGCTGACAACCTTGGCGAACTTGAAGAGCTGGTGGATAGCAATCTCGATCAAGTAGCGGATTTTCGCTATATCGGTGCCAGCGTGATGGGCAATTACTTCCGCAACGCCTCCCCTGAACAACGCCGTCGTTTTGTGGATGTGTTTCGGCAAACGCTGATTGATACCTATACCCGCGGACTGGTGACGTTTGATTATGATGAGCTGCGGGTGCTGGATGCCCAGCAGGCTCAGCGCTATGACGATCAGGCTAGCGTCGCCATGGAGGTAGTGGCCAGTAACGGTGAGGTGTACCCCGTGAGCTACAGTCTTAGGCTCTCCGACGGCGAATGGCGCGTGGTTAACGTGATTGTTAATGGTATTAACCTTGGCCTGACATTCCGCAATCAGTTTGATCAAGCCATGCGTGATAACAATCGTGATTATGACGCGGTTATTGACGGCTGGTCGCCTGAAGTGGGCGTTGAAGAGCTTGAGCAGGGGGGCGATGCGTGACAGCGCTATTTTCACGCCCCGGTGTAACGGTTAGTGTAGAAAACGCTACCTTGCTGGTAGAAGGTGATGTAGAAGTAACCCTGGCGGCCGATTTGGCCGCCAGTGGCGTCAAATGGCTCAAACATACCGAGCTAACCTCAGTCAGCTTTGATTTTAGTCGCGTGGGAAAAGCCAGCAGTGCTGCCATTAGCGTGCTGTTTGAATGGCTTCGAATTTGTCGTCAGCGTGGCATTCAGATTCAAACCATTCTTTTTTCAGCACCGCTACGTCGACTTGCCTCCTTGGCTGAGTTGGACACTTTGATCGATCAGCCAGCAGCTACGCTAGCCGTTTAACGCCCTGGCATCGCCAAGCGCACTGCTTTTCTTTATTATGTCGAGCCAATTACGTTCATTAATAACGATGACCCCAAAGGAGTTTTCTGCGCCATGCAACCCAATGAGGTAAAAGCACTGCTTGAATCCCGTATCGACGGATGTCAGTTCCATATCCAGGGTGAAGGCTGTAACTTTCAGGTGATTGCGGTTGGCGATGCCTTTGAAGGTCTCTCTCCGGTCAAGCGTCAGCAGCTAGTTTACGCTGCGCTGAGCGATGAGATCGCTTCGGGTGCGCTCCACGCTATTAGTATTAAAACGTTTACCCCGGCGCAGTGGCAAACTGCACCGGAAAACGTTCAATAACGGTCGCCCCCATGGATAAATTAATTATTACCGGCAATGGATCGGTAGATGGTGAAGTGTGGGTGAGCGGTGCTAAAAATGCGGCGCTCCCCATTCTGTGTGCCAGTCTGTTGGCCGATGGCCCCGTGGTGATTGGTAATTTGCCGCACTTGCAGGATATTACTACCACCCTTGAGTTGCTTGGCCGCATGGGCGTTGAGCCGGTGATGGGCGAAAAGCTGAGTATTCAGTTGGATGGCTCCCAGGTGACCCAATGCCACGCGCCATATGAGCTGGTTAAGAAAATGCGTGCCTCGATACTGGTGTTGGGCCCTCTGCTTGCCCACTTCGGTAAAGCCGATGTATCGCTACCCGGTGGTTGCGCCATTGGCTCGCGCCCAGTGGATTTGCATATTCGCGGTTTAGAAGCCATGGGGGCGGAGATTCGCGTTGAGGCGGGCTATATCCGTGCGCGGGTCGACGGTCGCCTTAAAGGGGCGACTATCTACTTTGATACCGTGACAGTGACCGGTACCGAAAACCTGCTAATGGCGGCGACCTTGGCCGAAGGCAAAACCGTTCTGGAAAACGCTGCCCGCGAGCCTGAAATCGTCGACTTGGCAGAGTGCTTGATCAAAATGGGCGCTAAAATCAGCGGCCAAGGCACTGATACCATTACTATCGAAGGTGTCGAAAAACTGCACGGTTGCGAGCACGATGTCATGCCCGATCGTATCGAGACCGGCACCTTTCTAGTTGCCGCCGCCATGACCGGCGGGCGGGTGAAGGTCAAACGCACCCGGGCCGATATCCTGGATGCGGTTATCGCCAAGCTGGAAGAGGCGGGGGCCGAAATTACCAGTGGCGATGACTGGATTGCCCTTGATATGCACGGCAAGCGCCCTAAGGCGGTGAATATTCGCACCGCGCCTTATCCTGCGTTCCCAACCGATATGCAGGCGCAGTTCGTGGCCATGAACGCTGTGGCCGTGGGGCACTCTCGGGTGGTCGAGACGATCTTCGAAAACCGCTTTATGCACGTTCAAGAGCTTAACCGCATGGGCGCCAATATCGTGCTGGAAGGCAACACCGCCTTGATTGAGGGGGTTGAGAAACTTTCAGGTGCGCCGGTAATGGCGACCGATCTTCGCGCGTCTGCTTCGCTGGTGATTGCGGCCATGATGGCCGAGGGCGAAACTTTAGTGGATCGCATCTATCACATTGACCGCGGCTACGAGTGTATTGAAGAGAAACTGCAGCTGCTGGGTGCACGTATTCGCCGTATCCCTGGCTAAGCCATGCTATTTAGGGCTGCTTTAGTTTGAAATAGATGCTTATACAATCCTCGATAATGTGGTGTCAGGGCAGGTTGAAGCGAGGGTCTTTCGCCCAGGGATGGCGAAAGTAGCGCCCAAGGATGGGTTCACAGCGCCCTCGCGGAGACCTGCACTCGGCGCCGATGCATAACTGGAATAGCCTTGTTAAGCTCGCCACTATTAACCACTGGCCTATACGATGAGTAAGCAACTGATTTTAGCCCTCTCGAAGGGCCGTATTCTGGAAGAGACGCTGCCACTGCTAGCCGATGCGGGTATTACGCCCGCAGAGAATTTAAGCAAAAGCCGTAAGCTGCTATTTGATACCAACTTGCCTGACGTAAAGCTGGTGATTATCCGTGCCACCGACGTGCCCACCTACGTTCAGCTGGGGGCGGCCGATGTTGGCATCGCAGGCAAAGATGTGCTGCTTGAGCACGGTGCTGAAGGGCTTTATGAGCCACTGGATTTGGAAATTGCCCGCTGTAAGTTGATGACCGCGGGGGTGACCGGTCAGTTGCCAGCCCGTGCCCGGCGTCGGGTCGCAACGAAATTTGTTAACGTGGCGCGCCGTTATTACGCAGAGCAGGGCATCCAGGCCGAGGTGATCAAGCTCTACGGCGCTATGGAACTAGCGCCGTTAATGAACCTCGCTGATGAGATTGTCGATATCGTCGATACCGGCAATACCCTGCGTGCAAACGGTATGGAACCGCGTGAGCTTATCGCCCAGATCAGCACCCGGCTAGTGGTGAATAAGGCCGCCATGACCATGAAGCATGAACGTATTAAGCCATTGCTAGAGCGCTTAGACAGGGCGGTCAAAAAGCGCCAGACCCAGCTTGCCGAATGATGTGAGGTGACCCATGAGTGAACCCATGAGCAAACAGACGACCGCGACGATTTCACGCCTATCGACAAGCGATGATGCCTTCAACCATCGACTTGATGCGCTGTTAGATTGGGAAGGGGTGTCTGACAAAGCGGTGCAGGCGCGGGTCGAAGAAATTCTTGCCAGCGTAAAGCAGCGGGGCGATGCGGCGGTAGTGGAAGCCACGAATCGCTTTGATCGGCTTTCTGCTACTTCAATGGACGAACTGCAGTTGACGCCCGAGCAGTTGAAGGGGGCGTTTGATAACTTGCCTGCCGAGCAGCGCGAGGCGCTCTCCAGCGCCGCCGAGCGGATCAAGCGCTACCATGAGCGTCAAAAGCCGAGCTCATGGCAATACGAAGAGGCAGATGGCACGGTGCTGGGTCAGAAAGTTACCCCGCTGGATCGTGCCGGTATTTATGTGCCCGGCGGAAAAGCTGCTTACCCTTCCTCGGTGCTAATGAACGCGATTCCTGCCCATGTGGCCGGTGTACGCGAAATCGTTATGGTCGTGCCTACGCCGGATGGCGTGCTCAATGAGCTGGTGCTGGCTGCTGCCCACCTGGCAGGCGTCGACTATGTGTTCACGATTGGTGGTGCTCAGGCCGTAGCTGCACTTGCCTATGGCACTGAAAGTGTTCCCCGAGTCGATAAAATAGTTGGGCCGGGCAATATTTATGTGGCCACGGCCAAGCGTGCGGTATTTGGTCAAGTAGGTATCGATATGATTGCCGGGCCGTCGGAGATTATGGTGGTCTCCGATGGAGTTACCGATCCCGATTGGCTGGCGATGGATCTATTTTCTCAAGCCGAGCACGATGAAGATGCCCAGGCGATCTTGTTGAGCTGGGATGTCGGCCACTTGGATGCCGTCGAAGCGTCGATTGAGCGGCTGCTACCGACCTTGGAACGCGAAGAGATCGTACGTGAGTCGCTGCGTAAGCGAGGAGCGTTGGTACTCTGCCAGGACGCCCAAGAAGCGATTACGTTGATTAACCGGATTGCTCCTGAACACCTTGAGCTTTCGGTGGCTACCCCTGAGGCGTGGTTAGACGATATTCGTCATGCCGGGGCAATTTTTATGGGGCGTTACACAGCTGAGGCGTTGGGTGATTACTGTGCTGGTCCAAATCACGTGCTACCGACCTCTGGCACGGCACGCTTCTCCTCGCCACTGGGCGTTTACGATTTCCAGAAGCGCTCTTCGATTATTCACTGCTCCGCAGGTGGCGCTTCTGAGCTAGGTAAAATTGCCTCGGTATTGGCGCGAGGTGAGTCGCTGACCGCTCACGCTCGGTCAGCGGAGTACCGGATTCGCGATTGACACACCCAGCCCTGCGCCAACGCGCTTATAGTAGTAACTAACTACTTGTAAGTATGCTATGAGTCGCGTTGGCCCGGGGTCTCTTCATTAATTGGGATGGTCGGTAGCGGGCGTTCTCCCACTTCGAGGGTCATCTCCATGCGTTCGCCGCTGCGTACGATGGTTAGCGGTAGCGAAGTGCCGGGGGGGATCGAGGCAATGTCGCTCATCGTGGTGCGCGCATCTAGAATAGGCTGACCGTCGACAGAGAGGAGTACATCACCTGGCTCCAGCCCTGCTTTGGCGGCGGGCCCTCCGCTGACGACTCCGGCGACGATCACCCCTTGGGGTGTTTGCAATCCAAAGGAGGCCGCCAGTTCCCTGGATAGCGCCTGGGCTTCAATGCCCAGCCAGCCTCGAATTACCCGCCCTTGAGTGACCAGTTCATCGAGAATGCTATGAGCAAGGTTGGCGGGAATTGCAAAGCCAATGCCCTGAGAGCCACCTGAACGTGAGAAAATCGCCGTATTAATCCCCACCATGGCGCCTTCAGGGTTGACCAGCGCGCCGCCTGAGTTGCCCGGATTGATGGCCGCATCTGTTTGAATAAAGTCTTCGTAGGCGTTTAGCCCTAAATGATTTCGTCCCGTGGCGCTAATGATGCCCATGGTGACTGTCTGGCCGACACCAAAAGGGTTGCCAATAGCGAGTGCTACGTCGCCTACCGCTACGTCGGCTGAGTCTGTCAGTTCAATGACCGGCAAGTCGTCTAGGTTAATTCTCAGCACGGCCAAATCACTTTCAGGATCCGTGCCGATCACCTCCGCAAGGGTTTCGCGTCCGTCACGCAGAGCGACCTGGATTTCATCGGCGCCGTTGATGACGTGGTGATTGGTCAGTACGTAGCCGTCCTCGCTGACGATAACGCCAGAGCCCAAACTTGAGAGCATGCGTTGATGGGTTGTAGCGTCATCTCCCTGGTTATCAAAAAATTGCTGAAAAAATGGGTCTGACATCAGCGGGTGCTGGTCGCGCTCAACGATGCGCGATGAGTAAATATTTACCACCGCCGGCGCGGCTTGCTCCACTGCCTGAGCATAGCTGACGGGGCCTTCGTTCCGGGAAAGCGGCGCTGCCTGATGAATTTCAGGCGCAGGACGGCTAGGGTTGGGCTCTACCACTGCTGGCGTCGTCGAGATGG
Organism: Vreelandella neptunia; assembly: GCF_034479615.1. Classification (NCBI taxonomy): domain Bacteria; kingdom Pseudomonadati; phylum Pseudomonadota; class Gammaproteobacteria; order Oceanospirillales; family Halomonadaceae; genus Vreelandella; species Vreelandella neptunia. Next base: position 1,620,422 of record NZ_CP140255.1, read on the forward strand.
CCGGCGCGGCGACTTGGGGGGCTTGAGGCGACGAGTCACGAAACGGGTTGGGCAGCTGCTCGGGGAGTGCGAAGAGAATCACCACCGCGAGCAGTACGCCAATGATAACAGGCCAGAGATAAGGCAGCACGTAGCGTCGCATGCAATCAATTCCTTAACGGGTCAGTCTCGCTGTTCGCGATATAAAGCAGCGAGTTTTACAATGGTTTTATGGTAACACTTTCTTAGCAGCTACCTCACGGGTGCGGGTAAATCAATAAAGGACGGAATATGATTCATCGTGATCAACTAGTAGCGGCCTGTGACCATCAGTTACGTGCGTCTGAATTTAAAGATTTTACGATTAACGGTTTGCAGATAGCGGGCCACGAGCAAGTTAAGCGCATCATGACGGGCGTCACTGCCTGCCAGGCGTTACTGGACGAAGCGGTTGCCTGGCAGGCGGATATGGTTCTGGTGCATCACGGCTACTTTTGGAAAAACGAGCCTGTGGCGATTACTGGCATGAAGCAGAGGCGGATTAAAACGCTGCTTGATCATGATATTAGCCTGCTGGCGTATCACCTGCCCCTGGATGCGCATGCAGAGATGGGGAATAACGCGGAATTGGCCCGACGCCTTGGCTGGAAGGTAGAGGGATGTATTGATGGTGAGCTGGGAGAGGGGCTTTTGTGGTCAGGGCGATTACCGCAGCCAAATTCGGTCAGTGAGCTGGCAGCGCAAATAGCGCAAACCTTACAGCGCAAGCCGTTGGTCATTGAAGCCCCGCAGGTGGGAGATGTTGAGCGCATTGCGTGGTGCACCGGTGGTGCTCAGGACATGATCACCGCCGCCTTCGAAGCGGGTGCGCAGGCATTTGTATCGGGTGAGATATCCGAGCGAACCACTCACCTGGCGAGGGAAATGGGTATCCATTATATCGCCGCCGGGCACCATGCCACCGAGCGCTATGGTATTCAGGCGCTGGGCGAGTGGCTAAGCGATGAATATGACGTTGAGCACCGCTTTGTGGATATAGATAATCCTGCTTAACGGACTCATGCCCCGGATCGCCAATAGCGGAAGCCGGGGCTGATCAATCACTAATTAGTAGCGCGGTGGCTGGGGTGTCGCCGCCTCATTGCCCTTCAAGCCAAAGTCTTCTGACAGCGTGCCGCCCTTTCCATCCGCGTAGTCGCGTGGTGTCGCAGGGGGGGTGAAATCAGTTGCTGTCTGCTGCTCTCGTGCTGGATCGATGCCCGAAAGATCAAGGCTGGGCTGAATGGCAGCGTCGCGAATATCCCACTCTGCAGCGTCCTCTTTCAGTTGAAGCTCAAGCTGGTTAGCTTCGTCGCGGATATTGCTTAGGCGTTGATAAATACCCGTTAAATGGCTACCCACGCTGCTCTTCATCTCGGCAATCTGGTGTTCGCGTTCGAGTAGCTTTTGGCGCATAGAGGCCGCCTCGCGCTGACTTTTGCTGAAGAGGCGATAAACGACCGCTCCAATGATGAGACCGACGATAAAGCCGATTACGGCAAACGTTAATGGTGAGCTCGCGTCCACAGTGTTCTCCCTGGCGCCTTGAATATAACAGTTAGGCTGCATTAGCTAGCAGCTTAAGAGTCGAACAGGCTGCCATTATAGGCGTCACTCAGCCGGTTGGGTCAATCCGCTCATGCGCTTAGATGTCTCTATGGGTATAATCACAGCCTTCTTGGGGTTGCCAGTGGTTATACTGGCTGCTGCCTTACAGGCTGTAGGAGGCGAGTGCATGTCATCAACATCTGCGGGTAGGGCAACGGCAAAAGCGCGCCCTGCATCGCCTATAGAGCGCTACCGGGCGGACTTAGAGCGCGATGATTTTCAATATGATGCGGCCCAGGAGTTGGCGGTAAAGCATCTGCAGCGGCTTTATGACGAGCTTGTCGCCGCGCCATCAACTTCCCCCAAAGCCTTGGTTGCGAATAAAGGGGTGCATAAAGGATTAAAAGCCAAGATGGCGGGTTTCATGGGCAAGAAAGCCTCATCGGCTGATGAGCCTGTTTTGCCCCCTATAAAAGGACTCTATTTTTGGGGTGGGGTAGGGCGGGGTAAAACCTACTTGGTCGATACCTTTTATGAAGCTTTGCCCTTTCCCGATAAAATGCGCACTCATTTTCACCGCTTTATGCAGCGCGTCCATAATGAGCTGACCCACTACAAGGGTGAAAAGAATCCGCTGACGCTAATCGCTGGCAAATTTGCTACTGAGGCGCGGGTTATTTGCTTTGATGAGTTTTTTGTCAAGGATATTACCGACGCGATGATTCTTGCCAACTTGCTAGAGGCGTTATTTGAACGCGGAGTAGTATTGGTGGCGACCTCTAACATCGTACCTGATGATTTATATAAAGATGGCCTGCAGAGGGCGCGCTTCTTGCCGGCCATTGAGCTTGTGAACCGTCACTGCGAGGTGGTTAATGTCGATTCTGGTGTGGATTATCGACTGCGTGCATTAGAGCGTGCTGCCATCTTTTACTCACCGCTTGATGAGACGGCTGAAGGTGAGTTGTCACGCAGCTTTCGGGAAATAGCCGGACACGAAGGCGAGTCAGAGGCCTCGCTAGAGGTCAATCACCGGGTGCTGAAAACGCGACGGCTGCATGATGATGTCGCTTGGTTTGAGTTTCTTGAGCTGTGTGACGGGCCGCGCAGTCAAAACGACTATATTGAACTGGCCAGGGAGTTTCATACCGTGCTGGTTTCCAATGTGACGTGTATGGATGCCAAGCAGGATGATCAGGCCCGCCGCTTCATCAATATGGTCGATGAGTTTTATGACCGGGGCGTCAAGCTACTGATGTCCGCGGAAGCGCCGATTGAAGAGCTGTATCGCGATGGCAAGCTAACGTTCGAGTTCCAGCGGACTTTGTCGCGTCTGCAAGAGATGCAGTCCAAGGAGTACTTGGCGCTGGCGCATAAGCCTTAAGGGCGGCTGCCCAGTAAAAAAGTCACGATACGGCTTAACTTGTCAGTAGCCTTACTGTAGAATGCCGCCTCGCTGCATGTTGCTGGGTTAAACCAGCAACCAAAAAGAATAGGGATGGTGCTTCGCCGTACAACGGTGTAAGTCACCCAATACATTTAATCTGGTGATTTCATCCATGAAGACGTTCAGTGCTAAGCCGCAGTCCGTCCAGCGCGACTGGTATGTAGTCGACGCTACGGACAAAACGCTCGGTCGTCTGGCAACCGAGATTGCTCGCCGCCTACGTGGCAAGCATAAGCCCGAATTTACTCCTCACGTTGATACTGGCGACTACATCGTCGTGATCAACGCAGAGAAAGTCCACGTAACCGGTAATAAGGCGAAGGCAAAAACCTATTACCGCCACACTGGTTACCCGGGCGGTCTGCGCTCTATGACATTCGACAAAATGCTTGATCATGCGCCCGAGCGTATCATTGAGTCTGCCGTTAAAGGCATGTTGCCGAAAGGTCCCTTGGGCCGTGCCATGTACACTAAATTGAAAGTGTATGCTGGCAACGAGCATCCGCATGCTGCCCAACAGCCGCTTGAACTGAACCTCTGAGGAAATCTTCGCCATGACACAGCAGTATTACGGTACCGGGCGCCGCAAGACTTCCACCGCTCGCGTGTTTATGAAGCCGGGCTCTGGCAAAATTACTGTCAATAACCAAGACCTAGACCTTTATTTTGGTCGTGTTACCGGTCGTATGGTTGTTCGTCAGCCGCTTGAATTGACTGAAACCCTGAACCAGTTTGACATCTTTGTGACTGTCGCTGGTGGCGGTGGTTCTTCTCAAGCTGGCGCCATTCGTCACGGCATCACACGTGCCCTGATGAACTACAACGAAGACCTGCGTCCTTCGCTACGTGCCGCTGGCTACGTAACACGTGACGCGCGTCAAGTTGAACGTAAGAAAGTCGGCCTGCGTAAAGCACGTCGTCGTCCGCAGTTCTCCAAGCGTTAATTTTTACGCTATGCGGCAAAACGCCCGGGTCATCGACCTGGGCGTTTTTTATTGGAATATCAAAAAATTATATTGCTCGTACCACTATGGTCACGAGCGGTTGTTCTTGTGCACAGCGCTTTGTTTTTTTACCATAGAGCGTAATTAATATTCGTCGTCGCAAGACGCCTTTGCGGCGGAACGGGTAAGCTGATGGGAGAAACCTGAAATGGCAGATAACGGCGTAAACAAAGGCCGACGCCGTTTCCTCGTAGGCGCCACCTCCGTTGTGGGTGCGGTAGGTGCTGTCGGGGTAGCGGTACCCTTTGTGGCTTCTTGGCAGCCTAGTGCCAGGGCAAGAGCGGCGGGTGCTCCCGTTCAAGCAGATATATCCAAGCTTGAGCCTGGGCAACGTATGACCGTTGAGTGGCGTGGTCGACCAATATGGATTATAAATCGCACGCCTGAAATGATCGAACGTACTGAATCGCTGACCGGTGAGCAGTTAGCCGATCCGGATTCGGAGGTGCCACAGCAGCCAGCCTATATCGATGGAGGGCTACGCTCTATCAAGCCTGAAATTGGGGTGTTGATCGGTATTTGCACCCATTTGGGCTGTTCGCCGCTATTCCGGCCTGAGCCCGACGCAGAGGGCGTAGGTGTGGATAACTGGCCGGGTGGTTTCTTCTGCCCCTGCCACGGCTCTCGCTTTGATTTGGCAGGTCGGGTATTTAACAACGTTCCCGCGCCGACCAATCTTGAGGTTCCACCCTACCGCTTTGAGAATGACGATATTATTGTCATTGGCGAAGATGAGGAGGCTGCCTAATGGGTAATCCGAATAAAGCCAAAGCGGAAAAGGGCCTAATGCGCTGGGTAGATGATCGCTTTCCTGCGACTCAGATGTGGCAAGAGCATCTCTCCAAATATTACGCTCCGAAAAACTTTAACTTCTGGTACTTCTTTGGCTCGTTAGCGCTGCTGGCGCTGGTTAACCAGATCCTGACCGGGGTTTGGCTGACCATGAGCTTTAACCCCTCTGCTGAAGGTGCGTTCGATTCTGTCGAATACATCATGCGTGATGTGGAGTGGGGGTGGTTGATTCGCTATATGCACACCACGGGCGCCTCTGCCTTCTTCCTCGTTGTCTATCTGCATATGTTCCGTGGCCTTTTGTACGGTTCTTATAAAGCCCCGCGCGAGCTAGTGTGGGTTTTTGGTATGACTATTTACCTGGTGCTCATGGCGGAAGCCTTTATGGGCTACCTGCTGCCGTGGGGGCAAATGTCCTACTGGGGCGCCCAGGTGATTATCTCGCTGTTCTCGGCGATTCCGGCGATCGGCCCTGACCTGGCGCAGTGGGTGCGGGGTGACTTCCTGATTTCAGGCATTACCCTTAACCGCTTCTTTGCGCTGCACGTGGTCGCATTGCCGATCGTTATTCTGGCGCTCGTCGTGCTGCACATCATTGCCCTGCATGAAGTGGGTTCTAACAACCCTGACGGCATTGATATCAAACAGAAGAAAGATGAGGCCGGTGTGCCGCTGGATGGGATTCCATTCCACCCCTATTACACGGTGAAGGACCTGGTTGGTGTGGCAGTGTTCCTGTTCGTTTTCTGCGTGGTGGTGTTCTACTTCCCAGAAGGCGGTGGCTACTTTATTGAGCGGCCTAATTTTGATCAGGCGAACCCGCTGCAGACGCCTGACCACATTGCTCCCGTTTGGTATATGACACCGTTCTACGCCATTCTCCGCGCTATCACCTTCTCGATATTTGGTTTAGACGCCAAGTTCCTGGGGGTAATATTTATGGGCGCGGCGATTGCAATCCTGTTTGTTCTGCCCTGGCTGGATCGTAGTCCTGTGCGCTCTATGCGTTACAAAGGCTGGATGTCGAAAACCATGTTGACGCTGTTTGCTATCAGCTTTGTCATCCTGGGTGTTTTAGGTGTGTTGCCATCGACAGAGGGCAGGACGCTACTAGCCCAGGCGTGCACCGTGATCTATTTCGCCTTCTTTGTCTTGATGCCGTTCTACACCAAGCTGGAGAAGACTAAACCCGTTCCGGAAAGGGTGACTGGCTAATGAAAAAGTATCTTTTGGGACTCCTTTTCGCCTTAGTGCCAGTAACCGCGATGGCTGCAGGGGGCGCAAGTGTGCCCCACTCTATGGATCCAGATCTGCACGATCAGGCCTCGCTGCAAAATGGCATGAAGCTCTATGTTAACTACTGCATGGGCTGCCACTCGCTTCAATATCAGCGTTTTTCGCGTGCGGCAGAAGATTTGGGAATGCCTCAGGACCTGGTTGAAGAGAATCTGATTTTCTCGTCAGATTTGGCTTACAACGACCAAATGCATAACGCCATGAACAGCGGCGATGCGGAGGGTTGGTTTGGTGCGCCGCCGCCCGACCTATCGCTCAAGACCCGTGTGCGGGGAACTGATTGGATTTATTCCTATTTGCTCGGGTTCTACAAAGACCCCAGCCGTCCCACGGGCGTTAACAACACGGTGTTTGACCTAGTGGCAATGCCGAACGTGTTGGAACCTCTGCAGGGCGTGCAGGAGCTGGTATGTGCCGAAACAGACCACCCGGTAGAAGGCCAAGAGCCGGATGCGTTATCGGGCAAGTACCAGTCTTGTGACGTGCTGCAAGTGACCGAACCAGGCGAGCTCGAACCTGCTGAGTTTGAGGAAGCGATGTATGACCTTACTAACTTCCTGGCTTATGTAGGTGAGCCCTCCAAGCTTCAGGCCCAGGCGCTGGCGCCTAAAGTACTGATCTTTATTTTTATTTTTGGTGTGATTGCTTACCTGCTCAAGCGTGAGTACTGGCGAGACATCCACTAATTAGCGGTAGCTGATGGTCAGTAGGGCGCACGGCGTAAGCCGTGCGCCTTTTGCTTGTCAGCATGGCAATAAAGCAAAGCAAGCTAGCTTCCCCTAAGGTAGCGCTGGCGTGTTATTATCCAAGATTGTTTTGATGTGAGGATGCTTTCATGGGTGTTGTGGCCAAGCGGTCGTCGATGATCTTTTACTCTGGTAGTGATGATCATTTCAGTCATCGTGTGCGCATTGTGTTGGCGGAAAAGGGGGTTGCCGTCGATATCGTCGATGTGATTGACGAAAAACCACCCGAAGAGCTAGCAGACCTCAACCCGTACAACAGCGTGCCGACGTTGTTAGATCGTGACTTGGTGCTGTATGAATCCAAAGTCATGATGGAATATTTGGATGAGCGTTTCCCGCATCCTCCGTTGTTGCCTGTTTATCCAGTAGCGCGCGCGCAAAGCCGCCTATGGATGCACCGCATAGAGCGTGAGTGGTGCCCAATGGTCGATCTGATTCGTAGTGGTGGAAAGAAAGAGGCGGATAAAGCGCGTAAAGAGCTGCGTGAAAGCCTGATTGGTATATCGCCGATTTTTGAAGATATGCCTTACTTCATGAGCGAAGAGTTTACGCTGGTGGATTGCTGTTTGGCGCCTGTATTGTGGCGTTTGCCGGAACTCAACATTGAGTTGCCTGAAAAGCAGGTAAAACCGCTGCTGTCCTACATGTCGCGAGTATTCGAGCGTGAAGCGTTTAAGGCATCTTTAAGTGAGCGTGAAAAAGAGATGCGCGCTTGAATTCATTTGGCTCCTTTGTGCTCAACAGGGCAGGGAGCCTTTCTTGTAAGGAGGAGGGAGTCTAGATGAAATCGAGTCGCCCCTATCTCGCCCGAGCGCTCTATGAGTGGTTGTTGGATAATGAGCTAACACCTTACCTGGTGGTTGACGCTACTTTGCCTGGCGTGGAAGTGCCCCGCCAGTTTGTTCAGAACGGCCAGATCGTTTTAAATGTGGCGCCGACCGCTGTGCGTGATCTCTTTATGGAGAATCAGGCGATAGGTTTTAATGCGCGCTTTGGCGGGCAGCCAATGCAGGTGATGATACCGACCGAGGCGTTAATCGCTATATATGCTCGAGAAAATGGCGCTGGAATGGTTTTTGGCCATGAGCCTGAGCTGGGTGAAGGTGCCGAATCCTTTGGCGATATTGAGGAAGAAAAACCCTCAACCAAGCCTGAACTGTCGGTCACTGATCCCATTGCGGAAAAGAGTGATAGCAGTGAGACTAGTGCTTCAGGCGAAGGCGCTGACAAACAGGTTCAAGCGAAGAGTAAGGCGAAGAAAAAGCCAACCTTGCGGGTTGTTAAATAAAGTACCCTGGGGTGTAGCCACAAAAAAGCCTCGCTTATTAAGCGAGGCTTTTTTGTGGCTATTAGAGCGCACTGAGATGATTAGTCGAGGTAATCAAATACCTTTACGATTCGCTGTACGCCGCCAACTGAGGAGGCGGCATTGACGATGCGATCAGCCTCTTCCCGGGTTACGCGGCCCATCAGATATACGCTGGCATTTTCAGTGGTGACTTTGATTTTTGACGAGTCGATGCGGTCATTGGTTGCTAAGTGACTGACAACATTGGTGGTTAGCCAAGTGTCAGCTAAGCGCTGGCTTGCCGGTAAGTTAGCTGCGATGGTTAGCTCGTTATGAACTCTATTAACGCCGCGCAATTGGCTAGTGACGTCTTCCGCCATATTGCGAAGCTCATCGCTAGGCACTTGACCCACCAGAAGCACAACGCCGTTATAGCTATGGGCACGTATGCGGGCGTCGGCCAAGCGTGCATCCGCGCGCTCTAGGGCACGACCTACTTCACGCTCAATGGTAGTGTCGATTGCTTCAACATCGTCGCTACGCTGAGCGTAGTTGGACTGATTGGAGGCTGAATTGTTAGCGCAGCCAGTAACGAAGAGTGCTGTGCAAAGCGCAGCGGTCATGAGGACGCGGGTGGAGAGGCGTTGGGTCATCGTATGACTCCTTGGTGCTAGCAGTTAAATACATCGTGGTTGTTAACGCAGTAGAAATGGGCACTAAGCGCTGCCAAACAACTGTTCATCAATAAGATCGCATAAGCAATGAATCACCAGTAGGTGAACTTCCTGGATGCGCGCCGTCGATGTGGCCGGGACGCGAATCTCGCAGTCATCCTGGCCTAATAGTGACGCCATATCGCCACCGTCGCGGCCGGTAAGAGCGACTACCGTCATGTCGCGATCATGCGCGGCCTGAATAGCTTGCACAATATTGCCTGAATTACCGCTGGTGGATATAGCTAGTAGCACATCTCCCGGCTGCCCTAAGGCGCGAATCTGTTTTGAAAACACCTCATTGTAACTATAGTCGTTAGCAATTGAGGTCAGTGTGGACGTATCAGTAGTGAGCGCTAGAGCGGGGAGGCTTGGGCGTTCACGCTCAAAGCGATTGAGCAATTCAGAGGAGAAGTGCTGGCTGTCGCCAGCGCTGCCGCCATTGCCACAGGTAAGAATTTTCCCTTCGCTAACAAGGCACTGCACCATCATTTGGCTGGCCACTTCAATAAACGGCGGAAGTACTTCGCTGGCGTACGTCTTGGTGTCAATGCTAGCGTTGAAGTGGCCGAGTATCCGAGATTGAAAGTCCATCAGGGCTTCCTGGTTGCATGGTGATAAAGAGCGTTTTTAAAGACCGTTTTCAAAAACGGTATATAAAAACAGCTTTAGAGACAGTCAAAAGGCATCAAACGCAGCTTTTACCCAGTTAAACTCAAGGTTGGGCGGCTTGCCCGTTATCGCTAGGATATCAAAGCGGCAGGGTGATGAAAGCCCGCCGCGGGCGATATAAAGCCTTGCTGCACGCACCAGGCGCTGCTGCTTCTGATAAGTGACGGTTTCCAGCGGATGCCCGTAGCGCGTCGTGGTGCGGTGTTTGACCTCAATAAAGACGAGAATATCGCCATCGCGCATTACCAAGTCAAGTTCACCCCCTTTGACGTAATGATTCTGCGTGACAAGGGTGAGCCCCTGTTGGCGCAGCCATTGAGCGGCGATTTGCTCAATGGCTGCGCCGCGGGCACGGGCGGTGTGGGCGTTAGTAGTCACTGTCGTCCAGGTTTGGGATTAAAATGGGCGAGGGCACGCCGTTCTGGAACTTGGCCCAGGGCAGCTCGCGGTAGATGCGTCCATCGTCGCTTAAGTAGAGTGCGCCGGTACTGCCATTCAGGCCGTTCAGCTCGCCAAGATTGGAAAAGCGGATAGCCAGCTCGTAAGCATCAACGCCCATTGCCATCAGGCGGAACATGGAGGCGTCTGATTCATCCCGCAGGCTTTGGTAGGTAGATGCAAAGGGCAGAGCCTCTTCGCCACCGACGGCTGCATCAGGGATCTGCCAGGGGATATCCACGAACATAACATCGTTTAGATCTTGGTCAAGGCGTGTCTGCAGGCGCCCTTCATGCAAATGTGAAGTGGCATAGATCGGCAGGTCGGGGGCGTAGTAGTAATCCATGGTCGGCGGCACCTGGCGCGCGTACTCGGGCAGTGCGAGCAGGAATAGAGCGTCAATATTGCTTAGGCGCGCGCGATCACCGCTGACATTGAGAGCGGTTTGTACGGCATTGGAGACCGAACTCTCAGGGTTGTAGCGCACGGCGTTGGTGATTTCGCCACCCTGGCTGTGCCACTCATTCCAGAAGGCTTCGCCTACGCGGCGGCCCCAGCCGTTATCGGGAACCATCATGGAGACTTGGCGGTGCCCATCCTGCCAAGCGCGGCGGGCAACTTGGCGTGCTTCATCTTCAGCTGAAAGGCCGTACTGAAACAGGCGCTGGGCTTGATTGTTTTCACCGCTGCCATAGTTGAGTGCCAGTGTAGGGAGCGGCACGCTATCACGTTGCTCTAGTTGGGTGACTTGATCCTTATCTAGTGGGCCAATGATTAACTGCGCATTCATCTGCTGTGCGCGATCATAAAGCTCATCCATCGAGTAGCGCGAGGCGTCCAGAAAGCTCAGCTCGACGCTGCTGCCCTTGACGTCATGGTGCTGCCGCATGGCTGTGGCGATGGTGTTGGCGACGCTGCTAAGCGGGCCTGATTCGGGTAGTGCAACCACGATGCGGCGTATTTCCTGACCCTCAAGCTCTGGCAGCGCAACGCTCACTGCACCGCTGGGCTGATCAAGCGCCTCGCGGGCCCAGCGCTGGCGCTCTTCAAGTCGCGCCTGCTGGTTGGCCTGCATCGGCAGTTCGTCGTCGAGTACCTGTGTGGCGCGCAGCACGGCACGAGGTTCATCCAACGCGCGGGCAAGCTCGGAAAATAGCAGCGCCCAGCGTACCCGGTCGGGTTCTGAGAGCAAGCTTTCATCGATCCCATCGGCGGTTTCGAAGGCTTTGTCGCGCTCACCTTGGCGGGCCAGAATATTAGCCGCTTCCAGACGTGTTTTCGCGGCTTGCTCTGGCGCTTGCTGTTCCGCTTGGCTGAGTAACTGGCCAGGGTCTTCATCGGGCACTCGATCTACCACACTAGGCGATTGCATCGCACAGCCAGCAACGAGAAATGCCATGAGGGCAGCGGTGAGTAAGCCACGTAATGACTGTTTCATGTATCCTTCCTTAGGTTTCCATTTGCGCTGTCGCTGCTTGTCAGCGATTGACCAAGCCACTGCACAAGCATAGCGCACCAGCAGGGCAAGCCATCAACGAATTGAGAGTCAACAATGACAGACGATAATCCGGGCACATTGTACGTGGTTGCCACGCCAATTGGGAATTTGGATGACTTAACCGCGCGTGCCGCTCGGGTGTTAGGACAAGTTTCGCGTATTGCGGCTGAAGATACCCGCCACAGTGGGCGCCTGTTGGCGCACTTGGGACTAAACAAGCCAATGCTCTCTTTGCACGAGCACAACGAAGCGCGCCGGGTGGATACTTTGGATAGCTATCTCGCTGCAGGTGAAGATATTGCCCTGATCAGTGACGCCGGAACACCGTTGATTAGCGATCCCGGCTTTGTGCTGGTACGTGAGTTGCGGGCACGCAATCGCCATATTGTGCCAATTCCCGGCCCCTGTGCCCTGATTACTGCGCTGTCAGGGGCGGGCCTGCCAACAGACCGCTTTGTATTTGCCGGTTTTCTGCCTGCTAAGCCGGGCGCAAGGCGCCAAGCATTGGAGAGTTGGAAAACCCGCGAAGAGACGCTGGTGTTTTATGAATCTCCTCACCGTATCGTGCACACTCTTGAGGCGCTGCAGGAGCAAATGGCGGATCGCGATGTGGTATTGGCGCGTGAGCTAACCAAAACCTTCGAAACGTTTCTGCACGGTACCCCTGCGTCGCTATTGGCGCAGTTGACCGCTGATCCTAATCAAGCACGCGGCGAATTTGTGGTCATTGTTGCCGGGGCTCCGCCGGTTGAGCAGAGTGAGCGCCAGGATATATCAGCGGACGCCTTGCTGGAGGCGCTGCTGGCAGAGGGGGTTGGCGTGAAGCAGGGCGCTGCGATTGCCGCGCGAATGCTAGGTGGCCGCAAGCAAGTCTGGTACGCACGTTTGCAAGCAATTAAAGGTGAGCATTGAGGCAAGTCGAGGGCGCTGGTATGCTTGCCGCCGGAGTTGGCCAGACAGTCGCCGCTAATACCCCTCAAAAGGTGTTGGGGGAGGAAAGTCCGGGCTCCATAGGGCAGAGTGCCAGGTAACGCCTGGGCGGCGCGAGCCGACGGAAAGTGCAGCAGAGAGTAGACCGCCTAAGCCCCTGAAATAAACCTCTGGGGCCGGTAAGGGTGAAAGGGTGCGGTAAGAGCGCACCGCGCGCCTGGTAACAGTGCGCGGCATGGTAAACCCCACTCGGAGCAAGACCAAATAGGGATCCAATGGCGTGGCCCGCGCTGGATCCGGGTAGGTTGCTTGAGCGCTGTGGTAACGCAGCGCCTAGAGGAATGGCTGTCCACGACAGAACCCGGCTTATCGGCCGACTCCCCCACTTAACGTACCAGAGCGTGTCCGCACGCTCTTTATTACGCTGTCACTATCATTTTGTGTGAGTAAAACATGCCTTCTCCTGACGCTGAACAGGTTGCTAACTGCTTTCGCCATACCAGCGTACTACTGGAAGGTGCTGTCGATGCCCTGGTGCACGATGCACGAGGCGTCTATTTAGATGGCACCTTCGGGAGAGGCGGCCACTCACGATTGATCCTTGATCGTCTGGATGACCAGGGCCAACTGCTTGCGATGGATCGCGATCCCCAAGCGATTGCCGCGGCCGCTGAAATTGACGATTCACGCTTCCAGATCGCCCAGCGAGAATTTGCACAGCTAGCCGAGTTTGCCCGTGAACAGGGCGTATTTGGCAAGCTTTCCGGTGTGTTACTCGATGTTGGCGTGTCATCTCCTCAACTAGATGACCCCGAGCGCGGCTTCAGCTTTATGCGCGACGGCCCGCTGGATATGCGTATGGATCCTACCCAAGGGCAAAGTGTGGCTGATTTTCTGGCCCGGGCCAGTGAAGCAGATATTGCCTACGTGTTTAAAACCTATGGCGAAGAGCGCTATGCCAAGCGTTTGGCCCGCGCCGTGGTCACTCGTCGGGTTGAGAAGCCGTTTACCCATACGGTGGATCTGGCCGAGGTGTTGAAAGTAGCCCACCCCGCCTGGGAAAAAGGGCGCCACCCTGCCACGAAAGCGTTTCAAGGGCTGCGTATTTTCGTCAACGGCGAGCTTGAGCAGTTAGACAGCGCATTAGACGCCGCGCTAGAGGCGCTGGCGCCCGGTGGCCACTTAGTGGTTATCAGCTTTCACTCGTTGGAAGATCGTCGCGTGAAACGCTTTATTCGCCACCATGTCCGCGGCGATACCGACTTGCCGCGAGGGGTGCCGATTCGCGACGATCAATTGAATCGGCGTCTTGAAGCGCTCGGCAAAGGTGTGCGGCCGAGCGAGGAGGAAGTGGATGCCAATCCCCGCGCACGTAGTGCCGTCATGCGGGCTGCACGCAAACGGATGTAAATGTCGTCATGAGCATGGATCGGATTGAGCAGTGGGCAACCACGCTACGCACCGAATGGCCTTTCAAGCTGCGTCTGCGCGCCTGGCCGGTAGCTATTACGCTACTCTTTTTACTCTGCATAGCCTCTGGGCTGGGTGTGGTCGTCACTACTCATATGACGCGGGTTCAATTTGCTCAGTTGCAGCAGTTGGAGCAAGAAGAGAACCAGCTGCAAACGGAGTGGGGGCAACTGCTACTCGAAGAGGGTGCATGGTCAACGCCTGCACGTATTGAACAAATTGCCACCGAGCGCTTGGGTATGCGGATCCCCGATGTCCATGATGTTGAGGTGATTCGACCATGAGAAGCGAACGTCGAGGTGGCACCTCGCGTCAGGCGCCGATTGCCCCTCCGCTCGGCGGCGGGCGGTTCATGTTTATTCTGCTGGCGATTGGCTTGGCATCGGTTATTTTGATTGGTCGGATTACCTTGCTGCAGGTTATTGACCGCCCTTTTCTACAAAGTCAGGGTGACGCACGTACTCTTCGCCACGAAACAATCCCTGCCCACCGCGGCATGATTACAGACCGCAATGGTGAACCATTGGCGATTTCCACGCCGGTGGTGACTCTTTGGGCCAATCCACAAGAACTTCCTGAAGATGCTATACAACGGGTAATGCTGGCCCAGGCGCTAGGCATGTCGCTGGGTGACTTCGAGGCTCGGGTAGCGCGCTTTAGCGAGCATGAGTTCATGTATTTGCGTCGCCAGATGACGCCCGCGGCGGCCCAGCAGATTCTTAATCTGCGTACGCCTGGCGTGTATCCGCAGCGCGAATATAAGCGTTATTACCCCGCTGGTGAGGTGGCCGCCCAACTGCTGGGGGTAACCAACGTTGACGATGTTGGTCAGGAAGGCTTGGAGCTATCTTATCAGCATTACCTAGCGGGGCGGCCAGGTCAGCGGCGGGTCATTAAGGATCGCCGCGGGCGCCTGGTTCGCGAGCTGGGGGTTATTGACGAAGCCCAGCCGGGTGGTGAACTGACCCTCTCTATTGATCAGCGCATTCAATATATGGCTTATCGGGAACTGCGCGCAGCGGTGGCTGAGAATGAGGCTGATGGCGGCGTGCTGGTGATGATGGATGCCCGCACGGGAGAGGTGTTGGCTATGGCTAATTTGCCCTCCTACAACCCTAACAATCGAGCAGGGCTTGATCCGCGTGGTTTACGTAACCAGGCGTTGGTTGATGTATTTGAACCCGGTTCGGTGATGAAACCGCTAGCTATGGCTGCGGTGTTAGAGAGTGGCGTGGTAGATCGCAACGCTGTGGTTGATACGTCCCCCGGTTGGATGCGGTTGGATCAGTTCACCATTCGCGATTTCCGTAATTATGGCGAGCTGGATTTAGCTGGCATTCTGGAACATTCTTCGAATGTGGGGATGTCTCGACTAGCGCTGCGGTTGAGCGATACGGCGATTTGGGAAAAGTATAATCAGTTAGGGCTGGGGCAGGCACCAGGAACCGGTTTTCCTGGCGAATCTACTGGTAGCTTACCAGCACCGGTGCGCTGGTCGCGCAGCGAGCGGGCGACGCTCTCCTACGGTTACGGCTTGTCTGTGTCAGCGGTGCAACTGGCGAGTGCCTACACGGCGCTAGCCAATGATGGCGTGCGTTTAACACCCTCACTGCTACGCCTTTCTGAACCACCCCAAGGCGTTCCTGCGATAGAGCCCTCGGTTGCCAATGACCTATTGCGGATACTGGAAACTTCCGTTGCGGCCTATACTGGCGGGCGGCGAGCTCGCGTCGAGGGCTATCGCGTCGGAGGGAAAACAGGCACGGTGCGTAAAATAGGCCAGCAGGGCTACACCACCGATGCATACCGCAGCGTCTTTGCCGGTATTGCACCTATTTCTGACCCACGTATTGTCACAGTGGTAATGATTGATCACCCCAAAGCAGGCGAATTTTACGGCGGCGCTGTTGCCGCTCCGGTTTTTTCCAGTGTGACGGGGAATGCTTTACGCTTGCTGGACGTTCCGCCGGATCATGAGGCGGAGTAGTTTTTTTAAGGAGATGGCATGACGCTGAGTCCAGGCGAAGTATTAACGTCGCTCGCGAAAGTATGGCCCAAGTCACCGCTGCCCACTGACCTGCCCAAGCTGCCGGATCAGGTGCGCATGGAAATGAACTCGCGCAAGCTCGCCAAGGGCGACATTTTTGTGGCCGTGCCTGGCAGCCAGCGTGACGGGCGTGATTTCATCGAGCAAGCCCTTGAGGCTGGGGCTTCGCTTGTTTTAGCGCAGGGGACTCACGGCGATGTGCAGCTTGAGGGGCGGGTGCTGAAGCTGCCTCATTTGTCATCCCGATTAGGCGAGCTAGGGCGGGCACTGTATAAAGTGCCCAGCGACCTGGAAGTCATTGCGGTGACCGGCACCAATGGCAAAAGTTCTGTCACTCACTATATTGCTGCCCTCAGCGAGGCGTTGGGAACCCCGGCGGGCCTTGTCGGCACCTTAGGCGTGGGGCGCCCAGGAGAATTGAGCGATAGTGGCTTAACCACGCCTGGCCCCTTGGCGCTGCAGGCGACGCTGGGTGAGTTGGCCCAACAGGGGGTGAAGCGCGTTGCCCTCGAAGCCTCTTCCCACGCTCTGGATCAATACAGATTGGACGCGGTCAACGTTAGCGTGAGTGTGTTTACCAATCTTACCCGCGACCATTTGGATTACCACGGCAGCATGGCCGCCTACGCGGCCTCGAAAGCCAAGCTGTTTCGCCGCTCTGAGCTAACTTTGGCGGTAGTGAATGGGGATGACCCCTTGGCGCGCTTAATGCTGGCTGGTATTAGTAGCCGCGTACGTGTGCTAGCTACCGGGCAAGATGAGGCCGTTACGTTTCGTGTGCTTGACTGGCAGGCGTTTGAGCAGGGGCAGCAGGCAATGATTGCGACCCCCGACGGCGAGAAAATGCTGCGCTTATCGTTAATGGGACGCTTTAATTTAGATAACGTCCTGCTGGCGATGGCCGTGCTGTACGGATTAGGCGAATCCCTCGATGCGCTGTTTGATGCAGCGACGTCGCTTACGCCTGTGCCCGGGCGTATGGAGCTGTATGGTGATATTGGCGCCCCAAGCGTTGTGGTGGATTACGCCCACACACCGGATGCCTTGAAAAGTGCCCTACAAGCGCTCCGTGCTCACTTGGGCGATGCGGGTGAACTATGGTGCGTCTTTGGTTGTGGCGGTGAGCGCGATACGGGTAAACGTGCTGAAATGGCCAGGGCCGCCGAGCAGTTGGCGGATCACGTCGTGGTCACCGACGATAACCCGCGAAATGAATCTGCCACGCAAATCCGTGAGCAGATCATGAGCGGATTCTCAGCGGCTGCGCAACCGATTGAAGTCGCTGATCGCCGCGAGGCCGTGGCAGCCGCTATTCAACAAGCTAGTGCTAAGGATGTGGTACTGATCGCAGGAAAAGGGCACGAGGCGTATCAGGAGATACAAGGGGTGCGCCATCCTTATACCGATAGCGAAGAGATTCAGCGCGCCTTTGTCCAGCGGAGATCGCAGTAATGCACTGGGCTCTTAGTCAAGTGGCTGCGGCGCTGTGTATCGAAGCGCCCTCAGACAGCGCTCAGTTAACCATTCATTCGGTTGTTACCGATAGCCGCAAAATTGAGCCTGGCTGCCTGTTTGTTGCCTTAAAAGGCGTCAGTTTTGACGGTCACGATTTTGTCGAGCGAGCCCACGCGCTTGGCGCAGCGGCGGCGTTGGTCGAGGCGCCTGTTGCCAGTGATTTACCCCAATTGGTGTGCCCCGATACTCGCTTAGCCCTGGGACTGTTAGCCGGTGCTCATCGGTGCGCATGGCACGGCCCCTTGGTAGCGGTAACCGGTAATAGCGGTAAAACCACGGTTAAAGAGATGTGTGCGGCACTGCTGACGCCCTTGGGCGAGGTGTTAGCGACCGAAGGCAATCTAAACAACGATTTCGGCGCGCCGCTGACCTTATTGCGATTGCGCCAACAGCATAAAGCTGCGGTGGTAGAGCTAGGTGCTAATCATCTAGGTGAAATTGCCTGGACGGCAGCGCTGGCACAGCCCGATATTGCGATTATCACCAATGTCACCGGCGCCCATGTGGGCGAATTTGGCGGCATGGGGCAGATCGCCCAGGCGAAAAGTGAACTGCTCGCCGGGCTAAGCGAACAGGGGTCGGCCATATTGAACCGCGATGATCACTATTACGCCTTTTGGGCGTCGCGTGCGGCCCCAAGGCGAGTGGTTAGCTTTGGCTTTCACCCTCAGGCAGATGTCAGCGCCTCAGAACTTTCCTGTGATCCTCAAGGGCGGTATGCTTTCACGCTACTGCAGCATGGTCAGGCGCTGGGCCAAGTGCGTTTGCCGCTACTCGGTAAGCACAATGTCAGCAATGCCTTAGCTGCCGCCGCTGCGGCATTAGCGCTAGGCGTGCCTCCAGAGCAGATCATTGAGCGCTTGGAGTCGCTGCAAGCGCTAGCGGGTAGGCTAACCGTGGTGTCCGGTTTGCGGGGTGCCAAGCTGCTGGATGACACATACAATGCCAACCCGGGGGCGGTCAAAGCGGCCCTGGATACCCTGGCCAGTTTCCCAACCCCACGCTGGTGTGCATTAGGGGCGATGGGCGAGCTAGGGGACGAGGCGGCAGCGCTGCACGCGGATATTGGACGCTACGCCGCTGAGCTTGGCATTGATGAGCTGTTGACACTGGGCGACGCCGCACGCGCTGCCAGTGAGGCCTTTGGTCGTGGGCTGCATTTTAACGATCACGAGGCGCTAACGCGCCATGTCACTAATACTTTGCCGCCGGACACCACTTTACTGGTGAAAGGATCGCGCAGTGCGGGCATGGAACATGTCATTAATGCACTGCGTTCGGATAAATAAGGTAAACGCCGTTCATGTTACTTCACTTGGCGAATTTTCTGTCGCAGTACCAATCTGATTTTCAGGTAGTCAATTATTTAACCCTGCGCGTGATTTTAGGC
This sequence comes from Vreelandella neptunia, assembly GCF_034479615.1. Classification (NCBI taxonomy): domain Bacteria; kingdom Pseudomonadati; phylum Pseudomonadota; class Gammaproteobacteria; order Oceanospirillales; family Halomonadaceae; genus Vreelandella; species Vreelandella neptunia. The sequence continues at coordinate 1,639,234 of NZ_CP140255.1, forward strand.
GCTCTCACTTCGTTAATGCTCTGCTTGTGGCTAGGGCCATGGATGATCCGCAAGCTGGTAGAAGGGCAAATTGGTCAATCCGTGCGTGACGATGGCCCACAGTCCCATCTTTCCAAGGCGGGCACCCCGACCATGGGTGGGGCAATGATTTTGTTGGCCATCGCCATGAGTACCTTGTTATGGGGTGACTTAACCAATCTCTATATTTGGGTGGTGTTAGGTGTCACGCTGGGCTTTGGTGCCATCGGCTGGGTCGATGATTACCGCAAAGTAGTGGAAAAAAACCCCCGTGGCCTACCCGCCCGCTGGAAGTATTTCTGGCAGTCGGTGGTGGGGCTTGGGGCGGCAGTGCTGCTCTATTTGACCGCCTCAACGCCGGTAGAAACCAGCTTGTTAGTGCCAATGTTTAAAGAGGTTGCGCTGCCGCTGGGCCTGTTCTACATCGTGCTTACCTACTTCGTGATTGTGGGCAGCTCCAATGCGGTTAATTTAACCGATGGTCTCGATGGCTTGGCGATTATGCCTACGGTACTGGTGGCCATGGGCTTATCAGTGTTTGCTTATGCCAGCGGTAATACTCTGTTTGCTGACTACCTGCATATTCCGTTTATTGCGGGCACCGGCGAGCTGGCGGTTTTTTGTGCCACCATTGCTGGTGCCGGGCTCGGCTTTTTATGGTTCAACACTTACCCCGCCCAGGTCTTTATGGGTGACGTAGGCGCTTTGGCATTAGGAGCTGCGTTAGGCGTGGTGGCAGTGATCGTGCGTCAGGAGATCGTGCTGTTTATTATGGGCGGTATTTTTGTCATGGAGACGGTGTCGGTCATTCTTCAGGTGGGATCCTATAAGCTCACCGGGCGACGCATCTTCCGCATGGCGCCATTGCATCACCACTATGAATTGAAAGGTTGGCCTGAGCCGCGGGTAATCGTGCGTTTTTGGATCATTACCGTGGTACTGGTGCTGCTCGGCCTCGCAACGCTCAAGGTTCGTTAATGAAATTTCGTTAATGCAAATGGCCAAGAGTGGAATGACGGGTTGAGAGCACTAGGCGAGAGGGGGCCGGTGATGGTTCGAGTTGCTAAAGGTTTAACGCTAGTTGTTGGGCTAGGCCTGTCGGGTCGAGCGATATGCCGCCATTTAAGCCGCTTAAAAGTGCCCTACATGGTAGCGGATACGCGTGCCGAACCTCCGGGATTGGATGACTTTAAAGCCGCTCACCCGGGGGTCGACATTCACTGCGGCCCGTTATCGTCGCTGGATCTGCGTGATGTTGAAGAGGTGGTGATTAGCCCTGGGCTTGATCCGAGAATGCCGGGCTTGAAAGAGCTTGCGGATCAGCAAAACCCGCGTACAGGCGACCCGATGGTAGTGGGCGAAATTGCTCTGTTTGTACGTGCTGCTAACGCCCCCATTGCTGCTATCACCGGATCCAACGCCAAGTCTACGGTCACTTCGTTGCTAGGAGAGATGGCCGCTGCTGCTGGTATTAATGCAGCGGTGGGAGGGAATCTTGGTACCCCCGCGTTGGATCTGTTGGCCAGCCATCCCGATGCCGCGCTGTATATCTTAGAGCTTTCAAGCTTTCAGCTTGAAATGACGCCCTACCTGGGCGCCAGCTGTGCTGCCTTTCTGAACTTGTCCGAAGACCACCTGGATCGTCATGGTGATATGCACGGTTATCGCGCTGCGAAACAGCGTATTTTTATGGGTGCCGAGCAGGCCGTGGCGAATGCCGATGATACTAACACGTGGCCTGAATATCCCGTTGACCAAGTGACTTACTTTACGCAAACAGCCCCAAAGGGGAACGAGTGGGGGCTGGCGTATCACCAGAGCAAATTGACGTTAATGCAGGGCTCCACCCCTTGGTTGGCTATTGATGAGTTAAAAATGGCCGGCCAGCACAATTACCTCAATGCTTTGGCGGCACTGGCCATGGGGCAGGCGCTGGGCTTTGCGGCTGAGCCCATGTGCAGCGCGCTACGGGAATTTAAAGGTTTAGAACACCGTAGTGAAGTCATTGCGCAGATTAATGGCGTTACCTGGGTCAATGACACCAAGGGTACCAATGTGGGTGCTACCTTGGCGGCCATTAATGGCATTGGCGCTACGCTGGAAGGTCGTTTGATTCTGTTGGCGGGTGGGGTAGGTAAGGGGGCTGATTTTTCCCCTTTAGCTGAGCCGCTGTCGAAGTGCGCGCGGCACGTACTGCTATTTGGTTTAGATGCCCCGCGGCTAGCTGACGCCTTGATTGAATACGTCAGCATTCAGCAGGTGGAGAATTTAACCCAGGCGATGGAGGCAGCCTTTGAGCTTGCCCAGCCGGGCGACTGCGTGTTGCTATCGCCCGCTTGCGCGAGTCTGGATCAGTTTGTTAACTATCAGCAGCGCGGCGATGTATTCCGCCGCTGGGTGCAGCAACGGGCACTGCCTTCCACGGGGGGGGCGCCATGAGTCGACTTCAGCGTCTACGCACGGTGCTTACCACTCGTGATCTCCCCTGCGATGTATGGCTCATCGTAGCAGCGGTTGCCTTGGCGGGGTTGGGCTGGGTCATGGTTAGCTCAGCGTCGATTGGCTTGCTGGAAGATACCTATCACTACTCACGTCAGCACGGCGTTTTCCTGGTGCTGGCCATCCTGGCCTGCGTATTTATGCTCTGCGTGCCGCTTGAAGTGTGGCGCCAAAACGCAGCGCTGATTCTGCTCGCCACTATTTTTCTATTGGTTTTGGTGCTGATTATTGGTCAGGAGATCAATGGTAGTAAGCGCTGGATAGCGTTGCCGGGGCCCTTGCCAAGTTTACAGGTCTCTGAATTTGCCAAAGTCGGGCTAATTTTCTATATGGCGGCGTTTATGTCGCGTTTTACCTACGATCTGCGTCGCCGAGCGTTCAGCATGTGGCGCCCTCTGGCTGTGCTGGCCGTACCGGTTGGGCTGCTATTTTTAGCACCTGATTTCGGCGGGATGGTGGTCTTTACCGTCTGCGTGATTGGCATGCTGATGATGTGCGGTGCCTCGCTGGTGCTGCTGGTTGGAAGCGGACTGCTGCTCGGCTCCGGGGCGGTTGTCATGGTGTTGATCGAACCCTATCGGCTGGCCCGGTGGACCAGTTTTTTAGACCCCTGGGCCGATCAGTTTGCGACCGGCTACCAGTTAACCCAAGCATTAATCGCCTTCGGTCGGGGCCATGTAACGGGCACCGGCCTGGGTAACAGTGTGCAAAAATTACACTATCTGCCCGAGGCGCATACCGACTTTATATTTGCGGTGATTGCTGAAGAGCTGGGCATGATCGGCGCGATTATCGTCGTGCTGTTGTTCACTCTATTGATTGCCCGCGCTATGTGGATAGGGCGCAAAGCTGAGCTGGCAGGGCATCTATTTGGCGCTTATGTAAGCTATGGTATCGGCTTTGTCGTAGCCGCCCAGGCGTTTATTAACATGGCGGTAAGTTCCGGGCTGTTGCCGACTAAAGGGTTAACGCTGCCGCTAATGAGCTATGGCGGCTCTAGCCTGCTAGTGACAGGCATAATGGTAGGGCTACTGCTGCGCACGGATGCTGAAACACGTCATCGGCCTCGGCGCGCTTCCACACCGTATAAATCCCGCCATGAACCGCGTTTATCGTAACGCTATGCCGCTTGGTGTTATCAGGAGTTTGATGTGACGACTAACGTTAGCCGACGAGTACTGATTATGGCGGGGGGCACCGGCGGCCACGTGTTCCCAGCCTTGTCACTCGCCAACGCTTTGCAGGAACACCAGGTCGACGTTGAGTGGTTGGGTAGCCCTAGAGGAATTGAAAACCGCTTGGTGCCTGAAGCGGGGATTAAATTACATACAATTGCGGTTAGCGGGCTGCGCGGCAATGGCTTGACGGGCTGGCTAAAAGCACCGCTAAACCTTAGCCGTGCGGTACTGCAGGCGCGTGCGGTTATTCGCGATTTCAAGCCTCATGTGGTGGTCGGCTTGGGTGGCTTTGCCAGTGGTCCTGGCGGGTTAGCCGCTTGGCTGACGCGCGTTCCTTTAGTAATCCATGAGCAGAACGCCGTGGCTGGCCTGACCAATCGCGTGCTGTCGCGGCTTGCCAAGCGTACCTATGCCGCTTTCCCCGAGGCTTTTGGGGCGCGTGCCGACGTCATTGGCAACCCAGTGCGTGACGATATCGCTGCTTTAGGGAACATGCCAAGAGATGCGGAGAGCCTCTCTGCAAGGCCTCTGCGTTTGCTGGTGGTTGGAGGCTCGCTCGGCGCTGTCGCCCTTAACGAGCGCTTGGCCCCTGCGTTGGCAGCTCTGCCCATTGATCGGCGACCCCAGGTGCGCCATCAGGCGGGTAAAGACCGTGAAAAAACCACTGCTGAAAATTATCAGCAGCACGGCGTGAGTGCCGAGGTTTGCCCTTTTATTGACGATATGGCCGCTGCCTACGAGTGGGCCGACTTAGTGGTGTGTCGCTCAGGTGCCCTGACTGTCGCGGAGTTGGCAGCTGCGGCCAAGCCTGCGCTGCTAGTGCCTTTCCCCTTTGCAGTTGATGACCATCAGCGGATCAACGCCCAGGTGCTAGTCAAAGCGGGAGCGGCAAAGTGTGTGGTTCAGTCTGAGCTCACCGTTGAGCGGTTAAGTGAATTTTTAAATCAATTGCTCGTCCCGAACACCCTGGCTGCGATGGCGGCGAATGCGCGCCAGGCCGCCCATTTAGACGCCACGAAGCGCTTGGCTGAAGGGTGTTTGGCGATGGTGCCGTTAGGAGACTCTGCGTGATCGATTCAGACAAAACCATGACACCCTCACGTTCTGCCGCTGGCCCCGGCATGCGCCGAATTCGGCGACTCCATTTTGTCGGCATTGGTGGCGCAGGGATGTGCGGTATTGCGGAGGTGCTGGCCAATCAGGGCTACACCGTTAGCGGCAGTGATGTGAAAACCTCCTCGGTGGTGGAGCGATTACGTCAATGTGGGGTCAATGTGGCGATCGGTCATGCGGAAGCCAATGTGGAAGGCGCTGATGTGGTGGTGGTGTCCAGTGCCATTGATGAAACCAATCCAGAGATACGCTGGGCCCATGAGCATCGTGTACCGGTGGTACGTCGGGCTGAAATGCTCGCTGAGCTAATGCGTTTTCGTCACGGCATCGCCGTAGCCGGCACCCATGGCAAAACCACCACGACCAGCTTAACGGCAACCCTGCTGGCCGAAGGAGGGCTTGATCCCACTTTTGTGATTGGCGGGAAATTAACCAGTGCCGGTGCTAATGCACGCTTAGGCGAGGGCGATTACTTGGTTGCCGAAGCCGATGAGTCGGACGCCTCCTTTTTGCACTTACAGCCGATGGTATCGATTGTCACCAATATCGATGCTGACCATATGGCAACCTATGGGGGCGACTTTGAGCGGTTAAAAAGCACCTTTATCGAATTTCTACACAACTTGCCGTTTTATGGCTTGGCTGTGCTATGTATCGATGACCCCCATGTGCGCGTGCTTTGTGAGCAGGTGAAGCGGCAGTTCGTGACCTATGGGTTTGATAGCGATGCCGATTACCGGATTGTTGATTTTGCCCAGCGTGGTGGTGAAGTGTCGTTCACTGCGCTACGCCCTGGTGGCGCTGCGCCGTTAGATGTCCGCTTGGCCATGCCGGGTCGCCACAATGCTTTAAACGCCATGGCGGCGATTGTAGTGGCTACCGATTCGGGCGTGAGTGATAGCGCTATTCTAAGCGGTCTGGCAGGTTTTGCTGGGGTTGGTCGACGTTTCCAGGTGCATGGTCATTTCCCGGCACCTCAAGGGGGGGATGACATCATGCTGGTGGATGATTATGGCCACCATCCCCGTGAAGTTGACATGGTCATTCAGGCGATTCGCGCCGGATGGCCGGATCGTCGCCTGGTTATGCTTTATCAGCCCCATCGTTACAGCCGTACCCGCGACTTATACGAAGATTTTGTCAGGGTGCTTTCTCAAGTCGATACGCTGGTGCTGCTCGATGTATACAGTGCCGGTGAAGCGGTTATTCCTGGTGCCGAAGGAAGAACCTTGGCGGGTTCTATTCGTCAACGTGGTGACGTCGACCCACTATTTGTCGAACATAAACACGAACTACCTGCGCTGTTAACCAACGTATTGCGCCCAGGTGATATTTTAATAACCCAGGGTGCTGGTGATGTGGGGGGGATTTCCCTTCGCTTGGCCCAGGCACAGTTAGCGATGAGCGAGGTGGATCTGTGAGTGTTGACATAGCAACCCCCCAGTCTCTTGAAAAAGTCGTTGTCGTTTACGGTGGCACCTCCGCTGAACGCGAGGTATCGCTGAAAAGCGGTGCGGCGGTGCTTGAGGCGCTACAACGCAAAGGTGTCAATGCCTGCGGCTATGATCCCCGTGACAAAGGCCTAGTAGGGTTGGAGCAACTTGCTCCCTCCCTGGTGTTTGTGGCTCTGCATGGCCGCGGTGGGGAGGACGGCACGCTACAGGGGGCGCTAGAGCTGCTCGACATTCGCTATACCGGCAGTGGGGTGCTTGCTTCGGCCCTGGGCATGGATAAGCAGCGCACCAAGCAGGTGTGGAGTGCGGTTGGGCTACCCACCCCTGAAAGTATTATGTTAGAGGCAACGTCGGAGTGGTCAACGGTGGTCGAGCAACTTGGCTTGCCGTTGATTGTGAAGCCTGTGCATGAGGGCTCGACGCTGGGTATTAGCATCGTTAAAAATCAGGCCGCGCTTGAGGCGGCCTATCATGAGGCCGCCCAGTTCGACGCCCGCGTGATGGCGGAGCGTTTTGTGGTGGGTGAAGAGTATACCGTTGCGCTGCTAGGTGATCGGGTGTTACCGGCGATTCGTGTTGAAGTGCCTGGCGGTTTCTACGACTACGAAGCCAAATATATCGCTAATACTACCCAGTACCATTTGCCCTGTGGCTTGTCGGCACAGCATGAGGCTGAGCTTGCATTGCTCTGCCAGCAGGCGTTTGCCGCTATTGGTGGCGCAGGGTGGGGTCGGGTTGATGTCATGCGTGATAGTGAAGGGCGTTTTTGGCTACTGGAGGTCAACACGGTGCCTGGTATGACCGATCATAGTTTGGTTCCTCAAGCGGCGGCTCATGCGGGCATTGGCTTTGATGATCTAGTGCTGCAAATACTCAACACCGCAGGCGAGCAGTTTACAGCATGAGTAACAACTTATTTAAAAGCGCCTTTTTAAAAGTGCCTTATGAAAAGGCGTAACGCTTGGTTGGGAATTCTACTGCTGGCGCTACTTATGGGCGCTGGCGGACGGGCGCTTTGGCTGTGGCTAGATCGTCCGATTGAGCGGGTATCTATTCGCGGTGAATGGGAGTACGTAAGCGCCGACTACCTGCGTACTCAGTTGGCGCCACTGGTCGTCGATGCTACTTGGCTGTCAGCAGATTTGGGTGAATTGCGCGACCGTGCTCTACAGGTGGGCTGGTTGAATGAAGTGCGCATTTCCCGTGAGTGGCCGAATGCGCTGGTGTTTGAGCTGGTTGAGCAGCAGCCTGTCGCACGCTGGAATGATGACTTCTTGCTGAACCCTGAAGGCGAGCCATTCGCTTTTGCGCCATTATCACCACCCGCCGGCTTGCCCGATCTCGCTGGCCCTGCTGGCAGCAGTGAAGAAGTGTTGGACTATTACCATCGGTTAAAACTTCACTTTGAACAGTTATCGTTGAGCCTTACTCAACTTCGTTTAGAGCCGCGTGGTGCCTGGCGGCTGCAATTAAACGATGGTGCTTGGGTGATGTTAGGCCGGCGTCAGCATGAAGTACGCTTGGCAAGGTTGTCGGCTTCATGGCAACGGGAGTTGTCGTCTCTTGGGGATCAGATTCGCTATATTGATCTGCGCTACCCTAATGGTGTTGCCGTTGCGTGGCATGGAGAAAGTGAATTTGCTGTGCAAGATGAGTAACACTCCTATTACTTTATGCAAATAAGGTGTAAAAGTGAGTGGTTGCCATCGTTGAAAAGGCCAATAATCGGCTTTAAATTGCTTCCCAAGCCTATTATTGTGGGTATGTACTAGTCGTATTGCGACTATTGTTTCTATACTATGGGCTGGGTGCGGGTTAAATAGTTTTTAATTTCGACTATTGGCAGTTAGCGATTGTCTGAAAAACAGCACTGAGTATTTTGGGTAGCACGCTTTCAATGTTAAGCGTTGGTTTAAGCGCAGCCCTATTTATATTTACTTTTAACAATGACGCAAGGAGATTTCCCGACTCATGGCAGGCTCACCCAACGCATCCAATATGGTGGTCGGGCTGGACATTGGAACGTCCAAGGTCGTCGCGATAGTCGGTCAACCTACCGATGATGGCGGAATTGAAATTGCAGGTATTGGTTCGCATCCTTCGCGTGGTATGAAGCGTGGCGTGGTAATCAATATTGAATCAACGGTACAGTCTATTCAGCGCGCCGTTGAAGAAGCAGAATTAATGGCCGGTTGTGATATTCACTCGGTATACGTTGGCGTGGCAGGCAGCCACATTAGTTCAATGAACTCGGACGGCGTTGTAGCCATAAAAGAGCGTGAGGTAACGCCCTCCGATATTGAAAGGGTGATTGACTCCGCAAGGGCGCGCGCTATTTCAGAAGGCCAGCGAGTGCTGCATGTGCTGCCTCAAGAATTCTCGATTGATGCCCAGGGTGGCATTCGTGAGCCGCTTGGCATGTCCGGTGTGCGCTTGGAAGCGCAGGTTCACTTAGTGACAGCTGCATTAAACGCGGTGCAAAATATTGAGAAGTGTGTGCGCCGCTGCGGTCTTGAAGTTGATGCTATTATCTTAGAGCAGCTCGCCTCAAGTATGGCCGTGCTGACTGAAGATGAGCGTGAACTGGGCGTCTGTATGGTCGATATTGGTGGCGGAACCACTGATATGGCTATTTTCAGCGAAGGCGCCATACGCCATACGGCGGTGATTCCTATTGCCGGGGATCAAGTCACTAACGATATCGCCATGGCGTTGCGAACACCCACGCAGCACGCTGAAGAGATCAAAGTTAAATACGCTTGCGCGCTAACCCATTTAGCCGCCAGCGATGAAATGATTAAAGTACCTAGCGTAGGTGATCGTCCAGCGCGTGATCTATCGCGTCAAGCGCTCGCTGAAGTGGTAGAGCCTCGCTACGAAGAGCTATTTACGCTAGTGAGAGACGAATTGCGCCGTAGTGGCTATGAAGACATGGTGGCTGCTGGGATAGTGCTCACCGGCGGTACCTCGCGTATGGAAGGGGTTAGCGAATTGGCAGAAGAGATTTTCCATATGCCCGTTCGTATCGCATGTCCGCAGAATGTGAGAGGTTTGGCGGACGTCGTTTGTAACCCCATTTATGCGACGGGCGTTGGTCTGCTGCATTATGCCTTGCAGGAAACGCGTCATGGGCAAGGTCTAAGAAGCCACGGGGGAGTGGTTGCAGCCCATAAGGGACGCAACGAGCTTGCCCGGCGTGATATCAAGGAAGACCATTCGGCGCTGGCAAGAATTAAAGGCTGGTTCAAAGGAAATTTCTGACAGGGCCGCAAGCGCGGTTCAGGAGACGGGGCTTATGTTCGAATTGGTAGATAACGCACCCTCGAGCAGTGCGGTCATCAAAGTGGTTGGCGTTGGCGGCGGTGGCGGCAACGCTGTTAACCACATGGTCGAAAGCAATATTGAAGGCGTTGAGTTTATCTGCGCCAACACGGACGCCCAGGCGCTGAAACGCTGTGCAGCGAAGACGGTATTGCAATTGGGTAGCGAAATCACTAAGGGATTAGGCGCAGGTGCCAATCCCGACGTGGGTCGTCAGGCGGCAATGGAAGACCGCGAACGCATTGCGGAATTGCTGGTCGGTGCTGATATGGTCTTCATCACTGCCGGTATGGGCGGTGGTACGGGGACCGGAGGCGCTCCAGTTGTTGCACAGGTCGCCAAAGAACTGGGGATCCTCACCGTTGCGGTAGTGACGCGCCCCTTCCCCTTTGAAGGGCCAAAGCGTATGCGCGCTGCTGAAGAGGGTATGAAAGAGCTCTCCGAGCACGTTGATTCGTTGATCACTATCCCCAATGAAAAACTGCTTTCCGTGCTGGGCAAGAATGCCACGTTACTGACGGCCTTCAGTGCAGCGAACGATGTGCTGCTGGGCGCTGTTCAGGGTATCGCAGAGCTGATCACCAGCCCGGGTATCATCAACGTCGACTTTGCTGATGTGCGCACCGTTATGTCTGAAATGGGCATGGCGATGATGGGTACCGGTGGTGCCACGGGCGAAAATCGTGCTCGCGAAGCCGCCGAGAAAGCGATCCGCAGCCCGCTGCTGGAAGATATCGATCTTCACGGCGCGCGCGGTATCTTGGTCAACATCACTGCGGGCCCCGATTTATCGATCGGCGAGTTCAACGATGTGGGCGCTACCGTTCAGGAGTTTGCGTCTCCGGATGCCACCATCGTCGTCGGCACCTCCATTGATATGGAAATGTCCGACGAGCTACGTGTCACCGTTGTCGCTGCTGGCTTGGATGGGCAAAAACCAAAGGCGGCCGCGCGTGAGCCTGCCCGCCGGTCAGCTGCGGAGTCATCCGATTACCGCAAATTGCAGCAGCCTACGGTGATGCGTCAGCAGGCAACTGCTCGCGCTGAAGCACCCGAAGCGACTGCAAAACCGCGTCCTGAAAAGCGCCGCGCTTCCGAAGCGGATGACTATCTGGACATACCCGCGTTTCTACGCCGCCAGGCGGATTGATTCTCGATACCAGGCTCATTGCAACAACGAGCGAGCGTTTTATTGGCTAAAACGCTCGTTTGCTGTTAAAGTGAACACTGTTTGATAACTTTTCCCCTGCGGTTATTACCGTCATTAGAGCTCGGCTACTATCCATGATCAGACAACGCACCCTACAAAACGTCATTCGCGCCACAGGAGTGGGCCTGCATTCTGGCAAAAAAGTCCACCTAGCTCTGCGTCCGGCGCCGGCCAATACTGGGATTGTGTTTGTCAGAACCGATTTGGATCCCGTTGTGCACGTTCCTGCCCGGGCAGAATTGGTTGAAGACACCAAACTATGCACGGCTCTTGTTTTAAACGGGGTTAAAGTAGCCACCGTTGAGCATCTGATGTCTGCCTTTGCTGGGCTGGGTATCGATAACGCCTATGTGGACGTCAGCGAACCTGAAGTGCCTATTATGGATGGTAGCGCGAGCCCATTTGTGTTTTTGATTCAGTCGGCGGGTATTTTGGAGCAGGATGCGGCAAAGAAATTTATTCGTATCAAGCACCGCGTAGCGGTGACCGATGGCGATAAAGAAGCGGTTTTCTTACCCCATCAAGGGTTCAAGGTCTCCTTTGCAATTGACTTTGATCATCCTGTTTTTGAGCAGCAGAAGCAGACCGCGTTGATCGATTTCTCGACTACGTCCTTCGTTAAAGAAGTTTCCCGTGCACGTACTTTCGGATTTATGCGCGACTTAGAGTTTTTGCGCTCTAATAATCTGGCGCTCGGCGGAAGTTTAGATAACGCCATTGTGGTGGATGATTACCGCATCGTTAATGAAGGCGGGCTGCGTTACGAAGATGAGTTTGTTAAGCACAAAGTATTGGATGCTATCGGTGACTTGTACCAGCTGGGTTATAGCTTGATCGGCGAGTTCCGTGGGGTAAAGTCGGGGCACGCTCTCAATAATCAGCTCTGCCGCGAATTGATGGCGCAGCCCGATGCCTATGAGATTGTCACCTTTGAAGAGGAAAAAGCGGTTGCGCCGATCTCTTATGCCGCACCTGCAATGGCGTGATTTAGCTAGCTTCGCTTTTTAATATTAGCGTTTTTTATTACTTTTTTGGTTTATAAAGCATCGCTTAGGCGGTGCTTTATGCATTTAAGAGCAGGGCGATTTGGCTGGTAAGCCATGTTACTTGGTCGGCCGAGCATGAGATGCAAGCCGTTCCAAGGCACGTTTTAGCGCTGGATCGGCGGTGTCCTCAGCGCACTCGGAAAGGGTTTTGCCTGCGTCGGCCGACAGACTGCGCGTGTTACGCTTGGGTGCCACAAGAGGACGCACAGGGCGTACCTTAAAGGTAAAGCCGCTGACCCCTTCAAAGCCGGGCAGTTGATGGAGCAGTTCTAATAGGCGTCGTTGTTCAAAGCGTAACCACGTCAGCCAGCTCGCCTGGCCGCTAATCAGGGTTAAACGACCTTCGCTAAAGCCCCCCACAAAAATATGCTCCCGCATCTCTTCGGGCAAATGGGCGCGCAGGTGTCGTTGGGCCTGATCGATGAGACGAGACAGCCGCATTAATTGATTAATATCGCTCGACTTCGATAGCAAGCGGGCGATGGGCTGGGCGTGCGAACGCTTAACCTTTATACTCATACGCTTAATTCCCAGGGTGCTGCTGTTTTAGGCACCACCACGACTAATGACGTCGGCCACCTTCGCCGATGGCTGATTAGTTAACTTTACCACGCTCAGGAGCCGGTCTACAGCATGTCACCTACGCTTGATGTTCAATCAGCTTTGCCGCGGCGCCAGCGCCGTTACGGTTTAGCGCGTTGGTGGCTGGCCGGCCTGTTAGTGAGCTGCCTTTTACCCGCCAGTTTAAGCCCTACAGATGCATTCCGTGGTGGCGAGCGTAGCGTTACTATCTGTTTCTGGGTGCCGGCGATTTTGCGTGCGCAGTCCCACTGGGTCGCCAAACGACGGCGTGCCCTGCAACGTTGGGCGAAAAGCCCTCAGCGCTTTGCCCCTGTACGGCGTCTATGTCACTGGCTAGCCCCGATGGCTGTGCTGGTTGCCGCGCGGGATGTCTTGACCCAGCGCGGCCCGCCTTCCAGCCAAGCCTGTCGTTAATACATCTACTTTGTGCATGCTGCACAGATAAGCAGCATGTACTGAAAGGGCAACGTCCGCTGGGACGCTCGTGAATATTTGGATATTTCATGCTTAATAATTTATTACGTAAAGTCGTGGGTTCTAAAAACGACCGCGATGTCAAACGCATGCACAAGAATGTGCCGCAGATTAACGCCTTGGAAACAGAGCTTGAGGCAATTAGCGATTCTGAGCTGCAAGGCAAAACCGCCGAGCTGCGCCAGCGCTTAGAAGCCGGCGAGTCGCTTGATTCGCTGTTAGCGCCCGCCTTTGCGATCGTGCGAGAAGCCAGTAAGCGTGTTATGGGTATGCGTCACTTCGATGTGCAGATGGTAGGGGGCATGACCCTGCACCGTGGCCGCATCGCTGAAATGAAGACCGGTGAGGGTAAAACCCTGGTGGCGACACTGGCGGTGTACCTGAATGCGTTGCCGGGTAAAGGGGTACACGTGGTCACGGTGAACGACTACTTGGCCCGCCGTGATGCCGAATGGATGCGTCCGCTGTATGAGTTCCTAGGCTTGTCTATTGGCGTCATTTTCTCCGGTCAGTCGGGCGAAGAGAAGCGTCACGCGTACCAGTGCGATATTACCTATGGCACCAACAACGAGTTCGGCTTCGATTATCTGCGCGATAACATGGCGTTCTCGTTAGAAGATAAAGTCCAGCGCGGCCTGCATTATGCGATTGTCGATGAAGTTGACTCGATTCTTATCGATGAAGCGCGTACGCCACTGATTATTTCCGGCGCGGTAGATGAGAATACCGACCTCTATAAAGTCGTTAATCAACTTGCCCAGCAGCTTGAAAAAGGCGAAGAAATTGAAGATGAGGAGGCCACGGTCGTCGGTGACTTCTTGGTCGATGAGAAGCAGAAGCAGGTAGAGTTAACTGAGCAGGGACATAATAAAGTTGAAGAGTTGATGCGCGCTGAAGGCTTATTAGGCGACGAAGAGTCGCTGTATGCCGCGCAAAACCTTAACTTGCTTCAGCATATGCACTCGGCGCTGCGCGCCCGCTATCTCTATCATCGTGATGTCGACTACATCGTCTCTGAAGGTCAGGTGGTGATCGTCGACGAGCACACCGGTCGCTCTATGCCAGGGCGCCGCTGGTCGGAAGGCTTACACCAGGCCGTTGAGGCCAAAGAGGGCGTCACGGTGCAGCGCGAAAGCCAGACGCTCGCCTCAACGACGTTCCAGAACTACTTCCGCCTGTATGAAAAACTCGCCGGAATGACCGGTACGGCGGATACTGAAGCCTTTGAGTTTCGGCAAATTTACGGTCTTGACGTGGTGGTTATTCCCACCAACCGTCCATTGGCCCGTAAAGACCTCAACGATCTGGTGTATTTGAGCGCTGAGGAGAAGTACGAAGCGATCATCAAGGATGTCAAAACCGAGACCGAAGCCGGGCGTCCGGTGCTGGTGGGTACAGCGTCTATTGAGACATCCGAGTACCTTGCCAAGCTGATGCGCGAGGCGGGCTTGACGTTCAGCGTACTGAATGCCAAACAGCACCAGAGTGAAGCCGAAATTATTGCTCAGGCAGGCCGCCCAGGGGCGATTACGATCGCTACCAATATGGCCGGTCGTGGCACCGATATCGTTCTAGGCGGTAACTGGGAAGCCGAAGTTGCCAAGCTGCAAAACCCCAGTCAAGAGCAGGTTGAAGCGTTAAAAGTCGAGTGGCAAGCGCGTCACGATGGCGTTCTCGCCGCTGGCGGCCTGCATGTGGTGGGTTCTGAGCGCCACGAGTCCCGGCGTATCGACAACCAGCTGCGTGGCCGTGCTGGGCGTCAGGGCGACCCTGGCTCGACACGGTTCTTCTTGTCGCTTGAAGATAGCCTGATGCGCCTGTTTGGCTCTGACCGCGTCAAACGCTTGATGCAGGCATTGGGTCTTGAGCATGGCGAAGCGATTGAGCATAAGATGGTCTCGAACGCCGTTGAGCGTGCCCAGAAGAAAGTCGAAGGGCGTAACTTCGATATTCGTAAACAGCTGCTTGAGTACGATGACGTTGCCAACGATCAGCGCCGGGTGATCTACGACCAGCGCAATGAGATTCTGGCCGCGGACGACGTGGCTGATGCTGTCATTGGTATCCGCGAAGAGGTGATGGAGACGGCTATCAGCGACTACGTGCCGCCCCAAAGCCTGCCCGAACAGTGGGATCTGCCCGGCTTGGAAGCCCACCTGAAGACGGAGTTCAACCTTGACGCGCCGGTGGTTAAATGGGCCGCCGAGGATGATCGCTTTAGTGAAGAGCAGCTGCGTGAACGGCTGCAGACGATGCACCGCGAAGCCTATGCAGCCAAGATCGAGGCGGCTGGCGAGAAGTTGATTCGTCGCTTTGAGAAGCAGGTCATGCTGCAAGTGCTAGACACACGTTGGAAAGAGCACCTGCAGTCGATGGATCATCTGCGTCGCGGTATCCACCTGCGTGGCTATGCTCAGAAAAACCCCAAGCAAGAGTACAAACGTGAATCCTTTGAACTCTTCCAGCATCTGTTAGAGCACATTAAAGCTGATGTGACGCGCATTCTGAGCCACGTGCAGGTTCGTCAGCCTGAGGAAGTTGATGCTCTTGAGCAACAGCGCCGCGAGGCGCTGGCCCGGGAAACCGCCACAGCGGCTAGCCGTCATGACGCTCCGGCCCAGGAGCAGTCCGAAACCGAGCAGGAGGCGCCTAGTGTCGATGGTCGCCCTGTGCGCCGGGAAGGCCCGAAAGTGGGCCGCAACGACCCCTGTTTTTGCGGCTCGGGTAAAAAGTATAAGCAGTGCTGTGGAAAACTAAGCTAACGGCGCCCGTTTTTGAGACGGTCTGTGAAACGGTCTTTGCCTTAAGGAGAAAATCATGGCGGTTGGAAACACTCCCTTTCCAGAGTTGCCACCCCTAGAAGGGGTGCGCCTGGGGGTTGCAATGGCGGGTATCAAGAAGCCAGATCGCCGTGATGTGGTGGTGATTGAACTGCCCGAGACCGCGACGGTGTCAGGAGTCTTTACCCGTAATGCGTTCTGCGCAGCCCCCGTTTTGGTGGCCAAGCAACACCTAGAACAGTGCCGCGCAGAAAACCGTTCACCTCGCTTTTGGCTAATCAACACTGGCAATGCTAACGCAGGTACGGGTGAAGCAGGTTTGCGTGACGCAAGGGCTAGCTGTGCAGAACTGGCTAAACAAGCCGGTGTATCTGAGCAGGACGTTCTGCCGTTTTCAACTGGCGTCATTGGCGAGCCGCTGCCGATGGAGCGTCTGCTTGCGGGATTGGCACCGGCGCTTGAAAGTCTGGCCAGCGACAGCGTTGCCTGGGAACATGCGGGTCAAGGCATTTTAACCACCGATACTCGCGCCAAAGGTGCCAGTGTCGCGGTTGAAATAGGCAATCAGCAGGTAACGATTAACGGCATCACTAAAGGGTCTGGCATGATCAAGCCCAATATGGCGACCATGCTGGGTTTTGTGGTGACCGATGCAACTATTGAAGCGCCGCTGCTGGATCGACTGCTACGTGAAACCGTCGATCGCTCGTTTAACTGCATTACGGTGGACAGCGATACCTCCACCAATGACGCCTGTATGTTAGCGGCAACCGGCACTGGTCCTAGCATCGTCGATGATGAGCAAATAGCCGTTTTCAGCAACGCCTTGCAGCGAGTAATGACCGAACTGGCGCAGGCGATTATTCGCGACGGCGAGGGCGCGACGAAATTCGTAACCCTTCAGGTCGATGAGGCGAAAAGCCGTCAAGAGGCGCTTGACGTGGCCTTTACTGTTGCGCATTCACCGCTAGTCAAAACAGCGCTTTACGCTTCAGATGCTAATTGGGGACGTATTTTGGCCGCGGTAGGACGAGCGCCTGTAAGCGACTTTGATGTCAACCGTGTGGTGATTGATTTAGGCGATGTACGTCTAGTTGAAAATGGCGGGCGTGCTGCAGGCTATACCGAAGCGGCAGGCAGCGCCGTCATGGCCCAGTCAGAAATTACCATTCGCATTAACTTGGGGCGCGGCGAGGAAAGTGCCACGGTATGGACTTCCGACCTCTCCCATGACTATGTGTCTATTAACGCGGATTACCGCAGCTAGTCAGTCTCCCCCTATACGGGGCGTTGGTTGGCAGGGGTAGTGGGCACACGCAGCGAGATAGCACCGATGCCCTTAGCATTGGTGCGCGCAGTGGATAAAGACGTAACGAGTATATGAGTCTATGAGCATAAAGGTAAAACGACGGGTTCACGTCGCAGCGGCAGCGATTATCAGCGCCGATCAACAGCAAGTACTGATCGCTCGTCGGCCATCGAACGTCGATCATGGCGGACTTTGGGAGTTTCCTGGCGGGAAACTGGCTCCCTATGAAACCGGTCTTGAAGGGTTAAAGCGTGAGCTGCACGAAGAGCTAGGCGTTGAGATTGTTTGTGCTCAGCCGTTGATTCGCGTCCACCATGAGTACCCCGACAAGCATATCCTGCTCGATGTATGGCAGGTGCATGAGTTTGCTGGCGAGCCCTTTGGTCGTGAAGGGCAGGCGGTGCGCTGGGTGCCCATGAGTGAGCTCTCCAACTACCCCTTCCCAGCGGCTAATTTGCCGATTCTGCGAGCGGTAAGGTTGCCTACCGAGTATTTAATTACCGGGGAAGAGTTGGATGAGGCGCGTTTCGATGCGTTTTTGGAACGCGCGCTGCGTGAAGACAAGATTCGTCTGGTACAGCTGCGCGCCAAGCAGTTGGATGAATCGGCTTATCTGGCCCGTGCCCAGCGTGCATTAACTCTGTGTCGAGAGCACGGTGCGCGACTGCTGCTCAATGGAGAGCCAACGCTGCTTGATCACATTGACGCCGATGGCATTCATCTGACCAGCGAGCGGTTGATGCAGCTTGAGCGTCGTCCGATTGCCGAAAGCAAGTGGTTGTCGGCATCGACCCACAATCAAACGCAGCTGACCCAGGCGGCGGTGTTAGGCTGTGATTTTGTTAGCCTTTCGCCGCTGCGCACCACGCCGTCACACCCGGAAGTATTCCCGCTCGGCTGGCATGATTTCCAGCAGTTGGTAGAGCGCGCAGGCATGCCAGTATTCGCACTGGGCGGTATGACGCGCTTTGATGCCAATCATGCCCGTGCCGTGGGTGCTCAAGGGATTGCCTCGATCCGCGATTTCTGGAAATAACACACTAAACCAGAACGCATAAAGAGCGTTATGCAATGAAAAACGCCTGCCTCGGCATTTAGCCAAGGCAGGCGTTTTTTTTGTTTTTATCTTTTAGCTAAAGCTAAGCCAAGCCTACTAGTCGCGGTAGCGGCGAGTCAGATCCCCATAAGCGTCCACACGACGATCGCGCAGGTAAGGCCAGATACGGCGGGTATTTTCACTGCGCGCCATATCAAGCTCAACGACTAACTGCTCGGTCGCTTCCCCCGCATGGGCCAATAGCTCACCTTGCGGCCCACAGACAAAACTACCCCCCCAGAACTGAATGCCATCGCCGACTCCAGAGTGATCCGCTTCAAAACCAACCCGATTGGCCACTAGCACAGGCAAACCGTTGGCCACGCCGTGGGCGCGCTGAATCACTGTCCAGGCATCTTTTTGGCGGTTCTTTTCTTCACCGTCGTCATTGGGATCCCAGCCGATTGCCGTGGGGTAGAGCAGTAAATCGGCACCGGCTAACGCCATAAGCCGGGCGGCTTCGGGATACCACTGATCCCAGCAGACCAAGACGCCGAGGCGACCCACGGATGTTTCGATCGGGGTAAAGCCCTCTCCGCGAGCGCTGTCATGATCACCTGGTGTGAAGTAAAACTTCTCATAAAATCCAGGATCATCAGGAATGTGCATCTTGCGATACTGGCCGACGCGACCTTTGGCGCGGTCATAGACCACGGCGGTATTGTGGTAGAGCCCCGGCGCGCGGCGCTCAAATAGCGAGCCGACCAGGACAATGTCCAGCTCTTTAGCGAGCGCCGCCAGACGTTGGCCGGTCGGGCCGTCGAGGGGCTCCGCCAGATCAAATAGGGCAGGGTCTTCAAATTGGCAGAAGTAGTGGGTGGCGTGCAGTTCTTGCAGCAGTACTAACTGCGCGCCTTGTGTAGCGGCGCTACGGATACCTTCTTCGCTTGCTGACAGGCTTTGGGCTTTGTCTGGCCACGCGGGTTGCTGCACAACAGCGACGGTTAGCGTTGTCGACATGGTGACTCCTCTAGCAAATAGCGGTCGTGGCAGGCGTGCCCCGGGCAAGCGTGCCTTTTGGCAGCTGCATGGTTAAACAGTGCAGGCTGCCATGTTGGCGAATAACGCTTACACACTCAATCGGAATTAGCGTGTGCTCGGGAAAAGCAACCGCTAGCGCGCTCAGTGCGGTGACATCCGCCGGATCGCCGTAGGTAGGCACCAGTACGGCCTGATTGATGATCAGGAAATTCGCGTAGGTGGCGGGCAGGCGGTGGCCATCTTCCGGGTCAAAGCAGGCTTGGGGCCAAGGCAGCGGAATAAGCCGGTAGGGTTCGCCATTGCGTTGCCGGAAAGCCTGCAGCTCTTGCTCCATCGCCGCCAGGGCCGGGTAGTGCGGGTCGTTGGGGTCGTCACAACGCACATAGGCGATGGTAGTTGGGTTGCAGAAGCGAGCCAGGGTATCAATATGGCTGTCGGTGTCGTCGCCCTCTAAATGGCCGTTAGCAAGCCATAAAACACGGTCAACGCCGAAGTCCTCGCCAAGTTGCGCTTCTACCTCTGCTCGAGAGAGAGTGGGGTTGCGATTGGGGTTAAGCAGGCATGCTTCAGTGGTGAGCAGGGTGCCTTCACCGTCGGTTTCTATACCACCACCTTCCAGTACCAGGTTACGAGAGGCCACCGGGCATGCCCAAGCGCCTGCATCAGCAAGCCACTGGGTGAGGCGATTATCGTGCTCAGCAGGAAATTTCCCACCCCAGCCGGTGAAAATGTAATCGAGCATCACTAATTGGCCATCTTCATCGACCACGCTGATCGGACCATGATCCCGCGCCCAGGTATCGTCGGTGGGTGCGACAATAAGCTGCAGGCGTTCAGCGGGCACAGCGTAGGCGTGAAAAGTATCGGCCAAGCGCTGTTTGGTTAGTTCGTCTGGCACGCAAATCAACACGCGCTGATAGCGCGCGGTGGCAATCACAATGCGTTCGAGAGTGGCTTCGATACGGGCAAGCAGAGGCGCCCAATCGCCTTCTGGGCGTGGCCAGGTCAGTTGTATCCCATCTTGGGGATACCATTCGGGTAGCAAACGATACGTCATTAAAGCGCAGCCCCACGGTCAGCAGTAAATCGGCGCAATGTAGGGCGTGGCGGAGCAAGTTGCAAGCGTAACGTTTTTATTCTGAACGCTCACGGCGAAGGCCGCTCTAATGGCCGTTTGAACATGCAGAGAGACTAAAAAAACCGTACCATGAGCGCTTATTGATAAGGAATGACGCCATGCTTGATCGTTTGCCTTTTCTGGTGGGGCTGCGCTACGTGCGCGCTAAACGCCGGAACCACTTTATTTCGTTTATTTCGCTCACCTCGATGTTGGGGCTAATGCTTGGGGTCGCCGTACTTATTTTGGTGCTGTCGGTGATGAACGGCTTCGACCATGAGCTGCGCACGCGTATTTTGGGCATGGTGCCTCACGCTAAAATTGAGTCCCGAGTAGGCATGGTGGAGTGGGAGACATTAGCCGAAGAGTTGATGCAGCGCGAGCGGGTCATTGGTGCGGCGCCTTACGTTGAGCAGCAGGGTATGTTCTCCGTGGGTGGACGTAATCAGGGGGCCATGGTCAACGGTATCAACCCGGAGTGGGAAGACCGAGTGTCGATCATTGGTGAGCATATGCGCCAAGGTGAATTGACCGATCTGGTGCCCGGTGAGTGGCATGTGGTGCTGGGCTCAATGCTGGCACGCAACCTGGGCGTTGGCGTGGGCGATCGAGTGACGCTGCTGGTGCCTGAAGCATCGATTACCCCTGCGGGGGTCTTTCCGCGCTTAAAACGCTTTACCGTTAGCGGTATTTTTAGCGTCGGTGCCGAACTAGACGCTAATTTGGCTTACGCCAATATTGAAGATATGCAGACCCTGGCGCGCCTGGGTGATGCGGTTGGCGGGCTGCGTCTACAGCTGGATGATCTGTTTGCCGCCAGTAGCGAGACCCAGGCGATTCTCAATGAGCTTGGCCCGGAGTATCGGGGTAGCGACTGGACGTTCTCTCAAGGCAATCTTTTCCAGGCGATACAGATGGAAAAGCGCATGATCGCGCTGCTGTTGACGGTGATTATCGCCGTGGCGGCGTTTAATATCGTCTCGACGCTGGTCATGGTCGTCACCGATAAACGCGCGGATATCGCCATTCTGCGGACGATCGGTGCTAAACCGAGCTCGATTATGGGGATTTTTATTGTTCAGGGCATGGCCATCGGCTTTATCGGTATCGCCATTGGGGTAGCCGTGGGTGTGGTGCTGGCGCTGACCATTGCCGATCTGATTGGCTGGGTGGAAGGAACGCTGGGGATCCAGTTCTTGGATGCTGGGGTCTACTTTATTAGCGACCTTCCTTCTCGCCTGCAGTGGAATGATGTCAGTCGTATCGTTTTGGCCGCCTTTGGTCTGACGTTCCTGTCGACACTTTATCCCGCTTGGCGGGCGGCAAAAGTTCAGCCGGCGGATGTGCTGCGCTATGAATAACGGCTTCAGGAACAAGGATGACACGATGTCTATGAATTCGACGGCTATAAATTCTAAGCCCATCAATACTGGGCCCATCAATACTGGGCAAGAGGCGGCGGTAATGCTCGATTGTCAGTCGTTGACACGAACCTACAGCGAAGGCCCCCAGGATCTGACGGTACTGGACAAGCTCAATTTGCAGGTGCGCGCCGGGGAGCGGGTGGCCATCGTGGGCAGCTCGGGTTCGGGGAAGACAACACTACTAAATCTGCTGGGCGGTCTTGATCGCCCTAGTGAAGGCCGTGTGATTATTGCCGGTGAGCCGCTATCAGGGTTGAATGAAGCGGCGCTTGGCAGCTTTCGTAATCGCTACATCGGATTTGTGTATCAATTCCACCATCTGTTGGCGGAATTCACTGCACTCGAAAATGCGGCGTTACCGCTAATTATTCGCGGTCAGTCGAAAAAGGCGGCCGAGCAGCGGGCTATGCAGATACTCGAGCGGGTAGGCATGCAGCCGCGGGCGGATCATAAGCCGGGTGAGCTTTCCGGCGGGGAGCGTCAGCGCGTGGCCATCGCCCGGGCGCTGGTCACCGATCCTAGCCTGGTGCTGATGGATGAGCCCACGGGCAATCTGGATCAAACCACGGCGGCGACTATTTTGGCACTAATGGATGAACTGGCCAAAGAGAGCGCCTGTGCGTTCGTGATTGTGACCCATGACGTTAGCCTGGCGGCCCATCAAGACCGCGTGCTTAAACTGGATGCGGGTAAGTTGGTCGAGCAGGCCCCGGCGCTTTAACCGTCGGGATCATTCATTAAACCTTATCGTCAAATTCAGCTTCTATCTGCACACGCCGCTGCCGACGTATCTGGCGGCGGCGTTTCCAGTTATGGGAGACGTGCCAGCGCCAGATCAAGCGAATGCCAATATTGACCACAATCGCTAATATGAGCGCTGTTACCAACGAGCCGACGATCAGCGGCGGCATAATGTCGTGCATCTGTTCGGCGATCCAGCGAGTTGAAATACGCGAGGGGGCCTCCCGTACAGGGGCGCCGAGCAGAAAGGTGCCAATCCAGTAGTTGCCGTAAAAAATCAGTGGCATCGTTAATGGATTAGTAATCCATACCAAGCCCACAGAGAGGGCTAAATTGCAGCGTGTTAGGCGCGCACCCAGCGCGGCAACGACCATCTGAAAGGGGATGGGCAGCATCGCGCAAAACACGCCCACGCTGAATGCATTGGCAACGCTTCGGCGAGTTAAAAGCCACAAACCCGGGTCTGCAATCAGCGGTGCCATAAAGCGTAGCGAGCGCTGTTTCCTGATAGTGTCGGGTTTGGGCATGTAGCGCTGCAGGAATCTGCGCGGCATGACGGATACTCTTGCCTATCGATGTGGCTCATTATCCATATCGAGCTGCCTTTCGGCTATGCTAGGCCATCAATGAAGCGTCAGCAGAGAGGGTTCTATGCGGTTAGGTGTTGCCATGCCAGCGGCGCTTGCGGCACTCGCAGGGGGGATGTTTGCCTGGTATTGCCACACCGCAGGGGTGACTCCAAACGCATTTGGCTGGGTGTTGGTAGCCGCGTTGCTGGGAATGGGGTGGCGCCCACGCATAGGTATATGGCTGCTAATCGGCGCTTGGGTCTTTATTAGCGTACAAGGTGAATGGGGGAGTCGCTTACCGGCGGGTCTAAGCGGAGAAGATATTGCCATTGAAGCAACCGTGTTGACCGCCCAGCCGGTGGGTAACGCCACGCGTCTGCTGTTAAACGTTGATAAATGCCAAAGCTCTGCAAATAGTCCGGTACAACGCCCCAGCTGTTCCTCGCTCGCTAAGGTGCGCATAACCGCTTATAGCGATGAGCGATTTAAGCCCGGAGAGCGGTGGCAAATGACGCTGGGCTTGCGTCCTCCAAGTGGCTTTGCCAACCCTGATACCTTCGATTATGAGCAGTGGCTGTGGCGTGAGGGAATCCATGCCACCGGCTACCTGCGCCAGGAGCCAGCGCCAGTTCGGCTCTCGTCTGCTGATCCCTCGTTGCGCCAGCTAGCGCTGGATTTTTTAGCCCGTCAGCCGCTCGACGAGCGAACCAAGCGCTGGCTGGCCGCATTGACGTTAGGCGATAGCGAACAGCTTACCCAAGACGACTGGTCGCTACTGAATGCCACCGGCACCACGCATCTGGTGGTAATTTCAGGCTTGCATGTCGGGCTGGTGGCCTCATTTGTACTGCTGCTAGCCAAGTCAGTCGCTCGGTTTGCAACGCCCACCAACTGGCGTATGCGCACCTGGCCGTGGTGGTTGGCAGCGCTAGCCTGTGTCAGTTACGCCACCCTTGCCGGGATGGCGCCGCCGGCTATGCGGGCGATGGTGATGACATTGATCGGGCTGTGGGTGCTGAGTGGCCGGCATGCGCCAGGGGCTTGGCAGGGCTGGTGGCTGGCACTCGGGGTGGTACTTATAGTCGATCCGCTAGCGCTATGGCGACCTGGCATGTGGCTGTCGTTTGTGGCGGTGGCATGGCTGATTATTATTTGGCAGGGGCGGCAGCGCCCTCAAGGGATAAAGGGTTGGTGCTGGGCGCTGGTGAGATCGCAACTGCTGCTGGCCCCGCTAATGGCTGCCGCCGTATTGGTGGCCTTTGGGCGAGTGGCCCCCGCCGCTCCATTGATCAATTTAGCCGCCGTACCCTGGGTGAGCTCGGTAATGGTGCCAACGGCGTTGCTGGGGTGGCTGCTGTCACCTATTCCCATGGTGGGAGAGATGGTGTGGCAGCTGTTTGAGCAGGCGCTGAGCGTTTTTCACCTGTTGCTGACGTTTGCTGTGCAGCGTTGGCCACTATGGGAACCTGATCGGTCGTTAGCATATCCGCTTGCCTGTGGATTGCTACTATTGTCGTTATGCTGGGGGCTGCCTGCCGTGCTACCAAGTTTACGCCTGGGAGCCACCACGCTGATCGTTGCGCTGCCCTGGTGGTCGCTTCCGCCATCGATTCCCCCCAATGCACTCAGAGTCAGCGTCCATGACGTGGGGCAGGGGCAGTTGATAGAGCTGCGTAGCGAACATTATCGCCTGCTCTACGACACCGGCCCGCGCTTTCGTAGTGGCTTTATGCCCTTGGAGACCTTGTGGTCGCCGGGCCAGCAGTTTGATCAAGTGATCGTCAGCCACGCTGATAATGACCATGCGGGTGGTATTGAGGCATTGTTAGCCGACCACGGGGTCAGCCAGTGGATGACTCCTGCGGGGGAGGCGCTGCCAGTTGCCGGTATTGCTTGTCAGCGTGGGCAAACATGGCAGCGTGACGGGGTGAGTTACCGTATTCTCTGGCCGCCCGCGGGTGATAACGATTTATCTGCCAACGACCGCTCCTGCGTGCTAGAGGTAAGCGTTGGTGAACAGCGACTGGTGATTACCGGAGATGTGGCCACTGAAGTAGAGCGTCGCTTTCTGCGTGAGGTGGAGCTGCCTGTCCGAGTTTTGGTGGCAGGGCACCATGGTAGCGGCACCAGCTCGGGTATCCAGTTCGTACGTTCCATCGCTCCTGAGCATGTAATATTTAGCGCCGGGCGGAGTAATGCGTTTCAACATCCGGTGGATGCCGTCGTGCGCCGTTTTCGCCAGCAGGGCAGCTGTCTATGGAGCACGGCCCATGACGGCGCACTGCGTTTTTGGCTAAACGCCGCCCAGCCCATCCAGATCGAAACGACGCGACCAGTGCCAGGAAGACGCAACCAGTGTTGAAGCGCGTCGCCATCAGGTAGAATTCCCCGCACTGCATACTATGGGCCCTAGGGTCTAGGCTAGGAGCGCGTGTGACTGATTCAGGTTGGGGTATTTATAAGCGGTTGTTGGGCTATGTGAAACCGCATTGGCGGGCTTTTGCGCTAGCGATAGTGGGCTTTGTGGTTTACGCCGCATCGAGTACGGCGCTTGCGGAAATGATGAAGCGCTTGATTGATGGCATTCAAAACCCAGATGCAGCGTTTCGGCTATTTCTACCGCTGTTTGTGATTATTATGTTCTCCGCTCGGGGGGTAGGTACTTTTTTAAGCACCTACTTCATGGCCTATGTGGGTCGCTACGTGATTCATACCCTACGTTGCGACGTATTTGCTCATCTACTCCATCTGCCAGGCTGGTTTTTTGACCATCACTCCAGCGGTCAACTGGTATCGCGGGTGACCTACCACGTTGAGCAAGTCGCTGGGGCGGCGACCAAAGCGGTGACGATTATTCTCCGTGAAGGGCTATTCGTCGTCGGCCTGGTGCTCTATCTGCTCTGGACTAACTGGATGCTAACGCTGCTATTTTTGGGCGTGACGCCGATCATTGCCGTGGTGGTGAGCTACGTCAGCAAGCGCTTTAGGCGCATTTCAAAACGCATTCAGCACTCCATGGGCGATGTCACCCACATTGCCTCGGAAGCGCTGTCGGGCTACCGGGTAGTGCGCACCCACGGCGCTGAGCCGTATGAAAAACAGCGCTTTGAGCGGGTAAGCGAAGAGAATCGCCGCCAAAGTATGAAAGAAGCCATGACCCGTGCGGTCAGTTCCCCTGTGATTCTAATGTTGGTGGCCATCTCCATGGCGCTACTGGTTTGGCTGGCCATGGCACCCTCGCTGATGGAGAACATGACGCCTGGTGAGTTTGTGGCCTTTATTACCGCGGCTGCTCTGATGATCAAGCCGGTACGTCAACTGACCGAGATTAACGGTGAAATTCAGAAAGGCCTGGCGGCCGCGTCAGAGCTTTTCGGGTTGCTGGATATGACCCCTGAAGAGGATAGTGGCAAACACATCGCCAGCCGTTTAAGCGGCGATGTCGTGATCGATCATGTTAGCTTCCGCTACGCCGACGACCAGCCTGAAGTTCTGCACGATATTAATCTACGCATAGCGCCGGGCGAGCTGGTGGCGATAGTCGGGCGTTCGGGGAGCGGCAAGTCCACTCTGGTCAGTTTGCTGCCGCGTTTTTACTGCCCCACCCAAGGCAGTATTACTATCGATGGCATTAATGTTGACGAATACGCGCTTGGCCCACTGCGCCAGCAGATTGCCCTGGTGTCGCAGCAGGTAACGCTATTTAACGCCTCGATTGCCGATAATATTGCTTACGGGGTGGCCAACCCTGATCCCCAGGCTGTTCAGGCTGCGGCTGAAGCCGCCTATGCCCATGAGTTTATCGATAAGCTCCCTAATGGTTATGCCACCACCGTGGGTGAAAATGGCGTGATGCTCTCGGGCGGCCAACGCCAGCGGCTGGCGATTGCCCGGGCGATCTTCAAGGATGCGCCGCTACTGGTGCTGGATGAGGCCACTTCCGCGTTGGATACTGAATCCGAGCGCTATATTCAAAAAGCCCTTGAGCGAGTCTGTGAGGGGCGCACCACGCTGGTCATCGCCCACCGCCTCTCCACCATCGAGCGGGCTGATCGAATTGTGGTGATGGATCAGGGACGTATTATCGAAGAGGGCTCGCATCAGGCATTGCTGGAAGCCGATGGCGCCTACGCAGCGCTACATCAGCTGCAGTTTCAAGAAGCGCCATGAGGCTATCAATATGAGCATTTTGATATGAGCCGATTGTGATGAGCTCTGCCAAGACAACGCTGTCAGAGCGCTGGCTACGGGGCGCTTACCAGGGCAGCCGCTGGCTATCGCCGCTGAGGCCGTTAGGGGCGCTGTACCAGTGGGCCATGGCGCGGCGGGAGCGGGAGTACTCTAGTGGCAAAAAAGTCACATGGAGGGCGCCGGTGCCGGTTATCGTGGTAGGCAATATCACCTTGGGAGGGACGGGTAAATCGCCGCTGGTGGCGTGGCTAGCTGGTTGGCTGGTGGCCCAAGGCTGGACGCCAGGTATCGTTAGCCGCGGCTATGGCGGAAAAGCGCCCAGTTACCCGCTACTGGTCACTGCTGACACTAACGTTGCCGAAAGCGGTGATGAGCCGCTGATGCTGGCTCAGCAGACGGGAGTGCCGGTGGTCGCAGATCCTAATCGTGTGCGCGGCGTTCAGGCACTGGTAGAAAAGGGCTGCGATATTATCTTGAGCGACGACGGTTTGCAGCACTTGGCGCTGGATCGAGATATTGAGTTGGTGGTTGTGGATGGTGCCCGTGGATTGGGCAACGGGCGCTGCCTGCCCGCAGGGCCGCTGCGCGAGTCGCCCAGCCGGTTGCAGCGTGTTGACGCGGTGATCGTCAACGGCGAATCACAGCCCTCTCTGCCGCTTACTCCGTCTATTCTGCAGTCAGCCACCACTATGCAGCTGGCGCCGCTATGCTGGCGCCGCCTTGATGACGGCGCACGTTTTCCGCTTGCGCCACTGCCGTTTACGCTGCCGGTGCACGCGGTGGCAGGTATCGGGCATCCCGAGCGTTTTTTTCGTACACTCTCCGCGTTGGGTGTTGAGGGCGAGTGCCACCCGTTGGCCGATCACCAGCACTTTAGTGCGGACGCGCTAAGCTTTGCAGATACCCGCCCAGTGATTATGACCGCTAAAGATGCCGTTAAGTGTTACGCCCTGGCCCCGCCTAACAGTTGGGTATTAGATGTGGAGGCAACCCTTCCACCCGAATTTGAGCACTGGCTGGCAGCGCGGCTGTCGGCACTTTCCTAAAGGAGATACGCGCATGGATAAGGAACTGCTGGCAATGCTGGTCTGCCCGTTGTGCAACGGTAAGCTGAAGTATGACCGCGACGCTCAAGAGCTGCGCTGCCACTACGATGGCCTTGCCTATCCGATCAAAGAGGGGATTCCGGTGATGTTGCCGGAAGAGGCTCGCGAGATGGATGCCGATGAAAAGCTGCACACTTCACAAGGGCGTTCACCAGGTCGTTCTCCAGGGCGTCCTCAAGAGCGTTCAGGAGACGCTTAATGGCCGTTTTTGATGACATGGCTGATGAAATGGTTAATTTCAAGGTGCCTGACTTTACCGTCGTCGTACCTGCCCGCTATGGCTCTACCCGGCTGCCCGGCAAGCCACTGCTTGAAATTGCCGGGGAACCGATGGTTGCTCACGTATGGCGCCGTGCTTGCCAAAGCCACGCCAGCCGAGTGGTCGTGGCAACAGACGATAGCCGTATTCGTGATGCTATGCTGCCCTACGGCGCCGAAGTGATCATGACCCGCGACGATCACCCATCGGGCACCGACCGCTTAGCCGAGGTGGCTGATATATTGGCATTGACGGATGATGCGCTCCTGGTGAATGTGCAGGGCGACGAGCCGCTGATTCCTCCCGCGCTGATCGACCAGGTGGCGCTGCGCCTAGCCGATGATCCTGAAGCGTCGATAGCCACGCTGGCGGAGCCTATCAATGACGTGGACACGCTGTTTAATCCCAACGTGGTCAAGGTCGTGCGCACACTGCAAGGCCGCGCGCTGTATTTCTCACGGGCGCCCATCCCCTGGGATCGTGAGCAGTTCAAAGCGCCACCGTCCATGCTGGCAACCGATGCCTGGCTGCGCCATATCGGGTTGTATGCGTATCGTGCTGGCTTTCTAGCCGCCTATCGGGACTGGCCTGCCTCAAGCCTCGAACAGCTTGAACAGCTCGAGCAGTTGCGTGCGCTGCAGAATGGTCACGCTATTCAAGTGGCATTGGCCTGCGAAGTAAACCCCGCCGGTGTTGATACGGCCGAGGATCTAGCGCGGATTCGGGCGCTGCTGGCCTAACGCGGGTTCGGGCGTTGCCGACTTAGCGCAGGGGCGGGCGCTTGCTTGGGCAGCTCAGTTTTTAAGGAGCTATCGTGAAAGTATTATTTGTATGTTTAGGCAATATTTGCCGTTCACCGACCGCCGAAGGTGTTTTTCGTCGTGCTCTTGAGCGAGCAGGGTTGGCCGATGAGGTCGAGATAGACTCCTGCGGCGTCGGCAGTTGGCATTTGGGCAAAGCCCCAGACGCCCGCGCCCAGCAGGCAGCACTACTGCGCGGTATCGATATAAGCGACCTGCGTGCCCGCCAGCTAAGCGAGCACGATTTTACCCAATTCGACTACGTGCTGGGCATGGATCAGGACAATCTACGCGCCATGCGCGAGCTGCAGCCTGCCAATAGCCAGGCGCATGTTGGGCTGTTTTTAGATTTTGCTGGTACCCCCGGTGCTGAAGTCCCAGACCCTTATTTTGGCGGTGATGAGGGATTTGAGAAGGTTCTAGATATGATTGAAGCTGCATCAGAAGGGCTGATTCGACACCTTAAGCGAGAGCTGTAATGGGGCTAATGGTGTGGCTGCACAGATGAATATTCTCAGCAATGTGGATTTGTCCGCCGCTAATACACTTAGGCTCCCCTGCCAAGCAGAGCGCTTCGCGTCACCAAAGACATTAACAGCACTACGCCAAACGGTAGCCGAGGCACGCCATAAAGGCTGGTCCGTCACGCTGCTCGGTGGCGGCAGCAATGTTCTGCTTCCCGAGGCACTACCAGGTTTGGTGGTGCGGCCTGATTTGCAACAGCACTGGCTCAGTCAGCGTCAAGGGCAGGTGCTTGCCCACGTAGGGGCGGGGGTTAATTGGCATACGCTGGTGATGGCGACTGCTGCACGCGGCCTGTGGGGCATTGAAAATCTAGCGCTCATCCCCGGCAGTTGTGGTGCTGCGCCGGTGCAGAACATTGGTGCCTACGGTGTTGAACTTGCCGATACGCTGCAAGCGGTGCAGGTAATGGAGCTTGCCACCGGGCGGGTAAATTGGCTAAGCGCGCAAGAGTGCGGCTTTGGTTACCGTGAGAGTATTTTTAAAGGCGAGTTGGCAGGTAGTATTGTGATCACTCAGCTAGTCTTGCGTTTGTCACCCACGCCTGCCCCCCGGCTAGGGTATGGCGATCTCGCTGCACGTTTAGCAAGCTCTCCCACGCCGCTGGCGGTAGCCGAAGCGGTATGTGGTATTCGACGCGAGAAGCTGCCCGACCCACAGGTGCTGGCCAATGCGGGGAGCTTCTTCAAAAATCCGCTGGTAGCTGATGTGCTGGCAGCGCAGTTGTTGCAGCAGTATCCTGCTATGCCCCATTTCCCACAGGAAGGAGGGCAAACAAAGCTGGCGGCGGGGTGGTTAATCGACCAGTGTGGCTTGAAAGGGATGCGTGATGGTGCCTTCGGAGTACACCAGCATCAAGCGCTGGTGCTGGTGCACTTTGGCGGCGGTGATCGTCAGGGGCTAATGAAAACAGCTAGCTATATCGCTGACCAAGTCGAGGCACGCTTTGGGGTGCGCTTAGAGCCCGAGCCGCGGTTAATTAATCCCTGTTAGTTAATTTCTATTAGTTAATTTCTATGCCCTGCCTCTAAGGTGCACATAACGCAAAAATCCCCGCCGAAGCGGGGATTTTTGTTACTACAACACGGTGAACCGATCTATTCGGAGCGTGTGTCTTGCTGCGCCTGTTTGCGCTTCTCACGTGGGTCGTTGTGGGCCCGGGTGCGGCGACGGCGCGGTTTAGGCGCTTCTTCCGTTACTGTGGCTTCAGCGGGTGCTTCACTGGCGACCGGCTGAGCGTCTGCTTCAGCTGCAGTGGCTTCAGTCGCAGGTGTTTCAGTCGCTGCTAGTTCGTCACTGCTCTTTTCAGAGCTATTGTCAGAACCGCCGTCAGAGCTATCATCAGAACTCTTAGGTTCAGCGCTACTCTCTTCAGCGCTTTTTTCTTCAACGCTTCTGTCTTCAGCGTTTGTGTCTTTAACACTCTTAGGCTCATCACCTTTTTCTGCGCTGTCTTGCTGCGGCTCGCTGTTGGCAGGCTCTTCAGTTGAAGGGGCTGCGGAGACACTCTCAGAAGCGCTCTCAGAAGTACTCTCAGCAACCTCTGGGTTTGACGCTTCCTGGCGGGTTTGGGTCTTAGCTGAAACTTCTTCGGGCTGACGCTCGTCGCTGCTTTGATCCGTATCCGCACTATTGAAAGGTGCCGGGGAGGCCGCCTCTTCAATAGTTGCCGTTGGGTCAACGGCGTTGTCTGCAGGCGGTTCGATGGCTTCAGGCGCTGCCTGTTCACTAGCACTGGGCTGCTGGCTATCGTCGGTTTTCTCACTTTCAGTCGGCTCTGCGTTGGCCTTGGCTGTTGCTGAGGTCTCCTCAGATGGCGCTGACGGCTCTTCGCTGGCTGTGGCCTCCGGTTCGCTTGTCTTTGCAACGGCCTCATTTTGCTCAACGGTGGCGGCAGTTGACGTTTGCTCCGTTGGTGAAGCCGCTTTAGGCTGACGGCGCTGGTGCGTCGACTTGCGCGCTTTAGCGTTTTCTGCCACGGGCCGATCGGCGGTCGTTGCGTCGTCCGCTTGCTCGGCGTTGGGCTCAGGCGCATCGGCTGCTGCCGCTTCTGGCTGAGCGGTGACGTCCGAGTCCGATCCTAGTGCAATCGTTGTGTCATTTGTCGCTGCTTTAGCCACCTGTGCCTGTTCTTCTGCCTCAGGGGCTTCGGCTGGCTCTGGTGTCACTGCGGGCGCTTCACTCTGAGCCTCGGCCTGCAGTTTTAACTGCTCAGCTTCTGCCTGGGGATTGATCGCCTGGGTGCGCGTGCGGTTACGCGGGTTATTACGCGTACGCTTCGGCTTGCCGTCATCCTGCTTGGTCTCGACGTTCTTGGGCTCTGAACTCTTGGCCGTTTCATCGCGCTGACTGTCGCGGTTTTTGTCACCACCATCACGACGTGACTCTTTCTGCGCTGCACTTCTGCCGCTGGTGCTCTCTTTAGAGCCCTCTTTGGTGGCGCTGTCTTTGGAAGAGCTATCTTTGGAAGAGCTAGAAGAGCTATCAGCATGGTTCTCTTTACGAGGCGCTTTGGCTGATTCTTGACCGTTAGCGTCGTCCTGCTGGGGGTGACGACGGCGGTTTCGGGTACGGCTGGGGCCGCTACGCTTATCACTACTGTCGTCACTGGCAGGACGCGGTGTGCTGCTGCGCTGCTCGGCTTTCTGTTCAGTTTTTTGTTCAGCTTTGGGCTCGGGGCGGGCGCTGTTATCGCTGCGCGACTCATTACGGCTGGCGTTGTCGCCTCGCTCGCCACGCGACGACTTTTGCCGCGACTCGCCGCTGCGTTGATTGGTTTTGCGCTCGCTTGGCTTGCGCGGCGCGGGTGTTTCAACCTTGGGCTCTGGCGTGGCTTCGGCGCTGCTTTCGTCGCTACCGAGCAACTTGGCGAAGCCGCGGATAAAGCGCCCAATAACGCTGGGTTGTTCGCTGGTCACAGGTGCTGCTTTGACCGCTGGAGCTGCAGCGGGCGCCTTCTCTTCCGTTTGCAGCGATGCCGGCGCGGGAGCGTTGTGGGTAACACTCTTGACGGCGGCTTCGGCGCGTTGAGCGGGCGGCACGAAGCTGGGTGTCGGCTCTTTGCCTACTTCGGTATCGGTGGAGAGCTCAAAGCTCGATAGGCTTTGGGTGTCATCCTCGTCCAGGTGATCATCACGCAGGCGCTGTACGTCGTAGTGAGGCGTATCCATGTCAGGATTGGGCAGCAGTACTACGCGAACATTCTGGCGAGACTCTAGATCTGCCAGCACGCTGCGTTTTTCATTGAGCAAGTAAGTCGCCACGGGTACCGGCAGAATGGCGCGAATTTGCGCGCTGTTCTCTTTCATCGCCTCTTCTTCAATCAGACGCATGATGGACAGCGACAGCGAGCGAACATCGCGAATGGTGCCTTGGCCATTACAGCGCGGGCAGACCACGCCGCTGGTTTCCCCCAGCGAGGGACGCAGGCGCTGGCGGGACATTTCCATCAGGCCAAAGCGTGAAATACGCCCAATTTGCACCCGTGCGCGATCCAGCTTGAGGGCATCACGCATGCGGTTTTCAACTTCACGCTGGTTGCGCGCAGGCCCCATGTCGATAAAGTCGATCACCACCAAACCGCCAATATCGCGCAGGCGCAGTTGGCGGGCGATCTCGTCGGCGGCTTCAGAGTTGGTCTGTAGTGCCGTCTCTTCGATATCGCTGCCCCGGGTGGCGCGGGCGGAGTTGATATCGATGGAGACCAGCGCCTCAGTGTGGTCGATCACAATCGAGCCACCAGAAGGCAGCTTCACTTCGCGCTGATAGGCGGTTTCGATTTGTGATTCGATCTGGAAGCGCGAGAATAGCGGGACTTCGTCCGCGTAGAGCTTGATCTTCTGCTGATAGGAGGGCATCACCTGGCGGATGAAGGCCAGCGCTTCAGCGTGAATCTCGGGGCTGTCGATCAGTACTTCGCCAATGTCCTGGCGTAGGTAGTCGCGCATGGCGCGAATGATGACGTTGGATTCCCGGTAGATCAGGAACGGGGCAGGGCGCTTGGCGGCTTCGGTGGTGATCGATTCCCACACCTGAACGAGGTAATCCAAATCCCACTGTAGCTCTTCCGGGTTACGACCGATGCCCGCGGTGCGCACAATCAGGCCCATTTTATCCGGCACGGTGAGCTGGCCCATGGCGTCTTTGAGCTGGCTGCGCTCGTCGCCTTCGATACGGCGAGAAATACCGCCCGCACGCGGATTATTGGGCATCAATACTAAAAAGCGCCCAGCCAGGCTGACAAAAGTAGTTAGCGCGGCGCCTTTATTGCCACGCTCCTCTTTATCGACCTGGACGATGACCTCTTGGCCCTCTTTAAGCACTTCTTTAATGCTCGGACGTCCGGAAACATCTTTGACAAAGTACTCGCGAGAGATCTCTTTGAGGGGCAAAAAGCCGTGTCGGTCGGCGCCGTAGTCAACGAAGGCGGCTTCCAAGGAGGGCTCTACACGGGTGATTTTGCCGCGATAGATATTGGCTTTTTTC
Source organism: Vreelandella neptunia (assembly GCF_034479615.1). Lineage (NCBI taxonomy): Bacteria > Pseudomonadati > Pseudomonadota > Gammaproteobacteria > Oceanospirillales > Halomonadaceae > Vreelandella > Vreelandella neptunia. Next base: position 1,673,509 of record NZ_CP140255.1, read on the forward strand.
TGTTCTCTTGCGCCGGATTCGATATCTAAATCGTATAGGCGTTGTCCATCAACTAAAGCGACACGCAGCTCTTCGGGCTGGGTCGCATTGATAAGCATCCGTTTCATAGTGTCTCGCATAGCGTTGCGTGCCGGCGAACTGCCTATTGGGTGACGTAGGCGAATCGCTGGGTGCTGCGTGCTTGTGCTCGGCGCATTGCAATGCTGACGCGTCAAGCCGGGAAGGCGTCATCGCCAACCCGGCCAATAGGGCGTTGAGTACGTGGCGGAGGCAGGACGTGTTCCGGTGGCTGTCACGTCCATCCGGCCCTGCTGACACCGCCAACACCTGGCATTCATCGATTCACCAACGCCGGCCACCGGCACAGCGTTGAACTTTTCGCCCGGAGTCAGTCATCGCCTTGTGACGAATAAGGCGGAGCTGCTCAGGGCGTGGCGTTGTTTAGTTGCTGCCTGCCGTTGAGGGCAAGGCTTACTTTCCTCTGCCGGCATAAACACGGGCGGCAGAGTTACTGCATTTTTAAGATCAGTTTTAATACTGTAAAACGGGCAATGCGTACACTGGTGCCGTTTTTGCGTTCAGGCCTGCGTGTTAGTCGGGCAGGCGCATTAACCAAGCTCAGCGGTGATGCTCTCTGCTAACAAATTTAATCAATTAGCTATCGAACAGCTAGTCACTAGCGCTAGACAAGACAGCTTTCTGCGCTTAGCTGGTGAACGATTTCGAATATAACAGTAAAGACTACGACCAGCAATTGACGCAATGCCCTTGGGTCTACGCTAGAATGCCGTTTTTAAGCAGGAGTAAGTAGTAATGTCCGAAGGGCGTGAAGTGCAGTGGGTGGATATCGCCCCGGAGCAAGCAGGGCAGCGAATTGATAATTTTCTCATGACGCGGCTTAAAGGGGCGCCTCGCGCGCTTATTTATCGCATCGTGCGTAAAGGCGAAGTGCGCGTTAATAAAAAGCGTGTGAAGGTGGATTACCGTTTGCAAGCGGGGGATTTAGTACGCGTTCCGCCGCTGCGTTTGGCGCCTCGCGAAGCGGTGAAGGAAGTCAGTGATAATTTGCGCGACCTGCTGGTAGGCAGCGTTATCATGGAAGGCCCCGATTGGATGGTGCTTAACAAACCCTCTGGTTTGGCGGTGCATGGCGGCAGCGGGGTTAAAATTGGTTTAATAGAAGCGCTGCGCCAGGTGCGCGATGATCTAAGCTTTCTGGAACTGGTTCACCGCTTGGATCGCGATACATCCGGCTGTTTGCTGCTGGCCAAGTCGCGAGATGCGCTGGTGACGCTGAACGAGTCGCTGAAAAAGCATGGCATGGATAAGCGTTACCTGGCCCTGGTCAGTGGGCGCTGGCCTGCGCGGAAAACCTATGAGAGTGCTCGGTTAGACCGCTTTGATGCCGGTAACGGCGAGCGGAGGGTAAGGGTAGATCCCAACGGGAAAGTGTCGCGCACCCACTTTTCAGTGGTCGAAACCTTCGAAAAAGTAACCCTTATAGAGGCTGAGCCGGTCACGGGCCGTACCCACCAGATTCGCGTACATGCCGCCCACGCAGGCCATGCGTTATTAGGTGACGATAAGTACGCTACCCGTGAAAGTGGTCTGCTCACCAAGCAGTTAGGGCTGGGGCGTCTGTTCCTTCATGCGCGAGCGCTGACCTTTCCTGAGCCTACTAACGGCCGCCCGGTTACCGTCAAGGCGCCGTTGCCAGAAGCTCTGGAAGAAACGCTCAAGCGCGCCCGTCAATAACTTCTTTTTCACCGCGTTGCCTTTTACAGGGAGCTGCCATGCAGTATGAGTTAATTATATTTGATTGGGACGGCACCTTGATGGACTCGGTGCCGCGGATTGTGTCGTGTATGCAGGCGGCTGCTTTAGAGGCTGAGTGGGGGGCGCTTACAGCGGCTGAGGTGGAAGATATTATTGGCCTGGGGCTACCCGAGGCAATTGCCCAGCTTTGTCCAGGTATTTTACCTGCACAGGCAGAGCGGCTTCGCGAACGTTATGCGCACCACTTTGTGCAGGCCGACGCCACGCCGATGGCGTTTTTTGGCGGTGTCGAAGCTCATATCGCCCGTTTGCGCGGGCATGAGCAGCAGCGTTTAGCGGTCGCAACAGGTAAAAGTCGTCGCGGACTTGAGCGTATTTTTGCTGAGACTGGCAGTGGCGCGTGGTTTCATGCCAGCCGCACCGCGGATGAAACTCGTTCCAAGCCGCACCCACAGATGCTTTCAGAGTTGTTGGTTGAGCTTGCGGTGCCGGTCGAGCGGGCGGTAATGGTCGGCGATACCGAGTATGACTTGGAAATGGCTAGGGCAGTGGGAATGGATCGGGTGGGTGTAAGCTATGGGGTGCATACGCCTGAGCGCTTGGCAATGAGCGAGCCAAAGTGGATTGCCCATAGCGTTGACGAGCTTTTTGATCGGTTATAAGGACATTTTATGAGTGACGATCCAACCCGCCAAGAGGGTGCACAAGAGGGTCATGATGGCCCGGTTAATAGCGACCAGACCAACGAGTTCAAGGAAGATCCTTGGACTGAAGGGCCCGAAGTTCCACCTGGTAAGGGAGCTAAGCAGTCTCCGGGGGCGCCAGGTGATGATGCCGAAACCCTGCGCGAACGCCAGCGATTAGCGCAGCTGGAAATGATGGATCACTGGATAGACGGCGTCTTGACCGAGCAGCGGCGGACTCGGCGCTGGAAGCTGTTTTTCCGGCTGATGTTTCTCGCTGTTGTCCTGGCGGCGCTGTCTGCCGCGCTTTATAGCCTGTTCTGGGATTCGCCAAGTGTCGCAACGCCCACCCAGCGCCACTTGGGCATTGTTAAGGTTGATGGGGTGATTGCTAGCGATTCGCCAGCCAATGCGGAGCGCATCATCCAAGGGTTAAACCGAGCCTGGGATGCCGAAAGCGCTGCTGCCGTGGTGCTGCACATTAATAGCCCCGGCGGAAGCCCCGTTCAGTCTCAGCGTATCTATGCGGAAATCATGCGCCTACGTGAGCAAGGTGATAAACCAATTATTGCGGTGATTGAGGATGTCGGTGCCAGCGGCGCTTATTACATTGCTGCAGCGGCAGATGAGATTGTTGCCTCGCCGGTGAGCTTAGTGGGCTCGATTGGTGTGATTTACGCTGGTTTTGGCTTTGAGGAGGCGATAGAGCGAATTGGCGTTGAGCGCCGCGTACTCACCGCAGGAGAGAATAAGGCCTTTTTAGACCCATTCCAGCCGCTGGATAATGAGGCAGAGGCGTTTTGGCAAGGCGTGCTGAGCCAAACTCATCGCCAGTTTATCGATGACGTCCGGGCGGGGCGCGGCGAACGGCTCAGTGATAGCTCGGACATTTTCTCAGGCCTGATCTGGAGTGGTGAGCAGAGCCTCGAACTAGGGTTGGTCGATCAGCTAGGTAGCCTTGAACAGCTGTCTCGCGATCAAGTAGGTAATATCGACTGGGTGGACTATACGCCGAGTCTTGATCCATTTGAGCGCTTTACTCGGCGTTTTACCGAGGTTACCGCCGAAGTGCTGGGCATTAGGGCGCCTAACACCCCGCTTAGTTTCTGATCGCCAATCCTCGTCCTGGGCGTATTGGTTAGGGCGCGCCAAGCGGATCAAGGCCCGCTTGGCGCAACATGTCGCAGAGCGCGATCAGCGGTAGCCCAATCAGAGCGTTGGGGTCACGGCCTTCCAGTCTTTCAAACAGCGCAATGCCAAGGCCTTCCATACGAAAGCTGCCAGCGCTATCTAGCGGCTGCTCTTTGGTCACATAGTTTTCGATCTCCTGCGTGCTAAGAGTGCGGAACACGACCTCGAAGGGCTCGACATGAACCTGATGGCGCTGGTGGCGTGTATCCAGTAGCGCTAAACCGGTCAGAAAGGTGACGCGCTGGCCAGAGAAGCGGGCAAGGTTAGCGCAGGCCTTTTCTACTGTATGGGGTTTGCCAAGAATGTCGCCTTCAAATACCGCCACCTGGTCGGAGCCTATAATGCAGTGGTGGGGGAAGTGAGCCGACACGGCGTTGGCTTTGCTAAGCGCTAGGCGATGTACCAGTGCGTGTGGTGTTTCGCCATTATGCGGCGTTTCATCAATATCCGGTGAATGGCACTGGTAGGGGAGTTGCAGTCGATCCAGCAACTCACGCCGCCAGCGTGAGCTTGAGGCAAGTACCAGCTCCGTCTTTAAGGACTGAGTATTTAAGGGCTGGGCACTTAAGGGCTGAGTGCTCGATGGCGCTGTCATGGAGGGTGAGGTCACAGAAAACTCCTGGTTAATGCGGTTGCGCTCGTGGGACGGCAAAGCAGTAGAGTGTAGCGAAAGCTGCGAATTGTGCCCATGTCGGCTGTTTATTGAGACCTATGTTGGTTATTTATTGAGGAAGTGATGAAGAAATATACCGACAGCTTTGACACCAGCAGGGGGAGTGCCTATCATTGCGCGCCTATGTTGACCTCACAACTCCCCAGTCGGGTGGAGCCTTATAAGCTCGCAGCCCGCCACGAACGAATCGAAGGCTTGGTAGCGCTGGATAAGCTGCCACGTCTTGCCGAAGAAGCGGGTGACCAAACCGGCGACTGTCATGTCGTGCTTGAGTTTGGTGTCGATGCTCAAGGTCGTCGTGAAATTCGTGGCCACTTGCAAGCGACGTTGGCGCTTGCCTGCCGACGCTGCCTAGTGCCGCTGCCTCAAGAGGTGAGCAGTGACTTTCTGCTTGGAATGATCACTGATGAAGCCTTGGCGGCCGAGTTGCCTGCTAGTCATGAACCGGTGCTGGTGGAAAAGGAACAGCTGGATCTCCTGACGGTGGTTGAGGATGAGTTGATTCTCAGTCTGCCCCAGGTGGTCTATCACGATGAAGCCGAATGTCATGTCTCGGCGGAGCAGCTGGTCAGCAAAACAGAAGGCGCGGCGTCAGATACAGCGCCAGCGACGAACCCTTTCGCGGTGCTGAATGTCTTGAAAGGCAAAAAATAAGCACCCTTTACCTTAAATACCTTGGAGTAAACCCCCATGGCAGTTCAACAGAACCGTAAAACTCGTTCCAAGCGCGGTATGCGTCGCAGCCACGATGCGCTGACCGCTCCGACGCTGTCTCAGGACAAAGAAACCGGTACGACTCACCTGCGTCACCACGTTTCTCCAGACGGTTTCTACCGTGGTCGTAAAGTGGTTGAGGTATAAGCCTCAATTGCATTACTAAGCGGCTAAACGGACTCAGTGCGGTATGCGCTTAGCGATTGATGTGATGGGGGGTGACCAAGGCCCTCATGCGATTATCGCAGGCTCCGCAAGGGCGGTGTTGGAACACCCCGGTCTTGAGCTGATTCTGTTTGGCCCGCGTCAGCAGATTACTGCTGAGCTTTCGCGCTTGCCGCAGCCTCTGGCTGCGGCAACGTCACGTTTGGTGGCGCGTGATTCGCCCGATAGCGTGATTCAGGGGGCAACGGCTGCCTGGGCGTTGCGCAGAGGCCGGGCAACGAGCATGGCGCACATGCTGCAGTGTGTCGCCCAGGGTGAGGCGGTGGCTGGCGTAAGCGCAGGTAACACGGCGGCGCTTGTTGCCTTGGCAAGGCGCGAACTGGGGATGGTCGAGGGGATTTCGCGACCGGCGATCAGTACTGCGATTCCAGCCCGCCAAGGGCGCCGTTGTTACTTGCTGGATCTAGGCGCCAATGTGGACACTCCTGCCCATCGACTGGTCGATTTCGCGCTGATGGGGGCGGCGATGGCGCAGTGCGTTGATGGCACCGCGGTGCCGCGCGTGGCGCTACTCAACGTTGGTGCTGAAGCCACCAAGGGAAGTGCTAGCGTACGTGAGGCTGATCGTCTTCTGCGTGAGTATGCCAGTGGTAGTGCTTTCGACTATCAGGGCTATGCTGAGGGTGGTGATCTGTTTAAAGGTCAGCTTGATGTAGTGGTGTGTGATGGCTTTGTGGGCAACGCTGTCCTCAAGGCGAGCGAAGGCTTGACGAGTATGTTGGTTGAGCGCGTGCAGATGGCGTTTGAGTCGCGCCTAAGTGGTCGTTTGGCAAGCCTACTGGCCAAGCCTGTGTTAAAGCGCTTAAAGCAAGAGCTTGATCCCGTGCGCTACAACGGGGCCAGTTTGTTGGGGTTGCGCGGTATCGTAGTGAAAAGTCACGGCAGTACTCATGCCGATGGGTTTTACTACGCTATCCGTCGCGCCCTGCAGGAAGTAGAACATAACTTACCTGCGCGGATCGCAGGCCGCTGGCAAGCGCCATCAAGTGAAAATGATGGCACTTGCCCGCCATGATCAGATAATAAAGATTTAACTTTTTTGCGGGTTTATAGGTGGCATCAGGATGTGCCAATAACCTCGCCTATCGCTCATATGAGCAAATGCCTACAAGAGCAAAGGTGAACGACATGTCTCAACCCCTTGCCCTCATTTTTCCCGGGCAAGGCTCTCAGCAGCTTGGAATGCTGCGAGAGCTTGCCGAGCGCTATAGTGTGGTGGGAACGACATTTGAGGAAGCGTCGGATGCTTTGGGCTACGATTTGTGGAAAGTCGTCCAAGAAGGCCCCGAAGAGTCGCTTAATGCAACCGCTTGCACCCAGCCTGCGCTGCTCTCTGCCAGCGTCGCCATTTGGCGAGTGTGGCAAGAGCTGGAAGGGCCGCGGCCGACGGTTATGGCGGGCCATAGCCTAGGCGAATACAGCGCTATGGTGTGCGCAGGCGTCATGAGCTTTGCCGAAGGCGTCAACCTGGTACGCCTGCGCGGCGAGGCCATGCAGGCGGCGGTGCCCGCTGGTGAAGGCGGCATGGCGGCAATCCTGGGCCTGGCGGACGATGCGGTTGAAGCCGCCTGTGAAAAGGCTGCTCAGGGCGACGTTGTTTCAGCGGTCAACTACAATTCCCCAGGGCAAGTGGTGATAGCGGGCTCTAAAGTAGCCGTTGAGCGAGCTATTGTTGCTTGCCAAGAGGCCGGTGCCAGGCGCGCCATGGCATTGCCGGTTTCCGTGCCGTCGCACTGCGCATTGATGCGCCCTGCGGCCGAGCGCCTGGCAGAGGCGATACAAACTATCGAGCTGCGGGCGCCGCGCTACAGTGTCATCCAAAACGTCGATGCCCAGGCCCATGCCGATACCGCGACATTGAGCACGCGGCTAGTCGAGCAACTTTATCAGCCGGTGCGCTGGAGCGCCTGTGTTGAAGCCATGGCGAATCAGGGCGTGGAGGTATTTATTGAGTGCGGGCCAGGAAAGGTGTTGACTGGCCTCAATAAGCGTATCGTGAAGGGTAGTAAAGGATTGGCGGTGAACGATCCTGATAGTCTGGAAGCTGCGCTTGAACTGGCGCGCGAAACCTTGGCTGATAAGGCGTGACCTGGGAATGTTTTATTCCACTATCCTTGCTTGATTACACGGTGAGAGGCAGAACGTTATGACACAAGAGAGTAGAGTTGCCCTGGTAACGGGGGCGAGTCGCGGTATTGGTCAGGCCATTGCTCGCGAGCTAGGTCGCCAGGGCCGTATTGTCATTGGTACAGCGACCAGTGAGTCTGGTGCTGAGAAAATTGATGCCGATTTGAAAGAGCACGGCATTGAAGGGGCAGGTCTATGCCTTAATGTGACCGACCAGGCCAGTATCGATAGCGTATTGAAAACGATTACTGAGCGCTTTGGTGCGCCGACTATTTTGGTTAACAACGCGGGTATCACGCGTGATAATTTGCTGATGCGTATGAAAGAAGATGAGTGGGACTCCGTCATGGATACCAACCTGAAATCTGTCTATCGTGTTAGCAAGGCGTGTTTACGGGGAATGACCAAGGCGCGGTTTGGGCGTATTGTGTCAATTAGTTCTGTAGTGGCAACCATGGGCAACCTGGGCCAAACTAACTATGCTGCAGCTAAGGCTGGTATGGAAGGTTTTAGCCGCGCGCTAGCGCGTGAGGTCTCCTCTCGTGCGATTACGGTCAACGCTGTGGCGCCGGGCTTTATTGCCACTGATATGACCGAAGCGCTACCTGAAGCACAGCACGAAATGCTGCTTAAGCAAATTCCGCTGGCCCGTTTAGGGGCGCCGGAAGAGATCGCCGCAGCAGTGGGCTTTTTGACCAGCGATGCAGCCGGTTATATCACTGGCGAGACGCTTCACGTGAATGGCGGCATGAATATGCGTTGATGGCCTTGGGCTTGGCGGTTGCGTCTACCCAAGGGCGTCTATAAACTACCCCGCAGCTTTTGGCTTGCGGTTTCCAAATAGCTGGTTATCAAAAACGGCTAATGTGAACGACTGGAGTACGTTAATGAGTACTATTGAAGAGCGCGTTAAGAAAGTTGTAGCAGAGCGCCTGAACGTTAAAGAAGAAGACATCCAAAACAGCTCTTCTTTTACAGAAGACTTGGGTGCTGATTCGCTCGACACCGTTGAGCTGGTCATGGCTTTGGAAGAGGAATTCGATACTGAAATTCCCGATGAAGAAGCTGAGAAGATCACCACGGTTCAAGAAGCCATCGATTACGTGAACGCCCACCAGTAAGGGCTGCGTCGATGCATCGAACCAGGGTGGGGTGCTAGCCACCCGCCTTAAAAGCCGTCCTTTTCCAGGACGGCTTTTTTGCTTTGCTGCCACAATGCTTATAACGTTCAATCTCCGTTATACTGTTGACCAAATTTAAGCAGCAAATGACCCAAGTGGGTCGCGTCACCATGGATGCCTGGAGGAAAGCTGATGGCACGGAAAAGGGTAGTGGTAACTGGGTTAGGCCTGGTGACCCCAGTGGGTAATAGCGTTGATGAGTCGTGGGCCAACATTGTGGCCGGTAAAAGCGGTATTACGCCTATTGAGCATTTCGACACCAGTGGGTTTAACACCCGCTTTGGTGGGGCGATCAAAAACTTTGATATTAGCCCGTACCTGAATCCTAAAGATGCCCGTAAGATGGATCTGTTTATTCAGTACGGCATGGCGGCGGGCGCCCAAGCGGTAGAAGATTCGGGTATTGAGTGCACCGAAGAGAATGCCGATCGTATCGGTGTGGCTATTGGCTCAGGCATTGGTGGCTTGCCCATGATTGAGCATAACCACAACGCACTTAACAAAGGTGGCGCTCGCAAAGTATCGCCATTCTTCGTGCCGGGCTCTATCATCAATATGATTTCGGGCAATATGGCGATTCAGCACGGCTTCAGAGGCCCGAATATTGCCATTACGACTGCCTGCACTACGGGTACTCATAATATTGGTTACAGCGCACGCACCATCGCTTATGGCGACGCGGACGTAATGATCTGCGGCGGGGCAGAAATGGCCACAACGCCGCTGGGGCTGGGCGGCTTCTCTGCGGCTCGCGCGCTCTCTACGCGTAATGACGATCCGGAAGCCGCAAGCCGCCCCTGGGATACCGACCGTGATGGCTTTGTGCTATCCGACGGTGCTGGTGTTTTGGTGCTTGAAGAGTATGAGCATGCCAAAGCGCGAGGTGCCAATATCTACGCCGAGCTGGTGGGTTTTGGTATGAGCGATGACGCTTATCATATGACTTCACCGCCGGAAGATGGACGCGGCGCAGCGCTCTCCATGCGCAATGCGATTAAAGATGCCCAGGTTGACGTTTCTTCGGTTCACTACATCAACGCCCACGGTACCTCCACTGCGGCCGGCGATCTGGCCGAAAGTCGTGCCATTGAGAACGTCTTGGGTGGCGCTGCCAACAGCGTGGCAGTGAGCTCCACGAAGTCGATGATTGGCCACCTGTTGGGGGCCGCCGGTGCGGTAGAGGCGGTGTTTAGTATCCTGGCTATTCGCGATCAGGTCGCGCCGCCCACCATTAATCTGGATAACCCGCAGGAAGGCTGCAATCTGGACTATGTGCCGCACACCGCGAGGGATATGCGCATTGATATGGCGCTTTCGAACTCCTTCGGTTTTGGTGGTACCAACGGCTCGCTGCTGTTTAAGAAGGTGTAGTTAGCGATGCTGCCGCCTACGTCATCCGCTGATCAATCTGTGCCGTTTGACGATCGTGGGCTGGCGTATGGCGATGGTCTGTTTGAAACAGTGCTGCTGCGGGCAGGAAAGCCGGTGCTGTGGCGTTATCATAAGGAGCGCCTGGCACAAGGCTGTCATCGCCTGGGGTTACCGCTACCCTGCCAGGAGGCCCTTGACGCCACTTGGCAAGGCGATCCCACTGCTGAGTTCGAAGTGCTTAAGGTGGTACTGACCCGAGGCAGCGGCGGGCGTGGCTATGCCCAGCCCGATCAGATCACGCCGCGGCTGCTCAGTCGTCGAATGCCGTTTCAACCGTCGGTTAAGCGCTGGCAGGAAGGGGTGACCGTGCGACTTTGCGATTTGCGGCTGGCTCGTCAGCCTCGGTTGGCAGGTATCAAGCATCTAAATCGACTGGAAAACGTATTGGCCCGTCAGGAGTGGAACGATACCGCTGTTGCCGAAGGTTTACTCGCCGACAGTGAAGGCCTTGTGGTAGAAGCCACCAGTATGAATGTTTTTTGGCAGCAGGCGGGGGAAGTGTTAACGCCTCAGCTTGACCAGTGCGGCGTGGCTGGCACGCTGCGTGCCGCATTGCTTGACCAAGGTGCCGCCGCTCACGCTTCGCTGACGCTTCATCAACTTGCTGATGTCGAGCGGCTATGGGTGGCCAACTCTGTCCAGGGGGTATGGCCTGTTACCACCTTGCTTGCCGCGGATGGTTCACTGCTGCAGCGCTGGCCCTTGAGTCAGCCTGACCCGTTCCAGCGCTTGGCGCATCAGCTATTGGGCGTTGTTTGAACGCCACTGTTTAGATATCGCTCAGCAATTTTCTAGAGGTGTCATGGTGAAACGGTTATTAACCGCTTTATTGGTGTTAGTAGTGGTTGGGGCTGCAGCTGCAGCAGGCGGTTATTTCTATTGGCAGAGCCGATTAGAGGCACCGCTAGCGCTTGATGAGCCAATGCTTTACCAGGTGCCCTCTGGCGCGGGCTTTAATCAGGTCGTGGCGCGATTGGAAGAGCAGGGCGTGCTGGAAGATGCCTGGGCGTTTCGCTTGCTAGCGCGGGTCGAGCCGGAACGCGTCCCGCAACTGCGTACCGGCGAGTATCAGCTGCTGCCGGATATGAGTGGCCTGGAAATGATGGCACTGCTGGGTAGCAATAAAGTCGTCACCTACTCGCTGACCATTCCTGAGGGATGGTCTTTTCGGCAGATGCGCGAATTACTCAATGCGGCGCCAAAGCTCGATCACCGCACAGCGGAGTTGAGCGATGCGGAGGTGATGACGCTACTCGATCGAGAAGGCACCTTTCCAGAGGGCTGGTTCTTTCCCGATACCTATCGCTATCATCTGGGTATGAGCGATGTCGATATCCTGCGTCAATCACTGGAGCGGATGGAGCGCATTCTGGAAGAGGTTTGGGAAGAGCGGGCGGACAACCTAACCATTGACTCACCCTACGAAGCGCTGATTATGGCCTCCTTGATCGAGCGGGAAACCGGTGCGCCCGAGGAGCGGCGCGAAATTGCCGGTGTGTTCAAACGCCGCATGGAGCAGGGCATGCGCCTGCAAACCGACCCGACGATTATTTACGGTATGGGTGAGCGCTATGAAGGGCGAATTACCCGCGCCGATATTCGCGAGGCCACGCCCTATAACACTTACGTCATTGACGGCATACCGCCCACGCCGATTGCTATGCCTGGGCGTGCCTCCTTGGAGGCAGCGGTGAATCCACTGCCTGGCGAAACGCTCTATTTCGTTTCCCGTGGCGATGGTACACACCATTTCTCGCGTACGCTGCGGGAGCATAACAATGCCGTTAATCGCTATATCCGCAACCGGTGATAGCCATGCCACATCACCAATGATTGATGACCACTGTAAGGGAGCATGATGAGTAAGCGTGGACGCTTCATTACGCTGGAAGGCGGCGAAGGTGTGGGCAAGTCCACCAATGTGGGCTTTGTCGCCGAGTGTCTGGAAGCCGAGGGGCTGGAAGTTGTGCGAACTCGAGAGCCGGGTGGTACCGCGCGTGGCGAAGCTATTCGCGCACTGCTGCTGGATCCTGCCCCCCAAGAGCCGCTACATGTCGACGCGGAGCTGCTGCTAATGTTCGCTGCGCGAGCGCAGCACCTGGCGGAAAAGATACTCCCCGCCTTGGCGAGAGGGGCATGGGTAGTGTGTGATCGCTTTACCGACGCCACCTTTGCCTATCAGGGCGGAGGGCGCGGCATTGCCAAGGAGCGTATCGCCGTGCTGGAAGACTTTGTTCAGCAGGGGCTCTCTCCCGATTTAACCCTACTGCTCGATATGCCCAAAGAGGCTGCAAGGCAGCGCCTAGAGTCGCGCCTTCGTGATCGCCATGAGCAGCTTGATCGTTTTGAACAGGAGCAGGCTGACTTTTTCCAGGCCGTGCGGGATGGCTACTTGGCACGAGCGGAAGAAGCGCCCGAGCGCTTTGCGGTGATCGATGCACAATACACCCTGGATAAGGTACAAAGCCAAATCCGCCAAGTCCTATTAACAAAGGTCGCGGCATGGCGTTAACCGGCGTAATGCCGTGGCACCAAGCCACCTGGCAGCATTTAACCCGCTTGGCTGATGGTGGGCGTATGCCCCACGCGCTGTTAATTCACGGCGCCCACGGTGTGGGTAAGGAGCATTTAGCGGAGGCGTTAATTGCCCGAACGCTATGCGCTTCGCCTGCTGATCAAGCCTGTGGCCATTGCCATAGCTGCTCAATGCTGGCATCGGGTTATCACCCGGATCTGCTGCGGGTTTCTCCGGAAGAGGGAAAGCGCCAAATCCGCATTGACCCTATCCGCGAAGTTAATCGCTTTGTTTCGCAAACGGCTCAGCAGGGCGGTTACCGGGTGATTGTGGTTTCCCCCGCCGAGGCAATGAACGTTGCCGCTGCCAATGCGCTGCTCAAAAGCCTTGAAGAGCCCGGTGATAAAACCTTGTTTATTCTGCTCTCAGACGTACCTTCGCGGATGCTGGCGACGATTCGCTCTCGCTGTCAGCAGTGGTCGCTACCCAGCGTGGCTTTTGAGGCGTGTCGTGGCTGGTTGATTGAGCAGTTGGGCAGCGCCGACGAAGCCTACTTCTGGTGGCAGGTGGCGGGTGGCCTGCCGTTGCTGGCCGTGGAGTTGGCGGCACCGGAAGAGCGCGCCCTGCGCCACCAGATTCACGATAGTTTTGAGCAGCTAGTGCGTGGTGCCGAGCCCGTTTCAGAGGCGGCCCGTCTGGATCGTCAGGCGATTGATGCCATCTTGTGGTACGGTATCGCCTGGCTGGAAGACCTGATTCGTCTAGGCTTGTCTGGGGAGGCAGCGGTGTTGCATAACCCCGATTTAGAGCCGCTCTACCGCCAGGCGGTTAAAAATGGTCGTGTTCAGGATTGGTTTCGCCTGCTCGATTATGCCCGCGAACAGCGCCGGTTGTTGGCGGTTGGGGCAAACCCCAATCCTCAGTTAGTGCTTGAAGCATGGCTGGTGCGCTGGGCGGCGCTGCTGCGTTCATAGTGGTGTTTGTTCAATCCCCCACGGCTGTTCAAAACAGTACAGCGAGGTCGTCATGGCTGCTCAGAAAGCGCTCTCTCTTACCATCCCGGATGTTCCAACACTGCTTTCCGCGTATATGCCTTTTCTGGATCGCGGGGGGGTTTTTGTACCTACTCCGACCCCTTATGAGCTTGGCCAGCAAGTGTTTTTACTGCTTACGCTGCCGGGTGAAAGCGAACGTCTTTCGGTTACTGGTCAGGTAGTGTGGGTATCTCCAGAGGGGGTGACTGGCCGCCGTATGCCAGGCATTGGCCTGCACTTCAGTCAGCAGGATTATCCCGTTCGTGACCGCATTGAGACGCTGCTTGCCGGTCAATTAGATAAAGCCGCGCCATCGTTCACACTCTGAATGTCCTATTTGTTGAGAACAGCCTGTTAGTACCCATTTGATGTCGAGAGCCGTATGTTTGTTGATTCACACTGTCACTTAGATCGTTTATCCGACCAGACCCATGGGGGCGATATTGATGCCACTTTGACCGCCGCCCGCGCTGCCCATGTCAGTCAATTTCTGGCGGTAGCAGTGACGCTGGAAGACGTGCCGCAATTGGCGGCCATTGCCCGCGCCCACCAAGATGTGGCAATTTCCGCTGGCTTACACCCCTTACATGAATGTGAGAATGAGCCTAGCGTCGCGGATATAAAAGATGCTGCTGAGCAGTATGGTGCGGTGGCGATCGGTGAAACTGGCCTGGATTACCACTACCGCGACAGTGTGCCAATAGAGGTTCAGCACGAGCGCTTCAAGCGCCACTTGATCGCCGCGCGGGAACTTGAACTGCCAGTGATTATTCACACACGCGAAGCCAAAGAGGAAACCCTGGCTTTGCTGCGTGAATATAGCGACCCGCGGGTGGGCGGTGTATTACACTGTTTTACAGAAGACTTGGCGATGGCCCGTGAGGCGGTGCGGCTGGGTTTTTATATCTCGCTGTCGGGCATTATTACTTTTCGAAACGCTGCTCCACTGCGCGAATTGGCCCGTCAGTTGCCTCTTGATCGCCTGCTGATTGAGACCGATAGCCCCTATCTAGCGCCCGTTCCTCATCGCGGTAAGCCCAATGAGCCCGCCTGGGTGGTACAAGTGGCGGAGTGCATTGCCCAGGAGCGGGGCATCAGTGTCGATGAAGTGGCCATGCAAACGACCGCCAACTTTTATCAGCTCTTCCGTGCCGCGGCGCCCGATGCCCCGGAACACGTTAAAGATGCGTTGGCCCACTCAGGGCTTCTATAGCAGCCTGGGGCGCCTTGAATACGCTCAAACGAGGTGGGCGAGATGAATATTGATCGATTGCTGCAGCAAGGTAGTGGAGATGAAGAGCGCGCTGGCGCTATTCCTCCGCTCGATGAGTGGCAGCCTGCGCTCTCGGGTGATATGAATATCGTCATTCACGCCGATGGTAGTTGGTGGCACGAAGGGCAGCCGTTTGCCCGCCCTAAGGTGGCACGCCTATTAGCAACGCTGCTGCGCCTGGATGACGAGGGTTACTGCCTGGTTACGCCGGTAGAGCGCTGGCGAATAAAGGTCGAAGACCTGCCGCTGGTGGCGGTAGAGGCTGACTTTCGTGACGGTGCCTGGTGGTTTACCACCCAGTTTGATGACGTGGTTCGCTTAGATGCTGAACACCCGCTCACCGTCACCTCAACTCCCCAAGGCGAGGCGGTGCCACAGCTGCCAGTGCGTTTTGGGCTAGCTGCCCGCTTGCACCGCAATGTCTTTTACCAGTTGGTTGAGGCGGCTGAAACCCGTAATGTGGGCGATGGCAAGAGTGAACTGGGACTAACCAGTGCCGGGCAGTGGTTTGCGTTGGGTCAGGTGGATGATGAATTACTTGGCGAGGCGCCGTGAAGTTAACCGCTGAACAGCAAGCTGTTGTTAATCACCAGGCGGGGCATGCACGGGTAGCGGCCGTGGCCGGGGCCGGTAAAACCACCACCATGGCTGCCCGGGTGCTGCATATATTGGCCAGTGGCGTACCGCCAAAGCGTATCCTGGTGCTGATGTTTAACCGCTCTGCCAAAGATGATTTTCAACGCCGCTTAGCTTCAATGGCTCCTGCAGGCCAGGCGCTGCCGGATGTGCGTACTTTTCACTCCCTGGGCCACCGCTTGACCATGAGCCTGTGCCGCTGGGGCGCGCTGGCGCCGCGCCAGCTACTGTCCGCCGATTGGCAACTGGAAAGGCTGCTTCGCCAAGCGAGCCTCAATGTGCTGCGTGACGCGGTTGAGCGCCGGGATGCTGCCCTGGAGGGAGATCGCCTGGAAGTATTGGCCCACTTCTGTGGCTTGGTTAAAGCAGAAATGGTCACCCCGGAAGCGCTCTACGAGCGGCTCAATTTTGACCCGGATACTGACTATTTTCCGGCAGCCTTTGCCGAAGCAGAGAGGCTGTTGGCAGCGGAAGGCGTCATGACCTATGCCGATCTGCTCTATCGTCCGCTGTTGGCTTTAGAGGCTGATATCGCCCTGCGTGGTCGGGTCGAAGGGTTTCTGGATCATGTCATTATCGACGAATACCAGGATATTAACGCTGCACAGCAGCGACTTTTATCGGTGTTGGTAGGTAGTCGTGCCGAGGTAATGGCAGTGGGTGATGCCAACCAGTGTATTTATGAGTGGCGCGGCGCCAAGCCCGACACCATGCTGGAAAATTTTACCGCCACTTTTGGCGAGGCGACCGATTATCCGCTATCGACCACCTTCAGGCATGGTCATGCGTTGGCGCTGGCAGCTAATCATGCCATTGCCGCTAATCAGCGTCGCCCCAACCAGTTGTGCCTGGCCGCAGCTAATAACCCTGAAACCCGTGTTTCAGTCGGGCAGGGGAGCCGGTTACTGCTTGATGCATTGATGGATTGGCAGGCCCAGGGGCGAGCGTTTAACGAAGCCAGCTTGCTGGTACGCAGCTGGGCGCTTTCGGTACCGTTCCAGCTGGCGCTGCTCCAGGCTGGGATACCGTTTCGGCTTCAGCGTGAGGATCGTTTTGTTTTTCGTCTGCCGCTGGTGCAGGCGCTGGCGGGGTATTTAAAGCTGTCACGTCGCCCTGATCTTCTGCGCGATCCGCAGCAGCTGTTACTGCTGCTTTCTCAACCAACACCCTTCGTTGCCCGTGAGCGGCTTCAGCGTTTGGCACACCAACTGGCGACTACTCAGCAGTGGCCCGAGCGGCATGACCCCATGCTTACGGCGTTAAAGCCGATCCAGCGGCGCACGCTGAAAAAGCGCTGGCTGCTACTTTGTGAGCTGCCACAGCTGAGCGCATGGCCACCCGCTAAGTTGCTACGCCACGTGGTGGAAAGTATTGATGCTGAAAAAACGCTGAAGCGTGCGGCAGCGCGGCGAGATAAAGGCGAAGAGGATGTGCGCTTACTCGACGTGCTAATCGAACAAGCGCAAAGCGTGCAAGACCCTGATGCCTTTATCGAGCTTCTTGAACGCCCGGTGGAAAATCAGGCGGGCGGTGTCCTGATTAGCACTGTACACGGCGCCAAAGGGCTCGAGTGGCCGCTGGTAGCGGTTGCCGGGGTTAACGAAGAAGACTTTCCCCACTATAGCCGCGATAATCCGCTCAGCGATGACCGGCTTGAGGAGGAGCGGCGGCTCTTCTACGTGGCGATCACTCGCGCCCAGGAGCAACTATTAGTGCTTCATGACGGGGGCGTGCACCGGCCGAGTCGCTTTATTGCCGAAAGCGCCTGGCAGGATAGCATGCGGGTTGCCTCCTGCTTAGCCAGTACCAACGCACCCGCGGCGACCCTGCAAGTGACATCAGTGGGGTTGGTTGAACGCTATCTGGCGCGACTGGGGCGAGACGATATTGTGCTTGCGCCGGCACAGGTTGAAGAGGTCAAAGTAGGTTATTCAGCAGAGGCGAATTTCTACCCTGGTCAACGGCTTCATCATGCGGTATTTGGCATAGGCGAAGTGGCGGCAGTGGAGGGAAGTGCCAGTGATCCGGTTATTGATGTGCGCTTTGATCAGGCAGGACGAAGAAGGCTCATTGCCCGCCGTGCGCCGATTGAAGTGTTGGAAAGCCAGCAAAGCGCGACACTTTCATAGCCTAGAAAGAAACGTCACGGCCCGTTATCGCTAGCCGTGACGCTCATACCGTCGCTACTGGTACTGATTCAATTACATATTAGGGTAGTTGGGTCCGCCACCACCTTCTGGTGCTACCCAGGTAATATTTTGCGCTGGGTCTTTGATGTCGCAAGTTTTGCAGTGCACGCAGTTTTGGAAATTGATCTGAAAGCGTGGCTGGCCCGCGCTATCCTCTACCACTTCGTAAACACCAGCTGGGCAGTAGCGCTGCGCCGGTTCTGCGTATTTGGGCAGGTTATCGCGGATTGGTAGCTCAGGATCGTCCAGGCGCAAATGACACGGCTGATCCTCTTCATGGTTGGTGTTCGACAGAAACACCGAGGTAGGCTTGTCGAAGGAGAGCTTGCCGTCCGGTTTGGGATAGTTAATCTTTTCAAACTCGGCTGCAGGCTTGAGTGCGCCATAGTCGGTGGTGGTATCGTGTACGTTAGGCAGCTTGTTGCCCAGCAACTGGTGAGCAAAATTATACGCTCCACCGCCCACGGTGCCATATTTATGGATCGCGGGGCCGAAGCTGGCGCTCTCTTTAAGCTCTTGGTAGGCCCAGCTGGCTTCCCATTTCTGGGTAAAGCTCGTTAGCTCCTGGGCGCCTTCGTCGCCACCTTTGATCGCCTCAAATACGCTCTCCGCAGCAACCAAACCAGACTTCATGGCGGTGTGCAGGCCTTTGATCTTGGAAAAGTTGAGGGTGCCCGCATCGCAGCCAATCAATAGCCCGCCGGGGAAGGTCATTTTGGGCAGGCTGTTAAAGCCCCCCTTGGTAATCGCCCGGGCGCCATAAGCCACGCGCTTGCCACCCTCCAGATACTGACTAAGTACCGGATGATGCTTCATACGTTGAAATTCGTCGAAGGGCGAGAGCCACGGGTTCTGGTAGCCCAGATCCATAATCAAACCCACAACGACCTGCTGGTTTTCCGCATGGTAAAGGAACCAGCCGCCGTGGGCGTTTTTATCCAATGGCCAGCCAGAGCCATGCAATACGAGCCCAGGCTCATGTTTGTCGGCAGGCACATCCCATAGCTCTTTAAGGCCGATACCGTAGTGTTGCGGGTCGCAACCTTCATCCAGTGAGAAGTCTTTGATTAAGCGTTTGCCTAAATGCCCCCGCGAGCCTTCGGCAAACAGCGTGTATTTGGCGCGCAGTTCCATGCCCGGCATATGGCCATCTTTAGGGGTGCCATCGGCGGCAACACCCATGTCGCCAATCAGAATGCCACGCACGGCGTCATCTTCAATAATGACCTCTTGGGCGGCAAAGCCTGGGAAGATTTCTACGCCGAGGCCCTCTGCCTGTTCCGCCAGCCAGCGGCACAGGTTGCCCGCACTGATCACATAGCGGGTAAGCTCGCCGCCGGTGTTATGCATGCTTTTAGGTACTAAAGCATTGGGCACTTTCTGCGCTTTTTCGGCGTCTTTAAGCAAGAAAACGTCGTCGCGAATTGCCGGGGTATTGAGTGGTGCGCCGCGCTCCTTCCAGTCGGGGAACAGCTCCGTCAATGCACGGGGTTCAAAGACCGCGCCTGATAGAATATGTGCGCCAACCTCTGAGCCTTTTTCAACGACGCAAACCGTGAGCTCTTGCTCAGCCTCGTTGGCTTGCTGCATGAGTCGGCATGCGGCGGAAAGCCCGGATGGGCCCGCACCGACAATGACGACATCAAAGTCCATTACATCGCGTTCTTCAGTTTCCACCCGGTTTCTCCTTATTCTCTTTAAGTGCCAGCGTTTACAAAACTAATCTCAGGGTTACTCCAGGGAACTAGCTTATAAAAAGTCGGCCTTAATTTAAAACGGTCGTTTGCTTCTGGTTATGCCCCATGATAGGCATAATACCTGTGTCAGGTCACGCCTACGATGGTGAAAGGAGCATTTATTGACGGTATGCTTTGCTTACCACCGTTCAGTGCTACGACTAAGGCCGTAGTGGACGATTAAGCATTAGGTATTGTCGCTTTATGGCAGGCTATGGCAAATTGGTAGGGTTTTTCAATTGCGCACCTATCAAACGCTCGATTGAATTTTGTATATTGAATTTAAAAGCGCCGCCGTTATCGTTGGCAGCGCCTGTATTGGGGCAGGCGAATCGCTGTTGAGCGGTTGCCAGTAAGTCTTCAATGCATCACACGTCTTAAAAAGGGGTATCCGCTGGGCGGGTGCCGTCTCAGGGTAACGGCTTTACGACAAGCCAAGCGAGGAACCTATGAAAGTACTCGTCGCGGTGAAACGCGTCATCGACTATAACGTCAAAATCCGCGTTAAGGCGGATCACTCGGATGTCGATCTTACCAACGTCAAAATGGCCATGAACCCCTTCTGCGAAATTGCCGTGGAAGAGGCGGTACGCCTGAAAGAGAAGGGCGTGGCGACAGAAGTCGTCGCCGTCACGGTAGGGCCCAAAGCCGCCCAAGAGCAGCTGCGTACGGCGCTGGCGCTGGGCGCCGACCGCGCTATTCATATTGAAACCGATGAGCGCGCCGAATCCCTGGCCGTGGCCAAGCTGTTGGCCAAAGTGGTTGAAGAAGAGCAGCCGGGGTTGGTGGTGTTGGGTAAACAGGCCATCGACACCGACAACAACCAGACCGGCCAAATGCTCGCCGCGCTCACCGGCCTACCTCAAGGTACGTTTGCCTCGGAAGTAGCGGTCGACGGCGACAAGGTGAACGTGACGCGTGAAATTGACGGCGGCCTGCAGACCATCGCCCTGACACTACCGGCGATTGTCACCACCGACCTGCGTTTGAATGAGCCGCGCTACGCCAAGCTCCCCGACATCATGAAGGCCAAGAAAAAGCCGCTGGATGTGAAAACCCCCGCCGACTACGGCGTTGAGGTTGCCTCCAAGGTCAGCCTGCTCAAAGTCGAGTCGCCCGCCGAGCGCAAGGGCGGCGTCAAAGTCGCCTCGGTAGACGAGCTGATCGACAAGCTGAAAAACGAAGCCAAAGTTCTTTGAGATAAGCTCTTTAAGATAAGTGCTTTGAAAACCGTACTTTAAGAAAAGAGCTTTGAAAGGAGTTGATGCCATGAGCATTCTGGTACTTGCGGATCTACACGAAGGCCAACTGGCCGGTGCCACCGCCCACGTCGTGGCGGCCGCCCAAGCCATCGGTGGCGATATCGATATCCTGGTGGCCGGTGAAGGCGTGCAAGCCGCTGCCGAAGCCGCCGCCAAACTCGACGGCGTGAGCAAAGTCCGCGTTGCGGATAACGCCGTTTACGCCCACCAGCTGGCCGAGCCCATGGGCGCGCTGCTGGTCGAACTGGCCGATGGCTACACCCACGTGCTGGCCAGCGCTTCGACTACCGGCAAAAACGTGCTGCCGCGTTTAGCGGCGCTAAAAGACGTCAGCCAGCTGTCGGACGTTATCGCCGTGGACAGCGCCGATACCTTTAAGCGACCGATCTACGCCGGTAACGCCATTGCTACCGTCAAAAGCGACGATGCCCTCAAGGTCATCACCGTGCGTTCCACCGGTTTTGATGCGGTCGGCACCAGCGGCAGCGCGACGGTGGAAGCCGTCGACGTAGTGGTCGACAACAGCCAGTCCAGCTTTGTGAAAGAGGAGCTGGCGCAGTCGGATCGTCCTGAATTGGGCGGCGCCAAGGTGGTGATCTCCGGCGGCCGCGGTATGGGCAACGGCGAAAACTTCAAGCTGCTCGACGGCATTGCCGACAAGCTGGGGGCTGCCATCGGTGCTTCCCGGGCCGCGGTAGACGCAGGCTTTGTGCCCAACGATATGCAGGTCGGCCAAACCGGCAAGATCGTCGCGCCGGATCTGTATATCGCCGTGGGCATTTCCGGTGCCATCCAGCACCTGGCGGGCATGAAGGACTCCAAGGTGATCGTTGCCATCAACAAAGACGACGAAGCACCGATTTTCCAGGTGGCGGATTACGGCCTGGTGGGGGATCTGTTTGAGATCCTGCCGGAGCTTGAGAGCAAGCTGTAAGCAATACCGTGATTCAATAGCGGTGGGCCGACTTCGCCAGAAGTCGGCTTTTTTTTTGGCCGGTGTATTAGGTAAACTGGCAATAGTTGACTAAAGTACTGGGTCAAAAGGTAAGAAAAACCACCCCGGTGGTTGAAAAAGCTGCGGGCTGACCGCACATAGGTAAGTGAAAGCAACGAAAGCCACTCAAGGAGATGATGATATGGCACATACACTACCCGAATTGCCGTACGCATATGACGCTCTCGAACCAAACATCGATGCGATGACGATGGAAATTCACCACTCTCGTCACCATCAAACCTACATCAACAACCTGAACGCCACGCTGGAAGGCACAGGTCTTGAAGATGTACCTGTCGAAGAGCTGATCGCTAATTTGGATCGCGTTCCGGAAGCCAAGCGTCAAGCCGTTATTAATAACGGTGGCGGTCATGCCAACCACTCCATGTTTTGGCAAATGATGTCGCCTAACGGTGGTGGCAATCCCCAGGGCGATGTCGCAAAAGCGATTGATGCTGAGCTGGGCGGTCTGGAAGCCTTTAAAGAAGAGTTCAAAAAAGCGGCCGTTGGCCGTTTCGGCAGTGGTTGGGCATGGCTCTCCATTACCCCTGAAAAGAAATTGGTGGTAGAAAATACCTTGAACCAAGACAGCCCGCTGATGCACGGCAATACGCCGCTGCTCGGTCTGGATGTTTGGGAGCATGCCTACTACCTGAAGTATCAGAACAAGCGCCCTGACTATATTGCTGCGTTCTTTAACGTAGTGAACTGGGAAGACGTTGAGCGTCGTTACCAGGCTGCGATTAGCTAATATTGCTATGAGCCGCTAACTGCGCCGGTTCATGGCGCTGTTAAAAACCGTCCACTTTTTAGTGGGCGGTTTTTTATTGTCTGGGACAGTGTTTTAGGGGGCAGGGTTGGGCATTAGCTGTCAATATCCTGTGGATGAAAAATACCACATATGCTTGAATTGATTTTTCATTGGTCTATATATAGTATGCGTCGTATCTTTTAGAGAGGGCAGGCACTAGATGTGCCCTACCCGAAAAATGCCGCTATGAAAAGGAAAATAGCCATGGAAATCCAAATTTATAGCAAGCCCGCTTGTGTTCAATGCACCGCGACTTACCGCGCGCTCGACAAGCAGGGGCTTGATTACACTGTTATCGATATTACCGCCGAATCCGGTGCTCAAGAAGAAGTCGAAGCTCTCGGCTATCGCCAGCTTCCTGTCGTAGTCGTCGGCGAGGATCACTGGTCGGGTTTCCGTCCAGACCGCATTCAAGCGCTGGCTTAAGTCATCCTAATGCTGGCAAGTTGCTCACCTTCACCTATCGCCGGCAGTTTGGTTTACTTCTCTACAAAATCAGGCAATACCCATCGATTTGTAGAAAAACTTGGTTTTGCCGCAAAGCGACTGCCGTTGAATCGAGATGAGCCTGTTCCACGAGTCACCCAGCCGTATATTTTAATTACCCCCACTTATGGTGGGGGGAGCGAGCAGGGTGCGGTGCCCAAGCAGGTGATCCATTTTCTTAACGACACACATAATCGGGGCCTCCTGCGGGGGGTGATTGCAGCGGGAAATACAAATTTTGGCGAAGCGTATGGCCTTGCTGGCCGCATTATTGCGAAAAAATGCCAAGTGCCGCTGCTGTATCGATTCGAATTATTTGGCACCGACGATGACGTGGCCAATGTCCGTCAAGGAGTAGAAGAGTTTTGGAAACGACAAACCTAGCCCTGAAAGACTCAGCGCCGAAAGACTCAGTCTCGAACGACGTATCCACTAAAAACGGTGAGGCCAAACGGCCAGCAGCGAAGATGGAAACGCGCACGCTGGACTATCACGCTCTTAACGCCATGCTCAACCTGTACGGTGCCAATGGCGAGCTGCAGCTGGATAAAGATCGCGAAGCGGCACGCCAGTACTTTTTGCAACACGTTAACCAGAACACGGTGTTTTTCCACTCGTTAGAAGAAAAGCTCGATTACCTGGTCGAAGAGCAGTATTACGAAGCCGAGATGCTGGCCCAGTACAGCTTCGCCTTTATCAAGGCGTTGTTCGAGCAGGCCTATGCGTATAAGTTTCGCTTTCCAAGCTTTTTGGGCGCCTTTAAGTACTACACCAGCTATACGCTGAAGACGTTCGACGGCAAACGCTATCTAGAGCGTTACGAAGACCGCGTCTGCATGGTCGCGCTAACCCTGGCGCGGGGCGACGAAACGCTGGCGAAGTCGCTGGTGGATGAAATCATTAGCGGCCGCTTTCAGCCGGCGACCCCCACCTTTTTGAACTGCGGCAAGCAGCAGCGCGGCGAGCTTGTGTCGTGCTTCCTGCTGCGTATTGAAGACAATATGGAGTCGATTGGTCGTTCGATTAACTCGGCCCTTCAGCTCTCCAAGCGTGGCGGCGGTGTGGCATTCCTGCTCAGCAACATCCGCGAATCCGGTGCACCCATCAAGCGCATTGAAAACCAGTCATCGGGCATCATCCCGATTATGAAGCTGCTGGAAGATGCCTTCTCCTACGCCAACCAGCTGGGCGCTCGCCAGGGGGCAGGGGCGGTGTATCTGAACGCTCACCACCCGGATATTCTGCGCTTTTTGGATACCAAGCGGGAAAACGCCGACGAGAAAATCCGTATCAAAACGCTCTCCCTGGGCGTGACGATTCCGGATATTACCTTTGAGCTTGCCAAGCGCAACGACGACATGTACCTGTTCTCGCCCTACGATGTAGAGCGTGTTTACGGCGTGCCCTTTGGCGACATCAGCGTTACCGAGAAGTACCAAGAGATGGTTGCGGATGCGCGCATTCGCAAGCATAAGATCAATGCACGGGCCTTCTTCCAGACTCTGGCCGAGCTGCAGTTTGAGTCGGGCTACCCGTACATCATGTTCGAAGACACGGTTAATCGCGCCAACCCGATTGCTGGCCGTATCAACATGAGTAACCTTTGCTCTGAAATTCTTCAGGTCAATACGCCTACCGAGTATGACGACGACCTTGGTTATCGCCAAATCGGTCAGGACATCTCCTGTAACCTGGGCTCCATGAACATTGCCAAGGTGATGGACGCAGGTGATATCGGTACCAGTGTGGAAATCGCTATTCGTGGTCTCACCGCTGTTTCTGAAATGAGTAACCTGCGCAGCGTGCCCTCTATTGCCGAAGGTAATGCCAAGTCGCGGGCGATTGGCTTGGGTCAGATGAACCTACACGGCTATCTGGCGCGGGAGCACATCTACTACGGCTCTGACGAAGGTTTGGATTTTACCAACCTCTACTTCTACTGCGTTGCCTTCCATGCGATCCGGGCGTCGAACCGTTTGGCGATTGAACACAAAGAGTCGTTTGCGGGCTTTGCCGACTCTACCTACGCTTCGGGGACCTTCTTCGATAAGTACACCGACCAGGCGTGGCTGCCGCGCACCGATAAAGTACGCGGGCTGTTTGAGCGCAGCGGTATCGCGTTGCCGACCCAAGATGATTGGCAGGAACTGAAAGCCTCGGTCATGGCCCACGGTTTGTATAACCGTAACCTGCAGGCGGTACCGCCGACGGGCTCGATCTCTTACATCAATAACTCCACCTCCAGTATTCACCCGGTGGCGGCGAGAATTGAGATACGTAAAGAGGGAAAGCTGGGGCGTGTTTACTACCCGGCGCCTTTCCTGGATGAAGCGAATTTTGACTACTTCCAGGATGCCTACGAAATCGGCCCGGAAAAGATTATCGACACCTACGCGGAAGCCTCGCAGCACGTTGACCAGGGCTTATCGCTAACGCTGTTCTTCCCGGACACCGCAAGCACGCGCGATATCAATAAGGCGCAGATTTACGCCTGGCGCAAAGGCATCAAAACGCTCTACTACATTCGCCTGCGCCAGAGCGCGCTAGAAGGCACCGAGGTAGAAGGCTGCGTTTCTTGCACGCTGTAATGGCACTGATTTCTGCCGATTCGCCTTGTGTCTGTTATTGAGCATTTGTTTCTAAACAAGCTTTGCTAGCCCGGCTGTCACAGCCGGGCTCTCATAGCCGGGCTTTGAGAGAGTGATATGAACACCATGCAACGTTTATCGCGGGTTGATGCGATTAACTGGAACCGGCTTCAGGATGATAAAGACCTGGAAGTCTGGAACCGCTTGACCAGTAATTTCTGGCTGCCGGAAAAAGTCCCGCTGTCTAACGATATTCAGTCGTGGAACACGCTGACCGAAAAAGAAAAGCAGCTGACGATTCGTGTATTTACCGGTCTCACGCTGCTCGACACCATCCAAAGCAGCGTGGGCGCACCGGTATTAATGGAAGATGCTCGCACTCCCCACGAAGAGGCGGTTTATACCAATATCGCCTTTATGGAATCAGTGCACGCGCGCTCCTATAGCTCGATCTTCTCGACGCTCTGTACCACCCGCGATGTGGATGACGCGTTCCGATGGAGTGAAGAGAATCCGACGCTGCAGGCAAAATCCCAGCTGATTTTAGAGCGCTACCGCTCGGATGACCCGCTGATGCGCAAAGTCGCCAGCGTATTCCTTGAGTCGTTTCTGTTCTACTCCGGCTTCTACCTGCCGATGTACTGGTCAAGCCATGCCAAGTTGACCAACACCGCCGACCTCATTCGTCTAATCATTCGCGACGAAGCGGTACACGGCTACTACATTGGCTATAAATTCCAGCAGGCGATGGCGGAAGCGACGCCCGCGCGCCAGCAGGAAGTGAAAGATTACGCCTACGAGCTGCTGCTGGAGCTCTACGACAACGAAGTGCGCTACACCGAGTCACTGTATGACGAGGTAGGCCTAAGTGAAGACGTCAAAAAATTCCTTCACTACAACGCCAATAAAGCGCTGATGAACCTTGGCTTCGAGCCGCTGTTCCCCAGCAGCGTCACCGATGTGGATCCCACCATCATGGCGGCGCTATCACCCAACGCCGACGAGAACCACGATTTCTTCTCCGGCTCTGGTTCTTCCTACGTGATCGGCAAAGCCGTCGCCACAGAAGATGACGACTGGGCGTTTTAATGGCCGTAGGAGTGGGTAGTAGATAAGCTGGTGGTATAGATAAAGGCGCATAAAGGAGGAGGTATGCCAGACAACCCCGCTAACGTATTGAAAATTGCCGCAGCAATGGTGAGCGATCCCGATGGTCGTTTGCTACTGGTGCGCAAGCACAATACGTCCTTCTTTATGCAGCCCGGCGGCAAGATCGATGCGGGTGAAACTGCGTTAGAGGCACTGTGCCGTGAGCTGAAAGAGGAGTTAGGCTTGCAGGTTAATGAAGATCAACTGATTCCCCTAGGCGTGCACAGCGCTCCCGCTGCCAATGAGCCGGACATGATGCTCGAAGCGCACCTGTTTAGCCTGGTTATCGACGAGCCTGTCGAGGCGGCGGCTGAAATTGCCGAAGCAAGATGGGTAACCCGTGAAGAGGCTTGGCAACTCCCGCTGGCGCCGCTGACAAAAGAGTACGTAGTGGTTAACTATTAAGCTTGAACATTGTGATAACGGGCGCCGATGGGCGCCTTTTTTATGCGTGTCAGGTAAGCGAAATCAACTGATGGTTAATGATAAATATTGTCATTTATTCTATTAGTGGTAGGCTATGTCCCGTAAAAGATAAACGCAAATCGTTCTAATACCCAATTAGTTTTTAGTGGCGCGGTGCCCGCCGCCCGCTACTCAGTGACGGAGAGTCGACGTGCTGAACAGGCCTTTCTTTGCCTTGCGTGGATGGTGGCTAGCGGGAGTGCTGGCCAGTGGCACGCTGATGGCAAGTGAACAAGCAGTGGCTCAAGCGGCCGAAAGTGTTGAAGCCCAGCAAGCCCAGGCAGCGCTTCAGGAGCAGATCGATGCTGCCGATGCGCAGACCCGTGAGCAGTTGGAAGAGTTGCGCCGTTTGGAGCGCGAAACCCGACAGCTGAAGGCTGATAACGCCTCTCTGTCCGGGCGCTTGGCGGAAGAGGCCGAGCGTCAGCAGCGGTTGGCGACGGCGCTGGATACGCTGGAAGATACCCGCGCGGCGCTGCCTGTGATCGAACAAAATATGTCTGCTCAGCTAAGCCAATGGATAGAGCGTGACCTGCCGTTTCTACGTGAAGAGCGGTTAGCGCGGGTTGAGCGTCAGCCCGACGAGCAAGGTCAAAACACCATTGAGCGTATTAATGGACTGTTAGAGGCCTGGCGCGTTGAGCTTGACTATGGTCAGGAGATGGACAGCTGGCGGGGGCGCCTAAGTCAGGATGGCCGCCAACGCGAAGTGGATTACTTGCGCATCGGGCGTATCGGCTTTTATTACCTAACCCCCGACGGCCGAGAGGGCGGTGTGTGGAGCGCTGAGAACGGCGCATGGCAACCGCTGGATGACGAGTACCTACGTGAAGTGCGCAGTGGGCTGCGTATGGCGGAAGATCAGCGCGCCCCGGATCTATTAACCTTGCCGCTCTCGATTAGTGCCAATGACCTGCAGGGAGAGCAACCATGAGTCGGCTAACACTTCGTCAACTTG
Source organism: Vreelandella neptunia (assembly GCF_034479615.1). Taxonomy (NCBI): domain Bacteria; kingdom Pseudomonadati; phylum Pseudomonadota; class Gammaproteobacteria; order Oceanospirillales; family Halomonadaceae; genus Vreelandella; species Vreelandella neptunia. The sequence goes on from NZ_CP140255.1 coordinate 1,701,609, forward strand.
GCTATGCCTGCGTTGTATTGGGTCTGGTAGCGGTGAGTGGCGTATCAATGGCGCAAACCGAAAGCGCTACTTCTCTGCGTGAAGCCCGTGAGGCTGCTGAAGTGCGAGACCAGCAGCGGCTAATGAACTTTCTGGATGACCAGCAAGCGCTAGAGTCCGCGCTGGAGCAAGCGCGCGCCGAGCACGAAGATGCCCGGCAGCAGCATGAAGCACTGCAGACGCAGCAGGCAGAGCAAACAGACCAAGCCAGCGAGCTGAACGAACGCCAGGCAGAACAGGGCGAAGCGCTTTCGGGTCTGCTGGCCAATCTTGCCCGACACAGCTCAGAGGTTCGCAACACGCTTGGCGAAGAAAGCTTGTTGACCTTGGAGGAGGGTTCGTTACCGCCTCGGTTGGATGAAGTTGAAGTGCTTGAGCGCCATCAACTGGAAAATGTGGTGGATCGCTTGGCGACGTTAACCGCGCGCACCGGGCGTGCCGAGCGGCTTTCAATGCCCGTCGCCGATGCAAATGGAGAGGTAGCCGCTCGCGAATTGGTACGGCTGGGCGATTTTGCGGCCTTTACCGAGAACGAGCTTTTAGAGCGCGGTGAAAATGACGGCAACCTAGTGGTTCTGCCGCGTACCCCTGATGCCATTGCCGGGGTGCTGGCGGCTTACTACCAGGGCGAAAGCAATGTATTTGCGGTGGATCCTACCCAGGGCAGTGTGCTGGAGGCCTTGGCCCAGCAACCCAGTCTATGGGAGCGTTTCCAGCAGGGCGGCTATGTCGGCTATGTTGTCGTGGCGCTGGGTATTCTGGGCATGATCATCGGGCTGGGGCAGTATCTCTATTTGGTACTGGTGAGTCTGCGTGTTAAACGCCAGCGGCAATCTCTCGATCAGTTGCGGGACAATAACCCGCTGGGCCGGGTTCTGCTGCGCTTTGAAGGCATGGATAAACATCAAACTCCGGAGGCGCTGGAAGCGCGGTTGGATGAAGCAGTGTTGGCCGAGTTGCCCAGGCTGGAACGCAGTCAGCCGATGGTGAAGCTGCTTGCCGCGATAGCACCATTGCTCGGTCTGCTGGGCACGGTAACCGGCATGATCGTGACTTTCCAAGCGATTACCGTGTTTGGCACCGGCGACCCGCAGCTAATGGCGGGCGGTATCAGCCAGGCGCTAGTGACTACCGTGCTGGGCCTGATTACCGCCGTGCCGCTGCTGTTTGTACAGACCGCTCTGGCAGGCCGCAGCCGTTACCTGACCCACGTGATTGAAGGGCAGGCGAGCGCGACACTGGCAGATCATCTGGAATCTCACACGCCCGTGGTGAATTAACATGTCCACTCTTCCTCTCTGGCTCGAACCCGTTGAGCGCTTAGTGGAGGCGGGGGGCGCAGTACTGGTGGTTTTGGCCGTCGTGGCCGTACTGGTGTTTGCCATGGCCATGGAGCGCTGGTGGTACTACCGAATCACCTGGCGTATAGCAAGGCGTCAACTGCTACGCCGCTGGGCGGCGCGAAATGACCACACCAGCTGGAGTGCACGCACGCTTCGCCATGTATGGGCAGAGGCGCTCGTCGCCAGGCTGCGCAAGCCCTTGCCATGGTTAAAGCTGTTGGTCGCGCTGTGCCCGTTACTGGGATTGTTAGGCACGGTAACGGGGATGATCAGTGTATTCGACAGTCTTTCGCTGAGTGAGACTCATCAGGCGCGTGCCATGGCCGACGGGGTTGCCCGTGCAACGCTGCCGACCCTGACCGGTATGGCCGTCGCTGTGGTAGGGCTGTTATTTATTAGTCGTTTAGAGCACGTCATTCGTCGTGAAGACCAGCGGCTGCATGATCGCTTGGCGCGGGCACTGGAGGAGAGTGATGCGTAGACGTCGTTCCATAGATGCAACTGCTGAAAGCAATGAGGTGAACCTTACACCCATGCTTGACGTGGTCTTTATCATGCTGATTTTCTTTATTGTGACTACCAGCTTTGTCAAAGAGAGCGGTGTCGAGATTGAACGACCGGAATCCAGCGCCGCCACCCCACGCCCGGATGCCCAGGTGCTCGTGGCGATTTCCCCCGAAGGTGCGGTATGGGTAGATGGCAGTCCCGTGGATGCCCACCGGGTCGGTCAGCAGGTAGCCGATATGCTAAGTGATGATGGCTCGGTAGTTATCCAGGCGGATCGCGAATCCACCACGGGCTTGCTGATCGAGGTGATGGATCGCCTACGTGAAGCGGGCGTTGACCAAGTGGCGGTGGCAGCGAGTCGGAGTGGGTCATGATGCGCCACCTGCTGTCGTTATTGGGGGGTGTCGTTCTGGCGGTGGGCTTGTTCTGGCTGCTTGCCCAGCTAGTGGCCCCCCCTGAGCGGGAGCCCGAAGAGCTGACCATGAGCATGGCAATGACCATGATTGAAGCGCCGGAGGTGGCCCCTGAGCAGGAGGCGCCCACGCCTCAGCCTGTTGAAGCGGCACCCCAGCAAGCACCGCCTCCCATGCCTGCGCCCGAGCCGCCTCCGGTAGCGGAAAGCACTATTAGTCTGCCGGAAGTGGAGCTGCCAGAGGAGCCCGTCGAGCCGGTTGAAATGGACAGCGAACTTCCCGAGCTAACGGAAGTTGAACCGGAACCCCGGCCTGAGCCAACGCCAGAACCCACACCGGAACCACCGCCTCGGGAAGCGCCTGCAGAGCCAGCACCCGCCGCTACCACTGCTGAGCCGAGTGAGCCTGCTGAGCGTGAGGCAGCTCCAGCAGCTGAGCCTGCTCCCTCTAACGAGCCGGTGAGCGTTGGTCAAGCTACGCCGACGAGCCGGGTTAATCCAAACTATCCACCACGTGCCCAGCGCCGAGGTATGGAAGGCTTTGTAGAGGTGGCCTTTACGATTCGCCGCGATGGCAGTGTGGATAGCTCTTCTATACGGGTTACCAATGCGCAGCCGCGTCGCGTATTTGACGATGCCGCGCGTGATGCGATTGCCAAGTGGCAATTTGAACCCAGTGATCAGTTGCGTAATGCCACCCAGCGGATCGAGTTTCAGTTGAGGTAGCCGTATGAAGCGTTTTTTAAGCATTCTATTACTCAGCGTTTGGCCTCTTTCTTCACAGGCCAGCCCTGCGCTACAAGGTGATGTGATTGCTGACCTCAATGCGCTGCAAAGCCAGTTAAAAGAGGGGGCGTTGGCACAAGTCGTTGAGCGGGCGACGTCCCAGGCGGAGCGGTTGGCGTCCGGCAACCAATCGGATCAGTGGGCCAGCGCGCTCTACCAACAGCTCGCAGCCGGCGCTTTGACGCGCCAGGATCAGCACGCTGCGGCAGCGGATCGTCTGGCGATTGCCCGTGGTTTAAGCGGAGTCGATAGTGCTCAAGCAGCCCGTTGGCTACGTGAGGAGGCCTCACTGCGCCGTGCTGCCGGTCAGCGTGATCAGGCCATTGAGTTACTCAGTGAGTGGTTAGACAGTCAGCAGGATATTGACACTACCTGGCAGCTAACCCGCCTGCTGGCGCAACAGGAACGCTGGGATGAAGCTGCCGATTGGCTTGAGCAGGCGCTTAATGAGACGCCAGAGCTAAGCGAAGCGCAGCAGGCTCTGGCGCTTGCTGTGTATCGCAATGCAGGGCAAGGCGATCAGGCATTGGGCTGGCTGCTGGATGGCTTGAACGCGAAAAGCGACGCCGCCGATTGGCGCCAAGCCGCCGGGCTTGCTCAGCAGGCTGGCCAGTCTGGGGTAGCCGCTGGCCTGTGGGAGACGGCCTGGCAATTAGGCAAGCTAACCGAGCAGGAAGATTTCTGGCTGTTGGTTCAACTCCACCTCGTCGGCGGCACCCCCGCAAGGGCGGCAGAACACCTAGAGCGGGCGATGAGTGAGGGCGATATTGTCCGCGATGAGTCCCATCTGCGTTTGCTGGCTAACGCCTGGCGGCAGGCCAAAGACGTTGAGAAGGCCCTAAATGCCTGGCACGCCTTGGCGCTGCATACGCAAGCTGCCGCAGACTGGCGTGCCTATGGCCAGCTCGCTTACGCCTGGGGTGAGGATGGGCAAGCGAAACAAGCCTTTGCCCGCGCCTCGTCATTAGGTGACGATGAAGCGGAGCAGTGGCTGGCCAGTTTCAACTAGTTAATCTCACGCAGAAAAGATGTCTGTCCAGTTCAGTAGGTCGGCGATAGGGTAAAGCGAGGGTCTTTTTCCAGGGATGGAAAAAGTAGCGCCCATGGATGGGTTCACAGCGCCCTCGCGGCGCCCTAGCGCCGTATGCAGAGAGGTCTAGATTTTAAGCGTAATATCAAAATCACTCCAGGTAGGCGCGTGATCCGATGGCCGCTCCATGCCGCGTAAATCGTAGTCTATGCCCGCGCCGGTGACCTGCTCAGCTAGCGCCTGGGTGACTAGAATATAGTCGATACGCAGGCCGCGCTTGGGCTCCTGGTTAAACCCTTTTGAGCGGTAATCGAACCAGCTAAAGCGGTCATCGCTTTGCGGATAGCAGAGGCGGTAGCTGTCGGTAAGTCCCCAGGCTTTAATACCTTCGAGCCACTCGCGCTCAATGGGTTGAAAGCTGGTTTTGCCTTCACGCAGCCAGCGCTTGCGGTTAGCGTCGCCGATACCAATGTCCTGGTCTTCCGGTGAGATATTAAAATCGCCCATGATCGCCAGTCGCTCGTCAGAGCGGTGCTGCTCGCTAAGCAGTCGCGCTAGCTGGCCGTAAAAGCGCTCTTTATGAGGGAATTTAGTCGGGTGAGTAACGTTTTCGCCCTGAGGAAAATAGCCGTTCCAGATCGTCACGGCTTCGCCATCATCGGCGATCAGACGAACGCCGATCATGCGGCGCTGGGCGTCTTCGTCATCATCGGGGAAGCCGTAAAAAACTTCAGCAGGCGCCTGGCGGCACATCAAGGCGACGCCGTAGTGGCCTTTTTGGCCGTGATAAAAAACGTGGTAGCCCATGGCTTCCACGTCGGCGAGGGGGAACTCACTATCCTGCACTTTGGTTTCCTGGAGCCCAATCACGTCCGGCTGCTGAGTGTCGATCAACGCCTGTAACTGGTGAAGCCGTGCTCGGATGCCATTAATGTTGAACGAAACCAAACGCATTATGAGTCGTCCCCCTGCGGTTTGTTGGCACCGCCATCAGTTTTGTCAGGGTGAATGGCAATCTCCTGTCCGTTCTGCTGGCGGGCGAGTTTTCTCACTGCCTGGAGCTTGCGCTGCTGCTGCTTTTTCGCCACAAAACGGCGCGAAGGGGCGACTTGGTCAGGATTGTCGTGGCGCCATTTTTTATAATCTTTACGCCGGCCGGTACGAATTGTCACCTTATCGGCCAGTGAACGAGTTTTTTTCTTACGCGTCATGTCGCGCTCCTTACGTCGATTTGACGGCTATTCTAACAGGCCTTGGGACTCCTTCGACAGCAGGACGCGCTCTTATCGCCAAGCCCTGGTACAATGCGCACGTCAAGAAGCCAACTTCCACAGCAATGGACAGATAGACAGCCTATGAGCGAGTCGGAACAGACCACAGCACCGGCCCAGAACCGCAAGCCAAAACGCCGCCGTCGTAAACCGCGTCGTCGCCAGTCGAGCTGGGATCTTCGTCAGTTTCAGGTGCCCGCCGTGGCCGGCAAGTGGCGCTTTCATGACTTTGATCTGCCGCTGCCCTTAATGCGCGCTATTCATGCCCAAGGGTTTGAGTACTGCACGCCTATTCAAGCCGAGGCCCTGCGCCAAACGCTATTAGGTGGCGACATTGTCGGCAAAGCGCAAACGGGAACCGGCAAAACCGCGGCCTTTTTGATCTCTGTGATGGCCTACTTCCTGGAAGAGCCAACACCCAATAGTCAAAAGCCGGGGGCTCCGCGTGCCTTGATTATTGCGCCCACCCGCGAGCTGGCACTGCAGATCGAAAAGGATGCTAAAGCGTTAGCACGCTTCACCCAGCTCAACGTGGCGAGTGTGGTCGGCGGTATGGACTACCAGAAACAGCGTGAAAGCCTGGGCAGCAAAATCGATATCCTGGTGGCGACACCTGGGCGTCTGTTGGATTTCCATCAGAAACGCGATATCGACCTTAATGAAGTTGAAGTATTGGTGTTAGATGAAGCCGACCGCATGTTGTCGATGGGCTTTATCCCCGACGTGAAGCGAATCATTCGCTACACGCCGAAAAAAGAAGAGCGCCAGACCTTCCTCTTCTCGGCCACCTTTACCGACGACATTCTGAATCTTGCCAGCCAATGGACGCTTGATCCCGCCCACGTTGAAATCGAAGTGACCGTTGAGAATCAGGCGGATATCGATCAGCGTGTGTATATGGTGTCCGATGACGACAAGCAGCGCTTGCTGGTGAATCTACTTCAGCAGGAGAGCTTTGAGCGCGTCATGGTCTTTGGTAACCGTCGTGACTTAGTGCGCAAACTCGACGACCTGCTCAAAAAAGCCGGTGTCAGTGCAGCGATGCTGTCGGGCGATGTGCCTCAGAATCAGCGTATCAAAACCCTGGAAAGCTTCCGCGAAGGCGAAATTCAGGTATTGGTCGCCACTGACGTTGCTGGCCGTGGGATCCACATTGAAGACGTGAGCCACGTCATCAATTACACCTTGCCCGAAGACCCGGAAGACTACGTACACCGTATCGGTCGTACCGGTCGAGCTGGTGCGAAGGGTGTATCGATTAGCTTTGTCGGTGAAGAGGATGCCTTCTCGTTGCCGGAAATCGAACGCTATATCAATGACAAGCTACCCTGCGTGCATCCGCCGGAAGGTATGCTCTAAGCCACATGCTGGATACTGCCCTCAAAAGCGAGATTCAAGACGCTTACCGCCGCGTGGTGGACACCCTCGAGCTGACCCCACGCTACGGACAGCGCATGATGATCGCTGAAATCGCCCGAACCTTGGGTAATATCGAGAGCGACGGCGAGGGTAAGCGCACCAGTGATACCCACGTCTGTGTGCTTGAAGCGGGTACCGGGACAGGGAAAACGCTGGCCTATCTGATCGCTGCCTTGCCGATCGCGAAAGCGCGCGGCAAGCGGCTGATTATTTCCACGGCCACGGTCGCTCTTCAAGAGCAGGTGCTTAATCAGGACTTGCCTTCACTCGCTAGCCACAGCGGTATCGCCTTTCGTTATGCATTAGCCAAAGGGCGTGGCCGCTATGTGTGCGTGGCGCGCCTGGATCAGGCGCTCGAAGGTACCGAGCCCAACCCGACGCTCTCGCTGTTTGAGCAGTCCCTGCAAACGCAAAGCAGTGACTTTACGGTTATTGCCAGCGATATGGCGCAAGCTTACGGCCAGGGCGAATGGGAAGGGGATCGCGATAACTGGCCTGAGGCGATTGAGGATGCTCACTGGCGACGGCTGACGGTGGATCATCGCCAGTGCACGGGGAGGCGCTGCGGGCACTTTGGTGCCTGCGCGTTTTTCCGTTCCCGCCGAGAGCTTGAAAACGCTGACGTTATCGTCGCCAATCACGATCTTGTGCTGGCGGATTTGGCCTTGGGCGGCGGCGCGATTCTGCCCGACCCGGCGGACTGCATCTTTGTCTTTGACGAAGGCCACCACCTGCCAGAGAAGGCGCTTTCCCACTTTGCCCACCGCTTTGCGGTGCACGGCTGCTTGCGCTGGCTGAAAACGCTGAGAAGCAGTTTAACTGACCTTCACCAGGCGTTGGCTATTCAGCCAACGGTGTCGCGGCTGCTGGTGAGCTTGCCGGAGCTGATTCATAACCTGGAACCCGCGCTGGGCGATGTGTTTAGCATGGGGCATCAGCTAGCCGGGCGGCCAAACGGCTTGGCGGACGAAGAGGCCACCCATCAATCGCGTTTTGAGAAAGGTCAGGTGCCCGATGCTCTACAGGAGCAGGCGCAGCAGCTGTTGGTGATGTTTGCCTCGCTGTCGCGCTGTCTCGAGAGTATCAGCGATATTCTGCGCGAAAGCCTTGATCCCGATAAGCAGACCGGCCTTGATCGTGAGCAGGCAGAAACCTGGTTGCCGTTGGTGGCGCTGTTGCATGGACGGGCGTTAGAGGCCCATGCCTTGTGGCAAGCGTTTAGCGAAAAGGATGTTGCTAATGAGGCGCCCAGCGCCCGTTGGATTACCCTAAGCCGCGTAGCCGGTGAGCCGGAGGTTGAGTTTTCGGCTAGCCCAGTATCAGCCGCGCATACCCTTGCAAAGCATTTATGGGGGCGCTGCCATGGGGCGGTGGTCACTTCGGCAACGTTGACCGCTCTGGGCCGCTTTGAGCGCCTGCAAGAGCGCGCAGGTTTGGCGAACCGCTACCGCTATCAGGCGCTGCCTAGCCCCTTTGATTACGCCAATGCGGTGCTGCGCGTGCCTAAAGAGGCCACCGACCCTGGCGACAGGGAGGCCCATGAGCGGGCGATTGTGACGTTTGTATTGCAGTTGGCCGACAAAGAGGCGGCGCTAGTGCTGTTCTCTTCCCGCGCCCAGCTGCGTGCAGTCGACAAAGCGTTGCCAGCGAATGTGAAGGAGCGCGTGCTCGCTCAGGATGCGCTGCCAAAGCGTGAGCTTATCGAACGCCATCGAGCGGCGGTGGATAGGGGGGAGGGCAGTATCATCTTTGGCCTGGCGAGCTTTGCCGAGGGGATCGATCTTCCCGGCGACTATTTGACGCATGTGGTGATAACGCGGCTACCTTTTGCGGTACCCGACGACCCGGTGGGTGCTACGTTAGCGGAGTGGATAGAAAGCCAGGGCGGTAATGCGTTTATGCGCATTAGCGTGCCTGATGCGTCTATTAAGCTGGTGCAGGCCTGCGGACGCCTGATTCGTAAAGAGAGTGATCGCGGCACAATCACCTTGTTGGATAAACGGGTGATTACCCGCCGCTACGGGCAAGCGCTGCTGGATGCGCTGCCGCCATTTCGTCGAGAAATTAGTCGCTGACCCGTCATAAAAAACCCCGCCGTAGCGGGGTATCTGACCTACTTGGCGATGCGCTTGGCCAGAGTGGCGGCCAGTTTATCGTTCATGCGATTAAACGTTTCCACTGTGGTGTCCCAATCGATGCATGCATCGGTAATGGAAACGCCATACTGCAGTTGGCTAAGATCTTGCGGCAGTTTTTGATTGCCCCAGCCAATGTTGGATTCCACCATCAGGCCGATAATGGAGGTGTTGCCTTCCAAAATCTGGTTGGTGACGTTCTCCAGCACCAGCGGCTGTAGCGCGGCGTCTTTGTTGGAGTTGGCGTGGGAGCAGTCGATCATGATGTTGGGCGAGAGCTTGGCTTTCTCGAGCTCTTTTTCTGCCAGGGCAACGCTTACGCTGTCGTAGTTGGGCTTGCCGTTGCCGCCGCGTAACACGACATGTCCATAGGCATTGCCGCGGGTGCGAATAATGGCTACCTGGCCCGCCTGGTTAATGCCCAGGAAATTGTGCGGGCTGGCCACAGACTGAAGCGCGTTAATTGCCACGTCCAGGCTGCCGTCGGTGCCGTTTTTAAAGCCGACCGGGCAGGAGAGGCCGGAAGCCATTTCCCGGTGGGTCTGGGACTCGGTGGTGCGGGCGCCAATCGCCGACCAGCTGATGCAGTCCTGCAGGTATTGGGGCGAGATGGGATCCAGTGCTTCTGTGGCTAGCGGTAAGCCCATTTCGGCCAGATCGACCAGCAGTTTGCGGGCGATATGCAGGCCCTCATCGATCTCAAAGGAGTCGTTGAGGTGCGGGTCGTTGATCAGACCTTTCCAGCCGACCGTTGTGCGCGGTTTTTCAAAATAGACGCGCATCACGATATATAGGCTATCGCTAACTTGATCCGCCAACGCACGAAGGCGGCGGGCGTAGTCAAGAGCGGCTTCCACGTCGTGGATTGAGCACGGTCCGACCACTACCAGTAGGCGTGGGTCGTTGCCATCAAGGATATTCTGAATGGTTTGACGACCTTCAATTACGGTGCGCTCTGCCGCATCCGTTAACGGCACGGCATTTTTGAGGGCTTCTGGGGTGGTGAGAACGTCTTGAGCTAGGACGTTAAGGTTATTAACCTGCTGTTCGGACATCTTGCTACCTGTGCTTGCGTTATGGTTGAAAAAGTGAAAAAGGCGATAAAAAAAGTGGCGACTACTATCGCTTGCCGAGCAGGTAAAAATCAATTGCTGTGGAACTTTAGCGAGATTAAAAGTGTCAGCCGCAGGGTTTGCGAAAGGGGGTAAGCGCTTGATGCGCTGCAAGGAACGCGCAACACTGGGTCTCTGTTGTTAAAATTTAGGTCGTTAAAATTCAGTACCGTTATAAAATGCAGCAACATATGAGGGCGAAGTAATCGCTCTTTTATTCACTCTATTATTAATCAATGCCCAAGGGACGCTATGCTGCTTGCTGTGAACGCCCACTTGTCAGGGCTAATAGGAATGGGGCTCGGCGCACGCCGTACGAGCTGGAGGAGCGTGTGAATGGGCACTCGGGAAACAGACCAACAGCTTGTTGAACGTGCCCAGAAAGGTGATACGCGCGCTTTCGATCTGCTGGTGAAAAAGTACCAGCATAAAATTATCGGCCTAATTGGCCGTTACGTTCATGATCACTCTGAAGTTCAGGATGTGGCTCAGGAGGCATTTATTAAGGCGTACCGCGCCTTAGGTAAGTTTCGCTCAGAAAGTGCGTTCTATACCTGGATGTACCGCATTGCGATTAACACAGCCAAAAACTATCTGGTTTCGCGGGGAAGGCGCCCGCCGGGGAGTGATTTGGATATCGTCGATGCTGAAATTATCGACCAAAGCGGGCGGTTGGCAGATTCAGAGTCACCGGAAGCGGCGATTGCCAGAGATCAGCTCGAAGCCGCGGTTTATCAGGCGATCGAAAACCTGCCTGATGATCTGCGCACGGCGATTACCCTGCGCGAGCTGGATGGCCTTGCTTATGAAGATATTGCTCAAGTAATGCAGTGCCCGGTGGGTACCGTGCGTTCGCGAATTTTCCGCGCTCGCGAGGCGGTTGATGAGCATATCCGCCCATTGGTATCGACGGCGCGGAACAGTCGCGATGAGTAGCGGTCAGTAGAGGCAAGGCACTATGATTGCCAAGCAATGCCAGGATAAGAAATGAAGGTTTTATTTTTTTTGTGAACTGTCTGGCATGTAAGGCGTCATAAAGCCTGACTATCTTGATGAGCACGTATGATGTGTCATCCGTTGATATATCAATGTGCAAAGCGTCATGAGCTTAGTGTTGCAGGCTAATGAGTATCGCCAGTTTAATTGGCTTGCAACTGAGTCTTGGCCTTGGAAGTCGTCGGTGTGGTGGTGCACACAAATTATGAGCCATCACCCCAGTACTTCTTTTTAACAGTGTGAGGGTGTGAAGTATGAGTCAAAACACACGGGAATCACTTTCGGTGTTAATGGATGGCGAGAGTGATGAGCTTGAGCTTCGCCGAGTGTTGAAGGCACTGCCTAACGATACCGATGCCGCAGATACATGGCGCCGCTATCACCTTGCCCGCAGCATGATGCAGCGGGAGCAGGGCGTCGATGTAAGCGTTGATCTCTCCGCTGGCATTATGGCCCGACTGCGTGACGAGCCAGCGCCAATGACGCAAGATGCCGAGCCTGTAGCTCAGCGTACGGGGGGGATTTCGTTCGCCCGCGGCGCTGGCGTTGCCGCTGCAGTGTCACTGATGGTGATCACTGGCGTTCAGTTCTTCGGCAACGACTCACCCGTTGGCCAGGGCGGTAACGATATGGCAACGACTGCATCTGGCGCTAATGGCGCTACTCAGGTACAGCCCGTTAACCTGGCCTCTCAGTCGGCAGTAGCCTCACGTGCTGATATGCCCATGTTTGAACCTACGCCGTTTCGGCTTAGCGGTCAGTCGGCCCAAGGCGGATTGATGAATATTAGTGAAACTGGGTTTTCAGCTCAGACGCCTCAGGGAGTGACGGCTTCCCAGGGTACTAATATTGACGTAGAGCAGATTGGCTTGCTGCAATCTTATTTAGAGCAGCATACTCAAAGCGCTGCTTACGGCAGCGGTGATAGTTGGATGCCGTTAATGCGTTCATCGGCAGTGACTGAACCATTGGGTCAGCGCTAAACTGAATGTCGTACTTGATTGATAATGCATTTTAGGTGAGTAGGGAGTGCGCGGGATGGGATTGCGCAACATGATGGTTTCCCAACGAGCTAGACGCGCATGGTTGCTGGCTATAGTAGTTGGTACTCTCCCATTTCATTCGCATGCAGAAAACGCTAATAGTTCTTCAGCCAACCATGGCGGCTATGAGTGTGCAGTAGATTCCGGCGAGACGCCTAGTAGTGCAACGCAGTGGCTTGAACGCGGTTTATGGGCTAGTCACTGCTATGCGTTTCAGGCTAGAGCGGTGGCCATTGATGCCGTTGATGTGCGTACGTTGGCACTATCACACCGTATCCAGGATGGCATTCGTCAGCAGGTGGTACAGTACTTGGATGGTCCCTCTGTCAGCATTGAGCGCCGCTCTCCGGTGGGCAGGCTGGCCTGGACCCAAGAACACAGCAACGGTGAATTACCTTCGCCTGCCAGTTGGGCGGCTCATCTTGAAAAATATTACGCTATTGACTTTGAGGATGATGCTCGTGTCGCCGGCCGCGATGCGGTCAAACTTATTTTCGATCCTCTCGATCAATGGCGCTTCTCTCATGAATGGTGGCTAGACCAGGATACTGGCCTGCTGCTTAAGCATGTACTCAGTGATCAGCAGGGTAGGATCATTGAAACCTTCCAAATTACTCAGCTTCAATCGCCTCAAAAGTATACCGGCAGCGTTCGAGAGAGTACGCCCCGCGTTATCCTTAATACTCCTTGGCGCAGCACATGGCTACCCGATGGCTTTGTAGCGCAACCCGTTACCTTCGCTGGCGATGATGTAGCGCAGCGTGTCTACAGCGATGGATTGGCCACAGTGAGTATTTTTGTAGAGCCAATTGCGTCGGCAGAGACGACCGCCTTGCAAGAAGGTGTTAAGCAGTTGGGCGTGTCGGCAGTTGCCATTGAGCACATCTCCAATGCTGAAGGCCGCTGGCAACTTGTGGCCATTGGTGAGCTGCCAGCATCCACGTTGCAGCGTATTGTCCGCTCAATTACTTTCGACTTAGTTGGAGATTCAGCTCGTGAAAGTGGCGATGAGACTGTCCAGTAGCGTTCGTCATTTGCCCATGGTGGGAGAATAAATAATGAACTCTGCTCCCTGTAAGCCTGTGTTTCATACCCCCTTGCTTCGCACGGGCACGATTGTCGACCATACCAAGCAGGGGGTCATCGTAGAAGTTGTCGCCCAAGAGGGCTGTGAGCAGTGTGCCCAGGGGCGAGGGTGCGGAGTCGGCTTGTTGGTGCGGCAGCGCAGTCAGCGCATTGCTATAGTGTTTCCCTCCGAAACAGATAACGCCGAGCGCAACTATCCATTAGGAAGCCAAGTCACTATCAGTCTGCCACGTGCCTCTGTAACGTTGCTGGCTTTTGGAGTGTATGGATTGCCCCTACTGCTGGCACTATTGCTTTCCGGTATGGTGTCACTTGCCAGTAACACGATTTGGCTGGCGCCCCTGAGCTTTTTTATTGCTTTGATGGCCGCTGCGCTAAGTATTAAATATCTAATGCGTGAGCGAGGGGAACGCTTTCGCCCACGCTTGGTCAATTAGTTCGTTAATGAATTCTCCAGCATCCTGCTGTGAGTCGTTGATATGCTTTCGTTTACTATCATCTTAAGTAGGAGCTCTTGCATGAAGCGCTTGATTCTCCCTTCCACACTTTGGGTCTGTGTGGTGGCATTGCTAACGTTTGGCCAAGCCGCCAGCGCACAGGGTTTGCCTGATTTCACCGAACTGGTTGAAGACGCCGCCCCTGGGGTGGTGAATATTTCGACCAGCAGAACGATCCAGCGCAGCAGCGCGCCCGATTTTGGCGGATTCGGTGGCCAGGAAATCCCCGAAATTTTCCGCCATTTCTTTGGGGATAGCTTTCCTGCACCTCCCGGTAATGGACAGGGGCGAACGGAAGAGCGGCAGTCTCTGGGCTCGGGGTTCGTCATCAGTGAAGATGGTTATGTGATGACCAACGCGCACGTAGTGCAAGATGCAGATGAGATCCTTGTGCGGCTCAATGATCGTCGTGAATTGAGTGCAGAAGTGGTTGGTAGCGATCCGCAAACCGACGTGGCATTACTCAAAATTGATGCAAATGATCTGCCTACGCTCAATCTAGGTGACTCTGACGAGCTAAAAGTCGGTGAGTGGGTTGCTGCCATTGGCTCTCCTTTTGGTTTTGATCATTCAGTCACCGCCGGTATCGTTAGTGCGATTAACCGCACCCTGCCGCGAGATGCGTATGTGCCCTTTATTCAAACCGATGTGGCGATTAACCCCGGTAACTCCGGTGGCCCGCTGTTCAACTTAGACGGGGAAGTAGTAGGCATCAACTCGCAAATCTTTACCCGCAGTGGCGGCTTTATGGGCGTCTCATTTGCTATCCCCATCAACGTTGCCATGGATGTGGCCGAGCAACTGCGTGAAGGTGGCCGAGTGGATCGTGGTTGGTTAGGCGTCATGATTCAGCCCGTGTCCGATGATCTGGCCGAGTCTTTCGGTATGGAAAATGCCATAGGGGCTTTGATTGCTGATCTGGATCCTGAAGGCCCGGCGGCCCAGGGAGGACTTCAAGCTGGCGATGTCATTCTTGAGGTCAATGGCGAAGAGGTTGAACGCTCAAGCTCGCTGCCGCGTCTGATCGGCAAAGGTTCGCCAGGCACCGAGGTGGAGCTCACCTTGATGCGTGACGGTGAAGAACTGACTGAGTCCGTCGAGTTAGGCAGTTGGCCCGACGCTGAGCAGCAGTCGGCACAGGCCAGCAGCAATAACCAGGCGCGCCTTGGCGTGATGGTCGCTGAAATCGATGACGCCATGCGCGAGCAGCTAAATATCCCCGGCGGTGTAATCGTTCGTCAGGTTGAGTCTGGTAGCGTGGCCGCAGAGGCCGGTATTCGTTCAGGCGATGTGTTGGTAAGCATCGACCATCGCAGCGTTTCTTCCTCTAATGAGTTGGTAGAGATTGTCGAGGCGCTGCCGACTGACCGCGCTATCCCTGTACGTCTGTTCCGCGACGGGCGTTCGCTTTTCGTAGCGCTGCGTCTGGAATAACCCGCCTATTTTCACTCCTGGTCCGGCGGTTCTCGCCGGACCGCTGTTCCTAGCCTGCGCATATCGCTACAATAGCGGATATCTTTTTGTCGGAAATGGCCCTTATTTTTAAACGGCAGCTGTTTTCGAGCTTTGAACTCTCGAAGCGGCCTGCCTATGCGGCCGCTTGCGTACCACTAAGGCAGAACAGACTCGATGTCCCAAGACGTTCCCAACGGAAAGCTCAAGCACATTCGCAATTTCTCCATTATCGCCCACATTGACCATGGTAAATCGACGCTCTCTGATCGCCTGATCCAGACCTGCGAAGGATTAACCGAGCGTGAGCTTAAAGAGCAAGTGCTCGATTCTATGGACATCGAGCGTGAACGTGGTATTACCATCAAAGCGCAGTCGGTCACCCTGGATTACACCGCTGCCGATGGTCAGGTTTACCAACTGAACTTTATCGATACGCCAGGGCATGTCGACTTCTCCTATGAAGTGTCGCGCTCGCTCTACGCCTGTGAAGGGGCATTGCTGGTTGTCGATGCGGCACAAGGTGTTGAAGCGCAGTCGGTGGCCAACTGCTATACCGCTATCGAGCAAGGTCTGGAAGTGCTGCCGGTACTTAACAAAATTGATTTGCCCCAGGCTGATTGTGACAAGGTTGCCCAGGAAATCGAAGAAATTATTGGGCTTGATGCGACTGATGCCTGCCAGGTTTCGGCTAAAAGCGGCATTGGTATTGATGCTTTGCTTGAGCGCTTGGTGCGGGATATCCCGCCGCCCAAAGGCGACCCGGAAGCGCCGCTGCAAGCGCTCATTATCGATTCCTGGTTTGATAACTACCTTGGCGTTGTCTCGCTGGTTCGTCTGTTTGATGGCACGCTGCGCAAAGGCGATAAGATTCGTATTAAATCAACGGGCCGCGATTGGGGCGCCACGGAAGTAGGAATTTTCACTCCCCAGCGCAAGCAGACCGGGATTCTGCGTGCCGGGGAAGTCGGCTTTATTGTCGCCGGTATCAAAGAGATCCACGGCGCGCCGGTGGGCGATACCATTACCCACACCAAGACGCCAGATGTAGCGCGACTGCCCGGTTTCCAAAAAGTAAAACCGCAGGTTTATGCCGGTATGTTCCCGGTCAGTGCGGATGATTATGAAGACTTCCGTGATGCGCTTGAGAAGCTGGCGCTTAACGATGCCTCGCTTGCCTATGAACCAGAAAACTCTGATGCCCTTGGCTTTGGTTTCCGGGTGGGCTTTCTTGGCACGCTGCACATGGAGATCGTTCAGGAGCGTCTGGAGCGTGAGTATGATATCGACCTGCTCACTACCGCCCCTACGGTTGTCTATGAGCTGGCGATGAAAAATGGCGATATTACCTATGTCTCCAACCCCTCAAAGCTACCCGACATGGCCGACGTGGATGAAATGCGTGAGCCGGTGGTTCGCGCCAGTATTCTGGTGCCTCAGGAGTATGTGGGTAACGTCATTACCGAATGCGAGCAGCGCCGTGGTACACAGTTAGATATGCAGTTTCTGGGTAACCAAATCCAGTTGTCTTACGAATTGCCCATGTCCGAAGTGGTCATGGACTTTTTTGACCGCCTGAAATCGATCTCCAAGGGTTACGCTTCGCTAGAGTACAACTTCGAACGTTTTGAAGAGGCGAAGCTTGTACGTCTCGATGTATTGATAAATGGTGACAAGGTTGACGCGCTAGCGGTGATTATCCACCGTGATCATGCCCACCAACGCGGTCGTTTGTTAGTGGAAAAAATGAAAGAGCTAATCCCGCGTCAAATGTTTGATGTAGCGATTCAGGCGGCTATTGGTGGCCAAGTGGTGGCACGCTCCACCGTTAAGGCGCTGCGCAAAAACGTGACGGCCAAGTGTTACGGCGGCGATGTCAGCCGTAAGAAAAAACTGCTCGAGAAACAGAAAGCGGGTAAGAAACGCATGAAACAAGTGGGGCGCGTGGAAATTCCCCAGGATGCCTTCCTTGCTGTGCTCAAGGTTAACGACTAGGAAAGAACGCCACTCATGGATTTTTCATTACTGCTGGTACTTGCCGTTGCGCTCTCGGGCGTTATTTACTTGTTGGATGTGTGGCTATTAAAGCCCAAGCGCCGCCAACGCTTCGCCGCAGCAGAGGCTAATGCCCAGGAAGGACTGGATCCGGTAACCAGCGAAAAACTGCTTAAAGAGCCTTGGCCGGTCGACTACGCGCGCTCGTTTTTTCCAGTGCTGCTGGTGGTGTTGGTGGTGCGTAGTTTTATCATTGAACCCTTTCAGATTCCTTCGGGGTCAATGCGGCCTACGCTTGAAGTGGGCGACTTTATTCTGGTCAACAAGTTTGCCTACGGCCTACGCTTGCCGGTGGTGAATACCCGCTTTATCGAAGTCGATGATCCTGAGCGTGGCGATGTAATGGTGTTCCGCTTTCCTGAGGAACCCTCGGTGAATTTCATCAAGCGAGTGGTCGGCATGCCCGGGGATCGTATCCGTTATGAAGGTAAGCAGCTCTACGTCAACGGTGAACCGGTCGCTAAAGAGTTGATCGAAGAGGGCCCCGACGGCTCGCCTCAGCAGCTACTGTTAGAAGAGCGCCTTGGCGATGCCGAGCACTTTATTTATAACAATCCACGAGACCCTGGCCCGCAAATGCGTGAAGTGGAAGTGCCTGAAGGACACTATTTCATGATGGGTGACAACCGTGACCACTCTAACGACAGCCGCTATTGGGGCTTCGTGCCGGAAGAGAATATCGTTGGCCGAGCGTTTGCGGTATGGATGCATTGGGACGGCGGGTTACCAAGCTTTACCAGCGTGCGGCGCATTGAATGAAGACGCTGCCTGTGCTGAATTTAGTCAGTTATGTCACTTTAGTTAACGTCAATGACGTAGGAGAGCTGTGAGTAATTCCTTGAACGCTTTTTGCCGACGAATCGGCTATACCTTTGGCGACGATACGCTATTGGAATTGGCCTTGACCCACCGCAGCTTCGGTGGTCGTAACAATGAGCGCCTGGAGTTTCTGGGTGACTCCATCGTCAACTTTGTGATCGCCGAGGCACTGTTTCAGCGCTTCCCCCAGGCTCGAGAAGGACAGCTTTCACGTCTGCGCGCCCGGTTGGTAAAGGGGCAGACGCTGGCAGAACTAGCCAGGGAAATGGAGTTTGGCGAATGTTTACGGCTAGGGTCTGGCGAGATGAAAAGCGGCGGGCATCGCCGTGAGTCGATTCTGGCGGATGCGGTCGAAGCCATCATTGGTGCTATCTACCTAGACGCCGGCATGGATGTGGTGCGTGACCGTGTGTTGAATTGGTACGCGGAAAGGCTGGGTAATATCTCTTTACAAGATACCCAAAAAGATCCCAAAACGCGGCTGCAAGAGTTTCTGCAGTCGCGTCAAGCCGCGCTGCCGCGGTATGAAGTTGTCTGCGTGAAGGGTGAAGCGCATGCCCAGACCTTTACCGTGGAGTGCTACATTGACCTGTTGGCTGAGCATACCACTGGTAAAGGCCCTAGCCGCCGCCATGCTGAACAGCAAGCGGCAGAAGAAGCGCTGTCGTACCTCGAAAAAAGCCCTGGAGATAAATCATGAGCCAAACCTGCGGATTCGTTGCCATTGTTGGCCGACCCAACGTGGGCAAATCAACCCTCATGAACCGTATTCTGGGGCAGAAAATATCGATCACCTCACGGCGTCCACAAACCACGCGCCATCAGGTCATGGGTATTAAAACGGTCGATGAGACTCAGTTCATATATGTTGATACGCCGGGCATGCACATCATGTCCAAGGATCGTAATAAAGCGATCAACCGCTTTATGAACCAGGCGGCTACCCAGGCCCTGCGCGATGTGGACTGCGTAGTATTTATTATCGACCGCACCCGCTGGACGGAAGAAGACCAGGCGGTGTTGAAGCGCCTGGAGCACGTAAAAGCGCCGGTGATTCTGGCGGTTAATAAAGTCGACCGCCTTGGTGAAAAGGGCGATTTGCTGCCGTGGCTGGCGGATGTCGGCGCCCGCCGCGATTTTGCGGCCATCGTGCCGATTTCAGCCAAGCACGGTACTCAGGTCGATACCCTGGAAGAGGAAGTGGCCAAACACCTGCCTGAAAGCGTTCACTTCTTCCCTGAAGACCAAATTACCGACAAAAGCCTGCGCTTTATGGCCGCCGAGCTGGTGCGTGAAAAGGTCATGCGCCAGTTGGGCGATGAGTTGCCCTACCAGATGACCGTCGAAATTGAAGAGTTTCGCGAGACAGAGCGGGTGACGCATATCAGCGCTTTGATTTTGGTGGAACGTCAGGGGCAAAAAGTCATCTTGATTGGTGAAAACGGCGACCGCCTCAAGAGCATTGGTCGCGAGGCGCGCCTGGATATGGAGCGCGCCCTGGGCACCAAAGTGATGCTCAATTTATGGGTGAAAGTAAAACGCGGTTGGTCGGATGACGAGCGCGCCTTGAAAAGCTTGGGTTACGACCTCGATTGAAGGTAGCGATGTCACCAGAGCCGGCTTTTTTGCTCCACCGTCGGCCTTATCGTGAAACGAGTGCGCTGGTGGATCTATTAACGCTTGATCACGGCAGAGTGCGTGCCGTGGCCCACGGTGGGCAAAGGCCCGGCTCAAAATCACGCCAACGCCTGCAGCCGTTTACGCCGCTCTTCGTGACCTGGCAGGGCAGCCGTGATTTAAAGCGGCTCACCCTGATGGAATCCCGCGGCCAGACCGCGCTGTTGGCCGGTGAAGGGCTGTTATGTGGGCTTTACGCCAATGAGATCGCCACCCGGCTGCTGCCGTTAGAGCTGCCAGCGCCTGACGTATTTGCTTTCTATACCGCGCTACTCGAAGCTCTGCCAGCGCCTGCGGAACGCGCGTTATCGCTGCGCCGCTATGAGTGGGCGCTGCTAGAGGCGCTTGAGGCCACACCGCAGTTTACGACGCCAGAGGGTAGCGGTTTGGATCCCCAACTGCGCTACCGTTTTGACACTGCCAGCCGGGCATTTGTACCTGCTGAGCGGGGGCTCGACGGCAGAACGCTACGCTACATTGAGCAAGGTGATTGGCAGCATGAAGGTCTTGCCAATGCGTTGAAGGCGGTAATGCGAGCGGCGCTGGCGCCCCATCTTGGCACCACCGTTTTGCGTTCGCGAGAGCTGATGCTCGATTTAGCGCGGCGTCGTCAACGCCCCTAATTCCTATAATCCCTATTCAAAAACTCTTATCTTATTGCTGCGCTGGAGGCACTATGCACCCCCCTCGGATACTGTTAGGCGTCAATATCGACCACATTGCGACACTTCGCCAAGCCCGAGGTACTCGCTACCCTGACCCCGTGCAGGCGGCACTAGTCGCGGAAGAGGGGGGAGCCGATGGCATTACGGTGCATTTGCGTGAAGACCGGCGGCATATCCAGCCCCGCGATGTGCGCATTCTGGCCGAAGTGCTTAATACGCGTATGAACCTGGAAATGGCTGTCACTGAAGAGATGCTGTCGCTCGCCGAAGAGGTGCGCCCTGCCCATGTCTGTTTAGTGCCGGAAAAACGCGAAGAGCTGACCACCGAAGGCGGTCTGGACATTGTCGGTGGTTTTGAAGCTATTGCCGACGCTTGCCAACGGCTAACGGCGGCGGGTTGCGATGTTTCCCTGTTTATCGACCCCGACGTGGAGCAGATTGAAGCTGCTCAGCGCGCCGGGGCACCGACGATTGAGCTGCATACGGGCGCTTACGCAGAGGCGCGGCCAGGTAGCGACGCCGCGAATGCGGAGTATCATCGTTTGACCACAGCAGCGACTCATGCCATCTCGCTGGGGTTAGTGGTCAATGCCGGTCATGGCTTGCACTACCATAACGTTGAAGCAATTGCGGCGCTGCCGGGGGTTAACGAGCTCAATATCGGCCATGCCATTATTGCCCGTTCGCTGTTTGTTGGTCTGAAAGAGGCCGTGCAGGAGATGAAGCGCTTAATCATCGCAGGCCAAGAAGCCGGTTTAATGGCGGCACTAGATGCCCACGATCATGATCATGAAGACCACTCTGAGCATGTTCATAATGGCTGCTGCGGGCACTGATCAGAAGTTGTCTATTCAGAGGTTTTTTTAGACGATGATTGTGGGAATTGGCTCGGATATTGCCCGTGTTGAGCGTTTTGTTCGAGCCATGCAGCGGCACGGCCCGCGCTTTGCCCAGCGTATCTTAGGCCCCGACGAACACGCGCTTTGGCTGCAAAAATCCCAGCCTACAGCGTTTCTGGCTAAGCGTTTTGCTGCCAAAGAGGCGTTTGTCAAAGCGTTGGGGCTGGGGCTGCGCGAAGGTATGCAGTGGCGCGATATTCAGGTGCTAAACGATGCCTTGGGCAAGCCCTATTTCCTGCTTAACGGCGAAGCCGAACGGCTCTTGCGAGCTGCAGGCGTCACCAACAGCCACGTGACTCTGAGCGATGAAGCCGAGTACGCGGTGGCGTTTGTTGTATTAGAGCGTGAACCCCCAGGCTAACGTTTCGTTTTGCTTGATATGTTTAATGCCTAAGCAGTAGCGGGCGGTGTGCACGTAGCCGTGCCATTGCCCGGTAGAGGTCGTCCAGTAGCCCTTCAACATGGTCTAAGCCGCTGGTGCGTAGGCGCGTTTCCAGGGTTTCTACCAGCAAGGCCAACTCAGGCGCACCGCAGTAGCGGCTGGCGCCATTGAGACCATGTACCCAATCAAGCAGCGTGGGTAAATTTTGCTGGGCAAAAGCCGCACGCATATGCTGCTCACTCTCATCCAAACTATCGATCAGGCGTTTTAACTGCTCCCGCGCCAGGTACTCTTTACCCCCCGCTAGACGTGCGCCAATCTCAAGATCAACGACGGGAAGTGTGGCGGGGGCGGCGTGGCTGAAGGGTTGCTTATTGGTGTTGCTATCGCGCTGTAAATAGGACGTTGTGGCGCTGTTGGCGGTCAGCCGATGGGTAACCCCCAAAAAACGATTCAGCAGCTGATCTAGCTGAGCCTCATCAATCGGTTTTATCAGCACGTCATCTAAGCCCTCCGCAAGCCACTGCTGGCGCTCGCTGGTGAGCACGTGGGCGGTAACAGCAATAATGGGGCAGCGGGCCCAGGTGCTACTGACTCGGCGCAGCGCCTGGGTGGTCTGCACGCCATCCATCCCCGGCATACGAATGTCCATTAGCACCATGTCAACGTTACTAGTGCGTGCGAATTCGAGCGCCTGGTGGCCGCTTTCTAGCGTAATGACATGCAGTGTTGGATCTTCAAGCATGCTTTTGAGAAGTTCTCGGTTCGGCGCATTATCGTCGACGATCAATAGTTTTAACGGCTGGGGAGCCGCTGTTAGCGCTAGTGGTTCCTGGTCGCTTTTATTCGGCATCAGTGCAGGTAGTAGCAGTTGCTTAAGCGACGCCACCAGCTGAGCGCGGGAAAAAGGTTTGTAGAGGATCTCACCGCCATGGGTTAAGTGCAGCGCCGGCAGGTCAAAACTGTTGCCATTGGCTAAAATCAATGTAGGGCAGGTTGCTTGATCAATCACCTCTTGCCAGTGTGAATGCCACTCGGAGCTAAAGTCGCTGTGTTCCAAGCCTAAGATCATCAGTCCAGCTGGCTCAGGGGCATCAAAAGCGATGGGTTGTGCTTCCCAGCGCTGCAGTAAATGCTCGAGCACATGACGGGTGGGCGCGTGAGTCTCATATAAGCGAATAGTCGGATTGGCCAGACTAATTTCTGGCGGTCGTTCGATAGCCTTATGAGCAAGCATGGGCAGCGTAAAAGAGAAGGTGGTGCCTTTACCCAGCTCGCTTTCCACGTCAATCTCCCCACCCATGCGCTCAATCAGTTGTCGGCAAATGGTAAGCCCAAGGCCGCTGCCACCAAATTGCCGCGAATGGCTGGGTTCTGCTTGAGAAAAAGCGCTGAATAGCGCTTCCTTGTGGGCGTCGCTTAGGCCAATACCCGTGTCGCTGACGCTGAGATTGAGCACCACGTGCTGGCCTTCAAGGTTATCCAGCATGACGCGCACGATCACTTCGCCTTCATGGGTGAATTTGAGCGCATTGCCAATTAAGTTATTCAAGACCTGATGAATACGCAGCGGGTCGCCGGTCAGCGGTGTCGGTACGTCGTCATACACCATGGCCACCAAATGCAGATGCTTGCGTTGTGCTTCTGGGGCATGCAGCCCTACCACTTCGTCAACCAGTGCGACAATGTCGATATCCGCTTCTTCTAGGGTGAGGCGATTAGCTTCAAGCTTGGAAAAGTCGAGTACGTCATTAACCAGCATAAGCAGATTGTCGCAAGCGCGATGCACATGCTGCAGCCACTCCTGCTGGCGTGTATCCAGTGACGAGCGACTCAGTAATCGACAGAAGCCGATAATCCCGTTGAGCGGTGTGCGTATCTCATGGCTCATGTTGGCCAGAAATTCAGACTTTACGGCGTTAGCTCTCAGCGCGCTGCGGTGTGCCAAATCGAGCTTGATATTCTGCTCTTCAATGGTTTCCATGGACTCTTGGAGCTCGCTGGTGGCCTGCTCGATTTGTGTTTGCATATCCCGCTGAGCCTGCTGGAAGTGCTCGGCCAGGGCGTTAATATGGCGACTCAGGTGGTGAAGTTCTGTCGCATTAGAGGTCGCCAAACGCAGTCGGTAGTCACCGCGGGATAGGCGATAAAGCGCTTGGTTGGCTTCTTCAATAGGGCGAGTGGTATAGCGGCTGATGGCGAAAGCGATTAAAAACAGCAGCAGGCCAAGTAACATGCCGCCTAAGCTGAGGCTGGCAATCAACTTATAGCGTCCTAGGGTTAGCGCCTGGGTGCCCATCTCGATGTCTAACCAGCCAACACTACTATTGCTTGGTCGAACCTGGTCTGGAATGGCTTGGCTTGTGCTGGTCTGGTTTGCATTGAGCTGAGAAGCATTGAGTGGCAAACGCAGCCGCCAAGTATCTTCCTCCATGATGAGTTGCTGATCAGCGGGGGCATCGAGCAGAGGAGCGTTGGATTGACCCAGTTGTAAGAGACGAGTGCCTTGTTGATTAAATAGCACAACCGAGCGCAGTCCACGCATATTGAGGAGTTGGCGCGCCAAGACCTCCATTCGGCCAGCATCATCCGTTGCAACCGCCTCAGCAAGGCTTGGGGCCAACAACTCGGCGGCACTTTCCAAGTGCGCTTGCTGTGCCGTACGCGCTTGCGTGTCACTCTGTATGACCAGTAGTACGGCCATCATGGCGTATACCAGTAGAGGAAAACCGAGTAAGGCAAATAGAAGACGGGTGTTCAAAGACATGAAAAGAGCTCGTTGATTCAATGAGGTTGCCTGTCCAGCCTGAGGCAGCACCGATATAATGCAGCATAACGGTGACGATGAGGAACATTCATGAACGATCTTAAGGGCAATCTCAAGGGCTACCCCACGCTAGAAGATGTGGTTGGCAACACGCCCCTGGTACGCCTGAAGCGTATTAGCGCTGGGCGAAACAACACTCTATTGGCTAAGCTCGAAGGCAATAACCCCGCTGGCTCGGTCAAAGACCGCCCGGCGCTCTCCATGATCCATGAAGCTGAAGCCAGGGGTGATATTACCCCCGGCGATACGCTGATTGAGGCAACCTCAGGCAATACCGGTATCGCGCTCGCCATGGCAGCGGCGATTAAAGGCTACCAGATGGTGCTGGTAATGCCTGAAAACGCTTCGGATGAGCGTAAGCAGGCGATGGCCGCCTATGGCGCTAAATTAATTTCTGCCAGCAAAGCGGGTGGCATGGAGGAGGCCCGGGATATCGCGGATGGCATGATCGCTCGGGGCGAAGGCAAGCCACTTAACCAGTTTGCCAACCCTGACAATCCGTTAGCGCACTATCGCACTACCGGCCCTGAGGTGTGGCAACAAACCGGCGGCGAGGTGACACACTTCGTCAGTTCCATGGGGACGACGGGAACCATCATGGGCGTGTCGCGCTATTTGAAAGAGCAAAACCCAGCCATTCAAATTGTCGGTTTACAGCCCGCTGATGGCGCCAGTATTCCCGGCATACGGCGTTGGCCACAAGCGTACTTACCCGCTATTTTTGAAGCGCCGCGGGTGGATGTCACTCTGGATATAGGCCAGCAGGAAGCCGAAGAGCACATGCGCCGTCTGGCTCGTGAAGAGGGCATTTTGGCCGGGGTTTCATCGGGTGGCAGCCTTGCTGGCGCGCTACGCATTGCGGAGCAAACCGAAAATGCGGTGATTGTGTTTATCGTCTGTGACCGTGGTGATCGCTATCTCTCTACTGGCCTATTTGCCCCAGGAGTATAACCATGGCCATGTTGGGAAAACGGCGGCCGCCCAGGCCCGCATCAGGTCATTCTGGGCTGGCGCGCTCGCCGGGCGGCAAGGCTCCGCATACCGCTGTAGAGGACGCATCGCCGCTGGTCATTGAACGTTTGGCTCATGATGGGCGTGGCGTGGCCCATTCGGCCAACGGTAAAACGGTCTTTGTCGATCAGGCGCTGCCTGGTGAACAGGTCGAAGTGGCCATTCATCTCACCCGTAAACGCTTTGACGAAGCGCATATCAAGTCACTGCTAACCACATCTGAGCAGCGCGTAACGCCGCCTTGCCCGCATTTTGGTCACTGCGGTGGGTGTGATCTGCAGCATTTAAACGTCGATGCTCAGCGCGATCATAAGCGCGAGGTAGTGCGCGACCTGTTTGCGCGCCAGGGCATCACGTTAAGCGAGATCGGCTCAATTCAGGGTGACGACCAAGGCTACCGTCGTCGTGCGCGGCTGGGGGTCAAAGTCGATAGCCAAGGCAATACCCGCCTGGGTTTTCGTGCCGCCCATAGTCATCGCCTGGTGGATATTGAACGCTGCCTGGTATTGGTTGATGCCTTACAGCGTCTGGTAACTCCTTTGCGTGAGCTGCTGAATACGTTAGAGGCGCCGCGCCAGGTAGGGCACATCGAATTATTGGCAACAGCAACCGCGCAGGTCGTGCTGGTTCGTCAGTTAAAAGAGCACGCTGGGGACGCCGATCGCTGGCAAGCCTTTTCACAGCAGCAGGGAGTGGCGCTAGGCACCTGGTTGGGGCGCGAAACACCCACACTGCACTGGCATGGCGCAGTGCCAGCGTTTGAAGAGTCGCTAGCGGTGGATGGTCAGCCACCGCTTAGCTTAAGTTTTGCACCGGGAGATTTTTTACAGGTCAACGCCCAGGTTAATCAGCAAATGGTCGCCCAGGTCATTCAGTGGCTAGCGCCTAAGCCAGGGCAAAAACTACTTGATCTGTTTGCCGGTATCGGTAATTTCAGCCTACCCATAGCGGCAGCGGGTGCTGAGGTTCATGCGGTGGAAGGCAACCCCGCCATGGTGGCACGCATTGCGATTAACGCTAAGCGCAATCAGTTGATGGTCAGCGGTCAGCAGGCCGATTTAAGCCACGCTGCCGGCGTTAATGAGCTATTAACTGTACATGGTGATAGCGATGCGCTGGTGCTCGATCCGCCGCGTAGCGGTGCCGAAGTCATTTGTCAGGCGTTGGCACACCACCCAGTGCCCAGGGTGGTCTATATTTCCTGTGATCCGGCGACGCTTGCCCGGGATGCGGCACACCTTGTGCATGCGGGGTACCAGGTCAAGCAAGTAGCAGTGGCGGATATGTTCCTTCACACTGCACATATGGAAACGCTGATGCTGTTTGAGTACAGGGACTAGATATTTCCCATCGCATCAAGCCACGGTGACGGCCGTGTAGAGACCGTCTCCCTGAAAGGATGAGTAATTGTCATGGTGAAAGTGCGTGAAGACCAGCCGCTAACCGCGAGCGGAACGGTGGACATACAACAATGGTTAACGCGCCTGCAGGAGGATGTGCGCCTACGTGAGCCAGAGCGTTTAGTTGACGCCTGTGAACTCGCCGAGAAGCTGGAGCTTGAGGCCCCGCGCACCCATCGCGTATGGCTATCGCCAGGCTCGAGTTTCCGCATGGGTCTGGAAATGGCCGATATACTTGGCGAGTTAAAGCTAGATCAAGCCACGCTTGAGGCCGCAGTTCTCTACCGCGCGGTGCGGGAAGGGTTGCTGAGCCTTGAGTCCGTGACAAAGCGCTTTGGCGAAGAAGTGGCCAGCCTGATTGATGGGGTGCTGCAAATGGCCGCGATCAGCTACCCGCTGGCGCCTGACCATGGCATGGGCCAACACAATCAGCAGGAAAACCTGCGCAAAATGCTGGTCAATATGGTCAGTGATGTACGCGTGGCGTTGATCAAAATTGCCGAACGTACCTGTGCGCTGCGCCAAGTAAAAGATGCGCCATTGGAGAAATGCTTACAGGTTGCCCGGGAAGTCGCCGATATTTACGCGCCGTTGGCCCATCGCCTCGGCGTTGGGCAACTTAAATGGGAGCTGGAAGACCTCTCTTTTCGTTACCTGCATGAAGATGACTACAAGGCGATTGCCAAGCTGCTGGCGGAGAAGCGTCTTGACCGTGACCGCTATATCCACGATGTGGTCGAAACCATCAAAGGCTTGATGGAAGCCCAGCATATTCACCGCTACGACGTGGATGGGCGGGCCAAGCACATTTACTCGATCTGGCGCAAAATGAAGCGTAAGCGGATCGATTTTTCGCAAGTTCATGACGTGCGTGCGGTGCGTATCCTGGTGCCGGAAGTGGCGGACTGTTACACCGTGCTGGGGATTATTCACTCGCGTTGGCACCACGTGCCGAATGAGTTTGACGACTATATCGCCAACCCCAAAAAGAACGGCTATCAGTCGCTGCATACCGCCGTGATGGGGCCGGAAAACAAGGTGCTCGAAATCCAGATTCGCACCTTCGCTATGCACGACGAAGCGGAGCTGGGAGTGTGTGCCCACTGGCGTTATAAAGGCCACGATACCAACGCCAAAAGCCGTAGCTACGAAGAGAAAATTGCCTGGCTGCGTCAGGTACTGGAGTGGCAGGACGAAGTGGGTGGCTTTGGCGATCTGCGCGAAGGGCTCTCCAGCGATGTAGCGCCTGATCGTATCTACGTATTTACCCCCGACGGTCACGTGATTGATCTGCCGCGGATCGCCACACCAATCGATTTCGCCTACCGGGTGCATACCGAAATTGGTCACCGCTGCCGAGGCGCCAAGATTAATGGGCGCATTGTGCCGCTCACCTACAAGTTAAAGACCGGCCAGCAGATAGAAATTCTTACCGCCACCAAGGGTGGGCCAAGCCGCGATTGGTTAAACCCCAGCCTGGGCTATGTGCGTACTTCCCGGGCGCGGGCTAAAATCCAAGCGTGGTTCAAACATCAGGCCCGGGATCAAAACCTGGACGAGGGGCGCGTGCTGTTTGACCGTGAAATGCGCCGCCTGGATGTCGAGGGGCTCGACCTGCCCAAGCTGGCCAAAGCCGTCAACTACCAAAACGCCGAGGATATGTACGCGGCCATTGGCGCTGGTGACCTGCGTATCGGTCAGGTGCTGCACCAGGCCCAGCAGCTGTTTGGTGAAACCGACGACCAAGAGCAGCTCGATCGCCTGCTCGCTAAGCCTAAACGCCAATCCAGCAAAGCCACCAAGAGCGATATCACGGTGCTCGGCGTCGGCAACCTGAAAACCAGTATGGCCAACTGCTGTCGACCGGTGCCCGGCGAGCCGATTATCGGCTTTATTACTCAAGGGCGTGGCGTCACCGTTCACCGCCAGGACTGCAGTAATATTCTGCAATTGCGCCTGGACGAACCCCAGCGCATTATCGAAGTGGAGTGGGGCGAGCGCGCCCAAACCCGCTATCCGGTGACCATTGAGATTCAGGCCTGGGATCGCTCCGGGCTGTTGCGCGATGTTACGGGCCTGCTGGGTAATGAAAAAGTCAACGTGCTTGCAGTGAACACGCTCACCGACACCGATGAAGGCATTGCCCGGCTGCGTATTACTCTGGAAGTCGACGGGCTTGAATCCCTGGGACGGTTGTTCTCGCGTATCCAGCAGTTGCCCAACGTTACCGAAGTGCGCCGTTTGCGCAACGCCGACCCGGATCAACAAGTTCGCAAGGGAGGAGCATAATGCGCCATGGTATCGATGATCTGCTGACTCTGATGCAGGTGCTGCGCGACCGGGAGCAGGGCTGCCCCTGGGATCTCCAGCAGGATTGGGACAGCATTGTGCCCCATACCCTGGAAGAAGCCTACGAGGTCGCCGATGCCATTGAGCGGCGCGCTTTTGACGAACTGCCCGGCGAGCTGGGCGATCTGCTCTTTCAAGTGGTCTACTACGCCCAGTTCGGCGTGGAAGAGCAGCGCTTCGACTTTGCCGATATCGTCGATACGCTGACCGCTAAAATGCTGCGCCGCCATCCCCACGTATTTCCGGAGGGCACCCTGGCTTCCCGCCGCCCGCCAGGCGTGAGTGCTGAAGAGGTGCAAACTCAGCAGGTCAACAGCCGCTGGGAGTCATTGAAGGCCGAAGAACGTGAGAAAAGGAAGCGTGCCGAGAGAGCCGTAGAGCAGCCCTCTGTGCTAGACGATGTGCCGCGCACGTTGCCGGCCCTTAGCCGCGCTGCCAAGCTGTCCAAGCGCGCAGCTCGGGTAGGCTTCGATTGGCCCGATGCCCGCGGCGTGGTGGCTAAAATTCGTGAAGAGCTGGCGGAAGTAGAAGAGGCGCTCGCCGCCGGTGATCAACAGCACGCCCAGGAAGAAGTCGGCGATCTGCTATTTGCAGTCACCAACCTTGCCCGTACGCTGAATGCCGACCCTGAACAGTGCCTGCGCGCTACCAATGCCAAGTTCGAGCGCCGTTTTCGTTTTGTCGAGCGCGAGCTGAGCGCTGCCCAGCGGCCATTAATAGAGGCTTCCCTAGACGAGATGGAAGCCCACTGGCAGGCAGCCAAAGCAGAAGAAAAACAATCTACCCATTCCTGATCTAATAATGATGCGACCCCTGCAAGGAGGCCATGCCAATGAGTCACGACCTACACGAATCTTTGCGCGATAACGTACGTATTCTGGGCGACAGCCTGGGGCGAACCATTGCCGACGATTTGGGCCAAGCATTTGTCGATAAAATTGAAACCATTCGCGCCCATGCCAAGCGCGGGCGGCAAGGCGATTCACTGCAGCAGCGCGAATTGATCGAGTACCTGCGTGAGCTGCCCGAGCAGGATCTGCTGCCGGTCACTCGGGCGTTTAACCAGTTCTTAAACCTCGCAAACATTGCCGAACAGCACTATCGGGCGCGCTTTCGCCGGGTCGAGGACTACAAGCCCGGCTCCCAGCCGGTACTGGGGGAGCTGCTGCAGCGTGCCGAGCAGGCGGGCAACTCACCGCGCAAACTGGTCGAGACCCTCGCCAACATGCGCGTTGAGCTGGTACTCACCGCGCATCCCACCGAAGTTATTCGCCGCACCTTGATTCAAAAATATGACGCTATCGATGAGTGCTTAACCGCCATTGAGAGCTCCGAAGATTACCCGGAGCGTGGCACCCGTGCCCAGGGCCGCCTGGAGGAGCTGATTAGCCAGGCGTGGCACACCGACGAGATTCGCCACGAGCGGCCCACCCCGGTGGATGAAGCCAAGTGGGGCTTTGCGGTAATTGAAAACTCCCTGTGGCAGGCAGTGCCAGATTTCCATAGAGATTTGGATAACCTGCTGCTGGATACCGCCGGTGAACGCCTGCCCCTGGACGCCGCGCCGATACGTTACGCCTCTTGGATGGGCGGCGACCGGGACGGTAACCCCAACGTGACCGCCCGAGTGACCCGTGAAGTGTTGCTGCTTGGCCGCTGGATGGCCGCCGACCTCTATTTGCGCGATCTTGAACAGCTCAAAACCGAACTCTCCATGTGGAAGGCCAATAGCGCGCTCAAAGCCGAGGCGGGTGATGTAGCCGAGCCGTACCGCGAAGTGTTGAAACGCCTGCTGGCGAAGATGGAATCAACGCGAGATTGGGCCAAGGCCGAGCTGGAGGGCAATAACTATGATGGCGGGCCGATTATTGAAACCCGCGATCAGCTCTACTCACCGCTGCTCGCCTGCTACCGCTCGCTGTGTGATGTGGGCCTCGATACCATCGCCAACGGCGCGCTGCTGGATACGCTCCGCCGCGTAGCGGTGTTTGGCGTGACGCTGACCAAGCTCGACCTACGTCAGGAAGCCAGTCGCCATGCCCAGGTCATAGAAGAGCTGACAAGCGCCCTGGGCCTGGGCCACTACCAGGAGTGGGACGAAACCAAACGGCAGGAATTTCTGCTTGAGGAGCTGGCCTCCCGACGCCCGCTGATTCCGCGCCGCTGGGAGTGCTCTGCCGAGTCCCGCGAAGTGCTGGATACGTTTAAAGTTATCGCCCAAGAGCATTCCGAAGCGCTGGGGACGTACATTATTTCCATGGCCGCTGAGCCTTCTGACGTGCTCACCGTGGCACTGCTGATGAAAGAGGTCGGGGGGCAGGTAACGCTACCTATCGCACCGCTGTTTGAAACCCTTAACGACCTGGATCACGCAGGCGATGTGGTGGATCAGCTGCTGGCGATACCGGGCTACCGCTCGCTGATCGATGACCGTCAGGAGGTCATGATTGGCTACTCTGATTCGGCAAAAGATGCTGGCCAGTTGGCCGCTGCCTGGGCACAGTACCGTGCTCAAGAGTCGCTGGTGAATGTGTGTAACCGGCACGGCGTCGATTTAACCCTGTTCCACGGTCGCGGCGGCACCGTTGGCCGTGGTGGCGGCCCAGCCCACGCGGCGATACTTTCTCAGCCTCCAGGCTCGGTAAACGGCAGCCTGCGGGTGACCGAGCAGGGCGAGATGATTCGCTTCAAGTTTGGCCAACCCGATATTGCCCTGCGCTCCATGGAGATCTATGCCTGTGCAGTGCTGGAAGCCACGCTGTTGCCACCGCGTGCGCCGGAACCGCATTGGCGTGAAGAGATGGATCAGCTTGCCAAGGTAGCGCATGGTGCCTATGTGGGCGTGGTGCGTGAAGATCCGGACTTCGTGCCTTATTTCCGCGCGGTCACACCAGAAGGCGCATTGGGCAGGCTGCCGTTGGGCTCACGCCCCACCAAGCGGCGCCAGGATGGCGGGGTGGAAACCCTGCGCGCCATTCCATGGATTTTCGCCTGGACACAGATTCGCCTGATGCTACCCGCATGGCTAGGTAGCGGCGAAGCCTTCTCGCGGCGTTTAGAGCAGCCCGGCGGTCGCGATGTGCTGCAAGAGATGCGCAATGAGTGGCCGTTCTTCGGCACCTACCTGGACATGCTGGAGATGCTGCTGGCCAAAGCTGATGTCGCCATTGCTGCCTACTACGAGCACCGCTTGGTGGACGAGCCATCGCTGAAGGCACTAGGTAAAAAATTGCGTGAACGCTTTGGGCGCTTGGAAGAGTCCGTGCTGGATATCTTGCAGCAGGAGAAGCTTCTGGAGAACACGCCGCTGATTCGCCAGGCGATCGATGTTCGCAATCCCTACATCGATCCGCTGCACGGTTTGCAGGCGGAGCTGCTGCAGCGTAATCGCGATGCCGATGGGGCGATCAGCGCCGATCTTTCCCGGGCGTTGATGGTCACTATGGCGGGCATAGCAGCAGGTCTGCGCAACACCGGCTAGGCTGTTTTAACACGATTTTTTACCGTGATTTTTAACCGTAACGTTCTACTACAACGTTCTACTGCAACAGGGAGGTGTCAATGTCCTCAGATGCTCAAGCGGTAATCGACTTTTGGTTTGAGGCGTTGACGCCTGCTCAGTGGTTTAAAAAAGACGCTGAGTTGGATCGTACAATCTCGCAGCGGTTTGGCGCACTGCATGCCCAAGCCGCGCGGTGTGAATGTTACGCTTGGCGTCAAACGGCTCAAGGGCGGCTTGCGGAGATCATTGTGCTGGATCAGTTCTCGCGCAATATCCACCGCGATGACGCTCGTGCTTTTGCCACTGATCCCTTAGCGCTGGCGCTAGCGCAAGAGGCAGTAGGCGCAGGGTCAGACGCAGAGCTGACCAGTGTACAACGGGCGTTTCTGTATATGCCCTATATGCATAGCGAATCCGTGGCCATTCATGAGCTGGCGATGCAGCTGTTTGACCAGCCGGGGTTAGAGAATAACTACGACTTTGAAGTGCGCCACAAAGCGATTATTGATCGCTTTGGTCGTTACCCGCACCGCAACGTCTTGTTGGGGCGGGCCTCTACCGACGAGGAGTTGGCCTTCTTAAAGGAGCCCGGCTCCTCTTTTTAACTGTTTGCTTATCCTCTTTTAGCCACGTGGCGTTTTATGTCGTTTCGAAAATCTACCCGTATCAATAAATATATTAGCGAGAGTGGGATGTGCTCTCGCCGTGAAGCCGACCGCTTTGTGGAGCAGGGCAACGTGTGGATAAACGGTCGCCGCGCGACCACCGGTGATCAAGTGGTGGCAGGGGACTTGGTTAAAGTAAACGGTCAGGAGATCGAGCCTCAGGAAGAGGAGGATCTGGTGCTGATCGCGCTGAACAAACCGGTGGGCATTGTTAGCACCACCGAATCCAGCGAAAAGGACAATATCGTTGAGTTTGTGAAGCATGGCGTGCGTATTTTCCCCATTGGGCGGCTCGATAAAGACTCCCAGGGGCTGATTTTCTTAACCAATAACGGCGATCTGGTTAATAAGATTCTGCGCGCCAATAACAACCACGAAAAAGAGTACCAGGTGACGGTGAACAAGCCGATCACCGACGAGTTTATCGAGGGCATGCAGAGTGGCGTGCCGATTCTTGGCAAGGTGACCAAGCGCTGCAAGGTACAAAAAGAGTCCACCTTTGTATTCACCATTACCCTGGTGCAGGGGCTCAATCGGCAAATTCGCCGTATGTGCGAATACTTCGGCTACGAGGTTACCCAGCTTATTCGCACGCGTATTATGAATGTATCCCTCAAAGGCTTGGCCCTGGGCGACTGGCGCGATCTCACGCCTAAAGAGATCGATACTATTATCGCCCTGACCGAACGCTCAGAGGCGTCACCCGAGAAGAAAAGTAAAGCTAAGCCGGAAAGACCCAACTACAGCTCAGGCGCAGGAAAGCCTTCCGCGAAAGGGCGCCCGGCCAAAGCGGGCGCGAAGTCGGCTGGTGCCAAGGCCGCCGGGGCTAAACCGCTTCCCAAAGGTAAAAAAGCCGCCAGCGGAAAAGTCAGTGGAAAAACAGGTACCGGCCCGAATGGCAGCGCGCCAGGTAAGCCGCATCCCAAGGGCGGTAAAGCCCCCGGTAAGCCTGGTGTTAAAAGTAAGCCCGGTGTTAAAAGCAAGCCTGGTGCTAAAGGTAAGCCTGTTGGTAAAGGCCGCGGTAAGCCGGCGGTGGGCGGCAAACCTTCTCAGCGACGCAAGTAGCTCCTAAACCTTCAAGAGTCTTCACTGTGATTCCATTCGTCGCCTTTTACGCTGTAGTAAGCGTTATCGCTTATATCACTTACGCTATCGATAAAAAGGCGGCGATTAAAAACCGCCGTCGGGTGAGTGAGAAGTCGCTACATCTGCTTGGGGTAGTGGGTGGCTGGCCGGGTGCGCTACTGGCCCAACAGCAGCTGAGACATAAAACCCAGAAAACCACCTTTCAAGTTACGTTCTGGCTGACGGTTGTCGTAAATCTGGCCTGCGCAGGGTGGCTAATGGTTTCATTGAGTCTCATTTAGCCACCCTATGCTGGGTGCCTACGCTGTGGCGTGATCGTCGGGCGCAAAAAGAAAATTAGCGATTAGCTCTTTACCACCTTCGGTGGCAAACGATTCCGGGTGGAACTGGATCCCGTGAATCGGGTACTCCCTATGCTTAACCCCCATTAGTTCGAATTCACCCAATGCCTGCCAGCGGCTGCGCTGCTCAAAGCTATCGGCTGCAAGTGCGCCTACGGTGGCGGTCACTTCCAGGCACTCGGGCAGGGTGGTCGCATCGGCAATTAGCGAGTGGTAGCGCATTACTTCAAGCTGGTCGGGCACGCCGTTAAACACCGAGGCGTTATTGTGGTTGATCGGGCTGATCTTGCCATGCATCGGCAGCGGCGCTTTCACCACCTTGCCGCCAAATACATGCACAATGCCCTGCATACCCAGGCACACTCCCAGCAGCGGGGTAGTCTTGCCCAGTTTCTCGATCACTTCAGCGCACACACCAAAGTAGCGCGGGTCATCCGGCGAGCCGGGGCCGGGGGAGATGATAATACGATCCGGTGCCATGGCTTCGATGGCGTTGAAATCGATCTGATTATTGCGCTTAACGATAATTTCAAAATTGGCCAGCCCGCCGCGATTCTTCTCTGTGGTTAGAATCTCACCAATAAACTGATAGAGGTTATAGGTGAAGGAGTCGTAATTATCGATAATAAGTACCTTCATGCTGGGCTCTCCATGTCCGTCTCCATAAAGGGGGCTAGGGCTTTGCGCGTACCGGCAAACTTGCGGCGAATCTCTTCATACTCATCGGCGGCGTTACTATCAAACACATTGCCGCCACAGGTTTGCACATAGGCGCGCTCGCCATTCACGAATACCGTACGAATGGGAATCGCAAAGGTGCAGTCGCCGTTAAACGAGAACTGGCCCACTGCGCCGCCGTAGGGGCCGCGGCCGTCGGTTTCAAGATCGTCGATAATCTTCATCGCCTCGATTTTGGGTGCGCCGGTGAGTGTGCCCGCTGGGAAGTTGCTGGCCAGCGCGGTAAACATATCTTCGCCTTCGGCGATAATGCCGACGATCTCGCTAGAGATATGCTGAACATGGCTAAAGCGTTTGATATCCATCAAGCTGCGCACTTTCACCGTACCAAACTGCGCTACCCGGCCAATATCGTTGCGGTGCAGATCCACAATCATGTTGTGCTCGGCGATCTCTTTAGGGTCGTTGAGCAGCGCGCGGGCGAGCTGGGTATCCTCCTGGGGCGTTTGGCCACGCAGCGTGGTGCCCGCCAGAGGGAAGGTTTCCATTTCCCCTTGGCGCAGCCGGAACAGAAGCTCGGGGCTGGCGCCAATCAGCTTCTGTTCACCAAATTTGACGTAGTACATCTGCGGCGAGGGGTTAATGGTGCGTAGCTGGTCATACAGCGCCAAGGTATCGCCTTTGATACTAAAACGCTTTTTAAAGCCGACTTCACACTGGAACACCTTACCGTCGATAATATCCTGCTTCACCTTGGCCACCGCCTCGGCGTGCTCTGCCTGGCTCATGGTGTCGCCCAGCGCGGTGATTTGCAGCGGGCCTGCTGGCTCGTCGTCTGCATTGATCAGCGTCTGCAGAAAGTCATAGCGGCTGTTGTCGTAGTAGAAGTAGGTGACTTCCCCGGTCATCTTGTCGAGAATCAGGCCATCTTTGTAGAGCCCAAAGCGGAAGGTATCGAAATCATCGCTGGCTTTTAAGGTAAGCGATGGCTCGAAGTACTGCATGGCGTCATAGCCAAGATAGCCGCTTAGCCCGCCAGCGTACTTGCGGGAAATAATATTCTGCGGGATCAGGCTGCGCAGCAGTTCGTAGGGGTTGTCGCTAGTGTAGTGGTTGGCATGGCCGTCACGTTCTTCAATGGTCAGCGTGTTGCCGTTGGCATAGAGCGTGTACTCGGGATCGAAGCCGATAATCGAGTGGCGCGCCATGTGGCTATCTTCACCCAGAGACTCAAGCATGTAACAGGTATCAAACCAACGCTCGATTTTCTGAAACAGGGCAAAGAAGTCGCAGTCCGCCGCCAAGGTTACATAGTGAGGTTTGCGCGGCAGCGTAAAAGGCTGCGGGCCTGATGAGGCATGTGTATTGGCAGTGGTCATGATGCATCATTCCGTGAAGAAGGGCTTGAAGAGGGTAAGGTGGTCAGCGCGCGGGAACCCCGTGAAACCGTAGCGATGCCCACACCCAGGGTTTCGGCAATTTTGCGGTGGGGCACGCCTTCACGCAGCAGCTTAAAAATTTGTAGGCGTTTACTGATTTCTTGGTACTCTGCTGGCGTTAGCAGGCTCGCCAGCGCTCGATCCATTGCTTCAGGTGAATCAATGGAGAGTAGGTGGTCGATTAGCTCAGCCTGATAGTGGCCGTTTGAAGGCATAGTTCGCTACCGAGTAATTATTGATGTACTAACGTACTAGTACGCTACCTGATTGCTCTGGGATGTCAAGCAGCGCCTGTCATTTTAAGGAAACCCGATGACCAGTTATTTCATTCAAGCCTTTATCTATCTTGTTGCCGCGGTGATCGCGGTACCTCTTGCCAAGCGTTTTGGCCTGGGGTCGGTACTGGGATACTTGGTCGCCGGGGTAGTGATTGGCCCGATCCTGGGGCTGGTAGGGCAGGAGACCACCACCATTCAGCACTTTGCCGAGTTTGGCGTGGTGATGATGCTGTTTTTGGTCGGCATGGAGCTTGATCCCAAGGGGCTGTGGGCCATGCGGGTTCGGCTGATTGGTCTGGGTGGGCTTCAGGTTGTGCTAACCGCCGCTGCTGGCACCGCTATTGCCTGGTGGCTGGGGCTTGTGTGGCAAACCGCCCTGGCGGTGGGGCTGATTTTTGCGCTCTCCTCCACGGCGATTGTGCTGCAAACACTCAATGAAAAGGGGCTCGCCAAAACGGAGGGTGGTCGCAGCGCTTTCTCTGTGTTGCTGTTTCAGGATATTGCGGTGATCCCCATGCTGGCGCTGATCCCGCTGCTGGCGCTGCCTGAGTTGATGGGGGCGGGCGGTGATGATGGCCACGCCAGCTTAAGCCTGGTAGCGCACTTGCCCGGCTGGGCGCACGCCTTAGTGGTCGTCGCAGCGATCGCAAGCGTTATTGCCGCTGGCTACTATTTGATGCCGCTGTTGTTTCGCTATGTGATTGGCTCTGGCCTGCGTGAAGTATTTACCGCCACCGCGTTGATGCTGGTGATTGGCATTGCCGCTCTGATGAGTGTGGTTAATTTATCTCCCGCCCTGGGCGCTTTTCTGGCGGGGGTGGTGCTCGCCAACAGTGAATTTAAGCACGAGCTGGAAGCCAATATTGAGCCCTTCAAAGGGCTACTCCTGGGGCTGTTCTTTATTACCGTAGGGGCGGGCATCAACTTCTCGGTGTTAGCCGCAGAATGGGGCACGGTGCTATCGCTAGGCGTGGCGGTTATCGTTGTCAAAGGAGTGATTCTGCTGGGCTTGGCGCTGCTATTTCGAGTGCATGGTAGCAACGGCTGGCTGTTTACTTTAAGCCTTGCCCAAGCCGGTGAATTCGGCTTTGTGCTGCTAACCTACAGTGTCCAAAACAACGTAATTCCTACTGACACCTCCCAGATTCTCTCACTGGTGGTGGCGCTATCGATGTTCTTAACGCCGTTGCTATTTATTGCCTATGACCGGCTGGTGCTACCGCGCTACCTTATCGCTAAAAACGATGATCGCGAAGCCGATGCTATTGAGGAGCAGGCACCGGTGATCGTTGCGGGGGTAGGGCGGTTTGGACAAATTATCTGCCGCTTGCTGCGCGCCAATAATATCCCCATCGTGGCGCTGGATCTGGAGATTGAGCAGATCGAGAACCTGCGCAAAATTAACATCAAAAGCTACTTTGGCGATGCCAGTCGCTCCGACTTGCTAGAGACCGCAGGGATCGAGCACGCCCGATTACTGGTTATCGCGTTAGACGACCGTGAGCGTGCCGTGCAGATGGTTAAGCATGTAAAGCATGCCTACCCCCAAGTGTGGGTGCTGGCCCGTGCATTCGACCGTGGGCATGGCTATCAGCTACGTGACGCGGGTGCCGACGACGTTATCAGTGAAACCTATCATTCAGCGCTGGAACTGGGCGGACACGCACTGACTGCCATGGGCGTGCACCCCATGCGAGCTAAGCAGATGACCTGGGCCTTTGTACAGAACGAAGATGCCCATGAGGATGAACTGTTTGAGGCCTGGAAAGAGATCGAAGAGGGCATTAGCTTCAGCCCACGCTACGGTGAGCTGTTTATGAAGCTGGAAGAGTCGTTGAACAGCGCAATGCAGCAGGATTGGCCAGAGCCCCAACAGGAAGATGTGCCTATTTGGACACCGCCAGACCAACATCGCGATGCAGTTTAAAAAGGAAGATGCAGCGAGGCGCTTAGCATATTGAGGTGGCTGAGGGTTGGGGCGTCGATGCGTTCGTACTCTAGGCGGCTGACGAGTCGGTTAATCGTTACCGTGGCGCCGAAACCTTGCAGCAATGCGGTACCGCTTTCATCGGCGCCTTCCAGGTCGCTTTCACCGCGCCATTCTGTGATGCCGGACTTCGCATAGATGCTGAAAGCACCCATGCGAACTCCGGCAACGATGGCGCCACCTAAACTGAGTGTATCCATGATGAGCGGATTAACATCGGAAGAAGTGGAGATTTCGTCGCTTTCCCGGTAGGCAATTTCAGCGCCAATATCGATTTGGGGGAGGCGCCAGGGGCTGTAGCCTGCGGTTACACGAAAACCGCTGGTATAGTTATCAAGGCTTTGGAGATCGCTGCCTTCTAAGATAACGCCGTTATCCAGCTGCATGAGCTCGCTATTGGGGGCGGTATAGGCCATCACCGGCGGAGTGTCGTCGGCATAGCTGCTAAACCAGGGAACAGAGCAGCAGATCAGGGTGCTTGCCAAGCGTTTGATTGGCATTTCTCGTACACCTATCGGTTCATACCCAAATATTGTTGTATAGCCATGGGTAGAGAGGAAAAAGCAATTCTATTCAGGTTAGCAACTGGCTTGGATTTCCACCACTTTAATTGCGCCCTGGGCTAGGTTATCGACTAAATTTTTACCCATAGTGATAAAGCGCTCGCCAAATACCCACTGGGGGGACAGCACCGCTTGGTGTGGCGCTTGCTCTTTTTGACGTTGCCGCTGGCGCCACGCCAAGGCCATTTCGCTCCAGTCGTCCACGTGTTCAAGTTGAAAGCCGCCCATTTTCAGCAATCCAGTCAGCTCAACCAAGGTAAGTAGATGGGAGTGCTTGGCGGAGGCTGCCCAAGGCACTGGGTAGCGAAGTTGTGTCACGCTGGGGCCGCTGACGACTTCGTGCATCACTATCTGCCCGCCTGGGCGTAGAACACGGTGGCTTTCAGCGATTACCACGGGAACATCGGGCATATTCATTAGACTGTGCTGAAACAGCACAGCATCAAAGCTATTATCCGCAAAGGGCAGAGCGCTAGCATCGCCCGTTACCCAGGCAAGCGGTGGGGAGTCTGGCTGACTGACCCGTAAGCTCAGCGATTTATTGAGCGCACTAAAACCGTGGGTGATATCCAGCCCCGTCATTTGAAAACCAAGTGAAGCACCCTGGCGCATTAGCCCGCCCAGCCCAGCGCCAATATCCAGCACCTTACCGTGGGTGTCAGGATTGAGCCGTTTCAGCAGCCTTGTGGAAGCCGCTACACCGCCAATATGCAGCTGATCCAAGGGAGCCAGTTGATGCAGCGTGGGGCCTGCGGGGTAGTGGCTATCAATCTGCGCCAATACCTCATCAGCGCGCAGGGCGCGCTGATAATGGTCTGCCAAATGGCTGGAGTCGGTCATCGCCCGTTATGACTCTTGATCCGAGCCTGCTTCTGGATCTAAACCTAGCTCCTGAATCGAAATTTCGCGCATTTTGAATTTCTGAATCTTGCCGGTGACGGTCATCGGAAATTCGTCGACGAACTTGAAGTAGCGTGGGATTTTGAAGTGGGTGATTTTACCTTTGCAGTACTCGCGCAGCTCTTCACCGGTGACATCACCCGCGGTGCTGTTGAGCTTCACCCAGGCAATCAGCTCTTCACCATACTTCTTATCGGGGACGCCGGTGACCTGCACTTCTGAAATCGCCGGATGGGCGTAGAGAAACTCCTCGATCTCTTTGGGATAGACGTTTTCGCCGCCGCGAATGACCATATCTTTGATACGGCCAACGATCTGGATGTAGCCCTCTTCATCCATGGTGGCCAGGTCGCCGGTGTGCATCCAGCCCGCTTCGTCAATCGCCTCGGCGGTAGCTTTGTCGTTATTCCAGTACTTGAGCATCACGCTGTAGCCGCGGGTACACAGCTCGCCTATTTCACCACGTGGCAAGATACCGCCGTTACCGGGGTCGACGATTTTGCTTTCCAGGTGCGGCTGGGTACGGCCCACGGTGGAAACGCGTTTCTCAATGCTGTCGTTGGCACCCGTTTGGGTGGATACCGGGCTGGTTTCAGTCATGCCGTAGGCGATCTGTACGCCTTTCATGTTCATCTTGTTGATCACCTGCTTCATGATTTCCGCAGGGCAGATCGAGCCCGCCATAATCCCGGTGCGCAGTGTGGAGAAGTCAGTGCTAGCAAAGCCCTCGTGTTCAAGCTCGGCGATAAACATGGTGGGCACGCCGTAGAGCGCGGTGGCTTTTTGCTCGTGAACCGCTTTAAGTACTTTGCCGGGATCGAAGCCCTCATCCGGGTAAATCATAGTGGCGCCATGGGTCATGCAGCCCAGGTTGCCCATCACCATGCCAAAGCAGTGATAGAGCGGTACAGGTATCACCAGGCGGTCTTCACTGGTAAAGCCCATACTCTCCGCCACGAAGAAGCCGTTATTGAGAATGTTGTGGTGGGAAAGCGTCGCGCCTTTAGGAAAGCCAGTGGTGCCCGAGGTGTACTGAATATTGATCGCATCATCAAACTGCAGCGTTGCCTGCAGGTCGTCAACATCGGTTTGGCTAACCTTATTGGCTTCTTTCATCAGGTCAGACCAGCGCCACATGCCGCTGAGCTTTTCGCTGCTTAAATTAATAATGCACTCAAGGTCGGGCAGCTTTTGCGACTTCAGCTCGCCATCGTTACTGGCTTTTAACTCGGGTGCCAGCTCATACAGCATGGCGCTGTAGTCAGAGCTCTTGAAGCTGTTAGCGGTGACCAAGAAGCGCGCGCCGGATTGGTTTAGCGCGTAATCCAATTCGTGGGTGCGGTAAGAGGGGTTAATGTTGACCAGGATGGCGCCGATTTTGGCAGTGGCGAACTGAGTCAATGTCCATTCGCTGCAGTTGGGTGCCCAAATGGCCACACGGTCGCCTTTATTGACGCCGATGGAGAGCAGCGCACGGGCACAGCGATTGACCTCTTCCTGAAGCTGGCGATAGCTCCAGTGAATGTTCTGATGCAGTACGATCAGCGCGTCATTATCAGCATATTGCGTCGCGATTTGGTCAAATTTATCGCCGATCGTCATGCCAAGAAGCGGCTTGTCAGCCATGCTGCTGGAGTAACTGGGTTGTGTAAGAGCAGGTGATGCCATGATGTATCTCTCCGATATTTTTCTTGTCCGAACGGGAAGGCA
Source organism: Vreelandella neptunia (assembly GCF_034479615.1). NCBI lineage: Bacteria > Pseudomonadati > Pseudomonadota > Gammaproteobacteria > Oceanospirillales > Halomonadaceae > Vreelandella > Vreelandella neptunia. The sequence goes on from NZ_CP140255.1 coordinate 1,743,970, forward strand.
GGGGATAACTCGCTGCTTTTAATTTTTATTATTAACGTATCATTTAACGGCTAGCGCCTTTTGCCAGGGCCACCTTGGAGCTGGGCTTGCGGCCTAACTCGTGGGTGATCCAGTAGCCGGTTTCGATCACGGCCTGCAGGTCGATGCCCGTTTCAATCCCCAGCCCTTCCAGCAGATAGAGTACGTCTTCAGTGGCTACGTTGCCGGAAGCGCCCTTGGCATAGGGGCAGCCGCCAAGCCCCGCGGTAGCGGCATCAATAACGCTAACGCCTTCTTCTAGGACGGCATAAAGATTGGCCAGCGCCATGCCGTAGGTGTCGTGGAAGTGAGCGGCCAGAAACTCAATGGGCACCTGTTGGCGCGTCGTCTCAATCATGCGTTTAGCAGTCAGCGGCGTGCCGACGCCAATGGTATCGCCCAGGGACACCTCGTAGCAGCCCATCTCATAAAGCGCCTTGGCCACTTCAGCCACTTTGGCGGGGGCTATCTCGCCTTCGTAGGGGCAGCCCAATACGCAAGAGACGTAGCCGCGAACGCGCACGCCAGCTTCTCGGGCGCGCTCTAACACCGGCTCAAAGCGGGTCAGTGATTCAGCAATGGAGCAGTTAATGTTCTTTTGTGAAAAAGCCTCAGACGCCGCACCAAATACCGCGACCTCCTCAACGCCCACAGTTAGCGCGTTTTCGAGCCCTTTTAGGTTGGGCGTCAGCGCGGAGTACACCACGCCTGGCTGGCGTGTGATGCCCGCCATGACCTCAACGGCGTCGCCCATTTGTGGCACCCATTTGGGTGATACAAAGCTGGCGGCTTCGATATGCGTGATACCTGCTTTAGCAAGCCGCTCAATCAGAGCAATCTTAGTCCCGGTGGGCACAATGGCCCCCGGCTCATTTTGCAGGCCGTCACGGGGGGACATTTCAAACAGCTTTACAGAGGTAGGCAATGGCATCAGTGACTCCTATTCGTTGGCCGCAAAGTCGAGCAGTATGGCGCCTTGGCTGACGGTGTCGCCGGCCTGGAAGTGGAACGTCTCCACGCTGCCATCGGCGGGGGCGGTCATGGTGTGCTCCATTTTCATGGCTTCCATGACCATTAGCGGCATGCCTTTTTCGACGACAGCGCCAGGCTCTACCAGCAGCGCAACCACCGTGCCATTCATGGGCGCCGTCAGCGTAGACTCTGCTTCGTGGTGGCCATGATCAATGGCATCAATGCGCCGCCAGAACAGGCGGGTTTCACCGCTTGGGTCGGCCATGATCACTACATGACCATCGCGCCGCGCCTGCAAGCGACGGCGGTGGCCATTCAAGGTAACCGCTACCGCATCGCCGGTGAGCGGCTGCAAACTCGCGGTAAGGGTTTCATCACCAATGGTGAGATTCCAAAGCGATTCGCTCGCGCTGCGTTTACCTTCAACAATCACCACCGCTTCATCGCTATCCGGCGCTTGCGCACTTGCCGTGTCACACAGGGCAATGCGAATGGTGTGCGGTGCGTTGAGGCGGAAGCCATCGTGGCGATCCCAGGGAGAATCGCTTTCGCACTCCTGGGCCAGTTGATTCAGGCCAATCAGCGCCGCGCTGGCGTAGGCTTCCATGCTGTAAGTGCGGGGAGCAAACAGCGTCGCTTCATTGCGTTCTATAAAGCGGGTATCCAGCTCCACGTTCTTAAAGCCGGGATGCGTTGCCAGGCGCATTAGGAAGGCGCGGTTAGTCACGACTCCTTGGACATCTAAAGCTGCCAGCGCACGATTAAGGGTAGCCAGCGCGGCATCACGATCGGCGCCGTGAACGATTAGCTTGGCGAGCATAGGGTCGTAGTGCATTGACACCGCGTCACCGCTCTCTACGCCACTGTCCAGGCGTACTTGGTCAGCGCTTAAGCCCGCGCCTTCCAAATCCAGTGCAAAGCGAGTGAGCAGGCCGGTAGCAGGTAAAAAATCCTGATCCGGGTCTTCGGCGTAGATACGCGCTTCAAAGCTATGGCCGGTAATCGTCAGCTCATCTTGAGAGCAGGGCAGTGGTTCACCCATGGCGACGCGCAACTGCCACTCGACCAAATCCTGGCCGGTGATCATCTCAGTGACGGGATGTTCCACCTGGAGGCGAGTGTTCATCTCCATAAAGTAGAACGAACCATCAATGTCTAAAAGAAACTCGACGGTTCCTGCGCCCACATAGCCGATCTCCTGTGCGGCGCGTACGGCAGCATCGCCCATGGCGCTGCGCAGCTCTGCCGTCATGCCGGGGGCCGGGGCTTCTTCGATCACTTTTTGATGGCGGCGCTGAACGCTGCAGTCCCGCTCGAACAGGTAAACGCCGTTGCCGTGGCGGTCGCAGAATACTTGCACTTCCACATGGCGGGGCTGTACCAGATACTTCTCGATCAGCATCCGGTCATCACTAAAAGCGGCTTTGGATTCACGGCGGCAGCCATCTAACGCGGCTTGAAAACTATCGCCTGATTCCACCACGCGCATGCCTTTACCACCGCCACCGGCGCTGGCTTTGAGCATCACCGGGTAGCCAATTTTGTCGGCTTCACTGCGCAGCAGGGCGTCGTCCTGATCGTCACCATGGTAGCCCGGCACAAGCGGCACGCCCGCATTGGCCATGCGCGCTTTAGCAGCGGATTTATCGCCCATGGCGGCAATGGCCGAGGCAGGTGGGCCGACAAAAGTAATGCCTGCTTCTTCAAGGGCTTTGACGAAGCTGCCGTTTTCGGAAAGAAAGCCGTACCCGGGGTGAATAGCGCCGGTGCCGGTGCGCTTGGCGGCGTCGATCACCGCATCGATATTGAGATAGCTTTCCCGGGCGGCGGCAGGGCCTAGGCGCACGGCCTCGTCGGCTTCACGCACGTGGCGTGCGCTGGCATCGGCGTCAGAGTAAACCGCCACGGTTTTCAGGCCCATGCGGCGGGCAGTGCGCATGACGCGGCAGGCGATTTCACCGCGGTTGGCGACTAAAAGCGTGTCAAAAGGCGTCGTGCGAGCGGCTTTTTCGTGTTTTTTCATGAGCGACGCTCCGAAGCGTGGGGTGTGTTATTAGAATCGGCCCAGACGGGGCGGCGCTTTTCAAAGAAACTGGATAAACCCTCTTGCCCTTCTTGGCTTACTCGCAGCTTGGCGATCACCTGGCAGGTATGTTCGCGGGTGGCGTCACTGTCAGGCGCTTGAGCAACCGTGGCCATTAGTGCCTTGGTGGCGCGCTGGGCTTGGGGTGAGCCGGCTAACAGGGTTGCCAGCATGGCGTCCACTTCGTCGTCTAGCTTATCGTGCTCCACCACCAGGTGGACTAGACCCAGCGCGAGCGCTATTTCGGCGTCCATGACTTCGGCGGTTAACGCATAGCGCCGCATCTGGCGCTCGCCCAGGGCCCGCTGCACGTAGGGGCTGATGACCGCGGGCGATAAGCCAATTTTGACTTCCGAAAGGCAGAATTTGGCTTTGCCCGAGGCGATCACCACATCGCAGCAAGCGGCCAAACCCACCGCGCCGCCAAAGGCGGCGCCTTGCACACGGCAGACGGTAGGGCAGGGCAGTGTATCCAGGCCGTGCATGAGCGCGGCGAGCTTGCGGGAATCGGCGAGGTTATCTTCCAGGTCGTAATCGACCATGCGTTTCATCCAGTTCAGATCGGCACCCGCGGAGAAGCTTTTGCCTTCTGAACCCAGCACTACCGCGCGCACATCGCTTGATTCGGCCAACGTATGCAACTGGTCAAGGTGCGCGTTTAGTTCAGCGATCAGGCTGTCGTCAAAAGCGTTATGCACCTCGGGGCGGTTTAAGGTCAGGCGCGCCACACCCTCTTCTATAGTCAGTGTTGAGTAAGCCATGGTAAGACCCCCTTACATCCGGAACACGCCGAAGCGTGTCTCTTCGATTTCTGCGTTCATCGCGGCAGCTAAAGAAAGCCCTAACACATCGCGGGTTTGCAGCGGATCAATCACGCCGTCGTCCCATAATCGGGCGCTGGCGTAGTAGGGGTGGCCCTGATGCTCGTACTGGTCGCGAGTGGGCTGCTTAAAGGCTTCTTCGTCCGCTTTGCTCCACTCGCGGCCTTCGCGTTCATGCTGCTCGCGCTTAACCTGGGCCAGCACGCCCGCCGCCTGCTCGCCGCCCATCACTGAAATGCGCGCGTTGGGCCACATAAACAGCAGGTTAGGGTCGTAAGCGCGGCCACACATACCGTAGTTACCGGCGCCGAAGCTGCCGCCAATCAGCACGGTGTATTTGGGAACCTTGGCGCAGGCTACGGCGGTGACCAACTTGGCGCCGTGCTTGGCAATGCCTTCGTGTTCGTACTTGGAGCCGACCATAAAGCCGGTGATGTTCTGCAGAAATATCAGCGGAATCTTGCGTTGGGCGCAGAGCTCGATAAAGTGCGCGCCTTTCACGGCGCTTTCGGAAAACAGTACGCCGTTGTTGGCCACGATCCCCACCGGGTAGCCATGGATATGCGCAAAGCCGGTGACCAAGGTTTCACCGTAGTAGCGCTTGAACTCGTCAAAGTCGGAGTCATCGACGATGCGGCCAATGACTTCACGAACGTCGTAGGGCTTTTTCAGGTCGGTGCCGACAATCCCATACAGTTCAGCAGGGTCGAGCTTTGGTGGCTTGGGCGCCTGCATGGCGAGTTTGCCACGCTTTTGCCAGTTCAGCCGCGACACACAGGCGCGGGCTAGCTGCAGCGCATGGGCATCGTTTTCAGCGTAGTGGTCGGCGACACCGCTGACCTTGGCGTGAACATCTGCCCCGCCCAGGTCTTCAGCGCTAATGCTTTCACCGGTGGCGGCTTTCACCAAGGGCGGGCCACCCAGGAAAATCGTGCCCTGCTCTTTAACGATAATCGACTCATCCGCCATGGCAGGTACGTAAGCGCCGCCCGCGGTGCAGGAGCCCATTACCACGGCAATTTGCGGAATGCCTTCGGCCGACATGGTCGCCTGGTTATAGAAGATGCGCCCGAAGTGGTCGCGGTCGGGGAAGACTTCGTCCTGGCGGGGTAGGAAAGCACCGCCGGAATCGACCAAATAGATACACGGCAGACGATGCTTGCGGGCAATCTCCTGGGCGCGAATATGCTTTTTAACCGTGAGGGGAAAGTAGGTGCCGCCTTTCACCGTGGCGTCGTTAGCGACGATCACGCACTCCACGCCGGAAACACGGCCAATACCGGTGATCACCCCAGCGGCAGGGATCTCGCTATCGTATATGTTGTGCGCCGCAAGGGCGGAAAACTCTAAAAACGGCGAGCCTTCATCGATCAAGTGATCGATGCGGTCGCGGACAAACAGCTTGCCCCGGCTTTCGTGACGCTCGCGGGCTTTGGCACCGCCACCCTGGGCGACGGCAGCGGTCAGTTCCCGCAGTTTGTTCACTTCACCGAGCATTGAGGCTTCGTTGGTTTGAAACACATCGCTGCGCGGATTGATTTGGCTACTCACAGTGCTCATGGTGCGGACCCTTCTGACGTTTGTTACTTGCTTTCGGTGAAGAGTTCGCGGCCAATCAGCATCCGGCGAATTTCGCTGGTGCCCGCGCCGATCTCATACAGCTTGGCGTCTCGCAGCAGGCGCCCGGTGGGGTATTCGTTGATATAGCCGTTGCCGCCCAGTAGCTGAATGGAGTCCAGCGCCACCTGAGTGGCTTTTTCAGCGCAGTAGAGAATCACCCCGGCGGCGTCCTTACGAGACGTTTGACCACGATCGCAGGCACCCGCGACGGCATAGAGATAGGCGCGGCAGGCGTTGAGAGTGGTGTACATATCTGCCACTTTGCCCTGCACTAATTGGAACTCGCCAATCGACTGGTTGAACTGCTTGCGCTCGTGGATATAGGGCATCACCACGTCCATGGCGGCCTGCATAATGCCAATCGGGCCAGCAGCCAGTACGGTACGCTCATAGTCCAACCCGCTCATTAGTACGCGTACGCCTTTGCCTTCTTCACCGAGAATGTTTCCAGCGGGAACGGCGCAATCCTGGAACACCAATTCACAGGTGTTGGAGCCGCGCATGCCCAGCTTGTCGAGCTTCTGGGCGGTGGAGAAACCGGGCATGCCCTTTTCGATAATAAACGCGGTGATGCCTTTGGAACCGGCCTCTGGATCTGTTTTGGCGTACACCACCAGCACATCCGCATCGGGGCCGTTGGTGATCCACATTTTATTGCCGTTAAGGATGTAGTGATCGCCATTCTGCTTGGCACGTAGCTGCATCGACACCACATCCGAGCCTGCGCCGGGTTCCGACATGGCCAAAGCGCCCACGTGGTCGCCGCTGATCAGTTTGGGGAGGTACTTGGCTTTCTGCTCGGGGGAGGCGTTGATCTTGATCTGGTTAACGCACAGGTTGGAGTGAGCGCCGTAAGAGAGCGCTACCGATGCGCTGGCCCGGGAGATCTCTTCCATGGCAATGCAGTGGGCGAGATAGCCCATGCCGCTGCCGCCATCCTCTTCCGAGACGGTAATCCCCAATAGCCCCATATCGCCAAACTTCTTCCACAGGTCGTTAGGAAACTCGTTGTTGCGGTCGATTTCGGCGGCGCGGGGGGCAATCTCGCTAGCGGCAAAGGCGTTGACCTGCTCGCGCAACATATTCAGTTCGTCTTCGAGGCCAAAATTGAGTTCTGAGTAGTGTGAAAACATGGTCAATCACCTGTGCTGATTATTTGTGTTTGCTATCTGTATTAGCCATCTGGGCTGGGTAGCTGTGTCGGCTAATCGAGCTGGCGTTATGTCGCGCGATGAGTCAGTGCATAGTGGCGGAAGAGGGGGCTGAGGCTTTATCGGCCGAACTCGCCTGCTCTTCTTCGTTCTGTGTTTCTTGCGGCTCTTTTTCGAGTAGTTCTTCGAGCGCTTGGCGGCAGCGGATCTCAGCGCTTTCAAGCTCTAGCTGAACCATGGTGATGTCTTTCATTTGTTGATCCAGCGCCGCACGGCGCTCGCCTATTTTGCTAAGCATTAGGTGCAGCTGCTTTTTACTGCCGCTGCGGGTTTCGTCCCAAAGCTCGAACAGTTCGCGTATCTCTGCCAATGAAAACCCTAGCCGCTTACCGCGAATGGTGAGCTTCAGCCGTACACGGTCTTTGCTGCTGTAAACCCTGGTTTGCCCGCGGCGCGTAGGGTGGAGCAGCTCCTGATCTTCATAGAAGCGAATGCTACGGGTGGTTAAATCAAACTCGTTGGCTAGTTCACTGATCGAGTAAGTTCTGCTCATGGTGACGTTCTCTCACAAAGTCGTTGTTCCCAATATATGACGCCTATGGAACACTGCCACTGAGGCTAAAACAAGTTTACGTTAACGTAAAGCTATTGTTGCTAGCAGTTGAAAAGCGTTGAAATCCTGTAAGTTGTTGATATTTATGTTTTGAAGGCAGTTGTTAATTCAGGAGAATGTCGTCAATAGACCAAAGTTGTAATTGTATTGCTATAGCGACAGTTGCTAGTTTGCACATACACCTTACGTTCAGGTAAGGCAGTAGCAGCCGCTTTTGCCATGCCTGTAAAGATTTAGCACAACAACAATAAGAGGCTTGCCACTCTATGAGTGCAAACGATGTCCTTCAGGGACCTGTCCTCGAAACCCGAGGGCTGACCAAAGAGTTTCGCGGCTTCACCGCCGTGGACGATGTCAATCTCCAGGTACAGGAAGGGCATATTCACGCACTGATTGGCCCCAATGGTGCTGGTAAAACCACCGTATTTAACTTATTGACTAAATTTCTGCCGCCTACCCGCGGCGATATTTTGTATCGCGGCAACTCAATCACCAGTAAAAAATCCAACGAAATAGCTCAGTTAGGGTTGGTGCGTTCGTTTCAGATTTCTGCGGTATTCGCCCACATGACCGCGTTGGAGAATGTTCGAGTGGCCCTGCAGCGCAAACTGGGTACCTCGTTTCATTTCTGGAAATCTGAGAAGTCCCTGGATCACCTTAATGAACGTGCCCTTGAACTGCTGGAAGAAGTGGGGCTGCGGGAATATGCCGATACGCTAACGGTAGAAATGCCCTACGGTCGTAAACGAGCACTTGAGCTGGCTACTACGCTTGCGCTCGACCCCACCATGATGCTGCTTGATGAACCTACCCAAGGCATGGGCGCAGAAGACGTCGACCGCATCGTGGCGCTGATTAAGCGTGTCTCCCAGGGGCGCACTGTATTGATGGTGGAGCACAACCTGAGCGTTGTTAGCCGCCTGTGTGATCGCATCACCGTGTTGGCGCGAGGCGCTGTTTTGGCTGAGGGCGATTACGACGCTGTCTCCCGGAATCCATTGGTACGCGAAGCCTATATGGGCAGCGACGCTGCGGAAGAGGATGGTTCTGAAAAAGAGGGAGCTGCCGTATGAATATCGCTGAGGCCGACGCGCCGGTTGAAAACACGCAAAGCCTGGAAATGCTGCGGGTGCAGGATCTACACGCCTTTTATGGCGAGTCGCACATCCTGCACGGCGTCAATTTTGATGTGAAGCGTGGCGAGCTGGTAACGCTGCTGGGGCGCAACGGCGCCGGGCGTAGCACTACATTGAAATCGATAATGAACATGGTGGGGCGCAGAACGGGCTCTATTGTGATTAACGGTAATGAAACGCTGCATATGAAGCCGCACCATATCCCGCGTCTCGGGGTGGGTTACTGCCCGGAAGAACGCGGTATTTTTGCAAGCTTGGATGTGCACGAGAACCTATTGCTTCCACCCACTGTGCGTTCCGGCGGTATGAGCCTGGACGAAATCTACGCCATGTTTCCGAACCTTTATGAACGGCGTAGAAGCCAGGGGACGCGGCTTTCCGGCGGGGAACAGCAGATGTTAGCCATGGCGCGCATCTTGCGCACCGGCGCGCGCATGCTGCTGCTCGATGAAATTACCGAGGGGTTGGCCCCGGTGATAGTGCAGAAGCTTGCCGAAGTGCTGGTTCAGTTGAAAGAGCGCGGTATGACCATTGTGCTTGTGGAGCAGAACTTTCGCTTTGCAGCGCCGCTTGCGGATCGCCACTTCGTGATGGATCACGGTCAGATTGTCGAAGAAATCAGCGCCGCGCAGTTGCCATCGCGTCGGGAACATCTCAACTCAATGCTAGGGGTATAACACACGGCTAGACACTTAAATGTTCATTCCGCCAACAGTTTCGCTGCTCACAAAACAACAATATTAATCAGTAATTTGCAGTACGCACTTTCACGACAGCTCAAAAACAACACAACAACAATGGCCTCCGGGCCAGGAGACGAATATGACCTTTATGAAAAAAACGCTGGCCGCCAGCATCGCCGTTGCGGCCGCTTCAAGCCTCGCCGTGTCTACCGCCCAGGCTGATATGAGTGATGGTGAAGTCCGCATTGGGTACCTGGCCGATATGTCCGGCACTTATCGCGACCTCGCAGGCCCTGGCGGCTTAACCGCCATGGAGATGGCGGTGGCCGATTTTGGCGGCAGTGTAGATGGCGCGCCCATCGTCATTTCCAGTGCAGATGATCGCAACAGCGCTGACGTCGGCGCGAATACCGTGCGTGGTTGGATCGACCAGGATAACGTCGATATGGTGGGCGGCTTAGTAGCGTCTTCTGTGTCCATTGCAGTGACCAAAGTGCTGGAAGAGAACAATGGCCTGGGTATCGTGTCCGGCTCGGCGGCTTCTAGCATTACCAATGAACACTGTACTCCTAACCATATTCACTGGGTCTACGACACCTATCCGCTGGCTAACGGTACCGCCAAGGCCGTTGTAGAGCAGGGCGGGGATACGTGGTTTATGTTGACTGCTGACTACGCCTTTGGTCATGCATTGGAGGGCGACGTAACCAAAGTAGTGGAAGAGAGCGGCGGTGAGATTGTGGGCGGCGTGCGTCATCCCTTCCCGACTAACGACTTCTCTTCGTACATTCTTCAGGCCCAGGGCTCCGGCGCGAAAATTATTGGCTTGGCTAACGCCGGTGCCGACACCGTTAACGCGATCACGACGGCCAGCCAGTTTGGCTTGACTCAATCTGGCCAGCAGCTAGCAGGCCTGTTGATTTTCTTGAATGACGTTCACGCCCTTGGCCTGGAAGCCACTCAGAACCTGCTGCTAACTACCGGCTGGTACTGGGATATGGATGAGCAGTCCCGCGAATGGGCACAGCGCTATTTCGATGAAGTAGGCCGCATGCCGACCATGGTGCAAGCAGGTATCTACTCCAGCACCATGCACTACCTGAAAGCCGTTGAAGCCGCTGGCACCGACGACCCTGAAACCGTACGTGCGCAAATGGCCGAGATGCCTATTGAGGACTTCTTTGCCCGTAACGGCAGCATTCGTGAAGATGGCCGCATGATCCACGACATGTACCTGGCCCAGGTGAAAACACCGGATGAGTCCACCGGTGAGTGGGATCTTTACGAAATCCTCAGCACCATTCCCGCCGAAGAAGCCTACCGCCCGCTATCTGAAAGCCAGTGCAAATTGGTGCAAAACTAATTTCGAGGCTGCGCTTGAGCCAGATAGCAACCGCAAGTGATGTGTAGAACCGGTTGGCGGCAAGTTGCCGCCAACTGTTTGAGGGCGAGGAGAGTCGCGTTATGACGATGATATTCGGCGTGCCAATGGCCGTCTTCATGGGCCAGCTAACGCTGGGTCTTGTGAATGGCGCCTTTTACGCACTGCTTAGCCTGGGCCTGGCGGTCATCTTCGGCCTGTTGAAGATCGTCAACTTTGCCCATGGGGCGCAATACATGCTGGGGGCCTTCGCCGCGCTATTAGGCTTTCGCTATTTAGGGATTAATTACTGGCTGGCGCTGCTGTTAGTGCCGCTATTGGTTGGTGGTTTTGGGGTGCTGCTGGAGCGTTTTTTGCTGCGCCGTATTGCCCATTTGGACCACCTTTATGGGCTGTTGCTCACCTTCGGCTTAGCGCTCATTTTTGAGGGCACGCTGGTCAACTTCTTCGGTGTTTCCGGGGCGCGCTACGCGACACCGGAAATCTTCCAGGGCGGTTTGAACCTGGGCTTTATGTTCCTACCGACATATCGCGCCTGGGTGCTGGTAGCAGCGCTGGCGATGTGCCTGTTTACCTGGTTTATGATTGAGCGTACCCGTTTGGGTGCTTACCTTCGCGCGGGTACTGAGAACTCGCAACTGATGCAAGCCTTTGGCGTTAATGTGCCGCTGCTGATTACGCTCACCTATGGATTTGGGGTGGGGCTGGCTGCCTTTGCCGGCGTGTTGGCAGCGCCGCTCTATCCGGTATCGCCGACCATGGGGTCGAGTTTGCTGATCGTGGTGTTTGCAGTGGTGGTCATCGGCGGTATGGGCTCGATTCTAGGCGCCATTATTACCGGTCTCGGTATGGGCATTATCGAAGGGTTGACCAAGGTCTACTATCCCGAAGCCGCTAACACGGTGATCTTTCTTGTCATGATCCTCGTGCTCATGTTGCGCCCCGTTGGGCTGTTCGGTAAGGAGGCATGAACATGGCAGAATCTCAATCAATGGCGGCGCCATCCGCGGTACTGGAACGTCAGAAGCGGGCCAAGTTTCGCCGCAATATGTTCTATCTGGCGCTAATCGTGGTGGGGTTGATAGCGCCGTTTTTGGCCTACCCCGTGTTCTTGATGAAAGTGCTCTGTTTTGCGCTGTTTGCCTGTGCGTTCAACCTGCTGCTGGGCTATGCGGGGCTGCTGTCTTTCGGCCATGCGGCTTTCTTGGCCACCGGTGGCTACGTAACCGGCTACCTGTTGGCGAGCTACCCTGGATTAACCCCGGAGCTGGGTATTATCGCCGGGACTGTTCTGGCTACGCTGCTTGGGGTGGTGTTTGGGGTGCTCTCCATCAGGCGTCAGGGCATCTATTTTGCCATGGTGACTTTGGCGATCGCCCAGCTGGTGTACTTCATGTTTGTGCAGGCGCCGTTTACCGGCGGTGAGGATGGCTTGCACGGCGTGCCCCGTGGCGAACTGTTTGGGTTTATCAGCCTGAGCAGCAACCTGGCAATGTACTACTTTGTGTTCGCGATTTTCATCTTCGGCTTCGCGCTGATTCAGCGCACGGTGCACTCGCCGTTTGGCCAGGTGCTAAAAGCGATTCGTGAAAACGAGCCTCGCGCCGTATCGCTGGGCTACAACGCCGATGCCTATAAGCTAGTGGCGTTCGTCATCTCTGCAGGTTTAGCGGGCTTGGCGGGTTCCACCAAAACCGTGGTTTTCCAGCTGGCTTCGCTGACCGATGCGCACTGGCATATGTCCGGTGAGGTAATACTGATGACCTTGTTGGGCGGTGTGGGCACCTTGCTGGGCCCGTTAATGGGCGCAGGTATTGTGGTCAGCTTGCAGCATATCCTGGCGCAGTCGCCGCTGGGCAACTGGGTTAGCGTTATTCTTGGCATCATCTTTGTGGTCTGCGTACTCAGTTTCCGTAGCGGAATAATCGGTGAACTGGACAAGATGTATCGCAAAAACTTTAAGTAGTACCCTCCCTCTCTGTCCGATGTTGGGCGCCATTTGGCGCCCTTTTTTTATTCATTTATTTAGGCCTACACCTAAGGTCGCAAGCGCTGTTATGTTGCTTGTAGTCGGCTAAATAGATAAGTTAACGTAAACGTGAATTACAACGACAACAGCCTGTGTGTACGCACATTTGCGGAGATAGCCATGAATTTTGAGCTCAATGAAGACCAGGTCGCCTTTGCCGATATGGCGCGGGCGTTTGCCCAGAACGAACTAGAGCCTCACGCCGCCGAATGGGATCAAACCTCCTTCTTCCCCGTCGATGTGATTCGCAAAGCGGGCGAGCTGGGCTTCTGCTCTCTTTATGCACCGGAAAGCGTGGGTGGGTTAGGGCTTTCGCGGTTGGATGCCAGCATCATTTTCGAACAGCTCTCCATGGGCTGCACCTCTACCACGGCCTACCTAACCATTCACAATATGGTCACCTGGATGCTGGCGGATTTCGGTACGCCGGAAGCGGTAGAGCAGTGGGGCACAAGGCTGGCCACAGGCGAGCTGCTGGGTTCTTACTGTTTAACCGAACCTAACTCAGGCTCTGACGCCGCTTCGCTGAAAACCACTGCCAAGCGCGATGGCGACCATTACGTATTGACCGGCAGCAAGATGTTTATTTCCGGCGCCGGTAGCACCGATTTTCTCGTGGTGATGGCGCGCACCGGCGGTGAGGGCGCCAGCGGCGTCTCGGCGTTTGCGGTCGATGCCAAGAGTGACGGCATTAGCTATGGGCGCAAGGAAGAGAAAATGGGCTGGAACAGCCAGCCAACCCGCATGATCACCTTTGAAGACGTGCGAGTACCCGCCAACCATCTGCTCGGCAATGAAGGCGACGGTTTTAAAATCGCCATGAAGGGCCTCGACGGCGGGCGTATCAATATTGCTACCTGCTCTATCGGCACCGCCCAGCAGGCAATCAACAAAGCGCGGGAATATATGCTGGAGCGCAAACAGTTCGGTAAGCGTTTAGCCGAGTTCCAGGCGCTGCAGTTCCGCTTGGCCGACATGGTCACTGAGCTGGTCGCTGCACGGCAGCTGGTGCGCATGGCCGCTACCAAGCTGGACGCAGGCCACGCCGATGCACCGACCTACTGTGCCATGGCTAAACGCTTTGCTACCGATGTGGGCTTCAAGGTGTGCGACGAAGCGCTTCAACTTTACGGCGGCAATGGCTATATCAAGGAGTACCCCATGGAGCGCTACGTGCGCGATACCCGGGTACACCGGATTCTTGAAGGCACCAACGAAATCATGCGGCTGATCATCTCCCGCCGGGTGCTGGCAGACGGCGCCACCGAGCTGTAAATGACGATGAATAAGATAACGGTGGAAACGATAGCGACGGATAAGGAATGCCAATGAGCAGCGTACTGTTTACCGAACACGCCACCCAAGACGGCCACGTGATTGCTGAGGTTAAGCTCAATGCCGAGCGCTCGCTGAACGCTTTAACGCTTGATATGTGTGAAGAGATGTTGCCGCGCCTTCGCGACTGGGCCACCGACGATCGGGTGGTCGCGGTGCTGCTGGATAGCGCAGGCGAAAAAGCGTTTTGTGCCGGTGGCGACGTGGTGAATCTGTATAAAACGATTACCGGCGAGGGCGACCCCAGCTTCCCCGAGCGCTTTTTCGAGACCGAGTATCGGCTCGATTTTCTGCTCCATACCTACCCCAAACCGGTGATCTGTTGGGGCAATGGTATTGTGATGGGCGGCGGCATGGGGCTGTTAAGCGCCAGTAGCCACCGTGTCGTGACCGAGAAATCGCGTTTGGCAATGCCGGAAGTCACCATTGGGCTTTACCCGGATGTTGGTGCCAGCTGGTTTTTAAACCGGCTTCCCAACGGCGCAGGGCGCTTTCTAGCCATGACCGGCTGCCAGATCAATGCGCCAGATGCCGTGCATCTAGGGTTGGCTGACCGCTGTATCGCCAGCCACCACCGTGATGCCATGCTGCAGCAACTGACCGACGCACAGTGGGGAGCCGGTGAGAATGCCGATGCCAACGGGGTGGTTAACCGCATCATGCGTGAGCTTGAGCAAACATCCCAGCCTGTATTTGCTGAGATGGAAGCGCCCGTATACCAGCACTCACCGCTGATTCGCGAGTTGATGGATCACGACAGCGTGGAGCAAATTGTCGCCGCTATTATGGCGGTAAAAAGCGACAATAAGTGGTTTGGCAAGGCACAGAAAACGCTGGCCCACGGTAGCCCGGTGTCAGTGAAATTGATTGATGAGCAGCTAAAGCGGGCCAAGCATATGTCGCTGGCAGAGGTGTTCCAGTCCGAAATGTCGCTCTCAGTACAGTGCTGCCGACACCGTGAGTTCCCCGAGGGCGTGCGCGCACTGCTGGTCGATAAAGACGGGCAACCGAACTGGACGTATCCCGATGTGACCTCGGTAGAGGAGAGCTTTATCAACGAGCTACTATCTTCCCCATGGTCGCAAAATCCGCTGGCGGATCTACGCTAATATAATCTTCCCATTACCGGCTAATAAGGATAATAAAATGAACACCATCGCATTTATCGGCCTGGGCAATATGGGTGGCCCGATGGCCGCCAATCTAGCCAAAGCAGGCTTCAGCGTTCGCGCTTTTGACCTTTCAGAAGACGCGCTGGAGATCGCCAAATCCAACGGCTGCGAAGTGGCTTTTTCGGCCCAGGAAGCCGCCACTGATGCCGACTTTATCATTTCAATGCTGCCAGCCGGTAAGCATGTACGCGGGCTATATATTGAAGACGACGCGCCGCTATTTGAAGTGATCAAGCAGGGGGCGCTGGTCATCGACTGCTCTACCATTGACGGGGCCACTGCCCGAGGCGTTGCTGAAGAGGGCGAGAAGCTGGGGATTGGCTTTGTCGATGCACCAGTTTCCGGTGGCGTGGGCGGCGCTCAAGCGGGTACCTTGACCTTTATCGTGGGCGGCAGCGAGGCCGAGTTCAGACAGGCCAAGCCGGTGCTGGAAGCCATGGGCAAAAACATCTTCCACGCCGGAGACCATGGCGCAGGGCAGGTGGCCAAAGTGTGCAACAATATGCTGCTCTCTATCCTGATGGCAGGCACCTGCGAAGCGATCAACATGGGCGTCAAAAACGGCCTGGATCCCGCGGTGCTTTCGGAAATCATGAAGCAGAGCTCCGGCGGTAACTGGGCGCTCAATGTTTACAATCCCTACCCAGGCGTCATGGAAAACGCACCGGCCTCCAAAAACTACCAGGGCGGCTTCCAGGTCGACCTGATGATCAAAGACTTAGGCCTCGCCATGGATGTCAGTCAGCAAAGCGCCTCCGCAGTCCCCATGGGTTCCGCCGCCCGCTCACTGTTCACCCTGCATAAAGCCAAAGGCAACGGTAAACTCGACTTCTCAAGCCTGATGCAGTTTTATCAGGATAAAGGGTGAGGGTGAGGGTGAGGGTGAGGCGTGAGGTGTGAATGGTGAGGAGTGAATTGTGAGGTGTGAATCGTAAGTGGTGAGGAGCGGGGTTTTGTAGCGCGTGGTAACGAGTTTTGCGAGGAACGAGCAACACGAGGCACCCGCGGGAGGGCGGCGAAGCCGCCCCTGAGTCGCCACCAAGCCAGCTCCAACTTGCCACTCCAACCCGTGCGAGGCAAACTCAACTTCCTCTCTTTGCTCATACACAAGGACTGCCATGATCACGCTTTGGGGCCGCAACAACTCCACCAACGTCAAAAAAGTGCGCTGGGTGCTAGAAGAGCTGGAACTACCGTTCGAACAGATCCTGGCGGGGCTTGAGCACGGGGTTAACAATACGCCGAAATACCTGGCCATGAACCCCACTGGGCTAGTGCCGCTACTCAAAGATGACGCCACCAATAGCGTGCTGTGGGAGTCAAATACGATTATTCGCTACCTTGCCGCGCAGTACGGGCAAAGCAAGCTATGGATCGAAGCCCCCGCCGAACGGGCGCAGGCTGAAAAGTGGATGGATTGGTCGAACAGCACCCTGTCACCCAGGCACCGCACGATCCTAATGGGCTATGTCAGAACCCCACCCGAAAAACGCGATCACGCCGCTCTTGAAGCGGGTATGCAGGCGTGTGAAGAGCTGTTTGAGTTGATGGATAAGGTGCTGACCAAGCAAGCGTTCTTCTCAGGCAATGAATTTGGCCTGGGCGATATTGCCGTTGCACCCTTTATCTACAACTTATGGCATATCGGCCTAACTTGGCAGCCACACCCCCATTTAGAGCGCTGGTACCAACAAATCGCTGAACGCCCCGCCTACCAAAAAGTGGTCGTGATTCCTGTAACGTGAAAGATGCACTGATCTCACTCATGCATTTTGTGGGAGGGCGCTTCAGCGCGCGAATAGGTAGCGACGCTGCCTAAAAACTAGCCTCTAGCTCCGCCATCTCATCATCCAACCCCTTCAACACCTCGCACGCTAACCCATGGCGATGGGCACTCCCAATCAACGGCCCCAATATCGCCCCGCGCTCGGTGGGGCGTTTGGCCTCTACATCCTGCAACATCGAAGCCTTATTGTTCGCGGTGTTCTCCACTACCTGCCACACCAGCGCCAACCACGCATCTTCACCGTTGCCATCATTGGGTGGCGCAATGCCCTCGGCCAGCATAATCGCCGCGACTTCCTTTACCACCGCCACAACATGGCCCGCATAAGCTTCACCGCGCAACTCGCCGTTACGTACATCATTTAACGCCACTAAAGGATTAATCGCCGCGTTCACCGCCAGCTTCTGCCACAAGCGCTGGCGTATATCACACACCTTTGTAGCGGCGAGCCCTGCCTGAGTTAATGTTTGCGCCAGTTCTTCTGCCAGTGCACCGTACTGGTCATGCAAATCGCCCACAAAGGTATGCCCACGCCCCGCATGCATCACGCCATCATCACCGGTTAGATAAGCACCTTCAGTTGTTGTCGCGCAAAGCACCGGCCCTGGCCATGCCTGTGTGATACGCGGCTGGGCCAAAAAACCGTTTTGCCACAGCACCAGTGGGGTAGTAGGGGAAATGCAGTCAGTAATGCCAGCCAACGCTGACTCAGCCGCCATGGCCTTGGTAGTGATATGAACAAAAGCGGGCGGTTTTGGCGTGTTTGATGGCAGTTGAGCTATCGTCAACGAATTTAATGGTTGCCAGTACTGTTCGCCCTCCGGCGTGGTCAGCATCTGGCGCGGAGGCAGCGCACGGCGACCAAGCAGCGTGGTAGTCGCTATTGGTGAAAGCGAATGGGCCAGCAGGCGGCCAATGGCACCTGGGCCGAGTATCCAGTGGGTTGTCATATCAAGCACGTACTCAGCAGCGTCGTCGCCGCCAAGCTTACCGCGTTTGTTTTAGAGGAGCGAAGGTGAAAAAAGCCGAGCAAAGGGGACTAATGGCTAGTGACGGTGGTAAACAATGTCTGATAGTTTGAAGCTAAGTGAAATTGATGGATGAGGCGGTCAATGCGTAATGGCGTGTTTATGTATGATGTTGTCATGAGACATTATTGGATGGCTGCTTTCGACCCAAAGCGGACGTTGGTGGAGGGCGGCTAACGGCCAGGAGCAGACAGTCATCCCAAGAGATTGGTTTCGCCCGATAGATCATGTCATAAATCTACCAGTCATCAGGGATCAGCACTGGGTTGGCAGAAATGGCCAAGATAGGCGTCCCTGCCTCGTCATGAGTAACAGGGAGCGTCGCTGTGTACCTATCTGTTTTGAAACTAGAAAATTTCCGCCAGTTTGGCCAGGCCAACCATGGCCTGGAGGTCACCTTCAACCCAGGTGTCACCGCGCTGGTTGGGGAAAATGATGCAGGTAAAACGGCAGTCATCGATGCGATCCGGTATGTACTGCAAACCCGTGATGCCGAATACCTGAAGCTGCAACTAGAAGACTTCCATATCGATGACAGCGGAGCTCAGGCCAGCACCATTACGCTGAGGTGCACATTAGATGGTTTGAGTAAGGCCGAACTGGGTGCGTTCGCTGAGTATGTTACCTACAAGAACAGCATAGGTCGACTGCACATCCATTGGTCAGCCACGCGCGTCCAAGGCTCAACGCTCACCCGCAGATGGGTGGAGATTTCAGTGCGTTCCGGAGAGAACGGGGAAGGACCGTCTCTGGATGCAGGGGCCCGTCTTCTGCTCGCCACTGCCTACTTGAAACCATTACGTGATGCAGAGCGCGAGATGTCGCCAGGCCGCAACTCTCGGCTCTCTCAGGTCTTGAGCAGCTTCCCAAGCATCGATGTCGGAAACGCTTTTGATACCGCGACCCCACCTGCTAGCCCCGTTGATGCAGAAGCGTTGAGCATTGCTGGTATGGGCGACTACATGCGGTATCTGGCGAACAAGCACAGCGCTATCGTCAGCGCTGAACATGCCATCAACCAAAACTACCTGGCCCCGCTTTCTCTTGCGGGACAGCCCCTGACAAGCCGTATCAGTTTCGGCGAGGGGGGTACCGAGGATGCGAGGCTGAAACAGATCCTTGAGCGCCTAGAGCTTGGACTGCTTAACCACGCTTCGGGGGAGTCTCGGGGCGCGTATGGCCTGGGCTCGAACAACGTACTGTTTATGGCCTGCGAGCTCCTCCTGCTTGGAAAAGAGCCGGACGGCCTGCCGCTGCTATTGGTCGAAGAGCCTGAGGCTCACCTGCACCCGCAGCGGCAACTGCAGCTTATGGAGTTTCTTGAGAAGGCCGCGAAACCTGCGGATGGTTTGAGACCGGTACAGGTGGTTCTGACCACACACAGCCCGAATTTGAGCTCAAAGATTCCGATCCAGAATCTTGTGCTCATGCATCGAGGGCACGCGTTCTCCCTGGCTGAAGATCAGACCTGCTTGGGCGCCGATGACTATCGGTTCCTGAGTCGATTCCTAGATGTCACGAAAGCAGGATTGTTCTTCGCCAAAGGGCTGTTGGTGGTGGAGGGCGATGCTGAGGCGATCCTTCTGCCAGCCCTTGCGCGTAGGCTTGGAAAAGACCTGACCAAGCATGGTGTGTCGGTGATCAATGTGGGCGGCGTGGGGTTGCGTCGCTACTCCAAGATCATGCAGCGCCGAGATACGAGCAAGGGTGAAATTTCCATTCCTACGGCCTGCATTACCGACATGGATGTTATGCCTGACTGCGCGCCTGAGATTCACGAATTAGTAACGGGGCCAACAGATCCCAAGTGGGACAGTACCACCCGTCGCTGGAAGGCTGTGCGAGATTTCGGCACGACTGCTGCAGAGCAAATAGCCGGCATGGCTGAGCACCGCCAGAAACGGATGGCAAGCGACGGGCAGTGCGTTCGAACATTTGTTGCCGACCACTGGACACTCGAATATGACTTGGCCTATTCCGGTCTTGCACGGGAAGTGCACGCAGCGGCTTACCTCGCGATCAACGAGGAAAAGGTTGATCAGGGAAAAGTGACTAGAGCAGCTCTTTTGGTTGAAGCTGAAACCGCATTCAAGGCCATCGAGACTACCCACTCCACCAAGGAGGCTAGGTGTTCCGCTGTCTACAAGCTGGTCAAGAAAGCCTCCAAAACCATCACTGCCCAGCACCTGATCGACCTGATAGAAGAGCGTTTCGAGTCTAAGAAGCTAGATGCGGCAACTCTGCGCGGCTCGCTACCTAAGTCTCTGATTCACGCGATCGAATACGCCACCAGTGGCTCAGCTGTACCGCCGACGGGGTCTACGCTCACACCGGCTGCCATGGGCACGGTAGCCGGGACCTCAGCGGCTGTTGAGGAGAGCGAGGAATGAACTTGGCCCAGCTCATCGATCCGATAACCGATGGCGATGTGGAGTGGGTCACCAAGCTCATGAAGCTGGAGGCGTTGGACGAGCCTCGACGCAGCTTCCTGAAATCCATGAGCACACTGGACGTCTCTGCTTGCCCTGGTAGCGGCAAGACCACCTTGGTGGTAGCCAAGCTGGCTATCCTCGCTCGTCATTGGAAGAGTCGAACTCAGGGTATCTGCGTCCTTTCACATACCAACGCAGCTCGGGAGGAAATTGAGCATCGCTTGGGAGGCTCGGAGATTGGGCAGCGTCTACTTCGCTACCCACATTACATCGATACCATCCATGGCTTCACTGGGCGATTCCTTGCTTCACCGTGGCTGCGCTCGCAGGGCATTCCACTCACTGCCATCGACGATGAGCTTACGTATGCCGCCCGCCGGAAAGCACTGAAACCCTGGGAATACGCGGGCATGAAGAAAGCGTTCGAATCAGCGTTTATCAAAGTGGAAAGTTTGCGCTTAAGAACTGTCGATTTCGACAACCCGCTAACCGGTTTGAGTCTGAAATTCGGGGCTCATACGGACACCTACAAAAATGCCTGCAAAGCGATGGCTCATGCAGCCAAGACAGGGCATTTTTGCTTTGATGAAGTGTTCGTCTTGGCTGATGCGCTGCTGGTTAAGGAACCTGAGGTAGCGAGCGCTTTGCGATCGCGCTTTCCCTGCGTTTTGGTCGATGAGATGCAAGATACGCGGTACGAGCAGGTCAACATCTTGAGCAAGGTTTTCCCGCGTCAGGATCCAGATGTTTGTGTCATCAGGGTTGGGGATCCCAACCAGGAAATCTTCGATGTGAAGGTGGAGCTACCAGAGCCGTTCCCTGATCAATCGAGCACCATGGAAATCGCTAGTAGCTTCCGCTTCAATCAGTCGATCGCGTCCATCGCCAATCCCTTTGCCTACCTGCCAATCACTGGCGGCCTGGTAGGATTACGGCAGAGTGGTGCAAACCAGCCTGCTCCCAACACCATCATCGTCTTCCCTGATGACGACGTGAGTAATGTCCTAGATGCCTATGGGCAGCTGTTGATCCAGCACCTACCTGCAGATGTCCGGACATCAGGTGTCTATGCGATTGGAGCGGTACATCGACTGGAGAATGACAAGCCAGAGCACTACCCCAAAGCGGTTGAGCATTACTGGGCTCCGTATCAGTCAGAGGTTAATAAGCCTTCGTTCAAGCCGCGTACGTTTTCAGAGGGTGTGCACATCGCTCGTCGCTATGTTGCTAGGGATGCAACTGCGGCTCTAGGCGTGGAACTGATAGCGTCCTGCCTGTTAACCCTGGTGCGCCTGGCGTTTCCCAGGGACGCGATTGTGGCCAGGTCTCGCAGTCATCAATGCGTCGAACAGCATCTTGCCGGTCGTGCTGGAGTGGTCGCCGCTTATCGCGGATGGCTCGAACGGCTGTTGTTCAGCCCCGCTGGTATTACCCAGGCGGAATGGGATGCAGCGGTTGCCTCAGGCTTGATGGATCTTGCTGCGGATTTGGTCTTTTCTGATCAACTGCTGGCAGCAGCGGATGCTAAAGCCTATCTCGCTTGGTCAACTGCCCCTCTGGTAGAAGACCCAGGTGACAACGGTGGTGCGCTGCTCAACACGTACAGGTTTGAGACCGGTTCTGAGAACGTGAACATCCGGTTGTCTTCGATTCACGCCGAGAAGGGTAAAACGCATGCTGCCACCCTGATTCTGGAAACGTATAACCGCACTCACTTCGTCAACAAGCTCTTGCCGTGGCTTGAAGGCAAAACCTCAGCTGCGAAGCGTCCGAACGAGGCGGCAAAGAAGAGCATGATGCTCATGTACGTGGGGATGACCAGGCCGACTCATATGCTCTGTCTGGCCATGCGCAAAAGCTCGATGGGTGAGGGTAAAGCCGAGATCAAGAGGAGGACAGTACTGCAGCAGGCAGGCTGGGCAATTATCGACATTTGATACGGCCACGTGGTTCGCCGTTTAGATCAGTGAATCGCCCCTAGTTTTCTAAACACCCAACGACCGCTTTTGGCCGGATGCCGAACTTCCGGTTAAGCTGATGGAGCTGGTGCGGCAGCTGACGACCCAAAGACGTCCTTCACAGCGTTACGAGAGTCAGTGCCGCTCGCTGGGTAGCCTTACTTAGGATCCTCCGATCAAGTCGTATAGCTGGGGTATACCCCCCTGTATATACACGTGCTCCAGCAGGATTTTCGAGCGAAAAATAGACTTGTTCGGAGGATCTCTAAACCGCAGCCACACCGCCATCGACAAACAGTTCATGTCCAGCGACAAAGCTACTCTCGCTTGATGCCAGGAAGAGGACTGCTCTTGCTACCTCGTTAGGTTCCCCCAACCGCCCAAGCGGAACGCTTTTATTTAGCGCCTCTTCGACTTCCGGTTGCGAGTCGAGGTAGCTCCGTATCAGGCGTGTTTCTGTTCCACCGGGCGAGACCACGTTCACGCGGATGCCTCGCTCCTTAAGGTCATTCGTCCAGCTTCGGGCGAAAGAGCGCACTGCTGCCTTGCTGGCGTTATAAAGAGACTGGCCTGGCAGGCCTTTACTGCCAGCGATAGAGCCGTTGAGCACGACAGTACTTCCCCCTGTCATCAGCGGTAGTGCTTTTTGCACAGTGAACACCATGCCTTTCACATTGACGTTGAAGGTCGAGTCGAAATGCGTATCCTCGATCGCATCGAGTGGAATGACCTCGTAAATGCCCGCATTGGCAAACACGACATCGACCTTTTGGTGATCGCGTTGGATCCGTTCGTAAAGCCGAGTGACGTCGGCAGAGTTGGTGACGTCACCCGGCACGCCAACCGCCCCGTGGCCGATCTCTTTCACAGCTTCGTCGAGTAGTTCTTGCCGGCGCCCTGTGATGTACACGTGCGCACCTTCGATGGCGAAAAGTTTCGCCGTTGCGAGTCCGATGCCGTCGCTGCCTCCCGTTATCACCACAACTTTGTTTTCGAAGCGTTTCGTCATTTTCTAGTACCTTTTTTAAATAAGTGGAGTGTTGCTCCATTTAATATATGGAGGTAGACTCCACTTAACAAGCGAAAGAGGAAAAAAATTGAGTGATGAACCTGCCCTCCGGGCTGATGCGCAGAAAAATCGCGAACTTATCCTTACTGCCGCTGAGGAGCTTTTTCTGGAAAAAGGAGCGGGGGTTCCGCTGGAGGAAGTTGCCAAGCGCGCAGGCGTCGGTATCGGTACGCTTTATCGTCGCTTTCCCACGCGCGAGGCACTTTTAGCCGCTACTAGCAATGAGCGTTTCTTGTCACTGGCGGAGACCAGCCGTGCACGCGACCCAGATCTCACTCCAGGCGACGCGGTACGAGCTTATCTAGAAGAACTTGCTAGGAACACGAGCATTTATCAGAACCTTGCTACTTCGATTGGCACTGTTATCCAATGCGGGACGCCCGGATGTAATGCCATCACCGCGGAAGGGCATCGGCTGCTTCAGCGTGGACAAGAAGCAGGCACCATTCGCCGCGATGTCACTTACGAGGATTTTATTTACGTGGTAACTGCCATTTCCATCGCTATCGAAAATGACCTCTCGTCGAAATCGCGTATTGGGCATCTGGTAGATTTGTTTCTGAATGGCATAAGCGTAAAAGGTTCGGATTAGACACCGATATACTTCGCGATTCCACGCTCGACCATTCACACAATGGATTGGCATGACCGGAGTGCAGATGCAGCATCTGATCATCGTTCGCTCTTGGCCGAAATTTCGCAATAGCGACCGGGAACAATCATATACAGTCTGTGCATGGCCACCACTGCAGCAGGCGTAAACATACGCCTGCTGGCAAGGGCTGAGTAGACTTATCGGCCCCTAAGATCAGGGCGCAATGCGGGTACTGGCGTCGGTAAAGCCGATCAGCGAAATATCTACGTCCATGCGTTCACCGCGTGGACTAATCATGCTGAGGGTTGCTGTATTGCCACTGCGGAGTTGCTGCAACATCGACGACTCAATGGGCACGTCAGCACGGCACCCTTGCTCCTGGCATATCTGATAGGGGAACTGGATTGGCTCACCGTTATCCACACTGAATTGCAAGCCCGGGGCCAGGCGTACCCCCAGCGGCACGAAGAAGCTCATCACCGGGTCATCGATCTGGGGCGGGTAGTCGAGAATTACCTGCATCAAGGGCTGGTCGCTGTCAGGTCGAGTGATCAATTGCGACATCGCACAAGGGCTCGGGCCCTCGGCGCTACGCTGGCAACGGACTTCCCAGTCCTGGAACGACTCGGTAGTGACATCATTACCGGCGGCTGCGCCCGGTTGTTGTTGGCTGAAGGCATTGGGAGACAGCGCCAAGAGCGATAATAGCCCCATCCTGCCTAGGTTTTGAGACAGGTTTTGAGTAAGAGAGTGCGGCATTGGCATAACCTCCTGTTGGTTCGCTGATGGTGGATAATAATACTCACCATGCCTGCTTGTTCGCTTGAGGTCGAGCCCTTGATTTACGAGAGCGTGGTTGGGCGTTTTATCTTCCTTTCCACCCAGTTTTCCTGAGCGCTTAAGTGTTTAAGGTAAATGTAGATTTTTGGTTATTCGTCATCTACTGTGGATTTAGTATTAACCGGCATATTTCTCACGGTTCAGACACAAACCGCCAAGCCAACTGTCTGTTGTGGGAGGCCGCTTCCAGCGGTGGTCCGACGCTTCGGCGAAGGGTACCGAAGGTACCCCGGTATTGTTAGGGTGGCAGCCTAAACGGTCGCGAGCTAAAGCTACCTCCCACAGGTTAACTGTCAGACTGTCAGAAATAATTCCATACCGAATGACGAAGAGCCAGATTTTTATGTGTGAAATCATTCGCTATCTAGGTGAGCTCTGGAGTGGCGATTAAGGCTTACACAGGGCGCTAGGCAGGCGAGTGGTGGTGCAACTGCTGCTGAGTCTCCCTAAGCTAAAAAGCACCGTCAGATATCCTGCCGATATAAATCTGGCACTATACCCTGAGCAATATTCTGATATACCCAGGCTATATTTATATGCTCGCTTACCTTTGCAGTTTTTATTGGCTTGGTTTGTGTAGTGGTCAATTAAAAGTGAAAGGCAAGAGTGTGAAGGGGCTGTTTAAAATTATGTAAGGTAAGGAGGTTTCGTTCTCTCGTAAGCTATGCCTAACACTACTGCATTTTGCTATTAGTCTTAGCAGGAGGCGGTAGTGCTTAGTTAGGTTGGCTTAGTTACCTAGTACGTTGGTTTCGCTTTTCTTTGATGATTTAGCAGCTTTCTTTTCTTTGGCTGTTAGAAGGGGTTTCTTTTTAGTGTCTTTTTTACTGTCTTTTCCTTTGCTCATGCTATTTGCCTCTATTAATCCATTAGTGACCCGTTAAGCTGTATGAAACCAGCTTCCGTGAGCTGATGTTAGCGCATAAAGTGTCGACGCGCATTGTATATAGTTAATACCCTACTAAAACGTAAAAGCTGGCCTCACCCTGGCCTTATGGAATCTTCAAGAAGTAGCAAGGTGACTGGCAGACCGCACCTTGTTTCGCTTCAAGCTAAATATTCGTTCTTCCAGGTGGCTGGGCAACATCCACTGTGTTGGCCAGCGCTGCTTGAGCCACGTTATTCGGTGCCGGAGCTGCTTTCTTCCGGCTCTAACTGCCCATGCCGCTGCATCCAGCGCATCACAATCCAACACAGTGCTGCCCAGCTCGCCCCGGCCGTCCAGCCGGCAAGTACATCGGTCGGCCAATGAACCCCAAGGTAAACGCGGCTTATGCCCACCAGCAGGGTCAACAATATCGCCAGTATCAGAAGGTAAGCCTTTAGCTTCAGCGCGGGCTGTACGCGAATGAGTAGCGCTGCCAGGGTGAGGTAGGTCACGGCAGACATCATTGAGTGGCCGCTGGGAAAGCTTGCGGTGTAGACCATGGCTTCATGAGGCACGAGATCGGGGCGAGGGCGGTCAAAGCCCAGCTTCATCACGGTGCTGAGAAGGATGCCACCGGGCACCGCGATTGAGGCAAATAGAGCCGCGCGATAGTGTCTGGCAAGTAACAGGTAGCCCAGGGCGCCCAATGTGATGAGTACCAGCACGCCGACACCGCCCAGAGCGGTGAAGTCCCGGCCCATTTCCTCAACCCAGCCCGGCCCGATTGGGTCGCTAAGATCTGCGGGGTTGCGAAGGGCGAGCAGCAGGCTCTCATCGATGCTATGGGTGTCCCCCTCGATAACTTCTTCGGCCAGCGCGACGAACCCCCAAATCCCACCGGAAAGTACCGCGACGCATAGCAGCATCGCCAGTTCGTAGCGGCCGAGCCTAGCCAGTAGGGAAAAGCTTTTGCGCCCAACTTGTCCAAGTTTTTCATGGTGCTTCATTTGCAACTCCTTTGCTTTGAGAAGGGGTACTCAGCGCCAATTCTGACGTTTTGACACGAGAAGTTTGGCAGGATAGTCAGGCATTGTCGCCGAAGGTCTTGCGCCAGTCCCGGGGGCTGACCTGATGGCGCTGCCTGAAATGTTGCCGAAACGAAGTCGCCGTGTGAAAGCCGCTCTTTTCCGCAATGGCTTCTACCGACAAGGAGGTGGTTTCCAACAGCTCGCGTCCGCGTCGCAAGCGCTCGTTTACCAGCCACTCCACGACCGTCATGCCGGTGGCCTTATGAAAATGGCGCGTGAAGGTTCGCCGACTCATGGCCGTTCGGGCGGCGAGTTCGTCGATAGTGTGCGATGACGCCAGATGTTCGCGCAGGTAGTCGAGCAGGCGATTGATATGGGCATCCTGGGTGGAGACGGCAACCGGTTGTTCAATGAACTGCGCCTGCCCACCTTCCCGATGCGGCGGAACCACCATGACGCGGGCAATCTTGTTGGCGATCTGCGCGCCGTAATACTTGCGCACCAGGAACAAGCAGCAATCCAGGCCAGCGGCCGTGCCCGCCGAGGTCACCAGCCGATCCTCCTCAACGTAGAGCGCATTGGTGTCCAGCTTGACCTGGGGGAAACGGGCAATGAAGTCCTGCTCAGCAATCCAGTGCGTTGATGCCCGCCTGCCATCAAGCAGCCCGGCATAGGCTAGGGCATAGGTGCCGTAACAGAGCCCCACCACATGGGCGCCCCGTTCATGACAGCGGACGAGCGCTTCAACCAACTCGGGCGGCGGGGCTTCGTTCAGGTCATGCCAGCCAGGCACCACCGCAATATCGACGCTTTCCAGCAGTTCCAGACCGCCGTCGGGTCTTACCGTCACTACTTGCTCGCTTTCCGGCGGTTCCCCCGGCATTGCTACGATGGAAAGATCGAACAAAGGGTGCTCGGGTAAGGCCATACCGAACACCGTATAAGGCACCGAGAAATGGAATGGAGTGATGCGGGGGTAGAGGATTACTCCGACACGGGGCACGGACAAGGCTTGGCTCCTAACGTTTTCTTCGCTCAATACTACTATGCTGCCCCAAAAAATGTTGGCCCAAAAGTATCGATCTATGGCTTTCAGGCCAATTTTTTAGTTATTTGAAGCCCTCTAAACTGCTTGCTATCAACCCAACACTGTATTGAAGGAGTAGGTAGATGCTATTTAAAACCTTAGCCAGTTCCCTTGGTCTTACCACTGCACTTGTTACCGGTAGCGCCTCTGCGGCTTCGAACGCTCAAGAAGCAACGCATCAGGTGCAGCAAATTCGTAATGCCACGATGAAGATCACCTACGGCGACACCACCTTTCTGATCGATCCTATGCTGGCCGAACAGGGAGCTTATCCCGGCTTTGAGGGTACCTACCGTAGCGAGCTACGTAATCCGCTGGTTGGATTGCCCATGTCGGCAGAGGAGGTGATCGACGGTACTGACGCCGTCATCGTCACTCACACCCACCTTGATCACTGGGACGATGCCGCTCAAGCGCTGCTGCCGAAGGACATCCCCCTGTTTGTTCAGAATGCCGCCGATGCCGAGCTGATTCGCTCACAGGGTTTCAGCGATGTTCGCATCCTTGATGGTAGCGCTGAGTTCGGCGGAGTGAAGCTTCACAGGACAGGCGGCCAGCATGGCTCCGATACCCTCTATGCGGTTCCTGAATTGGTGCAATTGCTAGGTGACGTCATGGGCGTGGTCTTTGAAGTGCCAGGAGAAAATACTACCTATGTGGTCGGCGATAGCGTATGGCGTGACGAGGTCGAGCGGGCGCTGGAGCAATATAATCCGGAGGTGATCGTGTTGAATACAGGCGCCGCCGAGGTCACCGGCTTTGAAGGTGACCCCATTATTATGGGTAAGGAGGACACGCTGCGAACTCATCGGGCGGCCCCAGATGCCACCATCATCGCGGTGCATATGGATGCCGTGAATCATATAACGTTAAGTCGTGATGAGCTCGCCGATTACGTGCGAGAAGAGGGAATTCAAGATCACGTATTGATTCCTTCCGATGGCGAAGTCATCTCCTTTTAATTCCTAGGGCCGCTTCTTTTGTGACGGCCCGCTGCCGCTAGTAGGTATCGAAAAGGCAGTAACGGATGCAGCCAAAGTCATTGGGTATGCTCGATCGGCAAACGAGATCGTCGTTTATATGCAGCATGAGTCTGCAGATCCAGAGATCCCTTTTGCCGAATGCGATCCAACACGGTTCTTTTTTGACAGAAATCAGTAAAGATTGACGCAACTGATTGATAATGCGGATTATTCATAACATATGTTAAGTTAGAAATGTAAGCATATGTTTTAGAATGCTGTTAATAAATCATTTGCCTGCGAGGTAGCGTAGTGGCTCTCATCGACACAGTGGTGATGCGGGGCCTAAGTACCCAAGGTGCTCTGTCGTCTGAAGACAAAGCGCTATTGCTGGGCCTTGAGATTAGCCCTCGGTCCATGCCTGCAGGCGAGGTGCTATGGCTTGAGAGCGCGGATGCTGATCTGTTCTGCGTGGTTAAGGAGGGATGGGCATACTCTTATCGCAACTTGAAAAATGGCTCAAAGCAGATCCTCAAGTTCTACCTTCCTGGCGATATCATCGGCATTCGCGATTTTGGCTTCACTCGACGTCTGGCAAGTGCGGCGATGATTAATGAAGGTGTGATCTATCCGTTCTCCTATCAGCAGCTTTTTGAACTTTTTGGGCGTTCAAACCTAGCCGTCGGTATCATGGCGACTGCGATGCGTCAGCAGGCGCAACTCTCCGAGCGGCTTATCTACCTCGGCAAGTACTCAGCCCACGAGCAGCTGGCGCACTTTCTCTACGAAATCTATCTGCGACTGAAACGGATCAATGCCGTTGAGGACAATAGCTTCCTCATGCCGCTCACGCAGGAGCTGATTAGCGACGCGCTGGGGATGAGCCCGGTACACGTGAGCCGGACTTTCTCGATGCTGCGTGATGAGGGGCTGGTGATCCGCAACCGCCAACACGTGAAGCTGCCCGACCCCGAGGCGTTGGCGCAGTTTGTCGAATTCAATGATAGCTATATCGATGAGTTCCTACCTCCCTCGTTTTCTGAACTTTTAAAAGCAAGCCCGTAAAGCGCTGGCAGCCTCTATTGGCTGATCACAGTCCCCCACCAAAGCCCCCAGCTTCCACGAGAAGCTGGTTTCACCAAAAGTTAAACTTCTTCCATCACTTCATCGACCCATTCCACCCAGGTTTCGGTAAGGCGTTGTCCAAGCCGCAATGTGTGCCAGGGCGCACGCTGGGCCACCACTCTGGCACCGGGTCGCTGTTCAGCTGGGAATGTGGTAATGGTTAAAAGCAAGCGGGATAGATAGATTCACTGAGCTTCTAGCAGAGCACTCCAATCATTGTTGAGCTTATGCTAACTTAGCATTAACAACCTGTGAGGTAGCTTTCCATGTCTATTGAAATCTGGTTCGCCTTTGCTCTTGCGTCCGTGGCGTTGCTCGCTATCCCTGGGCCAACGATTTTGACCGTGGTTAGCTACTCCATTGCTCAAGGTAGGCGCGCCAATATTCCGCTTGTCGCTGCGGTGGCATTGGGTGACTCAACGGCGCTGCTCTTTTCACTGCTTGGCCTGGGAGCGGTGTTAGCCACTTCGGCATTTTGGTTCACCGTAATCAAGTGGATCGGCGGTTTATACCTGCTCTATATGGGCATCAAATTATTGCGTGCCGGTATATCCTCTGTGCAGCCAGTAACACCGGCGGTATCAGGTTCGCGCTGGAAGCTTTTCACCAATACCTATCTCGTTACTGCGCTCAACCCGAAGGGCATTATCTTCTTCGTCGCCTTTTTGCCGCAATTCGTCAGCCCGAACGCCGATGCTGGGCAACAATTGTGGATACTTGCGATCACGTTTGTGGCGTTGGCAACGCTGAATGCCACTCTTTACGCCGTATTCGCAACGTCGGTGCGCAAGATGCTGGCATCGCGTCGTGCCCAGCGTCGCTTCAACTTGGTTGGCGGAACGTTACTCTCTTCAGCGGGTGTCTGGGCGCTGCTTGCTAAGCGGCCTGTATAAGCAAAAGACGGTAAATTGGATGTGTTCGTATCGGGAGACAACTGTGAGTGAAACCCTTCAAGAACTGCTAGCGGAACTTGAGCAATTTGGCCAACAAAACGATGCTGCTATTTCTGAGCGCCCAAGACGAATGCTCAATATCACCCGTGATACGGGGGAGTTCCTATCGGTACTAGTTCAAGCAACCAATGCCCAACGAGTGCTGGAAATTGGCACCTCGAATGGGTACTCCACCTTATGGCTGGCTCAGGCAGTGCAGAGGATTGGTGGGCACGTTACCACCGTTGAGCTCTCCGAATTCAAGCTGGAGATGGCCGCGAGAAATTTTGACCGCTCAGGCCTCACTAAGGTCATCACTCAGCATCGGGGGGAGGCGGGCAGTATGCTTGAAAGCCTGGACGATGCCTGTTTCGATCTGCTCTTTTTAGACTCAAAGCGCTCTGATTATGTGCATTGGTGGCCGAATATCCAGCGAGTTTTACGCCAGGGCGGACTGCTTGTGGTGGATAACGCCACTTCCCATGCAGATGAAATGGCTGATTTTATGGCGCTGGTATCGGCAGATCCTGGTTTCACCACGTGCACTGTACCTGTTGGCAATGGCGAGTTTCTGGCAACGCGGTTCATGTAACGCCTGCTTAGCGTAAAGACGCCCTAGCTGACCCAGCAAGCGGAAAGCGATTTTTTCATTAGTGAACCTAAACCGTCAGAATATAAATGGAATAAACCATGATCAGAGATGCCATAAAGGGTGATTCGGAAGCCATAGCGCACATTTATAACCACTACATCGAAAATACCGCTATTTCATTTGAAGAAAAGCCAGTATTGGGTTCAGACATCCAAGGCCGGATTGAAAACGTTCAGGGGGCAGGTTTGCCTTGGTTGGTGGCAGTGGAAGAGGGTGCTGTGGTGGGCTATGCCTACGCTACCAAATGGAAAGAGAGAAGCGCCTATCGCTTTTCAGTCGAAGTCAGCGTCTACCTTTCCAACCAGTCGCACGGTAGGGGCTTGGGTGCAAAACTGTACGAAACACTCTTTTCCACGCTCAAAGAGGGCGGGATTCATGCGGTGATGGGCGGCATAACGCTTCCCAACCCTGCCAGCATTGCACTGCATGAAAAAATGGGCATGAAAAAAGTGGCCCATTTTGAAAAGGTAGGGTTTAAGTTCGCTCAGTGGCACGACGTGGGCTACTGGCAGTTAAGCTTGAATACCTGATTGCGACTCGATACACGAAAATTAAGGCTGATGTGAGTGGGTAAAGCATGGACAGTACTTGCCGCTTCTAGGCGTGTAGCCTTTGGGTAAAGCGCAAACTCGCACTGTTTATGACGAGCTTCGAGGCAGGTATGACAATTACTGAAATTAAACGCCCACAACAGCTGTCGCGTTTGCGTCGCCTTGCTCTGGCTGCGCAAGGTTTGCTGCAGAATCAGGCTTATGGACGTGGCTTAGCCGGAGCCCGTGAAGCGATTAATCACCTGGGTTATGTTCAGATAGACACCATATCTGTGGTTGAGCGAGCCCATCATCATGTTATTCACTCCCGAGTACCTGGGTTTGAGCCACACATGTTGAACCAGCTGTTGATCAATAAAGACATTTTTGAGTATTGGTCGCACGCGGCTGCATTTTTACCTATTACCGATTTTCGCTTTTCCTTGCCCTACAAAAACGCTATCAAAAGCGGGCAAACGCATTGGTTTAGATCACCTGATAAAAAGCTAATGGGAGAGTTGTTGGCTCGCATACGGTCAGATGGCCCGCTGCGGTCTCGAGATGTAGGGGCTAGCACCATAAAACGTGCAGGTTGGTGGGACTGGAAGCCAGCCAAAAAGGCACTTGAACAGCTGTATATGCAAGGCGATCTGATGGTCAGCGACCGCGACGGCTTTCAAAAGACATATGATCTAACCGAGCGGGTATTGCCATCCCACGTAAATTTACAGATGCCCTCCATGGAGGAGTTTGCAGCGCACCTTGTAGACCAACAATTACGCTGTCATGGGTTTGCTTCACTCAAAGGGCTGACTTATCTGCGCCGAAATGCAGAGTTACGCCAAGCTGTGAATGCCCTGGTAAATGAAAGGTTAGCGCAGGGCGATTTAGAGAGAGTGAAAGTGAGCAGTGGCGATGTATTTATATTGGAAAGGGGCGCGCTCGAACGCCCTCTTCCTCGTTTGAAAGAGCGAATGTTGATTCTTTCCCCCTTCGACAACAGTGTCATTCAGCGGGAGCGGCTCAGGGCGCTATTTCAATACGACTATCAGCTGGAATGTTATGTGCCCGAAGCCAAGCGTCAGTATGGTTACTTTTGCCTGCCGCTACTTTATCGCGATGCATTTGTTGGCCGGATGGATTGTAAAGTCCATCGCAAAACCAGTCACTTAGAGATCAAGAACTTATATTTCGAGCCACACCCTTTTGATGAACATAGAGTCGTTACTGCTTTTGTGGAAGCCATCGTTCAGTTTTGTCATTTTCAAAAATCTGACTCCGTCTCTTTGAATGCAGTCCAACCCGAACACCTGACTCAGCGGTTGCGCAGCGCGTTAAAACCCCTGGGGTGAAAGGATCTAGGCAGGGGTGGGGTATCTAAGCTAGGCGTTGCTATTGGAAAAATTTTCCTCGGAGCCATGGCTTCAGGTACATGAATGTGTTGAATGACCGTTTCTAGCCGAATCAAAAACTTTCCTCCATATTAACAACGGGGCAGATGACGGCCTGCTGACGTACAAACGTTAGCTATCATATTATCGATAGCGCTTAAGCGAGAGGATTGCACCAATGACAGGGACTAATAAACCATCAACGATAGCATTGCTGAGTGATAACCGGGTAAAGGTGCTCTTGGTCATCGCGATTATCGCGGTGGTCTGGGCCATTGTGGCGCACACCATTGCAGGGTCGCGGGAAGATAGTATGGAAGCGCTCGAAGCGCAGCTGGCTGCAACTGAGCGAGAGCATCAGCAGATTCAGGCGGAGATGTCTGAAGTTGAAGCCGCGGAGCTGGACTTGGCAACACTGCAGCAGAGAATGAGCGGCCTTAAGGTTGAGCAAGCCGAAGCTGAAGCCGCCCTTGCTGCAACGCGCGCAGATATCGCCAATGCTGAAGAAGATTTGACCGCTTTACGGGGCGAGCGTGAAACCCGCGAAGAAGAAGTGGAGACTCTCAATGAGCAGCTCGAAGACCGGAAGAGCAGCCTTGAAGAGCTGAATGAGATCTACGCCGAGGTAGAAAAAGAGAAAGAAGAAGCTGAAGCCGCTCGCGATGCCGCTCAACAGTCTCGTCAAGACGCCGAAGACGCTCGCAGCGAGGCTGAAGCAGATCTTGAAGCGCTCAACGCCGAGATTGAAGAAGCCGAAGCCGCCAGCGATACCGCGCAACAGGCTCGTCAAGAGGCAGAAGATGCCCGCAGTCAGGTTGAAGCTGACCTTGAAGCGCTAAATACTCAGATAGAAGAGGCCAATAACCAACTTTCAGCGGTCGGTGATCAGGTAAGTGAGTTAGAAACAACGCGTGATGCACTCACCGTTGAAATCACTTCCCTCGAAGTGATGCGCGACGAAGCGCAAACGCCTGAGTGATTTACAGCCTTAACGAATAATACCTCGCAGCGAAGAACTCTAGACGTGTCTCCCCGTTACTTTAACGGGGAGGTTCTAGACGATATCTACTGCTCCGCCAAGGAGTGGTAGGTTCGCTAGAGCTTCATACCGAGTTGGATTATGTCCGCCTATTTGTGGCCTACGATTACGACCGGTACCTTGGGCTGGGTAGCGTTGATGAACGCGACGAGCGCCACGCCTGCGAAGCACTTTACACTCTACTGCACGTTTCTTAATCCAGGCGACACCATCCGATGCATCGGCGATTTCTATTACCTGTTTTTCTCTTGGGGCTGATGGCCTCTTTGGCTGGCTGCGGGGAAACGCCCACTGGGCGCTCCCAATTGGCGTTAGTACCGAACGCGTTAATGGCTGACATGGGGGAAGACGCTTTTAATCAGCTACGCAATAGCCAGCCGATCAATCGCGATACGCAGGCTAATCAATTGGTGCAGTGCGTGGCTGAAAAAGTGGTGGCTGGCGCTGAGGCGAGCTACCCAGGGCTCGCTTTCCCTGAACGCTGGGAAGTGGTGGTATTTGAGGATGCTTCCCCCAATGCGTTTGCTCTGCCGGGGGGACGCATCGGGGTGCACAGCGGGCTACTGCGAGTGGCTGAGACGCCAGCACAGCTAGCGGCGGTGATTGGGCACGAGGTGGGGCATGTGTTGGCGGATCATGGCAATGAGCGGCTTACCCAGCAGCTTGGCATTAAAGCCGTGTTATTGGTGGTGGGGTTATTAGGGGAAGAGGAATTTGGCAACCAGCAATTGATGCAGGCCTTGGGTATTGGTGCCCAGTTGGGTATTAACCTGCCTTTCAGCCGCACCCATGAGGAGGAGGCCGATTTGATGGGCTTGGAAATTATGGCCCGTGCGGGGTTTGACCCGCAGCAGAGCGTGGCCCTGTGGCGCAACATGGCTGCTAGCGGTGGTGGTCAGCCCCCTGAATTTCTTTCTACGCATCCTGCCCATGAATCGCGCATTCGGGCATTACAACAAGGGCTGGAAAAAGCCACGGCCAGCTATCGTGCGGTTACGCCTGCTGAATGTTGAGGTGAGTGGTATCGCGTTATTGATAAAATAAGAAAAATTGCCACGTGGCGTCGGGAGTGTGGGGCTGTGCCATTACAGAAACAACAGTATCAGGTGCATAGGTTAACCGGGCAGTTTTGCGATACCAGCCGTGAGTTGATGTATCGCCGCTCTATCCAGGAAAGCGTGCGGCTTGAATTTAGCTTTGCTGTGAGCGTTGCGGCATGTGTCTTTGGCATGTTCGCGATTGCGGATTACTACCTGCTGGGCCTTACCAGGGAGTTCTATCTGCTGCTTACCATGCGAATAGTGGTGGTGAGCATTTGCCTGTTGGTGGCACTCGTTGTGCGGCGCTGGGGTGGCAATGATTATCGTGCTTGGTTGCACGCCTTACCGCTGTGGGTATTTGCCACGGGCATTATATTGATTGTCCCCCTACGACCCGAAAGCCTCCCCACTCAAATTACCGCGGTGGTGGTGGCTACCATGGCGTTTTATCTTCTGATTCCCAATCCGTTAACAGTCGTGACAGCGGCCAGCCTCTATTTGAATATTGGTTTTTTAGTGGCTGCGGTGCTGTTCGCAAGTCTTGCCCCGATAGCGACGCTACTGGTCGCACTGTTGCTGATTATGGGTAGCGTTGTAGGTTTTTTCGCCCTGCTGCGCTTGGAATGCCTGCAGCGTAAGCAATATGCACTGCTTCAAGAAGAGCGAGAGAATAACGACCAATTACACAAAGAGATCGCTCACCGAAAATCACTGGAAGAACAGCTGAGGGTAGTCGCTGAGCAGGACGAGCTAACCAGCCTGAATAATCGCGGCCATTTTATAAAACTGGCTAAGGATCTGTTGCAGCACTCGCAGTCCCACAAGGCGCCATTTAGCCTGTTTATGATCGATGTGGATCACTTCAAACACATTAACGACACCTGGGGGCATAGCCACGGGGATTGGGTGCTAACCAAAATTGCCGAAGTCTGTGCAGAGTCGCTGCGTCCAACGGATGTGATAGGACGTTTTGGTGGTGAAGAGTTTGTCGTCGCCCTCCCGGACACCGGCTCGGGAGATGCGCAACTGGTCGCAGAGCGTTTGAAAAAGAAGGTGGCTGAGCTTTCATTAACAGAAGAGATGGGCAAACTGCGCCCAAGCGTCACCGTTGGCGTGGCGGCTACCGATTCAGAGAAAGCCGATCTGGAGTCTTTAATTAAACGAGCGGATGAGATGCTTTATGTTGGCAAGCGTGGGGGGAGGAACCAAGTCGTCGTCTGCAGCGATGTCGTCGAAGCACCAGATTCACCCGTTGGCAACAAGTAGCGCTTTCCTATGCCCCCATCACTGCTGCTAATGCTCGCCGACACCCTTCTAATTCTCCACGTGCTGTTTGTGGCCTTCGTGGTGTTAGGCCTGGTCACAATTTACGCAGGCTATTTCTTCAACTGGCGGTGGGTTCGCAATAGAACCTTCCGCATCGTACATCTTTGCGCCATTGGCTATGTGGTGGTTCAGGCTTGGTTCGGGGTGGTTTGTCCATTAACTACCTGGGAAATGGCGCTGAGGGCAGAGGCGGACGCCGCTACCTATTCGGGCTCATTTATTCAGTACTGGCTGCATAGCCTGCTCTATTTTACTTTGCCTGAGTGGGTGTTTGTGGTGGTTTACACACTATTCGGTGGCTTGGTGTTGGCCAGTTGGTTTGTGGTGAAGCCTTGTCAGCACTCTCGCTAGAAGATGGGCGTGTACTAAACTTTGTGTATCACACTGTGCTTGGGAGCGAACCCATGCGGCACCTATACCTAATGCGGCATGCCAAGGCTAAACAGCCCAGTGGCGATATGACCGACCATCAACGGCCGTTGCGAAAGCGTGGTAAACGTCAGGCAGCGGCGATGGCGCATGTGCTTCAGCACTGGCAAGCGTTAGAAGGGGGGATTTACGTCAGTACAGCGGCTCGCACGCGGGAAACCTTCGATGAGATCGCAGGCCAACTACCTGATCATACCCTGGTCAACCAGGTTCACTTTGATGAAAACCTTTATACGTTCGATGGTGGCGGGCTGCAGGCCTGGGTCGAATCGTTGCCAAACGAAGCCGAAAGAGTCCTGGTGATTGGGCATAACCCGGCGCTGCATGATCTGGCTCGTTGGCTCGACCAGACAGCGCCGCATTCGCTGCCCACCGGGAGCGTTCTGCATTTCACGCTGTCCGGTTCTTCTTGGAAAAGCGCGGGGCATAACGGAGCCAAACTGGCAGGGTGCCTGACCCCGGGAATGGCCAGCTATCCGCTTTTTCAGCGCCTTGCCCCCCAGCCACCCAAAAGCAATAACGACACCGCCAGCCGCATTCGTGACATGCTGGAGTACCTGTATCAGATGATCCGTGCCTTGGAAGCTGGTGTTATCGCAGGTGTTGACCCTGAGTTCCTGCACCAGTACCGGGTCAATCTGCGTCGTAGCCGGGCAGTGGGTGAGTCCGTGCGCACCATTACCCGAGTGCCTGGCCTGAAAAAGATGCTTAAGCGGCTCAAGCAACGTGCCCAGGCTACCAGTGACCTGCGTGATATTGATGTGTTTCTGGAGGATATGGTCAAGACGCCTCCACCGCTAACTTCTGGTAGTCGCCAGGGATTGATGCAGTGGCTGCTGGCTTGCCAGCGGGAGCGCCACCAGGCACTGTGTCAGCAGTTACATGCACCGGCATATGCTGAGGAGATGGAGGCATGGCAGCACTTTATCGCTTCCGATGACGTTGGTAAGGGGCTTTCGAAACTTACGCCAAAGCGTATACGTAGGGTACTGAATGAGCGTATCGCACGCCACGATGAAGACCTGGCGGCACTCTCGCTGGATACCCATGACACCGGGTTCCATGAACTGCGGAAGGGCGTGAAGCGGATTCGTTACCTGGCTGATCTGAATCCAGAGACCCCTGAGCCGTTTCTGTCCCAATTGAAGCACCGCCAGCGCCTGCTCGGGGAGTATCAAGACCTGTGTTCTCGTCAGGCCTGGCTGGATGCCTTTGGCGCAAGCCCCGATAGCGACCCGCAGCAACAGCAGGAATGTGTTCAGTGGCGCGATTCGTTAGAGAAGCCGAAGCTGGTGCTGCGCAAAGAAGTATTGGCGTTGGAAGCTCTGGCCAACGTGTCCCCGTAACAACGTAATCAGATAGCCTTGCCGCCAATCGTTACGCGATATATGATTCGTATATGCTTCATATTCGTTTCATATATTGGGTGGTGTGATGGGTATCGTAAAAATCAATGATCAGCTGCATGAAGACATTCGCAAAGCCAGCTCGGTGATGGTGCGTTCTATCAATGCCCAGGCTGAGTATTGGATAAAGGTGGGCATGCTTGCCGAGGCCAATCCAGGCATGACCTTCTCTGACATCATGCGAGAGCAAATGAAGCAAGCCGACGTTGAAGTAAGGAAGGTGGTCGGTGAGTGAGCTGACGCTAAAAAGCGAGGAGGAGTTGCGTTTGATGCGGGAAGCCGGACGGCTACTCGGATTGGTGTTCAGTCATCTTGACCAACGGATAGCGCCCGGCGTATCCACCATGGCTATTAACGATTGGGCCGAGCGTTATATCGTCGATCAATTGCAGGCTCGCCCGGCCAGTAAGGGGCAATACGATTACCAGTACGTATTGAATGCCTCAGTCAACCACGTGGTGTGCCATGGCATTCCATCCGACAAGCAAATACTCAAAACAGGCGATATCGTCAATGTCGACATTACCCTGGAGAAAGACGGCTTTATTGCTGACTCCAGCAAGATGTATCTGATCGGCGAAGTGACTCCCTATGCCAAACGGTTGGTGGATAAAACCTACGAGGCTCTATGGCAAGGGATAGAAGCGGTTAAGCCCGGTGCCACGTTGGGTGATGTAGGCTATGCAATTCAGCAATATGCCGAAAAGTACGGCTACTCTGTTGTACGTGAGTATTGCGGCCATGGAATAGGCCGAGAAATGCATGAAGAGCCGCAGGTATTACATTACGGAAAGAAAGGCAGGGGCTTGGTTTTAAAAGAAGGGATGGTTTTTACCATCGAGCCCATGATTAATCAGGGCAGGGCCAAAATAAAAACCAAGCGGGACGGCTGGACAGTAGTGACCAGTGACAAGAAACTGTCTGCTCAGTGGGAGCATACGATTGCCGTCACATCCTCCGGTTTCGAAGTGCTAACACTGCGTGATGAAGAGCGTACCCCAACTGATAGTAACGAATAACAATCGTACTCCCTCCTTCTTAGTTTAAGCGCTTTATTTGTTTAAGAACCGTAGTCTGAAATTCATCTGGCGAAGCATCTCAGGTGCGTTAAGCTGAAATGATGGGCGCTGTATAGACAGTCATGTTTTCAATCACATGGAGTCTATGTAAGTCACCTCATCATATCGCTTAACAGCTAAACGAAAAGGATGTCTACGATGGCGAAAAAACCGACAGGTAACGGCAACACGCCAGCGGGTGAGCCACTCTCCACTGTTTCATGCGGAATCGAACAACTGTTATTGGCAGCCTTAGAGCGGGGCGGTAGCTGCCTTGAAACTGGGCGCTTCCTGATCAGTTATCGTGAAGGAAGAGTTGAAGAGGGGATCAGAGCGCTGAAGGCCCAAAAATTTCGGGTCGCTGATGCGCGGGATTTCACCGATCAAGCCGTTAGCCTGGAAGATGCCGGAGATGCTGAGGCAATGGTATTTCCGGAGCTTGGAGTGGCACTGGTAGGCGGCGATGCCCTACAGCAGCATGGCATGAGTGCGCTGGGTAAGGTCACTGCGGATAGTCCCATCGAAATTATTGAGCCAGAGTATTTCGCCTTTTCTGAAAATTCTGAATATCTACGGGGTTTTTTGCGGGCAGCCAGCACTATCGCCCGTGACCTGGGCGTTGAGCTGGATGAGGGCGAAGAGAACCTTGAAGAGGACGCCCTTCGGCCAACTTGGGGGCTAAACCGCTGTAAGGTGCCGCAAAGTAGCTGGAGCGGTGCGGGTATAAAAGTTGCCGTGCTGGATACCGGGATGGATCTAGGTCACCCGGATTTTGAGGGAAGGGAGCTCGTAACCCGCTCATTCGTCGGGGAGCCGGTTCAGGATATCAACGGGCACGGTACTCACTGTATCGGCACGGCTTGTGGCCCCCAGGCGCCCGGCGGCAACACGCCCCGTTACGGGGTCGCGTATGAGGCGCAGGTCTTCGTCGGAAAGGTGCTGACCAACTCGGGCAGCAGTACCGGGGCGGGCGTGCTCGCTGGTCTGAACTGGGCCATCGCCAACCGGTGTGAGGTGATCTCGATGTCGCTTGGCAGCCAGAGCCCTGTGCAGGCTGCTTACACCCATGCTGGTGAAGCGGCACTGCGTAATGGGTGCCTCGTTATCGCTGCGGCGGGTAATTCCGCAACTAATACAGGGGCGCCTGCTAACTCGCCTACCGTAATATCGGTGGCATCTATCGATACGAACCTGCAGCCCTCCAGCTTTTCCAATCATGGCAAGATCGAGATTGCCGCGCCTGGGCGCGATATCTTCTCCTCGTGGCCCCGGCCCACTCGCCATAAAACGATCAGTGGCACCAGCATGGCGGCGCCACATGTGGCAGGCTGCGCGGCACTGTGGGCGCAATCAGATGCCTCGCTGCGGGGCAGGAAACTTTGGGAGCAGCTGGTGGCTTCGGTGCAAGAGCTGCCGTTGCCTGAATACGGCGTGGGAGCAGGGTTGGTGCAAGCGCCCTAGTGTTAGACGACGCGCTGGGCAGGCGCTCCTTTCTGGTCGCCCAGTGCTCTTACTATGGAGATATGCCAGATGCCAACGGTAGCGCTATGGTTGATCACTATTTCCAGCGATCAACCGATAAATGAAATGGCCACGCGCCTCAGCGCTGAAGGATTAACCATCCAGGAGGTGCTGGAGGAGATCGGCTGTATTACCGGCTCGGCTGACGATGCCACGGCGGAACGGCTGAAAAAGGTCAAAGGTGTCGTGGATATAGCGCCTGATATGCAGATCGACATGGGGCCACCGGGCTCCGAAGAAACTTGGTAAGTTGAGTCAATATTTCACTGGGCTTGATAACGCGATGGTTTTAGTGGAGATGTGATATGGCAACCCCCGCAAAGAACACTGTTTGCCTTTGGTACGATGGTGGTGCAAAAGAAGCAGCGCGCTTTTACGCTGATACCTTTCCTGATTCGTTTGTCAGTGCGGTTCATCACGCACCGGGAGACTTTCCATCGGGTAAGCAGGGGGATGTATTGACCGTCGAGTTTACCGTGATGGGCATTCCGTGCCTTGGGCTCAACGGCGGGCCTGGGGTTACGCACAATGAGTCGTTCTCTTTTCAGGTTTCAACGCATGACCAAGCCGAAACGGATCGCTATTGGAATGCCATTGTTAGCAATGGTGGCGAGGAAAGCGCCTGTGGCTGGTGCAAGGATAAATGGGGAATATCGTGGCAGATAACGCCTGCTGTGCTGATTAACGCCGTTACCAACCCTGACCCTGCCGTCGCAAAGCGAGCATTCGACGCAATGATGCAGATGAGAAAAATCAACATCGCGGACATTGAGGCGGCGCTTCACGGTTGAGATAAGATTGGTTGACTCTTCGTTTAAAGTAAGAATATTTCGAAAACCGGCTTAACCTGGGCATGATGAGCATTGAAACTCAATATGTTACAATATGTAATTGCCCATTAGCCACGTCAGAAGATCCTGATCTAACCGGTGTTTCCCGGTAGGTGGCGGGTGGTGTAAAGCTATCCAGTTCCGGAAACAGGTAATGATGAGAAAGCATGCGCCAATACCCACCGAATGGTGGGCCGATTTTCTACTTAATCAATACTCGCGGTCGCGCCGACTTGGCTACTTGTTGTCTGGCGTGGTGTTGGTGTTGTTACCCGTTTTCACTATTTTGGATGCGACGCTGGTCGGCTACTCTAACGGGGAGTCGGTATGGAAACATATTCTCCTTCGCCTGCCCGCCGCTATGCTGGCGATTACTTTTTTGCTGCTCCATCGTAAGAAAGACCCAGGCTTATGGGCTTATCCGCTATTGCTGACGTTGAATCTTTCAATAGTGGGAATGATGGCTGCCATGTTCGTATTGCACTATTCGGAGCAGGGTGGACATCTTCTCTACATCACTCAAGGGCTCACCTTGGCCATCATTGCTGTGGCTACAGCGACCGTCTACGGTGTTAGAGATCTGGTTTTGATATACGGCTTGCCGTTTATGGCAGTAATCGCTTTTATTGTGTTTTCAGGTAGCCCCTTTCCAGATAACCCCATTCATTTGATCTTCATTCCCGCTGCGATGGGCATAGGTGTCGTCATTGCTACGATGCTTTACCAGGAACACCAGCGCACCTTTATTGCCAGCCAGCAACTTGAGCATAGTGCGTTGACCGATGCGCTGACCGGCTTGCCCAACCGGCGCTCGATGCATACACACTTGCAGTCAGAGTGGAGCCGCGCTAAACGCGGCGAACAGTGCTTTGCTGTGTTGATGGCCGACTTGGATCGCTTCAAGGCAGTTAATGACCAGTATGGCCACGAAGTGGGTGATGAAGTGCTCACCATTCTTGCTACTCGGTTCACCACTACGCTTCGCGGTGGTGATCGGGTTGCCCGCTGGGGTGGAGAGGAGTTTTTGCTACTGATTCCAAGCGCCACCGTTGAGAGCGCTATGGCCGTCGCCGAAAAGGTGCGTCGAGCAGTTGCTGAGCCGACTTTTGCCACCTCGGCAGGCAACTTGGCGGTTACATTGAGCCTGGGTGTTGCGCTTCACCGCCAGACCGAGAGCATTGACGAAGTGATCAGCCGCGCCGACAAGGCGCTTTA
This sequence comes from Vreelandella neptunia, assembly GCF_034479615.1. NCBI lineage: Bacteria > Pseudomonadati > Pseudomonadota > Gammaproteobacteria > Oceanospirillales > Halomonadaceae > Vreelandella > Vreelandella neptunia. Next base: position 1,787,131 of record NZ_CP140255.1, read on the forward strand.
CCGTGCTAAGCAAGAAGGCCGCAACCGTGCGGTACTGGCAGGCGAGAGATCGGGCACGGTGTTTTCTGCAATTGCTTCAAACTCATAACGCATCTAACACATCAAAGTGATCGCAGTTAGCTATATCCACGAGCTCGACTTGGATATGGCTAGTCTTTAAAGCTGCAACGAAATCGTGTGTTTGTTGGCGAAAAGCGGGCGGATCATTTTCGGCGATCACTACTTGGCATGAGGGTAGTTTGCTCGAATCGGCAAATATAGGGCTTAACGCAAGCGCTTGGGTTGGGGTGAGCTCCAGCGCTTCGTTAACGTAGGTATCCACCAATGGGGTTAGGTCATAAACGCCGCTCACCAGTATCAATTTATCAATGGGTATATCACCACTGGCGGCTACCCAGTAAGCCAGCTGGGCACCGGCGCTATGGCCGCCTAATACAATCGACCAGACGCCACCGTTATCCGCGAGGGCGTTGCATGCCGCCGCAACCCCCTCAATGCACTGCTTCACCATGGTGTTAATGGACGTTTCCGGTGCTAAGCCGTAACCCAGTGAGGCGAATGCCATGCCTCGGGCCAGGTAGCGTTCAGCCAGAAAGTCCGTCGCGGTGTTATCAAGCGCCTGCCAGTAACCGCCGTGAATAAATAGCATCAATGGCCAGGGGCCCGCGGTATTTTCCGGAACAAACAGGTTGAGGCGGGCCGCCGGATCTTCACCGTAGCGCAGGGTAATCGGCTGGTGGCGTGCCACCAGGTCGATACCTAAAGCTGCCTGGCGCCTTAAAGTGGCTTCATAATCCCGAGCGAAATAGCTCGGCGAGTAGGCGAGATTCAGGGGTGTTTCAGTCATCACGTACCTCTATTAGGTAACGGCACCACGCACATGAAACTGCGGATCCTGGTACTCACCGCTTTCCATTACCTCACGGAAGTGCTGGGCGGCCTGCCAAACATCTTCAAAACTGAGGTATAGCGGGGTAAAACCAAAACGCATTAAGCCGGGCTCCCGGTAGTCGCCGATTACACCTCGGGCAATCAAGGCTTGAACGATAGCGTAGCCGTTTTGACTATCCACCAGTGATACCTGGCTGCCGCGCTCACTGGCTGATGGGGTTATATCGTCAATATTATGAGTGGTAAAAATATCGCTTAAACACTCTCGAAACAGGTCGCTCATTGCCAGACTTTTTGCTCTCAGCGCCTGCATGTCCACCTCGCTCCATAGGGCGAGTGAGGCTTCCAGAGCGGCGTAGGCCAGTGCCGAATGGGTGCCAGTGCGAAAGCGGGAAATATCTCCCGCTGGGGTGTAGTCCGCTTCAAAAGCGAAGGGCGATGCATGGCCGTGCCAGCCGGAAAGCGGCTGCCAACCTTTGTCTTGGTGATTGCTATGCACGTATAAAAAAGCTGGTGCGCCAGGGCCGCCGTTAAGGTACTTGTACGTACAGCCTACGGCGTAGCGAGCGCCGCAGCCGTTTAGATCAATGGGCAGTGCGCCTGCGGAATGGGCCAAATCCCAGATGACTTCCGCGCCGTGGTCGTGCACCAGTTTCGTGGTGGTGGCCATATCGCGTAATTTGCCAGTACGGTAGTTAACCTGACTCAGTACCACCACGGCTACACCGTCGAGGTGTTCGGCCAAGTTGCCTCCTTCGGGGAGGAAGCGGTGTTCGGCGCCACTCACCCGGCAATAGCCTTGGGCGATGTAGCCATCGGTCGGAAAGTTGCCGCCTTCGCTAAGAACCGCCTGGCGACCCTCCTTGCCTTGGCCGAGAATATATCCCAGCAGCTTGAAGATATTTAGCGTGATATTGTCAGTGACGCTTACCTCACCGCGTTGCGCACCAATCACCGGGGCTAGTAGATTGCCCAATCGTTCCGGAGCATCGAACCAGCCCTGATTCCAGCCTTTGATCAACTGATCGCGCCATTGATCCAGAGTCTCATCGACCGCCTGTTTGGCGGCCTTCGGTTGAGCGCCCAGTGAGTTCCCATCAAGATAGAGCACGCCTTCGGGCAGGGCGAAATGGCTTTTAAAGTCTGCCAATGGGTCTTGGCGGTCACGCTCACGAACACTATCCAGGCTTACAGGCATATGGCTGCTCCGAAAAATTGTATGTCGCTGTTTTGAATATCATGACGGTAGTTAAACTGGGTGCGCAGTAGTGCGCCAAGTGCTTATATCGTCGTCCGAACACTCCACAGTTCCGGGAAGAACTGAAGATCCAGCGCTTTGACCAGATAATTCACCCCAGCCGTACCCCCTGTGCCGCGTCTATAACCAATGATACGTTCGACTGTTTTCATATGGCTGAATCGCCAGCGCTGAAAGTTGAATTCGACATCCACCAGTTTTTCAGCAAGCTCGTATAGATCCCAGTGCTGTTCGCTGTTGCGGTAGATTTCCGTCCAGACCGCTTCCACCTCGCTACTGGCGGTGTAGGGGATACTCCAATCGCGTTGGGTTTTGCTTTCCGGAATGCTGAAACCGCGTTTGGCAAGCAGCTGCAGCACGATATCGTAAAGACTGGGCGAGTGGAGGGATTCCTGAAGTTTTTGGTAGTGTTTGGGTTTTGATCGGTGGGCTTCGATTAGCTTGGCGTTCTTGTTACCCAACAGGAATTCCATTTCCCGATATTGATAGGACTGAAACCCAGAGCTTTGGCCAAGGCTGTCTCGGAAGCTGGCATAGTCGGCGGGGGTCATGGTGACCAGCACTTCCCAGGCCTTGATAAGCTGTTCCTGAATTCTGGAAACCCGCGATAGCATCTTGAAAGCCGGGCGCAGGTTATCTTCTTGAATATGCGCTGCGGCGCCATGAGCTTCGTGAAGGCACAGTTTGATCCATAGCTCCGATACTTGATGGATAACGATAAAGAGTAATTCATCGTGTTCATCAGAAGCCGGATTTTGGCAAGCAAGCAAGGGTTCCAGATCCAGGTACTGGCCGTAGCTAATATCCTGATCCCAATGAATGGCTTCATTATCGACGCTGTTTTCTTCAGGAGTCGTCATTTTATTCTGCCTTGGTGGCTGTGCGATGTGTGGTTGTTGTCGTTTGTTTGAAAGCCTGTTCTTTAGGCTCACCTAAGTCCCAGAGTATACCGGCGGCGATCTTCAGGCCCTGCTCGATAATCGTTTCGAGCAGGTGTTCATCTGGGGCGTGCTGATTGCACGATGCATAGGAGTGAGGCAACCATACCGTAGGAAGGTTGAGTACATCTGAAAAACAGTGGTTGGGGATTGTCCCGCCCAGGTTGGGCAGGATATGCACGGCCTGACCCAAGCTGTTCTCTGCCGACTGGGCCACAAAGGAAACCCAAGGGTGGCTGGGTTCAAGCCGGGTGGCGGCGTAGCCACCCATAAACTGAATTTGAATACCCTCAAAGCCATGGGCGTTAAGATGCTGGCGCAGGTTCTTTTCCACCGCTTGCCAATCGGTGCCTTTGACGAAGCGAAGCTGCAAAATGGCTTCTGCACTTGCAGGAATGGCGCCAACTGGCTTGTCGGTTCTCCCTGCGCTCAAGCCCAGAATTTCCAATGTATTGGCGCCATATAGGCGCTCGCCGTCGGTTAGCTGGTTTTCGCCCCAGGCAGGATTGATGGCTGGGTCATTGTCGCCACCGCCCACTGGAAGATTGCGCACCAATTGAGCTACTTCGTCAGGCATTGCGGGCGCTTTAAGAAAGTCGACCAGAATTTTCCCCTCGCTGGAGAGAAGCGTACTAAGCGCGTTACACAGCACTACCGCGGGGTTGGTGATGATGCCACCCCAGTTGCCGGAATGTCGGCCGCCATTGCCAGTGTTCAAAGCAAGTTTGAGCTGAACAACGCCCCGAGAGCCGAGAAACAGGGTGGGCATGTCATGGCGGATTCGAGGACCGTCAGATGCCAAGAAAAGATCGGACTTAAGCGCTTCTTTATAGGTTTTGCAGGTTTCTTCTAACCCAGGAGAGCCTATTTCCTCGCTCATCTCAAAGAGGATCTTGACGTTATAGCCAAGTTGACCCTCGCGGACTTTAATAACGGCCTCCAGCGCTGCCAGGTTGATGCTGTGTTGGCCTTTGTTATCAGCTGTGCCGCGCCCATAAACGCGGCCATCAACAAACGTCAGTTCCCAGGGGGCGATGCCGTCAGACCATTGATCTTCTTGCCCATCGGTGACATCTCCATGGCCGTAAAGCAGCAGTGTAGAAAGCGTGGGATCTTCAATACGTTGGCTGATCAATAAAGGTGGGTGATCGGATTTAGGGTTTTCGATCACTTGGCTGTCGAAGCCTAATTTAGAGAGGTGCGGGACTATTTCTTCCGTTAAGTAGTCACGTAGCGTATCGCTGTGTTCAGGGTCTTGGCTAACCGTTCTAAGGCCGACGCGCCTTGCCAGCGTCTGGTAAAAGTTGCCACTGGAGAGTTCGTTGCTCGCCAGTTGAAGAGCGAGTTCACGCCCTGAAAGCTGCGTTGTATCCATTGCCTGCCTTTTTTATTGACCGTTATGGTATTTGGACATAGTTATGGTGTTTGGAGATAGCTATGGTGCTTGGAGATAGAAGGAAGAAAGTCGTTAGAAAAAGAGTAGTCCTTGCCTATGTTTGCAACCATCATTAATATTTCAAATAATCTTTCTAATTATAAGAAACCAGGCGCAATCAAGTGGCGCAGGTAACTCGCTCAAACTTGTTGTTGGGCAAAAAGAGGCCGCTATGCAGGAACTCAATTTACGTTACTTTCAAAGCGTCGCTAAAACGGGCTCTCTGTCGGCCGCGGCGGAAGAACTGCACGTTGCGGTTTCAGCGGTGAGTCGCCAAATTACCAATTTGGAACAACGGCTGGCTATCAAGCTGTTTAACCGACAGCCGCGCGGGATGCAGTTAACGGAGGCGGGCAGGGTGCTGCAGGCCTATGCATTGCGTAATCAGCTGGAAGTCAGCAGTGTGATTGCGGAAATGCAGGACGTAATGACGCGGCAAATGCGCAAAATTACCGTGGCATGCCCGGATGGTATGGCCTGGCACTTCCTTCCCAGCGTTATATCCAGCTTTATTGTTCAATGTCCTGATACCCGATTTGATCTACACGTGGTCGAGTCAACCCGGGCCTCTGAGCTGGTGAAAGAGGGCGAGGCCGATATTGCCTTAACCTTTAGCCTCTCACCGGATATCGGCGTGAAGGTGATCTCAAGCCATAATGCTGCGATCAGTGCGCTGATGGCTAAGAGTCATCCTCTGGCAAGTAAAGATGTCCTACAGGTAAAAGATTTAAGCCACTACCCATTAACCATGTCGCTAAATGGCTCGACCATGCGCTACTTATTTGATGTGGCGTGTAGTTTGTCGGGTATAAAAGTGCTTCCTAGCTTCTCGTGTGATTCCCTGGGGGCAACCTACACCATGGTATGCGAGCACCCTAATATGATTGGGCTGTGTAGCGCCGTGGCCGTCAGCGGTATGAACCGCCCCGGTTATTCCGGAGACCGGTTTGTTTGAGTCAGGCAGCTTCACCCGACTCTTCCAGTTGACGATAATACGTCCTTTCTCGTTCTGCTGGTGGAACGTTTCCGATGGGTTCCAGCAGTCGGCGGTTGTTGAACCAGTCAACCCACTCCAGCGTGGCATACTCAACGGCATCCAGTCCCCTCCATGGGCCACGATGATGGATCACCTCCGTTTTGAACAAGCCGATGATGGTTTCAGCCAGCGCATTGTCGTAGGAGTCGCCGGTGGTGCCGACTGAGGCATTGATACCCTCGTCAGCCATACGCTCGGTGTAGCGGATCGAGAGATATTGGCTTCCCCTATCACTATGATGGATCAACCCTTGTCTGTGTTTTCGTGCCCACAGAGCTTGCTCCAGAGCGTCCAGCACCAGTGCCGTTCTCATCGACGTCGCTACACGCCAACCCACGATACAGCGTGCATAAACATCGATAACGAACGCAACGTAAACGAAGCCAGACCAGGTAGCGACATAGGTAAAATCGGCCACCCAAAGCTGATTAGGACGCATAGCCGTAAAGTCACGTTTCACTAAATCAGGTGCCCGTTTCTGGCCGGGATCACTGAGGGTCGTGAAGGGGCGTTGGCCTCGCACCACGCCGCGAATTCCTAGGCGGCGCATGAGCCGTTCTACAGTGCAACGAGCAACATTAACGCCTTCACGGCGGAGTTGCCGCCAGACCTTACGGGCACCGTAGACGCAGAAGTTTTCTTCCCACACGCGCTGAATCTCAGCGGTAAGAAACGCATCCTGCCGATACCGGTCTGCCCGCCGTTCAGGATCAGCTTCAAGTGCCTTGTGGTGGTAATACGTCGATGGGGCGATTGGCAGTTGACTACAAATCGACTCGACCCCGAACTGAGCACGATGCTCGTCGATAAATGACACCATCAATTGGGTTTGCGGTCGAGCTCCGCCTGGGCGAAAAAAGCAGCCGCCTTACGGAGAATTTCATTGGCACGCTTCAATTCGGTGTTTTCACGCTCTAGCTGCTTGAGCCGTTCATGTTCAGACAGGTTAACCGAGCTGTTTTCCTGCGTGAGTTCTGTGCGTTTGCACCAGGCTCTCAAAGTCTCTGGTGTACAGCCGAACTTGCTGGCAATGGAGCAGATCGCCGCCCACTTGGACGGGTATTCGCCTTGCTGTTCAAGGACTAATCGAACAGCTCGCTCCCGGACTTCTGGGGAATATCGTTTTGGTGAGTTCATAACTCCATCCTCTCAAGATATGGAGTCTCCGGTAAAGCCGGGGCGGTTCAGCCAGGGCAGCCATACCTTCCTGGGATAGCCCTCTACTTTTACGAATCTCTCTGACCCTCTGGCCGAACGCCAAAAGCTTTTCGTTCCGCATCTGTCCTGCTCCACCCAAAGGATGGAACTATCACGGGGCACTGGATACAATTCCACGGACTATAATTCCCATTTGGAGCGGCCTGGATGAAGTTAGAGATAATTACTGATGATGAGCAGGGCGCACGTATCTGCGGGGAATACTGGAGGCAGTCTGAAGACGGCGAGTTTGTCTTCAAAATTAGCGAGATTGCGATCGCTTATTCAATGAAAACACACGAGGTCAGTAAGTTCGTCGAACAGCATGCTTTCGTATGGCTGGAAGATATCTGCTGTGGTCGTTGCAGACAGCCGTACCGCTTTGGTACTCGCAGCCAGTATCAAGACCGCCGATGGCTTCGGGAGCGGGTCTGTAGTGCATGCTTGGAAGCCGAACGACAAGCCATTGCTGACGAAAAGAAAGAGTTGCTTCTGAAAATGCGGCAGTCGGCGAAAAGCAACGTACCAGACCTGGCAGCGCTAGACCTGACGAGCAAGGTCTATCTGCTAGCGACGATTCAGGCGTTAGGCGATGAGCAACTTGCTACCATAGAACCACTTAGCGATTATCCCGCTTGCACGCTGTCGCCGGATCCTGTCTATGATCATAAGGTGCTTCAGCATTTGATTGATCACAACCTATTGTTGATTTCCTTGGCTACACGTCTAGAGGTGGTCGCGCTTCATGAGGATGGGCAGTTTAGTGTTGATCTTGGAGCGTGCTCATTTAGCATTTCATTTGAAGCTGACCAGGTTATTGCACTAATCAATGAGTTTTTTGATGAGGAAATCGCACATAGCGTCAGGCAATCGCCGGAATTTAATGCGCTATGCAAGGAAGCCCAACTGAACGAGTGCATTGGTTTCTTGAAGGTTATGCTTGAAGAGCATCAGCTGTACTGGTCGCCGGGGGAGAAAAGCCGCCAGATGCTCAGCAGGTGCCTAGAGCATTTTAGTGTAGCCCAGGTCTATAACTTTATTTGGCGGGCCGCCAAGGACGCCGCTGCCTATTATATGCGTAGCTCTATCAGCAAACGGCAGGCAGCTAACTCGGTTGTTGGGAACATTTCACGGAGTATGGAGCGTGCCTTGGCCAATGAATGGGAAGTGAAGCCATTTGCTAGGAACTATAACCTTCCGCAGTCCTCACTGAGTCGTGTCATCTTCAATATGATTCTGGGCACTGACGACAGCGGATTTGATTACCGATTAGCCGACGTTTTTGAAAAGAGTGGCCTTCACGAACCGAGTGTTTGAGCGATATTCAATATTGCTCTTGGCGTCCTTGAAATGTACAAAGGACGCCAATCATATAAAGATTGAATCAACCGTAGAATGCGGTTTGTGCTGTGCTACTTTTTTCTAGCTGTTTTTCTTTTTCGCATCGGCTTCTTACCCATCCCACGTAGAGCCGAGAAATCACCGCCTTCTACTTCAGCAATTAGCGCTTTCAGGCCATCAGTGAGGGGCTGCATAAACTGCCCGTATCGCATCCGCTTCTCGCTGATGGCTTCAAGCTGAGACTCCCAATGTGCGGTCATATCAGGAACAACCATTCGTTTAGGCAGACTGTTCACAAGATGCTTTCCTGCCTCTGTCGAGTGGATCTCCTTACCTTTCTTTGTCAGAAATTGCCGTTTGAACAATAACTCGATGATCCCTGCACGGGTGGCTTCCGTGCCGAGCCCATCTGTATCCCTTAGCACTTTTTTTATTTCAGGATCTGATACGTACCTCGCTATTCCCGTCATGGCAGAGAGTAATGTTGCGTCTGTGAAGCGTTTCGGGGGGCTGGTTTGTTTCTCGTCCATTTTGCCGTCGATGCAGGTAACAGGATCTCCAGACTTCACGTTGGGAAGAGCCACTGACGAAAACTCTGCGTCTTGCTTTGGGGTCTTTTGAGGTGGCAGCAGCGCCTTCCAGCCGTTAGAAATAACTGACTTCTGTTTGGCGATGAACAATCCGCCTTCCACCTCGCTGTCGATTTGGTGCTCTGCATACTCAAATGCTGGATAGAATTGCATCAAGTACTGGCGGGCAACTAGCTCGTAGATATTCTTCTCATCCTGAGACAGGCGATCAGCTGGAACTGCCCTGGATGTTGGTATAATTGCGTGGTGAGCGCCTACCTTGGCGTCATTCCATGCCTTACTCTTCAGGTCGAGGTCAGCCTTTCGTACGCTATCAGAAAGCGTCGCCGACGTTTTGGCAATAGACTGAGTCACCGTGTAGCGTTCGTCATAGTGGCCTTTAGGCAGATACCGACAGTCTGACCGGGGGTAGGTGATCAGCTTATGGCGTTCATATAACTGTTGGCATATGTCCAGAGTCTTCTGGGCGTTTAGATTGAAGCGCTTTGATGCATCAATCTGCAGTGATGAAAGACTGTAGGGTAGGGGAGCAGGCTGTTTTTTCTTGTCGCGTTTGACTGCGATGACGTTGCCTGAATGTCCGACTACCTTTTGAAGAACGACTTCGGCAAGCTTTCGTGACAGCACACGGCCTTCCTCGTCCATATATGGCTCGCAAGCAGTACTAGGCTTCCATTTTGCTGTAAAAGACTCACCAGCCATTGTCTGAAGCGTTATGAAGACCTCATAAAATGGCTTGGTTATAAAGTTTTCGATTTCTTGGTCGCGGTGAACGACCAACCCCAAGACAGGCGTCTGCACACGGCCAATCGACAAAACGCCGTTGTACCCAGCGCTTTGGCCAAGAAGGGTGCAGAGGCGAGTCATATTGATACCATAGAGCCAATCGGCCCTTGCCCTTGCCAGGGCTGATGTTGCTAACGGTATGAAGTCAGTATTTTTGCGAAGATCATTCAACGCCTTCTTGATAGCAACAGGGTTCATATCGTTGACGAGACAGCGCAATGTGGCTTCGCGTTTTGCCTTATTCACACCTGAATAGTTGATCACTTCATCGACCAGAATTTGACCGACGCGATCAGGGTCACCCATGTTGACCAGCTGGTCAGCTTCTTTGATCAATTTCTTGACGGCATTAAACTGCGAGCGGGTTTGGCTTTTAACTAGATGTTTCCACTCGACCGGAATAATTGGCAGGTGCTCTTTTTTCCATTTTTTGTACTCAGGATCGTAAGCATCTGGCTCAGCCTGCTCCAGTAGATGACCAATACACCAAGTTACAACATCGCCATTAGCCACCCTGATAAACCCATCACCTTTCTGGTGGGGTTTGGGAAGCACATCTGCAACTGCGCGTCCGACACTCGGCTTTTCGGCAATGTATAGAATCAATTCTGTTTACCTCGCTCAAATCCAACGACTTTCACTTTGTTCAGCTCAGCCTGAAGGGCTTCTATTTCCTCAAGTGCCTCGTAAAGGGAGAACTCTAATTTGGCATTTTGTGCAATAACTAGATCACAGAATTTTTTGATTTCATCTCGTTGTGATCTGTAACGTTCTTTAAGCTCACGTTCTTTATCTCTTTGGGCTCTAAGCCTATCTACAGAAACCTTAATTTTAGAAGATGAAGAAGTCGAAATTATTGATTTGTGTTTACCAATTTCACGCCGTGCTCTTTCAACAAAGTCATCGTAATAGTATATTCCACCGGAGCTAAGGCCAGCTTCCTTGTTTATTCGACTTAGATTCAATTTTCCGTCATTTGGTGTTCTTTCAGGATGACCTTCGATTAAGCGCTGAAGAGCATCTTCAAGCTTCTGCTTAGTTATTTCACCTCTCTCAGAAGGTGGGTTCTGAATACTCACGTTTAAAATTCCTCTTTGCTAAATGCTACAAAGCCGAGGTTGTGTTCTGAAAGCACTTTTTCAATAGACCGAATTTCATAGTATATTTTTGACATTATGTTAGGTATGTCTATACCGCTAGAATAGATTTCTTCATATTTTATAATTAATTTATCTCTTACAGTAACTAATGACTTGGCTTTTTCAACTGTCACAACCTTGTATTGACATACAGCCATATCACATATCCTATCACAATCTGGATTCGTGCAATATCCACCGGGATGCTCAATGATAGATAGTCGTCCTTCCTCAACTTGGTTACGTATTTCTTCTTTACTTAGATATATTGTTGAATCTCCTTCTGTCCGAAGATTTTTAATTCTCCTACCTTCTGGGCCTGCTAACGTTTCAGCTTCATTGTAGAGATGGTACAAAATATCAGTCATGTAATTTTTATTTTCACCTGCTATTTCGTTTTGAAGGTCGTTATCAATAATCATATCAAGGTAAGAGGCAATGTTGGCTTGGTTTGCATACCAAGCGGTCATCGCTATGTTTATGTGCTTAAACTGATATTTTATATCCAATAGAGAAGCTAATTTGTTGCGTACCAAGTAAACAGCAAAAGTACGCCGAAAACAGTGAGGGTGGACTTCTAATATGTCGCCTGTTTTCAATTCACCTGTTCGCGTAGGGTTTAAGAGATTGAATTCTTTTACTTCTTCCTTATTTGCACGATAGTCTAGTGAACGCACGAACTTTCTAAGAGAATGAGCGAGTGACTGCTTTCCTGCTTTAGGTGTATTAGCCGTTGTGTATGGAAGTGTTAAGAACAAACTATTCACATCGTTTAAAACTCTATCTCTTTCATCTTTATGCTGTATATTTGCTGCTCGATTCAACCATTTTTCACGAGCAAAGCCGAAAGCATCCCACAAAAGCTCAATAGCTTTTTTTACACTCGGAATAGTAACCCATGAGGTTTGCCTCTCAACGCCGCCTACGTTAGGCTTAGTATGCTTTCCGTTAAGAATAGATACTGTAAAGCCTGCATATTTTTTTTCTTGGTATGATTCGATATTAAAAGCTTTGATTTCACTGTCCCTGCACCCTGTGAAAGCAGCAATAACGATATAGCACGCCCCTCTTAATTTTGATAGCCAAGCGCCGCTATAGTCAAAAGTAATATCTAAACCATTAGGTGCGCTTTTTACATTTTTAAGGGCATACTTAATGCGCGTCCTAACTGCTGAGTATTTTCCAATCGATATTTCGTATTCGCTAGTATACTCATCATAAGACGCAGATATTTGATGCCTGTATGGGTGTAGTTTTTCAACGAAACTGAGAGCTTCGCTGTAGTAAGCTGAAGCTATTTTTTCAGGCAAACAAACAGACTGTGAAAAAGTATCACCATGTGGTGCTAAATAAATAGATAGTTTTTCAAAATTATCGATCTTTCGAGTTATGATGCCTTCATTTTGAGCATGGGTGACAAAAATAAGGTGATTTTTCCATGTTTTATACTTAAGATTTCTTTTTTTAGCTTCTTCTAGAAAAACTCTATAGTTATGGTCATTATTTATAAAGCCAAAATCGCTTCCGCCACAAGCTGTGATGCAACGCTCAAATATTGCGGCACCTGATAATAGATTTTCAATAGAGCTTTTCTGAGAGCTAAGTGTTGTTTTGTTAAGAAGATTGTAAACAATTTCTTTGGCGCTAGACTTAAAGTTTCCGGTAAGCATGCTGAAAGAAATGTTGAAGTTGAGTGACCATATAATCCATTTGTCAGATATGTAATAACTATAAGGTTGTCCATCGGAGTCGTAAGACACTATAACATCGCTGGAGTTGTTGTATAGCTCTTTGGTTTTAAGTTTTTGGTTCATTAGTAAATGTCCAGCATGAGTTCAATGTCGTTAGTGTCTTGCCAAAGAGGGTGTGGTGCATCTAAGTATTTTTGATAAGCCTCAAAGTAAACAGCTTCGTGTTTATCTCTCATTCGTTCAATAATAACCTGAACAGTATTGCTAACTTTATGCAGTAAGCTTGTTGGTTTTGAGTTGATAGATGGGGTCGTAATAGACTCTAATATAACATCGCTGAATGATAGTAGTAACCATATATCTTCTACTTCTGCTACCACTGCATGATGCATGCAACCAAAACACTCTAAAAACTTATGGCAAGCAACAAGCTCCGATTCGTTGGCAATTCCTTCTTTAATTAACGCATTTTTTATCTTAATGGATTTTTCTTCAAAGGCTCCGCCGCATCTTAAACCGTTTGATAGTTTCTTGTATTTAGTGTCTGCATTGCTTTCTTTGATGGGGTCTTTGAAGATGAAAGCACTGTCTTTTATTGCTTTATCTAACGGTGTTCCTAACGCAGTTTGCTCACGTACGTATAGCGCAGAAGCCAATGAAAATTCAGTAGTTACTGGATCTCCATTAGCGTAATGCTTAGATGCGGTTGCTACAGAGTTATTTAGCCCTTGAGCAACCATGAATATGCTTTCTGTCGCTCTCATTATAAGAGAGGCCTTCGTCTTTCTAAATCTTTGGCTTCTAAATGAAGGAATGTCAAAGCTGTTGATGTATTTGTTAAGAGAGCTAGCGTTACTGCTAGTCATTTTTGATGGCTCATTCTTAGACAGGTTTGGAAATATATAGCCATCCTTGTATGAGTTTAGCTTTTTGCTGATTCTGAGCCATCTATCAAAAAAGATTTTACCTTTTTTGGTAAAGCCAGCTCCTATTTTGTTTGTTTTACCTGATTGTCTTCCTTTTACTGTTTTTAGTGTGTAGGTTCCGCGAGAAATATCTTGGAAAGGCTCTTCAGTGATATCTGATATTTTTAATTCAAGAAGAGGGTTAGAGTTTATACCAGTATGTAAGCAGGTAATGAAATATGCAGCTCTAACTAAGTCAGTTTTCCATATACTAGAACTGTTTCTGTATGTTGTGTGTCTTATTGCACTGCCGTTGCTGATGAACTTAAAAGAGCCATCTTCATTTTTTTCATTATAAAGTGGAAATGTTGTTGGTGTGGTACCGTATTCTATATGTTTTGCGTAATTATTGAAGATGGTGTAAAGAGCCGAGGCTATTTTTTTAAGCTCAGCATCTGTGTATGGCTTTGTAGGTTCATTGTCTGCTGGGAAAACTGTAAATATATTTTCACATTGCTCATAAAGAACGATATCTAGTTCTTTTATTAATGATTTAATGGCGTTCTGGCGAGAGGATATGCTTTTTCCTTTTACACCTTTTTTATATAATTTTACAAGCTCGTTGATATACTGAGATACAGCATCAAAGCTAAAAAAATTTTCAATACCTTCTGAGTCCATCATTCTAATAAATGACACGGTCTCTCGAAATATATTGATTTTAGTTCTATCAGTTTTGTCCATGCTGTGGATTGCGTTGCAAATTTTAATAGCCGTCAACTTTCTATTCGCATCAACAATGGAGGGCTGGTCTTTATTGTGGTATATACGCCGTCCCTCCATTGGAAGAACAGGGCAGCCTATGTAAAGCAACCGTTCAAAATTAGCGGTACTATGTCCATCTGTAATGAATTTGTCGTTTAGGTTTATACTGACTATATCTTCACCAACGATTGATGTTACTGCTGATATTTTTCTTCTGCTTTCTTTTAGAAAAGCCATTAATATTCACCGCTTTCAAGAATTATGTCTGTGGCTATTTCATGAATTTCATTAGCCGTAACTACCTCCTCTGAAAGCTTGAGATAGCCCAGTAGTGTGGCTCTGCTTTTGTGCCCCATCACAGACTGGAGATAGTCGAGGGCTTTTCCTTCTTTTATTCCTGAATTTAATAATTCTTTTAATCTTTCGATAGCATAGGTAGAGCGTAAATTATGGAATTTATGGCTAAAATTTGGAAGTTCGTTTTTAATAGCATTTCTTAGCTCACCCCATCGTGCATCAATACTTTTAGGTGAATATGGTTTGCCTAGTTGGTTTAAGAGCAGTGGGGGGCCATATTTATCTTCAGGATTGCTTTCCTCATATAGTTTCCTGCGCTGTATATATCGGGCTGAGTTGGTATAGTGATAAAGCCGTTGCATTAATTCGGAAGGAATTTCAGCTATCCTTACCGTACCATTTTTAGTTGCCACACCCGCCCTTGGGTCAAGAGTTAAACCATCAGCGTTGATCAGGTAGTTCTTCCTCAGTTGTTCTGAGTTAGGCTTGTAAATTGCATTTATGGGAAGGGTTATAATTTCTGATCTTCTCAATCCACAGTATCGGCTTAGCTCGATTGCAATTTTGAACTCCTGAGATAACGCAACGCTCTTTGTATTATTGCCTCTGTTAGAAACTCCAGTTTGAAGCTCCTTATAGAATTTTTCAGCCACGCGCCATTCCTGATGGTTCAATGGGAGCAGTTTGCGTGATAGGCCATAATAGCTCGTATCATTTGGTAGCTTTAATCTTAGATCAGTGGTGTCCACATGAACCAATGTTTTTCTCATGTACTCATGTGACCCACTCGTATTGACTTTGACTATCTCGTACTTAAACGGTGGGTATTCAAATGGGTGATTTCTAGCTAGATAAAATTTATAAAACTTGATCACTACGCCCATATAGCTATTGGCAGTAGATTTAGCTATATCTCCATTTTTATATGCTTCACGCAGGTGCTTCTTAAACCCATAGGTAGGTCTTTTTCTAAGGGCGGCAGGCATAGTGTCCCAAGCCATGCCTGTATCATTTAGGAACGTAAAATAGTGAAGTAATGCCTGGGCTTGCGTGTTAACCATTTTCTTGCGCAAATTGGCTTTTAAATGAATGAGCCAAATGTTCGCAACACTAATACTGACACCGTCATCTTTATACAAAAGAGGAAGTTTTCCTAGAGAGTTGCCGGTTCCTTCAAAGCATATCGATAGCTCTCCGGTGCCGCTATCAATCTCTCTGTTAATTTGCTGATCTACAATTAAGTCAGGAATTTCCCATAGCACTATGCCCACATGACCACCCATGCTGTTATTTCACTATTTCATAGATTGTAAACGTAACAATCGCTTTCAATAGAAAAATCGTAACAGTGCTCGGTCGGGGTCGCCGGCGTGAACCACATCGGTGGCTTGTTTGATCAGCTTGCGAATTACTGCCAGTTGGCCCCGCGCTTTGGGGCGCGGCATCAGTTTCCACTGCTGCGGCACAATGGGTAGACGGTCAAGTCGCCACTGTTTATCTGCGGGGTCGTAGGCTTCCGGCGGCGCTTGCTCTAATAAGTGCCCAAGGCACCAAGTGACCGTGGTATCGCCACACACCATCGCGCCATCCTGGCGTTTGCTATAGCCCGGTAACGCCTCGGCAATGGCTTGGGCGAGGCTGGGTTTTTCGGCAATTATCAGGCGCATAGCAGCGAAGCCTTCATCGTATCCTTTGATGTGCCTATGGTAGCAGACACATTGATCTATATAGAGCAAGGAGTCGTAGGGGGATGTATAGTGATGCTAAATATTTCCAAAGATATTTAGATGTATATATCTTGTATAAATAGTTAGGCTTAGTTAAGTGGCGAGTTGAGTAACCAGGAGATACAGCAAATGCGTGATCGAGGCAGAACACGGCGTTTAATGGGATTGGGCGCACGCACCGGTGGGGCGTTGCTGAAAACTCGTTTAGGCGGTCAAGCGGATTGGCGTGCCCTGGGCGAAGCGCTGTTTGAGGGGCTTTCAGAGCTAAAAGGCCCGGCCATGAAGCTGGCTCAAATTATGTCCCAGTGGGATGACCTGTTGCCTCCTGATCTCGCCGAGGAGCTTGCCCGCTTGCAGCGGCAGGCGGAACCCATGCCCTGGCCACGTATTCATGAAGCGCTGATTCAGCAATATGGCGACATTGACCACTATTTTAGCGAAGTCGAGGAGCGCCCCTTTGCCAGCGCCTCCATGGGGCAGGTTCACCGCGCGACCACCCACGAGGGCGAAACGGTGGTGCTCAAGGTTCAGTATCCTGGCCTTGCTGAAGTGTTGGAGAGCGATTTAATCCAGGTGCGGCGCATTATGCGTTTAGGACGCTGGTTTAAAGTACCCCAGGCGCGCTTGGACGCCCTGTTTGAAGAGCTCGCCGAGAGCCTGCGTGGGGAACTGGATTACTACGCCGAAGCCGATGCCCTGGCCCGCTATCGTGAGCGCTATAAGGATGATCCGCGGCTTGTGATTCCCGAGCCTTTGCCAGCGCTCTCTGGCCCCCATGTGCTGGCGATGCGCTATGTGGAAGGGACGCCATTGCGCGAATTAACCGATGCAGATGACGCGACGCGCCAGGGTATTGCCCAAACGCTGGCCGATTGGATTACCCAAGAACTGTTTACTTACGGCGAACTACACGCAGACCCCCATGCGGGCAATTTCGCTGCTGATGGTCAGGGACGGCTGGTGATTTACGATTTAGGTGCGGTGATTGCCGTGCCAGATGCGCGCTTGAAAGCAATGATGCAACTGCTTGATGCCACGTTGAAACATGATGCGATGGGCATGGACGAAGCCTTGATGCAGATGGGCGGACGCCAGGGGCAGGGGGCGCCGCTAGCACTGTATCGAGAGTCCGCCGAATGTATCGCGCCACTGTTTGAGCCGGGGGAGCAGGATTTCAGCGATGTTAGGGTGCACCGCCGCTTACGCGAGCTAACCCCTAAGGTGTGGGCGGCGATGGATCGCCTGCAGCCCCCTGCAGATACGCTGCTGCTCTCCCGGGCGCTGAACGGCCACTACTGGAATTTAGTGCGCTTAGGGGCGCGGTTGGATATGCATGAGCGAACCCGACCATTGCTTGAGTGGGCATAAACGAGTAATTGCCTAACTAAGAGGCTTTAGCCAAAACACCATTGGCTTATGGCTTTCCGTCTGCTCGCCAATATCTCGCCAAGCGAAGGTGGTGGCTAGCTCGCCGTGGCGCTGGTAGCCATGGGCGTTCCAGAAACCGTGAAGCGGTTGGTAGTCGGCAGGCTTATAGGGATGATCAATTGGCCGCTCTACCGCACAAAAAGCCGCTAAATCAAAGCCCTGTTGTTTTGCGTGGGCTTCTCGTTCGGCCAAAAAGCGCTTACCCGTTCCGCTGCCCCGGTAGCTGTGAAGCAACACGGATTCTCCATAATAGAAGACGCGCTCGGGCTTGATACCGTTAGTCTCAAACGGCTGGCGGAATTCGTCGACTTCATCCTGCAGAGGCTGTCCGGTGGCGGCCCCCACCAGTTCTTCTCCGTCGAAGGCCAGTACGAATAAGCTATTCGGGTTCTCTGCATAGCGACCTAAATACTCCGCTTCGTAGCTGAGTTCGCCATCGTAGAGGTAGGGGAAATCGCGAAATACCCGAATGCGAAGACGGGCAAGCGCTGGCAAATGGGGGGATATCGCCTGACCTTGGCAGAGAATAACTGTCACTTCGCTCATTGCATCGCTCCAGCCGATTCAAACGCTGCATGGTTCGCTCAAATCGCTGCACTTTAGCAGCCCTTACGGTCGTCGCCAATCCTCTCTGCGGGAACCCTAAGGGTCATGCTAAACTATGCCGCTTTTAACACAGTGGAGACGGCAATGCTGGCGGTATGGGTCGATCAGCTGCTGGGATTTGCCTCCGGGGCACTCTCGGCAATCAGGCAACAAGAACACTATCCGGATTTTATGACCTGGGTGCGCGCCAAAGGCGCGGATTCTTTTGAAGGCGATGTGGCTATGGCCCAGGCGCTGGCGCCGGTGCTATGGTCGCAAACCCCGCTGGAGAGGCTCGACTTTGCCTGTGAGCCCCTCGCCACGCCAGGGCGTAATGAACCTTGCTGGTGCGACTCCGGGCGCAAATTCAAACAGTGTTGCTACCAGATCGAGTTTCCTACCGAGATTCCCGATCAGATGATGTGGATGCTCTCGCTACGCGAATGGAAGGGCGCCACCCTGAAGGCCGCGCTGGAAAGCCAACAGGCACCGGCTCAAGCGCTCCTGGAAGCCGGGCTGATTGCCGCTGAAAGTGGCCAGACGGGCCGCGCTATGCAAATCCTTGAATCGCTGTTCGATGGCAGCGATTGGTCACGGCTGCCCGAACAGGCCGAACCCGCCTTTGAAATCCTGCTGGATATTTACCAAGAGCGCGGCTTTAGCCGTAAACGCGCCGACCTGCTTGATGACGTGATGGAGCGGGGGCCGCTGTTCTTACGCGGCGTGGCTCTTGAGCGTTTATGTTTGATGCACCTGGATAACGATGACCTGGATAGTGCCCGCGGTGCCTTTGTAAAGGCCCAGCAGGCGCTGCCCGATTCGCCAACGCTGGCCTACATTGAAGCCATGCTGTTACTGCATGAAGGCCACGAACAGGAAGCCAAAGAGCGCGCCAACTTCTGGTATCGCCGACTGGTTCGCCAGGGTGATCTGGATGAAGATCAGCTGGATTTCTTAGCCGCGTTGGCGGAAAACCCCGGCGCGACGCTTGCCGATCAACTGCTGAGTGC
Source organism: Vreelandella neptunia (assembly GCF_034479615.1). NCBI lineage: Bacteria > Pseudomonadati > Pseudomonadota > Gammaproteobacteria > Oceanospirillales > Halomonadaceae > Vreelandella > Vreelandella neptunia. Next base: position 1,806,150 of record NZ_CP140255.1, read on the forward strand.
GGAAGAGGATCTGGCCACACCGCTGGTGGCGCTTCAGGCATTGTTAGCCGCGCTGCCCACTGCCCCCAAAATTGATGTGAGCGCCGACCCTGAAAGTGGCCGATTGCTTTACAACACCAGTGCACGTGAAGCGACGCTGTTTGCCGCCTGGCACGAGCAGTTTCAGGTGCTGGTGGATGAAGACGTAGCGCTGGGCTTCCGCGATGACCCTTGGGGCAACGCCATTGAGTGGATGTCGGCACTCTGTGCACATCCCGAGTGGCTGGACGCCCCCCAGGTAGTGCAAGACTTAACGTTGGCGCTCACCAGCCGCTTTGGCAGTCTGCCGTGGATGGCCCCAAGCCTGCTGGAACCACTGGCGCTGCGCCTATCGAGGTGGTTGGAACAAGCCCGCGCCGAAGGCGACGGCAACCTTTGCTGGGACGATGCCAACAACGCCATGTTGCTACGCACGGGGCTAGCGTTGGTGGTCGGTATGGAGCGCGGGGCGCGACAGCACTCCAGGGAGCTCGCCGAGGAGCTACTGCTGATTGACCAGGAGGATAGCCTGGGCCTGCGCGAGTTGGTGCTTGATCAACTGCTGCGTGATGATCGCAACGAGGAGGCGTTGGCGCTTGCGGAAGAGAGCGACGACGACGGCTCGCTGGTGCTCGGGCTGCTGATGGGCAAAACCCTGGCGCTCTATCGATTAGAGCAGCATGAAGCGGCAGAAGCGGCGCTAGGCGATGTGCTTGGCCATAACCGCTACGCGTTAGAGCTGATTTGTGCCGAAAATCCTCGGCCGTCCATGCCTCACCCGGATGGCCAGGTTGACCCCGGCACCCGGGCGGAAGCATGGCAGTACCGCACCTTGATGCGCGATCAGTGGCGCACTACACCAGGGGCGTTGGACTGGTTGGAAGCCCACCGCTAGTCTAAACCTTCACTCGGCTAATCCTTCAAGCCTGATCAAGCAGGCTTGGGGGTGGGCACTAATTGTTTGTCTCGGCTGATCCAGATCGCCAATACAATCGCCGGTATGCCTAGCAGTGTGGCGATTACAAAAAAGCTAGGGTAGCCCTGAGCAGTGACTACCAGCCCGCCAAAACCGCTTAAAAATTTCCCTGGCAGTGTCATTAATGACGAGAACAGCGCGTACTGCGTGGCGGTGTAGGCGCGGGATGTGAGACTGGAGAGAAAGGCGATAAACACCGCGCTCGCTAAGCCGTTGGCAAGGTTATCGCCGATAATCGTGACCACCAGCATGGGCAGCTGGTTACCCACCACGGCAAGCACCGCAAACAGCAAGTTCGTTACCATTACCAACCCCGCGCCGAAGATCAGCAGCGGGCCGATGCCGTAGCGGGCCACGAAAAGCCCGCCTAACATCCCGCCAGTAATGCTCATCGCAATGCCAAATATATTGGTCACGTTGGCAATCTCTGCCAGCGAAAAGCCCAGGTCGATATACAGCGGATTGGCCATGGAGGCCATGGCTAAATCGCTGATTCTAAATACGGCAATAAATACCAAAATCCACAGCGCTTTCACCCCATAGCGGCTAAAGAAATCGGTAAAGGGGCAGACCAGCGCGCCAATGCTCCAGGCACCCAGGCGGCGTAACAGTTTGGGTTTGCCCCGGCTGGCGCGAATAAACGCCCGCACCTTAGGTTCGTGGATAAGTTGAATAGAGAGGGAGGCGCGCTTTGGCTCAGGGCGTAGCAGCACGGTAAGTACGCCAATGCTCATCAGCGCCGCCATGCTCATATACGCCACATCCCAAGAGGCCGACGCTGCGATATACAGCGCGCCGGCACCGGCGGCAAGTAAGCCACCGCGATAGCCAATAATATAGGTCGAGGCCATGGCGGCCTGAACATTGTCGTCGGCGGACTCAATACGATAGGCGTCGATAGCGATATCTTGCGTCGCTGAGCCAAACGCTACTAGCAGTGCAAAGAGAGCCACCCAGCCGAGATTACCCACCGGGCTCAAACCGGCTAGCCCCACTAACCCTGCAACGATCAACCCCTGGGCTAACAGCATCCAGCCGCGACGCTGGCCGAATGCGCGGGTCAATATCGGGAGCGCTAAACGATCCACCACGGGCGCCCAGAAAAACTTGATCGAGTAGAGCATGCCAATCCAGGCAAAAAAGCCAATTGCAGCTACCTCCACGCCGTCGCTGCGCAGCCAGGCGGAGAGTGTTGAAAACACCAGCAAAAAGGGCAGGCCTGCGGAAAACCCCAAAAACAGCATGGTGATAACGGGCGCACGAAAATAAACAGCCAGCGCAGCAAGCCAACTGCGTTGGGGGGTGGGGCTTAACATTAAACGCTACTCCTGGTGGAAAGACGCTGGCAACGGCCAAGTGATAAACTGAAGCAGTGTTTCTATTACAAAGTTCTATCACAAAGTTCTATCACAAAGTTCTATCACAAAACCGACAGCTTACCGGAGAGGAGTTTTTCATGTCGATTACGGCGCATCAGGTAGTTACCTTGCACTATGTTCTTAGCGACGTGCTCAACGATGGCAGCAAGCAGGTATTGGACGACTCCCAGGCGCGCAATAAGCCGTTAGAGTACTTGCATGGTCACGACAATATCGTGCCTGGGTTGGAAAGGGCACTAGCAGGCCAAACAGCTGGCGCCGAGCTAAGCGTTCAGCTAATGCCCGCGGATGCCTACGGTGTGCGCAACGAGGCCCTGGTGCAAGAAGTCAGCCGCGGCTCTTTTGGTAACGCTGAGTTGGAGCCAGGCAGCCGCTTTCAAACCGAAGGCGAAGCCGGGCCGCAAATTGTCACGGTACTCGAAGTCGATGGCGACCGCGTCACTGTCGATACCAACCACCCCCTGGCCGGGCGCACGCTGAACTATAAAGTGACCATTTTAGACGTACGCGAAGCTACCCGTGCAGAGTTAGCCAAAGGCCACCCGTTACCGCCAGGTACCGAGCACAGCAAAGTCGAAGACCGCAAGGTGCTCTAGCAGCCTGTCGGACTTAACACTGATCTACTGCGAATCCCGGTATTTTGGCCAACTTTATTCGATCGATTTCGTTAAATAGCGCGCTATTCGCCTCAATCGATCGATAAATTTGGCTCAAAATCCGTGCTTCTCGCTACGATCGGCCAAGCCCGACAGGCTGCTAGGCTCATCACGCCCAAATATTGATCGGTATCAATTTCCTGTTTAACTGCCTTCTCCCGCCTGCCGTAACTTGACCCAGGTCAGCATTCTTCCGCCATTGAGTGACTAGTATGAACACATACATCACGGCGGGAGGATTCACCATGTATTGGGATGACACAATTATCTTCGGCTTAGCCTCCGTCGCGTTAGTAATCGCATTTATGGTGGGTTGGGTGGGCTTCGTGATTCGCGATCATCTTCGTAAAGGTGGACGCAAGAAGTAGCTTTCCCGGTTCATGTAAACCTTGTCAGGGGAGGGGGTTTGCTAACGTAGCAAGCCTCCTGTTGCCAGCCCATTATGGGCTGGCTTTTTTTTTGAAATCTCAAAATCGACTGGGTTGAAAGCACGTAGCGTGCGTTTAAGAGCAATGTAAAGCTTGCTCTGGTAAAGTTCTTTAAAAGAATTAACACACCAGGAAGCTTTGCCATGAACGTAGTTGCCTTACACCGCAGCCCATGGGGGCGTGTACGTGATCGATTGGCGTGCGCATTAATTGTCGTGGGCATAACACTTCCCGCGACTGCCTTTGCCCAGGCATTGAATATGATCAACAGAGATGTCACTCAAAAGGTCGCTTTAAGTGACTTGCACGCCATGTCCGATACGACGTTTACGCTTTATGACCCCTATCAGGGGCGTGAAGTAGAGATGCAGGGCGTAGAGTTTCGCGCCTTTCTGATTGAACAGTTTGGCGAAGTACCCCCGGCGCTTCACTTTACCGCCTGGGATGACTACGAGGTTACCCTAGAAGGGTGGGATGACCCTAACTGGTACCTGGTTAGCTCTGAGGATGGCGATCCGCTCACCATCCGTACGCGAGGCCCTGTGCGGCTAGTAGAGCGTGACTATGGTGATCGCGACGTAGAAAACCTGCGTGAGTTTAACGACTGGATCTGGATGATTCGTAGCATAGAGGCGAAGTGGTGACATCCAAACCCAAGCTAGCTGCGCAGCCAACGATGCAACCACGGCCTTTAGCTCGCCAGCATCGCTACATTACGTGGTTGTCGCTGAGCTTGATGAGCTTTTTGGCGCTTATGGTGCTGATAGTTTATGAATCGCGCTGGGTCTATCCCGAAATACAGGCGTACTTTAGCCAAACGGGGAGCCTTACAGGCCAGCAGCTCTCTACTCGGGCACGCGTCTACCTACAAGATGCCCAGTCCGAGCTGTTGAGCGATCAGCCAGAGCAAGAGGCGCTGGAGGCTGCCACCATGGATATTGACTTGGCTTACGGTTTAGCCGATATGCATATATATCGGCGTGAATATGCCTGTGCCGAGCCTAGTTTGACGGAGTTAGATCGGCTGGCGGCTTTGTTAGCGGCGCGCGACATTGACCGTATCGCGGCGGCGATGGCGTTGTTCGCACCGATTCAATGTTTAACCCACATTGAGATGGATCAGCTTGATCGCCGGGGGGCGGCGATTAATGATTTTTCAGAAAGTACCCGTCAGCATAGCCTAGTGCTGACTTACTCCAGTTTATTGATCTTTGTCATGGGGTTGTTGTTTTGGTGGCTTCACGAGCGCCAGTTACGGCGCACTGATCGCGCCACCCAGGAGACCTTCGAGTGGATGCAGCGTGCCATGCGCGACCCGCTCACCGGGATAGGCAATCGCAGCGCTTTGCACCAGGATGTGTTGGCGAAGCAGCATCAATCGTTGGGACTGATTCTGGTCGATATCGACTTCTTTAAACAGTACAACGATGCCTACGGGCACCCGCAAGGCGATACTCTCTTGCGTCAGTTGGCTGCATTGATTGGTAAAACGCTGAATGATAAAGCGCAGCTCTACCGCTTGGGAGGCGATGAGTTCGCGGCACTACTCCATTGCCCAGACATTGATACGCTAAAGAGCTACTGCCATCAGTTAATTGAAGGGCTGCGTGAAGCTGACTTTATGCATCCCGCCCATCCGGATAAAAAAGGCGTGACGTTAAGCGTAGGCGGCAGCTGTTTTGTGGCCGATGAAGCAACGTTTCCCTACGCTTACGAAGCCGCTGACAAAGCACTATACCGGGTAAAAACGATGGGTCGTGACGGCTGGCAGGTTACTGAAGACGCATAACGCCTGCGTACATGGGGGCGAGTCTGCCCAGCAGTTCATTACGCGCGCCAAGGGCAATACCTTCCTCCTGCATAGCCGCATCGAGATGTTCCACCAAGCGATTAAAGTGCACGTCTGTTAGCCCCATATGTTGATGAGCACGATCCATCGGCGGGCCTTCATAGCGGCAGGGGCCATCGCTTACATCGCATAGCTGGCTGGCCAGGGATTTAGCAAATAAATCGATATTGGTGTTAGCAAAAAACACCACTACTTCTGGGTCATCGGCAATTCGGTATAAGAGGTTCTCCACTACCGTATCGATAGTGTCCTGCCCGCCAAGCCGTTCGTAAAGCGTTGTCGATTGAGTGGCTGACTGATGAGTACAGCCTGCGAGTGAAAACGCCACCGCCATAAAGGTAAGCGCTATTAAACAACGGCGTGTACGGTAGTGTTTGCGTGGAAAGCTCATAGCGCCCCGCTTAAAAAGCTGCTTGAAGTGAAAGATAGCCGCCGCGTTGAGAGGGTAGGCCGGCAATATCGCCTAAGTCTAACCAGGCGCCTGTGAGTGATACGTGCTTATTGAAGAAATAGGCGCTGTAGAGACTTTGCCAATCATCCTCTTCAGCCACGCTTAGGTTATCGGGTTTCTGGCGATACTCCGCGCCGACAACCCATTGTGGGGTAATAAAAACGCCCACGCTCCCCTCAGCCATCCACGAGCGGCCACCCTGATCACCGCCGAAGCCGATTAGGCCGCCCTGGTTGGCATCGGTATTGCGCAGGGTGGCGTTGAGCAGCACATTGCGCCCGGCAACAGCGCTAAACAGCAGCTTGCTGGCGCTGAGATAAACATCGGTACCGCTTGCCTCATCGGCGCCGAGGGCGGTGGGAATGGTGCCATCAACCAGTCGTTTATGCTGCATCCCAACACTCCAAATGCCCCAAGGGTGATAGAGCACATCGCCGAGCAAGCGCACCTTGGCACCGTAAATATCCTGGCCTAGCTCGCCACCCAGGGTATCTAGGTCAAGCGTTTGACGCGCTACTGAGAGTTCAACACGGTCATAAACATTCAGGCTAGCGCCGGTCACCGTTAGCCGATAATCGTCCACCCAGGCGCGGGTAGCGGCGGCAGTGACGCCAATTTCCTGTTCGCTGGCGGTGCTGGTCAGCACTGCCCAAGGCGATAAACCGCCCCCTGCAGCTCCTTCAATGGCACTTACCCCACCGGTACCTACAATACGGCTACCGGCAGAGGAGGGTGCAGCGGCAAGCGCTAAACAGACCGCGATGCAGGGTGCAAGGTAGCCGGAAAGGGAGTGCCGAAAGGAGGCGGTTGGCGGCGAAAACATAGATTGAAATAACATCATGGCTTTCTCTGGAACGACTTGAGTATGGAAGACATCGGGTGGGGCAATGACAGCGGCGTAAAATTATCCAGCCAAGCAGGAAGTTCATCCGCTGGCATTGGTTTAGCAATCCAGTACCCCTGTAAATAGTCACAGCCAAGCTTGCTTAACAGCTCGGCGCTGGCGCGGTTCTCAACGCCTTCGGCGACTAAGCGCAGTCCTAAACTATGGCCCATTTCGATGGTCGAGCTGACAATGGTTAAGTCATCTTTTTGGGAGTCAATCGCCAGCACGAAAGACTTATCGATCTTGAGTTCATCCACGGGTAGACGTTTGATTTGCGCGAGGGAAGAGTAGCCAGTGCCGTAATCATCTATCGCAATACGCAGCCCTAGTTGGTTGAGCTCCATCAACGTGGCCATAGCGGCATCAACATCCTGCATAACGGCACTTTCAGTGACCTCGATACTCAGGCGGGCAGGGGCAAGGCGATAGCGTTCAAGTAGGCTGGCCAAATAAGTAGCTAGTTGGCGATCCATGACATCACTGGCGGAGAGATTAACCGCTACGGATAAATGATAACCACGTTGCTGCCAGGTATGCAGCTGAGCGCAGACATTGGCCAACATCCAGTGGCTAAGCATGCTGATACTTCCCGAGCGCTCGGCCAGGCTAATAAACTCATCGGGGGGTACAAAACCTAATGAGGGGTGGCGCCAGCGCATCAACGCTTCGCACTGATCGACACGGCCGTTACGGCTGTCTACTTTGGGTTGGTAGGCCATCCACAGTTCACCGTTGCCCACCGCATCCTGTAAATCCCGAATCAGGGTGAGCTGGCGCAAATGATGCTCATCCTGACCTTCCAGGTAGCGCTGGTGGTGGTGTCGGTGACGGCGTGCCATATCCAGTGCTATATCGGATCGCCGCAGCAGCAGTTGTGGGCTGTCGCCATGGTCGGGGTAGTTGGTTTCCCCTGCTGAAAGTGAGGGTGTGATGGGTGATTTATCAAGATCGATAGGGTGGTGCAGCGTAGTGAACAGTCGGGTACGCCAGGCAAAGTCGCTTCTTGACTGCTTGGCGAGCAGTAGTAGCTCATCACCATCAATCCGGTAGGCAGTACTCTCCGAGCCATCAAAGTGCTGCAAGCGTTTGGCCAGGGTGACCAGCACGTGATCCCCCAGCGCATAGCCGAAGGTGTCATTAATGTCGCGAAAGTTGTTAATCGCCAGGCGCAGAAGGGTAAACGGCTCGCCGCGTTTGATCAAAAGGCTGATATCTTCCTGGGCGCTGATGCGATTGGGCAGGTCGGTAAGTAAGTCGTGACGGGACTGATGATGAAGAGTGGACTCACGCTGAGCGATACCCTCCTGCATGGCCAGTAGTGTCGACGCTAAAAGCCCGGTTTCGCTTCGCTCTGTACCGATCGGTAACTCAGTGAAACGCTCTCCGCGCCCAATGCGCTGAGCCGCCTTCGCCAGTTCCATTAGCGGTTTGCTCATGCTCCGCGCGCTCCACATGGCTATGAGCACGGTAAACAGCAGAATCAGGGCAATGATCCCCAGCAGTTGCCACTGCAGCGAGCGGTAAGCGCCAAGCAACTCGTTGCGGGAGAGTTGTAACAATGCGTAGGTCTGGTTGAGGTCATCGGAATAGAGCTGAGTCGCGTAGGTCAGGTACTCGGCATCCGGCGTCATCTGGCTGTGTAAGGCATATTCGCCTTCGATTAGCTCATCGTCACGCCCGCTCATTAACTTCTGGGCCAGTTGCTCGGGATGAGAGCTGGCAAGATAGCTGATCTCGCCGTTATCGCGATAGTTGACTACGCTAATGTCCAACCCCGTTAGTGCATTAATCTCTTCCGTGACCGCTTCATTGATTAAAAAGCCCATACCCACCCAGCCAATCAGGTTGGGGGCACGCACTGGCAGCAGGGCAAACTCGTACGGCTGCCCTTCGGCGATGACGACGCTAACAGCTTCCCCTTCTTGGCTAGCCCGATCAAACAGCTGTGGGAAAGGCATTGGGCTATTTTGCGCGTGATGGCTGCTTGCCAAAATACGTCCGTCCAGGCCGCTAAGTAACACTATATCCGCCTTGGCTCGATCACCGTGGTTGGCCAATACGGAGTAGAGCGTTTCGGTGTCCTGGGTGGAAACGGCGCTTTTAAAACCGAAGTCATCGGCGAGGATGGCGACGTTATTAACTAACTGCTCACCACGTGTGTCCAGCAGTTGATCCAATACATTGGCACCCACTTCTAAACGTTGGGAGCCTTTTGCAACGACGTCGTTTTGGGTCGCACGAAGAAACGCCAAACCGGTGGCGAGCTGCGAGACAATCACCACTGTCAGTAGTACGAGCATCAGGCGCGTTCTAAAGCGCATAGCAACCTCACTAAGTGGCTGATCGCCATCTCCTGAACACTGATAGGGGCTTAAGTGGCATCTTTGAATCGCTGCTGAAGGGGAGAGAGGGTTGGCGCTGGGGGTGGCAGCGCATTGAGTTTCAAGCTGACGTTTAGTTGGTCGTTATCGGTAATGACGCCTTCCCACCAGACTTGCTGGCTGTCATCAAGCAGCGGGTGCCAAACGCGCACACGATGCTCACCTGATGGCAGCTCAGGCAGGGTAAGTACGCCTTCGGCGCCCGTTTTCGCCGAGTAGGGGGCGTCGCTAACAACAATAAAAGCCTGCATGTGATCGTGAATATTGCATCCTAAAACGACAATGCCGGATTGGTCGAAGTGAACCGGTGGCGGCGTTTCTTGCAGGTAGAGATTTAAATCAAAGGTTTTGGCCGGTGAAAAAGAGTAGACGTGATGACGGGTTGTGTCTTGGTTGGGAAATGCCACATGGCTGCCGGTAGGAACGGTTAGTACTTTGGGGTGGAAGGCTGCATCACGCTGAAAGATGCTCTCTTCTTGGGGAGGGTTGCTCGCCTCCGAAGTATAGTAAATCTCAACCACTGCGTTCTCAAGCGGTTGGCCATCAGCACTGCTTATGGTTATTTGCGCAGCGTTAACGTTGGGGGCAAGCAGGGTGATTACTGCCAGTGCCAATAGCGGGGCTGCGTATGCATTGATAAACCCGCTAAAAGGGCGACGTCGTAGTGTTGGCTTTGGCATTGAGGTTGGCATCCCGCATTAAGCTGGCAAAGTGTTTACCATAATAGTGAATGGATTGTGCAGGAAAGTCATGCGTTTGGCTTAACGATAAGCCAACACTATTGCTTTTACTTTTACTAAATGCGGGCGTTGGCGATCAGGTTAGCTGGTACCGATGAGATAGGATGCGAGGCGTTTAGGGCAATGTTGGCTGGCGCCAGGTATCCCGCCAGGCGCGCATGACCCGCTCCGGGTACCAGGTTTCGCCCAGGCTGCCATTGTAGCGGGCTAGCGCGCGGGTAAAGTCGCCGTTCTCGATAGCGAGGTAATGCGCCAAAATGGTACATCCATAGCGCAGGTTGCGCGGCGGATAGGTTAAGTCATCAATCGGCAGCCCAAGTTCGCTGACCCAAAACGGCATGATTTGCATCAAGCCAACGGCGCCTGCTGAGGAGATAGCCTCGGCTTTAAAGGCGCTCTCCACCTGAATCAAAGCTAACACTAACTCTGGCGGTAAGCCTGCCAGCCTGGCCTCTTGGTAGATACGCGTGAGCAGTGTCTGGCGCTGTACGGCATCATCAATAAAACGCGCTAGCGGCGTGTCCATACGCTCACGCCACTGACGCGCTGCCCACTGCTGTTGAGCCGTTTGATGCTGCTGATTGGCAGACTCAAGGGTAGGGCGTAGGGTTTGAGGCAGCGGCTGAGCCGCTACTGGGCTTGTTGCTACAAGCCCGGCGCCGCTCAGCAAGACTCCGCAAAGCGTTGCTACCTTAACTGCTCGCTTTCTCACGCAAAAAGTCGATGATTTGATCAGCAGGCACCATGGTGGCTTCGCTATCTCGGCGACCTTTATACTCCAGCTCACCGTTGTCCAGGCCGCGGTCGCCGATCACCAGGCGATGAGGAACGCCCATCAGTTCCAAATCGGCAAACTTAACGCCGGGCCGGGTGTCGCGGTCATCCAGCAAGACGTCTAAGCCAGCGGCGGTGAGCGCTTGGTAAAGACGTTCAGACTCTTCGCGAACACGCTGGGATTTGTGTGCATTCATCGGCACCAGTGCCACCTGGAAGGGCGCAATAGCGTTGGGCCAGATAATGCCGGATTCGTCGTGGTTCTGCTCAATGGCGGCGGCGACCACGCGGGTCACGCCGATGCCGTAGCAACCCATCCAAGGATGGCTGGTTTTACCGTTGTCGCCCAGCACATTGGCGTTCATGGCCTGGGAGTACTTTTGGCCAAGCTGGAAGACGTGACCCACCTCGATGCCACGCTTGATAGAGAGCGTGCCGTGGCCATCAGGAGAGGGGTCGCCTTCCACCACATTGCGCAGGTCGGCTACCTCGGGCAGGGCCACATCACGCTCCCAGTTAATGCCGAAATAGTGTTTGCCTTCAATATTGGCACCCGCGCCAAAGTCGCTCATCAGGGCAACGCTGCGGTCGGCAATAATGGGCATATCAAGGTTCACCGGGCCAAGCGAGCCAAAGCCTGCGCCGGCTGCTGCGAGAATTTCCTCTTCGCTGCCCATGGTCAGCGGGGCCGCCACTTGGGGAAGGTTCTCAGCTTTTACCTCGTTCAGCTCATGATCGCCGCGCACCAATAGGGCAATCAGGCCGCCTTCGGCGGCACGTACGATGAGGGTCTTGACCGTTTTCTCGATCGGCAGATCAAACTGCTCAACCAGGGCGGCAATGGTCTTGGCGTTAGGCGTATCTACCAGGTGCATCTCTTGGGTAGGCGCTTCGCGCTGTATGTTGCTGCCCAGGGGAGCAGGCAAGGCTTCGGCCTTTTCCATGTTTGCGGCGTAGTCGGAAGAGTTGGAAAAGACGATGTCGTCTTCGCCAGACTCGGCCAGCACGTGGAATTCGTGAGAGCCGGTACCGCCAATAGAACCGTTGTCGGCGATCACCGGGCGGAAGTCGAGGCCCAGGCGCGTGAAAATGCGTGTGTAAGCGTCGTACATATCCTGGTAGGTCTGCTTCAGCGAGTCTTCATCCAGGTGGAAGGAGTAAGCGTCCTTCATGATGAACTCGCGGGAGCGCATTACCCCAAAGCGTGGGCGAATCTCGTCACGGAACTTGGTCTGAATCTGGTAGAAATTGACCGGCAGCTGTTTGTAGCTGGCGATCTCTTTACGCACCAGATCGGTAATCACTTCTTCGTGGGTCGGGCCAACGCAGTAGTCGCGGTCGTGGCGATCTTTTAGGCGTAATAGCTCAGGGCCGTACTGTTCCCAACGGCCAGACTCCTGCCAAAGCTCAGCAGGCTGCACGGCGGGCATCAGTACCTCTTGAGCACCGGCGCGGTTCATCTCTTCGCGCACAATGGCTTCCACTTTGCGCAGGGTACGCAGGCCAAGGGGCAGCCAGGTGTAAAGGCCAGAGGTTAAGCGGCGAATCATCCCGGCACGGAGCATTAGCTGGTGGCTAATGACTTCGGCGTCAGCCGGGGTTTCTTTGAGAGTGGCAATCAGTAATTGGCTGGCGCGCATGGGCGTGAGCATTCCTTAAGTTTTGAAAACAGGTTTTTGAAAACTGGATTCTTGAAAAAAGTGCTGGGAAGCGTTGAATGGGAACATTGTACGGCCTAGCGGTTAAAGCGGCAAAATAGTGCTCATGTTCAAATGATCTATGCTTTTGGATGGCTGTGCTAAGCTAATCGAGTTTTATGGCGCGATAGTCGGCAAAAATGAAAGCGCAATACACTATATCGACTATCGTTACTTTTTTGTTTGAGGGAACCTTCATGCATCAAGCAGTTCGTCGCTGGTTGACTGGCGCCGTGGTTGGCGTTTCCATCGTGTCGTTGAGTGGTTGTGGTACGCTTTTTCACCCTGAGCGTAAAGGGCAATTGAGCGGTGATATTGACCCGGTAATTGCTGTCGCCAACGGGGTCGGTTTGCTGTTTTTTATTGTACCCGGAGTGATTGCCTACGCCGTGGATTTCTCTAATGGCACCATCTATTTGCCGGGCCGCAACAGCGCCTCAGTAGATGTTCACCACTTAGACGACGCTATGGATGTAGCTTCTCTGGAAAAATTGCTTTCTGAAACAGCCGGTCAGCCGGTGAGCTTAGAGAGCGAGTTAGTCATGATTGAAGAGATGAGCAACTTGGATGAAGCGCTGGCTATGGTGCGCATGTCGGGCGTGTTAGACCAAGAGAAACTCTCGGCGATGTAACGTTCGCTATTGACCGTTAAAACCCAGCCAGGCATTACACCTGGCTGGGTTTTTTCATGCGGTACAAGTTTAAGCATACTGGGCAGGGTTGGGTACGCTGGGAAAGCGCGGCGGATGCGCTTCTATGTAGGCATGGCAGGCGCGCAGAACGCGGGCATCATCATATTTGCCTCCTGCTAGCTGAAAACCTACCGGCAATCCTTTATCGGTAAATCCGCAGGGCACCGAGGCGGCGGGCTGCTGGCTAAGGTTGAAAGGATAGCTAAATGGAGCCCACTCCTCCCAGTCCCGCATGTCGCTGCCGGGGGGGACTTCCTGGTTTATTTCAAACGGCGGTATCGCCACCGAGGGTGTCATTAGCAGGTGGTACTCTTGGTTAAAGTGCTCCAGGCGCTGGGTTAACTCTGCACGGTCTGCCAAGGCACGGAACAGCTCAACGGCTTTCCAGGGTTCGGCCTCACGGGCATTGGCCACCATGCCGGGATCCAGCAGCGTACGCTGGTGATCATCCATTTGTGACCACTGCTCTAAAGAGGCGGTAAACCAAAGCTTGCGGAAGGTATCCAGCGGTGACGAAAAGCCGGGATGTACTTCGACGATCTCAGCGCCCAACGCCTCCAGTCTGCCGGCTGCTTCTCTCACGCGTTCGGCAACCTGTGGATCTACTTTGGCGTAGCCAAGATCAGCCGAGTAGCCAATCCGTAGTCCGGTTAAACATTTATCCAAATCCATCCCCCAGCACTCGGGCTGCCCGCGGGTGGCGTAAGGGTCACGGTAGTCGTAGCGGCCTATCACATTGAGCATGCTGACCGCATCCCGCACGGTGCGCGTTAACGGCCCCAGGTGCGATAGGCTGGGCTCTTTAGCCGGTGGCCATTGGGGCGTCCAGCCAAATGTGGGTTTGAAGCCAAAGACACCGGTGAACGCCGCGGGGATACGTATGGAACCGCCTGAGTCGCCGCCCTGGTGCAGCACACCCATATTGAGCGCGGCGGCCGCAGCGGCCCCGCCGGAAGAGCCGCCGGGGGTTAACCGCGTATCCCAGGGGTTGGCCGTGGCGCCAAAGACGCGGTTATCGGTCACGGCTTTCCAGCCAAATTCGGGCGTGTTGGTTTTGCCTAGCAGGATAGCGCCCGCTTCACGCAGCATGCGCGCGGGTGGAGCATCGGTGTCACATAGCGCTTTAGAAGAGGTTAGCGAGCCTTCCCGGCAGGGCATGCCTGCCACTTGGGTCAGGTCTTTAAGCGATACCGGCACCCCGTCAATGGGGCTTAGCGGCTTGCCTTGCCCCCAGCGCCGTGCCGAGGCTTTGGCCGCCGATTCTGCGCCTTCAGCATCTACATATACATAGGCGTTAACGTCTGGGTTGAAGCGCTCGATTCGCTCAAGAGCGGCACGAGTCGCTTCTAGCGGGGAGGCCTCTCGGCTTTCAAACAAGTGAGCTAGGGTCTGGGCATCTAAACTGCCGAGATCGGTATCGCTCATTGCACACTCCTTACGTAGGCTGGGGCTTGGGTAAAGGAGTTTAAGCGTAGGCAAGCATTACCGGGCGTGCAAAAACCGCTGCATCGTAGGCTGACTCTTTGTATCCACTGTTCAGGAGGCTTGAGCGCGTAGCCAAGCTATTTCATCGGCCCATATCTCGGGTTCGATAGTCTCCAGGATCATGGGAATAGCGTTTATCCGTGGTTCCTGCATGATAGCGGTAAAGGCGGGCAGGCCGATGTTGCCTTTGCCCAGGCTATGGTGGCGATCCACGCGGCTGGCAAGGTTGCTTTTGGCATCGTTTAAATGCATGCCACGCAGATACTCAAAGCCCACAACGCTGCCTAGCTCATCGAGCGTTGATTGGGTGGCCTCGGTCGTGCGTAAATCATAGCCCGCCGCAAAGGCGTGGCAGGTGTCAATGCACACTCCCACGCGAGTTTTGTCGTCCACGTGGGCAATGATTTCGGCCAAATGTTCAAAGCGCCAGCCCAGGTTAGTGCCTTGGCCAGCGGTATTTTCAATCACCGCCGTAACGCCCTGGGTATGCGTTAGCGCTTCGTTAACGGATTCAGCAATACGCTTTAAGCAGTCGCTTTCACTGATTTTGTTCAAATGGCTGCCAGGGTGGAAATTAAGTAGCGTCAGTCCCAGCTGCTCGCAGCGCTGCATCTCGTCCAGAAAGGCATCTCGGGATTTGCGTAGGCCTTCCTGATCGGGGTGGCCGAGGTTAATCAGATAGCTGTCGTGGGGCAAAATCTGTTCAGGGGCAAAATTATGCTCGGAGCAGGCGTCGCGAAAGGCTTGAATGGCCTCATCGGTGAGCGGTTTACCTTTCCATTGACGCTGATTTTTGGTGAATAGCGCAAACGCATCCGCACCAATTTCCACCGCTCGCTGCACGGCTTGGTCTGCGCCGCCAGCGGCGCTCACGTGGGCTCCTAAGTACTTCACGGTGGACTCCTTGTCAGTGTTTGAACGTATCACGCGTTACTGGTCAATGGCTGTCTAAAAAACGTTTGAACGCGGCGGGTTCATCGGTGATGACACTGCCGATACCCCACTCCCAGCGGCTATGGAAAGCGCTGGGGTCATTGGCGGTATAGCACAATATTTGATAGCCATCGCGCTGTATAGCGTCGGCTTGGGCGCGCTTCAAACGCGGCCAGTGGGGGTGCACGCTAAAAGCCTCAATGGCTTCGCACTGCTCACGCCAGCTTTTGGGCACGCTTCCGAACAGTACGCCCAGAGCAAGCCGCTCTTTGCCGGCAAATTGACGGCAGTGGACAAGAGCAGCGGCATTGAAGGAGGAGATTATCAAGCGCTCGGGGGGGAGAGTGTCGAGCATCTCCGGTAGCGCGCGTTCCACCAGCGCGATGGGGTCGTGGCCTTTATTGACCTTGATTTCCATATTGACGCCCATTTCCAGCTCGTTAAGCAGTGCCAACATTTCGCTGAGGCTAGGCATCTTCTCACCTGCAAAACGATCGTCAAACCACCCCCCGGCATCCAGGGTTTGCGCCTTGGCCCAGCTCATGGAGGCGAGTCCGCCCCGTCCGTTTGAGCAGCGCGCTACATCGCCGTCGTGCCAGATCACTGGGGTGCCATCACCCAGTAGCTGCACATCCAGCTCTACCCATGTGGCTCCCGCTTCATGAGCGGCGTGCACCGCAGCTAGGGTGTTTTCAGGGGCAGCGGCGGAGTAGCCGCGGTGAGCAATCAGCGCAGGGAGTTGAATAGCGGGATGCGTCATGACAAATCTCTAAGCCTTAGACGATAAAGAAGCGCTAATACTAGCATGGGCGCATGACAGCAGGATTGCATTGCCTTGCGTTCTAATGGGTAAAAATACGCTAGCGTGCTAGCTTGATTTAAACGCCGCGACGCGCTTGTATAGCAGCACCTGTTGCCATGCTTAGCATTATTCAGAGATGGCGTCTCAACCGAATAATTAGCAAATTACACAAGAAGGAGTCCTAATGTCTCAGCGTATTCAGTTTGCCCGCACCGGCGGTTCTGAGGTACTTGAACTGGTCGACGTTACCCCTGCTGAACCTGGTCAGGGTGAAGTGCGTGTTGCCAATAAAGCCGTTGGCCTTAATTTTATCGACATCTATTTTCGTACCGGGCTCTATCCAGCCCCTTCCATGCCTTCTGGCCTAGGCACCGAAGGTGCAGGTGTGGTCGATGCGGTTGGCGAAGGGGTCACACATCTTAACGTTGGCGATCGCGTGGCCTATGCCCAAGGCCCGTTGGGCGCCTATGCAGAGCTGCATGTGCTGCCAGCGGCTAAAGTGGTCAAACTCCCCGACTTCGTTGATTTCGAAACCGCAGCGGCGAGTATGCTCAAAGGCCTTACCGTGCAGTATCTGCTGCGCCAAACCTATGAACTACAAGGTGGCGAAACCATTCTGTTTCACGCCGCAGCGGGCGGGGTAGGTTCGATTGCCTGCCAGTGGGCGAAGTCGTTAGGCGTTAAGCTGATCGGCACAGTCAGTTCTCAGGAAAAAGCGGATCTAGCCATGGCCAACGGCGCCTGGGCGACGATTAATTACAGCGAAGAGAACGTGGTGGATCGCGTACGCGAGCTTACCAACGGCGACATGTGCGATGTGGTGTACGACTCGGTGGGTAAAGACACCTGGGAAATGTCACTGGATTGCCTAAAGCCCCGTGGGCTGATGGTCAGCTTTGGCAACGCCTCTGGCCCGGTGGAGGGCGTCAATATCGGTATCCTTAACCAGAAGGGCGCGCTTTACGTTACCCGTCCCAGCCTCAATGGCTACGCCGACACCCGCGAGCGTTTTGAGAAGATGTGCGAAGAGTTTTTCGCCATGATTGAAAGCGGTAAGGTCAAGATCGATATCGCCAACCGCTACCCACTTGCCGAAGCGGGCAAAGCACAAGACGCGCTACAAAGCCGCAAAACCACCGGGTCTACTATTCTTTTACCGTAGCGAGTTCACTTTAGCCGACGATAGAGCTTTGAGAGGAGGAGCAGAGTTCAACCTAAAGCGGTGGCTTTCATCAGGCTAGGGGGAGATTCCGGTAGGGGCAGGATCGTATCATAAGGCCCTCCGGGCTTGGTTTTTCCACCTGTATTCGCCTGTGAGCAAGATATGAGCCCATCCGAGTGGCGAGATATGCGCCAGGAGTTCAGGTGTGTAGTCCATTCCCGCCGCCGGGAAGAACTGGTCATCGCTAGAGGCCGTAATGCCGCCTCCTCAGAGCTGGGCCATGGGCAGGTCTGATTGGGCTTTGACCATCATGGCTAGGGCGCGTTTGATCGCGTCGCTTTCCACGTGCCAACCGGACAAGCGCGAGAGTTGGAAGAAGTTATGTGTGTTGGTTGCCTCGGCCATCTTGCTCAGGCCGAGGTTCAACCCCTCGGCCAGCAATACATTCAGCAATCCTACGCTATCCTTGCAGAGCGAGCCGGTGCGCAGTTGTGTGAAGGCGTCCGTGAAGCCGGTTTCGTCATCGACTTCCTGTAAAAGGTAGGTAATGCGAGCGGCAGGCAGACGGCCATAGAGGTCGAGCACCAATTCGACAGCTTCCTTTGGCACCGCTGAACTTAGCCGGTCAATCTTGAGCACGCTATTTTCAATGACTTTCGAGTTGGACCGTTCGCACGGTCTAATGATGACCACCATGCTCGCAGGCTTCACTCAGTTCGAACGCGATGCTCATCGTGCAAGAATGGGGTTCGCTCTCCGCCGACGGGGGAGAGCGGTTGTTTTGTTATTTGGCGTGCTTTGCGGCAGGTTTGGCAGCCTCAGACGTTGATGCCGCCTCCTTGCTCCAGATGCCCGGTTCAACACGATCCTGAAGTTCCGGGAAGCTGGCAATATCAAATTCCGGCTCACCGGTTCGCCGTTGTGCGATGTAATCGGTGGTGAGTTTCCTGACGGTGCCCGAAAGCAACAGGATGACAACCAGGTTGATTGTTGCAAGTATTCCCATGATCGCGTCCGCCATGTTGAACACCAGGGTAACCGTCTGGAGGGATCCCCAGAACGTTGCCGCCAGCAACACTGCTTTCAGCATTGTCTGCACCACTGCGTTGCTGCCGAAAACGATCGAGATTGCGTTTTCAGTAAAAGAGTATATCCCCATAATAGTAGTGAACGCGAAGAACAGTACGGCAATGGCAAGGAAATAGCTTCCGGCACCGCCAATATGCGCGCTGAGAGCGGCTTGGGTTAACTCGATCCCTTTGAGAGTGGAATCGGAGCCCATCACACCGGACGTCAGGATCAAGATCGCGGTCGCTGTGCAGATCACGATGGTGTCGATGAAGACGCTTAGCGCTTGAACGAACCCCTGCGCAACTGGGTGGTGCGGGTTCGGCGTGGCCGATGCAGCGATATGCGGCACGGTGCCCATACCCGCTTCGTTGGAAAACAAACCGCGTTGTACGCCATTCAGCATTGCCGCGAAAACACCGCCCGCGGCACCGCCTGCGGCTTCCTGCCAGCCAAAAGCGCTGGCGAAGATCGTACCGATGACGTCCGGTACCTCGGTGATGTTGATCGCCATGACAACCAGTGCAATAAAAACATATGCGGCGGCCATGAACGGCACGATGACTTCGGCGACAGAGGCAATTCTGGAAATACCGCCATGGATCACCACACCGATCAAAAGGCTCACCACAGCCCCGGTCATCCAGGTGGGGAAATTAAAGGCTCCATTCATGGCTCCGGCGATAGAGTTAGACTGAACGGAAGCAAAAACCAGCCCGGCGATGGCAAAAAGAACCGCGAACACAGTGCCGAGCCAGGGGAGTTTCAAACCTCTGGCGATATAGAACTCGGGGCCTCCGCGAATGCTGCCGTCTTCAGTACGGGCCTTGTACAACTGCGCCAGCGTGCTTTCCGAAAAGGCCGTGGCCATGCCCAGAAGTGCGACGAGCCACATCCAGAATATGGCACCCGGCCCTCCATAAAAAAGCGCAATGGCCACCCCTACGATGTTCCCGGTTCCAACACGCGAAGCTAGGCTGATTGTCAGTGCCTGAAATGGCGAGATACTGCCGATTTCACGCTCTCCCGAGGCGGAGATAGTCCTGATCATCTCCCTGACATGTCGAAACTGGATGAACCCGAGTTTGAAAGTAAGGTACAGGCCTGCAGCCAGAAGGCCATACGTCAGAACGTATAACCATAGATACTCGTTGATAGTGTTGACGATCGTTTCCATTTTCTCGCTGACCTTATTATTATTTCGGATGGGTTATTCGACGGAACAACCCAATCTTCAGGTGGGTTTTAGGTTTCATTCCTGCGACAGAAATTATCCCTGTTGGCCATCTGCAGTGACCTGTTGGGCTTGAGATCACGGAGATAAGTTAAGCCAGCGTTCGGCCATTTGTGTGCATAGTTGAGACTGACGCTTAAAATCTTCGATGGTGAAGTTGAGCATCCTTTTGCTGATCATTTCACCGTTTTCGTCGACCCTATCGGCGACCACCTTTGCCAAATTCTTCACTTCTTCCACGGTCAGTTCCGGGTGAAACTGCACGCCATAGCAGTGTTTGCCGACGCGATAAGCCTGATTTGTAAGATTGTCCCCGGTCAGCAGTAAGTCGGCGCCTTGCGGCAGTTGAAAGCGATCCTCGTGCAGTTCGTAGAACCGTGATCTCTCGGGAACCACCGAGAAGACAGGGTCGTCCTTGGCGGCCTGCGTCGACTGCAAATCGGTGAACGCGATCTCCCAACCGTCATTGGACTCGTTCTCGGTGCCCATTGATCGCGCCAGGAGCTGCGCGCCCAGGCAAATGCCGAAGATCGGTTTCTGCGACGTGCGAAATTCCTCTATGATCTCGAGCACGTGGGGCAAGAACGGGTTGGTCTCATCGTCGAACCCGTTAGCCCTGCCGCCAAGTACAACCAATCCGTAGTATCCCTTGGCGTCGATTGGCGAGAACGTTTGCCCTTCATAGACTAGCAGCGTCTCAAGCTCTGCCCCGGCCTTTTCCAGAGAAGCCCCGAAGTGACCACTCGGCGCGTATAGATCGTTCTGAACGACCAGTATCTTTTTCACAGTTCATCCTCATTTTGGCAGCCAAAAGCGACTTTTGTTGTTAAAAAGATGATAATTGTCATATAAAGATTCTGTCAAGGGATACTTTGCGGGTACTGCGCGAGCGAGATGGGAAGCAATTTCACTTTATTCGGTCGCTTTTCCGGGGCGCGGTCGCGGGCGCGACGCCGAGACTGCGGCGCAGAAGAAACCACAGCACTGTTTACAGGAAACATGTTGTGTACTTTGTCCGCAGGGGGCAGGGTTCGACAGTCACGGGACGCACACGGTAATCCACCCGAAAAACCAGGGTGCTCAAAAGTAGAATTTTCCGTAAGCTAAACGCAGGTAGGTTCTGCATGAAAAAATCACGCTTTTCCCATAGCCAAATCATGGCCATCCTGAAGCAAGCCAAGAGCGGAGTGCCGGTGCCTGAGCTCTGCCATGAACACGGCATGAGCAGTGCTAGTCTTTATAAGTGGCGAGCCAAATTCGGCGGCATAGATACCTCTATGATCAAGCGTATGAAAGAGCTTGAGGATGAAAATCGGCGTTTGAAAAAAATGTACGCCGAAGAGCGTCTCAAGTCCGAACTGCGTAAGGAAGCCCTTGAGGGAAAGTGGTAAAGCCATCTCTCCGCCGTGAGATGGCGCAAAAAGCGGTAGCGCATGTCCGTTGTAGCATTCGCCTGGCTTGCGTCACCTTCAGCGTCAGCGAGTCCTGCTATCGCTACCTAGGCAAGCTCAACTCTGAAAACGCCGAGATTGCCGACCTGCTGGTGCGATTGACCCATCACCAGCGCAACTGGGGCTTTGGCCTATGTTTCTGTATCTGCGCAACGTGAGGGGCTATCCCTGGAACTACAAACGCGTTTACCGAATTTATCGGGAGCTGGAGCTGAACATGCAAG
Source organism: Vreelandella neptunia (assembly GCF_034479615.1). Lineage (NCBI taxonomy): Bacteria > Pseudomonadati > Pseudomonadota > Gammaproteobacteria > Oceanospirillales > Halomonadaceae > Vreelandella > Vreelandella neptunia. Next base: position 1,827,436 of record NZ_CP140255.1, read on the forward strand.
CCCCGCAAGCGGCTGGTACGTGAAAAGCCCGAGCCGCTGGTAGTGCCCAAGGTCATCAACGCCAGTTTGACCATGGATTTCAAGCCTGAACAGCTAGAAGCTGGACGTAGTTACCGGCTATTCAATGTGATCGATGATTACAACCGGGAAGGCCTGGGCATTGAGTGGATCTGTCTTTACCCTCTGAGCGGGTAATGCGAGCACTGGATCAGATCATCGAGTAGCGTGGAAAACCTGCCCAGATTCGCTGTGACAACGGTTCAGAATACATCAGTGCTGCCCGGGCTGAGCAACAGGGTATTACCTTGGTCTTTATCCAGCCCGGCAACCCGCAGCAGGTGAGTATATCGAGCGCTACAATCGAACTGTGCGCTACGACTGGCTGGTTCACTACCTGTTCCACTCCCTTGAGGACGTTCAGGAATATGCAACGCAGAGGCTATGGACTTACAATAACGAACGACCCAACATGGCCCTCGGAGGCATTACTCCTCAACAGAAACTGGCCATGGCGGCCTGAACTCTATTCTTGAAGCCCTCTTAAAATGGGGGGATTACCTTACAAGCAACAGCAATGGCCAAGAGAAAAGAACAGATTTTGTCAACTCAAAAAACGCGAAAACCCGTGCAGGAACGAGGCATCAAGCGCCGCAGTGAGATCCTTTCTGCGGCGGTTCAGATCATTTCAGAGACCGGCACTACCGGCGCAACCGCTCACAAGATTGCAGAGCGGGCTAACCTACCGGCATCTTCGGTCTATCAGTATTTTCCGAAACCAGAGATGATTTTTGAGGTGTTGGCAGAACAGCGTGCATCGGACATGATAGAACACCTGAAGAAAGAATTTGCCGGCAGGGATTTCGACAACTGGTGGCAGATGTACGAGATTGTTGCAAAAGCTACTTGTGAATTTTACAGGGACGATCCGGTTAACGCCCGTCTCTTTTTGGGGATGGATGCTGCGATTATCGTGCGGCTTGGCGCAGCCTCCCGTCTGACCCGGTTCGCCGAATGGTTCTGTGAGGAACTGGAAAGCAGATTCATCGTCACCGACCTCCGTGGAATGCGTGAGCCTCTGGCGATTTCGGTGAATGTCTTTGACGCCGCCCTGTCGCGGAGTATTTCTCTATACGGCGAAATCCGGCCGCAATATTTTGATGAGGCCAAAGAGGCCGTATTCGGGTATCTCAATGCTCGAATAGAACCCAACGTGAAGAAAAGAGTTGTGAAGGCTACATAGGGCTCTCGATTGTTTTGCGCCCGTGCTGACAACTGGAACGGGGCTCTCTTGGCCGGAATTCATACGACTCATGACCAGGGCAGCCAGGTTTGAAAACCAGACAACACCGAACGTCTGCATAGCGTCAGCGCATACTGTCTTTACCTCGGCGACTACTGACTTGGCGAGAAAGGCCTCTTTCATGATGGGTTCGTGCTCTGATTTTTCGGTCAGTTGAAGCGAGCGTAAGCTGCTTTCCAAGTTCCCTGGTTTTTCTTCATAACGCTCAAATATGCACGCTCGATCCAGCTGGGCCGAGCTTCGAGTTGGGCAGCCCGCACGGCCGTATGATGGCCACCATGCTCGCATCGCCCAGTTTGAACGCGGCCTGCTCAACGTGCGCGTAAAATCCGGCCTTGCCGCTGTGCGGGCGCGAGGAAAGAAACTCGGGCGGTAACCGGATCAACGCCCGAAATCAGATAAACTCGTACCTAAGGTGATCTAGGCCGTTGCCGAAGGCAAGTCATACCGATGGATTGCCTGCGATCTCAGCATTTCCAAAATACCGTATCAGAAATCGTGAAACGGAACCGACAGACCGCCTTATGATACGATGCTCCCCCTACTGAATCTACACTAGGCCAGGAAGTGCCCTGTACCTCGAAGTCTGCACGGATCGCTATAAGATAGTTGATGCTCGCAGTATTGTTGATTACAAAAGTAAGCGCTTTTATTAGCCCGTTTTACCCTTCATTACACTATCGCTATGAAGCTCGGCTTTGCCGAGCTTTTTTACCTTTTGGCTAAGTGTTTATAGGCTTGGTATATGCAGGGTCTATACCTCTGTATAGTAAACGTCTAATGTGCAGAAGAAATAGCCATGTTAGAGCGTGGCGTGCATCGATCGCGTGGTGAACTTTCAAATGCCTGCAAGGGAGTGGGAAAAGGATGTCGGCTGAGGACATAAGTGTTGAGGGCTCAAGCGCTGAGGGCTCCGGTATTGAAAACGTTAATATTGAAGCATTGGATCTTGGCGGGTTAACGCTTACACCTAGCACACTGGTGTTTATCGTACTTGGGCTAACGCTCGCTGCGTTTATCTGGGGCCGCTTTCGCTATGACTTAGTGGCGCTGGCGGCGTTGCTGGGTTCGGTCATGCTGGGGCTTGTGCCGGCCGAAAGCGCTTTTGCCGGTTTTGGCCACCCGGCGGTGATTACCGTAGCCGCTGTATTGGTGCTTAGCCGAGGGTTTGAGCGCTCGGGCGTGGTGGATATTATTGCCAATCAAGTGCTCAAGGTGGGGGAGAACCTGTTGCTCCAACTCCTGGTGCTGGTGGGTACAATTGTTTTGTTGTCGGGCATTATGAATAACGTGGGCGCCCTGGCACTGCTACTACCGGTAGCTATGCGGCTTGCCCGCGAACACAACACCTCGCCTTCCTTACTGCTTATGCCGCTGGCGTTCGGCTCTTTACTCGGCGGCCTGACAACGTTAATTGGCACCCCACCCAATATCATTATTTCCAGTTATCGCCGAGAGGTGACGGACGAAGCATTTAGTATGTTTAGCTTCTCGCCTGTCGGCATCTTGGTTGCGCTGGCGGGTCTGGCCTTTATTGTTCTGGTGGGCTGGCGCTTGACGCCCAAGCGTAGCGGCCAGGCCTCTACGGATGAAATGTTCGATACCGCCAACTATTTAGTCGAATTGAAAGTAGGCGAAGAGTCGAAAGCTAAAGGCCTAACGCTACAGCAGCTGCGCGACGAGCTGGACGAAACCATTCCCGTGTTAGCAGTGGTGCGCGATGACAACCGCCGGGCGGGGTATAACTTCCACGGCGCCTTGGAAGAGGGGGATATTCTGCTATTAGAAGCAGGGCCTGATGAACTCCAAATGCTGGAAGACAAAGTGGGGCTTAGCGCGATTGCTGAGCTGGATGAAGAGGCCGAAGCAGATTCAGAAGTGGAAGACGCTGAGCATCCAGCCAGTAACAAAGAGGCAGATAAGGCTAAAAACAAAGACGCTGCCCAGGATCAACAACGCGTGGATACCGAAGGCCTGCAGTTGATCGAGGCCGTGGTGCGCAATGACTCTATGATGATTAACCGCAGCGTGCGAGAGCTACGTTTAAACCACCAATTTGGGCTGCACTTGGTGGCCGTCGCCCGGGATGGCGGGCGCTTGAAGCAGCGGCTACGGGATATCCGCTTTAAGAACGGCGACGTTTTGCTGTTGCAGGGCAGTGAAAATGAAATCTCTGACAGCTTGGCCTCGCTGGGCTGCCTACCCCTGGCTAGCCGCGAGTTGCACCTGGGGCAGCCGCGCAAGCTTGCCGTGTCGATTGCCATTTTTGCTTTGGCGATTATGGCCATGCTGTTTGACCTACTTCCGGCCGCAGTGGCCATGAGCACTGCAGCACTGATTTCGCTGCTGATTGGCGTGTTACCGTTACGCGAAGGGTATCAAGCGATTGATGGCCCGGTGATCGTGCTGCTAGCGGCGATGATACCCGTGGGTGAAGCATTAGAAACCAGCGGTGGTGCGGATTTGATTGCTAACGCGCTGCTCAGCTTTGGCAGCGATTGGCCGGTGGTCGTCACTATGGTGGGTCTGTTTTTACTCTCTATGCTGCTATCCAACGTGGTCAACAATGCGGCGGCTGCACTGCTGATGGCACCGATTGCGGTGAGCTTAGCCAATGGCTTTGATGTGTCTCTCGACCCGTTCTTGATGGTGGTGGCTGTCAGCGCTTCCTGTGCGTTTTTAACCCCTATTGGTCACCAATCCAATACGCTGGTGTTAGGGCCTGGCGGCTACCGCTTTGGCGACTATTGGAAACTGGGCCTGCCGCTTTCACTGGTGGTACTGATTGTGGCCATGCCCATGATTCTTTTGGTGTGGCCGCTATGATGTGAAATAAACGCTCGGTCTGTCGGTTTGGCACCTGCCGAATTGTTTGAAGAGTGCTATTAGATTTCGAAAATTTTGCTAAATTATGTTCAGATATCAATAAAAATCGAACAGGCCGGGCTTATGAATCAACAATTTCGTCAGGATGCCATTGTCGAGCTGGTTCGTCAGCACGGCTATATGAGTATCGAGCAGCTCACCGATCATTTTGCCGTGACGCCACAAACCATCCGTCGTGATTTGAACACCCTGGCGGATGAAGGTCGGGTTCGGCGGGTGCATGGCGGGGTGGGAATAGAGTCGAGTACGGTGAATACCGCCTACAGCACGCGCAAGACGCTCCATCTGGAAGAGAAGGAGCGCATTGCGCGCTGTCTAGCCCAACACATCCCTAACCACTCCTCACTGTTTATTAATATCGGCACCAGCAACGAAGTGATTGCTCAAGCGTTATTAGAGCACCAGGGCCTTGAGATCATTACCAATAATCTTAACGTGGCCGCCATACTGCAGCATAAAGAGGATTTTACCGTCATTATCGCGGGTGGTCAGGTGCGCTCCAGGGACGGCGGCATCATCGGTGAAGCCACTATCGACTTCATCAATCAGTTCAAAGTGGACTACGGCATTATCGGCATCAGTGGTATCGATGAAGATGGCTCACTGCTGGAATTTGACTATCAGGAAGTGCGCGTTGCTCAGGCGATTATCGCCAATTCGCGGCGCATCTATTTGGCGGCGGACTACTCTAAGTTTCATCGTAATCCGGTCGTACGGCAAGGTAATCTGGAACAGCTGGATGCGCTATTTACGGATCGCAAACCCCCAGAAGCGATTCAGCGTTTGCTGACGCAACACGATGTGGCGCTCTACATTGCATAATGAGGTAGTTTCAGCCTTGAGCATTTTGGGCGGCTAGAGTAGCCTTGGATGATAATAAAACGAAAGTAAATATACAAAATCGAAAGACAATACAACAAAGCGAACTCGATATGTCCTCTTTTATACTCGCCATTGATCAAGGTACCACCAGCTCCCGCGCCATTCTGTTTGACCGCCAAGGGCAGGTGGCCGCTGTTGCCCAGCAAGAATTCGCTCAGCACTTTCCCCACGACGGCTGGATTGAGCACAACCCTGAAGACATTTGGGAAACAGTCGTGGCCACCTGCCGGGACGTAATGCGCAACGCTGATATCTCCGCTGACCAAATCGATGGTATCGGTATTACCAATCAGCGGGAAACCACTATTCTGTGGGATCGGAAAACGGGCAAACCACTCTATAACGCCATCGTTTGGCAGGATCGCCGCACCTCGGATCTGTGTCAGTCGCTGCGCGATAAAGGGCACACCGATGTCGTCCAAGCTAAAACAGGCCTGTTGATTGACCCCTACTTTTCAGCCACCAAGCTTGGTTGGATACTGGATAACGTTGAGGGCGCTCGGGAGCGCGCTGAGCAGGGTGAGCTGGCGTTTGGAACGGTAGATAGTTTCTTAATCTGGCGGCTTACCGGTGGCCAGCAGCATGTGACCGATGCCACCAATGCTTCACGCACGGCGCTGTTTAATATCCATACCCAGGAGTGGGATGAAGAGCTGCTGACGCTGTTTAATATTCCCGCCAATTTATTGCCCGAAGTAAAAGACTCTAGCGATGATTTTGGCACCACCGAAGCGCACTGGCTGGGCGCCTCACTGCCGATTGCTGGGGTAGCAGGGGATCAACAGGCGGCGCTGGTGGGGCAGGCGTGCTTTCAACCGGGAATGGGTAAAAGCACCTACGGCACCGGCTGTTTTATGATTGTGAATACCGGAGAAACGCCGTCGCTGTCGCGCAATCGTCTATTGACCACCATTGGCTACCGGCTTAACGGCAAGCCAACCTACGCCATGGAGGGCAGTATTTTCGTGGCGGGGGCAACGGTGCAGTGGTTGCGTGACGGCTTGAACCTGTTTGCCGACGCATCAGAGACTGAAGCCTTGGCCCAGGAGACCCGCAGCGGCCACAGCGTTTATCTGGTACCCGCCTTTACCGGCTTGGGCGCTCCACACTGGGATCCCAAAGCGCGTGGCGCTATTTTTGGGTTAACCCGCGATACGGGCATCGCCGAAATAGTCGCCGCTGGCTTGCAGGCGGTGTGCTATCAAACCCGCGATTTGCAGCACTGTATGAACGACGACATGGAGGCCCCTCCGGGCACTCTTCGCGTCGACGGCGGCATGGTAAAGAACAGCTGGGTGATGCAGTTTCTTGCCGATATGCTGGGTGTCCAGGTAGATCGTCCCACCATTCTGGAAACTACCGCCCTGGGAGCGGCTTACTTGGCTGGGCTGCGTCTAGGCTGGTATCAAACTCTGGAAGAGATCGAGCAGCTGTGGCGCTGCGAGAAGAGCTTTCTGCCTGAGATGGAGGAGTCCACCCGCGAGGAGCTCTATCAGGGATGGTTGGATGCCGTTTCGCGTGTGCGCTCTAGCTAGATAAGGATTAGTAGCCGACGTTTAATTACTATTTTGATTTAACCACGCTAAAGCCCCCTCATTTAGATGAGGGGGCTTTTTTGTTTAATCTCTGAATATGTTAAACCACAGATGAAGAAGTAGGCGGCAGCGCAGTATCGCGGTTCTGCTCAAAATAGTGGTTAAAACGCTCGTCAGCGTCGTCGCCAAATAGCACGCGGCACGCCTCTTTTAAGCCTGTGGATTGGCGCAGTTGCTCGTGAGGTACCACTAGAGAGACTTTGGCACGACGGCGCAGGAAATCCTCAAGCTGGGTGATCATCTCATGGTCGCGGGCATGCTCGATCTCACAGCGAATGTACTCAGTGCCTTCAATTAAAATTTCGCCCTGAGCGGGATCCTGACGAATTTTCTCAAGCATCTGGATAGCCTGGTCGGCATAGCGCCGCCACAACCGAGTAGAGAGCAACTCCGATGACGTAGAGGCGGTCATGGCATCCAGGTTCATACGCTTTGCTTGATCCATAAACTGCTGTTTCACGGGTTTCGGCGGTTCCCCATACCACTGAAAGTCTGGGTCTGACAGGGAAACGCCCAGGCGGCTCATCTCTTCGGCAATTTCATCGCCCACGTTCAAACAATCGGTAAGCTTGCCGCCAAAGATGCTGATATGGGAACTCTCAGCATTGGTATCGACTACGTGTTTGCGAGAGAGCTGTAAAAAATCGCGATCATTGCCCTGATTGTCTTTGATGGCTAACGGTCGTACGCCGCAGCGCGTTGAGATAATGTCGTCCTGGGTGAGCGGTTTATCTAAAGTGAGTCGCTTATTGATATTTTCCAGCACGAAGGCGATATCGTCAGCGGTAACGTCTACCTCAGGGTGCTCCATATGGGTATCGGTAGTGCCGATACAGGTGCGATTACCCATGGGTATGACAAAAAACAGCCTGCCATCGTCGGCAAAAAATGCCAGCACCCGCTGAGAGTCGGTTAGCTGCGGAACGATGAGGTGAATGCCCTTGGAGTAGAGGTGATGATGGGTGGTTTTCTGACCGGTCAGCTCGTTATGCTGATCTACCCAGGGGCCTGCGGCGTTGATCAGCACTTTGGCACGGATGTCGAAGGTGTTGCCATCCATCACGTTGCGTGCTTTGGTCACCCATAGGTCGCCGTCACGCTCAGCGCCGAGGGACTCTACGTAGTTGGCGGCAATTGCCCCGTAGTTAAGCGCATGGCGCACAAAGTTGAAAACAAACCGTGCGTCGTTGTCGTGGAGGTAGGCGTCGGAGTATTCGAAGCCTCCTACAGCGCCCTCAACATCAATAATGGGCTCTTGCTGCTTAATCTTGTTCGGCGAGAGCAGGCGCGGCAGTTTGGTAAAGCCGTTGCCCATCAGCCAGTAAAGCCAGGTGCCCGCCCACAGGTAGCGTGGTGAGTGGCGGAAACCTTTCGAAATAGTGGTCAGGAAACGAATCTCCTGCACGGTGGAGGGGTAACTCTTTATTAAGTGATTGCGGCTTTTGCACAGTTTGCGAACCAGCGCAAAATCCTTGCTTTCCATGTACTTAATGCCTCCCCATACTAAGTTGGAGGAGTGCATGCTGGTGCTGCCAGCGAAGTCGCCGCGATCAATCAACGCGACTTTGGCTCCTTTACCCGCCAGCGCCGCCGCAGTGGCCGCGCCATTAATGCCGCCCCCGATAATCAGGGCATCAAAGGTCTCGGTAGGTAATTTTTCGATATTTCGATTTCGCAGTTTCATAGCGGATCCAATTAACAAATAAATAGCCCTATTGCAGTGGGTGTTTTCTCTTGTGCTATGGCCTGCCGCCAATGAAACCCTTGCAGGGCGGGCGGCTGCCCACCCTGCAAGCGTTACGCGTGGTTACTCTTGGCGCGTACCGGCTGCCATCCAGGCTTCCATCATTTCGTCATAAGGAACGGTGGTGCCTTGGGGCATTTCATTATCTAGCTTGGGTTTGGGTGAGCCTTCTTGATCCAACCAGTATTGCGGATCCTGCTCTTCGTTGAGCACGGGCGCATAGCTGTCGAAGACGTTGGCCCGAGCCAGGCGGTTCATCGTGCTGTCCATATCCGCCGCCAGTTTATCGAGACCTTCCTGAGGCGTGACTTCACCACTCATGACGGGTGCCAGGTTTTGCCACCACAGCGGAGCCATACGCGGGTAATCAGGCACGTTGGTACCGGTAGGCGTCCAGTTCGACTCGTTGGGGCTGCGGTAGAACTCCACCAGGCCACCCAGCTTGGGCGCCATCTCGGTCATCTGCTCAGAGAAGATGTCGGATTCACGAATCGGCGTTAGACCGTGCATGAGTTTTTCCAGCGACACCGTTTTAGACACGGTGAACTGGCCGAACAGCCACGCCGCGGTGCGACGATCTTCTGGCGTTGAATCGAAGAACGTCCATGCGCCCACATCCTGATAACCCACCTTCATGCCTTCTTCCCAGTACGGGCCAGTAGGCGAAGGTGCCATGCGCCAAAGCGGGTTGCCCTCATCATCAGTCACCGCGACCGCAGGATCGGTCATGTCGGCAGTAAAGGCGGTATACCAGAAAATCTGCTGGGCGATGTGCCCCTGCGCAGGTACTGGGCCCGCTTCACCAAAGGTCATCCCCTGCGCTTCGGGTGGGGCGAAGTCACGTAGCCAATCGACGGCTTTTTGCATGGCAAACACCGAGGCCGGTGAGTTAGTTGCACCACCGCGACTAACACTTGCACCAACTGGCTGGCTATCTTCATTAACGCGAATACCCCAGTCATCTACTGGGTTGCCGGAAGGAACGCCAGGGCTGCCCATGCCTGCCATGGAGAGCCAGGAGTCGTGGAAACGCCAGCCCAGTGACGGATCACGGCGGCCGTAATCCATATGGCCATATACCTTGGTTCCGTCTATTTCACCCACGTGCTCGGTGAAGAACTCGGCAATGTCTTGATAAGCTGTCCAGTTGGTGGGCACGCCTAAGTCATAGCCGTAAATATCGCGGAATTGTTCCTGAAGGTCTTCACGCTGGAACCAGTCATAGCGGAACCAGTAAAGGTTCGCGAATTGCTGGGTAGGTAGTTGATAGAGGCTGCCATCAGGCCCGGTGCCGTACTGCAGCCCAATGAAGTCGTCTAAATCCAGTGTGGGCAACGTATAGTCCGCCCACTCGTTCTCCATGGCTTCCGACAGGTTGATGGTGGTGCCATAACGAATATGCGTGCCGATAGCGTCGGTGTCATTGACGAAACCGTCGTAGATGCTGTTGCCCGACTGCATCTGGTTCTGCATGGTGTCCACCACATCACCTTCACCGATGATGTTGTGGGTCAGGTTAATGCCGGTCAGCTCGCTGAAGGCTTCCGCGAGCACTTCACTTTCATAGACGTGAGTGGTTAAACCTTCGGCGACGGTCTGGATGTCCATACCGCGAAAAGGTTCTGCTGCCTTGGCAAACCATAACAGCTCTTCGATCTGCTCTTCACGACTTAGTGTCGAGTTCTGAAAGTGCTCGTCGACCAAGCGTTCAGCAATGGCGCGGGCGTCCTGTTCCTGTGCTGACAGTGTACCCGATGCCAGTAACAAGCCGGCGGCGAGGGTTGTCAGCTTGAACTTAGTCAGTCTGGACTTGTTGTAGTGCTTTTGCATATTGACCTCGTTTTGTTGTGTTCTTCCTTGATGGCTTGGCCGTCCTTGATACCGATTAAACGCTGATGGCATTTCCCAAGGGCTAGTCTCAAGAGCTAGTCTCAAGGGCTATCCCCAGCGCATTAAAACCAGCAGCCATAGGGCTGATACCGCTAGTGCTATCCAAATGGAGAGTGACGTAAAGCCGATCACGCCCAAATGGATAAAGGCGGCGGAGAGCAGACCGATAAACAGCCGATCCCCGCGAGTGGTGGCAATGGGTAGAAACCCTTTGCGCTCAATAGTGGGCGACATAATCTCCCATATCGTCATGCCTGCCAGCATGGCCGCAATTGATGAAAAGAATATGGCGGTGGGCACAGTCCATACCATCCAAGACATAGCGAGATCTCCTCAGGTACGGCCCAGGGCAAAGCCCTTGGCGATATGGTTACGAACGAAGTAGACCACCAGAATGCCGGGGATAATGGTGAGCACCCCTGCAGCGGCCAGGGTGCCCCAGTCAATCCCCGAAGCAGTCGATGTGCGTGTCATGATCATGCCAATGGGCTGGGCATCAGTGGCTGTCAACGTGCGGGCCAGCAACAGCTCTACCCAGGAGAACATGAACAGGAAGAACAGTGTGACGCCAATGCCTGAGCGGATCATGGGGATAAAAATCTTGACGAAGAAGCGCGGAAAGCTATAGCCGTCGATGTAGGCGGTTTCGTCGATCTCCTTAGGCACGCTGCTCATAAAGCCTTCCAAAATCCAGATAGCGAGGGGGATATTGAACAGGCAGTGAGCCAGCGCGACGGCGATGTGGGTATCGAACAGGCCAACCGAGTAGTAGAGCTGGAAGTAAGGCAGCAGAAATACTGCAGGCGGGGCCATTAGGTTGGTCAGTAGCCAGAAAAACAGATGCTTGTCGCCAATAAAGGTGTAGCGGCTGAAGGCGTAAGCGGCCGGTAGCGCCACGCAGATGGTAATCAGCATGTTCATCGCCACATAGATTATCGAATTGACGTAACCCATGTACCAGCTTGAGTTGGTGAAAATGCCGATATAGTTGTCAAAGGTGAGGTTCTGGGGCCACATCGTCATGGATCCCAGAATTTCGCTATTGGTCTGGAGCGACATATTGATCAGCCAGTAAATGGGCAGAATCATTAGCGCGAGATAAAGACCAAGCAGGAGACGTGAACGCCAGTGCGCACGGGCAGTACGGTTACGCCGCTTGGCCGGTGAAACCTTGCTAAAAATGGTGTTGTACTTTTCACCGCGCTGAGTGTTTTCGAGTTGATAGCTCATGTTAGGCACCTCCGTGCGGCGGTTTGTCTTTCTGCATATTCATAATGGTGGTGTAGAACACCCAGCTCACCAGCAGAATGACCAGGAAGTAGATCAGCGAGAAAGCTGCAGAAGGGCCTAAATCCTGTTGGCCGACAGCCATAGTGGTTAGCGATTGACTTAAGAAAGTGGTGGCGCTGCCCGGCCCGCCGCCCGTCAGTACAAAGGGTTCGGCATAGATCATAAAAGAGTGCATAAAGCGCAGCAGCACGGCGATGACCAGCACGTTGGTTAGCTTGGGGAGCTGAATGTAGCGGAACACCGCCCACTTAGAGGCACGGTCAATACGTGCAGCCTGGTAGTAGGCTTCAGGAATCGAGCGGAGACCGCTATAGCACAGCATGGCCACCAGCGGCGTCCAGTGCCACACGTCCATTAAAATGATGGTTACCCAGGCGTCGCCGGCATTGCGGGTAATGTTGTATTCGATGCCCAGTTCGCGAAGCCCCCAGCCCATTAGGCCGATATCGCCACGGGTAAAGATTTGCCAGATACTGCCCACTACGTTCCAGGGAATCAGCAACGGAAGAGTAATCAGGATTAGCACCGCCGAGGCTTGCCAACCGCGTTTGGGCATAATGAGTGCGATGCCAATCCCAAGTGGAATCTGAATGGCGAGAATAATCAGCGAGAACGAAATTTGGCGCAGAAACGCTGCCTGTAGCGCGTCGTCGTTGAGTATGCTTTTAAACCACTCGGTGCCAGTAAAAAAGCTCGCATTGGGGCCAAGCACGTCCTGTACCGAGTAGTTGACCACGGTCATGAGTGGAATGATGGCCGAGAACGCCACCAATACCAGCATGGGGAGCACCAGTAGCCAGGCTCTGTTATTGGGTACTTTGTTATTCATGGCCAGCCTCCACCAGGTATTCATCGATATACAGCGCAACGTGCGCCTCGTCGAAGTGCGCAAACGCCGCTTCACTGACCGGCGGATGGCCTTCAGGTAGGCGTGCCTTAAACGTTTGTTCGTTGAGTTTGAAGGTCAGCAGGGAGTAGGTGCCCAGATCTTGCACGCTGGTCACCTGAATCGGCACGCTATTGGTCACTTCGCTTGAGGAAATGGCGATAAACTCGGGGCGTATGCCCAGCTTAATGTTGTTAGAGTTAGCGTTGGCGACTGCGTGTTTCATCTGCTCGCTAACCGGCAGTGGCTGTGTGCCGAACATTACCTGATCGTCGCGATATTCCACGGCCATAAAATTCATGCCCGGGCTGCCAATAAAGTAACCCACAAAGGTATGCGCAGGGCGCTCGAACAGCTCACGTGGGGTGCCGAATTGCACCACCTGGCCCTCATACATCACGGCAATTTTATCCGCGAAAGTAGAGGCCTCGAGCTGATCGTGGGTCACGTAGATCATGGTGATATTGAAGCGCTCGTGAATCTCCTTGAGTTTGCGGCGCAGTTTCCACTTTAGCTGCGGGTCGATAACGGTGAGCGGCTCATCAAACAGAATCGCCGTTACGTCATCGCGCACCAGCCCACGGCCCATGGAAACCTTCTGCTTCTCGTCGGCGGTCAGGTTTTTGGCTTTACGATCCAGCAAAGGGGTCAGCTCAAGAATATCGGCGACTTCGAGCACCTTGGGTTTCACCCGGTACTCGGGGGTATTCATGTTGCGCAGGGGAAAGGCAAGATTATCGAACACCGTCATGGTGTCGTAGATCACCGGAAACTGGAACACCTGGGCAATATTGCGCTCTTCAGGGGGCAGTTCATTGACCCGCTGGCCGTCGAAAAGTACGTCGCCCTCTGAAGGTTCAAGCAGGCCCGAAATAATGTTCAGTAGGGTCGATTTACCGCACCCTGATGGGCCCAATAGGGCATAGGCGCCGCCCTGGTGCCATACGTGATCCATCTGTCGGATGGCGTAATCCGCCGCACCTTGGGGCGTTTTTTCGTAGGAGTGCGCCAAGCCTTTTAGTGTGATCTCAGCCATGGGCAGCTCCTCCCTGACGCGCAGGAATATGTACCGTGTGACCCTGTTTGTCGAAGGCGTAAAGTTGATGAATGGGGAAGTACACTTTCAGGGGTTCATTAACACTAAACTGTTGAATGCCCGCTAAGTGCAGCACTAAGGGGAAGCGTTCGTGGCGTACATGTAGGAAGGTTTCAGAGCCGCTAATTTCCGCTACGTCCACATGGACATCCAGGGCCAGGTCATCGGCCTGCTGGGGTTGTAGAGTAAGATGCGAAGCTCGCACGCCAAAGTCGTAATCACCCGGTTCAAGACGCTTTAGCTCGTCATCACAGGGAAAGTGAAGCGTTTGGTCGAAGGTGATCTCGCTGTCGGTCAATTGGCCGGGAACGATATTGATTGGGGGTTCGGAGAACATTTCTGCGCTAAAGCGGCCATTGGGCTCGCGATAGACCTGCTCGGTAGGGCCGTATTGGAGAAGCCTGCCTTCGTGAAGTACCGCCGTGTTACCGCCCAGCGCCAACGCTTCATTGGGCTCGGTGGTGGCGTATACCGCAATACAGTTGCGCGCTTTAAACAGGTCACGCAACTCATCGCGTAGCTCTTCGCGGAGCTTGTAATCCAGATTGACCAGCGGCTCATCAAACAGAATTAAGTCGGCATCTTTGATCAGTGCGCGACCCATGGCGGTACGCTGCTGCTGGCCGCCGGAGAGTTCCTGAGGGTAGCGTTTTAGCAGATGTTCGATATGCAGCATCTCAGCAATTTCGCCAACCCGCTTATCAATTTCGCTTTTTGGCTGCTTGGCCAGTTTAAGCGGGGACGCAATGTTGTCGTAAACGGTGAGGCTGGGGTAGTTGATAAACTGCTGGTACACCATGGAGACGTTGCGTTTACGCACAGAGACGTTCGTGACGTCTTTGCCATCCATAATAATTTTGCCCCGAGTAGGCGGTTCAAGCCCTGCCATTAGGCGCATCAAGGTGGTTTTTCCAGCAAGCGTTCGCCCAAGCAGCACGTTGAAGGAGCCTGGCTCAAGGGCTAGATCAACTCCACTGATATGCGGCACACCGTTAACGATGTGATCGATATTTTGTAAATGTAAGGACATGCCGATCTCGCTAGCGTCATTGTTATTGGAAATAGCGGTTGGAGAGCGCTATTTAAATGCGACTTTATAGGACTAGTCGCTTTCGTTTACGAAAGGCTAGTTGATCGTTTGCGAACTTGCAACGCGTTTTTGATTCATCGGACTACGCATTTAGGCGTAGAAAGTGAACACAAAAAAACCGACCCCTGGCACGCAGGAGTCGGCTATTTACAGGTAATACATTGAAAATAGGGTGTTACTTAATGTTTTCCTCGGCCTGCTTCGGCGCTGGCGAAGGTTTTCCGTTGTGATCGATCAAGGTGGACTTATTCTTGGCAAAGGCATCGTAGGCGAAATCGTCTACGGTGAGCATTTCCAATACTTCGGTCTCGAAGGTGCGCATAAACTCCGCTTCCTCAGCACTGATCAGGCCTTTTTCCAGGCCAGCCTCAACGCGTGCTTCCGGATGTAGAGCTGTCTGCGGTAGCTCGCCTTTGGCATAGGCCTTGTTAACCGTCCGGTAAATCGCCTCGGCGCGGTCATAATCGACCAGCAAGGCGTTGTAGCGTGCCAGCGGGTTGCGCTGTTCGCCGTCGTCTGCGTCCCAGGTGTTTTCCAGCAGTTTGGTGCGTAGAGCACTGTGAGTAGACACACGCTTAGCGATATCGCGAGCCAGATCGTCGTGGGGTTTGTTCCAGCGGCGGCCGGTGGGCATCACTACGGCGTTGAGCGTTTTGCCCAGCGCACGGTTGGGTAAATTATCAAAAATCTCCACAAACGCCTGCTCGGCACGCTGTAGCAAGAAACGGCAGCTGTAGTGCAGCAGCGCCTCTTCGCCTTCGACCTTGCTGCCTGCTTGCCACTGCTTGAGAACCATGGAGGCGAGATAGAGGTTAGACAGCACGTCCCCCAGCCGCGCGGAGATCATTTCGCGTTTCTTAAGTGCTGAACCCAGACTCGCCATGGCGGCGTCGGCACACAGGCCAAAGCCAGCGGAGAGACGGGCAATATCCTGGGCATAGGCGGCGGCGGGGCCATCGAAGGGTACGCTGGCTTTGCCGATGCCAAAGCCTAAAGTAAAGGCCCGCGCCGCGTTACCAAAGATTAAGCCCGCGTGGCCGAAGAAGGCTTTATCAAACGCCTTGATATCGTTGGCGTCTTTCGCCGCCAGCTCGTCCAGCACGTAGGGATGGCAGCGGATAGCACCCTGACCAAAGATCATCAGGTTGCGGGTCATGATGTTGGCGCCTTCCACGGTGATTGCCACCGGGTTGGCGCTGTAGCCGATACCCAGGTAGTTGCGTGGGCCGAGGGTAACCGCCTTGCCGCCGTGAACGTCCATGGCGTCGCTAAGCAGTACGCGCTGGAACTCGGTCAGCTGGCTTTTCAGGATCGCCGAGGGTACGGCGGGCTTTTCGCCGTGATCGATCATATTGGCGGTTTGATACACGGTGGCCTGGGAGATATACGCCAGCGCCGCCATGCGGGCGAGGGGCTCTTGTACACCTTCCATCTCGGCTACCGGTACATTGAACTGGCGACGAACGCGGGTGAAACCGCCGCTCCAGCCTAGGGCGTAGCGTGCGGTGCCGGTCGCGCCTGACGGCAGCGTGATACAACGGCCGATAGACAGACACTCGACCAGCATCCGCCAGCCTTGGCCGATCATGTCAGGGCCACCAATGATGGTATCCAGCGGTACAAAGACATCTTTACCAATGATCGGGCCGTTCATAAACGGGCTGCCGATGGGGTGGTGGCGGCGGCCAATTTCCATGCCGTCGGTATCGCGTGGGATCAACGCCAGGGTAATGCCGCGATCTTCTTCGTCACCGAGCAATTTTTCCGGGTCAAACAGACGGAATGCAAGGCCGACCACAGTGGCGATAGGCGCTAGGGTGATCCAGCGTTTTTCGAAGTTAAGGCGCAGGCCAAGCACTTCTTCGCCGTTAATGGTTTGCTTGCACACTACGCCGGTATCGGGCAGCGAAGTGGCGTCAGAACCTGCGCGGGGGCCGGTGAGGCCAAAGCAGGGGATCTCACGGCCATCGGATAGGCGCGGCAGGTAGTGGTCTTTCTGTTCTTGGGTGCCGTATTTAAGCAGCAACTCGCCAGGGCCTAGAGAGTTAGGCACGCCCACGGTCACCATCAGGGTTTCATTGGCGGAGAGCTTCTGCAATACCATGGACTGCGCTTTAGCTGAGAAGCCAAGGCCGCCGTACTCCTTCGGAATAATCATGCCGAAGAAGCCTTCTGCTTTCAGGAAGTCCCACAGCTGCTGGGGCAAGTCGGCGCGCTCTTGGGCGATATCCCAGGCGTTACACATGCCAGCGGCTTTGGCGCATTGATTGGCCAAGAAGGCTTTTTCATCGTCGCGCAGGCCGTCGTCTTTAAAGGCGAGCAGCTTTTCCCACTGGGGTTTGCCTGAAAATAGCTCGCCGTCCCAAGAGACGCTACCTGCTTCCAGGGCCGTGCGCTCGGTGGCGGAAACTTTGGGGGCGACTTTTTTAAAGGTGGCGAATAGGCGCGGCGTGAGCCACTTGCGACGCAGCGCTGGCAGGCCGGCTACTGCCACGGCCGCTGCGCCAATCAGCAGCAGTACGCCAATGACTTCCGCGTCAAACAGCAGGCCAACAAGGCCCAATACGCCAAGCACCGCTAGTGCAGCTGGGGCACCTGCTTCGCGACGCATTACGACGAGCAAGCCAGCAATGGCGAGCACGATAAGGAGTAGGGTGAGCATAAAGTCTCTCTCTGTTGTTGGCCTTTATTGCTGGCCAGCTGTTATTAGATAAATCTGAGTCAAGAGCGGCAATAAAACCGTCAATCGAACACTTGTTTGAATATTGGCAGATGAAAGCCGCCTCGTGCAAGTATTTAGCCATGTTTAACGCTGCAAATGCGTTGTGCCCATCAAAAAAAAACGCCATGGCGATAGGCCATGGCGTTTGGAGTAAAAAACCGACTAAATGTTCAGGCGCGTTTGGCCGGTGCGCCGTTGGCGACGTAATAGTCAACGCTGGCGCGGGGGAGCGGCTGGTGACCTTTGATACGGTCGGCGATTTTTTCGGCCAGCATAATGGTGGGTGCGTTCAGGTTGCCGGTGGGAATCACCGGGAATAGTGAAGCATCTACGACGCGAAGGCCTTCAATCCCATGGACGCGACCCTGGCCGTCGGTGACGGCCATTTCACCCTCGCCCATGCGGCAGCTACCGCAAGGGTGGTAGGCGGTTTCGGCGTGCTGTTTTACAAAGGCGTCGAGTTCGTCATCCGACTGCACGTCGGGGCCTGGCGCTATCTCGCGACCGCGGTATTTATCAAACGCTGGCTGGGCGATGATATCGCGGGTGAGGCGAATGGCGTCGCGGAATTCCTGCCAATCTTTCTCTTTGGCCATGTAGTTGAACAGGATGCTAGGCGCCGCGTGTGGATCCTTTGACGTCAGTCGGATGCGCCCGCGGCTTTCTGAGCGCATAGAGCCAACGTGGGCCTGGAAGCCATGGGCCTGTACCGCGCTTTTGCCGTTGTAGCTAATGGCAATGGGCAGGAAGTGGTATTGCAGATTGGGCCACTCCTCTTCATCGCGGCTGCGGATAAAACCACAGGATTCAAACTGGTTGCTGGCGCCTACGCCGGTGCCCTTAAACAGCCATTCGGCGCCAATTTTGGGCTGGTTGTACCACTTAAGCGCGGGGTAGAGCGAAATAGGTTCTTTACACTCGTACTGGATGTACATCTCCAGGTGGTCCTGGAGGTTTTCACCTACGCCGGGCAGAGCGTGTACCGTCTCGATACCCAGCTCCTTCAGCAGTTCAGGGTTGCCGATGCCTGAGCGCTGAAGAATTTGCGGAGAAGCGATGGCCCCACCGCACAGGAGTACTTCGCGGCGGGCGTAGGCCTGCTGTTTTTCGCCTTTCTGCTCATAGCGCGCACCCACTGCACGTTTACCTTCAAACTCAATAACGTCGGTAACGGCGTGGGTTTCGATGGTGAGGTTGTGGCGCTGTTTGGCGGTATCCAGGTAGCCTCGGGCCGTTGATGCACGGCGGCCTTTGGGCGTAACGAAGCGATCCATAGGGCCGAAGCCCTCTTGCTGGTAGCCGTTAACGTCTTCGGTTTCCGGGTAGCCAGCCTGCTTACCGGCTTCAATAAAGGTGCGGTATAGCGGGTTATTATCCGCCTTGGGCGTGGTCACGCTGACCGGGCCGTCGCCGCCGTGGTAGCTGTTGGGCCCAATGTCGCGGGCTTCGCACTTTTTGAAGTAAGGCAGGCAGCTTAGGTAGTCCCAATCTTCAAGGCCGGGCTGCTTGGCCCAGTTGTCATAATCGAGTGCGTTACCGCGGATATAGCACATGCCGTTAATCAGCGAGGAGCCGCCCAGCCCTTTGCCACGACCACACTCCATGCGGCGACCATCCATATGCGGCTCGGGGTCGGTTTCAAACGCCCAGTTGTAGCGCTTGCCCTGTAGTGGGTAAGCCAAGGCGGCGGGCATTTGGGTGCGGAAATCGAAACGATAGTCCGGCCCGCCCGCTTCTAACAGCAGTACGCTGACGCTGCTGTCTTCGGTGAGGCGGGTAGCGAGCACATTACCCGCCGAGCCTGCGCCGATAATGATGTAATCAAATTCGCGTGGTTGAGACATCAGTGCTTCCCTCATCAAGATGGTAATGAGTTGGCATAGGTAGGCATGACACGAAAACGCTGTGAACCCATCCATGGGCGCTCGGCTTTTTCATCTGACCGCAATGGATGGCGGGAATGCCGGAATTGCATGGAGCTCTTTCCGGCCCTGAAAAAGACGTTTCGCTTTCATGCCTACCTGTGCCGCAGTGTTTAGAGTGTTAATTCAGGGATTAAAACACTGACTCAAACGGCCCCATCTCGATTTGTACCGACTTGGTCTGGGTGTAGTGATTGAGCGTCTCAACACCATTTTCGCGACCAATACCTGACTCTTTATAGCCGCCTACTGGCATCTCCGAGGGTGACTCGCCCCAGGTGTTTATCCAGCAAATACCCGCTTCTAACTGGTGAATCACTCGGTGGGCGCGGTTCAGGCTTTCGCTGAAGACACCGGCGGCAAGGCCGTAGGTAGTGTCATTGGCGCGGCGAATGACTTCTGCTTCGTCATCAAAGGCGAGTACCGACATCACTGGGCCAAAGATCTCTTCGCGCACGATACGCATCTCATCAGTGCAGTCGGTGAACACGGTGGGGGCGGCCCAGGCGCCATCGGCAAAGCTACCAGTGTTCCAGTCGTCGCCACCCACGAGCAGACGGGCGCCTTGCTCTTTGCCCAGGGCAATATAGGAGAGCACTTTCTCCTGATGCTCAAAGCTGACCAGGGGGCCAAAGTTGACGCTGGGATCCATTGGGTCGCCTGCTTTGATGCGCTTAACGCGCTCTACCAGCTTGGCTTCAAAGGCCTCTTTAACGCTGCGTTCAACAAATACCCGTGTGCCGTTGGTGCAGATTTGGCCGCTGGAGTAAAAGTTGGCCATCATGGCGGCATCAGCAGCGCGATCAAGATCGGCATCTGCAAAGACCAACAGCGGAGATTTGCCGCCCAGTTCCATGGTGACGTCTTTGAGCGTCGAGCTTGCGGCGGCGGCCATGACTTTTTTGCCGGTGCCGGCTTCGCCAGTGAACGAGACTTTGGCGATGCCCGGATGTTCGGTAAGCATGGCGCCCACGCGGCCGTCGCCCTGCACCACGTTAAAGACGCCGTTGGGCAGGCCTGCCTCGGTGAAGATTTCCGCCAGTTTCATCACGGTGAGCGGGGTTACTTCGCTGGGCTTGAATACCACGGCGTTGCCTGCCGCCAGCGCCGGTGCGGCTTTCCAGCAAGCAATTTGGATCGGGTAGTTCCAGGCGCCAATGGCGCCAATGACACCCAGCGGTTCGCGGCGGGTGTAGACAAAGGAGCTATCGCGCAGGGGAATCTGGCTACCTTCGATAGCCGGTGCCAAGCCTGCGTAATACTCCAGCGCATCTGCACCGGTAACGATATCGACACTGGCTGTTTCGCTGATCGGCTTGCCGGTATTGCGGGTTTCAAGCTTGGCAAGCTCGTCGTTGCGCTCTCTTAACAGCGCGACGGCGCGCAGCATGATACGTGAACGCTCCATGCCGCTCATCGCGGCCCACTGGCGTTGGCCGCGCTGGGCTGCAGCAACCGCGCTGTCAACATCCGCTTGGCTGGCTTGGCCGATAGTGGCCAGCAGGCTGCCATCGAAGGGGTTGGTAACGGTAAAAGTATCGCCTGAAGTGGCGTTTACCTGGCGACCATCAATATAAAGTGGCTGTACGTCTTGAGCGGCCATGTAGGTCTCCTCCAGTAAGGTAATAAAATTAGCTGTAAGTGTTGGATGCGGCCTTTGGGCATCCATAGTGAGCAAAAAGTTGATCGAGATAGGTGTGAGCAAGAAAGCGTGCTTCTGCAGCATCGAGGCCTTCGGGCGTTAGCGCGCCGCGCAGCCATAGGCCATCAATCATGGCGGCTAAGCCGCGTGCTGCGTTGCGGGCTTCTGCACGGGGCATAACACGTCGGAACTGGTGACATAAATTGCTGTAAAGCCGGCGATCATTGACGTTTTGCAGCCGCTGCAGCATAGGCTTATGCATGCTGCTGGCCCAGAACGCTAACCATGTCTTGGCGGCGGGGCCGGTGACCTGAGTGCGGTCAAAGTTACCCTCAATAATGGCACCGATATAGGCGCGGGGAGAGTCGTCTTCCAACGCATTGCGACGCACCGCAACGGCTCCAGACAGGTCGGTCAGGATTTGCCGCATCGTCGCTTCCAGCAAGCCATCTTTACCGCCAAAGTAGTGGCTGATGATGCCTGCTGAAACGCCCGCATGGCGGGCAATGCGCATCACGGTAGTTTCGGCTAAGCCGACCTCATCAATGGCTGCCATGGTCGCGTTGATTAACTGCTGGCGGCGTATCGGTTCCATTCCCACCTTTGGCACGACGTTCTCCTAATTCGTTGAATGCCTATCAGGGTCGTTGCTTGAAACCCGAGCGTAGACATGATTACCTAACAATGATGGCATTTTTTTATTGAACGTTCAATCAATAAAAAGACGCCGATGATTTCTACGCACTGCGACCACGGCAGTAACTGAGTGTTCGTATCCATGTTTTGGCAATACGTTTTGGCAACACGTATTGGCAATCAGCTTATAAAAGGGGACAACGATGATGAGCAGAACTTCTTCACGCTATGCAGGTGTTTTATTGCTGGCAGCGGGTCTGCCCGCGGCAGCCTATGCAAACGAGTGCAGCAGCGTGCGCTTTGCCGAAGTGGGCTGGACGGATATTACCGCTACTACTGCGCTCGCTAGCGAAGTCCTCGAAGGGCTTGGCTATGAGCCAAGCGTCGATACCGTTTCCGTTCCGATTGCCTATGCCGGTATGCGTAACAATGATTTCGATGTTTTCCTGGGTAACTGGATGCCTTCGATGGCCTCGATTAGTGATCCCTATATCGAGCGCGGTGAAGTTGAGCGCTTGGCAACCAACCTGGAAGGGGCAAAGTACACCCTGGCGGTTCCCCAATATGTTTACGATGCGGGTGTAACCTCGGTTAACGATTTAGCGGAACATGCGGAGCAGTTCGAGCGTAGCGTGCACGGCATCGAAGCGGGTAACGACGGCAACGAGTTAATTGAGCAGATGATCGATGACGATGCGTATGGGTTAGGCGATTGGCAGGTGATCGATTCCAGCGAAGCGGGAATGCTTGCGGAACTGCGCGCCCGGGTGCCCAATGAACAGTGGATGGTGTTTTTGGGCTGGGAGCCACACCCCATGAACTCTAACTTCGATATGGCTTATCTTTCTGATGCCGACGACTATTTTGGCCCAGATTTAGGCGGCGCCACCGTGCACACCAATACCCGTGCGGGATTTGTGGATGAGTGCCCGAACGTGGGTGCCTTGCTGCGCAATATGACCTTTACGCTGGAGATGGAAAATCAGCTAATGAGCGCGATCATGGATGATGGCGAAGACCCCCGTGATGCGGCGCGTGACTACTTGAAGGCTAATGATAGCGTACTGGACGAATGGCTAGAGGGTGTTACAACACGTGACGGCGAGCCA
Organism: Vreelandella neptunia; assembly: GCF_034479615.1. Taxonomy (NCBI): domain Bacteria; kingdom Pseudomonadati; phylum Pseudomonadota; class Gammaproteobacteria; order Oceanospirillales; family Halomonadaceae; genus Vreelandella; species Vreelandella neptunia. The sequence goes on from NZ_CP140255.1 coordinate 1,850,126, forward strand.
GGCGTAGAGGCTGTACGTACCGCTATTCAGTAAGCGAATTTCGGTGATGGTGGCAAGCCGGAATCCGGCTTGCCTTTCGTCATTAAGGTAGGCATAATCTGCACCCGTTGATGAGGGAAAGGCTACGTAGCTCAGCTGGTTAGAGCACATCACTCATAATGATGGGGTCCCCTGTTCAAATCAGGGCGTAGCCACCACATCAGCCTCAGCACACTTACGAGATAACATTGTGTGCCGTTATGGTGGCCCCTTAGGTCCTCCCGCAACGCTAAACTGCGAACCCCGCCAGGCCCGGAAGGGAGCAACGGTAGTGGTGGCTGCGTGTGCCGGGATGTGGCTTTTGGGGTCGCCTCCATTTTCAGTCCTCGTTAATCTTATTACCCTTTCAATCCCCTTTCTTGAATGCTGCCACTTCCTTAATCGTTTAGTTACATACTTGCGCCCAACGTGCTATCGCGGTACTAAGCAGATTATTTTCAGTTACGGATAAAGCAATGAAAATGCTACTGCGTTGGTTGTTCCGTCTTATGGTGCTTTTAGCGCTGCTGTTGGCGGGGCCTGTGTGGATACTGGCGAGTAACCAGGTGGAGATTGATGCCCATTGGTCGTCGTTGGATCGATCCTCAGCTGGTATAGCGCCTGACCCAGCGGAAACCGTTGAAGCCGTGGTTCAGGTTTATTCTGCTCGTGCTTACAACTGGCGCGGGGCGTTTGGCGAACATATCTGGATTGCGACCAAGGCGGAGAACGCCGATAGCTATCGACTCCATCAAGTATTGAGCTGGCGCCGTCCTACTGTAGTGTCTTCAATCGATACGCCTGATCGAGCCTGGTTTGGCAATCCTCCGACGCTGTTAGCTGACTATCGCGGCGATGCGGCTACGCTAATGATACCGCAGATAGAGGCCGCCGCCGCTGACTATCCCCAGGCGGAGCTTTATCGAGTGTGGCCTGGTCCGAACAGCAATAGCTTTATTGCTTGGGTTATCCGCGAAGTGCCAGGCTTTGAGGTGACGCTGCCCGTCACGGCCATTGGCAAAGATTATATTTTCAATGGCGTTTTGGCTCCTGCGCCCAGCGGCAGCGGTTACCAGCTGTCATTGGGTGGGGTGTTCGGCATTATGCTGGCACTGGAAGAGGGGCTTGAACTCAACTTACTTGGCTTGAGTTTTGGTATTGATGTCATGCGACCTGCTTTGAAGTTGCCAGGCATAGGGCGGCTGGGGATGCCTGCCAAAGTGTCAAAAAGCTAATTGATAAGTAGATGAAAGTTTGAATGAGTATTTGCGGATACTTTTTTGTTAAACTAGTGTCTGTAGACAGCATGTGACGGCAAGGTAATACTATGCAGACGGCACACGATATTTTCCAAAACAGAGCAGCGGCGATACGCTTGAAACGGCGATTGCCGAAGTAAAGCACCACCAGCAGGTGTATTGGCAAAATGTGTCAGGATTGCACTACGAACGGTTTGTTTTTCGTGGTTTAAAAGCCACTTTTGATCAGGGTGGGTGTTACGATGCGCTCGTTTTACCTATTGAGCATGCTATTTATACGCCCGATGATATATTCAATATCGCAACCCTTTGGCGCTGAAATACGACGGTGTGGGGGTGGGCTTCGCTACCACTCCGTTCGCAAACTTAATGCAAAATGCTGGGCGCTGATGACACCAAGCTGTGTGGCTGACATTATCCAAACCACTGACCTGGAAATGATTTGGAACGGCGCGATTACCCAGGTGAATCATCTGCGATTTTCACACCGATGACGAGCAGCGGGTTTAACTGTTGTGCTGCTGCTCGGTAAAGCGCTGCATGATGGCGAGGGTTTCGTCGCTAACGTGGTGCTCCATGCCTTCAGCGTCAATACGCGCAGTCGCATCTCTTACCCCAAGAGCACGTAAGAAGTGCAGCACGATATCGTGGCGGGCGCGTGACGTTTCTGCCATTTTTTGACCCGCTTCGGTTAGAAACAGCGAGCGATATGGCTTACTAGTGACCAGCTCCAGCTCATTTAAACGCCGAATCATTTTTGAAACCGTCGCTTGGCTGACCGCCATACGGTTGGCAATGTCCGCCGCACGCGCCTCGCCGCGGTGAGCCAGCAGGTCGCCAATTAGCTCGACATAGTCTTCGATCAGTTCGGTTTCGTGCGCATTTCGCACCGTTGCATACTGCTGGGCATGCTGCTCCACGGGGGGCAGCGCATCTCCAGGAATGCTTGGGGTAGTCAATGAGGCGTTTGGATTAGAATCAGTCATTGGTAAATTATATCGGAAGCAGTGGAAACAATCATTGGATAGTCGGGGAGGATATTAACGTATTTTTGTGCAATATTGTTAGCCAAGGCTAAACTGTTTGCACAAAGCTTTCTTGCTGAGCTAAAGTCCACGTATCGGTCATGAACAAAAAGTGAGAGGCAACGAGTAAGCACAATTTAGGTATGGCCCTGTTGGTCCTTATGGCGCTGCTGTTCCGTTTTTTGGCGGCAATCGTCACATTGGTTAACACCACTTTCTCAAGCGTCTACAACGGCGGCGACTGCAGGCATTCCCAAGTTTTCTCGGCAATACCGATGCCCGCACCGGTCATCAGCAAATACGTTTGATCTACTCCAGCGGCATGCAGCGGGTCGGCTTCATCCTGGAAGTGGATGCCCGCAATAATGTGGCCAGTGAAGCCCGCTTCGCGTAGTTCGCGGGTGGCAATAAGCTTGCTCTCAAGTTCCGGAGTGGCTAGCGTAACAGCAGTTATTTGCGCAATATCAAGGTGGTGCCAAAAGCCCACATCCTCGATATCACCATAAAAAACATGTCGTTGAGTACTTATTTTATTGGGATCTGAATCAATGCCCACTGCCGACAAGCCCTTGTCGGTAAAAAAATCGTAGGCGGCGTTACCTGTTCTACCCATGCCCAATACCAGAATGGTGGCGCTACCTAAATCTACCGGCTGCTCGTCAGGGTGTCGGGCGTGCCGCTCAAAACGGAGCAGCCTATTCTCCCAACGATCAAAAAGTTGATGGGCAATGCGGTTAAGCGGTGCAGCGATAACAAAGGATAGGGCAACGGTAATAGCCAGCGGAACCAGCCACTCTGGCAAAATGCTCGCAGCGACAATCAGACCAAACTCACTATAGGCCGTTAGGCTCAAGCCACCCAGAAAGGCGTTGCGCGCTCTGATACGGAAGGCAATGAGCAGGGCAAAAAACAACACCCCTTTAAATGGAAGCAGAACAGCCAGGATTACCGCAAAGACAAGTGCTTCTTTATCGGGTAATCCTGCCATGCCAATCTGCAGAAAGAAGCTGACTAATAGCACTTCTTTCACTCCCCACAGCGCCTTAGATAACTCCTGTGCACGGGGGTGCTTGGCAAGCAGAAGCCCCATCACCAAAGCGCCTACTTCAGAGCTTAAACCAACGGCTTCAAAGCCCATGCCGCCAACGGCAATGGCTAACACGGCGCCTAGCAGCACCAGCAGCTCATCGTGCTGTGCGGCATTCATAAGCCAATAAAGTACCGGCCTTAACAGTGGCAGTAGGAAAACCAGCACAGCCCAGGGGCTGGGGGAGTCACCGCCATAAACGCTAAGAACCACTAAGGCAACTAGGTCCTGAATGATTAATATGCCAATCGCGATTCGGCCGTGCAGGGCGCGTAATTCGCGTTTGCTTTCGAGTACTTTGGCCGCTAACACCGTGCTTGAAAAAGACAGCGCAATGGCAAGTAGTATTGCTTTATCAAGAGGCAGCGATAGGAAAATGACAAAACCTGCTGTAAACAACACGCAGGTAATCGTCAAGTGTATAAAGGCGCTTCCCAGTACAACGGGTTCAGCCAAACTGCGTATATTGAGTTTAAGACCAATGGTAAACAGCAGTAGCAGCACCCCCAGATGGGCAAGGTGCTCAAGTAGTGGGCCCGCATCCGCTGGTAGGCCAATATTGGGGCCAAAAGCATTGAGTGCAAACCCTGCTGCTAAGAACCCTACAAGGGGAGGTAAACTTAGCTGCCGCGCTGCGATGCCAAAAACAAATGCTACCGATAGAATAACTACTTCAAACATGCCGGATCCCTAGAGCGCGAAACGGTGCTGACTATCTGCCAACCCGCCAGTGCTTTTGCATTTCTATAAAAGTGAACGATGCTGACCAAGTGATCAAAACGAAGCCTGTCAAGGCCAACGTACCGTACAGAAAGCGTATCGGCCCAATGGCATAAATATCGCCATAGCCCACGGTGGTATAGGTCACCGCAGAGAAGAAGATATAATCAAGGACGTTGAAGCTGTCGTACCCTCGTAAAGCCCCGATGCTTAACTGGTCGGTTAACCACCAGCCCGTAATCCCGAACAGCCAAATTTCAGCAATGTGTGTCATTAATACGCCAAACGCCATCGCCAGGATGCGTTGCCGGTGGGGCCGTCGAGACTTTTCTATTTGGCGCGAGATAAGCCACAGGGCTTCATAGTGAAGCAGTACTGCAATGACAACGGTAACAAAAGTGGTTACCACCACGGCGACATGTTCAGGGTAGGGAATAGTCATCTTAACAAGTAGTCAACCTTTGCTCGTTAGCATAACCGGGTTCCCATCAGTAACAAGGCAGCATCCATATGCTGCCAGCCCCACCATGCGAGCATTAAGCAGGTTAGCAGCAGAATTGCTACCATGGCCTTGAGTGAGTTATTGATTGTCATGGAGTCACCGTTGTTGATTGCGAGCGCTCAAGCGGCTTTTCATTGATAAACCAATGCAGTGCAGCAGCGACGACCGAGAGCACAATAGCAATTTGCCAGACCGTATTATAGTTGCCAGTAAGGTCATAAAAATAGCCACCTAGCCATACCCCCATAAAAGAGCCTAACTGGTGAAAGAGAAATACGATGCCGCCCAGCATGGAGAGGTGGCGAACACCAAACACGGAAGCCACAATGCCGTTGGTTAACGGCACGGTAGAGAGCCATAGAAGTCCCATGACGATACCAAATAGGTAAGCGCTGACGGGGCTTAACGGCAAATAAACAAACGCCGTAATCACCACGCCGCGAATCAAGTAGAGCCAGGTTAGCAGCTTAGGTTTTGACCAGATGCCGCCCATCCAACCCGCGGTATAAGTGCCAACAATATTGAACAGTCCCACTAAGGCCAGTACCGTCGTGCCCACCTGTACCGCCAGGCCGTTATCGAATAAGTAGCCGGGAAGGTGCACGGCAATGAACACCACCTGAAAGCCGCAGACAAAAAAACCTAAACAGAGTAGCCAGAAGCCTTTTTGGCTAGCTGCTTCGTTGAGCGCATCTTTCAGGCTTAAATCGGTTGCCGTTTTGGCCGAGGGCTTATCGCGCAGCATTGCCCCCAGGGGAATGATGATGGTTGCGATAGCCGCCATCGCCATCAGCGCTGCAGCCCAGCCGAGCCATTCGAGCAAACCAAGAGTGCCGGGCAGCATGGCAAATTGCCCGAACGAGCCCGCTGCGCTAACGATCCCCATGGCCATACTGCGTTTTTCAGGCGCTACTGCGCGGCCCACGGCACCTAAAATGACTGAGAATGTGGTGCCTGAGAGGCCAAGTCCAATCAACAGTCCGGCGCTGACTGTCATGCCTAGTTCAGACGTAGAGAGGCTCATAAACAGCAGCCCCAAGGCATATAGCAAGCCGCCTACAACGATAATTCTGGCCGCGCCGAAGCGATCCGCGAGTGCCCCGGTAAAGGGTTGCGATAAGCCCCAAACCAGGTTTTGTAAGGCTAATGCAAAGGCAAACACGCCACGCCCCCAGCCTAGTTCGCTGCTGAGTGGCTCCATAAAGAGGCCAAAACCATGGCGTAAGCCCATGGCTGTAGAAAGAACCAGGCTTCCCAATATAATCAGCAGCATCGAGTGGCGAAGAACGAAGGCCATCATGTTCTCTTTATTGGCGGGCTAACAGTTAGGCTCACTATCGCATGCGTTGTGCGCTTTTAGAAGCTGCCAAAAAGTGTACCCAAGGTAATTACGCTGATTAGTGCAAAGATCGGCAGAGCGATGGTTACCATGGCAACGTTGCCATACGATTGGCGATGGGTAAGGCCGCAGATAGCCAGCAGGGTGATAACCGCCCCTGAGTGGGGAAGCGTATCCATGCCACCTGCAGCCAGCGTTGCTACGCGGTGCATGAGTTCAGGGCTAATACCTGCTTGTTGGGCCATGGCCAAGTATTCGCTGCCCAGAGTTTCTAGCGCAATTGAGAGCCCGCCGGAAGAGGAGCCAGTGATCCCCGCTAACACGCTCATTGCCATGGCTTCTGAAATCAGTGGGTTGCCAGGTGAAGCAGTAAGCACGGCATCGCGGATAATGGCAAAGCCTGCCAAGCTGGCAATGACGGCACCGTAGCCTACCTCTGAAGCCGTGTTGAAAATTGGTAGCAGTGAGCCCAAGCAGCCTTTATTGACACTCTCTTTAAGATCCAGCCAGTGCTTCCAGCGGGTAATAATCAGCCATGCAGATGCACTGAGCAGGGCGATCAGAATGGCCCAAAGCCCGCTCTGACCTGATGGCGATACATTTTCAAACTCGTCGCTGATAAACCTTAAATCAAGGGCGGGAAACACACCGTAGGTAAACAGTGCGTTCAAACCAATCACCATAATGATGGGTATCAGTGCCAGCCACAGCGGAAGGCTAGTGGGTGCTTGTTCTTGCTCCTCATTGGCAACTGCTTCGCGCTCAGTATGGTGGCCGTATCCTTCACCCTTTGATGCGGCTTTTTTTACCCGTGATTGAAGATAGAAAGTCCCCAGCCCAAGCATAATCAGCCCGGCGATAATACCGAGACCGGGTGCCGCAAAGCTGTTGGTTTCATAATAAGGAATGGGAATCGCGTTCTGTATCGAAGGTGTCCCTGGCAGGGCTGTCATGGTGAAGGTGAAAGAGCCTAGCGCAATAGAAGCTGGAATTAGCCGTTTGGGCACATTGGCGCTGCGAAACAGTTCGCGGCTGATCGGGTAAATGGCAAAAGCAACCACAAACAGCGATACGCCGCCATAGGTGAGCACCGCGCAGGCCATGACCACGGTAAGCACGACATGGTGGGTACCAAGCTTTTTGACAATCCCGTTGGCAATCGATTGGGCGGCACCGGAATCGGCCATCAACTGCCCAAACAGAGCGCCCAACAGAAACAGCGGGAAGAACTGGATGACGTAGTTGCCCAGCGCGCTCATAAAGGTATCGGTGTAGATCGGCAATAAAAAGGCGGCATCTCCAGAGAGCAACACCGCTAAACATGCCATAAGAGGAGCCAGCAGCAGCACCGAGATGCCTCGATAAGCGAGGAACATTAATAAAAGTAGCGAAATGACAATCGCAAGTATGCTCATGCGAGCTCCTAAGAAAATAGTAAAGTAGCCGACGCTGAAATTAATCGAAAGAGAGATGGTAGGTAGTATGGTGCATCGCAGCAATGGCGTTGAGACTAAAGTGGCAATGCGTTCAGCATGCATCGTGGCCTTAGGTTTAGATATTTAATCTGCTAAAATCCGCCCCCTTCGCCGTTAATGACCTTTCAATTGCTCTAGGAATTTTCATGAATGCAGTAATTCTTGCGGTGCTGGTGATGGTGGCGCTATCGCTGGCGCGTGTCTCGGTGGTATTTGCTTTAGTGGTGGGCGCTTTAGTCGGCGGTTTAGTGGGCGGGTTGTCACTAGAACAAACGCTGGATGCCTTTAATACAGGCGTGGGCGGTGGTGCTCAGGTGGCGCTGGCCTACGCCACCTTGGGGGCCTTTGCGGTGGCGATCTCCCGCTCTGGCCTACCGGATATGTTGGCTAATCGTTTGATTACGTTATTGGGTAAAGAAGAGGCCACCGTTGCGCAACAGACGCGGGTCAAAATGCTGTTGCTAACGGCAGTGCTGTTGGTGGCTATCTCTTCTCAGAACGCGATCCCGGTACATATTGCCTTTATACCGGTGTTGATTCCGCCACTGTTAACCGTGATGAACCGCTTAAAGCTGGATCGACGCGCAGTAGCATGTGCGCTTACGTTTGGTTTAACGGCGCCTTATATGCTGCTTCCGGTAGGGTTTGGGGCGATTTTTCTAAACGATATTCTTTTGGCCAACTTAAATAGCGCTGGGGAACCGCTAGGTTTAGAGATTACCCGTGGCATGGTGCCTATGGCTATGGCAGTGCCGGTAGGGGGCATGGCGTTGGGGCTAATCGTTGCGCTATTTTGGAGTTACCGCCGCGCGCGTGAGTATCAAGCCGAAGATATCGCTAACGCCAACGTTAGTGAAGGCCATACGCCCGCCGCACCGCATATGCTAGGGCTTGTGATGTCTGGAATAGCTATTGTCGCAGCACTCGGTCTCCAGCTTTATAGCGGCTCGATGATTTTGGGGGGCTTGGTAGGGATTGGCCTGCTTTCAATGGGCGGCATCTTTAAGTGGCGAGAAGCAGACGATCTATTTACCAGTGGTATGCGCATGATGGCGTTGATCGGTTTTATCATGATCTCCGCGGCGGGCTTTGCTGAAGTCATGAAAACCACCGGTGAAATTGATGCGCTGGTGTCGGGGGCTTTTTCACTATTTGGCGATAACCGAGGCTTAGCGGCACTGGTGATGCTGCTGGTAGGGCTATTCATTACCCTGGGTATCGGCTCGTCGTTCTCCACGATACCGATCATTGCCGCGATTTTTGTGCCCTTGGCGGTACAGTTTGGCTTTTCCCCTATGGCCACGGTGGTGCTGGTGGGTACGGCTGCGGCATTGGGTGATGCTGGCTCGCCTGCCTCTGACTCGACCCTGGGGCCCACTTCAGGCCTTAACGTTGATCGTCAGCACGATCATATGTGGGACAGCGTGGTGCCGACGTTTCTGCACTACAACATTCCGTTAGTGGGCTTTGGCTGGCTAGCGGCAATGATGCTTTAAAAGCCCCTATCTCCAAAATAAAAAGGGACAACTTGGTTGTCCCTTTTTAGTTGCTTAATCTCTATCACTATTTAGGCAGATAGCTTTCAAAAGCGCTTAACAGCCCACGCAGAAGCGAAAGCTCTTTGCGGCTGGGTTGGGCGCGAGCGAAGAGGGCTTGAAGCTGCTCTTCAGTGCGGGCATGTGGCTGGGTTAAAAAGCCGCTCTCCTGCATTAAACGTCCCAGATGGGCCTGAAAGTGTAAGAACTGCTCACGGCTGGGCGGCGTTGCTTCCAACGGGCGCTGATAAGCAAAGCCGCTCTCCTCACCTTTACGCCAGGCTCGATGCACTTCATAAGCGAGTATCTGTACCGCTTGAGATAAGTTCAGGATGCCGTAATCAGGATTAGCCGGAATGCTGACCTGATGCGTGCAGCAGCGAATCTCATCGTTAGTCAGCCCCGAACGTTCACGCCCAAAAACCAGCGCCACTGGCGCCGTTTGCGCACTCTGAATGACATCTGCCGCCATCTCATCGGGTTCGTCGAAGTGAGGCAAGGGTAGGCTGCGTAAGCGCGCACTGGCACCAACGACCTGAACGCAGTCGTTAACCGCCTCATCAAGCGTTGTCACTATCCGTGCACTGCCCAGGACATCGGTCGCCCCTGCGGAGAGGCGAGTGGCTTCTTCATCGGGAAATAGGCGGGGATTAACCAGTACCAGCTCGGTTAGGCCCATGGTTTTCATGGCCCGTGCCGCCGCGCCGATATTGCCGGGGTGGAAAGTCTGAACGAGTACGATACGGATATGCTGCAACATGCTTGCCCTATAGCCTTATAAAAATCCGCGCTGATAGTACCACGTTCGCTCTACGCGATGGGGCAAGGAGATATTGGGTTGCAATGAATCTAGTGATCTTTTAAAACGCAACAACCCCGCACGAAGCGGGGTCGTTGGTGACTGCTTTGCAGCTAGTAATAGCTGGCAGTCTTGAGCAGAGGGCTCAGGGTTGCATTACATCATGCCGCCCATACCACCCATTCCGCCCATGCCACCCATATCAGGTGCAGAGTCTTTCTCTTCCGGGTCTTCTGCGATCATGCACTCAGTGGTGATCATCAGGCCAGCAACAGAACCAGCGGACTGCAGTGCAGTACGGGTTACTTTAGCTGGATCCAGGACGCCCATTTCGAACAGGTCGCCGTACTCACCGGTTTGTGCGTTATAGCCGAAGTTTCCTTCGCCATCTTTCACGCGGTTGATAACCACAGCGGGCTCTTCACCAGCGTTGGAAACGATTTGACGCAGCGGTGACTGCATAGCGCGTAGCGCCATGTTGATACCGTGATTCTGGTCTTCGTTATCGCCAGTCAGGCCTTGTACTTTGGCCATTACGCGAACCAGTGCAGTACCGCCACCAGGCACCACGCCTTCTTCAACGGCTGCACGGGTAGAGTGCAGGGCGTCTTCAACGCGGGCTTTCTTCTCTTTCATTTCCACTTCGGTGGCAGCACCGACGCGGATAACGGCAACACCGCCTGCCAGTTTGGCAACGCGCTCTTGCAGCTTCTCTTTGTCGTAGTCAGAAGAGGTGTCTTCGATTTGCGCGCGGATCTGATTAACGCGTGCTTCGATATCGCCTTCTGCACCAGCGCCATCGATGATGGTGGTGTTCTCTTTCGACATGGTCATGCGCTTAGCTGTACCCAGGTGATCCAGGTTCGCTTGCTCAAGCGTCAGGCCGACTTCTTCAGAGATGACCGTGCCGTTAGTCAGGATAGCGATATCCTGTAGCATGGACTTACGACGGTCGCCGAAGCCAGGCGCTTTGGCAGCGGCTACTTTAACGATACCGCGCATGTTGTTAACAACCAGCGTTGCCAGGGCTTCGCCTTCGATATCTTCAGCGATGATGGCCAGCGGCTTGCCTTGCTTGGCAACGGCTTCTAGCACCGGCAGCAGCTCACGGATGTTGGAGATCTTTTTATCCACTAGCAGGATGTAGGGATCTTCCAGTTCAACCGTCATGGTGTCCTGGTTGGTAACGAAGTAGGGCGAGAGGTAGCCGCGGTCAAACTGCATACCTTCAACGACTTCCAGCTCGTCTTCAAAGCCACGGCCTTCATCAACGGTGATGACGCCTTCTTTGCCAACTTTTTCCATCGCTTCGGCGATGATTTCACCAATGCGCTTGTCGCCGTTTGCAGAGATAGTACCTACCTGAGCAATCGACTTGGTGTCGGTGCAAGGTACGGACATTGCCTTGATTTCTTTAACCGCTGCGTTGACCGCTTGGTCGATGCCGCGCTTCAGATCCATCGGGTTCATGCCCGCTGTCACGCCTTTCAAACCTTCAGCGATAATGGCCTGGGCCAGAACGGTAGCGGTAGTGGTGCCGTCACCAGCAGCGTCAGAGGTCTGTGAAGCGACTTCTTTAACCATCTGGGCGCCCATGTTCTCGAACTTGTCTTTCAGTTCGATCTCTTTGGCGACAGAAACACCGTCTTTAGTAACGGTGGGGGAGCCGAAAGATTTTTCCAGTACTACGTTACGGCCTTTCGGGCCGAGGGTAACTTTTACTGCGTTGGCCAGAACGTCAACACCGCGGGCCATACGTTTACGGGCATCATCTGAGAACTTAACTTGTTTCGCTGACATATCTGCTACTTCCTAAATTGAATGCAAAAACGTGAAGTAATGATTCGAGGCGCCCACTAAAAATTGTGAGCAACAACGATTGTTAGCCTTCAACAACGGCAAGAATATCGGCTTCGCTCATGATCAAGACTTCTTCGCCGTCGATTTTTTGCTTCTCAACGCCGTAGCCATCTTTAAAGATCACGTTATCGCCAACCTTGACGTCTAACGGGCGGACATCACCATTTTCCAGAATGCGACCATTACCGACGGCGAGGATTTCACCACGTGTCGGCTTTTCTTGTGCATTGCCCGGAAGCACGATGCCGCCAGCAGTTTTTTGCTCTTCTTCAACGCGACGGACGATGACACGATCGTGCAAAGGACGGATATTCATTCACGTTCTCCTGAGTATGGTTGAAGCCCTGGTGAGGGCGGTTAGCTTAAAAGTGTTCTCGAGGGAGTAACCCGCGAGAAGTGAAGACCTCACGGTCTTCCTTGTTAATGGCAGCTACCGTCTAGATCGCTGCCGAATTTGTGTGCTGGATGAAAAATGGGGGCTGCGGGTAGCCTTTCAAGGGGGGGAGGAATAAAAAATTGCTTTTCCGCTAAAATTCTTCCGAAGGAAACCTCAACGACGGCGCGGGGGCTCATCTCGACTAATAAAATCACCCTCAATAGGGCCATCCTGTTGTGAAGACTGCCTGTTTTGATATTCATTCGGCCGAGCTGATGAGGCGCTGGGGCCTTGCTGTTGTCCGGCAACCTTTTTAAGCCCCAGCCAGGTCAGTGCCTTGAACATCAGCTGCCGAGCGCTGGGGATCAAGCATGCCAAGCCTAGTGCATCAGACAAAAAGCCTGGGGCCATTAATAAGGCACCGCCGAAGATAAGTGCAGCGCCAGTTAATAGCTCGCTGGAGGGGATTTCACCGGCCTGCATGCGCTGGCGCGCCCGCGCAAAAGTGGATACACCCTCTTTGCGAATCAAGTGTAGCCCGGCAAAACCTGTGCCGAGCACTAAAAGTAGGGTAGTGAGTAGGCCGATCTGGCTACCAATCGAGAACAGAACCACAAAATCCAGTAGAGTGAAGAGCGATATAAAAATAAGAATAGGCATAATTAACTCCAGAAAAAGCGACTCGATGACAATCGTAATTGCGTAATATGGTGACATAAATATAAATAGCAAGCAGCTAACATGGCGTATTCCAGCGGTGATGTAGCTCGATTTATGTCAATAAATCTTCTATGCTGCAATGCACAATGAAGCTGGGTTAATCTGTTGTGAGGAGTCACGAATGGTACTGACCGATAAAGTAATTGCAGTCACGGGTGGGGCGCGAGGGTTGGGTTATGCCATGGCGCTGCGTTTAGGCCAGCAAGGCGCACGCATGGCGCTCTTGGATATGAGCGCTGAAGCGCTTGATCAGGCCGTATCACGGCTTTCCGCTGAAGGTGTCGATGCCCAGGCGTTTGTGGTGAATGTCGCCGAAGAAGCCTCCGTGACTCAGGCGTTTGCCGATATCGCGCAACACATGGGCCCGATTAGTGCTTGTGTTAATAATGCGGGTATTACCCAGGATGCGCTGCTGGTAAAGGCCAAAGAGGGGCAGGTGGAAAAGCGCATGTCTTTAGAGGCTTGGCAAAACGTTATCAATGTCAATTTAACCGGTGTTTTCTTATGTGGTCGCGAAGCCGCCACCCAGATGATCGAAGCCGGCCATGAAGGCGTAATCGTCAATATCTCCAGCATTTCCCGGGCGGGCAATATGGGACAAAGCAACTACGCTGCCGCAAAAGCGGGCGTGCATGCGCTGACAGTCACTTGGAGTCAGGAGTTGGCGCGCTATGGCATTCGTACCGGCACCGTAGCGCCTGGTTTTGTGGCTACCGAAATGACCGCTGCAATGCGCCCTGATATGTTGGAGCGTATCTCGTCAAGCGTGCCGTTAAAGCGTTTGGGAGAGCCCGATAATATTGCCCAAAGCGTCGCCTTTATTATGGAGAACGACTACTTCACGGGGCGCATCATTGAGTGTGACGGCGGTTTGCGGCTGTAGTTATTTGCCGTGGTACTACAAAGGTGTATTGCACAAAGGTGTATTGCATAGGCGGGCGGCTCAAAAGGCCGCCCGCGGTGCGTTTCTAGTTGGGCTCGTGTACTTAAAGCTTAAAAATAGTCGCGGTTAATTTTGCGCTGAAAATACATCTCAAGGCGCAGAGTCATCGCCCAGCGTGGGTCGTAGCTAACATCGCGCTGGAAATGTAGCTCCGGAATCACATCGGCGAATAAAATACCTTTATGAAGATCGCGGCGGTAGCGCGTCTGAAGATAGTAATTGGTCATGCGAGGATTGGACGCGCTTTCGCCGATGGCGATAGCCGAGTAGCGCAGTGCACTGCGGCGGTTGATGCGGTGATTGATTTCGGCAATTTCACTGTACTCGAGTTTATCTTCTTCCTCGCGCCACTGCACGGTAGTGATAAAGCGTAAGTGGCGGCTTTCGCTCAACGGTCGGCCGATATCCCAACGTGTGCGCGCTGAGTAGCCTTCATTGTTGAACCATGAAACGCGGTTATTCGACTCCAACTGCCATGGCCCTTCACCCAGTTGCCACAGCCGCTCGCTGGTAAAGCGCACGTAGGGGTCAAGAGGGAGACGCAGGCGAACACCTGCACCGATTCGATTACTCCAGTTTTCGCGTTTATCGCGGCTTTCTAGCCAATCCAGGCCGAGCGTAGAGCTGCGACGGTCACGCTGGTCGTTGGCAAGGCGTCCAGAGCCTTGCTCTTCTAGGGTGCCTTGCGACTCTTCCGGGTCACTCTCGATGACCAGTCGCAGGCGATCTTCTGAGGTAGGTAGGTCAATACGGTAGCGAAGGGTCGTATCGCCGCTAGTGCCGTCGCCCTCCATCCAATCAATCTCTTGACCGAAACGTAGATAGGATTCGTTGTTGACCTGCATATGGTCGTCAGTGCCAAAGAACCCATCAATGCGGCGCGACGTGTTATCTACCCAGTTGCCTACGCTTTCACGAAACGGCTCAATGCGCTCTTCCGCCCACTCGGGTAAATCACTATCTTCCTCTTCGGCATAGACGTCGGTCGACACTATAGTAATTATGCCAAGCCAGCAGAGAGTCAAAAGTTTATGCATCGTCGTTAGTCTCGGTAATGGGGCGCGTCGCGGCTTTGCAATAGCGTTGATTCAGCGTGCTTTATGGGTCTCGATCTCTTTTGCCCACTCCAGCACACGCTTACGTTGGCCACGGCTGTTGAGTCGATCTGTATCGACGCTTGCCGGGATAAGCTGGTGATTGGGTGAAGCGTTTAGATCGAGGTTAAAGGTTCGCGAGGCGCCTGTCGGCATATCCTCGGATCCATATATGGCAATGACGCGAATTTCAAGCTGGATATTCTTCTCATGCAGTAGATTATCATCGATTTCCCAATAATCTTTAACCTGATTCACAATGTCGCCAAACGATTGAATGTTCAGGTAATCCCCGGAAGCTAGCGGGCCTTGGTGGGTGCGATAGCTGGTTGCTTGTTGCTCACCCGTCTGTTGCTCACCCCTGTGTTGCTGGTATTCCACCACGTCCAGAGAGTAACTGCCTTTTTGGGTATACAGTACCGCTACAAGGTGCTGAACATAAATAGCTTCGCTGCTCATATTGCTGATTAAACAGATGGAGTCCACGCCGATACCCTTGCCGCGATTAATAATGACGCGGGGGCGACGCTGCCGGACATAGCCGTTATAGAGCAGCTGGGCATAAAATACCCACACGAAGAGTGTGCAAATGCTCGCTACAGCCGAGATTGCTTGGGCGTTATCGTTGAGCCATTCCATTTTGTGAGATCCTTCTCATCTTTATTAGCAATCATCCCCGAATATGGCATTGAGTGATAGCTATCGAGGGAAATTTTTTTAGTGCTCTTGAACATAGAGACTAGCGGAAAAGCAGAGGCGAGTCAGCCAAATCGGCTGTTGCTAGGAGTAAATCCCAGATATGCAAAAAATGGCATTTAGCCATTCATTATTTTCAAACGATGAAGAAGGGATTTACATATGACGATGTTCAAAAAGCCATCCATACGTCGCTTATATAAAATAATATGGAAACTGTTTGATTTTGATACAGGAGAGGAAATGCTAACTGCTTGAAGACTAACAAGTAATTGGTGCGGATGGGGCGCATAGAACTAACTATATAAATCAATACCATACGACCCAAAACCGCACTAGGCATACACACAGGCATACATGCCTAGGCTTGCTGTCACGCTTCCTCGTTCCCGCTTTCGTTCCTCTCCATCAGAGTCTGGCTGTAACGGTAAATATCTGCAAGTCGGAACAGCACGCGCGCGCTTCGTTCACTGCCTTGCTTGAATCCACTTGGGCAATCGGCATCGTCTTTTCGCATCCGGTCAAACTCTTTTGGGCTGCGTCCGAGGATGCGCGCCGCTTCTTGACGGCTAATTTGGATGTACTCAGGATCCAGCCATTGATCAATTTTCTGTGCGTTACCCATGTTAATCTCCTGTGTGTCTCTGGCCACCAGGGCCGTGGCCTTTACCCCTGCGCCATTCCTGTTCCTGGCGCGCCGTGCTTTCATCTATTGCATGCTGGCGCTGCTGCTCGATGAGCGCTTGCACCGCGGGGTTTTGAGCGATGCGCCGTAGGTTGCGCAGTTCATGCTCTTGGCGCGTGATGATCGTGGTGGCCACGGTAGCGAGCTCCCACATTTCGGTAGCCGCTTCGCCAGTATCCAGCACTTTGCCCAGGCCGTAGCAGTGGCCGCAGGGCTTATCTTTATTGCGCTTGATGTGGTCGTGACCGGTGCCCATGCATACCGTGCAATCGTCTGGCTTGATCTCGCGGTAGTTGGTTAGCCAGTCCTGCTGAGTTGTGGCGCTTTGAATGCCCTTATTCAGGTCTTCGTAGATCACCAGCCACTGACCAACGAGGGGGCCAGCGCCTTCATGCTGCTGCAGCTCGGCATATTTCCCACCGCCTTCACGGTGGGTGTGGGTCGGTTGGGTCATTGGTGGCCCTCGGGTTTGTTGCGCTCAATCCAATGCTTAGCCATGGTCAACGGCATTACCTTTTGGGTGCGATAGGATTTCGTCAAAGCCTCCCAAACCTCCCGGGCAAAATCTTTCACTGCCACTTCCTGCTTTATGCTGTCGCGGCGAGCTAGGTTAGTAGCTGGCGCTGATTGGAGGGCGCCGCTTAACGTATCCCAGGCCTCGCCCATTTCCTCTGAATCCTGCTCGCATTCGTCAAGATCAAGAACAAGTGAAGTGATTCGCTGAACATGTTCTGCCAGCGCGTCGCGCTCTTCGATTAACTCTTTAACCAGAACCGGCTCAATCCCTACTATGTCATTGCCCAACGCCTGCTGAATCTCGCCTAACGTTTCACAGGCAGCGACAAACATTCGCTTATGCCCGGCCAAATCTTCGACCAGGGCGTTAACGCCTTCATGCGCTGCGCCAATGTCCTCGCCGTTACCTGTCATTTCAGCGATGGCCGCCAGGTGGTTGCGGTATTCGTCTCGCTCCGCTTTTACCGCTTCCAGCTCTTTTAGCGCGTCGGTGTACTGTTGATCCATAGACATTACGCGACCTCGCTTAGCGGCATGTACCGCTGTTCGTGTGTGAAGTTGGCTTCTACGATTGCCCGGGCAAGGGGTGGGCATACGCTGTTACCGATCAGACGGACTTGCTTGTGCTTCGCCAGCGGCTTGCCGTCGATGTGTGCGAACTGGTAGCTGGCAGGGAAGCCCTGCGCCATGGCCAGCTCGTGTGGCTGCAGCATGCGCATACCAATATCCACGATGGCGTATTGCTCGCCGTCGATCATGACTGTCACGAGCTGGAATCGGTCTTTCGTGGTGACTGTGGGCGCAGGCTCGCGCAGGTCGCGCCCAGTCTCGCCGGATCCACTGCCGTAGTAGGGCGCCAGGAATGCCGCGGTCAGATAAGCGTGTGTGGTGCTTGCGCAAATGGTGTTGAGCGGTGCCCGCGCATCAATAGCACTACGCTGGCTGCCTTTCATATTGATCATGAAGGCGCTGACCAGAGCGTTATGGTCGGTAGTGGTGACCGTTGGCATGGGTGCGCGCAGATCCGCACCAACCACGCCGGTGTAGTGCTTGGCGAGGAACGCGGCGACCAGGGCGTGCTTCTGGCCACCGGCAACCACTGTGCCAAGCGGGCGTTGCAGGTCAAGCGCTCGCGGCTCCTGGCCGGGAATCAGAACTGGATCCTCTACAGCGCCGCACTTCAGACATCCGCATGTCGGCAGGTCGCCGCGGTCATAAGTGAAGCCGCAGGGTACGCATCGCCAGCGAGCGGGACGCTCACCATAGCCGGTCTGGATCAGCGTGGGCGTCACCAGCGCATAGCCAGGTGAGGTGGTGATCGTTTGCAGCGGCTGCAGTAACGACTGGCCACGGAAGGGCGTGTAGTAGCTGGCCGTGTGGGCAAGATCCACGATGAACGGCTGCTGGTGGTCGATCACGTAGCGCTTCACACCCTTGGCGATCCGGTTTAGCGTGGCAGTGGCCAGCGGCTTTTTACGGTCGAAAATCGAGGGGCAGGGCAGCGACCAATCAATACATTCAGCGGCGCTGCGCCATGGCTTGAGCTTGCCGCGCTGAACGGCGGGCGTTTTCGGGTCGGCGTGCGTGGGCTTCGGCCAAGTGATCGGCAGGCCATCACGGCGCGCAATCAAGAACAGCCGCTTTCGGATGGTTGGCGCGCCATAGTCGCAAGCGCGCAAAAGTCGCCAGTCTACCTGGTAGCCGTGGCGCTTGAGACAGCTCACGAATCCACGAAAGGTCTGCCCTTTGCGTGCCGGGTCGGGGCGAATCTTGCCGTCTGCGCCTTTAATTAGCGGGCCCCAGTCTTGGAACTCCTCGACGTTCTCCAGCACGATTACCCTGGGCTTAACCTTCGCCGCCCAACGGGCAGCTACCCATGCCAGCCCGCGCACGCTTTTCGATACCGGGCGCCCGCCCTTGGCTTTGCTGTGGTGGCGGCAGTCAGGGCTAAACCATGCCAGCCCTACAGGCATGCCGTTGGTGGCTTGCTCGGGGTCTACGTCCCATACGTCCGCTACTGAATGCTCGCTGCCTGGGTGGTTGGCGGTGTGCACGGCGATGGCGGTGGCATCGTGGTTGATGGCCAGGTCAACCGAGCGGCCTAGTGCTTGCTCGATACCTTCGCTTGCACCGCCCCCGCCGGCGAAGTTATCAACGACGAGCTCATGGCCGAATAGGTTTAGGTTGCTCATAACGCCATGCCCTCCTGAATCGCTACCCGCGGCTCTGGCCGATTGATAACGTCAAAGCACTCGATGTGCGGATCTGGCGCGTGGGCGTTGCAAATCTGGGTAGCAAACACCTGCACACCATGGCGATCGCAACGACCGTAGGGGGTGCGGCTTGGCTTTTGCTGTAATGAAGAGCGCTGAAACGGGCAGTGCTTGTCGTCATCAAAGCCAAGGTGCTGGTATTGCTGGCAGCTCACGCAGGCTTTGGGCGAATACATGAAGGGCTCTGTGGCTGGGTGTGGATTGCTCATTGGCCTGCCTCCTTAATCGATGCCGCATAGGCAATCCATGCCTCTTTGTCACACTCGGCAGTGGAGACAGTGTCGGCGCCTATTACCCAGCGTGCTGACCGTTGGGTGCCCGGCGCCTTGACAAGCACGGCATCCCGCCGCTCGCTGTCTTGGTAATAACCAAACACTTCAGCGCCGGGGAATTTAGCTTTAGCCGTATCCAATGCGGCTATCTCGGCATCCTGCTTTTGCTGGCGCTCTGTAACTTCACTGTCGTGACAAGCCTGGTTGCAATAGATCCAATCCGCTATCACCACTGGCAATACATCGCTTTCCGGATCTTCGATTAAATCCTGACTAATCTCCTGACAGCAGTGTCCACACGATAAGCGCCATCCCTGCTCAACCATGGCCATGGGAGGGATCAGGCCAGTGCTTGCGTATTGGTCAGCCCAGTGAGCGCGGCGACAAAACTCGATGGATTCCCACTCAACACCTAGTTCACCAGCACCGCGGCGGCGGGCCGATGCTCCATTAGTGTCGAAGACGATTACGCAAGTGGCCTCATAGTCCTCTTGTACGTGATATGCCTTTACTTGGGTCGGTTGGCTTAGGTTGCTCACTGGCAGCCCTCCTTGAACTTATCCAGCGCGCCTTTGGAGTGCGCCCACTTTTGATGGGCGTGCAGGTGGCGCTGGCTGTTGATCAACTCCAGCTTGGCAACCAGGGCATTGCTTAGGCGTAGCTGCTCAACGATCTGCAGCATGCTCGGCCAGCTGAGGGTGACGCCGCCATCGTTATGGCGTTTGCGGCATAGCTCCAGGAGCTTTTCGGGGTCGATGGATGGGTTAGACATGCTGGTCACCTCCGATCATTTTCCCGGCGTCGGCAATATGGTTCAGCGGGCGCGCTAGCGGTGAGCGTTTGGCCTGCTCGATGTAGCTGGCGCGGGCCTCTTGCTCTTGGCGTTCGCGAACGGCGTCGCTGACGCTTCCGCGCTTTTGGTGGGCAATGAGATCCATGCCTCGCTTGCCCGCTAGGTGGCGGCTGTAAACGGTGCCCTTGGGCAGCTGGTAGCGTTGAGCAAGCCTGTTTAGCTCGATCTGCTCGCCCGTGTGTGGGTCGGTTGTCATGATGGGGTCATGCATGAATCACCTCCTGTAACTCGGTGCGGTGCAGGTCAGCAACGTCCACCACCGTCATGCCGACGCGATGCGCTACGTGCAGCTCAAGGTGCGCGCCTTTCGAGGCTTGCCAGCCGGGTAGAAGGGCGATGGTGTCGCAGGTCAGCATCTGCTGCAGATCCTGCTTTAAATACTCTTCCCAGCTGAGGTCTTCGCTCTCGCTTTGCTTTTCAGCAGGGTTCACCACCTCATAGCCCAACGCCCTAAGCTGGTGCGCGGTTAAGTGGAAGGCGCCAAAGTTGAGACCTGGTAGCCCCGTCATGGGGCCGCTGATGTAGATGCGTTTCATGCAGTCGGCTCCCGTTGGGTTTCACCGCCTAGCCATTCCACTAGCCGCTCAACGTTCGTGCGAAGGCTGCCCGCCATTAAGATGAAGTCGGTTTCAAGGCGGGCTAGGGCGTCGTCGCCATCGTCGGCGTGGTCGGCTTCCTCAATGAGGGCGTCACCAAAGCGGATCGACTTGAGCGCTAGATCGTCATGCAGGATGAACGACAGCTGGCCCTCGATACTTAGCGCTAGCTTCCTTGCTTGGCGCCCGCTTTCGAGCAGCTGCTGCATTTCGTCGCTGTCGAGATCCACCTGGCGTGCGCGTACCACGCCGTCATCGCCTTTAGCTTTAAGCTCTACGTTATCGCCTAGCTGCAGGTCAGTAGGGCGGCTGGCGGTATCGTCTAGCCAGGTGGTCATGGCGCGGATGGGCAGCGTCTGAGTTGATAGTGACGTGACCTTGAGACTGCCCAGCGTTTCGCGTAGCAGGTCGAGTACGTCCTCGGCGCGTGACCGGCTGCTGGTGTTGACGCCGATCAGCTGGCGCTCGGTGTCCCACCACAGGTCTATCTTTTGGCTGCGCACGAAGGCGCGGGGAAGCAAATTCTCGGTGACCTGTTCTTTGAGTGCCGTTTTCTCTTTGCGTGTGACCTTGCGGCCCTCGCTGGCTTCGATCTCGGCGACTTGCTCGTCCACTTCCTCTTTCACTACGGAAGCGGGGAGCAAGCGCTCTTGGCGTAGGGCGCTGATCAAGCGGTGCCCTTGGATCTCGTGAAGTAGGTGACCGCCACCCAGACGACCCGCTGGCGCTGCCCAGCCAATGCGGCGTGCGTCAGAATTACCTAAGGGCTTGGCGCGATGTTCATCAAGCACCACTGCCATTTGCTCAGGGCTTAGCAGCTGCTGCTCGTGGATGCGGTAGAGGTGTAGGTGTTTGAACCACATGTTAGGCGTCCTCGTTTTCTACTGGGTGGCCAGCACATGAGCCGTCTGGCTTACGTTTGTTACAGTTGCTGTCGCAAACCAGAAACTCCCGGCCTTCGGCACGCATTTGGCGAAGCTCAGCGCGGGCACCGTCAACGCCCTTGGGGTGGGTGACTATCTCGCCTAGGCGCTTATCCCCGTATCGCAGCAGCGTCTTGATCGGCATATGGATGTGCCAGCTGGTGGGCGTCTTGGAAGGGCTGCTCATTTAGCTATCCTTTTGCTTGTTCTGGTCAGTGCCCTTAGCTGGCGCTGGCTTAAAGATTCGGTCGAATGCGTCTTGGTCGATCATGTGCGGCTCAGTGAACGGTGTTGATGTATGGCGCTTCGTGGCAATCGTTAGCGTTTAGCCAGTCAAAGCGAGTGTCGGGTCTGCCATTGGCCTTGATGAAGTCGCCCGCCTCGATCAGGAAGTCATGGCGGCTGGAGTAGGCGCACAGCTTTTTGAGGCTTTTCATAACGGTCACAAAGTACATGGCGTGGACTTCTCGATCTGATAGGGTCTTCAGCTTGCTTCCAGTGCCGTCGCACTCCAGGCAATCACGTTCGCAACAGGGGCATTCGCCTGTGCCGTCGCATTCGGCGCATTCAAGCTCCTGCTCTTTGATGTCTTCACCAAGCGCGGCTGAGTATTCAGGTAGAGAGATCGTAGTGATCATGCTGCCTCCTCAAGCGGTACCGCCTTGGTGAGTTCGTCTTCAATCAGATAGCTACCCAGCTCGGCGCGGGTGTATTTGCCTGCGTCGTTGGCGCTGTTGCGATAGCCACAGAAATTGGGCGCATACCACGCGGAGTGGCCTTTGTGCCAAATCAGGTAAAGGGGTTCGTTTTCGGGGAACAGGACTTCTTTCAGCACTTGGGCGCGCTTGAAGTCCATTGCCTTGATAGCCTTGGCTAGTTCGCTTTCTAGGCGTTGGCGGCGCTGGCGTTCATTGCGCTTGACGCGAAGGCAGCCTGGGTTGTGCAGGTAGATCTTGGAGGCTTGGTTGCAAGTAACGCCGTACTTGCCAGTGACTACATACCAGCTCTGATTGAGGCTGTAGAACGCGGTGCCGGTAATGATGCGGCCATTGCTATCGAGCGTGTAAACGCGGCAGCCATGAGTGATGGTTTCGCCCTCTGCTGAACGGGCATTGCATTCCGTGCCGATGCGAGCGTGACCTAGCTCTTCGACATAGTGGCCACTGGAACGCATTTCGCGGTCTACCCACTCAAGAGCAGTGAGCCCACCAGGGCCAGGGCGCCGGGTATTGGGGCTGTTGTCTTTAAATCCGTACCCAGCAAACACATTGCACAGGTAATTGCGGATGCGGATGCGGGTGCGCTGCATTTCCAGATGAATCAGGAAGGGCATGCGCTGTTCTTTATCGAATTCGTAACGCCCTTTACCGTCTTCGCGGGTAATGTTGGCTACGTCCTGCCACATTTCGAATTCGATATGGCGACCAGATAGCCCTAAATGCCCTTTCAAATCGCCTTTATGGCAACTGCGGCGGTCATGAGCGATAGGCCGGTAATGCTCTGCCTCATCCCACTCAGCGACTGTCCAGCCCAAGCGGTTAAGCTGCTGGATAACGCGCTTAAACACCTGCTTACGGAAAACCTTTTCCCACTCATCCCACTGGGCATTGCTGGTGCGCTTCGGCTCTTCCCAAATGTGTAGGTCTGCATCGCCAAAGGTCACGGTTCCTGAACGGTTAATCTGTGCCATCGTCATCACCTCAAAACTGAACAAACTGGTTGAAAGGCACGGTCTCGGGCATGGCCAGCCGTGCGGGGGAAACGTCAGTGGGTAGCGCTGGCCCTGCTGGGCGCATACCTGGGCATTGCTCGGGTACGTTGATGCTGTCGTCCCAGTCGCGGTGGCCCACGCGCTGCTCAAGCGGTACGCCGCGCGCCTTCTCTGCCTCGAATACCGCTACGCCTTCGCAGTAGGCAAGCACATCACGCTCTTGGTCTTCGGCTTCGCCCTCGGCTAGCATTCCCATGGCGGCGACGACCGCGAGCAGGGCTATTGCCAATTTGGTGTTGGTGCGTTGAGTGCTCATGCGGCTAGCTCCTGTGTTGGGCCATCGGTTTCCAGCGGGTGGCGCTGTAGGTTGATGCGCTGTTCTACGTGAGCGCCCCACAGCACATCGCGCAGTGCGTTACGGGCGGCTAGTTCAGTGGGTAGCGGGGCGCTCATACGCACGATGATTTTTGTGCCTTCCTTGCCGATGAAAGCGGGCAGATAGCCGCCGCCGAGTACGGGCTCGGCATAAATCACGGTGCCGTGCAGGGTGTAGCCGTCTTGCATGGCGAACAGCCGCCAGTGATTGATGACGAACTTGAGGCTAATGACGTGGTTCATTGGGCACCGCCTTGCTTTTTGGCATCGTTAACGACTTCCATCACGGCCTTAATGTCGCCTGCGCTGATCGTTCCCCCTGTTTTCTCAGCACCAGCGACGCATCGGGCTAGGCTTTTCATTACGGTCTTTAGCCAAACGGTGTCGTCGTTGGTGAGGCTTTGGGCGTGCTCGAATTCCAGTGTGTCGCGGGACTTGTCGAGCATGGCGGCGTAGTGATCGAGCGCTACCGGCTCGATTAGGGTGCCTTTGGTGCGGGCCGCTTCGGCTTCTTCTCGCAAAGTGCGAGCCATGCCTTTGATGCGCAGCAGCGCTTGTTGGGTGTCAAAGCTCATGCGAACAGGCTCCCATCCAAACGCTGATTGATCCGCGCGGTGACGCTGCTATGGGTGCGAGTACGTGTTGGCTGACGATGGCGCATGGCGTCCATGTCGGGGTTGATGCCGCTGATAAGCAGGGCGACGAGTAGCGGGGCGATCCAGCCGCGTTTCATCCCTTCAGCAACGGCAGCGG
Source organism: Vreelandella neptunia (assembly GCF_034479615.1). Lineage (NCBI taxonomy): Bacteria > Pseudomonadati > Pseudomonadota > Gammaproteobacteria > Oceanospirillales > Halomonadaceae > Vreelandella > Vreelandella neptunia. The sequence goes on from NZ_CP140255.1 coordinate 1,874,531, forward strand.
CAGCGCGATAAGCGCCTAAATGGCTGTATAGGGCTTCGGCAACGGTGCGCACAGAGGCGGGTGATACACCGCGTAGCTTGGCGATTTCTTTTTGAGTGAGGCCTGCCGCTAGGCCTGCTGCTACTTGTGCCTGAACAAGCGTCGGTAAGCCGCTTTTACGTGCGCCGTACTGGCAGCGCCAGCCTGCGAACGTAACGTGTTGTGTGGTTGGTGATTGCATTGATTGATCCCCGGCCTGATTCGTTATGAATTAAATATGAACCAATGGTTGTTTTAAGTCAACAACCATTAGTTGGTATTTGTTGTGTGCGTAAACAAATCCGTTTCTATGGGCGGTTAGATCAGGTTCAGGCTCAGGGGGGGTAAAGGTGCGCGTGGCTGAGGCTTAGGCACAAAAAAACCGCCTCGATGGGCGGTTTGTGCAGAGCAGCGTTAGTGTTTTATAAAGCAGCGGGTAGGAAACGCATGATAGCGAAGACAAGCGCTCCAGCGGCGATAACGGTACCTACTCCCCACTGAATCATACTGACTTTGGTCTCGGCCAGGTCAGCTTTGGTGGCAAGGGTATCTAGTTTCGTGTTGATAGCGTCGAACTTTGCATCAATGGTATCAAAGCGACCTTCCAATCGGGCGAGCGTAACCTTAATCTCGCCTACGTCGCGTTCTAGATGCTCAACACGTGGTGTTAGGTGATCGTTCATAGGGGGTTCGCCTCCAGAGCCGTTGCCGCCCTTGCCTGGAAGGTAGCTCACTTTATTCGACACTGTGAGACTCCTCTTCGATCCAGGCTAAAATCCACTTTTTAGAAAAAGTACGCAGATTTCCACAGTTTTGGCAAACAAAAGCAGCAACTTGAACAACGGAGTCAGGTGAAGCTGTAGAGTGAGATAACTTCATGTCCATTATGTGAAGAGGTTCATCTGGGCCATGAGACAAAATCATAATGTCATTTTCACCACAAGATGGGCAAATTCTAGTAATATTTTTTGCTTCTATGTAGTTATCTAAATCCTGACCCTTGAGCTCTCGTGCTCTTGGCGCTGTTTCTTCCATAAATACCTTCTCTAATGTAAGCCTGATTTGCTAAGCCGCACCGCGCTCACGCCACCATTTAATGGTCTGCTCAGCCAGGCCTGCTGTTGAGTCATCACGAAGCACCACCACTCCGGATCGCTCAAAGCGTTCAAGTTTACGGTAGGCCGTTCTTTCAACATGCTCTCGCTCTTTCGCTGAGAGGCCACTCTTGTCGTTGGGGATTAACACCGACATCGCGGCCTGTCGCTGACTGTTGCTGGCCACAAGCGAAAGATCGGCGCCTGCTTGGAGTATATTGTTTTCAACCACCATGGGGCTTTTGTACCACGCTGATACCACCGATCCTACGGCATTGGTAGACAGCAGTGGCACCTCTACGTCAATGGTGCGGCCATTGTTGAGGGGTAATCGCAAGGGCTGATCCTGAATTACGCGACTGGCGTTAAACCCCAACTGCTCTTTCATTAATTCAAGCACGCTGCTACACACTTTGCTTGAAGAGCGATAACGAAATTGAGAGGGCGCTTGGTTCTTGCGTGGCCTTGCGAGCGTGACCACATCTTCGAAAAAGGCATCCACGATGCTTTCAGCGTCTTCACCCTGGGCGAAAAGGGAGGGGCCAAGCCGAATAGTGTCGCTGAGTCTATCGGGTAAATCGCCCTTAGTTGCGATTAGACTGTCTTCAATGTCCATCAGCAGGTGCTGTAAATGGGCCTGATTGATCCGTGTGTCGTACAAGCACTTAAGGCGCTCAAACGTGTCGAGCATGCGCACTTCTACGCTGGCGCCATCAGCAAACACCACGCCTACATTCAAGAACTCACAGGCCGTGTCATCCAGGCACAAGCTTATGGGCCGCCAGTTGCCGGAGACGGGAAGCGGTGACTCAGCGGTGAGTGTTTTTTTAAGTCGAGCTGCCAACGTCATGCTATTAGGCCTATTGCCTTGCGATAATGTGCCGGGTCTAGGCGCTGCTCAAGGAAGTCGAGTACGCAGTCTATTTCGTCGCCCGGTAGGGAGAGGTCAGACAGTGCCTTGCTGACATCGCCTTGTCCAGTATCGCTGAATGAAATGTTGAACCCATTATAGGCTAAAGCGCGCTCACTCATATTTGGCAATTTTTGATTCCAGCCAGGCTCGCCTAATTCCGCCCAACTGGCCATCTGATTGCCTGCCTGTCGATGAACGAGAAAACGTAACGCTTGGGATTGCCATCCGCGTGAGGTGAACAGTCTGCCGTGGTCGATAAGTGCCACTGAAACGCTGCTGGCGCTGAGTACATTGCCGGGATTACGGTCGGTGTTAAGTGTCCATTCATCAAAAGAGACCAGCTTCGGGAGGTCTTTGCGTTTCAGCAGGTCTTTGGCAATACGGGACTTGATACGCTCTTCGAGATCTTCACTGGCGATGCCTGTCGTGTGCTGAACCACCAGGTCTGGGAAGCACATATCTTCACTAAACCAGGCAATAAATTCTGATTGCGGTGGCCCTGCGGTTTCTTCATCCGCTTGTTTAAGCACTTCAAGGGGAATTTGCTTACGGGTAAGCAGTATTACTCCCGCCGTATTAGCAACTTTGAATCCACAGGCCCGCGCCAGCGCGTAACCAATTGCCTCGCTGTACGCCTCTTGGTTGGTGACTACCGCATTATTTTCTTTTACATGGTCGGGCAGCAGCTTGATAAAGCAGCGGCGGCTTTCACCTTCTACGTGAATGCGAGCTTTGAATATCGGGTTAATCCCTGGGCGTGTCGGGCTTGGTAGCTGGCCCTGGAGCGCCGTTCCCTTGAGTAGATGAATCATTGTTCCCCAGCTTTGCCTTGAGCCGCTCGTGTCCGTGGTTTTGGCGTTCGTTTGTGTAATTAGCGGGGCGAGCGGCAATACGTGTGGCGATCTGCTCCAGCAGTATCAGATCGTCTTCTGTTAATCGGCCATCTTGTGCGGCCTCTGCGATATTGTTCAGCATGCGGAGTGAACGCGGAGAGGCGAGTTGCGCTAAATCCTGTGCACGCTCTTCGACTCGATAAGCTTCCTTTGAAGCCATTCCTGGGCGCATTGGTTCACGCCCATATTCAAGCCATTCCTCTCTGACATTAAGCCAGTGGCAAATCTTTTGAAGATTTTCAGGAGTTGGCATGCTCTCGCCTTTCAGCCACTTCCCAGCTGCATTTGCAGATTTTCCAGTTAATTCATGCAGGCGCACGGCTGCACCCCGAACCGGCTGACCCGATTCAGTCATTGCTTTTCTTAACCTATCTGCAAAAGCAGACCGCAACTTTTCATTAGTAACCATTGGTTCATTATGCGCTTTCCTTGCGCCAACTTTCAGTTGTGTTCTAATATTAACCATTGGTTCGTTTTCGGAGAGTGCAATGAGTAATGTTGGATTAGCTGTAAAGCAGCTAGGCGGCCCTTCTGCTGTAGCAATCATTTGTAATGTCACACCTCAGGCTGTCCGTAAGTGGGTCAACCGTGGCCGCCTCCCTCGCACCGAATACACAGGTGAGACCAAGCATGCTCAACGAATTGCTGGCGCTAGCGGCGGGGCATTCACCGCTGAATGGCTGCTGGAGCACGCGGCGCCATCTGCAGCTGATGTTCAGGATAACGCTAACGAACCTTCGGTTGCGTCCACGTGAACGCGGTGAATGGATATACAGGTGTTTGTGAGGTGAGGGTATGAGCAAGCTACTACGTCGCTTGTTGTTTGTGATTCGTGCTAGCCGTACAGGACGTGGTGATGAGCTGGATCGCGTTATGGTCGCGATGGAAGAGGGGGCGCGGTTTAAGGGAGCCAAGGGCTACATGCTGCTGGCGCTAGCAAAGGATAAGCGCTGGGTAGAAATGAACATGCGCATGGATGGTAACGCCGCTCTATCAGACGCTGCGCTAGGAAAGGCATGGGCGCTGCGAATGAAAGACGCTATCAAGGCTGCGCGAAAGCAGAAGATAGCGCCTGAGGAGTTGCGCTAATGGTCTTTAATGTCTTTAAAGTTGCTGATTTTGCGGAGAATAGGCTGCAAATCCTGCCAAATTTCTTCGCTGAAATCGCTATCAACAATATATTCAAGTGCTGTAATTGCTTCTGCGCGAGATTCGTTCATCCAGCTTTGATCCACTCCAAGGTGGCGTTCGATCATATCCAGGCGCCCCAGTATCTCCATTTGCGAGAACAATACGCTTTTCAACATTTTCTGTGTGTCGTTTTCAGCCACGTCGTTTTCCTTCTATGGGTGGGTGGTGTCGCAACTACCACTTTAGCGGGTGACGGTGTGGCTTTCTATTTCGGGGGTGCGTCATGACAGACGAACGCGCTTTCCGTGGTGTCTGGATCCCCGCCGAGATATGGCTTAATCGCGAGCTGTCACTGCAAGAGAAAGTGATGCTGATTGAGATTGATAGCCTGCAGCACCCGCAGAAGGGCTGTTTCAAATCTAACAAGAAGTTGGCCGAGTTCTTCGGCCTGTCGCCTAACCGTGTTTCTGAGGTAATCAGCTCGCTCAAGAAAAAGGGCTGGGTGCGCGTCGATCAGATCCGTGAAGGCAAGCAAATTGTTGAGCGCCGCATCTTCATGAAGCGCCCGTTGGATACCGCGCCTAAGGGTACTCGGAAAACCGAAGAGGGGTATTCGGAAAACAAGGAGAACCCTATTCGAGATCCCGAAGAGGGGTATTCGGAAAACAGGGAGAACCCTACTCGAAATGTCGAAGAGGGGTATTCGGAAAACCGTGAAGAGAGGGGTTCAGGTTTAGGGGTTCATTCTGAGGGTACCAGGGTTAGTACTGTTGCACCGGGGGCAAGCCCCGATGCATCGGAGGGTGATTACCTGGGCGCTGACGAACCACAACCGGAAACCGCAAGCGCTCAAGAATCGGGTGCTGATCTGCTGGCGCGTATCCCTGCCGATATGCCGGGTACCCGTGACCCGAAAGCCAAGACGTTCAAACCCTGGGCGAACTACGCCTGTGCTTACCGTGCCCGTTACGGCACCTGGCCGGTCTGGAATCAAAAGGCTGGCGCGAACATGAGCCAGCTGGTCGACCGTGTGGGGGCTGAGCGTGCCCCCGCCGTGGCCGCGTACTACCTAAAACTCAACAGCCAGTTCTACACCTCACGCCTGCACCCCGTGGGCCTGCTCCTGCAGGACTGCGAATCCATCGCCACCCAACTCGCCACTGGCCAGCAGGTCACCCAGGCCAAAGCCCGCCAAGTGGACAGCACCCAAACCAACGCGAGCAACGCGGAGGAGGCTAAGCGCTGGCTAGCCGAACGCCGCCAACAGCAGGAGGCCGCATCATGCCGTTAACCCCTGAACAAATGGATCAGGTCGTTGATCTGGTTTACGCCACCGCGGAAGTGCTGGGGCAGGAGATCCGCCACAAGGCAGCCGGGCTGATTGCCGAAGACCTGAGCGCTTACCCCTTTGCCGAGATTGCCCGAGCGCTGGCCCGCTGCCGTGCCGAGCTACACGGCAAGCTGACCTTGGCGGCGATTATCGAGCGCTTACCCAGTGCGAACGCTCATTTGAGCGGTAACGAGGCGTGGGCGCTGGCGCTGAAAAGCACCGACGAGCAGGAGACGGTTGTCTGGACGCCGGAGATTGCCCGCGCCTTTGCCGCTGCCCAGCCGGTGTTGAGTGGCGACCGTCCGGACAAGATCGGTGCCCGCATGGCGTTCCTGGCTGCGTATGAGCGTGAACTCTCCGAAGCGAAAGCCGAAGCCCGCCAGCCTGAGTGGCAGGTGTCGCTAGGCCATGACCCGCAGCGCCGCGAGATCGTGCTGAACGATGCCGTGAGTGCCGGCAAGCTTCCCGCGCCTAAGGTGGCCCACCTGTTGCCACCGCCCGATAAGCCGGTGACCGAAGAAGGCAAGCGCCAGCGTAAGCAGGTGGTGAGCAAGCTGCGCGAGATCATTAACCAGCCCGGTGACCAGAAAGCCCAAGAGCGCCGCGAAGCCCGCGAGCGTGAAGAGGCCCGCCGCCGTGAATTACTCGAACAAGCTGGCGTGCCGCTGGCTGCGATGGGAGGACGTTAATCATGAATACCGCATTCCAGCCAAGTGGCAATGAAGTAAAACGGGCTGCATTCAGCGATCACCGGCGTTCAGGCAAGCTCAGCGCCTCGCGTGGGCTGGTAACTGCCTCGCTGGTGAGCAAGGGCCCCATGACCCGCAACCAACTGGCCGATGCGACCGGCCTACCGCTGGCCAGCATTTGCGGCCGCTGCCGTGAGCTGCTGGATATGGATTACATCGAGGTGTCGGGCATGAGCGCCGATTCTCCAGCGCGCCAGGTGTTGGGGCTGACTGAAAGCGGCAAGGCGTTGGCGATGGAAGCCGCTAAGGGGGTGGCGTCGTGAAGCGATTAACAGAAGCTGAGCGCGCTGTGCTCTTCGGCATGTTCGACGGCTGCTGCGCTTACTGCGGCGAAGAGTTAGGCCAGCGCTGGCATGCCGATCATGTCAAGGCTGTGCTTCGGCGTCATGAGTTATACCGGGATGGATCACCTGGATATAAGACGCGCCTGGTGGGTGCAGATAAGCCCGAAAATCACGCTATTGATAATTTTATGCCCGCTTGCGCGCCCTGCAATCTCTCCAAAGCGACATACACCCTAGAGCAATGGCGCGAGGTGCTGGCTGGTTACGTTGGTGCACTACATCGAAATGCACCCACGTACCGCATGGCTAAGAAGCATGGATTGATCGTGGAGACCGATATTCGCGTGGAATTCCATTTTGAAAAACTTGCTAGGGAGGCTGCGTGATGTCGCTTAACCCTATTGATCATCAAAACATCGTGCTGCGTTTGCTGGGTATGTCGTCATCCAATCCCCAGCACCTAACCACGCTGGCGCATGCCTACAAGCTCCCGGTATCGCTACATGAGATCCGCGTTGCTTGTGATGCCTTGGTTGAGCAGGAGTTTGTCGAGCGTGCCCAAGGCTTTGCCTATCGGCTGACGGCGTTTGGCACGGTTGAGCTTCCCGCAGTGCCGCTGCTGGAGAGTTATTACACCGCTGGAGGTTCTAACCATGCCGCTGATTAAAGTAGAGCGCCAGGTGCTTGAGGTTATCTGCGAAGAGCACCGGCAGACGCATCGCGGCGCCAAGGTGATGATTGTTTATGTAGGCATGAATGCCAAGACCGTTGAACAAAAGGCCCGCATTGCTGAAGTGCTGCATGCGCTTGAAAAAAGCGGGCTGCTGGTGGCCCGTGAAGGCGCATGGCTGCCCACACTGAGTGGCAGCGCGTTGCTGTCTCCGGCAGCGGCGGAGCCCACGCAGGATAAAGCCCCAGCTGGCTGTGATAAGTGCGGCGTAGCGCTTTGCGCTTGGGATGCCAAGCAATACGGGGAGATCTGCAACAGCTGCTTTAAAGACCTTGAGGAGTCGCCAATAGCTGTTGAGACAACCGCCAAGCCTGCGCCGCCATCACTTCTTCCTGTTGATGCCGCGCACATGTTGTCCAGCGAGCTTGCACCAGACGATCTCATCAACCGCTGTGCGGCCATGAACGCCACCCTAATGGCGCAGGCAAAGCAAGCTCACTATGCAGGCGATCCAGAGGCGTGGCGGGATCTTAGATGGCTCATGGAAACCGCGCAGCAGTTGGTGAAGTTAGGGGGTGGTTCATGACCCGCCAAGCCTACACCCAGCCCAAATGCCCGCAGTGCCACTACCGCAAGGCCGCCAGCGAGTTTCGCGACCCCGCGACTGGCGAAGCATTACCAGCCTGTAAGCACTGCATGCGTATTGCACAGCGGGGAGGTCAGCGATGGACGGCGTAACGTGGTTTTTATTCGGCGTGCTGGTCGGCGTGTTTATCACCATCGCTTGTGCTGCTGGCGCTTTTTGTAAGAGCAAGCCAGGTGGCCATGCTCCGCCTTTCCGGACTCCGCCGCCACCTTTTGTAGAGAGGGCCACTGGTATCAGCGAGCAGGGAGAACATGATTATGACCAATAGCTTGCCAAAAGGCGGTTCGGCTTTACCAAAAAGCACTAAAAGCTTACCAGAATGCCCGCAAGGCTTACCAAAAGGGGGCCAGCAAGCTCGACGCGCCGCGATGCTTTGCCAGAATCCACGCTTTTGGCTCTATCTCGATCACCGCTGGCGCACACGCAATGCGCTGGAGCGCAGGGAGTTTCCGGACGGCACGTTTAAAGCCGCTGGCGCTACCCGCTGGCTGCGCAAGGCGTGCGGCATTCAAAGCCGCGCCGAGCTAGACCATAACGACGCTGCCCGGGCGATGCTGGATCGCATCATGGCCGATTACAGCAAGTGGGAGCGTCAGCAAAGAATGATGGATCGCGTGTGCCTGGGGGTGGGGAGTGAGTGATAAGCCGGTAGTTCCTCAAGATTATTTAAGCGGCATGAAAGTGGTGGATATTGGCGATCTGCGCATAGCGCGTGGCAAGACCCGCCGCCCTGCGTCCGCTTGCAAACACCGAAAGGTCGTATTTGACGATCAGGAGCGGCGCATATGGTGCCAGGACTGCGAGCAGGAGGTGGAGCCCTACGATGCATTTAAGGTGATTGCAGAGTTTCACTATGCCGCCACTGCAAGACTTCGCCGCCGCGAAGAGGAGCTTAAAGAAGCTTCGGTGTTCCAGGCTCGTAGCCGTGCTGTAAAGGCGTTAGATGAGGTGTGGCGCAGCCGAAACAGCACGCCCTTGTGCCCCTGCTGTGACAAAGCCTTGCTGCCAGAGGATTTTGCTGACGGCGTTAAGTCTCGAATGGATCGAAATCTAGCGCGAAAGATGCGCCAGCGGGGTGGAGAGTGAGAAATTCAACGGCTCTTATTTTGGCTGGCGCTGGACATGTCGCTGCATCAATCGTGATGCAGTTTCTTGGCATAGAAGGTGCTGACCTGAAAAGCACAACAGGCGTGCTGCTGGTAGGTATGGGCTTAATTTGCATGGAAATTCAAGAGGCGGGCAGAAAATGACTAAACCATTCCTTTATTCAGTTCTGTTAGTGATAGGCGTCGTTGTTCCTACCTGGCTGGCCCCCATCGCTCAAGGTGGGTTGGCTAACCTGGCGCTATTTACCGCATGGGCTATCGGCTTGATGATCCTGGCGCTGGCGCTGATCGGTATCTTTCTGGATTCGCCGCACGAGACACCCCCCAAACTACCCAAGATATTGCGGTGGGTCTTCTTCATAAGCTGGTGGAGTGCTGTCGCTTGGGCGGCTTACCACGGCATGTATGGCTTGGCAGCGTTGCACACCCTGAACTCCTTGCTTATGAGCCTCAATAAGTCGCGCAAGGTTCGGCAGCATAAAGGGGGCTCTAATGTTTGAATTATCACGCCGTAGGTTTCTGCAGCTGCTTGGCGCCGCTTTCGCGTCAGGCGTCAGTGTTCCAGCGCTATCAATGGGGCGGGAACCATACGTTCAGGTGGGGGATTGCGTTGATTACATCGGCCCGAGTGGTAAAGGTTCGCGTTCATTCATCGGCGGCAAGGCTGTACGTGCTGTTCACCCCTGGGATGGCACTGGCTTCCCGGTAGATCTACAAAACGGCTTTTTCGGCAGACATGGCGCGTTAGAGCGCTTCTACGATTTTGAGCTATGCAATTTCAGCAAGGAGGTGCCGCCCAGGTTTTGGCATAGCGAAGAAAACAGCCGCCTATATAACAACGTTCACACTTATGTCAGAACCAAGCGCTTTGGCGAATTAATTGAAGAGGCCGTGAAAGCCTTGAATTTATATGGTGTCCGATCATGAGCCTACGACTCCAATCAGCCCGCCGACCACGCAAGCTGAAAGCTGACGGTACACCCCGCGCACGCCCGGTCGATTGGGAAGGCCAAGAGCAGGCAGTGCTAATCCGCTGGCTGTTGGGCGAGAAAATGCGCGGGGAGCCGGTAGGGCAGTTGTACGACGCTATCTACCACGTTCCCAATGGTGGCCAGCGCAGCAAAAGCACCGGTGCAGCGATGAAGCGCCAGGGTGTTAAATCGGGCGTGAGTGACTTGGTGGTGATGGATGCCCGGGGCGGCTGGTTTGGGCTGTACATGGAATTCAAGGCGTCACCGCCTCACACCGCGCCCCTAGCTGATAGTCAGCATGATTGGCTGGCGCTGGCATATGAACGTGGCTATTGCGCTGTCTTGGCTGTGGGGCTTGAGGAGGCTAAGCGTGTGCTTCGGCGATATGTGGAGTTGATGCCTACGTATCGACACCATGATGAGCGACCCGCTGTAGGCGGCACAGAGTGGAGAAAGGGCTAATGGGCATGGCATTGTTGAAAGAGGCTGAATCTATGGCGCGTGACTACCAGCGTATGAGTATTCGAGATCTGCGAGAGCTGGCGCGTAGCAGTCACCCAGAGCATGATCCGGAAGCGGCACGCGTGTTTGTAGACCGGATTCTAGACATTGAGGCGGGGCGTCTTACTTGGCACTGGCACGAGAACCCTGGCTTTCAGCCGTTCAGCTCAGTAGCTACGCTTGGTCAGCAGCCTGGGGGCGGTACCGCTTCTGCCGATCCGCTGGCGATTGCTTATGAACGCGGCATTCCTATTCGTGAAACTCAAGAATACTCTAAGCAGTGGCTTGAGGCGGCTCGCTTGCGCCCACGCGCTCGGCTGGCGGTGTTGATTCGTGCCGCTAAGCTCTACCCAATGGCAGCGCAGCAACAGGCGCTATGGGCCAAGAGTTATGATTTCATTGCCCAGCACTTGCCGATCTACTCGCGCATGCTGCAAATGGGGTCGCTTTCGACCATGACTGAGATCAAGCAGGTTGAGGTGGTGCGGGTCACTGAGAAAGATACGTACCGTCGTTCGCGCAATGAGCATAAGAGCGTACCGATATTTAAGAACGGGCAGGCCGTGAAGGATGCAGCTAAGCATGCAAGGGTGGAGCTTCTATTGTTGGCACAGCTTTAAAACACCACATGTTGTATTAACTCCACGACTGTTCTACTATGTTTCTAGGCTGGCGCTCAATGACGCTAGCCGCCACACACCATAAAGCCCTGCCGGTCACCCGGCGGGGCTTTTCTTGAGGTGCTTTGTTTGCCTTTTTTGCCCGAGCTGTTAGATGAGCCTATTCAGATTATTATTCAATCAACGCCCACGGACTGGTGGAGTATTGGCGGCACGGTATTAGGTGCTGCTATCGGTGCCGGTCTAGGTGCTTATTTCAGCTACTTTGCAGCAAAGAGGGCAGCCAAGGCGGATAAGATTCATGATAATGCCAAGAGTGCTGTAAAGCTTATCGAGCTGTGTCGATCAGACATACATGAAGCAGAACGGCTATATATAGAGTGTCTACGAAGTAACTCCAATGAGATTTATCAAGAAAGGCAGAATGCTTTCAAGATAGCATCTGATAGGGCTAATGAACTGCATTTGTTGCTGGCTATTTACTTTCCTTATAGCGAACCAAATCGACATCAATTTTTTTCGGCATTTGTTAAATGGTATGGTTCTTTTGAAGGCTATGTAGGCAAAGCAACTACACGTGGCTCGCCACCAGGCGTTCCTTACGAAGAGGTTGAAGACAGGCATCACAGCGAGCTAGAAGCTTATGAAAAGCACCACCAGGCAGAAAATGAATACCTGTTAATTTTAAGCGAAATGTCAGAAGCCTTTATTAATGTAGCCAGAAAGTAAGCTTGTAAGTTCGAACATTTATTTTTTTTAAAAGCCCTATTGGCTCTGTCCAGTGGGGCTTTTTGCTTTCCGCCGCTCTCTTGCTCGCCACCTGGCGTGCCTTGCCCCTCCGTGTTGGGGCCTTTCTATTACTGAGGTCGTCATGTCTGCTCACTCGCCTGCCCATTGGTATGACGAGGCGGCACTGCTGCGCCTTGAGCCAGCGCCGCCCAAGGATACGCGAGCGGGCAACGTGGCCGCTTACCTCGACATGTTGGCTTATGCAGAGGGCACGCCGCGATACGGCAATCAAGACGGCTACAACGTAATTGTCGGCGGCGGCACCTTTGAGAGCTACCACGATCATCCCCGGCAGTTGGTCTGGTTGCCTGCTTACAAGATCAACTCAAGTGCTGCTGGCCGCTATCAGTTTCTGACCCGCACTTGGGATGATCTGGCTGAACGCTTCAACCTGCCCGACTTCACTCCAGCAAGCCAAGACCTGGGTGCGATTCACCTTATCCGCCAATGCCAAGCGCTTTCCCTGATTCATAACGGCCGCATTCGTGAAGCCATTCATGCATGTCGGCGTATCTGGGCGAGCCTGCCAGGTGCTGGCTATGGTCAGCGTGAATTAGCTACTGATGAGCTGCTGGGCGTGTACGAAACCGTCGGCGGCATTTCCATCGATTAACTGACGAGGCCCGCCCGAGAGGTGCGCCATGAACAAACGATCTAAAGAGAAACGCACCATGCCAAACCGCGACCCGAATAACTGGCAGTGGCTGGTGAATATGATCCCATACCTACTGCTGAGTGCCGCCACCTTTACGGTTGGCTTCATTACTGTGCTGCACAACGGCGGGCCATGGACTAAGGCGCTGATGAGCGCGACGGTGGGTACCATCCTGTCGTTGTCTCTATATCCAGTTTTTTTGTGGGTGGCTGCTTATTACCAGCTCCCGGAAGAGGTGGCATTCGCGCCTTGTGTATTCCTGGCGATCATGGGCGTGGAGTGGGTGCGCAACAAGGCCGATGGTCTCTATGAGGTGCTGGTCGCCTTTATCACGAAGTGGCTCAAATGATTGCCTCACTTAAGGCGAAAGCCCTTGGCCTGGTGCTGGGTGGCTTGGCGCTGCTGAGTGCCTTCCTTTACTGGCAGCACATCACCACCCAGCGAGACGCCTACCAAGCCGAAGCCGAGCGCCAGCGCAGCCGTGCCGAGATACTGCAAGAGCACCAGCAGTGGCAGCGCCAGCAGATCGATAGATTGAGCAGCGCAATGGCAACGCGTGACGAAACGCTGACCGCTATCCGCGACGACATCAGCGCCAGTACCAGGGCGCTAGAACAACTGGGAGAAAGCGATGCTGAAGCGCGTGAGTGGATGGATAGCGATCGGCCTACTGGCATTAGTGACTGGGTGCGCGAGCTCCAGCGATCTAGCAGCGTGGAGCCAATGCGATTGCCCGACGGTACCCAGCCACCTAACGACTGAGCTACCAGCGCCCGCACTGATCTTGGATAGCAATAAAGGCTTGCTGCTGTTGCTTGCTGAGTACGAGGCGATGCGCCGCCGCTTCAATGCAGATCGAGCGGCGGTGGTGGAGATATTAACCAATGATGCGGGTGATGAGTGATGCACCAAGCGGGTGCAAAAAAATCAATGGTTCCTCCTGGGCACCCTGGTGGGGTCTACGGGGGAACATAGCCGCAGAATTCGGCTATTTATGAGATTTTTACAGGGCGGCCGGTTCCGGTTCCGGTAAGGGGTTAGGAATGGCTACTCAGGTTGATGTGGCCGCGCATCTAGATTTGTCTGATCGATGGGTTCGTGAACTAGTGCAAAGTGGCGTGCTGCCTGCCTCTAAGGGACGCGGTGGGTATGACCTAGAGCAGTGTCGATTAGCCTACATTCGTCATATACGTGGACAGTTATCCGGACAAGTGCGTGTTCCGGAAGCGAGAGGGATAGAAGCGCCTGAAGATGTGATTGATCCCTACATTGAGCAGAAGCGCGAGCAAGAAGAATATTTGCTGACAAGAGAGCGCCGCATCGGTCAGCAACAGAAGAACGAAGTGGCAGCAAGAAAAGTGGTTCCTTCTGAGTTCGCCATTTTTACCTTGTCTAAGGTAGCCGCCGAGATCGCTGCCATCCTCGACACATTGCCGTTAACAATGAAGCGCAAGCACCCCGATCTAGAGACACGCCATCTTGATACCTTGATGCGTGAATTGGCGCGCGCCCGCAACAAGGCCAGCGGCCTAGACGATATTTTACCGGAGCTGATGGATGAGTTTTTTGACGGTATCGACAGCTCAGCTTAGGGAGTGGAAACGATCAGTTCGCCAGGGCCTGCTCGCTCTATTCCGCCCTGCACCCATGACCGCCGTAGAGTGGGCAGACGAGAACTTCTACTTATCCAGTGAGTCGAGCTACCACGAAGGACGCTGGACAACGCTCGCCTTCCAGATCGCAATACTCAACGCGATGGGAAATGACGAGATACGCACAGTCAACGTAGTTAAGTCGGCGCGCCTCGGTTACACCAAAATGCTGTTGGCCGCGGCTGGCTACCTGCTTGAACACAAAAAACGCAACATCCTGACGTTCTCGCCGACCGACACGGACGCCGAGAGCTTTATGAAGACGCACCTTAAGACCATGGTGCGTGACGTGCCGGTGGTTCTCGACCTGGCGCCGTGGTTTGGCAAGAAGCACTCCGACAACACACTGGCTGCTCTTCGCTTCGCCAACGGTAAGCAATTTTTTGTTCACGGTGGTAAAGCCGCACGTAACTACCGAGAGAAGTCTGTCGATGTCGTCATCTACGACGAGCTTGCGGCCTTCGACGAGGACATTGAGAAAGAGGGCAGCCCGACAACGCTCGGTGATAAGCGCCTCGAAGGCTCAACGTTCCCTAAGTCCATTCGTGGATCCACGCCTAAAGTTCGCGGCCAGTGTCAGATAGAAGCCGCTGCTGAAGAGTCACCACACAAGCTAGGCTTTAACGTGCCTTGCCCGAATTGTGGCGAGGAGCAAGTGCTTAAGTTTGGTGGCCCGGATACTGACTTCGGTATCAAGTGGGATAAGGACAAGCCTGAAACTGCGTTCTATCAGTGCGAGCACAATGGCTGCGTTATCAAGCAGCATGAACTTCAGGACGAAAGCCGTGAGTACAGCATTAAGGATGGCCGCTGGATCTGCACCGAAACCGGCATATGGACGCGTAATGGCATCGATTGGTTTGGCGCTGATGACGAGCCCATTCCAACGCCGGAGAGCATAACTTTTTACCTGTGGACAGTTTTATCGCCCTTCACCACTTGGGAGCGTATTGCCCGCGACTTCCTTAAGTCAAAGAATTCACCGTCGAAGCTAAAGACCTTTGTGAACACCACGCTGGGCGAAACCTGGGAAGACGAGCTTGGTGAAAAGCTGGAATGGGAAACGCTCTACGGGCGACGAGAAATATTCCCGCGGGTACCGGATGGCGCGGTTGCTTTAATGGGGGGCATCGATACACAGGATGACCGTTATGAAGGTCGCGTGTGGGCGTTTGGCCCTGATGAGGAAAGCTGGCTGGTAGATCGTTGGATTCTTTACGGTGACCCCGCTGGCCCTGAGTTAAAACGCAAGGTGGCCATGAAGTTGCACCAGGGCTATCAGCGCACCGACGGCAACTGGATGACGGTGATGCGCTGGGGATGGGATGCCATGGGTCACTACACGGATGAAGTCTATGCCATGAGCAAGCAGCAGGGCGTCTATTGGGTGATCCCGCTGCAAGGTGCAAACAAGGCTGGTAAGCCGATCGCCAACTTCCCCCGCAAGAAAACCGTTAAAGGCGTGTTTCTAACGACGGTGGGTACCGACAATGCAAAAGAGCTGATTTATAACCGGCTGAAGATTCAGCCACAGCCAGGTGTTGCCCTTGCTGGTTGCGTGCACCTGCCGAGCAATAACGAAATCTGTGACGAAGACGAGATCAAGCAGCTTACCGCTGAAATCAAAACCGCCAAGATTGAAAAGGGTAGGCGTGTCTATCGCTGGGAGTCTGGTGGTCGACGCAATGAGGCGCTGGACTGTTTCGTTTACGCCCTGGCTGCCCTGCGTATATCACAGCAACGCTTCGGCCTAGACCTTAATGACACCGCCACTCTGGCACCCCGGCCTAAGCGCCGTCGTAGCCGCGTCACACGGAAGAACAGTTTATGACCACAACCTATACCGATCGACTTGCCAAGGTGCGCATCGCCATCGATAAGCTGATCGAAGGGTCGCAGTCCTGGCGAATGGGTGACCGGCAATACACGCGGGCTGATCTCAGCACGCTTTACAGCATGGAAAAGCACTACGCCAAGCTGGCCGCTAAGGAGCAAGCAGCCGCCAGTGGTAGAGGTGGACGTAACCGTATTCGCTACATTTGGATGTAATCCATGAGTTTATTAAAGCGCTTAACATCAGGTGGCCTGGCGGATACTCAGGAAAAGCTGGCGCGCGCAGAGCTTGAGCGTTTAGCCCAAACCAAAGGCCGAAATACGGCCAACGTTGGAAGCGAGACCCGGCACCGCGGCGCAAGCCGTATGATTCGATCCATGATGAGCTGGTTACCCGGTATGGGCAGCCCGCGGCAGGATACGCCCACCTCTGAGCGCGAAGCACTGATTAGCCGTTCACGTGATGCGTACCGCAATCACATGCTGGGCCGTGCCGCGATTAATCGCGCGGCAACCAATATTGTCGGCATGGGGCTAACTGTTCGTCCCAACGTTGACCGCGACGCCCTAGGTATTAGCGATGAGCAAGCCTCAGCGCTCAATGATCAGTTGGCCCGCAACTTCCGGCTATGGGCAGAAGACCCCAATGAGTGTGACGCCGAGGCAAGCCAAGACTTTTATATGCTGCAGCGGCTGGCGTTAATCAGCGCATTGCTGAGTGGTGACGTGCTGGTTATGACGCCGAGCGACCAGCGTTTAGGCGGGATCTTCTCAACGAAGCTGCAGCTAGTAGAGTCCGAGCGGGTCGGCAACTCGCTAGCAGGGGTGTTAAACCCCCAAGAGATAGATGGCGTACGCGTAGACAGCTTGGGTCGCCCGACGCACTTTAACGTCAGTCGAGGTTATCCCAGCGATTACACCACCCCGAAAGGGTATGACTGGATACCCGTCTTCGGCGAACGGACAGGTCGCCGCCGCGTGCTGCATTTAATGAACGAAAAGGCACGCCCTGGCCAAGTGCGAGGCGTGCCGTTCCTGGCACCGATCCTAGAAGCGCTCCAGAAACTGGAGCGCTTTAGCCAAGCAGAGCTAACAGCTGCGGTCATTAGCGCCATGTTTACGGTGGCCATCAAGCACACACGTGACGAGAACGAAATTCCCGTTCAAGGCGCCTCGACGTGGGATGAATACAGCGATGACCCCAACAAGCCTGACCGGCCAGTGGTACGAAGCGACAACGATACCCGGGAAGATGGTGAAGCCCTGACGTTAGGCGAGGGGGCTGTATGGGATCTGGAAGAAGGAGCAGAACCTGTACCGATAAGCCCCAACCGTCCTAACGCCCAGTTCGACCCATTCTTTGTGGCTGTCGTTAAAGAGATTGGTGCAGCACTCGAAATGCCCGCTGAAGTGCTGCTTATGCACTTTAGTACCAGTTACACCGCAGCCCGTGCCGCCTTCAACCAGCTCTGGAAGTTTATTAAGCAGCGCCGCCACCATATGACGGTGCAGTTTTGCCAACCCACCTATGAATTGGTGATTGATGAGATGGTGGCGAGAGGGATGGTGGATCTGCCTGGTTACAGTGACCCTGCAAAACGCCGTGCCTATACACGCTCTCTCTGGATCGGCGAACCGCTTGGCTCGCTGAATGAGCAGGTGGATGCCCGGGCCGCTACAGAGCGCATCGCTAACGGCACCAGTAACGAGCATATCGAAACCATGGCGCTGCACGGCGAGGACTGGGAGGACGTTCACCAGGATCGGGCAAGAGAGATCCTGCGCAAGCGCGCCGACGGCGTCCCGCTGTATGTCGGCGGGAAAGTTCACGAAGCGCAAGATAGCGCCGATAAACGCGCCACCAGCACTGAAACCGACTGACCCGCCACCCGGCGGGTCTTTCATTAGGAGAACACCCCATGCCCCGCACTGCGTTCGAGCTGGCGGCTAGCCGCCCTTGGCTAATGACCGCCGAGGCGCTAGATACATTGATGGCCGTTGCTGACCGCCAGGGTGATTTACAGGCATTAGAAGCGCGGCTTGGCCGCCCGCTAGACAACACTCGTACGGTGACCGTGCGTGACGGTGTGGCGGTCATTCCCGTCTCTGGCCCTATATTCCGGTATGCCAATTTATTCAGTGACATTAGCGGCGCTACCAGCACGGCGGTGCTAGCCACCGACATTCAGTCCGCACTCGATGATCCTGGCGTCTCAAGCATTGTGCTCGATATAGATAGCCCCGGTGGCGAGGCCACCGGCATTAACGAGCTCTCAGAGCTTATCTACAGCGCCCGAGGGCGTAAGCCGCTCAAAGCCTATGTAGGTGGGGATGGGGCCAGCGCCGCGTACTGGATAGCCAGCGCCGCAGATGAGGTGATTGCTGATGATACCGCCCAACTAGGCAGCGTCGGCGTCGTGCTTAGCTTACGAAAGCAGGAAGACCGCCCTGGCACTAAGACCTATGAAATCGTCTCCAGCAACGCCCCAAACAAACGCCCCGACCTTGAGACAGAAGCGGGCCGTGCGCAGCTGCAAACACGTACCGACGAATTAGCCAGCGTGTTTCTCGATAAGGTGGCGCGCAACCGTGACATCCCTCGTGAGCAAGTCAATGAACGTTTCCGCCAGGGTGGCATTGCCACCGGCGCCCACGCCGTGGAGGCCGGCATGGCCGACCGCCTCGGTTCCCTTGAGAGCCTTATCGCCGAGCTGGCGAGCTCTAAGCCCCCAGGCATCAATCCGACACGGAGAAACATGATGACCAAAGTACGAACTACCGCCGAGCTTCACGCCGCCATCGATGCCGGTACCGACCCCAAGACGATCACACTGGCCGAGCCGGAGAACGTCGACAAGGATGCACTCAAGACAGAAGCGCAAGAGGCGGGCGCCAAGGCCGAGCGCGAACGCTGCCAAGGCATTCAAGCGCTGGCGATGCCCGGTTTTGAGAAAGAAATTGCCAAAGCCATTGAGGATGGCACCAGTGTTGAGGCAACAGGGCTGGCGCTATTCAAGGCGGCCCAGGATCGCGGTATCTCGCTAGAGGCCATAAAGTCCGACGCCACCAGCACCACAACGACACAGCCGCCAAATGAAGACAAGGCAGCCGATGATCGTAAAGAAGCGGTAGGCGCGATCACTAGTCGCTGGAAGAAATAAGCGGCCCGCAGCTAGGCGGCGCCTAACCCTATCACCGAATAAAGGAACGCGATCATGCCGAACATGACCACCACGCCCATTGCCCAGGCACTTCATATTCTCGCCGGCGATTTTCCGCAACGCTACATGACCGTGACGATTGAAGCCGGTCAGGTGCAACCCGCTGGCGCCGTGCTAGGCGAAGTCACTGCCAGTGAAGAATACAAGCTTTCTGCTAGCGCCGCCGCTGATGGCAGCGAAGCGCCTACCGTTATCCTTTGGGAAGACGTTGACGCCACGGATGGTGCGGTAGACGCCGAAGTGTTGCTATGTGGCGACATTCGCTCAAGTGAGCTCACGCTAGGCGTTGGCCACACCACTGCTACCGTTCGTAAAGCACTGCGCCCCTATTCCCTGTTCGTGCGCTAGTCCTTAAATAGCCGCGGCACTGCCCGGCACTCCAACCATTACTACTGATCCATTCACCTGGAGAATCCCCCATGCCTATGGACTTGTTTGAACCCCGCACGATGCTGGAGGCCGTTGAGCAGATGAAGCTGGCTCGCCGCTTCCTCGGCAACACCTTCTTTGGCGCGCCGCCGGTGAACTTTGTCACCAAGAACGTCGACATCGACATCTATAAAGGGCAGCGCAAAATGGCGCCGTTCGTGCGTCCTAACCGCCCCGGTGTTGTTGTTGATCGCACGGGCGCCTCCATGCGCAGCTACCAGCCCGCCTACATCAAGCCCAAGATGGAGACCAATGCAGGGCAGTTGATGAACTACCGCTCCCCGGGTGAGCACATCTACTCTGGCCGAACGCCTCTACAGCGTGCTGGTGAACAGCTAGCCCGCGATATGGAAGATCTGGACGACCAGATCAACCGCCGAGAAGAGTGGATGATTGCCCAGGCGCTTACGACTGGCCAGGTCAATGTAGTGGGTGAAGGCATTGATGATGTTGTCGACTTCCAGATGGACGACAGTCACATCATTACCGAAGGTACCGCCTGGACTGACCCCGCTGGTACGCCAATCGCCAACCTGCGTAAGTACAAGCGCCTGATCGCCAAGGACAGCGGCCGCACCGGCAGCACGGCGGTGCTCAGTGTTGAAGCGGCTGACGCCCTAATCGACAGCGAAGATACCCAGAAAAAAATGGATACCCGCCGGATTGATCTAGGCATGATTCAGCCGGATCAACTGCCGGATGGCGTGACCTACCTGGGGTACCTGCGTGACCCGGGCATGGATCTGTTTGTGTACGAAGAGTGGTACATCGATGCCGCCGGAGACGAGCAACCGATGATTCCCGCGGGTGGCGTGATTGTTGGCCCAACGTCCAGCCGCTGCACCATGCTATATGGCGCGATTCAAGATATGGAAGCCATCGAAGGCGGCATGTTTGATGTCTCCCGCTACCCCAAAAGCTGGGTCACTAAAGACCCGAGCGTGCGCTGGCTAATGATGCAGGCAGCCCCATTGCCGGGTTTCCACGAGCCAGACGCTTTCGTCTTCGCCACTGTCGCCTAACACCACCCCGCATTAGCGGGGTGATCTTTTTCAGGCAAACACTTTAGGAGGCCGACATGGCCAAGTTGATCGTAGCCCGCGGACAGATCCACCACGGTACCGAGATTGTCGCTAGCCGTGGCGCCGAATACACCACCCGAAACGCAGCCGAAGAAAAGCGCTTGCTGGCGCGTGGCGTGCTGGTGCGACCCGATACGCCCGAAAAAACCACAGGCCGCCAGTCAGGCAAGGCCAATGGTAAGGAAGCCGGCGGTGAGGGCGGTGACGCCTAATGAGCGCGTTCGACGATGATGTGTTGAGCGATTTGCCCAGCATATATGCAGACGCAGGCGACCCGGTGGACTACGAAGGTTCTGGGTTTACGGCCAGCGCAGTGCTGGCCATTAAAGACAACAGCTTTGAAGTCTATGACCAAGACCAGGTCGCCATGCGGGTTGCCACGTTCAGTGTGCAAACTGCCGATGTGCCAACGTCCCGGCAAGGTGATCGCATCATTACGCCCAGCCGCACATGGACGGTGCAGGAGATACTAGAAGATGACGGTTTCGCCCGCCGCCTCTGGGTGTCGTAACGCCAAGGGGGAAGCATGCCCAACCTACAGTTTGATGTGCGAGACCTGCAGCAGCTAAAGCAGCAGTTCGACCCCAAAGACGTAGAAAAGGCGCTGAGCTGGTCGGTGAATGCTACGGCCAAAAAAGCGGCCACGCTGCTGAGCAAAGAAACCCGCCAGCGTTACGACATCAGCGCAGGTGATATACGAAAGCGCCTGACTATTCAGCGCATCGAACGCGATGCGGGCAGGGCGGTGCTGTATACCGGCCGTCGCTTGCCGCTGGTACAGTTTAAGCCTCGTGAGCGCTGGGTATCGGTGAGCTCTAAGCGCCGGGTGCAAAGTGGGCCCCGTAAGGGCAGCATGGCCCGCCGCCGTGGCGTTACTGTGCGAGTGCGCAAAGACAAAGGCCGCCAACTGGTGAAGGGCGGTTGGCTGGCAAAGAATCAGATCTTTCGCCGGGAGGATCGCAGCGACAACCAGAGCGTACCGGTCATGCGCTTCGGCCCTTCGGTGCCGGAAATGGTGGGTAATCCCCAAGTGATCGAGGCGGCCCAAGACATGGTGCGGCAAGACTTGCCACAGCAGTTTAACGACCGCTTGAACTACATCCTCAACAAAAAGGCAGGGCTGACATGACCGATCCGGACATTATCGACGACCTGTTGGTACTGCTGCAGGAAAAATGCCCGGGCATGGCGACGATCGACAATGCGCCGTTTGCCGAGCCCATTGATAACTTCGACCTGCAAACGCCCGCCGCGCTCGCCTACTTTGCCGAAGACACCGCCAAAGGTGATGCCGATACCACCCGCCCTGTGCAAGCGGTTCGGCTAACGTATGGCATTTGGCTGGTGTGCAAGCGTGACCAGTTCAAAGCCCAGCGCCAAGCGCTGCGAGAAGCACTCATGGGGCATGGCTTTAGTAAGCTGCACAACCCCATGCAGTACCGCGGTGGGCAAACCACCGACATACGCGGTGAGCTGATTTGGTGGCGGGAGTTCTGGACCACTGACACATGGCTGCGTAACTAGCCTTAACCCACCACCACCCCACAAACCCCGCCGCGTGCGGGTTTTTTTACGCCTGGAGGAAACCCCCATGCCGAATGCAGGAGGCCGTTACGTGATCCGTGACGGCAAGCGCGAGCTAGTGCACCGCACCCAGCCCACGCCCACAAAGAAGCCCGCGAAAGCGGCCGAATCGAAACCCGCCGCGGCCCCGGTAAAAACCGACACCGCAGCAACCAAGCCCGTCAAGGCGGCGGCCAAGCAAGAGGTAACCGGCAATGAGTGAAGGCAAACTATGGCGCCGCCTAATTGTCGCGGTAGTAGTGGAAGCCGAGTACGGCGTAACGCCCACCGATCTCTCCACCGCCACGCTGATTGAAGTAGTGACCCGCGAAGCAGCGGGGTTCTATGAAGGCGACACCGCCGAGCGTGAACGCGTTCGCCAAGGCTTTGGTGCCTTTGAGCAGACCAATACCGCGCCGTATACCTCACGCCAGATCCGCGTGCCTTATTCCGGATCGGGTACCAAGGGAACCCCGCCCTCATTTGGCCCGCTGCTGCGTTGCTGTGCGATGAGCGAAACTCTCGACGAAACCGTAGGCGAAGAGAAAGTAATCTATGACCCGGTATCCACCGGCATGGAGTCGGTATCACTGCTGTGGTGGTCAGACGGTGAGCTGCAAGTAATGCCCGGTGTGCGTGGCACCTGGACACGTTCCAGTGATGTTAAAGCCTTCCCTTACATTCAGTTTAATGTAATGGGGCTGTATCAACGGCCAACCACCGCCCCGGCAACCACGGGCACTTTGGCGCCGCAAGCCAAAGAAGTGCCGGTCAACAAGATGAACAGTTCATTCCAGATGGACAGCTTCATGGCGCGCATGCAGTCGTGTTCGTTTGATATTGGCAATACGGTCGTGCATCGCCACTTGGTTGGCTACGAAGGCATCCACGTTACTGACCGCCGTGCCAGTGGCCAGCTCAACATCGAAGCGCCTCGTATCGATGACTACGACATTTTCCCGAAGATCGAATCTCACGAGATTATCGAGCTATCGGCCGTGTCATTTATTCACGGCACCGAAGAAGGCAACATTGTCGAAATGACCTTCCCTCGAGCGCAGCTTTCAGCCCCGCAGGAAAGCGACTCAGACGGCATTACCCATTATCAAATGGATATGCGCTTGCTGCCCAACGGTAACGATGACGGCGATTTCTCGCTGATCTTCCGCTAATCACTTAACCAACCACCACACCGCGCCGCCCACTGGGCGGCGCGCATATTTGCGACGCTCAAAAGGAAAGCACCATGTCTCTTATTCTAAAGAAAATCGAAACCACCACTGTCGACGTACCCGTGCAAGTGCCGGGCGAAAAGAAGACAGCTACCATCCAAGCGGAATGGAAGCTTCATAAGTGGGATGACTACCGCGCCATTGTGGACGACCAGCATGCCGGCAAGAAAAAAGACGAAGACTTACTGGAAGACCTGGTGAACGTCAGCGGTATCAAAGGCGAAGACAAAAAGGACTTGCCGTTTGATAAAGGCTTGGTTGAGCAACTAATGCAAGAAACCTACATCCGCCGCCCATTGATCATGAGCTGGTTCGCCGCCCAAGAAGGCCGTAGCCAGGCCGCCGCAAAAAACTAAGCGGCGCTGGCCAGTGGTGGGCCAGCGGCCCTGCACCCAGCGACCAGCGCAAAAAGGATGCTGAATGCTGGGGGCTAGAAGAGTTCGAGGCCAACGAAGCCCCCAAGCACTACGAGGTGTGGAAAGAACACTGGCCAGCGCTGGAACTGTTTCTCGCCATGCGCACCCAGTGGCGTACCGTCTCGGGCATGGCAGGCGCCCAGCGCCTAGGCATCGATTACAACGCGCTCTATGGCCACCCCAAATTTGCCCGCTTGGATTATGACGAGCAGGACAAACTGCTAGGCCAGATACAGCACATCGAAGCGGGCGCGCTTGCAGCGTTTAATGAGCAAAGCCATTTAGCCGAGCAGGAAGCCGAACAGCAAGCCCAGGTGACCGAGATTATCGAGAAGCGCGTCGAGCTGTGTTTCATGCAAGAAGAGCAGCAGCGCATCAGCGTGCGTGAGCTGATGAACGTGATGGATCTGCCGCCTGTCTATCGGAGTGATGGGGCGTTTGTGGCGTAACTTACCCCAACAGGAGTTGCCAAAATGGAAGAACTACTCATTGAAATGCGCAAGGTTCGCAAACTGCTAGAAGTGCTGGTCAATCAGCAGCGCGTTGAGCCAGCGACCCCGGGTATAATTGACCAAACGGCGAGCGATGCCCGCCATTTTGGGTTGGCTGTAAGTGATAGCGAAGAGCGAGACCATGCAGGAGAAGCTATTATTCCTCTGAATAGTTCAAGCCTGCTAGTCAAACCTAGGGATACTTTCATCTAACCCTCTGAAGAGAAACTCCGTGTGCCCCGCGATTCTTTTATCAGGATCATTACCTTGCATGTCTGATTCTTGGATGGAGTAACTTAATGCTGCTTTGTACGCTGCATGGGCAACGTCTGACTGACCGTTTCTGTTTAAAGCGTCAACCAGCGCCATGATGGCATATTCGCAAGCACGCATTCTGACTTCTGGATGATCATCGGCAACGTCTCTGCTCATACTGCACCCCTAATTATTAGTGTGTGAATCTGATTGATAGCAGAGCAGAGTGGTCAGCACAATTTGTGGAAATCCACAGCCTGGACACAAAACCATGGGTAATCGCTTACAACCTTAACGATCTTCACCCCCTTTAACGCGTTTCACTGACCATCAACATCAATACTGCCCTGGCATCCGCTGGGGCTTTTTTATGCGCGGCATCCACCGCCGCTGAAACACAGAGCCTTCCGGGATGGGTCATGGGGCCAGCAGTTAGTGCTGACTCTGTGGATTGCTGATGCCCGGTGGACATGGCTCATCACCAGAAGGAACACTCTCATGAACAACGTTGTCACCCTAACCCCTGAAAGCGTCCCCGGGTTCAAGTACGCAGGAAAGCCGGTGGTCACCTCGGCCATGCTGGCGCGGCTTTATGGGGCAACTGAAAAGAAGATCCGGAACAACTACCTGAGAAATCGGAGTCGTTTTATAGAGGGCAAGCATTACTTTAAAATTGAAGGTAGTGAGCTTGCTGATTTGCGAGCCTCTTTGAGAGGGTCACAAATACCAAGCAAGGCACGCGCTATAACCCTCTGGACACAGCGAGGCGCCGCCCGCCACGCCAAGATGCTAGAGACCGATAAAGCATGGGAAGTTTTCGAGGCATTAGAGGATAGCTACTTTGCCTCGCCCCTGGAGCGATTGCAGGAAGCCGCCGAAGCGCTGAAAGCACAGGATGAGCGCGGAAGCCATGCGGGTCGAGAGCTGAACCGCCACAAGCACGTAAGGCCACAGATTGAGCAGGAGTTAGAGCGTCGCTTTCAAGAGGTGCAAATGTCGCTGCCGCATATAGCAGCTATTAAGCTGGGCGATTAGGAGGTCGCATGTCAGAGAAAGTTGCAGATCGAGCAGGAATGTTATTAGCAGTGGGTGGGCTACTGGTGGGTGTGGCAGCGGTGATTGCAGCGGGGGCAGCGCTGGCGCATGCACTACTGTAATTCCAACAGGCCCACCTGCACCCACCATAGGCGGGCGCAGCTTCATATGTCTTTGTAGCTGCCTCTGTTCTCTTAATCCGCTAAGCTGGCTTGGGAACAACAAACTAAAGAGGGCCTTATGTCAGCACAAACTATACCGGATAGAGAGCGTTGGTCAGGATGGGTAACATTTGCATGGCTATTGGCAATACTTGCTTGTATTGGAGGTGTTGCAATTATTGCTATTGCTGGATCTATTGAGGTGCCGCGGGAAAATGGTTTCGGTAGAGTCGAGACCGTAAGAGAAGCCAATGTATTTATATGGTCGCTGGGTATTGGGCAGGCGGTAAGCGCCTTAATGCTTGCTGCGCTGTTCAGCATGATTAACTCAATTTATAAGAATTCTTGTTTGTTGGTAGGATTACAGTCTGAAGTAGAACCAAGCTTAAAGGAAGATGCCCCCAACCGCTCTTGGCCTCAATCATCAAATATGACACCGGATGCTAATGGGCCAAGGGTTGTAAAAATATCCGATAAATCACCTTTATTCGATAAAGCTTATGTGGATTGGTATCTAACAAAAGCAAACGGTAGCAACATTTCATCTAGCAAAGACATAAAGCCGGTGTTGAAGCTTGGTGAGAACAGCTTCATTTTTACAAAGCCAACAGGTGAACAGGTAACAATCAATACTACTGTCAACTCTGATTTACGCCTACATATGACTTTAAGTAGATAATTCTCTAGATTTTCTAAACCCGCGTCGGCGGGTTTTTTAATGCCCGAATTTTAACAGGCCCGCCGCGTGCGGGCTTTTTATTGCCCGCAATTTGAGGTTTACCACCCATGGCCCAGCAATACAAAACCGGATTAATCATCACGGGCGACGCCAGTGGTGGTATTCGTGCCATTAAGGCGACCGAAAGCGAGCTGGGAAAACTGAATCAGGGTTTTGACCGCGGTGGGCGTCAGTCCAAGCAGTTTGGCGCAGACGCTGCCCGCGCAGGTCGTCAGCTATCAGCAATTGATCAGGGCGCTTCTGATGCTAGCCGTGGACTAGCTGTGCTACGTACTAACGTGGCAGGCGTGGCCGCGGCTATGGCAACCGCCTTCGGTGCGGGCAGTATCATTAACCAAGCGCGCATTATTGCCGACACAGATTCGCTCGCGAAAAGCATCGGCATGGCCACCGGTGAACTGCAAGCCTGGGACTATGCCGCTAAGCAGGCAGGGCTTGCTGGCGGCCAGATGGGTGACATCCTCAAAGACATTACCGAGCGGATCGGTGAATTTACCGCTGAAGGCACCGGCGAAGCCGCCGCGCTATTTGAAAACCTAAACCTCAATATTGAGGAAATGAAGCGGCTGGCGCCTGATCAGCAGCTGCTGCGCATTGCGGATGCCATTAGCACGCTGGAAACCCGCGGCGAAAAGATCAGTTACTTAGAGCGCTTAGGTAGTGATGCCACGTTGCTGCTGCCGCTGCTGGACGATAACGCCGCCAAACTGCACGAGTTTACCAACGAAGCGGAAATGTTGGGCGTCGCAATGTCCCAGATGGACATTAACAATGCCGTTGAAGCCAACCGCGCCATGTCGCATCTTACCGGCACTATGGATGGCTTCACCAACCAAATTGTTGCAGACCTTGGGCCAGGGCTAGCAATGGCAGTAGGTGGACTGGCTGACTTTATCCAAGAGTCAGGTGGTGCGGCCAGCATCCTGAATGAGGTGAAAGATGTTGCCACGCTGACAGCCGCTGTTATGGCGGGCCGCTATGCCGCCTCGATGGTGGCCTCTACCCGCCAGATGATAGAGCGAAATGCCGCCAGTGCAGCGGCCGCCGCCGCTGATGAGCGCTCTATGCAAATGGCGGTACGCCGTTCAGCCGCAGAAGTCACCGCAGCTAAGCGCACATTAGGCCGGGCCGTAGCTGAAGCCCAGGCGACCAAAGGAACGGATTCCCACACTGCTGCGCTGGCTCGCTTGGGTGTTGCTCGCCAGCAGGCCATAGCAGCCACGGCACAACATACCGTTGCCGTGAATGCCAACGCGGCGGCGACTCAAAGGGCTACAGTCGTGGCTCGGGCAGCATCCGGCGCTTACGCCCTGATCGGTGGCCCCTTGGGGGTGGCAACACTGGCCGCTACTGCGTTCTTTATGTTCCGTGATAGCAGCGATGAAGTTGCCAGCTCGCTGGTCAACATGGATGAGCCGCTTGAAAGCGTTATTGAAGACTTCAAAACGCTGACCACTGAAAGTCAGCGTGCCGCCCTGATTAAATGGGGAGATCGTCAGGAAGAAGAAGCCGACAAAGCCCGTCAAGCTCTGGCTAAAATCCGTGAAGAAGTGCTTAGTCTCGGGTTCGAAGATAGCACCGGCGCCGAAGCACGTGTGTTTTTCGACGAAATTAACGCCGGATTTGAAGCGGTAGAAAGTGGCGCTCAAAGCCTGGATGCAATGCTGACTGGCCTGCAAGAGCAGTTAGAGATTCCTGAAGGCGTGATGCGAGACTTACGCCTCCTGGCGTCCGAATACAGCGCTGGGCGTGTGTCTGCTGATGAACTGGGAGTCCGCTTAGCAGCCCTGACAAATACGTTTAATGACGTAAGTGACGGCGCAGCTAATGCGGGCAGTTCGGTCAATAGCAATACGCCTAGCGCCGAAGCGCTTGAGCAATGGGAGAAATATAACCAAAAGCTGCGCGACAGCATTGCCGCTCTTCGCGATCCTTCCGCTCTGGGTGCGGTAACCCGCGACCTGGATTCGATGGGAATAACTGGCCAATTCCGTCGATCATTAACGCTCATCAATGCAATGGAGTTAGAGCGTCTAGAGCAACAGAAAAAAAACGAGGAAGAAGCCGCCGCGGCGGCTAAGCAAGCGGCAAGCGAATCCTCCCGCGCTTATGAGCAAGCTGCACGCGCCGCCGAACAGTCAGCGAAACAACAAGCTGACGCTCTGCGGAGCATTCAGCACGAAATGGATCCGCTGCTAGCGGAACACGCCACCTATATCGAGCGCATGGAGGTTTTAGACCAGGCGCTTTCAGACAACACCATCACTCAGGAGGCGTACGGCGAGTCCGTGCGCTGGGCAGCGGAGCAATACACCCGCGCCGCCACCGGTGCCGAGGAGTACGAAAAGCAAACCGAATCGCTGATTAGCACGTATGACCGGCACAACCAGCGTGCCCACCAGCTGCGCGATGCGTTAGAGCAGATTAACCAGCGTTACCGCGATGGTGAAATTAACGGCGACCAGTACGCCCGTATGGTCGGCGGTATCCGCGATGAAATGCAGCAGTTGGCCCTCGAAGCCGAACCCATTTCTAAAGAGCTGGCCAGGTCGTGGGAGGAGGCAGCCAACCGGATTAATGAAACGTTTGGCGATGCGTTTACCGGCGCCTATGGCTCGTTTGAGGATTTCGGCGACAGGCTGATGGACGGCGTTAAGCGCTTACTCGGTGAGATTGCCTACCAAGCGACGCTTGAGCCCATCGTGATTGGTTTCACTACTGATATGCGCGGGGGGCTGGGTATCCCTGGAGCGGATGCTCAATCAAATGGTGGCTTTGATTTTAGCAACACCGTTGGCGCTGCCAAAAACCTTTATAGCTCAGCCTCATCTCTTCTTGGCTTCGGATCATCTGCTGCCACTAATGGAGCGGCCCTAAGCGGCGGATTCATGAGCGCTGCTGCCACGCAATCGGCCGGCAGTTTGTACGGCATGGCCGCTACGGGTGGCGCCGCACAGGCGGGCCTAATGAGCAGCATCACGTCAGGCATTAGCGCTGCTATGCCTTGGCTAGCGGGCGGCTTTGCGATTGATAACGTCCTGGGGCTAGGTATCACCGACGGGATTACGAAAGCCCTGGGCAGTCTTTTCGGCTCTGACCGCAAAAGCTACGGCCAGATAGGCTCCCAAATCGGCGGAGACGATACGGCAGGCGATGGCGTTTACCGCTACGACCGCAACGACCGCTCAATGGGCTGGGCTCAAGATTCCGCGCTTGGCACTATCGGCGTCACGAAAAAGCAGAAAACTGACGATGACTTTTTGATTAACGCCGTCGGCACTTTGGCGGAAGTTGATAATCTTGTTGCCGGTGTAATGACCGCGGCGCAACTTGAGAAAAGCCGCACTGCACTGGACGGATGGAAATCCAGTCGAACCGAGAACATCGCCGGGTTAGCCGATGAGCGCTTGTCTGCTGTTCTTGATGCAACCGGCAGTATTTTCACCGATGTTCTCAGCCAGTTTGATGGCGAAGCGCTGGTTCAAGGTCTTGTCGGCGGCCTGCAAGTCGAGAACGTCGGCGGCGAAATGGCCGCTGCCGTTGCTGCAGATATGAACGCTGAGTTCCGCGAGGCGCTGGGCAGTGGATCAGATATTCAAGCCGCTACGCAGTCGATCCTATCCAGCGCTCAGGCTGTGCAAACGCTGGGTGGTGCTGTTGATCGGCTAGGGCTTCAGTTCGACGCCACTGCAGCGGGCGCGCTGGATGCGGCTGGGAACCTCGCCTCACTAGTGGGCGGCACCGACAGCCTGAACAGCCTGCTATCAGGCTATTACGACGCCTTCTACACCGAGCAGGAGAAATTCGACAACCTGGCTAGCGACTTATCGGGCACGTTTGCCGACATGGGCCGCGAGCTGCCGACTACCCGCGAGGGCGTGCGTGAGCTAGTTGAGGGGCTGCAGTTGATGGGCTCAGCGGGGCAAGAGCAGTTAGCGACCGTTCTACAGCTCAATCAACCGCTTTCTCAGTACATCACAGCGATGGAAGAGCAGCGGCAAGCGACGCTTGACGCGACTACAGCAGAGAATGAGCTGGCAGCAGCGCGAGCCGCTGAGCGAGTTGATCTACTCAACCGCACGAGCCTGTACAGCAGCGGCATTGTAGGCGGCGTTGATGATGCCCTGGATGCCTATAACGAGCAAATGGCGTTGGCCAGCGAAGCGGCGCGGCAGCGTGAACAGCAGCTGCGTGACGAGCTGAATGCTATCCAGCAGCTGGGTAATTTGCTGGATTCGCTAGCGCTTTCGGATCAGTCCATTTTAGACCCCGCCCAGCGGCTGCAAGAGGCGCAACGCCAATTTGCAGAGCTGCAAGTACGGGCAGAGAACGGCGATACCGAGGCAGCCAGCCAGCTGCAGGGAGCGTCTAACGCGTACCTAACGGAAGCGGCTAACTACTATGGTCAATCGTCTAGCCAGTACGCTGAGATTTACGACGATGTGACCAGTTCGGTTCGCAGCTTGGAGGACATTTTTGGCGAATCGGTAGCCACGCTGGGCACGATTGAGAGCATCGAACGGCAGATGCTGCGCGAGCAGCAGCGGGCCCGTGAAATGTTGTCATCGTCGCTCAGTGAAGAGGTTCGGCAGAGTGATTTATTGGGCTCTATCGCGGATCTTATCGATCTGCTGCCCAGCTCGCTAGCGTCGGCGATTAGCTCGATTTTGCCGGAATTCGGCGACAATAGCGGGGGTGGCTTTGATGAAGCCGCTTACCTGGCTAACAAAACGGCGCAGGTCAACGCGACCGGGCAGGATGGGCGCACAGATTGGACGCAGCAACAGGTATTAGACGCGATTATCCGCGACTATGGCTCTATACAAGCGCACTACGCCGCCGTAGGGCGGGGCGAGGGAATCCAGCCCTACTACGATGCGGACACGGCCCCGGCGAGTGTGGGCGGATCCAGTGGCGGCGGCGGGTCTGGCAGCACGGCATTTGACCAAGCCGCGTACCTGGCTAACAAAACCAGCCAGGTAAACGCCAATGGCCAAGGCGGCAACTCTAGCTGGACGCAGCAGCAGGTGTTAGACGCCATCATCCGCGATTACGGGTCGGTTGAGGCTCACTATAACGCTATCGGTAAAAGCGAGGGCGTGACGCCCTACGCCACCGGGGCGTGGTCTATTCCCGGTGACCAGCTGGCATTGATCCACGATCAAGAAATGGTGGTGCCATCGCGTGAGGGTATCGCTGATGAATTCCGCGCCTATGCCGCCGGTGACTATCAGCGGGAGCTAATGGGCGAGCTGGGCAACATTCAGCGTGCCTTGCCTATGCCGAACATGCCCCCGATGCCCATGCAATCCCAAACCAACCCCCAGGCCGATAACAACGCCGCGTTGCTGCGGGCGTTTGCGGGTATGCGCGACGACAACGCGCGGCTGTTAGAGCGCGTGGGGCAGCTGGAAGAGCAGTTGGCGGCGATTGCCGGTAACACGGGCGCCCTGGTCGATCCCTCCCGGCGCACCGCGACGGCAGCAGAAGAAACTGAGCGCAATAGCCGTTTGAAAATAAGGAACCCCGCATGATCAGTGATGCACAATTCAAGCGCTGGTTAGAAAGCCCTAATGAAAACCGCGTGATGCTGGCGGAGCTGGAACACGCGGGCGGGGTGGTGCAGGTGGCCGATAAGCCCTACGTCGCCCCGGCGTTTGAAGCACTGGCGAACCCGGTCTGGAATGACCTGTTGATTACCGCGTCGGGGATCTCGACGCGGGTCGATGGGTTAATCGAAATTGGAAAAATCCAGCTGCGCAACGATGGGCGCATTACCGAGTGGCTGGATTACCAATGGCGCGGGTGGCCGGTGCGGTTGTTTTTGGGGGATCAAGCGTGGCCACGGGCGGATTTTCGGCCCGTTGCTTTGGCCACTAACGGCGGGCTGGAATCGTACAAAACCGGCGAGATAACGCTGAGCGTGATTGATTCCAGCGAGCAGCTAAACGAACCGATCGACACCGGGCAACTGCCCGATGACGGCGGCCCGGTGCCTTTGCTGCTGGGGCAGCGCTTCAACGTGCCTGCGTTTCGCACTGACACCGCAACGCTGCGTTACCGGGTAAGTTTTCTGCCGCTGTTGAGTGTTACCCCGCGTGATATTGGCAACGAGGTGCCCCACACCGCTCATTTGAGCGATGGCGCCTTTACGCTAAACAACGGCCCCGGCAGCGGTAGCGAGATTACCGCCGCTGCCCATGAGCAGCACGATACCCCCATGGCCATGGTGCAGTGGGTCGCGGATTACTACGGCAAAACGGTTTCCCCCAACACCGTATTGCCCAATGTAACGGTGGGGTTTTACAGCAGTGCGGAAGCCACCGGAGCCCAGGTACTGGACGCGCTATGTGAATCGTTGGGGGCTGGCTGGCACATTGACGCATTCGACCGTCTCGATGTGCGCGTGTTTGAAGGCGTTAGTGATGACCCCGGTGTCACGCCGGATATAACGCTCAGCGCCGACAACGTGCAGGAAAACAGCCTTCAGCTAGCCAGCGTAGAGCCGCCGTGGTCGGGCCTAACGTTTCGCTGGGGACGTAATGATGCCCCGCTGCGCAGCGTTGCCGGGGTGATCGATGATACCGATCCCGCCCTGGCGGCGCGGTTTAAGCAAGAGTGGCGGGAAAGCACGGCAGAGCAGGCGCTGCCGAATCACCCCCTGGCTACCCCTGAGAACGTTAATTCGTTAATGGAGCTAAGCGCCGAAGTGGTAACCGAGCGCGACCGCCGTTTGGGCTATCACGCGCTACGCCGGGAGCGTTGGCGGCTGATTACGTACCTGCCCACCGTTCAGATTTACCAAACCATCACGGTTAACGTACCGCCCATTGTTGGCCGGATCGGGCGCGTCTCTGCCGTGCGGCTGGAGAAAGTGGGCGGTAAAGCGGAGCTGGAGATCATTCTGTGAATAAAACGAGAAACCTACGGCTAGTGCTCTACAACGAACACGACACCGCCACGCTAACGGCCAGCAGCGCGGCGAGCGGCACGCCGATTGAAAACACTCAGATTAACGACCGCGCCGAAATATTCCGCAGCGCGGATCTAGCCGAGCTAGTGATAGAAGGCACGCTACCCGCCGGCGCGTTTGTCGATAGCCTCAACTTGATACGCCACAACCTTAGCGCCTCAGGCACGGTACGGTTAACCCTGCTGGAAGGTGAGAACGAGCCGTGGGACAGCGGCGAACAATCAACGGGTGAAATCATTCCCGCTGGGGTATGGCGGGCAGGCATCGACCCATGGGGCGCGACCTATAACGACCAGCTACTCAACCCGGCGACGATGTTTCGCTTTCCGATTACGCCGATTACCGGCTACCGCATCACGATAAACGACCCCGATAATAGCGCGGGCGCGATTGAGATAGGGCGCATCGTATTGGGTCAAGATTGGGTGCCTGAGTTTAACGCGAGCTATGACCTGCCCATTGCCAACCAAGACAGGGCTCAACACGAATATAGCGCCGGGCAAACGCTGCGCACGATCAACGGCGGCAACACCCGCCGCACCGCCACCATCGAACTGAATTGGCTGGTAGACGCTGACCGTTCGCGGCTCGTGGTCGAGCTGGGGCAGCGCGGCATGATTGCTGACGTGTTCGTGGATCTCTACCCCGAAAGCACGGGCATCGAGCGCCTGAACGGCGCGTTCCTGGCGCGCATGACTGAGGGCTACGGCGACAGTCATTACATACCCCTGCACCGCAAAACCAAATTATCGTTTATTGAGGTATGACCATGGCCATGACCACGCCTGATGAAATCAATTTAACGCTCTACCGCATTAATACCGGTGACCAGCGCGAGTTTATTACCAAGTTCACCAGCACCCAAACCGCGTTAGAAACGTTCAGCGCTCAGCTTAACCCGATGGTGGCCAGCATTGCACAGGCGCTGGCGGATGCGCTAGAAGCCGCTGAAGACACCCGGCAACAAGCCATTACTGACACTAACGCCATCAAGACGCAAACGGCAGGCATTCGTGATGCCACTGATCAAATTAGGACGGATACGGCTCAGATCCAGACCGCGACGCAGTCGATTTATGACAACGAAGTAATTCCGGCGCGTGATGCAACGCAGGAGTACAGAGACGAAGCGGAAGCCATTCGAGATCAAACCCAGGCTATTAGTGAATCGGGTTTGCCTGTTCAGTCAGGAAATGTCGGCAAGTCCTTAATGACAGACGGCGCAACGACTCGCTGGGATTCTCCCTTCCCCGATAAAGTCGGGAACGAAAATAAAGCGTTGTTTGCCAGTGGCGACGGGCTCAGCGAAGAGTGGCGGGAGATACCTCCGTCACTGAAAATTGGTGATGTGCTCATTACTGAGCGTGATCCTGGTGAGGCGTTTGTCAGAACCAGCGCGATTTACCTGCAGTCAGCATACCCTGAGCTGTTTGGATTAGTGGGGCTTAGGTCAAACAGCTCACAGTGGTCAACCGGTGTTCTTCCTCTAGGGACTCAGTGGACTTCAATAGCATTTGGGAACGGTACCTTTGTTGCGGTATCTGGCCAATCCACAAGAAACGCAGCAGCATCAACAGACGGCGGCTCTTCTTGGGTGAGAAATGACTTGCCATATGTCATTAATTGGAACGGTGTTGCTTTTGGGAATGGAAAGTTCGTAACGGTGGCGGGCTCTAGTGACTACGCTGCGAATTCCACCAACGGGCTGTCATGGGCAAACTATAGCCTTCCGCGGGCTACAGATTGGAAAGCGATTACCTTTGGCAATGGCATGTTCGTGACTATATCCGAAAACACAACTTACTCCGCAGTATCCACTGATGGCATGACTTGGACGCAAGGCACGATGCCTAATGCATCCAATTGGCGCGGTCTGGCCTTCGGCAACGGCGTGTTCGTGGCGGTATCTGGCGGCAATACCCAAGAGGCGGCAATTTCTGCGGATGGTATTAATTGGACACTTGTTGATTTAGGCCATCAAGCCGGTTGGCAATCGATCGCCTTTGGCAACGGCTTTTTCTTGGCTCTTACTGGCGACGTTGGGGTTACGTCGACGGATGGAATTAACTGGACAAAGGTATCGCTCCCAATTAGTGCAAATTGGCAGTCTGTCACGTTTGGGAATGGTCTATTCGTTGCAGTCGCGTCAAATACGGCAACTTCCCTTACAACAAGAGACGCTTTTGCTTGGCGCACATTACCAATGGGTTATGCATACAACTGGCGTTCAGTTGCGTTTGGGGATGGGCATTTTATAGCTGTGAGCTATGGCAATAACGCTGCGTATAGGTTGCCATTTGCGACTTACGACACCACGACGCAATTTTTCGTCCCAGAATTAGATACTGGCGGATCAATCTCCGCGTATATCAAAGCCAGTGAGGCAGTCCAATGATCACTTTATACTTGCGTGACAAGATGGATGTATTTACAGGCACCATCGAGGTCGATCCCAAGGAGGCGATGCCCGCCCGTAGCACGCCCACGCCACCCCCAGCACTATCAGGCGAACAGGTGGCGCAATGGAGTGGCGCAGGCTGGGTGGTGCTTGATAGCTACCCTTATGTGCCAGCCCCGGCACCTCAGGTGCCCAATTCCGTTTCCCGCTTTCAGGCCCGTGCAGCGCTTCACCAGGCCGGTCTGCTGGCCCAAGTGCAGTCGATAATGGAAGACCCAGACACTGACCCGATGACAGTCATTGCCTGGCAGGATGCCACAGAGTTCCGACGCGAAAGTCCGACAGTAGTGGCGCTGGCTGATTCGCTGGGATTGGATGATACCGCTCTGAATGATCTGTTCATAAACGCTGCGACGATTGAGGCGTAATCGTTTTTGTTGTACATATATATAAATGTTAACTTAGCTTTCACCAACAGAGGAATCTTAATGTTACGTTTTGCTATTGTCTTTAGTGTCGTTTTTTTGACGGGTTGTGCCGGCCCTGCTAGCCAAGATAATCTTAGGGATCGATATGCCTTTAACCTTAAAAGTGTTGAAAATTCTAACGTTTTTTTATCGCAACCACTAATGCAATATAGTGAGCATGGTGAAGACTCTGTGTTGAGAGCTTTTACTACTGATGTTGCAGAAATAGATAACCCGAGAAGCTTCGTATTATTAAAGGTTAAGCCAGATTATGCTGATGACAGCATGGATCTGACGCTTACGTTTGACTATTGCGATGGTGTAGTAATTAAGAATGATACCACTTACTGTGATAATGTTATTGGAACCTACCAAGAACGGTTGAATTATCGCTATGACACACTGCCTGAGGAAACGATTCTGGATAATGGGCTTCAGTTTGAAGTGAGTGTTTTTGAAATGTAAGAGATCTCTTACAAAAACTGTCAGTGATCTCTTACATAATGGACGTGGAAACACTGCTATTGTGAGCGCGTGACGCCAGGAACGCCGCTTATAGCACGTCGGATGCGTCACGACAGGGATGTGCAGTTGGTGCAGAAGGGACTCAGTATTGCCAGGGACGGCATACCCTGCCCATTTCCCCCGTTTTATTTTTAGCCCGCCGCCACACGCCTTCCGTTATCAGATCCGTCCTTCTCAGCAGATATTCAGTAGTCCCAGCAACAAGCATATCCTCGCCGTTAAGTGACGAGGCATTGCAGCGTCCGCTATATAAGTGCCCGCGATAAATGACATGATACTCAATCACGCCCAGGGCAGGCGCTTTGCGCCTAAGGCTGATCCAGCCTTTACGCTCAAGCCGCTTTCGCCACTGGGTAGCTGCGTAGCTCATTACATCGCTGCTTCGGGGTTCCAGCGAATACGAACATGCTCGGCGCTGTCATCGAGCGGTATCAAATCAACATTCTCGACCGTGCCCAGGTCGCTCAGCATACGCGCCCAGTCGTCGGTATTGTCGTCGGGCTGGCGCTGGAGTTCGGCGCATTTCTCAGTCTGTGCCTTGGGGCTATTGATGGTTTTCTGCACTCGCTGGCATAACAAGTCATAGCTGCTCATGGATCACCTTTACTGTTTGTTTATACAGTTATTGAGCCATGACAATAAGCCAGGTGGCCAGTGCCTGCAAGCTGTGAGAATAGGGGAGTGGTCGCAGTTTGGTCGCAGAATCAGCGCGACCAATGTGCTGTATGTAAATATAGTAAATCGGTAAGCTGCTGTTTTCTCTATAAAGCCTTGTGCAAGCGCGGCCTTAAAAGTGTAGCTGCGCGGATTCAAAATCCGCCGTGCTAGTTTCCTAATTTCCACCAAGAGGGCGTTTTAAGTAAAAGCTGAATTCTGAGTAAAATCTTTTTCACTTTTACTTCATCTTCAGGAGTGTGGGGGATGGGTTGGTTAAATTCATCGCACTTAACCAATGGCGCTCGAGCAGTATTGAATTCATTCTCAAGCTTGATTAATCGCTTTTGCTTTGACGAAGACATTAACCCGCGAACCTCATCCAGCACATTCCCATCTAATGCCTTTGCATAGCGGCCCTGGGTAATGGCTCGGCTGATTTGCTTGCGCGGAATATCTGCATTACTGCGGAAGTGGTTTCTAGCGTCTCTACCGATAGCAAAAAAATTCCCCGCAACGGCTCCAATACCAGCAGTAAATATAGGAATAATCCACGCGCTCATACCAGTTGCCATTCGCCGTTCCTCGTATATGTTGGTTGCCGTTTGGTTGCTGACTCACTGCAACCAATATAAAGAATGTAAGCATGGGAAGGTAGGAGACTGACGATCTAGGCGGGAGACCGCATTGCAGGCGCGACCCTAAGTGATACTGCTTTGCACTCATAATCCCTTGCGCTATCACCTCTCAACCTGCGATTTAAACTGCTCAGCCCTTTCCTCTGTCATCCCTTCTTCCAGGGAGTCCAGATAATCGGCGTACCACTGCATCATGGCACGCCGTTTCTCGATGTATTGCGCTTGGTTATACACCCCCGAAACTCCCTCTTCTTTGTGGGCCAATTGCGCCTCTACCAGATCTTTTTTCCATCCGTGTTCGCGTAGCAGGGTAGATGCCGTATGCCGCGTTCCGTGACCTACCAGCTTTCCCTTGTACCCAATTTTGCATAGCGCTTGATTGATAGTGTTCTCGCTTAGCTCGGGATTCTTGGAACCCTGCCCGGGAAAGACTAGCCGCTGGCGACCCGTTTGAAGTCGCACTTCTTTGAGATCTGCCAGGGTTTGGTCTGATAGTGGAACTACATGATCTCTGCGCATCTTCATTTTTTCAGCGGCGATAATCCATAACCCATCCTCGAAAGAGAACTCGCTCCACTCAGCAAATCGAATCATGCCAGGGCGTGATGCTGTGCGTAGCACCATCCAGACAGCCGCGCGGGTTTGATGCCGACTTTTTGACAGCTTTAAGGCTTTGAGAAAATCGGGCAGTTCAGGTTCAAAAAGGTGAGGGTAGTGAACGGTTTCAGGCGCTTTGGCTGCAATGTGACGTAGCTCGCTGGCTGGGTTCAGTTCACACAGCCCTTCAGCGATAGCCTCGCTGAATATCTGATTAACCCAAGACCGCACTTTCTCGGCTACGTTGTGAGCTTCGCGCGCCTCTAGTCCACGCTGAATAGCCGTGCAGTCTGCCCGAGTGATTCCTGTTAGCGCTTTATCACCAATTCGGGGAAGTATGTCGCCATCCAGATAACGCCGCATTTGGTCAGTGGTGCCTGGCGACCGGCCCATATCCAGCTTGCGTTGGTACCAGTGTTCGGCAGAGGCGCGGAAAGTGGGTAGTTCGCCTTGCTCATCCAGGTTGGCAATATCAACGCCGTCTGATAGCTGGCGCCGCAGATCTTCAGCAGCCCGCCGCGCAGCTTTTCCGGAGACGGAAGGGAAGCCGCCCAGACCTTTCCATGACCACTTACCGTTAGGTCGTTTATAGCGCAGTTCCCATGACTTTGAGCCATTAGGTTTTACGCGCAAGTAAAGGCCCAGACCGTCTAATTCACGGTAGGCTTTTTCTTCGGGTTCAAGTGATGCGAGTACGGTATCGGCTAGCGGCCGTCGCTTAATCTGAGTGCGCTTCATGCTGTGTCGCTTGTTGTATGCCTGAAGTTAAGCATACAAGAGGGCATACATAAAAACTAACACTAAAGGGGGTAAACCAGGGGAAAGCAGACCAAAGAAGGGGAGCTAAAATGCTTGGCCTGCTTGGCTTTAGACCATATTGAGCAATCTAAAGCATTCAAATTGGTGCGGATGGGGAGACTCGAACTCCCACACCTTACGGCACTAGAACCTAAATCTAGCGTGTCTACCAATTCCACCACATCCGCTAAGACGAGGCGTATATTATCAACTTTGTGATAGAAGTCAATCAATGATTTGATATTAATCTATACATCAGTCAGGAGACGGCATGACATTAAAGGGATGGCTACAGTGGGGAGGTGATTGGATAAAGCAGGCCATGCCAGGCTACTGCGCATTTTGCTTGTCACCGGCATCCGCTGGCCAAGGGTGGTGCGCAACCTGTTTGTGCGAGCTGCCGTGGAACCTGCATGCCTGCCGCCAATGCGGTGACCCAGTTGCTCATGGTGCGAGCTTGTGTGGGCACTGCTTAGTTGACCCTCCGACATTCTCGACCACCCAGGCGGGACTACTGTATCAAGGGGCGATTAAACACTTGGTGCATGATTTTAAATTTCATGCTTCACCGCGGGCGGGTACGTTGCTAGCTGAATTAATGCTACTAACCCCGCCGATGATCCAGGGTGATGCACTGTTGTCAGTGCCGATGACCGCTACACATG
This sequence comes from Vreelandella neptunia, assembly GCF_034479615.1. Lineage (NCBI taxonomy): Bacteria > Pseudomonadati > Pseudomonadota > Gammaproteobacteria > Oceanospirillales > Halomonadaceae > Vreelandella > Vreelandella neptunia. Next base: position 1,914,725 of record NZ_CP140255.1, read on the forward strand.
CCCGCACGCGAGGGTTCAACCACTCGCACTGGCTGGCGGAACAGCTCAGCCGCCAGCTTGGGGTGCCCATGGTGGCTGCCAAGCGAGTAAAGGATGCCCCTTCCCAGCGCACGTTGAATCGCCGCCAACGGGTTGCCAATCTGGCAGGTGCCTTTGTCTTTGAATCACCGCCCCCGGCGCATTTGTTAATAATCGATGATGTGGTCACCACTGGCTCTACGGGCGACGCATTGGCGCGTGCCGCGCTGGAGGCAGGTGCCAAACGTGTTGATATTTGGGCGGCCGCGCGGACACCGTTAGGTAAGGATTGATAGAATACCCTTTCGCATACTCAATAGCGCTTTCGCCAACCCAGGAGTGGCCTATGTCACACCCGTTTAGCTCTCTTTCGCCTGATTTAGTGATGTCTGCAGTTGAATCGCTGGATATTTGGCCTGCGGGCGAGCCATTTGCGCTAAATAGCTATGAAAATCGAGTGCTGCTATTTCGCGACGACGACGGAAAAAACTGGATCGTTAAGTTTTATCGGCCTGATCGCTGGTCAGATAGTGCGATTCAGGAGGAACACGATTTTCTGCAGGAGTTGGTAGACCAACAGGTGCCGGTCGTTGCCCCTTGGCGTGATAAGGCGGGGGCGTCTTTACACTACTTTAAGGCCTTTCGGTTTACGCTGTTTCCCCACTGCCCCGGCCAGGCGCCGGAGCTTGATAACCCATCGCACCTATTTGCCATGGGTGAGCTGCTGGGGCGGTTGCACCAAGTATCAGCTAAAAAAACCTTTCAGCATCGCCCGCGTTTAGAAATGGCGAGCGGTATTCTTGATGCTCAGCAGCGCGTGTTGGCCAGCAATTGGATGAGCCATCATCAGCGCCGGGCCTATGACCGTGTGATCGAAAAGATCCATAAGCAGCTCCTAAAACATGATGTGCCCGCCAGCAGCATGATTCGCTGTCATGGCGACTGCCACTTGGGTAATGTGCTGGGGCGGGACGAGAAGTTTACCCTGGTCGATTTTGACGACTGCACCATGGCGCCCGCCATGCAGGATATCTGGATGCTATTGCCTACCGATGACCCCGAGGAATGGCGATCGCAGTTAAGTGAAATCACCGAAGGGTATGAAGAGACGTGTCCATTTCCTGCCGAGCAGATGGCGCTTATCGAGCCACTGAGAAGTTATCGGCTGATCAGGCACTCAGCGTGGCTGGTATCACGTTGGGATGATCCTGCTTTTCCTCGGGCGTTTCCCTGGCTGGCGGATAGCGGCTATTGGGATCAGCATATCCGCCAATTAGAGCAGCAGTGCCTTCAGTTAGAGAACCCACTCTGGTTGGCGTAATGGGTTTTCAGCACACCACTGGCTAGTTAGGCGATAGTAGAGCAAGGTCAATCAGGCACGGCTTCTTCGCGAGGCACAGGATTGGCGATACCTTCTCCGTCTGCTTGGCGACGCTGTTCGTTAAGCTCTGCAGAAGGGTTTTCCAGCTCTTCAATTTCAACGGGTTGATCCAGCGTAAGAAGGAACGCTTGGCCAGGAGAGAGCGTACAAGGGTTGCCCTCGCAAGCGATGCCGTATTGACCCTCTTCGCCATAAGCACTGGCACTAAATTCGCCAGTAAAAATGTCGCTGTCTGCATCGTGTGTTTCAATGCAGGTCGCCTCTTGGGTGGTGACGCGAATGCGCCCATCAACCATTTGAGCACTGCCTACGATGACGCAGTACTCGGGTAAGGAGTGCGAGGCGTCGGTTACTGGGGTGGGGTGAAGTAAAATATCGTTGAGGCGCGCTTGGTTTGACTCAAATGCGAGCTCTTCAACGACTTCTACGCCGACGGTGGCTTCATTGGGTAATGAAAGCGTGGCTTCTGCAGCAGTAGCCAATAGCGGAGTAGCAAAAAAGGGGGCCGCAAGGGCGGTTAACCAAAAAGACGTTGGCTTAAATAACATGGCGAGCTCTCAATGTTGGCGCCTGCAATAAAGGCAGTAAAATATACCCCTCAATCATATCACAGGCCCCTAGCCTGGATATTGCATAAGACATGAAAAAGGCGGCTGAAAATCGGTTATAATTCAAGCTCCTACACAAGAACCAACCGCCTCAGCCGCCATGACAAAATGTACCACGCCGTCCGCTTCCTTTCCACGCTGCAAAGGCCGTCAGGTCATCGCCCGTTTCGATGGCGGTGATCTCACTTCCGACGGCGGTATCCTGCTGCTGCGGCAGCTCGATCGCGAGATGGGCCTGACCCGCGCCGTCGCTCGCCGGCTCAGCGACGAGCGCGACGCTCAGCGCTGCCTGCATCGCACCGAAACCCTGGTCCGGCAGCGCGTGTTCGGCCTGGCGCTGGGCTATGAGGATCTCAATGACCACCAGGCCCTGCGTCACGATATCGCCCTGCAGACCGCCGTCGATACCGATGGCGTGCTGGCCAGTCAGTCCACCTTGTGCCGCTTCGAGCAGCAAGCCGACCGGGACTGGGCGATCACCATCCACGAAGAGATGATCGAGCAGTTCATCCGCTCGTTCCGGCGGCCACCCAAGAAACCGCTCTACCTCGACTTCGATGCCACCGACGATCGGGTGCATGGCCAGCAGCTCGGGCGGCACTTCAACGGCTACTACAACCACTACATCTTCCTGCCGCTGTTCGTATTCTGTGGCGACCAGCTGCTGGTCAGCTATCTGCGTCCGGCCTCGCTGGATGCCGCTCACCACGCCGGTGCCATCCTCGCCCTGTTGGTCCGGCGGCTGCGCCAGGCGTGGCCTGAGGTGAAGATCGTCTTCCGAGGCGACAGCGGCTTCTGCCGTCCACTGATCCTCAACTGGTGTGACCGCCACGGCGTCGATTACATCATCGGCCTCGCCGGCAACAAGCGCTTGGCCAAGCTGGCTCTGAACATCGACTACGCGTCGGCCATCCGCTTCGAGAAGACCTGGGAGAAGGAGCGTGTCTTCGGCTTCATCGAGTACGCTGCCAAGAGCTGGAAGGAGCGTCGACGAAAGGTCATCGTCAAGTCCGAGACCAGCCGGCGTGGCTTCAACACCCGCTATGTGGTCACCAGCCTGCGCGGCTGCAGCGCCGAGTGGCTCTATGACCACCGCTACTGTGCTCGGGGCGAGATGGAGAACCGTATCAAGGAGCAGCAGTTCCTGTTCTCCGACCGCACCAGCTGCCACGAATGGTGGCCCAACCAGTACCGACTGCTGCTGTCGGGGTTGGCCTACCTGCTGCTGGAGCGGCTGCGCCGGGTCTACCTCAAGCGCACCGCCTTCGCCCAGGCCCAGGTCAACACCCTCCGCCTGAAGCTGCTGAAGATCGGCGCTGTCATCACCCGCAACACGCGCACGATTCGGCTGATGTTGAGCAGCCAGTACCCGGAGCAGGACCTCTTCCTGAAGCTGGCCAGCAAGCTGGTGCCGGGATAGCGCCGCGGCGTGCTGTCCCCGGCACAGAAAACACATGGGGGTAGGGGGAAATGCGCCTTGAGCTCAGGAAATTGATCAATATATAGCCAACTTCCAGCTCTGGGCGGCATCATCGCCACCAAACCTGGCATTTGGGTGCTGCTGACCAACCCGATGCAACATCCGGGCTAGGTTGCAAAGTTAGCGACGCGGCGCTCTGACGCAGGTAGATAAGTCACAGGCAACCTATATGCGGTAAAATACACTCGTTGCCTAATATCAGTTGTGCAGAACTTTTTTTGGGTATACTTTTTGTACAATGCTAGTGGTGGGTGACGCTAGGTAACGCCATCCTAATAATGATGTTACTTTTTCACGCGTAAAAAAAGGTGAAGACCTTGGTTAGCGCCTGGACGCAATTGCGCATAGTTTTTGAGATAGCTATTGATGAGGCTAGATATGTCCGATGATATTGCCGAGCACTACCGCCAGATAATCTCCGCACTTGGTGAAGACCCCAATCGTGAAGGGCTACGAGATACGCCTAAGCGTGCAGCCAAAGCAATGCAGTTTCTCAATGCGGGCTACACTCAGTCATTGGACGATATTATTAATGGTGCGGTGTTTGAGTCGCAAACAGATGAGATGGTGCTGGTGAAAGACATTGAGCTCTACTCAATGTGTGAGCATCATCTTCTGCCATTTATCGGTAAATGCCATATTGCCTATTTACCCAATGGCAAAGTGTTAGGACTGTCTAAGTTTGCGCGCATCGTCGACATGTTTGCCCGTCGTATGCAGATTCAAGAGAACCTAACCCGCGAGATCGCAGAGGCCGTGCAGGACGTTACTGATGCAAAGGGCGTTGCCGTGGTAATTGAAGCGCGACACCTGTGTATGATGATGCGTGGTGTAGAGAAACAGAACTCCAGCATGACATCGTCGGTGATGCTGGGTGGATTCCGCAAGAATCAAGCGACTCGGCAAGAGTTTTTAATGCTCATTAGCTAATTTATAGCTGGTCACTGGTCGGTACAGCACGCTGCAAATTTGGTTTAAAGGGGTGTTTCGTCTTAGCATGAAGACGTTAATGAGCCTACGAGGCCATCATTTTTGGTCAGGAGCCTGTCATGGAAGCGCTAAAAGAAACACAGCTATATTGCCCCTTTGCCTATATTGACGGCAGTTGGGTCGCGGCAGATAGCGGCGAGCAGATTACGGTATTGAATCCAGCCACCGGCGAAGCGATTGGCGATATTCCTCGCTTGGGTAAAGCCGAGACCGAGCGGGCCATTGATGCCGCGGATGCTGCGCTACCGGCCTGGCGAGCGCTGACTGCCCAAGAGCGTGCTGACTTGCTGCTGAAGTGGCACGACTTGATGTTGGAGCATCAGCAGGATTTGGCCATGCTGATGACCTATGAGCAGGGCAAACCACTAAAGGAAGCCGCGGGTGAAATTGCTTATGCGGCCAGTTTTTTACGTTGGTTTGCCGAAGAGGCGCGGCGCGTATATGGCGAAACGATTCCAGCGGCGAACGCCAATCAACGCATCGTCGTCACCAAGCAACCTGTTGGTGTAGTGGGGGCGATTACGCCCTGGAATTTCCCGGCGGCGATGATTACCCGTAAAGCCGGGGCGGCACTGGCCGCTGGCTGTACGATAGTGGTGAAACCCGCTAGCCAAACACCCTTTTCCGCAACGGCCTTAGCGCTGTTGGCTGAAAGGGCAGGCATTCCACGTGGAGTCTTTAACGTGGTGCCAGGTAGCGCTAGTGATATTGCCCAAGCGATGACCCAATCGCCCAAAGTGCGCAAGATTACTTTCACCGGTTCCACCGAAGTAGGGCGCAAGCTGATGGCCCAGGCGGCGGAGCATATCCAGAAAATCTCGCTAGAGCTGGGCGGCAATGCGCCCTTTATCGTGTTTGAAGATGCCGATTTAGACGCCGCCGTGGAAGGCGCCATGGCCGCTAAATTCCGTAACGCCGGGCAAACCTGTATCTGCACTAATCGCTTCCTGGTGCAGTCCAGTGTGATTAACGCCTTTTGTGAAAAGTTGGCGGTCGCCATGAACAGCGAGCTGCATGTGGGTGATGGCACCAAACCCAACATCAATATCGGCCCGTTAATCGATGATAACGCCGTTAAAAAAGTCAGCGAGCATGTACAGGACGCCATCGATAATGGCGCTGAGCTGCTGTTAGGTGGGCATCCGCATCCGCTGGGCGGCAATTTCTTCACGCCGACGCTGATCAGCTTTGCCACTGACAAGATGAAAGTGGCTCACGAAGAGACCTTTGGCCCATTGGCCGCTGTCTTCCCGTTTGACGATGAAGAGACAGCTATTGAGATGGCCAATGATACCCAGTATGGCTTGGCATCTTATTTCTACTCCCGTGACCTTGCCCGAGTATGGCGTGTTTCCGAAGCGCTGGAGTACGGTATGGTGGGGATTAATACTGGCGCCATTTCCAACGCTGCTGCGCCTTTCGGCGGGGTAAAAGCCTCTGGTCTGGGCCGCGAGGGAGGGCATCAGGGCCTGGAAGAGTATTTGGAAACCAAGTATTTGTGTATTGATCTTGGCTGAAAAGCTCGATAGGAGTTGCTGACCAGTGATCCATTAATATTTGTTGGTGAAAGCAAGAAAGCCCCTTAGGCATGCTCCGTCAAAAGAGCGTCTAAGGGGCTTTTTGTTGCTAATGCTGGTTCTTTAGAGGCTTAGTGGCGGAAGTGACGCATGCCGGTAAAGACCATGGCAATGCCTGCTTCGTTAGCGGCGTCGATCACTTCTTGGTCGCGCATAGAGCCGCCTGGCTGAATAACCGCGGTAATACCTGCTGCTGCGGCAGCATCGATGCCGTCACGGAAGGGGAAGAAGGCATCAGACGCCATCACCGAGCCGGGAACCGAAAGGCCTTCATCTGCGGCCTTAATACCTGCAATTTTAGCCGAATAAACACGGCTCATTTGACCTGCGCCAACGCCCACCGTTTGGCCCTCTTTGGCATACACAATGGCGTTGGATTTGACGAATTTGGCTACTCGCCAGGCAAAGGCAAGATCGCGTAGTTCCTGCTCGCTGGGCGCGCGCTGGCTGACCACGGTCAATTCGTCGCGGGTGACCATGCCGTCGTCGCGCTCTTGTACCAGCAAACCGCCGTTGACGCGCTTAAAATCCAGCGCAGGCTGCTGCTCACCGGGCCAGTGAGCGCTGACGTCCAGCAAACGTACGTTTTGCTTATTTGCCACAATGGCGGCCGCTTCGTCGCTGACACCTGGGGCAATAATCACCTCAACAAACTGGCGGTCAACAATCGCCTGGGCGGTTTCGGCGTCCAATGGCGTATTGAAAGCGATAATGCCGCCAAACGCGCTAGTAGGGTCGGTGGCAAAGGCTTTGTCGTAAGCGGCTAAGGCGGTGGCGCCAATGGCGACGCCGCAGGGGTTGGCGTGCTTAACAATGACGCAGGCCGTCTCACTAAAGGCTTTTACGCACTCAAATGCAGCGTCAGTATCGGCGACGTTGTTATACGAGAGGGGTTTGCCCTGAAGCATTTTTGCCGTGGCAACGCTGGGTTCGCTTGCCTGGGGGTCAACGTAGAAAGCTGCCTTTTGGTGCGGGTTTTCGCCGTAACGCATATCCTGCTTTTTATCGAGCTGCAGGTTAAAGGTGCGTGGGAACGCTTCATCAGCGGCATTGACCTTACGGCCTAGGTAGTCAGCAATGGCACCGTCGTAGCCGGCGGTGTGCTCAAAGGCCTTAACCGCTAAATCAAAGCGTGTGGCGCTACTGACTTGGCCATCTTGGGCAGCCAGCTCGCCCAACACCCGCGCGTAGTCACTGCTATTGACGACGATAGTGGTGTAAGCATGGTTTTTAGCGCAGGCGCGAACCATGGTGGGGCCGCCGATATCGATATTCTCGATAGCATCTTCAAGTGTGCAATCGGGCTTGGCTACCGTGGCGGCAAAGGGGTAGAGATTGACCACCACCATGTCGATCGGTGTGATGTCATTTTCAGCCATGACCGCATCATCCTGGCCGCGACGGGCCAAAATGCCGCCGTGAATTTTCGGGTGCAGCGTTTTAACGCGGCCATCCATGATTTCGGGGAAGCCTGTGTGCTCAGACACTTCTTTCACGGCAATAGCATTTTCTTGCAGTAGACGGAAGGTGCCACCAGTGGAGAGGAGTTCAACGCCGCGCTCAGTGAGGCCGCGGGCAAACTCTACAATGCCGGTTTTATCAGAAACGCTCAGAAGAGCGCGGCGGACGGGGGTAGCGTTGCTGTCAGTCAGGGAAGGATTATCAGCCATGGGAGGGGTATCAGCCATTAGAGTGCTCGTGTGCAGAGTCGATAATTAAAAACAACAACGCCCCAGGGTTATGGGGCGTCACCTTCGATAAGTCCGTATAGCTTGAGTTTCTTGCGCAGGGTGCCACGGTTTAGCCCTAGCACGTCTGCGGCCCGGGTCTGGTTGCCGTCGGTGTGCTCCAGGACACAGGCCAGTAAAGGCGCCTCTACTTCGGCCATCACCATAGCGTAAAGATCGGTCGCCTGACTGCCGTCTAGATGCTCAAAGTAGCGGCGCATAGCCGTTTCAACCGCCTCCCGAAGTGGCTGGGGCGGTGAGTTAGCCGCAGGATCCGCTAGCGTGCCCGCTAAATGGGAGTAGCCCTCGCTGGAATAGGCGTCGCTGGAATAGCTGTCGCTAGATAGAAGATCGCGTTCGGTCATGCAGCATAGCTTCCTTTGGCTAGCAAACGCGTGGCGGCGCCGGGGGCCATCGCGTCGTTGATCCAATCAAATTGCGTTTCAGGTGACGCTAACGCATTGAACTGCTGCTTAAGCGCGCGCTGTTGTTGCGGCGTAAAGCGTTGGTCATCACTGAGGTACCAGCCGACATGTTTGCGCGCGATACGCACACCCATGGTGGTGCCATAAAACTCATGTAATGCTTGTAAGTGCCCGTGAAGCACTTGGTGGCGCTCGGTAAGGCTTGGTAGCGCCATCCGCTCTCCATGTTGGAGGTAGTGGTTGATCTGTTGAAAGATCCACGGGTTGCCCTGAGCTCCACGGCCGACCATCACTGCATCAGCGCCGGTATAGGCGAGTACTTCGGCGGCTTTTTCCGGACTTGTTATGTCGCCGTTGGCAATCACCGGGATCGATAGATGAGATTTGATCTCGGCAATTGTGTCGTACTCTGCCTGTCCAGTATAGCGCTGCTGGCGATGTCGGCCATGTACTGCGAGTGCTTTAATGCCTGTTGACTCAGCGAGCCGGGCAATGCGCAGGGCATTATTGGATTCGGCGCACCAGCCCGTGCGGATTTTCAGCGTCACGGGTATATCCACCGCTGCCACCACCGCATCGAGAATCTCGGCCACCAAGGCTTCATCGCGAAGTAGTGCCGACCCTGCTGCTTTGTTACACACTTTTTTGGCCGGGCAGCCCATATTGATATCAATAATTTGCGCGCCCAGTTCGGCATTCAAGCGCGCCGCCTGGGCGAGCATTTCAGCGTCGCCTCCGGCGATTTGCACTACGCGGGGGCCGGGCTCTCCGCGGTGATCCATACGCAGCTGCGATTTGCGAGTATGCCATAAGCTGGGGTCTGAAGTGACCATTTCACCTACTACCCAGCCAGCTCCAAGCCGCCGGCATAGCTGGCGGAAAGGGCGGTCGGTGACGCCAGCCATGGGCGCAAGCATTACACGATTAGGTAATGCAAACGGGCCAATGCTGGTAGGTAGTGTGCTTAACGTCATGGCGTTGGACTTCGTTGGTTTTGAGCCGTGAGAGCTGGACTGGTGGCAAGTAGGCGTTTCAAGGGGGCGTATGATACGCCTACTCGGTGGTGGGGTGAAGGCCAATTGCCGCTTTAACGCGGGCGCACGCCGCTAAGCCGTACCCAGCCTTCGCGAATCACTGGCTCATCCATAGCAATGCCTTGCGCGGCATAGGCTTCGTAAACGTCATCGGCCTGGTTTGCCAAAACCCCCGATAGCGCGATGCGCCCGCCTGGCGCCACATGCCCGGCAATCATTGGCGCTAGCTCAACCAGCGGGCCGGCTAAAATATTGGCGGTCACGATAGGGTAATCACCGTTATCGCTTAACTGCTCGGGGTAGTAGAGGTTTAAACCCGACTCGGCAATACCGTTACGTTCTGCGTTATCGCGGCTAGCCTGCAGCGCCTGGGGGTCAATGTCGGTGGCATCTGCATGGCTGGCGCCCAGCTTGAGCGCGGCGATAGCGAGAATGCCCGAGCCGCAGCCCACATCTAATACCGTTTGCTCGGCTAAGTGACCGGCTACGGCCAGCTCATCCAGCCACTCAAGGCACAGTGCTGTGGTCGGGTGCGTCCCGGTGCCAAAGGCGAGGCCTGGGTCGAGTATCAAGTTAACGGCGTCGGCCTCGGGAGGTTCGTGCCAGCTGGGTACAATCCATAGCCGTTGACCCATGCGCAGCGGCGTGAAGTCATCCATCCACTCGCGTTCCCAGTCTCGGTCGGCAAGCAGCTCATACTCGATGGTCGGGCAGGGTTCACCAGGCATCTGCTCTGACCAGGCGGCCTCAATACGCTCCAGCATGCTCTCGACGCCCTCAAGGTCATCGTACAGGCCGGTGAGAATGGTATCTTCCCACAGCGGGGTTGTGCCGCGCTCGGGTTCAAATACCGGATCATCGTGGGCATCCTGAAGGCCAATAGCCGTTGCGCCTTCGTCAAGCAGTAGTTCTTCTAGGAGCTCTGCCTGTTCGGGGGCGACGTGGGCTTTGAGTTGAAGCCAGGGCATGAAGGTTCTCCGCAGGGCGAATTAAAGACATATACAGTAAGCACACATACAGTAAAGACAAGGACGGGGTGGACATGGCCACCCCGTTGGGTATCACACTGTGCGCCGGAAAGCGCTTGGCTGCTGGATTAGCTGCCGAGTTTCTTTTCCAGATAGTGGATATTGACACCGCCTTGGCGGAAGTAGCTGTCGCGAACCAAATCCTTTTGCAGGTCGATATTGGTTTTAATGCCTTCCACCAGCAGCTCGTCGAGGGCATTCCGCATCCGCGTCAGGGCTATTTCGCGATCCGCGCCCCAGGTGATCAGCTTGCCGATTAGAGAGTCATAGTGCGGCGGTACGGTGTAGCCGGTATAGAGGTGAGAGTCCATACGAACGCCCAAACCACCGGGAGCGTGAAACAGCGTTACCTTACCGGGTGAAGGCATAAAGGTGCGCGAGTCTTCGGCGTTAATGCGGCACTCAAAAGAGTGTCCATTGAGCTGCACATCTTCCTGACGAATTGACAGCGGCAAGCCCGAGGCAATACGCAGCTGCTCTTTGACGATATCCACACCGGTGACCATTTCGGTGACCGGGTGCTCAACCTGAACACGGGTGTTCATCTCGATGAAGAAGTATTCACCGTCTTCGTACAAGAACTCAAAGGTGCCTGCACCGCGGTAGTTGATCTTGATACACGCCTGGCGGCACGCTTCAAGCACCTGGGCTCGGGCCTCAGGGTCTAGGCCTGGCGCCGGGGCTTCTTCGAGTACTTTCTGGTGACGCCGTTGAAGCGAGCAGTCGCGGTCATAAAGATGGATCGCATTACCCTGGCCGTCGGCTAGTACTTGTACTTCGACGTGGCGCGGCTTCTCAAGGAATTTTTCCATGTAGACCGTGCCGTCACCGAAGGCGGCGTGGGCTTCAGTGCGGGTAACGGTAATCGCCGAAAGCAGATGGCCTTCGGTGTGCACCACGCGCATACCACGACCACCGCCGCCTGAGGCCGCTTTAATGATCACCGGGTAGCCAATGCGGCGCGCGGTGGCGAGATTAGTTGCGTCGTCATCACCCAAGGGGCCATCTGAGCCTGGCACCGTGGGAACGCCCGCTTCCTTCATCGACTGGATGGCGCTGACTTTGTCGCCCATCAGGCGAATCGTCTCGGCGCGGGGGCCAATAAAGGTAAAGCCTGAGCGCTCAACCTGTTCAGCGAAGTTGGCGTTTTCAGACAAAAAACCGTAGCCAGGGTGAATAGCGGTCGAGTCGGTGACTTCGGCTGCGCTGATCAGGGCCGGTATGTTTAAATAGGATTGCGCTGACGAAGCCGGGCCAATACACACGGCTTCATCCGCCAGGCGAACGTGCATCAGTTCACGATCAGCTTTGGAGTGTACCGCTACGGTTTTGATGCCCAGTTCTTTACAGGCCCGCAGGATACGGAGGGCAATCTCGCCGCGGTTGGCGATAAGTACCTTGTCCAGCATGGGAGAGTCCACCCGTGTTGAAAATGAAAGATTAAGCGATAACGATCATGGGTTGATCGAATTCAACTGGCTCGCCATCTTCCACCAGGATGGCTTCCACTACACCGTCGCGGTCAGCTTCAATCTGGTTCATCATTTTCATGGCTTCAATGATGCATACAGTGTCACCTTGCTTGACGCTATCGCCGACTTCTACAAACGACTTGGCGCCTGGTGCAGGGCTGCGGTAGAAGGTGCCTACCATGGGGGAGTTGACTGCCTCGCCACGGTAGCTTGCACCCTGAGGCTCTGCTTCAGTAGCCGGTGCTGAGGCCGGAGCGCCCGCTGCGGGGGCAGCTGGTGCATAGCCAGGATGCTGCGCATATTGCGGCATCGGCTGCGGCTGCCACGAAGCACCGTTAGGATGGCGGCTAATGCGTACTGACTCTTCGCCTTCCTGAATTTCAATCTCGCTAATATTGGATTCTTCGAGTAGCTCAATCAGTTTCTTAACTTTGCGGATATCCATGGCATAGCCCTATCAATGTCTTAAAAGGTAGTCACAAAGCGCTCCAGCATAGGTACAGGGAGCTCTTTATGGCGCGTACGTTGCGCAGTAAACCAATTTTAAAAATGAAGAGAACGCTGCATGTTAGCGAACGTTACCCCGTTCTCACCGTTAAAAAAGCAAGTTTTTAGCTAATATGGGAGCGGAGTTTGCCGAAAAAGTGCCAGGATGTCCAGCAACAGGCTAAGCCAACGCCCAAACCACCCTATAGTGAAGAATTAAACAACTGTTTGACGATGTTCGCGCCAAAAAGCGACTTAAGTACTCCAATGAGTCGCTAGCGTAGGGCTTGCGTTAGCTATTCGCTAGCCACTGGCTGACTAATTCCAGATGTTCACGCAACTGGTTGGCGGTCACTTCGCCTTGAATGCGTGCATCGCGAATCTCCTCACCCTGGCTGAAAAAGAGCAGGCTGGGTGGGCCGAAGAGGTTAAATTGATTCAGCAATTCACGGCTTTGGGAATCAGTGTGGGTGACGTCGGCGGCAATCAATGTGTAATCGCGAAGCGCCGCGGAGACCTGCGGGTCAGGGTACACATCCCGCTCTAACAGCTTGCACGAAATGCACCAGTCGGCGGTAAAGTGGACAAAGGCGGGCTGATTGGCGCCTTCAGCTTGGGCGATAGTCGCTTCAAGCTCGTTTAAGCTGTTTACCTTGATGAAGTCGAGTGCTTCTGTTTGTGGTTCGCCGGAAATGCTGGAGGTTGCGGCAAGGGGGCGCAGGGGGTTGCTGCCCCCCTGAGCGGCGCCAATCACCAAAACTATCCCCCAAGCTAGCAGCAGAAGCCCCAGCGTTTGGCGTGCCCGCGGCCACCCCTGCGGTTGATTGAAACTCAGTGCCCCAAGCGCTAGCGCCGTACCGATAGCAAGGGCTGCCCATAGCAGCAGCGCAATAGGCGCGGCCACTAAGCGCTCGATCATCCAAATGGCTACACCCAGCAGCAGTAGGCCAAAGGCAATTTTTACGCCGTTCATCCAGGCGCCAGAACGGGGCAGCAGCGTGGTGCCAAAGGTTCCGACCAACAGAAGCGGCACGCCCATGCCCATGCCCAGCGCAAACAGCACCGAGCCGCCCATGGCGGCATCCCCTGTGGAAGAGATAAACACCAGCGCGCCGGCCAAAGGCGCCGTTACACAGGGCGATACGACCAGTACCGAGAGCGCGCCAGCTAGCGCTAAGCCGGCTGGGCCACTGCGCTGAGCGCGTGCCTGCCAAGCGTCAACGCGGTTGGCAAAACGAGGCGTCATATTAAGGTTAAATGCCCCAAACATGGCCAGGGCAAAGAGCGTGAAGAGCACCGCAAAGGTGATCAATACCGGTGCTGACTGCAGGTGCGCCTGGAGATTAAGCCCGGCGCCAAACAGTCCCATTAACACCCCGACCAGGGCGTAGGTCAGCGCCATACCGAGTACATAGCTTAACGAAAGGGCAAAGGCGCGGGGCCGTGTGGGGTTCTGGCCGACCACGATCGATGACAAAATTGGAATCATCGGCAGCACGCAGGGGGTAAAGGTAAGCCCCAGGCCGGCAATAAAAAACAGCCCCAGCGCTAACGGTAGGCTGGCATCGCTGATCAAAGCGCTGAAGCGGCTATCTTCGCTTTGGGGGGCGGTGAAATCATTCTGTTGTGAAGAATTAGCAGTTGAGGAACTGACTGCCTTACTATCGGTTTGCCAATCGGCAAACTGGCTGGGGGGTTGGGTTTCGCTGGCCTCTAGGGTTGTTTGCTCTGGCGGGTAGCAGAGCCCCGCATCGGCGCATCCTTGAAAGGTCAATGCAATATTGAGCGGGCCAGAGAAGGGGGCTTCCAGCGGTACTTCAAGCACTACCTGGTCGCGGAACACATACACATCGCCCATAAACTCATCGTTGGTAAAGATGCCTTCGGGGATGATGGGGTCGCCGAGGCTGGCATTCTCCGTTTGGCTGACTACCGCAAACTGGTGGCGATATAGATAGTATTCATCTGCGATATCCATGCCGATATAGAGCGTATCGCCATCATGCCAAGCGGTCGGCTGAAAGGCTTCCATCACCGGTAAAAATTCGTCTTGGTTGCTAGACGATGAAAACCATTGGGCGTTTGCACTTAGCGATAGCAAGCCAAGAAAGAAAGTCAATAATGTAAACAGGCTCAGGCGTTTAAGAGATAACACGGTGCGTCCTTAATCAATGGCATCGCAATGAAAGGCGAATAGCATACCGCAACCTTTAGTCCCTGGCGTATACGCTGCGGTGACGTGACGCGGCCCCTAACAGTGCCTTAATCCTACGCATATAAAAAGACCGCCCGAAGGCGGTCTCTTATTCCTTTGGCGGCGGAAAGATACACCGCAAGGAGATTGTTACGCTTTTTGATAGGCGGTAACGGACTTCTCAATCGCCTTGCGAGCTGCGTCAGCGCCTTCCCACGACTCGACTTTTACCCATTTTCCTTTCTCGAGATCTTTGTAGTTCTCGAAGAAGTGAGCAATTTGCTGGCGCAGTAGCTCAGGCAGGTCGGTAACTTCGTGAACATCGTCGTAAAGGGAGCTTAGCTTTGCATGGGGCACGCAGATCAACTTGGCATCTTCACCAGCTTCGTCGGTCATGTTCAGGATGCCTACCGGACGCGCGCGAATAATGCTGCCAGGTTGAACGGGGTGCGGAGTCACCACCAGGGCGTCCAGCGCATCGCCATCGTCGGCGAGGGTATGCGGGATAAAGCCGTAGTTGGCGGGGTAGAACATGGGCGTGGCCATAAAGCGGTCAACGAGTAGCGCGCCCATGTCCTTATCAATTTCATATTTGATCGGGTCGTGGTTGGCTGGAATTTCGATCACCACGTAAACGTCGTTGGGGAGATCCTTTCCAGCAGGGATATTATCGAAGTTCATCGTTGATTCCTTGGTAGTGCTGTGGCTAGAGTCGTGCAGTGGTTAGGCAATCGTTTCAGAGTCGTTGATGGCGAAGAATTATACGAACATGACTGGCCGATTACCAATGCGACATAGGTTGGCCGCTAGTGATCATTTATTAGCCCTTAAAATGGGCCGAATACGATAGAGACGTTTGGCGGGGATCGTTTCTGTTCCGCTGCGTGTATCATAGCCAGAGTTTATCAATAGTGTTGGTTGACAGTGATGTCCCTCGAACGAGTCGGCAGCCTAGGAGGATGACTTGTCGCACGCCCAGTTGCTCATCAGTTATGGTCAAGCGTTTGTCGCGCCCGATCGGCGCCTACACCGCAGTTCAATGTCGGTTCGCTTTCCTGAAGCGCCGCTGCTTCGCGCCAAAGGCGGCTGTGCTGTGATTAGCGACTCCATTTCGCGCAATACCATGGCCAAGCAGGCCGGTGATTTAAGTGTACGCGGCTTTCTGGCCGACTACTTTTCAACTCCCGACCACTGGGATGTCAAAACCTCTGCTACGCGTGTATTACGCGCGCTCAACAGCTGGTGCTACAGCCAAAGCCAGCATGTGAAAGAGGGCAGCTTTGTTTCATCCATGTCGGCGATGGTGTTTCGTGGCCGTGAAGCCCACCTGTTCCACATGGGGGATACGCTGGTCTTTCGCTTACGAGGTGCGGAGTTTGAACAGCTAAGCCGTGACCATGTCACTGATTTAGGCGGCTATCGTTACCCTTCCCGGGCGCTGGGTCTGGATGGCAGTGTCGATATCGATTACACCCACATTGCGCTTAAACAGGGCGATCTGTTTCTGTTTACTACCCAGGGCGTGCGCGGCACGCTGTTGCCTTCTGACTATGTGCGCTTGATTCGCCAGGATGCCAGTGATTTGGATGCCGCCTGCGAGCGGCTAGCCGATGAAGCGAAGCAGCGCGCCCAGGAGCGCGGCTATGGCGGTGATCAGTTCTGTTTCCAGTTGGTACGTATTGATGAATTGCCTGAAGAGGTGACCGAGCATCCGGGGCAGCTCTATGGCGACCTTCCCATCCCCCCTGAGTTGTCTGCGGGGGAACGTCTTGACGGCCTGGAGGTGCTCGCCGTGCTATCGCGAACGGCGCAGTCGCGGGTATATCGCGTCCGTGATGTGCATAGCGAGCGGGAAATGGTCATGAAAGCGCCCAGCCCAGAGCTTTCGTTGCGCAATGCCTATCTTGAGCACTTTTTGCTCCAGCAGTGGGTGGTCGAACGTGTTAACTCGCCCTTTGTGGTTAAGGTGATGGAACCGTCTCGGCCGCGACGCTACCTCTATTACCTGATGCAGCATATTGAAGGCGAGACGCTGCGCCAGTGGGGAGAGCGCCATCCGCAAGCCAGCCTGACCCAGCGCCTGGATATTGCCAATCAGCTGGGTAAAGCGGTACAGGCGCTGCATCATCGGGATATTATTCATCAGCAGATCAATCCTGATAATATTTTGATCGACCCACACGGCAAGCTCGTGCTCACCGATTTTAGTGCCTGCCATATGCGTGACGGCGAAGGGCATCGTCATTCAGGTGAGTTGCTCAGGCAGATTGGCTTTAATGAACACACCGCACCAGAGTATGCCTTGGGCGACAGCATCGGACGGCGTAGTGATCAGTACTCGCTAGCCTCCACTACTTACTGGCTTTTGACCGGTGCATTACCTTATACACTGACACCCAACAGGCTGCGCAGCCATACCGACCTTGAAGAGCTGACCTATCGCAGCGCGCGTACCACCAACCCTGAGATCTCCCAGGAACTAGACGACGCGCTACGCCGCGCCTTGGATCCACAAAGGGCGCTGCGGTTTAGGCGTATGTCCGAGTTTTTGCATGCGCTTAGGGTGCCGCTTGGGAGGCTGCCCAATCGGGAAGAGAACCGCCAAGAGCCGCGGCGTTTCTGGCAGGGCGTGGCGGGGATTCTGTTACTGCTGCTAGTGCTTTCCTGGTTGCTACGCTAGTCATCTTTTGTGGGAGGGACGCCTCATCGCGTACTCGGTCGCCATTGGAGCGTTATAACGTAAACCATGTATGCCGTAGTGGTAGCGTGGTTTCGTTTTAGTTCATTAGACTAGAGGCTGCGCGTACCTGCTAATTCCTTTCATACCATCACATTCACAGGCCCAGATGATTAATACGCGCTTAACCTCTTCGTGAGAAAGCACAACAGGTAATTGATGCGGGCGTTTAACTTGAACCTAGTCTTGGAGGTTCTGTTCTTGCTCATGGTGAGTCAAGGGAAGCTCTTGAGAGCCGAGTTAATCAAGACCCATTTGTGCCCGAGAATGTCGTTACGGCAGAAATACTTGAAATTGAGCCAAAAAAACAGCTGAGCGTATGGGCTTTCTTCTGGCCAAGTGGGGGGTGAGCGATGAGCTCTATTCTTCAAGGCCCAGACGGAGAATTAGGTTTCAGCTGGTGTTCGGCTGCTCCTGAGTTATTGGAATATCACGATATTGAGTGGGGCTATCTAGTTGATGACGATATCAGGTTGTTTGAAAAACTGTGCCTCGAAAGCTTTCAATCCGGCCTGAGTTAGCGAACAATTTTAGACCAAACGAGAGAAAAGAGTCGAACAGGCACGCAATCACTTCAGGCGCTCAGGGAGCGTATAATGCCTTAACAAGTGGTTTCTGCCGAACGTGCATACGCTGCGCTCCAGCACGCCGCATAGCCGAGCGTTGAGGCTGTAGAGAAACCCTTTGCCGCCTGAGTTTTGGTAGGTTCGAGAAAACAGACACGAAGTAGTCAGCGTGCTGCTCCTCAAGCCCTATAACCACGATCAAAACGCCGTGGTGGTGATCAACTACCAAGACCAGCTCCACCCCGATCCTTTGAACATTCAGCGTATTATTTAATCGAGCACAAGCTAGACTTGTCGTTTTTCCATCCCTGGTGATGTGCTTGTAACGGAGTAATGTCACTGCAGGTTTCGCATAATCATGCGCCATCTAGGGTACGGCTCACATAAATGTCCAGGCCAATATCCGCGTGATCTTATTTCCCTGTTTCATTTCTATTTCCCGACTATCAACGGCGCCGAGCTTACGGATCAGCTTCTTGGCAGGCTTAACATTGTCAGCTTTTGAAACCAGGCTGCTAAACCAGCGGCATTGAGTTGCATACACCTGGCTTTCTCGTATCAGCTTTTTCAGAAACAGCTGTTCGCCTCCCTTGCACCAAAGCTCGGCTCCTTCCCCGCCAAAATTTAGGGTGGGAGATTTGGTTTTTGCTTTTTGTTCACCGCGACTACGAGCAAGGTTATTGAGTTTAAGCTGACTGCCTTTAAGTGCTTCATCGAGCGAGGCATGGAAGGGGGGATTGCATACGCTGACGTCAAAGAACTCCCCAGCTTGAATGATCCCTTCAAAAATGTGGTTTTTATCGTGCTGCGTACGCAGCGTGAAGCGATCTTTGAGTGTGGGATTGTTGGTGAGAATCGTGGCGACGTTCTCAAGCGACTGACTGTTAATGTCACTACCCACACACTGCCAGCCGTATAGTTGGCAGGCCAGTAGCGGGTAGATTCCATTTGCTCCAGTTCCTATATCGAGTAGCTTGATGCTGGGGTGTTCACACCCAGGCCCAAGCTCCAATAAGTCCGCCATGTAATGGATATAGTCGGCTCTGCCTGGAATTGGAGGGCAAAGCGCGCCCTCTGGAATATCCCAATCGACAATATCGTAGTATCGATTTAATAACGCGGCGTTGAGCGTTTTTACTGCCAGTGGGTCTGCGAAATCGATGGAAAGGTTGCCATGAGCGTTCGGTTTCACATGCGTGGCTAGTGCTGGGTGGCTTTTTACGAGAGCTGGGAAGTCATAGCCTTGGTTGTGTAGATTCCTCGGGTGCAGACCTTTGCGAACAGGCCTAGCTTGGCTTTTTTCACTTCGATGGAGGGTGTTCACAGTAATTAGCTCGAGGCTTGGCGTTCAGTGGGTCTAGCTGAGCCAGTGATTATAATCTTAATGGTTGTGTTGAGCATACTCGGTAGGTCGAGGCTAGCGAAAGGCCTCTGACTATACATGTTTTGCTTTGTAAATCACGGAGGGCGGATGCATAGGATGCGCCGCTTGGTTTTAAATTTATGTTTAAAGGCGGTTAAAGTGCGACACAGACTTCTTGCAACACTATTAATTGTGCTGGCTCTTGGGGCTGGCCTCTACTTTGCAGATTCCCGCTTGCCCGCGTTGCTCGCCGCAGATGTTCCGCAGGCAGAAGCAGTGCTCGTTATCAAGGGAGAGCGGAAGCTTTATCTCTTAAGGGATGGGGAATCCTACCGCGAATACCAGATTGCACTTGGGGGTGATCCGGTCGGACACAAGCAGGAAGAAGGTGATCAACGGACACCGGAAAGCGACTATGTACTCGACTGGAGAAACCCAAACAGCATGGCTCATCTGTCCCTCCACGTCTCATACCCAAACGAGGATGATCGAGCGCATGCGGAGGCGCGTGGTGTCTCGCCCGGGGGTATGATCATGATCCACGGTCAGATGAACGGATTCGGCTGGTTGGGTCGTCTACTCCAACGGTGGGATTGGACTGATGGTTGTATAGCGGTTACTAATGTCGCGATGGAAGAGATTTGGCACGCTGTGCCAAACGGAACCCCAATTCGCATTGAGCCGTAAATGCATAACCAAGCCAAGTACTAGAACAGTCTATTTGCTACGGCTTCGTTTCCACTTCTACTGGAAAGTTGCCCGTGTTGGCTACGTTCGACTGCGAAATCCAGTGCCTCAACGATCTGATCCCTGCAATGCGAAAGGGGATCGATGGGGTTTTTGAAATATTTTTCTGGCACCGAGGAAATTTGGGGAGTTACTAGTAGTACTTGCTGTTCTTCGAACGATATTTCTGGTGTGAGGCTCCGCATCGACTGGTTTCCAAATGTTGAATGCTTGCCCAGTGGAATAACGATACGGGTTGCCAGAACCGTCAGAAGGCCACTTTGACTATCGACGAGGTAGGATATTGAATTTTCTGCTTTTTGGGGTGCAGCTATGTTGTAAAGTTCGGTCATCATAGTCTCCAATGGGCCGGAACATGCATTGCTCCAGTTTGTGTACATACAAGAGCATTGAACCAATGGCTGTTGTCGGACGTGCCTAAGTTGTGCTTTAGCACGCTGCAAAGCCAGGCGCTAACGAGGCCAGTCACAGGGCATCTTTTCACTCCGGCTTTGTTTCCACTCCGTGACCACGCATGCTGGCTGGCGTTATGTACTTATGGAGAAAAAATTTGAACATTACAGATTTACCTTTCGGGGTCACGGATTGGTCTGAAGTTGAGAGGACTGAGCATTCTGGAGAACACGGCGTTGCTTATTGGAAGACTCGAAATTTCGGAGATATCCGGGTTCGTATGGTTGAGTACAGTCCTGGCTATCTGGCGGATCATTGGTGTGCTAAAGGGCACATATTGCTCTGCCTCGAAGGTGAGCTTCATACTGAGTTAGACGATGGTCGTTGTTTTGTTCTCACGCCTGGTTCGAGCTATCAAGTTGCCGACAATGCCGAACTTCATCGTTCTTCGACGGAGCAGGGAGCTAAGTTGTTCGTCGTCGATTAGCATCGCATAATCACCGTTATGCATAGGGAGTAAACGTATGGTCTTCGACTTACCTGCACCAGAATCAGAACAGCAAGGCTCCAAGTCATTGGTTGGCAGTATTGCGGCTCGGCGCAGCGTGAGGGAGTACACGAATGCACCGCTCCCTATCGGTGTTTTGTCTCAATTGCTTTGGTCGGCCCAGGGCGTAACAGGGCCGGATACAAAAAGAGCAACGCCATCGGCAGGCGGATTATACCCGCTGCACCTAAAAATTTTGGTGCAGCGGGTATCTCAACTTGAGCCCGGTATCTATGAGTATCAGGCTGGTAACCATTCGTTAAAGTTAATTGGGAACCGTGTTCCGGAAGGGGCAGTGCAAGCGCTAGGGATTGGCGATCAACCATGGTTGAAAGAAGCGGCTCTCGTCATTGGAGTTGCCGCGAAACTGGGAGAGGCAGCTCGGCACTTTGAAGCTCAGCCACCCCAGGGAGAGCGTGGCGCTCGCTATGTATATATGGAAACTGGTGCTCTAGCACAAAATGTCCATCTTCAGAGTACTGCTCTCGGCGTTGGTTGTGTTCTAGTGGCAGGATTCGCTGACCCAAGGGTGAAGGAAGCATTGAGATTGCCTTCAGACTTGGAACCTACTGCGCTGATTTGCATTGGGCAGCGGCATGATGCCTAACAGTGCATAACAATATGTGGCATGAGGATGGCCTTGTCTTTTTTTGCTCCCAAAAGGCCGCTGGTGCGCTTTGCTCTAGTTATTAAAAGGAGGAATTGAGATGTGTGAGACTCTAGAGAAAAGCGTTTCGTTTCGCGTGGCCACCCGCCAAGATCTGCAAGCTATCGTTCAGATGCTAGCCGATGATAATCTTGGTCTAAAGCGTGAAGATCCTTCAAGTCCTCTGTCTCATTCCTATCATATGGCCTTCGAAGCTATCGATGCTGATCCTAACAATGAGTTGGTAGTTGCAGTTAAAGGCCATCATATTGTGGGTGTGCTTCAAATTACCTTCATTCCATATCTAACCTACCAGGGGGGATGGCGAGCACTGATAGAGGGCGTTCGCGTATCCAAGGAAATCCGGTCATCTGGAATTGGTCGCGCTATGTTTGAGTGGGCCATAAATCGCGCTAAAGAAAGAGGGTGTGTTCTGGTTCAGCTCACAACTGACAAGTTGAGGCCGGCTGCATTACGCTTTTATGAGGGCTTCGGCTTCGTCGCGTCTCACGAAGGAATGAAACTCAAGCTGTAATCCTGCAAGCAGACGAGGATTCTTTAAGACCTCCCCATGTTTGGCCTCTTTGGTTAATAAAAACGTCAATGCGACCTGGCTGCTTTAAATCCAGCTGTTTACGCTCATCGTTAAGCTTCTCCCTTGACCGCCTTCAGAAGATATTTGAGTACACATATGGCCTTTGTCGAACCCGTCACCCTCTCTGCGCGCGGCGTAAAAATCGTGCCGCTTACACTCAACCATGAAGCCGGTCTGCGTGCTGCCGCAGCGGACGGGGAGCTATGGAACCTGCGCATTACATCGGTACCAGCGCCTGACGAGACGTACCGCTATATAGATACCGCTTTAAAAGCCCGAGAGGAGGGCCATCGCTTTGCCTTCACCGTCATTGAAGAGTCCAGCGGTACGGTACTTGGTTCTACTAGCTACCATGATATTTTGCCTGACGTAAAAAGAGTGGAAATTGGCTACACGTGGTACGCCAAGCGAGTGCAGCACACCCATGTCAACACCACTTGCAAGCTGCTGCTAATGACACACGCTTTCGAGACGCTGGACTGTAATGTAGTCGGATGGCGTACTGACAACTTCAATTTTGCCAGCCAGCGTGCAATTGAGCGCCTAGGCGCGAAAAAGGACGGCGTGATCCGTGGCAACGTGCTGCGCCGAGACGGTACGATGCGCGATACGGTGATGTATAGCCTGCACAAGGGCGAATGGCCAGAGGTGCGGGCGCATCTCAACTATTTGTTGAGCCGACCCCGTGCGTAGTGAGGAAAGTATCGTGCTCAGTCGATCAAGGCTTAGTAGTGTCGCCATATGCATGCTTAAACGCCATACAAGCATGATTCGATCCATTTAACCAGGTGTTATGGCACGTGTTGAGGAGGTGGTATGTCGTTTGAAGAATTACGGTCTGAAGTGCATAAAACTTACATGGAATACTATGTTGCTGGATTTAAGAGCAACGACGTAACGCTAATCGATAAAATGGTCAAATATCCAATCGCCTATATTAAAAATGGCTCGGTGACAATGTGTGATTCCTATCCAATAGATCCAAAAAGCCTTAAAAAAGAAAAGGGTTGGGATCATTCTGTCGATTGGAAGTTTGAGGTGACAGCTGTCAATGATAGTGAGGCTCATGCGGTCGCCTCTGCTGTCAGATGCAGAAAAGATGGTTCAAAAATTGAGAGTGTTCATGGGTTCTATGCTTTCACCAAGACGGCCGATGGATGGAAAATGTACGCCGTTGCGGATACTACCTTCTGGTCATAACAATGCGCAGCGATTAACGGCTTGCAACTAGCTGGCTCCACGATTTTTACCTATCCCGAGATCGGCATAAAGCCAACGTCACGGTATGCCGACTAGTTAGATTGCCTAATGACGCCTAAGGGCTGCGTGGGCTCTTTGAGTCCACGCAACCGGCAGTACTTTAGGCTCGTAGGCGATGTGTCTATCAGGTGGTGAAGAAGGGAGAGTTCATTCCTTTGCTCGCTTCGGCTACCACATCGCCATCAAAAAGCTTGACGGTGAGGCTGGCATCTACAGCCTTGGCAAAATCGGCTAACAGGCCTTCGGCGTAGGCACGTGCACTTGGAACAGAGTCGAACTCGTAGAAGCCGCCGACAGAATGATTGTTGATACCACTCAACCAGGTTTTGCTTCGCAGCCCCGGTATGTTGTGCATGGCAGGATTGGCGTCTTGCCATACGTCCTTGGTGAAAGGTGCAGATACTTGAAATTCTGCATAAAGAAAAACACGGCTTGGCTGAGTCATAATAGCTTCCTTGGTTAGGTAGTGGGTCAGAAATTTGATTTAATAGTCTGGCCCCACTTTTTCATTGCGATAATGGCTCCACTGCTTAATGTTTTCTCTGCGGTACTTTCAGAGTCCGCAGAAGTTCTGGGCATTCAGTAGAGTCAGGGAAATGTTTAACAAATCTATTCAGTTTGTTCTGATCACCGGGTTAATTTCGGCCAGCGATGACACCTCCATCCACGTCCCATATGGCGCCTGTTACCCAACTTGCATCACCGCTCAGCAAGAAGCTAATCGCATGAGCAACATCTTCGGAAACGCCGATTCTTCCAATGGGATGAAAACTATCAAATGTGGCAAGCGTTTCGTCGATTTCACTCGGTTCAATGAATGATTCGTAAATGGGGGTCTTCACAACCGCAGGAGAAACGGCATTTACGCGAATATTTTTGTCGGCCAATTCCATCGCCATATGTTGCGTTAGCGTATGTAAACCGGCTTTAGCCATTGAATAGGCTGATGAAGGCGTGGCTTTAATGGCTTGTTTCGCCCACATTGATCCAACATGTACTATTGAACCGTCACCATTGGATACCATGTTTTTGGCGACAGCTTGAGAGATGAAGAATGCAGCACGGTTTAGCTCCAGGTAAGTGTCGTAATCCTTGCTCTCGTGTTCCAGAAATGGTGTTGGTTTAAACTTGCCCGCTGCATTTACAAAATATTTTATATGGCGGTCGTGATTAGCGACATAGTCAAGAATACGCTGAACATCATTGGCTTCGTAGAGGTCTGCTTGGATTGTTTCAATATTTCCCATTCCTGCAAGATGTTGCTTGGCAGCAGCAAGTTTTGAGGATGAACTACCAACTATGACCGTGGGAATGCCGCGTTCGAGCAGTAACTTTGCGGTAGCAAGACCCATTCCACTTGATCCGCCCACAATCAGGGCCAAAGAATTATTGGTGTTTTCCATCTGATTATCTCCACAGGTAGGTATTAAGGTGTGGATATAGGTTAAAATATATGTAAACTACTGAAAATTAGGCACAAACTGGTGCGGTAGGTACTTATTGGTACACATTGATGAAAACAAAGGAAAAAATATTTTTGAGGAAGTCAGCACCTGAGAAAAGTGCGCGTATGGTTGAAGCTATTTACGGTTGTAAGTGGTCATTAACTGTTTACCAGCTCCTGGCAAATGGCATCAACCGGCCTGGGGCAATGGTTCGTAATGTCGAGGGCTTAACCACCAAGGTGCTCAATGAATGCCTAAGGAAGAATACGGAATTTGGGATTCTGGAGCGCGTTAACTACAACGAGATGCCTCCTCGTGTTGAGTATAAAGTAACCCAGTTCGGCACTAGGTTTCTCCGTATTCTAGATGAGCTTGAAAAGCTGCAAAGCGAGATTGATAGTGAAGTATAAAAAGTCAGTGTATGGGACGAGTATTTGATTGCGGCGTTATAAGCCACCGGTAGCGCAACAACGGGGACACGCAAACCTTAAAAGACTAACAGTGTATCCCTTATGAGAAAAACGTTTGGGTGTCCCAGTTTTTTGGATTTCATCTAGATTTCAGTTTTAGGCTCGAGTTGACTATTCACAGGAAATCACATGGTTCATCTTTCCATACTCCACCGAGGCTTGTTGAGCTTGCTCCTCAGGGCCATTCGGCTCCTCGCCGTGCAGCTCGAGGTAGCAAGTGTCCGATGAGGCGCATCGACCTATTGATGCTGCTTTCGCCGTTATTGAAGACGCCAGCATGAACGCTTTCATAATACTGGCTATGTTTGGTAAGTTTGCTTTCCTCTAATCCTGAAAAGCTAATAATAAAGTGCGGTACCTATATGACCCAGATACGCTGGAAAGGAAATCAACAGTGTTAGCCCCCCATGATGGACGCCTGCGGTTAGACCGTGAGAGCTTGAAGCAGCATCGCAAGCGACTTGGCCTGAGTCAGGAAGCCCTAGCCGAGTACTGCTTTGACCGGCGCCTATGCGTCTCTATCGCGTCCATAAAACGGGCCGAGAGCGGACGAGCAGTGCTCTATCGAACTGCTCGTCACTTGGCCGAGATCTATGGAGTCGAGGTCAAAGCGCTGTCCGCGGGTACCGGAGAGAGCGCCGTGGCTGCCTCTAGTATAGAAGAGGTGGATAGTACACGTGTTCTGGTACAGCTTTACGCCGTGGCTGCCGACAATTCTGCTCTAGCGACATGGGTTCAGCACTTTGGCGGTAGCCTGGCAGAAGCGGGAACGGCTCTCTTTGGTCTGCCCCGGGCTTACCGTAGCGATGCTCAGCGTGCGCTGCTGTGCGCGACAACCCTGGTGGAGCAGGGCGGGGCAAAGAGCGTATACCTCCAGGCTGGCCACTGGCCGACGGCTACGCCCCCTTCAATGGCGGAGGAGTTGAGCGGCGTCTGGGTCGAGCGTGGAGTAGCGGTACAATTGGCCGAGCGCTTTGTTTTCGACGACGAAGGCGGTGATTGGCTGCGCTATCGCCATCTCCGGGACGAGGCTCAGGAGGCCCGCTTCGAGCTGGTGGGCCGCAGGGCAGAGTTGGGGCAGCTGAATGCCATCCTGGAAAGCACCCAAGCCTACCAGGCTGGCCATCTAATCTATATCCGCGGCGTGGCCGGCATTGGTAAGACCCGCCTTAGCGCCGAATTTGCCGAGATGGCTGCAGTCTATGCCGATCACCATCAGGCCGAGGTGTTGGACTTCGGCACGCGCGCCGATGAGGGCCCGTTGATGCAACTGGCGCGTTCTCTGCTGAGAACATCTGGAGAGGTGGAGGTGGTGGATGAGGCGTATCTGCTTGCACGCCTGTCTTCGCTGCGCCTACCCGTCGATCATGCCCTGGTGCTACGCCCGTTGCTGGGGCTGGTTCAGCCGGAGGGTGCCCAGCGTCTCTATGCGGCCATGACCCCGCAGACCCGCAGTCAGCGCTTGATCCTGGCACTCCGCGATATCCTCCTGGCGCGCTCCATTCATCGCCTCCAATTGCTGGTAGTTGAAGACCTGCACTGGGCCGATGAGGCACTGCTGGGAACTCTCACCGGGCTTTTGCAAGAGACGTTGGAAGCGCCAGTGATCTGGCTATTTACTTCGCGCCTGGAGCAGGATCCGCTGGAGACCCGCTTGAGGCAACAGTTGCCCGAGTTGCCCCTGACACTGATCGAGCTTCCACCGCTGCGTCCCCAGGAGGCCGAGGCCCTGGTAGCCAGCTTCAGTACAGTTCACGCCGAGCATGCCGCCCGCTGTGTCACCCAGGCCCAGGGCAACCCGCTGTTTCTAACCCAACTACTGTTGTTTCATCCCCATCGCAGCTTGCCAGCCAGCCTTTTCAACTTAGTACAGACCAAGTTGGATCAGCTCACCGACCTGGATCGTCGGGCTATGTGCATTGCCGCCGTCATGGGGCAACGCTTCTCCCTAGGCTTATTGCAGGAGGTGCTAGGGCAGACCGATTATCGCCCCGAACTCCCCCAGCGCTATAGTCTTGTGCGCCCCCTAGAAGAGGGGAGCTACCGTTTTGTGCATGACTTGATCCTGCAGGGCATCTACGAAGGGATTCCCAAGATACAGCGCGATCGTCTGCATCTCCGCTTGGCCGGGCTGTATAACGATGTAGAGCCGGTGCTGCAAGCACGCCATCTTCACCGTGCGCGTTCTCTGGAGGCACCGAATGCCTTCCTGCAAGCGGTTTCGGCGGAAATGGCTTGCTATCGGTATGAGGAAGCCCTGGAACTTCTTAGGCAATGCCGTTCTATCGATTATGCGCCGAAGGACGAGTACCGACTTGTACTGCTGCAAGGCCAGGTAGCGATGGCGACAGGGCGTATCCAGGTGGCTCGAGAGCACTTCGAGGCGTCGCGTACGTTTGCCCGGGAGGAGTGTCAGCGCATTACCGCAGATCTTTGGTTGGCTCGGGTGCTGAATATGCTCGATGCCCTGGAGGCGGAAGAGGCGATTCTGGACGGCCTGCTGCCTCTGGCCGAGGCCCTTGAGGATCCTTTGCCCCTCGCAGAGGCGCTTTACCTCAAGGGTAATCTCTATTTCCCCCAGGGCGACTTTGCCACCAGTCGCGCCTATCATACCCGAGCCCTTGAGCAGGCCCGCCATGGTGGCGACGTGCGCATTGAGATCCAGGCCCTAAGCGGCCTTGGCGATGCTCACTATGCCGAGGGGCAGATGCGCAGTACCCATAAGCTTTTCGACCACTGCGTTACCCTCTGCCGAACGCATGGTCACGCCGACCTGGAGGCCTCCAATCTCTTCATGCTGGGTACGGCCCGTATCTATGCTAATGAAACCGCACAGGCGCTGAGTGACTGTTTCGATGCTGCCGAGCTAGGTAAGCGAGTCGGCAATCGGCGTGCGGAAGTGGTAGCTCGGCTGACGGCGGCTTGGATTCTAATTTCCCAGGGAGATCCCATCCAGGCCGACGAGCAAGTCTCTCAGGCGATGGCGGTGGCGCTTGGCTTGGGATCAGGGCGGTTCGAAGCTTTTCTGCTGGAGAGTCGCGCCCGAATCGAGCTGATTACCGGACGACAGGCAGAGGCTCGAGCCAGTATCGAGCGTGCCTGGCAATTGGTGGAACAACATAGGCTGAAGGCTTTTATCGGCCCTTGGGTGCTAGGTACTCGAGCGCTGCTTGAAGAAGACCCTGAGGATCGCTCGGCGATGCTACAAGATGGCGAAGCGCTGTTGGATGCTGGCTGCGTGGGTCATAATGGTTATCGCTTTCTGATCACGGCTGCAGAAGTCTGTCTGCTTGACAACCGCCCGTCCGCGGCTCTCCATTATGCCCAACGCATGACCCAGCTGATGGCGGGGGAGCCCTGCGCTTGGGGTGAGCATCACCGGGCGCTGATCGAGGCTCACGCCGATTGGCTGGAGAGCGGCGATGCGAGCGCCCTTGAGACCTTGCGCGCTTGCTGGCTTAGGGGCGAAGCCGCTGGTTTGCTGATGACGATGCCATGCCTGGCTGCCAGTCGGCGCTAGCCCCGAAGCTTTACCTTTCCGTTGATGCTGTATCCCCCATTAGCAGGGTGACGAGATGTGCCGATTGTTCCAGGCACTGTTCCTGTAGCCCGGCACCGCGAGTCCAGCCTCCGGCAAATAGCAGCGGGCATAAGTCCTGGCGGCCTTCGCGGTGTCCCTGAGCAATGGTTTGGTTATAGCACTCTATTTCTGCTTGAGCCTCAAGGCAGTTGGCATCCAGCACATTGTGCTTGAATAAAGTCCAGGCCTTGGCCTCCAGGGCGTTGTCCAAGGGTGGCAGCTGATCCCTGTAGCCTGCCTCTCCGGGAGCAGCGGCCACTATTGCTGTAGGTTCGTCCAGTGGGGAGGGGCGCCGGTCGAGCATCTCGCTGCGAGGAATCTGGTTGAGGTCATCCACAAGGGAAACGAAGAACTGCGGCAGGCCTGCCTGATTGTAGGCCGGGTTCTCTGCATCATTCTGGTGGCGGTTTGCCACATAGTCGATACGGTAAGGGAAAAAGGTGTCTTCGGGGTTATGCACTTCGATGTTGTAGGTGCGCCAAAGGTTGCGATTCGGTGGCAAGCGGACGGCAGCGGTGTGGCAGACGCTATAGCTGCGAGTGTAGCGCACCTTGCTGAGTATATGCTGCAGGCTCCGTTGGGTGGCGGACAGGCCTTCACCAAATGTCAGCATCGGCAACGCATCTTCTGCATGGGTGGCCATGATTAAGAGGTCGGCCTCCCAGCGGCGTTCATTGGGGGCGGTGCGCTCGTTCAGCACTACACCTTGTGGCGAGAGGCTTGCCTCCACGTCGATGCCGCGCAGTATATTGACCCGGGGGGCAGGCGTCTTGGGATTGGAGATATGGGCGGCTAGGGCTTCCAACCAGTGTTGGGAGCCGTGCTGGAAGTAGCGGCGGTCTGGGGGCGAACCACCTTCCTGAATGCGGTAATACTCGAAAGGGGCTTGGAGCGGCATACCACCTGGGCCCCGATCATCAGCGAAGTACATTGCCGAAATGCGGGGATAGTAGATGATGCGGCGTATACGCTCCAGTCGGGCCGGCAGTGCAGGATCCTGCCAGTCGATGCGGATTTTTAAACGATCTGCCGCGGCTGCCAGCATCTCGGCGGGTGTGGCAACGCAGCTGTCGAAAAAGTCATCTACCGTATAACGCGGCATAATGCGTCGACTTTCCACCAAGTCGATAGCGCTCTGGTGTACTACGTCGATCAGCGGCGCAAGATTGCCACCTTCGACCCGGCTTAGCTCGTGGGCTGGGTCGCTTACGCCGCGAACCAGATCGCTGTCATCGGTTAGGGCAATCGTGCCGTCACGGGTGAAATAGCTTTCGGTATTCTCTAGCGGCTTCATGCGCTCTAGCTCGCCGATATCACTTAAAATGGCACGAAGGTGATGATAGGTGGCTAAGTTAACGTCATTGACCCCAAGGTCGGCCCAGCGGCGATAAGGCAATTCGGGTTTTTCCGGTTGACGAAGACTCCCCAGGTCGACCCACACCGTCTCTGCATTGCCGCCTAGCGTGGCTTTGCGCTCAAATATAGTAACCTCTATCTGCTGGGGCACTTGACTGCCGAGCTTCTGCAGATAATAAGCCAGCGACAGGCCGGATACGCCGCCCCCAATAATGGCGATCCTAAGCGGGCTAGTGTCCATTGTAATGCTCCTTATGAAGTCGTTTGCTCTAGAGTCTTTCAAGAGCACGTCGCTGCCAAGTGCGTTAGAGAAGCTGATACTGAAGTGATCCGTTGTGCTGTGTGTGGTCGATCGAGCGATTTCGGTGATACTAAGCTGATGCTGTGATTATTCGGAATCTAAGCTGGAATGCTTAGGGCAAGTAAGCCGCGGTCGATTACCGATCGTCTATTCCATGAGATCCGCAAGAGGTATCTACTGATGAACGCTCCTCAAGTCATTGATAGAAAACTGATCGCTCACGACTTTCGTGTTGCCATGGACAACAAGCTCGAACCTGAACAAATTGATGGCGTCGCCGAAGCATTGATGAGTTCCACGAAGTCCTATCCTGCTACCGGTAGCGTGGCCAGTCTGATCTTCTATCTCAAGTTTCAGGTCAATATCACCGATGGAAAATCCTTCAATGGGCACGCCGGAGGTGCTTCCTCACCTGGTGGCGGCGCCCTATTTGGGGATGTCTATACAGACGATCTTGATAGGCTCTATCGCGATACGGTGAGTTTCGAGTTTCAGTCCACGCCGGTTTATCTAAGCGTCCTGTTCTTCGACAGCCACAGCAAGCTGTTGGGGCACTTCCAGTCGGGGGCCGTATCCATTGTTACCGGTATTGGCGGTGGCAAAGGTAGCTGGGACTGAGTCATTCTCTTGGCTCTGCGACCCGGGGGAGCCGTTGGCGTCCTCGGGTATAGGTTTGTCTGCGAAAAGCGATCTCCGTGTTTTTGTTCTCGCGAGAGGAAGCTGGCATACATATTCGTGTAATCAGGCATTGGCGAGATGAAATTCGGGCTTGAACCGGAGATTGAGTTTGCCAAAATAAAGATTATAACCGGCAGCACTTGAAAGGAGAGTCTTCCTCAGCGGTCGCTAAGTTATGCGTGGTAATAGTCGGAGGAACTTATGAGCGACAAGAGCAGAATTAGCGTGCAGTGTTTGGTGGGTGATATTGCCCAACAGCCCGATGTAGACGCTGTGGTTAATGCCGCCAATGCGCAATTGAGAACCGGCGGCGGCGTTGCCGGAGCGCTTCATCGCGCCGCTGGGCCCGGCCTGGCCGAAGAGGGGCAGTCAATGGCGCCCATCAAGCCGGGCCAAGCGGTACTCACCGGCGGTCATAACCTGCCCAACCGCTGGGTAATTCACTGTCTGGGACCGGTATACGGTACCGACAAGCCGGAGGATCAGTTGCTAGCGGACTGCTACCGCAATGCGCTGAAACTCGCCGACGAGCAAGGTATTAAGCGGCTGGCTTTCCCAGCACTGTCTACTGGCGCTTTCGGCTATCCGGCGGAAGAAGCCGCACAAGTGTGTGCGGCTACCCTCGAAGCCGTAATACCCAGCTTGCATAAAGTGCGCCTGATCCGCTTTGTGCTGTTTAACGAAGCGGCCCGGCATACTCTCCATCAATCCCTGGCTCAACGCTTAACCATCGACCCGTCATCGGTGGCGATAGGCTCTAAATCCTAAAAGGAGCACCACATTGAGCAGGGTCAGATGCCTTTTAACCCTCGGCTTCGTTTTTCTTGCTAACGGGAGCACATTTTTTATTGTTGGCCTAGCCGCTCATTAGAGGACGCTTTGGGTGATTAGCCCCTCGTTTATTGTACTTGGCATTGCCTTTTTAGCCATTTCCAAGCCCCTTAAGAGCGCTCATAACAGCTCTTCTCCCTCTTGAAGAGGCAGGGCTTTGGCGTAAAGAAGTGCTTTCCATTCAGGCCCTAGGGCCTGAATGGATTGTTGCGGGCAGTGTTAGTTAGTGGCTTGGCTGGGCGGCGCGTTTATTGCTTGCTCGTGGGTTGAGTGCTCATCATCCATTTCGCTGTCCGTCTCGTTATCGAGTTTGAGCGTCGGCTGCTGAAAGTGGCGTAGCTGGCGCTTTAAGTAGCTGGTATAGAGATATTTGTTGTAAACCGCCCAGCAGTGAAATGTTAGGAATGTGACCAGAAAGCCGACTAAAACTAGCTTGATCATCACTGATCCAACAAGTTGTTCCAGAATCGCTTCTTCCACGATGAAGAACAGATACATTCTGCTCATCACCAAAGCCCAAAGGACTAGGGTGACGAGTGTGATTAAAGTATCGCGCGATCGATAACCCCAGCTTTTTTGGCATGGGTTGTCGATGATGACGGGCATCAGTTTATTGTTCATTGAATTGCTCCCCTCGGTCAGGACTAGTCCAGGTGGCGAGCCGACCCTTTTGGCGCATCATGGCTTTAGGGAAGGCAATTACAACGGTCGCCATATTGATAATCCAATAGGCGAATGGGTACCAGATACTCCAGTAAACACAGCGGAATATCTCTTTGTCATAGCGGCTGTCGATATAGAAACTGACGGCAAATTGAATAAAGCTGATAGCGATTAGAATGCTGCCAAAATAGGTGAGCAACTTAGCGGTGATTGGCCATGCCATGGGTAAAAAAAGTTGCGAGAACAACCAAGCAAGTATTAGCGTAATCACCGAGTAGCACCAAACCACGCTTACGATATATTCCAGCATCAACAGCCAGAAGCGGCGGTTTTTCCAGCGGATGGTTTGCGAGAAGTAGCGGAGGAATACCTCGCCACCACCTTGCGCCCAGCGCAGCCGTTGTTTGAAAAGGCCGCGCAGGGTTTCTGGCATAAGCACCCAGCACATGGCCCTGGGTTCATAGCGTACTTGCCCACCTGCTAGCTGTAATCGCCAGCTAACATCAATATCTTCGGTGACCATGTCGGTATTCCAGCCGCCTATATCTTCCAATCCTTTACGCCTAAACGCACAGATAACGCCAGAAATGGTAAATACCATTCCGTAGATGCGTTGAGCTCGCTTGATCAGGCCGATAATGGCGGAAAACTCGCCGGTCTGGATCTTGCCAATTGCTGTAGAACGCGTTCTTACCCGCGGGTTGCCGGTAACGCCACTAACCTTTGGACTACTCAGGAAGTGGCCGACCATATAGCCAATGGCGTCGTAGTCGAGTATCGCGTCACCATCAATGCCAACAATTATGTCCCCCGTGGCTTGGCTCAGTCCGTGGTTCATGGCGCTGGCCTTGCCTTGATTGTCTTGGTGCAACACCTTCAATGCAGGGTACTGCAGCGCTAAGGCGTCGAGCAGACTGGCGGTGTCATCTTTGCTGCCATCGTTAACCGCAATCACCTCCATAAACGGGTAGTTCTGTTTGAAGAGATGGTGGATGGTCTCATTTACATTGGCCTCCTCGTTATAGCAGGGCAGCAGTACCGTGACTTTAGGGGCGGTATCGTCCCACTCGAACGTGGCGGGCCAGGGCTGCTTACGTTCCCAGTGCAGGTAAAAGTAGATCCCGCCGCAGATCCATATCGTCGCCATCAGGCTCGGATAGCCAAGGGTAAAAATAGCGAGGTGGTCGAGAATGTTCATTGGATGGCCCTAAATCGACGTCCGATGGAAAATACTGGCCTCATGACATTGATGTTCGGGTGGTTTTGATGAAAATCATCCGGATAGTAGCCAATGTGTTTGATGCCTTCTTCACGCAGTATGCGTACCCACTGAGCCATCTCCTCACTGGATATTGGCGTTTGGGTATGCCAGTTTTGAGCCTGTAGCTCGAAAACCAACTGGTCGGCGCCTACCTGTGCCAATGAACGCTTGGCTAAGCCTCTGAGCCATTCGTTGGGATTCTCAGCCTCTTCCATATAGGGCATGGCCATCACAGCAACGAAGTCGTAATTCGCCGCGAAGTTTTGAATGTCTTGCGCAAACCAACGCTGGCTGCGTGGCTCCATTACCGTAACTGCATACAGGTTACGTGATGTCGTAAATACCTTGTTGTCGGCCTGACGATAGTAGTTAGCTGCTTGCGCTAGCTCTAGAGTGAAGTCCGTCAGGTATTCCGTTTTTAAGCGAGCCCAGATGGACATCAAGTTTTCGTCGTTACGTATGGCATTAATATCTCTGGGCAGCGATGCACGCTCATAGGTGGTCAACGCTTCTGGACTAGCATCCTCAAAGTCGGTAAAGAAAGCGTCATCGTGAAACAGTAGGCCATCGAATTTGGTTATACGGCCAAGGTCTTGGTAAATCTCACTGATGATGTTCCGATTCTTTGCCACGTAAGGCGAAAGCCGACGGTAGTGATCGGGTGATTCACTGCCCGTTCTTACATCGATGACATATTGGTAGCTATCGCCAAGATCAAACGACAGCACCGGCATCCAAGCGTAAACTTTAACGTTGGCGCGTTTCTTTAACTGCCAGGCAACCCGGTTGAACAGGTCAGCCCTCACCGGTAAGTGGCGGTTGGGAAAGTAGAGTGCATCCGCCACGCCGTCACCATCGGGGTCAGCGTAGGCCTGCAAGTAAACAGTGCTAACGCCGTAGCGAGAGATGCGCTCAATCAATCGGTCGAGATTTTGTTCTTGTTGAATGGGATCTGGGTCAAACACGTAATCTAAGTCTACGTGCACGATACGCTGCTCTTCATTCTCCCAAACGCGGTTAGACAGAATCTCCTCAATCGTTTCCAGGGTGGTTTCCTGGTCAATAAGGTAGCGGTTCATGCTGCGCATGGAATCTTGAAGCTGGTTAGGTGCACTGAGCAGGCTAAAGGTATAGTTCATGCCATATTCGGCGGCGAGATTGAGCGTCGCTTCGCTGTAGGCACCGTAGGGCCACACCATGATTCGGGGTGTACTCCCTAGCTGTTCCTGAAACCGCTGCCGTGTTCGTGCCATATCATTACGAATTCGCTCAAGGTAGTCGGCTTCGCTTTCATAACCGCTGCGGGTATTCCACATACTGGTTACTGCTGCCGCTTGCTCATTACCCATGGGGTTGCCGACAACGCCGTAGTGGAGGTTGTAGGAGTGAGATGCGATCTCAACCAGTGGCGATTCATCAAGGGTTTTTACCTGATCCCAGGTTAGGAAACGCTCGCGAGGGAGGGTGATGTTGCCGTAAGGCACTCGTCCGCCCGCTGGCACATCCAGCCAGCTACCTACGACTGCCTGTACCGCAGGGAAGTCGTACAGCTTGAGTAGCGGGAAGACAATATCGTGGAAGCTGCGATAGCCATCATCGAACGTCAGCAGCACCGCTTTTTCAGGAAGCGGTTGCCCGCCTGCTTTGGCATTGATGATCTGCTGCAAGCTGACCGGCTGATATCCGCCTAAAGCAATCAGGTTGAAGTGTTCTATTAACCGACCGCGAGTGATGGTCTGCGAATAGATATCCAGATCGGGAGTGACAGTTGAATCCACGACATCGTGGTAGCTGATCACCACATAATCACCCGCTGAGCGTGCGGCTTGAGCCTGCTGAATATTGACGATCACCAGCAGAACAGCACTCATTGCAATGACGCGCCAGAGTGTCATAGGAATCTCCATACAAAGCCGGCTGAAATAACATTGTCGTATTCAGGGACGCCGTC
Source organism: Vreelandella neptunia (assembly GCF_034479615.1). Classification (NCBI taxonomy): domain Bacteria; kingdom Pseudomonadati; phylum Pseudomonadota; class Gammaproteobacteria; order Oceanospirillales; family Halomonadaceae; genus Vreelandella; species Vreelandella neptunia. Next base: position 1,950,535 of record NZ_CP140255.1, read on the forward strand.
ATAGACGGCTCTTTCACGAGTGATGCCATATTCGAAGCTCACATTGGGGACTAACTCCCAACTATGTTGGTAGCCAATTGACCAGGTGTTTTCACTGTCGAAACTCTCTTGCCAGTAACGGCCTGAGCCTAAGGAGATGGTCTGGATAAAGGACTGCCGATAATCGAACGGAATTTCATAATTAACTGACAGGACGCCTGCTAAGCTGGCGTCGCGTTCTGGGTTGAAATAGCTGGCTTCGACGTCATCATTGCGCGAAGCGGATACTTGAACCTCGCCGTTAATCTGCCAGCGATCCAGGTGGTAAAGCGTTTGATTCCAGTAGCCGTATACGGATTGCCGTAGGTTGCTATCTTCAAAGTCGGTGGCCATTACGCCGATCGCGCCAGCGCCGCGCTCGTCTCTGCGGTAGGCCAATTCAGCGCGATAGCGGTCAGCGTTGATGCCATCCCGTAGCGCCCGCAGCGGTGTATCGGTGGTATTGATTTCAACGCCCAGCGTGGTGGTGATGTGGTCTGTTGGGGCGTACTGCAGTTCGGCAAGTGCCAAGAAGTCGTCATTAAGCTGAGAACCATGGCCCGCCGCTAGCGTTACTGTGGCTGGGTGCAGGTTCCATTCGTAGCCCGCCACATTGTAAGAGGCATACAGATCCTCATCCTCAAACTCCCCGTACTGGCCAATGCGCTGAGCGAAGGGGCGGGAGCCGTTGTCGTTACGCGGGCCTTCCAAAAGCACTTCGTAGCGCCATTCACGCGATGCCTGGGTACCACTACCTTGGCCTTTGCTACGCTCAAAGGAGGAACTCAGTTGCGGCGCACGTAGTTCGCGCCACTCACGGGCCATATCGTCTCGTGATGTGCTTGGTCGTGCTGTTGCAATTTCTGTTGCTATCTCACTGGTAGTGCCTTTCCATTGGCCTCGCTGTAACCGAGAAAGCAATACGCCATGTTCGGCGACTTCTTGCCGGTCATGGGGCAATAAGGGCATCGCTTGCTGATAAGACTCCTCGGCTTTCCTTGGCCAGCCTCTGTCGCGTTCGATATCACCTTTGATGATCCATAAGTAAGGGTCAGCTGGCGCCTGAGCTTGATAAGCGGCAAGGCGTTCACTGGCCTCAGCTTCACGTCCGCGCCAGGCATCAAGAAGCACCTCTAAAAGTAATACTTTCTGATAGTTGGGGTTTTCGATACGAACGGTGCGAGTAAAGTCCAAGCGTTGCTCGGGTTCACTGGCGCGCCACTGTTCTAACAGTCTGTCCGCATCACGAAAGCGCTGGGCATCGGTGTAGCTGTAAAATAGCCCTTCGTTTAATGGGTCATCGGGATTTGTCGCCTGCTCAGGGGATTGTCGAATCAGGTTTTCGTAGAGCGCAATGGCCTCATTTGGGCGGCCCATACCATTAAGGGCATGAGCCCTGGCTCGGGAAACGTAGCTGGGCAACTGGCCGTGCTGATTCTCTAACCTCACGGCAAGTGCTTCAGCCTCAGAGAAACGCCTTAATTCGGCCAATGCCACTACCTTGTCGTATTCGGCGATGGTAATGAGTTCCTGAGGAGCATTCGGTGAGCTCAGAACGCTATTTAACTGTTCCAGGCCGCCGCGGGTTCTTGCCGGTTGGTCGGTGTGAATACCCAGCCGTATATCTGTTACTCCTTCATAATAGGTAAGCCAAAGCCGGTCACTGTCGCTGAATACCTCGGGATTCGTTTGCATAATACGTCGCGCTGCAGAGCTGGCACCCAAGCCTACCGCCAGCCGATAAAGCGCGTGGAGTTCACTGGTATTATTGGGGTCTTGCGCAACCAGCTTTTGGCGGGCATCCAATTCTTGTGTTGCATTCGCGGTTTTTGCGGCTAGATAGCCCTTTGCTTCAAGCCCCGCTGTGGTGGTGCCTGCTACTTGGTTATATTGCTGTAGGGAGATATCGGCCAAGGTGTAGTTGCCCATGTCGGTCTGGACTAGCGCTTGTCCAAGCCATCCCTCAGCGTTAGAGGGATTGCGATAGCTAAGCGCTCGAAACAGCTCAAGGGCCTGATCGTAATCACCCGCACTGCGCGCAGCTCCCGCCAAGTTGGCAAGTTCTGAATCGCTGTAATTTTCCGTTTGGCACCAGTCACAAACGGCTAGCGCTTCTTGATGGCGAGAGGCGCGTACTAGCAGTGCCACCAAGTCTTCGCGAACACGAACATCGCGTGTTTGGAAATAAAGCGTCTTTAAGCCATCAATTGATGCTTCCAGAGCCCCCTGGCGTGCTTGGATAACCAAGGCTTCGCGTTGTGCGTCAGTAGACGTTTGCCCATATGCCGCGCCCGAGGTTAGCCAGGCGAGTAGGCAAATTGGGAGTAGGGAGCTAGGACGATTTTGCATGGTGATATTCCTACCCTGGGAGCTAATGACAATTGTTTTGTAATCAAATGTATCTTTCCAGTGTATAGGAGTATCTTTAAGTAAATATTGGAATAAAACGTGAACTTGCAGAGGAATATCATCAGCAAAAGAGCTGAGAAAATTCATTAAGGGTCTATGAAAGTCTCTCATATAGCCGTGGTTGGTAGGTTTTAGTATCGCCTTGAAAAAATATGGTTACTCAGAAATTAGCTGAGCTGTTTTAGCCCATGCTGCTCTGAACATTCGTCTGACAGGGCAGGCTATTAGTTTGCATTTTGGGCCTAAGTTACGGGATGTTACGAAATGGAGCGGGTATGACAAACGTTATTCACCACCAAGACCATGTTTCTGCGGTGCTGTAAGCGTCAGCATTCAGGCGTGATTAAAGCCCTGCACTATTACGCTAACTGTGCCGAGCGGCTTCAAGCTCCTCAATCATTCGGCGCGCTGCATTTGAAAGCGTTCGATTGGTATGCACTAAATAGCCCAGCGGTCGGTAAATAGGCGGGGTGTCTACCTTAAGCTCTACCAGCTCGCTATCGATCATCTTTTCTGGCAGTAGGCTCCAGCCTAATCCTACGCTGCACATCATTTTTAGCGTTTCTAAGTAGTTGGTCGCCATGCTAACAGGCAATTGAAGGCCAGCTTCGTTAAAGCGTTTCGCAATAAGTGACCCTGTAAAGGTCTTCGCCCCCGGCATTACGCAGTTGAATTCGCACAGATCGGCCAATGACAGGAGGCTTTGAGGCGCTCGGGCGTGGGTGGCAAGTGGGTGGTCAATCGCACAGATAAAGCAGAGCCTATCGCGCCACAGTTCTACGACCTGCAGTTGCTCATGGGGGTGGGGGGCAAGCGTCACCACCGCCATTTCCAAAGTGCCATCCAGTACCCCCTGGTAAGCCTGCTCAGAATCCAGAAAATGCAGGTCGAGTTCGACTTCCGAGTGGCGCTGGGTGTACTGCTTTAACAGTGGTGGTAAGCGGTGCAAGCCAATATGGTGACTGGTGGCCAGGGTGAGCTTGCCGCCCACTTGTCCAGAAAGGTTGGCTAGCGCCCGGCGGCTGTCCTCAACGGTAAACAGGATGCGCCGCGCTTGAGGTAGCAGCACATTCCCGGCTTCGGTTAGTGCAATACGCCGACCAATGCGGTCAAACAGCCTTGCACCTACCTGAGACTCCAAGGTAGCGATGCGTTTGCTAACGGCGGGCTGAGTAAGATAAAGCTGTTCCGCTGCGCGGGAGAAACTTTGCGTATCGGCGACAGCCAGAAAGGCTTGTAGGCTTTGGGTATCCACTTACGAATCCTTGAATAAGTATTCCTATTTGGAATCTAATCTATGAATAACATGAATTGCTTTTATGCGCGAGTCGCGTAACACTCGTGCTATCGCCATATAAGCAGCACGAAGAGGCTGCCATAACGAACTAGCAGGGCAACGCCCAGGAGAGCCATATGTCAGGTCAAACACTTTACGACAAACTCTGGAATCAGCATTTGGTCAAGCAGCGTGATGACGGCACTGCGTTGATCTATATCGACCGCCAGCTGCTTCACGAGGTGACCTCGCCGCAAGCGTTTGAAGGCCTGCGTTTAGCTAACCGTAAGCCGTGGCGTTTGGATGCTAACTTAGCCACGCCCGACCATAACGTGCCAACGACCATTAAAGAGCGCGCCGAGGGCAACAGCGGTATTAAAGACCCGGTGTCGTTGATTCAGGTGCAAACCCTGGACGACAACTGCCTTGAGTACGGCATCGAAGAGTTCAAAATCAACGATCCGCGTCAGGGCATCGTGCACGTAGTTGGCCCCGAGCAGGGGGCCACGCTGCCAGGAATGACCGTGGTGTGTGGCGACTCCCATACCGCGACCCACGGCGCTTTTGGTGCTTTGGCCCACGGTATCGGCACCTCGGAGGTCGAGCACGTGATGGCGACTCAGTGCTTGCTGGCGCAAAAAATGAAAAATATGCAGGTGCGCGTGGAAGGTGAGCTGGGCCTGGGAGTAACAGCAAAAGATGTGGTACTGGCAATTATCGGCAAGATTGGCACCGCTGGCGGCACTGGTTATGCCATTGAATTTGCCGGTAGCGCGATTGCCTCGCTCTCTATGGAAGGGCGCATGACCGTTTGCAACATGGCCATTGAAGCGGGCGCACGGGTGGGTTTGATCGCCGTTGACGAGACCACCATTGATTATCTGGCCAAGCGTCCCTTTGCGCCTACCGCAGAGCAGTGGGATGCCGCCGTGGCAGATTGGCGCAACTTAGTGTCTGACGACGATGCGCAGTTCGATAAGGTGGTTACTTTGCAGGCTGAAGAGATCGAGCCACAGGTGAGCTGGGGTACCAGCCCTGAAATGGTCACCGGTATTTCCGGTCAAGTGCCTGATCCGCAGGCCGCGCTGGATGAAACCGTGCAGCGCAGCCACACTCGCGCACTCGAGTACATGGGCCTTCACCCCAATCAGAAAATCACTGATATCAAGTTGGATAAAATCTTTATCGGCTCCTGCACCAACTCGCGTATTGAAGATCTACGCGAAGCCGCCAAAGTCGCCAAGGGTAAAAAGGTAGCTGATTCCATCAAGTTGGCCATGGTGGTGCCGGGTTCTGGCTTGGTGAAGCGCCAAGCTGAAGCGGAAGGTCTGGATAAGATCTTTATTGAAGCAGGCTTTGAGTGGCGCGAGCCGGGCTGCTCCATGTGTTTGGCTATGAACGCGGATAAACTGGGTGCCGGTGAACACTGCGCTTCGACCTCTAACCGCAACTTTGAAGGGCGCCAGGGCTACGGTGGCCGCACGCACCTGGTCAGCCCGGCCATGGCAGCGGCAGCGGCGATTGCCGGTCACTTTGTTGATGTTCGCAGCTTGCCCGCTAACGACGCCACTCACGCTCAGGAGGCCTAAACCATGAAAAAATTTGAACGTTTTGAAGGCGTGGTAGCGCCCCTTGATCGCGCTAACGTCGACACCGATTTGATTATCCCGAAGCAGTTTTTGAAGTCGATCAAGCGAACTGGCTTCGGCGTTAACCTGTTTGACGAACTGCGCTACTTGGATGAAGGTCAGCCGGGGCAGGACTGCTCACAGCGCCCGCTGAACCCTGATTTTGTCTTGAACCAGCCGCGCTTCAAAGGCGCTGAAGTGCTACTTGCTCGGCGCAACTTTGGCTGTGGCAGTTCTCGTGAGCACGCGCCTTGGGCGCTGGAAGATTTCGGTTTCAAGGTCGTGATTGCGCCTAGCTTTGCCGATATCTTCTACAACAACTCGTTCAAGAACGGCATTTTGCTGATCACTTTCCCAGAAGATGTGGTCGATCGCCTGTTTGCCGAGGTGGATGCCAGTGAAGGCTATCAGTTGGATGTGGACTTGGAGAACCAGCGGGTCATTACACCGAGCGGCGAGATTTTAGAATTTGAAGTGGATGAGTTCCGCAAGCACTGCCTGCTGGAAGGATTGGACGATATTGGCCTGACGTTAAAAGACGAAGACGCCATTCGTGCCTTTGAGCAGAAACATAAAGCTGCGCGTCCCTGGTTATTCCGGCAGTCTGCGTAAAGGCTTTCCAGTTTTCAAAGTAGGTTTGATAGCGCGTTGCAATCCCATTGCAACGCGCAAAGCGGCTAATGTCGCTCGATAACACGTTAAGGATTCAGCATGACTCATAAGGTATTACTGCTGCCGGGTGACGGTATTGGCCCCGAGATAGCTGCTCAGGCGGCACGCTTGTTGAAGGCATGCCAAGAAGCGGGCTTGGATATTGAAGTAGAAGAGGGCTTGGTGGGCGGCTCCGCTTACGATGTTCATGGCGAGCCGCTGCCCGCGGAAACTCTCGAAAAAGCCAAAGTGGCCAGTGCGATTTTGTTGGGCGCCGTGGGTGGCCCCAAGTGGGATAAAATTGAAGACCTCTCCAAGCGTCCTGAAAAAGGCCTGTTGGGGCTGCGTAAAAATCTTGGACTGTTCGGCAACCTGCGCCCGGCAATGCTCTACCCTCAGTTGGCCAGCGCCTCCAGCCTGAGGCCGGAACTGGTGGCGGGGCTGGATATTATGATCGTTCGCGAACTCACCGGCGGCATCTACTTCGGTCAGCCCCGAGGCATTGAAGTACGCAACGGCGAGCGGGTTGGTTTTAACACCTATATCTACTCTGAAAGCGAGATTGAGCGTATTGGTCGTGTCGCTTTCGAGATGGCCCAAAAGCGCGGCAAGAAGCTCTGCTCGGTAGATAAAGCCAACGTACTGGAAGTCACTATTTTGTGGCGGGAAGTGATGGAGCGTTTAGCGCCGGAATACCCAGACGTTGAGCTTTCTCACATGTACGTGGATAACGCCGCCATGCAGCTAGTGCGCGCACCCAAGCAATTTGATGTGGTGGTGACTGGCAATATGTTTGGTGACATTCTCTCTGACGCTGCCGCTATGCTCACCGGCTCCATCGGTATGCTGCCTTCTGCTTCGCTAAACGAAAGCGGGCAGGGCATGTACGAGCCATGCCACGGCAGCGCGCCGGATATCGCCGGTCAGAATGTAGCTAACCCACTGGCCATGATGCTTTCGGTGGCCATGATGCTCCGCTACTCACTGAACGAGAACGCCATGGCAGAGCGCATTGAAGCCGCCGTCGGCAGCGTGCTGGATGACGGTCTGCGCACTGCGGATATCGCATCCGAAGGTATGCAAAGCATCGGTACCGATGCCATGGGTGATGCAGTATTGGCGGCGTTTGCAAAGCAGTGAGTAAAGTTATCGGGCTACTCCGGCGATAGGTCTACGAGGGGGCGCTGTAACCCCCTCCCTGGGCGCTACATTTGCCACTGACCGCCATGGATGGCGGAAATGCCGTAATTGCATGGACGCATTTTACGGCCATGGCAAATGCCCCCCTCTACGACCTATCCCCGGCGCCCTGGATTTCGCAGTCGTGATTACACCACTGGTCAATGTGGTTTCAAAAATCAGCGTAAAGAATTGTGTATAATACCAAGACTCATTCTTTGCAGGAGGACTTCATATGTTGAAAGTCGGTTTCGTGGGATGGCGCGGCATGGTGGGCTCAGTGCTAATGCAGCGTATGCAGGAAGATGGTGATTTCAATGGCATCGAGCCGGTATTCTTCACCACCTCCCAGGTTGGCCAGCCCGGCCCCGACATCGGTGTAGACGTACCTCCGCTAAAAGACGCCTTTGATATTGAAGCGCTCAAAGCGTTGGACGTTGTTGTCACCTGTCAGGGCGGTGACTACACCAAGCCCGTCTATAAAGACCTGCGTAGCGCAGGCTGGAAAGGCTACTGGATTGACGCTGCCAGTACGCTGCGTATGGAAGATGAAGCGACTATCGTGCTGGATCCGGTCAACCGCAAGGTCATCGATGACCAGCTAGCTAAAGGCGCCAAAACCTTTGTGGGCGGAAACTGCACCGTGAGTCTGATGCTCATGGGCTTGGGCGGTCTGTTTGAAGCCGATATGGTCGAGTGGATGACCTCCATGACCTACCAGGCAGCTTCTGGTTCGGGCGCTAAGCACATGCGCGAGCTGCTCAACCAAATGGGCCAACTGCGCGATAGCGTCGGCGAAGAGCTAAAAGATCCCTCAAGCGCGATTCTGGATATCGACCGCAAAGTAACGGCTGCCATGCGCAGCGGTGACTTCCCGACCGGTAACTTTGCTGCGCCGCTGGCAGGTAGTTTGCTGCCATGGATCGATACCAAGCTAGACAACGGCCAGAGCCGCGAAGAGTGGAAGGGCAGTGTTGAGACCAATAAGATTCTTGGCCTCGATAACAACCCGATCCCCATCGATGGCCTGTGCGTGCGTATCGGTGCGATGCGCTCACACAGCCAGGCGTTCACTATCAAGCTGAAGCACGATGTGCCGCTGGATGAGATAGAAGATCGCATCGCCAAGCACAACGAGTGGGTCAAGCTGATTCCTAATGACAAAGACGCCACCATTGCTGGCCTAACGCCCGCGGCTGCTACCGGCACGCTGCAAGTGCCGGTTGGACGCCTGCGTAAGCTGCAAATGGGCGGAGAATACCTTTCAGCCTTTAGCGTGGGTGACCAACTGCTGTGGGGCGCTGCAGAGCCACTGAAGCGTATGCTGAAGATTTTGCGCGAACAGTAATTGTCGTTGTCGCAGGTAAGTCAAAAACGGGAAGCTGTTCGCAGCTTCCCGTTTTTTTTACTCGGCAGTTTCTAGCGTTGGTAGGAAAGTGATCATTATTTGGTTAAGTTATGCTAAAACTAGCCATTAGGTTGGAAGCTCAGCTTACTTGGCACCGAATATTAAAAGGTAGGCAGTAGGGATCATTCATGAAAAAAACACTGACGTGGATTACATGGCTCTCACTGAGTGCAGTCAGTCCTCTCGCACTAGCCATTGGATTGGGCCAGGCGAGTGTCAGCTCGTATCTGAATGCGCCTTTAGATGCTTCAATGCCGTTGCTAGAGAGCAATCAATACGCGCTTAAAGATATTCAAATAAGCGTTGCCGAACCGTCAGAGTTTGCTTCAGTTGGACTTGAATGGTCACCACTAGTGGCTAATGTTCGAGCTCAAGTCAGTGAGCAGCAGGGGCAACGTCAGGTAGTCTTGAGTTCGCAACAGTCAATGGAGGAACCGTGGCTAGAGCTGCTGCTGACTATTGACTATCCAGGTGGACAGCATACCCGTGAAGTTACCCTGCTGTTTGATCCTCAGGGCTATTCTGAGACCGCGGCGCAGGGCGGTACGCTAGATAGCGCTCAAAACAATACACAAGAGAATGGCCTCAACACTTCGCAGGCGAGTAATCAGGGTCAGATTGACGCCTCAAACGCTCTCCCTGTATCTACCCTAAGTGATTCTTTAACGACAGAACAGTCCATAGGAAGCGAGGTTGCTGGTAGCAGCAGTCAAACCAGTGCCTACGTAGGCAGTGGCGATACTTTATGGGGCGTGGCCGAGCGCATAAAACCTGCTGATGCTAGCGTGCAGCAAATGATGGTTGCGCTGCTTGAAGCCAATCCTAATGTATTTCCATCAGGCAACGTTCACGATATGCGCGCGGGTCGAACGCTACAGGTGCCAGATTCCCAGCGCGTGCTGGCACGCTCTCGAGTAGATGCCGCCTCGACTATTCAGGCTATGAATGAAGCTTGGCGCTCGCGGCGTAATGGAAGTCTCCAGGAGGTGCCACTTCCCCCCGCAGAGCGCAATGTTGAAACTCTCTCGATCTCTGATTTGGCGATAGCAACTGCCCAAGCAGTGCAGAGTAACAGTATGGGTACCCCTGATGCTGGCCTGGCTGCCGCGGCTTCAGAGCCAGTCGAGTCAGAGGGGAGTGCGCCTGAAATGAGTGAAGAGGAGGCGTCTAGGGCAGAAGTCCCTGAAGGAGCGGAAGAGAGAGACGAGCAGGTCGAAGCATTAACGCCCGTGGAATTAACAGAGCAGCTTCGCTTGAGTCAGGCGACCCTTCAGCAAGTCCTTGATGAGCGTGAGCTGATGCGCGCTGAGATCAATGCGTTAGATAGTGAAGTCGGCTCGCTTAACCAGGCCTTAAGCGAGTCACTTGCTGCCCAGCAGCAGGCGCAAACGCAGCTCGCGGCGAGCAATGCCCAAAAGGCTGATCAAGATTTGATTAGTTTAATTGCTCGCTATCAGTGGCCATTAGCTGCCGTTGCTATTGTGCTGCTTATAGGGTTGCTGTTATTGCTCCGTAAGCGGCGAGAGGAGAGTTGGGAGCCTATTTCCACTTTGCAGGAGTCAGTGCCTACACCCACGGCGTCTTCAAGCGCGGATAACAGCACTGCTTCGCCTGTGCAGCCGACTACTCCTCGCCGCGATAGCAACCAGTCCCAAACCACGCCCTTCAACGTAGGCACCACTGATATACCTTTAGCCGCCAGCGAGACAGAAAAGGTCGATGAGTCACAGGCTGCCAGTACAGAGGAGGGGACAAGTGCCGAGAATGCCTCTCCCCTGTTCAGCCACCAACAGGAACCGGTGTTTTCGACCAAAGAGTGGTTTGTTAACGCAGAACCAGAAGTGCCCCCACAAGAAGCACCGTTTCACTATGAGAAAAGCCAGGCAGCAGGACTGGCAGAGCAGGGACGTCAACGCCGCTACGAGCCCTATGGAGGTGGCGCGGGCAGCGCCGAGCATACCTCGCTAGCGCCACCGCCTAGCGCACGGCCTTTGCGCGCAATGCTTGCCGCCTTTAGCACTGAATCGCCAGAAGAGGTACAGATGGACTCTGTCCAACAGACAGAGCCGAGAACCGCTACCGACGTCACTGAGGGGGGAGCGGCATCAAAGCAGGAATCAGCTGAAACGAGCGCTTCTGAAGAGGTTAGCGAACCTGGTCATCGCTTTATTGACTATCAGCCCCCAAGGCTAACAACTCCCTTCGATAAAGCTGAGCAGAGCCGTTTGGAAACGCCTATGCAACCCACGGTAGAGTTTCCAACTGAATCATCTGCTCCGTCTGAGGCATCTGTTAGACAGCCACGTAGGCCAATTGAAGAGGAGTGGGACATTGAAGAGGTAGCATTCAAGCCGCGAGGCCTGGATAATAGCGATCCTTCAAAATCTTCAAAATGATGTGGCTTGATGACGCTGTTCTATCACTTCGATGAGAAAATTCCGCTTACTGGCCGTTTGGCAATGGGTATTGAGTACGACGGTACCCATTACTGCGGTTTCCAGCGCCTTAAGCACGCCGCATCTGTCCAGGCTTCGTTAGAGGCTGCGCTGTCCAAGGTGGCCAATGAGCCTATTCAGGTGCATGCCAGCGGTCGCACTGATTCGGGTGTGCATGCCACGCGCCAAATCGTGCATTTTGACCCCACCGCGGGGCGTTCTGAGAAAGCCTGGATTTTTGGTGCCAATACCCAGTTACCGCGCGACATAGCCGTGCGCTGGGTGAAACCAGTGGGCGACGACTTTCATTCCCGCCTGTGCGCCTTAGGGCGCCGCTACCGCTACGTGCTGCTGAATCAGATAAGCCGCCCGGTATTGGAACGTACCAATGTGACCTGGTGCCGTGACCCCTTAGACGCCGATGCCATGCACCGGGCCGCCCAGGCGCTGGTAGGTGAGCACGATTTTTCCAGCTTCCGTGCCGCTGGCTGTCAATCCAAAACCCCCTGGCGGCATATGCACTTTGTGGACGTGAAGCGGTACGGCCAGCTGGTGATGATCGATATTCAAGGCAACGCGTTCTTGCACCACATGATTCGTAACATTGCTGGAGCGCTGGTGAGCGTCGGACGCGGTGCCCAGGCTGAAGCTTATATTGGTGAACTTTTAGCGCTTAAAAACCGTCGCAAAGGGGATGTTACAGCTCCCGCCTGCGGGCTGCATTTTGTCGATTCGGTTTACGATGAGCGCTTTGATTTGCCTAAAGAGCCGCTGGGGCCGCATCTGCTCTCGTTTACCGGAGAGTGGACTGGAGAACGTGAGCTTCCTGATACGCCACGGGTGGCCTATCGGCGCAATCGCTCGCTGCGTAACCCGGCAGCTACCCCTGAGCAGGAGGCGTCGTCATGAGCACTGCTCCGCTAACCCGCACCCGGATCAAGTTCTGTGGCTTTACCCGTGGTGAGGATGTTGACCGCGCCGTGGCGCTGGGCGTGGACGCCTTGGGTTTCGTTATGTGGCCCAAAAGTGCGCGCAGTGTGAGCGTCGAACAACTGGCGGCGCTCTCTGCCCGCGTGCCCGCCTTTGTGACCCGCGTGGGGTTGTTTGTCGACCAGCCTGCAGAGCTCATTGAGCAGTGCGTGCCCTATCTCGATATGCTTCAGTTTCACGGCAATGAATCGCCCGATGAGTGCCAGCGCTTTTCGTTACCCTGGATGAAAGCGTTGCGCATGCGTGATGAGATAGATCTTGCTCAGGAGACAGAGCGCTATCATCACGCCCAGGCGCTGCTGCTTGACGCTTATCGGCCGGGAACGCCAGGGGGCACGGGGGAGACCTTTGATTGGTCGAGAATCCCCGCAAATCTTGCAAAACCTGTTATCCTCGCCGGTGGGTTGAGTGCTGATAACATTGCTGACGCTGTGCGTCAGGTAGCGCCCTATGCCGTGGATGTGTCTGGCGGTATTGAAGCCTCCCACGGCTGTAAAGATGCTGACAAGATGGCGTGTTTCGTGCGTCAAGTGGCATTAGCCGACACCCGTTAGCGTTCGCCGTTTATGTGCGACTAGTTTGTGTGTAATTTATACGTATTGCTTATAGGTATTTTATCGAGCTACGTGTTTACGACGATTCATTTATTGTTTGCCTGTTCTGGCGATCTTGTGAGGTATCCCTGTGACTGTTTCTGCGACGCCTGCACCAAAAACCAAGTTCAGTGATCTGACCCAAATGCCGGATGCCCGCGGTCATTTTGGCCCTTACGGCGGTCGATTTGTGTCAGAGACCCTGAGCTTTGCGTTGGAAGAGTTGGAGAAAACGTACTCAAGCTTGCGTGATGACCCCGACTTTCAGGCTGAGTTTGACTACGATCTTGCCCACTATGTGGGGCGTCCATCGCCGCTCTACCACGCCAAACGCTGGTCGGCGAGTCTTGGCGGTGCACAGATTTGGTTGAAGCGGGAAGATCTGAATCACACTGGCGCTCATAAGGTAAACAACACCATTGGTCAGGCGCTGCTGGCCAAAAAAACCGGCAAGCCACGCATTATCGCGGAAACCGGGGCGGGCCAGCATGGCGTTGCCTCGGCAACCGTCGCCGCTCGCTTAGGGCTTGAGTGCGACGTTTATATGGGGGCTGAAGACGTCCAGCGCCAAAAGCTGAACGTGTACCGTATGCGCCTATTGGGCGCCCGGGTCATTCCGGTAGAGTCAGGTACCCGCACCCTCAAAGACGCCATGAACGAAGCGCTGCGTGACTGGGTCACCAACGTTGACAACACCTTCTATATCATCGGTACCGTGGCCGGCCCGCACCCTTATCCGCTGCTGGTGCGCGATTTCAACGCCGTAGTAGGGCGCGAAGCGCGCCGTCAGTCGCTGGAGCAGATCGGCCGTTTACCTGACGCACTGATTGCCTGTGTGGGCGGTGGCTCTAACGCCTTGGGTCTGTTCTACCCCTTCGTGGAAGATGACGACGTGGCCATGTACGGCGTTGAAGCCGGTGGCGATGGCGTTGAAACCGGCCGTCACGCGGCGCCGTTGGCATCCAATGCGCCGCGAGGCGTGCTCCACGGTAACCGCACCTACTTAATGTCAGATGAAGCCGGGCAGGTGTCGGATACGCACTCCATTTCAGCCGGCCTGGATTATCCTGGCGTAGGCCCAGAGCACGCGCTGTGGAAAGACGTGGGGCGGGTCTCCTATGTGGCCGCTAACGATAAAGAAGTGCTCGAAGCGTTCCGTGAGCTGACCCACATGGAAGGCATTATGCCCGCCCTTGAGTCGGCCCATGCGCTGGCTCATGCCAAGGTATTGGCGCCTACCATGCGTCCTGACCAGCATATCGTGGTTAACCTCTCCGGGCGTGGCGACAAAGACATCATGACCGTTGCTAAGATTGATGGCATCGAATTTTAAGGTCAGCTTTTTTAAGGGCGAGCATGAACCGTATTGATCAGCGTTTCAGTGAACTTAAGCAGCAGGGACGCAAGGCCCTGATTCCTTACATCACCGCAGGTGATCCAGCGCCGCAGTACACCGTGGGGTTTATGCATGCCCTGGTGGAAGCAGGCGCTGATGTGATTGAGCTAGGCGTGCCTTTTTCCGACCCCATGGCGGATGGCCCGGTGATTCAAAAAGCCTGTGAACGTGCGTTAAAGCAGGGCACACGGCTGATTGACCTTATGCAGATGGTCAAAGAGTTCCGCCAAACCGATACCACCACACCGGTTGTGTTAATGGGCTACTTGAATCCCATTGAGCGTATCGGCTACGAAAACTTTGCCGATCAAGCCGCCAGCGTGGGCGTTGACGGTGTGCTGATTGTGGATATGCCACCTGAAGAGGCCGACGAGATTGGGCCGCTGCTGAAATCGCGGGATTTAGCGGCGATTTTTCTCGTTGCACCTACCACTTCTAATGAGCGTGCCGCTACAATATGCGCCCATGGCGAGGGCTACCTCTACTACGTTTCGCTGAAAGGCGTGACCGGTGCCGCCACCCTGAACGCAGACGATGTGGCTGAGCATTTGGCGCCGCTGCGGGGGATGACCGATTTACCGCTATGTGTTGGTTTCGGTATCCGCGACGGTGTGACTGCCGCAGAAGTAGCTAAAGTCGCCGATGGTGTGATTGTAGGTAGCGCTTTGGTTAACCGTATCGCTGAAAGCGTCGATGCGCCGGAAACCATTGCGGGCCAGTTGAAAAGTGTATTAGCAGAGATGCGTACGGCGATGGATGCCTAAGGCAAAATGCTTTATCGCCTATACTGAATAGATTCACGACACTCATCGAGCCTGGTTCTGCCAGGCGTTGACGTATAACGGAAGCCTTTTTGATATGAGCTGGTTAGACAAGATCGTACCCTCTATGGGTCGCATCCAGCGTAAAGACCGTCGCGCTAGCGTGCCCGACGGCCTCTGGCGTAAATGTCCCAAGTGCGAAGCGGTTCTCTACCTCCCTGAGCTAGAGAAACATAACAGCGTCTGTCCCAAGTGCGATCACCATCTGCGCTTGACTGCACGCAAACGCTTGGACTGGTTCTTGGATAAAGCAGGACGCGAAGAGA
The DNA here is from genome assembly GCF_034479615.1 of Vreelandella neptunia. Lineage (NCBI taxonomy): Bacteria > Pseudomonadati > Pseudomonadota > Gammaproteobacteria > Oceanospirillales > Halomonadaceae > Vreelandella > Vreelandella neptunia. Next base: position 1,965,605 of record NZ_CP140255.1, read on the forward strand.
TCGCGGCGGAAATCGAACCTAATGATCGGTTGAAGTTTCGCGACTCTAAAAAATACAAAGACCGCCTGACCGCGGCGCAAAAAGATACCGGCGAGAAAGATGCGCTGGTCGCTATGCGCGGTGAGTTGGACGGTTTGCCGGTGGTCGCCGTTGCCTTTGAGTTCACCTTTATGGGCGGCTCAATGGGGGCCGTAGTTGGCGAGAAGTTTGTTCGCGCCGCTACTCTGGCGCTGGAAGAGAATATCCCGCTGGTATGCTTTGCCGCCTCCGGTGGTGCCCGCATGCAGGAAGCGCTTTTCTCGTTGATGCAGATGGCTAAAACATCCGCCGCGCTTGAAAAGCTCAAACAAGCGGGTGTGCCGTATATTTCTGTGCTTACGGATCCCGTCTTCGGCGGTGTTTCAGCCTCACTAGCCATGTTGGGTGACTTGAATATTGCCGAACCCAATGCCTTGATTGGTTTTGCCGGCCCGCGGGTTATCGAGCAAACGGTGCGTGAAACCTTGCCAGAGGGGTTCCAGCGCAGCGAGTTTCTGCTTGAGCATGGTACTGTCGACATGATCGTTCATCGTCATGAAATGCGTGCCCGCGTGGGCAGCGTGCTGCGTAAGTTAACGCATCACGACGCAACCCCGGTGAGTTCGACCAATCCTGATGATGCTGAGGTTGTTGAGCCTATCGTTGAGGAAGATACCTTAGCGGAAACTGCTGACGTCACCTTTGAGAAGGTTGAAGCGCCCCAGAAGGACACCAGTACCGCTAAGAGTGATGACCATTCACGCAATGCCTGACTCTCTACAGACACCTTCTTTGCCGCTCTACTCTTTGCAGCAGTGGCTCCAGCATTTGGAAACGCTGCATCCGGTAGGGATAGATATGGGCCTGGAGCGGGTCTCGCAGGTTGCCAAGCGGATGGGGCTGCTTTCAAGCCCCATCGCCCCCCGGGTCATTACGGTAGCAGGCACCAATGGCAAGGGCTCAACCCTTGCCATGATTGATAGCGTTGCCCGTGCCCATGGTTGGCGAGTGGGTACCTACACCTCTCCCCATTTATTGCGCTACAACGAACGCGTTAAAATCGACGGCCAGGAAGCCGACGATCAATTGCTGGTGCAAGGTTTTGAGCAGGTTGAGCGTGCGCGATTGCAAGGCGGTGAAATCAGTCTGACCTATTTTGAAGCGGGTACACTGTGCGGGCTGTGGTGCTTGGCCAATGCCAAGCTGGATCTTGCGGTCCTCGAAGTGGGGCTGGGTGGTCGCCTTGATGCAGTCAATATTATTGATGCGGACGTGGCCATTGTTACCACTATTGCTCAGGATCACGCTAACTTTTTAGGCACCGATTTAACCCAGATTGGCCGCGAGAAAGCGGGTATTTTTCGGGCCAATCGACCCGCCGTGTTAGGCAGTCAAACCTTACCTTCCAGTGTGGCTGAATGTGCTCAGGTACTAGCAGCGCCTATGTTTGGTTTGGGCCAGCAATTTGCCCATAAGGCGATGGACTCTGAGCCTTCTCGATGGTGCTGGCAGGGGCAGCAGGTGGATGGGCAACGCATTGTAATTGATGACCTTCCCGAACCGGGGCTGCCTGTTGATAACGCCGCCACTGCTTTGCAGGCGCTTGTGCTTGCAGGGCTTGGGTTAGAAGTGGCGCGCGTGCAAGCAGCGCTGAGTTCTGTGCAGTTGCCAGGGCGGTTGCAGTGGATTGGGCCTTGGTGCCTGGATGTGGGGCATAATCCTCATGCCGCCGAGTATGTCGTTCGCCACTTGCCGCGACCGCCGGAAGATGGCCGACAGTGGGGCCTTATCGGCATGTTGAATGATAAGGATATTGACGGTGTCATACAGGCGTTAGCGTCTCGTATTAGTGATTGGGTATGCGTTTCGCTGAGTGGGGAGCGAGGTTGCCAGGCAAGCGAGTTGTCGCAACGTATTATAGCTCAGGGAGGGCGAGTGCATTTTCGCGCTGATTCGCCGCAAGCTGGCGTCGATTGGCTCGCTAACGTGTTAACGCCCAATGATCGTGTCTTGGCCACCGGGTCGTTCTTTACAGTAGCGGCACTGTTAGCTCGGCCACTGCCAACAGGCGCTGTGTCGCTTGATGGAGACGGAAATGAAATACGGTAAAACGGAACGCATTAGCGGTATTGTGATTCTACTCGCGCTACTGGCGATCTTTGTGCCGTGGTTAATGAGCGACCCCGCGCCTAGGGAAGAGCGTCCCCAGCCGAACTTTGTGATCGAGCAACCCGTTGAAGTGGAGCGCCGTGACGTTCCTGCACCGGAAAGGCCTTCAACCATTGGCGAGCAGTCGCTATCGTCAGCGCCCCGTAATGAAGAGGGGGATATGCCTATTGACGTCGATCCGAGGTTACCGGAAACCGATCAAATTGCTGCTGCTAATCAGTCGTCCTCCAGTCCCGAGGCGGCGGGATCCAGTGAGCCCGATGAAGCTCCGTCAATCTCTGATAGTGACCCTATTGCTGACCTGATTGCCAGCAATAGTGGCAGCGCCCAAAGCAGCAGTGAAGACTCGTCGCAAAGCTCTTCACAGGACTCTTCACAACGTTCATCGCAAAGCTCCTCGTCTAGCTCTTCGCCCCCCGCCGCCAGCGCTCAGGGAGAGTGGGCGGTGCAAGTCGGCAGCTTTGGTGAGCCCGGCAATGCGCAGCGCCTTAGCGAGCAACTTTCGGGGGAGGGGTTTACTGTTTATCAGCGTGAGCGGGACAATAATATGACCACCGTCTTTGTGGGCCCTTATGCCACTTCTGAAGAGGGTGAGTCCGCCATGACCTCGATCAAAGAGCGAGCCAATGTGCAGGGCCTTCTTGTTCGGGTAAGAGACTAAACCATGGCGTTAACATGGATTGATGCGGTTTTCTTGGCCGTGCTGGCGCTATCAATGCTAGCCGGATTCGTTAGAGGATTTGTTCGCGAAGCATTGGGTTTGGCAGCCTGGGTCGTTGCCTTAATGGTTGCCCGAGTACTTGCCGAACCGGTGGCCGAACTGATGAGCGGGTTTATCGATAGCTTTGATGCCCGCCTGGTACTCGCTTTTATACTGGTGATTTTTGCCGTTATTTTGCTTTGCGGCATAGTGATTCGCTTGGTGCATGCGGCGATTGAATGGGTGGGCATGGGGCTTTTGAACCGCGTGGCGGGGGCCGCTTTTGGCGTTGCCCGCGGAGCGGTTATTCTGCTTATTGCTACTGTATTGATTACCCTAACACCGCTGGCGGAACTGCAGGCGTGGCAACAAGCTGAGCTGCGCCCAACCTTTATTCAACTGCGCGATTGGGCGGTGAGCCAGTTAGATCAGTGGGATCGCGAGCTCCCAGAAGCGCCATCGTCGCTGCGCAACATCTCTCTACCTGAACTGCGTCTGCCCGGTGCGGCGGAGCGTGAGGTTATCCCAGCAGGTGATTGACCTGCTACTGAAGTCGATTCTACGAACGTTCGGGCTTTCTTAGGTATGTGACTTAGGTAAGCCATGGCATTAAGCGAGGTAACGTGAATGTGCGGTATAGTGGGCCTTCTGGGCAAGCAGGCGGTAAATCAGGGAATCTACGATGCCCTGACCGTACTTCAGCATCGTGGCCAGGACGCTGCCGGCATGATGACATGGAGCGAGGGACGCTTCCTACTGCGCAAGAGTAACGGCTTGGTACGTGATGTATTTCACACCCGCCATATGGCCCGCCTAAAAGGTAATCTAGGCATTGGTCACGTGCGTTACCCGACGGCAGGCTCTTCAAGTGAAGCCGAGTCACAGCCGTTCTATGTTAACTCTCCTTACGGTATTGCGCTGGCGCATAATGGCAACCTGACCAACTCCGAGCAGTTGAAGCAGGAGCTGTTCTCTACCGACCTGCGTCATATTAATACCAGCTCCGATTCTGAAGTGCTGCTCAATGTCTTTGCTCACGAGCTGGGCAAACAGGGTTTGCACCTGGAAGCGGAAGATATCTTCGACGCCGTGCGTCGCGTTCACCGTCGCTGCAAGGGCGGTTATGCTGCTGTCGCGATTATTAACGGCTTCGGCATGGTGGCGTTCCGCGACCCCTTCGGTATTCGACCCGTGGTGTTTGGTACTCGCGAAGAGGAGAACGGGCAGGCGGTGATGATCGCCTCCGAGTCCGTTGCCTTGGACGTGGGCGGTTTTGAGCTTGAGCGCGACCTTTCACCTGGCGAAGCCATCTTTGTCGATATTGAAGGCAATATTCATACTCAGGTATGTGCTGACCGTCCCGAGCTACGTTCGTGTATTTTTGAGCACGTTTATCTGGCGCGTCCCGATTCGCTGCTGGATGGCGCCTATGTTTACGGCACCCGTATGCAAATGGGTCGCAAGCTGGGTGACCGCATCCTCAATGAGTGGCCGGATCACGATATCGACGTGGTCATCCCGATCCCTGATACGTCGCGCACCTCCGCCCTTGAAATGGCGCAGCACCTCGGTGTGACCTACCGCGAAGGGTTCATGAAGAACCGCTATATTGGCCGTACCTTTATTATGCCGGGGCAAACCCAGCGTAAAAAATCCGTACGCCAAAAGCTCAATGCTATAGACGTTGAGTTTAAGGGTAAAAATGTCCTGCTGGTGGACGACTCTATTGTGCGCGGCACGACCTGTAAGCAGATCATTCAAATGGCCCGCGATGCAGGCGCGCGTAAAGTTTATTTTGCTTCAGCAGCGCCCCCGGTGCGATTCCCTAACGTTTACGGCATCGATATGCCAGCGGCGTCTGAATTGATTGCCCATGGCCGTAGCGAAGAAGAAGTTGGGGATTTGATTGGCGCTGACCGTATCTTCTATCAAAACCTGGAAGATCTAAAAGCGGCCTGCCGCGAAGTGAATCCTGAAATGGAAGAGTTTGATTGCTCGGTGTTTGACGGCAACTACGTGACCGGTGATATCGACGACGCCTACCTGGCCGCCTTGGAAGCTAGCCGCAATGATTCCGCCAAGGATCAAAGCGCCGGTGACCATGCCCTGGTTGATATGCATAATCAGGACGATGACCTGGACGATTAGGAGAGAAGCCATATGCAGGATGATAATCACCAGGAAAGTCACCAGGATGAGTGGTCACTAGAGACGCTGGCGATTCGGGCTGGCCATCAGCGCACCTTCGAGCAGGAACACTCGGAGCCTATTTTTCCGACCTCAAGCTTTGTCTACGAAAGCGCTGCAGAAGCGGCGCGTAAATTTGGTGGGCAGGAGCCGGGCAACGTCTACTCGCGCTTTACCAACCCAACAGTGCATACCTTTGAGCGCCGTCTGGCGGCCCTTGAAGGCGGCGAGCGCTGTGTGGCCACCAGCTCGGGTATGTCCGCTATTCTCTCTACCGCGCTGGCGCTACTTTCAGCAGGGGATGAGATTGTTGCCTCCCGGTCACTGTTTGGTTCAACGGTTAGTCTGTTCGATAAGTACCTGGGTAAGTTTGGTATTACCACGCACTATGTGGAGCTCTCCAACATTTCAGCCTGGGAGGCGGCGATTACTCCAAAAACGCGGCTACTGTTTGCTGAAACACCCTCAAATCCGCTGTCAGAAATTGCTGATATTCCAGCGCTGGCAGCGTTGGCAAAGCGTCACGATGCGCTACTGGCGATAGATAACTGCTTTCTTACCCCGGCGCTCCAGCAGCCGCTGGCGCTAGGCGCCGATTTAGTGATCCACTCGGCGACCAAGTACCTGGACGGCCAAGGCCGTGCAGTCGGTGGTGCCGTGGTAGGTAGCCATGCGCTGCTTGAAGAAGTGTTCGGCGTGGTGCGCACCTGCGGGCCTTGTCTGAGCCCCTTCAACGCGTGGATTTTTACCAAGGGCCTGGAAACCCTGTCGCTGCGCATGAAGGCCCACTGTGAAAATGCCTTGACTCTAGCGCGTTGGCTGGATGCCCACCCGGCTGTTAAGCATGTGTTTTATAGCGGCCTGGAGAATCATCCTCAGCACGCCTTGGCCAAACAGCAGCAGAAAGGGTTTGGCGCGGTGCTGGGTTTTGAAGTGAAAGGTGGGCAAGAGGGGGCGTGGCAGGTGATCGATGCAACCCGAATGCTTTCGATAACGGGTAACTTGGGTGACGTTAAATCCACCATTACTCATCCGGCCACCACTACCCATGGGCGTTTGTCTGATGCTCAGAAAGATGCGGCGGGTATTGCGCCAGGGCTGATCCGCGTGGCGGTAGGGCTTGAGAGTCAGCAGGATATCCAGCGCGATCTTGCTCGTGGACTGGATGTTCTGGCTGGCTAATTGATGTTAAGCAATCCTGTACAGTAACGAAAACCCACCTTTGAAAGGTGGGTTTTTCGTACTTTTGAAACCTAATGAGTCATATGCTGTGCAAACAAAGCACCCTTATTTGTTTTAAGAAGCGTTGCGGTGAGGCAGATCTGACAGCGCAATCTGGTCTTCATTGCTGGAAGAGTGATTGATGTGAGAGCTCGGAGCAACAACGATGTTGTTCTTCGCATCGCCGTTGACCAATGGCAAATCAGCTGGTGTCAGGTGCACGCTGTCAGTGCTGTAATTCGCTGAAGAGCTAGGCTGAGTAATCTGGTTAAGCTCGCCAGAACCCTGTTCAGCTAGAACGGCAGTAGAAGTCAATGTCATGGCAATAGCGGTGATAAGGGTCATTTTTTTCATGATTGGCGCTCTCTAATAGAAAGTTTATGTACCGTTTTTCGGTCATTTCTGGATGTCTTGTAGGACATGCGCTAATAGTAAGCGCGCAAACAAAATTATAAAATTGGTTATATTTGCTCTATTTATTCGATTTTATAGAATGGATTGACTTTGACTTTTTAGAAAGGCGAACTGCGTAAAGGTTGTTATCGGGTTATTCAATGGTTTTTACGAATGAAATATCCTGCTTTTTTCAGCAGTTTTTATTAGCTTCTAGCGGTAAGGTTCTGGGCGTGGACGAATAGCGTAATCCAAGATCTGATAAGCGCGTTGGCTAAGTTGAAGCCGCTATAGATAAAAATGAGGAATAGCACAATGTGGCGTAACAGTCGCACCGGTTGGGGATTGATTAGTATTCTGTTTCATTGGCTAAGCGCGCTGGCCATTATTGGTCTGTTTGTACTGGGCTGGTGGATGACTGACCTGGGCTATTATAACCCTTGGTATAATCAGGGGCCTTGGGTACACCGCTCGATTGGCATTTTGCTATTGTTGGCTACCTTTGCGCGTTTGGTATGGCGCTTCGTCCAGCCGACGCCTTTCGCCGAGGGTAGCCAATTAGAAACTATTGCGGCCCATCTCGGTCATATTGCGCTCTATGTGCTTTTATTAGTCGTTATGGTGAGTGGCTATTTAATTTCTACTGCCGATGGTAGTGGCATTAGTGTGTTCGGTTGGTTTGAGGTGCCGGCGTTGCTATATGGCTTGCCCAATCAGGCAAGCCAAGCGGGCACCGTACACTGGTACAGCGCACTGGCACTAATGATCTTAGCTGCGGGCCACGCCCTTGCTGCTTTTAAGCATCATTGGCTAGGGCGGCACAAAACCTTGGTACGTATGCTAAACCCAGCGCACAGCCATGCTGGCAGTCACGATGCACCAAGATAATAACGTTATCTGTATACAAGTTTTTCTAACCACTGCGGGTAAGATAATTGACTGCCCGCAGTGCCTATTAAGTAAAGCAAGGAGCAATTCAATATGTTCAAGAAGACCGCATTTGCATCCGCGATCGCCGCTGTAGCGCTGGTACCGTTGAGCCAAGCGCAGGCAGCTGATTATCAGATTGATACAGAAGGCCAGCACGCTTTTGTTCAGTTTAAAATTTCACACCTGGGCTTCTCCTATATTCTAGGCAGCTTTGAAGAGTTTGAAGGTCAGTTTGCCTACGATCCTGAAGATCTCGATGCATCTTCTGCTGAAATCGAAGTACAGGTGGATAGCCTGACCAGTAACCACGCAGAGCGCGATCGTCATATTCTGAGTGACGATTTCCTCAACGCCAGCGAATTTCCGACCGCTACCTTCACATCAACAGGCTTTGAATCAACGGGCGATGATGAAGGTGTGCTGACCGGTGATCTGACCTTGCATGGCGAAACACAAGAAATTGAAATGCCGGTTAAACTGATGGGTGAGGGTGATGACCCTTGGGGCAACTACCGCGCTGGTTTCGAAGGCAGCACCACGCTGACACTGGGTGACTACGGAATCGACATGAGTGATTTCCCTGAATCCATGCATGAGCTTGAGCTATACGTCACGTTTGAAGGTATTCGTCAGTAAAGAGTACTTTTAGTTAAGCGCCATCACCCCGCTAGGGGTGGTGGCGTTTTTGCGTTTAAGGCGAATAAAAGGAGAGTTAGCTTGGCAATTGTGATGCAGCAACGCGAGTTGGCGATAACCCTATGGCGGCAAACCTGGCCAATGGCTATCGGGGTTTTGGCGTTATTGGGTTTTCAACTTGTTGATAGCGCCTTTATTGCCCGTTTGGGGACTGCACAGCTAGCTGCACAGTCGTTCACCTTTCCGCTGTCATTTCTGATTATCGGCATTCAAGTGGGTATGGGGATTGCGATTGCCGCGCTGATTTCCCGGGCGCTAGGTGCAGGGGAAGGTGAGCGGGCGAGGCGCTTAAGTAGTTTGGTGTTAATGGCGGGCGGTGGCGTGATCGGCCTATTGGCGATCATATTGTGGCTATTTCATGTGCCCATTTTTCGACTGCTGGGTGCGGATGACACCACGCTCTCGTATATTTATATTTACTGGGGTCCTCAGCTTTTATCTGCATGGCTGGGTGCGCTGCTCTATTTTAGCTATAGCGTATTCCGCGCCCATGGGGATACCCGCTTGCCGGGCAAAATGATGGTGCTGAGCAGCCTTGTTAACCTTGTACTCGACCCTTTGCTGATTTTTGGGGTAGGCGATTGGCAGGGCTGGGGATTGCCCGGTGCTGCCTGGGCAACTGCAATTGCTTTCTCTGTGGGGCTGTTGGTCACTACGCGTAAACTGCTAAAACGCCAGTGGGCGTCGCAGTTAGGGCTGTGGATAGAGGCGAAACAGTCGTGGCGGCCGTTTACAGGCATTGCCGCTCCCGCGATGGTCAGCCAATTGATGCCGCCCTTGGCGGCGATGCTGGCAATTTCCGTGGTGGCGGGCCTGGGCGAAAGTGAAGTAGCCGCCTGGGGGTTGGCGAGTCGTTTGGAAACACTCTCGCTGATGGTGATTCTAGCCATGACCATGTCGCTGCCACCTTGGTTAGGGCGCTGCTACGGCGCCGGTGATTGGGGGCAGATACAGCAGCTTATGCGCTTGGCGGTCAAGGTCGCGCTGGTTTGGCAGCTTAGTCTGGGCGTGTTGCTGGCCCTGGGGGCTCCCTGGCTAGCCATGGCTTTAGCGGGTAATCCTGAAGTACAAAACGAGCTGGCTCTGCTGATTCGCTTTCTGCTGCCTAGCTACGCCGCGCTGGGCGTTTGCATGCTAGTGGTCTCGGCGGGAAATGCCTTAGGTTGGCCGCTGCGAGCGATGCTGCTATCCAGCGCTCGGCTGTTTGTTTGCTATCTGCCCTGCCTCTGGTTGGGTTCACAGTTCTTCGGTTGGTGGGGGCTGGCGGCGGGCGCGGCCATAGGCAACCTGCTGGCGGGCTTGATGGCGTGGCAGGTCATGCGGCGTATTTTGTCCCGCCCGCATCGGCAGGCGGGATTCGTTAATTAACGCAGGCGCCCAGCTTCCTGAAAGGAGAAATAGATAAACAGCAGCGCCATCCCTAAGTAGCCCATCACGAACTCTGGGGAAGCATTGAGTGACAGCTCGGGGGCATGCATCAGCCCGACGAAGGAAAAGCCCGCGGCAATGGCTGCGAAGGCGGCCGCACGTCGGAACTGATGGTCAATTACCGATACTGTCATTGCGCCCAGCAGAATGGCCATAAACATAGCCCCTTGGCCCATTACCACAATGGCACTGGATATGTCGGTGACGACTTCACCAGCCCCGCGGTTAAAGCGCGTCATCACGTAGTTGGCGAAGTAGGGCAGCATGGCCAGCGCCACAGCAGGGTAGTAGCGTGTGTCGTTGGCCTGAAACGCGGTGGCAATCATCGACATGCCGACAAAGACCAAAATCGGTGCCACCACCGAAACGGGAATAATCGCGGCCAGGGCGGCGATTAAACCAAACATGGTAGCCAGCGCATAAACAGCACCGTTGAGAAGGCTGTAGCCTCGGCCTGCGCCCATCCACTTGGCCCCCACGGTAGCTATATAAACCGTGGTTGGAAACACGCCGCCAAACAGGGCGCCAATCATGGTACCGGCGCCATCAACCGCCTGACACTCGCGCACATCGTACTTATCGCCTGCCGCCTCCATCGCCTCGACGTTGTTCATCGTCTCAATGGCGTTATACAGCGTGATCGGCAGAACGACGGTCAAGACTGCGAGCATGCTGGTGAACAGTAAACCCAGCCCTTCAAACCAGGCTAGATTGGGAAGCAGCGGGTAAAAGCCTAGGTGGGTAAAGGCATCGCTAAAGCGTTCGGTACCGGCATCGCCAATCAAATAGGCCATGGCAGTACCGACGATGATGGCGAATAGCGAGGTGGGCAGTTTAAACGGCATGCTCACTCTGGCGACCAGGCCAACAATAATGATCGCTAACACCAGCAGGCCAATAATCGGCATTTCCAGGGTTTTGAACAGCATTTCACCGGCGATAAACGTCAGGGCGACACCGGCAACGGCGCCCAGCATCGCGGCGCGGGGCAGGTGATACTGCACCCAGCGGCCAACCACGCTGATCGCGGCTTCGATAGCGCCGCTGATAAAACAGGCGGCGACCGCAACTTTCCAGGCCATTTCAGCATCACCGGTGAGCTGTTTGGCGGGTAGCAGTACGCCGAATAGAAACACAAACATGACCGGCGTTGAGATACCGTAAGAGAGCGCCGTTACATCGGCACGGTTCTCCTTACGGGCCAATCTTGCCGCGCTCCATGCATAGTAGAAATTACCCACCATGACCGCGACTGCCGCTCCCGGCAGCACCTGCCCATAGACAATGGATGAGGGGAATCCCATGCCCAACATGGTGATGGCGATAATGACAAAGTTGGCAATATTGTTTTGGAACAGGGCGAAGAACGCGTCGGTATCTTCTTTTTTGTACCAGGGGTAGTGGATGCTGGCAGCCGCCATGGTAGGCCTCTTGATTATGGTGTGTTGTATACAAGGCAACGCTGAGTGTGCCGAAGTGTTGACTGATCGGTCAAGTGCTCAGCACACAAAAACGCCCAGGTAGGCCTGGGCGTTTGTAGTACGGCAATGCTTGCTAGCTAGTCGTTAACAGCGGCAATCGCTTTAGCCAGGTAGGGCAGGTTCTCATGGGAGAAGCCCGCTACGTTAGCGCGACCCGAGCGCACCATGTAGATGCCAAATTCATCGCGCAAACGATCCACCTGTTCCGGCGTTAAGCCGGTGTAGGAGAACATGCCGCGCTGCTCTGCTACGCAGGCGTACTTCTCGTCAAGCCCGTAGGGCTTCAGCGCTTCGACGAAATCGCGACGCAGGGTATTAATACGATCACGCATTTCGGTCAGCTCTTCACGCCATAGCGCAGTCAGCTCTGGATCGTGGAGGATCTCGCTGACGATAGCGCCGCCGTGCGCAGGCGGGTTTGAGTAGTTTTCCCGTGCCACGATCGCGACCTGCGAGCGAATGTTATCCATCTGCTCGCTGTCTTTTGCCACCATGATCAAGCAGCCGGTACGCTCGCAATAAATACCAAAGTTCTTCGAGCAGGAGCTGGTGATGATCGCTTCGTCGAGGTTTTCCGCCAGCAGGCGTACGCCGTAAGCGTCCTCATCCAGGCCTTCACCAAAGCCCTGATAGGCAAAGTCGATCAGCGGCAGCAGCTTGCGCTCACGGACGATCTCTAGCACTTCCTGCCACTGGGCGTGGGAAAGATCAAACCCAGTCGGGTTGTGACAGCAGGCGTGGAGTACGACTACATCACCTTCTGGGATACTTTTTAGCGCTGCACGCATACCGTCAAAGTCGAGACGGTTGTCAGGGTCAACGTAGGGGTACTTGTGTAGCTCAATACCTGCGGCGGTAAAAATACCGTGGTGGTTGGGCCACGTTGGGTCGCTTACCCAGATACCTTTGCCCGGCAACTGAGTGGAAATGAAATCGGCTGCCAAGCGCAGGGCGCCGGTGCCGCCAGGCGACTGGGTAGCGCTGGCACGGTTGGCTTTCAGTACCGGTGACTCAGCACCAAATACCATGGGAAGTACTACTTCGCCATAGCTAGGCGCGCCGTGAGAACCGATATAGGTTTTCGTCGTTTCATTCTTGAGCAGGCGAGCTTCTGCTTCCTTAACGGCGCGCATTACCGGCGTATTGCCTTGGGTATCGCGGTAAACACCAACACCTAAATCCACCTTTTGCGGATTGGTATCTTTCTTGAAAGCTTCGATCAGCCCGAGAATGGCATCTCCTGGGACTCGCTCAATATGCTCAAACATTTATTCGGCTACCTCGTCGGTTCTGGCGGCAAGAATGAAGTCATTAAGATGCAGGCCTTTAATAGCGTGAGACCACCACGTAACGGTGGCTTTGCCCCACTCGGTCACGATAACGGGGTGATGGCCGGCCTGCTCTGCAATATCGCCAACGCTCTGGGTAAACGCCAATGCGCTGGCAAAGTCACGGAATTTAAAACTTCGCGACAGCTTCATGATGCCATCGTGCTCGACAATCTGCCACTGGCTGAGGCTTTTTAGCCGCTCTTGGGCCTCATCTTTATTAAAAGGTTGAGCATCTTTGCTGCACGGCTCACAAATGGCATCGGCTAGCCTTGTCATTGTATGGCTCCTGCAATGGGGGATTCCCTATCAGCGTAGATGGCAAACGCAGTCGCGACCAACGTCTTTGGCGCTATACAACGCCTGGTCGGCCCGCTCGATCAAGCTCGTGAGGGGTTCGCCACAGCGATACTCGGCAACCCCAATGCTCAATGTCACTTGGCCCGGCCCCATACCGAAGTCGCGTACACTGATGGCCTGGCGTAAGCGGTCAGCAAGTGCATGGCATTGCTGCAGCGGCGTAAGCGGCAGCACGACCATAAACTCTTCACCTCCTAACCGAGCGACCATGTCTTCACAGCGCAGCAGCGACTGGGCGTGCATCGCTAGCTGTTTAAGCACATCATCCCCATGTAGGTGGCCCCAGCGGTCGTTAAGGCGTTTAAAATGATCGATATCGATCATCATGATGGAGAGCGGTGTGCCGTGGCGGGTGCTAAGCGATGTAACATGGGTTAAGTGCATCATCAGCTTGCGCCGATTGGGCAGTTGCGTCAGGGGGTCTGTGTCGCATAGGTTGCGAAGCCGCTGCTCTTCGCTGACTTGATCGCTAATATCCATCATTATGCCGTTCCACTGTACGCCATCGACAACGGGCTTTGGCTTGGCGCTCACCGCAATCCAGCGGGGGTTGTCTTCTGGAAACGGTAGTCGAAAGCGCGTCGTGAGAGGCAGCATCCAGCGGGCCGAACGTTCGATCGCCGACATTATCTTGGGGTGGTCATTGCCGGTCAGTTGCTCAACTAACTCGCCAGCATTTTGAGCAAGCAGATCCCGGTCAATATGTTTGAGAGCCACGCCGCCGCCCTCTAAGTAGGGGAACCGCATATGGCCATTGCGCGCGCGATGAAACTGAAAGATAACGCCTGGTATGTGGGGTACAAGGTGGTCTGCACTGACTCGCTCTGGTGCGTCTATATCATTCACGGGCATGCGTGAATCTCCAAACATATGCCAATTTGAATTTGATCGTGAAGATTAGCCCTAAAACGTAATCAGGATGTAAACCATTGCAGACAAAATCACCATTATCTATATTTTTTTAGAATATGCATGTTCTTTTCTTGTATATATTGGATTCTATTTTAAGCAATAGACAAGGTGTTATTGGTATTTAGTGGTAAAATTAATTACTTTTTTGCATATTAAAAACCTTTTTTATTCCTGGGGTGGATTCTTGGAAGCAGGACGAGAGCAAATGTCTCAGCCATACGGCTTGGTAAGTCTAGTGGGCGCTGGCCCTGGCGATCCGGAGTTATTAACGTTAAAAGCGTATAAGCGCCTACAGTCCGCTGAAGTGGTGCTGTACGACCGTTTGGTTAGCGATGAGATTGTCGCCTTTATACCGCCACAGGCGCAGCGATTTTATGTGGGTAAAGCACGCTCGCTGCACAGTGTCCCTCAAGAGGGTATTAATCAAGCGCTTGTAAAGTGGGCTCAGCAGGGTAAGCGTGTCGTGCGCCTTAAAGGTGGTGATCCGTTTATTTTTGGCCGAGGTGGAGAGGAGCTTGAGGCGCTGGTGGCGGCACAAGTGAGTGTGGAAGTAATCCCTGGGGTGACGGCGGCATCAGGCTGCGCGGCCTATGCGGGCATTCCTTTGACTCATCGCGACCATGCCCAGTCGGTGCGTTTTGTTACCGGACATTTGCAACAGGGCGAGTGTGAGCTTGATTGGGATGCGTTAGCGCGGCCAGGGCAAACCTTGGTGTTTTATATGGGGCTCGGCACCGTAAAGGTAATCAGCCAAGCCCTGGTTGAGCATGGTTTAGCCCCAGATACGCCGCTGGCGCTAATTGAGCAGGGAACCACTCGCCGACAGCTTACTCACGTAGGCACGTTGTCTGCGCTGCCAGATGCTTTCTTGGCGGGCTCCATTAAACCGCCTACGCTGCTAATAGTGGGTAGCGTGGTGTCACTGCATACCACCTTGGATTGGTTTGATGCGTTCAGTGGAGAGGCCTCTGGCTTTCATGAGGGAAAGCATCCGCCTTCAGACTAAAAAGATAAACACCTTTGCTTGATTGGTAACACTGCTGCAACATTTATACACGTTTTTGCAAACAGACTGGCTAGATACAGCGAGCTGTGTATGCTGAAGGGGGAGATCATTCACGGTTAGCGCAATATCCACTTACTTGATTATCGTTAGCTTGGACAAACGTTAGCTTAGACCATAGAGGAAAGCATAATGTCGGAAGCAAACCATTCGGATCAACAGTCGCCAGCCAACAAGCCAGAGCCGGCTAAAAAGTCGGATATGAAAACCCTCTTCCAGGATAACCGGGTAAAAGCCATTGCCGGTATTGCCGCCATTGCGGTTATTTGGGCGATTATGGCGCAGTCTAACGCAGGCTCTCGTCAGGATCGTGTCGATAGCCTAGAGGAGCAGCTCGCCAGTGCTGAGCAGGAAAATAGCCAAATGAGCCAGCGCATTAGCGAAATCGAGGAAGCTGAAACCAATTTAGCCGCGCTGCAGGAGGAGATGGCATCCCTGGAAGCTCAGCAGGAAGAGGCCAGCTCTTCGCTGGAAAGCGCCCAAGGGAATGTCAGCGATGTGCAGTCGCGTTTAGAAGAACTTGAATCCGAGCGTGATGCGCTGGAAGAGGAAATTGCCTCTCTTAATGACCAGGTAGAGAGCGCTGAAAGTGAGATGAGCGCGCTGCGCGAAGAGCGCGACGAAATCACCAGCACCCGTGACGAGGCAGAAAGCGCCCTTCAGCAAGTAGAAGAAGCGCGTTCTAGCGCTGAAGAAGCCCGTCAGGAGGCTGAGTCCGCCCGTCAGGAAGCTGAACAGCAGCGTCAAGAAGCGGTTGAAGAGCTGGGCAACACCGAAGAGGAGCTGTCCGGACTAGAAGAGCAGATTAGCCAGTCAAATGAACAGCTAAGCAGTTTAGAAGAAGAAATCTCAACTGCTCAAAGCGAGCTTGATGAGTTAAAAAGCGAGCGTGACTCCATTACTAGCGAGCGCGATGAGCTGCAAAACGAAGTTGATTCGCTAACGGCGCTTCGCGAAGAGGAAGAGCAGAGCTTGAGCGATGTGCGCAGCGAGCTCGACGACGTCATGGTCGCTTTGGAGATGGGCCGCGAGGAAGTGTCGAGTGTTGAAAGCGATATTGAAGAGCGTGAAAGCCAGTTGGAGCGTTTAGAAGGCCAGTTAAGCGAATGGCGCGATGAGCTGTCGACATTAGATAGCCGCTTGGCCGATGCGGAAGAATCCGCCGGTGAGGCTGCTTCATCTTCACAGAATAGCTCTTCACAGAATAGCTCCTCACAGAGCAGTTCTTCAGAAGAAGGCTCTTCAGATGGCTCGTCGGATGAAGGCTCGTCAGATGAGGGTTCTTCAAATGAGAGCGCCAATGATAGCGATGGTGGCAGTGAAGAGTCACAGCAAAACGCAGGCTGATAAATGGCTAAATAGTAATGCTGTAACGCACCTTTCGCGTTAGTAAAGTGAGGGCGGATGTCGGGAACCCGGCATCCGCTCTCTTGTTGTTGGTTTATGATTTTGGCTGTGAGGCGTATCATTCACGCAAGCCTAACGTAAATATTAAGAGCCTAAAACGAGGAGTGCCATTGAATGGATGGGGTTAAGCATATTATTGCAGTGGCATCGGGCAAGGGCGGCGTGGGAAAATCCACCGTCACCGTGAATTTGGCATTAGCGCTGGCAGCGCAGGGCTACCGCGTGGGCGTCCTGGATGCGGATATCTATGGGCCCAGCCAGGCACAAATGCTCGGTGTTAAAGAGGGTACGCGCCCCCAGGCGGCAAGTAATGACAAATTCCTTCCGCTCCAGGCCCATGGCATTCAGGCTATGTCGATGGCGTTTATGGTCAACACACGTGAGCCTATGGTGTGGCGCGGACCGATGGTGGTGGGCGCGTTCCAGCAGATGCTGACGCAAACTCAATGGGATAATCTCGATTTTCTATTGATCGATATGCCCCCAGGCACCGGTGATATCCAATTGACTCTGGCCCAGAAAGTGCCGGTGGCGGGCGCGGTGATCGTAACCACACCGCAGGATATTGCGTTGTTAGATGCCCGTAAAGGGATCGAAATGTTCCGTAAGGTTAACGTGCCGGTGCTTGGCGTGGTGGAAAATATGAGCCTCTACCACTGCGAAAACTGTGGCCATGAAGCGGCTATCTTTGGCACCGGCGGTGGCGATAGTATCGCTCAGGAGTACGATACCCAAGTGCTTGGAAGGTTACCGCTAACGCTTTCCATCCGTGAACTGACGGATTCAGGCCGCCCGAGTGTGGTCTCTGAGCCTGAGGGGGCGGTGAGTCAAACCTTTGCGACTATTGCCAAAAAAGTCGCTGAAGCGGTTAGCGCGCATCAAGGCGACGGCCCAACTATTTCCTTTAGTGAGTGATAACGAAATAAATGAGTATCAAATCTGATAATTGGATTCGTCGCATGGCCAAAAGCGACGCGATGATTGAGCCGTTTGAAGCCGAGCAAGTGCGCTATGTGAACGATCAGCGCGTGATTTCTTACGGCACCTCAAGCTACGGTTACGATGTGCGCTGCTCAGACGAATTCAAAGTCTTTACCAATATTCACTCAGCGATTGTCGATCCAAAGGCGTTTGATGCGAAAAGCTTTGTCGATATTAAAGGCGACGTATGCATTATTCCGCCCAACTCTTTTGCGCTGGCGCGCACGGTGGAGTACTTCCGTATTCCCCGTAACGTGCTGACTATTTGCCTGGGAAAATCCACCTACGCGCGCTGTGGCATTATTGTTAATGTGACGCCGCTGGAGCCTGAGTGGGAAGGCCACGTTACGTTGGAGTTCTCTAACACCACCAACCTGCCGGCAAAAATCTATGCCCACGAGGGGGTCGCGCAGATGTTGTTCTTGGAGTCCGACGAAGTGTGCGAAACCTCGTATAAAGACCGAGGCGGGAAGTATATGGGCCAGCGTGGTGTGACCTTGCCGCGTACCTAGTTTACGCAATGCACTGCTACGAAAAAGCGCCTTACGGCAAAACCGTAAGGCGCTTTTTAATGCTTATGGTGATGATACCCGTCTAGCCCTGAGACTCTTCGTCGAGCTTTTCATCAAGGTCTTCATCAAGTTCTTCTGCAGCGTCGGCATGGGAAAGCCGCATGCCGTGTTCTGGCAGCAGGTGGCCGTCCATTTTGGCCCCTTCGGCGCTGAACTGCAGCCTGCCTTCCATAAACCACTGCACCGCAATCGGGTAGATTAGGTGTTCCCGTGAGCGAACCTTCTCTTGCAGTGTTTCAGCCGTGTCGTCAGCGTTGAGCAGCAGTTCCGCTTGCAGTACCACTGGGCCACCGTCTAACTCTTCGGTGACGAAGTGAACGCTACAGCCGTGGCTGGCAACACCGTCTGCCAGGGCGCGGGCGTGAGTGTTGAGCCCTTGGTAGTCCGGCAGTAACGAAGGATGGATATTCAACATTCGGCCCAGGAAGCGCTGCACAAAGCGAGGCGTCAAAATGCGCATAAAGCCTGCCAGAACGATCAGATCCGGCTCGTGGCGCTCAATGACTTTGATCAAGGCGCCGTCGTAGGCTTCGCGGCTATCGTATTCCCGGTGGGGGAGCGCAACCGCTTCAATGCCCGCTTCGTGGGCGCGTTTCAAACCATAGGCGTCAGCGACATTGGAAATCACCGCGACAATCTCACCGCCGCCTAAGCGGTCGTGGGACTGAGCATCAATCAGCGCCTGAAGATTGCTACCGCTGCCAGAGATAAGCACGACAATGCGGCGTGCACCGAGAGGCTCTGGCGTTACGTCTTTAATGGTATCGCTCTGGTAGTCCGTATTGGTCATGCCGAGAGGTTCTCCAGAATAACGGCGTCCCCTTGGCGTTCAACGATCTGGCCTAGACGATAAACGGATTCGCCTTCGGCTTGCAGATGAGCCGCTGCCTGCTCTGCTTGATGTTGCGGCACCACAACGACCATGCCAATACCGCAATTGAGCACGCGGTGCATTTCGGTTTCATTCACGTTGCCGTTGGCCTGTAGCCAATCAAACACGGCGGGGCGCTGCCAACTGGCAATATCAATATGCGCCGCGAGATTGTCCGGCAGCACGCGGGGAATGTTTTCAAGCAATCCACCACCGGTGATGTGCGATAACGCATGCACGGCAATGTCGCTGCCGCGCATTAAGGAGAGCAGTGATTTAACGTAGATGCGGGTAGGTGCCATCAGCGCATCGCCAAGGGTTTGGCCGTCGATGTCGGTCTCTAGCGAAGCGTCGCTAACCTCAAGGATTTTGCGAATCAGTGAGTAGCCGTTGGAGTGTGGCCCGGATGAGGCAAGCCCCAATATGACGTCGCCTTCGGCCACTTTGCTGCCATCTAAAATGTCTGCTTTTTCAACCACACCTACGCAAAAGCCCGCTAAATCGTAGTCGTTTCCTTCATACATGCCCGGCATTTCGGCGGTTTCGCCACCTACCAGAGCGCAGCCAGCCAGTTCGCAACCAGCGCCAATGCCGGTGACAACGTCAGCAGCAATATCCACATCGAGCTTACCCGTGGCATAGTAGTCAAGAAAGAGCAGTGGTTCGGCGCCGGCCACGATGAGATCGTTGACACACATAGCGACCAAATCAATACCAATGGTGTCGTGTTTGCCAAGATCCATCGCCAGGCGCAGCTTGGTGCCGACACCATCGGTACCTGAGACGAGTACGGGCTGCCGATAGCCCGCGGGAATCTCGCATAGCGCGCCAAAACCGCCAAGCCCGCCCATGACTTCTGGGCGAGTAGTGCGTTTGGCAACGTGTTTAATGCGGTCAACTAAGGCGTTACCGGCATCAATATCGACGCCTGCGTCCTTGTAGCTGAGGGAAGGAGTAGCCGAAGAAGAGGAAGTCTCGGTCATGACAGATCCTGTGAAGCAAATAGCGGTGCTGGTAGTGCTGGCGACATGGCCAGTGCTAGACGATAACTGGAGCGGATTGTAACACTCAGCGGCGCAGGCCGCACCGCTGTCGCACATGATGAAAAGCTTACGAGCGACTTTTGCTTATATGCGGCATAGTAGTGGCAAGTAAAATAGTAGTGATAAGTAAAATAGTGACTGTAAGTGAAAATGGTTGGTTTAAATCCACGTTTGAGAGGGAACTATGCGGAATTCTTGGTGGGGTGTCCTATTTTTGCTGGTAATAGGCGGTTTAATCTATTTGTTAGACGCGGTGCTGATGCCTTTTATTGCCGGGATGATTCTCGCTTACTTAGCTGATCCGCTGGCTAACCGTTTCCAGCGCTGGGGCATGAACCGGCCATTCGCGGTGAGCAGTGTGTTTTTAGTACTGTTGGTCGTGCTGGTAGCGAGTCTGTTGATATTAATACCGCTGCTTGTTCAACAGCTTAAACAGCTGGGCGAAGCTATCCCGGGTATCTTCAATTGGGTAGAAAATACGCTCGCACCTCAGGTGCAAGAGTGGACGGGTTATGACTTAACCGCGGAGTTAATCAATGCGCGTGAGACGCTGGTCGAAAACTGGCGCGATGCTGGCGGCTACTTAGCTCAGGCGTTAGGCCAAATTGGCCGTTCCGGAATGGCATTTGCCTCATGGATCACCTATGTAGCGCTAATCCCCGTGGTGACCTTCTATTTACTCTTGGACTGGAATCGCCTGCTGACCAATATTGCCAATCTCGTGCCACGCCAGTGGGCGGATGATACTTTCCGGTTGGCGCGTCGCTGCGATGAAGTGTTGTCATCGTTTCTACGTGGCCAACTGCTGGTCATGCTCTGCTTAGGGATTATTTATGCGGTGGGCTTAACGCTGATGGGGCTCAACTTTGGCCTGTTGATCGGCTTTGTGTCCGGGCTGGTAAGCATCGTGCCGTTCCTGGGCTTTATTGTCGGCTTGGTGATTGCCCTTGTTGTCGCGCTGTTCCAGTACGCCACCTGGTGGGCGGTACTAGGCGTCATCCTGGTGTTCAGTATTGGCCAAATGGCGGAGAGTGTGGTTCTACAGCCTAAATTGTTGGGCGATAAGATTGGTCTGCATCCGGTGGCGGTTATATTTGCCGTGCTGGCGGGTGGCAATCTGTTTGGTCTAACAGGGGTGTTGCTGGCACTGCCTGTTGCCGCGGTGATTCTAGTGCTGCTAAAAGAAGTAAAAGTTCGCTATCAGCATAGCGAGTTATACGACGAAAATAATACCGACAAACATGCCTCAATTATCGAGGTCAGCTCTTCGTATCATGATGAGCTGGGGCATAGTGGGCCTAGTCGTGATGGAAATAGTCGTAATGATCAAGGTGAGTCATCATGAGCCGACTACCGGCACAGCTTCCTTTGGGCATTGGTCTGCGCGATGACGCGACCTTTGATAATTACTATGTGGCGCGTTCAAATACGCCGCTGGTAGAGCATCTTACTCAGCAGCTTACTTCAGAGGGGGAGCAGTTTCTCTATCTTTGGGGGGCGCCAGGGGTAGGGCGCAGCCACCTTTTACAGGCGGCGTGTCATGCCGCATCTGATGCGGATAAGCGCGCGCTTTACTTACCGCTGGATGATTTGGGCCACTTTCCGCCGCTAATGCTGGAAGACATCGAGCGTCTGGATCTTGTCGCCATTGATGATTTGGAGTGTGTCATTGGCCGTAAGCGCTGGGAAGAGGCGCTGTTTCATGCCTTTAACCGGCTCAGAGATGCTGGCAAGAAATTAGTGATTGCGGCTAGTGTTTCCCCGCGACAGCTAAACGTGGTGCTACCGGATTTGGCTTCTCGTTTGACCTGGGGGGTAACGTTTCACGTTCACCCCTTAGAAGATGATGACGAGCGGTTGGCAGCGCTAAAGCTGCGCGCCAGTGTGAGAGGAATGCAGCTTCCCGATGACGTTGGTCGCTATATTTTGCATCGTGGCCCCCGCGATCTAGGTGAGCTGTGCCGCGCGGTTGAGACCCTGGATAAAGCATCGCTATCAGCCAAGCGTAAATTGACGATTCCGTTTGTGAAATCCGCCCTCGGTTGGTGAAGTGGCTGGTAAAAAAATGCTAAAGGCAACGACTAAAACGCCCCTGTCAGCGTGAGCCAACAGGGGCGTTTTTTAAGACTTACTTACCAGCTTATTTGATTCAATAAGCGATTAAGCAGTTTTGCTCAACTTGCTAGCAGCGGTTTGCGCCTGCTTAACGTTGTCTTCGGTAATTTTCTGGCTTTTTTGGATAAAGTCTTGCTGCAGGGATACGACTTTATCGGTATCGCCTTTAACACGCTCAGCCAGCTCTTTCGCTACTTTTTGCTGACCTTCCATGTAGCTACGCAGACCTTCTGCGTCTTTTACGTCCATCATTTGGCGCATTTGCGCAATGCCGGTGTCGACATAGGCTTTGCTGGCATCCATCTGAGCGTTAAGCATTTTTTCGCTGTAATCGATGCTCAGCGCCATGTAAGCGCGTACTGGTGCCATAAACATGTTGTCAAACTGCTGAGTCATTTCGTTAGTATTTAATGTACGCATCGTCATACCCTCCTGGGTTTAGTCTTGCCAAAAGCAGCTATCCAGTGGTTGGCGCTGCTTATTGAATGAGTAGCTCTTTAAGCTATCTTGCGTTGCAGCATAGCAACTGTTTTTGTGCAGTGCAACATTTGGTTTTTGGCATTTTAATGCCCGCGGGCTAAGGGCGTGTTTACCCGCATGAACTAACCAGCTAGCTTGAAGGTAGTGGATGCAGCCTTAGCTGGCGAACGATAGATCGGCTTTGCGCTCAGATAAGTATCACTACTGATCTTACCGATGGGAGAAAGAGCAATGGCAACACGGATGGAACGTGACAGCATGGGCGAATTGGAAGTGCCTTCTGACGCCCTTTATGGTGCGCAGACCCAGCGGGCAATCAATAACTTCCCTGTCTCTCATTCGCCCATGCCCCCGGCTTTCATTCATGCAGTCGCGCGTATCAAGCTAGCGGCAGCCCGGGCTAATCAAACGTTAGGAGGGCTTGATAGCGCCCGCGGGGAGGCGATTCAAAAGGCGGCGCGCGAAGTGTTAACGGGCAAGCATGACCAGCACTTCCCCATCGATGTGTTTCAAACCGGTTCAGGCACCTCCACCAATATGAACGTCAACGAGGTACTGGCCACATTGGCAAGTCGTGAGGGCGTTGAGGTGACCCCGAATGATCACGTCAATATGGGGCAGTCCAGCAATGATGTGATTCCCACGGCCATTCACCTTTCGGCTGCCATCGCGGTGCACGAATCACTCCGCCCAGCCCTGGTTCATCTACGCGACACTATCGACCAACGTGCCAGTGAGCTGAGCCATGTGGTAAAAACCGGCCGTACTCACCTCATGGATGCCATGCCGCTGCGTATGGATCAAGAGCTGGGCGCCTGGTCTAGTCAACTAAGTCAGGCCATTGAACGTTTTGATAGCGCCATGAAACGACTGTGCCGCATCGCTCAGGGCGGCACCGCCGTGGGCACCGGCATTAACGCGCCTATCGGTTTTGCTGAGCAGGTCGCCCAGGAGCTGAGCGAACAGACCGGCTTGATGTTTACCCCTAACGACAGCTTCTTTGCCAGCCTCTCGTCTCAGGATGCAGCGGTAGAGCTCTCGGGGCAGTTGAAAGGCTTAGCCTGCGTGATCATGAAAATAGCCAACGACCTGCGCTGGATGAACTCGGGGCCGCTAGCGGGGCTAGGAGAAATTGAGCTTGAGGCGTTACAGCCCGGCAGTTCGATTATGCCAGGAAAGGTGAACCCGGTTATTCCTGAGTCGGCCGCTCAGGCTGCCGCGCAAGTCATTGGTCTGGATGCCGCGATTACCGTGGCCGGCCAAAGTGGTAACTTTCAATTGAACGTGATGCTGCCGTTGGTGGCTTCCAATTTGCTAACATCCATAAGCTTAATGAGTAATACCGCTCGGCTGCTGGCTGATCGTGCGATTGCCACCTTTAAAGTGCGTGAAGATAACCTGCAAGGCCCGCTGGCTAGAAACCCCATTTTGGTGACGGCGCTCAATGGCGTGATTGGCTACAACGCCGCCGCCGCAGTCGCCAAAGAGGCTTACCAGGCGGGAAGGCCGATTATTGATGTGGCGGAAGAGAAAACTGACCTTGACCGGGAGACGCTAGAGCGGCTGCTGGATCCGGTCGCGTTAACACACGGAGGCATCCCTGAGTAACACTTTTAAGGTCAGCTAACTTCAGGCCACCCGAGTTCAGGTCTCCTGCGTTTCGGTTTTACCTTCCTGAATCGTTTCGCTGGCCTCACTGCGCTCCTCGGCATCGGCTTCGGGGGTTTCATGCTCATCTTGACGTGAGGGGCGATAGCAAAAGGTAGCCAGTATCGGGAAGTGGTCGGAACCGAAGTAGTTAAGGCGCTGCATGCCGACTAAGGTGAAGTGCTCGGTCACAAAAATATGGTCAAGGGGCCAGCGCAAAACGGGATATTTGGCGTGGAAGGTGCTGAATAAACCACGCCCACGGCGTGGATCGAGCATGCCGCCAACGCGGCAAAACAGCCGTGTGGTACGTGACCACGCTACATCGTTCAGATCCCCGGCGACCAACGTCGCTTGGGGATCTTCATGAATCTTCTTGCCAACCAACAGCAGCTCAGCATCCCGCCAAAGGGATTTTTCACTCTCGCTCGGGGCCGGTGGACGAGGGTGGAGTGCGTAAAAGCGAATGCTATCGCCGTTAGCAAGCCTCACTCGGGTATGAATAGACGGAATATCGTCCTGAATTAGCCATTCCACCGAGGTGTTAGAGAGTTCCAGGTGAGAGTAAAGGTGCATGCCGTAAAGGTTGTCGAGCGGGATTTTAACGCTATGTGGCCACTGCTCTGCGAGCGCCGGATCCAACTGATCCTGCCACCACTGGTCTGACTCCAGGGTCAGTACTATGTCGGGCTGATGCTGTTTGATCATGTCGATCAGCGCTTGGGCCTGCCGGTTAGGGGTCAGCACGTTGGCGATCAGCAGCGTAATCGTTTTATCTGAGTCGTTACTCTCTGCCGCTTTAACCTGCACCGGCCAGAGCGGTGTCCAGGGCAGAATATAGTAGACCTGAAACAATACAGTGATACCGGAGGCAAGTAGAGCTACCCATAGCCAGGGGCCAGGTTCAACGAAGATAACCGCTAATAGCCAGGTGATTAAGGCTAGGAAGGCGATCTGCAGGCGTGGAAATTCAAAACTGCGGATCCACCACCAGTGTAAATGTATCCGTGCAATCAGCGTAGCCAATAACAGTAGGATCGCTATGCTTCCTAGCAAAATACCCAGCATTGTTTATCTCCCTATAGATAACACCCAGCACATTGAAGCGCTAAGCCTAGCGCTAGAAGGTTGCAGGTGTCGAATTGAACATCTATTCGTAATGGGTTTAACGCTGGCGGGAGAGGGCGCGCATGGGAAAAGAACTTGCAATTCAGTGATAAAAGCGTAAGATATGCATCCGTTGCAAGGCGTGTGGCTATCCGAATAGCCCACTCTAAATAGCATAATAGAACCATAGCTCAGTTGGTTAGAGCGCCACGTTGACATCGTGGAGGTCGGCGGTTCAAATCCGCCTGGTTCTACCAGCCCTATGTGACACCTCTTTTTAGGACCATAGCTCAGTTGGTTAGAGCGCCACGTTGACATCGTGGAGGTCGGCGGTTCAAATCCGCCTGGTCCTACCAGCTTTTATCAGAAGCGCCCCAGGCAGTGATGCTTGGGGCGTTTTTGTGTGGGCGTTATATGGTGCTTTTCACTTTGTAGACGATGGCTTTTAACCTTTATTTTTTGTAACTATTCAGTAGGTTTCAGGCTTTACTCGCCAACCTGCTGTTTCATCAGGCATAGATAGCTGCCCCGTGGGAGGCAGCTTTAGCTCGCGACCCTCCAAGCTTCCAGCCGGAAGACACTAAGGGGTGCCTTCGGCACCCTTCGCGCGATAAATCGCCCTCTCACAAATAGCTTCTGGCTTAGTGCTGGCTATAGGGTGTTGTGGGAGGGAGCTTTAGCTCGCGACCCTTTAGGCTGCCAGCATGAGCTGAACAGTTACTATTTTTTTACCGCTATTTTTTTACGAGCTCTTTTGAATTAGGTCGGGCAGGTCAGTTTGGCGCTTAAACGTTGCGACCAGTGCCTCAATGCCTGCTTGATCTTGTTGGGTGAAGCGCCCGTGCAGCGGGCTATCCAGGTCAAGAACGCCCCATACGCGACCGTCCATCACGATGGGAATCACCAGCTCTGAGCGAGAGTTGGCGTCGCAGGCAATATGGTCGGCAACCGCGTGCACGTCGTCCACTCGCTGGGTGGTTTGTTGGCGAGCGGCCGCGCCGCATACGCCTTTGCTAAAGGGAATTGGATGGCAGGCGGGCTGGCCCTGAAATGGGCCTAGACCTAACACATCAGGCTGGCGCTGAAGATAAAAGCCTGCCCAATTTAAGTCGCTAAGCTGTTGGTGAATAAACGCACAGGTTTGCGCGCTGTTGGTGAGCCAATCGCGTGTATCGAGCAGCGCTTCAAGCTGTCGATTGAGAAGAGGGTAGTCAACACTGTTTTGCATGAGGGATCCTTTGCTACTAACGCAGCAGGCCGACACTTTTGCATAGGGGGCTACCTATGCGAAAGTGTCGGCCTGATGTCATTTATTGATAGCTTGCGGTATTACTCGGTCCAGCCAGGAACTGCTGCGCCTTTGAACAGCTCTTCAGCTTTCTCGATCACTTCGTCGCGCTGATAGGCGTCGACTAACTGGCGAATCTCTTCACGCTCTTCGTCACCGCCGCGAACCGCAATCAGGTTGACGTAAGGAGACTCAGGGCCCTCTTTGATCAAAGCGTCATCCAGGCTTAAACCAGCTGGCTGCGCGAAGGTGTTGTTGATGAATGCCATGTCCACATCGGGCAGCACGCGGGGTAGCTGGGCGGCTTCAATTTCGCGGAAGCGGAAGTCGCGAGGGTTTTCAGCAATATCGATCGGTGTTGATTCGAGAAATTCAGGGTCGTTGAGGGTTATCAGGCCTTCGTTGTGCATCAAAATCAGCGCGCGACCTTCATTGGAAGGGTCGTTGGGTAGTGCGATTTGCGCGCCGTCAGGTAGGTCATCGATACTATCGTATTTTTCTGAGTAAGCGCCAATCGGGTATACGAAGGTGTAGCCAGCGATTGCCAGGTCATAGCCACGGTCATCGACCATCGACTGTAAGTAGGGCTCATGCTGGTAAGCATTAGCGTCTAAGCTGCCGTCGGCCAAGGCGGCGTTCGGGGTAACATAATCAGTGAATTCGATGATTTCCACATCAAGGTCGTACTCTTCTTTGGCAATGCGCGCCGCCACTTCCATCACTTCTGTTTCAGGGCCCGCAACGGTGCCCATTTTGATGCTGCGCGTTTCAGCATTGGCGACGTTAACCGCAAGCGCCAGGGCTGTAAGACTACCAATGATCAGTTTTTGCATGAGGTCTCTCCAGTGACGTTGTGCTTGATGATGCAATGATGCGGCAATAAAAAACCGTTGTCTAATGCATTTTGGTTATATTGGATGGCTAATGATCGGGCTGCTACTTGCGGTCACTTTTGCGCACCAAGTAGTCACCCAAACTCTGAAAGCCCTGCACCATGACAACCAAGATAACCACCGTAATCAGCATGATAGTCGGGTTGAAGCGGTTGTAACCATAGCGAATGCCTAAGTCGCCAAGGCCACCGCCACCCACTGCACCCGCCATGGCTGAGTAGCTCACTAGCGTGACCACGGTAATCGTTAAGCCGGTCATGATCCCGCCGCGAGCTTCTGGAATCAGCACTTTGCCAATAATTTGCCAAGGCGTTGCGCCCATGGCTTGGGCGGCTTCAATTAATCCTGGCGAGATTTCATTAAGTGCCGCCTCGACCAGCCGAGCGACAAACGGAATAGCGGCAATCGTAAGCGGTACCGACGCAGCGTTAATGCCAATCGAGGTGCCCACCAGCATGCGCGTAAAAGGAATGATCGCCACCATCAAAATAATAAACGGGATGGAACGGCCAACGTTGGTAATAATACTCAGTACTTGATTAAGTACGGGCTTTGCCAATATTTGCCGCGGACGCGTGACATACAGCATTACCCCAAGGGGCAAGCCCACAAGGGTAGAAATAAGTCCTGAAACGGCCACCATATAAAGGGTATCCAGCGTGGCCTGTAAAATGAGATCAATCATTGCGCTGGACATGGCCGAGTACCTCCACTTGCAGTTGATGAGATTCGAGATAGTGCATGGCTTGCTGGGTTTGCGTTGGTGAACCTAATAGTTCCGCAATCATCAGGCCCAGGGTGCGCTCCTGAATCGACTCTACCTTTGCTTGTAAAATGCTGACATCGACCCCGCACTCTCGAGCAAGGCGGGAAATCAACGGCGTCGAGACCGCATCGCCAGAGAAGGTTAGGCGTACCACTGGGTGGGTGTTTTCGCCGGGAGCGTCAAGAAGCCTCTCGATCAGCTCTTTGGGCGGCGTTAGCTGCAGGAAGTCGTTGAGAAACTCACGACCCAGCTGGGTGCGTGGGGCGGTAAAGAAGTCGCCGACTTCCGAGTCTTCCACCAGTTCGCCGTCTGAAATCAGGCTCACCCGATGGCAAATCGATTTGACTACTTCCATCTCGTGGGTGATCAGCAGGATGGTAATGCCCAGTTGATGGTTAATATCGCGCAGCAGTTCCAGTATTGAGCTGGTGGTTTGTGGGTCTAGGGCAGAGGTTGCCTCATCGCAGAGCAGTACCTGAGGCTTACTGGCTAGCGCCCGGGCAATTGCTACCCGCTGTTTTTGACCGCCGGAAAGCTGAGCAGGGTACTGGTTGGCTTTATCCGCCAGACCTACCATTTCCAGGAGCGGAATAACGCGATCACGAACGGTTCGGCGTTTTTGCCCCATGAGCTCTAAAGGCAGGGCGACGTTGTCGAACACCGTGCGTGTGGTCAATAGATTAAAGTGCTGAAAAATCATGCCAATACGGTGGCGCGCGCGGTTGAGTGCTGCGTTGCTCAGCTGGGTCATTTCCTGACCATCGACCGTGACGCTACCGCTCGTGGGGCGCTCTAAGAGATTAACGCAGCGAATCAGCGTTGATTTGCCTGCGCCTGAGAGGCCGATGACGCCGTGAATAGTGCCTTTGGGCACACTGAGAGTGGCATTTTTGAGCGCATGGACGGCATTAGTGCCGCTGCCCTTGTTGTTACTGAAATAGGTTTTACTGACGTTGCTAAGTTCAATCATAGCGTCTGCCTTAACGGTAGGCCGAAGACGGAGAGCGGGGTGCGAACAGAGAGCGGGCCAGTGTTGAAGTGAAAATAAAAAAGGCCACCCTAATGGGCGGCCATCAACGCTGGACACACCCTTTTAGCTGCACTTCACTAGGTCAATCACCAATACTACGTCAGTGACCAAGTGGACGCCCGCAATCTGGGTACAAATCGGCGTCATTACATTTGCGGCAAAATTTTAGAGTTAGGTTGCTGTTTTGTCAATTTTAGCCGCCTGATTTTATGTTTTAAGCTTGTGAATTAGCATTATTTTCTAATTTTTATGAATGTTTTGGTTTTTAGTTCTGTGGGCGTGGTTTGAAAAGCTCTCCACTGGAGGAAATTAGCTTAAGCAGCCATGGGAAAGTGGGTGGCGTACAATAGGTCGCTCAAGAAACCATCGTTACTGAGTGCACAAGCATGAGGCACCAGTAGTAAGCTTGCGCCAATGATTTAATGTTTTGGCTGCACAGGCCTTACTGCTCGGTCTTTACGACTCAATTTTTACCACACGGTTTTTACTACATTTAGGAGAGAAGAGCCTTATGTTTACTGGCATTGTGCAAGGGGTAGCCAGAGTAGTGGCGGTGCGTGAGCTAGAGGATTTTCGTGTGCATGTGGTGGAGTTGCCGCCCTCAATGCGTGAGGGGCTTGAGATCGGAGCGTCCGTTGCTCATAACGGCGTTTGCTTAACAGTAACGGCGATTGAGGGCAGCAACGTTAGTTTTGATTTGATGCGTGAAACGTTGCGATTGACTAATCTTGGTGCAATCACCCCTGGGCAATGCGTCAATATAGAGCGCGCTGCGCGTTTTGGTGATGAAATCGGTGGGCACTCCATGTCGGGCCATATTATATCCATGGCAGAAGTAGTGGCCATCGAAGAGGCGCCCAACAACCGTCGGCTGTGGTTCTCGCTACCCGAAAGGCTGGGCCGATTCGTGTTTGAAAAGGGCTACATCGGGGTAGACGGCATCAGCTTAACCATTGGCGATGTACGCGTTACTGAGAGTGGGGCCGTGGAGTTCAGCGTCAATTTAATTCCTGAAACGCTGTCGCGCACCATTCTTCAGGATCGTGCACCTGGGGATCAGGTCAATATTGAAATTGACCCGCAAACCCAGGTAATCGTTGAAACCGTTGAGCGCATATTGTCGCAACAGAACCGGTAATGGTGTTTATTGGTTGTTGGGCTGACCGATCGGTTAGATCATGGCCTGAAGATTGCTAGGTATTCGGCAGCGGAGCGGTTTCCGCCGACATTGGTCGCCATGCTAAGAGGCTCGCGTCGAGGCGCGCGTTTCGGTAGTATGTGCGGCTTTTCTCAGCACCAGAATGCATACACGTCATGCGACGTTAGCGCTAAGGACAACAAACTTCATGAAACTTCTGGATAACTATTTCAAGCTCTCCGAGCAAAAAACCAACGTGAAAACAGAAGTTATCGCAGGGATTACCACCTTCCTGACGATGGCCTACATCATCTTTGTAAACCCGAGCATCCTGTCTGAGGCGGGGATGGACTACGGCGCGGTGTTCGTGGCGACGTGTCTCGCAGCGGCGATTGGCTGTTTCGTCATGGGGATGTGGGCTAACTACCCGATTGCCCAGGCGCCCGGTATGGGCTTGAACGCCTTTTTCACCTACGGCGTGGTGTTGGGGATGGGCTA
This sequence comes from Vreelandella neptunia, assembly GCF_034479615.1. Classification (NCBI taxonomy): domain Bacteria; kingdom Pseudomonadati; phylum Pseudomonadota; class Gammaproteobacteria; order Oceanospirillales; family Halomonadaceae; genus Vreelandella; species Vreelandella neptunia. The sequence goes on from NZ_CP140255.1 coordinate 1,996,327, forward strand.
TACCTGGGAAGCCGCGTTGGGTGCGGTCTTCTTCTCCGGCTTAACCTTCTTCTTGCTAAGTATTTTTAAAATTCGCGAGTGGATTATTAACTCCATTCCCATGACGCTTAGGCTAGGTATCGCCGCCGGTATAGGTTTGTTCTTGGCGATGATTGCGCTTAAGAACGCCGGTATTGTGGTTGCCAACCCTGCGACCTTTGTTTCCCTGGGTGATCTTTCCCAACCTCCGGCTATTTATGCGCTGCTGGGCTTCTTTGTGATTACCGCGCTATCTTACTTGCGAGTGACGGGTGCCGTCATGATCGGGATTTTGGGTATTACTATTGCTGCAATGGTGCTTGGCCATAACGAATACGGCGGTCTGATGTCGATGCCGCCCTCTATTGCACCTACCTTTATGGCAATGGATTTGGTGGGCGCGCTGGATGTAGCAATGCTTAGCGTGATCTTTGCCTTCTTGTTTGTAGATCTCTTCGATACCTCAGGCACACTGGTTGGCGTTGCTCACCGCGGCAAGTTGCTGGACAAGGATGGCAAGTTACCACGCATTGGTCGTGCCATGATGGCCGACAGTACCGCGTCAATGGCGGGTGCCGCCCTGGGTACTTCCACTACGACGAGCTACATTGAATCTACTGCGGGTATCGCATCGGGTGGCCGTACTGGGTTAACGGCGGTAGTGGTTGGCGTTTTGTTCCTGATCAGCCTCTTCTTTGCTCCGCTGGCGGGTTCAATTCCAGCCTACGCTACCGCGGGTGCACTGCTGTATGTAGCGGTGTTAATGGCAGGTAGTTTGGCCCACGCTAATTGGGAAGACCCCACTGATGCCGCGCCGGTACTGATTGCTGCCCTGGCGATGCCGCTGACATTTTCGATTGCCGAAGGTATCGCGCTTGGCTTTATTAGCTATGTGGCGATCAAAACGCTGTCGGGCCGCTTTGCCGACCTGAACCCGGCGGTGATTATTTTGGCGCTGCTGTTTGCGACAAGATATCTTTTCTTGGTTTGATTAATCATTACCACTTTTTATTACTCAATGAGAGACGCGATGAGCATCTACGGCGACTACATTAAGTCCGTTATTCGCACGGTTCCTGATTGGCCTGAACAAGGGGTGAATTTTCGTGATATCACCCCGTTGCTGCAAAATAGTGCGGCCTTTCGCAAACTGATCGATAGCTTCGTTCATCGCTATCAGGAGATGAACCTGGATGCCATCGCGGCGATTGATGCGCGTGGTTTTATCATTGGCGCGCCGCTTGCGTATGAGTTGGGCTGCAGCTTTGTGCCGGTGCGTAAGAAGGGCAAGCTACCCTTCAAGACCATCAGCGAGACGTATACGCTGGAATATGGGCATTCTGAAGTGGAACTGCACTCCGATGCGTTCCAGAAAGATGATCGTATCCTGCTAATGGATGACCTGATCGCCACCGGTGGCACCATGCTGGCAGCGGCCAACTTGATCCAGCGCAGCGGAGGCCAGGTGGTTGAGACAGCCACTATTATCGATCTACCCGAGCTGGGTGGTTCACAGAAAATTCGCGATGCCGGTTACAGCGTATTCGCCGTTTGTTCTTTCAATGAAGACGAGTAATTCCCCATGAGCAGCGATCGCTACCACCAACACTTCACCGTCTCCTGGGATCAGTTGCACCGTGATGTGCGTACGCTTTGTCACCAGATGATCGAACGTGACTTTAAAGGCATCGTAGCGATTACCCGGGGCGGGTTAATTCCCGCCGCGCTGATTGCTCGGGAGCTTAATATCCGCTTGATCGATACCGTGTGTATTAAAAGCTACGACCATATGGATCAAGGCGGCCTGGATATTATGAAGGGCGTCGATCATGACGGTGAAGGCTGGTTGCTGGTCGATGACTTGGTGGATACCGGCAAAACGGCGCGGGCAGTACGCAAAATGCTGCCTAAAGCTCACTTTGTGACTATCTATGCCAAGCCGGACGGCCGCCCCCTGGTGGATCAATATCTGACTGAAGTTGCCCAGCAGTGCTGGATTCAATTCCCGTGGGATATGGGCGTGGCCTACGTTGAGCCGCTTGTTGATCAAATGAAGAGGTAATAATGGCCAATCCGCTTCCCGACGATTGGAGTCAGTGGCTGGGTAATGAGTTTCAGGCTGACTATATGCTGGCGCTAAAAGATTTTTTGGCCCAGCAAAAAGCCGCGAAGAAGATCATATATCCCCACTCAACGCAGTGGTTTCGTGCCTTTGAGCTGACCCCGTTGAACGAAGTGAAGGTGGTTATTTTAGGCCAGGATCCCTACCACGGGCCCAATCAGGCCCACGGGTTATGCTTTTCCGTGCAGCCCGGGGTACCCGTGCCGCCGTCGCTGGTCAACATCTACAAAGAGTTGGCCACCGATGTCGGTTTTACCCCCGTGCGCCACGGCCATCTAGAAGCATGGGCCAAGCAGGGCGTGCTGTTGCTAAACACCTCGCTGACCGTGGAGCAGGGCAATGCGGCCTCGCATCGCGGTAAAGGGTGGGAGCCGTTCACTGACCGCGCGATTGAAACCGTCAGCCAGCACGCGCCGCCGTGTGTGTTTCTGCTCTGGGGCAGTCATGCCCGCCAGAAGAAGGCACTGATCGACCAGGGGCGCCACTTGATACTGGAAGCCCCGCACCCTTCACCGCTTTCTGCGCACCGGGGTTTTTTTGGCACTCGGCATTTTTCCCAAGCCAATCAATTTCTGCAAGCGCAAGGGCGAGCACCTATCGAGTGGCAATTGCCGGAAACCCCTTAACCTTGTAAGTGGTTGCGGGTAGAATACGCGCAATTTTGTGCCTAGTTGATGCAACCTTGGTTGCCATTCTGAATCCCCTGCAGTGAGGAAGTCCCATGAGTGTTTACGCCATTAACCATCCGCTTGTACAACATAAGCTGGGTCTGATGCGCGAAGTTGACCTGAGCACTAAGAGCTTTCGTGAACTGGCAGGTGAAGTCGCCAAGCTGCTGACCTATGAAGCAACCAAAGGTCTTGAACTGGAAGATCATGAAATTCAGGGATGGAACGGTGAGCCAATTGCAACGCGTCGATTAAAAGGTAAAAAAGTCACCGTCGTACCGATTCTGCGTGCCGGGCTTGGCATGCTGGAAGGCGTAACGGATTTAATTCCGAGTGCGCGGGTAAGCGTTGTAGGTCTTTATCGTGATGAAGAGACGCTGCAGCCGGTGCCTTACTTTGCCAAGTTTGCCAACGATATCGAAGAGCGCATGGCGATCGTGATAGATCCCATGCTGGCCACCGGTGGTTCGATGGTCGCAACACTGGATATGCTGCGTGAGCGGGGCTGTGAGCATATGAAGGTGATCGTGCTCGTCGCCGCCCCTGAAGGTATCAAGCGGGTGCAGGACGCTTACCCCGATATTGAAATTTACACCGCCTCAATAGATGACCGCCTCGACGAAAATGGCTACATCGTCCCCGGATTGGGTGACGCTGGCGATAAGATTTTCGGAACGCGCTAAGCGTCCTTATATTGATTGCCCCTTACGCTTAGCGTCAGGGGCATTTTTTTGCACACCTGCTATTCAATAAACACTAGGAATTCACTTATGCGTGAAGCTGCCAGTCAGGCTGAGTCGTGGCCGAAAATCATCTTAACCGGCGCACAAATGCTGTTTGTAGCGTTTGGCGCCTTGGTGCTAGTACCGCTTTTGACAGGACTAGACCCAAGCGTTGCCCTGTTCACGGCTGGGGTGGGCACGCTGGTATTTCATGGGGTGACCAAGCAGAGCGTGCCGGTGTTTTTGGCCTCATCGTTTGCCTTTATAGCGCCTATCCAAGGCTCTGTGGCGAGCTTTGGAGTTTCGGCGACCATGGGTGGGCTAATGGCGGCGGGGCTGGTCTATGTGGCGATCTCACAGGCTGTGCGTTTAAAAGGCACTGCCTGGCTGCACCGTTTGCTGCCCGCCGTGGTGGTGGGGCCGGTGATTATGGTGATTGGCCTGGCGCTGGCGCCGGTGGCAGTTAGCATGGCGACCGGTGAAACCAGCGATAACATCGGTTATGGCGCAGCGATTTTCTTATCAATGACCAGCTTGCTGGTAACCCTGGTGCTGGCGGTATTTGGTCGCGGGCTACTTCGCCTTGTACCGATTATGGGCGGCATTGTCACGGGCTATTTGTTAGCGTTGTTGATGGGGGTGGTTGACTTTACGCCGGTGCACGAGGCGCAGTGGCTATCGATCCCCAGCTTTACCGCACCCAGTTTTCATTGGGCTGCCATTCTATTTATGATTCCGGTCGCTATTGCCCCAGCGGTAGAGCACATTGGTGATATGGTGGCGATTGGCTCAGTGACTCGCAAAAACTACCTGGAAAAGCCTGGCCTACACCGCACCCTGTTAGGCGACGGCTTGGCGACCAGCGTAGCAGCGCTATTCGGCGGACCGCCGAACACCACGTACTCGGAAGTCACCGGAGCGGTAACCCTCACTCGGGCGTTTAATCCCAAGTACATGATCGTTGCAGCGATTATTGCCATTGTGCTGGCGTTTGTGTCCAAGCTTGGCGCGCTGCTGCAAACCATTCCTGGGCCGGTAATGGGCGGTATAATGACGCTGTTGTTTGGTTCCATTGCGGTCGTCGGTATGAACACCCTGGTACGTGCCGGGCAGTCGCTGACGGCACCGCGCAATTTAGTCGTGGTTTCACTGATACTGGTGTTCGGGATTGGCGGCATGCAGTTTGGCGGTGGCCAGTTTACGCTCCAGGGCGTTAGTCTAGCCGCCTTGGTGGGTATTGTGTTGAACTGGCTATTACCCCGTGAGCAAGAGGGCGAGTAGAGTCATTCTCTATAACGCTGTGTGAAACGGTAGAACGGTAGCGTTTAGTGATTATCAGGAGTCTCGGCAGCATGGAAAACGAACTAACCGCATCCTTTCCAGTATTGGGGATTGCTGCCTGGAGCGGCACCGGAAAAACGACGCTGTTAGAGAAGCTGCTACCACGATTAGGCGAGTATGGCTTAAACGTCGCGGTGATTAAGCATGCTCACCATTCGTTTGATGTCGACCAGCCCGGCAAGGATAGTTATAAGCTGCGCAGCGCAGGTGCCGCACCGGTGCTAGTGGCTTCCCGTCAGCGGTTTGCGCTGATGCAGGAAACCCCCGGCCAGGATGAGCCTGATTTAGGCCAGTTAATTGCCATGATGGTGCCGCACAAACCTGACCTGGTGATTGTCGAGGGTTTCAAGGCTTGGCCGATTCCCAAGCTGGTGTTATACCGCGACGGGATTGGCGATGCGGCGATTTTAACCGGCCAGTGGGTTGAGGCCGTCGCGCTCAGTGCGCCACCGCCTATCGACCTGGCGGCTTCGGTGGCTCAGTTAGATCTAGACGATAGCGAAGCGGTTGCACAATGGGTAGTGACCTGGTTAAGCGCTAAAAACGATACGATGTCTTCAAAAAATACGTCTTCAAAACATATGCCTTCAAAACAGCAATGGTGAAAACATGCATCTGACCCACCTTAATACCCGTGGCGAAGCCAATATGGTGGACGTCGGCGATAAGCAGGAAACCCGCCGCGAAGCAGTCGCCTCGGGGCGCATTATCATGCAGCCTGAAACGCTGAAATTGCTTAGCGATGGTGAACTGCCCAAGGGCGATGTACTTGCTACCGCGCGGATTGCCGGTATCCAGGCTGCCAAGCGCACCCATGAGCTGATTCCGCTTTGCCATTCACTGGCGCTCTCCAAAGTATCGGTTGAGTTCGATATCGATGTGGCCGAATCCTGCGTTCATGTGACCTCGCTGTGTCGCTTGAATGGACGCACCGGGGTTGAAATGGAAGCCCTTACCGCCGTCTCAGTAGCCTGTTTGACGCTTTACGATATGTGCAAAGCGGTCGATAAAGGTATGCGTATTGAGGCCATCCAGCTCGATAGCAAGCAGGGTGGGCTGCGCGGCGACTATCAGCGTATGAGTGCCCAGGCTCCGATTGTTACCGGTGACGGTGTAGCCGGAGAAGTCAGCTTGGGCGAGCGCTGCCCTTCACCCTGTGTGCGGGTTAAGTTTTTAGCCGAACTACGCGAGCGGGTAGGCGAGAGTGAGGCCGTCGTGAGTCTTGATCAACTGGCTAGCCGCGACATTAGCGGATTAAAAGCCGCGCTGGCCGAGCAGGATAGTCGCTTTAAACAGCTTACCGACCAGCGTACGCTGTGTGCGATTAACCAGGTCATGGCCAATGACGAGGCTTTAGTGACCGATGATGACGAAGTGGCGTTTTTCCCGCCAGTAACAGGGGGGTGAGGGTGGATAATAAGCTGGATATTAAAGTAGTCATTCAAGCAGACCCGTTCTCAATGGCCTACGGCTATGACGATGCCTTGGCGGGGCGCAGCGATATTGGCGCAGTGGTGAGTTTTACCGGCCTTGTGCGTGATTTTAATGAAACGCCGGACGTCACAGGGTTAACGCTGGAGCACTACCCGGGCATGACCGAACGTACGCTGACGGAGATTGGTGAGCAGGCCTGGCAGCGCTGGTCGCTCCAGGCGGTACGAATCATTCACCGCGTCGGTTACCTGGGGCCCGGCGATCCGATTGTGCGCGTGCTGGTGGCTAGCGCGCATCGGCGTGAAGCGTTTGAAGCCTGCGATTTTATTATGGATTTTCTGAAAACCCAGGCGCCTTTCTGGAAGAAAGAGCACTCTACCCAGGGCGAGTATTGGGTCAAAGAGCGCCACTCCGACCAACAGGATGCCGCGCGGTGGGAATGAGTTTCCCGCGTCGCTGCTCGCAAAGACTTGGCGCTAGCGATTAGCCGCATTTTTCAAGATGGGTTGTTCGGGCATTTCGGCGGCCATAATCTGTAGGTGCACGTCGGGCAGGTGCTGCATATGCTCCGCTAACCAGTGAACCAAGCGGGGCTGCAATGCCTGGCGCAAGTCGGCAAGCGTCTCTGCAGCAATCTCATCAAGCTGATCGTCCAGCCAATCGCTAAAGCTATCTTCATCCAGCGGGCTGGCCCCCGAGGCATCCAGCATCAAGCGACCAATACGCGCCCATCCTGTCTCAGTAGCCGTCACCGGCAGCGCTAAGTATAAGCTGCCGCGACGGGCCTTGCTGGCGTCGTTTACCTCGAGGCCAGGGTGGGGTACCACACTGTTTTGACTGACAATGCAGGGCGGCTGCGGATAGCGCGCCTCACAGCGCAGCCCGTGGCTATCGAAGAAAATTAGATCACCATTCACCGGCGCTAGCGGCGCGCTAACGCCCAGCTGTTGGGCAATTGCCTGATGAGCCTGCTGGTGGCGCACTTCGCCATGCACTGGCATAAGATGCTTGGGTCTTACCCACTGGTAAAGCTTGATGAGCTCATCCTCAGCTGGATGCCCGGTGGCATGCAACTCAGGATGATTAACCTCGTCATAGATGCTGACACCTAAGTGCGCCAAGCGCTTTTTAAGCTGCTCAATGGGGCGCTCATTGCCGGGGATGGCTTTAGCCGAAAAGATGACGTTATCGCCCGGCTGAAGATCCACAAAAGGGTGCCGCCCCTGAGCTAGACGCTGTAGTGCAGCGCGGGGTTCACCCTGGCTGCCGGTGGCGATAATCACCACTTCATCCGGGGGGAGGTAACCTAAGTCATGATTGGGCACCAGCGGCGGTAAATCATCCATATAGCCAAGCCCACGTGCAACGCTGACCATGCGCTCCATAGAACGGCCCATCAAGCTGATGCGGCGGCCACATTGATGGGCTGCGCGCCCTATCGCTAACACCCGGGCAAGATTGCTGGCAAAGCAGGAGACCACTACGCGGCCCTGGCAGTTGCTGAGAGTTTTTGCCAGCGCCCGGGCGACGTCCCCCTCGCTGCCTGAGTGCCCGGGCATGGGGGCGTTAGTAGAATCGCCCACCACTAAATCAACTGGCGCAAGCGCCTTGAACTGGGCCGCGCTTATCGGCGTGCCGATGATCGGTTCAGGATCGAGTTTCCAGTCGCCGGTATGTAGAACGCGATAGCCTCCGGCCATCATGATCAGCGCACAGCTTTCGGGAATCGAGTGGGTTAAAAGCAGATAGCGCAGCGTAAATGGCCCGCTTTCCAACGCCTCGCCAGGTTCAATAACATGGATTGCTGCGCTGCTAAGCTGATGCTCGGCAAATTTTAGCCGCAACAGTCCGGCTGCCAGTGGGGTGGCATAAATGGGGCAGTTCCACATTGGCCAGAGCCAGGCGACCGCACCAATGTGGTCTTCGTGGCCATGGGTGATAAATAGCGCTTTGGGCACGATCCCTAGTGCTTTCGGCGTATCGAGATTGGGTACCTGCAGCGGCGAGTTGGGAAGATCCTGGCGGATCATCATGCCGCAGTCCACGGCTATCCAGTGCTCGTCATAGCCGTATAGCGTTAGATTCATTCCAATCTCACCGCAACCCCCCAGCGGCAAAATGCGCAGCGGTGGACGACGACGGGGACGAATTTGAACGCGTGATGAATGCATCTGTTATGAAAAACCTAAAAAGTAGTGACTTAACTATACGGGAAGGCAGGGGCGGCTAACAATCATCCTTGGCCTTCCGATACAATATGCAGCCTAAGCCGCTGGTTTGTCATAATTACCTTAGAAATAGGTCAAGAGTAGCTCACATGTCTCATTATTATCGTTTAGTGGTTTCCTGTCCTGATCGGGTAGGTATTGTTGCACGGGTTTCAAACTTTATTGCCCAGCAGGGTGGCTCCATCACCGAAGCCAGCCAGCACTCTGATTTAGAAACCGGCTGCTTTTTTATGCGCTATGAAATTCTGGCGGATTCGGTGGGTATGTCGGTGGAAGCACTGCGCGCGGCGTTTGAACCGGTGGCCAGCGAATTCAATATGCAGTGGTCACTGGTGGATACCCAGCAGCGTCGCCGCGTAGTGCTGATGGTGTCGCGGGAGTCACACTGCTTGGTAGATCTACTTTACCGCTGGCAGGCGGGTGAGCTGGATTGCGATATTGTTGGGGTTATCTCCAACCATGACGATATGCGTTCGCTGACCGAGTGGTACGGCATTCCTTACCACCATGTGCCGGTCGACCCCGACAATAAGCAAGCGTCGTTTGCCAAGGTTCAAGCTGAAATCGACAGCGCTCGCGCTGACTGCGTGGTGCTGGCGCGCTATATGCAAATACTGCCCCCCGAGCTGTGCGCGCGCTATGCGGGGCGAGTGATCAATATTCACCACAGCTTTTTGCCCTCTTTTGCCGGGGCTAAGCCTTACCATCAAGCCTACCAGCGTGGCGTTAAACTGATCGGCGCTACCTGTCACTATGTAACCGAGGAACTCGACGCAGGTCCTATCATCGAACAGGATATCCATCGTGTTAGCCACTGCCACACACCCACTGATCTAGTGCGCTTTGGACGTGATGTAGAAAAAGCCGTGCTCGCTCGGGGCTTGCGCTGGCACTTGGAAGATCGCGTGCTGGTGCACGGCAACAAGACAGTGGTATTTAGTTAACGCTCATCAACCCTAGAGGCCGCCATGTCATTTGCGCAAAGTGTACTAGCGCCCTGGGCGCTGCTGCTCACCTGGCTACTCTCGCTGGGCGTGATAGCGTGGACACTTTGGCGGCGGCCCTGGCAGGTATTGATCGAGGATACCGCGCTTCAGCACCGCTGGTTAGGCGCCACGCTGGCGGTGATGCTTATGTGGCAGCTTCGCGCGCAGGCGGTTGATTGGCTAACGCTGCACCTTGTCTTTACGGTATTGATGACACTGGTTTTTAAAGCGCCGTTAGCGCTGATCAGCAACGTGCTGATCAATATCGCCATGGTGGTGATTGGTCGCAATGAATGGATGTTGTTGGGGGCAAATGTGCTGGTTACCGGGATCGTTCCGGCGGCCGTTATTGGCACGGTATGGCGGCTGGTAGATCGCCGCCTGCCGGATAACTTGATGGTCTTTCTGTTTGCCTGCGGCTTTTTTGGCGCGGCGCTGGCAACGCTAGGGGGAGGTCTGGCGGCGGTAGTGCTGATTATCGTCGCAGGGACTGACCCTGAGGCGATCTACCTTGCCCAGGAGTACGCGCGCTTCCTGCCCTTGTTAATGCCTTCAGAGGCGTTTATTACCGGCATGCTGCTAAGTATTTTATTGGTCTATCACCCTAACTGGGTGGCCACCTTCAATGACCACCGCTATATCGACATGCAATAGTGTGGGGACTAGCAGCCTGTCGGGCTTGACCGATCGTCGCGAGAAGCACGGATTTTGAGCCAAATTTATCGATCGATTGAGGCGAATAGCGCGCTATTTAACGAAATCGATCGAATAAAGTTGGCCAAAATACCGGGATTCGCAGTAGATCAGTGTTAAGTCCGACAGGCTGCTAGCCGAGTGCCTGGCCGTTACCGCCTCGAATCACTCCGACTCCAACGCCTTCGATATCGAGGGATTGGGAGCGCAGGTCGATTTCAATGGGCGCAAAATCAGGGTTCTCTGCAAACAGCGTCACTTGATGCCCCTGGCGTTTGAAGCGTTTAACCGTTACTTCATCGTCTAAGCGGGCAACCACAATCTGGCCATCGCGCACTCGGTCGGTGCGATGAACCGCCAATAAATCACCCTCCAAAATGCCAATATCCTTCATGGAAAGCCCGCGCACACGCAGCAGGTAGTCAGCTTTGGGCGTGAAGTACTCAGCCGGTAGGGGGCAGTAACGATCAATATGTTCAGCGGCTAAAATGGGGCTTCCAGCGGCCACCTCACCGATCACTGGCAGGCCAGCGGGCAGGGGTTCAACGTTGGCAGCGGGTAACGCGGTGACTGCGCTATCGAGGGTCTCTTGAGGTTCCTGGTTGGGCAGGCGAATGCCTCGAGACGTGTTGCGGATAATGCGAATAACGCCTTTGCGTTCCAGCGCGCGCAGGTGCTCTTCAGCCGCATTGGGGGAGCGGAAGCCGAGTGCTTTGGCAATCTCAGCACGGGTAGGAGGGTAGCCAAATTCGCCCATAGTCTTAACGATAAAATCAAACACGTGCTGTTGGCGAGCGGTTAGCGGACGCGACATACCAGACTCCATAAATAGTGAATAGACAGTAACAAGCTAAATGTCGACTTAATCAATAAGTGTTTAAGTATACAGTATGTTCCTCTGTCCAGTATATGGCCTGTCAGTGCCTATCGACTATGTCTATACAATTTTCCTAAGAAACCTCTGATTAACTATTGCGCTCGACCATACGGCGTTAAAAATCGCCTCAAAATGCTCATTTACAACCCGTAAACTCCGCTTTTTCGTTGATTTTTGCCTTGTCTGGTCTTCGCTCATTACGTTAAACAGAGGCCCCTTAATCGTTTGAAACTAAGTTTCTGCTTATTTAACCTGCCACATTTTGTCAGTAAATCAAGCGTTGAGCCCACCAAGGTTATGGCATAGTATTTTGCTATGTTTTAAACACCTGTTTCCCTGGAGAGCGACATGGCTCAATCTGATACGGTGACCCGTATACTCGATACTGCTGAGGTGCTGTTTGCAGAGCGGGGTTTTGCCGAAACTTCGCTGCGCAACATCACTAGCAAAGCGCGCGTTAACCTGGCCGCTGTTAATTACCATTTTGGTTCCAAAAAAGCCCTGATTCAGGCCGTTTTTTCCCGCTATTTGGATCCTTTTACTCAGCGTTTTCATACCGCGCTGGATGAGCTGGAAGGCCAACACGCTGGTCGTGTTATTCCACTTGAAACACTGCTCGAAACCATGGCCACCACCGTTCTTGCGGTACCCGCCGAACGTAATAGCTTAAAAGTGTTCATGCGCTTGCTCGGTCTTGCCTACAGCCAGGCACAGGGGCATCTCAGGCGCTATATCCAGCAAGAGTATGGTGATGTGTTTACCCGCTTCACCGAGCTTGTACGTAAAGCAACGCCGGATCTGCCTGACGCTGAGCGCTTTTGGCGGCTACACTTTATGCTTGGGACGGTAATATTTACCCTTTCTGGCCTCGATGCACTGCGCGATATCGCGGAGAAGGATTACCACGAACAGGTCTCGGTGCGTGATTTGGTCAGACGCTTGCTTCCTGTCGTTGTGGCTGCCATGAATGCGCCGTTACCCATGACCCTTGAAGAAGCCAAACCTGAAGAAGGAAAACATGCGAACGCCTACGCTAGCTGAGCTACCTCCCACTGAGAATATCTGGCTGGAGATTGATACTACCCAACAGGCGCTGCGCTGTTGGCGAGGGCCTAAAGTGCTCCATGAGTGTGCAATCTCCTCCGGTGCTGCTGGAAGCGGGGAGCGCAATGGCAGTGGTAAAACGCCCCACGGCTGGCATTATGTGCGAGCCGCTATTGGTGGAGACATGCCCGAAAATGCGGTGTTTCGCGGTCGTCGCTGGACGGGCGAGACCTTTTCGCCCGAACTCGCCAAAGAGCATCCTGAGCGTGATTGGATTTTGACCCGCATACTGTGGCTGTGTGGCTTGGAAAAAGGCGTGAACCGCGGTGGTCAGGTGGACTCGCAAAGGCGCTATATCTACCTGCACGGGACGCCGTATGAAGAGCCTATGGGAGTAGCTGCGTCCCACGGCTGTATTCGTGTACGCAATCCTGATCTGCTCTATATCTTTTCGTTAGCGTTGCCGGGAACACCTGTTTGGTTGCACGGTGGCCGCCAATCCTTTGATTGACCTTTTTCAATTGTTTCAAAATCCATGATCACATGGGGAGGGTAGGTTGAAGCGAGGGTCTTTCGCTTCAGGGACGGCGAAAGTAGCGCCCATGGATGGGGTAACAGCGCCCTCGCGGAAACCTGCCCTCATCATCGAAGTTTATCGATTGCCAACTACGATTGCCTTGGCAAAACTACACAGATTTTGACACCGCTAGACGATCGTCTAGAATCATCGCCCCTTTTAATGGACCTATCACGATGACTCAACCGTTAGGCCCGGTCATGCTTGACCTTGAAGGCACCAAATTGACGGCTGCAGAAAAGCGCTTGCTGCTAGACCCGACGGTCGGGGGCGTTATTCTGTTTGCCCGCAATGTCGAAAATGGCTATCAGGTTCGCAAGCTCTGCAGCGATATTCGCCGCGTGCGTGCTGATTTACTGCTCGCCGTGGATCAAGAGGGCGGTCGCGTTCAACGCATCAAAGAGGGGTTAACACGCCTGCCAGCCATGGCGCGTATCGGTGAGAGCTACCGCACCACCCCGGAAGAGGGGCTGGCGTTAGCCAAAGATGCCGGCTGGTTGTTAGGTATGGAGATGGCTGCCTGTGGTTTGGATCTGAGCTTCGCCCCGGTATTAGATGTTGAGAGCGGTCTGTCCAGCGTTATCGGCGATCGTAGTTTTAGTAGTGACCCCCAGCACGTGGCGCAACTAGGTAGCGCCTTTATTCAAGGGCTTCATGATGCCGGTATGGCTGCTGTGGGCAAGCACTTTCCCGGCCACGGCGGGGTTGCGGCGGACTCCCACGTTGCCTTGCCAGTAGACGATCGCCCGCTGGAAGTGATTAAACAGCACGATCTTGTGCCCTTTACCCAATTAGCCCCGCAGTTAGATGGGGTCATGCCGGCGCACGTTATTTATAGTGCTTTCGATACGCGCCCAGCAGGATTTTCACCCAGTTGGTTGGGTATGTTGCGGGAATCGCTTGGCTTTAAAGGCTGCGTTTTTTCTGATGATCTGAGTATGGCAGGCGCCCACGAAGCGGGAGACCCCAAAGCGCGTGCCCAGGCAGCGCTGGCAGCTGGGTGCGATATGCTATTGGTTTGTAATGACCGGGCCGCTGCGCTTGAAGTGATGGAAGCATGCCAAGGAATCAATTCTAAACGCCCCGCTAAACTGCGTTATAGCCGAGCACGGCCAGACCTAGACGCGCTGAGTGCACTGGGCCGTTGGCGTCGTACTCATGCTAAGTTGGAAGCGCTAGCGGATAAGCCGAAGCCCAGCGCTGATTAAATCCCTTACTTAAATAAAGCTTTTCACCCGCCGTGGAGTTGGTAGATGTCAAAGTTGGATAAAGAAGCATTAGAGTCGCTGGACTCGATGCGCGAGCTGATGGATAACGCCGACTGCCTAATTTCTCAGCAAGAGGTAGAGAGGGCGCTGGATCGTATGGCGGAAGAGATTACTCGGGATTTAGGCGATAAACTGCCGGTTTTTTACTGCGTAATGAATGGTGGCTTGATTACCACCGGTCATCTGCTTACCCGCTTGGGCTTTCCGCTGGAAGTGGATTATCTGCATGCCACTCGCTACCGTAACGAGCTGCGCGGAGGCGAGCTGTTTTGGCGCGTTTCACCTGAAGTGCCCATGGCGGGCCGTCACGTAGTGATTGTTGACGATATCCTGGACGAGGGTGCGACCCTGGCGGCTATTTTGGCATACTGCGAAGAAGCTCAGGCCGCCAGCGTCACCACAGCGGTACTGGTGGATAAACAGCACAACCGCAAAGCCGTGCCCGGTTTGAAAGCTGACTACTGCAGCCTTGAAGTCGCTGACCGCTACGTGTTTGGCTTTGGTATGGATTACAAAGGCTACTGGCGCAACGCACCGGGGATTTTTGCCCCCAAAGGCATGTAATTCACTGGGGGCTTGCGCAGTTTATCACTTGCGTAGTTTTGCATTAGCGGGGCGAAAAACGCCTCGCTAAGCCTGTTTCAGCAATCATCCGCGTTGAAATCTCCTCCACCGAGAAGCGCGTCGCATCGATATACGGAATGTGCATGGTGCGGTAGAGCGACTCGGCCTGTTCCACTTCTTGTAGGCACTGATCCATTGAGCTATAGCGGCTGTTGGGGCGTCTTTCATTGCGAATTGCCGATAAGCGTCGCGCATCGATGGTTAACCCAAACAGCTTTTGCCGATGGGGCACGAGCGCTTTGGGTAACTTCAACATACCATCTTCATCTAAATCGTCTTCTGTCAGCGGATAGTTAGCTGCTCGAATGCCAAACTGCAGTGCCAGATAAAGCGAGGTAGGGGTTTTGCCGCAGCGCGAGACGCCAACCAGGATGATATCCGCTTTATCGTATTGGTGGGTGCGTGCACCGTCATCATTATCCAGCGCGAAGTGGACGGAGTGGATACGATCCATATAGACATCATCGCTGCCAATCGAGTGAGTGCGTCCAACGCTGTAGGAAGAGTGGGTCTCCAGCTCTTGCTCTAAGGGCTCCAGGAAGGTTGAAAAAATATCGACTTTAAACCCGGATGCCTGACGAATGACGTCACGAATTTGCTGATCCACAATGGTGTCGATAATGATTGGTCGATGACCATCGCGATTGGCCGTCGACTCAATAATCGCTGCTAACGCCTGCGCTTTTTCCAACGTATCGATGTAGGGCTTGGTCTGCATATCAATCTCAACATCGCTGAACTGGGCCAGCAAGCTTCGTCCTAAACTTTCCGCCGTGATGCCGGTACCATCTGAAATAAAAAAAGCCGTACGTTTCATAACTAAATCCACGGGTGAGTGATACGCCTATTGTGAGCCGAGCTGTTTGCCAGCACAACGTGCCATCTCTAATAGGGTTTTCTGCATCGAATACGCCCGACTACATAAATAGCCCAAAAAGCCCTGCTGTTGTAAAAATCCTCCACTCTCTTCGCTATTAGACCAATGGCGAATATATTGGCGCGGTGCTAGGGTGTCTCAATCAATTATCCATGATCGTCAAGGTCATGCAGATATCTATGAGCGAGGGGGTTACGTGGAAGAGTACATTCTGTGGTTCGATCAGTTGGGCATGGCGGACGTCGAACGCGTAGGTGGTAAAAACGCCTCGCTGGGTGAAATGATATCTAACCTGTCCGGTGCTGGCGTGACGGTTCCTGGCGGTTTTGCCACCACCGCCCACGCTTATCGTGAATTTCTCTCCCATGAAGGATTAAACGAACGCATTAATGCCACCCTGGCACGCTTGGACGTCGATGACGTTAAGGCGCTGGCCGAGGCGGGTCGCAATATACGCCAATGGATCATTGACACGCCGCTACCCCCTAGCTTTGAAGCGGCCCTGCGCGATGCCTACGGCCAGCTGCAGCAACAGCACCCGCAACTGAAAGTAGCCGTGCGCAGCTCAGCCACCGCGGAAGATCTCCCCGATGCCTCCTTTGCAGGCCAACAGGAAACCTTCCTGAATATTGAAGGCTTCGACAATATCAAGCGTGCAGTGCACGAGGTTTTTGCTTCGCTGTTTAACGATCGTGCGATCTCCTACCGAGTGCACCGCGGCTACGCCCACGAAAATGTCGCCTTGTCGGCGGGCGTTCAGAAAATGGTGCGTTCAGAGACCGGCGCGGCCGGCGTCATGTTTACCCTGGACACCGAGTCTGGTTTTAAAGACGCGGTTTTTGTCACTGGCTCCTGGGGCCTGGGCGAAACCGTGGTACAGGGCGCCGTCAATCCCGATGAGTTCTACGTGCACAAGCCGACACTGGCTGCGGGCCGCCCGGCGGTGCTGCGCCGTAATTTGGGTTCCAAGCTGATCAAGATGGTTTATGGCCAAGATGCCAGCGCTGGTAAATCGGTTGAAACCATCGATGTGCCCCATGCCGACCGCGGCCGCTTCTGTATCAACGATCAGCAAGTGATGGATCTGGCCCGTCAGGCAATGACTATCGAGCAGCACTACCAGCGGCCCATGGATATTGAGTGGGCATTAGATGGCGATGATGGCCGGCTTTACATCGTCCAGGCGCGTCCTGAAACGGTGGTGTCCCAGCAGGAGGGCGGCAAGCTTGAGCGTTTTCAGCTGCGTGAAAAGGGCCGCACGCTAATAACCGGTCGAGCGATTGGTCAACGCATTGGCCGGGGTACCGTTAAAGTGGTGTTAAGTCCAGACGACATGGACAAGATCCATGATGGCGATATCCTGGTCACTGACATGACTGACCCTGATTGGGAACCGATCATGAAACGTGCTTCCGCGATCGTCACCAATCGCGGTGGGCGCACCTGTCATGCGGCGATTATCGCCCGCGAATTGGGTATCCCCGCTGTGGTTGGCTGTGGTGATGCGACTACCCAGCTAAAAGAGGGTATCGACGTCACGGTTTCTTGTGCGGAAGGCGACACCGGCAATGTGTACGAAGGGCTGTTGGAGTTTGATTGCAAAGTCTCCAGCGTCGATGCGATGCCGGAAATACCCTTTAAAATTATGATGAATGTGGGCAACCCTGACCGCGCCTTTGGTTTTGCCAGTCTGCCTCACGCAGGCGTGGGTTTAGCGCGTTTGGAATTTATCATTAACCGCATGATCGGCGTCCACCCTAAAGCGCTGTTGGAGTACGACACCCTGCCGGTTGATCTACAGCAGGTGATCGATTTACGTACTGCAGGTTACACCGACCCGGTCAGCTTCTATGTCGATAAACTGGTTGAAGGTATCTCCACGCTAGCGGCAGCGTTCCATCCCCAGCGCGTTATCGTACGGCTGTCCGACTTTAAATCCAACGAATACGAAAACCTGATTGGCGGCAAACTCTATGAGCCGGGTGAAGAGAACCCCATGCTCGGTTTCCGGGGTGCATCGCGCTACATTTCAGAGGCGTTCAGGCCCTGCTTTGAACTCGAGTGCCGAGCGCTCAAGCGGGTGCGTGAAGAGATGGGCTTCGAGAATATCGAAATCATGGTGCCCTTTGTGCGTACCACCGACGAAGCACGTGAGGTGGTAGAGCTGTTGGCGGCTAATGGCCTAGAGCGTGGTGGCCCCACCGGGCTTAAAGTGATTATGATGTGTGAGCTTCCCGCCAACGCGCTGCTGGCCGATGAGTTCCTTGAGTATTTTGATGGTTTCTCGATTGGCTCAAACGACCTGACCCAGTTAACGTTAGGTTTGGATCGTGATTCCGGCATAGTGGCGCATCTGTTTGACGAGCGTAATGGGGCGGTTAAAAAGCTCCTGGCCATGGCCATTCAAGCCTGTAAGGCAAAGGGCAAATATGTCGGTATATGCGGGCAGGGGCCGTCAGACCACCCTGATTTGGCTAAATGGTTGATGGAGCAGGGTATCGATTCTGTATCACTCAACCCGGATGCGGTGCTGGAGACCTGGTTTATGCTCGCAGGGCAAAAAATCGACTAATCAAGCCTACATTGGTTTTTACTTTACGCCCGGCCATTGTGCCGGGCGTTGATGTTTTAATAGGCTACTCTTCTGGAGTGGTTTTTTAACTTGTCATGGAGAGCGCTGAGATGTCACCAAAATCGGTTAAGTTTGCGCTACCTGTTCTGCTGGTAGCGCCATTGTATAGCTGGGGGTTTAGCTATGAGACACCCTCCATTTCTCCTGAAAGCGAATCGGGCTACGAAGAGAAGCCCGGCTGGGAAGCTGAGTCGTTTGCGGTAGCAGCAGCTAACCCGCTCGCCACCGATGCCGGTTACCAAGTCCTTAAAGCCGGTGGTAATGCCATTGATGCGGCCATTGCGGTACAGATGGTGTTGAACCTGGTCGAGCCGCAATCCAGTGGTATTGGTGGTGGTGCTTTTCTGATGCACTTCGATGGCGATGAAGTGCGTGCCTACGATGGTCGTGAAACCGCTCCCCAAGGCGTTAACGGTGAGCTGTTTATGCAAGATGGTGAGCCGCTGGCGTTTAATGAAGCAGTGGTTAGCGGTCTCTCAGTGGGCGTGCCGGGCACGCTGCGCATGCTGGAAAAAGCCCACGCTGAGCACGGTGAGCTAGCCTGGGAGGAGCTATTTACCCCGGCAATCACTTTGGCCGAGGAGGGCTTTGAGGTTAGCAATCGGTTGCATACCAGCTTGGCAAACGATGAGTTTCTGCGCCAAGACCCAGTAGCGAGCAAGTTTTATTATGATTCAGACGGTGAGGCTATCGCCGTTGGCGAAACGCTCAAAAACCCAGCGTTGGCAGCCGTTCTTCGCCGCGTTGCTGAGCAAGGCAGCGTCGCCTTGCACGAAGGAACCGTGGCACAAGACATTGTTGAGCGCGTTCAGAACCACCCTGAGCGCCCTGGTGGTTTGACGATTGAGGACATGAGCGGGTACGAAGCGCTTACCCGTGAGCCGCTATGCACGCCTTGGCAGCAGTGGGAAGTATGCGGTTTTCCACCACCCTCATCGGGTCATCTGACCGTGATGCAGATTTTAGGTATGCTTGATCAGCAGCCACTGCTTGAAGCCCCATTAGACAGTGGTGCTGCAAGCAGTGGGTGGCTGCATCAATTCTTGGAAGCCTCGCGCTTGGCCTTTGCGGATCGTGGCCGTTACATCGCCGATCCTGACTTTGTCGAGGCGCCGGGAGGCGACTGGTCACTAATGCTAGCCCCGGAATACTTGGAGCAGCGCAGTGCACTTATCGAAGAGATGAGTATGGGCGACAGCGCTGAACCGGGTAACCCTGGGGAGCTAGACGTTAGCTGGGCTAGCCAGCCTGAACAGCCCGAGTACGGTACCAGCCATATCAGTATTGTCGATGAGGAGGGCACCGCGGTGGCTATGACCACCACTATTGAGCAGGCGTTTGGTTCGCGGATTATGTCCGATGGTGGCACGGGGTTAGCGGGAGGCTTCCTGCTCAATAACGAGCTCACCGATTTTTCATTTACACCTGAAGTGGATGGCGATCCCGTAGCAAACCGGGTAGAGCCTGGCAAGCGCCCACGCTCTAGCATGAGCCCGACCTTGGTATTTGATCAAGAAACCGGCGAGCTAGTCGCCAGCTTGGGCTCACCTGGTGGCGCCGCAATTATTCATTACACCGCCCGTACGCTGGTAGCGCTGCGCGACTGGGGGCTAAGCGCTCAAGAGGCGCTCAACCTTCCCCATGCTATTACGCTGGGCGGGGATGTCTATGTGGAAGAGGGGCGTTTTCCTAAGGCGACCATCGAATCACTGCGCGAGCGTGGCCATGTGGTAAGCGAGCGGGAGCTAACCAGCGGCCTTCAAGCCATTATGCGCCTTGATGATGGCACCCTGTTTGGTGGTGCTGACCCCCGGCGCGAAGGGGTGGTAATGGGTGACTAGGCCAATTTCTATTGGCGAAGCCAGTTGCGCAGCTTTACTAGCATCAGCGCACCGTCGCTTAATTCGCGACGGACTTGAATAAGCTCGGTTAAACGGTCTGGGTAGTCGGTGATAATCGCATCGACACCCAGGTCAATTAGCGTCGACATTCTGGCTCGATCATTAACGGTCCAGGCGTGTATTTCGTAGCCATACAGTCGTGCTAAGTGAATTTCCCCTTCCGTAATGCGATTATGGCGTAGCCCAAGGGCAGCAAAGTCACGCCGGTTTAGGGTGCCGGGCAGAATAAGCTGAGCCAGCAAGGTAACGCGCAGCGATGGCGCTCGCTGACTCAAATACTCCAGTAATGATGGCGACATGGTTGCCATGCGCATATCCATTAGCGCATTGGGAAAACCGCACGCTGTATAGCCATCGAAGGCGCTTTGTTGTGTCGCCCAGCAGCGATAGCGCACATCGCTCTCTGCATTTAAGGCCTCAATAACGGCATCGGCTAGCGCCTGTTCTTGGCCCGGCAGCGGCTTGATGTCGATCATTAGTCCGGCTTTTCCACGTACCCTGTGCAGCGCTTCATCCAAGCCTGGAATGTTCTCACCTTGAAAAGCATCGCCGAACCAGCTTCCAACATCGAATTGGCTGAGTTGCTCTCTGGTAAGCTCGCCAAACTCACGGTTGTCGCCGGTTAACCGTGCCATGCTGCGGTCGTGGTAAAGCATAACCTGCTGGTCACGGCTCAAACGTACGTCTATCTCGATATAGTCAGCGCCATCAAGCAGCGACTGCTCCAGCGCGGCAAGGGTATTTTCAGGTGCCACCATGGAGCTTCCACGGTGGGCAATCACCGCGACGTTGTCACGTATCTCAAAGCTATTGAGTATCCACCACGCTTGAAGACCGGCAAAAATAAGTACGCTCAGCTCTACCGCCCAGGCCAGTTTGCCTGCGTTAACATCCTCAGGTGGCGGTGCAGGGCGAGCTTCTCGATGGGCCAGCTGCATATAGAGACAGGCGGAAAGCAGCGCATTGGCGGCAATACCGATGAAGGTAATGGCCAGGGTGACCAGCACATAGCCAAGTAAATACGCCAGCATCGCTGGGATGAGCACGGCATTATGCTCCGGCAGCCACCACAGAAGCGGCGTGAATAGCCGGTCAAAGAGCAGTGTCACCAGTAGCGGCAGGCTAACAATGACGACCAATAGTAGAAGTACTGCTGCGCCAATGGAGCGGCGCCAGCCGCGGGTTAGGCTAACGCTTCGTTTAAGTGCCTGCCAGGGATTACACTCTTCCAAGGCAACAAAGGGCAGCGCCAAGAGCCATCGCAGGTAGAGCCATGATGCCGCCCATACCCAGGTAATAAGCAGTGGTAGTGCGCAAGCTATGAAATACCACAGTGAGGGAGGGCGCACACGCTGTAGATAGTAAGGGTCTATACCGCTCAGCCAGAAATCGTAAAGCCATGCTAGGCCGGCCATAAAGGGGGCGAGCAGTAGTAAGTGGGTGCCTACCTGCAGTATGACGAGACCTGCCAGGGCAGGCAGCCGACGAGTGCTTAGCCAGAGTGCTTCAAGAGCCAGCCGATAGTGATTTTCACGGGGCCTGACGGCAACCTGCAGCATGCCTGCCTGCTGCCAGTAAATAATCAGAAACGCGAACCCAAGCCCCACCAGCATGCCTACTAAACCCAGCGGGCTAAACAGTAGCGAGATCAATTCATCGTTGGTGACCACGGTTCGGTTGAGCTGGGCCAGCAGCCAGCGAGTTACCCAGGTGATCGCTGGCAGCAGCAAGGCTGAGGCGAGCAGCGTAAAAAACAGGTGATAGGCGATCAGTGGACGAAGATGATCGCGTAACGTGCGCAGTAAGGCAGAGCCAAGATAGGTCAAAGGCTGCATCGTCATTAAACGGTAAGAATGAGTCACCAGGGTGGCAGTAACCGCCACACCTGGCAAGGGCCTCTTTTAAGACAAATTTAATGACTACGGAGGTCGTTGTTAAGAAAGTGGTAGCTCTTGCTCGGCAACAATAATGCCGTTGTTATCCGCATACAACCACTGGCCAGGCTGAAGAGTAACGCCGGCAAAGGTAACGCCGATATCTCGCTGTCCCTCGCCACGTTTTTCGCTTTTGCGCGGATGGCTACCTAGCGCCTGAACACCAATGGGCAGAGAGGCGAGTATCTCCACATCGCGCACGCAGCCGTACATAACGACCCCCGCCCAGCCGTTGGCGACGGCCTGCTCGGCGAGCATATCCCCCAGCATGGCGCAGCGGTGCGAACCACCCGCATCAACCACCAGCACCGCGCCGTTGCCCGGCTCGGCAACGGCCTGTTTCACCATGGAGTTATCTTCAAAGCATTTGATTGTACGAATAGGGCCATAGAAAGCTTCAAGCCCGCCAAAATTGGCAAACATCGGGTCAAGCACCGTAACCTCTGGGTGCGCATCGCAGAGATCGGGCGTCACGATATCAATCGAATGGGTCATTACACGCTCCTAAGGGTAAACACTGTTGTATTACCGATCAGTTTAGAAAGGTAGAGCATAAAAAAACGCCCCGCCCTGTAAAACAGTGGCGGGGCGTTCGGTCATCGGCTCAGAAAATGCAATGTTTCACATCTTCTGCGATGGTGCGAGCATCGGCGATGGGGCGGTCTGTTTCAAGTGCTTAATAAGCGTTAGGCTTCTTGAGCGACCGGAATCACGTTTGAGGCGATCTTTTGATACTCCTCAATTTCGTGAAAGTTCATATAACGATAAATCTCGCCCGCCATAGCGTCAAACTCACTCATATAACGTTGATACTCTTCAACGCTGGGGAGACGTCCTTCTACTGCGGCAACGGCCGCCAGTTCCGCAGAGGCGAGGTACACATTGGCACCGTCACCCAAACGGTTCGGGAAGTTACGTGTAGACGTAGACACCACGGTGCTCTTAGCGGCAACGCGGGCCTGGTTACCCATGCACAGTGAACAACCCGGCATTTCCATACGGGCACCGGCACGGCCGTAGATGCCGTAGTAGCCCTCTTCGGTCAGCTGATGCTGATCCATTTTCGTCGGTGGTGCCAGCCACAGCCGGGTTTTTAAGCTACCGGCAGGCTGCTTCTCAAGCAGTTTGCCAGCAGCCCGGAAGTGGCCGATGTTGGTCATGCAAGAACCGATAAAGACTTCGTCGATTTTCTGGCCTGCGACTTCAGACAGCAGACGCGCATCGTCAGGGTCATTCGGCGCACACAGAACGGGCTCTTTAATTTCAGCCAGATCAATTTCGATAACTTCGGTGTACTCGGCATCCTGGTCAGCACGCATCAAGCTGGGGTTAGCCAGCCAAGCTTCCATGCCCTCAATACGACGGCTAATGGTGCGCTCGTCACCGTAACCGTTGCCCATCATCCACTTCAAGAGGGTGATGTTAGACTTCAAGTATTCGGTAACGCTCTCTTCCGACAGCGTAATGGTACAGCCAGCGGCGGAGCGCTCAGCGGATGCATCAGAAAGCTCAAAGGCTTGCTCAACCGTTAAGTCTTCCAGACCTTCAATTTCCAACACGCGCCCTGAAAAGGCGTTTTTCTTGTTGGATTTATCAACGGTCAGCAAGCCTTGCTTGATGGCGTAGAGCGGAATGGCGTGAACCAGGTCACGCAGCGTAACGCCGGGCTGGCGTTTGCCCTTGAAGCGAACCAGTACTGACTCCGGCATATCCAGCGGCATAACGCCGGTGGCAGCAGCAAACGCTACCAGGCCTGAACCCGCCGGGAATGAGATGCCGAGCGGGAAACGGGTGTGCGAGTCACCGCCGGTGCCCACCGTATCAGGCAGCAGCATGCGGTTAAGCCAGCTGTGAATGATGCCGTCGCCGGGGCGTAGTGAAACGCCGCCACGGTTCATAATGAAGTCGGGCAGGGTGTGGTGAGTATCCACATCCACGGGCTTCGGATAAGCTGCGGTGTGACAGAACGACTGCATAACCAGGTCGGCTTGGAAACCAAGGCAGGCAAGGTCTTTCAGCTCATCACGGGTCATCGGGCCTGTGGTGTCTTGCGAGCCAACGGTGGTCATCTTGGGCTCGCAGTACATGCCGGGGCGAACGCCCTCAAGACCACAGGCTTTACCGACCATTTTCTGCGCTAAGGTGAAGCCTTTGCCAGTATCTTTAGGCTGATCGGGTAGGCGGAAAACGTCAGAAGTGGGTAGGCCCAGTGACTCACGCGCCTTACCAGTCAAACCACGGCCAATGATTAGGGGAATACGGCCGCCAGCGCGTACTTCATCCAGAATCAGCTGCGTTTTAAGCTCAAAAGTGGTGATAACGTCATCGCTACCGTGTTTGCACACTTTACCTGCGTAGGGGTAAACATCGATGACGTCGCCCATGTTCAGGTTGGTGACGTCCATTTCAACCGGTAGAGCGCCTGAATCTTCCATGGTGTTAAAGAAGATAGGTGCAATTTTGCTACCAAAGCAGAAGCCGCCAGCGCGCTTGTTGGGTGCGTAGGGAATATCGTCGCCGAAGAACCACAGCACCGAGTTGGTGGCTGACTTACGCGATGAGCCGGTGCCGACTACGTCGCCGACATAGACGACGGGGAAGCCTTTGGCTTTAACATCTTCGATCTGTTTGAGCGGGCCAGTGGTGCCTGGAACCACTGGCTCAATGCCGTCGCGCTCGTTTTTGAGCATGGCGTTGGCATGGAGCGGAATATCCGGGCGTGACCAGGCATCCGGTGCAGGTGACAGGTCATCGGTATTGGTTTCACCAGGAACTTTAAACACGCTCAGGGTGATTTTTTCAGCCAGTGCGGGTTTAGACAGGAACCATTCGGCGTCTGCCCAGGACTGAATCACCTCTTTCGCGACGCTGTTGCCATTTTTGGCGCGGCTTTCCACATCGTGGAAGGCGTCGAACATCAGTAGGGTGTGCTTGAGCTGCTCGCCTGCTTCGCGGGCAAGCTCTTCGTTATCGAGTAGCTCTACCATTGAAACGATGTTGTAGCCACCTTGCATAGTGCCCAGCAGCTTGACGGCGTGAATCTTGTCGATCAGCGGAGAGCTCGCTTCACCTTTCGCAATAGCGGTGAGGAAGCCTGCTTTTACATAAGCGGCCTCGTCAACGCCCGGCGGAACGCGGTTGGTGATTAAATCAAGGATAAACTCCTCTTCACCGGCCGGTGGCGTTTTCAGTAGCTCAACCAGTGAGGCTACTTGTTCGGCATTTAGGGGTTTGGGCGGGACGCCCTCGGCGGCACGTTCCTCGACATGTTGGCGATAAGCTTCAAGCACGTTGGGGCCCTCTCATTCACGTTTCATTTACTTTATGGTGACGGCCTGCACATTGCACGGTGTTGGCTGCGCAGTTTTTATAAAGTGGGGCCGATCACATATGACATACGCTTGACAAACAGCGTGTGGTTGGATGGCTGCGATTCTACGGCAAACTGTCGACAATGTTAAGCTGGCAAGCAGAGACGACTCTTGTACTTTATGTTGATGTCACGATTTAAACGGATCAAAAAAACGCTTTTTATTAGCCAATTGGCTCAAAATCAGGAAAGTTTTTTCCATTTCATAGCGAACCTTAGGCTATGCGGGTGTGATTATCGTTACAGCGCGTTACCATACTCCTCACTTACTTAACTGGAGAGCCGTTTTACTGCTGTAGTGCCTATGCAAGCGTATTGATTAAAAGTGTGTGGAGCATTTTTAAACGCGTAGCTACATTAGTAATAGATGATTCAGGTCGTAGAGAATGGTATGCAACAGGGAACTATAAGCGCCTTATGGCCTTATATGTTGTACAATAGTGAGATATAAGCTTGGTGATGGTGTTATGTTGATACAACCTTCTACACAAACTACAAAAAAGAGTGGCTTGCAAACGGCTGATCACGCAGTGAAAGCGGATGATTTGCTGCCGGAAAGTTTGCACCAGTTTTTGGCCTGTGCGACCCCTGAAGCATGGCTGCAGTGGGCGCTTGAAAATCCAGAAACGCTGCTAATTGACCATGCGCAGTGCGAAAAAAAAGCCGCATCTACCGCTATGAGCTTGCTCTATCGTTATGTAGATCAACCACTTTTGCTGAGCAAAATGTCGCAATTAGCTCGTGAAGAGTTACTGCATTTCGAGCAAGTAGTCGCGCTCATGGAAGCACGCGGTGTGGCCTACCAGCACTTGACCGCTTCACGCTACGCGGAAGGGCTAAGGCGACACCTGCGCAGCAATGACCCCGAACGGTTAATTGATGTGCTCATCATCGGCGCACTTATTGAAGCGCGCAGTTGTGAACGCTTCGCTTGCTTAATTCCTTATTTAGATGAAGAGCTTGCCAAGTTTTATCGC
The DNA here is from genome assembly GCF_034479615.1 of Vreelandella neptunia. Classification (NCBI taxonomy): domain Bacteria; kingdom Pseudomonadati; phylum Pseudomonadota; class Gammaproteobacteria; order Oceanospirillales; family Halomonadaceae; genus Vreelandella; species Vreelandella neptunia. The sequence goes on from NZ_CP140255.1 coordinate 2,022,620, forward strand.
ACCCTGGTGAAGTCAGAAGGCCGTCACTTCGAGGATTATCTGCTACTGGCTCGCCAGCAGACATCGGACTCAATTGACGAGCGGATCGCTTTTTTTGTAGCGCGTGAAGCGGAGCTGATTACTTCGACCGATACTGCTTTTCGTTTTCATAGCGGCGTGCCAGCTTAACCCGCTTAGCCCGGCAGGATGTTTATCATGCGCGATGCTCGTGAGACAGACCAGTTAACCCTATTTGGCCATTTTTCACTCACTCAGGGTGAAGATGTATTAACTCACTTCAGCTACGACAAAGTGAAAGCGCTGCTCGTTTATCTGTTACTACATCGTCAGCCGGTTAATCGTGCCGCGCTGGCGGAACTGCTGTGGCCCGACCAAGGGTTATCTTCCGGCAGGACTAACCTGCGTCACGCGCTGCACTGTTTACGGCAGTCGTTGGGAGAGAGTGCTGACCAAGTATTAAGCGTCTCCCGGCAAACGATTGCCTTCCAGCTTCCGGCCAATTGGAAAGTCGACCTGCATACGCTGCAGCAGCTGCTCGAAGGGCCGCGTGACTTGGATACACTGGAAGCACTGATGACCTGTTACCAAGGTGACCTAATTGAAGAGCTTCAATTGGCCAGCTGTAGTGAGTTTCAGCGCTGGTTAGTCCAGGTGCGCAATGAATGGCGCCAGCGCGTCATTCGTTTTGCCGAACAGGTGCTCGAAGCTCACACCGATGTGCCTGATTTGATCCTGGAAACCCTGGTGAGTCGCTTCTCTGGCTATGGCCCGTTTCATGAGCGCTTGGTACGCCAGCTGGCTGAACAGAATCAAATGGCCGCCGCTCATGAGCAGTATAATAGCTACTTGCAGCTACTGGCATTGTCAGGCCAGCAGCCTGAACCTAGTTTCTTACAGCTGGCCAGTTACTGGTCTGACGGCCACCATGACCCGCGCATGATGAGCCCTCAAGGGGCTTTTTCCCGCGCGCTGGCGGCGGACAGCAAACCTCTACGTGAAGATGAGATTGAGCTGCGCCAGCTTTCCGTAATGGCTATCCGGTTGCGCCTAAAAGGGGAGTGGCAAGATCGTGCCGCGACGCGCCACTGTCTCACTCTGCAACTGGAGCTATTGCGTTGGCTAGAGCAGCAGTGCCATCACTTGGGCGGCTTCTGGCTGCCTGGCGCCACCGGCGGCTTGGGGTTAGCTTGTTTCGGCACCCACGGGCCTGCTCATCAGTTGGCTGAGTTAGTGGCGCTCTATGAGCACTGCCGACAGGCGCTTCCCCAAGAGAGTGCCCGCCACTGGTCTGGCGAAGGCGAAGTGCCGCAATTTGAGTTAGCTGCTGGTTTGCATAGCGGGCGAGTCGTTTATCTACCCGAGCGGCAACTGGCTGATCCGCTGGGGCAAGTCACCCAAACCTCGCTGGAGCTAATGAGCGCGGCCGAAGGCAGTGAGCTGGTCATCTCTCAAGAAGCCAGCCAGCACATGCCGCCCGCGTTGGATCTACAGCCGCGGCTGGTATCGCGTTTGGTGGCGAGTGACGGTCGCGTTCGACTGCGTGCTTTAGTGCTTGGCCTAAACGAAGGCGGCCGAGATGCGCTGCCGCCTAGCCTGGTCGGGCGTGAAACCTCGCTGCGTACGCTGCGCGATGCGTTGGCGCGGGCAGGTATAGGTTTGCGTCAAAGCGTATTAGTACGCGGGGCGTCTGGTATGGGTAAATCGGCACTGATGGTCGGTTTCCGCCAGTTAGAGCTCAGTCGCGATGCGGCAATTTGCTGGCAGCCCACCACGCGGCTGTCGGTGCTGGATCCCTACGGCGTTGCCCGCACTTTGGTTAGCTGGTATCTCAAGCGACCACTAACCGTTGAGGCGATTCACGAACTACAGGCGACGCTGGAGTTTGACCAGCTTACGCCCGAGCGCCAGCACCTGTTGGAAGAGGCGCTTGGGGTGCACGAAGTTCAGGAGATCACCCAGCTTGCCCAAAGCGGTGAAGCCGTTGAACTGGTGGTGATGTTGCTGCACCGCTTAATCGAGCGTCAGGCGACTACCCATACTCTGGTACTGATGGTCGATGATTTACAGTGGCTTGATGAGCCGTCGTTTAAAGTGCTCGCTGGGTTGCAGGCACGTTTGCCAATCAATACCGCCTTTATGCTGGTAGCCAGCCATCACGGCAGAGAGCTGCTACCGGTGAAGCTACATTGGGATCAACAGATTAGTTTGGGGAATCTGGATCCGCAGCAGTCTTCACGGCTATTGTCACAGCTGTCACGGCGCTACCGCATTCATTTGAGCCCGCGGTTACGCAACCAGATTATTGAGCGCTGCGATGGCGTGCCGCTCTATATGCAGGAGATTTGCCGGCGTCTGGATATGGATCGTCGCGAAGGGCGCAGTGTCCAGTTCGATGAACTGCCCAAAGGATTATTAGGTCTGTTGGCAAGCCGTATTGATCAGCTTGAGGGTGACCGAGAAATTGCCCACATAGCGGCAGTGCTGGGTAAGCGCTTCCGGTTGGATTTTCTACTGGAGTGTAGCGGCTGGGAAAAAGGTCGGCTTAACCAAGCGCTCGAACATATGCGGGCGCTTGAGATTGTCGAGCCGGTCGATAAAGAGAGCGGCGAACACGAATACCAGTTTAGCCATCAACTGCTGCAAGAAGCGGCCTATCTTTCCTGTCCGCGGGATGTGCGGGTCAAGCTGCATCAGCAAGTAGTGACCTTAATTGAGGAGCGCTTCCCGGTGTGGATTAGTCGCCACCCCGGCGATTTTGCCACCCATCTGCGCCGTAGCGGTCATTATGCCCGTGGTGCACGCTATTTCGAACTGGCCGCCCGGGAAGCGCTTAAGGTGAGCGCCAACCGAACTGCACTACGCATGGCCGATTTCGGTTTGGCGAGCTTGCGCCACGTCGAGCATGAGATTGAGCGTGAAGTGAGTCTGCTCACCGTGCGCGGCCAGGCGGCCTTCTCACTTGAGGGGCATGGCTCGCCTACCGCTCACGAAAGCTTTGTGCGTGCGAGGGAGCTACTGCGCGAATCGGGTACCGATAGATTAGAAGACCCAGAAGATCTAGAGCAGATATTCCTGGTCAAATGGGGGCTTTGGGTAGGGCGTAGCCAGCGCTATGCTCATGCCGATGCCTTTGCACTGGCGTCGACGCTCGCTGATCTCGCTGCACGTCTTGAAGACCCTCGCTATCGTCGTTTGGCCGACTATGCCCGCGCTAACTGCGAATACTGGGCAGGTCGCATTCAGCAGGCTCACGACCATTTAGATGAAATCGATCCCCTCAATGCGCAAATGATGATCGAGTGGCTACCGTTCTCCGATCATCCGCAAGTTTCGGCCGCCTGCTTTCAGGGCTGGGCGCTCTGCCTGCGCGGTGATTATCAGCGTGCCGAGCGGCAAGTATCGGCGGCGATTCGGCTGGCGGAGAAAATCGCCCACCCCGGTACCTTGGCGCTGGCGCTGCTATTTGCCGCTGCGCTCTACCGTCAGCTAGGTCACGTTCACTTGGCCGCGCGGCATGCAGAACGAGCGGCGGCAATGACCGGAACGCCCGATTTACAGCTGTGGCAAATTTCCAGCCAGTGCATTCTCGGTTGGCAACGAGCCCTGGCAGGCGATGCCACCGGGTTGACTCAGTTACGCGATAGCCTGGATCAGATGGCGGAGCTGAATGGTCGTGACCGCTACCAGCGGCCGGTGCTGTGGTACTCGGATGCCTGCATTGAACTAGGCGAGCTAAATGCCGCAGAGGAGTACCTCGACCAGTGCTTGGTGATTGCCCGTGAACGTACCACGCTATTTTTGCCTGAATTAGCCACCCAACTGGCCAAGGTGCGTGTTCTGCTGGGACACCCCGCCAATGAAGTCAAAGCATTGGCTGAAATGGCGATAAACCAGTCCCGCGAGCACGGCAATCGCCACCAGGAGCTAGCGGCCCTTGAGCTATGGCTGACGCGTATCGAGCCTAACGACCAGCAGGCGAAAGAGAGTTTTAGGCAGCTATTGAGTGAAGTCAGCCACAGCGATGCGCCGGTGCTAACCCGTTGGATCAGCTTGTTGGATCGCCGTTTACCGCGGCCGGTAGGCGCTGAAGGTTGATAAACTAAAGCAGGGCACTGTTTAACGGGTGTCCTGCTCCAGCCACGTCAAGGTGGCGAGCGCCTCTTCCCGGTGCTCGCCGCACACACTGGCGTCAAAGTTAAACCGCTCGCAGACCCTGGGGCGGCTCGGATCTCCGAACAAACGGCACAGGTTATCCTCGTCTAACTGCACGCAGCGAACGCCCGCCGGCTTGCCCTCAGGCATGCCGGGGATAGCTGAGCTAATTGAAGGTGCGATGCAGCAGGCGCCACACCCCGCACGACACCCTTCACTCATAGCTGACTTGGTGTAGCACTAGGTGTAGACATGGCAATCGCTCCCTTGTTGATGCCCTCAAAGGCCTGAATGCGCGTGGTTACGCCGCTTTGCGTGGCAACCTCTTTTGCCAGCCAAGCGGCGATATTTTCTACCGTGGTGGGGCCGGGGAGGATCGCGCATAGCGACTGTGGCAGCGTAATGGAGAAATCACCTTGAGCGGCCCGGTAGGCGCAGATCAGGAAGTCGTTATCCCGTGAGGTGATATCCGCCTCTTCAAGCAGGTAACGATTATCTAACCATGCGGCCCACTGCTGTTCGAGCTTAAGTTGACGTACCCCCTGCTGAAGGATATGTAGCCGCGAACGGTGGCCGTGGGCGATACGCTGGCAGTTGCCTAGGTGGCGCTTTAGGCCGTGCGTGTAGCCATAGGCAGCGCCTTCAATGGCCTCGTCGTTCAGCGTTAGGGTGACCTGGTGGACATTGTTAGGACGCTGTTCAGTGAGCTGCTGGCTTAAATACTCAGCGACCGTGTCAAGCTCAATGGTTTTCCACGGCAGCAGGCTAAACGCCTCTTTTGGCCCCCTTACTTCCATCGGGTAGGGCGTGGTAGTCCGTATGCACACACCTTCGGGGCACTCTGTAACAATCACCCCGGGGGCTTGGGTGGGCACCAGTAGAGTATGATCTAAGCCGCTATCAAGCGTGCGCTTGATCCACGGCTTGACTTCACCAAAGTCGAAGAGCATGCCATCTTCGCCTAGCTCGCCATCCAGCAGTGCGTCTACCTGCCAGCTACAGCCCACTAGGCCGCGCTCAGAACACCAAATTGAAACGTCAATATGGGTCAGTTGGTTTACGAATAGGGACATTAATCAAAACCTGCTAATTTGTGCATTTGCAGCGATAGACGCCACTGGGGGTTAGCCATACAGTATGCGGTCGCTTCAGCGACGGTGGTCTTATCCTGATTGATAGGAGCAAGATCCATCGGCTGTAAAAAGAAGTGGCGAAACCCCAGGCTTGAAAACTGCTCTGGAGGAGCCTCTGCTTGAGGGTAAACGAGCTTTAGTTCGTCGCCTTGGGTAACGGCCAGCGGATTGCTGCCCTTAGGGCTGACACACAGCCAGTCAATGCCTGGGGGCGGTGGCAAAGTACCGTTGGTCTCGACGGCCACCTCAAACCCATGGCTATGCAACGTGGCAATCAGCGCTGTGTCAAGCTGCAGCAGTGGCTCGCCGCCAGTAAACACCACATAGGGTGTTGCCTTCGACTTGGCGTCACTGCTGTGGCTGGGCCAGAGCGCTGCAATGTGCTCAGCAAGGGCGGTAGCAGTGGCAAACTTACCGCCATTGATGCCGTTAGTGCCAATAAAGTCAGTATCGCAAAAAGTGCATTTAGCCGTCGCCCGATCAATCTCACGACCTGACCACAGGTTGCAGCCGCTAAAACGACAGAAAACGCTCGCTCTGCCCGCTTGGGCACCTTCCCCCTGCAGGGTGTAGAAGGCTTCTTTGACTTGATACATCAGCGCTGACCTACTGCGCTGTCTACGCTGTAAGCCAATGGGTCGGTCACGCCGTTGGCGGCAAAGGCTTCCAGCCGCTCGCGGCAGCTGCCGCATACGCCGCAGGCAAGTTCACGGCCTTCATAGCAGGTCCATGTATGGCGGTAATCCAATCCCATTGCCAGGCCGTCACGCAGTATGTCGGCCTTGCTTACTTTGAGATAAGGGGCGTGTAGCTTAACCGGCTCGAAGTTGGCGATGCCCGCGACATGATTCATAGCCTCGACGAACTCGGGGCGGCAGTCGGGGTATAAAACGTGGTCGCCGCCATGGGCGCCGTAGTCGACGCGCTCTGCGCCAATATTGACGGCCTTGGCAATCGCCAGGGAGAGCAAAATCATATTACGATTAGGCACCACGGTAGCGCGCAGGTTGTCTGCGTCATAGTCGCCCTGGGGCATTGCCTGGGCTGGGTTGGTGAGCGCCGAATTATCAATCAGGCCGTGTATAGCGCGAATATCGACCACTTGATGGGGGAGCCCTAGCGAGGCGCACACCTGGCGTGCAGTATCGAGTTCGCGGGCGTGCCGCTGGCCGTAGTCAAACGAAAGCGCGTGTACGTTAAGCCCTTCACGCAGTGCGCGGTGGAGCACGGTAAAAGAGTCCATTCCACCGGAATAGATAACAACGGTCGTGGTGGCTGTATCAGCCGCCATCGGGGGTGTTGATGACATGAGAAAACACTCTTTGTCGGAGAATTTATTAATCACGAGCAGTGTTTAGCTGTCGCGGCGTTCCGGGGTCCGGTCCGGAAGGGCGGCAGTTTACGCAATAGCCGTTAGTCTGACCAGTTCTAGCGCTTATCGAAGTACCTTGGTGAGGTAGAAAGTGCGTAGGCGGGCAGCATTAATATCAACATGCTACGCTATCCATCCATGTCGTTAGAGGCGAACCAATGGCAACGATTGAACATAGTGAAATCATTAACGCTCCGCCCGAACGTGTGTTTGAACTATTGCGCCGTGTCGAGGATTTTGCCGATTACTCGGATCTGATTCGCTCAATAGAAACGCTGGGCGAAAACCGCTATCGGTGGCATGTGCGTGCCGTGGGTATGGACTGGGCATTTGATGTCATGGTGACCGAGATCCAGCCGCCCCATGTGCTTGCCTGGGAGTCGTTGGATGGGGTGAAGAACCAGGGGCGTTATCGCCTTCGCGAGGTGCCAGAAGGAACCGAAGTGGCGTTGACGTTGAGCTATGAGATTCGCAACCGCTTAATGGAGAAAGCCGTTAACAAAGCGGCCAAGCCGCTAGTCGGCAAAGTCAGCCGCCAAATTCTTGAACGTGTAGAAGCGCGATTGAATGGATAGCGCCGTACTAGCGGCGCATAAGTTATCAAGCCTCCGATTAATAGGCCTCCGCCTTACTGTGGTTTATGCATTGATGCGTCAAGGTGGTCGACGACCTCTGCCCAGTCGGCATCGTCATCGACGGCTTCTCTTAAAAACTCTGCTTGGCCCTCGTTCCAGCAAGGGGCTTCAGCCAATGGCATTGTTTCTGGAAGCGGGGCGTTGCGCTGGATAAAGCGCTCGATTGAAGCTGCGTCAGATGCTAGGCCCAACTGCTCGAATAGTTCGCTGAAATGGTGCACCGGTTTTTCCATAATCTGTTGTTCCTTCAAACGGTTAGAATGCTTCCTACAACATAGCTTGATTCTCAGCCTACGCCACCTTTCAAATGCTGTGATTGGCTAGCGTTCACCGATTAGCGACGTTAAAAAGCGCTGCCGCTGATCCTCTAACGCGAGTGGCTGTGCCAGTAAGTGGGCTAGCTTGGTGTATGCCGCTTCTGGCGTCATATCATCGCCGGCGAGAACGCCTGCATCGCTCAGGCCATGCCCCGCCGCATAAGCACCCAAGTGGACACTTCCCTGGGGGCACTGGCTAATGGCGGCGAGCAGTTTGCCTTCCCCGCTGGCTTTGGCAAGTACGTGAAGCAAACTGGGGTCGTCGGGGAGGTTACCCGCGCCCCAGAGCTGGAGCAGCGCCCCTTTGACACGCGCATCACTCAGCCAGGCGTCTAGTTGCCAAGCTGATATGCCCGGCCAAAGGGCGATGCGAACGATCTCTCCCTGATTGACCAAGCGGTAGTCGGGGAGCTCGAAACGCGGCGCACCACGCTGCTGCAGGCCAAGTCCGCGGCTGGGGTAATAAACGAAATCTTCGCCTACCCGCTCACCGAGCAGTGGGTAGTTGGGGCTGGCGAAGGCGTTGGCTGCTTCGCTGTGCTGCTTGATGGCACGGGCGCCCCGCAATAATTGTCCTGCAAAGTAAATAGCCACTTCTTGGAGCTCGGGCTTAGCGGCAAACTGCAGCGCGCCGTGCAAGTTGTCCAAGGCATCGCTGCCTGGCGATTCCAATGGCAGCATTGAGCCCGTGACGATCACTGGTCGATCTATCCCCTGGAGTTGATAGGCAAGGCTAGCGGCCGTCCAACTGAGCGTATCGGTGCCATGAATAATCACGAAACCGGCGTAGGCCGTTAATTGGTCGTTAATGTCGTGGGCAATCTGCTGCCAAGTGAGCGGGGTAGCGGCACTTGAATCAATCAGCGTGGTATAGCTAACCACCTCATAAGGCGGAAGTGATTGCTGTTGGGCAAGCGGTAGCTGGTTAAGCGCTGTCGCCATGCGGTTAGTGAAGTCACCGCCAGGCGTGAGCCCTTCTGCATGCTGTTGCATACCGATGGTGCCGCCCGTGTAAATAACTAAAATGCGCTCTTGGGAAGGAACGCTGTCGGCTAGAGGGGAGTAGGGGTTCATCGCCATCTCCTGGGGCTTTATGCGAAACCTGCTAATCAGAAAGTAGGCGTAACACGCTGTACCAAAAGTTCACCACTATGATCGTCTAAGCGATGATTGCGGCCCGCTAGTAGCGCAAAGCCACAGCAAACCATAATCAGGGCGATCAACAGCCAGGCGATATGTGGTGTGTTGGCGCCTGATTGCAGCATAACCCCCACACCAAAGGGGCCTAGTGCGGCCAGCGTATAGCCACCGCCCTGAACAAGCCCAGAAAGTTGACCGGCAAGGCGTGAGTTGGCCGTGCGCAATACTAACAGGCTTAGCGCCAGGCTAAAGCTGCCACCTTGGCCGATACCCAGCAGTGCAGCGCCGGGCCATTTCCATACCAGTGGCGCGATAAGCAGCATCCACAGGCCTATGGCGGTGCTAAACAGCACAAGTAATAGCGCGGGACGCTGGTCACGCCCCAGGCGTGCAAGCCAAGGGGCGCCAAGCGCTGAGGCAAGCTGGCACATAATCGACACCGCCATTGTCCAGCCCGCATCGGCCTCGTTATAACCGCGATCAACCAGCAGTGTAGGCAGCCAGCCAAATACGATGTATGCCATGGACGATTGAATACCCATGAACAGCATAACGTGCCAGGTAAGCGGTTGCTTAAGAAGGCGTAAAATACCGCTTTTAGGCGCTGTTGGTGTGTTGGTCATGGTGGTGCGGGGCATTTGGAAGTGCCAAAGCACTAATGCGAACAGCGCCAACAGTGACCAGCTCATCAAGCTCGCCTGCCAACTGCCGAGCAGTTGCGTTAATGGAACGCTAAACCCAGCCCCTAACGCGCCACCTAAGCAGAGCGCCATGGTGTATAAGCCGGTGAGCAGGTCTGCACTGTCGGGGAGTTCACGCTTAACCAGGGCCGGTAGCAGGGTGCCGCCAATGCCGATCGCACAGCCTGCCATCGCTGAGCCGATAAAGAGCCCGCCGGAGAGGGGTAAGCCACGCAAAATCAATCCAACAGCCAGCAGTGTCAGTGCCGCACTTAGCGCCCGTTCACTGCCTATACGTTTAGCCAGGGCAGGGGCAAGAGGGGCGGAGAGGCCTAAAAAAAGCACGGGGAGCGTGGTGAGTAACCCTGCCGCGGTAGCGGAAAGCCCGGCGCTTTCTTGCAAGCGGGTAAGTAGAGGAGCGACCGAAGACATGGCGGGGCGTAAATTAAGCCCCACCACAACCATCAGCAAAATAAACGTAATCGAGCGACGCGTTGCCATACGAGTACTTACTTGAGGTGGGGACGCAAGTCGCCGCGAACGGCATCGAGTAGCGTAATAAAGTGGTAATCCTGAGGAGTGTCCAGGCAGTCGACCCTGACGTTCGTGCGCATGCCTTTATCTATATTTAACTGGTCAAATATTTCTAAAGTAAGCTTGCGGGCAGGTTTATCGCCTGGCGCCATGATGCCATCTTCAAGGCTAAAAGTTTCAAGCAGGGTGACACGTACGCGAGTGCTATTGCCTTCGCTCAGTACTCGGCGTACAAAAAGCCAGCCTTCGCAGGGGAGGGCGTGGTTGTCATCCCGCTGGCGCAAGAAAATCGTGCGGTAGCAGGCCCCTTCGATCGAGGCCTTTTCAGCCATGCTTCGGTAGGCTTGAAGCACCTGATTAGCTGACGCCCGGGCGTCCTCTAAACGCTGTACGATCCCTTGATGTTCGCGGCTGAGCTGCTCTTGACGCTGAAACGTCAGCCATTGGCGGTACTCGGCCATCAGTTGAGAAGACGCCATAATCACTCCGTGAAAAGTTTTGGCTAAAATTGCTGCTGGAAACAGCGGCTTGGAATATGCAAAGGCGACACCTTCGCATATTCCTGCACTCTGAGCTAGCGCCGCGCGCGGCGTTTACGTTCGCCGCCGGTATTGGCGCTCTGGCCTTCGGGTTTGCGTTTGGCGCGGGGCTGACGTTGATTGCGACGGCCATTTTCGATGGGCTCAGGTTTGATACTGGGGTCGGGCTCAAAGCCAGGTTCAATGTGCTTTGTTAGCTTCTGCTTGATTAGCCGCTCAATATTGCCCAGCAGGCCGTCTTCATCGACACACACCAACGAAACGGCTTCGCCATTGCTGCCAGCCCGACCGGTGCGGCCAATGCGGTGGACATAATCTTCCGCCACGTTGGGTAGGTCAAAATTGACGACGTGGGGCAACTCATTGATATCCAGTCCGCGAGCAGCGATATCGGTGGCCACGAGTACCTGCAGGTCGCCGCTCTTGAATGCCGTTAGTGCGCGAGTGCGCGCTCCCTGGCTTTTATTGCCATGGATCGCCATTGAAGGGATGTCCTGCTTGGAGAGCTGCTCTGCAAGGCGGTTAGCACCATGTTTGGTGCGCGTAAATACCAGCACCTGGAACCAGCCATGTTGCTGAATCAAGTGAGCCAGCAGCTCGCGCTTCTTCTCGCGGTCAACGCGGTAAATGGCCTGCTCAATTTTGTCGGCTGTGGCATTCCGTGGCGCTACCTCAATCATCGCCGGGTTATCCAGCAACTGTTGCGCCAGGGTTTGGATCTCGTTAGAGAATGTCGCTGAGAACAGCAGGTTTTGGCGCTTTTTAGGCACTAGGCGCAACAACCGCTTAATGTCATGAATGAAGCCCATATCCAGCATGCGATCAGCTTCATCAAGCACTAAAATCTCAACGCAGGAGAGATCCACATGCCCTTGCTGGTGAAGATCCAACAGGCGGCCTGGAGTGGCAACCAGTACATCCAAACCGGCTTTCAGTGCATCGATTTGAGGCTGTTGGCCGACGCCGCCAAAAATAATGTGAGAGCGCAGTGCCAGATGTTGACCGTAGGTCGACACGCTTTCGCCTACTTGAGCGGCAAGCTCGCGGGTAGGGGTTAGCACTAGTGCACGTACCTGACGCTTTGTAGGTCGTTTGCCGGTGTTTAAGCGTTGCAGCATCGGCAGCGTAAAACCAGCGGTTTTACCCGTGCCGGTTTGGGCGCTGGCCAGCATGTCACGACCTTCTAGTACAACGGGAATAGCCTGTCGTTGTATCGGGGTAGGCTCAGTGTAACCTTGCGCTGTGACAGCGCGTAACAAATCGGCGTGCAGGCCAAGTTCAGAAAAGCTCATGCGTTCTCCGCAGTCACCTAGTGAGTTAATACCGGTAAGTGGTTGTTATCACTAGGTGTTATGTTCAAAAAGCGAGGTTGATTCACCTTCGCGGCAGCGAAGTGTGCCAGATAATTCAGCGTGCCGCGATGGTCGTTGGTTAGCCGTGGATGACCGTGACAGGAGACGTGAAGGTTATAGTGCCAAAGCAGCACTATCATCCTGGTGCGCACGGACACACCAGAAAACTACGTGTCAGTAATAAGCCGAGTAGTGTAACACGGTTATGGGGCCTCAGCTTGTTTCGCTGAATCGTGCCAGTGGCGGGGCCTGGGCATGCAGTGGAATTAACCGCGCTAACGTAGTCGCGGGCAAGTTGAGCTGGGCCACTTCCTTGGGGGTTAATACAAAAAACTGCTCAGGGGTGAAAATACCTAGTTGAAACAGTTGGCGGGCCGTGGCTGGCCCTATGCCGTCGAGCGCGAGTAGGTGTCGCGCAAAGAGGGCGATAAAACGACTGTTTTGCTGTTCATCAAAATCGACGCTAGCCGTTTGAAAATAGTGCCCCGCTTGACGAATAATAAATTGCTCAATGCGCTGAAGCGCGGCTAGCGTTGAGGTGTCACTACTCTGTGCTGCTAACTGGTCATGCAGGGCGTCGTGGCTATTTAAAGCGGTTTCGAGTAGGTCAAGACTCAATTCACCCTCAAGCATTGCCGTGACGGTATGCATGAGGGCGTTAATGGCATCGCGCAGTTGTTCAGCGGGCAGACCCGTGGTCTGGCTTGTTTCAGCTGTCATATTGACATCCCTGAGGGGGTTAGCATTAAGCGTAGTGCAGCAAACTCAGTTTAGAAAAGCGCTGATTAATCAAAATAATCGCCCTGACGTATTTGAGTGGCGATAAGTTCGGCGGCTTGATCCCAGCTATCACTCAATGCGCGAACCAGGGCGGGGTAGCCATCCTCGGCAAGGGGTGTCTCTGCATAGAAATTTTCCATCGCTAGCAGTTCACCGGCATCGTTAAGCAATTGCCATTGGCCGCTGGCCACGGCGACACCGTCAAAGCGGCCCTGGAATTGATCAACGTTCAGGCGCAGGGTCAATGCGTTGGCTTGTTCGCCTTCCGTACGCATAATCCTAAGCGTTGGTAGCGCTTGCGCCAGATTGGCGCGCAGTTTTCGTTCTAACTGTCTGCCTAATCCTTCTGCCCACTGATGTTCCCGAGCGGCGTTCAACGTAATGTCGTCTAGTTGCATGACAATGCCGTCGACATCCAGGTAGTGGGCAAGTCGAGGGGAACTCACTATAAGCGTGCCCGCGGGCTGGCGGGGCGTGCTAGCCAGTGGGTCGCTTGGCAGCATATAGCGAGCGGGGGGCGTGACGCTGCTGGCGCAGGCGGATAGCAACAGGCAGATCAGCAGCAGTGAACATCTCATCCATGTAAACATCGTTAGCTCCTTAATCACGTGGCGCACGCGGTATGGGATCTTGAGTATCCAGATTATCAAACAACAGTGCTCTGGGATTGTCGTTGAGCGTCCGAGTCAAAGGCTGTAAGTCACGCATCAAGCGATCCAATCGCTCAATGGCGGTTGTCAACTCTTGATAGGCCGGTGATGAAGGGGATAAACCCTGTAGCGTGCTGCGCAGCTCATCCAGCGTCGCGTTAAGGTTTCCACCAATGGCCTGGGTTTCAGGATCATTGAGCAACTGATTAAGAGAGGCGCTCACGTCGCGAACCTCATTCAGCATGCTCTCGGAAGCCTGAAGGTTACGATCCAAGCCGGTTAGCAGCGGTTCAACTTCAAGTGCATTTAACTTATCTAGTAAATCGGTCACCTGAGCCTGGATCTGGGCAAAGCCGCCAGGCACGGTGGGGAATACGTCACGATCCGAGAATCGCTCGGCAACATACTCATCGGCTAAGTCGCGCTGGAAGTTGAGGTCGACAAACAGGGCACCGGTTAGCAGACTGCCGTTTTTTAGCGAGGCTCGCAGCCCCAGGCCAAACATGCGCTGGAACCGATCCTCCCACTCTTCCAAGTCAATATCGCTATTTTCAATACCCAAGCGCTGAGGCTCAATCCTAATCAGTACGGGTATGGCAAAGCGTGCGCGAGAGTCTGGCTGTGGCGCGGTAAAATTCCAGGGCACGGCAGCAACGGTGCCTATTCGTACACCACGAAACTCTACTGGCGCGCCTTTGGAAAGTCCGCGCACTGTTTCATCGACCAGTAGCACATACTCCAAATAGCGATTGAAGGTTCCCTCTCGGGCAGCATCTTCATCAGCGTAGAGAGTGAACCGCGTATTGGCTTCAACCGGTTGACCCATGGGCAGGTCTTCGGGCACGCCGAAGGTAACACCGCCACCCAGCAGTGCCTCCAATGACTCGACGTTAACTCGAACGCCATCGGCGTCCAAGCGGAAATCAACACCGCTAGAAGTCCAGAAACGGGTGCTGTCGGTGACTAAATCGGTATATGGCTCCTCAATAAAGAGCTGATGCTGCATGGTGCGTGACTCAGGCTCAAAACTATTCTCTTCGATGCGCCCCACGGTGTAGCCCTGATAAGACACCGGGTCACCTACGCGCAGTGAGTTACCCAACTGGCTCGTCAGGCTAAGGCGAAGTCCCGCTTGGCCTGCGGGCGCAACGGGTGGGATATCGCTAACGGGAAATTCTCGCCGCGGTGCGGCTTCCGTTCCGGGCTCAAGCTGAATATAAGCGCCGGAGAGCACGGTGCCCAATCCACTAATGCCTTCACGGCCAATGCGCGGCTTGACCACCCAAAAACGGGTATCTTCGCGCAGAAGATCCTCAACCTCCGGCTGAATACGAGCGGTCAGCACGGCATGGGAAAGGTCGTCAGACAGGCGCACACTCTGCACGCGACCCACTTCAACATTACGGCTGCGAATCAGCGTATTGCCCGCCTCAATGCCCTCAGCACTCTCCATGGTCAGCGTCACTTGGGTTCCACGGCTAGCGTAGTTGTCGTAAACCAGCCATAACCCAATAGCTATCGCGACGATGGGTACCACCCAAATGGGAGATAACCGGGTCTGGCGCGATGTTTTGGCCTTATTTAGCTCCTGATCGCTAGTTGGGTCAGAGTTTGACGATGCTGTTTCGTTAGCCATCAACAGGTTCCTTGGTGGCCGCTTTACGGCGAAGAAGAGGGTGGCGAGGAGGGAGGGGAGTATCCCAAATCAAGCGCGGATCAAAGGTCATTGCCGCGAGCATGGTTAACACAACCACAGAGCCAAAGGCGAGCGATGCAGGGCCTGGCGTGATCGACATTAGAGAGCCGGCGCGAATCAGTGCCACTAAAATCGCCACCACGAAGACATCGACCATTGACCAGCGTCCAATAAATTCTGTTAGCCGATACAGTCGCGTACGGCTTTGAGCATTCAGTGCACTGCTACGCTTAACCACCAGGCAAAGCCATATCAGCGCCACTAGTTTGCCCACCGGTACGATAACACTGGCAATAAAGATAACCGCAGCAATCGGCCACGAGCCCATCTGAATCAATTGCACGACACCGCCAATAATCGTCGAAGGTGAGGAGTTGCCTAGGCTGGTCGTGGTCATAATGGGGTAGACATTGGCTGGAATATACATAATGGCAGAGGCACCCAGCAGAGCCCAAGTGCGCTGCAAGCTGTTAGGAAGACGCTGATGAAGCTTTTCATGGCAGCGAATACAGTGTCCACGACCCTGGGGCGATAGGCGGTTAATCAGTCCGCAGGTTGGGCAGCCGGTTAGCCCTTGTTCGCCAGCAGGGAGTCCTGTACGGGTGCCTTCGGGCGCCAGTGGTTCTCCCTCAAGTGAGAACCACATCCAATCGGCATCCAGGGACTGACTTGTCATCAGCAGCAGCAGCGCAAATGCACAAAACGCCCAGAAGGAGATCCCTATTGCCACCTCAGCCAGACCGGCTATTTTTATCAGGCTCACCAAGGCGCCAATAATAAAGACATCGGCCATCATCCACGGCGTTAAATGCGCCAGTGAGCGTGCGATATCGCGACTAAACGGCAGGGGGCGATCGCGAAGTAGTCCAAATTGAAGCCAGACAACGCCGAGTAAGTACACGGCGGGCAGCACCACTATGGTCATAATGACGGCGATAGCCACCACGGGCTGGTGAAAGCCAATCAGTGTGGTGGCGGTCTGGGTTAGCTCGATGCGGTTGCTGACTCCGCTGACCGTAAAGCTAATGAACGGAAACGACACTGCCAGCATTAGGGCGACAAGCGAGGCGATGGCTAGGGCCATACTGCGCTGAGCGGGGTAGCGATGGCGTTTAACCAAAACGTGTGAGCAGCGTGGACAGCTTGCTTTCTCGCCAGAATTCAATGGCGGCAGAGCCGATACCCAGTCGCATTCGTGGCAGGCACGCAAACGGCGACGCTGAGTTCTGGCCTCAGGCGGCAGGCTGTCAACAAGGGGGGCGTTGACGGGCAGTGGACGGCGCTTAATCAATTTTTGTGGACGCAAAAACCAAAACTCTCAGTGCGAACTCCTAGCAAAACTACTAGGATGTGGCGGATTAGGCTGTCAAACACGCATTTTAGCAAGTCTATGTCACTGAAATAATGTTTAAAAACGTAGTCTAGCCGCTTGACCAATGGGTTAGTTTAGACAACGATGCTGCGGCGCAATGGCGAACAGTTAAATTCAGCCTGATTGGCCGCGTACTTCTGCGTCGGGTTTGCGTGCTAGTGTCGCAATATAGTGGCAGGCATTGCTAGTCATAGCATCTTACTACCGTCGCCATGAAGTTTTGCTCAGGAACACGACCTACAAACATCGCCGATCATTATGTCATGAAGGAAATGAAATGTTGCTTCCCACATTAGCGGTTGTAGTTGGATTGATCTTACTGGTTTGGAGCGCCGAGAAGTTTATTGACGGCGCTGCGGCGACGTCACGTTGGCTAGGCTTGTCGCCCCTACTGATCGGTATGCTGGTAATTGGGTTTGGTACTTCGGCGCCGGAAATGATGGTGTCAGTACTAGCGGCGATGGACGGAAATCCAGGTTTGGCGGTGGGGAATGCCTACGGCTCGAATATTGCCAATATCGGTTTAATCCTCGGCTTGGTAGCCCTTGTTGCCCCCCTATCAGTGCACTCTAGCGTTATCCGTAAAGAGATGCCGATATTGATGCTGGTCATGCTAGCAACGGGCCTAATGCTGCTGGACGGATTCGTGGCGCGCTGGGAGGCTGTGGGCCTGTTGTTAGCGCTGGTTGTCTTTATTGTTGCGAGCATTCTGCGTTCTCGCAATCAGCCAGACGATGCGCTGGTGTCTGAGGTCGCTGAAACTCTTGATAGCAAGCCGATGTCCCGGGGTAAAGCCATCATGTGGACGCTGGTGGGACTGGTGCTGCTCATCGCTAGTTCTCGGCTGCTGGTATGGGGTGCTGTTGAAATTGCACTGCGCTTTGGTGTGAGTGATTTGATTATTGGTTTGACCGTAGTGGCCATTGGGACGTCACTGCCTGAGCTTGCCTCCTCGATTACTGCCCTGCGTCGAAAAGAGCACGATATGGTGCTGGGCAACGTGGTCGGGTCTAACCTGTTTAACAGCTTGGCGGTGGTCGGCCTTGCGGGTGTCATTGCGCCAATTGAAGCGGGTAGAGAGGTACTGGTGCGCGACTGGAGCGTGATGACCGGTATGACGCTGCTGATGATCCTGTTTGCGTTTTCTTGGCGAGGTCGCCCGCGCCGCATTAATCGCTTAGAAGGGGGGATTCTGCTAGCGCTGTTTATCGCGTACACCGGCTATATGGTCAGCGTCGTCATCATGTCGCGATAGTGCCGAGTTTGTCATACCGCACCGCAAGGGTGATTGGTGCGTCAATGCGACTCATCTTGGACATCCAGCGACTATAATACAATGGTTGTCCAAGAGGGGCGCTAGTGGCAGATGCGAAGCTGCGTGAAGCAGAGTGACGCAGGAAAAGCAGCGCAAGAAAAATACTGTAAAACTAGCGTAAAGAAATAAGCTTAGTGCTTATAACTAAAAGTGTCGTGCCATGAAGGCTCAACTAAGCTTGTGTTAACCCATCCATGGGATACCGATTCAGGTCTTAGGAGAGTGAAATGGAACTTGATCCGCTGGTGTTATCGCGACTGCAATTTGCATTCGTCGTGTCGTTTCACGCTATCTTCCCCGTATTTACGATTGGTCTAGCGTCCTATATTGCGCTGCTCCATGGTCTATTCTTCACAACGAAGAACCCTGCATGGGATCGCCTCTCACTATTCTGGACAAAGGTGTTTGCCGTTGTCTTTGGGATGGGGGTGGTGTCGGGTATCGTTATGTCGTTCCAGTTTGGCACTAACTGGAGCAATTTTTCCCAGGCCTCTTCGAATTTCCTCGGCCCCATGCTCAGCTATGAGGTCGTCACTGCGTTCTTCTTAGAGGCAGCTTTCTTGGGCGTGCTACTATTCGGCCGCGGTAAGGTGCCTCAAGGGGTTCATTTATTTGCTGCCATTATGGTGGCGGTGGGCACCTTTATTTCTTCTTTCTGGATTCTATCCGCTAACAGCTGGTTGCATACCCCTGCGGGCGTAGAGCTGGTTGACTTCCGCTTTCACGTGACCTCCTGGAGCGAGGCGATCTTTAATCCGTCGTTCCCTTACCGCTTTATGCATATGGCCGTTGCCTCGTTTTTGACCGGGGGCTTTGTTGTCGCTGGGGTGAGCGCTTGGTTTCTGTTGCGCGATCGAGATCCGGAGGCGAATCGCCGCGCGCTCTCTATGTGCCTATGGCTGCTGCTTTTTTTGGCGCCGACTCAGGCAGTCATCGGCGATTTCCATGGCATAAACACCCTAGAGCACCAGCCGACTAAAGTGGCTGCCATGGAAGGGCACTGGGAGACCTCCGGCAATGTGCCGCTGCTGCTGTTTGCCATCCCTGACCAGGAAGCGCAAACCAACCACTTTGAGCTGGGTATCCCAAACCTGGCCAGCATCATCTTGACCCACTCTGTTGATGGGGAGGTTCCGGGGATTAGTGAAGCGGCGCCTGAAGAGCAGCCGCCAGTGCTGATCGTCTTCTGGGGCTTTCGCGTCATGGTGGGCATTGGTCTGCTAATGATTGCGGTGGCGCTGACGGGGCTGGTGTTGCGCCGCAAAGGGCGCATCTATGACAAGCGGCTATTCTTAAAAGGCCTGACGGCTATGATTCCCATGCCGTTTATTGCTGTTTTGGCGGGCTGGATCGTCACTGAGTCAGGCCGTTCGCCTTGGTTGGTTTACGGCATGATGACCCATGCCGAGGGGTTGACGCCTTCACTCACTGGCCCTATGGCCCTGTTTACGCTGATTGGCTATGCCTTGGTTTACGGTGTGGTGTTTTACGCGGGCATTTACTACCTCACGCGAGTGGTTCGCAACGGCATGCTACCGGAAGAGGAGCGCGATACCACCGACGAAAACTTCAAACGCCCAATGCGGCCTATGTCGGCGGCACATACACCTTTTGACGATGACGTTGACCCGGTGAGGAGCTAGACATGGAAATGTTTGATCTAACGTTAGTTTGGGCCTTCATTATTGGTTTCGGCATCATGATGTATGTGCTGATGGACGGATTTGATTTGGGGCTAGGTATTCTCTACCCCTTTGCTCCCGATGAAGATGCCCGGGATGTGATGATGAATTCGGTGGCGCCAATATGGGATGGCAATGAAACATGGCTAGTGCTCGGCGGGGCCGGACTATTAGGCGCCTTCCCGCTGGTTTATTCGGTGTTTTTGCCTGCACTTTACATCGGCGTTTTCTTAATGTTGGCAGGCTTGATATTCCGTGGCGTTGCCTTTGAATTTCGTTTCAAGTCACGCCGTAACAGGCGCTGGTGGAACCGCGCTTTTTGCTGGGGGTCGGCGGTTGCCGCCTTTGCGCAAGGTGCCGTGGTAGGGGCCTATATCCAGGGTTTTCCGGTTGAAGATTTTGCCTATGTGGGCGGCGCCTTTGACTGGCTAACGCCTTTCTCTGTGCTAACGGGGCTTGGCTTGATGGCAGGTTATGCGCTGTTAGGGGCGACTTGGCTGATACTGAAATCAGAAGGACATGTACAGGACTGGGCTTATAAAATCACTCCGCTGCTGCTGGCGCTGGTACTGTTTGTTTTCGCCGTGATTAGTCTCTGGACGCCGTTTGTGAATCCTCTGGTCTGGGAGCGCTGGTTCGGCAATATTCAACTAATTTGGGTTTTTCCATTTGCTGCCTTGGCTTGTGCTTTTGTGGTTTTTCGTTCGGTGCAAAAACGGCGTGAAGGGGTGCCTTTCCTGGCCACTATCGGCATTTATGTCTTCACCTATTTAGGACTGATCGTCAGTAAATGGCCGGTTATCGTGCCACCGGACTATACGCTGTGGGATGCGGCTTCCTCGCCGGAGTCGCAGCTGTTCCTGCTGGTAGGTATGGTATTCGTTATCCCGATTATATTGACCTATACCGCATGGACCTATTGGGTGTTCCGCGGCAAAGTGCGTGTAGGTGAGGGATACCACTGATCCATGGTCACTGAAGAAACGCTTTCTCTTGCGCCGCGCAGTTGGCTTCAAGCGTTGGCTAAGGGGGAGCGAAAACGCCTGCTTGGATCAGCGCTTTGCGGCGTGTTGGCAGGTAGTCAAACGATAGTCGTGGTGGTGGGCCTTGCGTGGCTTATTGATCAGCTAGTGGTGCATCAGCGATCACCCTTTTCTCTATTACCGATATTTTCCCTGCTGGTGGGCAGTGTGCTGTTACGCGCTGCTTTTCAGTGGGGGCATGAAACACTGAGCCTGGAAGCGAGCCTGCGAATTCGACAGCGTGCCAGAGCTCAGCTGTTGGATAAACTGTCCGCTCTAGGCCCGGTTTGGCTAACCAGCGAGCACAGCGGCTCCCTAGCTAACCAAGTGGTCGAGCATATCGATGCGCTGGAAGGCTATTTCGCGCGTTTTTATCCCCAGTTACGGATTACGCTTTGCTTGCCGCTGTTGATACTGGTGGTGGCGGGTTGGCTAGATTACTTTGTGGCTGTTTTTCTGCTCCTTTCTGCTCCGTTAATTCCGCTGTTTATGGCATTAGTCGGCATGGGGGCTGAGCGCCTTAATCGCGACCAGTTTGTTGCAGTATCGCGATTGTCAGCGCATTTTATTGACCGCGTGCGCGGCATGACCACACTGCAGCTCTTTGGCCGTACGTCTGCCGCGCAGCAGGATGTTTGGTATGCCACCGATGAGTATCGGCGTCTTAGCATGCGTACTCTGCGGTTGGCTTTTCTTTCATCAGCGGTGCTGGAGTTTTTTTCCTCGGTAGCGATTGCGGTCGTGGCTATGTATGTCGGTTTCGGCCTGCTGGGCTACATCGAGTACGGGCCGTCAACATCGTTGACGCTTTTTTCGGGTTTAGCGGTGCTACTTCTCGCCCCCGAATTTTTCCAGCCTCTGCGCACGCTTTCTCAGCATTATCATGATCGCGCGGCGGCACTGGGTGCCGCCGAGAGTGTGGTGAATATTCTCAATCAACCAGGTTTGGTGTGTGGGCTTCGACACAGGGCGCCGCTATCAGAGAAGTCGGCTATAGAATTAACGGCTGCATGCGTTGCTTACCCTAGCCGTGGGCAAGTGATAGGCCCAATCGATCTCACCATTCAGCGGGGTGAAGTAGTAGCGCTTAGCGGTGCTTCCGGTAGCGGCAAGTCAACGCTGCTGGCACTGCTCGCCGGCTTTATCGCCCCCAGCGCTGGCGAGTATCTGCGGCAAGAGAATAACCACTACGCCTGGCTTGACCAGCAGCCCAGTCTCTTGCACGGCAGTCTGATCGATAATCTGCGCTTGGCAGCACCTGAAGCTTCCCGCGAAGAAATGCTCGTCGCCCTGCATCGTGCCGGTTTTGGGCCGCTGTTAACTCAGCTGCCAGAGGGTATGGATACGTTAATCGGCGAGCGTGGAGTCGGGTTGTCGGGTGGCCAAGCCCAGCGCCTTGCACTTGCGCGAGTTTACCTTAGCAATGCACCGTTGGTGCTGTTAGATGAACCTACGGCAAGTTTAGACCAAGAGACAGAACAGTTCGTTATGGCTGCTTTGCTTGAGCTTGCCCAAGAGGGGCGCACCCTGGTCATAGCGACCCATCATCCGGCCGTGATCGCCGTTGCCCAACGCCATCTGGCTTTTGAGCAGGGTGAACTTGTAGAGGTGGCCTCATGATGGCTATTTACAGCGAATTTCGTCCTTGGCTGCTGCTTTTAGTGCGGCGGCGAAAACGCTTTTTAGTGGGCGCTTTGCTGGTGTGGGTCACCCTGATAGCGGGGCTTGCGCTGCTGGGGTTGTCGGGTTGGTTTATTACCGCCAGTGCTCTGACCGGTATCGCCCTGGCCCAGGGTATTCCTGCGCGGCTCGATGTTTATGTTCCCGGTGGCGGCATTCGCTTTTTCGCTTTGGCGCGTACCGTGGCGCGCTATGTCGAGCGTCTGTATAACCATAATACGGTGTTAACGCTGCTTGCCGACTTGCGTTATCGGGTATTTGGCTATTTAACCCGCCTTGACGACAGTCGCTTGCACGGTGAGCGTGCCAGCGACTGGCTGAGCCGTTTAACGGCGGATATCGATACCCTGGATAATTTTTATCTCCGACTCTTGGTGCCGCCGTTGGTGGCGCTGCTTAGCGTGGTGGCTGTGTCGCTTTTTGTAGCTATTTGGTTGCCCGGGGTCGCCGTTCTGATGGCGCTGACGCTGGGCTTGCTCTGGCTAGTAGCGACCCTGCTAGCTGCCGCCTGGGGATTTTCGCATAGCTATCAGCAGGTGGTTGATCAACAGTCGCTGCGCCGCTTAGTGGTCGATCAAGTTCAGGCCTCGGCTGAATTGATGAGCTATCAAACGAACCGGTGGCACCGGACGATGATCGCGACTCAAGAGCAGCAAGCGTTCAACAACCAGCGCCGCTTGGGGCGTAAGGCAGCGCTAATCAACTGCCTGGTGAGTGTCATCAGCGGGTTAATGGTCGTGGCAGTCGTATGGTTCGCTAGCCTGATATTTAGCCAGCAGTTGGTGACGGGGCCTATTTTGGTGATGGCAGCATTGATAGCGCTGGGAGCGAACGAGGCATTTATTACGCTACCTGCTAGCTTTATCAAGCTGGGCGCTAGCTATGCAGCGGCGCGTCGGTTAAATGAGTTAACCCATGATTCATCTTCGGCTGCCCCTGCCGTTTCGCTACCTAAAGACGTTGGCCTAAACATTCAGGTTAATCAGCTCTCCCTGCGCTATGCGCAAACATTAGAGCCCGCGCTAAGGTGTATTGACCTTCATCTTCCCGCTGGAAAGCGAGCAGTGATTACCGGCAACTCTGGTGCGGGGAAATCGTCTTTAGCCAGTGTGTTGATGGGGCGCTTAACAGCGACTCAGGGCGAGGCAATGGTAGGCGGCGTGCCAGCGTGGCAGCTCTCGGCTGAAATCCGTGCTAGCCATTTTGCCATGCTTACTCAGCAGGTGGATTTATTTGATGCCTCTATTGCTGAGAACCTGCGTATTGCCAACCCCACCGCAAGCGATGACAAGCTTTGGGAGGTATTGAGGGCCGTTGCATTGGATAGTTGGGTTGAGCAACTGCCGCAAGGCTTAGCCACAGCGGTGGGCGAAAAAGGCCAGCAGCTATCGGGCGGCCAAGGTCGGCGCCTGGCATTAGCACGGCTAATGCTTCGCAGCCCTCAAGTGGTGATCCTTGACGAGCCATTTGCAGGTGTTGATACGGCGACGGCAAAACTCCTCGCGGTTTCCCTGGATCAATGGCTAATGAATCGAACGGTTATACTCTTTGTCCATCAAGTTAGTTCGCTGAACCCATTGCCTGGGGTCGAGTACCACTGGCATCTAGATGCCGGTAAACTTAGCCAATGCCCGCTTAAATAATCGATAATGAGCGATATGGATTCATTGATAAGACAGCTAGGAGCCCTCCATGCACGATTTTTTACGCAATCTTCCTAAAGTAGAGCTCCATTTGCATATCGAAGGCTCGCTGGAACCAGAGTTAATGTTTGCACTAGCGCAGCGCAATGGAATTGAGCTGCCCTATACGACAGCTCAGGAAGCCAAAGATGCTTATCACTTCAACGATCTGCAGGGATTCCTGAATCTCTATTTTCAGGGCATGAGCGTGCTGCGTAACGAGGAAGACTTTTACGACCTGGCGATGGATTATTTCAAGCGCGCGCGAGGAGAGGGCGTTGTGCATATCGACATGCACTTTGATCCCCAGGCGCATCTACAGCGTGGCGTGCCGCTTGAAGTGGTCATGGCTGGACTATTAAAAGCTAAGCAAGAGGCAGAGGAGAACCTCGATCTCTCTATCGGCATGATTATAGCTTTTCTACGCGACCGTCCCGCAGATGAGGCGTTGCATGTACTCGAACAAGCCGCTCCCTATTGGAAAATGCTGGATGCTATCGGTCTGGATAGTGCTGAACAGAATAATCCACCGGTAAAATTTGCGGAGGTGTTTAAGCGTGCCAAGCAGCTTGGACTTGTGCGCGTGGCGCATGCGGGGGAGGAAGGGCCCGCAGAGTATATTAAAGAAGCCTTGGATGTACTTGATGTTCAGCGCATTGATCATGGGGTGCGCTGTTTGGAAAGTGATGAAGTAGTTGAGCGTTTGCGCAGTGAACAGATTGTTCTAACGGTTTGCCCGCTTTCAAACGTGAGCTTAAAGGTAGTCGAGGATCTGCGTGATCATCCCCTGCCCAAGCTTTTAGCTGAAGGGCTCAAAGTAACCATTAGCTCGGATGACCCCGCCTATTTTGGTGGCGGTATGTTGACCAATCACATTGCTTGCGCCGATGCGTTTGGTTGGGACGAAGCGGTATTTCGTCAGCTAACCCGTAACGCTATTGAAGAAGCTTTTGTGACCCCGCAGCGCCGTGAAGATCTGCTGGCGCGCTTAGTGGCAGTGTAACGTTTCACCGCCTGGTCGCAATGACCAGGCGGCTGCTTTTGCTAGGGCGATAGTTTGCGTGTCGGTTTGGAACAGTAGCTCAGGGTAGCGCCGGTACGTCAAAATCAGGCATTTCACCGGTTAGTGTATGAAGGAACGCGGTAATATCACTAATGGTGTCATCATCAAACTCCCGGCCAAGCATCTCTTGGCCCATTATCGCAACCGCCTCTTCCAGTGTTTCAGTCGCACCGTTATTCATATACGGGTAGGTCACCGCCACATTACGCAGTGTGGGCGTTCTGAAACGGTACTTGTCGCTCTCCTCTTCAGTCACGACATAACGACCCAAATCGGTTGAGCCTGGTACCTGAATCGCATGAAATTGGCTATCGGTTAAAGCAGGGCCGCGGTGGCATGCAATACAACCGTTATCTACAAAGGCCACCATGCCGTCTTTGGCTTGCTGGTTAATCGCCTCCAAATCGCCATGTAGGTAACGATCAAAAGGGGAATTGGGTGTATTGAGCGTACGTTGGAAAGCTGCCAGCGCATGAGCCAAATTATCATCGGTGATAGGTTCTTCTTGGTCAGGATAGGCGGCGCTGAATTTTTCCTGATAGAGCTCGAATCCCACCAGCCGCTCCAGGGCCATTTCCAGATCCATCGCCATTTCCACAGGTGCTTCGATAGGACCTAGTGCTTGGCCTTCTAAATCAGGCTCTCGGCCATCCCAAAATTGTGATCCTAAAAAGCCACTGTTCAGCACGGTGGGGGTATTTCGTTCTCCGACCTGCCCATCGTGGCCGACAGCGCGAGGAATTCGGTCAGCCCAACCAAGCGCGGGGTTGTGGCAGGTGGCGCAGCTAATAACACCACTCGAAGAGATGCGTGGCTCGAAGAAAAGCATATTGCCCAGTTCGACCTTCTCCGCTGTTAATGAGTTGTTCGCGGGGATTGGCGGAAGGTAAGGCAGTGCCTCGAAGCGTTGGCGGTAATTTTCCAAGCCATCGTCAGCCAGAGCTACGCTTGCAACGAGAAAGCTGCTAGCAGCCAGTGCCGGTAGTAAAGTGGCTTTTATGGTCATGGTTATTCTCCCTTGCTTTTATAATCGACGTTTCGGTTTTGAAAGGATGAACCTCAACATCCTCTATCTATAAGCGTAGGGGAGAGGGCGGTAGTCGTTTTGTCCTAGATCAATACTTGCGCTGCTTTGCGGCGGGTTTCAGGTAAGCCCTAATCTTTAACGACTTTTAATAATAAATGTTGAAATCACTGTTGACCCTGTCGGTAAATCGGGTAGTATACGCACACGTCAACGGGGCACGGCCTCATCGACTAGCTCTTTAACAATTTGATCAGGTAATTCATGTGGGCGCTTGCTGATGTTGGTGGCAAATCACCAAATATCAAGGCAAGCGACTCAAGCAATAAGGTTTTAAAGGATTCGTCCTTTGGGATCTGTTTTGAATGAATTCGTTTGAACCTTGAGCCAAGTTTGGTTCGCTTCTGTCACTTTCGAGTGGCGGGTAAGAACCGCATAGATCTTAAACTGAAGAGTTTGATCATGGCTCAGATTGAACGCTGGCGGCAGGCCTAACACATGCAAGTCGAGCGGTAACAGATCTAGCTTGCTAGATGCTGACGAGCGGCGGACGGGTGAGTAATGCATAGGAATCTGCCCGGTAGTGGGGGATAACCTGGGGAAACCCAGGCTAATACCGCATACGTCCTACGGGAGAAAGGGGGCTTTGGCTCCCGCTATTGGATGAGCCTATGTCGGATTAGCTAGTTGGTGAGGTAATGGCTCACCAAGGCAACGATCCGTAGCTGGTCTGAGAGGATGATCAGCCACATCGGGACTGAGACACGGCCCGAACTCCTACGGGAGGCAGCAGTGGGGAATATTGGACAATGGGGGGAACCCTGATCCAGCCATGCCGCGTGTGTGAAGAAGGCCCTCGGGTTGTAAAGCACTTTCAGCGAGGAAGAACGCCTAGTGGTTAATACCCATTAGGAAAGACATCACTCGCAGAAGAAGCACCGGCTAACTCCGTGCCAGCAGCCGCGGTAATACGGAGGGTGCAAGCGTTAATCGGAATTACTGGGCGTAAAGCGCGCGTAGGTGGCTTGATAAGCCGGTTGTGAAAGCCCCGGGCTCAACCTGGGAACGGCATCCGGAACTGTCAGGCTAGAGTGCAGGAGAGGAAGGTAGAATTCCCGGTGTAGCGGTGAAATGCGTAGAGATCGGGAGGAATACCAGTGGCGAAGGCGGCCTTCTGGACTGACACTGACACTGAGGTGCGAAAGCGTGGGTAGCAAACAGGATTAGATACCCTGGTAGTCCACGCCGTAAACGATGTCGACCAGCCGTTGGGTGCCTAGAGCACTTTGTGGCGAAGTTAACGCGATAAGTCGACCGCCTGGGGAGTACGGCCGCAAGGTTAAAACTCAAATGAATTGACGGGGGCCCGCACAAGCGGTGGAGCATGTGGTTTAATTCGATGCAACGCGAAGAACCTTACCTACCCTTGACATCTACAGAAGCCGGAAGAGATTCTGGTGTGCCTTCGGGAACTGTAAGACAGGTGCTGCATGGCTGTCGTCAGCTCGTGTTGTGAAATGTTGGGTTAAGTCCCGTAACGAGCGCAACCCTTGTCCTTATTTGCCAGCGAGTAATGTCGGGAACTCTAAGGAGACTGCCGGTGACAAACCGGAGGAAGGTGGGGACGACGTCAAGTCATCATGGCCCTTACGGGTAGGGCTACACACGTGCTACAATGGCCGGTACAAAGGGCTGCGAGCTCGCGAGAGTCAGCGAATCCCTTAAAGCCGGTCTCAGTCCGGATCGGAGTCTGCAACTCGACTCCGTGAAGTCGGAATCGCTAGTAATCGTGAATCAGAATGTCACGGTGAATACGTTCCCGGGCCTTGTACACACCGCCCGTCACACCATGGGAGTGGACTGCACCAGAAGTGGTTAGCCTAACGCAAGAGGGCGATCACCACGGTGTGGTTCATGACTGGGGTGAAGTCGTAACAAGGTAGCCGTAGGGGAACCTGCGGCTGGATCACCTCCTTAAACGATGCGTCACAGTCGGTAAGCGTCCACAATGAATTACCTGATCAAGCAATAGAGCAAACGGTAGTTAGTTTAGTTGTTACAAAGGCATCAGAGCCTGTAACAACTGAATAGCCGGGTCTGTAGCTCAGTTGGTTAGAGCGCACCCCTGATAAGGGTGAGGTCGGCAGTTCAAGTCTGCCCAGACCCACCAAATTTTATCCAGCACTGCGTTATTTTATGACTCGCATAGCAGGCTATGCTTCGCCATAAAATGCCTTGTTCTGAATAAAATTACCCGGAAAAGTTGTGTGTTAATGGGGCCATAGCTCAGCTGGGAGAGCGCCTGCCTTGCACGCAGGAGGTCAGCGGTTCGATCCCGCTTGGCTCCACCATTACGTTACTACCCTGTTTAACCTTCAATACCGTTTGTGAATGTTTCGTGACCATTGATAAGTCGCGTGCTGTGGTTATAGCACCGTTTTATCACTGTTCATTGAACAGCTGCTCTTTAACAATGTATATCATGCTGACAAGAACACTTCGCAAGAAGTGCTTCTTAAATTGTGATACGCGTCAGCGTATCCGGCAAAATGAAACGTGATTATTGCGAACCCCAGACTCCTTCGGGTTATAGGGTCAAGCAATTAAGCGCACACGGTGGATGCCTAGGCAGTCAGAGGCGATGAAAGACGTGGTAGCCTGCGATAAGGTTCGGTGAGGTGGCAACAACCTGTGACCCGGACATTTCTGAATGGGGAAACCCACTGGCCATAAGGTCAGTATCTTACACTGAATACATAGGTGTAAGAGGCGAACCAGGGGAACTGAAACATCTAAGTACCCTGAGGAAAAGAAATCAACCGAGATTCCCCTAGTAGCGGCGAGCGAACGGGGACCAGCCCTTAAGCATGTGAATGATTAGGCGAACAGATTGGGAAGTCTGGCCGTAGCGGGTGATAGCCCCGTAGTCGAAAATCTGATCATGTGAAATCGAGTAGGTCGGGGCACGAGAAACCTTGACTGAAGACGGGGGGACCATCCTCCAAGGCTAAATACTCCTGACTGACCGATAGTGAACCAGTACCGTGAGGGAAAGGCGAAAAGAACCCCGGAGAGGGGAGTGAAATAGATCCTGAAACCGTGTGCGTACAAGCAGTAGGAGCAGACTTGTTCTGTGACTGCGTACCTTTTGTATAATGGGTCAGCGACTTATATTCAGTGGCGAGGTTAACCGTATAGGGGAGCCGTAGGGAAACCGAGTCTTAACTGGGCGACACAGTCGCTGGATATAGACCCGAAACCGAGCGATCTATCCATGAGCAGGGTGAAGGTTGAGTAACATCAACTGGAGGCCCGAACCAGGATCTGTTGAAAAAGATTTGGATGACTTGTGGATCGGAGTGAAAGGCTAATCAAGCTCGGAGATAGCTGGTTCTCCTCGAAAGCTATTTAGGTAGCGCCTCACGTATTACCGCCGGGGGTAGAGCACTGTTTCGGCTAGGGGGTCATCCCGACTTACCAACCCGAGGCAAACTCCGAATACCGGTGAGTAGAGCGTGGGAGACACACGGCGGGTGCTAACGTCCGTCGTGAAAAGGGAAACAACCCAGACCGTCAGCTAAGGTCCCGAAATCCTGGTTAAGTGGGAAACGATGTGGGAAGGCTCAGACAGCTAGGAGGTTGGCTTAGAAGCAGCCATCCTTTAAAGAAAGCGTAATAGCTCACTAGTCGAGTCGGCCTGCGCGGAAGATGTAACGGGGCTAAACCAGGTACCGAAGCTACGGGTTCATTCTTAGGAATGAGCGGTAGAGGAGCGTCGTGTAAGCCAATGAAGGTGAATTGAGAAGTTCGCTGGAGGTATCACGAGTGCGAATGCTGACATGAGTAACGATAAAGGGAGTGAAAAACTCCCTCGCCGGAAGACCAAGGGTTTCTGTTCGACGCTAATCGGAGCAGAGTGAGTCGGCCCCTAAGGCGAGGCCGAAAGGCGTAGTCGATGGGAAACGGGTCAATATTCCCGTACCGGACATGGTTGCGATGGGGGGACGAAGAAGGCTAGGTGAGCCAGGCGTTGGTTGTCCTGGTGAAAGTGAGTAGGCTTGAATCTTAGGTAAATCCGGGATCCTTCAAGGCCGAGACACGAGATGAACTGACCACGGTCAGGAAGTCACTGATGCCACGCTTCCAGGAAAAGCCTCTAAGCTTCAGATCATGTGCGACCGTACCCCAAACCGACACAGGTGGTCAGGGTGAGAATCCCAAGGCGCTTGAGAGAACTCGGGTGAAGGAACTAGGCAAAATGGTGCCGTAACTTCGGGAGAAGGCACGCCGGCGTAGGGTGATGAGACTTGCTCTCTAAGCCCGAACCGGTCGAAGATACCAGGTGGCTGCAACTGTTTATTAAAAACACAGCACTCTGCTAACGCGCAAGCGGACGTATAGGGTGTGACGCCTGCCCGGTGCCGGAAGGTTAAATGATGGTGTTAGCCGCAAGGCGAAGCTCTTGATTGAAGCCCCGGTAAACGGCGGCCGTAACTATAACGGTCCTAAGGTAGCGAAATTCCTTGTCGGGTAAGTTCCGACCTGCACGAATGGCGTAATGATGGCCACGCTGTCTCCACCCGAGACTCAGTGAAATTGAAATCGCCGTGAAGATGCGGTGTACCCGCGGCTAGACGGAAAGACCCCGTGAACCTTTACTATAGCTTCACACTGGACGCTGATGTTGCCTGTGTAGGATAGCTGGGAGGCTTTGAAACTCGGACGCCAGTTCGGGCGGAGCCAACCTTGAAATACCAGCCTGGCATCATTGGCGTTCTCACTCAGGTCCGTTATCCGGATCGAGGACAGTGTGTGGTGGGTAGTTTGACTGGGGCGGTCTCCTCCTAAAGAGTAACGGAGGAGCACGAAGGTACCCTCAGCACGGTCGGACATCGTGCATTGAGTGCAAGAGCATAAGGGTGCTTGACTGCGAGACAGACACGTCGAGCAGGTGCGAAAGCAGGTTCTAGTGATCCGGTGGTTCTGTATGGAAGGGCCATCGCTCAACGGATAAAAGGTACTCCGGGGATAACAGGCTGATACCGCCCAAGAGTTCACATCGACGGCGGTGTTTGGCACCTCGATGTCGGCTCATCACATCCTGGGGCTGAAGTCGGTCCCAAGGGTATGGCTGTTCGCCATTTAAAGTGGTACGCGAGCTGGGTTTAGAACGTCGTGAGACAGTTCGGTCCCTATCTGCCGTGGGCGTTGGATGTTTGAGAAGGGCTGCTCCTAGTACGAGAGGACCGGAGTGGACGACCCTCTGGTGTTCCGGTTGTCACGCCAGTGGCATTGCCGGGTAGCTATGGTCGGACGGGATAACCGCTGAAAGCATCTAAGCGGGAAGCCCCCTTCAAGATGAGACATCCCTGAGGCCTAGAGCCTCCTGAAGGGCCCAGCGAGACCAGCTGGTTGATAGGCACGGTGTGGAAGCGCTGCAAGGCGTTGAGCTAACGTGTACTAATGGCCCGTGAGGCTTGACCCTATAACACCCAAGGGGTCTGGTCGTGATGATGACGTGAATGAATACCGGATACGCAGCGTGTGGCCCAGGCAACAGACTGCCAGGGCGGCAGGCAATGAGACGAGCACAATTTAGTTAAAAACAGTCAGCATGATGTACATTACCCGTTACGCCTGACGACCATAGCATGCGTGAACCACCTGATCCCTTGCCGAACTCAGAAGTGAAACCGCTTAGCGCCGATGGTAGTGTGGGGTCTCCCCATGCGAGAGTAGGTCATCGTCAGGCACTTATTTAACGAAGAACCCAGCCCATCGGCTGGGTTTTTTGTTTGCGCGAAAGAAAAACAAGGGGTCTCCTCATGAACCCGTTTGTCGGGAACAAACGGGAACCGCTTTAGCGGGCCCGAAGGGCGAGTTTCAGGACGAGACGAGTAAAGTCCCGGAGCGCCGACCGGCTCATAGTCAGGCACTTATATCAAGAATCCCCCAGGGCTAATGCCTTGGGGGTTTTTTTTATGGGCAAAGCAAAAGTGGTCTACCGGCCCAAATCAAAGTCACAAGACTCAGTGCTAGTTGTAGGAGGGCGCTTCAGCGCGCGAAGGGTGCCGAAGGCATCCCGGTTTTATTAGGCTGACAGCCTAAACAATCGCGCGCTGAAGCGCCCTCCCACGGTGCATTTACTAAGCTGGTAGCCATCGGTCGCGAGCTAGAGCTCCCCCCAAGGTGGGGCTATGAAGCTAGCCGCAATGTTTAGGCTTTACCCCTGCGGTGTTGGCAAATGCCACCCGCCCAGGTTTCATAAATAGCGCGGTCGTCAGCCAGCATCATTAGCGCAAACAGCCGCTCACCAAGCGTGGTGCAATGATTGATTCGTCGAGAGAGTAGCGATGTTGCCTGGGTGTCAATCACCACAAAGTCAGCCTCAAGGGTTGGAGCGAGTTGACCGATGTGGCTATCCAGCGAAAGAGCCTTGGCATTCCCCATGGTTAAGCCATAAAACCCCTGCCATGCGGTAAGGGGTTGACCGCCTAATTGACCCACTTGATAGGCTGCTTTAAGCGTTCCAAATCCCGATAAATCAGTGCCTGCGCCGATATCGCTAGCAAACGTATATGCCATGCCCGTTTGCTTGGCTGCTTCCCGGTCGAATAACCCGCTACCCAGAAAAAGATTGGAGCTGGGGCAAAAGGCAATATTGGCGCCTCGATCCGCCAGGCGTTTGCGCATGCCGTTATCGAGATGAATGCCATGGGCGAAGGTGCTACGGGGGCCGACTAAGCCTGCCTCCTCATAAACGGCCAAATAATCGCGACTGCCTGGAAACAGCTCGGCTACCCAATCTAACTCACCGCTGTTTTCAGCCAAGTGGGTCTGTAACCAAAGGCTAGGATCATTACGTAAGAGAGCGCCGGCAGCGTCCATTTGCGTTTTAGTTGAAGTCGGCGCAAAGCGCGGTGTGACGCTATAGCCCAGGCGGCCATTGCCGTGCCAATCCTCAATCAGTCGCTCGCTTTCAGCAATGCCTGATGCACCGTCCAGCAGCGCCTCCGGCGCATTACGATCCATCAATACCTTACCCACCAGCATGCGCAGCTGGCGTTTTTGGCAGGCGGTGAAAAATGCATCTACGGAGCCAGGGTGGCTAGAGCCGAATACCTGGGCAGTGGTAGTGCCCGCACGTAGCATTTCATCCAAAAAAGCGTTAGACAGCGCTTCAGCATGGGCATGATTAGCAAAGCGACACTCTTCAGGAAAGGTGTAGTCGTTTAGCCAGTCAAGCAGTTGGCGGCCATAAGAAGCCATGATATCCAGCTGGACATAGTGCACGTGGGTATCGATAAACCCCGGCATAATCAGCTTGTCACGATAGTCGACAACGTCAGCTCCTTTGGGTAGCGAAGATGAGAGCTCAGCGAAATGGCCGACGGCATGAATATGCTGGCCTTTCAACCAGAGCAGCCCGTCGCCGTAATGCTCTAAGCTGCCTGGTTCGGGCGTATTGCCATCGCCAGGGTCGCGGGCAAAACTAATCAATTCGGCACGAATAAACGTATCAGCAGAAGAATTCATATTAACTCGGGGTCGTCGGAGAGTCGGTCATTAGCGTCCGCACTGCCTGGGAGTCAAGGCCGCGGTTTTCTTGAAAAGAGGGCGTGTCCGTTAGCCAAAGCAGTTCAGCCACCACCGTTAAAGCAATCGCATAGGGCGTTTTATTACTCAGCTTAGTGGCGTGGATGCGACCGATGGGGCATCGCACACGCGCAATTTGCCCGGCGGAGTAACCATCGCGCTTAAGGCGTCCTTCAAAGCTTGCCCATTTGCTGTCAGAACCAATCAGCCCAATCGATGCGATGTCATCGCGCTCGATCAGCGCTTTGATCAGCGCATAGTCTTCGTCGTGGTTATGCGTCAATACCAGCGCGTGGCTATCAGCAGGCAAGGCGGCAACACTTTGCTGTGCGTCTTTGAGTGAATAACAGCTAAGTCGCGGCTGCTGCTGTTCAGCAAACGCATCGCTACGGCTATCATGCCAGTGCAACTGCCAGGGCAGCGGTGCACTTAGCTTCACAATTTGCTGCCCTACGTGGCCTGCACCAAAGATCGCAATGTGCGTTGTAGTGCCTGGAAAGGCTTCCAAAAGGATATTAACGAATCCACCACAGCACTGACCGCTTCGTCCGCCCAGAGAGAAGGCTTCCAAGCTGATGCCGTAGCGTTTTTCTGTCAAACAAGCGCGTGCGGCGGTAATGGTCTGCCACTCAAAGGTACCGCCACCTAGGGTATCGAAGATATCATCGTCGGTGATCAACATGCGTGCGCCAGGCTCCCGGGGAGTGGAGCCTGCGCTGGTTACCTGAGTGGCTAGTACATGGGGTATGCCGTCGCGCTGTAAGCGATGTAGCGCCGCATGCCAGCTTTCTGGGTTTTGACTAGAACTCACAGCACTTTCTTCCTGATAGCGTTGGCTGCCAGCATGACCCGCTCCGGCGTGGCCGGTGTATCTAAGTGGGGTGATGTAACGTAATCAGTTAGGCTTGATAGTGCGTCACGTAGCGCCGACCAGACACAAATGCCCAACATAAAAGGAGGCTCGCCCACTGCTTTTGAGCGGTAGAGACTGGCCATAGAGTTAGGGTGCCCCTCCAGTAGCGCGACATTGAAGATAGGCGGTAGATCGCCGAAGGTAGGGATTTTATAGGTCGCCGGCCCATCGCTGACCAGCACGCCTTTGTCGTTCCACTTAAGCTCTTCACTGGTCAACCAGCCCATTCCTTGAATAAAGCCGCCCTCCACCTGGCCAATATCAATGGCCGGGTTTAGTGAGTCTCCCACGTCATGCAATATATCGACACGGTCTACCTGATACTCCCCGCTCAAGGTATCCACGCTTACCTCTGCCACTGCCGCGCCGAACGCGTAGTAGTAGAAGGGTCGGCCTTGACCCACTGAACGATCATAGTGAATAAGCGGCGTGGCGTAGAAACCTTTTTCAGATAGCGATATGCGATTGAGGTAGGCGGTTTGCACCAACTCACCCCAGGGTATGCGGCGCTCGCTCTCGCCGAACCCAGCTACTAGCATGCCATCTTCCAGGCGCATTCCTTCGCGATCCAAGCCTTCTGAATAGTGCGCGGCGGCAAAATCAAACAGGCGTTCTCGCAGCTTGCTGGAGGCATCCCGTGCAGCCATACCGTTCAAGTCAGCACCGCTGGAGGCAGCGGTAGGGGAGGTATTGGGGACTTTATCGGTTCGCGTAGCGGTAATACGTACCTTCCCTAGATCCAGGCCCAGCTCGCGAGCCACCACCTGACAAATTTTAGTATGTAGCCCTTGGCCCATCTCGGTGCCGCCGTGATTGATCATCACGCTGCCGTCGGTGTAAACATGTAGAAGGGCGCCCGCCTGATTAAGGTGCTGGGCGGTAAACGAAATGCCAAATTTAACCGGGGTAAGTGCCAATCCTTTCTTGATCACAGGGCTGGTGGCGTTGAAGTCACTGACCGCTTTGCGCCGTGACCAGTAATCGCTGTCGCTTTCGAGGGTTTCAACAAGTGTATGCAGGAGTTGCCGCTGGTCGACCTGCTGGCCGTAGTGAGTCACCTCGCGGCCATCGCGGTAGAAGTTGCGCTTACGTACAGTTAGTGGGTCTTCGCCAATCTGGCGGGCAATATCATCCATGGCCGCTTCGATAATCATCATCCCTTGAGGGCCACCAAAGCCCCGGAATGCGGTATTAGAGGCGGTATGGGTTTTTGCCCGATGACCGACTACTTGGGCATCCCCCAGCGAGTAAGCGTTGTCGGCATGGAACATAGCGCGATCAACGATAGCGTCGGAGAGATCCGGCGAGTAGCCGCAGTCACCGATCACTGTGATCTCACCACCCTGAATAACGCCCTCTGCATCAATGGCTAATCGATAGCGGTTATGGAAGGGGTGGCGTTTACCCGTGGCGCGCATATCTTCACTGCGCGGTAAGCGGAGTCGAACCGTCTTACCGGTGCGGCGGGCAATAATCGCGGCAATACACGCCCAGGGAGACGCCTGAGTCTCTTTACCACCAAAGCCACCGCCCATACGGCGTACTTCTACGGTCACGGCATGAAAAGGAATATCGAGCACCTCCGCCACCAGCTTCTGTGTTTCGCTGGGGTGCTGGTTGGAGGTGTGGACGATAACGCCCTCATCTTCGGTAGGGTGAACCACGCATGCCTGGCCCTCCAGATAGAAGTGCTCTTGGCCACCGACGAACAGCTCGCCTTCGACAATCTGTTCAGCTTGGTCAAGTGTCCGTTGCCAATCACCACGGGTCTGCACATGAGTCGGGCGAACAAACTCTTCACGCTCCGTCGCGGCCACTGGGTCTAAACTGGCAGGCTGCTCATCGATGCTAATGGCGGCTAACTTGACGGCACGGCGTGCCGCCTGCAGCGACGTTGCGGCAACGGCGAAGAGGCATTGCCCTGCGTAGCTGATCTCTTGATCGACAAAAATAGGATCGCCCGGAAAGACCGGCCCGATATCGGTATGGCCCGGCACCTCATGAAAGGTAATCACATCGACCACTCCTGGCGAATCTGTCACCTTGCTGAGGTCAAGCTGCGTTAAGGTGCCGTGGGCGACGGGCGATAGGCCTAGCGCAACATGGAGAGCGTCGGCGGGCAGAACCAAGTCGTCAATATAAGCGGCTTTGCCGGTGACGTGCTTTTCGGCACTCTCATGAAAGCTTGCGCTTCCAGCCTGTCGCTGGCCACTACTGTCCACCGTATGGCGCGCTAAGGGGCCAGAGCCTTGAATGTGGTCGTGTAGTTCACGGCGGGCACGGCTGCTATCGCCGTCCAGTTTAGTGAGCGTACGCATGGAGCATCACCTCGTGGTCGGGCGCTGAGAGAGAAAGATAGAGACGCTCAAGCAAATTCTTGGCGGCTTGTTGGCGATAATGCTGACTGCCCCGCACATCACTCATAGGTTGGAAATCATCCTCGAGTGCCTGCTGAGCGGCGCGAAAAGCTTCTTTCGTCATGGTGCAACCTTCGAGCGCTGCTTCAGCAGCTTTCGCGCGCTTGGGCGTCGCAGCCATTCCCCCAAAAGCGATGCGTACATCATGCAAGGTACCTTGTTCAATGCGGTAGCTAAAGGCACCGAGTAGCGCAGAGATATCATCTTCGCGACGCTTGGATAATTTCCAGACGCGTAGTTGACTGTCCTCAACCGACTCGGGAATGAAAATCCGCGAAACGACTTCATCCGCTGCCAAGGCGGTTTTTTTGTAATCGAGGAAAAAATCCTCCAGCGCTAAGCAACGCTTACCGTTTATGCTGGCAAGTTCCACCTGAGCGCCCAAGGCAAGTAGCACGGGAGGCGTATCACCAATGGGGGAGGCATTGGCGATATTGCCACCCAGCGTTCCCCGATTACGAATTTGCTGGGAGCCAAGCCGGTGCAGCAGATGAGCAAATGCAGGAAAGTGCTCTTCAAACAGCGGCTCGAGCTGGGTATAGGTAACCCCGGCGCCTATCCACCAGCCGGTTTGATCTGCATGGTTGGCTTTTTCAACTGTTAGTAGTTCAGCAACCCGAGAAACATCAATCAACTGATTGAGCGGCGCCAAGCGCTGAGTAATTTCCAGCCAAAGATCAGTACCGCCTGCCACCAAGCGCGCCTGGGGAGCCTCTTGACGCAATTGCGTTAGCTCCACCAAAGACACTGGTTGAGCAAAAAATGGCACTGTCCCAGCCAAATCGGTGGTCTGAGTGTCGCTTTCTGACGCTGGCAACGCCGCGTCGAACCACTGAGGGCGCTCATAGGGCGTATCACTCATACGCAGCGCCGCATCGCGGATAGGACGATAGCCGGTGCAGCGGCACAAATTGCCGCCCAGGGCGGCTTCTAAACGTTCAGGTGAGAGTTCTCGTAATAGTGGAGCAGGGCGTTGAGTCAGATCGCTATGCAGAGTGAACAGCGACATAACGATACCTGGCGTGCAAAAACCGCACTGACTGCCATGGCATTCGATCATCGCTTCCTGAGCTGGGTGTAGGCGTCCTTTTTCCGACAACCCTTCAACGGTGACCAAGTGCCTGCCTTGTAGCTGATGAGCAGGCGTAATGCAGGCGTTTGCGCTGGTAAAGCTTTGCGTGCCAGCCGTTGGCTCACCTATCGCCACGGTGCAAGCGCCGCAATCGCCCGATGCGCAGCCCTCTTTGGTACCCGTTTGGGCCAAATGCTCGCGCAGTAGCGTTAAAATGCTGGTGTCGGGTGAAACGTTACACCGCTGGGGGGTACCATTGAGCAGGAACGCAATCGTTGCCATGCCGAACTCCACTGTAATTGTATAGACCGTGATTATGCTGACCGATCGGTCAATATGGGTTGAGCTTGGGACAAAACGCCGTACCTTGCAAGTATTTGCTCACTGCACAGGAGTGGGGCAAGCTGGTGAGAAATGCTAACTTTTGGGGCAGCCCAGTCTATTCACTCACCCAGCCAAACATTCGTGTGTAACGAAACATTCAAGCTAACAATCACTCATGCTATTGGGAAATACTGTTAATGACTGCCGTCTCTGCCACTCATGAAAGCCCTAGCCGGGAAAGAATAGAAGCAAGTATTCTGTTGGCCGCTGAGGAGGTGTTCTCTCAGCACGGCTACCGCGGGGCGAGCTTGCAAATGATCGCTGATCGAGCCGGTCTCCCCAAAGCCAATATTTTGTACTACATGGGCAGTAAGCAAGCGCTTTATGTGCGACTGCTTAACCGCATGATGCATCGTTGGAACGAAGTGCTCGAGGACATTACTCCGGATAGTGATCCCGCGACGGTACTCAGTGATTTTATTCGCACTAAAATGGTGCTGGGGCAGCGCTACCCCAAAGGCTCAAAACTTTTTGCGGCGGAAATTTTAGCCGGTGCTCCCTTCTTAAGTGATTATTTGGCGGGAGAGCTACGCGATTGGGTGTCCTCTCGTGCCGCGATCATTCGACAATGGTCTGCCCAGGGAAAAATGGATGCTGTCGACCCGCGCTGGCTGATTTTCCTAATTTGGTCTGCCACCCAGCACTACACT
This sequence comes from Vreelandella neptunia, assembly GCF_034479615.1. NCBI lineage: Bacteria > Pseudomonadati > Pseudomonadota > Gammaproteobacteria > Oceanospirillales > Halomonadaceae > Vreelandella > Vreelandella neptunia. Next base: position 2,061,472 of record NZ_CP140255.1, read on the forward strand.
GAATATAGTGCCCAGGTTGGCGGTATTCTAGGCCGTGATGCGTTAACAGAGGAGGATCTTGAATCCATCTCCACCTTTCTTGAGCACGTTATTCTAAAAGGCTGCGGCATCACTGGCTCCGCGCCCAATTCTGCGCCTAACAACAGTGCAGACGCCCACAGTGCGGGGAATTGACCTCACATGAGCGCTTTGCCTATTGAGCAGTATCTTGATCAGCTTAAAGACGTCTTGGCTAGCCATAATCGGCTGATGCTGATTGCCCAGCCGGGGGCGGGTAAAACCACCCGCGTGCCGCTCTGCTTACTTGAAGAAGAGTGGGTCAAAGGGCACAAGCTACTGTTACTGGAGCCACGGCGTGTAGCTGCGCGATTGGCGGCCAGCTTTATGGCACAGCAATTGGGTGAAGACGTTGGTCAAACGGTGGGATATCGCATGCGCGGTGACAGCTGTGTGAGCGCGCAAACCCGCTTGGAAGTAGTGACCCAGGGCGTGCTCACCCGCATGCTGCAAGATGACCCGCTGCTAGAAGGCGTTGCTGGGATTATTTTTGATGAGTTTCACGAGCGCAGTTTAGACGCCGATTTGGGCTTGGCGCTAACGCTGGATGTGCAGACCAGTATTCGCGATGATTTGCGCCTGCTGGTGATGTCGGCAACCCTAGATGTCGAAGCGCTCAAGCGGGTGTTGGGCGAGCAGGTGCCTGTTATTGAGTGCCATGGGCGCCAGTATCCGGTGACAACAGCTTATCGACCTTCACTAAGCGGTGAAGAGAGTGCCCGCCACGCGCTTCGGGTGGTTGAAGAGGCGCTGTCACTGCCCGATGCCCAGGACATACTGGTCATCTTGCCCGGTGTCGCTGAGATTAATCGCTTAGTGCAAGTACTGGAAAAGACATTTCCTGATCTGGCGATTCGACCACTGCACGGCAGAATGAGTATTGCTGAACAGCAGTCAGCCCTGGCGGCGAACACATCCAAGCAGCGAATTATTGTCTCCACCGCGATCACCGAGTCGAGCATTACCGTGGAGAGGGTGAATGTGGTGATTGACGGTGGCCTGGAGCGAGTGCCGCTTTTTCAGCCGCGTACCGGGCTAACCCGTTTAACGACCCGGCGGATCAATCGCGCCAGTGCTGATCAGCGTCGGGGGCGTGCAGGGCGCCAGCGGGAAGGCAGTTGCTTTCGGCTCTGGGCCCAGGAGCAAACGTTGGCACCTTATGGTGAGCCGGAAATTCAGCAGGCGGATCTCTCTTCGCTAGTGCTCGAACTGGCGTGTTGGGGCGTCGCCTCACCCCAATCGCTAAGCTGGGTAACGCCCCCGCCGGAGGGAGCCTGGCGCAGTGGCCAATCACTGCTCCAGCAGTTAGGCGTGTTAGATCACGAGCACAAGCTTACTCCTCTAGGTAGTCGCTGTGCCAAGTGGCCAGTTGAACCGAGAGTTGCTGTGATGCTGGAGCGGGCTTCAGAGTTTAATGCTGTGCCACTAGCCTGTGGGGTGGCGGCACTCCTTGAAGAGCGCGACAGCAACGAGCGATCCCTGCATGATATGTTAGCACTGCGTCTTCGTCAGCCTAAACGCTTCCCCAGTTGGCATCGCGAAGCGCTTAGGCTGGCTAAACGAGCTGGAGCGGCACTTAATAAAGCCGTTCTAGTTCCACTTGGGCCACTCTTAGCGCTGGCATACCCTGAGCGCCTTGGCCAGTCAATAGAGCCGGGTAAGTTTCGGCTTGCCAATGGTAAAACCGCTACGCTGCCGTTAAACGATACGTTGGCGCATCAAGCCTATGTTGTCGCCGTCGCATTAAATGGCGCGGCTGGCGACCAGGCGAGGATCATCTCAGGCGAACCGTTATCACTTGAGTCGCTGCTTTCGCTATATCCTGGTATTCGCCAATGGCAGCCACGAGTTGCGTGGTCGCAAGAACAGGGCCGTTTAATGGGTGAAGAGGTGCAAGCACACGGCAGCCTCGTCATTGCCAAGAGACCTTTAGCAGACTTACCTGAGGAGGCGGTGAAAGAGGCGCTATTGAATGCACTACGCCAGCGGCCCGAGCAGTTATTTGGCGATAATTTACAGCAGTTGCGCGGGCGAATGGCGCTACTGCGCGAGTACCAGGGTGACGAGTGGCCCGATTGGTCGAAGCCTGCGCTATTAGCCTCATTAGAGAGCTGGCTAGCCCCTTACCTGATCGGTATTAAACGGTTGAGTCAAATTGAGAAATTGCCGCTAGAACGCTATTTGCTCAATTCACTGACCTGGGAGGCACAAAATGAATTCGAGCGGTTAACCCCGTTAGCGCTTGAGGTTCCTAGCGGCAAGCGGGTTGGCTTGGACTACCTGCCGTGTCTTTCCCAGCGGCCGCCTGTGTTAGCGTTGAAACTGCAAGAGGCCTTTGGCTGTCGGGTAACGCCCACCGTTATTGATGGTGCCGTTGCCGTAATGATCCATCTGCTTTCACCCGCGCGCCGGCCTTTGCAAGTCACCCAAGACTTAGTTAGTTTTTGGCAGAAGGGTTACCCCGAAGTACGCAAAGAGATGCGCGGTCGCTATCCAAAGCACCCTTGGCCTGAAGACCCATTGACAGCACCCGCTACCGCGCATACCAAGCGAAAGGCGTGACCGGTTTCGCTACCCACACTTTGATAATTACTCGCCGCGCTTTTCCGGGATTTCATCGGGAATGCGATAGCGCACGCCATCTACGCGTTCTTCCTCATAGCGTTGATTCTCTTCTTCAGGCACCACGCCGATGACGGTTTCCTGAGACCCATCCGGCCAAGTGTAAGTCGTACAGCCTGCCAGTAGCAGTGGAATAATCACAAACAGTGTGATGGGTAAGGCGAGGTGGGGCTTGAGCATAAGGCACTCCATTGGGTGGCGCTGATCCTGAGAATTAGCTGAGTATGTCATATTGAGAAACTATAGGTGGTCATTTACGTGGCTGTAAATGCTTATATAGGCCTATGATTATAGAAGCTAACCCTTCAGTCTTAGATAGATACGAGAGCCAAAAAAACGGAGGTAGTATGTGGTCTGTAATCAAGTCAGTGTTAGCAGCCCTGCTAGGCGTTCAAAGTAATCAAAAGCGGGAAGAGGATTTTAGCAGTGGCAGGCCCGCGGCCTACCTCGTTACGGGGGTGGTGATCACGCTACTGTTCGTTTTGATGCTTATTTTTTTGGCCATGTTTGCGGCCCGCTGAAAAGCGTTGATAGCGTTAAAGAAGCAAAGCGTGACGAATCGCACATATTTTCTATACTGCTAATATCTCATTTCATCCTACCCTAATCTAACGATAAGAAATAACAACAATAAAACTGGAGGTCTCTATGCGTTCACGGTGGTGGCTAATGGCCGTATCCCTTGCTGCAAGTGGATCGCAGGCTCAAACGAACGGTTGGAACATGCCTGTCGGCGTTACCGATGTGAGTAGCGATATTTACGGCCTGCACATGACCATATTTTGGATATGTGTCGTGATTGGATTGGTGGTGTTTGGGGCAATGTTCTACTCCCTGTTTCGCTATCGCCATTCCAAAGGTGCAAAGGCCGCCCACTTTCATGAGCACACTAGTGTGGAAGTGTTATGGACGGCTATCCCTGTCTTGATCCTGGTGGGTATGGCGGTGCCTGCCACCGCAACTTTAAAAAACATGTACGACTCATCAGACGCTGAGCTGGACGTAATGATCACCGGCCAGCAGTGGCGTTGGCGTTATGAATACCTGGGGGAAGATGTGGCATTCACCTCCAATATGAGTACGCCGAGAACGCAAATCAGTGGAGAAGAAACTCGCGGAGAGCACTATTTACTAGAGGTTGATGAGCCGCTGGTGCTGCCGATAAACCGTAAAGTACGCTTTCTTATGACCTCAGATGACGTTATTCACTCTTGGTGGGTGCCGGATTTAGCGGTTAAGCAAGATACGATTCCCGGCTTTATTAATGAAAACTGGGTGAAGATCAATGAGCCGGGTATTTACCGCGGGCAGTGCGCGGAGCTGTGTGGTATCGACCACGGCTTTATGCCTGTGGTGGTGCGCGCCGTGGAGGAAGAAGAGTTTGATGGCTGGCTGGCTGAGCGTAAAGAGGCTGCTGAACAGGAAGCCATGGGGGTTGACCGTGAATGGGCAATGGATGAACTCGTGGAGCGCGGCGAATCGGTGTACCAATCGATCTGCTCCTCTTGTCATCAGGCCGAAGGTCAAGGCTCGCCACCCGCCTTCCCCGCGTTGGCGAATAATGAACAGCTCATCAATGATATGGATTGGCATTTAGATAAGGTGGTCAACGGTGTATCGGGTGCCGCTATGCCTGCTTTCCGTAGCACTTTAAACCCTGTTGAGATAGCGGCTGTGGTCACCTATACGCGTAACGCTTGGGGTAATGATACGGGTGATGTAGTGCAACCCTCTGCAGTAGCTGAGTTAATTGCCCAGTGATATTGGTTTGCCACTCAATCAGACAACAACAATATTTTGGAGAGACACATGGCGCCCAAACTACCTCCTCAGCCACCGCTGCAACATAGCACCACGGCCGTCGCCGATGGGCAGTCCCATGGACATGCTGCGCCGCCGAAAGGCATTTTTCGCTGGCTACTGACCACCAATCATAAAGAGATTGGCACCCTTTATTTGATTTTTTCGCTAACCATGTTTTTCATCGGTGGGATATTCGCCCTCGTGGTTAGGGCGGAACTTTTCCAGCCCGGGCTGCAACTGGTTGAACCTGAATTTTTCAACCAGATGACCACCATGCATGGCTTGATTATGGTGTTTGCTGCGGTAATGCCTGCTTTTACCGGCTTAGCCAACTGGATGATACCGCTACAGATTGGCGCGCCAGATATGGCGTTACCGCGACTGAATAACTTCAGCTTTTGGCTTCTTCCTGTTTCATTCACATTGCTACTTTCAACGCTACTTATGCCTGGCGGCGGCCCTAATTTTGGTTGGACGTTTTATGCGCCGCTGTCAACGAATTTTGCTCCACCTTCGACAACCTTCTTTATTCTTGCGTTACATATTGCCGGTATTAGTTCCATTCTTGGTGCCATCAACATCATCGCGACCATTTTAAATATGCGTGCGCCTGGTATGCGTTTAATGGATATGCCGCTATTCGTATGGACATGGCTAATTACCGCTTTCCTATTAATTGCGGTAATGCCGGTGCTAGCGGGTGTTATCACGATGATGTTGATGGATATCAACTTTGGCACTAGCTTCTTTGACGCAGCAGGCGGTGGGGATCCAGTGTTGTTCCAGCATCTATTCTGGTTCTTTGGGCATCCCGAAGTATACATCATGATTCTGCCCGCCTTTGGGATTGTTTCAGCGATCATCCCCACCTTCGCGCGTAAGCCTCTGTTTGGTTACGCTTCCATGGTGTACGCCACGGCGGCCATTGCACTGCTGTCATTTTTAGTCTGGGCACACCATATGTTTATAGTGGGTCTACCTTTGGTGGCAGAGCTGTTTTTCATGTATTCCACCATGCTGATCGCTGTGCCAACCGGCGTGAAGGTATTTAACTGGGTAACCACACTGTTTCGTGGCTCGATTAGTTTTGAATCGCCGATGCTATTTGCTCTGGCCTTCGTGGTGCTGTTTACCATTGGTGGTTTTTCAGGGCTTATGCTGGCGATCGCGCCGGCAGATTTTCAGTATCACGATACCTACTTTGTCGTTGCCCACTTCCACTATGTGTTAGTCCCGGGGGCGATCTTTGCGATTATGGCGGGGGTCTATTACTGGCTGCCTAAATGGACCGGGCATTACCCTAATGAGAAGCTGGCCCAGTGGCACTTCTGGTTCTCGATTATTGGTGTCAATCTAACTTTCTTCCCAATGCACTTTGCGGGCTTGGCGGGAATGCCGCGGCGGATCCCTGACTACGCCCTTCAGTTTGCGGACTTTAATTTACTCTCAAGCATCGGTGCCTTCTTCTTTGGCGCATCTCAGTTGCTATTTGTGTTGGGCGTCATACTTTGCGTGCGCGGCGGCAAAAAAGCGCCAGCAAAAGCCTGGGAGGGTGCAGAGGATTTAGAGTGGACAGTGCCTAGTCCAGCACCACTGCACACGTTTGAAGAACCACCAGTGTTTCACCGTACGTCTCATTAAGATGGCATAAACCACACGGGTCATTGGGCCTAAGAGGTATTATGGACGATCAAGAGCAGGCCAGCGTGGGAGTGCGCCGCACGGTCATTAGGACAGTCGCCGTACTGGTCGGTATGTTCGGGTTTGCCTTTGCTTTAGTGCCGCTTTATGACGTTTTTTGTCAAATTACCGGCATTAACGGCAAAGTGGATGCCACAGCTCAAAGCATTGTGCATGAGGAGGTGGATGAATCGCGTTATATAAACGTGCAATTTATTACCCGGGGCAGCCCAGGCCTGCCGTGGCAGATGAGCGTTGAAATGCGCCAGATGAGCGTGCATCCAGGCCAAATGGCGGAAGTCGATTTTACTTTTACCAATAATAGTCCCAGTGAAAGCTGGGGGCGGGCAGTACCTAGCGTGTCTCCCTCTACTGCCACCACACATTTACGCAAAATCAGCTGTTTTTGCTTTCAAGAGCAACACTTGCAGGGTGATGAGCGTTTAACTATTCCTTTGGTATTCCAGTTATCTCGTGATCTACCTACAGATATTAATACCATTACGCTGGTATATACCCTGTATCCGGTCGAGCATACGATTCAAAGCGCTTCACTAGATAACATGCTTAATCATAGTTCTAAGAACAGTTCTAAGAACAGTACTAAGAGCGATCTCCAGATCTATCTCAAAAACGATCCCAAAAACAATAAAGCGGCGGGAGAAGCGATATGAGCAGTGGTAGCTATTATGTTCCGGCGAGTAGCCGATGGCCTGTTCTCGGCTCGGTTGCCTTAGGCGCCATGATGGTCGGCACGGGTATTAAACTCGTTTACGACACCGGGCTACCGCTGGTGTTAATCGGCGTGGTGGGCATTCTTGCGGTGATGGGGCTCTGGTTCCGTGACGTCATTAGTGAGTCTCGTGGTGGGCTTTATGACGAGCAGATGGATCGCTCATTTCGCTGGGGGATGGGCTGGTTTATTTTTTCGGAAGTAATGTTTTTTGCCGCCTTTTTTGGCGCGCTGTTTTATGTACGCATGTTTGCTATTCCATGGTTAGGTGGTGAGGGGGCAAAAGGTGTTTCTGCATTACTGTGGCCCGATTTTGTCGCCACGTGGCCTTTGCTAAATCCACCAGACACATCCATTGCCGGCCCTGAACAAGTCTTTAGCCCGTGGCAACTGCCTCTCGTCAATACGCTGATTTTGATAACTTCCAGCATCACGCTCACCGTTGCTCACGAAGCTTTAAAAGTGGGTGACCGGAAAACATGCCGCAACTGGTTAACGGGAACTGTGCTATTGGGTTGCTGCTTTATCATGATCCAGGGTATCGAATATTACGAGGCCTACGCCCATTACGGCATTACCTTGGAAGCCGGGATTTTCGGAGCCACATTCTTTATTTTAACCGGCTTTCATGGTGTGCACGTGATTATCGGCACGCTGATTTTAGCCGCTATGCTGGTACGCATTATAAAGGGGCACTTTGGCGACGAAAACCATTTCGGTTTTGAGGCTTCTTGCTGGTATTGGCACTTTGTTGATGTGGTGTGGGTTGGGCTGTTTATTTTTGTCTACGTCTTATAACGGCATTAGCCTAACTGGCCCGACCAATAGCCGAAAATAATGAGGGCCATGAGCAGACAGGCTAATCCAATTCTCCATTTGAGAGAGAGTAATAGGCGGCGGGAAGAGACGTTATCTCTAATCAGGAAAATGGCGCCTGCGGCCAAGCTGATAACCATCGCAATAAACACGGCGGCAATGAGTAGTTGTAACCACATGATGAATCCCTCTCGACAATGGCGTTTTTATGGTTGGTATCTGTTTTGGAGTTTGCTGGTGGCGTTAGGTATTAGTTTAGGACTATGGCAGTGGGAACGGGCAGATGACAAGCGATTAGCCATCGCCGTTCGCGATGCTGCCCCTGCCTTAGTGCAGCCTACCGAGCAGCCAGCGCAAGGCGCCCAGGTAACGTTGCGTGGGCAGTATTTGGCGGAGCAAACGCTCTATTTGGATAATCGCGTTGTAGACGGAAGAGTGGGGGTGGCCGTACTAACCCCGCTGCGTGATAGTTTCGGTCAGCTTTGGCTGGTACAGCGTGGCTTCTCAGCCACCGGGCCGCGTCGCGAAACGCCGCAGACAGCTACGCCCAATGGTACGGTCGAAGTGATAGGCGAGTGGCAGGAGGTTCAGTCCGGCGGGCCGCTATACGGCGAAAATAGAGAAGGGGTAAGGCTACAGCAGCTTAGCCTTGAACCCTGGCACGATTCGCTAGGCGCGTTTAGTTACCCAGGCTGGTTGCACGCCAGCGAAGGCGATGGAGTCTTGACCCCATGGTGGGAGGCCAATGTGATGCCGCCCAGTCGGCATATGGGCTATGCCTTTCAGTGGTGGGGGCTGGCACTGGCGGCCTTGATAGTTATGTTTATTGGCGGATATAAACTGCGTCGCGACGGCGCTGATAAAAAAGTGTTAGTTAATAAAAATAAACAGAGGTGAAAAGTATGCAGGACGCCAGATATATTCGCCGTCAGCGGCTCAAGCTAATCCTTATTTTTGTCGTTTTTGCGGCGCCCATGGTGGCTGCTTGGGGAATGGTCGAGTTACGCATCGGTATTCCAGATCGCCATACCGCTCACGGAAATGTGGAGCTGGAATTGCCCATGCTTGACGAATGGCCTTTAACAACAGCGGCGGTCAATAACCAAGAGGAGTGGATATTGGCCTTTGACTGTGCTCAGCAGTGCGAACAACGTAAGGACGAGTTTTGGCGTTTACACCGTGCTTTAGGGCGCGAGGCGCCGAGGTTGACCCGTTTACGGATTGGCGGGGATCCCGAACCACTACCAGGAGAAACGACCAGCGAATGGCAACACTTGCCCCCGTGGCATCAAGCCAATTCGGTTTGGTTGTTTGACCCAATGGGGCGACCAGCACTGGCCTTTGAGGCCAACGTAGCCACTAAGTATGTGCTTGAGGATATCCAGCATCTACTTAAAGTGAATCCTCAATAAAGCGCGCTAACCTCTGCTGTTAAGGAAACGCCATGCACGATTCATTTGAGCGCCGCTTGCGCTGGTTAGTGCGATTAACACTGCTCGGCACTCTGTTTACTACCGTAGTGATGCTGGTAGGCGCCTGGACACGCTTAGTCGATGCTGGTTTAGGTTGTCCTGACTGGCCAGGTTGCTACGGCAAATTATTGGTTCCCGATAATGATCTCGCCACGCTTCGCCATCCCGATGTGCCGTTGGAGCCCTTTAAAGCGTGGGTAGAAATGGTGCATCGCTATATAGCAACGCTGCTCGGATTGGTGGTCATTAGCGTTGTAGCCTTGGGCTGGCCGTTGCGACATCGTCGCGATTACCCGTGGCGCCTAAGCTTGATTCTGCTGGTGGTTATTTTGCTTCAGGGCGCCTTTGGTGCCTTCACTGTTACGCTCAAGCTATGGCCTCAAGTCGTTACCCTTCACCTACTGGGCGGTTTGAGTGTATTGCTGCTGTTCTTTTGGCTGCATCTTCGCTTACGCCTCGCCGTGGCGCCAAGGCCTACTAGTGAGCCTCGGCGAGTTAATGCGTGGTGGGGTGTTGCGGCATGTTTACTGGTAGTGCAATTGGCTCTCGGCGGCTGGGTGTCCAGCAATTATGCAGGCATTGCCTGCCAAGGTTTTCCTACTTGTAATGGACAGTGGATACCCACCATGGATATCAGCGAGGGTTTTCATCTCACCCAGACTGTGGGGCCCAATTACCTACATGGGCATTTACATGCCGATGCACGTACCGCGATTCAAGTGACTCATCGCCTGGGGGCATTGTTGCTTGGTGTCGGGCTAATAGCGCTATGGTGGCGTTATCGGCATTGGCAGAGTGTTGTAAGGCCGCTAGCAATTGTTGTCGGTTTGTATGCGCTGCAGGCGGCATTGGGGGTGGCCAATGTGGTGCTTTGGTTGCCGCTATGGCTGGCTCTTCTTCACACAGCAGGCGCCATTGCGCTGGCCGTCGGGCTTGTGTGGGCCTGGTGGCGTTGGCGCTACCAAGAGTCTGGCGTTTACTCAACGACGACTCATTCACCGTATAACAACGTTATCGCTCAATAAAAGGGAAGCATGCCATGCGAAATATAACAATGACGCTACCCACGGCAGTGCCTTCTATGGTGTGGGGCTGGAAAGAGCTGCTGGGCCTGTGCAAAATGAAAGTTGTTGCCGTTATGTTGGTGTGCACTGCCGTAGGCATGGCATTAGCCACCCCGGGCCTACCGCCATTGACGAACGTTATTCTTGGTTTAGCGGGTATCGGTTTGGCCTCTTGCGGTGCAGCAGCTTTTAACCATGTCATAGACCGCCACTTGGATGCGGTCATGACCCGAACGTCTCGCCGTCCTGTGGCAAGTAAGCGGCTGCCCGTGGCGGTTGCGCTAGGTTGGGCGTGCTTGCTTTCGGTCGCGGGTGTTGCGCTATTGGCATGGCAGGTTAACCATTTAACGGCTGCGCTAACCTTTGCTTCCTTAATTGGTTATGCACTGATTTATACCGCTTTTTTAAAACGGGCGACACCACAAAATATCGTTATCGGCGGGGTGGCTGGTGCTGCACCGCCGCTGCTGGGATGGGTCGCTATTACTGGGCAAATTACCCCCGAGCCTTTGCTTTTAATGCTGATTATTTTTGCCTGGACGCCACCACATTTCTGGGCGCTGGCGATTCATAAGCGCGATGACTACGCGCGGGCAGGTATCCCTATGCTGCCTGTTACCCACGGCATTCCTTTTACACGGCTACAAATTTGGCTGTATGCATGGTTAACAGTGTTAACCACACTATTGCCTGTGATGATAGGTATGAGTGGCGCACTATATCTATTCATCGTGGTATGTCTTAATGCCCGCTTTATGGTCTGGAATTGGCGAGTGTGGCGTGGGCAGGATCCTGCGGCTCCCATCGGTGCGTTCTGGTTCTCGATACGCTACCTATTGGGTGTGTTCGGAGCGTTAATACTTGATCACTACGCTGCAACGCTGGTTTGGTAATTCTGCCCAGCGAATGATCAGTGGGGCATCCATTCAGCTAGCTAAATGAAACTCAATTCTGGATGCCATTGGCATAATGGTGGTATAAGGGTGTACAATTTTCGTCAAGTAATTTATTCGCTTAATGAGGAGTTTCATGAACTCAACGGTAGCGTTGGTATTACTCATCGTAGCGATTGTAGTCATTGTAGGGTTGTGTTTCTACGCATGGTCGTTACGCAAAGAGGTAGGTCGTCGAGAAGCTTATCGTCGCGATGAAGATGCTCGTGCTCAACAAAATAGCTTAGACAACCTAGATTATGTAGCAAGCGCGCTGGTTCAGGAGCAGGTCGATATTACCGAGGGTGCCTGGCGTTGTAAGGTGCTACTTGAGATCATTGATCCTAGTTTGACGGAACGAACTGAATTTAAAGCATTTGCCGAGCATTATAGCCGCACTCAGCACTTGAATACCCATACCGCCCGTCAACAATTGTCCCCCCGAGAGCGTATGCAGGAAGACAAAGAGCGGTTGATGGTAGAAAATGAGATGCGCGATGCTGTATTAGAGTCTGCTCGGGCAGTGCTGAAATGGCGTTCCCAAGGCAGTAAAGCGCTGCATTAATGACTGGTTTTGAGCGGTTTAAGCCGCCCAAAAGCATAGCAAACTATTTTTTAGTGCCCATTGCGGCAATTTTGCTATGCTGAAGGATGTCGGTATTGGCAAGAAGTTGATATCTTGGCATTGTTGTCTTTCAGCGCGTAAGCGTTAATGATGGGCACACCGTCTTGTATTTACTGGGTGATGAGCATTTAGTACACAGATATTAGTATTGATAGCTTGGCGCAAAACTGGTGATACAGGACAGGCGAAAAATGGATGCTCTCGCAAATAAGAAGCATTGGACAGATTTGGTCATTATGACCATTTCAGCATTGGATCAAGAAGGAGTCTTGCATGAAAAAATCAACGACTGGTTTGCTAATCGGTTCTGCACTGGTAGTTGGCCTTTCTGGCTGTGCCAGCTCGGCCTCACAGTCTTCCGGCCAAGCAAGCGCTAGTAGCGACCGCAGCTGGTACCAGCATCCTGCGGTATGTGGTCTGGCCGGCAGTGTTATCGGTGGCAGCATTGGCTACGCCACCAGCAGTAGTTCTGATGAAGAGAGCGGTGCTGCTACTGGTGCTGTTGCCGGCGCTGCTATCGGCGGTCTGCTATGTGCTGATCGTACGCCTGAGCCGGTTGCTCCTCAGTGCCCGAGCTATGGTGAAGTGCCTGCTGGTGTTGCAGTTGACGCCGAAGGTTGCCCGTTGGATTCTGACGGTGACGGCGTGCCGGACTACCGTGATCAGTGCCCAGGCACACCTGCTGGCGTTGAAGTGAATGCCAATGGTTGCCCGCTTGATTCCGATAACGACGGTGTGCCTGATTACCGTGATCAGTGCCCGAATACGCCTGCTGGCGTAGAAGTGAACGCCCTGGGTTGCCCAGATAGCGTTGTGCTACGTGAAGTTAACTTCGAATTTGACTCTGCGCAGTTGACTTCCACCGCGCAGGATGTATTGAACGGTGTTGCTGAGCGTCTGGTTAGCAATCCTGATGTTCGCGTAAGCATCGAAGGACACACTGATTCACGCGGTTCTGACGAGTACAACAAAAACTTGTCACAAGAGCGTGCTCAATCTGTTGCTAACTACTTAGCAAGCCGTGGCGTTGAAGCTAACCGTATGCGTGCCGTAGGTTACGGTGAAGAGCGTCCGATCGCTTCTAACGAGACTGAAGAAGGCCGCTTCCAGAATCGTCGCGTTGAACTGGATGAGTGGAACTAAGTTTACTTATCTTCTGAGGTTTGCTGTATGGCAATAAAATGCTAGCGGTATTCCACAGGTAAATAAACGGGAGGCTTATGCCTCCCGTTTTTATTTTAAGCCGTCAGCAAGTCTGCTAGTCTTGCTGCTGTTTTTGTTTTGCACTCCCCAAAGACCATTGATAGCGAAATGTGATCCTTGGTATGGATCACCACTGCGCTCAAGGAACCCGAATGCCTATTGTTACTCTGCCCGACGGCAGTCAAAAGACGTTTGAAGCACCGCTAACCATTATGCAGCTCGCAGAATCCATTGGCCCTGGTTTGGCTAAGGCCTGCATCGCTGGAAAGATCGATGGTGTGCTGGTAGATGCCGCTGACCTGATTGAGCAAGACGCAACGGTGGCGATAATTACTGCCCGGGATGCTGAAGGGCTGGAAATTATTCGCCACTCCTGCGCTCACCTCATTGGGCATGCGGTTAAGCAGATGTACCCCGAGGCCAAAATGGCCATCGGGCCAGTTATTGAAGACGGTTTCTACTACGATATTGAGTTTGGTCAATCCGTTACACCGGAAGATCTGGAAGCTATCGAAGCGCGTATGCAGTCACTGATCGAGCGTGAGTACGATGTGGTGCGCGAGTATGTTGATCGTGACCAGGCAATGCTGACCTTTTTGCATCGTGATGAGCCCTACAAGCAGGAAATTGTTCGCGATATCCCTGATGATGCGACGATCCGGCTTTATCATCACGAAGAGTACACCGACATGTGCCGCGGGCCGCACGTGCCTAATACTCGCCACTTAAAAGCCTTCAAACTAACTAAGCTGGCGGGGGCCTATTGGCGCGGAGACGCTGCCAATACCATGCTGACGCGTATCTACGGCACCGCATGGGGCGACAAGAAACAGCTTAAGGCTTACGTCAAACGTCTCGAAGAGGCGGAGAAGCGCGATCACCGTAAGTTGGCGCGTCGACTGGATCTCTTCCACATGCAGGAAGAGGCGCCGGGGATGATATTCTGGCATCCAAACGGCTGGGCGCTATGGCAGCAGATCGAACAATATATGCGAGGCGTCTACAAAGAGGGTGGTTATCAAGAAATACGCTGTCCTCAGATTATGGACGTTTCACTATGGAAGAAATCAGGGCACTGGGATAACTACGCGGACGGCATGTTCTTTACCGAGTCCGAAAAGCGTGAGTATGCTCTCAAACCGATGAACTGCCCTGGACACGTTCAGGTGTTTAATTCCGGCTTGCGAAGCTATCGCGAATTGCCCGTACGTTTTGGTGAGTTTGGTGGATGCCACCGTAACGAGCCCTCGGGTGCATTGCACGGCATTATGCGTGTACGGGCATTTACGCAAGATGATGGCCATGTTTTTTGTACAGAAGCTCAGGTTGAGCCTGAAGTAACTGCTTTTCATCGCCAAGCGTTGAAGGTTTATGGCGATTTCGGCTTTGATGATATAGCTATTAAAATTGCCCTTCGTCCAGAAAAACGTATTGGAAGTGATGAAGTTTGGGATCGGGCAGAGGATGCGTTACGTAGCGCATTAAAAAGCTGCGGCGTTGAATGGCAGGAACTTCCTGGCGAAGGTGCGTTCTACGGCCCCAAGATCGAGTATCATATGAAAGATTGCCTGGGGCGTGAATGGCAGGTCGGTACCATGCAGGTCGATTTTATGATGCCAGAGCGTCTTGGCGCTCAGTATGTGACCGAAGAGGGGCAGCGCAAGTCGCCGGTAATGCTGCATCGTGCTATTGTTGGTTCCATGGAGCGCTTCATTGGCATCTTGATTGAACATTATGCTGGCGCTATGCCATTATGGCTGGCGCCTCAGCAGGCGGTTGTCATGACTATCACCGATTCCCAGCGTGAATATGCGCTTGAATTAGAGAAACGCCTGCAAAAAAGTGGCTTGCGTGTTAAAGCGGACTTGAGGAACGAGAAGATCGGCTTTAAAATCCGTGAGCATACGTTACAGAAAGTTCCCTATCTCCTTGTGGTGGGAGATAAGGAAGTCGAAGCTGACTCAGTGGCCGTGCGAACACGCAGCGGCGAAAACCTCGGTACAATGACGGTCGATGAATTTATTGAACGCCATACTGCCGAGAGAGCAGCCCTGGCGACATCGTCAATTGCCTAAGGAGACGGAACGATCAAGAGAAGCAACCAGCGCGGGCGTCCAGCAGACAAACGCCCACCAATGAACGAGCGAATTGTCGAAGAAGAAGTACGCCTTATTGGTAGCGACGGTGAACAGTTGGGTGTCGTGCCCACCACCGAAGCGCTAGAGCGTGCTGAATCTGAAAGCTTAGATCTCGTGCAAATTTCGAATGCCGACCCCATCGTCTGTAAGATTATGGATTACGGCAAATTCGTTTTTGAGACCAAGAAGCAGAAAGCGGCTCAAAAGAAGAAGCAGAAGCAAATCCAGGTTAAGGAAGTTAAATTCCGTCCTGGCACCGATGAAGGCGATTATCAGGTCAAGCTTAAAAACCTGACGCGCTTTTTGGAAGGTGGTGACAAGGGCAAGGTCACACTGCGCTTCCGTGGTCGTGAAATGGCGCACCAGGATATCGGCCGTAAGCTGATGGAAAGGATCGCGGCAGACCTGGAAGAGATCGGAGTGGTAGAGGCTTTTCCGAAAATGGAAGGCCGCCAAATGATCATGATTATTGCCCCGAAAAAGAAGTGATCCAACGGCGATGTCAACGGGCCACCGTTAAACCGGTGGTCGGCCCTGGGTTTTCTAAAAAATATCGAGCGGAGTTTTCCTCATGCCGAAAATCAAAAGCAACAGCGGCGCTGCCAAGCGCTTCAAGAAGACTGCTAATGGCTTCAAGCACAAGCAGTCTTTCCGTAGCCACATCTTGACCAAGAAGTCGACCAAGCGTAAGCGTCAACTGCGTGGAATGAAACAGATCCATGCGTCCGACAAAGCGCTTATCCAGCGTATGCTGCCGAATCTGTAAGTCGGGATTTTGTTTTTCTGAGCGCACAAATTTTTTGCCTCAGCCTTAAAGTCAGGAGTGTGTTATGACTCGAGTTAAACGTGGCGTAGTAGCGCGTCGTCGCCATAAAAAAGTATTGAAGCTTGCTAAAGGTTACTACGGTGCCCGTTCGCGCGTTTTCCGCGTTGCCAAGCAGGCCGTTATCAAAGCAGGTCAGTACGCCTATCGTGACCGTCGCAACCGTAAGCGCCAGTTTCGCGCGCTATGGATCCAGCGTATTAACGCCGGTGCGCGCGTCAACGGTATGTCTTACAGCCGCTTTGTGGGCGGTCTTAAGAAAGCCGGTATCGAAATCGACCGTAAAGTATTGGCCGATTTGGCAGTACACGAGAAGGCTGCATTTGCAGCCATCGTGGAAAAAGCCAAGGCTGCCCAATAAGGTAATATGCACAGGGCTTGCGCCCGTGTGACGTGCCTGAGGTCATTTCAGAGTGACCCATCCAGGGGAAGAGCAGCCGCTCTTCCCCTGTTTTTTTGTCACCTTCAACGTGCCACGCCATTTTCCTGGATGGACACCGCTTAATTCGGAGTGAAACGGATGGATCACCTTCCTACTCTGGTATCTGAGGCTCGCGACGCCATACAGGCTGCGCAGAGTGTCGCCGCACTAGACGAGTTACGAGTACGCTACTTAGGTAAGAAAGGTGAGGTAACTGCCTTGCTGAAAGGCCTGGGGAAGCTGTCAGCCGAAGAGCGCCCTGCAGCGGGTGAGCGTATTAACCAGGCCAAGCAAACACTGGCCGATGAAATTGATGCTAAGCGCGAGCAGCTTGAGAGTGCTGCGCTTAATGCCCGTTTAGCCGCTGAAAGTATCGATGTCACATTGCCAGGGCGTGGCCAGGCCAGCGGTGGGTTGCATCCCGTCACGCGTACGCTTGAGCGCATAGAGGGTCTTTTCACACGTATTGGTTATGACGTGGCGGTAGGGCCTGAAATTGAAGATGATTATCACAACTTCGAAGCCCTCAACATTCCCGCGCACCACCCCGCTCGTGGTATGGCTGATACTTTCTATTTTGATGCCACCCGCCTGCTGCGTACTCATACCTCACCGGTGCAAGTGCGCACTATGAAAAGCAGCGAACCACCCATCCGTATCGTTTGCCCAGGGCGCGTCTATCGCAGTGACTCAGATTTAACCCACACACCCATGTTCCATCAAGTGGAGGGTCTGTTGGTCGATGAGGGGGTTAGCTTTGCTGACCTTAAGGGGACGATCGAAGACTTTCTGCAGGCATTTTTCGAGCGCGACGATCTTTCTGTGCGTTTCCGTCCATCCTATTTTCCATTCACTGAACCTTCCGCCGAAGTGGATATTCAGTGCGTGATGTGTAGTGGCGCAGGTTGTCGAGTATGCTCCCATAGCGGTTGGCTGGAAGTGATGGGGTGCGGCATGGTGCACCCAGAGGTCTTCCGTCATTCGGGTATTGATACCGAGCGCTATACCGGTTTTGCCTTCGGAATGGGGGCTGAGCGTTTGGCCATGCTGCGCTACGGCGTGAATGATTTGCGCCTGTTCTTTGAAAACGATCTGCGCTTTTTACGTCAATTCGCTTAAGACCGCCGCCGAATACAGGATCAAAGATGAAATTTTCAGAACAGTGGCTGCGTGAGTGGGTATCGCCGCAGCTTGAAACGCAGGCAATGGCCGACCAAATCACCATGGCGGGCTTGGAAGTCGACGCTGTTGAAGCGGTAGCCGCCGCATTCAGCGGTGTAGTGGTGGCTGAGGTGCTGAGTAAAGAGAAGCACCCTGACGCGGACAAGCTCAATGTATGCACCGTGAATGATGGTAGTGCTGAGCCTGTGCAGGTTGTGTGCGGAGCGCCCAATGTTGATGTTGGTCAGAAAATTCCCTTTGCCCAGGTAGGCGGCGTGCTACCGGGCGACTTTAAAATCAAAAAAGCCAAGCTACGCGGCGTTGAGTCGCGCGGCATGATCTGTTCAGCGTCGGAGCTGGGGCTTGAAGAAGAGACCTCGCCCGGCATTCTGGTGCTGTCGTCATCCGCACCAGTGGGAATCGACTTCAGAGAGTTCATGCATTTAAATGATATGACGATTGAGGTCGACCTGACGCCTAACCGAGGGGACTGCCTGAGTATTAAGGGACTGGCACGAGAAGTCGGTGTGCTTAACCGGTTGTCGGTTAATGGGCCAGCAATAGCGCCGGTGGCTGCTGAGGTTGAGGATAGCTTCCCGGTGAGCATTGAAGCACCCGAGCAGTGCCCGCGCTATATCGGCCGCATTATCAAGGGCGTCAATGTTCAGGCTGAAACACCGCTGTGGATGGTAGAACGTCTTCGCCGCAGTGGCGTGCGCTCGATTGACCCGGTGGTGGATATTACCAATTACGTGATGCTGGAATTGGGCCAGCCAATGCACGCCTTTGATCGTGACAACCTGCAAGAAGGCATAGTGGTTCGCATGGCCAAGCCAGGCGAGAAGCTAACGCTGCTTGATGGTAATGAAGTGGCGCTGCGTCCTGAAACGCTGATCATTGCCGATCATTCCGGCCCGCTAGCCATGGCAGGGGTGATGGGCGGTGAAAACTCCGGTGTTAATGAAAATACCCAGACTATTTTCCTTGAATCAGCGTTCTTCACACCGCTGGCCATTGCTGGTCAAGCCCGCTCCTACGGACTGCACACCGATGCATCGCACCGTTTTGAACGCGGCGTCGATCCACTGCTGACGCCCGTTGCCGTCGAGCGGGCCACACAGCTTTTGATTGAGATTTGCGGCGGCCAAGCCGGGCCTGTCGTTGAGGCACAAAGTGCTGAACATATGCCTGCAGAGCGCGCGATTCTGTTGCGCAGTGCGCGTTTGGAAAAGGCGCTTTCCAAGACTCTCGGCAGTGAAGATGTGACCGATATCTTGCAGCGCCTAGGGCTTGATGTGAGCGTACAGGAGGCCGGTTGGGCAGTCACCGCGCCAAGTTGGCGTTTTGATCTGGCCATCGAAGAAGATCTCATCGAAGAAGTGGCGCGTATCCATGGCTACAATAATTTGCCGGTTCGCCGCCCGGCGGCACGCTTGGCGCTTCGTTCGGCAGACGAGGCAACGCTTACCCATGCGCGGCTACGCCGCCAGATGGTTGCCCGCGGTTTCCAGGAAGCGATTACCTACAGCTTTGTGGCTCCCGAGCTGCAAGCGACCATGCTGCCTGACGCCGTAAGCCCGGCGCTAGCTAACCCTATCTCGGCTGATCTGTCGGTGATGCGTGCTAGTTTGTTTCCCGGCTTGGTGCGCGCCATGGAGTATAACCTCAACCGTCAGCAAACCCGGGTGCGGCTGTTTGAAACTGGGCTCGTGTTTAACGGAGAGTTGGATGCGTTGTCACAAGTGCCGATGCTCGGTGCCCTGGTATGTGGCCCACGTGAAGCCGAGGGCTGGAGTGATGCTAAAGGCCGCGTAGACTTTTACGACCTAAAGGGCGATTTGGAGAGTGTCCTGGCCTTGGGCGGTGACGCTGACGCATGGCGCTTTGAGCCTGCAGAACATCCTGCGCTTCATCCTGGTCAAAGTGCGCAGCTGCTGCATCGTGGAGAGCCCGCAGGTTGGATCGGCACCCTGCACCCTCAAGTGCGCGCAACGCTTGGCTTGAAGATGGATGCGGTGCTGTTTGAGGTACGACTTGATGCGCTTAGCCAAGGCCGGATTCCTGCCTTTGAACCGCTATCGCGCTTTCCTGAGGTGCGGCGTGATTTGGCGTTTATACTCAAGGAGACGACTCCTGTGCAGGCACTGCTGGATTGTGCCAAGCAACAGGCAGGGGAGTATCTGCAAGATATCAAGTTATTCGATGTTTATGCAGGTAAAGGTGTGGCCGAAGGGCACAAGAGTATTGCATTGGGCTTGACCTGGCAGCATCCATCGCGCACGCTAAACGACGAGGAAATCAACCAGTTGGTCGATTCAATTGTGACACAAGTGCGTGTCAAGCTGGATGCGGAGCTGCGCGGCTAATATTCATCTGGGCCACGCCACGATGCTTATCACGTTCTTGGCAATGCGTTTGCTACTGTATGTTGTATGTTTATACAGAGCGTTTGTTGCTGTTTTTGCTTCAAGGATAAGGAGAAGCCTTATGGGTGCGTTGACCAAAGCAGAGCTAGCCGAGCATTTGCACGCTGAGCTAGCAATGTCGAAGCGAGAAGCGAAGGCCATGGTCGAAGCTTTTTTTGAAGAAATTCGAGCCTGCCTTCGTGAAAACGAACAGGTAAAGCTATCGGGGTTTGGTAACTTCGATCTGCGTGATAAGCGCGAGCGACCGGGACGTAACCCCAAAACCGGTGAAGAGATCCCCATCTCTGCTCGGAGGGTCGTGACGTTTCGTCCAGGGCAAAAGCTCAAACAGCAGGTTGAGCAATATGTAGGCGGCGAGTAGTTATTTTTAGGCTGTGGGCGCAATCTATGCCAAGCTGTCTGGCTGCGCTCATAGCCTCTAAAACTTATCGCCTCTAAAAAATCATAGTCTCAAAAGCTCATGCCGACAAAGACTCATGCCTATTATAAGGAGTGCCTGCGGGCGCTCCTTCTCTGTTTTTAATGGGCATGTTGATAAGAGCGCTCATGTGGTGCTTGTTTCTTGATGTCTCTTAAATACCGCCGCTTTCAATTAGCCAAGTGATGACTACCTTAATGACGTAGCCCAGCATGCCTGCACCCAGCACGACAAATAGCATGATGGTGCCAAATTTGCCTGCATTCGATTTTTTGGCCAGATCCCAGATAATAAAGCACATAAATATGATTAGACCGCCAATCATTAACGGGGTAATCCAGGTCTCAAAGGTTTGCTGCATAGCCACTCCTGTGTGCTACTTGTGAATCACCCGTTGTGGGTGATGTGTCTCATTCTAACCAGCCATGTTAATATTTGAGCAAATTCATCGGGTATTTGTCGACTTAACGGTTGGCACTGTGACACTTTGACAGGGGAGTGACGATGCCGAAGCTGAATATTTTGGTGGGCACCATGTATGGCGGTGCCCTTGATGTGGCAGAGCAAGTGAAGCCCCTATTTGAACAGGCCGGTTACGCTGTGGAAATTGTTGAACAGCCATCTGTCGATGATATTGCCAGCGGTGACGCTGATTTGGCGCTGTTTTGTGTATCGACCACGGGTAGTGGTGATTTTCCCGGCAGTTTTGTGCCCTTCGTGCGTCAGTTGCGTGATCAGAGTCCCACGCTTACCAAGCTTCGCTACGGACTTATTGCACTCGGTGATAGCTCGTATGGAGATACTTTTTGCGGCGCTGGTCGTGCGCTTGACGAGCTGCTGGCGGATCATGGCGCGACGCGATTAGGGGAGCGATTAGAAGTCGACGCCATGGAGACGTTTATGGCCGATGATGCTGCTGTGCCCTGGGTGGAAGAGTGGATCGTTGCCCAGCAATTAGAGGTGGCTTAAGCGATGCAGCGAGCGCCTACCTCGCCTGAGCGCATTAGCGTTGCGCTGGGCTTATGTATCGTTATGCTGGCAACGCTGCCGCGCTATATGGCGGGCGGGCATGAAACCCGCCAGACGCTAATTATCTTCGCCTTAGCACTGGTGGCGTTTGTAACTGTTATTCAGTGGCGCTTACTGGCCGCGGAGGCGCGTCGCCGATTGCCGCGGCTTTGTATGCGGTTAGTCGTTATGCTGTTGTTGGGGATGGCCATAATGGGGGGCTGGCACGCGCTGTTTACTGATTGGATCAGCTGGCAAGTGTTCATCTCTCATGGTGCCACTCTGGGCGTGTTGCTTCATGCGATAAGCCTTTGGTGGTCGGGGGAGCGTCAATCCAGCTAGCGTTTTACTGCAGCGATTGAAAAAGTCGCTGCAAGACGCACAAAGCAGTAGAATGGTAAAAATGACGCAGCGTGGAGCTCCTAATTGAGCTAAACACGCCATAAAGCAGTTAATTGCTCGCATATTCCCTTGTTTTTAAAATCACTGCCCCCATGTTGCGAGCATGGCGCTTGCCACTATGCGTTGGGGTTCTTAAAATTGACCCTTTGATCTTTTTAGATCCAATCAGCACAATTACATGCAATCAACACAACGCCCAGCCGTTAGAGGACAATTCATGCAAGTTTCTGTCGAGACGACCTCCCAGATCGAACGTCGCATTACCATTCAAGTGCCGGCGGCCGAAATTGACGGGGCCGTTAGTGCTCGCTTGAAAGACACCGCGAAGAACGTTCGCTTGAATGGTTTTCGCCAGGGCCGGGTGCCAATGGCAGTAGTACAGCAGCGCTACGGCCAAGACGTACGTAACGAGGTTGTCAGCGAAGTAATGCGTGAGCGTTATGTGCGCGCTATTACCGAAGAGGGCCTGAACCCTGCTGGCTTCCCGCAAATTGAACCATCGGTCAATGAGTCTGGTAAAGATTTAGAGTTTGTTGCGGTTATGGAGATCTACCCGCAGGTTGAGCTGACCTCTATCGAAGGTACAGAGATTGAGCGTCCGGTGGTTTCGGTTAGCGATGCGGATGTCGATGAGATGATCGATACGCTGCGTAAGCAAAACGCGGCCTGGAAAGAGGTGGACGCTGCGGCCGCTGACGGTGATCAGGTAACTATTGATTTCCAAGGTTACATTGGTGATGAACCATTTGAAGGCGGCAGCGCCGAAGGCCACACGTTGGTCATTGGTTCCAATAGCTTTATTCCAGGCTTTGAAGAGCAGTTAATTGGTGCCAAAGCGGGCGAAGAGAAGACCCTTAACGTCACCTTCCCTGAAGATTACCAGGCCGAGCATTTAGCCGGTAAAGAAGCCACCTTCAAGGTAACGGTACACAAAGTCAGCAGTCAGCAATTGCCCGAAGTAGACGCTGAATTTATCGAGCGTTTTGGCGTTGAAGGCGGCGATCAGGAAAAATTCCGCGCTGAAATCAAGAAAAACATGACCCGTGAAGCGGCGCAAGCCGTTGATAACCGGGTTAAGCAACAAGTGCTCGATGCGCTGAAAAAGGTTAACGAAATTCCGGTGCCTAGCGCGCTCGTTCAGCAGGAAACTGACGGCATGAAGCGCCAAGCGGCGCAGCAGTTTGGCCTAGGAGAAGATTTTGATGTCAGCCAATTGCCCAACGAACTGTTCGAAGAGCAGGCCAAGGGCCGTGTTCAGGTCGGTTTGTTGCTGGCGGAAGTGATCAAAGCTAACGAACTCGATGCTGACGATGACGCTATCAAAGCAAAAGTGACCGAGCTTGCTGAGCAGTACCAAGATCCTGATGAAGTGGTGAGCTACTACATGGGCAACGAGCAGCTGAAAACCCAGGTGAAATCCGCCATTCTCGAAGAGAAGGCGGTGGCTAAGCTGCTTGAGCAAACGAACATTAAAGACGTTGAAATGTCTTATCAGCAAGCCCTTGCCGCTGCGCAACAGCAGGCAGAGCAAGATGAGGGTGCTGAAGAGGGCGAGCAAGCGAGCGCCTAACACCCTGGAACGTGGCGCACCTCTATGTCGGTGCGCCTTTCCCTTCCCGGACGCAAGGAATCACCTGAATGAGTGAGTTTGATATTCAAAACGCCGGCGGTTTAGTGCCCATGGTGGTTGAGCAGAGCGCCAAAGGGGAAAGAGCCTACGACATTTACTCACGCCTGTTAAAAGAGCGTGTGATCTTTCTGGTAGGCCCTGTAGAAGACTACATGGCTAATCTGGTTGTTGCCCAGCTGCTGTTCCTGGAATCGGAAAACCCCGATAAAGATATCCACCTGTATATCAATTCACCAGGTGGTTCTGTCACCGCGGGTATGTCGATCTATGACACTATGCAGTTTGTGAAGCCGGATGTCTCTACGGTGTGTATTGGTCAGGCGGCCAGCATGGGTGCGCTGTTATTGACAGCTGGCGCTGCTGGCAAGCGTTACTGCCTGCCCAACTCACGTGTCATGATTCACCAGCCGCTGGGTGGTTACCAAGGCCAAGCGTCTGACATTGAAATTCATACCCGTGAGATTCTGGGTATTCGCGAGAAACTGAACCAAATTCTTGCCCACCATACGGGTCAGGATATTGAAAGCGTTTCACGTGATACCGATCGGGATAATTTCATGAGCGCCAATAAAGCCAAAGAGTATGGTTTGATTGATGCAGTGCTGGATAAGCGGCCTACATCCTGATAGCGTGATAGGATTCTGCTTTTCTAACGAGCTTTTCCGGCGGCGAAAGCCGCCGCAGTGATAGAGGTATACGAATGGCCGACGGCAAAGGCAAAGACGAAGGTGGCAAACTGCTCTACTGCTCGTTTTGTGGCAAAAACCAAAACGAAGTACGTAAGCTGATTGCGGGCCCATCCGTCTATATCTGCGATGAGTGTGTCGACTTGTGTAATGACATCATTCGCGAGGAAGTTCTCGAAGCCGATGCCGAGAGCGATGAGGAGCGTTTACCTACGCCTCGTGAAATACGTCATACGCTTGATGACTACGTTATCGGACAGGATCGCGCCAAAATGGTGCTTTCCGTAGCGGTATACAACCACTACAAGCGTTTGAAAACCGATGTACGCGACGGCGATGTAGAGCTAGGTAAATCAAACATTCTGCTGATTGGCCCCACCGGTAGCGGTAAAACGCTGCTTGCGGAAACCATGGCACGGCTACTGAATGTACCCTTTACCATTGCGGATGCAACCACGCTGACGGAAGCCGGCTATGTCGGTGAAGATGTCGAAAACATCATCCAAAAGCTGTTGCAGAAATGCGATTACGACGTCGAGAAAGCCGAGCGCGGCATTGTTTATATCGATGAAATCGACAAGATTTCACGCAAGTCGGATAACCCTTCGATCACTCGTGATGTCTCGGGTGAAGGCGTTCAGCAAGCATTGCTGAAACTTATTGAAGGTACGACGGCTTCTGTGCCGCCTCAAGGCGGGCGCAAACACCCCCAGCAGGAGTTTGTCCAAGTCAATACGGGCAACATTCTGTTTATTGTCGGCGGTGCTTTTGCGGGGCTGGATAAAGTTATTCGTGATCGTGCTGAGAAAGGCGGTATCGGCTTCAATGCGGCGGTGAAAAGCAAGGAGTCCTCCCGTGGGGTGGGTGAACTGCTGGCCGATGTCGAGCCAGATGATCTGGTGAAATTTGGCTTGATCCCTGAGTTCGTGGGTCGACTGCCGATCATTGCAACGCTGATGGAGCTCACCGAAGACGCCTTGGTGCAGATTCTGACAGAGCCCAAGAACTCGTTGGTTAAGCAGTACGCCAAACTGTTTGAAATGGAAGATGTAACGCTAGAGTTCAGAGATGAAGCGTTACGAGCGGTGGCTGAAAAAGCCATGGAGCGTAAGACAGGTGCTCGCGGGCTGCGCTCTATTTTAGAGTCGGTGCTGCTGGATACCATGTACGAAATTCCTTCGCTGGAAGGCGTTAGCAAAGTCGTCATCGATGGCTCTGTGATTGCCGGAGAAAGCGAACCTCTGTTGATCTACTCTCAGCAGGAAGAAGCACGTGTCGACGGCACTGATGGCTAGTGGCTAGTCGAGTATCGCGGCCCAGCTTCAACCGCTTGCGCTAAATCAAGGGGTCGCCAAGGCGACCCCTTGTTGTTGTAGAGTGTTCTTGTAGAGCTCTGCCGTAGAGAGCCCTTATAAAGCGTGTTGTGAAGCCTGGTGGTCTAGCTAGAGAGCTATAAAGCCTAATTCGTGAAGTGTTACTGCTTCGCCTATGCAATGCTAACGTCTCAAACGCCAGCATTTTTTAAAGGTGTGCAGTACTTTTCCAAGTACTCTTTTAAGTACTCATCCGATTTGTCGAGGAACGTCTGCGATGCAGCAGAACGCCGAACAGACACAATGTCTACCCCTTTTGCCATTGCGCGATGTGGTTGTTTATCCGCAAATGGTCATCCCTCTTTTTGTAGGTCGTGAAAAGTCTATCCAGGCGCTCGAAGCGGCGATGGAGGCTGATAAGCGTGTGCTACTGGTGGCTCAGCGTGAAGCGTCTCAAGATGAGCCTGACAACGCGGATCTTTACGCGATGGGCACCGTGGCCGATATCATGCAGCTGCTTAAGTTGCCCGATGGCACGGTCAAGGTGCTCATTGAGGGTAATTTCCGAGCGGATGTTCTCAATGTCGAAGAGAATGCCGCAGGCTACACTCAGGCGCATTTAACGCCCCGAGAGAGTGAGCCGCTGACCAGCCGTGAGCAGGAAGCGCTGGTTCGCGTGTTGCTCAATCAGTTTGAACAGTACGTCAAGCTCTCCAAAAAAGTCCCCAATGAAGTGCTTAATTCACTGTCGGGGATTGAAGATCCAAGCCGCTTGGTGGACACCATTTGTGCCCATCTGTCGCTCAAAATTGGCGACAAGCAAGAGCTGCTTGAGATGGATCGAGTGCGCGATCGTATTGAGCATCTGATGGCGTTGATCGAGTCTGAAATAGACCTGCTGCAAGTAGAGAAGCGCATTCGCTCGCGTGTCAAAGAGCAGATGGAGAAGACCCAGCGCGAGTACTACCTCAATGAGCAGATGAAAGCTATCCAGAAAGAGATGGGTGAGCTGGATAATGTGCCCAATGAGGCCGAAAAGTACGAGCTGGCGATTAAAGAGTCCGGCATGCCGAAGGAAGCGTCTGAGAAAGCCACACAAGAGCTCAACAAGCTCAAAATGATGGCCTCAAACTCTGCCGAGGCGACCGTAGTGCGCTCCTACCTGGACTGGTTAGTCGCCGTTCCATGGAAAAAGCGTACGCGCGTAAAGCATGATCTCGTCAAAGCGCAGCAGGTACTTGATGAAGATCATTATGGCCTGGAGGAGGTCAAGGCGCGCATCCTGGAATATCTTGCCGTACAGAAGCGCGTGCGCAAAATGAAAGGCCCTGTGCTATGCCTAGTTGGGCCACCAGGGGTGGGTAAAACCTCCCTTGGCCAGTCCATCGCCCGTGCCACCAATCGTAAATATGTACGCTTGGCGCTTGGGGGCGTCCGGGATGAATCGGAAATTCGCGGCCATCGGCGTACCTATATTGGCTCTTTGCCGGGTAAGTTGATGCAACGCATGAGCCGCGCCGGGGTTAAAAACCCACTCTTCCTGTTGGATGAGGTCGACAAGTTAGGTATGGATCACCGCGGTGATCCGGCTTCTGCTCTGCTCGAGGTGCTTGATCCTGAACAGAACAACAGCTTTAGCGATCACTATCTGGAGCTCGACTACGATCTCTCTGAGACGCTGTTCATCTGTACCGCTAACTCGATGAATATTCCCAGCGCACTGCTTGATCGCATGGAGATTATTCGTCTACCGGGTTACACCGAAGATGAGAAGCTGGCGATCGCAAAACGCTATTTATTGCCCAAACAGCTAGCTGCGAACGGCTTGAAAGGCGATGAGTTAACGCTGGAAGATAGCGCACTTTTAGAGCTTATTCGCTACTACACGCGAGAAGCGGGTGTGCGTGAGCTAGAGCGGCAGATTGCCAAGGTATCACGTAAAGTGTTGCGTGAACGGCTAGAAAAAGAGCGTGACCCGCAAGCCGACCAAGCGGGCCAGAGCTTAACGGCAGAGCAAATCGAACACTACGCGGGCGTACGACGCTACAGTTATGGCTTAGCGGAGCAAGACGACCAGATCGGCCGAGTCACAGGGCTTGCCTGGACATCGGTGGGCGGCGAGTTACTCAACATCGAATCAGTGGTGACGCCGGGCAAAGGGCGTATTAACAAGACCGGTTCGCTAGGCGATGTGATGAAAGAGTCGGTGAGCGCTGCCCATACCGTGGTCCGCGCCAGGGCTGAAGCGTATGGCATTGATCCAGAGCGGTTCGAAAAAGAGGATCTGCACATCCACGTTCCCGAAGGGGCTACGCCTAAAGATGGGCCCAGTGCGGGTATTGCCATGGTGACGGCGATTGTTTCCGCTTACACCCAGCGGGCGGTGCGCTGCGATGTGGCAATGACCGGTGAAGTCAATCTCCGCGGTGAAGTATTGCCGATAGGCGGACTGAAGGAGAAATTGCTGGCAGCCCGCCGCGGTGGTATAAAGACAGTGCTAATTCCTGAAGAAAACCGCCGTGATCTCAAGGAAGTACCTGACAATATCAAAGGTGCATTGGATATTCGTCCGGTACGCTGGATAGATGATGTCTTAGCCGTAGCGCTAGCTGATCAGGTAGAAGGTGGTGCGCCATTGCAAAGCACCGAAGCATCGTTTAGTAATAACGTCGTTGCTAGTACTCATTAAGCTGTTAAAGTCCTCGTTGGTCTTTAATTTTACTTAATATATGCCCGCTGCTTGTGTGGCGGGTATTTCGCGGCATGGTTGCTTGACAGATGTTTCAAGGCATTGCTATAAAACGCAGCTATGCTTTGATCGTTCCATCGGTGACCATGCCGTTCAGAGCCATTTTTTTGAAACAGTCAAGGGGTGAAGAGTGAATAAGTCCGAGCTGATTGAAGCCATTGCCGCGTCTGCAGATATTCCTAAAGCAGCGGCAACCCGCGCATTGGATGCCATGGTGGAGTCTGTCACCGATAGCCTTAAGAAGGGCGAAAGCGTATCACTGGTAGGTTTTGGTACCTTCGCGATCAAAGAGCGTGCTGCTCGTACTGGCCGTAACCCACAAACGGGTGAGCCAATCCAGATCAGCGCTGCAAAAGTACCCAGCTTCAAAGCAGGTAAAGCGCTGAAAGACGCCGTCAACTAATTTGACCGCGTTTGCTGTAACCTAATGGGCGCATCGCACTGGCGATGCGCCCATGTTATTTTCTGGCCCACTGTTCATAAGAGTTTAGCGGGCCACTGTATTTGGCTGTGACTATCTGAGGCTAGCATGCTGCAAAGTATTCGAGATGGCTCCAGGAGCTGGGGTGCCAAAATTATTATCGGTGTTATGGTCGCGGCCATGGCGCTTTTCGGGATTGAGTCACTGTTTGGGCTTTTTGGCAGCGATCCGAACGAAGTAGCGAGCGTCAACGGTCAGCCGATTATGCGCCAGCAGGTTGAAATTGAGGTTCAGCGCGCGCTGCGTTCGGGCCAAGTACCGCCAGAGCAAGAACGAGCATTGCGCAACGATATGCTTGATCAACTCATCACCCAGCAGCTGTTATCCCAATACGCTGAAGAGGGTGGCTTTGCCGTTTCAGAAGAACAGCTAGATCAGTTGATTGTCAGTCTGCCGGAATTTCATGATCAGGATGGCCGCTTCTCCGCTGAGGTGTTTAGAAATCGTCTCGCCGGCGCTGGCTATACGCCGGTCTCCTTTCGTGAAGAGTTACGCGTCGATATCCAGCGCCAGCATTTACAGCAAGGCTTAGCCTTCAGTGATTTTAGCCTGCCCAACGAGCAAGAGCGGCTAGCTGAATTACAGCGCCAGCAGCGTAGTTTCCGCTATATCTTGCTGGACGGCGACGATGTTGACGCCGATATCGACGTCAGTGAGGGCGATCTACAAGCATATTACGATGCCCATCAGGAGCGCTATGAGCGTCCTGAGCAGGTGCGCCTTGAGTATGTGCTGATTGACCGCCAAGCCATGGCGGAGGGGGTTGAGGTAGACGAAGAGGCCCTGCGTGACGCCTGGCGCGAGCAAAATCGTGATGCTGACCGGCGTGTATCCCATATCATGATCACCTTTGGTAATGAGCGCACTCGCGATGAGGCGCAGCAATTGGCTGAGACTGCTCGGGAAGCCCTGGACAGCGGTGATTCGTTTGCGGATACCGCCTTGCGCTATTCTGACGACACGGCCAGCGCAGAAGAGGGCGGCGATCTGGGTGTGATCAGCCGTGGCTTCTTTGGCGACACCTTTGATGAAGCGGCCTTTGGTCTCGAAGAAGGCGATGTTTCCCAGCCGGTTGAGTTGGATAACGCTTTTCACATCATTCAGGTAACTGATATTCAGGGCACCACCTTTGAAGAGCAGCGCGATGAGTTGGCGCGGGAAGTAGCGCTGCGCGAAGTTGATGATGAGTTTAACCAGCGAGTTCAACAGCTGATTGATGAGAGCTTCGCTGCCGACGACTTGCAGAGCGTTGCCGATGAGCTTGATCTAACGCTGCAGGAGAGCGATTGGCTTGCTCGTGATGATGAGGCTGAAGGGGTGCTGTCTGAGCCTGGCGTAATGTCGGCAGCCTTTAGCAACGACGTATTTGAAGAGGGCTACAACAGCGAAGTGATCGAGCTGGATCAGGATCGTCGCTTGGTTCTGCGGGTTGCCGAACAGCGCGATGCGACTCTGTTGCCGCTTGATGAGGTACGTGAGGAAGTCGAGATTTCAGTGGCCGCTGAGCAGCAGCAGCAAGCGCTGCGTGAAGAAGCGCAGGCACTGCTCGAAGGCCTACGAGAAGATCAACAGGTTGATGTGGATTGGCTCGAAGCCAACAGCGTAAGCCGTCAAGCTGAAACCACTGTGCCTCAGTTGATTGTCCAGGAAGCCTTCCGTATGCCGCGCCCTGAAGAGGGTGAGAGCGTCTATCGCACGGTTGAACTACCGCAAGGTGTTGCTGTGGTAGCGCTGGATAGCGTAAGCGTCGGTGAGGTCGATGAGCAGATGGAGACATTTGTTGCGCAAATGGCCGAGCAGTTGCGTGCCCAATCGGTGCTGCAGGGACTGATTGATGACTTGCGCAGCGATGCAGAAATAGAGCGATAGATTCGCTTAATGCGAATTTAATACAGCAATAGCAAAAAGCCGATCACATGATCGGCTTTTTGCTACCCGGAAACAGCGGTCAGAAATCAGGTAGTTCCGTTAAAGAGAACTGACGCAGCCTAGGCGCAGTATGATCGGTGCGCTCAATGATAATATCCCAACCGTGCTGGGCATCCCAGTCGCCTAGCACATAGCGCTTGGCAGGCACGTCCTCAACCGTTAAGTCATGTACTCTGGGGCGGTGAGTGTGACCGTGGATCATGGTGGTCAAGCCGTGTTGCTCCATCAGCGCAATAACTTCTTGTGGCGTCACATCCATAATCGCTTCAGCTTTATTAGCATTGGCTTCACCGGATTGAGTACGCAAGCTCTGCGCAAGTGCGACGCGCTGTTCCAAAGGTAGCGCAAGCATCTGTGCCTGCCACTCTGGATTGCGCGACTGTTTGCGAAAAGCCATATACGCTTCATCCTGGGTACACAGACTATCACCGTGTAGCAATAAGACGGGAACGCCTTGAATTTCCACTTCCTCAACATCCGGTAGCAGAAATGCCTGGCAGGCACTTATGAAGCGTTCGCCCAGCAGAAAATCTCGATTGCCGTGCATGAGGTACACCGCTGTACCGTTGCTACTAAGCTTGCGTAAATGGCGAATCACCTCATGGGCAACAACGCTAAGCGGATGATGGGTGGCGTCGAGCAGGTCGTCCCCTATCCAGGCATCGAAAAGGTCACCCAGGATGTAGAGAGCATCTGCCCCGGGGGCCGTGTGCTCAAGGTAGCGGTAAAATCCCTGATTGATCTCAGGGGTATCGCTACTTAGATGAAGATCGGCAACAAGCAGTGTGCGCATAAGGCTCCCCGCGTTATTCCGCGTCTTTGACGTATGCGCGCTCGATAATGACATCTTCAGAGGGGACGTCGGCGTGCATACCCCGGCGCGAAGTGGCAACGTTTTTAATTTCGTTCACAACATCCATGCCGTCAACGACTTCGCCAAACACCGCATAGCCCCAGCCTTGCAGGCTTTTACCGCTGTGATCAAGAAAGCTATTGTCGCCCACATTGATAAAAAACTGCGCAGTGGCAGAGTGGGGATCCTGGGTGCGTGCCATTGCTAATGTGCCAACGGTGTTTTTCAAGCCGTTATCGGCTTCGTTTTCGATAGGGTCGCGGGTCGGCTTTTGGTTAAACTCCTTATCGAAACCGCCCCCTTGCACCATAAAGCCGTCGATGACTCGGTGGAACAGAGTGCCGTCATAAAACCCATCGCGCACATACTGCTCAAAATTCGCTGCGCTAATCGGCGCTTTTTCGTGGTTAAGAGCGATGGTGATGTCACCGTGGTTCGTCTGTAATACGATCATAGATAAATTCCTGTTCAATAAAGGCGTTCGCCTTGGCGCTGTGCATCGGCGTCACGTTATAATAGCGGTTTTGCCCTGCACCGCGAAGGGCCATAGGAGTATCCTATGTCTTTAAAGCACGCCTTCACGGTTCAGCACGCCATCCACCACGAGGTTATCAACACCATCATGACCAACGAGACCACCCCAGCGCCGAACTTCATTCGCAACCAAGTACGCGACGAAATCGAGGGCGGCCAGGTCACTAAGATCGTGACGCGCTTCCCGCCGGAGCCCAATGGCTTCCTGCATATCGGCCATGCGAAGTCGATCTGTCTAAATTTCGGGTTGGCGGAGCAACTGGGTGGCGAGTGTCATCTACGTTTTGACGACACTAACCCTGCCAAAGAAGAGCAGGCCTACATCGATGCGATCAAAGAGGACGTCAGTTGGCTAGGCTTTGAATGGGCCGGCCCAGTGCGTTTTGCCTCTGATTACTTCGACCAGCTCTATGCCTGGGCGCAGCACTTAATGCGTGAAGGCAAAGCCTACGTTGACGATCTTTCCCCGGATGAAATTCGCGAGTATCGTGGTACTTTAACAGCGCCGGGCAAAGCCAGCCCTTACCGCGAACGCAGCGCCGAAGAGAACCTGGATCTACTGGCGCGCATGCGCGAAGGTGAGTTTGGTGAAAGTGAAAAGGTCGTGCGCGCCAAAATTGATATGGCCTCACCCAATATCAATCTACGCGACCCGATAATTTATCGAATTCGCCACGCCACCCATCACCAAACCGGTGATAAGTGGAAAATCTATCCCTCTTACGACTTTACCCATGGCCAGTCAGATGCCATCGAAGGTATTACGCACTCGATCTGCACCCTGGAATTTGAAGATCACCGTCCGCTGTACGAGTGGTTTTTAAATAATCTGCCGGTACCCGCGAAGCCGCGCCAGATCGAGTTTGCACGGCTGAATCTCGACTACACCCTGACGTCCAAGCGTAAGCTGAAGCTG
The DNA here is from genome assembly GCF_034479615.1 of Vreelandella neptunia. Classification (NCBI taxonomy): domain Bacteria; kingdom Pseudomonadati; phylum Pseudomonadota; class Gammaproteobacteria; order Oceanospirillales; family Halomonadaceae; genus Vreelandella; species Vreelandella neptunia. The sequence goes on from NZ_CP140255.1 coordinate 2,094,367, forward strand.
CTGGTGGATGAACAAATCGTCGATGGCTGGGATGATCCGCGCATGCCGACGATCTCCGGCATGCGTCGCCGTGGCTACACGCCCGCGTCTATTCGTAAGTTTTGCGAGATGATAGGCGTTACCCGTGCCGACGGTGGCCTGGTGGATATCGCCATGTTGACCCACGCTATTCGCTCGGATCTTGAAGACAATGCCCCACGCGCCATGTGTGTGTTAAAGCCGCTGAAAGTCGTGCTCACCAACGTGCCGGAAGATCACCAGGAAGTGTACGAAGTCCCTGGTCACCCGGCCCGTGAAGATATGACGGTGCGTCAGGTGCCGTTTAGCCGCGAGCTGTATATCGACCAAGACGACTTTATGGAAGATGCGCCCAAAAAGTTCTTCCGCTTGGCGCCAGGTAAAGAAGTACGCCTGCGCAACAGCTACGTGATTCGTTGTGACGAGGTCATCAAAGACGCCGCCGGTGAGATCAGCGAACTGCACTGCTCGGTGGATTTCGATACGCTGGGTAAAAACCCTGAAGGCCGTAAGGTCAAAGGTGTTATTCACTGGGTCAGCGCTGCACACGGCGTGCCAATGGAAGTCCGTCTTTACGACAACCTGTTCACCGTTGAGCAGCCTGATCGCGATAAAGATGTCGATTTTCTAGAGCATCTTAATCCGGAGTCTTTGGTCGTTTGCCAAGCCATTGGAGAGCCAAGTCTAGCAGAGGCAACCCCCGAGTCACGCTTCCAGTTCGAGCGCATCGGCTACTTCTGCGCTGACCGCCACGACTCTACACCAGAGCATTTGGTGTTTAACCGTACCGTGGGGCTGAAAGATAGCTGGGCTAAAATCAAGCAGAAGGGCTAAGACAAACATGGATAGCCATATGCATATTTACAATACGCTGACGCGCCGCAAAGAACCTTTCACCCCGCTGGAAGCGGGTAAAGTGAGCATGTATGTCTGCGGCATGACGGTGTATGACTACTGCCACTTAGGTCATGCTCGCGTCATGGTCGCCTTTGATGTCATTACCCGCTACCTTCGGGAGCGCGGCTATGACGTTAACTACGTACGCAACATTACCGATATCGACGATAAGATCCTCAAGCGCGCCGACGAGAATGGCGAAAGTATCACTGCGCTGACAGAGCGCATGATTGATGCCATGCACGAAGACGAGGCGCGCCTGTTTGTATTGCCGCCCAGCCATGAGCCCCGCGCCACCGGCCATATCGACGATATCGTGGCCATGATTGAAACCCTGATTGAAAAAGGCTTTGCCTACGCGGCCGATAACGGGGATGTCTACTATCGGGTGCGCAAATTTGCTGATTACGGCAAGCTCAATAATCGCCAATTAGACGATATGCGTGCAGGTAGCCGGGTTGATGTGGATGTTCATAAAGAAGACCCGCTCGATTTCGTGCTGTGGAAGGCCGCCAAGCCGGGGGAGGCGCACTGGGCGTCACCCTGGGGTAACGGCCGGCCTGGCTGGCACATCGAGTGCTCGGCGATGTCGACCTGCTGCCTGGGTGATACCTTCGATATTCATGGCGGCGGGCCGGATCTAACCTTCCCGCACCATGAAAATGAGATCGCTCAAAGCGAAGCGGCCACTGGCAAAACCTACGTCAATACCTGGATGCACGCCGGCGCCGTGCGGGTGAATCAGGAAAAGATGTCCAAATCCTTGGGCAACTTTTTCACCATTCGCGATGTGCTGGCCGAGCACGACCCAGAGGTGGTGCGCTTTCTGCTGGTGGCTAGCCACTACCGTAGCCCGATCAACTACTCGGTTGATTCACTGACCGAGGCACGTAAATCGCTAACGCGCTTGTACACCGCGCTGGAAGGTATTGAGCTAGGCGATGCTGACGCAAATGGTGATGCAAGTGGGGACGCTTCGGCTTACCGTGAACGCTTTACCCAGGTAATGGACGATGACTTCAATACGCCAGAAGCCCTGGCAGTGATGTTTGAGCTGGCTCGGGAGGTCAATCGCGCCAAGCAAGAGCAGCCTAATGAAGCTGCCAGGCTGGCGGGCGAGTTAAAGCAGCTTGGGTCTGTTTTGGGGCTTCTTCAGCAGGTGCCACAAACGTTCTTAAAAGGCACACAGCAGCAGGGTATGCCGCTCAGTGAGAGCGAGATCGAAGCGAAAATTGCTCAGCGCATTGAGGCTAAGACGAATAAAGACTTCGCCCAGGCTGATGCGATCCGCGATGAGCTTGCCGCTTTAGGGATTATTCTCAAGGACTCCCGAGAAGGCACGTCTTGGGTATTTGAAGCACCTTAACCCAAAACCTTTCTCTCTCGTTGGTGGCTTATGCGCTAACTTAAACGCAGGAGGCTCTTATAATGACTATATAAGAGCCTCCGTCGTTTAAAAGCCCGCTTCAAAAGGAATTCAAAGATGCGCTTTTCAGCCAATTTTTTCATTGCTAAGCCCTTAATCGCTGCATGTGCTGTATCACTTGCGGCATTCTCCCAAGCCAGCGCTAACGAGCCCGTGGTGGTGTCATCGAAAATCGATACAGAAGGCTCTGTTCTGGGTGAGCTGATTATTCAGACCCTGGAGCGCAATGACATTGCGACCGAAAACCGCTTACAGCTGGGCGGAACTAGCGTTGTCCGCGCTGCGCTTGAAGCGGGTGAAATTGACCTTTACCCAGAATACACGGGGAATGGCGCGTTTTTTTTCGATATGACCGATAGTCCAGTATGGAATAATGCAGATCAAGCTTATGAAACAGTGCGCGAGCGTGATGCGCAGCAAGGCTTGATATGGCTGCAGCCTGCCAGCGCTAATAACACTTGGGCAATGAGCGTCCGCGAGGATGTGGCTGAGGAAAATGAGCTGGTGAGTCTAGAAGATCTCGCCGCCTATTTGGCTGACGGCGGTGAGTTCAAATTTGCTGCAAGCGCTGAGTTTGTCGAATCTTCACAAGCACTGCCCGCATTCCAGGAAGCCTACGGTTTTGAGTTGAGTGATGATCAACTGTTGGTGCTCTCTGGTGGTAATACCGCCGCTACCATGCGTGCTGCCGCCCAACAGACCAGCGGTGTTAATGGCGCTATGACCTATGGCACGGACGGTGGCTTAAGTGCGCTGGGGCTGGTCGTGCTGGAAGATACCAAGGGCGTGCAACCGGTGTATCAGCCTGCCACGGTAGTGCGTGAAAGCGTGCTTGAAAGCTATCCAGAAATAGAAACGCTGCTCAATGAGGTTTTCACCAGTCTTGATCTGGTCACACTGCAAACGCTCAATGCCGATGTCGCCGTTAACGGGCTGTCTCCATCCCAAGTGGCCAGCGACTACCTCGATACGCTCAATAATTAATGCCTGGTACTCTTATAAATTAATGCTAACGCTCGGGATAACTAATTAATGTCGTTGATGGATGCACTGCCCACCCCGCGACTTCGTTGGGAAGGGTGGCACCCTAACGTTGTGCTCGTTAGCCTGAGCCTTATTATGCTGGCCGCATTCTGGTTATTTGATGTGGTCAGCATGGCCCCAAACCGGATTGTGTTGGGGACAGGGTATGGCGCACTGGAGGCTTTTGGCTGGCCAGGCGCGCTATTAGCAACGCTACTGCTTTCCTTTATTGGTATTCTCGCGTGTCAGCCAACCCATCGCCACTATCGAGCACTGTTAGCGGCGGTGATAGTGATCATGGCGCTAATGCCGGTGGGGTTGATGGCGAGCAGCTATTTACTGATTGACCCTGAGAGGCCCCAAGCGCGTTTAGGCTTGGGAACGGCGTATTGGGTTGTTCTGTTTGTACTGCTGCTGTGCTTAGTGGAACTGCGTCTACGCTTAAATCTCACGCGGATATGGCCCACGCTATTGTTATGCGGTGTTGCGGTGGTGTGGTGGCTATGTGCAGCTTTTGGGCTGGAAACGCTGGCTCTCGTTCAAGAATTTAAAGCCCGTGATCAGCAGTTTCTAAGTGCCGTCGCGCAGCATATTAAGCTGGTCGGTATCGCCGTCAGCGTGAGTATTGTGCTTGGGCTAGCGCTTGTCATGCTGATGAGACGCTATGCCAGGCTCCAGAAGGGCGCGTTCGCAGTGCTCAATTTTCTTCAAACCATTCCCAGCTTGGCGCTATTCGGTCTATTGCTGGCGCCACTAGCCTGGCTTGCCGCCAACGTGCCATTTTTAGGCCAGCTTGGCGTTAGCGGTATTGGCACTACGCCCGCTTTAATTGCACTGATTGCCTATAGCCTGCTGCCTATTGTGCGCAATACCTACACCGCGCTTGAACAAGTGAGTCCCGAGACCTTAGAAGCCGCCAAAGGAATGGGCATGCGTGCCGGGCAGCGCTTTTGGCAGGTGCGGTTACCGCTGGCGCTGCCGGTGCTGTTGGAAGGGGTGCGTATTACCACTGTTCAGGCGATTGGGCTCACCGCCGTTGCGGCTCTGATTGGTGCGGGCGGGCTGGGTACGTTTATTTTTCAAGGCTTGGGTCAGGCCGCCATGGATATGGTGCTGCTTGGCGCGCTGCCTATTTTAATGTTGGCTCTGGTGGTGGATGCGGGCTTAGGTGCCTTGGCAGAAGCGCTGCGCCCCGGAGGAACAAGATGATTGAGCTCTCCCACGTATCCAAGCGGTTTGGGGATGAAACCGCGGTGGACGATATTTCGCTACGGGTAGCGAAGGGTAAATTCTGTGCCTTGGTGGGTACCTCTGGCTGTGGTAAATCGACCACGCTACGTATGATCAACCGCTTAATTGAGCACAGCGAAGGCGACATCATCCTTGATGGTCAGGCGATTGACGCCTACGACCCGGTGAAGTTACGCCGCCGGATTGGCTATGTGATTCAGCACACCGGGTTGTTTCCCCATTGGAACGTTGCGCGCAACATCGGTCTGGTGCCACGGTTATTGAAGTGGTCAGCAACGGACGTCCAGTCACGAGTAGCCGAATTGATGCATTTGCTCGGTTTGCCGGTGGATGAGTTTGGCCATAAATACCCGCATCAGCTTTCCGGGGGGCAAGCGCAGCGAGTGGGTGTTGCACGTGCCTTGGCGGCAGACCCGGATATTCTGCTGATGGATGAACCCTTCGGTGCGCTTGATCCTATTACCCGTGAAAAGCTACAGGATGAGCTGGCCAAGCTACAGGCACGTTTGCACAAAACCGTGGTATTTGTGACCCACGATATGGATGAAGCGCTTAAGCTGGCAGATCATTTGGTTGTGATGCGCGAAGGCCGAATCGTGCAACAAGGTTCTCCGCTGGCGCTATTACAAAGCCCCGCTGACCCTTTTGTCGAGTCGCTTTTGGGTGGTCTGGACAGGGGCCTTAAACAAGCAGCGTTAACCCGTGTGAAAGATCACATGACCTCCATGGGGCCTACTTTGCCCTCGCAGTCGCGCATCCCGGGGACTTTTTCGCTCCGTCAGGCGCTCTCCATGATGCTGCGCGATCATAGCGACCGATTGACCGTTGTTGATCAACATGATGTACCGGTCGGCGAGCTATCGTTGCGGAGAATTATCAAGGAGGCTCAACTGGATAATGGAAACCCGCGTGAGTAATTCGCTAAGCGTCGCCCAGTCCCACAAAAAAGCCCCGCCATGGCTATGGCCATTGCTTTGGGGAGCGCTGCTAATGATTAGCGTCGTTACCATGTCGGCCGCCGAGCCCCTGTTTCGCTGGATAGAGCCCGAGGCCCGGCAGGTCATCTACGATCGCGCCGGATTTGTAACCTTGCTAGGCCGCCACCTCTTTGTGGTCGGCATTGCAGCACTGGTAACCATTATCGTGGGAGTAGCGGCGGGCATCGCCGTTACCCGCAGTTGGGGCAGTGATTTTTTACCCCTGGTGGCGCAGTTGGCATCGCTTGGACAAACGTTTCCCCCAGTGGCGGTTTTAGCGCTGGCGGTGCCCGTTCTGGGGTTTGGTACCTTACCCATTATTGTTGCGTTAATGCTCTACGGGCTACTGCCTATCGTGCGCAATACCCTTGCCGGTTTGCAGGGCGTCGAGGGCGATTTAAAAGCGGCTGCTCACGCGATGGGCATGAAGCCTGGGCAAATCCTGCGCCAAGTTGAACTGCCTCTGGCAGCGCCGGTCATCCTGGCGGGCATCCGTACCTCGGTGACCATTAATATTGCCACTGCCGCGTTAGGGGCTACCGTGGGAGCCAGTAACCTGGGCGACCCGATTATCTCCGGCATTGTGAACGGCAATATGGCCTATGTGGTGCAAGGGGCGCTGACCATTGCGTTGTTGGCTCTGACGATCGATAGCTTGTTCGAAGTGCTGCAGCGTCAGCTGCGTGCACGCAGCTCCGATGCCTAATTTTCCTGTGTCTTAATAACCCTTTGTTTTAACCTCTCTGCGTCTTAAGTAGCATCCCTAAAGTCCTTGCGCTGCGTTATTGTCCTTAACGTTGTGGTAGCTAGATGTTGCGTTGGCCTATGACAGATAAATCCACTGGCATAAACGGTCAATACCAACAACACTGCCCTCAAAAGGGGTAAAACAAGGACAATAATGATGACACAGTATGTACACCAGCCGGACTTCATGACCGGCGACGAATTTTCGATTCCTACCTTCAGTCTGCTTAACCCCGAGGGTGAGCTGCATAGCGGCGCTGATGAGCCCGCGCTGGAGCGTGATCATGCCCGGCGTATCTATCAGGCAATGCTGGCCACGCGCATTCTCGATGAACGCATGATGGCGGCTCAGCGCCAAGGGCGGCTGAGCTTCTATATGCAGTGTACCGGGGAGGAGGCCGCCGTAGTAGGCGCCACTGCTGCGCTCAATGACGCCGATATGATTATGGCGCAGTACCGCGAGCAGGGAGCTTTAATGTATCGCGGCTTCTCCATCGACGAATTTATGAATCAGCTGTTCGGCAACGAGCTGGACTACGGCAAAGGCCGTCAAATGCCGATTCACTATGGGTCGCGCAAGTTGCACTACATGACCATCTCGTCTCCCTTAGCGACTCAGATTCCTCAGGCCACGGGCTACGCCTACGGGCAAAAACTCGCCGGCAACGGTCACTGCACGTTAACGTTTTTTGGTGAAGGCGCTGCCTCAGAGGGTGATTTCCACGCCGCGCTGAATATGGCCTCAGTGCATCAGGTGCCGGTGATTTTCTTCTGCCGTAACAATGGCTATGCGATTTCCACTCCTGCCGTCGAGCAGTTTGCGGCAGACGGTATCGCACCGCGTGCCTTTGGCTACCACATGTATGTGATCCGGGTAGATGGCAACGACGTGCTGGCTGTTTACGAGGCAACCCGGCTGGCACGTAAGATCGCCGTTGAGCAAAATCAGCCGGTATTGATCGAGGCCATGAGCTATCGCCTTGCCGCACACTCCTCTTCCGATGACCCTTCTGGCTACCGCTCGAAAGATGAGGAGGAGGTGTGGCGCGCCAAAGACCCACTGCTGCGGCTGCAAAAATGGCTCCTGAAGAAACAGTGGTGGAGCGAAGAGGAGGAGGCCACCCAGCAGGAAACCCTGCGACGTGAAGTGCTAGAAACCATGAAGCGGGCTGAGAAGCGCTCATCGCCGCCACTAGAGAGCCTGATCAGCGATGTGTATGCCGATATCACCCCAGCGTTGCAGCGCCAATTCGATCAGTTAAAACTCCATATTCGTCGCTACCCAGAGGCTTATCCCCGCGGGGCGCAGTCGTTGGATTTAGACGTGGGCACCGAGACTGATACTCAGGGAGAGGCGTAACATGGCTACCATGAACATGCTCCAGGCAATTAATAATGCACTGGATATCGCCATGGCAGAGGATGAAAAAGTCATCTGCTTTGGTGAAGACGTGGGTATTTTTGGGGGTGTATTTCGGGCCACCAGTCACCTGCAGGAGAAGTACGGCAAAGCACGCTGTTTCAATACGCCACTTGTCGAGCAGGGCATTATCGGCTTCGCCAATGGCTTGGCGGCCCAAGGCTCGGTGCCTGTGGCAGAAATACAGTTTGCCGACTATATCTTTCCGGCGTTTGACCAGATCGTTAACGAAACCGCCAAGTTCCGCTACCGCTCAGGCGATCTGTTTAACGTTGGTGGTCTGACCATTCGCACCCCTTACGGTGGCGGTATCGCTGGTGGCCTTTATCACTCTCAATCACCGGAAGCCTATTTCACCCATACACCTGGATTAAAGGTGGTGGTGCCGCGCAACCCCTATCAGGCCAAAGGGCTACTGCTTGCCGCTATTCGCGATCCGGATCCGGTGCTTTTTCTGGAGCCGAAGCGTCTTTATCGCGCTTCAGTCGGCGAAGTGCCCGAAGAGGATTACCAGCTACCCATTGGCGAAGCCGAAATCACCAAAGAGGGCACCGATATTACCGTGGTGGGCTGGGGCGCGCAGATGGAGGTAATCGGCAAAGCGGTCGAGTTAGCCGAAGAGCAGGGCATCGCCTGTGAAGTGATCGATCTGCGCTCACTGCTGCCCTGGGATGCCGACACGGTAGCGGAATCCGTATTTAAAACCGGCCGCCTGGTCGTCAGCCATGAAGCTCCGCTAACCGGCGGCTTTGCTGGTGAAATCGCAGCCACTATTCAAGAGCGTTGTTTTCTCTACCTGGAATCGCCCATAGCCCGGGTGACGGGCCTGGATACGCCTTTCCCGCTGGTGCTGGAAAAAGAGTATCTGCCTGATCACCTGAAGATTTTTGAAGCGATTCGCGAAAGCGTCAACTTTTAGCGCCTATTAATGCCTAAGTACGCATGGGGAGAACAACAATGAGCGATTTTTTACTGCCTGATATTGGCGAAGGTATCGTCGAGTGCGAAGTCGTCGAGTGGCGCGTCGCTGAAGGCGATCAAATTGAAGAAGACCAGCCTATCGTTGAAGTCATGACCGACAAGGCGCTGGTGGAAATTACCGCCCCCGAAGCCGGTATCGTGACCAAGCTGTATGTGGCCCAGGGCCAAATTGCCAAAGTGCATGCGCCGCTGTATGCCTATCAAGTGGATGGGGCAAGTAACAATATGAGCGAGGCCGAGCCAGAAGTGGCGCAATCGGCCTCCAGAGATAAGCCGGTTGCACAGACGACTGAACCGTCCACTGCTGCAAGTTCCCCGGCTGCTGGTCGCTTATATGACAAGGTCCCAGCCAGCCCAGCCGTCAGGCGCCTGGTGCGTGAACATTCTTTACAGCTCACGGAGATCGCTGGCAGCGGCAAAGATGGTCGGGTGCTAAAAGAGGATGTGCTGGCGCATCTAGACCAAGCATCCCCAGGTGCAGCTTCAGCTAACAACAACGTTGTTAGCAATCAAACTGTTAAAAACCCAATCGAAACCCAGGCGCCCAGAGTGGAACCCCTCCGCGGCGTGCGGGCGGTCATGGCCAAGCGCATGGTCGAGGCAGCCAGCACCATTCCACATTTTCACTACGGTGAAGAGATCGACGTAACTGCACTGCTGGCGCTGCGGGAGCGCTTAAAGCCGCTAGCCGAGGCCCAGGGCGAACGGCTGACGCTAATGCCGTTTTTTATGAAAGCCATGGCGCTAGCCGTTGCCGAAGAGCCCATCGTTAATGCCCAGTTAAATGCCGCGGGGGATGAGCTGCACTACTACCACCAGTGCAATATCGGTATGGCGGTAGATAGCAAGTCAGGCCTGATGGTGCCCAATGTTAAAAACGTTGAGCGCTTAACTCTGTTGGAAGTTGCCCGGGAAGTTGGCCGATTAACCACCTCAGCCCGGGAGGGGCGGGTTGATCAGGCGGATCTAAAAGGCGGCACCATTAGTATTTCCAATATCGGAGCGCTGGGAGGCACCTACGCCGCGCCGATCATTAACGCCCCAGAGGCCGCTATTGTGGCGATTGGTAAAACCCAGTGGCTACCGCGCTTTGATGAGCAGGGCGCGGTGCAGCGCCGGGCGATTATGACCATCACCTGGGCGGGCGATCACCGCTTTATAGACGGCGGTACCATTGCGCGCTTCTGTAATGCCTGGAAGGCTTTCCTGGAAGCCCCTGAAACCATGCTGCTTCACTTGGCGTGAAAACGGTGTTGGTGTAAATCACTGTTGGTGTAAATCAATGTATCAGGCACCGCTTCAGCAGTTTTATATACCCGAAGAGCAGTCGGTCTACCTGCTGAGTCATCACGATGCCCGTAAGCTAAAAGATTGGGTGGCGCTGTGCCAAGCGCAGCTCACCCAGTTGGGTTATCAGGACATCGAGCTCATTGGCAAGGGCGCCTACGGCTTTGTATTTGCTGGCAGCACCATCCACCAAGGCGCTATAGCGCACTATGTCTTTAAGTTCTCCCGCATTACCCTGCCCACGCACTTGCAGGAGCGCCTCGAAGAAGAGGCGTTTATGCTTGATCAAGTCTCGCATCCGCGAATACCGGGTTTAATCGCTTACCAGCGCTCCCGGGGGCAGTCCATTCTGGTAATGGAGCGTGCCCCCGGCTGGAATTTAGAGCAGGTATCGCTTAAGCAGGGACGCCTCTCCCCACGCTTGATTGTGCGCATAGCGGCGCAGTTGGCCGACATACTGACTGCCCTGCGCCGGGAGTCAGGCCCCCAGGCACGGCCGGTGGTGCATGGCGATATTAAGCCCTCTAACTTGGTGTATGACGCCGAGCAGGAGTCTATTGCGCTGATCGATTGGGGCTCGTCGGTATTTGCCCAATTAGATGCTCAACTGCAGTTTGTGGGCGCCAACGTCATGGAGCTGATGTCGGATAATCTGCAGCAAACCAATGCCCGCCTGGGCGATGTTTACTTTATCGGCGAAGAGCAGTTAAACGGCGCACTGTCATCGCCGCGGTTCGATGAGCAGGGCGCAGCGGGAACCCTGTATGCGCTGGCGTCGGCGCAATCGTGTCGATTTGGCCATCGGGCGATTCCCGCCAGTTCGCTGGGTTTGCCGATGGAGTTAGCCCGCACCCTGGATGGCATGCTCGACCCCGACCCTCAGGTGCGGCGCAAAGCGGGCGACTACTTTTTAGACAACATGCCGCGAATGGCCAGGGTGGTAATGATCGATCTGCCTGCATCGCTCAATGTACCGCTGGTGCCTGTATGGGCGCGACCCGCGCATCAGGAGATCGATACCGTGGTCTATAGCTCGCGCAAAGCCTTTTTACGCGAGGCGAATGCCCAGGAAACCCTGAATGATGTCAATGATGTGCAGTTAGACCGCTACTATAAGCAGTTTATGCAGGGTATGGGGGAAACCGAAAAGGCCTTTTTGGCCTCGGTCAGCCGACTGGGTAAATATCCGGTGGTGGGGGGCTTGGCGGTTCGCTGGGAGCGCGAAGGGGTGTATATCGATTCGTCGTTGAATTTACACGACCCGGCGTTGAAGCCTGCCTTTATTGAAGCGGTCAATAATATGGTGCACCTGGCGCGGGCGATTCACCGCCAGGGCGTGTTTAAAAGCTGCTTGTTTAATGCGCGCCAAACACTGCACTTAGAGCGAGCTTCTGTCGATGAGGCGTTTGTCAGCGAACCCAGCATGGCGATAGGTTATGAGTTGAGCGCAGTGCCGGAGCTTGAAGATCGCACCCGTCAGCACAGCTATTTCGAAGATGGCCCCGACCCAGAAGAGCTGTTGGTTTTGCCCGAGGCGATTATGCATGTGCTGCTGCAGCTCAATGACATACACCATACCGGCATGATCATTTTTGAAGCGCTGCCACAGCACCTCAAAATACATAGCTACTACCGTCTGCTGGATCCGGCTCGAGAGGGCGAGTTCCGCACACTGCTGGCGCGCATTCTCGCCTCGGTAGACCAAATCGAGGGCCTAGGCGTCTCGGGTTACATGAAAATGCCCTACAAGGACACTCGATACTTCACTCATCTTGAAAGCCAGCCGGAACGCTACTACCCCCGCGACCCGCGGGAGTATGCCCGCAGGGCAACAACGCCCTAGTCACGCTGGCTTAGTTAATGCTAGCTTAATCAAGGGTATTAGCTTCCTGCTGATTGGCTAGCCAGTTGACCAGCTGCTCAGTAAGGTCGTCACTAGCAGCACCAAATGCATCAACCACATCAGGAATATCGGTGCTTATAGCTTGCGCGCTGGTGGTAAAGCTCTGAGTAGCGATTGAAGCGCGGTTTTGAGTGCTGACGAGCTGAACATCGAGCTGAACCTTCACCGTGGGCGGATGAGTAGCGTAGTCGCTCTGAAAGTGACGTAGCTCACTCAGCAGCAATCGCTCGGAAGGCAGGCTATCGCTACCCACACTGGCGAATAGGCGGCTCTGCTGTAACCCAGTGATCAAGCGCGATTGGAGTAATGCAGGGGCATTCTCCTGCCAGCGGGCAGCTTCGTACACATTAACCACATTACCCTCTGGGTAAACCACAATGCGGTTGCTACTCAGTAAATGCCCCGCCTGTGGAGCAGCCACCGCCAGGCGTTGGCGGGTGGCCATGGAATCTGATGTGACGGGCTGTATATCGCTACTGGGCAGACGATACAGGGTCGCTGGCTCACTTTCGGGCAATATTGAGCAGCCACTGCTGAGTAGCAGCGCAGCGCTAACTAAAACGATAGCAGTGGGGCGTAATGTCATGGGCGGAACTCCTCTACCTGATCACGGCCCAGGAAAAAGTCTGTTGGGCTCTCCTCTAGCTGGCGGGTAATACGATCGAGTGTATCAAGGGTGGAGCGTAGCGAAGAGAGCGCCGGAGCAATATCTTGCGCGCCCTGCAGGCTGCCTTCGATGGCACCAGCGTTAGTTTCCACTAACTGCTCAATGCGTTGAGCCGCCCGGGCCACATCGCGACTCGCATCAGCGGCGCTCTCCATTACCAGCCGGCCATCTTGACGCAGCAGCTGTGTCGCTTCCTGGCTAAGTGCGTCGATGCTGCTGAGTGTGGTCGTCGCTTGGCGAGTGGCTTCGCCGAAAAGCGCCATATTCTGATCCAGGGCCTCCTGCTGGGCGGCAATCATTTCGGTAATCTGAGCAATGTTGGTTAAAATATTGCCTGCCTGAGCGCGGTTGTTATCGTCAAACAGCTCGTTAACGTTTTTCAGGATTGAGTTGATGTTCTCGATCATATCTTCGCCTTCATCGAACAGCGTGGCGATGGGCGAAGGGTCTGCGCGTATAAACGGCGCTTCGATATCGGTTTGATCAATCAGCAGCGGGGCTTCAGGGGTGCCGCCGTGGAGTTGCACGGACATGCTGCCGGTGATGCTGGCAAAGGCAAGTTTTGCCCGGGTATCTGTCTTGATCGGTGCGTCATCGTAAACGCGGATATGGGCAATCACTTGCCGAGGGTCATCGGGATTGAGGTTAAGCTCGGTGACGTCCCCCACCTCAATACCGTTATATTGTACTCGGCTGCCGACCGATAAGCCGCTAACGCTGCGCTCAAATAGAATGCGGTAAGGCTGGTAGCTACGTTCGCCTGCTGCATAGCTCATCCATAGCGCAAACAGCAGCGCCGCTGCGGCGGTGCCCAGCGTGAATAAACCGATTAACACGTGATGCGCGCGGGTTTCCATCTACCCTCACTCCTGTGTGTAAGCATTCATTGAAGAGGCAGTATGAGCACTTTGCGCGGCTCGACCACGCGGCCCGTGAAAGTAGTCTTGAATCCATTCATCGTCGGTCTCCGCGACCTTGTCGATGGTATCCACCACCAACACGCGTTTCTGGGAGAGCACGGCGACCCGATCGCAGGCGGCGTAGAGCGTATCCAGGTCATGGGTGACCAGAAATACGCTGAACCCCAGCGCATCGCGAAGGGTGACCAGCAACTGATCGAAGGCCGCCGCACCAATAGGGTCAAGCCCGGCGGTTGGCTCATCCAGAAACAGGATGTCAGGATCAAGGGCTAAGGCACGGGCAAGGGCGGCGCGCTTGACCATGCCGCCAGACAGCGACTCAGGAAACTGCAGCGCGGCCTGTGGCGGAAGCCCGACCAACGCTAGCTTGACCCTGGCAAGATGCTCGGCGTCTTCACGGGGTAGCCTGGCGTGTTCAATTAGCGGTAGGGCAATATTCTCTTGCAAGTTCAGCGAGCTGAACAGCGCACCGCGCTGAAACAGTACGCCAAAGCGCCGCTCTATTTGGCTGCGCTGTGCCTCGTTAAGCTCGTTAAGAGTTGTGCCTAGGACTTCAACCGTGCCGTCATTGGGGCGCTTCAAACCGACGATGCTGCGTAACAGCACTGATTTGCCGGTACCAGAACCGCCTACAACGCCGAGGATTTCTCCGCGTTCAAGGGTCAGATCTAAATTTTCGTGAACCACATGAGCGCCAAAGCGGTTCACCAAGCCTCGAACCTTAATGACCGGTTGGTCGTTTTGCTCTGTCGGTTTATCTGAATCCATCACCAGCCCATCTCCATACAGAATAGCGCGGCGACGGCATCAATCAGAATCACCATAAAAATCGATTGAACGACGCTTGACGTGGTGTGTTCTCCCACCGACTGTGCACTGCCGCTGACCTTAAAGCCTTCCAGGCAGCCGATAACGGCGATCACAAAGGCAAACACCGGGGCTTTGCTTAGCCCTACCAAAAAGTGTGTCACCGATACGTCTTTTTGCAGCGTGGTCAAAAACTGGGTTAGTGAAATATCCAGTGATAGGGAGGTGACCATGGCGCCCCCCGCTAAGCCGCTGAGCATACCTACAAAGGCGAGCATGGGCAGGCTAATTAACATCGCCATTACCCGCGGGAGCACCAAAAGCTCGATAGGATCAAGGCCCTGAGCCTGCAGGGCATCTATCTCTTCATTGGATTTCATGGCGCCAATTTGGGCGGTAAAGGCACTGGCGGTTCGTCCCGCGAGTAGGATCGCAGCAAGCAGAACACCGAACTCTCGCAAGAATGAGAACGCAACAAGATCGATGGTATAAATCGTGGCGCCAAAATCCTGCAAAACGGTAGCGCCAAGGAAAGCCACGACGGCGCCCACCATAAAGGTGAGTAGCGCGACGATGGGTACAGCATTAAGACCGCTCTGCTGGATATGGGCCACGGTGGCCGTTAAGCGCCAGTGGCGTGGCCGCAATACCAGCTGGAAGAGGGTGGCCACGACGAGACCAATAAAGGCCAGCAGCTGGCGCTGCTGAGACCAAAGCCCCACCATATGTTGACCCACGCTGGCAAGCGCTTGGTTAATACGCGAATAGGAAGGAGGATCAACGTCAAGCGGGGCTTCCATGGCTTCGGCAATACGCACCAGCAGCGCCTGCTGCTCTTTCGGCAGTTCTGCTGCCCAATCCGCTACCGCCTGCGCTTTCTCAACGCCAATCAGCTCCACAATGAGTATGGCACCAGCGGTATCAAGGCGGGTTATTGCGTCTAGTGAAACCGTCGCATCCGTTGGCTTGCCAGGCTCAGTTCGAGTGTCACTTTGCTGAAGCGCCGCTTTGATATGGCGATAATTGGCAAGTGTCCACTCGCCTTTAAGGGTTACTGTTTGATCATGACGCGCTATCCACTCGCTTGGCATCCCCACTCCTTGGCGCTCTTGGTATCGATGCGCTTGTTTAGAAGTCTATGATGCATTCAAACGAGCGTTAGTTAAAGTCTCCCTAGCTTGAATTTACCTTGCCGAGCGGTTTCTTGGCGCTAGTTCCTGCTTAATCTGATTAGCGACTTCTTTGAGACGGGGGCCTAAGTTATTAACCAAGCGATCGTGATCCAAGCGCAGGCTGGAGCCGCCGCAGTTAATCGCCATGACCTCGGCGCCATCTTCCAAAATCAGCGGCATCGCCACCGCGCTAATATCGCGCTGCCAATCCTGCTCAGAGAGGCAAAAGCCGTACTGCGCATAGTCTTTGAAGCTCTGTTGTATGCCCGCTTCATAACGCGGCCAGTCGCTGCCATACTCGCTGGCCAACTCTTGCAGTACCTGCTGGCGTCGTTCGTCAGACAAGCCGCATAGCCATGCACGACCAATCGCAGAAGTAGCAATGGGCAGGCGGGAGCCCGTGTCCAGGCGAATGATTAGCGGGCCATGGCCGTGGCAGGTTTCCAAATAAACCATATCACTGCGGTCGGCCCCGCCCAGGCTAACATTACAGTCGGTGGCATCAGCAAATTTCTGTAGATGCGGGCGAGCAATCTCGCGAATGCCCATATTAGCGAGAAAGCGATACCCCAAGGCTAAGACACCTGGCCCAAGGCGGTACTTTTCCAGGTGGGTATTGTGCTGGAGATAGCCCAACTGGGTCAGGGTATAGGTTAACCGTGACACCGTCGGTCGAGGGATACTCGTACGGTTGGACAGCTCAGCATTGCCTAAATACTCTTCACCTGCGCCAAAGGCGCGCAGCAACTCTAAACCGCGCGCGAGCGCAGTCACAAAGTTACGATCTTTTCCGGGCAACTGCGGGTCGTCAGCATCAGTGTCGGTGGGGTGCATTCAATATCCCAACATTCGGTGGCTTATGGCGCCCAGTATCGCATATCTACTTAGACGCAGCGTTCATGCCTATCAACGAAATAGCGGCTGTTTGACACTAAATCAGCCGTCCAGACGCTCGATAATTGTGGCAATGCCCTGACCGACGCCGATGCACATGGTGACCAACGCGTAGCGCCCACCGGTCGCCTCAAGCTGTCGGAGAGCCGTAAGCGCCAAGCGTGCTCCTGAAGCCCCCAGAGGATGACCAATGGCGATGGCGCCGCCGTTGGCGTTCAAGCGTGGATCATCAACGTAGAGCCCTAACTGCTGCACGCAGCCAAGCACCTGAACGGCAAACGCCTCGTTGATTTCAATTACATCCATCTGCTCAAGGGTAAGCCCGGCACGCGCCAACGCCTTTTGCGAAGCGGGTACTGGCCCCAACCCCATAACCCGCGGTGCAACACCGGCAACGGCGCTGGCGACAATGCGCGCGCGTGGTGCTAGGCCCATACGTTCACCGGCGGCCATGGTACCCACAATCATGGCAGCGGCGCCGTCATTCAAACCCGAGGCATTGCCGGCGGTGACAACGCCACCCTCAAACAGCGCGCCCAGTTGGGCCAGTTTGTCTTCGGTGCTTTGCGGGCGGGGGTGTTCGTCTTTATCTACCATCAGTGGCGGCTGTTTACGTCCTTGGGGCACCTCTACGCCAAACATCTCGCCGTCGTAAAAGCCTGAGGCCAGCGCTTGGGCGTAACGGGCCTGAGAGCGGGCGGCAAAGGCGTCGCTTTCAGCGCGACCAATATTCAGGTCGTGGGCAATGTTGTCAGCAGTTTCCGGCATGCTGTGGCTGCCGTACTCCTTCGCAATCCAGGGGTTGGGAAAGCGAGAGCCAATCACCGTATCGTACATCGGCTGGTTGCGCGCATAGGGGGAGTCCGCTTTACCCAATACATAGGGCGCCCGAGACATGGACTCAACGCCGCCCGCTAAAAACAGCTCGCCTTCACCTAGCCGTGCCGCCCGGGCGGCATCCATCATCGCTGCCAGGCCGCTGCCGCAAAGTCGGTTAACGGTTTGTCCTGCTACTTCGATGGGCAGGCCTGCCAACAATGCGCCGTGACGGGCCACATTGCGGGAGTCTTCCCCCGCCTGGTTGGTGCAGCCTGCCAGCACCTCTTCATAGCTTTCAAGTGCGAACGGGTTGCGGGCTACCAGTGTTTTAAGCGTCAGCCCCAACAGCTCATCTGGGCGAATAGCCGCTAAGCTGCCGCCGTGGCGACCAAAAGGGGTGCGTAAACCGTCGTAAATATAGGCGTCTTGCATGGTGGTGCTCCTTGTTGTTGGTAGGTTCATTAAGCGACGGTTAGCAACATTTTTAGCGCAGCGCGGCGGCGCAACCAGGGACTTGGCCGATAGCGTGGGTCGCCGGTGGCCTCAAGCAGGTTGGTCAATATCGTCATGATGCGCGTGGCGCCGTAATGGTCGCCCATACGCAATGGGCCGAAGGGGTAGCCCAAGCCCAGCTCAACCGCTCGGTCGATCGTTGTGGGTTCTGCCACGCCTTGCTGGGCAATATCGGCACCGACGTTGACGATGCAGGCAATAATGCGCTGAAGAACGAAGCCGTTGCTGTCCTGCAGAGTGCTTACCGGCGTACCGTCATGATTGAGCAGGCTTTGCGCTGCTTGAATGAAAGCGGAGTGTGTGATTGGCGTGGCCATCAGGCTGCGGCGTTTATCGAGCCCTGCGAGCATATCCACTGCTACGCACTGCTTGGCGTCTAGCCCCTGGCGTAACGAACAACTGGTGGCATCTTCACCGAAAGGGGTAAGCAGACAAAGCGCCTGTTCAGTGGGCTGCGTGCCGGTTTCTAACGACCAGCCCGCCGCATTCACCAGCCCGGTGAGTGCTTTGGCGCTCTCGGGGTCATCCTGGCTAATCCATACCGGGCATGGAGACACAGTAGTGATGGCAGGCTCATCCGGCATTTGCTGCTTGCCTTCCTCGTAGCGGTAAAAGCCTTCGCCAGTTTTGCGCCCCAGCAAGCCCGCGGCCAAGCGTTGCCGGGTTAAAGGTGACGGGCGAAAACGCGCTTCTTCATAGTACTGGTGATACACCGACTCCATCACGGCGTGGGAAACGTCCAGACCGGTAAGGTCAAGCAGGGTAAAGGGCCCCATCCGAAATCCGCCCTGATCAACCATAATGCGATCAATGGTCGCCGGGTCAGCGACGCTTTCGCCTAAAAGTCGCAGCGCTTCAGTACCGAAGGCACGCCCGGCATGGTTAACCAGAAACCCAGGGGTATCGGTGGTCTGGGCCGTAAAGTGGCCCATGGATTGACCTAGAGCATTGACTCGCTGAGTCACCTCATCGGTGGTACGCAGGCCAGGGATGACCTCGGCAATCTTCATCAGCGGCACGGGATTAAAGAAGTGAAAGCCAATAACCCGCTCAGGGTGCTGGCAGGCGGCGGCAATGGCCGTGACAGAGAGTGAAGAGGTATTGGTCGCCAATACCGCCTGTTGGCTGACGATTGCTTCTAAATCGCCAAACAGCCCCTGCTTGGCCTCCAGCTTCTCGACAATGGCTTCCACCACAATATCGCAGGGGGCGAGCGCGGCAAGCTCGCTGGCTTCCATCAACCGTTCACTATAGTGCTGCGCCTGTTCTGCATTAATGCGCTGCTTTTCGACACTTCTCTGCCATAAGCCGTTGATAAAGGCTTTCGCTTCTTGTACGGCGCCCTCTTTAACGTCGAAAAGCATGACGTCTAGACCGGCCTGGGCAGCCAACTGCGCGATGCCACGTCCCATGGCGCCGGTGCCGACGATGCCAAGTGTGGTAAAGGGGGGAGGTGTTGATGTTGATTCGCTAGCCATACGCTAATTCCTCTCTGCAAATGAATGCATATTTAGCATTGTAATTCTGCATTGCAAAATAGTGTTCCAATTATTGACTGCCATCCTAGGCTATGCAAAAGTGCCTGACAAGAATAGTGGACAATAGTTTTGCTATGCAAAATACATGTGTTGTCCACGCCCAGCGCTACTTCGAATGATAACTCTAACTATAAAACCCGTTGCCACCAGGAGCCGTCATGATTCGCGATCCAGAATTGATTAACCAGCTTGTTGATACCATCGCTCGTTTTGTCCGTGAGCGCCTAATTCCTAATGAGGCACGCCTAGCCGAGGAGGATGCGGTGCCCCCAGAAATTCTTGCGGAAATGAAAGAGATGGGCCTGTTCGGGCTATCGATCCCTGAAGAGTACGGCGGCCTGGGCCTGACCATGGAGGAGGAGGCGCTGGTGGCGATGGAAATTGGTAAAACCTCGCCTGCCTTTCGCTCGGTGTTTGGCACTAATAATGGCATCGGCGCCCAGGGTATTTTGATTGATGGTACTGATGAGCAGAAAGCCAAGTATGTGCCACGCTTGGCCACGGGCGAGATTCTTAGCTCGTTCTGTCTCACCGAGCCCGATTCCGGCTCCGACGCCGCCAGCCTGCGCACGACGGCGGTGCGGGATGGCGATGACTATATCTTGAACGGCACCAAGCGTTATATCACCAACGGCCCAGAAGCCGATCTGTTTACCGTGATGGCGCGTACTGACCCAGAGAATAAAGGCGCAGGCGGTATTTCAGCCTTTATCGTCGAAGGTAATACTCCAGGGCTGGTACGCGGCCCTGCGGATAACAAGATGGGCCAGAAGGGCGCCCATACCTGCGATATTATTTTCGACAACTGCCGAGTGCCCGCTGAAAATATTATTGGCGGAAAAGAGGGGCAAGGCTTTAAAACGGCGATGAAGGTGCTAGACCGCGGGCGGCTGCATATTTCGGCGGTTTGTGTAGGTGTGGCCGAGCGCTTAGTGGAAGAGTCGCTGCGCTACACCATGGAGCGTAAGCAGTTTGGTGCGGCGCTTGCCGAGCATCAGCTGATCCAAGCCATGTTGGCGGATAGCAAAACCGAAGCCTATGCAGGCAAAACCATGGTGATGGATGCCGCACGGCGTAAAGACGATGGCGAAAATGTTTCGACACTGGCCTCCTGCTGCAAACTTTTCTGCGCAGAAATGGTGGGCCGTGTCGCAGACCGCGCGGTGCAGGTTCACGGTGGGGCGGGCTACATGTCGGAATACGCGGTTGAGCGGTTTTACCGCGATGTGCGGCTATTCCGTATTTACGAAGGCACCACCCAGATTCAACAAATCGTCATTGCTCGCAATATGGTGCGGGAGGCGTCCTAATGGCTTTATCGGTTTCCTACCAAGCGCCGGACGAGGCTATTTTTGGGCGCCTTGCCAGCGAGCTGGTGGCCGAGCTTCCCGAGCGCCTCAGTACCCGCGTGCTTGAAAATGCCAAGCTGCTTGGCGAGCATCCGGCTATCGTGGATGGCAATGTGCGCTGGAGTTATGCGGAGCTTGGTCAAGAAATACACGCCGCCTGTGAGTGGTTAAGCGCATTGGGCATTCGCCCTGGCGACCGGATTATGACGGTGAGTGAAAACTGCCGCGCTCTGGTCGTGCTGCTACTGGCTGCCAGCGAGCTGGATGTCTGGGTGGCTATCGTTAATTCGCGCCTCTCAGCACAGGAAGTTGACCTAATTCAGGGCAACTGCCTACCTCGGCGAGTCTTCTATACCTGTGAAGCATCCCAAGAGGCGTGCCAGCACGCCGAGCGCCACGCGGCTGACCGCTACCAGCACCCTCAGTTGGGTGGGCTGGCCATTTCGCCGCTGTATGACAGCGAGCCCGAGCCGGTCTGCGCGAGCGGCGCCGAGCAGGTGGCGGCGATGATCTACACCTCGGGCACCACTGGCACACCTAAAGGCGTCATGCTGACCCATCGTGGTATTCTCTATATCGCCTCGATTTCAGGCGGCATGCGTCATTTAAGCGAAGGACAGCGGGTCTACGGCGTGCTGCCCATGTCCCATGTGTTTGGCCTCTCTTCGGTATGTATGGGGTCGCTCTATAACGGCGCCTGCCTGTATACCGTGCCGCGCTTCGATGCCGCCCATATGCTGGCAACGCTGAAGCAGGAGCGCATTACCGTTCTCCAGGGCGTGCCGGCGATGTATGCCCGGGCGTTAGAGTTTTTAAAACGTGAGCAGCGCCCGTTGGAAGCACCTGAGCTAATTTATATGTCAGCAGGAGGTTCGCCGTTAGATAGCGACACCAAAGTGCGGGTAGAGTCCGCCTTTGGGCTGACGCTGCATAACGGCTACGGTTTAACCGAGGCCAGCCCTACCATAAGCCAGACCCGCATCGATGACCGCCATGCAACTAGCACCGTTGGCCGGGTATTGCCTTTGCTTGAGTACCGCCTGGAACCGCTTAGCGACAGCGGAACTACCGAGCAGCCTGGAGATGAAGTAGGTGAGCTATGGGTGCGCGGGCCAAACATTATGAAAGGCTACTTTCGTCAGCCGGAAGCCACTCGGGCCACTCTAACTGACGATGGTTGGCTCAATACCGGCGATATCGCCAAGCTCGATCACCAGGATCAACTCTATATTGTTGGGCGTAGCAAAGAGCTGATTATCCGCTCCGGCTTCAATATCTACCCGCCGGATGTGGAAGCGGTGATTAACGAACACCCTGCGGTCACGCTTACCGCCGTAGTGGGGCGTCAAATCGCCGGAAACGAAGAAGTCGTGGCGTTTGTGCAGTGCGAGCCGGGCGTTGACGTTGATCTGGCGGAGCTCAAGGCGTTTATCGCTGAGCGGTTGGCGCCTTACAAACGGCCTACTCAAATTGTATTGATGGATACGCTACCTTCCACCGCCAGCGGCAAAATTCTTAAAGGACGATTGCGCGATTTAGCCCAGCAGGAGAGCGGCTCATGAGTCATTCACCTCAGCAAGCGTTAATGGGCTACCACGAACTGCTGGGCATGCACGTCGTTGAGTGGGAAGAGGGCCGAGTAGTCGTTGAACTGACCATTGAGCCAAAACACCTAAACCGCAGCGGCAACGTTCATGGTGGTGTATTGGCTTCAATGCTGGATAGCGCTTTAAGCCTTGCCGGTTTGCACTGCGATGTGCCGGGCAATATTCGCCGAGGAATGACACTCTCATTAACCACGACCTTTGTGGGCCCTGCCCGGCAAGGTGTGTTGAAGGCAATAGGCACGGTTCGCGGCGGCGGACAGAAAACCTATATGAGCAGCGGTGAGATAGTCGATGACCAGGGCAGCTTAGTGGCCATGGGAGAAGGCTCCTTTCGGCGTCGCAGTGGCAGTGAATCCACAGAGGGATTTCCAGAAAACAAACCCCGGGAGCCAACTGAGTGAGCCCAGCCCGCCTGCGGGTTTCTCTGTTACTGCTGGTCACCTTGGCAACGCTGTTTCATCTGGTGGTTGGCAGCCTGTTTTGGCAAGCCGTCGGCATTGCCGCGCTGGCGCTCTATCTATTAACGCTTGTTGGCAAGCTAACGCGGATGGCCAGAGGGTTACTGTTAGCCGCGGGGATAGTGTCGCTGCTAGCGCTCTGGCACTCGTCGAACCCAGGCCAACTGCTGTTTGAAGCCAGTGGGCGTTTTGCGTTTTTTGCTACCTTTGTGGTGGCGTTGAGTATGCTACGTTTGCCTGCCTACCGTTCGCGCCTGGTGCGCCGCTGTGGGCAAAGCATGCTGCTTCAACCGCCTAGCCGCCGCTACCCGATTTTATCGCTTGGTTCTGCGCTGTTTGGGATTATTCTCAATATCGGCGTGCTTAACTTGTTTGCCGCCATGATTGAAAAGAGTAACACCCTAGTCGCGGCCCAAGGGCGCGCCTGGGTACGAGAGGCTCGCCAGCGGCGCATGATGTTGGCGCTGCTGCGCGGGTTTTCCCTGGCGCCGTTGATCTCCCCTATGGGCATTGGGGTGGCGGTAGTGCTGTCGAGCCTTCCCCAGGTCACTTGGCTGGAGCTTGCGCCGTATATTTTGGGTGCCGCTGCGCTGATTTTTCTGGCCGGCTGGGCGGTAGATTTTCTCACCGGCCCACATCCCCCTGCCAATAAAGCCCCTGTAGCTGCTCCTTCGTTACGTCCGTTGGCCCAGTTCAGTGTGTTGCTGCTGGGAATTGTGGCGCTGGTGTTTAGCCTTGCCTGGCTATTAACACTGCGCTTACCCATTGCCGCGCTGTTAGGTGCGCCCACGGGGGCGCTGATTTGGCTTGCCTGGCAGCGGCGCAGGCTTGGCTTCGGCGGGCTGCCTGCCGCGGTTAGCGCGGTGCATCGTCAGTTGCCGTGGCTGCTTTCGCCCAGTGCCAATGAGATCGTGGTGCTAGGGGCGGCGGGCTATTTGGGGCATTTATGCGTTGGGCTGGTGGACACTCAGCAGTTGGCGCCGCTACTAACGGTGTTGAACCCGTGGGGCGCCTTCAATGCCGTGCTGGCGATGCTGATGGTAGTGGGGCTGGCCCAGGTAGGTGTTAATCCTATCGTGACGGTAACGCTGCTGGTGGGACTGCTACCGCAGTTAGCCATTGAGGGGCTAACGCCTGCGCTGATAGGTGCATCGCTGATGGTAGGCTGGGCGCTGGCGCTAATGTCGTCGCCGATGACCGCATCAATGCTGATTTTGTCCCGATTTACCGGTGTACCCGCCACGCGTATCGGCTACCGCTGGAACGGCAGATTTCTGGTCGCCTCGATTCCGCTATTGGCAGCGTGGTTTGTATGGGCACCCTTTTAAAGGGGGGTAAGAATGCGGAAGCGCTTGACCTTTGTGCGGTGTTTTTTTAATGTTCTTGTCATAAAGTAAAATAGTATTCTGCTATGCAGAATTAAAGAATGGTTGAAACAAGATTAAATATTCTTAATCGCCAGGAGCACGCCTTATGAAAGTACTCGTCGCGGTGAAACGCGTCATCGACTATAACGTCAAAATCCGCGTTAAAGCGGATCACTCTGACGTTGATCTTACCAACGTCAAAATGGCCATGAACCCCTTCTGCGAAATTGCCGTGGAAGAGGCGGTACGCCTGAAAGAGAAGGGCGTGGCGACAGAAGTCGTCGCCGTCACGGTAGGGCCCAAAGCCGCCCAAGAGCAGCTACGTACCGCGCTGGCGCTGGGGGCGGATCGCGCCATCCATATCGAAACCGACGAGCGCGCCGAATCCCTGGCCGTGGCCAAGCTGCTGGCCAAAGTGGTTGAAGAAGAGCAGCCGGGGTTGGTGGTGTTGGGTAAACAGGCCATCGACACCGACAACAACCAGACCGGCCAAATGCTCGCCGCGCTCACCGGCCTGCCCCAGGGCACCTTTGCCTCGGAAGTAGCGGTCGACGGCGACAAGGTGAACGTGACGCGTGAAATTGACGGCGGCCTGCAGACCATCGCCCTGACACTACCGGCGATTGTCACCACCGACCTGCGTTTGAATGAGCCGCGCTACGCCAAGCTCCCCGACATCATGAAGGCCAAGAAAAAGCCGCTGGATGTGAAAACCCCCGCCGACTACGGCGTTGAGGTTGCCTCCAAGGTCAGCCTGCTCAAAGTCGAGTCGCCCGCCGAGCGCAAAGGTGGCGTCAAAGTCGCCTCGGTAGACGAGCTGATCGACAAGCTGAAAAACGAAGCCAAAGTTCTTTGAGATAAGCTCTTTAAGATAAGTGCTTTGAAAACCGTACTTTAAGAAAAGAGCTTTGAAAGGAGTTGATGCCATGAGCATTCTGGTACTTGCGGATCTACACGAAGGCCAACTGGCCGGTGCCACCGCCCACGTCGTGGCGGCCGCCCAAGCCATCGGTGGCGATATCGATATCCTGGTGGCCGGTGAAGGCGTGCAAGCCGCTGCCGAAGCCGCCGCCAAACTCGACGGCGTGAGCAAAGTCCGCGTTGCGGATAACGCCGTTTACGCCCACCAGCTGGCCGAGCCCATGGGCGCGCTGCTGGTCGAACTGGCCGATGGCTACACCCACGTGCTGGCCAGCGCTTCGACTACCGGCAAAAACGTGCTGCCGCGTTTAGCGGCGCTAAAAGACGTCAGCCAGCTGTCGGACGTTATCGCCGTGGACAGCGCCGATACCTTTAAGCGACCGATCTACGCCGGTAACGCCATTGCTACCGTCAAAAGCGACGATGCCCTCAAGGTCATCACCGTGCGTTCCACCGGTTTTGATGCGGTCGGCACCAGCGGCAGCGCGACGGTGGAAGCCGTCGACGTAGTGGTCGACAACAGCCAGTCCAGCTTTGTGAAAGAGGAGCTGGCGCAGTCGGATCGTCCTGAATTGGGCGGCGCCAAGGTGGTGATCTCCGGCGGCCGCGGTATGGGCAACGGCGAAAACTTCAAGCTGCTCGACGGCATTGCCGACAAGCTGGGGGCTGCCATCGGTGCTTCCCGGGCCGCGGTAGACGCAGGCTTTGTGCCCAACGATATGCAGGTCGGCCAAACCGGCAAGATCGTCGCGCCGGATCTGTATATCGCCGTGGGCATTTCCGGTGCCATCCAGCACCTGGCGGGCATGAAGGACTCCAAGGTGATCGTTGCCATCAACAAAGACGACGAAGCACCGATTTTCCAGGTGGCGGATTACGGCCTGGTGGGGGATCTGTTTGAGATCCTGCCGGAGCTTGAGAGCAAGTTGTAAGCGCATCTAAAAGCAGTTCACGGAAGGCCCCAATCGGGGCCTTTTGCAGATTACCTCACAATAACAACCAGCGAGCTTCCCATGCTAACGCGCCTAACCGCTTCATTAACCCTGCCGGTGATCGGTTCACCCATGTTTATCGTCTCCGGGCCGGAACTGGTGATTGCCCAATGCCAGGCGGGCATTCTGGGTGCTTTCCCCGCGCTCAACGCCCGACCTGCTGACGTATTACGTGAGTGGTTACAGCAGATCACTCAAACCCTGGCCGACTATGATGCGCAGCACCCCGAACAACCCTCAGCACCCTTTGCGGTCAACCAAATCGTGCACCCCACCAATGATCGCCTAGAACACGATGTCGCGCTATGCGCCGAGTTCAAGGTGCCGCTGGTGATTACCAGTCTGCACGCGCCTAATCAAGTGGTGGAAAAGGTGCACGCCTATGGCGGGCTGGTTTTTCATGATGTGACCACGTTGCGGCACGCCAAGAAAGCGATTGATGCGGGGGTTGATGGGCTGATACTGGTCTGCCACGGCGCAGGCGGGCATGCCGGGCGGCTAAATCCCTTTGCGTTTGTGGCCGAAGTGCGCCGCTTTTACGACGGCCCGTTAGTACTGGCAGGGGCGATTAGCAAAGGCGAACAGATCGTTGCCGCCCAGGTGCTAGGCGTGGATTTGGTCTATATGGGCACGCGTTTCATTGCCACCCAAGAGGCAAACGCCCAAGCGGACTATAAACAGATGGTGCTCGACGCAGCGGCAGGCGATATTGTCTATACCAACCTGTTTACCGGCGTGCACGGTAACTATCTACGGCAAAGTATCGAACAGGCGGGATTAGATCCTGATGCGCTGCCTGAAGGTGATAAAACCTCTATGCGCTATGGCTCAGGGGGTAGCAGTAAGGCAAAAGCGTGGCGGGATATCTGGGGCGCGGGGCAGGGCGTAGGCGCTATTGCCTCTATGCACAGCGTGGCCGAAGAAGTGGCCACGCTGCGCCAGGATTACCAGAAAACGTTGGATCATTTACGGCGGCTTTGACGAAACGCTGCCACCCGCGTGTGAAAATCTTCCGACGCCTTGCACTGATCTTGAAGCTCGCCCTCTAATTGCATCGTGTCATTTAGCGGGCGCTGGGCAGCTTCCCGTAAGGCGCGTTTGGTAGCGCTTAACGCCTGGGGCGATTGACTCACCAGTGCTTGCGCCAACGACCAAGCTTCGTCTAGCACTTGGTTATCTTCGACGACGCGGTTAGCCAAGCCGAGTTCGACGCAGCGCTCACCCGAAATGGGGGTTGCCAAGGCGGCCATTTCAAACGCCTGAGCATGGCCAAGCTGGCGCACCAGATGCCAGCAGGCACCGCCGTCAGGGATGAGCCCAATATTGATAAAGGCAAGCTTCAGGTAGGCGGAGTGGCCCATCACCACCATATCGCTGGCGAGCACATAGGAAACACCGATGCCCGCAGCCGCACCGCTAACCGCTGCAATCACCGGCTTATTCATTGCCATTAGGCTACGCAGGGCAGGCAGAAAGAGCGTTTCCAGCCGTTCGCTCGCAGGCTGAGACGTTGCCTTCTCAAACTCTGCCAGGTCAGCGCCGGCGCAAAACGCACTACCTTCACCGCGCAGAATCACACAGCGAACTTGCTCATTGTCTGCCACCACCGCCAGCGCCTCATTGAGTGCCAGGGCGGTGGCTTCATTCAGCGCATTGCGTACTTCGGGGCGTGCAATGGCCACTTCTACGATGCCGTTTTCAATAGCGCTGACAGTCACTAACTCGCCGACGTAATCTGGCATGTATCGCTCCCTAATTAGCTTGTCTGGCAACGTTCTCAGGCAACCTTTAACAGCTCGCTGACCGTTTCGAGATGATAGTCGCTGTCGCCCAGGTAGTGATCGAACATTACCAGATGCTTGGCGTAGTTCGCGACATAGCACTCTTCGGTCATACCCATCGCCCCATGCAGTTGGATCGCCTGCTCAGCAATAAAGCGAGCCGACTCGCCACAGTAGGCTTTGGCCGCGGCAATTTTGTAATCCCGTTCGCTGGCAGGTAGCGCGAGACTAGTGGCGGCTAAAATTGCCATGGAGCGGGACTGTTCCAGGTGCAGGTGCATATCCACCATACGGTGCTGCAGGGCCTGAAAGGTCGAAAGCGGTACGCCAAACTGCTTGCGCTCTTTTAAATAAGCGAGCGTTTGGTTGCAGGCCTCCTCCATTGCGCCGATAGCTTGGGCGCAGAGCGCTGCCCGGCCCACGGCCAGCACCTCCGCTAGCTTATCGCTAACATCTTCACTCAGGAAGTTGGTTAACGGCAGCGTGACGCTGTCCAGGGTCAGGTCACCGGCGGGCTGATCGTCGATAGTGCGGTAGAGGTGGGTAGCTGTGCCCGGTGCATCAGCGGGCACAATGAACAGCCCTAGCCTGCCGTTATCTAATCGGGCGGTGACCAACGTAGCCGCAGCGGCTTCAAGGTTAAGTACCACGTCTTTTCTGCCGGTTAGCTGCCATTGGTCGTCTTGCTGGGTAGCCTGGGTAGCTACCGTAAAGGCGTCGTAACGGGCGCCAATCTCCTGCCAGGCAAGCGCCAACTGGTGCTCACCTTCAAGTAGTGGGGCTAGCCACTGGGTTTGCTGTTCGCTGTTGGCGGTAACGGCCAGCAGTTGGCCGGGCAGCACCAGGCCAGCCAGATAGGGCTCGGGCACTAAGCCTCGTCCCAATGCCTGCATAATAATCATCAGGTCGGTGCCATCGCCCCCTAGCCCGTCCACGTCTTCGCTGAAGGGCATATGCAGCAAACCCAGCTCGGCAAAGGTGCGCCATAGTGCAGAATCGCGGTTTGGAGCAGCGGCCAGCATAGCGCGGCGCTGCTCGGCGGAAACCTGGTCGGCCACCAAACGGGTGAGCGTCTCTTCGAGCATGCGCTGCTCGTCGGTTAAAGCAAAATCCATGGTGACCTCACATATTTAGAATGGTTTTGGCGACGATACTTTTTTGTATTTCATTGGCGCCGCCATAAATCGACAGCTTGCGACGATTGAAATACTGAGCGCTGGCGGAGGCGTTTTGGGCGCGTTCCTCATCCAGGCTGTCGTCGCCATGCAGGAAGTCGGGAAAGAATGGCAGCGCAGCAGGGCCCAGGGCGCGCCGGGTAAGCTCGCTTAGCTCCTGGCGAAGCTCCGAGCCGCGTACTTTTAGCAGCGAGCTCTCTGCGCCGGGTACACCGCCATCTCGGGCAGCGGCAATCACGCGCAGGTTAGTCACTTCCAGCGCCATTAGTTCGAGTTCCGCTTTCACCACCCGCTGACGGAAGCTGGGTAGCTCCAGCAGCGGTTTACCGCGATGTTGAATCCGGCTCGCCAGGGACTTCAAGTGGCGCAGCGCCTGCTTGGCGTGACCAAGCCCCGCAATCCCGGTACGTTCATGGGTGAGTAGAAACTTAGCGCATGTCCAGCCCTGGCCCTCTTCGCCGACCCGGTTTTCTAAGGGTACGCGCACGTTATCTAAAAAGATTTCGTTAACTTCGTGGGCACCATCCAGGGTAATAATTGGCCGCACGGTGATACCCGGTGTCTGCATATCAATCAACAGAAAGCTGATGCCCGCCTGCTTCTTGGCATCTGGGTCGGTGCGTACCAGGCAGAACAGCATGTTGGCGTGCTGGCCCAGGGTGGTCCAGGTTTTCTGACCATTGACGATATAGTGGTCGCCATCGCGAACGGCGCGGGTATTTAGACCCGCTAAATCAGACCCAGCGCCGGGCTCTGAGTAGCCTTGGCACCACCAATCCTGATTGCTCAAAATGCGCGGCAGGTAGTGCTGTTGCTGCTCGACACTGCCGAATTTCATGATGACGGGGGCCACCATATTAACGCCGAAGGGAACGACCGTAGGCGCATGGGCTGCGGCGCACTCTTCGTCGAAAATATGCCGCTGTACCGGCCCCCAGCCTGGGCCGCCAAACTCTTTTGGCCAGTTAGAGGCTAGCCAGCCCTGTTCGCTGAGGATGTTCT
This sequence comes from Vreelandella neptunia, assembly GCF_034479615.1. Taxonomy (NCBI): domain Bacteria; kingdom Pseudomonadati; phylum Pseudomonadota; class Gammaproteobacteria; order Oceanospirillales; family Halomonadaceae; genus Vreelandella; species Vreelandella neptunia. The sequence goes on from NZ_CP140255.1 coordinate 2,124,279, forward strand.
GCCAGCGCAGGTGATCATCTGCACGCAGGTGGCGTCCTTGGCGTACGCGCTGGCTAATATCGCTGGGCAGTGCATCGGCTAGAAAGCGGCGAACCTGTTCGCGAAATGCCTGCTCTTCGGGGCTAAAGGTGAGGTTCATGGGCTATACATCCTGAGCTGCAGTTGAGAGCGTGGCCTGGCGGTGTGGCCCTCCTAGGTGACGTGGATAGCCAAACGCTTCCACCGCGAGCAAATCGAGGTCACTTTCCCGGTAGCAGAAGCCCTGTTTCGCCATATTGACACTCAGCTGTTCAAGCGCTGACTGCCTTTCACTGGTCGGGGCTTGCTGAATGGCAGCATGCATCGCACGAAGCATGCTTTTTTGCTGGCTGACCACGATGTTTAGACGCAACGCTTTAAGCGTCAGTGCGGCTCGCTGCTGAATAAGTGGTTCTGCGCTTACGTTGATTAGCTCAGCGATATGGCCGTTTTCAGCAATGATCAGGCTTAGCGCACTATCTTTGGAACAGGCGCTGTCGCTGCCGGCGCCAATCTCTTCCAGTGCGATAACCGGGCACGCCTTGCCTGAATCTCTGGGGGCATTGGGCGCCAGGAGGCAAAGTTCGGTGGCCTCGTCGGGTGTGCTGGTTAAGCTAATACCCGCCTTTTGCGCGGCCTTTTGCAGGCGTTCAAATAGCGGATGCTCACCAATCAGTGCAACGTGTTTAAAAGCACTGGCTTTCTCAACGTCGGGCACCAGGTGCGGGCTGCGTGCGGCAAAAAACAGATGAATAAGCCCGGCGCGCTGGGGGGAGTCCATACAGGCTAGAAACAGCTCCCGCTCGCGGCGCAATCCGGCCTCAAGTGACTCGGCATCCACGCAGGCCTGAATCGCTTCGACAATGCGAAACGGCGAAAACAACTCGGGAGATTGCTGGTTAAGATGTTCCAACGTTTTAGTGATGGCCTGGGAATCCGCCGCCGGGGCAGGAAGCTGGCCGGTGATGCGGGGTGTTTGAGTGCCTGCCAGCACTTCCTGGGCGGCGGCTAAACCCGCTTCAAGAGGCGTTTTGGCGTCGCTAATGGCGTCGATGATGCCCGCCTCAAGCGCTTCTTCAGCCTCCACAAAGCGACCGCTGGTAATCATCTCTAACGCCCGCTCAACGCTAACTAAGCGTGGCAAACGTTGTGTGCCACCGGCGCCAGGCAGTAGGCCAAGCTTTACCTCTGGTAGCCCTACGCGGGTTCCTGCCAGCGCGATTCGGTAGTGGCAACCGAGTGCTACTTCCAAACCGCCGCCCAGGGCCGTGCCGTGCAGGGCAGCGATCAGCGGTTTTGGGCAGGCTTCCAGGTGGGTAATCACATCGGGCAGGAGGGGAGCTTGGGGCGGCTTGCCAAACTCACGGATATCCGCCCCGGCAATAAACGTGCGGCCATCGGCCAGCACGACCAGCGCTTTCGCATCTGTGTCGGCAATACCCTCTTTGAGCGCGTTGACTAAGCCGCTGCGCACGGCCTGACCCAGGGCATTAACCGGCGGGTTAGCAATTTGGATAACGCCTATATCACCGTGGCGCTGGTAGTGAACGGACATAGTTAGGCTCTCGTATTTCGCATGATAATGAATTAAAAAATAACCCTGGCGTTCTATCTGTTACGCAGCAGAGGCGCTTTGCGTACGCCGATGGTGGCGCTGGCTTAAGCGTGCCATCAACACGCCGGGCACTAGTGCAGCAAGCGCAAGGCCGATCAGTTCCCACTGGCTAAGGGGGATCATTCCACCGCCAGGCAGTGCCAGTAATAGTCCCGCGACCAGTACCAGGGCGCGAATAATGATCTCCTGCAGCGCGCCATAGCCCAGTCGCCCAACGCCCATCAAGTAGCCTTGCATGGCGGAGGCAAACAGAATGATGCCGAGCACGGCCTGGATAAACACGGCCACGATCACCAGCGGTGCGCCCTGCATAATCAACGCCGGATTAAGCACAAAGAGGAAGGGGATAAAGTAGATCACGCTACCCAGTCGCATGGCCTGCAGACCCGTTTCCATGGGCCGGGCACCGGCCACGGTGGCGGCGGCAAAGGCACCCAGGGCGACCGGCGGAGTAATGAAACTCAGCATGCCCCAGTAAAGGATGAACATATGCACCGCCATGGGATCCAGCCCTCCGCCTTGAATCAGCGCGGGGGCTAGCGCAACGGCGAGGAAAATATAGGCGGCAGTCACGGTCATGCCAATGCCGAGCACGAAACTGGTCACGGCGCCCATAATCAGCAGTAGCGGCACGCTGCCACCGGCAATATTGATAAAGTCGTTAGCGATGGTGCCAGAAAGACCGGTCATCGAAAGCGCACCGACCAGCATGCCCACGCCGGCCAAAATAGCGATCAGCTCGGCAAATAGCTTGGCGGCAGACGACAGCGTATCGGCCACGTCTTTCCAGCCCCAGCGGTTATGCTTGGAAAGCTGGTTCAGCACTAACAGCAGCGCGGTGGCGTAAAAAGGCGCTACGGCTTCGCGCTGCATAATCAGCAGCATCCAGACTAATAACGCGAAGACAAAAATAAAGTACCAACCCTCTTTTATGGTTTGCCAAAGCGAAGGCAGCTCAACGGCGGGTAGGCCTTTAATATCGTGGCGCGCAGCGTAGGCATCAATCTGAATAAACAGACCCAGGAAATACAGAATCGAAGGAATGACGGCGGCCAGCGCCACAGCGGAGTAGGGGATGTCCAGAAACATCGCCATGACAAAAGCAGTAGCACCCATAACAGGGGGCATCAATACACCGCCGGTTGAGGCGCAGGCTTCTACACCGCCGGCAAAGGAGCGGCTCATGCCGATACGACGCATGGCGGGAATCGACAGCACGCCGGTGGTGAGTACGTTACTGATCACGCTGCCGCTCATGGAGCCCATCAGGCCACTGGAGAAAATCGACACCTTAGCAGGGCCGCCCCGTACATGGCCCAGCAGCGCAAAGGCCAAATTAATAAAAAACTTACCGCCGCCGCTTTTCTGCAGCACGACACCAAACACCAAAAAGCCAATCACCAGGCCCGCGAATGCCTGCAGCGGCACCCCCATGATGCTTTCGGTACTCATGGTGTGGTACATGGCGGTTTGTTCAAGAGTTGAAGGAAACGCCTGGATAGGGCCGGGGACGATATCGGCCACCAGCGGATAGAGCGAGAATACCCCGGCAATAATCGCAATGGGTAAACCACCCGCCCGGCGTGCTGCTTCGATAATCAGCAGCCAGTAGGCGTAGCTTGCATAAATGGCGATTTCGGGTGCAGAAAAGGCCCAGCCGCGCTCCAAAATGGGCACTGCGTTGTAAACAAAATAGCCGCCAACGATAAGTGTGATGGCGCTCAGCGTGTAGTCATACCAGGGAATGGGCTGCTCTTGTTGGCGACTGCGCATGGGCCAAAGCAAAAACACCAGCGGTAGCAGCAGCGCCACAACGGCGTAGTAGAACTGCGTCTCCAGACCCGTAACGAAAGTCAGTAAGCCAACGTTAAACAGATAATCCAGGGTCATCGCCATCAAAATGACGGTGACCGTGGCGGGAATCCAGCGCAGCGCAGGAGGAAGCTGACGAATTTGGCTGATCTTTTCTTTAACCTGCTGATTATTGGCAGGCGAGGTATCTGTGGTCATGGGGGACATCCGTCAATCAGCAGGGGGCGGCAAGTGCCGCCCCGTGGTGTATCACTCGAAGATCGGTTCGAAACCGGCATCGCTCAGCGCGGTGGCACGGGCTTCCATCCAGCCGGTAGTAAATGCCTCGTCCTCACTGGGTGCGTCCTGCATAAAACTTTCCCAGGCGGTTAGCAGCACGTTCTGACGCTCAACGAGCTTGTCCTGATGAGCCTGCATTTCATCGGTCCATACGTCGATCTCTTTGTAGTACTCCACGACCGCATCGTGGAATGGCACTACCCACTGAAGGTCTTGCTGTTCCAAGGCGTAGCCAAGCGCCCCTGGGGCGTTATCTTTATAGTCGTCGAAATTTTCCTGCATGGCCTTGATCAGGCCATAAGCCACATTGTCGTCCAGGTCTTGGTTGGCAACTACGATGGGGTAAGGGTAGCTAGCGCTAGGCACCGGATTTTCGGCGCTGATGCCGCCTGCCCCAGAAGTGACTTCGTGAGGGCGGAAGTAAGGCGCCACCGCAGCCATACGCTCCCAGCCTGCTTCGTCGTTGGGGTCTAACACCGGCCAGCTAATGCCGCGGGGGCTACTGGCCAACTGCTGGGCAGGCGGGGTCACCGTTGTGGTAAAGGAGGCATCCACATCGCCAGCGATAATGCCGTCGAACGAGCGGCCATAGCCGGGGTAATCAACACGCTCTACGTCATCCCAGGTTAAACCGCCAAAGGCGAGGTACGCCTCTGTGCCTTTATTGAGCGCATCGTCGCCGCGGATATAGGCGATGCGTTTGCCCGCCAGGTCAGCGGGTGTTTCAACGTCCAAGTCGCCCGCAACCGCAAGGGAGAGGCCAAAAGAGGCGGTAGAAGTGGTAATCACGCGAAGTGGCTGAGGGCCCCAGTCACGGTCGGCAAACATCATTACACCTTCCGCGCCGTAGTAGCTGGCGATCCCGCAGGCGCAAAGGTCAACGCGGCCCTGCTTGAGCGGCGTCATGCGTGATACATCGTTATCACCCGGCAGAATACGTACAGACGAATCGTATTTGTTCTGCAGCATATTGCCGATGGCGACGGCTTGGGCATAGCCGCTTGAGTTGGTGCCATAAGCCGTCCAGGCCATGGTGCCGGGCAGTTCAATTTCACTGGCGTGGCTGACTGCTGCGCCGAGTAGCGATAGAGGTAAGGCGGCAATAAGTAGGCGTTGAGCGAAGGGGCGCATTGGGATGCTCCTTTATTGTGGTTGTAGTGACGTTGATGGTGACGTTCAGTTACTGGTTATTTGATCGAATGTGTTTTGCTATGCGGTATTGTATTTTGCTAAATGGTCGAGTGATAGTAGAGAAGCCGCTGGGTGGCTGTCAATGCCGTTGTTAGCAGCGGTGCCCGTTGGTCAACAACAGGCATAAAAAAACCAGGCAAAAGCCTGGTTTTTCAGAGCGGTAGCGAGAGCAATACAGTTAAGAAAACTCACGCCAAGCGGCATAGGTGCTTAGAAATACCCGTCCGGTCAGTGCATCCAGAAAGTCACTCTTCTTTAGCTGATCCATTACTGGGCCTTTGACCTCGGATAAATGCAGTTTTACATCGGAGTCTTTTAAACGGGCGTTGATCGCATCCAGACTCTCTAGGGCTGAGGCATCGATCAGGTTAACCGCCGAACAGATCAGCACCACGTGCTCAAGTTCGGGGTGACTCGCCACCAGGTTATAAACGGTGTCTTCCAAATAGCGGGCATTGGCAAAATAGAGGCTCTCATCGATGCGCAGCAGGGCAACGGTATTGACCGTTTCGACATCGTGGCGGGTGGTGTTTCTAAAGTGTTCGGTGCCGGGCACGCGACCCACCAGGGCGCTGTGCGGGCGGCTGGTGCGGTACAAAAATAGCGCAATAGAGAGTGTCACACCGCTGATAATGCCAGCTTCAACGCCTTCGCACAGCGTTAGCAGAATCGTCACCGCCATGGCGGCAAAGTCGCTGCGGGAGTAGCGCCAGGTTTGGCGCAGCATGGGGATGTCCACCAGCGTCAAAATCGAAACGGTAATCGTCGCGGCCAGGGTCGCGATGGGCAGATAGTAGAGCCAACCGGTAAATGACAGGGTGACCAGCGCAATACCTAGTGCCGCAAAGGCACCGGCGGCAGGTGTTTGCGCCCCTGCATCGTAGTTAATAACGGTGCGGGACAATCCCCCGGTTACCGGCATGCCGCTGGAAAGTCCGGCGGCTAAATTGCTGGCGCCCAGGCCTACTAACTCCTGATTGGGGGATATGCGCTGGCGCCGTTTAGCGGCCAACATCTGGCCCATGGAGACCGACTCCACAAAGCCGACCAGGCTAATCAGCAGCGCTGGGATTAGCAGTGCCCGCCATAGCGAGTAGTCTGCCCAGGGAAAGCTCAACGCGGGTAAACCACCGGGAATGGATCCCACTACGTCAACGCCTCTATCGGCCAACTGCCAGTGCCAGGTCACCAGGGTGGTGATTACGACTGCAAAGACCGGCCCCGCTTTGGCGATCAAGTCCGCCAGGGTGTTTGGCAGGCCCATCTTGTTCAGGGTGGCTTTACCTTTGCGTCGCATAGCTATCAAAAACAGCAGGGTTCCACTGCCGATCAGCAAAGTGGGTAAGTTAAAGGTGGTTAAGTTGGGCACCAGGGTGATAAGACGTTCCACCAGGGTAAAGCCACTACTCTCTACCCCCAGTAAGCTGCCCAGTTGGCTGGCCGCGATCAAAATGCCCGACGCCGTTAAGAAGCCGGAGATAACCGGGTGGCTTAGAAAATTGCTGAAAAAGCCCATTTTCAGCAGCCCCATCACGACCAGCATGCCACCGGAAAGTAGTGACAGGATCAGCGCTGCCTGTAAATAGGTCTCCGTGCCCGTGGCTGCTACTGAGGAGAGCGCGGCACCGGTCATCAGCGCGATAATTGCCACCGGCCCGACCGCGAGGGTTTTGCTGGTACCAAACAGGGTATAGAACAGTTGAGGCAGTATACTGGCGTAGAGGCCCACCACCGCGGGTAACCCGGCCAGCAGCGCATAGGCCAGCGATTGGGGAATGACCATCACGGTGACAATCAAGCCCGCCAAAAGATCGGCCCCCAATAGGCGTTTATGGTAGTGGGGGAGCCATGTCAGGATTGGCAAGTAGCGCTTTAGCATGGGTTCCAGGTGTTGTAGAAGTGGCAGAACCAAAAGAGTAAGGGATATTCCATTTCATTGCAGTGCTTATATTCATTTTCACTGCGGTAACCCAATGATGACCAAGCGCTTCCTTCCCCCAAAGTGCTACTTCTTTCATAAGCGTTACACGCTAAGCTTAGCCGCGAAGGGGAGTTAATTCCTCAGAAGTGGTATTTTCGATACTTGATAATGTTAATAAAAAGAGTACTGCTCATGCGCTTACTGCGATTGTTAGTTCCGGTGCTGTTCGTGGCGCTTTCCATAGTGCTTGCCGCTCAGGGCGGCCACTGGCGTTACCTGGCGCTCCTGTTCGCCGCGATGGGCGGTGGTGCTATGCTGCTCAGTGCGCTGGAAGGCGTTTACCGAGCCGACCAACGTCACCTGGAGCAGAGTCGGTTTGGCTTTAAACCGCTGCGTGATTACCGGTCGCTGCGTGCCATGGCCTACCGATTAATGAACCGCGCTAGTAGTACCGCGATTGCCTCGGCTGAAGTGTCGCACTACGCCGACCTGATGGATCAGCGTCTAACCAAACAAGAGACCATGGCCCGTGAAGCTTCATCGAGTATGACGGCCATTAATGCAGCCATTATGCAGGTGAGTGCCAGCGCCAGCCAAGTGGCGGCGCTGGCAGAGAGCGCCCGGGAAGCCAGTCATCACAACCATGCCGAGCTGGACGATATTATCCAGGACATGAGCGACGTCGCCGACCGCTCCAACCAAGCGCTGGAAATGCTGACCGCGCTGAACGATAAAATAGAGCGCGTTCGCAACGTTACCTCCATGATTGAGGGTATCGCCGAACAAACCCATCTGCTGTCGCTCAATGCGTCAATTGAAGCGGCCCGAGCGGGCGAACACGGTCGAGGGTTTGCCGTCGTTGCTGGCGAAGTGCGCAACCTGGCGCTTAAGACCTCTACCGCGACGCAAAGTGTCGATGAGCTGGTTAAGGATATGCATCAGAGCGGCCAGTCGGTAGTCGACACCATTGGTGACTTAATGGCCCGTATCAGCGAACGCTCCAAGGGGCTGCAAGTGGTCGGCACCAGTCTGGGTACGATGACGCAGGAATTCGACCAGGTGCAGAGCGAAATCACCCGTGTTGCCGATGCCATGGAAAACACCCGTCAACATAGTCAAACCGTGGCGGACAGCCTGAGCCAGCTAGAAGATGATGTGGATGAAGGCAACCGAAATATGCACGATTTGGCTGAACAGGCCCGCGCATTGATGGAGGCTGCGGAAGGGGTCGATGGTGAACTGGCCCAGCAGCATTTAGAGGGCCGCCACCAACAGGTGTTTCACGCCGCACGATTAACCGCCGATAAGTTGGGTAAGCTGCTGGAGAAGGCGATTGCCAGTGGGGAGCTTTCAGGCACCCAGCTGTTCCAGCCCCACTATGAACAGATTCCGGGTACGCAGCCGCCGCAATATAAAACCGGCTTTGATAGTTTCACCGATAGGTATCTGCCTGATCTGCAGGAGCCTTTGCTCACTCAGTTAGGCTTAAGCTATGCCATTGCCTGTGACCGTAAAGGCTATGTGCCGACCCATAACAAAGCGGTCAGCCTTGCGCCAACCGGTGACTACGCCCACGATTTAAAATTCTGCCGCAACAAGCGCATTTTCGATGACCCAACCGGCAGCCGCTGTGGCGCTCATGAAAAGCCGCTGCTGCTACAAACCTACAAGCGCGATACCGGCGAAATCATGCACGACCTCTCAGTGCCGGTGTATGTGCAGGGTAAGCACTGGGGCGGCTTCCGGGTTGGCTACCAGCCTGAACGGGACACTGCATCGACGCCTATGCTTGAAGCTGCTGCCGATGCTAGTGCATCATCGCCGCTGGCGCTAACTAGCCGCAGCGTAGCGCGGGCGTGACTGCCACGCCGACCAGGAATAAAGCGCGAGCCCGATCCAAATAAGCACGAACGTTGCCAACTGGATAACGCCCAGGGGCTCGCCGAAAACCGTTAGCGCGATGAGAAATTGGATACTGGGATTGATGTACATAAGAAAGCCAATGGTCGCTAAGCGTAGCCGACGAGCCGCGCCAGCAAAAGCCATAAGCGGCAATGCGGTCAAGACACCGCTGGCGATTAGCAGATTAGTGGTAGCTGTATTTTGCAAAAAGTGCGAACTGCCGTTCCAGCTTAACCAGGTCAAGGCGATCAGGGCGAGGGGAAATAGCAGCAGGGTTTCTACAAACAGTCCTGATAAGCCGTCCAGCGGTACCTGCTTACGAAACAGGCCATAACTGCCGAAGCTTAACGCCAGTAGTAAACTAATCCAGGGCAGCTCGCCAAGCATCACGAACTGCACTGCAATGGCGACGCTGGCCAAGCCCAAGGCGACCAGCTGCAGCTTGGCCATCACTTCCCGCAGTACCAGCATGCCGAGCGCGACGTTCACTAAAGGCGTTAAGAAGTAGCCCAGGCTCGCTTGCAATACCTGCTTTGACTCCACCGCATAAATATAGATACCCCAGTTAAACCCAATCAATAGCGCGCAGGCTAACACCCGGCCAAGCCGCTTGGGTTCGCCTAATGCAGTGACAACGGGCGGCCAGCGGCGTAATAGGGTAATCAAACCGACTAAAAACAGACACGCCCAAATGATCCGATGAATCAAAATTTCAAAGGCGGGAACGCCGTCGAATAGGGCAAAAAATAGCGGAAAGCAGCCCCACATGGTATAGGCGGTTAGCCCGAACATGACGCCTTTGACGGCAGCTGGATCGCGTGTTGGAGTAGGAAGCATAGCAGCCTCATTATTTAAAGATGCTAATCTAGCATAAACGTTGCCTTGAGACTGACGAATTGGAGGTGTTAAGTGAGTCAACTTAGGAACACGCTAGTGCAGTGCGATCTGCGCTGGGAAGACCCCCAGGCCAACCACACCCATCTTGAGAAGTTGCTGGGCGAGTTGGATAGCCGCGATACGGATCTTATTGTATTGCCGGAAATGTTTGCCACTGGCTTTACCATGAACTCCCGCGAAATGGCCCAGCCGATGGCCGAGAGCCAAAGCGTTGCCTGGCTACAGGCCCAGGCGAAGGCGCGTAACTGTGTGATGACCGGCAGCGTGGCGATTGAAGAGAACGGCGAGTTTTATAATCGCTTGATCTGGGCAACGCCGGAGGGGGAGTTAACCCACTACGACAAGCGCCACTTATTCCGTATGGCCGGGGAGCATGAGCGCTACGGTATGGGCAGTGAGCGTAAAGTGGTAGAGCTTAATGGCTTTAAGCTGCTGCTGAGCGTTTGCTACGACCTGCGTTTTCCGGTGTGGATGCGCCAGCAGCCAGCAGAAGGGGAGCATTTCGAGTATGATGCGCTGCTGTGTATCGCCAACTGGCCAGCACCGCGTCGTCATCCATGGCGTACGCTGCTCCAGGCCCGCGCGGTAGAGAACCTAAGCTATGTAATTGGCGTTAATCGCGTTGGAGAAGATGCCAAAGGGCTTGCCTACAGCGGCGACTCCCTGTTGGTCGACTTCAAAGGCGAACCGCTAATTGATAAACCTGCCCATACCCCGTTTATAGAGACGGGCACGCTGGATAAAACTGCCCTTGATGCTTTTCGTGAAAAATTTCCTGCCTGGCAAGATGCCGACCACTTTAAGCTGCTGCCAGGAGTGGGTTAATGATGCGCCTTGATCGCTTTTTAAGTGAGACCACACCGTTAACCCGCAGCCTCGCCAAGCGGGCACTCAAAAATGGCGAAGTGACCCTGAACGGCGAGCCGATCAAACAGTCGGCGACCCAAATCGATACCGATAACGATGTAGTGGTACTCAACGGCGAGCGGTTGGCGCTGGTAGGGTTGCGCTACATTATGCTGCACAAGCCCGTCGACGTTGAATGTAACGCCCGCCGCGGTCTCTATCAAAGAGCAATCGATCTAATCGATCTGCCCAAAGCTGATCGGTTACAGCCGGTAGGGCGGTTAGATGTGGATACCACGGGACTGCTGCTATTAACCGATGATGGTCAGTGGTCGCACCGCGTCACGTCACCACGCCATCGCTGTGCCAAGGTGTATATCGCCGAGCTGGCGGAACCGATGGAAGGCGCGACGGCGGAGTGGGCGATTGGCCAAGTCGCCGATGGCCTGATGCTGGATGGAGAGGAGACCCCGACGCAGCCAGCAACACTGCGGCTGCTTTCGCCCACCCAGGCAGAGCTCACCATTACCGAAGGGCGCTATCACCAGGTGAAGCGTATGTTTGCCGCCTTGGGCAATCACGTGAACTCACTGCACCGCAGCTCTATCGGTGACTTAGCTCTGGATGCCAACCTGGCGCCCGGCGAGTGGCGCGAATTAACCGCCGAGGAAATCGCGCTTTTCTGAGCAGCCCTTGTTTAAGGTTTCCATTAGCCGCTTCCCAAAAGGGTAAGCGGCTTTATTTTATCTGTAGTTTTATACCGTTATATTTGATTTTGCAGACAGCAATGACCAGTATCGTGGCTTAATAAAGTTAGTCAATCAGAGCTAGTGGGTCAGATGTGCAGCGGCAATCAACGCTTGAGTATACGCGTTCTGTGGCGCAGAAAGCACCTCTAGGCAGGGGCCTTGTTCGACCACCTCGCCATCCTTTAGCACCATAATACGGTGTGCCATGGCACGCACTACGGCTAAATCATGGCTTATAAACAGATAGCTTAGCTGACGGCGTGCCTGCAAATCGCGTAACAGGGAGACTAGCTGCTTCTGCACGGTACGATCTAACGCCGAGGTTGGCTCATCCAGCACCAGCAACTCTGGCTCTAAGATAATCGCTCTTGCCACGGCAATGCGCTGGCGCTGACCGCCGGAGAACTCGTGGGGGTAGCGCGCGGCACAGCTCTCGGGTAAACCTACCTCGTGCAGCGTTTGATTGACCCGCTGGGCGACTTCTTCAGTGGTGAGATGGGGGTAGTGAAAGCGCAGCCCTTCACTAACGATATCAAACACTGGCATACGCGGTGAAAGTGCGCCATAAGGGTCTTGAAACACCATTTGCAGGCGATGGCGCTGGCGGCGTAACGAATCGCCGGTTAGGGCGCTTAGTTTATCGTTGCCAAGGGTAACATCGCCTTGGCTAGTGACCAGCCGCATGACCGCTGACGCCAGCGTGGTTTTACCCGAGCCGGACTCACCGACAATGCCCAGGGTTTCCCCTGGCGCGATTTGGAAATCTATTGGTTGCACCGCTACAAAAGCAGGGGGCTGGCGCTTAAATAAGCCGGTCTTAGGGCGCTTAAAGCTCACGCTCAATTGACGAGCGGTCAGTAGCGGCGCTGTATGCTCTATAGCTTGGGGCCTACCTTCCGGCTCAGCGGCCAGTAGCGCTTTAGTGTAATCGCTTTGGGGGTGCTGAAAGACCTGCTCCACCGGGCCGATTTCTTGAATGCGCCCTTGGTACATCACGCAAATGCGATCGGCATGGCGGCGCACCAGGTTTAAGTCGTGGCTGATAAACAGCATACCCATGCCATGGTGGTCGCGTAGTTCCCGCAGCAGGGCGAGAATCTCCTGCTGTACCGTGACGTCCAGTGCGGTGGTGGGCTCATCGGCAATCAGTAGTGAGGGATTGTTGGCAATTGCCATGGCAATCATCACCCGCTGGCGCTGCCCACCCGAGAGCTGGTGGGGCCAGGCATCCAACAGTTCGTCCGGGCGCGGTAGTTTCACCTGTTCCAGCAGCTCTTTGCTGCGCTCACGGGCCGCCTGGCCGCGCAGCCCTTGATGCAGCCGTAAGGCCTCACCAATCTGCTTGCCCACCCGATGCAGGGGGTTTAGTGAGGTCATCGGCTCCTGGAAGATAAAACCGACGCGATTGCCGCGCACCGTGTTCCACTCAGTTTCCGTTAACGTGGCCAGATTGGTATCACCCAGCCAGCGTTCGCCTTGAACGCTGGCATTACTGGGCAGCAAATTCACCATGCCCAGCGCCGATACCGATTTACCCGAGCCAGACTCACCGACAATGGCCAGGGTTTCACCCGCGTTGAGGGTTAGCGAGAGTGAATGCACCACAGGGGTGTTATCGAACGCGACATCAAGGTGTTCAATGCGCAGCAGGGGATTAGGCATGCTGGGACTCCTGGGCTGGGCCTGCTTGGCGCTGTTGTACGTGGCGGGGATCAAAGGCGTCACGCAAGCCCTCACCGATAAATACCAGCAGTGATAGCATGATGGCCAGGGTCATAAACGCTGTGATGCCCAGCCAAGGGGCGTGTAGATTATTTTTGCCCTGGGCAGCAAGCTCACCCAGCGAAGGAGCGCCCGGCGGCAGGCCGAAGCCGAGAAAATCCAGAGCGGTCAAGGTGCCAATGGCGCCGGTAAATAGAAACGGAATAAACGTCAGTGTCGCTACCATGGCATTGGGTAGCACGTGACGCCACATGATCAAGCGTGACGGCAAGCCCATGGCTTTGGCCGCGCGCACATACTCCAAATTACGCGCCCGCAGGAACTCGGCACGTACGATATCCACCAGACCCAGCCACGAAAAGAGCAGCATAATGCCCAGCAGCCACCAAAACCCCGGTTGAACAAAGCTGGCTAAAATAATCAGCAGGAACAGCACCGGCAAGCCAGACCAGATTTCGGTGAATCGCTGACCGATCAAATCAATTTTACCGCCAAAGTAGCCCTGCACACCGCCCACTACCACACCGACGACTAACGATCCTGCGGTGAGCACCAGGGCAAAGGCCACCGAGAGTCGAAAGCCATAAATCACCCGTGCGGTCACATCCCGGCCTTGGTCATCGGTGCCCAGCCAGTGGCGGCTATCCGGCGGTGCCGGAGAAGGGCGGGTCATATTCATGTCCAGGGTCTGGTATGAAAATGGAATGATGGGCCACAGCGCCCAGCCGTGATCATCAATTTGTTGCTGAACAAAGGGATCCAGATAGTCCGTTCGGGTCGGTAGAAAGCCGTCAAACTCGGTTTCTGGGTAGTCCACCAGCATGGGAAAGTACCACTGGCCGTCGTACTGCATGATGATCGGTTTGTCGTTAGCAATGAGCTCGGCAAACAGGCTGAGGATAAACAGCGTGGTAAATAACCAGAGTGACACCCGTGCACGGCGATTGGCTTTAAAAGCGGCCAGTCGACGGCGAGTAATAGGCGATAAACGTGACGATAAAGAGGCCATTATCACGACTCCCGAGTCGAAAAGTCGATACGCGGATCTACCCACACGTAGGTCAAATCGGAAATCAGCTTGAGGATTAAGCCGATCACGGTATACAGGAACAGGGTGCCGAATATCACCGGGTAATCCCGCTGCATGACCGCTTCGAAACCGAGCAGACCCAGACCATCCAGGGAGAAGATAACTTCGATCAACAGCGCGCCGGTGAAGAAAATACCGATCATGGCGGCGGGTAGGCCCGCGATAATAATCAGCATGGCATTGCGAAATACATGACCATAAAGCACGCGCCGCTCGTCGGCGCCCTTGGCGCGGGCGGTAATCACATACTGCTTGTGAATCTCATCGAGAAAGCTGTTTTTGGTTAGCATCGTCAGCGTGGCAAAGCTGCCAATTGAGGCGGCGATCACCGGCAGCGTGATATGCCAAAAGTAGTCTTTGACTTTGCCCCAGGCTGAAAGCTGGTCGAAGTCGGGTGAGGTCAAACCGCGTAAAGGGAATAAGTCCCAGTAGGTCCCCCCGGCAAACAGAACAATGAGCAGGATGGCAAACAGGAAGCCCGGAATGGCATAGCCGACAATCACTAACCCCGACGACCAAACGTCAAACCGGGAGCCGTGGCGTAGCGCTTTTTTAATGCCTAATGGGATAGAGATTAAATAGACCAGCAGCGTCGTCCAGAGCCCTAGCGATATGGAAACCGGCAGTCGCTCGATCATCAGATCTGTTACCGGGCGGTCGCGGAAGAAACTGGTGCCAAAATCGAGGGTGAGGTAATCCGCCATCATGCCGATAAAGCGTTCGTGGGCGGGTTTGTCAAAACCAAACTGCTGCTCTAGCTGTTCGATAAAGCGTGGGTCAATACCTCGGGCGCCCCGGGAGTCATCGCTGACCTGGACATCGGCGCCACCCATATCCAAGCGAGTGCTGGCCATGGCGTCGGCGCCTTCAAAACGCGCCAGCATCTGATCAATTGGCCCACCCGGCGCCGCCTGAACAATAATAAAATTGAGTAGCATGATCCCGAAAAGGGTCGGAATCATTAGCAGCAGTCGGCGTAGGGTATAACGGGCCACAGAGCACTCCGAGGTTTATGACGATGAAACCGTTGAAGACAAGCCGTTGCGATTAAGCAGTTGTAATTGGGCCAAAGTTAACGGCCGCGCTGGCGGCGCTGCAGTTCTGCTTCACGGTCGGTGTCTACCCACCACGCATCCAGATCCATGGCGTATTTGGGGAAGGGTTCGGGGTAGCCGAACTTATCCCAAATGGCGATGCGGGTCTCCCCAGAGTGGTAGTGGGGAATCACATAAAATCCCCAGCGCAGCACCCGATCCAGCGCGCGCGTGGCGGTATCCAACTCTTCACGGCCATTGGCACTAATGATTTCCTCCACCAGCGCATCGACCGCCGGATGTGCCAGCGCCATCCGGTTACGGCTTTGCGGTGCCTCGGCGGCGGCGCTGGTCCAGAAGTCGCGCTGTTCATTGCCCGGGTTGTTCGACTGAGGGAAATGACTGATCACTATGTCATAGTCATAATTACGCTGTCGGTTTAAATACTGATTAATATCAACGATACGCAGCGACGTCTGCACACCCAGGCGGGCCATGTTACGGAGCATGGGCTGCACCACCCGTTCAAGCCCTGAGTCGTAGAGCAGCACTTCCAGACTTAAGGGTCGCCCGGTTTGCTGGTTAACCAGTACGCCGTCTTCAACGCGATAGCCCGCTTCGCGGAGTAAGTCGAGCGCTCTGCGAAGCCGCTCGCGCAGCTCGATGGGCTCATCGATAGGCAGTGGCTGAGTAAAGAGACGGTCAGAGCCATGAGAGGCCATCAACTCCTCCCGGAAGGGCTCCAACAGTGCCAGTTCCTCCTCAGAGGGTAAGCCGGTGGCTTCCATCTCTGAATTTTGGAAAAAGCTCTCGGTGCGCTGATAGGTGCCGTAAAAAATATTGGTGTTGAGCCACGGGAAATCGAAGGTCAGGCTCAACGCTTCCCGCACTCTGGGGTCTTGGAACTTTTCTTTACGCAGGTTGAAGACAAACGCCTGCATCATCGAAGGGTTAACGTCCGGTACCGTTAGCCGCTTTACCAAGCCCTCTTCATAAGCTGGAAAGTCGTAGCCAATTGCCCAGGTGGCGGCGCGTGCATCGATACGAAAGTCGGTGAGACCCGCTTTAAACGCTTCCCAGGCAATATCCCTATCACGGTAGTAGTCGTAAATGATGCGATCAATGTTGTATCGGCCAACGTTGACCGGTAAATCTTTACCCCAATAATCATCATCACGCTGATAAACAATGCGCCTACCTGGGTCTACTTCGCTAATGCGGTAGGGCCCGGAGCCTGGGTGTGCCGCAAGGGTAGGGGAGGAGAATTCGCGGGGCTCCCAGTAGTGGCGGGGAAGTATGGGCAGTTGGGCGACGATTAACGGCAGCTCTCTCGATTGAGTGTCGTTGAAGGTGAACCGTACCTGATGCTCATTGAGGGCGATGGCTTCTTCCACCCCCGCGTAGTAACTGGCGTAAAACGGATTTCCCTCTTCGCGGAGCAGGTTAAGCGAGAACACCACATCGTAGGCGGTGACAGGCTCTCCGTCTTGAAAACGCGCTTCAGGGCGCAGGTCGAACTCAATCCACTCCCTTTCAGGGTCAAGGCGCACGCCTTCGGCCAGCAAGCCGTAGAGGCTAAAGGGCTCGTTCGGGTTGCTGGCCATAAGGGTGTCGTAAATTTGTGAAATGCCGGTAACCGGCGTACCGCGAATAATAAACGGATTGGTTGAGTCAAAGCTGCTCCCCACGGCGGTATGGGTAATGGTGCCGCCTTTAGGGGCCTGTGGGTTTACATGCGGGAAGTAGGGGAAATCGGCTGGTAGCTCGGGGCTATCGTAAAGCGATAGCCCATGAACTGTTTCAACCGGCACCACGTTGTTTGCGTCTGTATTCAAATCACCCACCACATTGGAGTTGGGGGCGGTGATAGACGAATCGCTGTTAGACGACTCTGACGCTATCGTGTCGGCGTCTGAAGCCAGTATTGAAACGTTGAACAGCAGGCCACTGATGAGTAGAAGCGTTTTCGCAAAAAACAAACCACGCGGCATTGGAGACATCCCATGTGAACAAAGCCAACTAGTTAACCCGGTTTAACGCCCTGATAGTGTCAGCAGCTGGCCTGGTTGCAGAGCGCCGGGGCGGTCAATCGAATTCCAGCGTATAAGGTCTTGCTGGTCAATATTATATCTGGCCGCGATCGCAGAGAGGCTGTCGCCTCTTTCAACGCGGTGGGTATTGCCACTACTGTTTTGCGCAAATGCTTGGTTGCTGTCTTGTGTTTGATTGCCGTCCTGCGCAAGTTGCGCAAGAACCTGGGTATCCACTTCTTCAGGTACCAGCAGCGTTTGTGCACTGCGGGGGTCAATGCTGCCATTGAGCAGACCGGGATTTAATTCGGCTAACGCAGTTTGGCTAACATCCAACAGTTGAGAAGCTTCTGAGAGCGTCACAGCGTGGTCTAGCTTAACTTTAGCGAAGGCCGGATCAACGTGTATTTCCGGCAAGCTGACACCGTACTGCTCTGGGTCGTTAATAATCGTCGCGATGGCTTTCAGCTTGGGCACATACTGCATGGTTTCATAGGGCAGCGAAAGATCCCAGTACTCACCGTTTAGGCCCTGGCTTTGGGCCTGGCGTTGAGCGCGATTAACGGTGCCAGCGCCGGCATTATAAGCCGCTAATGAAAGCATCAGATCGCCTTCATACCACTGGTCGGCCTGCATTTCCAAGTAGTCCAGCGCTGCCTCGGTGGAGGTCAAAACATCTAACCGGCCATCGTAGTTTCCGTTACGTACCAAGCCCAATGCATCACCGGTGCCGGGCATAAACTGCCATAGCCCTGCAGCACCGCGATGACTTCGCGCGCCGGGGTCAAAGGAGCTCTCGACAAAGGGGATTAACGCGACTTCACCGGGTAGACCGCGCTCGCTAACCTGCTGGGTAATCCAGGCAAGCCAGGGGGTGGCTCGTTCGGTAATCGTGGCAATGTTTTCGGGGCTGGAACGGTAGTACTCAATCCATTCGTCTACCCGCGCTTGGGCCTCGGCAGGCAGTGACTTCTCTTGCCACTGAAAGCTTTTCCGCAGCGTTGTCCAGGCGTCTTGGGGTTTCAGTTCCAGCGCCTCCCAAAAATGGATTTGGAACGGCGTGGGGTGTGGTTTTGTAGCATCTACTGATTTACTGGTTGATGCAGTAGATCCTTCATAGGCTGTCGCAGAGGCTTGTGAGCTTGCCGCAGCGGCTAACATTAGGCCCATTATTACGGTACTGCCCGCGCTCAGCATCAAGCGCTGGCGAATCGTTCGATAGGTCATAGTTGCATTCGTTTGGTTTCGATAGCGTTCTTAAAAACGGTTCTTCCACTCACGCAGAGTGGTGAACGTAGCGAGATCATCATTATTAACACCCTGGGTGCCTGCCGCTTGGCGCACGCTATCAGTGCCCACGCGAAGGTAGGGATTAATTTTCAGCTCGCGTCCTATCGTGCTGGGTAAGGTGGGGCGATCCAATGCCCGCGCCTTTTCACACTCCTGCAAGGCGTGTTTAACGTCTTCGTTTTCAGGATCCGCAGCACGGGCAAACGTCAGGTTTGCCTGAGTGTACTCATGGGCTGCAAAGACCAGTGTATCTTCAGGGAGTTCCGCAAATTTTTTCAGCGCGGTGTACATTTGCTCCGGGGTGCCTTCGAATAGACGACCGCAGCCCGCGCAAAAAAGGGTGTCACCGCAGAACAGTAGTGCAGGGATACCGGCTGTGAAGTAGCTGATATGATCCAGCGTATGGCCGGGGGTCGCCATGACGTCAAATAAACGCCCCATGATGCGGACTTCGTCGCCATCACCCACGGTTTCATCGATGCCTTCAATCTTGGGATTGTCGGGGCCGATAACGTGTGGAGAGTAGCGTTTAATTAACTCTGCTAAACCACCCGTATGATCATGATGATGGTGGGTAATCAGAATGCATTTGAGGGTAAGCGACTCACGTTCAAGAAACTCGATCACCGGGGCAGCTTCACCGGGATCCACCACACAAACGCTTTGGCTGGTATCTTGTCTTAATAGCCAAATATAGTTGTCGCTAAGGGCGGGGATCGGTGTCACGCTCATCATCGGCGAGATCCTTTAAGTTACGAAAAAACACATCAAACATTGCGCTTATTAGCGCTGAATCGGTGCGTAAAAGGCGTTAAAAAGCCGTTACTGTGGAGGGAAGCGCTGTTCATGTCAAATTCGACGACGGCCACGACACTGGCTAAGCGCTTACAAAGTAGCCAGCCTTATTGGCAAACAGAGGCGGGGCGTTCGCTGTGGGAAACCCAGCGTGCCTGCTTAGGGCCCGTGGTGGAATCCCGTGTGGGCGGCCACAGCTTGGAAATGAGCATGGGGCCGGCATTGATGACCATGTCGGCCATTGCGCACCCCATACGCTGGTCGCCTACGCATCAGTTAGCCGAAAACGATAGCACCTTGGTATGCCCACCGGATCAGCTTGCGCTGCCGGATCGCTGTTTAGATGTGATGGTCATTCACCACTGGCTTGAGCAGTTAACCGATGCCCACTTCACGCTCCAGGAGGCCGCGCGTGTCACTGCTGACAACGGCATTATGGTGCTGTTTGGCTTTAACCCTATCGGCGTGAGCGGCCTTACCCGGCAGTTGCGAAAGCGCCAACAGACCTTTCCCTGGAGCGGTACCTGGCGCTCGGCTAGCCGCCTGCGGGACTGGTTGGCGTTTGTCGACTTTGAGGTTGAGCGGGTAGACTATTGCTGTTTTCGGGGGCGGATGAATGCCAAGTGCGGTGAGTATTGGGAGTCGTTAGGGCGGCGGCATAACCTGCCACTGGGTGAAAGTTATATGATTCAAGCACGCCGACAGCAGCGCCAAGCGCCGGTGCAGCGTTTGAGATTTGGTTTGAAGGCGCCAGCGTCCCCGGCGTCGCTGGGTGTTACCCGCTCAGGTTCATCCGCCCACTATCAAGCTTATCAAACGCCTCCCGCTGGAACATCGCAAGCCAAAACGCGGCAAACGGATAGGTACACAGCTGATTCAAATAAAGCTGATCCACAGAAGCCTGTTTTAAATAAATCTGTTTTACATAGACCGGGGGATCAAGAGATTGACTAAAGAGGCGGCGGGAGATCTACCTCGGGTAACGGTGTATACCGATGGGGCTTGTAGGGGTAACCCAGGGCCTGGCGGATGGGGTGTCGTGCTGGCGAGTGGCGAGCATGAGAAAACCTTGAAAGGCTATGAAGCAGATACCACTAATAATCGCATGGAGTTAATGGCCGCGATAATGGCGCTACGTACGCTTAATACCCCTTGTGAAGTGGCGCTCTGGACTGACTCCCAATATGTTCGCCAGGGGATCACCCAGTGGATTCATAACTGGATCAAGCGCGGCTGGAAAACCGCTGCCAAGCAGCCGGTCAAAAATGCCGAGCTGTGGAAGACCCTGCACGAAGAGACCCAGCGTCACCAGGTCGAGTGGCACTGGGTAAAAGGGCACAGTGGGCACCCAGGCAACGAGCGCGCCGATGCGCTGGCCAATGAAGCGATTGATGAGCACCAAAAAAGGAGAGCATGATGCGTCAGGTGATCTTGGATACTGAAACCACGGGTATCGACCCCAAAGATGGCCATCGCCTAGTCGAAATTGGTGCTATTGAGATGGTCAATCGACGCTTCACTGGCCGCACTTATCATCAATACATCAACCCTGAGCGGCATATCGACGCTGAAGTCGTCGAAGTTCACGGGATTGATGACGCCAGAGTTGCTAACGAGCCGGTATTCGCGGCCATTGCCGATGAGTTTTGGGCCTTTATCGAAGGCGCAGAGCTGGTGATTCATAACGCTCCGTTCGATGTGGGCTTTATTGACCACGAGCTGAGCATGTTGAATCGGCAGCGTAAATCTCCTGTGCTGGGGCCGGTAAGGGATCATTGCGGCGTATTAGATACGCTGACCATGGCTAGGAAGATGCACCCCGGCCAGCGCAACAGTCTTGATGCATTGTGCAAACGCTACGATATCGACAACGGCCACCGGGTGCTGCACGGCGCACTGTTAGACTCTGAAATCCTCGCCGAAGTGTACCTGGCGATGACCGGTGGGCAGACCGCGTTAACGTTAGACGCGGCCTCCGCAGCGGAACAGGAGCAGGCGGATACCTCCAATGAGGGGATGTCGATTCAGCGGCTTTCTTTAACGCCGGGCCAACTGCGCGTGGTGCGGCCCACCGACGAAGAGCGAGCGGCCCACCAGGCCAAGTGCAAGGCGCATCAATTGAACTGGTTTGAGGGTGCGGCCAGCGATGCTTAGGCGAGAAATTCCCCATCACGAACAAGCAGGGCGGGTGATTCGGCTTTCGCGTAGTTTATTGGCGCCCGCACCGTTAAACGGCAGCGAAGAGTTAACCCCGCTGCAGCCCTATCAACCCTGGACAGAGCAGATGCAGCCGCTATGTTACTGGGATGATGAGCCGGTGGCGCTGCTTGTGGAGTCCCAGGCCGGCAACGATTGGATTGATGGTCGGCAATGGATGAGCGAGCTTTCAACCGCTTGGTTTAGCCTGCTCTCCACGGCGCTGCAGGTAGGTGCATGGTTAGAGAATCACCGATTCTGCGGCCGCTGTGGGGCACCGGCCACCAAGCTGACTGCGGAATTTGCTATGCACTGCCACGCCTGTGGACACCGCAACTATCCGCGTATCTCACCGTGTATTATCACGCTGGTGACCAGCGGGGAGGCGATGCTGTTGGCCCGTAGTCCGCGCTTTCCACCCGGGCGCTACTCCACCTTGGCGGGTTTTATCGAGCCGGGAGAGTCAGCGGAAGAGGCGGTGCACCGGGAGGTGTTTGAGGAAGTGGGCGTGCATATCGATCAACTGCGTTATCACCAAAGTCAGGCGTGGCCATTCCCGCACTCGCTGATGTTTGGTTACTTCGCCGAAGCCACTACCCGGCGCATTCGCATCGATGGGGTGGAGATTAGCGATGCGGCGTGGTTTTCGCCTCGTCAGTTGCCCTCTCTGCCGCCGCCTTACTCGATATCCCGGGAGCTGATCGAAACCCATTTGGCACGCTGGCGCGAAGAGTAAGCGGCGCCGCGTGCCGATATGATGATTACTCGCTAGGGAATAAGCTAGTCAGCTTAGTGGCCAGCATGACATTACCGGTCGCTTTTAGCTTACCGGTCATAAAGGCCGTCATGCCATTGATCTCACCGCTCATAATCCCTTTTAGCGTGTCAGTGGTAAGGCTCAAGCTGACAGAAGGATCGTCATGCTCACCCTCTTGTACGTCCAGCGTGCCATCCTGGATATTTAAGTAGTAGCTGCCTGCATCGGTAAAGTGAAACTGGAAAACTTCATCCATGCCCTTTGCTGCTGCAGGATTAAAACGCGCTTTTAGCTTCTCAAGGGTGTTGTTTGACATAACATATCTCTCGGTTAAGTAGATCAGGCTAAGGCTAGCGACCATAGCCAAAAGAAACAATCGTAAAGGCAAGCGAGGTTATTTCATACGGGCGTTCCAATCAAGCGCGCTAGTCACTATCAACAAACGCATATACAACGCACGAGCTATAAAGGAATTAATCCTCTAATGGAGAACGTCAATGAGTGAATGGGTAGCAGAGATAGGCACCTTTGTTGTGCAAACCACCATCGTGATGGCGCTAATAGGCTTTGGCCTGCTGCTGATTGCACGAACCAAGCAGGACAAAGAGAGCGAGCTGAAACTCACGATCGAACCACTTAACGATCAACGCCGCCGCCGTGTTCGGCGTTTGCGGCTGGCTGCCACGCTTCCTGGTGCACGCAAAAAACTGCTGAAACTATTTCGTAGTGAAGATAAAAAACGTCACAAAGAGAACAAAACGGAGCAGGATGCCGCCTCAGCGGCGCGGGTTTGGGTGCTCGACTTTCACGGCGATCTGAAAGCCTCGCAAACCGAGCATTTTGCTCAAGAGGTGTCGGCCATCATCGGTGTCGCTGCTAAGGAAGACGAGGTAGTGGTGCGGCTTGAGTCCGCGGGTGGACTGGTGCATGCCTATGGGTTGGCGGCGGCCCAGTTAGACCGGCTGCGCACGGCGGGGCTAAACACAACCGTGTGTATCGACAAGGTGGCGGCAAGCGGTGGTTACCTGATGGCCTGTACCGCGCAGCACATTAAGGCCGCGCCCTTTGCAGTGATTGGCTCTATCGGCGTGGTGGCGCAAGTGCCCAATATTCATCGTCTGCTAAAGCGCCACGATGTTGACGTAGAACTGCTGACCGCCGGTAAATACAAGCGTACCTTAACCGTGCTGGGTGAAAATACCGAAGAGGGCAAAGCAAAGTTCTTGGAGGACTTAGAGAATACGCACCGCTTGTTTAAAGGCTATGTGGCAGAACGGCGTCCCGCCATGGATATCGATACCCTCGCCACAGGCGAAATTTGGTATGGTAGCGAGGCATTATCGCTTCAGCTTGTCGACAGCGTAGGAACCAGCGAAGCCTATCTGGTTGAACGTATGAGCGAGGCGCAAGTATTCACAGTGAAGCTAGAAGCCCCTAAAACCGTCAGTCGTAAACTGGGATTGGCCATTTCAGAAGGCGTTGAAAAAGCGGCGCTGAAAGCGCTTGGCCTAATCGACGCCGCTGGGTGGCAGCGGCGCTGAGGTTAAATCTTGGAGCGTTATGCGGCGTAATGGTGTGCCAAGGTATCAATCACGGCCTTGGCACTTTCGCTGCTTAACGAGTAGTAGATGGTTTGTGACTCCCGTCGGGTATCGACGAGCTCATCACGCCGCAAAATAGCCAGATGTTGTGATAGTGCCGACTGGCTTAACGCGAGTTGTTGATTAATTTGCGTCACTGACAGCTCTTTCTCGGCAAGCAGGCAGAGGATTTGCAGCCGTTTTTCATTGGCCAACGCTTTTAGCAGGTTGGTTCCCGCCTCAATAGCGCGACAGTTATGTTCAAGCAGGCGTGTAGCGGCGCTTGTAGAAGCAGACATAATGATCTCCTTGCCTACACTGTTACTTCAGCGTTTTTATAAGCATTATTTATAAACATTGTTTTATAAGTATGTTTTTATAAACAGTGTTATTCGTTGTCACGGCATCGTCGCGTCGCGAAGATTATTTATTCAATGATCAGTAATTTAGTGAGTTTTGTCCAAGCTGCTGTTTAACGATTAATCAATGGTAGTAATTCGTCATCTTGTCGACAATGTCGGTGCCTGTCTACCGCTTTGGTCGCTATTTAGCCCATAGTATGAGGGCGAAGTGTCGGTTTCCTTTATACAGTGTCAACAATCTTCCTTAAGCGTTACTACAAAAAAGATAGGGACACCATGAGCCACTACCAACACACCTTCCAACGCTCCATCGAACACCCTGAATCGTTCTGGGCCGAACAGGCCAAACGTATTCCCTGGTACACACCACCTAAGACCATCCTCAGCTACGATGAGCAGAGCGCTGGAACAGCGCATGCCCGTTGGTTTAGCGACGGTGAAATGAACCTTAGCTACGCGGCACTGGATTACCACGTCGAAAATGGGCGTGGTGATCAGGCGGCGATTTTCTGGGATTCGCCTGCCGCAAAGGCTAAGCAGACCATTAGCTACCGCGAAATGCGCGATAAAGTGGCGCATTTCGCAGGGGCGCTGGCGCAGTTGGGCGTTACCAAAGGCGATCGTGTGGTGATCTATATGCCGATGATCCCCGAAGCCATGGTGGCCATGTACGCCTGTGCCCGGCTTGGTGCCATACACTCGGTGGTATTTGGTGGCTTCGCCCCCCACGAACTGGCGGCACGGATTGAAGACGCCGAGCCTAAAGTGGTGGTTGCCGCTTCCTGCGGTATCGAGCTGGGCAAGGTATTGCCCTATAAGCCAATGGTAGACCAAGCCGTTGAATTAAGCGCCCATAAGCCGGATGCCTGTGTCGTTTATCAGCGTGAAGCGCACCGGGCTGAATTGGAGGAGGGCGATTACGACTGGGAAGAGTTGGTTGCCAACGCCCCATTTGCTGAGTGCGTGCCGGTGAAGGGAACCGACCCGCTGTACATCCTCTATACCTCAGGCACCACCGGAAAACCCAAAGGCGTTATGCGCGATACGGGTGGCTACGCGGTGGCGCTGGCCTATTCGATGCAGGCGATCTATGCAATGGAGCCCGGTGAAGTGTTCTTTACCGCTTCGGATGTGGGCTGGGTCGTCGGGCACTCCTACATTGTTTACGCCCCCTTGCTAGTGGGTTGCACTACGGTGGTATACGAGGGCAAGCCGGTAAAAACCCCCGACGCGGGCAGCTTCTGGCGGTTAATCGAGGAGTACCGGGTGAAGAGCTTCTTCACCGCGCCCACGGCGTTTCGCGCGATTAAGAAAGAGGATCCCGATGCCAAGCTGCTACAGAACTACGATATCAGCAGCCTAAAGCATCTTTACGTGGCCGGTGAACGCCTCGATCCACCCACGTTTCACTGGCTGGATGACCTTTTGGACGTGCCAGTGATTGATCACTGGTGGCAAACTGAAACCGGCTGGCCCATCGCCGCTAACTTGCCCGGTATAGAGCCTGTGCCCACCAAGGCTGGATCCGCAACGTTCCCCGTTCCTGGCTTCAATGTGCAAGTGCTCAACCGCGACGGCGAGCAGGCCAAACCCATGGAGCAGGGTAGTGTGGTGATCAAACAGCCCATGCCACCTGGTTGCTTGACCGGCGTATGGCGCGACGAAAAGCGCTTTCATAGTGCCTATATGGCGGCATTCCCCGGCTACTACCTAACCGGCGATGGCGGTTATTTCGATGAGCAAGGCTATCTGTTCATCATGGGCCGCACCGATGACGTCATTAACGTGGCAGGGCACAGACTCTCGACCGGTGAAATGGAAGAGGTGGTCGGTGCTCATCCTGCGGTGGCTGAGTGCGCGGTCATTGGGATTCATGACGATCTAAAAGGGCAGTTGCCGATCGGCTTGGTGATCCCGAAAGATGGCTTTGATGGTGATGAAGCCACATTGGAGGCCGAACTGATTGCGCGGGTTCGCGAGCATATTGGCCCGATTGCCTGCTTCAAACAGGTGTTAGTGGTTGACCGCTTACCCAAAACCCGCTCTGGTAAAATTCTGCGCAAACTTCTGCGTACGATTGCCGACGGCAAAGAGTTTGGTATTCCCTCCACCATTGATGACCCCACCAGCCTTGCCGATGTTCACGCCGCCATGCGCGAACGCTCGGTAGGCGCTGCGGACAAAGCCACACCGCTGGATTGATGCGACTAAATTAGCCAAGTGCGAGGGCAGATTGAAGCGAGGGTCTTTCGCCATGGCCGGAAAGTGTTCCCGACAATTCCGGCATTTCCGCCATCCATGGCGGTCAGATGGCGAAAGTAGCGCCCAAGGATGGGTTCACAGCGCCCTCGCGGAAACCTGCCCTCGCCACGATTGCATGCAGATTGCCAGGGGGTGGCAGCTTGCATAGCTTAGCTTTTAATATTATGCAGAAGCCGTATAATGCGCTCCCCAGAATGGCGTAGGGTTTTGTTACAAGCTGACCGAATGCGCTGACTACCCCGAGGGTTCCCTAACCCCTCTTCTCTATTAAAAAAAGGTCTACCCGCATGTTTGCATTGAGTGAGACTCAGCACCGCCGTTGCCTAATGGTGATGGTGGCTTTCCATATCGGCATTATTGCCGCCAGTAACTATCTCGTTCAGCTACCGTTTACGCTCTTTGGCTTTCATACCACCTGGGGCGCGTTTAGCTTCCCGTTTATCTTTCTAGCCACCGACCTCACGGTGCGTCTGTTTGGTAAAGGGCCGGCTCGATCGATTATTCTGCGCGTTATGCTTCCCGCGCTGTTGGTCTCCTATGTGGTATCCGTGGTATTTCCCCGCGGCAGCTTTGCCGGGATTGAGGCTCTTTCGGAGTGGAATCTGTTTGTCGCCCGTATCGCCCTCGCCAGCTTCCTGGCCTATGTGATTGGCCAACTGCTGGATGTTCAAGTGTTTGACCGCTTGCGCCAGTGGGCATGGTGGGTGGCGCCCGTTTGCTCAACGGTGTTGGGTAACCTGGCCGACACCTTTGCATTCTTCTCGGCGGCGTTCTATAACAGCCCAGACCCGTTTATGGCCGCCAATTGGGTAGAAATCGCCGCCGTCGACTACGCGATTAAGCTTGCTATCAGCCTGCTGTTTTTCCTGCCGCTGTATGGCTTGCTGCTTGCCTGGCTAACCCGCCGCTTGGTGGTTTGGACAGGCCAGGTGGACGCCGAGCCCCGCACGGCGTAATCGCGTAAACAACACAGAGACCGCAAGGCTTAGGAGCTAGCATGACTGACGTTGCCACCGTAGATCTCCATTTTATCGATATGCCCGCCGAAGAAGCCGCCGCAGATACCACCCCGCTGGTGGTGATTCATGGCTTGCTGGGAAGTGCCGATAATTGGCGTTCGCACTTGAAAGTGTGGCAGCGCAGCCGCCGGGTGATCGCGCTGGATCTGCGTAACCATGGCCGCTCGCCCCATGCAGAGGGAATGCGTTACGCCACCATGGCGGATGACGTTATCGCGCTACTTGATAAGCTCTCGATCGAGCGCGCTCACGTGCTGGGGCACTCCATGGGGGGCAAAGTGGCGATCAGCTTGGCGCGCCTGGCGCCGGAGCGGGTGGCGTCGTTGATCGTGGCCGATATTGCTCCGGTGGCTTATGAGCATGGTCACGATGATGTGTTCGCCGCGCTGGACAGCGTACGAGAAGGGCAGCCCAAAAATCGTCGTGAAGCCGATGACCTGCTGGCCGAGCATGTGGACTTCCGGCCTACGCGGCTGTTCTTGGCCACCAACCTGGTGCGCAATGACGATAACGTCATGGCGCTTCGGGTAGGCTTAGATCAGATCAAACGCGGTTATAGCGATATCATCGGCGTGCCTGATGGCGAGCAGCCTTTTGAAGGCCCGGCGTTGGTTCTTCGTGGCGGCGATTCCCACTACGTGGCTGACGATATGATCCCCGCGCTGCGTGAGGTGTTGCCCCGCGCTCGTGTGGTAACGCTTAAAAATGCCGGTCACTGGCTACACGCCGACCAGCCGGAAGCCTTTCAGCAGGCGGTCGAGGCGTTCGTCGACGCCCAGTAGATACACGCGCAGTCATACAAACAAGCGCAGCCTAATCAGAGCGGAGTGACCGTTAAGCCGTGCTGCTCTGGATAACGCAAGAAACGGTTCAAAATTCGGTAGCTATCCACATCGAAGCTTGCGGGCGTGTCCGCAAGCGTTTGCGCGTTGTTAAAACTAGTCGCGCTGCCCAGATAGCACCATTGGCGAACGACATGCCATGCAGACGCTGTCGCGCCCGCTGACTTCTCCTCAATAGCAATGCTGCCCGGCCAGGGCCACACGTTAACCTGAAGCTGGGTGAGTGCTTCCTGCGCCCGCTGGGTATGCGCTGCTATCGTCTCCTGCCCATTGCACGCCCCACGGCACTTGCCCACCTGATTGGCAAAACAGCGCCCCTTGCCTTTTTCAAGCCCCAACACCCGAGGGCAGAGCTGGTGCTCTTCGGCAATGGCGCGCAATGCGTTCTTGGCCTCGCGTGCATTACGAAACAAACCATACAGTGTGCCGCCTAGAGGCTGGGTTAGAGCGTTACCGCTGAGCAGCTCAGGGTGGTCGGCTCCTTCTGCCCAGTGCCAGGTAGTTAACTTGCGCTGCTTGCGCAGTTGCCGGTTCATAATCGGCATCAACGTTTTAACCAGCTGCGCTTCACGCAATTGGGCGCCTAAATCGCCAGCGGTCTCTTCCCACTCGATATGCTGAACCTGCTGGGCGAGGCGCATCTCTTTGTCGTCTTGGTGGTCGCGCTGAAAGTGCCCCAGCACGCGGCTACGTAGGTTGATGCTTTTGCCCACATACAGGGGCAGCCGATTGTGGCCGTAAAACAGGTAAACCCCAGGGCAGGCGGGCAACCCTTCCAGCTGCGCGCTATCCAGGTGGGCAGGCAGCGTGCGGTGGCGACGCTCATCGCCCAGCAGGCGCTGCCACGCTTCATCACTATGCTCAACCTGCCACGCTTGCCAGAGCGACCACAGCGCATCGACATCGTCTTCGGCACGGTGATGGCGGGTGGGTGTAATACCGTAGCGGTTAAGCAGCGCTTTTAGGTTGTGCTGGCGCTCTTGGGGCGCTATCCGTCGGGATAAGCGCAGCGTGCATATCAGCGATGCACGGTAATCCTGGCCGGCGCGCTTAAATTCGTTGCGCAAAAAGCTGTAGTCAAAGCGCGCATTGTGGGCTACTAACTGCCCGTCGCCCAACCACTCCCGGAATGATTCGGCTATGTGTACAAAGCGTGGCGCATCAACCAGCATGTCGTCGCTAATTCCGGTCAACTGAGTGATTTGCCCGGGCACTTTGCATTCTGGGTAAATTAAGCTCGTCCAACGATCCACCAGCTCACCGTTAACGACTTTGAGAGCGGCTATCTCGGTAATTCGATCCCGCGTCGCCCGGGTGCCGGTGGTTTCAACGTCTACAAAAATTAAAGCTGTTTCGCTCATGGGCCGCCATGGTAGTGGATGGAAAGCGATCAATACGTGGTTATAAAGCGTGGGGATCTACGGCTAAACGCGATACGGGTAGCGTTGCGTCAGTAAGGCCCATTTTATTTAGAAAGGTTTCAAAACCAGCGTAGCGGCGGCTATCTAGTGCCGCGGGGCTCAGCGCCATACGACGCAGGATATCTTCCCAGGCGTTGGCGTTAATGTCATTTTCGAGCACAGGGTGCGCGCTAATCAGCAGCTTCCAGGCGGCGTCAGGGTTGTCGATAATCCAGTGGCTGGCTTGCTCAAGGGCAAGCACGAAGCGAGACCAAGTATCAGCGCGGCGGGCAAGCGTATCGCTATTAGCCAACACCACCAGGCCGTCATTTCGAGGAATGTCTAGCTCATCGAAGCGAATGACGCGGGTGTTAATGCCTTCAGTCGCCAACTGCTGGGGAAGGTAGTGGTAAAAGCCATCGGCGACCGCATCAATCTGACCTTCCCGCATGGCTCGAATGGGATCGAAGTGCAGGTTGATAGGCGGGTTGAAATCATCGGTTTGCTGTACCGAGCGGGGAAGTAAACGCGGAATGCTCAAGTCTCGGCCTTCACCGGTGGTATAACCGTAGTGTAACCCTGCCAAGGTATTTTCAGTTTCCGCCTGCTCTTCGCCCGTCACGATGACCGCCGTTAGCGACGTTTCGATCAATGTCGCGATCCGGGTGATCGGCGCACCGTTATGGACATGTAGATGGAGCAGTGGCTGGCGGGTCAGCGCCAAATCGACTTCACCTGCGGTTAGCAGCTTGATAGCGATGGAAGGGTCGGCCGGTGACTGAATCTCCACCTCAAGGCCCTGGGCAGCGTATAGCCCCCGCTCTTTAGCAATCACCAAGGCGGCGTGCTGGGGGCTCAGGTACCAATCCAGCATTAGCGTAATGTGTTTAACCGGCGGTGGTTCGAGCGGCGGTGCCGGGGTCTGCGCCATGGTGGGCACTTCCTCGACGCTTTCGCTGTCATCGGTTCGCAAAAATGCTTCCGGCACCTCCACGTCTGTATCTAGCGTCAGTGGGGGCGTTTCTTGAGGGCTTTCTTCACTCTCTTCATTTGCGTAAATAACTGAATTAGAAAACAATAAGGTAACGATGAGACTCAACAGAATAGGGTGCCAACAGCGTGAGAGGCAACGCAACATAGTCAGAAACTCCAGGGGTTGTAACGGCGAAGTGTAGCCGCCTGGGAAAGCTTCTGACCAGCCCCTTGAGTATAAGGGGACGCTGAGAAGAGACAGTAAATTCAACGGTTACATGCAATAATAGCGCTGTATTGATGTAGAGACGGAGAGTCATGGACGCAATTTATACGTTCTTTTTGGTAGGCGGTTCGCTAATGGCGCTCAGCATTCTGGCCAGCCGTCTATCGTCGATGATGGGTGTGCCGCTGCTGCTGATCTTCCTTGGGCTAGGCATGCTAGCCGGTGAAGAGGGCGTGTTGGGCGTTGAGTTTGATGACTACTCCATGGCCTTTGCCATCGGCCATCTAGCACTGGCCATGATTTTGTTAGACGGTGGCTTACGTACCCGCCTCAAAACCTTCCGGGTGGGTTTTAAACCCGCGCTTTCCCTCGCGACCTTCGGTGTCTTTATCACCAGCGCCATTGTTGGCGTTATCGCGATGTGGATTTTTGACCTAACAATAGTGCAGGGCCTGCTGGTGGGCGCCATCGTAGGTTCAACCGATGCCGCCGCGGTTTTCTCCATGCTCAGCGGTCGCGGCGTTAATCTCAACGAGCGGGTAGGGGCGACGCTGGAGATTGAGTCGGGCACCAACGACCCGATGGCAATTTTCCTCACCCTGATGCTGGTTGAGCTGCTAGTGGGTGATATTGGCGGCCCCACTGAAACCCTGCTGTTTTTTATTTCCCAGTTTGGTATTGGTTTGATTGTCGGGCTGGGCGGCGGTTGGCTGAGTGCCAAGCTGCTGCGCTGGCTCGATTTAGCCCCGGGCCTTTACGCCATGTTAGCGCTGGCGCTGGGGTTCAGCGTGTTCGGTTTAACCAGCGTGCTTGGCGGTAGTGGCTTTTTGGCGATCTATCTTGCCGGCTTGATGATTGGTAA
The DNA here is from genome assembly GCF_034479615.1 of Vreelandella neptunia. Taxonomy (NCBI): domain Bacteria; kingdom Pseudomonadati; phylum Pseudomonadota; class Gammaproteobacteria; order Oceanospirillales; family Halomonadaceae; genus Vreelandella; species Vreelandella neptunia. The sequence continues at coordinate 2,155,948 of NZ_CP140255.1, forward strand.
TCAGCCCGGACGCCACCTTAACTTTATTCTGCCGGTGCACGACGGCTTGGCATGGCTAAGTCAAATCGGCCTGTTCCTGGTGCTTGGCCTGCTGGTGACGCCCAGTGAGCTATGGGACGTGGCGCTGCCCGCGGGTTTAGTGGCCCTGGCGCTGATCTTTATTGCCCGCCCGCTGGCCGTGCTGATCACCATCAAGCCGTTCTTTAAATTCCGCTGGCGGGAAACCTTCTTTATTGCCTGGGTGGGTTTGAGAGGGGCGGTGCCTATCGTGCTGGCGATATTCCCGGTCATCGGTGGGGTCGAAAACGCCTCGCTCTACTTTAACGTGGCCTTCGCCGTGGTGTTGATGTCGCTGCTCATTCAGGGCGGCTCGCTGACGCTGATGGCCAAGTGGTTGAAGGTGGAAGTGCCGGTCGGCACCGTGCCTAACCGACGCGGCCCGCTGGGCATCCTGCCGGAAAACGACTTTGAGCTGTTTGTGTACGGGGTCGAGAACCAGGATTTAGAGGACGTGCCTATTCGGCTGCTGCGTTTTCCATCAGGTGCTTTGATTTCAGCACTGTTCCGCGACCACGCCATGCTGCACCCGAAGGGCAGCACGCGCTTGAAGCTGGGTGATGTGATTTGCGTGATCGGCCGCTCAGAGGACTTGTACGCGCTTAACCGACTATTCAATGGCGATGCCAAGCTCAAGCAGGAGCGCGCCTTCTTCGGTACCTTTACCCTGGATGGCACCGCACAAATGCAGGATATCGCCCAAGCCTATGGCCTAACGCTCAGCCCCGGTGAACAGGAGATGACACTGGCGGAGTTTATCGCCCTGCGCGTGGGTGGCCACCCGGTAATCGGGGACGACGTCGATTGGCATGGCATTCACTGGGTGGTCAGCGATATGGAAGGCGGAAAGATTACCCGCGTCGGGTTACGTTTGTACTAAAAGGCGTTGACTTCCAAGGGAAAGCTGTTATTATACGCACCCATAAGCCGGAGGGATGGCAGAGCGGTTGAATGCACCGGTCTTGAAAACCGGCATAGGTTAATAGCCTATCCAGGGTTCGAATCCCTGTCCCTCCGCCACCTCGATACTGAAAAGCCCCTGATTCGTCAGGGGCTTTTTTCGTTTATTGGCTCTGCGTTTCTTCCTATTAGCCCCTCTACTAAATGCACCGGTCTTCCACTGTGTCCAGAATGTGTTTGGAAATTCTGAAGCACATCTGCCCTCGGGTTGCTCATACCGCGATTTCCTAAACTCATTAAATGAGGTCAGTTAGCGCTTCAGGATTTTGTTCGGCGACGTGTAACAGTGTCCGTGCAATGTCTGTAGGCACAGCAGCCTTGTTCCCAACCGCGAAGCATGCCAGGGATTACGTCCAGCTTAGCAAACTCACCTCGAGAGAGGCCCCGTACGATGGCGAATTTCAGCCGCCTTTTTCAATGGATTTTTCATGCCTATGCGTATGAGTGGTGACAGCCGCTATTCCTTCAGATACTGTTATCTTAAGAATTGTGAGTGCTTGGATTTGGCTGGAAACGACCCAAAGCAGACATACCGGCAAAAGCGGCATGCTGGCTCAATCGGGTTAAGCAGCCGTCACTATAATCTATGTTATGCTGACTATTTATACTTAATTTTTTAATTTCAATGGGATAGGTCGTGAAAGAAAGGCGATATAACCAGAATAAACGCGCCGTCGGGTTCATTCAGTCTATGTAGACGAACCTATAATCACTGTTAGGCATGCCATGAAAATTGCAGACCACATCAAACAGTCCTTGGACGCTGCTGATCGAGGTGAGCTAGACCAAGCGCTTCTCTCTGCTTGTATTGCCGTTGATGGCACAGCCAAGAAGATGTTTCCTGGTGAACCAAAGGTTGGTGAGCGGTTCCGCAGATTTATTAACGAGTACCTCGACATAGTTGAGCTAATGTTTGGTGGGTTGAACCTAGAAGAGACCGTCTTTCCCTTCAAAAATTCGAAGGGGAACATCGGGATACGGTTTGCTGACGTCATTTACGAGAAGTTTCGTTGCAATCTCGCGCACGGCAACGAACTGCCAGATGGTTATGGGGTTTCGGTGCAGATCGCCAAAGGCCATCAGCGGTTTATGATCAATATCCAGAATGAATCAATGACTCTTCCTCAGAGCGCAATTTATGCGCTTGGATTGGTATGCGTCCTCGCTCCGGTGAACGCCGATCAGAAAATTGGCAGCAATCTTTATCATTACATGGACCCCATAAACAGCTATGTGATCGATCGTTGGTGGGGGAAAGTTGACTGCGCGAGAAAGATCATGGATTTTGACTCGCCGGTTAGAGTGAAAATGAATTTCTGAAATATGGCTGACTCTTTAATGAAGGCTGCGAGAAATGGAGATGCCTAACCAGTGGCACCAGTCGGAACGTTTTTCCGCTCCTTCGTCGCTCCAAAACGTCCGCTGTGCCAAGCGTTATATTTTTGGAGGTTGAAAATTGGACATTAACCTCATAACGGCCCTTATCGGTATTTTGGCTGGTGCCATGGGGTATTGGTTTGCCACCTTTTCGGTACAACCAATACTAAGATTTCGAGAGATTCGGGCACGGGTGCATTCTGAGTTCATCTTTTATGCTCAGGTTATAAATGCTGACAATCTGAATGACGAGATGAAAGAGTTGCATAGTGAGCGCATCAGGTCTAATCGCAAGTCTTCAGCTGAACTTTCCGCAGCCTACATAGAGCTTCCTGGTTGGTACAGACTGAATCGCCCCGAGTATTCTAGACACCCGTTAGGCTCTTAAAGTAACGCCTTTCATACTCAACCGGTGATAAGTTATCACTTGTCCCGTGTCGGCGCTTTGGGTTATAGAACATTTCAATGTAATTGAACACGTCACGTCTAGCCGCTTCGCGTGTCGAATAAATCTGTCGCTTGATTCGCTCTCGCTTGAGGAGTTGAAAGAAGCTTTCAGCAACGGCGTTGTCATGACAGTTACCACGTCGACTCATGCTGCCCACCAACTGATTAGCTTTCAGAAAGCTTTGCCAGTCTCCACTGCTGAACTGGCTTCCTTGATCCGAATGCACCATCACCGATCCTTGCGGCTTGCGTCGCCAGACTGCCGATAACAAAGCATCCAGCACTAATTCCGAGGTCATACGAGACTTCATCGACCAGCCAACCACTTGACGAGAAAACAGGTCGATAACCACCGCTAAGTAAAGCCAGCCTTCGTATGTTCGGATGTACGTGATATCCGTCACCCAAGCAACATTTGGCGCTGTTACTTCAAACTGACGGTCTAAATGGTTAGGTGATACAACAGCCGGTTTTCCACCGCCATAGCAGCCAGGGCGTCGTCGGTAGCCCGTCTGGGAGCGTAAACCTTCCCTACGCATCAGGCGGGCCACTCGGTGCTTACCGCAGGCTTCGCCAGCCTCACGCAAATCCTGGTAGACCTTGCGATAACCATATACACCGCCGCTTTCAAGCCACGCATGCTTGACCAATCCCAAGAGACGCTGATCATCCCGGTCTCGATTAGACAGTACTTTTTTGCACCATGCGTAGTAGCCGCTAGGATGCACGGCCATCATGCGGCACAAACGCCGTATCGGATATTGGCTCGCATGGTTTTGAATAAACGCGTACCTCAGTCGGACTCCCTGGCGAAGTACGCGGTGGCCTTTTTTAATATATCTCGCTCTTCTGACACGCGCTTTAGTTCAGCCTTCAAACGACGGTTTTCAGCGTGGAGATCATCATCTTCTTGTCGTTGTTCTACCGGCTTATCGTAGCGCTTGATCCAGTGGTACAAGCTGTGGCCTGACACGCCTAACCGCTCAGCGACTTCGGCAACGCGATGGCCGCGCTCTACCACCTGTTTAACGGCTTCGATTTTGAATTCTTCAGTGTAACGGGGACGGTTCATGGATCCTCCTAGATGCCTTTAGTATAAGGCCTAGAGGTGTCTACGAAACCCGGGGCGATTCAGACGCTATCTCAGATGGAGAGGGTGCAGACCTGAAGAGGCCGTGAGAAATCTAATCGGATACTCGAATACCTATGACTATAATGATGCTCATAGCCTTGAAGACAAAATCAAAAAGGCTCTGAATCTACCGAGAGAAATATAACCAGGCCAGGCACGGCGACGGCTTTTTCGTTGCGGCTTCGCCTCTACTACAAAGGCGCGCATGCTGCGGTCGCTATACACACTAGAGAGTTTTCAATGCAAGGTGCTGAAGTCGCAGAGGCAGTTAGAAAGAAGCGTTTCCTTATCAATGCGCTTCTCTTTTCGGCGAGCCTCCCGTCGGGCGGGGGCTCCGATCCTGCGTTGAAGCATGCAGTTACAGGTCACTTTCTGCAGGCGGTGGTTCTAGAGCTTCTGGTTAAAATTTTCTACGAGTTAGATACAAATAAAGGAGCGCCATTCACCCACAATCTTCCTAGGATTTATCGAGATCTGAAGAGCGCTACTCAACAGCATATTGAGGCAAAATATGACGAAGCACGCGAGAGAAAGCGTAAGCTATTCGTCCAGATTCCCGATGTTACATTTCACCCGTTCAGTGATGTACTGCGGAACAATGAGAAAACAGTGAAGAATTTTAAGTATGACGGGATGGGCGTGGATAGTAACTCAGCTTTCGACTCGACATTTTTTCAAGAGATATTTTCATACATTGATCAGCGTGTGGATCAGTTGAGCGTATAACAAGTGCAGGCACGGCGATGCCCTTTACATTGCGCCTTCGGCTCCATTTCAAGGGCGCGCATGCTGCAAGCGTTATATTTCGAGGGAAGCATAGTGTGTCAGTAGAAAAATACGCCGAAAAAATAGCGAGAGCCGACTCAATAGCGTTTGTCAGGCGCGTCATGTGGAAGTCGCTTGATGAAAGAATACGACAGGTCTTTGATGAGCACTCGGAATATAAGTCAGCGCTGAATCAATTTGGTGGCCTTTTCATCAGGAGGGCATGTGATGATGAGTCAATTCGGTCATCTGGTTTATTAGCGTCTCAGCATATAAATTCGACCCATATTTTTACGGGCCATCGACTTCTTGGGGTTTCACTGGTTGATCAAGAAAAGAACAGTCTAAAAATTGCCTCTGAAACCAATGCCCAGCTATGGTATTCCCAAGGCCCTTCTGGTCAGGTTCTGGTTTTCGTCGCACCTTACAGATCAAATGCTGGAGAAATAGAAGAAAAAGAAATCATAATAGGAAAGTATAAAGAGCCGGCATCCGTATCGGTTGCCAATGTGAAGCGCCATTTTAGAGTGTTCTTTAAGTATTGTTCCTGCACAAGCCAGCATTCGGCCAATAGCTTGCTACATTTCTTGTACCGGAAAAGACTGATGATGAGCGACTTTAGGTATCGAAGTGATTTCAGAGCCAAAGCTTTAAACGTGGTGGAGAGGGTCGCAATATTGATAGTAGGTGGGGCGGCAGTTTGGGCATCCCTATATGCGGGTGGAAAAATATAACAAGGCTAGCCACGGCGAAGTGGACTTCCCCCAGTTCAGTGGACACGCATCGATAACTCCGCAGGAGGAGAAATACGATGCCGGAGATGATCACGGGGAAGAAAACTCAGCAGTACAGCACTGAGTTCAAGGTCAAAGCGGTGGAGTGGAGTCACCAGGCCCACCGGAGTGTGAAAAGCGTCGCCGAAGCGCTGGATATTCACCCTTTCATGCTGTCACGCTGGCGTAAGGAATACCGAGAGGGAAAGTTCGCCATGAAACGGGTAAAGAAAGCGCCAGCAGACGCCAAGAAGAAGATCCAGGAACAGGATGAGGTTGCCCGCCTGAAACGCCGGATATCGGAGCTTCAGGAGGAAAACGACATTCTAAAAAAGTTTCAACGTTTTCAGGCCGAGGAACGACGGAAGCGTTCCGGTTCATCTGGAAACACCGACGAGACTACAGTGTAAAAGCGCTGTGCAGACATCTGAAGGTGTCGCGGTCTGGATACTATGCCTGGGCCAACCGGGAGCCCAGCAAGAGAGCCACTGACAAGGCAGACTTGTTGTTGAAGATCAGGAAGATCTACGACAACAGTAAAGGCCGTTATGGTAGTCCTCGCGTTTACCAGACGCTGCGCCGAGAAGGCCTGGTGGTCGGAGAGAATCGGGTCGCGAAAATTATGCGGGAGTGGGGCATGAAGGCCCGCTCTGATCGTGTGTACCGCCGATTGAGGAAGCTCAGGAATGATCTGAAAACCCTGCCAAATTATCGACTTGAGGCAGCGAGGCCGACTACGGAAAACCAGCAGTGGAGCAGTGACGTCACGTATATCAAGCTTGGCAAGAAGTACGTGTTCCTGGCGGTAGTGTTGGATCTGTACTCACGCCGCATCATCAGTTGGCGCTTGGGGGCGAGTCTGAGCGCAAACTTTGCCAGAGCAACGTTGCGGGAGGCCTTCACAAGCCGTAAGCCGGATTCTGGCCTGTTGTTCCATACGGATCGCGGCATCGAATACCGAGCTCATAAGACACAAGCGCTGCTGAAGCAGTACCAAGTAAAACACAGCATGAACCGACCTGGTCAGTGTACCGACAATGCCGAGGTTGAATCGTTCTTCAAGACCCTCAAGGGCGAATTGCTGCACGCCACCAGCTTCGTGACGATGCGCCAATTACGGAAACATATAAAAGCCTATATTGAGGGCTTTTATAATACCCAACGGCTGCACAGTGGCCTTGGTTACCGGACTCCGCTAGAGTTCGAAGGAATCAACTGATGGGGCGTGTCCATTTTATTGGGGGAAGTCCAACCCCTACTACATTGCGGCTTCGCCTCCATTCCGTAGCGCGCATGCTGGCTGGCGTTAAAGCGCTATATCAGTGGCTCCTAAAAGGCTGCTCCTGGCCGGTTGAAGAGCTTTAGCCTATGCTTATAGCGTAGATGAATTAGTTAATGGCTAAACTGGTCATTCTGGTAAATGCAGCAGGCATACTTATCCAATAAAACAGGAAAGGGGATATAGCGATGATGTTGGAAACATTTTCTAGTTTTGCAAGCATTATTGGGTTGTCGTTGCAGTTGGTTGAAAAATATAAACGACAGTACCCTGAAGAAGTTAGCAATGCTCTTTCAGTCCTCAAAGCCATGTCTGTAACAGGGCAAACTTGGAAAGAAGTACACACAAAATATCACACTATTGAAAGAAACATAAATGTCGTTCTTTCTCCGATTCAAGAGATTAGTAACGGAGCTCTGAAAACACTTCCTAAGAATGAAGTGAACTTTCACTTGTTGAGACAGTCCTTTTTTGATCCAAATTGGCAAATTTTTATTGACTCTCATGAAGCAGATATCAAGCCGTATATAGATACACTTATTCACGCAGATAATAAAGCCAGCCAATATGGAGATCAAGTGCTGTCTGATCTTAGGGAAAAAGGACAATTCCAAATTGCCGAGAAGATAAGTGTTATAGTAATAAATCAGTCCAAAATAGTCGAGCTACATAGAGAGTTTATTAGTTTTCTAAGAATCATGAGATCAGAGCTAAAAAATGATAGTTGGGGAGAGCAGCAGGCAGAATTAGTTATAAATAATAGCGGGTTGCTTAGAACACGGTTGCCAATGATTATTGGAAATACCGATCGAGTTTTGATGGCTATACTAGATCTCTACAATTTAACGATAAATGAAATTTAATTATAGGGGTGTCTTATGGATAGTACGTCTGAAACTTCTCAAACTTTCGAGAAAAGTAAAAATATTGAGAGACGCTTCTTAGAGCAGAAATCTAGAGGAGTTTCTGGTCTAGATTTAGTATTGTCATTACAGTCTGATTTGGCTAAGCTCTATGAAGATATATCGATGCTTCTTAGAAAGAAGATCTGCCTAAGCGATTATGATGAACTTCATAGAATATTGAACAAATGGGATTCTATCTATTCCTATTATGGTTTAGATTTTGGTAATATTAAGATAGAAAAATATAGATCTTATGATCCAGAGTTTTTGGCGAAAAATAGTTTTAAGAAATATATAAGAGGGGTGGTTATAAAGTGTGGAATGCATAAAACCGTGACTGTATTGGTGCAACGAAAGGTCACACATCATCCTACAGGTAAACAGATTCCTAGAAATACAAAATATTTAGTTCATGACCCTTATAGTTCTTGTAAAATCGGGGATGAAGTGTTGGCTTATGAAACAAGGCCAATTTCTAAGCGGAAAAATCACGCCTTTTTTCGAAAGATTTACCAGTAGCATTTTATAATAAATTTGTGAATCGGCTTCGCTTACTGCTACCTGAATGCTATATCAGTCTTGTCTAAAATACTACTTTTGGCCGTTTGCCGTATTAACCAAAAATGAAGGCTTGCCTCGTTATAGGAGCTGCCCTGATGGGCCGCACCATTTTATCCCAACATCCACCCAAAATTCTCCTTCTTGAAAACGACCTAAACCACCACTTCCCACCACAACATGATCAATTATCCATATATCCATCAGCCCCACCGATACCTTCTGTCGCACGGTAATACGCCGGAATGCATCATGGGTTCAGGATAAGCGCTCGGGTGATTGTGAATTTGCATAACGACGGCAGCGTTGAGGGGAGTGTGGCTTTGAGCACTTGCCTTGGGTAAACGCTAGCCGCATCAATAGTGCCTCGGAATGGCTCCTCAAAGTGAATAACGCGGTGACGGCTGTCAAATGAGCACGCTGAAGACTTTGTGCTCAAACACTTGTTGACGCCGCCCATAGCACTAGCTTGCTTCGGGAAGAAATTTATTAAAAAAACCAAATTGGTCATTTCTCTACTTCAGCCGCGTTGTGCCGAATCTAAGCGTAGCAGTAAGCTCCAAATCCAGGCTTGCATAGCCCGCAGGCTGAAGAACAATTACTAAAAAATGTTAGGAGAAACGCAATGTTCAAGAAAACCGCTATTGCCGCTTCGGTCATTATGATGTCGATCACTACGGCCCAGGCCGAAGATACTTATCGCATTGGTATTACTCAGAACAATGTGGGGGTTGATAGCTATCAAACAACCTATGAAAGCGCGTTTGAAGCTGCCGCTGAAGAGGCAGGCAACGTCGATATCGTGGTGCTAGATGCCGGTGGTGATGTCGCTCGTCAGATCGGGCAGATGCAGGATCTCATTCAACAACGAGTTGATGCCATCATTATTTGGCCGACCAACGGGCAGGCGGTTATTCCCGCTATACGCCAAGCACATAATGCCGGCATTCCGGTGGTCGTCACTAACTCTAAAATTGCTGAAGCGGGGCTAGAGTACATCGCTGCCTTCTCTGGGCCTGATAACGTACAGCAAGGCATTTCCTCTGCCGAGATGATGTGCGACGCCCTAGGTGGAGAAGGGCAGATCGTGCAAATTGCTGGCCAGCCTGGCTATACCACTGCTATGGAGCGTGCAAAGGGATTTGAAGATCGTCTAGCCGAAGCGTGCCCGGGTGTTGAGCTGATGGAAACGCAACCAGGCAACTGGAACCGTGAACGTGCCCAGCGGGTTATGGAAGATTTTTTGACCAAATATGACCGCATTGACGGCGTTTATTCTGGCGACGACAACATGGGTGTTGGCGCTCTGAATGCGGCTAAAGGCGCTGACCGAGCTGATGAAATTATTTTTATCGGCGCCACTAACTTCGCCGTTGGCTACGATGCGATTGAGCGTGGTGAGTATTACGGTTCTATTTATCAGTCTCCCGTAGATGATGCTGAAGCTGCTCTGCAGACGGCACTGGATGTTCTGGCGGGAGAAGACCTGCCGAAGATGAATTTCTTCGATACCCCCAAAATCACCGCTGAAAATCTCAGCGAGTTCGACCGCCCCGTTTTCTGAGGTAAGGCATGCTGCCCGGAATTACTGCCTTTAGTGTGCAGTTTCCGGGATACAGCATGCGCCTGAAAGCAGGGGTTCCTGCGCATGGAGTGCGCGGAAAGCGTCAATGGCAATTTGTTTGCCCATTGCGCTAACCGGTCTTTCCAAGTGATTTTATACAGGTGATTAGCATGGCTTCCGCAGAACAATCAAAATCCAGTCTGCCGAAAGGAAAGCTTAGCAAGGCAGGTGTAATGAGTTTTCTATCGGCTCAGGGAATTCTCATTTTTTTCCTGCTCGGTATGTTCGTTTTTTCGTTATTTTCTGAGCAGTTCCTCTCCCAGTCGAACATTATGACCGTGGTTCGCCAAGCTTCGATTATTGGCATCATCGCAGTCGGTGTCACGGTGGTGATCATTGGCGGCAATTTGGATCTTTCCGTGGGGTCGATGCTGTCGTTCTCTACAGTGCTGGTGGTGGATTTACACGACAAGATTGGCCCCACCAATGCGATTCTCATGATGTTTGCATTAACGCTGATGATCGGTGCTGTGAATGGCATTTTGATCGGCTTTCTACGTCTTAATTCGCTCATTGTGACGTTGGCTATGTTGTCAGCGATTCAGGGGTTTGTGCTGATTTATAGCGGTGGTCAGAACGTGGACATCGCCGACCAAGAGGGAACGTGGTTCGCCTTCTTTGGACGCGGCTATTTAGGGGGGATTGCAGTTCCTATCCTGCTTTTTGGTTTGCTGGCCATTTTGGTGCAAGTGGTGATGAGCTATACCGGATACGGACGACGCATCTTCGCTGTAGGTGGCAATCCGATGGCCGCTGTTTACTCCGGTATTCGTAAGAACTGGTGCGTGTTCAGTACCTATCTCATTTCAGCGTTCTGTGTGGCATGTGCGGCACTTGTACTTGGTTCCCGGGTGATGGGCTCGCAAAACAATGTTGGCCAAGGTTATGAGCTGCTGGTACTGGCCGGCATCATCCTCGGTGGCACTAGCTTACTGGGCGGCGCTGGCAGTATCTGGAAAACCGTGGTGGGCGTGCTGATCTTGGGCTTTATCCAGAATGGGCTGCTGTTGATGGGCTACCCCTATTACATCCAGTGGATCGTGACCTGGGTAATTATCATTCTGGCCGTATGGCTGGATCTCGCTAACAAGCGTAAGAGCTTGTTCACGACCCACTCATAACGCGGAGGAATGCAACATGACTTCAATTAAAGGGTTCTTCCGTGGCAGAACAAGTATCCAGCCAATCTGGGTGTTTGTCATCGCTCTCTTTATTTTCTTCAGCTTGATGTCGGAGTACTTCCTCTCGTTCGGCAACGTCACCAACATTTTGGTACAGACTTCCACCATCGGCTTGATCGCATTGGGCATGACGCTAGTGATGATCAACGGCAACATCGATTTATCGGTGGGGGCGATATTGGGGCTCGCCGCTTCGCTTGCGGTAGGTTTGCAAGAGATCAGTATGACACTGGCGATTCTCGCGGCACTTGGGTCGGGGATATTGCTGGGCGCAATCAATGGCCTAATTGTATGGAAAACCGGTGTAAATGCTTTCATCGTGACGCTAGGGGCCATGCTGGGCATAAGGGGGCTGATCTTCCTATACACCGGTGAGCAGTCGTTTTATGCGCTGAATTTTGCCTTCTCAGATTTTGGTACCAGCACTATCGGACCTTTTCCAGTATTGGCAGTCATCTTCCTGATTTGCACTTTGATCATGCATCTAGTGTTAACGCGAACCGGTCATGGACGTAACACCTTTGCAGTAGGCGGAAACCCAGAAGCCTCGATTGATGCAGGTATTCGGTTGGGGCGCCATATGATGATCAATTTCATTATTGTTGGCTTCTTTGCTGCCCTGGCGGGCGTGATGCTAGCCAGTCAAATGGGGGCCGCGACACCGAATTTGGGACGTGACTACGAGCTTTGGGTGATTACCGCTGTTGTTTTAGGTGGAACCAAGCTGACCGGTGGTTACGGCAGCATTGTCGGCACCCTAGGCGGTGTACTTGCCATCGGCATCCTGCGTAACGGTATGAACTTAATGCAGGTGCCCGCTTTTTATGTGCTGGTGATTCTAGGCGCGATTCTCATATCGGTATTGATTATCGACAAGAAACTCAATGCGCCCTCAACCAAGGAGGTGCGGATATGAATTCTCCCATTCAGTCACGTCGTCCGGTTGATGCCGAGCCGATACTTGAGCTCACAGGCATTACCAAGCGATTCCCCGGTGTGGTGGCACTCAACAACGTGGATTTCGACGTTCGCCCCGGCGAGGTGCATGCCTTGCTGGGGGAGAACGGCGCGGGTAAATCGACCTTGATGAAAGTACTGGCCGGTAAGCACCAAGCGAATGAGGGCAAGATCACCCTCGGTGGTGAAGAGATGGCCTTCGAAAATCCTAAACATGCCAAGCGTGCAGGGGTAGTTCTTATCCATCAGGAGCAGTCGTTGGTATCTGAAATGACGGTGGCCGAAAACATCTTTCTGGGCAGTCTGCCAAGAAAGCCGTTCAACCGTGTGGACTGGCGCAAGCTGCGCGAGGATACCAATAAGATTCTTGAGACGCTCAAGTGCGGTTTTCAACACGATGACATAGTGGGATCGCTGTCGATTGCTAAAAAACAGATGGTGGAGATTGGTCGTGCGCTAGCGTTTACCCCGCGAGTTGTGGTGTTTGATGAGCCTACGGCATCGCTCACTGACCACGAAAAACCAGTGCTTTACGACGTGATTAATTCGCTTTGCGAGCAAGGCGTGGGGATTGTTTATATCTCCCACCGCATGGATGAGATTTTCCATCTCTCTCACCGTATTTCCGTACTACGAGACGGCGAGTACACGGGCACCGTCAATACAGCGGATACCAACGAAGACGAGATTACCCGCATGATGATCGGCCGCAGTTTGGAGCTTGATCATGCCAGTAAACCCAGTGATTTCGGCAACAACCTGCTGGAAGTGCGCAACCTCACAGTGAAGCGAGTATTTGAGAATGTCAGCTTTAACGTTCGCAAGGGTGAGATCGTCGGCATGTATGGCCTGGTAGGCGCGGGACGCTCTGAAGTGGCAGAAACAATCTTCGGATTACGAACGCCTTCTGCTGGCGAGGTCGTGCTGGATGGCGAGGTGGTGCGTTTTCGTAATTCCCATGATGCAGTCGTCAATGGTGTTGCTCTAGTTCCAGAAGATCGCAAGGATCAAGGGCTGATTTTGGGGATGAACTGTCGTGACAACATGACGCTGGCAAGTCTGTCTAGCGTGTCGTCACTGGGTTTTATGACGAGTTCGAAAGAGCGCGAAGTTTACGACAAATATCACCAAGCAATGAAAATAAAAACGCCCAGCTGGCGCCAGAAGGTAGGCAATTTAAGCGGCGGGAATCAGCAGAAGATCGTTATCGGCAAGTGGCTGCATACGCATCCTAAATTACTCATTCTGGATGAGCCTACCCGGGGTATTGATGTTGGATCCAAATCGGAAATTCACACCTTGGTTAAAGACTTAGCCAAATCTGGCTACGCCGTGTTGGTGATTTCTTCGGAGATGCCTGAAGTGCTTGGCCTGAGTAACCGGATTATCGCTATGTATGACGGCCGCGTTACCGCTGAGTTTGATGGTGACAACGTTAGCGAGGACGAGCTAGTGCAAGCGATTACTGGGATGGGTAAGCCGGCGCAGGCGAGCTAGTTCGCCGCGTAGCGACTGGTGCGCTCTGCAAAGTGCGCATACAGACCACTTCAAACGTATAAGGAATGTTCCATGCAACCTTTTGTTTATGATGGCCTTCCATCTCGCGTGGTGTTTGGGCGGGGCACTCTCTCGCAACTAAGTGAAGAGATTGAGCATCTCGGCTGCTCGCGCGCTCTGGTGTTGGCAACGCCCCAGCAGCACGAGCAGGCAAGCCGCGTACTAGAGCAGTTGGGTAAGAAGGGGGCTGGCCTTTACGCTGACGCCGTCATGCATACGCCGGTCGAGGTGACCGAGCACGCCTTGCAGGTGGTGAAAGAGCTTAACGTGGATTGCACGGTTGCCATTGGCGGAGGCTCGACCATTGGGTTGGGTAAAGCCATTGCATTGCGCACTGGCTTACCTCAGATCGCTATTCCCACCACCTATGCCGGCTCCGAAATGACGCCGATCCTGGGGGAGACCCGCGATGGTATCAAGGCCACTCAGCGCACCCTTGAAGTATTGCCGGAAACGGTGATTTACGACGTTGATCTTACCTTAACACTTCCCGCTGTGATGTCGGGGACTAGTGGCATTAACGCGATTGCCCATGCGGTAGAAGCGCTTTATGCCCGCGACTGCAACCCGGTGATCGCGCTAATGGCAGAGGAAGGCATCGCGGCGTTAGCGAGAAGTTTACCCGTGATTGCCAGCGACCCTACCCATGCTGAGGCTCGTTCTGATGCGCTGTATGGCGCTTGGCTGTGTGGCACTTGCCTTGGGTCAGTGGGCATGTCGTTGCACCACAAGCTTTGCCATACCTTGGGTGGCTCCTTCAACTTGCCCCATGCAGAAACGCACACCATTGTGCTGCCTCATGCGCTGGCTTATAACGCGCCTGCGGTGCCCGGTGCGATGGCTCGTATTCGTCGTGCACTGGGCTGCGACGATGCGGCGGCTGGCTTGTTTGATTTAGGCCGCGCGGTAGGAGCCCCTAGTGGGCTTGCTGAGCTTGGTTTTACGGAAGCAGATGTTGAGCGTGCCACGGACATTGCCATCCAGAACCCATACTGGAACCCACGCGAGATAGAAGCCACGGGAATTCACCAGTTACTGAGCAATGCCCAGGCAGGTCGTCGGCCTAACGCTGATAGTGGGGAGGCTCAATGAAGACCCTGTTTATCAATGCTTCCGTGGTAACCATGGATCCGCAGCTGGGCGAGTTAAGCAACGGGCAGATACTGATCGAGGATGACAGGATTGTTGCAGTGGGTCATGAGCTGAAAACAGACCCCAACGCGCAGGGGGCCGAGGTCATTGACTGTGGCGGCGGCATCCTTATTCCTGGGCTGGTGAATGCCCATATGCATACCTGGCAGACAGGCCTACGTGGCGTTGCCGCTAACTGGACGCTGCTTGAGTATTTTCGTCATGTACACCGTGGATTGGCAGCACTATTCACGCCAAATGATATTTACATTGCCACCCGCATGGGGGCGATTAATCAGCTTAACTGCGGTACCACCACGCTGGGCGACTGGTGCCATAACAACCCCACCCCCGAACATACAGACGCTGCCATTTGGGGATTAAAGGAGTCAGGCATTCGCGCGCTGTTTATGCACGGCTCGCCCAAGCCCGACCCCAAGCCAGGACAGCCGCACTTTAGTGAAATCCCACATCCGCGCCATGAGATTGAGCGGCTGCTGGGTGGCGAGCTGTCTGATCCTGATGGTTTGGTCACCCTGGGGATGGCGATTCTGGGGCCTCATTACTCAACCCTGGACGTCACTCTGCAAGACTTCGCCCTGGCCAAAGAGTTTGGCCTGGTTGCCTCGATGCATCAGGGCGGCGGCGAAGCCGTGGCACCCGGCGCTTGGGACGAGGTGGAAGCACGCGGTCTGCTGGGCCCCGACATTAACATTGTTCATGGCCAGAGCCTGGATGAGGGCCAGATGTCTCGGTTCTGCGCCAGTGGCGTGACGTTTTCAGTGGCACCGGAAAATGAGATGACCCAAGGCCATGGCTTTCCAGTGACCGGGCTGGTGCGTCAACACGGCGGCCTGGTCTCACTCGGGGTAGACCTTGAGTCCGTGCTTTCTGGTGACATGTTCAGCGTAGCCCGTGCCGCCCTGGGGATGCAGCGTGCCTTGGATAACGATGCCTCGCGCCGTGAGCAGGGCAAGATCCCTGACACTTCGACCATTACCACCCGTGAAGCGCTGGGCTGGATCACACTGGATGGGGCAAAAGCCCTCGGGCTTGACGACCGCATTGGCAGCTTGACCCCAGGCAAACAGGCTGACTTGGTGCTGCTGGATAGCAACCAGCTCAATATGCAGCCGGTTAACGACCCCGTTTCGACGGTCGTTATGCAAACGAGCCTTGCCAATGTCGACAGCGTCATGGTGGCGGGGCAGTTCAAAAAACGTGGCGGCCGTCTGTTGATAGAGACCGAAAAGGGAATTGCTGAGCTTGCCAAGTCTGGCCACCGAATTCACGCCGAATTGCTGGCGCGTGAAACGCAATCGACACAGGAGGCAACCTCATGACAACCATTTCTTCGACGAACCATTCGCCCTCAAAAGTGGCTTGGGTAGGTTTGGGTAAGTTGGGCTTACCTATGGCCGCCAGGATTATTCAATCAGGAACTGCCGTTCATGGGTTTGACCTTTCGGCTGAACGCCTCGCCCTCGCTGAAAAAATAGGGGTTACGCCCCATCAACAGCTTGCCAGTGCGGTGGCTGACTGCGGCATGGTGTTTGTCTCTATCCCTGATGACCGTGCGTTGATCAATCTGTGTCTAGAATCCGGCGAACTAGTTCGCCACATGATACCTGGCAGTATCTTGATTGAGACGAGTACGGTGAGTGTTGAAGCCTCGGCCCGCGTCGCTGAAGCGGCAAAGGCCCGGGGTATTGAATATCTACGCAGCCCCGTCTCAGGTAATCCGGTGGCAGCAGAGGCTGGCACGCTGTCTGCGATGGTGTCTGGCCCGCGGGATGCGTTGGCAACGGCTAAGCCTGTGTTTGACGCCTTTACCAAGGCGCAGTACTGGCTGGGTGATGAAGAGCAGGCCCGCGTGGCTAAACTGGCGATCAACCTGATGATTGCCGTAAGTGCCGGAATGATGAGTGAAGCCCTGACCCTGGCGCGCAAAGGCAACATTGAATGGGACGCCATGTTAGAGCTTATCTCTGACAGCGCGGTGGGTTCGCCGATGGTGAAGTACAAGATACCACCACTTTTAGAGCGCGATTTTACCTCGACGTTTTCGGCTGCCCAGATGGCCAAAGATCTTGATTTGATACTCGATTGTGCCCACGGCTCTGGGGTGTCTACGCCGCTGGCAGCGCAAATGCGCGAAGCCTATACCGCGCTCATCGCCACGGGGCATGGCGGTGATGACTACATCGCCACTGTACATCATACCGAGCGCCTTTCAGGACTAGGTGAACCTGTGTCAGCACAGCAGGGAGGGCAAACGCATGCGTAACTTAACCACCGACAACATTACCGCAGCGGTGATTGATGAATTTTCCAGCTGTGAAGATGAACGGCTTAAAACGCTGCTTAATGGCCTGGTAAAACACCTGCATGCCTATTTGCGCGAGGTGAAGCCCACCGAGAAAGAGTGGGCCCAGGCGATTGAGTTTCTCACCCGAGCGGGGCAAATGTGTGACGACGAACGCCAGGAGTTCATCCTGCTGTCTGACACCCTTGGGGTGACCATGCTAGTGGATGCGATCAACCACGCAAGCAGTGATCCCAAGATTACCGAAAGCACGGTGTTGGGCCCTTTTTATGTTGAAAACCCTCCCCAAGCCAACCAAGGCGACGCCATTAACTGGGGCGTGGAAGGTGAGCCGTTATTCATCGAGGGCAACGTGCACGATGCCCTGGGCAAGCCCTTGGCGAATGTCACTATTGATGTCTGGCAGTCAGACAGTGAAGGTTTTTATGACGTCCAAAAGCCTGAGCTTGAAAGTGCCTCGCTACGCGCTCGTTTTCACACGGACAGCCAGGGGCATTACGCCTTCTGGACGGTGACGCCTTCGCCTTATCCAATTCCGACTGACGGGCCGGTCGGCAAAATGCTCGAAATTACTGGGCGTCATCCTTATCGACCCGCCCATGTGCATTTCATGTTGATGGCACCGGGGTACGAAACCTTGGTCACTCAAATCTTCGCTGAGGATGACCCTTATCTCGATTCCGATGCGGTATTTGGCGTGAAAGATTCACTGGTCAAGGAGTTTACTCAGCAGCCAGCGGGGCAGGCACCCGATGGCCGGCAGATGGAAACACCTTACCGCTACTTTCATTACGACTTCGGCTTAAAGACGGCCTGAGCGTCTTACCCTGAACGTCCGGCTCGAACTGAGCTGGTTAAACCGAAAGAGGAAATGACATGACGACGATTGATCAAAAAGCTATTGCAACTCTGTTTACTGAAGCACGTACTCATAACGTTTGGCAGGATCGTGAGGTAAGTGAAGACACCCTGCGCGAACTGTATAACCTAATGCATTTCGGCCCCACGTCCATGAATTGCCAGCCGTCGCGGATTATTTTTCTGACCACCGATGCTGCAAAAGAGCGCCTGAAGCCAGCGCTGTTACCGGGCAACCAGGAGAAGACCATGAAAGCCCCGGTGGTGGCTGTGATTGGTTTTGATACCGAGTTTTATGAGCACTTGCCGCGTATGTTTGCCCATAACAAGGATGCCAAGTCATTATTCGAAGGTAAGCCGGACTTTATTCACTCCACAGCGTTCCGCAATAGCTCCATTCAGGGCGGCTATCTCATTTTAGCGGCGCGTGCACTTGGCCTGGATGCAGGCCCCATGTCTGGATTCAACAATGCGGCCGTGGATGAAGAGTTCTTCCCTGACGGTAAAGTGAAGAGCAACTTCCTGTGTAACTTAGGCTATGGCGATGCCAGCGCATTGTTTCCCCGTGGTGATCGCTTCTCCTTCGATGAAGTGTGCAACGTCATATAAAAAACACATAGCTAACGCTTTCTTGCTGACCCAACGAAAGGGGGCCGTGACTGTCATGGCCCCCTTTTCGCTCTTTACGAGAGGAGCCGCGGCTCACTATTACTGAGGCTTTCGAATGGTTGTCGACTGGGTATTTGTGGCGCTAATGATTATTGCAGTGCTGCTCACCGGTATTTCCAAGTCAGGATTTGCTGGTGGGGTGGGTGTTGTAGCCGTGCCGTTGATCTCGTTAAAAGCGAGCCCAACATTTGCGGTGGCGGTGATGCTACCCCTGCTAATTGTGATGGATATCTTTAGCCTAAAAGCGTGGTGGCGACAGCGGGTTGATCGTTTATTGTGGTTGATGTTTCCACCGGCGATATTGGGTGTTGGAGTAGGTTATTTCACCTATGGCTGGTTTGACGAAGCGCTCCTGAAGCTACTGCTGGGTATTTTTTCAGTGCTGTTTGGTCTATGGGGGCTATTTAAACCGCTACGTGGAAAGCGGCTGCCTGCTTGGGTTGGTCGCCTGAGTGGTGGGATGGCAGGGTTTACCAGCTTTATTGCCCACGCGGGTGGTCCGCCGCTAAACTTTTACTTGTTGCAATGCCAACTGACGAAACAGCAGTTTCTGGGCACAGCAGTGGTGTTTCTGGCGATTACCAATTTGGTCAAGCTGGTTCCTTATACCCTGCTGGGCTTGGTGAATACCGATAACCTGACGATAGCGCTACTACTGATGCCGGTTGCGTGGTTGGGGGTTAAGTTGGGGTTGGTTATTCAGAAACGCATCGATGGTGAGCTATTTTTCATGGTGATCCTTTGCCTACTGATCTTGCTAGGTATCCGGTTAATCATGGACGGTATCATCTGACGCTTGAATACTTTAAATATCGGCCGATCGTTAAAAGCGCTTATCACTATTTTGTTAGTCTTATGGCTTTATGATGCCTAGGGGGTTGTCATGAGAGACGGTCACGCTGAGATAAATGAAGCTAAGCCAGAAGGACCGTACGATAAGCTGTCGCAAATGCCCCCTTCAAAAATTTCTAATACAGAGTTTGCTCGTTTTATCGATTTCATTGAAAAATTCGAAGATGAAACTGAAGGCACGCTCTCCATGGCCCTCGGCTATCGTGAAATGCGCATGCTGCTGCACGTCATGCGCAACCATCTTGCGGGTAGATTAACCACTCCAACGTCGCTGGCAGATGCGTCTGGTTTGACTTACGGTACGGCAAAACGCGGTATCGAGAGTATTATGCAGCGTGGCTTACTTATCTCACGCCCACGAACTAAGTCGGGTAAGACGGTTTCGTTGCATCCTTCCCCTCAAATGATTCAAGAGTGGGAGAGCTACGCTGAGCGAATTAAAGGACTTCTCGGGCCGTTGTTCGGTATAGCCCCAGGTTCAGACACTGCCAGTAAAATCTTTTTGGGAATGTCGTCAACAGATCGGGTGATATCGACGCCAGCAGTGCTGTCGGCGCGGCTTCAATTGAAGGGTGGATTACGTGTGTTAGCGCATGCTGACCCAACGTTTATGGCCATGCATAATCTTAAACGACAATTAGAGTCGATCTTCGGTCTAGAAATACGCAACAAAGCAAGGTCAATCGATAATCTTCTAGATGAGATCCTCGATAATGCCCGTTTGGCGAAGTCGCGCTATGACGTGGTGGCCTGTGATCTGCCCTGGTTTGGTGAATTAGCGGCCAGCGGTATTCTCATGCCTCTCGATACGCTAATTAAACGCGATAATTACGATCTTTCTGATTTCCATCCCATGGCTATTCAGAGTTCAGGGTATGCAGGTAGTCAGTACGGTATACCTGTTCAAACCACACCGGAATTACTCTGTTATCGTCAGGATGTTTTCGATGCGGCGCAGTTAACGCCGCCCACCACCACGGAAGCACTGGTTAAAGTCGCTAGGCAGTTGCATGACCCAGCCAAAGGACGCTACGGCATTGCCTGGAATGCGGCAAGAGGCACGCCCCTTGGGCATACCTTTAGTTTTTTAATGGCAAAGTTCGGTCAACCGCTGCTTAATCTACCTAGCGGCCAGGGCGGTTATGATTTTCAGCTAGCCGCGGGCGAGCAGTTGCGCCCGATGTTTCAGTCAGATGCCGCTTATAGGGCCTGCGAATATATGCTGGATATTTTGAAATATTCGCCGCCGAATATTCTCAGTATGTCCTGGTATGAACGTGCCCAGTCGTACGCATCAGGAGAGGCCTGTATGGCCTACTGCTATACACTGCTCGCACCGCTGTTTGAGTTGGATCGGCACTCTCCTGCATATGGCAATACTGGCTATCTTCCCCATCCAGTTGGAAATCATGGTCGCGCCATAACTCCGATCGGTGGTTATGCCCTCGCTATTCCCGCTAACTTAGCACCAGAGCGTGTTGAGGCAGTATGGACAGCACTTAGACACCTGACCTCAGCCAATATGTCCAAACTTTACATTATGAACGGTAGCCTGGTAACGCCTCGTTTCAGTGTTAGTAAGGATCCAGAAGTGTCCGCATTATCGCCGCTAATTAAGATTGTCGATGACATGGCAAAAAAGGATATTTTACAGGCATGGCCACGCCCGCCCGTGCCTGGGGTTACGGAGGTCATCAGCATTGCAGGAAACGAGATATTTGAAGTGCTGGATGGACGGCGCTCTATCAAAAAAGCACTCTCTATTGCTCAAAAGCGTGCCGATAAGGTGATGCGCGAAAAGGGACATTATTAGTCAGGAGTGAGGCTTAGCCCCATGCCTAAGAGACAGGCATGGGGGCGTTGTGCTCACTTACTGCATAATCATACCGCCATCAATCATCAACAGCTGACCGGTCATGTAATCAGATTCAGCGCTGGCCAGGAATGAGGCGGTGCCGACCACATCTTCCGGGTAGGAGTAGCGCTTCATTAAGATCATTTTCTCAGCAAGCTCGTCCATAGACTGGCCTTGCTTATCGAATTTGCCGATACTGACTAAGTCTTTATCGAGCTGCTCCCACAGTTCAGTGCGCACTACGCCGGGGCCATAACCATTGACCGTAATATTGTGGTCGACCAGTGCTTTGGCGCCGCCGTTAATCATCGCCAGCACAGCGTGTTTGCTGCATGAGTAGGGCACAACGTCATCAAAGGCCTGTCGAGACAGAATTGAGCCAACGTTAATGATTTTATAAGGGCCGTTTTCTTTGCCCTGGTCAATCATCTGCTTGGCTGCTTCCTGCATGCCGAGCAGGCAGCCCAGCGCGTTAACATCCATTATCTGATGCCAGTTTTCCTCAGTGATATCAAGGAACATCAGTGGCTTATTGATGCCCGCATTATTGACCATTACGTTCAGGCTACCAAAGGCATCGACCGTTGCTTTAACTGCAGCCTGCACTTCAGCACGATCGGTAACGTTAAGTTTGACTGCAATAGCATCGCCTCCGTTTGCTTTGATACGTGAAGCGACTTCTTCGCACCCTTCAATATTGATATCCGCCACGCAAACCTTCGCCCCTTGAGCAGCATAATGTTCGGCAACGGCGGCGCCCATGCCACGTGCGGCACCTGTGATTAAGCAATTTTTACCTTTGAGTCGAGTGTTGTCCATGAGGTTACCTTGGAAGTCTTGTTGTGAGTATCTCCACGTCACCCTAGATAAATAGTCATCCTTGTGGGGTGGCTGAAGTCCGCGTTAACAAGGAAATCTGTCATTTACTAGGTATCGCGATTGGCAGATTTTGTTACCTTGTGTGGGCATATTCTCGGGATGTGATACCGGCAATGACAGGTTGGTCAGTCGTTAATATGACCAGATTGGACTTTTCTAATGGCGCTGCGTTATGAGAAGGGAGGTTTTTTGGGATTTAATGTCTTCTTAGTTGTAGTTCAAACAATAACGTTTTGGATTGCTAAATGATGCAGGCTCGTAGCAAGTTCCTATAAATGGATCTGATGCTAAACGGTTTAACCTATTTATACTCAATAAAAACAAGGAGAGGCGTCCATGTCTAAGCCCTGTATTATCTGTGTAGCCATCACTGGCAGTCTGCCACGCAAAGAGAATAACGCTGCAGTACCCATCACTATTGATGAACAGGTTGAAAGCACTCAAGCGGCGTTTGAAGCCGGTGCCAGTATTGCCCATTGTCATGTGCGTAACGATGATCAAACGCCCTCGTCCGATCCAGAGAAGTTTGAACGTCTTATGGAAGGTCTTAAGAAGCATTGCCCAGGCATGATTATTCAGTTTTCCACCGGCGGGCGCTCTGGTGCAGGTGAGGCTCGCGGTGGTATGTTGTCGCTTAAACCCGATATGGCCAGCCTTTCGGTAGGCTCTAATAACTTTCCAAACCGCGTTTATGAAAACCCACCTCAGTTGGTGGAATGGCTTGCCGCTGAGATGCTCAAGTACGATATTAAACCCGAAATTGAGGCATTTGATCTATCGCACATTCATCAGGCGGTCTCGCTTTCTAACCAAGGAAAACTCAAATCACCGCTTTACGTCCAGTTCGTAATGGGCGTAAAAAATTCAATGCCAGCAGACAAGCCAACGTTTGATTTTTATATTGAGACGCTCAAGCGACTGGCGCCGGACGCCCAATGGTGCGGTGCAGGTATTGGAGCAAATCAGTATTTGCTTAACGAGTGGTCGATCGCTGCGGGCGGCCATACACGCACTGGTCTTGAAGATAACGTGCGTCTTGATCGAAATACACTGGCTTCTTCCAATGCTGAGTTGGTAGCGCGAACTGTTGCATTGTGTAGTAAATATCAGCGTCCAGTGGCGACTTGGAAGAAAGCGCGTGAAATATTGGGGCTTAAAATTACTTAAAGGTTGTCACCGGGATACCAAGCAAGGCACTCGTCATTGCCATTAAACTAGAAAAAGAAACGCCTTCAACGATACTTTTAGCATCTGTTCGCGTTGTAGCTGTCAGCCTTTCAAGTGCAAGCCTCGGATTAACAAGTTGAGATTTCCAGCTAATCTGGTAGACAGAGATTCACATCGAATCCGTCATACCCGTTACCGCAAGGGGAGGTATCACCATGAGACAGCGCGATGAATTCGTTGAAGAAATGAAAGCCAGGCTCGATGAGTGGAATGCTGATATCGATAAGCTGACTGCCAAGGCGCGTCAGGCGAGCGACGAGGCGAGGGTCAAGTACCAAGAGGACATCGAGCGACTAAAGAAGCGTCAAGCAGAGACTCAGCAAAGGCTCGATGAGCTTCAGCATGCCAGCGAAGCTGCCTGGGAGACTGTCCGCCAAGGTATGGAAGACTCTTGGGAGCTGATGCGCAAAGCCTTCCGGGACGCCTCTTCCCGTTTCAAGTAGTTGATTCAGCGAACCTAAACAGCCAGCTTATTCAACTAGCTTATTCTACTAACAGTGCGCTTCACTTTGAAAAGCCTGAACAATCAGCTGGGGTCGCGACCATCTTTTGGTTGCGATTCGCTGCCTTCTTGAAGGCGTTCGATGGACGAATTTCCCTGTTTAGCCAAAGTCGCTAATCTGTTGATTTGCTCATCCAGCCGGGGCAGGGCCTCTTGCCGATAGCTGGATAGATCGTCGATGGCGCCCATCACCTCGCTGAAAGCCTCCTCAAGCACTTGCATGTCGAGCATTGCGGAGGAGGCCCGCTTTTGAATGTTCACGCCTTGCTGCCGCAGCGCCTTGGCAGTGCCACCAATCATCTGCGAGGTGGTCGTATTGAGGGCTTCGATGCGATCCAGCACCAGGCGCTGATTAGCCATCGCCATGGCCACCGTGACCGCGACGGTGAGCGCCGAGACGGTGACGTTAATGGCTCTGTCCACGCCGCGCATTAATTCACGGTTGTTGCGGATAATCACCTCTAGTGCCAGCACGCCCTGCTGACTCACCGCCAGTTGTTGCTGGAGGTCGACAATGCGCTGACGGAGGGGAAAGAGTAGTTCTTCCTCAAGAAATTGGCGCCGCGGATCATCGCCATCGCGAGCGGCGATCTCCTCCTGCAGGCGCCGATCGATCATGCGCCCCAGCGCAATTTGGCGGTTCAACTCGCCAAGAATTTTAGTTAACGCCTGCTGGTCATCGTTCAGCGTGAGGTTGTCACGATGCAGCATGTCGCGACCGCTTTCCAGATCCTCGATGATCGCATCCAAGGCCTGCTGGGTATTCTCAAACTTGCGAAAGTAGCGCTGCAGGCGGCTATCCAGGCCAGGAATGACCGCTAGAACGCGATCCAATGTAGTTGGTGCCAGGCGATGGCGTGCAGGGTCGAGCCCCTCCATACGCCCGCGCAGATCGGTCAGTGCCTTGGCGACCGGCCCGCCTTCGTCGCCCTGGTGGGCCAGCTTGCGCAGCGGTGTTTGCAGCATGGCACTGCGATGGGCAGCCTGCTGCTGCAGTTCAAGGCCCATCTCGTCCACGGCACGGCGCTGGCGAACCACGGATTCTTCGTCCCCTTCGGCAAGAATGTCTTCGACAAAGCGGTCGGCCATCGCCTCAAGCTCAGGATCGATATCACGCTCATCGGGGGTTACCGACTCAGCCTGACTTGCCCCCAATCGACTAGCTCCCAACTGGTCAGCGATCTCGTCCACCGGGGGCAGGGAGAGGCGACGTTTGTCATCGGATTGCTGAGCCATAGACATCTCCTGAGCTGTTAAAAAAAGCTCGATTAGATAAATCGGTTAAATAAAACCGTTTATAAAAACATAGTAAAAACTGCACGGTACCACTGAATGCAATCTTAATCTTTGCGGGCATAACGATCTGCACCTTCGACAAAGAGGCGTAGATCCTCCAGTGCTTTTTCGGTGGTAACCGACGCCTGTGGGCGAGCCGTCTCGATGCGCGCCATGGCAACGGCGGTATCGTCGAGTACGGTCAAGGCGGATTCGATACGGGCAGAGAGCTTGTTCAGTCGATGTTCGGTTTCCACTAGCAGATCGAGGCGACGCACCAGGGCCGTGCGCTCTTCATCGCTTAATCGTTTGCCCTCCCGTTCCAATCGACCTCGGACGTAATTACCATCCACGCTAACCACACCCCTTGCCTGGGAGGCCATGGTCGTCAACGTATCCACCGCCCCAAAACAAACTTGAGTGACCAAGCCTTGTGAGCGCTCGAAGGCCAGTTCGCCAGTGTGGAATCGGTCGCCCAGCACGTCCATCACATGGTGGTAGCGGCTATAGAGGCGGTCTGTGAGGATAGCCAGATCGGGACGGTGCACGTCGAGCAGGTTCTGCTTGGCCCGACACATGGCTAGTACGAGGTCGTTGGCTCCCACGGGGGGGCTTGCGGGATCGAGCACCGAGACACCTGCTTCATAGGCGTTGCGCTCCTCTTCAGCCCGCCGTCGCTGTGCTTCGGCCTCTCTTTGAACCTCGAGGCGACGCAAGCGGCGGCGGGCCAGCCAGCCGCGTAGCGTTCGCTCGACAGGGAGTGCCACTGGAATGGCGACGAGGCCCGTCAGCCAGCCAAACAGGCTGGGGCTGAAACCACCCCATAGGGAGGTCAGCCACAGCAGCATGCTGATGGTAGGAACTACCAAGCAATAGCGGGCGATCACCTGTAGTCGACTGGGCGTCGCCAGCGGAACCGCCAAACCAGGATTGAACAGGCCGACCAGTAGCCAGGGCAGGCAGGTCATAAACAGGCCATAGGAAAAACCCTGCAGGAATCCCAACATAGATATGGCTATCCTTCAGTCATGGAGCGCAAACACTGCGCGTAGAATAACTGAGATAGGTCGCTAAGCACCAGTTGGGCAGCTACAGGCCATTGGCTGGCTGAAAGCTACTATTTAACCTTGCAGGTATTAACACCTAGTAGCTTGTAGGCTGGGCAGAAGTTAAATAGCCCTGTGGCAAGCGGCAGCACGCCAATCCACCCCCAAAGCCCGATAGTGCCTGTCAGGGCCAATACAATCAGTACAATCCCCACCAGGATGCGTAAAATTTTATCGATACCACCGACATTGCTGTTCATAACGGACTCCTCGAACTCAGTTTGGTGTGCAATTGTAATAAAGTCTTTGTATTAATCATTTGGAATAACGTAATAACCTATTATTCGCTTAACGAGCATAGCCGTCATTTAGGTTAATAGCCGTCATTTAGGTTAAGAGCACGAAGCAAGTGCGCGTAGCTTGATCCATATCAAGCCAATAGGGTGTTAGTGGTTGCGAACTGATTTACAGCGGGAGAGAGCTGGATTACGTCGATTTAGTGGGTCAGTGCTATGACGGTGTCTCTCAGATAAATGGGCATGCAGCTATCCAGAGAGGGGTATGCTTAAATCGTCACAATATCTGCGGCAATCTAGGCCGACATAACCGGGATCCTCCTGGTTACCGTTGCCGCATTTGAGAGGTTTCATGTTGTTAAAACTCCTTCTCTGGTTTATCCGGTTATTGGTG
Source organism: Vreelandella neptunia (assembly GCF_034479615.1). Taxonomy (NCBI): domain Bacteria; kingdom Pseudomonadati; phylum Pseudomonadota; class Gammaproteobacteria; order Oceanospirillales; family Halomonadaceae; genus Vreelandella; species Vreelandella neptunia. The sequence continues at coordinate 2,182,830 of NZ_CP140255.1, forward strand.
CTCTTGATGGTAGTGGTGGCCTTGCTGCCATTAATACCCAGCGGTCAGTGGTGGATCAGGCTGTGGGATTTTCCACGCCTGCAGCTAACGAGCGCGTTGGTCTTGCCAGCGCTCCTTCTGGGCGTTCACGCTTGGCTTAAGCGCCCACGAAAAGAGCACGCCGTATGGGGAGTGGTCATTCTTGTGATAGCAGGATGGCACTTAACACACATCCTGCCGTTTACATCCGTTTGGTCGACTGAGGTGCCCACCGCTGAGGTAGAGCCAAAAGAAGGCCAGATAACGTTAAAAGTGCTGACGGCAAATGTTGATTACAAAAATGATCGGTATGCTGAGGTAGTGGCAATGGTTCAGCAGGAGGAGCCTGATTTACTGCTGCTAATCGAAGTCAATAACGCCTGGGCCGAAGGCTTGGCGCCACTTGACGAGGAGTACGCCCACCGAGTAGGGGAGGTTCGCGATGAGGGGCTTGGGATAGTGCTTTGGTCGCGGATTCCGCTGCTGGAGCAGGGAGTAGAATATTTAGTCTCAGACCGTAGACCCTCCATTTTTGCAACGATTGACGTACCAGGCATCGGGCCAGTGCGCTTCGTTGGCGCCCATCCGGTTCCGCCAGGGCTGCAGGAACGAACCGTTAGCAACGAGGATGAACGACGAGACAGTCGAGAACGCGATGCAGAGCTGATGCTCATTGCTCGGCATGTGGAAGAAGACCCGGACAACCGCTGGATCGTCACCGGTGATTTTAACGACGTTGCGTGGTCTGACACCACCAAGCTTTTCGCTGACTTGAGTGATCTCAAAGATCCTCGCCGTGGCCGGCGATTGCTGAGTACCTACCATGCGGAGTACCCATGGTGGCGATACCCGATAGACCATCTGTTCGTTTCTGACGGTTTCCATCTTATTGATATCGACAGAGTGAAGGTGCAAGGTTCTGACCACTTCGGCCTCTCTACCACGCTAACCGTTGGCCGCAAAGATCATGGCAAGCCGGAGGCTTCCGCAGAAGAAGAGCAGGAGGCCGAAGAGATGGTCGAGGAGGGGGCTGAAGACGCCGCTGAGCATGATGGCGGTTAGTCGAAGACGCGGTAATAAAGGCTCGATCTTCTGAATTTCTTCGATGTGTGTGGTTCTGTTGTTCAACAGCGGTTTAGAAATTATGCCCATCTATCAGTGAGATAACTTCTACAGTTATTCAACAGAAACTCTACAGATTAATTGCCATATGTAACTGGATCGACTAACTTAGTTACACGGGTGCGCTAAAAACTTTCCTAATGCTGGCTTGCTCAATCGCTCCTGAACACAAATGACTGCGGCTCAGCTCACTTGGTGCGCTCCAATCTAAGCCCAGTCAATTTGGGTCAACCAGCAAGGAGGACATCGAATGTCGATATCATCAGAAAAGCAAATGCCCGAAGCAGTAGCGGCCTGGCGTGATCCGGAAATGGACTCGGTTAAAGGCACCGAGACCCCTAAAGATCCGAACAAAGGTTATATCGCTCTACTTGGCTGGAGTGTCAACGCGATCAAGGCTGCGCAGAAATTCGACCGCCGCTATATCGTCGTCGCTCCAGAGTGGGCCGCCGATTTCTGTACCGCGAACAATATACCTTTTATCCCATGGGACTTTATTCGCTTGAATGATCGCTCCATGGAGATAGCCGTAAAGCTCAAGGAAGAAGGTGTAGACGTCGCTATCCCCCTGTTCGAAGAAACCGTTGAGTGGTCTGGTGCCATCAACTCCGTTCTCCTCGACAGCCCGCGCATGTACGGTCAGTCCATTCTGTTCCGTGACAAGGCGCTCATGAAACGCCGTGCTCAGCTTGGTGGCATTCGTGTCGGGATTTTTGAAGAGGCGCACGAGAAAGAAGACATTGTTCGCTTTATGAAGCGCGTCAACCAGACGCTGCTGAAACTTGACGGCGATCCAGATGACCCGATTCACGTCAAGGCCTTCGATAAAGCCGGTTGTCTTGGCCACCGCATGATCCGCACGATAGAAGAAATTGACAACATCCCGGATGAAGAATATCCGCTGCTGATGGAAAGTCACTTGAGCGGTTGGGAGTTTGCCGTTGAAGCCTGGATACATGATGGCAAAATTCAGTTTCTGAATATTTCGGAATACGTGACATTGGGCTATTCGGTATTCGTGCCTGCTACTCAGGAGCTTGAGAGCTGGCGCAATGCGATCACCAAGCAGATTGAGCTGTTGATCAAAACCTTCGATATCCAGTTCGGCCTGATTCACCCCGAGTACTTCGTCACGGCGGACGGCGAGATGTACTTTGGCGAAGTTGCTTATCGCCCACCCGGCTTTAAAGCATTCGAACTGATCGAAAAAGCCTACGGTTTCAACGCCTATCAAGCGTCAATGTTGGTATTCGACCCGAAAAGCACGAAAGAGGAAGTGGCGGCATTCTTCCCCCGTGAAGTGGTCGATGCGAAAGGCTATGCAGGCTGTTTCGGTGTCTATCCACGCCGTCGTGTTGTCAGCAAGCTGGAAATGCCCGAAGAGACGATTAATCACCCGTATTTCGAGTCACACGAACTGGTCGCACCGGCAGAAGAGACCGTGCCCGACCGATCAGCCTTCGGGACTCATTGGGGGCTAGTTTTCTTCTTTGGTGACGATCCCATCAAGATGCGCGATCTGCTCAAAGCTCAAGAGGATCTGGATTTCTACGTCTAGCGTTTGTTAATGCAGTAAGCGGTTCTTTGGGCGCTTGTATCAGTATCAGGAGTACTCCAAAACCTGAAGCTGGTACAGGCGCCCTTTGTTTTTGCCTGTGCGGCTTTCTCCTGGGAAAACTTCAAGGTTCGATAGCGCCTTGGCGTTATCGATCAATGACTCCTATGTTGTTGGAACGACACGGGAGGAATAATAATGGATGCACTAGCGAGAAAATTGGGCCTCAAGACGGATCCGATTATTTTTTTCACGTCCGCAGGGATTATGATCCTTTTTCTTGTGGTGCTGCTGATTGCGCCAGAACCCATAGGGGCAGCTTTTGGTGCCGGTAGGGAATGGATCGTTACCAACCTTGGCTGGTTCTTTATTTTAGGGGTAACAAGTTGGGTAGCATTTCTGCTCTGGCTGGCAATTAGCCGTTACGGGGCGATTCGCTTGGGCGGCAATAATGCAAAGCCTGCCTACGATAATATCTCCTGGTTCACCATGCTGTTCGCAGGCGGCATCGGCACGGTATTGATGTTCTGGGGCGTTGCTGAGCCTATTTCCCACTTTTCTAATCCACCCAGGCCTGATGTCGTCCCTTTCTCTGTGGAAGCCGCCGACGATGCTATGAGTTTTTCAATCTATCATCTGGGTCTACACACCTGGGCGATTTTCGCTATGCCCGGGCTGGCTTTTGCGTACTTTATCTACCGCTACAATCTGCCGATGCGCTTTAGTTCAGTATTCTATCCGCTGTTAGGCGACCGCATTTATGGCCCCCTCGGTAAATCGCTTGATGTCTTCGCGATACTTGGCACCCTGTTTGGTGTAGCCGTCTCTATCGGCTTGGGCACTCAGCAGATCAACGCGGGTCTTACGGAACTGTTTGGTGTTCCGGATGCGGTCATCACCAAGGTGTTCATCATTGCCATACTGACGGCTGTCGCCGTGGGATCAATTGTAGCGGGGCTGGATTCAGGCGTTAAACGGCTTTCCAATATCAATATCGCCATGGCCGTCGGCCTGTTGCTATTTGTACTCTTTACCGGATCGACCGTTTTCCTTTTACGCGCGGTGGTCGAAACCTTTGGCCTCTACATAACGAATCTGCTGCCCATGGCTTTCTGGAATGACACGCTGGCAAGCTATTCCAGAGATGGCGGTACATGGGGATGGCAGGGGAGTTGGACGGTATTCTATTGGGCCTGGACAGTAACCTGGTCGCCCTTCATCGGGATCTTCGTAGCGCGTATTTCACGCGGGCGTACTATCCGTGAGTTCGTCCTTGGTGTGCTTTTTGCTCCCTCCATTTTCACGCTGGTCTGGTTTGCAATCTTTGGCTGGTCGGCAATGGAAATCGACGGGATCGGGCCCGATGCTCGAGAAGCTCTGGGAGAGCAGGCCGGTATTTTATCCGCGGCTGTAGGTGAAAGCATTCCCCTCGCCATGTTCGCCTTCTTCGAGAACTTCCCGGCTGCCACATTAATCCAGGGCTTGGCCGTTGTGATTGTCGCTATCTTTTTTGCCACATCATCGGACTCTGCCTCATTGGTAGTCGACATGCTGTGTACCGGCAGCGCAGACCCTGGCCCATGGCATCAACGGGTTTTCTGGGGCGTCTCTGAGGGTATGCTGGCAGCGATGCTCATTGTGCTTGCTGGTGATGCCGGGCTTACCGCCTTGCAGGAGGTGATTACCGTTGTTGGCCTTCCGATGTTCATTTTGGTGTTTGCAATGATGTTCGCGCTATACCGCGGTCTGTCTCAAGAAGACCTTAGCGAAGTGCAGGTGGGGCGCCCGCCCACACGGCAGGAGTTAGCGCCAGATGAATAGGTGAATGCTTCTAGCCTGAATACTTGAAAATTTCCTTTGCTATGTTCGATAGCGCACGGTGAGTGTTTGCTTTAAGGGCCATCCTACAGGTGAGCGAGGCAAAGGAAATGCCTAAACAAGGACGTTGCGCTATGCGCTGCAGGGGACGCAGCGCCCTTTCTCATAGTAAACCGATTGTTCGATAGTATCTCATTCTTCGTACCGCGCTTTGTCCTTGGCATCAGGGATCGTTACCTGGCGCTGTTCTCAACGAGTGGTTTCTATCCTCGGTTGGGCAGAAGTAAACTGGCAAAGGAGGACCTATGCCGACATCTTCAGTTAGCCACGATCGTCTGACCGATATGCAACAATTCGGTACTGACCCTGGGTCGTTGCATGCGGACACCTATATACCGAAGAATTTCCCAAAGAACGGGCCGCTAGTCGTTGTGCTACACGGCAGCACCCAATCGGCGGAAGGCTATAACCGCGGATCAGGCTGGTCTTCCCTCGCTGACGAATGTGGGATAGCACTCCTATATCCGGAGCAGAGAAAAACCAATAACCCGCTTAGTAGCTTCAACTGGTTCAAGTCGGGCGACAGCCGCCGAGGCGATGGTGAACCACTCTCTATTCGTCAGATGATCGAGCAGGTCGTTGATGATCATGACATCGACCCCTCACGCATCTTCGTCACTGGGATGTCTTCGGGGGGCGCCATGACATCTGTGATGCTGGCCACCTATCCTGAGGTGTTTGCAGGCGGGGCGATCATCGCTGGATTACCCTATCGCAGCGCCGACAACCTGATAGAGGCGATGGTTCGTATGAAGGGATATGGTGGCCCATCGGATCACAGGCTCAACAAACTTGTACGCGAAGCCTCGACCTTTGACGGTCCTTGGCCAACAATATCGGTTTGGCATGGCGGTAGCGATTCGACCGTCGATAATGCCAACGCCGATTCCATTGTTCGGCAGTGGCAGCAGATCCATAAGGTTGAAGGGCCACCGACACGTGTAGAGGAGCTCGATGGTTTTCCCCGCCAGATCTGGTGCAACGCGGGTGGTCAGGAGGTGATTGAGGAGTACATCATCGAAGGAATGGGGCACGGCACGCCAATCATGGCCGGCGGAGAAGAAGGTCTCGGGGAAGCAGATAAATATATGCTGGAAGTAGGTATTTCTTCGACCCGGCATATAGCGCAATTTTGGGGCCTAACAGAGTAAAGAAGCGGTGGTCGTGCATGTACCACTACCACCGCTTTATAAGATTCCCACTGTGTTTGAGCGTTACCTCCTATAGTTCACACCAAATCCGCTCTTTAAAGTCTTCGTTGAGTTCGGATACGTTGCGCATGCGGTTAAAAGTGGCCTCAGTCATGTCTCCGGCGATCTGACGGTAACAGGATGCTATCAACTCCGGCGTCAGTGGCCCGTTGAAGCCCAGCATGCAGTGTGTGAGCTTGCTATAGACCGGCGCCATAGTCGACAGGAAATCGACCTCGTGGCGAAATGCGTCGTTAAGTGTTTCTAGCCAAATGCATTGTAGCTTGGCCGCCGAATTGGACGTTTCAGCCCAAGGCTGATACCAAAAAGCTAGCAAGTATTTGTTATTAATTACGTTGTTATTGTCTACACTGCTACTCTCTACGCTATTATTGGCGGCATTAGTGGAAGCTTTTGGAAACGCTGATGTTGTCATTGTCATAGCTCCTCAAGTGAAGTAGAAAAATTATAGTACTCATCGCCTTTGCTGAAGAATTTAATAGCTCATGTTTTGACCGACATCAATATTTTAATGTGTAAAGTCGTTAATAATTAGATGGTTAATAAAATGACATGTGTGCTGTGATAGTAATTTTTACCCACCTGAAATAAGTGCTCATTTTACGTTACGGTAAGGTGAACATTGTTTTCGAAATCTTATTTGCTGATTTAACATGAAATATCAATAGGATAAGAAATTGGCGTGTGTTTTTTAGCATGACAACAAGTGGGGCCAGGAATAGTTGCGCCGCATCAATAACTTAACAAGTCAAACCATGTTATTTATATGACTAAGCTTTTCTATAGATGAACTCACGCTATAACAATCCATGCGCGTGAAGCAGCTGAACCGCCCCGGCTTTACCGGAGACTCCATATCTTGAGAGGATGGAGTTATGAACTCACCAAAACGATATTCCCCAGAAGTCCGGGAGCGAGCTGTTCGATTAGTCCTTGAACAGCAAGGCGAATACCCGTCCAAGTGGGCGGCGATCTGCTCCATTGCCAGCAAGTTCGGCTGTACACCAGAGACTTTGAGAGCCTGGTGCAAACGCACAGAACTCACGCAGGAAAACAGCTCGGTTAACCTGTCTGAACATGAACGGCTCAAGCAGCTAGAGCGTGAAAACACCGAATTGAAGCGTGCCAATGAAATTCTCCGTAAGGCGGCTGCTTTTTTCGCCCAGGCGGAGCTCGACCGCAAACCCAATTGATGGTGTCATTTATCGACGAGCATCGTGCTCAGTTCGGGGTCGAGTCGATTTGTAGTCAACTGCCAATCGCCCCATCGACGTATTACCACCACAAGGCACTTGAAGCTGATCCTGAACGGCGGGCAGACCGGTATCGGCAGGATGCGTTTCTTACCGCTGAGATTCAGCGCGTGTGGGAAGAAAACTTCTGCGTCTACGGTGCCCGTAAGGTCTGGCGGCAACTCCGCCGTGAAGGCGTTAATGTTGCTCGTTGCACTGTAGAACGGCTCATGCGCCGCCTAGGAATTCGCGGCGTGGTGCGAGGCCAACGCCCCTTCACGACCCTCAGTGATCCCGGCCAGAAACGGGCACCTGATTTAGTGAAACGTGACTTTACGGCTATGCGTCCTAATCAGCTTTGGGTGGCCGATTTTACCTATGTCGCTACCTGGTCTGGCTTCGTTTACGTTGCGTTCGTTATCGATGTTTATGCACGCTGTATCGTGGGTTGGCGTGTAGCGACGTCGATGAGAACGGCACTGGTGCTGGACGCTCTGGAGCAAGCTCTGTGGGCACGAAAACACAGACAAGGGTTGATCCATCATAGTGATAGGGGAAGCCAATATCTCTCGATCCGCTACACCGAGCGTATGGCTGACGAGGGTATCAATGCCTCAGTCGGCACCACCGGCGACTCCTACGACAATGCGCTGGCTGAAACCATCATCGGCTTGTTCAAAACGGAGGTGATCCATCATCGTGGCCCATGGAGGGGACTGGATGCCGTTGAGTATGCCACGCTGGAGTGGGTTGACTGGTTCAACAACCGCCGACTGCTGGAACCCATCGGAAACGTTCCACCAGCAGAACGAGAAAGGACGTATTATCGTCAACTGGAAGAGTCGGGTGAAGCTGCCTGACTCAAACAAACCGGTCTCCGGAATAACCGGGGCGGTTCACAGCTGTCACGAATGCTAAGTTATACATGGGCAGCTCTAGTAAACTTCATCACTAGGTACCGCTACCATGTCGATACGCAATCTAAACGCGCTGTTTTCGCCTGACACGATAGCGCTGATCGGTGCAAGCAACCGCGCTGGTTCAGTGGGTGCCGTGCTGGCGCGAAACCTTTTTGAGGCCGGTTTTTCAGGGCCTATCCTGACTGTGAATCCAAACGAGCGGGCCATCCGCTCAGCGCTCAACTACCACTCCATCAGTGAATTACCGTTGGCTCCAGATCTGGCCATTATCGCCACGCCACCTGACAGCGTGCCGGGTCTTATTCGTGAACTTGGGGAACGGGGGTGTCGAGCGGCCGTGGTGATCACCGCGGGCTTCGGTGAGGGAGAGAGTGCCGATGGAAAAGCGCTCAAACAGGCAATGCTGGAGGCCGCAAAGCCTTACTTGATGCGTATTGTCGGGCCTAATTGCCTGGGTATTCTGCTGCCGCACAGGGGGATCAACGCTAGCTTTGCTCATATCATGCCGCAAAAGGGAGACGTTGCCTTCGTGACCCAGTCCGGTGCGGTAGCGACCTCGATTCTTGACTGGGCATCTGCGCGTGGCATCGGCTTTTCGCATGTGATCTCTCTTGGCTCAATGAGCGATATTGATTTCGGGGATATGCTCGACTATCTGGCTCTTGATCCTAATACCCGCTCCATCCTTATCTATATGGAGGCCGTGACCGAGGCACGCAAGTTTCTGTCGGCGGCCCGTATGGCCTCCCGTAACAAGCCTGTGGTGGTCGTCAAGGCAGGTCGCAGTGATGCGGGCGCCAAAGCCGCGCTGTCACATACCGGGGCGCTAGCCGGCTCTGATGCTGTCTACGACGCGGCGTTCCGGCGTGCGGGAATGCTACGGGTCAATACCCTCGATGAATTGTTCCAAGCCGCAGGCACGCTGGCGACCGGCATCCGCGTAAAAGGCGACCGGCTGGCCATCCTTACCAACGGTGGGGGAGCCGGTGTACTGGCGGTTGATGAGCTAGCTGATCGACAAGGTCACCTGGCCGAACTTTCCGAGTCGACGCTGGCGCGCTTGGATGCGTTGCTACCCAAAGCATGGTCCCATGCCAATCCGGTTGACATCCTCGGCGACGCGCCTGGTCAACGCTATGCAGGCGCACTCGAAGCGTTACTCGATGAGCCTGGAGCGGATGCGGTTTTGGTCATGAACTGCCCTGCGGCGGTAGCCGATAGCCTTGACGCTGCCCAGTCCGTGGTTGCGACCTTGGGCGAACGGCGTCCTGCGGTGTTGACCTGCTGGCTGGGTGAAGGGGCGCCTGCCGAGGCCCGCCAGCTGTTTTCCGCGAAACGCATCCCTACGTATCAAACGCCAGAGCAGGCCATTAGGGCCTTTTCGCACTTGTCGAACTACTGGCGTAATCAGCAAGCGTTGATGGAGACGCCGCCAGCCGTTGCTGAAGATATCATCATCGACAAGGTCAACGCGGAAGCCATCATCGACAGTGTACTCAAGGATGGTCGTAGCGTACTGACCGAGCCGGAGGCAGCGGCAGTACTGTCGGCTTATGGCATTCCAACCGTATCTGCCATCGCAGTGAAGACGCCGGAGGAAGCCTGCGAGGCGGCCAAAAAGTTGGGTTTCCCGGTGGTGCTGAAGATATTGTCGCGGGATATCTCGCACAAGTCGGATGTGGGGGGAGTGCAGTTGAACCTTGCCTCACCCGTGGCGGTGGCTCAGGCGGCGACAGATATGCTCGCTAGCATTCAACGTGTTGCGCCGGAGGCACGGATGGATGGCTTCAACGTGCAGCCGATGATTCGCCGCCCTGGTGCGCATGAGCTGATTATGGGCGTTGCTGAAGACAGCGTTTTTGGGCCGATCATTCTGTTTGGCCAGGGCGGCACGGCGGCTGAAGTCATCGGTGACCGCGTCATTGGCCTCCCGCCGCTCAACCCCCTCCTGGCGAAGGAGATGATCCAAACGACGCGTATCTCTCGCTTGCTGCAAGGCTATCGAGATCGGCCTGCCGCCGATGTGGAAGCCATTACGCTCACCCTGATCAAACTGTCGCAAATGGTCTGCGATCTGGATCGCGTCGCCGAGCTCGATATTAATCCTTTATTGGCCGATTCTTCCGGGGTGATCGCCCTGGATGCGCGTATTGTGGTCAGGGCCGTCCACGGCCAACGTCGACCGCTTGCTATTCGCCCCTACCCGCAGCAGCTCGAAAAAGTTATCGAAACCCGAACTGGCCAGCGTTATGACTTACGCCCCATACGCCCGGAAGATGATAACGGGCTGGTCGAAATGTTCCGTCACTCTTCGTCCGATGACATGAGGCCACGCTTCTTTGCGGCCATCCAGGGGGCTGATGATGCTTTCGCGGCTCGCCTCACCCAGATCGACTACGACCGAGAAATGGCCTTCGTCGCTATGGCACCAGGTAAGCACGAAATCGTCGGAGTTGTTCGCCTGTCTGCTGACCCTGACAAGGAAAAAGCTGAGTTTGCGATTATGGTGCGTCGCGATATGAAGGGAACGGGACTTGGCTATCGTCTTATGCAGGAACTGCTCAACTATGCTCGTGATAGTGGCATCCAGCAGCTCTACGCCGATATTCTGCGAGAGAATCATGCTATGCGGCAAATGGCGGACGAGTTTGGCTTCGTTACTCAATCAGTCAAAGATGAGACCGATACCGTAACGCTGGTGCTCAAGCTGTAACGCCAGTGTCTGCAACGACAGTACCTCATTACCTCTATTTTCGCTTGCTAGGGAGACAGTATGGACACACCTACTGCCGATACCGATTTATCATCAGAAAGCCCGTCTTTGCAGGTTCACGCAAGGCATGCCGATGATGTCCTTGCGGACTTGGAGACTTCGCTATCGGGGCTGACAGTAGATGAAGCTGCCAAGCGCTTGGAGCAGTATGGGCGTAACCAGTTACCGGCAGTAGCTGGCCGACACCCGCTGCTTCGCTTTCTCGCTCATTTTCATAATGCACTGATCTATTTCCTTTTGGCGGCGGCCATCGCAGCCTCGTTGCTAGGGCATTTTGTCGATGCGTCGGTCATTGTTGCGGTGGTCTTGGTTAATGCAGTGGTCGGTTTTGTACAGGAAGGCAAGGCGGAAAAAGCGCTGAATGCAATCCGTAACCTTATCGCTCCGCACGCTCATCTAGTCAGAGAAGGGAAGCACGTCGAAGTGCCCGTCGATGAGATCGTTCTGGGCGACATCGTATCCTTGGAGGCAGGAGATCGAGTGCCTGCAGATTTGCGTCTTATCCGTGCCAGCTCACTGCGAATTGAGGAGGCTATCCTGACCGGCGAGTCGGTGGCTGCAGAAAAGCGGGTTTCACCGGCCCCAAAAGAGGCTGCGCTGGGCGATTGTCACTCCATGGCGTATTCCGGCACGCTGGTGGCCACTGGGCAGGCGACAGGGGTGGTGGTGGCCACCGGTAGCGATACTGAAATCGGACGAATCAGTACCATGCTGCGTGATGTTCAACCACTGACCACGCCACTACTACAGCAGATCAATCGCTTCGGAACGCAGTTTACCTGGGTCACGTTGGCCGTGACGGTTGTTCTGTTTGCCTTTGCGGTGCTGGTACGCGGCCATGTCTGGTCGGAGGCGCTCATTGCCGTTGTGGCCTTGGCCGTTGCGGCGATCCCCGAAGGCCTGCCCGCCGTTATTACCATCACGCTCGCTATCGGCGTGCAGCGTATGGCACGGCGCAACGCCGCTATTCGGCAGCTTCCTGCGGTGGAGACGCTGGGGGCTACATCGGTTATCTGCTCCGACAAGACCGGCACACTAACGCGCAACGAGATGACCGTGCGTCGGCTGGAAGCCTCCAGCGGCCGAATGATGGTATCCGGGTCTGGCTATGTACCGGAAGGGCGACTGACAGCGGAGACAGCGGCTAACGTGGAGGATACACGGCCAACGGATATCGACAGCCTGATCCTGGCCGGACTGCTGTGTAACGATGCCCAGTTGAGCAATACCGACGGAGAGTGGCATGTGATTGGCGACCCCATGGAAGGGGCGCTGGTGGCGTTGGCTATTAAGGCTGGCCTGGAACCCGAGTCTACTCGGCATGAGTGGCACCGCCTTGATGAGATTCCTTTCGATGCCAAACATCGCTTTATGGCCACGCTCAACGGCCATGCATCGGAGGGGGCGCGTATTTTCGTCAAAGGTGCCCCAGACGAACTGTTGCAACTATGCTCCCTTCAGGCGGATGGAGAGGGAAGTAGGTCGCTGGAACGGGATGCCTGGACGGCACGCATCGCAGAGGCGGCTGCTCAGGGGGAACGGGTGCTCGGCTTAGCGACTAAGCGGCTGCCGTCCGGTACCCACAAGCTAACGTTTGCTGACCTTGATGACAAGTTGGTTTTTGTTGGCTTAATAGGTTTTATCGACCCGCCGCGGGAGGAGGCAATGGCCGCCATTAAAGAGTGCCACTCCGCCGGCATTATGGTGAAAATGATTACCGGCGATCACGCCGCGACGGCAGCGGCTATTGCTCGTCAGTTGGGGCTCGATGACGACCCGCACGTACTAACGGGGCGTGAACTCGATGACATTGCCGATAGCGATCTGCCTGACATCGTTACCGAGACCAGTGTTTTTGCCCGAACCAACCCTGAACACAAACTGCGAATTGTTCGAGCGCTGCAATCGACCGGCGCCATAGTGGCGATGACCGGCGATGGCGTTAATGATGCACCTTCGTTAAAGCAGGCGAACGTCGGTGTTGGTATGGGGCATAAAGGCACCGATGCGGCAAAAGAGGCGTCGCAGATGGTTCTGCTCGACGATAACTTTGCCTCCATTGTGGCCGCCGTGAATGAAGGCCGAGTGGTCTACGACAATATTCGTAAAGTGACGGCTTGGACGTTGCCGACCAATGGGGGCCAAGTATTAGCGGTCATTGCCGCGATTCTGTTTAATTTCGCTATGCCGATGTCAGCCGTGCAGATCCTGTGGATCAACCTTATCACTGGCGTCACACTAGGGTTGTCGCTGGCGTTTGAGGGAGCCGAACCGAATGTTATGCAGCGTCGGCCGCGGCCTGCAGGGCAGGGCTTGCTGACGCCCTTTCTGGTCTGGCGCATCGGGTTGGTGTCGTTCTTGTTCCTGATGGCAGTACTGGGTATTTTCTTCTATTCGCTTGGCCGAGGGGATGAGCTAGCCATGAGCCGCACCTTGGTAGTTAATACCATCGTGGTGCTGCAAGTGTTCTATCTTTTCAACGTGCGCTATCTGCACATGACCTCCTTTAACTGGCGAGGAGTGCTTGGAACCCCCGCCGTGTTAATAGCGGTCTCTATGGTCGTCTTTGCTCAGCTAGCATTCACGTTTCTGCCGGTTATGCATCGCCTGTTCGATACTCGGCCGCTAGGTATTGCGGACGGGGTGTTAATCATCGCTATCGGTATCGCCATGATGATAGTGCTGGAAGTTGAGAAGACTCTGGTGCGTAGGACGGGTTGGCTGGGGCTGTGAGCAAGCAAAGGCCTGCCCTCCAAGAGGGCAGGCCCGTTTAATTCATGAAAAACGGCTCACCTCACTTTTTTAACTTTCTGCGGTGAGTAGCTCACTCAACTGTTGCTGTGAAAGGCGTGTATTGGCCATGTAGTAAATAATGTCACCATCCTGCAGTGGACGCTGGGTGTCTGGATTCAACATGCTGCCTTCGCTGTCATCGCTGCTGTTGGCAAGACCAAGCACGGTGGCATTGCATACCTTTTTCGCTTGCATAAATAAGTCGCCGAAGGTGGCTCCGGCAGGCGGCTGGTTTAACCTGGTTTGGTATTGGGTAGCGCCACGATCAACCGCGAGTAGTTCGTTGACGACCCGTGAAATTCCTGCATCAGAGGCTGACCTTACCAGCATTTCCAACGCTAAGGCTTGGGTACATTCGATGCCTGGCAAGGTGCGCCGCAACATTGCTGCGGTGTCGGGATTGGCGCAGTGGGCGACGATATGGGCGTTTTTTGCTTTAAGGCTGTAGGCACTCAGCGCGACGGTAGCAACTCGGTCATCACTCGTGTCGTAGATGATGATGCGGCTGGCGCTCTCAACCCCGGCTCGCTTGAGAAGCTCGGCATTGGAGAAACTCTCCCCTTTGATAAATTTCAAATCCGCCGGGCGTGGGTTACTCATCTCTTTGGTTACGCAGAGCACGACTTCATCAGGTAGGCCTTTATCAGCTTTGAGAATGTCCAAAATGCGTTCTGTGGTTTCGCCGTGCCAGCCAATGACGAGGGTGTGGCCGGATAGGTGGCTAAAATCGCCTTTTCCTTGCATCTGTAGTCTCCAAAAATTTGAAAGGGTGACAGTGGCTTTACCGATTAAAGCGGCAAATAGAGAAATGCCGCCTGGAATGAGGTAGAGCGAGGCGATCCACTCGCCAGCTATGGTTGTCGGGCTGAAATCACCGAAACCTACGGTGCTGGAGACGACCACGTAAAAATAAACCCAATCGGTAAGGGAGTCGGCCATCGCTTCGCCGACCAGAGAAAAAAGTACCCAGGCGGTGCCCATATGTGCGAGCACAATAAGTAGAAGGAATGTCCACGAAATTTGTAGCGTCGACGCTTTAAGGACGCGGAGCAGTCGCTGAATAACAGGCATAGCGGTCTCTTACGGTGGTGGTGTACCAGCCTAATTTACTTGGCATGGAAGTTGATGATTTGGTGTTCATACTAAATGGTGAGTGGGTTTCCTTCGCTCCGGATAACCCTTGCTAAAATGAAGAATGAGCTGGGGACAAGGCATGCCTGACAACGTACTCTGAACAAACAAAAGGGCCGCTATTCGCGACCCTTTCATATTTATGAACTGAATTCATCAAGCAAAGCGTTTGGAGAGCCAGGAAAATACGCTATCGGTTAGCGATTTTTTACCATGATGCTCGCGGTGCTGACTCCACACCATACCCCCGGACACAACCGCTAGGCTCATCAACATTCCAGCAAGAATAAGTTCATTCATAGCCTATCATCCTCATCTGAGGTTTTATCGCGCTCTATATAACCATAGCCGAACGACCCTACAAAAATCAATATTATACCTAGCCCCACGCCAAGCCAAACGTTATCGGTATTTAGGCTGGGGTTGGTGACTACCCAGCCAGCAGTGAAGCAGGTAGCAACAACAATAACCCCCACGTTCCGAGTAGCTTCTAAGAACTGCTGACGCGTTGCTCGAGCGCCGATTTTACGGCGGTGGGCTGAAGCCCTACGTTCTAATAAGCTTTTCTTGAGCCTGGCGCGCAGGGCCTCCTGTGGGTCTTTACCGCCATGAGGTTCTTTCAAGCCATCACCTGTCATTTTTCCAGCAAAATCAACAAAAAAGTATTAAAACTACCCCTCCCGCTTTGTTCACCTGGGTGCCGCGTATGCAGTCGCCATCGACACATGGTGTCGCTAGCCTACTCAGCTAGTTAGCGGCAGTCAGCGATTCTTGTTGAGGTGGGGCCTGAGCTACACCCGGCAAGTATAAAGGTGAGCAGGAAAAGGGCAACGAGGGTTTTGATTGGCAACCCCTTGTCAGCAATAGTCCTTTCGGCATTTAACTTAATAGGTATAAGACATGTGACGGAACATCATGCTATACGCGCATGTCATAGTTACGACTTTCTTTTTTCTAGGATAAGCATATGGATCGTGTATTCGCATGGGATCACCACCACAGTCAGATCGTTTACCGCATTCCAGGCCATCAGTATGACGATGGCCGAGAAGATAGCGATCTTTCTCCCGTATGGTTGCCCGCGGAGGAATCAGATTTACCCGAGGGGGTAACGATTGAGGACTTGCGCAAGGTATCCGTTAAGGATTAGCCGCGGCATGGTCTGAGCTGCTGCTCTGCGTGCTATTCAACGCTTTAGAACAAGGTATTTTCAGGCGCATAAAATACATTGTGTTTGGCTAGCGATCGGCTAATATGCGGATGTTAGCCCCTCCCTCTCTGGATATGCCGCCATGTTGAAAGGTTTGATCGTCTGTTTTGCGGTGTTGTTTGCGCAATTGGCGGTTCTGCATTTGGTTGACGCTCGTCTCTACAATTCTCCTCAAGATGCACGTCAAACGGCGCTGACCACCGTTACGCCGCATAAAGATGAAAAAGAAGACGAAGAAGAAGCGCAAAGCTGATTAGTCGCCAACTAAATACAGGTTTTAAGTACGCATTAGCTAAATTGAATTTTCAATACCCCTAGCAGCGCCTGGCAAAGCTAGGGGTATTTGTTTTAAAGCATTTCATCCAGCCAAGTATTAAAGGCTGCCCAAGAGCGTTTGTCGGCGCGTTCGTGATACGCATCGCTGCCAAACACGCTGAAAGCGTGGGGAGCGCCGGAATAGATACCGACTTCATAGGTCACACCTGCGGTTTCTAACTCCTCAGCCAGGGTGGCAACGTCCTCTAAGCTAACCGCAGTGTCGGCACCGCCGTGGGCGATAAAGATAGGTGCGGTTTCACTTGAGTAAGACTGGCCATCGGGGGTTGTTAGACCACCGTGAAAGCTGGTGTACGCTGCTATATTGTCGGCTTCACCGGAGCGGGCGATCTCTAGCGCTACGGCGCCACCAAAGCAGTAACCCATGATGACCGTTTGCCCGGCAGCACCTTGCTCTCTTGCCTGGGCTAAACCACCCAAGGTCAGGGCCCGCATGCGTTCTCTGTCTTGGTAGAGTCGATTGGTTGCGGCGCGCTTATCTTCGACTGCTTGGGGGCGGTTGCCTTTACCATATAGATCCACGGCAAATACGTCGTAGCCTTCATCGGCCAACATATCAGCACGCTGGCGCTCATAATCATCCAGCCCGTCCCAGTCATGAACGATTAGTACGCTGCCTTTTGTATTGTCACCCGCAGAAATAAAATAGCCCTGAAAATCCTCGTCATTCACGCTATAGGCAATATTTTCTCCAGCAGGGGAGAACGCCATTGCAGGCAGTGCCAGCGTAAAAAGTGCTAATGCGCTGGCAGGGAGTAGAATTTTTTTCATGTTTTTGGTGTCCAAAGAAGTGTCCAACAAGCATAGACAATGCTCGCTGAGCTGGTTCAACGTTGAATAACCATTTACGAAGAGGTCTGTGTGAAATAGACAAAGGCTTGCGTCTGGAACTCGGTAACGGCATGCTTGTCAGTTGTTGGAAATACCATTTAGGGAGCATGAACACATGGCTTACAACGATTTACGTACGGCACGTCCTCAGTCGAGTGGCGTTGCCAACAGTGTTAGCACTAACAAGGTGTTGCGTAACACCTACGCGCTACTGGCAATGACGCTGCTGTTCTCAGCAGTCACTGCGGGTGCTGCTGTGGCCCTCGGTATCCAACAAATGAACATCTTCGTGTTCTTGATTGGTGCCTACGGCTTAATGTTCCTGGTACATAAAACCGCCAACTCCGCGGCTGGCTTATTGGCAACGTTCGCCTTCACCGGCTTTATGGGCTTTACGCTTGGGCCGATTCTCTCTGCCTACCTGACCCTGCCTAATGGCGGTGCGTTGATTATGAACGCGTTGGCCATGACCGGTCTGACGTTTGTAGGTCTTTCAGCGGTAGCGTTAACCACCAAGAAAGACTTTAGCTTTTTGAGCAACTTCTTGATGGCGGGCGCCATTGTGTTGATTCTGGCCATGGTGGCTGGGTTCTTCTTCCAAATTCCGGCGCTTTCATTGATGGTATCAGCAGGCTTTGTGCTGTTTGCTTCAGCAGCCATTCTGTATCAAACCAGTGAGATAATTCACCGCGCTGGCGAAACGAACTACATTCTCGCCACGGTGACGCTCTACGTATCCATCTACAACCTGTTCGTTAGCCTGTTGTCGATTTTGGGTATTATGAGTAACGATTGATCCGAGTAAGCGATAGACGATATGACAGGCCCTATTTGATAGGGCCTGTCTTTTTTTAGGGTAACCGTTATCAGGTATTAAGATCATGCAGTACGGCTTATTGGTGATGGGGGCGCCGTATAGCAGCCCAGCTCCTCACTCTGCATTGCGTTTTGCTCATGCCGTTCTAGCGCGTGGACATCAAATTACGGGTGTTTTTTTCTATCACGACGGCGTTCATAATGCCTCTTCGTTGATGGCCCCCCCCCAGGATGAGCTCAATCTTAGTGAGGCCTGGGCTGAACTGAGCCAGCAGCACGGGGTTCAATTGGATGTCTGTATTGCCGCAGCGTTGCGGCGTGGGTTGATGAGCGAATCAGAAGCGCAGCGACACGGCAAGCAGGCCTTTAATGTAGCCCCGCCTTTCGAGTTGACCGGGCTTGGGCAACTGCTTGAGCTGCAGCAACGCACTGATCGTCTGATCACGTTTGCTTAAAGGAGTGCTAATGGCAACACCTGATGCGCTATTAGTGATAGTTCGCCACGCACCACATAGCTCAAACTGGCTACGTGAAGGATTAGATGCCGCATTGGTCGCGGCTGCCTTTGGCCAGCCCGTGCATCTGCTGTTTATGGGACAGGGTATAATGGCACTGCTGAAAGAGCAGGGCAGTGGCGCACCGGGCCAAAAAGCCACGCTGCCCACCATTGATATGTTGGAAATGTACGATATTGACAAGCTTTGGGTGACCGAAGGGGCGCTGCAAGGGATGTATCTATCCGCCGACGCTCTGGTAGGGGGCGTTACTATGATAACCGAGCAGGAAGTTCCTGGGATTTTGCAGCAACATTCCAAGATACTTAATTTCTAGGGCCAAGTGAGCGTCATTATGATTCTACACATCCTCACCAAAGCGCCTGACAGCAGTGCATCCACTCAAATGCAGCAAGCGATAGGGGGGCAGGATGCCGTGCTGCTGATCGAAGAAGCCGTTACAGCTGCGCTAGATCCCACCTGGGAGGCATGGCAGCAGTGTCAGTCGCGCATATTCCTTCTATCGGAAGACCTTGTAAGCCGCGGGCTTACAAACATAGCCGCGGATAATGAGCTGCCCACGCTAGAGGTGGATGGCTTTGTAGCGCTGACTGAGCAGTATGAAAAGGCAGTTACTTGGTACTAGGCATGTCAGAGACAAAAATATACCGTTATCTTGATTCGCAAAACAGATATCCGCTAGACACAGAAGGATATCTTGTTAATCAGTCACAGTGGGACGAATCCGTTGCTTGTTTAATGGCGGAAGAAGAGGGCTTAACGCTTACCGCTGAGCACTGGGAAGTCATCGACGTAGTGAGGGCGTTTTATCAGCGTTACGAAATGGCACCGGCGATGCGGCCGCTGGTGAAAGCAACTAAAAACGCACTGGGTGATGAAAAAGGGCGTTCTATTTACCTGATGCAGCTCTTCCCCGGCAGTCCGGCAAAGCGGATCGCACGCCTGGCCGGTTTACCGAAGCCCACCAACTGCCTATAACCCCTGTGAATAGCTCGCCGGTTTGCAAACAGCCTTAGGCCACATCACCGCGTGTACAGACCGACAAAACAACGGCATCCTCTGGGCTGGTGGATACCAAGGCGTGCCCCATATCACTATCAAAATAGATGCTGTCGCCCTCAGCTAGCACTAACGGGGCGTAAAATTCGGTGTAGAGCATAATGTCGCCATGCAGCACCATCAAAAACTCTTCACCATCATGGCGTACCCATTGGTGATATTCGTCAAAACTGCGTGCCCTTACGATGGTCTTGAAGGGAATCATGCGTTTTTGGGCGAGTTGATGGCCCAATAACTCGTGCTCGTAGGTAGGAGTGGGGTGCAGTTGTCCTTTGCCTTTACGGGTCAAATCGCGCCGCCCCATGGTGTAACGCTCCCGTTTTGGGGGCGTAAGTAATTGCGGCAGGTCGATGTTGAGCCCAGTAGTGAGTTTTTGGACTACGCTAAAGGTGGGTGAGACTTGATCGTTCTCAATTTTAGAGAGCGTTGAACGGGCAAGGCCCGTGCGTTGGCTAACCTCTTCCAAAGTCCACTGATTAGCGAGACGAATCTGTTTGAGCCGCTCGCCTAAACGCAGCGGCTCAACAAAGGGTTTGCTTCCCGATGCAATACGCAGCGCGGCATGCTCTTCAGTCGTAGCGGTCATAGGTCGTCACATTGGCTGCGTTGTCTAACGGTGCGTGTCTATAGGCGCGCGTAAACGGACATGATATCACAGCAAAGAAGCGGCTAAGAACGGCCGACAGAGGCAAGTGCGCTGATGCCTATTTACTAGGGCACTTCAGCAAACGGTAGCCCCAAAAGCGCTTTTAGATGCGCCTCAACGCCACTCGCTAGCGACTTCGGGTTATAGCCCCCTTCAAGCACCGATACAATGCGGTTATCGGCATACAGGGTGGCGATCTCCATGGCTAGATGGGTAATCCAGTAGAAGTCTTCATCCTCTAAACAGATATCACCCATAGGGTCGTCACGGTGAGCGTCGAAACCCGCGGAGAGCATCACCAAGTCAGGTTTAAAGGCGTGCAGGGCAGGTAGCCAGTGGTTTTCGATGATGCGCCGGAACTCTGGGCCATCGGTGCCCACTTCCAGCGGGGTATTCACAACGTTTTGCCACTCGCTGCGCAGATAACGCCACGGGTAGAACGGATACTGGAAGCTGGTGCAAATAAGCACCTCGGGATCGTTTTTAAAGATATCGATGGTGCCATTGCACTGATGCACGTCGAAATCCAAAATAGCGATACGTTTGGCACCGTATTTGGCTCGCGCATGGGCCGCCCCCACGGCGATATTATTGTAAAAACAGAATCCCATCGCATCGCTGGCTTCCGCGTGGTGGCCGGGTGGCCTAACCGCACAAAAGACGTTATCCGCCTGACGCTTAAACACCTGGTCTACCCCACGGATAACCGCTCCCGCGGCAACCCGGGCTGCTTGCAGGCTGTCAGGGTTCATCATGGTATCGCTATCTAGCGTAACGATGCCCTCGGTGGGCAAACACTTATCCAGGGAGCGCAAATGACGCAAGGGGTGTACTCTGGAAAGAGCCTCCTCGCAGGCTTCCTTGGCATCGGCCTGCATGGTTTGCTGTAATAACCCTGCAAGCGATAGGCGAGCGCGAATGGCCTCCAGACGCTGGGGGCTTTCAGGATGCTCGGGCCCCATATGGTGCAATGAGCAGTCTGGGTGGGTAAGGTAGGCGGTAATCATTCCAACGCTCCATTATTATTGATGCCACCTTAATCGCCTTCAGGGCCTGGGCGACAGTGTCAATAAGTCGTACAGCCGCTATTCATGTCAGGGGAGACGCATTTTGAGCACGCGCTTTTTGCACCATTTTTTCGAACCTCGCACACTAGCGGTGTTTGGCGCCTCCGAAAAGCCCGCGTCATTGGGCGGTTTAGTGCTGAGAAACATTCAGGAGGGCGGGTTTAAAGGGCCGCTCTGGGCGGTCAATCTTAAAGGCTACTCCCAGGTTTTCGGCGTACCGTGCTTTAGTCGCGTAAGCGAGCTACCGGAAGTGCCCGACTTAGCCGTGGTCTGCTCGCCGATTGAAGGCGTGCCTAGCCTGATTAAAAAGCTTGGGCAGTACGGTGTCAAAGCGGCCCTGGTGCTTTCCGGCGGCGCTTACCTGGATCGGGATAAGGGTAATAAGGGCTCCATTCGCGAGCGGATGTTAAGTGCGGCACGTGTCTCGGGTATTCGAGTACTCGGCCCCGAATGCATGGGGTTGATTGTACCGGGTAAGAAATTAAACGCCTCTTACGCCAGTCAACCGGTAAAAGCGGGCCGCGTCGCTTATCTGGGCCAGTCGGGAATGCTGGCCAACGCCATGATCGATTGGGCCGCCGGGCGAGATGTGGGTTTTTCACACCTAATTACTGTCGGTGACAGCGTCGATGTACTGTTGCCTGACCTGATCGACTACGTTAATCAATTCTCTCCCGCCCAGGCCATTATGCTGCACCTCGAGCGAATCAGTGACGCTCAGCACTTTATGACCGCCGTGCGTGATGCGTCACGTAATCGCCTGGTACTGGCGATAAAAAGCGGCCGCACTCCAGAATCGGATATATCCGGCATGGCGCCCACGCCAGGGATTGCTAACCGTGACGTGGTATTTGATGCCGCTTTTGCCCGGGCAGGGGTTGTGCGGGTAGATGACTCCGACGAGCTGCTCGATGCGCTGGAAACTCTGTCGCGCATGAAACCCCTCAAGGGCGATCGTCTGGCCATTGTGTCAAACGGTTTGGGTCCCGCCATGCTGGCCATCGATAAGCTGATTAGCGCGGGCGGCAAATTGGCTGAGTTCAGCGCCGAAACCCAGGCAGCGCTGCACCGTAGCGAGGTCGATATGAGCAAGCCGGGGGAGAACCCGGTGGATCTGGGCGGCAACGCCTCGCCCGAGCGGTTTGTTCAAGCGCTGGAGATTGTCGCTGCTGACGCCAACGTGGATGCAGTGCTCGTGGTACACGCGCCTACCCGGATGGCGCCATCGCTGGTCACAGCCCAGGCGTTGATCGATAACCGCAAAAAGTTTCGCCGTAACCTGCTCACCAGTTGGATGGGCTTAAAAGAGGCACTCAATGCTCGCCATATCTGCAATTTAGCCGGGATTCCGACCTATATTTCACCTGAAAAAGCCGTTAAGGCGTTTATGCATATGGTGATTTATCAGCGCGTTCAAGCGCTGCTGCAGGAGATCCCCCCAAGCCTGCCATTTTCCACCAGTCCAGAAATACGCGCCCAGTGCCGTACGCTGATTAAGCAGGCAAAAGAGCAGGGCAGGCAAACCTTGACCCACTCAGAAACCGCCCAAGTGCTTGAAGCCTATGGCATTCCCACGGCGCCCAGCGTCTATTTGGCCAACCCCGATGAAGCGCTTGCCCGCGCTGCGGAGATTCCTGGCACCAAAGCGCTGAAAGTGGTTCATGAAGGCAACTGTCGCCCTTATCGCTACCGCAAGCACCCGCATAAAATTTCAGCGGGCTTGCTACAGGATTTGGATACGCCCGAACAGGTGGCGGATGGGGTTCGCCAGCTCGGTGAGAAGGTCGCTGAGAAATTTCCCGAGTACGCGATCCGTGAGTACTGTTTGCAGCCCATGCAGCGTGGCAAGCACTCAATGCAGATTTGCGCCGGCATTACCCGTGATCCGGTGTTCGGCCCGCTTATCGTCTTTGGTATCGGCGGCTATAAGGTCAACGTGCTTGCTGACCGCCAGGTGGCGCTGCCACCGCTCAATATGAGCCTGGCTGCCGATGTGGTGGGTAGAACCCATGCCGCCTCATTAATTCGTGAACACTCCGCCGACCCAGAGCGTGATATTCAGCACCTGTGCCAAATGCTGGTCAAGCTATCGCAAATGGCCTCCGATCTAAGCGATCTTCGGGGGCTGGAAGTGAATCCACTGCTGCTGAATCGTGACGGTATGGTCGCCGTCGATTTCGCCATGGATCTGGGTACACCATCTCGCTTTGCGATCATGCCGTACCCTGAAGAGCTACGTGAGTGGGTGACGCTGAAAAACGGCTGGCAGGTCGAAGTAAGGCCTATTCGTGCCGAGGATGCCCACTTAATTACCACTTTCCATCGCCAACTCTCGGAAGAGAGTATTCGTTTTCGCTATTTCCATAACAAGTCCAACCTAACCCAGCGTGACCTATCGATCCTGTCACATATCAATTACGACCGTCAGATGGCGTTTATCGCAGAATATTTAGGCGATGATGGCAGTAAAGAGATGCTTGGGGTGGTGCGGGTGTGGAACGACCCCGACAATATTCGTACCGAGTTTTCGGTCATTATTCGCGATGACCTTCAAGGTCTGGGCATTGGTAGCCTGCTGATGAAGAAGATGATCGATTACTGCACTAATATTGGCACCCTGGAGATGATCGGCAAAATTATGGTCGACAACCATCCGATGCGGGCGCTGATGAAGCACTTAGGCTTTAAATGCCGCTACAACATGGAAGAGCAGGTGATTGATGCGGTGTTACGCCTCAACGAACCCGAGAGCGAGTGGCAACGCCACCGGCTTGAGAGCTTGCCGGATTAGGCATTTGGAAGGCTTTAAAAACTATAAGGCCTGCGTATAAAACGCAGGCCTTAATCGTAAAAATGTTGCTGAGATTAGGGCGCCATACGGAAGCGGCTCCATTCACCGCCGTCGCGTCGTTCAAAGCGCAGGCGGTCGTGTAGGCGGCTAGGCTGGCCCTGCCAAAACTCAATCATTTCTGGCGTGACGCGATAGCCCCCCCAGTGGATCGGGCGGGGAATATCCTGGCCATCATAGGCTTGTTCAAAGCGCTTTTGACGCTCTTCGATCCAGTTACGGCCGGGAATCACCACGCTTTGAGTCGCAATCCAAGCGCCCAATTGGCTGCCACGGGGGCGGCTGGCAAAGTACTCATCAGACTCGTCTGCTGAGACCTGTTCAACAGGGCCTTCAATACGTACCTGTCGTGAAAGCGAAGGCCACCAGAAAGTCATGGCCGCGAAGGGCACATTGTTCAGCTCGCTGCCCTTGTGGCTATGGTAATTGGTGAAAAACACCATGCCGCGCTCGTCAAATCCCTTTAACAGTACCACCCGTGCGTGAGGTCGGCCTTGGCTGTCGACGGTGGCGAGTGTCATGGCGTTGCCGTCTTTGCCCTCTTTTTCCAGGGCTAGGCTGAACCACTCATCGAATAACACGAATGGATCGTCGGGTGTTTGGGACTCGTCTAACGTGCCGCCTTCATAATCACGCCTGATATCGGCTATGTTACGTGTCATCGAATGCTTCTCCCTGGAGTTTCATCCATGTTCGCTGGTATGCCTTTAAAGCTCAAGTGACCGACATCAATGGATGTTAAACGCGTTGTGACTGACTGTTTCATTTTAACCAGTGTTGTGACTCAGCGTGGTAACTATCGATTGCGGCTAACTGTCTCGCATTCTAGGAGAAAGCCAGAATTAATGCGAAACTCTCTCATTATTTCGGGCTCATCACTGCTGAGAGGACAGGCCATGCGCGACAAGGTAGCGATAGAGGTGTGGGATGGTTGGATTCGCCTGTTCCACTGGGGATTAGTGGCGGCGGTATTGATCTCTTTTTATACCACCAAGACTAGCGGTGCGCCCTTCCTATTTCCGGTTGAAGTGCACGCCCAAGCGGGCTACGTGGTAATCGGGCTACTCGTGTTCCGTTGGTTATGGGGCACCCTGGGTAGCGTATATGCAAGATTTAGAACGTTTCTATATCCACCCGCAAAAACAGTCGCCTACTCCAAGTCACTTCTTAAGCGCCAACCCGGCGTTTATGCCAGCCATAATCCGCTGGGCGGCTGGATGGTGATATTGATGCTGCTCTCGCTTAGTTTTCAAGCCGTGAGCGGCCTGTTTTTAAGTGACGATATCTTTTTTCAAGCACCGCTCTATGGTTTATTTGGCGATGGGGTAGGCAGCCAGCTTAGAACCCTGCATCAACTCAATAGTGATCTGCTCATCGTGCTGATCGGGCTGCATTTAGTGGGTTTGATCGTACATCGGCTGCTGGGTGAACCGCTGGTAGCGGCGATGTTGGTAGGCACCAAACGTTTTCGCCAGCAGCCTGTCGATGAACATAATGAGCCATTGAATGCTGCCACGCTGCGTTTACGGGCGATGGGCGCATTACTTATCGCCGCTGGCGTTATCCTATGGCTTTGGTTTTATTGACCTATTGTCTTAGCTGTCGACTGCGAAAGCGCGCATAGCCCATGCAACCGGCAAATAGCACTAGTGCGACAACGGCCTCTACAACTCCGCGCAAGCCCTGTCCAGGCAGAGTGACCAACATCACCCCTTGCGTGAAGTAGAGCAGGCTAACAAAGGCGAGCCATGCGTGGCCTCGAGCACGTTTACCAATGATGGAGGGTAAAAACAGCACCAGGGGCAAAACGAAGGCTACGACAGGGCGCCAGTTAAATTCGTCGTCTTGGAGTAAAAAACCGCGGTAAATCACCAACACCAGCAGAACCGCGAAGCTGATTAATACAACCTGCCGGCTTCTAAGCGTAAGCTTATCAATCCCATGGCGTGTTTCGACGTCTTCCAGCCACTGCCTCATAATGCCTCCTGACGCATGGCGTGAAGCGCTAAAGCGAGGCGTGCCAACCGTTTGCCCTGGGCAATACACAGCGCACGTTCGTGCTCATCGACCGAGCGGTCGCTACGAGTTCCAGCCAAGTGGCTTGCGCCATAGGGCGTGCCGCCTGTCTGAGTCTCCAGCAAGGTTGTTTCACTATAAGGAACCCCTGCGTAGACCATGCCGTGATGCAGCAGCGGCACCAGCATAGTGAGTAGGGTGCTCTCTTGCCCACCGTGCAGGCTGGAGGTTGAGGTGAAAGCACTGGCGGGTTTATCGATCAAAGCACCGTTCATCCACAGGCTGCTGGTGGAATCGATAAAATATTTTAGTGGTGCCGCCATGTTGCCAAACCGGGTGGGGCTACCCAACGCCAGCGCGCTACAGTTGCGCAGGTCGTCCAGGTCAGCGTAAACCGCACCCTCTGCAGGAATTTCGGGGTCAACGGCTTCACAGGTCGTTGAAACTGGTGCCACTGTGCGTAAACGCGCCTGAATACCTGGCACGCTTTCTACGCCGGCCGCAATCTGTTGCGCCATGGTGGCGGTCGCGCCGGAGCGCGAGTAATAAAGAACCAAAACGTACGGTGTCATTTCACTCATCACTATTCCTGAATAGGGTTCATAAAAGCTGTCTTGGCAATAGGGCTTAGCATCAGGGCTTAGCAAGGTGTCTATGGTACCAGAGCTATTGGGGAGTCCGCGTGCGGTACAAATGCATTTTGTCTCTCTGGCAAGCGCAGGTAGACCCAGGCGCGGGTGCCATCGCCAAGGGTTACCGTCATCCGCTCGTAGCGCACACCCAGCCGCTCATAGCGATCAAGGCGAGCCAACTCTTCGGCATCAACTCGTAGCAGTAGCCCCTCAACGTTGCTCCCTGGCTGGGGTGAAAGGTCGAGGCCGTTACGCTGATAACCCTCTAACACTGCATCTTGTGGCGCGCCGAAACTTCCCATGACCACTAAGCGAACGGGGGCATAGCGTAGCGTGCCATACACAAAGACCTGATGAGTGCGCTGTTCGATAGCGGGAAGGTCGTCGGGTCGCTCATAAAACCACGGGCTGAGCATGGTTAACCAGAGCCATCCGGCTAGGCTGAGCAGCACCATACTGCTTAAAATCAAAAGGCGTTTTAGCCAAACCGTTTTAATCACAACTGGCGCCTCGCAATGTACGGTAAAAAAACTCGGTAAAAAAGTGAGCAGTGGCGATCAAAAACTGAGGCTAAGCTTGTCGCGCCAGGCAGACGATGACAAGTTCTATGTTATCGACTGTATGAATCTGCTTAAGCAAACTACCCAGGTTTGCTAGGCTATGATGGTGAAGTATGTATGTAAAATGGGTGCTCATTAGAACCTGCCGAAGGAGCCTGCAATGAATCAGCCGCTTCGTGATGATCTGGATTTTCGTGCTCTCGTCGGTGATGTGAAACCGCTGCCACCAAGAAACCGTGCTGACCCAGGCGCTAATCGCAAAAGCCCCTCTGAATCCCAGTTGGCTCGGCGGGAATGGGCAGAGGAAGAGATGGGGGCACGCAATTTTCTGTCCGACGACTTTGTCGATCTGCTGCCCCCATTTGATCCCATGGAGTATCGCCGTGAGGGCATTCAGCAGGGTGTGGTCGATAAATTAAAGCACGGTGGCTATAGCGTTCAGTCGCAGCTCCACTTGCTTAGGCGTCCATTAACAGAGTGCCGACGCATGCTGTTTCCCTTTATTCAAGAAGCTTACGCCCACGATTTACGCTCCGTTATGATAGTGCATGGCCGCGGGCGTGAAATTGATAGTCCCGCGAACGTACTGCGTTCGTACCTTGCCAAGTGGCTCAGCCAATTTGAGGAAGTGCAGGCGTACGTCTCCGCACAGCCTTCGGAAGGTGGGCTAGGCGCTACCTGGGTGATGCTACGCAAAAGCGACCGCGCCAAAGCCAATAACCGCGAGCGCCAGCAAAAGCGGCGGGGTTAACAGTTTAATAATAGAATAGAGCCAGTCACCAATAAAATGGGCAGCCGAAGCTGCCCTTTTGGGCTTATAACATTCACGCTCTGCGTCTACTTATTATCGGCTAAACGGCGCTCAAACAGCGCCTGACGCTCTTCTACATCGGGTTGATAGCGAACGCTGAAAAAACTAAGTGCGCGCAGGGCGTCTTCTGGATGCTGGTCATCGCGCAGCGCCATGGCAGTAAAACCACAGCGGCGCATGTACTCCAACTGATCGACCAGAACATCACCCACCGCACGCACTTCGCCACTATAGCCGTAGCGCTCGCGCAGCAGGCGGGCGATGCTGTAGCCACGGCCATCGGTGAAGGCGGGGAAGTCAATCGCGATGGCTGGGGCATTACCAAGCTGTTTGCCTAATTCCGCCGTCAGCTCGGTATCGCTGGTGAGTAGCGGTGCCAGCTCAGCGTCTTCCTGATTGGCCTGCCATAACGCCAGCGGCACAAACGCCGGGCGCTGTTCGGGCAGGGCATCCGCATCGTAGGAAACACGCCACGCATTTTCCGCCGCAAGCTCACCGTTAGCAATCAAGTGGTCGACATGAACCGGTGTCTGTTCAACCGCTTCAGTTTGTGTCTCATCGGTTTTATTAGGCACAGGATTATTAGGCATAGACACGCTCCTTAAAGGGTTTTAAGCCAATACGGCGGTAGGTATCCAAGAAGCGTTCGTCCTCATGGCGCTGTGACACATAGACTTCCAATACTTTTTCAACCACATCCGGCACGTCTGAGCGGAAAAAGGACGGGCCTAAAATCTTACCCAGCGAAGCATCGTCAGTGGAGTTGCCACCAATCGATATCTGATAGAACTCTTCGCCTTTTTTATCCACGCCCAGGATGCCGATATGGCCGACATGGTGGTGGCCACAGGCATTCATGCAGCCGGAGATATTCAGATCCAGCGGGCCGAGGTCATACAAGAAATCAAGATCTTCAAAGCGTTCCTGCAGTGCCTGTGCGATGGGAATAGAGACCGCATTGGCCAAGCTGCAGTAATCGCCGCCAGGGCAGCAGATAATGTCGTTGAGCGTGCCTACTGTGGGGTTCGCCATACCCAAAGCTTCCAGCTCTTTCCACAGCGCTTCCAGCTCATCGACCGGTACGTCAGAAAGCACCAGGTTCTGTTCGTGGGTGACACGCACTTCACCAAAACTGTAGCGATCGGCTAAATCTGCGACCGCTTCCATTTGATCAGCGGTGACATCCCCAGGCGCGTGCTCACGACGTTTCAGTGACAGCGTAACGGCCTTATAGCCGGGCACCTTATGGTCGGTCACGTTGTTGGTGACAAAACGCGCGAAGCTGCGGTTTTCGGCACGCAAGCGGTCAAAATCTTCGTTAGCGCTCTCTGCAACCGGGCGACGATCAGGCTCGGGGAAGTGAACTTTGGCTGCATCGACGGCTGCTTGGTTAAGCGTTTGCGGGCCGTCTTTCAAATGCGCCCACTCTTCCTCGACCCGGCGACGGAACTCCTCAATGCCCAGGGCTTTAACCAGGATTTTAATCCGCGCCTTGAACTTGTTATCCCGGCGTCCAAACTGGTTATAAACCCGTACACAGGCTTCCAGGTAGGTGAGCAGATGCTGCCAGGGCAAGTCTTCACGTACTACGTCTGCAATCATCGGCGTACGGCCAAGGCCGCCACCGGCTAGCACTTTAACACGCAGCTCGCCGTCGGCGTTGTGCCATAGACGCAGGCCAATATCGTGCACTTGAATCGCCGCGCGGTCTTGGGCCGCACCGCTGACCGCGATTTTAAATTTGCGCGGTAAATAGGCGAATTCCGGGTGCAGAGTCGACCACTGGCGGATTAATTCGCACCAGGGGCGTGGATCTTCCACTTCATCGTTGGCAATGCCGGCAAACTGGTCGCTGGTGGTGTTACGAATGCAGTTACCACTGGTTTGAATCGCGTGCATTTGTACCTTGGCCAGATCTGCCAGAATATCCGGCACGTCTTCAAGAGCAGGCCAGTTGAGCTGCAAGTTTTGCCGGGTGGTAAAGTGGCCGTAACCGCGGTCGTAGCGGCGGGTGATCTCAGCCAGGGCACGCAGCTGGTTACCCGCCAACATGCCGTAAGGAATGGCAATACGAAGCATAGGCGCATGGCGTTGAATATAGAGGCCGTTCTGCAACCTTAGTGGGCGGAACTCCTCTTCTCCCAAACGCCCGGCGCGGTAGCGTTCCATTTGGTCGCGAAACTGAGCGACACGCTCATCAACCAGGGTTTGGTCGTGAATATCATAACGGTACATGTGGCACGATCCTGCTAAAAAGCGAAATGGTCACGTTGAGACGGACGTTAATGTAGCGTCACCTTAACGCGGGCGTCATATTCTACAAAAGAATATATAATTATCTTTTTATCTCTAAAAGCTATTTAGAACACCTACCATGGGTCAAGCAGCCGGTTAGAAGGCTGGGGCCAGCCAGCGGCGGCGCTGCCACACCCACAAAAATCCGGCCGAGTTTATCAATCGGTAGAGCAACTGCATAAGCCAGATGCCTAATAAGCCCTGGTCTAAACCGACCCCTACCCACCAAGCCAAGGGTAAAAAAAGCAGCCACTGCATCCCCAGGGTTAGCATCATCACCGTGCGCTGGGCGCCCGCACCCATTAAGGCCTGGGCGAGCACTAAAGCGGCCGCATCCAGCACAATCATCACACCGGTCAGTTGCAACGGGAGTTTGCCCAGTGCCACTAGCTCACTGCTGGTGAAAAAAATGGCGAGTACGTGCTCGGGCACTATCAGCATGGGTAGCGCCAGCACCAGCAGTAACGGCCAGGCGACACGGAGTGCATCCAGGCCCCAGCGGTGGGCTTCGTGCTGGGCATCTCGGCCTAATGCCTCACCTACTAAGCTCATTACAGCAACGCCAATCCCCACCCCCGGCAAAATAAGCAGCAGTGAAAGATTAATCAACACATGGCCAACCGCGACACTGGCCGTACCCAATTGGCTAAGTAACCAAATAAGTACCGCATAACCCGCTGCAAATAAAAGCTGCTGCAAAGAGTGAGGGGCAGCAAGTAGCAGAGTGGTACGCAGGGTGGCTAAGCAAGGCATATGGGTTAACAAATGTTGGATAGCAGGGCTTTTAATGCTCACCCAACACCAAGCAAGAAAACCAATAAATAGCGACAGTGTAGTCCCCGCACCTGCACCGCTCGCGCCCATTTTGGGTAGCCCGGCAAATCCATAGATTAACCCCGCGCTGACTGCCACATTAATCAAGTGAACCGCCACGATGATACGCAAGTAGAGATGCGTATGCTGGCGACCGTTCCAGTAGCCACGAAAGCAGAGCGTTAGCGCAATGGCTACCAGTGACACCACCCGCCAACGAAAGTAGTCTACGGCGACGCTTTGGACATCGTCGGCTTGGCTAATCAAGCCAATCAGCAGTGGCGCTTGCCACCAAGCCAAGAGTGACAGTGGCAAAGCAACCCCAAACCCAATCACCAGCCCCGCGTTAAGTGGATGGGCGATCTCCCTGTGGGCAGCCCCCTCGCGCTGGGCGGTTTGTGACTGAACGCTGGAGGAGAGGCCAAACACAATAGCGCTAAGCATAAACATCGCGTAACCGCCCACGCCTATACCCGCAAGCGCTACTTCGCCTAAATGCCCCACCAGAGCGGCATCGATCAAATTGAGCATGCTCTGGGAGAGCATGCCCAGCATGATGGGCAAGGCAAGGCGAATAACCTTGCCGTGACGGCGAGCGACAAACAGCATTGATTAGCTCGGGTCGTAGGAAAGTACCGGTGAGAGCCAGCGCTCCATTTCTTCAAGGGGCATCTGCTTACGCGCGGCGATGGCTTCGACCTGATCTCGGGTGATCTTACCGGTAGAGAAGTACTTCGACTGCGGATGAGCAAAGTACCAGCCGGAAACCGCTGCCGCTGGCCACATGGCGAAGTTTTCGGTCAATGCCAAACCGGTATTTTCGGTGGCATTGAGCAGCCGGAATAGCGTGGCTTTCTCGGTGTGATCCGGGCAGGCGGGGTAGCCAGGGGCAGGGCGGATACCCTGATACTTCTCGGCGATCAGGGCATCGTTGTCCAGCGTTTCTTCCGGTACATAGCCCCAGAACTCTTTACGTACCCGTTCGTGCATGCGCTCGGCAAAGGCCTCGGCAAGACGATCCGTCAACGCCTGAACCATAATCGCATTGTAGTCGTCACCGGCGGCCTCATAAGCTTTGGAGAGTTCATCAACCCCATGGCCGGTGGTGACCGCAAAGCCGCCAATCCAGTCGGCTTTGCCGCTCTCTTTGGGGGCAATAAAATCGGCCAGGCTGTAGCAGATACCGTCGCGGCCTTTGGTGGTCTGCTGACGGATATGGAAGAGGCGCTCGACAACTTCACTGCGCGACTCATCGGCGTACACCTCGATGACATCATCATCAACGCTGTTGGCGGGCCACAGGCCAATCACACCGCGTGCCTGAACGCGCTTCTCTTCAACCAGCTTACGCAGCATGACCTTGGCATCTTCAAACAGGTTTCGAGCGGCTTCACCGACGACCTTGTCGTCGAGAATTTTGGGATACTTGCCCGCGAGCTGCCAGCTCATAAAGAAGGGCGTCCAGTCGATGCGCTCAATCAGCTCTTCAAGGTCGTAGTCGTCGAAGGTTTTTAGCCCCAGCATATTGGGCTCGGCGGGGGTGTGGGCGCTCCAGTCGGTGCGAAAACGCCGCTTGCGCGCCTGAGTGTAGTCAAGATCCGCCGCTTTGGGGCGGCGCTTGGCATTACGCTCGCGAACCTTTTCGTACTCTTCACGGATCTCGGCGACGTAAGGTGTTTTTAAAGCGGGGGTCAATAATTTGCCCGCTACCCCAACGGCCCGGGAAGCGTCGGTGACATAAATCACCGGATGCTCATACTGCGGTTCGATCTTTACCGCGGTATGCGCTTTAGAGGTGGTGGCACCACCGATCAGCAGCGGTAGATCCATACCCCGGCGCTGCATCTCTTTGGCAACGTGTACCATTTCATCCAGCGACGGGGTGATCAGCCCGGAAAGGCCGATGATATCGGCGTTATGCTCCTTGGCTGCCTGAAGGATTTTTTCGGCTGGCACCATGACGCCAAGGTCAATCACCTCATAATTATTGCACTGCAATACCACGCCAACAATGTTCTTACCAATATCGTGGACATCGCCTTTGACCGTGGCCATCACGATCTTGCCTTTGGCTTTGGTCTCTTCGCTCTTCTCGGCCTCAATATAGGGGATCAAGTAGGCCACGGCCTGTTTCATCACCCGAGCGGACTTAACCACCTGAGGCAGGAACATTTTGCCATCACCAAACAGGTCGCCGACCACATTCATACCGTCCATCAGCGGGCCTTCGATGACCTCAATCGGGCGTTCGGCTTCGGCGCGGGCCTGTTCGGTGTCGTCTTCAATATATACCGTAATACCTTTAACCAGCGCATGCTCAATACGCTTATTGACCGGCCAGCTACGCCACTCAAGATCCTCTTTTTTAGCGGCACCGCTGCCGTCGCCTTTATACTTATCGGCAATATCCAGCAAGCGCTCGGTGCCGTCGCTGCGGCGATTGAGCACCACATCCTCTACTGCATCCCGTAGCTCGGCGGGGAGGTCGTCGTAGACAGCAAGCTGGCCTGCATTGACGATCCCCATGGAGAGGCCTGCGCGGATGGCGTGGTAAAGAAACGCCGAGTGGATCGCTTCGCGCACCGGGTTGTTGCCACGGAATGAGAAAGAGACGTTAGACACCCCGCCAGAAATCATCGCGTGGGGCAGGTTTTCGCGAATCCACTGGGTCGCTTCGATAAAGTCGACCGCGTAGTTGTTGTGCTCCTCAATACCGGTGGCGATGGCAAAGATATTGGGGTCAAAGATAATGTCTTCTGCGGGGAAGCCAATCTCATCCACCAGCAGGCGGTAGGCGCGCTGACAAATTTCGGTTTTGCGGGCAAAGGTGTCTGCCTGGCCCTCTTCATCAAAGGCCATGACGACAATGGCAGCGCCAAAGCGGCGGCACTTGGTCGCCTGTTCGCGGAAGGCGGCTTCGCCCTCTTTAAGCGAGATGGAGTTCACCACCGCCTTGCCCTGAACGCACTTCAGGCCGGCTTCGATGATCTCCCACTTGGAGGAGTCGATCATAATCGGCACCCGGGCGATATCCGGCTCGCCGGCGATCAAGTTAAGGAAGCGCTCCATGGCTTCCTTGGACTCGAGCATGCCCTCGTCCATATTGATATCGATGACCTGGGCGCCGTTTTCGACCTGCTCAAGGGCGACTTCCAAGGCGGTGGTGAAGTCCTCTTCTACTATCAAGCGCTTAAAGCGCGCCGAGCCGGTGACGTTGGTACGCTCGCCAACGTTGACGAACAACGAGTCGGCTTCAATATTGAACGGCTCAAGGCCGGATAGGCGGCAGGCGCGGCTGCGCTCAGGAATGACCCGGGGCGCCATATCACGAACAGAATCAGCAATGGCGCGAATGTGCTCGGGCGTGGAGCCACAGCAGCCGCCGATGATATTGACCAGCCCGCTGGCGGCAAACTCGCTGACGATCTCCGACATCTCTTCCGGTGTTTGGTCGTACTCACCAAATTCGTTAGGAAGCCCTGCGTTGGGGTGGGCGGAGACAAAGGTATCGGCTTTGGTAGAGAGCTCTTCCAGGTAAGGACGTAGCTCCTCAGCGCCCAGGGCACAGTTCAAACCCACCGACAGCGGTTGAGCATGGCGTACCGAGTTCCAGAAGGCTTCGGTGGTTTGACCTGAAAGCGTACGGCCCGAGGCATCGGTAATGGTGCCGGAGATCATTACCGGCAAGCGCTCACCGCGGTCATCGAACAGCTCTTCCAGGGCATAGATCGCTGCCTTGGCGTTAAGCGTATCGAAGATGGTTTCGATCATGATCAGATCGGCACCGCCTGCAATCAGCGCTTCGGCGGCTTCATAGTAGTTCTCGCGCAGCTCATCAAAGGTGACGTTACGCTTGGCGGGATCATTCACATCCGGCGATAGCGACGCGGTGCGCGAGGTGGGGCCTAACACACCGGCAACATAGCGGGGCACGCCGGTTTCAGCGGCCACTGCGTCGCAGACCTCACGAGCCAGGCGCGCTGATTCACGGTTGAGTTCAACCACCAGCGATTCCATGCCGTAATCAGACTGTGACAGCTGAGTGCTATTAAAGGTGTTGGTCTCAATAATGTCGGCACCGGCTTCCAGATAGTCACGGTGAATCCGCGTGACCACTTCGGGGCAGGTTAGCGCGAGCAGATCATTATTGCCTTTGAGATCCGAGGGCCAGTCGCTAAACCGTTCGCCGCGAAAATCTTCCTCGCTCAACTGGGCATTCTGCAGCATGGTGCCCATGCCGCCATCCAGAATCAGGATACGTTGGGCAAGGCGTTGGGTGAGGGTTGCGATCAAAGCACTATCAGCCATGGCAGGGGGAGTTCTCCAGCGTCACAGTCGTCAAAGGGGATGTTGTTATCGTCGGAAAAGCAGCATCTGTCGTTATAAGGCGCATAATGATAACAAAAGGGATGGCAAAAGGCGCCCCTACGGAGGCTATACGCAAGATAAGGAAAGATAATTAATAGTCGCTCGTAAAAAGAGCTGTTTAAAATAGCCGACTAAAACAGTCGGGATTGTGTCAGCGCGCTGTTTTGCTTACCATAGACACAAATGACATGTGAAGTGGCGCCGCCACTACCACGGGAGGAAGACAGCCCTCATGACCACGACTAGCGAAAAAGACACCAGTGTCGATACCCAAGGTATTGATATTACCACCAGTGCGCAAGAATACTTGGCAGAACTGCTGGAAAAGCAGAACGTTGAGGGTATTGCGGTACGCATTTTCATTACCCAGCCGGGCACACCCTACGCGGAAACGTGTCTAGCCTACTGCCGTCCCGGCGAAGAAGAGCCTACCGATGTGCTGCTTGAACTCGAGAAAATCAACGTCTTTCTCGATAAAAACAGTCTGGCGTTTTTGGAAGAGGCTGTGGTGGATTTCAACGCCGACCGCATGGGTGGCCAGCTAACCATCAAAGCGCCCAACGCCAAGATGCCCAAGGTCAATGCGGATAGCCCGCTGGAAGACCGTATCAATTACGTGCTTTACAGCGAGATTAATCCTGGGCTGGCAGCTCATGGCGGCGAAATCAAACTGGTTGAGCTCACCGAACAGCAGTACGCCGTTCTCGCCTTTGGCGGTGGCTGCCAGGGCTGTGCCGCAGTCGACTTAACTCTGAAAGATGGCGTTGAGAAAACCCTGATGGAGCGCATTCCAGAGCTTGCCGGTATTCGCGACGTTACCGATCACAGCGATACCACTAACGCCTACTACCGCTAAATTAGCGAGGGTAAGGCAAAAGCCCAGCTTCAATCGCTGGGCTTTTTTATGTCTCCAGATTGATTACTGGCCTGGCTTACTGTTGTGTTTTGAAAGCGCATCGGGTAGCGCCGTTAGCTGTGTTTGCAGCGCTTCCATGCGGCTCCAAAGCTTCTCTTGCCACGCTTGCTGTAGCGCAGCTTCGCGCTCGGCATGCTGCTGGGCTTGGCGATCTAATGCTGCCTTCGCCTCATCTAGCTGCTCGGTTAACACTTGTTGCTGCTTCTCCAGCGATGTAATTTGCTGTGTCTGCTCACCAAGCTGTTGTTCGCGCTGGCTAGCCTCCAGCTGCAGAGTGTGCAGGGCCTGCTGCTTTGCCTTTAGCTCCTGACTCAATGCCTCAATACGCTGCTCAGACTGCTGCAGACGTTTTTGGAAAGTCTTCTCTTCCTGGGCGCGCGCCTGCTGAGCGCTATCCAGCATCGCCATTAGCCTTCCTTCAGCTGCCTCATGACGCTGCTCCTCTTGTGCTAACCGCTGCTCCCACGCTGCCTGTTGCTCGCTGAGGGCGTTGCTATGTGT
Source organism: Vreelandella neptunia (assembly GCF_034479615.1). Classification (NCBI taxonomy): domain Bacteria; kingdom Pseudomonadati; phylum Pseudomonadota; class Gammaproteobacteria; order Oceanospirillales; family Halomonadaceae; genus Vreelandella; species Vreelandella neptunia. The sequence continues at coordinate 2,219,703 of NZ_CP140255.1, forward strand.
TTTGCGCTGTTCGCCAGCCTGGCTCTCTAACTGCTGCTGTACCTGCTTCAGTTGAGTTACTTCTTCTTGCGCTGTTTCAGCTTTTTGATGCCAGTGATGTTCGCTGGTTTGGCTAGCGGCCAATTCCCGGTTTAACGCTTCCATGCGCTGCTCCATATGACGTAAGTGCTCGGCGAGGGCGCTTTCACGCTGCTCGGCGTTAGCGGCTTGCTGTTTTGCATCTTCGGCGAGCTGCTGCGCATCTGCAACCTGGCGATTGGCATCTTCGCGATAGTGAAGCAGCGCTTGATTCGCTACCTCCTGGGCCTCGCGCCATAGCTCGCTGGCCATGGTCACCACGACTTCCGGCACTCCCTTGGGCGGCGGCACGTCACGATTCTGCTCCCGCTCGCTGCGCCACAAGCGGAAGTGATCACTAATCGTCGTGAAGCTGCCGGTACCCAGCACATCGCGAATACGCTGCACGCTGGGCGTATCGCCCCGGGCCAGCAGGGCATCAATGGCTTGTTGAACATCGCTGTACTGAATGCCGTTGCGGGCCATGAAATGATCCTTCCTTGAGAGCTTCTGTAGCCACTATTGTCAGGACTTGTCGTGCAAAAGGCAATAATTACGTATTATGTAATACGTAATTTTATTTATGGAAAAAGATATTAATTCAAGATTACCCGTATTATCTTGAATTTATACGGTTACAGCGGCACACTTAAAGCCAGGTAATGTAAAAAATCGACTAAAAAAGAGTGCGGCGGCGGGCATGGCAAACGAAGTTATTACACCCACGGGTCAACTACAGATATTGAAAGAGTCGCCGAGTGGCGGGCGTATTAGCGCCCAAAACGATGCCCAGGCAGTGACCGCATGGCTTGAAGAGTACGTGGATAGTCCACAAACCTGGAAAGCATACCGACGTGAGGCGGAGCGGCTGCTGCTCTGGCTCGCTAGCCAAGGGCAAACGCTGGCCGATATCAATCGCGAAACCCTGCGCCGCTTTGAAGCCTTTCTCGCCGACCCACAGCCAAGCGAGCAGTGGGTAGGGCCCTCTAAATCTCGTACGCACCCGTCATGGCGGCCATTTCGTGGCGGTTTATCGCCCGCCAGCCGACGCCAAAGCTTGGTGATACTGCAAGGGATGTTTGCCTGGCTGGTAGAAGCAGGCTGGGTTAACCACAATCCGTTTCGCTTGATGCGCGATAAATCACGGCGCCTGAATAATCAAACACAGCGTGTCGAGCGCTATTTGGAAAGTGGCTTATGGGCGTGGTTGTGGGAGTGGCTGAATAGCCCGCTAGAGGCTGGGGAGGGCAGCCGTGCCCATTTTGAACATGCACGACGGCGCTTTATCTTTGGTTTTGCCTATTTGCTGGCACCGCGCATTAGCGAGATAGCCGATGCGCGTATGGGGGATTTCCAGCGCAGCGAAGGGCGCTGGTGGTGGCATGTGGTGGGCAAGGGAAACAAGATGGCACGCATTCCGCTGCCTGACGATATGCTGGACTGTTTGCGCCAGTGGCGCCATGCGCTGGGATTGTCTGACTACCCTGAGCAGTTTGAAGCTGAAGCACCGGTTCTTCGCGCTCTGGATGGACAGCGTGGCCTGGGCCATAACCAGCTTTATCGGCTTATTTGCGCAACGTTTCAGCAGGCGGCTCAAACACTTAAAGATAACGATGGCGCACAGGAACATATTGCTGCACTTAGCCAGGCAACGCCGCACTGGTTACGGCACACATCGATTACCCACCAGGCGCAATCGGGCATCAGTCTGCGCCATCTGGCCGAAAGCGCCCGTCACGCGCGTCTCGATACCACCTCACGTTATCTCCATACTGAAGACAACGAGTGGCATCGCGAACAACAGCGCCATCGATTGACTGTTTCAGGACACAACCTCCCTCAAGACTCCTTCGAGCCGTTATAATGGCCCCAATGAGTAACCCTATGACTCAAAACATCAGTCGTCAATTCCAATAGAGAAGGAAATAGCATGAGCACTTCCGGCGCCGAACAGGCCCAGCAAGAGCTGATCGAAGATTTCGAGATATTCGACAACTGGATGGATCGTTACCAGTACATTATCGATATGGGTAAGCAGCTGCCTGACTTTCCAGAAGAGTGGAAGATCGAGGAATTTAAAATTCAGGGCTGCCAGTCAAACGTTTGGATGCGCCATGAGGAGGAGGGCGATAAGCTGGTTTTCAAGGCAACTTCTGATGCCGCCATCGTATCCGGCCTGATTGCCGTGTTGCTGCGCATTTACAGCGAGCGCACAGCCGCTGAGATCCGTGCTACCGAACCGCACTTTTTGACAGACTTGGGATTGGATAAGCACCTTTCTCCAACGCGAAGCAACGGTCTGCATGCCATGCTGGAGAAGATCTACGCGGTAGCGCAGCAGAAATAGGAAAACAAGCTAGCGAGGGTGATGATCACGGCAAGAGGGCGGGGATGCCTTTTCATCATCCTCGCGACAAAGCTGTTCGCTGCGGCCACCGGGCACTGGATCCATGCCGCCAGGATTGCCTGGGTGGCACTTAACGATCCGCTTAACGGCCATCCAGCCGCCCTTTATTGGCCCATGCACCTGAATCGCTTCAATCGTGTAGGACGAACAGCTCGGCCAGAAGCGGCAGCGCGGGCCTAAAAGGGGGCTGAGCGTATATTGATAGACTCTAACGCAGCCAATCATCACCTTCATCAATACCCAGCGCGAACCTGAACGCAGGGCTGATATTAAACGAGTCATGGATTGCATCGGCAGAACTAGGATTTTTTGCCGTACAGGTCGTCAGGATCAATCAGCGGATTACTGGTAATTGAGGCCTGCTCTCCATCCACGGCAATATAGAAACAGCTGCGCCGCCCGGTGTGGCAAGCAGGCCCCGTTTGTTCGACTTGCAACAACAGCGTATCGCCATCGCAATCCAACGCAGCAGAGACAAGCTGCTGCTGCTGGCCCGACGACTCTCCCTTACGCCATAGTTTTCCCCGCGATCGTGAATAGTAGCAAACACGCTGGGTGGTTAACGTCTCCTCCAGCGCCTCGCGGTTCATCCAGGCCATCATCAACACTTCGTTAGTATCGTGCTGCTGTGCAATGGCAGGGATCAAACCATCAGCATTAAAACGCACCGCGGCCAGCAGGGTAGTCACAGCGGGTAGACTATCTTCGGGGGTGGCTCGCTCTAGTTGCTTAAACAGCGCATCCGGCGCGACGTGATCAAAACGGGACATAAATTTACTCGCTAGCTGTTCGACAATCCTGACAAAGCCCTTGAAGCTCAATGGTTTGGCGCTCAACATTGAAGCCCTGGCGTTTTGCCAGTGCCGCCAGTTGATCGCTGATTTCGTCCAAGTGCAACTCTTCGACATAACCGCAGTGCCGGCAAATCAGTAGTTGAAAACCATGGGCATGCTCTGGGCAGGCGCAGGCCACATAGGAGTTCTGCGACTCAATACGATGCACCAAACCTTGATCAATCAAGAACTCCAGCGCTCGATAAACCGTTGGGGGTCGCGCGGCCGCATGCTCGGTAGAGAGCTTATCGAGCAGGTCATAGGCTTTTAGCCCGCCGCCATTTTCGGCGATCATCTCCAGCACGCGTCGGCGAATAGGAGTGAAACGAACGCCGCGGATATGGCACTGAGACTCCGCCTGCTGTAGTAGTGTACTCGCTTGGGTCATGGGCAACTCGTTGAACGTTGTTAGCCTAGCTTTTGTAGTAGTCTACGCGCCGGTGGAAGAGGTGTCAGAGGTTTCTACCGATTCGCTGTCTACCAGCTCACTTTGTCGCGCAAAATGGTGCTGAGCAAAGGCTACTCGTTGTTTTGCAGGCACTCCATCGGGTTGACGCTCAATCAGATCAAGACGACGGCGCAAACCTTCGCCATTGGTCATTTGAATAGCCAAACCAGGTCTAGCGTTGAGCTCTAGCAGCATCGGCCCGTATTTGCGGTCAAGCACCATATCGGTTCCCAGGTAGCCTAAACCAGTCATCTCATAACAACCCGCCGCCAAGTTAAGCAGCGTTTCCCACTGGGGAACGACCAGGCTTGCCAAATCATGCCCCGTATCCGGATGGCTAAAGCAGGGCCGATCAAACTGAACGGCACGCAGTGCAGCTCCGGTGGCGATGTTTAAGCCAACGCCTACCGCCCCTTGGTGCAAATTAGCCTTGCCGTCGGACGCGGCGGTAGAGAGACGCATCATGGCCATAACGGGATAGCCCTTGAAGACGATAACCCGGATATCAGGAACCCCTTCATAGGTGTAATCCATCAGGCTTTCATCGAAATTAATCAGCGTTTCAATCACCGCCACATCCGGCGAGCCACCCAATGAGTAGAGCCCGGACAGAATATTCGATACATGCCGCTCAATATCGGTAAGAGAGAGCTTGGCACCGCTAGGCTTGATAAAGGCGTTATCTTCGACCTTTTCAATCACCAGAATGCCCTTGCCGCCGCTTCCCTTGGCAGGCTTGATGACGAAGCCTGCGTGCCCAGTGAGCATGGCGCCAATATGCTTAACGCCAAATTGGGTTGTAACGGTGCCAATCAGCTCGGGTGTGGTAATCCCATACTGCTGAGCCAGTAGCTTGGTTTTAAGCTTGTCATCGACAAGGGGATAGAGACGGCGGCTATTATATCGGCCAATATAGCGAATATTACGCCGATTCATGCCGATAATGCCTTTATCCCGCAAGCGCGTGGGCCACGTCCAATTCTTCAGCCAACTCATGAGGGCTTCTCATCGTCAGTGATTGGCTTGAAGCGGCGCAGCTCCAATAAACGGTAGCCGGTGTAATTGCCCAGCAGCAAGATCAACGCCATCAATATCAACTGAACACCCAGGAAGTTGAAGGTGATATGACGTACCCAGGGATTATTCATCGCCAAATAGGCAAGGATGGCCGTGATCAAACTGCCGCCGCCTTGGATTAGCACCTGCTTAGGGCCTTCCTCTTCCCAAAGTATCGACATCCGCTCGATGGTCCAGGCCAGGATGATCATCGGGAAGAAGGTGATCGTTAAGCCAGCACTGAGCCCCATGCGGTAGGCCAATACGGTGAAGATCGAGATAATCGCAATCACCGTTATGATCACCGCCGAGACCCTGGCCACCAGTAATAAATTCAAGTAGGAAAGATAGTTACGAATTATCAGACCGACGGCAACGATAAGCAGGAAGCCAATCAAGCCCGTGGGCAGGGAGGTCTGAATGAAGGCGAGGGCGATCAACACCGGCATAAAAGTACCGGACGTTTTGATGCCCACCAGCACACGCAAAAACACCACCATTAACGCACCAATGGGAATCAGCAAGATAGTTTGGAATAGCGCTTGCTCCTCCAGTGGCAGGCTGTGAATGGAGAAATTCAGCAGCGTATCTTCAGAGTAGTGGTTACGCACCGCCGCTGAAGCAGGTTGATCATGGGTCATCATGGAGAAGGTAACCCGAGAATTGGTGCCCCCCTGAACCTCCAGTACGGCTCGACCGCCGGTTTCCCACAGCAACAGGTTATCGGGCTTGCCTTGCTCACCCGTTAGCGGGTGAAAAATCGACCACTCTTCACCTGATTCATCAAACACCTGAATCCAACTGCTGAGAGTCTGGCGGCGCCGCCCATCTTCTAACAGTAGGCCGCTCACCTCACGGGCTTGTACGCCCGCCTGGTTGAGTAATCGCACTACCAGCGCCGCAGGATTCTCCTGTGAAAGCAGCAGCCGCGCATTTTCTTCCTGGCGCTCACCGTTGATATCGCGAATTAACTCGCGAGCGAAGGTGGCGTTGTTGGCACTGCGCGCCCAGGCTTGCTCAATTAGCTGGCTGGCCGCCGTATCATAGGGACTTTCCCAAGGTGTGGTAACGGGCACCTCAGGAGGTGTCTGTACCGGTGAGCGCGCATCCTGGGATACCAGCATCTGAACCGAGTAGTATAACGTTTGGCTACCCACGGCTTCACGAATAGTCCATCGGGCGGTGCGGCCTAATTCGTCCGCCTGGTAAGCAAGCCCATAACCCGACGATGCAGTGTTCTCCGTCAGTACACGGTAGCCTGCTTGATGAGAAGGCAGCGCCAAATCGACCTGAACAGGGCCATCCTGGGCATTGAAGTTGATACCAGCTTCAATTTCCCACACCTGGCGCTGCTCACCAGGCAGCCACGGGATTTCAAACTGCACATGACGATGCACACTGGTCGCTACGCCCGCGACAAGCAACAGGCCGACAATAATATAAAACATTAACCGTGACATGGAGATTCCTTTCCTCGTGAAGCGTCAGAGCGGTTACTCTTCGCTATCGTCTTCATCAACTGCTTCATCTTCAGCAGCTTGATCCGCTGGTTCGCCACCAGGAAATTCGGGGCGGTCATGCAAATAGGTGTCGGCTACATCAATTACCGCAATATCCATCAAAAAGCGACGTCCTAACAGCACCGGGTAATCGAGATGAGAGCGGTCATTGAGGGTGAATTCGACATTTTCACGAATCGGCCCTAGAGTCATTAGCAGAGAAATGACGGGACGGGACTCTTCTCCAGAGGCTTGAACAATACGCACTCGGCGCACAATGGGCGCTTCAATCCATTTATCACGCTGTGACTCAACGGCCACATCATCGTCGTTTAGCGCCAACTTAAAGCGCACCCAATCTTCACCGTCACGCTCGAAGCGGGTAATCTCAGCAGCAGAAAGGGACGAGGTGTTGGCTCCTGAATCGACTCGCGCTTTGAGGTAGGTACCCAGGCTAGGTAGGCCAACCCATTCGCTGCGGCCCAATAACGTTTTAGTGGTCAAACTCTCATCAATTTCACACTCTTCACGAATGATGACCGGCTCTTCACCGCGAGCTTCCAACTGCTGCACGTCTTGGCGGAGGTGGCGCAACAAACTGCCTACTTCACGCATGTCAGCGGTCAATGTCTGCTGTTGATCAAACTGGCGTTGGTGTAGATCAGTGCGGGTATCGCATTGTTGCGTTAGCTGGCTCTCTAATTCCAGGATACGGGCATTGAATGAGGCTTCGCTTAAAGGGGGCGGTTGATTCGTTTCCGGCTGGGTTGCTGCACAGCCTGCGATCGAAAGCGACAAGCCAGCGATAAGCCACAAAACACCTGGGCGCATAACGAGATATTTCCTTGGACAATAGGTTGAGGAATGATAAGGAGATGGGGGGCGGGTGTCCAACGTCATCATAGCTTTTCGGACACCTATTTATAGATGTTTAGTTTCTTGCATTTAACATAATATATATTAAGCGAACCCGTGTAGATACTGTAGCCATAGCCGCTTCGGTGCTCTATGCTATTAAAATACTTTACCACAGTTGTACCAAAATCCATTGTCATATAGGAAATGCGTCCATGATTCGCTCCCTGCGTATTGGCTTTTTCACCCTGCTCTTCCTATTAGCAGGTTGTGCCAGTGTTGATATTGAAGATTACGCTGATTCTGAACCTCGTTTGGATATCGCCGAATACTTTACAGGCACTACCCGCGCCTGGGGCATGGTGCAGGATTACTCCGGCGAGGTACAGCGTCGCTTCACCGTGGAAATCCAAGGCAGATACGAAGATGACACTTTTACACTGGATGAATCTTTCGTATTTTCAGACGGTGAAACTGATCGACGCGTTTGGACATTTGAGCGAATCGATGAGCATAGCTGGGTGGGTACTGCCAACGATGTGGAAGGCCAAGTTGAAGCACGCCAATACGGTCATGTCTTTCACATGCGCTATCCATTAGAAATCGACATAAACGGTCGAATGATCTCATTTACCATGGATGACTGGATGTACCTACAGCCTGATGGCCGCTTGATCAATCGAACCGCCATGCGCAAATTTGGCCTCACACTCGGTGAAATTACGCTCGTCTTTGAAAAGCTATAAGCTCTTGTTAAAGAAGCACTTAATAACAGAATGACGAATACTTTGCAAAAAAGCAGCCTACTATATAAGCAGGCTGCTTTTTCTATTGCTTGAGCACTCTTGATACAGCAACGCTTTATTAAGCGCTATAGCTATTCAGAGGGCGCATAAGAACCGTCTTCTTGGTGAACTTCGTTGCCCGTAATCGGCGGTGTAAACACACATGCCAGGTGCATGGTTTTATGCGCACGCAGTAGATGTTCATCGTGCTGGTCGAGGATATAGATATCACCCGGCTTGATAGGCCAAATCTTGCCATCAGCGAGGGTTTCTACCTCGCCCTCGCCTTCGATGCAGTACACAGACTCATAGTGATGCTTGTAATGAATATGTGTCTCAGTGCCTTCGAAAATGCGTGTGATATGGAAAGAAAAGTTTCCACCGTCGTTAGCCAACACCAGGCGCGTACTGTCCCAATTGCCATTTTCGGCGGTCACTAGGCGCTCGGTTTTACGCGCTTCTTCAATATTACGAACGATCATAGGAGTACTCCTTAGCAAAGCGGCTGGCGACTACCAGCCGCTATATCCCTGACTAAAAAACTGTTGAGCCGACTATTTCAGCGTAACGCTTTATTACTCACTAGCAACAGTTTTGACGCACATTTCGAGAATATCCAAGCCTTCCAGCAGGTCTTCATCGCTAATGGTCAGCGGACACAGGCACTTAACCACTTCTCCGTCCTGGCCACTGGTTTCAATTACCAGGCCGTGTTCAAAGGCTTTGCTGGTGATTTTATCGGCAATGTCACCGGACACTACGTCAATACCGCGCATTAAACCCCGTCCACGTTCAGTGGCGGGCATGCCGTGCTCCGTCAATAGCGCCGCTAGCTTTTGGAAGCGCTCTTCTACAATACGCCCTTTGCGCTGAACATCACGTTCAAAGGTGTCATTCGTCCAGTATTTTTTCAACGCTGCGGTGGCGGTCACCATCGCCAGGCTAAAACCACGGAAAGTGCCGTTATACTGCCCCGGCTTCCATTTATCCAGCTCTGGCCGCATCAGCACATGGGCAAATGGTAGCCCAAACCCGGAGAGCGATTTTGAGTTGGTGATAATGTCGGGCGTAATACCCGCATGCTCGAAGCTAAAGAACTTGCCCGTACGGCCACAGCCTGCCTGAATATCATCAATAATCAGCAGAATATCGTGGGCGCGGCAAATACCTTCGAGACGCTTCAACCACTCCAAGCCTGCAACGTTAATACCGCCCTCGCCTTGCACGGTTTCAATGATGACACCCGCTGGAATATCCAAACCGCCAGATTTGTCGCTGAGCAGCTTTTCAAAATAATCCAGGGTATCGGTATGCTCACCCATATAGCCATCGTAAGGCAGGAAGCTAGCGCCCTGGGTGGGTATGCCACCCGTGGCTTCACGGAATTTACGATTACCCGTGGTTGCCAAAGCCCCCATGGTCACCCCGTGGAAGCCATTGGTGAAGGTAACGATGTTATGACGACCTTTAGCCACACGAGCCAAGCGGATAGCAGCCTCTACGGCGTTGGTACCGGTTGGGCCAGGCAGGTGAACCTTATAATCCAGCCCTCGTGGCTTGAAAATAACTTCTTCCAGCGTCTCCAGATAATCACGCTTGGCATTGGTCCACATATCCAGTCCGTGAACCACACCGTCAGTGGACAGGTAATCAATCATCGCCTGCTTCATGTGCGGATTATTGTGGCCGTAGTTCAGCGTGCCCGCGCCGGCTAGGAAATCAATGTACTCACGGCCGTTCTCATCGGTTAGGCGCGCATTTTGCGCTTTGGTAAACACCACCGGAAATGAACGAGAATAAGTACGTACATTGGATTCCATGCGTTCAAGCGTCTGGGTCTGCATTAGCGACCTCCTTAATTGATCATTTTGACTTTAGGCGTTACTGGCCCGAAGCAACATGAGCGGGAAAAACGGTAAGCCCAATACGTGTATCTAGCAAAACGGCGTATTAGATGCGGTCTGTTTGGAACGGGCCGATACGAACCAGGTTTTCCGGGTCATGCTCTCCTCCGAGCTGTTCGGTAGAGAAGTATTCGCGGCTATTGAGCGGCGCATGCCAGCGTGCCGCCAAGCGACGAAATAAGCCCCAAGAGGCGAGATTGTCAGGGGTGATGGTGGTTTCAAGATGATGAACATCGTCAAGCTCAGGGCGAGACATAATAGCCTCGACCAAACGTCGCGCTAGCCCTGTGCCACGTGCTTTTTCACCGACAGCCACTTGCCATAAAAAGTAGGTGTCGGGAGCATTATCCTTAACATAGCCAGAAACAAAACCAACGATTTCGCCCTCTTCATTGGTAGCCACTGCGCAGGTATCACGAAACTGAGTCGCCAGTAGCAGGTAGGCGTAGGCTGAATTCACATCCAGCGGAGGGCAAGCTTTGACCAGCTCATAAACTCCCCAGCCATCATCCGCATTGGGTTTGCGAATGAACAATGGCATTTCCGCATGACCCACTACGGCATCAGCCACCGTGGGCCTGGCAAGGTCAGCAGAAGGAGTAAAAGGTTGTATCGGCGTACTCATAGTTATGCTTCGCTGTAGCGAATTTGATGTTCATTATAACAGCTGATTATGAGCAATTCAAAAGCCATATTATTCACCGACTGTATTTCCATAATTTTTTGTTATATGCGGATGACGCAACCACTCCCAACTCACAGCTATCACAGTTAGAATAGTGTATGTCGCCGAAAAAAAAGCGCGCCACACGGGCACGCCTGCTGTTTTTGATTTACTTATCTGCGCGTCAGCGTGCGCAGCGTGACGAACTCCTCTGCTCCTGTCGGGTGGATGCCTACAGTGCGATCAAAGTCCTGCTTGGTAAGGCCAGCTCTTACCGCGATAGCAATTCCCTGAATAATTTCACCCGCGTCATCTCCGACCATGTGGGCCCCTACGACTACATCGGTAGCATCGTCCACGACCAGCTTCATTAAGGTGCGCTCTTGGCTACCTGATAGGGTGTGCTTCATGGCCCGAAAGTCGGTGCTATACACGCGAATATCGGTGAATTTTTCCCGCGCGGCCTCTTCGGAAAGCCCTACGGTTCCGATATTAGGATGGCAAAAAACGGCGGTGGGGATCGTACTGTAATCCAGCGGCTGGGGAACCGTATCGGCAAAATGAATATCGACAAGCTGCATCGCTTCAGCCAGCGCGACCGGCGTTAATTCAGGCCCAGTAATCAGGTCGCCTAGCGCTAAAACTGAAGGCAGCGCTGTTTCAAACCGCTCGTTTATGGGAATTTTGCCAGTGTCATCCAAGCTTAATCCCAGCGCTTCAAGTCCTAGGTCACGAATATTTGCTTTCCGCCCAGTGGCCGCCAGCACCACATCGACTTCAAGCACATCGCCGTTGGTAAGGTGCACATTGTAGCCGTCCTGTCCAGGCTCAATACGTTCGATGTTAGTGTTGAAGTGGAGGTTGACCCCCTTTCGCGCCATTTCAGCGCAGGTGAACTCGCGAACCTGTTGATCAAAGCCTTTCAAAAACAGCTCGCCACGGTAGATAAGGTGCGTCTCGCTGCCCAGGCCATTGAAGATGCTCGAAAATTCCACCGCGATATAGCCACCGCCCAGCACTAAAAAGCGCTTAGGAAAGGTATCCAGATCAAAAATCTGATTGGAATCCAGCGCGTGTTCACTGCCAGGGAAGTCGGGCACCCAGGGCCATCCACCGGTAGCGAGGACGATTTTTTGCGCAGTCACCGATATATCGCCATGCTCACCGCTTAAGGTCACCGTGTGCGCATCGGCCAGGCGTGCTCGGGCGTTGAAAAGTGTCACTCCAGCGCCTTCCAGCATGCGCTGATAAATCCCATTTAGACGTTTGATTTCACTTATTTTGTTGTCACGCAGTGTGGCCCAATCGAAGCTGGCGGGGCCAGGCAGCTGCCAGCCAAAACCTGCCGCATCATCAAAGCTGTCATGGAAGTGGGCAGCGTAGGAGTAGAGCTTCTTGGGCACACAGCCAACGTTAACGCAGGTTCCGCCCAGGTAGCGATCCTCGGCAATCGCAACTTTAGCGCCGGTAGCCGCGGCCATACGCGCCGCGCGTACCCCACCAGAGCCTGCGCCAATAACCAGAAGGTCATATTCGTATTCAGAAACGTCTGCCATGATTTGCTCCTGGGGAGTTAGAATTCGTATGAATCAATATCGGGTTGCCCATTGGCCAAGTGCAGTGGTTGACCTGACTACCCGGGAAGGTTAAAACCTTCTGCTGCTATTTTGTACTGGCCTACGCTATACAAGGCCTAGTTCCACCCTGACTAGGGCTTTGATAACCCGCTTACCTACCAGCGACTTAACGCCCTTTAACTTTTCTGGAGACGCTATGTCTGACCCTATTGCGACGCTACTCGACAATAATCGCGCCTGGGCTGAGCGTATGTGCGAAGAAGACCCCGACTACTTCAAGCGCCTTTCGAACCAGCAGAACCCCGACTATTTATGGATTGGCTGCTCCGACAGCCGAGTGCCAGCGAATCAAATTATTGCACTCCCGCCTGGGGAAGTTTTCGTACACCGCAACGTTGCCAACTTGCTTCACCACACCGACATGAACGCCCTCTCGGTAGTTCAGTTCGCGGTGGATGTTCTAAAAGTCAGCCATATTATGGTTGTCGGTCACTATGGTTGCGGGGGCATTAAGGCCGCCATGATGGGAGGCGAATGTGGCGTGGTAGATTACTGGCTGCACTCGGTGCGCGAACAGTACAACCACCACAGGAATTCGCTTGACCACCTCCCTCTGGAAGATCAAATCGATCGCATGTGCGAGCTCAACGTGAAAGCTCAGGTAAACAGTTTATGCCGCACCAAGATTTTGCAGCGCGCTTGGCAGCGAGGTCAGCAGATTTCAGTGCATGGCTGGGTCTACGGGTTAAGCGATGGCCGCGTTAAAGATCTTAACTGCACCGTAAATGGTTTAGAACAAGTGGAAACCCTTTACCGTATCGATCGCATCCAGCAAGGCGATTAAGCTCTCCCCCAATGCCTACCGCTACGCTTAGTCGTAGCGATAGGCACGATGGCAGCTCTTACAGCTCGCGCCCACCTCTGAAAGCGCTCGGGCAGTGGCTCGAGTATCTTCTTGCTCTGCCACGTCTATCAAATTGGCGATCTTACCCTCCAAATCGATAAAACCAGCGGCAAAGTCTTCCCACTCTTCCCATATCGAAGCCCGCGCTTCAGAACCACTGCCGTGAGTGCCTTCGATAAACGCAGGCAGCAAACGTTGCGCGCTGGCACGCTCTTGCAACTCGAGCAATCGCGGCATTGCAGCCTCAAGATCTTGATTATTGATTAGATCAAAGCGCAGCTGACGCACCAGACTTTCAATATCTTTAAGCTCTTCTCGGCGCCAAACCACGGCTTCGCGCTCACTTGCAAATGGCGTGTCGCTGACGGCTTGGGGCATGGCCAGGGCGCTCGTTTCCTCGCCTGCCCAAGCCAGCGGCGTGCAGAGCATTAATGCTAAAGCGCTGGCTGCCGTGCCGCGGGGGGAAGCCCACTTCAGGTAATGGCGTTGCTGCATAATGGCTTCCTGTCGATGATTCGGTAGTCAAAGGTTTACTGTGCGCGTTTTAACCTATCGGGCAGGTGACACCCGTGCCTTTTAAGCCGCAGTAGCCGTGGGGGTTTTTATCCAGGTACTGCTGATGGTAAGCCTCTGCGTAATAAAATGTCTCTAGCGGCTTAATCTCCGTAGTGATTGCCCCTCTGCCCGCCTTGTCGAGCGCCCGCTGGTAGGCAGCAGCGCTCTGCTCGGCTACCGTTTGCTGCGCTTGGCTGGTGGTAAAAATGGCTGAGCGATACTGGGAGCCGATGTCGTTACCCTGGCGATTGCCCTGAGTCGGGTCATGCTGTTCCCAGAAAACCTGCAGCAGCGTTTCTAACTCCACTTGCTGGGGGTCATAAACCACTCTTACTACTTCAGTATGGCCGGTACGCCCCGTGCATGTCTCGTCATAGGTGGGGTTAGGTGTCTCACCACCGGCATACCCCGCCGCAGTGACATAGACCCCCGGCAACTGCCAAAACAGTCGCTCAACGCCCCAGAAACACCCCATGCCTAGTACGATCTCCTCGTGGCCTTCGGGAAACGGAGGATGTATCGAGTGCCCGTTAATGGTATGCACCTGACTGGTTTCTATGGGCGTATCACGTCCAGGCAGGACACGGCCTGAAGCTGGGCTAGCGTTTGAAAATAGTGACATATCACCCTCACTTATTGCTGCTGAATGATTTCAGGATTACCGGAACGGGTAAAGGTGTAGATTAAATCCACCGCTTGATTGGTACCCGAGACGGCCTGTACATAAAGGTTACGCCACAGCGTGTAGCGTAGTGTTAGTTCGGCAATCGGCGAGAAAATTCCCACCCCGTAACTAATCCTAAGATCGTCGGTAAGCTGGCCACTGACAGCGACTTGGCTATCGTCGCCAGCGCCCGTGGTGTCCAGCGTTAAGTCATCAATGCCGAACGCTTCACCAATGGAACCCACCGCCCCGCCGGTGCGCCCTAGCGACATGCCTATCAGCGCGGTAGTTAGTGCGCTATCCACACCGCCCCCAGAAGCATCAGGTGCGCGACCCCGTAACAGGTATGAGAGCGCACGGGATTCATCCATTGCCGGTTCAGAAAATATCCGTACGTTCGGAGATTCGGCGCTGCCTGTTACCCGCAAGCCCGCAATTACGTCATCTTCGGTAACTTCAGGGTTGCGTATGGCCTCGAAGTCGAGCGTGGGTAGACCAGGCGGGCCACTAAACAGCAGTTCACCGCGGCGAATAACCAGGTCTTGGCCGAACGCTTGGAAACGACCATCGACCAAATTAACGTCGCCAAACAGCTGTAACGCGCCGCTGCTTTGGCGAATTTCCAGCGCGCCTCCCAAGCCAGATTCCAGGCCGTAGGCTGAAATTTGCATATCGCTGCCCAGCGTTAAGGTCACCAGTACGTCAATGGCCATACCGGTGGCGGCAAGCTCGTCCGCGGCACTTGGGCCATCCTCATTGGCAGCCGCTCGCTGAGCCTCAATTTCGGCCTGGCGATCGTCGCGCTCGGTAATGATCACTTCATCGCTACTTGGGGTGACTGCCGATGAGGGCATATCGCCAATTTCAAGCCGTGCCCAGGGTAAATTCACATCCCCCCTCACTTGCAGCCTTTCCGGCGTGACCCGGATACGAATATCAGGCGCTACCTCAAGACGCCCAAACTGGGGCATAACGACCAGGATAGGCTCCTGAACAGCATTTAGATCGACGCCAATCCGCCAATCATCGCCGCTTGGCCAATAAGCATCACCGGTAATTTCCAAACGCCCGCGCTCAGCAGCCAGGTAGCCGTCAATATCTCCCTGCTCACCGTCAAAAGAGACCACCAGTTCGCCGCCCTGAATATCGACAGGAATATCCGGGCCACTTACCCCTATGCCGCGCAGTCCAAGCTGGCCCCGTAAGTCAGGTGCAGACGTGGTGCCGGTAATTTGGACGCTGCCCGATAAATCGCCCTCCAGTCGCTCCATTCCGACCAACATGGGTCGATAGGGTTGCAGCGAAACACCTTCTGCGCGCAGCTCGCCAGTTAACGTACCGGCCCCCAAGGGATCATTGACCGCCAGGTCTAAGTTGATATCGCCCGATTCGGCAAGCGAAAGCGACACATTGGCATCCGCCTGGGCTTGGTTGGCCTCGATCTGGGCGTCTAAACTGACTTCTGGCAGTTGCACCGGCTGGCCATAATCATTAACGGCAGTAATGGCGAGTTCGCTAAGAATTTGAAGATCTGCCTGCCACTGGGCACCCCCTTGACGCCAGTTGGCAACAAGATCCGCGGTTGTATCCCCCTCTAACTGCCACTCTTCAGGCAAAAAGGGCTCCAGCATTTCCATTGGCACTTCACGTACCGAAAGCACGGCGTTGCCCTGTTGCGCAGAGGCCGTGATTTCCTCTTCGGAACAGACTAATCCACCTTGCTCCCGGCGCAGGCAGAACGGCGAGAGGCGCGCCTGACCATCGGCTAGGTTGTAGCGAAAGTCCAGGGGCGCCTCAAGACGAATATCCCCCGCCTCAGAATCAACTTCCAGTGGCGTTACGCGGGCTTGGTAAAGTTGGCCTTGCTGATCAAAGCGGCCTTCCAGGGCAATCAGCGCACGGCTTAAAGCACTGTTGTCTGTGCCCTGGGCGGTCAGCTCAAGCTGATGTTCGGAGAGGCGCCCGGCCAAATTGGCCTCAATGTTTGCAAGAGCCTGCCCCCCAGCATTGATGTTTTGTAGCCTCAGCTGTACGTCGAGGGTGGGATCCTCGATGCCCTGTACATCAGCATCTAGGGCAAGCCGTTCAATACGATTCTGGCCAAAGCGCACGCCGTCACCTTGTAAATTGGCGAGTAATTGCGGCTGATTAAAACTGCCGCTGGCCTCTAGCGTACCCACGATAGTGCCCGCCAAGTCTGGCGAAAGCGTTTGCAACTGGCGTAGTGCAATGTTCGCGTTTAACGACATGGCCTGTTCGCTAATTTGCCCCTCTGCTGTTAAGCGATTCTCCCCCTGGGTAAACAGCAGTTCTTCAATCTCCAGTTCCAGGTTGCTGTTAGCATCAAAGGCCGCTTGCAGGGTTAGCGGGTAGTCGCGCAGTTCGCCGTCAATCGCTAAGTTGGGCACGCTAACCGCCCACTGATCCTCTTGCTGACGCAGCGTAAGCTCGATGTCGCCGTTTAAATTACCTTCCAGCTGATCCACGAAGTGGGCAGGGTTAAACTGATCCAGGCGAATAGTGGTGTTGACCTGTAGCGGAGCAACCCAACTGATGTTGCCTTCGCTACGCAGGGAGCTTTCGTCGACTGCCAGGGTGAGCGGTTGCCAGCTAAACTGCTCGAGATCGCCCTCACCTGTCACGTTAAGTTGAGTGCGTGGCAGGCTTGGGCCCTCAACCGCCAGAGCCAATTGAGCACTATAATCGCTCAGGCTGCCGGTTACCTGTAGATCCAAGTCATCGACTATATAGGCTTCGGTTGTCTCTTCTTCAGTGCTGTCATCGACGCTCTCATTGCTACTCTCATCTGCGCTGGCAGGTAAAGGCCACTGTATTTGGTCACTTTGCAGTTGGAGTTGAAAAGGCAGCGTCGGGGCAAGCGTGTCCACTTGTCCCCTCAAGGACGCATTGACCGCGCCGGAAGCGTCCAACTGCGCTTCAAGCGCATCCAGTGGGCCAGACAGCGTTAAGGTTAAAGATTCGCCATTTAGCTCAGGGTATATCTCAGCTAAAAACAGTTCGACGTCTAAGCGAGCTTCGAGTGGGTAGTTGCCGTTTAAAGTGGCGTTCGCGGTTAGTTCAGCCTCAGCATCCGGGGTAATAACAGAAAGCTCGGTGACTTCGACGTTATTACCTTCGGTTAACAACCCAAGCCGCAGCCGCTCAACGCGGTACTCGGCGACCCCTTCCAGTTGAAAATCATTGAGCGTGAATTCAGGTATCTGGATATCAACCGGCAGCGTGACCTCCGGTAGCTCCAGGCGCTCGCGTTCTTCAAGCTGCTGCTCCGGCGATTCCACCGACGCCACAGCTTCTTGGGGTGGCTGGTTGAGCAAGATAGCGGCATCTATGGCTTCAGCATAAAGCGGCGTTTCAATGCCCTGGGTTAGCAGAACGCCCGACGAGGGTGGCAAATAGACACGGGGCTGCTCCAAGTGGGTTGGCGAGAGGCGTACTGTGCTTCCTTCTGCAGTGGCCGCCGAGCTTAATGAGCGCCACGCTACTTCGGTACCATCCGCAAGTCTGAGGTTAACATCGTCCAACAGCAGCGAACGTAGTTCGATGGGAAAGGGAAAACGAATAGCCAGCGGGCTCCCTTCCTCTTCGGGAGGTGGCGCTTGCTCATTGGATGGGCCTAGCTGGATGTCGGCGCCCACCACACGCAGTGTATCGATGCATAAGCGCCCTGACAGAACACAGTCATCTGCCCATTGGAGTTCGAACTCATCCACGGTTATACGGGTTTCGCCCAGCTGTAGCTGGAAATTTTCGAGCTGAAAATGGTCGAGCAAGCCACCTTCATGATGCGCGTAGGAGAAAAAATCGCGCTGCTCCCCCTGCGAGAGCAGCACCCCAGTGCCCCAGGGCGATAACGCCACCCCGACAATCAGCGCCACAATACCGAACAGCCAAATAGGCAACACGATCACAAGACGCACAAGGCTCCAGAACAGTAGCCATGCGCGATACTTTGGAGACAACATACGGCGCTTATCAGACGTAGCTGGTTCAACCTGAGACAAGTCTCTCTCCTAGAATTCCGGTCCGATAGAAAAGTGCAAACGCCAATCGTCCTCACTGTCAAAGGGGTGGGCAATGTCAAAACGAATTGGCCCCACCGGCGAGACCCAGCGTACCCCGGCCCCGGCGCCCGTTTTCAAATCATTGGGCCCCCAGTTATCAAACGCATCGCCGTTATCTATAAAAGTGGCTCCCCACCAATCTCCGGTCACGCGACGCTGATACTCCAGGGTCGAGGTAAGCATTTGCTGCCCCCCGCGCAGTCGGCCCTCGGCGTTGCGGGGAGATAAGCTCTCATAGGAATAACCACGCACACTGCGGTCGCCACCCGCAAAAAAGCGCAGCGATGGCGGTATTTTGGCAAAATCATCGGTTTCAATGGCACCTAAACTAATACGTGCCAAGAAGCGGTTATCGTTGCCAATCATGCGGATCCACTCCGTATCCCCCGTGATACGCGCGAACGTCGCATCCGAACCCCACACAGTATCCGAATACTCTAACGAGAGCTGCTGGCGATCACCCCATAATGGAAAGCGCTGAGGACGTGTCCGCGTGCGTGACCACTGAATACCTGGATAGAACAGCCATACTTGATCCGCCTCACCACCCTGTTCGAAATCCTCATAAGTAGTGCGGAAGTAAACTGTTTGCACCCAGTCGTTATCAAACTCCCATCGCCGGGCCAGTTCGACGGTGCCTTCTAGCGACTGGGTATCGCTATCATCGATATTACGAATACCGTATTGAAGCCGATAGCTATCGCGCAGTGGATCCTCGAGAGGCACGTTATACACGCCGGTAAAACGCTGCTCCGGGGCTGATAAATAAAGGTCATGATCAAGGCTATGACCATAGCGGTTGATCCACGGCTGTTCCCAGCCAAATCGTAACCGCGGCCCTACATCGGTGGCATAACCAATACCTACTTCAAACTGGTGACGATCAGCGGGTTCAACACTGACGTCGATAGGTAGCTGTGTATCACTGGGCTTATTAAGACTCAGCGCGCTGGCCAAAGCCGCACTGGTGACTCTCGGACGCTCAGGCTGCGATGCAGTGGCTTCACTCCACCAGGGGGAACCACCACCAGAGGGGGCGATAGTTAATTCTTGAGCAGTTTCAAGGCGCGGACGCACCGAGACCGAGCTGAACCAGCCGGTTTCTGCAAGCGATTGGTTATAGTCTGCCAGGGTTTGCGCTAAATAGGGGTCACCCTGCTCAAAAGGCTGCATGCGACGCAACCGATCAAGCTCAATATGGCTGCCGGTAATGGAAGATTCACCAAATTGGTAGCGGGGACCACTGTCAAAATCCATATACAGACGCGCGCTTTGTAGATATGGACGCACTTCCATGCGTCGATCGGTAAATCCCCAATCAAAGTAACCGCGCTCAATGGCCAATCCCGAAAACTGGCTGCTTAATCGATCCCAGGGAGCATGTCTCAACACATCCCCTTCTTCCAGGGGAAAGTCTTCTATGGCCTCTTGGAAAGGCGGATCTTCACTCGCATCGCCTTTCACATTAATTGACAGAATTTCAATTTCAACCTGAGGGCCGGGCTCAATTTCCAGCCACACACGCTCATCAGTGGCACGTTCAAGGGATACCTCGGGCTCGTAATAGCCGTAAACACGCATTGCTTCTTCGGTGCGCCGACGGATCTCGCCCTCTAAACGCACCTCAGTATATTCTGCTGCCTCGATATTCTGTAAGTAGGCTTGAATATTGCCTTCGACCTCATCGGAAACACCCGTAACAGTCGCTTCTAATGCCCATGCGCTAGGTGATACGCATAACAGCGGTAGCACAACCGTAAAGGTGCGCTTTGTGGCTGATGTCCATCGCCGTTGTCTTCCCATACATTTTTATCCCAACCTAAATCAGCGGCTTCATCGCCTAAGCATTTCAACGCATTAGCATGTTAAAGATTAAGCAATCACACTCATACTTCCGACGCGCCTTATTAACGCAGCATTTCTAACTGAGCACTGAAGGCAAGCTGCGCCTGACGTACCTGGCGCACATCGCTTTCCAGCGAATTCAGCCGTTGAGACCACTCCTGCTCCAATGCTTCCAAGGCTGCTTGATCTGCAGGCGCTTCTATCTCTGCAACGGATGTTTCCAGCTCATCAAAGCGCTCCTCGAACGCTGCTCTTTGCGCCGACAACTGCTCTTCCCAAGCGCTACTGACACTGTTGAGCTGACTATCCAGGCTATCGATGCGCCGTTCGGTCAGTTGCTCCAGATGGGAGACTTCTTCAACAAGATTTTGACGACCCGAGGAACCCGTTTGTTCCAAGGCGTCAAGCGATTCCCGCATCGCCAATAATTGACTGTCGCGCAGTTCGGCTTGCTCTTTAAGCTGAGACAACTGCTGCAACAGTGTGTTGATGGAATCACTAGAGACCGTATCCTCGCTAGAAGTGAGAAAGCCGTATAACTCTTCTCGAGTAGCGGCTAAAGACATTGACAGTTGCTCCTGCTCTTGGAAAAGCGTCGACATCTGAGCTTGTACAAAGGTTATCGTATCTTGTACGTCAGTGTCATCCGAATCCAACCGAGCATGCACATTGGAGACTTCCCCACTCACCCGGTGAAGCTCATCTAACAGTCGTTCACGTTCGTACCAAAGTCCAGCCGCAGCCGCGCCCATAAGCGCAATGATCAGTAGCAAACATAGCCATAGTGGCCATAGCGTGGGCCCCTTTCGGTGGCGCAAGTGTTGCGCCGTCAAGCTTTGATCCACATCGGGCACAATACGAGAGGATGCGGTGGCGTCTGGCATGACATTTCCTCAAAGAGTCTTCGGGTCGGCACGACGGCCAATACCTCGGTACATTAATCCACAGCTGGCAACGAACTCAGGGTCGTAAATATTGCGTCCATCTAGTACGAGCTTAGCGTTTAAAAGCGAGCCGAGTCGGTGCCAGTCCGGGTTCCAATACGTTTTCCATTCAGTTACCAGCATCAGCAGATCAGCCCCCTCGCAGGCTTGGTAGGGGTCATGCGTATAGGTGCGCAGGTCGTCACGCTCGCCTACCAAGGCGTGAAGTGCAGGCACTGCCGCTGGGTCGTGGAGCTGCACCTTAACTCCCTGCGCCCAGAGCGCCTCCAGCAGCGTTAATACCGGAGCATGGTCAATACGTGCTGTGCCAGGCTTAAACGCCGCGCCCCATATCGCCACGGTTTTACCCGCCAGTTCACCGGAAAAGTGCGCCCACAGTTTGCGAAATAGGGTCTCTTTCTTCTGCTCGTTAATATCCATCACCTGCTCAAGCAGTGCTGAATAACGACCGCTTTGCAGTTGCACATCGGCCAAGCGCATCAAATCACGAGAGAAGTTAGGCCCGCCAAATCCACATCCGGGGTAGAGATACTCAAACCCTATCCGTGAGTCAGCGCCCATTCCCTGTCGGACATGCTCAACATCCACCCCCAGGGTATCAGCCAAGCCAGCGATTTCATTCATATAACTGATACGCGTAGCCAGCATGCCGTTAATAGCCAGTTTGGTGAGCTCAGCAGCACGGCGCGGCATACACTGAAATACTTCGCTGCGGCGATTAAAGGCACGCAATAGCTCCCTAGTCACCTGCTCACCAGTGGCATCATCGCAACCTAGCAGCCGCCTAGTGGGACGGGTAAACGACTCCCATGCCCGTCCCTCTTCCA
This sequence comes from Vreelandella neptunia, assembly GCF_034479615.1. NCBI lineage: Bacteria > Pseudomonadati > Pseudomonadota > Gammaproteobacteria > Oceanospirillales > Halomonadaceae > Vreelandella > Vreelandella neptunia. Next base: position 2,241,609 of record NZ_CP140255.1, read on the forward strand.
ACGTATCAGGGAGCGCCACGCTGGTATGCTGCACGCCTATCAGCGCATGCAGGCGTTCGGTCTCGCCGACCGGAAACGTAGAGTTATTGATAAGCACTATGCCCTGCTGATCAACCAGTAGCGGGTCTTCAACCAGCGCCGTGGCTGAACTACGCTGCGCAGGAGATAATGCCAACCAAATCACTTCAGGCGTGTGCGCCTCTTTAAGCTGTTCAATGATCTGCAGCGTCCCATCCGCCAGCCCGTGCTCCAAATGAACCAGCAGTTGCGGTTCACTGCGAAGCCAATCCACCCGGGAAAGTGCTGACCAAGGGGCGTCAGCGTGCGGTAACCACTGCACCTGATGCCCTACCGAGGCCAACGCAGCGGCGGCCGTTGCTGCGCTCAATTCGCTACCATAAAGCAACACCCGCATGGGTTACTCTCCCTGATGGTAACGTGATAGCAAGGCTTTAAAATTCTCGCCAAACTCAGGATGACGGCGCGCGTAGGCAAGCGTGGCTTCAAGATAACCCAGCGGCTGACCACAATCGTAGGTCGTGCCCTGCATACGGTATGCCTGCACCCCCGACTGTTCGCGCAGGGTCTCTAGCGCATCAGTGAGCTGAATTTCGCCACCGGCACCGGGTTTGGTGGTTTCTAAAATGGAGAAAATATGACCGGGCAGCGCGTAGCGACCAATCACGGCCAGGTTTGAAGGCGCTGCATCACGTTTCGGCTTCTCCACCATTCCCACAAGATCTGCCGATTGGTTAGGCGCGGGCACATCGCCAGCGGGAGCCACAATGCCATACTTCTCGACTTGCTCCCAAGCCACCTCTTCTACCATTAGCTGCGCCGTTTGCTGTTGATCATAAGCTGCCAACATGCCGGCCAAGTCGGTCGACTGGTTGGCGCTGTTGTCCACCAGCACATCGGGAAGCAGCACAGCGAAAGGCTCATCGTCGCCAATGATCGGGCGAGCGCATAGCACCGCATGGCCTAGCCCCAGCGGAACTCCCTGACGAATACTGATAATACTGACATCATCAGGCACCAAGTTGCGTAGCATCGTCAAAAGCTCGTGCTTACCTTTCGCTTCCAGACTGGCTTCTAGCTCAGCGTGGGTGTCAAAGTGGTTTTCAATAGCGCTCTTATTACTACTGGTGACCAGCACAATCTCACGAATACCCGCGGCAATGGCTTCTTCGACCACATATTGAATAACCGGCCTATCGACAATCGTAATCATCTCCTTGGGAATAGCCTTCGAAGCCGGCAAGCAGCGGGTGCCAAACCCAGCAACAGGAAGTACGGCCTTGCGAATCATATATGGGTCCTTTTCATGCGTTCCGACATAGGAGTGGTTAGAATGTCCATAATACTGAAGGCGTGGATGGATGCCACCTCGCCAATCGACGATAATGAGCACAAGTAGATAATAACCGGTGATTAAGCGACATTTTTTTGCTTAATGATCAACGACAACGGGAGTCACAACATGCAAGCGACATCACAGGATAGCACTGCTGGTCACTATCAAGGCAATGTCGATGCAGCGGAAGTCGCCAAATTTGAAGCGCTTGCTAGCCGCTGGTGGGATCCACAGGGTGAATTTAAACCACTTCACGAGATTAACCCCTTGCGGCTCGATTTTATCGATGCGCGAGCGGGCTTAGCAGGGAAAAAGGTGCTGGATGTGGGCTGTGGCGGCGGTATTTTGAGCGAATCCATGGCCAACCGCGGGGCTAAAGTAACCGGTATTGATCTCGGTGAAGCACCTTTAGCGGTCGCTAGGCTGCATGCGGAAGATCGCGGTGTCGAGGTCGATTATCAGCACATCAGTGTGGAAGCCATGGCGGCTCAAAAGCCCGGTTTTTACGATGCGGTGACCTGCATGGAAATGCTTGAGCACGTACCCGACCCCGCCTCCGTCATTCGTGCCTGCAGCGCCCTGGTTCGCCCAGGTGGCTATGTGTTTTTCTCTACGCTGAATCGCACCGCCAAGGCATATGCATTTGCCATTCTAGGCGCCGAGTACGTGCTTAGACTGCTACCTCGGGGTACGCATAACTACGCGAAATTTATTCGCCCTTCAGAAATGGCCGCTTGGTCTCGCGACTGTGGCTTAGAAGTGCGTGAGCAGACGGGGCTTACTTACAACCCGCTAACCCGACACTATCGTTTGGTAAGCCATGATGTTTCGGTCAACTACATGATGTACTGCCGCAAGGTGAGCGATTAAATGCCGATGCTAGCGCCCCAAGCGATTCTCTTCGATCTAGATGGCACCCTGGTCGATACCGCTCCAGACTTAGCCCAAGCAACCAATGCCCTACGTATGCACCATGGTTTAGACCCACTCCCTTTTGAAGTGATCCGTCGTCAGGTCTCTAACGGCGGTAGTGCGCTGGTAACCCTGGCACTGGGGTTAGAAGTCACAGCGGATGGCCATACCCAAGCGCGTCAGTTTCTGCTTGATGCCTATGAGGAGGCGGTCGCCGTACACAGCCGGGTTTTCTCGCCACTCGATGTATGGCTGAAAGCGTGGCATGGCGACCAACGGCCCTGGGGGATTGTGACCAATAAACCACGTCGCTATACGCTACCGTTGTTGGACGCATTGGCGCTTCAGCCGGGCGCACTGCTATGTGCAGATGACCTGAGTGTTAAAAAGCCAGCCCCTGAACCACTCTGGGAAGCTGCCCGGCGGCTAGGCGTTGAGCCGGGTCAGTGCTGGTATATCGGCGACCATGCTCGGGATATCGAAGCCGCCGTCGCCGCGGGGATGACGGCCGTGGCCGTTGGCTACGGCTATATTAGCGAAGAGGACGACTATCAGCGGTGGCCTGCTGACTTATGGTTCGAAGAGTGTCACGCGCTGGTCGATGCCCTGAACGGTTTCAAACGCTAGCGAGAATTACAAGCGTAAGTACCGGCGGGCATCGACGTGCTAATAGTGAGTTAAAAGTACGCGCTATACCCGTGGAGGCTGGGCGTCGAGCTTTTGACCGTTGGTGCCTGCACTGTCTGGCCCCATAAGCCATAAGTAGGTAGGCATGATGTCTTCCGGGGTGCGCAGTGTGAAGGGATCCTCACCGGGGAACGCGGTACGCCTCATTTGAGTGCGTGTGGCACCCGGGTTGAGTGAATTAACGCGTACCGTGGATTGGGTATCCAATTCGTCGGCCAACACCTCGACAAATCCTTCGGTAGCAAACTTAGAGACCGAGTACGCCCCCCAATAGGCACGGCCTTTGCGGCCAACGCTGGAGGAGGTGAAAATAACCGACGCATCATCAGACGCTTGCAACAGAGGCAATAGCGCCTGAGTCATCCAGATGGGACCATTGATATTCACCTGCATTACCTGCTGCCAAAGCTCAGGGTTATACTGCTCGAAAGGCGTGATGCGACCCAACAGCCCGGCGTTATGCAACACTCCGTCCAAACGGCCAAACTCTTTATCCAGCGTTTCCGCCATATCATGAAAATCTTTTAGCGTAGCGCCTTCAAAGTTGAGCGGAAAAATCGCTGGCTGGGGGCCGCCAGCCGCTTCGATTTCATCGTAAACGCGCTCTAACTTGGCAATGGTGCGCCCCAATAGAATCACGGTGGCTCCGTGTTGGGCATAGCTCAGCGCTGCCGCACGGCCAATTCCGTCCCCTGCGCCGGTTACCAACACGATGCGATTTTCCAATAGGTTGGGCGCTGGTTGATAGTCGATCTTGCAGCTCATGCTGATTCCTTGAAGCAAAAAATATTAACTTGCTGATTGGCGTAAAAAGTCATTGGCAAGACCCGCGGCGCTGCTTTGCGGGTAGTCATCACGCACTTGCTCGAGTAGCTCACGGCTGCGCTCTGCTTCCCCTTTACGCGCTTTCACTAAGCCTAGCTTATAGATTGCATCCGGCACTTTACTGCTGCCGCTGTACTCCTCGATCACTCGGCTAAATGCCTGGTCGGCAGCATCCAGCTCGCCTTCTGCAGCATATAGCTCGCCCAGCCAGTAATGACCATTAGCCGTTAGACTAGTGTCAGGATGGTCGCTAACAAAGGCCTCAAAGGCCGCAATCGCTTCATCAAAACGGCGTGCTTGAACATGCGCAAAAGCCGCTTGGTAATCCGCCTGGGCGTCCTCACTAACATTGCGACTCGAAGGCGCGTTGACAACTTCCTCTGCGGCTTCTGGCTCTACCGCGGGCGTTGACTGCTCAATCTGAGTTGGGCCGCTGCTCATCAGGCGGTCTTCAATATCGAGATACTGCTGTTGGGATTGACGACGCAGTTGTTCCAACTGGTGGCGTAGCTCTTCAATTTGGCCACGCAGTTGCTGGATCTCCTGCTGGTGCTCCTGGACTTGGTTAAACAACACCAGGTTACCGCTGGACGCTTCCTGGCGCTGCGTTTGTTGGTAAAAGCTGCTATTGGAAGAGTCGGAAAGATCTTGAACGAGCGGCTGTTGAGCGGTGGCCGTTAGGGGCAATACGGACAGCGGGAGCACTATGGCTCCCGCACCGCACAGCCTCTCAACGTAACGCTTGAGACTGTGATTCATGATGACTCCGTAGACGTAAACGGCGTGCGATAAGCCGCACGCCGAATTCATCAGTGGTTAAGCATTCAATCGTTAAATGCTCAGTAGTTAAATACAACACGACGGTTCTGAGCGTAGGCGCTCTCGTCTTGACCATTGACGGCCGGACGCTCTTCACCATAGCTTACAACGCTCATTTGCGATGGCGAAACACCCTGAATATTCAGGAAGCGTTCTACCGCATTCGCACGACGCTCACCTAGCGCCATGTTGTATTCACGGGTACCACGTTCATCGGTATGTCCGTGGAGTACCACTTGAGCGTTCGGGTTAGCACGCAGATAGCGCGCATGAGCCATTACCACGGATTCGTACTCGCTCTTAATCGTATCGCGGTCGTAATCGAAATAGATGGTGCGTACTTCTGGGATGCGTGAATCAGCCTGCTGACCAGCGCCTGAACCAGAGGTGGAACCATACTGACTACCCGTGCCTGTACCCGAGGTGCTAGACCCAGTCGTGCTGCCATCCTGGCTACCGTACGAGTCACCGTCTTGGGTTCCGCCGGTGCTGGAACAGCCAGCGATTACCACGATAGATAGCGCTGCTGCTAATGAGCGAGCCAACGGTTTAAGTTGCATAATCAGACTCCTTGCCTGAAAACAAAAATTTCGATGTTAATCAATTGAGTTGATCAATTTAAGAAGGGTGACCAAGCTGGATCACGAACATCGCCTTGTGCTGACGGCAGCCTGAATGAAGAGCGGCCATCGGCAGAAACAGCACTTAGCACCCCACTGTTACCCTGTTGGGTAGCGAAGATTACCATGGTCCCGTTCGGCGCAACACTAGGAGATTCATCTCTTGTTGATTCACTTAATACCACTAAGCGGTCGCCGCTTAGGTCTTGCCTTGCTACTTGATAACCACGGCTAGAGCGATGGATCAAAAATATCTGCTCGCCATCCGGCGAGAAGCGGCCACGCGCATTGTAATTACCGGTAAAGGTAAGCCGTTCGGCCTCACCGCCACCCAACGAATACTGATAAAGCTGAGGGCCACCGCTACGGTCAGAGGTAAACAGCAGGCTTTGACCATCCGGCGCCCATGCGGGCTCAGTATCGATACTGTTATTGTTAGTGATGCGCTCTACGGAACGGCTGCCAACATCCATAATGTAAATTTCAGGCTGGCCATCTTTAGACAGTGACATGGCGATACGCCGCCCGTCCGGTGACCATGCTGGTGCGCCGTTAATGCCATCGAAGGAGGTCGCTTGTACGCGCTGGCCCGTCGCTACATCCTGAATATAAATCGCTGGACGCTCCGTCTCAAAGGAGACATAGGCGAGCTTGCTACCGTCGGGTGACCACGCCGGTGACATGATTGGTTCATCAGAGGTCAACACCTGCTCACTACGGCGGCCATCGGCATCTGCAACGTACAGACCAAACTGCATATCGTCACCGATACCTTGGGCCGTTACATAAGCAATTTTGGTAGAGAACGCGCCGCGGATATCAGTAATCTCTTCAAAAATTTGATCGCTGATATAGTGTGCAGCACCGCGTAGATCATCCCCTCGAACCGTTACGGTTTCACCGATCATTCGGCGCTGACCGCTGATATCCATCAGTTCAAACTGTAGTTCAAAGCCGCCGTCAGTTTGTCGTGCCTGGCCGACAACTAGATAGCGCACATCCAACGAACGCCAGGTACCAAACTGCACATCGTCAGATTGGCTAGGCTGCTCAAACATAGCATTGCGTGCTAAGGGAGCAAAATAGCCACTGCGTTCAAGGTCATCCTGAACAATCTGTGCGACATCTTCGGGTAAGCCGTCTGAACCGGCAAACGGCACGACACCAATCGGCAGCGCTTGATCGCTGCCCCGCGTTATCTCAATGGTTAAGTTAGCACTTGCCACACTGCTAACTAGCAGCAGAAGACAGAACAACCATACTTTGCTCAAACTTTGCATCAGCGAACATCCCCCGGGGTAAATCGCAGATTAAACTGACGTAAATTACGCTGCTGATCGACTGGCAAATCTCGCAATTCACCAAACGGTGCAGCATGTTCCACGGCCTGCATTACAGACCGGTCAAAAGCACTATCGCCGCTTGATGTCACAATCGACGTTGCCAACAACTCTCCTGAAGGCCCTAGCCGTACCTGTAGGGTAGCACTCATCGCATCACTTGCACCGGGCGGGATCACCCACGCCTGTTCTACAGCACGACGAACAATGTTGATAAAGCTATTGGCCGCTTGCTCCGCCTGCTGGGCATTGGCAGCCGCTTCGGCCTCTCCGGCCAGTTGGCGCTGCATAGCCGCCTCGGCAGCCTCCGCTGCTTCGCGTTGGCGCTCAGCTTCTGCTTCACGACGCTGCTGCTCTTCTGCTTCACGCTGGCGCTGCGCTTCGGCCTCTCGTTCTCGCTGAGCCTCCTCTTGCTCACGCAATCGCTGCTCTTCAGCTTCGCGTTGGCGTTCAGCCTCCTCCTCTTCGCGGCGCTGCTGCTCTTCAGCTTCGCGCTGACGCTCGGCTTCTTCCGCTTCACGGCGCTGCTGTTCTTCGGCTTCGCGCTGGCGTTCTGCTTCTGCCTCTTCGCGTTGCTGCTGCTCGGCGGCTTCCTGCTGGCGCTGTGCCTCTTCCACTTCACGCTGACGCTCTGCGGCAGCTTCCGCTTCGGCTTCACGTTCAGCTGCTTCGGCCGCCTGCTGTTCGGCCTGCTCAGCCGCTTCTTCAGCTCTGCGCTGAGCCTCAGCCTCAGCGGCCGCGCGCGCTTCTTCTAACGCCTGTGCTTCCGCTTCCGCCGCCTGCTGGGCGGCCTCTTCGGCGGCTTGCTGCTCGGCTGCGGCCTGCTCTTCACTGGCTGAAGGCTCTTCCGGTGCCTCCGGCTCGGTAGGGGCTTCGGCGGGCGCATTCATCGCCGCCTGCTCTTCTGTTGACTGCTGTGCCTGATTGGTAAACGTTTCGGTACTTACCAACGTTGCCTGCACGATGGAGGAGCTGTCAGGTTCGGCGTTTCGACTAGGCAGGCTGATCAAGCTAAACGCTACAATTGCCAGATGCACGCCAATCGCCAGGATAGTCGGCCACTTATAGCCAACATCTTGAGGGTCGCGTGGGGATTTCTGTGCCATGCGCTGCGCCTTGCCCTTACCCATCTTTTGGCGGCTCAGAAAGCAGCCCCACATTAGCCACACCGGCGCCTTGCAGGGTACTCATTAAGACGACAATCTGGCCGTAGGCCACATTACGGTCGCCGCGTACCATCACCGGTGTCCCGGGACGACGCTCTAAAATCGTTGTCACTCTTGAGGACATTTCATCCAGCGACACCGACGTTGAATCTTCCCCCAGAGTGATGAAGTACCCGCCGTCGCTATCAACGGAGATAATAATGGGATCATTATCCTCCTGGGTTTCAATGGGCTGAGAGGTGACTTGCGGCAACTCAACTTGTACGCCCTGGGTCAACATGGGCGCGGTGATCATAAAGACCACCAGCAGTACCAGCATGACGTCAATGAAAGGGACGACGTTAATCTCCCCCATCGGCTTGCTTTTACCGCTACGATTGAATGGTCCTTGCATGGCTCTCTCCCTTAGCTGGCGCTCGGTTTGCCGTCACGACCTTGCAAATTGCGGTGCAGGATAGCGTGAAACTCTTCGGCAAAGTCTTCATATTTGCCCAGCAGGCGAGAAGACGAGTTGGATAAGCGGTTATAGAAAATCACCGCCGGAATCGCCGCAAATAGCCCCATGGCTGTGGCAATGAGCGCTTCAGCAATCCAGGGAGCCACCGTAGCAAGGGTTGCCTGCTGGGTCAGAGAGAGTGCCTGAAACGACCCCATAATGCCCCATACGGTGCCGAACAAGCCGATATAGGGGCTAGCTGAGGCTACCGTGGCAAGAAACACTAAATGCTGGGTTAAGCGATCCTCTTCCCGAGACCACGCTACGCGCATGCTGCGCTGAACACCTTCCAGCACGGTATCCGGGTCGCGGGTTTTAGGCATCAAACGGTTAAATTCGCGAAAACCGGCTTGAAAAATATGCTCGGCGCCGTGGCGCGGGTCATCGGCGGGAATCTCACGGTAGAGCTCATTTAAGTCGACACCTGACCAAAAAGACTCCTCAAATTGGTTGTACTCTTTCTTGGCACGGCCCAGCGCAATACTGCGCTGAAAAATCACTACCCAAGAGAGGATCGACCCCACCAGCAGCAGTAGCATTACCAGTTGCACTACCGTACTGGCATTCATTATCAAATGGGGAATGGACATGGTGTTATCGTTCACAGGTGCCCTCATCAATCTATTAGGGTCGGGATTGCCGACGCAGTGAGTGACCTCTTGGTTAAGAGGCCTGGGTCAAAACTTTAAGCGATGCAGGCCATGCTTTTGGCCGTAAGCGCTCGGCGCTCAAGCAGGCTATCTCGACTGTGGCAGAGCATAAGAGTTCCTTATCACGCCAAACCTGCTGTTCAAACGTCATCCGACAGCGCCCCACGTCGGTAACGTGAGCACTAATTTCCAACGCGTCATCCAAGCAAGCCGGTTTCGCGTAATGACAGGCCAAGCGGTATACCACTAGCTGTGTACCTTCGTCTAGCAGCGTTTGCTGATTCAGGCCCAACTGGCGGAGCCATTCGCTACGCGCACGCTCCATAAACTTCAAGTAGTTAACGTAGTAGACAATGCCGCCTGCGTCAGTATCTTCCATATAAACGCGCAGTTGCAGGCGATAGCCCTCGCTTATATAACCACTCACGGACGGCGCTCTCCTTCCATATCGGTTGCCTGTTCGTGAGGCACGCGTTCGAAGTGTAGCCACGCCTGGCGAGTGACCACACGGCCACGGGGTGTACGCATCATTAAGCCCTGCTGAATCAGATAGGGCTCAATAACATCTTCGATCGTGTCACGCTCTTCACTGATCGCCGCGGCAAGTGAATCAATGCCCACCGGTCCACCGTCAAATTTATCTATCATGGCCAACAGTAGCCGTCGATCCATATGATCCAAACCATGATGATCCACATTGAGCATATTGAGTGCCGCATCAGCCATGGCAACATCGACGACGCCGTTGCCTTTCATTTCGGCGTAATCCCGCACCCGGCGCAGCAATCGGTTGGCAATCCGCGGCGTACCACGTGAACGTCTGGCTACTTCAATAGCGCCATCGTGGCTGGTTTCAACGCCTAACAAGCGCGCCGAGCGCGAGACAATTTCTGTTAGCTCTTCCAGGTTATAAAACTCAAGCCGTTGCACGATACCAAACCGATCGCGCAGCGGGGAGGTCAATAACCCTGCCCGAGTAGTAGCACCTACCAGGGTGAAGCGCGGAAGATCCAGTTTAATCGAACGCGCCGCAGGCCCTTCACCAATCATGATGTCGAGCTGAAAATCTTCCATGGCCGGGTAGAGCACTTCCTCTACCACCGGCGACAGGCGATGAATTTCATCGATAAAGAGTACGTCGCCAGGCTCTAAATTAGTCAGCATGGCGGCTAGATCGCCTGCCCGCTCGAGTACCGGCCCGGAAGTCGACTTCATACCGACGCCCATCTCGGTGGCAATAATATGCGCGAGGGTCGTTTTACCTAACCCCGGGGGGCCAAATACCAGAGTGTGATCCAGGCTCTCTTCACGCAGCCGTGCGGCGCCGATAAAGATTTCCAGCTGTTCACGCACACGCGGCTGGCCAATATAGTCATCCAGCCGCTTGGGGCGAATCGCGTAATCAATGCGCCCCTCTCCCTGTTCAGGTTCAGCGGCGATCAGCCGATCGTGTTCTAACATAGGTGCTCTTCTTTATGGCAATTCAAAAAGGTCTATTCACAAAGCTCTATCCGCTACCCGCAATTTGTTATTTATTCCGTTCTAACCACTCATGCGTTGGGTGAGCGCGGCTTTAATAAGCGCTTCGGTAGACTGGTTGGGATCGATATCGGCGAGCATTTTCGAGGCCTCAGTCAGTTTATACCCCAAGCTGACTAACGCGGCTTCCGCATCGGCAAGACTATCGCGGGCAGAAGCACGGCCATTGGTGGCCTCAAGGGGTAGTAGCGCGTTGCTGCCATCTTCCCACTCGGGGAAACGGTCGCGCATTTCAATAATCAGCCGCTCAGCAGTTTTCTTGCCCACCCCTGGCAGTGATGTCAGCGCCTTGCTGTCGTCGTCACGGACGCAGCGCATAAAGGCGTCTTCGTCCATGCCCGACAGGATGGCTAGTGCAAGCTTGGGCCCTACGCCATTGACTTTGATCAAGGCACGGAACAAAGCACGTTCATGCTCACGGCCGAAGCCATAAAGTAAGTGGGCGTCATCACGAATGGTTAAATGGGTAAATAATGAGACGCTCTCGTTAATCGCCGGAAGTGCGACCAGCGTATTCATTGAGGTTTCCAGTTCGTAACCTACGCCATGAACGTCGATCACAATCCAGGGAGGTTGCTTTGCCACTAGCTGACCACTCAGACGTCCAATCATAAATACGCTCGCACCGGAATGAAAAAAATAGAGTGAAAAACAGGTGATTACTATAAAGCGACTCTGTACAGGTGACCAGTAGTTCAGCCACCGGCACAGCGGGAATTAAAGCCGCCAGCGTCCAGTTGAGCGACGGCGGCCCCGAGATGGCGCGGCGGGCAAGCCATGGCTGCTAAACACAGAGCCGTTATAAGCATGGGTTAACGCAATGGCTAACGCGTCGGCGGCGTCAGCTTGTGGGGTAGCAGAGAGCTGCAGAATTGCTGTCACCATATGCTGCACCTGCTCTTTATCCGCGCCGCCCTGGCCAGTCACCGCCTGCTTTATCTGCCGCGCGGCGTATTCGGCAAGGCTTAAGCCATGATTGGCCATACACACCATTGCCGCCCCCCGAGCCTGGCCCAGCTTCAGCGCTGAATCGGGGTTTTTGGCCATAAAGACCCGCTCAATGGCCACCTGGCAGGGTCGATGCAGGCCGACGACTTCGCTAAGGCCGGCGTAAATTTGCGCCAAGCGCTGCTCCAAGGCCCCTTCTGCCGTGCGGATACAGCCACTCGCTACGTAGCAAGGTTTAACGCCAATAATATCGATCACCCCGTAACCGGTTACCCGGGAGCCAGGGTCTATGCCCAAAATGCGAATGGGTACGACGGACTTTTGCTCTTCCATGGCGTCGATACTCGTGTGACTAGAACATACAAAAACACCGACGCCACGGCGTCGGTGTTGAGCAGCCATCCAAACCGATTTATTCGGCGGCGGGTTCCGCTTTGACTTTCTGACGTAGACGGATGTTCAAATCTTTCAACTGCTCGGGGCTGACTTCGCCCGGTGCATTGGTCATCAAACAGGCAGCGCTTTGGGTTTTCGGGAAGGCGATGACTTCACGAATAGTCTTGGCACCAACCATCAGCATGACCAAGCGATCCAAGCCAAAGGCTAAGCCACCATGAGGCGGCGCACCGTACTGCAGTGCATCCAGCAGGAAGCCAAATTTCTCTTGGGCTTCTTCTTCACCAATGCCTAGAATCTCAAACACCGTGCTCTGCATGGTCTGATCGTGGATACGAATAGAGCCGCCGCCCAATTCGGTACCGTTGAGCACCATATCGTAAGCGCGTGAAAGCGCGTTGGCAGGATCGGCCTTGAGCTCTTCCGGTGTGCAGGAAGGCGCGGTAAAGGGGTGGTGCAGTGGGCTAAGGCGGCCGTTGTCGTCGGCTTCAAACATTGGGAAGTCGACTACCCACAGTGGCGCCCACTCTTGAGTATAGAGTTCCAGGTCAGCACCGAGCTTGACGCGCAGCGCGCCAATGGCTTCGTTAACGATTCGCGCTTTATCGGCACCGAAGAAGATGATGTCACCATCTTCTGCGCCCACGCGGTCGAGCAGCTCTTCAACGATGTTTTCCATAAACTTGACGATCGGAGACTGCAGACCTTCAAGCCCTTTGGCGCGCTCGTTGACCTTGATCCACGCCAAACCTTTGGCGCCGTAGATGCCGACAAACTTGGTATATTCGTCGATCTCTTTGCGCGACAGCTTGGCGCCACCGGGTACTTTCAGTGCCGCGACGCGACCATCATCAGCCTTGGCGGGGCCAGAGAAGACGTTGAAGTTAACCTGCTGCATCAGGTCATCGACATCGGTCAGTTCCAGCGGGATACGCAGATCAGGCTTATCGGAACCGAAACGATCCATCGCCTCCTGCCAGGTCATGCGCGGAAATTCTGGCAACTCTACCTTCAGCACTTCTTGGAATAGCTGACGAATCATGGCTTCGGTAATGCCCATGATGTCGTTCTCTTCCACAAACGACGCCTCGATATCAATCTGGGTGAACTCAGGCTGACGGTCGGCGCGCAAATCTTCATCGCGGAAACACTTGGCAATTTGGTAATAGCGGTCAAAACCCGCCACCATCAACAGCTGCTTAAACAGCTGCGGCGACTGAGGCAGTGCAAAGAAACTACCCGCGTGGGTACGGCTAGGCACCAGGTAATCACGCGCACCTTCAGGTGTTGCGCGGGTGAGCACCGGCGTTTCGATGTCCAGGAAACCCTGGTTTTCGAGGTACGCGCGCACGTTATGCGAAATACGCGAGCGCAGACGCAGCTTCTCGATCATATCCGGACGACGCAGATCGATGTAGCGGTGCTTTAAGCGCACCTCTTCGCCAACTTTGCCATGCTCATCCAGCTGAAATGGCGGGGTAACGGCGGTATTGAGCACTTCAACATCTTTTGCCAACACTTCAATCATACCCGTCGGCATGTTGGCGTTTTGGGTGCCTTCTGGGCGCAGCCGAACGCGACCAGTAATACGCAGGACGAATTCACTGCGGGCACGGTCGGCATTAGCGAATGCCTCGGCGGTATCAGGGTCAACCACGAACTGAGCGATGCCGTCGCGATCGCGCATATCGAGGAAAATTACCCCACCGTGGTCACGGCGGCGATGAACCCATCCGCATACCGTAACCGTTTGATCCACCAAAGTTTCGTTTAGCTGGCCGCAATAATGGCTGCGCATGTCAAATCCTGTTCTGTTACGTGGCAATGAGTGTGTCGCGGGCGTCCCGACCCTGACTGCCGCGGCTATGCCGCGGCGCCCTTGTCTTTGGGAGTGTCGCTCTTAGCGGTAGCGCTGGAATCGCTTGATTTACCGGCATCTGCAGAGGCAGTTTTGCCATCAGCGGCCAGGTTCTTTTTGCTACCCGTTTTGAAATCAGTTTCGTACCAACCGCCGCCGGCCAAACGGAATCCCGCTGCCGAGACAAGCCGTTCCAAGCCATCACTTTGGCATGCAGGGCAATCCTTGAGAGGATCGGCGCTAATCTTCTGCAATTTTTCCATACGATGGCCGCAGGCCTTGCACTCATATTCATAGATGGGCATCTTAATGACTCCTAATAAGCTCAACCCTGACAAGCTTAGTTCTGACAGAACTGATTCTAACGACTCAGCTCTACGGAAACAGCTCTGACAAATCCAGTTCTATCTAAAAGACTCGTTCTGAAAAGAAAGAACAATGGCGAACACAAACGCTGCCAGGCTGCAATATGTGGCCTGTCGGGTTAAATTCCAAGGCTGCGGTTGATAAAGCGCCGCCATTATACCCTTTTGTGCCCCCTGACGAGCAAGGTTATACAGACCCCTGCGGTTAATGGAGAGAAGAAAATGCCCCATGCGGTGATACTGGATGCGCAAAGTCTCGGCCCCGAGATCAATTTGGCCGCCATTAAGGAGGCGGTTTCAAACCTTGAGGTGTTTGAGCAGAGTACCACGCAACAAGCGCGGGAACGCCTTGCTAACGCCGATATAGCGATCGTGAACAAGGTCGTGCTGGACGCCGAAACGCTGCAGCAACTGCCAAAACTGCGGCTGATATGCGTATTGGCAACAGGCCTCAATAATATCGATCTTGAAAGTGCAAAAGAACACGACATTGACGTTAAAAACGTGGCGGCTTACGGCACCGCTAGCGTTTCCCAACACACTTTGATGCTCATGCTCGCGTTAGCCAATCGTCTTCCCCAATATCAGCGCGATGTTGCCGCAGGCGAGTGGCAGCATAGCGCTTTCTTCTGCTTGCAGGATTACCCAACGCTCCAACTGGCAGGCAAACAGCTCGTCATGGTCGGGCAAGGCGAGCTAGGTACCGAAGTAGCACGCTTGGTGGAGGCCTTTGGCATGCAGGTCACCTTTGCCGCCCGCCCCGGCAACGAAGCTAATGATAAGCGGCCTGCCCTGGACGACCTGCTTCCCGATGCCGATGTTATCAGCCTGCACTGCCCGTTGAGCGAGGCCACCAAGCACTTGATCAACCGGGAGCGCTTAGCGCGCGCCAAGAACTCACTACTACTGGTCAACTGCGCCCGCGGCGGGGTTATCGATGAAGTGGCAGCGTTAGAGGCGTTGCGCAGCGGCAAGCTGGGTGGATTAGGCGTTGATGTGCTGCCCGCTGAACCACCCAGAGATGGGCACCCACTGCTGGATGCGCTCAGCGAACCGCTAAACTTAATCGTCACGCCTCACAACGCCTGGATCACTCCGGAAGCGCGCCAGAATATTGTTAGCCTGACAGCTAACAATATCCTTGAATGGAAAGGCGCCCAATAGAAACCTGCCGTCTCATCAGAGGCTCCCAATAGGCTTTACTGGGTGGCAAAGTGGCTCGGGGCGCGGCAGTTATCCAGCACCTCGAGCTCCACGTGGGTAACTTGTGCACCTTCTGAGCCCTGCCATAGCCATTCGCTTAGCAGCTTGACTGCGTCGGAGTGACCACACATCAACACTTCAACCCGGCCATCGGGCAAGTTTTTGGCATAGCCGGTGATACCGTGCTGAAGGGCTTTCTCTTGGGTAGCCCGGCGATACCAGACCCCCTGCACCTTACCGGTCACAAGGGCACGTACACAGCAATCACTCATACTTACCTCCTTACCTTGGCGCTTCTGAACGGAGTGTTAAACATACTCACGTTTGACAATCACTGCACTGTTACGCGGAATCAGCGGGCGGCCACGGCGTAGTAGCAATGAGCGGGTGAACGCCGCCCCAAACAGCAATATTAGTGAACTGTAGTAGACCCACAGCAAAATCATGACCACCGACCCGGCGGCGCCATAGGTAGATGCTGTAGCCGTATACGCCAGGTAAATCGCGATTACACTGCGCCCAATAGTAAACAGTACGGCAGTGACGACTGCGCCAATCAACACATCTTGCCAGCGCAACACAACGTCGGGAAGTACTTTAAAAATGGTGGCAAATAGTAAGGTGACCACAGCCAGCGAGACCAGCGACTCAACTGACGTTGTCAGTAAGCTGGCATAAGGCACCAGATTATCGGCGGCCTGGAGCATACCGCGCAAAACGACGCCTAATACCAGCGATACCATCAGTATAAATCCGATGGAGAGCACCACCGTTAACGATAGCAACCGGCTTTTAATAAAGCGTAAAGCGCTATTAGAAGTGGGCTTTGCCGTTACGCCCCAAATGGTATTGAGCGAAAATTGCATCTGTGCGAAAACGGTTGTTGCACCGATCACCAATGCCCCAACACCTAGTAGCGTTGGCAGTAGACCGGACTCTTCAATCCTCGACTGAGCAACAGCCTGTTCGATAGCCACTGCTGCATCCATTCCTAGCGTGCCTTGTAACTGAGCGACTATTTGTCCGTGGGCAGCCTCTTCACCTAAAACAACACCGATGACCGTGACTGCAATAATAATCGTGGGCGCCAATGAGAAAAGCGTATAGAACGCTAGCGAACCTGCGTAGCTAAAGGCATTACGCTCCAACCATAGTGACGTGGCGTCTTGGACTACTTTCCACCAAAAGGTAGCGGCGCGTTTAATCATATTCACTCCCTGTGCTCTGGGTATCGGGGCTTTTTATAAGCTTTATCAACATCCTATTTTTCTAGCATACCTAACCACAGCGTTTAGCGCAGTTTTCTGGTAGGTTGCATCTCTGAGTTCACCAAACGCAAAAGGAAGCTTGAATGGCTACTGATACTTCGCGCCCCGCGACTGCCTGCGACTTCGACTGTTTGGTGTTTATTGGTCGTTTTCAGCCGCCACATCTGGGGCATCTCGCGGTCATTCGTGAAGCGCTCAAACGCGCACGACAGGTCATTGTGTTGGTAGGCTCTTCTTGGCAGGCCCGCTCACTGCGTAACCCCTGGCGATTTGACGAACGACAAGCCATGCTTCGGGCGGGATTTGACGACGCCGATAATCAACGCTTGGAGATCACCCCGTTACTCGACGCCCTCTATAACGACGATGTTTGGGTGCGCGATGTGCAACGCAAAGTGCGCGATTTAGCTGCACCTGCCAATGCTCGCCTACCCCGTATTGGCTTGATCGGAGCCAGCCGCGGCCAGTCAAGCTACTACCTTTCACTGTTTCCTCAGTGGGAGTCTGTCAGCGTGCCGTCGGTGGAGGGGATTTCAGCCAGTCAAATACGTGAGCGACTGTTTCGCTCGCCCAGCTCAACGAATGACTACCTGAGTACCGGCGCTTACCACGATTTACCGCCGGGGGTTGTAGAAAGCGTCAAACACTTTTGCAATGAGCACGCCTATCAGCGGCTGCTCGAAGAGCAGCAGTTGTTGGATCAGTACCGTCAGGCCTGGGCTCACGCCCCCTACCCGCCAATTTTTGTCACGGTCAACGCCGTGGTCGTGCAGTCGGGCCATGTGCTGCTGGTACGACGCACGGCGGCACCGGGCAAAGGCCTTTATGCCCTGCCGGGAGGGTTTATTAACCCCCACGAACGGCTCTTGGATGCTTGCTTGCGTGAACTTCGCGAACGCATACGCTTAAAGGTTCCTGAGCCTGTACTCAAAGGCTCTCTGCGTGGCCAACGGTTGTTTGATGAACCCCACCGCAGCTGGCGTGGGCGTACTTTGGCGGAAGCATTCTATTTTGCGCTACGCCCCGATCAGCAGCTGCCACGCCTGAAGCCTGTTAAAGGCGGTGATCATGCGCGCTGGGTAGCGCTCGCCGATCTTGAGCCCGACAGCCTGTTTGAAGATCACTTCTTCATTATTCAGAACTTTTTAGGGCTACCCGCCGATTTTGGAAGTAGCTAAACGCTCACTGACGAGCGCTATGCTTGTAGGAAATCCCGCGGCAGCTTCATCATCTGCCGCCATAAACGCTCTACGCCGGGCTTATGCACCATTGAGCAGCGATATAAGCGGATTTCCAGGGGGATATCCCAGCTAGGGTCGCCTGCCCTCACCAAACGGCCACTTTTCAGCTCTTCACGAATACAAAAATCGGGTATCCACGCCACCCCAACGCCCTGTAATACCATTCCTTTCAGGCCTTCAGCCATGGCCGTTTCATATACCGTACGCAGCTTCATTCGTAGCGGATCATTTTTCAGTAGCATGCGCACACTGCGCCCTAAAAAGGCCCCTTGAGTGTACGAAAGATAGGGAATGGAAGTGTCGTGCTGGAGTGAAAATTTTGCTTTGCCATGCTCGTCGGGTAACGAAACAGGCAACATATTGACCTTACCAATCGAAAACGAGGGAAACACCTCGGCATCGAGCTGCATCGTCGCAAAAGGGTCGTAGTAGGCGAGCATCAGATCGCAGTTGCCCTCTCGCAGCACATGTATTGCCTCGCCCACATTCATGGCCACCAAGCGGGTCGGCAGCTCGCCCAAGCCCTGCTGCAGGCGGGAGATCCAAGGCGGATAAAAACTCAATGCCAAGGAGTGCGCCGCGACGATATCCAGCGCCTCATTGGCGATAGAGAGACCGCGCAAATGGCTAAGCGATTCGTTTAATTGCTCGACCAAATTGCGCGCAGTAACCAAAAACAGTTGCCCTTCGGGCGTTAACCCTACGGGGGTGGTAGAACGATCCACCAGGGTGACATCAACAGCCTGCTCCAACGCGCGAATACGGCGACTAAAGGCCGGCTGGGTCACGTGTCGCTGGCGTGCTGACGCAGAGAAGCTGCGCGTATTGGCTAGCGCTACAAAATCTTCCAGCCATTTTGTTTCAAGATTCACCCCATGACTCCTTGTCTCACCCTGCGTTTGAGCATCTCGATTTTCCTTTTAGGCTGACGTATCTATTGAACCGGGGCCATTAAATAGGCCGCCCGCGAAACGACTTTCATCCATACCGGGCGCTGGTTAATTTCATCGATGGTGACACGCCGACAGTGAGCAAAGTCTTTTTCCAGCATTGCCTCAACGCTGGTAGCAAAATCACGACTTGGAATAAACGCGGTAATCTCAAAATTTAACCGAAATGAGCGATTATCCAAATTGACTGTCCCTACCGTGGCTGCTTCGTTATCCACCAGCATGACTTTTTGATGTAAAAAACCAGGGAGATAACGGTATATTTTAACTCCTGCTCTTAGCATATCGGGCAGAAATGAAAACGCAGAGAGGAAAACCAACAAGTGATCGGGGCGCTCCGGAATCATCACCCGAACGTCGACGCCGCGCATCGCTGCAAGCCGCAGCGCATCCTGAACTCCCTGATCAGGGACGAAATAGGGGCTGGTCACCCACAGGCGCTGCTTGGCGCTATGAATGACCTGCTGGACGAGCAGGCTGGCGGTGTCCTGACGATCGGCGGGCCCAGAAGGCACAATCACCACATGATGGTCGGTGGCAGAGGATGACGTGTCGGCCATCCAGTTCAAGCTAATCACTTCATCCGTCGCCCAGTGCCAATCCTCCCAAAATGCTTCCTGCAAGCCCAGCACGCTGGGCCCTTCAAGTTTGAGATGAGTATCACGCCAAGGCCCGTGCCGCGGATTTTCGCCGAGATATTCGACCCCGACATTAAAGCCCCCTATCCAGCCCTCCTTGCCGTCTATTACCGTTACCTTGCGATGGTTACGGAAGTTAAGCTGAAAACGGTGTTTAAAGCCTCGCGATGAACGGAAGGCACTGACGGCCACCCCATCGCTGATTAAATCATTGAGGTAGCTATCGGCTAACTTGCGACTACCCACTTCATCGTAAAGAAAATAGACCCTCACGCCGCGCCGGGCAGCGCGCTGTAAATGGTGCTTCAAACGTTGGCCGAGGGCGTCGTTACGAACAATGAAGAACTGCACCAACGCATACTGTTCCGCACGGTCAATACCATCAAACAGGCTTTCAAACGTTGCTGGCCCATCAATCAGCAGTGTGGCTTGATTGCCATGGGTTAGCGGCATCATGGCAAGCTGTTCGACCGCCTGAATATCGGCATTGGTAGAGGGCGCAACGTAGGGTTGAACATTAGCCCGGTAACGCACTAGAACCCGGCGTAGAACGGTGTCCCGCTGACCGCGGGCAGATACATAGCCATAAAACCTTGGCCGCCCGAAAAACCAGTACGCTGGAAGCGCGACATAAGGGAAGGTCAGCAGCGAGATGATCCATGCCACGGCACCCTGGGAGGTGCGACTGGACATCAGCGCCATAATGGCTGAAACGATGCCAAGCAGGTGTATCAGTAAGATGCTGGTCCCTAGCAACCAGGAGGTCATAGTCACGTCCTTATAAAGCCCTCACATAGAACAAGGCCTCGCCGTCAGCGAGGCCCTTATGCGTCTAAAGCCTAATCAACCTTACCACTCCATTACGCCGATTGGGCAATAATCTCTTTCCACTTTGCAGGCCCGGTTTGATGTACCGATGTGCCCAGGCTATCAACGGCGACGGTCACCGGCATATCTTCAACCTCAAATTCATAGATTGCTTCCATACCTAAGTCTTCGAAGCCCACTACCCGCGATTTTTTAATCGCTTGAGCGACCAGATATGCCGACCCACCGACCGCCATTAAGTACACCGCTTCATTGTCACGGATAGCATCAATAGCGGCTTGGCCACGCTCTGCTTTGCCGACCATACCTAATAGGCCAGTCTCTTCCAGCATAGTGCGGGTAAATTTATCCATCCGCGTGGCGGTCGTTGGGCCAGCGGGGCCAACGACTTCGTCACCAATGGGGTCAACCGGGCCCACGTAGTAGATAAAGCGCCCTTTCATATCCACCGGCAGCGGCTCGCCTTTGGCCAGCATATCGACCATGCGCTTATGAGCAGCATCGCGGCCCGTGAGCAGCTTACCGTTCAACAGCAGCGTATCACCAGGCTGCCAGGTTTTAACCTCCTCAGGCGTCACCGTATCAAGGTTGACACGTTTGACGTTTTCACCCGCCTCGCGAGTGATTTCCGGCCAGTCCTCAAGCTTAGGCGCTTCAAGTACCGCAGGGCCAGAACCGTCCAGAGTAAAGTGGGCATGACGAGTCGCCGCGCAGTTGGGAATAATCGCGACGGGCTTGTTGGCGGCATGGGTTGGATAGTCTTTGACTTTAATATCCAGCACGGTGGTTAAGCCGCCTAACCCCTGGGCACCGATACCGCTCTTGTTGACCTTGTCAAACAGCTCTAAACGCAGTTCTTCGGCGCGATTGCTGGGGCCACGGGCCTGTAGATCCTGAATATCGATAGGATCGAGTAGCGCTTCTTTGGCAATCATCATGGCCTTTTCCGCGGTGCCGCCGATACCAATCCCCAGCATCCCGGGCGGACACCAGCCAGCGCCCATCTTCGGCAGTTGCTCCATCACCCAATCAACCACACTGTCAGAGGGGTTCAGCATGGCAAACTTGGATTTTGCTTCGCTACCGCCGCCCTTCGCTGCCACATGAATATCGACCGTATCACCGGGCACAATCGAGTGGTGAATAATCGCCGGGGTGTTGTCCTTGGTGTTGGCACGCTTGCCGTCGGGATCCGCCAGCACCGACGCGCGCAGAACATTGTCGGGGAGCAAATAAGCGCGACGCACACCTTCATTGATCATGTCGTCCAAACTCATGTCCGCTTCCCAGGTAACGTTCATGCCCACGTGAACGAACACGGTGACGATACCCGTGTCCTGACAGATTGGACGGTGCCCGGTGGCGCACATGCGTGAGTTAATCAAAATCTGTGCGATGGCGTCTTTGGCGGCAGGGTTCTCTTCACGCTCATAGGCGGCGGCCATGGCGTCAATGAAATCTTTAGGATGGTAGTAAGAGATGTACTGCAGAGCATCGGCAACGCTTTGAATAACGTCGTCCTGGCGAATCACGGTCATGGACTAATAGCTCCTAGGTTATCGTCTAGTCAGCGGCTTTCCTTCCGCGCCCGCGGAGGTGCCGTCTTAGCGTGCTACCAGTATACCGTATTGGCACTTACGCAGCAGCAATCCCTGGCGCCTATCTGACTACTATGGTTAGAGCTTTAGTCGATGGTATCTCTTAAGTAAGATAACGGTATAACACTACTCAAGACGACTGACAATATGGGCATAAATAGAGCCTTCGCGACCCAACCATTGTACGCTCAATCACCGTTCCACAGCGGTGGCATTCAAGCCCTGCCCGCTCGAAAACCGCAAAACGCCACTGCCTGCGCGGCTCACCCGCTGCTTTGGCCTGCGCAATCCAGGCCTCACGATTAGTAACGCCTGCGGCTTGATAGGCCTGCCGGGTAACGTCAATGATGCAGTCAGCCAGGGTTTGCTGCTGCTCTGGGGTTAAATCCACCGGTCGAGCGCTTGGCGGAAGCTGGGAAAAAAACAGTATTTCAGAGCGCAAATAGTTGCCCAGCCCGGCGACAAACCCCTGATCGAGCAGCAGTGCCCCCAGGCTGCGTTTATGAAACTGCTTTAAATTCAGCCGCTGCTGCACATCGGATGGAGCCACGTCTTGACTCAACAAATCAGGGCCCAGGCGGGCTAAGAAAGGGTGTTCGGAGAGATTGTCTGCCTGCCAGAGGGAAATATCGGAGGCGCTATAGAGACTAGCGCAACGCCCTTCTGCGCTCAATCGAACCCGCAGCGCGCGCTTGGTATTAGGCGGCTCATCCTCACTATGCAGTTTCCAAACACCATAAAGTTGGTTGTGGGAATAAAGCACGCGCTGATCGGCAAACCGGATCAGCATTGCTTTACCCCAGGTATCTACTCGGGCAACCCGAACACCTATAAATGTTGCTGCCTGCTCGGCAAGTTCTGGAAAGGCGAACCAGGCATCGTCGATCACCCGCCCGCCTATCTGCTGCTCAATACGATCCGCCGCGCGGCGAATTTCCGGGCCTTCCGGCATACCGCTAGCCCAGCGCCAGCTGTTTGTCTTTCATTTGATGGAGCTGGTCGCGAAGCCGCGCCGCCTCTTCGAACTCCAGATTTTGCGCTGCCTCAAACATGGCGTCTTCGAGCTTGCTGATGGCGCCCAGCAGGTCTTGCTTGCTCATCGTGGTGACATCATACTCGGCGACGCTTTCCGCCACCTTGCGTTCATTGCCACGGCGGCGACTGTTCTTCTTGCCCGGCGCCTGGGCGGCTTCAAGGATATCGGCCACTGAGCGGGTAACCGTTGTTGGCGTGATACCGTGCTCTAGGTTGTGCTCGGTCTGCTTGGCGCGACGACGCTCGGTTTCATCAATCGCCTTGCGCATCGAGTCAGTAATCCGATCACCGTAAAGAATCGCCTTGCCGTGGGCGTTACGGGCAGCGCGTCCAATGGTCTGTATCAGCGAGCGCTCGGCACGCAGAAAGCCCTCTTTATCGGCGTCGAGAATCGCCACCAGCGACACTTCGGGAATATCTAGGCCTTCTCGCAGCAGGTTGATGCCCACCAACACATCAAACTTACCCAGGCGTAAGTCACGAATAATCTCAACCCGCTCGACGGTATCAATATCCGAGTGTAAGTAGCGCACTCGAATGCCGTGCTCGTCAAAATACTCGGTCAAGTCTTCCGCCATACGCTTGGTTAGCGTGGTCACCAGTACTCGCTCGCCTACCGCGGTGCGCAAGCCGATTTCCGAAAGCAGATCGTCGACCTGGGTACTGGCCGGGCGCACTTCGATTTCAGGATCCAGCAGTCCGGTGGGACGCACCACCTGCTCAACGGTCTGGCTAGCGTGTTCGCCCTCATAACGGCCTGGAGTGGCGGAAACAAAGATTGTTTGTGGGGAAATGGCCTCCCACTCTTCAAACTTCATGGGCCGGTTATCCAACGCCGAGGGCAGCCGGAAGCCATACTCGACCAGGGTCTCTTTACGCGAGCGGTCGCCTTTGTACATGCCACCTACCTGGGGCACGCTGACGTGGGACTCATCGATAAATAGCAGTGCGTCATCGGGCAGGTAATCAAAGAACGTCGGCGGCGGCTCGCCCGGGGCACGCCCAGAGAGGTATCGGGAGTAGTTTTCGATACCGTTGCAGTAACCCAGCTCCAGCATCATCTCAATATCGTAAAGTGTGCGCTGCTCAAGACGCTGCGCTTCTACCAGCCGTTCATGCTTACGCATCCACTCCAGGCGCTCTTTGAGCTCCTCTTTGATGGCATCAATGGCGCCCAGAATCGTTTCCCGCGGGGTGACGTAGTGAGATTTGGGGTAGATGGTCATCCGTGGCACCTCCCCGCGGACAGCACCGGTGAGCGGGTCAAACAGTCGGATAGTGTCGATTTCGCTGTCAAACAGCTCCACCCGCACGGCCTCCTCGTCAGAGTCGGCAGGAAAGATATCGATCACATCACCGCGCACCCGGTAAGTACCGCGACGGAAATCCATATCATTGCGGGTGTACTGAAGCTCGGCCAAGCGGCGCAGGAAAGCGCGCTGATCGATGAGCTCACCGCGGGTAAAGTGGAGACGCATTTTCAGGTATTGGTCGGGGTCACCCAGGCCATAAATCGCCGAAACTGACACCACAATCAGCGCGTCGCGGCGTTCTAGCAGTGCCTTGGTGGCCGAAAGCCGCATCTGCTCGATATGGTCGTTTATCGAGGCATCTTTCTCGATAAAGGTATCCGAGGAAGGCACATAGGCTTCCGGCTGATAGTAGTCGTAGTAGGAGACGAAATACTCTACGGCGTTATCCGGGAAAAACGCCTTGAATTCGCCATACAACTGGGCCGCAAGAGTTTTGTTCGGCGCCATCACGATGGTTGGACGCTGCTGCTGTTCCACCACATTGGCCATGGTGAAGGTTTTGCCCGACCCGGTCACGCCGAGCAGCGTTTGGTGAGCAAGCCCAGATTCCAGGCCACTAATCAGCCCTTTAATAGCAGCAGGCTGGTCGCCAGCGGGCTGAAATTTTGACTGCAATCGAAAGGCTTTGCTCATCGGTGCTCCTATAAAAGATGTAATTTAAACTAACCGGGTGGCGATCTCGACCGTAGACTGGGTCATCAGGCGTTGAATTGGGCAGCGGTGGCTAATATCTTCCAGCCTGGCGCGCTGCTCAGGGTCTTCAATACCGTGCAGTGTTAATGCCACATCTAGCTTGTAGATGCCCTTTTTTTCCTGACTATCGTCCCGCTGCACGGTGACTGTAATGCCCTCAAGCGGCCACTCTTTACGCTTGGCGTACATCTGCACGGTAACCGCCTTGCAGGTACCCAGAGCAATATCGAAATAGTCGTGGGGATCAGGGGCACTGCCCTCGCCACCTACTATCGGTGGCACATCGGCATAGAGATCTTCCAAGCCATTGACTTCAACTCGCTGCCTAAAGACATGGTTGCGTTCGCTTATCACGGTAATGGGAGAGTGCATTAGGATACCTTTACGCCTAGCTTGAGTTTTTCAATGGCGTTAATCAGCGTCTCGCGTTTTGCCCGGCCGTCTACATCGGCACCATGGCGCCCCACTTCGGCACTATCAACGCCATCAAGCATCATGAGCGCCGTGGTGATTTTGTTGACCTGATCGACCGATTTAACACCCTGAAATGTTAACGACTGCTGCGCCATAGCGTTTTCCTACCTGTTGACCTGTGCAAAACTGATACAAGAGAAAGAGTCTAGCACGCTAATGGTGCCTTGCAATCAGTGCCGACTGCCCACACCTAATAGCCCTAAAGACACTTTCACTTTTTCGTACTGAATGCATCACTCTCGAACGCTTTTCCACTTTTGCAGGAGTTTTTATGGCGACCGTTACCGCTAGCACCCCCGCCCTTGGCAGCGTCCGCCTTAACCACTTAGCCGCGCTGGATGTGAAGGGGGCAGATGCAGAAAAGTTCCTCCAGGGCCAGACCAGCGCCCAGGTAAGCTTGGCCGACGGATACTTTGCACCGCTCACCTGTTTTTGTACGCCTAAGGGCCGCATGCTGGCCAACGCGCAGTTGATGCGCTTGGGCGAAGATCATTATCGTCTACTGCTCAGCAACACCTTACTGGACAGCCTAGCGAATCATCTTAAAAAGTTCGCCGCTTTTTACCGCGCTGAACTAACCACCCAACGCGACCTGATATTCATTGGCGCCAGCGATGAGGCCCAAGCTCTTGCGGATCAGTTGGATATAGAGTTGCCTGTTCAAGTGGGCACCCATACCAACAGCGACCAAGCCTGCGTACTCCGCTACCCCGGTGAGACAGCGCGCTGGCTAGTGTGTTTCGATAACGACAGCCAAGTCGATGTGGCGTCGGTTCAGGATGACCAAGCGGGCCGTAATGCTTGGCAGCTTGAGGATATTCGTAGCGGTTTGGCGTGGCTAACCGATACTCAGCAGGATCACTTCTTGCCTCAGATGCTTAACTGGGAAGCGCTGGGTGGTATTAGTTTTAAAAAGGGCTGTTACACCGGTCAAGAAGTCGTCGCCCGGGCGCACTTTCGTGGTCAGGTGAAAAAGCGCTTAATGCGTATCAGTATAGAGACTACAGCGCTGCCTGAGGTGGGCGCTAGCGTAGTCAACGATGACGATAAAGCGGTTGGCGAAGTGGTAGTCAGCGCTTTTAATGATCAAGGCGGCGTTGAATTGCTGGCGGTAATGAACACCAAAGTAGCCGAAGAAGAAACGTCACTCTTCTTAACAGGAGCGTCAGCGGCTCTTCTCTCGTTACCCTATGCAATTGAGCGCGTTGACCCCGAACAGCTGGCGGTTAGCCTTAACGGCTAGGGCTAGCGTTTCTAGGCAAGCCAAACAGCGTCGCGGCGGTATCACTGCTTTGGGTCGCGACCTGTTCCGCTGTTTGCCCGCGCAAGCTGGCCACAACGTTACACACTTCTGCAACTCGGCACGGTTCATTACGCATCCCCTGATAGCCGCTAAGCGGCATGTCGGGACTGTCGGTTTCCAGCACAAAAGCATCATTAGGCAGCGCCTTAACGGTTCGCCGCAACCGCTTGGCGCGCTCATAGGTGACTGCGCCGCCCAACCCCAGCTTGAACCCCAGGTCGAGAAACTTCGTTGCTTGCTCAATGGAGCCTGAGAAGGCATGAATCAGCCCCGCCTTGGGCAGCGCCAGCTGGCGAAGGCGCTTAGCGACCTTATCGTTGGCGTGGACGCAGTGCACCACCACCGGCAGCGCATGCTGTTTGGCTAGTTTCAACTGGGCATCAAAGTAGTGCCACTGCGCTTCTAGGGTGTCGGTAAAGCGAGCATCAATACCGCACTCCCCCACGGCTATCACCTCAGGGTGCTCAGCGAGCAAATCATCAAGCGCCGTGATATCCGACGCTTGATGCTCATCAATAAAGTAAGGGTGCAGGCCAAGACATACTGACGTATCCACCCGCTCGCCCAGCGCCAGCACCTGCTGCCAACGCGAACGAGCCGTGCCCGGCACCACAAAGTGGGCGACACCCACTGCCTTAGCAGCCCCAAACACCTCAGCCCGATCATCATCGAACTGGGTAAAATCGAGATGGCAGTGGGCATCAATCAGCATTTGCATGCCTGGATAGTTAAAACTTAGTGTTCGCGGGTAGGCTGGAAGCGAATGTCCGGCCAGCGCTCCTGGGTCATCTGCAGATTAACCCGTGTAGGCGCAATATAGGTGAGGTAACCGCCACCATCAATCGCCAGGTTGGCGCTGGCTTTACGCTTAAACTCTTCGAGCTTTTTAGCATCTTCACAGTAGACCCAGCGGGCGGTCTGCACATTGACGCCTTCGTACAAGCAGTCGACCTTATACTCCTCTTTCAGGCGGTGGGCGACCACATCGAACTGGAGAGTACCCACGGCGCCGAGGATCAGATCATTGTTGTCCATCGGCATAAAGACCTGGGTAGCGCCCTCTTCGGAAAGCTGCTGCAAGCCTTTTTGTAGCGCCTTCATCTTAAGTGGATCTTTAAGCCGCACGCGCTTGAATAGCTCTGGGGCAAAGTGGGGTATGCCGGTAAAGCGCATATCCTCACCCACGGTAAAGGTATCGCCGATCTGAATCGTACCGTGATTGTGCAGGCCGATAATATCGCCGGGCCACGCTTCCTCCACCTGAGAGCGGTCTGAGGCCATAAAGGTCAACGCATCGGCAATTTTAATGTCCTTACCAATGCGTACATGGCGCATTTTCATGTTCTTTTCGTACTTGCCTGAACAGACCCGTAAAAACGCGATGCGATCACGGTGATTGGGATCCATATTGGCCTGGATTTTAAACACGAAACCGGTGAAACGATCATCATCGGAAGTGACTACCCGAGTATCGGTTTCGTGGGCCTGGGGCGGCGGCGCATACTCGACAAAGCCATCCATCATTTCACGCACCCCAAAGTTGCCCATGGCGGTACCAAAATAGACCGGAGAAAGCTCACCCCGGCGATAAGCCTCCAGATCAAATTCATGGGAAGCGCCACGCACCAGCTCTACCTCCATACGCAGCTCTTCAGCCTGATCTTCCCCAAGCACGGCATCTACTTCGGGGCTATCCAACCCCTCAATACGCTTATCCTCGGGAATGCGGCTACCCTGCCCCTGGGTATAAAGATGAATCACGTCGTTATAGAGGTGGTAAACACCCTTAAAGTGGCGCCCCATGCCAATCGGCCAGGTCATCGGCGCACATTGGATATTGAGTACCGTTTCAACTTCATCCATTACCTCAATGGGGTCGCGGATATCGCGATCCATTTTATTGATGAAGGTGAGAATCGGCGTGGTGCGAAGACGACACACTTCCATCAACTTAATGGTGCGATCCTCAACGCCTTTGGCGCCGTCGATCACCATCAATGCAGAGTCAACAGCCGTGAGTGTGCGGTAGGTATCTTCAGAGAAGTCCTCGTGACCCGGCGTATCCAGCAGATTGACGATGCGGCCGCCGTAGGGGAACTGCATCACCGAGGTCGTCACCGAGATACCCCGCTCCTGCTCCATCTTCATCCAATCGGACGTTGCGTGGCGATCATTACGCTTGCTCTTCACCGAGCCGGCCAACTGAATGGCGTTGCCAAACAGCAGCATTTTTTCGGTAATCGTGGTTTTACCAGCATCGGGGTGGGAAATAATTGCAAAGGTGCGTCTAAGCCCTGCTTCGTGGGCCAGCTGTGTCTCTTTCATTGTGCCTCTTCAAATATAGGGTCTCAGCGCAGCACTCCATCAGCAGTTTTCGCCAATTAGCCACCGCGCAATGAGCAATGTTTATTGCGCCAATTGTAACGCTTGGAGGCAGCTGTTGTCGCGGGTGGCATCAAACGTGACGCTCTTGAAGACGTCATTGAAAAGGCCATAAAAAAAAACGCTGACCAAGTCAGCGTTTTATCGTACTAAACGGCACAAGTCCGCTGCTAGTCACTAAATACTGTTATCTAGGCGTAGGTATTAACCTGCGTACCTACATTGCCCTCTTTGGCCAAATCAGGCTGAGCGCCAGTGTCCGCAGAGGCCATGGTTTCGGTCACTTGCTGCGCCTGAGTATCTAGCGCTTCTCTAAACACCTGCATTTGCGCTTGCTCAGGAGTCTGCGCTTGGTTCATATAAAGCGACGCGCTAACTGAACTGCTGATGCCTACATCCATATATCCACCTCATGGTGTGTAATGTACCTTTAAACTAGCAAAGCATTAGATCACGCGCAAAAATATCGTTCCCTATTACTAGTACCAGCATCTAATACTATCGGCTAAATTTACCTGATCATTAATGAATATAGCGCTATCTAGAACCTGTCAGCGCGAAATGGTGCCATATCAATAGCCGTCGGCTGACCTTCCATCATATCTGCCAGCAGATGACCGGTTGCTGGCCCAAGGGTAAACCCCTGATGGCCATGACCAAAGGCAAGCCATAGCCCGGGATGCCTGGGCGCAGGCCCAATCACGGGCTTCATATCCGGCAAACAGGGTCTTGCGCCTTTCCAAGGCGCTTCATCGCGGCGTTCACCAAGCGGGAACACCCCGCGCGCGACTTTCTCGGCGGCGCCTAATTGATTGACATCAGCGGGGGCATCCAGACGATCCAACTCCGCGCCGGTGGTCAAGCGGATCCCAGCGTTCATCGGCGCTAATAAATAGCCGACCTCTGCATCCATCACCCAGAAATTTAGCCTGGCCGGCGCTTGAGGCGCGTAATGCATGTGGTAGCCACGTTTTACAAAGGTAGGAAAGTGATAGCCCAATTCTTTAAGCCAGCTTCCCGCCCAGGGCCCTAGCGCCACAACCACGTTATCTACTTCTAACGATTCGGCAGCGGTATTAACCTGCCAGCGGTCACCTATTTGTTGAACCGATTTGATATCCGCCTGCAAAATACGCCCACCATCATTGCTGAACGCTTGGGCATAAGCCGCGACCAACCCCCCGGGGTCAGCAACCGTCCAGGGGTCTAGCCAGTGAATCGCACCGATAATGGTGTCACTCAACGAAGGCTC
Organism: Vreelandella neptunia; assembly: GCF_034479615.1. Lineage (NCBI taxonomy): Bacteria > Pseudomonadati > Pseudomonadota > Gammaproteobacteria > Oceanospirillales > Halomonadaceae > Vreelandella > Vreelandella neptunia. Next base: position 2,271,762 of record NZ_CP140255.1, read on the forward strand.
TTTCTCCTCAAGTGCAGCCTTATCCAGTTGCTCAAACTGTACGCCATATAGGCGCCGCGCTTCTTCAGCCTCTTTTATCCGTGCGGCGAGTTTTTCAGGGGTGCGATAAAGCTCAAGCCACCCTTGTCGGCGCACCAAGTGCTCGGCGCCTGCGGCGTCAATCATCGGGCCGTGGGTTTTCAGCGAAAGCTGAATCAGTGAGGCGTATTCGGGCACAATTTTTTGGTAAGCCTTGGGCGCAGAGTTCATCCAGTAGCGCAATAGCGGGGAGGCAGCGTTGACCATACCCGCAGGACGGTAACGAATATCTACCCGACGGTTAGGTAAAACGCTAAGTAGCGTTTTAACGTCGCGGGGGAAAGGGTGAGGCCTAACCGCTTCACGCTGAATGATACCCGCATTGCCAAACGAGGTTTCGCGGCCAGGCTGAAGGCGATCTACCAAGGTGACCTCATGCCCACGCTGGCGCAAATGCCAGGCAATGCTGACGCCGACCATGCCTGCTCCCAAAACTACCGTTTGACGCGCCATTATGATGCACTCCCGTTTTAGCAATTATGAACCACAATTGAAGACCGATAACTAATTGAAAAATATCACCAATCCATACGTATTAACATAGTCGAAAACGCTGTTTTAATTCTAAAAATCAGCAATTAATGCTGCCATTGGCGTTAAAAAGGATGACTTCACTATTAGCGGCATAACAATTGCTTAGTTCCTATTAGGAAACCTGAATGGCAGTCGGTTAACACCAATGCAACGGCTTCCCACCCATCCGCGCAAAACCATCAAAGCACCAAAAAGAAGCGCACTTGCACCAAAAGTTGCTAAGGAAAACACTATGCCTGCCACGCTAGATTTGCATAGCCCACTGCTTGACACACTCTGGGTGCTCTGGGCCGCAGCCCTGGTATTTGTGATGCAAGCAGGCTTTCTCTGCCTGGAAGCAGGCACTACGCGCACCAAGAACGCTATCAACGTCGCTATGAAAAACGTAGCGGACTTTGCCATTGCCGTCAGCGTTTTTTGGTTAGTCGGTTTTGGGCTCATGTTTGGCGACTCCTACCAAGGCTTAATCGGCACAGCACTGTTTGGTTGGCAGTTAGAAGCTTCCAGCCACTGGGTGATTACCGTTTTTATTTTCCAAGCAATGTTCTGCGCTACCGCCGCTACCATTGTGTCGGGGGCGGTGGCAGAACGCATGCCCTTTGCAGCCTATACCTGGACGGCCCTCTGGATAGCTCTGCTTATCTATCCGGTCTTTGGTCACTGGGCATGGGGCGGACTTTTGGGTGGCGCGGAAGGCTGGCTAGGGGCGCTTGGGTTTGTCGACTTTGCGGGATCCACTGTTGTGCATAGCGTGGGCGGCTGGGTCGCGCTGGCAGCGGTACTCTGTATCGGCCCACGCAGCGGCCGTTTCACCCATGGCAAACCACCCACTGCTTTCCCTTCGGGCAACCTGCCTCTGGCCATGCTGGGCGCGCTGTTTATGATCTTAGGCTGGTTTGGTTTTAACGGCGGCAGCACCCTGGCCGTTACCGAGCAAATCCCCGGCATCATAGCCAATACGGTTTTGGGCGCCGTCGGCGGCATCCTTTCGGGCATGCTGATGGGGCTACGCACTCGGCGTTACGCCGACGTTATGTATGCGATTAATGGCGCCATTGCGGGCTTGGTCGCCGTCACCGCCAGCGCGCACGTGATCTCCTTATCGGCGGCATTTGGGCTGGGTGCGGTTAGCGGCGTACTGATGGTACTGACCAGCGAATGGCTGATAAGTAAACACATTGATGATGCAGTCAGCGCCATACCTTCGCACCTCGTGGCAGGCGTATGGGGTACGCTAGCACTCCCCTGGGTGGCTGACTTAACACTGCTTGATAGCGGCTTGTCTCGATCCGCTCAGTTTGGCGTTCAGTTGACCGGCGTTTTGGTGTGCGGCGTTTGGAGCTTTGGCAGCGCCTGGCTGCTATTCCGAACCACCCGACGCTTCCTGCCCATGCGCGTCTCACCTGAAGCAGAAAAGATGGGCCTCAATCTCGCCGAGCATGGCGCCAAGAATGAGTTGAACCAACTACTTGAGCATATGCGCCAGCATGAACAGCAGGGTGATATGCGCCAGCGAATTGAGGCAGACCCGTTCACCGAAGTGGGCGAAATAGCGGCGAGCTATAATCGCGTAACGGCTGCCCTTGAAAGCGCCGTTGGACATACCCGCGTGATGCTGCGCAATCTCCGTGATGGCGTGATTACCTGGCAGGCAGACGGCACTCTGACCAGCCTTAACCCTGGGGCGGAGCAACTCTTCGAGGTCGAGGCCAAACAGATTATTGGCCAACCTGTCTCGCAGCTATTGCCGACCCGCTCCCTCAGCCCCGGAGCACGCCATGAAATTAAGCGCCGCGGCGCAGATATGCAGGTGCGCTACCTGGAAATACAAGTTAGCGAAGGCGCCAGCGGATCCGCGTCAGAGCGCTCAGGCATGGTGCGCGACATTACCGAGCGCAAACAGCTGCAGGAGCAGTTAAACCGTGAACGCGACCTTGCCCGCACTACCCTGGCATCGATCGGCGATGGCGTTATTACCTGTGACGCTAGTGGCAACGTAACGTTTATCAATGCGGAAGCTAAGCGCTTGACCGGATGGACACTCGAAGAGGCCATGGATAAACCCATTTACATGGTGTATCGATTACTCGAGGAAGCCAGTGGTCAACCGCTAAACAACCCAGCCCGGCAAGTGCTCACCCAACTAACGCCGGTGCACTCCACCGAGCACTGCCTACTGGTGAATCGTGATCACACGCATACCCCCATCCAACACAGCGCTTCACCAATACGTTCGCGCAGCGGCATTACCCTAGGTGCAGTGGTTGTTTTTCAGGATGTTAGCCTCACTCGCCAACTGACCGAACAGCTGAGCTATCAGGTCAGTCATGACAACCTAACCGACCTGCTCAACCGCCGCGCCTTCGAATCGGCACTGACCGCGATACTTAATCGCGACGATGGCCACCATGTGCTGTGCTACCTGGATCTCGATCAATTCAAAATCGTCAATGACACCTGCGGCCATCTCGCTGGAGACGAGCTGCTACGACAGGTGGCGTTAAAACTGAAGAACCATGTGCGCAGCAGCGATATCGCCGCCCGCTTGGGAGGCGATGAATTCGCTTTGTTGCTACCCGACTGCGGTATAGAGCGAGCATTGACGATTGCGGAAGCGCTTCGCTGCGATATTGAGCAGTATCGTTTTTCTTGGCAGGGCCATACCTTTGGCATCGGCGTTAGCATTGGTTTGGTTGAACTCAACGCCACTCAGCCCATGCAGTTGAGCCAGGCTCTCCACGCCTCTGATGCTGCGTGCTACGCCGCGAAAGAGGCAGGCCGCAATCGCATCCACTGCTATCAGCCTGACGATCATGCATTACTGGAAAAACACGGCGAACTCCAGTGGGTGCAACGCTTACAAAATGGCTTGGATAACGACACCTTCCGTCTTTTCGCCCAGCCCATTGCAGCCATTTGCGCCGCTGGCCCTGGCTACCGGGAAATTCTGCTGCGGCTTGAAGAGCATGGAGAGATCATCGCGCCTGGTAGCTTTCTACCCGCTGCCGAGCGTTATCACTTTATGGTGCGCATTGACCGTTGGGTGATTCGTAACACCCTAGCCTGGCTAGGGGATCAAAACCGCCACGCGACGCTGCCAGCTCACAGTTTATGGGGGATCAACCTTTCAGGCGCGTCGCTTTCCGATGCGGATTTTTGTCACGACCTTATTACTCAGGTAGCCATGGCAGGCCTGCCCCACGGCACGCTCTGTTTTGAAATTACCGAGAGCACCGCCATTGCCCAACTCTCAAGCGTGAGTGAACTAATTGTCACCCTTAAAGAGTACGGCTGCCGCTTTGCGCTGGATGACTTTGGCACCGGCCTCTCCTCTTTTAGTTATCTGAAGCAGTTGCCCGTCGATTACTTGAAAATTGACGGTAATTTTATCCGCAATGTGCATCAGGATCCGATTGACCGAGCGATGGTTGAGGCGATTCATGCCGTCGGCAAGGCGTTAGGAATTGAAACCATTGCTGAATTTGTGGAAACCCAGGCAACGCTGGATATTTTGCACCACATGGGCATCAACTACGCACAGGGGTATTTGCTTGGCAGGCCTGAGCCGCTCACCCATATGGCGGGTAACCGCATTAAGGTGATGCCGCGTTAGCTACAACGAGAGGATCCTAAAAGCCAGAAACACAGAAATCCCAGTTAAGGGCATAGTCTCTAAAAAAGGAATTAACTAAAAGAAATGGAAGATAGTAGAAGCAATATATACTGGGGTAATGGGGTGGATGATGGGACTTGAACCCACGACCACCGGAGTCACAATCCGGGGCTCTACCACTGAGCTACACCCACCACAACCTGAGCTTTGTCGAAAACTGCCTGCTCTCGCCGCATTTTCGTACAAATCTAAAAACTGGAAACGCAAATATTGTCACTGGGGTGGATGATGGGATTTGAACCCACGACCACCGGAGTCACAATCCGGGGCTCTACCCCTGAGCTACACCCACCAAAGACAATCTTACGTAGAACAAATAGTATGCGCTTGAAGATATGATTCTGACAGGTTGTTACCACTGAATTAGGTGGCACGCCCAGCAGGAATCGAACCCGCAACCTACGGCTTAGAAGGCCGTTGCTCTATCCGGTTGAGCTATGGGCGCACATATAGTATTCATTACAAACGAATACCGATGAGCACTAGACCACAACTGCAGCTTGGAAAAGCAAACTACTACCTTTCATGCTAAGTGATTGGTCGGGATGGAGGGATTCGAACCCCCGACATCCTGCTCCCAAAGCAGGCGCGCTACCAGACTGCGCTACATCCCGATTTTCATCACCTTAGACGCTACCGTGCTGCCCGTCTCAAGCGAGGCATATATTACTATTTTTAATTTTAAAGTCAACCATTAAAGTGATTGTTAGTGAAGGCGCTTTGCCTGGATGCCCCAGCGTGCGAAAATTACAGTCTTTAAAGCGCTGCTGCATGAGCGCTTTAATGCCTAGGCCATTTTTAACATCCACAGGGATTCCATTACATGACCGCCCAACTAATCGATGGCAAAGCCATCGCTGCTACAGTCCGCCAACAGGTTGCCGAAAAGATCGCTGCACGCCGTCAAGCAGGCGGGCGGGCACCGGGACTAGCCGTGGTTGTGGTCGGGGACGATCCCGCCTCTCATGTGTATGTGAGTAATAAGCACCGCGCCTGCGAGCAAGCAGGCATTATCTCCTTTCAGCATGCTCTGCCCGCTACAACCTCACAGCATGAGTTGGAAACCCTGGTTGACGAACTGAACAGCGACCCAGCCGTGGATGGCATCCTGGTTCAACTGCCGCTACCCAAGCATCTCGATGCTGGGCCAATTTTAGAGCGTATTCTTCCGGGCAAAGATATCGATGGTTTCCACCCCTACAACATTGGTCGCTTAGCCCAGCGTATGCCCGCCCTGCGCCCCTGCACGCCGAAAGGAATAATGACCCTACTGGCACAGAGTGATATTGAGCTACGCGGCTTAGACGCCACCGTGGTGGGCGCTTCTAACATCGTCGGCCGCCCGATGGCGCTAGAACTAATGCTAGCGGGTTGTACGACCACCGTTTGTCATCGCTTTACGCAGAACCTCAAAGAGCACGTAAGCCGCGCCGACATTTTAGTCGTGGCTGTCGGCAAACAGGGTGTTGTCAACGGCGAGTGGATTAAGCCCGGCGCTATCGTGATCGACGTGGGTATTAACCGCCAGAACGATGGCACGCTTAAAGGCGATCTTGATTTTGCAGCCGCCGCCGAACGCGCTAGCTTTATCACCCCCGTCCCCGGAGGCGTTGGGCCAATGACCGTTGCAACGCTGCTGGAAAATACCCTTGAAGCCGCTGAGCAGCACGATTTAGCTCTCTTAGAGCACGCCTAAATTAAACAACATTACCCTTTTATGCAGGAGCATGGCGCAGTGAAGCGTATTGGTATTATTGGCGCAATGGCGCAGGAAGTAAGCACGTTGGTGGGCCAGCTGGATAACCCCCAGCGATATGAGCACGCTGGTTTTGTATTTCATACCGGCACGCGTTACGGCCTTGAGATCATCGTACTGCAGTCGGGGATTGGCAAAGTCAACGCCGCGGTAGGCACCGCTATTTTATTAGAGCGCCATCAGCCCGACGCCATAATCAACACCGGATCCGCCGGTGGCTTTGCCGCAGATTTAGCCATTGGCGATGTGATTATTTCAGACGAAGTACGTCATCATGACGTTGACGCCGTAGTATTTGGCTACGAGATAGGCCAAGTACCAGGCATGCCCGCTGCTTATTTAGCGGACACATCACTGCGAGAGGTGGCGCGTAACGCCATCGCCTCGTTAGGTGAGGTCCAGGTGCGTGAAGGTTTGATCGCCACAGGTGACGCCTTTATGGCTGACCCTGCCCGGGTAGACGCTACCCGCGCCCAGTTCCCCAGCATGCTTGCAGTAGAGATGGAAGGCGCCGCCATTGCTCAAACGTGCCACCTATACCAATGCCCTTTTGTGGTGATCCGAGCGCTCTCTGATATTCCCGGCAGCGGCGACAACCACCTCTCCTTCGATGAGTTTCTGGAAGTGGCAGCCGACCACTCATCGCGCATGGTTGATCAAATGCTTAAGCAACTTGGCAACGCCTAGCCCGGATGTTGCATCGGGTTGGTCAGCAGCACCCAAATGCCAGGTTTGGTGGCGATGATGCCGCCCAGAGCTGGAAGTTGGCTATATATTGATCAATTTCCTGAGCTCAAGGCGCATTTCCCCCTACCCCCATGTGTTTTCTGTGCCGGGGACAGCACGCCGCGGCGCTATCCCGGCACCAGCTTGCTGGCCAGCTTCAGGAAGAGGTCCTGCTCCGGGTACTGGCTGCTCAACATCAGCCGAATCGTGCGCGTGTTGCGGGTGATGACAGCGCCGATCTTCAGCAGCTTCAGGCGGAGGGTGTTGACCTGGGCCTGGGCGAAGGCGGTGCGCTTGAGGTAGACCCGGCGCAGCCGCTCCAGCAGCAGGTAGGCCAACCCCGACAGCAGCAGTCGGTACTGGTTGGGCCACCATTCGTGGCAGCTGGTGCGGTCGGAGAACAGGAACTGCTGCTCCTTGATACGGTTCTCCATCTCGCCCCGAGCACAGTAGCGGTGGTCATAGAGCCACTCGGCGCTGCAGCCGCGCAGGCTGGTGACCACATAGCGGGTGTTGAAGCCACGCCGGCTGGTCTCGGACTTGACGATGACCTTTCGTCGACGCTCCTTCCAGCTCTTGGCAGCGTACTCGATGAAGCCGAAGACACGCTCCTTCTCCCAGGTCTTCTCGAAGCGGATGGCCGACGCGTAGTCGATGTTCAGAGCCAGCTTGGCCAAGCGCTTGTTGCCGGCGAGGCCGATGATGTAATCGACGCCGTGGCGGTCACACCAGTTGAGGATCAGTGGACGGCAGAAGCCGCTGTCGCCTCGGAAGACGATCTTCACCTCAGGCCACGCCTGGCGCAGCCGCCGGACCAACAGGGCGAGGATGGCACCGGCGTGGTGAGCGGCATCCAGCGAGGCCGGACGCAGATAGCTGACCAGCAGCTGGTCGCCACAGAATACGAACAGCGGCAGGAAGATGTAGTGGTTGTAGTAGCCGTTGAAGTGCCGCCCGAGCTGCTGGCCATGCACCCGATCGTCGGTGGCATCGAAGTCGAGGTAGAGCGGTTTCTTGGGTGGCCGCCGGAACGAGCGGATGAACTGCTCGATCATCTCTTCGTGGATGGTGATCGCCCAGTCCCGGTCGGCTTGCTGCTCGAAGCGGCACAAGGTGGACTGACTGGCCAGCACGCCATCGGTATCGACGGCGGTCTGCAGGGCGATATCGTGACGCAGGGCCTGGTGGTCATTGAGATCCTCATAGCCCAGCGCCAGGCCGAACACGCGCTGCCGGACCAGGGTTTCGGTGCGATGCAGGCAGCGCTGAGCGTCGCGCTCGTCGCTGAGCCGGCGAGCGACGGCGCGGGTCAGGCCCATCTCGCGATCGAGCTGCCGCAGCAGCAGGATACCGCCGTCGGAAGTGAGATCACCGCCATCGAAACGGGCGATGACCTGACGGCCTTTGCAGCGTGGAAAGGAAGCGGACGGCGTGGTACATTTTGTCATGGCGGCTGAGGCGGTTGGTTCTTGTGTAGGAGCTTGAATTATAACCGATTTTCAGCCGCCTTTTTCATGTCTTATGCAATATCCAGGCTAGCAGGGCCTGCTAAGCGTTTGATGCCGTCGACCGTTATAGCGTCGACGGCACTTGTTAAGACCTAGCTTGTTAAGAACCAGCTTGTTAAGAACTAACCGCCCAGCTCAGCGCCTCACCCGCCAGCAAGGGGATAATTTTCTCTCCTTGGGCATAAGGGTAACTCTCCGGCAGCGTCCACTCGCGTCGTTCAAGCGTAATGGTATCCGGGTTGGGCAATAGGCCATAAAAACGCGGCCCGTTAAGGCTGGCGAAGGCTTCCAGCTTGTCCAAGGCATCCATTTCATCGAAGGCAGTGGCGTAAAGCTCAATGGCCGCGGGGGCGGTATAGGCACCGGCACAGCCGCAACTTGACTCTTTAGCGCCCTGGGAGTGAGGTGCACTATCGGTGCCCAAAAAGAACTTATGACTACCGCTAGTGGCCGCTTTAAGCAGCGCTTGGCGATGCTGCTCGCGCTTTAGGATGGGTAGGCAGTAGTAGTGAGGACGAATACCTCCCACCAGCATCTTATTGCGGTTAAACAACAGATGATGGGCGGTAATGGTCGCGGCTACGTTATCCGGCGCCTGGGCAACAAACTCAGCGGCTTGTTGGGTGGTGATATGCTCACACACGACTTTCAGCGCTGGATGGCGATCCAGCAGCGGTTTTAGCACTGTTTCAATGAATACCGCTTCGCGATCAAAAATATCGATCTCAGCATGGGTGACTTCACCGTGCACCAAAAGTGGCATGCCAACCTTAGCCATCATTTCGATAGTTGCGTCGCAATGGGCCAAATCGGTCACGCCAGAGTCGGAGTTAGTCGTCGCACCCGCAGGGTAAAGCTTCACGGCGTTAACAATGCCACTTTGAGCCGCGCGTTCGATCTCTTCCGGTGGGGTTGTATCGGTGAGATAGAGCACCATCAGGGGTTCGAAGGTACTACCCACTGGCAGGGCATTGAGAATACGCTGACGATACTCAAGCGCCTGGGCCGTTGTGGTAACTGGCGGGGTAAGATTGGGCATAATGATCGCCCGCCCCATTTGCGCGGCGGTATGGCCTACTACCGCTTTGAGCGCCTCATCGTCGCGCAAGTGAAGGTGCCAATCGTCGGGGCGGGTCAATGTCACAGTGTCCACGGCAAGTCCTGTAATGATGTTAAATCGGGTAAAATACGCCGTGTACAGTATACGCAATTGCGCGATGGGATAAATCCGCTCCTCAAGCGCCCACACCCCAGCCCAAGTATCGTATTATGGCAACGCTGTTGTTAAGCCATGGTTCTTTTAAGATCAGATCTAACGGCGAGTTTTGAACAGTCGTTTATTAAAAGTTAGTTTTTTGACGCTAAGGATTTAGTTGTTTATGCAGAACGTGCGCCGCTATGCGGATATTATTGCCAGCCTGGAAGGATTGATGTGGCTAAGCCTTGCTTGGTCGATTTCACTCTCCGTTCATATCGGCAGCACAGAACCCACTCTCGCTAGCTTACTGGTGATTGGGGCCCTGGTGGTTTTTTGCTGGGCCCATCGGCCACTGCGTTATTTGCTACGCCGCTACCATATTCGCAAGCGGCGCACCGATATGTGGATCCACACCCTGGCCCTGCCGCTGCTGCTGGCCATGTTCTTCCACATCATGCTTGAAGCTTTACTGGGTAGCGCCTGGCTGCCGCCTAAAATGTTGCTGTTTAATATATTGGCATCGGCAGGCTGGACCACCTACGTCATGACCCTGCTGATAAAATTTATCATTCATGGCTTTAAAGCCAAGACCAAATAAGCCCGACATGCAAACTGCCTTACCCCTTCCGCTTTCTACGCCCAACCGCAACCTGGTGCGGCTGACTATTGTGCGCGGCATCACCTGGACCGGTTTTTTATTGGCCATTGTTGTCGGTGTTGAGCTGCTGGCCTTTGACTTACCGGTGACCGCCGTGGTGAGCGTGGTCATTTCCATGGGCGTACTCAATATCGCCACCTGGTGGCGGCTAGGGCGGCCACGTGCAGTGACGCATCTAGAGTATCTGCTGCATCTGCTCGCCGATATTACCGGCTTAACGCTGCTGTTCTATTTCTCGGGCGGTTCCACCAACCCTTTTATTACTTACTACCTGGTGCCGGTCACCATCGCCGCCGCCACCCTGCCCTGGCGCCACGCCTGGATTATTGCCGCCTGCTCCATGGCGGGCTACACCTTTTTAATGTTCTCTTACTACCCCATCCCCCAGTTGGGTCACATTAATAGTGATAGCCCTTTGAGCCTGCATATACTAGGCATGTGGCTTAACTTTGGCCTCTCTGCTGGCCTGGTGACATTTTTTATCTATAAAATGGCTCATGCCCTGCGCAGCCGTGATCAGGCACTCTCCCGCACTCGGGAAGCGGCCCTGCGCAATGAGCAGGTGTTGGCGGTCGCAACCCAGGCTGCGGGCACTGCCCACGAACTGGGCACACCACTCTCTACCATGGCAGTCCTCCTCAAAGAGATGCAGGCCGATGCCCTCCCCGATTCGACGCTTGATCAGGACATTAACTTACTGCGCCAGCAGGTAGACGTATGCAAATCACGTCTACAAAATTTGGTCTCCAACGCTGACCGGCGCCGTATGGCAGAACCCGAAGTGCTCGACGCCGAAGTGTGGTTAGCGGGTGTTGTTCAGCGCTGGTTGGTGCTTCGTCCTGATGTAAGCCATCAGTTCGATGTGGCAGAAAAACGCGGTAGGCCTTGGCTGGCCGTCGATGCCACGCTCGACCAAGCATTGACCAATTTGCTCAATAACGCCGCTGACGCCAACCCTGAGCACATTGCTATACGCTTAGACTGGCAAAGTGAGAGCGTGGTGATCGATATTCGTGATCATGGCCCAGGTGTCGCCATGTCGATTGCCGACCAGCTGGGTGAGACGTTTATTTCAACTAAAAGCAAAGGCATGGGTATCGGTTTGTTTTTAACCCATGCCACCATCAATCGCTTTGGTGGCGGCGTAAGCCTGTATAATCATCCGGAGGGGGGTACGCTAACGGAAGTGACGCTGCCTCGCTGCGCAGCACCAAATTAATCGCCCCCGCCCCAAGCACCGCCAGTAATGGATTGAGGACAACATGCAAACGCGAGAGCAACGCCTGCTGATCATTGATGACGATGAAATGTTTTGTCATGTGCTGAACCGTGCGCTAACGCGCCGCGGTTACGACGTTATCGTTGCCCACGATGCCGAGCAGGCCCTAACCATGGCCGCGCAGCATTCACCTACTATGGCGACCCTTGATTTAAAACTGGAAAACAGTTCAGGCTTAAAACTGCTTCCCGAGCTGCTTGCTACCGTCCCCCAGTGTCGCATTGTGGTGCTGACCGGCTACTCCAGCATCGCCACCGCTGTGGAGGCGATTAAACTCGGCGCAGTTAATTACCTGTGTAAACCGGTGGATGCCGACGATGTATTAACCGCGTTTGAGCGCCAGAGCGGCGACCCGGATATTGAGCTTGCTGACAATCCGCCATCGATAAACCGCATCACCTGGGAGCATATTCAGAAAGTGCTGCAGGAGCACGACGGCAATATATCCGCAACCGCACGGGCACTAGGCATGCATCGCCGCACCCTGCAGCGCAAATTACAAAAACGCCCGGTACGGCGTTAAAGCCTGCAACAAGGCACAAGCACCCCGCCAACGGCCACTGGCGGGGCCAAACTGATTAATTAATGCGCCGTCCAGCCTAAATCGATATTAAAGCTTGAGCCAGTCACGGCACCGGCTGCGTCGGATGCCAGGTAAGCGACTAATTGCGCCACCTCTTCAGGCTCGATCAGGCGCTTGATGGCCGCCTGTTTGAGCATGACTTTTTCGATGACTTCCTGTTCGTCCATACCGTGCAATTTGGCCTGGTCGGCGATTTGATTGTCCACGAGCGGAGTTTTTACATAGGCAGGACATACCGCATTAGCAGTGATGCCTTGTTCGCCGCCCTCTAGCGCCGCTGTCTTGGTCAAACCAATCATGCCGTGTTTGGCGCTGATGTACGCTGCCTTACCCGGTGAAGCCACCTGAGCGTGTATCGAGGCCACGTTTACGATGCGGCCCCAGCCCTTTTCACGCATATGCGGCCACGCGGCCTGTGTGAGCAAGAAAGGCGCCGTCAGCATCAGATCCATAATCTGACGCCACTTCTCTTCGGGAAAGGTCTCAATCGACGCAACGTGCTGAATGCCAGCATTATTGACCAATATATCCACACCGCCAAAGCGCTTAACCGCATCTGCCACCGCCGCACGGCAGGCATTGGGGTCGGTTAGATCTGCTTCAAAGAAAGCAGCACCGGCTTTTTCAGCGACTGCCTTACCCGACGGATTAAAATCGACGGCAAGCACTTGATGTCCTAATTCGCAAAAGTGCTTAACCACAGCGGCGCCGATGCCGCTGCTAGTACCGGTTACCAGCGCAACTCGCGGCGTTGTAACGGCTTGGGAAGTCATAGGCTATTTCCTTTTTCACTACGTGGATGGTACGCACTATCAATTTAAACAGTGTCAGTATAGCTATCCGGGTCTAGGCGCTGGACTCTGCTGCGGGTTGCATTAAACGCGACATCATTTGCTGCGCCAGCCTTGCGGCCTCCTGCATGCTCTCCAGCTCACCCAACTCATGCAAAATGGCGCGCTTGTAGAATTCATAGCCGCCCGGCAGGTGCTCAAAGGATAATTGGTATGCGCCTGATGGAAGTGAGAGCGTCAGGATATCCGCCAAAGGCGCAGTAAGCTGATTCCGGTCAGGCACCGCGACCAGCCAAAGCTCACAGGGCGTAATCAACGCCCCCACCATGTGCTCAGCGCCATGATGCTGAAAGCATAGCGCATCAACCCCTAAATGCGGGTTCCAGTCACTTTTTTGTTTAATGGATGGCAAGTGCACATCTCGGTACGCCTTCGCCAGTTCAGCAAGGAAGGTGTATTCGTCAGCGGTGAGCGTTTGCATAGGCTTATTCATTTTTTCCAACTGATAACCGGTATTAATGATCCGTGTAGCGAGCTGCTATTGGCGAAACGTGCTCTGCTCAGCCACAATGGGCGCTAATTTATCGTTTAGCCAACGGCTATTTAACCTTCAGTTACTAACTACCTGGTAACTTACTCTGCTTATCGTAATGGAGCGCCCTCTATGTTTGTGGTTATTTTTGGTCGGATGTCATGTCCCTTCTGTGTGCGCGCAAAACAGCTTGCCGAGCACTTGGAAAAGGTCGGTAAAATTGAGGGATATCGTTATGTAGACATGCCTTCCGAAGGCGTCACTAAAGAAGATATCGCCAAAACGGCAGGTAAACCCATTCACACTGTCCCGCAGGTATTTGTCGATCAAGCCCATGTGGGCGGCTTTACTGAATTTGATCAGTTTGTCCGCGACCAGCAGTTGCTTGCCGTTTAACCAGTCGTTAATACCCGTTGAACCCTTGCTTACCTCGCTTGCCTATAATAAGCAGTTATTTAATGGCTCACGCTAGGTGTGCCACTTTAGGCAAGGAGTTCACCATGCAGCGTCAGGAGTTCGTTCAGCAGCTGTGGCTTGACTATGTTCATACCCATCCCGATATCGGCGCTCTCAGGCTGTGGCCGCTATCAACCGCAGCCGAGTATTTAACGCTAGTTACACTCAATTACGGCCCTTTTACCGCTGCCGCGCTTACCGGCAACTTAGCCCATATGGGCTATCGCCCGATGGGTCACTACGCCATGGCCGATAAAGGACTGTTAGTGCAACTGCTCGCCCCGAGCGACGGCAGCAGTTGGCTAGTGCTAGCAGAATTGCAAATAGGCACACTGTCCAAGGCGCCACGAGAAGCCATTGAAGGGTTAGTGCAACAGTCCCATCCTCAGGATTGCAAAGGCCATAATTTACTCTGCCGCGGTCGCCCTTGGCCGATGCCTAGCTGGGCGCTCTATCAGCAGCTACAGCAAGCGCACCCCTTGGCTGCCTGGATAGCGGTGATGGGCCCACGCTTGCACCACGCTGGCTTTGATTGCGGTCAGCTTGGTGAGCCTTTGACAGTTTTGGATCAACGCCTCACCGAGGTGGGGATGCCAAGTCTGCAAGGACAACAAAACGGCGTCTTCACGGTGTCTTCGCTGTTGGATCATCGCTTCTATCCCACCACGCCGCAAAAAACTGTTTTCGCCGAAGGCGATGAGCATCGCCTCTGTTTAGGCGGTCTGGCGTTAGTCCAAAAGCACGTTGAGGATAACCACGAGCGTATTGCCGATGTACTACTGCCCCACCATACACGTTGTGAAATGGCATAAGGCGCTAACGGCAACAGTGCTAGCGCCTCAATGAGTCACCTGCTTCACCTTCTGGCTAACAGGCGAGGTGCTTATTCGGCATCAAACGTCATTTCAGGAACATGGTCAGGCACAATCAACTTGCCCGCCGTCTTCTCGATGATCTCCTCAACGCTTACACCCGGTGCACGCTCCTTGAGGATAAAGGCACCGTCTTTGATTTCAAGGTAAGCGAGATCCGTCAACACACGATTAATGCAGCCTGCGCCAGTTAACGGGAGTTCGCATTTTTCCAGCAGCTTGGATTCGCCATGCTTAGAGGCGTGGGTCATGGTGCAAATGATGTTTTCGGCACCGGCAACCAGATCCATGGCCCCGCCCATTCCTTTGATCAACTTTCCAGGAATCATCCATGAAGCGATGTTGCCTTGCTGATCCACCTCAAAAGCACCCAGCACAGTAAGATCCACGTGACCGCCACGAATCATCGCAAACGATTCTGCGGAAGAAAAAATCGCCGCGCCTGGGCGAACCGTCACCGTCTCTTTACCCGCATTGATCATGTCTGCATCGAGCTCGTCCTCGGTGGGGTAGCGGCCCATCCCAAGCAGTCCGTTCTCGGATTGCAGCATGACATCGATGCCATCCGGAATGTAGTTGGCAACCAGGGTAGGAATACCAATGCCCAAGTTGACGTAAAAACCATCTTGAAGTTCGCGGGCGACACGCTGAGCCATCTGTTCTCGTGTTAAAGCCATGGTGACTTCCTCTTGTTGAATCGTTAAATGATAAGCAAGTGTTACGTTTGAAGGCGTGGCGCGTTAGCTGCGCACCGTGCGTTTCTCGATCCGCTTTTCAAACGTGCCCTGAATAATCCGATCCACATAAATCCCCGGGGTATGGATCTGGCTAGGCTCAAGCTCACCCGGCTCAACGATTTCTTCAACTTCCACCACGGTGATTTTCCCCGCCGTGGCAGCCATGGGGTTAAAGTTTTGCGCCGTATGGCGATACATCACGTTGCCATAGCGATCTGCCTTCCAGCCTTTCACAATGGCAAAATCACCGACGATAGCTTCTTCCAAAATACAGTGACGGCCATTAAACTCGCGAACCTCTTTACCCTCACCAATCGGCGTGCCGTAGCCAGTCGCCGTATAGAAAGCGGGAATGCCAGCGCCGCCTGCGCGCATTTTTTCCGCCAATGTGCCTTGGGGCGTTAACACTACCTCAATCTCATCGTTAAGCATTTGCTTCTCGAACAAGGCATTTTCGCCTACGTAAGAGGCTAGAATTTTACTGATTTGGCGGTCTTCAAGCAGGATCCCCAGACCAAAACCGTCCACGCCACAGTTATTGGAAACCACGGTGAGGTCATTGACGCCGCGGCGCTTGATTTCGGCAATCAGGTTTTCGGGAATACCGCAGAGCCCGAAGCCACCGGCAATGACGGTCATGCCGCTCTCGATGCCTTCCATTGCCTCTTCGTAGGAAGCTACCCGCTTATCGAATCCTGCCATTGTTGTGCCTCACATTGTTGTTGATCAGTATTATCGTAGATGAGTATTGTCAAAAATTCGCGCATTGAAGCTTACGATAGTGCCAGTGTTGTGCGAGATGATATATTTGTTAAGTTTGTTTTTCTTATTAATTTATTTTTAAAACTTATAAAAGGTGTTTTATGACCGTCAAACAGCTTCGCGCCTTCCTGGCGGTCGCCCAAACCCTCAGCTTTACCCAAGCCTGCGAGCGACTGCATTTATCTCAACCGGCGCTAAGTCTGGCGATTAAAGGCCTGGAGGAGTCCCTTGGGGGTAAACTACTCATTCGCAGCACCCGTAGCGTCAGATTAACCCCAGAAGGCGAGTCGCTGCTACCGCTAGCCAAACATCTGCTGGCTCAATGGGACAATACCGAGGAGCGTTTGCGCCAACGCTTCACTCTTCAACTGGGACGGCTCAGCGTCGCGGCGATGCCCGCCTTTGCCTGTAGCTTACTCCCTGCGGCGCTGGTTAAATTTCGCCAGCAGCACCCCAAGATCAACATTACCGTTCACGATGTCATCAATGAGGAGGTCACCGCCATGGTGCGCTCCCGCCAGGTAGAGATGGGGATCGCTTTGTCCCCTGAAGGGGCCGGCAGCCTGTTGTTTACACCGCTGTTTGAAGACCATTTTGTGGCTGTCGTACCGGCTGACTCTCCGTTAACCCAGACCACTCAACTCGCCTGGTCGACGCTGCTAAGCCACGACTTTATTACTCTTCAGCGCCCCTCCATGGTACGTCGTATATTGGAACAGGAGCTGAGCAAACAGGATACGGAGCTCACAGTGGCCTTTGAAAGCCACCAGCTCTCTACGGTGGGAAGAATGGTCGCCGACGGTCTGGGCGTCAGCGCTGTGCCTTCCATGTGCATTCGTCAAATGCATGAATTGGGTGCCCGCTGTATCCCGCTGACTGCGCCCGCCATTTCCTGCCGAGTCGGCATTTTGACCCACCAAGAGCTCTCCGTAGCCGCCCATGCACTGCGCACCGTCCTCCTTAAGACCGTTCAAGCACCTTCACTGTCTATCGACTAGCCCATGACTGAGATGATGCACTAGGTTTCTGCTGGGCAGCGTGGCTAGGATCATTTAGCATTCAGTATTACGTTATTGGTCTGACGGTAAGGAAACGCGGTATGCCTATTTTTAAAGGGCTGGTTAGCGCACTGCTGCTAACGCTCAACACGCTGTTCTGGGGCGTACCTCTCATTCTGCTGACGCTGCTTAAAGTCATCGCCCCAGGGCAACGGCTGCAACAGTTAGTACTTCAGGGACTGAATGGCGTCGCGTTAAACTGGATAGGTGTAAACCTCTGGTGGATGCGGCACTGGCTTAAACCCGTGCTACACGCAAGCGTACCCGATAATTTGAGCCCGCAGCAGTGGTGGCTGGTGATCTCCAACCACCGCAGCTGGACTGATATTTTTATGCTATTGATGGCGCTGCATCGGCGTATCCCCATGCCACGCTTTTTCCTAAAGCGTCAATTAATCTGGATTCCCATCGTAGGGTTGGCTTTTTGGGCACTAGAGTTCCCTTTTATGCGCCGCTTTACCCGCGAGCAAGTGGCTAAAAACCCTAAACTGGCCACCATTGATCGAGCCGCTACTGAGCGTATGTGTCATCAGGCACGTCTCTCGCCCATTGCGATTTTTAATTTTGTCGAGGGTACCCGCTTCTCAGTTGCCAAACGCGATGCCCAGCAGAGCCCCTACCGTCATTTATTACGCCCCAAAGCGGGCGGCATTGCCCAGGTACTTAGCCTGTTAGGCAACCAATTGGATGGTATCCTGGATGTGACGATCAGCTACGCCAACCCCTCGCCGACGTTTTGGGGCTTTTTATGCGGCAAGGAGGCGCCCGTCACCTTACAGGCAAGGCAACTCAGCATTCCTGAGTGGATGTACGCATCAGATAACCACGAAGAAAAGCAGCATAAGGAACGCTTCCACACATGGATCAATGCACTCTGGTTGGAAAAAGATGGCATGCTGGACAGCCGAACCGATCACGACTAGCGGGTTGGCTTACCGTCTGGCTGTTAGCGGCACTAATGACCGGCTGCTCCAGCGCTCCCCCATCGCCAACCCAGCGAGCGGCCGCCCCAAGCGCCAGCCAGATCAGTGGCGACTGGGTGCAAGTACAGCGTGGCGACACACTGGGTAAACTGGCGGCTCGGGCTAACGTGCCGCTGGAACGCTTGCAGCGTTTTAACCCTGGCGTCGATGCGCGGCGCCTGGAAATTGGCCAGCGCCTGCTCATTCCCACTCAACAAGAACGGGCCCCTTCCGGCGGCCCTTACCGCTACCAAATCCGTCCCGGCGATACGTTTTCGAGCATCGCTCGACATTTTGGCACCACCAGTGGCCGCATCCAGAGCGCCAACCCTAGCGCCTCCCCCACAAGCTTAAGAATAGGCCAAGTGGTCAGCCTACCCCTTGGCGGTTCAACGCCGCGCAGCTCATCGCAACGCACGGCGAGTAGCAGTGGCTCATCAAGCGCTAACAAGCCTGCCGCGGCGCCCACCAGTAGCGCAACTAGCCAGGCATTGCCCTCTTCAGCCAGGCGCTGGCCCTGGCCGCTGGATGATTATCGCGTGGTTCGTCGCTTCGGGCCGGACAGCCGTGGCACCCTGCAGCCCATGCTGCTGGCTACTCAAGCTGGCGCCCAGGCTAAATCCGTCGCCCCTGGGGAGGTACGTTTTGCCGACGGCATGCGCCAGCTAGGTGAAGTGGTGATTGTGCACCATGCCGATAATCTCCAGACCGTATACGCCCTTTGCGAGCGTATTTTGGTCGAGGTAGGCAAACAGGTTAGCGCGGGAGACCCGCTTTGTGAGGTAGGTCAAAGCAGTGCCACCCAGCGCTATGATCTACTCTTTGATTTACGCCAAGGCGGCAAACCCATCGATCCCAAGCAGGTGCTGCGCTAAAACACTCGCTTGGTAATACCGTCTTTCGCATTACTGCCCTTTATAAAGCAACGGCCCCTAGCTAAGGAGGGGCCGTGGGTAGATGGGCGCGCTTTTAACCGCGATAGTAACCTGGTTTTACAAACGGCATGGGGGTTACCACCATGGGTAGCTGCTTACCGCGTACTAGCGCGAACACGGCACTTTGCGGCGTTTCCAGTTCACGAGTGACATAACCCATCGCCACCGGTTTACCAACACTTGGGCCAAAACTACCGGAGGTCACCACCCCAATCTCATTGCCCGCCTCATCCAGCAGCTGCGCACCCTCACGCACCGGTGCACGGCCTTCAGCTAACAGCCCAACTCGCTTGCGGGTGTGATCTTTGGCCTCGATCTGATGCAGAATCACGTCAGCGCCCGGAAAACCACCGGCACGCTCGCCACTACGGCGACGCGGCTTGCCAATGGCCCAGATCAGCCCAGCTTCTACCGGGGTAGTTTGCTCGTCCATATCGTGACCATAGAGGCATAAACCCGCTTCCAAACGCAGCGAGTCCCGCGCTCCCAGGCCAATCGCTTCGACTTCGGGCTCAGCTAGCAGTTGCTCAGCGAAGGCTTCGCAAGCATCGGCGGCGACGGAAATTTCAAAACCATCTTCACCGGTATAGCCGCTGCGGCTCACCCACACTTCATGACCGGCAATGGTGAAGCGGCCATGCTGCATAAACACAAGTTCACAGGCTTCCGGGCAAAGCCGCTGCATAACATCCCGTGCCTGGGGCCCCTGAAGCGCCAGCAACCCCCGATCCAGGGGCTCGACGGTATGGGTCGATGCCAAATTGAGGCGCAGGTGAGCCAGGTCTTGATCTTTACAAGCTGCGTTCACGACTAAATAGAAATGATCACCTGCGTTGACCACCATCAGGTCATCGATAATGCCGCCTTCGTTGCTGGTGAAAAGCCCGTAACGCTGCGCGCCCACTTCAAGCCCTACCAAATCCGCAGGTATCAGGGTTTCCAAGGCCTCGGCAGCGTTGTCACCCGAAACACTAATCTGCCCCATATGGGAGACATCGAACAGCCCGCACTTTTGACGGGTGTGCTCATGCTCTTTTTTGACCCCCGGCGGGTACTGCACCGGCATATCGTAGCCCGCAAACGGCACCATCTTGGCACCTAGTTTGAGGTGTAGCGCGTGCAGCGGTGTTTGCTTTAATTCGGACATGGGGGCATTCCTCACTTAAAAATTATTCACTGATAAATGCTTGACTTAAAAAAGAGACGGGAAGCCACTGCTTAAGTGTCTTCCCGACTCTACTGTCATTCACGTTTTGTCTTCACCTACAGCGCCTTTTACGC
This sequence comes from Vreelandella neptunia, assembly GCF_034479615.1. NCBI lineage: Bacteria > Pseudomonadati > Pseudomonadota > Gammaproteobacteria > Oceanospirillales > Halomonadaceae > Vreelandella > Vreelandella neptunia. Next base: position 2,292,141 of record NZ_CP140255.1, read on the forward strand.
GCTGCGGATATTATTGGTCGTGATCCAGCTCTTCACCCGGCAGTACGTCTTTACCGTCGAAATAGTCCTTGGTTAGTTTAAAGACTACCGGCGAAAGCAGTGCCAAGGCAATCAGGTTCGGGATCGCCATCATAGCGTTGAAGGTATCCGCCATGAGCCAGATAAAGCCCAGTTGAGCGATAGCACCCAGGGGGATGGCCAGTACGAACAGCACCCGATAGATCATAATTGAGCGCGTACCAAACAGGAACTGGCAGCACTTCTCGCCGTAAAATGACCAGCCAAGGATGGTAGTAAAGGCAAAAATCGCCAATGCAATGGCGACAATCTGATTACCAAAGCCAGGCAGTGCAGCGTCAAACGAAAGCGCGGTCAGCGATGCCCCCGCTTCACCTTCTTGCCAAACCGTTGAGGTCAAAATCACCAGCGCGGTAATCGTGCACACAATAATGGTATCGATAAAGGTACCCAGCATCGCGATTAAGCCCTGGCGCACCGGGTTTTTAGTTTTTGCCGCTGCGTGTGCGATAGGTGCACTACCCAAACCCGCTTCGTTGGAGAAGATCCCGCGTGCCACACCAAAACGAATCGCCGCCATGACGGCGGCACCTGCGAAACCACCTGCAGCCGCCATGGGGTTAAAGGCGTAGTAGAAGATCAAACCAAAGGCTTCACCGATCTGCCCGGCATTGACGATCAATACCAACAAGCCAGCGACTACATAGGCAATGCCCATAATCGGCACCAACTTGCCCGCCACTTTAGCAATACGCTTGATACCGCCCAGAATCACCGCGCCAGCAAGTACCATAATGACCACACCCGTGAGCCAATGCGGCACGCCGAATGTGGCGTCCATGGCATCAGCAACGGAGTTGGACTGGACGGTGTTGCCGATCCCAAAGGCTGCGACAGCGCCAAAAAATGAGAACAGACCGCCCAGCCATAGCCACTTTTTACCCAGGCCATTCTTGATGTAAAACATCGGCCCACCCACGTGGTAACCTGTGCTATCGGTTTCACGATAGCGCACGGCCAGCACCGCTTCGGCAAATTTAGTGGCCATCCCTACCAGTGCGGTAATCCACATCCAAAACACAGCGCCGGGGCCCCCTAACGCAATGGCCGTGGCGACCCCGGCAATATTACCGGTGCCGATGGTCGCAGAGAGCGCGGTCATCAAGGCGTCAAAAGGCGATATTTCCCCTTCGTCACCCTCTTTGGCTGGCGCCGCTTTACCCACCCCAGGTTTCGCATCACGCCCCGCCCACATTAGCTTGAAACCCATGCCGAGCTTTCTAATCGGCATCAGTTTCAAGCCAAGCTGCAGGTAAATCCCCACACCGAGTAGCAGAATCAACATGACGGGCCCCCAGACCACGCCGTTGATTGCCCCTAAGAGGCTAGTTAATGCTTCCATGTTCATTTCCTCGCTTTGTTGGTATGCAATGGTGGTGTGTATTGTTGATTGGCTACCATCTAGTGGTTTTATGTGACGTCGCTATGGCTGGTTAGCATAGGATGTAAACGTTTTACACCATAAACTTAGCAAGCATCTAGGGTGATGTCGCTTGTGCATAGAGGATACCGCTTTTTTCATAATCCGACGTCTGCACCCAGGCGCAAAAGTATCTAGACAGATAACGCTACTAAGCACGCCATGGAGCAACGAAGAAATTTGTTTCCGATTGGAAACACGTTAACATGCTCGCTTATTCGCTCGACCTACCCTAGCCACTATTCGCCAAGGCGAGCGACAAACGCTAGTATGCTCGGGCCCAGAAACTGTTTCATATAGGAAAACATCATGAGCAATCTTCCTTCCAATCTCCGCTACGCTGAAAGCCACGAGTGGGTGCTTGATAATCAAGACGGCACCGTGACCGTGGGTATTACTGATCACGCCCAGCAGGCGCTAGGTGATGTTGTGTTTGTTGAACTGCCTGAAGTGGGAACAGCCCTGAGCAAAGGCCAAGAGTTTGGCGTTATCGAATCGGTCAAAGCCGCTTCTGATCTCTACTCCCCAGTTGTTGGCGAAGTCATCGAAGTCAATGACGCCCTGGAAGACGCCCCCGAAACAGTCAATGAATCCCCTTACGAAGGCGGTTGGATTATGAAAGTGCGTTTAGACAGCGACTCACTTGATAGCCTGCTTGACGCAGATGCCTATCAAGCAACGCTAAGCGCCGACGACTAAAGGCGGTCGCTGAATCATATATTAGGGCCTGCCTTTATCCTTTATGGCGGGCTCTTCGCTTATCGCCCTGCACGGTTCTCTCTTAACGTCCGGAATCTTTTTCATGTCTCTTGAAACACGCCGTCTGGCCGAGCTGGCCGATCACGATGCTTTTATCAAACGTCATAATGGTCCAAGTCAAGATGACGTGGCCACGATGTTAAAAGCGCTCAACATGCAGCACATGGAAGATCTGATTGAACAGACCGTGCCGAGCGATATTCGTCTTGGCCGCGAGCTAGCGCTTGATGATCCGCGTAGCGAAGCGGAGGCGCTAGAGTACCTAGCCCAGCTAGCGCGGCAAAACCGTGTGGCAAAAAGCTATATTGGCCAGGGCTATTACGGCACCCATATGCCCGCGGTGATTCAGCGCAACGTATTGGAAAACCCAGGCTGGTACACAGCCTATACCCCCTACCAACCGGAGATTTCTCAAGGCCGCCTGGAAGGGTTACTCAACTTCCAGCAAGTGGTCATGGATTTAACCGGCATGGAGCTGGCCAATGCGTCGCTGCTCGACGAAGCCACCGCCGCCGCCGAAGCCATGGCGCTGTGTAAGCGTGGCAATAAGAGAAGCAAATCCAACGCTTTTTTCGTCGCCGACGACGTTTTCCCGCAAACGCTAGACGTGGTTAAAACCCGCGCTGAGTTCTTTGGCTTTGAGTTAATCACTGGGCCTGCGGAAGAGCTAGCCAACCATGATGTCTTTGGGGCGCTTGTCCAGTACCCCTCTGCCAGTGGCGAAGTGCGCGATCTGGCTCCGCTATTAAGCGCCGCGGCTGAGCGCAATATCATGACCTGCGTGGCCAGCGATCTGTTGAGTCTGGTGCTGCTTAAAGAGCCCGGCCAGCTCGGTGCGGATATTGTAGTGGGCAACTCCCAACGCTTTGGCGTACCCATGGGCTTTGGCGGCCCCCATGCGGCTTTCTTTGCTACTTCCGACAAGCTCAAGCGCTCGATCCCTGGGCGTATCATAGGCGTGTCAAAAGATAGCCGTGGTAACACAGCGCTGCGCATGGCGATGCAGACCCGCGAGCAGCATATTCGCCGCGAGAAAGCGACCTCTAACATCTGTACTGCCCAGGCACTTCTGGCCAACATCGCAGGTTTTTACGCCACTTATCACGGCGCTGAAGGGCTGCGCAAAATTGCTGGCCGCGTTCACCGCTTGGCGACTCTGCTCGCCGAGGGCCTTAAGCAGGCAGGGGTAACGCTCGCTCATGACAGTTGGTTTGATACGCTGCGTTTGACCGGCATTGACGCTGGCAAGATCCATGGTCGTGCCATGACTCACGATATTAACTTACACTACTTCGGCAATGGCGATGTGGGCATCAGTCTGGATGAAACCACCACCGCCCGCGACGTAGCAACGCTGTTTGACGTACTGCTGGGTGACGAGCACGGTCTTGCCGTTGCTGTTTTGGACGAGCAGGTAGTGGCTAACGGCGCTACAGGCATTCCCGCTGCCTGTATGCGCGAAAGCGACTTCTTGAGTCATCCCACCTTTAGCCGCTACCGCAGCGAAACAGAAATGCTGCGCTACTTGAAGCGTCTTGAGAACAAGGATCTGTCGCTTGCCCATGCAATGATCCCGCTCGGCTCCTGCACCATGAAGCTGAACGCCACCAGCGAAATGATCCCCGTCTCCTGGCCCTCGTTTGCGCATCTGCACCCCTTCGCGCCCCGCGACCAGGTAGCTGGCTATCACCAAATGATCGACGAACTCTCGGCCTTTCTGGTCGAAGTCACCGGTTACGATCATCTCTCGATGCAGCCCAACTCTGGCGCTCAGGGCGAATATGCGGGCCTTGTGGCAATTCGTCGCTATCAGGCAGCCCAGGGAGAGGGACATCGCGATATCTGCTTGATACCAAGCTCCGCCCACGGCACCAACCCTGCCTCGGCAGCCATGGTGCAGATGAAAGTCGTCGTGGTCGAGTGCGATCAAAACGGCAACATCGACATGACGGATTTGCGTGCTAAAGCCGAGCAGCATCGCGATCAGCTCTCCGCCATCATGCTGACCTACCCTTCCACACACGGCGTGTTTGAAACCAGCGTGCGCGAAGCGTGCAAGATCGTTCACGATAACGGTGGCCAGGTGTATATCGATGGCGCCAATATGAACGCCCAGGTGGGGTTAACCCGCCCCGGCGATTTTGGCGGCGATGTATCTCACCTTAACCTGCATAAAACGTTCTGTATTCCCCACGGTGGCGGCGGCCCGGGCATGGGGCCTATCGGCGTAAAAGCCCACCTGGCACCCTACGTTTCCAACCACGTGGTAACGCCAATCAATGGCGTCAACGCTGATAGCGGTGCGGTATCCGCGGCAGCGTTTGGCAGTGCCTCGATCCTACCCATCTCCTGGGCCTACATTAAAATGATGGGCGCGCGCGGCCTGCGTGAAGCCACCGAGCTTGCCATCCTAAACGCCAACTATATTGCCAAGCGTTTGGAAGCGGCATTCCCGATTCTTTATCGTGGCCAGAACGGTACGGTTGCCCACGAATGCATCATCGATATTCGTCCGCTTAAAGCGGCCTCTGGGATTAGCGAGGAGGATATCGCCAAACGCTTGATGGATTATGGTTTCCACGCACCGACCATGTCGTTCCCGGTGCCGGGCACGCTGATGATCGAACCCACCGAGTCTGAGTCGCTGTATGAAATCGACCGCTTCTGCGATGCGATGATTGCCATTCGTGACGAAATCGCCCGAGTGGAGAGCGGCGAATGGCCGCTGGATAACAATCCGCTGGTCAATGCGCCACATACCCAGGCGGATCTAATGGATAGCGACTGGCAGCGGCCTTATGACCGCCAGTTGGCTGCCTTCCCGACCGCGGCTGTTCAAGCCGCTAAATACTGGCCCGCCGTTAACCGCGTCGATAACGTTTTCGGCGACCGTCAGTTAATCTGTTCCTGCCCTAGCATCGATGAGTACCGCAACTAACGGCAAAGCTGACAAGATGTGAAGCGATAGCGCTTTAAGTTGCGAGAACGCCCTTGGTGCCTAATCAATTAGACGGCATCAGGGGCGTTTTTTCTTGCAGGCGCTGAGTGTGAAAACCGTCTAACAGCTTTTCGTAACGCTTGGGCAACACAGAGTCGCGGCGGCGCAGCAAATAGAGTACCTCATTGACCGCATGGGGCAGGTTCAACGCTTTTACCTGGCGCTGCCAGGGGGAAGTTTCCAATACCAATCGCGATACCACGCTAAAGCCCAACCCCCTGGCAACCGCGTCCAGTACCATGCTGACTTCATTGGTAAAGCCTTGATGGCGGAAGTGGGTCATTGAGCGAAACTCGTCGGGATAATTGGCTCGCAGCAGTGCATTGGCATGGTTAATGCCGTCGTAATAGTTGAGAAAGCCAATGCCCATTAAATCTGACAGCGTGCTACCCGCAAAATCTGCAGGCACCACCAGGCAGAGTGGCTCTTCATGCCAAATGCTGCAATTAAGCTCAGGGTGACGCATTGCCTCGGTAACTATCCCGATGTCATAACGCCCTTCGAGCAAGTCATTGACGATTTCGTGGTTAAACGCAAAGCTATAGTTGACCGTTAAATTGGGGTGCATTTGCTGATGCCCCAATATATACGGATAGAACATAAGACCAACGCTACCCGGCGAGGCGATGCGGCAGTCACCGCTATCCAAGGAGTCATCGTCTAGCCCGTGACGGAACTGCTCATGCTCAGCAAATAACTTTAAAGCGTAATCGTAAGCACGCCGCCCCGACTCGGTTAATGTAAAGCTGCGCCCCTTGCGCTCTAGCAGCTCTTTATTTAAATAGTCCTCTAACTTGCGTACATGCTGGCTTACGCCCGGCTGGGTCATTTCTAAACGTTGCGCCGTACGGGTAAAGCTGCCTGTTTCAACAAGCGTAATAAAGGTACGAAAATAGTGGGCATTGAACATAGTGAAGCGCCATGGTCTTTGATAACGGTCTTTAGCAGCTCTGTTTGAGAACCCGCTTTAGGCAATAGTTGAGTAACTCACAAAAAACGCTATTGCCGCCGCCCTATAAAATATGCCCCATAATAGCACACCCCGGCGAGCCAGCCGCTGCGCTGTACCCACCGCTTGGGCGTGGTAGTATGCCAAAAGACATCAAACGATTAGGGACAGCCCCGCTAATGACCGAAAACGTTCAACCTCGCGCCACCCTTTCCAGCATCATCTCCCCCGAGGGGAGCCTCGAAGTACTCTCTCAACATGAAGTTAATCGACTGCATAAAACGTCTCAAAGCGGTCTACACGATCTACTTCGGCGCTGTGCGTTGGCAGTACTCAATTGCGGCAATCCCAGCGACGATAGCCTGGCGATTTTAGAAGCCTATAAAGATTTCGATATTGAAGTGCTGCAGCAAGACCGCGGCATTCGCTTAAAGCTCACTAACGCCCCCGCCGAGGCCTTCGTAGATGGCCGCATGATTCGAGGTATCCGCGAGCATCTATCCTCGATCATTCGCGATATTGTGTACGTCTACAATGAGATTCAGCACCACAATCGTTTTGACCTGAGTACGGGAGAAGGCACCACCAATGCGGTCTTCCACATCCTACGCAAAGCGGGCACGTTAAAACCCGGCCGCGACCCTAGCCTGGTGGTATGTTGGGGCGGCCACTCTATCTCCCGAGAAGAGTACGAATATACCAAAGATGTCGGCTACCACTTAGGTCTGCGCGATTTAGATATTTGTACCGGCTGTGGCCCTGGCGCCATGAAAGGGCCCATGAAAGGCGCTAACGTTGCGCATGCCAAGCAGCGGCGTAAAGAAGGCCGCTATTTGGGTGTTTCGGAGCCCGGCATTATCGCGGCCGAAGCGCCCAACCCCATCGTCAATGAACTGGTGGTCATGCCAGACATTGAAAAACGCTTGGAAGCCTTTGTGCGCCTGGGCCATGGCATTATCGTTTTTCCTGGCGGGGTGGGCACCGCGGAAGAGATTCTTTATCTACTGGGCATTCTGTTGCACCCCAGCAACCAGGACATTCCTTTCCCGTTAATTTTCACTGGCCCTGCCAATTCAGCGGCCTACTTTCAGAAAATTGATGAGTTCCTAGTCTATACCCTCGGTGAGGATATCCGCCGTTACTACACCATCATTACCGGCGATCCGGTCTCGGTTGCACGCACCATGCGCCACGGCATCGATGAGATCGCTGAATTTCGGCGCACCCATCAAGATGCGTTCTACTACAACTGGCGATTGACCATTGCGCGCGATTTCCAGGCAACCTTTGAGCCGACTCACGACGCCATGCGTGGCTTAGCGCTGCACCGCCAGCAGCCCACCCACGAGCTCGCCGCCAATCTGCGTCGTGCTTTCTCTGGGATTGTCGCTGGCAACGTCAAAGAGGCTGGCATTCGAGCCATTGAAGCTCATGGCCCCTTTGTACTGACCGCAGAGCCCGAACTCATGCAACGCCTAGACGAGCTACTCACCTCGTTTGTAGCCCAAGGGCGCATGAAACTCGATGGTCAGCACTATGTGCCCTGCTATGTGCTGAAATAAAAACGCTCAATCCTGAAGGGAACAATACGCACAGCTGCCTGTTGAGCGGCGGCTGTGCGCTAAAAAGGGCCGGGTCGCCTTATGCTGTTAATTGCGTTTATAGCGCTACTCGTCGCAGGTATCGTCAAAGGCGCCATCGGTTCAGGCGTCCCGGTTATTGTCGTACCCATTCTCACCATGCTGTACGACGTTCAACTCGCTATCGCTCTATTAGTCGCGCCTAACCTATTTAGCAATGCTTTACAGGTATGGCAATATCGACGCCACCTACTACCCTTGCGCTTCTTGGCAGCTTTCTCCATTGCTGGCGGGCTAGGCATCGTTCTGGGCACTTGGGGATTAGTCGTTTTATCTCCCGAAATACTGTCACTGGGTGTCGCGGGTGTGATCGTGCTTTACCTGATCATCAAAGTGATGAAGCGACGCATCGCCCTGCCTTTTACTATCGCTGCACGACTAGTGATCCCCATTGGTCTAATGGCAGGCGTGCTTCAAGGTGCTGCGGGTATGTCGGCGCCCGCTTCGGTTACCTTTCTCAATGCGATGCAGCTGAAACGAAACGTATTTATTGGCTCCATCTCGGTCTTCTTCGTCGCCATTACCTGTGTTCAAATACCGGCGCTTATAAACGCGGGCATTTTAACCCTGGAACGTTTTCTGTTTAGCATCCTTGCTCTTGTGGTCATACTCGCCGCCATGCCCCTAGGCGCCCGCCTGGGCAATCGGCTGCCCCACCGCTGGTTCGATAATTTGGTTATGCTGCTGCTAGCCAGTATCGCCGGTAAAATTTTTATCGATACGCTGATGGCTGGCTAGCTCTACGAAGAGCTTTCTCTACGCTTTTTTCTCACTTCAACTAAACAGTGTTGGGAACCAAGTCAGGTAAAAGTGGCCAGAATAGCTACACTGAGTGGGCATTTCCTCACTATTGACCTTGAAAGGAACTCAACATGTCGATGATCAACCAGCTAAAAGATGTAAAAACTAAAGATTTCGCCAAGCACTGCTATGAAAGCAGCAGCGTCGATAAACTGCGCGAGGCATCGGAAGGCAGTGCCGATCAATCAGAAATGGAGCACTGGGGGTTAACCGAAGGGCAGTGGGAAGAGGCGATTGTTGCCGCCCTCGCCGACCATGAAGCCAAAGAGTAAGTATTCCCCCTTAACGCAAAGATTATTGGTAGAGACAGGTGCGCCCTAGCGGATAACCGCTAGGGCGTTTTGGTTTTCCAGGGCTTACTGTACACAGGGCTTACTCCACCCGAGGCTCACTCCAAACGGGAGAAGGCAATACCACCATACTCCTTCTGCAGTCGCTCAAGCCTGGCCAGTTCGTGTTCCGTTAGCTCGGGCGAGTCCCATAATGGCTGTTCATCAAGATCTTTCAGTCCTTGCAAGGTAACCGTCAGCTCTGCATCGCTGGGTATTTGAGCATTCCCCCATGGACCAAAGCGGTTAGGCGCAAGGCTCCACTCCAGTGTTTCGCCAGGCTCCATGCCACCAGGAACAACGTAGTAAAACGTTTCATCCACCCAAGGTACTGAGTGATCTGGGCTCGTCACCACGCCCCTCAACAGAAGCTCAGAAATGGCCTGGTCCGTGCCATTGGTCACTTCAAGATCAATCACCGGTTCCGGAGCGCCGTAAGGGCTTGAGCCCATGTAATAGCGTGCACTGTCAATGGTAAACCGAGCTAACTGCTGCTGGTCACTGGTGGCTTTTGCACGCTTCTCTTCCAGCCGCTTTAAGGTGCGAATAGCCTGTTCGCGCTCGCGTGCCCGGCGCTCGCGCAGAATCTGATCGGCACGCTGGATCACCTGATCCCCCGTTAACCCATGCATTTGCGCGTTGGCAGTTTCGGCGATCTCAGCGGCATTCATGCGGTGGGGGTTGAGAATATCGATACCACTAAACGATGTCGACGTGGCGATAATGATCAAGCCTTGATCAAACTCATCGCGCTTGTAGGTGGGCAAGGAGTTACGCACTTTCTCAACAGAGACAACCGACGCAGGCATGGAGCTAGTATCAATTTTGGGATCTGAGCAACCAGCTATCATGAGTACAGATAGTGATATTGCAGACAGCCTTAGCAGGCTCCACATACAATCACCTCAAAGCAGGCAGATAAAAATTCCAGAGGAGCTTAACGGAAAGCGCTATTAACCACTAGCCCCCGGTGGTTGGGAGAGCGTTTCAAGCTCTTTAAAAACGCTTAAAGATTAGTTTAGAACACTGAACGAATCCTATTACCCGCCTGTTGCATTCATAAACCTCACTATTTGAACTTCACCATCCGTGGTGAAGTGATGGCGCTCAGGTTTTTTCTTCATTGCCGCCACAATGCTCGATTTAAGCCGCTGGGTATCACCCGGATAACGTCGCATTACGGAGCGTAAATCTACCGAGTGCTCATTGCCCAGGCAAAGCAGTAGCCGCCCTTCAGCCGTTACTCGAACACGGTTACAGGCAGCACAGAAATTATGGCTATGGGGAGAGATGAAGCCAATCCGCGACTGGCTGTCTGCCATACGGTAATAGCGGGATGGACCTAGGGTGGTCTCAGTGGTGGGTAAGAGTTGATAGTGGTTTTCTATGGTCTCGCGTACCGCATCGGTGGAAAGAAAGGTTTCACCACGGTTATGCTCGCTGATAGCGCCCAGCGGCATCTCCTCAATAAAGCTTATATCGACGTGTTCATCCCGGGCAAAGTTTACCAAGTCGATAATTTCGTCGTCATTGCGCCCCTTGAGCAATACGGCGTTTAGCTTAATCGACTGAAAGCCAGCGCGGCGCGCTGCACGGATACCCGCGATCACCTGATCAAGATCTCCCGTCCGGGTTAATGCTTTAAAGCGTTCGGGCTTGAGCGAGTCGAGGCTAATATTGAGCCGATGTAGCCCGCCTTGGCGCAAAGCATTGGCATGCTTGACCAAACCTGAGCCGTTGGTGGTCATCGCCAGCTCGCGCAGACCTACCAATGCACCGAGTTTTTGCACTAGTGTTAGTACGCCCTGGCGTACTAACGGCTCACCGCCAGTTAGACGAATTTTCTCCACGCCCAGCTCGACAAATGCCTGTGAAAGCGCGGCTATCTCCTCAAGGGTAAGCAGTTGGGCGCGTGGCAGAAAGGTCATTTCCTCAGCCATGCAATACACACAGCGAAAATCACAACGATCAGTCACCGATATACGCAGGTAACGCACCGTGCGGCCAAACCCATCTACTAGTGCATTCATTCTACGGGCTCCTCTTGGGTACTGGCATTAACGGGCAGCCGGGCAATGAGTCCTTTTACCTCTGCGGTAACCTCAGCGATTGTTTGCTCATCATAAAACTGGCCCCGCCGCTTGCGCAGGCCGTTTTCATATAGCTTTACGTGCTCTGTGGGTATCACATCCGCTTTGGCGAGACAGTGGCTGGCGCAGTGCATCTGGCACCCGTCAATGGCCACAATAGGGCGCCCGGAGCGTGCAATGCGCACCAGGCCGGGCACACCACCGCCCACACCGGCAATGCAGGACATTTCTGCCTCTCCTGCATGGTCAAGACGCAGGGCAACGCTATTGGCAAGTTGCGCCACATCAGAGCAGCCGGAGCAGGCATAAATCAGTGTGCGGGGTTTGTGTTGTGAAGACATACCCTCTCCTATGAAAAACAAACGAGGTCAGTGGCCACGATAGGAAAAGCTGTTCAAGCGGCGAACTGATTGATGGGGTAATAGTGATAGATGCCCCCTTCAGTCACCTCCGTGGCGGGGTTAATCATTAAATAACCGTGGGCTTGGCTAGCCGCGCTGAGCATGTGTGAGCCCTGCCCGCCCGCTAGCTGCGCCACGGGAGCCCCCTGTGACCAATCCATCACCACCCGTAGTAGCTCGCAGCGCCCCTGGGGCCCTCGCTGAGAAAAGCCCGCTTTTACCGGGTAACGCTGTAGAGCCGCTACGGCTCTACCTTGCATGGCATGGATAAACGGCAGCGCCAGCAGCTGCCAGCCCACCAGGGAGGCCACTGGGTTACCCGGCAACGCCATTAACGGTGTGGAAGAGGCAGGCTCCGCGCCCAGATAACCGAACGCAAAGGGCTTCCCTGGCTTCATGGCAACACCATGAAAATGTAACCCACCGCGCTGCTCGATCACCGGGCGTACATGATCCTCCTCGCCTACCGAAACGCCACCGGTGCACATCACCACATCTGCAGCGGTTTGTGCGTGCTCAAAAGCCTGATGCAATGACTGCGGCGAATCAGCGATGACGCCCAAGTCCAACACATCGCACTGAGCTTGCGCTAGCAGTACGTTAAGCATGGCGCGATTGCTGTCGTATACCTGTCCCGGCGCTCTCGCAGTACCTGGGGCAATTAGCTCATCGCCGGTTGAGAGTAGCGCCACCCGCAGGCGCCGTTTGACGTTAACCGTGTTAATACCATGGCTTGCCAGCAGCGCAATCGACGCGGCATCAAGAAAAGTGCCTGCAGCGAGTAGCGGGGTTCCCATGCAGGTCTCCTCGCCCTGGCGGCGAATATTAGCGCCTATCACCAGGTTACCTTCGAGGTGTATATACCCACGCTGATCAAGGGTTACCCGCTCTTGAGGTACCACAATATCTGCCCCCATGGGTACCGGCGCGCCGGTAAAAATACGCGCGCAGCCTCCTTCCGGTAGCAGCATGACGCCTGCGCCAGCCGGTACGCGTTGAAGAATGGGTAAGCCTGCACCGCGAGGTACCGCTTGGTAATCAGCCAGACACAGCGCGTAACCATCCATAGCGCTATTGTCCACACCCGGCATATCAAGAGGTGCGAGCAGCGTTTCTGCCAGCACTCGCCCCGCCGATTGTTCCAGGGTGATGGTTTCTACTGTATTAATGGGCGTGGCGGCGTCGATAAGCCGTTGGCGTGCATCAAACAGATCTAACAAGCCGGGTGTGACTATTTCTGCGCAGTGACAGTTCATAAACGCTCCACCTCATTGGAAGAAGTCGCTTTATGGCGTCCACTGCATTGGGTCGCTGAAGGCAGCACCATGGCGGCGAAGTTGCAGGGCCGAGTGCGGGAGTCCAGCTGCAAAGCGATTATTTTGTCCCACGCCAACGCACACGCCTTGGGCGAGCCGGGCATCGCAAACATCATCGTTCGGTTGGCCACCCCCGCTACAGCGCGAGACTGGATCGTCGCGGTGCCGATGGTCTTCAGAGAGTAGTGGCGGAACAGCTCGCCATACCCCTCAATCGCTTTGTCGAACAGCGGTATCAACGCCTCGGGAGTGGTATCCCGAGCGGTAAAGCCAGTGCCGCCATTAACCAGAATTGCGTGGATATCTGCTCGCGCAATCCATTCCGAGACCACGGCACGAACCTGATAGATATCATCAGGTACGATGCGCCTCTCTACCAGGATATGGCCGCTTTCACTCAGATGTTCAACCAGCAGGTCGCCGCTGCCATCCTCATCGAAACCACGGGTATCGGAAACCGTTAGCACCGCGATGCCAAGCGGAGTGAAAAGAGCATCTACAGGAACATGGGACATCAAGCTCTCCTATTAGCTTTGCTATTGCTTCAAGCTATTGCTTCAAGCTATTGCATCAAGCTGCCGCCAGCATCGTCATCCAGAATAATGCCTTCGACGCCTATTTCGCTCTCTAGCGCCAGCAAATAGTGACGCAGCGCACGTCGAGTTGCCTGTTCCCGTAGGCTATGGCGCACCCGGTCAATAACTTGATCGAAAGGTAACGCCCTACCGTCTCGCCGTTCGTCAATACTCACCACATGCCAGCCATAGCGTGACGCCAAGGGGCGCTCGTGTAGACCTTCGGGCAAGTGCTGCAAAGCGCGATCTAACTCAGGAACAGTCTGCCCTGATACCAACCAGCCCAAATCACCATCCAGCTCTTTTGAAGGGCACGCGGAGTGGTGTTGAGCAAATTCGGCAAACCGTTCGGGTATCTGATTAAGCTGTTCGAGTAGCTTTTCGCCAAGCTGGTAAGCGTCGTCGCGCCCCTGGGAGTCATCGGGTGCGGCCGCGAGCAGAATATGCCGAACGCGTAACTGTACCGGTTCGCTGAAGCGTTCACGGTGGGTGTCGAAAAAGCGCTGGCAATCTGCTTCCCCCGGTTCCGGCACTTCAAGCTCCTGTTCGAGCAAGGCAGCAATCGCTGCATCTTCCTGTGCTTCGCTAACGTCCTGTGTCGACAGTAGGCCCAGAACGTTAGCACGCTGGCGAAGCAGCTCTCTGACCACCAACGCACGGGCTGCCTGAAGCTGGGCCTCCCCCGCCGTTTCGGCGGGGTGGTACTGCATTTCCAACGCAATCGTTTCTTCATCGATAGGGGTGTCACCGACGCGTACCGGAGGCGCAGCGACGCCCCCAGGTAGCTGTTCGATATCAATCATCTGCATGTTATTTCTCCTCTAGTCCTGGACGTGCACAAGCCGTTTTTTAAATGCGCCGGCGGACAAGCTGATAACGCCGGGTAACATAGCCGAACGGCACGCTCCACACATGCACCAGCCGCGAAAACGGGAACAGCAGGATGATGGTTAAGCCGATAAAGATATGCAGTTTGTAGATCCACGACACTTCCTGCATGTAGTCCGCCGCACCACCGCTAAAGAAGACAATCGACTGCGCCCAGCTGGAGAGTGTCAGCATCATTTCACCGTCCATATGGCCTAGCGAGAAGATGATGGTTACCATGCCAAGGCATGCCTGTAAGACGATCAAACCCAGGATCAAGGTATCCATCAAGCTCGACGACGCCTTTACGCGAGGATTTACCAATCGCCGATAAAGCAACATGGCGCCGCCCACCACGCACATAGCACCGGCAATACCGCCGACCACGATGGCAATCAGCTGCTTGGTACCGGCATGCAAGAAAGGTGCGTAAACCCAGTGTGGCGTGAGCATGCCCACCAAATGACCAAAAAAGATGACGATAATCCCGATATGGAACAGGTTGCTGGCCAGACGCATGTTTTTCGAGGACAGCATTTGGCTGGAGCCGGTCTTCCAGGTGTACTGGCCTTGGTCGTAACGCATGAGACTGCCGACCAAGAACACCGTACCGGCCAGGTAGGGGTAATAGCCGTAGATAAGATGTTGCAAATATTCAATAAACATGGCGATTCTCCTTTTAGCGATCGACCACGGTAGAGGAAGGGGCAGTGCTCCAGGCGGACGGCATGATTTTGACGGGGTCGCTGTGCACTGCATTTTTGCGCTCGGCAAGCCGCCGCCCTTCGGCAGACTGCAGCGCGCAGTCTTCGTCAGAGGTTGCCGAGAAGCGCACCGCTTCTTCTTCCCATACGGCGTCCAAGGCTTCGGGGGTGTTGTCAGGCACTTCTTTCTTGACCTGGGGCCGATGCTCCTCGACATCGCCCTCGGCGCCGATTAACGCCAACAGTGACAACGGTACCAGCGCGTGATCCGCTCCCCGCTCCTCCAGCCGCGCGGTCAGCAGCGCCAGAATATGGCGTATTTCGCCCAGCCAGCGGCCGATCTCGGCTTCATCGCACATTGAAAGGTATTCAAGAAATACCGGTAGATGATCGGGCAGCTCACGGGCATCCAGCTCAAAACCGGCCGCGCTGTACTCGGCCATAAGATCCACCATGGCCTGGCCACGGTCACGTGATTCACCGTGAACGTGCTCGAATAGCAGCAGCGACGTCGCCCGCCCCTTATCGAACATGGCCACGTACTCGGCCTGCAGCTCTAGCAGGTCGCCCTCTTGGAGACGCTGACACCACTCCATTAGCGACGCTTTGAGAGCCGCTCCCAGGCGGCGCTCGGCATTGAGAATTTCGATGAGCTCACCGCTGGCATCCTGAAGTTCCTGGGTCGGGTAATCGAGCAGGCGGGCCAGTACGCGTAGGCTACGCATACCCTGTAGCGGCTCGAACGACGGCTCAACCGGGGTTGGCGATTGGGTAGCGGCTTCAGTCATGACGAGACTCCTCAAGTTGTGGCTGCGGGTCGAAGACCTCTACCGGTTTTACCAACACGCTGGTCTGCTTACGGCCGTTAAATAGGCTGGGCTGGCTCTCACCGTGGCAACCATCACCAAAGGTAAAGCCGCATCCTCCCCGTTCAGGGAAGGCTTCGGTGGCCATTTCACGATGGCTGGTGGGGATCACAAACCGATCCTCGTAGTTGGCAATGGCCAGGTAGCGGTACATCTCCTCTACTTGGGCCACGCTCAGCCCCACGGCATCGAGCACTTCGGCGTTGGGGGCCCCCTCCACGTGCTTGCTGCGCATGTAGACACGCATCGCCATCAAGCGCTTGAGTGCCAACACCACGGGCTCCTCTTCGCCTGCCGTCAACAGGTTAGCCAGGTACTTCACCGGGATACGCAGTGATTCGATCTTGGGCAGGATGCCATCGAACTCTACATGCCCAGCCTCAGCAGCGGACTGAATCGGCGATAGCGGCGGCACGTACCACACCATAGGCAGCGTGCGGTATTCCGGGTGCAGCGGCAGCGCCAATCCCCAGTCGATAGCCATCTTGTAGACCGGTGAGGCCTGGGCAGCTTTGATGACGTTATCCTGAATACCATCCCGCTTGGCCTGGGCAATCACTTCCGGATCGTTGGGATCTAGGAAAATCTCGCGCTGGCGGTGGTAGAGGTCACGTTCGTCAGGGGAGCTTGCCACTTCCTCGATTCGGTCAGCGTCATACAGCAGCACGCCAAGGTAGCGAATGCGGCCCACGCAGGTCTCGGAGCAGATGGTCGGCTGACCGGCCTCGATACGCGGATAGCAGAAGATACACTTCTCGGACTTACCGCTTTTCCAGTTGTAGTAAATCTTCTTGTAGGGGCAGCCGGAGATACACATCCGCCAGCCGCGGCACTTGTCCTGATCGATTAGAACGATGCCGTCCTCTTCCCGCTTGTAGATCGCACCGCTGGGGCAGGACGCCACACAGGTGGGGTTCAAGCAGTGCTCGCACAGCCGCGGCAGATACATCATGAAGGTGTTTTCGAACTGGCCGTAAATATCTGCCTGCACCTTGTCGAAGTTGGCGTCTTTGCGCCGCTTGGCGAACTCGGTGCCAAGAATCTCTTCCCAGTTCGGGCCCCACTCGATCTTTTTCATACGCTGACCGGAAATCAGCGAGCGTGGACGCGCCACCGGCTGGTGCTCACCGATCTTGGCGGTATGCAGGTGTTGGTAGTCGAAAGTGAACGGCTCATAGTAGTCATCCATCTCGGGCAAGTCGGGGTTGGCGAAAATGTTCGCCAGCACCCGCCATTTGCCACCAATACGCGGTTCAATCCGGCCGTCGTTACGGCGCATCCAGCCGCCCTTCCACTTGGCCTGGTTCTCCCACTCTTTGGGATAGCCGATACCGGGCTTGGTCTCGACATTGTTGAACCAGGCGTACTCCATACCTTCGCGACTGGTCCAGACATTTTTGCAGGTCACCGAACAGGTGTGGCAACCAATACACTTATCAAGGTTGAGAACCATGCCTACCTGGGAACGAATTTTCATTTCACGGCCTCCTGAACGCTGTCATTGCCTTCACCATCCAGCCAGTCAACGTGTTTCATCTTGCGCACTAACACGAACTCATCGCGATTTGAGCCGACGGTGCCGTAATAATTAAAACTGTAAGAGAGCTGCGCGTAGCCGCCGATCATATGGGTTGGCTTGGGGCAGACACGGGTGACCGAGTTGTGAATACCGCCTCGCGTACCGGTGACCTCAGAGCCAGGGACGTTCACGTTGCGCTCCTGGGCGTGGTACATCATCACCATGCCCGCCTTGACCCGCTGGCTGACCACTGCCCGCGCGGCAATCGAGCCGTTGGCGTTGTAGACCTCGATCCAGTCGTTGTCCTCGATATCGATCTCGGCAGCGTCCGCCTCAGAGAGCCACACCACCGGGCCGCCGCGGTTGAGCGTCAGCATCAGCAGGTTGTCCGAGTAAGTGGAGTGGATGCCCCACTTCTGGTGCGGGGTGAGAAAGTTCAGCGCTTTGCTCTTGAAGCCGTTGTCGGCAGGAAGCTGGAAGCCTTTGGCCGCCTTGGTATCGATGGGCGGGCGATAGACCAGCAAACTTTCGCCGAAAGCGCGCATCCAGGCATGATCCTGATAGAACTGCTGACGACCACTCACGGTGCGCCAGGGGATCAGCTCGTGAACGTTGGTGTAACCGGCGTTATAGGAGACATGCTCATCCTCGAGGCCGGACCAGGTCGGGCTGGAGATAATCTTACGCGGCTGGGCGACGACATCGCGGAAGCGGATTTTTTCGTCATGTTTGGGCCTTGCCAGGTGGGTATGGTCACGCCCGGTAATTTTGGAGAGTGCATCCCACGCTTTTACTGCCACGGCGCCGTTGGTTTCTGGTGCCAGGGTCAGAATCATCTCGGCAGCATCGATAGCGCTGTCGATCAATGGACGCCCTTTATGCGGGCCATCCAGCTTGCGATGGTTGAGGTTGCCCAGCAACTCGACTTCAGCATCGGTATTCCAAGCGATGCCCTTGCCGCCGTTACCGATGCTTTCCAGCAGCGGCCCTACCGAGGTGAAGCGCTCATAGGTTTCGGGATAGTTGCGCTTGACCTCTATCAGCGATGGCATGGTCTTACCGGGAATCGGCGCGCATTCGCCCTTCTTCCAATCCATTACCGCCGGTTGGGCCAACTCTCCTGGCGAGTCGTGCTGCATCGGCAGCGTGACCAGGTCGGTCTCTTCGCCCAGATGGCCTACACACACCTTGGAAAACGCCTTGGCAATGCCCTTGTAAATATCCCAGTCGCTGCGCGATTCCCACGCAGGGTCGGTGGCGGCAGTCAAGGGGTGAATAAAGGGGTGCATGTCAGAAGTGTTAAGGTCGTCCTTCTCATACCAGGTCGCCGTCGGCAGCACGATATCCGAGTAGAGGCAGGTGGTGGACATACGGAAATCCAGCGTCACCAGCAGGTCGAGCTTGCCTTCCGGCGCCTCGTCACGCCATACCACTTCTTCGGGCTTCTGGCCGCCGAAGTCGCCCAGATCTTTACCCTGAATACCGTGGCGAGTACCCAGCAGGTACTTGAGCATGTACTCATGGCCCTTACCGGAACTACCTAGCAGGTTGGAACGCCAGATGAACATATTGCGCGGGAAGTTCTCTGGTGCATCCGGGTCTTCCGCGGCAAAGCGCAGTTCACCGCTCTTGAGCTGCTGAACGGCATAGTCGGCAGTGGACATACCAGCGGCTTCGGCTTTTTTCGCCAGGCGTAGCGGGTTAGTGTCCAGTTGAGGTGCTGACGGCAGCCAGCCCATGCGCTCAGCACGCACGTTAAAGTCAATCAGGCTACCGGGGTAATCCTCGGCCTTGGCCAACGGCGAAAGAATTTCTTTAATCTCGAGCTTCTCGTAGCGCCACTGGGAGGAGTGACTATAGAAGAAGGAAGTAGAGTTCATATGGCGCGGCGGGCGCTGCCAGTCGAGGCCAAAGGCCAAAGGCGTCCAGCCAGTCTGCGGACGCAGTTTTTCCTGACCAACGTAGTGGGCCCAGCCGCCACCGCTCTGACCGATACAACCACACATGACCAGCATGTTAATCAGGCCGCGGTAGTTCATGTCCATGTGGTACCAGTGGTTCATACCGGCACCAACGATGATCATGCTACGGCCGTTGGTTTTATTGGCATTATCGGCAAATTCACGGGCAATGCGGGTGCACTGCTCTGCAGGGACGCCGGTGATTTTCTCCTGCCACGCGGGGGTATAGGGACGAATCTGATCAAACGAGGTCGCGCCATCATCTTCGCCGTCGCCGACAAAGCCACGGTCGATACCGTAGTTGGCACACATCAGATCAAAAACGGTGACCGCCAGCATTTCGCTGCCATCGGCTCTCTTCAAGCGTTTGGCGGGCAAATTGTGGAACAGTAGGTCATCGGCGGCGCCAACACCGGCTCCTTTTACGTGCTCAAAGTGTTCGTGTTCGATACCACCAAAGTAAGGAAACGCAACGCGCGCGACGCTATCGTGGTGATTGACCAAACTGAGTAACGGCTTGATTTCAGCGCCAGCGGCGTCCAGCGATTCCAGGTTCCACTTGCCCACTTCGTCGCCGGTTTCGCCCCAGCGGAAACCGATGGAACCGCGCGGTACCACCAGCTGGTCACGGGTTTCGTCCCAGGCAACGGTTTTCCACTCGGGATTGTTTTCCTGGCCCAGGGCAGCATCAAAATCACTGGCACGCAGTTGGCGGCCCGGTGCGAAGCTGCCATCTTCACGCACTTCCAGTTCCACCAGGAACGGCATGTCAGTATAGCGGCGTACATAGTCAGTGAAGTAAGCACTCGGGTTATCGAGGTGGAACTCTTTGAGGATGACATGGCCCATGGCCATCGCCAGGGCGGCATCGGTGCCCTGTTTGGCGGACAGCCATTCGTCGGTGAGTTTGGAGACTTCGGCATAATCCGGAGTGATCGAAACCGTCTTGGTGCCCTTGTAACGTACTTCGGTAAAGAAGTGGGCATCCGGGGTACGCGTCTGGGGCACGTTGGAGCCCCAGGCGATGATGTAGCCGGAGTTGTACCAGTCTGCGGACTCGGGAACGTCAGTCTGCTCGCCCCAGGTCATTGGCGAGGCCGGCGGCAAATCGCAGTACCAGTCGTAGAAGCTCATGCAGACGCCACCAATCAGCGAGAGGTAGCGGCTACCCGCGGCGTAGCTGACCATCGACATGGCAGGAATAGGCGAGAAGCCAAGAATACGGTCGGGGCCATACTGCTTGGCGGTGTAAACGTTAGAGGCCGCCACCAGCTCGTTGAGCTCGTCCCAGTTACCGCGAACGAAGCCGCCCATGCCGCGAGCACGCTTGTACTGTTTGGTCTTGGCGGGGTCTTCGACAATAGACGCCCAGGCGTCGACCGGGTCTGGGTTAGCCTTGAGCGCTTCGCGCCATAGCGCCAGCAGCGGCTTGCGGATCAACGGGTACTTGAGGCGGTTAGCGCTGTACAGATACCAGGAGTAACTGGCGCCGCGGGGGCAGCCACGCGGCTCATGGTTAGGCAGGTCGGGACGGGTACGGGGGTAGTCAGTCTGCTGGGTTTCCCAGGTAACCAAACCGTTTT
This sequence comes from Vreelandella neptunia, assembly GCF_034479615.1. NCBI lineage: Bacteria > Pseudomonadati > Pseudomonadota > Gammaproteobacteria > Oceanospirillales > Halomonadaceae > Vreelandella > Vreelandella neptunia. The sequence continues at coordinate 2,312,997 of NZ_CP140255.1, forward strand.
TGACGTAGATCTTCCAGCTACAGGAGCCGGTGCAGTTCACCCCGTGGGTGCTGCGTACCACTTTGTCGTGCTGCCAGCGGGCACGATAGCTATCTTCCCACTGGCGGGATTCGCTGCGTAGCTCACCGTGTTCGTTGGCAAAAGGTTCGCGGGACTTGCGGAAGAAATTCAGCCGATCTATGAAGTGACTCATGGTCGATCTCCAGGCTCCTCGGAAATTTGCATACCCGACAGTGCGGGTTCCATGGAGTAGATTCTGCGTGATCGACAAGCGAATTACTGCGTGATTACCTCCATATACACCCTATCTACCCCCAAGGTGATAGAGCGGCCAACGTAAAGGAATAGACGGTTGGCGCTGTTGAAATTACACCGTGCGCGAATAACGGTTTTCCGTTGGTTTCAGGTAGGCGTCGAACGCCATGGCCAGGTTGCGGATCATCAATCGCCCCGACGGCAGCACCTCGATTTCATGGTCGCGCAAAGCAATTAGTCCGTCGTCCGCCATCTCTTCGAGGCTCGCCAAGGCACTCGCGAAGTAGCTGCGAAAATCGATATTGTGCCAGGCTTCGATAGCGGCAAATTCAAGTCGGCCGTGACACATCAGGGTATTAATGACATCGCGGCGGAGGCGGTCGTCATCGCTAAGGCGATAGCCACGGAAGACCGGTAAACGCCCTGCATCCAAACGATGCTGATACTGGGCAGTTTCCTTGACGTTTTGGCTATAGGTATCGCCCACCTTACCAATCGAGGTAATGCCCAGCCCAATCATGTCGCAGTCGGCGTGGGTAGAGTAGCCCTGAAAATTGCGCTGCAGAGTGCCATTTTCACGGGCCAGGCTCAGCTCGTCATTCGGAAGGGCGAAGTGATCCATGCCGATGTAGACATATCCTGCAGAGGTCAGCCGGTTAATCGTAAGCTCCAGTAGCTCCAGCTTGCGCTCGGGTGGCGGCATGTCTTCGGGGCGAATTAGCCGCTGAGCTTTAAACAGTTCGGGCAGATGAGCGTAGCTATAAGCGGCAATGCGATCCGGTTGCAGGTCAATAATCTTGGTTAGCGTCGTATCGAAACTCGCCACCGTCTGCAGCGGCAAACCGTAGATCAGGTCAACGCTGACCGATTCAAACCCCGCCTCGCGGGCAGCCTTGACCAGGGATACTACCTGCTCTTCGCTCTGGACGCGATTGACCGCTTGCTGCACGTCGTGATCGAAGTCCTGAACCCCGAAACTCAACCGATTGAAGCCCAGCGTGTAGAGCTCGTACACCTGTTCGGGGGTCACGGTGCGGGGGTCTACCTCCAGCGAGAATTCGCGCTCTTCAGGTGCAGCGAAGTGAAACGCTTCGTCCAGCGCCGTCATCAGTTCGCTTAGCTGGGCGTTGCTTAAGTAGGTTGGGGTGCCGCCGCCCAGGTGTAATTGGGTCATTTGCCGGGTGGTATCGAACAGCGCTCCCTGAACACGTATCTCCTGTTTTAACCACTGGAGGTATTCGGCGGCTCGTTCGGTATTATGAGTAATGATTTTGTTGCAGGCGCAGTAGTAGCACAGGCTTTTGCAGAACGGGATATGCACATAGACCGAAAGCGGCTTGGGTACTGCGACCCGATTACTGCGCTCGGCGGCGCTACGGTATTCATCCTCGGCAAACGCAGCATGAAACTGGGGCGCAGTGGGATAAGAAGTGTACCGCGGGCCTGGGCGGTCATATTTCTCTACCAGGGGGCGATTGAAGAGCAGTTCATCTTGCATGATTGGAATAGGTCTCTGAAAAGGGGCTCTAGAAGAGTTCTCTGAAAAAGGTCTCTTAAAAAGATCTCTTAAAAAGATCTCTGGAAGTGGGTGCAGCAAGCATTGGTTAATATTCATACAATATACGTTTTAAAAACTGCCTGCATCCAGCTTGCCTACTCTGCAGCGTTATCCTCTTTTGAAAGCCACCCCGATATGACCTGTGTCAAAAGCCGACAAAAAATAGGTGACTAAAATGCTCGGACTTTCCCCGCAAGGAGTCTCGCTATGGAGCTTGTATGTCCCGCTGGTAACCTGCCCGCCCTCAAGCGCGCTGTAGATGAAGGTGCCGACGCTGTCTATTTCGGTTTCCAGAACATAACCAACGCACGGCAATTCGCAGGGCTAAACTTTACCGACAAACGTGCCCGCGAGGGGATCGATTACGCCCACCGACATGGCAAACGCGTTTTTTGCGCCATTAATACCTATCCCCAGCCCGATGGCTGGCAACACTGGACTCAGGCCGTAGACCAGGCCGCCGAACTGGGCGTGGATGCGCTGATTCTCGCCGATATGGGACTGCTCGACTACGCTACTCGCCATCACCCCGAGATCTCGCGGCACCTTTCAGTGCAGGGTTCGGCGACCAGCCATGAAGCGCTACGCTTTTACCACCAGCATTTCGGCATCAAGCGCGCCGTACTGCCAAGGGTGCTGTCAATCACTCAGGTACGCGACCTGGCCAAGCAAACACCGGTAGAACTGGAGGTGTTCGCTTTCGGCAGCCTGTGCATCATGGCCGAAGGACGCTGCTATCTCTCCTCCTACCTGACCGGCGAATCGCCCAATACCAGGGGCGTCTGCTCGCCAGCGGCCCATGTCCGCTGGGAAGAAACGCCTGAGGGCTTAGAGTCGCGCCTTAACAATGTTCTTATCGACCGCTACGCCGAAGGCGAGCGCGCGGGCTACCCCACCCTATGCAAGGGTCGCTTCGAGGTGGCGGGCGAGACCTATCACGCCATTGAGGAACCCACCAGCCTCAATACCCTGGAGCTATTGCCGGAGCTACGCGACCTGGGTATTAGCGCCGTCAAAATTGAAGGTCGTCAGCGCAGTCCCGCCTATGTCTCTAAAGTGGCCGGGATCTGGCGTCAGGCGCTCAACCGCTTAGAGGCTCAACCTGAGCGCTTTGATCCAGACCCCGCCTGGATGGCCGGCCTTGCCGCGCTTTCCGAAGGTGCCATCACTACCCTAGGCGCCTACGAGCGCCGCTGGAAATAGGAGCCTACTATGCCGAACACTACACCACCCCCATCACCGACCTTATCAACCGGCCCTCTTCAACTCTCCCTCGGGCCGGTGCTTTTTTACTGGACTCGGCAACGCTACGCCGACTTCTACCGCGAGGCGGCCGACTGGCCGGTAGAGATTATTACCCTGGGCGAAACCGTCTGCTCGCGGCGCCGCGACATGAAACTGGACGACTGGCTAGGCATTGGGCGCGAACTCACCCAGGCGGGCAAGCAGGTAGTACTCGCCAGCCAGACATTGATCGAGTCCGAAGCCGACTTGCGTGACTTGCGCAAGCTGTGTGACAACGGTGATTTTATCGTCGAGGCCAATGACCAAAGCGCCCTGCAACGACTCTCCAGTGCCGGACTGCCGTTCATCGCCGGTGCTGCGCTCAACCTCTACAACCCGGCGACAGTGGGCGTCATGGCACGTGCTGGAATGAAGCGCTGGCAAGCGCCGGTGGAAATGTCACAGCAAGATTTGGCCAAGCTTATTCACGATTGCCACCAGGCAGGCATTCCCCATCCATGCGAAGTATTCGCCTACGGGCATCTCCCCTTGGCCTGGTCATCACGCTGCTTTACCGCCCGGCGCCACCAAACGCCTAAAGACCGCTGCAAGTTCGTCTGCCAAAAGTACCCCGAAGGCTTGGTGCTACGTTCACAAGAATCCCGCGATGTTTTTACCCTGAACGGTATTCAAACCCTTTCCAGCGCCTGCCAGGATCTGCGCCATGAACTGACGGTCATGGTGGATATGGGGGTATCAGTGGCACGTCTCAGCCCACGGGCGGAAGGCATGGCCATGGTAGTCAAGGCTTTCGACAAGGCCCGCCACGGCAGGTTACCTACTCCCGATCCTTTAACGCTGGTGGATGCTGAAATCTGCGACGGTTACTGGTATGGCCGACCGGGTATGGATAACACCCGCACGATGATTGGCTAAAGCCATAGCCTAGGCGCCACCACGTCTTACTATTTTTCCCCACCATTTTTGATCTGGATCATTTATTGCAAAATCCTGAACGCTTACCCTTTAACACCACATATAGTATTTATTTTTATTAAAGTTAGCATATATAGGTGAATTGGGTGAAAAGCTCCACAAGCGTTCAGGTAGCAAAGCATCATATTGACGTCGCCCCGACGGTCAATGAGTACCTCCAACGCGCCGACTGGCGTGTTCACGCCAATGCCAACCAGGGCTATTCATTGGGCGGTTTAATCCTCAACGTCTCGGGCAAGTTGATAGCCAACTACTGGCTCGATGAGATTTACCCCCACGCCGTGGGGGAAGCTCATAGGGAAGGTGATTTGCATATTCACGACCTGGATATGCTGTGCGGCTATTGCGCCGGCTGGTCGCTGCGTACTTTGCTGCTAGAGGGATTCAATGGGGTGCCGGGACGAGCCGAAAGCAACCCGCCCCGCCACCTCTCAAGTGCCCTCGGGCAAATGGTTAATTTTCTTGGCACCTTGCAGAACGAGTGGGCCGGGGCACAAGCCTTCAGCTCTTTCGATACCTACCTGGCCCCCTACGTGCGCAAGGACGGCCTCACCTATGCACAGGTCAAGCAGGCGCTTCAGGAATTCATCTACAACCTCAATGTGCCTTCGCGCTGGGGTAGCCAGACGCCCTTCACCAACCTAACCTTCGACTGGGTTTGCCCCGACGACTTGCGCCAACAGGTACCGGTTATCGGTGGAGAGGAGCAGCCGTTCAGTTACGGCGAACTGCAGGTTGAAATGGACTTGATCAACCGAGCCTATTTGGAAGTCATGGAGGCCGGTGACCGCCACGGGCGTGTGTTCACCTTCCCGATACCCACTTATAACATCACCCATGATTTCGACTGGGAAAGCGACAACGCCGAGCGGCTCTTCGCACTGACCGCCAAGTACGGTCTGCCCTACTTTCAAAACTTTCTAAATTCGGATCTGGAACCTCACATGGTGCGTTCCATGTGCTGCCGCCTGCAGCTTGATTTGAGTGAGCTGCTCAAACGCGGTAACGGTCTGTTCGGCAGCGCGGAGCAAACCGGATCGTTGGGAGTAGTGACGATCAACTGCGCCCGGCTGGGTTACCGCTTTGCCGGCGACCGAGCCGGGCTTTTCAGTGAGCTGGATCGCCTACTGTCGCTCGGGCGCGATAGCCTCGAACTCAAGCGCGAGCGCATTCAGCAACTAATGGATCAAGGGCTCTACCCCTTTACCCAGCGCTACCTGGGCACCTTACGCAATCATTTCTCCACTCTGGGTGTGAATGGGCTTAATGAAATGGTGCGCAACTTTACTAGGGATCGCTGCGATATCGCCGACGCCCAAGGGCTGCAGCTGGCGCTGGATCTTCTTGACCACGTCCGGGAGCGGATGCGTGAATTTCAAGAACAGACCGGCCATATGTATAACCTTGAAGCCACCCCGGCAGAGGGCACCACTCACCGCTTTGCCCGGGAGGATCTGACTCGCTTTCCTGACATTCTTCAAGCCGGTACACCCGAGGCGCCCTACTACACCAATTCCAGCCAATTGCCGGTGGGTCATACCGATGATCCCTTTGAGGCACTGAGCCATCAAGACCCCTTACAGACTCGCTATACCGGTGGCACGGTATTGCATCTCTATATGCGCGAACGGATTACCTCGGCCTCCGCCTGTCGCAAGCTGGTTAAAACGGCGCTCTCTCACTTTCGCTTACCCTACCTCACAGTGACACCCACCTTTTCGATCTGCCCGGTGCATGGCTACCTGTCGGGTGAACATGAGTTCTGCCCCAAGTGCGACGAAGCACTTTGGGCAAAAACGGCGAGCGCAATCGACGCCGCCACGGCTTGAGGCATTTGCCTCTCTTTTTCTCAACTCGTTTAAGGAACACGCTAATGCAAACCTCTCAATATGCTAGCTTGCCCACTGAGCAGCGCCAGCGCTGCGAAGTCTGGACCCGCGTCATGGGCTACCACCGCCCGGTAAGTCAGTTCAATATCGGCAAACGTGCCGAACACCAGGAGCGACGCCATTTTACTGAAGCCGCCGCCTCTCGGTAGCTAGCCTTCACTTTTCTCTAACGTCGGCTGGGGGGTCTGGCGACAGGCGCCCCAGCAGAGGGATATCACTATGGCTATGCAGACGACACTTGACGACATCACAACTAAATTATCTTCGATTCGGCTGCCGATTGCCGGCCTTGTGCCCATGACCACCCTGGATTATCCCAATCATCTGGCGTGCGTTGTCTTTCTCCAAGGCTGCCCGCTACGCTGCGGCTACTGCCACAATCCCAACATGATCCCGCCGCGCCGAGGTGAACCCCAGGAGTGGCAAGCGATACTGGAATTCCTGAGCACCCGGCAAGGCCTGCTGGAGGCGGTGGTTTTCAGCGGTGGTGAGCCCACCCTGAATGCCGATTTGTCCGATGCAGTAAAGGAAGTGAAAGCATTGGGCTTTAAGGTGGGACTACATACCGCCGGCCCTTATCCTGACCGCCTCACCCAGCTATTACCGCACCTCGACTGGGTGGGGCTGGATGTAAAAGGACGCGGAAAAGCGTTTGACCGCATCTGCGGCCGTCCCGGCATCTGGCAGTTGCATGCCCGTAGCTTGGAGGCTTTGCTCGACAGCGGACTCAATTTCGAGTGCCGTACCACCATTCACTGGAAAGATTTTCAGCTTGCCGATGTGGAACGCCTGGCACTGAGTCTTGCCGACTGTGGGGTACGCCACTATGCGCTGCAGGTGGCCCGCAGCGAGCAATGCTTCGACCCTACCTATTCTCAGCCAGTTGCCAATACTCCATCTACAGCTCAGATGAATGCGCTGGTAAGCCGTTTGAAACCGCACTTTGACCAGCTCGAGCTAAGGCACTAACGCTTTCCTTCTTGACCTAGGCCAGTATTGGTACCCCCATGTTCTGATTGCAACTTACTGAACGTTCATACAACATGTTTCTTTTACAGTTGGATTACTCTCGGAGCAAAGCGCACTCCATGCATCTCACTCGATTCACCGATTATTCAATACGCGTGCTGATCTTCCTCGCCGTGAAAGGCGAAGAGCGTTCTACTATCAATGAGATCGCAGAGACCTTTGATATTTCTCGCAATCACCTGATGAAAGTCGTTCAGGAGCTTAGCCAGAAGAACTACGTTACCGCTATTCGGGGCAAGAACGGTGGCCTATTGCTCACGCGAGACCCCGCTACTATCGTGCTAGGTAAACTAGTGCGCGAAATGGAACATGGCATGGAGCTAGTCGAGTGCTTTCATAGCGATAACAACTGCATCATTACTCCCTCGTGTCGGCTCCAGCCCATTCTAAACGAAGCCTTGTCAGCGTTTCTGGAGGTGCTTGACCGCTATACTCTGGCAGATGTGTTGTCCAATCGTTACCCGCAGTTGGCAGGACTAATGCGTATCCCCACCGTCAATGTCTAACGATCACTAGAAACAACCCTATTAATTTCAGCTAAGTAAATTCTGCATAGTTGCTCTACAATAAATGCATTAAAAATGAATTTTAACGCGCTATTAATGATTCCCACTTTGCCGAATGAGGTTCTCTATGGCTATCTCCCCATCCTCCATGCCCTCCGCTTCTCAAGAGGCCACTTCAACGTCGACTTCCTCTAATACGTTTAAGAAAAGCCGCGGGCGTGGCACGGCTATCGTTGTCTATATGCTCTTTCTGGGTAGCGTGTTAGCGGTGGTCACCGCCCCCATAGGGGTACTCATTGCCCACATGAAGAGAAACGATGCCGAGGAGTGGGTCGCTTCCCATTTGCAGTTTCAAATTAGAACGTTTTGGGTAGGGCTTTTAGGCGGGGTGTTGTTCACGGGAATTTGGCATCTACTGGGCTGGCTCGGGCTACCCGCCGTAGCTCCCTGGGCTCTGGGTTACCTCTATTTTACAGCCTGCCTGATCTGGATGGTGGGCCGTTGCGGAGTAGGCATTACCCACCTCACCAACAACCGTCCAGTGGCTAACCCACGCAGTCTTGCCTTTGGCGGTGCCCGGGTCACCCTGGCTGATCGCTAATGAGCGTTTAAATACCTCAATGGTTTTAATACGCCTGCATCCAGACGGATGCAGGCGCCATCTATTATTCGTTCAGCCATCCTGACCGTCGACTCGCGCCTGCATCAACGGCCAAGTGTAGTGCACTACGAATATTGCGTAGGCCACGCACCAGAAGATGATGCTCAGCGTATAGGTCCAGTGGGTGATCTGGGGAAATAACGCCAAGACGGGTGAGCGCACCAAGGCGGCTATTAGCATTAAGCCCAGCGCCACACCAATACCGGGCAAAGTGCGTATGGGGCGGCCCGTATGACCTAGCGAAACTCTGGCCATCATGGCCAGCATCATGGTGCCCATGCCACCAATGGTCAGGGCGTGCACGGCAAGTTCAACGCGCATCAGCCCCATGAGTGCCAAGACCCACATGACAAGACCTAGCGGAATGCAGGCGTAGCTGCCGTGCAGTCCCCAAAGTAAAGGTTCACGCCAGCTATGCAACCCACCCCAACGCGCCATGCGAACAGTATTGGCCAACGCCGCTAAGAGCATCACTCCCCCCATTAATAAAGCAGGAATGGCAACCCCCAACATGATGACCAGCTGCAGCACGACTACGCCAGCCGTACTCACCAGCGTCACCCCTTCGAGTAAAGCAATAGGTTCAGGTTTGGTGCGGCCCAAGCGATTGGCAGTGAACATGGCAATCACGCGCCCGCCCACTACGGTCATCATCAGTGTGATCAACAGTACGGCCAAGTAGGCGGCTTGGCGGATCAGCTCGGCGTCACCCTGCATCACCCCTAAGTGCATCGCCAGGTTAGCCGTGGCAAATAGCAACAGCACAGGTATAAAGATCAAGTTGCGCCACCGCTTTGCGGTAATGACCAGTCGCGCCATAACAATGGCGACCACGGGAAGAAATGCAAGGTCAACCGCCAGCAGCAGCCATCCTGGCAAATCCATGGGAAAAGCCATCAGCACTCTACCCAATAGCCATAACACCACCAGTCCCAATAGTGGCCCGCCGCTTAAGCTCGGCAGTCCTGTCCAGTTTCGTACAGCGGTAAGCAAAAACCCTCCGATCACCGCTGCGGCAAAACCAAACAACATTTCATGCTGATGCCAGAACACCAGGCCGCCATAAGGGCGCAGCAAAATATTGCCATGCCAAAAGCCCAGCCATACCAGTAGAGATAAAATACTGAACAGCGCTGCCAACAGGAAAAAGGGCCGAAAAGCCAGCCGTAACAACGGCAGCTGCTTGAGCTTGGAGGCAGGTTGGGAGGAGGTGATAGTCGACATAGCATAATACCCCACTGAATTACTTGGATTTGCATTGTGCGCCAGGCCAATTACAAAAACCATGACAAGTATCAAAAATGCATCTTATAGACTCAGATAAGCTTCATCGTCGCTCGATACCAAGCGCTTTTGCATTATATTCAGGCCTTGTTATTCAAATAGCTAGCAGCCCCTCTCCTTAACAATGCTCCTTACTGGTTGGTATTTATAGTTTTTGACGTTAAGATGCATATGTAATGAATCTTAACGATTGAGGTATTACCCGTGCTAACACATGAGCAGGAAAAGCTGATCAACGCGACAGCTCCCGTCGTGGCCGAACACCTGAATGCGATTACACAGCGCTTCTATCCGCTGATGTTTACCCGTTACCCAGAGGTCAAGCCCCTCTTTAATGAGGTTCATCAGCAAAGCGGTGGTCAGCCCCGTGCCCTGGCCAACGCCGTGTTGGCCTATGTGCAACTACGCAGTAATCCAGCTCAAGCGCGGGCTACTCTGGATGTTGTGGTCAGCAAACACGTCTCGCTAGGCATTCTTCCCGAGCAGTACCCTATTGTCGGCGAATGCCTGCTGGCAGCGATTGGCGAAGTGCTGGGTGAAGCTGTCACCCCGGAAATCGCCGATGCATGGGGCGCTCTATATAACGAGCTTGCCGCCCTGTTAATTGACCTCGAAGACCAGCGCTATCGTGAGTTTGAGCAGCGCCCGGGCGGATGGCGCGGCACACGCCGTTTCAAGATTGCCAGTACCCAGCAGGAAAGTGCTTTAATTCGCTCTTTTGTCCTTGAGCCCGAGGATGGAGGTCGTGTGGCTGACCATGAGCCAGGTCAGTATATCGGTGTGCGTCTAACCATTAATGGCGAGCTGGTTTATCGGCATTACAGCCTCTCAGACACGCCAAATGGTCAAAGCTATCGAATCTCGATCAAACGCGAAGAACAGGGCCAAGTCAGCCGTCACTTCCACGATGTCTTACAACCCGGCGACACCTTGGAACTGCTACCGCCAGCAGGTGACCTAACGCTGATTGAAGGTGATGAGCCTCTGCTGCTTGCCAGCGGCGGCGTTGGGCAAACGCCCCTGCTTCCCATGGCTAGACATGCCTTGTCCCTTGGGCGGCAAGTCACCTATCTACACGCTGCCCTGGATGCCGACCACCAGGCCTTTAAAGGCGAATTAGAAGCACTGAAGAGCGAGTACCCTCAACGTCTTAAGGCTGTCCGTATTCATGAGCGCGGCAACGAAGCCGAACATATTGGTCGTATCGACCACAGCTTATTAGCTCACTACCTGCCTGATCTTAAGGCGCGATGCTACTTCGTCGGCCCCCAAGGATTCATGACAGCGATTAACAGCGCTTTGTCCGAACTGGGTGTCGACGAGGATCGCCGACACTTTGAGCACTTTGGGCCTTCACGCCCCCTCGACGCAGCTTAATAATGGGCGGCCTCGGGATTTCCCGAGGCCGCTTGTGAACATTTCAGAAGCCTGGGTCACTCTTTACGTACCAAGCGCTCCAGTCCCAACAACAGTTCCCCCAAACGCCCTTGTGCAAGGCCTTCCTCGCAACCGTCGAGTAGATTCTTGAGCGTCAACCCCAGCTCTGTATCCCCTTCAATGATTAAGCGACGCTGGAAAAACAGGCTGTCGGGATCCTCGCGGCGCGTGGCAAGGCACAAGAATTCCCGCCAACCTCCCCGAATGGTTGCCTCGCCTTTCTCGCGACATAATATCAAGCGCTGTGATTCAAGCGTCAGACTTAGCGTCACACCTAAATCGGCGATGGTGAGACTAATGCGCCGACCTTCCAAAGCATCGAATTCCCCCTCTGCAAGCGGCACAGCAAAAGTACGGTTGAGTAAAGGCTCGACGATATGTTGCTTAATTGTAAAAGGTACCCGTGGATCAACGAGACGTATCAAATAGCTAGGCGTTATAGGAGGGGAAATGGACAAAGAGGGCATGGAAAAAGGTAAAGACAGCAATGACATAGCAGTCACTCCAGGATAAAGGCATCATCGGCAAACACTAGGCCACTGATGCTAAACATTGCCGTAGCGCTGGGTAGTGACGCGTGTCAAATAAAAGAAATATTGCACCAAAATTAACATGCATTTAAAATGCACTTAATATATTGACGAAAACCAGTGAGCCCTGATACCTCGGCACAACGCTTACCGAGTGGAGAATTAATGAGGCGCGACCTGCCCAATCCCGGCTGGGGGCCGCTTTCAGCCCTACCCGGCAATCCACTGATGTGGGTATTGATACTGAGCGAAATGCTGGTTTTCACCGCCTTCTTTGCGCTCTATGCCGGTCAACGCGCCCTTGACCCTGCACTATTCAATGAATCCCAACATCAGCTTGACCCGGTGCTGGGCGGCCTCAATACCCTGGTGCTCTTGACCAGCGGACTATTTGTAGCCTTTGCCGTTGAGGCGATAAGCGCTCAGCGCATACAGCGCAGCCGACAGTGGTTAGGCGCCGCTATATTGTTGGGCGTACTGTTCTGTGTCATTAAGGTTTTTGAGTATACAAATAAGTTTGCTGCTGGAATAACGCCAGAAACGAACGCTTTTTTTGGTTTTTACTATGGTTTAACAGCCTTCCATTTTGCTCACGTTGTGTTCGGCTTAGCGCTACTAGGCCTAGTGAGCTGGCGCACTTCTACCGAGAACGTAGAAACGGCGGCAGCCTTCTGGCATATGGTGGACTTGATTTGGATCCTGCTTTATCCACTAATTTATCTGCTGAGATAATTTTGTGAGGAAACAATGAGGGCACTGCCCGGTACACGACGTTTAATCATTACTTGGGGCGTATTAATGGCGCTAACCCTGGTTTCCATGGTTTCCGCTCGGCTAGATCAAACCACCGACTGGCAGGCGCTTCCCCTCTGGTCAGCCGCCATGATAATGATGGCGACCGGTTTCAAAGCCCACTGTGTGCTCATGGTCTATTTAAACTTGCGCGCTGCGACCCCAGCCTGGAAGGGAGTTTTCATTGCCCTGACACTATTAACGTTAACGCTGATTGCCGCGGGCTACCTGGCCGGTCGCTTTCATTTAGTGGGGTAGCCTCACAGGTTTGGATTTAGCTAAGTGCGGAATCAGTAGTTCAAGGCCGCTGCGCGGCATTTGCCCAGCCTTCCAGCAACCGACCCAGGCGCATCAAACCATAAACGATAAAGGGAACCAGCAACATCAGCGCCACGCCCCAATCACGGTTATTGATAAGCCATACCAGCGGCACGACTATACCTAAAGCGACCAAAGACCACAGACTAATCGCCACTACTAGGCGCAAGCGCAACATTGACAACCTCCTTAGGAAGCAACAATCTGGCGGTAGATACTCGGCAGCGCCAAGGAGAGATGCTCCGGACGCTGGACAATGGCATAACCACCTCGCCCAAACAGATGAGGAATATAGCGCCCCGCTTCCCGGTCGATCGTTACCCCGAACACACGCACTTCTTCCCGCCGCGCTTCAAGTACTGCCCTACGCGTGTCCTCAATGCCATAGCGCCCTTCATAATAGTCCGTATCGTTAGGCTTGCCGTCGGTCAGCAGTAGCAGTAACCGGTGCCGATTGGGCCGTTTGGCAAGTTCTTGGGATAGATGCCGGATAGCAGGCCCCATACGCGTGTAGTGGCCTGGTTTGAGCGCTGCGATTCGCCGTGACACCCGCTCGCCCATTGGCTCATCGAAACTTTTCAGCGTATTGACCCAAACACGGTGACGACGGTGGGAGGTAAAGCTGTGAATGGCATAGTCATCGCCGCACCCCGCAAGGCCGTGCCCCAATACCAGCAGCGCCTCTTTAGCCACATCCAGCACCCGCCGGTCTTCCAGCCAGGCCTCAGTGGAAAGGGATACATCGACCAGGATCGAAACCGCCAAATCCCTCGCCTGGGTACGGCTAGCTTGATAGAGACGGTCGCTGGCTTCACCGGTCGCCGCCAGATCACAGCGGGAGCGAATGACGGCGTCCATATCCAGCTCGCTGCCATCCAGCTGGCCACGTAGCGTCTCACGACGCGGCCTAAGTGCTTCAAACTCGCGTCGGACTCGGCGAATGCGCCGTTTTGTCGTTTCATCCGGCTGCCAGTTCTCCCCCTCCTCGCTCTGCACATCGCTGAGTACCACACAGTGGTCAGGCATATAGATTTGCTTACGATGGTTCCATTCCGGATAGGTATGGCGCCCACGCAGCCTTCCCCCACTCACCTCACCGGGCGCCAGATCAAGATCAAGCTTTAACTTGGAAGCCGCCTTCTTACGGTTAGCACTGAGCACAATTTCGTCAATCTGATCGGCCGCCTGTTTTGCCTCATCGTCGTCTTCATCCTCTACATGGCGATTGAGATTGACCATTTCGGCCCAGGAAAGCATCTTTTCGGATGCATTGAGCATTAAAGAGTCATCGCGGTCGGCCTGATCCTGCTCGCGCCGGTCAGCATTACGTTTACCATGATCATCTTGTGGAGAATTCTTCCCTGGAACCGGCGCCTCATCATCTTCCTGCTCGGTTCGTGCTTGTTTATGGGTACCCAGGGCAACGGCTTGCCCCCATAGCGGCACCGGCAGTGGCGGCCGGTATCCACGCGGCGCATGAAACTTGTCCAAAGGCAGGGTCTCGTCGAGGATAGCGATATGCATCGCTTCGGCCCAGCCAGCCTTGGGCGGCGTTTCTCCCAGCTGGGCACAGAGAACGAATTCAAGCGCTGCTTCCATCGGCGGCAAGCGCTTGCGCTGGGGGCGAATGGCCAGCAATGCCTGACATAACCTGGCGTGGCGCTGAGCGAGCCCAGGGAAGTGGGCCAACACTGCCCGAGTCGCCCGGTTTACTTCACGCAGTTGGAGAAGGTCTTGCTGTAGCGGATCTTCGACGACGTGCACATGCCGGGTCACCGCCAAGTACGCTACCAGCCAAAGGTAGAGATCCCGGTTCAGGGAAACCTCGGCGAACAGGGCAATGCGTGGCGGTAACAACAGGCTTTCTTCGTCACGGCGTGCTTGATCGAGCACCTCCTCATCAAGCCCAAGCCTTTGACGTAAGGATAAGCGATGCGACGAACTACGCCCCGCAATAGCAGCAACATCAATACCCGCCTCGCCGCCTCCGGCGCGGAAAAAGACGCCAAGCATGGGCCGCAGCGTTTCAAGACGCACTGCGGCTTCGGGATGGTCAGGGTAACTTGCCGCACTGGAAGCCCATCGGTGCCAATGGCGGCCTACAAACTCCTCGACTTCAAGAAAATCAAGCATGCCGTGCCCTCATCCAAAGGTTGCTTGAATGGCTTCCATCAGCCCTTCTTGAACATCCGCGTCATCACTCAGCGGCTCCACTAAGGTAGCCCGGGCAGCTTCCAAAATGGGCACCCCGGCGGCAATCAGGGTAGCGCAGTAAACCAGTAGGCGAGTAGAAACACCCTCTTCTAAATCCTGACCCTTCATGGCCCGCAGGCTGGCAGCAAGATTGACCAGCGCGGCGCACTGCTCACCGGGCAAACCACTCTCCCGCGCGACAATATCGCGCTCGACTTTGGGTGGTGGAAAATCAAACGACATGGCCAGGAAGCGCTGGCGGGTACTCGGTTTAAGCGATTTGAGAATATGCTGATAACCCGGGTTATAAGACACCACAAGCATGAAGTCATCCGGCGCTTCGAGCAGTTCCCCGGTACGTTCCAACGGCAGTAGTCGGCGGTCATCGGTGAGCGGGTGAAGCACCACGGTGACATCTTTACGCGCCTCTACCACCTCATCGAGATAGCAGATACCCCCTTCGCGCACTGCGCGAGTAAGCGGGCCATCGACCCAGCGGGTCTCGCCGCCCTGCAATAGATAGCGGCCTGTAAGGTCGGCTGAAGTCAGGTCGTCGTGACATGAAACAGTGAATAGTGGGCGGCCCAGCTTAGCGGCCATATGGCTGACAAAACGTGTTTTACCACACCCCGTGGGGCCTTTAAGTAACAGCGGCAAACGTTGGCGAAAGGCGTGCTCAAACATAGCGCATTCGTTGCCGACGTTCTCGTAGAAAGGGATTTCACGCTCATCGATAGGATTAGCGACACAAGAGAGAGGCATGGCAAGACTCCATTGCCGAAAAATAAATAAAAGAAGCAAAACGGCCCCGCAGGGCCGTTTAGTTCAGGCCGAGCCTGCCCCTGCGGTAATTTGTGTGCCACCAGCAGGCACTTGCTCACGCGCGGGCCCGAAGAAGGAGTAGAGCAGCATGATCGCCCCCACCGCTACGGCCACGCCAGCGCCCAGACGCATGATGTAGAACAGGCCTAATTGATCCTGTACTTCCATGTAATTCATACCCAGGACGCGCTGCAAGTGAGTCTGCACGACCCCGGCGAAGGTCAGGGTAAAGGTCATAAAGCACATCGCACTGGTAACGATCCAAAAGCCCCACATGTTCAGTATCTGGTTGTACGGCTGTACGCGGCGAATCTGCGGCATGGCGTAGGTAATCACACCAAGAATCAGCATCACATAGGCACCATAGAAAGCCAGATGGCCATGAGCGGCGGTTACCTGAGTACCATGGCTGTAGTAATTCACGAACGAGAGGGTATGCATAAAGCCCCACACACCAGCGCCGAAAAAGGCAATGGTTGGGCAGCCTAAGGCCCATAGCATGGCCGCTTTATTGGGGTGGTTACGACTGCCCTTCCAGAACATGGTAAAGGCGAACACCACCATGGCGAAGAAAGGCGCCACTTCCAGCGTCGAAAAGATACTGCCGATGGGCTGCCAGTAGCCAGGTGCACCAATCCAGTAGTAGTGGTGCCCAGTGCCCAGCAGCCCGGAGAACAGTGCCAACCCAACAATGATATAGAGCCATTTCTCGATCACTTCGCGATCAACGCCGGTCATTTTAATCAGCAGATAGCCCAGCAAGGAAGCCATGATCAACTCCCATACGCCTTCCACCCAGAGGTGAACCACCCACCACCAGTAGAGTTTATCTACCGCCAGGTTGGTCGGGTTGTAGAAAGCGAATAACCAAAATACTGCCGCTAGCCAAAGCCCCAGCATTAACACCAGGTTGATAGCGGTCTTGCGGCCCTTGAGCAGCGTCATGCTGGTATTGAAAAGAAACATTAGAAAAGAAATGGTGATGAGTATTTTCACCCAGAACGGTTGCTCAAGAAACTCGCGCCCTTCATGGATACCGAACTGGTAGCCGACCAGAGCAGCGGCGCCAGCAAAAGCAAAGATCGCCAGCTGGATATACGCCAGATTGGGGCTATGAATTTCCCGCTCGGCTTCCTCTGGCATCAAATAGTAGGTACAGCCCATAAAACCGATCAGCAGCCACACAATCAACAGATTGGTATGGCTGACACGCATGATATGAAAGGGCATCACTTCGGCCATGAAATTGGGCCAAGCATAGACGGTGGCGGCCAGCAGTCCGAAGACTATTTGTAGTGTAAATAGCGCCATGGCCACCACAAAAAAGGGTAAAGCAACCTTTTGGGTTTCATATTTCATTGTACGGTTCTCCTTGGTTCATCCTTCGGCTGCTTGTTTCAGCCAGCAGGATGTGGGGGCCAGTCCTGGTCGTTAATGCTATTGGTCCATTCGAGGAAGTCGATTAACGAATTCATGTCTTTTTCGCTAAAATCAAACGCGGGCATTTGACGACGCCCTTCGATCCCCAATGGCTGTGCACGAATCCAGGCATTGATACCAGCTCTCGCAGCATCAGGATTCTCGAGCCCCCCGTAGCGTTCCCAGACGTTACCCAGTTCAGGAGCGAAGTAAGCCCCCTCTCCCATAATGCTATGGCAGTTGATACACATGTTTTTTTCCCACACTTCTTTGCCATGCTTAACAGAATCCGTGAGGCCTTCACTGTCCGTGGAGACATTGACCATGTACCAATGACTATGAGCCGTTAGCGCGGCAAATAGCAGGAAGAAGAACAGCGAACCACCGTAGAAAATATTGCGGGCCGCTGATTTAGTGAGACCATCAGCCATAAGCCATACTCCCTTGCTAGTCAGATCCTACCTTCGGCTGGGAAGCCAAAAGGCATGCGTTTATTAAGATGCATATTGTTTACATTTTTAAGATTAGCAGAAGAATCCCTCTAGCAACATTGCCACAGGTCAATTTTTGGCAAGAGCGATACCCTTGGTAAATTTAAGATTACGAATTAATTCGAGCCAGAACGCAGCTGGGGTTCTTAATAGTACCTAACCACTCTGTGCGATTTTCACCAGGACATAGCCGTTCTAGAGGTAGGCTGATGCTATGACTTCTCAGATTTCACACGGACATGTACCACTGATGCTGGTATGGGTTGCACACTCTTAAAACAGAGGGAATCAAGCTTCACACTTGACAAAATACAAACTAGCCTTAATTCTGAATATAATATCACGACATGATATTTTAAGCTCCCGACGATCACAACTGACTGCGAGGCTAGACAATGAACCCTCTAACCATTATTCAACTGCCCTTTACCCATTTAGCGGGATGGAAAGACCTCCAGCAACGCCATCCTTCAATCGCCACTCTGGCTTGGTGCATCGTGCTGCCCATGTCATTGTTGCCACCCGTGATGCTCTATTATGCCGGTACACACTACGGAGATATCTTCGCTCCAGGCTTCGCCGATCGGCAGTGGCGCTTCATCACGACCATTCTATTCCTGGCCGAGCTGCTCACCTTCTTTGTAATGGGCTGGCTAATTCACGCGGTGGTCAATAGCGATCGTGATCTCTCAATTAGCTACCACGACGCTTATCTGTTGGCAGCCCTGGCACCTTTGCCACTGTGGTCTGCAGCGATCGCCCTGCTGATCCCCAGCCTGGTGTTCAATGCGCTGGTAGTACTGGTGGCACTGGGCATCTCTTGCAGTTTGGTCTACCACGGGCTGCAGGCTCTGTGTAAACGCTCAGCGAATGACGTAACAACGATGTCTGCTACTTACACCGTTATGGCCGCCGGGGTGCTGGCATGGGGCTTGCTGATGGCTATTGTCTGGGCTTACTAGGATTCAAGTAGAGTGGAACCGACTCACTAGCTAGGCTTTAAAGGAAACTCATTTACTTGCGAGATAGCGATGGATATTGAATTAAAGCGAGCCTATGACTCACCTCAAAGCAAAGATGGTTATCGTGTCCTCGTCGACGGTATCTGGCCGCGCGGGGTGTCCAAGGAGGAAGCCAAAATCGATGAATGGCGCAAGGAGGTCGCCCCAAGCAGCGAACTACGCAAAGCGTTTCATAATGGCTCACTCGACTGGAGTGGCTTCCGCCGTCGCTATCTCAAAGAGTTAACCTCTTATCGCGAGTCTCTTCGTGATCTTGCACAACGTGCCAGGAAAGAGCGAGTTACTCTGGTATTTGCCTCTAAGGAAGAGCGCCGTAACAATGCCGAAGTGCTGCGCCAGTACTTGAACATGTTGAAATAATCCACGCTGTAAAAACATTTCTACATCGCCACACCCCTAGCGCCGTGGTGCATAGCCAAGCGTCTGAAATTCGAGTTGAAATCACAATAACGACTGACGTCATCGCCTACCCACTAAGGGGTAAGCTAATGCTCTGTAGGGGTACGCGAGACTAAAAATGATCCAGATCAACATTAGTCCCCCTTATTTCTTTAAAGTGAACTTCATACCTTTTCTCGTACTGAGAAATCAGTACCCAGCAACTCGTATACCTCAATAAACCACCTTGCCACGTTGCCGAATTGGTAATTTCAACTCAAAAGATGCATAAGGAATACTTCAATGAAAACCCTCGCGTCCATACTGCTGCTAGGCGTTATTACTTCTATTTCGGTTACCGCTCATGCAGATGGCGAAGCCACCTATAACCAAGCCTGCATGGCTTGCCACATGACGGGCGCTGCAGGTGCTCCCATTCGCGGCAATGCCGAACACTGGGAGCCACGCTTAGAAAAAGGCATGGACACCCTGTACGACCACGCGATTAACGGTTTTCAGGCAATGCCGCCGAAAGGAGGCCAATTAGGCTTGAGCGATGACGAAGTGAAAGCTGCCGTCGACCACTTGCTAGAACCGGTTCTATAACGCTCTTGACCCGAAAGGAAACCACGATGTCCCCTGTGGCTTGCCCGCGCCGTCTAACCGGCATCTGGATTAGCTTACTGTTGCTCCTAGCGATAACACTGCCCGCCCAAGCTATCGAACTGGAGCAGGTACGCGAAGGGTTTCCCACGGCAGAGCGTCTTGAAGCCGCGGATTCACAGTGGCCGGTAAGCCGTGTACTGGACAGCGATGATGAATTGCGCGGCTACGCTTTTGAGAGTGTGGATGTCGCTCCGATCCCCGCCTACTCGGGCAAACCGGTCAATGTACTGGTGGGGATTGATCTGGATGGGCAAATTGTACAGGCCGACGTCCTCAGTCATTCAGAGCCGATCATGCTGGTGGGCATTCCCGAATCGAAGCTAAATAGCTTCGCCGATGAGCACGAATCGGCCCACGTCAATGACAGGCTCAGGGTCGGCGACAATCTTGACGCTATCTCTGGTGCGACGGTGACCGTCATCGTCGTCAGCGACACCATCATGCGCAGCGCCAGGCAAGTGGCCGCTGAACAGCAGCTTATTGCCGACCCCTCCCAGACACCACCGGCACGCGTTCGAGAAGACGTTTTCGCCCCTGCCAACTGGGATGAACTGACCGGCGACGGCACCATTCGCCGTTTGCAACTGACCCATGGCGAGGTCGATGCGAGCTTTATAGGTACGCCCGCCGAAGATTACCTGCGCTCGCCACAGCCCGCCGATAAAACCTTTATCGAGCTGTTTTACACCTACCTCAACCCACCAACCGCTGGCCGCAACCTGCTCGGCGATACTGGCTATGATCAACTAATGGTCGAGCTGAAGGATGGCGAGCACGCTATTGCCGTCATGGGGCGTGGTGACTACTCATTCAAGGGTTCAGGGTATGTGCGCGGCGGCATCTTCGATCGCATCGAGCTTTCACAGGGCAGCACTCGGGTCAGCTTTCATGATCGCGATCACATCCGCCTGGGTGATCTGGCCCTCGAAGGCGCGCCCACACTGGCCGAGCGAGACATCTTCATCGTCCGCGAAGAGGCGGGCTTCGACCCCGGACAACCGTGGCAGCTGGAATTACTGGTTCGCCGCTCTTCTGGCCCCTTGGATACCGAGTTCAGCCGCTTTAGCGCCGACTACAGTGTTCCCGAGGCCTATATAGAACGGCCTGAGCCACCGGTGGAAGAGCCTATCTGGGTACAGGTTTGGCGCGACAAGGCTTTCCAGATCGCTGTGCTATCCGCCGGATTATTGGTGCTCACTGGCATCATGCTGTTCCAGGATGTGCTGGCGCGCCACCCGCGTGTACTGAACCCACTGCGTCTGGGTTTCAAGATATACACCTTAGTATTTATCGGCTGGTACTCGCTGGCCCAGCTATCAGTCGTCAATATCCTTACCTTCACCAACTCGCTGATAAGCGGTTTTAGCTGGTCCTCATTTTTGATCGACCCAATGCTATTTATTCTCTGGTCGTTCGTGGCGGTGAGCCTGCTGCTGTGGGGCCGCGGAGTTTTCTGCGGCTGGCTGTGCCCATTCGGCGCTTTACAAGACCTAGTCAACCAGGTCGCTCGCAAACTAAACGTTAAGCAGATCGAGGTGCCCTTCGGGCTCCATGAGCGCCTATGGGCGATTAAATACATCATTCTGCTGGCCTTGTTCGCAGTCTCGCTACATTCGCTTGGCACCGCGGAACGCTACGCCGAAGTGGAGCCGTTCAAGACCGCAATCACCCTGCGTTTCCAACGTGACTGGGCCTTCGTTATTTATGCTCTTGGACTGGTGGCGATTTCTGCCTTCAACCACAAATTCTACTGCCGCTATCTGTGCCCTTTAGGTGCCGGGTTGGCTATTCCTTCGCGTTTACGCCTGTTCGACTGGCTCAAGCGCCACCGCGGTAGCTGCGGTACCCCGTGCCAAATCTGTGCCAATGAATGCGAAGTGGCCGCTATACACCCGGACGGCCGCATCAATGCCAATGAGTGCCACTACTGTCTCGACTGCCAAGTGACCTACCACGACGACCAGCGTTGCCCGCCCATGGTCAAGCGCCGCAAGCGCTATGAAAAGGCGGCCAATATGTCATCGCGCGGTAATAGCGTTGAGACCCAACGGGATACCGGCGCCAGCGGCAAACAGGCCGCATGGCAACGCATCCCTCTTCACCAGCAAGACTGATCTCAGGGGAATCAAGCATGAGCGATAAAAAAGACCATATTCAGGATATCGGCCGTCGCCATTTCTTGCGCAATACCGCCGTCACCGGAGTTGCCGGGGCGGGCCTGGCCAGTGGTTTTGGCGCAGGTGCGTTACTCAATAGCCGTCAAGTTCAGGCCGCCGGCGCCAACGGTATCGACGTTGCGCCCGGCGAACTCGACGATTACTACGGCTTCTGGAGCGGCGGCCACTCGGGTGAGGTTCGGGTGCTCGGTGTTCCTTCAATGCGCGAACTGATGCGCATCCCGGTGTTCAACGTGGATAGCGCCTCTGGCTGGGGGATCAGCAACGAGTCGAAGCGGATACTCGGCGAGTCGAGCCATTTTCTCAACGGTGACTGCCACCACCCCCATATTTCCATGACCGACGGCAGCTACGACGGCAAGTACCTATTTATCAACGACAAGGCTAACACCCGCGTTGCGCGCATTCGTCTCGATATCATGAAGACGGACAAGGTCACCACCATCCCCAACGTCCAGGCGATTCACGGTTTGCGCCTGCAGAAGGTGCCTTACACCAAGTACGTCTTCGCCAATGCCGAACTGCCGATCCCCCAGATCAATGACGGCCGCGACCTGGAGAACCCCGACAACTACTTCACTATGTTCAACGCTCTCGATGCCGAAAGCATGGACGTGGCCTGGCAGGTGATCGTCGATGGCAACCTTGATAACACCGATGCCGACTACACCGGGCGTTTCGTCGCCTCTACCTGCTACAACTCAGAAAAGGGCATGACTCTGACCGAGACCATGCGCAACGAGCGCGACTGGGTTGTGGTATTCGACGTTGAAGCGATTGAAGCCGCCGTGGCGGCCGGGAACTACAAGACACTGGGTGAATCAAGCGTACCGGTACTGGATGGGCGCAAGGGCTCGCAACTGACACGTTACATCCCGATCCCCAAGAACCCCCATGGCGTGAATACCTCACCGGATGGCAAATATTTCATCGCCAACGGCAAGCTATCCCCCACTTGCTCAATCATCGCCATCGACAAGTTGCCTGAGCTGTTCGACGACAGTATCGAACCGCGCGATACCATTGTGGGTGAACCTGAACTGGGCCTGGGCCCGCTTCACACCACCTACGATGGCCGGGGCAACGCCTATACCACGCTGTTCATCGATAGCCAGGTAGCCAAGTGGAACATTGAGGATGCCATTCGCCACTACAATGGCGAAGACGTCAACTACCTGCGTCAGAAGCTCGATGTCCACTACCAGCCTGGGCATAACCACGCCAGTCTCACCGAATCCCGCGATGCCGACGGCAAGTGGCTGGTAGTGCTGTCGAAGTTTTCCAAAGACCGTTTCCTGCCGGTAGGCCCTCTGCATCCCGAAAACGATCAGTTGATCGACATCTCCGGGGAAGAAATGAAACTGGTGCATGACGGCCCCACTTATGCCGAGCCTCACGACTGTATTCTGGTACGCGCCGACCAGATCAACCCAAGCCGAGTATGGACACGAGACGACCCCTTCTTCGCCGAGACCGTGGCCATGGCCGAGGCAGACGGCGTCAACCTGGAGGGCGAAAGCAAGGTAATCCGCGATGGCAATAAAGTACGCGTGTACATGACCTCCATCGCACCGCAATTTGGCCTGACCGAATTCAAGGTCAAACAGGGCGATGAGGTGACCGTGGTCATCACCAACCTTGACCAGGTCGAGGATCTGACCCACGGCTTCTGCATGGTCAACCACGGTGTGCAGATGGAGATCAGCCCCCAGCAGACCGCTAGCGTCACCTTCACCGCCGACAAGGCCGGGGTGCACTGGTACTACTGCAACTGGTTCTGCCACGCGATGCATATGGAAATGACTGGTCGCATGCTAGTCGAACCCGCCTGACGACAACACGCGGGCCGATTCCTTCGGCCCGCTGCGGGAGAACACCATGAGACGACACCCTGGCTATTTAGGTTGCCTACTGGCGCTGCTATGGCTTTTTTGGCTGCCTAGCGGGGTTTATGCCGCCAACTGGCTCGCCACGCCTGGTGAGCCTTTACAGCCGTTGATCGAACAGACGACCGACGGCGATCAATTGCTGCTGCCTGCAGGACGCTACCCCGGGCGTGTGGTTATTGACCGCACGCTGCATATTAGGGGCGAGTTGCAAGCCATCCTCGATGCAGGAGGCCAAGGCCATGCGGTGGTTCTGGCAGCTCCCGACATTATATTTGAAGGTGTCCGCATTGAAGACTGGGGGGATAACCTGACAAAACTGGAGGCCGCTATTTTTGTCGAGCCCAGCGCTCACGGTAGTACCATCCGCAATAACCAGCTAAACGGGCCTGGCTTCGGCATCTGGCTCGATGCTGTCAATAACGTCAGTGTGATAGGCAATACCATTCGTGGCGATACCCGACTGCGCTCTCAGGATCGCGGCAACGGCATTCACCTTTATAACGTTAGTGACTCAATTATTGAATCCAACGATGTTGCGCAGACTCGCGACGGCATCTATCTCGACAGCAGCCGCCACAACGTGCTGCGCGACAACACCCTGCATGACCTGCGCTATGGCGTGCACTACATGTACTCCTTCGACAATCGTCTTGAAGGCAACCTGACCCAACGAACCCGAACCGGCTACGCCCTGATGCAATCCAAACGCCTGGAAGTCGTTGATAACCGTTCGGAAGCAGACGACAACTACGGCATTTTGATGAACAACATCACCGACTCCCTATTGAGCGGCAACCGAGTCGAAGGCGTCACCCAGCCCCTGGGGGCAGATGGCGAGGGGCGTCTAGCGGGCGGCGACGGCAAGGCACTGTTCGTTTACAACTCGCAGTTCAATCGTATCGAGAATAATCGTTTCGCAGCCAGCGACATCGGCATCCACCTCACCGCCGGTTCAGAGGATAACCAAATGGCGGGCAACGCCTTCATCGCTAATAAGCAGCAAGTCATGTATGTCGCCACCCGTGAGCAGGATTGGTCGGGCAATTACTGGAGCGACTACCTGGGCTGGGATCTTGACGATAACGGTGTCGGCGACACCGCCCATGAACCCAACGACGCCATGGATCATCTTCTCTGGCGCCACCCCTCCGCGCGCCTGTTGATGCAAAGCCCTGCGGTGTTGGCACTGCGCTGGGTGCAACGTCAGTTCCCGGTGTTTCGTCCCCCGGGGGTCAGAGACAGCGCGCCCTTGATGAGCGAGCCCGGCCGAGAAGGAAATGCTCCATGAACCCAGTAATAGAACTACAGCGAGTTACCAAGCGTCACGGGGCGCTGGTGCGACTAGCTGAAATGGATCTCACCATCAAAGAAGGCGAGATGCTCGCCCTGCTGGGGCATAATGGCGCGGGCAAGACGACCATCATGAAACTCATACTGGGCTTAATTGCGCCCAGCTCGGGCCACGTTGACGTCCTCGGTAGCGCTCCTGACGGGCCACATGCCGAACGCCTACGGCGTCAGTTGGGCTATCTACCTGAAAACGTCACCTTCTACGAACAGCTCACCGGGCGTGAAGTGCTCACCTATTTCGCTCGTTTAAAGCGCGCTGACCGCCATCAGGTAACGGTTCTGCTTGAGCGTGTGGGCCTGGTCGAAGCCGCCGACCGTCGCGTTAAAACTTACTCCAAGGGCATGCGCCAGCGCCTTGGCCTGGCCCAGGCTTTATTAGGGTCTCCCCGGCTATTGTTGCTGGATGAACCCACCACCGGTCTTGACCCCGCTGCCACCCGCGATTTTTATCAAGCGGTAAAAGCCCTACGCGACAACGGTTGTACCGTGCTGCTCTCTTCCCATGTACTGCCGGGCATCGAACCCTATATCGACCGCGCCTTGATCCTAGGCAAAGGGCGACGCCTGGCCCTGGGCAGCCTTAAACAGCTGCGTGAAGAAGCACAGCTACCACTCACGTTTCGTATCCACGGCACATTGCGGGCCATGCAGTCTCAGCTCTGGAAAGCCATGTCCCTTGAGCCTATCCCAATCAATGAGCGATGTGTTGAGGTCAACGTGCCCGCGGAAAATAAAATGCAGGTACTACGTCAATTAACCGCCATGCCGAATATCGACGACATCGAGTTATCACCACCCACCCTTGAGCATCTCTACACGCATTTTTCTACTCGCCCCGCCTCACTGACGCTAGGAGCCAGCGCATGAAGGCCATGTTCATCGTCGCCGCCAAAGAGTTCCAGGATGGCCTGCGCAATCGCTGGGTACTGGCGATCACCGTGATCCTTGCCGTTCTGGCAATGGGTATTGCCTACTTTGGTGCCGCTGCGAGCGGCGGTCTTGGTTTTACTTCACTGGCCACCACCCTGGTCAGTTTATCAACTCTAGCCGTTTTTCTGATCCCCTTAATCGCGCTGATGCTCGCCTACGACGCCGTTGTCGGTGAGCAGGAGGCCGGCACGCTACTACTGCTACTCACCTACCCTATAAGTCGTTCGGCGCTGCTGTTTGGTAAGTTCTTCGGCCATGGGATGATTCTGGCCGTCGCTACGCTACTCGGTTTTGGTATCGCAGGTATGGTTATCGCGTTGGGCGCTGAAGGCGTACCGCTTAGCGAGCTAAGCGTCGGCTTAGCTCGCTTGATCGCCAGCAGTGTGCTTTTGGGCTGGGTGTTTTTGGCCTTTGCCTACCTGATCAGCGTAACGGTCAGCGAAAAGGCACGGGCCGCCGGGCTGGCATTGGGGGTGTGGTTTCTGTTCGTGCTGGTATTTGATCTAGTACTGCTGGCCCTACTGGTTGGCGTCAAGCAGGGGGGCGATTGGCTCCCCTACCTGATGCTGCTCAATCCCACCGACAGTTTTCGCTTGATCAACCTGTCGGGCTTCGATAGCACACAGCTAGAAAGCGGTATCGCGGCTATCGCACAGCAAGGCGCGTTCCATTCTGCCTGGCCGCCCCTGTCAATGCTGGTTTGGGTCGTAGTGCCCCTGCTATTGGCCGTCCGTCGCTTCCACCGTCATACCGCTTAACATCATCTCTTAACATCATTTTATTAACGAGGATTGACCATGCCCGCCCTGCTGCCCACGCTAGCCCTTATTATTTTGCTCATGACCGGTTGCAACAATGCCACTGACAGCGCCGAAAGGATGCCGCCTCAGCCTATTAGCGGCGATGACATCTGCCATGTATGCGGTATGTTTATCACCGAATTCGAAGGCCCCAAAGGTCAGGCATTTATGCAAAGCCACAGTGACGCGAGTAAGTTCTGCTCCACGCTGGAGATGTTCGTTTTCCTCCAGCAGCCCGAAAATCAGACCCAGCTGCGCCACGCCTATGTACATGATGTCGGCGTGACACCCTGGGAAGCACCTAAAGACGATGCCTTTATCCCTGCAGCAGACGCTTGGTATGTGGTCGGCCATGATCGGCGCGGCAGCATGGGCCACACCCTTGCGCCGTTCTCCAGCCATGAGCATGCCGAGCAGTTCGTCGTAGTTCATGGTGGCGAGATAATCACCTATGACGATATCGACCTGGAATTGCTCGCCCGGCTCGGGCGCCACGAAGGGAGCGGCCATGCCGCCCACTCAATGGCACAATAAAAGTGAGGAGTGAGGAGTGAGGAGTGAGGAGTGAGGAGTGAGGAGTGAGGAGTGAGGAGTGAGGAGTGAGGAGTGAGGAGTGAGGAGTGAAGCAGAAAGTAGCCGCAATTCAGGCTAGCCAGGAAAGCGGGCTGTGATGTATGGCAGCCCCCACCATGTAGGCAAATATGGCAACCGCCACTAACGCAGCAACAGCACGTGCCCTTGGCGTTGCACCGCGCTTAATCGCAATGGTGCCAATACCGATATAGGCCAGCAGCGCCAGTAGCTTGGCGCCAAGCCAAGGAAGCTGCCAGGGCCATACGGAAAGCAATACCATCAAAGTCACCCCCAGCCCCAACAGAGCCGTATCAATAAGATGAGGCACTACCTTGACCCAACGGGCGTTGAGTCGCGGGCTTTCCTGCACCGACCACCAGGCGCGCACTATGAAGAGCGTGATGCTCAGCGCAGCGGCCGTCATGTGCAGGTGCTTGATGAGGAAATAGTGCTCCATGGTAACCGTCCCTAGGCGACGTTAACCGCATTGCCGTGATGATCGAAGGCAAGATAGGCGGTGATATTACCCATTTGCAGCGACTCCATCATACGCTGGAGCTGCCGTTCAACCTCAGCGTCATCTTTTGGGTCGTCCATGGCAGCTGTGAACACTAGATCCCATTCGATCTCGGTACGGCGTGACTCCTCAACCAACGCAGCCATGCTGGTCAATTCCTCCGTCGACTTATCTACGCATACCACAGGCACCAACACACCCCCTTCACCCTGTTCGAAGCAACGACGCTGGTCAGCATCAGGGAAATCGGGCAGCTCTGCGCGAACGAACACAAACAGCAGGCGCTGGGGCTTAGGTTGTTTACGCGCTTCCTGCATTAAATCGGCAAATGTCGCTATGGTCATAAAATGGGCCTTATCGCTAGTGGTTTAGAATCAGAAGGTGAGAGAGTAGGTAAGAATGAACAGGTGAGACTCATAGGCGGCGTTACTCGGGTGACTCTACGAAAAGCCACAGCAGCAGCATTACCATAAACAGAGGGATCAACAGGCTAAGTGGCGCCGCGCGCCAACCATAGGCTTGGACTACCAGAGGCGCCATCCGCAAGGAAAACCCTACCCCCGCCGCTAAAGCCAGAAAAAGGGCGACACAAAGACTCACCCAACGACCAGGCATCCAGCCTTTGGCGTGGGCGATGCCGGTGGTAATCACCGCACCTCCCAGTCCAAGTCCAGCCCCCACTAACAAAAACTCCCACGGCCGACTAGCCATCCCAAACCCGCCCAGCGCCAACGCTAGCCCCAGTAATAGCCATTGCATCAAGCGGCAGGTGTCTCCCCGCCTGGCGATATACCAAGCAGGCCAAGCCAACAGCACACCGCTACTCAACGGTACCAGCACATAGAGGGGTTGTTTTGCGAGCAGGGCATAAAGTGTCCAGCCAGCCACTGCTAAAGCGCTTGCCAGCGGCATCAGCAGCATGGCTACTAGCAACTGATAACCATTTACAGGCTGTTTTGATGTCTCCAACGTGGGAGGCGGCACAAATGATGGCATGGCGTTTCCCAGCGAGGGTATAAAGACATCGGAAGACATGTAAGAATTGTCTGTAAATACTGGGCGTAGGTCAAAAAACATCGGAGGTAGGTCGGCTAACCCCAAAGGAATAGCCCTCGTATCGAAATGCAGACAGTGCCACACTCCCTTACCTCTTCCGCGCTATCGGAAATGCCATGAAATTACTTCAGCGCTCCCTGGTTGCTCGCATCATTGCGTCCTTACTTGCCATTAGCGGGATGGCACTCATCAGCATCACCCTGACCATGGCAATGTCTAACAGCAGCCGTGGCGATGCTGCCGCGATTAATGTCGCTGGCTCACTACGCATGAATGCCTATCAAATCATGGGGGCATTGCAACGCCTGGAGTATGCTCCAGAGGAGACAAGCGCAGAACAGCTCGAAGGACTGATTTCGAGCTTCGATCAACGTTTGTATGGCACAACGCTTCAACAAACGATTCCCATTGATGATCGTCACGAGCGCCGCCGTCAACTGGAAAAACTTCAGATCTACTGGCAGCACACGCTTCGTCCGGCACTAGAGGCACCGTCCCCAGCCACTGCGCTTGACCTCGATACGCTAGAAATGATGATCGTGGCGATGGTCAATGACATTGAAGTGCTGGTGACCTATTTGGAAGAGAGCACGGAGGCCAAGGTGCGGCTACTGGGGATGATGCAAGTACTCTTTCTGGTACTGATCGCTATAGTGGTCTCGATCGCCCTCTACGATGTTCGCTTCAATCTGGTAGTCCCTTTGCGTCAACTGATGGTTCTTGCCCGCGAGGCGGCACAGCGTAACTTCAAGCCACGCTCCGAACTCCGCGGCAGCGACGAGTTGGCTTTGTTGGGCCATACCTTTAATAAGATGTCTGCGGAGCTGGCAACAAGCTACGCCGCATTGGAAGACAAGGTGTCGCGCAAGAAGCAGGAGCTTGAGCGCAGTAATCAGGCGCTGCGGGTAATGCACGATGCCAGCCGCTCGCTGTATGGGGGCGGTAATGATCTCTGCTCTAGCGCAGCCCCTATGTTACGCGAACTGGAAAAGCTGCTGGATATCGGGCCAATACGGCTTTCTCTCAACGATCCTTTCGACCAACGGGAAATGCCGGTTTTAGAAACCCACTCGCGTACCCGACCAGAGTATTGCCGTGACCAGGAGTGTCACGCTTGCCTGATCGATCCTCGCCCCTTGGAGATGTTGTCCAATAACCAGTCACAGTGCTTACTGCTACCGATTAGCGTAGGCGATACACTGCTAGGCACCCTGGAAGTGTGGTATCCCCAGGAGCGCCTCAACGATAGCACCCGTCGGCTGCTCACCATGTTAGCCGACCAGCTCGCCACGGCGGTGTACCTGCAGCGACGTATCGAGGAGCAGCAGCACGTTACGCTGATCAACGAGCGAACCATCATTGCGCGGGAACTTCACGATTCTCTAGCCCAATCGCTCTCTTATCTCAAAATGCAGGTCGCTCGACTCGAACGCATGCAACAAAAAGAAGCCACCCGAGAGATGCAGTCTGCGGTATTCGACGAGCTGCGTACCGGCCTAAACAGCGCCTATCGTCAGCTACGTGAGCTGCTCACTACCTTCCGGCTCAAACTAGAGGGGCCGGGGCTGCAATTTGCCTTACGCCAGACCGTCGATGAGTTTAGCCAGCGCATGGAGGTAACGGTCGAGCTTGAGTACGATGTGCCGCCTTACCTACTTAACCCCAATGAAGAAATTCACGTGCTGCAAATCATTCGCGAGGCGCTGGCCAATACCCACAAGCACGCCCAAGCCCACTGGGCTGGAGTCACTGTGCGCTTCGCCGATGCTCGCCTGCTAGTGCGTATTGAGGATGACGGCATAGGCCTGGAAGACGATAGCTCGCCACCTATGCACTACGGTTTGGTGATCATACGCGACCGAACCACTACCCTGAACGGGGAGCTAAGTATCACCAATCGTCCCACAGGGGGGGCCAGCATTGAGATAGTCTTCACCCCGTTGACCGCTCGCTTAATTCAGCAGCAGCCTGTGACGGCTGCCTCCGACTCTCACTTAGGTACAGGGACTTCTTAATGACGCTGACCAACGCCAACGATACACCCGCCAGCCTGATGATTATTGATGACCACCCGCTACTCCGGCGTGGCGTCGCTCAGCTGCTTGAGCTAGAGGACGATCTTGAACTGGTTGGCGAGACGGGCGACCCTGAAGAAGGCATTGCACTGGCCCTCAAACTTGAGCCTGACCTGGTTTTACTGGATTTAAACATGCCGGGCGTCAATGGCTTAGAAGCCTTGCGCCGCCTACGGGAAGCCAACTATAGCGGCCGTGTGGTGATGTTCACTGTTTCCGACCATGAGGATGATGTTGTCGCCGCACTGCGCAACGGTGCTGACGGTTACCTGTTAAAGGATATGGAGCCTGAAGACATGGTTCGCCAACTGCGTCAGGCTGCTTTGGGGCGCATGGTCATCAGCGAAAGCCTGACCGCCCTACTCGCTGAAGCCCTGCGTAATCAGCGCAATGCGCCCACCACCCCGGATATTCATAGCCTAACGCAGCGTGAACGCGAAATTCTGCAACAGCTTGCTGGCGGACTCTCCAACAAGCTCATCGCACGCAAGCTGGATATTACCGAAGGCACGGTCAAGGTTCACGTCAAGCATCTGCTCAAAAAGCTTAACTTACGCTCGCGTGTCGAAGCCGCCGTCTGGGCAGTCCAGGAAGGTATCGATCACTAATCGATTCTGTGTGGTTACCTCTAAAGACTCCCAGAATACTTTTGCTCTGACTCGCCTTTACCTCCTCTCGATTTTTTCTGTTTAAAATCAATGAATCCAGGCTTTTCAGCGACTACCTCTCAAGAGGTATGTCGCTGTTTTTCATGCTATTTCCACCTATTCCCCAATTTCTTCCCCCAGCGTATCTTGCTTTCTAACTGCTAGATGCAGACAGGTTTGATGCCAAGGGGAAATCGCCATGAGCAAGAGAAATGCCGACATTGAGAAATGGAATGTCGAAGACGCCCAATTCTGGGAACAGGAAGGCAAGCACATTGCCAACCGCAATCTATGGATATCCATCCCCAGCCTGCTGATGGGCTTTGCTGTCTGGATGATGTGGGGAATGATTACCACCCAGATGCAGAACCTGGGTTTTTCGTTCACGGTTAACCAGCTATTTTCACTGACGGCGCTTGCCGGTCTAGCAGGTGCCACCCTGCGCATCCCAGCATCGTTCATGATCCGCATCGCTGGCGGGAGGAACACCATCTTCCTGACCACCGCGCTATTGATGATCCCCGCAGCCGGCACTGGTATCGCCTTGATGAACCCAGGCACGCCGTTCTGGGTATTCCAGGCATTGGCGCTACTTTCAGGTATCGGTGGCGGTAACTTCGCTTGTTCAATGAGCAACATTTCCACTTTTTATCCCAGCAAGCAGCAAGGTTACGCCCTGGGCATGAATGCAGGCCTGGGTAATTTCGGCGTCACGACCATGCAAATTGTCATCCCGCTGGTAATGACCGTCGGCATTTTCGGCGCTATAGCCGGTTCGCCGATGGAATTGCAAAGCGCTAGCGGTACGCTGATCGGCAGGATCGAAGCAGGTACCGATACCTGGATCCAGAATGCTGGCTTTATCTGGCTTGTATTCCTGGTTCCATTAGCGTTCGCCGGTTGGTTCGGTATGAACAATCTTCGCACTATTACGCCCAACCCTGGTTCGCCGCTGGCGGCTTTCAGCAAAATATTAGGCCTCTACGGCGTCGGCATGGTAACTGCCATCGTCGGCATGCTGGCTCTCAGCTGGCTTAATATGTGGATTGCCCTACCGCTAACCATTGTTCTGACTCTGGTGCTGTTGCGCCTGATTCCTGGCGACATCAAGCCTAATATCCAGAAGCAGTTCGCGATATTTTCCAATAAGCACACTTGGTCAATGACCATCCTCTACATTCTGACCTTCGGCTCCTTTATCGGCTTCTCTGCAGCCCTGCCGCTCTCCATCAACGTCATCTTCGGCAACATGATGGAAGCCACTGCCGATGGCACGCTAATTCGCGTGGCCAACCCAGAGGCGCCCAGCGCTTTAACCTGGGCCTGGATAGGCCCCTTCGTGGGCGCCCTGATCCGTCCGCTGGGCGGATGGATCTCCGACAAAGTGGGTGGCTCCATCGTCACCCAAATAATCTCTGCGGTCATGGTGGTCGCCTCTATCGCCACCGGCTACGTGATGATGCAGGCCTATAACGCCACCTATCCAAATCAATTCTTCTGGCTGTTCCTGCTGCTATTCATCGTGTTATTCGCCGCCAGTGGTATCGGCAACGGCTCTACCTTCCGCAGCATCGGGGTGATTTTCGACCAGCAGCAGAAAGGCCCGGTACTTGGCTGGACCTCAGCCGTCGCTGCCTATGGCGCCTTTATCGCCCCGCGGGTAATGGGCGAGCAAATCCAGGCCGGCACACCGGAGCTTGCCATGTACGGCTTTGCGGTCTTCTACGCCATCTGCCTGGTCATCAACTGGTGGTTCTACCTACGCAAAGGTGCCTACGTTAAGAACCCCTAAATAGGGCTTGCGTCTTTACGCCCGGAGCCAAGCTCCGGGTCTTCACCCCCTACCCCAATGCGGGAGGACACCATGAAAATCATGATCGCCTATGACGGTTCGCGAAACGCCAAGCTGGCACTCGCTCAGGTCGTCAATATGTTCCGCTGTAACCAACCCCTGCTGGTACTGGTTGGCGTGGTGGAGAACCCACTCGACGCTACCGATAACAACGAGGTGCTTTTTCAGCAGGAGCACGATGAGGTTAAACAACACCTTCAAGAGGGTGTGGCATTCGCCCTCGGCGAGGGCTTCCAGGCCGAGCAGCTTCTCGCCGAGGGGGATGCACGCAAGATGCTGCTTCAGGCCACTCGCAAACTCTCGCCAGACTTACTGGTGATTGCCCGCCATAGCCATCAGCCGGACG
Organism: Vreelandella neptunia; assembly: GCF_034479615.1. NCBI lineage: Bacteria > Pseudomonadati > Pseudomonadota > Gammaproteobacteria > Oceanospirillales > Halomonadaceae > Vreelandella > Vreelandella neptunia. Next base: position 2,346,679 of record NZ_CP140255.1, read on the forward strand.
GCGGCATTATCGCCAAGTCGTTGACTTATTTCGTCGATGAACTCGACTACATGACTTTCGGCAGCGTCAGCTCGTTCCTGGCCCGGCGCGCCGAGTGTCCTTTGTTGATCCTACCCAGCCCTTGAGCAGCCTCTACACCTCCTTTGGTACAGCCCACCTTTGGGACACAGGACGATACGACCATGAAAGTTTCCGCTGTATTCAAGTTTCGCAGCCCCGAAATTCGGGCCTTGCACCTGACATGGATTGCCTTCTTTATTACCTTTTACGTGTGGTTCAACATGGCGCCGCTCGCGTCGAGCATGCTCAAGAGCGTCGACTGGCTGACCACGGATGATCTCAAGCTGTTCGCCATTTGCAACGTGGCCTTGACCATTCCCGCCCGCATCATCGTTGGCATGGCACTGGATCGGTTCGGCCCGCGACGGGTGTTCTCGGTGCTCATGGTCACTATGGCGCTACCGGCGTTGGCGTTTGCTTTCGGTAACAACATGACGCAGCTGCTGGTGGCGCGCTTAGTGCTGAGTTCGATTGGCGCCAGCTTCGTGGTCGGTATCCACATGACGGCGCTGTGGTTCAAGCCGAAAGACATCGGCTTCGCTGAAGGCTTCTACGCTGGCTGGGGTAACTTCGGCTCTGCCGTCGCGGCCATGTCGCTGCCAACCATCGCCTTGAGTATGTACGGCGGCCCCGATGGCTGGCGCTGGGCAATCGCCCAGAGTGCTATCGTGATGGCCGCTTACGGTGTTTACTACTGGTTCGCGATTACCGATGGCCCGGATGCTCAGGCCCACCGCAAGCCACGCAAGACCGCCGCCATGGAAGTGAGCTCCTGGGGCGACATGATCAAGCTGATCATCTGGACTATCCCGCTGGTCGGCGTACTCGCCATCCTGGTCTGGCGTATCCAGTATATGGGCTATTTATCAATCACCGGGGCGGTCATCGCCTATCTAGTCATTGTGGCGATCGTTATTTATCAGATCGTACAGATCCTGCGGGTCAACCTGCCAATCCTGCGTAAGGGGGTACCCGAAGATGATAAATACTCGTTCAACAGTGTGGCGGCGCTTAACAGCACCTATTTTGCCAACTTCGGCGCTGAACTCGCAGTGGTATCGATGCTGCCCATGTTCTTTGAGGAGACCTGGGGCCTGAATGCCGCTACGGCAGGCCTGATCGCTGCGTCATTCGCGTTCGTCAATCTGGTGGCGCGCCCCATGGGCGGCATGGTTTCCGACCGCATGGGTAACCGGCGCTTTGTGATGCTGTGCTACATGTTTGGGATTAGCGTTGGGTTCTTGCTAATGGCCATGCTCAATTCGAGTTGGCCACTCATTCTGGCCATTGCGGTGACCATCGGCACCTCGATTTTCGTGCAAGGGGCCGAGGGGGCAACCTTCGGTATCATTCCCTCCATCAAGCGCCGCATCACTGGTCAAATCTCGGGCATGGCCGGTGCCTACGGTAATGTTGGCGCGGTGGTTTACCTCACCATCTTTACGTTTGTCACACCGTCGCAGTTCTTCTACATCATCGCGACCGGCGCCTTCATCAGTTGGGTTATCTGCCTAGTGTGGCTCAAGGAGCCAGAAGGCGCTTTCGATGACGAGTACTACGTCTCTTCAGTCGATAGAGACATCGAAGAACAGGCTCTTCAGAACGCCAAGCACTGAACGGTCGGAACATCTGTAGCATCACGGCACTGTTCGCGTCGATTGGATCCGGACAGTGCCTCTAGAGTAAAAAGAGCGCCCCCAGAGCGCTCTTAATCAGGATCCGTGATGTCCTCAATCCAGGTTAAGGCCGCCACAGCAGTCGGAAATCCGGTGGTAGGAATCGCTAACATGGCTACTTGTTTAAGTTCCTCGGCACTCACTCCCTCCTCCAAGGCACGACGCACATGGGAGTGAACGGCCCCTTCGGAGCGTGCCCCTATGGCCAGCGAGAGTTTTATCAAGCGTCGGCTACGCTCATCAAGCGGCCCAGCTTCAGCACAGGCTTTGCCCAAAGCGGCATAAGCTTCCCATATCTCAGGATACTGGTTTGCGACATCTCCAGCTCCAGAAGGCAAATCATGCTTTGTCATAGTGCAATACCTTAACGATAAATTGAAGTTCACAGTATAGAAGTACAGCAACTAAATGCCACATACCACACTTAAGAGCTAAACACAGCAATCGAACCAAGCATTATTAATGAGGACATTCGATGTATATTGGCTATATCCAACTTCTTAAGCTCTGCATTAAGTGGACTTATGCCAACCCGGAAATGGCGTCTCTTCCTGCAAATGACGCAACTCAGGTTGATGAGCTTCAGCGATTTGCGTTACCCGATTCACGCCCTCTTCCAATAAATGCACTTCTATTTGGCGGCGATCCTCACGCCCTTGCCGCCGCACAACCAATGATAGCTGCTCACAGCGATCAACTAGCGCCACCACCCCATGATGTTTTGATTGAAGCCGTTCCGCTAGCTCCCCCACCGTCGCCCAGTCTCTTCCATGGAAACCACGAAGATGTAGCAATAGTTGATACTGCAATGGCGTCAGCCCATAGCGGCGACAGATATCTTCACTATGGCGAAGAAAGCAACGCAACCGGTAACGAAATTGCGACAGCCGCTCAAAGTCGCTTTTATCAAGTGTCTGAGGGTTATTCATTTTTCCAATTCTCTTTACCACATACTCGGCTATTGCTGACTCGCCAATTTAGAGCGCTTTAAAAAAATACAATATCACACCATGATACAAATAACCATTGAGATTACACCTGCAGGGGGGATCTGAAATGAGAGCACTCACTTTTCTCAAATTACCATTCAACCATCGTGAAGGCTGGAAAGAGCTACAGGCTTCCTCCCCCTCCATTCCTTTACTAGCGTGGCTGGTGGTTTTACCCATGTCGCTCTTGCCGCCAGTAATGCTCTATTATGCGGGCACCCATTACGGCGATGCATTTATGGCAGGCTTTGCTGACCGAGAGTGGCGTTTTATCACGACAATTGTTTTCCTAGCAGAGATATTGAGTTTTTTCGTTATTGGCTGGGTAATCTACGCTGTAGTCAATGGAACTGAAGAGCTATCTATCAGCTATCAAGATGCCTATTTACTTGCCACACTTGCACCACTACCGTTATTCGTCGCTTCATTGGCACTATTGGTACCCAGCTTACTTTTCAACGTAGTGGTTATACTTAGCGGGCTGGGCATCTCTTGCAGCTTGATTTACCACGGCTTACAAGCACTCTGTACCCATCAAGAATTTGATGTTGCTACGATCTCAGCCACTTACACAATCATGGCTGCCAGTGCTCTGGGGTGGGGTATTTTGTTTGCTGTTATCTGGGCTTATTAAGCCATGAATATTAGGCGCACTGGCACCAACCCATTCATCGTCAAGCCCAATGATGACGCGTGAAGCAAACGGTCTAACGTTGAGAAGTGGGTAATGTGTGCGCCAGGCAGGGCGATGAGCAAAATTCACGATCACTCGCGTCTTCCTCTTCGAGCGCTGATAGCACCAGCTCTTTGATTACTGGAAGGTGGGAATCTTCAATTTCACGAGCGGCGGTTAGTAGGGTAACTCGCCCCGCTCGTGCGAATCTCATTAAAGGCAGTAGCTTATCAGGACATGCCTTCAGCTCACGCATATAGCGCTTACGAAAGAGTGATTTACTGATTTTTTGCTGTCGATACTGACGGCATAATTGAGATGCAGGCGCTATCTCCGGGTACCACTCATTCAGCGCCAGTAAACTGGGAGACAACCCGCTAGGACATAACCGATCAACCAACACCCGAGTGCCGTCGTGATCCTCTATCGGCGCATATATACGCTTTAGCATGATTTCATACGACATCGTTTATATATCTCCGCCAGCGCGCACATGGCTTCAGCGAGTAAATCTATATAGGTATTAACATAGCAGCAAACTGAGCGAGGTTAATTAATAGCACAGCAGGTTAGGCGCATGCATCACCGTGCGACGGCGGCATCGCTTCCGTTGCGGTGGAGAACAACAATAAATTACCATCCGAAACTAGAGCTTTTTCACTTTTAAAATCAATCAGATCCCCCTATCCATGTCATAAGCATCACGTCAAAAAAGGTGTTTTGACGGCAGTGGAATTTCTAACATCAATATTCAGTATACATTAGCATCCACCTTAAGCCCTGATGACAAATGCCATAGGCTAAGCATCTCATCGGCCATCGCTTGAACGTAGCTTTTTAGCTGCGCGTCATCTGTTAGGGTACGCAAAGATTGAATGGATGGGTTACGCAAATTTAAATCCTGGGGAATGTAGGCATAACCAGGCCATAGGTGATTTCGACTGGCCATTGCCCCCTCTTTGTCCAATAACTGACACAGCGGCTTATACTCTGTTGATTCGTTAGAGCATTTAATTCCAAGATAGATACTGTTTATTTCTGCTTCAGCAGCGATAAAAGCATTTTGCAGATGAGGCAGCTTATAATACAAGCCAACGGTCTCGCGATTGGGTGATCTACGCTTATAAGACTGCATAAATACTCGACACTGCTCTTGAACGTTGCCACACGTTGAATGCTGGCTATCCAGTTGCTGATCCATCTCAGCACTAATCCCGCTGATCGTCTCCCTGACTTCTATCCAAATTTTCGCTTGTAAACGAATCAGCGCTTCATCAAACGCCAGACGAATGTCATGCGCTGCAAGCAGGTTGTCTCCCTCAAGCAAGGTGTCAGCCAACGTATCCAGGTGGTGGGTGTCCATGTCTTGTCCCGTTAACTGTGTGATCAGGTCGTGATACTGAACGATGCTTTCGCGTAAAGAAGGATGCAGTACGGATTTTTCTACGCATTTGGCCAACCAGGGCCGCAAGCACTCTGCGTAGGCGGCTGTTTGATAAGTGCCTGGCATATCGGAACTAGTACCAAGCTGCTCCAGGTGCCCTAAGCTGTGTGATGCTGGAGGGCGCCCGTCCAATGAAAGGAATACCACGTGCACCTCTCGGTAGCCTTGGGCACGCAGTGATTGATAATACGTGACCAACTGGTTTTCCTGATCAGCGGCAAATAGCTTGTTTTCAATCAGAATGGCTTGACGCTTGGTGTTGGTAACCAGAATATCAATTCGCTGCTGCTCGGTAACGACACGCACACCTTTTAAGGAGAAATCCGGGATGCGTAGCTGGTCGATAAAACACTTAAGTAGCTCTACGCCTAACTCATGCGTTTGAGGGTTTAGCAAAGCGGCAATAAAACGCGAGTGTAAGCGAACTTCATCCGTTGGTTTATGCAATACGGTGAATACGTTAAAACGCGGAGTGCTCACATAGTGACGCTGAAGAAGCGCAGCCAAGTGCAGCAGGTCTTCAGCTTTTTTCGTTGAACTCATGCACAATGATCCTTGCTGTGGCAATATCATGACCACGCTCTCAGGCGCGACCCAGCCCATAGTCCCAGCGCTGCCCTTCAAGCCAGGCCGCTACAATATCCGGCACAATGCTATCCGCCTCTTTATGAATAATGCGATAGCTGTAGGGTCTATCCGCCACATCGAAGTGAGGGTTTACGATCAGCTTTTCCGCCCTATATCTCCCCTTTTTGGGCAGCTTCGCTGCTGGGTCAACCTGCAGCGAAGTTCCGATTACCAGCACCTTGGCTGCCGTCTTAAAATGCCGACCAGTCTCTGAGTAATGCATAATCTGCTCCCCAAACCAGACCACATGTGGCCGTAATTCATGCCCATCAGGGCAGGTGTCACCTAAATACTGTGGGCTGATGCCGATATCCGATACCAGCGCATGCTGACCGCAACATCTCACCTTTCTAAGCTCTCCGTGCAAATGAATGACATCACGAGACCCAGCGCGCTCATGCAAGTCATCAACATTTTGGGTAATTACGACAACTTCGTACTTTTGCTCAAGCCGTGCGATAGCAAGATGAGCCGGGGTAGGTTGTGCCTTGCCAGCACACTCTCGGCGCCAGTTGTAATACTCTATCACTTCTTTCCGACGCCTATTCCAGGCATGGGGTGAAGCCAATTGCTCGTGCTGCCCAACCGACCTTAAATCGCTGTCACGAAACGCCTCTAGGCCACTACTGACACTAATACCGGCGCCGGTAAACACAACGATTTTGTTTGGGTTTATAGCAGGTTTCATACGGGCTCCTTACTGCAGCGGCTACTGCCAAGCATCGTTCTCAATCACTAGCCTAACCGCGCCATGCGACATTTAATGTCGCACAAACCCACTATTATTTGGTCGCCTAGCCCACACCTGGATGACGCTAACTAATGCACCCTTTGCGAACCAAATCACTTACAGCAAACTTCGCTACCTGGATATCCCGCTTTGCCCGACGCATTTGGGCCAGCGAACCTTCACCTGCGGATAACAGCGTCTCCCTCGATTTATCCTCTGTCGTTGGCTATCACATGGTTGTGCGGCTTCTACCCTGGCAATCGGACGCACCATTTTCGTGGATCAGTGAGGCAGAAGGTGCACAGCTAGCGACGGGTGCGTTTTTGGAGCCACCGGGCATTAGCTGGGAGGTGCTTATGGAAACCCATGGAGAGACACTTACGCAGGGTATGCCTGACACGCTTATTCAGGTTATTAATGCGGTGCCTTTTTTAGGCATTGAATTAGCGCAGGTTGCTGGCCGATTAGACGCTGCCCTCGACATGGCAGTGTCATCGCCACTACTGCTAATACTGCTGGTAGAAAAGGGGGCACAAGAAAGGTGGTCAGCGGACACCTTCGGGGCATTACTTCACCACAAGCAATCAACGCTATGTGCAGTTGCAGGTTTACCCGCAACGCGATCAAGCGCCAAGTTGCTGCGTCGCTGCCAGCTTGGCCCGGTGATTCGGCGCGAGCTCTTTCCGCTTAAAAGGGCGTTAAATAATCCCGATAACAGCGAGTTTTTGCGTCATCAACCTTATGTTCACGCCAAGCACCTTATCTTTTTAGCCAATTATGAGGGCGCACGTTGGCCGGGATTGCTTACGCTTATCAACGAGGCGCTAACCCCTGCTCCCCATTACCGTGGTAGTGCTTGGCTTAAAGCGATGCTGGTGGATACCCAACGCATGTTAGCTACAAGGACTGAAGCCCTTTACCCCGTATACTCATTGGCGGCCTTTCAGGCCCTGCACGACCAGTTAGTGAATGTTTTTAATGCCCACGCAACCGCGGACAATCTTCAAAGTAGCGCCACTGAACTGCACCAACACCATGGCCCCTACCCTACGCCGCCCTTGCCTAATACAACGTCAATCACCGCCATCACCTCTTGGCAGGATTTACTCTTGGAGGGAGAGCGCATGCGGCACTGCGTGGGCAGTTACAGCAGCGCCGTCGCCAACGGACAAGTCGCTATCTATCACCTGCAGCAACCTGAGCCAGTAACCGTTGCCATCACGCCCCAAGGCCAGCGTTGGAAGCTAAGCGAGGCACGCGGGGTACGTAACGCGCCCCCATCACCGGAAGCACATTACTTCATTAACGTTTGGTTAACAGAGCAGTCATAGGTATACCTCGTATTTATGCGACCTATGTTGTCGCACCCCTAACGTAGCTTATGACACCTCACCCTTGAGGAAAGGCATGCTATGGATACGTTGGTACGTTCATCTTCAGCAACGGCGGATGCACAGCAAGAGTTGGCGAAGTGGCAGGCGGATCGCGCCTATTGGGCAGAAACACTGCCTGTTATGGAGTTGCTCAGTGAATTTTTAATCTTGACCCCTGTTTTGCAGGAACAAATAGCCACGGCAAGCACGGATGGCCGGCATCTCTATTTTTGTCCCTGTTATAGCGCCAGTCTCTCCGATGAATCTCGGCGCTTTTTACATGCCCACCTAATTTGGCATTGCGTGGCAGGCCATTTAACCGCTCCTCTAGTAGCTAACCGGCATCGTTGGCACCTAGCGTGCGACCATGAAGTCAACGCCCTGCTATTGGCTCTCGGCTTACCCCTGCCTTTGAATGCACTACTATTTCCCGTATGCGTTGGCCGCGGCGCTTTGGAGGTGTATCGATGGCTTGAAGGACACCCAAACACGTCAATTGAAATGCCTCTCGACATTCACCCTGCCGCACTATGGGGGCACCTCCCCCACGCCACCCCAAACCAACGCATGACTGGACTTTGGCGACGCCGAGCTCATTTGATTGCTCGGGAACCCGATGCGCTACCCGAGAGAGTCGCTAAGTTTTGTGAGGCACGATAAACTTAGTGTTTTCATTCCTATAGCCAGGATTAGCGTCACTATGTCTGATACGCGCGATACACTTTTTCGCTACTTGACGCTTCTGCAACTCATTCCCCGTTATCCTAAGAAAATGTCGACTCCTATCTTGAAAGAAAAACTCGCTGAACGCGGGTTTAATATTGATACTCGGTCGTTACAGCGGGATTTGAGCCAAAAACTCTCGACGCAGTTTCCCATCGGGTGTGATGATAGCCAGAAGCCCTATCAGTGGTATTTCGATCGCGACTTTCAGTGTCAGCTGCCCGCACTGGATGTGCCTAGCGCGCTGACGCTGGTACTTGCCGAAGAGTATTTAAAAGGATTACTACCCCCTGTCGTCGTTGGGCAGTTATCACCTCACTTCAAAGATGCCAGGCGGCTGCTGGATGAGATGAGTTCTAACGGCTTGAGCCAATGGGCACGGAAAGTTCGCGCCATTCCCAATGGCAAAGCGCTTATCCCCGCGGCACTTAATGAAATGACGTGGCAAATCGTCTCTCAAGCCCTGCTAGAGCAGAAACCGGTGGATGTCGTGTACTTGTCTCGCACGTCCAAAACGAAAAAGCACTTCACCCTTCATCCTCAAGGGCTAGTCAGCCGACACAGCGTGACCTATTTACTTGCGACAGTGGACGACTATGACGATATTCGTCAGTTCGCCATGCACCGCATTGAAACAGCCGCTCTAAGTAAAGCGACCTGGCGACCTTTGCACGGCTTTGACTTAGACAATTACATAGCAGGTGGAGCGTTCGGCTATTTGCAAGGCAAAGCCCCCGTCACACTTGTCGCCTATGTAGCGCCACAAGTTGCGTGGCTACTCAGTGAGACCCCACTGTCTGAAACTCAGCGGCTGACACCCCTGTCCGACAGCAACTGGCAACAACTAGAAGCCGAGGTGCCCGATGACCAACAAACGCTGTGGTGGCTGATGGCCATGGGCGCCAATATCAACTTACGGGCTCCTGCGGCGTGGCGAGAAACGCTAAAAGCGAATGCAGAGCAGGTACTCGCGCATTACCAAAGCACACTGGTCGCGCAAGAAACCTATTAAAGTCTTGTTCATGGAAGCCAACATATTGAAAAGGAGATAACGGTGCTCTGTTTTGCTTATGGCTCGAATATGTCTACCCAGCGCTTAGCTGCAAGGATCCCAGCGCGCTTTGTGACCACCGCCCTTCTGCCTGCGTATCGCCTAGCCTTTCATCAGCAAGGCGGTGACGGCTCTGGCAAATGCGATATTGTAACGGCATCTGAGCAGTCGGCTGTCTACGGCGTCGTCTGGGAAGTGGCTTCGCACCATAAGGTGACGTTGGATCGTTATGAAGGGCTCAACGCTGCTTACGATGAAACTTGGCTGACGGTAACCGACCTGGTTGGTGACGGGCAGTTTGAAGTACAGGCGTATGTTGGCAAGCTCACCGCTACTGGCATACAGCCCTATACATGGTACAAGCACCATGTGTTAGCAGGCGCACGAGAACACGGATTACCCACAGCTTATGTCCGTGCATTAGAACAAATTGATGCCCAAATTGACCCAGACACCGAACGCCACGCACGCGAAATGGTGCTACATGGACTCGATGTACCGTTAGTGCGGGGAGCATAATGGGCAATGATGAGCGTTTAATCGCATTTTACCGCGGGGAAGGCCACGATCATAAAGGTCGTCGACTCGAAGACATCTGGGAACTCCCCTCTTTCTGGCTGGAACACACCCACGACTATATTCAGTGGCTGTTTCCTATTCCTGAAATGGGCCGCTTTAACGCCTTTGCTCCTCTGCTCACACTCGATGTGCAAGCGGTGTTTGCGAAAGATGCGTTATTACGCCAACACCAGCAGCGCTCGCTGGACGTGATGCTGGACTTTTTTGGACTGGAACGCGAAGACCACACCATCACAGCACAGCCCGACCTCTCGATCCAAACGCACATTTGGTTGAAAGCGGGTGGCCATAATCATCTGCGCATTACGCGTATGATCCGTTCGTTAGCGTTGTGCCATGCGCCAGAGCTTGCTCGGGCTTTTCAGCAAGCCGTCATAGATATTGGTACTCAGCAGGGCATAGTGTCAGAAACGTCGGTGCAGTTTTGGCGAGATGCGATTTAAGCAGCGTCAACTGAACGATATCGTTGGAGGCATCAAGACGGGATCCGTCTAGAGTAGTTCTGATTAACGCGATGAGCGCAGCTTACCAGAGGCCTCCTGAAACTCTCACAAACAAAAACGGCCACTGTAGCAATTAGCTAAGTGACCGTTTTATATATTCTTGGTCGGAGCGACAGGATTCGAACCTGCGACCTTTGCAACCCCATTGCAACGCGCTACCAAGCTGCGCCACGCTCCGCTGTCTTTATTGGCCGCTACATCTTTGCCTCAATACGGTGCGTATACTAGCGGTTTCTTGGATAAATGAAAAGCCCTTATAGCGCTTTCTTTTCAAGTATTTGTCACACACCGCTATAAATCTCATCAGCCTTTATGGCTTGCATTGATCAGCCTCAAGCAACAGATAGGCCATGGCGTCATATACACCGGGGGCCGTTACGATTAAATGGTCTGGATAAAGGTCTTCTGGTACCGCTGGGGGCACAGGGTATAAGTGCCCGACTCGCGCGCCGGCTTCCCGAGCAATAACCCAGCCTGCAACAAAATCCCAGGGCGAAACACTTTCGTAGTACGCATCCAGGCGACCGCAGGCTACATCGCATAAATCGAGCGCTGCTGCGCCATTACGACGTACGTCTTGGCACTCAAACAGCACGGCTTCCAAGCGCTTCAAAAGTTGCTTACGCTCCTCTTTACGATAGGGAAAACCTGTCCCCACCAAGGTGTGAGCCAGTGAGTCAGCACTACTAGGCTGTATGGGTTTGCCGTTGCAAAAAGCACCAGCACCTTCGGCAGCGCTAAAGGTCTCGCCTAAAAACGGTGCATGCACAACGCCCACTTTGGCGACGCCCTCTTCCATCCAGCCAATGGAAACCGCTACGTGGCGCAGTCCCTGGGCAAAATTCACCGTGCCATCAATCGGATCCACCACCCACAACTTTGGCGCCGCTTCATGCAAAGCGCTTTCTGGGGCGAGCTCTTCACTCAGCCGCGCTTCACCTGGAAAGTGCTCCTCCAGGCGCTGACTAATAAGCTTGTCCACGGCCACATCTACATCGGTGACCAGCTCATTGTCTTTTTTTAAGCGCTGGGCAAAGTCCTGCTGCTCCCGCGCCTTAATGATCATCTGCCCGGCTTCTTCGGCAATAGCGATAGTAATTTCAAGACGTGCGGCTAGCGTGTGGTCGCTCATTGAATCTCCCTTTTGAACGCGATGATGCTGTGAGCCTCTACCATAAGCCGCCGAGATGTAATTTTCGAGTCAAACCGACTTTCGCTTGCAACAGCTAGCGTAATACGTCCACCAGCACATCCACCACGATGCGCGTGGCGGCTTCAATTAGCACCACATCGGCACCAACACGCTCCCATTCATAGCCTGGGTAATGAGGCAATTGAGATGCTAACTGGCCGTCAAAACGCTTGGCGATACCCGGGGGTAAGGGTTTGCCACGCTCAAGGTTACGCTGAATACCTGGCGGCAACGTTTCGGCTCGCGGTGCGTCATGCCGGCGCAGCAGTTGGCGTAGCTCACGTTCATTAATGCGTGGTAAATCAACCCGCTCATCACGGGAGTAACTAGGGCGGTTAGATTCATGCTGCTGGCGCTGGCCCTTATCACGGGAACCGTGGGCCGGGGCATGATCAGGCTGGGCAAAGGCAGTGCTATTGAGTAGCAGCGCGCCAAGCGCACTCATGGCAATCAGTTTGATGGGCGTCACTATAAGCTCCTCGCTTAATGTCAGAGCTTACAGTGTAGCGATCAAATGAGTAGGGATTATGGAAATCAAAAAAGGGCCCGAAGGCCCCTCTGACTTAAGTAGGAATTAACGGCAGCTTGCAGGTAAAAAACGGGGCGGTATAGCTAAAGCGCCTATTCCAGAGCGGCAATTCCACTCGATAGAGCCACTGTTATCCTCATTAGGTGTAGTAGGTTCAAACACTAGTTGCGATCCTGCTATATCACTAACTACATCAGTTTCTTTCATTGTTACTACTATCCCCCCTTCCTGCCCACTACCAAGCGCCTGAATATTAACACTCTGTACATAGTTACCCTGAATTTGGTCGCTTTCTGAAAGCCCTGCGTCTCCATTGTTAGCGGGCCAAGTGCCTGTAGTTATGAACTGCTCAGAGACAGCTGTCTTGGCTGCAGAAGCGAGAGAAATAGCCTCACTCACCTGAGCTCTGCCTACATAATTTTGGTACTGGGGTACAGCAAGAGAAGCCAACACACCAATAATCGCCACGACGATCATCAGCTCAATCAGCGTGAAACCGCCTTGCTTGGTGCTCTGTGCATTAGGTTGTGCAGCATTCTGCATGAAGGCATCTCCGGTGGGGGTAGGGTCAGCCTTTTCAAGGATCTGAAATCCTTAAAAAGAATTAGAAACAGTAGGGGTTACACTAGCTTACGTGACCTGTTTTTACAACACACTCTATTAACGTTATCGGCTTACTCGACGGCTACTTTAACTATAGTGCCAGGATTAGCCATTTAATGCCTATAAACGCTAGTTTATGGTACAAGTAACACGCCTACACTGATGTAAAACAGGTTTTTTGATGAGCCAGCCCCCCTTCGAGTCGACTTTAAGCCACGCCGCTGCGCGTGGTGGCTTGCGCGGTATCGCCCAGCGCTTGGTTAAGCACGGCTTGCTGACAGACGCTCAAGCCGCCACGGCGGAAAGCACCGCGTCGGACTTGGAAATATCGTTACTTCAGCATGTAATAGAAAGCGGCCTGGTCGAACCTAACAAAGCCACACTGGCAGCTGGCTGGGAGTATGGGCTTCCAGTCATAAACCTGGAGGCAGTGCGGCTCTCGTCACTACCCCCCGCTTCGGACTATCCCATCAAAGTACTGCAGAGCCTTAACGTTCTGCCATTAGCGCGTCACGGCCATCGCCTGACTGTCGCAGTGCCTTACCCCGCCACTTTGACGCAACTAGATGAATTGCAGTTTGCGACCGGCCTTAGCGTTGAAGGCATCCTCGCTCCCGTTGATCAAATCACGGTCGCGCTCAACAGTTACCTTGCGCAAAACGAGCGAGGCATGCTTGATCAGTTGGATGAATTGGATGATGCGGTTAATTCGCTGAGCGTTGTGCAAAATAACGATGGCAATGAAGTTCCGCTGGAAGAATCTTCTCAAAATAGTGAAGACGCGCCCATTGTTAAGTTTGTAAACAAAATTCTGTTAGACGCGATTCGCAGAGGCGCCTCTGATATCCATTTTGAGCCCTACGAAACGCTTTACCGGGTACGCTTTCGCATTGATGGAATGCTCATAGAAGTGGCACGGCCGCCCTTTGCCATGCGCAATCGTATCGCGGCCCGGCTAAAAATCATGGCGCGCCTTGATATCTCGGAACGTCGCTTACCCCAAGATGGCTCGATCAAGCTCAAGCTTTCCCGCACACGCTCCCTCGATTTCCGTGTTAACTCACTGCCTACCGTCTATGGCGAAAAGTTGGTGCTGCGGATATTAGATCCTACCGCAGTGCAGCTAGGTATTGAGCAACTGGGCTTTACCGACGACCAACGGGGCCATTATGAGCACGCATTAAAACAACCCCAAGGTATGATTCTCGTCACCGGCCCTACCGGCAGTGGTAAAACCGTTTCGCTGTATACCGGCATTAATATTCTTAATAAAGTGGAACGTAATATCTGTACCGCCGAAGACCCGGTTGAAATCAAAGTCGCGGGTATCAATCAGGTAAACGTATTGCCTAAGATCGGCCTCGATTTTGCCAGTGCGCTAAGGGCGTTTCTACGCCAAGACCCGGACGTCGTCATGGTAGGCGAGATTCGTGATCTGGAAACCGCCGAAATTGCCGTTAAAGCCGCCCAGACAGGCCACTTGGTACTCTCCACGGTGCATACCAACTCGGCAGCTGAAACACTGACTCGTCTGGCTAATATGGGTGTCTCTTCGTTTAACATCGCCAGCGCCGTTAGTTTGATTATTGCTCAGCGCCTGGCTCGCAAACTATGCACACACTGCAAAGAGCCCATTGATATTCCCCACGAGGCGCTGCGCAAAGAAGGCTTTAGCAGCGAAGAAATCCATCAGGCAACTATCTACAAACCGGTAGGTTGCAAGCACTGTACCCACGGTTATAAAGGTCGAATTGGCATTTATGAGGTAGTGCCGATTACCGAAGCGATGCGTCAACTGATTATGCGTGATGCCAACGCCTTAGATATTGATCAACAGGTGCGCAAGGAGGGCTATCCAAGCCTTCACCGCAGTGGATTACTGAAAGTCATGCAGGGCATTACCAGCCTGGAAGAGATTAACCGTGTGAGCAAGGAGTAAGGCATGGCTAAAACGGCACGTCGACGCCAAACGCCCGCCATCAAGCTAGCGCGCTGGAAATGGAGCGGTAAAGGCCCCCAGGATAGAACGCTAAGCGGTGAGATGATTGGCCGCAGTAAAGCAGAAGTAGCCGCTGAGCTGACCAAGCAAAACATCGTTATCGGCCGGATTAGTAAAAAAGGCAACCTAGGCGGCAGCGGCCGAATTAATCCCAACGACATCATGGTCTTTGCACGCCAAATGGCCACCATGATTCGCGCCGGCATTCCCTTGCTACAGGCACTTCAGGTGGTGGCCGAGAGCCTCAAAAAGCCTGCCATGGTTGCCTTGATTCAACATCTGATGAGTGATGTATCGTCGGGCTCCAGCTTCTCTGATGCATTGAGCCGTCACCCTAAACACTTTGATCGGCTGTTTGTTAACCTGGTCAGCGCTGGCGAGCAGTCTGGTGCGCTGGATCAAATGCTCGATCGTATTGCGACTTACAAAGAGAAGGTTGAGTCGCTAAAGGCGCGGGTTAAGAAAGCACTCTGGTACCCCACCGCCGTCATGACGATTGGCATTGCGGTGACCATGTTGCTGTTGATTAAAGTGGTGCCTGAATTTGAAAGCATGTTCCATAGCTTTGGTGCAGAGCTTCCCGCACTGACCCAGTTGACCGTGAATTTATCCGAGCTTGCCCAGCGGTATTGGCTAGCGGCGCTCGGCGCGGTGATTGCTGCCGTCCTACTACTCAGAATAAGCATTCAGCGCTCGCCTAATGTCGCCTACCGCATGCACGCTTTGCTGCTTCGGTTACCGGTCATTGGCGATATTATGCATAAATCCGCCATCGCCCGCTTTTCGCGTACCTTAGCGACTACCTTTGCCTCCGGCGTACCGCTCGTTGAAGGCCTAGATACCGCCGCGGGTGCCACCGGCAATAAAGTGTACGAACGGGCGGTGGTACAAACGCGCCAGGACGTAGCCACCGGGCAACAGCTACACTTCGCCATGCGAATGACCAACCGTTTCCCCCCCTTGGCGATTCAAATGGTCAGTATCGGTGAAGAGGCGGGGTCGCTGGATGCCATGCTCAATCGCGTCGCCGATTACTACGAAGAAGAAGTCGACAATAAGGTCGATGCCCTCACCTCGCTGATGGAGCCGGTTATTATTGTCGTACTTGGCGTGCTCGTCGGCGGTGTGGTTGTCTCTATGTACTTACCCATCTTCGACTTGGGCTCTGCCCTCTAATCGTCAAATGCTTAAACAACGCTAATTTCAAGAAGCCTAAGGAGCTCCATGCATCACCCTCCGTTTACTCTGTGGTTAATCGTTTTATTGATGGGACTATGCCTGGGCAGTTTTCTCAATGTGGTGATTACGCGTCTGCCGGTGATGCTGATGCGTGGCTGGCGTAATGAAGCCCGCGAAGCACTTGAGCTTAGCGCCGAGCACTCACCGCGCTTTAACTTAGCCACACCCGGCTCCATGTGCCCACGCTGTGAAGCCCCTATTGCATGGCACGACAACCTTCCGCTGATCGGCTGGATAAAGCGCCGTGGACGCTGTGCTGTGTGCCAAACGCCTATTAGCATTCAATACCCACTGGTAGAAATAGCCGGTGGCTTGCTGGCCATAGCAGTGCTAGCGCTCCACGGTCTTACGGTAGAGTCAATCTTCGTTTACGGTGCCTGCCTAATGCTGTTAGTGCTCGCCGTGATCGACTTTCGCACCCAGCTACTACCCGACGTCATCACCCTACCCTTGCTGTGGGCAGGGTTACTCTTTCAGCTCCTCTTCCAGCCACTTATGCTGCCGAGTGCCGTTATCGGCGCCATGGTAGGCTACCTTTCTCTGTGGAGCTTCTATTGGCTATTCAAACTGGTCACAGGCAAAGAGGGGATGGGCTATGGTGACTTTAAGCTTCTAGCAGCGCTAGGCGCCTGGCTGGGGTGGAGTTTTTTACCGCTGATTTTGATACTTTCCGCAGGGCTTGGGGCCATTGTTGGGCTAGTTGTCCAGGCCTACTCGCCTCGCCTTCGTGGCACACCGCTACCCTTTGGCCCTTTTCTCGCTCTCGCTGGCTGGGTGGGGTTGCTAGTCGGTGATGAAATAATGGCAATGTATCTCAACCTGCTTATGTAAAATTGAGCCATGCGAAACGTGGCCCTATAAACTTTAGCTATATGAGGCAGCAGATGATTATCGGATTAACGGGTGGCATCGGGTCAGGTAAATCGACCGTCGCTCGCGCTTTTGAAGCACTCGGCGCCGCCTGGGTCGATGCCGATGATGTTGCCAGGGAAATAGTCTTACCTAAGGAGCCGGCACTGCTAGCCATTCAAAGTCGCTTCGGTGATCAGGTCATGCACCAGGATGGCACGCTTAACCGCGCCGCCCTACGCGAGATTGTTTTTAATGATCCAGAACAACGCCAGTGGCTAGAATCTATCACACACCCCAAAATAAGGGAGCGGCTAGTGCAGCATTTAGAGCGGTTCAAAGCTCAGGGAGCGCCTTACGTGCTGCTTGTGTCACCGCTACTGTTTGAGACGGGTCAAGATGCGCTCGTGAACCGCACAGTGGTTGTCGATGTGCCCCAAGCGCTACAATTATCGAGAACCCTACAGCGTGATGGGGTGAGTGAAAGCCAGGTGCGTGCTATTCTCGCCGCCCAACTTTCCCGCGAACAACGGCTAGCCAAAGCAGATGACGTGATCGATAACAGCGGTGACCACGCCAGTATGAAGGAACAAGTGGCACGGCTGGATGAACGCTACCGTCAACAGCTTAGCTACTGAAATACCGCGCTTGTTAATGCAACTGGAGTTTTTTATGGCTCGCCCTGCAAACGATTCCCCGCTAGAAGTTAATTGCCCGCAGTGCGCCAAGAGCGTGCCCTGGTTACCAGAAAGCACTTACCGCCCTTTCTGCAGTAAGCGTTGCCAACTATTAGATTTGGGTGCCTGGGCCGATGAGTCACATCGCATATCGGGTGAATCCGCTATGGATGAAGCCGATATAGAAACCTTACTGGCGCAAGCCGACAAAGATGCACCACTGACCTAGTTTTTACGAAAACTGACCTAACGAGCACTAATACTAACTATGGCCGAGATAAACGCTAACCCCTCATCGCCTTCGGCCTATCATCTGCTGCTTCAATTGGAGCAGCAGTTTGATCAGTTACTCGCAACAATTGAAACCGCCGCTTCACTATACGAACAGCAGCTACCGGCAACGTGGGTCTTCCATCAAACAACGCCGTATCCTGACTGGTTGCGTAAAGCCCTGTTCGATATGTGGCATGAGCAGGATCAAGATGGTCGTGAGACGCGCAACTATATTGCCGTAGTGGCCGCGAATGATGAGCTGTTAACGGCGATAGGCGCTGTCAATCAAGCCAAAGCCAATTTTAGTGACCTACTACAGCATATTAAACAGGCATTCCCACAAGCACTTAGCGATGCAAAAAGCCGCTTGCCACAACGCCACCCTCACGTTGATGAAGTGTTACGCCGTAATGGGCTTGCCCGTTTACATCTTAAACAGAGCTGGCGACAGCTACCTATCGCACAAGCGCCTGTCTCACGCGTTAGATTTGCTTGGTACAGTAGCGGCCGCTCGATTAAACGCCTGTCAGTGCAAGAAGCTGAACATAAGCTTTTGCAGCTTGATACTGATGCGCCGCATATTCGTATTCAGCTACGCAAGCTATCCGGTATCCCAAGCG
Organism: Vreelandella neptunia; assembly: GCF_034479615.1. NCBI lineage: Bacteria > Pseudomonadati > Pseudomonadota > Gammaproteobacteria > Oceanospirillales > Halomonadaceae > Vreelandella > Vreelandella neptunia. The sequence goes on from NZ_CP140255.1 coordinate 2,365,088, forward strand.
GCGAAGTGCTTGCCCAGGTACAAACTCAGGCCCCGCTGATGCGGGCAAACCTGTTTTTTACCGAACCCCTCGACGATGGACATACGCGGCGGGCGCTGAATGCCGCTATGCCTATTTTTGTGCCTGACAATAACCAGCGACTGCCCCACATTAACTTGCCGACGCCACAGCCTCCCACTACCCGCACACGGGCAAGGAGACGCGATGAGAAACTAGAGCAGGATGTATTTCTACCCAGTTTGAGGGTTTATCGTTACCGTTAGCGTAAGAGCGCCTGCAGAGTCTTCTACGGTGTTTTAGAGGCGCTAGCTACAGGCACTACATCCTGCTGCCATACCCCATAGCCAAGCAATACTTCGATCAGCTCGGCCAGATCGTCATGCCCCACACCATACTCGCGCAGCAAAGCTTCAAAGCGCTGTTTAAAAATACGCTCCTGCTCTTGTTGTTGCTCCTTCTGCTGGGTCTCTACATCTTCCTGTTCCAATGCCGCAAGCGAACGTACCGGCGGACCTGTCGGTATATCAAAATCACTTTCTGGATCATCTAATTGGCGTAAAGCCTGCGCAAAGGCATCGTCTAACTCACGAAACTTACGCAGCTTCTCACGCTCATCTATCGGCTTTTGAACCTTTTGATATTTCATCGATGTTTCATTTACACCTTGCTTGAAATGGTCGAAATGATTGCCAACATAGCTTTTTTTGGCAAAAACTGTGCACAAACGCGTAAAGATAACGAGCAAACTTGCCTTTGCTACCCAGTTGCCAGCATAAAGGCATCATTAACAAGTATATGAGGGTAACAAGCACATTTATCAAACACGGCACAGTCAGCGACAACTCATTAAATCGATGCTTCGCATCAACATTACCTACAAGTAGCCTGAATAGAGATTCAACTCTCATCCGTAGGCTGAAATTTTTCTCTTCAGCTAGGTTACCAACACTAACGCACTGGGAGAGTGCACTACAGGCGAGATAAGCACGACCTGTACGATTCACGCATGAGAGGCCAGATAATGTTCAACGCGATGACACGAGCTGAGATCTGGCTGCAGGATACACTCGATAAGCCACTCGGTATCGAAGACCTTGCTAATCACATAGGGTATTCGTCTTCTCAAGTTCGGCGCCAATTTCGCCAAAGCTTCCACATTTCACCTAGCGCCTATCGTGAAAAAAGGCGGCTCGAGCGCGCGGCGGTGTTGCTTGCGCTTACTCCTCTCAATATAGCGCAAATTGCGAAACGCTGCGGGTACTATAACCACTCATCTTTTTCACGGGCATTCCAACGGCGCTATCAGTTCAGCCCGCGCAATTTCCGGCTAACGCTGAAAACCGCTTTTCAGCCTCCGATGCTACAGCATGGCTTTAACACCCGCATCGAAAAAACCGCTGATCGCCAAATGCTCCTGATGCGCCTATACAAAGCTCCTGAACATATTAAGGGGCTAGGGGACGCCAGCCATCACAATGTTCAACTAGCGTGCTTACAGGGGCGGCTGCGGCTATCAACGACCATCATCGCGCTGCCCGACATACTCGCAAATAGGGTTAATGCACTTAATAGTGATTTTTTTCACTCTAACCGAACCGACATTGGTCTATACCTAGCGGATACGGACAATGCCAAAGACATTGCGTTACCTGTTCGCTACCGTCGGGTCGATATTCCTACCCATTACTACGCGAGTACAAGCTTTGACAGTTTAGCTGATCTTTATGAAGCCTTGACGCATACCATCATGTATCTGCTTCATAGGAAGGATGCTTGCCACGTTAGCGGCCATCCTCCGCAGGTACTATGGAAAGCGAACCACTTAGAACTCCGCATCCCATTAATAGATTATTAGCGGTATAACGACACTGAGGTATAGCTGAGAACATATGATAATAAAAAACCGGCATTTCTGTACAGAAATGCCGGTTGTTAGATAGCTTAGTCTTCCATGCGTTCCAACCAGGACTCGACGGTTTCATCACCGTACTGGTCTTTCCAGCTACGCAGGCCTTTATGGTTGCCACCGCGAGTTTCGATTACTTCCCCTGTTTTGGGGTTTTTGTAAATCTTCAGGCGGCGCTTACGACGGGCATTGCCACTCGCCGTGGTTTTAGTACCACGCTGGTCAGCAGCAGGATCTAATAAGGCAATAACATCGCCCGGACGCTTGCCAAACTCAGTCATTAGCGCTTCAAGTTTGGCCTTAAATTCCAACTCGCTTTTGAGGCGCTGATCGCCTTCTAAGCGCTGCAAGTCTTCTTGAAGCTGCTTTAGCTGCTGTTCTTTTTGGATATATTCGTTAAGTAATGACATCGGGGTTCCTTTAATAGCGTATCCAACTGAATGGGGCTCAATTGAATGGGATCTAACTTAGGTGCTGATTGACAGTCTTGGCACCCACTAGTTCAGAATGCAGGGACATTATTCCTGTAAAAAGAGTAACTGACAACAGTCTAGTTGATTTTCACTCAATTACTAATCGTTTTTTAAAACTCAATTGCTGTTTAAAGAGTTTAAATCTAATAACCCCTGACGACTATGCAAACCCTCCTGCTGAGCAATTACAAACGCTCAACCACTACAAACAAAAGCGCCGCCCATAAGGGCGGCGCTTTTTACGAACCAGCAACTAATCGATAATTAGTCTTGGCCCATCTGCTGCTTGATCAAATCACCGATGGTGGTCGGGCCACCCGCTGTTTCCGGCTCTTGCTCACGCATCTTCTTCAAGTTCTGACGCGTATCGTCTTGGTCTTTCGCTTTTACCGACAGGTTAATCTGACGGCTCTTACGATCAACACTTACGATACGAGCTTCTACACTGTCGCCTTCATTCAGCACATTGCGCGCGTCTTCTACGCGGTCAGCACTGATTTCAGAGGCTTTCAGCACAGCAATAACGTCAGTCGCCAATTCAACTTGAGCTTCTTTAGCATCAACTTCAATGACGCGACCCGTTACGATGCTGCCCTTATCGTTGACTGACAGGTACTCAGCAACGGGGTCAGAATCCATCTGCTTGATGCCCAGCGAGATGCGCTCACGCTCAGGATCAATAGACAGGATAACGGCTTCAGCTTCATCGCCTTTCTTAAAGCTGCGTACGGCTTCTTCGCCAGTATCAGTCCAAGAAATGTCAGACAAGTGAACCAGACCGTCGATACCGCCTTCTAGGCCGATAAAGATACCGAAGTCAGTAATTGACTTGATGGTACCGGAAACACGGTCACCCTTGTTGTAGTCAGTGTTGAAGGTTTCCCACGGGTTAGCAGTGCACTGCTTGATACCCAGAGAAATACGACGGCGCTCTTCGTCGATATCCAGCACCATGACGTCAACATCATCGCCCACTTGAACGACTTTAGACGGATGGATGTTTTTGTTAGTCCAGTCCATTTCAGAAACGTGAACCAGGCCTTCAACACCCTCTTCCAGCTCGGCAAAGCAGCCGTAGTCAGTCAGGTTAGTGACGACCGCGTGCACTTTCATGCCTTCCGGATAACGCTCTTTAATGTTGACCCACGGATCTTCGCCCAACTGCTTCAGACCCAGTGAAACGCGGTTACGCTCACGGTCAAACTTCAGAACCTTGACGTTGATCTCATCGCCAACGGCAACGATTTCGGACGGATGCTTAATACGCTTCCACGCCATGTCTGTAATGTGCAGCAGGCCGTCAACACCACCCAGGTCTACGAAAGCGCCGTAGTCTGTCAGGTTCTTAACGATACCCTTGATCTGCTGACCTTCTTGCAGAGTTGCCAGCAGCGCTTCGCGCTCGGCACTGTTCTCTGCTTCCAGAACCGCACGACGTGATACCACAACGTTGTTGCGCTTCGGATCGAGCTTGATGACTTTAAAGTCCAGCTCTTTGTTTTCCAGGTGCGCAGTATCGCGAACTGGACGAACGTCAACCAACGAGCCCGGCAAGAAGGCACGGATAGAGTCAACTTCAACAGTGAAGCCGCCTTTAACCTTACCGTTAATAACGCCCTTAATGATTTCGTCTTTCTCGAAGGCTGCTTCAAGAATCTTCCAAGCTTCTGCACGCTTGGCTTTTTCACGAGACAGACGCGTTTCACCGAAACCATCTTCTACGGCTTCAAGTGCAACGTGCACGTCGTCACCGATAGCGATGTTCAGATTACCGTGTTCATCGCGGAATTGTGACGCAGGGATCTGACCTTCAGATTTCAGACCAGCGTTGACAGTAACCCAGTCACCGTCAATGTCGACAACCTGGGCCGCGACAATAGCGCCTGGCTCCATGTTGATGTCGTTAAGAGACTGTTCAAACAGCTCAGCAAAGCTTTCGCTCATGGTGTTCCTACGTAATTACGTTGTTGAGGCATAAATGCCTTCTCCGCACCACCAGCAAGTGCGGGCCTAATGTCACTCAGCCTTTGGAGGTGTTAACGCTGGTTAGACCTGACCGGGCTCACCGATGTGAGTTTAGTGCCCTGCCACGTCGTGACACCTATCCAAAAACGCCGCAAGGGAGAATCACACGCCGCTTACCAGCCCTCTTTGGGCGAGCAGTTCGGTCAGTCGATCAACCACTTCCGGTATGCTCAGGCGCGTGGTATCAAGCGTAATGGCATCATCTGCCGGCTTGAGAGGAGCCACACTACGCTGCGTGTCGCGTGCATCGCGTGCCTGAATCTCCTTTAAAAGACTCGAAAGACTAGCATTCACCCCGGCTTCCTGCAACTGTAGATGACGGCGACGTGCCCGTTCATCGGCACTGGCGGTTAAAAAAATCTTCAGCGCCGCGTCAGGAAACACCACGGTACCCATGTCACGGCCATCCGCCACCAAGCCTGGAGCCTGGCAAAAATCGCGCTGGCGTTGTAGCAGGGCTTGGCGCACCGCAGGCAGGGCCGCCACTTGGGAAGCGCGCTCGCCGGCCTGTTCGGTGCGAATCACCTGGCCAACATCTTCACCTTCAAGCAGCGTACGTGGCTGCCCCTCTTCAACAGGAAACGCCACATCCAGCTGTTCTGCCAAACGTGCCAGACCCAACTCATCGTCAACGGCCACGTTGTGCTTAACCGCCGCTTGAGCCGTCAACCGATAAAGCGCGCCGCTATCGAGAAGATGCCAACCTAGGCGTTCTGCCACCAAACCACTAATGGTGCCTTTACCTGCACCGCCAGGGCCATCAATGGTGAGAACGGGAGCAGCGGCAACACGATCATTCATGCGCGCCCTCCACGCTAACGCCCATGCCAATGCGCGTGGCTAATTCAACAAAATCAGGGAAAGAGGTCGCCACATTGGCGCAGTCTTCAATCACAATTTCGGCACTTGCGCGTAGCGATGAAATCGCAAACGCCATGGCAATACGGTGATCGCCCAGGCTATCGACACGTCCACCGCCGTAGCTCGCTTTTTGCCCATCGCCATTGCCGACAATATCAATGCCGTCTTCTACGACGGTGTGCTGCACACCTAAAACAGCCAAGCCATCAGCCATGGCCTGAATGCGGTCAGACTCTTTGACGCGTAACTCTTCAGCGCCTCTAAGACGAGTCACACCTTCAGCATTAGCAGCGGCAATAAACAGTGCGGGGAATTCATCAATCGCTAAAGGCACTTGTTCTTCTGGGATATCAATTCCTTTTAACGGCGCGTAGCGAATACGAATATCGGCCACCGGCTCGCCGCCCACTTCGCGCTCATTCTCTAGCGCTAAATTCGCCCCCATCAAAGTAAGAATATTAATCACACCAATGCGGGTGGGGTTAATACCTACGTGTTCAAGAGTAATATCAGCGCCTGGGGTAATCGCTGCTGCCACCAAGAAGAAGGTGGCGGATGAGATATCCGAAGGCACATCAATGGGGCCTGCGGTGAGTTTACCGCCCCCTTTGAGCCAGCAGGTATCACCTTCACGGGAAACTGCGTAGCCAAAACCATTGAGCATACGCTCGGTGTGGTCGCGGGTTGGTGCAGGTTCGCGCACCCGAGTTTCGCCTTCGGCGTACAGCCCCGCCAGCAACAGGCAAGATTTCACCTGGGCACTGGCCATGGGCATATCGTAATGGATGCCTTTAAGCTTGGCGCCACCACGAATCTTTAGCGGCGGACGCCCGCCCTCAGCGGTATCAATGGTGGCGCCCATCAAGCGCAGTGGGTCAGCCACACGCCCCATAGGCCGCTTGGTCAGTGACTCATCGCCGGTCAGCTCGCTGTCAAACGCTTGGCCTGCCAGCAGTCCTGAAAACAGCCGCATGGCGGTGCCCGAGTTACCAACATAGAGCGGGCCTGCAGGGGCTTTTAAGCCATGCATACCCACACCGTGAATCGTCACGCGCCCCTGGTGCGGCCCTTCAATCGCCACCCCCATTTCACGAAACGCCTGCAGGGTAGCTAGACTATCTTCACCTTCCAGAAAGCCTTTTACTTCAGTGACACCCTCAGCCAGCGCGCCTAGCATAATGGAGCGGTGCGACATGGATTTGTCGCCAGGTACGCGTAAACGCCCCTGGGCTTGACCGCCCGGCTGCACACGGTAGGTAACCTTACCTTGTGGTTGCATATGATATTCCGCCTGATAACTGGTTTTGTTCAATAAAGAGTCGAAATAGTGCCGGGCGTGGCTTGCCCGATCAAAGGTGGCAATCAGCGCATCGCTGTCACCGGCTTCTACCGCATGACGCAATCGAGAGAGCCCCGCTTCAAAATCATCCAGCGACGCTAAAACCGCCTGCTTATTGGCGATAAAAATATCGCGCCACATCACCGGGTCGCTTCCCGCAATACGGGTAAAATCGCGAAAACCGCCCGCTGCGTAACGAAAAATATCTAGCCGTTCATCCTGACGGGCCAGCGTATCCACCAGTGAAAAAGCCAGCAGGTGGGGCAAATGGCTGGTACGCGCCAACACCTGGTCATGGCGTTCTACGTCCATTTCCAGCACTTCGGCGCCGCAGGCTTCCCATAAGCAGCGCACGCGCTGCAAAGCGTCACGATCTACGTTCGGCTCAGGTGTCAGAATAACCTTGTGGTCTACATAGAGACGCGGATTCGCCGCTACCACACCGCTTTTTTCTGAACCGGCAATAGGATGCCCCAAGACCATATTGGTAGGCACCTGGCCAAATACCCGCTGAGCACAGGCACGAATAGTCGCCTTGGTACTACCCACATCGGTAATCACAACGTCAGCCGATGCGTTAGGCAGTACCTCAGCCAAGCTCGCCATCACGCTCTCCATGGCGAGCACCGGCACCGCTAGCACCACCATGGTGGCATCATTTACTTGCTCATCAAGGTGGGTACCGCCTGAGTCGATAAGCCCCATCTCAATACCACGAGCAATCTCACTATCATCAGGATCACAGGCAACAATCTGCCCCTGGAAACCTGAAACGCGAAGTGCTGCCGCTAGCGAACCACCAATTAATCCCAAGCCAACAATCAATAGACGCGATTCATGACAGCCTGATGTTTTAACACTGTCTTCGACCATTAATGTCACAGCACGCCTATGGGGTAGGAACCCAGCACACGTAGTTCCGCCGCCCGCAGCTGTACCTCTTCAAGCACTGCCGCGACCTTGGGCTCATCACGATGGCCTTTAAAGTCGATAAAAAAGACGTAGTTCCACACACCGGTACGCGAAGGACGCGTTTCAAGGCGCGTTAAATCAATTTGATGACGATGGAAAGGCTCCAGCAACGCATGCAGCGTCCCCGGCTGGTTGCGCATGGCAACCACAATAGAGGTTTTATCCTCTCCCGCCATGGGCACATCCTGGTTACCAATAATCAAAAACCGCGTGGAGTTATCCGGGCTGTCTTCAATTTTTTCGGCGATATAGTCAAGGCCATAAAGCTTGGCCGCCATATCACCTGCAATCGCCGCACTATGCCACTCAGTTTTGACTAACTTGGCCGCTTCCGCATTGGAGGAGACCGGTACCCGCTCTGCATGCGGAAAATGCGCATCTAACCATTTACGACACTGGGCAAACGACTGCGGATGGGAATAAATACGCGAGACTTTATCCCGGCGGGTCGTTTCACTGACCAACAAATGGTGGTGAATACGCAGCACTACCTCGCCACAAATTTTGATTGAGGAGTCCATAAAGGTGTCCAGGGTGTGATTGACCACCCCTTCGGTGGAGTTTTCCACCGGCACGACGCCGTAATGCACGGCGCCCGCCTCTACTTCACGAAATACCTCATCAATGGCTGCCATGGGCAAACTAACGGCACTTTCACCGAAGTGTTTAAGCGCCGCCTGCTGCGTAAAGGTGCCTTCAGGGCCTAAATAGGCAACTTTAACCGGCTGTTCAAGCGCCAAACACGCCGACATGATTTCACGGAACAAGCGCGCCATCTCTTCTGAATCGAGCGGCCCCTTATTCAACGCCATAATGCGCCGCAGCACCTGGGCCTCTCGCTCAGGGCGATAAAACACCGCATCTTTATCTTCGGCCAACTTGACGTGGGCCACCTGCTGGGCGCAACTGGCGCGCTCGCTGATCAGATTGAGAATATCGCTATCGAGCTGATCGATACGCTGGCGCAGCTCATCCAGGTTGATCGACGTGTCGGACATGGTGGTTAGCCCCTTGTTTTTTCAAAATCGGCCATAAATGCAATTAAGGCATCTACCGCAGACTCAGGCACCGCGTTGTAAAGGCTGGCACGCATACCGCCCACGCTGCGGTGACCTTTTAGATTAAGCAGCCCTGCCGCATCGGCCTGCTGTAAAAACGCTTTATCCAGCGCCGAATCGGCCAGCACAAAGGGCACGTTCATGCGCGAACGGTTGGCGTTAGCAATTGGATTGCTATAAAACTCGCTGGCATCAATCGCCGCATAAAGTTTATCGGCTTTACGCTGATTGATAGCGTCCATTGCCGCCAATCCGCCGATATCGTCTTTCAGCCACTGGAAGACCAGACCGGCTAAATACCAGGCGTAAGTGGGGGGCGTATTGACCATCGAACCAGCGTCCGCCAGCATTTGATAATCAAATAGCGAAGGTATATTGGCCTGAGCTTTGCCTAGCAGGTCGTCACGCACAACCACCAGCGTTAACCCGGCGGGGCCAATATTTTTCTGGGCCCCAGCGTAGATAACGCCAAATTCGCTAACGTCGATGGGCCCAGAGAGGATGTTCGACGACATATCGCAGACCAGTGGCACGTGAGCACCATCGGCCCGCTGAACATGCGGCGTATAATCAAATTCCAAGCCACCAATTGTCTCGTTAGAGGTGTAGTGCAAATAGGCAGCATCTGTGCTCACCCGCAGCTCGTCCGGTGTAGGCACTGCCGTATGGCCGTTGGACTCACTACTGGCAACTACATGGCAATCAAAACCAAGGTGCTTGGCCTCATTGAGCGCCTTTTTGCCCCAGATACCGGTCTGAATAAAGTTTCCGCTACCGCCTTGCCCCAGCAGGTTCATCGGCAGCATGGCAAACTGCATGCTGGCCCCGCCCTGTAGAAACAGCACGCGGTAGTTATCCGGCACGCTCAGCAGATGACGAAAGTCGGCTTCGGCGCGCTCGGCAATGGCTATAAATTCATCGCTGCGGTGGCTCATTTCCATTACTGAAAGGCCGCGCCCCTGGTAGTCCAGCAGCTCTTCCCGGGCGCGCTCCAGCACGGCCACTGGCAGGGCCGCTGGCCCTGCGCAGAAATTATAGTGACGTGTCATCAGTCCCCGTTTCCTGTGCGTCATCGGAATTTTTATTCGCCTGAGCGTCCTCAAGGCTGTTTTCTTCAGCGTCAGTTCCTTCAAGACCGCTTAGCTCGTCGCTCTCTTCCGGCTCATCCACGCGCACCGTCTTGACCAGCTTCTCCTCTTTGCCCAGACGAATCAGCATGACACCTTGGGTATTACGCGACGTGGTGGACACCTCTTCCACACGGGTACGCACTAGCGTGCCGCGGTCGGTGATGAGCATCATTTCATCGCTGTCATAGACCTGCATGGCCGCCACGAGCGAACCGTTACGCTCGCTGGTTTGCATGGCGATGACACCCTGACCACCACGACCACGCAGCGGGAACTCTTCTAAGCGCGTGCGCTTGCCGTAGCCATTTTCACTGGCGGTCATAATGTAGATTTGACCATCGGCGGTTTCGGCTGCAGTGCTCTCTTGGGCGCTGTCTTGCGTTTCACCTTCGGCATCCGCTTCGGCGTCGATCTGCTGACTCTTGGGAATAATCAGACTAATCACTTCAGCATCACCCGCTAAGCGCATACCACGCACGCCGCGGGCAGTACGACCCATGGCGCGGGCATTGCCCTCTTCAAAGCGAATGGCCTTGCCGTTAGACGAGAGCAGCATGGCATGATCATTACCGGTGGTAATGGCTGCCCCCACTAAGCGGTCACCCTCTTCAAGGTCAATCGCAATCAGGCCAACGCTGCGTGGGCGCGAAAACTGCTCAAGACTCGTCCGCTTAACAGTGCCTTTGGCCGTGGCAAAGAAGATGTAGTTATCAGGGTTGTAGTCGCGCACTGGCAAGATGGCGTTGACCGCCTCACCCTCTTCCAGCGGCAGCATGTTCACCAGCGGCTTACCCCGCGAGCCTCGGCTGGCGTTGGGCATTTCGTACACTTTCAGCCAGTACACTTTGCCGCGATTTGAGAACAGCAGAACGGTGTCATGAGTAGAGGCAACCAGTAGATGCTCAATCACGTCTTCGTCTTTCATAGCGGTAGCGGACTTACCGCGACCACCACGGCGCTGGGCCTGATAATCCGACAGCGGCTGCGTCTTGGCATAGCCTGAACGCGACACGGTGACCACCATGTCCTCTTCGGCGATCAAGTCTTCCATCGATAAATCGAGGTGACTGGCCTGAATCTCAGTACGACGGTCATCGCCAAACTGATCACGCACCGCTCGCAGCTCTTCGCGAATCACTTCCATTAAGCGGTCAGCAGAGGCCAGAATTTCGGTTAGCTCGGCAATTTTCTCAAGAATGCTCAGGTATTCATCTAGCAGCTTCTCGGTCTCAAGGCCCGTTAAGCGGTGCAGGCGTAGCTCAAGAATTGCCTGCGCCTGGGCAGGCGAAAGCCGATAAGAAGTGGCCGCAGTGTTTAAACCAAAGCCCTCTTCCAGCTCTTCTGGCTTGCAGGAAGTAGCCCCGGCCCGCTCCAACATGGCAGTCACCTGGCCAGGCTGCCAAGTCTTGGCGAGCAATTTCTCACGCGCTTCGGCCGCATTGGGCGAGGCTTTGATCAGCTCGATCACTTCATCGATATTCGAGATAGCCACCGCCAAGCCTTCCAACAGATGGCCACGTTCGCGGGCTTTCTTCAACTCATACAGCGTACGCCGGGTAACCACTTCGCGCCGGTGGCGAATAAAGGCTTCCAGCATCTCTTTAAGATTCAGCGTACGTGGCTGACCATTTTCCAGCGCCACCATGTTAATCCCAAACACGTTTTGCAGCTGCGTTTGAGCAAACAGGTTATTGACCACTACTTCGCCGGACTCACCGCGCTTGATTTCAATCACCACGCGCAGGCCATCTTTATCCGACTCATCGCGCAGTTCGGCGATGCCTTCGATCTTCTTCTCTTTCACCAGCTCGGCGATCTTCTCGATCAACCGCGCCTTGTTCACCTGATAAGGCAGCTCGGTGATGATGATGTGGTCACGACCGGTTTTGTCGTGGTGCTCAATGGTGTGGCAAGCGCGCACATAGATACGCCCACGGCCTGTACGGTACGCCGACAAAATGCCCGCGCGACCATTGATAATTGCACCGGTGGGGAAGTCAGGCCCGGGGATATACTCCATCAAGTCATCCACCGACAGCGTGTAGTCATCGATGAGGGCCAAACAGCCGTCAATCACTTCACGCATATTGTGCGGTGGAATATTGGTTGCCATACCTACCGCGATACCCGACGAGCCGTTAATGAGCAGGTTGGGCACCTTGGTGGGTAATACGGCGGGGATACGCTCGGTACCGTCGTAGTTATCCACCCAATCGACGGTGTCTTTTTCAAGGTCAGCAAGCAGTTCGTGAGCAAGGCGCGACATACGCACCTCGGTATAACGCATGGCGGCCGCGTTATCCCCATCAATAGAACCGAAGTTGCCCTGACCGTCGACCAGGACATGGCGCATTGAGAAGTGCTGCGCCATACGTACGATGGTGTCGTATACCGCGCTATCACCGTGCGGATGGTATTTACCGATGACATCGCCGACGACACGCGCCGACTTCTTGTACGGTTTATTCCAATCATTACCCAGTTCATGCATGGCAAACAGCACACGCCGATGAACCGGTTTAAGGCCATCCCGCACATCTGGAAGCGCGCGGCCGATAATGACGCTCATCGCATAGTCGAGATACGACTGTTTAAGCTCGTCTTCAATATTGACGGGCAAGATTTCTCTGGCGATGTCACCCATGAAAGTCAGATCCTTTGCACTGCATTGGCACTGCGAGAGTTGAAAGCGCTGGTAAACACCGCTCTGAAATTACCATAGAGCGGCGCGCAAATACTGCGCCATCATACCACCGCAAAAGCAGCAAGGGCAGCCAGGGAGCTCACCAAAGCCGTTTAGGCGCTAAATGCCTCTTTCTCCAAGGTTAACGCGGCCAACGCCTCACGCACCTCGCCCTCGATGGCAGCGGCCTTGTTGGCGCGCATATCGAGTAGCACGAAGGTTAAATCGGCACGGGCAATGACGGTGCCATCCTTACGTACAATACGATGGTGGCAGAGCCCGCTGCGCTCACCAACGTCGATGATCCCGGTCATCACTTCCAAATCATCCCCTTGGCGGGCAGCGGCCAGATAATCAATATTCAAATTGACGACAACGAATGCCCGCCCGGCCTGATGGAGCTCTTTGATCATCTCTGGGTGCTGATCAAAAAAATCCCATCGCCCTTCTTCCATAAACTCAAGGTAGCGAGCGTTATTCACATGCCCGTAGCCATCCAGATGATAGCCTCTAACGCGCAGATGAACTCGCGACAGCGATGTACTCATACCGACTCCTCTATAGTGATTGGCAACGACTCAATCAAACACAAGTTTGAAACACGTGCAACAGAGACGATTGGCGACAGCCGCTGGTAGGAATGCCCCGCTTTCGCCATAATGTGCCACCTTTTAAACAGGATTGGCTCCATGTGGTTTAAGCACTTGCATTTATACCGCCTGCACGACGCGCCCGAACTATCCAGCGATGAGCTTGCTAGCGCACTACAAGAGCATGCCGCCAAACCACTCGGCAACGCCGACGCACGCCGTCTGGGCTGGACTGCGCCGGCTGGACGTTTGGGCGCAGGGCAGCTTGTCCATGAAATTCAATCACATCGGCTGCTTTCAGCGCTGCGTCAAGAGCGGCTACTGCCCGCCTCTGTGGTAAAAGAGGAAGTCGATGAGCAGGTGGCGGATATTGAGGCCAGCGAAGGCCGCAAAGTGACCCGCAAAGAGAAGACAGCGTTAAAAGAGCAGGTCACCGAGAATTTATTGCCCCGCGCCTTTGTGCGAAGCCAGAAAATTGATCTTTGGTGGGACATTCGCGGCCAGATGATTGGCATCAATGCCAGTTCACGCACCCGCGCCGAAGATATTCTGGATTTGCTTCGCGAGACCCTGGGCAGCCTAAAAGTCACCCCACTGAGCTCACAGACACTGCCTATTCGCGCCATGACAACTTGGCTAGGTGACGCGGCCAGTCGCCCGGCCGACCTTCAGCTTGGTGATCAGGTTGAACTCAAAGCTAAAGGTGATGACGGCGTACTGCGTGCTCGCCAGGTCGATTTAGACAGCGATGAAATTCAGCAACTGCTTGAGAGCGGCCGCCAAGCTAGTAAACTCGCGATTAGCCTGGAAGGACGCTTAAGTTGTGTGCTACACGATGATTTGGCACTTAAATCGTTGCGCTTTGGCGATGCCTTGATTGAAGAAGCCGACCACGCTGACGACGGAGACGATGCGCTTGCCCGTCTGGAAACAGACTTTATTCTAATGGCGCAGGCGCTATCTACCGATATTCCACGCTTGATAGAGTGGCTTGGCGGCGAGACCCAGCGGGAACCCGCGGCGCAGTAAGGGCTCTATAGTCATTCAAGACTGTTATCCGAAGTCGTCTTTTCGCCTCGATGTTATTAATCGATACCTATTCCTAACCACCCAATGGTTTATCATCCAACGGTTCGCATGACTCATCACAACAACGCTATCAACGCCTCTACCGAGACAGACCCGTGGGCCGATATTCGGCCCTTTATGGATCATGAAGTGGCCGATGTGCTGGCCAGGCTCTCACGGGACAACGAGCTGCTGGATGCACTGACCCGCTTTCGGCTGCCGCGCATGGCGCGCTGGGCGCCATCACTGGCGCGTGTCTTTGCCAGCCGTGCCGTGCGTCGTGAAGTCAAAGACGTAACGACGGTTTATGAGTTTCAAATGCGCATTGCCCATTACATGGAGCGCATGATTCGCACCACCACGGATGCCTTTGAAGTTACCGGCCTCGACAAACTCGACGCCAACGGCGCTTACCTGTTCATAGGTAACCACCGTGATATCTCGCTGGATCCGGCGTTCGTCAACTATGCGCTGTATCAAGCAAACCGCGGCACCGTGCGTATCGCGATCGGTGACAATCTGCTTAAAAAGCCCTATGTCACCGATCTAATGCGGCTTAATAAAAGCTTTATCGTGCCACGCAGCGCCCGAGGCAAGCGGGCTATGCTGGCAGCGTACCAGCAACTTTCCGCCTATATTCGCCATACCATTACCGAAGACCAGCACTCAATCTGGATGGCACAGCGGGAAGGCCGGGCCAAGAACGGCATCGACCACACAGAGCCCGCCATTATCAAAATGCTGATCATGGCCAGGCGAGCTGCAGAACGAGACATGGTATTTGGCGAGGCCATTGCTGAGTTAAAGCTGGTGCCGGTATCGATTAGCTATGAATACGACCCCTGCGATGTACAAAAAGCCCAGGAGCTACACGATATCGACACCCAGGGCAGCTACGCCAAAAGTGAGTTTGAAGATATTCGCTCCATTGTAGCCGGCATTACCGGCTCCAAAGGGCGTGTACGGCTGCACTTTGGCACGCCGGTAGGTTCTGATATGGCCACCCCCGACGAAGTCGCTGCTGAGATTGACCGCCAGGTGATTGGTGGCTATCGCTTGTTCCCCAGTCACTATTTGGCTTTAGAGGCGCTGGGCGAAGCACCGGAGCTAGTGGCACGCAAAGCCATCACTCGACAAGACCGTGAACGCTTTAATGCCCGGCTTGCCGAAGTTCCGGAGCCTCTGCGCCCCTACTGGCTTGCCCAGTACGCGAACCCTGTTAAACACAAGGCCGGGCGACTGACGCTTTAAATCGGCGCTCTAAACCAACGCTTTAAGCTGCCATTTTAATATCGGGCAACTCATGCCCGTTGGCAGAAAAAATGCTATGGTCAACGCATTGATTGGTTTCGCATGGCGCTGTCGTCAATCGCGATCCTAAGGAGACTCCCATGTCCGGTTCAGAAATTCAGAAAACACGTATCATCAACGAGCTACGTGGCTTTATTCGCAAGCTGCTGCAAGACCCAAAGATCCTTGAGCAATCACTGGCGATTGCCAGAGAACAGCTGACCGAAGGCAATAGCCCTGCGGCGATGGCGCGGATTGCCAACGAAATTTCCGATACCACCAGCGTGCATATACCGGAAGACCCGGCCGAGCACTCTGAGGCTGATAAGCTCTTTTTAGAACTGCTGCGTGAAGTCGTTCAAGAAGAGCAAGCGCTTTATTAACCGTTGCTAGGAAGTAACGGTATCGGCGAAGCGTTTAGCGACTTCGCCGTCTTTTTTACTATCGCCTGATCGGCACCCTTATTCACTCGGAATTAACCTTCACCATGTCTACTACCGCCACGCGCAACATTTTGGTGACTAGCGCGCTCCCTTACGCCAACGGAGCCATTCACCTCGGTCACTTACTTGAGTATATCCAGACTGATATCTGGGTACGTTTCCAGAAAAGCCGTGGCCAGCAGTGCTACTACGTATGTGCCGATGACGCCCATGGCACCGCCATTATGCTGCGTGCCGAGCAGGAAGGCATTACCTCTGAAGCGCTGATTGAGCGGGTTTCCAACGACCACCAAACAGACTTTGCCCGCTTTGGCGTTGGGTTCGACAACTACCACTCGACCCACTCCGCTGAAAACCGCCACTTCAGCGAAATGATTTATAAGCGCTTACGGGATAAAGGCCATATTGCCACCCGTGATATCGAGCAGATGTTTGATCCCCAGAAAGGCCTGTTTCTGGCTGACCGTTTTATTAAAGGCACCTGCCCCAAATGTGGCGCTGAAGACCAGTATGGCGACAACTGCGAAAAGTGCGGCGCTACCTATACCCCCGCCGACTTGATCAACCCCGTTTCAGCCATTTCAGGGGCAACGCCCGAAGTACGTACATCGACCCACTACTTCTTTAAACTGCCTGACTTTGCCGACTTCCTGCAGGGCTGGATTGACGACGGCCATGTGCAGCCGCAAATCCGCAATAAGCTGATGGAGTGGTTTGAGTCTGGCTTTAACGAGTGGGATATTTCCCGGGATGCGCCCTACTTCGGCTTCGAAATTCCCGACGCCCCAGGCAAATACTTTTATGTCTGGCTGGATGCGCCAATTGGCTATCTGGCCAGCTTCAAGAACTTGTGTGACCGCGAAGGTATCGATTTCGACAGCTACTGGAACAAAGGCTCTGATGCCGAGGTATATCACTTTATCGGCAAAGATATCGTCTATTTCCATGCGCTCTTCTGGCCCGCCATGCTGCATGGCGCTGACCTGCGCACACCCACCGCCGTCAACTGCCACGGCTTCCTGACGGTGGACGGCGCCAAGATGTCGAAATCCCGCGGCACCTTTATTAAAGCTGCCACCTACGCCGATTATCTCAACCCGGAATATCTGCGCTACTACTTTGCCGCCAAGCTTACTTCCAAAGTTGATGATTTGGATTTAAACCTGGAAGACTTTGCCGCACGGGTAAATTCAGATTTAGTCGGCAAGGTGGTCAACATTGCCAGCCGCTGCGCCGGTTTTGTTAAAAAGCTCGGCGGTGGCAGCCTCTCAAGCCACTGCACTGAGCCACAGATGGTCGCCCGCTTTATTGCCGCCGGTGATGATATTGCCGAAGACTTTGAAGCACGGGAATTTAGCCGTGCAATGCGCAAAATTATGGAACTGGCGGATGAAGCCAATACCTACATTGCTGATAAAGAGCCCTGGGCGCTGGCCAAGCAGGATGGCCGCGACACAGAGGTGCTTGAGATATGCTCGGTAGGCATTAATCTGTTCCGCCAGTTGATGGTCTACCTGGCTCCTGTAATTCCTGCCATGGCTGAAGAGGCCCGAGTATTTCTTAACATTGAGTCGTTGGACTGGCACACTCGTCAAAGCGTGCTCACCGATCACTCAATCAACAAATTCAAACCGCTGATGACCCGCGTTGAACGCGACAAAATCGATGCCATGATTGAAGCGTCGAAGGAAGATCTCGTGGAAGAGCAAAAATTGAAAGAAGCGCCCAAAGGCCCGCTGGCGGAAGAGCCTATCGCTGAGGAAATCGACTTCGCCGCCTTTGCCAAAGTCGACCTGCGCATTGCGCGCATCGCCAAAGCTGAATACGTCGAAGGCGCCGACAAGCTGTTGCAATTGACCCTCGACCTGGGTGGCGAAACCCGCAACGTCTTCTCCGGCATTCGTTCCGCCTACGCCCCGGAAGCCCTGGAAGGTCGCTTAACGGTTATGGTCGCCAACCTGGCACCGCGCAAAATGCGTTTTGGCGTATCGGAAGGCATGGTGTTGGCCTCTGCCAACGAAGATGGTATCTACCTGCTCTCCCCTGACACGGGGGCAGAACCGGGCCAGCGTGTTACTTAACCCACCGCGTAAGCGGTAGCCAAGTTAAAGGGCAGAGACTCACAGCGCTCTGCCCTTTGCATTTTTATTACAGCGGTACTTTTATTCAAACTTCCTCCTGAATAGGTTTTTCACACATCAAACTTCCTAGCCTCCCACTAGCCAGCGCCGCCTTTTCTTCGCACAATACGCTGCCATGAGTGAGTTATTTATCATTTTGGTCAGCACTGCCCTGGTCAACAACTTCGTACTGGTTCAGTTCCTGGGTCTATGCCCGTTCATGGGCGTCTCTAACAAACTGGAGTCGGCCATGGGCATGTCCCTGGCCACTACCTTTGTGCTGACCCTGGCATCGGCCGCTAGCTTCGTGGTTTATCACGGCCTGCTTGTGCCGCTGGATGTAACCTACCTGCGCACCATTAGTTTTATCGTGGTGATCGCCGCCGTGGTGCAGTTTACCGAAATCATGGTGCGCCAGCTGAGTCCGCTGCTGCACCAGGTGCTGGGCATTTTCCTGCCGCTGATCACCACCAACTGCGCGGTATTGGGGGTAGCTCTGCTGTCGTTGAACCGTGAATTAAGTTTTTTCCACACCACACTTTATGGGTTGGGTGCAGCACTGGGCTTCTCGCTTATTTTGGTGCTGTTTGCTGCGATGCGCGAACGTTTAGCGGGGGCGGATATTCCCAAACCCTTCCAAGGTGCGGCGATAGCGATGGTCACCGCCAGTCTTATGTCGTTAGCATTTTTAGGGTTTTCAGGGTTGGTGCAGGGATGAGGCCAGCGCGATGAATAGCAGCATTGATCTCATTGGTATCCTCAGCGCCGTCGCGGTATTAACCGGCTTGGGCATTGGTTTTGGTGCCCTGCTGGGCGTGGTTAGCGAGCGTTTTAAGCGCGAAGATAACCCGCTAGTTGAACAAATTAACACCCTGCTGCCGCAAACCCAGTGCGGCCAGTGCGGCTACCCAGGCTGTCGCCCTTACGCCGAGGCCATTAACCAGGGGGATGCGCTGAATAAATGCCCTCCGGGTGGCGAAGCGACGATTCACGCCCTTGCCGATCTTCTCGGGCGTGACCCCGAGCCCCTGGATGGCGAAGCACAAAGCGAAGCCAAGGTGGCGTTTATTCGCGAAGCGGAGTGCATTGGCTGCACTAAGTGCATCCAGGCCTGCCCGGTCGATGCGATTATCGGCGCGGCTAAATTAATGCATACCGTCATTGAAGACGAATGCACCGGCTGCGATCTGTGTCTTGATCCCTGCCCCGTGGACTGTATCGATATGCTGCCACGCTCAGCCCCGATCACCCAATGGCAGCCGGTAGTGGCGCACTCATCAAACATGATTGCCAGCGACCGCCAACCCGCTTCAGGGGGGTCTTGATGTCGAACGCCTTTGACTTCCCGGGAGGCATTTATCCCCCCGAACGCAAACAGCGTTCCAACCAATCCCCGCTAATTGAAGCGCCACTGCCCCGTCGGATCACTCTCCCCCTGCAGCAACATAGCGGCCAGGCCGCCACGCCCTGTGTGGTAGTGGGCGACGCGGTAAAAGTGGGCAGCGTGATTGCCAAACGTGAAGGTATGATCTCTAGCAACCTGCACGCCAGCATTAGCGGCATGGTAAGCGAGGTTAGCGCTACCCAAATCTGCATTGATGGAGATGGGCAAGATAACTGGGAGCGGCTGCCCAGTCTCGACTGGCAACGCGCTGAACCCAGTGCACTACTTGAGCGCTTAAATAAGAGCGGCATTGTCGGTCTAGGCGGCGCGGGGTTTCCCACCCATATTAAAGCGCGAGTGGTCGAACGGCATGCGATTCACACCCTGGTGATTAACGCCGCCGAATGCGAGCCTTATATCACTGCCGATGACCTGACTCTGCGCCACCACGCTAACGAAGTGCTCGAAGGTGCACAGATAGTCGCCAAGCTATGCGGCGCGCAGCATATAATGATTGGGATTGAGGATAACAAACCCGATGCCATAGAAGCCCTGAAACACGCCCTTTCAAATTACCAGCCGATCAACATTGAGCTGAAAGTAATACCTACCCGCTACCCCAGCGGCGGCGAGCGCCAGCTAATTAAAAGGCTGCTAAACCTTGAGGTACCCAGCGGCGGGCTGCCCGCTGATGTGGGAGTGCTCTGCCATAACCCAGGCACGCTACTGGCGATACTACACGCAGTGCGCGATGGGCAGCCGCTGGTTTCCAGGGTGGTCACGCTGACAGGCGAGGCCATCACCCAGCCCGGCAATCGCTGGGTGCGTCTGGGCACATCGGTTAGAGAGCTGCTGGAGCAGGCAGGGTTAAATACCCCAGAGCTAAACCAAGTCATTCAGGGTGGCCCCATGATGGGCACTCCACTGCTAACGCTCGATACGCCGGTCACCAAGCTTACTAATTGTTTAATCGCGGCCACGCTTGAAGAGTTGCCGCCGCCCCCAGCAGAATCGCCCTGTATTCGCTGCGGTGAGTGTGAAAGCGTTTGCCCGGTGGCGCTGCTGCCGCAACAGCTGCACTGGTATGCTCGCGCTCAAGACGATGCCAAGGTAGAGCGCTATCACCTGTTCGACTGCATTGAATGCGGCGCTTGCAGTTACGTATGCCCTAGCCATATTCCGCTGGTGGTGGATTACCGGGAAGCTAAAAGCCGGATACGCCTGCAACGGATTGAGGCAGTAAAAGCGGAGCACGCCAAGCACCGTTTTGAGTTCCGCCAAGCGCGGCTCGCTCGGGAAGAGGCTGAAAAACAGGCACGCAAGCAAGCACGTCAGGCGCAACAACGTCGCTCGCCCACCAGTACCGCAGCTAGCAGCGAAAAGGTCGACTTACGTGGCCTGCGCATCGCCCATGCCGCCGCCAAAGCATCGGTCAAAAAGGCTGAAAAAACCCTGGCGCGAGTCGCTCAGGAAGACCCCAAACAATCCCTGGATGACTTAGAAATGCAGCTTGCCACCGCCCAGGAGAACTTAAAAGCAGTCGAGTTGCAGCTTGCCCAGGCGCGCGAACAGCAGCCCAGCGAGGAGTCGCCATGAGCATGATGCACGCCTCGGGCGTTAAAGATGCCGTGAAGGCAACGTCTATGCCACCAACGGCGAGCTTGATGCGCTGGGTCATTGCGGCAACCCTGCCAGGCATCGCTACCATGAGCTACTTCTTCGGCCTTGGGGTTATCAGCAATGTACTGCTAGCCGCCGCTTTTGGTATTGCACTTGAAGCCGCCGTGCTTCGGCTACGCCAGCGCCCCATCCGTGTTACGATGAATGACTCAAGCGCCCTGCTTACTGGCGTTTTGCTGGGCGCATCGCTGCCTCCCGCTAGTCCCTGGTGGCTTATCGGTGTGGGTATGATCGCGGCAATTGTGGTCGCCAAGCAGCTATACGGCGGACTGGGCCATAACCCGTTCAACCCCGCCATGGTGGGCTATGCGCTGCTGCTGGTGTCTTTTCCTACCTACATGACGTTGTGGGCTCCGCCCCAGGCATTGCTACCAAATGATTTATGGGCGCAAATCGTCGGAACGCTGCCAACCGCCCAATTGGATAGTTTGAGCGGCGCAACGCCCCTTGATGCATTTAAGCACAAAGGCGAAGCGGTGCTTGCCAGCGAGTTCTGGGCTGCCAATCCACTGCCGAATGGAACCCTCAGCGCCTGGCGATGGGTAGCGCTCGCATGGCTAGCGGGTGGGGTGGTGTTGTTAGCGAAGCGGATTATTAGCTGGCATATTCCGGTCGCTATGCTTGGCAGCGTATTACTACTGGCCACGCTGTTTTATCTCAGCGACCCCAGCCACTTCGCTTCACCGCTGTTTCACCTGCTCACCGGGGCAACGCTTTTCGGGGCATTCTTTATTGCTACCGACCCAGTCTCCGCCGCCACCAGCCAACGCGGCAAACTACTCTATGGCGCAGGGATTGGCGCACTGGTCATGATCATTCGCACCTTTGGCGGTTACCCGGACGCGGTGGCGTTTGCGGTATTGCTGATGAATCTATGTGTACCGTTGCTAGACCTGTACAGCGTGCCACGCCCTACTGGTCAGCAAAAAGCCTCACTGGGTAAACCAGGAGAACAGCCATGACGCTGTTCCAGGCCATGCAGCGCGGTGCGCTTGCCCTGGGGCACCTTTGCGCTGGTAACGGCGGGCAGCGTGGCGCTTACCCGCACGTTAACCGCCGAACGTATAGAGAAACATCAGCTGGCTTACCAACACCGCCAGCTTCAGGAAGTACTGCCCCAAGCGCTAGCTAATACGCCCGTCACTAAGGTGCTGGAGAGCACCTTTACCCTTCCCAACCCACAGGCGCTGGGGCTGGGGCTTGCGAGTGAAAGCCAAGGCTGGTGGGTAAACGATCAGGGTAGCAGCGCGGTGATCTTCCCGGTGGTGACCCGGCAGGGGTATAACGGCGAAATCCGTCTACTGATCGGCATTGACGAGCACCTGCGCATCAGCGGTGTGCGCGTGACCCAGCATCAGGAAACGCCTGGGCTAGGCGATGACATTGAGCGCAGCCGCAGCGACTGGATCACCGAGTTTAATGGTTTAAGGTTAGATAGTTTGCCGCCAGAAGGCTGGGCGGTGAAGAAAGACGGCGGCCAGTTTGACGCTTTTACCGGCGCTACGATTACGCCCCGTGCTGTGGTCAATGCTGTCCATAAAGCCCTTCAGTACGCCGACGATGCACCGCTACCGATGTCATTTGAGGAGTCCACCCTATGAGCCAGTGGCGCGAACTCGCCCGAAGTGGTCTTTGGTCGAATAACCCCGCGCTGGTGCAGCTGCTCGGGCTCTGCCCGCTGCTAGCGGTAAGCGGCAGCGTGGTCAATGCGCTGGGGCTGGCGCTGGCCACGTTGCTGGTCATGGTCGGTGCCAGCACGGCGATTTCGCTGATTCGTCACCAGGTGCCCAGCGCAGTGCGTCTGCCCGCTTTCGTGATGGTGATTGCTGCTTTTGTTACCTGCGCTGAACTGCTCATGGCCGCCTACGCTTACCCGCTCTATCAAGTGTTGGGAATTTTTATTCCGCTGATCGTCACCAACTGCGCCATCCTGGGTCGCGCGGATGCCTTTGCCTCACGCCGGCCGGTTCTTCCAGCGGCCATTGATGGCTTTATGATGGGGTTGGGTTTTGGCGCCGTACTGGTGTTGCTTGGCGCCCTACGTGAGCTACTGGGTCAAGGCACACTGTTTAGCGACATGGCGCTACTGTTTGGGCCGCAAGCGGCGAATTGGCAACTGACTGTTGCCGACGACTACCAGTTCCTGTTTTTCGTGCTGCCACCGGGGGCATTCTTTGTAGCGGGTCTGTTGATTGCGCTGAAAAACGCTATTGATCAACGCAGTGCTGCCCGTGCCAAGCCAGTGGTGGCGACACCTCGAACTGAGCGTCGCGTGCGGGTTACCGGCACGATAAAATAGCTGGCAACATCCCGAAAGTGTCCATGTAAACAACTGCTCGTATTTATAACGCGTATTTATTAAGAGACCCGCCATGAATGCCCAAAAGCGTCATGAAATTTTTGCTCGCCTTCAGGCGGAGAACCCCCACCCGACTACCGAGCTTAATTGGAACACGCCATTTGAGCTGCTGGCTGCGGTACTGCTTTCCGCTCAAGCCACCGATGTGGGGGTGAATAAAGCCACGGCGCGGCTTTACCCAGTCGCCAACACGCCCCAAGCGATCATTGATTTAGGTATCGACGAGCTTAAAGCACATATCAAAACCATTGGGTTATACAACACCAAAGCCGAAAACCTGATGAAAACCTGCCACATGCTCGTTAATCAGCACGGCGGTGAAGTGCCCAATACCCGCCAAGCCCTGGAGGCCTTGCCCGGCGTAGGCCGTAAAACCGCCAATGTAATACTCAACACGGCATTTGGTCAGCCCACCATGGCGGTGGATACGCATATTTTCCGGGTATCCAATCGCACCGGCATCGCTAAAGGCAAAGATGTCGTTGAGGTGGAGCAGAAACTGCTACGCCATGTGCCAAAAGGGTTTCTTCACGATGCTCACCACTGGCTAATTCTGCACGGCCGCTACACCTGCATCGCGCGTAAACCCCGCTGTGGTAGCTGCATTATCGAGGACCTGTGCGACTATAAAGACAAAACCGAACCGGCTTAACGGCTAGCAGCCTGTCGGGCTTGACCGATCGTCGCGAGAAGCACGGATTTTGAGCCAAATTTTTCGATCGATTGAGGCGAATAGCGCGCTATTTAACGAAATCGATCGAATAAAGTTGGCCAAAATACCGGGATTCGCAGTAGATCAGTGTTAAGTCCGACAGGCTGCTAGGCCATCAAGTCGAGCTCATCAGCAACTGGCGGTAAGCCTCACGCCAGGCGGGCCACTCCCAAGCGGTGGTATCAAGGCGTTCAGGGCGAACCGCCGGATCGGTGAGCCAAGCACTAAGCCGGTCATAAAGCCCTTCCCGAGAGCCGTCATAGCGATAGGCTGCAGGGTAAAGCGCAGGGAAACAGAGCCTATCCGGCACCAGTGGTAAAGCCCCGCGCTGGGCCGCCTCCATAATCGCCAAACCCTGAAACTCATGCCAGGTAGTCGAAACCACAATGCCTGCGCTATCTAGCAGCTCTCGATACGCCTCTTCTGGCTGCGGCCCCCAAGCCACAATATGCTTGGCTAAGCGCTGCTCAGCTTCGTCAAAAATGGCGGGGGCTTGACGGAAACGTTGACCAAGCACCGCCAATTCAAACGCTACTCCGGCATCGCTTAACGCAAACAGTACGGCAAAGAAGTCGTCAGGGTTCTTGTCGTACTCCCAGCGGTGATTCCAGACAATCCGCTGTGGCACTGTTTTGTTAACTGCCGTTTGCTGGCAAGGTTCTGAGCTCTCTGGAATGGGCACTGGCAAAACCTGAGCCCGCTCGCGTAGCGCTTCCAGTGGCTTGGCTGCGGGGAGGTTTTCCGGCATTTTTTTCAGAAAGGCTCGCGCGCCATCAATAAAAGAGTCGCGGTTATAGGCGCTGTTAAACACCACGTTATCCGCCGCCAGCGCCGTATAGAGATTGACCATCTTGGCCTCTACTTGTGGCATCTGATCGCTCGATTCAGGATAGGCGAACTGGTTTTCATGAAAGTAGACAACCTTTTTTGCTCGGCCGAGATGCGGGAACAGCCCCGCCAGCGTGGCCAGATCCACCATCGACGTGGCTAGCACTACATCAAACGACTGGCTGAGAGTATCGTGCTCTTTAAGCATCCAGCTCAGCGGATTGCCACGAATACGCCAAGCAAAATGACGCGGCGGCAGGCTCAACAGCGTCCAAGACACCTCATCAAGCTGCGCCATTAAGCTTTGCGCCCAGTAGCGGTGGCTCACCGCTTCGTAGGCAGATAACAGGAGTACGCGCATTGACAGCCCTAACAACCAGATCAGTGGAACGCCATAACATGTGTAAGCCATGGCAAAGAGGCAAGCAGTGTAACAAAACGCGCTTACTAGCTTCTTTGTGATCGCTTCTTTGTCTTGAATGCATTCGGCCAAGGTCGTCTTGGCTGACCTGTTAGATCTATCTAGACTGCAGCCATGCAGCTTTAAAACAAATAAACGTTAAAACAAATATAAGCAGGAGAGCTCCATGGCTAAAGTGCTCGTCGTCGATGACGAACCCAACATTGTTTTATCGCTAGAGTTCCTGATGGAGCAAGCGGGGTTTGAGGTCGTTACTGCTGAAGATGGTGAACAGGCCCTGGCAAGAGTGAATGATAGCCAGCCCGATCTGCTGCTACTCGATATTAGCCTGCCGGGGATTAGCGGTTTTGACGTTTTAGAGCGGCTGCGTAGCGAAGCGGCTACCGCCCAGCTTCCGATTATTATGCTGACCGCTCACGGGCGTGACGTGGAGCGTGAAAAAGGCATGGCGCTGGGCGCCGATGATTACATCACCAAGCCCTTCTCTACCCAGTCGCTGGTCGAAAAAGTCAAAGCGCTACTAATTGAGGAGCAGCCATGACCCGAGGCGGACTGCCCAAACGTCAGCGCCTGCTGGGCCTCTGGCTGCTACTTAGCGGCATCAGCCTGCTGGGTGGGGCCATTTTTGCCGCCTGGCTGGATGCGAAGCTTGCGCCAACTGGCGTAACGCGCATCGCCCTCTGGCTTGGTAGCTTCTCCGGTGGCGCGACGATTTTTTTAGCCGGTTTGCTGCTTGAGCGTATGCTGTTTACCCCACTGCGCCATTTACAGGTGCAGCTGGCGCGCTTGGTCGCCAACCCGGACGCCCGGGACGAGCACCCACCCGAAGGTTGGCTAAAAGGCTTGGGGCCCGACCTACGACGAGTACGCGAAAGCTGGCGATCAGATCGCAGTCGCCTCACCACCGCTCACGCTGACGGCGCCCGCAGCGCTGCACGCATCCGCCAGGAGCTGGAAACACTGCTGCAAGTACTCGAAACGCCGCTGCTACTGTGTGATCACCACCGCCGCCTTATGCTGTTCAATCAGGCGGCTGAAGACTTTTTTGAGGGTAATACCGGATTAGGCCTGGGCAAACGCCTGGAAGCGCTGCTACCAGTAGCCAGCTTACAGCAAGTGCTCGGCCAACTGCCTAATGACGGTTCCCCGCGCGAGTTACTCGCCCCCTGTGATGACCGCTGGCTCAAAGTGATTTTACGCCGCGTGCCGGGTAGCGATGGCGAAACACTGCTGACCTTTAGCGACGCCACCGCCTCCTGGTCGAGTGAAATGGGCGTTAGAGCGGAACTAGCGGCGATGCTAACACCGCTTCGTCAGCATACCGCCAGTCTAACCAGCGCCGCCGATGCGCTGATACAGCTGCGCGATCAAAACGATGTCAGCACGTCTGCTTTGCGCCAACGTTTTGAGCGGGTTATCCACGAAGAGGGCATCACCCTCGGCGACAACGTGGCCAAAATCGGCCAACTACTCGACGATATGCAGCATCAGGGCGAGCGCTTAACGCCCATGTGGTCAAACGACTTCTGGCAAGCGTTGGATGAGCGCCTTGACCCGGAGCACCGCTTAATTACCCCGGTGGGGATGCCTGCCTGGTTTAAAGGCGACGCCCCGGCGCTGATTGCGCTGTTTGACTCTTTAGTCAAGCACCTCAATACACAGCTTCCCGACAGTGGCTTTGAGGGTGAGATATGCCTGGGCAATAAACGCGTCTATCTTGACCTTATTTGGCGCGGCAAAGCGATCCCCGAGCATGAGCTGGCGGAGTGGCGACAGCAGCCGCTAAACTCACTACCGTTGACGCCAAGCGTCGCCGATGTAATGCGCCAACACGCCAGCGACATCTGGAGCCTGGCCGACGACGATGGCGTTCATTCACGCCTGCGACTCCCCCTGCCGGCCATGGAGCGCGTAGGCGCCCCAAGAGAAACCGCCCCGCCGCGCCCAGAATTCCATGACTTTGGCATTGCCGACCTGCCCCCGCCGGATGAAGCGCTGGCCAGCCGAACGCTGCGCAGCCTGGAAATAGTCGCCTTTGATACGGAAACCACCGGGCTTGAGCTACGCCGAGGTGACACCGTCATCAGTCTTGGCGCCTGTCGCGTGGTCAACGCCCGTTTATTGGCAAGCGAGGCCTTCGATCAAAAAGTGGATCCGCAGCGGCCGATCCCGCCGGCTAGCACCGCGATACACGGCCTTACCGATGCCGATGTGCTAGGCGCGCCGCCTTTGGATATTGTGCTTACCCGCTTTCGCGATTATGTCGGCGAAGCTGTCTTGCTGGCCCATAATGCCGCCTTTGATCTACTTGCCATTAGCCACAAAGGAGTCGCCTTTGATATCCCTGTGATCGACACCCTGCTGATTTCACGGGCACTTGACGAAGCGCTCGATGGGCATGATCTGGATAGCCTTGCCCAGCGCTACGATCTGGCATTTCCACCAGGGACGCGCCACACTGCATTAGGCGATGCCCGCGTGACCGCCGAGCTATGGCTAGCCCTGCTGCCTCGCTTAGAAGCCCGCGGCGTCGATACGCTTGAGCAGTTGTTAGCCCTGCAAGTCAACGCCTTCGACCGACAGGATGCCAGCGCCTGATGAAACCTTTCGGTGTGAAATCACGCCAAACAGAGCGCCTAATGGCTCTGGTGGCGATTGCCCTGCTGCTGTTCTCCCCACCATTGATTATCGTGGTGGATCGGCTACCTACCTTTAGCGTGGGCTGGCTACCGCTCTATCTATTTATCGTCTGGGCAGTGGTGATCGGCTTGACTGCTTGGCTGATGGAACGGCGTTCGGGCCGCTAACCATGCGTAGTGAGGCGATTATCCTCGGCACCGCCTTTGGCTACTTGGCGCTGCTGTTTGTGGTCGCCGCCTGGGGTGACCGGCGGGCGGAGCAGGGTCGCTCCATCATTGGCTCGCCGACGGTATATGCCCTTTCTATTGCTGTTTACTGCACGGCCTGGACGTTCTACGGCAGCGTCGGGCGCGCCGCCGAGTATGGCCCCAGCTTTTTGCTCATCTACCTGGGCCCCACCCTGGCGATGCTGTTGGCCCCTTCAGTTATCCGCAAAATGGTACGTATTGCAGCACGGCAGCGGATCACTTCTATTGCCGATTTCATCAGTGCCCGCTACGGCAAAAGCACCAGTTTAGGCGCACTGGTTGCCCTGATGGCGCTGATTAGCATCACCCCCTATATTGCTCTGCAGTTAAAAGCCATTACCGTTAGCCATGCAGTGCTGATCAACTATCCCCGCGCGGCCGACACCACGTTAGTGGATGAACATTTTTGGATGGATAAGTCTCTCTGGGTCGCCCTGGTATTAGCAGTATTTATTATTCTGTTTGGCACACGCCACCTGGATGCCAGTGAGCGCCATGAAGGCATGGTGGCGGCGATTGCGGTGGAGTCCATCGTTAAACTGGTCGCCTTTATGGCCGTCGGCGTGTTCGTGGTGTTTGTGAGGTTTGAAGGCCCCGCCGCGCTGTTTGCCCAGGTAGCGGCCACGCCCGCCCTTGTCGATAGCATGCGGTTGGATAGCGTTCCGGGTGGGGTCACCGGCTGGGTGGGCATGCTGATACTGGCCTTTTTGGCCTTCTTAACCCTACCTCGCCAATTCCAGGTATTGGTGGTGGAGAATGTCGACGAGCAGCACTTAGCCAGAGCAAGCTGGCTATTCCCCCTCTACATGCTGCTGATTAATCTGTTCGTTATTCCCATTGCGCTGGCTGGCCTGTTGCTTGGCGTAAGCGCAGGTGATCCGGACAGCTTTGTGCTCACACTGCCGCTGTCAGCTGGTTTAGAAGGGCTGCCGCTACTGGTCTTTATTGGTGGCCTTTCTGCGGCGACAGGCATGGTGATTGTCGAGACAATCGCGCTTTCAACTATGGTCAGCAACCAACTGGTGATGCCCCTTCTGCTGCGCTCACGGCGGCTGCACTTAAGTACCAAAGGGGAGCTCGCCGGTTGGCTGTTGGGTATTCGGCGCATCGCTATCGTACTTATTCTGCTACTCGGCTATCTCTACCATGCGTTGATTGGTGACTCCTATAGCCTTGTCACTATTGGGCTGGTCTCCTTCGCCGGGGCAGCCCAGTTCGCCCCAGCGCTCTTGATTGGCCTGTATTGGCGCGGCGCTACCCGCCAAGGCGCCACAGCTGGCCTAATCGCCGGGTTCTTACTCTGGTGCTATACGCTGCTGCTGCCAGGGTTTGCCCAATCCGGTTGGTTGGATGCAGCACTGCTCACTGAGGGCCCCTGGGGTATCGCTTGGCTAATTCCCTACGGCTTATTCGGGCTCGAAAACTGGGATATTTATACCCATTCGCTGCTCTGGAGCATGATGGCTAACGTGGGACTATTAGTTGGAGTATCGCTGTTTACTCGCCCTACGCCCCTTGAGCAAACCCAGGCAGCACTATTCACCGAGGCGATGCACCCTAATCTGCAAACCACTTCGTTATCTACGTCGCTATGGCGCGGGCAAACTACCCAGGGGGCACTCAAAGAGCTGCTGGTGCGCTATTTGGGTGCCCAGACCACCCGCCGCGTATTTAGCCATAGCGGAACCAAAATCGCTTATGCGGCGGATGATCCCGCTACCGCCGAGCTGATTACTCGCGCCGAACAGGCGCTAGCGGGGGCGCTGGGCAGTTCCTCAGCGCGGGTACTGATCAACTCGGTGGTACGCGGTGAAGCGCTGGATATTGAGTCGATTCTGAGCATACTGGACACCACCTCACAAACCCTGGAGTACAACCGTCGCTTGGAGCAAAAATCTCAGGAGTTGGTGCAAATTGGCGAAGAACTGCGTAGCGCGAACGAGCGTCTGCGCGAGCTGGATCGCTTGAAAGACGAGTTCGTCGCCATGGTCAGCCACGAGCTACGCACACCGCTCACCTCCATTCGAGCCTTTGCCGAAATATTGCGCGACAGCAGCCAACTGCCTGATCAAAAACGCCAGCATTTTCTCGGCGTGATCGTCCACGAGAGCCAGCGTCTGTCTCGTTTAATTGAAGAAATTCTGGATCTTGCCCGCCTGGAAAGTGGTCGTTTGACGCTTAATCCCGTCCCCCTCGATCTTGCCGCCCTAACTCGGCACAGCATTGACGCTATTGCCCATCTACATGAGGAGCGCGGCATTGCCTTAGACGTTAGCTTGGAAGCTGACCCTGCGATGGTGGTTGGCGACCATGACCGTTTAGAACAGGTGATTATTAACCTGCTTGATAACGCGGGTAAGTTTGCCGATCGGGAGCAGCCAAAAGTGCGCCTCACGCTTTATCGCCATCGTCGTCATTTCCGTTTAAGCGTGGAGGATAATGGTGCGGGTATTAGCGAAGACGAGCGTGAACGGGTTTTTGAAAAATTCCATCAAATTCAACAGGACGATGATATTCCACGAGGTCGGCCAAGAGGCAGCGGCTTAGGATTACCGATTAGTCGGGGTATTATCGCCCATCTAGGTGGACGGCTTTGGGTCGAGGATGCCAAAACCTTAGGCGGTGCCTGCTTAACGTTAGAACTACCCGCCGCGCCGGGTGACTCATCATCTCTCGACTCCGGCTAGGCGTTTTTCACTCGCTGAACAAACGACCTAATCTGCTGTAGATCAAACTTCAGCAGTAAGCGCTCGTCTTCACGCAAACGCCGCAGGTCAACCCAGCCATCTGCAGCTTGGCCACGAGCTTTGTTATACCGCTGCTGTTCCAATAGGCGCTGCTGCAGTCGCTCAAAAGCGGCTACAAGCAACGCCGATTCAGCCAACGTTAACGCATCCGTTGCATGACTTAGCGCGATCAATCGCTCACGAGTGGCTATGTCGCGCAGCCCGTGCCGCAGGCAGAGTAAGCGCGCGGCGCTAATCAACGGCAACAAGCCTTGATGCTTGAGATTAAGGGCTTGCCCATGGGGGGCATCCAGGCCTGGGCTTGAGGCAAGCCGCCCAAAGCGATCCAGCGCCACCGGCAGCTCATCCAGTAGCGTCGCCATTTCATCCATAAACAGTGACGCTTTAGGAAGAGTTGAAGCGATGCACTCACCCAACTTCTTAGCAAGCGCTGGATTACCGGCGACCGGGGCAAAATCGAGTAAGATATTAGTCTGCTGTACGCGCTTTACCTGGCGGTCAGCGCTCCAGATGTCTAGCTGCGCGTACCACTCACTTAGCCGTTTGCGCCACATCGGCCATCGCGCCATGACATGACCATGGCAGAGCGGTATACCGGCCTCATCCAGGCGCTGGGTAAACCGCTCGCCAAGCGCTTGAAAGTAGCCGTCGATCTCTACATGGCGATGGTCAGGATAGCCGTCGATAATCAGCGCATTATCCTGATCGGGGCCTAACAGGCTTTCGAAGCGCGCCGCGGAGCCTAGCAGCAGAACACAGTAGTCGACGGGCGGAGCGCCCCAGCCCTGCGCCTGCATTTCGTCAAGGGATTGCGCTATTGCCAGACGATACAGTGAAGCATTGTGGTCACTGATAATTTGGCTAATACGCCAGGCGGGTAAATCATAATGCACCAATGTTTCCACCAGCGGCAGTTGCCAAGCATAGGCGTCAGCTAATGAGATATCCGGTGAGGGGAAGTTTGAGGAGAGTTTTGAGAAGATATGGTGCAACGGCGCATTAAGCGCCGAGGTATTGAGCGTGCCATTCTCATGGAATAGAGAGCGCCAGGGTGAGGCTTGGTGTACTAAACGCATACGCCTCTCCTTTACTAGAATGATATGACGGCGTTGTTGCTACTCGCCCTCGCCTGACCTGCGCGGGTCTGGCTCGAACATCGCTTCACCTACTTCATCAATATAGCGCTGCGCTTTGGTGACCATCATAGCATCACAGGCCTCTCGCCCTGGGAGCATATCGGAACGCTCAAAGCGGTGCTCAAGGGTTTCACCACTGGCGTCGGCCTTGCGAATCCAACCACTGACGCGGTACTGACCGCTCTGATTGTCTGGCTGGGAGACAATCTCATAACCCTTGTATTCCACCGGCTCAGCAGCTTTAGAGGTAGCGCCTGGCACAGCCTGACGATCACTACCGAAGAGACCGGAAAATAATTTCTTAAGCATAATGGCTCCTTTGCTTACAGGGCGGCAAGGAGATGGCCGCCCTGCAAGTTATAAGCTGCTTTTATCAGCGCTTACTTAGCTCTGCTTGCGACCCTTACCTGCGGCAATACGCAAACGCAGCGCGTTTAGCTTAATAAAGCCTTCGGCATCTTTCTGATTGTAAGCGCCAGCATCATCTTCAAAGGTAGCGATTGATTCATCAAATAGCGACTCATCGGACTTACGGCCCACTACGGTAGCGTTGCCTTTGTAAAGCTTCATACGCACGACACCCGCGACATTCTTTTGGGTCTCGTCAATGGCCGCCTGCAGCATGCGACGCTCTGGGCTCCACCAGTAACCGTTGTAGATTACTTCCGCGTACTTCGGCATCAACTGATCTTTCAGGTGGGCTTCTTCGCGGTCTAGGGTGAGCGACTCAATGGCACGGTGAGCACGCAACATAATGGTGCCCCCTGGCGTTTCATAACAGCCACGCGATTTCATGCCCACGTAGCGGTTTTCAACAATATCCAAACGACCAATACCGTTGTCGCCGCCCAGTTTGTTGA
Source organism: Vreelandella neptunia (assembly GCF_034479615.1). Taxonomy (NCBI): domain Bacteria; kingdom Pseudomonadati; phylum Pseudomonadota; class Gammaproteobacteria; order Oceanospirillales; family Halomonadaceae; genus Vreelandella; species Vreelandella neptunia. The sequence goes on from NZ_CP140255.1 coordinate 2,398,061, forward strand.
GCTTTTCGAGCACTTCATGGGCTTTCAATGGCTCGCCGTCGATAGCCACGATATCGCCCTTTTCAAACGTCAGCTCAACGTAAGTGGGCTGATCGGGCGCGGCTTCAGGCGAGACACTCCAGCGCCACATATCGTCTTCTGCTTCGGCCCATGGGTCTTCCAAAATGCCGCCCTCATAGGAGATGTGCAGCAGGTTGGCATCCATTGAATAGGGTGATTTTTTCTTTTTATTAGAAAAATCGACCGGAATTTTATGCTCTTCGCAATATGCCATTAGCTTTTCGCGGGAAGTTAAATCCCACTCCCGCCAAGGGGCGATCACTTTTACGCCGGGCTTCAGGGCATAGCCACCAAGTTCGAAACGCACCTGGTCGTTACCTTTACCCGTAGCACCATGGGAAATAGCGTCGGCACCCGTTTCATTGGCAATTTCGATCAACCGCTTGGCAATCAGCGGACGAGCGATAGAGGTGCCCAGCAGGTACTCGCCTTCATAAATAGTGTTGGCGCGGAACATCGGGTAGACGTAGTCACGCACGAACTCTTCACGCAAGTCTTCGATGTAAATCTCTTTCACGCCAAGCGCTTGCGCTTTAGTTCGCGCCGGTTCGACTTCTTCGCCCTGACCGATGTCGGCAGTAAAGGTCACTACCTCGCAGTTGTAGGTTTCTTGCAACCACTTAACGATTACGGATGTGTCCAGGCCGCCTGAATATGCCAGCACAACCTTTTTGACATCGGACATTCTTTGCTCCTCGTTGACCATAAGATATTCATTAGTAAAAACTACACTTGCCACTAGCACCTGGCGAATGTGATAGCTCGTCTGTGATAGCTCGTTGGAGTAAACCGTTGAGACTGACGTTGAGTATAGCGTTCTCAATGCCCAGCGAATACCGTCAACGACGCCTGGGGGCTAAAGCTGCTAGAATCCCCCCATTCAAAGCGGCGGTTTGCCGCTAATGTTATCTGATGACTCGCTTTACTATTACTCGCTTGAACATAAGGAGAGCTGCATGAGCGAGGCAATTGCCCGCGAATTAATGGCCCAACGTTTTCGCAGTTACCTGCCCGTGGTCGTTGATTTAGAAACCGGGGGATTTAATGCCCAAGGCGACGCTGTACTTGAGATAGCCGCCGTCACGCTGACCATGGATCCGGATGGCAACCTGCTTCCTGATGCCACCTATGCCTACCACATTCAGCCCTTTGAGGGCGCGAATGTCGAGCAGTCAGCGCTCGATTTTACCGGTATCAACCTGGACGATCCCCTGCGTCGTCAGGTAGCGCTCAGCGAGTCGGAAGCACTGGGAGAAATTTTCCGCCCGATTCGTAAATCGATCAAAGCACATGACTGCACGCGCGCTATTTTAGTTGGCCATAATGCGGCGTTCGACCAGGGCTTCTTGAATGCGGCGGTCAACCGCTGTGGCATTAAGCGCAATCCTTTTCACCCCTTCTCAAGCTTTGATACCGCCTCGCTTGCAGGCCTGGTCTATGGCCAAACGGTACTTGCGCGGGCCTGTCGCGCAGCGGGCATTGAGTTTGATAACAAGGCCGCACACTCCGCTCGCTATGACACCGAGCGCACCGCCGAGCTGTTTTGCGCGATGGTTAATCGCTACAAAGACCTGGGCGGCTGGCAACTTGCCCAGCGCGAACAAGAGATGGACAGTACGGATTAACACCTAACCGTCAACAGCGTAGCCGCTGATGCAGAGAGCCGCTAATGCAGAGAACCAGGCTTTACGCTAAACTTCGCCCCATTACAGCAATCTGGTTTAGCACCGACAATGCCGGGTAGCGCGTATTTGGCGGTGATAAATATTTCGATTAAAACTATCCGTTTTTAGGAGATGAGACGTTTCCATGGCCCAGCATAATGCCTTTTACGCCCAATCAGGTGGCGTCACCGCCGTGATCAACGCCAGCGCCTGCGGCGTTATCGAAGCCTGCCGTCAAGCCCCCGATCAAATAGGCAAGGTTTACGCCGGTCATAACGGCATTATCGGAGCCTTAACGGAAGACCTTATCGACGTTACCCAAGAGAGCGATGAGGCCATTGCCGCGCTGCGCCATACACCGGGCGGCGCTTTTGGCTCCTGCCGCTATAAGCTCAAAGATATTGACACCCACCGTGCCCAGTACGAGCGCTTGATCGAAGTCTTTAAAGCCCACGATATTCGCTATTTTTTCTATAACGGCGGCGGCGATAGCGCCGACACCTGCTTAAAGGTCTCTCAACTTTCCGAGAAGCTGGGCTATCCGCTGACCGCTATCCACGTGCCTAAAACCGTCGATAACGACCTGCCGATTACCGATAACAGCCCGGGCTTTGGCAGCGTAGCCAAGTATATTGCCACCTCAACGCTGGAGGCATCGCTGGATATCGCTTCGATGTGTGCGACCTCCACCAAAGTTTTTGTTCTCGAAGTAATGGGCCGCCACGCGGGCTGGATTGCCGCCGCCGGGGGGCTGGCAGGCGAAGCCGAAGGCGAGCCGCCACACATGGTTATCTTCCCGGAAATCCCCTTTAACCGTAAAGCGGCTATGGCGCGGGTTGAGGAGAGCGTTAAACAGTATGGCTACTGCGTTATTGTGGTCTCTGAAGGCGCTCGCTACGAAGATGGTACCTTTCTGGCCGATGCGGGTAATACCGATGCGTTCGGCCACCGGCAGCTTGGCGGCGTGGCACCAACGCTCGCCGGTATGATCAAACAGGATTTGGGCTACAAGTATCACTGGGCAGTGGCCGACTATCTGCAGCGCGCGGCGCGTCACCTAGCGTCTAAAACCGACGTTGAACAAGCCTATGCGGTGGGTCGAGAAGCAGTAACCTTGGCGCTGGCAGGTAAAAACGCCATGATGCCCGCTATTCGCCGCATCTCTCAGGCGCCCTACCAGTGGGATGTGATATCTGCCCCGCTCTCCCAGGTAGCCAACCAAGAGAAGTTTATGCCCAGGGACTTTATCAGCGATAACGGCTTTGCCATTACCCAGGCCTGTCGGGACTATCTGTCACCGCTGATTCAGGGCGAGGACTTCCCACCGTTCGAAAACGGTCTGCCCAAAGTCGCCAAACTGAAACTCGCCAAAGCAGAGCGCAAGTTACCCATTTTTACGCTGTAGGCTGGAAGCCTGATGAGAAGAGGGGCTGCCTTCAACCCTTGTGAGGGAGCTTTAGCTCGCGAATGTTCAAGCTGCCAGCCTAGTAATAATAAGGGATGCTTTCCGCACCCTTCTTCGAAGTGTCGAACCACCGTTGAAGCGGCCTAATGATGAAATGCGTCTTCATCTTGGCACAGTGGGACGGATCCATCCCATTCCTACAACTTTAGCTAGCCGCGGTGCAAGAGCTGGTACCGCGGCGCTACGAAAATACCTATTTATAACTCTTAGCTTACTGCTGGCCTTCCTCTGCAAATCCGATTAGCCTGCTAATTCACTACTAAGGGTTTGGCATGCAAGAGACATCTTCTCGGCAGCGCTTGGCGGGCGTGCTGATTCTGCTTGGGCTTATCGCACAGATTATCGGTTTTACGGGCTGGTTGAGCACTGCGCATGCGGTGAGCTATTTGCTGTGGGCGGCGGTTGTGTTGCTATGGCGGGATATACCCCGTCGTTCGCGCATTCAGGCGGGCGTACTAATCGTGCTGGGTGCAGGCATGCTGCTGGTGGCGCGGTTTGTGTATGGCGCCGAGGTGGATTGGCCCGCTATGTTGCAGGGCAATTCGTTTGTAGCCGCCATGCTGGTGGGCGTTAGTTTTATCTCGCTGATCGGTAAGCAAGGCAACAAGAGCGCGACGGGAAGTCGAGTGACCGGAGCGGGTGGCGTGCTGCGTACCTGGCTGGGAGTGCACTTCCTGGGTACGATTTTAAATCTGTCTACCGTGTTTATGGTGGGTGATAAGCTGGCCCGGCGTGGGCCGCTCACTACACCGCAGCTGTTGTCGCTTAACCGTGGGCTGAGCAGCGCGGCGCTGTGGTCGCCGTTTTTTGCTTCTATGGGCGTAGTGATCGCGCTGGTACCCGACGTTGAGTACGCGCAAATTGCTGTGGTGAGCTTTCCCATGGCGATGCTATCGGGGCTGTTAACCACGCTGGAGCTCAGGCGGCGGTTTGATCTCAGCGAGGTGGATGGCTACTCACTGGCGCCACGTAGCCTGTTTATGCCGGTAGGCATGGCGGCGCTGGTGATGCTGTTTCACTTTGTGCTTACCCCTGCCCTGACCATCGTCAGCATTATTACCTTTCTGCTGCCCAGCGTGGCGGTATTGAGCAACCTACCCCATGGGCCTCGCTTTACCCTGCGCCGCATTCGCCAGCACACCACTACGCGGCTACCGGCCATGCGCGGGGAAATTTCGCTGTTTTTAGCCGCGGGGCTTTTAACAATTGGTCTTTCAACTCTGGTAACAGCGGCGGCTGGCAGCGACTGGACGCTGTTCACCCGCTTTGGCGCACCCCAGGCAATGCTTAGCTTTGCAGCGATTACGTTGAGCGCACTGGCAGGCTTACATCCAATCATTGGCGTATCGGTGTTGGCCTCAATACTGAACCTGCAGAACGGAGAACAAACCGTCTTTGCGTTTGTGGCGTTAACATCGTGGGCTGTGGGCACCAGCGTGGGCCCGCTTTCGGGGATCAACCTGTCACTGCAGGGACGCTACGGGGTGAGCGGTTATCGCATGATGAAAAATAACCTGCTCTACGCAGCAGTCATGAGCCTGCTTTCGCTTGGGGCGATCGCAGGCGTCAGCTTACTGGTTAGCTAATGGATCAGGTCTCAATGATTTTATTGGGGAAGCGGTAGAAGTAGCGATGGCCACACTGATGGCAAGGCTCCAGGCGTGCAACGGTAGGCAGCATCACCTGGGCATCACAGTGGGTGCATGCCATTAGGCCGGGTGCCGCCATCTCACCTTCGCAGTAGTCGGCGCGGGCAGCTTCTAAATCTTCCTCAAAGCGTTCGCGGTCGACCACGCTGCGGTCAGCAATCGAAAGCAGCGACTCCGCCACGCGCCGAGAAAGGCCGTCAATATCAATGCCCAGCCAGCTGGCCACTTGCTTGCCGGTGTCTGCCATGTAGTAGCGCATATCTTTCAGGTCACGTTCAACCCAGGCGCGCAGCAGGGCTAGCTCGTCTTTGGTGTACTCCTCTAGCTCCGACTCAAACTCGACCGCGTCGTCCAAATCCTTCTGCAAATTTTCCCAGGTTAGCTCGTTGGCGCCCCCCTGCATCCGCTCTAGCAAGCGTTCGTAGCCTTCGCGTAGGCGATTGTCATTCTGCTGTTCACTCATGGTGCCTCTCCTTTTATCGACGCGTGCAGTTACCTATCATCGGCTTACCGTTCAAGGATACACCTGCATAGGATACAATCGACCTCACTTATCTGACAGATGTCATCTCACATTCACTTTGCGCCCCTTTGGGCGAATACGCCAAGGCATTAATAAACCGATGGACGCACACTACAGCCCTCGTGAAATCGAACGCGACGCCCAGCAGTACTGGGACAAAAATCAGTGCTTCAAAGCCGTAGAGGACGCGAACCGCGAGAAGTTTTACTGCCTATCCATGTTCCCCTACCCCAGCGGCAAGCTGCACATGGGGCACGTGCGTAATTACACTATCGGTGACGTTGTGTCCCGTTTCCAGCGCATGCAGGGTAAAAATGTCATGCAGCCCATGGGCTGGGACGCTTTCGGCATGCCCGCGGAAAACGCCGCTATTCAGAATCAGGTGCCGCCCGCTAAGTGGACGTACCAAAACATCGACTACATGCGCAATCAGTTGAAGGCACTGGGTTTTGCCTACGACTGGAGCCGCGAGTTCGCTACCTGTGATACCAGCTATTACCGCTGGGAGCAGTGGTTCTTCACCAAGCTGGTGGAAAAAGGCTTGGTGTACAAGAAGATGTCGACGGTCAACTGGGATCCGGTGGATCAAACCGTTCTCGCCAATGAGCAGGTTATTGAAGGCCGCGGCTGGCGCTCCGGTGCGCTGGTTGAGCGTAAAGAGATACCGCTGTGGTTCTTGAAGATTACCGACTACGCCGATGAACTGCTGGCTGACCTGGATAAAGTAGAGTGGCCGGAGCAGGTCAAAACCATGCAGCGCAACTGGATTGGCAAATCCCGAGGCGTTGAGCTCACTTTTGATATCCAGACTAAAGACGGCAGCGCCTGCGACCCGTTGGCGGTATACACCACCCGCCCGGATACGCTGTTAGGCGTGACCTATGTGGCGGTTGCCGCTGGCCACCCGCTAGCCAAGCAGGCGGCCGAGCAGAACAGTGAGCTGGCGGCCTTCTGCGATGAGTGCGCCAAAGGCGGCACCTCTGAAGCAGAGATGGCCACCAAAGAGAAGAAAGGCATGCTCACCGGCCATATGGCGGTTCACCCGCTAACCGGCGATGAAGTGCCCGTCTACGTGGCTAATTTCGTACTCATGGAGTTTGGTACTGGTGCCGTCATGGCAGTGCCTGGCCATGATCAGCGCGACTGGGAGTTTGCCACCAAGTACGGCATTGACATCAAACCGGTCATCGCCGATGAAAGCGGCCAGCCTGCCGACGTTTCTGAGGCGGCCTACGCCGAATACGGCAAGCTGGTCAATTCAGGTCAATTTGATGGCCTGGATTTTGAGCAAGCCTTTGACGCCATTGCCGCCAAACTGGCTGAGCTTGGTCGTGGCGAAGTCAAAACCAACTACCGCCTGCGCGATTGGGGCGTTGCCCGCCAGCGCTACTGGGGTGCGCCGATTCCGGTTAAATACGGCCCTGAAGGTCAAACGGTACCGTTGACGGATGACGAGCTGCCGGTATCGCTACCCATGGAAGTCACTGTGGACGCCTCCGGCTCGCCGCTGAAGAAGATGCCTGCGTTCTCTGACCTGGGTGATGGCTGGACGCGCGAAACCGACACCTTCGACACCTTTATGGAGTCGTCCTGGTATTACGCGCGCTTCTGCTGTGCCGATAACACCGAAGCCATGCTGGACGAGCGCGCCAACTACTGGCTGCCGGTTGACCTCTACATTGGCGGTATCGAGCACGCCATTCTGCACCTGCTTTACGCGCGCTTCTTCCACAAGCTGATGCGTGACTTCGGCTTGGTGGATTCCGACGAGCCCTTCCAGCAGCTTCTGACCCAGGGCATGGTCATTGCGGAAACCTTCTACCGCTCTACTGATAACGGTGGCAAGCAGTGGTTTAACCCCGCTGACGTGGAAGTGAAGCGTGATGAGAAAGGCCGCCCGCTGAGCGCCATTTTGATGAGCGACGGAGAGCCAGTGGAGATGGGTGGCATCGAGAAGATGTCCAAGTCGAAAAACAACGGCGTTGATCCGCAATCAATGATCGACAAGTTCGGTGCCGATACCGTACGCCTGTTCATGATGTTTGCCGCCCCCCCCGAGCAGTCCCTGGAGTGGTCGGATTCAGGGGTAGAGGGCGCACACCGCTTCTTGAAGCGCCTATGGCGTCAGGTGAATGAGCACTTGGCAGCGGGCACGCCCGGCACGCTGGACGTCAATGCACTTAACGACGATCAAAAGGCGCTGCGCCGGAAAACCCACGAGACCATCAAGAAAGCCAGCGACGACATTGGCCGCCGCACCACTTTCAATACAGCCATTGCTGCAGTGATGGAGCTCTCCAACGCCATCGGTAAGTTCGACGATAGCTCCGAGCTTAGCCTGGCGGTTAGCCGCGAAGCGCTGGAAGCCTGCGTACTGCTGCTCTCGCCGATTACGCCCCACCTGTGCCATAGTCTCTGGGAAGCGCTTGGTCATTCAGGCCCGGCCATTGAAGCAACCTGGCCGGTGGTGGATGAATCCGCCCTTACCCGCGACAGTATTGAGCTGGTGGTACAGGTCAACGGTAAGCTGCGCGCTCGCCTTGAAGTACCGGCAAGTGCAGATAAGGCATCTATTGAAAAGCTGGCGATGGAGCACGAAAACGTTCAGCGCTTCCTCGAGGGCAACACCGTGCGCAAAGTCATCGTGGTGCCCGGAAAATTGGTTAATATCGTGGTGAGCGGATGAACCGACGCACATTTTTAACCGCTAGCATCGCCGCCTCGGCGGCGGTGCTGCTCAGCGGCTGTGGGTTTAGGCTACGCGGCACTAAATCGCTGCCTACGCTGCCCACTCTTGCTTTAGAAGGCGACACCAACAGTGCCGTCGCTCAGCAGGTCGCCTTACGTCTTCAGCAATTAGGCACCCAGGTCACCGCTGATGCGCCCTGGCGGGTCACGCTGGGTACGCCTGTTTTAACCGAGCGCCGACTGGGCGGCGATGGTCGAGCAAGCCGCGAACACGAGCTAACGCTTAGCAGCAGCCTCTCGGTACAGGAGCGGGCGTCTAATGCCTATTACATCAATAACGAAACGCTTTCGACGGCTACCCGCATTCGCGTCAGCGATGACGACCTGCTCAACCGCGAAACGCTAATGATGGAAGCTGAACAAACGCTTGCGCGCCAGCTCTCTCAGCAAATCATCGAGCGGCTTACTTACGTTGAGGGCATGCAGTGAAGGTATTTGCTGATCAGCTACCCGCTGCGTTAGCAAAAAAGCTGCCCCGCGTAGTGATCGTAGCAGGGGACGAGCCCTTACAGCATCGCGATGCCTGCGATGCTGTAAGGGCCGCAGCTCGCCAGGGTGGTGTCGAGGAGCGTGAAGTACTCGATGTCGAGCCCAATTTTGCCTGGGGCCGATTGATGGAAATGTCGAGCAACCTCTCGCTGTTTGCGACCAGCAAACTGCTGGAGCTGCGCTTAGGCAACCACAAGCTGGGGCAAGATGGCAGTAAAGCGTTAGCACATTACGCCGAAACCCTGGATAACAGCGATGATGTTCTGCTGATTGGTATGGGCAAGCTAGATGCCAAGCAGCAAAAAAGCGCCTGGTTTAAAGCGCTGGATAAGCACGGCTTGTTTGTACCGGTATGGCCGGTAGATGCCTCACGCTTGGGCTATTGGCTGCGCGACCGCGCTTCCCTGCATGGCGTACAAATTGACTTGGATGCCGCCCGCCTGCTGGGTGAGCGCACCGAAGGGAACTTACTGGCCGCCGACCAGGAGTTGCAGAAGCTTGCCCTGATTCACCCCCAAGGCACCCGCTTGAACGTGGAAAGTATTGCCCAGGGGGTAGAAGACAGTACCCGCTTTGATGTCTTCAATTTGGCCGATGCCTGCCTGAAAGGTGAGCCCAGCCGCGCCTCACGCATTGTCAATGGCTTACGCAGTGAAGGCGTTGAGGCGCCTATTGTGCTGTGGGCGCTTAGTCGGGAGCTGCGTACCCTGCTCTCGCTGCATCAGCACCTGGATCAAGGGCAGAGCTTTGAGCACGCTTGCAAAACTCAAAAGCCGATGATTTTTGATAAGCGCCGCCCCGCTTACCAGAAAGCGATTGGCCGCCTGCCCATGAAGCGACTGCATAAATTGCTTTTAATGGCCCAGCGGCTGGATTTAGCCGTTAAGGGCGCGGCAACGGTACCGCTATGGCCGGGCCTGCATGATCTGGCCATGACCATGGCCGGGGGCCGCGGACTACTCTCAGAATCCGCCTGGACCTATCGCATTAGTGCAAATAATTAGCACTTTGCATATTACGCTTAAAAATCAATCCATTTGTTTCTATACTCATTCCTTACCACCCCGACTAGTCTATAAGGAAGAAGACGATGAAAACATTGCGTGCTTACCTCTCGACCCTACTGATTGCAGCGCTCGTTATTACCAGCTTACCCGTTGCCGCTGCACCCAATGCGCCCCAATCAATGGATTTAATCTCTACCCAATCTGTTTTGGCGGCTGACCGTGCTGGCGCTGATCGCGAACGGATTAACGAGATCCTGGCTCGCGCCGATGTGCAAGATCAGCTGGTAAAACAGGGTGTTGATCTGGCCGAAGTCGAGGCTCGCGTAGCCTCACTGAGCGACGCTGAAGCTCAGCAAATGGCCGAACAGTTGGAGCAGCTGCCTGCCGGTGCTGGGGTTGTAGGGGCGCTATTCGCCGTTTTCATTATTTTGCTGGTAACCGATATCCTCGGCCTAACCGACGTTTATCCGTTTACTCGTTAATATAGGCAGCACATGACCCCTATGTTGTTGAATAACTTGATCACTAACGCCCGCTTCGCGGGCGTTTTTATTTTACTGCTACTATTGAGTGGCTGTGCGCGTAATCCGGTATTACTGCAAAGCACTTATCAAGCTCTACCGCCTCATACCGAAATTACCAGCGTGCCGTTTTATGCCCAAACGGAATTTCAGTGCGGCCCTGCCACGCTGGCGATGGTGCTCAATCACCAGGGTGTCGACACCGACGTTGAGGAACTGATTCCCCAGGTATTTTTGCCCGGACGTGATGGCAGCGTGCAGCCTGAAATGCTGGCCACGGTGCGGCGGCATGAGCGCATCGCGTTTCCTATTCGCGGCACCATGGATTCCCTATTGAACCATTTGGCAGCAGGCGACCCGGTGGTCGTTATGCAGAACTTGTCGTTGCCGATTTACCCAATGTGGCACTACGCCGTCGCCATTGGCTACGATCTGCCCAATGAAACGCTGATTCTGCGCAGCGGCGAAATTGAGCGTCATACGATGTCGTTTAGTCGCTTCGACGCCACCTGGGCACGCACTGAGCGCTGGGGGTTTGTAGTGGGCGAGCCGGGTACGATTCCCGCGGGCATTACTGCCCGTAATGCGCTAGAAGCGCTTAGCGCCTACGAAGAGTCTCACGGGCCACGGGCCACGCTTTCAAGCTGGCAAGCGTTTGTAAAACGCCACCCTACTAACGCTATGGGGCAGTTTGCGCTAGGCAATGCGCTTTACGCAGATCAACAACCCGACGACGCACGCAAGGCGTTTGAACGGGCAACCGAACTGGATGAAAAAATGGGTGCTGCATGGCTAAATCTGGGCCTTTTACTATTGCAAGACGAAGCGACTAATGCGGCTCGCGAAGCGTTAACACAGGCCGCATCGCTTGACGGCAGCTGGCAAGAAAAAGCACGCCAAGCTTTAGCCAGGATAAATAACATTTAATTATCAATAACTAACAGAAATACTAATAATAACGAGCACAAGTATGACCCTGCAATTAGTAAAGTTGTGGGATGGCAGACACGCCGGGCGAGTGCTTAAGTTGCATAAGGATGAAGACTTTAAGCTGTTCATTGGATTACCTACCCATTAACGGAGAGGTGCCATGCAGAACCGCCCTTTGCAACGGAAGCACTTTTTTGATTATTGTGTGTTTTTACCCAACGTACTCTCGCCTGCTCAGCTGTATGCAGAGAGGGGCGGCATCACTGGCTGCTTGCTGAGTATATCGTGATGATGCGTCGCTTTCTTCGTCAGCCTGGCGGACGCTTAGCGTTGATTTTTGCCGCCATTCTTTGCGCTATGTCCGCAATAATGGGCAGCTATGTTTACAGTGCATGCCAAAAAGCCAGTGCCGACTACACCACGCTGATAAGTGACATAGTGCTGGCCCAGCAAGCTACACCTCAGTTAAGAGTTGCGCTAGAGGAAGGCAGACGCCTGCCTAGCAATGAGCATATTCAATACATCGATTATTTTATTTCACTTTCCAAGCGTCATTTGGACAACATTCAGAACAGTATTGAACACCACCGTTATCTCATTGCAGATGTTGAATATCTCAATCACCATTTCAGCGAGCTTAATAGCCGCCTTTCCGACCTAGCATTGCTGTCACAAGAAGCTCAACAGCGTCCAGAACTTATTGATCCATTACAGAGCGTTGCCATGGAGATTGGTAGCGCTCAGTCATGGTTGTATAACCAGCTGCTAGAAGACATTCGCGCCATTTCGGTTCAACAACGTTTAGCCATGCAGCGACTTTCGATTGCCGTAAGTGTGCTACTGGTGTTAATGGTCAGCGCTGCAATTACGCTCTGCATGGCCGTTATTTACCTACACCGTCAGCGTAACGTCATGCATGAGCTAATGCTAACCGATGAACTGACCGGGCTATATAACCGGCGCCATTTGGTCAATGTAGCATCTGCAGGGCTTACCCAAGCGCAGCGTAATCGAGCACCACTCAGCCTTCTGCTGTTAGATCTTGATCACTTCAAGCAAATTAACGATACCTACGGGCATCCAGCTGGCGATGAGGTACTCCGCCAGGTCAGTAAAAAGCTTCGCGAGCTTAGCCGCCCATCGGATACATTAGCGAGAATTGGTGGCGAGGAGTTTTGCTTATTGATGCCCAACACTGCTACCCATGATGCGATACAGGCAGCAGATCGACTACGCCAAGAGATTGAAGCTAATACGCTGAGGGGGATGGAACTGCACGCCAACCCAACTATTAGCATCGGCGTAACGTCGTGTAAAAGCGGCTCGCTGACATTTGAGCAGCTTTATTCGCTTGCTGACAAAGCGCTCTACAAAGCCAAAGCGTTGGGGCGCAACCGCGTTGAAAGTCTGTTACCCCCCAATGCCCCCTCACCTCATAACGACCCACTGACTTACGCTCATACGCTAATTCACGAACCCAGCGACTCTTAAACGTCGTAGTGCCGGTTAGAAAACCCGATTTAAACCATTCTGGGCAGCCACCCGGTACGCTTCTGCCATGGTCGGATAGTTAAAGGTGGTATTCACAAAGTATTTGAGCGTATTGGCATCGCCCTTTTGCTGCATAATCGCTTGGCCGATATGCAAAATTTCAGACGCCTGATCCCCAAAACAGTGAATACCGAGTATTTCCAGAGTGTCCTGGTGGAAAAGAATTTTAAGCATACCCACTGTATCGCCAGTAATCTGCGCCCTGGCGGTATCTTTGAAGAAGGCTTTGCCTACTTCGTAAGGCACTTTTGCTTCCGTGAGTTCACGCTCATTGGGGCCGAAGGAGCTAATCTCGGGGATGGTATAGATCCCGGTGGGTACATCACTCACAAAACGATACTCTTTATCGAGCAGCTCATTGCACGAGTTCAAACCCTGATCGTAAGCCGCACTCGCCAAACTCGGCCAGCCAATGACATCGCCCGCTGCGTAGATATGGGAGACCGCGGTACGGTAGTGCTCATCAACGCTTAGCTGACCACGCCCATTAGCAGTTAAGCCAATGTTCTCCAACCCCAAGCTGTCGGTATTACCGGTTCGCCCATTGGCCCACAAAAAAGCATCAGCACGAATTTTCTTGCCTGACTTGAGACGCACAACGACGCCTGATTCATCACCCTCAACGCTCTCGTACTCCTCATTATGACGAACCAATACCCCGTGCTTACGCAAATGGTAGGAGAGCGCATCGCTAATCTCATCGTCCAGAAACGAAAGCAGGCTGTCACGGTTATTAATGAGATCAACTTTGACACCCAGACCTGAAAATATTGATGCGTATTCACAGCCAATCACCCCGGCGCCAAAAATTATCAGGGTTCGAGGGGTGTGCGAAAGGCTTAATATAGTGTCAGAGCAGTAAATACGCGGATGGCGGAAGTTAATATCAGCCGGACGATAGGGGCGCGAACCGGTGGCAATCACAAACTTCTTGGCCACTAGCTCTTCCATGCCCTCCTGGCGGTCACGTACTAACAGGGTATGCTCATCTTTAAAACGAGCAACACCGTGGAAAAGATCGATGCGGTTACGCGCATAAAAAGTCGTGCGCATCTCGACCTGTTTATCGATAGTGCCTCGTGAGCGCTCCATCACCTTGGGAAAAGAGAACCAGCGAGGCTCACCAATATCGCGGAACATACGGTTGGTATTGAACGCCATGATCTGTTTGACCTGATGGCGCAACGCTTTAGAAGGAATAGTACCCCAGTGAGTACAGTTACCGCCTACCTGGGCCTGCTTCTCAATAATCGCGACACGCTTGCCATGTTTTGCAGCGTTGATAGCAGCGCTTTCCCCTGCAGGCCCCGTACCGATCACCACAACATCGTAATTGTGAACCGCCATGCTCTCTGCGTCCCTTTGCTATTTTTGATCAATCATCGTCCCGTTGCATATAACGCAGTCTTAATTAGCGACGCGTAGCATCATAGCCCAAATCGGCACCACGGCTTTCATCGCTACGGCGGCGCACGCCACCGCGCTTGCGGTTCTCTTCTTCACAAACCTCGTCTTTGCCGCCGCAGATATCGCAACCATCTTTCATACCGATTTGGTTCAAACCGCCGCAAGAACCCGCAATCGGTTTGCGGCCCATGATGACTCCCACGGCCATCACACCCATAATCAGTGCCATGAAACCGAATACCAGTAGCCAAATAGTCATATCAACCTCCCAGCATTACATTGCCTAGCTTTAAATTATTGGCCTTACCTGACGACAACAGCCGTAGTGATAAGTGCCTCACGGTCATTCATCGTTAAACCGATTATACCTTAGCCGAGCGCCTCTTATCAGCGCAGTGATGGGGCATTCCTTTCACAAGCGTTTATAAACAAACGGGGCCAGCCCAATAGGCCAGCCCCGCTTAATACTACTATCGACTTACGCCGACTGCTTAGCCACCGAAATCATCCAACAGGATATTTTCCGGCTCAACGCCCATATCAAGTAGTAACTTGATAACCGAGGCGTTCATCATTGGCGGCCCACACATGTAGTACTCGCAATCTTCAGGTGCTGGATGATCCTTCAGATAGTTTTCGTACAGCACGTTATGGATAAAGCCTGTCGGCCCTTCCCAGTTGTCTTCCGGCTGTGGGTCAGAAAGCGCCAAGTGCCACTCAAAGTTGGGGAACTCTTCGGCTAACTGATCGTACTCTTCGTTGTAGAAAGTTTCACGCCAGGAGCGCGCACCATACCAGAAGGTGATCTTGCGTTCAGACTTCAAGCGCTTCAGCTGATCGAAGATGTGGCTACGCATCGGTGCCATACCCGCACCACCACCGATAAAGATCATTTCGGCGTCGGTATCACGGGCAAAGAACTCGCCGAACGGGCCCATCACGGTAACCTTATCGCCCTCTTTAAGGCTGAAGACATAAGTCGACATCAAGCCTGGCGGATGGTCAGTGCCGGGAGGCGGCGTTGCAATACGGATGTTGAACTTGAGGATACCCTTCTCATCCGGGTAGTTCGCCATGGAGTAGGCGCGAATCACTTCCTCGTTGTTCTTGTGGGAAATTTTGAACATATCAAATTTTTCCCAGTCACCCCGGTACTCCTCTTCAATATCAAAATCAGAGAATTTGACATCATATGGGGGAGCAACGAGCTGGACGTAGCCACCGGCGCGGAAGGCAACTTCTTCGCCTTCAGGTAGTTTCAGATTCAGCTCTTTGATAAAGGTGGCAACGTTGGGATTGGCAATAACTTCACATTCCCACTTTTTCACCCCAAACACTTCTTCAGGCACTTCGACTTTCATGTCCTGCTTCACAGGTACCTGACAGGAGAGGCGCCAGCCCTCTTTCTTCTCACGCATAGTGAAGTGCGACTCTTCGGTCGGCAGAATAGAGCCGCCGCCCTCTTCTACCCGACACTTACACTGGGCACAAGAACCACCGCCACCGCAGGCGGAAGAGAGGAAAATACCGTTAGCCGCAAGCGTATTTAGCAGCTTACCACCGGCTTGGGTCTTCAAAGTGTGCTCAGGATCGCCGTTGACCTCAATGGTCACGTCCCCGCTACTCACAAGCTTGCTGCGCGCTGCCAGAATGATCGCCGTTAAGCTAATAACGATGACCGTGAACATGACAACACCGAGCAAGATGACTGTTGTATCAACCATGTCGGTTTCCTATTGCTGGAGGTTTTCTATTACCCGGCGATGTTTGGCACCGCCGGGAAAAACCGGCTCCGATTAAAGCTGAATGCCCGAGAAGGACATAAAGCCCAACGACATCAGCCCCACGGTGATGAAAGTAATGCCCAGCCCTTGAAGGCCACCCGGCACATCGCTGTACTTCAGCTTTTCACGGATACCCGCCAGGGCGGCAATTGCCAGCGCCCAACCGGTGCCCGCACCAAAGCCATAGACCACAGCTTCGCCAAAGTTGTAGCTACGCTCGACCATGAACAGTACGCCACCCAGGATGGCGCAGTTAACGGTAATCAGCGGCAGGAACACCCCTAGCGCGTTGTAGAGCGACGGTACGTACTTATCAAGGAACATTTCCATGATCTGTACCAGCGCCGCAATGACACCGATGTAAGAGAGCAACCCAAGGAAGGAGAGGTCTATGTTTTCAGCACCGCTAATACCAGTCCAGGTCAACGCACCTTCCTGCAGCAAGAAGGTATAAACAAGGTTGTTAACCGGCACGGTGACGGTCAGCACCACAATGACCGCAATGCCCAGGCCAATTGCCGAGGAGACCTTTTTGGACACCGCCAAGAAAGTACACATCCCCAGGAAGAAGGCCAGTGCCATGTTTTCAACAAACACCGAGGCAACAAAAAGACTCAGATAATGTTCCATGTTACACGGCCTCCTTGGGCTTGGTGTTTTCCTTCATTTTGAACTCATTATCTTCTACTTGCTCAGGGTTAACGGAACGCATTACCCAGATCAGTAGACCGATAATAAAGAACGCTGAAGGCGGTAGTAATAGCAAGCCGTTAGGCACGTACCAGCCACCGTTTTGCACGGTCTGGAGGATGGTAATGCCAAATACGCTACCTGCACCCAGCAGTTCGCGGAAGAAACCCACCACCATGAGAACAAAACCGTAGCCGAGGCCGTTACCAATACCGTCTAAAAACGACATACCCGGCGTATTGGACATTGCAAAGCCTTCAGCGCGCCCCATGACGATACAGTTAGTAATGATCAAACCCACAAATACCGAGAGCTGCTTAGACATCTCATAGGCATACGCCTTGAGAATCTGATCAACCACGATAACCAGCGAGGCAATAATGGTCATCTGCACGATAATACGGATCGAAGAGGGAATATGATTCCTGATCAACGATACGAACAGATTTGAGAATGCCGTTACGAAAATAACCGCCAGCGCCATAACGAGCGATACGCTCATGCTGGTGGTTACCGCAAGTGCTGAACAGATCCCCAGAATTTGCAGCGCAATAGGGTTGTTCTGGAAAATCGGCGCCGTTAAAACGCCTTTTGCATTTACGTCCGCCATGATCAGGCCCCCTCAACGTCTTCGAAGTTGGTATCGGTCTCTTCGGCGTCTTCCGGCTCGGTGCCACTGCGGAATTTAGCCAGGTAGGGACCGAAAGCTTCTTCGCTCAACCAGAACTGCAGCATGTTAGTCACGCCGTTACTGGTCAGCGTAGCGCCAGATAGCGCATCGACTTCGTATTCGTCACTGGCGCCGCCTTTGGTCAGGTGAATTTCCGGTGAGAGGTCGCCCTCTTCATCGTAAATCTTCTTGCCTTCCCACTGGGCTTGCCAGCGCGGGTTGTTAACTTCCGCGCCCAAACCTGGCGTTTCACTGTGCTCGTAGTAGGTGATACTGACGATGGTATTGCCATCACCCTCTACGGCCAGGAAGCCACGCATCAAGCCCCAAAGACCCTGACCACGAATCGGCAGCACGATCTGCTCCGGATCATCTTCACCGCCAACCAGATAAACCGTAGCGAAGTTTTCAACCCGTGATAGACCTGCGATGTCTTGATCGCCAGAAAGCGTGCGACCCGAGGCGGGGTCACGGGCAGCCTCAAAACTATCGTAGGTATCGGGATCAAACTCGTCGGAGTACTCCCCCGTATCCAAGTCAACGACCCGGGCGGTAATCTCTTCGCTAAACACATCTTCAACGTCCATACCTGGCTCGTAAAGCTTGGCAACGTTCAAGATGTTGGTTTTACGGTCGAGCTCCTGGTTAAGCTGCTGCATCGGTCGCAAGGCGACCGCCGCGGTCGAGACAATGACGGAGCACACGATACATAGTGCAAACGCCACAATCAGGACTTTCTTGATGGAGTTGTTACCTTGTGCCATTAGGCAGTCTCCTCGGCCGGTACGCCGGTTCGCTTAACGCGACGCTTGATGTTGGCCTGGACGAAGAAATGGTCAATCAGCGGTGCAAACAGGTTAGCGAACAGAATCGCCAGCATGATGCCTTCCGGGAAAGCCGGGTTCACAACGCGAATCAAAACGGTCATCACACCAATCAGCGCACCAAACAACAGGCGGCCTTGATTGGTCATCGACGCCGACACGGGGTCGGTTGCCATGAAGACCATACCGAAGGCGAAACCGCCGATTACCAGATGCCAGTACCAAGGCATGGCAAACATTGGGTTAGTATCAGAGCCGATCAGGTTAAACAGCGTACTGGTCGCCACCATGCCCAGAAGTACACCTAGCATGATTCGCCATGATGCGATTCGCGTCCACAGCAGCACAGCAGCGCCGATAAAGATCGCTAGCGTCGAAACCTCACCCACCGAGCCGGGGATAAAGCCAAGGAAAGCATCCCACCAGCTAAAGGTGTCGGTCAGAGCAGACATGCCGTCCTGGAATGCCATAGAGAGTGCCGTCGCACCAGTATAGCCGTCAGCGGCAACCCATACAGAATCACCAGATATCTGCGCGGGATAGGCAAAGTAAAGGAATGCACGGCCGGTAAGCGCGGGGTTCAAGAAGTTTTTACCCGTGCCGCCGAAGATCTCTTTACCGATTACCACACCGAAGGTGATACCCAACGCCACCTGCCAAAGCGGAATAGTCGCCGGGAGAATCAGCGCAAACAACACCGAGGTAACGAAGAAGCCCTCGTTGACTTCATGACCGCGCTTGATTGCAAACAGCACCTCCCAGAAACCACCGACCACAAAAGTGACCAGATAGATAGGCAGGAAGTAGGTAGCCCCGAGGACAAAGTTCGCCCAAAGGCTGTTCGCATCGTGACCGGACGACAGTGTCATCGTAATGGCTTCGCGCCAGCCACCCATAGAGGCGTAGCCCGCATCAATGGCGGTGTTAGCCTGCCAGCCAGCGTTCCACATACCAAACAGCATCGCTGGGAAGGTACACATCCACACGGTAATCATGATGCGTTTAAGATCGACACCGTCACGCACGTGGGCAGTAGTTTTGGCTACGCTTGGCGGTGTATAAAAAATCGTATCTACCGCTTCAAATAACGGATAGAACTTTTCGTACTTTCCGCCTTTGTGGAAATGCGGCTCGATATTTTGGAGTGTCTGTTGAATACCCATCATCAGGCCTCTTTCTCGATCATGGTGAGATTGTCACGCAGGATGGGGCCATATTCGTATTTGCCGGGGCAAACATACGTGCACAGCGCCAGATCCTCTTCGTCCAGCTCCAAACAGCCAAGCTGCATGGCAACCTCAATGTCGCCCACGATCAGCGAACGCAGTAGCTGAGTTGGCATGATATCCAGCGGCATCACCGTCTCATATGCACCTACCGGCACCATAGCACGCTCGGAGCCATTGGTAGAGGTCGTTGGTGCGTAATTGCTCAGGCCTTTAATCTTAGAGATGTAAATACCTAAAACAGAGTGACGATTAGCACCGGGAGACAGCCACCCCATAAACGTCCGCTTATTGCCTTCTTCCAGCAAGCTCACTTGGTTGCTGAAGCGGCCAAGGTAGGTCAACTTACCTTCAGCGGCAAAGCCTGAGAATACCGAACCAGAGATTACGCGAGTGTCTTCGGGTTTGATGACTTCATTGGCCAGGAGTTCATCCGTACTAGCGCCGACACGGGTACGAATCAGACGCGGATTTTCAGCACGCGGGCCGCCAATGGCAACCACCCGGCTCATATCCAGCTTCCCTTCTACAAACAACTTACCGAACGCGATTACGTCCTGATAGCCGATGTGCCACACTTTTTTATGCAGTGCGACTGGAGAAAGATAGTGAATATGTGTGCCAACAAGCCCAGCAGGATGCGGGCCGGCAAAGCTTTCGGTTTTTACGCCGTCAACATCACCACCCGGGATTGAGGCATTTTCGCCCGTACATAGGAAGACGTTGCCCTCGGTCAGGCGCGCTAACACCTTGAGGCCATCCTCGAATGCCTGCGTCTGTTCATTAATGATCAGGGCAGGATCAGGGCTAAGTGGATGGGTATCCACGGCGGTTACAAAAATATCGGCCGGGGTGCTATCAATGGCCGGAGTACGCGAGAAGGGACGGGTGCGCAAAGCAGTCCAAAGCCCCGACTCTACCAGTTGGTCGACAACGGCCTGACGCTCAAGCTGCGCCAAGGCTTTACGATCATGAGCAGCGAATTCGACCGCTTCCTCAGTTTCATCGACTTTGATCACGACAGACAGTAAACGACGTTTTTCGCCACGGTTTATTGCAAGCACTTCACCGGCAGCAGGCGCTGTATAGCGCACACCATCAATTTTCTTATCGGTGAAAAGCAATTGGCCCAGTTTGACCTTATCCCCTTCCTGGACTTCCATCGTCGGCTTCATGCCAACGTAGTCGGTACCCAGGATTGCCACGTGGCGCACAGGCCGCGCATCTTCAATACGCTGCTCGGGCGCTCCCGTGATGGGGAGATCCAGGCCTTTTTTGACTTCGATCATAGTCTCGCCCAGTTGTTGGATCGGATATACGAAGGTAAGGGGTTCGAATGCTTCTTTTCTGCTCAGTGAATTGTTATTTTCTGCTCAGATTGTTACCAGTCAGGCCCAAGCAACACTTGAACCACCCCGAAAAATCCATCGTATTATAAAGATAAGCGCGTCCAATGACCACATCCCTGATGACCACCAAAAGTGCTATATACATTGGCAAAAGAGGTTATTAAGACCAAAAAAACGCCACCCGAAGGTGGCGTCAACTCATTTGATTAGCTCTAACACCCGGCATCAGGGCATTGCTAAGCTTAACTAGCGAGGCAGCTTTAAAAACCGCACGTTAGACATTTGCTGCAAAATACGCACAACCTGGCAGCTATAACCAAATTCGTTATCGTACCAAACATAAATGACCGCGTGATGACCGTTGGCAATGGTAGCTTTAGCATCCACGATACCGGCATGGCGGTTGCCCACAAAATCTGACGACACCACTTCTGCTGAATCAACGAAGTCAATTTGCTTTTGATAAGCAGACTCAATCGACATGCGACGCAAGTAATCATTTAGCGCCACGGAGTCAGTCGTTTTATCCAGAGTCAGGTTAAGAATAGCCATGGAGACGTTAGGAATCGGCACTCGAATGGCGTTGCCGGTTAGCTTACCCTCAAGCTCAGGTAGCGCTTTTGATACGGCCTTGGCGGCCCCTGTCTCGGTCAAGACCATATTCAGCGCCGCGCTGCGGCCACGACGGTCACCTTTATGGTAGTTGTCGATCAAGTTCTGGTCGTTGGTGTAGGCATGCACGGTTTCCACATGTCCATTTACCACACCGTACTCATCGTTGAGCACCTTCAATACCGGAACGATCGCATTGGTGGTACAAGAGGCAGCAGAGACGATGAGATCACCGTCGCCAATGGATTCGTGGTTAATACCGTAAACAATGTTTTTAATATCGCCTTTACCTGGCGCCGTTAGCAGCGCTTTGGCAGCGCCCTTACACTTCAGGTGCTGACCTAAGCCCTCTTCATCGCGCCAGATACCGGTATTATCAACAATTACCGCGTTATCGATAGCATACTGGGTATAGTCAATTTCACTGGGTGAATCAGCGTAAATCACCTGAATAACATTGCCGTTGACCGTCAGGGTGCGGGCCTCTGCATCGACCATGATGGTGCCGTCAAAGGGCCCATGCACTGAGTCACGACGCAGCAAGCTGGCGCGCTTTTCAAGATCTTTAGCCACATCCCCACGGCCACGCACCACAATAGCGCGCAAACGCAGGAGGTTACCGCCCCCGGCCTTCTCTACCATCACTCGCGCCAGTAAACGACCAATGCGGCCAAAACCGTAGAGCACCACATCTTGCGGCTCCCCGGTGCTAGCGCCCGGCTGGTAGCCATCAATAATTTCCTGCAGCTCTTTACGCAGGAAGGCTTCGACGTCACCACCGCACTGGTTCTTGAACATCACCGCCAGTTTACCTACATCCACATGGGCGGGGCCAAGGTTCAAAGCGACCATACCCTTCACGATAGGATAGGTATCCTCAACGGAGAGTTCAGTCCCTTCTATTTTACGCACGAAGCGATGGTCTTTAAGAATGCGGATGACTGACCGTTTAATAAGCGAACGTCCGAACATGGTGGCAACGACGTTATTCTGACGATAGAGCTGCCCTACTAATGGGATCATCTGCTCCGCCAAGGCTTCGTTGCCTTGCCATTCTTGAAAAACGTTTTCGAGCGCTTGCTGACTCACGTGCGGCCTCATCAGGTAGTAGGAACGGAAATACATTATCCGGGGCAAGCACAACGGTCGCAATGAATGGATAGTCGCACAACATGTAGGGGTATTACAGAAATGCCAATCTCACTACAAAACGGATTCAAAGAATCGATTTAGCCGCTACCATAAGTCGCGGCACTCTAACTGAAACGGGTGATCGTGTATGATCTTCCTTCCGTTTCAGTGCAAAACGATATCTTGCTTATGCCAACATTCTCTCTGCTCGAACCGCCCCAGCCTCAAGGGACTCGCGATACGCTTTACTGGACATCGCCGCCGGGCAGCGCGACTGCGCTGGCACTCTCCCGCGTTGCCACCAAAGCCCCGCTATTGGTAATTACCCCCAATACGGCCAGCGCGCAGCGCCTTGAACAAGATCTCTATTTTTATAGCGACGTACCGGTTCTGCCTTTCCCTGACTGGGAAACGCTGCCTTACGACAGCTTTTCACCCCATCAGGACATTGTCTCAGCCCGGCTGCGCACACTGCGCCAACTGCAAGACGGCGTGCGCGGCATTGTGCTGGTGCCAATCAATACACTGATGCAGCGCTTGCCCCCGGTCGAGTACATTGCCGGGCGGGTAATGACGCTTAAAAGCGGTGAACGACTGAATCGAGAGGCGTTCCGTGAATCGCTCTCCCGAGCAGGCTATCGCGCCGTCGAAACAGTCTATGAGCCCGGCGAGTACGCCATGCGCGGCGCACTAATTGACCTATTTGCGATGGGTATGGATGAGCCGATCCGTATTGATCTGTTTGATGATGAGATCGATTCGCTGCGCCACTTTGACCCCGGCAGCCAGCGCTCGACTGATAAGCTTGACTCGCTAGAATTGCTCCCCGCCCACGAATACTCGCTAAGCCGCAGTGCGATTGCCTGTTTCCGTGAGCAGTTTGAAACCCTGTTTGACGTCGATCCGCGGCAATGCCCACTTTATAACGATGCATTGAAAGGTATTCCTTCGCCGGGGCTTGAGCACTACCTGCCACTGTTTTTTGAGCACACCGCATCGCTGTTTGACCACTTAACCGACGACACCCGGGTAGCAATGCTGCCAGGGGTTTTTGAGGCGGCCGAGCAGCACTGGCAGTCAATCGATGCCCGCTACGTGAATTTGGGCGTTGATCCAACCCGTCCGCTACTCCCTCCCCATCGGGCTTTTTTTCCGGTCAACGACGTATTTTCGGCGATCAAAGCCCGCCCGCGCATAGAGCTCACCGAGGATAGCGCGCAACGCCATGCGCAGCAGCCTGAAGCTGCTCCGCTCCCGACGCTCTCTATCAATGCTCGCGCCAAGCAGCCATTGGCGGAAATATCAGCCTTCTTACACTCCCACGCCCAAACCCGCGTGTTGTTCGTGGCGGAGTCGCGGGGTCGCCGGGAAGCGCTGGAAGAGATCCTATCACCACTTAAGCTCACCCTTCCGCACACCGACAGCTTCCACGACTTTTTGGCTAGCGATCATCGCTATGCGATTACCGAAGGCCTGGTCGACAGCGGCTTATGGCTAAATAATCCAAGCATTGCGGTGATTAGTGAAACCGAGCTGTTTGGTGATGTGGTGCGTCAGAGCCGTCGACGCGAAAAAGCCACCGATGACAACGAGCTTGCCGTACGCCACTTGTCGGAGCTGCGCGAGGGCGCACCAGTGGTGCACCAGGCCCACGGCGTGGGCCGCTATTTAGGCCTGGAAACGCTGGAGGCAGGTGGTCAAGCGAATGAATTCCTGGCGCTCGCCTACGCCGATGGCGCCAAGCTTTATGTGCCTGTCGACAGCCTGCATATGATCTCCCGTTACAGCGGGGCCGGTGACGAACTGGCCCCGCTGCATAAGCTCGGTTCGGATCAGTGGGAAAAAGCCCGTCGTAAAGCTGCGGAGAAAATTCGCGATACCGCCGCAGAACTGCTGGATGTCTACGCTCGCCGGGAAGCCCAGCAAGGCGTGGTCTATGAAGCGCCAGGCGAGGAGTATCTGCGTTTTGCAGGCAACTTCCCATTTGAAGAGACCGCCGACCAGCACGCGGCAATTGAAGCGGTCATCAGCGACATGACCTCCCCACAGCCCATGGATCGCGTGGTCTGTGGTGACGTTGGTTTCGGCAAAACCGAAGTGGCCATGCGCGCGGCGTTTCTAGCCGTACAGTCTGGCCGTCAGGTGGTGGTTCTGGTACCGACTACCCTGCTGGCGCGCCAACACTTCGAGAACTTCCGCGACCGCTTTGCCGATACCGCGGTCAATATTGGCCTCATCTCGCGCTTTACCAGCGGCAAAGAGGTCACCCAGACGCTCGAGAGCATTAAGAGCGGCCAAACGGATATCGTCATCGGTACCCACAAACTGCTCGCCAAAAGCGTTGAGTTGCCCAAAATGGGTCTACTGATCATCGATGAAGAGCACCGCTTCGGGGTAGCACAAAAAGAGAAGCTCAAAACGCTGCGTGCCGAAGTCGATATTTTGACGCTGACCGCGACCCCTATTCCGCGCACGCTCAATATGGCCATGAGCGGCATCCGTGATCTGTCGATTATCGCCACGCCGCCCGCCCGCCGTCTGTCGGTCAAAACCTTTGTCCAGCAGCACGACACCAGCATCATCAAAGAAGCCCTGCTGCGCGAGATACTGCGCGGCGGGCAGGTCTATGTACTACATAACGAAGTCAAAACCATTGAGAACAGCGCCGAAAAAATCCGCGAACTGATCCCCGAAGCCCGAGTGGGGGTTGCCCACGGCCAACTCCCCGAGCGCAGCCTAGAACGCATCATGTCGGACTTCTACCACCGGCGCTTTAACGTACTGGTATGTTCGACCATTATTGAAACCGGTATTGATGTACCCAGCGCCAATACCATTATTATCGAACGCGCCGATAAATTTGGCTTGGCCCAACTGCACCAGCTGCGGGGCCGGGTTGGCCGTAGCCACCATCAGGCGTATGCCTACCTATTAACGCCACCGCCCAAAGCCATGACCCGCGATGCCATCAAGCGCTTGGAAGCGATTAGCGCTTCGGATGATCTAGGCGCAGGCTTTACCCTAGCCAGCCACGATATGGAAATCCGTGGCGCGGGTGAACTACTGGGGGACGAACAGAGCGGCCAGATGGAAACCATCGGCTACACGCTGTATATGGAGATGCTGGATCGAGCGGTGAAGGCCATTCGCGCGGGCAAAACGCCCAATATCGATGCACCCTTCAATACCGGCGTGGAGATTAACCTTAACCTACCCGCGCTGATTCCGAGTGATTATATTCACGATGTTCAGCAGCGCCTGGTCATGTATAAACGGATTGCCAACACTCAGAGCGACAGCGAGCTAAAAGAGCTGCAAGTGGAGCTAATCGACCGGTTTGGTTTACTGCCCAACCCATTGAAAAACCTGATTCGCCAAACCAAGCTGCGCCACCGTGCCGAGCAGTTGGGGATCAGCAAAATCGAGGCTGGCGAGAGCCGCGGCAGAGTGCTGTTTGATAGCAGCACCCAGGTGGATCCCTTAACGCTGGTAACCCTCATTCAGACATCACCAAAGCACTACCGACTAGACGGTTCTGACACCTTACGATTTGAATTACCAATGGAAAGTGTCGACAAGCGCTTCCAGCAGCTTGAAAATCTGCTTAGCACCCTTAATCAAAAAGTAGCGGCGGCGTGAAGCTTGGGGCAAACTTGCCAGTAGCCATGGCCGATTTGGTCAACAGCCGTTAATTGATCTCAATGGCCCAGCAACGCGCATCAGCAGTGAATTAACACATTAGGAACGACCATGAACATTCGCGACACCTTTACCCTTTGGGGCCCTACCAGCCTGGCCGTGCTACTCGCCGCTAGCTTGATGAGCCCCGCTTTTGCGCAATCAGCTGATGAGCAAGCCGATAGCGCTAACAAAGAGCCGGTGCAAGAACAGCAGGCTCAAGAAAACTCAGAAGAATCGCCACAGGCGCAAGCACAGGAAATCAGCATCGACGCCGCCGACAGCGCCGCCCAGGTTGCTGATCAGGATGAACTACCCCGTGGTCACTTCCGCCTCCCCGATGAAGGCGATGTGATTGGTGAGCGCTACACCGTCGTTGTCGAAGACCCCAAGCAGACGCTGATCGACATCGCCCGACGCCACAACATTGGCTACGAAGAGATTCGCATGGCCAACCCGGATGTCAGCCTCTGGGTACCTGGAGTAGGTACCGAAGTGGTGATCCCCGCCCAATACATCCTTCCGCCTGCGCCGCGGGAAGGTGTCGTCGTTAACCTTTCTGAGCTGCGTCTCTATTACTACCCCGCCGATAAACCCGGCATTGTCGAAACCTACCCGGTCAGCGTTGGCCGTGAAGAGTTTGCCACTCCCGTAGGTATCACGCGCACCACGGTTAAGGTGAAAGATCCCGCCTGGGCTCCACCGGCATCCATGCGTCGCGAAGCAGCCGCGCGTGGCGAGCCAGCGCCCTCCGTGGTGCCGCCAGGCCCTGACAACCCCTTGGGCGAACACGCGATCCTGCTGGCTATGCCGAGCTATCTCATTCATGGTACCAATCGTCCTGACGGCGTAGGCATGCGCGTTAGCCGCGGCTGTATCCGCATGTACCCAGAAGACATCAAATCGCTCTACGAACGCTTACCCAGCGGCACCCAGGTCAACCTGATGGATGCACCGTTCAAAGCGGGCTTTGCAGCCGACGGCACACTGTTTGTCCAGTCTTTCCCACAGCTGGAAGAGAACGTAGAAGGCTTTGAACCGTTGCTCAACGCCTTAGAGCGCGTTACAGAGCTGACTGGCAATGACGCTGAAATAGACGCCGAACAGATTCAGCGAGCAGTAGAAGCCCCTGACGGTCAATTTGTCGCCCTCTATGGCCCTCAAGCACCTGAACCAGAGCCCGAGCCTGTTGAGCTAATAGACGAGCTTAAGCTCAGCGAAGCCACTGACGCCGATAAAGACGCCTAAGCGAATATCTAACAACAAAAAACCCCGCCAAGGCGGGGTTTTTTGCGTAGCTAGTATCAAAACCTGCTGTTCTAACGCCTTAGATTACGACGTCTTACTTTCGGTGTATTAACTAACCACAGCTCTTCCAGCAGCTGCTGAGAGAGTCAGACGACTCCCTCAGCAGCCCAAGCAGAATTACTTCTGCATGGAGCGCTGGAACATACGGTTCATTTCTTCACGGTTCTGCTCAGACATCTGCAGAGCAGCCTGCGCGTCGCGCTGGGCTTGGTTTGCAGTGTTCATAGCTTGTGAAGCCATGCTGCGTGCTTCTGCAGCGTCAGCCTGTGCAGATTCTGCAGTCATGCGAACTTCTTCCAGCGCGCTGGTAGAAGCACAGCCAGCAAGAATTGCCAGAGAAGCGGCAGCAGCAGTCATCTTCAGAGTAGTTTTCAGAGTCATAATGTTCTCCTTGAGTCGTCCTTGGGTACTACGTTAAGGGTATGACAAAAATAAGGTCACGCACTTAAGTAACATGCTTAGCTTAAATTTGTCTACCTGCGGTGCAGGTTCTTTTCAGTGACTTGTTGCGATGCTCGCAAGTCAAACGCTGTTTTATAATAGACCACAGCGGTTGTCTATAGCCACTTGTTTAAAACCTCGAACTTCCATCAACGGCGTTAGCTTAACGGATCACTACACGAGTGCCAACACCCACTAGCGATGCCAAGCGATCGATTTGCTCGTTGGTAACGGCGACACACCCTTGCGTCCAGTGGTAGCGCCCATGAATATCAGGGTCTGCGCTACCCAGGCCGTGTATTCCAATCGCCCCACCCAGTGCGGTGTTTTGCGGCGGGTGGCCATAACGTCGATAGTAGTCGAAGTAATCATCATAGTCTGTTTGGGAATAGATCCCTTTTTCCAGCGCCATTCTAGCGTGTGCGGGCGTCGGGTAGTCAATGCCAATGAAGGTACGCCACTGACTTTCGTAATTAAAACGATTGACACGAAACTCGCCCATAGGTGTCACGTTATCACCGCGAACCCGCTGGGTTTTAGCCCCGGCGCGGCCGAGCGATATGGGCACAAAGCGCTCCACAAGTGCATTGCCACGAAACACACTGAGGGTTGCTTCTTTGTCATCAATCAGCACCCATAGCTCGTCGCTATGGCGCGGCACATGGGCACGGCTAAGCATTGTTTCTACAAGATCAGTGGGGCCAGTCTGACTAGGCGCAGTAACAGCAGCGCTGGCCAGGGCTGGCAAGCTCAGTGCCATGGCTAAAAAACGACGGCGATTAACTAAAAACATGGTAGCTCTCGAAACAAGTTAGCCCGTGGTTGACCGACTAGGCACATCTGGTGGCTGTTATACCTCATTCCCACATCCGCCGTTAGTAATTTCGTCATATAGGCAGCTAACGCACTTCGAAAGTAATGACCTATAAACCACTGAAAGAGACCCATTAAACGCCCTGCAACTCTTCCATACTGGCCATTATATGACGTATTTCCGAATTATGCCCTTGAGCCAGAGCACTGAAAAACTCCTCTTCAGGCTCAATTTTCGCACGCGAAGCACGATGTTCGTAGAGCGATTGAAGACGTTGATGCGCCGATGTGGCAGTTCTCATCGCATCCTCTATCGAACCTGTGATTGTTTGTTCAGCCAAGCGATCCAACTCAGGCGGCTGGGGGAAATCGCTGGAATCATCAAACCATAACTCCAGCACCTCTGAATGGTCAGAGCCATCGCGGAAGAGATCTTCAAGACCAGTTTTCATTTTCAGCTCGCGGCTGGCCAAGTAATTAAACGCCATCTGTAGGCGCTCATTCTCTGCTTTTTCAGCGGCTTCGCTGTACTGACGCGCCATCCGCGCATGAAAGCCCGCTGCCCATTCGACTAAATCTTTCACTTGGTTATAGCGCATCATGATCTCCTTTCTGGACGACTTGGGCCATACACAACAATAAACACTACCACTCCAGGCTGGTTTCACGCAGAGCACCTATTTCACGCTTAGCGGCCTGAAGATTCTCCAGTAACTGTTGGCGCAAACCGATTTGATTGCCCACCGCAATCATAGCGGGGTTGTGAATAGCGCGGCGCGCGGCACCTTCGTCACTATGCAGGCGCTCAAGTTGCTCGCCCAGCCAATTTAGCCAGCTTTCCGGCTGGGCTTTCAAGTCGCGCAGACGTTGAAGCTCGGCCAGAGCAGGACCATCTTGGGCCAGCAACACAGTCCAACGATGCTCCGACAGGCGGGCATGTTCGGTAACTTCGCGCAGCAACGACTCAAGCGCCAGCTCAAAGAGCGCCAAAGCGCTCTCCTCCAACGCCATCTGCCGTGCGGGGGCATGTTCATCGTCTCCCGCAGGCAAAGCAGCTACCAGCTCTGCTTGGTAGAGCAACTGGTTGGTTCTCGACCGTGCGTTCACTTGCGCTTGTCCTCCACATGCCATTTACCGGCATCAAACATGGCCTTCCAGCCTGTAGCCTTGCCCTCTTCGTCGGTCATCACGTACTGCTCTTTACTCTTACGCGAGTAGCGTATTTGTGCAGGGCGACCATCCGGGTCTTCACTTGGCGCTTTAAGAATGAAGTGATACTTTTCGGGCAGCTCATCAGCGTGCGCTTTCAGCTCTTTCACCAGTGGCGGTCGTGTTTCACGATTTTTAGGGAACTTGCTGGCAGCCAAAAACAACCCGCTTGCTCCATCACGCAGCACGTAATGGTCGTCAACTTTTTGGCAAGCCAGCTCCGGCATCGGTATCGGATCCATTTTTGGCGGCGCCACTTCTCCGCTTTTCAATAGCTTACGGGTATTTTTACACTCGCTATTGGTACAGCCAAAATACTTGCCAAAGCGCCCTGACTTCAACTGCATCTCAGAGCCACACTTGTCGCACTCGATGATTGGGCCGTCGTACCCCTTGATCTTGAATTTGCCGCTTTCAACTTCGTAGCCGTCACAATCAGGGCTGTTACCACAGATGTGCAGCTTACGCGTTTCATCGATCAGATAGTTGTCCATCGCGGTACCACACTTGGGGCAGCGACGCTTGGCACGCAGGGCATTGGTTTCCGCCTCTTCGCCCGCGTCTTCAGCCACAGCCTCTTCACCAGGAATCAGGTCAATAGTGGTTTTGCAGCGCTCTTTGGGCGGTAAATTGTAGCCACTGCACCCCAGGAAAACCCCGGTGGAAGCGGTGCGAATCTGCATATGGCGGCCACAGCTCGGGCAGTCGATATCCGTTGGCACAGGCTGATTGGGGCGCATGCCATCTTCGCTCTCCGCCTTGGCCAGCTCTTCACGGAATTCTTCGTAGAAGGCGTCCAGCAGCGCCTGCCAGTTACGTTCGCCTTCGGCGACCTCATCCAGGCTATCTTCCATACGGGCGGTGAACGAGAAGTCCATCAAGTCAGGGAAGGACTCTTTCAACCGCTCGGTAACGATATCGCCTAGTTTTTCGGCATAGAAACGGCGGTTTTCCAACTTCACATAGCCGCGATCCTGGATCGTTGAGATGATTGAAGCGTAGGTCGACGGTCGGCCAATGCCCTGCTTCTCAAGCTCTTTGACCAGACTCGCTTCGGTGTAGCGTGGTGCCGGTTTGGTAAAGTGCTGCTGAGGATCGAGCGCTTCCAGCGCCATGGGCGTGCCCTTTGGCAAGTCCGGTAAACTCTGATCTTCATTTTTACCGCTGGGCTTCATCACGCGGGTATAACCATCAAACTTCAGCACGCGACCTTTGGCACGTAGCTCGTAGCCATCGACTTCGACGCTTAGCGTACTCGACAGATACTCTGCGGGGGTCATTTGACAGGCCACAAACTGGCGCCAGATCAGTTCGTAGAGACGCTCGGCATCCCGCTCCATTCCGGCCAAATCAGAAGCCTTACGCTCGACGCTAGAAGGGCGTATCGCCTCGTGGGCCTCTTGGGCACTCTCTTTGCTGCTGTAGCGATTAGGGGCTTCTGGCAGGTAGCGCTCACCGAACTCTTCACCTATATAGCTGCGCGCGCTCTCAACCGCATCTTTCGACAGATTGGTGGAGTCGGTACGCATATAGGTGATGTAACCCGCCTCATAGAGGCGCTGAGCCATGGTCATGGTTTTCTTTACAGAAAAACCTAACCGGCCACTCGCCGCTTGCTGCAGCGTCGAGGTAATAAAGGGTGCCGTGGGTTTTGAACTGGTGGGCTTATCTTCCCGTGAGGTAATCGCCAGCTTGGCTTTTCTAAGCTGTTCAATACGCGCAAGGGTGTCTTTTTCGGAGGTGGGCTTAAAGGCCTTGCCATCCTGGCGAACCAGGGCAAAACGCACCAGCTCACCTTCCGGTGAGGCCAAATCTGCGTGCACATCCCAAAACTCTTCAGGAATAAAAGCGCGAATTTCTCGCTCACGCTCAACAATTAGACGTACCGCAACTGACTGTACACGGCCTGCTGACAGCCCCCTGGCCACTTTCGCCCAAAGCAGAGGCGAAAGCATAAAGCCCACCACACGATCCAGGAAGCGTCTTGCTTGCTGCGCTTCTACGCGCGGTATATTAAGTGCGCC
Source organism: Vreelandella neptunia (assembly GCF_034479615.1). Taxonomy (NCBI): domain Bacteria; kingdom Pseudomonadati; phylum Pseudomonadota; class Gammaproteobacteria; order Oceanospirillales; family Halomonadaceae; genus Vreelandella; species Vreelandella neptunia. The sequence continues at coordinate 2,429,834 of NZ_CP140255.1, forward strand.
AGGCGCCTTGAACGCGTCCTGAATCGCGTTTTTGGTGATTTCGTTGAACACCACGCGCTTATAGCGGCTGTCATCGCCCCCAATCGTCTCGCGCAAGTGCCAAGCAATGGCTTCCCCTTCGCGATCCAAATCCGTTGCGAGATAGACAGCGTCAGCTTTCTCAGCCAGCTTTTTAAGTTCGGCAACGACTTTCTCTTTTCCGGGCAGCACCTCATAGCGGGCTTCCCAGCCGTTGTTGGGGTCAATCCCCATGCGGCGAATTAGTTGGTCTTGGCTTTTACGCTTTTTATACTCCACCTTCTCTTCCGCCGACATCTTGCGTGTCGCTGCGGCCTGGCGCGCGCGCTCCTTGGGGTCGGAGGCTGCCTTACCTGAGCCGCTGGTCGGCAGGTCACGAATGTGACCCACGCTCGACTTCACGATGAAATCGTTGCCGAGGTATTTGTTAATCGTCTTCGCTTTAGCCGGCGACTCGACGATGACCAGTGACTTGCCCATAGTGCTCCACTTTCCTAATGCACGGACTGTCTAGCGCGTGCTCTGAATTCGGTGCCGTATCGCCGGGACGAAACCGCCCGTTAAAAGATACGGATGAAAAAATGCGCCTACCCTACCCCAGCCCTTAGCTAAGCGCCAGTAGCAACCAACGCGCAGAGAAAATCCGTAGATTTCAGGCAACCAAGGTTAGATTTCAGATAAAGAGTAGCTAGACACTAGACTGCCACCAGCATTACAGCAACCCAAAAGACCATTAGACAAATAAAACGCCCCCACCAAATAGGCGGGGGCGTGCTGAGCTAACATACTGTTTTAGCGTTTAGGCGGCGTCTTTTTACGCCCGGTAGCGCTAGTCGGTTTAGCCGCTGCCTCATTGGCCGATTCGTTAGTCGTAGCCGATTTTGACGATACCTCTTTGGCCGAGGGTTGCTCATCAACCACGGACTGCTCCTTGGCCGCTGCTGCAGGCGTAACCGCCTGCGTTTCGCGCGGCTTAGCGGCGACAGCCTTGGGTTTAGCGGCAGACTTGGCCGTTGCAGCCGAGTTACTAGCCGCCGCTGACTTGCTAGCTACCGGCTTATTCTCCATCGGTTTACGGGGCCTTGCCCTATCAAACAGCGCTTTAATCTGAACAAAGCGCTCGGCAGCATGCTCCGAAAGATCGCCACTGGCCGCAAACACGTGCTCAAGGTGGCTGATATAACCATCGATATCGTCGTTGCTGCTACCTGCTAACAAAGTAGGCAGCGAATTCAACGCCTGCTCACGATCCAGTTTTAAGATAAAGAACCGTTCGCGCACCAAGCTTTTAAAATCACTTAGCTTGATACCGGGCTCAAGTTCCGCGCGCGAGGCACGCAGCCGCTTAAAGTTACGTTCATCAGTGGCTGGGGCGCCGCCGAGTACGTAGATAAGCGAACGCATGACTGCCTCATGTGCACTGCCCTGGGCAATTTTCTCGCGCAGCTCTGCTTGGCGTTGCTCTATGAAGCGACGATGCTCAGGCTCGGCCCCGGGGCGGCGGCGATGCACATGGGCATCCCCATACAGGCCAACGGCGGCTTGCAGCAGCGGCTGGCCGTAGACATCCATGAACATTTTCTCGGTGCTGCTATCCCGCAAATCGCGCATCGCGTTAAGGCTGGCGACCAGTTGGCCAGAGCCCATGGTTTCAAGCGCTTTAAACAGGTTGTCTTGCGACACCGGGTGGCGATTTTTGCGCACGGCTTCTGCCATTACCGGCAGCGGCACCGAAAGCGGATTGCGGTCAGAAAGCAGCTTATAGCCTAAACGAATCGGGTGCATACGACGAATAAAGCGAGCAGCTTCCGGTGTCATGACAGCTTTTATCCAGGGCTGCATAAAGAGCCGGTACAACCCCAAATTAATTTCTGAGATCCGTGCCACGGTAGCAAAACGACGATCATCTTCAGGTTTGTGCATGACCGCACGATCCAGCTCGGCAAAATCTCGGGGCATAAACTCGAGCAGATAGTCGCGCTCGAATAGCTCGGCATCTTCACCCTTCTCTGCTGGAGATATGGAAGTCTCATACAGCCCTGGCGGCAGTACGTCGATATAATCCATATTGGCGGTGAACTCAGTATGCTCTTTGCGTGACACGCTGCCCGAAACAAAAATACCTAGGTGGCCGGTGGTATCGTGCTGGCAATAAACGATGGTTTGCTCATGAGCAATGATATCGTCTTCGTTTTCATATAAATCACGAATCCAGCCCAACGCTTGAGGCGGCGGGGTAATGTCATCGCCACGGGAGCAGAACACAACGACCGGCGAGCGCACATTACGGAGATCGATTCGACGCCCATCATGGGTCACCAGCTGCGCGGTAGAGAGTCGATTACCAACAAACAGGTTATCGACGATATATTGAATCTCTTCACCGCCCAATACGACGTGACCACCCCACCAGCGTTCAAAATCGAGGTATCGGCCCGCTTCAGTATCGACGTTATCGTAAAGGTGGTACTGCTTTTTCCAGTAGGTATTAGCCGGGTTGAGGCGCTCAAAGTTCTGCACCAACCACGCCCCGTCAAACAGGCCATCGCCAATATCGCTAGTAAGTGCCGTAATCCAGCTTCCCCCCGCCATACCACCGGTATAACGCATCGGGGCTTTGCCGTGTTCACCCGCCCAGTAGGAGAGCGGCGCACCGGCAATCAGAATAGGCCCAAAAACCTCTGGTTCTAAGGCAGCCGCCATCATTATCTGCCAGCCCGCCTGGCAATTGCCCACCACCATCGGTTTTTCGGTGGTTTCGGGATGCAGCTCAATCACATGGCGTAAAAATGCGACTTCTGATTCGACCACATCCTCAACCGTTTGGCCTGGCTCAGGAAACGGCAGAAAGCCAATAAAGTAGCAGGGGTGACCCGCTTTAAGCGCCACACCTAATTCACTGTCAGGCTTAAACCCACCAATTCCTGGCCCATGCCCTGCGCGCGGATCCACCACTACAAAAGGACGTTTTTGCAGATCGATTTCCGTCCCTTCGTGGGGCAGCACGCGCAGCAACTCATAATTGGTTGGCCGCGGCAGCGTCCGACCATCGATTAGCACTTCGGTATCAAACCCCAATACGCTAGGCTTGGTTTGTTCCATGTGCTCAAGATACTGATTACCGCGTTCACGCATCACGTCCAGATAGAGAACGCTGCGTTCCATGCTATCGCGCCAATAGCCAAAAGCTGCGCGACCAAACCCAAAAGGATCGAATAATGAAGCGATCGCCTCACCTCCAGGTATGGTTGTGGAATCATTTTGCTGCTGCAACCATGCGCTGGTGAAAGCGCTAGCAGGCAACATAGCATTAGCGAGTGGGTTGGCAAGTAAGTTCATAGGGTCTCCCGTTGGGTTGATGCACAGGCATCAGACCCGAAAGCAATGATGCTGCAATGCAATATAGTCTAGGCCACTACGCGCGCGGCGTCGATCTTTAACCCTGGTAATTACGTCTGATGCGACTAATTAAGTCCTGCTTAGGCAGTTAAAAGATTCAGTGGTAGCATGCTTCGTTCTGGCGATGAAGCCTGATTTTGATATTAATTAAAGGGTGCTCACTACGAGGTTTTCATGTCATCCCTCAATCTGCTTAATCGCCTAACATTTCGGCAACTCCAGGTCTTCCAGGCGGTGCATCGGCAGCGCTCCTACTCCCGTGCCGCTGAACAACTGGGACTGACCCAGCCAGCAGTCAGCGCGCAAATACGCCAGCTTGAGTTGGCACTGGGTCAGCCACTGTTTAATTACGCGGGTAAGACGCTGCACTCGCTTCCCTCTGCCGACACCCTTGCCCACTCGACGCGCGAAATTTTTGGCCAGCTTTCCCGGCTGGAAATGAATCTATCGGATATTAACGGCAAAATTAGCGGAAAACTTAATATCGCAGCAGTTTCCTCCGCCCAATACGTTGTACCTTATTTACTTGCCCGATTCCGTGCTCACTACCCTGAGGTACACGTCCGCTTAAAGGTGTGCAACCGCCGTCAAGCACTCGAGCGACTCACGGAGCAACAGGACGATATCGTCATTATGGCTATGGTTCCTGAAGATGATCGCTTGGTCGTGATGCCGATTATTGATAATGAACTGATCGCGGTTGTCTGGCCCGAACATCCTCTGCTTTCGATGCCGCAACCCTCGCTAGCAGACTTCGCTCGCCACTATGTACTGATGCGAGAGCCCGGCTCCGGCGTGCGTAATGCCTTTGAACAGATGGCGGCCAATCAACAGGTTGCCCTCCCCCACTGCATTGAATTAGGCACCAACGAGGCAATTAAAGGTGGGGTAATGGCCCATTTGGGAGTTGCTGTACTTCCGCGTTTGGCGGTACAGCTGGAGCTTGAGCAGGGGTTACTTTTTGAGCTGGGGCTGCCCGACTTCCCCATCCACCGCTCTTGGTGCACGGTCTATACGCGGGAGCGCTTACCCACCCCGGTCGCCGAGCTATTTTTGAGCTTCATTCGTGAGCACTTACCCGATTACCGCCGCCACTTCCAGGCTCCCTCCAGCCCTTTGCCTAGCCACGGTGTAGCCTGTTTACCGATACTATGAGCCTGAAGGCGAGTAACGGTTTACGGTGTCTTGTTAACAGCGAGATATGTTACATTAGTAGTCATTAGCGCGATAAAATATCGAGCGTACTTCGTATTAATTAGGTTTCAACTGGCAGGCTTTGGAAGGGTCAACACCCGGCAATGCCTCCGGCCTACCGCACAGAAGAGAGGCTCTGTCCCTATGAGCAATAACCCCTCGCAGCGCGTGTCCAGCGGTGAAAAATACCGTAACGAACATGGCATGTCGGTGATCAAGGATGGCATGAAGCAGCGCAAAGCGCAGGCAGAGGCCCCTTCTGTTGAGCTAGAGCGAAAACCCAAGTGGCTAAGGGCACAGATCCCAGGGGGCGAGCGCTTTGAGGCGGTCAAGAAAAACGTCGCCACCCATCGGTTAAGTACCGTTTGTGCCGAATCCCACTGCCCCAATATGGGTGAATGCTGGAGCAACGGCACTGCCACTATCATGCTGATGGGCTCGGTATGTACCCGCGCCTGTCGATTCTGCGCGGTCGATACCGGCAACCCTCAAGGCTGGCTAGACCACGAAGAGCCCGAAAACACAGCCAAGTCCGTAGAGCTCATGGGGCTGCGTTATATCGTGCTGACGTCAGTCGATCGTGATGACCTCGACGATGGTGGTGCAACCCACTACGCCAACTGCATTCGCGCGATCAAAGCTCGCACGCCAGAAGTGGTCGTGGAAGCCTTGACGCCCGACTTTGACGGAGAACTTGCCGCTATCGAACGGGTCGTCGATTCTGGTTTGCAGGTATTTGCCCAGAATGTCGAAACAGTGGAACGGCTGACAAGCCGGGTGCGTGATCGCCGGGCAGGTTACCGCAAAACCCTCGATGTGCTCGCCCATGCCAAGCGCTACCGGCCTGACATCATCACCAAAACCAGCCTGATGCTGGGCTTGGGTGAAACCGACGAAGAGATTTTACAGACGTTTGATGATTTACGTGAGATCGGCGTCGATATCGTCACGCTTGGCCAATATTTGCGTCCAACCAAAAACCACCTGTCAGTGGAGCGCTGGGTAACACCTGAAGAGTTTGAACGCTACCGGGTAATTGGCCTGGAAAAAGGCTTTATGGAAGTGCCTTCTGGCCCGCTAGTGCGTTCTAGTTACCGCGCTGATCGCGTGTTTGAAAAAAACAATCTGGGGCTCGCCTCCCCTGCTGCAGTCCCCGGTCAGGAACAAGAAGCAAACCCAGATATCATTCCAGCTCTCAACGTTGGATAGGCCTTAACCTAGGGCGATATGGGGCTTAATGCTATTGAGCTGGTTGTAAGCCCCATTTTGAAACGTTTTAAAAAAACGCTGGCGAATTTTTACAGTGGTGATCGATCAACACTGACCAATTCGCGATTTAACCGTGTAGCCAACGCCTCAGCCAGTTGCTCACCTACTCGATGATCGCTTGGCAACGCTACCAAGTCAGCCAGCTTCAACATGGGCATGCCCGCATAGCCGCAGGGATTAATACGCAAAAAAGGCGATAAGTCACCGTCTACATTTAACGCCACGCCGTGAAAGCTTGCTCCTCGCCGAATACGCAGACCCAGTGAGGCAATCTTAGCCTCACCCGCTTCAGTCATCACATAAACTCCGGGGGCATCAGGCCTTGCTCGGGCGCTCACACCATAGCTGCCCAAAACGTCAATCACGGCGTTTTCCAACGCCGTGACTAAATCGCGCACGCCAATTTTACTTCGCCGCACATCCAAAAGTGGATACAGCACCACCTGCCCCGGACCGTGATAAGTGACCTGCCCCCCTCTATCAACGTGCACCACCGGAATGTCGCCAGGCAGCAGCAGATGTTCAGGTTTGCCGGCCTGACCTTGGGTAAACACGGGATCATGCTCGACCAACCAAAACTGATCTGGGGTTTGCGCATCCCGGGTATCGGTCAGCGTACGCATAGCCTCCCAAACGGGCAGGTAGGCTTGGTGCCCCAAGTCGTGCAACTCAATTGGCACGGCGTTATCCACGGTCACACCACCATATGCACACGGCCAGTGGCCTTGAGATCCTCAAACAGCTCTTTAATATGCTGCTCTCCGGTAGCTCTAATCACCACCCGTACCGATTGAAAACGGCCATTGCGACTATCGACCACCTGCATTGCCGTGGCATCGAAGTCAGGGTCATGACGCACGATCACCTGACACACACAGGCAGGAAAATCTTCGGCCGCATCGCCGACGACTTTTAGCGAGTAATCACACGGGAAAGTAATTTTAGGTGGCTCTTGAGCCGCCGGTTGGCGTAAATCGCGCAGTCCCTGTGGAGCACCTTTTTTCATAGCAAACCCATCGTTACAGATACAAAATCAACCGCCTCAACTTACCCAAAGGCTAGTCAGTAAAACTACTCAGCAAATTACTAAAGAAGCGCTGCACCTGATCAAACAGACGCTTGAAAAGGCCGCCTTCTTCAATGTTTTCCAATGCCACTAGGCGACGTTCACCGACCACTTCGTCACCCAAATGAACTTCCAGCGTGCCAACCTCATCGCCAATGGCAATCGGCGCCTGTAGGTCTGGGTTGAGGTTGAGACGCGCGCGCAGCTCTTCGTTACGGTTGCGGGGCAGGGTCATAAAGACCTCTTCATCTACACCAACACGCAGCTCATTGATATCGCCACCCCAAACCCGCGGTGTTGCCAATACAGCACCACGCTCATAGAGCTTCATGGTTTCGAAAAAGCGGAAACCGTAGCTAAGCAGCTTTTGAGTTTCCTGAGCCCGCGCCTCGTCAGAGTTAGTACCCATTACCACGGAGATCAAGCGCATATCGTCACGCTTAGCTGATGATACCAGGCAAAAGCCAGCTTCTGTTGTCCAGCCGGTTTTCAGCCCATCTACAGACGGATCGCGCCACAACAAACGGTTACGATTGGGCTGGTCAATACCGCCATAAGAGAAAGTGCGCTGAGAGTAGATCTCGTAGTGGTCGGGGTAATCGTTAATAATATGTTGGGATAAACGTGCAAGATCATGGGCCGTTGAGTAATGATTTTCAGCCGGCAGACCAGTAGCGTTCTGGAAATTAGTGTTATCCATGCCCAACCGAGTGGCATGCTGGTTCATCAGATCCGCAAAGGGCACTTCACCACCGGCTAAATGCTCCGCCATAGCGACACTGGCATCATTACCCGAAACAATAATAATTCCATGAAGCAGGTTATCCACCGAAACCTGATCACCTACCTCGATAAACATTTTCGATCCGCCGGTACGCCAGGCGTTCTCGCTAATATTAACCATATCAGTGAGGTTAATGGTGCCACGATTTAGCTCACGCTCAACCAAGTAGGCGGTCATTAGCTTAGTCAAACTCGCCGGAGGCAGACGTTCATCGGAATTATGCTCGGCCAGGATACGGCCACTGTTAGCATCCATCAGAATCCAAGAACTAGCCGCTAACTGAGGGGCTGAAGGGATAATGGTTTGCGGCTGCGGAATTACCGGTTGAGGAGTTGACTGGGCAATGGCAGGCACAGCAACTGTCGCCATGGCAGCAAAGAGGCACAGGCGTGCAGAGCGACCAATGGATGTAAACACGTTCATAACGTCAGTCTCACTTACTTGAAAGCTTACTTGAAAAGCTTATTATAAAAAAACGGCGGCGCGTAAGACGCGCCACAGTAAATAAACAGGAGGTGAATTATCGCACAACAAAGACCTGGGGGAACCCTGCTTGGCGCAGTGTTTCTCGCGCTTGAGGTTCTTGGCTCGGAGCGATAGGCCCCACTTGAACACGATAAACGTCAGCGTCGTTCATAATCCGCACCGCGTGGGGCTGTTCGCCCTCTAAACGCTGCTGTAACTGCTGGGCGCCTTCCGGATTACCTAACGCCGCTATCTGTAAATACACGGCGTCACCTTTTTCCTCTTGGCCTGATGGTGACTGCGCCGCTGGAGCTTGTGACGGGGGTGCAGACGCTGGCGTCGCAGATGCCACTGGCTGAACAGGCGCAGGTGAAGCGTTTGATTCACCTCGCGGAGCCTCCGCCCCCCTTGCCTGCGTGGGAGCGCTACCACCTCTGCCCCGCTCGGCTAGCCACTGTTCGGGGTTGATCGCTTCCACTTTCACGGAACCGGTACCATTGTCGAGGAAGCCTAGCCGGGCGGCTGCCGCGTAGGAGAGATCAATCTCACGGTCACTGTGGAAGGGGCCGCGATCGTTCACGCGGACAATGACTGATCGCCCGTTATCCAGGCTTGTAACGCGCGCAAAGGTGGGTAGAGGCAACGACCGATGCGCCGCCGACATTTTATACATGTCATAGATTTCACCGTTTGAGGTCGCGTAGCCATGGAATTTTTCACCGTACCAGGAGGCAGTACCGCGCTTCTCATAACCCGTTGCCTCAGGCAGCACGTGATAGGTTTTCCCCCACACTTCATAGGTAGAGCGGTTGCCTGCTCTGGAAGGCTGCTCGATGCGGGGCTCTGCATCAGGCACCTTGGTAACATCCGGCGGCTCGAGTGGATAGGCATCACCACTCATGGCATAGCGGCCATCACTAGTGCTGGCCGACGTTGAAGCAGGAGCCGCCGATTGATTCGCAGAGCCGGAGGCATCTACCCGCTGGGTGCCATTGCTGGCACAGCCGCTGACCAGCGCCAATAAGACAATCGCGCCAACCGCCCGCTGGCTAGTCCTCAATTTGCTCTTCATCCCTTATCCTCGTGTAGCTCAGCAATCGCTTCTGCCAACTCGGCTACGGCCATGGCATAGAGGTGACTATGGTTGTAGCGGGTAATCACGTAAAAATTATACTCGCCAAACCGGTAGCGGGTCTCTCCATCGGCGAACTCAAGCGCTAACGGCACCACTGGCAAATTATCATCAAGTGGCTCGCTGGGCTCAAGCCCATGAGCGGCCAATTGAGCAATGCTCACCTCGGGAGGTGAGGTTTGATTAAATGAGAGCTCCTGGAGTAACTCTACCGGCATTACGTCTGGCCCACTGGCGTGGTGGTAGATATCGGCGTCCGGCTTCCAGTTATGCTCGGCAAAGTAATTAGCGACGCTGCCAATCGCATCAACCGGGTTCTCCCAAAGATCACGCCGCCCATCGCCATCAAAATCCACGGCATAGGCTTGATAACTGGTGGGAATAAATTGCGGGTAGCCCATGGCGCCCGCGTAAGAGCCGCGTAGTTCGGTAGGGTCAACCTTCTGCTCGTAGGCGATCCTTAAAAAGGCCGCTAGCTCACCGCGAAAAAAAGCCCCTCTTGCTGGATGATGAAACGCCAACGTAGCTAGCGAGTCCAGCACGCGATGCTGTCCTTTATGGCGACCATAATAGGTTTCAACGCCAATAATAGCGGTAATGATTTCAGCAGGCACACCATAGGTGCTTTCCGCTCGCGCCAAGGCGTCGGCATGAGCATCGATAAACTCCACGCCCTCTTCAATGCGCTGCTGGGTCAGAAAAATAGCACGATATTCGTACCACTTCAGGCGCCGCTCAGCAGCACCCTCCATGGCATCTAATACGTTTTGGGTAAAGCTCGCCTGCCCCAGCGCTTCTTCCAGCCATTCTTGCGGCAACCCTTGCTCCACCAACTCTTCCATCAGCGCTTGGCTGTCAGCATTTTGCTGGGGAGCAAAGTGGCCAGGAGCCTCAAACTGAGACTGCTGAGAAGGCTGGTCAGCAAACGCTGCGGAGGCCACCCAGCACATCAGCGCGGCCAATACATAGCTGCTCGTCTTCCCTTGAACCTTGTTCATTGGCTCTCCACTCTTGAGCTATTCATTCCAGAATCATCCATGCCTGAGCTTTCCATTACTGAGCAACAATAGCGTTTGAAGCAGGCAGCGTCGCTAGCGCGACAGCAACCGACGATGCGCATGTATCGACATGAGAATACCGAAACCCGCTAACAAGGTCACGCTTGAGGTACCGCCAAAACTGACCAACGGCAGCGGAACCCCCACCACGGGCAAAATGCCGCTCACCATGCCCATATTGACAAATACGTAGATAAAAAACGTTAAGATGATGCTGCCCGCTACCAAGCGTCCAAAGGTATCTTGCGCGGAGCTTGCCATCCACAAACCCCGGCTGACAATCAATAGATACAGGAACAACAGTACCAGCATACCCACCAAGCCAAACTCTTCTCCCAGAACGGCGATAATAAAATCGGTATGCCGCTCAGGTAAAAACTCTAGCTGGGACTGGGTACCCTGCAGCCATCCTTTGCCCCATAACCCACCACTCCCGATGGCGGTGGTCGACTGAATAATATTCCAGCCTGACCCCAGGGGATCGCTTTCAGGGTTTAGAAACGTCAATACCCGCTGACGCTGGTAATTATGCATATTCATCCAGAGTAGCGGCACACCCGCAGCCCCCAGGGCGGCAATAAAGCCGATTAAACGCCATGACAAGCCCGCCAGCAGCACTACAATCAGGGCTGCACTAGAGACCAATAACGAAGTCCCTAAATCAGGTTGAATCGCGGTTAGCACCACAGGTACGCCAATAATGACCCCGCACACGACAATATCGCGCAGGCGTGGCGGTAGTTCACAGCGATTCAGATAGGCAGCAACCATTAGCGGGGCTGCTAACTTCATCATTTCCGATGGCTGAAAACGTATCACGCCAGGAATCACTAGCCAGCGTTTGGCCCCCATGCCCACATCGCCCACCACATCGACGGCAATCAGCATGGCAACGCCAATGCCATAGGCCAAGGGCGCAAAGCGCAAAAAGGTCGATGGCGAAAACTGGGCAATAATCACCATTCCTACCAGGGCGATAAGAAAGCGCACGCTCTGGGCAATCACTGCATCAATGGATTGCCCAGAGGCACTGTAAAGAACGATCAAACCACTCCCCATGAGCAGCAATAGCAAACCCAGCAGCCATGGATCGAGATGGATTCGCTCCCAAATACTTTTACGGCGGGCGATACCACTCTCAGGCGGTCGCACAGGATGGCCACGCATCGAACGGGCTATATAATGCCAAGGCATGGCTTAGTTCCCCTCCACATTGGCATCATCTTCTTCCAACACTTCACGCACTTCTTCTACGTCGGGGGCCTCATCCTCAAGTAACCAGGCATCGGTCATTGCACGGGCCAAGTGGGCGGCGTGAGTACTGCCACCACCGGCATTTTCAACAATAACCGAAACGGCGATCTGGGGGTCGTCCAGTGGCGCAAAGGCCATAAACAGCGCATGGTCACGCAGTCGCTCAGCCAGCTCATCGGCGTTGTAACGCTGATCCTGCCCCAGCGAGAATACTTGTGCGGTGCCAGATTTACCGCCCATCCGGTACTCAAGGCCAACCCCGGTTCGCCGGGCAGTGCCTTCTGTGCCACTAATCACCTTTTCCATGCCACTGAATACGCGATCCCACCAGCTATCATTGGCGAGCTCAATGTCATCTAACGTATCCGGTAGATCGCGTGGCACCGGAGTATCGCCAATCTGGCGGGCCAGCCTTGGTTTCACCCAGTGGCCCCGATTGGCCAGCGTTGCCGTAGCGCTGGCAAGCTGGAGAGGCGTTACCTGCCAATAGCCTTGCCCAATCCCCACCGAGAGGGTTTCACCGGGATACCAGGGTTGATTGAAGCGGCCACGCTTCCAATCTCGCGAAGGCATCAAAGCGCCACTCTCTCCCTGAACGTCATGGGCTACGCGCTGGCCAAAACCAAAATTACTCATTTGCTCATGCAAATTATCGATGCCTAAATCATGTGCCAAGGTGTAGTAGTAAGTGTTATTGGAAACGGCCAGCGAGCGCTCCATATCGACACGCCCATGCCCCCACCGTAACCAGTTGCGATAGCGACGGGAATCATTAGGCAACTGGTAGTAACCGGGGTCATTGATGGTGCTGTCTGGCGTGATTACCCCTTCCACCAAACCCGCGAGCGCCAGAAACGGCTTAATCGTAGAGCCGGGAGGATAGTGGCCGCGAGTTGCACGGTTAAACAGGGGCAGGTCAAGGTCTTGCTGCAAATCGCGATAAGAAGCAACGTCAATACCGGTGACAAACTGGTTACTGTCAAAACCCGGTGTCGATACCATGGCGAGGATCTCACCGGTGCCCGGCACGATAGCCACAATGGAGCCGCGACGGCCATCCAGCAATTCGTAGGCCAGTGTTTGCAGCGACTTATCCAGGGTTAGGGTTAGGTTCTTACCAGGCACTGGATCGGTTCGTCCAAGCTCTCGCAAGACTCGACCGCGAGCGTTTGTTTCAACTTTGCGCAAGCCTGCCTGACCGTGCAGTTCCTCTTCATAAAAACGCTCAACCCCCGTCTTACCGATAAAATGAGTTCCCGCGTAGCGACCCGCATCCAGCGTTTCCATCTCTTCGGCGTTAATACGCCCGACGTAGCCCAGTGTGTGGGCCATGATTTCGGCATCGGGGTAGTAGCGCAGCGGCTGAGCCTCTATTTCAACTCCAGGCAGACGATGACGATTAACCGCCAAACGGGCAATTTGCGCTTCGCTTAAGTCACTGGTAAGGAGGGCTGGCTGGAAAGGACGCTGGCGTTGGCGTGAACGCACATTGAACGCTTCGATCTCCTCTTCAGGCAGTTCAAGCAGGTCGACCAATAGCGCCAGGGTTTCATCTAGATTATCGACACGCTCGCGAACCAGCGTGAGATTGTAGGTGGGACGGTTTTCAGCCAGTAGTACGCCGTTGCGGTCATAGATCAAACCGCGGTTCGGCGGCAGCGGCTCGACGCGAACCCGGTTATTTTCGGAGCGCGTGCTATACATATCATGCTGGACGATCTGTAAATAAACCAAGCGACTCGTTAGCAAGCCCGCAAGCGTAAAAACCACTAACACCGCGAGAAGCGCTCTAACACGAAAAATACGCAGTTCTTGCTCGGAGTTTTTTAGCGTGTTGGGGCGCTTGAGCATGGCAACGATGACTCTCAAATCAGGCAATCAAATCAAACAAAAAGACGCAGCAGGCGATAACAGTGATCGCTCACCATCTCAGTTAGCCTTCAGCGGTGATAAGGGTGACCTACCAATAGTGTCCAGGCACGGTAGAGCTGCTCGGCCAGCATAATCCGTACCAGGGGGTGAGGCAGCGTCAACGGGGAGATCGACCACTTTTTATCAGCCATCGCAGACAGCGAGGGCTCGAGGCCATCCGGCCCACCAACAAGCAAGACAATATCGCGCCCTGCCATGCGCCATGCGTCAGCCTCTTGTGCCAGCTGTTCGGTGGTCCAAGCTTTACCTTTAACTTCAAGGGCTACCACGTATTCGTCGCCACGCAGCTTATCGCGAATACGCTGGGCTTCCTGAGCGCGCGCTTTCGCGATATCTGCATTTTTGCCACGCTGGCCGAGGGCAATTTCTTCTATCTCGAGATTAAAATCTCTCGGTAGCCGCTTGCGGTAAGTGTCGACGCCCTCTTCTACCCACCCAGGCATTTTGCTTCCCACCGCTAACAGCCGGATCCTCATGACATGCCAGCTCGCTCTTGAAAGCGCTCAAGGGACTCGCCAATAGCGCCCGAATCACTCGGCAGATCGGCCCACAGTCGCTCTAAGTCATACAGGGTACGTGCCTCAGGCATCATCACGTGGACAACAACATCGCCCAGGTCGACCAGCACCCAGTCTGCGTTATCGCCACCTTCAACTCCCAGCGGCCCAAGCCCTGCGGCCTTGGCTTTTTCCACGACGTTTTGCGCCAGCGCAGCAACATGGCGGGTCGAAGTGCCGCTGGCAATGAGCATGAGGTCGGTAACCTCGGTTAATTTGGCAACATCCAACTGCGTAATGTCACGTGCTTTCAGTTCTTCTAGCGCGTCAACTGCTAGATTTTTCAATGTATCGATGTGCATGACTCCTAAAGACAACCTTATTGGTTAATCGGTCAATAAAGCCGGCCATTGTAACGGCTTCTTTGATGACTGCCAGCGCTATTCGCGCTGTCGATAAAGACTGTCCTGCTCAATGGCTCGCTCAACGGGGTCTGGCAGCAAATAACGCACGCTTTTCCCCGCTTCTAAACACTCACGAACGTACGTTGCTGAGATCGCCATTAGCGATGGCAATGCCAGCGAAAGATAGCCCCCAAAGGGCCGCTGCATCAATGTCTCTACGCTATCGACTCTACGATGCTCTACCAGTTCCATTAATGATGACGGCAGCGGATCGTTATAGCCCGGCCTTGCAATCACCACTAAATGGGCAAGCTCGAACAAGCGCTCGGGCTGATGCCATTGGGTGAGCCGAAGAAACGCATCAAAACCAATTGCCATCACCAGACGCGCCTGGTCGCCGACCTCGGCACGCAGCTCCGCCAGCGTGTCGGCGCTGTAAGAGGGGCCTTCACGGCGCAGCTCGCGGGCATCAGCAACCAGCCCGGGGGTATCACCAATCCCCGCAGCTAACAGTTCAAAACGCTGCTGCGCAGAAACCTGGGGCCGACCACGTAACGGTGGCTGTTGGGCGGGTATCATATGCAGCCGATCAAGCGACAGCGCCTCATGCAGCTCCACCGCGCTGCGCAAATGGCCCAGATGAACAGGGTCAAAGGTACCGCCTAGCATGCCGATGCGTTGTTCCGCTTGACTCATCTCACCACCCTATTCACGCACCTGACCGTCACCGAATACTACATATTTCTGCGTGGTTAGGCCTTCTAGCCCCACCGGCCCACGGGCGTGAAGCTTGTCAGTGGAAATACCAATCTCAGCGCCCAGCCCGTACTCAAATCCATCGGCAAAGCGGGTCGAGGCATTGACAATCACCGAGCTGGAGTCGACCTCCGCCATAAAGCGACGAGCAAGTGAATAATCCTGGGTCACTATCGCATCAGTATGGTGAGAGCCGTACTGCTCGATGTGGGTAATCGCTTCATCGATACCATCGACCACTTTGATTGCCAGCACGGGGGCCAAATACTCGGCATACCAATCTGCTTCGTCTGCTGCTCCGGCCTGGGGCAACAGCGCCTGTGTGCGCTGGCAGCCACGCAGTTCGACCTCATGTTCGGCATAAGCGCGGGCTAACTCTGGCAGTAGCAAATCAGCAATCGGCGCATCAATCAGCAGCGTTTCCATGGTATTGCAGGTGCCGTAGCGATGGGTCTTTGCATTGACAGCAATGGCTAGTGCTTTGGCGGGATCGGCGGTGGTATCGATATACACATGACAGACACCGTCGAGATGCTTGATAACCGGTACGCGGGCCTCGCGACTGATACGCTCAATCAGCGACTTTCCACCGCGCGGAATAATCACATCGACATATTCCGGCATGCTGATCAGCTCTCCCACCGCCGAGCGATCGGTGGTAGCCACTACCTGCACGCTACCGGCAGGCAGCCCTACATCAGCTAAACCGGCTTGGATACAGGCGCTAATCGCGGCATTTGACTGACTCGCTTCCGACCCGCCACGCAAAATACAGGCGTTGCCCGATTTTAAACATAGACTTGCGGCTTCCAGGGTTACATTCGGGCGCGACTCGTAAATAATCCCAATAACCCCCAGTGGCACGCGCATTTTGCCCACTTGGATACCGCTAGGCCGATAGCGCATATCGCCAATTTCACCCACCGGATCGGGCAGGCCCGCTACCTGCTGCAGTCCTTCAATCATGGCGTCGATACGCGCATCATTTAGGGCTAAGCGGTCTAGCAGGGCACTCTCCAAACCGTTCTGGCGGCCGCGCTGCAGATCATCAGCGTTGGCATCTAGTATTTGGCCTCGCGCTTCGGTCAGGCGATGAGCCATCGCCATCAACGCACGGTTTTTCAACCCTGTATCCGCCCGCCGCAGCTCGCTGGCTGCACGCCGCGCCGCCTGCCCCAAGGCCTGCATATAGGCGGGCACATTCCCGTCAGATAAGTGCTGTTGGGCCTCGTCTTGGAACGGTGTAGAAGCGCTCATAGTGTCTCCGTGCGGAAGGGTGCTTTAACTTTTCAATTTGCCGAGTGTAGCCGTTTTATACGTTTTGCTTATATTACGTCATTTCGCCGTTATACTGAGGACGATTAAGGCACTAATGTGTGTCGTGTACATTTATTATCCTACAATTACTTTACTTGATGAGATACATCTGGTTATTCAGGACGAATAGTAAGTCACCATGCAAAGCAAGTACAAAATCCGCCTGCTACGTGCCAATCTTCTAGCCGCTGCCGTAGCCCTGGCATTATGGACACCTGCCACCCCCCCCGCTGCGGCCCTAGTGCTGTGGCTCTCAATCGGCTGGTTATTTATCACCGCGCTAATGCTTGATTTTAGCCACCGCCATTCACGCGGATTACCGTGGCAAATCGTGCCTGGCGCACTGCTACTGGGTTTAATTGCCGCGGCCCCAGAACGGCACGGCATTTTAATCTGGGCTTGGGCTGCCATGCTGATGCTGCCACAAAATAATTGGGTAGCTGCTTTCAATCTCAGCGCTGGGCTGATTAGTGCTGTAATGGTAGCGCCTCTGCTGGACGGGCCAGCATTTCTCCTGCTGATGTGTTCTCTACTAGTACTCGGCCTGCTTGCGTTATCCAGAGCACAGCAGCTTATCGATATGAACGGCTCCATTCGCCAACGCCTGCGGTTAATTCCAGGCCTTAACCTGTGGCCCGGCGAGCAACTGCTGCGTGATATAAGCCGAGAACAAACGCGCTGTGAGCGCGAAGGCGTACATGCAGAGCTGTTTATTCTGCATGTAAAACGCCACCAGCTGTGGCCAATGGCTCAAAAACTGTGCGAGCTTACCTATGATTTTGAAAACGTTTACCGCTTAAGCAGCACAACGCTGGTGACGTTGATTCTCGCCCGCTCTCCCAAAGAGGCCTCGCAACGACGCAGCCGACTACTCGCCAATTTACCCGACAATATTACTAGCGAACACCTTGAACTAATTGATATCGAACCGGCAACGCTTTCGGTGTGTGAGATTAGTAAGCTACCGGCGGAGCGAGTGCGGGAGACAATATGACCGAGCATCACATTCCCAAGCGGTTGATGACGCTCGCTTATACCGCCAGCATCCCACTGATGGCAGGCTACGCGCTATGGCTGTATGCCATGGGAAATTACCGCGACCTACTGATCCCCACCTTTATGACCCTGCTGCTTATGTCGGCCCTGTTAATGCATATCGGGCAAGGGGTGAAAAGCTACTTACCACGCATTATTCTACTTTGCGCTACCTACTCGGTAGTGCTGGGCGCTTTCTACTACCAGCCTCAGGTATCGCCTATTTGGCTAGGGCTGCCGATTACCGCTGCTTTTTTACTGCTACCGCTATGGGCCGCGTTACTGATCAATATCGCCGTTGGGCCACTGTGGTGGATACTTCCCTCGGTCGCCTCTGCGCCACCGGCCATAATCGTTGGCTATGCTGTCTTGACGCTGCTGCTCGCTCTCCCCCGCTGGGAGCACGCCCGTCGCAGGGCGCTCCTGCGTGCAACGGACCCCAATGACAGCGACTGCAATGCCTACCACATTGATACGCTAAAAGAGCGCTTACACAGCGAGTTCCAGCGCGCCGCCATGCTCAATCAGCAACTCGCGGTTCTGGTACTGCATTTGCCGCAGTTGGATATGGCGGAAGAGCAGTTTGGCCATCGTGCGCAATCAGCACTGCTGGGGGCGCTTTGCGGCGAAGTAAATAGCCGTTGTCGCGATCATGACGTGCTTGGGCGCGCAGACAGCGCCACTTTTTGGCTTGTTCTACCTGACACTAGTGAAAGCGGAGCCCTACTAGTACGCGAGCGCTTGCAACGAGCGCTCTCACAGCGTGTATTAGTAGAAACCGGCCAATTGGAAGCACGCATAGCGGCCTGCTTACCCAGCCGCACAGAGTACTTCGAGCACTATGTAAAGCGCCTGGAAGCACGCGGCGCGGCTCTCGCCAACGTCTAGCATAACTTTTTTAATTTCTCCTTTCTGACGCTGGAGTACACTGTGCCACTAGCCGATATGCTTCAATCTTTAACGCCATCACCGCCGCTTATCATCTGCATGGTGCTGGTGATTTCATTAGTCGAATCACTCGCCCTGGTAGGATTGCTGGTGCCAGGAGTGGTGTTAATCACGACTGCTGCGTCTCTTGCAGGGCACCAGGATATCGGCCTGGCGTGGCTAGTCGGCGCTGGGTTTATAGGCGCTGTTTTAGGCGACGGGATCAGTTTTTCGTTAGGCTTTAGGCATCGTGAACAGGTCACGCAGCGATGGCCGTTGTCGCAGCATCCCGAATGGTTAGGCCGTGGGGCGCGGTTCTTTGAGCGCTATGGTATATGGTCGGTGTTTATCGGCCGCTTTGTCGGCCCGGTGCGGCCGATTATTCCGCTGGTAGCAGGCATGATGCATATGCCACCACGGACGTTTGTTTGGGCCAACCTGACCTCTGCGGCGCTATGGGCACCGGCCTATGTACTGCCCGGCTACTTGCTGGGGCGAACTTGGCAACACCATTTAAATCTACCGCCGGGTTTAGAGACTGCATTACTCATACTTGCGGCGATTGTTGTCGTGCTCGCCGTGATTTTCTCATGGGGCCGGCACCAGGCGACGAGACATGGCCGACTTTACCGGGCGATTGCTGGGAGCATTCGCCGTGTACCGCTGCTTCGGAGGCCATGGCTCGCCATGAGCCAAACCGGCGATGTCCCCTTGGCTTCACTGCTGCTACTGGTCATAGCGCTAGGCAGCCTGTCGGGTTGGACACTACTGGTCATCGCCCAACATGAACCGCTTGAGATGGATCTGTTCGTACAGCAACTTTTCACCTGGCTGCAAAGTGATGTTTTATACCTAGCGGGTAATATTTTTGCACGCATTGGCGACACCCTGGGCATTATCGCTTTAACGCTGCCTTGGGCAGCATGGATGCTGGTGAGGAAGAGATGGGAGGCTTTGCTGCACTGGTGTGGCGCTTTTGCCAGCGTCGCCCTGCTGAACATAGCAGGCAAAGGGCTGTTTGGTCGTGCTCGCCCAGAGACGCCGGACTATTTGATGGGCTCGTTCTCCTACCCCAGTGCCCACACCTCAACCGCGGTGGTGCTCGTGGGCCTTACAGCAGCGTTCGTCGCGGCCGAGATGCCCCGGCAAAAACGCTTTTGGGTGTACTGGATTGCGCTAGCGCTTGCGCTACCCATGGCGCTATCAAGACTGGTGGTGGGCGTGCACTGGTTCAGTGACCTGGTGGGAGGGGCGCTACTCGGCTTGGTCGTTTGCGCGCTCACGCTACTTCATTGGCAACAGCAGTCTCGCCCGCCGATGCGCCCTTGCCCGTGGCTTCTGCTCAGCGTGGCATCGCTAGCGCTTATCAGCGCTCGCGTCGGTTTCTTGCCACCGGTTTAGTTTAAAATCAAAACCCTTTACCCAAAGGCAAGCCATAGGCCTACCCCGATCATCAATGTTCCGGCAATGCGATTCAGTAGCCGCACATTGCCGCTTTTACCGAGCACATTGCGTAGCGTTTTACCGCCGGTGGCGTAGACCAGCATGCTAGCGAACTCAATAGTCAAAATGACCGCGATCAGCAGACTGAGCTGCCCCGGTAACGGGCGGCTACTATCCAAAAACGGCGGCAGCAGCACCATAAAAAAGGCCCACCCTTTTGGGTTTGCCACCGCGGTAACAAACCCTTGCATGGCCAACTGCAGAGGGCTTGCGGGTGGGCCCGCATCCAGCTCGCTGGGAATTGCCATGCGCCCACGGGAGCGCCACATCATAATGCCTAAATAACCCAGGTAAGCGCCGCCCACCCACTTAAACAGCACAAACAGCTCTGGCTGACGCAGCATCAATGCTGCCACCCCAGCCCCAGCGGCGGCAGCCACTAAGCCAACACCCAGCAGCTCGCCCACCATCATCCACAGCGTGCGCTTAACGCCTTGGGTCATCCCCAGCACCATGGCAAGGGTCATGCACATACCAGGCGTCAGCGAAACAAACAGAAACGTCGGCACAAAAACCGACAGCGTGGCCCACGACATCATAGATCACTCATCCTTATCTTCGACCTCTCCCCAGCGAGGCACTAGCGAATGCTCGATGCCCAACTGGTTGAGGATGCGTGCCACAATAAAATCAATCAGATCATCAATACTTTGCGGGCAGTGATAAAACCCTGGGGCTGCCGGTAAGATAACCACGCCCAAGCGGCTCAATGTCAGCATGTGCTCCAAGTGGATCGGTGAAAACGGGCTTTCTCGCGGCACCAGCACTAGCGTTCGTCGCTCTTTAATCGCCACATCTGCCGCCCGTTCAATCAGGTTGTTGCTGGCGCCCGTGGCAACGGCCGAAAGCGTCCCCGTTGAACACGGGCAAACCACCATTGCAGACGGTGCTCCAGAGCCTGAAGCCACCGGCGCCATCCAGTCTTCGCGGCCAAAGCAGCGAATCTGACCGGGCTGCGCCCCACTGCGCTCACTCAGCGCCTCGACTAAGCGCTGGGGCTGTGCGGGCAGCTCAATATCGGTTTCCGTGGCGATTACCATGTGCGCGGCTTTCGAAATCATGACCCACACTTCATGACCTGCGGCGACTAATACATCGATCAGGCGTAACCCGTATTGAGCCCCGGATGCGCCGGTGAGGGCCACGGTAATCGGCTTTTTGAACGATGGGTCGGTTCTATCTGTCACGTCTCCCCCTCCTTGGCGGCGGCTAATGCGGCGAGCAAGCGTTCATGCACGCCCTCAAAGCCACCGTTGGACATCACCACAATGCGATCCAACGGTGACGCTTGAGTGACCACTGCTGCCACGAGCGTATCAATATCGCTAAACAGCTGGGCATGCGCCCCTTGCGTGGCAACCAGCTCGTCCATCGACCAGTCAAGCCCGGCAGGCTGAAACCAAAACACGCCATCAGCGTCAGCCACGCTCTCAAGTAACCGCTCGCGCAGCGCGCCTAAGCGCATGGTGTTTGAGCGCGGCTCAATGACCGCCAGCAGGCGCCCTTTAGTGGTTGCTGCGCGTAGCCCTTTGAGCGTCGCGGCAATCGCTGTGGGATGGTGGGCGAAATCATCGATTACCTGAATGCCATTAATCTCGCCACGCACTTCCTGGCGTCTCCTGGGGGTTTCAAAACGCGCCAGCGCAGCACAGCCACGGGCTAGATCAACCCCACACAAATGCGCCGCCGCCAGCGCTGCCAGGGCATTGCGCGCGTTGTGCTCGCCAGTTAGCGGCCACTCAACGACGCCATCTTCTTCCTGGCCCTTGTTATTCTGAGAATGGCTATCCTGACCAGGCTCGCCACCGCTATAAATTACCTGGAAGCGGCTGGCGTCAGCGCGCTCTAGTACAAGCTGCCATTCGCTCCCGGCCTGGTCGCCAAAATGCGCCACCGGCGTCCAGGCACCCTGATTCAGCACGCGCTCAAGGGCGGGCTGCTCATCAGCAACTAATAAGTGCCCATGGCCAGGCACGGTGCGCACCAGATGATGGAACTGGCGCTCAATGGCTGCCAAGTCGGGGAAGATATCGGCGTGGTCAAATTCAAGGTTGTTGAGGATGGCGATATGCGGACGGTAGTGCACGAACTTGGAACGTTTATCGAAGAACGCCGTGTCATACTCATCAGCTTCCACGACAAACGGCGCCTGTGGATCACCTAAACGCGCCGACACGCCAAAATTACGTGGCACGCCGCCAATCAAAAAACCCGGTGCTAAACCGGCACTCTCTAAGAGCCAGGCTAATACGCTGGCGGTGGTGGTTTTACCGTGGGTACCCGCCACGGCAATAACGCGTCGGCCGGGCAGCACGTGCTCTGCCAACCACTGCGCTCCCGAGGTATACGGCAGGCCGCTATTGAGTAACGCTTCAACTTCTTCATTGCCCCGTGACAAGGCATTGCCCACCACGACAAGATCCGGCACAGGCCCCGATACAGACGACAGATGCTCGGCGTGGTAGCCCTCCATCAAGGCGATTCCCGCATCAACCAACTGGGTGCTCATAGGTGGGTAAACATTCTGGTCGGAGCCGCTCACCTGGTGCCCCATCTCACGCGCCAGCAGTGCCAGGCTACCCATAAAGGTGCCGCAGATACCCATAATATGCAGATGCATGGCTCTCGCCCCGTTAATCGCCCGTAATCCAATTCACTAAAAGCCAAAAAATGGCGTAAAAATAGCCAAATAGCCTAGCATGTTGAGGCAATTTGCTCATCTATTCATCGCCATAAACGCTGACAAAGCACCACTCAAGTGACAAATCCCTTGAGTTGTTGCAGGATGCGGCCACTGTTTATCAATGATGACTCTCTCTTTCTTCCCACTCGTCACGCTGATGTAAGCCAACATCTCAGCATAGGAGCCTTTCGATGCGCATTCTGATTCGCTATTTCTTTCGTGGTCTACGCGTGGTGCTCGCCCCGGTCATGCTGATTTCCGAGAAACTCTCTACACCTAAGTCAGTAGAGCGAACGCCTGAAGAGCAAGCCAAGGTGGATCAGGCGTGCCAGAACCTTGCGCTGTACCAATTTCGCACCTGCCCTTTCTGCATCAAGGTGCGCAAAGAGATAGCGCGACTGGGTTTAAACATTGAGGTACGTGATGCTCAACTTGATCCTGCGCATAAGCAGGCGCTATTGGAAGGGGGCGGCAAAGTCAAAGTGCCCTGCTTGAAAATCATCCACGACGATGGGCGTGAAGAGTGGATGTACGAATCTGATACAATTAATGCCTGGCTGCATCAGCAGTTCGGTTAAGCGCTTTTGCTGGGGGTAGACAGCCACTGAGGTCTTTTCACCAGGTCGGCAAACGTCGACCTGGATGCCTAGAACTCTACTTTTTGCGCCTCTACATCGAACGCTACGTCGATCTCAATGCCCTCTTCCTGGCTTGGCGGTTCACCTAGCTCGACTTGTAGTAGCAGTACCCCCTCTATTTTCCCTGCCACGTGAACCGTTTGGCTGGAACGCTCATATTGAGTTAGCGTTACTGCCACGTCTCCGCCTTCAGAGGTGAATAACGGCGGAGAAATAGCACTTCCTATTGAGTAAATAACCACTGCATTGATCAACTGCCCTTCGTTCACGGTCAGGCTAATAGAGAGCGCCTCCTCGCCTTCCCACGTTTCGTTGTCAACAGAACCAGTGATATCAATATTGATATCGTCGCCTAGCTCTACGAAGGAGGCACTTGAGTCATTACCATGACTTAAAATAAACCACTCCCGCAGCTCATCATCCAAAGACCCTGCTATTTCAGGCGCTACACGCTCAGAGCCACCTTGATCAAGGGTACTTTGCCCCATAGGCTCAGTGGCAAAACCATTGATAGGTAGCCAAAACCCCATTAATGCTATCCCAATTTTTTCCCACATAAGATTTTCCGTCCGATTATGTGTTGCTTTTGGCTTACTACTTTCGTCTTAAGAGGAGCCTTGAGCATACCGCTATTAGCCACATCATTCAGTAGACGAATGATGCCTGTCATTATTTCGATTGTATGACGCGATAGGCACTCTCTATGTTGTAAGCCTAGGTTGTACGCTTGTGTTGTAAATAGGCTTACCAACTGACCGTGTCTGTTTTACTGACGCTTTCCTGGCGGGAAGGCTGCTTCTAGCCAAGAAAGCGGCGGTAAAACGAACAATAAACAATGACCTAAGGGAACGATAATGACGCTCAAAAAAACCTTACTGGCTTCCGTTATTGGTGCAGTGTTTGCGGGTACAACGTTACTGCCGATGGCCGCAAGCGCTGAAACGCTACGCATTGGCTACGCTGCCGACCCTGAAACCCTCGATATCCATGAGCAGCTTTCTGGCGGCATGCTGCGCTTCTCTCACCTAGCGTTTGACCCGCTGGTACGCTGGACAAAAGATTTTGAGTTTGAACCGCGCTTAGCCACCGAGTGGGAACAGGTCGACGAAACCACCATGCGCATGACCTTGCGCGAAGGCGTTACCTTCCACTCCGGCAACGAATTCACCGCCGAAGATGTGGTTTGGACCATTGAGCGTCTGAAAGAGAGCCCTGACTATCGCGCTATT
Organism: Vreelandella neptunia; assembly: GCF_034479615.1. Classification (NCBI taxonomy): domain Bacteria; kingdom Pseudomonadati; phylum Pseudomonadota; class Gammaproteobacteria; order Oceanospirillales; family Halomonadaceae; genus Vreelandella; species Vreelandella neptunia. The sequence goes on from NZ_CP140255.1 coordinate 2,454,394, forward strand.
TTTGAGCCAGTGGCCAGCGCCGAAGCCGTTGACGACTACACCGTTGAGATCGTCACCAGCGAACCTTACCCGCTGCTACTCAACCTAGCTACCTACATCTTCCCGATGGATAGCAAATTCTATAGCGGCGAAACCGACGAAGGCAGCGACAAAGCTGAAATCGTCAAAGCTGGCAACTCCTATGCTTCGCGCAATGTTTCCGGTACTGGCCCGTTTATCGTCACCGACCGCCGCCAAGGCGTACGCGTTGACTTCAAACGCTTTGAAGATTACTGGGATACTGAAAGCGAAGGCAACGTTACCGACATCGTGCTGACGCCCATCGCTGAAAACGCTTCACGAGTAGCTGCTCTGCTCTCCGGCGGCGTCGATTTTATTGATGCCGTACCACCCAATGACTTGGATCGCGTAAGTGAAGCAGATGGCGTTAATCTCATAGAGATTGACGGCACGCGTATCATTGGCTTCCAGATGAACGAAGATCGCGTTGAAGCCTTCCAGGATGCCCGCGTTCGCCAAGCGGTTGATTTAGCGATTAATCAGGAAGCCATTGCCGACCGTTTAATGCGTGGATTTGCTAACCCAGCGGGGCAATTCTCACCTGAGGGTTACTCAGGCCATAACCCGGACTTAACGCCGCGCTACGACATTGAGCGCGCCAAAGAGCTAATGGCCGAGGCGGGCTACGAAGACGGCTTCAGTGTTGAAATGATTGCCCCTAATAACCGTTACGTTAACGATGCCCAGATCGCCCAAGCGGTCGCCAACATGCTGGCGCAAATCAATATTGACGTTGACCTGCGTACCATGCCCCTGGCGCAGTACTGGCCGGAATACGATACCCGCCAGTCCGATATGGCGATGATCGGCTGGCACGCGGATACCGAAGATACCGCTAACTTCTTCCAGTATCTAACCTTCTGCTTTGATGAAGAGACGGGTGCTGGCCAGTACAACTACGGTGGCTACTGCAACGAAGAGATCGACGCACTGGTAACCGAAGCGGATAGCGAAACCGACCTAGAAAAGCGCAATGAAATGCTGCGTGAAGCCGAAGCGATGCTCTATGAAGACACTGGTTTTATCATGTTGCATTGGCAGAACCTGGCTTATGCCGCGGCAGACGGCGTTGAAGCAGAGCCAATAGTCAACGCTATTGACTTCCCCTACCTGGGTGACTTAGTGATTAATCGCAGCGATGACTAAGCATTAACACCGCTGATTAAGTGCCTTGCATTAAATCAAAAGAGTCACTTATGCATTAACCGCAAGGATGCTTCGCTCCCTAAGCGTTTAGGGGGCGAAGCCTTTTGTATGGCGGTTCTAGGCTGAGAGAACTCTGCATAACATGCCCCCACTTCCTTTGATGAACCCTTCACATAGGTGGCGTACGCCATGATTGCCTTTTTAATCAAGCGGCTGATGCACGCAATTTTGGTGATGTTTGTCATCAGCGTGCTGGCCTTCGCCATTCAGGATAACCTGGGTGACCCCGTACAGCAGATGGTTGGCCAGTCAGTGCCGGAAAGCGAGCGTGAAGCAATTCGCGAGCGTTTAGGCCTCAATGACCCCTTCCTGGTGCAGTACGTTCGTTTTGCTAAAAACGCCGTTCAAGGCGATTTCGGCTACTCCTACTTTTATCGCGAACCGGCGTTAGAAGTAATTGCTCGCCATTTACCCGCCACCCTGGAGCTGGTATTTGCCGCGACGCTGATTATTGTGCTGTTTTCAGTCCCCATTGGGGTCTATAGCGCCATCAAACCGCGCTCACCGATTTCACGCCTTTTTATGGGTGTGTCGATTGTCGGCATTTCGATTCCGGTGTTCTTGACCGCGATCGTACTGATTCAAATCTTCGCCATCGGCGTCACCGTCACGCTGTTCCCAGAAAGTACCGGCTGGGGCGCATGGCTAAACGACTTCTTCTCCACCGAAGGCAATATGCCTTCCTTCGGCCGTGGCTATGACCTCGTTAACGTGGTGGGTCACTGGGATACCAACCTGGCGACTTGGAACGGTTTACAGCATCTCGTATTACCGGCGGTCTCATTGGCCTCGATTATGCTACCGCTGTTTATCCGCCTGATTCGTGCCGAAATGATGGAAGTCATGCAATCGGAGTACGTGAAGTATGCCCGCGCGAAAGGGATCTCTATGCGCCGGGTTTATTTCGTTCACGCGCTCAAAAACACCATGCTGCCCGTTATTACCGTGGGGGGCGTGCAGATCGGCACCATGGTGGCCTACACCATTTTGACCGAGACCGTTTTCCAATGGCCTGGCATGGGCTTGATGTTTTTGGATGCTATAAACCGCGCCGATATTCCGCTGATTGTGACCTACCTGATGATTGTCGGCGTTATTTTTGTGGTCACCAATACGATTGTGGATCTGATCTACGGTCTGGTGAACCCCACCGTTAAACTGACTGGGAAGCCCGCATGAGCACCACCAACAATTCCACCCAAGCGAGCGCTTCACCCAGCCGCTGGGAACGTCTGCGCGACTCCTACATGTGGTACAGCTTCAAACGCGATTATACCGCCCAGCTCTGCTTGGCCGTGTTTATTTGCATGGTCATCGCTGCCTTTGCCTCACCGCTGCTGGCGCCCACGAACCCTTACGACCTCTCTCAAATCGACATTATGTCATCTGAACTGCCGCCCTTCTGGATTGATGGCGCCGATGACCGTTTCGCCTTGGGCACCGACGCCCAGGGGCGCGATTTGTGGTCAGTTGTGCTATATGGCACCCGTGTCTCGCTGCTGATTGGTTTCGGTGCGGTTATTTTACAGGCGCTGATAGGGGTCACCTTTGGCCTAATGGCGGGCTACCTGGGCGGTCGTGTCGATACGATATTGATGCGCCTGGCAGACATTCAGCTCTCCTTCTCGACACTAATGGTCGCTATCGTGGTGGGCGCTTTGGTCAAAGCGACCATGGGCAGCGCTTTCTATAGCCAGTACGCGGTAATGATGCTGATCCTGATTATCGGCCTGGCCGAATGGCCCCAGTATGCCCGTACCGTGCGCGCCTCAGTGCTGGCAGAAAAAAACAAAGAGTACGTTGACGCCGCCCGCGTGATGGGCCTACGCAGCAAACGGATTATGTTCCGCCACGTGCTGCCTAACACCATGTCTCCAATCTTCGTTATCTCTACCGTGCAGATTGCCAACGCGATTATCTCTGAAGCGGCGCTGTCGTTTCTGGGCCTGGGGATGCCAGAGACCCACCCCTCGCTTGGCTCACTGATCAAATCGGGCTTTGACTACATCCAGTCCGGCTCCTGGTGGATCACCTTGATCCCGGGCGCAGTTCTGGTGGTGCTGGTGCTGTCGATCAATCTACTCGGCGATTGGCTGCGTGATGTCATGAACCCACGACTCTATAAAGGCTGAGGACACCATGGCACTACTTGAAGTCAACAACCTCGATGTACGCTTTGCGCTGCGCCAGGGCGAAGTACACGCCCTGCGCGATATCTGTTTCAGCCTTGAGCGCGGTGAGCGCCTGGGTATTGTCGGTGAGTCCGGCGCAGGCAAATCGGTTGCCGCGTTTTCGCTGCTCAACTTGATTGCCAAACCGGGCTTTATCGCCGGCGGCACGGTGACGTTTGACGGTCAGGTGCTTAACCGCATGTCTGAGCGCGGCCTGCGTAAGGTACGTGGCAACCGCGTCTCGATGATCTTCCAAGACCCAATGATGACGCTGAACCCGGTGCTCTCCATTGGCGAGCAGATGGTCGAGTGCTTAAAAGCGCACCGGCGTATCTCCTCCAAAGAGGCTCGTGCGATCGCCCTGGACAAACTCCAGCAGGTGCAAATCCCTTCACCTGAAACGCGTCTGGATCAGTACCCTCACGAGCTTTCAGGCGGTATGCGCCAGCGGATTATTATCGCCATTGCGCTGCTCCTCGACCCGGATATTATCATTGCCGATGAGCCCACTACGGCGCTTGATGTGACCATTCAGGCCGAGATCATGGCGCTGCTGCTTGACCTCTGCGAGCAGCACAATGTGGGGCTTATTCTGATCACCCACGACCTGGGCGTGGTCAGCCAGGTCACCCAGCGCATGCTGGTCATGTACGCTGGCCGAGTCATTGAGCAAGGGCCAACGCGGGAGATTATCAACGACCCGCAGCATCCTTACACCCAGGGGTTGATCAACGCCCTGCCGCAGATGGCAACGCCGGGTGAAAAGCTCAATCAGATTCGCGGCAGCATGCCGTCACTCTCTAACCTGCCCAGCGGCTGCGCGTTTCATCCGCGCTGCGATTTTATCAATCGTGCCGATGGCCAGCCCCGCCCGGCCTGTACGCAGCAGGTGCCTGAATTTGTCGAATCCGGCAACTGCCGTGTGGCGTGTCATATGGTGGCTGAAATGCTCGAAGATCGCCGTTTGAAGGAGGAAACCTCATGAGTGCGCACGCTGAGGCCATAACGGAAAGCCATAATTCTACTCCCCGTCAGAACGAAGAGAGCGCTGATTCGCTGCTGCAGATTCGCGACTTGAAAAAACGCTTCTCGCTCTCTGGAGATTTCCTCGATCAGCTGCGCTTCAAGGGCGGCAAGCTGGTTCGCCACCAAGAGCACGTGCATGCCATTAATGGTGTGAATCTGGATATCAAGCGCGGCGAAGCCCTGTGCGTGGTTGGCGAGTCCGGCTGCGGTAAGTCCACAGTGGCGCGTACCGTCATGGGGCTACTGACCCCAACAGAGGGTGAAATTCGCTACGACGGCAAGCGCATCGATAACTTAAGCTCGCGCCAACTGCTGCCGTATCGCAAGCGGATGCAGATGATTTTCCAGAACCCTTATGCGTCGCTCAACCCACGCATGACCATTCAGCAAACACTTGAAGAGCCGCTACGCCTGCACCACCCTGACTGGAAACGGCCGCAGATTCTCCAAAAAGTTGAAGAGGTAATGCGTTCGGTGGGCATCGACCCCGACTGGGGCAAGCGCTTTGGTCACGAATTCTCAGGCGGTCAGCGTCAGCGTATCGCCATTGCCCGCGCTTTGGCCGTCGACCCTGAGTTTATCGTTGCCGATGAGCCTATTTCTGCGCTGGATGTCTCGATTCAAGCCCAGGTACTCAACCTGCTGATGGAAGCACAGCAAGAGCGCAATCTGACCTACCTGTTCATTACCCACGACCTAGCCGTCGTGGAGCATTTTGGCACCCGTGTAGCGGTGATGTACTTAGGCACGGTGTGTGAAGTTGCCACCACCGCGACACTGTTCGAGAAGCCCCGCCACCCCTATACCCAGGCGCTGCTCTCGGCGATTCCACGCTTGAAGGATGACCGGCCCCAGCATATCCGTCTCACCGGCGAAGTACCGACCCCGGTTAACCTGCCTAGCGGCTGCGTGTTTCATGGCCGCTGCCCGCATGCCAATGCGCGCTGTAAGCAAGAAATTCCCGTGCTGCAAACACAGGATGACGGAACCCGTGTGGCGTGCCACGCTGTTGAGGAGGGGCGCCTATGAAGCGGGTGTCATATTCGACACAGCGACCCCAGGTGCTGAGAGGTAGAGCATGGAAATTCGCTGGCTAGAAGACTTTATCGCCCTGGCCAGAACGCGGCACTTCTCACGCGCAGCAGATGATCAAAACGTTACCCAGCCCACCTTCTCCCGGCGGATAAAACTGCTCGAGGAGGAGATGGGCGTAACGCTGATTAATCGCCAAACGCTGCCACTTTCGCTCACCCCGGCCGGGGAGGAGTTTCTGACCCTGTGCGAACAGGTAACCGACCGGGTGCGGCTGACCCGTGACCGGGTGCGCGAAATTAACGCTGGCCAGCAGCGGCGCATCATGGTCGCAGCACCGCAAAGCCTGTTGCCGCACTTCTTTCCGGAGTGGCTATCGGCGACAGGGTGGCAAGATCGCGTACAGCCCTATTTGCGGGCGACCGGCTGGGTGGCCAATGACTACTTTCAAGCCTTGGCGCGTGCCGAGTGCGACCTGGCTATCTGTTACTGGCCGATTGGGCGCTGCGATCTGGAGATCGACACCAGCGCCTGTAATTATCGTGTGATTGGTCATGAAAGGCTGATTCCAGTGACTGGGTTAACCCCAGAGGGAGAACCACGCGCCCTGCTGCCTGGGTCACGCCATCAACCACTGCCGTGGCTTGCCTACCCCAAGCGTGGGTTGTTGGGGTCTGCGGTGAAAGCACACCTAGCCAGGCTCCCCCAAACCACCTATTTAACCGCGCAGAGTGAAAATCTCTACGCGGCGGGTATTAAAGAGCTGGTGCTACTTGGCTACGGCATGAGCTGGCTGCCAGAGCGCAACGTCGCAGCAGAGCTTGCTCAAGGCACGCTGGTAAGAGCGGGCGATAGTCGCTGGGATGTGCCTATGGAGCTACGGCTATACCGTCATCAAAATCATCGCCACGCGGAGCTGGATAGCCTCTGGAGCGAACTTGCGCCGCCCCGTGTATGAACCCGCATTTGAGAAATGCTTACTTAAGAGAGGGCACAGTTTTGTATGTCAACCACCCTATTTAACCTGCAACGCGAGCATATAGCGCACCTGCAGCATGCTTATTCGGATATTTTGACCGACCACGGGTTTGATAGTCTGGCGATTTACAGTGGTCATACCAGCGTACACTTTGCTGATGACCACGCGCCCCCTTTTCAAACTTACGGGCATTTTATGCACTGGGTGGGTTTAGCTGATGTGCAGCATAGCTGGTTGATTATTCAGCCAGAAAAGCGCCCGCAGCTGTACTTGTATGCGCCCGCCGATTTTTGGCACTTGCCTACTCACCTTCCCGAAGAGCCCTGGGTAGACGCGTTTGATATCCACTTATGCAGCGAGAAAACCACCCCACCGCTTTCGGGGAATGCCGCCGTCATTGGCGATATTGAGCGTCTTGCCAGCAACATCCAGCAGGCGCTAAAAGCAGAGCATCACCCTGAGCAAATAGTCCATGCCCTTGATGAATTACGGCTGTTTAAAACACCCTATGAGATCGCCTGTATCCGTGAAGCCAATCGCTTAGCGATAGCGGGCCATCAGGCGTCCCAGGCCGCCTTTATTGGCGCATCCGGTGAGTTGGATATTCAGTTGGCGTACTTAGCAGCGAGTCGCCAGCGCGAGTCCAATGTGCCTTACCAAAATATTATTGGTTTAAATGAGCATGCTGGCGTGCTGCATTATCAACACTACGACCTGAACGCACCTAAACAGCGCTATAGCCTGCTAGTCGATGCGGGTCGCCGCTTTCGCGGTTACTGCGCTGATATTACCCGCACCTACTCTGGCCCTGATGCACCCGTCGCGTTTAGCGAACTGGTCACCGCCATGCATGGGCTGAAAGATGAGTTAGTCAAAGGCGTAGCCCCAGGCGTTAACTTTTTAGCACTCCACGAACAGATGCATCACCACCTGGGTGAAATATTGGTGGCTAATGATCTGTTTAAAGGCACCGCAGAACAAGCGGTTGTCGAGGGTGTAACCCGGGCATTTTGCCCTCATGGACTGGGCCACTCGCTGGGCCTTCAAGTGCATGATGTGGCCGGGTTACGCCACCCGAATGGCACACCCGCCCCCGCGCCAGAGCAGCACCCAGCGCTACGGCTGACGCGCACGCTGCGCCCTGGTATGGTCGTTACCATTGAGCCTGGGCTCTATTTTATCGCCATGCTGCTCGAACCGCTGCGCAGCACCTCACTGCCCATTAACTGGCGGTTGGTCGACCAACTCGCCCCCTGTGGCGGTATTCGTATCGAAGATAACGTCGCAGTGACAGAAAGCGGCTTTGATAACTTAACGCCGTAAACCCGCTATAACGTCTTGCTAACCGCCTCTCTACAACGCACTACGCCCGGCTCAAGGCCGGGCGTAGTGCTATTTCAGACGTCTTAACAAAGCTAAAGGGTAGCAATGCTTAGAAGCGATAAGTAACTCCACCGCCAATGGTGACGGGTTCGATGTCAACTTCACCACCGACGTTGATATCTGCGTTCACGTCAGCGTAGCTTGCGTAACCATTGAGCATAACGTTATCAGTAACGGCCAGATCCACGCCTACTTGGCCGATAGCGCCATAGCTTTCATCGACGCTCAGACCACTGGGCTCGCTGGAAAAGTGCGTGTAGTTAAGGCCAGCACCCACGTAAGGCTGTACACGTGAATCTAAACCGCCTAACGGGTAGTAGTTGACCAGCAGATTGATCGGTAAGCGATCAATGCTACCCGCGTCGACACCGCTGACGCTCAAGTCGTGCTCAAATTCTTCGGAGCTATTGAGCTCAATGCCCACTTTGTCAGTAAACAGATAGCCCACGCCGTAGGTTAATCCACGAGCTTCATCAACGCTTAGTGAGTCACCTGCTACGTTACCGTTACCTGAACCCGTATCCGTTTGGGCAACGCCGCCACGGACGAATGCGTCACCAGCGTTGTAAGCGAGAGCCGCTGAACTGGCCAGTGCGAAACTAGCAGTGATTACAGCGGCAGAAATCAGTTTCATATTACTCATCAGGGTCGTCCTCTATGCAACGCGCAGTTCCTTGCGCTTGGGGATTGCGGTACTTGCTATCCAACTTTCCTGTACAGAGTATAGTATACGAACACTGTTTCCAAATTTCTTGTAAAATATTGTTATAAGAAACTGCACCCTGATAGTTTTTCCTATGCTTAAAGCTCTGGCATAAAACTCAGGCATAAAATCCGGGCATAAAAAAAGTCCCCCGAAGGGGACCAGGTGGAGCACGCCAGCTCACTCGGTTTGTTGCTACCAGCCGGTAGCAACGTGGATGAAGAAGGAAAAGAAGCCAGATGGTTAATTGCGCCTCTCTATTCACTCATCCTTTGCCATATATATAGCGATCTGTGTGCCACTTTTTTAAATATCATTAAAAATCAAATATTTAATTAAAAAACACCTCTCTAGAATCAACCTCCGACGCACTGCAGCAAACAAAATGCACCAGCATTGCGCACTTTGCGGTCTTTTTGCATCACAAAGCACCATATACGTTTGTTTACGCTTTGGAATCCTCAGATTAGTGGTGGGGTGTCACGATGATTTTCACTTGGGCTTTGTCGTTTAGCAGCGCCTCAAAGCCCTCCTCCACGATATCCGCCAATGGAATACGCTGAGTGACCATGTCCTCGGCGCGGAAGTAGCCTCGTTGCATCAGCGCCATTACCGCGGGGTAAACATGTCGATAGGCAATAATGCCCTTCATGGTGCGCTCTTTGATGACTAAATCGTTAGGCTGAAAGCTGGCCTCTCCTTCCCAAATACTCACCACCACCACTTCGCCCCCTTCGTGAGTGCTGTGCAGCGCCTGATTCAGCACGGTAGGAATGCCGGTCACTTCAAACGCCACGTCCACTCCACCACCGCTCAAGGCTTGTAATTTCGCCACAACATCCTCTTGCTGCGGATCAACCACAGTGGCACCTAGCGCTTTAGCTTTGGCTTTCCGTGAAGGCGCGACCTCAACAGCATATATTTGAGCAGCGCCTGCGGCTTTTAGCGCTTCAATGGTCATCAAGCCAATCGGCCCAGCACCAAACACGGCCGCACTATCCCCTGCTTTCAGGCAGCTTTGACGCACCGCATGTAGCGCTACCGCCGCGGGCTCGACCAGTGCGCCCTGCTCGAAGCTGAGATCATCCGGCAGCTTGTGCACCATATGCTCACCCATCACGGTGAACTCGGAAAAGCCACCGCCACCGCCGGATAGACCATGAAAGCCAAGCAAGGGCGTCAGGTTATAGCGCTCCATCTGGTAAGCGCCATCTTTGTTGGGCGAGAGAATCGGCTCAATCGCCACGCGGTCGCCCACTTTCACTCGCGTCACCTTATCGCCGACCTCGACCACTTCACCAGCGAACTCATGGCCCATAATGATCGGCGCCTGCTCGCCACTGATCGGGTGCGGCTTACCTACCGGAATAAAAATGGGCCCGGCGGCATACTCGTGCAGATCACTGCCGCAAATACCACAGGCAGCCACTTTCACCTTCACTTCATGGGGGTCGCTGATAGTGGGAACCGGCACTTGCTCAACGCGTAAATCTTTTGCTGCATACCATACCGCTGCCTGCATGCTTGACTGACTCATGGGTTACCCTTCCTGTTTTAAGACGTATGGTGAACCGGCTGCAGACCGTAGACAGGCGTTTCCAGCCCTTCCATCCGTGCCTTTAACTGCAGCGCCAAGTAGTGTGAGTAGTGCCGCGACTGGTGCAGGTTGCCGCCATGGAACCACAGCGCCTCTTGCTGGGTGGGTTTCCACATATTGCGCAGCTCGCCCTCCCAGGGGCCAGGGTCTTTGGTGGTGTCAGAGCCCAGGCCCCAGCACTTGCCGACTTTATCCGCCACTTCCTGAGAGATAAGCCGCGCCGCCCAGCCATTCATGGAGCCATAGCCAGTCGCATAAACGATCAAATCTGCCGCTAGCTCGCTGCCATCGGTGAGGGTGATGGAGTGGGAATTGATGCGCTCAATGCCTACGCCGCTGCGCAGTTTGATATCGCCGTTGGCGACCAGATCACAGGCGCCCACATCGATGTAATAACCCGAGCCACGACGCAGGTACTTCAAGAACAGACCCGAGTCGTCGTCACCAAAATCGAGCATAAAACCCGCGTCTTCCAGCTTCTGATAGAACTCGGCGTCGCGCTGTTTGATTGCCTCAAACGCCGGGCGCTGAAAGTCCGGCAGCACCTTGTAGGGAATCGAGGCAAAAATCAGATCAGCCTTGTCGTGGGTTAAGCCACTTGCCACCGCCTCTTCGGAGTAGAGTGGCCCCAGCACTTCCTCCATCAGCGAATCCGACTTAACGATATGGGTGGATGAGCGTTGCAGCATGGTGACATCGGCGTCGTGCTCCCAAAGTGCCGCGGCAATATCGTGAGCAGAGTTATTCGAGCCTACAATCACGCACTTCTTGCCCGCGTAAGCATCCGGCCCTGGGTGCTGGCTGGAATGCTGTTGCTCGCCTGCGAAGCTCTCTGCACCAGGAAATGACGGCACATTGGGCATACCCGACATCCCGGTGGCCATTACCAGCTGTTTCGGGCGTAGCGTGATCGCTTCGCCGTTGCGCTTGACGTTAACCACCCACTCGCCTGCGGCGTCGTCATAGCGCGCATTCTGACACTCAGTGGAGCTCCAATAATTGAGCTCCATCACCTTTGTGTACATTTCCAGCCAATCGCCCACCTTGTCTTTAGGCGCAAACACCGGCCAGTTTTCTGGGAAAGGAATATAGGGAAGGTGGTCGTACCACACCGGGTCGTGCAAGCAGAGGGATTTGTAACGCTTGCGCCAGGAGTCCCCGGCGCGCTCGTTGCGCTCGATAATAATGGTTGGCACACCCATCTGCTTCAGCCGCGCCCCAAGGCCAATCCCACCTTGGCCTCCGCCGATGATCACGCAGTAAGGCTGTTGGGTATAGCCAAGCTCTGCTTCTTCGCGCTCCCGTAACTCTAACCAGGTTTCACGCTGTTTGTTGGCCCCATGCTCGGCACCTTTTGGGCGGTTGTGATTACGCGGCTCGGGGAAGTCGTGCAATGCCTGCATGGTGGTTAACAGCGTCCAGCATTTGCCGTCTTTAAGGCGCAGGTAGCCTTTGCCGCAGGCGACCGCTGTCTCAAAGGTAAACCACGCCTCACTGGTATCGCCGTTCTGGGTAGCTTCGCCTTCTAGCTGCCAGTTCGTAGGACGCACGTTCTCCAGGGTGGCATTGAGCATGGCCTGAATAGCATCTTTTCCCTCACAGGTTTTTAAATTCCAGGTAAAGGTTACAAAGTCGCGCCAGTAGCACTCCTCATTAAATAGCGACAAGACACGCTGAATATCTTGGGTTTGCAGCGCGTTATCAAAATCACTCAGCCACCCTTGAACAGTGGCCGTGGCGGTTTTCTGGGTTTGTGCCGATATCTCGGACATAGCGAGAACTCCATGGTTTGTTATTGTAGAATTGCTTGTGAGACACCCAACCCTAAGCACCCGTCGTGCCAAAACGCATACAACTTAAATAACTAACTGAAAAATAATATTATTTAATAAAGCGAAGCGGCGATAATACGTAGTAAGAGGACGTACACCTGTCACACTGTTTACAGCCAGGTGTTACAGGTGTAACGCACGACTAACGGCGTAATAGCGCTGCGTTGACACCCACGCCAGAGCGCATAGGCTGGAAGGACAATAACAATCCCTACGGTGAACCACGCCATGCCTACTCAATCGCCTCTGCCTGCACGGCTGCAATCCGTCCAGCGCCAGCATATTGAGCATATTTTCCAGCTCGGCGAAGGCCTGGAAGTTCCGCAGCTACCGGCCCAGCCGACCATTCGGCGCTCCTGGCTGCGTTGCCTCAACGAGTATCAGCTCGATCCCACCCAGCCACGCCCAGCGCGGGTGGTGCCCCAGCAAATCCTGATTGAGCACCGGGAATCTGTGGATGAACTACTGCACGTGGCAAGAGCCGGGGTTGACCAGCTCTATCAGCAAATCGCCCAGCTAGGCTATGTGCTGCTACTCACCGACCACCGCGGGATAACCGTCGAGTTTCGTGGCGATCCCAATCAAGACCAGCAACTGCGCAAAGCAGGCCTTTATCTCGGCGCTGACTGGGACGAACGCTTTGCAGGCACCTGTGCAGTAGGCACCTGCCTGCATGACCGACAAGCAATCATTTGCCACCGCCAGGAGCACTTCGACGCCTCGCATATTTCGCTTACTTGCACCGCGGCACCCATCGCCGACCCACAAGGCAACGTCATGGCCGTGCTGGACATCTCCGCACTGCAATCACCTACCCAGCATGAGAGCCAAAACTTTAGCCTCTCGCTGGTAACGCTCTACGCGCGCATGATTGAGGACGCCTATTTTCTCCAGCGCTACCGTGACTGCCTGATGGTGCGGCTGGATACCTCGCGTGAGTTTGTGCATGTAAACGGGCGCGGACTCATCGCCATTGAAGAGAACGGGCAAATGATTGCCGCCAACGCAGTGGGTCGTGATCTGATAAGTGAACACCAGCGCCGTTGGCCACCCTGGTCAGACCATCACACCCCAATGCTGGGGGAGCTATTCGAGTGCGAGATCGCCGATGTGCTCAGCATTAACAGTGCCACCGACGATCAATTGCGTGCTTTTCGTGCCAGGGTCGACAACACGATTTACTTTATTAGCCTGCTGGAGCCCCGCCGCCCGCGCCCTGCTCAGCAAGCACAACCGCTCGCCTCCAGCCTGCCGGAACCACTGGTACGCCTCGGTGCCGACGACCCCGCCATGCGCAAAGTGCAGAAACTGGCTGAACGACTGCGCAATGAAGCCAGCGTTAATGTGCTGATTAGCGGAGAAACCGGCACCGGCAAAGAGGTGGTTGCCCGTGCCTTGCATGACAGCGGCAACCGATCTAAGGGCCCCTTTATCGCGGTAAACTGTGCCGCCATTCCCGAAGCGCTGATCGAAAGCGAGCTGTTTGGCTATGAAGCCGGCGCCTTTACCGGTGGCCGCGCCAAAGGCATGCGCGGGCTGATTCCCCAAGCCCATGGCGGCACGCTGTTTTTAGATGAAATCGGCGATATGCCGCTAGCCCTGCAAACCCGCCTGCTGCGCGTACTGGCCGAGCGAGAAGTGATGCCATTGGGTGCCAATAAGCCTGAAAAGGTTGATATCCGGGTGATTACCGCCACTCATCGCAATATCGATGCGATGATCCAGCAGGGCGAGTTCCGCGAAGATCTCTATTACCGCCTAAACGGGGCCCAACTTCGCCTGCCCGCGCTACGCGACCGCGCCGATAAGCTCTACGTTATCCGCCGCGTATTTGACGACATCATTAAAGAGCGCGCCTCCAGCCAATCTCCCCGACTGCGGGCCGACGCCATCAGCGCCCTGCTCGCCTATGCTTGGCCCGGTAATATCCGCCAGCTAAAGAATGCGCTGGCCTTTGCACTGGCCACCTCGGAAAGCGATGAAATCACCGTTCATGACCTACCCGAGCAGTGCCTTAGCCAACGCATTACCCAGCAGAGCCCCCACAAGCCTGCGGACGCTCATGGCAACACCGATCACACATTGCTGGAAATGCTTAAGTCACAGCACTGGAACATAAGTGCCGTGGCACGCGCGCTGGGGGTTTCTCGACCCACGATCTACCGGCAAATGCAGCGTCAGGGCATAATGCCGCCGAATTGGCAGGGGTAACAGAGAGTGCTAGAGAGGAGTTGAGCCATTTAATCTGGACGAAAGATATCTAACGCCAAACCATCGATATGCCGGTAATGTCGATCATTGGCGGTTAGCAAGGGCACGCCCAGCTCCATAGCCTTCGCGGCAATGAGCGCATCCGCCATTTGCATGTTATGGCTAAGCGCATAACTTTCGACCAGGAAGGTGGCACGCGACGAGGTGCCTTCGTCCAAATGGACTATTTTTGCTTGCCAATAATGCAGCGCTTGACGCAGTTGATTGAGTTCCTGCTTGTTGCGCATGCCCTGCACCAACTCCATATAACTCACTGCGGATAGCGAAAAGCCCGGTAGATCATCCAGGCGTTCCGCCGCCGCAGTATTACCGCGCAAATTCCAGATCAGTACGTCGGTGTCTACTAGCATTATTCACCCACCTCGAACGTACGCGGCGCTCGTAGTCGCCGCATCTGTGACTCAACATCATTGCCGTCCGAGGAGTCCTGATCAGCCCATAACCCGAAGGCAGGGTTACGGGCTGGACGTGTTTCCAGACCGCTCTCATCGAGACCCACCAGCCGAGCACAAGGCTTGCCGCGATAAGTGATGTCGACGGTTTCTCCACGCTGTGTCGCCGCTAAGAGCGCCTTGGTTTGTAAACGCAGTTGCTTTACGTTGGCATGCATGGCGTAACCTCTCGTTATACGCTGTCATTATCCCTATTATGGCAACTATGACAGTTGCCGACTCACTAAGTTACTCAAGCAAGTGTAACTTTACCAATAACGCTAGACCACCCATTGGCCTTGAAGGCGACCCTCACGTACACTTGTTTGAATCCGTTTATCCTTTTATAAACCCGCTTCCGACAAGCCGAGGCCCTCCCATGGCGTTTGATTCCACTTCTTCCTATATCGCAACCGATGCGCTTAAGCAGGCGGTGAATGCTGCCGTGGTGCTCGAGCGGCCGCTGTTGATCAAAGGCGAGCCGGGCACCGGCAAAACCCTGCTGGCTGAAGAACTGGCCGAGTCTCTCGATACCCAGTTGATTACCTGGCATATCAAATCCAGCACCAAGGCGGCCCAGGGTCTGTACGAGTACGATGCCGTCAGCCGCCTGCGCGATTCACAGCTGGGTGTCGAAGGGGTCGAGAACGTCGCCAACTACATCAAGCCCGGCAAGCTGTGGGAAGCCTTTACCGCCAACAAGCGCGTGGTGTTATTGATCGACGAGATCGACAAGGCCGATATCGAATTTCCCAACGACCTGCTTCAAGAGCTGGATCGTATGGAGTTTCACGTTTACGAAACCGGCGAAACCATCCGCGCCGAACAGCGCCCGATTATCATCATCACCTCAAACAACGAAAAAGAGCTGCCGGATGCGTTCCTACGCCGCTGCTTTTTCCACTACATCGAGTTCCCCGACCGCGAGACCATGCAGGCGATTGTTGATGTGCATTTCCCGGATATCGCGCCCAAGCTGGTCAGCGAAGCCCTAGAGGTGTTTTTCGAGCTACGTAAAGCACCAGGCCTGAAGAAAAAACCGTCTACGTCTGAACTAGTCGACTGGCTCAAGCTACTGATGGCTGACAATATTGCTCAAGAGGCGCTCTACAACCGCGACCCGGCCAAAGCGCTCCCGCCCCTGGCCGGCGCCTTGGTCAAAAACGAGCAGGACACTCAACTGCTGGAACGTCTGGCGTTTATGATCCGTCGCCAGAAAGGCACAGGCCGCTAAGCCATGTTTATTGGCCTGTTTGAGACGTTAAAGCGCGCGGGCGTCCCGGTATCGCTACGCGAGCTGCTGGATCTCCACGCCGTGGTGGAGCGCGGCGTGGTGTTCGCCGATATGGAAGCCTTCTATCAGGTGGCCCGCACGGTGATGGTCAAAGACGAACGCCACTTCGACCGTTTTGATCGCGCCTTTGCCGCCTGGTTTAAAGGCCTTGAGGATATGGACGCTGCCATTGAGGCGCTAATCCCTGACGACTGGCTACGCCGGGAGTTTGAGAAGCAGCTAACGGATGAAGAGAAAGCCAAAATCGAATCACTGGGCGGCCTCGAAGAGCTTATCGAGACGTTCAAAAAACGCCTGGAGGAGCAAAAAGAGCGCCACGCGGGCGGCAATAAGTGGATCGGCACCGGCGGCACCAGCCCCTTTGGCGCCTACGGCTACAACCCGGAGGGCATTCGCATTGGCCAGGATGGCTCGCGCCACCGCCGCGCCACCAAGGTCTGGGACGAGCGTCGCTTCCGCGATTACGATGATTCTCTGGAATTGGGCACCCGAAACATCAAAATGGCGCTGCGTCGCCTGCGCAAGTTTGCCCGCCAAGGGGCGTTAGATGAGTTTGACGTGGATAGCACCATCCGCGAAACCGCCAAGGACGCCGGGCTACTCAACGTGCAGATGCGCCCAGAGCGCCATAACGCCGTAAAGGTGCTGCTGTTTTTGGATGTGGGCGGCTCGATGGATGACCATATTCGCGTCTGCGAAGAGCTGTTCTCTGCCGCCCGCTCAGAGTTCAAGCATCTGGAGCACTACTACTTCCATAACTGCCTTTACGAGGGGGTTTGGCGAAACAATATGCGTCGGGGTAACGAGCGGATTCCGACCATGGATGTTTTGCACACCTACGGCGCGGATTACCAGGTAGTAATTGTCGGTGACGCGGCCATGTCGCCTTATGAGGTCACCCACCCCGGCGGCAGCGTAGAGCACTTTAACGACGAAGCGGGCGGCGTGTGGCTTAAGCGTTTATGCGAAAAGTTTCCTCGCCTGGCGTGGCTTAACCCTATGCCGCCCCGTGCCTGGGAGTACACTTACTCGACCCAACTGATCCGCGAGATCATCGATGACCGCATGTACCCCATGACCATGGAGGGCTTGGAAACCGCCATGCGCGAGCTAGCAAAGAAGTAGTCTAATTATCCGGCTATTATCTAGCCATGCGCGTCAGCACGTCGTGGTGAGTCAGCTTGCGATGCAAAATGGCCATCACGATGTGCCCTACTATCAGCGCTAGCAGTGTCCAGCCCAGCTCACCATGGAGCAAACCGCCGAGATCCGTCATCCAGGTGATCTCCTCGCCCTCAAAACCTGACATCAGATTAATTCCAAACACCTCAAGCGAACGGCCCGAACCGTACTGACGAATAAGCGCAATCGTCGGAATTGCGATCATCAAGCCATAGAGTGCAAGATGGCCCAGTTTTGCCATAACGCTCACCGATGGCGGGCGACGCGACGCATTGGCTAACGCCCATATCGTTCTCAGTACGACTAAGGTCAGTAGCAATACACCCACTGGGTAATGGGTTCCCCAGAAGAACTCTTCAAAGGGTGTGTCCGGAAAAAGCCAGTGCGCCGTGGCACTCGTAAACTGCCAAGCAAACAGTAGCGCCATCCCCCAGTGCAACAAGCGGCTAATCGCACCGTAACGTTGACTGTTATCCATTATCGGTAATGCCATGCAGCTTCTCCCTTCTTTTAATAAGCTAGTCGTGATGCTTATTTTATCGGGGCAACACGTAAATAACATGGCAACAACGTGCAACTTGGTTGCACAAACTGGAACGCAGCGTTTCCTAAGGGCTATTAAAGCGACTGCGGGAAATCGTTTAAACCCTTCAAAAAGGCCTGCTTGGCAGCCTCAAAC
Source organism: Vreelandella neptunia (assembly GCF_034479615.1). Lineage (NCBI taxonomy): Bacteria > Pseudomonadati > Pseudomonadota > Gammaproteobacteria > Oceanospirillales > Halomonadaceae > Vreelandella > Vreelandella neptunia. The sequence continues at coordinate 2,472,240 of NZ_CP140255.1, forward strand.
GCCTTAGGGTCATGTTTAAAGCGACGCAGGATAAGCGCTTCATCCAATACCAGGGTAGGCGCTAAATCGCGAATACTCTTGGCAGGGTGGCGAGCGCCCAAGCCAATACGCTTTCCATCCACCCCGCCAAACCAGCGCTTAATGCCACTTTTTTGATAGAACGCTTCTTGTTCGGCGTTATCCACTTCGACACGTAGCGGCGCTTTCAGAGTAAGTTCGCTGATTAACCGCTGCTGAGCATCTGCCTGGTCAAGCGCGCAGGCGTGGGTCACCGTCATGCCCTCGCCTTCCTCGTCCAGCACTAGCAGTGCCAGCGCTTGAGGTTTACCCTGCCCATCAACGGCAGCAAACAGCCGCGCTGCTTCTTGGGGGAAAAAAACACTGCAGGTGCCGGTAAACACGACCAGCGGCGTCAGACCGGCGTCTTGCCCGTAGACCTCAGCGCATAATCGCGCCAAACAGGCGTTGCGCTGGGCCTCTGCGTTAACGTGTACGACCTTCATTTGAATCATCCTCAGCGACTAAAAAACCGCAAGCCTAGAGCAAACATCACCGTTTTGACAGCGCGACATGTTTCACCGCGAGATCCATTCATTTTTACTGATACTGAACACTACTGTTAACGATCTGTCGAAGAGAACTGTAAGCGTGAACATCACTTAGAAGGAGCTAGTATGCCCACCTTTATGAATGACCCTACTCTGCCCACACCAAGCTTCCCTGGTAGCCACATGGTAGTCGATGATCACTATGTGTTTATTTCAGGACTAACCGTTGGCGATCTATCTAACGGCCACGCAGCCCGGGGCGACGTTAAAGAGGAGACTCGCCTTGTGATGCGCGCACTCTCGCGCATGCTTGAAATGGAAGGCGGCAGCTTAGCGGATATAGTGCGGGTAGATATCCACCTCACGGATCTACACGCTATCCAAGACATGGACACTGTTTACGCGGAGTACTTTGAACCTGGCCGCTACCCTGCCCGCACCTGCACCGAATCCCCTAACCTCTACGGCGGAAGCAGTATTGAAATCACGGTGATGGCGAAGCGCCAGCTTCAATCAGAGCAATAACCGCGTCAATATCGATGTGGGCTTCCAGCATATCGGCTAAACGGTCAAGCTCACGCTCTCGGTGGGCTTGGTAATCACTTTGCTCCCCATTCACGAGGCCCAGCTGTTTTAACAGCGCTTGGCAGGCTTCGGGGTGGTCAAACAACCCATGCAGGTAGGTGCCGATAATTTGGCCATCTTTGCTAACGGCGCCTTCTGGACGTCCGTCTATTTCAAATAGCGGCGAACTAAGCGCAGCTCCATCGCTTACGCCGTTATGGATCTCATAGCCGGTAACGGTAGCACCCTCCGCCACCGTTAAACCACTCACATTGCGCAGTTGCTTACCCGCCACCATGCGCGTGGTCAGGGGAAGCAGTCCTAACCCCGCTACCTTTTCAGGTTTTCCCTCCAAGCCCTCCGGGTCATCTACCCACTCGCCCAGCATTTGGAAGCCACCGCAAATACCCAGCACCTTGCCGCCATAGCGCAGATGACGCTGAATGGCGATATCCCAGCCCTGGCGTTTCAGCCATTCAAGGTCGCTTGCGGTACTTTTACTGCCGGGCAACATAATCACATCGGCGGCAGGAATCGGCTGGTCGGCCCCGATAAACGACAACGAGACCTGGGGATGTAACCGCAGGGGGTCAAAATCGGTGTGGTTACTAATACGCGGTAGCGCGGGCACGATCACCTTGAGCGTCTGGCTGGCTTTGTCGGCGTGAGTTAAACCAATGCTGTCTTCTGCATCGAGTACCAGCCCCTTCAGATAAGGCAGCGTGCCGAATACCGGTTTTCCAGTACGTTCTTCCAACCACTCAAGACCTGGCTCCAACAGCGCTATATCACCCCGAAAGCGATTGATAATAAAGCCCTTAGTGCGCGCCTGTTCGCTCTCGCTCAACAGCGCCAGCGTACCCACCAATTGGGCGAAGACCCCACCGCGATCAATATCACCGACGAGTAATACTGGGCAGTCAGCCGCTTCGGCAAAGCCCATATTGGCGATATCGCCTTTACGCAAATTGATTTCAGCCGGGCTGCCCGCGCCTTCGGCAATAATCACATCAAAGCGGCTTTCTAACGCATGCCACGCGGCCATTACGCTCTCTTGAGCGGTACGTTTAAAGGCATGGTAATCCAGCGCGTCCATATGGCCGTATACCTTGCCGCGCAGAATCACCTGGGCACCGCGGTCGGTTTCCGGCTTTAGCAGTACCGGATTCATATCGCTGTGGGGTGCCAAATTGCAGGCTTGGGCCTGTAACGCAGTGGAACGGCCAATCTCGCCGCCGTCCTCAGTCACGGCGCTATTCAGCGCCATGTTCTGGGGTTTAAACGGCGCCACTGATATCCCACGCCTTGCCAGCGCGCGGCAAAGGGCTGCCACCACGGTGCTTTTACCCGCATCCGAGGTGGTGCCTTGAATCATCAGTGTGGCCATAAAGTGGTCTCGCCCAGGTGAACAAGAGCAAGACTTTAGCGGGCGGCGCTAAGTGGCGCAATGTGTTCAGTCTCCGCTCAAGCACCCTAATTCCTTTAATAATCAAAAATACTTTTTATCGCCATCAATTCGTCATATGCCGTCTTTAGGCTGATACCTGATAAATGAGATCGATCTCATTGTATTAATAACAGGTATTCCCATGGCAGATTTACTCAGTGTGGCCAAACTCGCCGGGGTTTCCCGGGCAACCGCAGCACGGGCTTTTTCAAGCCCCGATTTGGTACGCCCAGCGACGCGTGAAAAAGTTTTTAACGCTGCCCAGCAGCTGGCGTTTAGGCCTAATAAAGTCGCACAGCAGCTGCGCTCGCAAGCCACCCAGATGATTGGCGTGATGGTGCCCAGTCTCGATAACCCGGTGTTTGCCGAGCAGCTACAAGCTATGGAAGTAGCAGCCAGAGCGGCTGGTTACTCTCTCATCGTTACCACCAGTGACTACTCGCCCAGCCGCGAGGGTGACATTGTTGAGGAGATGCTGCGCCAGCGCGTGGACGGCTTGGTGCTTACCGTGGCTGAAGCGGATAACAGCGCCGTGCTGGAGAAGCTGCGTTTGGAAAAGACGCCTTGCTTACTGGTCTACAACCCGCCCGGCAATAGTGGTTTCCCCTCCATCGGCGTGGATAACCGCGCCGCCAGCGCTGATGCCACCCGCCATTTAATCAACCTGGGCCATAAGCGAATTGGCATGGTTGCTGGCCCGCTGCTGCAGTCAGACCGCGCCCAGCAGCGCTTTGACGGTTACTGCCACGCTATGGGCGAGGCAGGCCTGATCGCACGCCCGTTGGTTGAGATAACCCGCCATACCCAAGCTGACCTGAAAAGCCTAACACCTGCTCTGCAAGGGCCAGAGGCTCTCAGCGCGGTGATCTGTACCAATGATCTGCTCGCCATCAGCCTGATGGGCGAACTGCAACGCGCAGGTTTTAACGTGCCTGGCGACCTCTCTGTAATGGGTTTTGACGGCATTGCTTTAGGCAAACACCTCTACCCATCTCTATGCACCATTGAGCAGCCTCGCGCCGACATTGGGCGCGCAGCTGTTCACACCTTGCTAGCCATGATTCGGGGAGAAAAATGCATGCCCGCTCCCCTGCCCCACGCGTTGCGTAAGGGCGAAAGTGTCGGAATCCCGACATCCCGTAAGTCCACGTTAAGCACTTCCTAGAGGAACACGGTATGAGTCTTAAACGCATGAACCTTAAGCGTCTTTATCAAGCGTTACTGGCCACGGCGGTTATCAGTGCGTCAGGGGCTGCTACTGCCCAGTCAAGCGACAACGCAATCTGCTACAACTGCCCACCAGAGTGGGCGGACTGGGGCACTCAGCTGCGTTTGATCGAACAGGAGACCGGCATTCGGGTGCCGCAAGACAACAAAAACTCCGGCCAATCCTTAGCCCAATTGGTTGCCGAAGCCAGTAGCCCGGTGGCCGATGTCGTTTACTACGGGGTGACCTTCGGCATTCAAGCCATGGAAGAGGATGTGGTGACGCCCTACCAGCCTGCTCATTGGGACGAGATACCCGAAGGCCTAAAAGACCCCGAAGGTAACTGGTTTGCCATTCACTCTGGCACCCTTGGTTTTATGGTCAACGTCGACGCCTTGGATGGCGCCCCGGTGCCCACGTCCTGGGAAGACCTGCTCAAGCCTGAGTATCGCGGCATGGTGGGTTACCTTGACCCGGCCAGCGCCTTTGTTGGCTACGTCGGTGCTGTGGCGGTCAACCTAGCCATGGGTGGCGATCTTAATGACTTCACTCCGGCGATCGACTACTTCAATCAGCTCGCCGAAAACGACCCGATTGTGCCCAAGCAAACCAGCTACGCTCGAGTACTTTCTGGTGAGATCCCGATTCTTCTCGATTACGACTTCAACGCTTACCGCGCACGCCATAGCGATGGTGCCAACGTAGAGTTTGTGATTCCCGCAGAGGGCAGCGTGGTAGTGCCTTATGTTATGAGCCTGGTGAAAGACGGCCCTAACCCCGAAAACGGTCAGCAAGTGCTTGATTTCGTGCTCTCTGATCAAGGCCAAGCGGTATGGGCTGATGCGTACCTACGCCCTGTGCGCGCCAGCGCCATTTCCCCTGAAGCGCGCGAAGTCTTTCTACCCGATAGCGAGTATGCCCGCGCCGAAGCACTCGACTACCCCGCTATGGCGGCTGCTCAACGTAGCTTCTCTGAGCGGTATCTGTCGGAGGTTCGTTAATCATGACAGCGGCATCCAAGCAGCCCTCCGGGGCTGCTTCTTACCTAAGTCGACCATCGACGATGGTAGGCCCAGCCCGGCGTAAACGCTTTATCGCGCTGTTCGCCTTACTGCCTGCCCTGGTGATTTTCTGCGCCTTTTGGCTACTGCCTTTTTCGCGTCTGATCATGATGGGCGCCGAGGCTGATCCAAGCAGCGGTATTAGCGCTTACCTGACTATTCTTACCCATCGTCAGTACTTAATCAGCCTGGCGACCACCGTTGGTCTTTCGCTGGTAGTGTCACTGGTAGCGGTTGCCATTGCGGGCGTTGCCGGATTTTTTCTCGCCCGTCAGCGTTTTTTTGGCAAGTCCATACTCGTGGCGATCCTCACCTTTCCGCTGGCTTTTCCAGGTGTGGTGGTGGGCTTTTTGGTTATCATGCTGGGAGGGCGTCAAGGTGCCTTGGCGCAGGCCAGCCTGTGGCTGTTTGGCGAGCGCTGGATGTTTGCCTATTCACTGGCCGGGCTCTTTCTTGGCTACCTCTACTTCTCGATTCCTCGCGTCATTACCACGGTGATGGCAGCCTGCGACAATCTGGACAGAAGTCTTGAAGAGGCAGCCCGTTCGTTAGGCGCTAACACCTGGCAGGTCACCAAAGACGTTATCGTACCCGGTATTGCGCCCGCGCTGCTCTCAACCGGTGCCATCTGCTTTGCCACCAGTATGGGCGCCTTTGGTACGGCGTTTACCCTGGGCACACGCTTAAGCATCCTGCCACTCAATATCTACGGCGAATTCACCAACTACGCTAACTTCGCCATGGCAGCCGCGCTATCAGTGGTATTGGGCGTGATCACCTGGATGGCATTAAGCCTTGCCCGCAGGCTGGCAGGCGGCAACCTGGGGGCTTCGGTATGAAATCGCGTCTACGTTTCACGCTCCAACTGAGCTTCACACTGCTGGTGTGCTTATTTATGATCGTGCCCGTCGCGATGTCGGTCATGGCAGGGCTGACCGAAAACTACTTTGTCGGCCTTGAGAGCGGTCTGACCCTGCGCTGGGTGAATGAGGTGTGGCAGCTCTACGCCGATACCATCTGGCTGTCGATTAAACTGGCGCTCGCCTGTTTACTGATCACTATCCTGATTGGCGTACCCGCCGCCTATGGCCTGCTGCGCAGCCGTCGCCGCTGGGCCAATGCGCTTGAAGAACTCCTGCTGCTACCGGTTGCCGTACCCGGGCTGGCCACCGCGCTTGCCCTACTGCTCGCCTATGGCAGCTATCGTGAATTTCGCGGCAGTTGGCTATTTATTCTTGTCGGCCATGTGCTGTTTACCTTGCCCTTTATGGTGCGCGCGGTGCTCTCCGTGATGCAGACCGCCAAGCTTCCCCAACTGGAAGAAGCCGCCGCCAGCTTAGGCGCCAGCTTTAGGCAACGCTTTTTCGGGGTGGTCATCCCCAACTGTATGAGCGGCATTTTGGCGGGAGCGCTAATGGTGGTCACCTTATCGATCGGTGAGTTCAACATTACCTGGATGCTGCATACCCCATTAACCAAAACGCTACCGGTCGGCTTAGCCGACAGCTACGCCTCGATGCGCCTGGAAATAGGCTCAGCCTACACGCTGATATTTCTGGTAATGGTGGTGCCCTTGCTAGTGGCGATTCAGTGGGCGGGCCGACTCACCGAGCAGCGCCGCTAAGCGGTTTCCCAGGTACAGCATTCAACACTTAAGTAGAGATCCGTGATGAGTTCATCTGTCAGCATTACGCTCAACCAATGCAGCCGCACCTTTGCTGGCGGCAATACAGCGCTACAGCCGCTTGATCTGCAGGTTAATGCGGGCGAAACCCTGGTACTGCTGGGCCCTTCCGGCTGCGGCAAAACCACCACCCTGCGCATTATTAGCGGCCTGGAAAGCCCCGACAAAGGCGGGCAAGTGCTGTTTGGCGAGCGTGATGTCACCGCTCTGCCGATTGAGAAGCGCGACGTGGGAATGGTGTTTCAAAACTACGCGCTATTTCCCAACATGAGCGTCGCCGACAATATTGCCTACGGCTTGAAAATACAGCGTTTGCCGCGTGCCGAGATCGCCCATCGGCTTGATGAAGTCATGCGCATGGTCGACCTACAAGGCTTTGGGGAGCGGCGCATCGATGCCCTTTCGGGTGGGCAAAAGCAGCGCGTCGCTCTCGCCCGTGCGATTGCTGTTCGCCCCAAGGTGCTGCTGTTTGATGAGCCGTTAGCAGCTCTAGACGCCAAACTGCGCGACCGCTTACGCATCGAGATTGGCCAACTGCTACGTGAATTGGGCACCACGGCGGTCTACGTCACCCACGATCAAGACGAGGCGATGGCCTTGGGTGACCGCATCGCGGTAATGCAAGCCGGACGCATTGCGCAATTGGGCACGCCCCAGGAGATCTATCATCAGCCGGCCAACGCCTTTGTGGCCGATTTTATTGGCGCGGTTAATTGCCTGGACGTGATCAGCACACGCGCCGATGGAGGATTGGTCGTCCATGGAGGTGGACTCCGAGCCTCACATTTGCAGGGAGTATCCACTGTCTACTGCCGTCCAGAAGATATTCAGGTGGTTTCCGTAGACCAAGCCGATGTAAAGGGGAAAGTGGTACAAAGCATTTTCCTGGGCCAGACCCAGCGCCTGATGGTAGACACGGGCGGCGCTTCGCCACTCCAGGTTGAGGCACCCTCCCGTCAGCGCTGGCCAAACGGCACTGCCATTGGTTTGGCACTTCACTCTAGCGTGCTTTTTCATCCAGATAAGCCCACTCCCCCTGTTAATGCCAAGGAGATGGCCAATGGCTGATCAAGGTTTAAACATTCAGAAAGCCCCTCATGCCCAGCAATGTCTTATCGCCCAGATTAGCGATCCGCATATCAAGGCGGGCGGGAAGCTCTCTTACCGCCAGGTAGATACCGCCAATGCGCTGCGTGAAGCAATCACCACGCTCAATCAGCTAGCGCCGCGGCCCGACCTGGTGCTGATTAGCGGTGATTTGGTTGATTTTGGCCATCCTGACGAGTACGCCACCTTTAAGCAGATCCTGGCTGAATTAACGCTGCCCGTGTACTTGATCCCTGGCAATCATGATGACCGCGAACATCTGCGCGCCGCCTTTCCCGAGCACCGTTATCTGTTTCAGCACCGCGACTATTTACAGTGGGTGTTGGAAGACTACCCGGTACGCATTGTAGGGCTCGACTCATCGGTGCCCGGCACCCCCCACGGAGAGTTAAGCGATGAAAGTCTGCAGTGGCTAGACACTACGCTGGCAGAGCAGCCCGAAAAACCGACTCTCGTCATGGTGCATCACCACCCTTTTGTTAGTGGCATCGACCATATGGATCGCCAGCCGCTGAAGCGACCAGACGCGCTAGCCGACATCATTGGCAAACATGCCCAGGTCGAGCGCGTGCTCTGCAGTCATCTGCACCGTTCGATCCAAGCGCGCTTTGCGAACACCCTGGCGATTAGCTGCCCTGGGGTTTCCCATCAGGTGAGTTTGGATCTCACCCCAGACGGCCCCTCCAGCTTTCAGCTAGAGCCCCCCGGTTACCTGCTACACCAGTGGTCGGCAACTAACGGCATGGTGACTCACCAAGGGTTTATCGAGCACTACCCAGGCCCTTTCCCGTTTTATGATGCTAATGGGTTGATTGATTAGGTCGTTAGACTGGGAGCGAGCGCTGTTTTGTCTGTGTTAGCCAGCGCCAGCTCCCAGGCTTGTACCATCTGCTTTTTTTCTAATCCCCAGCGGTAACCACCGAGGGCGCCGCTTTGTTGAATTACCCGATGGCAGGGGATCCATAGCGCGATGGGATTAGCGCCCACCGCATTGCCCACTGCTCGGGACGATTTAGGTGCCCCCAGCGCCTGGGCAATATGGGAATAGCTGGCAAATTGCCCCTCGGGAATCGTTAGCAGCGCTCGCCAAACCGCTATTTGGAAGTTGGTGCCGGTTACGTGTAGCGAGACAGCGGTAGCCCCCTCTTCGGGCTGAATAAACAGCCTCTCCACCGCGTAGCGGGTGGCCTCAGGACTATGTTGAAAGGTGCTGTGCGGCCACTCTTTGGCCAACCTTGCCAGTAACTCCTCAGAATTAGTCGTATCGACAAACCCCATTCGACAAATACCCCGGGGGGTTACCGCGACGAATAGGCGACCTAAGGGTGTTTCGTGAACACCGTAAGCGATCTCCACTCCTTCCCCCTGGCGCTTATACTCGCCGGGCGTGACCGCCTCTAACTGAACAAAGTGGTCGTAAAGCCTTGAGCCACCGCTAAGCCCAAGGGTATGGGCGATATCCAACAAAGAAGTGGACGAATGCATTAACTGCTTGCTGCGCTCTAAGGTGAGCGCCTGTAAAAAGCGTTTGGGGCTAATCCCCGCATAGCGGCAAAACAGCCGCTGGAAGTGAAAGGCACTCAAATGAACATGAGCAGCCACCGTTTCCAGATTGGGCTGTTCCGCCGCATGAGCCACCATATAGGCCATGGCTTTTTCGATACGCTCATAGTCATTCATTGGGTTATCTCTCTAGCGGGGCTGCTCAGTTCCTTTCAGCCTAAGCCTTCACGGGCGAGTTGCCGACCCGAATCTTGCGCACTGGCAGGTGATAAGACCGTTTATGTTTAAAAGAGACGTTATGTTTAACAGACATTTCCACCAGTTTTCGCTAGGGTAATGCCCCGCCTCCATTGACGGTACACGATACGCCCATGCAAGACTTGATCAATGACATTGCAGCCGCCATGGCAAACGCCGAAGAACGCGGTAAGGTCGCAGACTATATTCCCGAGCTTGGCCATGTTGACCCACAGCAATTTGCTATTTCGCTCGCCACCGTGGATGGCAACGTTTATTCGGCAGGTTGTGGTACCACGCCCTTCTCGATTCAGAGTATCTCTAAAGTATTTACGCTGACCATTGCACTAGGGCAAGTGGGTGATTCGCTGTGGTCAAAAGTAGGCCGCGAGCCCTCAGGAGACCCTTTTAACTCAATCGTGCAACTAGAGCATGAAAGCGGCAAACCGCGTAACCCCTTTATCAATGCCGGGGCCATTGCGGTGGTCGATGCGATCATGATGGGCCACGAGCCCAAAGAGACGCTGGGCGAGATTCTTAGCTTTGTGCGCTATATCGCCAATGACGACAGCATTTACTTCGACCACGCAGTGGCCGCTTCAGAAATGGCCCACCGCGACCGCAACGCCTCGTTGGCTCACTTTATGAAAGCCTTTGGCCGCCTGCGCCATGATGTCGATAAGGTGCTAGGCACCTATTTTCACCAGTGCGCCATCGCCATGAGCTGTGAGCAGTTGGCCCATGCCGGGCTGTTTTTGGCCTCGGATGGTATCAACAAACCCAGTGGCATTCGCGTGGTAGCCCCCCAGCGGGCACGTCGTATCAACTCGCTAATGATGATGTGCGGGCACTACGATGCCTCGGGGGAGTTCGCTTTTCGCGTCGGCCTGCCTGGCAAAAGCGGCGTGGGCGGCGGCATTCTGGCAATTGCACCCGGCCATGGCTCCATAGCTGTTTGGTCGCCGGGGCTAGATGCCTACGGCAATAGTTTGTTGGGCACCCAGGCGCTCGAAATGTTTGTGCAGCGCACCGGCTGGTCGGTGTTTGGGCATTAGCAGGGCAACGCTTTAAGCAACGACCTCAATTTTGTGCAATACCGCCAGCCGTTGCCATTGCAAACTCCTGTCACCACCGAGGAGGATGACAATGAGCGTCTTATTAGCATCGACAGCCTTACCCATGGCCGCATTTGCGCTTGCCGCGTCTATTTCGCCGGGGCCGGTCAACATCGTTTGTTTGAGTAGTGGTACGCACTACCCCATCACTAAAGGTCTTGTTTTTGTAACCGGCGCCACGCTGGGGTTTATCGCGCTATTTTTAGCCATCGGTGCGGGCCTTTACTCTTTGCTGAGTGTGGCGCCGCTGCTGGAAACGGTTTTACGCTGGGCAGGTATTCTGTTTTTACTCTACCTCAGCTATCAACTGCTACAGCACGACGGGCGCTTGCAGGAGCGAGGCGGCGTTAAAGCCCCAGGGTTTATGACAGGCGCCATGATGCAGTGGCTCAACCCCAAGGCGTGGCTGGCGTCTGCCGCTGGCATTGGCGCCTACACCACTGCTAATGAGCCCCATCTTCTATGGTTGTTCGCCGGCCTCTATCTGCCTATTTGCTGGCTATCGCTGGCCAGTTGGGTATATGCAGGCGCTTTTCTGAAACGCTATGTTCATCGTCCTACCATCTTACTGACGATTAACCGCGCACTCGCTATCTGCCTGGCGGCTAGCGCTATTGTCTTACTGGTTGAGTAACGGATAGCGGTACTGGTTGGGTGTCGCTGCTACCAGCCGCTTAAACGTTCTCTGAAAGTGGGGCTGGTCATTAAAGCCAGCGCTCAAAGCCGCCTCAACGATAGGTTGTCCTTGTTTTAACGCTTGCTGCCCCATCTGAATGCGCTGATTAATCAGGTAAGCGTGGGGCGTTAGTCCGAAGTGCAGTTTAAAGGCGCGAATCAGGTGCCCAGCGCTATAGCCGGACTGCTCACATAGGCGTTCTAGCGATATATCAGCGCTACAGTTGGCACGCAAATAGCCCGCGACCTGTTCTAGCGCACTGGGCGCTTGGGGCAATGCCGCGGGGGATTCTTGAGCAAGCACTTTCAGAATGGTGGACAAGTATTCGACTAGCGCCGTTTGCTTATCGCTAATCTCGCGGTGTTCATCCAGCAAACAAGCGGCCATATCGCAGTACCCGGCATACAGCGCTGGCTGGATAATGACGGCGGTAGCGATATCTTGCCAATACGGCGTATTCAACAGGCCCAATTGGTAACGCAATTCACTCAGCCACTCGGTATCGACGTAGAGCATCAGGTAGGCCCAGGGCTGGTTCTCGATAGGGTTGCAGGCATGCACCCAGTGGGGGTTCATCATAACGATGTCTCCCGCGCTAATGTGATGCGTTGCATCGCGATAGCAAAAAGTGCTTTTACCTGCGGTAACGGCCCCCAGCGACCAATGCGTATGACTGTGTGGCGCATAGCAAACTTGTCGCGCGTCGCTAATCTTGCGCAGTTCCACATAGGGCATACGCGCATCCCGCCAGAAGATAGGTGACGAAATTGTGCTCATGTTCTGCTCGTGTTATTCAAAAATAGCCTTTGACGCTTCGGCTTGACCTAGGCTGGACAATAGCACAGCACAAGCCCAGTATGGGCCGCTGATAAGCGCTATATGAACTAGATTGCATAGGGATGCGCAACGCCTAATATGTCAGGAGGACACCATGGCCAATAGTATGAATAACCCCGACCACCGTGATGCGATTACCCTTTTCGCCCGCATGGGTTACGCCTCTCGGGGCATTGTGTATGTATTAGTCGGCGGCCTTGCAGCGCTGGCAGCCTTTGGGCAAGGCGGCCAAACAGAAGGCAGTCGGGGTGCCTTAGAACGCGTGCTCACCGCTCCCTTCGGAAAAGTCATGTTAGCCCTTATGGCCATCGGCTTGGTGGGCTACGCGATGTGGCGGATCATCCAAGCCGTTAAAGATACTGACCATCACGGCAACGGCGCCAAGGGGCTGGCAATTCGTGCGGGCTTATTGGCCAGCGCCATTACCCACACGTTGTTGGCTTTTTTTGCCGCCACACTCATCTTGCAGTTTGCGGGCTCTTCAGGTGATTCAGGCGGCGGCTCTCAAGGCGTCGCAGGCTGGCTGATGCAGCAGCCTTTCGGGCGCTGGCTGGTAGGCGGGGTCGGCCTCATCATGATTGGGGTAGGCATTGCCCACGCGCTGAAAGGCTACAAGGCCAAATTCGACAAACACTTTGCTATGCCAACACAAACTCAACAATGGGCCTATCCTATCTGCCGTTTTGGCTTAGTGATTCGTGGCTTGGTATTTGTGATCGTGGGTAGCTTTTTTATCATCGCCGCTTATCAAATCAATCCCAATCAAGCAGGCGGTATGGGCGAAGTGTTTAGCACCCTGCGAAGCCAACCCTACGGCCAGTGGCTACTGGGTTTTGTCGCGCTGGGGCTCTTCGCGTTTGGTCTCTACAGCCTTTTAGCGGCTGTCTATCGCCGCATTAATCCCGAAGTGTAGAGACCTGCATGGCCATAGCATCCAAACGCACTAAGCAGTGGTTTGAGCGCATTAACCGCTCGAAGAATATGCTGTGGCTGCTGGGCACCCTCTCCTTTCTGGAGACTATTATTCTGCCCATTCCTCTTGAGCTGGTGTTGATCCCGCTGATGGCCGTTAATAGGCAGCGGCTGTGGTTACTGGCTTTGGTCACTACTGCGGGCTGCCTCGTCGCGTCGCTGGTGGGCTACAGCATTGGCTTAGTGCTTTATGAGTCGGTCGGTACGTGGTTTATTGAGTCTATGGGGATGCAGAGTAGTTACCAGGCATTTCAAACATTTTTCGCTCAGTACGGTTTTGCCGCCATTTTGGCCATTGGCATACTGCCAATCCCCTTCCAAGTGGCAATGATTACCGCCGGGCTTTCCGGCTACCCAATTATGCTGTTCGTATTGGCGGCGTTAACCGCCCGTGGCTTGCGCTACTTCGGCCTTGCCTGGCTGGTTCACCGCTTTGGCCACCGTGTTCTGGTACTGTGGAAACGCCATGCCTTGATAACCAGTTTGGTGGCAGGGGTTATGGTACTTGCGGTGGCCCTAGGGATGCAGGCACTCGCGGGGCTGATGGTGTAAGCCGCTGAATCGGTGGCAATCAGCTAAATACCGTAATCTCGCTCGACTTTAGCGATACGGGTTTTGAAGTGCTGGTACCACTGCTGATGGCCTAGCCGCTGAGCCTCTTGATGCTCAGCATGGGCTTTCCACGCTTTAATAGACGCCAAATCGGCCCAGTAAGAGACCGTTACACCTACTTCATTGCGGGCAGACTCCACTCCTAAAAACCCCGGCTGCTGCGCTGCAAGCTCAACCATTCTTGCCGCCATTGCGTCATAGCCGTTATCGACCTCGGTGCGTAGTGAAGTGAAAATAACGGCGTAGTAAGGCGGTTCAGGGGTGTCGGCAATGTATAGCATGGGTTCCGTCGCGGCTGAAAAAGGATTAATGAAGCTCTAACCATTAAGCCCGGTTTATTGCTCAGGCTCCGGTAGTAACGACTCGCCTTCCATTGTGACTAAAAAACTCTCCCATAACGTATGGGTACGCGCTTGAGTCAGCTGTTTTTTACACGAAAGCGACATTACGCCTCTTATGGTGCCATCACGCCACTGGGTGTACACCGCATCGCAATGAGCTTGACGGTAACCTTCCCATAACTCTTGGGCCTGCTGAATCGACTCCACCAAGGCGTCATCAGCCTCATTGCGGTTTAGCGCTGCGACGAGATAGCGGTGCATTTCCGCCTCAGCGGTTTCTAGCTCCAACTGCGCACACTGGTTGATCTCCATCGTCGACATAGCGTTTTCGCAGTCTTGAGCAGTATCAGAAGCAAATGCTGGCAGCGTAGCGAAGGCTAAAATCAAACCGACAATATAGTTCATGCCGTTTTCCAGTTAAGGGTTTTCCTACACTATAAAACATAAGGCCTCATAAATACCTACCCGACAGGTACACTTTTACCATGTACGGCTTTGCAGTATGTCTACTCGTGAATGCCCACACTTTACGCGAACTGGAGTACCGTCTCAGCCATCACTTTTATGGGCATCCGGCCCAGAGGCCATGTGCTTCGCCTTCATATCCTTGAACGCCTCCATGATGTCCATGGGCAGTGGGAAGACGATCGTCGAGGCGTTCTTGTTGCTCATGTCGCTCATGGTCTGCAGATAGCGCAGTTGCAGCGCGGCGGAGTTTTCCTGCATCACGTTAGCCGCTTCGACCAGCTTCTTGGAAGCCTGTAGTTCACCCTCGGCATGGATGACCTTGGCGCGACGTTCGCGCTCCGCCTCAGCCTGGCGGGCAATGGCGCGGATCATGCTCTCGTCAAGATCCACGTGCTTGATCTCGACATTCGCCACCTTGATGCCCCAGGAGTCCGTCTGGGCGTCGATGATTTCCTGGATATCATCGTTGAGCTTGTCGCGCTCGGAGAGCATTTCATCCAGGTCATGCTTACCCAGCACCGAACGCAGCGTAGTCTGGGCAAGCTGACTGGTGGCCTGGGTAAAATTCTCCACCTGAATAATCGCCTTTTCCGGATCCACCACCCGGAAGTAAAGCACAGCGTTGACCTTCACCGTGACGTTATCCTGGGAGATCACATCCTGCTCGGGCACGTCCATGGTGATGACGCGCAGGTCGACCACCTGCATCTTTTGAATTGCGGGAATCACGATGACCAGGCCCGGCCCTTTCACCTTCTGATAGCGGCCCAGAAAGAACACTACGCCGCGCTTGTATTCCGGCAGGATGCGGATGGAGGCGGCGATTAGTAGCACCACCAATACGACTGGGACAAGATACGAAATAATCATGGGGCACCTCGTTTAGCGGTTGATCAATTACCTGACGACGGCCACCAGGGCCAGGGTCGCTAGGGATGTGAGACGTAGACCGTCAAGCCTTCAAGACGCACTACCCTTAGCTCGTCACCCTGCTTGACGGGAGCATCGCTCACCGCATTCCAACGTTCGCTGTGCAGCCAAACGTGGCCGTTGGTTTCAAAATCTTCCAGGGCAACGGCGCTGGCACCTATCATCTGCTCGATACCGGTATGCGCCGGGCGACGGCGCAGCGTGGCAAAGCGCGTCAACGTCCACAGCATCAGGCCGCCGGAGACCAGCGCCACGCCGCCAATCAGCGGTAGTGAAATCGCCATGTACTCGGCATCCATGAGCATGATCGACCCGAGTACAAAAGCAATGATGCCGCCGAGCCCCAAGACGCCGAAGCTGGGCATCAGTGCCTCGCCCACCATCAGCGCCAGCCCGACCACAATCAGCGCCATACCGGCGTAGTTGATCGGCAGCACCTGAAACGCAAAAAGGGCAAGCAACAGGCAAATCACGCCAATGGTGCCGGGGAACAAGCTGCCGGGACTGGCAAGCTCGAAAACCAGCCCGTAGAAGCCGATGATCATCAAAAAGAAGGCAATGTTGGGGTTGGTGATCAGCGATAACACCTGGGTGCGCCAATCAGGATCGAAGCGCTCAATGGTGAGGTCGACGGTCTCGAGTGTGGCATCACCGCTTTCCATGACCACACTCATGCCATCGATCTGCTCAAGTAGACCGGTAAGATCGCGCGCCACCACTTCGATGACGTTCTGCTCCAGCGCCTCGCTGGCAGTGAGGTTGACGGCATCACGCACCGCGTCTTCGGCCCAATCGGCATTGCGATCATGGCGTTCCGCCAGGCTGCGGATAAAACTCACCGCGTCCTCCATCACCTTGCGTTCCATAGCGCTGCCCTCGCCTTCCGACTCGTCAGCCGCGCTGTCATCGTCGCCTTCATCGCTGCCAGACAGCCCGCCGCCCATCTGAATGGGCGTGGCCGAACCGAGATGCGTCGAGGGGGCCATGGCGGCCACGTGGCTGCCGTAGAGCAGATAGGTGCCAGCGCTTGCGGCGCGCGCACCGCTGGGGGATACGTACATGACGACGGGGATATCGGCGTTGAGCATCTCGCGTATCATGTCGCGGGTAGTGTCGACCAGCCCGCCGGGGGTATCAAGCTCGACGATCACCACCTCGCTGCCCTGCTCGCGGGCTTTATCCAGCCCACGCTCAAAGTAGTCCTTGGTCGCCGGGCCGATCGCGCCTTCGATATTGAGCACCAGCGCACTGGAAGACGAGGACTGTGCCATGGCCTGCCAGGTCAACGACATGGTAGCCATTAGCAAACCGGCAATTATCAACCAGAGCCAGTGCGGTTTGAGAGAAAGGGTTTGCATACCCGCTCCTCGCATTCAACGCCTGAACATTCCCCTCTGAATCTGAAGCTTATCCATAGCAACATACACAAGGCTATCTACTCAACGTAGCAGCCACTTTGATCTTCGTCATGAACAACGTGAAGGCAGGACTCGCGGGTAAAAAGAGCCTGAACTAAGGCAGCGATTTTGAAGGCCAGAGGTGGTCGAAATATTTTGAGGAATCGGTTAGTTCAAGTAATAACCACTCACTTTCCACGTCCCCTCTTCCAAGTGAGGGGTGATGGTTTCCGTAATCTGCGGTCTGTTTTCAAAACTGGTTTGGAACGTCAAAACCGCGTAGTCATCTCTTGGAGCCCCTGGCATAGAGGTTTCGCGGACGACGCTTACTCGCCGACGGGACTGAACCGCACCAAAGTCACGGCGCGCTGCACCAATCGTCCGTTCTAACATGTGCGGTGAAAGAGGCTTTTTTAGTAATGAAGACGAAGTTTCCCATGCCTGCTCATACTGACCGCTATCGATGGCTTCTAGCCACGCCAACGCCGCCGCCTCTGCCGCACTCGTGTTTGCCTGCACTTGGTTAGACAGAATGAGAAGCAAGGTGATGATAAAGATCAGCATTTTCGGCATAGCGGGCACTCGTGGCATTTAGGATCAAGCAGAGACATATAGATGGTCTTGGTTATATATATCGGTAATCGTCAGAGTTTCTTTAGTGCCGCAAAATGTATTTGTGTAATCGTAAAGCTCCAAGCTGTAAACGCTTCTCAAACCCTACCCGCTCGTTTACTATGCGCCACCCACCCTATTTCAGTTGCCACTATTAGGTCACTATGTCCGTTAACGCCCTCTATACCGACCTTTCTGGCTACTACGATTTGATGTGCGTGGATATCGACTATCAAGCGCAAAGTCACGCCATTCACAGGCTGCATCAGATTTTCGGTAACGGCGGTACGACACACCTAGATTTAGCCTGTGGCACCGGCCCACACGTGCGCCATTTCATTGATTTTGGATACGCCAGCAGCGGACTGGATATCAACCAACCCATGCTGGATATCGCCGCCACACGTTGCCCAGAAGCGCTCTTCACGTTGCAAGACATGAGCGACTTCAAAGCCAACGAACCTCAAGACTTAATTACCTGCTTTTTATACTCAATCCACTACAGCGATGGCATTGAAAAGCTAAAAGCATGTATCTCCAGTGTTCATTGCGCACTCAAGTCTGGTGGTATTTTCTGTTTTAACGCCGTCGATAAAGACAAAATCGATAACGCTTTATCTGTTAAGCACCACGCCAAACAAGCAAACGATTTATTCACCTTCCGCTCCGGATGGCACTACAGCGGCCAAGGCGAAAAGCAGTCGCTTAGACTCAGCATTGAAAAAACCAACCCTGAAAGCACACAGCTATGGAACGACGAACACCCTATGGTGGCCGTCAGCTTTGCAGAGTTAAGCGCACTCTTAGCAGCTCACTTTGAGGTTCATGTGTTTGAGCACAACTATGAAAAAATCATCCCCTGGGATAACGCCTCTGGAAACGCTATTTTTGTCTGTGTGAAGAAATAAACCCTACTGGCTACTGATAATCACCACCTCCCCTTCCGTGCTGTCCGTTAGAAAACATTGCCACACATGGCCGAAATTGACCTCTTTGTGACCGGCCAACGCATCGTTGCCTGAATGCACAACAGCTAATCTGTCACTTCACTTCAACACAATGAGATTAGCCATGGCCCAGCCTAAAACCGCATTACTATTAATTGATGTTCAAGCCTCCTTCCCCGCCCGTGATTACTGGGTAGAATCACTGGCTCAGACGTGGCGCCCCAAGCAGCGTGCCGTGCTAAACGCAGCCCAGGCTAACGAGATACCGGTCGTGCGCATTCTGCATGAACAGCCTGGCAGCCAAGGAGCTTTCGACCCTGATGGTGGCCTTATTCGCCCGCTTGATGACTTTAACGATGAAGTGGCGGCGACCTTTCATAAGCGTGTACATAACGCCTTCAGCGATACCTCGCTTGAAAGCTGGTTACGGGAGCGAGGCATTGAACGGCTGGCGATTAGCGGTATTCGCACCGAGCAATGCTGCGAAACCACCGCACGGGTGGCGTCGGATTTAGGGTTTAGCGTCGACTTTATCAGCGATGCTACCCTAACGTTCCCTATGACGCGCCATGGTGTTACTTGGTCAGCGGATGATATTAAAGCGCGCACCGAACTGGTACTTGAAGACCGCTTTGCGCGTATTATCAGTACACAAGACATGATCAATGAATGGCAAAACCCACGTGAGTGAAGAGCAACAACATAGCCAACCGCCATCCCCAAGAGCCACAACCCTGCGGGTGGCGGTATTGATGATGCCCGGCCAGGTGCCGCTTGATTTGGTTGGGCCACTTCAGGTCTTACAGTGTGCAGACCGGCTTTCGATAGACGTTCAGGTGCGCTATATCGGCCCCAAAGCGGCTATGCAATGGCTAGGGCCGCTTACCCTTAGCGGCATTGATCCTTTGCCTGAACGGCTTCCTGCTCAAGATTTACTGCTGATCCCGGGGCAGTACCGCAATCGCCTTGAGCCATTAGCGCAACAAGAGTGTGTCGCTTGGCTCAAGGCGAATGCCCGCTGTGCGGATACGCTAATGACCGTTTGCTCCGGCACGCTACTACTGGCGGATGCTGGCCTGTTAGAGGGGCGACGCTGTACCACCCACCACACGCTAATTGAGCAGTTGCAGTCCAAAGCCCCACAAGCAAAGGTACAACGTGATTGTATCTTTACTGAGGATGGGCGCTATTTAACCAGCGCGGGGATCTCAACTGGGATCGATACCATGCTTTACTGGCTGACCCGTGCTTGTGGCCATTCACTGGCCTTGGCGGTAGCGCGGGAAATGGTGCTGTATCTTCGCCGCAGCGGTCAGGAGCCTCAACTGGGCGCCTGGCTTGAGGGCCGCAATCATGTGGATGAAAGGCTGCATCGCGTTCAAGATGCAATATGCGCCGCCCCTTCGCAAACCTGGCGTGTCGAAACATTGGCGGCTCAGGCAGCCATGAGCGAGCGTCATTTTCGACGCCAATTCAAAAGTCTCACCGGCATGCTGGTGGGCGACTACATTATGGGGTTACGCCTGCAGCGAGCCAAAGCGTTAATGACCGAAACGACCTGGACGCTAGCACGCATCGCCGAAGCGTCCGGATTCGGTGATGAACGGCAGCTAAGGCGCAACTGGGCTCGCCAGGAAAAAGCGCCGCCTAGCGTGTGGCGGCGAGCCTGCTCCCAAAAACTGCTTGATTGAGGCAATAAGAGCTACTATCGGTAAAACCTATCGCTGACTGACGCCATGACTGACCTCATTCTGCCCAGCAACACTGACTATCTAAACTTCCGGCATCGCCTGCCTGATAGGCGATTAACGCCTTGGGTTCAATGCTTTTGGTCAATGGGAACTCCAGGTCACCTCACTGAACCCAGAACCGAAAAGTTCTACCCCGATGCAGGAGCTAGTCTTAGCATTAAACTCTCCAGCTCCCGCCCTCTCATCACGCTCTGTTTCAACAGGCGAACGTTAATAGAAACACTCGACACAACCACACCCTGTTTGGGCATTCGCTTTAAAGCGGCAGGCGCCCACAGCTTGCTGGGCTTACTACCCGAAGCATTCGCAGATACATACCATCGCGTGGATAACGAGCTTGAAGAACTAAGTGTGCAAAAATTAAGGTTGCAAGGATTAATGCCTGTGGTAGAGCGCCTCTACCAGTTGGACTCACAACAGGGATTACGCCTGCTGGAAACATGGTTGTTAGATCGACTAAAGAGCCAGCCACCTGCCAATAGCCGTATCACTACGATTGTTCAAGCCATTGGAGAACTACAGCTTTCCCCCCAACAGTTAGGTGCTACGCTAGGGTTTACTCGACGTACCCTGGAGCGCAAATTAAAACGTGAGGTAGGCGTTACCCCTGGCCAATTAGTGGCCTATGCCCGGCTGAACCGAGCCCGCCATGGGCTGCTTGCAACTACGCTTCCCTTAACGGAAATAGCCCTGCAATGCGGCTACTATGACCAAGCTCACTTCACCCATGCCTTCCAAACCCTCGCCTATGAAACGCCCGCCGCCTATCGCAAGCGCAAACTGTCGCAAATTTACAAGGCGTAAAAAAACCTCGACGTTAAGGTGAGTTCTCAACTTACTTACCGAGGTCACCCATATGTCTACTCGTATGTCTCAACAGTCTGTATATCACCTTTGCCCCCGCCTAGCTAAGCACCTGACTGCACTAGGCGACGTTGCCCCAGACTCAACGGTTAATCGCTCGATAATCCACTTGGTCAACCTACGTGTTTCGCAAATTAATCACTGCTGCTTTTGTCAGCACATGCATTCGCAAGAGGCCAGAGACGATGGCGAACACCAGGTTCGCTTAGACGTATTGCCTGCTTGGCGTGAAGCCCCCTGCTTCAGCACAAAAGAGCGCGCCGCACTCGCCTGGGCCGAAGCACTGACACTGGTCAGCCAGCAAGCGGTGAGTGACGACGACTATCAAAACGCCTTAGCTGCGTTTGGTGAGCAGGGGCTAATTGACCTCACCGCCATTATTGTCCAAATCAACAGTTGGAATCGGGTATCGGTGGGCTTTCAGTTTGCTCCGGACATCAGTATTTAAGCACTGTGAGGCTCTTGAAAGTAATAGTTCAGATAAGGAAATAAAATGAACAGTGAGATAGCGCAGCATCAACAGCTACCCAACCTACTCGGTCTCTTATCAAGCTTATTTTTCTTCTTTGGCAGTCTTTTGTTTCTTCCCGCTTTTGCGAGCTACGCAACCGTAGGCGTATGGTGTTTTGTAATGGGCTCACTGATCATGTTCATTATTTACGTGATGAGTATGAAAAAAGCTGGTAAGAAGCGCGGGTAATAGAGCACACATACGAATGTAAGAAACGTCGGTTATAACCGCTGGGTTAGCTACCCAGCGGATTGCTGGCTGTAATGCCTTTCAATATTGGCTGAAACCTTACCCCAGGCGGAGGATTTCACTCTAGCTTGATGTCGCTCAAAAGCGTCTCGGTCAATGAACTCTTCATACACGTCAAATCGATAGAGGTTCATAGTGCATTGAACAACCTCAAAAACGAGGCAGCCGGGCTCAGCCAGGGTTAACCGCTTATGGTTGATGAGCTCTGCTTTAACAGCATTCAGATCCGGCTCGGAGACGATGATAAACCCTTTCAGTATGACCTTTGGCATTGACTTCCTCGGCGCAGAATCTGCCAACTGCGCTAATGATATGGTTCCGCAACAGTCCATAGGCAGACTTGATGACCTTGTACTAAAGTGTGCTTCACTGCATGATTTTGACATTGCCGTTTCACAAGGCTGGGTAAATAGATGAATACAGCGCAACTTGAAACCATCACGAACGAAGCAATGACCCTATCGGAGAAAGAGCGGGCCAAACTCGCTCATGATTTGCTAGCAAGCCTAGATGGTATGGCTGAAATCAGTGTATCGGAAGCTTGGGACGCGGAGATATGTCGCAGAATCAATGAGATTGAATCTGGCAAAATCAAATCTTTAGATGTCAGTGAAGTCCTTGAGCGTGCCAGAGCTCGGTTAAGGAACTGATTTTGATAGTAAAGGTTAGTCCAGAGGCTGCAGAAGAACTGATGGAAGCCGCAGCTTGGTATGAACTCGAATCACCGGGGCTTGGTGAATAAGCTTATTGATACCTTTGAACAAGCTACCACAAAGCTAAGCGAACCAAATCCACCACTAGTTCCTGCAATAGGCGAAGCAAGCAAACGTGGTGCAAAGCGCTTGATCCTTCAACAATTCCCGTTTTCCCTTGTGACTGTTTCCAATAACCAAACAATTACCATTGTTGCTTTCGCCCATCACTCGAGAAAGCCGGGCTACTGGCATAATCGGGTTAGCCCATAATGCCACTCATCGCGCACCTATCGCTTTCATTTCATTAGTATGAAGTACGCCCCTCTACTGCTGAGTTAACCGATACTGCCTCACTGGACGGCCATGAAACTCAAGGATGTCGAACGCAGAAAACCCTGCTTTCTCTGCGACCTTAAGTGATGCACCATTTTCAGGCTCAATAATAGCCACCACCGACGATAGCTGCTTTTGATTAAATGCCTTATGGAGTACCGCTTGCACTGCCTCAGACGCCAGCCCCTGGCCCCAGTACCGTTTGGCTAGCCGATACCCTAGCCCCATCTCTTCAACACCATTAACCTCTTCGTGACTGACACCGCAAAAGCCAACAAGCTTACCGGAATCCTTCTCGACTAAAGCCCATGGCCCGATACGGTGAGAGGCATAGCTATCCAAACACCACTCGATAAACCGCCGAGTCGCCGTTTCATCGCAAACGCCTCGAATCGAATATTTCATAACCTCAGGGTCGCTGAGGATATTGGTCAACTCGGGAACATCGTCTAAGGAGAACGTTCTGATATCCAGCCTCTCCGTTTCACAAATTTGCACCATTTCCTCCTTGTTGATAATGCTCCCGGCAAGCGCTAGCTCCGCCCCAATTGATTGTCGGCAGGAGTGTGCCTTTACTGAGCCTAAGCCCTCGACGTTGGGTAAAACAGCTACCAAAAGTGGGGACAGCTCAAGGAAGGGTTTAAGCGTCGCGATGGTTTGGCGAAGCGTCTGAAAACTCAACGATGGCTTCAATTTCCACAGCAAACCCCTTCGGCAATGAGCCAACACCAATGGCAGAGCGTGCATGCTCACCGCGCTCACCAAGAACAGTAACAAACAGGTCGGAACAACCGTTGATGACTTCAGTGTGAGAAGTAAAATTAGGATCAGCATTGACCATACCAAAAACTTTCACGACACGCTGAACCCGATCAAAGTCACCCAGGGCTTCTTTAATGAGCGCAAGGAGATACAGGCCAACCTCTTGAGCGTACATCCGAGCCTGCTCAACAGTGACTTCCTGCCCAACTTTTGGGACAACAACTCCCTCTTCTCGCAACGGAGCACCCTTACCTGACAGATAGAGCATGTTGTCCGAAATGGCATAGGAACGAAAGTTGCCCCTTGGCGTGGTAACAACGGGCAGTTCCAAGCCCAACGAACGGATACGCTCTTCCGCGGTTGATTTCATTACAGGCTCCACATATAGGCAGATAAGGTGTTGGTGACAACTCGCAATGGTTTATTAAAGATCCTCAATATAAAGAACGCTGGATCCAGCGTAACTTGCAAACTTAAATTCATATATAGAAGCCAATGGGCTGGTTGCCTTCATAAGGCAACAATCCAAAACAAGCAGGCGTAGAGGCCAAAAAAGCATCAGCGTAACTTGTCCTATCGGCAGTAAACAGGTGCTCTTGATTTTCAGATTCAGCAAGTTTGACATTCAAGTCATAAAGATCGTTGATATTTTCTTTATTTACTCTAGCAAGTTCCATAGCTTCATTGCCAATTAATTTTCAACCAATTTTCACGATAAAGAAATAGTTGATCTCGGTGTAGTGCTAACTAGCCCTGCCGATACGACAATCATCTATAAGACCTTTACCACCAACCTTGGCCAGGTTTGTAGCCATCGCTTAGCGCATATTCGGGCTTCAAAATCCGTTCGTTTGGGCCGTTTGGGATTTAATGTAATTGTGTAGTCAAACAGTGGCTGCACGCCAAAGGGAGCGACAAGAATAACGTCTCCATCATCATCCAAAGCAGCGCCTACAGCAGTTTCTACTTCTACCCAGAAACTCATGGCATCTTCAGTGGACGTATAAGGGGAGTCATTATTTCTCTCGTGCATTCTTGCCTGGTTCTTTACCGACCAGGGAAACGTTGCGATTTCCCTTAATCCTTGCTCGATCTCATGATCACGGGAATCGCTTATGTCGTCAGGATCGAAGTAAATTAAATCGATGTCGTTAAGGGCCGTATTCGTTGAAAAGCTATGCAGCTTGTCCCACACCAAGTTTCTAACAAATCCAGCAGCGAGACACCACCCCGGCAGCTTCTGCGCAGCCGCTATTGTCAGCGCCTCCATACGTGCCTGATCACTCATCAGCCATTTTTTAACCAGCGCTTCATGCTCCATCTCAATACCTTACTACCAATGCGCCTATTTTGACTTGCTGGGTGGTGCTGAACCATCCAACGCTGGACACGTTATAGCTCCCCTATCCCTGCTGCTACAGATCAGATTCATGGTTGATACCGTCGCTAACCGGTACACCATCCAAATCACAGGGGTTAACGCCTTCCAGACACCCGATATTGAATCCATACACATTGGGGTTCGAGCGCGTTTGGTGGTGGGTGTAGATGCCGCAATTTGAACAGAAGTAATGCTTTGCGATGCCCGAATCGAACTGATACAGCTTTAGATGCTCGGCGCCGCGGAGAATGCGCAGACCGTTCAATGGTACATAGGCCATAACAGCGCCTTTGCGCCTACAAATAGAGCAGTTACACCTTTTTGGGTCAACCAGACCATCAGGCAGATCGAGTTCGAGCTCCACCATGCCGCAGTGGCAGGTAGCTCTGTGCCTAGGTTGAATGTTAACTCCACCCACTTGCTTGATCACAGCCTTCTCCCTCGTATCTATCGGTGGCGAGGCGTTTTATAAGTTAGCATCAACTTCTTTCAGCCCTAGAAGCAGCGCTGCGCCAATCAAAAACGATCCAGATACCTTACCTAAGTACTGGCGCGCTGATGACTTTAGTTGCGTACTAACCCATTCAGCTGATTTACCGTAGGAAAACAAGAAAACCGCATCCATGATGAGATACGTGGCACTCAGTATCGCAAACTGATACAGAAGGGGCTCAGATGGGTTAATGAACTGTGGAAAAAGAGCAGCGAAAAAAATAACGGCTTTAGGGTTTGCGGCTGAAGTGATAAAACCTTGCCAAAATAAGCTGTTTTTCGACCGTCCCTGATTCGCCACACCTACATGGCTCCCACTCTTTGAGAAGATCAACCTTAGGCCTAAGTACGATAAATATGCCACCCCCGCCCACTTCGCAACGATAAAGAACTCACTGGATTGGTGGACAATGCTCACCAAACCTATCGAGGCGACAATCATTTGTAAAAAATTGGCTGACAAATCGCCAGCAGCGGTAAATAGCGACCGTTGGAAGCCATTGCTAACGCTATTGGAAAGCATCAAAAGCTGGCTAGGGCCAGGCGTACTCATCAAAATGAATACGGTGCTGACATACAGAAGCCAAATTTCCGTTCCCATAGCCCCTCACTTTTCAAAATTAAAGTGTGTAACGCCCGCAGAATCAACGATCTAAGACTGAACCTCAAAAGGAGAAATAGCCGTACCTTGGTTGTAAACCATTTTCCAGTCACTTCCCTCTTTCCGCCATATTGACGTTCGCCGAGAATAGCTTGCACCTAAGCCGTTTTGACGACTGATAGCAACCCTATAAAAGAGCTGAATAAGATCAGAGCTCAATCTCCGGTGCTCAAAGTCCTGAGATATAGCCGACCATGCGGATTCCTGCGGCAAACAATCAAGGACACTATCTAACCCGAAAAAATCGCCTGATGCGCCGATCTCCAGGAAATCCAAGGACAGTAAAGACCGCAGCTTCGCCGGTGACCTGCGCACCTCGAAGCTAAGCAAGGCTCTTTCCTTTTCTATCAGATCCGCTTCGATTTCCATAGCCGTTGCCTTAAGGTCTGAGTTCAGCTGCACAAAACAGCGCAGCTTTGTAGCGACACTTAAAACATCACATCGAAGCCGCAGCTGGCCTATACCGCATAATACAAAGTGCTGCAGCTATTGCATGAATTCAGGCCATGAAGCTCAGGACTCAGAGCTTGAAGCCTCCTGGTTTGGCCGCAGTTGAAGCTGGATACCGAGTAAGAAATTTCGCAGCACCTGATCTTTGCACTCTCGATAATTCTTATGGCTGGGCTTGCGGAAAAACGCACTTAACTCATGGTTACTTAGGTTGAAACCAGCCAGCTCAAAAGCAGCCAAAATATCTTCAGCCTTTAAATTCAACGCAATGCGCAGCTTCTGAAACACCATATTGTTGTTCAACTGCGACTCTGGCACGGGCTGTGGCCCTTCGCGCTTGCCACGCTTAAAGCTAATAAAGCCGTTCAAAAACGCCGCCAACTCTCGGTTCTTCATGGTGACAAAGGCGTCGTCGTCATCCTTTTTCAGCCAGGCCGTTACCTGCTCTTGAGCCACGCTGACCTCTGCCAAGGCGAAGATATCCACGATGGTGCTGTCTTTTAAATCAAAGGTGTAACGTATGCGGCGAAAAATATCGTTATTGGTCAAAATAGTGTCCCTAGTCTTAGGCAAACCCAGCACAATCAAGCTTTGTGCATCTACGTTTATCGTGAATATGATTAAAACTAGCAGCTTAAAAAACTAACCCGTGGTCAGCTTTCCAAGCAGCTCGTCAATTTCGTCTTTAAGCTCGCCATCTTCAATTTTATTGGCGGTGGCTTGGGCATTTTTAAGATTACTGATAGCCGCGTCGGTTTGGCCCAGCTCAACTTGCAACTTCGCCATAGAGAACGCGATAGATGACATGTGATCCTTCGAGTTAACTGCAACGGCCTTTTCAAAGGCTTTTTCGTAGACTGCCAGCGCCTCATCCAGCTCTTCCGTGAAGTCAGCCAGCGTCTCCCACTGCTCTGGATGATCCTTATCGGTATTTTCGTTCTCGGTGCAAATGGCTTCCAACTGCGCATAGAGTGCATCGAAGGCCTCTCTATCCTCTTTATCAGCAGCCTTCATGAGTTTTTCAGCGAGTTCGTAAACCGCCTTGTATATTTTGGTGTTAATCATGAACGACTACCTTTTTCTCTATTTAAAAATAGTAACAAGTAACAAAACCTGCTGAAAATTAACGCATGTAACAAAGCCACCCCACCGTTACCAGTGGCATTATACCCTTGGGGGATGGCCCTACGGGCGATCATTTTACGGTTTTTATGATGAGGCGTTGGTATGTTTTGCTTGAGTGGTCGTCTTAGCTGCTGCATTGGAAGACATTTCAGCTATCAATGGCAAAAATTCGACCTTTATTCAACGACTTGGCTTCTGCAATGCCAGGTTAAGCGATTCCAAACTATCAGGGCCAACATCCAAACGAACACAGCCATCTGATTCTGACGCCCAAGACGCGGATGAAGAAAGATGAAGATGGATAGATATTTGCGACGCAGTCACATTATTCAGCAAACCAGCGGGAACCCATACCAACCCCGTGTCTCTCAGCTGGTTGGGTACCAGACTACCGCAGACCGAACAAAAATCATTACGATAGCCGGTTGGCTTCTGAAAAGAGCTGATTTTGGACTGACCAGAAAGCCAGCGGAAGCTATTTGCTTTTACAAAAGTGGCCGTATTTGACGCAGATCCTGTCGCTTTGCGACACAATGAGCAGTGACACTGATAGAAGTTCGGCAGTTCCCCTTCAATTTCGAACTTAATCTCGCCACACAGACATTCACCGTGCATCGAATATTCCTTAATGCTTTACACCATCGATCACAAACCGCTGCTAATCGCTACACGCTGTTAACAGTAATGCTCCATGATGAACTCAGGATGGCCAGTTTGTTCGTCAATCTGCTCACTTAATGCAATAAAGCCATGTTTTTTATAAAAATTGATACTGGAAGCATTCTGCCTATAGACACTAAGTTGTAAACACACCCTTCTGCTCTTAGCATCTTCAATCAACGCTGACCCTATACCATTTCCCTGCAGGCTTGGTAGCACAAAAACTGCTGCCAACGTGTTTCCATAGAGGCAGTAAAACCCGGCTATCTGCCCATCAGCTTCAAATACGAAGGTCTCTGATGCAGGAATGTATATATCCCGCATTTCGCTAACTTTTGACCGCCAAAATTCTGAACCAACAAAGGAGTGGGCTTCAATCGATGCTGAGAGCCAGATATCCAAAATTTGTTCAATATCCGCCTCACGGTATTTACGAATCATCTAAACGTTCCTAATGATGGTCAATGGCGCCAAAGGCAGTATTGGAAAGCTGCCTAGCCCTGGATAAGATTGCATCTGAACCAGCGCTAGGCAGCTTCATAAATTTAGGCCGGAATGCTTTGTCTTCCTTAGGGGCAATCCGTTCCTTCCATGGGAGTAATTAGCTCTCATCACTTCCTGAAAGCCTTTTTGCTTCCAAGTCCCACTGCAAGATCCAGGAATTTTAACAGGTTATTCTAAAGATATTTTATGGTGCATCAAAGCTAAATCTATAACGGTTCAGCACCCTGGAAGGTGCTGAACTGCTTATTAAGCGGCATCTTGATTTAAATTCCGCTCGGCCGGGATATCGCTCAGGTATTCGACAAACTCCACTTCAAAACCGGCCGGATCGACAAAATAGACATTTTTGCGAAACGGCTCCAAAGCTCCTGGTTTCGCAATGGCATAACCCGCGTTATTCAATCTGGCCACAACGGCATCCAGGTTATCGGTCACATAGGCAAAATGGGCCAGCCCAACACTGTGACCTTTCAGATCGCGGTTTGCCCCTTCGCCATGATCGCTTAGCGCCAGGTAATGTTCGTCGTCACCAAAGTGCACCCATTTACGCGGTTTGCCATACCACTCGCCATGGCCTTCATCGCGTACCCGCCAATGCGGGAATACCGCGCGGTAAAAATCCAACATGGCATCCATATCATCAACGACCAGATTAACGTGTTCCAAGTACATAAGAGTCTCCTTGCGTTAAGTGAAATGGCAGGATAAAACCTCAACTTCACTTGAGGTAAAGTGTTTTTTGGGAAAAAATGGCAAAAAAGATTCAGGAGTGCGTGATGGCAGAGGCAATTTGGAGTGTGGGCAAGGTGGCAAAGCGCTGCGGCATTAAAGTCAGTACCTTGCACTTTTACGAACAGCAAGGCCTGATCCAAAGCTGGCGCAATGCGGGCAACCAGCGCCGTTACAAACCGGAAGTACTTAGGCGGATTTCGGTGATTAAAGCCGCGCAGAAAGTCGGCGTCAGTCTGGATGAGATCAAGCGAGCTTTCGAATCACTGCCCAATAACCGCACACCGACGGTTGAAGACTGGCAGCAGCTTTCAAAAAACTGGCAGCAGATGCTCGATGGCCGGATTGCTTATCTGCAAAAGCTGCGTAATAACCTGGCAGGCTGTATCGGCTGCGGCTGTCTAAGCATGACCAGTTGCCCGCTCTACAACCCGGACGACAAGCTGGCGGAATCAGGTAGCGGCCCAGTCCTGTTGGATCAGGCAGAACAGAAAGCGAGAGCTCAGCAAGAGCCCAGCGCTAGCTCATAGCGCTTATTAGCAGCCCTCAAGCATTAATCTACACGAATGAACCACTTGGGTTTGATGCGACCAAAGTCGCGACGGGTGTTTGTTTTCAGGGCTTTTTTGGAATCCAGCACCACGGCTTCCCGCTCACTCCTAACAAACACCACCCAATGCCAGAAAGGCCTGCCCTGCTCCATGCGCCATTTGATCGCCAACAGCGCCTTGTCAGGGAGGCGTTCCCAGGTATCGAACGGCGTCTCCGTGGGTGCAGCGGTGATTCCCAAAGCACGCAAGAGCTTACGGACGTACTCGGTGTCTGACCAAAGCGCTGTGTCTTCGGCATAGATACCCAAGGCATTGGCTGTCTCTTTCGCCTGCGCATAGGTAATGCCCGCAAGAGCAGCGCATGCTGCGATGCCACAGCCGGATATTTCTTCTTGAATGACGGGGTTCATTTGCATATTGATTAACGTTTGCTATAAATGGTGCGAGGAACAAGCGTGCAACGACCTAAATAATTGAATTAAATTGCATTTTTATTTCGCTCACTCACGATCTAACTTCAATTACCCTGAGACTCCACTTTCGCCAATTTCTTCTCTAGCTTAACAACTTTAAAAAATGAAATGATGCCAAAAACACACCCCAAGATGCCCATCGACATTCCCATAATTCCAAAAATGAATCCTATATCGCCCATGTTATCTCTCCAATTTTAAAGCTAATTCTGACCAATATTAGCGTACTATAAAGCATCACTTACCATTCATTTAATGAATGACTTTAATTTCATCACAAAAGTCGCAATTCAGCACTATGAAACGAATCGCACTACTCGAGCAACGAACGGCTGCTTTTACGCTATAATGCGTCATCTTTTCTTTTCGACGCACCTTACGACCATCTGTCAGAGCGCCTTATGCCCTTTTCAAAACTAGGATTATCCAGTCCTCTTGTTCAAGCGATTACCGAACTAGGTTACAACACGCCAACGCCCATCCAGGAACAAGCGATTCCTGCCATTCTTTCGGGTAAGGACTTAATCGCCACCGCCCAAACAGGCACGGGCAAAACCGCTGCCTTTGTTCTGCCTCTGCTAGAACGATTCAGCAACGCGGGAACGTTACGCGGCAAGCGCGTACGGGCGCTAATTCTCGTACCGACTCGTGAGTTAGCGGTTCAGGTCGAAGCCAGTGTGGCTCAATACGCCAAGCACACGCACCTAACCTCGATGGCGATGTATGGCGGTGTGGATACCGAAGCGCAAAAAGAGCGCCTAATCAAAGGAGTGGATATTCTAGTCGCCACGCCGGGCAGATTGCTTGATTTGGCGCATCAGCGTGCGCTGCATTTTGACGAACTTAAAGTCATGGTACTGGACGAAGCGGACAGAATGGTCGACATGGGGTTTGCCGACGATATCCATAAAATCATAGATCGCCTGCCTGAAGACCGTCAGAACCTACTGTTTTCGGCCACCATCACAGACGAAGTTCGCGCCCTCGCCTACGATTTTTCGGATCGTCAGATGACCGATCTGGCGGCTGAAATATCCATTTCTCCCAACGTCCGCGCCGCCGCTAATGTCAAACAATGGCTCATCACCGTCGACAAAGACACTAAGTCCGCCTTGTTGAGCCACTTGATCAACGAACAAAAGTGGGATCAAGCGCTTATTTTTACCGAGAAAAAACACAATGCAGCCAAGCTTGTTGCTCAACTGGAAAAACGCGGCATCACAGCGGATTCCATTCATGGCGATAGAAGCCAAGCGATGCGCGAAAAGATTTTGGCTCAGTTCAAAACCGGCGAATTAAAGTACTTGGTCGCCACGGGGGTTGCCGCGCGAGGTTTGGATATTGGCGAACTGAGCCGTGTGGTGAATTATGATTTACCCTTTAAGCCAGAAGAGTACATCCACCGCATTGGCCGAACCGGCCGCGCTGGAGCCTCAGGCGAAGCCATCTCTTTAGTCGACATGAGTGACTTTAAAAATCTTTGTGCCATTGAAAGACGGTTAAAAAGCATTATTGAGCGCAAAGAGATTGCAGGCTTTCCGGTTCGTAAAGCAGTACCCGAGTCAAACTTAAACTACAATAAACAAAGTAATCGTTAATACTTACCAAAGAAGCTCACCTCTGAAAAAATAAAAGGTGAGCTTATTTATTATAGACATTTCACGAGGCTGGTAAAAACGCATCTAACAGCTCGGCATTCGTGGGATATTTATCCAATAACTCAAGCAACTTCTGGGCACTTTCTACTGGTTTAAGCGTTGTCAGCGCTCTTCGCAATGTCCTAACTTTCTCAATATCCTTTGCATCAATCAAAAGCTCTTCTCTCCGGGTACTGCTTTTGGCAATATCTATCGCCGGGAAAATCCGTTGATTGGCCACTTCCCGAGATAACACCAGCTCCATATTGCCCGTGCCCTTGAACTCCTCGAAAATCACCTGATCCATACGGCTTCCGGTATCCACCAGCACCGTGGCCAGAATGGTGAGGGAACCGCCGTTTTCGATCTTTCTCGCAGCGCCAAACAGTTTTCGAGGTATTTCCATCGCTCGGGAATCCAGCCCACCCGACATAGTGCGACCATTGCCACGCTGCTCGGCATTATGAACGCGCGAGAGTCTGGTAAGAGAATCGATCACAATCATCACATTATGACCTTCGCCTGCTTGCTTACGCGCCGTCTCAAGAAGCTTATCGGCCATATTTACATGATGTGTGTAGCTTTCGTCTGAAGACGAGGCATGTACTTCTGCCGACACGCTGCGCTTAAAATCGGTCACTTCTTCAGGGCGTTCATCAATCAGCAAGGCGTATAGCTTTATATCAGGATGAGCCTCAGCCACGGCCTGACAGATGTGTTTTAACATCGTCGTTTTACCAGAGCCTGGCGGCGCAACAATCAACCCTCGTTGCCCCATCCCAATGGGCGTAATCAAATCCATCGCTCGCACAGTACGCTCTTGAGAGCCAGGCTCTAAATAAATGCGTGGGGAAGGATGAATAGCGACGCCATTTAAAAAACGTTTTTCGGGATCATTAGGGAATTGATCTTCAACCTCGTCGGCGGGCTTGGCATCTATCTGTTTTTTCGCCTTCAAACTTAGTGTTTTTCTCGCCATAATATCGATGTACCACCTTGAATAACCTTAATTTATAAAATAGCTGCATCATATGCCATCCGACCAGTGGCGTCATTGGGACACTTAGGATAGAAACCGATAAGTCTAGCTTGTGCTCCAAGATATTGGATTGAAGCTGTTCTTAGTGGTTAGTCACCACCATGACGTTTTGATCGTGATTGTAGAGCTTGAAGCTCGGCATGCTGGCCGCTTCTCGTCTGCTTTCTCGACCTTACCAAAGCTTAGGCGTCAGCGTTGTTATTCTAAAGCCTCAAAGCCGCGCTCTTCGGGAACTTTGGAGGCGTAGCCGGAAAAGTTGTCCGACAGCAGCGCCTTTTTAGCATTTATCTTGTTCTCTGCCCGATAAAAAATAGGCTCTTTGTTCTCTTTGGAAACTCATTTTTTTTATATAGTTTCATGATGTCTTTTGCTACAGCCTTATCGAGAGCTGAAAATTGACGATACAAAGTCGCGCCATATGTTAGCACCTCAACTTTTTTTGAATACTTAAATCCTTCAACCGTTCTTATATTTGGATTGGTGGGTAGCTTGCATCTTAAAATAGACTCACTTCCATGAGGTATAACATCTGCAAATACACGATTATCAGCTGGTGTGTAATGAACAAAACAATCTCTATAATCCTTTAATCGATTTACCCATCGTTCTTTTGCTTTTCGTAGCGTATCAACTGGGCCTTGGAGCTGCTTCTTTGCACAAAGCTTGTTGAATGACACTGGAGTTTGATCAGGGAACGATATGCCAACCACTCGAGCCATTAAATCAAGAGCTGAGCTAAGGGCCATGAGGTATGCTTCAAAATCCCAATAAATTTGGTGCGTTATTGGATTTGAAATACTCATACCTAAGCTGGGATATCCCTTTACTCCAGCGCTTTTTGAAATCTCGTCCCGAATAATGAAATACTTTTCATAAATGCTCTTAAGTCTAAACTCAGCATGATCAATGTGATACCTATAGAAACGAGGGTACTCTCTTGCGAACCAGTAAAACTCGAACAACTCACCTTCGTCGTCACTCTCATCAATTTCATACCGTATTTTGTCCAGAGTTTTTACCAATGCCGGAGAAAACTTTGAGAACTCAGGTAAGTTGGGTATCGAGATTTCTATGACATACTCCTTATTATGCTAACGCCCGAATTTGCGGCTGGTTTGGAGCGCCGCGGATAACCAGTCCGAAAAATGCGTTTTTTATATTTCATTGAGAAAATCTGGGACATTCGATGGCTCAATGTCAAAAATGTATTTGATAATGCCTGCTTTTAGGTTCTCCTCAATCCCACTCCTGAAATCTAATATACTTGAGATTGCAGAATCATGTTGCAAATGGCGTCTCCAATGAACCTCGTCTTCTCGACCGTGAAAAGAAAGCAACCTAGTTAAAGCCATATGCGCAAACATTCCCGACTCTTCATCAATTGTATTATGCATCACCACGTGCGAATCAGAGTGGGATTCTGTTGTGGTAAGGTCCCAAGAATGGAATAGCTGCTGAGCAATCGGCGACAGATCTCTTAACTGCTCCCTCTCCCCGTTAGTGAAATACACGTCATCTATGACCATGTGCCAGTTTTCTTGAAGCCCTTTATCTGTTTCGATAGTTTCAATGAGCTTTTCTTTTTTGAAACTAATATGAACACCAGAATTAACTTTCGGAGTGTATGAGAAGTCGCCAAGAAATTTACTCATTAAACTATTTCGCATTGCGTCATTGAAGTTGAGATTAAAGTTTTTATTGGCTTTTGAAAAAACGTCTAAATCTACCAGACTCCAGACCCCATACTTTCGCCAAGCAATTAGAACGGGAAGCCCTAACAATTGACCATAAGCCCTTAATTTAGATACGTAGTCAGGCCTGAGAGACATAACATTTTTCTCACAAGACTTAACTTCAATTAAAACAGAAGTATTACCTGCGCCACGCACGTTAAAGTTTGCTAGTAAATCCGGAACCTGAAAAGCATCCTTAGAAGTAGTTGGATACTGCTGCTGATCTAATTTATGGACTAAATCACATTGGCCGAGCCAGCCGCAGATAATCGAAAACTCGTCTTCTAATGGAAGACCTATATTAAGTCTATGTACTCTTTCAGCGATGCTTTTAGCATCAACTGACCAGCCTAGCTGCTCAAGAGATTCATGAATAAGTCTCTCTAAATCTGACGGTTTATCTTTCAAGCTGGCTCCCTATGCACAAGAAATATAACGTTTTGCTCACCGGTAAATTAGGAGCGCAGCGAGTACTTTTCCGCGTGCAGAAACTTGTTATACGAAACCTCAATACAAGACATCGAAGTCAGTTTCATACCTGTCGTCGATCTGATCTGTCACGAACTTATTCTTCCAAATAATTCTTGTGCAGATATCATCTTCATGGCGCCATATCAATCCGCGCACGACAAAGCCAATGCCGTGAATAAGGGTGCCACGGATAGCGTAGCCGGTAAGCTGACTGTCTATATCCCGATCAACCTGGTTGTTGTCAATCTCGTCATCGAGTTGATAACCTTCGAACAGCCCATGCAGCATCGTATCTTGGACAGCCGAATTAACGACTTCAAAGTCGTCACTACCACAGACGGTACAGAACTGCACCACATCTCCCCACAGTTCATATGTCATTGGTTGCGGCATGGATGAAAAGACCAAAATATTGACTAACTTACCACTGCATTTGGGATGCCGGCACCGTTGTATGGCTTGTAACGAGCGGATTGCAGCCTGATCCAACGCTGATACTTTGTTGAATTCTGACAAGAATTGGGTAACTACTTGTGGTTCATCTTTAATTACCAGGAGATTCTCGAAGCTTCGAGAGGCGTTCTTTGACCAGTTGAACGATCCATTCAGCACTATCGATTGATCAATGATGCAAAACTTGTGATGCATGAAGTTTGAGGTGCGTGGCATCGTACAAAGCCGGATATCAACACCGCAATGCCTTAGCGCGTTGGTCGTCGCACTCTGCGAGCGATTTTGATGGGTATCAGAGCAAAGAATCTTTACTTTGACCCCTTTTGAGACCAAGTTACGAAAAATCGACTCGTACTGGTCGAATGATATCCAGGCTACGGCTATCCGCACTTCCCGGCTGGCGCGATTCAGATGCAGTTGGATCTGAGATTGCAGATCATCCATGTATACCGTGACGCTCACAGTGCCCCTTTCGTATAACAGTGATTATGTAACACTGATAAACGCGCGTGCGCGTTTGTGGACGCTTTCTGGCGCACAAAAAAACCATATCTAATTGATTTATATAAAATTAGCTTGGCTACTTGGCAATATATCCAAAATTCGCGTGCCCGCTCGTTGTGCTCTGTTCGATCATACTCTATTCATAAAATTGGCTTAGGTCACGAGACTTTGCAGAAAAATTGAGCTGGAGCAGGCTTTGGGCAGCTAGCGCTGCCTTCGCGGGTGCCTTTTGGCTCGTTCCTCGCCAAGCGTTACGCCGCGCTACAAGTGTGCAATCGTTTGATTTTAATAGGGTTGCAGTGTGTGGTGAGCTGAGCACACTCGCAATAGTGGCCTGGCACTCGATTGGGCTGGATTGTTTATGTGGGGGCATCGCGCGCTGAAGCGCCCTCCCACAACACCGGATCAACACCACTAATGCTGTGGTTGGGTTTGTGGGAGGCGCCTTGGCTTTACGCTTTCAGGACGTAGCGTAGGGTTTCGACAACTTGATCGGTAGTGGTACACCAAGCTTGCGCACCGGCGTCGACCTCTTTCAGCGGGTGGACGATGTCTCCGCTGTGCAGGGTGATGTAGGGCTTGGCCAGCGCAGCGCAGTAGCCTGCGTCGAAGGCGGCGTTCCACTGCTTGTATTGGTCGCCGAAGCGTACAACGACCAGATCCGCCTGCTCGATCATTGTGCGGGTGCGGATGGCGTTGACCTTGGATGACTGGTGGTCACGCCAGAAGCCATTTTCCGGCTTGCCCAGGTGGTCGCCGGCAGCGTCAGAGGCGGCGTGGTCGGTGACTGGTGCGGTAAACACGATATCCAGGCCCGCTGCCTCGGCGCCGCGCTGGATTTCTTCGCGCCAATCGGTGTGGATCTCGCCGGATAGGTAAACGTAAAAGCTCATGGCTATTCCTCAATATACTAGTTGGTCAGTAGCGCCATTTTATGGAAAATCATTCCATATTAATACCGGCACTATAGCAGGGGCTGTTTGGCCAGCAGATAAATATCCATTATCCAGCCGTGGGTGTCGCGTAGCGCTGCCCGACGCTGGATAATCTGATCGCCGACGTCGCTTAGCCAGCCTTTGATCAGGCACTGTTTATCCATGCCCAGGTAGGCGCCCCACCAGATGTAGATGTCATCTTGCGGCAGCGCGGTAAAGGCCCCGCCGCTATCCAGCATTACGGCTACCGTGGCGGCATCGTTTGGCCAGCCGCGCTCGCGGAGGCGACGGCCGGTGGTGATTTGCACCGGCTCGGCGAGGGCGTTGAGGGGGATTTTATGTTCAGCAGTGAGCACTTGCAGGCTGGTGATGCCGGGCACCACCTCTACTTCAACCTGCTTACCCGCCGCGCTTAGGCGCTGGGTAATGCGCAGGCTGCTGTCGTAAAGCGAGGGGTCGCCCCACACCAGCATCCCTACCCGCCCGCCGTTGGGAAGATGTTCATCGATTTGCTGCGCCCAGACGTTGGCGATGGCAGCGTGCCAGTCGTCTACCGCGCCCAGGTAGTCATGACGGCCATCACGGCTGGGGAGGTCGAACTCGACGATCTTGGTGGTCACCGGCGCTTCCAGCAGCCGTTCGCATAGCAAGCGGCGTAGATCGATAAGATCCGACTTGGCCTCGCCTTTGCGGGGCAGCAGGATCAGGTCGGCGTTATTGAGGGCGCGCAGGGCGGCCAGGGTGACGTGGTCAAGATTGCCGGTGCCGATGCCTATGAGCGACAGCGTGATCATGATTCGCTCTCTTGGTCTTGGCTTGCCGTGGCAAAAGGCGAATCCGCCGACTGGGGGCGAAAGCGGCGGTCGTAGCCTACGGCATAGAGGCTGCTCTCCTGGAAGTCGTCGCTCTCCAGCACCGGCCCCACCAGAATTAGCGCCGTGCGCTGCATGGTGTTATCGATCAACGCTTCTATGCTGGCTAGCCGCCCGCGTACCACCCGCTCATCGGGCCAACTTGCCCGCCACACGATCGCCACCGGGCACTGCTCACCGTAATAAGGCGTCAGGCTCTCGACCACCTGGGCAAGGTTATGGA
The DNA here is from genome assembly GCF_034479615.1 of Vreelandella neptunia. Classification (NCBI taxonomy): domain Bacteria; kingdom Pseudomonadati; phylum Pseudomonadota; class Gammaproteobacteria; order Oceanospirillales; family Halomonadaceae; genus Vreelandella; species Vreelandella neptunia. The sequence continues at coordinate 2,510,563 of NZ_CP140255.1, forward strand.
TAGAGAGATGGATGGCCAGCGTGGCGCCGGTGCGGGCGAAATTGGCTAGCGTCTCGTCGCTGGGCATGGCGCTGGCCCGACCGGGCGTGCGGGTGAGCACTACTGACTGGGCGACACCGGGCAGCGTTAGCTCCTGACCCAAGGTTGCCGAGGCTGCCGCAAAGGCTGGCACGCCGGGGGTAATGCTGTAGGGGATATCCAGCTCGCGCAGGCGGCGCAACTGCTCGCCCATGGCCGACCACACGGATAGATCCCCCGAATGCAGCCGGGCGACATCCTGGCCTTCGGCGTGGGCGCGGCGGATCTCCTGCATGATGTCATCCAGCGATAGCGGTGCGGTGTTGATCACCCGCGCTCCTGCCGGGCAGTGCTCGAGGATTTGCTCTGGCACTAATGAACCCGCGTACAGGCACACCGGGCAGGCGGCGATTAAGTCGCGCCCGCGCAGGGTAAGCAGATCCGGTGCACCGGGGCCGGCGCCAATGAAGTATACGGTCATTATCTATTTCCTTCTGCCAGCGCGGCGGTTGCCTGTCGATCCGCTGAGATGATTCTTGGCCCCAATAACCTAGCATTGTGCCCTGCCGCTAATAGCGCCACGGCCTCGGCAACGCTGCCCGTACCCCGCGCCTGCAAGCTTTGCGCGGAATGGGTAAGCGTTGTCACCGTCGGTAGCTCAGCGTCCGCTACGGAGATAACCTCGATGCCTCGCAGCCGCCCAAACTCTTCGACTAACGGCAGCATTGAATGAGCCACCGCTAGCTTATCGATAGCCTCGTATTGCTCGGCAAGCTGATCCAGCGCCTGGGCGAGGGATTCAAGAGTGGCCTCGCGACGAAAGCCAAATCCCGCTATTCTCAACGCCAATTGCTTCACCGAACGCCCCGCCACTGAACAATCGGGTAGCTGGCCTTCCAGCCTCGCCGGGTGCCGATGGGGGCGGAATTGGAAAGCTCCAGCCGTAGCAGTTCACCGCCTACCTTGTGCTGCCAGTGCGCCAGCAGCGCTTCGGATTCCAGCGTGACGGCATTGGCGACGATGCGCACGCCTTCGGGCAGGCGCTGCCATAAGTCATCTAACAGCGCTTGGGATAACCCGCCGCCAATAAATACCGCATCCGGCAGCGGTGTATCGTTCAGCACATCCGGCGCGCTGCCCTCTTTTACTTCCAGCCAATCAACGCCCAGGTTCTCTGCATTGCTGCGCGCTCGGGCTGCCCGTTCCGCGTTTTGCTCAAAGCCTACCGCCTGATTATCCGGGTGAGCGAGCAGCCACTCAATAGCGATAGAGCCTGAACCGGTGCCGATATCCCATAGCCGCTCGCCGGGCATGGGGGCCAGCGCCGCCAGGGTTATGGCGCGAATGGTCTGTTTGGTGATCTGGCCGTCGTGGTCAAAAAAATGATCCGGCAGGCCGGGCGTCAGCGGTAAGGCCGGGCCGTTACCGGCGACTTCCAGCGCTACCGCTACCGGGTGGGCGATGGCCTGGGGCAAGCTGGCGTCGACACGACAATGGCGAATGCGCTCGTTATCGCCGCCCAGGGCTTCCAGTAGCGTTAGCTGGGAATCGCCAAAGCCGAAGCTGTTCATCAACGCCGCTAACTCGGCCACCGCCTCGCCGTCTCTTACCAGCACCAGCAAACGCCTACCGGCATGCAGGTAAGGTCGAATGCGCGTCAGCGGCTTGGCGTGCAGGCCCAGGCAGGTGCAGCGCTCCAGCGGCCAGCCCAGGCGGGAAGCCGCAAGGCTGAAGGTAGAAGGCGCTGACAGCGCCTGCCACTCGTCAGCGCTGAGATGCTGCGCCAGGGTGCTGCCCGCCCCAAACCAGAACGGGTCGTTTGAGACCAACATGACCACCCGGCGGCCGCGCTGATTGAGCAGTTCGGGAATGCCATCGGCAAAGGGAACTGGCCACTCAATCACCTCGGCGTTTAGGGGCGGCAAAAGGCGTAGGTGGCGGCGTGCGCCGAACACCACCTCGGCACTTTCCAGTGCGGCGCGGCTTGCCGCCGTTAGCGCCTGTGTGCCACCCTCCCCCCAGCCTAAAAGGGTCAGCCAGGGAGCCTGACCCACTGGAGCGTGAGAAATTTCAACCATGATCAAGATCCTAATTCTCGGGGGAACCACGGAGGCCAGCGCCCTGGCCAGTGCGGTTGCCAAGCGCGGGCTTCCCGCCATTTTCAGCTATGCGGGCCGTGTTGCCACGCCTAAACCCCAGCCGCTGCCGACCCGTATTGGCGGCTTTGGCGGCGTGAGTGGCCTTACCGCGTTTGTGGCCCAGGAGCGCATCACCCATATCGTCGATGCCACCCATCCCTTTGCCGCGCAGATGAGCGCGAACGTGTTAGCCGCCGCGGCCCAGTGCGGCGTAAAAGCCATTGCCCTTACCCGGCCTGCCTGGCGACCCGTTGACGGTGACCAGTGGCAAAGCGTGGCAAGTATCGATGAAGCCGTCAGTGCCCTGGCGGGCCCGCCCCAGCGGGTGCTGCTTGCTATTGGCCGCATGCACCTTGCGGCCTTTGCCGGCCAGCCCCAGCACCATTACGTGCTGCGTTTGGTTGACCGGCCTACAAGCCCGTTGCCACTGGCGGATGTCAGCACCGTGATTGATCGAGGCCCGTTTACCTTGGAGGGCGACTTAGCCCTGCTGGAAAACCAGCGAATCCAGCGCATTGTGTGTAAAAACTCTGGCGGCGATGGAGCCGCCTCAAAACTAACCGCTGCCCGTAGGCTCGGCCTGCCCGTGGTGATGATCGAACGGCCAGCACTGCCACCCCGCCACGAAGTTCATTGCATCGATGACGTGTTTAGCTGGCTTGGCGACCACTATTAATCATCGGCTCTTCGTCATTTTATATGGGATTATTTCTGCCAGTCTGATAATTGACCAGTGCGAGGTAACTTTAGCTCGCGCCTGTTTAGGCTGCCAAGCTGATAACTGCACCCGTGGGAGGGCGCTTCAGCGCGCGAAGGGGGCCGACGGCACCCTGGTATTATCGGATTGGAAGCATAAGCAATCGCGAGCTAAAGCTCCCTCCCACAACAAATAGTTGGCTTAGTGGTTACAATCAGAATTATGAGACTCAAAATGGTCGATTAATATTAAATCCACATTAGATGACGAATAACCTAATCATCACGACGCTTAATCAGCCGAGCGCGGTGTATAAACCAGCGGAGATCCACTGCGCTCGATCAATCGCGTCTGCTGGGAACCGACGATAACCAAAGTGCGCATATCGGCCATGTCCGGCGTTGCCTCGCCTAGGGTGGTGACGCGAACTGACTCTTCCGGCGTGGACACCGCCCGGGCGAAGATAATCAATCGATCCGGCCCGCAGGCTTCCTGCAGTACGTCCAACGTGCGCTCGAAACCCGCCGGGCGCGCCTTGGAGCGCGGATTATAGAACGCCATGGCGAAGTCGGCCTCGGCGGCCAGGCGCAGGCGCTTTTCAATCAGCGCCCAGGGCTTGAGATTGTCGGATAGATTAATGCAGCAGAAGTCGTGCCCCAGCGGCGCGCCGACGCTTGCGCTGGCGGCCAGCATGGCGGAAATACCCGGCAGCACCTGAATATCCAGCGCGCGCCACTGGGCATCGCCTGCCTCCAAGGCTTCGAACACCGCGGCGGCCATGGCAAAGACGCCGGGGTCGCCGGAAGACACCACCACGACCCGATGGCCCTCAAGCGCCAGCTGTAGCGCCTGCTCTGCCCTGCGAATCTCTTCGCGGTTATCCGAGCCGTGGCGGACTAATCCAGCACGAGGCGCGACCCGGTTGACGTAGGGCACATAGCCCACCACGTCGGTGGCATCCAATAGCGCAGCGGTTACCTCGGGGGTGACCATGGCCTCTGAACCCGGCCCCAGGCCGACGATTTTCAGCCAGCCGCTCATGGCCGCCTCCCATGGCCATGGATCAGCACAATCGAGAAGTACGGCACGCTCTCGCCCACGTCCGCCAGTGGCAATACGCGTTGTTGCGACATGGCGGCGTACTCGATCAGCCACGCTTCGCCTTCTCGGCCGGCGTGAACCAGGGCCCGACGAAGCTTGGCCAGGTTGCGGCCAATCTTCATCACCACCAGCGCATCGGTCTGGGCGATGCGCTCGGCCAACGCCTCTTCGGGGAGCGTGGCCATCAGCACGGTCAGGATGTCATCGCCCCAGGTAATCGGCTGGTCGGTGGCCGTCCACGCCGCCGACATGCCGGTAATCCCCGGCACTACCGAGACGGGCACGCGGTTCAACAGTCGAGTGTAGAGGTGCATAAAGGAGCCGTAGAAGAACGGGTCGCCTTCACACAGCACCACCACATCGCACCCGGCTTCCGCCATCTCGATGAGCTGGGCCACGCTGCGTTCGTAGAAAGCCGCCAGTAGCTCATTGTAGCGCGGGTCGTCGAAGGGAATTTCCGTGGTGACCGGGTATTCCATGGGCAGCTCGATTGCGCCGGGCGGGATCATGCCCTCCACGATGGTGCGCGCATGGCCGCAGCGACCCTTTTTACGGAAATACGCCACGTGGGTCGCCCTGCGTATCAGACGGTCGGCGCGCACGCTCATCAAGTCTTGGCTGCCTGGGCCTAGCCCAACACCGTATACCGTTCCCTGAGTCATTCGATGCGATCCGCCATGGCGTTGATAGCCGCCACCGTTACGGCGCTGCCGCCCAAACGCCCGCGGACGATACAGCTGGGCAGTGCCGGGTTAGCCAACAGCGCTTCCTTGGATTCGGCGGCGCCGACAAAACCTACCGGGCAGCCGATAATCGCCGCCGGGCGCGGGCACGCCGGGTCTTCGAGCATATTGAGCAGGTGAAACAGCGCGGTAGGCGCGTTACCAATAGCGACCACGGCGCCTTCCAGGTGCGGCCGCCAGAGTTCCAGCGCCGCCGCCGAGCGGGTGTTGGCCATTTCCTGGGCAAGGCCGGGCGTGCGCTCATCGTTGAGGGTGCAGATAATCTCGTTGTCAGCGGGCAGCCGCTTGCGGGTGATGCCTTCTGAGACCATGCGGGCATCGCAGAGAATCGGTGCGCCCTGCTCTAACGCGGCACGGGCCTTATTGACCACGTCGTTTTGAAAATGAATATGCGCGGCCAATTCCACCAGCCCGGCGGCGTGAATCATGCGCACCGCCACGGTCTCTTCTTCCTCTGAAAAGCGGCCAAGCTCGGCTTCACTGCGAATAATCGCAAACGACTCCCGGTAAATCGCCGGGCCACTGGTTTCGTACTTATAGGGCACCCAAACTCTCCAAATAAACTAATTCGCTGCTGGTCTGCATGCTGGTCAGCAAGACACCCGTGCCAGGGCAGGTTTACGCAAGGGCGCTGTGAACCCATCCTTGGGCGCTACTTTTTCCATCCGTGGAAAAAGACCCTCGCTACAACCTGCCCTGACACTCAGCTACCGAGGAACAACCTAACTGTTTTCGCTGAGCTTTCTCAAAAAACCAACCACCTCACTTTCGGTGAGGCCTGTCTTAATCGGCGTGCTATCGGCACCGCCGTTAACAACAACATTAAATCGACCTGCTTGCCCGACCAAGCACACATCGGCAGGGGCGCGACGGGCGCAGCTTTTAGCGCAGCCAGATATATGCACCGCTCCTTCCACCCAGCCGCTTAGCTTCTCGGCAAGCGGCTGGGTGGCGACACTCGCTTGTTCGCAGGAGGGCGCGCCAGGGCAGGCATCCATCGCTAGCCGCGGGTCGCTATTATGGCGGATCAAGCCATCAACTGCAGGCAGTGTATCGCAATCCTTCAACAACAGCCGCCGCCAGGGCGTGACCTGCACCGCACTGATACTTGTTTGGGAGCCATTTGTCGGGGAGACCGACTCACGCAGCGTTTCAGCCGCCACTCGGCCAAAGGGAAGCCCCACCACCATGCCCTCGCCATGTTCGCCCAACGCCAGCTTCTCGCCGGGAGCTGCAGGAGCGGTATCGGCAGGCGCCCAATCGGGCAGCGGTACGGTATGCCGCCGCATACGGCCTGACGCCCAACCGCCGGTAGCCACGAACCAGTGGGTCAGGCGTATCAGTTGCTCGACGGCGGCCTCGGTATCGCTCACTGCCGTGCCTTGCGCGTAGCCATCGGCGCGTACCAGCAGGCTGCCTTCCGTTGAGCGTTCGATACGAAAATCGGCGGCGCTGTCGCCAAGCACCGGCGCTTTTCCCGCATCGATGGCGATGCCCACCTTGCCGGGCATGGCGGCTAATTCGCTGCCCCGCGCCTGCAACAAGCGGGCAATGGTATGGGTGTCATCGCCCTTTTGCCAGGCGGGTGCCAGCATCAGTTGCGGTTGGCGTTCTGCTTCCGGGTCGTCGCTCACCAGTTGATGCTCGACCAGAAACGCCATCAGCGGCGGCCAGCTTTCGTCGGTCACCCCTCGTAACTGCAGGTTGGCCCGGCTGGTTAGCTCGATCAAACCGCTGCCGTAGGTCTCGGCGGCGTCGCATAGTGCTAATACCTGTTCCCGCGAAAGCTCACCCAGCGGCGGGCGCACGCGTACCAACAGACCGTCGCCGGTGGCCATGGGTCGCCACGCGCCGGGGCACCAGCCTTTAATGCGTGGGCTGGGCGACATGACCATTAGTCTCTTTGGCTTCGTCTATTTCCAGCAGCAGATCCTGAAGCGCCTGGCCATGCTCGCCAGGGGCTTGCCACATGCCCCGCTGGGCGGCTTCGAGTAATCGTTCCGCCATCTCTTCCAGGGCGGCCGGGTTGTGTTCGCGGAGGAACTGCTGATTGGCTTTGTCGAGCACCAGAGCGTCACTCACCTGGGCGTACTGGTAGTCGGCAATCAGATCGGTGGTGGCGTCATAAGCGAAAAGGTAGTCCACCGTGGCGGCCATCTCAAAGGCGCCTTTATAGCCGTGCTCGCGCATGGCGTTGATCCATTTGGGGTTCAACACGCGCGAGCGAATCACCTTCGCCAGTTCTTCTTTCAGGGTGCGAATCTTGGGCATCGCGGGGTTGGCGTGGTCGGCGTGGTAAATCTCCGGCGCCTTCCCGCTTAGCGAGCGGGTGGCGTTGGCCATACCACCCTGGAAGGCGTAGTAGCTGTTGGAATCAAGAATATCGTGCTCGCGGTTATCCTGGTTTTGCATCACTGCATCCAGGCCCTGGAGCTGCTGCTCGAACGCCGCCCGCGCGGCGGTGCCAGAGGCCTTGAACTGACCGTAGGCGTAGGCGCCTGTCTCCATGTAGGCCTCGGCTAAATCGTCGGCGCTCTCCCAAGAGCGGTTTTCAATCAGCCGGTTGAGGCCCGCGCCGTATTCACCGGGCTTGCTGCCAAAGATGCGGTAGCTCGCCTCCTGGGCGGCCATCTCCGGGCTCAGTCCCTGGTCTTCCAGTTCCTGCTGGCGGGAAAGCACCGCCTCGCGGATGGTGTTGCTGTTGCCCGGCTCTGCATAGCTCGCCACCGCCTGCACCGCGGCATCAAACAGGCGAATCACGTTGGGGAAGGCGTCGCGGAAGAACCCGGACACCCGCAGCGTGACGTCGACCCGTGGGCGATTGAGCAGCATCGAGGGGATCACCTCAAAGTCGCTCACCCGTTGGGAACCCAGCGACCAGATAGGTCGCACCCCCATCAGCGCTAAGGCCTGGGCAATATCATCGCCGCCGGTACGCATGGTGGCAGTGCCCCAGATGGAGAGCCCCAGCCGCCGCGGGTAGTCGCCATGATCCTGCAGATAGCGTTCGACAAACGCCTGGGCGGATTTTTCGCCCAGCGTCCAGGCGGCGGGCGATGGAATCGAGCGGTTATCGACACTGAAAAAGTTGCGTCCGGTGGGTAGCGTATCCAGCCGCCCCCGACTGGGGGCGCCGCTGGGCCCGGCAGGCACGAAGATGCCTTCCAGGCCGTCGAGGAGCGACTGAATTTCCATCTTCACGCCGCGCTGCATGGTGACCCACAGCTGGTCGCGGGCGTAGCGCAGCTGCGCTGCCGTATCGGGATAATCCCGGGCCAGGTCATCCAGGCAGCCGTTTGCCAAGACGTAGTCGGCCACCCAGCGCTCGGCCAGAAGCTCCAGGCGTTCGCGGGCATCCGCCCCGGTGCGCCAGGGGGTATCGAGCTGCTGGGTTAAAATGGCCGGTTCAGGCCCCTGCCAGGGCTCGTTGCCCGCGGCTAACGGATCAAAATCCAAGCCTAAATCGCGGGTCAGGTTGTGCAGCAAGCCGCGGCTGGCCACCGCTTCGCCCCGGGGTAGTCGCAACAGCGCCACCAAAGTGCCCGCCCGCTTCTCTTCCGGCGGCAGCGTACCGAGTATGTGCAGGCCGTGGCGAATCTGGGACTCTTTGATATCGCACAGGAAGGTATCCAGTTCATTGAGAAGTTCGGCATCGTCAGCGCTATTTTCATCAACGCCGTGAGCAAGCTCCTGGTCGATACCTGTATCACGCAGGTGAGCGAGAATTTGGCTACGAATCAGCGCTTCCCGGCGGGGATCCATATCCAGCGCTTGATAATATTCGTCGGTGAGCGCTTCCAGCTCGGCCATGGGCCCGTAGAGTTCGGCCCGGGCCAGCGGCGGCATTAGGTGATCGATAATCACCGCCTGACTACGGCGCTTGGCCTGGGCGCCCTCGCCGGGGTCGTTGACGATAAACGGATAAAAGTGCGGCAGCGGCCCCAGGGCAATATCCGGCCAGCAGTCGGCGCTCAAGGCGATGCTTTTGCCCGGCAGCCACTCCAGGTTGCCGTGCTTGCCCACGTGGATGACCGCATCGACCTGGTAGTGCGCGCGCAGCCAAAAATAAAACGCCAGGTAGCTGTGCGGCGGCGCCAGCTCCATATCGTGATAGGACTGGGTGAGATCGTCGATAAAGTCACGTTCCGGCTGGATACCCACGAAGGTCTCCCCCAGACGAACACCCGCGATCATCAAGCGCCCCTGGCGGCACTTGGGGTCTTCATGAGGTGCGCCCCAGCGCGTCCATACGGTTTCCTGCAGCTCGGTGGGCAGGGTTTGAAACCAGGCCAGGTAGTCGTCAACGCTGATGCTCTGCCAGCAGGCGCGCTGGTCGAGGCTGCCGTGATCGTTGGTCACCGCCCCCTGAAGCTGGCGGATCAATTCATCGCCATTTTCCGGCAGCTCGCTTAACGGATAACCCGCCTCTTTCAGAGCGCTGAGAATTTTCAGCGTCGACGCGGGGGTATCCAGCCCGACGCCGTTACCGATCCGGCCGTCGCGATTGGGGTAGTTGGCCATGATCAGCGCAACACGCTTCTGCCCGTTGGGGGTCAGCCGCAGCGAACAAATCCGCCGCGCCAGCTCGGCCACAAAGGCGGCCCGCTCCGGGTGGATGACGTGGTGGGTCACCGCCAGTTGGCAGCGCGGGTTGTAGTGGGCTTCGGCTTTAAAACCCACCGCCCGAGTGATGATGCGACCATCCATCTCGGGGAGCACCACCTGCATCGCCACATCGCGACTATGCAGCCCGGCGGCCATGCCCTGCCAGTCTTCGCTAGTGCTGCTGGCAAGAATCGCCTGGAGCACTACCGGACGCCCCACAAAAAGGTGGTCGGGTAATTCCTCCCCCAGAGCATCCAGCCCATCGGCGTTGCGATTGACCGCAAAGCTGGTGGTATTGATCACCAGCATGGCGCCGGTCTGCTCAATCAGGTGATTGATAAAGTCAATGCACGGCCCTTCTTTCAGGGACGCCACGGCCACCGCTAGCGGCTCAAGCCCCTGCTCTTTAAGCGCCGCGATCATACCGTCGGGTACGGCGGTATTCGCCCCCTGCAAATGGCTGCGATAAAACAGCAGCAGACACACCGGCCGCCCCGGCACCTGGCGATCGCGCCACTCGCTGAGGCTGGACGCCTGCTGCTCCTGGGACGCATAAATCACCGCGGGCGGAATGACCTTGGGCTCCTGCCAGTCGCCCAGCGGCTTGTCCATGTACTCATTGGCGACAAAGCGCAGCAGCTGCTCGGCGTTATCGGCGCCGCCCTCTCGCAGGAAGCGCCACACGCGGTACGCGTCATCGAAGGGGATGGTGGAATCTTCCAGCAGGGCGTCATCCGGGGCATCGCAGCCCGGCACCATTATCAGCTGGCGCTCGGGTTTCGCCGCCGCCCAGGCTAGCAGGCGTTCGTGGCCGTACTGCCAGTAGGCCTTGCCACCCAGCAGCGAGACGATGACCAGTTGAGCCTTTTCCAGCACCCGATCTTCGTAGAGATCGTAGGCGGCCGGTTTTACCAGGTTCATCCAGTTGGCCAGCCGCACCGAGGGGTACGCCTCACCCAGACGGTCGACCGCCTGGGCCAGCGCCGACAGATTGCTATCGGCGGCGGAGAGTATCACGACCTCGGCGGGGCTCTGTTGCAGGTCGATGATGCCTTCATCATCGACAAAGCCCCCGGGCTTGGCGGCAAATAAGTGCATTAGCTGGACGTATGCGCCTGTTCAGGGTTCATTTCAGCCGCGGCAAGTTCGTCTTGCAGCAGTTGGCTATCCAGCGATTTGCCGATGATCACCAGCTGGGTCTGACGCGTCTCGTCCTCGCTCCATAGCCGGTCGAAGTAGCCTTCCAGGCGCTCGCCCACCGCCTGGATGACCCGGCGCATAGGCTTGTCGGGAATGGCCGCAAAGCCTTTGGCGCGGTAGATCTCGTGGCTTTTCAACAGCTGCTGGAGCTTGTCGGCCAGAACATCGCCATCGACTTCGCCCAGGGTGATCACGCAGGAATCAAAGTTATCGTGGGCGTGGTCGTGGTGAGCGCCTTCGGCATGGTGCTTGTCGTGGTGATTGGTGATGCTATCGATATTTTTTTCGCTGGCTGCGCCGATGCCCATCAGCGCTTCCAGTTGGGTGGTGTCGGTGGTCAGGGTCTGATCGATAAACAGCGTTTTCACCGAGGCACTCACCCGGGCCTGAATTACTGCTTCCACCTTTGTGCGCTCTTCCGGGCTGAGCAGGTCGGCCTTGCTGACCAGTACCAGATCCGCCGCGCTGAGTTGGTCATCGAGCAGCTCGCGCAGGCTGGGGTCGTGATCCAGGCTCTCGTCAGCGAGGCGCTGGGCGGCCACCTTATCGACGTCGCTGGCATAGCGCCCGGCGGCCACCGCAGGGCCGTCTATCACGGTGATAATCGCATCCACGGTGCAGTGCTGGCGGACGTCGGGCCAGTTGAACGCCTGCACCAGCGGTTTGGGCAGCGCCAAGCCGCTGGTTTCAATCAGGATATGGTCGATATCGTTACGGCGGGCCACCAGCTTTTTCATCACCGGTAGAAACTCTTCTTCTACCGTGCAGCAGATACAGCCGTTGGCCAGTTCATAGATGCTGCCGTCTTCACCGTCTAGCTGCCCGCCTTCGCTACCCTCTTCACACCCCAGCGCACAGCTACGCAGCAGGCTGGAGTCGATATCCTGCTCGCCGAACTCATTGACGATCACGGCGATCCGTTTGCCGGTGACTTGGCGCAGAATATTGGCCAGCAGCGTGGTTTTGCCGCTGCCCAGGAAACCAGTGACGACCGTGGCGGGAATTTTATTGAGTTGCATGGGTAAATGCCTCGCTAAGAAGTTGCTGTTCGGCGTGCGCCTGGGTTGATAAAAAAGGCGTTGATGAAAACAAGCGAGCCACAGCGTCAGGATTATTAGGGAAAAACAGATGTAAATAGGTCGCCGTCAGGCGCTTTTGACGGTAAATCGCCTCCCCCGGCGCGGGGTGCCGCTGGCGTCGGCCGTGGCCAATCGGCTCGGGGGTGCCTTCCGCCATGGAGCGGTGGTGCGCATGGCCGCGAACCGGGCCTTCCGGCAGCTCGGCGGTTTGCATCCCCTGGCAGCCGCGACGCCCGCGCATGGCCCCCTGCCCAGGCAGCAGGCCCAGCATGGTATGGGTAATATCGTCGTAGTCGGTCAGGGTTTCCAGGCAGTACAGCAGCCCGCCACACTCGGCCAGAATGGGCTTGTCGGCGCGGTAAAAAGCCTCAATAGCCGAACGCATGGCGCCGTTATCCGCCAGCGTTTGAGCGTGAAGCTCCGGGTAGCCACCGGGCAGCCACAGGGCGTCGCACTCGGGCAGGTGGCTATCCGTCAGCGGTGAAAAGAAGCGCAGCGTCGCGCCCATCTGCTCCAGCAGATCGAGGTTGGCTTGATAGACAAAGCTGAAGGCGGCGTCCCGGGCCACGCCAATGGTGTGGCCGTTGAGCAACGGCTTAGCGGCCGCAAGTTGTTCCTGGGGGGCGGTAAAGGTCACCGGTGAAAGCGCTGCAAGTGATTCAAGCAGTCCTGCCGTTTCCAGCGCTTTGGCACCCGCCTCGAAGCGGGCTTCCAGATCCTCGCGAATTTCCGCCGCCTGCACTAAGCCCAGGTGGCGCTCGGGGAGCGACAGCGCGGGGTCGCGGGGCATGGCGGCCAGCAGAGGAATCGTCGGCGGCAGCGCGCCTTCGATCAGCTCGCGGTGGCGCTGTGAGCCGCAGGCATTGGCGATTAGCCCGGCGATATGGATGTCGTCGCGAAAGCCGACCAACCCCGAGACCAGCGCGGCGGCGGTCTGGGCCATGCCTTTTACGTCCATGACGACCGCCATGGGAATATTAAACAAGGCCGCCAGGTCGGCGCTGGAGGGCTCGCCGTCGAACAGCCCCATGGCACCTTCGACTAAAATTAAATCCGCTTCGCAGGCGGCGTCATAAAAGCGCTGGCGGCAGTAGGCTTCGCCTGCCATCCATAGATCCAGCTGATCCACCGGCTGACCGGAGGCCTGGGCCAATATCTGGGGATCCAGATAGTCCGGGCCGGTCTTGAACACCCGCACCACCTTGCCCTGGTTGCGCAGCAGGCGGGCAAGGCCCGCCGTGACGGTGGTTTTGCCCTGGCCGGAGGCCGGGGCAGCGATAAATAGCGCGGGGCAGCTAACGGTCGGTGTGCTCATCAGTATTCGATCCCCGCCTGGGCTTTGACGCCGCCGCGAAAGGCGTGGCGTTCGTCCTGAACGACGCTGATGGTATCGGCGATTTCCTGCAGCGGCGTGGCCATGGTGCGCCCGGTAATGATGACGTTCTGGTGCGCCGGGCGGCGCTTAAGCGCTTCCACCACCGGCTCGGGGTCGAGATAGCCGTACTTGAACATATAGCTCATCTCGTCCAGCACGATCAGGTGATAGGCGGGGTTCTCCAGCAGCCCTTTGGCGACGGCCCAGGCGGCCTCTGCGGCTTCGATGTCCCGCTCACGATTCTGGGTTTCCCAGGTAAAACCGTGGCCCATGATGTGCCAGTCAAGCTTGGGATGATCGCGAAAGAACAGGTACTCGCCGGTTTCGCGGCGGCCTTTGATGAACTGAATCACCGCACACTGCTGGCCGTGCCCCAGTGAGCGCGCCATGGTGCCGAAGGCGGAGCTGCTTTTGCCCTTGCCGTTGCCTTTCAGCAGAATCAGCACGCCGCGCTCTTCAGTGGCGCGGCTGATGCGCTCGTCGACCACGTCTTTTTTGCGCTGCATGCGATCTAAATGGCTTGCGTCGCTCATGAGAAGTTCCCAGGTTGATGTGCAGAAACAGTATGCGCCATAGAGGGTTTGCCAAACGAGGCAGGCCAGTAACGCGCGCCCAACTGCTGAGCGATTCGCGCGCCCTGCCCGCGTTTGACTTTGGACTGTTCGGTATCGATCAGCAAACAGTCCTCCAGCGGGGCGAGATCGTCAACGGTTTCCCGGGTGCGGCCATCGGTAATCAGATAGGTGCGCACCTTCAGACCGGGCTCGCGGCGCTGCCACTGGCGGATCAGCCGCTTGGCTTCAATAATCGCTTCCCGCAGCGGGGTGCCGCCACCGCCTTTGGCCGCCTCAAGCGTGCCTCTCGCGTTTTTGGGCGCTCGGCGACGGGAGAGTATCGTCACGACACCGCCGTTGCCAAACCCCAGCACCGCGACCTGCTCCCGCGCGGCGTAGGCTTGACTGACCAGCGACTCGACCAGCCCCTTTGCCTGGCCCAGCAGGCGCTGCCCCAGGGTGGAACCGGAGGTGTCCAGCAGCACCAGGTGCGCTGTCGCCTGGCCAGCGCGGCACTTGCGCATCTTTAGCTGCTGCCAGGGCCATTGGCCGCGATTAGCGATCAGCGTTGCGAACCCGTCCAGCCGCGAGGTCTCAACTTGGGAGCGGCCACGCCCCTCCACCCCGCCTTTCCCCGCGCTGGAAGCGGTATCTGCACGCTTAGCCCGCTGAGCAAACTCATCGCTATCGGGCAGTTTCAGTGCTGGCTGGCTAATCGACGCTTGAGCCATGGGAGGCATGGCGCCCCACTGGCCTTGTTCACCGCGCTGACTAGACGACCCGCCGCTGGGCGCGTTATTAGCTGACGACGACCCGCCCTCGCCTTGCGAAGGCGTTTGATTAGGCGGCGATGACAGCGGACTTTGCTCTGGCGGTTGGGTACGCCGATGCGCCAGCACCCAAGGCTCGACGGTATCGATATCCTGCTGCTCCACGCCACCCACGCCACGCCACGCAGCGTGGGCCTGTGCAGCACGGTGCCAAGTAACGTCTGCCCGTAAGCCTTCAACCCCGGCGGCCTCACAACGGTTGGCAATCGTTCGATACACCCAGGAGTCGGTGGTGATCTCTTTGAGCAAACGCTGGGCTTTAGCAATACGCTCGGCCAGGGCTGCCTGGGCATGTTCATAGTTTTGCAGCATGCCAGTAGGGTCGCGGTCAAAGGCCTCCCGCTGCTGCACGATAGCAATACGCTCGTCGATGCTGATGGCCCCCGCCTGCTCAAGACAGAGGCCAAAGCGGTCGAGCAGCTGAGGGCGCAGCTCACCTTCATCCGGGTTCATGGTGCCGATCAGGCTAAAGCGCGCCGGGTGAGCGTGGCTGATGCCATCGCGCTCGACGATATTGGTGCCGCTGGCGGCAACGTCCAGCAGCAAATCAACCAGGGTATCCGGCAGCAGATTGACTTCATCTACGTAGAGCACCCCGCCGTCGGCTTTAGCAAGCAGCCCGGCATGAAAGGTAGCTTCGCCATTGGCCAGTACCTTTTGCAGATCCAGACTGCCGACCAGCCGATCTTCACTAGCACCCAGCGGCAGAGTGACAAAAGGGGCACGCTTCCCTTCGCTATCGCCAGGCAAAATGGCGGCCAGCGCACGGGCTAAGGTGGATTTAGCGCTGCCTCTTGGCCCACTGATCAGCACCCCGCCGATACGCGGGTTAATGGCGTTCAGTAGCAGCGCGGTTTTTAGCGCCTCCTGGCCAACCACTGCCGCAAAGGGAAACTCACTCACCGGCACCTCCCGTGCTGGCCAAGCCCGCTAACCTATCACTAATAGCCAACTGATCCAGGGAGCGTGGGACTTGAATACGATTCATGGTAACTAGCTGAGTGATAATAAAACCATTCATTAAGAAGTGGGGATTTAAAAAGCATTTAGTATAGAGGAAGGCATGGCGGCGAGGCCAATCTGTTGCAAGTGGTTAACTTTGCGAAGGCATGTATTAGCTGACGCTAAGAATGACGCTGGATTTTTACACCTTTTCGAAATAAATGTTATAACATTGCTATTTAAATGGGATCTTATAAGATCCTTAGGCTTTGTGTTGTTCGCTATCCCCCTGCCACCTAGAATGGCCAGTGTCGGTGTTCCCCACGGAACTTAATAGAGAATCCGCCGCGGCTTGCCGCGAAACGGAACTGCCCCCGCAACTGTAGGCGGCGAGCGATGCTCTTTGATGCCACTGGACACATTGTCTGGGAAGGCGAGCTAGCTATGACCCGTCAGTCAGGAGAACTGCCGATATATTGCTTACCTCGAGCGAAGTGGCTCGGTCAGTGTTTTCTGTCCGACTGCGGAGCTCATCATGCACGGGAGTGTACATGATGTTGAGATTGACCACGGCCATCGCCGCGAGCGCTGTTGGCCTTGCACAGGCGGCTTATGCCTCCACCGACTACCCTCTTACGCTAACCAATTGCGGCGTTGACTTCAGTGTGGTGTCAGCACCCGAGCGAACGGTGACGGTGGGCCAATCAGCGACGGAGATCCTCTATTCGCTGGGGCTCGATGACCGAGTGAATGGCACTTCAGTGTGGTTTAATCCGGTTCTTCCCCAGTTTGCTGATGCCAATGAAGCGATCGAGCGGATCGCCAACGACGACCCAAGTTTCGAGGCCGTGGTCAATAAGCGCCCTGACCTGGTGGCGGTACAGTACGAGTGGCACGTGGGCCCTACCGGCAGTGTCGCCACCCGTGAGCAGTTTCATGAGCTGGGTATTAATACCTATATTATGCCCGCCGATTGCGACACCAAGGATAACTCGACCGGCGGCGATGGCACCCGCACCGCCGCCTTCTCAACTGACTCCATCTATAAAGGGATCACCGAGTTAGCCGAGATCTACGATGTTCAAGACGCTGGCGAGGCGCTGATAACCGACCTTGCCGCCCGCGAACGGCGCGCTATCGACTTGGCGAGCAGCCTTGATTTACCGGAAGACTTATCGGCGGCATTCTGGTTCTCATCGACAGACCTGGGGGTTAGCCCTTTCGTGGCGGGGCAACTGGGGGCACCGGGGTATATGATGGAAAAACTCGACATTCGTAATGTCATCGAGTCTGACGAAGAGTGGCCCACGGTGGGCTGGGAAAGCATCGCCAGAGCCGATCCCGATGTGCTTGTTATCGCCAGTATGGATCGCCGCCGTTTTCCTGCCGACGACATTGAAGCAAAACGCGAGTTTTTACGCAGTGACCCGGTCACCCGGGAGATGAAAGCGGTTAAAAATAACCGTATCGTCGAGATGGACGCCCACGCCATGAGCGCCACCATGCGCACTATTTACGGCCTTGAAACACTTGCCGAGTCACTATCCAATATGTCGTTTAACGAATGAGCATAGCGCTAACGAGGGCTTCCTCCGCACACTTCGGGTTGCGCTGGCTATGGATAACGCCGCTCGTGCTTGTGACGGCACTGATCGCGGGCACCGCCATCGGCGAGACGCCGATTCCCGTGGATACCATTGTCAAAGTGCTCGCCAACCAGATGATAGGAACGGATTACCCGGTTGACCGCATTGACGCGGGCATTATCTGGAACTATCGACTCAGCCGCGCCGTGGTCGCAGCCTGTTGCGGAACCAGCCTGGCCCTGGCAGGGGTTGTGCTGCAGGCACTGCTGCGTAACCCTCTGGCCGATCCCTACTTGATGGGTATTTCCGCCGGGGCTTCTACCGGGGCGGTGGCAGTGGCCGTCGCAGGACTGGGCGCAGGGGCACTTTCGCTCTCGCTGGGTGCTTTTATCGGCGCCCTGCTCTCCTTTGGTATCGTGATCATGCTCGCCCATGCAGCCAACAGCGGTGTGGGTGGCGGGCGCGGCGTTCAAGCTGCCGGGGCAATTATTTTGGCGGGCATTGCAGGCTCGCAGCTGTTCAATGCGCTGACCGCTTTTATCATTACCAAGTCAGCGAGCGCCGAGCAGGCCCGGGGCATCATGTTCTGGCTGATGGGCAATCTATCCGGAGTGCGCTGGGCCGATGTAACCCTGGCGGTGCCTGCCGCGCTATTCGGGCTGCTGGTTTGCCTGTGGCACCGGCGCTCCCTGGATGCATTTACCTTCGGTGCCGACAGCGCCGCCTCCATGGGCATCGCGGTGCGCCCAGTGCGAGGGATGCTGATTATCGCCATGGCGCTGGTCACGGCAGTCATGGTGTCTATTGTGGGGGCGATTGGCTTTGTGGGCTTGGTGATTCCCCACGCCATGCGTTTTATCGTGGGGAGCCGCCATACCCGCCTGGTGCCGGCAACCGCCCTGGCCGGCGCCGTGTTCCTGATCGGCTCGGATATTCTTTCCCGGGTGCTGGTTTCCGGCCAAGTACTCCCCATCGGGGTGATTACCTCACTGATCGGCGCGCCAGCGTTTGCGCTGATCCTGGTTCGCGGTAAGAGGTCTTAATGCGATTAACGACTGAACAGCTTGCTTGGTCGGTACACGGCACGCCACTGCTGACTGACGTCAATCTTACCGTCGAGCCCGGCCAAACCTTTGGCCTGGTGGGGCCGAACGGCTCGGGAAAAACCTCCCTGCTGCGCCTGCTGGCAGGCTTGAACAAACCCAAGTCTGGCCGGGTGCTGGTTGACCACCAGCCAATGCACACCCTCAAGCAACGGGCAATCGCCCAGTACATCGCCTTGGTGGAACAGCAGGCCGACACCACCGACCGGATTACCGTGCGTCAGGTGGTCTCGCTGGGCCGCACCCCCTTCCTTTCCGCGTTGCGGCCTTGGTCAACTGAAGATGATGCCATCGTGGCGCAAGCGCTGCGCGACGTCGATATGGCGCATATGACGGATCGGCTTTGGCATACCCTGTCGGGCGGCGAACGCCAGCGCGTGCATATTGCCCGGGCGTTGGCACAGCAGCCTAAAATCCTGCTGCTAGATGAACCCACCAATCATCTGGATATTCGCCACCAGCTGTCGATTCTAGAACTGGTCAGGCAACTACCGATCACGGTGGTTATCTCGCTACATGATCTTAACCAAGCCATGGAGTGTGACCGCATCGGCGTGATGGATAGCGGCCGCTTGATCGATAGCGGCCAGCCCCAAGACGTACTCACCGCCAACAGACTAGAGCAGACGTTTGGGGTACATGCGCGTGTGATTGACGACCCTGCCGATGGCAAGCAGATCATGCTTTTTCGGAGTGCGATTTAAGCTAGCGCCGGTGCCAAGCGCTACGGCGTCCATTCAGCGGAAAAGGTGCCAAACCACGCTGTGATCCGTGCCCATACTCCAAAGAAGCACGACGACGACAAGCAGTGCCTCCAGCACCAAAACGCCGATGCCCAGCGTCGTGGTAGACAGAATAAATCCCTGCTTATGGCTGATTCCCAGAAAGCTGGGCGTTCCCTTGTAGAGCAGATAGGTGCTATAGAGCAGACCGATCACCATACCCAGCACACAAAACCAGAAAGCCGGATAGAGCGCAAAAACGCCACACAGGAACATCGGTGTCGCAATATAACCTGCGAAGATAATACAGTCGCGGCGGCTAGGTCGGTTCTCAATTCGGCGAGCCATCCAATGGATCATACTGCCCACAATACCTACTGCCACTAGCATCAGCGCATAAAAAGCCACGCCTAAGGCAATGCCGTTGGCAAGAGAGACTTTATAGGTTTCCGAACCACCATAAGTCCAGCCTACCTGGGTGGTGCCTATCAGGGCACAGACAACAGGAACGGCAGCGAGCAACAGAACATGGTGAGCATAGAGATGACTGACAGACTCATGCTCCTCACTGATTTTATACCACTCCCGTTCAGGATGATGGAGGAGCCCCCAAACATGATTGACCATAACGACCTCCCGTTTTTGTAATCACGCTATTGTTAGGGTCAGACGCTGATTAATCGGATCAACAAGGTTCCGAATCATCTTTAGTGTAGAACACAAAATCATTTCCGGATGTGAGGATTTTTCTTTGCTAAGGTGGGTGACTCAATCTATTCATTATTGGGGTTCATATGCGCATCCTATTCACCGGCGGCAGTGGCAAGGCTGGCCGTCATGCGACCGCTTATCTTCGCGATCAAGGCCATCGAGTCACTAATCTGGATTGGGTGGCGTCTGATGTGCCCGGTATTGCTACCCTGAAAACCGATCTGACCGATGCTGGGCAAGTGTTTAATGCCTGCCAAGCCTACGCTGGATTCGATGAGCTGGAACCCGGCACCGGCGTGCCGCGCTATGATGCGATTGTTCACTTTGCGGCCATACCCGCCATCCTGCATCGGCCAGACAACGAGACCTACCGCATCAATACGCTAAGTACCTACAACATTCTTGATGCCGCCACCAAGCTGGGCATTCCCAAGGTCATCTTTGCCTCTAGTGAGACCACCTACGGTGTCTGTTTCGCTGATGGCGAGCAAAAACCCGACTACTTGCCCGTCGATGAAGAGCACCCCACCGTGCCTCAAGATAGCTACGCCATGAGCAAGGTAGTCAACGAAGCAACGGCACGCTCCTTCCAGGCGCGCTCGGGCATCGATATCTACGGCCTGCGCATCAACAACGTTATCGAGCCCCACGAGTACCGTCAGAACTTCCCAGCCTACATGGACGACCCTGCCCTGCGTCGCCGCAATATCTTCGCCTATATCGACGCCCGCGACCTGGGCCAGATGGTCGATTGCTGCCTGAAAACGGATGGCCTCGGCTACCAGGTGTTTAACGTCGCCAATGACGATCTGTCGGTTAGCCTGAGCAACGCCCAGGTGATCGAACGCTTTTACTCCGGCATGCCTATCAAGCGTGAAATGAGCGAATTCGAAACCTTCTACTGCATTGATAAGGCCCGTCGTCTGGTCGGTTTCGAACCACGCCACTCCTGGCGGGAAGAGCTGGAGCAGTAGGTATTACCCCTTTATCGGCACAAACACCGGCGCACCATCCACCTCTACCACCGCTAGCTTTTGGCGGTAGAGGTTTTCCAGCGCGCTGGGCACCAACATGCTATCCCGAGTACCCCAGCACGCCTCGCCATTGGGATACAGCAGCAGCACATGGTCGCACCAGCGGGCAGCCAGGTTGAGGTCGTGTAAGCACATGATGACCGCCTGCCCCTGATTGGCCTGTTCTGCCATCAGTGCCATCACGGCGCTCTGGTGGTGAAGATCCAGATGATTGGTGGGTTCGTCGGCCAGCCACACATTGGGCGCTTGAGTCAGTACCGTGGCAATGGCCACACGCTGGCGCTCTCCGCCGGAAAGTGTGCTTACCAAACGGTCGCGAAGGTGCGCCACATCCAGGCGCTCAAG
This sequence comes from Vreelandella neptunia, assembly GCF_034479615.1. Taxonomy (NCBI): domain Bacteria; kingdom Pseudomonadati; phylum Pseudomonadota; class Gammaproteobacteria; order Oceanospirillales; family Halomonadaceae; genus Vreelandella; species Vreelandella neptunia. Next base: position 2,531,346 of record NZ_CP140255.1, read on the forward strand.
GGCGTCTTCCGCACGAGCGTAGTCTTCAGCCCCCTCCATCTGCCAGGGCGATAAATAAGGGTGACGACCAATCAGCGCAGTTTCCAGCACGGTTGCTGGAAACCCATCCTGGCGATCTTGAAACACCAACCCCAAACACTGGGCGATATGCCGGCGGCGCAGCTGACCAAGCACTGACTCGTTGAGCTGAACGCTGCCCGAACGTGGGGCATGCAGCCCCGCCAAAGTATGCAGCAGCGTGGTTTTACCCGCCCCGTTAGGGCCCAACACACCCCACACTTGTCCCGGTTCAACAGTTAAATTAAGCGGTGTGCCACCTTCACGTCCCGGCACGTCGATGATGAGGTCTCGGGTAGCCAGTACGCTCATCAGCGGCTCCGGTAGAGCAGAAACAGGAAGGTGGGCACGCCCAACAGCGCAGTGATCACGCCTACGGGCAGCTGTTCCGGAGCGATCATGGTGCGGGCTAGTGTGTCCGCCAACACCAATAGCGTGCCCCCCGCCAACGCACAGGCGGGCAGTATCAGCCTCTGGTCGTTGCCTAACAGCAGGCGCAGCATATGCGGCACCACTAAACCGACAAAGCCAATGCTGCCTGCGGTAGTCACTGCCGCAGCAGTCAGCAGGCTGGCGGCAATGTAGATACACCATTCAAGCGGCCTGACGGCAACGCCCAGCGCGGCGGCTTGCTGCGGGCCACGGGCCAACACATTCAGGCTGCGCCCAAGCGGAATCAGCACCACGCAGGTGGCCAGTAACAGCAGTAGCGGCGGCCAAGGCGTACGCGCATAGGAGAGATCGCCCATGAGCCAGTAGAGCATACCCGGCAGACGTTCGGCGGGGCTCATCGCCAGCATTAGGGTAATCACTGCGCCCCACCCCGCTGCCACCACCACGCCCGTTAGCAGCAACCGCGAAGGCGTCCAACCGCCGCTGCCGTGGGCCAAACCAAAAACTAAAAACGTCGAAAATAGCGCGCCGCCAAATGCCGAGCCTGAAATCGCCAGCCCGCCTAGCCCTCCCAGCATGGCTGCCAGTGCGCCAATCGAGGCGCCACCGGAAAGACCAAGCACGTAAGGGTCTGCCAGGGGGTTACGCAGCAACACCTGCATCAATGCACCGGCTACCGCCAGCAAGCCACCCACCGCAAAGGCACTTAGCGCTCTGGGCAAGCGCAGCTCGATCACCATGGTGCGCGCCAAGGCATCGCCCTGGCCCTGCACATTGTCACCCATCAACACCTGCCAAATTTGCGCAGGAGAGAGTTGCGCACTGCCGACACCCATGGCGAGGATCAGCGAAGCCAAGGCCGCTAGAAGTAGCAGGCTCAGCGGCAGACCCAGGCGTGCGAGCATTAACTGCGCCCACGTTTCTGGCGGGCGATATCGAGCTTCTCACAGAGGATCTGGGTGCCCTCCATCAGTCGCGGCGTGGGCCGTTGAATCAGTGAGGGCGGCACAAAAAAGAGGTTATCTTCCGCAACTGCCGTCAAGTTGGGATACTGTTCCCAGTGCGTCAGCCAGTGGCGATTCTCTTCCCCCATGCCACCGGCCACAATCGCTTCTGGATTGGCTGCCAGCACGGCTTCATCATCGATACGCGGCACCAGGCGTGCCTGTTCGCCAAATACATTTTCACCGCCACAAATCTCAACCACTTGGCCGATCAGGTGCTGGTCGTTAACGCTCATTAGCGGCTCATCCCACACTTGGTAAAATGTGGTTACCGGCTCGCGATCCCGATAGCGCTCTTCAATGGCCGCCATGGTATTGCGGAAATTGTCGGCCACTGCTTGTCCCGCTGTTTCTGTGCCTGCCAACCTTGCCAAGCGCTCAATGGTGCTGGCCACGCCCTCTACATCGCGGGGCTCGATATAGAACACTGGCATGCCCAGGGCTTCAAGGGTTTCAAGCTGTTCGGCGGGGTTACCCGTCACCCAACCAATCACTAGATCGGGAGCAAGCCCCACCAGCTTTTCTAAATCAATTCGGGTATGGCTGCCCACTGACGCCACTTGTTTGGCTTCCGGGGGATAGTCGCTATACGAGACGACGGCGACCACTTGATCTCCTGCGCCAGCCGCATAAGTCAGCTCGGTTGCGCCAGGTGAGAGCGTAGCAATACGCCGAGCAGCATTGTGAAGACAGACCTCACGGTCACGGTCATCTACTACGCATCGCGAGTGCTCGTGTGCAGAAGCAACAGACGCCATCAACAGCAGCGCGAGGCCCAGGGCCCCGCGCGCAACACCACTTTTCCTATTGACCAAAGTGAACACTCAGGAACCCTGCTCGGCCAGCGTTGATGTAATCACGGGTGGTTGAATACTCTTTATCAAAGGCATTTTCTAGCGTAACACGAGCGCTCCAGAGTGGCGCAAACCGCCAGCCTGCGCGCAGGTTAACCAGCCCATAGCCTCCTAAACGCTGGGTATTGGTGGTGTTATCGTAACGGTAACTCTGCGCGACTAGGGAACCCCCCAACGACCAATCGCCAAGCTCCCGATCTGCATCCAAACGCACACTCTGGGTGGCCCGGCGCGCCAATCGATTGCCGGTTGCCCGGTCTTCCGGATCCAGGTAGGTGAAGGCAGCTTGGAGTGTCCAGTCGTTAACCTCGACGCCGCTTGACAGCTCGGCGCCGCGTATACGCGCGCTGTTAACATTTTGCGGCGCCCATAAGCCACTCGACGTTGGCGCCCAGGCAATCATATCGTCGTAGTCGTTTTGGAAGGCAGCTAGATCCCAGAACCACTGGTTGTATTGGCCTCGAACGCCCACCTCGACGGTTTCAGACTTTTCTGGATTGAGATCAGGGTTACCCGAATCCGGCCAATATAGGTCATTGAAGCTCGGTGCCTTAAATGCGGTGCCCACACTGGCACGCAGCGTGTGGTAGCTATCCAAATCGTAACCTATCGCCAGACTACCGGTAATTTCATCGCCATAGGCTTCGTTATCGTCGTAACGCAGGCTTGCTTGAAGGGCGAACGGCGAAAAGTCGAGTAACCCTTGGGTAAACACTGCTTTGTTATCACGGCTGGTAACGTCAAAATCGTTGGTGCTTGAAACGCGGTCTTCGCTAATTTCAGCGCCTGCGATCAACTCATGAGCGCCAAACTGAATGTTGTTCTGCCAACGGGCGGTTTGTGTGCGGGTATCAATAACGGAGGCGCCGAAATTATCGATTGTGTCCAACTCATCGCGGGCTTCGCTAAGGGTCAGTCGACTCTGCCAGGTATCAGTTACCGGCAACTCAGCGTAGACGCCTGCCACCTGCTGGACGAAGTCATTCTCTCCACCGTCATATTCGTTGTTACCACGTGCGCGCATTGCCAACACGCCGACTTCAGCGCCACTCTCAAAGGTATGCGCAACACGGGCTAGCGCCGAGGTATTGTCGTAGCCTTTGTCTTCACCACCCCGACGAATGGGCTGGCCATCGGTATTGAAATGGCTAGCGGCAAAGCTGTAACGCGTGCCCCCCTCGCGCCCTGAAACGCCTGCGCTTAACCGCTGGGTATTGAATGAACCACCGCCGACTGAAATTCTCGGTTGCGGCCCCTCTTCGTCACCATCAGGGGTAAAAAGCTGTATCACGCCGCCGACGGCATCCGCACCATAAAGGCTACCGCGGGGGCCGCGCACAATCTCAGCACGGTCAAACATACGCGGATCTAAATACTGAAATGCAGCACCGCCCGCCGTAGCGGATCGCAGCCGAATACCATCAATCATGAGCACGGAGGCATCGCTGGGCGCCCCGCGTAGATAAACGCTGCTGTTTTTGCCAAAGCTGCCATTACTCGTGACATCAACCCCCGGCTGGCCGCGCAGAAGATCGGTCAGGCTGATGGGGTCTTGGCGGCGGAAAGTCGCTTCATCCAGCACGCTAACGGAAGAGAGGCTTTCGTTGGCGGTGCGGGGCGCTAACGCAGCGGTCACGACCACAGGATCGAGCATAGCTAAATCGGTCGTTGTTTCGGCGTATTGCGCCTCGGCTTGGATGTGAAAGGCTAACGGTAAAGCAGCCATACTAAACGCCGCCCGTTTGGCGGTAATGTGGAAACGGAGGTTCATGGAGGATCCCTTGCACGCTGGGCTCACCCGCACAGCGCAGTTTTTTTGACCGAACGGAGGATCAAACAAGGGAGTCTCGGTCGCACGGCATGATCGCATCGCGCCACCGTTAATCGCCCTGAGAGCGCCCACCGCGCCTCGGCATATATCGGTTCAGGTTGAACCATTACTCTCGGGCCGGTCTCCGGGCTGACGAGCGAAAGACGTCTTCATTCTTTCCGAACGACCACCTTCCCGTGCTTGAGCACAGTGGCGTCTTAGCCGTTCTTATCTCGATCACCGTTGCGGGGGCAGCGTTGGAATCACGCAAAGCGTTCACCAACTTCCCGTTTCACTAGCGGCTTTAATCCACCGCCAGCACCTGAGAGTGGGCGTAAGCTAGCAACTTGTTGGAGGGTGGTCAATTCTCAAGGGTACCCTCCTTGATGCGGGTATCCCGTTAAACTCAGATAGACGCCAAGCCATTCGCTCATTTGAAATTAGCACCCAGCTTCAATCATCTGTTTTATTTTTAGCGCTTTTTCAAAGTGATCCAGCTTGTGGGTTCCTCTCCACCATGTCGCCACTTCCATAAGAAGCTCTGGATCATCATTTTTATTTGCAAAGAAAGCATAGAAAGAAAGCCCTACCGCCTCCCCCTTAGTGTTTATTTTATGGGCACAGACGGCAGCAATTTTTTCTCTCAATTCGGGTCTCACTCACTTACTCCATATTGGCAAAGCAAAATCCCTCAGTCAGCCTCTGGGCACCCATGTAAAAAGGAATATTTTACTTTTCAAAATCAGCGATTTAGATATTTTTCTGTTTTTCATATTGCTTAATGAGCTTGTATGCCATCGCTTACTAATTCAAAATCGAATTCATAGTCAACAACCGTGGTCGACCCCTTGTACCAAATCTCAACGGTTTCCGGCTGACCATGAAAATAGTAAACATCCACTGGCGTTCGCCGCGGCTGGTTATTGAAATAGGTGTCTTGCATTATTTCTGCCAAGTACCCCTGGCCGTCCTTCACGAACACCTGGTTTCTGCGCTCAGTATGTTCGTCACGCACCTCTGCAACTTCACGTGGTTCAAACACAGCATAATCGATAACTAACTGATTTCCGTTCAGCGTCATACCTGCTGGAAGCTCGTCTTTGGCAAAGCTGTCCTTAATCAGATTCGGCGCGACTAGCATCGGTAGCGTGCCTTTGACGCGCACTGGAGTCTCGGTGAATCGCTCAGGACTATAATCCAGCCGCCCGAACCTTCGCGGGTACACAGCGCCCAACCCTCTGTCACCTTCCTTGTATTCAAAGGCAACCACCTCACTTTCGTTCTCGTTCGGCTCGCGCGCTTCAACTCTATCACCCTGCGAATCATAAAATTCAAATGTACCCATCACATGCAAAGCGCCTGCGCGCTCCTCTTTTTTCAAAAAAAGATCGCTTTGCACCGGTGGGTAAAACCAGCCGATCTGGCCTGAGTGTTCCCTATTTGGGTCTAAGCCCTCACCCTCTTCATGCCACTGGATCGTTTTGATCCGCTCTTGCATCAGCGCATCATCCAGCTCAACAGTAGGTAGTTTGTGTTCCTCACGGGTACTATACACTGGCGCCGTGGGCGGAATTTCAGGTAAAGCGTCCAGATTGCCGTCATCAACCGTCAACGGATGCGGAAAATTGTGCACTGGCAACTCCAGTTCATGGCTTACCGATTCACTCTCTTCGGTATAGACCATCAGGGTGACGCGTGCTTTGTCGACAATGCCACTGAACGCCCGGCCCAAAAATAACTTACGGCCCTGCTCCTCACGCAGGGTATCGCGCATCGTTTCAAGTTCGCTACGCGCCACGGCTTCGTCTAAAGTCCCCTGTTCTGCCCGCTGGTAGAGGTCGTCCAATAGCTCGTGAATACGTTGAGCGCGGTTAGTCGGTGCTCGCTCAGTTGCATGCCAGGCAAGATACTGGCCATGGGCATCAACAGCTTCGGCAAGGATATCCCTATTACCAAAGTTCATCGGTGTGCCTTCCTCGGCATCCACCTCAATCTCATAGCGCCCATTCGCGAACTCCAACAGGGTCACTAAATAGCCCCCTTGCTCGGCTGTTTTACCAACATCATCAGCAGTAAACTCAAACTCAAGCAGAGCGGTTGGCAAGTCCGCATGAAATTCGCCGCTCACTGTGAGTGGCTGCGGATCATCGGCAGTAAAAGGCGCCTTGAAACAAAAACTCTCACCGGTGTACACGACGTCGGCGGTTTCCCGCTGCTGGTTCGTAACCTCTGGAAGTTCTAACGTGCGGCCGTCCTCAAATGCCATCTGCGGAAAGTCCAGATAATGACGAAATGGAAATTCAAATCCCTGACTCAATTTCAAACCATGGTGATCCGAATACCCCATGCATTGGGGGTGGTCATAGCTACTGAAAGCCAGCAAGCTTTGCACATAAGTGTCCGTCAAATCAGCGAGGTCTGCATAGTCCTCCAGCCGCAACAACCATGGCTGAGTGTACTGAAATTGATCGGGAACCATATGGAAAGGAATAAGATTCAACATATCGAAGTAATTTGAATGCTGCTCTTGCCACAATAGTTGCGCCAGCGCCTTGTCTTCAAGACCATCTAATACAGCTTTACGGTCGTCGTTAATAGCTTCCAGCCGATCAAACTGCTCTTTCACACTGCTTGGTTCCCGCTCAGCTTCCTTACTTTCTACACAGCCAGTGACCAGCAGTGCACTGACTAGTGTAACCATCCATTTTCTTTGCATGCTATTAACTCCCCCGCCCTTATTTATGCTGATTAGCAGTTTGAATTCACCGACTAAAACGTCATCGTCTCTACGAAGATTTTTCAATTTTAAACGCCAATCAAGTGGTATAAATCACCTACTCTTCACCTATCTGAAACCAAAAAGATAAAAAGAGTTTTTCTGCTATCAAGTCAGATATCGACTGCATAAAAAAGCCATAGCCGGGATCGGTCTCTAACGCTTTCATTTCCAGCACAATCTCTCTGATCCTGAATTCAACTAATAAGTGCAGCACCTGCGGTTTCTAGTGCTCCTGAGCATTCACCTAAGAAAACTGAGGCTGGATGACAGCTTTATCGAAGGTGTCATGCATCAGGTGCTTGATGCCCTACCCTACCTAGGGGCTTTAGAAACAGTCAGCTTTTTGAGCGACCACCCACCTATGTAGACGTGCAGGCAATAATTTCAACGCCGTTATTCGGCAACGTGACCAGTACACCGAAAGCACAAGCAAGCCAACACCCACTAACAATCCAGTAATTGCAAAACCTAGACTTATCACGCCGTACTCGGCTAACACCTGATTATAAGTGAATACAAACCCGCTCATCGCTGACAGCATTAAAGCGCGTCTGTCGACCCATAATGAGATTAGAGCGAAAACCGTATAGATCAATGTCGCGCCTATCGCATGCCTGAGCGTGAGGGAATCCACGCCGAGGAATAACAGCTCCAATTCGCCGACTAACAGATCATTTTCCCTACAGAGGCGTTTAAACCAGGTGGTTAAGTCCATATTTAAACGCTATGCCTCGTTCAAATGATAATAATCATTCACTCTTCACTTATTTGAAACCACTCGGACAAGAAAGGATCTTCTTCGATTAAATCAGGTGTAGGCTGCACCAAAAAGCCATAGCCAGGATCGATCTCTAACGCTTTCTTTTCCTGCACAATCGCTCTAATTACCTCGAGGGATGGTTTTTTCTTAACGTCTTCCTGCTCTTCTTCAGAGCAAGTCGACCAGAGATGCACGCCTAACGCCGTGTACCAAATACTGATCAACTCACGGTCATTTTGGGCTGCGGCAGCAATCATCACTTCTTTTACCATGTCTACAATATCTATCGCTGCTGGCGGCAGTGCCTCGTTACCCGTAAGCACGCCTAAATCGACAAATCGTTGCCAGAGCAGCGAGCCGGCATCACAAAATAAATGGGGTGGTTTAACATACCCTGCGGCCGGGTTTGTCTGACTATGCCACTTTTCTTCTGGATGAAGATTTACAAAGGTAAAATCTTGAATACTATCAAAAAATGCTTTATGAGCTGAATATTCAGGATGCTGTTCAATGTTAAATTGATATACAAACCTATGCTTCAGAAGGGTATCGATAACCCTCAAGTGAGTAAAACCAGTATCCCAACTTTCTTGAAATTGATAGAGATTCCAGAATAAAGAGCGCTGCTCGAAACTGCCGTGCTCACCAGCTTGGTCAAGACAGTTGACCGACATTTCAACCAGATCTTCAAATTCATGCATCGACATTTATCAATTCCTTATGTGCCGACTAGTGGTTAATCGACGTAGTGTGGACTGCCTGCATCGTCTATATTCAGCACTCTACAGCTTAAAATAAGACGCAAGCTTTAAGGCTTTTAGTTACCTGGTGACCGCGCTATAACTCGCTACTGTGATGACTACTTTGAGGATGAGAGGCAAGTTATTGTCGCGCATCCAATGTTCGTTCATGGCCTTAGTAACGGAGTCGTGAGCATCTTCAGCCAATCAATATGGGCTTCTTCACCTCAGTGCATCGACATGTTCAAGCCAATAAGTTCTTCTCTCGCGAACATACTCTTGTCGTAGCTGGCTATTTGGTAGCGCGCTTCTAGCGAATCAATATCCCATGATAGTTCGATAGAATTTTTCGTTACCAGTGACAGTCGCTCCGTGGATCATTCACTGCTCATGAGAATTGACTAAGATAGCGAATCAAAAGTTAAACACAACCTTTAAAGGATAAATCCTGGGCAAGTCACAGCGATCTCTTACACGCGTAAGAGATCGCTTACAAAATTTTAAGCAATGGCTTACAAAGCCAATGAAAATCATCAAATGGCTGGGGCATCGAACTCAGTCAGCTACTTAACCGCCATCACCAAACCATGCCGCACATACCACACCTGCTCAGCCTGGGCAGTGGCATCCTGAACGAACCAGCCATTGAGGTCACGTAAGCGGCGCTGTTCGGGCTGCATGGGCACAATCCCACGGCCAACTTCGTTGGCAATGATGATTAACGGTGCATTTAGCTCTTCGGCGCGCTGGCAGAGTGCTGCCATATCGCTCTGCCACTGCTGGCGCAGGGTATCGTTATCGTCACGTTCGAGGGAAGCCCCAAGCCACTCAAGCACACCTGTGATAACAAGCGGCGTATCGGCTATTAGCGTTTGCTGGCTATCGCTGAAGGGCTTATCAGTATCCAGACGCCTCCATTTCGCAGTGGGAAAGCGTGCGGCTACGGCGTCGCGTTTGCCAGCGCAGGCACCGCCGATGAAGAGCTGCATTGCCATTCCCCTTTTCCATGTTCGTCTTGCTGATAAATAAGCTGCCAGCGCCTGCCTTGGGCTTGGAGCACAGTACCGTCCCAGAAATGAATCGTTTCAAAGCGGCGGCGCAGCTCACGAATCACGCCACCATGGGTGACGGCCAGAATCTTTTTATGGCCGTCGACGCGGCCATTCGTAGCCAGATCATGCAACCAAGCGTCTAAACGCTCTCGCAATTGGGCCGCCGATTCACCGCCGGGAATTTGCAGTTCGCCCACGCTATCAATCCAGGCACGGTAATGGGGTAAGTCTTTTAGCTCATCGTAAACTTTGCCTTCGTACTCGCCAAAATCGAGCTCGCGCAGGCGCGGTTCAAGCGATAGTGGCACGTTGGCCTTGGCTACTTCTGCCCACGCCAGGGTTTGCTGGCAGCGGTTAAGATCGCTTGAGTAGATGGCATCGAACTGCTCATCCACCAACGCGTCACGCAGTGCCAGCAACCCATCTTCAGCATCGGGAAACAGCAGCGGAATATCCTGCTGGCCTTGATAACGGCGCTCTAAATTCCAAGCGGTGATACCGTGGCGAACTGCCACCAGCTCCACAGTAAGATCAGTAGCCAAAGCTCTCCTCCTTCGATGGTGGCGCCTACCATATCGCCGTTAATCCCGTTAAACAGTCGCAACATAAACCAGCGCATAAGTACCACAAAAACCATGACCGTTAGCCCTATCAATACGACTGGCGGGGCTAACAGTGCGATCAACGCCAATGGCAATAGCGCGAGCGCCACGTCCTGGCCGCTAAGCGACTGTTGCCAACTCCAAGCCAAGCCTTTCGGCTGGGCGCAAGGCGTCAAAACTAGCAAGGCAACGCCCGCCCAGCGCCCTAGCGCGGGCACCACCAGCAGCCACCAGAGCGGCGCTTGATAAGTGAGCAATGCCCACAGCAGCACGCCCTTCCAGGCGAGCAGAAACAGTAGCGCCAGCATTCCAAAACTGCCGATTTGTGGGTCTTTCATAATCTCCCAGCGGCGCGCCAGCGGCTGATTGCTGCCCAGCGCATCGGCGATGTCCATGACGCCATCCAAATGCAGCCCACCCGAGAGCGCCACCCACACGCTTAATATCGCCAGCGCGGTGATCGGCGTGGGAACGCTGTGCATAGCAAACGCTGTTAACGCCAGTACGCTCCCTATCATCAACCCCACTAATGGATAGGCGCGCACTGCCCAGCGCCGGGTATCGGGCGTCCAGGGAACGGCTATTGGAATCGGGACTCGGGTCAGAAACTGCAGCGCCAGCAGCACACCGAACAAGGCATTTTTCAAACGTTTACCTCCTTCTCATGCTTCCAGTCCTGATGCTTCCACTTAATGGCACAGCCTGCGACCACTTCGAGTACAGAATCGGCCTCTGCCGCTATCCAGCAGTGAGCCCGCTGAAGAAACGCCAGATAGCGCCAGGTTTCAGCATCCGTAGGCGGCAACGCTTCGTTAATATCATTGGAGACAATCACTAGATAAAGGCTGCGCGCGCGGGCCTCAGCCAGTGCGTTAGCCAGCAACGCTAAGCCCTCTTCTTCGCATAGCCTGCTGGCGTACAGGACTTGGCTGGCCCAGAGGGTTACGCAGTCCAGCAGCACCGCGCTGCCATCAGGCACCTCGACGAGTGCCTGATCTATTGCCAGCGGTGCTTCTATGGTGATCCATTGAACGGTTTCACTCTGGCCGTTTCTAGTCTGCTGGTGTCGAGCCACCCGCTCAGCCATCTCTTCGTCGTACACCTCAGCAGTGGCCAGGTAATAACAGGGTGAGCTAGCCGCGGCGTCTACCACCCATTGCTCGGCGATATCACTTTTGCCGGAACGCGCCCCGCCGCTAACGAAGACAATCATGCCGTTCCTTTTTTCAAAACATTTTCCAAAACATGTTTCAACACGCTTATCAGCCGTCGATTAGCAGCGGTATCGCGCAGCGCTACCCGCAGCCAATCACCATTGAGCCCGGCAAAATTATGGGTATGACGCACTAAAATACCCCGACGTAGCAGCTGTTCAAATAACGCATCGCTGGTGATTGTCTGCGCGGCACTGGGCCGGATAAGAAAAAAACACGCCTGACTGGGTACGACTTCCAGCCCTAATTGAGCAAGCGCTTGAGCCATGCGCGAGCGCTCGCTGGCCAACCACCGCTGGGTGCGCCGGGCAAAGGCATCATCTGCCAGCAATGGTGCCACCAGTTCAGCCGCGAGGTGATTGACACTCCAAGGTGGCTGGTGAGCCTGTGCCGCTTGAACCGTGGCCGCATCCGCCAGCAGATAGCCCAACCGGAGACCCGGCAGGGTATAAAATTTGGTCATTGAGTGGAGCAGCATCAGATGCGGGTAGCGCACCAGCAGTGGTGCCAACGACGACGCTTGTGACGTCTCGCCCAGCGTCTCACCCACCATATCGATAAAGGCTTCATCGACCACAACGCGGCAACCAATCGCAGCGGTGTAATTCATCAGGTCTTCGATTGCTGAGATATCGATAAGCGTAGCGGTCGGATTATTGGGGCGGCATAGAAACAGCACATCGATATCGTTAAGCCCAGCCATTAGCGCGTCTACGTCCAGCGTAAAGTGCGGCGCGGGCAGCGCGATCTCACTGATTGAAAGCCCATGGGCGCGGCAAGCGCGGGCATACTCGCCAAAGCTTGGGGTAATAACCGCCGCTCGCTTACCCGCATGCAGTGCGGCGGCGAGGAAAATTGCCTCCGCACCGCCGTTGGTGAGCAGTACGTGTTCGGGCTGAAGCTGGTGATGGGTGGCGATGGCCTGACGTGCAGCGGCGTAGTCCGGCGCGGGGTAGCGTTCAAGACCTGCCAGTTGCTTAGCCAGCCAATCGCTAACCCAGGCCGGAGGCCCCAAGGGGTTAAGGTTGGCGCTGAAATCTTCCAGGCGGTGATCGGCGGGCAAGCCGAAGTGCGCTAGTAGCGCCTCTGCTTGGCCGCCGTGCGCGGGCCATGGAGAGCTGGGCGACATAAATTGACTCATAGTAGCCCCTTAAAAATGAATGACATGCCCGCTATCACCACAACTGACAGCAACATAAACAGCAGCCAGGCGCCATGCATTAAGCGCAACGTGGAAGTGATATGGCTGACCCTTAGCACTTCAAACGGCTCGCCTAGGGTCGCGCGGTGAGACACCACACCTTGATAGACATTGGTGCCGCCCAGTTGAACACCCAGTAGCCTTGCCACCATGGCCTCCGGCCAGCCTGCATTGGGGCTGGGGTGGCGCGGTGCATCACGGAAGGTGCCCCACAGTGCGCCTTGCCAGCGCAATCGTACAACACCGGCAAGACTTAATAGCAAGCCTGCGAGCCATAGACACAGCGCGGTTAAGCGTGCCGGTACCCAGTTGGCTAAATCGTCCAGCTTGGCGGAGGCAAAGCCAAAATCGGCATAGCGCTGGTTTTTGTAGCCTACCATCGAATCAAGAGTATTGACGGCCTTGTAAGCCAGCGCTAGCGGCGCTCCACCGATCAGGGCAAAGAACAACGGCGCGGTGATGCCATCCACGGTGTTTTCCGCCACTGTTTCCACCGTACCCCGGGTAATCTCCGCTTCGTCTAGATTTTGCGTATCGCGGCCGACAATCATCCCCAGCGCCGTGCGGGCGGCAGGCAAATCGCCTTGAGTAAGCGGTTTGATCACGGCGCTAGCCGCATCGCCCAGACCCTTGATAGCTAGCGTAGTTGAGAGCAACCAAAGCTCGGCAATCAGCGCCAGGCCAGGGTGCAGCGCTGCTAGCAATATCAACAACAGCCAGCTAATACTCCATACGCCGCCAACGACAAAAATGGTTAGCATAAAGCCACTAACTCTGCGCTGCTGTTCGGTGCCGCGATTCCATAGCCGCTCAAAAGCACTGATAAAGCGCCCGATCAGCACCACTGGGTGGGGCAACGAACGCGGGTCGCCAACCACTAAATCAATCACAATGGCCAGAACAATCAGGGTAATTCCGCCAAGTGTGACGCCTGGGATCATGATGATGCCTTATCGCTAACACCGGCATCGGTAAAGGTAGCCATTTCCGCCACCATCGCTGTCGCCGCTTGCAGCAATGGATACGCCAGCGCAGCACCACTGCCTTCACCTAGCCGCATGCCCATATCGAGCAGTGGCTTGGCCTCCAGTGCTTTTAATGCCACATCGTGACCTGGCTCCTGGGAGCGATGGCCAAAAATCAGATAGCCACGCACGGCGGGGGAGATTCGGCAGGCGGTTAGCGCGGCGACGGTGGCAATAAAGCCATCCACAATGGTCGGTAACCGCTGGGCCGCTGCGGCCAGATAAGCGCCGGTCATAGCAGCTATTTCGAGGCCACCAAACTTGCCCAGCACCTCTAAAGGCGCCTGAGCGTTAGCGCTGCGCGCAGCAATAGCGCGTTCAATCACCGCCACTTTGTGCGCCTGCTGCTGTGGGTTAATCCCGGTTCCTGCGCCCACCACGCTTGCCACTGACTCACCCGTCAGCACTGCCAGCATTGCACTGCTGGCGGTGGTATTGGCAATGCCCATTTCGCCAACAATAAGGCACTTTGCACCTGCCCTTTTTGCTCGGTTAACGGCTGCAATACCCACATCAATCGCGGCTATGGCTTGATCCAACTGCATCGCGTCTTCTACCACCATATTGGCCGTGCCATGGCGCACTCTGGCCGAGGTCACCTCAGGCAGTGTTAAAGGCGAAGCAACGCCCACATCCACAATCTCGACCTGCGCATCTATCTGCCGGGCGAATACATTGATGGCCGCCCCACCGTTGGCAAAGTTGGCTACCATCTGGGCGGTCACTGCTTGGGGAAAGGCTGACACGCCTTCAGCAGCGACCCCGTGATCAGCGGCAAACACAACCACCGCAGGCGGCGTCACGCTGGGCTTGAGCTCACCGGTGATGGCGCTCAGTTGAATAGCCAGCTCTTCCAAGGCACCCAAACTACCTGGCGGCTTGGTCAGTGTATCCAAGTAGCGACGCGTCTCTTCACCGGCATTGAAATCAACTGACTGAATGTGGTCAACAATGGCGTGCATGCAGGCTCCAGCCCACTAGGGGTCATCAAACATTCAAAGGCAAAGCGCAAAATGGTAGCAAAAGCCTGAGTGCTATACTTGCTATTTCATTAGCGGGTCTTCCACCCTGTCAGGATGTTAAGGCTTCATTTAGATATTTCGAGTGGCGTACTTGCCACCTTATATTCGAGTAATAAAACTACAAATATGGTTTTTATTGCCGTAAAGTCTCTTATATCGACGCCAAAAAATGTAAAATAACTACAAGCTTCACTCACCGTCTCTATCATGCAGAGGTCCCTATGCCGAGCTCAACACCCGCCACTTTAAACCCCACCGTTGCTGAGGTTACCCAGCGCATTCGTGAGCGTTCTGCTGAGCGTCGCGCCCTCTACGAGCGGCGCATGGCTGACCAGCACAAACGTGGCGTGCACCGTGCTGAGCTAAGCTGTGGCAACCTCGCCCACGGTTTTGCGGCCTGTAACCCGCGTGATAAGAACGAACTCAAGCTGATGAACAGCGCCAACCTGGGCATTATCTCGTCTTACAACGATATGCTCTCGGCGCACCAGCCGTTTGAAACGTTTCCTGAAACGATTAAAGCAGCTGCCAGTGCCATGGGTTCTACCGCCCAGTTTGCCGGTGGCGTGCCCGCTATGTGCGACGGTGTGACCCAAGGCCAGCCGGGGATGGAGCTATCGCTGTTTTCCCGCGATGTGATCGCCATGTCTGCGGCCGTTGGCCTCTCGCACAATATGTTTGATGCTGCCCTTTACCTGGGCGTATGCGACAAGATTATTCCAGGCCTATTCATCGCTGCCGCGCGCTTTGGTCATCTGCCCGCCATGTTTGTCCCCGCGGGCCCTATGCCCAGCGGCTTGCCTAATAAAGAGAAGGCGCGCATCCGCCAACTCTACGCAGAAGGTAAAGTGGGCCGCGCTGAGCTGCTTGAAGCTGAGTCTGACTCCTACCACAGCCCCGGCACCTGCACCTTTTACGGCACCGCCAACTCCAACCAGCTAATGATGGAGGTGATGGGCCTACACCTGCCCGGCACTTCTTTTGTAAACCCTGGCACCGAGATGCGCGAAGCACTGACCCGCTACGCCACCGAGCAGGCCATCCGTAACACCGAACCCGGCGGCGACTATCGCCCGTTCTTTAAACAGATTGATGAGCGCGCGATTGTTAACGCAGTGGTGGGCTTGCTGGCTTCCGGTGGTTCAACCAACCATACGATGCACCTGATCGCCATGGCCGCCGCTGCGGGCATTACCCTGAACTGGGATGACTTCACCGACCTTTCGGCGGTTACTCCCAGCCTGATGCAGGTTTACCCCAACGGCCAGGCGGATATTAACCACTTCCAGGCGGCGGGCGGCATGAGCTACCTGTTCCGGGAGTTGTTGGGCGCAGGCTTGATTCACGGCGATATCCCCACCGTATTTGGCACTGACCTAACCGCCTACACCCAGGAGCCGTTCCTGGAAGATGGCAAAGTCGTCTGGCACGAAGGCCCCGAAAAAAGTCTTGATGAAGATGTTCTTCGCCCTGTCGCTAAGCCATTCGCGGCAACGGGTGGTTTAACGGTGATGAAAGGCAACCTGGGACGCGGTGTGATTAAAATCTCCGCAGTCGCCGAAGAGCATCGCATTGTTGAAGCGCCAGTAAAAATCTTCGAAGATCAAAATGAAATGAAAGCGGCTTTTGAGTCTGGCGATTTAGACCGCGATGTCATCGTGGTAGTACGCTTCCAGGGGCCCAAAGCTAACGGCATGCCGGAACTACACAAACTAACGCCGTTCCTGGGCGTGCTACAAGACCGAGGCTTTAAGGTAGCACTGGTCACCGATGGGCGGATGTCGGGTGCTTCCGGCAAAGTGCCCGCTTCCATTCACATGAGCCCTGAAGCCCTGGATGGCGGCCCGTTGGCCAAACTGCGCGATGGCGATATTGTGCGCTTGGATGCCAATGCCGGTACGCTGGAAGCCAAAGTCGATCCCGCCACCTGGGCTGAGCGGCAACTGGCCATCGGCAACCTGGATCACTACCACGTGGGCTTGGGTCGCGAGCTATTTGGCGGCTTTCGCCATCTGGCAATGCGTGGCGAAGAAGGCGCTGGGGTGTTTGGCGGGTTTGAAGCCGATGATCTCGCCCGTCAGCAGGGGCAAATCTCACAAGAGGATGCCTGATGCGACCGGCACTTATCGGCGACATCGGGGGAACCAACGCACGCTTGGCATTGGTTTCTCCCGGTGAAGTAACCCCCCACGATATTTTGAACCTACCCTGCGCCGACTACCCCGGCGTTATAGAAGCGGTTCAAGACTACCTGCACCGCGTGGGCGCCACCGGGGACAACGCGCCTCAAGAGGCGTGTTTAGCTTTTGCCTGCCCCGTTCACGCTGAACGGGTCAAAATGACCAATAACCACTGGGATTTTTTGAAAAGCGACGTTCAGCAACAGTTGAATCTATCGCTATTCAAGGTCATCAACGATTTTACCGCCCAGGCGCTGGGCGTCCCCCATGTGGCATCCAGTGATTTGGTCGAGGTTCAGCCGGGTCACACCCAGGCGCACTCCACACGCTTAATCATCGGCCCAGGCACCGGGCTTGGCGTTGCCGGGGTCTTTCCTGGGCAACACGCCTGGATTCCGCTGCCCACCGAAGGCGGTCATGTCACCTTTGCCCCCACGGACAGTACCGAGCGGGCACTGTTGGATGTATTTCTGCAGCGTCACAAACGGGTGAGCGTAGAGCGCATCTTGTGCGGCCAGGGTTTATTGGAGCTGTACCAAGCCTACTGCACCCTTGAGGGAATGGAGCCGCGCTTTACCAGCCCAGCGGAGGTGACCACAGCGGCTAATGAAGGCGATAGCCTCGCCACTGCTGCCCTGCTGCGCTTTCTCAAAATACTTGGCGATGTGTGCGGCGATGCCACCCTGACCATGGGCGCAAGGGGTGGGGTTTATCTATGTGGCGGCATTCTTCCCCGCTTGCTGGAGTGGCTGCCGAAAAGCGAACTGCGCGAGGCCTTTGTCAACAAAGGCCGTATGGGCACCTATAACGCTGACATCCCCGTGTGGGTGGTGACTGCCCCCTGGACGGGCCTGCTAGGTGCCGCCGAAGCACTGCATAACGAAGAAGTTTTCTGACAACATTTTTTAATAACATTCCTAACAATATCAATATGGAACCTGCTATGCCCGCTGCCACCTTTGATGTGCCGTTTCTGCTAGGCATGATGCGCCTGCACGAAACACCCGCTATGCACGAACCGGAGCGATTAGCAGAATGGATCGAAGCGCGCCTGGAACAGGGCCTGAACTGGTTTGACCATGCGGACATTTATGGCAGCGGCCAAGGAGAGACGCTTTTTGGCGCCGCTCTACGAGCGCGCCCTGCCCTGACTCAGCGGGTCAAGGTCGTCACCAAAGCGAGCATTGCTAACGACAACCCCGCCCCCGGTTCGGGTAAGGTAAAGCACTACAACGCCAGCCCTGCGTATCTTAATAGCGCCATTGATGCCTCACTTGTACGCTTGAATGTCGAACGCCTCGATCATTTCCTGATTCACCGTCCCGATCTCTTGATGAACGCAGAAGCGACCGGCCGCGCCCTGGATGACGCCATTGAAGCAGGCAAAATTGGCGCGGCGGGGGTTTCCAATCACCTGCCCAGCCAGTGGCGGCGCTTGCAGGGCGCCATGCATCACCGCTTATCAGCCAACCAGATCGAGCTCTCGATTGCCCACACGACGCCGCTGTTTGACGGCGACTTTGATGACCTAGGTGCCGACGGCCACGCGCCCATGGCGTGGTCGCCCCTGGCAGGCGGGCAACTGATGCAAGGTGCCGTTGGCGAATGTTTGGCTAAGTGGGCAACAGAGCTTGATAGCTCCCCCAGCGCTTTAGCGCTGGCATGGCTGCGTAGTCTTCCCAACTCGCCAGTGCCGGTGATCGGAAGCGTTAAACCTGAGCGAATCAACGACATGCTCAAAGGCCCTGCCACGCTACCCCGGGAAGCCTGGTATGAATTGCTGGAAGCCGCCCGCGGCCACTGCGTGGCATAAGGCTATTTTGTATAAAACGACGCGTTACAAAACAACTATTACGTTAATTACACTAAGGAGCCAATGATGACGCCAGTTATCGCGTTTGGGGAAGCGCTGGTTGATATGCTCTCCAGCCGTTTAGGGGCGGCGACAGATGCCCAGGAAACCTTTACACCCTACGCCGGTGGTGCTCCCGCTAACGTGGCGGTCGCCTGCGCCCGCTTGGGCGTTCCTAGCCAATTTTTAGGCATGGTGGGCGACGATACGTTCGGGCATTTTTTAGTGCGTGAACTCAAAAGCCACGGTGTAGACATCAGCGGCGTGGTATTTACCCAAGAAGCCCGCACGGCGCTGGCGTTCGTTTCCCGGGATGACGTGGGCGAACGCACCTTTGATTTCTATCGCCCGCCCGCTGCTGACCTGCTTTATCGCCTTGAGCATTTACCCCATGGCGTATTCGAGAACCCTGCCATTCTGCACTTGTGCAGTAACAGCCTGACCGACCCAGAGATCGCCGACGTTACCCTGGCGATGGCCACCATGGCCAAGCGCGCAGGCTGTTTGGTCAGCGTAGATGCCAACCTACGCCACAACCTGTGGCCCGACGGCGAAGCGGATGCCAGCTTAGTCACACAGTTGCTAGACGGCGCTGAACTGCTCAAGCTGTCACAGGAAGAGCTCGACTACTTGCGCGCAGATCATCCTGCAGAATCGTGGCTATCAGAGCGGCTGGTGGCAGGGGTAAAAGTTATTTTGATTACTGACGGCCCCAATGATGTCGTAATCAAAGGCGTCGGTATTGACCAGCGCATTGCGCCACCCAAAGTGGAAGCGGTAGATACCACCGCTGGGGGCGACGCCTTTATTGGCGGGCTGTTGGCAGAGCTCTCGGCCCACGGCATCGATGAAAACTGGCAGAACGATGCTGATTTTCTCCACCGCGCGGTGGATACCGCCTGCCGCTGTGGTGCCCATACCGTTACTCGGCCAGGCGCTTATGCAGCGCTGCCAACGCGAGCGGATATTGGCTAAGCAAGTAAAGCTATAACCCATTAACAAATGGCGCGCCCGACACAGGCGCGCTTTTTTTATGCTTCTTAGGGGTCAACTCGTCGCCAATCTAATTCGGACTTATGTCTAAAGCGGCTCGCTTGTGGAAATGTCAGACATTTAATAAACTAGTGTTTACCTAATAAAGAACAAGAGATCACCGATGACGCTGGACGCTCTACCGCCCCACCAGGGTGGCGCTGAACAGTTAGCCCGTTTACTCGCCCAGGCACTGCTGGCAGGCCATTGGCAGCCAGGCGATGTTTTCCCTCGCGAGCTGGATCTCGGCAAACACTTTGCCGTTAGTCGTAACCAAGTGCGTAACGCACTCACCAGCCTCACCGCTGCGGGGCTATTAGAGCGCACCGCGGGCCGAGGCACGCTGGTTCGCGAGATGGGCGATTGGCATCTACTCGACCCACTGATGAGCGAATGGATGACCGGGCTGGTCAACCTTGACCCGCAGTTGGTCAGGGCCATCTACGCCTTTCGTTTTTCTGCTGAACCGATAGTCGCAGGACTTGCTGCACAAGCAGCCCAGGCTGAAGACATAGAGCGCCTGGAAAGTGCCTTTGCCGGTATGGAGAGCAGTGCAGGCAGCGTTGATTCGCGTGCTGAGCATGCCGAGTATGACGTCGCCTTTCACGACGCCACCTACCGGGCCAGCCACAATTTAGTCTGGCGGCAAATGGGCCATTTATTGCGCCCTTCGATCATGGCACTGATACATCGCTCGCAACACCACACGGACACCCTGGACGACAGTCTCACGCGCCACCGCCAGGTACTTGACGCGATCCGCAGCCGCGATGCCAGCGCCGCAGAAACCGCCGCGAGAGAAGTGCTGCGCCGCACGGCCATCGACCTTGGCATCGTCAGTTAACAGTTACTCAATGAATATTTCCTATTCAGAAGGATGACCGAACATGAAAATCACCAAACTCAAGACCTGGCAAGTACCCCCTCGCTGGCTGTTCCTTAAAATTGAGACTGACGAAGGCTGCTACGGCTGGGGTGAACCGGTAATTGAAGGCCGCGCCGCCACCGTTGAAGCCGCCGTGCACGAGCTTTCCGACTACTTGATCGGCCAAGACCCGCACCGCATCGAGCACCTTTGGAACACCATGTATCGCGCCGGTTTTTATCGCGGCGGGCCTATTCTGATGAGTGCGATTGCCGGTATTGACCAGGCGCTGTGGGATCTTAAAGGCCGCGATCTGGGTGTGCCCGTACACCAGCTGTTAGGCGGTGCCGTGCGCGACAAAATGCGCATGTATGCCTGGACCGGTGGCGACCGCCCAAGCGACGTGGGCGCTGGCGCTAAAGCGTTGGTCGAAAAAGGCTTCACGGCCTTTAAAATGAACGGTACCCCCGAAATGCAAATCGTCGACTCCCACCGCAAGGTCGATGAAGCCGTCGCCCGGGTGGCAGAAGCCCGCAACGCCGTTGGGCCAGATGTCGGTATCGGCATCGACTTTCATGGCCGCGTGCACCGCCCTATGGCCAAAGCGCTGCTGCGCGAGCTGGAACCCTTTCACCCCATGTTTGTGGAAGAGCCGGTCGCCCCGGAACATCTGCCCTGCTTGAAAGATATTGCCGGTGGTTTAGGCTACCCATTGGCAACTGGCGAGCGGCTGCATACCCGTTTCCAGTTCCGCGATTTGCTGGCCGACGGCATGATCGACATTATTCAACCGGATATTTCCCACTGCGGCGGCATTAGCGAAGGCCTCAAAATCGCCGCCCTGGCTTCCGCTTACGACGTCGCCTTAGCGCCCCACTGCCCGCTCGGCCCGTTAACCCTGGCCGCCTCTTTACAGCTCGATGCGGTCAGCCACAACGCCTTTATCCAAGAGCAGAGCATGGGCATCCACTACAACCAGGGCAACGACGTCCTTGATTACTTGGTCGATAAATCCGCCCTCGCCATTGAAGACGGCTTCTGCGCCATTCCCCAGGGCCCAGGCCTTGGTGTCGAGATCAACGAAGAATTCGTTGAAGAGCGCGCCAAAGTGGGCCACCGTTGGCGCAACCCGGTTTGGACTCACGAAGACGGCTCTATTGCGGAGTGGTAAGACATGGGATCAACCGTGATGAGTGAAACACCCGATATTGCAGACCAATTAACCTGGATTGCCGTTGACTGGGGCTCTAGCAATCTGCGTGCCTGGGGGCTGGATCAACACGACCAAGTGATTGCCCAAGCCAGTAGCGACAAGGGCATGCTGTCGCTAAAGGCCGATGAGTACGAAGCCGAGCTGCTACAACTGGTGGTCGATTGGCTACCCGCCACCGGCACGACTAAGGTAATGGTGTGCGGCATGGCAGGCGCCCGTCAGGGCTGGTTGGAAGCCGCCTATTTGCCGATCCCCACGCGGCTTGACCAGCTTAGCCAAGGCGCAGTAACGCCAACGCTTACAGGCGACCAGCTGCGTGTTTATCTGCTGCCCGGATTAAGTCAAACCCGCAGTGCTGCAACCCACTTTGATGTGATGCGTGGCGAAGAGACCCAGTTAGCAGGCCTCGTCACTGACACACCTGACTTTACGGGCCTCGCCTGTTTGCCGGGTACCCACGCCAAATGGGCCACTCTTGAAGCGGGTGCTGTGAGTGGATTTTCGACCTACTTAACCGGCGAGCTTTACCAGTTATTGGCCAACCAATCGGTCTTGCGCCACTCAATCGGCAACGATGAGCTTCAAGACCCCGCTTGCCGTGAGGCGTTTATTTCGGCAGTTAGCGAGATCTACGCGGCACCCGAAACCTTTAGTAGCCGACTGTTCGGCCTGCGCGCGCAAGATTTACTCGATGGTCGGCTACCGGCGGGCGAAACGCGTGGAGCCGTACTGGCGGCCAGACTCTCCGGACTCGCCATTGGCCTTGAGCTTGCTGGCGCCTGCCGTGAGTGCCCCACAGATGAGCCGATCATGCTGATTGGCAACCAAGCCCTGAGCCAGCGCTATACGCTGGCGCTCAATACGATCGGCTATCAGACGCAGCATGTGGATGGCGACACCGCCGTCTTAGCAGGCCTGCGCCTCGCCCATCACGCGTTAAAATAATTTAAGCATGGAGAAATTGGCTATGTCGCTGCCACTGATTGGTATTTTACGCGGTGTAACGCCTGATGAGGCCGTGGATGTTGCGGAAGCGGTGCTGGCCGCAGGTATCACCCAAATTGAAGTACCGCTTAACTCACCCAACCCGCTGGAGAGCATTCGCCGCTTGGTAGACGCATTTGGCGAGCGCGCGGTCATTGGTGCAGGCACGGTACTCACCCCTGCTCAGGTGCGTGAAGTTCACGCTGCTGGGGGGCGCTTAATCGTTTCTCCCAACTGTCGGCCAGCGGTGATTGAAGAAACGCATAAGCTCGGCATGGCGAGTTGGCCGGGCATTGTGACGCCTTCAGAAGCCTTCGATGCGCTGGATGCAGGCGCCACCGGACTTAAACTCTTCCCCGCGGTGCAGGTAGGATTAGAAGGTATGAAAGCAGTACGCGCCGTGCTTCCGGCAGGGACGCTTTTGTATGCCGTCGGCGGCGCTGGAGTCGATAACTTCGCCGAATGGCGCGCAGCGGGTGTCGATGGTGCAGGCCTGGGCAGCGCGCTATACAAACCCGGCCAAAGCGCTTCCCAGGTAGGTCAACAGGCTCAAGCCCTCGTCGATGCCTGGTTGGCAGGAGAACAATAAGGAGATCCAATAACAATGAATACCGATATGAGTGTTTCAACGTGGCAGGCTGAGTTAGCGGTCGATTGCCGCTGCACCTTGGGTGAAGGCCCGCAGTGGGACGCCAAAAATCAGCGCCTTTATTGGTGCGACATTCTTGGAAAGCAGTTGCACTGGCTCTCCCCCGCCACCGGGGAAAGCAGCCACTATCAGCTTGATCATCGGGTGTCTCTGGCAGCGCCCCTAGCTGAGGGTGGCCTGCTGTTGGTGGGCGAAGACCGTTTAAGCCGCTTCGACCCCAGCAGCGGCAGTATCGAAAAGTGGTGTGATTTCGAAGCCGATAATCCCATCACCCGCAGCAATGACGCCCGCATTGATCGCCATGGCAGCCTGTGGCTCTCCAGCATGGGTAAAAGCGCTGAAAGAAGCGCTGGAAGCCTTTATCGCCTGCATCGCGGCGAGCTCTCGCGGCTGCGTTCAGGCCTAACGATTCCCAATGCCATCTGCTTCTCCGCAGATGGTGAGTTCGCGTGGTTTACCGATACCGTGACGGGTGTAGTGATGCGCTGGGAACTGGATAGCGACGGCTGGCCGCAAGGCGAGCCGCAGCCTTGGGCGGACTTTTTCTCCAGCCAAGGCAACCCCGATGGTGCAGTGATGGATAGCGAAGGCTGCCTATGGCTAGCGCTGTGGGGGGCTGGGCAGGTCGTTCGCCTGGATCCTAACGGTGAAATAGTAGGCCGCGTCGAGCTACCGGTCAGCCAACCCTCCTGCCCGGTATTTGCAGGCCCTGATCTAAAAACGCTGTATATCACCACGGCGCAAGAGGGATTCAGTGCTGAGCAGTTGGCCCAAGAGCCAACAGCGGGCTCGCTGTATGTGGTCGAAACCGGTATCAAAGGGCTCGCCGAGCCCCCGCTGCGCCTCGTATAACGCCCTCAATTATAGGTTATCAGTCGTTTCATGTGGATTTAATATTCGTTAGCTCTTTTGTGCCTCACGTTTCAGGATGAAACTACTAAGCTATCTATATTTTGTGGGAGGGAGCTTCAGCTCGCGAATATTTGGGCTCCTAGCATAATGAAACCAAGGGGGTGCCTGCGGCACCCTTCGCGCGCTGAAGCGCCCTCCCACGAGAGCTACCATCAGGCTGGCAGAGTTAATTCTATACTGAATGACGAAGAGACCAATTATAACGCTCTAGTAATGCGAAAGGCCCCGCTAGTATAAGCTAGCGGGGCCTTTCTATTTGTTATTACGGCTTCAACTATCTGCGACTAAGGCTTTCATTCAACCCGCAAAGCTTATATACATAACGATGACTAACACGACCAAAACGATACCGGCGGGCACTGCGCCTTTCCAGGGTGTTAGATCCACATCGCCGCTGTGCTGCTGAATCCAATCCGTTTCCCTTGGGCGCACCTTGCCGATAATCAGCATCACCGCCACCAGCAATACAAAGACCAGCGCAACAAAGTGGAACTCGTGCATGATCTGCGGCAACAGCGTAAACGGTGGCACAAAGTAACCGGCGGCAATCAATAAGCAGCCGCCCACCAAGGCAATTTTGGCTGCCATCGGCGGAACACGTTTGGTTAGCAGTCCGACCAGCACGACGGCAAGAATCGGAATAAAGTAGATCGCGTTCATCTTCTGCAGGTAACCAAACAGGCTCTCCTGGCCTGCCAGCAGTGGCGCAATAATCATGGTAATGATGGCCATGATCCAGCCAAACACCTTGCCCGATTTAACCACCTGCTCTTCCGTAGCCTCTTTGTTCAACACCCCTTTATAGATGCCCAGGCTGAAAATCGTGGTGGTACTGTTAAGTGCGGAGTTAAACGACGATAAAATCGCGCCTACCATGACGGCAGCGAAAAACCCGGTTAGATACGGCGGCAGTACGTTAAAGACCAAATGACCGTAGGCTTCATCAGCACGCACGCCCTGATCGGCATAAAGGTGATAAGCAATGATGCCCGGCAGCACTAGGTACAGCGGCCCCAGCAGCTTGAAGAGACCGGTCAGCAGCACGCCCTTCTGACCTTCGGCGAGGTTTTTGGCTGCAAAGGTACGCTGAATAATCTGCTGGTTGGTGCTCCAGTAGAACAGGTTTATCAGGAAAACGCCGGTAAACAGGGTAAAGAACGGCACCTGCTGTTCAGCACCGCCAATCGAATTAAGCTTATCCGGGTCAGCCTCTTTAAGGATGCTCCAGCCTTCCATGATACCCGTGCCGCCACTCACGGCCTGCAGGCCGAAATAGACGATCACGAAACCACCGATCAGGAGGCCAACACCGTTGAGCGTGTCGGAAACGGCAACCGTGCGCAGGCCACCAAACAGGGCATACACGGAACCGATAATACCGACGATCCACACCGTTAGCCAAAGCAGCGTCGTCGAAGACTCAATGCCGGTTAACCCCTGTAGGTCGAGCATTCCCTGCAGACCGATGGCACCTGAATAGAGAATGATCGGCAGCAGAATCACCGCGTAAGCAATCAAGAAGATGATATTGGTGATTAGCTGCGTCGTTTTATCGAAACGAATTTCGAGAAGCTGCGGCAGCGTGGCAATACCACTTTTCAAAAACCGCGGAAGGAAGAATAGCGCCAACGCCACCAGGGCGATAACCGCAACCACTTCCCAGGCCATTACGCTTAAACCATCAGAAAAGGCCGCCCCATTGAGCCCTACCATTTGCTCGGTGGAGAGGTTGGTCATCAGCAGAGAGCCGGCAATCAGCGGGAAGGTTAGCGTGCGCCCGGCAAGAAAGTAGCCGCTGGTGCTTGAGTGATCATCTCGGCGGGTGATCCGCCAAGTGATAAAGGCTACAAGCCCTGTAAAAAACAGGAAGGACGCCAAGGTTAACGCGTGCATTTTGACTCACCTCATCATCATTGTAAGTGGCACGCACGTTTATGTATGCGCGAATAGCGAAATGTCAGACAAATCTTGCCGCCATTTTAGTTGAGCTGAATATAGCTCGTTATACGCCTTTGGTCTTATATTGAGCTTTAGCCTGTTTCAAGACTGCTTTAAGGGTATAAAAAAGCCCCAGCTATGTTGTATTGAACAATAAACTGGAGCTATTTTTTAAACTTAGCACTGGTTTTTAACTCAGCGCAGGGGGCCTATCTAGTGATGAAAACGCTCCGCGGACTGGCGCGCCAGCTCACGGATACCATCCCAATCTTCCGCTTCTACCATTGCTTTGGGTGTTAACCAGGAGCCACCTACGCACATCACATTGGGCAGCGATAGATAGTCATCGGCGTTGTCGACGGTGATGCCGCCGGTGGGACAGAAGCGGGCTTCTGGAATCGGCGCACCAAACGCTTTGATCGCTTTGGCTCCACCGCTGGATTCCGCTGGGAAGAACTTGAATCGACGATAGCCGTACTGCCAGCCCGTCATTAGCTCAGAAACCGTCGAGACCCCCGGCAACATGGGCACCGGGCTTTCAACGCCATAACGATAGAGAGCTTCGGTTGCGCCTGGTGTTACTACAAAGTCAGCACCAACCTGCTCGGCCTGGCGGTACTGGGCAGGCGTCAGCACTGTGCCCACGCCAATGCTGGCACCGGGCAACGCTTCACGCATACGCTTCACTGCTTCTAGCGCGCAGTCGGTACGCAGGGTAACTTCCAGCACGGTTAAGCCACCCTCTACCAGGGCGCGGCCTAGTGGTACCGCATCTTCCAAACGCTCGATAGTGATGACCGGAATCACCTCGGCTTTCAAGCAGATGCTATCCAGCTCTGCAGTGCGCGTAGAAGGTAACTGTTTGTCGATAGTCATTAGTGAGTCTCCAAGCAACTTATTATTGGCTAAGGCAGTTAGCGCTCAAGGCGCCCAGTAAATTGCCAACGGGCAGGTTAAAAAGGCACGAATAGGCAGTTGACGAACGTCGTCGCCGTTGAGTGCCTTGGCCAATACGGCGCGTTTATCTTCGCCTGTAATATGTAGAATGTGCCGCCGCGCCTGATGCAGGCGATCGGCGGAAAAGGTGATCCGGGGTTGCGGCTGACTAGGCGTTCTTACCGCCACTAACAGCTCCTCGGTGGCAAGGGCCAGGGTCAGTTCAGGACTATCGGGAAATAGTGACGCCGTATGACCATCACCGCCCATACCTAGAATCACCACGCTGGCAGGCCACGCTAGCGATTCCGCTTGCTTGGCAACTTCATCAACGCCCTCTTCAGGCGTAGCCGCGCTGCAAGTTAACGGTATAAAAGTGGCCGCCGATGCTTCGCCCTGTAGAAGATGCTCACGCACCAACTTGGCGTTGCTATCGCTGCTCTGCTCGTCTACCCAACGTTCATCGGCCAGCGTTACATCTACCCGATCCCAGGGCAGCGGCTTGGCCGCCAGTGCCTTAAAAAAGGGCACTGGCGTAGAGCCACCAGAAACCACCAGTAGGACGCGCTCCTGGTGGTTTAAATCTTCTTGCAGCCCTTGAAACACAGCTTCGGCAAGCTGCTCGGCCAACTGTTGGCGTGCTTGGCTCATATTAATAATCCTCGTACCAGCTGCGGCCATCCTGAGTAATCATGGCAATAGAAGCGACCGGCCCCCAAGAGCCTGCTGGATAACGACGCGGCGGCGTGTCGCGTTTTTTCCAGCCATCAATGAGCTGGTCGCACCAGCGCCAGGCGTGTTCAATTTCATCGCGACGCACGAACAGGTACTGCTGGCCTTTCATGACTTCGAGCAGCAGGCGTTCGTAAGCATCGGGTATCCGCGATTTGGGAAATGCGCTGTTGAAGTCCAAATGCAGCGGCCCCGGGCGCAGACGCATGCCTTTATCCAAACCGCTATCTTTGGTCAATACTTGCAGGGCAATACCCTCTTCCGGCTGCAGGCGAATAATCAACTTATTAGAGGCGATGCCGCGCTGGTCCGGATCGAAGATATAGTGAGGCTGCTGACGGAAGTGAATGACGATCTGCGAGAGCTTCTCCGGCATGCGTTTACCGGTGCGCAGGTAGAAAGGCACGCCTGCCCAGCGCCAGTTAGACACTTCGGTTTTCATGGCCACAAAGGTTTCGGTCTGGCTCTGGGTATTGGCGCCCTCTTCTTCCAGGTAACCCGGCACCGACTGGCCATCGCTAGTGCCGGCGATATATTGGCCGCGAACCACATCACGGCCAAGCGCTTCGCCCACAAACGGCTTGAGCGCTTTAAGCACTTTAACCTTCTCATCGCGAATGGCATCGGCATCCAGATTGGAGGGTGGATCCATGGCGATTAAGCACAGCAGCTGCAGCAAGTGGTTTTGCACCATGTCCCGCAGTTGACCCGCCTGGTCGAAATAACCCCAGCGCCCTTCGATGCCCACTTTTTCGGCAACGGTAATTTCCACATGGGAGATGTTGTTCTGATTCCACTGAGTGCCAAACAGCGGGTTGGCAAAACGCAGCGCAATCAGGTTTTGTACGGTCTCTTTACCTAAATAGTGGTCAATACGGTAAATCCGCGATTCGGGAAATACTTGACCAATGGCGTCGTTAATTTCAATGGATGAGTGCAGGTCGTAGCCGATGGGTTTCTCAACCACCACACGGGACTCATCGTCCAGGCTTTTACTGGCCTGCAGGTGACGGCAGATATCGCCATAAATAGGCGCACCAACGGAGAGATAGACCACCATTGGGCGCGGAGAGCCCTTTCGCCACTGGCGAATGGCGTCGTAACCCTCAACGCTGGAAAAATCGAGTTTTAAATAATCTAGGCGGGCGAGAAAGCGCTCGAGGCTCTGCTTATCCTGCTCGCTGCTTTTCAACCGTTTCTGCAGCGCGTCGTTAACCATTTTCCGGAACGATGCAGCGTCATGCTCATGGCGAGCCAGCCCCATAATGCGCGTGCTTTCAGGCATCAAGCCTTCGCGATCAAGATGGTATAAGGCAGGAAATAGCTTGCGCATGGCAAGATCACCCAGCGCCCCAAACAGCGCTAAATCAATAGCGTTATTCGGATCGCCCAGCGGTGCACCTTGGGAAGCAGTGGACTGGCTCATCGTCACTCCTGTTTATAATTAGGCATCTTATGTAGTTTGATTACCTAAAATTTACCGTAATACGGGTATTGTACGCAATAATTCGTGTAATTTTACTACAAAATAACCGCGAATTCTGCTCTATCGACGCACTCAGCACTTCATATCAATCCCTCTCCTTCCACTTTTACTCTACGCCCTTGATATACGCCACTGCTACGCCCCCTGAGGAGGAGGTGACCTTGCGCATAATTGGCCACTCTGCGGAAGTTGATAAATAAATGACCACAACAACAATGAGGTTATGACTCGATGGCAACGCTACGCTACTTTATCAGACCGCTACTGACAGCCACTCTGGCTGCCAGCGCTACCCTGCCAGCCTTCGCGTTCGAAGATGACCGCTTAACCATCTGGATGGGCGACAACAAGGGCCAGGAAGGCATTCAGCTGCTGGCCAATCAGTTTCTTGAAGAGACGGGCATCGAAGTTGAGGTGGTCTTTCCGGATAATCTGACAGACCGTTTTCAACAGGCGGCAGGTAGTGGCCAAGGGCCGGATATCGTGATCTGGGCACACGACCGGATTGGCGAGTGGGCACAAAGCGGCCTATTAAAACAGATAGCGCCTAGTGACAGCTTCCGTGAGTCTTTTTATGACTTCTCTTGGGAAGCTGCCCTGTGGAATGGCGAAACCTATGGCTACCCCATTTCAGTGGAGTCACTCGGCCTAATTTACAACAAAGCTCTGGTGGACACGCCACCGGAGAGCTTTGCCGAGCTAATGCAGCTGGACGAGACGCTTTCCCGAGAGGGTAAAAAAGCCATCCTGTTCGACTACAGCGAGCCCTACTACGGCTGGACGCTGCTAGCCGCTAACGGTGGCTACCCGTTTAAACAAACTGACGCAGGCTACGACGTTACCGATATTGGCGTTAACAACGAAGGCGCCGTACAGGGTGCTGAGTTGCTGGTCGAGCTGATCGAAAGCGACGTGGTGCCGCGGGGAACCGACTACAGCATCATGGATAATCGTTTTAACAAGGGCGAAGTGGCGACCATGATTAGCGGCCCCTGGGCCTGGCCGAACCTTGAGCGCAGCGGCATTGATTACGGCGTCGCCCTGCTTCCCAAGGTCGGCGACGAACGTGCCAAGCCCATGTTTGGCGTTATGACGGCAATGATCAACTCAGCGTCGCCCAATGACTTCCTGGCCGTCGAGTTCCTGGAAAACTACCTGCTCAGCGAGGAGGGTATGCGCACCTTCAACAGCGATGGGTCGCTGGGGGCCGTGGCCCACATCGACTATCAGGCCGAGCTTGCCGACAACCCCAACATCGCGGCTACCCTCGAGAACGCTGAAGTCGGTATGCCGATGCCGAACATTCCTGAAATGGGCGCCTTCTGGGCAGCCATGGAACCCGCGTTGCAAAACATCGGCAGCGGGCGTCAATCCCCCCAGGAAGCACTGGATGCCGCCGCGCGGCGTATGCGCCAGTAGCCACTCGCCTTTCCTTCACTGCCCTGCCATGGCACACCGCTGGCAAGGCCGGGCAGTTTCGCAGGACATCTTTAATGTTTACCACGAATGCTTCGCGGGGTTTGCCCCGCCACCGCTCCCGCCATGTGGCCGAACGCTATTCCCGCTGGGCAATGCGCAGCGTGATCGGGCTGATGGTACTGGCCCTGCTTTGGCTGGTGATGGCTTTTTATCTGCACGGCCAATGGGTATTTGCGCTGCTATTTTTAGTGCTTGGCACGTCGCTGGGCGTGGTATTCAGTCGACGTTCGCTGATGAGCCACAGGTATATTTTCCCGGCAGTGGCCGGGCTTGGCGTTTTCGTTATTTTCCCGCTGGTGTATACCGTCGGCATTAGCTTCAGTAACTACAGCTCGGACAACCTGCTCAGCCAGGAGCGCGTGCGCGCTCAGCTCACCGCCCAAAGCTACCAGGCAGAGGGGGCAGCCTTTTCCTATTCGCTTTACCAGCAGGACGAGCTGGTGCGCCTCTACCTGGAAAGCGACGCTCCTGCGGGCGACAACGACCGGCTACTATCCGCCGCGATCAACCTAACTAACAGCGAAGTCCGTCGCGCTCCAACCCAAGCCGTAGACGGCCCGCCCGAAGGTGAGCCGCTTCCCATGCGCGCAGCTATCCAGGCCCGCGACGCCCTCCAGGCGCTGCGCCTGCAAACGCCCGGGGGCACCGAGCTACGCATGGCGGGCCTGCGCCAGTTCGCGCCAATGATCGACCGCTATGAGATTCGTGACAACGGCAGCCTTTATGATCAGCAGGAGGGTAAGGTGCTGACGCCGGATAACGATATCGGCTTTTTCGTCACCGAGAACGGCGAACGCATCACCCCTGGGTGGCCGGTGAACGTGGGCTTCACCAACTACAGCAAGATCTTCACCGACCCGGATATACGCGGGCCGTTTATGCAGATATTTGTCTGGACCTTCGTGTTTGCCGGGCTCACCGTACTGTTCACGCTGGCCGTGGGGTTCGTCCTCGCCTCGCTGCTGCAGTGGGATCAGCTCAAGGGCAAGGCGGTCTATCGGACGCTGCTGATACTGCCCTACGCGGTTCCAGCGTTTATTTCGATTCTGATTTTCAAAGGCATGTTCAATCAGCATTTTGGTGAGGTGAACATGATTCTGGAGGCACTGTTCGGCATTTCCCCAGAGTGGTTTACCGACCCCTGGCTAGCCCGAACCATGCTGCTGATCGTCAATACCTGGCTGGGTTACCCCTACATGCTGTTGCTGTGCATGGGGCTGATTCAGTCGATACCCGGCGATCTTTACGAGGCCTCGGCGGTAGACGGCGGCGGGCCGATCACCAACCTGATGAAGATCACTCTGCCGCTGATCATCAAACCACTCACGCCGCTGTTAATCGCCGCCTTTGCATTCAACTTCAATAACTTCGTACTGATTGCGCTGCTCACCGGGGGCAGCCCGGACATTCTGGGTGCCAGTACGCCCGCGGGCACCACCGACCTGCTGGTGAGCTATACCTACCGCATCGCCTTCCAGGATGCCGGCCAGAACTTCGGTCTGGCGGCAGCCATTGCTACGCTGATTTTCCTGCTGGTGGTGGGCATGTCGGTGGTGAATTTGCGGCTTTCCAAGGTTAAAGTTTAGGAGGTTTACGATGGCGATGGTACAACCCCGCTCCATTCGCGCACGGCGATGGGGCGCCCAGATGGCGCTGATCGGCTTTGTTTCACTGATCGTGTTTCCGCTGCTGTTGGTAATTTCAATCTCGTTTCGTGAGGGAAACTTTGCCTCGGGGAGCTTGATCCCCGAGCGCTTCTCGTTGGAGCACTGGTCACTGGCGCTGGGTATTCCCTGGGAGCGCCCGGACGGTAGCATCGTCCAGCCCCCCTTTCCGGTACTGCTGTGGCTGTGGAACTCCATCAAAGTAGCAGTCGTGTCATCGGTATTAATTCTTATGTTAGCAACCACCAGCGCCTACGCCTTTGCCCGTATGCGCTTTAAGGGCAAGGAGCCGCTGTTGAAAGGCATGCTGATTTTCCAGATGTTCCCCGCCGTGCTCTCGCTGGTGGCACTCTACGCGCTGTTCGACCGGCTGGGTCAGTTCGTCGGCTGGCTGGGGATCAACACCCATGGCGCGCTGATTGTCGCCTCGCTCGGCGCAGTGGCGCTGCACATCTGGACGATCAAGGGCTACTTCGAATCCATCGACGGGTCGCTCGAAGAAGCCGCCATGGTGGACGGGGCAAGCACCTGGCAGGCGTTTCGCTACATCCTGCTGCCGCTGTCGGTACCGATTCTGATGGTGGTGTTCATCCTGGCCTTTGTGATGAGCATCATGGAGTACCCCATGGCGTCGGTGCTGCTAGTGGATGAGCATAAGCTCACCCTCGCGGTGGGCGCCCAGCAATACCTGGCCGACCACAATCAGCGCTGGGGCGACTTCGCCGCTGCTGCCGTGCTCTCGGGGCTGCCAATCACTGTGGCCTTCCTGATCTGCCAGCGTTGGATTATTGGCGGGTTAACCGCCGGGGGCGTTAAAGGTTAAAAATATTAAAACTAAAGAAGGCGTTTAGCTAGCTTGCCCAAACCCAGCACTTTGCTGGGTTTTATTGTTTTTTTTTACAGACTTTTTATGGAAGGTCATGGTGTCATAGCGAATGTTAAGAATACTAAACGGCGAGCTGGGCATATGACTCCATTCACACCATGGTTTTACCGTAGCAGGAATGTGTATCGGCACTGGGCACCTGTTTTTAAAATCATCTCGATTCTCTGGGTTGTCCTAGCGCTGTTCATGCTAGTGCCTTTCGTCGTACTGCTGATTGAGAGAGACCCTGACGCACCTGCCTTCGGCGTTTCCATTTTGATTGTACTTGGCGCCGCAGCGCTCACTAGGTTACTCACCTATCGCGCAGCCTTAGAGTTGAAGCCATGGCAAATGTTTATTCTTACTGCCGCCAGTTGGGTCACCATTAGCGGTTTTGCCAGCCTGCCCCTAGTGCTTGGCGCCCCTCAATTAACCTTCACCAACGCGGTGTTTGAATCGGTATCGGCGATAACCACGACGGGTTCTACCATTCTGGTCGGCATTGAGCACTTTTCCGATGGATTGAAGCTATGGCGAGGGTTAATGCAGTGGATGGGCGGCATCGGCATTATCGTTATGGGCATTGCGATTTTGCCGTTTCTTAAAGTAGGCGGTATGCGGCTGTTTCACACCGAGTCGTCTGACTGGTCAGATAAAGTAATGCCACGCACTGGCGGTATTGCTAAGGCGACGCTGACGATTTATGTCAGCCTAACCTTGGCCGCGATTGGTAGTTATTGGTTCGGCGGGATGACGCTACTAGACGCTACCGTACATGGCATGACATCGCTGGCCACTGGCGGCTTTGCCAATTCTGATGCTTCATTCGGGGCTTACGCCGACCAGCCTTGGCTGCTGTGGATGGGCAGCTTTTTTATGATCTGCGGAGCACTACC
This sequence comes from Vreelandella neptunia, assembly GCF_034479615.1. Lineage (NCBI taxonomy): Bacteria > Pseudomonadati > Pseudomonadota > Gammaproteobacteria > Oceanospirillales > Halomonadaceae > Vreelandella > Vreelandella neptunia. Next base: position 2,565,542 of record NZ_CP140255.1, read on the forward strand.
GTTTGTTTTGTATATCCGCTTTATTCGCACCTCACGCAGCGCTTTATGGAAAGACCAGCAGGTACGCGGTCTATTAAAGCTACTGCTGGCCGCCATCTTGATGCTTAGCGCCTGGCGGGTCATTCAGGGAGATAACTGGTTTGAATCACTTACCCACGTCACCTTCAACGTGATTTCAGTGGTCACGACCACCGGTTATGCCTCTGATGATTACACCCAGTGGGGAGCGCTGCCGGTGGTCGCTTTTTTCTACCTGACCTTTGTGGGCGGATGCAGCGGCTCTACTAGCGGCGGGATGAAAATCTTCCGGTTTCAGATTGCCTCCTTAATGCTGCTTAACCAGCTGCGTTATCTCATCCATGCCAATGGTGTGTTTACCACTCGCTATAACCAGCAGCCGGTCACCAGCGATATCTCGCGCAGCGTAGTGGCCTTCTCGTTCTTTTTCTTTATCACTATTGCCGCACTGGCGCTTAGCTTATCCGCCCTGGGGTTGGATTTAGTCACCGCTCTTTCCGGTGCCGCCACCGCAGTCACCAATGTGGGGCCAGGCCTTGGCGATATTATCGGCCCCGCGGGTAATTTTGCTCCCCTACCCGACGCGGCGAAGTGGCTGCTATGTATTGGCATGCTGATGGGCCGATTAGAAATACTCACCGTCGTGGTGTTACTGACACCCATGTTCTGGCGGCGCTAGCCGATCATTTTGAAGGACGTTCGCGTTGAGCAATCGTTAAGGACAATCGTGCCATGACGCTTAGAAAATCGATGTTTAAATCCTTTGGGCAGATTGTGAACCAGCTGCGCTTGCCAATGCCGTCAGAAATCCTGATTGCGCTGGCGAGCACGCTAGTTGCTCTGCTGATCGCCTGGGGCCTATATACCTGGCTAGCCTTGGCTAATCTTTCGCTGATTTTTCTTACCGCGGTTCTCGCCAGTGCTGTGTTGGCAGGAAGCTACGCAGCTCTGTTATGTGCTGTGCTGGGCTTTCTGACGTTTAATTTTTGCTTCACCGTTCCGCACTTTTCGTTAGCGGTTGAAGAGCAAGAGCAACTGCTAACACTGCTGTTCTTTCTATTAGTCGCATTGGTCGTCGGCAAGATCGCCGGAGATAGCCGCCAACGCCTGCTGGAGCTGAGCGCCGCTCGCTTGGCTGAAGAGCAGGAGAGATTGCGTTCAGCGCTGCTATCGTCGGTTTCCCACGACCTGCGTACTCCACTAGCGTCAATTATCGGCGCGGCCAGCTCGCTTCGCACCCTGGATGCACAGCTCAGCCGACAGGATCGCTTTGCGTTATTAGATGGCGTGCTAAGCGAAAGCGAACGCCTTAACCGCTATATACAAAATCTGTTGGATATGACCCGGCTAGGGCATGGCGACATGAAAATTGAGCGCGACTGGGTGGCGTTTGATGATTTAGTCGCTTCAGCACGAAAGCGCTTAGGCAGCGCCCTTGAAGGCTTCCAAGTAGAGCAGCACTGGCCAAAAGAGCTACCCCTGCTTTACGTTCACCCCGCCCTGATTGAGCAAGCGCTGGTCAACGTGCTTGAAAATGCGGCGCGCTTCTCACCCCCTAATGGCCATATCACTATCGAAGCCCAATGTCGTGACGAGAAAAGGGCTGGAGATCAGCCTATCTTATTGTTTTCGGTTACCGACCAAGGCCCAGGCATACCCGAAGCACTGCGCGAGCGCGTATTCGATATGTTTGTCACCGGTAACGACGGGGATCGCAGCCTGCACGGTAGCGGCTTGGGGCTGGCGATTTGTCGGGGAATGCTTGGCGCCCACGCGGGTCAAATCCAGGCAAGCCCTGGGCCTGACAGTATTGGCACCAGGATTACCATGACGCTGCCTCTATCGGCACCCAGCAAGGACGCCGAGAATGACCACTGATCAAGCGCGCGTATTAGTCATTGATGACGAGCCACACATTCGCCATTTTTTGCGTATCAGCCTCACCTCTCAGGGATTTCAGGTGATTGAGGCGGCCAGTGGTCGCGAAGGGTTGGAAAAACTCAATGCTGATGCCCTTACCGCTAATGCCGACATCGTTTTGCTGGATCTTGGTCTGCCAGATATGGATGGACAGCAAGTGCTCGATTCGATCCGCAAGTATAGCGAGGTGCCCGTGATCATTGTTTCGGTGCGCGGCCATGAGGCTGAAAAAGTGCGCGCCCTGGATAGCGGTGCGAGCGACTACGTTACCAAACCATTTGGCATTCAAGAGTTGCTGGCACGTATTCGAGCCCTATTAAGGCGGCGCGCCAGCCCAAGTGCCCAGCGTTTCCAGCAGGGTGGCTTGATCGTCGACCTGGCCGCTTACCAAGTGAGCCTGCACGGCGAGGCCATTCATCTAACGCCTAAAGAGTTCGCCGTTCTGGCCCAGCTCACTGCGTCCGCTGGGCGAGTGGTTACTCAAACCCAGCTATTGCGACAGATATGGGGCCCGACCCACCAGGAAGATACTCACTATTTGCGCATCGTGGTTAGCAAACTGCGTCAAAAGCTAGGTGATGACCCGCAGTCCCCCACCCTGCTGCAAACTGAACCCGGCATTGGTTACCGACTCTCCCTTGAGCCTGGCCGTGAGGACAAGACCGCATGAAAATTATTATTCTCGGCGCCGGCCAGGTCGGCGGCACACTGGCTGAACACCTCGCCCGCGAGGAGAACGACATCACCGTCGTTGACACCGACGCCAAAAAACTGCGCGAGCTGCACACTAAAATCGATATCCGCACCGTCACCGGGGCGGGTTCCTACCCGATTGTGCTGCGTCAGGCGGGCTGTGAAGACGCCGATATGTTGATCGCTGTCACCAATAGCGACGAGATCAATATGATCGCCTGCCAGGTCGCCCATACGCTGTTTCGCACGCCGACCAAAATTGCCCGGGTGCGCGCCACGGCGTATTTGACCCGTAAAGGCCTTTTTGCCCACGAAGCGATCCCCATTGATGTACTGATCAGCCCTGAGCAGGTGGTCACCGACTACGTGCGCCGCTTGATCGAGCACCCCGGTGCCCTGCAGGTGCTGGAGTTTGCCGGTGGCTTGGTACAGCTGGTGGCGGTGAAAGCGTTCTACGGCGGCCCGCTGGTGGGCCAGGATTTGGCTTTTCTGCGCCGCCATATGCCCAACGTGGATACCCGCGTGGCCGCCATTTACCGCCGTAACCGACCGATTATCCCCCGTGGTGATACGGTCATCGAAGCCGACGACGAGGTGTTCTTCCTCGCCGCCCGTCGGGATATTCGCGCAGTGATGAGCGAGCTGCGCCGGGTCGAGCGGGATTTCCGTCGGGTCGTGATCGCCGGGGGTGGCAATATCGGCGAGCGCCTGGCCGAACACCTGGAGCATAGCCACCAGGTCAAGATCATCGAGCACAGCCTGGAGCGCTGCACCACCCTCTCCGAGCGGCTGGATCGCACCGTGGTGCTCCACGGCAGTGCCACCAGCAAGCGCTTGCTGGAAGAGGAGAATATCGAAGAGTGCGATATCTTCTGCGCGCTGACCAACGACGACGAGGTCAATATCATGTCGTCGCTGCTCGCCAAGCGTTTAGGTGCGAAGAAGGTGCTGACGCTGATCAATAACGCCGCCTATGTGGACTTGGTGCAGGGGGGCGAGATCGATATCGCTATTTCTCCCCAACAGGCGACCATTGGCAGCCTGCTGACCCACGTGCGCCGGGGCGATATCGTCAACGTCCACTCGCTGCGCAGGGGCGCCGCCGAGGCCATTGAAGCCATCGCCCACGGCGATAAGCAGTCATCAAAAGTGGTGGGCCGTACCATCCGCGATATCGCACTGCCCGACGGCACCACCATCGGTGCGATTGTGCGCGGCAAAGAGGTCATCATCGCCCACGGCGATGTGATGGTTGAGAGCGGTGACCACGTGATTCTATTCGTGATCGACAAGCGCCGCATTCGCGACGTGGAGCGCCTGTTCCAGGTCGGCTTGACGTTCTTTTAAAGACACGTTTAACCGGCGCTTTTGAGGGACTAAATCTCGACCGCGCGGCCAATAAACTCAATCGGCCCGGTGGGCAGGCCAGTGGCCGAACCAGTTTCGTCTTCCAGCGTTAGCTCAAACAGCTGGTTATCCTCAAGAGGCGGCAGTTCATCCAAGCGCAAACGGATCGGCTGCCCTGGCTCCACTAAGCCAAGCGATACAGGGGCCTGCCACTCATCTGCCTTGGTCCAGAACTCTAATGCCTTACCTTCAGGCACTTCGAAGGTGCCCAACGGGATCAGCTCGATTTCCTGGCGCGATGAGGCCTGCACTACCCAACCCGCTGACTGTGTTTGCGGTGCCAGCAGAACCACCATGTACTCGGGGGTCGTCGGTTCAGTTACTTCATTGGCCAGCAATACGCCCAATACTAACGCCGCCGCTAAACCAAACCCGGCAGCGCCGCGCCAAAGCGACAGGCTGTGTAGCATGCGGCGGGGTCTTGGCGGCACGACAGAGGCAGGTCGAGCACGCTTAGCAAGCGCTTCCCGTGACGCTAAGCTGCGCTCAATACGCGGCCATAAATTGTCAGAAGGCGTTACCGGGTCGGTGATAGCGGTATAGGGCAAGAAACGCTCTTCCCAAGCCATCACGGCTTGTTGCAATTCAGGCTCGTTAGGTAGCCGGGCCTCTAGCGCCTTACGCTGCTCTAACGACAGCGTACCCAGCACGTATTCACCCGCTAAAGTGTGGTCGTCTTCGTGTTCGTGCTGACTGGGGCGGCTCATGCCATACACTCCCGTAGGCGCAGCAAACTGCGTTTGATCCAGGCTTTTACGGTTCCCAGCGGCGCGCCGGTATGCGCGGCAATTTCCGCGTGGCTAAGGCCATCAACATAGGCGTGGAGTACGCAGTTACGCCGCTCCGGCTCAAGCGCTTCCAAGCAGCTATCCATCCGTTGGCCGGTTTGCCAATCGAAGGCTTCATCGGCAACGGAGGTGTGCTGAAAATGTTCATCGAGATCTAATTCGGTAGGATCGTGACTATCAAAAGTGACTTCACGGTCGCGATAACGGATGGCGTTCAGTGCCAGGTGACGCGCCACGCTAAATATCCACGTACGCGCGGATCCTTTGGCGGGATCAAAACTATCGGCACGCTGCCAAATATTAAGACAGGCATCGTGGACAATATCCTCGGCCATACCACGATCCTTGACGATTCTTATGACTACGCCTAATAGTCGGGCACCTTCATGAACATAGAGTTGGTGCAAGGCGTCATGCTCGCCACGGGCACAGTTGGCTAATGCCGCAGCATGATCAAATTCTGAAGACACGTCAGTCAAACCCTAGCTCCCTGGTGACGGCACCGACGCCAGTCGTCGTTCTCAGAGACAGCATAGCCGCTGGGGACTCGACAGACGAGCCCCCAGCGGAATTAACATTCCAGTCGACTTATTCAGCAGCCCAGAAGATATAGTCCGCCTGGTAGGTCACTACCGCGGTGGCTCCGTCGTGATCCATATCGCAGGCCACGTCCGGGGCAACGCCACCCTGGGTGTTCAGGCGCTGAATGTAGCTAACACCGCTCATGGCGCCTTCGCCTTCAGCCGGGTTGGCTTCCACCAGTTGAAGTGGAATGTTGCCATCACCATTAGCGGCCGTGGCTAGCTGAGTGCCGGTAATTTTTGAGCCATCCAACGCTTCCCAGGTGGCTGGCGGGCCATAGTAGCTTCCTACTTGTGTGCCTTCGCTGTCATTAAGCGCAGCGTGGGGGCCTTTGAATACCCAGCCCATGTTGCCGTCGTCCTGGGTTTCGCACATGTAGGTAATAGCGCCAACGCCAACGGTTTCGAGGGCGACGGTATTACCGTCCGGCACCTGGACTTCCGCGGGCGTCATGTCTGCCAGCGCGACGTGACTGAAGGATACAATCAAGGTAGCGGCGAGTGCTGCACGCGTAAGAGGTTGGATGGTCATTTTCAGTCTCCTAAAAGGTTTTTTATCAGCCGCCTTAAATAGCGCCTGTATAGGGATTACCCGCGAGGAGACGTATTGGATGCACTTTTATTGAAAAAAAATAAGATGGCCGATTATTGGCTTACCCCATCTACCACCACCTGCCGCGGGCAGGCACTCCCCTTAAGGTCAAAAAGATGGCAATGCTGGCCCGCTAAACCCAAGTCGATCGTTTGGCCTTCGGTTAGTTGCGTTAAGCCATCCAAACGCTGGGTTAAGGTAGCGTCGATGCCGTCTACCTGCAGATGCGCCAGGGTTTCGTAACCCAGCTTTTCCGCCACCATTAATCTCGCTGTCAGCCGAGCCTCAGCCTGTTCAGGCGATACAAAGTCTTCCGCCCGCAATCCCAAAGTGGCGCCATCACCTGAATGGAGGTGTTTGCCATTGACCGCCACCGTCAGTGTCTCCCCGTTAGGCAAACGCACTACCGTTTGGCGCTCACCCGGGTCGACTACCGTAACCGGGAAGGTATTGATGCGCGGCGAGCCGATAAACTCCGCTACCTCTAAGGTTTTGGGAAAGTGATAAAGCGAGAGCGGCGCACCTACCTGGGCGATTCTTCCCCGGGAAAGCAGCACAATGCGGTCAGCCAGCGTCATCGCCTCCACTTGGTCGTGGGTCACGTAGATCATGGTGGCGTTCAAGCGCTTATGCAGCGCGGCGATCTGCACCCGCATATCCACCCGCAGCGCGGCGTCCAGGTTAGAGAGCGGCTCGTCGAACAGAAACACGGCAGGCTCTTTGACCAGCGTGCGGCCAATGGCTACCCTCTGGCGCTGACCGCCGGAGAGGTCTTTAGGCTTACGCTCCAATAGCTCGGTGAGGTGCAGCATCTCAGCGGCGTGTTGAACGCGGCGGCGAATTTCCGCTTTGTCAGTGCGGGCCAGCTTCAGGCCGAAGGCCATGTTCTCGGCCACGCTCATGTGTGGGTAGAGGGCGTAGGATTGGAACACCATGCCGATGTCCCGTTCCTGGGGCGGAATCTCGTTGATCCGCTGGCCATCCAGCTGCATATCCCCTTCGCTGATGTCTTCAAGCCCGGCAATCATGCGCAGCAGCGTGGACTTTCCGCAGCCGGAGGGGCCAACAAACACCACGAACTCGCCGTCTTCGATGGTGAGATCGATATCCCGCGAGATTTCCACGCCATCAAAAGATTTACCGATACCACTTAGCGTTAGACGTCCCATGGTGCGTTCTCCTCAAGCTGATAGCAGCGGGCAATGGCCACGCCATAAGGCGGAAGGGAGAGTTGCGGAAGCGACAATTGGCTGCCCTGCCACTCACCGGTTAGCCACGCTGGAGCACCAGCAATGGCTTCAGCGCCTTCAGGTGCCGAACGGGTGACCGTTTGACCGCTAAAATTAAGAGCAATTAGTAACCGTGTTTGCTGGTAGGTGCGCTCAAGACAAAGCACATCGTCGCGCACAGGGTGATAGCGCACATCGCCCTTCACCAACGCAGGCTGAGTCCGGCGGAAGGCTAAAAAATCGCGATAGGCATTGAGCAATGAATCGGTATCGTTATCTTGCTGGTCAACGGCGAGGCTAGCATGAGTGTCAGGCACCGGTAGCCAGGGTGTGCCACGACTAAAGCCCGCGTGACCAGCGTCCGCCTGCCAGGGGTGCGGCGTTCGGCAGCCGTCTCGGCCTTTATAGGCGGGCCAGAAGGTAATACCCGCTGGGTCAACCAACTGTTCAAACGTCAGTTGAGCTTCGGGCAGTCCCAACTCTTCACCTTGATAAAGGCATACGCTACCGCGCTGGGTGAGTAGAAACACCATATAAAGGCGCAGCTTATCGAGCTGCCCTTCCGCCTGCCAGCGAGTTGCCAGCCGCGTCACGTCGTGGTTGCCCAGCGCCCAGCAGGGCCAGCCATCGCCAATACGCGCTTCCATCTCGGTTAGCGTTTCGTGCAAGTAGCCGGGGTCGGCTTTATCGGTAAGCAGGTTGAACGAGTAGCACATGTGCAGCCGCTTACCGCCCTGGGAGTATTCCGCCATCACGCCCAAGGCATCGTCGTCGCCCACCTCGCCCACGCTGGTGGTACCGGGGTACTCATCCAACAGCGCGCGCAGCCGCTCCAGAAACACCAGGTTCTCCGGCTGGGTTTTATCGTATTGGTGGAGCTGGTAGCCGTAAGGGTTGTCGGGGCGAACGCCTAGAAAACTTTCGGTCATCTCCTGGCGCGGCGGGTTATCTTTTAGCTCGCCGTGGGTGCAGAAGTTCACCGCATCCAGCCGGAAGCCATCCACGCCCCGTTCTAGCCAGAAGCGCACTTCCTCCAGCATGGCATCGACCACCGCAGGCGTGCGGAAGTTTAGATCCGGCTGGCTAGCCAGGAAGTTATGCAGATAGTACTGGCAGCGGCGGGTGTCCCACTGCCAGGCGCTGCCGCCAAATACAGATTGCCAGTTAGTGGGCGGCGCGCCATCGGGCTTAGGGTCGGCCCATACGTACCAGTCGGCTTTGGGATTATCGCGACTTTGGCGACTCTCTTCGAACCAGGCATGCTGATCGGCAGTGTGCGACATGACTTGATCGATGGTGACTTTTAGCCCTCTGGCATGGGCACCCTCGACTAAACGGTCGAAATCCTCCAGTGTGCCAAACATCGGATCAACATCGCGATAGTTGCTGATGTCGTAGCCGAAGTCTTTCATCGGCGAGGTGAAGAACGGCGACAGCCAAATCGCATCGACGTTAAGCGAGGCGATGTAATCGAGCTTGTCGATCACGCCTTGTAAGTCGCCAATGCCGTCGCTGTTGCTGTCCATAAAGCTGCGCGGGTAGATTTGATAAATCACGGCGCCGCGCCACCAGTCGGCCCCTTGGCTACCAACGTAGTGGGAAGTAGAGATTTTCTGCATCATTGTTTTGTCCTTGCCATAGTTCTTGTCACAGTTCTTGTCACAGTTCTTGACATAGTTTTTGCTGATTACTTGGCATGATGCAGGGTTGCTCACAAGATAAAATCCTCCCCCCAGGGTGGCTCTGGGCGTAGGCGTTAGGAGTAGCCCGTCTGTCGACTTATTCCCCCTGAATATGCGCCAGCAACTGCCCCGCCAGGGCAATCGCTTCGTCGCGGCGTCGAATATTCTGCTTTTGATAGAGGCTGCGGATATGGGTTTTGATGGTGGTAGGCGCCACCGACAGCTGCTCGGCGATCTGCTCATTGGAAAGCCCAGCGTGAATTAGTCCCAGGATTTGCCACTCCCGGCGGGTAAGCGGCGAGGTGCGGATCAGCTCGGGGACATCTGGCCGGGCGACAATATCGGCGATCACCGTTTCATCCAGCATTAAGCGTCGGGCGCTGCCAAAATCCTTCTGGCGGCCTGCCAGCGCCAGCAAACGCTCTGCCCTCGCCTGCTCTAAGACATCCAAGGTGCCGCTGTCGAGCAACCTATTGAGCAACTCCCCTAGCGGTTTGCCCAAACGCAGAAAGCTGCCCACCAGCGCGGTGCGGGAAGCCAAGCTCAGCGCTTGATGCATATGCTGGCAGGCTTGCTCCTCTCTTCCTGCACTCCACGCCGCTGCGGCTAGGCAGAGCTGGTTACGGTTGGCATCCGTAACCAGCCCCAAGCGCTGTGTGTGTACTTCAAGGGCCTCTAATAGCGTGCAGGCTTCATCAAAACGCCCCAGCAGCGTGAGCGCCCGGGCGTGGTTGCGCACATTGCACTGGGAAAAGTGGTTGGTAGCTCCTTCAGTAGTGGGCGCCGGCGCTTCCTGGCGCCAGCGCTCTACCGCATCTAAATCCTGGGTGGAGTGCCACCAGGCCAGCAGGGTGGCGTGGGCATTTGCGACCCAGTCGATATGGTAATCGCCTTCGGCAAGGATTTTACGCAGCCGCCGAATATGGTCAGCGCACTGGGCCTGGTCGCCGCGGCTTTGGGCGACTTTGGCGAGCTGAATGTGGCACTGAAGTGTCCAGCGCTCTCCCTGATTATCCAGCACGGCGATGCCTTTCAGCGCGGCCTGCTCGGCTTCGTCCAGCCGGTGCCACTCCCATAGCACCTGGCTGCGAATGCGGTAGAGAAACTCCGCCACGGGCAGATGCTCAAGCTCGGCCCGCTCCAAATGCGCAAAGGCGCGCTCCTGAATATCGTAGGCGGCCTGTAGGCGCCCCTGAGCCACCAGCGTCTCCGACTGATGGCAAAACGACCAGAGCAGCAGTTGGTGATCGTCACGCTGGCGGGCTTGACGCTCTACCTCGCGCACCCGCTGCAGCGACTCTTCCAAATAGCCCAGCACAAAGCGCGCCTCGCTCAAGATAGCGGTGGCGGTCAGCGGCGTGGAAGCTAAATAGCGGGCGGGCACGGCTAGCGCTTGCTCGGCCAGCGGTGCGGCGCGCTCGGCGTTGCCTTGATTAATCGCCAACTGGGCGCGCAGGGTCGCGAATTCAGCGCTGAGCAGTTGCCACTCTGGCGCTTGCAACTGCGCTTCAATCCAGCCAATCACGCGTGCGGTAATATCAAACTGAAACTGAGCATGGGAGACCCAGCCATAGAGCAGCGTATGTTCCGGACGGGTAGAGAGCCGTGGCTCGCCGAGCAGGGCGAAGCCCTTGGCCAACAGTGCATAGGCACCGCTTGCCAGCAAGGCAGGCCCTTGGGTGGTCAGTAGGCTTGCCACATCATCGGGGGCTTCAGCGAGTATCGCCTGGCGCAGAGCCATCACCGGATCGTTCAAGGCTAACCACGCCTGGCTTGCGCGCTGGTGCAGCACTCGCTGGGTGGCCAAACTAAGCTCATGGCGGCGGTGGCGCAGGTACTCACCAAACAGCCGTTGAAAGCGGTACCACTGAGCATGCGGGTCTGGGCGTTCAATAAATAGCCCAGCTTGTTCAAAAGCCTCCAACCGCTGGGTCAGGCGCTCCCCTTCCAGCAGGCGGGCCATAAGCTCGGGGGAAAAACGCTCCAGCACCCCCAGTTGTAGCATTAGTTCGCGCTCTTCCAATGGCAGTGCAGCAGAGAGCAGTTCGTCAAACCAAGCGACAAAGTCGGGATGGGCACCACTTAATCGATCAACCAGGGCGTCAAACCCTGCCCTCGTGGTGGTGCGCTCTACCAGCCAGCTCAATGCCATTACCCAGCCACCGCTTCTGCGCAGTGCACGCTCCAGGCTTACTCGTGTGGGGGGAAAGCTCAGCTGTTCGGCACACAGGGTTTGCGCCTCTTCGCTGTCAAAGGCCAGCGCGTGAAGGTCGATCTCTTCCAATTCACCTCTTAGCCTCAGGCTTGCCAAACCCAATGCTGGCCTTGAGCGGCTGACCAGCGTTAACGTCAGCCAGGGCGGCTGATGGCGCAGCCAGTGGGCGATCCCAGCTAAAATATCCGGGTGGCTAAGGTGTTCAAAATTGTCCACTACCAAACGACACGGCGAACGCTGCTCAGGCAACTCGCCAAGCCAGCGCTCTAACTGCTCCACGCAGTCACCATCGTCTGCCACGGGTGAAAGCCGTATTTTCTCGCTTAACAGTGCATTGAGCGCTGCCTGCCAGTAGGCTAAAAACCGTGCGGGTTGGTTGTCGCGCTGATCCAAGCCCAACCAAGTGGCCTCTTGCTCCAGCGCGGGCAGCCGCTCAGCCAGCAGCGTGGTTTTGCCATAGCCAGGAGGCGCCTGCACCATCAGCAAACGGACACGATCATTTAACCCGAAATGGTCGTTAAGGCGCGGCCGTGCCACTACGCCAAGCGGTAGTGGCGGCGCTTTTAGTTTCTCTTGCAGTAGTGACATAAACGCTCCTGAGCAACCCTACCCACCGTCCATAAATACTATTCCCAAGCACTTTACCGATTACTTTTTACCAATACTTTTAAAGCTATAAAAAAGCCCGCGACATGTCGCGGGCAAAGTGCATTGGAGAAGAAACAGTTAAACGCTAACCAACTTACATCGATTTAGAACCATACCTCGGTCTGAACGCCGAAGGACCACTGACCGCCGGTAAAGCCTTCGTCGCCCAGTGAACTGGCACCGTAGTTGTTAAGGTCGTCATCCCAATCGCTGAAAGTGGTGAACAGACGAATCTCAGGACGCTGCCAGAAGCCGCCGACGTCAGGCTTGAAGGTGGGCGCAATCGTGAATTTACTGAAGCCACCATCCACAGCGTTACGACCGCTGTAACCCTGTGGGTCTAGATCCATCCATTGATAGCCAGCTTCGTACTGCATTTCGAAGTTCTGCGTTAACTCGTTGGCTAGGCGCACGTTGAGCCCTGCCCAGTTGTACTTATCGCCCTGGGCATAACGGTCTTCGCTGGTTTCAGCCAGAATAGAGGGGGCAACGCGCCACTGCGGGGCAATATAAGTAGTGCCATAGACCGCTAAGCGCGTAGAGGTAGCGTCATCGGTAAGATCACCCCGCGAACCAATACTTTTGGTCTCGGCACCTAGCCCCTGACCGTGCAGCACAGCCGCCTTGAAATTACCCTCGCCCATGCCGAAGAAGCTGTCGCCATGATAAGCAATCATGGTGTGGAAACCGGTATCAGCAGCGGTTTGGCCGACATCAATGTCGCGCTCGTCGTTGTCTGCAGCGGACATACCGTTGACCATCCACTGCCAGTTGCCGAAGTAGTTGTTGGAGGTCAGGATCAGGTTGTCGGTATCACCTTCAAGACCGGGGTTCTCACGGTCAACGATTGGGTAGTCGGCAAAGCTCCGGCCATAAATCGAAAGGTTAGACTTCCAGTTCTCTGCCAACTGCATGTCATAGATACCGCCACCGGTACCGGCCAGGAAAACCACGTCACTGTCGAGCCAATGAATGTCGAAGTTATCGCGGTCAAAGCGTTTACCAGCCCAGATCGAGGCATTTTCAAACGCACCGGTAAAACTGGGAAGATCGCTGAATTCGGCAAACACCTGACGCACGTTGATATCCGAATCGCCGCCGGTCCAGTCATTGCTGGAGGTCGTGCCGTCAGCAATCATGGTACGGTAAAGCGCTTTAGCGCCGTTATCGAACTGCATGCGGTAGTTGAAAATCGCTTCGGCGTAGGTGTCCGGCTCATTGCCTAAACGGCCAACGGCGCCGCCCTCTCCACCCGCGGGTGTCAGGTAAGGGCCAGCATTTTCGCTTTTACCATCTTCACCAATCAGCAAGCCTGAACGCGCATAAACGTTAAACGAGAAACCCTCTTCGCCATCGGCATAACGCTCCACCCGGGCCAGACGCTCTTCGATCTCCGCATCGCTTTCTGTTGCCACGGCAGTCGACTGCGATTGCTCGGCGATCTCGGCACGGCGCTCGGCGGCATCGGCACGCTGTTCCGCGGCTTCAATGCGGGCTTCTAGCTCGGCAAAGCGTTGTTCCATGGTCATTTGTGCGGAAGCAACACCGCTCATTCCCAAGCTGGCGGTGGCAATCGCAATGGCTAACGGCGTTTTAAATGTCATTTTGTGCATTGTTTTGAGTACCCTATTGTTATTGGCAAGCGGTTGTTTATTAGCGCTTGTTTTAAGCGTTTGCTTGTAAGTGCTCTTGTCTAAATCGATTAAGATCATATCGATAACACTTCCCTTGCACGGTTCACCCAGCGGGAGGAGTGGCTGTGCTACGAAACGCCACGGTGCTTAAGGAAAGGTAGCCAAAACTTAATCGATTAAGTCACTTTTTACCAACGGCTATTTGCTAATTAGCGACTAATGTCTAAGGAACGATTTTATTTAGTGAAAACTGAATAATGTCGTTAGACAAAAGTCGCTATTGAACTTCCTCGATCAAAGCGGCTAACTGAGCAGCACAATCTTAATCGATTAAGATAAAGATTAAGAGAGCCATTGAACAAACGTTGAGTTTGTGAATTAACGCTAATTTAGAAGCCACACCATCCACAACAATAAACGTCGAGGTACGCCGTTATGAAAAAGACATTAATCACTACCGCCATTGCAGTAGCCAGCACGCTGAGCGCAACCAGTCAGGCTCAGGCTGAAGAACTTACCATTTCCTGTGGCGCAGTAGGCGCAGAACTGACGCTGTGCCAGGAAGGCGTACGCGCCTGGGAAGAGAAAACCGGCCATAGCGTCGACGTCGTTTCTACACCCAACTCCTCCACCGAGCGCCTTTCGCTTTATCAGCAGATCCTGTCGGCCAACTCCAGCGATATCGATGTGATGCAGATCGACGTAGTGTGGCCCGGCCTGCTCGCCAACCACCTGCTGGATCTACGTGAGGTGCTTGGCGATGACGCCGCCGCTGGGCACTTTGAGACCATCGTCACCAACAACACCATCGATGATCGTTTAGTCGCCATGCCGTGGTTCACCGATGCGGGCGTACTCTACTACCGCGAAGACTTGTTGGAAAAATATGGCCATGAAGTGCCAAAAACCTGGCAAGAACTCACCGAGATTGCCCGTGAGATTAAAGACGCAGAACGTGCTGATGGCAAAGACGGTATGCAGGGCTATGTCTTCCAGGGTCGCGCCTATGAAGGTTTGACCGTTAACGCCCTTGAGTGGGTAGCCAGCTTTGGCGGCGGCAACGTCGTGGAAGCCGACGGTGAAATTAGTATTAACAACGAGCATGCTGCCGAGGCACTTGATCTTGCCGCCTCCTGGATTGGCGATATCTCGCCCAACGGCGTACTCAATTACACCGAAGAGGAAGCGCGCGGGGTCTTCCAGAGTGGCGGCGCGGTGTTTATGCGCAACTGGCCCTATGCCTGGTCGCTGGCCCAAAGCGAAGACAGCGATGTTCGCGGTAAAGTGGGCGTTACCCAACTACCCGCGGGTGGCGAAAACGGCCAAAGTGCCGCTGGCCTGGGCGGCTGGAACTTGGCCGTATCGCGCTACAGCGAACACCCCGAGCTGGCCGCCGATCTGGTCGCTTTCCTGACCGGTGAAGAGGAGCAGAAGCGTCGCGCCATACAGGCCTCTTACAACCCCACGATCGACGCTCTCTACCAGGACGACGAAGTACTCGAAGCGGTGCCTTTCTTTGGCACGCTTTACGACACCTTCGTCAATGCGGTCGCTCGCCCCTCTGCCCCCACCGGCGATGCCTATGGCCGGGTGAGCAACGCTTTCTTCAGCACTTCCCATGACGTGCTTTCCGGCACTAAAGATGGCACTCAAGCGGTCGCGGATCTTGAAGACGAATTGGCTCGCCTGAAGCGTCGCAACTGGTAACCCTGGAGCCCTTCCATGTCGACCTCCATCAAGCATGATGACGCGCCCGCCGGGGCGCGTTCTTTCACTACCAAGCCGCGCCGGGGCACTAAGGTTCGCCGTCAGCGGGTTAAAGCCGCCTGGCTCTTTTTAGCCCCCATGCTGATTGCGTTAACCCTGGTCGCTGGCTGGCCACTGGTGCGCACCTTCTTTCTCAGCTTCACCGATGCATCACTGTCAGATTTAGGCGCTGCCAACCTGATTGGCTTCGAGAACTACCTCGTCTATGAAGATGGCCGCTGGTATGGGGTATTGGCCGACTCGGTGTGGTGGCAGTCGGTATGGAACACCGTCTACTTTTCGGTGGTGTCGGTATCGCTGGAAGTGGTTTTCGGGGTCATTGTGGCGCTGATTTTGAACGCCGAGTTTAAGGGCCGCGTGATTGTGCGCGCTGCGGTGCTGATACCCTGGGCAATCCCAACTATTGTTTCCGCGCAAATGTGGGCATGGATGCTCAACGACCAATTCGGCATCATCAATCACCTGCTGATGAGCGTGGGCATTATCGATGCCCCTATCGCCTGGACGGCGAACGCCGCCTACTCCATGTGGGCGGTGATTATGGTCGATGTGTGGAAAACCATCCCCTTCGTGGCGTTGCTGGTGCTTGCTGCTCTGCAGATGCTGCCCAAGGATTGCTACGAGGCCGCCGAGGTAGACGGCATTCACCCGCTGCGGGTGTTCTTCAAAGTTACCCTACCGCTGATTACCCCGGCGCTAATGGTCGCAGTGATCTTCCGCCTGTTGGATGCGCTGCGCGTCTTCGATGTGATTTACGTACTCACCTCCAACTCCACCAGCACCATGTCGATGTCGGTCTATGCCCGCCAACAGCTGGTCGAGTTTCAGGATGTCGGTTACGGCAGCGCAGCTTCTACTCTGCTGTTCTTGATCATTGCCCTGGCCACCGTGGCTTACCTCTACGTTGGGCGTAAACAAATCCAATTGGGAGGCGACTAATGAATACTCGTCAGTTGGCCAAAATAGCCAAGCGCATCGGGTTTTGGGCGCTGATTGTGCTGATTATGGTGTACGCCGTTTTCCCGTTTTATTACGCGGTCATCACCTCGTTAAAACCGTCGAGCGACTTGTTCCGCGTTGAGCTTTGGCCTTCGAACTGGAACTTCGATAACTACATCAGCATTTTTAGCCAGACCAGCTTTCTGCGCGCTATTTTCAACTCCATCGTGGTGGCGTTTAGCGTGGTGTTTATTGCCCTGCTACTCGGCATTACCGCCTCTTACGCCCTGGGCCGCGTGCGCTTTCGGGGCCGCTCCACGGTGCTGCTGGTCATTCTTGGGGTGTCGATGTTTCCCCAGGTAGCGGTGCTTTCCGGGCTTTTTGAGGTGATTCGTGCGCTCAATCTCTACAACAACCCCGCCGGGCTGATTTTAAGCTACACCATCTTCACCCTGCCCTTCACCGTATGGGTATTGACCACCTTTATGAAGCAGTTGCCCATGGAGCTGGAAGAGGCCGCCATCATGGACGGCGCCACGCCCTGGATAACCATCACGAAAGTGTTTCTTCCGCTGATGTGGCCCGCCATGGCGACCACCGGCCTGCTGGCATTTATCGCCGCTTGGAACGAGTTTCTGTTTGCCCTCACCTTCACCCTGACCGACGCCCAGCGCACGGTACCCGTTGCTATTGCGCTGCTGTCAGGCGGCAGTGCCTACGAACTGCCCTGGGGGCCGATTATGGCTGCTTCTGTGGTGGTCACGGTGCCACTGGTCGTATTAGTGATTATCTTCCAGCGCCGCATTGTGTCAGGCCTTACCGCAGGCGCCGTTAAAGGCTAAGGAATTTTTTATGTCAACGATGGACTCTACGATGCAAGACGCCACAACTGGGCAAGACGCCACAACTGGCCAGGACAATACAACAGAGCAGAACAACACACTCTGGTGGCGCGGCGGCGTTATCTACCAGATCTACCCGCGCAGCTTTATGGATAGCCGCGGTGACGGTATTGGCGATCTTAACGGTATTACCGAAAAACTCGATTACGTGGCGTCTCTGAACGTGGACGGTATCTGGCTATCGCCGTTTTTCACCTCGCCAATGCTCGATTTTGGCTACGACATCAGCGATTACTGCGACGTCGACCCCATGTTCGGCACCCTGGAAGACTTTAAAGCGCTGCTGGCAAAAGCTCACTCGCTTGGTCTGAAGGTGATAATCGACCAGGTGATTAGCCACACCTCGGATCAACACGCCTGGTTTCAGGAGAGCCGCCAAAACCGCAGCAATCCCAAAGCCGACTGGTTTGTATGGGCCGATCCCAAGCCGGACGGCACGCCACCCAACAACTGGCTATCTATTTTCGGCGGCCCGGCGTGGACGTTTGATTCCCGTCGCCAGCAGTACTATATGCATAACTTTCTGACCAGCCAGCCGGACGTTAACTTCCATAACCCGGAAGCCCGTCAAGCGCAGTTGGATAATATGCGCTTCTGGCTGGAGCTGGGCGTGGACGGTTTCCGCTTGGATACCGTCAACTTCTACTTCCACGATGCCGAGCTGCGCGACAATCCGCCGGTTCCCAAGGGCGAAGCTAAAACCCTGGGCGCTCCGGATAGCAATCCCTACACATGGCAGCGCCACGTCTACGACCTGAGCCGTCCCGAAAATCTCGACTTCTTGAAAGACCTGCGGGCGCTGATGGACGAGTACCCCGGCACCACGACAGTGGGCGAAATTGGCGACGATAACCCGCTTGAGCGCATGGCCGAGTACACCGCTGGTGGCGACAAGCTGCATATGGCTTACACCTTCGACCTGCTCAACGCGCCCCACTCGGCGCGCTATATTCATGAAGTGCTAGAGCGCTTTCAGCGCTTGGCTGGCGACGCCTGGCCCTGCTGGGCAACCTCTAATCATGACGTAGTGCGCAGCGCCTCTCGCTGGGGCGCTGGCGAAGACCCCACCGCCTACCCAAAAGTGGCGCTGGCCATGCTCTGCTCCCTGCGCGGTAGCGTCTGCCTGTACCAAGGCGAAGAGCTGGGCCTGCCGGAAGCCGACGTGCCGTTTGAACGCATCCAGGATCCTTACGGCAAAGTGCTCTGGCCGGAATTCAAAGGCCGCGACGGTTGCCGCACGCCAATGCCCTGGGACGACAGCGAACACGGCGGTTTTTCCAACGTTGAGCCTTGGCTCCCTATGGAGGCCAGTCATCGGGATATGGCGGTAAGCCGCCAACAGGATGATGCCAACTCCACCTTGAATGCGCTGCGCAACATGTTGGCCTTCCGTCGCCAGCACCCCGCGCTGTTCGATGGTGACTTAACGCTGGTCGATGTAGGCGAAACGCTGCTCGGTTTTAGCCGACAAAAAGGGGATGAAACACTGCTATGCGTTTTCAACCTCACCGCCGAGGCCCAGACGGTTAATCTTCCACTAGCGATTGAATGCGATTTGCAGGGCCACGGCTTTATCACCCAGCGCGATGGTGACAGCCTAACGCTACCGGCGTACCAGGCAGCCTTTATGCGCGTCGCTCATAACAGTTAATCGCCACAACCGTACACAACAACAGGCCGACCCAACAAAAGTAGCGCACGAAGGTCGGCAAGGAGTCACCCATGGCAAGTGTTACGCTTAATAAGGTCAATAAGGTGTTTGGCCGCGATCACATTATCAACGATGTCGATCTGCACATTGGCGACGGTGAGTTCGTGGTCTTCGTCGGCCCCTCCGGCTGCGGCAAGTCAACGCTTTTACGCCTGATCGCCGGCTTGGAGTCGATTAGCGATGGCGATCTGTATATGGGCGAAACGGTGGTCAACGATTTGCCGCCCCGGGAGCGCGGGGTCGGCATGGTGTTTCAGTCCTACGCGCTCTATCCGCATATGACCGTCTACGACAACATGGCGTTTGGCCTAAAGCTGGCTAAAACCGCCAAAGAGACGGTGCACGAGCGGGTGATGACCACCGCCAAGATTCTGCAGTTGGAAGAGCTGCTGCATCGTAAACCCAAGGCACTCTCGGGCGGGCAGCGCCAGCGGGTGGCCATGGGACGCGCCATGGCGCGTGAACCGCGCATTCTGCTTTTTGACGAGCCGCTCTCCAACCTGGATGCCTCGCTGCGGGTACAAATGCGTAACGAGATCGCCCGGCTGCATAACCGCCTGGGCTCCACCATGATTTACGTGACCCACGACCAGGTGGAGGCCATGACCCTGGCCGACAAAATCGTGGTACTCAACGGTGGCTATGTCGAACAGGTAGGCAGTCCCCACGAGCTGTACCAGCGCCCGGCGACGAAATTTGTTGCCGGGTTTATCGGCTCGCCCACCATGAACTTCATGCCTGCAGAGTTACTCGCTGGCGATGCCAACGGCTGTCGTGTGCGAGCCGCGGGAATTGGCGAGCTTTCCTTGCCCCAGAATGCCCAGCAGCGGCAAAGCGGCGAAGCATTGACCCTCGGTATTCGCCCAGAGCACCTATGCTTAGCGGCGCCCACCGATGACAACTGCTTCGATATCGTCAATGTCGAGTATTTAGGCAACGAGGTTTACGTCTACCTTGAGCCCAAACAGGGCGACACGCTGCTGATCCATCGCAGCGAAGCCCCCAGCCAGTGGCAAGCAGGCCAGAAGGTGTCATTAGCAGCGGATTGGGAAAAAGTACACCTGTTTGATGAGAGCGGTGCAGCACTGACACTACCCACTCAACAAGCAGCGGCTTAAGCACAAGAGACAGCCAAGTTACCCGCATTAACGACCCTCTGTGTGTACCTACCCTTCCCTTCGCTTATCATGGGAATTGGCTGCACACAGCGGGTCGATTTTATTGTGCACACCTTTTGAATAGCCAAGTCTTCAACTATCAAAAAAGCCTGTAAAGGAAGTACCGTGACTGATCAGCGCCGTATGACACTCAAGGATCTTGCGCAGGAACTCAACGTCTCCACTGCCACGATTTCCAATGCCTTTAACCGGCCGGATCAGCTTTCGCCAGCCCTGCGCGAACGCATACTCAAAGAGGCGAAAAGGCTGGGGTACAGCGGCCCTGACGCCAAAGCGCGCAGCTTGCGCACCGGCCGCTCGCGGATTATTGCGGTGATTCTTGCTGAGAGCCTCACCTACAGTTTGAACGACGCCGTGGCCAGCGAGTTTCTATCAGGGGTCGCCGAGGTTCTCGATGCCCACGGCCACACTCTGCTGTTATTGCCGGGCCGCGGCCACGCATCACAGCCGCCGGGCTCCGCCAATATCGCCGATGGCTTTATCGTCTATGGACTAATGCCCAACAATAAACTGCTCGATGAACTGCCCACCCAGCGCACCCTGGTGGCCGTTGATTTTGATATTGAAGGCTGCCCAACGGTGCATATCGATGACACCGCCGCCAGCTATAAAATCGCCCAGCATGCGCTTAACGAGTTGCCCAAACGCCCGGCGATAATCAATCTGCGTTTAACCAAAGAGGTCTGCAACGGTCGTGTGACGGCCGAGCACACCCTACTGCCCAACACCAGCACGATCAGCCGCGCCCGCCTTGAGGGCTTTCATAGCGCGCTGAGTGAGCAAGGGGTCGATGTGGAGCAAGTACCGCTATGGAATATCGAGGAGAATACTTTTGAGGTGTGCTCGCCGGTGATTGCCGAGATTCTCGACCAGCCCATAGAAAAACGGCCAGACCTGCTGCTGTGCATGTCTGACCGTATCGCGCTCACGGCACTAACGCTGGCCGAGCAGCGCGGTATTCGGGTACCTGAAGAATTACGCATTACCGGGTTCGATGGCATTGCCGAGGGGCAGTACCGGGCACCGCGTTTAACCACGGTGCGCCAGGATAGCGTGGGTAAAGGGCGGGTCGCGGCGCAGATGATTCTTGGCCGCGTCCCCCTCGCCCAGCAACTGCTGCAAACTGAACTGCTGCTGGGCGATACCTGCCCTTAGCTTATTACTTGGCAGTTGCCTGCATTGCCAGCGCGGTATCCAGCATACGGTTGGAGAAGCCCCACTCGTTGTCGTACCACGCCATGATTTTAACCAGACGGCCATTCACGCGAGTATGATTAGCATCGAAAGTCGACGAATTGGCATCGTGGTTGAAATCAATAGAGACCAGCGGTTCAGCGTTGACGGCCAATACCGGTGAGCTAGCGGCAGCTTTCTCGACGATGGCATTGATCTCTTCTTTGCTGGTATCGCGACTGGCAGTAAAGGTCAGATCCACCAGCGAGACGTTGATCACCGGTACGCGAACGGCCAGGCCGTCAAATTTACCCGCCAGCTCTGGTAGCACCAAGCCCACCGCTGCGGCAGCGCCGGTTTTGGTCGGGATCATGGAGTGCGTAGCACTGCGCGCCCGGTAGGGGTCGGAGTGGTAAACATCCGAGAGGTTTTGATCGTTAGTGTAAGCGTGCACCGTGGTCATCAAACCATTTTCGATACCCACCGCATCGTTCAACGCTTTGGCAACCGGCGCTAGGCAGTTGGTGGTGCAGGAAGCGTTAGAGACAACCGTGTGCTCAGCGGTCAACACCTGATCATTTACGCCATACACAATCGTGGCATCGGCATCAGGGCTGGGTGCGGAAATCAGCACGCGCTTGGCACCCGCTTCGATATGCTTGGCCGCCGCTTCGCGCTTGGTAAACAAACCGGTGCACTCCATCACCAGATCGATATTCATCGATGCCCACGGCAGCTGCGCTGGATCGCGCTCAGAGGAGATGGCGATGCGATCGCCATCTACCGTGATGCTCTCGGCGTCGTGTTCTACCTTAAAGGGAAAGTGGCCATGCACGGTATCGTGACGCAGCAGGTGAGAATTTAGCGAGGGGTCGCCTAGATCGTTGATGGCGACGACCTGTACGCGGTCACGGTAGCTGTTTTCGTAAAGGGCGCGCAGTACGTTGCGGCCAATGCGGCCAAATCCGTTAATCGCAACTCTTATTGTCATGATAGCTCCTCAATTGACCAATAATTACAAGTGGTACCTTTAGTAAAAAAATTACTAAAAATACGTATTTAAGCGTCATGAGGCCGATAAATAGCGTTTTAATCGCCCCAAAAGGCTAGTATAAATCCAATATGTAGTAAAATTACTATATAAACGCTATCGTAGTCCAATACTAAATTGCCAACAATACCTCTACTCAAGGAGAGCGCCCATGACGAATGCGACTTCGAAAACAACGGCCCAGACGTCTACTTCCTCCCTTCCTTATACGCCCTCAGGCCCTCATACCCCTTTGAGACGCACCAAAATCGTCGCCACCCTTGGCCCCGCCAGTGATCGCCCCGGCGTGCTGGAAGCGATGCTAATAGCCGGTGTGGATGTGGTGCGGCTTAACTTCTCCCACGGCTCGGCGGATGATCACCGCCGTCGTTTAAGCGAAGTCCGCGAGATCGCCGAGCGCCTTGGCCGCAGCGTTGCTGCCCTGGGCGACCTGCAGGGGCCGAAAATTCGTATTGCGCGCTTCATCGAGGGCGCCGTCAAACTCGAGGTCGGCCAGCCGTTTGTCTTGGATATGGCATTGGACGCCAACAGCGGCACTGCTGATCGCGTCGGCTGCGACTATCAAACCCTGGCCGATGACGTCGTTGAGGGCGACCGTCTACTGCTCGACGATGGCCGTTTAGTACTCGATGTCACACGAGTAGTTGGACAAGAAGTGCATACCCGCGTTCACGTGGGTGGCAAGCTCTCCAACAACAAGGGCATTAACAAACAGGGAGGCGGACTCTCAGCGCCCGCGCTTACTGAGAAAGATAAGGACGATCTAAAAACTGCAATTGAGATTGGGGTTGACTACTTAGCGGTCTCTTTTCCGCGCAGCGCCGCGGATATGCAGGAAGCCCGCGAACTGCTTGGCGAAGCAGGTAAAGAGATCGGCCTGGTGGCTAAGCTCGAACGCGCGGAAGCGGTTGCCGACGACGCCACGCTGGACGGCATCATTGAAGCCTCCGAGGCGGTCATGGTGGCCAGGGGTGACTTGGGCGTTGAGATTGGTGACGCCGCGCTGATTGGTACTCAGAAGCGCATTATCAAGCACGCACGCTCACTCAACCGCGCGGTGATTACCGCCACCCAAATGATGGAGTCGATGATCGAGTCGCCGCTGCCCACCCGCGCCGAAGTCTTCGACGTGGCCAACGCGGTGCTCGACGCCACCGACGCGGTGATGCTCTCCGCAGAAACCGCCGCGGGTGATTACCCGGTAGAAACCATCGAAGCGATGAACCGCGTTTGTTTGGGTGCCGAGCGTGAGCGTCTCGCTCAAGAGTCAGGCCACCGTATTCATGAAGGCTTTGAGCGCATCGATGAAACCATCGCGCTGTCGGCGATGTATGCAGCGAATCACTTATCCGGCGTCAGCGCCATCGCCTGCATGACCTCCACCGGCTATACACCGCTAATTGCGTCACGGATTCGTTCAGGTTTGCCTATCGTGGGATTGGCCCACAGCCCTATCGCCCAGCGGCGCATGGCACTCTATCGTGGCGTGGTTTCTATACCTTTCGATACCACCGATATGGATCCGGCCAACCTTAACCAAGAAGCCTTAAAGCGCTTGCAGGCGCAGGGATTTATCCACCCTGGCGAGCATGTCATTCTCACTCGCGGTGACCATATGAATGCCCATGGGGGCACCAATACGATGAAAATTCTTGCCCTGGAGAGCGATTAATCGGCTAACCTCGGTAGCAAGCTTAATAAGAAAAAGCCATTCGGCCATAAGACCGTAAGGCAATAGAACCATGAGGGAAGTGACCAAATGAGTGACGCGCAACCGCCCCGCCAAGCCATCCGTACGCTGCAAGCACGCAAGCGCATTGCGCTGATTGCCCATGATGGCAAGAAGAGCGAAATGCTTGAGTGGGCAACCCGCTGGAAGGATACGCTGAGCCAGCACGAACTGATCGGGACAGGAACAACGTCTAAGCGGCTGCAAACCGCGTTAGGATTAGATGTGGAGGGTTTAATGAGTGGCCCCCTGGGCGGTGACCAGCAGATAGGCGCGCGGATTGCGGAGCAGCGGCTGGATGTGCTGATCTTCTTTTGGGATCCCTTCTCCCCCCAGCCCCACGACCCGGATGTCAAAGCGTTGCTGCGTTTAGCGGCGCTGTGGAATGTCCCCGTTGCCTGCAATGCGGCGAGCGCCGACTTCGTGCTCTCCTCGCCCTACTTGAGCGAGAGTTACGACATGTCGATACCAGATGCAGCAGCTTGGGCCCAGGCCCGCACGGTTTAACGCCTGTGCAGATGGCGCGCCACCACTTGTAGTCCGCTCTCATAGTGGCCGCTCATGGCGGCTAGGGCACAGCGCAATGTTAACTCGGCAATACGGTCATAATCCTGTAGCGCCGAGTTCACTGACTGAGGAAGGAAATCCAGCAGCCGGTGATCACCAAAAGTGGCCAGGCGAATATTTTCCGGCAGGCCGCCGCGCTCTAGAAACACATCAAACACCCCTTCCATCAGTGTATAGGACGCCGTCACCAATGCGTCGGCACCGCCCTGTTCATCCAGTAGCTGAACTGCTAAACGCGCCCCTTCACTGCGTTCATAGTGGGATCCGGTAAGATAAAGCGGTTCAATCATGCTGCCTTCAAGGGCCGCCTGAAACCCCGCCCGCCGCTCGCAGCTAACCGACAGATCCGGCATCGCTTCTAACCAGGCAACACGCTTGGTCGCCGCGCCGATTACCGAGCGGGTCAACGTCTTTGCCGCTTCCTGGTCATTACTCACGACACTGGCAAAGCGCGCCGGGTTGAGGCCACGGTCCATCCCCACCACGCACCAACCCTCGTCTACCAGGTCGGCATAAAAAGTGTCGTCGCTGGGGAGGCAGCTAGCAGTGATCAACACCTCACAGCGTTGTGCTCGCAGCGCCAACGCCAGTGTCCGTTCACTCTCTGCGCAGTCATCCGAGCTTACGATCAACAGCTGGTAACCCTGCTCCCGTGCACCCCGCTCCAGGCGTTTGGCTAGGCGGGCGTAACTGATGTTCTCCAAGTCCGGCACGATAAGCCCGAGCAAGCGACTTGCGCCCCGGCGCAGCGCTGCCGCCTGGGGGTCAATGTGATAGCGATGTTGCCGCACCACTGCCATCACTTTTTCAATTGTCGCCGCGCTAATGCGCCGCTGCTCGGCCTGACCATTAATGACGTAGCTAGCAGTTGTGCGCGAGACGCCGGCGAGCCGGGCAATATCGGCAAGTGTCATGCGGTTCCCCCTTGGTGTAACCGGGCAGTTTATCAGCAAGTTAGCGCCTACCAGACCAAAGTCTAAACGCCCAAGCCTTGTGTCATTCAGTGAATCGATTCAGCATAGCCAACTATACACAGATGATACGATTCATCTAGCTCACTTCGAAGCGCTACGACTATGGTTCTACACGGAGACACCTATGTTGACACTCGGCCCCGATGACATCTTGCTAGGCCGCCACGCCGACAGCTGGCAAACCGCGCTGGACAGTGCCGCTAAGGCGCTGGTTGAGGCCGGATTGGTTGAGGCCGAGTATCGCGACGGCCTGCACGCCCGGGAGGCGCAATCATCCACGTTTCTAGGCAACGCCATTGCGATCCCCCACGGTACGCCAGAAAGCCGTCAGTATGTGAAGCAAACGGGCGTACGCGTGCTGCAGTTTCCACACGGGATCGAGTGGCACGACGGCCAGCAGGTGCATGTACTCGTCACCATCGCTGCCCAGAACGATGAGCACCTGGATATTCTGCGCCAGCTCACTCACGTACTGGATCGCGAAGGCGTTTCCGAGCAACTGGCAAACGCCACCTCTGCGGCAGATGTAGCGCGGCTGCTTTCGAAACCAGCCTTAGAACCGCGCCTGGATGCCGACACCCTATGCGTCAACTTTCCGGCACGCGACCCACAAGAACTCGCCCTCGCTGCAGCCGCCCGCTTACGCCAAAGCGGCTGTGTCGATAACAGTTTTATTACCGCCGTCGCTGCGGCGCAGCCGACCTGGTTAGGTAAAGGGCTGTGGCTGGCTAGTAGTGCCCAGGGCGTTAATCAGCCCGCGCTAGGAGTGGCCACACCGGCTGAACAAAGCCTGGAAAGCGCTGGTCATCCGGTACATGCGTTGCTCTGCCTGGCCGCCCATGGTGATGCCCACCGCCCGCTGCTAGAGCAATTGATGGCGGTTTTGGAAAACAGCGAAAGCCAAAGCCTGGTGGGCAAAACCAGCGCGCAGCTGCTGGCCACCCTGGCGGGCGAAACCGCCAGCACTCAGACTCGCCGTGTGCGGGTACTTAACCCCCATGGCTTACACGCCCGCCCCGCCAAACAGCTTGTACAGATAGCGCGCGCCCAGGCCATGCCAATTCAGGCACGTTTGGAAGAAGGCAGCGCCACCCCGGTTTCCGCCGCCAGCCTGACCAAAGTGATTGGCCTGGGCGCACGCCGCGGCCAGTGGCTGGTGCTTTCAGCCGAGGGCGAGCAGGCAAGCGAAGCGCTGGAGGCCGTCGCCGAGGCGGTTGAATCGGGGCTGGGAGAGAAAGTCACACCCTTTGACGGTGGCTTTGATAGCGCGCCGGAAGCGAGCACCGCTACACCGGCCGTCGAGCCTCTCGCTGCCGATACGCCCCACGCCGGTGTGGCCGCCTCGCCGGGTTTGGCCATTGCGCCCGTGTTTGTCATTCGCCCGATGCAGTTTGAGTACACCGAGCACGCCAGCGACGCTGAACACGAAATCAGCCGTTTAAATAGCGCGCTGAAAGAGGGCGCCGCCCAGCTGCATACGTTGGTACGTAACGCCCCCGGTGGGGAAGTCGCCGATATTCTTTCGATGCACGAAGAGATGCTCGACGACCCGGAACTCCATCACGCGGCGACGGATGCCATTCGTGAGGGACGCTCGGCGGAAGCGGGCTGGTGGGAAGCGATTGAAACCGCGGCCCACGCCCAAGAGATGCTCGCTGATCGCCTGCTGGCCGAACGCGCAGCCGACCTGCGCGACGTGGGTCGCCGGGTGTTGGGCGTACTCTGCGATGTGACGCTCCCCGAACCGCCGGATCACCCTTATATTCTGGTGATGGACGATATCGGCCCTTCCGATGTGGCCCGCCTGGATACCTCCCGTGTGCGCGGCCTGCTCACCGTTCGCGGTGGCGCCACGGCGCACAGCGCTATTCTGGCCCGCGCATTGGGTATTCCCGCCGTCGTTGGCGCCGGGCAAGCGGTGATGGCACTCAACAACGCCAGCATGATGATTTTGGATGGCGAGCGTGGCCGGGTGACGTCGCAGCCTTCCGAAGAGCGCCTACAGCGTGCCGAGCAGCAGCTACTCGACCTCAAGCAGCGCGAAGCCGATGCCTGGGAAAGCCGCTTCGAGGTCGCCCAAACCCGCGATGGGCACCGTGT
Source organism: Vreelandella neptunia (assembly GCF_034479615.1). Lineage (NCBI taxonomy): Bacteria > Pseudomonadati > Pseudomonadota > Gammaproteobacteria > Oceanospirillales > Halomonadaceae > Vreelandella > Vreelandella neptunia. Next base: position 2,593,040 of record NZ_CP140255.1, read on the forward strand.
GGAAGTCGCCGCCAACCTGGGCAACACCGCCCACGCCGCCGATGCGGTGGAGCGCGGCGCTGAGGCGGTTGGCCTACTGCGTACCGAATTCCTGTTTATGGCCCACGCCTGCGCACCAGACTTAGCCACTCAGATTAGCGAGTACCGCCAGGCAATTGACGCCCTGGATGGCCGCCCGCTGGTAGCGCGCACCCTGGATGTCGGCGGCGACAAACCGCTGCCCTACTGGCCTGTGCCCCAGGAAGACAACCCCTTCTTGGGTCTGCGCGGCATTCGACTGGCACTAACCCAGCCCGAGGTACTTGAGACCCAGCTACGCGCACTCTTGATGGCAGCAGTCGAAAAACCGCTACGCATTATGCTGCCGATGGTCAAAGATATCGCCGAGTTCCGTGCCGTCAAAGTCATCTACGACCGCCTACTCCAAGAGATCCCTACTTCCCAGCGCGCCACCGATGTGCAGCTTGGCGTGATGATTGAAATACCCTCCAGCGCGTTGCTGGCACCCAGTCTCGCCGCCGAGGTGGACTTCTTCTCAGTCGGCACTAATGACTTGACCCAGTACACCCTGGCTATCGACCGTGGCCACCCGGAACTCTCTGCCCAAGCCGATGGTTTGCACCCCGCAGTGCTGCGTTTGATTCAAATGACCGTGGCGGCAGCCCACACCCAAGGCAAATGGGTCGGCGTGTGCGGCGAATTGGCTTCAGACGCCGTGGCTATTCCGGTGCTGGTAGGCCTTGGCGTTGACGAGCTCTCCGTCAGCGCTCGGCAGGTTCCGCTGGTCAAAGCCCGCCTGCGCGAGTTTGACTTCGCTGATGCCCAAGCCAGCGCTCAGTTAGCGCTGAATCAGGCGACTAGCGATGAAGTGCGCGATGCACTGGAGGCGCGCTAATGGCCCGCGTGCTATGCATTACATTGAACCCGGCACTGGATTTGGCGTTTAACCTTGACGCCTTGGTGCTGGGCAGCGTCAACCGCCCCACTAGCGCCCAATTAGAAGCAGCGGGCAAAGGCGTTAACGTTGCCCGCGTATTGGCAGGCCTTGGTCACGACGTCACCGTCAGCGGCTTTTTAGGTGCCGATAACGACGCTCCCTTTCAATTGACATTTACTCAGTACTCCCTGACCGACGCCTTTGTGCGCGTGCCGGGAGAAACCCGTATTAATGCCAAAATTGCGGAACAGAGCGGCCGCGTTACCGATATTAATGGCCCCGGCATGCCCATTGACGCCACGCATTTGCAGGCTCTGATCGACACGCTAAATACCGAGCTTTCCAGCGCGACACCACCCCAGGCGGTAGTCGTGGCGGGCAGCCTGCCCCCCGGGCTGTCACTGGACGATTTCAGCGCGCTGTTAAACCACTTAAACGCCAGCGGCGTACCGCTCTGGGTAGATACCAGTGGCCCGGCACTCAATGCGGCCATCGCGACTCACCCCGCCGGTGTTAAGCCTAATGAAAACGAACTGGCAGAGTGGGCGGGCGCAGATATGACCTCTTCTGATGCTCGCTTGAATGCGGCTAAACGGCTGCATAAAAGCGGCATCACTCATGCACTGATTTCAGCGGGTGCCGAAGGGGTACTGTGGGTTAACGCTCAAGGTGCCTGGCACGCCACCCCCCCTAAGGTCACCGCGACAAATACCGTTTGCGCCGGCGATACCTTTGTTGCGGGCATGCTCCACGGCTTGCTGACTCATCAGAACGGCCAGCAAGACGCTGAACAGACGCTGCGCTTTGCCACCGCGCTCTCGGCCGAGGCCGTGCGCCACGTTGGCGTGGGTAACCCCCACGCTGCCGATTTCGATTCACTCCAACAACACACCCGGATACGGCGTCTTGATGACACCATCACCGAGGGAGCCACGCTATGAATATTATTCTGATTACCGCCTGCCCCAGCGGCATGGCGACCACCTTCCTCGCGGCTAAGCGCCTGGAACAAGCCGCCCAGCGCCAAGGCTGGTCGGCACACGTGGAAATGCACGGTGAAGTCGCGCCGCTCCAGGCCGCTACTGCCGAGCAGATCGCTAATGCCGATTTGATCGTGGTCGCCGCCGATCACGTGCCTGCCCCGGAGCGCTTTGAAGGCAAACGGCTATTCCAAGCGCCGATTGCCAGCGCACTCCCCGACCCCAGCGCTTTTCTGGCCCAGGCTAAGCGTGAAGCGCCGATTTATAGCGCCCCGGCCGCCTCTAGCGCACCTACCGCTGCAAGCAGCGCGGGTGGCAAGAAAATCGTTGCCGTCACCGCCTGCCCCACCGGCGTGGCGCATACCTTTATGGCCGCCGAAGCCCTCGCCGAGGCGGGCAAAGCCATGGGCCACGCCATTCGCGTGGAAACCCAAGGTTCGGTGGGCGCACAAGATAAATTGACTGAAGAAGAGATCGCCGACGCCGACATAGTCGTACTGGCCTGCGATATCGACGTTGATCCGTCGCGGTTTGCTGGTAAGCGCATCTACCGCACCTCTACCGGCAACGCGCTAAAAAAACCACGCCCCACCCTTGAAGCCGCACTGAGCGAGGCCGCCGTAGAGAGTGGCAGCAGCAGTGCGGGCACAGCCAATAAGAGCGTCAAAGAGAAAGGCGTTTACAAGCACCTACTCACCGGCGTTTCCTTTATGCTGCCGATGGTCGTAGCAGGCGGCCTGCTAATTGCGCTCTCCTTTGTGTTTGGTATTGAGGCCTTTGAGCAGGAAGGCACCCTGGCCGCCGCGCTGATGCAGATCGGTGGCGGAACCGCCTTTGCGCTGATGATTCCAGTGCTAGCAGGCTATATCGCCTACTCCATCGCCGACCGCCCCGGCATCGCGCCGGGTATGATTGGCGGCATGCTGGCGGCCAATATCGGCTCCGGCTTTATCGGCGGTATTTTGGCGGGTTTCCTGGCGGGCTATGTGGCCCTGGCGGTGACACGCTACGTCAAACTGCCCTCCAGCGTTGAGTCACTCAAACCCATTCTGATCATTCCGCTGGTTGCCAGTTTGGTCACCGGCCTGACCATGATTTACGTCATTGGCGAACCGGTCGCGGCGCTGCTTAATGCGCTGACCAGCTTCCTGGAATCCATGGGCTCCACCAACGCGGTGCTGCTGGGTATTCTGCTAGGCGCGATGATGTGCTTTGACCTGGGTGGCCCGGTCAACAAAGCCGCTTACACCTTTGGAGTAGGCCTGCTCGCCTCTGAAACCTACGGCCCCATGGCGGCGATTATGGCGGCGGGTATGGTACCTGCCATTGGTATGGGCATTGCCAGCTTTGTAGCCCGCAACAAATTCTCGGCACCGGAGCGCGAAGCGGGCAAAGCCTCCTTCGTACTGGGCCTTTGTTTTATCAGTGAAGGCGCGATCCCCTTTGCGGCGAAAGACCCGCTACGCGTTATCCCCGCCTGTATCGCTGGGGGTGCACTCACCGGCGCCCTATCGATGCTGGTAGGCGCAAAGCTTATGGCTCCCCACGGCGGTATCTTCGTACTGCTGATCCCCAATGCCATCACCCCGGCACTGCTCTACCTTGGGGCTATTGTGGCTGGCTCGCTGGTGACCGGTTTAGGCTATGCATTTATCAAACGTGATGCGGCACAGGTAGCACTCGCCACCTAACCGCTGTTACCAAAAAGTGAGGGCAGGCGAACATGCCTGCCCTTTTAAATACGTCGCTTTACGCATTTAATACCTTTTCACGCCACTTATACCCTCTACTCTTTGTCATTTTTTATGTAGTATTTTTACATAACCTACTTTTTGATCACCAATTCACCTATAACAAACGGATCATCCTATGTTTCAGCTCACTCGCAGTGTTACCTGGCAGGCACTTGAACGCTTGCGCGACAAAACCGCAAACGACCGCATTCGTGACTACTTCACCAATGACCCGCAGCGCTTTGAGAAAATGAGTTTACGGGTGGGCGGTCTGTTTCTCGACTACTCCAAGCACCATGTCTCCGATGAAGTGCTTACCAAGCTGATTGAGCTAGCCGACCACTCCGCACTGGTACAGCGCCGGGCACAGATGTTCTCCGGGGATATTATCAACGTTACGGAAAACCGCCCGGTACTGCATACGGCTCTGCGTCACTTAGGCGATGAGCCGGTCTATGTGGACGGCGAAGACGTTATGCCGGAGATCACCCGCACCCGCGAGCAGATCAAGCTGTTCTCGGAAGCGGTACGCAGCGGTGAATGGAAAGGCTACAACGGCAAACGCATTAAAGACGTGGTCAATATCGGCATTGGTGGCTCGGATCTTGGACCCAATATGGCGGTTCGCGCGCTGCTCAAATACCGCCACCCGGAGCTGCACTTCCACTTCGTCTCCAACGTGGACGGTACCCATATTCAAAAGGTGCTCTCGCGCCTTGACCCGGCGACTACGCTGTTCATCGTCTCTACCAAGACCTTCTCTACCCAGGAGACCCTGCTAAACGCCAAAACCGCGCGGCGCTGGTTCCTGGAGAACGCTGGCGAAGACGCCGACGTGGGCGCGCACTTTATTGCCGCCTCTACCAACCGCAAAGCGGCCATGGAGTTCGGCATTCGCGAAGAGAACGTGTTCGAGTTCTGGGCCTGGGTGGGCGGCCGTTACTCCATGTGGTCGTCCATCGGCCTACCGATTGCGCTTTCGATCGGCTTCGAAGGCTTTATCGAGCTGCTGGAAGGCGCTCATGAGATGGATAACCATTTCATCAACGCGCCCTTCTCGCAAAACATGCCCGTGCTGATGGCGCTGATTGGTATTTGGTACATCAACTTTATTGGCGCCGAAACTCAAGCCATCGTGCCCTACGACCAGGCGCTGAACCAACTGCCTTCGTTTTTGCAGCAGCTGGATATGGAGTCTAACGGTAAGTCGGTGGATATTTTCGGCCACCCGGTGAATTACAAAACCGGCCCGATTGTCTGGGGCCAGACCGGCTCCAACGGCCAGCACGCCTTCTTCCAGCTACTGCACCAGGGCACCCGCTACGTGCCGATTGATTTTATTGCCTCGCTCAAGCCCGAGCCCGGCGTGGAAGACCACCACTTCGCCCTACTGACCAATATGCTCGCCCAGGCCAACGCCTTTATGGAAGGTAGCCAGGGGGATAGCAAAGAGCTAAGCCAACACGATCCCTACAGCTGCCCCGGCAACCGCCCTTCCAGCACCCTACTGCTGGATGAGCTAACGCCGAAAAACCTGGGCGCGCTAATCGCGCTCTACGAACATAAGGTGTTCGTGCAAGGGGTAATCTGGAACATCAACTCGTTTGACCAGTGGGGTGTGCAACTCGGCAAGCGCATCGCCGGTGAAATCAGCGAGCGCATCGACACCAACGCCGCTGACTTCGACACCTCCACTCAAGGCCTGCTGGAACTGGTGCGTGCGCACTTCCCCAATGGTGGCAGCGGTGAGAAGGAAAGCGCACCGGCCAGTGCCGAGAAAAAGCCAGCACGGAAGAAGCGTTGAACGGATAGGTTGGTAAATCGATAGAAAAGCAACGCCTTGGTTTGAAAGAACCAAGGCGTTCGTTTTTGCATGAGAGTCAGAACGAACTTTCTACCGCTTGTGGTAGACGTACTGATCATTGGATGTCCCAGTACATAATATGTTGAGGCCCCGCAGCCCCACCCAGATATTGCTCACCTGTCTCATGAAAGCCTGCCTTTTGGTAACAGGTGTATGCCGCTGGATTCTTACAGTTCACGGTTAGATAGAGGCGTGGGTAGTTCGCATAGTTTTCTTTTAGATAGGGAAACAGCGCTTTTACCGCCGAAGTTCCGAGCCCTCTGCCCTGCTGCCTGGCGTCAATGAGAAACGTGCGCAAGCCTATGCTGCCTTTAGTGCAAAAATCATAATCATCAGCGTAGGCTATATCGATTTTGAAGCACCCGATCAACTGATCATTGTGTTTTATCACATGCAGATGCGTAGATTCATTTTTATCAGCGAGAAAGTCCTTAGCAGTTCCCACAAACTTCACCTGATCATCGTGTACTGTGATACTGCACAGCACGGGGATATCCGATGCATTAAGTTTTTCTAGCTTGATCATCTAATTATTACAGCCTTACAGAGGGCTTCAGAACGCTCATTTGCATTTTCTTTCGCTAGCTCAATAACCGCATGCCCTAACTGAACCAAGGTGGCGAAATTGGGTGTGGTTTGTGGCCTTAAAGAACGATATGCACTAGTACGGCTTTTGATACCTGCTTTGGCAATGACCTGGCTATGCCCGAACTGCTCCACGTAGGAACGAATAGCAGCCTGTAAAATGTCGGGACGGCCTTCCTGCATAGAGTCCCAAGAGGCTTGCTTAATAACGTCTTCCATTTCCTGCACGTTGAAGTTAGTAGCTGCTGTTTTCTGCACGCCCTTTGTCGCTGCACGCAAAGTGTCCGCTGAAAGCTCGTTCCCACGCCAGTTGAGCGAGCCATCCGCGGTTAGTGAAAACTTTTGGAAGTCTTTAATTGCTGAAAAGGGTGCCTTGCTAAAATAGTCTGATAGATCAGCAATGCCATGAAAACCATCGTTAAAAACCAGTTCAAGCTTATATGGCCCAACCAAATCCACATCAATAATTTTTAACATATGTCACCTAACTTGCCTGGGTTTTCACCTTTTACTGCTTTCTGCCACATATGCATTAGCTGCTCACGATGCTCAGCAATGTTGTTTTCAGCCCGCTTACGTTGCTTATTGGGCAAATATCCCTCCAAGCACTCACCTGACTCAATCGCGATTATCAATTCATAGCCACCATATTTCACGTGCAGGTGGGGAAGCTTGTGCTGCTTGTTATCAAAAAAATACATACAAAATGAAAGCCCTAGCAGAGCATCAATCTCTGGCATGAGCACTTCTTGAATTACACCCTGAAGGCAGAGTAGCACCGTATCTTAAAAGAGACAAAAACAATCATCATATTTCCACCTCCTCCGGAATCAGCGCCAGCAGATCGGTGACACCAATATCTACACCGGCTTGGGAGAATAAAGTAGATGCCTGCCCGCGGTGGTGGGCTTGGTGATTGAAGAAGTGGAGAATCAGGCTTGAGTAGCGTCGCTTTGAGGCCACTCCTTTAGTGTTGTGATAACTCAGCGTGGTACTCAAATCGTCATCAGTTAGCGCGCCCACCCAGTTAATAATTACAGTATCAAGCCATCGGCGATGCGCTTTCAGGCCTTCCAAGTCATCAAACATCAATTCATCAAGCCGCTGTGGCGCAGGGAGGTCGACTATTACCGCAAGCGTTCTTGCGCTAGACGCGGGATGCGCTGCAAACCGTTTAAGCCAAATGGTATCGGCGACCACAACATGATTTAGCGTGCCAAAAATCGAACCGAAGAAAGCTCCACGCTCTTCATTAAGCTCAGCGGTCGTCAGCCTGCTGGCAGCATCGTATACCTTGGTGTTCATCCACTGGTTATAGGATGCCATCAGCTCAAAATGTGGTTGCAGCTCCATAGGTCATATCGCCTCTTTCAATATGGGCGCCAGCTTGGCCGTGAGTGAAACGCCAACAGGCCCTAGTTAAGAGTATGAAATAACAGAGCGTCTGTTCATCCCCCGAATTTAGCATTTAAGCCCCTACCCCTCTGCTTGCGTCTTTTTATAAACGCCATATACTGTATATATAACCATATACATGCATCAATAGCGTTTAGAGGTGAGGTGGCCAATGACGACTCCCGAACAAGCGTCTCATGTGTCAGCCGTGCGTAAAGGTCGCGGGGCAACGTACGACCCGCACAATCGTTTTGCGCCCACCCGCAGCGAGGCGGAAGATGACGGCTGGTGGCGGGAAGAGGCCTCTACGACTATCGCCACCGAAGTGCGTGAGGAGGTGAGCAAAAGTGCTTTGTCGTGGAATCGCTCGCCAGATTTACCTTTTGATCGCTCGCTGAACCCTTATCGCGGCTGTGAGCATGGCTGCGTTTACTGCTATGCCCGCCCCTCCCACGCCTACTGGGACTTATCACCAGGGTTGGATTTTGAAACCAAGCTGATTGCCCGTAGCGGTTTAGTGGAGCGGTTAACCGAAGAGCTGTGCCACCCCAATTACGTGTGCCGCCCGATCAACCTTTCCGGCAACACAGACTGCTATCAGCCGTTAGAGGCCACCTACCAAACCACCCGCCGTTTGCTGGAGCTGCTACTGGAGTGTCGCCATCCGGTAACGCTGGTGACTAAAAGCACCTTGGTACTGCGCGATTTAGAGCTTCTGGCGGAAATGGCCGAGCACCGGCTGGTGCGTGTGTTTGTCAGTTTGACCAGCCTGGATGCCCAATTGAAACGCACATTAGAGCCACGGGCGGCATCGCCTCAGGCGCGCTTGCGGGCGATTCTTGAACTGAATACAGCGGGCATTCCAGTGGGTGCGCTAATTTCGCCAGTTATTCCGGGGCTAACCGATCATGAGATTGAAAAGCTATTGGAAGCCGCCAGCCGTGCAGGAGCGCGAACCGCCGCCTGGATGCTGCTGCGCTTACCCTATGAAGTGGCGCCGCTATTTGAAGCCTGGTTAGAAGCCCACTACCCGGAGCGCGCGGCGAAAGTGATGAGCCTAATGCGTCAGTGCCGTGGCGGTAAGGCGTACGATGCCAAGTTTGGTAAGCGCTTTCGCGGTGAAGGGGTATTTGCTGATTTAATTGCGCAACGCTTTGCCCGCGCCAGCCGCCAGTGGAACATGCAGGATCGCACCGAGCAGGGCTTAAACACCCGGGATTTTCGCCCACCACGCGCGCAGCAGGATTTATTCATTTAAGCTAGGCAGCACGCGCATAAATTAGCTGCAAAGGAAGCCGAATGCCTGCTCTAAGCAAAACCAAATCGAGTTTTTACCGCCGTTTATACGTCGCCCATTTGATCGAACAAGGCGCTGCCAGCGTGCCTGCGCTAATCGAGGCCACCGGCATGCCGCGGCGCACCGCCCAGGATACGATTGCCTCCCTTGCCGAGCTGGATATCGAGTGTGTATTTACCAAGGATGACGGCGAGCGCCACAACATCGGTCGCTACCAGATACGTGATTGGGGAGCGATAGATCCACGCTGGGTGGCAACCAATGCCGAACGGCTTAAACAGGCGCTTGGCTATGCAATTTAGCTATTTTCATCCGACTCTGCCCAGGCCAGCCGTGCAGCGTTGAGAGTAACCGTCAGCGAGCTTGCCGCCATGGCGAGTACCGCCACTAGCGGGGGGATCGCCATCAGCACCACCAACCCCAGTGCAAGGGTATTGTAGAGCGCCGAAAAGAACAGATTCTGAACCATGATGCGCCGCGTGCGTTTAGCAATACCGAGCAGTTTGACTACACCACCCATCCCCGGCGTCATTAGCTGTGCGGAAGCCCCTTCGCGGGCAGCTTCGCTGGCACTCAGTGGCGCAACACCTACATCGGCCGCGGCCAGGCTTAAGGTATCGTTTAAGCCATCCCCTACGTAGAGTGTCGGCGATGGTAGTCCCTGCAATAGCCGCGCTTTGGCTTCAGGCGAACGCTGGGCGTAGCAAGCTTCACGGGCAAGCCCTACCCGTTCGCCCAACCAACTGACCGCCCCCTGCCGATCGCCGCTGATCATAGCGACGACATAACCTGATGCTAGCAGGCGTTTTACGCTAGTCTCGGCGTCATCCACCGGTTGATCGGTGAGATAGAACGAGGCTAGCCAGCCCACCTCGTCAGCAATCACCACCTGAGAAGCAAAGGATAGCGTTGCCTCTTCCGCTTGGGCAGGAAGCGCTATTTGCTGGCGAGAAAGCCAACCGGCGCTGCCTAACGTTAGCCACTCACCGCTGTTGAGCTGCACACGGCGCCCTTCTCCAGGGGTGTCATTAACCTGCAGACATTGCTCAGGGCGCTGGTCGCCTTGGCTGCCCGCCCAGCGCGCTAGCGCTTGTGCCAAGGGGTGTTCGCTGCCAGCAACAGCGACACTGAGCTTGCGCTGCAAGGTGCGCTCATCAACGCCTTCCCGTGCTTGCCAGTGCAGCACCGTATGGCTGCCAGTGGTTAAGGTGCCGGTTTTATCCAGCGCTACCGAGCGAATGTGTGCCAGGATTTCGAGCGCTGCCGGGTCGCGTAGCGCAACACCCTGCTGCATGGCCTGGCCGCTACCGGCAAGGCTTGCCAGCGGCACCGCAAGCCCCACGGCGCAAGGGCAAGCGACCACTAACACCGAAAGTGCGCGCACAAAAGCATCCTCCAAGCCCAGACCCAGTAGCAGCACAGCGGGCAGCGTTAGCATCGCTAGCACGAGAGCTAGCGGGCTTAGCCAAGCAGCAAAACGGTCAGCAAGCTTCTGTAATTCGCCTTTTTTAGCCTGATAGCGGCGCATTTCGTCACAAAGCTGATCCAGTCGTCGCTTGCCTACGCCTGCACTTACCTGCATTACCAGCGGCGTTGTACCCAGGTAGCGGCAGCCCGCATAGACCTTCTGTCCGGCATGAAAGTGGCGCGGCAGGCTTTCGCCGGTAAGCGAGGCAGTATCGATCCAACCTGGGTCTTCCAGGATCCCATCAAGGGCTATCAACTCACCGGGCGCTAGCTCGACGCGCGTTCCCTTCATCACTTCATCCACAGGAACCGATTCCCAGTGCTCGTCCTGCCAAACCGTAATGTCATCATTTGGCAGCGCCAGAGCATCAAGCGCTTTTAACCCACGGTGACGGCAGAGTGTCTCCACCAACCGCCCAACCAGTAAAAGCACAATCAGCATCACCGCCGTGTCGAAATAGACTTCGCTTGAGCCGCGCCATAGCAGCCACACCGAAACCATCACTGCGCCGATTACGCCAAGGCTAACCAGCACATCCATGCCGGGGCGCTTGGCAAGCAGCGTGCGCCATCCGGCCCGGTAAAACGGTACCCCTGCGAACAGCACCACGGGCAGGGAAAATGCCCCCGACACCCACGCAACCACCAACTCAACCCGCTCCGAAGGCAATGCACCCGCATAGATCAATAGTGACGCGAGCATCGTCCACATGCCGAACAGCGAACCGACCATCAGCCTAAGCGTCAGGTAGCGGCTCTCCTCTTCTAAACGTCCATGGGCATCCGCCACCGGCTCAAGTTCTGTCAACCGATAGCCCAGGCGTTTAATCTTGGGGGCAAGAGTAGAGAGCTGAATAGCGGCAGGCGTGCCACTGATGCAGAGCGTCGCGCTTGGGTAGTGCACACTAACCTCACGCACACCTTTAAGGCGCTTTAGAGAGCCCTCTACGGCTAAGGCACAGCTGGTGCACCACATACCGTGGAGGGTATAGAGCTGCTCTTCTTCTTTGCTAAGCGGATCGCTTACAGGCAAGGCGGAATGCCCATAATCGGCATTGCAGCAAACACAACGCCTAAAGTAGAGAAAAGATACAGCCCGGCAGAAACCGTGGCATTAAAGCGCAGCCGTCCTTCATGGCGCTTGGCCATGCGGCAACAGCCCACCGTTAACGCTGCCAGTAACGCAATCGCGGCGATACTGACGGCAAGCAGCATAGCGTTCACCAGGGTGAATACGCCCTGCTCGGGAGCAGGCGGTGCAACCGAGCAAGCGACCGCATGCCCGCCGTAAACGGCCACGAACCAGATACACCATAGCGTTAAGCCAATGACAAAATGCAAGGGATGGGTAAGGTGTAAGCGCTGCAACGTGATGGTCATTAGCTTAGCTCCCTATGACGCGAGGCAACACCGCAAGCGCGCCCACGAGTATCCAGAACGTCACCAGATTATAGCGCCACCACTGGGCAACCACGGCAGGCTCGAAGGGTGCATGGGCGCCCACAAAGCCATAACCCACCCGCAGGCCCTGAAGCAGGGTCAGCACCGCGCCTAAACCGCCGTGTAGCAGCGCATAGGCCAGCCCGACCATAATGATCGCATCATGGGAGGTTTCGGTAACCGCCAGGTCTGCACTCAGCAGCACCCACAGCGTTACCGCTACCTGCACAAAGCCTAGGGCACTGATGCTATACATGCCCACTGCCAGTCCCGCATCCTTACCCTGGCGCAAACCGCGCACCAGTTTTTCGAGAATTACCACGCCAGCGGTTAGCGCCACCCCGGCAAGGATCAGCCCCACCAAGGAGAGCGGTGAGGTCTCGGGCATCCGCCACTCAGGGGACACTGTCCATAGATAGAACCAGCCAAATAGGTAAGAGAGAAAGAACGAACCATTGGCGAGCAGCGTGATCGACATGGCCCATAGGCCTGGACCATCCATGGTGCGCGAGTGGAGCGGAGGGTCGCCGGGAGCTACCTCGGCATCCGGCGCCGCTTTTGGATGGGCACCATTCTCCCAAGACCAGCGCAGTAAAAATAGGCCAGCCACGACAACGGCGATACCAGCCAGCGGATATAGCCGCGTCAGCAGGCTTACACACACCACGGCCAGCGCCATGGCAGCAAACAGCGGCCACCAGGAGTTACCCGGCAGATGAATGATTTCCCGCACTTTGCCGGTCAAAGGGTCAGTGCCCCACATCTCCCGTCGGCCATGGGTAGCCACCGCCAGGCTATGTTGCCCTTCTGCCATGGTGCGCGGCAGATTCGGGTCATCCCATAGTGGATGGCGCGTCTCGATCTTTGGCAGGCTGACAAAGTTATAGGCGCTGGGCGGCATACTGTTGGCCCACTCCAGGGTATCCGCGTTCCAGGGATTATGCTTAGCGGGTTTGCCGAAACGGAAGTGCAGCGCAAAATCCAGCAGCACCATGGCAATCCCCGCCGACATAATAAAGCTACTCATGGATGACAGCAGGTTGAAAATATCCCAACCCATACCCGTTTCATAAGAGTAGACCCGCCGCGGCATACCCAACAGGCCAGTCCAGTGCATGATCAAAAAGGTGCCATTAAAGCCCAAAAAGGTGAGCCAAAAGCCCCATTTGCCCAGGGTTTCAGAAGGCATTCGCCCTGAAAACAGCGGCAACCAGTAGTAGAGCCCGGCAATCAGCGGAAAGAACATCCCGCCCACCAGCACATAGTGCATATGCGCCACCACAAAGTGGGTATCGTGCACCTGCCAGTTAAAGGGCACCAGCGCCAGCATTACCCCGGTCAAGCCACCACACACGAAGATAATCAGGAAGCCCACGATCCATAACATCGGCAGCTTCATCTTGGGCTTGCCCAGCCATAGCGTGGCCAGCCATACAAACACCTGAATCGCCGTAGGCACCGCCACCAACATACTGGCGGCGGAGAAGAAGGCTTGGGCCAGTTGAGGAATGCCCACGGTAAACATGTGGTGAACCCAGAGACCGAAACTGATAAAGCCTGTCACGGTAATGGCGAAGACCACCCAGCCGTAACCAACGATCGGACGACCAGCAAACACTGGTATCAGCGTGGAGACAATGCCCGCCGCAGGCAGGAAAATGATGTAAACCTCGGGATGGCCGAATAGCCAAAAGAGGTGCTGCCAAAGAATCGGGTCACCGCCACCGGCCACTTCAAAAAAGGGCATCCCCACTGCGCGTTCAAGCTCCAGTAGAATACTGCCCAGAATCAACGGCGGGAAACCGACCACGATCATCAGCGCCATGGCGAGGATATACCAGGCAAACAGCGGCATTTTGTGCAGCGCCATGCCCTGGGTGCGAGTACGCAGTATCGAAACCACCAATTCGACCCCGGCAGAGAGCGCGGAGATCTCAACGAAGGTGATCCCCAGCAGCCAAAAATCTGAGCCCAATCCCGGTGAGTACTCGCTGCTACTGAGCGGGGTATACATAAACCAGCCGCTGTCTGGTGCCATCTCTAACACCAAGCTAAACGACAGGATGATGCCGCCAAACAGATAGCACCAGTAACCCAGGGATGTTAGCCGTGGGCAAACCAGATCACGGGCACCGATCATCTTGGGAATCATATAAATCGCCAACCCTTCCAGCATTGGGATGGCGAACAGAAACATCATCACCGTGCCATGCATGGTGGTGACTTGGCTATAGATATCCGGCGACATAAAGTCTTGATCGGGGAGCGCCAGCTGGGTGCGCACCAGCATGGCCAATAGGCCACCAATCAAGAAGAACACCATCCCGGTAACCATAAAACGTAGGCCGAGAGTGGTATGGTTAACAATGGTGAGTGCTTTCAAACCACGCGGATTGCCCCAAATATCGTGCAAGTCATTGTGCAGTTGGTTGGGGCCTTTAATGTTATCGCCTTCTGGGGTCGCTTCACGGTTAATAGTGGTCATGGGGTTAGCGTCTCCAGCCAAGCACCCAGAGACTCCAAGGTGGTCGTCTCGATATCATCATGGGGCGGCATTTTGTTGCCCGGTTTTAAGCGTTGGTGATGCTTAAGCCAGTGGGTGACTGCGCCCTCCTCCATGGCCATTATTCCCGCCCCGAGGCTCGTCCGGCTGCCAAGATCAGAAAGATCCGGCCCCTCTTCCCCAGAGGAGAGTCCTGCTACCCGGTGGCAGCTGGCACAATGGGTCATAAATGCCTCCCTGGCAGTTTCATGCTGCTGATCGTTTGCCGCAAGCGACGATAATGCCTCCGTTTGGCGAGCGGCCAGCCAGGCGTCGTACTCGTCGCGCTCGACGGCTTCCACATAGAGCTGCATTTGGGCATGCTGGGCGCCGCAGAACTCGGCGCACTGAGCACCAAACACCGCCGGTTCATCCGCTTCCAAACGTATTTTGTTCACTCGCCCTGGGATCATATCGATCTTGCCGCCCAGGCGAGGCACCCAGAAAGCGTGGATAACGTCCGCACCAGTAACGTGAAAATCGACCGGCTCACCAGCGGGCATGATGAGCTGATTAGAAGTCACCACCTCACCCCCTTCTGCGCCGGGGTAGCGCACTTCCCACCACCACTGGTGGCCAATGACTTCAATTACCTCCGGTGGCTCTGCCAGGGGTAACGGTAAAAGCCGCTGACCGGTGGGCACACCAAAAGCCAGTAGCGCGGTAATACTGGCCACGGGCAGCACAATGCCGCCGCCAATAATCCAGCGACGCGCTATTGTTCGCTCCTCAGCGGGCGTTCGTATTACCTCTTTGCGCTTGAAGGTATACAGCCAAAAAGCAGTCACCAGCACCAATACCACAGTGCCAAACCCTAGCATTACCCACCAGATCATCACCACGTCTCGCGCGGCTTGGCCTGCCGGGTCTAGAATAGACTTATCGCCGGCGCAACCGGCTAATAGCAGGCCGACTGACAGCGCTAGCGGTGTGCCAAGTGAGTTGACCCGCTGCTGGGTTAAGCGTTGAATAATCAACCTCATCCCTTGAATTCCTTTTTCTGCCCACAGGAAGTGACTATGGCAAAGCCTCGCCAGCGCTCGATTAAAAGCCGCGCATCTCTCGCCGGCCATCCACTTCATCCCGTGATGATTCACTTTCCCGTCGCGGCCCTGATGGCGCTGGTGGCAAGCGATATCGGTTTCCTGCTGAGCGGCGATCCGTTCTGGTTGCGCGCTAGCTTGTGGCTGGCAGGCGTCGGTGCTTTCGGCGGCTGGATTGCCAGTACGGCTGGGATTATCGATCTGGTCACTGTACCGCGCATTCGCCGTCTGATAACCGGCTGGAGCCACGCTATCGTCGCGGTGGTGATGCTCTCGTTGGCGTCGTTGAACTGGCTGCTGCGCTTTAACGACCCGAGTGCGATTTTGCCCTGGGGGCTGGCCGTATCGCTGCTCACCGCAGCGTTGATCGCTTTGGCGGGCTGGCTGGGCGGTCAACTGGTGTATGAACACGCGGTGGGTGTCGAGGTTAAGGATTAGCGCCATAGCGTTAGCTCCAATCCAGTGGCTTAGCTAACACAAGCCCCAGCACGCCTATAATGCCCGCCAACGCAACGCATAGCGCCGTCCAGTTGGTGGGTTTTACCCAGCGGTAGTGGCCCATCTCAAGGCGCAAGATTAACCAGCCAAAGCAGCCGTGGGCGGCGACCATGGCCACAACAGCACCCAGTTTTAAGATCAGCCAGCCGCCCAGCACACCATGGATGAGAAACAGCAGCGTGCCCGAGGCAATAGCCACTAAGGCGGCCGGGGTAGCGACGGAGTTATAAAAGAACCGCGGCATGGGCGGTGTGCCCTGGGCGAAGCCCGCGTCTTTGCGAAGCTGCAGCGCCTGGCTAAGCAAGGCGGGCAGATAAAGAAGTGAGCCGCACCAGATCACTAGCGCGGCAATGTGAAGCAGTTTAAGCCAAGGCATCGGGGCTTCCTTGCGTTGCGTAAGGCGGGTCAGATCACCCCCTAACCTTAGTCAAAACGCCCTCTTATGGCTAGCCGCTTAACTCACCTGGATCTCGTAACCGGTGAATTTGCGGAGATTAATGACCCCGCTATCGAGGATCAAATACTGCCCTTTGACGCCTTGCAGCACGCCTTCTACCAGTGGCTGCTTATCAAAGTTATGCGACACCACTTTTTTGGGAAAAACGCTGACGGGGTAGTGAAAATGTTGCGCAGGCTGTTCCAACAAACGGATAGCATCCGAACCATGAGTCTCGCGCAGTTGGTTCAATCCATCGGCTAGCAGGGTCAACAAACGATCCCGCTCGGCACTTAAATCCATGGTTTCGACGTCGCCTTTGAGCATCGCCCGCCAGTTGGTGCGGTCGGCAACCTGTTCTTTAAACAGCATTTCGACAAAACCGGACTGCTGACGCGTATCCACTTCAAGAATCGGCAGCGCCTGAATCGCGCCTTGATCCAACCAGCGGGTAGGCATTTGGGTTTTGCGGGTGATGCCTACTTTAAGCCCCGATGAGTTAGCCAAATAGACGATATGGGGCTGGAAACAGTGTCGCTCGCCCCACTCCGGCTCACGGCAGGTGCCTTGGAAAAAGTGACAGGTTTCCGGCTTCATAATGCAGGTATCGCACTGGGCTAGCCGCTTGAAGCAGGGGTAACAGTGGCCTTGGGCAAAGCTCTTCTTGGTTGCTCGCCCGCAGTGGGTACAGGCAATGGCTCCCGTCCACCGCAAACTAAGCGGCTCACCGATACGCTCGTTAAGCGCAACACGGTGCTCACCCGCGCGCAAGTGGTAAACCACCGGCTGGTCTTGGCGGCCAGGTAGCGCTGCCGCCATTTTGCTTAAACAGCCCTCTACTGAAAAGCCCGGTACTGCCGCTTCAATCACGCGTGGCATCCCGTGCCAAGCCGGCCAGTTCCGGCGATACGCCAGCGCCGCTAGCCGCTGCACCGCAGGTACGCTGCTCTAAATAGCCTACGCGGTTCTCTTCCGGCACGTTGTTCTCCACCTCAAAGCGCATGACGGCTTCCAAGCAGAGTTCGGTCTGTTCCGGCGTTAAGCGGCGACCGTCGGGCCATTTGCGCAGCGATACCGCCTGTTTAAGGCTTTCGTAAATCGCTGGAGTCATCTGGTTGATCATTTTTTCGAACGTCATTTCGCTCATTGCAGGCCTCTTAACGGTTTTTCAAACGGCGGGATGAATAATACCAGCCTGTGACCAGCCCCACGAGTAGACCGCCCAAATGTGCTTCATTAGCGACATTGCCAAAACCAACGCTGCCCGCCATATCGGTCATGGTGAACACCATCCAGCCGAGCATAAAGACCACCAGCATTTGCGGTACAAAGAAGCCACTTTGGGGAACCCGGCGTGACATCAACCAAACGTGGGCCAGTAAGGCATATACCACCCCGGACATGCCGCCGAAAAGCACGGTGCCGGTCGCGTACTGCGCCACATTCGCGCCTATACCCGCCACAATAAGCAGCAATAGCATGATTCGGCTGCCCTGTAGTGCTTCAACCTGTCGCCCGAAGTACCACACCCACATCAGATTAAATATCAAATGCATCCAGCCAAAGTGCAGAAAAGCAGGTGATAACAAGCGCCATACCTGCCCAGAGGTAAGCGTTTGCGTCAGATTACCAAACACCAGCTCACCACCTGAAATACCTATTGGCACGATGGTGAGAGTGACAATCAACTGGTCACCAAAAACACCAATCAGGGCAAATATCACCAGACTAATGACAATCATCAGCGCCGTTACCGGCACTTGCTTTAGCGATGCCAAGGAGTGGGTCATGGTGCGCGGGCGCTGAGCAGCCTGCTGAAGCACCAGGGGTTCGCCCCGCTGCCAGCGCTCTAGCAGTGCTTTAAGTTCGCCAAGCTGGCGTGGGTCGGCGATCCATAGCAGTTGGCCGTCCGCTTCATCGGTAATGCGGTGACCAATGCGGTGGCGCCAGAGTGCCTGGCGAAGTTCACTGGTATCCGCGTGATCGGGCAGAAGCATCACTGGATGCATGAAATCCCTCTAATCAAAGCGCTTGCGGCACGCTGTCCGCAGCGGGTAGCTATTGAAGACAGTTATTGTAGACAACTACTGAATGAACCACCCGGCTGCCAAAAGACAAGCAAAAAAAACCGGCGGTGGGAACCGCCGGAGAATAAAAGCAAGGGATCATTCAAGGGAACACTTACTCTGATAGCCGACGGCAGGGTTAGTTCAGCCGTTTTGAAAAAAATATGTAATTTTGTGTAACAAAAAGAAGCATTTGTTAATCAAAGTCGATTTCCCAGGGTTTGGGCAGCGCACGCTCGTCTTTTGGTACCTTAATCCACACAAAATGGTCGGCATTTAATACTGCCTCACCACTCCATCGATAGGCCACTAAGCGCCCATATTTGACAGCACTATAGTCCAGGCAGGCAATATTCTGGGTCGGCAGTGCTGGTATGCCTTCACACCAGTAATGACCAATAAACAGCGGCGGCTGCTCTGGCCCGTAGTAGCTAAGTTTCTGGCGCTCTTCGTGGGTCAATGCGCGGGTTTCAAGATTGCCGGGCAAGTTATCCGGTTGAAAGACGACGTCCCCCCACTGCTGAGGCGCCTGGGCCCAGAAGTGGGCGCGGAAACTTTGCCTCGTAAAGCCATCGCCTGAGTGTATCGCAATACCTTTGGGTAGTGAGACATGCGGACCTCGGGTGAGGCGGTCTAAAATTCGAAACGCCTGGGTTTTGGGGTCGGTGGACTCAATCAAAAACTGTGTGTCCATGCAGCAATCAGGGTGGCGCTGTTTCAGCTCTTCAATCAGCACCTCATCCCAGCAGGCGTGCACCACGCGGATACCATCGATTTCCAAACACAGCGGGATGGTTTTAAACCACGCCAAGGTGTCGTCCCACTCGTTGGTATAGTCGCGATACTGCTCTAGGGTGTCCTGAATAATACGATTGTGCCGTGGCGTATGCTCGCGCAACCAGCGTTTATGGCTACCTGGGGGCCCAGGATGGGTATACGCCAGGGCGTTATACTCGTGATTCCCCATGACGATATACGCTTCGCCGTGCTCGACCATTCGCCGGGCAATAGTCACTGCCAGACGAATTCTAGGGCCTCGGTCAATCAAATCACCTAGGAAAATCACTTTGCGACGCGGGTGGCGATAGACGCCGTTGCGCTGGTGGTAACCCAGCTTTTCCAGCAGTGAGGCGAGCGTAGCACCGCAGCCGTGGACATCCCCAATGAGGTCGTATCCCTCCATACTCAATCCCCCAACCGGTGGCTCCAGCCTAATTTGCTGCGCAGCACTTCGTAAAAATTATGCCCGATGGGATGCACCAGCTGGATACGTTCAGGCTTGCGGGTAATCACCAGTACGTCATTGGGTTTGGCCACCGCTCGGGTTTGCCCATCGCAGCTAATATGCGGATAGGACTGGTTGGTTTCGCCAATGTGAATACGTATTTCGCTGGCGGCATCGATTACAATGGGGCGACTCGAGAGCGTATGAGGGAACATTGGCACCAGCGTCACGACATCCAGTTTGGGGTGCATGATCGGCCCACCGCCAGAGAGCGCGTAGGCCGTTGAACCGGTGGGCGTAGCAACAATTAAGCCATCGCTGCGCTGGCTATACACAAACTGGCCATCAATAAACAGCTCAAACTCTATCATGCGCACCGCTTTACCAGGGTGCAGCACGACTTCGTTCAAGGCATCGCCATTACCCACGGCAACGCCATTACGGTAGAGCACGGTATCAAGCAAAAAACGCTGCTCAACCTCAAACTCCCCCGCCAGCACTTCACTGACGCGGGTTTCCAACTCATCGGGTGAGATATCGGTAAGAAACCCCAAGCGGCCCCGATTAACGCCTAAAATCAGCGTACCGCTGCGGCATAGCGCCCGCGCCGCGCCCAATAGACTGCCATCGCCCCCTACCACAATCACCAAGTCACACAGCTCGCCCAGCATGCGACGGCTGGCTTCCGGCTGACCATGGTGCGGTATGACAGTAGCGGTGCGATCTTCCACTAATACCGAGTAGTCATGGGCGACCAGATAGGTTACCAGCCGCTGAAGGGAGTCGACCACTTTGTCACTCCCCAGCCGACCAATCAGACCAATAGTTTTAAAGGTTCTGCTCGATTGATCGCTGGAGGGCGCTGACTTAGCGTCTGCTGATAAGGTGTTGCTCATGGGCCGACTCTCGCTAACATAAGTCGCCATTATGGGGACACCTCAGCTATCGGGCAAATAGGCTTAGCTAACGGCTACCTGACGGCGCTGGCACCACCAGTGGTTGAGCCACAGGGAGGCGGCCATGATAATCGCCCCCAACAACAAGCGGGGAATATCCGCATCGCGGTTCCAAATCACTAAATTGACGATTAGCCCCGCTGGCACCAGCGCATTGTTCATAATTGCCAAGGTGCCTGCGTCTACCTTGGTGGCGCCCTGGTTCCAGGCAAAATAGCCTACGCCAGAAGCCACTAACCCCAACCATGCAAGTACGCCCCACTGAAGTGACGTAGTAGGCAGTGCCGCGCTGTTGCCAAACAGTAAATAGGCAGGCAGAGCCACGACCATCGCGCCAATAAAGAACCAGCCAAACACGTTGTGCCACGCTAGTGTAGGTGGCAAATCAGCGGCTAAACGGCGATAGCCTACCTGGCCAAGCGCAAAACAGAGGTTTGCCCCCTGTACGACTAAAAAGCCTGCCCAGAAACCGCTATCAACACCGTCATAGCGAATAACCCCTGCCCCGACTACAGCGAGCAGCGCGGTCACAATATAGATCGGCGTGAAGCGCCCAAACAGCAGATCATCCAGCAGTGCGATATAAATAGGCGTGAAAATAGTAAACAGCAGCACTTCAGGTACCGACAGCAGCAGAAAGGATTGATAGAAGAAGGTGTACATTACCCCCAGCTGTATGGCACCTAAGCCCATAAGCGCCAGCCGATGCTTACCCCGCAGAAGGCTGGGTCGTAAAAAAGGCAGGAAGACCAGGGTGGCAAGCGTAACCCTCAACAATACCGCAAAATAGCTGTCGACCTGGCCCGCCAAGTAGACACCTATCAGCGAAAAGGAGAACGCCCATAGCGCCGTGACGCCGATCAGATAACCCATCGTAAACCCTGCCTTATAAATTAGTTTACGGAGATTATACGCACCTTGATCAGGCTGCCAAGTAGTTAACGTCTACAAGGGGCTTTAGTTAACGCCGCTGCAGCCACCAAAAAGCATACACAACGCCGGGCAGCCAGCCCGCTAACGTTAGCAACAGAGCTACCCCTACCCGCTTACTACCGCCGTCGGTCAAGCCCACTGCCAGCGGTGGCAATAGTAGCGCCAGGGCATAATAGGCGAGTTTTAACGCTTCAGGCTCCGGCGCAGCTTGCTTTGCGGGGGTCGCTTTAGGCGGCGTGGCTTCGGCAGGCGCTGGTTCAACTTTAGTTGGCGGAGTGAAGTGCTCTACTGAACTGGAGGCTGGCTCAGCCGCTGCCTTAGCTGCCCGCTCCTGGGCAACCCGATGAGCCTCTTTGTCAATTTTTTGCTCTAAGGTTTCAGCGCCTTCTGCCAAGTCATCGTGGTGACGCTCCCAATCTTCCCAATCGTGAGGCGTCCCCGATTTTGGCCGTTGGTGCCCAGAACCCCGCGCACGCTCCCAGGCTTTCTCCTCCAAGGTATTAGGGCGGTCAGGGTCTCGGTCAAGCCCCACCCCTTTGCGGTTTAAGTACTCACGTGCATCCATGGGTGGCTCCTCAATTCGTTAACTTGCAGATCATTTGAGCAGTTAGAAAATTAACGGCTTAGAAAATTCAGTACTTACAGCGTTGAATAAAGATACTTTGCAGGCTGAACACTGCGTTTTAAATCACCTACAGTGAAAGAGTCGCTGCTACTTTAGCATCCTGAACTGATCAGATCGCTTTGCTTGCGATGCCCTGTTTGCCATAGCGATGAATAAGATGAGCAAGGAGTGTCCATGATGAATAGAGCAACCCCCAGTATCGTCCGCGATATCATGTCCCTTGATTGCTACCGCGTTTCACCCAACGCATCAATAACAACCTTGGCCAAGGGGCTCGCACTGCATCGTCTGCCTGGCGCACCGGTAGTGGATGAGAGTGATCGTTTAATCGGCTTTATTTCGGAGCAGGATGTGATGGGACGTGTGTTGGATAGCATTTATCATGACGATGAAGCGCCCCTGGTGAAAGAGATGATGCGCCACGAAGTGCTCAGCGTCTCTCCCAATAAAAGCATTACTGACCTGGCCCAGGAGATGCTAGGCCCTAAACCCAAAGTCTACCCAGTGGTGGAACAGCAGCGTCTAATAGGAATTGTGACACGACGTGATATCCTGGTAGCGCTGCTGGCTATACGCCGCCATTAGCAGAGTTGCTTAACGGTTTCAAATCAGGTGTCGAAGAACAGTTGAGATTTGGACAAAAAAAAGCCGCTACTCAAGAAGTAGCGGAAGCAAGGGATCAAAACAATAGAGCCAGGACAACAACTTTAGCGACTGCTATCGCGATGTTGCCTGTACATACTCAGACACGCTGTGAAGTAAAAGTTCGCAAAAAAGTAAAATTTTCGACCCGAGCGGCGCCAAGCGTATAATAACGTAGCTATTTATTAACGGATGACGCCCAGGAGCAGAGCGAATGGCGCTGTACTTATTAGTGTTTGGAGTCTGCTTACTCGTGATTGGTGCGGTAATGCTGGTGCTGATGACGTCAAGCACCCCACGCTACCGCACGGAGCCCAAAGATTTACTGGCGCTGTTTGATAAAGCGCTAAACAGCCAAGTGAGCGAAACCGAGTGGAACGCAATAATCGGCTACCCCATTCGACACAACGAGTACTTGGACGGCATTAGACGCCGCGCCGCGCACTTAATGGAGCAACATGGCCGACGCTGGATGCTTGCCCAAGGCAAGCCGCTGCTCAATCAAGAGGGTCAGGCAGAACTTCAGGCCCTTCGCGACCACTTGCACGCCCACACTGCCCTTCGCCAGCAGTAGCTGATACGGTTTAAAGGCGTCTTGCGGTTCAGGAGACCTAATGCAATTCAGGAGAACTGCATGCCCAGTACCATTCGACAAATACCACTAGCCAGCGCTACACATCACCACACCCATGATTTTCATCAGATTGTGATTACGCTGTGCGGCTCTTCAGAATTTGAAATTGAAGGCTTGGGTGGGCGCGTCAATGCATTCTCGGGCTGTATCGTGCCCGCAAACCACGAGCACTACTACTCGGGTTACGGTCATAACAGGCAGTTAATTTTCGATCTTCCCGAAGACGCCCCCGCGCTAACCGGTGAGAACCGTGAACTGGTAGCGCTATTCGACGCCCCACGCTTTTTTGGTCTAGATAACGCACTGCGCCACTACCTGGAGTTTATGCAAAGCGAGCTTGCTCAAGGGTTTGATACGTCGACTAACTCCTTTCAGCAAGACCGTTTAGCCGCCACGCTACTGGGCTCACTAAAGGCCCGCCTGGGTACTACCGCCAGCAGTACTCAGCAGCGCCTGGATTTGACGCGTATTAACCGCTTTATTCGTCAACACCTCGCCGAAGACCTGCGCGTCGCTGATCTAGCGCGACTTGCCTGTCTAAGCGAAGCGCATTTTTCCGACTGCTTCCGCGCTCAAACGGGGCTTTCGCCCTGGCAGTACGTCAAACGCCAACGTCTACACGCGGCCCGCCAACTGATCCTGCAAAGCCGACTTCCCCTCACCGATATTGCGATTCAAACCGGCTTTGCCAACCAAAGTGCGCTTTCTCATGCATTTCGGCGCAGTTACGGATTATCGCCGCGTAAACTGCGTCAATGCGATGCACCACCATTGACAACCAATGCACCAAAACAACCCATAAGCCCAATGGCAAGCCAGCAAAAACTCTACTAAAGTCGTATAGTTACTTCTCTTGCCGCGGAATTGACACGTTTTGCCTTGAATTCAACATGCAACAAAGGTGTCAGCAATCTACATTCGCTTATTTATTTAGGCATAACGCCGCGTTACTCATTTGCTCTGTACCTGCAACGCTTCGTGACTGAAACAACCATTACTGATAACACCGCTGCGTTAGGCGGGAAAGCGTCGCTATTGACGCTGGGAGATGAGTAAAACGACTCATCCGAAACTAACCTGAACAGGGAACTATCCTATGGTCGAAAATAATAGCGGGATCACGGCACACATAGGCACCACCGACCTTTCTGACTTCATCTATAGCGGGCTCATCAGGGCCAGTAACATGGATATGAAAAGAGGTTAACAACAACAAGACTGCGTCAATACCGGATTCTTCCCGGTATGCGCACTAACCTGTCGGAGCTAGCTCCGTCCTGAAAAACTGGAGAAGTTACATGGCTATAGGTGTTTGGATAAGTCTCATTGCGTACTTTGTGCTCATGGTCGCCATCGGTATTTATGCGATGCGCAAATCCACCTCTTCCTCTGAAGATTACATGCTGGGTGGTCGTACCCTCAGCCCTAAAGTAGCGGCCCTGTCGGCCGGTGCTTCGGATATGAGTGGCTGGTTGCTGCTGGGTTTACCTGGGGCAATGTTCGTTTCTGGCTTGGGTTCCGCCTGGATCGGCATTGGTTTGCTCGTGGGGGCGTTATTCAACTGGATTCTAGTCGCTCCGCGCCTACGTGAGCAGACCGTTCACTATGGCAATGCGATTACCATCCCGGCTTTCCTGGCAAACCGCTTCCCAACGCGGTCAATGTCACTGCGGACAGTCTCCGCTATCGTCATCGTAGTTTTTTTCGCAGTTTACACGGCCTCAGGCCTAGTGGCTGGCGGCAAGCTGTTTGAAAGCGCGTTTTCCGGCATTTACAACTTCGGTGACATGAGTAACTACGGAATGGGCGTTATGATCACCCTGGGCGTGGTACTTATTTACACCGTTGTTGGCGGTTTCCTGGCCGTGAGCATGACCGACTTCGTACAGGGCTGCATCATGATGCTGGCCCTGGTAATCATGCCGGCGGTGGTACTCTTTGGTGAAGGTGGTGGCGGCTTTTCTCAGGCCTCACAAACGCTGAATGAGGTCGACCCCACCCTGCTCTCCTGGACCTCGGGGCTCACCTTTATTGGCTGGCTCTCCGCTGTCACCTGGGGGCTGGGTTACTTCGGTCAGCCGCACATCATTGTGCGCTTCATGGCCATCCGGACACTCAAGGATGTACCGATTGCCCGCAACATTGGCATGGGCTGGATGCTTATCTCTCTGATTGGTGCTGTGTCTCTGGGTATCTTTGGCCGCGCTTATGCCATCCGTAATGGCCTGGATATCGAAGATCCGGAAACCATCTTTATCGTCCTGGCAAACCTGCTATTCCATCCGCTGATTACCGGCTTCCTCTATGCAGCACTGTTGGCTGCGGTTATGAGCACCGTTTCCAGTCAGTTGTTGGTAGCCTCTTCGTCACTCACCGAAGACTTCTACCGTCTGTTCTTGAACAAGACAGCCTCTGAGGCACAGTGTGTGGCCGTTGGCCGTGTCAGTGTAGTGCTGGTGGGCATTGTGGCAGCGTTTATTGCCTCTGACGAAAACTCCCAGGTTCTGGGGCTGGTCAGTAACGCCTGGGCAGGCTTCGGTGCGGCCTTTGGCCCGCTGATTATCCTATCGCTGATGTGGTCACGCACCAACGGCAATGGTGCTATCGCAGGCATGGTGGTGGGCGCGCTCACCGTAATGGTCTGGATTGCACTTGGCTGGAACGGCTCCTTTATGGGTGGCCCGGGCGTTTACGAGATTATTCCTGGCTTTATCGCCTCCTTCATTGCCATCATCGTCGTAAGCAATGCCACCGACGATGCCGGCGAATATCAGCATATCGAACGCAAATAAGCGCTCAAGATACATTCAGCGTATCAAGAGGGCTCCCGCGGGAGCCCTCTTCAGGTTTGAGAACGACTACATCCTAACCGGCGCAGCAACGCCAAACTGTCGGCTAGCAAGGAGAGACCCTGTATGAACGATCATCTGCAGAGCGACGTGAGTGATCTACGCTCACGCATTCGCAGTCATTATGATGCCAACGAGGCAGATGTGCTGCACGGGCTTATCGAGCGCATCAAGCTTTCGGAAGACGACCGCAAGAAGGTTGCCGCCGTCGGCGCCAACTACGTGGAGCGTGTGCGTAAGGAGAGGTCTCCCTCGATGATGGAGGCGTTCCTGGCCGAGTACGGGCTCTCGACTACTGAGGGCGTCGGCCTAATGTGTCTGGCAGAAGCGCTACTGCGCGTGCCCGATGCGGAAACCATCGACGACCTGATCCACGACAAGATTGAGCCCTCCGACTGGGGCGCCCACCTGGGCAAGTCTTCGTCTTCAATGGTCAATGCCTCTACCTGGGCGCTGCTGCTGACCGGCAAGGTGCTGGAAGAAGACCCCAAGGGCCCGACCCGAGCGCTGCGCGGACTGGTACGCCGCATGGGCGAGCCGGTGGTGCGCAAGGCGGTTGGTCAGTCGATGAAGATTCTCGGCCGCCAGTTCGTGCTTGGTCAAACCATCGAAGAAGGCATGAAGAATGCCCGTGAGCTCGAGAAACAGGGCTACACCTACTCCTACGATATGCTGGGCGAAGCGGCGCGCACCGACGAAGATGCCGTCCGCTATCATGAGGCTTATGCCAAGGCGATTTCCGCCATTGCCGAGCAAGCCAAAGGTGATGTACGCGGTAGCCCCGGCATTTCGGTGAAGCTCTCGGCGCTGCACCCACGTTATGAATACACTCACCGTGACACGGTGATGGCAGAGCTGTTGCCACGCGCCAAAGAATTGGTGCAGCAAGCGGCCAAGGCCAATATCGGTTTCAATATCGACGCCGAAGAGCAGGATCGGTTGGATCTCTCCCTCGACGTGATTGAGGCGCTAATGGCTGACCCCAGTCTGGACGGATGGGATGGCTTCGGGGTCGTCGTGCAAGCCTACGGGCGCCGTGCCGCGCCCATGATTGAGACACTCTACGAACTCGCCGAGCGGTTTGATCGCAAAATCATGGTGCGGCTGGTTAAGGGTGCCTACTGGGATACCGAAATCAAGCTCTCCCAGGAAATGGGGGTCAAGACCTTCCCGGTCTTCACTCGCAAGGTCAACACCGATGTCAGCTACATGGCCTGCGCGCAAATGCTGCTCGACCGGCGTGACCGCATCTATCCGCAGTTCGCGACTCATAACGCCCACACCTGCGCCGCCGTCGTGGAGATGGCGGGCAGCGATAAGGACAGCTACGAGTTCCAGCGCCTGCATGGCATGGGCGAATCGCTGCACCACATCGTCAAGGAGTCAGAAGGTACGCACTGTCGCATCTACGCCCCTGTTGGCGCGCACCGTGACCTGCTGGCCTACCTGGTACGCCGCCTGCTGGAGAATGGCGCAAACTCCTCGTTCGTCAACCAGGTAGTGGACAGTTCGATTCCGGCGAGCGAAGTCTCAAGAGATCCCATTGAAAGCTTTAAGCAACTCGGCAACGATGTCTCAAGCCCGTTGATCCGCCAGCCTAGCGAGCTGTTCGAGCCCGAGCGCAAGAACTCCAAAGGTTACCGCATCAACGAACCCGCCTCGATCCTGCCGCTGCTCAACGCTCGCGAAGCGTTTGCCGACGCCACCTGGACGGCAGGCCCCATGCTGGTGGGAAGCCCCGCCCCCCAAGGGCCTGCTCGCGATGCCGTCTCCCCCGCCGACGGCTCGCGGGTGATCGGCAAGGTGCATGAAGCCACACCAGAAGAAGTGGCGACTGCCCTTGACGCCGCCGAAGAAGGCTTCCGCGAATGGTCGTCACGCCCTGCTGCCGAACGCGCTGCGGTGCTACGCCGCACCGCTGATCTCTACGAAGAGCACATCGCCGAGCTGACCGTGATCACCACCCGCGAAGCGGGCAAGATGATGTTCGATGGCATCGCGGAAGTGCGTGAGGCGGTGGATTTCCTGCGCTACTACGCCAACGAAGGCGAGCGGTTGGAAGCGGAAGAACCCGGCAACGCCCGTGGCATCTTCGTCTGCATTAGCCCGTGGAACTTCCCGCTGGCCATCACTACCGGGCAGATCGCTGCAGCGTTAGTCGCTGGCAACGCGGTCATCGCCAAGCCCGCCGAGCAGACGCCCCTGATCGCTGCTCGCGCCGTCGAGTTGATGCGTGAGGCTGGCCTACCGGAAGCGGCACTGCAGTTGTTGCCTGGCGACGGCCCAACGGTGGGTGGCCCGCTAACCAGCGACCCACGTATCGCTGGCGTCTGTTTCACCGGCTCGACCCCGGTGGCACAGATCATCCACAAGGCTCTGGCGGACAACGCAGGTCCTGACGCCGTGCTGATCGCCGAGACCGGCGGCCTGAACTCCATGATCGTCGACTCCACGGCGCTGACCGAACAGGCTGTGCGCGATATCCTGATCTCCTCCTTCCAGTCAGCTGGTCAGCGCTGTTCCGCGCTGCGCATGCTGTATGTCCAGGAAGAGGCCCGAGACCGCCTGCTCAACATGCTCTACGGCGCCATGGACGCACTCACCATTGGCGACCCCTGGAACACGGATACCGACGTTTCGCCTGTGATCGACGTCGATGCCCAACAGGAAATCAGCGACTACGTTGCGTCGAATGAGAAAGCTGGAAAAGTGCTGAAGAAGCTGTCTGCGCCGGACACCGGCACCTTTGTCACCCCGGCGGTGATTGAAGTTGGGGGCATTGAAGATCTCGAACGAGAAATCTTCGGCCCGGTGCTGCACGTGGCCACCTTCAAGGCGCGGGATATCGACAAGGTTGTCGACGACATCAATGGCAAGGGCTACGGACTAACCTTCGGCCTGCATACCCGCATTGACGACCGCGTTCAGCAGATCGTCGAGCGCATCCATGTCGGCAACGTCTACGTCAACCGCAACCAGATCGGTGCCATCGTTGGCTCTCAACCGTTCGGCGGCGAGGGCCTCTCAGGTACCGGACCCAAAGCTGGCGGCCCGCTCTATGTCACTCGTTTCCGCCGCACCGCCGACGCCGAGCTACATGAGACGCCTAAGGGGAGCGCAGTATCACTTAGCGATCTCCAATCGGCTCTCGACGGGCTAGATGCACGTAACTGGGCAGCACGACCCAATCGCATCGAGGTACTGCGCAAGGCGCTCTCCGGTAAAGGTGGCGTGATCCGCAAGGCGCTTGCCGAAACAGCAGCGTTGGACATTACGCCGCAGACACTGCCGGGACCGACAGGTGAAAGCAACCGCCTGGCAATGTATCCGAAGGGCTCTGTTCTGTGTCTCGGGCCGACGCTGGATATCGCCATTGCACAAGCAGCACAGGCCCTAGGCACGGGCTGTGCCGCTGTCATCGTGGCACCAGGCGCCGAGCAGGCCGTGAAGCCCCTGATCGACGCCGGAGTGCCAGTGGCCGGGCTTGATGGCAGCGTTTCAGCCGAGACGTTGAGCGAGATCAAAGGGATTGCGGCAGTCGCCGCCGCTGGCAGCAGCGACTGGACGCGTGAACTGCGGATTGCGCTGGCCAAGCGCGACGGTGCCATCGTGCCACTAGAGACCCAGACCATCTCGCCGGATCGCTACGTGGTAGAACGCCATCTATGTATCGACACCACCGCAGCGGGCGGTAACGCCAGCCTGTTGGCAACGGCTGAATAGGTCGGCGCTAAGAAAACGCGGATCAATGTCTAAGCGATCAAAATTAGCCACTACTCGTTAGTGGCTTTTTTTTATCTGGTAGCCGAGTTTTCCGACTCTTAGTTACTTAGTGCGGAATGACTTCTGCTAGACAGATAATGGCACTTGCGGGAGGTAGCTTTAGCTCGCGACCGTTCAGGCTACCAGCCCGACAAAATGAGGAGGGCCTGCGCAGCCTTGTGTGCATAGCGCCTAGACCTTGTCTAACAACCCTTGCCCTGGATCAATAATCCACTCCCTGGGTCTCGTTACACTGGCTTCATCGTTAAGCGGCTATCGAAAGGCCGTCTAATCTTGACCCCAGGAGTGAACCCATGCGTAAAGCCGCCCTGCCTACCCTACTTGTAACCACTGTTGCCGCTGCGGCAATAATGACCAGCAGTCAGGCATTCGCCTACGGCGCTGGTGACTTCTTTACCCGCGTGGGTGTTGCTAAAGTTGCCCCCACCAGCGACAACGGCTCACTGGCCAACGGTGCGCTGTCCGTGGATGTACAGGATAAAACCGATTTCGCGTTCACCTTGGGCTATCGTTTCCACGATAAAGTCGGCGTGGAGTTGCTGGCGGCGCTGCCGTTCGAGCACGATATCCATCTGAATGGCGATAATATCGCCTCGACCAAGCACCTACCGCCGACTCTAACGCTACAGTACTAC
Organism: Vreelandella neptunia; assembly: GCF_034479615.1. Classification (NCBI taxonomy): domain Bacteria; kingdom Pseudomonadati; phylum Pseudomonadota; class Gammaproteobacteria; order Oceanospirillales; family Halomonadaceae; genus Vreelandella; species Vreelandella neptunia. The sequence continues at coordinate 2,623,605 of NZ_CP140255.1, forward strand.
CCGCTGGGTGGTACTCAGGCCCGCGTACAGCCCTATATCGGTGCTGGCATTAACTACACCCACTTCTCCGATGAAGAGCTGGCGATTGGTGATTTAGACCTGGATGACTCCTGGGGCGCAGCGGGCCAGGTAGGTGTCGATCTGCTTATTGACGACCACTGGGCGCTGAACGCCGCCGCTTGGTACATCGATATCGATACCGATGCGAAGGTCAATGGTGCAGCAGCGGGTACCGTTGAGATCGACCCTCTCGTGGTCATGGCAGGCCTCAGTTACCGCTTCTAAATCGCTTGCAAATCCGCTAGCAGATGTTATTCACAAAGCCTGCCTCACGGCGGGCTTTGTGCGTTTAGTGGCACGCTGTTTTAAGTGCTTTCAGTGACGATCTGGTCGACCTTCTCTACCGCCCGGACGATGAGCAGTTGGTGATGGGCAGGTGTTTTTTCCTGCTGCAAATAGGCCGCCACAGCGGGGGCAACCTCGCACTTTGCGGGCATGGCAGCACGGGCATCAATCAAAGCGTTCAAGCGGGCAATAAACACAAAGCGTATCCATTGAGGCAGCGACATCGTGTCGATGCAAAATGGCTGCTGGCTGGCAAACGCCTCTGCATCGGGTGTTGGCATTCGCCATAGATCGGCGGCTTTCATCGACGCCTCTAGCTCTAGAAGCGCTGTCTGCAGCGGTTGATAAGTACTCATATAATCGTTTGTCACTACCTCGAAAATGAAAAATATGTGGCGTCTGACCATTATCCCCACTCCGTGGGTGCCTTGCCACTTATCAACGCTTGCGAGAAGTTATCCATAGACTCACAGAAAACCTGCACGAGCCTGTGGATAAACTATGGAAAGGTGTCGCAACGCTTGCTCTCATGGGGCTTTCGCACAGTTGATTAATTTTTAACCGTATTGTCATTAAAGCTAATGCATTGAGACACTGCCATTAACACCATGTTTTATCAGCCACTCGGCTGACAGTGCCACATCAGCAAGGTAGAGTGCAGGCTTGCAACACGGAAGGATGTCATGCAACCAATTCAAACCCTTGATGAGTTTTTTACCCGCAGCGGTGGCGAGGTTTCCCTTTACCATATGGGGCGCCATGTCGTCCCATGCTCGCGGGAGTCACTTGCTGCTTTTGAAAGTGGCGAACTGGCCTGGCCTGAACCCTGGCAAGGACAAGCTCGCTTGGCCATTGTGTTCCGCCTTGGCGATATGCCCGAGCCTGCCATTTGGTTCTTAGCCTTGCCACTGGATGAGCAGGGAATGATTGCCCCCGCCCAGCGCGATGCGTTTTTAAACCGACTGTTGGAAACACTGGGGCGCGCGGTTTCTAACGTGGGTCGTGAAGAAACAGCGGACGTGGATCACTTAATGAAGGATAATCCCCTCGCCTTCACGCCTAGCGTCACCTTCCAGGCCATGCTCAATGCACGCGCCACCCATGCGCGTGGGCTGCCTGCCAGCCAGCATTTTGAGCCGGTTGAGGCCTACTTGAGCGGCCAGCAAGTAATCGATTGGCAGGCGTTGGGGTTACAAGGGATTGCCGATTACGTCGTTCGTATGGAAAGGCTTGACGCTGATTCGTTAGCACCGCGTTTGCCTGAACTACCCACCGCCGTTATCCACTCCTTGTGCTACTGTTTAGAGCACCAACCATTGCCACAGGCGTTAGTCGACGCACTGCAGCGTCGCGGCGAAGCCGCCGCACAAGCGGGCGACATTGAAACGCTGTGTGCCTGTCTGCGTGCAGTAGGCAATACTGAAGCATCATCGGTGGGCAATTGGTACACGGCCTTACTCAATGACACAGCGGCCTGTGGGCCGGATGTACTCGCTGCAATAGCCGGGCGTGGTTGGGGCTATCTTGAAGACGCTCAGCGCCTGCCGCTTTTTCTGCAACGCTTAGCGGAAGATGAGCGTAGCGATTTTGCCGCCGTAGTACGTGATATTGCGTTAATACCCAGGCTACGCTTACCGGTCATGATGGCTCTACGGGATGCGCCTACTGGCTCTCCTATTCAACACCGTTTGACCCTGATGATGTCAAAGAGGAATGCTTGAGCCAATGTTGTCACTTTTAATTGCAAGGAGTGAGCCGTGAAGGAATTACCCTATCAGGCCAAAGCGGTCATTGGCCGCCGCGAGATGGTGACGCTACCTGAACTAGGGCTTCACCTATGCTGTAAAGCAGACACGGGCGCGCGTACTTCTGCTCTGCATGCAGAAGATATAGAGACGCATGAAGATGAACATGGCCAACTGTGGGTCAGCTTTATTACCCACAGTGGTGGCCCGACAACGCCGGCCCACCGCTACAGTTTGCACTTGCATGATCGGCGCCGCATTACTAGCTCCAACGGTCATAGCGAGTGGCGTTATGTTATTCGCACCCCTATGCAGATGGGCGATTTGAATTTCCCTGTTGAACTCACCCTTACTGACCGCAGCAATATGCGTCACCCAATGCTGCTAGGACGCCGCGCCATGCGCCGCCTCATGGTTGCACCCGGTGCTGCATTCTTGCACGGTGAGCCTTAACCCTTTATAAGTCGCCTTTATCTAGGCTCGGAGTCCTTTAAATGCATATCGCTCTGCTGTCACGCAATCGCAATTTGTACTCTACCCGCCGCTTGGTTGAAGCCGCAGAGCAGCGCGGGCATACCGCCCGCGTGGTGGACACGCTGCGCTGCTATATGAGCATTACCTCGCACCACCCTTCGATCCACTATAAAGGCCAAGAGATTGAGCCTTTCGATGCGGTGATCCCGCGCATTGGTGCATCAGTCACCTTTTATGGCTGCGCGCTGTTGCGTCAGTTTGAGATGATGGGCACCTACGTTATCAACGATAACGTCTCGATTACCCGTTCGCGGGATAAATTGCGCTCACTGCAGCTGCTATCGCGCAAAGGGTTGGGGCTGCCGATTACCGGCTTCGCCCACTCACCGGACGACATTCCCGACCTGATCACCATGGTTAAAGGTGCACCACTGGTCATCAAACTGCTGGAAGGTACCCAGGGGATTGGCGTGGTATTGGCGGAAACTAATCAAGCGGCAGAATCTGTGATTCAGGCGTTCATGGGTATGAAAGCCAATATAATGGTGCAGGAGTACATTAAAGAGGCGCGTGGCGCCGATATTCGCTGCTTGGTGATCGGCGATAAGGTAGTCGCCTCGATGAAGCGTCAGGCGGCGGATGGTGAGTTCCGCTCGAACCTACACCGCGGTGGCTCCGCTAGCGTGATCCGGATCACCCCTGAAGAGCGCTCAACGGCTATCCGTGCAGCTAAAGCCATGGGGCTGCGCGTTGCAGGTGTCGATTTACTCCGATCCAATCACGGTCCGGTGATTATGGAGGTTAACTCTTCGCCTGGTTTGCAGGGCATTGAGAACGCCACCGGCAAAGATATTGCAGGAATGATCATTGAACACATTGAAAGAAACGCCACACCAGCCCGTAAAGCGCCGCCCAAGCCTAAAGGCTAAGGCAAAATATTAAAATAATCCGCTTCGGGGGTGGCAAATAGTCGCTGTCACCCCCACAATCTGCGTCACCGAAGGAGGTAGACGCTCATGTTTCTCGATAATCGCCAAGTGGCGATGGACAGCGTATTGGAAGCGCTGGCCGATAGCATTGATTATTTCCAAGACAATATCGAACGCCTGCGGCCCTCGCTGCGTGACGCTTTAAAGCCGCATTACACTGCGCGGCTCAAGCAGATGCGCAAGTTGCAGGAGCTTGCTCGTGCGCATTTGAAAATGCTGCCCCGGGATGCAGACGTTGAGCGCGATGACTTCTTATGGCTTTGGAGCCGTCTAAAAAGCTTCGTCGGCAACGATAGCCAAGTACTCATCAATGAGCTATTGGAGCAAGAGCGTGTATTAATGCAGGCGCTCTCCTCTCTGTATACCCACCCCTTACCCGACCCCATCGAACCGGTGGTAGAAGAGTGCATGCAGGGGTGTCGTAAGCTTATTCGCGAGCTGTATGCGCTGCAAAAGCGTAAAACCCATCGCTAACGCTCTATAGACACACAGCTAGAGGCTTTAAGCTAGCTGTCTATGGTCTCAAAGGGTTATGGTGGGCTAAAGCGCTCGTTGAGCGATGGCAGAATAAGGTCTATGGGCGTCTGCCTGGGTAACTCGATGGGCTCGGGCGTACCGAGAAAATAGGGCTCCCTCCCCCACACATAGAGATCGCCCAGGGTAGCTACGCGCGCTGCCCATTCGCGCAGCTTTAAACGCCAACCCACTGCTACGGTGGGATCATCCGCAACACAGCCAGTGACATCGATACCTAGCTCGCGCCCAATATATACCGCGCGGGGAAGATGCCAGCTCTGGGTAATCAGCAGAGCTTTATCAAGCTGAAACACATCCCGAGCACGCGCTAGCGTGTCGTAGGTGCTAAAACCAGCAAAGTCCATGGTCAACTGCTCAGACGCGACGCCGCGGCGATACAGCTCGCGCCACATTGCACGCGGCTCGTTATACGCCTGGGTACGATTATCCCCGGAGAGCAAAAGATGCTCGACCTGGGACTGCTCAATTAAAGTCGCAGCGGTTCGCATGCGCGCATGGAAGTGCGGGTTTCGCACACCGCTGCGCGTCCAGTGAGACGTACCGAAGACAATCCCCACCTCTGCTGGACGACACTGCTGCGGCTGACGCTCAATATATGCGGCGGTCGTCGCGAGCACCCAAAAATTGCCGCCTATAAACAGCAATGTCGCCAGCAGCGACAGTGCTCCTAGCGACATTAATAAACGCTTTAGCCATTTCAACAAAAGGTTATGCATCCAGCTCCCCAGCCGGGGTTAGAACATGCCGAGTTCAAGCTTGGCCTCGTCACTCATCATGTCACGGCTCCAGGGCGGACTGAAGACTATTTCGGTGTGAACCTTGCTGATCTGCGGCGCACCGAGGATCTTATTGCGCGCATCCGCCGCGATCACATCGCCCATCCCACACCCAGGGGCCGTTAGCGTCATGCGGATTGTCACCATACGCTCACCACTGATAAGGCGCTCAATGCGGCAGCCGTAGACAAGCCCTAAGTCAACGATATTGACCGGTATCTCCGGGTCAAAGCAGGTGCGCAGCTGTTCCCACACGAACTGCTCAATCTCCTCCTCGGTCGCCGTTTCCGGCAGCGTAGGCCGCGGTAGCGACTCAAGCCCCAAAGCATCCAGGTTGCGCCCCTCAATCAGGTAGAGGCGCCCTTCAAAACCGACGCTTACCGTACTGCCTTTCGCCTGCATAACGCTAACAACGCTATCTTCAGCCAGTGTTTCCGTACTGCCAAATGGAATGGCAATAGCCTCCACATCACGCTGTAGCGGTAGCTGTTGGCCACGCTCTAGGCTGGCAACTTGCTCAAGATCCATAACTGTCCTTAAATGACGATTCTTAAAGAACCGACCTTAACGCACCATACCAATGACACGTTGGAGTGCTTCAACAAAGCGATTCACTTCTTCGAGGGTATTATACGCCGCGAATGAAGCACGGCACGTCGCATCGACCCCGAAATGGTGCAACAAGGGCTGCGCGCAGTGGTGACCGGTACGAATGGCGACGCCAAGCTGATCGATCAGCAGGCCAATATCTTGCGAATGCGCCCCTTCCACAATAAAGGAAAGAACGGCCGCCTTCTCCGGCGCAGTGCCCAAAATACGCAGACCATCGATTTGACCAACCGCCTGGGTAGCGTGATCGAGCAACTGGCCTTCCCAGGCACCGATGGCGTCTATGCCAATGCTCTCCATCCACTCAAGCGCTCGACCCAGGGCAATGACCTCCGCAATAGCGGGCGTGCCCGCTTCAAACTTATGCGGAATAGCAGCAAAGGTGGTGCCCGCATCAAAAGAGACGGTGCTGATCATCTCGCCACCGCCCTGCCAGGGAGGCATCGCCTCAAGCAGCGCCTGCTTGCCGTAGAGCACGCCAACGCCTGTCGGCCCGTACACTTTGTGGCCAGAGAAAGCATAGAAGTCGGCATCAATGGCCTGCACATCGACCACTTGGTGTGGTGCTGCCTGAGCACCATCAATCAAAATCAGCGCACCCTGCTGATGGGCAAGGGTTGCCATCTCTTGCACAGGGTTAATGGTTCCCAGGGCATTAGAGACATGATTCACCGCCACCAGCTTAGTACGCTCACTCAGCAGCGAGCGATAGGCAGCCATATCCAATGCGCCGTTGGACTCAACGGGAATCACCTTGATGGTAAAGCCAATCTCGGCAGCCAACAGCTGCCATGGAACAATATTGGAGTGGTGCTCCAACATGGAAATCAGCACTTCATCGCCGGGAGCAAGATTTGCGCGCCCCCAGCTGTGCACGACTAAGTTGATAGCTTCCGTGGTACCGCGGGTAAAGATGATCTGACGCGCATCTTCCGCATTCAGGAACGCCTTAACCCGGTGGCGCGTACCTTCAAACGCCGCCGTCGCCTCATCGGCGAGGGTATGCAGCCCGCGGTGAATATTGGCGTTATAGCGCGAGTAGTAATCGCTAAACACGTCAATCACCTGCTGAGGCGTTTGGCTAGTGGCCGCATTGTCTAAATAGATCAGCGGCTTGCCATGCACCTCACGGGCTAGTACCGGAAAGTCCTGACGCAGGCGCATAACATCAAAGGTCGCTTGCGCAGGGCTTGCTTGCACAGTGCCTGTTTCAAACGGGCTAGGCGTTGGCTCAATAACGGAATGTGGCATCAGACGCTCCTGAGTGGGTAGTGGCGCTAGTCGTTAAGTGAAACCGCCGCTTCGACAAGCCCGGCAAGATTGAAGCGCTCTGGCAGCTTGCCGGCGACCGCTAATTCAACGCGCTCGGCAATCTCATCCAGAGTGACTTTGTCCAACACCTCGCCAGCAAAAGCGAGCGTGAGCAGCCCCCGGGCAGTGGCTTCATCGATACCGCGGGTACGCAGCGCGTAGATTGCCTCTTCGTCTAACTGACCTGTAGTCGTGCCGTGTGAGCACTTGACGTCATCCGCATAGATCTCAAGCTCCGGCTTGGCATCGATGTGGGCGCGATCCGATAGCAGCAGGTTTTGGTTACTCTGAAAGCCTTCAATCTTCTGACTATCACGCTTGACGTACACCTTGCCGTTAAACACCCCGTGGGCGCGGTCATCCAGAATGCCCTTGTAGTTCTCATTGGAGAACGTCAGCGGCGCATTGTGGTTGACCTTGGTGTGGTTGTCGACATGCTGACGACCCTGACCAAAGAACAGGCCCAGGAAGTTGGTTTCGGCGCCCTGGCCATTCAAGTCACTGATCAAGTCGTTACGCACCAGCGCGCCGCCCAGGCTCAGGTTGTAGGAGGTATAGCGCGTATCGCGACCTTGCTCTACGTGAATGCTCGCCACGTGCAAATCACCCAGCGGCGCTTCTTGCAGCTTGTAGTGGGCCAGGATCGCGCCCCGGTCAAGCATCAGCTCGCCAACCACATTGGTAAAGTTAGTCGCTTCGCTTTCGCCGGTATAGTGCTCGATCAGCGTCGCTTCACTGCGCCCGCCTGCTTCTACCAATACACGCGGATGGCACATTACTGGCTGGCCCGCACGGGACAGAAACTGCAGCAGAATGGGCTTTTCAACCACTGTTCCCGGTGCAATGCGAACCACTGCACCCTCTTCCATAAAGGCAGTGTTTAGCGCCGCGAAGGGTGAGAAATCAACCCCGGTTAAACGCCCCAGCGGCCCACCCACGGCTTCGTGGTTCTCTGCTAGCGCCTTGGAGAGCGGTAACACCTGAACGCTTGACGGCAGTGTGTCTAAGTCTGAGAGCGCCGATGAGAAAACGCCATCCACAAATGTCAGCCGGTATGCATCAATCGGCAGCGTTAGCGCCGCGGCACTGGCCGGTGAGAACTCGGCGTTGTCGGCGAGGGCAAAGTTGCCCTGGGCAATCGAGCGCACGTCAGTGTACTTCCACTCTTCATCACGGCGAGTGGGGAAACCCAGCGCTTCAAAACGCGCGGCACCGGCTTGGCGACGCGCGGCGATCCAGGTGGGCTCCGCCGTGTAGTTCGAGCTGCGCGCCTTCAGCGTATCTAAAAAGGTTTGCGTATCGCTCATGCCACAGACTCCTCGATACCTTCGTACCCGTTGGCTTCCAGCTGTTTAGCCAGCTCGGCGTCGCCGGTTTTGACAATACGGCCATCGACCAGGACGTGAACTTTATCCGGCACGATGTAATCCAGCAGGCGCTGGTAGTGGGTGACCAGTAGAATGGCGCGGTCTTCAGCGCGCAGGCTGTTAACGCCGTCGGCGACGATTTTCATGGCGTCGATATCCAGCCCCGAATCGATCTCATCGAGCATGGCGAGCTTCGGCTGTAGTACCAGCATTTGCAAAATCTCATTGCGCTTTTTCTCACCGCCGGAGAAGCCTTCGTTAACGGCGCGCTGGAGGAAGCTGGCGTCCATTTTCATATAGCCCAGCTTTTCTTTGACCAGCTTCATAAACTCCGGTGCGGGCATTTCGCCTTCGCCACGGGCTACCCGCTGGGCATTAAGCGCTGATTTCAGCAGGTAGATGTTTTTAACCCCTGGAATCTCCACCGGGTACTGGAAACCCAGCAGCAAGCCGGCCTGGGCGCGCTCTTCAATCTCCATCTCCAGCACGTCTTTGCCTTCAAAGGTAATCGTGCCCTGTGTGACTTCGTAGCCGTCTTTACCGGCAATCACCGCGGATAGAGTCGATTTACCCGCGCCGTTCGGCCCCATAATGGCGTGCACTTCACCCGCCTTGATGGTCAGGGTCAGGCCTTTGAGGATTTCATTACCTTCGACGGAGACGTGTAAATCATTCACTTGCAACATATTGATTACCTTCTGATTCTGGCGAGTCGCTACGGCGACACTACTATATTAAGTGGAATAAATGACCAGCGGTTAGCCGACCGCGCCTTCCAGGGTCACGTTGAGCAGCGCTTCGGCTTCAACGGCGAACTCCATGGGCAGCTCTTGGAAGACGTCTTTACAGAAACCGTTAACGATCATGCTGACAGCGTCCTCTTCCGAGATACCGCGGCTCTGGCAGTAGAACAACTGGTCTTCACCGATTTTCGAGGTGGTCGCCTCGTGCTCAATGGTCGCCGTGCTGTTACCAATTTCCTGATAAGGGAAGGTGTGCGCACCGCACTTATCGCCAATCAGCAACGAGTCACACTGGGTAAAGTTACGCGCCCCTTTGGCCCGTGGGCCAATTTTCACCAGGCCGCGATAGGACTGGTCACTCCTGCCTGCGGAGATACCCTTGGCAACGATATAGGAACGCGTACCTTCGCCAATGTGAATCATCTTGGTGCCGGTATCGGCCTGCTGGCGTCCGTTGGTAACGGCGACTGAGTAGAATTCTCCAATGCTGTCTTTACCACGCAGGACGCAGGAGGGGTATTTCCAGGTAATCGCCGAGCCGGTTTCTACCTGTGTCCAGCTGATCCGTGAACGGTCGCCGCGGCAGTCGCCGCGCTTGGTGACGAAGTTATAGATACCGCCTACGCCATTTTCATCACCGGGATACCAGTTCTGCACGGTGGAGTATTTGATATAGGCGTCATCCAGAGCGACAAGCTCGACCACTGCAGCGTGAAGCTGATTTTCGTCGCGCATCGGTGCGGTACAGCCTTCCAGGTAAGAGACCTGGGCACGGCTTTCGCAAATAATCAGCGTGCGCTCAAACTGGCCGGTGTTGGCCGCGTTAATACGGAAGTAGGTAGACAGCTCCATCGGGCAAGTCACGCCTTCTGGCACAAACACAAAGGAGCCATCGGTAAACACCGCTGAGTTCAGCGCGGCAAAGTAGTTGTCCGCCACGGGAACCACGGTGCCCAAATACTGCTTGATCAGCTCCGGGTAGTCGCGGATAGCTTCAGAGATGGAGCAGAAGATAACCCCTGCTTCGCCCAGCTGCTTTTTGAAGGTAGTGGCGACCGAAACGGAGTCAAACACCGCATCAACGGCAACGCCTGCCAGCGCAGCGCGTTCGTGCAGCGGGATACCCAGCTTCTCATAGGTCTCCAGCAGTTTGGGATCCACTTCATCCAGGCTTTGCGGGCGGTCTTCCGGGCGTTTCGGTGCACTGAAATAGGAGATCGACTGGTAATCGATCGGCGGATAGTCGAGATGCGCCCAGGAAGGAGCTTTCATCTTCAACCACTGGCGGTAGGCATCCAGACGCCACTCCAGCATCCACTCCGGCTCGCCCTTCTTTTTGGAAATAAAGGCGATGGTGTTTTCATCCAGGCCAGGTGGCAGAGTGTCGCTCTCAATATCGGTTACAAAGCCATCTTTGTATTCGCGACGAACCAACTGTTCCATTTCTTCGCTTGCCATGGTGATACCCTCCGGGCAGTTGGGTGGCGAGGTCATCGCCTTTAATAATAAGTTAGGCCTGCTGTACTCGCGCCGCCGTTAGGCCGACGCCGCCGACAGGCTGATCGTTTGAATAGGCAGTTGGACTGGCAGCTTAATTGGCGCTGTATCAGCCAGATGCGCCAGCGTCACGCTTTCAAGCAGCGTACGCATGGCCAAGGAGACCCGCTGCCAGTTGTCTGCCACACCGCAGGTAGCCACAAGCTCACAATCGCCTTCTGCTTGGCTGCACTCGGTCATGGCGACGGGGCCTTCAATCGCCGCAATAATATCGGCGGCGGTAATCTGCGATGCAGGCCGAGCCAGGCGGTAACCGCCTTGGGCGCCACGCTGGGAAACCAGCAGCCCTGCCCGCACAAGCATTTTGAGCGTTTTACTAACCGTCGGATGGGGCAACTGCACGGCCTCTGCTAACTCTGCCGCTGCATGCGACGCCTGGGGATGGCGGGCAATTTGCGCCATGACCACCGCGGCATAGTCTGTCAGCCGAGAAAGCTTAAGCATGTCGACTCCCTTTATGTCATCAGTACGCAGCGAATCAAATGGTCGCCACGTCAATTGAGTACCATTTTAGTCCTGTATAAATTTGATGTGAAGCCCCTGAGCAAAATGGATAGCAATTTACGCAAAATATCGGCACGTTCGGCGCTGATGGCATCAAAAACAACAATCATTATCATTTAAAAAAGCTATCATCAGTCATCATTTGCTACTTATGGCTTTGCACTTGATGATGGCGTCTGGTAATTTCGGCTAGGTATCAGATGCCATCATTGTGGATGGCAAATGCTATTCGAGGTGACGACATGGATTCAGCGGTAAATAACATGGTAAGTGCATCAATGGCGCTTCAGCAGGTGCAGATAAGCCAACAGGCCCAGCTCAGCGTTTTTAAACAGGCGTTAGATGGCAGTGCATCACAGATTGCCGCCCTGATGGAGGGCGTTTCGATGGATCCACAATTGGCCACTAGTGGCAGCGTCGGCACGCAGATTAATACCACTGCGTAAACAAGTGACGCAAAAATGTGTTGCTAGATAAGAGATAAGCTCATAGCCCCCTGACCAACGCCAGGGGGCTATTTTTTTAACAATCGGTTTTAACGCTAGGCTTTCTTAACAAATTCGGATTTAAGCTTCATCGGGCCGATACCGTCAATTTTACAATCGATATCGTGATCACCCTCGACTAAGCGAATGCTCTTCACTTTGGTGCCCACTTTAACCACCAGTGAACTGCCCTTAACCTTCAAGTCCTTGATCACCGTTACGCTATCACCGTCGGCTAGCATATTGCCGTTGGCATCGCGCACGCCTGAAGCGTCATCAGCGCTCTCTTCTTCTGCCACTTTTGACCACTCATGGCCGCACTCTGGGCAGACATACTGAAGACCATCATCATAGCTAAACTCAGAGGCACAGGCAGGACAGTTAGGCAGGTCACTCATCAGAAGGCTCCATCACTTGGCTAATACAAAGGGCTAAGAAAGCGATGGAGCCTACACGGGTTACGCAAAATGTCCAGCCAGAGGCTAGATCAATCGCGCTGGTAAGTACCCACCAAACGGTTCATGCCCAGCAGGTGCGGCTCTACTTCTTTGAGCAGCTCAGCCAGCGTGAGCCCTTCAGGGAGCGAGGTTTGATGATCCAGCGCCAGCACCCAGAAGTAATAAAGATGCTTGCCATGCCCTTCTGGCGGCATCGGGCCACAATAACCAGTATCGCCTTTGTCATTTGCGCCGACAGTGCCCGCCGCCGTCTTTTCCGTTAATTCCTGCATATCGCCGGGTAAGTTATAGAGCACCCAGTGGACAAAGCCGTAGCTGCCGTCTTTGACCAACGGCGCATCAGGATCGTGACAGATCACCGCAAACCCTTGGGTGCCCTCGGGAGCGTTATGCCAAGCAAGTGCCGGCGAAACATCCTCACCTTCCCCAGTGTGCTTGGCTGGGATCGCCTGGTGGTTAACAAACGCCGAGCTGGTAACCTGCATTGATGAAAGTGCAAATGCCATGCTTCTCTCCTTGGTTTATCGGGTGTGTATTTCGTACACAGTCTAGCAATTCCACCGGCCTTGTTTCTTCAGGCGGCGCTTCACCCAGAAATCATAAAGCGACCGCAATCCCGATTTAATGCCTGGGAGACCAATGAACCAGGCAGCCGGCGCCAATAAGGGAATACGTTTCATTAATAAACGGTAAGCATCGATCCCCTCCACCAATTGCCCAGCTGCCGTTTCGATATGTAGAGAGCGCAGCGCCATATCGGGATCGACACCCTTTTGCTGCAGCACCTGATGATGTTCACTCACATCAAGCCAAGCGATATCAGCGGCATGCCGCCCCGACCAGCGCTCATAGCGACGGCGCTCTTTACGACACAGCGGGCACTGCGCATCGTAAAAGACATTGATAGGGGTCTTGTTGGGCATATAGGCTCTCTACTTAAAGTCACTGAAGCAGTGTGGCATTTCCAGCACTGGTCGCAAACTTTTAGATATTTACTGCTTACTTAGGCTACGGCTATGACATCTGAGTTCAAAAAACAGCTATTAATTGTTGCCCATGCCCCTTCGGCAAATACGCGCCTACTGCGCGATGCGGCCTTCCAGGGTGCTAGCCATCCCGACCTTGAACAGATGCACTGCGTGGTAAAAGCGCCCCTGGAAGCTGGCCCAGACGACGTGCTGGCCTGCGATGCGATTCTGCTCGGCACCACGGAAAACCTGGGCTATATGAGCGGCGCGCTCAAGGATTTTTTTGATCGCAGCTACTATCCTGTCATTGAAAAGAAACAAGGATTGCCCTGCGCGCTCTATATTCGCGCGGGTCACGATGGCACAGGTACTCAGCGCGCAGTGGAAAGTATCGTCACTGGCTTACGTTGGCGGTGGGTACAGCCACCGCTCATTTTGCGCGGCGAGTGGCAGCCCTCATTTGCAGATCAGGTAGAAGAACTCAGCATGACCCTAGCATTTAGTGTTGAGAGTGGCATTGTCTGAGAGCGGCATCGTTTGAAAGTGACATTGTATAACTTCGCCCAGCCTGCCTTACTGTAGATAAGCATTTCGTGCCCATTGTGCGATTAAAGGACTGCAGTATCTTGCTTGAAATTACTGCTGTGACTTATCGCACGCACATTAGGTAGCCATTATGCATAAAGTCATTGCCTTCTATGATGATCGGGTGCTCGCTCACGAGCCCAACATTGACGCCGACTTTCTACCGCAACGAATCGATAAACGCATTCGACACTTGCTTGCAGGGCTTCCTGTGCCATGGAAATATCCCGAACACCCCGGCCGCTTAAAAGCCATACAGCACCTGCTGGAGAAAGCGCCCATTGCGGGCCTGCACATTGAAGGGGGCAGAGCAGCCACCCATGATCAACTCGCCAGGGTGCATACCACTTCCTACCTAAGCGATATCTTTAGCCTGCGCGGGAAGAATGCTTGGTTGGATGTGGATACCACAGCAGTCTCACCAGGTAGCATCGATGCCGCCGAAGTCGCCGCTGGAACAGCCATTGCCGCAGTAGAAGCCGTAATGGAGAAGCGCGCTAAAAGCGCCTTTGCACTTGTGCGCCCGCCTGGACACCACGCAGAGCCCGTTCGCGCCCGCGGATTTTGTTTATTCAACAATGTGGCAGTCGCCGCAGCCCATGCGCGCAGCGCACTGGGTTGCGAAAGAGTGCTGATTGTTGATTGGGATGCCCATCACGGTAACGGCACCCAGGATATTTTCTGGGCAGAACCGGACGTAATGTTTTTCGATATTCACCGCGCAGCACCCTTCTATCCCGGCTCAGGCCATCTGGAAGAAGTGGGCGCCGGTTTAGCTGAAGGCACCACGATTAATGTTCCGTTACCGGCTGGCGCTGGCGACGAAGCGTACCTCAAGGCGTTTCGCGATATTCTTGCCCCGGCCGCAGCGTGGTTTAAGCCCGACATTATTTTAGTCTCGGCAGGATTTGACCCCCACTGGCACGATTTGGCCTTAAACGTTTCCTATGAAGGTTTTGGCGCACTGACCGGATTCATGCAACAACTGGCCGAACAACACTGCGATGGCCGTTTGGTGTTTGTATTAGAGGGCGGCTATAACCTGGAGTCACTGGCCAACGGCACTAGAGCCGTCCTTGCCGTATTGGCGGGCAACACCGTGCCTGTGCCCGATACCTGCGGCGTTGCGGAAGTTCAAGCTGCGGCGGATTTCCACCGCACGGCTTTTCAAGCCGAATAGCTTTTTCTGATCCGAATAACATTTTACTGAATAGGGGCTTTGCAAATAAAAACGGCACCTCACGTTAAGGTGCCGTTCTCTAGTACCGATTCAAAGCGATGAAGCGTGTGGGGATTATTTCAGTCGTTCAAAGACCGTCGCAACACCCTGCCCCATGCCAATACACATGGTTGCCAAGCCCAGGGTGGTATCGCGCTGCTGCATAACGTTCAGCAGCGTTGTGCAGATACGCGAGCCCGAACAACCTAACGGGTGCCCTAACGCAATAGCGCCACCGTGCAAGTTAACTTTGTCATCTAGCGAATCCAAGAAGCCTAAATCTTTCAATACCGGGATACCCTGAGCGGCGAAGGCTTCGTTGAGCTCAACGGTCTGAATATCCGCCGCTGAAAGGCCAGCGATTTTCAACGCTTTCTTAGATGCAGGTACCGGACCATAGCCCATGATTGAAGCATCACAACCGGCTACGCCAGTAGAGAGCACCTTCGCAATAGGCTCTAAGCCCAACGCTTGAGCACGCTCGTAGCTCATCACGGCCATTGCCGAGGCACCCACGGAAAGCGCCGAGGAGGTGCCCGCTGTGACCGTGCCGTTGCGTGGATCAAATACCGGCTTCAGATTCGCCATGGACTCCAGGGTGGAGTCGCCACGAATAACCTCGTCCCGCGTCACCATCACCCTGAAACCGCGCTGGTCGTGACCTTCGACGCCGATGATTTCGTTATCGAAGTAGCCCTTCTCCATCGCCGCCTGGGCGCGCTGGTGAGAGCGGACGCCGAACTTATCCTGCTCTTCCCGGGAAACGCCGTGCATTTTACCCAGCAGTTCAGCGGTTAGGCCCATCATCATCGCTGCTTTGGCTGCGTATTTGCTGGCCGCCGGGTTAACGTCAACGCCGTGGGCCATGGGTACGTGCTCCATGTGCTCAACGCCGCCGATGATAAAGAAGTCGCCCATACCCGCTTTGATATTGGCGGCGGCGATATGCAGCGCCGTCATTGAAGAGCCACACAAACGGTTAACGGTTTGCGCGGGCACCGAGCGCGGAATGCCGGTCATAATCGCCGCATTACGAGCAATGTTCATCGACTGCTCAAGCGTCTGGTTCACACAGCCCCAGATCACATCATCCACTTCAGAAGGATCTAGATTAGGATTGCGGGTAAACAGCGCCTGCATAGCCGCAGCAGAGAGATTCTCTGCGCGTACGTTACGAAAAGCACCATTTTTGGCTTTCGCCATGGCGGTACGAACACCGTCTACCACCACAATGTCTCTCGGATTCAAACTCATCTTATATCTCCTGTGCGTGGTGGTTAGGCCTGGGTGGCAGAGTTGTCACTGGAATAGAATTGCTCGTTATTCTGAGCCATCTGACGCAGCTTGTCGGTGGGCGCGTAAAGCGGGCCCAACTCCTCAGCTAGCCCTTCCGCCAGCTTGACGAACTCTGCAACGCCCATGGCGTCGATATAGCGCAGCGCACCACCACGGAAAGGCGGGAAGCCGATGCCATAGATCAACGCCATATCTGCTTCGGCTGGCGTGGCCACAATGCCATCTTCCAGGCAGCGCACGGTTTCCAAGCAGAGCGGTACCATCATACGAGCGATAATATCCTCATCGGAAAACTCTTTATGCTCTTTCACCACCTCTTTAACTAAAGCGTAAGCCGCTTCGTCAGTGACTTTCTTCGGCTTACCCTTCTTGTCTTCTTCGTAGGCGTAAAAGCCCTTGTCGTTCTTCTGGCCTAAACGGTCGTTGTCATACATGACCTGAATAGCGGTTTTACCGTCGCGGGCCATCCGATCTGGGAAGCCTTCCGCCATGACTTCATTGGCGTGAACGGCAGTATCCAGACCAACCACATCCAGCAGGTAAGCCGGGCCCATGGGCCAGCCGAACTTCTCCATGACTTTATCGACGTGCTGGAAGTCAGCACCCTGTTCAACCAGGAAGCTAAAGCCGCCAAAGTAAGGGAAGAGTACCCGGTTGACCAAGAAGCCGGGGCAGTCGTTAACCACAATCGGCGTTTTGCCCATTGCCCGAGCGTAGGCCACGGTGGCAGCAACGGCGGCATCCGAGGTCTTCTCACCACGGATGACTTCTACCAGAGGCATGCGGTGTACGGGGTTGAAGAAGTGCATACCGCAGAAATTTTCCGGCCGCTTGAGGTTTTGCGCCAAGCGGTTGATGGAAATCGTCGATGTGTTCGAGGTGAGAATGGTATTTTCGCTCACCATCCCTTCCACTTCGGTCAGTACGGCGTCTTTGACTTTGGGGTTTTCAACCACCGCTTCGACAACGAGATCGACATTGCCAAAATCTCCGTAGGAGAGCGTCGGACGAATATTAGTCAGCTTCTCCGCCATCTGCTCGGTGGTCAGCTTTTTGCGCTCCACCTGTTTGGCAAATAGCTTACGGGCTTCTTTCAGGCCCAGCTCAATGGCATCATCCTTGATATCTTTCATCAGAATCGGCGTGCCTTTAGAGGCACTCTGATAAGCGATACCACCGCCCATGATACCCGCACCCAGCACGGCCGTTTGCTTAACCGGCTGCGCCTGTTTCTCATACTTGCTGGCTTTTTTCTTGACCACTTGGTCGTTCAAGAACAGACCCACCAAGTTAAACGCTACGCTGCTTAGCGCCAGTTTGGCGAAAGCTTTGGCTTCAATGGCCTGGGCACGGCCACGCTCTTCACCTGCGCCTTTTTGGATCACTTTGATCGCTTCAACCGGCGCCGGATAATGGGGCCCCGCCTTACCAGCGACATAGCCTTTCGCCGTTTCAAACGCCATCATCTGCTCAATCGGGTTGAGCTTCAGTGGGCTGGTCTTTTCAGCACGGCGGGCCTGGTAATCCAGCTCACCGGCATTCGCACGGTCAAGAATATCCAGTGCGGCCTCTTCCAACTGTTCAGCCGTCACCACCGCATCTACGGCACCCACTTTTAGCGCGGCATCGGCACGGTTTTCGGTGCCACCGGCAATCCACTCAATGGCATTATCGGCGCCGATAATGCGCGGTAGACGCACGCAGCCACCCCAACCAGGCAGGATGCCGAGCTTGGTTTCGGGCAAGCCGATCTTGGCTTTGTCGCTCATCACGCGAAAATCGGTGGTCAGCAATACTTCGCAGCCACCACCCAGCGCCAGACCATTGATCGCCGTTACCGTAGGGAACGGCAGATCTTCAATAGCGTTAAAAATATCGTGAACCTTAAGGTTCATCTCCTCAAGGTAGGCTTCGCCTTTATCAAATAGACTGTGAAACTCGGTGATATCGGCGCCCACGATAAACACGTCTTTCCCGCTCGCAATAAGTAAGCCTTTTAAGCTATTTTCAGCTTGTATGGCTTTTACTGCTTCGCCCAGCTCTGCGACCACCGCGCTGGAAAGCTTGTTGACGGACTCATCTTTCAGATCGAAAGTGAGCATTGCGATATCATTACCATTCGGGGTGTCACGACGTGTCACCGTGATGGCGTTGCCTTGATAGATCATCCGCGCTCTCTCCACATTTTCGGGCTGGCTCTGAAAAGAGAACCCGCCACATTTCTCATACGGCTTCCACACGACTTTCATACGGTCGTTTGATTGCCTTAGCTTGGTTGAGTTGCCTGATAACGTCAAGCCCAGACTTTTGGCTAATTTGCTTATTTACTGAGACCAGCGCTCTCCGGCATCTGTTCCTACAGCGTCGTCTTAATGAATGTAACGGATCACGCCAGAAGCACGGATTTACACTAGATCAGCGTTAAGCCTGACAGCCTGTTAGAATCGCGCTTCCTTTTACTTTGCAGGTTATCTTGTTATGGGCGCACTGCTCACGCCTACGCGTATTGAAGCCATTCAGCGGCGAATTGAACGCATTGTCGAACGCCTCAAACCCTGGAGCTGGCTTTGGCCTCCGATGGCCTTTGCTGCCGGGCTAAGCAGCTTCTTTTTAGTTGATCGCCAACAATGGTTAGGCGCAGCGCTGGCACTGGGATTACTGTTTGCCTGGACGCTACTGCTTTCGGAAGGTTTGATCAGCCGCTGGCTGTCGCGCCGGGGCCACCCCACACCAACCCGGGGCGTAACCACCTTTATTGCCCAGATGATTCACCAGGAGACACTTTTCTTCACCCTGCCGTTTATCTTAGTCACTACCGTGTGGAATAGCGGACAAACGCTGTTTGCGCTACTGGTGGGCGGCATGGCAATACTGTCGATTATCGATCCTCTCTACTTCAAAGTCGCGGAGCGCTGGCGCAGCCTCTATTTCGTCTTTCATGCCCAGTGCGTCTTCCTGGTACTACTGGTCACACTCCCCATCATGGTGCACCTTACCACCGGCCAGAGTCTGCTACTGGCCCTGGGGATTACCATTCTGGTGGCCTTGCCGAGTTTTTGGCACTTGCTTAAGCAACGCTCGCTCAAACGCTGGTGCGCTTTTTTTGTGTTGACGCTGCTACTCGCCTACGGGGCTTGGCTTGGACGTATATGGGTACCGCCTGCCAGCCTCTGGATGACCAGTAGCGCGCTCTCTCCTGGCTTTAATGTTGAGCAGCGCCTGCCCCAAGGCTCAATGGCGTTAACGCCGCAAGCCATCAGCGAAAATGGCCTTTATGTTTACACCGCTATTCGGGCACCGCGTGGATTAAGTGAAACTATTACCCATGCCTGGCATCACAATGGTGTGCCAATGGATGTTGTGGAGCTTAATATCGATGGCGGACGCGAGCAGGGTTACCGCGCATGGAGCCACAAACAAAACTTTCCCGAAGACCCTAGCGGCGATTGGCGCATTGATATCATGACAGGTACTGGCCAGCGCTTGGGATTAATACGTTTTGAGGTCTCAGACGATGCTCAGCAAGCCACGCTGGCAGATGGAGAGATACGCGCCAGTGGTCTAAGTGGATTAAACTTACGGCGGTTCGTGCCGGGTCGACCTAACGATGAAGAGGCGCGACCGGAAGATTGAAGGCTTAAGCGCCTTGCATTCAGCGGCGTAGCTTATGACAATTCGACTACTCACATTTATTGGCAGCTAGTTACCTATGGCTTCAACGATTGGATTTCGCATCGCACGCTTGCCCCACCTATGGCGCTCCATCTTGGATCGCCGCTTGGCGCCCTTGGGATTAACCCAAACACGCTGGGTGACGCTGTATCACCTGTGGCGTCTTGGCGAAGGCCATCCACAGTGCGATCTCGCCCGTGCGATTGGCGTTGAGGCGCCCTCTCTTGTTCGCACCTTGGGCCAGCTCGAAGAACAAGGCTTAGTTGAGCGTCGAGCCTGCGACAACGACCGTCGCAGCAAGCGGATTTATCTTACCCCTGCCGCTATGCCGCTGCTGGAACAGATCGACAGCGTTGCGCAACAAGCGCGCAAAGAGATGTTCGCTGGCTTAAGCGAAGAGAACCTCGAACAACTCAACGAATGGTTGGCGGTGATTGAATCCAACGGCTTAGCGATACAAGCACGGGATCAGGATAGCCCAGTATCTTGATCGCTTACTTTGGAAGACGACTTCTCAGTGCCCTTTAACGGCTGGCTGAAAGGCTGGTCGGCACGACCACGCAGCGCCTCCCGCAGTTGCTGAAATTCAGGTAGGTAGGTCGCGAATCGCTCCGCGGTTTGCGACTCCCACCACCAAAGCGTCAATGCATAAGGGGTTGACTGCACCACCAAGGCGTCTTGCGGTAAGCGTTCAAGCAGTGTTTTTAACGCTGCTGTGGCGGCATCAGGTAAAGGCCGCAAAGGGGCTATCCGCCAGCGCCAGCCAGCATGAAATGGCGTTAAGGCTTCACTGGCATTGCTGTCTCTTACCAATAGAAAATCAGGCCCCGGCCCTTCCTGGGGATAGTGCCAGCGATAAGCTGGCATGGTACCTCTAAAATGGTGTAGTGGCGGCTTTTCCAGTTTAATGCTGACGCCCTGTTTAGCGATTTGAGTGCGCAGCGCCTGCTGGCGTTTTTGACGCGGGCTAGGCTTTAGCCACATCACCGGCGCAATGACAAACAGCATAATAAACACGATAATTAACCATTCCATCTCTACATTTCCTCCCACATAAGCCACACTATATAAACTATTCTAAAAACCATGACTCAGGTCGCTGTTTTGACTCAAGTCATTGTTAAAACAGGACACGCCATCTAAAGTAACGGTCATTGAACAAAGAACCTCTTTGTTACCTACTGCCAAGGAGATACGCCATGAGCTATCACCACATTTTAGTTGCCGTTGACTTAACCAAAGACTCCCACAAGATTCTGGAACGTGCCGTTGCGATCGCAGAGCGCAACGATCAAGCCAAAATCTCCATTATGCATACCCTGGAGCCGCTGGGGTTTGCCTACGGCGGCGATATCCCCATGGACTTGACCAGCATCCAGGATCAATTGGATGAACACGCCAAAAAACGTTTAGCCGAAATCGCCGCCCCACATATTGCCGAGGCTGACCAGCACGTCGTGGTGGGTATGCCCGACACCGAAATCCACCGTTTTGCTGAAGAACACGGTGTAGATTTGATCGTGGTGGGCTCCCACGGCCGCCACGGCTTCGCCCTTCTGCTCGGCTCAACCTCTACCGGCGTACTTCACGGCGCC
This sequence comes from Vreelandella neptunia, assembly GCF_034479615.1. NCBI lineage: Bacteria > Pseudomonadati > Pseudomonadota > Gammaproteobacteria > Oceanospirillales > Halomonadaceae > Vreelandella > Vreelandella neptunia. The sequence continues at coordinate 2,644,840 of NZ_CP140255.1, forward strand.
CAATGCGATGTCCTCGCGGTACGCGTGGGTAAAAAAGGCGAAAAAAGCGACGAATAATCTACTGCGTTGTATTGCTTACAAAAAAGGCGCCCATACGGCGCCTTTTAACGTTTTATAGCTTATTCGCCAGCAGCCATCGCTTCCAGCTCCATCCAGCGTTCCATCGCGACTTCTAATGCCTTCTGCACCTTTTCAAGCGTTTGCAGCTTAGCCGTAACGGCGTCAGCATCCTGCTGATAAAACGCTGGGTCACCGATTTCACTCTCCAGCGCCTCTACTTTCCCCTCAAGACGCTCGATTTCGGCGGGCAGTGCATCTAATTCACGCTGCAAATTATACGAGAGTTTGACGCTTTTCTTGGCCGTTGCGGCAGGTGCTTCAGCCACTTTTTTGGGGGCTTCTGAGGTGGGTTCGGTTCGCTGACGCGCCGCCCCTTCCCAAGGTGCTGGAGGCAGCTTGCCCCCCTGACGAATCCAGTCGGTATAGCCACCCACGTATTCACGCACAACGCCATCGCCTTCGAACGCCAACATACTGGTCACCACGTTATCCATAAAGGTTCGGTCGTGGGAGACCAGTAGCAGCGTGCCATCAAAATCGAGCAGCAGCTCTTCAAGCAGCTCCAGGGTTTCCATGTCGAGGTCGTTGGTCGGCTCATCGAGCACCAGCACGTTAGCTGGCTGCGTGAACAGTTTGGCCAACAGCAGGCGGTTGGACTCGCCACCGGAGAGCGCTTTCACCGGCTGGCGCACCCGCTCGGGGGTGAACAGAAAGTCCTGCAGGTAGCTCATCACGTGGCGATCTTTACCGCCCACGCTGACCCGGTCGCTGCCTTGGGCAACGTTGTCGTAAACGGTTTTTTCCAGTTCAAGCCCGGCGCGCAGCTGGTCGAAATAGGCCACTTTCAGGTTGGTGCCCATCTGTACCTTGCCTTCACTGGGTTCCAATTCCCCCAGCAGGATTTTCAGCAGGGTTGTCTTGCCCGCACCGTTGCGACCCAGGAAGCCAATACGGTCACCGCGCAGTACTTCAAGGTTGATATCGCGCAGTATCACCTCGTCACCAAACCGCTGGGTGACGCCTTGCAGCTCCACAACGCGCTTGCCGGTACGCTCACCGCGATCCACCGTCAGGTTGGCATTGCCCTGGCGCTCGCGGCGCTGGCTCCGCTCGTTGCGCATCGCTTCCAGCGCGCGCACTCGGCCCTCGTTACGGGTACGCCGGGCTTTAACGCCCTGACGAATCCAGGCTTCTTCCTGGGCAAGTTTTTTATCGAACTCGGCGTTCTCCCGGGCTTCCACTTCAAGCTCATGCTGCTTGCGGGCCTGGTACTCTTCGTACTTGCCGGGATAGCGACCTAGCTGGCCGCGATCCAGCTCCAGAATATTGGTGGCCAGTTTGGAAAGAAACGCCCTATCGTGGGTAATCAGCAGCACCGCGCCATTAAACGCCAGCAGTTGCTCTTCCAACCAGGCGATGGTGTCTAAGTCCAAATGGTTGGTGGGCTCATCGAGCAGCAGTAAATCAGGCTCGGCGACCAGGGCACGCGCCAACGCCACCCGGCGCCGCCAGCCACCGGAGAGCGAGCTCATCTCAGCCGCTGGGGGCAGGCCCAAGCGGGTCAGCACGGTATCGATACGCTGGTGGAAAGACCAACCATCAATGGCTTCCAGACGCGTTTGCAGGGTCGCCATGCGATCCATATCAGGGTCTGGATCATTGATAAGATGGTCGTACTCGGAGAGTAGCTCCCCAGCTTCCGGCAGACCTTGGGCGACCATATCGAAAATGGTCAGGCCAGATGACTCGGGCAACTCCTGAGCCAGCACGCCTATCTTGAGGCCAGGTGCTCGCCAGATTGAGCCATCATCGGGAAGGATATCCCCCGCTACCAGCTTCAGCAGAGTGGATTTGCCGGTGCCGTTGCGCCCGACCAGCGCCAGCCGTTCGCCTTTTTCAACCGTCAGGTCGGCGCGATTGAGTAGTACATGGGTGCCGTAGGCGAGTTGCAGCTGTTCGAGTCGTAACAGGGTCACGCGGTGTCCTCCTAAATCGTGAGGCGCACAGTGTAACGCATGAGCGGCCCAGGAGGGGGAACCATATAGAGGTGAATCGTAGAGCGGAAATCACCAGCGTGATACCGTTTTGCCAGCAACGACAATATCTCAACCAAAAAACGACTTTTAAAGGCGGGCTGAACGTGACGGTGACCGTCTCGATGCATTTTGTAAATGAGCTGTTTAAAGGCTTACCCAACAGCTCAACATCGCCCACACGCTACCTGGAACGGGCGGGTATTTCTCCCTTTTTACTTTCGGCCCCCCATGGCCGCGTCACGGTTGAGCAGTTTGCCGAACTGTATCGCGGGCTGGTGAACGAACTGGACGACGAAACGCCCGGCTTTTTTTCCCGCCCATTGCGGGGAGGCACCCTGAAGCTGCTGTGTTTAAGCATGCTGGATGCGCCCAATTTGCAGGTGGCACTGCACCGCTATACGCAGTTTTTCCGTATTCTTCTCGACGACTTTGGCTATGCATTTACGCTCGAAGGCGATTTCGCTCGCATGGCGCTAGTAGAGCATGCGCCCTTGCTGGGCAGCCGCACTCTGATTCATGAGCTGATGCTCAAGCTGTTTCACGGCATCGCGTCGTGGATGATTGCGCGTAAAATACCGCCTATTTTGATGGAGTGCGCTTACCCCCAGCCGCCACACAGCGCTGATTATCTCTATTTTTACCCCGGCACGGTGCGCTTTGAACAGGCACAAACCGCAATTTATATCGACCGCGACTTCCTTGATCACCCTATTCGGCAGACCAAGAAACACCTGGGCGCTTTTCTAAAGCGCGCCCCGGCAGACTGGTTCTATGTGTCGTTTGCAGATCGCCTGCTAACCCACCGGGTGCGCGAACACCTCGCACGCCACCTGACCACTTCCGGCACAGTGCAAAGCGTCGCTGATGCGTTGCATATGTCCCCACGTACACTGGCGCGGCATCTCAAAAGGGAGGGCACTCACTTTCAAGCGGTCAAGGATGAGTACCGCCGCGATGTAGCGATTCAGGCTCTTACCTGCAGTGAGAAGCCGCTGATCAGCATCGCGGAGGCGTTGAGCTTCGAGGATCTAGCCTGCTTTAGCCGAGCTTTCAAAACCTGGACAGGCAACTCCCCCGCCGCGTATCGCAAAGCACGCACGGCGGGAAATGCTCTCTGATCGTGCAAAGCTATAGCAGTTACCTGAATGAAGGCATCAGTGCCGCGGGCAGGTTTCCGCGAGGGCGCTGTGAATCCATCCGTGGACGCTACTTTTTCCATCCATGGAAAAAGACCCTCGCTCCAACCTGCCCTCGTACCCTGTGGATGAGCAGTTGTGAAGGAGTAATCCTAAGAGTATCTAAATTTCGCTGCGAATACGTTTTTTATCCAGCTTGCCCACGCTGGTTTTGGGTATCTCATCGACGAAGCGAATCATGCTGGGAACCGCCCAGCGGTTGAGCTTTCCTTGAGCCACAAACTGCTCTAAGAACGCCTGGACAGTTTCAGTAGTGGGCGGGTTATTCAGATCCACTGGGACAGCTAAAGCAGCAGGACGCTCTCCCCACTTATCGTCCGCGACCCCAATCACCGCCACTTCGGCAATACCTGGGCACTGACTGATATAGCTCTCCAGCTCTAACGACGAGAGCCACTCACCGCCGGTTTTAATCACGTCTTTTATGCGGTCGCTAATGGTCAAAAAGCCCCGCTCATCAAGGGAGCCCACATCCCCGGTGTGCAGCCAGCCGTTGCGCCATAGCTCCGCACTGCACTTCTCCTCTTTGTAGTAGGCCTGGGTCAGCCAAGGCGCTTGAACACGCACTTCGCCAACGCTTTTACCATCATTGGGTAGCGGCTCGCCGTCCGCATCAACCACTTGCAGTTTAACCAATGGTATCGGCAGGCCCGCTTTACAGCGCCAGGGTAGCTGGGTCTCAAAATCAGCGTCGCCGATATCCTGCGGTAGAATATCGGCAGTGAGTAGCGGGCAGGTTTCCGACATGCCATATGCACTGCGAGTGTCGATCCCCAACGCCCATGCCTTGCTCGCTAGCGACTCGGTTAACGCACTGCCGCCGACCAAAACTTTCCAGCCGGAGAGGTCGACCTGCTTTGAGGCAATCGCCTCGGCGCTGACTACCATGTTGAGCAGGGTGGGAACGCAGTGGGAGAAGTCGACCTTCTCGCTAACCAGCAGCTTGACCAGCATTTCCGGCTCGTAGCGGCCAGGGTAGACCTGGGTAGCCCCCATCAGCGTGGCGGTATACGGCACTCCCCAGGCGTGAACGTGAAACATGGGGGTAATGGGCATATAGACCTTGTCGCGGTTGAGCAGCTCAAAACCGGGCGCCTGGAAAGCGCTAGACTCGTTCAATGTGTGCAGCACCAACTGGCGGTGGGTAAAGAAAACCCCTTTGGGGTTACCCGTAGTGCCGGTGGTATAGAACAGTGTGGCGACGGCGTTTTCATCAAAGGAGGGAAAGTCATAGTGAATGGGCTGCTGGCTTAATAGCGCTTCAAACTCGCCCACCAGCGGCAGCGTGGTATCGATTGTTTGCGGAGCCTCCTGACACAGCAGATAGCCACGTACTTGGGGCAGCTTATCGGCCAGCGGCTCAAGCAGCGGCACAAACTCTTCGTGCACGATGACGAAAACGTCTTCGGCATGCTCCATGGTGTAGAGGATTTGCTCCGGAGCCAGGCGCACGTTCACCGTGTGGAGTACCGCGCCGATCATTGGAATGGCAAAAAAGCACTCCAGATAGCGGTGGCTATCCCAATCCAGCACCGCTACCACGTCACCGGCTTGTACGCCCTGTGACGTCAGCGTATGGGCCAGTTGGTGCACTCTCTCACGAAAACGCTCGTAGCTGTGACGGCTCTGATCCCGGTAGACAATCTGATTGTCGCCTGCCATGCGCACACCTGCCTCCAGCAGGTCGCCAATCATTAAAGCGGGGTTCGTCGCAGAGGCCGTGGCGGGTAAAATTTTCGGGGTTACTGAAGGCATAAACACTCCTTTAAACGTGTTCTTGTGGTAATCAAATCGGATCAGCCGCGCTCGATAAGCAGGGCGATGCCCTGCCCACCACCAATACACAGGGTTATCAAGCCGTAGCGACCGTTAATACGTTCCAATTCGTGTAGCGCTTTGAGAATCAGAATAGCCCCCGTGGCCCCCACCGGATGCCCCAAGGCAACCGCGCCGCCGTTAGGGTTTAGTTTCTCTAACGGAAAACCTAGCGTGTCGGCCACCGCCAGAGCTTGGGCAGCAAAGGCTTCATTGGACTCAATCACGTCAATATCGTTAATGCTTAGCCCCGCCTGTTGGAGGCAGCGTTGCACCGCCGGAATCGGACCAAGGCCCATTAGCGTTGGCTCAACGCCTGCTGTTGTGGCAACACGAAGATGCGCTCTGGGCGCTAAGCCCCGCTGTGTGGCTTCATCGGCATGGGCAAGCACTAACGTGGCTGCACCATCGTTGATACCCGAGGCATTGCCTGCGGTCACCATGCCATCTTTTTGGAAGGCGGGCTTGAGCCGCGCCAAATCGCTAAGTTGGACGCCATCGCGTACATGCTCATCGCGGAAAAAAAGAGCTGTTTGCTTACCACGACTGACCTCCACTGCTACGATTTGATCGTCAAAGCGGCCTTCCGCGATGGCACGCGCCGCTTTTTGATGGCTCTCAAGGGCAAACTGATCCAGCTGCTCACGGCTTAGGCCATACTGTTTAGCGATGTTCTCGGCGGTGCAGCCCATATGGCCGCTGCCAAAGGGATCGCTCAAGATGCCCAGGGTTAAATCCTGAACGTTTACATCACCCATACGTACGCCGTTGCGCGCCTGGGGCGGCAGCAAATAGGCACCACGCGACATCGACTCCGCGCCACCTGCCAGCGCTAAGCGGCTGTCGCCCATGGCAATCTGCTGGGCGGCTGAGACCACCGCCTGTACACCTGAACCACACAGCCGATTGACGTTGAAGCCCCCCGCCTCCTTCGGCACCCCAGCTTCGAGCGCAATATGGCGCGCCAGATAGGCATCCTGGGGGCCGGTGGTAATAATGTGACCATAGACCGAGTGATCGATATCTCCGCCCTCAACGCCAGCACGGCGCAACGCCTCCTTGGCGGTTATCGCCCCCAACTCAAACGGCGCCTTGGTTGAGAGCGAACCGCCAAAACTACCGATCGCGGTTCGTGCGCCGCCTAAAATCACTACATCATCCAACCGCATGGCTCTCTCCTGTGTTCAAACGCATCGTCTTGCTAAGCCACTTTGCCTAGCAGCGAGCGGGCGACAACTTCTTTCATGATCTCTGAGCTGCCGGCATAGATCGTTTGTACTCGGGCATCCAGATAAAAGCGTGAAATGGGATACTCGTGGGTGTAGCCGTAACCGCCAAATAGCTGCAGGCAGCGATCCACCGCTTGGCACTGCAGTTCGCTGAGCTGCAGTTTTAAAATCGCCGCATCCGTGCTGCTCATGGTGCCCTGGCGGTACTTTTCGACGCAGTGCTCAAAGTAGGCACGGGCCACGTCCAGCTGGGCTTTGATCTCTGCCAGGGTAAAGCGGGTATTTTGAAAATCCGCCACCCGCTGTCCAAACGCCTGGCGCTGTTGTACGTACTCCAACGTCAGCGCCAGCGCTCCCTCCACGGCGCCCAGCGCCTGTGCCCCAACACCCAGGCGTTCACGGGGCAGTTCCTGCATTAGGTAGCGGAACCCGGCGCCCTCCTCACCCAGCAGCGCCTCATGGGGCAACTGCATTTGATCAAAGGCAAGCTCGGCGGTGTCGCTGGCGTGCTGGCCGATCTTTTTAATCGGTTTACCCCGCGAAAAGCCGGGTAAGTGGGTGTCAACCAAAAACAGTGACACGCCCTTTGACCCGGCGGAAGGATCGGTTTTGGCACATACGATGACCAGGTCGGCAAACTGACCGTTGGTGATAAAGATTTTGCTACCGCTTAACTCCCAGCCATCGCTAGTGCGCTTCGCCCTAGTTCTCATTGAAGCAAGATCACTACCCGCATGGGGTTCGGTCATGGCGATGGCCCCAAGCGCATCACCACGGGCCATGGCAGGTAGCCAACGCTCACATTGCGCCGCTGTCCCCAGGTTCTGCAGGTAGGGCATAACGATATTGGCGTGGATATTATAGGCACTGGCAAGGCCACCAAACCCCTGGCGGGAGAGCTCTTCCAGCGCCAGCTGGGTGATGGCGATATCAGCCCCTGAACCACCGTGCTGTTCGTCAAGGTCAATGCCGAGTAGCCCCGCAGCGCCCAATGCATGCCACAGTGAGCGCGGCATTTCACCCGCTGCCTCCCACTCATCGTAGTACGGGGCAACCTCCTGGCTTAGGCAGCGTTTGATCATGGCGTGAAACAGGTCGGTTGTTTGCGCGTCCATGCTTACCCCTTAAGGTCTTGACGTAGGTGGCGTTTAAGGATTTTGCCTGCGGTACTTTTGGGCAGCGCATCGGCAAAGAGGATGTGTTTAGGCACTTTATAAGGCGCCATCAGCGTTTTTGCGTGATGGATCAGCTCCTCCTCGCTTGCCTCTTGGCCCTCTTTCAATACAACTACCGCCGTGATGGCCTCGATCCATTTCTCGTCGGGCTGACCGATCACCGCCACTTCGGAGACCGCCGGATGCTTGAATAGCCCCTCCTCTACTTCACGGCTAGCCACCAGCACGCCGCCGGTATTGATCACGTCCTTGATACGGTCAACAACGTACAAATAGCCCGCTTCATCGAAGTAGCCCACGTCCCCTGAGTGGAACCAACCGCCCTGGAAGGCTTCTTCAGTCATCGCCGGCTTATCCCAGTACCCGTTCATGAGCTGCGGTGATCGATGGACGATTTCACCATGCTCGCCGGGCGGCACATCGTTCATCTCAAGATCGACGATGCGGGTTTCCACCGTCAAAATGGGCCGCCCGGCGGACGCTGGGCGCTCAGCGTGTTCCTCAGGGCGCAGCACGGTCGCCAAGGGCGCTATTTCGCTCTGCCCATAACAGTTATAGAGCCCGACGCCCGGTATACGCTGCTGAAGCTCTTCCAGTACCGGCACCGGCATAATCGAGGCACCGTAATAGGCTTTATTTAGAGCGCTTAAATCAAAGCGATCAAATTCAGCGTGGCGCAACAGGCTGATCCAGACCGTGGGCGGGGCAAAAAATGACGCGATCTGGTGATCAGCTATAGCGCTTAAACACAGCTCGGGAAGCGGCGCCTCTAGCAAATAGACGGGCGCACCGAGCAACAGTGCTGGCATGAGAAAGACGTGCATTTGTGCTGAGTGGTAGAGCGGCAGCGCGGCGAGCATGGCGTCGCTGCCTTTAATATCCAGCTCAACCATACAAGCCATATATTCGGCCATCAGTGCCTGATGGGTCATCATCGCGGCCTTAGGCGCGGCGGTGGTGCCCGAGGTATAGAGCAATTGAGCAAGGCTGGCACCGTCGACCGTCACATTGGGCTCTTCGCTACTCTTTTCACTATTGGGCGCTTCACTACTGGATCCTGAAACTGCATGAGCGAGTACATCAAAGCTTTTCGCATCCCGCCCCTGATCCGCATGCAGGGTGCCCATCATGGTTAGATCCAAGCCTTCGGTCGCGGCACTTACTTTGTCGGCGAGGCTGATATCGCTGAGCAGGCCAGTTGCCCCCGACTGGTCAAGAATATAGCGCAGCTCATCGCTGCTTAAAGCGAAATTGATCGGCACATGCACCAACCCCGCTTTAGCAGCGGCAAGCCAGGCGATGACATAGGCATCAGAGTTTTTGCCATACACCGCCAGCCGATCACCTGGCGTAAGCCCGGCTGCCAGCAGGCCATTGGCTACGCGGTTGGCTGCCTGGTTGAGCGTTTGATAGCGCCATTGGCGCTCGCCAAATACCAGCGCCAGCTGGTGAGAATATTTTCGAGCGCTGCGGTTTAGAGCAGCCCCGATACTGTTTTGCTGAATAACCGACGTTTCCGGCATGCCAAATCCTCTGAGTTGTTGTAGTGAGTTGGCAAAGACTTAACTGTTTACCAGCGGGCAGACACTCTCTGAAAGCGGACGGAAGGCCTCTTCTGCAGGAATGGTGCGAATAACATGAAAGAGATCATCCTCATCCTGCGACTCTTCAGGTGTTTTCACTTCTACTAAATACATATCGTGAACCATGCGGCCATCCTCACGGATGTAGCCATCGGTGGCGAAGATGTCGTTGATGGGGGTATCGGCCATTTGCTGACGGACGGTTTGGGTGTCATCGGTGCCGGTAGCTTCAATCGCTTCAAGGTAGTGGCGAGTACTGGAATAGAGACCCGCGTGTACCATGGTAGGCATGCTGCCGGTACGCTCACGGAAACGCTCCGCCCAGGCCCGGGTTTCTTCGTTTAGATCGTAGTACCACGCTTTTGTGAACTGCAGACCCTGAGCGTTCTCTAAGCCAATGCTGCGTATATCAGTACTAAACAGCACCATGCCCGCCAGAATCTGCCCTGCCTGGGTAATGCCGAATTCCCCTGCTGTCTGAACCGCGTTAATCGTATCGCCGCCAGCGTTATTTAGCGCAATGACATCAGCGCCAGACGCCTGGGCCTGGAGCATAAAAGAGGAGAAGTCACTGCTGGGGAAAGGGTGGCGAGCGCTGCCCACGATGGTGCCGCCATTTTCAGTCACTACGCGTGTGACGTCGGCTTCCAGTGCATGGCCAAAGGAGTAGTCAGCGCTTAACAAATACCAATTTTTGTGGCCCTCATCGGTAATTGCCTTTGCCGTTCCGTTAGACATCGCCCAGGTGTCATAAACCCAATGAATATGATTGGGCGAACAGTGCTCATTGGTAATGCTTGAAGAGACAGCGCCATTGACCAGTCCAAGTTTATCCGCCTCTTCAAGCAGGCTCACCGCCGCCAGAGTGACAGAAGATGCCACCAGCCCGGTGACCATATCGACGTTGCGCTCATCGATCCACTCACGCACGACGCTTGAGCCTACATCGGGGCTATTACGGTCATCGGCGCTAAACACCACAATATTGGCCCCATTGACGCTGCCGCCCATATCTTCAATCGCCATATTGATAGCGTCTTCACCCAATGGACCAATGGGGTCGCGATAAACGCCGGACATATCGGCTAAATAGCCAATGCGGATTTCGTTATCAGAGATACCCTCATCAGCAAAAGTAGTGGGCGCATAGCTGGCCATCAGAATGGCAGCGGCGAGAGTGGAAGTAGCAAAACTGTGAGATAAACGAGGAGATATTGGCATTATTATGTGGCTCTCTTTTGTTGTTATTAAAGGGTGTTATTGAATCAATCGCAGCGACGTAGCACGCCATAGCTTGCGTTCATCTTAGGCGCTAATAAGCGCTAGCTGTTTACCTATCGAGCCAGTTTTTTTGCAATTCGTGCCATTTCCTTGCGTCCATCGTCTTTAACACACCATTAGTCGATACTTGCGCATACCGTTACAATGGTGCCTTTGCATATTGAACGGGAGACACCTTTGGACACCGCGTATGCCGATGACTTTTTACCCGAAGCACTACAGTTTCGGCCTAGCGCCCCCTTGGTGGATATTGGCGCTAACTTGACCCACGATAGCTTCGGGCGTGATCTGGAGGCGGTTATCCAGCGCGCCCAGGCGGCGCAGGTAACAACCATGATCGTCACCGGCACCGACCTTGCCCATGCAGAGCAAGCGGTTGCGCTTGCCAAGCAGTATCCTGGCCTCTACGCCACAGCGGGAGTGCATCCCCACGACGCCAGTCGCTGGGATGATAACCTTGAGCGCGCCATGGCAGCCCTGCATGCCATGCCGGAAGTCGTCGCCGTAGGCGAGTGTGGTTTGGATTTTAATCGCAACTTCTCGACGCCCAAGGAGCAGGAGCGTGCCTTTGAAGCGCAGCTGGCTCTGGCAGTAGAAAGCGGTTTGCCGCTGTTTTTACATGAACGCGATGCGGGCCAGCGTATGCGCGAAATCCTGCATGCGTGGCGAGACGACATCAGTCATGCGGTAGTGCACTGTTTTACCGCTGACCGCGATACGCTGTTTGGTTATCTCGACCTAGACTTGCATATAGGCCTGACCGGTTGGATTTGCGACGAGCGCCGCGGTCATCACCTGCGCCCACTGGTAAGCGATATACCCTTAGAGCGTTTGATGGTAGAAACCGACTGCCCTTATCTGTTGCCCCGCAACCTGCCGGCGAAGTTAAAGGGTCGCCGACACGAACCGGCGTTGCTACCGTGGATTGTCCGCGAGATCGCCCAGTGGCACGGTATGAGCGAAACTGAGCTAGGTGCGGCAACCACACAGACCGCACAGCGTTTTTTCCGTTTTCCCACGGAATCTAAAAAGGAGTATTAGCGTGGCCGATTATCCAGGGTTTATAGCCATTGAAACGGGCGAAGACGATGGGCTCCCGCTAGCCATTGCCTGGTCGCTACCCGATGGCCGGGTGAAGCAGACATTGATTCAGCCAGACGATAGCTGGATCAAAGAAGATACCAACGCAATGGGCGCCTATAGCATGGAAGAGCTAGAGAGCCTGGGCGTTAGCCCGCTAGAGGTGATTCGCGAGCTGGAGAACGATCACTTCTCCGCCACGCTGTATACCAGCGACAACGGCGACGACGAAGCGGCACTGGCGCGATTGTTCGACACCTACGGGCTAGACCCCTTCGTGGAATTAGCCCCGGCGTCGGTGCTCTACCCTTCGCTTACCCCAGGCGAATGGCACCGCCAGCGGCGCGAAACCTTCAGTGAGCTGGGCTTAGAGCCGATGCGCCCAGAGCATGAGCTGGAAGTGATGCTATCGATGCATCAGCGCCTGACCGATGAGGAGTAAGCAGTAGCACATGTTCATTAAGGGCCCCCTTCCATTACAGCAAGGAGACGGCCAGCCCACCTAGGAGCCAGAAAGCCGCGATCACCACTAGCACTTTTAGCACCTTGTCGGTCAACGATGCTCCGCCGTGGTCGTGGTGATCTTCATGGCCATGATCATGGTGCTCCTGTAGGGAGAGTTTCCAGAACCAGAACATAACGGCCGTCAACATGAGGAAAAAAATGTTAAGGAAAAGCTGGTAATTAACCTTAAAGAACTCCCGATCCCCCGGCGCTGTGGCACTGGCGAAGTCCGGCAACAACCCCATAAAAACCAATGCATAGTGCAGAATTAGCGAAACCGAAACAATACCCACGAACATCAGTCCTAGTAGGTAAAGAGCCATACGCCAACCATAGTAGGTGGCGTTAATACGCAGTACAGGCAGTACGATAAGATCAGAAAAGATAAATGCCATCACCCCGGCGAAAGTGACGCCCTGGCCGAACAGGACTGCCGCCAAAGGAATATTTCCCATGGAGCCGATAAAGGTGAAAAAGGCGGCAACCGGGCCGACAATAGTTTGTGCCAGTACCGATAGAAAACCAGGATTGGCACTATTCTCGCCACCCGAGCCAATGAACAATGTCTGAAAAAAAACATCTGGAACGAAGGCCGAGATTATCCCAGCCACTGTAAAACCAATCAGCACATCCTTCCAAACCATCTGCCATTCCATGACGTAAGTCTGACCAATATCTTTCCATCCTTGAAGGCTAGAGATTTTCTGTTTCCAATCTTTGCCTACCTGCTCACCCTCACCTTCCGGCTCCCCCACTCTTCGACGGGCCTGGGCTTCAAGTCGACGTGGACGCGTAATCCTGATAAGCATCCAGGTAACCAGAATCAGCATAATACCGCCAACATATTCCCCAACAACAAACTGCCAGCCGAGAAAGACGGCGATCACCATACCCAGCTCAATGACCAAGTTGGTGGAAGCCAACATAAAAGCCATTGTTGGCGCCAACCCTGCCCCTTTCTGAAAAATGCTGCGAGTAGTCGCTAACGCGGCAAAACTGCAGGAACTTGAAAGAAAGCCAAAAAATGTACCCAATGCAACGCTTCTTGGGCCATCCTTACCCATTACCTTCTGCATACGCTCTTTGGTCACTAGCACCTGAATAAGGCTGCTAATGATGTAACCGAGTACAAAAGCCCATAGTGCCATCCAAAAAAAACCGATACTGGTTATGGCCGCTTCATTCCATGATGTAAAAAAATCAGCCATTGAATCGTCCTTAGTCAGAGTGATTAGTTTCAATTGCCGCTTTTTTCAAGCGACAGTCTCAACATAGACGCCTTACCGCCTTTACAACAACCTATGTAGGCCTTGAGCGATAGCCAACTGGCGGGAAAATCCTTGTTGATAGTAAGCCTCCAAGGCGTGGCGAAAAGCTTCAGCGCGGAGAGGCAAACCCTCGTGTTGGTAGCGCTGGGCACGGGCCTCTACACGCATCGCAAAGGTCTCTATATCTACCTCTATATCACCGCCTAGATTATCCACGCTGACATGAAACACACGACCACAGGCGCGGGTGAAGATAGACTCCAATGCCTGTGGCGCAATCTCAGCCTGCTCAAAAGCTTTTTGCTGTTCAGCATCGCGCCCATCAGGGCAGTACCAGTAGCCGTAATCCTCTTGTTGGCGCCGCTGTGCTCCCGCAATACACCAATGGCTGATTTCATGCAGCGCACTGGCATAGTAGCCCCGCGCGAAGATAACCTGATGATAAGGCGTTTCGCTATTAGCGGGCCGATAGAGAGGCTCATCCCCGCCCCGGATCAATCGGGTTTGATAGCGCTCAGCAAAAATCCCGTCAAAAAGCGCGGTAATATCCTCGAGCGTCCACCGCTCCTGCCTGTCACTCACAATTGACCCCGTTTGATACTGATTTTGGGGCATTATACCCACTCGATTAATACAAGCTAACGGCTACCCCCAAAAGAGAGTCGCTCCTGCTAATATAGCGGCCTTTCACAGCAACTTTTCCCCTTTAGGAGCCAACAAGTGGGCGGCTTTACTCAGCAAATTAAATCGGTTTATTGGCCAGAAACACGAACGTTGATGCACTTGGCACTGCCTATTTGCGGTGCACAGTTGGCTCAGGCAGGGATGAGTGTCGTCGATGTCATGATGACCGGTCGGCATAACGCCACGTCCCTTGCCGCTGTGTCGGTGGGCTCGAGCCTGTGGATGCCACTCATGCTTTTTATGACGGGCACTTTAATGGGGCTGACTCCGATTGTGGCGCATTTGCTGGGAGGGCAGCGCCATGAGGCTATTCGTCCGGCCGTTCATCAGGCGCTTTGGGTCGCGCTGCTGCTAGGCGTTACCGCGGCGGTGCTGCTTTGGTCGGCCATCATGCCGATATTTGAATTGATGAGCGTGCCGCCAGCGGTCGCCAGCCAGTCTGCCGCCTATCTGTCAGCCGTCGCCTTTGGCATGCCGGGGATCGCCCTCTTTCAGGCGCTTAGAGCATTCTCCGATGGCATGAATCATACCCGTCCGGCGCTATGGATCAGCTTGGTTGGTTTAAGCGTGAATATTCCTGCCAACTACCTCTTGATCTACGGCGGCGATGGCTTGGTTGATCTATTTGGCCCCTGGGTTCCCACTAGTTTGCAACAGTTACCTGCCTTGGGCGCTTTTGGCTGTGGCATTGCGACGGCGCTCTCCATGTGGACGATGGCGCTGGCGATGGCCTACTACACGCGCAGGGGAAATACTTATAAAAGCGTTGCGATTTGGCACAAACTGACACCGCCCCAATGGCTAGGTATACGTGAATTAGTGGTGGTGGGCGTTCCCATTGGCGTGGCTATTTTTGTTGAAGTCACCCTGTTCACGCTGATTGCACTCTTCATTGCCAGCTTTGGTGAAGTCACGGTAGGTGCACACCAAATAGCGCTCAGCTTCACCTCCATTCTGTTTATGCTGCCCCTGTCGCTGAGCATGGCGCTAACCGTACGAGTCGGTAATACGCTAGGTCAGCAGCGCCTAGCACTAGCCCGCAAAGTCGCTTGGAATGGAATTGTCATAAGCGTCATCATTGCCGCTATTAACAGCCTCGTACTGTGGGTTAGCGCCGAACCGGTAATCGCACTTTACACCTCTAATAGTGAGATACAGGCGCTAGCGCTCTCGATCATTGCTTTAGCCGTTATTTTTCAGCTCTCAGACTCGTTACAGGTTAATTTAGCAGGGGCTTTACGCGGCTATAAAGATACCCGCATTGTGATGGTGATTACGGTGCTCTCCTACTGGATTGTAGGCTTGGGTGGCGGCCACTGGCTGGGCTCTTATGGAGTGGGTGATATGGTTGCCCCTCTAGGGGTTCATGGCTACTGGATTGGGTTGGTTGCAGGCTTGAGTACCGCAGCACTGCTACTTGGCTGGCGTTTACAGCGTATTAGCCTTCGGGGGTAAAGCATGGCTCAATGGAGAAACCTTTCTCTAGCAATCACCCTAAGCACCCTACTGGCTGGCTGTGGGGATAACCCCGCTGAGCAGCAGTGGCAGCGTTATCATCAGCAACTCGCCGATGACCTTGCACTATCAAACATTCAAAGAACTGACCCGGGAAATATTGGCGACTTCCCTGAGCGCTCCGATCGGGTTATAGATATTCCCGAAACCCGGGACAGCCTGCTGAATGTATACGCGCTGCGCGAGTGCCAAATCACTTCGCTAGTCGCTGCACGAAACAATCAACTGGGGCGTGTAGCTCCACCTAGCCAACAGTGGTTATATGAGCGCACGCTATGGCAGCGACTTAGCGCCTGTTTAAATAGCGAGGTACCCGAACAGTTAAGCGATGAAGATAGAACGCGCCTAATTCGATTAACCACGACCAAAACGGCACAGTTACCCACGGTCAGCTGGAACGCTATTTTTGATTCCAGTGAGTGGGTTAAAAGCTTTTCACGAGCGAGCCAGCCTTTATCGAACGTCGATGAAACCACTATTACTGGTCAGCTTGAAGCGATTGATTACTTACAGCAAATGACGGATCACCAGTTTGATCTCGACTGGCAGCAGGACTCTTCTACCCTTGAAAACCATTTGAAAACCCTGCAACAGCGGCCATTGACTGCTGAGGTGTTGCGCGCCCTGCTACTCGCCACCCAACGCTTAACAGAAGCGAATGCATTGTTAGCTCGGCAGAGTGATACCACCCGTTGCTTAAGCCGTTGGGAATCGCCGTCGCTTGAACGCTTGGCAAACGCTGCCCAGCAGTGGCTAACGGCGATCAATCGCTTAATTGACGCACAGCAGGTAAGCAAGCCAATAGCGATTCAACGCTATCAGAAACGCTGGCTTTCGCTGGATAATGACCAAGCTCCCTGGAGCCAGTTTCTGCAAGCGCTCTATGAGCATCAAGCGCTGCGAGCTCGCTTTCCAACCTGCTCAGATAATTAAAAAGTGCAGAACCCTTAACCTTATGAGCAAGTTGTGCTATTTGTGGATATGAGAGGCAAATGAATCGGCTTTGCCAATCTGATGACCACGCAGCATAAGGAGGGACACAATGGGCGCATCCTTGTCACCCCGCTCTGCCCAGGTCATCGACCTGGAAACTGTGCGCCAGCGTCAGCAGGCGCAAAAGTGCCTTGTCCGTTTAGCCCCTGAGCTAGATGGCTTAGAGATGGTGTACCAGCTCGCTGCGAGTCCCGACGCCTACTATGGCTTGCCTATTTTGGCCTGGGGGTTAAGAGAGGACGGTACCGTCATCGGTTTGGTGCCGTGGATGGAAAGCCTGGCAGCCTGCCATGATCTGAACAGCCAGGAAAATGGCTACTTCGTAGGTTATCGTGATCCTGAAACGGAAGAAATTTTTGATACGCCACCAGATCACAAATACCACGAGCTAGTTGCGGCGGCTGAATACTTTGATTATGAGGCTTCTGGCGAAGTCACCCTTATTCAGCAAATCCCCGATACTCTGGGCACCCACGCACTGTGTATGAATCACCCCGATTCACCCTGGCATATGAAGCCCGTTTACGGCTGGCGTCTCTACAGCGACGGTAGCCTTGACGCGCTCCTTGCCGACGAGAACAAAGCGGCGATGACGCCGATTTTGTTAGGGGATAAGTGCCTCTACAGCGCTCATACCCGCCATCAAACCGTTTACTTTTTCCAGCGCCATATCGCCAACCGCATTCTGGAAGAAGATCCAGAGACACTTGATGCGCTAGCCATGATGGTTGTGGCCAGTGATTAACCGAGTGCCTTAACGTCGCTTTGTGAGCGAGGCCAACATCAATGAGTTGATTTTGATTTGAGCCTCGCATGGGTTCTCGGCTATTTCGAAGGGCTATCTTAAGGGCTAGCTCAACGGGTTATGCTAAACGAATAAAGTAGAGGTAGTTATTCTCAGAGGCGGTGTCCTGCTCAAGCAATTCGTGCCCTAAGAACTGACAAAACTTGGGGACATCTCGCGTGGTGGCTGGGTCAGTGGCAATCACTTTGAGCACTTGGCCTGGCCTCATGTCGCGCACTTTGTTATGCATCAGCATAATCGGCTCTGGGCAGTAAAGTCCTGTGGTGTCCAATACCGCATCAACGTTGGGTAACGTACCCGTATTATCAGCCATCAATATCCTCGATGTAGGAAACAGAAAGTATGATTAAAGTTATCATCGAACGGCGAATTATGCCCGGTCTTGAAGAAGAATTTGAGCAAGCAGCGCGGGAGGCAATGCGCGTTTCTCTAGGCGTAAGGGGCTTTATCAGTGGTGAAACATTGGTAGAACTGGGTCATACCGATCGCCGACTGATGATTACCAAATGGCGTGACCTCCGCGCTTGGAAGGAGTGGCACTCAAGCGAAGCGCGGACAATGGCCATGCAGCGTATTTTACCGCTGTTAACCGAAGATGAAACTATCCGAATTTACGAGCCAGGCTATTGAACATGAGGTTTTACTAGCGTTAATCCCTAAGTCTCACATGCACCGTTACCTCTTCCCTATCGTGATAGAGGTGACGGCATGATACGTTGGCATGCACACCCGCTTTTTCCAGCGACTCTTCCAACGCCGTTAGACAACGAGTTACCTCATCCCAGCGCTTTTTCATGGGCAACTTGAGGTTAAAGATCGCCTCTTTGCACCATTTACGAATCAGCCATCGCTCCACCATGGCTAGCACTCTCACTGGTTTATCAACAATATCGCACACCAGCCAGTCTAGACGTTGTGGTGGCTCCCAGGTAAAGCCATCCTCTTTGAGATGATCAATCTGCCCAGTCTTCATCAACTGTGATTCCATTGGGCCATTATCGATGGCATACACGTACATGCCGCGCTGAACCAACTGCCACGTCCAACCTCCTGGAGCGGCCCCTAAGTCAGCTGCTTGCATATGCGGTGCTAGCCGCACATCCCACTCATCCCTAGGAATAAACTCGTGCCACGCCTCCTCCAACTTCAGCGTTGAGCGGCTAGGCGCACGAGAGGGAAAGCGCAGCCGACGAATACCATTAATCAAATCGCTGCGGTTGCCTGGGAAGCTCATCGCCAGCTGCACTTGATCACCGTCAGTCCAGAAAATATGTAAACGTCGTGCGCCCGCGCTGCGCCTTAACGCACCACGTTTTTTCAACATACTTTCCAACGGCTTGGTAAGTGCCTTAATCAGCCCGGCCAGCGCTTTACCATCGTTGGTATCCGGCGTTTCATGCCAAATCTCTTCAAAGCTCCAACGGCTGGCTTTAACCTGTTCCAAGATAGCGGTAAGACGGTCGTCACGGGAAAGAGTGAGCGCAGGCAAGGCCGCTAAGCTCTGGCGTGCGAAAATCAGCTTTTTAAACGCTGCCTGGCGGTGCAAATCATTAACCGCTTCGCCATCAACACGCGTTAAGCTTACCCACCCTTCCCCATGAGATGACTCACAGGGGATGCCCTGTAATGCTGCGTGATGCTGCAGTTCCGCAAGCGCATCACTCTCAAACCCAGGACGGCAGTAAACTAACCATGATGTAGGTACCGTTTCACTCACCACTTCACCTCGATTCCGCCCATCACAAACGGTGTGGGCTACCTAATTAATTGGGGCGCATCATAGCATTTATCCAGCGCTATTTATTTTCTTCCACACAAACGAAGAACCCAGCCGGTTGGCTGGGTTCTTCGTTAAATAAGTGCCTGACGATGACCTACTCTCGCATGGGGAGACCCCACACTACCATCGGCGCTAAGCGGTTTCACTTCTGAGTTCGGCAAGGGATCAGGTGGTTCACGCGTGCTATGGTCGTCAGGCGTAACTGTTAATGTACATCATGCTGACTATGGCTAAATTGTGCTCGTCTCATTGCCTGCCGCCCTGACGTTCTGTCGCTGGGGCCACATGCTGCGTATCCGGCTTTCTGTTGATCTCTCAACCTTAACGTCATCATTACGACCAGACCCCTTGGGTGTTATAGGGTCAAGCCTCACGGGCCATTAGTACACGTTAGCTCAACGCCTTGCAGCGCTTCCACACCGTGCCTATCAACCAGCTGGTCTCGCTGGGCCCTTCAGGAGGCTCTAGGCCTCAGGGATGTCTCATCTTGAAGGGGGCTTCCCGCTTAGATGCTTTCAGCGGTTATCCCGTCCGACCATAGCTACCCGGCAATGCCACTGGCGTGACAACCGGAACACCAGAGGGTCGTCCACTCCGGTCCTCTCGTACTAGGAGCAGCCCTTCTCAAACATCCAACGCCCACGGCAGATAGGGACCGAACTGTCTCACGACGTTCTAAACCCAGCTCGCGTACCACTTTAAATGGCGAACAGCCATACCCTTGGGACCGACTTCAGCCCCAGGATGTGATGAGCCGACATCGAGGTGCCAAACACCGCCGTCGATGTGAACTCTTGGGCGGTATCAGCCTGTTATCCCCGGAGTACCTTTTATCCGTTGAGCGATGGCCCTTCCATACAGAACCACCGGATCACTAGAACCTGCTTTCGCACCTGCTCGACGTGTCTGTCTCGCAGTCAAGCACCCTTATGCTCTTGCACTCAATGCACGATGTCCGACCGTGCTGAGGGTACCTTCGTGCTCCTCCGTTACTCTTTAGGAGGAGACCGCCCCAGTCAAACTACCCACCACACACTGTCCTCGATCCGGATAACGGACCTGAGTGAGAACGCCAATGATGCCAGGCTGGTATTTCAAGGTTGGCTCCGCCCGAACTGGCGTCCGAGTTTCAAAGCCTCCCAGCTATCCTACACAGGCAACATCAGCGTCCAGTGTGAAGCTATAGTAAAGGTTCACGGGGTCTTTCCGTCTAGCCGCGGGTACACCGCATCTTCACGGCGATTTCAATTTCACTGAGTCTCGGGTGGAGACAGCGTGGCCATCATTACGCCATTCGTGCAGGTCGGAACTTACCCGACAAGGAATTTCGCTACCTTAGGACCGTTATAGTTACGGCCGCCGTTTACCGGGGCTTCAATCAAGAGCTTCGCCTTGCGGCTAACACCATCATTTAACCTTCCGGCACCGGGCAGGCGTCACACCCTATACGTCCGCTTGCGCGTTAGCAGAGTGCTGTGTTTTTAATAAACAGTTGCAGCCACCTGGTATCTTCGACCGGTTCGGGCTTAGAGAGCAAGTCTCATCACCCTACGCCGGCGTGCCTTCTCCCGAAGTTACGGCACCATTTTGCCTAGTTCCTTCACCCGAGTTCTCTCAAGCGCCTTGGGATTCTCACCCTGACCACCTGTGTCGGTTTGGGGTACGGTCGCACATGATCTGAAGCTTAGAGGCTTTTCCTGGAAGCGTGGCATCAGTGACTTCCTGACCGTGGTCAGTTCATCTCGTGTCTCGGCCTTAAAGGATCCCGGATTTACCTAAGATCCAAGCCTACTCACTTTCACCAGGACAACCAACGCCTGGCTCACCTAGCCTTCTTCGTCCCCCCATCGCAACCATGTCCGGTACGGGAATATTGACCCGTTTCCCATCGACTACGCCTTTCGGCCTCGCCTTAGGGGCCGACTCACTCTGCTCCGATTAGCGTCGAACAGAAACCCTTGGTCTTCCGGCGAGGGAGTTTTTCACTCCCTTTATCGTTACTCATGTCAGCATTCGCACTCGTGATACCTCCAGCGAACTTCTCAATTCACCTTCATTGGCTTACACGACGCTCCTCTACCGCGAATCCATATCGAAATATGAACTCACCCGTAGCTTCGGTACCTGGTTTAGCCCCGTTACATCTTCCGCGCAGGCCGACTCGACTAGTGAGCTATTACGCTTTCTTTAAAGGATGGCTGCTTCTAAGCCAACCTCCTAGCTGTCTGAGCCTTCCCACATCGTTTCCCACTTAACCAGGATTTCGGGACCTTAGCTGACGGTCTGGGTTGTTTCCCTTTTCACGACGGACGTTAGCACCCGCCGTGTGTCTCCCACGCTCTACTCACCGGTATTCGGAGTTTGCCTCGGGTTGGTAAGTCGGGATGACCCCCTAGCCGAAACAGTGCTCTACCCCCGGCGGTAATACGTGAGGCGCTACCTAAATAGCTTTCGAGGAGAACCAGCTATCTCCGAGCTTGATTAGCCTTTCACTCCGATCCACAAGTCATCCAAATCTTTTTCAACAGATCCTGGTTCGGGCCTCCAGTTGATGTTACTCAACCTTCACCCTGCTCATGGATAGATCGCTCGGTTTCGGGTCTATATCCAGCGACTGTGTCGCCCAGTTAAGACTCGGTTTCCCTACGGCTCCCCTATACGGTTAACCTCGCCACTGAATATAAGTCGCTGACCCATTATACAAAAGGTACGCAGTCACAGAACAAGTCTGCTCCTACTGCTTGTACGCACACGGTTTCAGGATCTATTTCACTCCCCTCTCCGGGGTTCTTTTCGCCTTTCCCTCACGGTACTGGTTCACTATCGGTCAGTCAGGAGTATTTAGCCTTGGAGGATGGTCCCCCCGTCTTCAGTCAAGGTTTCTCGTGCCCCGACCTACTCGATTTCACATGATCAGATTTTCGACTACGGGGCTATCACCCGCTACGGCCAGACTTCCCAATCTGTTCGCCTAATCATTCACATGCTTAAGGGCTGGTCCCCGTTCGCTCGCCGCTACTAGGGGAATCTCGGTTGATTTCTTTTCCTCAGGGTACTTAGATGTTTCAGTTCCCCTGGTTCGCCTCTTACACCTATGTATTCAGTGTAAGATACTGACCTTATGGCCAGTGGGTTTCCCCATTCAGAAATGTCCGGGTCACAGGTTGTTGCCACCTCACCGAACCTTATCGCAGGCTACCACGTCTTTCATCGCCTCTGACTGCCTAGGCATCCACCGTGTGCGCTTAATTGCTTGACCCTATAACCCGAAGGAGTCTGGGGTTCGCAATAATCACGTTTCATTTTGCCGGATACGCTTGCGCGTATCACAATTTAAGAAGCACTTCTTGCGAAGTGTTCTTGTCAGCATGATATACATTGTTAAAGAGCGACTGCTATAAGCAGTGATAAGCGTTTTTTCACTTTAAAAAAAGAAGACCTTTTTCTTTTTCTAAGCTAGAAAAGCATTCGCTTATCACTGCTCATACAACAGCTATCTGATCAGGTAATTCATTGTGGACGCTTACCGACTGTGACGCATCGTTTAAGGAGGTGATCCAGCCGCAGGTTCCCCTACGGCTACCTTGTTACGACTTCACCCCAGTCATGAACCACACCGTGGTGATCGCCCTCTTGCGTTAGGCTAACCACTTCTGGTGCAGTCCACTCCCATGGTGTGACGGGCGGTGTGTACAAGGCCCGGGAACGTATTCACCGTGACATTCTGATTCACGATTACTAGCGATTCCGACTTCACGGAGTCGAGTTGCAGACTCCGATCCGGACTGAGACCGGCTTTAAGGGATTCGCTGACTCTCGCGAGCTCGCAGCCCTTTGTACCGGCCATTGTAGCACGTGTGTAGCCCTACCCGTAAGGGCCATGATGACTTGACGTCGTCCCCACCTTCCTCCGGTTTGTCACCGGCAGTCTCCTTAGAGTTCCCGACATTACTCGCTGGCAAATAAGGACAAGGGTTGCGCTCGTTACGGGACTTAACCCAACATTTCACAACACGAGCTGACGACAGCCATGCAGCACCTGTCTTACAGTTCCCGAAGGCACACCAGAATCTCTTCCGGCTTCTGTAGATGTCAAGGGTAGGTAAGGTTCTTCGCGTTGCATCGAATTAAACCACATGCTCCACCGCTTGTGCGGGCCCCCGTCAATTCATTTGAGTTTTAACCTTGCGGCCGTACTCCCCAGGCGGTCGACTTATCGCGTTAACTTCGCCACAAAGTGCTCTAGGCACCCAACGGCTGGTCGACATCGTTTACGGCGTGGACTACCAGGGTATCTAATCCTGTTTGCTACCCACGCTTTCGCACCTCAGTGTCAGTGTCAGTCCAGAAGGCCGCCTTCGCCACTGGTATTCCTCCCGATCTCTACGCATTTCACCGCTACACCGGGAATTCTACCTTCCTCTCCTGCACTCTAGCCTGACAGTTCCGGATGCCGTTCCCAGGTTGAGCCCGGGGCTTTCACAACCGGCTTATCAAGCCACCTACGCGCGCTTTACGCCCAGTAATTCCGATTAACGCTTGCACCCTCCGTATTACCGCGGCTGCTGGCACGGAGTTAGCCGGTGCTTCTTCTGCGAGTGATGTCTTTCCTAATGGGTATTAACCACTAGGCGTTCTTCCTCGCTGAAAGTGCTTTACAACCCGAGGGCCTTCTTCACACACGCGGCATGGCTGGATCAGGGTTGCCCCCATTGTCCAATATTCCCCACTGCTGCCTCCCGTAGGAGTTCGGGCCGTGTCTCAGTCCCGATGTGGCTGATCATCCTCTCAGACCAGCTACGGATCGTTGCCTTGGTGAGCCATTACCTCACCAACTAGCTAATCCGACATAGGCTCATCCAATAGCGGGAGCCGGAGCCCCCTTTCTCCCGTAGGACGTATGCGGTATTAGCCTGGGTTTCCCCAGGTTATCCCCCACTACCGGGCAGATTCCTATGCATTACTCACCCGTCCGCCGCTCGTCAGCATCTAGCAAGCTAGATCTGTTACCGCTCGACTTGCATGTGTTAGGCCTGCCGCCAGCGTTCAATCTGAGCCATGATCAAACTCTTCAGTTTAAGATCTATGCGGTTCTTACCTGCCACCCTAGAGCGACAGAAGCGAACCAAACTTGGCTCAAGGTTCAAACGAATTCATTCAAAACAGATTCCAAAGGACGAATCCTTTAAAACCTTATTGCTTGAGTCGCTTGCCTTGATATTGGGTGATTTGTCACCAACCTCAGCAAGCGCCCACATGAATTACCTGATCAAATTGTTAAAGAGCTGTTTCGCTGTTAGGTTGCTGTGAAAGCAACCGGGCTGCCGTTGACTTGGCTTGCCTCAGCGAGGAAGGCGTATTCTACGCATTTCCTGGTGGTTGTCAAGGGCGTTGTTTTCGATGCAAACCTGACCACATCCAAAACCTGGCTTTCGTAAAAGCACTAACTACCTGACAAACCGAAGCTTTTACACTTCATTCACCGCTGGTAACGCTTGGCGTCCCCGGCAGCGGATGCGTACTTTAAGGCCTGACTAATAAGATAGCAAGTAAAAGAAGTTATTGCGTATAAAAAAGCGGCAGAAGGCTACCCTTCTGCCGCAAACCACCGATCAGAACGCCTGACCAGAGAGTGCTCTTTTCACATTTTAGCCGTTAATTAAATTTCAAATCCCAGACCAAAATCTTCGCTGGAGATGGCCATCAGGCTGGAAGCCCCTGCTTGTATCATCTGTGCATGAGCCTTGGTGCGCGGCAATATCCGCTGGTAGTAGAAGCGAGCGGTATTCAATTTAGCGGCGTAGAAGGCCTTATCGTCACCTTCTAGAGAAACAGACGCCTGCTTGGCCGCGCGAGCAAACAGGTACGCCAGGGTGACGTAGCCTGAGTACATAAGGTAATCAACACTCGCCGCACCTACTTCTTCACGGTCTTGCATTGCCTTCATACCCACGCCCATGGTCAGCTCACCCCACTCAGCATTCAGCTTGGCGAGCGGCACAACAAACTCTTTTAGCGCAGGGTTGTCGGCTTCAGCTTTACAGAACTTATGGATCTCTTTGGTGAATACCTTCAGCGATTCCCCCTGACTCATGAGTACTTTACGACCCAGCAGATCAAGCGCCTGGATACCGGTAGTACCTTCATAGAGTCGAGTAATACGAGCATCGCGTACCAGTTGCTCCATGCCCCACTCTTTAATGAAGCCATGACCACCGTAGATCTGCACGCCCTCGTTGGTGCTTTCAAAACCAACTTCGGTCAGGAAAGCCTTAACAATAGGGGTTAGCAAGCCAAGCAGGGTTTCGGCGTGATCTCGCTCTTCACCCGGCTCACCATGCTCCACCACATCGAGCATTTGCGCGGTATAAAGCACCAACATACGCCCGCCTTCGGCGAAGGCTTTCTGGGTCAGCAGCATGCGGCGCACATCAGGGTGGACGATAATCGGATCAGCGGGCTTTTCAGGAGCCTGCTTGCCCGATAAGCCGCGCATCTGTAACCGGTCACGGGCATAACTCAATGAATTCTGAAAACTGGCTTCAATTAAACCCAGCCCTTGAATACCCACCCCGAGACGCGCTGCGTTCATCATGGTGAACATGCACGCCAGTCCTTTATTGGGCGGCCCTACTAAGTAACCGGTTGCGCCATCGAAGTTCATCACGCAGGTGGCATTACCATGAATGCCCATTTTGTGCTCAAGCGAACCACAGGTGACGCCATTACGCTCACCCACATTACCTTGAGCATCAGGCAAGAACTTGGGCACTACAAATAGCGAAATACCTTTAGAGCCTTCCGGTGCGCCGGGCAGTTTTGCCAATACCAAATGGACGATATTTTCAGCCAGATTATGCTCACCGGCGGAGATAAAGATTTTGGTACCGGTAATCGCATAGGCATCGCCATCGACGGGCACTGCCCGCGTCTTGATCAATCCGAGGTCAGTACCGCAATGCGGCTCGGTTAGGCACATGGTGCCGGTCCATACCCCTTCTACCAGCTTGGTAAGGTACGTTGCCTTCTGCTCATCGGTGCCATGGTGGCGCAATGCATCCGCTGCACCATGGGAGAGCCCTGGGTACATGCCCCACGCCAAGTTAGTGGCGCAGATCATTTCTGACAGCAGCATCGCCAATGAAGGCGGCAGCCCTTGACCACCATGAGCAGGATCGGCGGCCAGACTCGGCCAACCACCCTCTACGTACTGCTGATAGGCCTCTTTGAAACCGTTAGGCGCTTTGACCTCGCCCCCTTCCAGTAGGCACCCTTCTTCATCGCCACTCTGATTGATCGGCAGCAGTACGTCGCGGGCGAAGCGTGCCCCCTCTTCCAAAATAGCGCTGACAACATCTGGCGACGCATCGTCACCGCTTGGCAGGCGCGCGTAGTGAGCAGGGTAGTCAAGCATCTCGTCCATAACGAAACGCATATCACGAATAGGGGCCTGATAGCTGGGCATCGCACTTCTCCTAAGAAAGGGGGATTGAAAGCCAAGCAACTCTTAATGGCAGAGAGCTTTCAAACACATGTTTGAAAATTAGCGCGAGCGCCCCCCAGAGTCAAGCGGGCGTTTGAATTTAGCTTAAAAACACCCTAGAACTTTGGTCGCCCAACCAATAACCCCCTGGTGCAAATAATAAAAAACTCGCCAGCCAAAAGCCGACGAGTTGTTTTATTTTTCTTTTACCTACTTGCCACCGACTTACTGCATGCGAATGCCACCGTCTAAGCGGATCAGTTCGCCATTGAGCATGGGGTTGGTAATAATCTGTTCGGCTAATTGAGCAAACTCGTCTGGCTTACCTAAACGCTTAGGAAAAGGCACCGCCGCCGCTAGCGCCTGGGCCGCCTCGTCAGGAATTTCGCTCATCATCGGCGTTTCAAATACGCCAGGGGCGATGGCCATTACCCGAATAGCATGACGCGACAATTCCCGCGCCGCTGGCAAACTCATACCCACAACACCCGCTTTAGAGGCACTATAAGCGCACTGCCCCACCTGCCCATCAAAAGCAGCAATGGACGCGGTATTAATGATCACCCCACGCTCACCACTCTCATTAGGCGCGTTTTTAGCCATGGCAGCAGCCGCAAGTCGCATGACGTTAAAAGTGCCTACCAGGTTTATATTGATCGTTTTCATATAGCTTTCTAAGTCAGCCGGGCTGCCTTCACGATCAACCAGCTTAGCCACGCTAACCACACCCGCGCAGTGAACCACGCCTGAAAGCCCGCGCTCGCCACCCAGCGCTACCGCCGCATCTACGGCCTGCTGCATCTGCTCACCCGAGGTAATATCCGCCAGAATGGCGCGCGCGTTTGACCCTAACTGCTGGGCATGGGCATTGACACTGTCGTTTAAGTCGCATAACACGACGCGAGCGCCTGCAGCGACTAAGCGCTCAGCGGTAGCCGCCCCAAGACCAGAGGCAGCCCCGGTAATTAAAAACGTACTCTCCTTAACCTGCATTTCCGTATTCCCCAAGGCTGTAATGGATGGTTGCTATATATAATGGTGGCTTTATTTGCTCGTCTTTTCATTTCACTTGGCTATTCACTTGCTTTGGATTCTTCTACGGCCTGGGCACGTAATTTAAAGCGCTGAATCTTGCCGCTGGGGGTTTTAGGCAACTCATCGACAAACTCAATAATGCGCGGAAAAGCGTGGGTCGAAAGCCGCTCACGCACTCGCTGTTTGATTTCATCAGCCAGCTCGTCACTGGCCTCATAGCCTTCGCGGAGCACGATATAGGACTTGATGACCTCGCCGCGGATCTCATCAGGCTGCCCCACTGCCGCTGACTCGGCGACCGCAGGATGCGTCATCACACTATTCTCTACGTCCGTTGGCCCCACCCGGTAACCCGCGGTGGTAATAATGTCGTCGTCACGCCCGGCAAATTGAAAGGTACCGTCTTCATTACGAATAACCACGTCGCCTGTCAGGTAATAACCTTCCACAAAGGGGTTCTTCTCTTGCCAGGTGTAGCCCTGAAAAAAGTGCGCCGGGGAGTTCTTGATATCGACGGCGAGGACACCCGGTTCACCGGCAGGCAGCTCTTTATACTCCGCGTCCAAAATCGCCAGGCGATAACCCGGCATCGGCACGCCCATTGCGCCCACATGCTTGAGATGGTCAAGGGCATGGTGGTTGTTGCACGTCATGCCGGTTTCGGTCTGGCCATAATGATCCATAACCGGGCAACCCAACGACTTCTCGACCCAGGTCACTACTTCAGTATTTAGAGGTTCACCCGCCGAGCTAGCCGCACGCAGCTCAAGCGTTTCATGGGCGTCATCAAACAGACCTGACGCCTTCATCAGCCGGTAGGCGGTGGGGGCGGCAGCGAAATTAGTAATGTGGTGGCGCTTCATAAACGCCAGTGCCCCTTCGGCGCTAAACCCTGCCTCACAAAAATGCGTCGTCACTCCAAGCAGTAAAGGCCCGGCAATCGCATAATAGAGACCATAAGCCCAACCGGGGTCGGCCATATTCCAGAAGCGGTCATCGTCACGCAGATCAATGGCCAGCTCCATATAGATCGCAAAAGCGGTCATCCCTGCCAATGGAACGGCAACGCCTTTCGGCTTGCCTACGGTGCCAGAGGTAAACATTTGCAGAAATGGCGCTTCAGGCGCTAGCCTCGGCGGCTTGCCGCTCATTGACGTATGCGTCAACGCCGCCTGCCAGTCGTGATCCTCAGCATGCTCACTGGTCGCCCCACCCACCGCCAATACCGGCGGGCATTGGCTAAGGCCATCGAATTTATAGCGGTTAGCGTGATCCGTAATCACCAATTTGGTGCCAGCACGGCCTAGCCGATAGTCCACCGCATCGGGGCCAAAGGCAGTAAACAGGGGCTGATAAACCGCACCAATACGCCATGTTGCTAAGACCGCAACCAGTAACTGTGGTGTGCGTGGCAGCATGCAGGCAATGCGGTCGCCTTGACTCAACCCTTGGGACTGAAACCACCCTGCCAACTTTGCACTCTGCTCATCTAGCTCGGCGTAGCTCAGTGTATGCATATCGCCTTGAGAGTCTTCTTGAACCAACGCCAGCACATCGCCGCGGCCAGAGCGCACATGACGCCCACAGCAGGCCTCAAAGGCATTTAGCAGACTGTCTTGGTGGTCATCCAGACGGGCGATAACGCTATCCACGGAAAAGTTATCGAGGTAGTGATGGTAGTCGGGCAGTGATTGTGATGTCGCTGTCATGATGGCTCTCTTATGTTATTGGAAATGAGCTCGTAGTGAGAATAAGCGCAAGCAGTGTTGTTATATTTATCCGTTGACGTTAACGTAAGCTAAAAGATAATAGCAACGCTAAAAGCAAACGACTCAGAGAGCAAGCACTGATATAAGCTGTAACGTTAGACGTTGGTCGAGGCTGTTATCGGAGTATTAAGCAGACGTGGGCATAATCATGGCGACCAGCTCGTCAGCGAGGTCATCAGGCGAGCGTGGCCCGTTGGGGTCGTACCAGCGCACTGTCCAGTTCAGCGCCCCCAAAACAAAACGCGAGACAAGAAAACGGTCGCCATGGATCAAGCCAGCTTCCAAAGCATCATCAATAACAGCGACCCACAGCGCCTCGTAAGCATCACGCAAGTGGCTCAAATGAGCACTGGCTGCTGGGTCGAGTCGACGCCACTCAAAGAGTGCCACCACATGGGCATTGCGATCGGTAAAGAGGGTTTCGAGATGGGCACGTGCCATAACGCGCAGCCGCACTTCAGGCTCTGCAGAGCACTCGTCCAGCGCTTTTCGCGCAATCATTAAGGCATTTTGAGTGCCCTCTTCAATGACCGCAGCGAGGATTTCCTGCTTATCTTTAAAATGATGAAACAAGCTACCGGACTTAATACCCATTTCCTGCGCCAGCATGCGCACCGTCGTGCGATCAAAGCCCTCTTGGACGAATAGCTGAGCAGCGAGGCGCGTCAGTTCCTTGCGGCGAGGGGATGCATTCATTACATTCATGTTATTTACACTAGCGCTTGCTTGGTTACTTTGGAGAGAACCACAGCACCGCCTACGGGTCAACGTATCAACCACCACTTGACATGATAATCACAATAATCCTGAAGGAGACTGGCCATGAGCAACGCCACCGATGTTGTATTTCTCGCTGCCAAACGCACGCCGATGGGCGGCATGATGGGCAGCCTGGCAAATAAGACAGCCCCACAGCTTGGCGCGGTCGCCATTAAAGCGGCCATTGAAGAGGCGGGAATTGACCCAGCCCTAATCACCGAGGGCATTATGGGCTGTGTACTGCCCGCCGGTGTGAAGCAGGGCCCAGCGCGGCAGGCAATGCGCCAAGCCGGCATTCCAGATGCCAATGGTGCCACCACTATCAACAAGCTGTGCGGCTCGGGCATGAAGGCCACGATGCTTGCCCACGATTTAATCAAGGCGGGAAGTGGCAATATTTTGCTGGCTGGCGGCATGGAGTCCATGTCTAACGCCCCTCACGTGCTTACCAAGGCGCGGGGTGGCTATCGACTGGGGCACGGCGAGCTTAAAGACCATATGTTTTTGGATGGGCTGGAAGACGCCGAAACCGGCAAATTAATGGGCGTGTTTGCCCAGGATGTGGCTACTGAGCGTGGCTACACACGGGAGCGCCTGGATGATTTTGCTATTGCGTCCCTTGAGCGCGCCATGGCTGCCACCAACGCGGGCCACCTAAGCGCAGAGATGGCGCCGGTGATGGTCACCTCTCGTCAGGGCGAAATCCTTGTCGAACACGATGAGCAGCCCTTCCAAGCTAAGCTCGATAAAATCCGCCAGCTGCGCCCCGCCTTTGCCAAAGACGGTACGATTACTGCCGCTAACGCCAGCTCAATTTCCGATGGCGCTTCGGCACTTATCTTGGCGAGTCAGGAAGCTGCAGACCAGCAAGGCATTAAACCGCTAGCGCGTATGCTAGGCCACACGACTCACTCTCGACACCCCAGCGAGTTCACCATCGCGCCAGTGGGTGCGATTGAAAAGCTGATGAAAAAGCTCGATTGGGGCGTGAATGACGTAGACCTATTCGAGATTAACGAAGCCTTTGCGGTGGTGACACTGATGGCCATGGATGACTTGGGCCTGCCCCACGACAAAGTCAATGTGTTTGGCGGCGCCTGCGCCCAAGGACACCCGATTGGCTCTACCGGCTCACGCATCATCGCCACGCTCATTCATGCCCTGCGCACTAAAGGCGGCAAACGCGGCATTGCCAGCTTATGCATTGGCGGTGGCGAGGCAACGGCTGTCGCCGTCGAGCTAATCGATTAGTCAGAGATTTCCTGGGTTAAATAATTTCGTTTAACGCCCTGGCAGGGTTTCAGCCAGGGCGTTAAGCCCAACCAGTGGTTGATTCTATGAAGCGGCCAGCAAGCGAGCTTTACGCTCACTCTTTAGGGGCCGTGCTATGGCTGATCCATCTTGGCTAAGCTGCTCCCATTCGGGATATTCGACGTCATTATCCTTGGCATTATGTCGGCCTGCTTCTACCACCTCACCAGCAACACTGAACTGGCCGGCATACTCACGCATTTGCAAGGCTTCCTGGGATAACACCTCTGCGCTCTGGGCCGCCTGATTGACTAAGCGCATGGTGTCTTGGGTGGTGGTATCGATTTGGGTAACCGCCTGATTGACCTCCTCAATGCCTCGCCGCTGCTCTTCAGAAGCATGGGTAATTTGCGTCATCAGCGTGTCCACATTACTCGCCGCCTGCATAATCGCCCGTGTATGTTCACCAGCCTGCTGAGACAATACGCTACCTTGCTGGACACTCGCACTCGACGCTTCGATGCGCGAGCGAATATCGCTGGCGGCACTGGCACTGCGCGTTGCCAGCGCACGCACCTCATTGGCGACCACCGCAAACCCACGACCGTGCTCACCGGCACGCGCAGCCTCAACCGATGCATTGAGCGCTAAAATATTGGTTTGGAAAGCAATGCTTTCAATCATGCGAATAATGCTTTGGATCTCTTCGGAGTGATTATTTATCGCATCCATGGTGGCGATAAACTGGGTAATTACCTCATCACCCTGCCGTGCTTTATGGGACACATCCGCCGTTGACCGATTAACGTGGGCCGCACTTTCAGCATTCTGATTCACCGTGGCGGTTAGCTGTTCCAAGCTCGCCGCCATCTGCTGCAAAGCTGACACTTGAGTGTCGGTTTGGCTTGCTAAAAGCTGGTTCTGCTCGGTCATTTCCTGACTATTGCTATATACCTGCTGGCTACTCGCATTAAGTCGATTAACCGTGGCCGTCAAAGAGTGCTGCATCTTATCCAGCTCACTAAATAGCTGACCAATTTCATTGGTTGAGTGCGCCGTTACCGGCGCCGACAGGTCACCGTTAGCGATGCGCTGGAAGTGCCCAGTGATCGTCTTCAATGGGCGAAGCACGTTTTTACGCACGCCCCACACCACGACCGTCACTACCAACAGCGCAGCACCAAGCGCTGCAATCACACCCCAAAAAAGTAGCGAGGAGACCTGTTCAAAGCGCATAAGTAAGGCGTTACCCCGCTGAGCGGAAGCGTCTAAAAAAGCCTCGGCGCTAGCCACAAAGTGCTGACTACTATCATCCACTCGCGACTCACCCGAGAAAAAACCAGATACGTCGCGCTCTTCAAGCATCATCATTTGAAGGCTGAGATTATTGTTAACGAATGATTGAAAGTCCGACGCTAACTGATCGACAAACGCCTGCTGATCTTGATCAAAGTCACTGGCTGTGAACTGATTGAAATTCTCGGTCGCCGCGTCAAGCAACCGCTGGGCTTCCTCTATCAGAGGGTCAGGTCGATCGAACGACGGAGTACGAATTAACTCAGCCGCACGATTCATCTGAATACGCGCACGCAAGAGCTGGGAGTAGGCGCTATCCAGGTTGCTAATTTGCGCCATATCCCGTTCATGAAGCGATGTGAATGCTTCACGGCCAAAATGATTGGCGAACAAACCCAGTGCGCCAATGACAACCACAAGGCCGCTAAAGGCCACTAATACGAGCGTCCAACTTGCCTTGACGCTTAAGTTATTAATCCATTTCATCTCGACCCGCCCCTTTCAGTAAGATTAAACAGATGTGTGGAGGGGCAGCCAGAGCTGCAGGCGCCGACGAATCTCTAATAATGCCTGCTCATAAGCATCTGACTTGCCGATCAAGCGAGGGTCACGAATATCCCAGGATAGAACTTCGTCCGCCTCCCCCTGCCAATCGCGGCAGGCTTGCTGGGCTTTGTCGCATAGCACAATGACAAAATCGAAGGTTTCGCTTTCAAACTCATCCAACGACTTACTGCGCAAGCCCTCGGTGGGAAGTCCGTGTTTGCGCAACGCTTCAAGCGTCAATGCATGGGGCTCATCCGGCTCAGAACCGGCGCTAAACGCTTCAAAACGATCATCTGCCAAATGGCGAAGCAACGCCTCCCCCATCAGAGACCGTGCAGAGTTAGCATTGCAGAGGAACAACACGCGGCGCTTCGTCATAAATAAACAGCCTCTTATGTAGTTAGTGGCTGCCACTCTACGCCGGGTTCATGACGGCAATATTGCAGGTACACAGTTGACCTAGAAATATACGAAAAAACATATATGATGGAATCATCAAGCTATTAAGACACAATCCGAGTAAACCGCGATGACCTCACTGACTGATTTTTCCGACCTGGATGATCTGCCTAATATAGATGCTGAACTCTTTGAACCGCCCAGCAGCGAACGGCTGGGTATTCCACATAGCAGTGAACACGCACCAAAAATATTGCTGCTATACGGCTCTCTGCGTGAGCGCTCTTTCAGCCGATTAGCGGTTGAGGAAGCCGCACGCTTGCTCAATGCCATGGGCGCAGAAACAAGAGTCTTTGACCCCAAAGGGCTACCATTACCGGATGCTGAAGATGCCAGTCACCCCAAAGTCGATGAGCTACGCCAATTGGCCCAATGGTCAGAGGGGATGGTGTGGTGCTCCCCCGAGCGCCACGGCGCAATGACCGGCATTATGAAGGCGCAAATAGACTGGATACCGCTTGCCTTGGGTGGCGTCCGCCCTACTCAGGGTAAGACATTGGCCGTCATGCAGGTCTGCGGCGGTTCGCAGTCCTTCAATACGGTCAACCAGCTACGTATCTTGGGGCGTTGGATGCGTATGCTGACGATTCCCAATCAGTCTTCGGTACCCAAAGCCTTTATGGAGTTTGATGATAAAAACCGGATGAAGCCTTCACCGTTTTATGACCGGATCGTGGATGTCATGGAAGAGCTGGTGAAATTCACCTTACTAGTGCGTGACCGCAACGACGTACTGACGGATCGTTATTCGAAGCGTAAAGAGAGCGCCGAAGAAGTCTCCAAACGGGTTAATCAACGCGCCATCTAATAGGAGCCTCACATGCCAGCACTAAATGACAACGCATCACCCTCCACCGCCGAAGGCATGGGCGTGTTTGAGCGCTACCTCACGCTATGGGTAGCACTCGCCATTGTGGTCGGCATCCTGGTCGGGCAATTTATCCCAGCGGTACCGGAAACGCTGTCACGCTTTGAAGTGGCGCAGGTGTCGATTCCAGTGGCGATACTTATCTGGGCAATGATTTTCCCCATGATGGCGCAAATTGACTTCACCTCGCTACTGGGCGTGCGTCGACAGCCCAAAGGGTTGATCATTACTACCTCCGTGAATTGGTTGATCAAACCTTTCACTATGTTCGCCATCTCTTGGCTATTTCTGATGGTGATCTTTCGACCGTTAATTCCCGCCGAGCTAGCCAGTCAGTATCTAGCCGGTGCCATTCTGCTGGGCGCAGCGCCGTGTACCGCCATGGTGTTTGTGTGGAGCTACCTGACCCGCGGCGATGCCGCCTACACCCTGGTGCAAGTGGCGCTTAACGATCTGATTATGCTGTTTGCCTTTGCACCCATCGTGGTCTTTCTGCTGGGCATTTCCAATATTCAAGTACCCTGGGACACGGTCGCCCTGTCAGTGGTGCTGTACATTGTGATACCCCTGGCGGCGGGTTATATCACGCGGCAAAGCTTGATTAAAAAGCACGGCAACGAGTGGTACGACAACGTGTTTATGAAGCGCGTTGGCCCTATCACCCCGATTGGCTTGATCATTACCCTGGTACTGCTATTCGCCTTCCAAGGCGAGGTCATTCTCACTAATCCGCTGCATATCGTGTTAATCGCGATACCGCTGATTATTCAAACGTTTCTGATCTTCTTTATTGCCTATGGCTGGGCTAAAGCCTGGCGGTTGCCACATAACATTGCCGCACCGGGGGCGATGATCGGCGCCAGCAACTTCTTTGAACTGGCGGTAGCAGCGGCTATCGCGCTGTTTGGCTTACAGTCGGGCGCTGCGCTAGCCACTGTTGTCGGCGTATTGGTCGAAGTACCGCTAATGCTCGCGCTGGTCAGGATTGCCAATAAAACTCGTCATCATTTTCCGGCAGACGCTCATTAATCAGGAGTAAGCGCTATGGCTCACTATTTGGTATTTCTGGGTTCAACCCGAACCAGTAGACCACCTTCACCTGCTCGCCTTGGCGAGCGGGTCGCAAAAGCGTGCGAGCGCTTGCTTTCATCGCTCCCTCATACAGCGGCGGAGATTATTGATCCGCTAGCGCTAAACATAAGCGATCCGTTTAAGCCGCATTTTGCTTACGCAAAAAACGATGCGCCGGAGGACTTAGCAGAGCTGGCTGATAAAATCGCCGCGGCCGATGGCTATGTGATGGTCAGTCCAGAATATAATCACTCCATGAGCCCAGCCCTTAGCCATCTGCTTAACCATTTTGGAGCTTCGTTGTTTGCGTTTAAGCCCAGCGCCATCGTGACCTACTCAATGGGTCAGTGGGGCGGCGTGCGCGCCGGTGTTGCCATGCGCGCGTTTCTCTCGGAGCTTGGCTGCCTTCCGGTGTCGGCGATGATTCATATACCCAAAGCCCAGGAAGCGCTAAACGAGGATGGGCAGTTTGCCCATGAACAAGAGCGCTGGGAAAGTTATTTTGGCCGCACCTTAGGTCAATTAATGTGGTGGGCAGAAGCTGCTGCTAGCTATAAAAAACAGGTGGATCCGACACGGGTATCGCCCGCTTTTAAAACCGCGCCTTCACAGCGCAACGCGCCAGGCAGTGAAAGTAGCTAAAGAAAACAGCTAAAACAATCGCGAGGCCACCATGCTCGTCACTATTTATCACAACCCCAACTGCGGGACGTCGCGAAACAGCGTCCAATTCCCCAATTTACGAAAGAGGATGGTGAGATCGTTTACTATCCAGCCCATTAATGGCGTAACTGGGATAGGCTATGGACAGTGTGATTGAGCTAGGTGGCAACGCATTAGACTTTATCAAGCAGCAAGGCGGAGTCGTCACCATCCGCCTCTCCCCTAAGCATGGCTGCTGCGGAGGGCTTGCCAATATTGCCGTCGCCGAGGCAAACGAACCCCTAGATGCTTCGCGCTATCAGCACTACCACTATCAAGGTATATCGATCTTTATTGACCCAACGCTTGTCGGGCAGGGACTACGCGTTGAAATTGAAGGGTTTTGGAAGTTACGCCACCTCTATGTAGATGGTTTACCACCTGCAATCGGGCTACACGAATAACCAGTAACGCCAAAAAGCCATTAGCATTCATCCAGTGGTTAGCCATAGCACCCCAACGCCATTGCGCTCTATCAATAGGCCAAACAGCAGCGGCGCCAAGGCTTGCATAGCCCTTGCCTGGGCGAAGCGCGGATCATGCAACTTGCTTAGGCAACGCTAGGGCCATCAATGCGCTGGCAGCCACTAAGGCTGCTGATACCCACAGGCAGGCGCTCAGCCCATATGCCATATATAGCCAGCCCGACAGTAGCGTGCCCACTAAACGCCCCATGGCATTGGCCATATAATAGAAACCGACATCCATGGAGACGCCGTCAGCGCGAGCATAGTGCACAATCAAATAGCTGTGCCAGCTGGAGTTAATCGCAAACAGTACGCCAAAGGCGAGCAAGCCGACGACCAACCAGCCTACCTGCGTCAAGGGCAGCATCGCCAACACAATCGCCAGCACGGCCAATGCCGCCGCCCAGCCGGCGGTAAGCGCCCGCGCATCGCCTTTGATCAGGCGGGTTAATTTAGGTGCCTGAGTTTGCACCCCGCCATAACCGATAACCCATACCGCTAACAGCCCACCCACTGTCCAGTGTGTCCAACCGTGTTGATCGTATAAAAACACCGGCAGTGCCACCACAAACCACACATCTCGTGCCGAAAACAGGCAAAAGCGCGCCGCGGAGAGCACGTTAATAGCACGCGATTTTGAGAAGATTTCGGAGAACTTGGGCTTTACTTTTTGGCGGCCTAAATCCGCCTTAAGCCTCAACAGTGAAAGCAGTAACACGCCACCAAGCATTACCGCCATCACGAATACAGCGGCCTGGAAGCCAATCAATGTTAAAAGCAGGCCGCCGACAAAAAAGCCCAGCCCTTTTAGCGCATTTTTAGAGCCGGTCAGCATCGCTACCCAGCGGTAGAGCGAGCTATTGGCGTTGGCGCTCTCTTTAGGCACCAGCACCTTAACCGCACTTTTAGCGCTCATCTTGTTGAGGTCTTTGGCGATCCCCGATAGCGCCTGAGCGGCCATCACCCAAGCAACTGTCAGCAAGCTAGCGGGCACCATCAACATGGCGAGGGCGATAATTTGCAGTCCAAGCCCCACATTCATGGTGCGGTTAAGCCCCAACCGCGCGCCCAACCAGCCGCCTACCAGATTAGTCACCACGCCAAAAGCTTCGTAAAACAGAAACAGCATGGCAATTTCTAACGGCGAGTAGCCCAATTGGTGGAAGTGCATGACCACCAGCATGCGCAGCGCGCCGTCGGTTACCGTGAACGCCCAGTAGTTACCGGTAATCAGCATATATTGGCGCACCTCGAAAGGTAGCGCCTTTACCCTTTGCAGCATCGATTCAGCCACGATCGACCTGCCCGCTGCCTACCATTAGCGCTAACTCAGCGGTTCGATTAGCGTAGCCCCACTCGTTGTCATACCAGGCGTAGAGCTTTAGCTGAGTGCCGTTGACCACCATGGTGGAGAGCGCATCAATGATTGAGCTGCGCGGGTCGGTGCGGTAATCAATCGACACTAGCGGGCGCTCTTCATAGCCCAAAATCCCGGCAAGTTCGCCATCAGCGGCGGCTTTTAGCGCCTGATTAACCTCTTCGACACTCACTTTACGCTCAAGCTCGAACACCATATCAGTGAGCGAAGCATTCGCCAGGGGTACACGAATCGCATGACCGTTTAGCTTGCCTTCTAGCTCAGGAAAAATAGCGGTGATAGCTTTCGCTGAACCGGTCGTGGTGGGAATCAGGCTCATACCGCAGGCACGTGCCCGGCGCAGATCTTTATGCGGGGCATCTAGAATTGTTTGGGTATTGGTAATGTCGTGCACCGTGGTCATTGAACCATGGCGGATACCAAAGGTTTTCTGAATGACTTTGACCACCGGTGCCAGGCAGTTGGTGGTGCAACTGGCAGCGGTGACGATCTTATGTTGGGCAGGATCGTAAAGGTGATCGTTCACCCCCACCACCACATTAAGCACGCTCGCCTCTTTCATAGGCGCACTCACCACCACACGGACGACACCTTGAGCAAGATACGCCTGCAGTTTATCGGTGGTTTTCATTACCCCAGAGCACTCAATGACGATATCGCAGTTCGACCAGTCGCTATCGGCAATTGCTTTATTAGCGCTAAAGGCGACAGATTTTCCATCGAGAACGATAGCGTCATCGGTTGCCGAGATGCCCTTCCCTGGTGCCCAGCGCCCGTGAACTGAATCAAACTCCAGCAGGTGTGCAAAGGTTGCCGCATCGCCGCCCGGGTCGTTAATGCGCGTTATTTCTACCGCACCCGCGTCGACCTGCCCCCACAAACTGCGCAGTGCCAAACGCCCAATCCGCCCAAAGCCGTTAATGCCAATGCGTAGTGCCATGAGTGCCTCCTAAGCTAACCGTTACACAATCTATTAAGAGAAAGCATAACGCCTATATACGTTAAAACATATATACATGCTTAAAAAAATGCTTACTAGCAAACAGGCCCGCCACTTTGTAGTAAGCCTGTGTAGTAAGCATTAATTAGTGTGTATTAATTAACCATAACGACCAGAGATATAGTCCTCGGTCTTCTTCTGTGCCGGGGTTGAGAACATCACTTTAGTGTCGTTGTACTCAATGATTTCTCCCAGGTGGAAGAACGCCGTGTAGTCCGCCACTCGCGCCGCCTGCTGCATATTATGCGTCACGGTAATAATGGTGAATTTCTCTTTCAGCTTGTCCATCAAATCTTCGATGGTGGCGGTCGAAATAGGGTCAAGCGCTGAGGTTGGCTCATCCATCAAAATCACATCAGGCTGAACCGCAATAGCGCGGGCAATACACAACCGCTGCTGCTGACCACCGGAGAGAGAGGTGCCTGGCTCATGCAGCTTGTCTTTCACTTCGTTCCACAACCCGGCGTCGCGCAGCGCTTTTTCAACCAACTCTTCCTGCTCAACTTTACGGCTGACCAAATCATGCATGCGTGGTGCGTAAGCGATATTTTCAAAGATCGACTTAGGAAACGGATTAGGCTTTTGGAACACCATGCCCACCCGGCGGCGCAGCGCCACTTCATCCATCTTAGGCGCGTTAACGTCCAGCCCGTCCATCTCGACCAAGCCTGCGGTTCGTACGCTGGGAATGAGGTCGTTCATCCGATTCAAGCAGCGCAAAAACGTTGACTTACCACACCCCGAAGGGCCAATCAGCGCCGTCACGTTTTTCTGAAAAAGATCAATATTCAGATTATTCAACGCTTGGTTTTTGCCATACCACAAATTCAAATCGCGAACCCGGAAACTCAGGTCGTGGCACGCAGCTTCATTCCGTGTATAGGGTTGCCCAACCGCAGGTGTCTGCTGGCCGTTCATTACAGTTGCATGGCTATTCATAGTAATGTCCTCTATAACGCACTGGCCTACCAGCGACGCTCAAATTTCTTACGCATCACAACGGCAAAAGCGTTGAGTGAGATGAGTATGGTGAGTAGCACCAAAATACCGCCAGCAGTTTTTTCTACAAACGCCTGCTCAGGTTCACCGGCCCAGGTGAATATTTGCGCGGGCATCACTGTTGCGGCGTTGGTAAAGGAAACGCCCACATCAGGAATGAAAGCCACCATACCCACGATAATCAGCGGCGCGGTTTCACCCATCGCTTGCGCAAGGCCGATAATAGAACCCGTCATAATACCCGGCATCGCCAATGGTAGAACGTGATCCCGCACTACCTGCCAGCGTGAACAGCCTACCCCAAAGCCTGCATGACGAATGGATTCAGGCACGCTACGCAGCGCGGTACGCGTCGAAATAATGATTACCGGCAGCGTCATCAGTGCCAACGTCATGCCACCCACTAAGGGGGACGAACGCGGCACCCCGAAAAAGTTAATAAAGATCGCCAAGCCCAACAGACCAAATAGAATCGACGGGATCGCCGCTAGGTTATTGATGTTAATTTCAATAATCTGGGTTAAGCGGTTATCAGGGGCAAACTCTTCAAGATAAATAGCTGTCATCACACCGATCGGGAAAGATATCGCCAGAGTGACGATCATGGTCATAATGGTGCCAACCACTGCCGATAAGATACCCGCGTTCTCGGCAATCTTAGAATCACCCGAACCAAAGAAAGTGCTATTAAAGCGTAGATCCACCTGCCCTGCTTCAACTCGGGCATCAAGGGCTTCCTGCTCCTCTTCACTCAAGCGATGCCGGTGGCCTTTTAAGTACTGATCCACCTCGCTAGTCGCCAACACCCACTGTTCTTCGCTGGTGCCGATCATGTCAGGATTGTTGCGTAGTTCCATGGGAATCACGCGAACCACTGTACGGCTAATTAACGGCAACAGCTCTTCGTCAAACGCCCGCCGACCATCGGTTTCGGCTTCTTCTGTGTAACTAATCTCGGTTTGTATATACGCTTGCTGGAAAGCGGGTAGACCTTTACTCAGCATATCAGCAAAAAACAGCACCAGAAAAAGGCCCGCAAGACCTAACGATCCCATGGTGATCCATTTAAGGCGGGTAGACTTTCGGTGACGCCGCTTAAGCTGCTGGCTGATTTCGTCAAAACTATGGCTCATCGAAACAGTTCCTCGGCGTTACAGGTTATTCACGCGGTATTTTTCACGGAAACGACGGATCATCAATACGGACACCAAGTTGAGTGCGAGTGTGATCACGAAGAGCACGAGCCCAAGGGCAAAAGCTGATAATGTTTCGGCACTTTCAAACTCCTGATCGCCGGTGAGCGCCGCCACGATACGCACAGTCACAGTGGTCATATCTTCAAGCGGATTAGCGGTTAAATTAGGTCGCATACCCGCCGCCATAACCACGATCATGGTTTCACCCATGGCACGAGACATACCCAAGAGCGACGCGGAGATAATCCCCGGCATGGCAGCGGGCACTACCACATCACGAATCGTTTCCCCTTTGGTCATACCCAGCGCCAGGGATCCTTGGCGCATGCTATCGGGCACCGAATTGATCACATCATCAGATAGCGATGAGATAAACGGAATGATCATAATGCCCATCACAATGCCAGGGGCCAACGCATTGTTATAAGACGCATCGAGCCCCAGAAAACCGGCAATATTGACAATGATCGGCGCCACGGTGATAGCAGCAAAAAAGCCATAAACCACGGTAGGAATACCCGCCAACACCTCTAACACCGGCTTAGCAACGGTACGCACTTTGCGCGGTGCAAATTCAGACATATAAATTGCAGACAGCAAACCGATAGGCACTGCCACCAGCATAGCGATGGCGGTAATCATAAAGGTGCCAGCAAACAGCGGTACCGAGCCAAACTCAGCGCCGCTGCCATCACCGCGACCCGCGGACGCTAAAAAGCTAGCGCCAGGATTCCAAGTGGTGCCGGTGATGAACTCCCAGAAGCTGTGCATTTGGAAAAAGCGCAGCGCCTCGGAAATAATCGAAATTAAAATACCAAAGGTCGTCAAAATGGAGATTAACGCTGCACCGGCCAGGGCCATGCGAATGACCCGCTCAATGGCTTGGCGGGCATGGAAATCGGGTTTTACTTGATTAAGACTCACCAGGAGCCCGATGGCGGCTATCACTAAGCTCGCCGCCAGCAGGTAAAGCGTAGGAATGTCGGCGCCTATTAGCAGCAAAACGAAAGCGCCCAGGGCACTCACCACCACGGCTGGCCCGGCGGTGGAGAGTACGGTAAACCAAGCGTATTGGTCAGGCTGGGCGAACATCGCCGTACCCGCGCTACGTAACCGGGTGGCTTTAGAACGGCCAGCAAAAAAAGCCAGCAGCCCCAGCAGCAATAATACACCGCAAAAAATCAGAAGAAGCTGGTTGGTCTGCATCGCATCTCTCTCACGTCGTCACCGGTTAAGAAACCTATCAACAAAACGGGTCGGCAGCTTGCACTGCCGACCTCTTTTACAACTGACCTACCAACTTACTTAAGAACGTCTGCAGTCATTGCAGTGCGATCTGCAACGGCCTGGCGCCACTCTTCGCGCTCTGCTTCTGGCAGAACGATCAAACCGATATCACGCAAGTAGCCGTCATCGCCAATCATCATTTCGCTCATAAACATATCGACGTAATCGTACATCGGCGGAACTTCTTCAGCGTGCTGGTTCTTCACGTAAAACCACAGTGAACGCGCGATAGGATAGTCACCGGAACTGATTGCCTCAGCTTCAGGCTCGACACCATCAATGCTGGCGGCGCTGATCGTGTCAGTATTCTCTTCAAGGAAAGAGTAGCCGAAGATACCGAAGGCACCGGTGTCTTCTGAAAGGCGCTGAACGATCAGGTTGTCATTTTCACCGGCATCGATGTAAACACCGTCAGAGCGGATATCGGTGTAGCCTTCATCGCCGTAAACATCCATACCCTCGGACGAAGATTCCATTACCAGCTCTTCAAAAGCATCGCGGGTACCTGAAGTTGTCGGCGGCCCATAAATGGAGAT
The DNA here is from genome assembly GCF_034479615.1 of Vreelandella neptunia. NCBI lineage: Bacteria > Pseudomonadati > Pseudomonadota > Gammaproteobacteria > Oceanospirillales > Halomonadaceae > Vreelandella > Vreelandella neptunia. The sequence goes on from NZ_CP140255.1 coordinate 2,687,946, forward strand.
TTCACGGTCTGGCAGCGAAGAGTCGATTTCGCTCCAGTTGGTGTAGGGGTTTTCAACCAACTCGCCATCAACCGGCACCATGGCAGCTACCGCCATGAAGATCTGTTCGCGGGTTAAGGCAACGTCATCGTTTTCGCTTGATTGGCCCAATACGATACCGTCAGAACCGATTTTAGCCTCGGTGATATCGGTAACGCCGTTCTCTTCACAACGCTCGAACTCAGACACTTTCATGCGGCGTGAAGCGTTCGTAATATCCGGCGTGCCTTCACCAACACCGTTACAGAACAGGCGCAAACCGCCGCCCGAACCTGTTGATTCAATAACAGGGGTCGGGTTACCAGTAGTAGCACCGAACTCTTCAGTTACGTAGCTGGCGAACGGGTAAACGGTACTGGAGCCTACGATACGGATTTGATCACGGGCCTGAGCAACACCGGCAACGCTCATTACAGCAGCCGCGATAACGGTGGTTTTGAGAATACGGTTCATGCGAAATACTCCTGTTCATGTAGGGATCTGGCCTTCGCAAGGCATACCTTGCACTGGTTCCATGACAACTTCATGACAGCGAGCAAAACGTAGAAAAATTTTCGTTACATAGAGGCAACCAAGCCTTACATCACCACAAAAGTCCTAGCGCCGCGAGGGTGCACAACGCTAGTGAAGCTCCCTGCAGAAGGCGTCTATCCAGACGGTGGGCAATAGCATCAGCCAAGGCGTTACCGATTAACACCATAGGCAGAAAGGTAAGCGCGACCTGAAAATGCCAAAGCTGAATCTGGTCAGCCAAGGCGAGGGTGATGAAGGTCAAGAGGGAGGTCAAAATGAAAAAGGCAGCTAAGTTGCCACGCACACGATCAGCAGGTAGGCCGTGCATTAAGAGCACGATGGGCGGGCCACCAATAGCCGCTACGGTGCCGAAAATACCTGAGAGCACCCCCGCGCCAAACAGCGTTATTCGGTTTACCGGCAGTTGAAAGCGGCACAAAGTGACGAGAACCGCAAACAACACGATCACTGCAATCAGCTTTTCTAACACAAACATGGGGGCGGCAAGCAGCAGCCAAATCCCTAGCGCATTACCGGGAAGGCGCCCCACTAGCGCCATGCCAATGGAGTCCAGGCGCACCTCGTGCCAGTAGTGACGCACCATCATTAGCGAGACGGTAAATCCAAACAACACTAGAACGACTGGCACCAGGCGAGGCTCTAGCATCAACAGTAACGGCGCGCCAATAATGGCTAAACCAAAACCGGTGGCGCGTTGGACAAAGGCACCCAGCAACAGTACGGCGGAGCAAGCGAACCAGGTACTCATGGGCATATTGACCCAAGCCAGCATGCTATCCATTCAACTTATCCATGCAAACTATCCATATGCTCTATCCATACGCCCTGTCCATACACCCTATCCATTTGAAAAATTATTCATCCGCAGCAGGTGCTTTAGTCAGTTTGCGTACACCGATATTGCCTAGCAACGCAGCACCCAGCATGGTGAGAACCATGGGCCAGAGATGCTCTACCTCGAACAGCCCTACCATCACTCCCGCGAGGGCGCCGCAGGTAAACTGGATGCCGCCCAGCAGCGCCGTTGCCGTGGCGCTGATATGACCAAAATGATCCAGTAACGACGAGATCGCGTTGGGCGTGATCAGCCCGATCATACCGGTAAACAGCATAATCAACGGCACCACGATCACTAGCGACGCAATGTCCAGGGCGGTCACCGCCACCAACCCAAGCGCGGCCACCAGCTGTATAAGCAACCCTAAACGCAAATTCTGCTGGGGAGTGCGCTTGCGGAGCAGATGAATATTGACCCGGTTGGAGAGCGCAATCACCACCACATTGACCCCAAACACCAGCGGATAAGTGCCAGGTGAGAGGCCAAAATAGTCGAGATAGAGAAACGGCGAAGCGGTCACGAAGGCAAACAGGCCCGCAAAGGAAGCCGCTACCGCACAGATATAGCCCATGCCTTCACGGTGCTTAAGCACGCTGGCGTAATTGCGTATTACCTGCCGTGGTGAAGCGGCAGGCAACGACATGTCGCGGGTTTCAGGCAGACGCGTGCCTAACAACCAGAGTAAAAAACCTGCATAGACGGCCAGGAACACAAAAATCAGCCACCAGCCAGCCACATGCAGCAGCAAACTGCCCACCGCTGGCGCCACCAGCGGCGCCAGCATCATAATCATCGCCATGGTGGACATCACTTTAGCGGCCTCGCGCCCGCTAAAACAGTCGCGCACAATCGCCGCCGAATTGACTACACAGGCTCCTCCACCCAGCGCCTGGATAAACCTCCAGAGCAGCAGCGTGGGCAAACTGTCCACCATCGTAATAGCAAGACTCGCCAGCATAAACACCACCAGTCCACCTAGCAGCACTGGCTTTCTGCCCATGCGATCCGAAAGCGGGCCAAAGCAGAGTTGGCCCAGCGCAAAGCCGAACAAAAATACGCTGATGGAGAGTTCAGTACGATGAATACTGGCGCCGATGCTCTCGGCAATGATACCCATGGCAGGCAAATATGCGTCGATAGCAAAGGGTGCCAGCGCAGTATTGGCGGCCACCAACAGTGCTACCCGGCGAGGATTAAGATCCATGGGTCTCCTTAAGGCGATAATGCACGCACTGGAATAGATAGGCCGCTAATCATAGCCGATTTTAAGGCGTTTGTCGGGGTGGGGCACTATCGAACGATAGCCCTTGGAGATGGCCAGGGGCTTATCAAGGTAAGGAGAGCTTAGTGGTGCGTCGTGGCGTCTTGGGACTCAAGCATCTCAACCAACGGCTGAAACTGCTCACGGTTATGCTCGTTCATATGCATTAAAATACGGTGGGCTTCCAGGATGCGATCACGCAGCCCCTCCTCGTCGGCTGGCTCTTGGGGCAGCTCTTCAAGCTCATTGTTGAGCGTACTCGCCTGTTGTAGCGGCGCTTCCATCAGCGTGAAAAAACGCGCAAAGCCCATCACATCCAGCATCTGCCGCACATCAGGATTATCGACAATAATCGTCGGCGGCTGCTCCAGGCGCCCTTTCACCGCCATCGCGACCTTGGCCAGAAAGCCAAGCGCCGTCGAATCGACATTGGTGGCTTCACGCAGGTCAATCAGCACGGCACGCAGGCCCGGCGTCTCGGCGAGACGTTGGGCTTGGGTATCCAGCGTGGCGCAGAGCGTCAAACGCACATCGCCACACAGTTTTAAAACAAAAACACCAGAATCGAACGCCGCTTTAATGCGGCCTTCTTCAATCAGCATGACCAAATCCGCTCACCATCATGATTGTTAGATCATCGGGTAAAGCATCGCGCTCTTGGTTGGCATCAAACTCCGCATCTCCTTCGGCAAGAAGTGCGTTTGTTTTTGCTAGCCGTTCGCGCAACTGCTCAAGCGTTACACTCTCGCTTACTAATTGCTCAAGCTCCTTGAGCCGCGTGTCGAGCGTTTTACCCGGCAAGCATTCCAATACTCCATCTGAGCAGAGCCATAGACGAAATTTATTCGGCAATGCACAACTCAGCGAAGGATACTCCACATCGGGGAAAAGGCCTACCGGCATTCCCTCTCCTTCCAAACGGCGTAGCTCTCCCTCTGCCGCCAATAGGGGCATGGGAAGCTGCGCGCCGAGCGAATAGTGCAGAGTATGCGCCTCGTGGTCAATAACACCGACAAATAAGGTGGCATGTTTACCAATATCGGTGCCCTGCAGCTCACGGTTCATCGCCTTTAACCAATCAGGCGGCAGATCTTCCGGATGCTGGCCATCCCACTCACTCAGCCAGCGGTTGCATAAATATTTGAGCAGCACGGTAACAAACGCCGACGAAGCGCCATGCCCCGATACATCGGCGAAATAGAAGGCGCTGTAGCGCTCGTTATAGCGTTGGTAATCGAGGAAATCACCAGACAAGTAGAGCGAAGGGGCGAATATATAGTCGTAAAACACCCCGTTAATCACCTTGGGCCGCAGCGGTAACAAACGCCGCTGAATATGCCCACCGCTCTGCTGATCCATCCGTAACAGCGCCAGATGGGTCTCCAGGCTCTCGTTTAACTCCGCCAGCCGCGCATGGTCACGCTCGCGCTCCAGCGCCAAATCGTTGAGCTCTATGGCCTTACGGATCATTCGTCGCAACAGCTCAGCGTGACGCAGCGGATGGACAATATAGTCCACCAGCCCTACATCAATCGCTTTGATCAAGTCGGCGTCCTGACGCGAGTCGCTAACGACCAACGTTGGCAGGCGTCGCGTTAGGTGTGTCCACTGCTGCCGCGGAACTGCTCGGGCATGGGCAACAATAAGCGCCGTGCCAGCGGGTAAATGCTTGATATCGTCAGCAGCAAACACCCACATGTCATCGCAGGTAATCGCTTCAGCAAGCGCATCGCGCTCACGACCGGGTTCGTCGATCACCGCGATCAACTGCTTAGAATGCTCCATCATGAGCCTCAATCAGTGACTTCGTCGCCACCAGAGTCACTGTCATCCTGACCACTGTTGTCAAAATCGCTGTCATCAAAGTCGAAGGTTTCGCTGGCAAAGGGGTCATCGCCCAATTCTCCATCGCTCACCTCAAATTGGCGGCTCTGTAAGTAAGCATCACGAATAAAACGGTAGCGATCGCCGCGAATCAGCTCTTCCTGGTCGAGCAAACCCGCACGAATATCAATCACATTGAGTGCGGAAAGGCTCACTCGAACAGCATCGTCTTCTACATAATTAACGGGGTTCGTCGCCATGTTAGCGGGCATACCTGTGGTATCCCGCAGCGTGCTGGGGCCAAAGAAAGGCAGCACAAGATAACGCGAATCTTCCCACCCCCACACCGCTAACGTTTGGCCAAAATCTTCTTCATCCGCAGTAATTTCCATTAGGGTGGCATAATCTAACAGTCCGCCAATGCCTACCGTGGAGTTAATTAAAAAACGTGATGTGGCGAGACCCGCGTTGGCCGGTTTGCCTTGCAGAACGCTATTAAGCGCAGTACGCACTTCACCTAAGTTGGAGAAAAAATTACCTACGCCCGTTTCTACCGGGTCGGGGGTGACAGCGCGATAGCCTTTTGCCACCGGCTTGAGTGCGTAACGATCCAGCACATCGTTAAACGCAAACACTTTGCGGTTAAAGCCTTCCCAAGGGTCTTCGGGAGCAGCATTTTCCGCCATTTGTGTACTGGCACAGCCACCGCTTGCGAGTAACGTCACCAGCAGTAGTGGCACCCCTTTGCTACGCAGCGAAAGCGCAGGCTTTTCGTTATTTAACCACTGCCACATGACATTTTCCTTTTTCAATTCCCCTGCACCTTTACAGACATCTACAAACGACGAATAACCACGCAGCCCGCGCTATAGCCCGCGCCAAAGGAGCAAATTACGCCAATATCACCCTCCACAAGTTCCTCGCGATGGAGGTGAAAGGCGATGATAGAACCCGCTGAACTGGTGTTGGCGTAGCGATCCAAAATAATCGGCGCCTGTGTTTCACTCGGGTCATAGCCCAATACTTTGCGGGCAATCAAATCGTTCATATGTCGGTTAGCCTGGTGTAACCACATGCGTTTCAGATCGCCACCGGTTAACTCTAAGGAGGCCAAATGGTCGGTGATCAATTTAGCCACCATTGGGCAAACTTCTCTAAACACCCGACGCCCTTCCTGCACAAACAGCTTGTCCAAGGCGAGAGGGTCACTGTCCGTTACGCGGTTAAGGAACCCTGCATTATTACGGATCGCGTTGGAAAACTGGGTAACCAGCCGCGTACCGAGAATTTCAAACTGCTCATCGGCCACCGCAATGGCGCTACTTTCTAGTACTACAGCGGTACAAGCATCGCCGAAAATGAAGTGACTGTCACGGTCTCGAAAGTTGAGATGCGCCGAGCAAATTTCCGGATTGACCACCAGAGCGCGCTTAACACTGCCGGAGGCTATGGCATTGGCAGCCGTTTCAATGGCAAAGGTCGCTGAACTACAGGCGACATTCATATCAAACCCATAGCCGCTTGCTCCCAGAGCCTGCTGCACTTCCACTGCCACGGCAGGGTAGGCACGCTCCAGGTTTGAGCAGGCGACAATGACCAGTTCAATGTCAGTTGCATCCACCTGAGCGGCGGCCAGCGCCTGCCGCGCAGCAGCGGTTGCCATCTCGCACTGGATAGAAGGTTCGTCGTTGCCCCGCTGCGGCAGTTTAGGCCGCATACGCTGTGGGTCAAGGATTCCAGACGCATCGAGCACGTAGCGGCTCTTAATTCCGGAGGCTTTTTCGATAAATTCACTGCTGGAATGCGCCAGCGATTCACGCTCACCACGCTGAATCGAATCGGCATACTGCGCATTTTCAGCGTCTACCCAAGCATTAAATGCTGCCACCAGGGCCGCATTATCAATGGCGTGTTCCGGCGTATAGAGCCCTGTACCGGTTATCACCACATGTGTCATGCCAATCTCCTCTAAGCGGCTTGCCGACGTGACCGGCCATCAATGTAGCGTGCAACTTACGGCGAACCCATCACGTTACTGTGTGCGTAAAATAGCGGTTTTTCCAGCAACTTTTTTCAACCCCTAGCTAAACGCTAGTGATCTCTTGCCAGCGTTTTTCCAGTCGTTTTACCGACACCACCATGCTCGTCCCCAACTGCTGCGCGAATAGCGACACTCTAAGCTCTTGCAACCACCAGCCAAAAGCAACCAACTCAGGGTCTTCCACCCTTCCGCGTCGCTCACTTTCCCGGCGGGCATCAAAGCGAGCCTCTAATGCCTGGACGTCTTGCATCATCATTTGATCGCGACCGCGCTCACGGGCGGCTTTTTCAAGCCGAATGAGCGCCGCCTCGGTGTAGCGTGGGTATTCGTCAAGCCAGGCGCCCGCATCGCGGATAAAGCCTGGGTAAACCAGTCGCTGCATCTGCGCGCTAACATCGCTATATACCAGCGCCAGCGCAAAATTAAGTTTCCCTTTGAGCACCTTACTAACCGCCAGGTGGCCTTTTAGCGCGGCCTCTACCCGTACCAACAGCGCTTTCGCTTCGTCCACAAGTTGGCTCTGAGTAGCGCTTAGGCGCTGGCTAAACTCTCCTTCCGAGCGTGGCAGGGGGTGCTGAGCCACTACCTGAGTAAACACAGCTAGCAGCAGGTCATCAATCAAAGCTTGCTTACTGCCCACTTTGGCAAACAGCAGCGCGCACTTCTCAACACCCGGCAGTTGCTTAATCGCTTTAACCTGTTCGGGAAGCTTGGCAATCGCCAGCCGGGCAATGCCCTCTTGGTGAGCGGCATCAGCTTTTGCCGGGTGATCAAACAGCGCTACCTTGAACTCGTTGGCGTCAGCTGCAACCAATGCAGGATACGCCTCTACGCGAATACCTGCCTGGGTGGTAACACGCGAAGCTGGCAGCGGTGTCGTGGGCAGCCCGGCCACAGCGGGCTCATGGCTAACCTGTTCAGCCAGGGCCTGGGCGCCTGCGCTGGCTGCCGCTTCAAAGCGCTGCTCAAGGGCACGCAGATCGCGCCCCTGCCCTAGGATTTCGCCCGCATGATCGACCACGCGAATATTCATGATCAGATGCGGTTCGAGCAAGTCTAGGCGCCAATCGTCAGGATGCACCCGCGTCGATGTCCGGCGGCGAATAAACTCACCCAACGCCTCGGTTAACGGGCGCTGATCGGGTACCAGTGTTTCCAGCGCCGCATCCACCCAATCGGGAATCGGCACCACCTGGCGGCGGATGCTTTTCGGCAGTGACTTCAGCAACGCAATACACTTTTCACGCAGCAGCCCAGGCACCAGCCACTCCAGGGCATGCACCGGCACCTGGGGCAGCATGGCGGCGGGAACAGTCAGGGTAACACCGTCATCCTCGGCTTCAGGGTCAAAGTGGTAACTGACTGGATACGCGACGCCCGCCAGAATCAAATGATCGGGGTACTGCGCCTGGGTCACGTCCTCCGCGTCACGCGCTTTAAGTGAATCAATATCGAAGTGGAGTAATTGCGGCTCTTGCTGCTCGGCCTGCTTGCGCCAGTGCTCAAAGCCCTTGCCGTTGACGATCTCCGCCGGGATCCGCTGGTCGTAAAAGTCATAGAGCGTGTCTTCATCGACCAGAATATCTCGCCGCCGAGCGCGGTCTTCCAGCGCTTCGACTTCATCGATTAGCGCGCGGTTATGAGCAAAGAAGGCCCCTTTGGTTTGAAACTCCCCTTCCACCAGCGCACGGCGAATAAACAGTTCCCGGGACTCCTGAGGCGCGATTGGCCCGTAATGTACCTTGCGCCGCGCCACAATCGGCAGACCAAACAGCGTGACCTGTTCAAAGGCCACTACCTGCGCGCGTTTCATTTCCCAATGCGGTTCACTGTAGCTGCGCTTCACCAGATGCTGCGCCTGGGGTTCGATCCACTGCGGATCGATTTTGGCCACGGTGCGAGCAAACAGCTTGGAGGTTTCCACCATCTCGAACGCCATGATCCACTTGGGCGACTTCTTGGCCAACCCAGAGCCTGGATGAATCATAAACTTGCGATTACGGGCGCCGAGATACTCGCGGTTCTCGACCAACGTCCCCAGGTTGGAGAGCAGCCCCGAGAGTAGCGCCTGATGCACCTTGCCCGACGTTTTACGCCGTGTTTGACGCGCCTGCTCTTCGCTCTCGTCTTCATTGCGGGGCGGCGGCGCGGGCACGTCGATATCCATATCGCGCAGCAGTTGGCGCAGTTGGCGGAAGGTATCGTGCCACTCGCGCATACGCAGATAGTTGATGTAGTGCTCACGGCACCAGCGGCGCAACTGATTACCCGACAGCGCTTCGCGGGCATTCTCAATACCGTGCCAGAGGTTCAGCAAGGCGACAAAGTCGGAATCCGGGTCGTGCCAGCGCTGGTGAGCTTGGTCGGCGGCTTGGCGTTTATCCGCCGGTCGGTCGCGGGGGTCTTGGATGGCCAGCGCCGAGACGACGATTAGCACATCGCGCAGGCTGCCGAATTCGACACCCGCCAGCACCATACGCGCCAGGCGCGGATCAATCGGCAGCCGCGCCAACTTACGCCCGAGAGGAGAAAGACGCTGCTTTTCGTCCACCGCCCCAAGCTCGAACAGCAGTCTGAAGCCGTCTTTAACAAAGCGGCTATCCGGCGGATCAACAAACGGAAAGGCCTCGATATCGCCGAGCTTGAGCCCCAGCATTGAGAGAATCACCGAGGCCAGGTTGGTACGCTGGATTTCAGGGTCGGTAAAGCCGGGTCGGGAGAGAAAATCCTCTTCGCTATAGAGGCGAATGCACACGCCTTCGGCAATCCGCCCACAGCGCCCTTTACGCTGGTTGGCACTGGCCTGGCTAACCGCTTCTACCGGCAGTCGCTGGATCTTGGAACGGTAGCTATAGCGGCTGATACGCACGAGGCCAGGGTCGATCACGTAGCGAATTCCAGGCACCGTCAACGACGTTTCCGCGACGTTGGTGGCGAGTACGATGCGCCGACCGCGGTGCGGCGCAAACACGCGGTTCTGCTCTTCGTTGGAGAGCCGTGCGTAAAGGGGCAGGATTTCGGTGCCTTTCAGCTCGGCACGGCGCAGAGTATCGGCGGTTTCACGAATTTCGCGCTCACCCGGTAAAAACACCAGCACATCCCGGGGGCCGTGCAACCAACCTTTTTCGCGCTCAATGGCTTCAATCTCGTCCACCGCGTGCAGAATGCCCTCTTGCAGCGTGCGGTCTTCCTCATCGTCCTCGTCGCGCACCAGCGGCCGGTAGTGCACTTCTACGGGATAGGTGCGCCCGGTGACTTCCACCACAGGAGCGGGGGTTTTGGCCGTGCCGAAGTGTTTGGCAAAGCGCTCCACGTCGATAGTCGCCGAGGTAATGATGACTTTTAGGTCGGGCCGTTTGGGGAGTAAGCGCTTGAGGTAGCCGAGCAGAAAGTCGATATTCAGGCTGCGCTCGTGGGCTTCATCAATAATGATGGTGTCGTAACGCAGCAGCAGCGGATCATGCTGGGTCTCGGCCAGCAAGATCCCGTCGGTCATCAGTTTGACCAGGGTCGTCGGGCTGCTCTGGTCGGTGAAGCGCACCTGATAGCCCACCTGCTCGCCCAGCGAGACTTCCAGCTCTTCCGCCAGGCGGCTGGCAACGCTGCGGGCAGCCAAGCGACGCGGCTGGGTGTGGCCAATTAAGCCACGGCGGCCTCGCCCCAGCTCCAAACACATTTTAGGCAACTGGGTGGTTTTGCCGGAGCCGGTCTCCCCCGCCACCACCACGACCTGATGGTCGCGGATGGCGTTAACAATATCTTCCCGCCGTTCGACCACCGGCAATTCTGGCGGGTAGTTGAGGGCGACCTTTTGGCTTTCGCGCTGGCCAAGCTGCTGCTGGGCGCGGCTAAGCTCACGCTCCACTTCATCCAAACCACGTCTAATCGGTTTGTTATCGCGCAGGCGACGGTTTAAGCCGGCCAGCCGCCGCTCCAGCCGCTCTGCATCGCGCAGCATCACATCGCCCGCGGCCTGTTTCAGCGACGCAAGACGTTGGCTATCGGTGGGGGCTGGGGATGTGTCGGTGGTCACGATTGAGTCGGCTTCCATTCGCTTGGGCATTTAACAAGAGATATTAGTAAGAGTTATAAAAAATCAACCCGCTCAATTGAGCGGGTCGTATAGTGTAACGCTTTCAGCTCCGCGACGCCTAACCACAGTGCCGAGTCATCATCTACAGTTACGTTTTTGAGGGCTCTTCGTCACGCAGCTGGCGGCGAAGCACTTTGCCTACGTTGGTTTTGGGCAGCTCATCACGAAACTCGATGATCTTGGGCACCTTATAGCCAGTGAGCTCTTTTTTGCACCAGTCGCGTAGCGTTTTTTCATCTAGCTGATCATTTTTACTGACCACAAACAGCTTTATGGCTTCGCCAGAATTTTCATCCGGCACGCCGACCGCTGCAGACTCAAGTACATCCGGGTGTGCTGCCACCACATCTTCAACTTCGTTGGGATAAACATTAAATCCAGAAACCAGGATCATATCTTTCTTGCGATCAACGATGCGGATATAGCCATCATCTTGTAGCACAGCAATGTCGCCGGTGTGGAACCAGCCATCCTCATCAATGGCGTCACGGGTTTCGTCTTCGCGCTGCCAGTAGCCTTTCATCACCTGCGGCCCTTGCACGCACAGTTCTCCAGGCTCGCCTAGCTCAACGTCGTTGCCATCGGCGTCGACGACTTTTACCGCAGTGCCTGCCACGGGCTTACCGATAGTGCCCAGTTGAATCGCATCGGTGGGGTTGAAGCTGACAATGGGAGAAGTCTCGGTCAAACCATACCCTTCGGCAATTGGACAACCCGTGGTTTTTTCCCAACGCTGCGCCGCAGCTTTGGTCAGCGCCATGCCGCCGGAGATCGTCAACTTCAACTTGGAAAAATCGAGCTGCTTGAAGTCGTCGCGATTACACAGCGCATTAAACAGCGTATTGAGGCCGATAAAAGCGGTAAAGGGCAGCCCCTTGAGCTCTTTGACAAAACCATCCAGGTCGCGAGGGTTAGTGATCAGCAAAGAGTGGTTACCGGTTTCCATAAGGAACAGGCAGTTAACCGTAAAAGTATAAATGTGATAAACCGGTAGCGGTGCGATAACCAGCTCTTCACCATCGGTCAGATGAGGGCCAATCGCTTCCCGCGCTTGCAGCATATTAGCGATGAGATTGCGATGGGTCAGCATGGCACCTTTGGGCATACCCGTGGTGCCGCCAGTGTATTGAAGTGCGGCTAACTCGTCGGGACTTCTCTTCACCTCGGTATGACTAAAAGAGGCGCCTTTTTTCAGTGCACCGCGAAAACCAATCGCATTGGGCAGTGAATAAGCAGGCACCATTTTCTTAACGTGCTTCACCACTGCATTGATTAACCAGCGTTTGGGAGCATCGTGTAAGTCGGCTAGCTGAGTGACTAAAACGTGTTTGATATCTGTTTTATCAAGCACTTTTTCCAGCTTGTCGGCCATATTGGCCAAAATCACAATGGCCTTGGCATTGGAGTCCTTGAACTGGTTGGCCATTTCCCGCTCGGTATACAGCGGGTTGGTGTTGACCACTACCAAGCCTGCACGCAGTGCACCGAATACCGCTACCGGGAACTGCAGGACGTTGGGCAACTGGATGGCAATACGGTCACCGGGAACGAGATCGGTTTCATGCTGTAGCCATGCAGCAAAGTCTGCGGAAAGGCGGTCAAGATCAGCGAAAGAGAGCGTTTTTCCCATACAGGAAAAAGCTGGCTTGTCCTTAAAGCGTGCTACTGCGTTATGGAAAACATCCGTGACTGAATCGTACTGATCCAACCCTTCAAGCGCTGGGCCACGTAAAACGGCGGCGTTGGCGTGTTCGCTCATGGGCAATCTCCGCTATTAGCGTCGGCGTAAGTCACCGACCTTGTTGTTGTCGCTAGGCTCTATCTGAAAATAGGTTAAGAAGCCCAACGATATACGACCTCTGACAGGCTGTAAAACGATCGATTGAAACTGACGTTTCAACTTTAGCCCATAGTCGAGTTCAATTGATGCGCTGCTACTTCCCTCAATCCAATTTAGTAGATCGTTTATTTATGGACAGTAACGCGCCTGAATTTCTCCATCGCGCCAGACCAATAGCTCACCCGGCACCATGCGCTGCCAGGCTTCATTATGCGTGAGCGGCTCGGTGGCAATGACTGAAACGATGTCGTTAGGCGTGGTATGTTCGGCAAAATTCACCGTCATCTCGGCGTCGGAGAGTTCCGCCTCGCCGAAGGGCGCACAGCGAGTAATATGCGCAAGCTTCGTGGCGCAAAATGTATACAGGTAGATTCCATCGGAGAGCAGCATATTGAACACGCCCAGCGCTCTTAGCTGCTCACATAGCTGGTGCAAACGCTGCCACAGTGTTGCGGGATCAGCGGGCGGGGAAGGAAACTCGCGGCGAAGCTCGCCCATTAACCAGCAGTAGGCGTGCTCGCTATCAGTGCTGCCAACTGGGGTGTAATTTCCTAATGCTAGGCGCTCCCAGCCACTTAATTGGCCATTATGGGCATAGCACCAGGGCCGCCCCCACATTTCTCGCGTAAAGGGGTGAGTGTTGGCAAGCTTTACGCCCCCCACATTGGCTTGACGAATGTGACTGATCACTACATTGGACTTAATCGGGTAATCGCAAATTAGCCGGGCGATGGGGGAATTAACGGAGGGATGGGGGTCGCGAAAATCGCGGTAACCGCCCTCTTCGTAGAAGGCAATTCCCCAACCATCGCGATGAGGGCCGGTGCCCCCACCGCGATGCAAAAAGCCCGAAAAACTAAAACAGATATCGGTGGGCACATTGGCGCTCATACCCAGCAGTTCACACATACGCTTTACCAATACACAGACACCCGGCGTTCTCTGCGAAAGCATTGAACCTAAACACAGCCATTAACCAATCACCGGTTCGCGACGGCGTGGTGATTCACTTTCATCGGCTCTCTCTTCTTCCTGAACGACATATTCATCGTCCCCAGGACGGCGCCACCACCACAGAGCAACGCCAATCAGCGCGCCTAATGTCATCCCTAACACCAGCCACATTAGCCCGCCACGAAGTGCTGCGCCGTTGTTTTCTAAAAACCCAACCGCCGCCACCATCGCCGAAGGTGCCCAACCGGTATAGAATTCACCCTCTTCGATTAGCGGCAGCCGGAAAGTGGCAGGTGCCCATATCGCCCCTGCCACCATCCAGGTCAGCACAAGACGTGGCAAGCGAGGCAGAAAAGTGAGCGCAAAATAGACCGCGACAACCACTAACAGCGACAGCCCGTAATAACTCAACCACAGTAGTGGCGTTGAATTTGCAAACAGCATAATACCCCTCATATGGGTGAGCTCACCCGACGTTGATTTCCCGTTATGGTACCTATCAATTTATGAAAGCACAGCAAGGCATACCTTCAGGCTTACCCGCTGCACGCTATTATCGCGCCAATGACCCGCAATGGCACTGGTTAGAAGAGCGCGATGACCCACAGGTCAGTGCCTTTTTAGAGGCCGCCAACCAGCAACAAGCCGATTGGTTTGCCCCGCTTGCCCCGCTGGAGGAAGCGTTATACCAGAGTCACTTGGCGCGCCGCGAATTAGCAGTGACCAGCCTTAAGACAACGCTTGACCACTTCACGTTCTGGAACGAGACCGGTGCCGAGGATGACTACCCCTGCTGGTGGCGCCACCCCAACCATCAGCCTGAACAGCACGAATGCTTTTTTGACGTTAGAGCCCGTGCCGCCAAGCACGACTTTTACGACATGGGCGATATGGCGCTCTCTCCCGATGAGCATTGGTTGGCCTGGACAGAAGATACTCAAGGCGACGAGCGTTTTACCCTGTGGCTGAAAGCACTGCCAAGCGGGTCGCCCGTGCAACTGTTAAGCGATATTGGTGCAGGTCTGTGCTGGGCAGAAGATCAAACTGCCACCACGGCGACGCTGCTGTTCACTCGCTTTGACGACACTCAGCGCCCCGACAGCGTTTGGCGCTTTTCACTTTCGCTGAAGGAGCCTGGCGTCTCAAAAGAGCCAGTACTGGTGCTACGGGAAGACGATCCTGAATTCTGGCTCGGCATCGGCAAAACGCGCTCACGGTCGTGGCTGCTGCTTGAAAGCGGCTCAAAAGACACCAGTGAAATTCACCTGTTGCCCGCCCACTCGCCTGATTCAGCACCGCAGTGTATTCAGCAGCGCCAACCAGGGGTTGAGTACAGCATTGATCACCGCCCAGGCAGTTTTTATCGCCTGCACAACCAGGCAGGTGCTCACTTTCAGCTCGATTTCCTGCCCGAAAGTCAGCTTGGTCAGCCCCAATTGAATTGGCAAACGCTAATCGCCCACCGTGAAGAAGCCACCTTGGAAGGCGTTGATGCGTTCTCTTGGGGGCTGATGCTGGCTGAGCGCGATCATGCCCAGGCACAGGTTCGTTTGCGGCGTTTGCTTTTTGATGCCCAGCACAGCTGCACCCTGGATGAGACCCTGGCACTGCCTGAACAACCCTGTTCGCAGATGCTTGAAGATGCCCCGCACTTCGATACCCAGGTAGTGCGCCTTCGCGAAGAGTCGTTTACCCAGCCGCCCAGCTGGTTTTCACTCGATCTAACCAGTGGCGAACGGACGCTACTGAAGCGGGTACCTGTTTACGGCAACTTACAGCCTGAACAGCTAGTCAGCCGCCGCCTTTGGGCCACCAGCAGCGATGGCGAGCAAGTGCCCGTATCGGTGGTGATGCGCGCCGAACTGGCGGATCAGCCGTTACCCACGCTGCTGTATGGCTACGGCGCTTACGGTGAGGCTCTCGACCCCTGGTTCTCGATCGCCCGGCTGGAACTGCTTGAGCGCGGTGCGGCCTTTGCCGTTGCTCATGTGCGCGGCGGCGGCGAGCGGGGCGAACCCTGGTATTTAAACGGCAAGATGGCCCACAAGGAGAACAGCTTTGATGATTTCCTGGCCGCCAGGGAGGCGCTTGTGGAACAGGGTGTCAGCGATTCACAGCGCATAGCCGCCTATGGCGCCAGCGCTGGAGGGCTGCTGGTCGGCACCTGTATTAACCGTGCGCCGGAAAAGTTTTGCGCCGCGCTGCTGGATGTGCCCTTCTTAGACGTGCTGCGCACGATGCAGAACCCGGAGCTGCCTCTGACGACCGCGGAGTACAGCGAGTGGGGCAACCCGGAAGAGCCAGAGGTCGCCGAGCGAATAGCCGCTTACTCGCCCATCGATAATATTAAAGCGCAGTCATACCCCGCCCTGTGGATTGAGGGCAGTTGGTTCGATACCCGGGTCAGCTACTGGGAGCCCGCCAAATTTTATGCCCAGGTAGCACAACAGCAGCAGGGTTCTGCGCCGATTCTGATGCGTACCGATATGAGCAGTGGCCACGGCGGCGCATCAGGTCGATTCAAAGCCTGGCGCGATACCGCGCGCCAAGATGCGTTTATTCTCTGGGCACTGGGCCTGAACTCGCAAACGCTGCCAACCCCTGAGTAAAGTGCCCAAAGGCCTGCTGTGCCGCGGCAAGCACGGCAGGCCATGTAGACCGGGGGCAGTGGTACTCTGCAAAGTGCCAAAAAGCTGCCCACTCTTCTGTTGTTAAAGGGTGAGCAGTAAAAAAACGCAACGGCACCTGATCATCCAGCACGCTCTCAACGTGGCGGGCAATCATCTTCCCGCCCAAACGTGAACCTTCCAACACATAGAGCATGCCCACTGCGTCGGCCACACTGGTAGGTGGCGGCGTAAGAGGCGCAGATGGCGCTCGCCTGCCGAGTTGGTGGATATCCGCCTTGAGTAGCGCTTCTCGATGTATTAACCGGTAATCCATATCATGCGCCTGTAAGCCACTGCTTAGCGCCTGCTCTAGGCTGGCGATGGGGGCATAAAGCGCGCTTAACGCCGAAGTATATTCAGCAACCGTTAATTCGCGCCTTAGCAGCGGTTTCAGCGCGGGATGCTGATCGACTCGATGGTGATCCGCACGCGTTTCACGCTTCAACCATTCACTCAGCGTGGGCTTACTCATTCCCTTTCCAGGCAAACGACTTGGCCTGCTGAAGCAAGGCGCGCAGTTTCAATAGGTACATGCGAGTACTCTTGGACCAGGGGCGGCCGTGGCCTACCCGCTGCTCTACCCAGGCTTCGAAGGAGCGCCGCGGCGCAATCCCGCTGCTGCCATCGCGATAATCAACGGGTTTATCGGGATTACCGCCCCAAGTAACTTCATAGAGGTGTTCAAGCCGACATAAGTAGAGATTAACGCTGTGGTGCTGATCCAGGGGTAGATCACTTACCACAGCAACCCCGGCGATCTCACTCAGCGGCATATTGGGGCAGTCGATTCGCAAGCTATCACTTATCCATACCGACGACGTTTCAAACCGCGCAGCCTCGGCCACTACCTCAACCCCACCCACCGATAGCGCAGTACCTGCCTGATAGTATTCGTCTCCCACCTGCAAAATCACCCCATCGACATCAAAGGTATCCATTAACCAGTGGCTTAATTCAGTCCAGGCGCTCGCTAACTCGCCGTGGCGCATCAGCACGTCCTTAGCCTGATCAAACTGGCGCTGCATGCCATCAAGCACCTTTAATCGCCTGCGCGCCTTATAGTCGCGCAGGCGTAAATTAAAGCCTTCCGACAGCGCGCTCATGGCCTGTAGCTGACTAACCGTTAACTGTTTGGGTACGGCACTGTGGCAAGAAATCAGCGCATCAAGCTCGCCCGCCTGCGTTATCGGAAGAGAGATAGCCGAACCGACCCCCATATTGGCCATATATTCCTGGTGAACCGGTGATACGCTGCGCAAATCCACCCATGAGAGATTGGGGATAGAAGCCTGCTTGCGGCCCATAATTGCCACCGGTTCAGCGCTGGCGTGGGGGATTGAACGCCACGGGTTTTTTAAGTAAAGCTGACGCGCCACCTGGGGAATATCGCTGGCTGGAAAGCGCAAGCCCAAATAGCTGCCCCCAATCTCAGGCTGGCGGGCCTCCGCGGTAACTTCACCGTCGCCCTCAGGCATGAAGCGGTAGTAATGCACGCGGTCAAAACCACTCAACGCCAGTAATTCCTCTAACAGTTGCTGGCACTGCTCTTCAAGCGCTTCGCGGTTTTCAGGCACAGGGTAAGCTTCCCCCTGCTTCGGCATCGGGTCGGCATGAGTATCAACAGGGTAAATCTCAAACAGAAGCTGCTCACCATTGTGGCTTATTACCACATCGAACTCTTGAGGCCCAAAATTGCTTTGGCCTGTATAACGTTCGCCCTCTGCAAGGGTCGGTGCACTCTTGTGCAGCTCCTGAAGAAAAGCGGGAAGCGGTTGATCCAGTAGCGACTCGAGCTCGGTATCCACACCGAGCCAATTTAGAATATTCTCCGATACGTGGCTGACAATGCCTTGCAAGGTGCTCACTACTAGCGCCCCATGAGGCTGAATAGCACCGGAAAGATGCAACTGCTCGTGCTCACACTGCTCAATAAACCCATTTTGCATCGTCATGTCAGGATTTCCTTTCCATATCATCATTGCTGAGAGGCAGAACATGGGCCTTGGCGAGCACGGTAAACTCAGCTAACGGTAATGGTCGTGATAACAAGTATCCTTGCACGTAATCACAGCCATTAGCGGTCAACCAGCTTAACTGGGAATGTGTTTCCACGCCCTCTCCCACGGTGCGGATATTGAGCGCCTTGGCCATTCCTAGAATCGCCAGAGCAATCGCCTGATCACTCTCATCTGCGCTGTCTAGTCCGTCTACAAAGCTTTTGTCTATTTTAAGCTCGGCCAACGGCAGCCGCTTTAGGTAGGCGAGCGATGAGTAGCCGGTGCCGAAATCATCCACCGCAAGCTTAATCCCCGCTTCACGCAGCTTTTCAATATTGCCTAATGCCGCGCTTGAGCGGTCGACCAGGGTGCTTTCGGTAATCTCCACTTGAATCAACTCATGGGGAACCCGGTACTGTTTTAGACAGGTAAACAGATGGGAGATGAAGCGCTCCTCCTGGAAGCTGCGTGCAGACACGTTCATGGCCACCGGTGGTAAGCAGACACCATCGGCCAGCCATTGCGCTAATTGAGTAATCAACAGCAGCGCCACATGGCGGTCAAGCTCTAAAATCAAGCCGGTGGCTTCGGCAACGGGGATAAAATCAGTCGGGCTAACATCACCCAGGACGGGGTCACTCCAACGCAGCAGCGCCTCGGCGCCAACTAAGCGATTGGGAGACGCGCTGGTAAATTTAGGCTGATACACCAGCCTTAAGCGGCCCTGCTCCATGCCCTCGCGCAGTGCGTGTTCAATGGCTACATCACGCATTAAACGCTCTTGCAGCTCGGGTTTAAACAGTTCAAATCGATCACGGCCGTTCTCTTTGGCACGATACATCGCAGTATCCGCTGCTTTGGTGAGGCCGGCCACATCGTCGCCATCATCGGGGCAGAAGGCCACACCAACGCTCGATGTCACAAACAGCGAGTGGCGGCGTACCTCATAGGGTTTGGCCAGCGAGTCGACAATCCGCTTGGCCACCTGCTCGGCGCCTTCGATCGTGGTGTCCGTCACAATGATGGTGAACTCATCGCCCCCGAGGCGCGCTACGGTGTCCATCTCCCTCACCAGCTCACGCAAGCGACCGGCGACTTGGATCAGCAGCTCGTCGCCGACGTCATGGCCCAAGGTATCGTTAATGCTTTTAAAGTTATCCAGATCCAGAAACATCAGCGCGCTGATTTGGTCATTGCGCCGGGCATGGGCAATGGCCACCTGAAGGCGATCCTGAAACAGCGTGCGGTTGGGTAGCCCCGTTAAGGCGTCATGGGTGGCGAGGTACTCAGCGTGCTGCTGGGACTCTTTAATGTGAGTAATATCTGAAAATACCGCCACATAAAGGGTCTCTTCGTGGCTATCCGGCTCAATGCTGTTAAGTGTCAGCCATTGGGAGAACAGGGTACCGTCTTGGCGCCGATTCCATACTTCTCCCTGCCAATAGCCATGCTGCTGCACCAACTCCCAGACAATATGGCAACTGCCCGGCGGCTCGGAATCCTGGCCATTTTCCTGTTCACTATAGAGCAGCGTGAGCGCAGGTGTATTAAGCACCTGATGGGCACTAAAACCGGTAATTCGCGTAAAGGCTGCATTGACCGACTGTATGTTGCCCAGCGCATTGATAACAACAATCGCCTCCCCCGCCTGCTCGTAGACTTTTGCAGCCACCTGCATCTCCCGCTCGGCCTGCTTGCGGGCAGTAATATCTTCCGCTTCGGTCAAAATCAGGTTGGGGTGGCCTTGCTCATCGCGAAGTACCTGATGAACCGAGGAGAAAATGCGCACGCCCCCTTCCGGGCTAGTGAGGATGTGCTCCGCTTTTACCATGCGCTGATAGCGCAGCGCTTCAAGATCGCATGTCCAGATGGAGCTGGCGTAGGTCTCAGGAAATAGTTCAAAGGGATTGTGCCCCACCAGTTCATCTTTAGAGAGGCCGAAGGTGTTTAAAAACTGGGGGTTGGCGAACGTGTAGTGCCCGTTGAGATCCTTGAGCGCCATCATCACCGTGCTATTTTCCATCAACGCATGCAGTTGGGCCTGGGATTGACGTAACTTGGCCTGCACATGGCTAAGGTCGGTAATATCCATCAGCGTCACAATCAACAGCTCTACGTTGCCATCGCGACTAACGCCGGGGGTCAATACGCGCTGCAGCAACCTCCCTTCCACCTCGATCACATCTTCTTCCGGCATGCCGCTGGCCATAACGCTGGCTAACTGCTCTTCCAGCGTGTTAAGCGCACTAGGTAATTTTAGCCCAGACACATGCCGCTGAAGGGCGGTTGGCCGGAAATTAAAATAGCGCGCCGCGGGGGCGTTGTAACGTTTTAGGCAGTGATCAGTGTCAAACACCAGCAAAGGGAAATCGAGTGCGTCATAGAGATAGGTATACTCTTCGTTGAGCTTAGTGAGCTCGCTGGTTTTAACATTTAGCTCCTCATTAAGGCTTATCAGCTCTTCGTTGGTGGCTTGCAGCTCTTCGTTGGCAGCCTCCATCTCTTCATTAGTGGCTTGAAGCTCTTCATTGGACGCCTGGGCCTCTTCATTCAGTGACTGCATCTCCTCGTTGGTCGTGGCCAGCTCTTCGAGTAGAGCTTGAAGATGTTCGCGGGTAGCTATTAGCTCATCTTCCAGGCTATTGCCTTTATCAAGTGGCAGTGGCTCCATTAGTTGTTCTAGGGAGATATCGCTCGAAGGGACAGATTCGACCATCGGGTTAGGGGTGAGAATCACCAGTACACGGCGGTCGTCATCGCCCTCTGAGAGGCCACGCACACTGAGCCGCCACCAGCGATCTTCAAAGCGTCGACGGCGACCTAATTGAGGCGCTCGCTGTTTTTGAAACTGATGCAGCATCGCCATCAGCTCGCCACGGAAAGCTGGGTTAATCACATCGCCGATGCCCACTTGGGTTCGGCCAGCAGGAAAGTGTAAGAACTTGGCTACCTCTCCCGCCGTATGCAGTACGCCCCCTTGCGCATCACACAGTGCAACCGTTGCTTCCATATGGGCAACCAAAGCAGCTAACAGTTGCTGCATATCACGATCACGTTGACGCCGCAGTGGCGGCTCTCCAGCACTTTGGGTAGATCGCACAGCCACTTCGCGGCTCTCACCTAGTTTACGAAAAAGGCGTTCACGACGATCAAGCGGGGCAAATAAACTTTCGGTTTGGGCGATGCTTTCCGAACGGCCTAGAAAAAGTAACCCTTTAGCCCTTAACCCAAAGTGAAAGCGCTGGAGAACACGCTGCTGCAGTTCGTTATTAAAGTAGATCAGTACGTTACGGCAAGAAACCAGGTTCAAACGCAAAAAAGGCGGATCATCGACCAAATTGTGTTTGGCAAAAACCACCATATCGCGCAACTCTTTATTCACCTCAAAGGCATGCTCTGTGGCAATAAAATAGCGTTCAACCCACTCGGGGGGCAACGCCTCCAGAGCAGCACCAATGTAGCTTCCCCGCCGAGCAACTTCTAAAGCATCTTCATCAATATCAGTGGCGAAAATCTGCACCACCCGGCTGGCCTTGCCGTGACGCCGCTTCGCTTCGGCTATCATCACTGCAATGGAGTAAGCCTCCTCACCTGTCGCGCAGCCTGCTACCCATATCCGGACGGGCTCACGTCCAGCGTCCTGAATGAGGGTGCTAATAGCACTCTCCAAAGCATCAAACGCCGACCTATCGCGAACAAAGGCCGTCACCGAAATTAATATATCGCGGCCCAACTGCTCCAGTTCAGACGGACTAGCCTCCACTAATGCTAGATACTGCTGCATATCAGCCACATTGGTGGCTATCAGCCGACGCCGTATTCGCCTACTCAGCGTGCCTTTTTTGTAACCGGAAAAATCGAGTTGGCGATGCTCTTTAAGTAACGACAGTAAGCGGTCTGGCACGGCTGCTTGGCTATTTTCATGACTTGCATACTCTAACTGGGCAAGTTCGGCTAAACGCGGTGCCATTGCCTCTGCATCCAACACATAGTCAATCACGCCAGCGTCTACCGCCGATTGCGGCATGCCGTTGTATTTAGCGCTGGCTGGCGTTTGCACCATGGTGATACCACCGGCCGCCATAATGGCTCGCAACCCAGCGGTGCCATCAGAGCCGGTGCCGGATAGCACGATACCCACCGCCGCCTCATGGGCGTCCGCCGCCAACGAGATAAAAAAATCGTTGATACAGGGCTTAGGCCCCACATGAGGTTTGATGGGCGTGGTATAAAAAATGCCATCTTTAATCAGTGCGCTAGTATGAGCCGGCACCACGTAAATCACACCGGCTTCAGGTTTTTGGTTATCTTCAAAGCGCTGTACCCGCAGGTGGGTCTCGCGGCTTAATATATCCACCAGCATGCTTTTATGGGTTGGCGATACGTGTTGTAACACGACGTAAGCAAGCGGCATATCAGGATTGAGCGGCTTAATCAGCTTAGAAATGGCTTCCAATCCGCCAGCAGAAGCGCCGATACCCACCACAAGTGGAGAAGCTGAAGGGGAGCTGGCAGCGGTCATGGTCGTCCTTTACTTACCGGTAATAGTCGCTAGTAGTCTACACACCCTGCCAAGCAAAGCGACTTTTCCAAAGCGGGAAATAGTCCAATAAACGTCTGTTTTATATTGCGACGAAGGCATAGGCGACACTCAATTTTAACTGAAGTGCCTAAACCTGCTTCCGACCTAGCCCCGCTTAAGAATAGTGCTAAATTTAACTTATGAGATGGTAGTTGCCAGCAGTGTCCGATAAGGTGGAGCAAGCAGGTTACCCATTCGAAATTATGCAAAATTTATACTTATATTGATTGACGCGCATATTTTACAGCCGCATATGTTCCTTTATGCCTATAAAATCCCGCTCAACTCAATCCAAGAATAAAAAATAATATTAAATACAGAAGCTTAATAAAAAAAGATGACGCTAATATAGCTATCGCCCCCCTTGCGTTGATGGTATGCCCTGGTGACCCAGTGGTTTCTAAAGGTACTTTATGTGTCTAGGTGTAAGAACACCCTTGTTTGGATATGCGAATAATAGCTAATGGAAGTCAATAATCGCGAATTGGCACTTCAAACTGGCTTGCTGATGCTGCTGGTGTCCACCGTTGTGATTGGTGCAGGTGGCTTTTTGCTGGGCTTTTTTCCTGACGTTCACCAGTCGCAATTGCTCGCTCTGCTACCGGACAGTGCGCTGGTGATTTTATTTTGCGGACTAGGCCTCAGCGCAATCATGGCTGGCTTCGAACGTTTTCGCAAAGCCACCGCCGTTGCACTCGCCGTGGTTGCAAGCTATACGCTGATACACAACGCCTTAGACCCGTCATATCACGCTGCGTCCTTGCTGAGTGGCCATCAACGCCTGCCTAGCCAAGCCGCCCCTATATTATTGATGGCTGCCTTTTGTCTTTGGGTCGGCCCTCAGGGACGTTGGCAGCGCCGTATTTGGCAACTCGGCGGGCTATTTTTATGGACGGTTGGCTGCATTACAATCGCTGCCCACAATGGATGGCCCGCGCCCGCCTGGTTACCCCGCGCCAGCGCATTGATCCCCGGCCTGATTGGCTTTTTATTTGGCATCGCCATGATAATGGTGAGCCTGCATGTTCCTCATTTGAAAACGTCCTTAAGCAGTGCCGCTGTATTCGCGGGTATTATTGGCGTTAGCCTGAGTATGAGTGGCTGGTTTTTAGTCAGTTGGAACCAACAAGAAGATATGCGTCAAAACGCACAGCAAAATCTGGAAGGTATTGCGGTCAATATTGATCAAATGCTGACGTCGCGGACGATAGTGCTAGAACGTTTAACAGAACGCTGGCGCCAGGTCTTTTCAGACCCCACCTCTCGAAGCCGGGAGGTTGAACGCTACTGGACAGATTATCCAAGTATCTTAGCGATTGCGTACTTCAATCCTGTAGCCAATGACATATGGCGCCGTTCTCGCCATGAGAGTGCTCAGCGTTGGCTAGATAACCAGTTGAACACCTTAGCGACCTTGACTTGGCTTAACCAGCAGAGAAACGTCATACAGTGGTCGTTTCCCGACTATGAGCGCCCCACGTTAGCGCTACTTTCCATTAAGCAGCAAGAACGGCCCTATCAACTCGTTGCAGCCATCGATATAGCGCGTCTTATTAAGCGGGAAACCGGTGTCGTCAATGGCACTTATTCGCTGCATATCACCCATGCCAATGGCTCCCTCCTTAACGAAGGTAATGGCCTATTGCCAACCTCTTCTCCCGGGTCACTGCCGCCAATGCTCGCTGAACAAACGCTGGTTTTGCCAGGCGGCACAATTATTAATTTGGCTATTTCTGAACTACCCAATCCGCCGTTAGAACTAACGCATTTTATAGCCGCCGGCGTGGGAATTGGCGGGCTGCTGCTCACTTATCAGTTGGTTTTTAGCTTTGCCTTGATATCAGCCCGCGCTCAGCGCTCGCATGAGCTTTCGAAAGCTAAAGAGACCCTGGAGGATAGCGAACAGCGGTTTCGCTCGCTGTTTACACAAAACCCTGATGCGGTGTTTTCGCTGGATTTGAGCGGCTACCACTTAAGCGTCAATCGATCCCTACTCACCCTCCTTGAAATTGACGAAACACAGATTATCGGTAGTCATTGGAAAGACTTTGTTCCCCCTGAACATCATCTAACAGTGGATGCCGCCTTCCAAAAAGCGTTAATGGGCATCGCCCAGCGGTTCGACTTGGAGGTCATTAATCAACAGGGCAATGCCCGCCAGTTAGATATGTCGTTTTTACCTACGATAGTAAGCGGTCAAGTCGTAGGCGTTTACGGCATTGCCAAAGAGATGACAGCGCTGCGCCAAAAAGAGTCACAGCTGCGTATCTATCAACGCAGTCTCGAAGCCAGCAGTAACGGCATTTTAATTTGTGAGGCTCAGCAAACTGATTACCCCATCCTCTATGTAAACTCTGCCTTTGTAACCGTGACAGGCTATTCGCTTGAAGAAGTAAAAGGCCGCAATTTCCGTTTTTTACAAGGCCCAGATACCGACCCACAGCAAATTGCCGATATTCAGCATGCGCTCGAACGGAAACTCGATATCACCTTGACCCTTCGCAACTATCGCAAAAACGGCCAAGCGTTCTGGAACAATCTCTTTCTCTCGCCAGTGCGTAGCCCTGACGGCCAAGTAACACACTTTGTGGGCAGTATTAACGATATCTCCGAGCGCCGGGATCATGAGAACGCACTCGCTTTTCATGCCACCCACGATGTGCTGACAGGCCTTGGCAACCGCGCCCTGTTTGAAGACCATTTGCGCCATGACGTCGAACTTGCTCGGCGTCATAAGCAGCAGCTAGCGGTACTGTTTATCGACCTGGATGAATTCAAACCGATCAACGATACGCTAGGGCATAGCATTGGCGACCAAGTGCTTATCAACGTCGCCAGACGGCTTGAACAAGCCATCAGGCCTTCCGATACCCTGTGTCGCTTCGGGGGGGATGAGTTTGTGTTGCTATTACCGGATCTCGATAGCCCACAGCAGGCAGAAGAGATTGCCGGGCGCCTGCTCGAAGCCCTTGCCCAGCCTTACCGCATTGAGCGCCACGAACTCCACCTTTCAGCAAGCATTGGCATTGCGCTTAATGACAAAGAGCTGTCGCACCCCGAAGAGTTACTCCAGCAAGCTGATATGGCGATGTATAAAGCCAAGCAGCAAGGTCGCAACGCCTTGCAAACCTTCACTCAGGATATTAACCAAAAGCTTACCCAAAGGGTGACGCTGAGAAATGATTTGCAGGAAGCAATTCTGAATGAACAGTTTGAATTGCATTACCAGCCGCTGTTAACGATCACGGGAGCAGTTCAAGGCTTTGAAGCACTGGTACGTTGGAACCATCCAATCAAAGGCGCTATCTCACCGGCGCTATTTATCCCTATTGCTGAAGAGACAGGGCAAATTATTGCCTTAAGCCAATGGGTGATAGAGCGCGCCGCGCGGGATTTTCTCACTCTCCAGCCGCAGCTTTCCAGCCACTGCCGCATATCGGTCAACCTTTCGCCGATGCAGTTTCATCGGCCTAGCTTTTTAAGCTCGCTCAGCACTACCCTAGAAGCCACAGGACTCAGTGCGACATCGCTGGAACTTGAGTTAACCGAAGGCATATTGATGAATGATACTGACGCCGCGATTGATACGCTGCATGCGCTGCGCGCGATGGGGATCAGTGTTGCCATTGACGATTTCGGCACCGGCTTTTCAAGCCTGAGCTACTTACGCCACTTACCCGTCGACAAGGTAAAAATTGACCGCAGTTTTATCAACAATATTGCCAACAACAGCAAGGATGCCGCTATCGTGCAGGGCATTGTTGCCCTTGCTCATCACCTAGAACTGACGGTGGTGGCAGAGGGGGTAGAGACGACACAACAGCACCAACAGCTGGTGGAATTGCAGTGCGATGTTTTTCAAGGCTTCCTATTCGCGAGACCCATGCCCTTCAAGGCTCTTTGTGAATGGTTAACTGAGAAACAGGGTTCAATTAAAGCTACATCGGCAGCACGGCAATAATATGCGATTCTAATTGCTGCTCCGGCACTTCATCCTGGGACACCGCGAAGCTGCGCACGCTGACTCCTTTGCGGTGAACCCGCTCGGCGTCATTGCTTAACAACGGATGCCAACCCGCCAACTTGCGCCCTTCCGCCACTCGCCGGTAGCCACAGCTCTGCGGCAGCCAGGTGAACTCTTTAACCAATGCCGGCGTCAGCTGAGTGCAGTCGGGCACGCTTTCAAAACGGTTCTCGTAATCGCTGCACTGACAGCTGTGAATATCCAACAAACGACAGGCCACATTGAGTACCGCTAACTCTTGGGTGTCCTCGTCGTGCAACTTCAGCAGGCAGCACTGACCACAGCCATCGCATAGCGCCTCCCACTCCTGGGGTGTCAGTTCTTCTAGCGTAAAGCGCTCCCAAAAACGTTCGCGCATCGCGGTCTCCATCCTCTCCTGGCTCATTGTCACGGATAGCTCTTTATGATTGGGGTGTATCTTGGTGGCTCAATTCAGCCAATAGCGCTGGCCATAGTGTCTGAAAATCGTTCTCTAGTGCTTGATAATCGTCGTACAGCCAAGGCACTAAAGCAGCCAATTGATTGGGGCCAGACAAACGCCGCCCAATGCCGGCAACGGCCCGGCAGGTAAATGAAAAGTCAGCGTAGCCTCTTAGCCAGTCGTGCTCGACGAGAATCGGCATCATACCGGCCAGCCGGTTCGGCGCGGTGCGAGTGGAGAGTAGCCGATAGCAACGCTCAATGATCGCTTCCTGATCTGCCTGCCCCGCCGTATCCCGGGCCAGGAAATGATCCCACACCATATCCAGGGCTATCCCCGCATAGCGCCGCTGCCCCGTTGGCGCACGGCGCCGTGCATTAACAACGCTAGGATGGCTATCCACCCAGGCATCTACCCGGCGATGGTGACGAATGCCTAACGCCGTCGCAGCGGGCCAAGCACTTAAATCATGGCCCTTAACGCCATCGGCAATTAAATTGCCGTAGAGAAAATCATCACTACCAGCGCTCACCAACCACGCATGGGCAAGAAAATTCATAACCGGGGCGCTACTGTTCATCAGAAGGGGCATCAGAGCGCGAAGCCACATGGGCGCGATGCACGTCGAGCAAATAGGCCTCTTTAGGCGGCGGCATTTGCAAATAGAAGCCTTTCTCTTTAATACCTGCTACTACGTCTGCTGCATTAACCCGTGACAATTTTTTGTCAGCGGTCAACAGCATGGTAAATACCGGTACCGGCTTGCCGAAGGTCTCAAGTAATAACTCTGGGACGTCTACCAATCCTTGACGCTTATCGATGTATAAATACATTTCATCTTTACGCGAGCTTTTGAAAACCTCGCAAATCATTTTGTCGCTCATTATGCTCGCTCCTCTAGGGCCTGGGCCAAAGCGCCATTCAGACACTCGCCACGCCAACCCGTCGGCCAAGTGAGAGGTTCCCCTGCCAAGTCCTGCATCACCAGTGTTTCTATATCGCGGCGACGCATGAGCATTTCCGGTGCCACTCCTAAGTCATTGGCTTTGCCTGTTACCGCCTTCTTGAGTGCTTTAAAACGTGATTTGAACGTCGGGTGCATCGGGTCTGGCCAACGCTTGGGCAGCGCCTCTTCATCACAGTGCTGGGCCTGTTTGACCATTGCCAGCAGTGCGTCGCCCTCTTTTTTGATCAGCATCGGCTTAATGCCTTCAACGTCAGCGAGTTCAAAGCGATTGCTGGGCATCTTTTCGGCGATCGCAAACAGCAGCTTATCGCTAATCAACCAGTTGCGCGGCAAGTCGCGACGGCGTGTCTCGCCTTCACGCCAAGTGGTCATTAGCCGATACGCCTCCATTTGACGGGGCGTTAAACGCCACAATTGGCGTTGACGGGTATACCACTGCAGGTCGTTATCAACGCTGCGGCCGGCCTGTTCAATTAAGCTAGCGCACTCGGCGTCCACCCATTCACGCCGCCCCAACATGGCGAGTTTTTCAGCCTGTAGCGTCCAGACTTTTAGTAAATAGATCACATCCAGCGCGGCGTAATGGCACTGTGCAGGCGACAGCGGGCGTAGTAACCAGTTTGAGCGTGTTTCCTCTTTAGGCAGGGTTTCACCGACCCAAAATTCGACCAGCTTTTGATACCCCATGCCAGGATTTTCACCTAAAAATCCTTGTACTACCTGAGTGTCGATTAACGGTTCCGGCAATACACCTGCCCAGTGCTGAAAGACCTCTAGATCTTCGCTGCAAGCGTGCAGTAATTTGATGGCACTATTTTGCAGCAGAGCACGGAATCTATCGGTACAGGGAACGGCCACCGGATCAATCAGATAAGCCTCTTCCCCCGCGGTAAATTGAATCAGCGCAGGGACTGGAAAAAAGGTGTTCTCTCGAAAAAACTCGGTATCCAGAGCAATCACGGTGGCATCGGCTACTTGCTCGCATGCCGAATCAAGCGCATCTGGAGTATCAAGCCATTGATAAGAGGGGGTAAGAGAGGACAAAAGCATTCTTCCAAGTTAGCGCAAACGCTCAGGCGCTTGCGTTTTAGGTAGGCTTATTCACTGGCAAACGGCAGACGACCATTAAATGCACGACTCAAGGTACCGCCATCAACGTACTCCAGTTCACCGCCCATGGGAACGCCATAGGCAAGCCGTGAGAGTTTGACGCCGTGTTCGGACAGCAGCGAAGCAATGTAATGGGCAGTCGCTTCACCCTCGATGGTGGGGTTAGTCGCCAACACCACCTCTTCAATGAGCCCTTCTGCAACACGCGCTTCCAGCAAGTCTAAACCAATCGACTCAGGCCCCACGCCATCGAGCGGCGAAAGGTGACCGTGGAGCACAAAATAGCGCCCTTTAAAGCCACCGGCTTCTTCAATCGCCAGTTGATCGGCAGGCGACTCCACTACGCAAAGCAGTGAATCATCGCGCCGCGGGCTTTCACACAGCATACAGACCTCTGCTTCGGTGAGCGTGCGGCAGCGCTGACAGTAGCCGACTTCTTCGATCGCCTGCAGAATAACCTCAGCAAGTCGCTGCCCACCTGGCCGTTCGCGCTCAAGTAGGTGCATTGCCATGCGCTGAGCCGTTTTGGGCCCAACGCCTGGCAATACGCGAAACGCATCCATTAGCTGCTCAACGAGAGGAGAAAAACGCATTGCTTAGAACGGCATCTTAAAGCCGGGCGGTAGGTTCAAGCCTGCCGTCGCTTCTTCCATTTTCTGTTTAGAGCTGACTTCCAATTTGCGCACTGCGTCGTTGACCGCCGCCGCTAGCAAATCTTCCAGCAATTCTTTGTCCTCTTCCATAACGCTGGGGTCAATGGACACGTTTGATACGTCATGGCGACCATTCATGGTGACCTTGACCATACCGGCACCCGCCTCGCCCTGGACTTCGGCTTTGGCGACCTCCTCCTGGGCTTGCTGCATTTTTTCCTGCATCTCTTGGGCTTGCTTCATCAAGTTGCCCATTCCACCTTTAAGCATGGTCTGATCTCCAACGTCCGTAGTTAAAAAACAAGTTAAAAAAGCTAGTTAAAAAGATGTTTATGTCTCGACGAATTGAAAAGCGCTTAGCGTACCGCGTCAGCAGGCTTAACGCTGGATTCTATCAGCTTTGCCCCAAACGCCTGCTGTAACTTCTGTACATGGGGGTCGTGATTGAGTAGATCAACCGCCTGGGCATGACGCTCTTGATTAAGACGCTCTTCGCGCTGCCGCGGCGTTTCAAGGCTATTAGACAACTCGGCAACGTAAAACGCTATTCGCCGTGGCATACCCTGCTCTTTTAACGCCCGTTCAATGCGCGTTTGGTGCACTTCCGCCTGCATGGCCTCTTGGCTGGGGTCGAGGCGCAGCGTCAGCAGCGTACCGTCGTCACTCTCGACCAAGCAGTTGCCCGCCAAGTTACGGGTTAAGCCGCCCAGACCAAGAGAATCAAAGCACTGCAACCACTGCGCATTATCCAGCTTGCCGGACTGAATTTCCGACCGGTTTTGTGGAGAGGTTTCTGGCAGGGTTTCTGACAGGGCTTCTGGAACGACCTCTGGTGCAGCTTCTGGCGCTACAGTCGCTGAGGGCTCTACCGTTTGAGGCTCGGAAGCAGGTGCAGGCGCTGCGGTCGGCTCTGGCTCAGTAACAGGCTGGGGCTCAGTAGCAAGTTCTGGTTCAGTCTTAACCGTTGGCTCAGGGACTTGCTGGTGAGTCCCCCCCTCTATTAATCGTTCCTCCGCTTCGACAGTCCAAGGCGGCGGCTCTTGCAGAGGTGGTTCCTCTTCAGCGGCAGGCGCTGCCTGCTCAGGGCTTGGCGCTAATGGCGGCTCAGGCTGAGCGTCTGGCGCGGAATGAACTTCTGCCGTTGCATCAACTGCTGCCGCGGGCTGCGGCGCCGTTGATGGCGCCTCTGCCACGGGCGCTTGAACACCCTTTTCTGTCGTTTCCGCTTGTGAAGGCTCGCGGCGAAGCGGTAGCGGGGTACGCGGCGGTTTCGGCACACCCTGAGGGCGAAATGCCAGCATCCGCAGCAACGTCATCTCTAACGCGCTGCGCAGATCAGGGGCGTGCACCATGTCTCCCCGCCCCTGAATACCAATTTGGTAATAGAGCTGAATGTCTTCAGCGGTGAAACGGCTAGCTAGCTGCAGTATAACGTCACGATCACCATGGCTGTTATCCACGGCGTCCGGCACCATCTGTGCAACGGCTAAACGATGCAGCATGCTTGATAACTCATCCAACACCGCGGCAAAGTCCGGGCCTTGCTCTGCCAACTCAGCCACTTCGGCCAGCAAGCGCTGCACATCCACATCGGCCAGGGCTTCTGCCAGCCCAAGAATATGACGATGATCCAAAGTGCCCAGCATGGCAGCCACATCCGCATGGCGTACCGCTCCTTGGCCAAACGCAATGGCTTGGTCGGTTAGGCTCATGGCATCACGCATTGAGCCTTCCGCCGCCTTACCCAACAGCCACAAGGCGCTTTCATCAAAAGCGACACCCTCTTCACCCAGCACATAGGTGAGATGCTCCACCACGCGCTCTGGTGGCATATGCTTGAGGGTAAATTGGAGGCAGCGAGAAAGTACCGTCGGCGGCAGCTTTTGCGGATCGGTGGTCGCCAGCAAAAATTTAACGTGAGGGGGAGGCTCTTCCAGCGTTTTCAGCAGCGCATTGAAACTGCTGGTGGAGAGCATGTGCACCTCATCGATCAGGTACACCTTATAGCGCCCTTGGGTAGGCGCATACTGGACGTTGTCCAGCAATTCACGGGTATCTTCTACTTTGGTTCTTGACGCCGCATCGACCTCAATAAGGTCAACAAAGCGCCCTTCATCAATTGCTTGACAGCTATCGCACTGACCACAAGGGGTAGAGGTAATGCCTTCGTCACCACGACCGTTGGCCGTGCAATTCAAACACTTGGCAAGAATACGCGCCAAGGTGGTTTTACCCACACCACGAGTACCCGTAAACAGGTAGGCATGGTGTAGACGCCCCTGATCAAGGGCATTGACCAAGGCGCGTTGAACATGGGCCTGGCCCACGAGTTCGTGGAATGTGCGAGGCCGCCACTTGCGGGCCAGAACCTGATAACTCATGAAGCTGTACTTCCTTCGGCGGGCTGACTTGCCACACGCTGTAGCCAGCGCGAGGCAAAGGCCACGATGCAAAACAAAGACGATGCGAGAACAAACGTCATTCTAACGGTTGCACCGCAGCCCGCCAACCGCCTGAGTAAAACGGACGGTTAGACAACGCCTAGGCGTTATCACCACCTTCCGCCGCACCAGCACGCTCTGCAGCGGCTTTTACTAACTTTTCCAGCTCGCCATTTTGATGCATCTCAACCACGATATCGCAACCACCCACTAACTCGCCTTCTACCCACAATTGCGGGAAGGTGGGCCAGTTAGCAATTTTGGGCAGCTCAGCGCGAATATCCGGATTATCCAGAACGTTAACAAACGCAAAGCGCTCGCCACAGCTCATCAGCGCTTGGACGGTCTGGGCAGAAAACCCACACTGGGGCAGTTGGGGCGAACCTTTCATGTAAATCAGGATCGGGTTTTCGCTAATTTGGCGCTGAATATTTTCGGCAGTCGTGCTCATACTATTTCCTCGCTTATTGATAACCGATGCCCATCCACTCAGTTAGCACTCGAACGTAGCAGTTGAACAAGTACCTGAGTAGAGCGCTCGGCTTTAACGTGTATGTGGCATTCTACGCATGCCGTTCGCGTTGCGCATCCCCTGCAGCATAGCTAGGATAGTGTTTTTGCGCGGAGAGAAGCCCTTATGGCGACACGCCATTTCCTGACCTTGCTAGATTTGACACCGAATGAGCTGGACTATTTGATCCAGCGCGCCATTACGATCAAAACCAATCTAAAAGCCCAAGGTCCTGTTTATACACCATTACCCAACCGGACTCTGGCGATGATCTTTGAAAAATCATCGACGCGCACACGGGTTTCATTTGAAACGGGAATGGCACAGTTTGGCGGTCACGCACTTTTTCTCTCCCCCCGCGACACTCAACTGGGTCGGGGCGAACCCATTGAAGACACTGCTCGCGTACTGTCTGAAATGGTCGATGCAGTGATGATTCGCACCTTTTCCCACGCCGGGCTGGAAACCTACGCCAGCGCCAGCAGCGTACCGGTGATTAACGCCTTAAGCGATGACTACCACCCCTGCCAACTGCTTGCCGACGTGATGACCTGGACTGAGCTACGCGGTAGCGTAAAGGGTCGCACAGCGGTGTGGATTGGGGATGGCAACAACATGTGCCACTCATGGATCAATGCTGCTCGCCAGTTCGGTTTTCATCTGCGCATTTGCTGCCCGAAAGGCTACGAACCTCGTGCAGACATTATGGCTGCCGCTGGCGATCAAGTGACGCTGCTGCACGACCCTCAGGAAGCGGTAAAGCAGGTCGACCTGATCACCACCGATGTATGGGCCTCCATGGGGCAGGAAGAAGAGCAGGCGAAACGTGAAGCCGACTTCTCGGGCTTCCAAGTTACTGAAGCAATGCTCGACAAAGCAAATCAAGACGTGCTCTTCCTGCACTGCCTGCCCGCCCATCGCGGCGAAGAGATCAGCCATACACTGCTCGACGATTCCCGTGCAGTTGTCTGGCAGGAAGCCGGCAACCGCTTACATGCGCAAAAAGCGTTAATCGAGTTTTTGCTACTAGGGCCAATCACTGAGCAAAAAACAGCTGGCTAAACGCCGCCCTTAAAGCTAAAGCAAGACGAAAAAAAGCCTCGTTAAACAACGAGGCTTTTTTCTAGCATTTGGTAAAATTCTGTATTGGTGGAGCCTAGCGGGATCGAACCGCTGACCTCAACACTGCCAGTGTTGCGCTCTCCCAGCTGAGCTAAGGCCCCACATACTGTCTTTCCAACAGCGAGGCGGATACTACGGCGAACATTTCCCTTGGTCAAGTTTTTAAACATCAGCGCCTAACTAATTCTCCTTTGTAGTTAGCTGTGGCACTCTATGCATTAGAGTACAAGGCCAACGCCTGAGCCCATGATGTTTCCATGCAGGAGCCTGTCCCTTGATCAGTGTACTTATCGCCGATGATCATCATCTAGTAAGAACTAGCATTGCTCACCTGCTAAACGAAGAGTGTGACATTAAAATTGTGGGCGAGGTCGACGACGGCGAAAGTGCGGTAACACAGTGTCGTCATTTAAAGCCCGACATCGTGTTAATGGATATCCGCATGCCAGGCATCGGCGGGCTTGAAGCCACTCGGCGCATTCACCGCAACATGGAAGACGTTAAGGTCTTGATTTTGACCGCGCATATGGAAGACAGCGTGCTGCGACGCATGCTGGAAGCCGGTGCCTCAGGTTTTTTAAGCAAAGGCGCCGATGCGATAGAAATGACCGATGCCATCCGCCAGGTGTTCCATGGTCGCCGCTATGTCAGTCAGGAAATTGCCCAGCGTTTAGCTCTTTCGCACTTCACCGAGGAAGATAACCCGTTTAGCCATCTATCCCATCGTGAGCTACAAATTGCCCTTATGATCGTCAATTGCCAGCGTGTGCAAGATATCTCGGATCGCCTGCACTTAAGTCCTAAAACGGTAAACACCTACCGCTACCGACTCTTTGATAAACTACAGGTTGCCACTGACGTTGAGCTTACTCACTTAGCGCTCCGTCACGGGCTGGTAGAGGGGTTTGACGCTACCCAAATATGACCCCCCATCTTCCCCTGCTGTTATCGGGTACCGACACGCTGATATGACCTTTGATTCAAAACAGTTCTTGAGCTCGGTAAGCTCCTCGCCAGGGGTTTACCGTATGCTTGATGAACAAAGTAATACGCTTTATGTGGGCAAAGCCAAGCGTTTAAAAGCGCGCCTTGCCAGCTATTTCCGTGGCCAGTTGAATACCAAAACCCAAGCCATGGTGGGGCGCATCGCCGATGTTCAGGTCACCGTCACGCGCACGGAAACCGAAGCCCTGCTGCTTGAACAGACGCTGATCAAACAGCTGCGTCCGCCCTATAACATTCTGCTGCGTGACGATAAGTCCTACCCCTTTGTCTTTGTCACCGACCGTCACCCTTACCCGGCACTTGAATATAAACGCGCCCGTCAGCGCAGCGACGATGGCCGCTATCTAGGCCCCTACCCTAGCAGCGGAGCCGTGCGTGAAAGCTTAGCGCTGATGCAGAAGATATTTCATATACGCAACTGCGAGGACAGCGTCTTTGCCCACCGGTCACGCCCCTGCTTGCAGTATCAGATTCATCGCTGTAGCGCTCCCTGCGTCGACTATATCTCCGCCGAGGACTACCGGCGCGATCTAGAACACGCCGTAATGTGCCTGGAAGGCAAAAGCGAAAGCGTGACCCAAGAGCTGATGGAGGCGATGGAAAAGGCCAGCCAGGCGCTCAACTTTGAGGAGGCCGCCCGTCTTCGCGACCAGGTTCAGCAACTACGGCAGCTTCAGCAGCGGCAGTTTGTCGACACCGGAGGCGGTGATGCGGATATTTTCGCTCTCGCCCAGCGCCCCGGTGCGCTTGGCGTTTCAGTGTTAAGCGTCCGCGATGGTCGCCTGCTGGGCGCGCGCCATCACACGCCGAAAAACGGTCTGGATCTACCGCTTGAAACGCTGCTCACCGAGGTGGTTAGCCAATACTATTTTGGCCAACCCCATAACGTGCCCAGCGAAGTAATTACTAGCCACCCGCTAGACGACAGCGAGCTTATCGCCGAGGCGTTGACCCAACAGGCGGGCAAACGCATTCGCGTTACCAGCCAAGTGCGCGGCCACCGCGCCCAGTGGCAGCAGCTCGCCATTACCAACGCGGAGCAGCAGTTGGCCTCACAATTGGCCAATCAAACCCAGCTCACCCAGCGCTTTACCGCTCTGCAGAAAGCGCTGGGCCTAGAAGACACACCGCAGCGCCTGGAGTGTTTCGACATTAGCCATAGCCACGGTGAGGCCACCGTTGCCTCCTGCGTGGTGTTTGATCATCAAGGCCCGCGTAAAAGCGACTACCGCCATTTCCGTATTGAAGGGGTGGCCGCCGGTGATGACTACGCTGCCATGCAGCAGGCCCTAACCCGACGCCTAAAGCGCGTAAAAAGCGGCGAAGCAGTCGCCCCGGACATCCTGATCGTCGACGGCGGCAAGGGTCAGCTCAATATGGCCCGAGAAGTGTTTAAAGAGCTCGACATCAGCAACATCATGCTACTGGGCGTCGCTAAAGGCACCACGCGTAAGGCAGGACTTGAAAGTCTGTTTGTGGAAACAGCGGACAATCCGCTGGATTTGGATCCGGCCTCCCCCGCCCTACACTTGATCCAGCATATTCGCGATGAATCACACCGGTTTGCCATTGCGGGCCACCGCGCTCAGCGTGATAAAGCGCGACGCACTTCAACCCTGCAGGATATTCCAGGCATTGGCCCCAAGCGTCGTCGTGAGTTACTGCGCTTTTTTGGCGGCCTGCAGGGGGTACAAAAGGCCAGCCGCGATGAACTCGCCCGCGTACCGGGCATTAATGCGTCGTTAGCCGAGAGTATTTACCGGGCACTCAATGGATAAACGCTCGTTTGCCATAGATGCCATCGGCCAAGGGGGATAGAATGACCCCCAGACACTTCGAATCCTCTGATTTCCCGGCAAGGATCGCACCCTGCGATGAACATACCCAACATATTAACGCTGGCGAGAATCGCCTTTATTCCGCTGCTGGTGGTGCTGTTTTATCTACCCTTCAGCTGGAGCATGCCCTTGGCGGCTGGCTTATTTGGTCTAGCCTCCATTACCGACTGGTTGGATGGCTACTTAGCGCGACGCTGGAATCAGTCCACGCCTTTTGGCGCATTTTTAGACCCTGTGGCTGACAAACTCATGGTGGTCGTCGCCCTGGCGCTATTGATTGAGCGTTACGACACCCTGGTGCTGACGCTCCCTGCGCTGGTGATTATCGGCCGGGAAATTGTCATTTCAGCGCTACGCGAGTGGATGGCTGAAATGGGTAAACGTGGCATGGTGGCGGTTTCTTGGGTAGGCAAGCTTAAAACCACTCTGCAAATGGTGTCGCTGCTGATCTTACTGGCGCTTCCACCGACGCACGAATTTGCACTGCTAGGCGTTGTAGTACTTTATACCGCCGCTATCCTAACGCTGTGGTCGATGATTCAGTACCTGAAAGCGGCCTGGCCGCATCTTAGCCGCTCCATGTAAGCTGCTGATAAGTAAATAAGGAGCACGCATTAATTCATTGATTGACAACTTGGCGGTGATCCGTATAATTCGCCCTCGAGTCGAGCGGGAATAGCTCAGTGGTAGAGCATCGCCTTGCCAAGGCGAGGGTCGGGAGTTCGAATCTCCTTTCCCGCTCCATTTTGGATGTGTGGTAAAAGGGTATCGCCAAGGCGAGGGTCGTGATCTGGTGCGCCAGCCCGGTCGAATCTCCTTTCCCGCTCCAACGACTTTTGAGGCTGGATGGCAGAGTGGTTATGCAGCGGACTGCAACTCCGTGTACGCCGGTTCGATTCCGACTCCAGCCTCCATCTTTGTGTAGCAGTGGTGTTTTAAGTAGAACGAAACAGCATTGCGATGTGATCTTTGTGTGATGTAAAGCCCGGATGGCGAAATCGGTAGACGCAAGAGACTTAAAATCTCTCGGGGGCAACCCCGTGCCGGTTCAAGTCCGGCTCCGGGCACCACTCTCTGCTTTTCACTTCCCCTTCAGCTTTTCTTCCTCAGTCATTTAACTTCCTATATTGATTTTTATTACGCCGCTCTTTGCTGCGCCTTTTTGCGTGCTCGAATATCACTCATTTCTTAAGCCGAAGCATCGCTAAACGCTAATCGCCGCGCTATGATGCCTGCCTTCTAATTATTTGTCCTCGGCGAAGCTTGCGACGTTTAGGGCTTGCAATATTTCGGTCAGCATCAAGGGGGAGCGGGCACTATGAGCACGCCAATATCCGATGTACTTATCATTGGCGGCGGTGTCGCTGGGCTAACCCTTGCCTTGGAAGTGGCCGATCACAGATCAGTGACACTGGTTCGCCCCGCACAAGACGACCAAGGTGCCAGCCGCTGGGCCCAGGGCGGCATTGCCGCTGTGCTTTCGCCGGATGACGATCTCGATGCCCATATCAACGACACCCTGGTGGCTGGCGATGGGCTATGCGATAGCGAGGCCGTTCGCTTTACCGTCACCAATGGGCCCGCAGCCATTCAGTGGCTGATTGATAACGGCGTTCCCTTTACACCCGAGCACGACCCTGCCGCACGCTACCCGTATCACCTCACCCGAGAAGGCGGCCACAATGCCCGGCGGATTATCCACGCGGATGACGCCACCGGTCGCGCCGTGGTGGATACGCTGGTAGCCAAAGTGGCGCAGCATCCCAATATCACCCAGCGCAATGATTTAACCGTTGTTGGCCTGCTACAAGATAATCAAGGTGCCTGCCGTGGCGCCTATGGCAGCGATACTAACCAACAGTGGCACTCGCTCACTGCGCGCCATACCGTATTGGCCACTGGCGGCGCAAGCGGCCTTTATCGCCACACCACTACGCCCGCTCCTAGCAGCGGCGAAGGCATGATGATGGCGGCAGAGTTGGGGGCTCGGTTAATGAACCTAGAGTTTCAACAGTTTCACCCAACCTGTCTATTTGACCCCGAAGGCCCGGCGTTTTTGATTAGTGAGGCGGTTCGTGGTGAAGGCGGACATCTGCTCAATGGGGCCGGAGAGCGTTTTATGCTGGCGCTGGACAAGCGCGCCGAGCTAGCCCCAAGGGATGTCGTCGCCCGCGCCATTGATGCCGAAATACAGCGCAGCACCCTAGGCCACGTGTGGTTGGATATTCGCCATTTAGGTGAAAAGGCAATTCGCCACCACTTCCCCACTATTCTGGCGCACTGTGCTTCTCGCGGTATCGATATCACCCAGCAGGCTATTCCCGTGGTGCCTGCTGCCCACTATAGCTGCGGCGGTGTCGCCACCAACCTGCAAGGTGCCACCAAGGTTGCCAACCTCTATGCCATCGGTGAAACAGCTTGCACAGGCCTACACGGCGCCAACCGAATGGCCAGCAACTCACTGTTAGAGTGTTTGGTATTTGCACGCAGCTGTGCCCAAACGCTGCTCGCACAAGGGCAGGAACAATACGGCCAAGCGAACAGCAGTATCGGATTTCAGCCCCCAGCGCAGGCTGCGGCAGCGGTCTTACCCAAGGAAGTACTCAGCGATATACGCCAACAAATGCGCACCACCATGAGCCAGCATGTCTCCATTGTGCGCAGCGAAGCGGGGCTAAGTTCTGCTCTGGCGCATTTGAAGGCGCTGCTAAACAGCTTGGAAGAGATTAACGGGGCCCTAACAGCCCCGGAAGGCAAACGCTTGCACCAGACACTACAGTTAGCAATATTGACCGTGCTCGCCGCTCAGCAGCGGCATGAGTCACGAGGACTGCATTACTCCACCGACTGGCCCCACCAACAGCCCACAGCCGTTGCCTCTTCGCTTTCGATAAACGATTTATCAGAGGCGTTAGAAAAAAATCGCTAGCGGCCAGGACGGTGGAACAACTGCCTTACCTCACGCAGACCTTTGTGAGGCGCGCTATCAGGCCAGAGCCAAACCCGCTGCGTACCCACATAAAGTCCTATTAACCAGGGCCCTAAATAGTCACAGCGAACCTGATCCGCGTCACTCAGATCCTCATTTCCCGTGAGAGCACCCACCTCATGCTGCGACTCGCGCAGCCAACGGCCTTGAACTTGTAGCGCCGTCAACGTCAGCGAGAGCACGCCTTTGGGTTGACGAAGATAGCCGCACCACCCAAGGCCACCGCCCAGTACAAGCATCGCCACTGCTGCTAGCTTACCCCCGACCCAATAGCTCAACGCTACTAGCCCGATCAACAACCCACACTGGGCTAGTAGCCAATACTTAGAGGGTACGATAGGCAGAATTATCGGTGGTTTCAGCATGCTCAACGATCATTTGTACGATTCGCCGCTGGCTCGGCTCCTCGGGCCACTCGCGGTGCATCAGCCAGACAAACAGATCCTGATCTTCACCTTCAATGAGCTGCTGATAGGCCAGCTGATCCTCTTCGCTGAGATGGTCAAACCGCTGTTCAAGAAACGGGATAAGCAGCAGATCAAGCTCCCACATGCCGCGCCGGGAGTGCCAGTAAAGCCGTTTGCGCAAAATGGCTGCTGGGGAATTGTCGTCGTTCAACGTCAGCCGCTCCGATCTAATAAATGAAGGGTCAGTATACCTAAGCTGTGGGGTCGCGCCAGCGCCCTCCATCGCCTATGCTGTTAATGAGTCTAGAACCTTGTTTTATCTGAATTGTTTTATACTGAATTGCGCAGTATGCTGAATTTGATGTTAGCGAGGTCGAGAGCGCGTCAAGGCCTTCAATGTTCGCAGGGAGCCAACCGATGACTAAATCTGAATTAATCGAACAAATTGCGATGCGTCAGCCGGAGTTGTCCGCCAAAGATGTTGAAACGGCGGTGCGTATTATCCTGGACGATATGACGGATTCTCTTTCTAGCGGTGGTCGCGTTGAGATCCGTGGTTTCGGCAGCTTTTCGCTGCACTACCGGGAGCCGCGGGTAGGACGCAATCCAAAAACAGGCGATGCAGTTGATCTGGAAGGCAAGTACGTGCCGCACTTTAAGCCTGGGAAGGAGCTACGCGAGCAGGTAGACGCTAGTCGAGCACTAGGCTACTAAAACGCGACTATTCATTTCTGTGGGATGACGTCGCCGCTTGAGTCGTACACAATAGCGCTACCGTGAACGTCACAGACTAGGAAACTCACATGCGTTGGATCAAAGGGCTGATTCTAGCCGTTATTTTGCTGATAGTAGTGCTGGTCGGTATTCTGTTTGCCGTTAATAATCAGCAAACCATTGCCTTAAACCTTATTTGGCTGGAGCTACCAGCGGTATCGCTGTCGGTTTGGCTGCTCGCGACGTTGGTGTTTGGCGTCATACTCGGCATGCTCGCCATGCTAGGTGTCTACGTGAGATTAAAAGCCACCCTGGCCCGCAGCCAGCGACAGAATAAGCAGCAGCGTAAAGAGCTCGATAGCCTACGCACCCAGGAGTTTAAGGAACTGGCATAAATGCTGGATGTCGCGCTGCTAAGCGTACTGTTGGTCGCCATTGCCATCGGTTACGGGTTAGGTTATCACCAAGCCGGACGCCGCCGACATCGCTCCCGACCGCCCGCGGCCTCCTCGCAGGCGCTCTCCAGAGACTACTTCGTCGGGCTTAACTACCTGCTTAACGAGCAGCCCGACGAAGCGATCAATACCTTTATTAACGTGCTTGCAGTCAACAGCGAGACGGTTCATACCCATATCGCCCTCGGCAAACTGTTTCGCACCCGCGGCGAGGCTGATAAAGCGGTGAGCATTCACCAAAACCTGCTAGCACGTCCCGCCCTTTCCCAACACACCAACGAACAGATCCAGCTTGAGCTTGCCCGGGATTTTATGGCGCTTGGTGTTCATGACCGCGCACAGCGGCTACTCAATACGCTACTGGAGCATAGCGGTGATGATGATCACCGCTATGCTGCGAAACAGCTGCTCATTGATTTATTAGAGCGCGAAAAAGCGTGGCAGCAAGCCCTCGACGTTATCCAGCCGCTGCTTAAGCAGTATCCTAAGATGCGTCGTCCAGCGGCCCACTGGCTATGCGAGCTGGCTTTAGAGGAAATTAGCGAAGCCAGTCGACCACTGGCGAAAAAGCACCTCAAAAAAGCCCTGCAACTGGATGAAAACTGCGTTCGCGCCACCCTGCTACTAGCCGAATTAGAGATGGACAATGGGCACTATGACCGCGCGATTGAGCGATTAGACAACATCCCAGGGCAAGAGATAGCGCATATCCCCACCATGCTGCCCGCCCTCAAGCACGCCTATCTGCGCAATAATGATGAAGCTGGCTATGAAGCTCATCTATACCGGCTACTTGAGCAAGCGCCTTACACCAGTACGATTATTGCGCTAGGGCAGCTCGTGCATCAGCGTGAAGGGGTCGACAAAGCAATTGAGTTGATTGGTGAGCGATTGCGCGCCGTGCCGAGTTTAGGTGGGCTGGATTATTTGATCGATCTGTATATTGAAAGCCAACGCCTGAGTGGAAAACCCTCCCCAGATACACGCCTACTGTTACTAAAACATCATACCGATGCGCTACTGCTTAATAGAACGCGTCATCGCTGCCAGCGCTGCGGCTTTGCCAGCGACGCGTTACAGTGGCAGTGCCCCAGCTGTCGCTTCTGGGGCACGATTAAGCCGGTCATTGGCGTTGAGGGCGAATAGTGCTCACAAAGCTAAGGTGTTCAAGGGTATTTAGTGAACCCCTAGTTCCGCCTCAATCGCCTCAAGCGCTACCATGGGGTCGTCAGCCTGAGTAACGGGGCGACCGATGACCAGGTGGCTGCTTCCCTCTGCCATAGCCTCACTGGGGCTCATCGTCCGCTGCTGGTCATTAGCGACTGCAAAACTTGGCCGAATACCAGGGGTCACTTTCAAGAACGACTCACCGCATAGCGTTTTGATCCGCGCGGACTCCTGGGCCGAACAGACGACCCCTTGTAAGCCACTCTGCTTCGCCAGCAGCGCTAAGCGCTCCACGTGATCGGCGAGTGGTGCCTGAATACCCAGCTCTGCTAAATCAGCGGCCTGCATACTGGTCAATACGGTAACGGCGATTAAATGGGTCGTTAGAGCATTCTGATCCAGGCGTTGCACTGCCGCCTCCATCATCCGGCGCCCGCCGCTGGCATGAACGTTGACCATCCACACGCCCTGCTCAGCCGCCGCCTGCACGGCGCTGGCAACGGTATTGGGAATATCGTGAAATTTAAGATCCAGAAACACTTCAAACCCACGCCCATGCAGCGCCTCAAGCACCGCCGGGCCGCTGCGGGTAAATAGCTCCTTACCCACTTTCACACGGCACCGGGCGGGATCCAACTGATCAGCCATGCAAAGCGCGGCGTCTAGTGACGGGTAATCAAGGGCAATAATAATCGGGGAATCGGTGGCCACAACGTTGCTCCAAATACGTTTTCGACCATTATATCAGCCTCTCCCCACTCCTCGCTCCCCCGAGTGCAAGCTGCATGTAAGCCTTTTGCCATATATGAATAGCTAAAAACTTACAAGCGCCGTCATAGATCTCTTACAGAAACACGTTCTCAATAAAGCTAAGTTAGTAATGCATCGGCGTTTAACTTGCTCATTATTAATTCGGGCACGAGTAGAAACCTCTACTCAACGCCGCTTGTGCAATCCAATCAACCCATCGTTATTAAAAGGATCATTGCAGATGAACATGACAATTAAAGGGATATTGGCCGCCCTACTGCTGAGCATTAGCTTAGGACTTTCCAGTGGCGTGCTGGCCCAAGAGGTAGCCCCAATTAACGTCAATACAGCCGACGCTGAGCTGCTGGCCGAACTACCGGGTATTGGGCCCAGTCGAGCCGACGCGATCATTGAAGAGCGCGAAACCAATGGCGCCTTTGAAAGCGCTGCAGACCTTGAGCGTGTCAATGGTATTGGGCCAGCCACCGTTGACCGCATGCGCGATCAAGTGACATTTGAATAACCTCATTGAAGCGCATATTGATCGTTAAAAGTCCACAAAGCCCGGTGCTTACCCAAGCCGGGCTTTGTGGATAGCGTGCTTTTAAATCATCCACATATCCAAGAATTTGTGTACCGGCATTGCTTCAAGGGTTGTCTGACGGCTGCATATTTCGGCAATTGTTTGGCAACGACTTGCTGGAAAGCGGGTCGCTAAATTGCGCTCAAACTTTTCAACCAATAGCGGCATCCCCTCTTCCCGACGACGTCGATGGCCTACCGGGTACTCCACTACGATTTTATCAGACGCACTCCCATCGCTGAAAAATACCTGCACCGCATTGGCGATAGAGCGCTTCTCAGGGTCATGGTAATCCGCCGAATACTCAGCGTTTTCTTCTACCACCATCTTATTACGCAGCTCATCTATCAGCGGATGCTCCTCATGAAAGCTATCTTCATAGTGCTCAGCATTAAGCGCACCAAAGATAAGCGGCACCGCGGTCATGTATTGCAGGCAGTGGTCGCGATCCGCCGGATTGGCGAGTGCGCCGGTTTTGGAAATAATCCGAATAGCCGAATCGTGGGTGGTGAGTACAATCCTATCGATCTCGGCCAAGCGCTCCTTCACCTGCGGGTGGAGGGTTACGGCGGCTTCACAGGCGGTCTGGGCGTGAAATTCAGCCGGGAAGGAGATCTTAAACAGAATATTCTCCATCACGTAGCTACCAAACTCCCGCTGAAAGCGTAGGCGACGGTCAGCTTCCGGCTTGAGGCTCAAATCTTTGTTGGCATGACTGAACAGCACATCGTAGAAGCCCCATTGGGGCGCTGACAGCGCGCTGGGAATACCCATTTCACCACGCAGGGCGATATCCGCTAAGCGCACGCCCCGTGAAGTGGCATCCCCTGCGGCCCAGCTTTTACGCGAACCGGCGTTGGGCGCATGACGATAGGTGCGCAGGCTCTGACCATCTACCCAGGCGTGGGAGAGCGCCGAGAGCAACTGCTCGCGATTGGCGCCCAACAGTTTGGCGGCCAGCGCCGTAGAGGCGACTTTCACCAGCACCACGTGATCGAGGCCAACGCGGTTGAAGCTATTCTCCAGCGCCAGCACCCCCTGAATCTCATGAGCCATGATCATGGCGTTGAGCACATCGCGCATTGTAAGCGCAGCGTCGCCTTGTGCAACCCGCTGCTGTGAAAGGTGGTCAGCAACGGCGAGTATCCCACCCAGATTA
The DNA here is from genome assembly GCF_034479615.1 of Vreelandella neptunia. Lineage (NCBI taxonomy): Bacteria > Pseudomonadati > Pseudomonadota > Gammaproteobacteria > Oceanospirillales > Halomonadaceae > Vreelandella > Vreelandella neptunia. The sequence goes on from NZ_CP140255.1 coordinate 2,732,934, forward strand.
TCGGAGGGGTGACCCCACTCGGCGGCAAGCCAGGTGTCGTTATAATCCAACCAGCGGATGATACAGCCGATATCCCACGCCGCCTTAACCGGGTCCAGGCGAAGCGACGTGCCGGGCACTCGTGCCCCAAACGGAACCACCGTGCCTTCCACTATCGCCCCCAGATGCTTAGTACATTCAGGGAAACGTAGCGCCAACAGCCCGCAGCCAAGCGTATCCATTAAGCAGTAGCGGGCGGTTTCCAATGCCTCCTGTGACTCCACCTGATAATTGAGCACGTAGTCAGCAATGGCCTGTAGCTCGGGGTCGTAATCAGGCCGCTGATTGGTTTCGGATGTGGCGGACATAGCACTCTCCTGTTGTATACCGATCCATTCAGTATGGCCCAGCGAGGGTTTATTAAAAGCTGTCGCCGGGTATACGAACTACCCCCTCCATCAACACCCGCGCACTGCGGCTCATGATTGCCTGCTCAATATGCCAGCGCCCATCTACTAGGTTTGCTTCCGCACCCACACGAAGACTTCCGGAAGGATGACCAAAAGTAACCTCGTTTCGCTTACCTCCACCGGCGGCTAGGTTCACCACAGTGCCTTCAATCGCCGCTGCGGCTGCTATAGCAACGGCTGCAGTGCCCATCATGGCGTGGTGTAGTTTGCCCATGGAGAGCGCTCGCACCAGCAGGTCGATATCGGCCGCCTGAACGTTTTTACCGCTCGATGATATGTAATCCGCCGGTGGGCTAACAAAAGCCACTTTGGGCGTGTGCTGGCGACTGGCGGCTTCGCTGACGTCGTTGATCAACCCCATACGAACTGCACCGTGGGCACGAATGGTTTCAAACATAGCCAGGGCTTTGCTGTCGCTATTGATGGCATCCTGCAGCTCGGCGCCGGTGTAACCAATGTCAGCGGCGTTAACAAATACAGTGGGAATACCGGCATTAATCAGGGTCGCTTTCAATATCCCCACGCCTGGCACGTCAAGCTGATCAATGAGATTACCGGTGGGAAAAATGGCCCCCTCGCCATCGGCCGGATCCATAAAGGCCACAGGAATCTCGGCAGCGGGAAAGGTCACGCCATCCAGCTCAAAATCGCCGGTCTCCTGCACTTCGCCATTGACGATAGGCACCCGTGAGACGATGGTTTTCTGGATATTCATCTGCCAAATGCGTACCTCGGCCACCCCGTTTTCAGGAATACGCGCAGGGTCAACAAGACCATTGGTAATTGCGAAAGGGCCGACCGCCGCGGAGAGGTTGCCGCAGTTACCGCTCCAATCCACATAGGGCTTGTCGATGGAGACCTGACCGAACAGGTAATCCACATCGTGTTCGGCTGACTCACTTTTCGACAGAATCACCGTCTTGCTAGTGCTTGAAGTGGCGCCCCCCATACCATCAATCTGCTTTTCGTAGGGGTCGGGGCTGCCGATTACCCGCAGCAGCAACTGATCCCGTGCGACACCCGGCCGCTGTGCCGCTTCGGGTAGGTCACTTAGTTTAAAAAACACGCCCTTACTGGTACCGCCGCGCATATAGGTTGCGGGTATTTTTATTTGCGGTACGGGGTTTGTTTGCACTGAATCGCTGCTCATCATTACCACTCCTAAAAAAATAACCCGGTGCTCTAAGCTTGTTTCGAAAAGCTAGATTCGAAAAACTAGGTTCGAAAAGCTAAAGGCACCGGGTTCTCTCGGTCAGCTAGGCCACTTCAATTAAGCCGCCGTGGACTCAAGAAAGTCTTGGGCAAAGCGCTGCAGTACACCACCGGCGGTGTAAATCGACACCTCCTCGGCGGTGTCCAAACGGCACTTCACCGCAACCTGCTCGCTGTCACCGTTTTGGCGGTGGATCACCAGGGTGAGCATCGCCCCTGGCGAAACGGTGCCTTCGACATCAAAGGTTTCAGTGCCGTCCAGGCCCAGTGTCATACGCGTAGTCCCAGGCTCAAACTCCAGCGGCATCACCCCCATACCGATCAGGTTGGTGCGGTGGATACGCTCAAAGCCTTCGGCGGCAATCGCTTCCACCCCCGCCAGCGCCACGCCTTTAGCCGCCCAATCACGCGAGGAGCCCTGGCCGTAATCCGCCCCGGCAATAATGATCAGCGGCTGCTTGCGAGCCATATAGGTTTCAATCGCCTCCCACATGCGGGTGACTTGGCCTTCCGGCTCTACCCGCGCCAGCGAGCCCTGTTTAACGTTGCCGTCGGCATCGCGCACCATCTCGTTGAACAATTTCGGGTTGGCGAAGGTGGCCCGCTGAGCAGTTAGGTGGTCACCGCGGTGGGTGGCGTAGGAGTTAAAGTCCTCTTCAGGCAGGCCCATTTTGGCCAAGTATTCGCCCGCTGCGCTGTTCAACTGAATAGCGTTGGAAGGCGACAGGTGGTCGGTAGTGATATTGTCCGGCAGGATCGCCAGCGGCCGCATGCCTTTGAGGGTGCGTACTTTCGCCATATTGCCCTCCCAATAAGGCGGCCGGCGGATATAGGTGCTCTGGGGCCGCCAGTCATACAGCGGGCTGACCTGGGCGCGGGCGCTCTTATCCAGATCGAACATGGGGATATAGGTCTGACGGAACTGCTCCGGCTTCACCGATGATTTGACGATCGCGTCGATCTCTTCATCCGCTGGCCAGATATCTTTCAAGGTGACTGGGTTGCCCGCCTGATCCACGCCCAGGACGTCTTTTTCGATATCAAAGCGAATCGTGCCCGCAATGGCGTAGGCGACCACCAGGGGCGGTGACGCCAAAAACGCCTGCTGGGCGTGGGGGTGAATGCGCCCATCGAAGTTGCGGTTGCCAGAAAGCACGGCGGTCGCATAGAGATCCCGCTCAATAATCTCCTGCTGAATTTTTGGATCCAGCGCCCCGGACATACCGTTGCAGGTAGTACAGGCGTAGGCCACCACCCCGAAGCCAAGATTTTCCAGTTCGCTCATCAAACCGGCTTCTTCCAGGTACATCTTGACGGTTTTCGAGCCCGGCGCCAGCGACGACTTCACCCACGGCTTACGCAGCAGACCCAGCCGATTGGCGTTACGGGCAATTAGCCCGGCGGCAACCATATTACGTGGGTTAGAGGTATTGGTGCAGCTGGTGATGGCGGCGATGATAACCGCGCCATCGGGCATTTTGCCCGCTTTCTCTTCCGCCTGTGCTGCCTCAAGCCCTACCGCAATGCCGCGCTGTGCCAGTTCTGAAGTAGGCAAATGAGCGTGGGGATTGGAAGGCCCCGCCAGAGTGCGTTTCACCGATGAGAGGTCAAAGGTTAGCACTCGCTCATACTCAACCTCGGTCAAGCTATCCGCCCACAGGCCGGTGTGCTTGGCGTAGGTTTCAACCAGTGCAACCTGTTCATCTTCACGGCCGGTAATTTTCAGGTAATCGATAGTTTGGCCATCGATGTAGAACATCGCCGCGGTCGCGCCGTACTCGGGGGTCATATTGGAAATAGTGGCGCGATCGCCGACCGTTAGGGCATCGGCGCCTTCGCCGTAAAACTCTAAATACGCGCCGACGACGCGCTCTTTACGCAGAAACTCGGTAATCGCCAGCACCATATCGGTACCGGTAATGCCAGGTTGCAGCTTGCCGGTCAGCTCCACGCCGACGATATCCGGCAGGCGCATCATGGAGGCACGGCCCAGCATGACGCTTTCAGCTTCCAAGCCACCCACACCTACGGAGATAACGCCCAGGGCATCGACCATGGGTGTATGGCTATCGGTACCCACACAGGTATCCGGGTAGGCAATGCCGTCGCGGTTCTGTACCACTGGCGACATCTTCTCCAGATTGATCTGGTGCATGATGCCGTTGCCCGGGGGAATCACATCAACGTTTTCAAAGGCCGTTTTAGTCCAGTTAATAAAGTGGAAGCGGTCATCGTTGCGGCGGTCTTCAATGGCGCGGTTTTTCTCGAAGGCGCCCTCTTCCGACCCTGCGTGCTCCACCGCCAGCGAGTGGTCAACGATTAGCTGGGTAGGCACTACAGGATTGACCTTGGCGGGGTCGCCGCCCTTTTCAGCGATGGCGTCACGCAGCCCGGCTAAGTCCACCAGTGCGGTCTGGCCGAGAATATCGTGGCAGACCACGCGCGCGGGGTACCAAGGGAAATCCAGGTCACTCTTGCGCTCGATCAGCTGTTTTAGCGCATCGGTAAGCAGTTCAGGATCGCAGCGGCGCACCAACTGCTCCGCCAGCACACGTGAGGTATAGGGCAGCTGCGCATAGGCTCCGGGCTGAATATCTTCCACCGCCTCGCGAGCATCAAAAAACTCAAGCGCTGTGCCAGGCAGGGGTTTACGGTATTGGGTATTCATAGCAGACAGACTCACAAGAAGGGGGCTGAAAAAAGCCCGGTGTCCAAGTCACCGGGCAGCAGGCGGTTCAGTCTCGCGCTTCTATCGGCACCCACTCGCTCTTCTCAGGGCCAGTGTAATCGGCGCTAGGGCGAATAATGCGGTTATTGGCGCGCTGCTCAAATACGTGCGCCGCCCAGCCAGTCAGCCGTGACATCACAAAAATCGGCGTAAACAGCTTGGTGGGTATATCCATAAAGTGATAAGCGCTGGCATGGAAGAAGTCTGCGTTACAGAACAGCTTCTTCTCACGCCACATGACCTCTTCGACCCGTTCAGAAACCGGGTAAAGCACCTTATCACCCACATCATCAGAGAGCTTCTTGGACCAGTGCTTGATAATCGCGTTGCGCGGGTCGGACTCGCGATAAATCGCATGACCAAAGCCCATGATTTTATCCTTACGCTCCAGCATGCCCATGATCTTGCTTTCTGCTTCTTCTGGCGACTGCCAATCCTCGATCATCGCCATGGCCGCTTCGTTGGCACCGCCATGCAGGGGGCCGCGCAGCGAACCAATCGCACCGGTCACGCAGGAGTGCATATCGGAAAGCGTTGAGGCGCAGACCCTGGCAGTAAAGGTAGAGGCGTTAAACTCATGCTCAGCGTAGAGAATCAGCGATACGTTCATGACCCGCGCATGCAGCTCTGAGGCGGGCTCGCCGCGTAGCATGTTAAGGAAATGGCCGCCTACCGAGTCGTCATCGGTCTCGGTATCAATGCGCACGCCGTCGTGGGTGAAGCGGTACCAGTAGCAAATAATCGAGGGCAGCACCGCCAGCAGCCGATCCGCAACGTCTTGCTGCTGATCAAAATTCTCCTCGGTTTCCAGATTGCCCAGCATTGAGGTGCCGGTGCGCATTACATCCATGGGGTGGGCGTCTTTGGGAATCTGCTCGAGCACTGTTTTCAGTGCATCGGGTAGGCCACGCAGGCTTTTCAGCTTGGCGATGTAGTGATCCAGCTCGGCTTGATTGGGCAGTTTGCCTTTTAACAGCAGGTAAGCCACTTCTTCGAATTTGGCTTTTTCGGCCAGCTCTTTGATATCAAAGCCACGGTAGGTCAGGCCTGAACCGGTTTTGCCTACTGTGCATAGCGCGGTAGAACCAGCGCTCTGGCCACGCAGCCCTGCGCCTGTCACGGGTTTATCAGCCATGGTGTGTCTCCTGTTACTGCTATTGTTTTTAAGTATTTAGGCTCTTCGTCATTCGGTATGGAATTATTTCTGACAGTCTGACAGTTGACCTGTGGGAGGTAGCTTTAGCTCGCGACCGTTTAGCCTGACAACACCGGGGTACCTTCGGCACCCTTCGTCGAAGTGTCGAACCACCGCTGGAAGCGGCCTCCCACAACAGAAAGCTGGCTTAGTGGTTTCTGTCTGAACCGTGAGGCACAAAATGTGCCGGTTAATATTAAATCCACTTTAGATGACGAATAACCATTATTTAATGTTGCCAAGTCGTTAAGCGGCACTTGGTTACTGGTCATCACCTTTCTCGGCAAACAAAGCATCCAGCTTCTGCTCAAAATCGTGGTAGTTCAGAAAGTCGTAGAGTTCGTCGCGTGTCTGCATGATAGGCACGACGTCTTTTTGATGGCCGTTGTCGAGGATGCTTTGATAGACCTGCAGTGCCGCAGCGTTCATAGCGCGGAAGGCCGAGAGCGGGTAAAGCACCATGCGGCAGCCAACGTCACCAAGTTCCGTTTGCGTAAATAGCGGAGTAGCGCCGAACTCGGTGATGTTAGCCAAAATGGGCGCATTGACCCGTTCACAGAAGGCTTTGTAATCATCCAGGGTATGAACCGCTTCTGCGAAGATGGCATCTGCCCCTGCTTCCACGCAGGCGTTTGCCCGCTCAATGGCCGCATCGAGTCCTTCTTTTTGAAACGCATCGGTGCGGGCAATCAAATAGAAGTCGGGGTCGATCTTGGCATCGGCGGCAGCTTTAATGCGGTCGACCATCTCCTGCTGAGAGACAATTGCTTTATTGGGGCGGTGGCCACAGCGCTTTTGGGCCACCTGGTCTTCCATATGTACCGCGGCCACGCCAGCGCGCTGCATTTCTTTTACTGTGCGTGCAATATTGAAGGCACCGCCCCAACCGGTATCGATATCCACCAGCAGTGGCAGCTCGGTAGCGCCGCAGATACGGTGGGCATCTTCCACCACGTCATTCATGGTCGTCATGCCCAGATCCGGCAAGCCGAAAGAGGCGTTGGCGACGCCGCCACCAGAGAGATAAATGGCTTGGTGGCCAACCTTGTCGGCCATTAGCGCTGTGTAGGCATTAATGGTACCTAAGATCGGCAGCGGGCGGTTAGCCTCAAGCGCGGCTCGAAACCGGGCGCCGGGAGTCATCTGGGACATGGGCGTTTCTCCTATTGCTAATTTCTAGTTATGTTTTAGCTTTGTGATGTAGATGCTGACTGTTCTAAGGCCGCTGCATAGCGATCCGCCACATTGGCGCGAGAGGCGCTGACATGGCGGCGCATGAGCAGCTCGGCCAGCTCCGCATCACCGGCTTCAATGGCATCAACAATGCGATGGTGCTCCACAAAGGCGCGCTGCGGTCGCGTGCCGCTGGCACTGAACTGAGTGCGATAAAGGCGCACAAGGTAGTAAAGGTCGTCGCAGAGCAGGTTCATTAGCATCTTGTTATGGCTGCCCTGAACGATGCAGTAGTGAAAATCGAGATCACCTTCGCGCTGGTAGTAAGCTTCGCCGCGCTTTAAATCGGCTTGGCCTTCGTGCAGCGCCAGCACATCCCGCAAACCCTGAACCTCTGCCGGTGACATATGCTCAGCCGCCAAGCGCGCCGCCATACTTTCCAGGGCTTCACGCAGGTCAAACAGCTCTAAAAGCTCCTTCATCGAGAGCTTAACCACCCGGGCACCCACATGAGGAACGCGCTCGATGAGGCGGTGGGCTTCCAGGCGCCGCATCGCCTCGCGCAACGGCCCTCGGGAGATACCATAGGTTTTAGATAGCCCCGGCTCGGTAATCTTACTGCCGGGAGCAAGCTCGCCGCGTACGATGGCATCTTGCAACTGATGAAATACCCGCTCGGCGAGCGTGCGTACTTCAGGGGTTGCCATTTCATGCGGCGAGGCGTCGGAATAAGAAGAAATGGGTAAGCTCATGGCAAATTGTCGACAATTAGAAACATAGCGAAACTTTAGCCCCGCGAACCACAGCCGTCAACCTGCTTATAAAGCGACTTTATACATCTTTCGTTGTAGGCAAAAAGTCTATCTGCAAAAACAGTGTCAACAATCATGTTTCGAGCGTGAGAATTGCGTCAATCGCATGACTGGTGCCGATCTTCAACGACCTCTACCATATGCAGCCCTCTTACCGGCCAGGCGTTTGCTTAATGAACCAGGCGTTGACGATCACTGCCCTGCCCTATTCACCCGACCCACTGGGAATATTTGCCTGCCTACGTGCCAGGCCCGGTGCGGTGCTGCTCGATAGTGGCCGCCCTATCGCCACCGGTCGCTTTGATATTATCAGCAGCGACCCGCTTGCCACGCTTGAAGTGGCTCATCATGGCGAAGCAAGCATGGCATCAGATCAGCTTAGCCCACCGGCGCACATAACTAGCGATGCGTTTGCCCTGCAGCAGTGGCTACTGGATCAACTGGATATTCCTAATGAAACCAGTGAACTCCCTTTTCTAGGCGGGCTAATAGGTTACTGGGGCTACGATTTAGGGCGTAAAGCCTTATCGATCAAGAGTACTCAGGCAAGCCCTGTCACGTTACCGCAAGCCCGTTTGGGACTTTACGACTGGTGTATCACCCTGGATCACATGGCCCAGCAGGCGTGGTTGATCGCCACCCCGCAGCGCCGTGAGCAGGTGGAAAGCTGGCTTATCCAGGCGCCAGCGCCGACTTGCGCGTTTACATTGACGAATAGCTTTAAAGCAGAACTCAGCCATGACCAATACGTCGCACGCTTTAACGCTGTGCAGCGCTATATTCGCGCGGGTGACTGCTATCAGATCAACCTGGCTCAGCGCTTTTATGCCGACTACCAGGGGGATGAGTGGCAGGCGTACCTACAGTTACGCAAAGCGACCCCCACGCCCTATTCAGGTTTTATGGCCTGGGGCGATAAGGCCGTGCTGTCACTTTCCCCCGAACGGTTTATTCAGTGCCGCAACGGCGAGGTGGAAACACGGCCAATTAAAGGTACCCGCCCGCGAGGCGCGACGCCTGAAGAGGATCAGGTGCTGGCGGAACAGCTATTGAGCAGCACTAAAGATCGCGCTGAAAATGTGATGATCGTTGACCTGCTGCGCAATGACCTGGGTCGTGTCTGCCAGCCCGGCTCCATTCGCGTTCCGCAGCTATGCCGCCTAGAGAGCTATCCTAACGTGCACCACTTAGTCAGCGTGGTGCAAGGAACGCTGGCCGGCAACTACACCCCTCTGGCACTGCTTAAGGCGGCCTTTCCCGGCGGCTCAATTACCGGCGCCCCAAAAATTCGCGCGATGCAGATCATCGATGAACTAGAACCCTGCCAGCGCAGTGTTTATTGTGGCAGCCTTGGCTATGTCGATGTGCGCGGCAGCATGGATACCTCCATCGCTATTCGCACCATGGTAGCCGAGGCGGGAAGACTGCATGTATGGGGCGGCGGGGGTCTAGTTGCAGACTCGAAAGCGGACGAAGAGTACACGGAGACACTGGATAAAATTCGTCACCTTATAGGCGCTTTGGAATAAGCAGCGCGAGCTCTATATCAAAAAGGAATATAAAAGCCAAACTAAATGGTATTGGGGTTCGCTGCCTCCTGTTTGGTAGCCTAGTCAGTATTATTTAACTTTCGATATTTAATTCTCGATTAGGAGGCAGTATGTCCTCAGAGCTTGAAGCGATTAACAGAGATTTCGCAAATAACCCTCAAGGGTTAGTTGAGTGGGCGCTGGCCCAGGGTGCACGGCCTATTTGCACCACCAACTTTCGCCCCTTTGAGGCAGTGATTCTGCATATGGTTAGCCAGGTGCGTCCGGATATTCCCATCGTGTGGATGGACAGCGGCTACAACACCGAGGCAACTTATCAATTCGCTGACGAGGTGATAAAGCAACTCAACCTAAACATTGTGAGCTTTGTGCCCCGGCGCACACGCGCTCACCGTGAAGCGCTGGAAGGCCCCATGCCTGATATCGATGACCCGCGCCACGCGGCCTTTACTCAGGAAGTCAAAATTGAGCCCTTCGAACGCGCACTGCGTGAAATGCAGCCCGACGTATGGTTCACAGCACTGCGTGCTGAAGACACCCCCGAGCGCGCAAAAATGCAGCCGGTTAGCCGCAACAGCGATGGCCTATTGAAAGTCGCCCCGCTGCTGCAGTGGAGCGCCAAAGATATGTACCAGTATCTACAGGCGCATAATCTACCCAACAACTTCGACTACTTCGACCCTACCAAGGTGGAAGAGAAGCGCGAGTGCGGGCTGCATTTACAGCACTAACGCCACACTGCGGGTTAATACTCTGGCAGGTTCAGGTCGTCAAACAGCGACTGCTCATGGCGCGGGCCTGCCGTCAGTGCCTCATCAACCCGGTCACGGGTTAAGTGAGGCGCAAAGCGCTCCAAAAAGTCATACATGTAGCCGCGCATAAAGGTGCCACGGCGGATACCAATTTTGGTCGTGGAGCTGGCAAATAGATGGCTCGCATCCAGTGCCACCAAATCCTCATCAAGCGCCTCGTCCACGGCCATATGGGCCACAATTCCCACGCCCATGCCCAGCCGCACGTAGGTCTTGATCACGTCGGCATCTGCGGCGGTTAGCACCACATTGGGCGTTAACCCTTTCGCTTTAAAAGCATCGTCTAACTGCGAGCGACCGGTAAACCCGAATACGTAGGTAACCAAGGGATGCTCACCAAGTGCCTCAAGGGTCAACGGGCCCTGATGAGTCGCCAGTGGGTGCCCCTTAGGCACCAGAACGCAGCGGTTCCAGCGATAGCAGGGCAGCAGCACTAAATCGGTAAATAGCTCTAACGACTCGGTCGCGATGGCGAAATCGGCCTGCCCTTCACTGACCATCTGTGCGATCTGCTTGGGCGTACCCTGCTGCATATGTAGGGCAACATCGGGGTATTTCAGGGTGAATTCGCTGATAATGGGGGGCAGCGCGTAGCGAGCCTGGGTATGGGTCGTGGCAATGGCCAGGCTGCCGCGGCGCTCATCGCTATGCTCCTGGGCCACCTGCTTGATGTTTTCGGTGAGGCGTAGTACCTGCCCGGCCAGGTCGATAATCGACTGCCCAGCAGGCGTCACTCGTGTCAGGTGCTTGCCGCTGCGTGCAAAAATCTCGACGCCAAGCTCATCTTCTAACAAACGAATCTGCTTGGAGATACCCGGCTGTGAGGTAAATAAATTCTGTGCTGTGGCCGAGACGTTCAGGTTATGTCGATTGACTTCCCAGATATAGCGTAGCTGTTGTAGCTTCATATCCTCACCTTATTTATTCTTTATACAGATCCATGTAGACCGTATTTCGATGTAGACCGAACCTTTAAGCACACTCATGCGCGGTGGCTACATCACGTCTGACTGGTGGCGTTGATGACTAGGCACTCTAAAGCACCATATAGAATAAAAAACACCATGATAATATCTTTATATTATAAAAAAAACGCCCTACCAGCACTCATTAATTTCTGCTATTTAGTTAACTCATCATGCAGGAAATTTGCCAGCAACCTTCGCGCCCGCTAACATCTGCCCACGCTTATCGCGATAGACATGAGGCGTGGTGAACGAGCGCCAATTGATCGCGTAATGACCGTTGCTCCATTTGAGGCAACGAAACAGTAAGAGCAACGCAAACGGAGAAGCAAATGGCTAATAATGTTGATGTCACCAACGCCAATTTTGAGCAAGAAGTCCTCAACGCTGAACAGCCTGTGCTAATGAAATTCTGGGCGCCGTGGTGTGGCCCGTGCAAAGTGATGGCCCCGGTCGTTGATGAAGTGGCTGCAGAACGTCAGGAGAGCCTGAAAGTCGTTAGTGTCAATGTAGACGACGCACCTGAAATTGCTGCCGAACAAGGCGTGCGCGGCGTACCTACCGTCATGCTGTTTAAATCCGGCACCAAAGTCGCTTCACTGGTTGGCGCGCAATCTAAATCACAACTGACCCAGTTCATCGAACAAAACGCTTGATGGATGAAGGTGTTTAGCACTTGTAAAAGCCGCCGACTCTGTCGGCGGTAACAGGCCCTAAATTTTCTGCTTAATTTTTACGTTTCCACGGTGGCAGACTAGCATCACCTGCCCGAGTATCTTTCACACGGCGCTTTCCAGGCCCTAACAGCCGTGCGATCCAGCGTGTTTGTGGGTGGCTATCGAGGGCAATCTTTAGCGTCATCGTCAGCACCACCGAAAGTAGCATTCCCGCCGCACCAAAGATCCATCCCCATACCACCAGCGATAAAAACGCCACAAACGTGGAAAGCCCCAGCGCTTGCCCCATTACCCGCGGTTCGATCAAATTGCCGAGCACAAAGTTGATCACCAGATAAGCGGAAGCCAGCAGTAGTGCCTGAAAGGCGCCGCCATCCTGGGAGACCAAGAGCAATAGCACGGGAGGAATGGCAGCAATGGCTGAGCCGATATTGGGTATAAAGTTAAGGGCAAACGCCAGCACGCCCCATAGCAGCGGAAAATCCACCCCAACGACCATGCAAGAAAGCCAAACCAACGCGCCCGTTGCCAGGCTAATAACCGTCTTAACAGCCAGATAGCGCTTCAGCGTTAAGCTGAACTCACTAAAGCGTTTCAAGCTAGGTGCAGGATTTTCCAAGGCACGGGAAATTTTGTCGCGCACATTGAGGGTTTCAAACAGCATAAAGATGACCAGTAACCCGACAATGATGCTCTGCATAAAGAGGTTACCAAGCTGGCTCAATACCTCTGGCATCCAGGAGCCTTCATCATCCATCTCAAATAGCGAGTTGATCTGATCAGGATTAATCGCTAGCCCCCGAGAAGAGAGCGCATTGAGCAAATTCCAATACTGTTCATAAAGCCGCGATTCTATCTCCGGCAACGCCGTTACAAAGGTACTAAAGCTATTGACCACCAGCAGGCCAATCAGTGATATAAACGCCAGCAACACCATCAATGTCAGAAATGCCGACATTCGCATGCTCAAACCACAGCGATGCAGCCACTGCACCGGTGAAGTACATACTACTGCGATAAATATCGCGAGCAGCAGCGGCACTAATAAATCTGCACCGGCTTTCATTCCTGCAATAATCACCACCAGCGCAGCGAGTGCCAAGGTGGCATTGAGTGGAATACTGCGGTAATCCTCGTCCGACAATTTCGACATGATCCATCCCTAGCCTGTTGTCCATATATAATGGCTGCATTCACCATATTGCACAAACCGTGCAAATAATAAGCAACTGTTTTGCATCCACTCTTCCGTGCTGAACTTTCCTTTCTACTTCGCTTCCAAGTTGCGTCTACCTGAATGATTTACACCCGGTTTAACTTGGCGACACCACTGCCCGCCCACTAAGGAAAACATTTATGCAAGCCATACCAGCTAAGCTTCAAAAATCAGGTACTAAACGTTTACGCAATGGCATACTAGGCAGCGCACTATTGGCTCTAGTTAGCGTGCCTTTTGCACACGCCTCGCCGTCGCACCCACCCCAGCCAAGCCTGCATGTTCAAGCGCAGTCTTGGGTTGAGGTAGAACCCGATAAGGCCACCCTGAATGCCCGGTTATGGGAAAACACGCCCGCCCTTTCCACCTTGGAAGAGAGTGATAGTAGCGCACTTAGCGATGCCCGCGAGCGTTTAGAGACCCGCGCCAGCGAATTAATCGAGCAAATGGAAGCCACTGGCCTAAAGCGTAACGCTATCAATGCAGGCTCGTTAAATGTCTATCCTGAACATATTCAAGGGCCACGCAATGAAGATGGCGAGCATGAGACCTTGCAACGCACGCGTCTTGAGCGCCCGATCACCGTCGAACTCACCGACCTCGAACAGTTAAGCGAAGTGTTAGACGCGCTAATAGCCGCTGGTGTTAACTCATTGGATGGCGTGCAGTTTGACCTACAAGACCGCGACGCTGCCACTGACGAAGCGCTAGTCAAAGCGTTGGAGAAAGCGCAACACAAAGCAAACCTGATGGCCGACAGCTTAGATGCGGAACTGGGCCATGTGCAGCGCATTGAAGAGACGCAATCGCCTATCTTCCAGCCGCGCATGATGTCAATGCGGGCAGAAAGCGATGCCGCTGGCGCTAGTCAATCCGGTGCCGCCAGTGATTACAGCCCCGGCACCATTCGTATTGATGCCGGGGTTAGCGTTGAGTGGGCGCTTAAAGGGCCAGACGCTCCACGCCGCCCAAATAGCGACGTAGCGGCTCAGGAATAATCACCGAGCCATCCGCCTGCTGGTGGTTTTCAAGCACCGCCAGCAGGCAACGACCGACCGCCAGCCCCGAACCGTTCAAGGTATGCAGCAACTGCGGCTTTTTGGAATCCGGATGGCGATACCGCGCTTGCATACGCCGGGCCTGGAAATCTTCGCAGTTAGAGACCGACGAGATCTCCCGGTAAGTCTCCTGACTGGGCAACCACACTTCCAAGTCATAAGTCTTCGTGGCCCCAAAGCCCATATCCCCAGTGCAAAGCGTTACTACGCGATACGGCAACGCCAGCGCCTGCAGAATCGCCTCCGCATGGCCGCGCATCTCTTCCAGCGCTTCGTAGCTCTTCTCCGGCTCCACAATCTGCACCATCTCGACTTTATCGAACTGATGCTGGCGGATCATACCGCGGGTATCACGCCCGTGTGAGCCCGCCTCACTGCGGAAACACGGCGTATGAGCGGTAAGCTTCATCGGCAGCGCTGCCTGTTCGACAATTTCATCGCGCACAAAGTTGGTCAACGGCACTTCTGAAGTGGGGATCAGGTGGTACTCGCGCTCATCGTCCAACTTGAACAAATCTTCGCCAAACTTCGGCAGTTGGCCGGTGCCCATCAGCGAATCGCGGTTGACCATGTACGGCACGTAGCACTCTTCATAGCCGTGCTGCTCGGTTTGGGTATCCAGCATAAACTGCGCCAACGCGCGGTGCAGGCGCGCTATCGGCCCGCGCATGACCGCAAAGCGGGCACCGGTGATTTTCGCCGCCAGCTCAAAATCGAGATAACCCGACTTCTTGCCTAGATCAACGTGATCCAGCACCTCGAAATCAAACTCCCGCGGCGTGCCCCAGCGGTGAAGCTCGACATTATCGTCTTCGCTTTTGCCTTCCGGCACGCTTTCGTGGGGCAGGTTGGGAATACCACTGATAGCGTCGTCCCACTCTTCCTGGACGTCGGCCAGCTCACGCTTGGCTTTATCAAGGCGATCACCTAAATCGCTGACTTCATCCAGCAGCGGCTGAATATCTTCCCCGTTGGCCTTGGCTTTACCAATCGCCTTGGAGCGCATATTGCGCTCATTTTGCAGCTGCTCGGTTTGCGTTTGCAGTTCGCGGCGACGCGACTCCAGCGCCTGCAATCCCGCTTTATCAAGCACAAAGCCCCGGCGGGCCAGTTGTTGAGCAACCGTGTCAAGATCACCGCGCAGCAGTTTCGGATCGAGCATGAATCCTGTCCCTTGGCCTGAAAACAATAAGAGCAACGCGCCAATGCGCGTGCATAAAGGGGCCTATTGTAGGCAAAAGCGCGGCGGGGAGCCATGGCCGGAGTCAGTTGGCATGCGTTTAGCCACGCTAGAAGGTTGAATCGACCAACTATTATAGAGCGTCACCATCCAAGTAGTGCCGCTGAAAGAGTGCAACACCAGATAAATGTGTACTAGCGCCACACTCAAGTAGCGCGAGGTAAGCCTACGGCGCACCCGAGAATACAGCGCGCAGCGCTGCTTAGATGATCGGCAACTGCGGCTAATTATGCATTATTCGTAGTGGCTCCAAAGCCGGAGCACTTTAATTACCCCTTCGTCTTCAAGTACCTGGTAAACCAAACGATGCTGAATATTGATGCGCCGTGAATAAGCCCCCGCAAGATCACCGATGAGCTTCTCAAACGGAGGCGGTTTCCGATACGGATCTTCAGCGATCAGTGCTAGCAGCTCCTGTGCCTTTGGCTTCAATCCACTGGAGGCTAACTTCTTCGCATCTTTCTGAGCGTGTTTGGTGTAAACCAACTTCCATGTCACCAGTCCAACTCCTCATCGCACTCATCCACTGGTGTCTCCATTCCATCACGAACAGACTCTCGCATCCCTGGAACAGAAAGCAGGAATAGCGTCTCCTGAATGGCAGACCAGTCCTCCTCCGCCACCAGAACGGCTTTATTCCGCTTGCCCATAATGACAATGGGCTGATGAGATTCGGCAGTCTCATCAATCAATCGATAAAGATTGCTGCGCGCCTCTGTTGCAGATATTCCGGTCATAACGCACCTCTAATTTATCCCGCCTCACATTTATTGTACGCCATATGGTACGTACGTCAAAACGAACGCAATATTCAACCCTTTTAAGACTCGAATTAAATCACCACAACTCAGAGCTTGGTTCTGATCGTTATATTTCAAAATAGCTATAGCGTGAACCCTCAACCTCAATTAGCGCGTGGTATTCCTGTGACTGAGCAGCATCTAACTCTCGGATCTAACGCATGAGCTATAACCACTCGGCATATCCATCCCAGCCCATTAGCCAAAAGTGATAGAGTGCCCGCCGATTCGACTGGCGAATCGATAAATAATAGGTTTTCACACTTTTTGACAGGAGAAACGCAGTGCAGGAGACAGCACAGCAGGGAAAGTTTGCTTGGTGGCGACGAATTGCCCTATGGAAGAAGATTCTCGCAGGGTTGGCGCTGGGTATTTTGGCAGGTGCGCTATTAGGTGAGAGCGCCAGCGTGTTTAAACCGCTGGGTGATATTTTTATTAACGCCATTATGATGCTGATTGTGCCGCTGGTGTTCTCCACCCTGGTGGTGGGTATTACCTCCATGCGCGACCCGCAGAAAATGGGCCGTATTGGCGCGCGTACCATTACGCTCTACTTGGTCACTACCGCCTTTGCTATTTCCATCGGTCTGGTACTTTCCACCCTGCTGCAGCCAGGCGTGGGCGTTGATTTAAGCTTCGACTCTGAAGTGGCCGCTAGCGAAGCACCATCGCTGGTCTCTATTCTGGTTAACTTAGTGCCGCGTAACCCGCTGGACGCCCTGGCCAACGGCAACATTATGCAAATCATTGTGTTTGCCATTGGTTTGGGTATTTCGCTGACGTTGATCGGCGATAAAGGCGAGCCGGTCATGAAGGTATTTGACAGCTTTGCCGAGGCGATGTACAAGCTCACCGGCATTGTGATGGCCTTCGCGCCCTTCGGCGTCTTTGGCTTGATCGCCCACGTCTCCGGCCAGTACGGTTTAGAGATACTGCTGCCGCTGGCCAAGCTGATTGGCGTGGCGTACCTGGCCAGTATTCTCCACGTGCTGGTGATCTATTCAGGTTTTATCTCGCTATTGGGGCGGCTAAACCCAATGCGTTATTTACAGGGCAGCCTGGACGCTATTGTAGTGGCGTTCTCATCCGCCTCTTCTGCGGGCACCCTGCCGGTCTCTATCCGCTGTGCGCAGAAGAATCTGGGTGTTTCCGAAGGGGTTTCAGGGTTTGTGCTGCCCGTGGGCGCCACCATCAATATGGACGGTACCGCGCTTTACCAGGGCGTGGTGGTGCTATTTATTGCCCAAATGACCGGCACTGATTTGAGCATGATGGATTATGGCATGATTGTCGCCACTGGCACGCTGGCATCCATTGGCACCGCAGGCGTTCCGGGCGCTGGCCTGATTATGCTCTCGATTGTAATGGCCCAGGTTGGCCTGCCGCTGGAAGCTATCGCCGTGGTCGCGGGGATTGACAGGATCCTTGATATGGCACGCACCAGCGTCAACGTTGCGGGCGATTTGATGGTCACCACACTGGTAGGTAAAAGCGAGGGTGAGCTCAACGAAGACATCTACAACCGTTGCTAATGTTAACGCTACATTTATAGTGTATGAAAAGGCGTCCGCTGTGATTAGCAGCGGGCGCTGCGCCCTCCCCTTTTCACAACCTTCCCTACAGCAGTTGTGATTCGCACAGTTTCTCGGCAACCTATTAGCATCATTTCTAGCCGAGCAACGCAGCTATGCCTACCGCTTTTGATCAAACGCTCGCCGCCATCGATGCCCTACATGCCGAGGATCCGCGCTCCACGACGCTTGCCGATGGCACCTCCATGCCCCAGGAACTGGCTTATGCCCAGCGCATGAGCGACTGGCTAGACCGCGTGCATGACGCGCCCGATGACGTGCTGCGCTTAGCCGTACGCGCACAGCACTTACAGCGCTGGTTAGTCCCGCGTGAGGAGTACCCCGAAGGGCGCGTAGGCTACTTAACCTGGCGGCGCGACCAGGGCAAGCGCGCAGGCGATACCACCGCCCAGCTAATGCGCGACGCAGGCTACAGTGACAAAGAAGCCGAGCGCGCCGCAGCGATTATTGGCAAGAAAGGCCTGGGCCGAGACCCCGATGTGCAGGCGCTGGAGGATTGCGCCTGCCTGGTATTTCTAGAGAACTACTTTGCCGACTTCTCGCGCAAGATCGAGCACGACCACATGGTACGGATCGTGCAGATGACCTGGCGCAAAATGTCGCCCCGCGCCCACGACATGGCCCTAACGCTACCTATGTCGGACGCCTCATTAGCGCTGGTGAAAGAGGCTCTGGGAGTGGATTAAGGAGAGGAGTAAGGTGTGGGGTAAGCTACAGAGCAATGCGCTACCGTGAGATGCAGCGGGGCAGCCGCTGCGGTAAAGTAGCGGTCTTCTTTTACTGCGCCCCCGGCACTGACGGCTTGATCAACTATGATTGCATCCTTGGACACCCGTACCGCCCCGTTTGAACGCTTGGGCAATGAGTATGTACGTTTTCTACAGGCGCTTAAAACGCGTGGCTTTGAAGGCGAAATCGCTCCCGACTATGCCAACCGTACGGTGTTGGCAACGGATAACTCGATCTACCAGCGCCTGCCCCAGGCGGCGGTCTACCCCAAGCATGCCGAAGATATAGAGCGCCTTACCCGGCTGGCGGCCCAAACCACTCACCGCAGCATTGTATTAACGCCCAGGGGCGGCGGTACCGGCACCAACGGCCAGTCGCTCACCGATGGCATCGTGGTGGATGTCTCCCGCCATATGAATCAGATCCTAGAAATCGATGTGGATGCACGGCGGGTGCGCGTTCAGGCGGGCGTGGTGAAGGATCAATTAAACGCGGCGCTCAAACCCCACGGGCTGTTTTTCGCCCCGGAGCTTTCGACCTCCAACCGCGCCACTATTGGCGGCATGATCTCAACCGATGCCAGCGGCCAGGGCAGCTGCGAATACGGTAAAACCCGTGATCACGTGTTGGAGCTCGATACCATTTTGATCGGTGGAAAGCATCTGCACAGCCGCGTATTAACACAGGACGAAGAGCAGGCTGAGTGCCAGCAGGAAGGCATTCTGGGCCGCGTACATACCACCGCCGCCGAGATTATCGACCAGCAGCGCGACTTGATTGCAGCCAAATTCCCGCCGCTCAACCGCTGCTTGACCGGCTACGATTTAGCCCACCTGCGCGACGACGAGGGGCAGCTCAACCTCAACAGCCTGCTGTGCGGCTCGGAAGGCTCGCTGGGCTTTTTAAATGAAGCGGTGCTGAACGTGCTGCCGATTCCCAAGCACTCCACCCTGGTCAATGTGCGCTATACCAGTTTTATGGATGCGTTGCGGGATGCCAAAGCATTAATGACTGCCAGCGCGCAGCCTACCTCGATTGAGACCATCGACGACAGCGTGCTGCAACTGGCGATGGAAGATTTCGTCTGGGACAGCGTGGCGGAGTTCTTCCCGGCGACCGCTAACACGGCGATTCGCGGCATTAACCTGATTGAGTTTAATGACGACGATGAGAGTGCCCTCGCCGAGCGAGTTCGCGCCTTCACCGAACACCTAAGCCAAGACACCACCGTTGAGCGCCTAGGCTACACCCTGGCCGAGGGGCGCGGGCAGATCCAGAAAGTCTACGCTATGCGCAAGCGCTCGGTGGGTTTGCTCGGCAATGTGCAGGGCGAGAAACGGCCCATTCCGTTTGTGGAAGATACCGCCGTGCCACCGGAGCATCTGGCCGAGTTTATCGCAGAGTTCCGCGCCGCGCTGGATGCCCGAGGACTCTCCTACGGGATGTTTGGTCATGTAGATGCAGGCGTGCTGCACGTGCGCCCCGCCATTGATATGAAGGATCCCGAACAGGAAAAACTGATTCGCGCGGTGTCCAATGAAGTGGCTGCGCTGACCCAGAAATATGGCGGCCTGCTGTGGGGCGAACACGGCAAGGGCGTACGCTCCGAATATTCGCCTAAGTTCTTCGGCGAACTCTATCCCAGCCTTCAGCGGGTAAAAGCGGCTTTTGATCCTTATAACCAGCTTAACCCTGGCAAGATCGCCTCGCCCGCCGAAAGCGGCGAGCTCATCGCCAAGGATAGCGATCCCGATCTGTTGACGGTCGATGGCGTGCCCATGCGCGGTCAGTTTGACCGCACCATCGACGAGCGCGCCTGGCAGGCCTACGACGCCGCGGTGTACTGCAATGGTAACGGCGCCTGCTACAACTATGACCTTGATGACCCCATGTGCCCTTCCTGGAAGGCAACGAGGGATCGTCGCCACTCGCCCAAAGGCCGTGCCAGCCTGATCCGCGAGTGGCTGCGGCTGCAGACCCAGGCGGGCATCGACGTGGTCGAAGAGTCGCGTAAGAAGAAAGCCGAAGGCGGCTGGGGCTTTATTAAGAGCTTTCCGCTGCGGGTGGCGAACACGCTAAGCCGCAAGCAGCACCACGACTACTCCCATGAGGTTTATGACGCCATGGCGGGCTGTTTGGCGTGTAAGTCCTGCGCGGGGCAGTGCCCGGTTAAGGTCAACGTCCCCCAGTTTCGTTCGCAGTTCTTGGAGGTCTACCACGGCCGCTACCTGCGCCCGCTGCGCGACTACGTGATTGGCGGCACTGAATTTATGCTGCCCACCCTGGCCAAGGCGGCACCGCTGTATAACGCCGTGATTGGCCAGCGCTGGGTAGAGCAACTGATGCGCCGCACCTTGGGCATGAGCGATTCTCCGGCGCTTTCACGGGCCAGTGTTAAAAAGCAGCTCAACGCCTGGGGCGTCGCCGAGGCAACGCCGCTCTCGCTTACCCTGTTAACCGAACAGCAGCGCGCTAACAGCGTGATTATTGTCCAGGACGCCTTCACCACCCACTTTGAAGCCAAGCTGGTCATGGACGTGGTAGAGCTGCTATCGCGTCTGAATCTACGCGTGTTCGTGATGCCCTATTCGGCTAACGGCAAACCGCTCCAGGTTCAGGGCTTTTTAGGCGCCTTCGAGCGCACCGCCGCCAAGCAGGCCGAGCGGCTACGCACCTTGGCCCGCTTTGATATCCCCCTGGTGGGCATCGACCCAGCAATGACGCTTACCTACCGCCAGGAGTACATCAAAGCACTAGGCAATGAGGCGGTACCGGAGGTGCTGATGCTGCAGGAGTGGCTGGCAACCCGCATTAATACGCTTGCGCCCAGCCAGCTCAAGCTAAACGACCCAGGCTTTAAGCTGCTCTCCCACTGCACCGAGAAAACCAACGCGCCGGGTAGCCCTAAAGCCTGGCAGCAAGTGTTTGCGGCGTTTGGGTTAGAGCTTGAGCTGATGGCCACCGGCTGCTGCGGTATGTCCGGCACCTACGGCCATGAAACCCGCAACGCCGCTACGTCAAAAACGATCTACGCCCAGTCGTGGCAGCCCCAGGTCGAGGCAGAGGAAAACAGCGGCAAACTACTGGCTACCGGCTACTCCTGCCGAAGCCAGGTAAAGCGCTACTCGAGTCAGGTAATGCCGCATCCTTTGCAGGCGCTGTTAGCCGCAGTTAAGAGAGCAGCTCCGCTCTAAAGCTTGTACAATAAACACCTCTTGTATAATGTTGAGTGAGTTAACGGCGTGCAGTGTAAAAAGCTGTCACGCTGTTCTTTAATTGTTTTTTCAGGAGCTGCCTTGTTATCTCTACTTTCCTCTCTGACTCGTCTAGGCGCAGGCGCTGTTTTAACCCTGAGCCTAGCGGCCATGGCGGTCGCTCAGGAAAACCGTGTTGAGACGCAGGTAGTGGCGGACTCTCCGCGGATAGAGGTGTTGCCATTGACCGGCACCGTCAGCGCCCCACGCACCTCGC
This sequence comes from Vreelandella neptunia, assembly GCF_034479615.1. Classification (NCBI taxonomy): domain Bacteria; kingdom Pseudomonadati; phylum Pseudomonadota; class Gammaproteobacteria; order Oceanospirillales; family Halomonadaceae; genus Vreelandella; species Vreelandella neptunia. The sequence goes on from NZ_CP140255.1 coordinate 2,754,613, forward strand.
TGCTATCAAGCGCTGAAGCGGGTCAGGTCAGCGAGCTAACGGTTGAGATGGGCGACACAGTCACTCAAGGCCAGCCGCTTTTATCGCTTGATACCCGCGATATTAGCCTGGAAAGCCAGCGCGCCAGCGCGGATCTAGCTCAGGCCGAAGCCGAACGTGACGAAGCGCAGCGCTTAGTGAGCGAAGCCAATCAGCTCTCGGCGCAAAACTTTGCCGCCAGTGAACGACGCCAGCGTGAAAGCGCTTTAGCAGCGGCCCAGGCCACCCTTGAAGCGCGTCGAGCCGACTACAGCTTGGCCCAGCTGCAGCTTGAGCGTCACCAGATACGTGCCCCCTTTGACGGCATGGTCACCCACCGTGAGAGCAATATCGGTGAGTGGGTAAACCCCGGTGATACCCTGCTCACCTTGGTCGATTTAGCTTCCCTTCGCTTGGATTTCTCGGTGCCGCTCTCTGCCTACCAACGCTTTGAGGGCTCCCAGTTAGAGGTGCGCTTAGAAGGCAGCGATCAATGGCACCCGGCGCGCACCCTCGCGCGTATTCCCCTCGATGCCAGTTCAAGGCAGTTTCTGCTGCGTGCAGCGCCGGAAACACCACTTGAAATGCTACCGGGTATGGCAGTAGAAGGCCGTTTGCAGCTTAACGGCGAAAGCGGGCCCAGCGTGCCGAGGGATGCCCTCATTCGCCGTCCGGATGGCAGCGTCAGCGTTTGGTTAGCCCGCCAGAGCCAGAGCGATGATACTTGGCAGGCGTTCGAACAGCGGGTTGAGATCGGCAGCAGCTACCAGGGAGAGGTCGCCGTGAATGAGGGCCTATCAGCGGGAGACCGCGTTATCGTCGTCGGTAATGAGCGGCTTGAAGAGGGACAAGAAGTGTCCCTGAGCGACGACTAAGGAGCGATACCCGCATATGTTTGCCGCCATTATTCGTCACGGCATCTTGGTGAGCGTTATTACGCTGATCCTGCTGATTCTGGGGGTAGCTGCGATTTGGCGCATCCCTGTACAGATGATTCCCGACCTGGAAACCCGCGTGGTGGGTATTGAGACCCAGTGGCCGGGTGCCACGCCGCAGGATATTGAAAAGGATATCTTGATCGAACAAGAGGAGTTCCTGCGTAATGTGCCCAACCTGCAGCGCATGGAGTCCACCGCCAGCAGCGGCAGCGCCGAAATCGAGCTGGAGTTCCCGTTTGGCGTCGATCTCACCGAAACCTTGATTCGGGTTAACAACGCGCTAAGCCAGGTGCCCTCCTACCCCAACAATGTCGACCAGCCGCGCATCGTCGCCAACTCCTTTTCCGCCAACGCCTTTATGTACTTTAACGTTGGCCCCCGTGGGGGTAACCCCCGCCAGCTCGATATGCCGGCCATGCGCGACTACCTGGAAGATAATGTCCGCCCGCGCCTTGAGAGCGTTGCGGGCGTATCGGAAGTCACGGTTTCCGGTGGTGCAGAGCGGCAAATGCAGCTACTGATCGACCCCGAAGCGTTGGTCGCCCGTGAACTGAGTATCGCTGACATTCAGGACGCCCTTCAGGCTCGCAACCAGGATGTCTCCGGCGGCAACCTCGAGAGCGGCAAACGCCGCTACCTGCTGCGTACTGTAGGCCGTTTTGAGGATGTGGAGAGCCTTGAAGCGCTGATTCTCATCCGCGACGGAGACGCGGTCACCCGGCTAAGCGATGTGGCTGAAGTACGCCAATCCTACGCCGAACTCACTTCTCGCGCTTACAGCTCGGACGGTCAGCCGGTACTAAGCGTGCAGGTGCGCCGGGAACCGGGCGCCAATGTGATTGATATCAAGCGCGCCATGCTCGATGAAGTCGCGGCGCTAAATGAAGGTCTGCTAGCCGAGCAGGGCATGCGCATGACGCTCTCTAGCGACGACGTGCGCTACGTGGAGTCGTCGATTGCCAATGTCTGGGTCAACCTGGGCCTGGGCGCGCTGTTTGCAACCCTGGTGATGTATGCCTTCCTGCGCTCTGCCCGCGCTACCCTGGCCGGTGTCATCGGCATCCCTATCTGCACCATCGCCGCCTTTTTAGGCCTGCTGCTGGCAGGGCGCACGCTCAACGTCATTTCGCTGGCGGGTGTCGCTTTCGCCATTGGCATGACGATAGACAACACCATCGTCGTGCTGGAGAGCATTGAGACCCAGCGCCGCCGTGGCCTGGCGCGCTTTGAAGCGGCTCTTGAGGGCGTCAAGCAAGTATGGCCTGCGGTGCTGGCCTCAACGCTGACCACTATTTTAGTCTTTGTGCCGATCTTCTTTATTCAGCAGGAAGCCGGGCAGCTCTACTCCGATATTGCGGTGGCCATCTCGACGTCGATTATTGTCTCCATGGTGGTCGCCATTACCGTTATTCCCACCCTGGGCGCGCATATCGATTTTCGCGGTAAGGAGAGCGCTTCAACGTCATCGCCGCGCTGGGTACGCGGCTGCCTTTGGGTGGTTGATGGCATGATTCGCACGGCTTCCCGGCGCTTTCTCGCTATCGTGCTGGGCATCATAGGGGGAATCGGCATTTTTGTCTGGCTGACGCCCCCGGCGGAGTACCTGCCCGAAGGCGAAGAGGCCAAAACCTTTGCTAGCATGAACGCCCCGGCGAGTTACAACCTGGCCACCATGGATGCCATTGCGCAAACGCTGCAGCAAGAACTGGAACCCCATGTAGGCGATGATCCAGAGGACTTCGAGCGCGGCGATACCGACATCCCGCCGATTCGCACCATGGGCATTCAAGCCGAAGCGCAGAGCCTGCGGATCATTGCGGAAACCATCGACCCCACCCATATTGAAGCCTTGATGGACGCCCTCACCCGGCGCTTTGAAAGGTACCCGGACATGCGCGCCTTTGCTGCCCGTGGTTCGATTATCTCCAGTAACGACGGCGGAACGCGCAGTATCACTTTGGATATTGCCGGCAACGATCTAAACGAACTCTACACCACCGCCAATGCGATTTATCAACGCGCCGAGACAGTGTTCGACAACCCACGCATTCAGTCACGGCCCTCCGCTCTGGATCTTGGCCAGCCGCTGATTGAGGTATACCCCGATTGGGAGCGCGCCGCTGAAGTCGGCCTGGATACCGACGCCCTGGGCACTACCGTCGCGGTGCTCACCAACGGCGCCTACCTGGATGACTTCTATCTCGACGACGAGAAAATCGACCTTTACGGCTATGGCCCCGAGGCAGGCGATATCGACCTTGATGCCCTTGCCACCCTGCCCATCTATACCCCTTCTGGGGTGAGCGTTCCGCTCAACACCCTCGCCGATATTCGCGAGACGGTGGGAACGGCTACGCTGCGGCGGGTAGACGGGCGCCGCAGCGTGACGCTGGACGTTATTCCACCCCGCAGCGTGGCGCTGGAAGCCGGTATCGAGCAGATGCAGGATGAGGTTATCGACCCACTGCGCGATGAGGGCGTCATACCCGCCAACATTAACGTCAGCGTGACCGGCGCGGGGGATCAGTTGGACGCCACCCGCCAGGCGCTAACCGGTAATGCATTAATTGCGTTGGCGATTGTGTATCTGCTGCTGGTAGCGATCTTTGCCCACTGGGGTTACCCGCTGCTGATTCTCGCCACTATTCCGTTAGGCGCCGCAGGGGGGATTGTAGGGCTGTGGCTGATGAATACTGTCGGCGCTCAGCTGCCGAAAATTGGCTTAAATGCCATCAGCCAGCCGTTCGATATGATCACCATGTTGGGCTTTCTGATTCTGATGGGGACGGTGGTCAACAATCCGATACTGGTGGTTCATCAGGCGAGGGAGAATCTACGCACGGCGAGTATGGGGGTTCGGGAGGCCGTTCAGCATGCGGTAGAGAGTCGCTTACGGCCTATCGCCATGACGACTCTTACCACCCTGTGTGGCCTTTCACCGCTGGTGTTTCTACCCGGGGAAGGCACCGAGCTTTACCGCGGCGTCGGTGCCATTGTGCTATTCGGGCTGCTCGGCACGGCAATTGTCACCGTCACCTTCTTGCCAGCCCTTACCGTTGCCGTGCTCAGTAGGAGAACCCAACGGTCGGCGAACTAAAAACGGGTGGCGTTAGAAAAACAGCCTTTTCAGCGCCAATCCCGGATCACTTTCGCGCATAAAGGCTTCGCCGACCAGAAAGCCGTTAACGTTATGATCGCGCATTAGCTCAACGTCATCGCGGGTATGAATACCCGATTCGGTAATCACCGTGACGCCCTCAGGAATGCGCGGCAGTAGATCCAAAGTGGTATTCAGGCTGGTTTCGAAGGTATGCAGATTACGGTTGTTGATGCCGACCAGCTTTAGATCCAGCGCCAGGGCACGCTCAAGCTCGTTGGCGTCGTGCACCTCGATCAGCACATCCATCCCCAACTGGTTGGCCTGATGGTGCAGATCGCGCAGCTGTGCGTCATCCAGGGCAGCAACGATCAGCAGAATGCAGTCCGATCCAATCGCCCGGGCTTCACATACCTGGTAGCCGTGGGTGATAAAGTCTTTGCGAATCACCGGCAGCGTGCAGACATCCCGAGCGGCAATGAGATAGTCTTCGTGGCCTTGGAAAAAATCGGCGTCGGTAAGCACGGAGAGACAGGCAGCGCCGCCCTGGGCGTAGCTTTTGGCGATATCCGAGGGGTGAAACTCTTCACGAATAACACCCTTTGAGGGCGAGGCTTTTTTCACTTCGGCGATAATCGCCGGATCACCTGTTGCAATGCGCGTATTAAGCGCCTCAATAAAGCCACGTGGGGCGCTCTGCTGCTCCCCGAGGGCCAGCAGATCCGTCTCTGAAACGGCCTGACGGCGCTCAGCCACTTCTTGGTCTTTGCGAGCAAGAATGCGCGTTAAAATAGTCGGCGTTGCCTGTTGAGTCATGGTGGTCTCTTTTTTTAAAGCTTATCTTGTTTAAGCACCTACTGCTTAAAAACGCTGGTGAAGTGCGAAAGCTCTTTGAGTTTTTCGAGCGGCAGCTGAGAGGCCTGCGCGTCCTGAGCTACCATCACCCCCTCTTTTAAGGTATCCGCAACCCCCGAACAGTAGAGCGCGGCCCCAGCGTTTAGTGCGACCATATCGGCAGCGGCACCCTCACCGGAAAGCGCGGCCTTGACCAATCGCAGGCTGTCTTCGGCACTGGCGGCTTTCAGCGTTGCCAGGCTCTGGCGCTCAATGCCCAGTTCTTCAGGCGTAATGGTGTACTGGGTAATCTCACCCTCTTTTAGCTCAGCGACCAGGGTGGGGCTAGCCAGGGAGATTTCATCCAGGCCGTCCTCTGAGTGGACGACCATCACGTGGCGGCTGCCCAGGGTTTTCAGCACTTCCGCCATTAATGGCACTAATTCTGGGGCGTAAACACCCAGCACCTGGTTCGGTGCGCCAGCAGGGTTGGTCAGCGGGCCCAAAATATTAAACAGCGTGCGCACGCCCATTTCCCGGCGCGGGCCAATGGCATAGCGCATGGCCGGGTGGTGGTTGGGTGCAAACATAAAGCCTACGCCCACCTGCTCAATACAGCGCGCTACCTGATCAGGCTTGAGATCCAGGTAGATACCCGCCACATCGAACAGATCCGCACTGCCCGACGACGACGAAACGCTGCGATTACCGTGTTTGGCTACATGGGCTCCGGCGGCCGCGGCGACAAAACTGGCGGCGGTGGAAACGTTAAACAGGTTGGCACCATCGCCACCGGTGCCGACAATATCCACAACGTTTTCAGCACTCAGCTCAACGCGCTTCATCAACTCACGCATTACCTGGGCAGCGGCGCTAATTTCCGCGGCGCTTTCGCCTTTCATGGCGAGGCCTACCAGCAGGCCGCCAATTTGCGCATCGCTTGCATCGCCGGTCATGATCTGACGCATTAAAGCGTGCATGGCATCGAAAGTGAGGTCTTCGCGGCGCATCACCGCATTAATCGCATCTCGCATTTGCATGAGCAGAGGGGCCCCTAAAAGCGTGTGAAACCGGCCATTAGCCGCGTTTTAAAAAGTTGGCCAACAGCTCGTGGCCTTGGCGGGTAAGAATTGACTCGGGGTGAAACTGCACCCCTTCTATATCCAGTTCGCGGTGACGAAACCCCATAACTAAACCGGGGGTTACATCGTCATCGCCTGTCCAGGCAGTCACTTGCAAACAGTCGGGCAGGCTCGCTTTATCGACCACCAGGGAGTGATAGCGGGTAACCTCAACCGGGTTATCCAGCCCTTCAAACACGCCTTGGTTAGCGTGAAGCACGGCTGAGGTTTTGCCGTGCATCACCTGCGGCGCGCGCACGACCTTGCCACCATACACCTGACCAATCGCCTGATGCCCCAGGCAGACGCCTAAGATAGGCAGCCTGCCTGCAAAGTGTTTAATCGCGGCCATGGAGATCCCAGCCTCGTTGGGCGTGCAGGGCCCTGGCGATACCACCAGGTGCGACGGCTCCAGCTCTTCGATTTGCTCAATGGTGATATCATCATTGAGGTGAGTGATCACCTGCGCACCCAGCTCACCCAGGTACTGGACAATGTTGAACGTGAAGCTGTCGTAATTATCTATCATCACCACTTTCGGCGCTGCCTGTTGCTGTGATGGCTGTTTGTGCACCGACTGAGCTTGCGCCATTGCCCCATTTGCTCCATTGCGTCATTTCGACCACAGATTAGATCTGTTAATGGAGTGATGATAACGCAACCGAGCACTTCCTTGCAGGGGTTAAGTGTCAACCTGCCCCCCTTTCGACTACCAGCACTCCGGGCAATAGATCACAGCTTTGGATGACCAAGTCGATGCGGAAAAGAAGAAACCATTCGGACGGTCATAAGGAACGCTATGTTTAGGAGTGAAATACAGGCTCTTTTCAGCATAGTGGCCCTTTCTACTTGAGAGTATTCTGCCTTGAGCAATACTTGTTTCGGCCTGCCGCTGTATCGGAACTGGCAACCAGCCACCGCAGTCTTTATTATCTGCCGTCTTTTTAGATAGCCTTTTTAACCAGTTAGGAGCGTGGGATGTCAAAGTGGGTTACCTGGGTATGTGCGCTCTTATTCGTCGCGCTGATAAGCTATGCGCCAGCGTATGCCAATACAACACTGCGCGTTATTGCTTCCTTTTCAGTCATGGAGGAGCTGGTCAAACGGGTGGCGGGCGACACAGTCAGCGTTAATGTCATTGTACCGCGGGGGGAAGATGTTCACCGCTGGGAGTTAACGCCACCCAATGTGCTGGCGTTAGAAGAGACCCATATCGTGTTTTATAACGGGCTTGGGCTAGAGCCCTGGATACGTCATGTTGAAGCGATGTCTGACGATCAGCTAACACTAGTGGAAGTGGCTAGAGAGGCCGACTATACACCGCTGATCATTTCGACCGGGCAGCATAAAGGGGCGCTAGACCCACACATGTGGATGGATCCAGAGGGTGCCGCGGCCTACATTGATGTCATTGCCGAGACCTTGGCAGCTCACCTACCCGACCAGGCCGAAGCGTTTTATAGCCGTGCTGAAGAGGCACGCAAGGCGCTGAATAATCTTAGCCTAGCGGTGAAAGAGCGCCTGGAAGGAATTCCACAAACGAACCGCACCTTGGTGACCAGCGAAGCAGGCTTTGGCTATTTCGCCCGCGCTTACGCATTTGAAGCGCATGGCGTCTGGGGGGTTAACCATGAGACCCAGGGCAGCGCCCAGGCAATGGCTAAAATGAGCGAATATCTTGCTAATAATCGTCCACGCCCACCGGCGCTGTTTTTTGAAAGTACCACGCCCAGTATTCATATGGATGCCCTGTCTCGGGAAGCCTCACTACCTCTGGCTGGCCCACTGTATGTCGACTCGCTGAGCGGTGAAAGTGGCCCCGCGGCTAACTACGCGGACATGCTGCACCATAACGCTGAAGTGATGCATACCGCGCTAGGGGGGGCCACGGCTGAGTAAGCGACCGGCCAAGCCTAGCCCACCACCTTTGTCGCCCAAGGTGCGTTCAACAGCAGCTCAGTTAAAGAACTGAGCACTAGATCGGGGTGACTGTTCTCTATTGGCTCCCCATGGTTGTAACCATAGGGCAGCGCCAGGGTAGTAAAGCCCGCCGCCTTACCGGCAGCCATATCGTGACGTGAATCGCCGACCATCACACACTCAGCTGGCGGTATTTGGCAATGGTGCGCAGCGTGAAGCAGCGGCAATGGATGGGGCTTCTTTTCGGCCAGCGAATCACCGCCAATCCATAGCGTAAAATAGTCAAGCAGCTCGAAGTGCTTTAACAGCGGCTCAATAAAACTCTCGGGCTTGTTGGTGATCAGCACCAGTGTCAGACCTTGTTGATGCAGCGCCTCTAGGGCTTGCTTTACGCCAGGGTAGAGTGTTGTCAGGGTATTGGGTGCAGCGCCGTAGTGCACCATAAACACATCATAGGCGCGCTGTTGCAGGCTAGGTTCTGGCGGGGCTTGCAACGCCCAGGTCAGAGCTCGTTCTACTAATACCGGCGCGCCGTTGCCTACCCAATCCCGTACCTCTGCTTCGCTCGGTTCAGGCAACCCCAGCTCGTCTAACGTGCGCGCCACTGCGACGGCAAGGTCGGGCACTGAATCAATCAGCGTGCCATCCAAGTCGAACGCAATCAGCCGTTTACCCTGTAGTATTGTGTGTAACTCTGAATAGTTTATGGGATGCACTTTCAATGCTCTCTGCCTCATTTCCATTAGAAAACCATCTTACCTGCTTAAAGCAAACTTTCGCATTAGTCAGCAGCGTAAGAACCTTCTATGCTGGGGCTAATTTAGTTAAGGAGGTAGTGATATGCCCACTCCCAGAATCGTGATTGTCGGCGCTGGCGCTGGCGGTTTAGCCCTTGCCACACGATTAGGCCGTACCTTGGGTAAGCGCAAACGCGCAGAAATTGTGCTGCTGGATCGCAATACCACTCACGTGTGGAAGCCGCTGCTCCACGAACTGGCCACCGGCGTGCTGAACTCCAGCATGGACGAGGTGGATCTTCGTGGACACTCATCGGCCCACTTCTACCGCTATCAGCGTGGCTCGCTCACCGGCGTAGATCGTGAGCAGCAGACGCTGCAATTAGCACCGATTCATGATGAAGATGGGCAAGAGGTGCTACCCGCCCGCGAGCTTGCCTACGACTATCTGGTCATGGCAATAGGCAGCGTTTCCAACGATTTCGGCACGCCCGGCGTAGCGGAGCACTGCCACTTCATTGATTCGCCCGAGCAGGCCAAGGCGTTCCAGCGCGATATGATCAACACCTTTCTGCGCTATACCGACCCCAATCTACGTCAGCATACTCAGTTGACCATTGGCATCGTCGGCGGTGGTGCGACAGGAGTAGAGCTGGCGGCGGAATTGTTTGACGCTTCGCGCATGCTCAATGCCTATGGAGTGACGGCATTAGATAACCAGCAAATCAGTGTCCATCTATTAGAGGCGGCACCCCGCTTGCTGCCGGGGCTCTCCGAGCGGGTTAGTCAAACGGTTAAAACAGAGCTTGAGAGCATGGGGGTGACTGTCCACACTGATACCGCCGTTAAAGAAGCTCAGGCGTATCAGTTGCTCACCGGTGACGATGAGGTGATTAAAACCGATATCAACGTGTGGGCAGCGGGTATCAAAGCGCCGCCGTTTTTGGCGGAGCTAGGCCTGACAACGAATAAGAAAAACCAAATTGAAGTAAAAAGCACCCTACAAAGCGTCGATGATGAGAAGATTTTTGCCCTAGGCGACTGCGCCAGTTGCCCAATGGGAGAAGATAGCACCGTTCCGCCGCGCGCCCAGGCTGCACACCAGCAGGCTAAGCTGCTCGCCAAAAACCTGGTCAATAAACTGGAAGGCAAACCGCTAGCCGACTTCCGCTACCGCGATCACGGCTCACTGGTATCGCTGGCCCGCTACGATGCGGTAGGTAATTTGATGCGCAGCTCCGCCTCCCGCGGCCTGTTTTTAGAGGGCTGGCTGGCTCGCCAAGCCTATGCATCGCTCTACCGTATGCACCAGCTCTCTATTCATGGGGCGCCGAAGACGGGGCTAGCGTGGCTGGTCGATAAGCTTAATCGTTACTTAAAGCCGCGCATGAAATTGCACTAAACGACCCTTGTATATTACTTGGCCAGCGCCGCACGCAGCTGTTTGATTACCGTGTCATAGCCGTGCGGGTCGCTGGCTTCGTGGGCGCTGAAAATGGCGGAACCTGCCACAAAGGTATCAGCGCCCGCTGCGGCGATCTCGGCGATGTTATCCACTTTCACACCACCGTCGATTTCCAAGCGAATAGGCCGTCCTGACGCATCAATACGCGCCCGCGCTTCACGCAGCTTGTCCAGCGTACCGGGAATAAAGGATTGCCCACCAAAACCTGGATTGACGCTCATCAGCAGCACCATATCGACTTTATCCATCACATAGTCGAGATAGGAGAGCGGTGTAGCCGGATTAAACACCAGGCCGGCTTTACAGCCGCCGTCACGAATTAGCTGCAGCGAGCGGTCGACATGCTCAGACGCTTCCGGATGAAAGGTAATATAGCTGGCGCCCGCCTCGATAAAATCGCTGATCATGCGATCCACCGGTTTCACCATCAGATGCACATCAATAGGCGCAGTCACCCCGTGTTTACGCAGCGCTTTGCACACCATGGGGCCAATGGTCAGGTTGGGCACATAGTGATTATCCATGACGTCGAAGTGCACCACATCCGCGCCTGCAGACAGCACGTTATCCACCTCCTCACCCAGCCTGGCAAAGTCAGCCGATAAAATAGAGGGGGCAATCAAGAAATCCTGCGCAGCGGTCATATTCCATTCCTGCTTATCAATCAGTAGACGAAGGGTAGTCACTCGATATACCTGCGAGTGTGCAGGCAAGAGAGCAAAGCCAGGCCGCTATCTTAGCAGAGCCGCTTAGCAGAACCACGTATCAGCTCTTTGCATGGCATCACACATATATTCTTAAATAGAATATAAAACATGATTGTAATTCCACATTGATAGATTTAATCTTGCCAATATTGCGACACTAAGCGCCTACTGTTTTTAAGGAGTTTCTCTATGGCACTGCCAACAATTTTCCGCCGCAGCCTGATTGCCATTGCGTTAGGCGTTACGGTAAGTGGAACCGCCGCCGCCCAAGAGCGGGAGCTACTTAACTCCTCTTACGATATCGCTCGCGAGCTGTTTGCTGCGATCAATCCCGAGTTTCAAGCCTGGTGGCAGGAAGAGCACGGTGAAGAGATTGCCATTAGTCAGTCTCACGGCGGCTCTTCCGCACAAGCCCGCGCCATCCTTCAGGGTCTACGTGCCGATGTGGTGACCTTTAACCAGGTCACCGACGTACAGGTACTCGCCGATGCAGGGCTGGTAGCCGAAGATTGGCAGGATGCGTTTGAGAACAATGCCTCCCCCTACTACTCCACCACTGCCTTCTTGGTACGCAAAGGCAACCCCAAAGGCATCGAAAGCTGGGACGATCTAGTCCAAGAAGATGTAGAAGTGGTCTTCCCCAACCCGAAAACCTCGGGTAATGGCAGATACACCTATCTAGCTGCCTGGGGCTTTGCCGAGAACGAGTTCGATGGCGATGAAGAGCAAATCGAAGAGTTCATGCGCACTTTCCTCGCCAATGTGGCGGTGTTCGATACCGGCGGTCGTGGTGCAACCACCAGCTTTATCGAACGTGAAATTGGCGATGTGCTGATCAGTTTCGAGTCTGAAGTCAACAACATTCGCAAGGAATACGGCAGCGACGACTACGAAGTCATCGTGCCGCCCGTTAGCATCCTGGCCGAGTTCCCTGTTGCAGTGGTCGGCGAAAACGCTGAGCGAAATGGTAACAGCGACTTGGCCCAAAGCTATCTTGAGTACCTCTACACGGAAGAGACTCAGCGCCTGCTCGCGGGCTTTAACTACCGGGTGCATAACGAAACGGTGGTAGAGGAGTTCGCTGATCAGTTCCCAGAGACCGAACTGCTCGAAGTAGACGACGTATTCGGTAGCTGGGATGAGGCAATGGAGACCCACTTCGAAGGTGGCGCCCTTCTCGACCAGCTACAGCGCCGCTAATATTCATTTATGAGCCAGCCTGAACTATGAGTCAACTTGCCACCTGGCGAACCGGCAGCACACGCGTGCTGCCGGGTTTTGGCCTTTCTATGGGTATCAGCGTGCTGTTTATCTCGCTGGTGCTGCTGCTCCCTATTACGGGCCTGTTCGGTCAGTTAGCGGAGCTTAGTTTTGCCGAGTACTGGGCGATCATTACCGAAGGGCGCGTGGTCGCCAGCTATATGGTCACCATTGGCGCGGCAGCCGTTGCGGCGATTATCAACGCCATATTTGGCTTATTGCTGGCGTGGGTGTTAGTTCGCTACGACTTTCCTGGCAAGCGCTTACTGGATGCCTTAATGGATCTACCCTTTGCGCTCCCCACCGCGGTGGCAGGCATTACGCTGGCAACCCTTTACGCCAGCAGCGGCTGGATGGGTGGATTGCTGGAGCCGCTAGGGTTTCAAGTCGCTTACACCTGGGTGGGCATCGCCCTGGCCATGGCCTTTACCAGCATCCCGTTTGTAGTGCGCACGGTGCAGCCGGTACTGGAAGATATGCCAGTGGAAGTCGATGAAGCCGCTATGTCGTTGGGTGCTACCGACGGTGTGGCCTTTCGCCGCGTGATCTTGCCGCATATCTGGCCCGCCTTGGTGACTGGAACCGGGCTGGCGTTTGTGCGTTCGCTGGGCGAGTTCGGAGCGATCATTTTTATCGCCGGCAACATGCCTTATGAAACGGAGATCACCGCACTGATGATTTTCGTTAAGCTGCAAGAGTATGACTATGCGGGGGCTTCAGCGATTGCATCGGTGGTATTGTTTGTCTCCCTGGCGCTGCTACTGGCGATTAATATTTGGCAGGGACGCTTTGTGCGCCGCCTGCATGGAGGTAAGGGGTAATGCGTCGAATTGGTGATGCACCGCTTATCCGGCGCCTGCTGATAGGCGCCGCCCTGGTGCTGTCAGCACTGTTTCTACTGCTGCCGCTGGTGGCCATTTTTGCTCAGGCATTCTCCCAGGGCGTAATGGTGTTCTGGTCGAACGTCAGTAATACCTTCACCCTGCACGCGATTGGTCTGACGCTGGTGATTGCGCTGTTGACCATTCCCGTGTGCCTGGTATTTGGCGTTGCCCTGGCGTGGCTGGTCACGCGGTTTAGCTTTCCTGGGCGGCGTATTCTGCAAACGTTGATCGATATTCCCTTTGCGGTCTCCCCCGTTGTCGCGGGTCTGATTTACCTGCTGCTGTATGGCCGCAACGGTTGGATCGGCACTTGGCTGGACGGCTATGATATTCAGCTGATGTTTTCTTGGCCGGGCATTCTCATGGTGACCATTTTTGTTACCTGCCCTTTTGTCGCCCGGGAACTGATCCCGTTGATGCAGGCCCAAGGCTCTCGTGAAGAGGAGGCGGCGGTGACCCTGGGTGCTTCCGGCTGGACGACCTTCCGTCGCGTTACGCTGCCCAACATCCGCTGGGCGCTGCTTTATGGCGTCATTCTGACTAACGCCCGCGCCGTGGGGGAATTTGGCGCTGTCTCGGTGGTCTCCGGCGCTATTCGCGGTAAAACCAATACGCTACCCCTGCACCTTGAGCAGCTGTATCAGGATTATAATGCCGTGGGGGCGTTTGCCTGCGCGGCCCTACTCGCCTTTATTGCCCTACTGACGCTCGCCGCCAAGGCCGGGCTGGAATGGCGCGCAGCGCGCCGGGAGGCATTTGCATGAGCATTCACTTACACAACATCGCTAAGCACTTCGGCACCACCCAGGCGTTAGAGCCGATCAACCTGGATATTCACGAAGGCGAGCTGGTCGGCCTGCTTGGCCCCTCAGGCTCAGGTAAAACCACGCTGCTGCGGATTATCGCTGGCTTGGAAAATGCCGACCGCAACGCACAGCCCAGCAAAATTCTGTTTGGCGACCGCGACGTGACCAATGTCCATGTGCGTGACCGGCGGATCGGCTTTGTATTCCAGCACTACGCGCTATTTCGCCATATGAGCGTCTACGACAATGTGGCTTTTGGACTGACCGTGCTGTCGCGTAAACGCCGCCCGAGCAGTGGAGAGATTCGCGCCCGGGTGTTTAGGCTGCTTGAAATGGTCAAGCTGGAGCATCTTGCCAATCGCTACCCTGCCCAACTTTCCGGTGGCCAGCAGCAGCGTGTGTCCCTGGCCCGCGCCTTGGCAGTGGAGCCGGAAGTACTGTTATTGGACGAGCCTTTTGGCGCTCTGGACGCCAAAGTGCGCCAAGAGCTACGCCGCTGGCTGCGTCATCTTCACGATGAACTCAATTTCACCAGCGTTTTTGTCACCCACGATCAGGAAGAAGCGCTGGAGCTTTCTGACCGCGTCGTAGTCATGAGCAACGGCCGTATAGAGCAAATTGATACTCCCGATGAACTCTACCGGGAACCCAAAAACCGCTTTGTGTTTGAGTTTCTAGGCGATGTGAATCATCTGGAAGGCAAAGTGACCAACGGCGTACTCACCTGTGGCGACGCATACTGGCACGTGGATCTACCCGATGGCCATGAAGAGCTGCTGCTACGCCCCCATGAAGTGCGGCTAACCGAACAACCCACCTCTGAGAGCCATCTACCGGTGACCATCACGGCGATCTCGCCGGTGGGTGCCGAGGTGCGCGTGGAGCTAGAGGCGGATTGGCTCGCCCAGCCTTGGCTGGCTACCGTGCGCCACACTGATTTTGAGCACTTGGCGCTTCGCCGCGGGCAACGCTTATTCGCCCATCCACGCCACTGGCGACGCTTCCCCAAAGCTGAGTCGAAAGCGACGGAGCAAAGCCGCGTGGCTTAATGCAACGGCAGTTGCCCCTCGTGGGCAACTGATTTAGCTCGCGACCACTCAAGCTTTCAACCTAATCGCGACAACTGTGGGGGGGAGCTTCAGCTCGTGAATGTTGGGGCTGCCAGCTTGGGGGTGTTTTCAACACCCTTCGCGCGCTAAAGCGCCCTCCCACAATAGCCTTGAGCCTGATAACAATCCTGCCAAAGCCAATGACTAGCGCATTTGCCTAAACGTTAGGCTCACCCGCGGTTCAACATCTTTCTTGGTTTTAGGCAGGCTATGTAGCCAGTTTTGCTGTGTATTACCTTGCATAATTAACAGACTGCCGTGTTCTAACGTAAGCGACACACTCTCCCCTGTTTTTCGATGTTTAAACGAAAATTTCCTCTCGCCGCCTAGGCTCAACGCCCCAATCGCGCCATTCTCAACAAGGTCTTTTTCGGCGTCACTGTGCCAGCTCATGCCCTCATCCCCTGAGCTATAAAAATTACCCAGGCACGAATTAAACACCTCCCCGCAGTGGCTCTCCAGCACCTGCTTAATCTCTCTTAAACAATCAGGCCATACTAACGCGATCTTTGTATATCCTGAGTACGTGTAAGAAACCGGCTTGTCCGCATACCAGGCTATTTTCCTCTTTGTAACGATCTCTTTGCCGTAAATAAATGCACGATCATGCTCCCAGCTTAGTTCGCTTAGACACTTATCCAAATACATATCGGCGGTAACGGTATCCATGACTTTGCCGTAGTAGTAGGCCTCACCATCCCGAGGAAGCAGATTAATCAACTTCATATCGTCGTTTTCAAATAGATCCATTTTAACCCCTCTAATGTGCGAAGCCGTAGAAGGCAGTACCCGCCGCCCGTGGCACAAAGCCAACCCCGACGCATCAAACCATAAGCCTGCACATTCCGGTTTAAAAACATGCAACAAAGCAAGAAACGGGTTTTTTCGTCGCTATAAAAAGCCAATACTGCATTGCCATGGGGCAAAAAACCAAGCCCCCCCTGACAACTTCCGGTAAAAAGCTAAAAAAAATCAACCATCAATTAGCGGCTCAAGGCTAAGAGCAAGCTTTGAAAAGGGGTATAAAATGAGAGCAATAGACTATATACGACTACTGTCGCTAGCCGCTATCTGGGGAGCAAGCTTTCTTTTTATGAGAATCGCCTCACCGGCGATAGGCCCGATCAACACGGCATTTTTTAGAGTCTTTTTTGGCCTTATTGGCTTGGCTATTATCATCGCGATCATACGTAAAAGCCTCGCGTTCAGAGGCAAGTTAGGCAAGATTTTGATTTTGGGTGCCATCAACTCAGGTATCCCATTCCTTATGTACAGCATAGCTGCAACATTACTACCTGCTGGCTATTCAGCGATTTTAAATGCGACGACCCCTTTAACAGGGGCCATGATTGGCTTTTTTATCTTTAGCGAGAGTTTAACTATAAAAAAATGGCTGGGCGTAACGCTAGGTATTATCGGCATTACGGTTATTACCACCGTGGGTGATTCAAATATTGTTGGCAACATCTATATAGGTGTTGCGGCCTGTATAATAGCCACTGTTGGTTACGGCTTTGCTGGCTTTCTTACCCGAAAATGGATAACCCAACAGGGCGGCCTGGATTCAACGTTGGTTGCGTTTGGCAGTCAAATAGGCGCTACCGCTTTTCTCAGCCCCTTTTTACTTTGGAACATCTCAACTGGCCCCAGCATTGATTGGCTTCAAGGTGATGTGTGGTTCAGCCTGCTCGCAGTCGGCTTTTTATGCACCTCCCTCGCTTATATCCTTTATTTTAGATTGATCGCTGACATTGGGCCGTTACGGTCGCTCACCGTTACCTTCTTGGTGCCACCCTTCGCGGTGCTATGGGGCTTTCTAGTCCTTGATGAAACGCTATCCAGCGGATTCTTGCTTGGCTCTTTGGTCGTTCTACTTTCTGTTTGGTTAATCGTGGGGCCCGATTCAAAAAAAGCAATCTAGCGAACTAGGTTGCGTCAATTTTTACGCAGCCACAGCGGTGCGCAAAGGCAATGTGCAGTGTGATGTGGGAAGTGACTGAGCAAAGCCACATCGCCAGAACATACCGCCAAGGCGCTACCCGCGTTATACTGGCGTTTTAGCCATAGCGGAGGAAGACCATGCTTCGGCGTCACTTTTTACGGATTTCAGGTGTGCTGCTGGCCAGTGCATGGCTTGCTGGTTGCGCCAGCCCCCAATACTTACAGCTTAGCCCTGAACGCAGCGCGCAGGTGCCGCAAGTTGGCTCAGGCCAACAGGTGACTGTGATTGCCCAGGATGGCCGCGAAAGCGATATTATTGGCAACCGAGCTGGCGGCGATATGTCGACGGCGCATATTACCGTGAGCAGCCACGAGCTGATTCCACGCTTACAGCAAGAAGCTGAGCGTGCCGTGCGGGATATGGGCTTTAGCCCCACCACCGAGCAGGCCGAGGGCCGCCCGAGCTTGACGCTGGAACTTGCCAGTCTGAACTACGCCCGTGGCGACAGCGGCCAGCCACTGGTAGATGAAGCGCGTCTTGAAGGTGTTTTCCGCGCTATCGCGCAAAATAAGGGCACTACTTATACCGGCACTTACACCTCGCGCCGTACCCAGGGCTATGCCCTTAAGCCTGATGCCGACAGCAATGCACGCATGCTCAGCGACTTACTTAGCGATGGCATGAACCGCGCCTTTAGCGACCCAGAGCTGGGCCGTTTACTCGCGCGCTGAGAGACCCCACTGAAACAGATTTGTCACGGGCTGCGCCTCTTTACCTCTAGAGGCGCGGCCCGCGTCGTTCCAGCGCCCATACGCTCTCCGTTCGGCCACGCTCATCCGGGCTCCCCTCCTCCAGAAACGTTAGCGTGAAGTTGGGGGTGAACAGGCTTTCGATCTCGCTTTTGGGCACACTATACGGCGGCCCAGCACTGCCATCGGTATGCGATAAACTAATCAGCAGGCCCTTGGCGCCGGGCGGTACCAACTGTGCTAGGTGAAACGCATAGCGCTGCCGAGTGGCTGGTGGCAGCGCTATAAGCGAGGCGCGATCATAAAACGCGCCAATCTCGGCGGCCTGCTGAATATGCAGGTGAAAAAAGTCACCGCACCACAATTCCACGCTACTTTGGCGCGAAATCGTAAACCCTGCCTGACGATAGCGGGATACCGATGTGCTGCGCTGAGCCAAAAACTGCTCAATGGCCTCGGGGGCAAACTCTATACCCAGAACCGGGTGTCCTTCATCCGCCAACCAGCGCATATCAAGGCTTTTTCCGCACAGCGGCACCAGTACCTTGGTGCGATGAGCAACACCGAGCGACACCCAATGGCGCAGCAATGCTGGGTGCGCCTGCTGCAAGTGAAAGCCAATACGCCCTTCTTGCCAGCGCTTGCGCCATTGATCGCTCATTTTGGCCACCTTGAAATCGATTGCACTATCCGGAGAGAGGGCTTATCGCGCCTTTAGAACCAACGGTCACGCTTTTTACGCCGACGCGGGAGGTGAGGCACAATCAGACCCACCAATAAACCCGCGCCAGCCACACCGCCGCCGTACATGAAGTAGCGCATCAGAAGGTCTTCTTCTTGGGTCTCCAGGCGCGCCTGGAGCGCCCTCACTTGCCGACGAGACTGCTCTGCTTGAGCATCCAGCTCTTGGTTGCTGGCTTCAAGCTCGGCAATGCGACGTTCGCGAACCTCTAGAGTCTCTGTCATTGAGGCAGTACGCTGCTCCCAGGTTTCATTGATCCCCTCGAGCTCGGCGGTTAGCTCCTCGACCTGGGCTTCTAACGCAGGTAGCTGCTCAACCGCGCTCGGCGTTTGCTGTAGCTCATTGCTCAACACCCAGACCGCATTGCCATCATTGTTGCGCACACGGGTGTAATCACCGCTGGTTTCCAATACCTCTACCTGCTCACCTGCGTTGAGCGTCCCAATGATGCGGTAACCATCGGTGGGGCCGCTGCGCACATAGGTGCTCAGCTCATCGGTCACCCATGCTTGGTTGGCAGACTGAGCAGTGGCATTGAAGCTGGTAAAACTGAGTAAAAGGCCAGCCGCAGCGGCGTAATTTCGATAACGAGTTCTGTTTACTAGCATGACATCATGTCCTGATTAAAAACGCTGCAAGGCGGACGAAGCCAACAGCGCTTATCGCTTAACTTAGCGGGGCGCTTGTCTCATACGCTTACCCTTCTCCGCGCGGGGGCAGCGGAAAGGGACGGGGGAACTCCGCTACCCGGGCATCGGTTTTGACCGCCTTCAATGGCCCCTCGCGCTCTACTTCATCAATGCGCACAATAGCATTTAACGGCAGGTAGCTACGCTTGACGCCATCGAAGGTTCGTTGCAATTTTTCAGTCGCAGGGTCAACCACTACCCGTGAAGCATCGTCAAAGACAAACTCCTCGACTTCAATAAAGCCCCAGAGTTCGCTTTGAAAGATCTCTCGGACGTATAAATCCCAAATTTCACCCTGCTGGTGAACCACCACACGGTAGATCGGCTTGGCCGCCATCTTGGCCTAATCCTCTTGCCATTCGTACATTAAGTTGAACCGCCTAGCTTACCATATTCCCGCAGTTACGCCTTTACGCTATACCCTCAAGCCAGTGATACGCTAATGCAAAGGAAAATGCGCTCATTAGCCGCGCATGCCCCCCTCGTGTATGGTAGTGAGCGTGATTTGGCAATTATGTTCGTTCACCAAGTAGGAGTCATCAACATGCAGAAGGATCCCAATAAAGGCTATATCGCTCTATTAGGCTGGAGTCTCAATGCAATTGAAGCGGCCGAAAATTTTGACCGTCGCTACATTGTCGTTGCACCTGACTGGGCGGAAGAGTATTGCCAAAAACACGACATTCCCTACGTGCCTTGGAATTTCGAGCGACTCAATGATCGCTCAATGGAAATTGCCGAGACGCTTAAAGAGAAAGGCGTCGATGTCGCCATTCCGCTTTACGAAGAGACCGTTGAGTGGGCTGGCGCTATCAACTCTGTGCTACTGGATAACCCGCGCCTTTACGGTCAGTCGCTGTTGTTGCGCGATAAAGCGTTAATGAAGCGTCGTGCCCAACTAGGCGGCATCCGCGTGGGTATTTTTGAAGAAGCCCACGACAAACAAGATGTCGTGCGCTTTCTCAAGCGCGTTAACCAGACGCTGCTCAAGCTGGACGGCGACCCCAACGACCCGATTCACCTGAAGGCGTTTGATAAAGCAGGCTGCCTTGGTCACCGCGTCATTCGCACCCCAGATGAAGTCGATACCATCCCGGATGAAGAGTTCCCGGTGTTGATGGAGTCGCACCTGGATGGCTGGGAATTTGCCGTGGAAGCGTGGATTCATGATGGCAAAATCGCCTTCTTGAACATCTCTGAATACGTGACGCTAGGTTACTCGGTGTTTGTCCCCGCGTCGCCTGAGCTCGAGATTTACCGTGAACAGATCACCCAACAGATCGAGAAGCTGATTAAAGCGTTCGATATTGAGTTTGGTTTGATCCACCCAGAATACTTCGTTACCAGCGATGGTGAAATGTACTTTGGCGAAGTGGCCTACCGTCCGCCCGGCTTCAAGGTATTCGAACTGCTAGAGCGTGTTTACGGCTTCAATGCTTACCAAGCTTCCATGCTGGTATTCGATCCGAAAGCCACGAAAGAAGAAGTGGCCACGTTTTTCCCGAAAGAAGTGGTCGATGCCGATGGCTTTGCCGGCTGCTTTGGCGTTTACCCACGCCGCCGTGTGGTCAGCCGCTTGGAAATTCCCGAAGAGACTGAAGATCACCCCTACTTTGAGTCTCATGAGCTAACCTCACCAGTAGAAGAAACCGTTACTAAACGCACCGCGTTTGGTACTCATTGGGGTCTGGTCTACTTTAAAGGCGAAGACGCGCATACTATTCGCGATCTATTAAAACGCCAAGAAGACCTCGACTTCTATGTATAATCCCCGCTAATGCTGGGATAAGGAGTCACCGTGGAGACAAATCAAGTTACGTCTTCTCAAGAAGATAGCAAGCTCGATGGATTATTGAGCCAATTTGATGACGCAGTGCGCCTGCTGAACCAGGCGCCCGCCTTCTCGAAACCCGCCAAATTGCCGCGCGTGATGGACACTGCGCGGCGAGTATTGCTTCAGGATGGCGGGTGTGACGCACTGGAGTCCCGCGCGCAAGCGTTTGAGGACTCTGGTGTGTTTTTGGGCTCCGATTGGGAAACACCCCAATATTTGGTACCGACCCTGACGACCTTCTCGCTGAAAAGCGCGGATGCCAATGTGGTCGTCATTGAGGCATTGAGCGAGCTTCGACTGCTTGCTGTCGCTAAAGGCAATTTTGAACACCCGTTGGTTTCTTCAGAGCATGCACACCACTACCTTACTCAGGTAATGGCGATTAATTTATGGCTGCTGTTCTTGCCACCCAGCGAGGCGGAGCGGGAAACCCAAGGGCGACTGGCGACTATCCCACGCCAGCTTTTTCAGCATTTAGCTGAACGAATCGGCTATGAGCATATCGTTGATCGCCTGATTGATGAGATTTGGCGCATTTTAAAACAGCGCCCTATTCAGGTTGACTCGATCAAACAGATGATCACCCAAATTGCCCTATGTCAGGCCAATCCAGAGATTGATCTTGGCGCTAGTGGCCAAGGCGCCGACCGGCTGGTCAGCTCGCTTTACGGCCCCACTCAGGCCTGCCGCGAAGATCCTGGCGTGGATATTTATCGCGATCGGTTAGAGCATATGGATCAGGCGGCCCTGCAGGCTGAATCTACCGGCTTCGCCCGGGCAATGCACGATACCGGCTTGGTATCGCCGTATCACGCCGTGCTGCTGCGTCACCTACTCGAAGAAGGTGACCACTTACTCTCCGAGGCGCTGGGTCTTTCTTCTACCGGCCGCGACTGTCTACTCTGCTATCGCGAGCTGGTTCAAGCGCTTATTCGGGGCGGCGTTTATCCAGCCACCGCACAAGCGGTTTACGGCCTGGCGCTGATGCTTGAGCGCGGTATTCTCTATCAGCCGCCGGTGGCGCCCGCCATGTGGCGTCAACTTAACCTGCCGCTATCCGAGTGGGCGCAGTCGCGACTCACCCTGTCCTATGGCGACACTGTTTCTCCTCGGGCACGCTTAATTGAAGGCGTGCTCTGCATGCTGGGATTACCGCTAGGCGTTGGTCAGGGCAACAATCCTACCTGCCAGTCGGCACGTGCACTCTCCATGTGGGCGTACAACGACCCAGACTATCTGCTGCAAATGGTGGCGTGGGCAGCCCGAGATGACGAAATCATTATGCATTTTGAAGGCCAAGCCATTTCCTCCATGGCGAGCCTATCAGGTGTGGCGACCCAGTTACCCATCGATCTCGACCCGGTTTCGCTGATTGTCGTGCCACACCTGGATCGAATTTATGCCGAAATGGGACGGCGCTGCATTGGCCGTGAAGGTGACCCTCACCGCTGGGTGAATCCTGAATTTCACGGTTGGTGGTCGGGCCGTGGCTTTCGCATCAATGTCGATGTTGCCACCGGTCAACTTAGCGATGTGGACGACTTTATTCGCCACTTTTTCGCCTATTATCATCCCTACTACAATGGCAACCAGCCGCTGATTCACCCTCAGCCAGCGGGTATTGCGGTCACTGATAGCGCGGCGCGTTTTATCGGCTGGCACGCAATCACCATTTTGCGGGCATCCCTCGACCCCTCTGATGTCATGCGGATTTACTTCTATAATCCCAACAATGATAGCGGGCAGGATTGGGGCGATGGCGTCATTGTGAGTACATCAGGCAATGGTGAGCGCTTCGGCGAGGCCTCGCTGCCTTTCGATCGCTTTGCATCTCGGCTGTATATTTATCATTACGATCCTCTTGAGCGCGTTGACATAGCCGACGTCACCAGCGAAGAGGTGGAAAATGTTAAACACTACCTGCACCGTAGCTGGGGGGCCTCACGCTTACCGCCTACCGAGCTGCAGGCAGATCAAGGCTCCAACTCATCCCTACCCAATACACCCCCAGACGTGGGGTAAGCAGCCCTCTGAACAACACACTCTTAATCTCTATGATGCGACTCGATCAACTGTTGGTCAGCCAGGAGCTGGCCAACTCGCGTACCCGCGCCCAAAGGCTTATTCGTCACGGGCGAGTAAGACTTGCCGATAACGGCAAGCCGTTAACCAAAGCGTCTGAAAAATGGCCCGAAGATACCCGCTTTGAAGTAGATGACGATCCCGAAGAGCGCTATGTATCCCGGGCGGGGTTAAAATTAGAGGCAGTGCTCACAGCGCTTGAGCTGCGTTTTGACAACGCTGTTGTGCTCGATATCGGTCAATCAACCGGCGGCTTCAGCGACTGCGCGCTGCGTTTTGGCGCCCGCCATGTGATTGGTGTCGAGGTCGGCCACGGACAGCTTGCAGCAGAGCTACGCGGCGACCCACGCGTCACCTGCTTGGAGGGATTAAATGCGCGCTCGATGACCAGCAGCGAAGCCCTTACCAGCGTGCTTTCTGCCCACCCCATCAATAGCGCCATTATGGATGTTTCGTTTATATCCCAAACGCTGATTCTGCACGAAATTGCCGCCCTGCTACCACCAGGGGGGCAGTTAATTTCACTGGTGAAACCACAGTTTGAGCTAACCCCCGGCGCCCTGGATAAACGTGGCGTGGTACGCGACGCTAAACACTTTGCAGAAGTTGAAGCCAACATTCGTCGCAGCTGCAACGCCTGCGAACTTAATATTCAACACTGGCAGGAGAGCCCGATCACCGGCGGCGACGGCAACCGCGAATTTCTCCTGCATGCAGTAAAAGGGCCTTAAAAAAAGAGAGCTTAAAAATGCATTACGTCGATGCAGGGGGCAGTTGGTTCGCGGACTGCACTTTAACCGCCTCCCCCTGATCAGGGTGTAGCCACACATCCATCTGTTCAAACGCCACGCGTACGCCCGCTTCGCGAAACAGCGCATCTACCCGGCAGTTGATTTCATCGGCGGCAAACAGTCGGTCAAGCAGATCGTTGACGAAAATACGCAGCTCAAAATTGAGGCTGTGCTGCCCATAGCTTAAACAGAAAACCTGCGGTTCTGGATCGGCTAGCACTCGGGGGTTTTCATCCGCCACCTGACGTAATAGCTGATGCACCTTGGCCATATCGGAGCCGTGGGCCACGCCGTAAGTGAGCACAACGCGGGTGATATTATCCGACAACGACCAGTTGATCAGTTGGTCGGTCACAAAGGTCTTATTGGGGATAATAATCTCTTTACGGTCGAAATCGGTCACGGTGGTCGCACGGATACGGATACGGCTGACGGTTCCGTGCAAATTGCCAATCGTGATGGTGTCACCAATGCGAATCGGACGCTCAAACAGGATGATTAAACCGGATATAAAGTTGGCAAAAATTTCCTGCAAGCCAAACCCCAACCCCACACTCAAGGCAGCGACCAGCCACTGCAGCTTGTCCCAGGAGACGCCCAGCGTCGAAAGCCCCATGACAATCCCCGTACCCACAATGGTGTAGGAGAGCAGCGAGCTAATGGCATAGGCGCTGCCCTGTTTCAATGACAGCCGGGATAGCACCATCACTTCCAACAGACCGGGTAAGTTGCCCGCCATAATAAAGGTAATAGCGACAATCAGCAGAGCAGCAAAGACATCGGAGATCGATAGAGCGTTATCGACCAGATCCCCTTCTTGCGCCTCCCACAATGACACGTTGTCCAAATAGCCGAGCACCGAGAGCAAGTCTGACCAGACCAAATAAAGCAGCGCACTGAAGCCAATCAACACAATCAACTTGGAAAGCCGCAGCGACTGGCTATTGATCTGGGCCATATCAAGCGGAGGCTCCTCCACGACTTCGAGGCCACCTTCCGCGCCCTCTTGCACCTGAGCGCGCCGGCGCGCCAGCGCACGGCGATAAGCAAGCCGCCGTGCGGCTACCGCAAGACTTCTTACCAAAGAGGCTTCTACCACGACCCATAGCCCCAGCAAGTAAAGGGTAATCGCGAACCGCCCCACTAAACGTAACGCGGTGTATTCGTAACCCCAGACCACTAATCCCAGTAGGATCAGCGGCACCGAGGCCATCGCCAGCCCCAACAGCAAGCGAAACAGGTGCACGCCAAAAATGGGAATATGCGCCAGTATCAGTTGCGCCAACCACCAGCTCATCGCTATCAAGCCAAACGCAAATAGCCCCAAGGCGACAGGGCGCATCGCTAGCGGCGTTTCCATCTCTCCGGACATCGCCGCAATGGCAATGACTGGCACCAAGGCGATGCCTAGCCCGCCTAACAGTTGGCGTAACCGGGCGTTGTACTGTGGCGACCAGGTAAAGTGGCGCTCGGCCACTCCATCGGCGACCAGTAGTCTGCGCCCCCAAGCGACGACGGCCCAGCTTAAGGCCAATTGAAGCAGCGCCGGGGCAACGCTATTAGCCAAGGAGCCAGCCGCCCCCTGCAGCCCAACGCCAATACCGGCTACTGCCAACGGGCCCGAGAGCGCCAGCAGCGCATTCAGCAGCACCGCCCTGGGTGTGTGCAGCTGGGTATCGCTCTTTAACCGACCTATCTGCGAATGCAGCGTGGCCAAGCGGGCCTTGATTTTGCGACGCAATCCCATTAGCACCAGACTCAACACCACTAGCGGGGCGCCTCTAAGCACTTCCCAGGAGAACCCTTGCCAGCGGGTGGGCAAAATGGCTCGCCACTCTCCTTCTTGCCATTCTAGCCGCAGGTTGCGCGGTAATTGGCGTACCCAATTTAGATCCAATGGCCGGCTGTTGGCGACCCAAAACAGCTGCTCATCGATGGTTTTGCGTAACTCAATAGTCGTCGATACCAACTGCTGCTGGTTGAGCTGCAGCTCAATCGCCGCACTTAATAAACTGCCGTAAGACTGCTCCAACTGCTCGACCAGTTCACGACGGGATTGATAAAGCTGCGAAAGTGAATCTACCAATCCCGGGGTCGCCTCAATGCCCTCCTCAGCCAGCCGCGTGGCGGCATATTGTTCGCTTTGGCGCAGCTGATCACGCTGGCGAACTAAATCAAACTGTTTTAGGCGCAGGTCGGCAATTTCGTCCTGCAAATTTCGTGGGGCCGCCAAGGAAGGTAGTGACTTGCGCTGTTCGCGCAGAATACGCGACAGCAGTTGGCTGCCACGGATAGCCTCAATTTGCTCATTAAGACTACGCTGTAGCTGACGCACGTTCTCCAACTGCCGCTGGGCTTCAATGTTTTCCCGCACCACCGTGTTAGCACGGTCAGTTGCCCGCAGCAGCTCCAGGCTAAGTGTCTGATTGGTTTGCTGCGCTTGCACCACCACCGGATGCCCCGCAGCGATTAACGGATTATCCCTGGCGGCATCCGCAATGGCTTGTTCAGAGGCTAACCGACGCTGCCGATCAATCACCCCTTGCAGCATCGTTAGCTGCTGCTCTTGATAATCGATCTGCACCATCAGCGCATCGCGACGCTCCTGGGCTAATTCGCGCAGGCGGCTGTTAGCGCTTAGTTCGCGCTGATAAAAGCTCACTTCGCGTTCGGCCAGCGCCCGCTCAAGGCGTAATTGGATCAGCCGCGCATCGCTCAAGGCAGAAAGTTGACGATCCGCCAGCAAAGCCTCGCGCTCATCGTGCTGTCGGCGTAAACTCTCCGCACGTTGGAGGGTTTCCGCGATAGACTGCTGGGCCCGCTCTGGGAGTGTTTGGGCAGCCAACAGCTGCGAGTTCACTTCCGCCAGTTGGCTTTGCAACTGCTGTAGCTCGACCACCGCGTTGGTTTGCAACGCTTCCAGCTCATCGAGGGGACGGTCGCTCAAGTCGGCCACCGTCAGCTGCTGCGAAGCTTCTTCCGCTTCGCTCAAGTCGCGCTGTAGACGAGCTAGTATTTCAGGGGCTTGTTCTACCCGGGTGTCTAGTGCAGCAAGACGCTCTTCCACAGAGGCTAGCCGTTCATAAGCTTCGATGGCTGCTTCCAGAGCCTCTTTATCGCTGGCCTGCTGGGCGGTCAAGGGCTCCTCAAGGGCTTCTAACTGAGCAAGCCTTGATGCCAGTTCGGCCTGTTCGGGTACCCGTTCAAGCATATTCGACTGAAGCGCAGCGTGAGCTGGATTAATAGCAGCACTGCTAATGACGAGCAGTAGGAACAAACAGGTTATACTCCACTTACAGGCGCATCTCACCACGTTACGTATCAACACGTTACTTAGGGCCTCGCTGACATCAAATGCTCCGCAGAGACGGAGAATGAGGTTATTGTCAGGCGTTCTGATGGTCAGCGCAATCAGAGGTGTTGACTTCCGCAGGCGGCGTGATAGAAACAAGCTTGGCATTTGCCTATTCCTTCATTTTGCGAGTCACCTTGATGGTCACCCGAAAACTGCCGTTGACGAAATTTATTGTTCTGCTGAGCCTTGCAACGTTTAGTGTGAATGCCGTTGCCGAGTCTCAACAAGAGATTGAGGCGCGTATCCGAGCCCTCAACGCCGAGCTGTATGATCTGCATCAGCAGTTGCAGCAGATAGAAAATCCCGAAGAAGCTGCACTAGGTTTACCGTTTGAACAGTTGCCTGAAGAAGCTGCCCGGGAGGATTTGAGCGAGCGCCGTGAACTTGAACAGGAATCAAGCCGAAACCCGTTTTCAATCACCACCCACCGCACCAACTACCTATTTCCGGTTAGCTTTAATACCAACCAGAACCGTGAAAGCTTCCGCAATATCTCTGACGATGGCGAAGTGAGTGATGTGGAACTAAAATTCCAGTTCAGCGCCAAGGTTAATCTGGCTGAGCAGGTATTCGGTAACTACGGCGACGTCTACTTTGGCTACACCCAGCGCAGCTGGTGGCAGGCTTATAATACCGACGCCTCATCACCCTTTCGGGAAACCAATTACGAGCCTGAAATCTTTGTAGACTTTGACAATGCCTGGGGTGTACTGGGCTGGGTAAATACCCGTAACCGAATCTCCCTTAACCATCAATCGAATGGTCGCTCAGATCCGCTCTCACGCAGTTGGAACCGAGTGTATCTTGAAAGCACCTTTCAACGTGGCGACTGGGCGTTCACCCTGGCACCCCATTGGCGTGTACCCGAATCCGAAGAGAATGACGACAACCCGGATATCGAACGCTATATGGGATACGGCGATATTCGCCTCGCCAAGCGCCTCAATAATAACCATGAAGTGAGCGGCCAGTTACGCGGCAACCCCAGCGCAGGCAATATAGGCACCCAGATTGATTACAGCTGGCCCGCTTTCAACAGCTTGCGGGCGCACGTACAGTACTACTACGGATATGGTGAAAGCATGATCGATTACGATCATCGTGTGCACCGGTTAAGCCTTGGATTTAGTTTAAATCCCTTATTTAGTGCCACAGGGCTGAACCGATAGACGCATTTGCTTGTCTGTTGCTAGGTGGCTGCTATGCTTGTGCTTGTAGTCAGTAGCTAAACACTGTAACTAATAGGTAAGTAACTAGTAGTTAGTAGCCCAATCATTCACTCGTCAAAGGAAGACTCCATGGCTAAACGTCAACCCACTTACTCTACTCAAGCCGATCAACTCAAAGATGATCTGCGTCACTTGAGTGAAACCGTTGAAGAGCTGGTCAACGCGACCGCTAAAGATGCCAGCGGAGAGATGAACGATCTTCGTACTCGCGCCGAACGCCGTTTAAAGGACACCCGTGCACGCCTTGAGGCCCGTGGCGAGCGCATTTATGACGAAACTCGCGACTCGCTGACTCACCAGGCCGATGCCTGTGACCGTTATGTCCATGAAAACCCCTGGACAAGCATAGGTATTGGTGCCGCAGCAGGTATGGTTGTGGGTATGCTGCTCGGTCGTCGCTAATGGCTTTGGGTCCCACCCAACGCGTCTTCTCTGCCGCCAAACGCTTATTGAAATCGCTGATTGCTAATAGCGAAACCCGCCTGCGTTTGGCGGTGTTTGAGTTAGAGGAGGAGCGTGCACGCTTACTGGTGCTACTGCTGCTGGCAGGAGCAAGCTTACTGCTACTCTTATTAGGTATTGCCACACTGACGGCACTGGTCGTCGTTCTATTCTGGGATACCTATCGCTTAACGGCCATTGCCATCAGCGCTGGTGCGTTGATCGGTGCCAGTTTGTTACTCGCGGTTATTGCGATTCGTCAGTCCAAGCAACACTCTCTGTTAAAAGAAACACTCAAACAGCTTGCTGCTGATCGAGCACTGCTTGAGGAGCCAAGTGATGAAACCATCCGCAGACACCGCTAAGCCACCAACAAAACCGCTCAGCCGTGCTGAGCGCAAAGCGCTACTGTTAGCCGAGCTTGAGCAGCAGCGCGTGGATATTTTGGTCGATAGCGAATTTTTACAGCAGGCCGCTTCACCACTGGATAGAAACTGGCAAAGCTTCAAGCTGCCTCTCTACGCAGTTGGCGGCTTTGCCGCATTTAAGCTGATGCGCCATCCAGGTGGTGCAATGGCGGCAGGCAGAAAAGCGCTTGCGGGCTATATGCTACTCAAGAAACTTAAATTATTAGCCAAAGTGGCTAGTTAATTTTATTAATCTACCTTACTTGCTGTCAGGCTTTATCTAAAAAGGCTGCGAGCGAAGGCTAGGCTACCAGCTTGATAGTAGCTCCGGTAGGAGGCAGCTTTAGCTCGCGACCACTCAAGCTCTCAGCCTTATGGAACTAAGGGGTGACTAGGGCACCCTTCGTCGAAGTGTCGAACCGCCGCTAAAGCGGCCTTCCACCACCAGCTTGATAGTAGCTCCGGTGGGAGGGAGCTTTAGCTCGCGAATGTTCAGGCTACCAGCATGATGAAGCTAAGGGGTGCTTGCAGCACCCTTCGCCCGCTGAAGCGGCCTCCCACAATAGCTCTCAGCCTTATGGAACTAAGGGGTGCCTATAGGGCACCCTTCGCCCGCTGGAAGCGGCCTCCTACAATATACAGCTTACTTAGTGATATTAGCCTGAATAGTGGGTCTGATGATGGCTAAAGACTAGTCAACCTGCATAAGCTAACGAATAGCCATTTTTAACGACGTATGGTCAAGCGCAGCTAGTTTTCAGGCAAAGCCTAGCAGGACTGCCCGCAGGCGACGCCGCTCGCCCACGCCCACTGAAAGTTATACCCGCCTAACTCTCCCGTTACATCTAATACTTCTCCGATAAAGCGCAACTGCGGCAAGCCTTTAACCTCAAAGGTTTTGGACGAAATCGCATCGGTATTGACCCCGCCCATGGTCACCTCTGCAGTACGCCAACCTTCTGTTCCCGCTGGCTTCAGTTGCCAGGCGTTGAGTCTTTGCGCCCACTCATCCAGTGCAGCATTAGCATACTGAGCCAGGGGCTGCGCCAAGTCATGGTCGGGATACCACTCCAGCAGTGCTTGCGCGAAGCGTTTCGGGAAGCGTTCGCCAAGCCATGTCGAGAGCTGACGCTTAGGCGTCTCTTGGCGTGCATAGCGCAGCGATTCCGCCACGTTTTCATTGGGCAGCAGATCAATATTAATGCTCTCCCCTGGCTGCCAAACGCTGGATATCTGCAGCATCGCCGGCCCAGACAAGCCACGATGGGTAAACAGCATAGGATCCACAAAGCGGCGACTGCCAGCACTAACGGCCACTGGTACACTCAAACCAGAGAGCTCAGCTGCGCGCGCTTTCCAAGTATCGCTTAAGGTAAACGGCACCAGCCCGGGTCGCGTAGCGAATACCTCTAGACCAAATTGGCGGGCTATGTCGTAGCCAAACCCTGTCGCGCCCATGCTCGGAATGGAAAGCCCACCGCTCGCGATGACGACCACCCCGGCATCGATTTTACCTATCGAAGTCGTTAGCCGCATGGCACTGCCCTGTTGCTCCACGCGGGTAACCTGGGTGCTGAGCCTGATTTCAGCCCCGGCCCATTCACACTCGGTCAGTAGCGTATGGACAATATCTTTAGCCGAGGTTGCACAGAATAGCTGACCCGGCGTTTTCTCAACATGTTCAACGCCATGGCGCTCTACCAGCTCAACAAAGTGCTCAGGGCGGTAACGTTTGAGCGCCGAAATACAAAAGTAAGGATTTGAAGAGTAAAAGTGCTGTGGCGTTGTGCCAAGATTGGTAAAGTTGCAGCGGCCGCCCCCGGACATGAGAATCTTCTTGCCCGCTTTGTTAGCATGATCAAGCACTAAGACCCGTTTTCCGGCATAGCCCGCTTGGGCTGCGCACATTAAACCAGCGGCGCCAGCACCGATGATGACAACGTCATAGATCATAATGAACAGCTCATATTGAGGGCGACTCCCGCCGTAAAAGGCAGGCATTCTAACAGGGTCGCACTTAAAAATTATTATATAGCCAAATTACCCTATACAATAATTGTATAAATATTATCTAACGCTGAGAACCCTATGCTTTTGCCCTTCCACCGACGACGGCTGTTGCGACTCACACTCGTGCCTCTCACCCTTCTACTTTCCTGCGTGGCGTTGGCCCAATCAGCGCCATCAGTCATCGGCACCCGCGCGATCGTGACAACCTGGTCGGATCCACTAGAAGCCTTGGGTACCCTTCGTGCCGATGAGAGCGTCACGCTATCGACTACCGTCACGGACATCGTTGCCGAGATCAATTTCCGTGACGGCGAGCAGGTCGAAGAGGGGCAACTGCTTATTCGTCTGGAGGATGCCGAAGAGCAGGCGCAGTTGAGGGCGTCCCAGGCACTTCGCGAAGAGCGGCGCAACGCTTCAAATCGCGCTTCCCAGCTACAAGAACGCAACCTGGCGGCCCGGGCCGATGTAGAAGATAGCCAATCACGACTGCGTCAGGCAGATGCCGATATACAAGCGATTGAAGCGGAGTTGGCCAATTACCAGATAAAAGCCCCCTTTAGTGGCCGTGTCGGCTTTCGCAATATCAGTGTTGGCGCCCTGGTCACCCCAGGCATGGATCTGGTGACGCTCGATAAATTGGATGTTATGCAGCTCGATTTCAGCGTTCCCGAAGTATTTCTTGGCCGCCTCTCGCCAGGCTTGATGCTCAACGCCACGACTGCCGCTTACCCTGACGCCCTCTTTAGCGGTGAAATTGCCACCATCGGCATACGGGTGGATCCAGTCACGCGCAGCGTAAGCGTCCGCGCTGATCTCGAGAATACCGATGGCCGCCTGCGCCCTGGCATGCTGATGGAAGTGATCGTTCAACAGCGCGTACGCGATACGGTGGTTATCCCTGAGGCGGCCATAGAGCCTAGCGGTGACCGTCACTTCGTGATGTTAATTGAACAGAGTGAAGGCAGCACACGCTTGGCACGTCGCGAAGTAGCGATTGGCGAGCGTCGCAATGGCGAGGTGGAAATTCTCGAGGGACTCGCCGCCAACGATTTAATTGTCTTTCATGGCCTACAGCTAGCCCGTGATGGGCAGGAAGCCAGGTTAATTGGGATCGCTGATGACGAGACCGGTATACGAGCGCTGTTGGAGGCCGACCGCTAATGCGTTTATCGGATATCTCTGTACAGCGACCGGTATTGGCGATGGTGATCGCGGCGCTGATTATTGCCTTTGGCCTACTGGCGCTCAATCGTCTGCCGCTACAAGAGTACCCCACCATCGACCCGCCAGTGGTCACCATCGATACCCGCTACCCCGGCGCCTCGGCAAGCGTCGTCGAAACACGGATTACCCAGGTATTAGAAGACCGCATTGCAGGCGTTGAAGGCATTGAGCTGATTACCTCGCAAAGCGAGGATGGTCGCTCTCAGATCGAAATCGAATTTGGCATCGATATGGATATTAATGCCGCCGCCAATGACATTCGCGACCGTATCTCCGGCGCGCTGCGCAACCTACCCGACGACGCTGACAACCCAGAGGTCACCAAAGCCGATAGCAGCGAAGAGATAGTGGTGTGGCTAAGCCTTTCCGGCGAAGACTACTCCATCACCGAGCTGACCGACTACGCTAACCGCTTTCTGGTCGACAGCCTTTCCGTTCAGCCAGGGGTAGCACGGGTGCGTGTCGGCGGCGGCAGTGACTACGCCATGCGCGTGTGGCTGGATCGCAATGCCTTGGCCGCACGGGGACTCACCGTTAGCGATATCGAAGACGCACTAAGGGCAGAGAACGTAGAGCTACCGGCAGGCTCGCTTGAATCCGAAGACCGGCAGTTTATTGTCCGCCTTCCCCGCAGTTTTGCCAGCGCCGAAGATTTTCAGCGTCTCGCCCTCAGCTCTCCTCAAAACCAAGAGTTAAACGGCTATCTGGTGCGCCTTGCTGACGTAGCAAGAGTAGAAGTCGGCGCTGTGGAGGATCGTTCTGTCTTCCGCTCTAACGGCATCCCCATGGTCGGCCTGGGTATGATCATGCAGTCGACGGCCAACGTCATAGAGCTCTCCGAAGCCGTTCAGGTCGAACTTGAACGCCTGCAAGGTACGCTACCAGAAGGGATGTCACTGAGCCTTAACTACGATGCCTCGCTGTTCGTCTCCGGGGCGATTGAGCAGGTCGTTATGACGCTGTTTATCGCCATGGGCTTGGTGGTGGTGGTGATCTTTATGTTTTTGGGCAATTTGCGCACCACTCTGGTGCCCGCGGTAACCGTTCCGATAGCCGTTATTGGCGCCTTTACTGCTCTGGCCGCAATGAATTTCTCAATCAACCTACTAACGCTGCTGGCGCTGGTGCTGGCGATCGGCCTGATTGTCGATGATGCCATCGTCGTGCTTGAAAATATAAACCGGCGAATGCACGACTACGGCGAGACACCGCTAGTCGCCGCCTTTCGCGGTACCCGGCAAATCGCTTTTGCCGTTATCGCCACCACCCTGGTGTTGGTGGCGGTTTTCCTGCCGCTCAGCATGTTGCAAGGCGATATTGGCCGACTATTTTCCGAGTTCGCGCTGACTATGGCCGCCGCAGTAGTCGTCTCTACGCTGCTGGCACTGACGCTTACGCCGATGATGGCGTCTAAAATTCTTAAGCCGGGCATGCACGATAGCCGGATTGGCAAAGCCGTGCAGTGGCTTCTCAGCGGCACTCAACGCCGCTATCAGGCCACGTTAGAGTGGATGCTCAAAATGCGCTGGCTGGTGGTCGCGGCGTTTGTATTGCTGATTGGAGCCACCGCCTGGCTGGCCACGGTACTGCCCAACGAATACACGCCTCAGGAGGATCGCGGTAACTTTATCGTATTAGTGAATGGCCCTGAAGGCGCCACCTTCGACTACATGATGGACTATATGGATGAGATCGAAGCGCGGATGACACCATTGGTAGAGAGCGGTGAGCTGGAGCGCGTCGTCGTTCGCGCCCCTCGTGGCTACGGCAACATCGAGAACTTCAATAGCGGCTTTATTATCGTCAATATGGCCGACTGGGGCAGTCGACGCAGTGCCTGGGAGATCATGGGCGAAGTACGCGAAAAGCTGCGTACTTTGCCAGGAGTACAAGCCTTCCCGGTAATGCGCCAGGGGTTTGGGCAGCGTACCCAAAAGCCGGTGCAGTTTGTGCTGGGTGGTGGGACTTACGAAGAGCTTGCCCGCTGGCGGGATACGCTGATCGATCATGTGCGTGAAAACAACCCGCGCTTGATGGCACTGGAGAGCAATTACAACGAAACCCAGCCGCAGCTAAGAGTCGACATTGACTACGAGCGCGCTGCTTCGCTGGGTGTTACGGTTACCGAGATCGGCAGAACGCTTGAAGTGCTGTTAGGTGGCCGTAACGTCACTCGCTACGTGGATCACGGTGAAGAGTACGACGTCATTTTGGAAGGTGACCGCGGCAGCCAAAACAGCCCCAGGGCGTTGGATAACATTCAGGTGCGATCTGCTCGCACAGGTGAGCTGATCCCCCTGGCCAGCCTGGTCACACTCTCCGACTTTGCTGGCGCCAGCACCCTGAATCGCTTTGACCGTATACGGGCGATTACCATTGAAGCCAATCTGGCGGATAGCTACCCTCTCGGCGAAGCCTTGGCCTACTTAGAGCAGAGCGCCGCGGAGCTACTGCCGGAAGAAACACAAACCAATTTGGCAGGCGCCTCACGGGATTTCCAAGAGGCCAGCGGCGCCACCGCGTTCCTGCTGATACTGGGCGCGCTAGTGGTCTTTTTGGTGCTGGCAGCGCAGTTCGAGAGCCTGATCCATCCCTTTGTGATTATGCTCACGGTGCCACTCGCAATGAGCGGCGCGCTCCTCGCCCTGCTGCTAAGCGGTCAGTCGCTTAATATCTACAGCCAAGTTGGCTTGGTGCTGTTGATTGGGCTGGCGGCGAAAAACGGCATTCTAATTGTCGAGTTTGCCAACCAGCTGCGCGACGAGGGTAAAGCCTTTCGTGCGGCGTTGATTGAAGCCTCTGTGACGCGCTTAAGACCTATCTTAATGACCGCCGTGACCACCATGGCCGGCGCCATACCGCTGATTGTCTCGACAGGGCCGGGGGCTGAGTCGCGCCTGGTGATCGGCACAGTAATTATGGCGGGCGTCGGCTCGGCCACGCTGTTTACGCTGTTTGTCGTGCCCGTCGCATACGATCTACTCGCGCGTCACACGGGTTCGCCAGGTGCAGTTAAGCGGCAGTTGGAGGAGGAAATTGCTAACGCGCCAGGAAGCGCACCAGATTCATAAAACGACAAACCAAAAGGGCGCCCCAATGGGACGCCCTTTTGGTGAGCTACCGGTTAGTTATTAACAAATTAATTATTAACTAAGAGGCAGTAATTACTCACACTCGCCAAGGTACTCGCCTTCAATCACGGTATTCATGCTGAGTTCACCCATGGGTGACTGGGTAAGGATATCGACGCTGCCTTCGATACGCTCGCCCATAAAACGCATTTCGCCATCGATGGTGGCTTCACCACCCTCAGCGCGACACACCATGCTGTAGCTTAGACCGTCTGCATTCAGCTCCTGGTCGAGCAGTTCACAGCCTTCCTCTTCCTCGATGAAGCCAAATTCAGCTCCCTCAAGCTCTTCCTGACTAATACACTGGCGCTCGGTTTCCGTTTGATCCGGAATTTCCATTTCGCCGGTGACGCTGGTTTTGCTCACAAACTCCCACTCACCAGCGGTGACATTGGGGGTTTCAGCCAACGCGACCATCGGAAAGGCCACTAGGGCCGCTACTGCCATGTTACGTAACATCATCGCTACTCTCGCTGCGTTGCTTTGGGAACTTAAATCCTGGGATATCCTACCTGATTCAACCCCACGATGCCCTACCCGAGGATCACACTGCTACACTCAAGGGGTAAGAAACTGATTTAGCGCATCCGCTATACAAGGTAGCCAACAATGCAAGACGACGCCCTGGTCAATTATGACTTCCACTGCCCCTACTGCGATTCGCCGCTGACCTTCCTGATTGATACGTCACAAGGCAGTCACGATACCTGGGAGGATTGCCATCAATGCTGCGCGCCCGTCCAGCTTCAGATCATCGTCTCACCGATGAGCGGAGAACTTGAAAGCGTCGTCGCTGGGCGCGACGACGATGTGCTATAGCTTGATCTAAACGTCTCGTAGAGCAGCCTTCCGCCGGGTCTCATTACGCCGCATGAAAAACCACGCCAACAGTGTCGCCAGCGATACCGTTAGGATAATCAATGTAGCAAGCGCATTAATCTTCGGCGACACCCCCATGCGCACCGACGAAAACACCACCATCGGCAGCGTATTGGCCCCTGGGCCGGAAACAAAGCTGGCGATCACAAGGTCATCCAGGGAGAGGGTAAACGCCAGCAGCCAGCCTGCTGCCAACGCGGGGGTAATGATCGGCAGCGTGATAGAGAAGAAGGTTTTCACTGGAGGTGAGCCCAAATCCATGGCGGCCTCTTCAATGGAGTGATCCACTTCCCGCAGTCGCGCAGCCACCACGACCGCTACATAGGCACTGCAAAAAGTGGTGTGGGCAATCCAAATGGTCGCCATGCCCCGGTCGGCTGGCCAGCCGGTAATCTGCGCCATCTGCACAAATAGCAGCAGTAGCGAAAGACCGGTGATGACTTCGGGCATTACCAGCGGCGCCGTGACCATACTCGATAGCGCCGTTTTGCCTCGGAAGTGGCCATAGCGCGTCATTACAAAGGCTGCCACGGTGCCAAGGCAAACCGCCATGCTGGCAGCGAAAAACGCGATGCGTAGGCTTGTCCACACCGCCGACAAAATCTGCTGATCTCGAAACAGCTCGCCGTACCACTGGGTGGAGAACCCCGCCCACACCGTGACCAGCTTCGATGCGTTAAACGAATACACCACCAGCACAAACATCGGCAGGTAAAGAAATAGCAGACCAAGCACCAGCATGACCGTCGAGAAGTTCGGCCGTCGCATGCTCATTATTCAAGCTCCTTGGACTGGTAACGATGAAACCAGACAATCGGCACCAGTAAAAGCAGTAGCATTACCATCGCCAGCGCCGACGCCACCGGCCAGTCGCGGTTAAGGAAGAACTCCTCCCACAGCACTTTGCCGATCATTAACGTGTCGGGACCACCCAGCAGTTCAGGAATCACAAACTCCCCTACCGCAGGAATGAACACCAGCATCGAACCGGCCACGATGCCGCCCGTAGAGAGCGGCAAGGTGACTTTGATAAAGGTATTGAGCTTGCGCGAGCCAAGATCTGCAGCGGCCTCTAGCAACGAGTTATCCATGCGTGTTAAGTGGGCATATAGCGGCAGTACCATGAACGGCAAGTAGGCGTAAACAATGCCAATAGTCACTGAGAACTGGGTATTCATCATGCGCAGCGGAGAATCAATCAGGCCAATCCCTATCAACAGGTTATTGATTAACCCACTGTTGCTTAGAATTCCCATCCAGGCATAGACACGAATCAAAAACGACGTCCATGAGGGCAACATGACCAACAGCAGTAACAGCAACTGCCAGCGGGCCGGTGCCCGGGCCATGGCATACGCCATCGGGTAACCGAGCAACAAACAGGCCAGCGTGGCAATAAACGCCGTTTTCACCGAGCCCCAATAGGCGGCGATGTACAACGAATCTGAGAGCAGAAAGAGATAATTACCCAGATTAAGAAAGACATGCAGCGTCTGATCGGCGTACTCAAGCAGCGGGCCATAGGGCGGAATCGCAATCGCCGCTTCGGAAAGGCTGATTTTGAGCACCAGCGCAAAGGGCAGTAAAAAAAACAGCGTCAGCCACACGAGCGGAAACGCGATCACTGCTCGGCGCCCCAGCTGCAAGCGTTTGAGCAGTGCTGAAGAACGAGATAACTTCATTAAAGGCAGTCTCCTCGCGGTAAGGAATGCATCACTATCGCAATTCAAAGCGTTAGCAGCTCAAGACGCTAGCGGTTCAAAACAATCGTACTGTGATCTTCCCAGTAGACATACACACTGTCTTCCCAGGTGGGTCGATCACCGCGACGCTCGGTATTGGCCATACTGACTTTAATGATTTGGCCCGATTGGGTGCGCACGTAGTAGAGCGAGAAACCGCCTAAATAAGCAATATCATCCACCTTGCCAGCCGCCCAGTTGTACTCCGTAGTGGGCTTTTCACGAGTGAGCCAAATCTTCTCAGGGCGCAGTGCGACCCAAACCCGCCGATTCGACGCTTGTGTGGTAATACCGTGGTCAATATAGATGGGCCGCTCGAGCGCGGGAGCGGCGATACGGCAGTGGTCGGCAGCGTCTTCGATAATTTCGCCTTCAAAAAGATTCACCGTGCCGACGAATTCCGCCACCATGCGGCTCACAGGGCTTTCATAAATATCGATCGGCGAACCTATTTGCTCGATCCAGCCATCGGCCATGATCGCCACACGGTCGGCCATGGTCATCGCCTCTTCCTGGTCGTGGGTGACCATAATGCAGGTCACCCCCACCTGCTCGATGATCTCAACCACTTCAAGCTGCATTTCAGTGCGCAGCTTTTTATCCAATGCGCCCATGGGCTCGTCTAACAGTAACAGCTTAGGCCGCTTGGCCAGCGAACGGGCCAATGCTACTCGCTGGCGCTGGCCGCCAGAGAGCTGATGCGGCTTGCGCTTGGCAAAGCGCTCCATATGCACCAGTTTCAACATTTGCGCGACGCGAGCGTCGATATCCGCTTTGGGGAGCTTATCCTGCTTTAAGCCAAAGGCAATATTCTGCGCCACCGTCATATGCGGAAATAGCGCATAGGACTGGAACATCATATTGATAGGCCGCTTGTGCGGAGGCATAGCGGTGATATTTTCACCGTCTAATAAAATACGGCCTTCGGAGGGCGTCTCAAAGCCCGCCAACATCCTCAGCAGGGTTGATTTACCTGACCCGGAACCACCCAATAGCGCGAAAATTTCCCCGCGCTTAACCTGCAAATTGACATCATCCACCGCCAGCGCATCATCAAACCGTTTGCTTAAACGTTTCACTTCCAGCACCACATCTTCAGCAAACCGCGGGGTTTTGCCCTGGGGTCGTGACGAAGAAGGAGTGATTGGCGAAGCAGATGAAGGCTCGTTCGACAGGGGCGTAGTGACCATTCGCCACTCCCATCAAAAGGCCCGGCAATCCGGGCATTAAAAAAGATGAGCAGCGAGCCATAGAGAATTAACCCCAGACTCGCCGTCGGATAAATGTCGGTTTAACGACCAGACTTTACGCGGTTCCAAATGCGCGTACGTGCACGCAGCACATCTTGAGGCTTTTCAGCCTGCACGTATAGGTTTTGCATGACCTCGGTTTCCGGGTAAATAGCCGGATCATTGATAATTTCATCAGAGAGGTACTCATCGGCTGCCGCGTTAGGATTGGCATAACGCACGTACTCGGTAATTTCAGCGGCGATTTCCGGGTCGAGGATAAAGTTGATAAAGGCGTGAGCGTTTTCAGTATTCGGCGCATCGGCGGGCACTGCCATCATATCGAACCAGAGGGCAGCGCCTTCTTTAGGAATGCTATAAGCGATGGAGAAATCACGCCCAGCTTCTTCGGCACGATCAGCGGCCTGGA
This sequence comes from Vreelandella neptunia, assembly GCF_034479615.1. NCBI lineage: Bacteria > Pseudomonadati > Pseudomonadota > Gammaproteobacteria > Oceanospirillales > Halomonadaceae > Vreelandella > Vreelandella neptunia. The sequence goes on from NZ_CP140255.1 coordinate 2,794,415, forward strand.
ATACATCACCGGAATAGCCAGCGGCTACGCAGATATCACCATTCGCCAGATCGGACACATAGCGAGAAGAGTGAAAATAGGTCATGTCGTCGCGAACGTCGGCAATCAGTTCGCCAGCCGCTTCAATATCGTCCAGATTTTCACTCAGGGGGTCTAAACCCAGGTAAGCCATGGCGGGCGAAAGCATTTCATCGGCAGAGTCCAGCATCGACAAGCCGCAGCCCGCTTCGCTCAATGCGGCGGTTATTTCAGGATCAAACAGTAGTGCCCAGCTATCTACCGGCGCATCATCACCCAAAATTTCTTTTACCCGGTCAACGTTATAGCCGATCCCATTAGTGCCCCACATATAAGGAACCGAGTATTCGCTACCGGCGTCGATGGTTTCCAGGTTGGCCATCAGTTTGGGGTTAAGGTTATCTAAATTGGGCAGCAGCTCATGGTTAAGCGGCTGAAAAACACCGGCTTTCACTTGGCGGGTGAAATAGTAGGTAGAAGGTACTACTACATCGTAGCCGGAACGCCCGGCGAGCAGTGCAGCATCCAAAATTTCATTGCTGTCATAAACGTCATAAGTCACTTCAATGCCGGTGCGCTCGGTAAATTTTTCCAGCGTTTCCGGGGCAATGTAGTCTGACCAGTTAAATACCCGCACCTCTTCGGCTTGGGCAGCGCTAGCCGCTGCGACGAATGAGATAGCCGCAACGGCCGCGGAAAGTTTGTGGATGTTCCCCATTATCACTGCTCCTGTTGTCTCAACTAGTCATTAAACAATTCAGCATTCACTAAACAATTCAGCCAAATGTTTTGCCAAGGGTCTTCATACCAAGTGCGCCCTGCTGCTGCCGGCAACAGCCCTCAGCGGCTAACAATAGCGTAGGCCATAATACTGAACGTGCGAATTTTGCGGTGCAGTGACGCCTACCGCAAGCCAATGTGAAAAATTCTTGTATTTTGCCCTACCGACCCCATTAAGTAGCTAGCAAAATAGGTTTTTGTAGTACGCCAATAGGGCAATGCTATTGGCTGGATGGCTTTTTTTAATTTTAGACATTAGTCGCTAGCCGTTAGCATTAGCACTACTTTATGAACCCTTCACTCATGACAACTGGAGATTATCTGAATGTCCTTGATCAACACTGAAGTAAAACCGTTTAAAGCCACTGCTTACCTGAATGGCGAATTCGTCGATGTGACTGAAGCGGATCTGCAAGGCCAGTGGTCTATTTTCTTCTTCTACCCGGCCGATTTTACCTTTGTTTGCCCCACTGAGCTGGGCGATTTGGCCGATCACTATGCCGAGTTCAAAAAGCTGGGCGTTGAGATCTACAGCGTTTCAACCGATACCCACTTCACTCACAAAGCATGGCACGACAGCTCAGAGACCATCGGCAAGCTGCAGTACCCAATGATCGCCGATCCGACGCTACGGATTTCACGTAACTTCGAAGTCTTGATTGAAGACGCGGGTCTTGCTGAGCGCGGCACATTCGTTGTCGACCCAGACGGTAAAATCCAAATTGTAGAAATCAACGCTGGCAATATCGGCCGTAACGCCGAAGAGCTACTGCGTAAAGTGAAAGCCGCTCAATACGTTCGTGCCAACCCGAACGAAGTATGCCCGGCCAAATGGAAAGAAGGCGAAGAAACGCTCGCACCTTCACTGGATCTTGTAGGCAAAATCTAAACCGCCTACGGCTTTCACGCGCTTGCTCTTATTTGCGTGGCGCAAGAGCGTGCAGGTTCAACGCCCGGGTTTCGCCCGGGCGTTCTGTTTTAAAACAGTTTTAAATTATTAATGATTAGCGCCGTCACACGCGTGTATTTAATACGTCTGTTACTTGCGAGGAAGCTACTGTCATGCTGGACGCCAATTTAAAATCCCAGTTAAAAGCGTATCTGGAAAAAGTGACTCAGCCGTTCGAGATCGTTGCCTCCCTCGATGACGGTGCCAAGTCACAAGAACTTCTCGGCCTGCTTGAGGAAATCAGCAGCCTGAGCGATAAGATTACCCTACACAGCGATGGTCAGGACGCCCGCACGCCATCGTTTGCGATTAACCGCCCGGGTGAAGAGACTGGCGTGGTGTTTGCCGGCATCCCCATGGGCCACGAGTTCACCTCGCTGGTGTTGGCACTGCTGCAAGTCGGCGGCCATCCACCTAAAACGTCTGCTGAGCTACTCGACCAGATCAAAGCTCTCGATGGCGAGATGCTTTTCGAAACTTACTACTCGCTCTCGTGCCAGAACTGCCCTGACGTGGTTCAAGCGCTTAACCTCATGGCTATCTTCAACCCGAACGTTCGTCACGTCGCTATCGACGGTGCACTGTTTCAGGACGAAGTTGAGTCGCGGGAAATCATGTCGGTGCCAAGCATCTATTTGAACGGTAAGCCGTTCGACCAAGGCCGCATGACCCTTGAGCAGATTTTGGCCAAGGTTGACACTGGTGCCGCCGAACGCGATGCCAAAAAGCTCAACGAGAAAGCCGCTTTCGATACGCTCGTCATTGGTGGTGGCCCGGCAGGCGCGGCGGCCGCCATTTACTCAGCACGTAAAGGTATTAACACCGGCATTGCCGCTGAGCGTTTCGGTGGTCAGGTGGCTGACACCATGGGAATTGAAAACTTTATCTCCGTCTCCCATACCGAAGGGCCTAAGCTGGTTAGCGCGCTTGAAGAGCACGTAAAAGATTACGAAGTCGATGTCATGAACCTGCAGCTTGCCACGGCGTTCAAAGCAGCCGAGGCTGAAGGCGGACTGCACGAAGTCACCTTTGAGTCGGGTGCAACGCTTAAGAGCAAAACCCTGGTACTGGCGACGGGCGCCCGCTGGCGCGAAATGAATGTGCCCGGCGAACAGCAGTACCGCAATAAAGGGGTGGCCTACTGCCCTCACTGTGACGGCCCGCTGTTCAAAGGTAAACGGGTAGCGGTGATCGGCGGCGGTAACTCTGGCGTTGAAGCGGCGATTGATCTGGCGGGTATTGTCGGCCATGTAACGCTCGTAGAGTTTATGGGTGAGATGCGCGCCGATGCAGTGCTGCAGAAAAAGCTCAAGAGCCTGCCTAATGTCGATATTATTCTCAACGCACAAACCACTGAAGTAACGGGCGATGGCAGCCGCGTTAACGGTTTGAACTATAAAGACCGCACGTCTGATGAGAGCAAATCCATCGCGCTGGAAGGTATTTTTGTTCAGATTGGCCTGGTACCTAACACCGAGTGGTTGAAAGGTTCTCCGATTGAAATGACGCCCCGCGGTGAGATCATCGTCGATGCTCACGGTATGACGTCCGTGCCCGGCGTCTTCGCCGCAGGCGATGTAACTACCGTGCCCTACAAGCAGATCATCATTGCCATGGGCGAAGGCGCCAAGGCATCGCTGGGTGCTTTCGACTACTTGATTCGTAATTAAAGGCTATTATTAAAAACCACACTAAAACTAAAGCCCACTGTTACAACAGTGGGCTTTTGGATGGCAGGTAGCTTTCTCCCAACCTGATTGAAGCACCAGTGGGAGGCAGCTTTAGCTCGCGACCACTCAAGCTCCCAGCCTGATGAAACTAAGGGGTGCCTTTGGCACCCCTCGCGCGCTAATAAGTAGCGCCCTCCTACAATAGAATTTCGGCAGAAGACTTTAGCGTGCGAACCTTAGGCTATTCCCTGCCCCTTAAGACGAAGATGGAATCTCTCCCAACACCTCAGGAATTGTCGTCTTCACATAGCGGCCAGGCGCAGGCTCAATGATGTTAAGTTCACCCTCCCCAGGTTGACGCACAGGCACCATTTTTTCGCTATCGGCATAGCCATTGTCGGTCATCCACGCTTGCCAATGGGGCCACCAGGAACCTTCCTGAGCCGTAGCACTTGCAAGCCACTCCTCATGGCTTTCGGGCAGTGTGTCGTTAGTCCAGTAACCGTATTTGTTTTTATGGGGCGGATTGACAATACCTGCGATATGCCCCGAGCCACCTAACACAAAAGTAACCGGCCCCTTGGGAAGTAAGGCCCCGTAGTAAGTACTGTTCCACTTGGCAATATGGTCTTCTTTGGTGGACACAAAGTAGCTGGGCGCCGAGACCTTACGCAGATCAATTTTCACCCCATCCAGCTCAATGCCACCGGGCTCAACCAAGCGGTTCTCTAAGTACATATGGCGTAAATACCAGGCATGAGTACCTGCGGTTAAATTGGTACCATCGGTATTCCAGTAGAGCAGATCAAAGGCAGCGGGCGTCTCACCCTTCAAGTAGTTATTAATGTAGAACGACCAAAACAGATCATTCTCACGCAGCAAGTTGAAGGTGTAGGCCATCGAGCGTCCATCAAGGTAGCCCTTCGCTTCAAGAGTTTGCTCAATGCCTTCAACCACCCGCTCATTGAGAAATACACCGATGTCGCCAGGATCACGGAAATCCTGCAGCGTGGCCATATAGGTCACCGACTTTACTTTTCGCCCACGGCGGGTACTGGTGAGATACGCTACCGTAGATGCCGTTAACGTGCCGCCGACACAGTAGCTGAGGAGATTAACCGACTTCTCGCCGCAGGCCTGCTCGATAGCTTCTATCGCGCTAATCGGCCCCATCTGCATATAGTCGGCCCAGGTAATGTCGCGCTGCTCCGGGCCAGGATTACGCCAGGAGATCAGGAACACCGTATGGCCCTGATCCACTAGCCACTTAACCATGGAATTATCTTCACGCAGATCGAGAATGTAGTACTTATTGATCCACGGCGGCACCATTAGCAATGGCGTTTTAAAGGTCTTTTCCGTCGTTGGCGTGTATTGGATCAACTGAATCAGTTCGTTTTCATACACTACTGAACCGGGCGTTACCGCTATGTTTTCGCCCACGCCAAAGGCGGCGCGGTCTGTCATGCGGACATTAATGCCTTCACCAGAGTTACCTAAATCTTCACGTAGGCGGGCCAGACCATCCACTAGGTTTTGACCACGGGTTTCAACAGTGCGCCGCATGACCTCTGGATTGGTGGTTATAAAGTTAGTGGGCGCCATCGCGTTAACCAACTGGCGCGCATAAAACATCAAGTTACGCTTCTGGGTTTCATCCAATCCACTTAAGCTCTCAACCAGCTCTTCCACCATCTGCGAGAACAGTAAGTACTGCTGCATAATGGCCATGTAGTGCGGATCCTGAGTCCAGGCTTCATCTTTGAAACGACGGTCACTTTTGGCCGGGGTAATCAGCGGCGTCATTTGTTCGCCAGCCATGCCACGTAGAGCTTGCTGCCATAATAGCCACTGGTCTTGAAGCAGACGGTTCTGGGTTTCCCACAGCAGCGTCGGGTTTTGCATCAATGACTGCGCACCCGCTTCAAAGCTTTCACGCATATCACTATAAATTGAGTCGGCGGCTTCGCTCGGCGCAATACGGGAAAGCAGATCCTGCATCAATCCTTGGTACTGTTCGCTAATCTCTTTAAGCTGATTATTCCAGGTTTCAATTTCCGCTGGGGATAACCCTTCAGGTAGCCCTTGAGAAAGTCCTTGAGAAAGCCCTTCAGACAGGCTGTCAGAAAGCCCTTGTGATATTGCCTGGAACGGATTGTGCCACGCTGACTGCATACTTATTCTCCCTACGCCTATCTTCGGGCGCACCGACCGCTTTGGCTACGTAAGCATATATAAATTAAAGCTTATAAATGCATCGCGGCGCCCTTGGGCGCCGCGATGAGTTCACTAATCAGCTTTTGCGCGATGACTGACTAGAGGCTTTGGCAGGTTGCTCGCTTTTGGTAGCAGCCTTGGCTTGCTCGGACATTTGCTGACCGGCTTCGCTGAACATTTTTTCCATTTCAGACTTAAACTGCAGGCTCATTTCGCTCATGACGCGCGCGTCTTCCTGCATTTGCTGAGACAGCTCGTTCATCATTTCAGCTTGCTTGGTGCCGAAATCACGCAGGCTTTCTGCGTCTTGAATTTCAGTGGCGCTACGAATGCGCTCTGTACCCATCTGGCTGTAACGCTTCATAGCTTCCAGCTGATACTGGGTCATTTTTTCCATGTTGTTGAGCATCAGCGAATTAATTTTACGCATTGGCTCAAACATTTGCTTAGTTTGGGCGTTGAAGGCGTCCATCATATTGTCTTGCATAGTGTCTGCTCCTGTTTAGTTCCTTGGCATGAGCCTTGGAGTGACTCATCGTGATGTAGCTTGTCTTGCCTTACCTTGATTTGCTGCACTGCAAAAAGAGTAGTCCCTGGCATGCTGCATTGCAACAGCGACACTGTTTTAAGTAGCCGTATTCAGTAATACTGACTTCAGTGACGCTGCACAAACCTACGTTGCGACGACCTCATGCTGCGAAACCCCATGTTGCAACAGCCTACTATTACAAAAACGTCTCCACGTTGCCTTTCTCATATCGCCGTTAGCGACCATCCCCTCTTTACCAAACGCTTTCAATCCACTTTTCGCCATCTATTTTTGCCAGACTAGCGTTACTGATTTATGAATCACTGCGCTTGGATGTTGAACGTGTGCTTGAACCGGTACGAGAACGCGACGATGCTGTTGACTTAGCCTTGCCACCACTACCGGCACTTTTATTAGCACTACTATTATTAGTACTGTTCGCCCTGGAACTCGCCGCACTGCTTTTAGTGCTGGTGTTACCGCCCTGCTCAGCCCCGCTGGCGTTAGTCGAGGACGCACTAGTGGAATTAGTGCTGGCGCTACCCGCTTGGCGCAACATATCCAGCATCATTTGCTGATAAGTGCCGAAGTTGGCTAGCCCTTGAGACAGTCCTTCAGACAAGCCCTGCGATAGCCCTTGCTGCATCATCGGCTGCTGGAGAAAGGGCCGCATAAGACTCATGGGGTCATAGCCCTCTACCCCAGACTCCATCTGCCGTTGGATATTTTCCAGCAGGTTTTTCTGGAAGGCTTCGACATCCGGCAGGCCCAGTGATTGGCGAAATTCATCCGGAGTAAGATCAAACTCAACGTTAATCTTCATAGGCGGCTCCTGCACTGTTTGTCACGACCAGTTGTCATGCATTTGTTTTGTTTGAGTGTAGCAGCGAACTGCAAACCTCACCGTATTGCGTTAGCGCTGAGTTAAACGCGGCGTATCAACGCTTACCTCACCATTTTGTCCGCGATGACGCAGCCAGTGATCCAACAGCGTAATCGCCATCATCGCCTCAGCAATGGGCGTTGCACGAATACCCACGCAGGGGTCGTGACGCCCTTTGGTAATCACTTCGACGGCCTGTCCATGGATATCGATGGAGCGACCCGGCGTGGTGATGCTGGACGTCGGTTTTAATGCCAAGCGAGCCACAATGGGCTGGCCGCTGGAGATACCACCGAGTACGCCACCGGCATGATTGGAGAGAAAGCCTTCTGGGGTCATCTCGTCACGGTGCTCACTACCGCGCTGGGCGACACAGCCAAACCCTGCACCTATCTCCACACCTTTTACCGCATTAATACTCATCAAACCATGCGCCAGATCAGCATCCAGGCGGTCAAACACCGGTTCGCCCAGACCTACAGGCACGCCTTCGGCAATCACGGTGATCTCAGCACCTACTGAATCCTGGTCGCGACGCAGCTGATCCATGTAGGCTTCCAGTTCGGCTACGCGCTCCGGGTCAGGGCAGAAAAAGGCATTTTGGCCCACCGACTCCCACTGCTTGAAATCAATTTTGATCGGGCCTAGCTGGCTCATATAGCCGCGGATCTGTACGCCTTGGGCGGCCAAATACTTCTTGGCAATCGCCCCAGCCGCCACTCGCATGGCGGTTTCACGGGCGCTGGAGCGCCCGCCGCCACGGTAGTCGCGGTGACCATATTTATGGTGATAGGTGTAATCCGCATGGGCGGGCCGAAACTGCTCTTTGATTTTTGAGTAGTCGTTGGAGCGCTGGTCGGTATTTTCGATTAACAGGCCAATAGAGGTACCGGTAGTCTTGCCTTCAAACACCCCAGACAGGATGCGCACCTGATCAGGCTCTTTGCGTTGGGTGGTATGCCGCGAACTGCCCGGTCTGCGGCGATCTAGATCGTGCTGTAAATCTGCTTCGCTTAACGGTAGCCCAGGCGGGCAGCCATCAACAATCGCGCCGAGCGCAGGACCGTGGCTCTCACCGAAAGTAGTGACGGTAAATAGTTTGCCAAACGTATTGCCAGACATGGCGGTTAGTTCCTCACTGGAAAGACGCCGCATGGGCGTCGAGTTCAGCGGCGCTCAAGGCAAACACGCCCTGGCCGCCACGCTCGAATTCAAGCCATAGGAAAGGCACGTCGGGAAACGCCGCTTCCACATGGCGATCAGAGTTGCCGACTTCTACGATCAGCCAGCCCTCATCGGTTAGGTGTTCCCGCGCTTCACGCAGTATGCGTCGGACAATATCCAAACCATCGCTGCCCGCCCCCAGAGCCAAGGAGGGCTCATGGCGGAACTCAGCAGGCATGGTAGCCAGGTCGCGGGCATCCACATAGGGCGGGTTGGAAACGATAAGATCAAAACGTCGGCCTTCCAAGCCGCTGAATACATCCGATTCCACCGCTCGTACCCGGTCGCCCACATCGTGGCGGGTAATATTTTGTCGTGCCACGGCCAGGGCATCCTGGCTGATATCGGCAAGCACCACTTCGCAGGTGGGCAAATAGAGCGCTGTAGCAATGCCGATACAACCGGAACCGGTGCATAGATCCAGCATGCTAGCGGGCGGCTCTTCGGGGAACCAGGCGGCAAAGCCATCTTCAATCAGCTCGGCAATCGGCGAGCGCGGAATCAGCACGCGCTCATCAACGCTAAACGGGTGACCGGCAAAAAAACTTTCGCCGAGCAGGTAAGGCAGCGGACGGCGGGTGGTAACACGCTCCCGCGCCAGAGCAATAATCCGCTGGCGTTCCACGGGCAGAAGCCGCGCTTCTAACACACTGGGGTCAATATTCCACGGCAGATGCAGCGCGCCTAAGCAGAGCGCCACCGCCTCATCCCAGGCAGAGTCAGTACCATGGCCGTAGTGCAGGCCCGCCAGATAAAACTCGCTGGAGACCCAGCGCAGATAGTCGCGTAGCGTAAAGAGCTGGCTCACCAGCAACGACTCCGACAGGGAAAGGGTTGAGTGAGAATGCTCAACGTTTAAATGCGTGGTCACAGCAGCTCCTGGTTAACGATAATCATGGCGGCAGGCAATAGAACCTGAACCATATGACGAATAAAAGATTGTACCTTTCACGCCGCCCGGTTCACAGCAACGCTCAGCCCGCTATACTGTGCTTCTTTAACTGATTCACCTGTGCTAGCCCATTTTTCTGCCACCCGAGCCTGACATGACGCGACACCGCCACCTGCCAAATGATGACGATATCAGTGCCTTCCGCGACGCCTTGAAGGCGGCGGGGGTACGCCCTATCGCCACCAATCAGGCCGACCCTGGCAAACCCAAGCGCGACGTTCAGGCCCATGAAGCGCGGCGTAACGCGGCGGTCGAGAGCAGCGCTCCTCAGTCCAGCGGACGCACTTCGGACGGGCGGGTGGAAGCCGTGCGCCCCTCGGAGTACCTCGAGTTCAGCGTGCCCGACTTGCCATGGCGTACGTTTAGTCAGCTGAAGCGCGGCCAAACCTCATGGCAGGCGGGGCTTGATTTGCATGGCTATACGCTGGAGGAGGCCCGGGTGGAACTGGAGAGTTTTCTACGCGACTCGGCTGGCCAGGGCCTGCGCTGTGTGCTGGTGGTGCACGGCAAAGCGTGGGGCACCACCTCGGATTTTCCAGTGCTCAAAAGCCATACCAACACCTGGCTGCGGGAGTGGCCGGGGGTGCTGGCGTTCTGCTCGGCCATCGATATCGACGGTGGTACCGGAGCAGTCTATATATTGCTACGCAAGCGGGGCCAGTAGCCCTCTACTCGGTTGCGTCGGAAGCGATACCAGGCATGCGGCGTTCCAGCGCTTCATCTGCCAAATGGCGGCCAAGGCGAATCAAGTCTCGGCCCCGGTAAAATTCATAAGTGCTACACACAGTTTTGGGTATTTCGATCAGTACATCAGGTGGATAACCCGCCACCTTATACTTGGCCAACGCCGCCTGTGTAATATCGAATGACTCCAAAATCATATCGAGCTTGCTCCACTCGCGCTTACCACGCGCTTCAGTGGTTTCCTCTAGCTCTTCGTCATCGCCCTCCCCGTTTGCGCCATCGCCATTAGCCCCCAGCCCTGCCCACAGTTTTTGCGTTGCGGCACGAACATCGCCTATCCAACTACCCATACGTTGATCACGGTCGATCTCACTTTGGGTGCGACTATCGGCTGTTTCCTCCTCTTTAGGCAGTAACTCCTCTAAGGTCACCGGCAAAGGGCTATGGGCAGTCACATTAACCGCTACCACAAAGTCGGCTTGGTGGGCGGCTACCATGGGCATAATCGGCAGCGGATTTAGTAACCCGCCATCTACTAGCACCTGCTCGCCTAGATGAACCGGGGTTATAACACCCGGTACGGCCATTGAGGCACGAATCGCCTGCAGCAAGGGGCCACTTTGAAACCACACTTCCCGCTGACGTACTAGGTCTGTCGCTACCGTAGTGACAGGGATCGCTAGATCTTCAATCAGGATATCGCCGACCAGCGCTTCCAGTTTGCTCATGACTTTGCTGGCACGCATCGCGCCCATTGGACTCCAGGTGACGTCCACCAGTTTGAGCACATCAAGATAGTCGAGTTGGCACACCCAGTCACGGTATTCAGGCAGCTTACCCGCGGCATAAATACCGCCAATCACTGCGCCCATTGAACACCCTGATACCGCCACAATTTCAAACCCTCGCGCCTCTAGCGCTTCAATCACGCCAATGTGCGCATAGCCACGAGCGCCACCGCTGCCTAGCACCAGTGCGACCTTGTTGCCACTATTCAAATGAGCCAATTCATTCATGCTATGTTTCCTGCCTAGCCAGTACCCGTGTTACCCCAGTGAGCGCCGATAACCGAGGCGACTTGCGACACTGCCCTGGGCTCCAAGTGTAAGTGGTGGCCTCCCTTGAGCACCTCTCGAGTTAACCCCTTAACTGCGTGACGCGCCTCTTGGGCCCATTGGCGGTCACCCAAAATCCCCTGTTCTCCTTCTATCAATAGCAGCGGAGCGTTAATTTCCGCCAGTAGCGATAGCACTTGCTGCGGAGTAAAACGCACCAGGGACGGCTTCAGTAGTCGACTGTCGGTGCGCATTTGTACATGACCATCGGCAGTAGGCTGGGTGTTACGCTCGACTAGCGGTGTTGCCGTGATGCTATCCAGCGGCGTGACCCCGCCTGCAACACGCGCAGCAACGGCACTCTCGATATCGGGATAACGCGGCGCTCGTGACAGCGGCCGTCGGTAGGCAGTCAGCCCCTTACGCAGCTGGCTGGCGGTCTCTTCAATGGGCGTATTGAGGGCTCCAAGTCCATCAATCAGCGTTAATCGCTCGACGCGTTCAGGTAGTGAAGCCGCAAGCAAGCAGGCCACTGCCGCGCCCATGGAATGGGCCAGTAAGCTGGTTTGCTCAAGTCCCAATGACTCCATGGCATCCAATACGTCATGGCAATAGTCCCATAGGGCATAGTCACCGCCCTGTGGCGCGTGTGCCGAATGGCCGTGGCCGCGAAAATCCAACGCCACAATACGAATGTCCAACGCCTCGACCAACAGCGGGGCTAACCGAGTAAAGCTGGCTGCATTATCCAGCCAGCCGTGTAAAGCCAACCAGGTTGGGGCGTCAGCACGCCCCCAGCTCAGCGCCCCTAGGCGTCCTTGAGCAAGGGAAAGCGGCTTTGGCGCAACAGAGAGCGCTGCCGGGGTGATTTGGGGCATAAAGTAACAGTCCTGAATAAACAGCTAATAATCCTAAACAAACGGCCGCGTCACAGGATCAGCAAGATGACGGCGCAGGCGACAAACGTTACCATGCTAGGCATATTTTACTTCAACCTTGTACTTAACATCGTACTTAACATAGTCCTTAACACTGCATTGGTGCCGTTATGAAACCACGTCGTGATACCCGCGCCCGTAATCTGGTCTTTTTTGTTGCTGTCATCAGCGCCACCGTCGTCGGCTTTTGGCTGGCCCGCTGATTCATGAGTCGTCAAAGCCTCACCGAATTAAGCTTCACCCAGTAGCCCCAGGCTGGCTGCCGGCGCTTGGCGACGCAAGCCTCGGGAAAGCGCATGACCAATAACACCGATCAACAGCGCCCCGCCAACGGGGAGTAAAAGCCAGAGCCCCAGGTGCAAACGAGGTGTGAGGTTCAACAGGTAAATATACAGCACGGCCGAGGTTAGCTCAGCAAGCACCGCCCCCATCAAACCACTGGCAAAGCCCAACAACGCGTATTCAGCCCCCTGCACCCTTGAAATCATCCGGCTGCCTGCGCCAAATACGCGCAGCAAGCCACTTTCATGGGCACGTACTGGGCGACTTGCGGTCAGCGCGGCATACAACACGCTAATCCCTGCCAGCAGCACCAAGGCGAGCACCAACTCCACTGCCCGGGTGACCTGGGCGAGCACATCCCGCACCTGGCCTAAAATCGCGTCCACGTTAAGCAACGAGACGCCCGGGAAGTCGGTGATTAGCTCACGAATCAGCCCCTGCTCCGCCTCAGGCAGGTGAAAAGCGGTAATGTAGCTATGGCCAAACTGCTCCAGTACGCCCGGTGGAAAGATAACGAAGAAATTAGGCTGAAAGCTATCCCAATTCAGGCTGCGCAGGCTGGTAATTTGGGTAGTGATCTCGTCGCTACCCACCGAGAAAGTCATCTCATCACCAATGCTTAGTCCAAGCCTTTCGGCAAGCCCATCCTCCATAGAAATAGGTACCGGCGCCGGCTGTGGTGTTGCCTCCACGGCGTTCATCCAGCCCTGGCTTTCCTCGCGGTTCTCACCAGCGGCGTTAATGCCCAGCTGCATTGGTGTGAACCACTCCCCAGCCACCACTTGGTTGCCTTCTGGCACTTCAGATTGCCAAGTGAGGTTGAGCTCGCGGCGCAGTGAGTTGTCGCCACGGGCATCCGGCGGCACGGCGTCTCTAGGCGGCTGATCATTAATCGCGATCACCCGCCCTCGCACCATCGGATAGAGAGTGCTTTGGGTTTCCACCCGCGGCGATACCGCCGCGTCGAAGGGGTCACGCTCGGAAGGCTGAATATTGATGGCAAAGTAGTTGGGCGTATTTTCAGGCAGCTGATCCTGCCAGGTGCTTAGCAAGTCGCCACGCACTAAGACAATCATCGCCATGGCAAAGAAAGTCACCGAGAAAGCCAGCAACTGGCCCAGGCCCGCTTGTCGCCGCCGTGCCAATTGGCGCCCACCTAAACGCAGCGCCTGTGACCACTCACTGCGCCCTGAGAACCGCTGCACCACACGCAGTAAGCCGCTCAGTAATAAGGCACTAATTATCCACAGCACGCCAAGTAGCAGCGCACCGCCGATCAATAGTCCAACCGCCAGCGGCAGGCTACCCGAGTAGAGCCAAAGCAATCCACCAAACACGATACTCGCTACGCCGACGACCAGCCAGGCCGATGGCGGCAGTGGATCAAGCTCACGACGCAGTACTTTTAGTGCGCTGACTTGCTTGATACGCAACAGTGTTGGTCCGGCGAACCCAACCAGCACGGCAAGCGCGGTGAAGACCCCCAACCCCAGTGGCATCAGCCCCGGTGGCGGAAGTGTCATCGGTAGAAAACTCACTAACAGCCAAATCAGCACCGCTTGGCCAAGAAGGCCAAGCAGCGCGCCAATGACCGCCGCGACCAGTGCCAAGCCGAGTAACTGAAGAGTAAAAATTGTCACTAACTGGCGCTGGCTGGCACCAAAACAGCGCAATAGCGCAGCGGTATCCAAATGGCGCTCGACATAGCGCCGGGTAGACATTGCCACGGCCACACCCGCCAGCAATACCGCCGCTAACCCTGCTAACCCCAGGTAGCTTTCCGCACGCTGTAACGCATTACCAAGCTGGGGACGGTCAACGCGAACATCTCGCACTTCTACCCCGTTGCGACGTAGCTCGGCAAGCAGACCTTGCACTTGATCAAGCGCTTCTGGCGGGCCTGCGGCTAGAATTTCAAACTCAATCCGCGAGCCTTCTTGAACCAGGCCGGTCGCCTCGACATCCGCCGTATTGAGCATCAAACGCGGGTTAAAATTACTAAAACCGCCGGACTGATCCGCTTCACGCTCGATGATCCCCGTTACGGCCAGCTCGGTTTGTCCCACCTGTACTCGGTCACCCAGCTCGATTTCGACCAGCTCCATGAGGCGAGGGTCAGCCCACGCCTCCCCTGGCGGCGGACCAGAGGCAATTTGCTCGGTACCATCGCCAAAATCTACGTAGGAGACACCGTAGTGTGGGTAGGCTTCATCCACGGCTTTTAAGCTGGCAGGCTGAAAGCGCCCATCGCGGCTAATCATCGACACCAAGTCCACTTGGTCGCTAAGCACAAAACCAGCGTTCTCCAAGCGCTCTCTCAGCTCCGTTGAAAAAGGATCACGCTGCTCTAGCACCAGATCACCGCCCAACATCTGCCCTGCCTGGCGCTCCAGACCGCGCTCTAACCGATCAAGAAAAAACGCAATCATGGTGGAAGCTGCAACAGCCAAAACCAGGGCAATAAATAGCGCACGAACATCAGCAGCGCGCAGATCTCGCTTGAGACTGCGCATCGCCAAACGCCAATTCACATCACTCATTGCGCGCCCTCATCAATCGAAGCGGCGGCTGGCACGATGTTTTCAAGTACGGCTTCTAGCTTGCCATGATCTAATCGCAAGCAGCGATCACAGCGCCGCGCCAAGGCGTGGTCGTGGGTAACCAGAATAAGCGTAGTGCCCGCCTCACGATTGAGCTGGAAGAGAAGATCAATGACTTGCTCACCGGTATCCGGATCCAGGTTGCCGGTGGGCTCATCGGCAAATACCAGCTCGGGGTCGGTAACAAAGGCACGGGCCACGGCAACGCGCTGCTGTTCGCCACCAGAAAGCTGTTTGGGTAAGTGATTCACTCGCTCACCAAGCCCTACACGCTCCAACCATTGAGCAGCGGTTTGCGTTTCCCCTGCGCGGGGCGACAACTCAAGGGGTAACATGACGTTTTCGAGCGCGCTCAAAGTAGGCAGCAGTTGAAAGTTCTGGAACACAAAGCCTACTCGCCCGGCACGCAACGCTGCTCGCCCATCTTCATCCAAACGGCTTAATGCGTGGCCAAACATCGTTAGCTCACCGTCGCTTGGCGTATCAAGACCCGCCAGCAAGCCTAGTAGCGTTGATTTCCCAGCGCCGCTTTTACCCAGAATCGCTACACTCTCTCCCGCTGCTACGCTCAGCGACAGGTCGTGTAAGATGGTGAGCGAGCGTTCACCGCTGGTGACTTTTTTAGACAGTTTGTCAGCGTGCAACACGGGTTGCCTAACAGCGCCCTGGGGAACATCGGCTACCGCTTGATTGTCGGTAGAAGCTTGGCGCTCACTTTGAAGTGCCTCGCTCGAAATGGATATATCCGTAGCAGCATTGGCAGCTTTATTTGAGGAGCTTGAACTTGAGGAATAAGACATGAAGCGTGGCATCCCTATGGCATGGCATGGACTGAACCGCATGGTAACCGGATGGCTGGTGCTGCTGATAGTCACCTTTGCCTCATCGTCTATCAACGCAGAGCCTGTCAACGCAGACACAAACCCGAGCCCCACCCTGCTGGTGATGGGTGATAGCTTAAGCGCCGCATACGGCATAGAGCGTGATGAGGGCTGGGTGAACCTACTGGCAGAACGCTTGGAAGGTGATGCCCAAGTCATTAACGCCAGCATTAGTGGTGAAACGACGTCCGGCGGATTACAAAGGTTTACTGACCTTATCGGACAGCGGCAGCCGGATATTGTTCTCATCGAACTAGGTGGCAATGATGGTCTACGCGGCTTATCACCTGATCAAATGCAGGCAAACCTAGCCAGTATGATTGAGCAGAGCCAAGACGCTGGAGCTCAGGTGCTGCTGCTAGGGATCGATATCCCGCCTAACTATGGCCAAGCGTACCGAGACGCCTTCACCGGAGTTTTCCATTCGCTGGCGGAGGAGTATGACGTTTCCCTAGTGCCTTTTTTATTGGAAGATATTGCCCTGAACGACGCACTAATGCAGAGCGACGGCATTCACCCTACCGCCGATGCACAGCCAATTATTCTCGATAATGTATGGGAAGCGTTAGAACCGTTACTCCCATAACATTTACCAATAGCTTCATTGGCCTGCATACTTCAAGTATCACTATTAATTTAGGCATCCGCTGCAGCACTGCAGCGGTGTACCATAAAAACCAAACGTTCGCTTTAGCGCATATCATCTGCCATATGCGTCAACAACAGCAACGTGGCGGAATAATAGTCATCTTCTTCCTTTGGAACAGGATCAGGTAAGGCTTGGTTATTCGCAAACGCATTGATCGCTCTCACACCACGCGATATGGGGTACTCTGCTCGCTCATCGGTAGTAACGTTTATCCATGCGGAAGCGGGCTGATAGGCAGGATCATTCCAAAAGGCCGTTATACTACCAATACTTGCACCCTCATCACGCCCTCCCCAAGCAAAATAGAGCGGAATACGTACAGCATCAAAGCTAAAACGCGGTTCCCACTCTTCTGCTGGAGAGACGACACCATCCGCAGTCAGCGTTACCCAATCAGTGGGTAATCTATAGCGGCCAAAAGTGGTTTCGTCTAACAAAGAGACTCCATCATCAATCAATGCTTGCCAGGGTTCTTCAGGTGCCATCTCAGCAAAGTCCTGCATAGCGGGAACAAACCAATAGGAAAGATTGAGGTCAGCCGTATCGCTGTGTTTAAACCCCTCAATCCCAGGCAGCAGCACTGTATAACCAGCCATATCGGTGACTAGCTCATCCACGATAGCACGCCGGATACTGCTCGACGCGTTGGCGTAGTTTCGATTATCCCACTGCTCAGCGGCCAGATATAGCGCCCAGGCGATGAACAAATCGCCGTCTGAGGCGTTATTATTGTCACGCACGGGTGGTGTTTTGCTGGGGTCATATCGCCATGAGAAAAGCGATACATCCTGCCGTCCCAATTGCTGACGGGTCCACTGCCAAAGCTTATGGAAAGTCTGCTGATCGCCATAATGCTGCGCTAGCATCATGCCCCACCCTTGACCTTCTGAATGGCTAATATTGCCATTACCAGTATCGATAACTCTGCCTTCATCGGTTATAAAACGATCAACATATGCCTCCCATGCACGATCCACCCTTCTTTCGTCTGCACTAGCAGTGACAATACCGCAGAGTCCTGCTACGAGTGTTAAAACCGCTATAACACGGGACGGTATTGTCTTCATCGCTATGTTCCCTCAAATAAACACCGATATTACCGACCATAATGGAAGGTCAACGAGCGTAGTGTGACGTTTGTATCAACACACCGCAACGGCGTTTTTTCACTTCCTCCCTGCTCGTTGATCCACGTCGAATATACGCCTTCTAACACAGCAGAAACGGCTTGAAAGCTTTGCTCCAATGAGGTTTCTGATGTACTGGGGATCGGAAAAGCATAATGCTGAATGACTAAGTGATTATCCTGTGGCCTTATGGCTACCCACCCCCAATCTAGCTGTCTTAGAGCATCATTAACCGAACGCTCTAATGCTTCAAGGGTGTCGTATTCGCCAAGAGGCCATTCCGCCGCTAAACGACTGCCGATGTGGCGTAAAAAGCCTGTGGCCCCTTCGTGGTCAGCTTGGGTCAATAGCTCATCGAACATGAGAGTTAAAAAACGCTGCCACTGTGGACTACAGTGATCTTGCGTGTAGTAGGCAAGGTACGTTTGTGTATCGACGTTTGGGTTAGTCACTACCACCTCCAAAGGTATAATTCATAAACATCGCAGCGGACGTATCTTTATAGTCTCCAAAACTGTTGAAGCCTACCCGTCCACCTAACGACAGTTCGGGTGTCATGTTGTATTTCACTTCACCTGATACGGATACACCCGCCCCACTCACACTTTCACCTGAGTAACGTGATTCGGGGGTTGCGCCAAGTGTTGAGAAAATATCTAACAGCTCTTGAGAGGCTGGATCGGTTGGAAAGTAGTCAATATCATCGGTGCTATAGCTTTGGTAACCGGGTGATACCTGGGCTGCCCAGGATAGATCTTCAGAGACATTCTCTTGATAGCGCAAAGGGAAGGAGATACTCACGTAGTCCTGAGGACTGAAGTACCCCCCATGGCCATAGGTGAAGTGACTTAAATCTTTATCATAGGCCATCGCGGTTACGTTAACGCCAGTTTGCAATTGACGCCGCTCATTATTGATCGGACGCAGGTAACCGCCAAGGGATAGATCGTATGCGGTATTATCAGCCACGTTATCCCCCGTATACTCGTACATACCTGCATTAGCGTAGAGCCCACCATTAGAGGTGTCGTAGTTGATACCCAGCCGTCCCCCCGTACTGACGACCCCACCCCAGGTATCACCTGTTTGGGCATCATAAGCACCAGCGTAGGAAAGAACGCTGTCTTTAACGGCTCTCCTTTCAGCAGTCAATGACAACGAAGTATTCTCTGTGATATTGGGAGTCCAGTTGATTCCACCAACAATATTCGTTTCATCAAAGCCTAACGGAGTACTGCCTACATCAATTTTCACATCGCCGTGTTGGTATCCTAATGCTAGAGCGGCACCTGACTCACGCTGACTGCCAGGCCGCGCTACTCGCGACGCACTTTGAAGACGCGATTGAATCCCTGCGAGTGAAGTTTCAATCAACTCACGACTATTAGCAAAGCTGTCCGCCGATTCTCCATTCAACGCCAGATTATCAAAATCCACGCCTTGCTCACCTAGGTAAGCTACAAACACATCGCGCTGAGCTTGGGTGAGGTCTTCGATACGTAGGCCCGCCTCGTAGACAGGGTTTCTCTCCAGCGCCGAGGTGTAATTTGACTCGGCCGCTTCAAGCTCAGCGGTGAGGCGCGCTATTTCAGACTCAGGAATGTCTGGATTCGCTTGTGCTGTTGCTAGGCGATCCTGAGCAGTAAAAAAGGTTGTAACCGTCGATTGGATTTGATCCAAAATTGGGCTAAGTTCATTCAGTGACTGATTTAAAGTTCCTGCACTTTCGGCTAGTGCGCTTCGGCCGAAGCGCTGGACGCTATTACCAGAGGGGGTACCTGCATCGATGGAAGTCGGCGTTATTGTCACTTCAAAACGCCCTTCGCCAAACGGAGCAGCAGAGAAACTCACCGGTGCTTCCACTCGATTCTGTTCGCTAAGACCACTCTCACCATCCCGGAAATTAAAGGCAAACTCGCCAGTTAAACGTGGTGCACGCTCATAGCGAATTTCTCTGGCTAAATTATCGATTTGCTGTCTCACGCTAGGCGTACTCGCCACTGCTCTTTCGCTACCAGCGCTGTAACTCCCACTCCCCCCTGGTAGCCAACTGGGCCGACCATTAAGCTCTGATTGGCGGCCACGAGCACGATCCTCAAATGGATTGGATGACGATAGAGCCAGCGCCCCTCCGCTACTTCCAAGGGATTGACGCGCCTCTGTGAGCAGCGCCAGTGCCCGGTTAGAATCGCCGTTGCTTCTTGCAACCTGCGCCTGCAGCAGCAATTTCTCTGGCGTATCTGTGCCCGTCATATAGCGATCAAGTAATTGCTGAGCTTTTTTGGGGCGACCAGAGGAAAGTGTCGTTTGCACCGCCCCCTGGAGCGCGCTGTCACTCTCTGGGTGGCGCGTTAATGCGTAAGTGTAGATTTGCTCGGCTTGGGAATAGCGCTGCCCATCGGCATATAGCCTACCCATAGCGAGCAGGAGCCCCTCATCATCAGGATTTTCTCGTAGAGGAGCGGCCAAAGCTTCGTAAGCGCTGGCTAGCTGGCCACTGCGGCGCAAACTATCCGCTTCGATGACTGCGATACCCGTTTCGACACTTGTTAGGTCGTCCCTAGATAGAGAAACATCAGCTTGCTGATTAATGCGATCCAATAATTGACGTGCTTCAGCAGGGCGTTCGTCTTGAGCTAATACTAAAGAGTGGGTTAAGTAAGCACTGGCATACTCAGGGTTGAATCCTTGCCTCAAGTCTCTGTCTACCCAGCGTGCTGCTTCACGGGTTTCTCCGGCATCACTGAGCATGCTTGCAATTTGGCCGACTTGACGTGGATTAAGGTCACTATCACTGGCGTACAAGCGCTCAAGTGTATTAATCCCTGCCGCTCGATTGCCCCGCTCTATTTGTGCTATTGCCTGTTGAAGCGGTTGCTGTAGGCGAGCCTGCTGACGCAGAATGCGCATGGGTTCGGTCAGTTCATCGGTCGGTATGACGGATAGCGTCCGCTGAACCTCGTCCCATTGATCGCTCTCAGAGGCATACAGGGCATAAGCATAGCGCTGTTCGGCTGAAGCGGTAGGGCGATCCAACACCGAGATTACTTGGCGTGCATCTTCGTCTTGGCCCTGGGTTTTAAGCAAGCGTGCCAAATCAAGGCGAGCCCAAGGATCACCAGGTACTAATTCAATAGCTTGCCGAAGGGCCGTCTCTGCTTCAAAGGCATCGCCATTCTGCGCTCGATTGCGTAATTCATTAACTTGTCCTGAGGCTACGCCTGTTAGTTGTTCGCGCATACTAGCAGGCAAGTTTTGCGCAATCTGCTGCGCCTCTTCCCAATCGCCTTTTTCAGCCAATACTTGAGCAAGTCCTAGACGTGCATCTGCATTGTTGTTCCAATCACTAAGAATACGGCGATATGCTTGTTCCGCAGCATCTAGCCGACGCTGGCGCTTTAAAATATCGGCTTCTAAAAGTCGCGCAGAACGCCCTGCATCACCACCTTGTTGGGTTAACGGCCGAACCTGCGATAGCGCACGCTCAAGGTTGTTTGCATCGGCTAGACGACGTGCTTCCGTCAAACGCGCGTAGAAAGAGGCATTTTGAAAAGCAGGCATCCATTCATCACGGCGGCTAGGGGCTTCATCCATGGCTTCTTGCAGTAAAGTGCGTGCTTCATTAAATCGCTGTTGTCGAAGCCTCAGAATGCCCAAGCCTGCTTTCGCCTCTGCATCGTCGGGATCCTCTTCCAAAGCAGCTTGAAATGCGGCCTCAGCATCGCGAGTGTTGTTCGACTCCATTGCAATATAACCCGCCCCACGGCGAGTTTGCGTAGTTGCCTCATCAAAACGCTCCGCCACACTGGTATCCTGCGGAAATCTATCTAGATAAGCTTGATAGAGCTGCTCATCAGCTGGCGTAGCACTAAGCCAGATCAACGCTTGCTTCCACGCCTCTTGGGCAGGGCCTGCCACACTGGAGTCACTGCTTTGTGCCAAGCGTGCTAACGTTTCGATTCCCTCCCGGCGGGTTCCTTCTCGATAAGTTAAGACCTCACCTAAAGCTAGCTCTATTTCATGATCATCAGCGTAATCATCGTTAAACTGTTGTAGTCCAGCGCGGGCTTCCCGCCAGCCAGCATCTCCTGCGCCAGCAAGGGTTTGGTAGTATTCAACCGCTAACTCTCGAGTAGGTGTTTGGCCACCAAAGAGAGCACGATAAATTGTAGCTGCTTCCTGATACTGATTGTTCCGGGCGAGCTGTCGGGCCCGCTCAAGCTGCGAACTATCCAAATTTTGCCCACGCTCCATACGCCTTAAGTCAGCTAGACGCGGGTCATCTGCATTGAGTTGCTCTAGCCGGTTAATCCACTCTTGGGCATCTTCAACGTCATCATTAATCAGCGCTTGTCTTGCTAGCCGATAGAGCACTTCTGGGTGATCTGGACGACCATCAAGATAGCGTTCCAGAGCATCTCTCGCGAGATCAGGGCGTTGGTTCTCTTGCCAATAGTCAGCTTGATTTAAAAGCGCTTCCAAAGCACTCGACGTGTTCTCTTGGGCCAGCAGCAGCCCCCCCGGAAAACTACATGCTAATGCACTAATCAATACTCTTTTTTTATACTTTGCTGATGCAAGCGTACTTAATAAATTATGCATGGAGGTTCCCCTGCCCTTTCTTTTATCACTTGCGATGAGTGCGCCATTTTTCTCGACGATTCAATGTGCCATGAAGCACAACAGCCGTAAGCAACACGACGATGACCATCAGTAATAATACGGGGATAATATATTGCCCCGCATACCAGCGAACTAAACGATTCCAACTAATGTTGCCGCGTATATCTCGTTCTGCAACTCGGTAGGCTTCAACGCTCTGCTGCTGATCAATGGTGACTAGATCGCCAACGGTTTGACGGCTGATTTCTGGTTGATCAATGATGCTCGTCAACTGCTGAATGCCCTGATCGCTAAAGCCTGTTGCCAAAATCAGACTGCGACCGTCATTAAGTGGTGAACGAGTTGCCAGCAACGCCTGTTCGGGCGCCTGACTGGGTAATTCATCACGCGCTCGGCCCGACTCGGTAGAAACATCGGCTTTCGCCCATATTTTCAAGCGTTGCCATAGATTTGAGGGTTCAATACTTATTGTTTCATCAACAATTGCAAACGGATCCATCAGTTCATTCAGCGCACTTTGCTCAATGTGATCTGCGCGCGCCACCACGAGAAGATCGCGATCTATCAAGGCGCTACTCATGTTCAATCCCTTGCGGATATCAAGTCCGTAGCTTGGATACCCTGTCGCATTCGCCATTCGCCCCACAAGACCAAGCGCTGCGCTTATCTCATTTGCCTGCGGCACTTCAGGTAGAAGTAAAGATGTTTGCGATAAATCAGCCCATTGCGTAAATGGGTAACCAGCACTTACCCAGTATGAGAGTTCAGGTAATGCGGCGAATTTTTTTGCTTCTCGCAGATCAATATGTGAGTTGGGCATAATGCGTGTTTCAATGCGTTCAGGCAGGCCAAGATCACATCCTTCATCAGGCGTATGGACCGCCATGTTGAAGTAAAAGCTCAGTTGATTGTTGCCATAAAGCTGCTCTTGGGGAATATCCAGAATGGCTTCCTCCTGGCGAATATCATTTCCCAGCAGCTTCCATAGATCCCAAGCAATGGAATTTTTCTCAACGGGCAACCCCTCGATGTATTGATCGTTTAAACTGACTTCTAAGCGGGAATTATCAATATCAAGCCATTCACCCTCGGGAAATTGGTAATTCACTTGCAGATTGACATCGTCCCCTGCCCACACGAAAAGCGGCGGCAAGCGGAAGCTATAATTTTGCGGGGAAGGCCGAATGCCCTCACCGACCATCGTACCTTCGTCCACAAGCCGTTCAAGATAAATGGGCTCATCCAATGACTGCCACTTAGGCGCATCGAAAGATTGACGAGGGGGTATAGATAACTCTTCGGCTCTTATCCGCTGTCCACTCAAGCTTTCATAGCGTTGCGTTATGTAGCGGGAGGAAGTTCTTACCTCCAAGTCATTACGGCCTGTTATCACCAGCAATCGGTAGAGAGGATTTTCTGGATGCTGCATCTGCAATACAGTGGATCCCGTGATACCTTCGGGAAGTATCAGTCCTAACGGCATCTGCTCTATGGTTCCCATCACAACAGCATGGCTATCTGGAAGCTGATTATGATGAACAGGGAAATCCGCGCCGCGAAAATCTGCAAGCACACCAAATTGTGAAGCCACTGTACCGGCTGCAGCCAAAAGAGGCTCGGAGGGGGTCTCAGGCATCACAAAGGGTAGGTGTAATCGTTCCATATCAGCATCATCAAAAAAAGGAGCTGGGAATCGTGAAAGGTCGATAATGGGGGGCAGTACTTGCGTGTTAACGCTTAGTGAAGATTCTGGCTCGATCTCTACCCATATGTCTTCGCTGAGAACATTATTGCATTGCGATAATGTTTGGCCGACAAGACTCAATAATAATGTGTTGTAAGTTACGATTTGCTCAGGCGGCACCTCTATTTCAGCCACATAACCATCCGCATTGAAACGATCCAGTGAAATTGTATCAATCACTACCCCATTAAGAGAAACATCTAATCGGCTAACTCCCTCCAGCATGGCATCTGAATACTGAATTGATAAATTTAGAGTCGCATCGGTGACAACTTCACTGCTACTAATCGAAAAATCCAGCCCCACTTGCGATCCACTTCCCTGAACCCTAACCGGGTCTTCTTCGCCATTATCTGACATAGAGTGACGCAAAGGAAAAACATGCTCGCGAGACTCAAGTCCAAACGAACCTTCGCTATCAAAATTTAATCCACCCGCTGGATTTAACCTAACTGACGGCAGAGCCTCAGAAAGAAAAGAATTTGGCAGACTACTATTCTCCCTCTGTTGCTCAGCCCCCTTTTCAGAATCAATGACTTGGTTAGAAAGAGATAAACTGCTTTCTTCAGGGGTTTGACTCCAAGCTCGCTGGCTAGAAATTATCGCCACTACAAGCAAGGAGACGAAAAGTGCTCGCCACAGCCATGTACCTTTCGTTGTGGCTACTGCCGTCGTTTCGCCACTAGTGTTTTTAACCGAAGGAGAGGGTTGGCTACTGCCACCACTAAATAGCGTTTTTTCTTTCCAACGCTTAAAGAATAAGCCAGCAACAGCTCGCACTACGGTAATAATTGAGCGAATAGGTTTGTCAACAGGAACCTCTCTTTTTTCTAACCACGCATCGGCTCTACCCATCACTAATCTAACTAGCTCTCTCCTTTGACTTACATCTAAGGAAGGTCTGAATAACTGCCGATATTCATCAACGCTTACTTGAGCCGACAAAAAATCGAAAATTCAGACACTCTTCTCCCTTTCTTTGTGTATTTTTGCTCCTTTCCCGCTCATTGAGCGGGAAAGGAGCGCAATCGCCTTATTCCCATAGGTATTTCTCACTGATCAGCAGGTTGCTGAACGCCGCCAGCAAGTGCAGGCGCTGAGTGTTTTTGGCCAGTCCACGATAGCGAGCCTTGCCATAACCAAAAACTTGTTTGATGTACCGAAAGGGGTGCTCCACCTTGGCACGGATACTGGCTTTGATGTTTTCGACTTTCTGTCGCCTGGCATCTAGCTTCTTGCGGGTGCCAGGCCGTTTGGCAATATACCAAGAGATATCGTTGCGGTGCTTGTGCTCGTCGCGTTTTTGAATACCCAGGTAACCGGCATCACCGAAGACGCGTTGCTCTTCACCGTGAAGGAGCTTATCGGCAGGCACAATGTCATGGACATTGGCAGCCGTGGTCTCGATGCTGTGAATCAACCCAAGCTTATCGTCGACACCTATATGCATTTTCATGCCAAAGTGCCAAGAGCTACCTTTTTTAGTCTGGTGCATTTCCGGATCGCGCTCGCCTTTTTTGTTTTTGGTGGAACTAGGCGCAGAGATGATAGTGGCATCGACAATGCTCCCTTCGCGCAGCATCAGGCCATTTTTCTCTAGGTGGTTGTTCACTTCCTGGAACAGCACCTTGCCAAGGCCGTGGTGTTCCAGAAAATGGCGAAACTTGAGAATCGTGGTTTCGTCCGGCAATCGGTCTAGTTTCAAACCGGCGAATTGGCGCATGGACTCGATCTCGTAGAGGGCGTCTTCCATGGCCGGATCGCTCAGGTTGTAAAACAACTGCATGCAATGGACGCGGAGCATGGCAGACAATGGATACGGAGGCCGCCCGCTCTCGCCCTTGGGGTAATAACGGGCTATCTTCTTCTCCAGCTGCGTCCAGGGGATCAGCTTGTCCATCCGCTCCAGAAAGAGTTCGCGGCGAGTCTTTCTCTTCTTGTTCTGGTACTCGGCTTCGGAGAAGGTGATTTGATCCATGGCAGCACTGAATCCTATGCAGTTGACGATAGCCGTATTATCACTGATGGCAGTGACTTTTTCAGAGCTTCCCTAAGTCACGGAACTGTAGGCGGATATACTTTTTGTCACGCATTATCAAGTCAACCGGAAAAAGCATTGGCCGATTATCGAAAGACATTTCTATATAATCAATATTGAGATCAGCAGGAAGGTCGGTAGGTGTTTCAACTTGAATACCTCCCATCGAGAGATTCTGAGTTGAAGTACTAAAGGTATATTCACCCTCCAAATGGATCACAGCAGGTCGCTTCAGATCGATTCGAACATACTCCCTGACTTGCTTTTGCTCGCTCCCTACGGCAACTGCGGCCAATAAAAAGAGAGCACTGAAAGAGGCCCATATTACGTTAAACAACAGCACACTTAGTTGCTCATCGTCCGTGTTAAACCAAAACAGACGAATGGTACCCCATATAACGCCAGCCAGGAGTAGAGCTAAAACAAAGAGGTGCGGTTTGAGCACATTAAAGTCAAAGAAACTATGGTCAAGCTTGCCACCCTTATCAGTTACGTCAAATTTACCTCGTTTTGGGTCAAACAGCGTTACCAGAGTAGGCTTAAGCAGATGAAACGTAAGCACTGTTTCATAAATTTCATTCCAAAAGGTATAGCGGTAACGACCTACAAGCTTAGCATTGGTATACACAACACCAAACAAGTGCGGAGCCACATAAGCTGCTACTGCTTGGGGCGAGGCTTCAATTATATCGAGTCCAAATAGCAGGTAAGCTAATGGTGCAGTCAAAAAAACAAAGCGTGCTAGAGGAAACTGAAAATGGAGCATGGCGTTCAGATAACATAAACGCTGAGCGAAGGTAAGCCCACTACCGAGCAAGGGATTGTCCATCCGCATTATTTGCGTCATGCCTCTGGCCCAACGCGCCCTCTGTACGATGTGCAGTGATAGCCGTTCGGTTGCCAAGCCCGCAGCCATCGGAATGCCTAAATAAGCCGTAGACCAACCTTTACGCTGTAGTTTTAAAGCAGTATGAGCATCCTCGGTGACTGTTTCTACTGCAAACCCCTCGGTTTGCTCCAGCGCAGTTCGGCGAATAACCGCACAGGAACCACAGAAGAAAGTGGCGTTCCAATAATCATTGCCTTTCTGTACTGCACCATAAAAGAGGTTGCCTTCATGAGGCACATCACGCCCACTAACCAAGTTTCGCTCAAAAGGGTCAGGAGAATAAAAATGGTGAGGCGTCTGGATAAGAGCTAAATCCTTATCATCTAAAAAAGCACCTACTGTTGCTTGTAAAAACACCCTGGTGGTGACATGGTCGCAGTCAAAAATGCAAATTAATTCGCCCTTTGTTTTCTTAAGCGCATTATTCAAATTGCCTGCTTTAGCATGTTTATTGTCATCGCGTGTTATATAGCCGACACCTGCTCGTGAAGCAAAT
The DNA here is from genome assembly GCF_034479615.1 of Vreelandella neptunia. Lineage (NCBI taxonomy): Bacteria > Pseudomonadati > Pseudomonadota > Gammaproteobacteria > Oceanospirillales > Halomonadaceae > Vreelandella > Vreelandella neptunia. The sequence goes on from NZ_CP140255.1 coordinate 2,821,643, forward strand.
GCTCCGAATTCCGCCCTTTTGCCGTCGTCTAACAGGTAAACATTTAGCTTGTCACTCGGGTAATCAAGGTTTTGTGCCGCTAATACGGTGTCTCTCACCACCTCCATACTTTCGTTGTATGTGGGTATATAGACGTCAACAGTGGGCCAAAGAGAAGTATCGTCCGGCAATGGAACAATCTTCCTTTCAAAAGGCCTTACCACTTGGAAGAAGCTGATAATTAAAACCAGCCATGCATAACACTCTGCTGCTAACAAACCTGTACTAAAAATTGTTTCCGCTATTCCTTCAGTTACAAGCGTTTCAGTGACACGCCAGTACATATACCGTGTTGAGGTAATGGCAGTCAGCAGTACCATTGCCAAACGCACGCGCCTTGAAGTCGTTTGCCCCATGCAAATAAGTAGCAAAACGGTGACACCACCAAATACCCATTGATTAGCTAGGCTCATAGGTGTGGCGATGACGATAATAAAAACAACGCTATAAAGAAGAACAAAAAAGCCAACCCAGAGTTTGTAAAAAGCACCTTTCATCTTAAATGCTCCTTTCTGGGCTGCTAAAACGTGCATCCGCGTTTAGCGTTACTCTTGCCAGGTTGTCCACAATCTGCTCTAAATCGCTGACAACCGACGACGAATACGCGTGCTGGAAAATAGAGGTTTGAGCTGCAAGCGCCTCAGGTACGGCGGCATCTCGATGAATAGCACCTAACAAGAGAGGCCCTAATCGGCTCTTCAGCAAATCATAGACGTCAACACTTAAACGTTGACGCAGATCCAACTGGTTAACCACAAAGTAAATATCGCTTTCTACCTCAACAGGGAAAAAATCACCATTTTCGATGGTCGGTAATACTGCAACGGATGAACTATCTGCCATTAATACCGTTACAAAAATAGGCTGCAATCTTGAGATAGCGTCAAGTGATACCGAGTGGCCTGGTGGCAAATCAACCAGTAGTACTCTATCTTCACCTTGGTAATAGGGACGTAGCGCTTCCTCTAACTGTCTGGAATCTGCCAAATACTTCTCGAAATTAAGCCGTTCTTTGCGGTTGGTTCGCCCATAGGGCAATAAGTCAATACCACTATCAGTTGTTACGATTAGGTTATCCCAACTGGAGTACTGTGGCCCTTCAGTAACGACGCCATCGGTGTCATCGAATGACAGACCAAAGTGCAATTTGAGTGCATCTTGACTGTCAAAATCGATGACGGTGACATGCTTACCCTGACGTTGAAATGTATAGGCCAGATTGGCTGTTAGCGTCGTTTTACCGACCCCGCCTTTCGGAGATGTCATACAAATCAGTGTCATGAGTCAATTTGCCTTAGCAGCGCTTTTAAAGATGTTTGAGGAGAATTTTCAACGTCTTGGCTGTTCTCGGTATAGCCTTTGAAAAGGTTTCCAAAAGAAGCAGGTTGGCTCGTTGACGTTTTATCAGGCGAAGATGTTCGAAGAACTGGTTTAGAAGCCCCCACGCCTCTCTCACTAGGTGGCACTGGGATAGTCCGAGAGCTCTCCTCGATCCTATATTCACGCGCTTGGCCATTGATGTGTGAAACAGGGACAGTTTTCTCTTGCTTAGGAGCAGATGCTTGTGGAATCAGTCTCGGAGTTTCTTCAGAATCGGGGGCATCTGCAGGGGAGAACTCACCTGATTTCCTTACATGCGACTTCCTCCCCCCAGGTGAACAGTTAGCAACACCTTCAAGAAGCTTCCAGCGATGTTTGTTGCCAGAACTTCTTTTATCTGTCGAGAAATTTTGATAGTCAAATTCGCTGGATGACTGGCGTTTCAACGCCTCAATGTCATTATCTTTACGCATTTTTTTCATCCTAAAAACCAGGGGTAGCTGCTATGACAACGGCAATTAAGCGAATCATTCACACTCGTACCATCCTGGTAATTAAGGGCTGACTCGATACCGTCGTCCTCATTTTTAATACTTTTATCTTACACAGCCTAATCAATCAAGTGGTTAGGAAAAATAAATATACGAATTGAAATATTAATGTACAAAAGTACACATTTCACCAAATTCCTAGCACGCCTTATCCCACCAGGCTTAGAGGCTGGTGATACAGCTATTTTGGCTACCAATGCACAACGCCTACCATGCAGGCCATCTCACCTATCGATATGCCCTAAATCTCGCCCAGGTTCCAGTTGATCTCGCACACGCTGCTTGAGAAGCTTGATATCCGGAAAACCACCATCACGCTTACGCTCCCACAACAGCACATCATCACACCAGATCTCGAACGTACCGCCATGAGAAGGAGCTAACGCTACCTCGCTTACCCCCTCGCCAAAAGTTGAGAGCAATTCCTGTGCATACCAACCACTGCGCAGCAGCCACTGGCATTGAGTACAATAACGGATTTGAATACGTGACATCCCTGATCTCCAAGGCAAGTTAATATGGCATCCTAAAAAGATATTCTGTCATTTTGAGATAGCTTGAGATAGGCCGCTTGAGATAGGTCGACTAACAAGGAGCCCCGATGGCCGAAAGTAACGTTTCACAAACTCGCTTGTATGAGTGGCTAACGGGCGATGACGATAGCCGCATGTGCGACGACATACCTGAAAGCGCCTGCGACGAACAACCACGAAATTTTTTTCTTCATATATGGGCCTCTTTAGGCAATAAGCTGGCTGACGAGCTATCCAGCGCGCGTTTGGTTTTACCCTGGCTGATGGGCATTATTGGCGCCCCCATCTGGATGGTAGGCCTGCTTGTACCCATCCGAGAGTCAGGTGCCCTGCTACCGCAAATTTTTGTGGCTGGTTTTATTCGTTTAAAGCCCAGGCGAAAATGGGTGTGGGTGGCCGGCGCGCTGACCCAAGCATTCGCTGCCTTAGCGCTTGCCGCATTGGCGTTATTCGCCAACGGCACCTTGGGTGGCGCGTTAGTGCTTGCAGCGCTAATTCTGCTCTCGTTGGCACGAGGTTTATCCTCGATTGCCACAAAAGATGTGCTGGGGAAAACCATTGCCAAACGCCGCCGCGGCACGTTAATGGGCTGGAGCGGTAGTATTGCAGGTGGTGCAACGCTGGTCGCTGGAGGGCTACTAATGCTGTTTGAAAGCCGCCCCGGCCATTTAGTGGTAGCGATACTGCTGACCATAGCCGCCTGCGGGTGGCTAATAAATGCCATAGCCGCCGCGCGCATCGAAGAAACCCCAGGGGCTGTAGAAGGCGGTGAAAACGCCTGGGACAGTATTAAACAGGGACTGTCGCTATTAAAAGATGACCGTACGTTTTTACACTTCAACCTTGCCAGGGCGCTGCTGCTCTCAAGTGCACTCGCCCTGCCCTACATCGCCCTGCTAGGGCAAAACCAAAGCGGCACCGACCTGGGAGGCCTGGGCATACTCATTGTGGTATCGGGCCTAGCCGCAATGGTAGCCAGCCCGATCTGGGGGAAACGCTCAGATCAGTCGAGTCGCGGCGTTATGCGCGACGCCGCATTGGGTACCACTATTTGCTGCGTAATGGGCGCTAGCTTAGCTTGGTTACCCGGCGAGTGGACACACAGTATATGGCCCTATGCGGCAGTTTATGCATTACTCGTCATTGTTCACCACGGCGTACGCTTAGGACGTAAAACCTATCTGGTCGATATGGCAAGCCAAGATAACCGTGCGCTTTACGTGGCCCTATCGAATACTTTAACCGGCGTCTTAATGTTGATTGTAGGTGGCCTTATTGGCGCCTTTGCGCAGTGGTTTGGTAGCGGCACATTACTCCTGATCCTAGCGGCTACCGCCGTGGGAGCCATACTTAGTGCCCACCAATTACCTGAGGTCGAGTGACGTGCCAACGGTAACCACATGTATTCAAGGGTGCAATCGAGAACTCTACCTACACTAGCATAGCGTTCACGATTGCAATGCATGGCAACGCTCGCCATGATAGAGCCAGATAGCAGTGATGCGTTGGCGCATTTGCTATGCTGCCTATAATAAGTGATTGGACATTCCGCCGGTTCACAGGTGAACAAACGGCTGTGAACCATGGAAAGGACTTGGAGCTGCAACAGGAACCACTTGATGAAACGATCCCCTTTGATCAGCCCGGAGCTGCTTGAACGTATTGTTGACGCATCGGAAGACGGCATAGTCGTAGCCGAGCAGGAGGGGGATGAAAATATCCTCATCTACGTCAACAAAGGCTTTGAGCGCTTGACGGGCTACAGTGCGGATGAAATTTTGTATCGCGATTGCCGCTTCTTACAAAACGAAGACCGCGACCAGGACGCGCTAGCCGCTATTCGAGATGCGCTTAAAGATGGCCACCCGTCCCGAGAAGTACTGCGTAATTACCGCAAAGACGGCACCATGTTTTGGAACGAGCTATCCATTACGCCTGTCTATGACGAAGCAGACAAGCTGATGTATTACATTGGCGTGCAAAAAGATGTGACGGAGCGTGTAGAAGCACAGCTTGCACTGGCAGCGTTACAACAGCAGCGAGAAAATAGCTAATTATTAACTTTCTCGCTAAAAAAAACTATAAAGCTTGAACTTCATCCCAACTGGCGTTATATAGCGGCAAGGCGCTTGAACTGCGCTAGGCGCTTCACTTTGCGGATAGCATGTGTTTTTGACCCCACATGTACTCGTGTGAAGCCGTTGTTACGCCGGCACGCCGGCTGGGTTGGAGGACATCACATGAGCCGTGATCCCCTAAATCGTGAAACCCTAAGTCATGAAACCTTAGGCAACGAAACACTCGACTCAGACGAGTTCGATAGTTTAGACGCCGTCAATGATGACCATTACGGCAAAAGCAAACCCAGTAAATCTGACAGCTTACGCGCACGACGCCAAGTAGAAGCGTGGCTGGAAGAACGTCGACTCCAACGCGCCATTGAAGATGACTGGGACGAAGAAGAGTAAGCCCTGAGTGGCTCGGCCTTCTCAGCGGATGAGCAGGCCAGCTAATTATACGCTCCTAGCCTTTCCTGGCGCAGACCACTATCATCACTCCCTGGTCAGTAATAACAGTTAGTACTAAGAGCCAGTAGCCTGCTGCTGTTGCTTTTTCTTTTCAACAACTTAACGGATCTCCATGGCGCAATACGTTTTCACCATGAACCGGGTTGGCAAAGTTGTGCCACCCAAAAAACAAATTCTCAAAGATATTTCGCTCTCGTTTTTCCCTGGCGCCAAAATTGGCGTGCTGGGGCTTAACGGTTCGGGTAAATCCACACTGCTGCGTATTATGGCCGGTGTCGATAAAGAGTTTGAAGGTGAAGCTCGTCCGATGCCCGGCATCAATGTTGGCTACCTTCCCCAGGAGCCGCAGCTAGACGACGAGAAAAACGTCCGCGACACCGTCGAAGAAGCGCTAGGGGAGATTAAAGAGGCGCAGGAGAAGTTGGATGGTGTATATGCGGCCTACGCAGAGCCCGACGCTGACTTTGATGCGCTAGCCAGCGAGCAGGCCAGGCTTGAAAATATTATTGAAGCCGCGGACGCTCACAACCTGGAGCGTAAGCTTGAAGTGGCTGCAGAAGCCCTACGTCTGCCCCCCTGGGACGCCAAAGTGGGCAATCTTTCGGGTGGTGAGCGTCGTCGTGTAGCCCTCTGTCGCTTACTGCTCTCCAGCCCTGATATGCTGCTGCTTGATGAGCCTACTAACCACCTAGACGCAGAGTCGGTAGCTTGGCTTGAGCGCTTCCTGCACGACTACAACGGCACAGTCGTGGCGATCACCCACGACCGCTACTTCCTAGACAACGTGGCGGGTTGGATTCTGGAGCTTGACCGTGGTCAAGGTATCCCCTTTGAGGGTAACTACTCCCAGTGGCTGGAGCAGAAAGATCAGCGACTGAATCAGGAAGCCAAGCAGGAAGCCTCGCGTCAGAAAGCTATCAAGCAAGAGCTTGAGTGGGTGCGCAGTAACGCCAAAGGCCGCCAGGCCAAAAGCAAAGCGCGCCTTAACCGCTTTGAAGAGATGCAGTCAGGCGATTTCCAAAAGCGTAATGAGACCAATGAAATTTACATTCCGCCTGGCCCGCGGCTAGGCGATAACGTCATTGAGTTTCGCGATGTGGCCAAGCGCTTCGATGACAAGCTGCTCTACCAGAACCTCTCCTTCACCATTCCCCAGGGTGCGATTGTCGGCATTGTCGGTGGTAACGGTGCGGGTAAATCGACGCTCTTCAAACTGATTACCGGTAAAGAGCAGCCAGACGAAGGCGAAGTTGTCGTCGGTGAAACGGTCGATATCGCCTACGTCGAACAGCTACGCGACGGCTTGGACGACAAGCAGAGCGTCTGGGAAGCCGTTTCGGATGGTCAAGACATCCTCAACATTAACGGCTACGAGGTCTCCTCGCGTGCCTATGTGGGTCGCTTTAACTTTAAGGGTAACGACCAGCAGAAGCGTTTGTCGGAGCTTTCCGGTGGTGAACGCGGCCGTTTACAGCTCGCCCAAACGCTCAAGCAAGGCGCTAACGTGTTGCTGCTCGATGAGCCTTCTAACGACCTGGATATCGAAACCTTGCGGGCACTGGAAGACGCGCTTCTGGCCTTCCCGGGCTGCGCCATGGTGATCTCGCATGATCGCTGGTTCCTTGATCGTATCGCCACGCACATTATGGCTTTCGAGGGCGACTCTGAGGTGGTCTTATTCGAAGGCAACTACGCTGAGTACGAAGAGGATCATAGAAAGCGGGTGGGTAACGATACGCCTAAGCGTATGAAGTATAAGCGCATTGATGCCTAACAATTAGCAGTATGTTGGCAGCAAAAGGCCCCGCTCTGCGGGGCCTTTTGGTTGGTAACTGCACTGGCGCCGTGGACAACCCTAACGTCTGCGGCCAGTTAAAAATGAAACGATAAACAAAATAAGAAACAGCACAAACAAAATTTGCGCAATGGTGGAAGCCGCCCCGGCAATGCCAGAAAAACCGACCGCTCCCGCGATGATCGCAATAATGAAAAACAGCACCGCATTGCCTAGCATGGTTTCACTCCTCTCCTTGGTAATAACTTTCCTTAAAACAGCGCCGCATATCCCATTATGCCGCGTGAATATGTATCAGAGATGATAGACGCTTTTAGTCATCACCTTAGAGGCCAGACGCATGCCCCACTTCACCGGGGCCGGAAAGCGAACGCCACCCGCTTCTAAGGCAAGCTGAGCGTGGTGGGCTTCATCAATGGCCATCTGGCGCAGTATGGCGCGAGAGCGGTTGTCGCCGCGGGGTAGCGAGTGTTGGTGTGAATCAAGATGCTTGCCTACCTGCTCTTCGGTGGCGGCGACCAACCCCAAACTAATACGGTCACTGACCGCACCAGTGGCCGCGCCAATGCCAAAGGAAGCGGCATAAAACAGCGGGTTTAAGTAGCTTGTTCGGCTCTGCAACTGCCCTAGACGCTCATCACACCAAGCTAGATGATCGATCTCTTCCAGCGCCGACTGCTCCATCTGATGACGTACATGAGGAAGTTTAGCGGTTACGCCCTGCCCCTGATACAGCGCTTGGGCACACACCTCACCAGTATGGTTAATCCGCATCAAACCTGCGGCATGGCGACGCTCGTGATCGTCGAGCTCTCCCTCGGCCACACCTTCAGCAGGGCTGGTGCGCTGCGGCGGAGCAGCGTGCGGCATAAGCGTCCGTAGAACGGCATCAAACTGATGAATCAGGCGATCGGAACGACTCTGTTGACGATCCATGGCAACACTCCGTTGACTTGCGGTAGCAGTCTGCTGATTTCAACCGGCAGGCCATGTGAATGCGCGCCCACCCATTAAATGCATGTGAATATGGTAGACCGTTTGTCCACCCATTTCGTTGCAGTTCATCACCACGCGGTAGCCATCTTCAGCAAAGCCCTGCTCGCGGGCAAGCTTGGCGGCGGTAAACTGCAGCCGCCCTATCGTTGCAAGATCAGCCTCATCGATATCATTGAGCGTCGCGATATGCTTTTTGGGAATGATTAGCTGGTGAGTCGGTGCCTGGGGGTTAATATCATTGAATGCCAACACGTGCTCATCTTCGTAAACGATATCAGCGGGAATTTCACGGTTAATGATTTTGCAAAACAGACAATCCATACAGCTCTCCTTCATTAGCTACTTTTCACTTAAGTATCGAATTATCTCTGCCAGCCGGATGATTGCACTGGTGGGTGGTAGCTTCAGCTCGCGGCCTATTAACGGAAGCGCCTCTGGGCAAGAAGGTGCCTAACCAAGGGGGCAAGAATCAGCTCCATCGCCAGCGACATCCGCGCCCCCGGCACCACCAACGTGTGCGGGCGAGTCATAAACGAGTCTTTAATCATCGCCAACAGCCAAGGAAAATCAACTGTGGAAGGATCCCGAAAGCGAATGACCACGAACGACTCAGCGTCAGTGGGAATATCCTGCACTTCAAAGGGGTTAGAGGTATCGACGGTGGGCACACGTTGAAAATTGATGTGGGTACGCGAAAACTGCGGCTGGATGTAACGTACATAGTCATCCATCCGACCCAGAATAGTATCGATGACTGCTTCTTGTGAGTAGCCACGCAGCTTGGTGTCACGGTCGATCTTTTGAATCCACTCAAGATTCATGGTTGGCGCAACACCGACCAAAAGATCCACATGGCGGGCAATGTCGTACTCTTCAGTGACCAGCCCACCGTGCAAGCCTTCATAAAACAGCAGGTCGGTACCACAAGGCAGCGACTGCCACTCGGTGAAAGTGCCAACCCGGCAACCTGCTTCAATTTTCTGTTTATCTTCAGCGTGGATATAGTGCCGAAAAGTGCCCGAACCGTGTTCGCCATACTCACTAAACAACCCTTCCAGGCGATCCAGCAAATTCGCCTCTACGGCAAAATGCGAAAGTTCGTCTTTGCGCTCTGGCTCTTCTCGGAATATGCGGTGCAGGTCATCACGGGTATAGCGGTGAAATGCATCGCCATCGACCATTGCTGCATGCACATCTTCGCGCAGAAACATGCGCTCAAAGCTGCGCTTCACGGTAGTGGTACCCGCCCCAGAGGAACCGGTTACCGCGATAATCGGATACTCCCGAGACATCAGCCATACCTCGCGTGGGAAAGCGCTTGTTTAACCTGCTCAGGTACTTCGATAGGACGCCCAGTAGCAAGATCGATCAGTAGCTGATTGACCCGTGCGGTAGCGACTACCTGCTGAGAATCTGCCTGATAGATGCGCTGATAAATAGTCAACGCTTTGCCCTGGGGCTCGGGCACAGCGGTGGCAATCGTTAACGCATCGGGCCAGCGCGCTTCACTTTGATACTGAACGGCAAGATCAGCGACCACCGAAGGATACCCATGCATATCCCACTCGGGCAGGTCCAGGGCCGCGAAGGCTTGAATACGCGCCTCGTGGAGCAGGGATACCAGCGCATCGTGCCCCAAGTGGCGGCCATAGTTCATATCGGTTACCCGTACCGTCAAAGGGTGACGATGAATGACCGCTTCAGCGGGAAAATCTAGCTTGATACGCTCCATGCCTGTTTCCTCGTCAGTATTAGCTTAGCGTAAGGCGTATTTACTCCTCTCGGGCAATCGCCCGGAAGGCGATATCACGCCGACATTCGACGCCATCCCAGTGAATAGCATTAACGCCCCGGTACGCCTGCTGCTGCGCCGCAGATACGCTATCGCCTAATGCCGTCACGCATAGCACGCGGCCACCTGCCGTGGTGATATCACCTTGAGCATTTTGCGCGGTACCGGCATGAAACACTTTGCAGCCCGTTTCTTCAGCCACTGCTAAGCCGCGAATCACATCGCCCTTGCGGTAGCTGCCAGGGTAACCACCGGCAGCGAGTACCACACCTACCGCTGCGCGAGAGTCCCATTCGCAGCGCTGCCCGGCCAAGCGCCCCTCGGCACCCGCTAAGCACAGCTCAGCGAAATCAGAGGTTAAGCGCAGCATAATCGGCTGGGTTTCAGGATCACCAAAGCGGCAGTTGTACTCAATAACCTTGGGGTTGCCCGCTGCGTCGATCATCAGACCTGCATACAAGAACCCGGTATAGGCATTGCCCTCTGCGGCCATGCCACGCACGGTGGGCAGAATGACCTGCTCCATGATACGTGCGTCAACGTCGGGAGTGACCACCGGCGCTGGCGAATAGGCACCCATACCGCCGGTATTAGGGCCGGTATCACCATCATAGGCGCGCTTGTGGTCTTGGCTGGTGGCCATGGGGACGACATGCTCGCCGTCCACCATGACAATAAAGCTTGCCTCCTCGCCCTCCAGAAACTCCTCGATGACCACACGAGCGCCTGCACCGCCGAAGGCATTGGCTTCAAGCATATCGCGAATGGCAGCCTCAGCTTCAACTTCGCTCAGTGCCACAATGACGCCCTTGCCCGCAGCCAACCCATCCGCTTTAATCACAATCGGCGCGCCCATTTTGCTTAAATAGGCAAGCGCAGGGTCTACTTCAGTAAACGTTTGGTAGTCAGCCGAAGGAATGTCATGGCGAGCCAGGAAATCCTTGGTAAAAGATTTTGAACCTTCCAACTGGGCGGCGGCTTGAGTAGGACCAAAGATAGTTAAACCGGCTGCTTGGAACTGATCAACAACGCCTTCTACCAAGGGGGCCTCCGGGCCCACCACAGTTAAGTCAATCTGCTCATCACGAGCAAAAGCGACAAGGCTGTCGAGATCCGTTGCAGCAATCGCTACATTAGTCAGCTTTGCTTCCGTCGCGGTACCGGCATTGCCGGGGGCGACAAATACCTGCTCAACCTGGGTAGATTGCGCCAATTTCCACGCCAGAGCGTGCTCGCGACCACCGCCGCCTATCATCAAAACCTTCATGTGCATCCTTCTCAAACGGGAGAGCGTATATCGGCGGCATTATGCCACAGCGCAGCACCAAGTGGGTCAGGAGGAGGGTTTGTTATCATTACTGGCGTCGCTGCTATCGCCTTCATGGGGCTCCGCGTTATCCGAGTCGTCGGCTTGACCAGGCTGGTTCAAGGTCTTTTGCCAAAACCGCATGTTCTCTTCGGTTAGCTCGCGCATAAACTCCAACGGCGTGTTACGCATTGCCTGCTTCCACTGGCTCTGCAGGCGTTTCTGCTGCTCCAGCATCAGTTGCGTACCCTGTTCAAGATAACGTGACAGCGGCAGCGGTGAGGTCATATCGTAAACACGGATTAATTGCGCCAGCAGATCGTTAGAAAACACTTCCGCTTCGCTGTCCGCCTGCTCCTGCTCGATAATGATAGAGAGCAGAATAGTACGCGTTAGGTCTTCTCCGCTTTTGGCATCTTCCACCTTAAACGGTTCTTCTTCGATGATTAAACGGCGCAGGTCTTCCAGCGTTACATAACGGCTCTGCTGAGTATCGTACAACCTGCGGTTTGCATATTTGCGAATTACGCGCACGGCGCATCTCCTTAAACGCGATAGGGGCTTTTATTCCCGTTACTGGTATTGTGCCTGCACCACGCGCCTATGCAAGCCACCTTGATAGTTTTGGTAGCCGTACTGCGCTAATTCTGTGACCAATAGACCATCATTATGAATTTGATTCTGCTCGATCCCAACGATCTCACCGACGATGGCCACGCCTGCATCACCGATCCACGTCGACTAGCACACCTTCACGATGTCCACCGCGCGGTGCCCGGCGACCTGCTCACCGTGGGTGTGCAAGGCGGCGCGATGGGTAAGGCGATGCTAAAAGAGCTCACCACTGAGCGCGCGTATTTTCAACTTGAAAACCTTGACGAGCCACCGCCGCCGCCATTACCCGTACATTTGGTATTAGCACTGCCCCGCCCCCGTATGTTAGCGCGTACGTTAGAGCATGTGACGGCACTAGGCGTCAAAGAGATCACCCTGCTACATACTAAACGGGTTGAGAAGAGCTATTGGCAGTCCCCTGAGTTACGCCCGGATAAAATCCACCAGCACTTGGTACTCGGCTTAGAGCAAGCTCGCGATACCCAGCTACCATCGGTCACCCTTAGCAAAGGCTTTCGTCCTTTTTTGGAGCAGCAACTGCCTGGCTTACTCGGTGCACGTCGCGGACTGGTAGCCCATCCTGGCATGCCCAACGCCTGCCCAAGAGACATAAGTGAACCTACCCTACTCTTGGTAGGCCCAGAGGGCGGCTTTATTGCTTGGGAGGTAGAGCAACTAATGCTAGCAGGCTGCGAGGGCATGCATCTTGGCCCGCGCATTCTACGCGTTGAAACAGCCGTGACCGCGCTTCTATCACGGCTGTTTTGAGCGTTTCTCGATATGAAATTTAGGACTGTTCATCTTCCGGGTCATGGGGAACAACGGTGGCGTTTTCCCCACACTCGGGCTCCTGCAAGAAGGTTTCACGCACATCCAGCAAGCCAAGGTGGCTAATGGTACGGCGCCCCAGCAGCAGCGGGTAGTTCATCTCTTCACGGTCGCGTAGGCTAAACTGCTCTTCGTAAATGGTATCGCCCATACAAACTTCCAGCAGCACCACAGGACGCTCGTCACGGCCGCCTGCTCCGCGAACAGCCAATTCTCGATAAAGCGGCCGCTCAATTTGGTCGCTGAATACTTCTCCACTTCCTTGATCTTCAAGCTTCAAACGAAAGCGCACCCACTCCTCGTCATCCTGCTCGAACATCTCTATATCGCGGGCGTCTAGTGAGGAGGTTAATGCTCCGCTATCAAGCTTGGCTTTTACCTCGATATCCCAGGGTTGCAGGGTAGCTTTTTCAACCCAGCCGAATACCTGATCATCATCTGCCATTGTCGTGGGAGCAGACAGCATGGCTCCTAACACCACACTGCTAAGAAACATCTTACCCATCAATTGCATAACGTCATCCTTGGAAAGTAGAAGCAACTTTAATACTGCTTACTGCGAACGCTGACGCAACTGTTCGAGCAGTTCCTGGGTCGCAAACCCATCCGGTATTAACCCTTGATCACGCTGAAAGTTCCGCAGGCCTTGCCGAGTGTTGGGCCCCATCACGCCGTCCGCGCCACCTACTGAGTATCCTACCCGGTTCAATGCGCGCTGAAGTTCTTGCACATCGTCTCGGGTGAGTGGCGCTTGATCACGCGGCCAGCTGTGCTGAATCCCTTCGCGTCCGGCGATCGCATCGCCTAAAGTCGCGACGGCTAGCGCATAACTGGTGGCGTTGTTATAGCGCAAGATCGCACGGAAATTAGCGCCTACCAAAAATGCAGGGCCATTAGCGCCAGCGGGTATCACAATGGCGGCGCTATCAAAGTTCGGCAATTCGCCCTGCTGCGCCTGTACGCCTTGGTTACGCCACTCGGCACTGCTGCGCCGCTCAGTCTGGGCGTAATCAAACCCTTCGGGCAGGCGTACCTCAACCCCCCAGGGCTGACCGCTTTGCCATCCTGCTCGGTCAAGATAGTTGGCCGTTGACGCCATGACATCGGGAATGCTGTCCCAGATATCGCGTCGACCATCGCCGTCGCCATCGACGGCATAGGCTTCGAAGCTACTGGGAATAAACTGAGTATGGCCCATCGCCCCAGCCCATGAGCCCTTCATGTCTTCAGCGGCGATATCACCTTGATCAATAATACGTAATGCCGCGAGCAGTTCACCTCGGGCAAAGTCACGGCGTCGGCCATCGTAAGCCAGCGTGGCAAGGGACTCCAAGGTCGAAAAATCACCAAAATTACTGCCGTAGTTACTTTCAATGCCCCAGATGGCGACGATTATCTCGGCTGGCACCCCATAGCGCTGCTCCATTTGCTGCGCGGTATTACGGTGATCAGCCAGCTTTTCTTGACCGTTAGTAATGCGCGTGGAGGACACCGCGGTATCCAGATACTCCCAAATAGGCCGGACAAATTCGGGCTGGTAGCCGTCGAGTTCAATCACTCGTTCACGGTAGCGAACGCCATCCAGCGCTTTATTCAGTGTCGCTTCGCTGATCCCTTGTCCAGCAGCGTACTGGCGAAAATCTCGAAGCCATTGTTGGAAATTAGCGTAGCTAACCTCAGTGGCAGCCTGGGTGTCTACTTCTGACATCAGTTGAGGGTTCGCTTGCACCCGACCACTGCACAGTGCCAGCGCACCCACGGCAAGTAAAAACGTTGCATACAAAGCAGAACGCCTGCTTGCTGACCCATTAACTTTCAAAGACATAGCATCATTCTCTCGGCAATCCATGGCATTGGCATGATAATGGCCCAGAAAAGCAGCGGATACTAGCCTTACCCATTCAGGCGCACTAAAACAACAACATGTAATAGCACCACTACGACAGTAAGAAAGCCACGCAGTACCGGATACCAGCTGGGAAAGCCATCCCGACCTGCACGACTAAAATCGTAGCCACCCATCAGAATAAACCCAGCCAGCAGTACCCAAAGTCCAGCGCCAACATTAAGCAGCAGTGCAGGCCATGCGATTAAGCTCGGTAGCATGGCTAAAAGTAATCGCCAGCGGCTGCTGGGTTGAAGTACATGCAATGCACTTCCCCAGTGCGCACCGCCCAAGAACGATAAAATAACAGCGCTATAGTAAACAAAACCATTAATAGCGGTTGCCTGCCATCCTAATGGCGCTGACCATGCCAGTACGCCGCCTGTGATAAATGGAATGAGCCCAGCAAGTCCAAGACTCCACGACAGGCGGCGCTCGCTAATCCCCAACATCATAGCGTCTTAGCCCTTAAATCAACGTCATGACTACTCATTTCATCGATTTCTTGCACTTCTAAGCTCGGAATCAGCCAGCGCTCCCACTGCTCGGGCTCAACGCAGGGAGGCTTAAACGCCGTGGGGTCTACACGCCAAGGTTGATGACGCGCTAAACCATGAGGAAGCTTTTCAAGCGGCTTAAGCCAATGAGCAACATAAAGCCCCTGGGGATCGTAATGCCCTGCCTGCTTTAATACGTTAAAATAGCGATCCTGACGTGGATCACGTCCGATACCAGCAATATAGCGCCAATTGCCCCAGTTGCTGGCCACGTCATAATCAATCAGACAGTGCTCAAACCATAACGCCCCCAAACGCCAATCTACCTTTAAGTCTTTAACTAAAAAGCTGGCCACGTTTTGCCGGGCACGATTGGATAGCCACCCAGTGTGACGAAGTTCCAGCATAGCGGCATCTACAAACGGCAGCCCCGTCGTGCCGTTACGCCAGGCATCGAAAACGGCACACGGCTTGTCAGTCTGGCGGGAGCCAAACATTTGCTCACCTTCCAACTGAGCGGCGCGAATAAAATACTCCCGCCAGAGTAGCTCGAAGGTAATCCAGTAGCTCGATTCATTACTGCCATTTTCCGCTTCCCACGCCTTCACCGCGTCATTGACTTGGCGAGCCGACAGGCATCCACGCGCCAGCCAAGGTGAGACTCGGGTTGAAAAATTAGCTCCCAATAGCCCGTTGCGGGTCTTCTTGTAGGTTTCACCGCCCTGTTGACGCCACAAGTAATCTTTCAGGCGCCCATGTGCTGCTGACTCTCCTCCCCGATAGGCATAACCTTGACGAGAATCGGGATGCCAAGTAGCGCTCTGCTCACAGACCGCTTTGAGCGGCGGAAATCCTCTTGCCGCTTCCGGCCAGGGAGGCAGCGTTACAGGGGCGCAGCGGCTGACTGGGACAGTACATTCATGCTCCACGCTACGCCTAAAGCAAGAAAAGCTCGCAGGTAACGCTTCGCACTCAAAAGGTAATGACTGCCGATCAATGAGTCGTCCACTCTCTATGCACTCGAGTGCCGTCTGACTGGGTAAGCCTTGCTGAACCGCCTGAATATGCGCAGTTTCATCAACTCCTGCATGGTCAGCAACGCGTACCTGTCTTGCGTTTAGCGTTGAAGCCAGTTCAATCACCACATCGCTGGGCTTACCAATCCGTACCAGCAGGTCGCTGCCGCGCTTTAGAAGCTCACCGCGTAGCTCCATTAAGCTTTGCCATAAAAAGCGCAAGCGCGCAGGCCCGATGCGCGGTGTCGATTCACCATCAAACAATGGATATAACCACTGCTCGTCTAACACATAGAGACACAGCAGAAAGCTAGGGGGAGAAGCGAAATGCAAAAGAGGATTGTCAGCAATGCGCAGATCATCTTGCAACCAGACAATATCAATCGTGCTGTACATGCTTGTGCCTCCTTGAGGTGCTTTGATGCCCTGACTGCCTAGCACTACGGCGGCACCGCTCGCTGCAGTAGCGCACCTCGTCCCAGCAGCGCGCCCATTTTTTCCGCCAGTCAAAAGGCCGCTGACAATGAGCACAAATTTTCTGCGGGAGATGTTGTTTGCGTCGCATGGTCACGGTTGATCACACTGTCCGCTTGGCTTGGTTTAAAACATGAACACATTATCTTATACAGTACAATTATTGTACATTATTTTATTATACACACTTTGCTTTGGTTGAACTCATTAGACATGTTTTTGGCATGCCTGCCCCAGACGCAAAAAAGCCACCCGAAGGTGGCTCAATAGTGGTCGACAAAGCAGCGGAGGCCGCAAGGCTAGTCCGGATCCGTCTCGCGGGGTTGGCGCTTGGCGTTTTCCTGGGTCTCCAGGCCGCTTTTAAGCTCATGGGTTAAGGGATCATAGTTCGGGCGTAACTCATCCTTTACGGTACCGCTCCACAGCTTGGAGCCAACAAAGTACCCGGCACGGCCAATCACGTGGGCCGCCACGGGGGCGGTCATCAGGATAAAAACGATGATGGCAAATGAGCGGGCCACGATTCCCACTTCTGCAAAGTGCATAGCAGCTGCCAACATAATTAAGATAACGCCTAACGCCGCAGCCTTGGTGGTGGCATGCATACGCGTTAACAAATCGGGCAGCCGTAGCAATCCAACGGAGGCAAGTAGCATAAACAGCGCGCCACCGATAATTAATGCGCCCTTTATGAAATCAATCATCCCGCGGGCCTCCCCTTTCCAAAAAGCGCGCAAACGCAATGGCTGCCAAGAACCCCATTAGAGCAATCACAATGGCGGCATCCAGAAAACTAGCTACATCCGACTTAATCGCATAAACCCCAACTAGCCCCACTACGGTGGTGGAAAAAAGCTCTAAAGCCACGACGCGGTCAGGCAGACTCGGGCCACGCACTACGCGAACGAAGGTGAGGATCAGCGCCACGCTCATAATCACCTGGCTGATAAGAATAACGGTATCCATTAGCGAAACAGCTCCAAAGCCCGGTGCTCCATCTCTTTTAAATTGCGCCGCAGCTCTTCCTCGTTGTCTAAAAACATCGCATGGATATACAGCACCTTACGATCATCCGACACATCCAGGCTCAGCGTGCCGGGTGTCAACGAAATGAGATTAGCCACCATGGTAATTTCCATTTCGGTGCGTGCAGAAAGCGGCATCGCAATGACCCCAGGCTTCATATGCCAAGGAGGAGTGACAATATCAAAGGCGACACGCAAGTTGGCTTGAACAAGCTCTTTTAGAAAAAAACCAACAAAGCCGATAAAACGCGGTACACGCGCCGGATAGCCTTTTAGAGCGTCAAGCTGGGGTTCGATGAGTATCAGCGTGATGTAGCCAAATATTAGCCCGACAAGGAGGTTTAAGCCGCTAAAATCACCGCTTAACAGTACCCAAGCAAGGCCTAGCAGTAGGTTCCAAATGGCTCCCGTCATCGCGCTGCCTCCCCGGCGTCCGCCTCAGATTGATCTTCCGCCCCCGTTGGCTGCAGCAGCACGTCGTCTGCACTGGCTGAAGCACCCAATACGGCTTCGATATACCCCGAGGGTTCAAACAGTTGATCACCAATACCCATCATCACCCACATAATTGGCTCTGCAAGCACACCAATGAGCAGAGAAAATAACGCCAACACCATAACGGGCAAATACATCATCCACAGGCTGGGCTTTAACAACCGACCGTCATCGCCAGTGGGTGTGGCGGTCTCTGGCACGTGATTATCTTCGGGTAACGACTTCCAAAACACTTCATTCCAAATTTTCACCATGGAATAGAGCGTCATTAATCCCACCGCCAGAGCAATACCGGTCACCACATAGGCTTCAACTTCCAGGCCCGCACGCACTATCACGAATTTGGCAAAAAAGCCTGACAGGGGCGGTATCCCCGCCAGCGAGAAGGCAGAAAGAAAGAAGGCAACCGCCAACCAAGGCCGCTCACGGTACAAGCCACCCATTTTTTTAAGCTGGTAGGTTCCCTGCAAACGGTGGGTGATACCACTGA
This sequence comes from Vreelandella neptunia, assembly GCF_034479615.1. Taxonomy (NCBI): domain Bacteria; kingdom Pseudomonadati; phylum Pseudomonadota; class Gammaproteobacteria; order Oceanospirillales; family Halomonadaceae; genus Vreelandella; species Vreelandella neptunia. The sequence continues at coordinate 2,839,828 of NZ_CP140255.1, forward strand.
TCAAGAAGAGATTGGTCTTCACCACCATGTTATGCACGATGGCAAACACGCCACCGGCGATCGCCAAAGGGGTGTAAAGGGCTAAGCCTAAGATCATATAGCCAATCTGGCTGACGATATGAAATGACAATATTCGCCTAAATTCGTGCTGGGCGGCGGCACCGAGCACCCCTGTTACCATGGTGAAGGCAGCGCCCCAGAACATAATCTCCTGTAAATAGCCCATGGTTTGATCAAACATCAGGGTGAAGACACGGAACATCGCATACACACCCACCTTGGTGAGCAAACCGGCAAACAGCGCCGAAACAGCGACCGGTGGGGTGTGATAAGAGGCTGGCAGCCAGAAAAACAGCGGAAAGGCGGCGGCTTTGATACCAAAGGCCACCATAAACATAACCGCCAACACTTCCACCATGCCGGTGTGCTCTGCTTCATCCATGCGCAGCGCAATGTCGGCCATGTTGAGTGTACCCACCATGCCATACAGCAGCCCCACTGCGGTTAGGAAGATGACCGATGCCAACAGGTTCAAGGTGACGTACTTAATCGCCCCTTCCATCTGCGCGCGCTCTCCCCCCAGGATCAGCAGCGCAAAAGAGGCCACCAGCATTACCTCAAACCATACATAGAGGTTAAAGATATCGCCGGTTAAGAAGGCCCCCATCACCCCGGCGAGCAACAGGTGCATTAACGGATAGTAGCCAAATTTTTCATGACCGCGGCCAGTGGTGGCCAGCGAATAAACCCCCATCGCCAAACCGATAATCGCGGTCATCAATACCATCACCGCACTTAACAGATCGGCGATTAAGGTAATCCCAAAGGGAGCTGGCCAGCTACCCATTTGCATGGTGACATAGCCATCTGACAAGGTAGATACAAACAGCCAAAGGCTAACAATCAGCAGTGCAACATTGCCTGCCACCGCCAAAAAGCGCTGCATGGGACGCGAGCGCCAAAACAATAAGGAGACGGCCCCGGTCAGCAGGGGCAAGAGGACGGGAAGTGCAACTTCAGGCCTCACGTATCAGTATCCTTCATCTTATCGAGATCATCAGCCTTAACGACTTCGTAGGCGCGTCGAATCAGTACCACGGCAAAGGCAAGTACCCCAAAGGCAATCACAATGGCTGTTAGCACAACCGCTTGAGGCAAGGGGTCGGCTACCCCGCTGGGCGGCAGCATCATGCCTTCTGCAATCAGTGGCGGCACACCCCGGGTCATGCCTGCGGTGGTAAAAATCAGTAAATTGGCGGCGTTCGAGAGCAGCATTAAGCCAATCACCAGCTTAACGATAGAGCGGCGCAGCATCATAAAAATAGCCGCCGCATAAAGTAGACCTATCGCCACTGCCATTAAGGGTTCCATGCTGTCTCTCCTGTTAACTCAAGGTTCATCCTTATCAACTTCCATCAGCGTCATCACCATCCCAGTGACCGAGCCCAACACGGCGAAATAAACGCCAATATCAAAAATCAGCGGCGTGGAGGCTTTAAAGTCAATAACCGGGATAGTCCACCACTGGGCGGTCAGAAATGGCTGCCCCATAAACCAGGCCGGCACTACCGAGATCATCCCCAGTAGCAAGCCAACACCGATCAAATCGCGAGGGTCGACCATCCGCAGCACTTCTTTAGTGGCACTAACGCCAAAGGCAAACAGATAGAGCGTAAAGGCCCCCGCTGCAACCAAGCCGGCAATAAACCCTCCGCCTGGCTCGTCATGCCCGCGCAGCAGTAAGAAAATAGAAAACATCAACTGCAGCGGCATTAAAAACCGTGCGGCGGTATTGAGAATAATCGTGCCTGACTTAACCATCGTAAGGCTCCTTGGCCGCCACTTTGCTGCTATCGGCGTTTTTTACGCCATTGTTTTCCCTATTGCCGTTTTCACCATGACGCCCATCCCCATGACGTAGCTTCAACATGGCGATAACGCCGATGGCGGCAAGCGCTAACACGAACATCTCACCTAAGGTATCCAGAGCACGGTAATCGACCAAAATGACGTTAACGATATTGCGGCCATACGCCAAAGGCGCACTGTTTTCAATCATATAGGTCGAAATAGGCTCAAACTGTTGAATGCTCCACGAGGTCATAATCAATAGGCAGATCAGAATACCCATCATCGCAGCCACCACGCCATCGCGTATGCGCTCCAAGCTGGTGGAAAGATTAGAGAAGCGCGGCAGACGAAACAGTACGAGCACCAGCAAAATAACCGTTAAGGTCTCTACCAGCAGTTGGGTAATTGCCAGATCTGGCGCACTGAACAGAATAAAAATTAACGCAATAGAAAAGCCCATTGCTCCCACGGAAACTACTGCCCCAAGCCGGGAACGAGTAATGGTCGCAAATAGCGCCCCCATCGCCATGGTGCCTGCCACAACCACCTCGTGAAAGCGTACATCCAGGTCAAAGGTAAACACAGGCGAATGGCGTAATAGAATTGAATTACCGATCAGTGCAATAAGCGTCGCTAACATCACTAAAATATAGTTCCGCATGTAGCCGTTTTGGAGCAGCCGCGTTTGCCACTCGGAGAAGAGCACAATGCCATTCATCATGCTTTCGTAGCCCGCCTCGGGGCCATGACGCATCAAAGGTGCCAAGGCAAAGAGCTTGCCACGCACGCTGTCCCAACGCCTAAACAGCAAAAAGCCTAACCCAAGGCTAACGATCGACATTATCAACGCGACGTTAATGCCATACCAAAGCGACAGCGCCACCTCTAATGTTTGCCCGGATATAGCCGTGGCGGTTGCCGTTAACAACGCATCAGCACCCAGTACAGCGGGCATCAGGCCTAACAGGAGCGCCCCTAGCGCGAGCAATGCGGGCCCAAGCAGCATGCCAAGCGGAGCTTCATGTGGCTCAAGCGGGGTTTGGTGACGTTGACCGTAAAAAGGACGTAACGCCACAATAAAGGCGACCGCGATAGTCAAAACAGAGGCCAGAAAGGCGAACAATACCAGTAGTGTTCGGAAACTATCGGCGCCGAGTACTGATTCAAGCATCAGCTCTTTACCGATAAAGCCGAGTAGCGGCGGCACGCCGGCAAGCGAAAGCGCAGCCACCAACGCAATGGTGGCAGTCAACGGCATCACTGGGCGTAACCCGCCCATCTGGGTGACATCTTTCGTGCCGGTTTCATGATCGAGAATACCGGCGACCATAAACAGCGCCCCTTTATAGAGAGAGTGCGCCAAAAGAAATGTCACAAATGCGGTCATCGCGTACTCGGTACCGATGCCCAATAGCATCGTCAGCGTGCCTAGCGCCATGATGGTCGAGTAAGCGAGCAGCTTTTTGATATTGGTGTGATGAATCGCTAAAAATGCACCTACCAGCATAGTGGTCGCGCCAACCACGGAAAGAACACCGACCCATAACTCAGTACCGCCCAGCTCTGGGTGTAAACGCGCCAGCAGGTAAATACCCGCTTTCACCATGGTGGCAGAGTGCAGGTAAGCCGATACCGGAGTCGGCGCGGCCATAGCGTTGGGTAACCAGAAGTGAAACGGAAACTGAGCCGACTTGGTGAAGGCTCCCAGCAGCAAACAGATCAGCATCGGCGTGTAGAGTGCATGCTCACGCAGATCAGCCTCCTGGTCTAGAATCTCCGCCAGCGACCAGCTACCGCTTGCAATCCCTAGCAGCACCAGCCCAGCCATTAACGCTAACCCGCCCGCCACGGTAACGAATAGGCCCTGCCGAGCTGATTTTCGCGCATTGATATCAGCGTGGTTAAAACCAATCAGCAAATAGGAGGTAATGCTGGTCAATTCCCAAAAAACAAATAGCGTTAATAAGCCGTCAGCTAATACCAGCCCCAGCATCGACACCATGAAAGCGACCAAGGCGATGTGAAATCGGGCAATATCAGGATGATCTTTAAGGTAGCCACCGGCATACACCAGCACACAGGCGCCCATAACGGTAATCAACAGCCCAAATAGCAGCGATAGGCCATCTAGCAAGAAGGTGAGGCTGATCCCCAGGGAAGGCACCCACTGCCACTCTAAAAGCAGGCTGCCGTTCTCAATGACCTCAGGCGCTTGCAGTGCCAGCCACGCCGCCAATCCGGCAGGAAATAGTGCCAGAACCAGACTGGTACGCTGACCAAACCAGTGGTTTAACATTGGCGATAGCGCCGCCAGCACGAAACCCATTAACACGGCAAATTGTATCAAGCGAAACCCCCTGAAGAACGAAAGGCTCACCACCCAGACAGCCGCTAGCGGTTAGACAACTTGCTTTGCCAATGATATGCCAGCGTTGAATAATAGTGATTCTAAAGTTGTACACCATATAACAGGCAGTTTTGACTGACCAGTCAAACGCTTAAACGCAAACAGCCGCACAGCGATTAATTTCGCAGGGCGGCTGCTATTAGCTTTCAGTTATGACAACTAGCTAGCTAAACACTAGAGTTTGGGGCCGATAGCCATCCTGCTAGTTCATTATTGATGACGGCTAACAGTGCCTCAATATGGTCGTCGCGATCATTCAGGCAAGGGATATAGCTGAACGTTTCGCCGCCTGCTTCCATAAAGCTATCGCGGATCTCCTCTTCGATCTCTTCCAGGGTTTCAACACAGTCGGAAGAGAAAGCAGGCGACATAATCGCAATGTGCTTATGCCCCTGCTTGGCGAGTTCTGCCACATGCTTAACGGTTTGTGGGCCGACCCATTTTTCAGGGCCAAACTGCGACTGAAAAGCGGTATCCACTTCCTCTTTGCTAAAACCAAGCTTCTCGCGGAGCAGGCGCGTCGTTTTCTGGCACTGACAGTGGTAAGGATCACCCTCCATCAGGTAGCGCTCGGGAACGCCATGGTAGCTGGCAACCAGCTTGGTCGGCCGGGTCGAAAAACCGTCGTAGGCTTCTTGCACCGAGTTGGCCAACGCCTGAACGTAGGCGGGATGTTCAAAATAAGCGGGCACCGTACGTATATAAGGCTGCCACTTCACCTTCATCAGGGTGCGAAACGCCTGATCATTCGCCGTCGCCGTAGTGGGTGAACCGTACTGAGGGTAGAGCGGAAAAAACACGATTCGCTCGCAGCCCTTCTCCTTTAATCGCGTCAGCACGCTTTCCGTCGATGGGTTACCGTAGCGCATGCAGAAATCGACTTCGACATCATCACCGTAAAGCGCTTTTAATCGAGCGGTCATCTTCTCGGTCTGAGCACGCGTTGTCGTCAACAGCGGGCTTTCGTTTTTCTCGTTATTCCAGATTCCCCGGTAAGCCTTGCCCGATGAGAAGGGACGCTTGGTCAAAATAATCAGCTGTAGCAACGGTTGCCATTTCCAACCGGCATAGTCAACCACGCGCTTATCAGAAAGAAACTCATTGAGGTAACGACGCATTGACCAGTAGTCGGTGGCATCCGGGGTTCCCAGGTTTGCCAGCACAACACCCACCTTGGCGCGCGCTACCGGCGGATGCTCGCTGGGTGCATGAGCCAGGCGGCCCTCGCCCGGCTGATCCTTGACGACATTCTCGGTCATTACTCGTGCTCCTGAAAAATAACGATGGTACTCAGTACATCTATCAATTAATTAAATCTTATCACTTTTCGGCAAACTGGCGGTATAAAGTTATACTATCGGCATTATTTGTATAACTACAGGCCAACTTATGTCCAAGCCTTTGCTTTTGGTGCTCGGGGATCAGCTCTCGTTTTCACTCACAACGCTGCAAGACGCGCCCGCCAATGCCGTGGTTGCACTATGTGAAGTTGGCGAAGAGGCGCGCTATGTGCCCCATCATATCCATAAAATTGGCCTCTTTTTGGCCGCCATGCGGCACTTTGCTCAAGCACTGCGCGAAAAGGGCTTTCAAGTACATTACAGCGCGCTGGATGATGCGGATAACTGCCACTCCCTTATTGAAGAAGCTGAACGCATCGCCCAACAATATGGCTGCGATGAGATACGCGTTGCCCGACCTGGCGAATGGCGGCTATGGGAGACGATGCAGCAGCGCGAAAACGCAACGATTCCGTGGCGACTTCTTGAGGATGAGCGCTTTTTCACTACACCCGATGACTTTAGCCAGTGGGCAAGTGGCCGCAAACAGCTGCGCCTTGAGTACTTTTACCGAGAACAGCGCAAACGTACCGGCTACTTAATGGAGGGCGACGAGCCCGTGGGCGGCAAATGGAATTTTGATCACGACAATCGCCAGCCTATCAAAGCCAAACTGGATTTTCCTGAGCTACCTCAACATCGTCAGGATGCGATCACCCAAGAAGCGCTAAACGATGCCAAGGGCCATTTTGGCGACCACATGGGGTCTCTGGATAATTTCAACCTGCCAGTCACTCGTCGACAAGCGCTGGTGGATTTACACCATTTTTTAGACCATGGACTGGCTGATTTTGGCCACTATCAAGATGCAATCAGTGACTCTGCACCTTATTTGTATCACTCGCGCCTCTCAGCTGCGATGAACATCGGCCTGCTGTCGCCCCATGAAGTCTGCGAAGCCGCCGAGCAGCGTTACTATGGCGGCGACGTGCCGATCAACGCCGCGGAAGGGTTTATCCGTCAGATACTTGGCTGGCGCGAGTATGTGCGCGGGCTCTACTGGACGCAGATGCCCAACTACAAGGGTGCTAATCAGCTAGGTTTTGAGCGCGAACTGCCAGCGTTTTACTGGGACGCGGATACCGATATGCGCTGCCTACAGCGTGCTATTCAGATGACCATCGACAATAGCTACGCCCACCATATTCAACGACTGATGGTCACAGGCAATTTCGCATTGTTGTGCGGGGTTAAACCTGAGGCGCTATGTGACTGGTACCTGGCGGTTTATGCCGATGCCAGTGAGTGGGTAGAGCTGCCTAATACGCTGGGGATGGTGCTCCATGCCGACGGCGGCTTAATGGGCTCGAAGCCCTACTGTGCGTCGGGCAAGTATATCGACAAAATGTCCGACCATTGTCAGCACTGCCGTTACTCACCCAAGCAGGTCACGGGGCCAAAAGCCTGCCCTTTTAACAGCCTTTACTGGCACTTTCTCGAAACCAACGTTGAGCACCTGAGCAAGAACCCTCGCATGAAGCTGATTTACGGCTCCCTCAACCGCATGGCCAATGAGAAGCGCGAGGCTATCCGCCAACAGGCTGAGCACTTTTTGGATCAATTGGAAACATCGCCTGGCTACGGGCAGCCCTGCCACACAGCAGGTTATTCGGCTAATACCAAAAGGGAGTCACCATGAGCCGCTACACGCCACTACATGCTGCACCGCCAGTTACGCTATTTCACGATGGCCACTGCCCCTTTTGCCAACAGGAAGTCGCATGGCTGGAAAAGCATCGCCATCGGGAACACATCGCGCTGGTCGATATCCAGGCCGATGATTTTAACGCTCAGGCGTATGGGCAGGACTTTAATGCCATGATGGGCCAGTTGCACCTGTGTGATAGTCAAGGGAAATGGTATATCGGCATGGATGCCAGCCGTGCCCTCTATGCAGTGTTGGGCTATCGGCGGCTGGTGAAATTTTCATGTTTGCCGGGAGTACACGGCATAATGAATGCCGGTTACCGGTTTTTTGCCCGTCGCCGCATTCAGCTTGGGCAGTGGTGGGAAAAGCGTCAGACTAAACGTTAATGGGTGTGATCAGCGTTAAAAAACGAGCGGCATACGCGATGTGAGCGGCTCACTATAGTGCGCATCGCGGCCTATCACTTCATCGTGAGGCACATGCTGTACCAGGTAAGCACGATGAATACCGGCGCGTTTGAGATCCATATAGGCATCGTCCAGCGAGCGAAACAGCATTGGCTTGGTACGCTGCGTCAGCATATGGCGCTCGCCTTCAACGTCTTCCAGCTCAATCTGATAAAAACGGCTGCCCGAATGGGTAATCACGCGAATTTCAAAATTGTCGTGATTGGCGACAAACTGCTTAAGATCCTTAAGCTCCATGGTTCCCTCCTATTATTTGGCTATTTCATACTTTATGTCAGACGGAATGTCATTAGGGCACAGCATGGCTGTACCCTGTGACATTTCTGTTGCCCCGTCATTGCAATGTAATGACAATAAGCAATAACTAGACATTAATAGCTAGGAGGCCAATAGTGCAAGAGAGTTCCTGACCGGAAGGTCAAGATATCAATTGATTATTGATATTCAGAGGGGTCGATGGCTTTGCCAAGCGAATTGCGGTCAATCCAGTTACCGCCTTTAGTCTCTTTGTAACGGAACACGACCTTATCACCCACCGTCACAGGCAGCTCACCATCTTCAGTCTGGTAACTATACTTCTCGCCTGCGACCACTAAATGGTAGCGATAAAGATCCGGCATACCTAGCCACTCTTTAAAAGGGCCTTCGCGCTCTATCGCCTCTAGCTCACCGCGACCTTCTAACTTAGGAAGACGCTGCCGGTTACCGCGCCGAAATCCACCTGCCATTTGCTGCTCCCGTTTTTACATATCGTGGGTGAGGCATTATACGAACTCGCCCCCTATCCTCAAGCTACTTATCACTAGCCTGTCATCACAAACCAGTCATCATTTACTTAGTCGCCGAACGCTTGGCCGTAACTATCCGGGGCCAAATCCTCAAAGCGGGTATATTTGCCGATAAAGGCCATATGCACCGTGCCGATAGGGCCATTACGCTGCTTACCGATAATTAACTCAGCAATCCCCTGATTGTCGGGATTATCTGGATTATAGACCTCATCGCGATAAACGAAGGCAATGACGTCGGCATCCTGCTCGATCGCACCAGATTCCCTCAGATCCGACATCACCGGGCGTTTATTGGGGCGCTGCTCCAAGGAGCGGTTCAACTGAGAAAGGGCCACCACAGGGCAGTTAAACTCTTTCGCCAACCCCTTCAAGGAGCGCGAAATCTCGGAAATCTCACCGGTGCGGTTTTCGCTAAAACCAGGGATCTGCATCAACTGAAGATAATCGATCATGACCAGCGCAATATTGCCATGTTCACGCACCACACGGCGCAACCTTGAGCGCATCTCGTTAGGCGATAAGGCTGCGGTATCGTCGATAAACAGCTGTTTGTCTTTAAGCAGGTTGACCGCAGAAGTTAAACGCGGCCAATCCTCGTCTTCCAACTGCCCGGTACGCACACGGGTTTGATCGATTCGGCCCAGGGACGATAGCATCCTCAGCATGAGCGACTCTGCGGGCATCTCCATGGAGAACACCATGACTGGCTTGTCGCTTGAAATCACCGCATGTTCAACCAGGTTCATAGCAAAGGTCGTTTTACCCATCGAGGGTCGTCCGGCGATGACCACCATGTCGGATGGCTGTAACCCGGTGGTCATTTCATCCAGATCACGAAAACCGGTGGATAGCCCGGTCATTTCACCTTTCAGATTAAACAGCTCATCGATACGATCCACCGCCTTGGTCAATAGATCGCTCATGCCAATGGGGCCGCCCGTTTTGGGGCGCTCCTCGGCAATCTGAAACACTAACCGCTCGGCTTCGTTGAGCAGCTCATCAGCCGGGCGCCCTTGGGGAGTAAACGCACTATCAGCAATTTGATTAGCCGCCCGGATCAACTTGCGCAGCGTAGCCCGCTCACGCACGATATCTGCGTAGGCGCGAATATTACTGGCAGAGGGCGTATTACGGGCAAGTTCGGCTAGAAACGCCAAACCACCGACCGTATCCAAGTGATCACGCGCTTCCAGCGCTTCGGAAAGCGTCACCACATCCAGCGGCTGACCGGCTTCAGCCAGATGAATCATCACGTTGAACACCAAACGGTGCTCATAGCGGTAGAAATCATCAGCGACCAACCGCTCTGATACGTTATCCCAGGCCTGGTTGTCTAGCATGAGCCCGCCTAGTACCGATTGCTCCGCCTCTAATGAATGCGGCGGCAGTTTTAACGCTGCCGTTTCTGTATCAGCAGAAGGCTGGTCCTGCATAGCGAGCTCCTTTAAACACTACTGCGTAGCCGGTGAAGATGCTTATCTTAGTCGCATACAGCGCGACTACCAACATGATCAAGGCGTTGTCTTAAAATACCCAGCGGGGATTCGCTAGATAGTTTTGGCAACGCCCAAAATAGCGAATAACCAGAAAAACAAAAGGCGCGGGAGAAACCCCGCGCCTTTTGAGGCAGCTGTATTAGCTGCAGTTAGTAACGACTTTACGTCGTCTCTAACTTAATTACTCGCTCAATTACTCTGCAACTACCACTACGCGTACAACGGCATCCACTTCAGCGTGCAAGTGAAGGGCGATGTCGTATTCGCCGGTTTGGCGAATCGGGCCATTCGGCATACGGACTTCGCTTTTGGCAACATCGATGCCAGCAGAGGAAATCGCGTCGGCCAGGTCACGCGGACCAATAGAACCAAACAGCTTGCCTTCATCGCCTGCTTTGGAAACCAAAGACAGCTCGATGTCGTTTAGCTGCTCAGCGCGCGCTTCGGCTTCTGCCTTACGCTCAGCGGCTTGCGCTTCGAGCTCAGCACGCTGTGCTTCAAACGCTTCGATGTTGTCTTTGGTGGCCGGTACGGCTAAGCCGTAAGGCACCAAGTAGTTACGACCATAACCAGGCTTCACGGTGACCTTGTCACCCAGGCCGCCCAGCTTACCAATGTTGTCGAGCAGAATGACTTCCATCTCGTAAACCTCTTGTCAGTTGCTGCGGGCAAGGCGTGCGCGAACGTTCGCGAATGTATCAATCAGCCCCAACAGCAGCACAATGAGAATCGTGGGCCAGGTCGTGATCAGTAGCACATAAAATGCTACCAGCCACAGCCCGTTCATCCCCTTTATTCCAATAAACCCGTGCACTAACGCAACGCCAGCTACCAACAGCGGAATCCAACCAAGCATCGCCAGCGCATGAGCGCCTAGCAGCATACCTATCACCCCAATGACGACCAGCACGGCCAGCTCTTTAGGGGTCAAGCGCAGTGCGTGAAACTCTTCGCGAAAGCCACCTGGGTTGTACAACCCAGCCTGCCAACTCCGCGCAAGTGCCAAGCACACTATGGCTGCCAACAGCACTACAAGCCCGGTTACGCCCCCCACCACCAGTGCAGCGATGGTTTGAGTGTCGTAGCCTTGATTGGCAAATTCCGTGAGCATGCGATCCACTTCTTCTGAACCTTCTCGCAACTGCTCAAGCATTAGCTCAGTGCCACCTGGCGGACTGAAGATGCCGAGTTGAACCATGACAGCGGCGACCAATGTCCCCACAATCAAGGTTTCCCCCCAACGCATCCTCTCGCGCAGGATAACGGCCATCAGCGTAACCAGCAGTAAGCTAGCAAGCGGAATCACATCACCCTGAGCCCACCACCAACCGGCCGGTAGTGCTGCAGCGATGATGACCGGTAGCGCAGGGGCAAAACCTCTGCGCAACGTCATCAATGCGGCGATGGCTGCACCTAACCAGAACAGCCAAGGCACTAGCGTTGCTAAGGCCGCCCCGCCTGCAGCGTAAGGCGTGCCCCGCATTAGCCATCGGGCTAGTGCCAGCATCACGTTAAACGCTTACTGGTGGCTATCGGAGTAGGGCAGCAGTGCCAGATAACGCGAGCGCTTGATAGCGGTCGCCAACTGACGCTGATAGCGTGCTTTGGTGCCGGTAATACGGCTTGGAACGATCTTGCCGGTTTCGGTGATGTAAGCCTTCAGCGTGTCCAGATCTTTGTAATCGATCTGCTTGATGCCTTCAGCGGTGAAGCGGCAAAACTTACGGCGACGGAAAAAACGTGCCATGGACTAGCTCCTTAAAACGTGCAGTGAATAAAATCAGGCAGTTTCTTCTTCTTCAGCGCGCGGTTTTTCTTCGCGACGCGGACGTTTTTCTTCTGCCGGTTTCATCATCGGGGAAGCTTCGGTAACAGCTTCTTTGCAGCGAACAACCAGGCTGCGGATAATGGCGTCGTTGTAACGGAAGATATTCTCGATCTCGTCGAGGGTCTCGCCGGTACATTCAACGTTCATCAGCACGTAGTGGGCTTTGTGGATCTTGTTGATCGGGTAAGCCAAGTGACGACGGCCCCAATCTTCTAGACGATGCACAGTGCCGCTGTTTTCGGTAACGATGCTGGTGTAGCGCTCGACCATTGCCGGCACCTGCTCGCTTTGATCCGGGTGGACCATAAACACGATTTCGTAATGACGCATGGGATCTCCTTGCGGTTTGACAGCTTCCTTTGTGTGCCATTGCTTAACGCAATAAACGACGACAGGGAAGCAAGGAGTTAACTGAAGTGCTCCGCCACCGCGCTAGGCGGCCACAGGGGCATCAAACAGAACTTTTCATTTTAGCAAAAGCTAATACTTCAACGACAGCTAACACCCGTTTGCAAACAAACGGGCGCGTGTATCTTAGTAGCACGGCGGTTAACTTGCAAGCTGGCGCTGACGAACAGCCTCGAACAGGCAAATACCAGTGGCCACCGAGACATTAAGGCTAGAGACCTCCCCCGCCATGGGAAGCTTGGCAAGATTATCGCAGGCTTCGCGAGTTAAACGCCGCATACCCTTGCCTTCCGCCCCCATCACCAGCGCGGTGGGGCCGGTCATATCGATGTCAAAGACGCTGGCCTCTGCCTCGCCAGCCGTACCGGTTATCCAGACACCGGCATCTTTTAGCTTGGCCAGGGTGCGCGCCAGGTTAGTCACTTGATAAACCGGCACCACTTCGGCGGCGCCACAAGCGACTTTACGCACCGTTGCATTGAGCGGTGCGGCTTTATCTTTCGCCACAATCACGCCGTGGGCACCGGCGGCATCCGCGCTACGCAGGCAGGCACCAAAGTTATGCACATCCGTCACGCCATCCAAAATCAGCAACAGCGGTGGTGTATTCGAGGGCCAGGCGCGCAACTTAAGCCAGAGCGACTCTTCACCTTCAGGCGTTAACGGCGGACAAAACGCCACCACTCCCTGATGAGCCGCCCCCTGGGTTAGCTGATCAAGCAAATCTCGCGGCTGCTCTTTTACTCGAGCGCCATGCGCCTGGGCCTGGGCGATAAGCTCCTTTAAACGGCTCCCTGCCCCCTGCTGCACCCAAAGCTCTCGGGGCGCCTCGCCCCTGTCTAGCAGGCTTTGCAGGGCATGAACGCCATATACCTGATCCAAACCATCAGGGGTCTTGGGCCCCCGCCGTGAAGACGCCGACTTCATACTCAGCCCTTATTCGGTGATGGTTTGCGTGGGCCGTTGCGCGTACGGCGTGGGCCGCGACGTGTAGCGGGCTTCTCGCCATTGGACTTCTTATCCCCAGCGGCTTTGCCACTCTCACCTTTAACACCAGCGCCTTTAGCACCCTCTTCCCCACCGCGGCTCTTACGCGGCTGGCGGCGTGGGCGCGGCTTTTCATCACCCAGCCCAAAGTCAATCTTACGATCGTCCATATCGACACGCGCCACTTGGACGGTAAGACCATCGCCCAAGCGGTAGGTCGTGCCGGTACGCTCACCTTTCAAGCGGTGCTTCTCAGCTTCGTAGTGGTAATAGTCCGAAGGCAGCGACGTTACGTGAACCAAGCCTTCCACGTAGAACTCATCAAGACGCACAAACAGACCAAACTGAGTGACGGAGGCGATGGTACCTTCGAACGTCTCGCCGAGCTTGTCGGACATAAACTCGCACTTCAGCCAGCTCTCTACATCACGAGTGGCTTCGTCGGCACGGCGTTCAGTCATCGAGCAGTGCTCACCCAGCTCAAGCATCTGCTCAAAGGTATACGGACACCACTTGCTGGGCGGCTCAACCGGCGCGCCTTCTACGCGCAGCACCGTGTTGGTTTGGCGCGGACCTCGGATCACCGAACGAATAGCGCGGTGCACCAGCAGGTCGGGATAGCGTCGAATCGGCGAGGTAAAGTGGGCGTAGGCTTGGTAGGCCAAGCCAAAATGGCCTTCATTTTGCGGTGAGTAGACCGCCTGATTCATCGAGCGCAGCATGACCGTCTGAATGATATCGAAGTCAGGGCGGTCGGCAATCGTTTCACGCAGTGCTTGATAGTCCTGCGGAGTGGGCATATCACCGCCGCCGACAGCAAGGCCTAACTCGTTCAAGAACAGGCGCAGCTTATCAAGCCGTTCCGGGGTCGGTCGCTCGTGGATACGGTAAAGCGCCGGCAAATCATGCTTATCCAGGAAGCGCGCAGTCGCCACGTTGGCCGCCAGCATGCACTCTTCAATTAGCTTGTGAGCATTGTTACGGCTACGCGGAACGATTTTTTCGATTTTTCGCTCATCGTTAAAGATGATGGCCGTTTCAGTGGTATCAAAATCGATCGCCCCACGCTCGGCACGCGCTTCGCGCAACAAGTAGTAAAGCTCTTCCAGATTTTTCAGCGGCTTAACTAGCTCGCTATGCTCTGCCCTTAGCGCCTCACCCTCTTCGCTCTTCTCGTCGAGAATCGCGGCCACCTTGTTATAGGTCAGACGAGCGTGGGAATTCATGACGGCTTCGTAGAAGCGGTAGCGGCTAATCGCACCGGTTTGCGAAATATTCATTTCGCACACCAGTACTAAGCGATCCACGTGGGGATTCAAGGAACAGAGCCCGTTGGACAGCAGCTCCGGCAGCATGGGAACCACTTGACCAGGGAAGTAGACCGAGTTGCCACGGGTGCGGCCTTCATCGTCCAACGGCGTGCCTGGGCGGACATAGTGGGAAACATCTGCAATGGCGACGAGCAGCTTCCAACTACCGGATTTGGTTTTCCAGGCACACACCGCATCATCGAAGTCCTTGGCAGACTCGTCATCGATAGTAACCAGCGGTACGTCGCGCAGGTCTACGCGGTGCTGCTTATCCTCTTCCAACACCTCCGCTGAAATGCCAGCAATCTGATCAAGCACTTCAGGCGGAAACTCTGCAGGAATATCGTAACTGCGAATCGCAATATCAATTTCCATACCGGGATCCATACGCTCGCCCAGCACTTCGATCACTTCACCCACTGGCTGTACACGGGTGGCCGGCTGCTGAACGATTTTGGCCGAGATCACCTGGCCATCTTTAGCGCCACCGCAGGCGCTATGAGGAATAATCACTTCCTGAGTAATACGCGGATTCTCCGGTATCAAAATGCCAAACTCAGGCGTATTACTCCGGTAAACGCCGACGATGGTTTGCGTGTTGCGTGCAATCACATCGGCAATGGTCGCCTCATCACGACCGCGGCGATCACGTCCGCTAATGCGCGCCAGCACGTGGTCTCCGTGAAAGACACGGCGCATTTGGCGCGGGGGCAATACCAGGTCTGGCTTTTTGCCGTCATCGCGGAGTAAAAAGCCAAAGCCGTCTCGATGACCAAGGACTTTTCCTTTGATTAAATCGAGTTTGTCGATCAGCGCATAGGCGCCACGACGGTCACGCAGCACCTGGCCGTCGCGCTCCATCGCCGCCAAGCGGCGCCTGACGGCTTCTATAAGTTCTTCGTCTTCCAGCCCCAGCATGCGGCTCATATTTTCGTGAGTGATCGGCTTGCCATAGCTTTCTAAGGCTGCAAGCAAATACTCCCTGCTTGGCGCCGGGTTGCCATATTTATGCGCCTCGCGCTCGGCGTGCGGATCATCACTTAACGTCCAATACTTCATGCGATCAACATCCTTGATGGCGTCATTTGCGAGAGGCATAAAAAAGGCGCAAACGCGTTGCGTTGCGGGCTGGATATTTCAACGCTTGATAGGTTGAAATGAATAGGGTTTTGTTTAGTCATAGGCGCAGTATAGCGCTGCACGTTCAATCACCCAACCGTCTTAGACGTAGTTTATACGATTTGCGTTATAAAAAGCGCATAAGGGGTCTTGCATTTAACCATGACCCCGGTATTATACGCGCCACTTGCCCAGATGGCGGAATTGGTAGACGCGCTAGCTTCAGGTGCTAGTGTCCGTATGGACGTGGAGGTTCAAGTCCTCTTCTGGGCACCAAACTGCTTTTATGCTATCTATTGGTATAAGCAGTAAGGTGTTAGGCAAGGTTTGTGTTCGCCCAGGTGGCGGAATTGGTAGACGCGCTAGCTTCAGGTGCTAGTGTCTGTATGGACGTGGAGGTTCAAGTCCTCTCCTGGGCACCATACGAACACAAACGGTAAGTAGTTAATCCAAGCGTTAGATGATGCGCCCAGGTGGCGGAATTGGTAGACGCGCTAGCTTCAGGTGCTAGTGTCCGTATGGACGTGGAGGTTCAAGTCCTCTCCTGGGCACCATGACTTACATGGGCCAGTCCGCATCATTACTCTCCCTATTAAATGCTTGTTCGTCCCCCCTTTTTTTTCGAAGCATTTCCCGGATTATTGGAACCTGCCCGGACGTCGTGCCACTTCTTCAAGTGCCCACCCCTGTATACGCAACTCTCCTTCCAATACAGACTCTACTTCCGTTGCTAAGTCTGGGAAGAAGTTAAGCCCTGTGCGTGCCTCAATCTCATCGATGGTCACCAAATAGTCATCCAGCGGCTCATTGCCCCGAACGTCTTGTGGCATGATGAACGCTAACGCTAATGGTGCCTCGTTGTGCGGCGCCACTATGATCTTGTAAAAAGCCGAAGGCACTTCGACCAGTCCCACCCGGTTGAACACGTTATCCATAAAGTGTTCTGGGTAAATGGGGCCGGTAATCACCTGCAACCGGTCAAAGCGTGGCGCAAAGTGATCCATCACCGCTTCTTCTAACCGCTGCCAGAGCTGTCGGTTCAGATTGGGCCGTTGCGGAGTCATATTGCTCATTAGGAAGGTATCGACCTGAGCGCTGCGCCCATGCACCGCTGCAATGGCGTAGTTTGGTGCTAAATGCCCCCGGTCGTAGCCGCTACCGGCATAGCTGTCTGTGCCAACTGGCCATAGCGTGCGCCAATCGGCTTGAAAATTTGGCCGCGGGCCAATACTCGAGTCTTCCACTGCTTCAACCTGATAGCTTACCCACAGCGGATTGACCCGTACATCAGACCATCCCACCAAGTAGCCGTCATTGCGCAGCACTCTGTGCATCGTAGTGGGGCGAAACTCCTCCCAAGTAGGCACCCCCATCCAGGTGTAGGCATCTTTATGCTGGCGCTCCTGAAACTCCCACAGCCCTGTGCCTACCACAACAAACAGCACGGCGATGCCTAGGCGTCGACCTTGACGACGCCAGCTCGAAAGCGATATTCCCAACACTCTTACTCCCTGGCTAGCGCTTACGAGCGCTTATCATTTTATGTCACGCTTAAACGACTATAACTACAATAATGGCGGCAAACCTGTTCCGATCACCAGCCTAATGAAAACATCGTTTCTAGATCGTGGCGGGAGTGAACCTGCATGGCATTCAGGGTTTCTGTATCGCTAATACCTTCCACGGCGTTCAAGCGCTCAGTCACCAATTCGGCCAAGCTTTCAAAATCACGGGTGCGGGCAATTGCCACC
Organism: Vreelandella neptunia; assembly: GCF_034479615.1. NCBI lineage: Bacteria > Pseudomonadati > Pseudomonadota > Gammaproteobacteria > Oceanospirillales > Halomonadaceae > Vreelandella > Vreelandella neptunia. The sequence goes on from NZ_CP140255.1 coordinate 2,857,231, forward strand.
AAGTCGTAGCGGCCACAGGTGGAGTACACCTCGCTAATGCCCTCTACATCGGCCAAGCGCTCGGCCACTGCCTTAACCTGGCCTTTATCGGTATTGATTAAAATGACTGCGTTTTGCATGGCGCGCCCCTTAAGAGAAAATGGTCATAAAAGTAGTATCAAAGCTGGGCAGAGTATAGCAGCGACGAGGAAGCGAGCGCAGCACCCGGCCACAGCGTGACCAATTGTCGCTATTCAAGCTGCACTATTCGCACAACCCTTATACATCCGCTAGCATGTAGTTGAAGTATAGGAATGAAAAAATATAGCTGGTTGGAAAATATAGCTGATTAACAGATGCAGCTGAGAGCTCCGGCTAATAAGATGATGCGGAGCACAAAGAGGTGGATAACCACCCGATAACGTGACCAAACGTCAGACCGTGACGATAAGGAGAAATCATGGCTAATAAGAGCCGTCGTGACTTTATGCGCAACAGCATGTTGGGCCTTGCAGCCCTTCCACTGGGAGCTGGCATTCTTTCTAAAACTGCTTTCGCCCAAGAGCTGCCGCGCCTTGATCCTTCCGCAAGCAACGCCCAAGCGCTTAACTATGTAGAAGATGCCAGTGAAGCCAGCGATCACCCCGCTTATGAAGAGGGCGAACGCTGCGATAACTGCATGTTCTTTAATGCAGATACTGAGGGTTGCCAGCTATTTCCAGAGAATAGCGTAGCACCCTCTGGCTGGTGCCAATCCTGGACTGCTCAGGCTTAAGCATTTAAAACCTGATAGTGTATAACCACCCCTACCCCGCCATTTGAGCGGGGTAGTTTTGTTTTAAGCACACTCGCACCTAAGAAGCTGGGCTTTCATCCTCTACCGGCCAATGAAAACGCCGCGTTACCCGCCCCTCTTCCAAAGAGACAAGATGAACAGGGAAGCCCCATAGCTGCTGAAGATGGCGAATCACCGGGTAAACACTGCGGCCTAGCGGGCGGCGGCTATCCTGGACGTGATGAAGTGTTAGCGAGCGATCCCCACGAATGGCCGCTTCGACCACTTGAATATTGGGTTCGCGGACAGAGAGCGCGTACTGGGTCGCAAGCGCTTCGCGAACCTGGCGGTAGCCCTGTTCATTATGAATTGCTGCGACTTCAAGCGTCTCCACCTGATCGTCATCCACCACCAAAAACAGCTTATGGTCGCGCATTACTTTCGGCGATAAAAACTGCTGGATAAACGACTCATCCTTGAAGTTGCGCATCGCAAACTCCAGCGTTTCCCGCCATGGCGTGCCTGCAATATCAGGGAACCACTCGCGATCCTCATCGGTGGGTGCTTCGCAGATCCGTTTAATATCCATAAAGATTGCAAAGCCAAGGGCATAGGGGTTAATCCCACTGAAGTGAGGATGATCAAACGCTGGCTGGTTAATGACCGCCGCATGAGACTGGAGAAACTCCAGCATTAATCCCTCATCGACATTGCCATCATCGTAGAGCCGGTTCATCAGCGTGTAGTGCCAAAAGCACGCCCAGCCTTCATTCATTACCTGGGTCTGCCGTTGAGGATAAAAATACTGCGCCAATTTGCGCACAATCCGCACGATTTCACGCTGCCAGGGCGCCAGCAGCGGGGCATTTTTTTCAATAAAGTAGAGCAGGTTCTCTTGAGGTTCAGGAGGATAGTGACCGCCGCTGTGCAAGCCTAGCGGGTCATCGTCAGCATGCAGGCTCCCCGCTGCCAGCGGCGAATCGCTGATAGGTGACTCAGGAATGGTACGCCAGAGCATATTCACCTGGGTTTGCAGGTAGCTTTCACGCTCCTCCTGGCGCTTCGCTTCCTCTTCGGCTGAGATCGGCGAGGGACGCTTATAACGGTCGACCCCGTAGTTTTGCAGCGCATGGCAAGCATCCAGCAATTGTTCAACGGCCTGCACGCCGTGGCGTTCTTCACACTTGGCGATATATTTACGCGCAAACACCAGATAATCAACGATTGAAGAGGCGTCGGTCCAGGTGCGGAACAGGTAGTTACCCTTAAAAAAGGAGTTGTGGCCATAGCAGGCGTGGGCCATCACCAGCACCTGCATCATCAGCGTATTCTCCTCCATTAAATAAGCGATGCAGGGGTCGGAATTGATCACCAGTTCATAGGCCAACCCCATCTGGCCGCGCTTGTACGCCTGCTCCACGGCCAGAAACTGCTTGCCGAACGACCAGTGATGATAGCCCACCGGCATGCCTACACTGGCGTAAGCATCCATCATCTGTTCGGTAGTGATGACTTCTATCTGGTTGGGATAGGTATCCAGCCGATACTCATCAGCAAGCCTGGCCAGCTCCGCATCAAAACGCTCCAGTACACTGAAGTTCCAATCAGAGCCGGTGGCAATCGGCTTACGCTTGCGGGTCGCACTCATAGCCCACTCCTCTACACGCGGTCACTAACCTGTATACAAGGTCACTAGGACTGGCTTAAGCGGCGCTTAAACAGTTCACGAAAGACCGGATAAATATCGCCCGCCTCCACGATTTGGCGCATGGCAAAGCGTTCGGGGAACTCTTTCACCACACTTTCGTACTCATGCCACAGTGACTGATGGTCATGGGGTGTGATCTCAACGTAGGCGTAATATTGAAGCTGCGGCATTAACTGTTTGACCAGTAAGTCGCGGCAAATATTCGAGTCATCGTCCCAGTTATCACCATCGGAAGCCTGGGCCACATACAGGTTCCATTGGCCAACGGGATAGCGCTTTTCGATGATTTTATTCACCAGGTTCAGCGCACTGGAAACAATCGTACCGCCGGTTTCCCGCGAGTAGAAAAACTCCTCCTCGCTAACTTCCCGAGCAGCCGTATGGTGGCGTACAAAAACCAACTCGACTTTCTCGTAGTGCTTCTCCAAGAACAGATACAGCAGCAGGAAAAACCGCTTGGCAATGTCTTTGTGGTTTTGGGTCATCGAGCCGGAGACATCCATGACGCAAAACATAACCGCTTGATTGGAGGGCTGCGGCTGTGCGCTTAGCTGGTGGTAGCGCAAGTCGTAGGTGTCAATAAAGGGTACGCCCGCGATGCGCTTCTCCAGGCGCTCAATTTCGGCTTTAAGCTCGGCAATACGAGTGGGGTTACGCAGCACTGTGTCCTTGCGCTCTTCGGCCTCCAGGGCCTCAGTCGCCTCTTTTAACGCCCGCTTAATCGGCGCACGCATAGCGATGCGCCGAGCATAGGCTTCACGCATCGAGCGGGTAATGCTAATCCGCGACGGCACACCGTCCCGGGAGAGTCCCGCCCGCACCATTTTGACCTCTTCAAGCGATTTCAACGGTTTGCGCTGCAAATGGGGCAGTTCTAAGCCGTCAAACACAAACTCCAAAAACTCTTCGCGGCTCAGCGTAAAAGCGAACTCATCGACGCCTTCACCCTGATTAGAGGCGCCGCCCTCGCCTGCGCCACTACCGCCCCCCTGCCCACTGGGGCGGCGGATTTTATCACCCGCGACAAACTCTTTATTGCCGGGTGAAACGATATTACGCGCCCCACCCGGGCCGTGCTGGAAGACCGGCTCGGAGATATCCTTTGCCGGAATCGAGACTTTCTCACCGCGCTCCATATCAGTAATCGAGCGGCGGTTAACGGCCTCTTCAACCGAGCGCTTGATATGCTTACGGTAGCGCTCCAAAAAGCGCTGCCGGTTCACCGCGCTTTTATGTTTCGCGTTCGGCCTTCGATCAATAAAGTAGGTCATACGACCTCCTTAAACGCCCATCTTAAGCACGCCATCCTTACTGGGACTTGCGCACGCGCAGATACCACTCGGATAGCAACCGCACCTGTTTCTCGGTGTAGCCACGATCGACCATCCGCGCCACAAAGTCTTCGTGCTTTTTCTGATCCGAGCGGGAAGCCTTGGCATTGAACGAAATAACCGGCAACAGCTCTTCGGTATTGGCGAACATTTTGTGCTCGATAACGCCTTTGAGCTTTTCATAGGACTGCCAGCTCGGGTTCATACCGTTGTTTTGTGCCCGCGCCCGCAGCACAAAATTGACCACCTCGTGGCGGAAGTCTTTGGGATTCGAGATACCCGCGGGTTTTTCGATTTTCTCCAGCTCCTCGTTGAGCGCCTGGCGGTCTAGCAACTCGCCGGTCTCATGATCACGATACTCCTGATCCTGAATCCAGAAGTCTGCGTAGGTTACATAGCGGTCGAAGATATTCTGGCCATACTCGCTATAGGATTCGAGGTAAGCGGTCTGAATCTCCTTACCAATAAAGTCCACGTAGCGAGGCGCCATATACTCCTTGATAAAGCCCAGGTAGCGCTCAAACACTTCCGATGGCAGCTGTTCACGCTCCAACGCCTGTTCCAGTACATAAAGTAAATGAACCGGGTTAGCGGCCACCTCGGTGCTGTCAAAGTTAAATACCTTGGAGAGAATCTTGAACGCAAAACGGGTGGAGAGGCCCTGCATACCCTCGTCAACGCCTGCGGCATCGCGGTACTCCTGTATCGACTTGGCGCGAGGATCGGTGTCTTTCAGGTTTTCACCGTCGTAGACGCGCATTTTCGAGTAAATATTGGAGTTTTCCGGCGCTTTTAGCCGCGACAGTACCGAGAACTGGGCCAGCATGCGCAGCGTGTCCGGTGCGCAGGGCGCGGCGTTAAGCGAAGAGTCTTCGAGCAGTTTTTGATAGATCTTGATCTCTTCGGTAACCCGCAGGCAGTAAGGCACCTTGACGATATAGACCCGATCGAGGAACGCTTCATTATTGCGGTTATTGCGAAACGCCTGCCACTCCGACTCGTTGGAGTGGGCCAGGATCACGCCATCAAAGGGTATCGCCCCCATGCCTTCGGTGGGGTTGTAGTTGCCCTCTTGCGTCGCGGTAAGCAGTGGATGCAGCACCTTAATTGGCGCTTTGAACATCTCCACAAACTCCATCAGTCCCTGGTTAGCACGGCATAAACCACCGGAGAAGCTGTAGGCATCCGGATCATCCTGTGAGTAAAGCTCCAATTGGCGGATATCGACTTTACCCACCAGCGACGAGATATCCTGGTTGTTCTCGTCACCCGGCTCGGTTTTGGAAATAGCGATCTGGTTAAGCCGTGATGGGTACAAACGCACTACCCGAAACTGGGAGATATCGCCGCCGTACTCTTTCAGCCGCTTCGCCGCCCAGGGCGACATGACGCTACGCAAATAACGCTGTGGAATACCGTACTCTTTTTCGAGTAGTTCGCCGTCCTCTTCGGGCGAGAACAAGCCAAGCGGCGACTCGTAGACCGGCGAGTCTTTAATGGCATAGAACGGAATCCGCTCCATCAGCAGCTTAAGACGCTCTGCCAGCGACGACTTACCACCACCCACAGGGCCAAGCAGATAGAGAATCTGTTTGCGCTCTTCAAGCCCTTGGGCCGCATGGCGGAAGTAGGAGACGATTTGCTCAATGGCCTCCTCCATGCCGTGAAACTCGGCAAAGGCTGGATAGCGACGAATCACTTTATTGGAAAAAATACGTGATAGACGCGGGTCTTTCGCCGTGTCGATCACTTCAGGCTCGCCTATGGCTTCCAGCATGCGCTCGGCGGCGCTGGCATAAACCTTCGGATCACGGCGACAAAGCGCCAAGTACTCCTCAAGGCTCATGTCCTCTTGCTGAACGCGGGAAAAACGGTCTTGAACGTGATCAAAGATGCTCATGGAACTCTCCTGTGGCCCATCCCCAGGCAGTCACCGCCAAGCCAAGTGTTTCGCAACGGCGTGCCAAACGAGGTGTCGCTTTTTTAGCGTAGTCAGCATTAGCAAAAAGTGATGACTAAAACCTTCAACGCTGCAGCGATATAGATAAGAGAATTATTCAGACGAATAGTTGCGTTAGTCCAGGCATCACCAATAAACGCAAAGCACTAAAACAGCGACGCCGCTGCATATAGGCAGCGGCGTCACTGGGCTGAAGGCACCAAACAGCGGCAAAAAAGAGAGTAACTGACGGCTTTAACGCTCAAGTACCGCGCGAATATCGGCCAATAGACCGTCTAGCAATTCAACGGTGGTGTTCCAGGCACATACAAAACGCGCGCCACCTGCGCCAATAAAGGTATAGAAGGTCCAGCCTTTAGCTTTCAACGCTTCAATCGCGTGGGGCGGTAATTCAACGAACACGCTGTTGGCTTGGGTAGGGAACATGAGCGATACGCCGGGTAGCGCTTGCAGCCCTTCCGACAGGTAGCGCGCCATCTCGTTGGCATGCTGTGCGTTGGTTAGCCAGGCACCGCTTTCTAGTAGCCCTAACCACGGTGCTGAGACAAAGCGCATCTTGGAAGCCAACTGCCCTGCCTGCTTGCAGCGGTAGGAAAAATCCTCAGCTAACTCACGGTTAAAAAACAGAATCGCTTCGCCAAACGCTAAGCCGTTTTTGGTACCCGAAAAACACAGCGCATCCACTCCCACCTGCCAGGTAATTTCTGCCGGAGTGGCATTTAGGCTGGCGCAAGCGTTGGCAAAGCGGGCGCCGTCCATGTGCAGGCGCAAGTCATGTTTATCAGCAATGGCGCGAATCGCCATGAGCTCTTCCCGGGAGTAAAGCGTGCCTACTTCAGTGGCTTGCGTGAGCGATACCACTTTAGGTTTCGGGTAGTGAATATCGCTGCGTTTGGTGACCAGCGCCTCAATGCCTTCCGGCGTTAGCTTGCCATTGGCCCCAGGAGAGGTCAGCAGCTTCGCTCCGTTAGAGAAGAACTCCGGACCGCCGCACTCGTCGGTTTCGATATGCGCCAGCTCGTGGCAAATAACGCTGTGGTAGCTGCGTCCCATTGCAGAGAGTGCCAGGGAGTTGGCGGCGGTGCCGTTGAAAACGAAGAAGACATCGCAGTCGTAGTCAAACATCTCGCGAAAGCGATCCGCGGCGCGTGCTGTCCAGAGATCATTACCGTAAGCCAAATCATCGCAACGATTGGATTCTAGCAGATATTCCATCGCCTCCGGGCAAATACCTGAGGTGTTATCACTGGCTAAAAAACGCGGGCTACACTCCGAGGTCATGACGACAGTCCTTTTATCTGGCGATCGAACAGCGCGAGCTGGGTGCCACTCGCGCCTTTAATATCTAGCTATTCTTAATAGCTAGATTAGTCATTTAGTCTATCGCCATTTATGGGCTAACGTCACCCGCCAAGGCAATCGCACGTAGAAAGCGTCTCGTTCAAGACCGCTTTCTGGTAACGGCGATAGGGTAATGCGAGGGCCTTCCGCCATGTGTGGCGGTCTTGCAGCCCTGTGGAAGCCCTTGTGGGAGGGCGATTTATCGTTGGTTCGACACGTCGACGAAGGGTGCTGCAAGCACCCCTTAGTTTCATCATGCTGGTAGCCTGAATATTCGCGAGCTAAAGCTCCCTCCCACAAGTGGCTATCAGCACTAGTGCAGGGTTCAGGTATAGCACCATTGTGGGAGGGCGATTTATAGTTGGTTCGACACGTCGACGAAGGGTGCTGCAAGCACCCCTTAGTTTCATCATGCTGGTAGCCTGAACATTCGCGAGCTAGAGCTCCCTCCCACAAGTGGCTCTCAGCACTAGTGCAGGGTTCAGGTATAGCACCATTGTGGGAGGGCGATTTATCGTTGGTTCGACACGTCGACGAAAGGTGCTGCAAGCTCCCCTGTGTCTCATCATGCTGGTAGCCTGAACATTCGCGAGCTAAAGCTCCCTCCCACAAGGGCTATAAGCCTGCTGAGATAGAGATGCTTGCAGCACCTTTCGCCAGCTATTGATAATGCACGATTGTCCTGCGTCACCTGCGCTTTTAAGCACTTACTTATTTAAGTATTTGCCTATTTAATGACTTGATTCTCAACCTGCCCTTGTGCTCTTTTTTACAAACTCGCCGCCAGACGAGTGCCCTGCTCAATTGCGCGCTTGGCATCCAGCTCGCTGGCTTCATCCGCGCCGCCGATGATATGTACCGCCGCCCGCGAACGCTCCAGCGGCGCCAGCAGATCACGCACTGACTCTTGCCCGGCGCACACCACCAAGCTATCCACGGCAAGTACTTGGTCAACGCCATCGCGGCGAATATGCAGCCCCTCGTCGTCGATTTTGAGGTATTCGCAGCCGGTGAGGGTTTCCACCCCCCGCTGCTTAAGCGATGCGCGGTGAACCCAACCGGTGGTTTTCCCCAGGTACTTGCCGGGCTTGGAGGTTTTACGCTGGAGCATGACAATCTCACGGGGAACCACGGGCGCCGTCGGCGCTTTTAAACCGCCCCGCTCGCCGACTGCTAAATCAACGCCCCACTCGTCGCACCATTCAGCAATGTCCAACGCTGGATGGCCTTGGTGTGCCAGCAGTTCGGAGACATCAAAACCAATACCTCCCGCGCCAATCACCGCTACTTTACGCCCAACACGCTCAGGGGATTCGATCGCTTCGGCGTAGCTCAGCACTTTGCTGTGGTCGTGACCTGGAAGATTGAGTTCCCGGGGCTTAACGCCGGTGGCCATGACCACCTCATCGAAATCGGCGAGGGTTTCTGCGCTTGCCGTAGTATTTAGACGTACTTCTACCGCATATTTCTCCAGCATCACCCGGTAGTAGCGCAGGGTTTCGTTAAACTCCTCTTTGCCAGGAATCTTACGCGCGTAGTTAAACTGCCCGCCCAGCTCACTGCGCTGTTCGAACAGCACCACGCTATGGCCGCGGCTAGCGGCTGTTACAGCCGTTGCCAGCCCCGCCGGGCCGCCGCCCACCACGGCTACCCGTTTGGGCGTTTGTGTCGGCTCAATAGTCAGTTCGGTTTCATGGCAAGCGCGAGGGTTAACCAGGCAAGACGTCAGCTTGCCAGCAAAAGTGTGATCCAGGCAGGCCTGATTACAGGCGATGCAGGTATTGATCTCTTCCGCCAGGCCCTCTTCGGCTTTGCGTACCCAGGCGGGATCCGCCAGGAAAGGCCGCGCCATGGAAACCATATCTGCATGGCCCGCCGCCAGTACACGCTCGGCCACATCAGGCATATTGATGCGGTTGGTGGTAATCAACGGAATTGACAGCGCCGACTTGATCCGCCGAGTCACCTCGGTAAAGGCGGCCCGGGGCACGCTGGTGACAATGGTGGGCACCCGGGCTTCGTGCCAACCAATACCGGTATTGATCACATTTGCCCCGGCGGCTTCGACCGCCTGGCCCAACGTGACGACCTCTTCCCAGGTGCTGCCCTCTTCGACCAAATCAATCATCGAAAGGCGGAAGATAATCACGAACCGTTCGCCCACCGCTTCGCGAACACGGCGCACAATTTCGACCGCAAAGCGCATACGGTTTTCAAACGCCCCACCCCACTCATCGTCACGCTGGTTGGTACGCTGGCAGATAAACTGATTGATCAGGTAACCTTCTGATCCCATGATCTCAACGCCATCGTAACCCGCTTGTTGAGCTAAACTTGCGCAGCGAACGTAGTCAGCAATTTGTTGCTCAACCTCATCACTAGCGAGTGCTTTAGGCATAAAGGGATTGATCGGCGCCTGAATAGCCGAAGGTGCCACAAGATCCGGCGAGTAGGCGTAACGCCCGGCGTGAAGAATCTGCATGCACAGATGACCGTCCTCAGCATGCACCGCGTCGACCACCTGGCGGTGTTCTGGCAACTGCGCCTCATCAACGAGCGCGTGGGCGCCCTGGAATACGGCGCCTTCCGCATTGGGGGCAATACCGCCGGTGACGATCAGGCTAACCCCTTCCCGCGCCCGCTCGGCATAAAATGCCGCTAAGCGCTCAAAACCATTGGGCGCCTCTTCCAAGTTGGTATGCATTGAGCCCATCAATACGCGGTTGGGCAGCGTTAAATGACCAATGGTCAGTGGGCGAAACAGATTTGGGTACGCGGGCGTTTGGCTCATCACGGGTCTCCTTAATTTTATTAGAAGCATTATAAAACAAATTCAAACAAGCGTATGACATCCAGAGCATCACGTATAGCCCCTAGATACTGGGTCTCTCGATGTTTGGTTTCTAGATACTGGGGCCAACCGCTTGCCCAGAACGCGAATCCGCGGCACATTACCCGGCTAACGATAAGGAACCGTTGCTATGCCCTTGATGTATTTTTTGCCACCGCTCGCCACCGTGCTTATCTGGTCGGGCAATATGACCATTAATCAGCTTAGCGTAGGCGCCATCGCGCCAAGCAGTATCGCTTTTCTACGTTGGCTGCTTGCCCTTGCGGTGATGACCCCGTTTGTGCTCCCAGCAGCGTTACGCCATCGCGACGAAATCCGCCGTCAGTGGCCTAAGCTGGCACTGCTGGGACTACTCGGCATGGGTCTATGGCAAGGGCTGGCCTATGTGGCGGCAGAAACGACGACCGCTACCAACATGGGCATTCTCGCCGCCATGGTGCCGTTATTAACGGTGCTGCTGAGCGCGCTGATTCTCCGCGAGCCGCCGACCCTCGGCGGCATTGTGGGCGGCGTACTGGCCTTCGTGGGGGTTACCGTTCTACTAGGGCGCGGTAATCCGCTCTCGCTGCTACAGCTACAGGTTGCCCTCGGTGATGCGCTGATGGTGGTAGCCGCTACCTGCTACGCGCTATATGGGGTAATGCTCAAACGCTGGTCAATGAATTTACCCCCCTGGGTGATGCTTTACGCCCAAGTCTGTTTTGCGGTGCTGTTCTTGTTACCGCCTTATTTGATGGGGCCAATGACACCTATCGATGGCCAGAATATCGGTCTGATTGTCTACGCGGGCATTCCTGCTTCGATCATTACCACCTTTTTATGGATGCGCGCGGTGCGTCAGATCGGTGCCAATCAATCGAGTATTTTCATCAACTTAATGCCACTGTTTAGCGCACTGATTGCGATGGCCTTCTTGGGCGAGCAAGTGGCGGGGTTCCACTTTACCGGTGGGCTGCTGATTCTGGCTGGGGTCATTATGGCGCAAACGCTGACACGCCCGTTAACACGCGGTTTAACCTCGGATAAGCCGAGCAGCGCTCGATAATGCTAGAATGGCCGTCGATTTCTAACGCTGGGAAGCCCTGATATGTCCCTGGAAGAACTGCATCTTAATCTGCGCAACCTAATGAGCGATGACTACGATCAGCTCAAGGCATTGATGGACGCTGTCTATCACGATATCGGCGGAGCATGGCCGAAGCGCACCATCGACAAACTAATCCAGGAATTTCCCGACGGCCAAATCGCCATTGAAGACGATGGCCTTCTGGTGGGCGTAGCGCTCACCGTTCAGGTGGATTACGACGAATTCTCCAACCCGCATAAGTACGATGACCTGATCGGCCATCGCGAGATCATCCTCAACGACGAGGATGGTGACGCGATGTACGGGCTGGATGTGCTGATTCACCCGGATTACCGCGGTTATCGCCTGGGCCGCCGCCTTTACGAAGCGCGTAAAGAGCTGTGCCGCTCAATGAACCTGCGGGCGATTCTTGCCGGTGGGCGTATTCCTGAGTACCACCAACACGCCGATGAGCTCACGCCTGCTCAATACATCGATAAAGTCTCGCGCAAAGAGATCTACGATCCGATCCTGTCTTTCCAGCAGGCCAATGACTTTCAGGTAAAGCGGCTACTGCGCAAATACCTCCCGGAAGATGAGCAGTCGCGAGGCTACGCCACCCTGTTGGAGTGGAACAACATTCTGTTTGAGCCCGCTGCCAGCGTGCTCGACAACAAACCGACCCAAGTACGGGTGGGGGCGGTGCAGTGGCAGATGCGTGAGTTTTCATCGGTGGAAGCCGCGCTTCAGCAGATCGAATACTTCGTAGATGCGCTCTCCGACTACCAGAGTGACTTCGCGGTATTCCCGGAACTGTTCAACGCGCCGTTAATGGGCCTCCAAGACCGCGCCGCCCAGCAGGATCAAATGGGCGCGATTCGCTTTTTGGCCGGTTTCACCGAGCGCTTTAAGACTGAACTGTCGCGTATGGCAGTCTCCTACAATATCAATATTGTCGGTGGCTCGATGATTGAAGTAGGTGATGATGACCGACTCTACAACATCGCCTACCTCTTCCATCGCGACGGCACCGTTGAGCGCCAGGCCAAGCTGCATATTACGCCTCAAGAGCGCCGCGACTGGGTGATCGAGGGCGGCGACGAGCTACAGGTGTTCGATACCGACGCTGGCCGCGTGGGCATCCTGATCTGCTATGACGTGGAGTTTCCAGAACTTGGCCGACTGCTTGCCGACCAGGACATGGACATTCTGTTTGTGCCCTTCTGGACCGACACCAAAAACGGTTACCTACGCGTGCGCCATTGCAGTCAAGCGCGGGCGATAGAGAACGAGTGCTACGTGGTGCTCTGCGGCAGCGTCGGCAACCTGCCTTCGATTGAAAACCTGGATATCCAGTACGCCCAATCAGCGGTGTTCTCGCCGTCTGACTTCGCGTTCCCCCACGATGCAGTGCTGGCGGAAACCACGCCCAATACAGAGATGATCTTCTTCTCGGACTTGGATCTCACCCGCCTAACGGTAGTACGTGCCGAAGGTTCGGTGACCAATCTTAAAGACCGCCGCAAGGATCTGTTTGATCTACGCTGGCGCGACTGGTCGTGGAAATCAGGTGCCAATCTGGAGGATTGAGGTGTGAGGTGTGAGGTGTGAGGTGTGAGGTGTGAGGTGTGAGGTGTGAGGTGTAAAACAAACCACCATCACCCATCATAAATTCGCAGCCATATACAACAGCGCCGCCCAATTTGGGCGGCGCCGTTGTTTCTAAAACTGCCTTATGAGGTTCAATCAGGCCAAACGAGGTGTGCTGGAACGCGGCCTTTGGCATCAAACAGCACGCCCTCATCGCGTAATTTGCGGTGTTGACGTTCGGCGCCACCGTGATCGGCAAGTTTCAACGACGATGCGATCACGCGATGCCAAGGCAACTGGTGGCCATCCGGCAGGTGGCGCATCGCCGAACCTACCATGCGTGGGGTGGCGCCTTCGGTCATTGCGGCAATGCGGCCATAAGTCGTCACACGCCCGGGCGGAATTTGATCGACAATGGTGTAGATCTGTTCGAGTAATTCCGGCCGAGCCATGTGATTATCCTTCTATTATTCCTTGAAAGGCCTTGAGAGCGCATCTGAACGTGTTTAAAGCCCCTCAACCAGTTGATCGATCGCTTGGAAAGCTTCTTTGAGAGCAGCTTCGCGCTGTTGGTCACCCATATTCAAGCCTTCAGCATAGACCACGTGGGTATCTTTAATTCCCATCAGCCCCAGCATGGCTTTCAGGTGGGGCGTCTGGCTGTCAAATTCAGTGCCCGCGTACTGACCACCGCGCGCTGCAAGAATAATCGCTCGCTTGCCTTCCACCAACCCTTGCGGGCCGTTTTCGGTATAGCGGAACGTTTCACCGGCACGCAGAACACGGTCAAACCACGCCTTCAGCTGTGAAGGAATGCCCAGGTTGTACATCGGTACCGCAATGACCAGCACATCATTAGCGCGCAGCTCAGCCAACAGTTCGTCCGAGCGCGCGGCTAACGCCTGCTGCTCAGCGGTACGCTCTGCGGCCGCCACCTGCCAAGCCCCCAGTTCACTAATATCCAGGTGAGGGAGCGAGGTTTTCACCACGTCACGCTGGGTAACGTCGATATCGTTGCGGGCATTAGCCTGCGCTAAAAAGCGATTAGCCAACGCATTGGATTGGCCGTTTTCAGCCAGAATAGAAGAGGTTATTACCAGGGCACGGGTCGTCATTGAAAGCTCCAAAGTCGTATAGGGAAGGATTGGAGGCTATTCTACGGCGCTTTCTAATAAGCAAAAGCGCAACGTTTTCCGACTTGTATTCGATTAAATCGAATCATGTGACGGCCAATAAAAAAGCCCCGCGACGCAAAATGCGAGGCGGGGCGCAGCCAGGGGGATAAATGGCTGTAGCTCGTTTACTTAAGCTCGATTACTTCTTGGGCCAGGCCTTGGGGTCAACTTTATTAACCAGCTTGGGGAAAAGGCTGGGATCAAACACAGGCTCTTTACCTGCTTTTAACTGCTTTTCGTAGTCGTGGAAGAGCGAGAAAGCCACCGGTGACAGCATTAAAATAGCGACCAGGTTAATAATCGCCATCATGCCCATAGAGAGGTCGGCGAAGTTCCAAATCGCCCCCAAGCTTGCCACCGAACCGATCATGATCATCGCCAACACCGCTAAGCGGTAAATAAACACGGCAACCGGGGCGCGGCGCCCGGCCAGGTACTCAATGTTGGACTCGCCGTAGGAGTAGTTGGCAATCACCGAGGTAAACGCAAATAACAGAATCGCCACCGCGATAAACATACCGCCCCAATCACCCACATGGCTGGAGAGTGCCATTTGAGTCAACTGAATGCCGTTGTTCTCCTCACCCGACATCAGCTCCGGCCCGGCCATAATGATGATTGCCGCCGTGGCGGTGCAAATCACTAGCGTATCCAGAAACACACCGAGCATCTGAATAAAGCCCTGGGCCGCAGGATGATCTGGCCGCGTAGAGGCCGTAGCCGCGGCATTGGGCGCCGAGCCCATACCCGCTTCATTGGAAAACAGCCCGCGCTGAATACCGTTCATAATCGCCTGGGAAACCGCGTAGCCTACTGCCCCACCGGCCGCCTGCTCAAAGCCAAAAGCACTGCGCACAATGGTCATGATCGCAGCGGGCAAGTCGCTGATATTCAAACCCACGACCACCAGCGCCAGAATTAAGTAGAGCAGCGCCATGAGCGGAACCACCAGCTCAGCCACCTTGGCAATCGACTTTAAACCGCCAAAGATGATCGGCGCCACAACTGCCATCAAAACTAACCCCATGGCCCAGGTGGGAATGGCGAACGCCTGTTCCATGGCCTGGGCGATGGAGTTGGCCTGAACGCTGTTGAACGCCAACCCAAAGGCAATAATCAAACAGATAGAGAACAGCACAGCCAGCCAGCGCAAGCCTAAACCACGCTCAATATAACGCGCAGGGCCACCACGGAAGGTGTTATCGCCGTGGTCGGTTTTATACGCCTGGGCCAAGGTCGACTCCACAAAGCTGGTCGCCATCCCAACCATTGCGGTCATCCACATCCAGAAAATAGCCCCGGGGCCACCAAAATAAATAGCCACCGCGACACCTGCCAGGTTACCGGTGCCGACTCGGGCCGCCAGACTGGTTGAGAGCGCTTGAAACGACGAGATACCGCCGTTTGATTGTCGGGAGCTGCGCAGCAGCTTAAACATATGGCCGAAATAGCGCAGCTGAATACCGCGGGTCAGCACCGTAAAATAAAGACCTGCGCCAATTAGCAGGTAAATCAGCACACTGCCCCAGAGCAGGCCATTGCCGCGATCCACCAGCGATGTCAGCAGCGGAGGAAGGGTAAAATCCATGACAATCACGCCTTTTTAAACAATGAAGGCGCATTATTCTTCACGTATGCACCAAAATGGCAAGAAAATTGGTAAAAAGACTTTAAAACAGCAATAACCTCTTACGCTATTGAATTGCAAAGCCACCGCCACACCGACTCGGCTTCGTCGCTAATGTGGCGTCGGCTAGGGCGAACCAGCCAGAAGCGTTCATCGCTGGGCACACTGAGCTCAAAAGGCGCCACCAAATCGCTACGCTGCTCCATTAAGCGTCGATGAGTTAACGCAACACCACCGCCCTGGCTAGCAAGCGCCAGCGTCATCACCTGATTATCGCAAGTGAGCGACCAGCACTGCGCTTCCAGGTGAGCAACCCCCGCTTCCTGCAGCCACCCCGGCCACCCCACGCCAAACCCAACGGCGTGCAGCAGCGTATGCCCAGCCAAATCGCTCGGCGCGGTTATCGTCTCAGCTAATGCCTGGGAGCAAACAGGCAGCAGTTGCTCTTCGCCAAGCGGCTGCATTTCAACGCCCGTCCACTCCCCTTTGCCATAGCGAATCTCGATATCCGCCCCTTCGGGGCCAAAGTCATCGGGCCAGATAGCACTGACCACACGAATCGACACCTGGGGATGAGCCCGGTGGAAGGCAATTAAACGCGGCGCAAGCCACGACTGCTGAATAACCGGCGTAGCACGCAGCGTCACTGGCTGCTCAGAGGTGCTGCCAAAGACCTCCAGGGTGCCCTCACTAATACGCACAAACGCATCGTGAATGCTCGGCAGCCACGCCTGCCCAGCGGGGGTAAGCGTTAAGCTGCGCGCATGGCGCACAAAGAGCTTCTGCCCCACCCGATCCTCCAGCAGCCTGACGCGCTGGCTAATGGCCGCTTGGGTAACCCCCAGCTCATTGCCTGCGGCGGTAAAGCTTAAGGTGCGCGCCGCAGATTCAAAGGCTTGCAGCCATAACAAGGGCGGTAATTGGCTCATGAAAAAGTGACCTATAAATTAAATGACGTCTTAGGGGTCAGATTAATCGTTTGTCACTGCCGCGGCTACTCCGCATCCTGGTTGGCATAAACGCACACCCTTACGTAATGCCACAGAGGGAGCGAATCGGAGTTTTTAATGAACAGCACAGCAGAGACCACCTTAACGCCCCCCCATACAAATACCCCCGAAATGGGCGAATTAAGTCCTTATCAGGCAGGCCCGGTACTCACTCAAGCGATGCTTGCTTCCAATGGCGTTGCCCTTGAGTGGCAAGATGGCCTGCAAACCACTCTGCCCCTACTCTGGCTGCGCGACCACTGCGCCTGCCAATCCTGCCGCCATCCGCAAACCCGGGAAAGGCTCTATCTGCCGCTTGAGCCAATCACTGAGCCACCCAACGTTGCGCTGCTAGATGGGCACTTACACCTGCAATGGCAAGATGGTCATGTCAGTGCCTTTCATAGCGGCTGGCTTTACCAGCGCCGCCCGGAAGCCGAGCTGACTTCTGCGGTACCCAACGCTAAGCCTTGGGTAGATAACTTCACTCCCGAGCACATCAGTCATAGCGATTTTTTAACTCCTCAAGGCGAGAAAGCCTGGCTAACTGCCATGCTACGCGACGGGCTGGCACTGATTACCGATGGCCCATTGGCAGAAGAGGAAGTGAGCCGCTTGGCTGAACGTATTGGCCCCCTGCGCGCCACCAACTTTGGCGCTCGCTTTGATGTACGTTCAAAACCCAATCCCAACAATGCGGCGTATACCGCGGTAGGGTTGCCACTGCATATCGATCTACCCAACTGGCGCCAACCGCCAGACATTCAGTTGCTCTACTGCCTGCAAAACGGCGCCAGCGGCGGCGAATCGCTGTTTGCCGATGGCGCTCGGGTCGTAGAAGCACTGCGCCAGGTGTCTCCAGAAGCGCTGGCGATTCTTAGCGAAACGCCGATTGATTTTCGCTTTCAGGATGAGACCCACGATATTTCAATGCGAGCCCCAGTAATCACCCTGGATAGCGCTGGCAACCTGGTTGAGATGCGCCTGAATAACTGGATTCGCGATGCCCTTCACCTACCGGTAGAGCAGATGGACGCCTGGTACAGCGCTTATGCACTACTGTGGAAGCTGTTCCACAGCGAAGCACACCAGCTAGAGTTCACCCTTCTTCCAGGTCAGATGGTCGCTTTTGATAACCGCCGGGTACTCCACGGACGGCGCGAGTTCGACCCTAACAGCGGCGCACGCCATTTACAGGGCACCTATTTAGACCGCGACATGCTGGCTTCACGCCTCCGCGTGCTAGCCCGCCACGTTTAGCTGTATTCAATAATAACTGTTTAACAACAACACCTATCAGACAAAACCCTAGCAAGGAGATCCTATGACACACCTTAAACCTCTCGCCTCAGGCATTGCCCTCGCCACTACCGCGCTATTTGCCACGGCGGCTCACGCCGACGATCAAACCCTCGACTTCGGTGTGCCCGCATGGCCCGGCATTACGGTAAAAACGGCCATCGCCGAACAGCTATTAAACCCACTCGGCTACGAAACCAGCACCCAGGAAATCGGCCTGCAGGTGATTTACCAGGGTATTGAAAGCGGCGATATCGACGCCTTCCTAGGCGCTTGGCTGCCTGCCCAGCGTGAGATGTTCAATCCTCGCAAGGAGTCGGGTGTACTGATTGACGTGGCGAATAACGTCGACGGTGCGCAAATGACCCTGGCGGTGCCGGAGTATCTTTATGAGAGCGGCATTCAGAGCTTTGCTGATTTAGACGAAAACCGCGAACAGTTCGAAGGTGAAATCTATGGCTTCGGCGCAGGCTCTGCTGCCAGTGAGATTCTTCACAATGCCATTGACAACGACACCTGGGGGCTAGGTGACTGGCAGGTAGTCGATACCAGTGAAGTGGGCATGCTTTCCGCTGCACGTGATGCCATTTCCCGTGAGGAACCGATTGTCTGGGTAGGCTGGACGCCCCACTGGATGAACCTTGAACTGCCCATGCGCTACCTGGAAGATCCTGAAGACCTGTTCGGTGAGAACAACGGTGAAAGCGATGTGTTGACGCTGCTGCGCAGTGACTACGCTGAAGCCAACCCCAACGTCGTGACCTTCTTTGAGCAGTTTACCTTTTCGGCTGAAGAGCAGAGCTGGATGATTCAGGCGTTTGGCCAGGAAGAGCAAGACCTTGCCGACGTCGCCGAACAGTGGATCAACGACCATCCAGAACGCATTGAAGCAATGTTGGCAGACGTCACCACCACAGATGGCGATCCTGCTTGGCCGGTCATTGAAGCCCAGCTCAACAACTAAGAAACCGCTGATTAACGACGGCGCTTAATGTAAAAGCGCCTTCATCCCATTGGACGGCTAGCGTATGCTAGCGCTTTTTTAGCCGATGGGAGTGGGCATGTCGCGGACATTGGGTAAGGGCGTAGGCCTGCTGGTAATCGTCGTGCTGCTGGGCGTCATGTGGCAGGTACTGCAGCGCTACGACCTACTTACCCAGGCGCGCCTTAGCGAATTTATCGCTTACATTCGCCAGTGGCGTACCGCGCCCTGGATGTTTGCTGCGGTCATGGCCACTTATGCCAGCGCCCTGCTGGTGATGTTTCCACTTAGCCTACTGGTGGTGGTGACTGGCTTACTGTTTGGCCCGATATGGGGGCTAGCGTACGCCACGCTAGGCACATTGACCTCGTCGGTTGTGTCTTACTGGGTGGGCCATTGGTTAGGCCGTGAGGCGCTTATGCGTTATGGCGGGCGTCACCTGCGCGGCCTATCGGGTTACTTATCCAAGCGCGGCATTCGCACCATGACGGTGATTAACCTGCTGCCACTCGCTCCCTTCACGCTCACTAACATGCTGGCGGGCGCTTTTCACCTTAAGTTTCGCGACTATATGATCGGCTCCACCCTGGGGATCGTGCCGGGGCTGGCAGCGGTGATTTTATTGGGCAGCCAGCTAGGCGCACTGTTCACCGCGGCCTCGACCAAAGAAATTATCTTAGCGGCTGTCGGGCTAGCGGCCGGCTTGGGCCTGTTAATAGGCCTTAAACGCTATGCTAACCGGCGCCAAGCGGTAAAAAAACAGCCTCACCGCGAAGGCGAGTGATATTTGGCCAGCACCTCAGCGTAAAAGCCCGCCACCGCTGAGGCAAAGTTGGCAATATCAAACTCCTCAGCAAAGTGGCTGGCCTGCTGACCCAACTCCCGGCGTCGCTCAGCGTTATCTTTTAACTCAACCACTCTTTGCCCCCAGGCCTGGCGATTTTGCGGTGTTTTGAACCCATTGACCCCTTGGCGCACCACATCATCGATACCGCTGGAGCGCACCGCCACGACGGGCAACCCCGCCGACATTGCTTCAAGAATCACCATACCCTGGGTTTCTGAGGTCGAAGCAAACACAAATATATCGCCTAGATGGTAATAAAGCGCCATGCGTTCCGGCGGCACTGCTCCTACCAGGGTGACCTGCGTGGTTAGTTTCAAAATATCGATTTGGTTTTGAATCGCCTCCCGGTCTGGCCCATCACCAATCAGTAGCAGATGAAGATCATCGTGCCCCTGTGACTGAAGCTCGGCGAGGGATTCCAGCATAAAGCCAATGTTTTTCTCCTTGCTAATCCGCGAGACGCTGATCAATATTTTACTTGCCGGGTCGATAGTTAATTGCTCGCGAAGCGCTTCCAACTCACTCTCCTCAACGTGTGAAAAGCGTGCTACATCAATGCCTGTGGGCTGCACCAGCGAGGGAGTTTTCACGCCAATCATGCGCAGATACTCCTCGGCGGAGTAAGTCGGCACAATCACTCCTTGGCAGCGATTAGAGAAGCGCTTAATCAGGGTATGGGAAATCAAATTACGAAACAGCGCACCGGGCAACGGCACGAAGTGGGCATAGTGCTCCAGGCGGGTGTGGTAGGTGTAAATCACGGGCACCTTGAGCCGACGCCCCATAAACAGCCCCATGGAACCGAGCCAAAAGGGATGATGAACGTGGATAACATCCGGCTTAAACCCACGCAGGCAGCGACGGAAACGCGCGCTGAACGGATTGGTTAACCGAAACTCGCCCTTCTGCCCAAATGCCATTAGCGTGGGGATGCGTTTTATTGAACTGTCGTCCTGCCACATTTCTCGGTAGCGCGGCACGAACAGTTGAATGGTGTGGCCTAGATCGGATAAGCCATTGCGCAGTCGGTCCACGGAGACCGACACCCCCGACACAAAGGGGAAGTAGTTATTAGACACCATCGCTACGCGCAGAGATTTACCCAGGAAAGGCGTTGGGTCGATATCAAAATCAGGGTAGTAGTCGCGATCTTCGAAAATTAGCCGATATAAGCGCAGTGCGAGCAGCGTCAACATGCCCACAATCAGCAAAAATCGCGTATAGCTAACGTAGAAAAACGCATACACCGTGGAAGCCACACTGCTCACCATCCGCCACCAGCCAGGGCTATCCACATTTAACCGCACTGGCGCAATAGCGACATTCTCACCCGCTACATTGACGATGACGTAGTGGTGAAAGCTGCTATCGGCGTCGATGAGGATGCCTCCCGCGCCTCCGGTGGTGACGTAATCCACGCCATTAATCGTCTGCTGGGAAAAGAGCGTTAAGTTGGCGGAAAATACGGTGTCAACGTCATACTCCTCCGCCAGTGCCATAATGCCATCGGCTAAGCGAGAATCATTGAGGTAATTGTCCGCTTCAAACAGCGGCGCGTCGCTGACTACGTTGTGCAGCGGCAAACCAACAAATAGAAACCGATGCTGTGCTTCTGAGGCCGCAAGCTCACGCTCCAACCAATCAAGCTGCCAGGAGGTAGAGGACTTACCGGTGCCGTCAAGAAAGATAAAGTGGCTATTACCCGCTACAAACGAGTAAAAGTGCGGCCCAAAATATTCATAAAACAGATAGCTACCAAAATCGCTATCTTCATTTTCACCGTAGGTGAGTAAGTAAGGGATATTGAGCTGCTCCAGACTCCGATAAATCGCCTGATAGCTCTCCTGCTGCCCACTATTGACGGCATTCCCCGCGGAAATCAGGAAGTCGATGCCGCCCTGATTGATGAGCGGCACGATCTCGTCTTGAAACACACTCACCGAGTTATTGATATTGCCCACCACCGCAAAGCGGTAGTCGGTTCGCTCCTTCAACACCTCGCGAATATTCGCCACTTCAAGGGTATGCACCGACTCAAATTTCGGCTCTGCGACATACAACCAAATTTGGTGAGCAATTAGCCCAACCACCAGAGCAAGATTAAGAAAGAAAAACAGCCGCAACCAGCGCTGTCGGGAAAGGCGAAGAAAGGAGCGTCGTGGCATTTAAAAGCGCTTTTTCAAAGACAAAATGAGATTATTAGCCACTATACAGCAACGCTGAGTCAAGGTGGCGCGCCAAGCTAGCGCGCTTCACACCCGTTTAGGGTGGCCAGTAATCGACGTGGCCCAGCCTGATTGCGGTGTTCTCCCAGCCATATGCCCTGCCAGGTGCCTAAAGCCAGGCGTCCATCGCGCACCGCCAGCGTAAGTTGTGTACCCAGCAGGCTGGCGGCTACATGGGCGGGCATATCATCGGGCCCTTCCAGGGTGTGGCGGAAATAGGGTAAATCTTCGGGCACCAGTCGACGCAGGAAAGCATCCAAATCGTGGCGCACATCCGGGTCAGTATTCTCATTGAGCGTTAACGAGGCTGAAGTGTGCATCAACTGTAAATGCAGCATGCCGATATGACAGTCACTTAAGCATGGCAGTGCGCGGGCCACATCATCCGTAATCAAATGAAAGCCGCGCGCCATTTCAGGCAAATGGATCTCTTGTTGGTACCACATAAATACTCCTTTTATTTATTATGTACACGGAGACACTTCATCACCAGCGTGCTCTTTTTGTATGTCAAAATAGCGACCAATAGCACTTACCATAGTCCATAGTTCATATTTAATAGTTCATCGCCAAGGAGCGCGTTAATGAAAACCCTGCTAGGAAGCAGCGTCGTCAGCATGGCTCTACTCACCGGTTGCACTGGCATTCCGGACGGCACACAGCCTGTAACAGGCTTTGAGCTAGACCGCTACCTGGGCCAGTGGTTCGAAATTGCCCGTTTGGATCACTCCTTTGAACGCGGTCTTGATTGCGTGACCGCCACTTACAGCCTGCGCGATGATGGCGGTGTTCGAGTAATCAACCGTGGTTACAACCTTGAAGAGCAAGCGTGGGATGAGGCTGAAGGCCGCGCCTACTTTATTGACGATGAAAGCGTTGGGCGCTTAAAGGTAAGCTTCTTTGGCCCCTTTTACGGCGGCTATAACGTCCTTGAGCTGGATGAGGAGTACCAATGGGCGTTAGTGGCAGGCCCTAACCGCGACTACCTGTGGATACTTTCACGTACGGCGGAAATGGATAGTGCGACAGAAGAGCGTCTGCGCCAGCGGGCAGCGGAATTGGATTTCCCCATTGATGAGCTCATCGACGTTACCCAGGGCGATGAGTGCCCTACCTCGTAGTCTATTATGCGGGCTATTCGTAATCTAATGTGGTGGATTTAAGATTGGTTGGCTATGTTGTATCTCACGGTTCAGATCGCAACCACTATGCCAGCTACCTATTGTGGGAGGCCGCTTCAGCGTGGTCCGACACTTCGGTGGTTCGACACTTCGACGAAGGGTGCCGCAGGCATCCCTTGGCTTCATCATGCGAATAGCCCAAACATTCGCGAGCTGAAGCTCCCTCCCACGGGAGCCACCCTCATGCTGGCAGAGTTAATTCCACACTGAGCGACGAAAAGCCATTATGCGTCGCCATTAACCTTCGGGCAGCACCGACACCCTCCCCGCCATCTCGCGCTGTACATAGTCAATAAAAGCGCGTAGCCGGGCGGGTACATGGCGGCGCTGTTCATACACTGCATAAAAATCCGCCCGCACGCCTTGCCAGGCAGGTATCACAGCTACTAGTGCACCGCTGGCAAGGTGTTCGTTAACATCCCACCAAGAACGCAGCATCACACCATGGCCATCTAACGCCAAGCGGGTGATCACTTCACCATCGTTGCTGGCCAATCGGCCGCTCACTTTCACTGACTGTGTCTTGGTTGGCTGATCGCTTTGCTCAAAACGCCAGAGCGGAAAATCACTATCGTTTTCGCGGATGACCAGGCAGGCGTGCTGCTGTAAATCTGTCGGTACTTGCAAAGGCGGCGCCTGGGCAATGTAAGCAGGCGACGCACAGAGCACCCGTCGATTGGCCAGAATACGCCGAGCGACCAAGCGCGACTCCGGTGGCTCGCCTACGCGAATGCCAATATCAAAGCCGTGATCGCTCAAATTGAGCGGAAAATTGGTTAACTCCAACCACCCTTCCACTTCGGGGTGATCGGCACAAAAGCGTGACAGCAGCGGCGCAATATGGCGACGCCCAAAACCAAAAGTGGCGTTTACCCGTAAACGTCCGCTAAGCGCTTGATCGACCCCCTCGCCCAGTGAATTTTCCAGCTCATCCAGCTCATCCAAAATCAGCGCACCACGGGCCAAATAGCGCTCGCCCTCGGCGGTCAGCGTCAACCGCCGCGTGGTGCGGGCTGCAAGCTCCACCCCCAGGCGCGCCTCCAACTGTTTTAGCCGCTTGCTCACCGCCGAGAGCGATAGCCCCAGCTCGCGAGCCGTCGCCGTCAGGCTTCCTGCCCGCGCAAGGTGTTGAAAAAATGCCAAATCATCCAGGTGCGCCATTCAATTCCTTAGTCATTCTGCACTTTCAGGCAATAATAACTTGAATAGTAGCCTGATTATCACCGCCAAAATAGCCGCTACACTCTATTCATTACTCAAACGCCAGAACTAACAAGATAAGGAGTCACTATGACCCACCGTATTGCCATTATCGCCGGTGACGGCATCGGCACCGAAGTCATGCCTGAGGGCATCCGCGCCCTTGAGGCGACCGCCAAGCGCTTTAATATTGATCTTGAGTTCACCCACTTTGAGTTTGGCAGCTGCGACTACTACCTGGAACACGGCAAGATGCTGCCGGATGATTGGTTCGAGCAATTAAAAGGCTTCGATGCGCTGTTTTATGGCGCGGTGGGCTGGCCCGATAAAGTGCCCGACCATATTTCCCTGTGGGGCTCTCTGCTGCAGTTCCGTCGCCGCTTTGACCAGTACATCAATCTGCGCCCCTGCAAGCTCATGCCCGGCATCAAAAGTCCGCTGGCAGGCCGTGAACCTGGTGATATCGACTTTTACGTTGTGCGCGAGAACACCGAAGGCGAGTACTCCAGCGTTGGCGGCAAAATGTTTGAAGGCACCGACCGTGAAGTGGTCATTCAAGACACGGTCATGACCCGCACGGGCGTAGACCGCGTATTGAAATACGCCTTTGAGCTGGCCCAAACTCGCCCGCGCAAAAAGCTCACCTCCGCGACCAAGTCCAACGGCATCTCAATCACTATGCCGTACTGGGATGAACGTGTGGTCGAAATGGCGAAGGGCTACCCTGAGATCGCGGTGGATAAATTTCATATCGATATTCTCACCGCCAACTTCGTTCTTCACCCGGATTGGTTTGATGTCGTCGTGGGCAGCAATCTGTTCGGCGATATTCTTTCTGATCTCGGCCCCGCATGCACCGGCACGATAGGCATCGCCCCTTCAGCCAACATCAATCCCGAAGGCAATTTCCCCAGCCTATTTGAGCCAGTACACGGCAGCGCGCCGGATATCGCCGGTAAAGGCATTGCCAACCCTATCGGTCAGATCTGGTCAGGCGCCATGATGCTAGAGCACCTCGGCTATAAAGAAGCCGGTGATGCGATAGTCACTGCCATTGAGGAAGTGTTAAGTGAGGGAGACGCTACTGTACTTACCCGCGATGTGGGTGGAGAAGGCACCACCGCAAGCTTAGGCAAGGCGATTGCTGATCACATTAACGCCTGACAACAAGTGGCGCTTTTCTCAGACTGGCAGACTCCAGACTCCAGACTCCAGACTCGAAAAGCGCCGTTAACTTCTTCAAAGAAAGCTGTTTACTGCCTCTAATCTCCCATCTTTTAACGTTGACAACGGCTATTGACAGCTAAAGCAAAAACCATCATTTTCCAATGTAATGAGACGTTAACCCACCTATTGGTACTATGTCTTTTTGGTACTATGTCTTTGCCTACCCAATGAAAAACTTATGATTTTTTTGAGTATGCGATAAGCGTTTCCGGTAATGAAAGGGTGTGTGATTTCTTTCAACTGCAGCGGGCGTATTTTTAAGATAATAGAGCTTTCTTTGCAGACTTACTTCGGGGTACCGGCTATGCAGGAGCTCTTAACAAAGCAGGAACTCTTTGAGCGACGCCTTGAGATTGCCCTGGAAGCAAGTGGTCTGGATCTATGGGAAAACGATCTAAGCACCGGTGAGGTCATTTTTGGCTTATCTAAAGTATTTGACAAGCTAGGCTATGCCCAGCAAGACACGGCTGCCTATATTGACGACATCTTTGCCTTGATGCACCCAGATGATGTTGCCACGGTTAAACTCGCCGTAGAACGTCATATCGAAGGCCAAACATCACGCTATTATAGCGAATTTCGGCTCCGCAACCAGGCCGGTGAGTGGGTGTGGTTTGCCAACTATGGCAAGATTGTTGATCGCGACGAGCACTATAGAGGACACCGTTTCACCGGCGTGTGCTTCAACCTTGAAGAGCAGATGCGCTACAAGGAGGAACTTAACGCCCTCAATGCACGTTTGGCTGCCCAGAACGAACAGCTTGAACAAATGAACGCTGAGTTACACCGCCTTGCCAACTACGATGCGTTGACCAACACCGTTAATCGTCGACGGCTAATGGAGTTAGGTAAAGAAGAAGTTGAGCGCGCAAGGCACTTTGGTGAACCTCTTTCATTTCTGCTCATCGATATCGATTTTTTTAAGAGCATTAATGATACCTGGGGCCACTTAGCGGGAGACCAAGCAATACGAGCCGTTGCTCAGCGCTGTGAAGAAGAACTTAAAGGGTACATCGCTACGCTAGGTAGATTTGGCGGTGAAGAGTTCACTGTTCTGCTTCCCTCTCTATCTTTAGTAGAAGCGGAGGGCCTCGCCAATAAGCTACGTGCCCATATCGCTAATGAGGGGGTTTGGCTTCCTGACGTCAAACAGGCTGTACCCGTCACGGTGAGCATCGGGGTGGCTGAATTCTCTCATACGGAAAACGGGGGGTTTTCTGAGCTTATTGATGCCGCCGACAAAGCGCTATATCAAGCAAAAAGGAGCGGTCGTAATAAGGTATGTGCACCCCCTAGTTGATGGTCACTCCACATTCATGCGGTAACGCAAAACGCCCCCGCAGGGGCGTTAAAATCTGGTTAAATATTAACCGCCATTAATGACTAACTGGCCAGTTTAGACGCCGTTTTAGCAACAAGCTCGCCCTGGAAACGGGCAATTTTCAGTTCGCGTTCGTCGGGCTGACGCGAACCATCGCCCCCAGCCAGCGTAGCGGCACCGTAAGGGGTACCGCCGCTTACTTTAGAAATATCAAACTGCTCTTCGATGCCGTAACCAATCGGCACAATCACCATGCCATGGTGGGCAAGCGTCGTCCAAGTAGAGGTAATGGTCATCTCATCGCCACCGCCAGTACCGGTAGAAGTGAACACACTGGCTACTTTGCCACGCAGAGAACCGTTCGCCCACAGGCCGCCGGTCTGATCCAGGAAGGTACGCATTTGGCCAGCCATATTACCAAAGCGAGTAGGCGTACCGAAAATGATCGCATCGTAATCGGCAAGCTCTTGAGGCGTCGCTTCCGGGGTGTCGAAATCCTGCTTACCGCCTGCGTTCTTGAACGCTTCTTCAGGCATTGTTTCAGGGACGCGTTTAACCGTCACCTCGACGCCGCTCACACCCTTTGCGCCTTCTGCTACGGCCTGGGCCAGCGTATCGATATGACCATACATGGAATAATAAAGTACCAGTACCTTTGTCATTACTACCTCCTTCACTTAGGCCTTCATTTATGAATCGTGCAATGGGCCTCGCCCAATAAGTCGTACCAACAACATAGCGCACTCAAGCATAGAAAAAAGCGAATGTTTTCGTCCATGGGCGTCGATTTCATCGACGAAGACCACCTTGCACTTTACGCCAACCACCACTAGCTTTTGACTTGCCTACATCAAACGTATCCAAGGAGTCTGGAATGACGATTTTTGAAGCCCTGCGCAAGGATCACGATATTCAGCGCGCCCTGCTCGCCCGCTTAGTTGAAACACACGGAGACAGCGATGAGCGAGATAAACTGTATCAGCAGGTACGAGCAGAGCTGCACTATCACGCCGCTGCAGAAGAGCGGGCGCTCTATATCCCAATGATGTCCATCGACCTGACGCAGGAAAAAGCCCGCCATAGCGTTGCTGAACATCATGAAATTGATGAGCTATTAGAACTGCTTGATGAAACGGACTACAGCGCCACCCACTGGTTGACCCACGCCAAACAGCTTCAGGATTTAGTCACCCACCACCTGGATGAAGAGGAGCAAGAGGTTTTCCAACTGGCGGGGCGCGGCCTGCAAGATAAACAAAAGACTTCGCTTGCTAGCGAGTATCAGGAAGAGATGCAGCGCCAGCGTTCAGCGTAACTTGATGAACAAATTAAAAAACGCTCATGCACCCCATGGGCGTTTTTTGCTGTTAGCGATTAAATAAAGCCACTTGTTAGCTGGCGCTTGCTTCATGAATACGCTTTTTCACGAATACGCTAGGCTTTTACACGCGAACGACCTGCAGGCTTGTGGCATACGCCCAGCATGGTAAACCTAGGCTCGCATTTATACTGACAACGATACTGAAAACAGTTACTGAGGAGCGACAATGCTAGGCCAATGGCTCGACTGGTCGCTTGACGGGCAGCTCCCCGCCGCCAGCCAAGGCGTCTTCGCAAGCGGCACTTATCATTTGCATGCGCCTGGTATTTTGGAGCTCACTCCCAACACGGCAAGCCAAGGCGCCCATGCATGCATTTTTTCTGCGGCGATCCATGGCAACGAAACCGCGCCGGTGGAACTGGTAGGTGAATGGTTAAGCGGAGTAGAAGCGGGCAGCATATCGCTCGGCGCGCCCGTACTGGTGATTTTAGGCAACCTGCCCGCGCTTAAGGCACAGCAGCGTTTTCTTACCACCAATTTAAACCGGCTATTTAGCCGTGAACTAACCGCTAAGGGAGAGGAGCCGGATCGCGCCAAAGAATTAATGGCCGCGGTGGATAGCTTTTATGCACGTCATGCAGAGCTCCCCAAATTGCACTACGACTTACATACCGCAATTCGGGATAGCCGCTACCCTCGTTTCGTCGTGGAGCCCTTTGCCGACTCCTCCACCGATACTGAGCAGTGGAGCTGGCTAGCGGCGGCGGATATGCAGGCGGTGCTGCATCAACATCAGCACAGCTGGACGTTCTCCCACTACAGCAAGCACTATCACGCCGCTCAGGCATTTACCTTTGAGCTAGGCCGCGTAGCGCCTTTTGGCCACAACGATATGGCATCACTAAAACCGATGCAGGCTTTGCTGACAGCACTTAGTGAAGGATGCTCCCCGCCCAGCCAGCCAGCCACGCAAATGCAGTTTTTCCAGGTTCAACACGAGTTAATACGTCACTCAGATGATTTCACACTCTGTTTTGCCGAGGACACGGCCAATTTCAGTCGCTTTGAACCCGGCACCCTGCTGGCCCAAGACGGTAACTCGGGTGAATTTCGGGTGGGCGATACGCCCCTTCATGTGGTGTTTCCTAACGCACAAGTAGAGGTGGGCGCCCGAGCCGCGCTGTTGGTGGCGCCTATCGTTTAAACCCCCATGCAAAACCTACTATAGCCAAGACAATAATAATGGTGAGGCGAAAACAGGCCCCTCGACGTCGATACGACCATCGTCGAGTGCATAATGTTAGAAGGAAAGCGCGCATAATGCGCCCAGCCTGATAGAATCGCCCCTTTTTTCGCGCCAGCCGCATCAAACCCATATGTTGCTGCGGCAACTCTGTACTGGAGCCAATGATATGGCCGCTACGCCTACTCCCCTTGAAGTGCGTAATATTAAAAAACGCTTTGGCGATACGGAAGTTCTGAAAGGTCTCTCACTACAAGCCCAAAAAGGCGATGTGATTACCCTGATTGGTGCCTCTGGATCGGGTAAAAGTACTTTTTTACGCTGCATGAACTTGCTCGAGCAACCCGACGATGGCGACCTTATCGTCCATGGCGAACCCATTCGCTTTAAAACCACTAAGCACGGCCGGGAGCCCGAAGATTGGAAGCAGGTGGTACAAATGCGCGCCAAGCTCTCCATGGTGTTCCAGAGCTTCAACCTGTGGGCCCACATGACGCTGCTCGAAAACATCATCGAAGCGCCGATTCATGTGCTGAAAAAACCCAAAAAAGAAGCCCTGGAGCATGCCCACGCCCTGCTTGACCGCGTCGGCTTAACGGCTCGCGCCAACGCCTACCCGGCACAAATGTCCGGCGGCCAGCAGCAGCGTGGCGCGATTGCCCGCGCGCTGGCAATGGATCCCGAAGTGATGCTGTTTGACGAACCCACCTCTGCCCTTGACCCGGAATTGGTCGGCGATGTATTGAAAGTCATGCACGGCCTCGCTGAAGAGGGCCGCACCATGGTGGTGGTGACGCACGAGATGGGATTTGCCCGGGATGTCTCCAGCCAAGTGATTTACCTTCACCAAGGTCTGGTGGAAGAAGCCGGCCCCCCAGCGCAAGTGCTAGAAAACCCGCAATCACCGCGCCTGCAGCAATTCCTGGCACCTAAATACTGATCCGCGAGGCTCACCATGATTGATTTGCAAGGTTATGGCCCCCGGCTGATCGAGGGGGCAGGCGTTACCGTTCAATTAGCGGTGCTGTCGCTGATTCTAGCGATTATTTTGGGACTACTGACCGCCAGCGCAAAAATGTCGCGCAACTGGTTTTTAAGGCGTACAGCAACGGTTTACACCACGCTTATTCGCGGGGTGCCGGATCTCGTTTTGATGATGCTGCTATTTTTTGGCGGGCAGATTGGCGTTAACGCCATCAGCGACATGCTCTATTACAGCTACGACATCGATATTTATATTAACTTCAATGCCTTCGCCGCAGGCGTGCTGACCATTGGTTTTATCTTTGGCGCCTATATGGGCGAGACCTTCCGTGGCGCCTTTATGGCGGTGGATAACGGTCAGATCGAAGCAGGTAAAGCCTATGGTATGAGCAGTGGCCTCGTCTTTCGCCGCATCCGCTTCCCGCAAATGATGCGCCATGCGTTACCGGGCCTATCCAACAACTGGATGGTACTGCTCAAAACTACCGCGCTGGTCTCAGTCATTGGCTTGACCGATATGGTGCGGGTGGCAGCCGAGGCTTCCCGAGCGACCCACGAGCCATTTACCTTTTTACTCCCCGTCGCCGTAGCGTACCTACTCATTGCAAGCGTATCCGAATGGATTTTTGCGCGCTTGCAGAAACACTACGACATCGGCTTTGGAGGTCAGTGATATGCTCGATATTTCCACTTGGTTCAATGACCTACTAGCTGGTAACACCATTTTCACCGCGGACACGCTGGGTTATTACTGGGAAGGCTTGGTCACGACCACCCAACTGGTATTTTTATCGCTGGTTGCGGGGCTCATTCTCGCTGTGCCACTGGCCATTATGCGCAGCTCAAAGCATAAATGGATTAGTCTGCCGGTTTACCTCTACACCTACATTTTCCGTGGTACACCACTGCTGATTCAGCTCTATATCATCTACTACGGCGTAGTGTTTGTTGATGGCATCCAAGAGAGTTTCTTGTGGCCAGTATTGCGTGAAGCTTTCTACCCAGCGCTGATCGCCTTCACGCTGAATACTGCCGCTTACACTACCGAGATTTTTCGGGGCGCCATTAAATCCACAGCCCAAGGTGAGATTGAGGCCGCCCGTGCCTACGGCATGTCGCAGAATTTAATGATGCGTCGAATCATCTTACCCAGCGCCTTTCGCCGCGCCTTGCCCGCCTACGGCAACGAAGTGATCTTTATGCTACACGCCAGCGCTATTGCCAGCGTGGTCACGCTGATGGATTTAACCGGTGCTGCTCGCTTTGTCTACGCCCGCTACTACGCCCCTTTCGAGGCGTTTCTATTCGTGGCTGCAATTTATCTATGTTTAACCTTCGCGATTTTGTTCTTTTTCCGCTATCTAGAGAAAAAGCTGCTCGCACACCTACGGCCGCAAGATGCTTAATCATGAAAACCGGTTGATCATGGAAAAACGGTGCAACCGTCAAACAAACGTTGGTTCATACGCATAAAGCCTCTTTCCGTTGCTGCCAACCTGGGTTAGTTTACTGGTTGGTTAGAATATTGATCTTTCTTTGTACCCGCTTTATACGGAGTAACAATATGAAAAAACTACTATCCCTTTCGCTGCTCGGCTTAGCAGTCGCCGCCGCTTCCTCGGCACAGGCGCGTGATTACGATAACGTGCGCATTGGCGTAGACGTTCCTTACGAGCCCATGGAATTCCGTACCGCTGAAGGCGAGCTTACCGGTTTTGATATTGACCTTGGCAACGAGCTTTGCGACCGCATGGGCGTTACCTGCGAGTGGGTCGAGCAGGAGTGGGATGGCATCATTCCCGGCCTAATGTCACGCAACTACGACGCCATCATGTCCTCAATGACCATTAACGACGAACGTCGTGAGCAAGTGCTGTTCTCTGACCCCTACATCACTATGCCCTCTGCATGGTTTGCTGCCAGCGACCTGGGCATCAGCGAAGCCACTAAAGAGACGCTGGAAGGCATGACCATTGGCGTTCAGCGCGGCACCCTGCAAGACAACTACGTAACTGACAACTTCAGCGACGTTGCTGACATCAGCCGCTACTCCACCGCCGACGATATGGTGCTGGATATGGAGGCTGAGCGTCTGGATATCGTGTTCCTCGACTTCCCGATTGGCAAATCCACCCTGCTGGAAAGCGAAGAAGCTGAGTACGTGGTGATTGGCGAACGCATTAGCGAACCCAAAGAGTACTTCGGTGACGGCTTTGGCATCGCCTTCCGTCAGCGCGATGAAGCGCTAGCCGAGAAGTTCAACGAAGCGTTAGCCGAAGTGCAAGAAGACGGCACTTACGACGAGATCTACACCCGTTATTTTGGTGAAGAAGAGTAAGCCTCAAAGCAATCCAGAACAACGCATCACCCCGGCAACCGCCGGGGTGATGCGTTTCTATCTAACGCTGAGAATACAGTGAACTAGGTGAAGCTACCTCTGTCTGTGTATTATTGCGCATGTTCAACACGGAGGTTTTATGGCTCACCCGACTAGCCCACATGCAGGTCCGCTACCTCGCCCCTCTTCTCACTGGACCGGCTGGGGGCAGTGGCTGGCACTGATCACCATGACCGTGGATCACCTCACTCGCTATGTGCTGCCCGGCGATTGGGATCTAAGCTGGGCGGGGTCTTCCATTGGCCGTATCGCTTTTCCGCTGTTTGCCGCCATGGTGGCCTGGCATGGGCTGTTTAATACCCGCAACCCACTACGCTACTCACGACGAATTTTAGTTATCGGCCTGGTCGCTCAACTGCCCTACATGATGATGCCGCGCGCATCGGATGCTTTTATCCTCAATGTCTGCTTCACCCTGGCCAGTGGTTTAGCCCTGGGCACGCTAGTGCGCCAAGGTTGGCAGCACTACCAGCAGCAAACGCTAGGTTTGCCCTGGCTGTTCGCCGGTGCGGCGGTTGGCGTTACCGTGTGGTACTTGCTCGGTTTTTGGGTCGAGTACGGGCACAACGGGCTGCTGCTGATTCCGCTATTAATGTTCGCAATGCACGCCTTGAGCCAAGCTGAAAGTCATTTCCAAGCGCGCCTATGGGCAGGCCTAGCGGCATTTCCGGTACTTTGGATTGCCGGGCAGATGAATGCTTCTGATATGGCCAAATCGTTCACCGTAGGCACGTGCCTCATCGTGCTGATGCTCGCTGCAGGCGCAGCGCAGCGTATTCCCCCCGTCAGCTTGGTAATGCCGCGCCGGTTATGGTTGGCGTGGTACCCCGGTCACTTTGCGTTAATCGCTTTATGGGTGCTGCTCATCGGTCAATTGGCTTAAGCATTCGGATCACTGCATATTATCGCGCATCCATGGCTGGTAGCGGCAAAGCTGCCCCAGACCTTCTATTTTCGCGCGATACATCGCAATATCCGCTTGTTTAAGCACTTCTTCGTGATCACAGGCGGCGGTTGTGAAGCAGGTATAACCTATACTGGGCGTTACAGGCACCTCACGATTTGCCAGCCGATAAGGCTGCGAAAGTACTCGCTGAACCTCAAGCATATAGTTTTCAGCATCAGACTCGAAGGTCTGCTCAGAGTCCCCTTCAAACAGCCCCAGAAGTACAAATTCGTCGCCGCTGAGCCTTGCCGCCACATCCCCTTCACGCAAACAATTTTGCAAACGACCTGCAACCTGCACCAACAAATCATCCCCAGTGGCATGGCCCCAGGTGTCATTAATCAATTTGAAGCGATCGAGATCTAAAAACATCAGCAGCCCGAATTGCGCTTGTGCTGTTGAGTGATCGCAAAGGGCCGCTAACCGCTCAATCAACAGACGACGATTAGGCAAATCGGTTAACGCGTCATAGTAAGCTTGGCGATAAATCATCTCTTCGTTTCGCTTACGCTCAGTAAAATCTTCAACGATAACCACCCCACCGACAATCTCATTATCAACGCTACGCACACCATTGAAGAAGGCCCGCACGGGGGTACCTTCTGAATGAGCGAAGGAATAAGGTACTGAAAAAGTCCCTTCATAATAGCCAGTACCGTTGTTCAAGGCATTTTGGGTGGCCGTTTTGATATCAACATCATCGCTGCTTTGAATACAAAACCCTAATAACGCAGAACGCTCTAGCGCTAGTATTTCCAGTAGTTTTTCATTGCAGTCAGTTACGCAGCCCTGTTGATCGAAGTGAAGCACCCCTAGCGGCGAATGCTGGAAAATCGATAGATAACGATTTTCACTTTCGAGCAACTGTGCTTCACGGGCAACCATGGTGACTTGGAGTTCAATATTGTCATGAATGATGCGACCTAAACGGTGGCTAGTGGCTATCAGCAACAACACAAAAAGCCCCAACAGCACACCAATCATTGTATGTGTCGGGGCATCAGAAAACAAAAACAACAACTGTAGTGGAATCGCAATAGGCAATATAAAGAAAATAACCATCCACCAAATAGAAGAAACCATCGTCACGCAGCCAGCTGCAACGCCGGAAAGCACGATAGCCAGAGCTGCTGACTGCTCAGGCCTACCGCTGTCAAACATGAGAATACCTCCTATACCCCACACACACCCTGTCAGAAAGAGGACAAGGGTGATCAGGCGTAGCCAATGCGGTTTATTCTGCTCTAGAGGAGAGGCTCGGAAAAAGTATTGCGCCAATTTTAAACGCAGTGCCGAGATGGCCAGTATCACTGCAAACCAGCTAACCAATATAACGGGATCAACCATTCCCCACATAAGAACAACTAATAAAACAGCGCCTAATATGCCTGCAAATACTGGCTGCCAAATATTGTTAAACAGTATACGTATTTTTTCATCACGCAAACTCTTTAGCTGCGCAGGCTTATTCGATATTCCATCATTATGAAACGTTCGTTCACTCATGCGCATAATCGCCATGAACTTAACAAGCTCATATAAAAAATAACATATGGCTGTTAGTTAAAAGGAATTGCGTTAAAAGTTTACGCACTGATTGGAATAACAAGAGTAAATAAAAGGCGTTCAATTAGCTACGTTTAAGATTGTGAAATTTTATGAACTGTAAAAAGTTATCATTCAGCTATCAATAGACATCTAAAAGATAGACTACCCCCAACCTTGGAAGTTAATCCAATGGCTGGGGTGCAGCTTAGAGGAAGTTATTTTAGAAACTACTGTTTAATGGCGAAGCTCAACGCAGCCGGCGGTGTCTCGGGCAGTAAGGCACTGCAGACGTTAACTTTTTCCAGCAGCTCGGCATGGTTAGGCGCAAGAATATTGACGTGGGCAAGCTTACGACCAGAGCGCTCAGCTTTGTCGTAGCGATGCAGGTGCGTATTGGCAAGCGCTAGAATCGCTGCATTGTCGCCTTCACGACCAACCACATTAATCATGCAGGTAGGCGTAATCGCCTGGGTATCGCCTAAGGGCAAGCCCTGTATCGCGCGCAGATGGTTTTCAAACTGGCTTGTCACTGCGCCGTCCATCGTCCAGTGGCCGGAGTTATGCACGCGGGGCGCCATTTCGTTAGCGAGCAGGCTGCCATCGCGGGTTTGAAACAGCTCTAGCGCTAACACGCCCACGTAATCCAGCTCATCCAGCAGCGCACGAATATAGCCATCAGCGGTTTGCTGAACGCTGGCATCCAGATCAGGCAGCGGCGCCACGGAGTAGCGCAGGATGCCATCCACATGCTGGTTCTCGGCCATGGGGTAGAACACCACCTCACCATCACGACCCCGCACGGCAATCATCGAGACTTCCCGCACGAAATCGACAAATGCTTCAACAACTAACTGAGAGTGGCCAATAGCACTCCACGCCTCGCCAGCCTGCTCGGGCTGCTTCAATACCGCCTGCCCCTTGCCGTCGTAGCCTTCAGTGACCGATTTAGCCACCACCGGGCAACCCAATTCGCGGGCGGCGGCTTCTAGCTGCTCGGCGCTCTCCACTACCCGGTAAGCGGGCGTAGGAATGCCTAAGCGATCAAACAGCGTCTTCTCTTCGACCCGGTTCTGGCACACTTCAATGGCACGGCTGCTGGGGTAAACCGGTTTGTGCTGCTCAATTTCGCGTACCAGCTGAACAGGTAAGTGTTCGAACTCGTAGGTCACCACATCAACCTTGGCCAAAAACTCAGCCAGATGCTGGTTATTAGGATCGACAATTACATCGCCAATTCCAGCACTGGGATTACCCGTAGTATCTAAAAAAGTGAAACGATTACCCAGCGGATAACCCGCTAGCGCCAACATGCGGCCTAATTGACCTGCACCCAGTACGCCAATGTTTTTTGCAATACCAGAGTTCATAGCCAGACTCCTTATTCCGCTTCCGGCCCGGGGCGCGGGTCAGGGTTGTCGAGAACTTTCTGCGTCTGCTCTGCACGGAACGCTTCTACCGCACTGCGTACGGTTGCATCTTGCAGGCCAACAATCTGCGCTGCTAACAACCCTGCGTTAGTCGCGCCCGCTTTGCCAATCGCCAGGGTGCCCACTGCGATGCCGCCGGGCATCTGGGCAATGGAGAGCAACGAATCCAAACCTTTGAGCGCTTTCGACTCAACAGGCACACCCAGCACCGGTAGCGGCGTTTGCGAGGCCACCATGCCTGGCAAGTGGGCAGCGCCGCCTGCTCCTGCCACTATAACCTGCAAGCCGCGCTCGGCAGCACTCTTGGCATAATCGAACAGCAGGTCAGGCGTGCGGTGCGCCGAGACCACACGGGTTTCATAAGCCACGCCCAAACGCTCCAGCATGGAAGCAGCGTGCTCCATGACCGGCCAATCAGACTTGGATCCCATGATCACGCCCACCTTGGGTGCGCTGTTCGACGACATGCAAAACTCCTCGGCCCAACGGCCTAAAAAAAGCGAAACCGAATTAAAAAACAGCGTGCGCCGGATCAGGCACACATCAAAATTGGAAGTCGAATAGTCTACCAGAGCTAGCCCGTTTGCGGGCTTAGCCATGGTCGTGAAATTTTCATCAAAATAGGCATTGAAATACGCACCGGTTGGCGGCATTGTGTGATTGTCATTTCAGACTGATGGAGCCACATGAGCACGGCACGCGCAACTGCCACTGCGGAACAGCTTGATCCTCCGCGAAGCAGCCCTGACCTCGACGTCAGGGAACTTGAAAAACGTACGCGATTAATGCGTATTATCACGCGTCTGATCGCCGTATCAGACCTAGGAAGCCGAGAGATTGCCCGCAGGGCAGGGCTTCCCGTTCAGAAAATCAGCGACCTGCTCGCCGGAAGGCTTGAGCACCTGGGAGTGGATGAACTTCACGCCCTGCGTCGCACCCTAGAGCTGGAGGCGCCATAGCAGACACTTTTTTCTGCTGTTCCCACTTCTCCACTCCACGCAGGCCGCCTCCCGGCGGTCTGCCAAGAAACTTTTTTCCTTCCCGCTCAAGCCCTATCTCAAGTGCTATATCAAGCCCTACTCCGAGCTTACTTCACTTCGTTCGTGATGGCTGTTTATGTGTCATTGCTCACGGCGCAATCGCAATTCCCCCAAAGGCTACAACAGCCACCACTACCCAAGCGGGCAGCTTCCATACGGTTAAGAGAAAGAAACCGGTGAGCGCCAGCGCAAACTCCTCTGCACCAATGATTGCGCTCGTCCACACCGGCTGATAAAGCGCTGCGCCTAAAATACCGACCACCGCTGCATTGGCACCGCGCATTAGCGCCTGGGCACTGCCCCACTGACGAAATTGATTCCAGAAAGGCAGCACGCCCACCAATAACAAAAAGCCAGGAATGAAGATGGCCAATAGCGCTAGCAAAGCACCAACTAAACCATGAATGCCGGGCAGCAGTGCTCCCAGGTAGGCAGCAAACGTAAACAGCGGCCCCGGTACCGCCTGAGCAGAGCCGTAACCTGCTAAAAACTCATCCGGCGTCACCCAGCCCGACTGCACCACTTCCGCTTCCAACAGCGGCAGCACCACGTGCCCGCCGCCAAACACTAATGCACCTGAACGGTAAAACGCATCGGCGATATCCAGCCATGCGGCGGCTCCCGCCAATAGCGGCAGCAGAATTAACAGCCCAGCAAATCCCCCCAGCGCCACCATGCCTGCCTTGCGCGTTACGGGAAAATGCAGCGATTCACTTGCTGTGACAGCAGCACTATCGCGACACAGCGCTAGCCCGACCAAGCCACCCAATACAATCGCTGCGACCTGGCCCAGCGGGCCGCTTACCAACACCACCGTAAATACCGCCGCAAGCGCAATGCCCGTGCGGGTTTTATCCGGGCAAAGATTACGCGCCATGCCCCACACCGCGTGGGCGACAATCGCCACCGCCACCACTTTTAAGCCGTGAATAATACCACTGGCAATAGGGCCATCCAGCACCGCCGCGCCAAACGCAAACAGCACCAGGATAATTGCCGAGGGCAGTGTAAACGCTAGCCACGCCATGGCAGCCCCCCAAGGCCCCGCACGCAATAGGCCAAGTGCAAAGCCCACCTGGCTGCTGGCTGGCCCCGGCAAGAACTGACACAGTGCCACTAGATCTGCGTAGGCCTGCTCAGAGAGCCACTGGCGGCGCTCCACAAAGGTCGTGCGAAAATACCCCAGGTGCGCTACCGGGCCGCCAAAGGACGTTAAGCCGAGCGCTAAAAATACCCAAAACACTTCACCTATGCGCCCACGTGCCTGCGTTTGCTCCACCATGTTGGCCACCTGTTATCCCATTAAAAAAGCGCAAGGCTCTTATAGTAAGCCTTGCGCTTTAATTCTTTATGACAGCATGTTCATGACGATACGTTCATAGCGGCAACGCGGATTACTCCTGGTCGGTCACCGCGCCGGTGCTGGCCGAGCTAACCAAGCGTGCATATTTAGCCAGCACGCCGCGGGTATAGCGGGGCTCTGGCTGCTGCCAGGCGGCTCGACGGCGCATCAGCTCTTCATCGGAGAGGTCAACGTCGATGGTATCCGCTTCGGCATCGATGGTGATGGTATCGCCATCTTCCACCAGCGCCAGCGGGCCGCCATCAAAGGCTTCTGGTGACACATGGCCGACCACAAAACCGTGGCTACCACCGGAGAAGCGTCCATCGGTAATCAGCGCCACGTCGTTACCCAAACCACGGCCCATAATCGCCGAGGTCGGTGTGAGCATTTCGCGCATACCGGGGCCACCTTTCGGCCCTTCATAGCGAATCACCACCACATCGCCGGCAACGACGGTGCCATCGTTAATGCGCGCCTGGGCCTCTTCTTCCGAGCCAAATACCCGCGCAGAACCAGAAAAGCGAGTGCCCTCCTTACCGGTAATCTTTGCAACCGCACCTTCCGGTGCCAGGTTGCCGTAAAGCATGCGCAGGTGGCTTTCCGTTTTAATCGGGTTGCCCAGCGGTGCGATGATCGGCGGCTCGGCGGGATAAGGCGCGACCTCGGCCAGGTTCTCTTCCAGCGTTTTACCCGTGACGGTCAAACAGTTGCCGTTGAGCAGCCCCGCATCCAGCAAGATCTTCATCAGCGGCTGAATACCGCCAATCGCCACCAGTTCGCTCATCATATAGTGGCCGCTGGGGCGCAGGTCAGCGAGTACCGGAACACGCTTACCAATCTCGGTGAAATCGGCCAACGACAGCTCAACGCCGATGGTGCGCGCCATGGCGATCAGGTGCAGCACCGCATTGGTAGAACCGCCCAAAGCGATAGTGACCGTAATGGCATTCTCAAACGCCTCGCGGGTCATGATATCGGAAGGCTTGATATCGTGAGCTAACAGCGACAGCACCGCTTCACCGGCTGCTTTGCAGTCGTCGCGCTTCTCCTGAGAGATAGCATTTTGTGCTGAGCTACCGGGCAGGCTCATGCCCAAGGCTTCAATCGCCGAGGCCATGGTGTTGGCGGTGTACATGCCGCCACAGGAGCCGGGGCCAGGAATCGCCGTTTCTTCGATATTTTTGAGTTCGATGAGGTCGATATCACCACGGGAGTGGGCGCCCATGGCCTCAAAGACCGAAACGATATCGGTATGCCCTTTGCCGGGCATAATAGTGCCGCCATAGACAAACACGCTGGGGCGGTTTAATCGCGCCAGGCCCATCAGGCAGCCCGGCATGTTCTTATCGCAGCCGCCAATGGCGACTAGACCATCAAAGCCTTCACAGCCGGCGACGGTTTCGATGGAGTCGGCGATCACTTCCCGGGACACCAGCGAGTACTTCATACCTTCGGTGCCATTGGCAATACCATCGGAAATCGTAATGGTATTGAAAATCACACCTTTGCCACCGCCTGCATCGGCACCGTCGCGGGCAAACTCGGCCAGCTCGTTAATATGGCTATTGCAGGGCGTCACCATGCTCCAGGTAGAGGCAATGCCCACCTGGGGCTTTTTGAAATCTTCGTCGTTAAAGCCCACGGCGCGCAGCATGGCGCGACTGGCGGCTTTGCCGGGGCCATCGACCACTTGGGAAGAGTGGCGGCGGGAATGATTAGTCGGCTCGGTCATTGGAATTTTCTCTCAGTATTGCTCACAGTATCCGCATAGCTTGGCGATATATATCGCATCCCGCAAGATGATTAACTCCTGACACCATAGCGCTCCCCCATCGTTTCTTTGCTTTTGATTAGGCGTTAACCAAAGTTGACACCCGCAGAGTTGCCAACTATAGTTATCACCAT
Organism: Vreelandella neptunia; assembly: GCF_034479615.1. Taxonomy (NCBI): domain Bacteria; kingdom Pseudomonadati; phylum Pseudomonadota; class Gammaproteobacteria; order Oceanospirillales; family Halomonadaceae; genus Vreelandella; species Vreelandella neptunia. The sequence continues at coordinate 2,898,062 of NZ_CP140255.1, forward strand.
TATCGAGTTGATTAAAACTGATGTCTTCGATAGATGGCTACGCGAGCTTCGCGATGTTCGTGCCCGCGCCAAGGTTGAAGCCCGCATCCGACGTTTGAGTCTGGGCAACCCTGGAGATGTGAAGCCGGTCGGTAAAGGTGTTTCTGAACTGCGAATTCCTTATGGGCCAGGCTACCGCACCTATTATATTACCAAGGGGCCAGTAATCGTGGTTCTGCTGTGCGGTGGTGATAAAGCCACCCAATCCCACGATATCGAACTAGCCAAAGCCATTGCCGCGCAATGGAAGGAGTAACCCCATGACCGTTCCTAATGTCACTTTCAGTCACTACGATACTGCTGATTATCTTCAAACTGAGGAAGATATTGCGGCCTACCTTGATGCAGTAATGGAAGAAAATGATCCTGCTCTTCTTGCCGCCGCACTTGGTGATATCGCCCGTGCCCGCAACATGAGCCAACTCGCCAAAGACGTTGGAATGAGCCGGGAAGGGCTCTATAAAGCTCTTTCGGGGGAAGGCAATCCTGCATTTTCGACCATCAGCAAGGTCGCTAACTCCTTAGGGTTGCGCCTATCCATTAAACCGCTATAGCAGTCAGAAGAGTGCCGCTAGGACGCTTATCGCGAATTCTTACACTCCATGGATGCTTTAAGGCGCCACCCCGCCTCTTGCCTGAAGCTCCTTGGCACGCCAACATGGCGCCAAGCTGACACATCAACAAATCTTAGCCACCCCGCACCATACATGAAGGCACCATCCATTAAGGAATCGTGCATGTCTGCAAACTCTCTGCTCTCGCAAACGCCGCTAACACCGGGCTTTATGGTGGTGCATGCCAATCGCCTGGAAGATTTGCGCGGCTTGGCGGTGGAGTGGATGCGCCGACACCCGCTCTCGCCGCTGGAGAATGAGACCATTCTGGTGCAGAGCAACGGCATTGGGCAGTGGCTAAAACTGGCGCTGGCAGAAGACCCGGCCCAGGGCGGTGCGGGCATTGCAGCAGCATTGAACGTCACCTTGCCCGCGCGCTTTCTATGGCAGGCCTACCGAACGGTGCTTACGCAGCTAACCCACGACGACCAGGCGGTGCCCGAAACCTCACCGTTTGATAAGTCACGGTTGATATGGCGCCTTCTGCGCCTGTTGCCCAGCCTTGCCGAGCAGGAAGCCTTCGCGCCGCTGGCGCGCTTTTTGGAAGTCGATCGCGACCAGCGCAAGCACTACCAACTGGCCGAGCGGCTGGCGGATCTGTTCGATCAGTACCAGGTGTATCGCGCCGACTGGCTGGACGCCTGGGCGAAGGGTAACGATGTACTCATCACCGCCCGTGGTGAAGCCCGCCCGCTGGAAGCCCACCAGCTGTGGCAGCCAGAACTGTGGCGCGCACTGCGCGACGATGTAGCTAATAATCTTGGCGAAGCAGGCCTTAACAGCAGCCGCGCCCAGGTGCACAGCCGCTTTCTGGAAGCCGCCGTTCAGCTTGAAGGCCAGGACTGCCCGCACGGCCTGCCCCGACGACTGATCATTTTCGGCATCTCATCGCTGCCGCAACAGACGCTAGAAGCCCTGGCGGCGCTGTCGCGCTGCTGCCAGATTGTGCTCTGCGTCCACAACCCCTGCCAGTATTACTGGGCGGATATCATCGAGCACAAAGACCTGCTCCGCGCCAGCCGCTACCGCCAGCGGCGCAAGGCGGGCATGCCCGACGCCCTGGACGTACTCGGCACCGGTGATGCCGACGACGCCCTACACCTGCACGCCCAACCGCTGCTGGCCGCCTGGGGCAAACAGGGGCGCGACTATTTACGCCTACTCGATGAACACGATGACGCGGGCAACTACCAAACCCTATTCGAGCAACAGGCACTACGCATTGATATGTTCGAGCCCTTTAGCGGCGAAGAGCGCAACTGCCTGCTCAGCCAACTGCAGGACGATATCCGCGAGCTGCGCCCGGTAGCGGAAACCCAAACCCACTGGCCCGCGCTCGACCCGTCCAGCGACGACTCCATCGTGTTCCATATCGCCCACGGCCCCCAGCGGGAAGTGGAGATTCTTCACGATCAATTGCTTGCCGCGTTCAGCGCCGACCCGGAGCTACGCCCGCGGGATATCATCGTAATGGTGCCGGATATCGACCGCTACGCGCCGCATATTGAAGCCGTATTCGGCCAGTACCGCTCCGCCTTCGGCGGCTACAACGCGAACGCTAAACCCGACGACCCGCGCTACATCCCTTACACCCTTTCGGATCAGGCCAGCCGCCACCGCCTGCCGATGATGATTGCGCTGGAAAAACTACTGCGCCTGCCAGAACTTCGCCTTTCAGTGAGCGACCTGCTGGATCTACTGGAGGTCCCCGCCCTGCGCACACGCTTTGGCATTGACGAACACGACCTGCCCACCCTTAGCCGATGGATCGAGGGTGCAGGGATCCGCTGGGGGCTCAATGCGGAGCAGCGCACCCGGCTGGATCTACCCGAAGGGCTAACCCAGAACACCTGGGCCTTTGGCCTGCGCCGTCTGCTGCTGGGTTACACCGTAGGCAGTGCCGAAGCGTGGCAAGGCATCGAGCCATTCGATGATATCGGCGGGCTGGAAGCCTCCCTGGCAGGCCCGCTGGCAAATCTGCTGGAAAAGCTGGAAAGCACCTGGGAAACCTTCTGCCAGCCCACCGATGCCGCCAGTTGGGTGGCACGGCTGCGCGAACTGCTGGAAACCTACTTTTTGACCGACGACGCCCAGGAAAGCGTGATGCTCACCAAGCTGGAAACCGCATTACAGCAGCTGTTGGACAGCACCGAAGAGGCCGAGCTTTTTGACCCGCTGCCGCTCTCCATGGTGCGCGAGCACTGGCTAGGGCAAATCGACGAGCATAGCCTCTCCCAGCGCTTTCTCGCCGGGGCGGTCAACTTCGCCACGCTAATGCCGATGCGGGCCATTCCCTTCAAGCATGTGTGCCTGCTAGGCATGAACGACGGCGAGTACCCGCGCTCCCAGCCGCCGCTGGACTTTGACCTGATGGGCAGCGACTACCGCCCCGGCGACCGCTCGCGCCGGGAAGACGACCGCTACCTGTTTCTGGAAGCGCTGCTCTCCGCCCGCCAGCAGCTTTATATTAGCTGGGTAGGCCGCAGCCAGATCGACAACAACCCCATGCCGCCTTCAGTGCTGGTCGGCCAGTTGCGCGACCATCTGGAGGCGGGCTGGCGCACGAAAGACGGCGAGCAGCTACTAGAAGCGTTAACCACCGAGCACCCGCTGCAGCCCTTCAGCCGCCGCTACTTCTCTTCCAACACCGAAGACTCCCCCGCCCAGGCGCGGCTATTCACCTATGCACATGAATGGCACGCCCTGCACACCCCCAGAGGCGAAAGCACCCAAGGCTCACAATCACAAGGGCTTAAGGCAGATAGCGAACAGCAGAGCACGCTAACCCTGAACCAGCTAGGCAGCTTTCTACGCGAACCCGCCAAGGCATTTTTCAACACCCGCCTGGGGGTCTATTTTGAGCAGGAGGAGCTTACCCAACTGGATGTCGAACCCTTCACCCTGGACGGGCTACAGAACTGGCAGTTGCAGGATCAGTTAATCGCCGCCCAGCGCCACGCCGTGGATAACGGCCAGCCGCGAGTGGAAGCCCTGCACGCGGCACTGGAACGCTTTAAAGGCCAGGGCGTGCTAGCCGTGGGGGCCTTTGGCGAGAGAATGCGCGAAGCGCTGGCAGAACCCATGGACGCCCTGTTCGGCGCTTACCAAGAAGCGTTGCAAGAGTGGCCCCACGTGGTAGCAGCGCCCCAGGCGGTGCATGTTGTTGTTGAAAGAGCTGAAAGAGCTGAAAGAGCTGAAGGGCGGGTAACGCTGGAAGATTGGCTGGGAGAGCTTCGCCAGGATAGTGAAGGCAACCGCTGCCGCTTGTTACTGCTCAGCAGTAGCCTGGTCAGCCAAGGGCGCGGCCGTGGTCAGTACCGCTGGCAGCACCTGCTGCGGCCCTGGGTAGCGCATCTGGCGGGCAATAGTGAGCGCCCGATGACCACCCAGCTACTCTCCAAAGCGGGCCATGTGCGCCTGGAACCGCTAGAGGCCGAGAACGCACGCTACCAACTACAAAACCTGCTAAGCGCCTGGTGTGATGGCATGCAGGCCCCGCTACCGTTGGCGCCACAGGCCGCTTTCGCCTGGCTGGCAAAACTCGGCACGTCAGAATCCGAACAGGATAGCGATGCCTACGCCGCCGCCGAAACCGCCTACGAAGGTGGTCGTTTTCAGACTGGCGAAGTCGCCCAAAGCGCCTACCTTGCCCACCAATGGCCCAGCTTCGAAAAACTATTCAACGAGCGCGCCCTTGGCCACAGCTTCGCCACGCTGACCGAGGCGCTCTACGCGCCGCTGCACCGTTCGGTGAAAAATTAGGGCCTACCTTATTCAGCGTGGTTCTGAAGGCGCTTAACATCATCAATAGACAACCCCGTCACCTTGGCTACAAACTGGGGGTCAGCCCCCTCTTGCAGAAGGTTTCGAGCGGTTTCGATTTTACCCTCGATTTTGCCTTTGGCTTCACCTCGCGCTTCACCTCGGGCTTCCAACTGGGTGGCAATGGTCATAAAGGTGTCTCCTATAGGCTGGGGCAAGCGATGGCTCTCTTCAATCAACTGATCAAGGTCAATCACGTTGCCTGTTCCTACCACATAGTTTAGCAAGGTAGCGATGAAATCCAACTGCTGGCGACTGTGCTCGTCAAAGCTCGCGCAGTCACGCAGCCATTCCATCAGGTAAGGATCTATATGCGGCTCACGGATGTGCTTGAGCACCCGAGCAACCAAGCCTATCCACTGCTGTTGTTTTAGTGCTTCGTCATCAAGCTGATTTACATCCACTAATGGTATTGGCCCCTGGAACAGCGTCTCCATTAGCCCCAGCGGATCTTCAAAGCAGTCAGCAAGATCCATTGAGTAGGGGTAGGGTGTTTGACGGCCGTGGTAGAACACCAGTGCATGAACCGGTGCCAGGGGTTCCTTGGGGCGCTGCTTCAACTGCTTGGTCAGCATCCCAAACAGATAATGCCCGATACGCACGGGCATGTGCGGGTCGGGGCTTGAATGATGTTCGACCAATACAGCTAGATACGCCGGTTGCCCCGCTAATTGACAACGGTACACCAGGTCGGAGACGGTTTCTCGCAGGGCTGAATCGAGGTGGCTATCATGCTCCAGCTTGAGACTGCCTAAATCCAGGGCGGCGCTGATTTTCTTAGGTAAATAATGTTGCATGAACTCCTCCGCGACGGCGTGGTTTTCCATCGCGCTACGAAAGAACCGATCATGAGGATTATGGGGTGGTTTGGAGGTATCAGCCACAAGCGGTTTCCATGTTTCGAACAGATTAGAACCTAAGAATTCTTCCCATTCAGCGACAAGATCCGCTTCGCCAGCGAGATCATCTCCGGGTCGCCGGTGTTCTTTTCCGCAACGTCGGAAAGCTTGATCACCGGAAGCCAGCCCTGCCCTTCCGGGCGCGCCTCGACCATCTTGATCACCATGTTCATGGGCTCAACACCGACATCGTTAGTGAAGTTGGTGCCGATACCAAACGCCATGCCGATGCGACCTTTGCAGAAGGCATGTATCCGCTCGACCTTCTCCGGTGTTAGCGCGTCGGAGAAGATAATCGTCTTGCTTAGCGGGTTGATGCCCAAGCACTCGTAATGGTCGATGGTCTGGGAAGCAAACTCGATAGGATCGCCGCTATCGTGACGAACGCCATCGAACAGTTTGGCGAACTTCTTATCGAAGCTGTCGTAAAAAGCCTTAGAGGTAAAGGTATCCGTCAAGGCGATCCCCAGATCACCGCGGTACACATCCACCCAATGCTCCAGCGCCAGGCTATTGGCCATTTTGAAACCGAAGCGGGCACCGTGGAACATAAACCACTCGTGAGCGTGGGTGCCAATCGGCTTAACACCGTGGCGCATGGCCATCAGCACATTGCTGGTACCGCTGAAGGCCTCACCGCCGTGGTGGCTAAGCGCACCGACCACCCGGTCGTGAACGTCAGAAGAGAAGCGCCGACGGGTACCGAACTCAGCAATTTTCAGCCCTAAACGGCGGTAAAGTTCGATCTTCTCCTGGGCGTGCTGCTCAATCTTCGCATCAGCGTCAGGCGTGATCGTCACGCCACGCAGCCGATACCACAGCTCGCTGATCAACGCCATCAGCGGCACTTCCCACAGAATAGTGCGGTACCAGGGCCCTTCAATGATCACCGAAAGATCACTCCCCTGTTGCTCCACAGTCACCTCGCTGGGGTTGTAATGAAACCCGGCGAGGAAGTCGAGATACGTAGGGTCGAGATAAGGGCACGTTATTTCGAGATAGCGCTTCTCCTCATCGCTCAATCGCAGCGACGCCATCTTATCGACTTCACGGCGAAGTTCTGCGCCGAAGCCGTCAGGAAACGCATGCTCGCCACGGTTGATAAAGGCGTAGCGCGCATGGGCATAAGGAAAGCGTTTGATCACGGCGTTCTGCATCGTGATCTTGTAGAAGTCATTATCCAGCAGCGATGTCAGCATGAGATCCCATCGTTAGAGTGAACCGAAGCCGCCGGTAGCGTAAACTCATTGTACCTAGAGTGGCTTAGCAACAAGATTATCAGGTGGCGGGGTTCTCATACAGTTTAGGAGCTGTCTTATGCGTATTACTCAAACACATCGAGCAATCATTCTCACCGGGGTAGAGGAATATATTGACGCTGATGTGGACGTTCATGTCTTCGGTTCACGACTTGATGATACCAAGCGAGGCGGCAGTGTAGATCTATTGTTGACCTCCAAAACAGAGATCTCCGAGCTTTCTTGCGACGAACTCAAAAGCGTACTGGAAGAATATCTTAAGCTGCCGGTTAACATTGTCACCTATGACCCGTCCGATGAACCAAGCCCGCTCCAGGCGAAAGCCTTAGCTGAAGCTCTGCCTATTGATTAGAAGGATACGTCATGAGCCAGCCCGCCCCCCTCAACCCATTGAGCCTCCCGCTCCACGGCAGCCGACTGATAGAGGCCAGCGCTGGCACCGGTAAAACCTTCACCATCGCGCTGCTCTATGTGCGGTTGGTACTCGGCGGCCACAGCGTTGACGACGACACGGCGTTTGTACGCCCGCTCACCCCGCCGGAAATCTTGGTCGTTACCTTCACCAACGCCGCCACCCAAGAGCTACGCGAACGCATCCGCAACCGGTTGGTAGAAGCAGCAGAAGTATTTCGAGCTGAGGACGAAGAAGGAGGGGCGCCGGGGGCAAGCCGTAGTGGAGGTCATTCAACAGGGCCGGAAAATGTTCCCGACGATTCCGGCATTCCCGCCATCCATGGCGGTCAGATGGCAAAAGTAGCCCCCATGGACGGGTTCACGGCGCCCTCGCGTCGGCCTGCTGCCGAGCAAACGGCTGATCCGCTACTCCTCCAACTCCGCGACCAATACGACCCCGCCACCTGGCCCGCCTGTTCGCGGCGCTTGGCTCTGGCCGCTGAATGGATGGACGAAGCTGCGGTTTCCACCATCCACAGCTGGTGCTACCGCATGCTGCGCGAACACGCCTTCGACAGCGGCAGCCTGTTCTCCCTCAACCTGGAAAACGACCAGCGCGAACTGGAACAGGAAGTGGTGCGCGACTACTGGCGCAGCTTCTACTACCCGCTGGACAGCGACGCCCTCGGCATTGTTACCCGCTACTGGAAATCACCGGACGACCTGCACGCCCCGCTGCAAAGGCTACTGCCCGAAAGCGAAGCGCTAGGCGACGAAAAGCCCGAGCCCAGCAAAACCCTGGCCGCCACCCAGGCCGAACGCACCGCCCAGCTCAACGAACTCAAAGCCCCCTGGGCTGCCTGGCTGGATGAACTGGTGCCCGCCCTGGAAGACGCCGCCACGCGCAAAGCCTTCAAGGGCCAGAGCTTCAACGCCAAAAGCCGCGCCAACTGGCTAGGCGCACTGCGCGAGTGGTGCGAAACGGATGCCGACCGCCCCGCGCTCACCGACGCAGCCTGGAAACGCATGACGCCCGACGGCATGGCGGATATCTGGAAAGACGGCGCACCGCCCTGCCCGCAAGCCTGGGAAGCGCTGGCACTGCTACCGGCGGCGCTGGATGCCCTGCCCGAGCCGCGCAACGACCTGCTGATTCACGCCGTGCAGTGGTGCCGCGCACGGCTGGAACGCGAGCAGGAACGCCGCGCCGAGATGGGCCCCAACGACCTGCTCACCCATCTGGATCGCGCCCTGCAAGGCCCCAACAAAGAGGCCCTGGCCGCGCAGATCCAGCGCCAGTTCCCCGTGGCACTGATCGACGAGTTCCAGGATACCGACCCGATCCAGTACCGCATCTTCAACGCCGTGTATGACGTTGCAACGCCCCGCCGCGACAGCGCCATTCTGCTGATTGGCGACCCCAAGCAGGCGATCTACGCCTTTCGCGGTGCGGATATCTTCACCTACCTGCAGGCCCGCCAAGACACCGATGGCCGCCACGTCACGCTGGGCACCAACTTTCGCTCCAGCAGTGCCATGGTGGCAGCGGTCAACCACTGCTTCAGCTACGCTGACCAGCATGATGCCGGCGCCTTCCTGTTCCGTGCCGATGGCGGCGACAACCCGCTGCCGTTCAACCCCGTCAACGCCAAAGGCACCAAAGATACGCTGGTACTCAACGGCAAACCACTAGCAGCGATGACCCTGTGGCCACTGGAAAGCGAAGAGCCGCTCTCCAAAACCGCCTACCAAACCGAGATGGCCGAGCGCTGCGCCTCGCATATGGCCATGCTCTTGGAAGCAGGCCGCCAACAGCAGGCGGGCTTTGCTAAGGCGGCTGATGACATTGGCGATAACGGACTCACTCCGCTGGCCCCCTCGGACATGGCCGTTCTGGTCAACGGCCTGCAGGAAGCCCGGGCGATTCGGCTGGCGCTGGCCAGCCGGGGCATCAAGAGCGTGTATCTTTCCGATCACGACAAGGTGTTCAGCTCCCCCATTGCCCCGCAGCTAGCCATTTGGCTGCGCGCCTGCGCCGAGCCCCAGGCCAACTCACGCCAGGCGGAAGCCAAGCTGCGCGCCGCCCTGGCAACGTCGGTAATTGGACTAAGCCTTGAGGAGCTTGACCACCTCAATCAAAGCGAGCTGGCCTGGGAAGCGCGGGTCGAGCAGTTCAGCGACTACCACCGCCTCTGGCAGCGCCAAGGCGTGCTGCCGCTGGTGCGCCGATTGATGGTCGATTTTGATATCGCCGCACGGCTGCTGGGCGAGTTCGCCGAGGGTGAGCGTTTGCTAACCGACCTGCTCCATCTGGGTGAAATGCTGCAGCATGCCAGTCAGGAACTGGATGGCGAACACGCGCTGATTCGCTTTCTGGCGGAAGCCATTGCCGACCCGGATAGCCACGGCGACAGCCACAAACTGCGCCTGGAGAGCGATGCCGATCTGGTCAAGGTAGTGACCATTCACAAATCCAAGGGGCTGGAGTACCCGCTGGTGTTCCTGCCGTTTATCGCCAACCACCGCCCAGTCAGCGACACCGACCTGCCGCTGCGCTGGCACGATAGCGACGGCACACTGCAACTCAGCCTAAGCGCCGATGAAACAACGCTGGCCACCGCCGACCGCGAACGCCTTGGCGAAGACCTGCGCAAACTCTACGTAGCACTCACCCGCGCCCGGCACGCCACCTGGCTGGGGCTGGCGCCGCTAAAAGGCAGCGAGAACAGCGCCATCGGCCACCTGATCAACGGCGGCAAAGCCATCGCCCCCAGCGCCTTTACCCACGCGCTAGGCGAGTTGGTAAGGGACAGCGATATCGCGCTAAGTGACGCCCCGGAACCCACCGCGCTGCGCTTCACCCCGGCACCGGAACAGCAGGCACTGGGCCACGCCCGCACCCCGCTGCGCCCCGCCCGGGAACAGTGGTGGATCGCCAGCTACTCGGCGCTGCGTACTTCTGGGGCGGTCTCTGGATCTAGCACCACTCCGCTGACAACGCCCGCGCCGGAACCCACCACGCCCCAGGAAGCCACCACCCTGGAAGTGCTGGACGAGCCCCACGACAACGCCATCAACACCGAGGCGTTTCATTTGCATAGATTCCCGCGTGGCCCCGGCCCCGGCACCTTTCTACACGGGCTTTTAGAGTGGGCGGGCCAGCTAGGCTTTAACAGCGCCCTGAAAGACCCCGCCGCGCGGGAAGATATGCTGCGGCGGCGCGTGCAGCTGCGCGGCTGGCAGGCATGGCACGACACCCTGGCAGGCTGGCTAGAAGAACTGCTCGCCACGCCGCTTCCCTTGCCCCAATCTCTGTCACAGGCCTCGTCAGTGCCAAGCGAAGGCAGCCAAGTAGCGCTATGTGAACTCGACAGCTATCAGGTGGAGCTGGAGTTCTGGTTTGCCGCGCATCAGGTACAAACACGCAAGCTGGACGAACTGGTAAGTGACCACTTACTGCCTGGGGTATCGCGCCCAGCGCTGGATGCCGACACCCTCAATGGCATGCTCAAAGGCTTTATCGACCTCGCCTTTGAGCATGAAGGCCGCTTCTATGTGCTCGACTGGAAATCCAACTACCTGGGCAGCGACGACAGCGCCTACACCGCGGAAGCCCTGCGCAACGCCATGCTCGAAAAACGCTACGACCTGCAAGCGGCGCTGTATATGCTCGCGCTCCACCGGCTACTCAAAGCGCGCCTGCCCGACTACGACCCGCACCAACATCTGGGCGGTTCGATGACGGTATTTCTGCGCGGCAGCCGCACCAGCGCCCGGGGCGTACACGCCGTGCCCGCGCCAGTCGCGCTGATTGAAGCGCTGGATGCGCTCTTTACAGGCACAGCAGCAGATGCAGTATCAGAAACAGGCATAGAGGCGGTGGTATGAGCAATAGAGACACACAATCTATGAACCTAGACCTGTTCGCCGATGACGCGCCGCCCGCTGCACCTGATTCAACCGCATCGGTAACACCACCGACAGAATCAACCGCCAGTGCCGCCCAGCCGCACCCCGCGCTAAGCGATACCGCCGCGCTATTCCTACTGTGTGAACGCTGGGTTTCCCGTGGCTGGCTGCGGGATCTGGATCTGGCTCTGGTGCGCTTTCTCGACCGTGAAACTCAAAACGCCCCGCCGCTGCTGTTGCTAGGCGCGGCGTTGGCCAGCCACCAGCTTGGCCGTGGTCATGTGTGCCTGGATATAGCCGCCACCCTGGAAGCGCCCGATTTTGCACTTTCGCTGCCGCCGGAAGGCGACGATCTGAACGACCCGCCGCCGCTACCCAGCCATGTGCTGGCTAAGTTAACGCTGCCCGAGTGGCAGGCCGCGCTCCACCACTCCACGCTAATCAGCGACGGCCCCGGGAATACGCCCCTGGTGGTAAGCCACAGCGTCAACACCAGCAAACTCTACCTACGCCGCTACTGGCAGTTCGAGCAAACCCTACACCAGGAAATCGCCGCCCGATTAGCCACCATAGAGTCTGATAAAACCTATGGGAGGCAAAGTAAAGACCATTCTGCTGGGCCTGATAATACTTGTGGGAGGCCGCTTCAGCGGGCGAAGGGTGACGATAGTCACCCCCCAATACTCAAAGATGCCCTAGATACCCTATTCCCCGCCAGCAACAGCATAGACTGGCAAAAAACTGCCTGCGCCCTAGCTGCCCGCAGCCCCTTCGCAATCATCACCGGCGGCCCCGGCACCGGCAAAACCACCACCGTGGTGCGCCTGCTGGCCCTGCTGCAAACCCTGCAGCTAGCAGAACCCAACGCCCATCCGCTGCGCATTCGCCTGGCCGCCCCCACCGGCAAAGCCGCCGCACGGCTAAATGAATCCATCGCCGGACAAGTGGAACTGCTACCCACAGAGAAACTTGCCGCCTTGTGGGAGGGAGCTTCAGCTCGCGACGATTCAAGCACCCAGCAACTACAAGCCGCCATCCCAACTGAAGTCACCACACTTCACCGCCTAATAGGCGCAAGAGCCGACACCCGCCACTTCCGCCACAACGCCGCCAACCCGCTGGCGCTGGATGTGCTGGTGGTGGATGAAGCCTCGATGGTGGATATCGAAATGATGACGGCGCTGTTCAGCGCCCTGCCCGCCAGCGCCAAGCTGGTACTGCTGGGGGATAAAGACCAGTTGGCATCCGTGGAAGCAGGCGCCGTGCTAGGCGACCTATGCCGCCGCGCCGACGCCGCCCACTACACCCCCGCCACGGCGCAGTGGCTGGCCGAACTCACCGACCACCCGCTGCCGGAGGCATTAATCGACCCCAACGGCCAGCCGCTAGACCAAGCCATTACCATGCTGCGGGTAAGCCACCGTTTTACTGAAACAAGCGGCATCGGCCAGCTCGCCCAGGCGATTAACCAGCCGCTCAGTGAGGCATTACGGGAACGGGATAAACACCAAGCCGTGCATGGCGTACTGAATAACGGCTACGCCGACTTGCACCACCTGGTGTTGAAGCCTGACGCGCAAAACGAAGACAGCGCCCTGGAGCGCCTGGTGATCACCGGCAGCCCGGAACGTTTTCCCAATGCAGGCGAAGGCCGCACCACCTTCAAAGGCGAACCGATTGCGCCGCCCACCGGCTACGAGCACTACCTGAATACCCTGGCGAGTGGACGGCCTGAAACATCGCTAGCGTTTGAAGAGAACGGCGACGCTTACGATTCTTGGGCGAAACAAGTACTCAACGCCTACAGCCGCTTTCAGCTGCTATGCGCGCTACGCAAAGGCCCCTGGGGAGTAGAAGGCTTAAACCTGCGGATTGCCAAAACATTGCGCAGCGAGAAGCTGCTGTTCGGCAATGACCACACGTTAGAAAAAGGCTGGTTTGAAGGCCGACCGGTGCTGGTCACCCAAAACGACTACGGCCTGAAACTGATGAACGGCGATATCGGCATCACAATGGCGGTGCCTGATCCACGCACTCCGAGTAAATCATTACTGCGCGTAGCCTTTCCGACCAGTGATGCAGAAAACCCGATTCACTGGGTGCTGCCTTCCCGCCTGCACGCGGTAGAAACCGTGTTCGCGATGACGGTACACAAATCACAAGGCTCGGAGTTTCAGCACACCGCCCTGCTGCTACCGCAAACGCCCAACCCAATCCTCACCCGCGAGCTGGTCTACACCGGCATCACCCGCGCTCGCGACTGGCTCACGGTGATCGAAGCTAAGCGTGGGATATTGAATGATGCGGTGACAAGGGAGGTGATGAGGGTGAGTGGGCTAGATTAAGACAACACGGTACTAAAAAATATCTAAATTAGTAAAAAATTTATTAATATCATCATTTATAAAAATTTAATTATTATAAACAATTATGGGTGGGTGGCTCATCCAGACCACCCCAGTCATCGCCTCCGTGCATTGGACCGCGATAACCCCCATGCGAGTGTGTGGGCTGCCTACAGCTATTAGCGGCTGGATGATGCATGGGAACGTTTAATATACTTCGAAGCTTCGTTTAGCGTCAAGCTCCTTACCAAAGTCAAAGTCAATCCAGGTCGTAAACCATTCAGTCCGAAGGTTTATGAGGGCTTCTTGATCTTCCTCATTTTTTACGCCAAATAATAACAACAACTCTTTTTTTAAGCTTTCACGAATATAGGGACATGCTAAGCAGTCGAAAAGCAAAATTGTTTTTTCAGTATCTTTAGAAAGAACGCTTTTATTAGCTTTCATCTTATCTAAAATATATCTCTCTATCGAATATCGAAATAAATCATATCTTTTTTTGTTCCCAATATAGAACAACGCAACGGTAATGGAAAAAAGATTTAAACTATTATCAAAAACGTAAAAGCTGTCGGCTTCATCTTTTTTTCCGCCAAAATATTTTGCTAATACCTGCTCCTCTACCCTATAGTCTTTACCTAGCTCAGACAACACTGTAAGAAGGTATAAAGTCTCAACTTGCGTATGCCTCTGAATATTAATTTTATTTGCTATAAAATAGATGTTTTCAAAAATTTGCTTGAATGCAGCATCCATATAATCTCTATCAGAATCCTTTTCTCTGAGAAAAGAAATTATAACGTACAAAACCCTGACTAACTTAACAGTAGTATTTACTCTGGGAGAGACTGAGTATATAAAAAAAGAAAACTCTATTATTGATATAATGGCATAGTAAAGTGATTTTGAAGATTTATTTTCTTTATCAACCTCCTTGAAATTATCGATAATTTTTCTCAATCTGCTTTCAACAATTGCCAGAGAATAATTAAGTATATCTTTGTATTCCACACCGCTAGTTTTAATTATTTTTTTAAATTCTGTAATCAAAGGTGAAGACTTGATAAATATATGCCCATGCTTAACTTTAGTAACAACGTCGTCTTGGAGCACTTCAGTTTCGACTACCTCATATTTTAACTTCTCATTAAGCAAGTTAGAAATTTGTTTTTTTGCTATAGTTATTTCTGTTATAATAGGCTTTTGGTAAATTTTCTCTTTTTCAGTGTTTAGATTAAGCTTATATTCTTTCAAGCTAGCCTGTAGCTGGCTAAGTATTTTCTTATATATATCTTCCTTATTGTAAAAAACAAAGTAATCATCTACATATCTAAAGATCTCATAATCTACTCCATAAAAAATACCCTGAAAATCTAGTTCTTCATAAACATTTTTATCTATATTCTGAAGGATTATTTCTGCGAATATTCTTGATGTTTCTGGGCCAATTAGAATACCGTTAGTTTCACCATAGTTTTCCGAACGCATTAGTTCATCAAATTCCTCAGGAAAGCACCCCTTTAAGGATCCTCCTTTGATAGTTCCAGCCATAACATCTTTTACAGTTTCCTTCCCAAAAACTGACCAAGCAATTGAGTGTGTATAAATGCTATCAAAACACTTTGAAATATCTAATCTGGCTAAGTTATTGTACTTTTTTTCGCACTGATGATATTCAACGGATTCAAAAAATTTAAATATATTGCTGTACTTTTTATAAACAAAAAAAGATTTCAGACTGCTATATTCTTTTTTGTATTCTTCGATCAAACCAGATGGCTCATAATCCTCATTTTTTGCAAGCTTATTCCTAGACTCCCAATTGATAAGACGGGCAGGCTTGTAAGGAGCACGAAGACTAAACTTACTTTTCTGGCAATGGTAAATTAATAAATCTTTATAATTATCGTAAAAGGACACTAGCCTAATTTGGTTCCTGGGGTGCGCAAAAGATAAAACCCTTAATTCATCCATCTTATGGGTAATTCCATAAGTAAATGGAATAGTTGTAGTAAGCCCTTTTTGAAATTTCAATTTATTTTTTTCTTTTTTTTCAAACCCTTCAATATTCGGCTCTTCAATTCCTAATAAGAGCTGTATCGCCAAATGTGCTCCACTTGAAGTTGGATACCATTCAAACCCACCTTCCTTATATTCGACACTATTTTCTTTTAAAAAATCATAAAAATAGCGATTTGAAAAAGTTAAGGGTATTTCATAAGGTAATACATCAGAGATTACAGCCCTTTCTTTATTGGTAGTTAATTTTACCTTTTTTTTCATATTATTGATTCCAAACCCGAGTGATTTTTTTCAAGTCTTGAGTAGAGAACTTCCTAAACTCTTTATTCAAAAAACCTCTTTTGAAAGAAAACTTCATGACTTTTCTCTTCAAGGTATCACAGTTCAAATCTAAAGCTCTTATATTCAAACAATGATCAAGTTGATCTAAGAACTCAAGGTTATCAACCCATTTATTGGAATGGTAGATACCAACAAACGCCCCACCTTTATTATTTGTTAGCTTAGTGTTTCCAGTAAGCATTCTAACTCTAGCTAACAACAATTTCTTATCATTATCTGATCCATAGCTTTTACTATACTTATCAAAAGCTGTGTTTAACCTATTTTTGTACTTATCTACTTTTCTTTCACTTGCGCAGATACCTAGTTTACCTCCATGTTGTCGAATTATGTATCCTAAATATTCTATATTATAACTCACCCCCTTGTTGTAATTAATTATTTTCGTTTTATTTTTATTTAATGAAAGACCAATATCTAACATTAGCTCAGCAATTTCTCTCTCCCTATCGTCAGCAGTAAACAAATCAGAAGGAGTAAAAACAGCAATAATATCATCTACATATCTTGTATAATATACAACTCCAGGCATGGATTTAATTTTTTCATCAAACTCACTCATATATAACTCTGACAAATAAGCACTTATACCAATTCCTCTTGGAATTCCTTTACTACTGCCAGTGATAGATCTATACTGATTTAATATCTGTGAAATAATTTTCCTAGAAGCTAATGAAAGCTTAGGATTGCTATTTATTTTGCTTTTTAAAATATCACTATCAATGCTTTCATAGAACCCAGAAATATCGGTTTTAATTATTTGCTTTGGAAAAGCATCATCAAGAACAGACTTCAACTGTGATATAACAATATCTCTATTAGCCTGCTTTACATTATATGTAGATTTAATATTTTGCTGTATTTTCTTTTCTGCAAAAAAAGATTCTAATTTGCTGTTGATCCTATAAGTTTCTTTATGATGATGGGGCGAGTTATTTCTTTCAATGCTTATTTTGAAAGTTCTCTTGGCAATTGCCTGGGATATCTTTTCCAAATGTGAATCAATTACCTCATCACGTTTAGAATCGTTCTCCTTGATTGACTCTTTCAACTTATGGAAACGGTCATTAAAAACTTCCTCTGAATACTTTTCCTTTCTTTTATTCAAATTACTCCTAACACGACGAAGTCGTTTTATAATCAAAGAATACTCTTTCACTTCAGCCGGAAAACCTTTTTCAATATAGTCCCCTTTTCGATTCTCTTTATCGTAGATAACTCGTAAATTTTTAGATGTGAAAGATTGGCTAAGCATTTAACCCCCTGCAAGAAATAATATAAATATTATAACACTTTAACAACAATGGACTTTACTACTCAATTACAGAAAGCAAACATAAATAAAAAGCTTTTAACTTTAAGATCGAGAATTCGACAAAACAGGTTCGTGAATAATTTAATTGCATCATTTCTATTCGAACGCCACCCTGCCCGCAATCTCCTCCATCCCTTCAATCGGCTGCTCATAGCTCCAGGCGATATCTTTGTTGTCGCCCAGCGAGAAATACACCGCCTTGCCTTTAAATGGGCAGTAAGTCGTCGTTTCTGAAGTGGTAAGCAAATCTATCCTCACGTCTTCACGTGGGAAGTAGTGGCGCGGCGGGTAGCTGATTTCTTGGAGTTCGAGGGCTTGTGTGGAGTCGGCAAGCAGCTTTCCATCTACATGCAACTGCACGCGTTGGCTAACGGGGTGAAGCTCAATGCGAGGTGCCTGTGGCATTCGGTTGTTCCCTGCGGCTTTTTTAGCTCTAGTAAAATGAGCCTAGCAGCAAAGTTCGTTGAATCCCATGCTCTCCGCATCACACTTTAGGCTGCGGCCATGACCTGTATCAGGTTTTTGCCACTGCTCTCTAATTCACTACAACTGCCCTAACGCTGCCGTACTCTCGCCCTTGCCTGAGTAGTAAGAATTAAGCCGAATACAATCAGCCCTGCCCCAATGAAATCCGCCATGCGCAACGGCTCCCCTAGTATTAGATAAGCGAGTAGTACGCCAAAGAACGGATTAAGAAGGTGATAACTCGATGCCGTCGAGGCGCCGCTTATTCGAATCAGCACTAGCCAGAGGCTCATTCCTCCGATGGTGACGACAAGTACCAGATGTGCAATCGCTATCATCGTAGCGGTAGAAGGCACGGCAAGCGGCTGCCCGAATACCATTGCCATGGGAAGAAGAGCGACAGCGCCAGCAATGGATTGCCAGAAATTAGCCTGCAAGATGGGCAGGCCTGCGCCTTGACCGCGGAAGAACACGGTGCCACTGGCAAAGGCAAGCATACCCCCAGTTGCCATAAGCACTCCCCAAATATCGACCTGCACCCCACTAGCAATGCCAGAGATGACACAAAACCTGAAACGGCTAGAGGAAATACTAGGTTGTAAGTTGCTTGAACGTCGTCCAGGTCACTTCTTTAGTTTGCCGACAGACGGCGAGCGTTATCTTCCCGCAGTCAATGAGATATTTGCTCGTACGTCTGAGGCAGTGAGAGACATGCAACAACCCGAAATCGCTGAGCACCTGCTGATTGGTGTTTCCGATGATTTTATTTGGTGGTTCTAAATGGAGCCATTTTCCAATGCGCCGAGCTAAACCGAAATCTGCGTCTGGAAATTGTGTCTGCGCTTTCCCGATGCTCGCAACAGGTCATTAGCTGTTAATGAGCCGCCAATTCTGTCTCTCATTCATTACGTTTCGTAAAGTATACCTGAGCAAATCTTCATTATTCATAATCACTGTATCTCGCTAGCCTTTCCTTAGTAACAAACCCACTAAGGAGAGATTCCAATGACATCAAATACAACCACAATACCTCGTTTTCGCTCAGGCGTGACCGCCCTGGGATTGCCTTTGCTTTTCATCGTTATGTGGAGCTCTGGCTACGTGGCTGGCAAAGCAGCCCTGCCATTTGTCGGCCCATACACCATGATCTTTCTACGCTTCGCTAGTGCCGCCCTGGTTTTACTCATGGTCGCCGTTGCAACACGCGCACCGTGGCCAAGAACGTGGAAAGAGGTTGGCCACATTGCAGTTGTCGGGCTGCTGATTCAAGCAATGCAGTTCTCGGGGCTCTATACCGGGATCAATCTCGGCGTGAGTGCGGGGGTTTCGGCGCTCATCGTCGGCACAATGCCCATCTTCGTTGCACTTGGTGCCAGTGTTTTTCTATCTGAACGCATAAAGTCACATCAATGGATTGGGCTTCTGATTGGTCTAGTAGGCGTTGTGCTGGTGGTTTCAGAAAAGTTCTCTTTTGGAGAGGCGACGGTCGGGGGATATATCGCGATTCTCTTCGCCCTGCTTGGTATCACGCTAGGTACGCTTTACCAGAAGAAATTCTGTACAAGCATGGATCTACGTACGGGTGGTTTCATTCAACTGAGTGTCGCAGCAACCTTTGCTTTCATTGCAGCCCATACTCTTGAAGACCTGTACTTCCAAGTCACGCCCACTTTCTTATTCGCAACGAGCTGGATGAGCCTTGTGAACTCGATCGGAGCCATAAGCGTACTTTACGTCATGATTCGTCGCGGCGAGGCAAGCAAAGTGGCCAGCCTTTTCTACCTCATACCTGGAATGACAGCTCTCATGGCTTTTGTGATTCTTGGCGAAACGCTTCACCCGCTAGCAATGATTGGTTTTGCAATCACCGCTTTTGGAGTTTATCTGAATAACCGCTAAGTGTGATGTTTTCTTCATGTTGTATCCATACGGTTATGTTGAAACCTACACCGTATTATCAGTAAGCGTAATTTTTATCACTCGAAAGTCGATAACAAAAGGTAAACAAATGAAAAATGCAAAGATTCTTTCCAATCTGCTCAGCGATCAAGATGCGCTTGACAACCTTAATTGGCAACCGCATCGCCGCGATGGACGAGCAAATGCTGATATTTTTGAACTATACGATGGACGTAATAACAATAACGAAGGGCCTAAAGCTGCACTGATGCGCTATCGACCTGGTGCTACGGTTAAACCACATCTTCATCCAGGTTATGAACTTATTTTCGTACTCAAGGGAACTTTGATAAACGATACAGGGGAGCATCCAGAGGGGACGTTAGAAGTTTGCCCGCCAGGAAGCATACACAGTCTCTCAAGCCCTGGAGGTTGCATTTTTTTAGTGGTATGGGAACAGCCTGTTGAGGTACTTGAGGATACTCATAATCGTATCGAAAAATATGAAAAAAGCTGTGCTAGTGACAGCTTAATTTCTCAATGCAACGGGAAGCTAAATGCTGAAAAGTTCAGGGAGATACCAGAATGAAAGTTATTACAGCAGAACAGGCCAGTCAATTAATCAACTCTGAAACAACACTATCAACTGGCGGATTCGGTAGCTGCGGACACCCAGAGGCTCTTACAGCAGCTCTTGCGAAACGATTCGTAGAAACAGGACACCCACAAAACTTAACTTTAATTTTCGCTGCAGGACAAGGAGATAAAGGCGAGCGCGGCCTCAATCGTCTGGCTATTCCTGGTCTAATCAAGCGAGTAATTGGCGGCTATTGGGCGCTCACCCCGATGCTCGGAACGCTAGCGCTTTCGGGAAAGATTGAAGCTCATAACTGGCCCCAAGGTGTAATTAGCCATCTCTACCGTAAAATTGCAGCTGGCGCCCCTGGAGTAATAACAAAATTGGGCTTAGGAACTTTTATCGATCCCGATCAAGATGGGGGTAGGATTGATTGCCAAGACACTTCCTCACTAGTTCGCAAGATACTACTTGAAGGTGAGTCATACCTACTTTATCCCACTTTACCAATTAACTGCGTTTTCATTCGAGGCACTCGTTGCGATAGTAGAGGCAATCTGTCAATGGAAGCTGAGGCTAGCTTTCACGATTCCCTAACCCAGGCGATGGCGGCGCGAAACTCAGGAGGGATAGTGATTGCACAAGTAGAAGAAGTTTGTGAGTCCGAAGAACTTTCACTTAACGATATTAGAGTTCCAGGTATACTGATTGATTTTGTAGTGATAAGCGAAAAGCACCATCACTGGCAGACTTACGGTACACAATATAATGCAGACTTTGTTTCACGACCAAAAGCTATCGAGTCACATAAAGGCCTGCCTGAAAAAATATCGGTAGCGAAGAGGATTATTGCTCAACGCGCACTCATGGAAATCGAGAAATTCGATGAACCAGTAGTAAATTTAGGAATAGGACTGCCTGAGAAAATAGCTACTGTAGCACGTGATGCTGGCATGCAAAATTTAGGTCTGACAGTTGAATCTGGGGCTATCGGCGGTTTCCCAGCAGGTGACATGTCTTTTGGCGCCTCGATGAGTCCAGAAGCCATAATAGATCAACCTTCAATATTTGATTTCTACAACGGCGGTGGTATCGACATCGCCTTCCTGGGTTTCGCTGAAGTCGGTGCAGGAGGGCATGTCAATGTTGCAAAGTTGGGTAAGCGCATCAACGGTGTTGGCGGCTTCGTTAATATCGCTGAGGCAGCACGAAACCTAGTTTTTTGCGGCACGTTTACTGCCGGAGGCCTTGAAACACACTGCGCAAATGGGCGTTTGATTATTTTAAAAGAAGGCTGCATTCGGAAGTTTCGAGTCGATGTAGAAAAAATATGTTTCAACGCACATGCAGCAGCCCCTCAAAAGGGGATGGTGCTCTACGTGACTGAGCGCTGTGTACTGCGTTGGCAAAGCGGCCAGCTTCTACTCATTGAAATAGCTCCTGGCATCGATCTCGTGCAAGACATACTCAATCAAAGTGACACCCCAATCAAGGTCTCATCGACATTGAAATTAATGCCAGCAGCACTCTTTGAGACGACTCAAGCGGTGACTGCAACTTCGGTCTAGTACTCCACTAGTCTTGAGAAAATAAAGCTTCCTAACAATAAGGACAATAGCTATGCAACAACGTAAACAAGTCGTCATTATCGGCGGTGGTTCGGTCGGAGGTTCGGCCTTTCATCAGCTTATTCAACACGCTGCAAAAATGGGAGTTTCCGATTATCTTGAAATAACTCTTATCGAACGCTCAAGTAAGGTGGGCTCTGGAGAGGCTTATCAAAATGATCACTCACACGCTCTCTTAAACACTCATGCAGACACAATGTCTCCAATTGCAGGGCAATCTGAATCGCCCCGAGTATTCTAGACACCCGTTAGGCTCTTAAAGTAACGCCTTTCATACTCAACCGGTGATAAGTTATCACTTGTCCCGTGTCGGCGCTTTGGGTTATAGAACATTTCAATGTAATTGAACACGTCACGTCTAGCCGCTTCGCGTGTCGAATAAATCTGTCGCTTGATTCGCTCTCGCTTGAGGAGTTGAAAGAAGCTTTCAGCAACGGCGTTGTCATGACAGTTACCACGTCGACTCATGCTGCCCACCAACTGATTAGCTTTCAGAAAGCTTTGCCAGTCTCCACTGCTGAACTGGCTTCCTTGATCCGAATGCACCATCACCGATCCTTGCGGCTTGCGTCGCCAGACTGCCGATAACAAAGCATCCAGCACTAATTCCGAGGTCATACGAGACTTCATCGACCAGCCAACCACTTGACGAGAAAACAGGTCGATAACCACCGCTAAGTAAAGCCAGCCTTCGTATGTTCGGATGTACGTGATATCCGTCACCCAAGCAACATTTGGCGCTGTTACTTCAAACTGACGGTCTAAATGGTTAGGTGATACAACAGCCGGTTTTCCACCGCCATAGCAGCCAGGGCGTCGTCGGTAGCCCGTCTGGGAGCGTAAACCTTCCCTACGCATCAGGCGGGCCACTCGGTGCTTACCGCAGGCTTCGCCAGCCTCACGCAAATCCTGGTAGACCTTGCGATAACCATATACACCGCCGCTTTCAAGCCACGCATGCTTGACCAATCCCAAGAGACGCTGATCATCCCGGTCTCGATTAGACAGTACTTTTTTGCACCATGCGTAGTAGCCGCTAGGATGCACGGCCATCATGCGGCACAAACGCCGTATCGGATATTGGCTCGCATGGTTTTGAATAAACGCGTACCTCAGTCGGACTCCCTGGCGAAGTACGCGGTGGCCTTTTTTAATATATCTCGCTCTTCTGACACGCGCTTTAGTTCAGCCTTCAAACGACGGTTTTCAGCGTGGAGATCATCATCTTCTTGTCGTTGTTCTACCGGCTTATCGTAGCGCTTGATCCAGTGGTACAAGCTGTGGCCTGACACGCCTAACCGCTCAGCGACTTCGGCAACGCGATGGCCGCGCTCTACCACCTGTTTAACGGCTTCGATTTTGAATTCTTCAGTGTAACGGGGACGGTTCATGGATCCTCCTAGATGCCTTTAGTATAAGGCCTAGAGGTGTCTACGAAACCCGGGGCGATTCAATCTTCCCATTTTATCAACTGGCTATACCAGAACGAAGAACTATGGCGGCAACAATACCCCCACCTCTACGTTCATCCCAGTGCCTACTTACCTCGCCCTCTTTTTGGGCTTTACATGCAAAATCTTTTTGAAGACAGTCGCACACTTGCTTGGCAATATCGCATACCTTTTACTCGACTCCACTGTGAGGCATCAGACATTGTACCAACCGAAGAAGGCTACTTAGTAATCACCGACAACGATAAGCGAATCAAGGCTGATTATTTGCTTCTTTGCTGCGGGAACCTCCCCTCAACAAAATTCAAGGCACACCATCAACGATCTTCATACTTCAATAGCCCTTATCCAGGCTACGTTATCGCGGAGCAAATTGATAAGGATCAACCAGTCTGCATCGCTGGTACCAATCTAAGCGCAATCGACACTATTATTTCGTTAACGGAGCATGGGCATAGAGGTAAAATCATTTGCGTTTCGCGGCGTGGTCGTTTCCCAAGCGTCAGAGGGACACAGAACCCAAAGCATAAGCCCCGCTATTTAACCGAATCAGCAATCATGGCACTCGCAAA
This sequence comes from Vreelandella neptunia, assembly GCF_034479615.1. Taxonomy (NCBI): domain Bacteria; kingdom Pseudomonadati; phylum Pseudomonadota; class Gammaproteobacteria; order Oceanospirillales; family Halomonadaceae; genus Vreelandella; species Vreelandella neptunia. Next base: position 2,921,616 of record NZ_CP140255.1, read on the forward strand.
AACTCACGACGGCATAACTCTAGAGGATGTATGGCATCTCCTCAACCAAGAATTACTTGCAGTAGGAGGTCGGGGAATTGATATCCAGGAAATTCTTTCTGAAGGAACTACTGCCTATGACTACCTTTGTCAGGAAATTTCTAAGGCTACGCAAGTACCAAGACTCTGGCAGTCCATAGCTTACTCACTCAATAGTGTCATTGATCTGATCTGGCACAATCTACGCAAGGAAGATAAAAGAAAGTTCTATTGTGAATACCGTGACCTCTTCCTAGCCTACCGGGTCTCCTTCCCACTCGAAAACGCCCGACGCTTGCAAAAACTAATGGAAACTGGACAGCTAAATATTCATTGCGGCATTCAGCGCGTTGGCTATGATGAAGCAGAAAACTGCTACAACATAGAACTTATCGACAATGCTTGGAATCATGAGATGAGGGTTCGCTCTCGTTACTTTATTAACGCCACTGGATACAATCTCTCTGTGGGTGAAAGCGAGGTAGCTTTAATTCAGAATCTTCTTAAACGCAAGCTTGCGACTGCAGACCCTTTTGGCGGATTCCGTACTGACTTTAAAACAGGAGCACTCCTCTCCTCATCTGGATTACCACAGAGACATCTCTTCGCCTTGGGCAGCCTAACGACTGGAACCTATTTCTTCACTAACGCAATGGATGTCAATGCCCGCCATACAAGTGAGCGTGCAGGTCATATCGTGGAACAAATTGCCATTGCAGCTCTATCTCAGACTCGGGATGCCGTATAGCGTAGTAAGAGAGGACACAGAAAAGCTTCATCTGCTTAGGAAGTAGTAACATTTAATACGACATGTTTTCTGCGATCTGCTCTGGCAAAGACCAACAGCGACGAATCAGCTGAATCAGCCATTCAAGTTGATTGAACTCAACAGTAGTCGCGGTTTTAATGCTGATTCGTACATCCGGCAGTGCGGGGAGTTGTTGCAAATTTATTGGTGAGGAGAGCCCATACTGCGAAGGGGTAAAAGGTAAAGCGCTCACACCCAGGCCAGCCTTGACCGCTGCGAGCAGATCCCCTAAATCACGCGCCTCGTAAACTATGCGCCAAGGCAGTTGACTTTGTTTTAGCTCATTGATTTGCAAGTCTCGTAGTATACAAGGGGGAGCAAATGCAACAAGAGGAATTTCATTGCAGGACTCAAGCAAAAAGTCTGATGCACCTACCCAGAAAAGACGTCGGTCTACCAACTGGACTCCTTCTTGCACATTCAAATGCGGTCTCTCTGTAATATCGACAGCGATGACCATATCAAGCAGGCCATTAATGAGCTTATGTTGCAGTACAGTTGAGCGTCCTAGTTGAGGAATAATACGAACGCCCTCTTTCTCAAAACGCATGGAGGCCAACATGATTGGAAGATAATCTTGTGCAAAATATTCCGACACTCCTAAACGAATCTCTTTTGCTACCTCACTGCGCTGCCCGAGCTTATTGAAAGCTTCGTCGTTAAGGGCAAGAATTTGCCGTGCGTACCATAGAAAGAGCTCGCCTGCCTCAGTAAAACGTTTTCGACGCCCATAGGTCTCAAAAAAAGTATTACCAAGCTGTTCCTCAAGCCGACGCACATGGTGAGAAACAGCCGATTGAGTTAAGTGTAAGGCCTGCGCAGCTTCCGAGAATCCTCCATAGTCGCTTATCGCTACCAACGTACGCAATAGCGTTGTATCTAAATTAGTTTTACGTGCAATCTTTATTATGTCAGTCATGAGAGTTCCCCCTTAGCCCCCCACATACACGCTCTTTTATACGCTTTGGAGAGAATTAAATGCAACTAGACTTCTGGATCGTACCAGGATTCCTGAAGGCTCCAAGCCTTGCGAGGATGAAGCTATAAGCAAATCAAATCGATATTCCCCTTCAGTCCGCCATCGGGCGGTACGGCACCGCTAGACATCTTCGAGATGATCACCCCGGAACCGCCCGACTTTCTGCAGATTTATCAGCCCCACCTATGCTATTACCTGGTCGATGAAGGGCGCTATACTGATGAACAGCTAGGTTTGGTTCAGACACCGCTCAGTGGCGTTTTCAGCGTCGAAAATGCAGGAGAGAGCTGGGAAACCCTGCAGCGAGCCGTTGATCGTATAGTGGCCATCATTCAAACGGATCCGAACAAAGAGCGCATTGATAAGGTCATTACACGTTGGATCAAGCGTCACCTGCAACGGCTTGGAGCAGAGGTGAACCTAGATCAGCTCAACAGTTTGGTGGAGGATAAAGATATGTTGGCAGAAAATTTAGAAAACCTGGTGCAAAAAGAGCGTCGGGCAGGGGAGCAACTGGGTATTGAAAAAGGCCGTCAAGAAGCCGAGAAGCTTGCTTTGGAAAGCAAACGCAACACGGCCCGTAAGCTGATCGCTCGCACCGAAATGGATGATCAGATGATCGCGGATATCGAAGAGCTGCCCGTCGAAGAGGTAAAAAAGTTACGGGCAGAGACTCAACATTAGGCCTAAACAATCTGCCGCGACCTCCGCCACTGAGCCAGCACCTGAATATCCTCTGGTGTCGTCCGGCAGCATCCGCCAATGCCTGACGCACCTGCTGCCAGCCATTGCTCCACCCCTTGTGCCAGCCCGGAAATATCCGCAGCGGTATGATCGCATTGGGCTGGGTGCCAGGTTTTGGTTACCGCGTCGTACACTTCCCCTGAGTTGGGGTAGACCAATATAGGCAGATCGCACTGACGCCGGATCGCCTGAATCAGCGATTCAATGTGGGCCAACGCCGTACAGTTCACGCCGATTGCCGCAACGCCTGGGCAGTTGGCCAGGGCTGCCGCACACTGCTCGATCGGCGTGCCATCGCTGATGTGCTGGCCATCCTTCGCCGAGAAGGTGATCCAGGCCTGGGCGCCGGGGTTTTCAGCCAACAAATCGGTGATCGCCAGCGCTTCCTCCAATGAAGGCAGGGTCTCAGCAGCCAGTAGATCCGCGCCCGCCGCCAGCAAGAGTTCAAAGCGCTCACGGTGAAACTCAACCAGCCCGTCGCGATCCAGGTCATAGCCGCCTCGGTATTCACTGCCATCCGCCAGATACGCGCCATAAGGGCCAACGGATGCGGCTACCAGCGGTTTGGGGCGGTCGGTTTGGCCGGGCTGCCAGACCGTATCCCGCGCTTGCTGCGCCAGCGTGACCGATAACTGAATCAACGCCCGCGCCTCTTCTGCCGTCATTCCCGCCTGCATAAAACCCGGCACCGTGGCCTGATAGCTGGCGGTAATCGCACAGTCGGCACCGGCTTCGAAGTAGGCCTGATGCACCTGACGAATCTTCTCCGGGGCTTGCGCCAACAAGCGCGCCGACCAGAGGGCGTCATTGAGGTCACAGCCTAGCGCTTCCAGCTCGGTGGCCATGGCGCCGTCGATAACCATAAAGGGCACGTCGGCCAACAGGGCTTTGATCGGATTAAACTCATTCATACGGTGTTTTCCTCAACGGCGTTGTGCGAAGGTTCAGAACGTTGGGAGGCCGAGCGGTGGCGCACATAGTGCACCAGGTAGCACAGGCCAATGAAAGGCACACCGAAATAGAGCGCCACGCGTTGATGCGGGTCGAAGGCAATGCCAATGCACGCGGCCAGACAGGCTGCAAACGCAATCATCGGCACCCAGGGGTAGAACGGCGTGCGATAAACCAGATCGTTCAGCTGCCCGCCTTCACGCAGGTAGTGGCGGCGGAAGTTAAACTGGCTGAGCGCAATCGCCATCCAGACCACCACCACGGCCAAACCGGAAATCGAGACCAGCACCAGATAGACAGTTTCAGGGGCATACACGCTGGAGAACAGCGCGCCCAGGCCGCCGACCATGCTGAGTAGCAGGGCATTCATCGGAATGCCACGCTTGTTGAGGCGGCCAAGCGACTTGGGCAAGGTGCCTTGGTCAGCGAGCGTCCATAGCATGCGCGACGAGGCATAAAGCCCGGAATTCGCCGCCGAAAGCAGCGCGGTAATGATCACAAAATTCATGATATCGGCTGCGCCCGGCACGCCAAGGCGGTGGAATACGGCCACAAAGGGGCTTTGACTGAGCCCGGCTTGATCCTGAGGTAGCAGCGCCGCAATCACGACGATGGTGCCGACGAAAAACAGGATCAATCGCCACAGGGTCGCGCGGATGGCTTTGGGTACATTGCGGGCCGGGTCTACCGTTTCTCCGGCGGCAATGCCAATCAGCTCGGTGCCGGAAAAGGCAAACATCACTGCCAGTAAGGCGGTACCAATGGCCATCAGGTTGGGCGGCATGGCACCCTCTCCCCACAGTGCCGATAGCCCCGGTGAGGCGACCTCAGCGCCAGCGGAATCATGCAGCGGTACCCAGCCAATGATCGCCACGGCGCCCACCAGCACAAACACCACCACCGCAATCACTTTGATCAGTGAAAGCCAGAACTCAGACTCGGCAAAGAAGCGTGAGGTAAACGCATTCACGCCAAAAACAATCGCCGCAAACATGCCGCTCCAGTACCAGCCGGGGATGTCGGGAAACCAGCGCCCCATGAACACCGCCGCCGCGGTGAACTCTGAACCTAGCGCCACCGTCCAGGTGAGCCAGTACATCCAGGCCACCATGTAGCCGGTGCCGGGGCCGATATAGCGGCTGGCATGCGCGCTGAAGGCGCCTGAATTTGGCATATGCACCGCCAGCTCGCCCAGGCACATCATCACCAGCCAAGCAACAATGCCACCTATCAGATAGGCCAACACTGCCCCAATAGGCCCGGCCTGCTGCACGGTATAACCGGAACTCAAAAACAGCCCGGTGCCAATCACGCCCCCCAACGAGAGCATCACCAAATGGCGCGTCTGCATACTGCGCTTGAAGTGCGCCTCTTCTTGATCACTTACTGGCTCACTCATGGTGACATCCCTATCTTAGGCCTAACACGGCGCCAGGCGCCCAGCGGCCTGGCTCAGAAAGGGCACCATTTTAGTGCATTCTTAATTTACCAAAAAGCATAAAAGAGATTTTTAATATTCTTATTTTGAATATGCAGTCTGGCATGGGTGCTAAGGGCTGGATATATCAAATGCAGGCAGTGTCTAACGCCAACCCGACAACAGTTGCTTGCCAAGCCCTCGCTATTTATTCTTAGGCATATTGTTTTTTGCGATGCACTCGCTTAGGCACATTGAATAAGGAGCACTCATGGTGGGCACCATTCACAAACATCATGATACAGGCTACAAGGAGCTGTTTAGCTACCCCGAGTTCGTGCAACAGTTGATCGAAGGCTTTACGCCTGCTGAGATTGCTAAGCTGATGGATTTCTCCACCCTGAAGAGCCACAGCGGCAACTACATTACGCCGCTTTTTGAAGAGAAGATTGAAGATGTGGTGTGGTCGGTTGAAGTGAAATGGAAAGACCTCACCCAACGAGTATTTCTGTATATTCTGCTGGAGTTTCAGTCCTCAGTGGATCGCACTATGCCCATTCGGCTACTGCACTACGTCGCCTGCTTCTATAGCGAACTACTCAAACAGAAGATCATCACGCCCAGCCAAGGGTTGCCGCCCGTGCTCCCTGTCGTGTTGTATAACGGCTCAGAGCGATGGACGGCACCGCTAGACATCTTCGAGATGATCACCCCAGAACCGCCCGACTTTCTTCAGATTTATCAGCCCCACCTACGCTATTACCTAGTCGATGAAGGGCGCTATACTGATGAACAACTAGGCTTGGTTCAGACACCGTTAAGCGGTGTGTTCAGCGTCGAAAACGCCGGTGAGAGTTGGGAAGCCCTACAACTAGCCGTTGATCGTATTGTGGCCATTATCAAAGCGGATCCGAACAAAGAACGCATTGATAAGGTCATCACGCGCTGGATTAAGCGTCATCTGCAGCGGCTTGGTGCAGAAGTTAATCTAGAGCGGCTCAACAGTTTGGTGGAGGATAAAGACATGTTGGCAGAGAACTTAGAAAATCTGGTGCAAAAAGAGCGTCAGGAAGGGCGTCTGGAAGGGCGTCAAGAAGCCGAGCAACGTGCCTTGGAAGGCAAACGCAACGCGGCCCGAAAGCTGATCGCTCGCACCGAAATGGATGATCAAATGATCGCGGATATTGAAGAACTGCCGGTTGAAGAAGTGGAAAAGTTGCGGGCTGAGATCCAGCACTGAGCTGGCTTTCTCCCCACTTCTCCTAATAGAAAGTCCTAACAGAAAGCCGTCTGTTGAAAGCTTGCTCGTGCTGTCACACCAGCCTGCCATTCCTGTAACTGTGGATTCTCTTCTTTCCAGCTCACCTCTGACAGCCTGAAGGCTAGGTAATCCAGCGCTACTGCAATGGAGATTTCGCCCAGGGTGATGGGTGAGGCCTTTTGTTTTTCTCCAAGCTCGCTGCCCAGCTGTTTCAGGAGTCGCTGAATGGCCCTCGAACGCCTCTGCCCCAGGTCTCTATCATCAATTCCATTGCCGTAATGCTTTCTGGCAATCACGGTATTGAACGCGGCATCCATCAGGTTTTGACCCAACCCGGTCAGGTGCAGCACCTCACCTAAACCAGCCGTGGGAATCATCGGCTTGTTGGGGCTAACGCCATCCAGGTAAACGGCAATCAGCAGTGACTCGCTTAACGTGATCCCCTTCTCCGTTATCAACGCCGGAATACGCCCGGCGGGGTTGGCCTTTAAGAGTTCGGCATCGTCTGCCCAAGGGTCGCACCACTTCATCGTCACGGCGTCCGTCAGGCCTTTTTCCATTAACACGATTCGCACCAGGCGCGCATAGGGCGAGGTTGCGTTTAGGTAGAGTTTCATTATTGCCTCCTGTGGTGGCTAGCGTGCTTTGAAGATTGCTGTGTAGATTGTTGGGTAGACGACTGTACGCCACGGCTAAGCAGCACCAGCAAAAAGCCCGCGACGAGGATGAGGCCGCTGATGGCAAACAGTGGCGCGTAGCTACCCCAGGCGCCATAAAGCGCCGACATGGCATAGCCTGCCACCGCCTGGGCGGCAGCAAAGGCGGCGGTGGCTTGCCCCCAGAGCTTCTTATGGGCGGTTGGCCCTACCAATTCAGCAAGGCGGCCAGAAGTGAGTGCAACAATGCCAGGGATCATCGCCCCCACCATGAACGAGGAAACCGACTGGCTGAGCAGTGCAAGCGAGAACACCGGTAGCAAGACAGCGGCGGCCTTCGCCGCAAAGGCGATCATCAAGCCCCCCTGCCAGCCCACTCGCTGTGCCAGTGCGCCCACCATGAACGGCCCACACAAGGCGCCCAATCCGAAGATTCCCCACTGCAGGGAAGCCGCTTGGTTACCCAGAGCGTTTTCCCTGGCGAGATAGTCCACCCAGAACACGGTATGGGGCACAAAGCCAACCGCATCCAGGGCGTAAGCGCCAATGACAAGCAGCACAGCGACCTTTACACCCGCATACCCCGTGGAGCTATTACCCACTGAGCTAGCCGTGATCGATGGGGGCAAGTGCGCCACTCCCTGTCGCAAAAAATAGTCGCACAAGAGGCCAGCGGCAATACACAGCAGCCCCAGCATGCCCCAGGTGACTGTCAGGCTTAACCCAAGGAGCAACGGCACGATGAAGGCCGAAAGCAGTGCTCCAAAGCCAATGCCGGTAAATACTAGGGCACCAACACGCGTTCGCCTTTCAGATGGCGTGGCCGCCAGCGCCAGCGAGGGGCCAACGACCATTAAAATGGCCCCGGCAATGCCTGACACCAACCGCCAGAAGAAGAACCAGAGAAAACCGCCCGCCCCGGCGCAGAGTACAAAGCTAAGCGCGATACCCGCGAAGCTTGCGGCCATCACCCAGCGAGGAGAAAAGCGCTCACTCAGCGAGTGGGCGGCGAGTGCGCCGATAAAGTAGCCCAGCAGGTTGGCGGCCCCAAGGTAGGCACCTTGGCTCGCGGTAAACCAGCCCTCTTGAATAATTGCGGGCAATAGCGGCGTATAGGCGAATCGCGCGATGCCAATCCCCGCCAGGGTCGCCATTATTCCTGTCATCAGGGCGGGCAGATCATGGGTAGTGAGTGTTCGATTAATCATGTGGTGTCCTTTTCGTGCCGCCTTTCGGGCAAGGTGGGCAGCGCGTTAGTGCACAGCCAGACTACGCGCGAGGAACCATTTCTAGAAACGATTAGTTTTGATCGCTACTATCTTGTTTAAAGATAGCCTGACAGGGAGACGGCGCGTGCAATTGAAATCATTGCGGCTATTTATGGCCGTGGCCGAAACCGGCAGCTTCGTGACGGCGGCCAAACAGCTGCACACCGTGCAATCCAATGTGACGGCTCATATAAAGAAACTTGAGGAAGAGTTAGGCGTACAGCTGATTCATCGTGCAGGGCGCGTTCGGCCTACCAGTGCCGGGTTGGCGTTGGTGGAGTACGCCGAGCGCATGCTGACAGCCCACGACGAAGCGGTGTCGCTGTTCAAAGGCCAGGAGAAGGCGTGTGGGCGGCTGCGCATAGGTGCCATGGAGACCACGACGGCGTTGCGCCTTCCGCCGATACTGGCGGCGTACCACGCGGCACAGCCTGACGTTGATATCCAGATCAAGACCGGGCCCACGGCTGAACTGGTCGAATTGTTGCTTAATGGGCAGGTGGACTGTGTCTTCGTGGCCGGGAGGCTTGAGCATAGCCGCTACCACTTGCTCAAAGCATTTAGCGAGCAGCTTGTGTTGGTCGGCTCAACGCCTATGACGAAGATGCCCTCTTCACAAGAACTGCTGACATCCGCTTTCTTGGCGTTTCGCCAGGGGTGCAGCTACCGCCAGCGTATTGAGCTGTTGCTGGCTTCCTACGGCGTCAATGCAGGCCGAATCTTTGAGTTCGGTTCGCTGGACGCGATGCTTGGCTGCGTTGCTGCCGGGATGGGTTACACGGTGCTGCCCCGTGGCACGGTTGAAGCCCACCAGCACCGGTTCGGGATCCACACGCTGGAACTGCCCTCGTCCATCGCCAATGTCGATACCTATTTTGTCGCCCCCGAACCAGAAACCTGGACACCCGCCCTGGCGAGCTTCGCTGAAACGTTACGTGACGCAGTGGTGGATGCAGGGCCTTAATGGTACTAACCCTTGCCCTGCGCTTACGCTACTTATTGTTGACTCACTCTATTAGACACTCGCTCAACGCGACGAGGTCTTCAGCCACAAAATCCCATGCTTCTTCTGCTTCTAAATCTTTGCTCTGTTGCGGGCCATATTCTGTGCGCCGGGGTATAAACGCCGTTTTCATTCCCAGTACACGGGCAGCACGCAGGTCAGCATTATGCGCCGCACACAGCATTACCTCTTCAGGCGGTAGGCGCAGCAGACGGCAAGCTCCTAAATAAACCTCAGAATCAGGCTTGTAGTGCTCGAATAACTCGGCGCAAAAAATCATATCCCACGGCAGCTTGGCGTGAAGGGCAACATCGACCATTAATGAGACATTACCGTTGGTCAGCGTTGCGATGATGGTGTGCTCTTTCAAGCGCTGTAGGCCATGTGGGACATCGGGCCAGGGCTCTAATTGGTGCCAAAAGTAATTGACGCGATCAATGGTCGCTTCGTCTAGCGCAATCCCATGTTGATTGAGTAGTGTGACTAAGCTTTCTCGATGCAGATCATCTAATACCGTCCAGGGGATTTCCCCTTTGCGTACCCTGTCCATGGAAGGCGCATAAAGCTGACGCCATTGATCAGCCAGCACTTCACTAGGCAGTTCAATCCCCAACTCTTTCTCTAGCTCATTGAACTGATGAATCAAACTGGAGCGCCAATCAACAATAGTGCCAAACACGTCAAACACGATCGCTTTCATTAATTTCTCCTTGCCGCTGGATGGTCATTAATAGCCCCAATAACGTCATGGCAATCAGCAGACTCCAGCCGAGCATAAAGCTGCCACTTATATCTAACAGCCACCCAAGGAGTGGTGGTATCGATACAATCGCCAGTTGGTTAATCGCCATGGCCAGGCCTAGCACAAAACCGGTTTTATCAGCAGGTGCAGACTCCGCTACATAAGCTACCCAAGGGCCGTACCAACCAAAACCAAAAAACCCTAACCAGGCCATCAAGCAACCCAGCATGAGCGTTGAGCGTAGCGGCAGCCAAACCAATACCAGCAGCCCCAATATCACCGCTACCATGCACACCATGACCGGAAAATAGCGCGAGCGACAGCGATCGCTCCAGGCCGCCAGCAAAATACGCCCAGCAACCCCGGCCCCCTGGGCCACAAATAACAACGTCGCGGCTTGCAGCACGTCCATCTGCAAACGGCTGTGCAGATAGAGCACGGTAAAAATCAAAATACCGTACTGAACAGAGATCAGACTAATACCGGACGCCATGATCTGTTTCATAACCGGTTCGCGAATCATCGCCAGTCGCGACAAGACAACGTTTGTCACGCTGACTTCAGAGACTCTTGCGACCGGCACCGCGCCAGCAGGGGCGCGATAAAAGAGCATAAAAACCAACGCCCCGAAGATCGCAATCAGCCCGCCCACCAGAAAAGAGGCGCGCCACCCCCAGGTAATCGCGACGGTTGGTAGTATAATCGCCGCCAGCGCCCCACCCAGCGGCAAGCCCGCCTGACGAATCCCCATGGCAAAACCACGCTGGGATTTGTCAAACCAAGCAGCTACCGATTTGCTACCGCCAGGCTGAGCAGTACTGTAGCCTGCCCCTACGATGACCAAAAACAGCAGTATGGCCCAGTAACTCTCAACCAGCACGGCAGCGCTAAGCGCAATGCCCACTACGAGGGTGCCCACCCCTACCACTAAGCGTTCACTGAACCTGTCCAGCAACTCTCCGGCAACTAACAGCCCGACTAAAGGCACCAGTTGAGCAGCAGAGACCAGCGCCCCAATCTGTAATGCAGAGAGCGCCATATCTGCCTGTATATAAACGCTGATGGCCCCAATGCCTTGAACGAAAAAGCATGCCGCTGCTTGAGCCAGGGTGGCTATCAGCAGAATGACCCATCAGTAATGTCGGCTAGCAGTCATCGGCGGCACGGTTGTCATGTTAGTTCAGGTTTTAGTCAGGCCTTCTTCACAAAGTGGGCGGTCACCATCATGTCGCCGACGCCGTCGACCTTGCAGTCCAGTTGGTGATCCTTGCTGTCCACGAGCCGCTTGATAACCGCTTTAGTGCCCACCTTGAGTACCAGTGAGCTGCCTTTGACCTTGAGGTCTTTGATCATCGTTACCTTGTCGCCTTCCGCTAACAGCGTGCCGTGGGCATCTTTTACCGTCACGGTGTCTTCTGCCTCAGCCTCAGAAGGGTTCCATTCGTGGGCGCATTCGGGGCAGATGAAAAGGCTTTGATCCTGATAGACGAATTCAGATTGGCAATGTGGGCAAGGTGGGCACGACATAAATGATGACTTCTGTGGCTTGGTTTAGGCTAATAATGATACTGAGCCAGGAGCACCGTGGCGAATACCTTCACGGCTGACCAGGAAAGGAGAACAGGATGAACAAACGGGATCTGGAAGCGGCCTACCGTGATTACATCACCTGCCTCAATAATCAGGACTGGACGAACCTAGACCAGTTCGTGCATGACGATGCCCACCACAACGGCAAGCGCCTAGGGCTTGATGGTTATCGCGCCATGCTGGAAGCCGATTACGAGCAGATACCGGATCTTCACTTCAACATTGAGCTGTTGGCCGTTGATTCACCCCATGTGGCGTGCAGGCTGCGATTCGATGTCACGCCTAAAGGCAACTTCCTGGGCTTACCTATCAATGGGCAAAAAGTGACGTTTTGCGAGAACGCGTTCTACCGCTTCCAAGATAATAAGATTCAGGAAGTCTGGTCGGTGATCGACAAGACTGCGATAGAAACTCAGCTTGGTTAAACGTTGTGGTTATCCCCGTTAACATACGAATAGAGCAAAATATCAGATCGATAGGCCCAGCCCTGATTAGCCCAGAACTTCTGAGCAGCTTTGTTCTCGGGAAGGATCATCAGGTGCGATTTCAGGATGCCTTCGTTTTTGAGTGCTTCCAGGCAGAGGCTGACCAGCCGTGTGGCAATGCCTACCCGGCGATGGGAATCCGCCACCGACAAGTGCTGAACATAGCCGCGCTTGCCATCGTGGCCCGCCATGATCGTTCCCACCAGCTTTCCTTCGACTTCTGCCACGAAGCTCAGGCCGGGGTTGCGCAGCAGGTATCGCTCAATCCCCTCTCGGGAATCGGCATCGCGCAGCCGCACGCCTTCACTTTCGCTCCACAGGGCAATGGCGTCTTCATAGTCGTTGATGGTCATGGTGCGGTAGCGCATCAGGTGGCTCTCATTGGGTGGCGGCATCGTCTTGTTTGTTCTGCTCTGCAGGGTCGTTGAAGTGATCCTTCTGCTCTGCCCATTTCAATAAGGCATCCAGCGCCGGGCAGAGCGTTTGCCCCCATTCGGTCAGGCGGTATTCCACTTTCGGCGGCACCTGGGGGTAGACCTTTCGGGCCACGATGCCATCCGCTTCCAGTTGGCGCAGCTGTTGGGCGAGCATTTTCTGGGAGATGTCGGGGATGAGTTTTTCGAAATCGGAGTAGCGCTGCACTTTTCCATCGAAGAGATGAAAGAGAATAATGAGCTTCCAACGCCCTTCCAGCATTTTTAATACATTTTCCACATCGCTTGCGGCGGTAGTGGGCGTATAAATCTTTCTCATTGGTAAGCCACTTACCTTTTTGTGCGTTCTTGATAACGCGTAAGTCTAGGCAGAATATTCTCTCACATTACCTTGCGAGAGAAGGCCATCATGAGCTTGTCACTGCCAGACGCGATCACCACTTATTTCAGCATCAGCAACGGGGCGAACGACACCCACCTTGGCGATTGCTTTACCCAAGATGCCTGTGTTTTGGATGAGGGAGAAACGCACTGCGGGCGAACCGCTATTCAAGCCTGGCTGCGCGCCACCCGTGCCAACATTGAGTATAGCGTCGAGCCGATCAGTGTTTCCCAACAAGGCAACACCATGGTGGTTACCGCGACCGTGACCGGCAACTTCCCCGGCAGTCCGGTTCAACTTGACCACACTTTCCAGCTTGCCGATATGCAAATCCAGTCATTGGAGATCCACTAATGAACCTGAACTTGAACGGGCGACGCGTGTTGATCACCGGCGGTAGCAAAGGGGTTGGCGCTGCTGTGGTGGCGCTCTTTCGCGAAGAAGGCGCGCAGGTACTGACCGCCGCCCGTACTCGCCCTGCTGACTTACCTGATGAGCTGTTTGTCGCCGCTGACCTGACGACGGCCGAAGGCTGTGCCACGGTGGCCGATGCGGTCAGCGATCGCTTGGGTGGAGTGGACATTATGGTTCATGTGCTGGGCGGTTCATCAGCGCCCGGTGGCGGCTTCGCTGCCCTTGGGGAGGAGGAGTGGCAGCGTGAGCTCGACATAAACCTGTTTCCCGCCGTACGGCTGGATCGCGCCCTACTGCCCAGCATGCTGGCCCAGGGCGATGGGGTGATTATCCACGTGACCTCCATTCAACGTGAACTCCCCCTGCCCGAGTCGACCACGGCTTACGCAGCGGCCAAGGCGGCGCTATCCACCTATAGCAAGAGTTTGTCCAAGGAAGTGTCACCCAAAGGGGTGCGTGTGGTTCGGGTATCGCCGGGCTGGATTGAGACGGAAGCCGCCGTTGCGCTGGCCGAGCGTATCGCCCAAGAGGCAGGCACCGATTACGCAGGTGGCAAGCAGATCATCATGAATTCGCTGGGCGGCATCCCGATTGGCCGCCCCTCAAAACCTGCTGAAGTGGCCAACCTGATAGGATTTCTGGCGTCACCGCTGGCGGCCACCATTACGGGAACGGAGTACGTGATCGATGGCGGTACCGTGCCTGTTGTTTGAGGGTGACAGCGAAATGGAGGTTGCCTATCTTATGGCGCGAATATCGTCGATATCGACCGGTCTTGAGAGCACCGACTTATAGCGGATCAAGTCATCCATGAACATCAAAGGAAGCTCCAGGCCTAGTAAATTCACTGTTTCATAGCGGGCAAAATCAATATTGAGCGGCATCCAGGCCTGGCTGGCTGCATCAAAAATTTGCGCGCCGTCGGCGTTGCCAACCTCCACCTTAATGCCTTCATACTTGAACTGGACATAGGTTAAATCCCAGCCCTCTTCGCAGTAGTGCGTGGCGGGCTTGGATATGTTCGCTTGGCCAGCCTGCACCACCGCTGCAAAATGCTCGCCGGGTACGAACAGGTCAATATCGTTCAACGCTCGTTTAGATCCATACCCCTTTGCTGCGAGCCCTCCGCAGATTTGAAAAGGGATATTTCTGTCTCTCAGTAATCCCACTATCCATTGGGCGGCTAACTGGTGCACGAATCCTCCTATCGGGCATAGGCCTGCTGGCTACTTTCTAACACGTCCGCCTCACCAAGGCCCGGCCAGCAATGGTTACTCGGCTGAGCGCTCGCCAAGCATGTCCGAGAGGTCGGGGCCGGGATGCAGGCGGCCCGGCCAGCGCAACACCATTATTGCCAGAACGTTGCGGTGTTCACCACCCGCCAGCCCCTTTTCCCCAGTGGCCGAGGGGATGATGCCGCTGGTCGGGTCTACCCCCGCCACCAGCGCCTCACGCACCCGGCCCACCAGCGGGTGATCCTCGCGGTCGGCAAGAAGGAAGGCCAATGCCACCTCGGCTTGGATGTCGGCCGTGGCCCGGGCCATGATGCCGGTCGTCTCCCGCTCCAGCGCTTCCAGCACCCAAGCGTGCACGTCCGGGTCTACCTTCCGCTGGTAGTATCGGCTGTCAGCGATGACGAAGTGGGTCAGGCCATATAGCCAGTTATGGTACTCGGCGTCGTCGAGCTCGGCGACTCGATCAGGCGGGTAGTGGCGTCGGAAGGCTGCCTCTACCTCCCGGCGCAGGTCCATCACGCCGAGCTGGTGCAGGAAGTACGCTTGGTTGGCCACCTGAGCGGCATAGATCCCGATCACCGCGGGGTCGGTCAAGAAGGCCGCCCAGTCAACCTCTGCCTGGTAGCCCAGCGCCCGCTCGTGGTTCTCAATGGTCGGCAGCAGGCCGAAGTACTCGGCCTGGATCAGCCGGAACAGCAGCCCCCGGGCGAAGGCGATTTCCCCCCACTCACCCAGCATGGCGCGCCGGGCGCGCTGCTTGGCCGTGCGCGGCGAGTAGTTGGCAACGATCGCCCGGCTGCGGGCAGCCGCGTACCCGGGCTTGGCTAGGCCGACGATGTCCTCCTCGAGTCGCGTCAGTAGACGCTCGCCGTAGGCATGATTGAGAGGCCGCCAGCGCTGCTCGCCCGTCAGGCGGTAGAGCCGCTGGGCAAAATGGCGCTGCTTGTCCTCGGACAGCGTCGGCAGCGCCCGCTCGTAGACTTCCTGGATGGCCAGTCCGACGTCGCGCTGGACGTCACGCTCCACATGCGGCTCCATGGCGGCGCAGCTAGCCAACGCCAGCACCATCATCAGTGAAAAGAGCTTTTTCATGACGGCCCCTTGGTGGTGTTCACTATCGATAGGCCATCATTGCACAGTTGATGAGCAATTATGTACAAGCATCCATGGAGCTACCGGCATAATCTAGGGCTGTGTTTCGAGTTGGTGTGACTAATCAGGAGGGGGGCGGCATGGGCAACGCGAGCCGGTTTCAATTTATCAAAAGTCAGCATGTGCCAACACTGACGGTGCTTCATGCGGCCATTGAGGATTTCAGCTACGACCGCCATGCCCACGAGGAGTATGCCTTCGGTGTCACCCTAGCGGGTCGTCAGGATTTCTTCAGCGGCGGGCGGTTTCACCGCAGCCCTCCTGGCAACGTTATTTTGTTTAATCCCGAACAAGTTCACGATGGCGAACCCGGCGGCGAGCATGCGTTGGATTACCTGATGGTGTATGTACACCCTGAGCAGGTTAACGCGCAGTTTGCGGAAGTCCTGGGTCACGAAAAATCGGCTAGCTTTCGTTCACGTAGCACGCTGATTCAGGATGCCCAATTGCGCAACGCCATTTTGGAACTGGCGCGCTTGGTCACCTCTCACACCGGTAGCTGTATCGATCAGGAGAACGCGCTTTATCAGATGATCGAGCGCACAGTGCATCTGGGTGGGATTTCTCAGCCCAACCAGGCGCCCACTCGGCCCGATGCGCTGCTGGGATTGGCGAAAGATTATATCCACGCCCATCTGGATAGAGATGTCTCCCT
This sequence comes from Vreelandella neptunia, assembly GCF_034479615.1. Lineage (NCBI taxonomy): Bacteria > Pseudomonadati > Pseudomonadota > Gammaproteobacteria > Oceanospirillales > Halomonadaceae > Vreelandella > Vreelandella neptunia. Next base: position 2,937,810 of record NZ_CP140255.1, read on the forward strand.
TGATGACATCAGCCAAGCGGCGCACTTATCCAAGTACCATTTCTTGCGGCTGTTTCGCCAGCATTACGGCATCACGCCGCATCAGTATGTGATCAATTGCCGAATCAATGCGGCCCGCTCTGCTCTGGATGTTGGCGCCTCGTTAACCGAGGTCGCTTTGCGCTTCGGATTTGCCGACCTTAGCCACTTCAATCGCCGCTTTAAGCGCATTTATGGCATGACACCCCACCAGTATCAGCGTGATATCGCGCGCTAACACCTAAGAAAAGAGGTTTCACCATGTTAGGAATTGTCGCCTATGCCCTAGGCGCTATGTATTCGCCTGGGCCTGTGAATCTGCTTGGCCTGAATATTGGTATCAATGGCCAAGCCAAAAAGTCGGTAGGGTTTTGCCTCGGTGTAGGCACCGCCATGCTGGTTTACTTATTAGTATTGGGCTGGGTGGGTGCTGCCTGGATCGATGATGAAGCACTGATCGTGGTGAGTGCCTTGGGCTGCGGTTATATTGTTTATCTCGCAAGCAAAATCGCCCGTTCAAGTGTTGATATAAGCGAGCCAGACAACGCCCCACGGCTAGTCAGTTATCGTGATGGGCTGGTCATGCAGTTGCTTAATCCCAAAGCCATTGTGGCCACCCTGCCCATCACCACACTGCAGTTTCCTGCCGCTGACATTCAGGGGCTTAGCTTAGTGGTTTGGGCGTTCGGACTGGCGATGCTAGCTGCGGGCGCCCCCGGTAGCTATATCGCGATTGGCAGCGCCGTAGGCAGTCGTATTAAAAGCCCTGCAATCATTAAGGGCTTCAATTGGCTAATGGCTGGATTGCTGGTAGCTGTGGCGCTTTCGATAGGCGTTGAGCATGTGTGGTTACCGCTTACTGCCCGAAGCTGATGCCCAGCCGTAGTGCTTGTAGGCCATCAAATTCGACCGTTACTTCATCAGAAAACAGGGGATGGCCCTGCACTGCCAAATCCAACGTTGCTTGAGAGCCGCGATAAGTGACGGTGACAGCGATTTCCGCTGAGGTGCTAACAGGCGCCAGCAAATCATACTCAACGTCATCGATGCTAACAGAGGAAAGGCCGCGGTCATCCAGCTGTTCTTGGATTTCCCGCTCAACGACAACGCCGTAATAGAAGTAAACACCCGCGTAGCCAAGCGCTACTACTACGATTAGTGAAAAGAGCTTTCCCATTGTTTCTCTCTGTTTATAAAATATTGAATGGTTACTGCCTGCAATGATTAGACTCGTAACTATCGATAATTACTATTTTTATATCAAGCGTATTTACGCCATCTTCTGCCAGTGCGACACATCTTGAATACTCGATATACCGTCGTGCTCAAGCTGTTCTGCCTTGTAAATATCCCAGCGCATTTGTAAGTTCAGCCAGAAATCCGCTGAAACACCAAAAAAAAGCGCCAGCCTGAGCGCAGTGCTCGGGGTAACGCCACGCTTTTTATTTACCAGCTCATTAATCCGCTGGTAAGGCACATGAATCGCAGACGCCAGCTCGCGCTGGGTAATCCATGGGCTGCAAAAACTCTTCTAGCAACATTTATAGACAGCCTGGGAAGGTCGCGAGTTAAAGCTCTCTCCCATGTTAAAGCTTGCTCACTCTTTTTTAGCAAGCAATAGCCCTACTCCTGCGCTGGCCAATAAGCCTGCGCAGCTGCGGTTGAATAAACGCCGCATGGCAGGGCGTGAAAACCAGTGGCTTAAAAAGCTGCCTGCATAGGCGTAACCGGCAATCGCTACCCATTCCAGCAGCAAAAACAGCGCACCTAGCACTATAAACTGCTGCCCTACATTGCCGCTGGGCTCCACAAACTGCGGTAGGAATGCGGTAAAAATCAGGATGGCTTTTGGGTTGCCGGCGGCAAGCAGGAACTCTTGTCGCGCCAGCTCAAACAGGCTCTTAGGCTGGGTATCTCCGTCAACACTTTCAGTGCTGTCGGCACCCCATAATTGATACGCCAGCCATAACAGATAGAGGCCACCAATTACCTTGATGACCAGGAAAATTTTTTCAGAGGTGTAAAGCAGCGTCGCCAAACCGGTAGCAGCCAGCGTAATCATGCCAACAAAGGCTGCCAGCCGCCCAATACCTGCGAGACAAGCTGCTCGAACGCCATAGCGCTTGGCATTGGTCAGTGACAGCAGATTGTTAGGCCCCGGCGCCATATTGAGAGCGAAGCAGGCAGGAATAAACAGCAGCAGCGTGGTCAGGTTCATGAAAATCGCCTCTCTAGGCTCGCAGCAAAGCCCTTCATTAGCATTAGACTGTATGCCCAATTGCTTAGATTAGCTGCTCACGAAGGCTTGGCTCAATCTTTGATACCCAACAGAGGCGATACATTTCCCAACAACAGCGTTAATCGGTAAGTAAGGGGACGTATACCCTGATCAGCAAACTTGCGGCTCATCTACCTCCCGACACGCCCTGACGCTTTCCGCCAGTTCACTTACCAGGCCATGCACACGCTCCACAGCCTCATCAGGCGTGTTGGCATTTTCGATACAGTCGACGAGTGCAGAGCCGACGACGACTGCATCGCTGAAGCGGCCAATGGTGGCGGCTTGTTCGGCGGTACGGATGCCAAAACCAACGGCGATGGGCAGTTCAGTATGTTCACGAAGATCGGCTACTGCGCCTTCCAACCGTTCTGGTGTGGGCGCACTTCCACCAGTGACACCGGCAACGGAAACGTAGTAGATAAACCCGGAGGCATTCGCCAGCACCTTGGGCAGGCGTTTGGCATCCGTGGTGGGCGTGGCCAGACGAATAAAATCAATGCCATGTTGGGCCGCTGGCTGGCAAAGTTCTTCGTCGTGCTCGGGCGGCAGGTCTACCACGATTAGGCCGTCTACTCCGGCCTTGGCGGCATCGGTCAAGAAGCGCTCGACGCCGTAGCAGTAAATGGGATTGTAGTAGCCCATCAGCACAATGGGCGTAGTGCTGTCTTCTTCACGGAAGCGGCGCACCATTTCCAGCGTTTTGGCTTGGGTTTGACCGTTATTCAAGGCACGCAGCGCGGCTTTTTGAATGGCGGGGCCATCGGCCATTGGGTCGCTGAACGGCATGCCGAGTTCGATGATATCCACTCCCGCTTTTGGCAACCCGTGCAACAGGCGGCGCGAAGTCTCGGCATCTGGTTCACCGGCGGTCAGGTAGCTGACCAGCGCTGGCCGGTTTTGCTGTTTGAGGGAAGCAAAGCAGTGTTCAAGACGAGAGGTATGGGTCATGACGTTCTCCTGTGTCGCGCTCATAGCTGTTTAACCCCGAATTTTTCACCAAGGTGATGGGCCACGCTCATCATGTCCTTGTCGCCCCGGCCGCTGAGGTTGACCACCATCAAGTGCTCACGTGGCAGGCTGGGGGCACGCTTGGCCACTTCGGCCAGGGCATGGGCGGTCTCCAGGGCGGGAATAATGCCCTCTTTGCGGCAGCAGACCTGGAAGGCTTCCAGCGCTTCGTCGTCAGTGGCAGAGACGTACTCGACCCGCCCCTGCTCGTGTAACCATGCGTGCTCTGGCCCGATACCGGGGTAGTCCAGCCCGGCGGAAATCGAGTGAGCGTCGATAATCTGACCATCTTCGTTTTGCAGCAGATAGGTGCGGTTACCGTGCAGCACGCCGGGGGTTCCGCCGTTCAGGCTAGCCGCGTGCAAGCCGCTTTTAACGCCCTTGCCACCCGCTTCCACGCCAATCATCTTCACGTCTGGGTCGTCGAGGAACGGGTAAAACAGCCCGATAGCGTTAGAGCCGCCGCCCACGCAGGCCACCAGCGAATCCGGCAGGCGGCCCTGTTTCTCGAGCATCTGGCTGCGGGTTTCATGGCCAATCACCGCTTGGAAGTCTCGCACCATGGCGGGGTACGGGTGCGGCCCTGCCACGGTACCGATAATGTAGAAGGTGTCGTCCACATTGGTGACCCAGTCACGCAGCGCTTCGTTCATGGCGTCTTTGAGCGTGCCGGTGCCGGAAGTGACGGGGACGATTTCTGCGCCCAGTAGCTTCATGCGAAACACGTTGGTCTGCTGGCGTTCGATGTCGGTTGCGCCCATGTAGATGACACAGGGCAAACCAAAGCGCGCAGCAACGGTAGCGGTGGCAACGCCGTGCATGCCTGCACCGGTTTCCGCGATAATGCGCTTCTTGCCCATCTGTTTGGCCAGCAACACCTGGCCGATGCAGTTGTTAATCTTGTGCGCGCCGGTGTGGTTCAGCTCTTCGCGCTTCAAGTAAATACTCGCCCCGCCAAAGTGCTCGGTCAGCCGCTCGGCAAAGTAGAGCGGGCTTGGCCGCCCCACGTAATCGCCCTGAAAGTAGGCTAACTGACGCTGAAACTTCGGGTCGTTCTTGGCGGTGGTGTATTCGTCTTGCAGCTCAAGAATTAGCGGCATCAGCGTTTCAGCAACAAAGCGGCCGCCAAAGCTGCCAAATAATCCGTTGGCGTCGGGCAGGCTCTTGGATACGTCTACAGGTTGATTCATCACGACCTCTGAATGCGTTATCAAACAATGCAATGAAAGTAGCGCAAGCAGGCCGGGATAAAAATCGATAAGATGTCATCAACATGTGAGCTGGAGTCACGTATTAATGCAAAACAGCATGCCACCGCTTAGCGCCCTGCGCGCCTTTGAAGCCACCGCCCGGTTGGGTAGCGTGACTGCCGCTGCCGAGGAGCTAAGCGTTACTCACGGCGCTGTTAGCCGCCAACTAAAGAGCTTGGATGACCATTTTGGCGTGGCGCTTTTTGCCAAAGCGGGCCGAGGCATTGCGCTTACGCCGCATGGTGAGAAGCTTCAAAACGGAGTGGGTGAGGCGTTCGCCCGCCTCAAGGATAGTTGCGCCGCGCTCAAGCGTGATATGGAGGAGGCGCCCTTCACCCTCGCCTGCCCCGGCAGCCTTTTGGCCCGCTGGCTGATTCCCCGCCTGGATCGTCTGCACCGCGAGCTGCCCCAGCTGAAATTGCAGGTGGTGGTGAGTGAAAGCGAGCAGCCGGGCACGCAAACGGATGCCAGCGCCACTCTGGCGTTTTCCGAGCCGCCCTGGCCCGCAGGTGTTGAGGTATTCGAGCTGATGGAGGAGCAGATATGTGCGGTAGCAAGCCCGCAACTGGCGGCCAAGTGCGATGCAACCAAGCCCGGATCTCTCCTTGCCAATAAGCTCTTGTATACATCTTCCCGCCCCCAGGCGTGGCCGCAGTGGGCCACTGCCCAAGGGCTTGAACAGGCACAGCTTGAAGAGGCGCTAAGCAAAGGCCAGAGGTTCGATCACCTTTACTACTTGATGGAAGCGGCAGTGGCGGGCCTGGGTATCGCCATCGCGCCGAGGCTATTGGTGGAAGACGACCTGAGGAATGGCAGGCTGGTGGCCCCCTGGGGAAGTATCCAAACCCCTGCGCGCCTCTGCCTGTGGTTGCCCAGCCAAGCCGAAAGCCGCCGCAGCGAGCCGCTGGCGGAGTGGCTTAAGCGGGAGCTGGGCGGCGAATATAGTTAATGAGGCAATGGATTATTAGATGGCTTATCGGCTGCTTCTGCCTTCAAACGCTCAACTAGCCAGACCTTGATAATAGATTGGCGTGTAACGCCAATGCGAGCGGCCTCACGATCAAGCGACTCTACCACCCAAGCGGGAAAGTCGACATTGATTCGCTTTTGCTCCTGGTTAACACGGCGAACAGTCGACAGTTCAAGGTCATCGACAATATCCTCACAGCCTTGGTCAAATTTTTTGTCAAAGTCATTAGCTTTCATAGAGTTCCACCTCTCTTTTCCGGGAACGCCTTACCGAAATGAGTCGAATTCGTTCATTTCTATAAGTGATGACAGCAGACCAGTGTTTAACGCCAATTAGTCCTACTACAAGAAAACGTGGCTCATCATTGGATTTAGCCTGAATTTCCAGAAAATCGATTCCATGCTTTACTCGATTGGCTGCACTTTTCTCTTCATCGAACTCAAAATCGCTCATGAGTATAAATTATTCCTTTTTTACTCAATCCGCAAGACAGCCCAGTTCCCATTCAGCTCACACTGAGCGCTTCGAGACTTTTACATGCAATCTTTTCCCTCTACTCACCCATTCAAGCGCTCGCGGTTATTGGCCACCAACTCAGCCAAAAAATCCGCCACGGCCCGGGTACGACCTGACTGGGTAAGATCCGTTTGGATGACCAAGTAGATAGGCTGATCCACGCCAATATCCGCAGCAACACACACCAGCCCAGCCTCCAACGCCAGAAAATGCGGCAATACCGCTATCCCCAGCCCCGCTTTGGCCGCTGCTAACTGGGTCGCCAGCGAGGTGGTGGTTAGCGCCGGCTCGCGCCCCTGCAGGATGCGCTCAACCCACTGGGCGGCAGGCAGGTGCGCTTGCATTTCTCCCCAGGTGATAAAGGTGTCGGTGTCGTAATCGCCCGCGTCATGATGAGCCTCGCGCTGCGCTACATAATCCGGGCTGGCGTAAAGCCCGAAACCCAGGGTGCCAAGGCGCCGAAGGGTGACATTACCCCGCTCGGGCTTGACCATTCTAAGCGCTACATCGGCGTCGCGGCGGTGCAGATTGACGGTAGTGATATCGGTCACCAGCTCAAGCCTGATGCTAGGGTATTGCGCATGGAATTGTGGCAATGCGGGCAGAATCAACGACGTGGCCAGGTTTTCAGCCGTGGCTAAGCGCACTCTGCCGCTTAGCTGCGTGGCACGGGAAACCCCACTGGTAAACGCCGCTGCGGCGGCTTCCAGCGCCTCGGCTTTTTCGATTAGCCCTGCCCCCTCCTCGGTAAGCTGATAGCCCGACTGCTGACGAACGAACAACGGAAGCTTTAAGGCTTTTTCGAGCCGCTCGATACGCCGGGAGAGCGTCGCGATCCCCAGATGGAGTTCCGCTGCCGCGCCACTCAAAGTGCCATGGCGGGCCACCGCCAGAAAGGTGCGTGTGTCATCCCAGATCCAACCTCGGGGCATCTGGTTTTCAAAACTGAAAAATTGCTTACCGAACTCGTTCATTTTTTTCATTTCTGGATAGTGCCATGCTCTGGTTGCGCGATTCAAGAACGGTTCAAACGCAGCGTATTGATAAGCAACGTCTGGAGAGAGACATCATGCAAGCACGCATACTGGGCACCGACCTATCCGTTTCCACCATTGGCTTAGGTTGCATGGGAATGAGCGAGTTTTACGGCCCCCGAGACGATAGCGAGTCGCTGCGGGTATTGGCCCAAGCGGTGGAGCTGGGAATCGACTTTTTTGACACGGCAGATATGTACGGGCCCCACCATAACGAGGAGCTGATTGGCCGTTTTCTTGCCAGCCATAAGCCCAACGTACGTATCGCCACCAAGTTTGGCATTGTGCGCAACCCCGGCGAGTATCAGCGTAGTCTGGACAGCCGCGCCCAGTATGCCCGGCAAGCCTGCGAAGCATCACTAAAGCGGCTGGGTGTCGAGCAAATCGATCTCTACTACGTTCACCGCGTTAACCCGGCCACACCTATCGAAGAAACAATGGAGGGCTTGGTACAACTGGTTAAAGAGGGAAAAATTGCCCACATTGGCCTCTGCGAAGTCAGCGCTGATACCCTTCGCCGTGCCCATGCCGTGTACCCGGTTACCGCCGTGCAAACCGAGTATTCGTTGTGGACGCGGGACGTTGAACAAACCGTGTTACCTACCTGCGAAGAACTCGGCATCGGCTTTGTGCCTTATTCACCTCTAGGCCGAGGCTTTTTGACAGGAAGATTTCAGGATACCAACGATTTCGGCGAAGACGATTTTCGTCCTAACTTGCCACGTTTTTCTGAACAAGCCATGGGTGCCAACCGCCGCATCGCTGACGTGATCGGCGAAGTGGCAGCGCTCAAAGGCTGCACTCCGGCGCAGCTATCGTTAGCTTGGCTGCTATCCAAAGGCGATAACATTGTGCCGATTCCCGGCACGAAGCGGCTGCGCTACCTTGAAGAGAATGCGGCAGCGGCGTCCATCTCCCTGACTGCTGATGAGCAAGAGCAGTTGGAAACCGTCACCGCCAACCTTCCGGTAACCGGTGAGCGCTATACGCCGGAAGGCATGAAGGGAGTTAATGCGTAAGTGTCGGCAACTTGCCTACTGAATAATCTCACCAATGGAACGCTTACCGTTCAATAGTAGGTACTCCTGATTCGTCAAACTGGACGTCTGCACTGTGTGGAGCAGAGCGTGAGCGACATTAGCCCGAGAGATTTGGTTGTCACCGGCTTCGTCAAATGAATCGGCAAACTGATGACTAGCAGCTTCGTCGGTCAAACGACCAGGCTTGAGAATGACGTAGGGAACGCCGCTGTTGCGAAGGTGAGCATCAGCGGCAAATTTCGCGGCCATATAGGGGCGCATTTTCTCGGGCGCCTCTAGCGGCTGTTCTGCACGCATGGCGCTAATCATGATGTAGCGGGAGAGGCCTTTTTGCTTGGCGATATCGGCGGTACGAATAGCACCGAAAAGGTCAATCATCAGGGTTTTATCCGGCCCGGTGTGCGGGCCTGACCCCGCCGTGAAGACCACTTGGTCACAGCCGTCAAAGGCCTGCTCAAACTCACCTTCTAAATCGGCGACCACGGTATCAATGCCGTGCTCTTTGAACCAGGCTGCCTGCTCTTCACTGCGAATCATTGCCTTGATAGGCGTGCCCGCTTTTTGGGCCAGTTCGCAAAACTGCTTGCCAATCTGTCCATTCGCGCCAATCACTAACGTTGTCATAACGACTCCTTGTGAATTGCTTACACCTCTCTCAGTGCAGGCACTTAGGCGAAATTCAACCCCAGGTGCAGGCACTGACAGCCATTTTGCCTTTAAGCTATCACTCCAAACACATGCCCGATGGCGGAGGTTAAGGCCATCGCAAGAGCGCCCCAAAACATCACTCTTGCCGCAGCTTTTAGGATGGGTGCTCCACCCACTCGGGCAGCTATAGCGCCCAGCAAGGCCAAAAAGAGCAGTGAGAACAACGCGACCAGAGGAATAAGCAGCGCGGAAGGCGCCCACCAAGCGACCAGTAGCGGCAAAAGAGCACCGATGGTGAACGTCGCGGCTGAAGAGAGGGCTGCTTGCAGGGGGTGCGCTTGACTGAGGTCGGTGATGCCAATCTCGTCTCGCGCATGGGCGCCTAGGGCGTCGTTGGCCATTAATTGTTCGGCGACTTGTCGTGCCAATTCGGGTGCCAAGCCGCGCGTTTCATAGATAGCGGCGAGCTCTTCCTGCTCTAGTTCATAGTGCTCCGCCAATGCTTGGCGCTCGATGTCGAGATCAGCATTTTCAGTATCCGATTGCGAGCTTACCGAGACATACTCCCCCGCGGCCATCGACATAGCGCCAGCCACCAAGCCTGCAATACCCGCCAGCATAATATCGCCTTGAGTGGTATTAGCCGCGGCAACGCCCAGTATCAGACTACTGGTCGAGACTATACCGTCATTCGCGCCCATCACTGCGGCTCGCAGCCAACCGGTACGGTGAGATCGGTGATGCTCTGTATGAATCATGGGCTTTTCCTTTCTAGATGGCGTATCCAACTCGACAATAGCACCTAGGGTCATCGACTATTCTGCTGGCACTACTCGAAGCAGCCTGCCCTCGGCGCTGTCGGTAAGTAGATACACCTCGCCTTCTAGGCCTACTCGCACATCTCTTATACGCTCATCTAGCTCACCAAACAGGCCTTCTACATCGTCGGCTTCGCTACCATCGTTTGATAAACGTACCCGGCGCACTTCTTTATTTACCAGCGCTCCTATCAGTATATCGCCCTGCCACTGCGAGAACAGCTCGCCGCTGTAAAGCGTTATCCCTGAGGGGAGCAATAGAGGGCGTCCATTCTAAAAATGGCCAAGGTACTCATTGACACCGTATGGTGCGCTTGATGCCCCTTTGAGCACTCATTAAAATGTCGCGCCACCTAAAGAGAACTCCCATGAAGATTAATGTGGTCGGCACGAGTGGCAGCGGCAAGAGCACCCTTGCAAAGCAGCTCGCAGACGCTTTGAACGCCCCATGCGTTCAGCTTGATCAATTGCTAACTGGCAAGGAGCGTCGGACGATGTGTTTTTCACTGAGCTGGCAGAGGCTTTAGCAGCCTCACCACAAGAGTGGATACTGGACGGTAATTTTGATCGCACTCGGCATATTAAGTGGCATGATGTGGATATGGTGGTGTGGGTCGATTACCCCTTTTGGCGAGTATTTAGCCAAGCACTCACGCGTGCCGTTAAACGCATCATCAGCCAAGAGGAACTCTGGCCTGGTACAGGTAATCGCGAGAGCTTCCGCAAAACTTTTCTAAGCCGTGACTCGGTTCTGCTATGGTCACTGAAAACGTGGCGGCAAAACCGGAAACGCTACTTTGCCGATATGATTAACCCCCTCTATTCGCATATTCAGTTTGTACGTTTGACTTCCATAAAAGAAACACAGGTTTTGGTGAAGAGTCTCAACGTGAGTGCCTAGCTCTTGGGTGGCTATATAGCCCCGCTGCGTATTTGCTTAATTGCTGCCCTAATCGGCCCTTGATGAAACACTGAACAATTTCTGTCATTTGGCTTTAACGCTTCAGGGCATGTAGACTTATTGAACGAACATTCAATTAAGGAACTTTCATGCAACGTCATCCGTTATTCACCGCAATGTCACTGGGTCTTTTCGCTGGTGCTGCCACCACGACTGCGCTAGCAGATATGTCGCCACTGGAGCAGCAGCTAAAAGATCTTGAGTCATTTCAAGTGATCGCCCACCGCGGGGCCAGCGGCCACGCGCCGGAAAGCACCATGGCGGCCTATGAATTGGCCCATGAGTGGAATGTCGACTACTTAGAGCTGGACGCCCAAATCACTGCCGACGGTGAAGTCGTGGTGTTCCATGATGACGCCATTGATCGCACCAGCAATGGTGAAGGCAAGATTAATGACTTCACCTTGGAAGAGCTGAAAGCGCTGGATACCGGCACTTGGTTCAATGAAGCCAATGCTGATAAAGCAGACGCGGACTTTGCAGGGGCACAGATCCTCACGCTGGATGAGCTTTTCGAGCGTTTCGGTCACAATGCTCGCTACTACATTGAAACCAAGTCACCGCAGCTAAACCCAGGCTTGGAAGAAGCCCTGGTAAAAACGCTGGAAGAACATGACATGGTCGAGAGTGGCCGCGTGTTAGTGCAGTCTTTCGAGCAGGAAAGCCTATTAAAGGTGCAGGAACTAAACGACGACATTCCGCTCATCCAGCTCGTTTGGTACTACCCCAGTGAAGAGGACGAATCGCGTTTAGTGGAGTGGACTGGTGTGACACCGGGCCCAGCAGAGATTAATGATGAAGACTTCCAGGCGGTAGCGGAATACGCGTCGGGAATCGGTACTAACTATATCTACGAAGGCCAAGAAGTCATTGATGCCAACTTTATTCGTCAAGCAAATGAAAATGGCCTGCCGGTACACGTTTACACCGTCAATGAAGCCGATGAGATGGAGCGTTTGATGGAAATGGGCGCAAACGGCCTGTTCACAAATTACCCAGATCGCTTGCTTAAGCTCGTTGAGTAACCATCGTTGAAGTGCTTATTACGCCCGGCTTTGGCCGGGCGTTTTTGTTACTAAACTCTACTCAAGCCCAAGCTGCTCCAGTACCTGCTCTACTCTTTTACGATCGCCCGCTTGCAGCGTTTTAAGCGGCTGGGGCAAGCAGGGCTGACTCACCTTGCCGGTGACTTCTGCAATGGTAGCCGCCACTCGCAGGCTACCGCCGTATTCACGGTAGAGTACCCACAGCGGTTCAAGGGCGTCTGAAAGTGCCTTGGCCTGCTGAACGTCCCCCGCCTGAGCAGCTCGGGTTATCGCCAGCGCTGCTCTAGGGTATAACCCGCCGATAACGGAGTACCAGGCATCACATCCCGCATTTAGGCCGGTGGCTGCTACCGCATCCCCGCTGATGCCAATAGTGACATCAGCGGGGATCAGCTTGCGTAACCCAGCCACCCGCTCCTTTGCAGGTTCAATATCGTTATTCACCGGCGGGATTTTGATAGAGCGTACCTGGGGCAACTGGGCGATTCGCCCATGCAACTCATCGCTAAATTCAAAATGGGTAGTGCCAGGGTTATCGTACACGCAGAGCGGCACACTCAGTGATTGGCAGACTGTAGCGTAGAGGTCGAAAACCTCATCATCGGTAAGCTTTTGATAGGAGACCGGCGCTAGCAACACCCCGCTGGCGCCTGCTTGCTGAGCGCGCTCTGCGTTAGCCAGCACATCACGAGTACGTAGCGCACCAATACCTACAATAACAGGCGTACTAACTGCATTTTCAACGCTAAGCTGGACAACACGGGCGCGCTCATCACGGCTTAAATAGGCATAGCTACCGGTCGAGCCCAACACACCAATGGAGCCCACCCCTGCCTCAGCTAAATGAGCAACTAAACGGGCAAATTCATGCTCCATGATGCGCTGCTCGTTCATAGGGGTTAGCGGAAATGCACTTAGGCCAGTGAACATGAAGGTTGATCCTTTTAAGGTAGATGGCGGCATAGTGTCCCACAGGCGATTAGCTGTTAGGTACAAGGATACGGTAATGGAATAGTCATAACTCATCCTCGCTATTCGTTGACATAACTTCCTGTTATTTTTCTTGAATTGATGTAGTGTTTGGGTATGTGCCGTATCGATACGGCACAGTCGTTTTTGGATGCGTATCTTTCAGTCATACCATTAGAGCTGAATATAAAAACAGTTCCGTTAGTGCTGCGAGGGAGAACACGTCATCAATTCATACACATTTAATGTGCAGAGCAGAACTGCATCGTGCGTGAACCTGGCGTTCATCAATCAACCAGTAAGCCATCACCAATGCCATCACCGGTTATAAGCGGTTCTCCATTGCGATTGGCCTTACTGGCAGTGACCACCCTTGTTTTGCTGGTGGGACTCACTTTCGCAGCAACGAATGCCATCGCTCGGGAAGCACCACTTTATTTAGTGGCTCATCCTGATGTTACTACCCGCTGGCTGAATCGGGATACCACCCGCGCAATTTTTGCGATGCGCCAACGCACATGGCCGGATGGCCAAGCTGTCAGGGTTTTCGTCTTGAGTAATAGCCACCCCGTGCATGCTCGTTTTGCCAAAGAGCAATTGGCGGTTTACCCGCATCAGCTTCAGCTAGCCTGGGATCGCATGGTCTTCTCAGGTACAGGGCAAGCCCCCGACCGTGTAAGTGACCAAACCGAAATGTACGAACGCATTGCCACGACACCCGGTGCTATTGGCTATCTTGAAAGGGAGTATCTGGATGATAGAGTCCAAGTCATTTCGATGGAATGAATGCCGAACCATTGCCGCTTTGCTAGGCACCGTTGCAATGGGATTAGCTGCTAACGCACAAAGCGACGAACATGCCCTTGATACTCTGCAGGTACATGGTTTTCTTAGCCAAGCGCTAGTGATTACTGACGATAACAACTTTTTTGGTCAAAGTAGCCAAGATGAGGGCAGTTTCGAATTCACCGAAATCGGCCTCAACGTCTCCTTACGTCCCCATCAGGATGTGCTTGTTGCTGCCCAAGTGCTAAGTCGTCGAGCTGGAGGCAATAGCAGCGATGCTGAACCTAAGCTGGATTACGGTCTAGTTGATTACCAAATGATTTCAAACCAAGAGCGTACCCTTGGTATTCAGCTAGGCCGAATTAAAAACCCTTTTGGCTTTTACAACCAAACCCGCGACGTGGCATTTACCCGTCCGAGTATATTGCTACCACAGTCTATCTATTTTGACCGAACGCGTTCTTTGGCTCTTACAGGGGATGGGCTAACGTTATATTTGGAAGAGCGGTTGGATAGCGGAGTAGTAAGGGGCCAGCTTGGTCTAGGCGAGCCTCAGGCTGGTGATGATTTAAGTCAAACGCTTCAACTACAGCGTATTGCAGGCTCTTTCAATCCTCAGCAATCCACCATTGCACAGGTTCGCTATGAGCATGATGGAGGACGTATTGTTGCAGCTGTAAGCAACGCTAATGTGAAGTCTCGAATAGAGTCACACTACCAAGGTGTGAACGATGGAGATTTTTACTTTACGCCCTGGATATTTTCACTCCAATACAATCAAGAGCTTTGGAGTATAACTGCTGAGTATGCATTACGGCGATCAGGATTCAAAAACTTCAACCCAACTTCTTTAAATTTCAATACAACAGGTGAAAGCTGGTACTTGCAATACACTCGACGCTTTTACGACAATTGGCAGTGGCTAATACGCTATGACAGTTTAATCAGTAATCGAAATGATCCTTCAGGGAAAGACTTTGAAGCTAAGGGGCTAGGGCCTGCACACACCCAATTTGCGGAGGATCTAACATTTGGTCTTCAGTGGACACCGCACCCTCAAGTAATGTTGGCAGGCGAATACCACCATGTGGACGGCACTGGTTGGCTGCCCATTCAGGATAATCAAGACTTTTCAGCGACCAGCCGAAGATGGAATATGTGGTTATTCCAGCTATCGCTGCGCTTCTGACGTTTCCCCCGATCCTGGCTAGGACGTTACCGCGATGAAAACACCCACCCTTTTTCGAACGCCTCAGCGTCTTAGCCTAACCTGGCGGGTCATCGCGTTAAGTAGCCTCCTGCTGTTGGCGCTGGTAACACTTTTTACGTGGTTAGGTCACGACAACTTAACCCGTCAGTTTCAGGAAAGTCGCACTCAGCACCATGAACGCCAGCAGCGAGAAATCCGTTTAGCACTACTCCGTTCATCGGAAAATTTACGCCAGTTAGCCGGTTTGACTGCCGCTTCTGCGAGCCTTGGACTGCCTTTACAAGCAGGCAGCACAGCCGATGTGGAGCAAGCGCTGGACGCCCAGTGGCCCGCTCTTCAGCTCGAGGCAGGGATTGATGAGATTTTAATCATCAATACTCGCGGACAAGTCATGGGAAGCTGGGGAACCGGAAATTCGCAAGCACAGCTTCCCATCTTGAGCTGGGTAAGTCGTGTTATGGACACCGAACGACCACTTTCAGCGCTTCGCTGTTCAGCTAGCTGCCAGCAGTTTGCTGCCGTACCGGTTCTTGTGGACGGAGAAAGTGTTGGCATGGTCGTGCTGTCCCGCTCGTTAGCCGACGTCACACGGCAAGCTAAAGAAGTCTCTGGCAGCGAAGTCGCACTACTCGTGACCGGGCCCGCTGAAGACAATCAGGTAACGACAATACGACAGTTGCCAGCATGGAACGGTCAACTGCTCGCACTCACAAGCGAAGAACAAAGCCTAGTCCCGTTGCAGCAAGCGGCAGACACTGCCCCTGTTCGCCGCTTGATGGAAGCACCATTAAGTCTTGAACATGACGGCAGGCATTTAGAACTCAGCGCAGTGCGCATGGAAGAGGATAACGAGCGTAGCAATATCGGTTACTTCCTGCTGATATCAGACATTACCGAACAAATTAAAGCAATTAATCAGGATACTCGCACGCTGCTGTTCGTCGGCGTGCTCGGCTGGATTGCCGCTGAACTACTGCTACTGGTCATACTGCTTGGCCCAATGGCTAGACTACGTAGAGTCGCCGGGCTGCTTCCTGCTTTGGCCGACGGGAAGTTTAGCGACATACACTCCGCCATTCCCAACCACCGCCGCCGCATTCCCGACGAGATAGATGTGCTTGAGAGCACCACACTCGAGCTTTCGCGCCAGCTCGAACTGTTAGAGAGTGAAGTACAAGAACGCGGTGACCAACTAGCCGAGCGCATTGAAGAGCTAGCCAAAGAGCGGGACTTCATCAGTGGCCTGTTGGACACAGCCCAGGTGTTTATAATTGCTCAAGACTGCACTGGAAGGATAAGCCTAGCCAATGAGTATGCTCAGTTGATGCTGGGGCTTAATGAGGCTTCGCTACTTGGACGTCATTTTGTTGATGTCTTCGAGGCGGGTGCCCCTGCCACGTTGAATACGTTTTCCTATCCCCAGCAAGAAGAAAAAACCCTACGTACGCCCGATCACCGCCTTCATACTATTGCTTGGTATCATGCCCCTTTACAGACAGGTAATGAGGGGAAAGTATCACGCATATCAGTAGGGCTAGATATTACCGAGCGCAAGGCTGCTGAAGCACGGTTAACCTGGCTGGCTGAACGCGACCCGTTAACAGAACTGTACAACCGACGCTATTTCCAGCATGCGCTACAAATCGCCCTTGAACACCCAGCGAAGAAAAAAGGGGCGGTACTGCTGCTGGATTTAGACCAGTTCAAAGAGGTGAATGAGCTGAGCGGGCACCATGTTGGCGACAAATTACTAAGTGAAGTTGCCGACACACTCCTCCATAACCTTGGCCGCCGTGGTGTTATTGCCCGCCTGGGTGGCGACGAGTTTTCCCTTCTATTAGAAGATACCAACGCCGATCAGGCAGTCAGTGTGGCGCAATATATAGTCCAACTGTTAGAGGGCATCGGCTTCGTTGTCGGCGAGCGGCGGCACCGGGTAACTGCCAGTATTGGTATTGCCCTGTTTCCAACCCACGGCAATACCCCTACTGACCTTATGGCTAGCGCTGATGTGGCTATGTACAAAGCAAAAGAGAGTGGTCTCCAGCACTGGCATCTACTCTCCAAATCAGAAAATGCTAAAGACGAGCTGCAAGAACGAGTTTACTGGGTTGAACGCATACGCAATGCGCTTGAAGAGGATAGCTTCGAGCTAATGGTGCAGCCCATTATGCGTCTGGAAGACCAAGACGTAAAACACCACGAGGTACTGCTGCGAATGCACGACGTAGATGGAAGCCTAATTTCTCCCGCGCAT
Organism: Vreelandella neptunia; assembly: GCF_034479615.1. Lineage (NCBI taxonomy): Bacteria > Pseudomonadati > Pseudomonadota > Gammaproteobacteria > Oceanospirillales > Halomonadaceae > Vreelandella > Vreelandella neptunia. The sequence goes on from NZ_CP140255.1 coordinate 2,954,622, forward strand.
TTTATTCCTATTGCCGAACAGAGCGGGCAGATTATTTTAATCGACCGCTGGGTATTACGGCATAGTTTAAAGGCACTTAGCCAATTGCAGGATCGGGGTATCACTCTGGCAGTTAACCTTTCGGGCCAATCTCTTCACGACGGGGGCTTGAAGCAATACTTGGCAGACGAGCTGACGGCTAGTGGCGCTGATCCCCATCACCTCATATTGGAGGTAACGGAAACAGCTGCGGTTACTGATTTTTCTACCGCACGCGGCGTATTACAAGCAGTACGTGACCTGGGTTGCCGTACCGCATTGGATGACTTTGGGGTGGGTTTCAGTAGTTTTCACTACCTTGGGCAGTTGCCCGTCGACTATATTAAGATTGATGGTTCTTTTATTCGCAGCATGCTAATTAGCCCTGACAGCCGCGTCATTGTGCGTGCTATTGCCGACATTGCTAAAGGTTTTGGTAAGCAAACCATTGCTGAATTCGTTGATCAAGAAGCTCTATTGCCAATACTTAAGGCCTATGGGATTACTTATGGCCAGGGGTTTCATTTAGGTAGGCCAATAAAAATAACAGAAGCATTTAGTGGAATTAGCTCTCAATAATAGATACCGTTTATACTTAATTCTGGAATCAAATAGGGATAGCACATGAGCTCTTTACCACTGCAAGTGAAGAACGAGGAAGCATCAGCTGTATTTATTACAAGATTCATACAAGAGTTCAAATTCAAACTCTGCATAAATGAGCATGAGAAACAACTGGCTTATCGTCTAAGGCATGATGTTTACTGCGAAGAGCTTCAATATGAAGAAGCTAGCGACCCTATAAAAAAACTCGAATTTGATGTTTATGACCAAAACTCTATTCACTGTTTGATAGAACACCGGAGAACAGGACTAGTAGCGGGCTGCGTACGAGTGGTTATACCTCAGCCTTCCAGCCCTCATCCACTTAACCAGCTTCCATTACAATCTTACGGCAACCAAAGTCTCACCCACGCAGAGCTGCACCCCGACAAACTTGCCCAAGGCAGTTACTATGAAATTTCACGACTGGCCGTGAATCGCCTTTTCAGAACAAGACTTAAAGATAGCTCTACTTCTTTAGAAAGCTCGTCTACCAGCCACAATAATACTTTTTTTCTACTGAAGAGAAGCAGCTCTTTCCACTACTCGCTACAGGCCTATTTATCACCGGCTATGCTTTAGGGAGGCAGCTAGGTAAAATTCAAGTTTTTGCAATGATGGAACCTAGCTTACCACGACTTCTCGCTCTGACAGGCTTTCACTTCACCAAAGTTGGCGAAACAATCAACTTCCATGGTAGAAGAAGTGCTTACTACATCAATAAGCAACAAGCAGAGAGTGGATTAAAGAAAGCACTGCAACCACTCTACCTGCACATACAACAAACATTGGCCTTCCAGCTAGAAGAAATGCTAGCTCAAGATGTCAGCACCTCACTAATAACTTGAATATTTTATCTATACCGTGGCCTTGGCACTGTCTCGATCATCCAACGAGGCAGAATGACTGAAATCATTAACCGTTACGCTGGTAAATTTCTCTAAGAAAAACACTAGCGTTTCGGGATATTGGAAACGCTCCTCGAAGCGCTCTTGGCCCTCTTGTGAACGCCGTGTCACGCTTGCTTTATACCCTTCGCCCGATTTAGATACCTTTACGCTATTCTCACGACTTCCGTCACGTTTGATGGCCGTTATGGGGGAGTTATCGCTTAATAAAACGTCTAGTTGTCTAGCGGCTGTGCGTTCTTGATCAGACGCCCAGAGAGGTTGGTCTCGATTCCCATAACGGTAGAGCATAATGACCAACATGACGGAAAAGATGCTACTGGTCAGCATCCATGTTAATAAAACGCTTGAAAGCGGTGTTGTCAGCATAATGAACAGTTGAACAACAATGCCCACCGCCAGCACACCGGCCAAGGGCCGCCACATGCGTGGATTCATAAACCCGCGCTTGAGGATATAACCCCAAAGCCCTATCACCGCTAGCGCCCCCAACAACAAATGAATGGGAGCAAGTAGCGTTCCTCCTCCAGCCAATATAGCAATTACCCCAATAATCACTATTAAACTGTAGAAAGTAGCTAGCAGGTAGTAAGCGCGATCAAGGGTCATATGCAGTCTCCATGCGGGTTAACCGATGGCCTGCGTCGCCATCGATTTTATTGTTAGTTGTTATCGGTTATCTACTTGCGAATAAAGCCTTGAAGCTCAGTATAGATGGTCACGGCAATTCTTCACTATTGCCGTGTCAACCTTTGCGACTGGTTATAAACCCTGCGCGCCGCGGCGTAGCCAATCATGAACAAACGCCAGCTTACGGCGGGCCGTCTCTGAGAGCACAAAGGGGTAAAGATCCGGCAACCCCATTGAGCGGTTAACGTGGTTGACCCCGACGGTCAGCGCTGCAGCCACGTATATTAAACGCTCGGCATCTGGCTCTGCGTACGGATCCCACTGTGGACCAGGCAGCTCCGGCGAAGTGAGATCTGATGCCGCAAAGCTGTCGGCAATATCGGTTAAATGCAGCAGATGTGCGGCAGTCTCGGCCCAATCTTCATGGGGGTGAGCTGAAGCGTAGGTGGTTAAATAGCGCTCTTTCCAATCAGGCGGCGGCCCATCTTGGTAGTGATGCTGAAGCGCGGCCTGGTAATCCTGACGCTCATCGCCAAACATCTCTCGAAAGGCATTTATAAAATCCTCACGTAAGCTAAGCCGCCACCACAGCATGTGAGAAATTTCGTGGCGCATATGGCCAATCATCGTACGGTAAGGCTCTTCTAACGCTTCACGACGCGTCGTAACCAGCACGGGGTCTACCTCGGCTACGCTGATGGTCACTACACCCTCAATGTGTCCCATCGGCACAGGCGTAGGGCCTTCGGCAAGTAGATGGAAAACCGGCGGCGCACCTGGGTCTTCCGGACGAAACCAGTGCCAACGGCCCAGGTTATCCAGAACCCAGCGTTTAGCCGCTTCCGTTTGTGCCCAGTTAGGAATAGCGTTGGGAAGACTAGGGTCTGGCGCCAGTGCTGTCATAGCACAAGCGCGGCAAAAAGCCCCCTCTTTAGGGGCAATCCAGTTACAGCCAATAACGTCGCGATTGATGCAAAAAGGGGGCATTGGCACAAAAGCCCGGGCCTGTGGATCGTAGGCAACGGGGGTGCCGTCTGCGGTTGCGAGATTATCGAACCATAGAGAGCCGGAACCGACGGGATTTGCAAAGACGCGCATACGGTAAAGCTCCTGAAAGCGAGAAAAAGAGAACCTCAACCAACCGACTGAGCGTTCTCTTTTCCAAAAATCCTATTAAAAATAGTGTGCAGCGCCCTTTATTTCATTTCAAAACCGCGCTTGATTAAAAAATCGCGCATGTGAGGGCGCAGCTTGTTATCAAATAAAGGCTTGAGGTTGCGGGACCAGTCAGTGTCTTTATTACTGCTGCTACGAGCCTGATAGTACGCCTGCATAGTCGTATCAAAGGCTTCTACCTGCTCACAGTCTTCAGTGTAGTAGTCTTCTTTAAGAACCGCCTCCACGGGTAAGCGCGGCTTCACCTCAGGCTCTTGCTCCGGATAGCCAAGGCACATACCAAACACCGGGTACACATGCTTGGGAAGGCGTAGCAGGTCGCTAACTTCCTGGGGATTATTACGAATACCGCCGATATAGCAGATCCCCAACCCTTCGGATTCAGCCGCCACTGCCACATTTTGCGCCATCAGCGCCGTATCCACTGTTGCTACCAACAGTTGCTCGGTCATTCCCCGCACAACGTTGGCACCGGTGCGCTCTGAAGCCTCCGTGGGGCGCTTCATATCAGCACAGAAAACTAGAAAGTCGGCACAGGTGGCAATATAACCTTGTCCACCGGCCAGCTCTGCTATCTGCTCACGGTTCGCCTGGTCTTTTACATGAATAACCGTATACGCCTGAACATGGCTGGAGGTCGCAGCCCCCTGCCCGGCTTGGATAAGTTCCCGCAGCAACTCTTTCGGGATCGGCCGGTCGCTAAATTTACGGATCGAACGGTGGGATTTCAGCAACTTAATAATGTCGTTCATGGAACCTCGCTTATTTGGATAACACTTATCTAAAATAGCTAACTAACAGGGTAACAGATTTGTACAATATAATAGGGGTGTCTGATAGGCTTAAAACTGCCTACAGCAAATGTATAATCGCGCCGCGCAAGCCGTGATGATCTATCCATAGTTTGCCTAGCGTAATAGGCAGATTGAATCGGCGCTTTCCCGCCGCGCCTGGGTTGAAGAGCAGCTTTCCCTCCAGGTGTTCATTGCGGGGCTTATGGGAGTGGCCATGCAGAACCGCCGCACAGGGAGTCTTTGGGTCGAAATCCTCTAAGCGGTGAACCAGGTGCAGGTGTTTTTCGTTCACAAGGATGTCTTGATGCACCGGCAGGCTCTCCGCCCACGCCGCCGTATCGATATTGCCTTGAACGCAGTGCACCGGCGCCAGTGCTTCCAAACGCTGCAAAATCGTTTTATCCGCTTCTTTACTGCCTACATCTCCCAAGTGCAGAATGAGTTCGCACCCATCCAGCAGATAGAGTGCCTCATCGCGCAGCAACCCGTGGGTGTCGGCAATTACCCCAACGGGAGAATTAACCCTATAGCAGGGCATCGCTAGGCCCATTAACGCCTCCTTCAAACGAATAAAGAGTGTCCATTCTAGTTTTTTTGCTAGAACGCTATCAAAAGTTGCGTCTCAAGGCCGATAGCTAAGTTATCAAAGAGGTCGCGATGGAGAGGCATCTATTAGATTTTCATTGTCTATCTAATAAGTTAGGCATCAGCAAGCTATACTGATAAGGCTATATGCTGATAATTGAAACTTGATGGAATAATAACGACGCCAGGAAGCCGATATGACCGATACCTCTCAAAATGCACCCGGGCAAGAGTGGAATGCCAGCGACTACGCCCAGAATGCTCATTTTGTACCTAAGCTAGGCAGCGAAGTGGTCAAGCTGTTAGCGCCTCAACCCGGCGAACGTATTTTGGATCTTGGCTGCGGCGACGGCTCTTTAACTGAGCGCCTTGTGCAACTGGGCGCTAACGTTCTCGGTGTTGACGCTTCAGAAGAGATGGTAAATGCCGCCCGACAACGGGGCATTACCGCCCGCGTAGTTGATGGACACCAACTGCCTTTCGACCATGAGTTTGATGCGGTATTTAGCAACGCGGCGCTGCACTGGATGCTAGACCCCCAGGCAGTACTAGCAGGCGTTAAGCGTGCATTGAAGCCAGGAGGGCGTTTTGTAGCCGAGTTCGGCGGTCATGGCAATGTCGCCGCTATTTGTACCGCACTGATTGCCGCCCTACAGTTTCGGGGCATTAGCGCCCGCGGTCGGCATCCGTGGTACTTCCCGACGCCCCATGAATATGGCCACCTGCTGGAAACCGTCGGCTTCAAAGTAGAAAGCATTGAGTTGATCCCACGCCCTACTCCGCTGCCCACCGGCATGATTGGGTGGCTTGAGACGTTTGCAAGCCCGTTTCTACATGGGCTTGACGAGGATGTGCGCGATGCCGTGCTTGAGAACACCTTGACGCTGCTCGGCCACAGCCTTCGTGATGAGCAAGGAAATTGGACAGCAGATTATGTGCGCCTGCGCGTTTCCGCCCGTACATAAGCGGTAAAAGCCAGGCGTAAAAAAGCCGCCGACGATAAGTGTGCTTATCATCGGCGGCTTTTAGTCGATTAAAACTTAGAATTCATCCCACTCATCGACAGCCTCTTTTTTACTTTGCGTCGCCTGCTGGCGTGGCGCTGGCTCAACATGGCCGCCGACTTGGTGCTGAGCCTGTTGCTGCTGAGTAGCCCCCTTATGCGTCAGCGCAGCAGCACTGGCAGCGCTCTCATCAATGCGGAAGGTAGCCATCAAGTCGGCTAGCTCACGGGCCTGCCCCTCTAACGAGCTCGCGGCCGTGCTGGTCTGCTGCACTAATGAAGCATTTTGCTGGGTGACCGAGTCCATTTCGGTAAGGGCAGCATTAATCTGCTCAATGCCACTATTTTGCTCCCGCGTCGCGGTCGAAATTTCACCCATCAGAGTAGTGACTTGGCGAATCGCATCCACGGTCTGATGAATCGTCTGCCCACTGCGCTCCGCTTGTTCAGCACCACCGTTAATTTTCGTGGTGGTCTGCTCGATCAGGCTACGAATTTCCTTGGCTGAATCAGCACTTCGCGTCGCTAATAAGCGAACCTCGCTGGCCACCACGGCAAAGCCACGGCCCTGCTCGCCCGCGCGGGCAGCTTCAACCGATGCATTGAGTGCTAATATATTGGTTTGGAAGGCAATAGAATCAATCACGCCGATAATATCGTTTACTTGGCTCGCACTGGCCGCAATCTCACGCATAAGTTGCACCGTGCGCTCCACCTCTTCACCGCCTGACTCCGCCGACTGCGACGCTGTAACCGAAAGCTGATCAGCCTCTTGGGCCGTTTCAGCGTTTTTACTTACCGTCGCCGACATTTCTTCCATGCTGGAGGCTGTTTGCTGAAGCGCGGAGGCCTGCTGCTCGGTTCGTGACGAGAGATCCTGACTTCCCGCGGAGATATCCCCAGCCCCGCTGAAGACCCGCTCACTACTGCCTCTCAACGCCAGCACCAGTTGTTTTAACTTCTCCTGCATAGCCGAAAGCCCACTGAACAACTGGCCAATTTCGTTGCGCCCACGATCCTCAATCTGGCCTGTCAGATCCCCCTCGGCAATCCGTGCAAAATGTTCACTGGCACGTCGAAGGGGCCTGACAACGCTACGCATCATTGCCCACCGAATCACCACCACTGCCACGAGTGAAATCACTAAAAGGGTAATAGCAATGGCACCAATAATAGTCGCCAAGCGATTGAGTTGTTGAAGGACACTAGCGCCACGCTCCTCGGTATAAGCGATAAAACCACTCATGGCCAGATCCAATTCGGCGCTTAATGCCCCCAATTCTTCTTGTTTGCGCTGAATTTGAAAAGGCGCGGCTTCTAGTAGAGGAGAAATACCTTCTGTCACAAAAGCATCGTAAGCGCTGATAATCGCATCACGGTGGGGAGCCAGCGAGCCGTCAGGATCGATTGGCACAGCACGAAACTCATTAAAACGCTCCTCGGCCTCAGCTACCGCCTCTGTGGCCATAACAAGGCTTTCCTGCCCTTTGTCTGGGTTACCTTGGGTACTGAAACTTGCCGAACGGTCTAAAAAAGTTTGCGCTCTAAGTGCGTGCACCTGTGTACGGTTGGCTAAGTTAACGAGCCGTACGTTGGTGGCAGCCAGTTCTTCAAGCGCCTGCGAGCTATTATGATTGGAATAAAACCCGAGGCCACTGATCAAGCCTATCATAAGAACCAGTAGGGCTAACGCAGCAGTCAGACTCCATTTAATAGAGAGGTGCTTCATTCTGTTAATCCCTTAATATTTTTAATTTATTCAATGAGATATCGACCAAGCTAAAACAAACTGAAGCGCCAAGGTGCAAACCTAGACGTTGGTCTAGTATGGAGTATGATAAATGAATGACCACAGCCTTTAGGGCACCATGGCAGCACTTTGCCTGCTGGCCGCCTGCGCCACGTCAACCTGGAGCCAAGCCCCCGCCGTGCACTCTAAGCGAGGAGCCTCGACTACCCCCTGTAAGCGTGCCCGTGATAGCAGCGTGGCCTTAGTATTGGCTTTAAGCGTACCGACCATGTACCCATCAATATCGACACAACTCCCCTCAATGTATGACGCCACGTGGCCAGAAGCAGTCACAGACACAGGATGATTGGGCGCAATGAGCGTCCCCTCCAAACGCCCCTTAATGAGCACAGGCTCATCGGCGATCACCTTGCCTAAAATATGGGTGGCTGACCCAATCCGGCTGCCACCAGACACGCCCTGGATGGTGGGAGACGTCGCAGCGGAGGCTTCTTCAGGTGGCGACATTGCTTCAAAGGGGAGTTCTAAGATGGGAACGGTATCCACTGCAGGCGCTTGGTGTGGTCTCCCTGCTGCGTTTAAAGAGCGCTGTTTTAGCTTACGGCGCTTGCCATCCCATACGATCAGCGTCATTACTCCAACGCCCAGCACAATAAACCATACTTGAATGCCCATACCGCTTCCTGCCGCTTTAGATGTGGTTACCCCAGCTAACGTTATACTCCCTCCACTTTATTGCGGCGGCGTGAATAAGCCCACTCACTTGGCTTAACTCCAGGCTTTGAGACAGTAACAAGCCGATTAAGGTATTTAATGCTCACGACCACTCACCTCAAAGGCGCTCTGGCGTCATTTACTTGGAGTCACCAATGTTTAAAGCCAAGAATACTCCCCCTGAAACTAAGGCCGCGACGCTAATACCACCTGACACACGCTCATCGGCAACGCCAGGCACTCCGGCTAGCAGTGCGCGCCCAAGCCTCTCCGTAATCGGGGGTCACACGCAAGTAGAGGGAGACATTAATAGCGATGAAGATTTGACGGTAGAGGGACGCGTAAGCGGCATTATCACCTGCAAACAGCACACCGTTACCCTGGGTGCCAATGGCTATATCAACGGCGATGTATTTGCTCACACACTGCATATATCAGGTGAGGTAACCGGCAACTTGGTAGCACACCACCGCGCAACGATTCATAAGGGCGCCCAGGTCTCAGGCACTATTGTTGCCCCTTGCCTGGTACTGGAAGATGGCAGCGTTTTCCATGGCAGTATCGATATGGATCCTGACAACGAAGTACTCAAAAACGCCTTTGCCGATGCCAGCGGCAGCATGACTAAAACCTCGCCCAAAGCAACCGTCGAGAAGCGCTCAACCACGAGTGCGAACGTCGCAGAGCACGACAGCACAGAAGCAAAAGCTAACGATTAAGGCGCTGCCAATAGCATCAACGGCGCTGAGCGCACACAGGGCAAGCGGGATCGCGGGGTACTTGAAAGTGCCGCCATTGGCCGCTTAAGCCATCAAAGGTAGAGAGCCCCTGATGGGCAGAACCTGCGCCACTAAGCAGCTTAAAGGCTTCAACCGCCTGAAAGCAGCCGATCAGTCCCACCAGTGGCGCCATGACGCCACTTTCTGAGCAGCTTAGCGCTTCATCGCCACTTTCGTCGGGCGGATAGAGACAGGCGTAGCAGGGACACTCGGTATTGCGGGGGTCAAAAATTGCCAGCTGGCCTGAAAAGCGAATGGCCGCACCCGATACCAGCGGCACACCTGCTTTTTGGGACGCCGCATTCACCGCATAGCGGCTTGAGAAACGATCGGTACAGTCCAGCACCACATCCGCCGAAGCGATTAAGCGTTCAAGCGGTTCGCCCTCGACATGTTGGTCTAACGCAACAACGTGGCAGTGGGGATTGAGCGCTTGCATGCTGGCCTGGGCAGAGTGCGCCTTATTTAAACCAATACTGGCGTGCTGGTGGGCAATTTGACGTTGAAGATTGGAAAGTTCCACATGGTCGGCATCGGCGATAGTGATGCGCCCTACCCCAGCAGCAGCTAAATAGAGCGCTGCCGGAGAGCCCAAACCGCCAGCCCCAATAATCACTGCATGGGCAGATTGGAGGCGCTCCTGGCCCTCGATATCCACCTCGGGCAGCATAATCTGGCGGCTATAGCGCAGCAGCGCCTGGTCATCCATCATCGGCTTACTTATCCTCAAATTCCTCAAAGGCAGGAATGTGTAAATTGAAGCTCTCTTTTACCTCTTCCATTACCACGTAGCTTTTCGATTCTTTCACGCCAGGCAGCGTTAACACTACATCGCCCAATAGTTGACGGTAAGCCGCCATTTCGGGAATGCGGCACTTCAAGATGTAGTCGAACTGTCCCGAGACAAGGTGGCACTCCTGAATCTGCGGTAGCTTCTCGACGGCACGGCGAAACTCATCAAATACCGCTGGCGATTGCGTTTCTAAGCTAATCTCGACAAAAACTAATAAATTGGCTTTTAAAGCCCGCGGATCAAGAATGGCTTGGTAACCACGAATAATACCCGCTTTCTCCAAACGCTTAACACGCTCTAGGCAAGGGGTTGTGGATAAGCCCACTTCCGAGGCTAAATCGACGTAAGAAATACGTGCATTTTCCTGCAAGCTGCGCAGGATTTTAAGGTCGATACGGTCCAGCGTTCTATTTTTTGGTTTCATGGCAGGATCCAATACTGATGAATCAGGCAGTTATTAAAGGTGGCCTAGGGTAACCCGTTCATGCCCTCCCAGGTCACGAACACTTTCAACGTTTTGATAGCCTGCGCTCCCAAGCGCCTCGCGCACCATTTCGGCCTGTTGATAGCCATGCTCAAGCAGCAACCAACCTGAAGCCGCTAGATAGCGCTGCGCGGAGTTTACCAAATGCAGCAAATCCGCCATGCCACAGGCGTCAGCGACAAGCGCTGAGCGTGGTTCAAAACGCACATCTCCTTCGGCTAAATGAGGATCATCACCAGCGATATAGGGAGGATTACTGACGATAATATCGAATTGGTTACCCGCTACCGTATAGGCGTCCAAGGCGGCAAACCAATCGCTCTGTAAGAACGTAGCGTTAGCGAGCCCCAACGCCTGCGCATTACGAGTTGCCAACGACACCGCCTCAACGCGTAGGTCCACGCCCAGTACTTGCCAGTGGGGCTGCTCGCTGGCAAATGCCAGGGCGATGGCCCCAGTGCCCGTGCCAAGATCGAGCAGACGGCCTGAGGTCAGCGCCGCTCGGCTAAGCGCAAGCTCAACCAGGGTTTCAGTATCGGGCCGGGGAATTAATGTATCAGGTGAGGTGGCTAAGCGCAGCCCCCAAAATTCGCGCTCGCCGGTAAGGTAGGCAACCGGCGTGCCCTGGACACGCGCAGCGATTAGCGCATCGAAACGGGCCTGCTCCCATAAGGGGCATATTTTATCTCCCCAGGTGTAGAGCCATGTGCGATCACGCCCGAGCAAGTGGCATAACAGCACTTCAGCGTCGATACGCGGCGAGCTGGAACCCGCCGCCTGCAAGCGTTGGGCAGCCTGTTTCAACAGCGCATCAAGGGTCATTAGACGTCCTGAAGGGCTGAAAGCTGCTCTGCTTGATACTCGTGAATCAGCGGGCTAATCACGTCATCCAACTGCTCGCCGCTGACCACTTCATTGAGCTTATAAAGCGTCAAATTAATGCGGTGGTCGGTAATCCGCCCTTGGGGGAAATTATAGGTGCGGATGCGTTCACTGCGATCCCCCGAACCCACTAGCGAACGGCGTGCATCCGCTTGCGTCTGACGCTGGCTATCGACGGCGTTACGCTTCAACTTCGCGGCCAGTAGCGACATCGCCTTGGCGCGGTTTTTATGCTGGCTGCGCTCTTCCTGACACTCCACCACCACGCCGGTGGGCAGGTGAGTAATGCGGATCGCAGAGTCCGTGGTGTTAACGTGCTGACCACCGGCACCGCTGGAGCGATAAGTGTCCACACGCAGATCCGAAGGGTTGATATCGATATCGCCCACGTCATCGACTTCAGGCATCACTGCGACGGTGCAAGCAGAGGTGTGAATGCGGCCCTGGGATTCGGTCGCGGGGACGCGCTGTACCCGGTGGGCGCCGGATTCAAACTTTAGCTGGGCGTAAACACCATCGCCTTTGACACGGGAAATGATCTCTTTGTAGCCACCCTGCTCGCCGTGACTGGCGCTCACCACCTCGACCCGCCAACCACGTTTTTCGGCGTAGCGTGAGTACATGCGAAACAGGTCACCGGCAAAAATAGCCGCCTCGTCGCCGCCGGTACCGGCGCGCACTTCCAGAAACACCCCACGGCCGTCATCGGGATCTTTAGGCACCAGCAGGCGCTTCAGCTCGAGATCCAGCTCGGCTAACCGTTCCCGCCCTTCGCTTAACTCCATCTCTGCCAGCTCGCGCATGTCAGCGTCGCTATCGCGGCTAAGCTGCTCGGCTTCGTGCATATTGGTTTCAATATCACGATAGCGCTGCCAGGCCGCCACCAGCTCTTCTAACTCGGCATATTCACGTGAGTAGTCGCGAAAGCGCTGCTGGTTATTGATCACGTCGGGATCCGACAGCAGCATCGCCAGCTCTTCAAAGCGTTCGGTAAAGCTGTCTAAGCGTTGGCGCAGAGTCTCTTTCATGCGGGCGTATCATCCTTCTGGCGGTTAACCGTGGGCGCAGGCGTGGTCTCGAATGCGGGTTTTGCGGGCAACAGCAGGCGCGGGGCGGCATTCAGCAAGTCGTGGTGCTCCTCAGAGGCCGCATCGCGTATGGCCTGGGTGGGCTGGTGGAGCAAACGGTTAGTCAACTGATGGGCCAAGCGCTCAATGACCTTAGCGGGATCCTCACCCCGTGCCAGCCGCTCCAGCGCCTGGTCACGGGAAAGATCGCGCAGCGCTTCGCCATGCTGGCGGTAGTCGCGAATCAACTCGCCGCCGTTACGAATACGTCGCTCATGCTGCCAACTACCCACTCCGTGTTCAATCAACGACTCGGCTTGATCAGCGGCAACCTGGCGGTGACGACGATTTTCCTGGATTACCTCTTCCAAGTCGTCCACGGTGTAGAGGAACACATCCGCTAGCTCGCCCACTTCAGGCTCAATATCCCGAGGCACCGCGATATCGACCATAAATACCGGGCGATGGCGGCGTTTTTTGAGCGCGCGCTCGACCATACCTTTGCCAAGTATGGGTAGCGGGGAGGCAGTGGAAGAGATCACAATATCGGCATGTTCGAGCGCGTCAGGAATCTCTTGCAGGGTAATCGCCGTTCCCCCTAAGGGGCCTGCCACCAGTTCAGCACGTTCACGGGTGCGGTTGGCGACGGTAAGCTGGCGAACGCCCGCTTCATGCAAATGGCGCGCAACTAATTCGATGGTTTCACCGGCGCCTATTAGCAACGCCCGTGAACGGCTAAAATCATCAAAAATGCGGCTGGCCATGCTGACGGCGGCGTAAGCCACTGAAACGGGATTTTTACCGATGCCGGTTTCGGTGCGCACCTGTTTGGCCACTGCGAAGGTGTGCTGGAACAAGCGCTCAAGCTCGCCGCCCAAGCCCTTGGATTGGCGCGCCTGCTGATAGGCGTCCTTCAACTGGCCCAGAATCTGCGGCTCGCCCAGCACCATAGAATCCAGGCCAACCGCTACGCGCATTAAATGGCGCGCCGCATCGTTGTCTAAATAGTGATAGGCACAGCGAGTTAGCTCATCGACGTGTAAGTTATGAAAACGTCCGAGCCAATTGAGTACCGCCTGCTCGCCAGCCGCATCCGTGACACAGTAAAGCTCCGTGCGGTTGCAGGTAGAGAGCACCGCCGCTTCACTGATTTGTGGCAGGTTACGCAATTCAGCCAACGCGGTTTCAAGCTGCGTCGGCGTAAAAGCCACCTGCTCACGCACGGCCACGCTGGCGGTACGATGATTTATTCCCAGGGCAAGAAGCGTCATGCGTTATGCGTCTTCGCTAGTGTGTCGGACTTTTTGTCAGCCGCCGTTATGATAAGCGGCTGCACCGTCAATTAGGGCTTGCTAAAACAAGTCTTAAGCGTGGTTCGAGCGCTGCCTACAAAAACCTGTCATTAATAGGCATAAAGTTTGCTGACCACTTTTTCAAGGAGGAACATTCTATCACAGCAGGCTATCATCTGGCCCACACCACTTTGCCGCAGGCAGGCAAGCCGCTATGCTGGGTATTCGGCCACTTGATAGAGAGACGCATGCGACCTCGCTTTCCATTATCGGGCCCTGTATTAATGGGCTCTACCTGTTCAGGCTTCTCATTAGTGAGCTCTATGTTACGGCATTCGATACTACTACCCGTGGCTGCCTCTGCTGCTCTGCTGCTGAGCGGCTGCCAATCTACGCCTAGCCCACAAGATGGCCCCCTCGGCACCTGGGCCGACGATCCGATGCGCAATGCGCCGCCGATCACCCGTGGCTTGGATGCCGCTGGGCTAAGCACGCTGCTCGGCGCCGAGCTTGCTGGCCAGCGTGGCGACTACCGCTACGCAAGCCAGGGCTACCTGGAAGCGGCTAAGCGCTATCGCGAGCCAGCGCTTGCCGAACGTGCCACCTTCGCAGCCCGCTTTGGCAATGAAGCCTCACTAATAGAGGCTTCCGCGCTTCGCTGGCGAGAGCTTGCCCCCCAGGCAGAAGCACCCAATCGTCTGCTAGCGGCCTTTTCGCTACAGCGCGGCGATTGGCTCGACAGCCTTGAACAGCGCATTGCTATTGTTGAAGCTGGCGGCCACGGCGATGTCACCGCCTTTGCTGAGATCGCCGTGGCCGAAGAGGCACCATTAACGCTGATCGCCCAGCAGTTGCGTGCGCATTTAGCCCGCCCTAACGCTGACCAACTGCCCCACCACAGCGACGTATTACTGGGTACGGCACTGATTGAGGCGGCTCTTGGCGATACCGCACTTGCCCAGCAACGACTTGATCAAGTCGAGCTGCTAGACCCGGAATCCGCTGCGTTATGGCTAGTAAAAGCGCGCTTAGCTCTAGAGGTTGAGGATTATCCTGCCGCTCAGCGCGCTGCCCAGCAGGGCCTTGAACTCGCACCTGACGATGTACGATTTATCCTGCTACTGGCTCAAGCAGAAATTCGCCTTAACAACATTAGCGCGGCTGAAGTGCAAACCAACGCTCTCCTAGAGAGCCATGCTGGCAATGAAGATCTGCGCTTATCGCTAGCACAACTCTATCTTGAGGAGGGGCACCCCGAACCCGCACAACGCTTGCTGCAACCGCTAATCGGCCAACCCGAGGTGCCAGATTTAGCCTATTACCTGCTCGGCGCCATCACTCAAGAGCAAGGCGATACCGATAATGCGCTGCTCTATTATCGCCAAGTCAGCGAGGGCAGTGAATTTTTGCCCGCTCGTGCGGCGGCGGCGCAGATGCTAATTGAGGAGGATCGCCTGCTGGATGCTCGGGCCTTCCTGCGCATTGAGCGTATGCGCTTCGACAATTACTTTACCGAACTGGTAATGCTCGAAGTCCAGTTGCTGGACGAAATAAATCAGCCTGCGGACGCTGACGCGCTATTAGACCGTGAAATTAGCCGCACGCCTGATGACGCATCGCTGCTTTATATGCGTGCCATGCGGCGCTGGGAAGCGGGCAACATTGCGGGCATGGAGCAGGATTTACGTCAGATACTGCGCACCGACCCAGACAATGCCGAAGCGCTCAATGCGCTGGGCTACACACTGGCTGACCTTAACTTGCCTGGGCGCTTACAAGAGGCGTTTGAGCTGATTGAGCGTGCCTACGAGGCTGATCCGGACAACCCTGCCGTGCTCGATAGCATGGGCTGGGTCTACTTCCGCCTTGGCAAACCTGAAGAAGCGCTGCCCTGGCTTGAGAGCGCCTACGCACAGCTGCCTGACCAGGAGGTCGCTGCGCATCTAGCTGAAGTACTAAAAGCGCTGGGGCGCGATGAAGAGGCACGCCAGTTGATCCAGCAAATCATGCAGCGGACGAACCAGCATCCACTGATCGACGGTCTACTTGAGCGTTACCCTGAGCTAAGCCCCTAAATAAGCTCTGAACTAACGCCGCCAGCGGCACCCTAACCCTGCGACCCCCCTAGTGCGGCGCATCAATCATGTTACTCTTGCGCCGTACTCATCTTACATGGAGCCTGTTTATGTTGACACTGACGTCCCCTTCGCCACGCTGGCCATTATCACGCCAGTCTCCGCGCCTCTGGCTTGCCGGTTTCGCGCTACTCTTGCTCGCCGGGTGCGCCTCTCAGGCGCCCATGGATGACAGCGGCCGCCAGGCAGGTCAGTGGGAACGCCAGCAGGCGGAGGTAGAGGCATTTGATACCTGGACGCTAATAGGCAAAGCGGGATTGCGCACTCCAGAAGAGAATGTCAGCGCCAACTTGGATTGGAATCAAACCCCCTACTATTTCCGCATGCTGATCAGTGGCCCCTTTGGCGGCGGGAGGAACGTGCTCGAGGGTCGCGAGGGGCGCTTCTCCCTCTCCAATAGCGACGGCCGTTTTGAGGCAGAAACCCCAGAAGCGCTTATGGAAGAGCAGTTGGGCTGGTCGCTCCCCGTCACCGCTATGCCCAACTGGGTGCGCGGCCTACCCGGCGATCCTGATAATGACAATACCGGCAGCTATCAGCTAGAAACCGACGAACTGGGCTTCCCGAGCCATATTGCCCAAGACGGCTGGGAAATCGACTACCGCGACTGGGAGAGAGTCGACGATTTATGGCTGCCACGACGCATGGTCATGCACTACGATGATGTGCGTATTACGCTGGTCGTCAACCAGTGGCAAGCCAGCGAAGAGTAAGGGTAACCGTTTCAATGAACGCGCCACTAACGCTTACCGCGCCGGCTAAGCTCAACCGCATGCTGCATATAGTGGGCCGTCGTAAAGACGGCTACCACGCACTGCAAACGCTATTTCAGTTTATCGACCTATGCGACCACCTTACGCTGGCCCCCCGTGATGACGGGAAAATTCAGTTAACCACTGAGGTTAGCGGCGTTAGCCACGATGACAATTTGGTCGTACGCGCCGCACGGTTATTGCAACAGCATAGCGGCACTGCACTAGGCGCTACGCTTACGATCGATAAGCAGTTGCCAATGGGAGGCGGTTTAGGGGGTGGCAGCTCCAACGCAGCCACAGCGTTAGTGGGGCTTAACCACCTCTGGGAGCTCAACCTACCGTTAGTCGAACTAGCTCGGCTGGGGCTTCAGCTAGGGGCCGACGTGCCTGTATTCGTACATGGCCACAGCGCCTGGGCCGAAGGGGTTGGCGAGCGGCTCACCCCAGTAACGCTCGATACCCCATGGTTCGTGATTATTCACCCCGGTATTAGCGTGTCTACCCAGGTCGTCTTCCAAGACCCGCAATTGACACGTGACAGCGACCCCATTACTATGGCGCGCGCACTGCAGGGGGGAGCGCCGGAGTGGCGCAACGACTGTGAAGCCGTGGTAAAGGAACGCTATCCGCCAATCGCGGAAGCCCTGAACTGGCTTGCACAGCATGCACCTAGTCGGTTGACCGGCACGGGGGCTTGTCTGTTTGCTGCTTTTGATACGCAGCAATCGGCACAAGCAATCGCGCATTTAGCGGAACAACATTGGTCGACATGGGTAGCACGCGGACTCAACACCTCTCCTCTACATGATGCTCTGGGCTATTGTTAGTATAAGCCCGCTCTGGGCAGTTGAAAGCGCCCGGCTAACGAAGGGCCATTGTTGGGGTATCGCCAAGTGGTAAGGCACCGGTTTTTGGTATCGGCATTCCCAGGTTCGAATCCTGGTACCCCAGCCAATTTAATTTTCAGCTATGGCCTAAGTATGATCTGCGTTTTCTCCCCTGATCCCCAACACTGCAAAGGTGGCTGCGCGTGTCAAAATTGATGGTTTTCGCCGGGAATGCCAATCCCGCACTCGCTCAAAAAATTGCCGAGAGCTTAGACAGCCGTATGGGTAACGCTACGGTGGGTCAATTCAGCGACGGCGAAATCGCAGTCGAGATCAATGAGAACGTGCGCGGTAAGGATGTTTTCATCCTGCAATCCACCTGTGCACCGACGAATGACAACTTGATGGAGTTGATTCTGATGGTCGACGCCCTGCGTCGCGCCTCGGCAACTCGCATCACGGCAGTACTTCCCTACTTTGGTTATGCTCGCCAGGATCGCCGCGTGCGCTCCGCACGGGTACCAATTTCCGCCAAAGTAGTCGCGGACATGATGGTTAAAGCAGGCGTTGACCGCGTGATGACCATGGATCTACACGCCGATCAGATCCAGGGCTTCTTTGATGTCCCTGTGGACAACGTCTACGGCTCCCCCATTCTGCTGGATGATATCGAGCGTCAGAATTACAGCGACCTTGTCGTTGTTTCCCCTGACGTGGGCGGCGTTGTTCGCGCCCGTGCCATCGCCAAACAGCTGAACGCCGATCTCGCCATTATCGATAAGCGTCGCCCCCAGGCTAACCAGGCCCAGGTGATGCATATCATCGGCGAGATAGAGGGCCGCACCTGTGTCGTAGTCGACGACATGATCGACACCGCAGGCACACTGTGTAAAGCCGGTGAAGCGTTAAAAGATCACGGCGCCAAGCGCGTGGTGGCCTATGCAACACACCCGATCCTGTCCGGCCCTGCGGTCGATAATATTACCAACTCCGTACTGGATGAAGTGGTGGTGACCGACACCATCCCGCTATCTGACGTTGCTCGTCGTAGCGGCAAAATTCGCCAGTTGAGCGTTGCTGGCCTGATCGCGGAAGCGATTCGCCGGGTCAGCAACGAAGAATCTGTCAGCGCGATGTTCCACTAATCCGCTGACGATACAGCCCCCCTTTTGGGGCCACGGAAACGTCGTCGTCTGGTCGCGGTCGGCGGCGTATTCCTTACTTAAACTAAGAGGCAATTCCATGTCTGATTTTATCCTGAAAGCCAGCGTTCGTAACGACCTGGGGAAAGGTGCGAGCCGCCGCCTGCGTCGTGCGAACCAGCAAGTGCCGGCCGTTGTATACGGTGGCGAAAAAGGCGCGCAGTCCATCGCTGTTGAAAAAACCGCTTTCTACAAAGCGATTGAAGATGAGTCTTTCTTCTCTTCCGTCATCAAACTGATGATCGAAGGCAAAGAAGAGCAAGTCGTTGTTCGTGACCTGCAGCGTCACCCTTTCAAGCCGCTGCTGACTCACGCCGACTTCCTGCGCGTTGATGCGACTCACGAAATCACCATCAACGTGCCACTGCACGTGACGGGCGAAGAGAAGTGTGTCGGTATCAAAGACCAAGGCGGCGAACTGCACGTACTGGCCAACGAAATTTCGATCAGTTGCTTGCCGAAAGACCTGCCTGACTTTATCGAAGTTGACATCGCTGCCGTTGAGCTTGGCACGACACTGCACCTGTCTGACCTTACCCTACCGGCCGGCGTCACCTCAGTTGATCTGTCCCACGGTGAAGAGCATGACAATGCAGTACTTAGCATCACTAAAGTAAAAGTGCGTGCTGAAGAAGACGAAGACGGTGAAAGCGAAGGCGAAGAAGACACCAGCGCCGAGTAAGTACCCCGTTAAGCACTCTATTGGGGCCATGCCTGCATGGCCCTCGTGATGCTGACACGATGTTAGAATCAAGCGCCTCGGCGCTTGATTTTTTTTAGGCCCGTCGCTGGCACGGCGTCAACCATGTCTTATGGATAATTTTGGTCTTCTGGATATTTTATGAGGTGGGAAGATGAGCCAGGTAACAGCCATTATTGGATTAGGCAACCCCGGGGCAGAGTATGATGCCACGCGCCATAACGCCGGTTTCTGGCTAGTGGAGGCTATTGCGCAAAGCGCTCATGCAGAGCTGCGCCCAGAAAAGAAATTTTTTGGCCACTACGCCAAGGTGCGCCTAGGCGACCATGAGCTGCACCTGCTCAACCCCGCCACTTTTATGAACCGTAGCGGCGCCGCGGTGGCAGCCTTGTGCCAGTTCTTCAAACTCGCCCCTGAAAACCTACTGGTCGCCCACGACGAACTCGACCTCCCCCCTGGACAGGCACGCTACAAAACCGGCGGCGGGCACGGGGGCCACAACGGCCTGCGCGATATTATCAGCGCATTAGGCGGCCAGAAGCAGTTTCACCGGGTACGGATTGGCATTGGGCACCCCGGAGAAGCCCGCCAAGTCACTAATTATGTATTGGGACGGCCCGGCAAGGCCGAACATGAAGCCATCGTTCGAGCCCTGGATGAGTGCATCGCCACGCTACCGCTAGCGCTTGCAGGCGACTGGGCCAAAGCCATGAATCAACTGCATAGCCTCAAGCCAGAATAGAGGTCGCCAAACGCTGGTAAGTTACGCCGGTAGCTGACGGCTAGCGCATCTCGTAGAATGGCGATTACTTTTACGCCCTACCACCTTATTCTCAGGAACATTTTATGGGTTTCAATTGCGGCATCGTCGGCCTGCCTAACGTCGGCAAGTCCACACTATTCAATGCTCTGACCAAGTCAGGCATCGATGCAGAAAACTTCCCCTTCTGCACCATTGAGCCGAACGTGGGTATCGTGCCGATGCCGGATCCGCGCCTTGACAAGCTCGCCGAAATCGTCAAGCCGCAAAAAGTACTGCCGACCACCATGGAGTTCGTCGACATTGCTGGATTGGTCGCCGGAGCATCCAAGGGTGAGGGCTTAGGTAACAAGTTCCTGGCTAACATTCGTGAAACCCAAGCAATCGCCCATGTGGTGCGCTGCTTCGACAACGACAATGTTATCCACGTAGCCAACCAGGTCGATCCCCGCTCCGATATTGAAACAATCAATTTAGAGCTGGCGCTGGCCGACCTGGACACGGTTGAAAAAGCCAGCCAGCGCTTGGTTCGCTCGGTGAAGGGCGGCGACAAAGACGCCATTGCCACCAAGGCAATTCTTGATCGCATCCAACCCCACGTTGCGGAAGGCTTGCCGCTACGTAGCTTTGGCTTAAGCGAAGAAGAGCAGCGCCAGGTGAAGAGCTTCGGCTTTTTGACCCTGAAGCCGACTATGTACATCGCTAACGTCAATGAAGACGGTTTCGAGAACAATCCTTACCTGGATATCGTGAACGAAATCGCCGCTGAAGAAGGCGCACTGGTGGTACCTGTTTGCAACCAGTTGGAAGCAGAAATCGCCGAGCTGGATGACGAAGAGCGCTCAATGTTCTTAAGCGAGATGGGCATGGACGAACCGGGCCTTGATCGTGTCATTCGCGCGGGCTACTCACTGCTGGGTCTGCAAACCTACTTCACTGCTGGCGTTAAAGAAGTGCGCGCCTGGACCGTAAAAGAAGGCGCAACAGCCCCCGAAGCCGCTGGCGTGATTCACACCGACTTTCAGAAAGGCTTTATCCGCGCAGAAGTGGTTGCCTATGAGGACTTCGTATCGCTAGGCGGTGAGCAGGCAGCCAAAGACGCCGGTAAGTGGCGCTTGGAAGGCAAAGAGTACATCGTCAAAGATGGCGATGTGGTGCACTTCCGCTTTAATGTCTAAATAAGCGTTACCCGTTGGCTGCCCTCTTCATCAGGGCAGCCACTCGTATTTGAAGCCCCAGGTCTTGGAAGTCAGAGATATTGGGAATCATAAGCCTTAGCATCCGCCCCCCTTACTAGCCAAGCCAGCCCTCAGCAACCAATTGGCGTGCCTAGCGTTGAAGCGCTACCTTCCTGGCAGCACAAAAGCCTGCTACGGTTAATCCATGCCTTTCTTTCGCCCCCGCCTGTTAATCGCCACCTTTCCACTGCTCATGCTACTGGGCTGCGAAGGAAGCGAGTCGTCGATCACACAACTTGAACCACCCGGGCCAGGCGGAATACTAAAGGTAGCCACTCGAAATAGCGCCACCACTTACTACCTTGATCGTGATGGGACACCCTCAGGGCCGGAGCACGACTTGGTCGAGTCGTTCGCCGCCGCCAACGACTGGCAAGTTGAGTGGACGCTGCTGGAATCTACCTCGGAGGTGCTGCAAGCCCTGAAAGACGGTGAGATTCAGCTTGCCGCCGCAGGCCTTACCCACCTCCCTTCCCGGGACGAGCAATTTACCCAAGGACCCACCCACACCGATATCGTCGAGCAACTGGTTTGCCACCGGGATATGCGCCCCCTACCACGCCAAGTAGAGGAAATGGCGGGAGTCGACATCCACGTCACGGCGGATTCCAGCTACGCGGAAAAGCTCCAGAGCTTGGTCAACCAATACACTGGTATCGCCTTTGAGGAGGATCCTCGCACTACCGAAATGCTGCTCACCGAAGTGGCCGATAAGCGCATTGACTGCACCTTAGCCGATTCCAATATTGTTAGGTTAGTGCGGCGCCACTTCCCACACTTGGAAGTGGCTATGAATCTCACCAGCGGTGATCGATTAGGCTGGTATTTCGCCCCAGACCACCAGGCACTCGCCAAGCTTGCCGATCAATGGATGGACAGCAGCGACGGGCAAGAATACACCGCTAGGGTCATGCAGCATTATTATGCTTACATCGGTGATTTCGATTTCGTCGACCTACGTGCGCTCAACAAACGCATAAACGAGCGTCTGCCTAACTTTATCGATCTTTTCCTAGATGCCGAGGATGAAACCGGGATGCCCGCCGACCTGCTCGCCGCCCTGGCTTACCAGGAATCGCATTGGGATCCCCAAGCCACTTCCCCAACGGGCGTGCGAGGCATCATGATGTTAACCCAAAATACCGCCGAATCCCTCGGTGTCGATAATCGCTTAAACCCGGCCGAAGCTATCGACGGCGGCGCCCGCTATCTCGCTGATCGCCATCAACGCCTACCCGACACCCTCCCCGAGCCGGATCGTACCTACCTAGCCCTGGCAAGTTACAACATTGGTCGCGGCCACGTGCTTGACGCTCAACAGCTGGCCCGCGACCTGGGCAAGAATCCGAACTCCTGGGAAGACATGAAAGACGTGCTGCCGCTCAAGGCAGATAAGCGTTATTACCCACAGACCCGCTATGGCTATGCACGGGGCTATGAACCCGTTCACTATGTTCAGCGAATCCGCAACTATCAAGACGTAATTAGTGCAGCGCTCGTGTCGTTACCGCTAGAGGATGACTGACAGCACACTCCTCCTTGCGCAACAAATACTTGACGGACAGCATATTGCTGAGTAATATTCGCCCCCGTTGAAAGGCTACGTAGCTCAGCTGGTTAGAGCACATCACTCATAATGATGGGGTCCCCTGTTCAAATCAGGGCGTAGCCACCAAATTAATGCCAAAAGCCCGCTGATTCTGTCAGCGGGCTTTTTGTTTATGTGCAGCTAAGGAATCAGTTTAGCTTTGCACGATTTAAGAATCCCACCAATGCGCGGGTTAGGTGCTCAACATCTTTAGTACCCGCGGTTTCCCGAATCGAATGCATCGCCCACTGAGGCACACCCACATCAATGGTGGGCACTCCCAACTCGGTGGCGGTAATCGGGCCAATCGTACTGCCGCAGCCCATATCCGCCCGGGTAACAAACGACTGCACGGGTACGTCCGACTCGCGACATACATCTCGAAACAGTGCGCCAGTGACACTATTGGTGGCGTAGCGCTGGCTCGCATTCACCTTGATCACCGGGCCACCGTTAATCGCCGGGCCGTGCCGTTCATCATGCTTATCGCGAAAATTAGGGTGTAGCGCATGGGCGTTATCGCAAGAGATCATCAACGACGATTGAATCAGTTGAATCAGCGACTCTTCGCTTCCCTTTTCACTCCCCCTGCCCCCGAGTTGGGCATTAATGCGCCTCAACACATCTGCCAAGAAAGGGCCTTGGGCACCACAGGCGCTCGCACTGCCGACTTCCTCATGGTCATTAGCCACCAACAAAGCGCCTTGGCTGCCATCGCAAGCCAAGAGCGCTTCTAAACCAATGAAGCAGGAGAGCAGGTTATCCAATCGGGCGCTGGCCACCAGCTCTTGCTTAACGCCGATCAGCGATGGCGGCTGAACATCGTAAAAGCCTAATTCAAAGTCAACTACTTCCACAGCACGCAGGCCGTGCTGCTCTTCTAGCCACTGCGCCACTAGTTCGCCTAGCGTCGTTGCCTCGCTTTGCATCAACACCGGCGCCATCTGCGTCTGCGGGTTAATCGGACGGCCACTGTTCACGTCACGATCAAGGTGAATCGCCAGGCTCGGCACAATGGCAATTGCCCGATCGACATTAAGCAATACGCTTTCCAAGCGACCATCCGCATGGCGCACATATACCCGCCCAGCCAGCCCCAGGTCACGGTCAAACCACGGTGCCAGCAAGACACCACCGTAAACCTGCACTCCCAACTGAAGCCAGCCTGCAGAGCTCTGTGTGGCGTTAGGCTTTAGATGCAGCCCCGGGCTATCAGTGTGAGCACCGATCATACGCAACGCTGTCAATTCAGACTCAGGCAACTGAAAAGCAATAATAGCCGAGTCATTACGGGTGACGTAGTAGCGCTTGCCCGGCGTTAGCTGCCAACTGGCCTTCTCTTCCAGCCGCTGAAAACCGGCTTGCTCCAATCGCGCAGCCATATTGCCTGCAGCGTGCCACGGGGTCGGTGATTGGCGCAGAAAATCGCATAACCGCGTTAAACGATCAGCGTTGAAAGTCTCGGACATGGAAATCCTCATAACAGTAATGATTGAGTCTCATCGCGCAGGCGACCTGCTACAATAGTCCCTCGACCTACGCAACTCATGGGTCATATGCGAGTCTAGGGAAGAATGAGTGTACACAAATCCGGGAGAGCTTGACTGATGAGCTTGTTTGCAACGCTTTCGCGTTCGGTCGCCCTGGCTGTCATGCTGGTTGTTACCAGCCCAGCCGCCTTGGCGCAACTTGAGCCGACCGACGAACAACGCCAGGCGGCAGTGGAAATTGCGGACTCGCTCCGCTACGGCCATTATGCTGATATTACATTTGATGAAGCGTGGTCGCAGGATGCTTTCCAACGCTATTTGGATATTCTGGACGGCCAGCGCGCCTACTTGCTGCGCAGTGATATCGAGCCCTATCGTCACTTAGAGACGGGCATGGCAGACGCTCTCTTCAATGGCGAGTTAGATGATGCATTTGATCTCTATAACACTTTTAGTGATCGGCAGCAGTCGCGCCTTGAGTCGCTACTGGCAAAGCTGGACGAAGGCCTTGATTTCGATTTTGAGAGCAACGAGCGCCTAGAAATTGATCGTGAAGAGTCGCCCTGGGCATCCAGGCAAAGCGAGCTAGACGAGCTATGGCGCAAGCGGCTTAAAAACGACGCTTTAACACTCGCTCTTACCGACCAGGACAGTGAACAGATTGAAGACAACCTGCGCCAGCGCTACGAAGGTCAACTGACCCGGCTGGAGCAAACCGAATCTGAAGACGTGTTTGGCGTATTAATGGCAGCCGTTACCAGCAGTATTGACCCACACACGGGCTACCTATCCCCTCGCCAGGGCGAATCCTTCGATATACAGATGAGCCTCTCCCTTGAGGGCATTGGCGCTCTACTTCAGTCGGACGGAGAATATGTCAAAGTCTCCAGTCTTGTGCCCGGCGGCCCAGCGGAGCGCGCTGGCGTACTTGAGCCAGCGGATCGCATCATCGCCGTAGGCCAGGAAGAGGGTGAGATGGTCAATGTGGTCGGCATGCGCCTGGACAACGTGGTGGATCTGATTCGCGGCCCCAAAGGTTCCGTCGTTCGTTTGGACGTGGTACCTGCCCAAGCGGTGGATATGACCCGCTCGCAAACCGTTGAGATTACCCGCGACACCGTTAGCCTTGAAGACCAAGCCGCCCACGGCGAAGTGATTGAAGTCGAGCGTGACGGAGAACCTCACCGTCTAGGGGTGATTAACATCCCGACGTTCTACGTCGATTTTGACGCTTGGCAAGCGGGTGAAGAGGAGTATCGCAGCACTACTCGCGATGTTGCCAAAGAAGTTGAACGCCTTAAAGAAGAGGGCGTGGAAGGTATCGTGCTGGATCTGCGCAACAACGGCGGCGGCGCGCTACAGGAAGCCAACTCGCTTATTGGCCTGTTTATCGATCGCGGCCCCACCGTACAAGTGCGCGATGCCCAGGGGCGTATTCAACTGTATGGCGACAGCGAAGCAGGTACACTTTATGACGGCCCGCTAGGGGTGCTGGTCAATCGCCTCTCCGCCTCTGCCTCGGAAATCTTTGCCGGTGCGATTCAAGACTACGGTCGCGGCTTAGTACTGGGCACGCCGACGTTTGGCAAGGGCACCGTGCAGACGCTCAACGAGCTGAGCCATGGTCAGATCAAACTGACTCGCGCCAAGTTCTACCGCATTTCCGGCGACAGCACCCAGAATCGCGGCGTTGAGCCGGACATCGACTTCCCCAGCCTAATTGACCCCGAGCGTATTGGTGAGAGCAGCCTGGATAATGCCCTAGCTTGGGACACCGTTCAGAACGTTCAGTATCGCCGCTATGGCGAACCTGAAACCATGCTGGACAAGCTGATAGCCCAGCACGACGCACGAGCCCAGGACAACGCCAACTTCCGCTATTTAGAGCGCCAGTCCACGCTTGCCCGCCAGTTACGCGAGCAGCACACAAGCGTGAGCTTAAATCGCGAGCAGCGTCAGCGTGAAATGGAAGCCCAGGAAGCCGAACAGCTTTCGCTGGAAAACCAACGCCGCCGTGCACTGGGCCTTGAAGAACTGGACGAGTGGATGGATGCCCGCACGGACGAACCAGATAACACCGAAGAGGCGGATAGCACAGAGGATGACGCAACGGCCGTTGACCGCGCTTATGTGCTCGAATCAGCTGAAATCCTGCTCGACTATGCTCACTTGCAAGACTCTCAGCGGCTAGCCGCCAAGCGCTAAATACGCTGAGTTAAAGTAAGCTGTAAAAAACGCCGCCCCTTCGCAAGGGGCGGCGTTTTGGTTTTAACATTCTGGCCTTAACCCTGATTTCAACATAGCGGATTTCAACACAGAACCGCCAGACGCGCTGGCCGGTCACCCATTTTGGTTAGGCGCCGAGTCAGCGCCGCTAACTGGACGGCACTGCCCTGACTACCCGCACGAATAATTTCATGAGCCCAGGCAGGTAACTGGGAGGCAAGCCGGTAATAAACCCACTGCCCCTCGCGCTGGTCACTTAGCAACCCACACTGACGCAGCTGAGCCAAGTGGCGGGATACTTTAGGCTGCGATTCCTGCAACGCATAGGTCATTTCGCACACGCAAAGCTCCTGCTCTTGAGCCACCAGGAGCACCAACATCAAACGTGTCTCATCGCTCAAACATTTAAACACCTGCAAGGCTTGCGGTGTATTCACTTTGCCTACCATAAACTGACCACCATAAACTGCCCAGACTGATTGACCATGAGTAGTTTACGCCACAACAGTCAGACACGACAAAGCACCCGGGCGCCATTAGGCGGAGGGTGATAAGAGAGTAATTAGAACCACAAGAATACCGGAAGGAATTAAATGGCTCCTCGAGCAGGACTCGAACCTGCGACCCAATGATTAACAGTCATTTGCTCTACCAACTGAGCTATCGAGGAACAGTGCACTACCTGTTATATGAAAATATCCCTGTATCGGCATACCTAAAACAGCTAGCTAATACGCAGTACCTGTGAAGTACTGATGTAACAACTTGGCTCCTCGAGCAGGACTCGAACCTGCGACCCAATGATTAACAGTCATTTGCTCTACCAACTGAGCTATCGAGGAACATATTAAGCTATCTTTCAAAAGCTATCTTTCAAACGCTCTCGTGTTAAAAGCGAAGCCAACTTGTTCACGAACATCAACAAGCGATTGGCTCCTCGAGCAGGACTCGAACCTGCGACCCAATGATTAACAGTCATTTGCTCTACCAACTGAGCTATCGAGGAACTGCTTAAACACGGTGCGTAGTATACTCATAGAATCGTGAGGGTCAAGTATCGATTATGGATGAACGCTAGCCGCTGGTTTCTTGTATCCGTATAATGCGCCAACTAACGATAGCGGTTTGGACACCCTCATTGCCGACCGCACGACAACACTCCATTCATCCTCGTCCCCCGACGACTCATAGATGACAGGTACCGATGGCGAAGAAGCTCTTCATCAAAACGCACGGCTGCCAAATGAACGAGTACGACTCCTCCCGTATGGCGGATCTACTCGGCGAATCTCACCAGCTCGAACTCACTGATAATGAGCGTGAAGCCGATGTCATTTTGTTAAACACCTGCTCGATTCGCGAAAAAGCGCAGGAAAAAGTTTTTCATCAGCTGGGACGCTGGAAAAAACTTAAAGACGCCAACCCCAACCTGGTGATTGGCGTGGGTGGCTGCGTGGCGAGCCAGGAAGGCGAAGCAATCCGCAAGCGTGCCCCCCATGTGGACATGGTGTTCGGGCCGCAAACCCTGCACCGCGTGCCCTCAATGCTGGATGCCCGTGGCAATAACCAGATTGCGGCGGTGGATGTCACCTTTCCTGAGATCGAAAAGTTCGACCACCTGCCCAAGCCTTCTTCCGATGGCGCAACGGCGTTTGTGTCAATTATGGAAGGTTGCTCAAAGTACTGCACCTTCTGCGTGGTTCCCTACACCCGCGGCGAAGAGGTCTCGCGCCCCTTTGAGGCGGTGATGGATGAAGTCATCCACCTTTCCGACCAGGGCGTGCGAGAGATCAACCTGTTGGGCCAGAACGTCAATGCCTACCGCGGTGAAAACCAGCTAGGTGATGAAATCGACTTGGCCGAACTGATTGCCTGCGTTGCGGCAGTAGAGGGCATTGACCGCATTCGCTTTACCACCTCACACCCGGTGGAGTTTACTGACAGCCTAGTCGACGCCTTTGCCGATATCCCCGAACTGGTGAGCCACCTTCACCTACCGGTACAGTCGGGCTCAGACCGTATTCTTACTGCCATGAAGCGCGGGCATACGGCGGCCGAATACATTGAAAAGATGGAGCGCATCCGCGCCAATCGCCCGGACATCAGCTTCTCTTCTGACTTCATCATCGGCTTCCCCGGCGAAACAGAAGAAGATTTTGAAGCGACGATGAATTTAATTCATCAAATCGGCTTCGATCATTCGTTCAGCTTCGTTTACTCCGCACGCCCCGGCACACCTGCTTCTGGCCTGCCGGATGAAACACCGGAGAGTGTCAAAAAGCAGCGTCTGGCAATTCTGCAGGAGCGGATCATTCAGCAAACCGCGCAAATTAGCCGCCGCATGGTTGGCAGCACACAGCGTGTACTGGTTAACGGCTTTTCACCCCGCGACCCAGGCCAGCTCTCTGGGCGTACCGAGAATAACCGCGTGGTTAACTTCCGCGCTGCCAACCCCACCGAGCTGATCGGCTACTTTGTCGATGTAGAGATCACTGAGGCATTTCCCAATTCGCTACGCGGTGAGCTTGCCTCACCTGAGCGCTATTGATCGTTCACTTATCACAGATCATTGCCCCGCTTCGGGCGGGGCAGTAAGCTGAACGATACACACACTAACGAGGGGTTCCCCACTCTTGAGCCAGCCAACACCTCAGGCCAATCGCATCATCACCTTAAGCCTTGAACCCAATGATCCGCAGCGCCTTGCTAGCCTTTGCGGCCAGCAGGACGAGCATTTGAAGCTGATTGAAAGCCGCCTAGATGTGACGCTGCGCAATCGGGGCAATGTGTTCCAACTGGCGGGCCCAGCCAACCGCATCAAAGCAGCGGCAAACGTGTTGGAACACCTCTATCGCGAAACAGCGGCGAGCGAACTTGACGCCGACACCGTGCACCTGTTCCTGCAAGAGTCCGGGCTTGAAGCGCTGGAAGAGGAAGAGGACGGCACCGGCAGCAGCGATGAAGTGATCATGCGCACCCCGCGTACCATGATCAAACCGCGCGGGCTCAACCAGCAGCGCTACGTTTCAAGCATCCGCGAACACGATATCAACTTCGGCATTGGCCCTGCGGGTACGGGTAAAACCTACCTCGCCGTTGCCGCCGCGGTTGAGGCACTCAACCAACAGGAAGTACGCCGCATCCTGCTCGTGCGCCCGGCGGTTGAAGCGGGTGAAAAACTTGGCTTCTTGCCCGGCGACCTGGCCCAGAAAATCGATCCCTACCTGCGCCCTCTTTACGACGCCCTGTATGAAATGATCGGTTTTGAACAGGTGGCAAAACTGATTGAGCGGCAGGTGATTGAGATTGCTCCGCTGGCCTATATGCGTGGCCGTACGCTCAATAACTCCTACATCATTCTGGATGAGAGTCAGAACACCACCCCGGAGCAGATGAAAATGTTCCTGACCCGGATTGGTTTTGGCTCCACTGCCGTGATTACCGGCGACGTGACCCAGGTCGATCTACCTAAAGGACAGCGTTCAGGGCTGATTCAGGTGCTCGACGTGCTGAAAGACACTCAAGGCATCGGCGTCACCCACTTCGCCGCCAAGGATGTGGTACGCCACCCGCTGGTACAGCGCATTATCGAAGCTTACGATATGTTCGAATCCCAGCAGGAAGTGGAGGAGCGTGCCCGCCGCGAGGTGCGCCAGCAAGAGCGCGACGCACGAATGCAGGCACGTGAAGGCGCATGGGATAGTTCGCGATGAGCGAGTCCATTGATGTCGTCGTCGACCGCCAGGCAGCGATTGACGAACCACGGCTACCCAGCCTGACACAGCTCACCCATTGGGTGGGCTGTGTGTTCGCCCACCACCCTGACGATCAGCGCCTTGAAGTGACTATTCGCTTTGTGGATGAGCTCGAAAGCCAAACGCTCAACCGTGATTACCGCGGCAAAGACAAAACCACTAACGTGCTGTCATTCCCTTTTGAGAGCCCGCCGGGTGTGGATTTACCGTTACTCGGCGACCTGGTGATTTGCCATGCTGTGGTAGCCAAAGAAGCCAGCGAGCAAGGCAAGCCAATTGAGCACCACTACGCTCATATGGTCGTGCATGGCATCCTGCATTTGATGGGCTACGATCATATTGATGATCACGAAGCCGAGGAAATGGAGCAGTTTGAGCGTGAACTGTTGGCCGAGCTGAATATCCCTGACCCGTACGCTGACAACACTCCCATGCCCAATAGGGAAGACGCATAGCCCCTTACCTCTTTATTATTTAACGGTGGGTGCGTTAAATCACGTAACAACTAATCTGGTACTATCCCCTGCTTCAGTGATAAAACAGCTACCTAACGACATGGTTTCCATAAAGACATGGTTTCCATAACGATGTCGTTAACGAGATAGCAACTGTCTGCCCGCAAACGAGAGAATTGACGCATGAGCGAAGACCGATCGAGCAACCCCAATCAAAAATCCTGGCTCGAGAAACTCTTTGGCGCCCTTTCCGGAGACAATGACGAACCCAGCTCACGAGATGAGCTGATGACGTTTTTACGCCATACCGCAGGGAAATTAAAGCTGGATCAAGACGCCATTATGATCATCGAAGGCGCCCTTGAGATCAGCGATCAGCAGGTTCGTGAAGTGCTGATACCCCGCTCACAGGTCTCAGCTATTGCCCTGGATCAAACCAGCGACGGCTATCTACCGCTGATCCAGGAAACCGGCCACTCTCGCTACCCGGTGATTGGCGAAAACCTGGATGACGTAAAAGGCATTCTGCTGGTAAAAGATTTACTCCCCCTGCTCTCCCAGACCCAGGCTCAGCGCGATGCGTTCAAGTTAGATGACATTTTGCGCCCGGCGATGTTTATCCCTGAATCCAAACGCCTTAACAGCCTGCTTAAAGAGTTTCGGGATACCCACAATCATATGGCGGTGGTGGTCGATGAATACGGCGGTACCGCGGGCATCATCACCATCGAAGATATTCTTGAGCAGATCGTCGGCGACATCGAAGATGAGCACGATACCGATGAAGAAGACGATATCCGCGAAATAGAGAATGGCCGCTACGCCATTCGCGCACTGACCCCCATCGAAGACTTCAACGAACGCTTCGACACCGAGTTCTCTGACGATGAGTTCGATACCGTTGGCGGCCTGGTGATGCAGCAGTTTGGCCATCTACCGCGGCGCGGTGAACACACCATTCTAGGCGGCTGGCGGTTTGTGATTCTCAATGCGGACACGCGACGCATTCGTCTACTCGAAGCCTACCGCGACACCCGCCGCGATGACGAAGAGGATGATGACCAGGAGAACAAGCCCGACTAGGCGCTTGTTGTCACGCTGCTCGCTAACCACTCCCTCGTATTTTACCGTAGATAGGTTATCGCTATGGGTTTTCCCCCCGCGTTTTTGTTACAGCTGCTTGCCGCCCTGGTGGCGGGCGGTTTCACCACCCTAACGGCTTCCCCTTTTGAGCTTTGGTGGCTGGGCCCGGTGGCGATTGGCTTACTTTATGTGGGCCTGCATGCATTAACTCCCACCCAAGCGGCCCTAAAAGGCTGGTTATACGGTGTTGCACTGTTCGCCAGCGGCACCTCCTGGGTGTATGTCTCTATCCACGACTACGGTTACACCGGCGTGCCGCTCGCCGTTTTCCTTACTGCGCTGTTCGTGACAATTCTGGCACTGTTTTTTGCCGGCACTTTCTGGCTCTACCGGCGCTTCACCTCCGCGCGACTCGCGTTTATCAGCTTTGCGGGCGCCTGGGTACTGGGCGAAGTACTGCGCACCTACCTGTTTACCGGCTTTCCCTGGCTGCTGCTGGGCTCTGGTTTTGTCGATTCGCCGCTGGCCGCCTGGGCGCCCGTTGGCGGCGTCTACCTGCTCTCGCTGCTAGTAGCGCTTAGCGGTGCGCTTGGCGCTGAGCTACTGCTGCGCCGTCAGTGGTGGACGCTTGTCCCACTGGCGGCCATTTGGCTAATTCCCTTGGCACTCCCCCAGCAATGGACTACGCCAGCCGATGAACCTACACGCGTGGCACTGCTACAGGGCAATCTGCCGCAGCTGTTGAAGTGGACGCCCGAAGGGCAGCGCACGGCGGCGAATACCTACAGCGAGCTCACCCGCGAAGTCGCCGATGAGGTTGACCTGATCATCTGGCCAGAAACCGCGCTGCCAATGATGGAGACCCAGGCCCGGCCGGTGCTGGAACGCGTGCAAGCGAACCTGCCCCCCGACGTCGCCCTACTCACCGGCATCGTTCAGCGCGACGAACAAGAGCGTTACTTCAATAGCGTGATTGGCGTTGGCGACGTAGAGGGCAGCTACCAAAAAGAGCACCTGGTGCCTTTTGGTGAGTACCTGCCACTGGAGAGTTTACTCCGCGGGGCGATTGATTTTTTTGACCTGCCCATGTCGACCTTTACCAAAGGCGAGCATGAGCAAAAACCGATGCAGGCCGCCGGGATTCATATTGGTAACGCTATTTGCTACGAGATCATCTACCCACAGCTAGTCGCCCGCCGAGCCCAAGACAGCGGTGTCATCATGACGGTGTCTAACGACACCTGGTTTGGCGCCTCGATCGGACCCCACCAGCACCTGCAGATGGCACGCCTACGCGCGCTAGAGAATGGTCGCTATGTGGTTCGTGCTACCAGCAACGGCATTACCGCTATTATTGATCCTAATGGGCGCATTGTTGAACGCGCCCCGCAGTTCGAGACAACCACGCTCACCGGTGAGTTTTACGCCATGGAGGGGCTAACGCCTTTCACCCGCTTGGGTAGTTGGCCGACTTGGTTGCTGGCAGGTTTGATGCTCTTGCCCGGCATGGTGGCAGCAAGAGCCACACGCCAAGCGTAAAGTTGAAATGCCATAGATGGCAGCTAGCTAGAGCAACGGCCCGAGTCCTCTGCTGGACTCGGGCCGTTTTTTTTACTCAAGCAAGCCGCCTACCTAAGTGGTTAGATAGGCAGCTAGTCAATCCGTTATTTAGGCTGCGCTGTTTTTTAGCGTGGCCATATCAATCACGAAACGATAGCGAACATCGCCTTTTTCCATGCGCTCAAAGCCTCCGTTAATGTTGTTGATATCGAGCATTTCGATATCACAGGTAATGCCCTGATCAGCGCACAGCTTGAGCAGCTCTTCGGTCTCCGCAATGCCACCAATTAGCGAACCGGCCACCACACGACGCTTAAAGACCAGGTTAAAGGCCTCAATGGCTGGCTCAATAGGCTCCAGCAAGCCAACGATGATGTGAGTACCGTCATACTTCAGCGACGTTAGGTAGGGGTTTAGATCGTGCTGTACGGGCACGGTGTCGAGCATGAAGTCGAAGGTTTCAGCCACCGCGTCCATTTGTGTCTGGTCGCTGGAAACCACCACGTGGTCAGCGCCGTTACGCTTCGCTTCTTCAACCTTGGCGTCGGAACGGGTGAACACCGTGACTTCAGCGCCCAGCGCTTTAGCCAGTTTAACGCCCATGTGGCCTAAGCCACCCATACCGATCACACCGACTTTATGACCTTTGCCCACGCCGTGATGCTTGAGCGGTGAATAGGTCGTTATACCGGCGCAGAGAATCGGCGCCGCCGAAGCCAGATCAATATCATCAGGCATCTGTAGCACAAAGTGCTCGCTCACCACGATGGAGTCGGAGTAGCCACCCTGGGTCATGGTGCCATCTTGGCGATCTTCGCTGCCGTAGGTCATTGTGAAGCCTTCCAGACAGTACTGCTCTACACCATCTTTACAGGCAGCACAGGTACGGCATGAATCGACCATACAACCGACACCCACCAGGTCACCGGCTTTAAAACGCGATACTTTATCGCCCACAGAAGTCACACGGCCGACAATCTCATGGCCGGGTACGACGGGGTACTGGCTCATGCCCCAGTCATTGCGAGCAAAGTGCAGATCGCTGTGGCAGACACCACAGTAGAGAATTTCGATGGCGACGTCATCGGGGCGCGGCTGGCGACGATCAAAAGTAAACGGTGCTAAGGGCTTATCGGCAGCGAATGCGGCGTAGGATAATGCTTGGCTCATCGGTGAAACTCCTTATCAGCAAAAGACTGCCCTATAAATCAGCAGACGATTCCCCTCGTGCGAGGCATGCCGATAGTATTCGCCTAATCAGTGATGATAGCGATGAACGAAGCTACGTCATTTTTGCCAAATACTCCGATGACACGTAATAAAATAACAAAAAATGACCATAAATCATTATAATTATGTAAATTCCATTAGAAACCCAAGAGAAGCCCTCATGACCTCCACCGCTCAGGCTGGCAATGCGCTAGCTGCCGTTATCGCACCACTGGTTAAAAGCGACGGAATCAATAGCACATCACTGCCTGGCGTGTCGTTACTCTGTTTAAGCCGCCACCAGATTCGCACACCGCTGATCTATGAGCCGAGCCTGACCATCATCGCCCAGGGGCGTAAAATGGGTTATCTGGGTGATCGCGAAATCTATTACGACCCCGGCCACTACTTAGTGCAAACGTTGCCACTGCCCTTTGAGTGCGAAACCTACGGCTCGCCGGAAGCCCCTTTGCTGGGTATATCGGTGCGCCTGGATCCGGCACTATTAAGCGAGATGGTGACAGCCATGGGCGATACCGGTCATAACGCTTTGGCTCCGTTGCCCATGGCCTCAGTGGCCATGACAGAGGGCATGCAGGACGCCGTATGGCGCTTAGCGCGCACGCTAAACGTAGCGGTAGAGTGCAGCGCCATGGGCAACGCCCGCATTCGTGACGTGGTGTTTGAAGCGCTAAAGGGAGAACAGGGGCCCGCTTTACGGGCGCTAGTACTGGGGCATGGTAACTATTCACGCATTGTGCAGGTGCTGTCTAAGCTCCACACCCATTTTGCCGACGACTTTAGCGTGGAACAGTTGGCAGCACAGGCCAATATGAGCCCTTCGACGTTTCACCAGCACTTTAAGCAAATTACCCGCTCATCACCGGCTCAGTACTTAAAGCGGCTGCGCCTAATCAAAGCGCAACAGTTGCTGCTGCAGGATAATCACAACGTTAATCAGGCCGCTGCGGCGGTGGGTTACCGCAGCGTGCCTCAGTTTAGCCGCGACTATAAGCGCTACTTTGGTGAGCCCCCGTTGCAGCATCGCCGCCAAGAGCAGGCGCTACGCGCTTAAAACGAGATTTAATGCAGGGCTTATTTGGCAAAGTCTATTTTGCAAAATTTATTTGGCAAAGGCTATTTCGCAAAGATCTGGCTCATATCTTTAAACGCCTTGAACTCCAGGGCGTTTCCGCAGGGGTCGAGCAGAAACATGGTGGCCTGCTCACCTACTTCGCCTTTAAAGCGAACGTAGGGCTCGATCACGAACTGCGTATCGCGCGCTTTCAAGCGCTCGGCCAGGGCTTCCCACTCGTCCCACGCTAATATTACGCCAAAGTGCGGCACCGGGACGTTGTGGCCATCTACCGGATTAGTGTGCGCGCTCTCTTGCCCCGGCGTTTTGGGCTGCTCATGAATGACCAGTTGGTGGCCAAAGAAATTAAAGTCGACCCACTGCTCGCTGGAACGCCCCTCTTCCAGGCCAAACACATCGTTATAAAACGCCCGCGCCAGCGCCACATCGTAAACGGGAATCGCCAGATGGAAGGGTGAAAGGCTCATGGTCATTCTCCACATTATTGGGTTTTATGAGGATTAGCGGGCACTTTATGTAGCACCGCTGTATTCATCCTAGAGCCGCTCATGGGAAAATAAAATCAATAACTATTTAGCTGATTCACAAAAAGGATTGATCAATGATCCGCGAGCTAAAAACGTTGATTGCGGTCGCACAGGAAGGCACCTTTGCCGCAGCGGGCAACAAAATCGGCCTGACTCAAGCGGCGGTCAGCGCACAAATGAAACGTCTTGAGCAAGAGCTGGGTATCGCCCTGTTTGAACGTAAAGGGCGTGCCGCCATTTTGACCCAGCGCGGGCAGGAAACGTTAAAGCAAGCTCATACCCTGCTAACCCTCTACAGCACGCTGGGGGCTGCTACAGCGGGCCCAGCCACTCAAAGGGTCAATATTGGGGCCATAGCGTCCATACAGCGCACGCTACTGCCCGATGCGCTGGCGCATTTTCATCACGCCTATAGCGAGTGCCGCACCCGAGTGGTGCCGGGTCTCTCCATGGAGCTGGTGAATCAAGTCGACGCTGGCGAGCTGGATATGGCGGTGATTATTCGCCCGCCCTTTTCACTGCACAGCGATTTACGCTGGACGCCCCTTGCCCATGAGCCATTTCGTTTGATCGTGCCGCGCCATATTGAGGGCGATCAGTGGCGGGAGCTGATCGTCCGCCAGCCGTTTGTGCGTTACGACCGTGCTTCCTTTGGTGGACGGCAGGTCGAACGCTTTCTACGCGCAAACCACTGCAATGTGCGTGAAGTATGCGAAGTCGATGAACTGGAGGCCATCGTTAAACTGGTCGCCAAAGGGGTAGGCGTTGCGCTAGTGCCCCAGGCGATTGCGCAGCAACGCTGGCCAGCGGAAGTGCGTGCGATTGATTTAGGCGAGCGCACCTTTCACCGCGACATCGGGCTGATTCACCCCACTAGCGGCCATTTGAGCGAACCCGCACGGGCGATGGCCCAATTGATTGGCGAAATCGCCCAGCAGACTGATAATAGTGCCTGAGGTGTTTCATTGAATAACTTTGCTTGCAGCCTTAGAAAGGAGTAAATGCATGAAGCCAGAGGATCTGGAAAAGCTAGTGACGCGTACCATGCCCTTTGGCAAGTATGAGGGCCGTCTTATTGCTGACCTTCCCGGCCCCTATTTAAACTGGTTCGCTCGGGAGGGGTTTCCCTCAGGGGAAATTGGCCAACTGCTGCATTTGATGCACGAAATTGATCATAATGGGCTTGGCCCGCTGCTTGACCCACTGCGAAAAACGCCTAGCCAGCGTGGCGAAACTTAAGGCTGAGCGTTTTTATCTGCGTTCTCACGCTCGTCAAGGGCACCCTGAAACTCAGCGCGGTAAGCGGCCTCGTGCTGTGCGGTATCCGCAGGAAAGCGGCCTAAGGCGACTGCTAGTTCAAAAAAGCCAGCCGCAGGTAAACCGTCACCTCGCCGGCTGACCACCAGCGCCGCGATGAAAGGCTTCTGCTGTGCGGCGTCTTCGCGCATTAACTGCTCTAACGCCTGGGTGACTTGAGCAATAGTCCGCGGCGGTGTGAGCGCTAGCGCGCTAGCCACCTGCTGATATGTCATTGGCAGAACGGCACGCGGTGTGCTGAGCAGTAGCTGGCGAAGAGCGGCTACGTTATCGGTCATATATATCCTATCGTCAGAGTTTAAGACATTCACACTGCCAATTGACCCAGTGTTTGTGCTAAGAAGTAGTTGTGCTAAGAATAGCGAACTTTGCTGTGATAAGGAGAGAACATGGTAACGCGACTAACAACGGCGCGTCCTCGTGGCGGCCGTTGGCCAGGCGTACTGGCTGGCTTAGCCATTCTACTGATAGCGGCGGCGACACTTATGATGGCGGGCGCAGGGCCTGCTTATCGTGGCGAACTTATCAGCCTAGGCGAGGCGTTTAATTTACTTCGTAACGGCGTCTATGCCGCCGGCGCAGCAGTCGCGGTCAGTATTGTCACGCTGCTGTTTAGCATGCTGGCTCGTCGATCTAGGCCTGCATTAATAGCCACGCTGGTTATCGTCGCCGCTGCTGCGCTGCTTTATATGCCCTGGCAGCATTGGCAACGTGCTCAACAAGTGCCCGCGATTCACGATATCACTACCGATACTCAGAACCCACCGGCCTTTGAAGCGTTAGCTGACGCACGAGAAGCGGCGCCTAACGCGGTTGACTACCCGGGCGGTGCCACCGCACAGCAGCAGCAAGCAGCCTACCCTGACATCAAGCCGCTGGTCTTGGACGAAGCCCCACAAACGGTACTCGCTGCCGCACAAGCAGAGGCCGAAGAGGCTGGCTGGCGTATCGCCCGAATTACCGACAATCACATAGAAGCCACCGCGACCACGCGCTGGTTTGGCTTTGAGGATGATGTGGTGATTCGCTTAACTGAGATTGAGAACGGGGTGCAGGTGGATATGCGCTCGGCGTCACGTCTGGGTGCCAGCGACGTGGGCACCAATGCGGCGCGTATCAAGCAGTTTTTAACTGCTTTAGAAGCGCGACTTGAGTGACCGTGTTGGTAACCTCTTTGTAACTATTCAGTAGGTTTCAGGCTGTACTCGCCAACCTGCTGTTTCATCAGGCATAGATAGCTGCCCCGTGGGAGGCAGCTTTAGCTCGCGACCCTCCAAGCTTCCAGCCGAAAGACACTAAGGGGTGCCTTCGGCACCCTTCGCGCGATAAATCGCCCTCCCACAAATAGCTTCTGGCTTAGTGCTGGCTATAGGGTGTTGTGGGAGGCAGCTTTAGCTCGCGACCCTTTAGGCTGCCAGCATGAGCTGAACAGTTACACCTCTTTTTAATGCAACGGGTCACGTCTGTTGCCGCTTTCGCGGGCTAAAATTTGCTCAGCGTCCAGGGTAGCGATAGGCACTTGGTGCTGGGCGGGAATATCCCCGGTCAATTGCAGCGCTTGATAACGCAGGGCGCAAACGCGCAAAAACGAAGTGAAGTTACCCAAATCGTGCCCGGCATCGATGGATTCATGATAAAGCCGGGTAATCATTTGGGCCGTGTTCATCCGGTCGCGCTGGGCGATCTCTTCGAGAATATGCCAGAAGTAATTTTCCATTCGCACACTGGTGACCATGCCATCAATACGCAGCGAATGTGTCGCGCTGCGCCACAGCTCCGGGTCGGCTTGAATAAAGAGTTTACACATGAGCACTGTCTCTCGAAGTTTTCGAATCCACACAAATTATTAGCATAGCGGCAATTATTGGCACAGCAAACAAGAGCGCCCAGCGGATGCTGGGCGCAAATTTTGTTAGGTCAGTGGGCCAAGCTCACTTATTCAGTAGCGCCATAAACTGCGCCAACCAGGCGGGGTGGGCAGGCCATGCGGGGGCAGTAACCAGGTTGCCATCGGTTACTGCATCGGTCACCTCCAGATCGGCAAAATGACCACCCGCAAGCTCGACTTCCGGCTGGCAGGCCGGATAAGCAGAGCACTGCTTCCCTTCCAGTACTTTTGCAGCAGCTAGCAGTTGAGCGCCGTGGCAAATCGCCGCCACGGGTTTGTTAGTCTCAAAAAAATGCTGAACCATGGTTAGCACCTCTTTGTTCAAACGAAGATATTCAGGTGCACGCCCACCAGGCACCACCAAAGCATCGTAATCGGCGGGGTTAATGCTGGCAAAATCAGCATTCAGTGCAAAGCGGTGACCGGGCTTTTCGGAATAGGTTTGGTCGCCTTCGAAGTCATGAATCGCCGTCGCCACGGTATCGCCCGAAGTTTTCCCCGGGCAAACGGCATCGACACGGTGGCCGACTGCCATAAGTGCCTGGAATGGCACCATGGTTTCATAGTCTTCAGTGAAATCGCCAGTGATCATTAAAATGCGCTTGCTGCTCATCTCAGTGCTCCTCTTTGTGATCTTATGGTTATTGATCGAGTGTTTGAGCACACGCGGGGCGTGTTGTATGAGACTAGCAAGCGCTTTCCGACAAAGGGTAGTAATTGCTTACTACGGAGTCACTTTCTCCTGTTGAGGAAGCGCTAGATGCCGCTGCCCTGCTGCGTCGCTGACGTGAAAGCGCCCTACCAGTGAATGCATATCACCGGCACGATCATCCAGCGTATGGCTGGCAGTAGTCGCTTCTTGCACCAACCGGGCATTCTGGTGGGTCACCTGATCCAGCTGCGAAATTGCCTGGTTGATCTGATCAATACCAGCAGATTGCTCATGGGTAGCTCCTGCAATCTCGGTAACATAGCGTGTTACCTCACTCAGGCTATCAATGATTTCCTGCAGGTGTTTGCTGGAGGCGTTTACCAGTTGCTCACCCTCGCTTACCTTGGCGACACTATCGTCAACCAAATGGCGAATTTGGGCAGCTTCTTCGGCGCTACGTCCAGCTAATTTGCGCACTTCTTGTGCCACCACGGCAAACCCACGCCCCTGTTCGCCCGCTCGCGCTGCTTCAACAGAAGCGTTGAGCGCCAGCAAGTTGGTTTGAAAGGCGATATCATCAATGGCTTTAATAATCGATGTAATCTTTTCACTCGCTTCGCGGATATCCCCCATCGCCGCCGTAGTGCGCGTTGAAACATCGCCTGCAGCGCGGGCGCGCTGGTCAACATTACCGCTAGCGTCTTTGGCCTGGTCAGCGTACTCAGCCGTTTGTTTTACCGTGGCAGTAATCTCTTCAAGACTTGAAGCCGTTTCCGCCAACGACGCCGCCTGCTGGTCGGTACGCTGGGAGAGATTCTCATTACCCGCGGCAATTTGACGACTGCTGGCCGCAATGGATTCGGCGCTTTCACGAATTTGCGCCACCATGCCTTCAAAGGTATCCATCATGTTATTAAACGCTTGGGCAGTTTGCCCCACTTCATCGTTACGTTTAAGTTCAAGACGCTTAGACAGGTCAGCATTTTCGCCTGCGGCGCCGCTGATGTTTTCCATTTGGTGGCGCATCGCCACTAGCGGCCCCAGCACCCGTACCATGGTACGCCAGCCAAAAATCGCAAGTAACACGATAACCGCTAGAGTGACCATAATCAGTAACGAGCGACCAGCATTAGCTAGCGTCTCTGCTTGCGTTGCGGCACTATCCGCCTGAGCAACGGTGTACGCTTCGACATCACTTAGCGCCGCGCGCATCTGAGTCATGGCTTGGGCAACATTAGTGAGCGCCACTTGCACCTGGGCGCCTAACTCCAACTGCTGTAAACGAAGCTCATAGACAGCGTTATCATCGGATACCATCAACCCATCCAGCTCTACGATGACATCATCTAAATCGTTGATTAGCGCGCGCTGACCTGCTTCGGTGCTAGGAGCGTCGGCGATCGCCGCCAGTGATTGGCGAGCTAAACCCACCTGCTGAGAAATTTCATTGTGGCGCAAGTTGACCAGTGCATCCGCGCTATTCGTCTGCATCATCTGACGTCCAAGGTCAGATAGCTGCGCTAATGCCATACGTGCGTTGCCGCTTAAGCGGCCAATATCCGCTTGCACTGTATACATATTATCGAGTAACTGAGTCGGCAGCGTGGTCATACCATCTTCGCGCCAGGCTTCCATTAGCGCGCGCTCTTCACGGTCACTGCGAACCTTGGCTAACGCCGTACGCCCGGCAATATCTTCGGCACTAAGCATTACTTGAGAAATAAGCGCTTGCATCTCACTAATGCGCTCGGCCATCTGGGTTTGTAGGCTCAGCTCTTCGCGGCGTACCGCCTCCAGCGCCGTATCCCCTTCCAGTAACGCCTGATAGTGGCTATCCAGCTCACTCAGCCCTTGCGCTTGATCAACTCCATGGAGACCTTGTCGTGCATCTTGAAAACGCTCATCCAGTGCCTCTTGAGTGGTCGCCGTATCTAGACCAGTCACGCTTTCTGCGGCAAGCAAATCCGCATGACGTTGACCAAAGGCTCCCATAGTCAACACCATTCCACGACTAGCATCTTCCAGCGGCAGCACCTCACCGGTAATATAACGCTGTGAGTCAATGAGTCGTTGGTTGGTAATCCAGCCCGTTGCCGCCAGCACCACGGCGCCCAGCACCGCAGCCAAGAACAGGCTGATCAACATCGCTCTAATACTTAAGGTTTTTTTCATTATCTGTTTTCACTTGTGTCAGGGGACAGACAGGTAAAGTAAGCGTTAGGGCAACAGGCTCGCCCACTCCACCGACTCAAAACGGCCGTTTGTGATAATAGTGGGCCACACCGCATCGCTTGCTTGATGGTCGTTCGGTCCCAAACTAACCGGCTCCTCTAGTCCAATATCAACCGACCCCAAACCAAGCAAACCATCCACAATTGCGTCGCGGTCTGGATCAGCTCCGGCTGCTTTCACACCTTCCACAAAGAGTTTCGCGGCTAGGTAACCTTCGAGTGAGATGAAGTCAGGTTCGCTACCGTTGGCATGGGTGTCCAATGCCTGACGGTATGCTTCTACGGCGGGCAGATCGGCATCCAGGGGGGGAACTACCTGAGTAATAATCACACCCTCGGATAGGTCGCCGAGTTCATCCATAAGCGCTTGGCTGCCCACAAAAGAGACGTTCAGAAATACCGTGTCAGGAAGATCGTTTTTCGCTTCACGAATGAAGTCTGCCGCAGGGCCGTATGTACCGACAATGATCACGGCGCGTGGCGTCACCGGCGCTTCCAGAATGGTCGCTAGCCCCTGATGAATATTGCGCGTACCGCGAGTAAAACGCCCGTGGGCCAGTTCCGAGATATTGTCGACGCCATGAGCGGCTAATGCCTTGGTCGCGCCATTGTATCCTGCATCGCCGAAACTATCGTTTTGGGTAAAGAAGGCAATTTCCTCGGGCAAAACGCCTGCTTCCAACAGCCCGTCCACCATGGCGGCGGTTTCTTGTACGTAGCTGGCCCGGTAGTTAATCACATAGCGGTCTGGCGGTGACTTACGCAGCACCCCCGCGCCAGTAAAAGCCCCGTAAAGCAACGTTTCATATTCGTTATAAATGGGAATGGTGACAGTAGCCGTTGGAGTACCGACATTGCCAATCGCCGCTAGCACTTCATCCTCTTGAATAAGCGCTCGGGTATTACTGGCTGCTTGCAGCGGTTTGTACTGATCATCACGGGCAATCAAGGCAAGCGTTTCACCATTAACTCCGCCCGCCGCATTGACCTCGGCGAAATAGGTCTCAATACCTTTTTGCATGCCCAAGCCTAGCGGTGCAGCGCCACCGCTGGAAGGGGCAACAATACCAAAAGTCAGTTCTGCCTGCGCTAGTAATGGAGTCAAAACTCCAGCTAATAACACTACTTTTAATAAGCAATTTCTTAATAAAGACTTTTTTAATAAGCCTTCTCTTAAAAACAAAATTCCCAATCTTTTCATTGATCTGCTCCTTACTGGCTAGATCATTTCCCCACGTAAATAGCATGGCAAAGGTGAGTAGTCTTCCCTCAAACCTTTGCCACATTACCGAACTTTTATTTATTACTATCGGCAGGAGAATATACGACTAAAGGTTAATTATCGTTAATTAAAAAGTAACAATTATTACCCGATTGTAACAACTCCTCACCAACGGGAATAAAATTGGAAAATAAATTAAAAATCAATTGCTTATATATTTTAAGTGCTGTTATGAAGGCCTTTCGATGGCGAACCGATCGCTAATTCGAATGTAATCACTGCCCGCTAAACGCCCAACAGGTTTGAGCCGATCCATATCGACATGGCGACCGTCCCAAATCGAATCGTCAATATGGATGGAGACAACCTGGGCCAGCACCAAAGTGCCTGCTAGCGGTTGGTCGCCAAAGCGAATCATATCGAACAGTTTGCAGCCAAACGCCACGGGAGCGTTGGCAATGCGTGGCACGTTGACCCCAGGCATATCAGCTTTTTCAAGAGCGGCCAGAGCAAACTCATCCTCTCCTGGCGGCAAGCTGGCGCTGGTGGTATTGAGTGCTTCTATCAGCCCTTCACTGCCCACATGGACGACACATTCAGGTACTTCTTTTAAATTGCGCACGGTGTCTTTAAGTTCGCCGCTACCATTAAGCAGTGGAGAAAATGCCAGCACAGGTGGATTCACGCTGGCCACGTTAAAAAAGGAAAATGGCGCCAAATTGGCATTTCCTTGCTTATCCTGGGTAGACACCCAGGCAATCGGCCGGGGGCAAACAGCGCCCGATAACAACCGATAAATAACCCCTGGGCTTAGCGGGGAATCATCCAATAGGTAGTCGCTCATTTTTGACTCCTTGGTAATGGGTTTAGGCGTATTATCAACCTATAACAGCTATTACTTTACAACAGCATTGCCAGCAAGGAGCCGATTTGATGAAGATTG
This sequence comes from Vreelandella neptunia, assembly GCF_034479615.1. NCBI lineage: Bacteria > Pseudomonadati > Pseudomonadota > Gammaproteobacteria > Oceanospirillales > Halomonadaceae > Vreelandella > Vreelandella neptunia. The sequence continues at coordinate 2,998,959 of NZ_CP140255.1, forward strand.
TTATTGCCGATGATTATCAGGACTGTGTGCGCGGTTTAGACGCCTTCAAGCTGCTTGAAGGTCAAGAGGTCACGATTTATCACGATACACTCACCGACCTTGACGCAATGAGTACGCGCTTTCAGGATGCCGAAGCGTTAGTGCTCATTCGTGAACGCACCCCTATCACCGCTGCGCTGCTTGAGCAATTACCTAAACTGAAAGTCATCAGCCAAACCGGCGGCGGCGCGGCGCATGTGGATATAGCGGCCTGCCGCCGCCATGGTATCACTGTTATGACGGGCACTGGCTCGCCCTACGCTGCAGCAGAGTTAACCTGGGGCTTAGTGCTTGCCGCCATGCGCCATATACCGGCAGAGGTTGAGAATCTTAAGGCGGGCCGTTGGCAGCGTACCCTAGGCACGGGCCTCAAAGGCCGCACCCTAGGCATTTTTGGCTACGGCAAAATTGGCAGCTTGGTAGCACGCTATGGCCAGGCTTTTGAAATGAAGGTGTTGGTGTGGGGACGAGAAGGCACCCGACAGCGCGCTGCTGAAGCAGGAATAGAGGTAGCCAAAAACCAGACCGATTTGTTCCAGCGTGCTGATGTACTCAGCCTGCATCTGCGGCTGAACGACGATACACGCGGTATTGTCAGCGCCGAGTCTCTCGCTCAAATGAAACCCACCTCCCTGCTCGTCAACACCAGTCGCGCTCAATTAGTTGCCCCTGGGGCGCTTGAGGAGGCTCTAAAAACCGGGCGACCTGGCCAAGCCGCAATCGACGTTTTTGATACGGAACCGCTGTTAGCTGACTCGCTGCTGGAACAACCCAATCTCGTCGCCACGCCGCACCTTGGCTATGTGGAAAAGGATAGCTACGAGCTCTATTTTGGCGATGCGTTTAGCAACCTGCTGGCCTACATCAATGGCCAGCCTGTTAACAATCTAGCTGGCTAACCGGGCGCGCTAAAACGTGGGCTAAACATCAGGGCTGCAAGCGCCCCATAGTCTCATCAGGCTGGTAGCCCACATATTCGCGAGCTGAAACTCCCTCCCACAAGTGCTGAAAGCCCTCTTTCGTCTCAGGTGTGCCAATTGTGCTAGCCTTATGGGTTCACGAGTAACACAGGGGCCATTAATGCTCACCATTTCTAGTAACATTACTCTGGCTGATTGGGAGATTGATATCAGCCAGATTCGTGCCCAGGGCGCGGGCGGCCAGAACGTCAATAAAGTCGCCTCGGCGGTACATCTGCGTTTCGATATTCTTAGTTCTACACTGCCGCCGATGTACAAGGAGCGCTTAATGGCGCTGTCCGATCAACGCATCAGTAAAGAGGGCGTGGTGATTATTAAAGCCCAGAGTCATCGTAAGCTTGAACTGAATAAAGAGGATGCACTGGCACGTTTAAAAGAGCTGATACTGAGTGCCACCAAACAGCAAAAAATACGCCGCGCTACTAAACCCACCAAAGGTTCGCAGCGCCGCCGCGTCGATCACAAAACCCATAAAGGCAAAATTAAATCGCTGCGCGGTAAGGTGTCCGCATCATAATGACTAAACGCTCCACATCGCCCGCTGGGCGACCACTTTCGCCCTGCGTACACATTTGCCAAATCGAGCCGACCACATCAGTCTGCCACGGCTGTGGCCGGACGTTGGATGAAATCGCGGGCTGGGGAAGCATGACCGAGGCCGAAAAAGCCCCGGTATGGGAACGTCTGGAAAGCGAAGGGTACGTGTCTGCCAGCTAGATTTCCTTCGCGTCGCTATGTCTCAAGTGATGCTATGTCTCAACTGATAGTGCTTTCATCTGGTGACGGTCGCTTAATATATGGTGTAGCTCACCACAGGCAACCATCGGGTCATCACAGTTGATAACGATATCCGAGTGGGCCAACACGTAGCTGCGGCCAGTAATGGTGTTCTCCACTACTTGGTAAGCGCCCTCCTGATGGGTACCGACAAAGGTACCGATAAACCCTGTCTCCCGTAGAGAAACTGTCTCTAGCTTATCCCCTAGCTTTAGCCGCCCTTCATAGTTCATCAACGCCAAGCGCGCAGAGGTGCCGGTACCCGTCGTGCTGCGGCATATAACGCCAGGATGGACGTAGGTGGTTGAGCGTGAGCGTATATAGCCTTCAGCTATCTGCTCTTCAGGCCCCATAAAGTGCAAAAATGGCAGAGGCCCTACATCGCCCAGGGTGTAGTGAGAAAAGCCCCGCTGCGCTTTAATTGCCTCGACAATTTTGTAGGCACACTCTGAGAGTGCGCGCTCCTCATCACGCACCAGCTTAAAGCCCAGCTCGGTGGCATCGACCAAAGCGTAAAAACCACCGCTATAGGCAATCGAGTAGGTGACTTCGCCAATTCCCGGCACTTGGATTTTATCGCGATAGGTATCGATATAGCTGGGCAGGCCGCCACAGGTAACCGACTCCACCACGCCGTTATGCACTTTGGCTTCGATTTGCACTAACCCGGCCGGCGCTTCCAGCTTAAAGCGCTGTATGCCTTCCTGCTTGGGGACAATACCGCTCTCCAGTACCGCCGTGGCGGTACACAGCGTGTTGGAGCCGGAATAAATGGGGTACCCCATCACTTCCATAATGATGTAACCCGCCACCGCCTCAGGATGAGTTGCCGGCACTAACAAGTCGACCGACATTTCCGGAATGCCGTAGGGCTCTTCGAGTAGCAGGCGGCGCAAACCATCGGCGTCATCGCGTAGATACTCCATCTGCTCGCGAACGGTGGCGCCAGGCAGAACATCAATACCCCCTGTAACGATACGGCTAACATCACCACCGGCATGGGTGTCCATTAGCTGGATAGTATGAAGGTTATGCACTAGGGGCGCTCCTGAACAGCAGAAGAGGAATTTTCAAGGGCGAACGGAGCACCGTGAGATGCCCACTGAGCATCGGGAACGAGCACAATTTTGCCCAGATAATTGCTGCCTCGGTTTACAAAATAGCGTTCGGCGGCATGCAGATCAGATAGTTTAAAGGCCGCATGGAGTACCGGCTTTAATTCCCCGCTGCGAATCCACGCCACCAGCTGTTCGGCCTCTTCACGGGTGCCGTGGGAAACACCAAATATCTGTACTTGATAAAGGTACACGCGGGTCCACATCATTTCGCTAAGGTTGCCACCGCTAGCCCCGGCAATAGAGAGGCGCGGGTAGCTCTTTCGCCCCTGCATATCGACAATCATAGTGTCGATAAACAGGTTGGTCATCTCACCCCCGACCAAGTCCATCACCGCATCGATTGGTTTGCCGCCAGTGGTTTCCAGCACCCGGTCAACAAACGTCGGCAGGTCGCCACGATCAATGACCGCTTCTGCGCCTAGCGCTTTGAGCGCCTCGGCTTTGTCCAACTGGCTAACGGCATACGGGATAGCGCCAACAATACGGCAGAGCTGAATGAGTGCAGTGCCCACACCGCCGCTGGCACCGCTGACCAGCACCCGCTCACCGGCATTTACCTTGGCGGCAGTCATCATGTGATAAGCGGTTTGATAAGAACACATACCCATTGAGGCCAGTTCAGCGTCATGCAGCTCTGGGTTAGGCACATGATAAAACTGATCAGCAGGCACGGCGATATACTCAGCAAATCCGCCGTCGGCGCCATGGCCGTAGTAATCCGGGGTTAGATTAATATCACGACGCTCATCGGCGTAAATATTAAAATCCAGCAGCCCTCGCTGACCTATGCGCTCGGCGTCAACGCCATCGCCGACCGCTACTATGCGGCCAGCGACATCGGCGCCTTGAATACGCGGGAAGGTTAACGTTGGCGTACCGCCCATGGCGAAGGAGGTAACATCGCCCTTATCCTTGGTAGGGTACAGCCCTTCACGCGCCTTGCGATCAGTGTTGTTCTTCGCCGTGGCGGTCACCTGCACCAGCACTTCGCCCGCTTTGGGCTGCGGCGTGGCGACATCCTGATGATATTCCAGCTTTTCGATACCGCCATGTCCGGTCAATAGCATGGCAGCCATGGTATTGGGCACCGTGTGTGTCGTCTCGGCCATGGAGTGACTCCTAAGTTGGGCTAACGCTCGATTAGCTAAAAACAGGTACGCCAATCAGCACTGCGTGCAAGTAAAAGGCAAACACCACATACGCTACCAAGCCTACGAGTACGGTAGCAATGGTGGCCATTTTATTAGTGCTAACGGGCGCTGGTGGCGTAAGGCGGCCGCGCTTTTTGGCGCTTTTAAATGCCAGGATAGCCCAGATAAGAAAGGCAGCAAAAAAGATAATCTCGCCCAAGCGACCGTTGGCCAGCAGATGGGCAAACGCCCAGATTTTGACCGCCAGCATCATTGGATGGCCAAGCTTGGCCTTAATCGCATTATGCGGAATGTAGGCCGCCACCAGCATAATAAAGGCGGGCACCATCAGCAGCGCCACCGCATGGCGCATTCCCATTGGCGGGTACCAGATATAGATAGGATCGAGGCGCATCTGGCCAAAACCGTATATAGCAATGGCCAGGCCAACGATGGATACCGCCGAATAGGCGACTTTCCAAGTGGTTTCGCCGTGTTTTGCAATCTGCTGCTGACGCCAGTTTTCAGCAAAGATACGTACAGAGTGGCTGCCTAAAAAAATCAGCAGCCCGAAAATCATAATCGTCATGGAACAACTCCCAGTGAAAACGCTAGTCGACGGCTTTATGCCTTATAGTCTTGGTCGCTCAAGAGGATGCCACACTCAGCCGCTGACCACCTATGCATACGTCAACTTTTCGTTTCCTGGTGAGCCGTTTCCTGGCGAGGCTAAAATCAGTCCTTAAAACCCGTTTTTAAAACCAATGCTTGCGCTTAAATAGCCAAATCAGCGCCCCACCGATCCCCAGCATCGCCCCCAAGACAAAAAAGTAGCCGTACTGATAGCGCAGCTCGGGCATATTTTCGAAGTTCATGCCGTAAATCCCGGCGATAAACGTTAGAGGAACAAAGATCGCGGTAATGACCGTGAGAACGCGCATGGTGATATTTAGCTGATGGGAGGAGATAGAGATATAGCCATCGATTAAGTCACCACAAATGTCGTAGTACATTTGAGTCAAGGTGTAGAGACGCTCAAAGCGATCCGCCACATCGTTGATTGCATGTAGGGTTTCAGTCTCTTCCCGCGGCAAGTGCTCATAGTCATAAGCGATGAGTTCTTGGGTGATCCCCTGGTGGTAACTAAAAATGCGGCGCATTTTTACCAGCCGGGAACGGTAAGTGATAATCTTGCGCATTAACACATCATTACCATTTTCCAGCAGTTCGTCTTCAAGATCACTTAACGCCGTTTCGAACTCAAGCAGGCTATCGATATAAAAGCCTGCTGAAATATACATCACCCTCAGTGCGACGTGCTCTGGCGAGTGAGCCAGCAAAGCCTTGCCGTGCTCGTTGAATAGCCGTTCAATTGAGAGCGCTTGGCCAGGGTGAAGCGTCACTAAAAAACGTTCGCCGACAAAAAAGCAGACCTGCTGAGGCAAATAATTGAGTTCAGCATCAAAGGATGAGATACCGCGATAAATAATCAGCGTGTGGTTGTCAAACTCTTCGATTTTCGGCGGGTGACGCTCTTTGTGGGCATCTTGAATCGCCATCGGGTGAAACTCAAACGCCTCTAAAATCGCACGCTCGCTTTGTTGGGACTCCCCCTGCATATCGATCCAGATATGGCTGTCAGGCGTAGTCTGCCAGATGGCTAACAAGCGTTCATCCCCCTCGTGAGTTTCACCCTCTGGGGTAGTCATAATAGTTCGAATCATGGTCGTCCTTGAATGTTAACCGGTCTTAACAAGCACTATCCAAAGGCTGGGCGATACGTACTTGGGCTTTTCCAGAACGTTTAGCTTCATACATAGCCACATCGGCGCGCTTTAACAGTTCATTGGAGGTCTCGGCACTCGCTGGTAAATATAAGGCAACCCCAATACTAACGCTGACATGTAACGCGGCATTACTAGAGACCAGCGGCTCTTGCACCACCTGAACTAGTTTATTGGCCAGCGGCTCGATTGTCGTGGGCTCACTGCCCTCCAATAGCAAGACAAACTCGTCCCCGGCCCAGCGCGCGATATAGTCGGTTTCGCGTACCGTTGTCGCCAATCTTTTAGCAATCACGCGCAACAGTTCATCGCCCATGGCATGCCCATGGGTATCGTTAATTGCCTTGAAACCATCCAGATCCATAAACAGAACGGCTAGGGGTTGTTGGGAGCGTCGAGTACGGGCCATGGCTTCAGGTAAGCGCTCATCCAAGGCTCTTCGGTTAGGTAGTTTGGTAAGCGCATCTTCACGGGCCTGCTGATCACGCAGTCGCTCAAGCTGCTGACGTTCGGTAATATCGTGGATAAAAAGGCTTCGCCGCTCGCGGCCATCAATCATTAGCGTCTTAATACGAACTTCAACAGGCAGCTCAGTACCATCCTGACGCCGTGCCGTAGAGGTGATAGCAGCACGGTTATTACTGGGGGGCAGCCCGGCAGGAAAAATCAGCTGCGTTATCGTCCTTGCCAGTGTTTCTTTGCGTGGCCAACCAAACATCACTTCTGCTGCGCGGTTCCAGTCCAAAATAACGTCGTCGGCATCAATGCTAATATAGGCGTCATAAGCTGACTCAATAACCAAATTGAGTTCATTGGTACGCCGCTCAATTTGGCGTTCCATACTTTGATGTAGCTCATTCAGCGCCTGCTGAAATGCCTGGGCGTTTTTCTTCTCCAGCACCAGCCGCTCTCGCAAATGAACTTCCTCTGTCGCTATTGCCGCTAAGTCCTGGAGAGCCGCTAGCTCATCCTCGCTAACGACGCGTGGTTTGGTGTCGAGCGCGCAGAGTGACCCTAGTGCCAAGCCTTGCATAGACCGTAATGGAATCCCCACATAAAAACGAATGCCTTCGGGGCCAGTCACCAGAGGGCTTTGAGCAAAACGGGGATCTTGACTGGCATCTTCAACAATAAATGGCTCTGGGCACATGATGGTATAAGCACAGAAAGCCACATCGCGAGATGTTTCCTGGGGCTCAACGCCAATGCTTGACTTAAACCACTGCCGTTTAGCATCTACTAGCGTCACCGTCGAGATAGGCACACTTAGCAATTTGGTCACCAATCTGGTGACCCGGTCAAAAGCAGGTTCATCGGGGGTGTCTAGAAGTTCAAGCTCATAAAGGGCTGCTAAGCGAGCATCTTCGTCAGGTGCTATGGGGAAGCTCATTGTCATATCAACCATGAGGTAGCTATTATTCTAACAGCATAACGCGATCAGCCCTTTAGTGCTTAAAAGTCACCTCTTTCTATTTAACCCCGCGAGCAGCACACTCATTAGCGTTGAGGCGACTAATGCGCCGACGAATGGCCCCAAGGTAGGAATACTGCCCGGAAAACTGGCGGCCACCACCCCGGCGACCAAGCTTCCTTGGCTTAACCACCCAGGGAGAATGGCGCCCAGCAACCCCGCGAGGCCGCCCGCAATGGCCGCAAGCGGCGTCATTCGTTGCCACAAGCCTAGCAGTACAGGCACCACAATGGCGGCACACAGCAGGTCGGCAATCAAAAATAGCCGGAGTACCGACAGCCCCTGTAAGGCAATCAATACCACCGGAATCATCACCACCACCGTTACCCAGCGGGCAGCCACCAGTGAAACGCCCTTGTGCTCGCTGCGCGCGACCACCAGCGAGGCAATACCGTTTTGCAGCGTATCAACGCTGGAGGCGACTAACGTCACCGCTAATACTAAGGCGGGTAGCGTCAGCCAAACAGGAGCATCGCTTAACAGAGCAAAAAATGGCATCGGCGGCTCCCCCAGAGAGACACCGCTCATCGCGGCCAACACCCCCAATCCGCCAATCACCATGACGACGACGACCGTCATCGCGCCACCTAACCATGCCCCGCGTCCTAAACTTTGATCATCTTGAGCGGCCCAAACGCGCTGCCAATAGCCTTGGTGGAAGAGATTGGCCGCGGTAACAGCAATCACCAGGGTTAACGCTACGCTGAGCGCATTGGTGATAGGAATGGCTGGAAGCGCAGCTCCACTGGGAATAGTGGGAAGCCGCCATAGCGCCATGCCACCGACCACACACAGCAGTACCAGCAACAACCACGCCTGCCAACGGTCAGTGGCAAGGCTGGCACGCAGGCCTCCCGCTGCGGTATAAACCAGCGTGGTAAGCGCCACACCAATAATCACCAGTGCAGGTGGCACCTCGGAAAGTAAGGCAGTGATCGCCCCAATGGCGGTTAGCTCGGCGGCTAAAAAGCAGGCCATATAGGCTATAGATACCAGCGTTACCCAGCGCCTTACACCAGGGCCATAGCACGCTTCCGCAAACTCGGCGATGCTGCGCCCCTCGGGCAGCGCCCGACGAATCTTCGGCCCATACAGCCCTAATACGATAAACGGCAGCGCAGAGCCTAACGCATAGCCTGCCAGGGCCAACGGCCCGACAAAGGCGCCGATTTCAGGAGGAGCAAAGAGAATCCATGCGCCCATTCCAGAGGCAAGGAAGGAGAGCCCCAGTGTAGACGCCGTTTGAGAGTTGCGAGCGGTGACGTAATCATCAACCGGGCCATCCACCCAGCGAGCCCGGAGGCCTAAATAAGCAAAGCAGCACAGCGCCGCGCCAAGCACGGCTGACGTTAGGTAAAGCATGTCGCACTTCCTCCGCCGGTATGAACCGGATCAGGTTCCAGGGTCTGCGCAGCGCGCATCTCAGCCCTTTTGAGCAGGGCTCCCCTGGCGACAGTGAATGTAGGTGTTTTTGCTAAGCGCTTTTTCTAAGTACGTTTTTTCAGTACTTATCCAAGTGCCATCTCAAGAACTATTCTCAATCAAAAGCACAGCTTAGTAAAGTTGAGGTAGTACGGTGGCCTCTTAGCGGGGCACGCGCCCCATCAGGTAGAACTCCTCATTGGGCGGCGTGCCCGCCAGGGTGACCAACCGATTCGACAGGCCAAAAAACGCCGCGATGGCGCCAATGTCCCAACAATCCTCTTGGCTAAAGCCAACTTCCAGCAAGCGGGAGAGCCATTCATCGGTCATTTCACCCACATCGATAGCGCAGTGCATAGCAAAATCAAGCATTACCCGGTGGCGCTCGCTAATTGGCGCCACCCGATGGTTGATCGCCACCTGGTCAGCGAGTAGCGGGTCTTTACTGTAAATGCGCACCAGGGCACCGTGAGCGACTACACAATATAAGCAGTGATTACGCGCACTGGTAGCGACCACAATCATCTCTTTTTCGGCTTTGGTGAGCGTGTCCGACTCGCGCTCCATGAGCGCATCGTGATAAGCAAAAAAAGCACGAAATTCAGCAGGGCGATGGGCCAACATCAGAAAGACATTGGGCACAAACCCCGCTTTTTCCTGAACCGCTAAAATGGTACTGCGTATATCTTCCGGCAGATTATCCAGTGTTTCAGGCACGTTAAAACGACTTAATGATGCAGACATACTCACCTCTTTATTGTTAAATTTAAATATCTGGTAAAAAAGGTTTAGCTGATGTTAACAAAAAGCTAAATTAAGGTGCTTTTAATCAGCCGCCCTACTCGCCATACTGATACATCGATCTGTGATAAAAACCGCGCGTTACTCTTAATAAACAGTTCGTTCAAAGGGACACTGCCATGAACCAAAAAGAAGCCAAGGAACATACCCCTGGTCGGCTGCATGAGCTGTTTGCTGACCCCTATCGAGCGTTCGAAAATGATACCGATGAGCGTCAGCTGCACATTCGTATCATGCTGCATATGTTGCTTGCCCGCCCAATGAAACGGGGTCAAATGACACTCCGTGTTATCCATGGCTGGGAAAACGGCGGCTTTGAGCCAGAAGACCTACAGCATGTCGACTACTCCCTCGGCGGAGTGTCTGACTTCAAGCGCGCGGTACAGGACTTCGAACACGCCTCGAAGCACAACACGCCGCTCCCTGCTGACAAAAACGCCATTCTTGCTGCGCCACTCGCCGATGCCATTGCAGAGGCCGAAGCCGAGGGGCAAGATCTAAATAGCGACATTCGCGAAACACCAGCGAGATGGCCAGCATTTGAAGGCGGTTTAGCTCTATATACGCTGTTTAAGATGTACCACCGGCTGATTTATGGCGAAGATGACAACTACCGCTGCACGCAGTGCATGACACCGCTGGGTATGCGTGAAATACACGAATTTCACCTTGAAGAGGGTGAGTTCGCCCTGCTGGTTCCATCCGCTGACAACTTCATACATGAGGAGTCGCTTTTAGTGTTACATGAAAGCCAGCTCGGCCCCATCGAGCAACTGCTCGAAGAAAGCCTGCCTTTATTCGATAATTTTTAAGCCAGAACAGCCAGTAAGCTTCCGTCAATTGACCCTGTTTTTTATACAGGGCCAATTTTCGTTAATACAGGAAGCGTTCTTTAGCCCAGTGAAATTGTGCTATTGATACCGCTGGAAACATTTTCTGGTTCAAACCAACGCGCTGTCACCGTTTTTGTTTGTGTCCAGAACGCAATCGCCTGCTTACCATTAGGGCCCAAATCTCCCAATTTTGAAGCCCTTGAACCAGTGAAACTGAAGTATGCGACCGGTACAGGGATTGGCACGTTAATACCAATTTGTCCAACGTCGATATCGGTTTCAAACCGGCGCGCAACCCAGCCTGAGTTAGTAAAAATGGAGGTACCGTTGCCGTTAGGATTGGCATTGATAAAGGCAATCGCCTCATCCAGGGTTTCAACACTGACCACACACAGCACGGGGCCAAAAATCTCTTCCCGGTAAATCGTCATATCGGCGGTTACATCGGCAAACAGGGTCGGCCCCACGAAGTTACCGTTGGGGTAACCCTCTACCTCGACCTTACGACCATCGACCATCAGTTTGGCGCCCTCTTTCTCCCCTGCATCGATTAACCGCAGTACACGGTCACGGGCAGCGGGAGACACCAGTGGTCCCAAATCCGCATCGAGCTGGGTGCCTGGGCCTACTTTCATTGCTCGCGCCGCATCGACAATATCGCTTAACCACTCGCGCGCCTCCCCGACCAGTACCACCACCGAGTTTGCCATGCAGCGTTGGCCCGCAGCGCCAAAGGCTGAGCCCAGCAGGTTATTGATCGCCTGACTACGGTTAGCATCGGGCATCACCACACAGTGATTCTTGGCGCCCATCATCGCCTGCATACGTTTGCCCGCTGCTGCTGCCCGATTATACAGCAGTGACCCTACGTGGGTGGAGCCGATGAACGAGAGCGCTTTGATATCCTGATGATCAGCGATTTGGTTGGCCACGTCTGGGCCACCGTGCACCACGTTGAGTACGCCCGCAGGGACACCCGCTTCGTGGGCTAGCTCCACTAAGCGCATGGTGGAACTTGGATCTTGCTCGGAGGGCTTAAGAACAAAGGTATTACCGGTGGCAATCGCCAGCGGGAACATAAAGCAGGGCAACATAATCGGGAAGTTAAAGGCAGTAATCCCCGCCCCCACACCCAGCGGTTGGTGCATGGTGTAAACGTCCACCTCATTGGCCGCATTCTCAGCTAATTCACCCAACTGCAGCGAGGTAATCGAGCAAGCGTGCTCTACCACTTCCAGACCACGCCCCACTTCGCCTTCCGCATCGGGCAGGGTTTTACCGTGCTCCTCGGTGATAAGTGCCGCCAGTTCAGCGGTATTGTCGCGAATCAGCGCCTGCAGCTTGAGCATAATGCGCATGCGCTTACCCAGCGGCACTTTACGCCACTCCTTGAACGCCTCTTTAGAGCTGCTGATGGCACGCTCCACTTCGTCAGCGGTACAGAACGGCACACGAGCCACCACCTCTTGCGTCGCGGGGTTGACCACGTCGCGCCATTCCTGGCTTTGCGACTTCACGGGCTGACCATCGATATACATGGGAATTTCGCGAACGGACATAGCATTGCTCCTATTTATGGTTGTGGTTGTTATGGGTGCGAGTGTTAAAAAAGCTGTTTTTAAAATTCATCGCGGTAAGACAAGTACACAGGGTATAGCAGCAAGTTGACGTTAACGTCAACTAAGTATCTCGTGAGTAAACAAAATCTGTAGCAAGACGTCAATTAGCCTTTCCATTGTAGCGTCGCGCTGGCTATGCTTCGGCTAATCAGTGTGCCGCAGACTTGCGGATCGCCCGCGGCGAAAGCTCGTGTTTAAACACAGGGATTTATCTATGCAGACCTTTAGCTGCCGCTGTGGCAATCCGCTGTTCTACGAAAACACCCACTGCCTTGCCTGTCAGTCACAAGTAGGCTGGTGCCCTGCTTGTAGCAATATCGTGGCCATTGAGCCTATGGATAACGGTGGCTATCGCTGTACTCACCCAGGTTGCGATACGGCGCTACTGAAGTGCCACAACTACGCCGTTGAAAATGTGTGCAACCGTCTGGTGGTGATGGAGCACGGCCAAGCAGACACGCTCTGCGACTGCTGTCGTTACAACGAAGTCATACCCGACCTCAATATTGCCGGCCATCGCGAACGCTGGGCGGCACTAGAGGCGGCGAAACGGCGCCTTTTTCATACCCTGGATTTACTTAAACTTCCCCACGGCACCAAAGACGATGACATTAGTGTGCCATTAAGCTTCTCATTTATGGCCGATGCCCTGCCCGACCAGGGCTTATGGCGCTCCACTGCCAAGCAAGAAAAGGTGTATACCGGCCATGCATCGGGCCATATCACCATCAACGTCAAAGAAGCCGACGACGTTGAGCGCGAGCGCCTGCGGGTCGATATGAATGAATCCCACCGCACGCTGATTGGTCACTTCCGCCACGAGATCGGCCACTACTACTGGGATGTATTGGTTAAGGATCGCGATGAAGAGAATTGCCGTGCGGTATTTGGCAACCACCACCGGCCAACCTATGCTGAAGCGTTAGAGCGCTACTACCAGCAGGGGGCGCCCAGCGACTGGCCTAATTACTTCATCTCCGCTTACGCCACCATGCACCCCTGGGAAGATTTTGCCGAAACATTTGCCTATTACCTGGATATGGTCGCCGTGTTGGATACCGCACTGCACATGGGCATTACCCACGTTGAGTACGACGGCAGTCTGGAGAGCATGCTGATTGCCTTTCATCAGGTAGGGATGGCGGTGAATGAGCTCAACCGGGATATGGGCCTGCTCGATTTGGCCCCAGGAGTGCTTGCCCCGGCGGTGCGCGAGAAGCTGGCATACCTGCATCAAATCGTGCAGGCCGCCAGCCCGCTAGGGCACGACTCTCCCGCCGGTTAGTCGTTATCGTTATCCCCCGCGTGGCTTTGACTCTGGCTCTGACTCTGGGTTTGGGTATGTGTGACGCGTGGCACGCTGTCGTCATTCACAAAGTAGGTTGCGCTAAGCGTATCGTGGATAGCGGCAAAGCCGATCTGCAACTCGTCGATAAACAAGTGCAGCTTGCGGGGGGAATGCGCCAGCGCCTGGATATCGGCATCTACCACATCGGCGCGCACCAGCGAAACGGTTGCCGCCGGACGATCCTGGCGTGGCAGTAGGGACAGCTCATGACCCAGGGTTTCGAGGCTGCAGGCAATCGAGCGCGGCAGGTTAGGATCCTGCAGCAAAAAGCGCAATACATCGGGGCCACGCACGCGCAAGCGCACCTGCTGGCGGTACATTTGGTAAGCAGTTAGCGACTTGAGCACGCTCATCCACTGCAGGTTCTCAAACGGTAGCAGTTCTTCAGGGTTTTGCGGCAGCAGACTGGCGGAGCGCACATCCACAATACGGGTGGTCATATCGGCCCGCTCTAACTGGCGCCCCAGCTCAATAAAGGTGCGCGCAGGGCCATGGCTTAGCGTGCCTTCAATCAAGCCCGTCAGCGTCTGGCAGCCACGAATAACGCTTTTAAGAAAGCTATCGCGACGGCGTGGACTAACACCGTTTTCGGCATGATCGGCGACGCTCAGATAGAGCTGGTTAACCTCTTCCCAAATCTCCCGGGGCACCACATCCCGGGTGGTTCTGAGGTTCTCACGGGCACTGGCAAGCGCGGAGATAATCGAAATATCATTGTCGGTATCGGCGCATAAAAAGTGCACGACATTGCGTTCATCAAAGTCGGTATGGCGTGCGGTAAAGGCTTCCAGACTGCCGGTCATTTCGATAAGCGGTGCCCAACCAAGCGGTAAGCGACCCGGCAAATCGAGCATAAGGTGGCTATTGACGCTCAGTAAGCGCGCTGTATCTTCCGCTCGTTCGATATAGCGCGCCATCCAGTAGAGGTTCTCTGCAACGCGTGACAGCATGGCATTAGACTCCTTTCACCGCGGCCGCTGCCGCCTTATCGTCGGTTTCTACAATCCAGGTATCTTTACTGCCGCCACCTTGTGAAGAGTTCACCACTAGCGACCCTTCAACCAATGCCACCCGTGTTAAGCCCCCGGTGGTGACATGAATTTCAGGACCCGAGAGTATGAACGGGCGTAAATCCACATGGCGCGGCTGCGCCAAGCCATTCGCCAGCGTAGGCGTAGTTGATAGTGCCAGGGTGGGCTGCGCCATATAGTTGCGCGGATTCGCCTCTATCAAGCGGGCAAACTCTTCGCGGGTCTCTTTGGTTGAACGTGGGCCAATCAGCATGCCGTAGCCCCCTGACTCATTGGCCGGTTTCACTACCAGTTCATCCAGGTGGTCAAGTACGTAACGGCGGTCGTCCTCGAACATACACAGATAGCTGGGCACGTTGGGGATCAGCGGCTCTTGGTCGAGGTAGTAGCGAATCAACGCGGGAACGAAGGCGTAAACGACCTTGTCATCCGCCACACCGGCACCCGGCGCATTGGCGAGTGCTACTTTCCCTGCCCGCCAGGCACGCATTAGGCCCGCTACCCCCAGCATGGATTCAGGATTAAACGCTTCCGGGTCGAGAAACTCATCGTCTACCCGGCGGTAAATAACATCGACCCGACGCAGCCCTTCCACGGTGCGCATGTACACCACATCATCGTCATCAACGAGTAGATCACTTCCCTGCACCAGCTCGACACCCATTTGTTGGGCAAGATAGGCGTGCTCAAAGTAGGCAGAGTTGTAGATCCCAGGGGTTAGTACTACTACCTGGGGGTCATCCCCGTGCCTTGGCGACATCGCCGCCAGCATGTCGTATAGCTGAGCGACATAATCATCAACAGGCAAAATTTTGCCTGAGGCAAACAGCTCCGGCAGCACCCGCTTGGTGACATTGCGGTTTTCCAGCATGTAGGAGACGCCGGAAGGAATGCGTAAGTTATCCTCCAGCACGTAGAGCGTCCCATCGCCATCGCGTACGAGGTCGGAGCCACACACATGGGCCCATACGCCGTGAGGGGGATTAATGCCGACACACTGGGGGCGGAAATTAACCGACTGTGCCAGCACCTCGGCAGGCAACACTTTGTCCTTAATGACCTTTTGATCGTGGTAGAGATCATCGATAAATAGATTCAGTGCCTGCACGCGCTGTTTAAGGCCCGCCTCGGTTTTACGCCACTCACTGGCGGGAATAATCCGCGGCACAATATCAAAGGGCCAGGCGCGATCAATCATCGCGCCTTCAGAATAGACGGTGAAGGTAATCCCCATGGTACGGATCGCGATCTCCGCCGCTGTTTTCCGCTCAGCTAACTCCTCGGCGCTGAACCTTGCCAACATGTTGCACAACTCACCCGCAGAGTCACGTGGCTGTCCGGGTGCGGCCATCAGCTCATCGTAGTAATCACGACACGCATAGTTATTCCAATTCACTTGGCTCATGGGCGCTCTCCTGGCGCTGGGGGTGTAAGCGGCAACTTGCTTAATGCTCAGTGTAGGCCTGCCGCGTGCAAAACAATCAAACAATTGAGAGCAAAATGCGTACCATCTTTTGCGATATTTCAACGCTCGCTTACTTAAACACTACGTGACAGGGAGCAAGAGCTACTTAAAGCGCCTTTACGCCCTATCTTGGTGCGCACAAGTGGCATCAAGTTGGTGCATAACGCGATTTCCACTTTAGTTAAACGTCTTAGTTAAGATAGCGGCTGCAAAATAGTAAAAGTGGAACGATACTTGCGAAACGTTCGGTTATTCCTTAACCCAACCGACCAGCCGATTAATAGCGGCTCTTTTGAGGGTGGCCCATGACCATTCGCGTTGCCTTGTATCATCGTACGACTTACCACTTTGACCGTCCGGTGCGTCTTTCGCCCCATGTTATTCGGCTGCGTCCGGCGCCCCATTGCCGCACTCATATCGAAGCGTACTCGCTCAAACTCTCCGGCGATGACCACTTTTTAAACTGGCAACAGGATCCGTTTGGCAACTTCAATGCCCGAGTGGTGTTCCCTGAACCCCGCAAAGAGCTAACCATTGCCGTCGAGCTAATCGCCCCGATGACGGTGATTAACCCGTTCGATTTCTTCTTGGACGATATTGCGCAAACGATTCCCTTTGCTTACCCAGAAGCGCTGCGCCAAGAACTAAGCCCCTATCTTGAAATCACCGAGTCAGGGCCGCGGCTGTTGGAGTGGCTCAAAGCCGTGCCCCGCGAACCAACTACCACCGTCGACTTCCTGGTCGCGCTTAATCAACGTCTACAGGACGACATCGGCTATCTGGTGCGCCTGGAGCCCGGGGTTCAGAGCTGCGAAGAAACACTGACACTCGCCAGCGGCTCCTGCCGCGACAGCGCCTGGCTGCTGGTGCAGATTTTCCGCCATCTGGGCCTCGCTGCACGCTTTGTGTCCGGCTATCTCATTCAGCTCAAACCCGATGTTAAAGCGCTGGACGGCCCCAGCGGCAGCGAGGTGGACTTCACCGACCTGCACGCCTGGACCGAAGTCTTCCTGCCCGGCGCTGGCTGGGTAGGTCTCGACCCCACCTCGGGCCTGTTCGCTGGCGAAGGACACATTCCCCTCGCCGCCACTCCGACGACCGGTAGCGCCGCGGCCATCACCGGATTTTCGGATAAGTGTGAAGTCACTTTTGATGTCACCATGGAGGTCGAGCGCATCCATGAAGATCCACGGGTCACCAAGCCCTATAGCGATGAACAGTGGCAGCGCATCTGCGCCTTGGGAGACCAAGTGGACGCCGAACTCTTGCAGCAGGACGTACGCCTCACCATGGGGGGCGAACCCACCTTCGTATCCATCGACGATATGGAGAGCCCACAGTGGAACACCGAAGCGCTAGGCGAGCACAAGCGCGAACGCGCCGAGGCACTACTAACCCGGCTGCAGGCCGCCTATGCGCCCGGCAGCGCCATTCAGCAACAGCAGGGCAAGTGGTACCCCGGTGAACCGCTGCCCCGATGGGCGCTAGCCTGCTACTGGCGTAAAGATGGCGTGCCGCTATGGCGAGATCCCCAGTGGCTGGCCTGTATGGAAGGCGCCCCCAAGGTAGACGTTGATAATGCGATGGCGCATCGCTTCACCAAGGCCCTTAGCGAACGCTTGGGGGTGGCGGAACGCTACTGGATTCCGGCGTTTGAGGATGCCTACTACTACCTCTGGAAAGAGCAGTCGCTGCCCGTCAATGTGGATCCGCGGGAAGCCAATCTCAAAGATGACGCCGAACGCCACCGTTTAGCTCGTTTGTTAGAGCAAGGCTTGGACGAAGTGGTGGGCTACGCCCTGCCGCTGCGCCACTCGATCAGCCAAGCTCACCGCTGGGAGAGCGGCCGCTGGCCGCTCAAGCGCGACCACTTATTCCTGGTGCCCGGTGACTCGCCCATGGGCCTACGCTTACCGCTTTCAGCGCTGCCCTGGGCCGACCCAGAGGAGCAGCCACAGCCTGAATCGCTGTTCGCCCCCCGGCCTGAACTGGGCGATATTCACGGCGAAGTCGCCCGCCGCAACGCCGAACAGCTGCATATCAGCGATGCCGAACGCCTGGGTCGCTCAAGCCACCCTAGCCCATCGCATCCGGAAGGCGAAGCCGTTCAACAGCAGCCACGGGCAAACATCGACCGGGAAAGTAGCGTCATTCACACCAGTCTATGTGTGGAACCGCGGGATGGCCGCCTGCATATTTTCCTGCCGCCGCTGACCAGCTTAGAGCACTACCTTGACCTACTGAGTACCGTTGAGGAGTGCGCTAAGGAACTCGCTTGCCCGGTTATGGTAGAGGGTTACTCACCGCCGAGAGACCCGCGCCTGGAAAACTTTATGATCACCCCTGACCCCGGCGTGATCGAAGTGAACATTATGCCCGCGGCCAGTTGGCAAACCCTGGTGGCACAAACCGAACGGCTGTATGAAGAAGCGCGAAAAACCCGCCTGGGCACCGAGAAATTTATGCTGGATGGGCGCCATACCGGCACCGGCGGTGGCAACCACGTCACCCTGGGCGGGTTGACGCCTGACGACTCACCGTTTTTGCGTCGTCCGGATCTGCTCGCCAGTTTAGTCACCTACTGGCAGCACCACCCGAGTCTGTCTTATCTGTTTTCAGGTCTGTTTATTGGCCCCACCAGCCAAGCCCCGCGGGTGGATGAAGCTCGCCATGAAGCCCTCTATGAGCTGGAAATCGCCCTTCAACAAATGCCCGAAGGGGAAGTGGTACAGCCTTGGCTGGTCGATCGCTTATTGCGCCACCTGCTCACCGACTTAACCGGCAATACTCACCGCGCCGAGTTCTGTATCGACAAGCTCTATTCGCCGGATAGCGACAGCGGTCGCCTTGGCTTACTGGAACTCCGCGGCTTTGAGATGCCGCCCCACGCCCGTATGGGGCTGATGCAGATGCTGCTGATCCGCGCACTGGTAGCCCGCTGCTGGAAAACGCCCTACCGGGCCAAACCGGTGCGTTGGGGCAGCGCGTTACAGGATCGCTGGATGCTGCCCCACTATCTGTGGAGTGACCTTGACGACGTACTGAGTGACTTGCGCCACCACGGCTTCGATTTTGACCTGGAGTGGTTCGCCCCCTTTCTGGAGTTTCGCTTCCCGCTACACGGTCGCTTGCACACCCCCATGCTGGATATCGAATTGCGCCAAGCCATCGAACCCTGGCATGTATTGGGCGAAGAAGCCTCCGCTGGCGGCACTGCACGCTACGTCGACTCCTCAGTGGAACGCCTGGAAGTCAAAGTCAGCGGTATGAGCGGTGACCGCTATGTGGTGACCTGCAACGGCCGCCGGGTGCCCCTTTCAGCTACCGGCAGAAACGGCGAAGCGGTGGCCGGGGTGCGTTACCGCGCCTGGCAGCCGCCCTCGGCGCTGCATCCGCAAATTCCCATTCACGCGCCGCTGGTGTTTGATGTGATCGACACCTGGAACCAGCGCTCAGTGGCGGGCTGCACTTACTACGTGGTGCACCCCACAGGGCGTAATTTCGATACCTTCCCGGTCAATGCGTTTGAAGCCGAAGCGCGAAGACTGGGGCGTTTTAGTGACAGCGGTCATCGCCATGGCCATCAGGTTCCCAAGCTGGAAACCCCAAGCCTGGAACTGCCGCAGACCCTCGACCTGCGTTGGACGCCTAGCTAACATTTTTAACTAAGGAGCCTCTGATTAACGTCATGAGCGCAGGCCAGACAAGGCGAAATTAGTCGAAAAAGCGGAGTTTACATGGGTAAATGAGCATTTTGAGTCTAATTTCAACGCAGTATGGGCAAGCGCAATAGTGAATCAGAGGTTTCCTAAGCTAATGCTTTTCTCTTAGCGCCCAGTACAGGATAATCCGCCACCTACTTCTCAGGATTACAAGGATAATGACGGCCCCTGTCTCTCCCTCACTTCTCGCGCCCGTGGCTAACGGGCTCGTTGAGGATTACTTACACCAGCTAGGCAAGGGACAGCCCGGCACGTTTGACGCCATGCTCGATGGCCAGGGGCAGTTACGCCCTGGCTGGCAAAACTTAATCGGCTCATTAGAAGGCTTGGGCCCGACGGGGCGTCACCAGCAGCATGACGAGATTCAGCGCCTATTAGCTGAAAACGGCGTAATTTTTAATATGCATGATGAAACCCAGGGGCGTTCGTGGCGGCTCGACCCGCTACCCTGGGTGATTGATGAAGCACAGTGGCATGCATTAGAAGCAGGGTTAATACAGCGCAGTCGTCTGCTGAGCGCCCTCTACGACGATATCTATGGGCCCAAAACGCTCTTTGAGGCGGGGCTGCTACCCACCCAGGAACTGCTCGTCTCAGCGCATTTATTACTGCCCTGCCACCAGTCGTTACCCAATGACCGCGCGCCGATTGTTTTTCACGGCGTGGATGTGATTCAGGATACTCAGGGCCAGTGGCGGGTGATGGCAGACCGACTACAGGCGCCATCCGGTACTGGCCTTGCGCTTGAAAACCGCATACTGATGGCCCGCGCCCTGCCGGATATGTACCGCAATGCGCCATTAAAGCGGTTAGCGGGTTTTCTTGACCTACACCACCGCACGCTGATCGCCATGGCCTATCAGCATCGTGATAACCCCACGCTTATCTTATTAACGCCGGGGCCGGGGAGCCCACGCTATTTTGAGCACGCCTATCTAGCCAACTACCTTAATATTGCGCTGGTTGAAGGCCAGGATTTGGTCGTTCGTGATACCCAGGTGTGGCTGCGCACCCTGGGCGGTTTGCAGCCAGTGGATGTGATACTGCGCCACTGCGACGACGCTTACTGCGACCCGTTGGAACTACGCGGCGATTCGCAGTTGGGCGTACCTGGGCTTCTACAGGCCATGCGCGCAGGCGGCGTGGCGCTATCTAACGCCTTGGGGGTGGGCATTTTGGAAGCTCCGGTGTTAGCGGACTACTTACCGATGCTGTGCGAGCATCTGCTGGGTGAGACCCTGCTACTGCCCAACGCCGATGCCACGACGAAACCAGCCACTGCGCCGGTTTTTGATAGCCACCTGCAGCATCTGGAGCCCACCACGCTCAATCTTCGCTGCTTTGTGACACGCACACCCAATGCCACTACAAAAAGCAGCACTGCCGCTAAAAATAGTGCGGCAGGCGAGTACCAAGTAATGCCCGGAGGTTTAGCCTGGGTTGGTGAGCCTGGCTTGCCATCCCTAAGCAGCACCATCGTTAAGGATGTTTGGGTTACGGCGGCCTCTCCCCAGCCCCACGTTAGCCAGCTCCGTCAGGCCCGTGGCCCGGTGGTGGCTACCCGTGACGGCACTGACCTACCCAGTCGAGTCGCCGAAAGCCTATTCTGGTTAGGCCGTTACGGAGAGCGATTAGACACCCGTGCGCGACTGCTGCGAGAAGCGCTGCTCAGGCTGATGGAGTACGACCAGGATGAGATCGCCGATCAACTGCTCGATGAACTCCTGCTAGCGCTGGATATCACCACGCTAAACAAAGAGGACGAACTGCGGCTACAGGCACCGCTGATTGGCTTTGATCTAAAGCGCACCGCGCTGCTGGCCCAATTTGATGACGTAGATCCCCAGGCATTGCAGCCACTTTTTGCACAGTTGATGCGCAACGCACGCAGCGTGCGCGACCATTTAGGCGACGACTCCTGGCGGGTGGTGCACCAACTGCGTCAGCGCATGGCCACCTTTAACCCCAGCTTAGGGGCCAGCGCGGCGCGGCGCGCCTGTGAAGGGCTGTCTGCTCAGCTAGCTGCCTTCTTCGGGCTGTGTAACGAAACCATGCCGCATCACTACGGCTGGCGGTTTATGGATATCGGCCGCTTCCTGGATCGCGTGCTGGGGCTGCTGTCGCTGCTCAAGCTTACTCTCAATGCGCCGCATTCGCCGGGGCTAGCGTTGTGGGAAGTGGTGCTCGCCACCACCGATAACTTTACCGCCTATCGCCGCCGCTACCGCAGCGAGCTTCACCCTGCGGCGATTCTGGATCTACTGCTGTTTGATGAAACCAATCCCCGCTCGGTGGGCTATATGCTCAAGCGCATTGAGCGTCAGATGGATCGCCTGCCCGGTAGCTCATCGCCCTACCGCAACGCTGAGCGACGGTTGTTAATTCAGGCCAATGCCGCGCTACACTTGGCCGATATTGATCGATTAAGCCACTTGGCCGATACGCCAGAGGCGCAAGATGCCCTAGAGCAACTGCTGGATGCGTTGATTGAACCCTTAAACGCGCTTTCTGAAGCCATTAGCCAGAGCCATTTCAGCCACGTGGAGCGGCCGCGCCAGTTAGTCAGCATGGAGGCCGATGCATGAACTACACGCTGCGCCATACCACCCGCTACCACTACAGCGCCCCGGTCACACTTTGCCATAGTGAAGCGCGGGTGCTGCCCCGCAGAACGCCGCACCAGCAGTGTGGTGCCTCGGAACTGCAGATAAGCCCCGCGCCGCAGGTGCAGATGGAGCGCCGCGATGTATTCGGTAATCGAGTGCTCTATTTCGCCATGGAGGATGTCCATCAAACGCTAGATGTGACGGTAGTCACGCCACTGAGCACGCAACCCTTAGCGGCGCTACCAACCAGCTCAACTACGTGGGAACAGGCTGCTCAGCAGCTTGGCCAAAACAAAAGCTTTGACATTCAACTTTACCGCCTCGACTCGCCGTTTATTCGCCGTAACGACGAGCTAGCCAGCTTTGCCCACAGCTGCTTTACCCCAGGCAGACCGATAGTTGAGGCAGCTTTAGCGCTTAATGAACTGATTTACAAAACCTTTGAGTATGACCCCAGCTTTACAACGCTAGCGACACCGCTAAGCGAGGTACTCGCCAACCGGCGCGGCGTCTGTCAGGATTTTGCTCACCTGGCGATTGGGGCGTTGCGCTCAGTAGGCCTCGCCGCACGCTATGTCAGCGGCTATTTAGAAACTCAGCCGCCGCCTGGGCAAGCACGACTTATAGGCGCAGATGCTTCCCATGCGTGGCTGGCTACCTGGATTCCCGAATGGGGATGGCTTGCCCTAGACCCCACCAACGGCACCGTGGCTGGCGAGCAACATCCGGTGTTGGCCTGGGGGCGGGATTACGCCGATGTCGCCCCGCTCAAAGGCGTTATGAACGGGGGCGGCGAGCACCGTCTGGAAGTCGAAGTCGATGTAATGCCATTGGCGGGTTGATACCTGCCCACTGACCACTAGGCCGATTCGTAGGCGGCCTTGAGACGATAAAACTCCTCTACAATAGCGGCCATTTCATCGGCGTCGTAGTCGCAAAGGCCGCTCACGACCAGCTTTTTAGAGCCCACTCCAACGGCCTCCCCGGCTGACTCAATCGAGAACTCCAGCAGCGCATCGGCACGCTTACCGTGCACCTCTAGCGAAGAGTGGTTCAGCGTTAAGCCAGGCGAAAAGCCATCCAGACGCTCGAGTGAAAATCCCATACTATCGTAGATCACCAGTGGGCGTTTGGGGTTAAACATGACCCCATGCTCTTCCATCAGCGGTTTGAGATAGTGTGGAAAATTTTTGCCTGAAAATGCTACATAGCAACGCGCAAAGGCTTCCACCACGTCGGGATCGTGGGTAATGTCGCCACTACGCACTACCTGTAAATAACATTTACCGCTCTCATCGCTAACGTGAAGAGTGCCGTCGTCTGCTTCACTAAACTTCAGCGGCGTGTCAGCGCCCACCATGTTGGTGAAACGAAATTCCATTTGCCGCGACAACCCAAACTTTGTGAGTATCAGTACAAACAGTAGATCACCGGGCACACAAAAACGGCGTGCATCCGGGTTATGAATAGGGTTGTAGTCACCCGCCACGCCTTTGGCGAAGCGACTGGCCTGCTCTGCAGAGATCACTACATACTCTCCGCGCTGCGTGTAAAAATCCTTGAACATGGCGTTTGTTGCCTGCCTAGCGTTGAAATCGAAAACCCGTCACTGCCCAACGCCGCGCATAATGCCATAAAACACGCCCCAACAGGAGTTATCTGCTAGGGAAGCTACTATGCCAGACGCGAACACTCGTAAAAATCACCTACCTCGCCTGCTGCTGAGGGTATTGATTGGCCTACTGTTTATCATCCTGGTTTGGGTGGCGGGCAGCTATTGGCTGCTTAATAGCCAGTGGCTGCCCGCGCACATTTCACAATTTGAGGGCATCGATATTCGCTGGGAGCAAGGTATTAGCCGACACCCAGGCCGCTGGGAAGTAGAGGGGCTGTATCTAGCTCGTGAAGATGAGGCGCTGCCGATTTCGATTGAGGCTGAACGCGCCACCCTTTCGCTCTCGCTACTGGCCCTGTTGCGCGGCGAGCTGCATATCGATGCACTCGATGCTGTGGGTATTCGCCGCCTGACCGTTGGTGACATCGCACTTGAAGCCGACGGCGAGCTACAAGTCGCAGAGACCACCTTAAGTCGCGACACACTCGCGATCCCTCATGTTTCTCTCGCTATCACTAATGGTCGTTTAGTTCGCCTAAGCGATCAAGCAACCCTGGTGCGCGCTATCAATCTTAACGCTGATGCGTCGCTCAAAACGATAACCCCTGTCAATGTTAACAGCGGCGAGTTGAACCCCGACCTACTGGCAGCGCTCTCCGCACAGCTTCATTTGGATGCCCAGGCGGATGCCTGGGATGTCTTTATGCCCTACCTGGATGCCTTGCCCTGGCTAACCCTGGAGGGGCGCGGGGCACTGACGGGAGAACTGGAGCTAATCGCTGGCAAGTTACGACCCGGTAGCGAACTTATGTTGGACGCACCCGTGCTGCGCTTAACCGTGGATGAGCAGCGCTTACGTGCGCCAACTGACTCGCCTCGCTGGATACTGCCGGATGCCCCTCCGCCTCGCCATACGGCTACGGGTGAGGGCCAAGTGCGCTTGGCGGTTGAGAACGATCAACTACATTTTTCAACGCAGCTAGCCGATGTTGAGCTAGCCGACACGTCTCCTTACGCAGAGCACGGCGAGCTACGCCTTGCTACCCAAATTCCCAATAAGCGCCTGGATCTACTCGACCTTCCCACCTCAGCAACACTCGCCTTGCAAGGCGATATCACCCGAATGGATATGCTGGATCGATATATTTCACCAGGTGTAGAAGGACAAAATTATGCAGGAGAAGGTACTGAAGGAGAGGCTACTGAAGCACAGATAGCTGCAGGAGAGAGCTCTGAACCAAAAGGCATTCACCTTTCCGGCCATGGCCAAATTGAGGCCGCGGCGAGTATTCGCCAATCGCGCCTTTATGACGCCCAACTGAGTGTTCAAGCGCCGACACTGGCAGCAGATACACGTGAATTCATTGCCCAAGGTAGCGGCTCACTAGATGCCCAGCTAACGCCACAAGAAGTTATTGAAGCAACGCTTAACTTTACCGACGCCACGTTGCACCACCAAGAGCGTCTATTGCTCGATGAAGCCGACATCAACATCGTGGCATCGAGCCCTCAAGACCCACAAACAGCCCGCGAAGAGGCATCTGCAACATTAAGCTGGCGATCTGCACGCCTGCCCAATATCGACGTTTTGCAACCCTATTTAAACGCCATTTTACCTACCCCCGCGCCACTACAACTGCTTGGCGGGCAAGCCGCCAGCCACGGCCAGCTCACCATGGCGTCGGAGCAGCTCAGCGGAGAGGTGCATTTAGCCGGCAGCGGACTGACCACTCGCTGGCAGCGCGGCGAACAAGTCGGCACGTTAACCAGCGATATGCAGCTTTTCCTCCCCATTCAACAGGCGGAGGTGGATGGCTCAGCGCTGAATATCAGCGGCACCCGGTTGAGCTGGCAAGTGGCCGATGCTGACCTGCCTAGCGAGCGCTTAGAGAGCATATTAGTGCTCGATAACGGTCGTTTTCAACGCCAAGCGAACGTGCCAAGCGGTCAGTTTTCACTGGAAGGAAGCGTGCAGCGGCTAGGCTTTTTAAATGCTTTTCTACCGGATGCACATGGCTTGGCCATCGCGGGCGAAGGCCAACTCTTCGCTCAGGGCGCCTTTCGCGATAACCGCTTGCTGGCACCCACACGGCTGCGGGTCAACGCCGACCAGCTAGAAGTCTCGTTTTTAGACTATCTCGCCACTGGGCGTGGTGAGCTTACCGCCCAATTGGATAGTACCGAGCAGGCCCAGCTCTCGCTTGGCATCCCCCGCTTTGCTTTGAGTCACCAAGGTGATGATAGCCCGCACCTGGAAGGTCGCCACTTTGCTCTCACCACGCAAACCGAGCGCTTCAGCGATGTGCTTGAATCTCCCCAGCCGGAGCACTTTATCACCCGCATCGCGCTGCCAATTACTGAGGTGCCCGATTTCACCCGCTACAACCGCTACCTGCCCGAAGGCGCGGGTATTAGGTTGCTGGACGGGCAAGCCAGCCTGGAAAGCGAGTGGCTGCTGGAAGGTTTAAACGCCCAAGGCGAAATCACCCTGCGTGCCTTTGGCGCAGAGTTAGCGTTGCTGGATCAGCGGCTACGCGGCGATTTGCACCTCTATCTAGAGCTAACCGAGGGAGACCTGGAAACACGTCGCTTCACCGCCAATAATTCTGTATTACGCCTGGAGAATGTTAATCGCCAGAGTGAAAACGGTTCGCCGGATGCCGGTTGGTGGGTAACGCTTTCCATGTTGGATGCGCAGCTGGCGTGGCAAGACCCTATCCGTCTAGCCAGCCAGCTACGCCTTGAGATGCGCGATACTGGCTTACTTGCCCGGCTATTTTTAGCCCGTGCAAGGGACAGCGACTGGCTTGGGCGACTGCTGAATGTTCACGATATAGAAGGCATCGCGCAGCTAGAAATCAGCGGCGAGCAGATCAGCCTTAGGGACTTGGCGCTCACCGGTGGCCCGCTGCTGCTGCTTTCTGATGTCACTCTGGCCAACCGCAGCGCAAACGGCGCGCTTTATGCCCGCCTTGGCGTGTTTGGATTAGGGGTCGAACTGGAGGACAGCGAACCAACCTTGCGCGTTTTTCAACCACGCCGCTGGTTTGACCGCTGGCGGGAGGCGAACCGCTCCCTAAGCCCTAATCGGTAGTCTCTTCCGATTCGCCCTTAGCGTTTTTTGCGCTCACGGCGAATCATCCTCACCCGCTCTTTGGCTTTTTGCGGCGTAGAGAGCGGTGATGCCGCCTCATCATGAGGTTTCGGCGGCACCGTGACCCAGGCAAAGACCGGTAACGCCAAGCGCCAATGGATCGCCGCCAAACGCAGTCCAAGGGTGACGCTCAGTGAGGCGGCAATCGCCATGGTCAGCGGCGCATCCAGGGCATGTAGCGCCACGTATACGATGCCCCCGGCCATCGCTGCCGTCGCGTAGACCTCTTCGCGAAGCACCATGGGCACTCGTTGAGCCAACACATCGCGTATCATCCCGCCTGCTACACCCGTCATCATGCCCATCAAGACTGCTACCGTGCCCGAGCTGCCCAGCAGCAGTGCCTTATGAGTACCAATCACAGTAAACAGCGCCAAGCCAAACGCATCGGCGATCGGTAAAAAGCCCCTCGACAGGCGGTGGATATAGTGAAAGCCCATCAACGACAAACCCACTGTGGCTAAAATCACCCACAGGTAGGCTGGATCCGTCACCCAAAAGACCGGCCTGATACCTAGCACTAAATCCCGCAGCGTGCCCCCGCCAATACCGGTCACTGCCGCCAGCACCAGCATGCCGATCGGATCCATCCGCGACCGGCACGCCAAAATCACGCCCGACAGCGCGAACACGATGACACCCGCCATATCCAGCCAATAGACCACGCCCGACACGACCTTCTCCTTTATGCTCGCTATCTTTAAAGGCAGGCAGGATAGCACCCTTCAGAGGATATGCTCGCACCAAAAAACTCGCTTGCGGCCTAAGCGAGATAAGTTCACATAATTAGGTTACGCTAACCTAATTGTCATTAACACTTTCATTCACGAGGGAGTAACACTGCTATGGACTGGAGCCCGGCTTATAGCTGGCTTGTACTCGCCTTGTTGCTGAGTTTGGCAGAGCTGACTTCTGGCGCGATGGTGCTACTCGCACTGGGTATTGCCGCTGCGCTAACAGCGGCCGTTACTGCGCTTGGGTTAACACTTCCTTGGCAATTGCTCAGCATGGGAGTTTTTACCGGGGTACTGCTGCCGATCTGCATTATGGTCATTCGTCCGCGCTTCTCTCCCCGCGGTGTTGCTTATGGCACAACAGGTACAGGCGTAGAAAAAGGCAATCACTACATAACACTGCGCCGAGATTTTGATGATGCCACGGGCATTAAGGTCAACGGCGACTTCTACCGTTTACGCGTACTTGATAGCGGTGAAACCGAGCTACCTGACGGCACACCGGTCGTATTTAGACGTTTTGAAGGTACCACTGCGCTGGTCACACTACATCAGCCTGCTGACGTCACCCTGCAAGATGACAATTCCCAACGCAAGGAGCCTTAACCATGGATCTACCTATAAGCCCAGGCTTATTAATAAGCCTCATTATTGTCGTGATCGCGGTTCTGATCATTTCCAAGGGCCTGATTATAATTCGCCAATCAGAAGTGATGGTGGTTGAGCGCCTAGGTTCGTTTCACCGCGTCTTAGAAAGCGGCATTAACATCATTATTCCGTTTATCGAACAGCCCCGCGCAATCACCATGCTGCGTTATCGCAAAATGGGTGAGGACTATACCGCCATCACCACCGACGAAACCCGCATCGACCGCCGCGAAACGGTCATGGATTTCCCCGGTCAGCCGGTCGTTACCACGGATAACGTCACTGTGCGTATCAACGGTGCGCTCTACTACCAAATTATCGACCCTAAGCGCGCCGTCTATGAGGTAGAGAATATGAGCCAGGCCGTCGAAGTACTGGCGAAAACCACGCTGCGCTCGGTGGTCGGCAAAATGGAGCTGGATAAATTGTTTGAGTCTCGGGCTGAAGTGAATAACGAAATACAGGCAGCCATGGAAGAGCCTGCGTCTAAATGGGGGGTCAAAATATCCCGTGTCGAAGTGCAGGACATCGCCATGCCGGAAGAAGTGGAAACCGCTATGCGCCTGCAAATGGCCGCCGAGCGTAAGCGCCGTGCCACCGTGACCGAAGCTGAAGGTGAAAAATCAGCGGCGATTGCCATGGCCCAGGGCCAGCGTGAATCTTCAATTCTTAATGCTCAAGGTGACAAAGAGTCAGCTATTCTGCGCGCCCAGGGTGAGCAGGAATCGATTAAACTGGTGCTTAGTGCCATTGGCGATAGCGAAGAGAATAAGCGCACCGTAGTGGGCTACCTGCTCGGTCAGAGCTACATCAAGGTATTACCCAATATGGCGAGAGATGGCGAGCGGGTATTTGTGCCCTACGAATCCTCTGCCCTGCTTGGCTCTATGGGCATGTTCCGAGAAATGGCCGGTTCGCCGGAGGACACTGTGGCTAATCACCTTAAAAAAGGCCACACCAATGAGAACAATCTTCGCAGCGGAATCGTCGGCGGCGCGGCAGGCGGCAATTAACGCTGTAGTGATTAATAATGACTGCTTGAGCGTTTAAAAAGTACTATTTCAATACGACCATGCTTAGTGCTATTAATATTGTTGGTATAAAGCACGATTCGGCTGGGGCGAAAGATCCCCAGCCACAACGTTTTAACCCCTCAGCTTTTTTTGAGTGATGGGAGATCGCCATCGCCTAAAATAAGTACTTGCTTATTCGTGCTCCAGCCCTTGTGTATGAACAAGATAGAAGCGCTGGCTAGTAGAAGTATTATGATTAAGAGGTGAGTACGACCATCATGCTGCCACGCTGGCTTGTCCTACGTCACTATGCTCAGCTACTTCTACTATTGGTCATCCTGGTGATGCTTCCAAGTAGCCTCCAAGCTGCTGCTCAGCCACAGCCTCTTCAGAGCTGGGAGTATCGCTGGGGCGACTCGCCTTCCGATGCCGATGGACGTCCTGAATGGCTGCTAAGCGACTCAACAGGGTGGCAGTCGATTGACTCTCCTTCTAACCCTCCCGGGCGCGACGGGCACGAGCACCTCTGGTTACGCACTACAGTGCCCGCCGGAGACTGGAACGACCCAGTCCTCTTTATCACCAGTATCAATTTGATTGGGCAAGTTTATCTAGGTGATAAACTTATCTATCAATATGGTGAATTTGACGATCATGGCAAAGGCGATTTTGCAGGATGGCCATGGCACATGATTGACCTACCAGAAGATGCTGTCGGCCAGACGCTCACCTTTCGCTTTTACTCTTACTACACCAGTATTGGCTTATGGGGCCAAGTCCAGGTAATGGAGCGCATAGAGGTTCTTAAGCAAGTTATCCATGACTCTGCTCAGGATCTCGGCGTCAGCGCGTTGGTCTTGGTACTCGCTATCCTGGCCACCATTTTCGCGTTAATAGGCCCCGAACGTCGCGGTTTCGGGTCTATTGCGTTGTTTGCCTACGCTTCAGGGCTGATGCTACTTGCGGAGACTCCAGCACGCCAATTCATTGCCGATAACCCATTGGCCTGGGACACACTACGTGCGGGTAGCTACTACACCTTGCCGGTGGCCTTAGGACTATTGCTCAGCTACTGGCTGGAAGGCACCGCAAAGCGCTGGATAACGCACTTATGGGTTATCCATTTAATATATCTGGTGCTGGCCATTGGATTGGTTCAATTGGGGATGGTGAGCCTGTCATTAACCTTCCCCATTTTTGATGTGATGCTGGCCGTATCGCTCCCGGTAATGCTGGCACTTGCGCTCATGCGTTTTCAACGGCTAACCCTTGGACAACGGCTTCTGGTAGTGAGTTTTACTTTTTTTGCCCCGCTGCTGCTAGCCGATATGGCGGTAGCCCACGGTTTTGTGGGCTGGCGCAGTGTGCCCTTGAGCTACGGCACACTGGCGTTTTCTTTGGCTAACGCGGCTATTTTTCTGTGGCACTACCGGCATACACAGCAACAGCTTGCCACGGCCAATGAGACCCTTGAGCAGCAGGTAGCGGCGCGCACCGCCGATCTCGACCGGTTAGTTCAAGAGTTGGAAGGACTTTCACGCAAAGACCCGTTAACAGGCCTGCACAACCGACGCCATTTCGACACAGCATTCGAACACCAGTGCCAACGCGTTAAGCAGCATGCCAGCCAACTTTCCGTGTTGATGCTGGATGTGGATCACTTCAAACAGATTAACGACGATTTTGGACACGACGCAGGTGATGCCGTGCTTGTTGAAATCGCTCTATTATTGCGACGTAACTTAAGAGATTCGGACGTGATCTGCCGCTTTGGGGGCGAAGAATTTATTGCCTTGCTACCCGCTACCTCTCTCATCGCTGCAGAGACACGCGCCAAGGCATTGTTAACCTCCATCTCTAATCAGGCATTTGTCCATCAAGGAGCCCCTCTTCGGAAAATCACGCTTTCCTGCGGTGTCGCAACGTATCCTGATCACACTCAAGACCCTAAGAAATTGCTACGACTTGCCGATGAAGCACTTTATCAAGCCAAGCACAGCGGCCGTAACCGCTGTGTAGTATGGGAAGATACGCTTGAAGAGCAGGGATTCATGTTCGGTAAACAGCAGCCTCAATAACCACTCCTGGTATTGGTGAATCAAGCAGCCCCCGTCGCAAGAAAGTGATCGATAAACACAGCGTAATCCTGCTCTGTGCAGTCAGCATAAGCCACCGCCAGTGTCGAAACCACCTCAACAAACAGGTCTTCACGTCCTTTTAATCGTTGGCCAACGGCCTTGGCAAAGCGCGTTGCGTCACCCTGGTTAAGCGCCTGGGCACCGCGCAGGTGTTCACGGGCGAGAATTTCCCCCCACTGCTGTGCCAACTTCCGGTATGACTTACCGCCAGAGAGTTTATGGGTGGGAAAATCTTTCTTGAACGGCGAGCGCTCGCGCACCGAAAACACCTTTCCGTTCATGGTTAGCCAACCGAGATAGGCGTCTGGGTGCTCGGCAATGGCGTGAAAAGCAGCTGCGTGGCGGATGGCTTCGTTAGGAAACAGCTTACGCCACGCCTGCTGCTGGTTTTTATCCATTAATCGAAATGCTTCTGGCGGCACCTGCTCTTTGACATCCAGGATAATGTCATCGTGCTCGTGCTCAACGCCGCCCTCAATCAAGACGTAATAACGTTCGACACCCAACGAACCGGTGCCAGCATCCAAACGCCGTGCCGTATCTTTGACACGAAAATGGTGGGGATCACTCTCTTTAATAGCGTGCTGCAGCGTTTGCTGGTACTCCTGCTCAATTAAGCGGCGCAATTGGCTGGCCACATCCGCCGGCAGGTTAGCGAGCTTGCCAGGCCGTTCGGCGAACTGGCGTCCTTGCTGCTCATCAAGGGTCGTCCACTTTTCGAGCATGCGAGCACGGCTCTGCTTATCGGCCACTTTACTCATAAAGGGCTTAAGCAGTCCCTTTGCGCTTTCAAGGGTCACTGCGTGCACAGGATTGCTATCAACGTGCTCAGCCAACGTTTGGTAATAGCCCTTTATTAACTTTTTAAGCGCTTTATCAATCGCTTTTGGATCCAGCTCAGCATTTTCACGAGCATCTAATACGACGCTGATAGCCAGCCGCCACAGATCATATTGGTAGTCGCCAATCAGCGCATCATCAAAATCATCCATGCCGTAGCGCACTTGATCATCGTGGTGACCATAGGCACCAAAGTTGTAAACGTGGGCGTCGCCCTGTAGCCAGGTTTGGGTTTCCGGCCAGCCGCCAAACAGGGCAAAGCGCCAATCGTGCCATACATCATTCCAGTACAAATGGTTACTGCCGCGGAAAAAGCGATAGGGCGACGCAGCCATTTTGGCGTACTTGGCTTGGCGGGTGGCCGTTGGCAAGGCGTTATTCGCCTGATGGGTTGCCTCAATCACCCGCTGAGGGCGGTTATGTCCAGTCAATGCATGACTCATCGAATTGCCTTTATTGATGCAAAAAAAACACGTTGATACAAAGGTAGTCGATAACCATGAATAGATTAAGTCAGCCTCACACCGTAGCTCTAGATCCCCGCTGGGTAAAACCTCGTGGGGCGGCAATACGAAAGAAGCGCTCCACCACCTCAGCGTGAGTAGCAGGGGTCATCAATGAGACGGCGACAAAAACCGGCAGATTGAGCATCAGCCCCCAGAACCCCGCGTGAATGCCCATTGGGTGTGGCCAAA
The DNA here is from genome assembly GCF_034479615.1 of Vreelandella neptunia. NCBI lineage: Bacteria > Pseudomonadati > Pseudomonadota > Gammaproteobacteria > Oceanospirillales > Halomonadaceae > Vreelandella > Vreelandella neptunia. The sequence goes on from NZ_CP140255.1 coordinate 3,031,942, forward strand.
GAGTCGTAAACACCACGGTAATCAGAAAGCCCGCCACGATGCCCACCATTACGCCCAAGCGAGAAGCCCGCGGCCAGAAGAACATACCGATAAAGGCAGGCAGCACCTGAGAGGCAAACCCAAGACCCACTAACAGAATCATTACCAAGCTGCCGGGCTCGGCAATGGCGAGGGGGGCGACCACGAAGAACATAATGGGCAGAATCAGCAGTCGCGCAAGTTTGCCAGTAACGCCATCCGAGAGTTTTAACACCGGCTGAAGCACATCTTTGCTGAGCGACAGCGATACTGAATGAATAAACGGCTCGCTGGAAGACATAGAGGCCGCCAGAGTACCCGCGCCGAGCAACCCGACTAATACCACCGGCAAGTGCTGTATGGCGTACTCAAGCACCACGGTATCGGCTCGGTCCAGCTCAGGAAGCGAAAAAATACCGATAAAGCCGACAACCACCATGGGCAGAATCACCACGTAGTAAGTGGGCAACCACGTCGCACTGCGACGAATAGTACGTGCCGAGGAGGCGCTCATCCACTGCGTCCATACCGGTGGCATAAACGAGAACATGGAAACGATAATAGAGGTCGTCCAGAAGCTAAAGCTCATATCGCCGCCAGCGCCTGGCAGGGTGAGAAACTCGCTATGCTCGGCCTGAATACGTTCGAACACGCCAGCAAAACTCAGCCCGCCTGTAGCGCTGTGCACTGCCCAAAGGCCAACGGCCCAGGCGACGATCAACATCAACACGCCTTGAAAGGCATTGGTGCGTCCAATCGCCCGCTGACCGCTGGCGTAGAGATAGACCGCAATACAGGCCAGCACCAGCACGACCCCCAACCAAATCGGAATCAAACCGCCACTCATCACAAACAAAATATACGCTGAGCCAATGGTTTGCAGTACTGCGTAGGCAATGGAGCCAATCGCCATGACAATTGCCGCCAGTGCGCCCAGTGCGGGGCTCTGGTAGCGGTCAGCAATGGCGCTTGCCTGAGTTACGTGACCAAACTGCTCACCGAACTGCCACACTTTAGGGCCGAAATACCACGCGACCAGCGCTAGATACGAGAGATAAATCGCCACATAAAACACCGCTACCCCTTTGGAATAAGCCCACCCGGGCGCTCCCATAAAGGTGTAAGCACTCACACTACCGGCGGCAATCAGCAGGTAGAGCGTCACCGGCCCCATGCTGCGGCCCGCCACGCCCCACTCTTCCAAGCTATTCATGGAACGCCCTGCTCTGGCGCGTAGGCCAATCACCATGGCAATGGCGACATAGGTCAAGGTAATCAACAGTGGCCAAGGGCTATTCATGGTCGTCTCGCTCCACAATGCGGTTGCCGATCAGCATCACCACTACGCAGGCAAAAATCACCAGGTAGCTCCACACCATTAACAGAGGCAAGCCCATCACTAAGGTGGCCCTGTTTACCCAACCAATCACCGGCCACGTTCCCGCCAGCACCAGCACCACAAACGCAATTAACAGCCCCCAGCCCGCCCGGGAGGTAGGCAGTACCCATAATCGTCGCATGGGTGTTCCCCTTAGTGATTTGATGACTGCTTTTAAACGCTAACCCCTCACTTTACACACGGGGTTTCTGTTCATCACTGGTCTAACTGCCTCGCCATTACCGTAACGTGCTCTCTCCGATACTCAATGTTTTCCTCACCCTGCCATCCCAGCCGTCGATACAGAGCCTGCTGATCAGGGGTATAGAGATATAAGCGACCAAAACCACCCGCAGTTGCTTCGGCTTCCACTCGGCGTACCAAGGCAGAGGCAATGCCCTGCCCCCGCCATTCGGGTACGACAAATACGGAGGCAAGCCAGGGGGTAAGTTCGCGGCGTGTGCTCATGTCATCGGCAATGAGGCTAGCGGTACCAACAGGGGTTTCGTTTTGTATCGCCACAAAAATGGAAGGCACGCCAGCCTGGCCACATTTGGCTTTAGTGCGCTCAATGGCTTGTTCTAGTGTGAGCCCAGGATGCAAATGGCCCCAGGCGGAGAATGTCCAACCTGCGACGACTTCAGCATTAGGGTCTTCAGCTCTTAACCGCTGGAGGGTGATATCGCTTCGCATAAATGGCGCCTTATCTTATTTAGCACAAGCGAATACAGTAGCGATATATGGGTAGACTGGCCAGCGCCGATACCTTCCGCACACGCCGCCAGCCAGAGGCTTCACCACTATTATCTGTCGAAAAACTGCAACCAGATAGAGTTCATCTACCTTGAAAGCAATTGCCAACTTAATACAAAAGCGGCAATGCACTTAAGCCATTAAACGGACAAAGGCTTCATTTGCTTAGCCAGTTCATCGTCCAGCTCATTGGCCCGCTTGGCTGCTGGCCTGCTTTCCATACGCTCAATGTACTGCTTGAACACCTCGTTGGGCGGGATGTTCTTCTGCATCGTTTCCCACCAGAGATAACTACTAACCAATATATCTGCGGCAGTAAACTGATCGCCGCAGATATAAGCGTTTTCACTGAGTGCTTTTTCAAGCGTATTGATACTGTCTTCCACTTGGCCACAGCCGACGGCCTGTGCGTTGCTGCTGTCGATTTTCCAATCATAAGTCATGGCGCTGGTGGCCATTTCGAACGGGCCTGCCATAAAAAACAGCCAGCGATAATAAACACCACGGTCGGAAGATTGCGGGGGCGGTGACAGTTTTTTATCTGGAAACTGATCTGCCAGGTACGCGCAGATAGCCGCTACTTCCGTCACCACAGTGTTGCCATGTTTGATGGCAGGCACCTTGCCCATGGGGTTGATGGCCAAGTAGTCCTCGGCTTTCATCTCTGAACCATACTCCATCGCCTTTACCGAGTAGGCTATGCCTACCTCTTCCAGCATCCAGCGCACAACACGCCCGCGAGACATAGGGTGAGTGTAAAACGTTAGCTCTGACATATTAGGCTCCTTTTTCAGTCAATTTTTCGGTGACATAAGGTACTGCCAGATCAGATTAGTTTGTTAATAGGTGAGAATCCGTCCTAAATAAAAGCAACAATGCATGTTTCTGCAAGATTTTAAAACGGCTTCAAGAGGAAGACGGTAATGGCAGGCCCCACAACACGCATACTTACGGTGCTTGAGTTGCTGCAGGCTAATGGCCAGATGGGCGGAGCAGAGTTGGCTGAACGCCTGGGCGTGGATCGACGCACTATACGGCGTTACATTACAGCGCTGGAAGATATAGGCGTGCCGATAGTGACCGAGCAAGGGCGCTACGGTGGCTACCGATTGGTGGCTGGCTTCAAGCTGCCACCCATGATGTTTACCGACGAAGAGACGTTCGCCGTTTCTCTAGGCTTAGTGGCCGCCAGCCAACTGGGACTGACGAACGCAGCGCCCGCCATTGCCAGCGTACAAGCGAAGCTCGAGCGAGTGATGCCTGCGAATTTAAAAAGCCGTGTTCGCGGTATCAGTGAGACCACTCAGGTGATCTTACCCCGGCGTGAACCCAGCCGTGATGACCGCGCCCTTGAGACGCTGACTAAAGCCACAGAGGCCATGCGAACCGTGGGGCTTACCTACCACTCCCCACAGCATGATCCAGTTGAGCGTCAGATCGACCCTTACGGGCTAGTCTTCCAACAAGGTCGGTGGTATATCGTCGGTTTTTGCCATTTGAGGGCAGCCATGCGCTCATTTCGGTTGGATCGTATCAGCGGCGTTCACCAACTCACCGATACCTTCATACGCCCCGCCCACTTCGATGCAGCCGAGTTTTTGAGCGAAAGCCTCATGTCCTGGGGCCCAACTTATGAAGTATCACTGGTACTACACATCGATCATGCCGTGTCCGCTGACTTTGAGAACCGATTTTTCTGTACAGGATCGTTCGAGGAGGTTGAAGGTGGAGTACTGCTCAACACCCGAACCGACAGCTTCGAGTGGTTTGCCTATTGGCTGGCACAGCTCCCTTTTCAATTTACCATCCTCAAACCCGATGGCCTCAAAGAGGCGCTTCGCGAACACGCCAACCATTTACTAGCAAGTTGTGAGAGCGCTTCACCATATCCAACAGATACGCCCTGAAACAGTCTAAAAGCTGGGAGATAATGAAGGCGCTATTCGCCTGATTTTAGGATAAGGCTTCTTAGCCTCTTAGGTGCTAGTCTGTTAATCAAATAACTTTGAATACAGACTCACGAATGCAACATTCATTAAGACGCACACATCGTCTTGCAATGGCGACCATTGCCCCGCGAATTTTTGCCTTTTGCCATACCTTCGGACTAACCGTATGGATCGCAGTAATAGAAGGCAGCGGCTGGACACTTATTCTGCCTGGGATTTTGCTGCTGCTATGGCCCGGCGTTGCCTATGCGCTTGCTGCAAACGCCCAGAACTCAAAGCGTGCCGAATTCAGAAATCTACTCTATGACAGCCTGCTATTTGGTTTTTGGTGCAGCGTGCTGGATTTTTACGTTTTAGCCACGATCACCATTGGGCTTGCCTGTTTGATGAACAATTTAGTGGTCGGCGGAGTACGCAAGATGCTAGTTGCAGCCGTACTTTTCACTACCGCAGCCTTGATAGGAAGCGCCCTAACAGGCTTCAATTTTCGACCCTATGTAAGCAACAATTTAGACATTTACCAATGGGCGGGAGCGGTCGTCTATTTTCTAACCATCGGCCGCGTAACGTACAGTCAGAATCGTCAGATTGGACGCAGCATTGGCGAGATAAAGTTTCAGAACCGAGTCTTTCACGCCCTGCTGGATCTAGGAACGGTGGCAAATCGTGCGACCAATATACACACCCTGCTGGATAACTCCTTAAAACACCTTCAGTCCCATTTTCCCGACTACGGCTTTGCTGTTTTTGTGCAAGAACGGCAACGTTCTGAAGTGACACGCTACGCAGCTGTTGTGGGGCTAAGCCTAGAGGATGAACAGCGCCTAAAGCGTCTATTAACCAACGTTAACGGGCAAGGAGTACAGCCGGGCGCACTGCCAAAAATAGACGAAGGCGAGAGCCTATATGTCATGTCTATGGAGGGTCGCCTAAGCTTGTACGAAGGTTGGCTGATCATGAGAGCACCTAACCGAGACGACAGCTTAGAGCAAATACTCTCCCTCTTTGCCGACCAACTGGCGGCCGCTACCGAAAATAAATTGCTACATTTGGAATTGAAAAAAACGGCTGAGCGTGACGGACTCACCGGCCTTTATAACCGAGGCTTCTTGGAAGCCGCACTGCAAATGAGTATTCAGGGCAAGGCGCAAACACCGAGCCTGGATTTTGCTGTGTTGATGATGGATGTCGACAGGCTCAAGGAAGTGAACGACCATTATGGTCACGTCGCAGGCGATCAACTGATTTCTAGCGTTGCCAAGTACCTGCAACTTCACTGCAGGGACAGCGACATACTTGCACGCTGCGGTGGCGATGAATTCGTCATTCTGTTTCCCTCTGCCGATCTGACGGCAGCTAAGCGTGTCGCCAACGTGATCAGAGAAAATTTGCCTGAGCAACGTTGCATTATCGATACCGCTAACGGTGAACGTGAAGAACTGGCGCTTCATTTGAGTTTGGGATGCGCCAGCTCCAGCGAAGTGCCTGCCCTACAGGTTTTTGCGCTGGCGGACGAGCGCATGTACGAAGACAAGAACCAGCACCGCAAGCAAAGAGTAGATGACCTGGGTACCGCGGGCTGGACACCCTTATAAAAACTTTCTCACAAGCCACTGACAAACGCCTGCCCCCACTGATCGCCATGTACCAGTTCACTTAATGGCAGGCGGGAGCGCCAGCCTTTGGCTTCAAGTTCTGGCTGGTCTAAAAAATCACTCACGTAGCCAAGACAGAGATACGCCAGCGGATAAACGTGCTCAGGCAGATTCAACGCCGTGCTTAGCTGCTCTTGGTCAAGAATACTTACCCAACCAACGCCAATACCTTCTACCCGCGCAGCCAACCAGAGATTTTGCACAGCGAGACAAGTACTGAAAAGATCGGTATCCACAATGCTGTTACGCCCCAGCACATGGGGGCCGCCCCTGCTGCGGTCGCAGGTAATACAGAGATTAAGTGGGCTCTCCATAATACCTTGCAGCTTAAGGCTCCGGTAATGCTCTTTACGTTCGCCTTCAAAGCGCTCGGCGGCCTTCTGGTTCTCTTGCTCGAACATCGCCAACACCGTCTCCCTGACGCTACGACTTTCAATCACGATGAAATCCCAGGGCTGCATAAATCCCACAGAAGGCGCGTGATGTGCTGCTTCCAAAAGGCGGGCCAACACATCCGAGGGGATTCGGTCGGGCAAAAACTGCGAACGCACATCGCGCCGCTCGTGTATGGCGCGGTAAAGGCCACGCCGCTCAGCATCGGAAAAACGGTGGTTAGAGGTGGTCATGGCGCTGACTGGGCCTTTTGCTGATCTGTTTTATAGACAGTAAGAGTCTACACGAGCTCAGCCTAGCCGCCATCTCAACGGGTTGGTTTGGCGTAAAACGCCGTCATCGTCCCAGTCATCCCATCCGGTCAAGGGGATGGGTAGTTCACTATCCAAGTTCTTCAGACGAGAGACCCAGGCCGCTTTGCAGGTCTCTAGGTGACCAATGATGTCGGCCTCTTCTTGATAGCGAATACCACCGCCCTGAATGCCGTAGCTCACCTGAGGCGCCAGCACGTTAAAGCCAACGTAGTACAAAGATGCGTGCATGGGCCACAGCCAGTGCACCATATTGCCAGCGCGGCCAAAGGGCTGAAACGCCTTCTCTGGCGAGCCTGTGGTGACTGACAGCATTGTCTGCTTTCCGCGATAGTAGCCATGATCGTAACGCATGCGGCTTGTATAGCGCCCGCCATACACCAGCACCCGATCAAACCAGCCTTTCAAAATGGCAGGCTGGGCGTGCCACCACAAAGGGAACTGGAAGATCACTAGGTCAGCCCACTCCAACCGCGCCAACTCCCGCTGGACACCCTGCGGTAATGTGTTTTTCTCGTAGTGAGCCCGCTGCTCATTAAGGGGATAGAAGTAGTCCGACACCACGGCGCGATACGGATAGTGCTCAGCGCGCTCCACCGGATCAAACTGCTCAGCATAGAGATCATCCACGTCGACGGTATGTCCTTCGTCCACCAGTTGTTTTACCGCTACATCCACTAGGCCGCCATTAAACGATTTGCGTTCAGGATGAGCCAAGACGATCAACACATTCATTCTGCGCTTCCCCTATTGATTGGTTCAACGACAGACTAGCCTGTTCAAATACGCTCAAACATTCGCGAAAAATGACAACTCAGTTTGCATGAATGAACAACAAGTAAGGTGGGACGATCTAGCAATTGCAGAAGAGGGGTCGCTATCCGGCGCCAGCCGAGCGCGGCGTATTAGCCATACCAACGTCTCCAGGTGTTTAAGCGAGATGGAACAAAGTCTAGGCGTGACTCTTCTCAATAGTGGCTAAGTTGCCGCTGCGACACACATCACTCTTGTTCCAATCCCGCTAAGAACTGTTTAAGCAGCTCATCGAGTTGCGCTCGTTGATCTTCAGTCAGGGCGCTCACCAGCTGTGCCTGGGTTTCCACATGGGCAGCAACGGCTTCATCGATTAACTCGAATCCACGTTGAGAAAGAGAGATGAGAAAACCACGACCATCGTCGGGGTTTTTGACCCGCTCGATCAACCCCGCCTTTTCCAATTGATTGATGCGGTGGGTCATGGTGCCCGAAGTCACCATGGTGGATGCCATCAAATCCCCCGGCGATAGAGCGTAAGGCTCCCCCTCACGACGAAGAGTTGCCAGAACGTCAAAGCTCGCGTCAGTTAGACCGTATTTCGCCCAGGTCTTCTCCATTGCGCGCATTAAAGCGTGGTTCAGCCGTTTGACCCGCCCGATGGTACCCATCGGCGCAACATCAAGGTCGGGCCTCTCCTGCCGCCACTGTTTGAGAATGTTGTCTACATGATCCATAAGCATATTTTGCGCCTAATTATCTTGACGTCAAGATTAATCACACATAACTTGATATCAAGATACTTTCGAAACGGTACCTATGAGAACATCGCCAATGACATCGTTAAGCACTACCCGCACCCACTCACGCACAAGAGTTTGGCTTGCCCCTCTGGTGTATCTGTTATCCGGTGGAGCCTTGCTGGGGCTATCGACTAATTTGGCAAAACTAGCCGGTGATATTCAGCTATCAGCGCTCGCTTTTCTGTTTTGGTCAATTTCAGGAGCGGCGCTTATTCTCTTGGTTCTCGCGGCCTTCCGCGGCAATCTACCGCCGGTAAACTTTCGCACCGTTGAGTATTACGCTATTTCAGGTCTACTGGGCGTAGCGGGTGCCAACCTGCTTTTTTTCTCAGCCATCCCCCATGTGGGTGCTGGGTTCGTGGCATTAATCATCACCCTGCCGCCGCTACTCACCTACGTCGGCGCATTAGCGTTAAAAATGGAACGGTTTCAGGTGTTACGTGCAGCGGGGGTAATATCAGCCCTGGCGGGGGCCGTCACCCTGGCTTTCCATAAGCTTTCCGCGCCAGATGCCAATTATCTCTGGATTTTCCTTGCCTTAATCGGCCCCGTACTGCTGGCCATCGGCAATCTTTACAGAACCTTGCGCTGGCCAGAAGGCGTCTCCAGCGATGCGCTGGCGCCGGGGATGCTTATCGCCGCGGCCATCATTCTACTCAGTGTGGGGTTTCTGCCGGGCTTCTCACTGAACGTTCCGACAGAACGCTCCCTACCGTTCTTGCTAATTACACTCCAGGCAATGGTCTTCGCAGGCCAGTTCTTACTGCTCTTCCTGCTACAGAAAAGTGGCGGCCCAGTGTTTCTAAGCCTGCTGGGTTCCGTTGGCGCCGTGGTAGGCGTTCCGGTCGCCATAGTGTTGCAGGGAGAAGCCGCCCCCGAGGGCTTACTGCTAGGCACCCTGTTAATTGGTGCCGGTATTGCACTGCTTAATATTGGCAAAGCCACACAACTTAACTAATTAACCCAAGAGAGAGATATTATGAAGATTGCAATATTGGGTGCCGCTGGCGACGTTGGCACGCGCATTATGAGAGAAGCATTAGCCCGTGGTCATCAGGTAACCGCTGTGGTGAGAACTGATAATCAAATTAGCAAACTGCCCCCTGAAGCAAATCGCTGCGTCGCGGATATAGCAGAGTCGCATCAGCTAGCTGATGTTATTCAGGGCCAAGATTTGCTTATCAGCGCCGTTCGCCCACCCGATGGAAAAGAAGCGACGTTGGTAGCCCTAACTCGCTCGCTATTGGAAGGTGCACTACCAGGTCAGCGCGTGCTGTTGGTGGGTGGAGCCGCACGATTGCTGATCCCCGGTCGCAGCGGGGATACGGTCTTAACAGCCCCCGATTTCCTTCCTGCCTCTGCGCTAGAAATTGCCAAGGCTTGCCAAGCGCAATATGAGCTCTGCCTGGGTGAAACCAGCACAGCGTGGACTTACTTCTCTCCTGCCGCCATGCTGATGCCTGGAGAGCGAACGGGGCGGTATCGTTTAGGCACCGATACCCTGGTCGCGGACAATAACGGAGAATCGCGTATTTCAATGGAGGATTTCGCGGTTGCGATGCTTGACGAAGCCGAGACGCCTCAACATATCCAGAAAGCCTTTACCGTAGGGTATTAAATCGAAAACTTGACCGCTATCTAGCTGCAAATAATCAAGCATGCGTCGGAAGGTTTTAGCGTCAAAACCGGCGCAACCTCATCTTCCCCCCTTGAACTGGTTAGAGAATTCGCCGCTCCATATAGTGAATCCCGCCCTCGGTTTTACGCACGTGAAATCCCATTCGCTCGTACAAAGCGCTTGCAGGGTTGATACAAAATACACGTAACCGAAGTAAGTGAATGCCTGCTTGTTTAGCAATTTCCTCCGTGTAGCGGATTGCCGCTGTACCTACGCCTTGACGCTGCCACTTCTGATCAATTTGTAGTTCGCGAATATAGTAGGCATTTTCATCGTGATTGATGCATAGCAGACCCACTCGTGACGCGCTTATGATTAACTCGTAGCTGTCCAACTCCCCCCACTGTTTAGCAAACAGGGCGGTATCCCAGCGCATATCAAGCTGGTTGTAGTAGGCTGACATATTCTGAATAATGATGTTTTCCGCGAACGCCTTGTCGTCAGTAGGCCGAATAATAGGCGACATATCTTCCATCCTATAGCTGCGTTCAGACAATTTCTCCAATAAGCGCGTTATTGGCTGCCGCAATTTCATACTGACTAAACACTTGAACGCCATGCTCACGGAGCAGTGCAGCGGTTACTCCCATACCGGGTACTTTTTTACCCGAGAAACCGCCATCATTAATAGCAGAGCTTCCACAAGAAGGGCTGAATTCAGCAAGTATTGCGACGCTGATATCGAATTTACGGCACAAGTTCAAAGCAATAGAGGCACCCGCTAAAAAGTCATTGGTTACCTTGGCTCCGCCTTTTTCGATAACATCGACCTCGCCGTTTAATACGCCCTCACCACTACCTTTAAAAATCTCTGCGGGTGGTCTGGGAGTACTCATTCCCGCCTCAACTTCAGGGCAGACAGACACGATCCGACCTTCCGAACGCCACCGCTCAACGATCTGATCAGCCACCGCAAGGGCGCCACCATCGTAGCGAACCTTTTTTCCCAACAGGCAGGCGCTGATTAATACTTTTCTCAAATCATTAATCTCCCTTGCATCGACCCTTCTTAAAATAGCCATTATGATTCAACAACCTACGTCTCGCTTATGGCTGGATATATTCAAAGTTTGGCACGAAATACTCACCGCATCTAATAACAGCATTTATTCGCTGCTATCTCAGGGAGAGGCCGACATCGCATTGGTTGCTCTGGAATCTGTTTGCAATAAACCTACCAACGCTGCGGCGACTAAAAAAACGGCTGAGGTTAATAACCCCACCGATAGGCCCCCGGTAAGATCATTCAGCCAACCACTTAGCGTTGGCCCCAAGGTCTGGCCAATACTGAAGGCAACCGTCATGGCCCCAATCCCCGAAGCCCATGCCGAAGCATCACAGTTGCGTCGCACGAAAGCGGTGGTAGACGCCACAACAGCAAAGAAGGCGCAACCAAATATTGCTGCCGACGCCAGTAGAACAGGCCAGGCACTTGATATGAGCGGTAATACAGCACCGACCAAGGTCACTCCATTAAGTATCGCAAAGGCACGGCCATGTCGCTGATTCTTCAGCACGCCCGTCCAAAGCCAAGGAAACAGTGCAACAGCCAAGCCCAGCGCGACCCAAAATAGTGATTGAAAAGCAGCACTCTCACCATGAGCCTGTATCCAAGCGATCATGAACGTCATATATGTAATATAGCCAGCCCCAAAAAAACTATAGCCCACCAGCATCCATCCCATGGAACCTAATGGTGCTGACGTATATTCCTGATCTCGACGCTGTAGTTTGACGCGAATCCCCCTCATCACGCCGAGCGCCAGCACTACTGCTATGGCCGCCAGCACTAACCAAGCAGCCGACCATGCCATCGCGCCCCATTGCCCCAACACCCAAGGCACGCCTAGCCCCGAAAGAACGATGCCTAGACCAGGCCCTGCATAGAAGATACCGAGTAGAAAAGACGCCCGCGCCGGATGACGCTGGGATACTTGAGCGGCAATCACCCCACCCGCCACAAAAGCGCTAGCGCCGCCAAACCCAGCCAAAAACCAGGATACGTTGAGCAATACCGTGTGACGAAATACACCCATCATGATCAGCGCGATCACACACGCGGCAACCCCGACTCGCATCACTCGATTGGCTCCAACAAACCCAATAGCGCGAGCCGAAAGTAGCGCGGCAATAAGATATCCTGCTGCATTAACCGAGGTCATCCAACCCGCATCGGCATAGCTCCACCCGAGCCCTGCGCGCATGGAGGGTAGCAGCAGTGCATAAGAAAATCGGGCAATTCCTAGTCCTATAGCCGGTACCAAAGCAAGCGCAGCGAGGGTGAGAAGATCAGCTTTGAACGCTGAATAGTCGCGCTCGGGGAAAAAATCAGTTTGTGACATATCGGCCACCTGAGTATTTAATAAAGACTCAGACTAGCCTCGCTTAGTCCTATTTTCAAACTTTGCTATCATGTGCATATGAAAAATCAAGCCGAAGCATCCACTTCCCACACCCGAGTTCCCGTTTCCGAATGCTCGCTGGCCAAGGCGATCCGGGTTGTTGGAGATATGTGGACGCTGCTGATACTACGAGAGGTCATATGTGGCGCTGAGCGCTTCGACCAAATTAGGGAAGATTTGGGCATTACTCGCTCGGTATTGTCCAATCGCCTCGCCAGATTGGTGCGAGAAGGTATCTTGGAACGCTATGAGTATCGTGATTCAGGGCAACGAGCCCGCAAAGGCTATACCCTGACCGAGAAAGGTCGCGCACTGCTTCCCGTGGTTATCGCCCTTCGCGAGTGGGGCGGAGAGCATTTAGAGCCGGGCAACACACCCCTTCGCCTTCAACTACAAACACAGGATGGCCTGCGTGTTGAAACAAAACTCATCCGGGAGGATGGTTTAGAAGTGAGTGATATGGCCGGAGTGGTGGCTACAGTGAAGGAGTAAGTCTTTATGGTCACTACCGCCCATGAACCGGCTAAGAAAAGCTGTCTTTAGAGGCCGCCAGCAAGGCTTTTCGGGGCCGCTCCGCATGCAGTTGATGTTCAAGTTTGGCGGTTTTCCACCCTGGGTGAAACCAAAGCCGACAGCAGCACACTTATCGCCCTTGAAGCCACTGTCGCACTAATTCAATGCTCTCTTCATTCACTAACAGCCCCAAGTGCGATGTGTCGGGGACAGTGACGATATCGGCGTCAGGGACATGCGGTCGAACGGTAGACTCAAAACGATCTGCGAAAAAGGCCTCATCCTCGGCGCCGGTCAGGAATAGGCTCGGCACATTGATAGAACGAAGGTCATCCCGGTAGTTAGCGGGATTAAACCCCGTCATCAGCCGATAGGAATAAGCCAGTGTCTCCGACCCATCCCGGTACTCAGAAGGTAAGTTAAACCGCAGCACGGTCGTGCCATTCAAGCCTTTTACGCCAAGCCTGTTGAGAAGAGATAGCGCAATAATTTTAGCCACACTCGGCTCGGCCCATCCCCCCGAGTTATTACGCACGGTAGGGGCATCATGCCCAAGGTAGGGGGCCAACAAGAGATATGCAGAGGCAAGGTGCCCGTACTCCCCACCAGCAAAGCGCACCGCAAGACCTCCGCCTGACGAATGCCCACCCACCACTATGCTGGATAGTGCTGAATTTTCCGCTTTGATATGCCCAATAAAATCAGCCAGATCATCCTCAAGCTGACCGATATAGTCGATATCACCGCGCCGTTGCGAAGAAGGCCCATGGCCCCGCACATCAGGCGTATACACAGCGGCAGCGCCTGCTTCAGCTAACGCCTGGGCAAAGGTGGCCAAATATTTGCTGTCCGTTCCTGACCCATGAAGAACAATAAGTGCAGTAGACGATTCACTGGGATAATGCCGATACGCCAGTGCTGTTCCATCGCGAGCTTCAAAGCGCTGTAGCGATGCTAAGGGGCTCACAGCGCTCTGCCCTGAAACCAACGCCTCGAAATTCAAACCATCTGCATGTGTTCTGATCGGCATGGAAAACAGCATTCCTATCGTTAAGGTCAACATGCATGTCCCAATGCGACCTCCTGAGAGCACGATGTCTCTAAGACAGGACTCAGTCGTTAAGATGCTATCAGACTTTTTATGCTCACAGTCATAGTTCAAAAACATGTTTCAGCGGTTCCATCTGCTGATGGAGTATCCTGATGACAAAAATATATTGCTCGCGTTGCCGGTAAAAAATGACATGTCTTTGGTGATCATGCCGGCGTATCCCATCGGCGATTTCTGGGCATTCATAACCCATTAGCGGAGAACCAGACAGAAGACGAAAGGTGCTCTCAAGGTTATCAGTGTAAGCATCGGCTTGGAGAGCGCCGAAGTTAAGCAGGGTATATTCGTAGATGGAGGCGAAATCTTCTGCCGCCAGGTTGGACAGCTTATACATCGTGTTTCTGTTTTACCTGGGCGGCTATATCGTGCAAAGACAAATTGCTCTCCCCGCTCCGCTCACCGGCTTCAACAGCACTTCTCAACGCAGCCGCTTGATTTTCCTGGCGTTCAAGCAGCCTTAAGGCCGAACGCACGACTTCACTGGTTGAGCCGTAACGACCAGACGCGATCAATTTCCCGACAAAGTCGTCTAGTGGTGCACCGATAGTGACGCTCGTTGTTCTGGAAGATGATTTAGGCATGACCCAACCTTGTGTTAATAGTTAACACAAATCATAGCACCCTTGGATACTCCTGCAAGGGGCACGACTAAGAGGTTTAGGCTGAGATTTTCGTGGGGCAGACCCGATTGGCTTTGCACTGCTTCGGCCCAAGGTGGGGATGAGATGACTGTTCGAAGAGCAGTCAACTGCAGCGCCTCATTATGTCCGCTGCTTCCAACGTTGAGGGTCACGGCTACCGTGCATAACCGCCACTATGACAATAAAATCGACTTCGATACGGTAGAAAACGCCGAAAGGAAAGCGACTAATAAGTGCACGGCGCGTGTCCCGGTGCACAATTGGATAAAGTCTTGGCTCCTCGGCGATTTGCTCAAAGGATTTAACAACTTCATCAAGGAACGCCTGCCCCAATCCAGGTCTTTGCTGGGTATACCAAGCGGCTGCATCTTCAAGATCTTGCCCCGCTTCGGGACGGATATAGACACGATGGCTCATAACCGCTTGCGAATGTCTGCGACAACATCTTCTGCGGGGCGGCCCGGATCACGGTCGAGTTCGTAAGCCTCCAAGCGGCGATCTAGTTCATACCGCTGCGCCTCAGAGAGGTGAAGCGCACTTTGGTCGGCCGCGATACTGTCCCAGAGCTCTTCGACCAAGTGAAGACGCTCCTCCACTGGAAGGTCATGTAATCTCGATGTGTTCATAGCCACCTCATAAGTTCGATATTATCCGAAATTACGCCCCATAATATAACCATTGTGGTTGCCACCTTGCATGGCGTCCACTTGAAGGCAATGGATGGATAAAAGCCAGCATCGCCGATGATGACTGCTATTACCAGACCTTAGAATCAAGGCATAGCCTTGGGCGTTTTGGTTTCTAGCTTAACCTTCTACCCTAACTGAAACGGGTAAACAGCCCCAATCTTTAACAACTGGGTTAACTCATCCAGCGCCGTGAGGGACTCTTCCGCGAGCTGTGGGTCAGCGAGATCATCCGGGGCCAGCCGGTCGCGATAGTGGCGATTCACCCACGCGGTAAGATCAGTGTACAAAGCATCGGTGAGTAGCACGCGGCCGGTGAGCGCTGCACGTTCTTCGTCCGTTAGCACCACGCGCAGGCGCAGGCAGGCGGGGCCGCCGCCGTTGCGCATGCTCTGCTTGACGTCTTTGACGACCACTTCGCTAATCGGGTTACTGCCCGCCAGTAAGTGATCTTGAATAGTGCGCCATACCGCCTCTCGCTCCTGGCATTCGCCGGGTACTACTAGGGTCATGGTGCCATCCGGGTTGGAGAGCAGCTGCGAATTAAATAGATACGAGGCTACCGCATCCTCCATGCTTACCGCTTCCAAGGGCACGCGCACCGGTATCAGCGGGCTGGCCATTTTGGCGCGAAGCTCGTCCAGCGTGCCCTCTTCATCCAGAAACGCCATTTCGTGGTAGAGCAGCACGGGGCCGTTGCCCACCGCAATAACGTCATTATGGAAGACGCCCGCGTCGATGGCGTCCGGGTGCTGCTGGGCGAATACGGTTTGCGCTTCCGTTAGCCCGTGCTGGCGGGCTACAGCCTGACTGGCTTCCAGGGTTTGCCTGGCGGGGAATCGTGTTGGCTCACGCTCGCCGCCAAACGCTTGGCGGCCATACACAAATAGATGAACGCCAGGCTCGCCGTGCTCACCGCATAGACGGGTGTGATTGGCCGCACCTTCATCGGAAAAGGCTGGGGTAGCGGGCAGCACCGGATGGTGGGCGAAGTGCTGTTCGTCACGGAAGATCGCCTGCAGCACGCGGCCAGTGGTTTGCGGCTCTAAATAGCGGTGAAAGCTGGATTGCAGATTGGCTGGCGTGAAGTGTACCCGGTGATCTGATGCGTCGATGCTGGGGGTAATAGTCCCCGCGTTAGCTGTCCACATACTCGAAGCCGAGCACACTGCCCGCAGTAACTGTGGGGCCTCACGAGCGGCGCGGGCCAATACTTCACTGTTGCTACCACTAAAACCTAAATCGCGCAGTGCGCCAATATCCGGGCGCTGTTGGGGCGGCAGAACGCCCTGGGCGTAGCCCGCGTCCATCAGCGACTTCATCTTAAGCAGCCCCTGCAGCGCGCCCTCTTTGGGGTTGGAGACCAGGCCGCCGTGGCTCATGGAAGCGACGTTGCCCACGGCCAACCCAGAGTAGTTGTGGGTTGGGCCGACCAGGCCGTCAAAATTGACTTCCCTGACGCTACTGATATCGGCGGCACTCATAGACTCACTCCCGGCGGCAGGGTCTCGGGCATCTCCAGGCTGTCAGCTTCCATGGAGGCCACCGGGTAGGCGCAGTAGTCTGCCGCATAAAAAGCACTGGGACGGTGATTGCCGCTGTCACCCACACCACCAAAAGGTGCATCGCCGGAGGCGCCGGTGGTTTGGCGATTCCAGTTGACGATTCCGGCGCGAATACGCAGCAGGAAGTCGTCCCAATCGGCTCGATCGCCGCCGATTAAACCGGCGGAGAGCCCGTAGCGGGTGTTATTGGCAAGCTCAAGCGCTTCATCCCAATCGCGATAGCGGTGGATTTTCAGCAGCGGGCCAAAGTGCTCCTCGTCCGGCACATCAAGACCGGTCACATCAATCAGCGCGGGACTTAACAGGCTGGTGTTCTCTTCCAGGCGCTTCATACGATTGATCACCGTGCCGCCCATGGTTTCCAACTCTTCTTGGGCTTTCAGCAGGCTATCCGCCGCCGCTACGCTGACCAAACCGCCATAGAACGGCGCAGGATTTTCCTCGAACTGCCCTGCCACGTGTAGCTTGGTGATCGCCTCTGAAAGCGCATCGATCAAGCGATCACCGACGGCCCCTTCCGGCACCATTAATCGCCGCGCGCAGGTGCAGCGCTGGCCACCGGAGAGATACGCCGACTGCAGAATGGTTAGCACCGCTGCCCGCTCGTCGTCGATATCCTTCACTACCAGGGGGTTATTGCCGCCTAGTTCCAGCGCCAGAATTTTATCCAACTGTCCGGCAAACTGCTGGTGCAGCATACCGCCCACTTTGGCACTACCGGTAAACAGCAGGCCATCAATATCGGGGTTACCTGCCAGCGCTTGGCCCACCGGCACACCGCCCTGCACCAGATTGATAACGCCTGCGGGAAGCCCAGCTTCCAGCCAGCACTGCAGCGTTAAATCTGCCGTCAGCGGGGTTTGGTCGCTGGGCTTGAAGACCACACAGTTGCCCGCCAATAACGCAGGCACCATATGGCCGTTGGGCAGGTGGCCAGGGAAGTTGTAAGGGCCAAACACCGCCATCACGCCATGAGGACGATGGCGCAGCACCGCATTTGCACTGCCCACCACTTTTTCCCGTTCACCGGTGCGTTCGTTATACGCCTTAACAGAGAGCCCGATCTTACCCACCATCGCACCCGCTTCGGTACGTGCTTCCCAGAGCGGTTTGCCGGTTTCACAAGCAATCGCCACTGCCAGGTCTTCACCGCGTGCTTTCAGCACCTCGGCAAAACGCTCGACAAGCGCCTGGCGCTCGGCAAAGGGTGTGCGCGCCCAGCCGGGGAAGGCTCCGCGGGCGGCTTTCACAGCGGCCATAACCTGTTCTGAGCTAGCCGTCGCTGCTTGCCATAGCGACTTGCCAGAAACGGGATCGTGCTTGCTCAACGGCTCTGCGTCGCCTGCGACCCAGGCGCCATTGATCAGTTGCTGCTGTTGGGCGTGCATAAAAAACTCTCCTGTAAACATCGCCTAGGCAACCTCTGATTAACTATTGCGCTTGGCCATACTGCGTTAAAAATCGCCTCGTGCGCGAGTCCGATCAAAATGCTCATTTACACCCGTAAATTCGCACGCGAATCCGATCCTTTTTTCGTTGATTTTTGCCTTGTCTGGCCTGCGCTCATCACATTAATCAGAGGTTCCTTAGGTCTCGAGTAGCCGTAGGGAATCGCCGGTGGCAACGCCTAAGCGCTTCGCTTCTTGTTCGCTTAGCACGATGGTGTTGTCATCAGTTGGCCCGCGGCCTACCCAACTGGCGGTAAAGTGCAGCATCTGGGTGGTGGCGGCCAGCCAGCGGCTGACGCTCTCTTCGCTTGCCCCGGCAGATACTTCCACCTGGCAAAGCCGTGAGTTGCGAATGGCACGCACGTCGTCAATGTACGCCTCCACCGTGGGGCCACCGTCGAAAATATCGATATAGCCTTCCCAGCGCAGCCCCTCTTTCTTCAGCATCTCCAGCGCCGGGCGGGTATGACGATGCACCTGACCAATACAGGCCCGCGCCTCTTCGGCCATAAAGGTGGTGTAAATAGGGAACTTGGGCATCAGCTCGCCGATAAAGCTCTTCTGCCCCAGGCCGGTTAGGCGGTCAGCTTCGCTAAAATCCATAGGGAAGAAGTGTTTGCCCAGGCTCTCCCAGAAAGGACTGGTGTTGTTTTCATCGAACACACCGCGCATTTCCGCTAATACTTTATCGGGGAAACGGTCGCGAAACTGGGCAATAAACAGCCAGCGTGCTTTGGAGAGCAGCGCGCCGTTGCGCAAATGTTTGTTGGCTTCGCCGCGGTATTCCGGTCGCAGAAACAGCGAGCACACTTCGGCGTCACCGGTATGGTCGGAGCTTAAAAACAGCGTATCGATGGTGCGGTGCAGATCCAGCTGAACCGAGGAGTGGGCCAACGTGCCCAGCCGGTAGTTGTAGAACGGCACTTCACGGCCAACCTGCCCCTCAATGGCGCAGCAGCCCGCCAGCTCACCGCTGACTTCATCCTCTAGTACAAAGAAATAAAGCCGGTCATCCACCGGGGTGCGCTCTTCAAAGGCACTGGCAGCCGCTTCAATCTTACCGGCTAGAAACTCGCGGTTATCCGGCAGCGAGGTAAAACCAACCCCTGCCTGCTGCGCAAGCGCCTGAAGCCCATCCAAATCATCACGGGCAATGGGTCGAATGCGCATTACATTTCTCCTTCATCGAGCGCGTCTACCACGCTGGGGAGCGCTAGCGGCGCGGCGAGCACCGCTCGCCCTTCCGTAACGCCCAACCGCTCGGCATGCTCCGCTGAGAGCATCAGCTGGCCCGTGGGTGACAGCGCGTAGCGAGCGACGATGCAACGAAACTCGCCAAGCTTTTGATTGGCAACCAGCGCGGGTTCAGCATCCGGCAAAGCGTGTTCAGGGCGAATGCGTACCGGGTGCCAGGCAGCACTGCAGAAGGTTTCCAACCGTTCGCGCTCGGCTTTGACGATCGGCCCGGCGTCGAAAATATCCACATGGCGAGAGCGCACAAAGCCCTCCGCCAGCATCTCTTCCAGCGCCTCTTCGTGGGCTGGGTGTTCCCGGCCGATCGCCGCCCGCGCCTGAGGCGTTAGCAGCGGCAGATAAAGCGGGAACTGGGGCATGACTTCGGCGATAAAACTTTTCGAGCGTACACCGGCAATATGATTCATATCCTGGAAGCTGCGGGCGAAAAAGTGCCGCCCTACGCTCTCCCAGAACGGTGACTCATTGCGGGCATCCAGGTAGCCGGGAAACGCCACCGCCAGAATGCGCGAAAAGCGCTCCGGGTACTGGGCGATAAACATCAGCCGCGCCCGGCGCAGTAGGCTCTCCGCGCTAGTGCCTTTATAGCGCGGGTTAAGCGAAAAAGCGCACAGCAGGGTAGCGTCCGACACTTCATGGGAGAGCGCTAGCGTCTGCACCTCGCGACGTACGTTCAACTGCTGCGAGGCGTGAATCAGCGTTTCCTGGCGGTAGGTGTAGTAGGCCTCATTGGCACCCGCCTGGGCACGAATGGTGGCGGTACCCAGCACTTCCTCGCGTGAGTCGTCAGCCAGCACAAACGTATAGTGCTCGTTTTCTGGAAACTCGACGTCACCATTAAAGGCGTCTTGAGAGCGCGCAATGCGCTCCTGAAGCCGCTCACGGTTAGCAGGCAAGTTGGTAAGCTTAGGTACTGCATGCTCGGCTAATTGCTCAAGCGCCGTGAGATCAGACGCTTTAACGGGTCGAACTACCAGCATCCTCGACGCCCCCTCTTCAGTTAACACGACTGACGCAGCCTGTTGCTCACTCATGCTTCCGCAACTAACCGCTCAATCGCACGCTCTAAGCGCGCCATGCCCTCGGCGATATCGGCTTCAGGAATGACCAGAGAAGGCGCCATGCGCAGCACGTTCGGCCCGGCAATAAGCGCCATCAAGCCCTCTTCAATCGCCAGCGGCAGAATGTCTTTGGCGCGGCCTTCATAGGCATCCGACATTTGCGCACCGATCAATAAGCCCATACCGCGAATCTCTTTAAACACGCCGTGCTTGCGGTTAATGGTTTCTAAGTGTTCGCGGAACAGATCGTGGCGAAGCTTAACGCCTTCGAGTACCTCGGGGGTATCGATAAACTCAACCGCCGCCAGGGCAACGGCTGATGCCAGCGCATTGCCGCCGTAAGTAGAACCGTGGGTGCCAACAACCAGCGATTTAGCCACCGAGTCGATTGCCAGCATGGCGCCAATGGGGAAACCGCCGCCCAGGGATTTGGCGCTGGTAAGAATGTCCGGCGTGATGCCGTAGTTCTTATAAGCGTAGAGTTCGCCGCTACGGCCAACGCCGGTCTGCACCTCATCAAAAATCAGCAGCGCATTGTGCTCGTCGCAGAGATCGCGCAGCCCTTGGAGAAATTCTTGCGTGCCGGGCACGATACCGCCCTCGCCCTGCATGGGTTCAACCATAATCGCGCAGGTGTCGTCGCCGACCAGCTTACGCACACTATCGAGGTCGTTGTAGTCGGCGTGGAGAATACCGCCCGGCACCGGGCCAAAACCCTGGGAGTACTTAGGCTGGCCACCCACGCTGACGGTGAAGAAGGTACGACCGTGGAATGATTGATAGAACGAGATGATTTTATCTTTGTGCTCACCGTGATTATCCACCGCCCAGCGGCGAGCAAGCTTAAGCGCAGCTTCGTTGGCTTCACCGCCGGAGGAGCATAAGAACACCTTGTCGGCGAAGGTGCGCTCGACCAGCGCCTTGGCCAAATTCAGCGCTGGCTCGTTGGTATATACGTTGGAGAGGTGCCACAGCTTCTCGCCCTGCTCCTTGAGCGCATTGACCAGTACCGGATGGCAATGGCCAAGAGAGTTAACCGCGATGCCCCCGGCAAAATCGATATATTCACGCCCCTGTTGATCCCACAAGCGGCTACCTTCACCACGCACGGGAATAACCTGCTGCGGTGAGTAGTTGGGCGTCATGTAGTGGTCGTAATCTTGACGGCTTGGGGTATGGCTCATGGGACGCTAGCTCCAGTGGAGGAAAGTAGTAACAACAGTATAAGGCGGCAAAGAGCCCCAGTGCTTTCAGCAATGGGACGGCAAATTATGAATAGCGGCGTCTTGGCGTACTACTCAACCGCCTTGAAGAACTCTAAAAGAGCCCCATACTTATTAGCAAGCTATGCGATTATTCGCTGAGCTGCGTTGCATAGTGATGAGCACCGACACTCAGGATGAGAGGAGACCAGCGTATGCAGATTGATCTAAGCGGCAAACACGCCATTATCACGGGTTCGACGGCAGGCATCGGTTTTGCAATTGCTCAAGCACTCGCCAATGCTGGCGCAAACGTGGTCGTGACAGGACGCACCCAGGGGCGAGTTGACGACGCCATCGCCGCGCTTAAAAACGCTACCCCCAATGCCAAGGTGGAAGGCGTGGCGGCTGATCTCGGTACTGTTGAAGGCTGCCAAACGCTGATCGAAAAGCAACCCAGCGCAGATATCCTGATCAATAACGTGGGTATTTTTGCGCCCCAGGACTTTTTCGATGTAGATGACGCTACCTGGCAACAATTTTTTGATGTCAATGTGATGAGCGCCGTACGCCTTTCCCGCCACTACGCTCAGGGCATGCGCGAGCGTGACTGGGGCCGCATACAGTTTGTCTCCAGCGAGTCGGGGATCAACATCCCCAGCGAGATGGTGCATTACGGCATGACCAAATCGGCGCTGCTCTCCGTCTCTCGCGGGCTGGCCAAAGTGCTCAGCGGCACCCAGGTCACCGTAAATGCCATTCTACCTGGGCCGACCCGTTCAGAAGGCGTGCTCAAGATGATTGGGGAAATGGCGAAAAAAGAGGGTATTTCACAACAAGAGATGGAAGAACGCTTTGTTAAAGAAAACAGACCCTCTTCTATTATCCAGCGCTTGGCGACACCCGAAGAGGTCGCGAGCATGAGCGTCTACGCTGCCTCTCCCCAAGCCAGCGCCACCACCGGGGCGGCACTGCGCGTGGAAGGCGGCATTGTGGATACGTTAACCTAATCCTTTTCTAACCCAGGCGCTCTTCCCGCGGTGTCATGCCGAAATGGTGCCGGTAGGCGGTAGAGAAGTGGGCGCCAGAGGAAAACCCCGTAGCAAACGCAATATCGCCTACCGGCCGGTCACTATCGCGCAGCTGTTTGCGCGCCTCTTGTAAGCGTAAATCCAGGTAGTAGCGACTAGGTACCGCCTGCAGATACTTTTTAAACAGCCGCTCCAACTGACGCCGAGAAATGCCTAGATGCTCGGCAAGCTCCAGGGTCGAGAGCGGCTCCTCAATATTGGCTTCCATCAACGTTACGGCATCCACCAGGCTTTGTGGCGCGTGGCCCAGGCGACTGCGCAGCGGCACGTGTTGGCGTTCATCTGCCAAGCGAATACGGTCGCAGACAAATTGCTCCGATACCTGCTCAGCCAAGCGGGCACCGTGGTGCTGGCCAATCAGCGTGAGCATCAAATCCATGGCCGCAGTACCGCCCGCGCAGGTCAGCCTGTCGCGATCAATTTCAAACAGCTGTTGAGAAAGCGTCACTTGCGGATAGGCTTGAGAAAAAGCCTCAAAACGCTGCCAGGGCAGCGTTGCACGATAGCCTTCAAGCAACCCACAGCGCGCCAATACCTCAGTGCCCCCGGCCAACCCACCTAGCGCCACGCCGCGCCCCTGGTGCCCTCTCAACCACTCATTCAACTTCGCGGGCAGTGTATAGGGCAATGGCGTGGGTGCGCATATTAATAGCAGGTCTAGTGGGCCTAAGGCAGTACTTAGCTCGTGCTGAGCTATTAGCGAAAGCTGGGCGCTACTTCGCACGGGCTCATCATTAAGGCTAAGCGTGACGGTCTGATAAAGCATTTTCCCACTTAGTTGGTTAGCCATTTGCAGCGGTTCCAACGCGCTGGCGTGGGTTAATAATGAAAAACCTGGCAGCAGCAGAAAGGCTACCCGCCGACGAGGTAGCGCTTCCTGTGAGGCTAACGGGTTGGGCTGCATGATAACTGATTGAGTTGCATGAAAAGATGCATGAAGAACCGCCATCGACGTAAATAGACAATCATCTTACCCAATTGCGTAGAGGATGGCAGCGTTATGACCACTGCAGTAAAAACGTGACGCATGAATGCAAATTGCCGGGCGCTAGGCCCGGCAAAAAGAAAGAATGGTTAAGTACTAATTACCGCGGTTAATAATGCCTAACACGACGATACTAACCACAATCACCCCGAGAATAATAACCACCAACGGGAGTAGCTTGTACAACCCCTCTGGTCGCTTCTTTGCCTCCGGCTGTAGGTGCGGTTTTGAGGATTCATAATCCTCAGGTATCCGCTCATTTATCATGTGCTGCTTCTCTTCTTCCGGAGTCTTGCTTTCCCTAGTATCCATAAACACCTCCAGCGTTCCGGTCGAATTGGGCGGCGCTACCGCCTCTATGAATGGCTTACAGGTTTACGACATCAAACGTAACCTCTGGGTTAACGTCGGCATCGTAATCTACGTCATCACGCTCAAAGCCAAATAGCTTCAAGAATTCGTGCTTATAACCAGCATAGTCGGTAATCTCGAATAAGTTTTCGGTCGTCACTTCCGGCCACAGATCCTGGCACGCTTGCTGAACGTCATCGCGCAACTCCCAGTCATCTAAACGCAGGCGCCCTACCTCATCAGTTACCATTTCACCGCGCTTGCCTTGGGGTGAGTAGAGCTGCTCGCCGAACAGACGGTTTAACTGATCGATCGTGCCTTCGTGCAGGCCCTGCTCTTTCATGATGCGGTAGACCATGGCGATATACAGCGGCATTACCGGAATGGCCGCGCTCGCCTGGGTGACCACCGACTTGAGTACCGCCACATTGGCACCGCCACCGGTCTCTTTCAGCTTGGCGTCGATAGCCGCTGCGGCGCGGTCAAGGTCTTCCTTGGCTTTACCCAGCGCTCCGTGCCAGTAGATCGGCCAGGTGATTTCAGTGCCGATATAGCTAAACGCCACGCTACGCGCACCTTTAGCAAGCACACCCGCTTGGTCAAGCGCTTCCATCCACAGTTCCCAATCTTCGCCCCCCATTACCGTAATGGTGTCGTCGATTTCCTGCTGGGTGGCTGGCTCTACTTCTGCTTCGATAATCGCGTCTTTATTGGTATCGATAGCCGTGGCGCGGTAAGTTTCGCCAATTGGCTTGAGGCTCGAGCGCTTAAGCTCGCCGCTATCCGGCAGCTTGCGAACGGGTGATGCCAGTGAGTAAACCACCAGATCGATCTCACCCATGTCCTGCTTGATCAGTTCAATGGCTTTTTCCCGTGCTTCATGGGAGAACGCATCGCCGTTAATCGACTTGCTATACAGCCCTTCCTGCTTGGCAAACTTATCGAAGGCGGCACTGTTGTACCAACCTGCGGTGCCGGGTTTCTTATCAGTAGCAGGCTTTTCAAAGAACACACCCAGGGTGTCGGCACCGTAGCCAAACGCAGCTGTGATGCGCGCTGCCAACCCGTAGCCACTTGAAGCCCCAATGACGAGTACTTTTTTTGGGCCAGCCTGCTTATCCAAACCACGAGCACGGGTCGCTTCAATCTGTTCGCGAACGTTCTGCTCGCAGCCGATGGGATGAGTAGTGGTACAAATAAAGCCGCGTACTTTGGGTTTAATAATCACAGAGAACCTCTTAATCGGATTGATTTAGCTTTTAATATCGTAACTGGCAACATCATAACTAGCGACACCGTTTTGCCATAGCTTTTGGCATAGTTTGTGGCATAGTTTTTGAATTTGAAATAGCAGTGTCATGACTCATAGAGACTATTCTAGCCATCTCCGTGCGCTCTGTCCGCTCCTGTGCTCTTGTCCCTTTGAGCTCCTATCCGCCCTTGAGCTCGGGGCGCATTCGCGTCACGATAGCTGCCAGAGTACTTATATCGGCACTTATATCAGCAACGACTTCCCATGAGGCGATCATGAATGCACAGCAGCTAGTAGATGAACGCGGCGATCTTTGGCTAGCGCTAGCCCCGCTGTGGCTGGATCGTGAACCCAGCGAGCGCGATTACGCGCGTATGGTCGAGGTCGTAGAGCGCTATGATATGACCCTTAACGAGCTCGAATGGATGTTCCGCCTGGAAATGGCACCGGTGATGTCTCGCCACCAGCTTTCAATCGCCAGCGAGTGGCGACAATTTGACGACTATAAGCTGATGAAGCAGTTGGTCAATCACAACATGCGCCTGAAGGGCTGGCGCCGCAAAAGCTGGGCGCTGTTTTCAGGCTTAACGACCATGATGGTGCGTCACCGCTGGAACGCGCTAATGAATCGTATAGCAGTCGCGCGGGGCGAGCAGGTATAGAAGGCTAGTGCCTTGTAAGGTTATGGGTAAGTTTGATCCAAGGCTTCTTCCAAAGCCAAACGCAATGGACGCCCGTGGTCGCGAGGCCCAAAGCGGGCAATCACCTTGCCATCACGCCCCACCAGGAACTTGGTAAAATTCCATTTAATCAGCTGTGTGCCTAGGACTCCAGGCGCCTCGCGCTTGAGCAGCACAAACAGTGGATGGGCATCACTGCCATTGACATTGACCTTTTCCAGTAGCGGAAAACTGACTCCAAACTGCTGTTCCCCAAACTGGCAAAACGCTTGAGCGCTCTCCGGCGACTGGCGGCCAAATTGATTACACGGGAAACCGAGCACGGTGAAGCCTCGGTCCCGATAGCGTTGAAAAAGGGTTTCGAGTTCGCTGAGCTGCGGGGTAAAACCGCACTGGCTGGCAACGTTCACCACCAGCAGCACCTGGCCGCGCAGCGCACGTAAGTTGAACGGCAGCCCTTGGTGGGTATAGCAGTCTTGGTCGTATATTTGCATCATTCGGCCCCACAAAACCCCAAACGGCATGGTTATCACCATGCCACGGCTATGCTTTTTACACCAGCGGTCCGGCGACCACGCGTAGCGCCAACGCGATTAACAGGACGCCTGTGATGCGGTTAATCCAGTGGGCACGCCGCTGTAGCCAGGGCAGAATCTGCGAGTGGGAAAGCACCACCGCCACCAGCACGTACCATCCCCCGTCAATGATCATTGCCGTTAACACAATGATCGCTTTGGCCAGTCCACTCATCTCCGGGGTCACAAACTGGCTCAGCAGCGCGACAAAAAACAGAATCAGCTTCGGGTTGCCTAATGCCACTAACACGCCCTCTTTGGCCGCTTGCCCTCGGCTAGTGACAATCGCATTAGGCTCCAAGGCACCCGCTTTCCCGGCACGCAGCGCTTTAACCCCTAGCCACGCCAAATAAGCCGCGCCGAACCAAGTAATCAGCTGGAACAGCAGCGGAAAGCCAGCGATTATCGCACCTAGCCCCCAAACGGTCAGGAGCGCATAAAAGCCTACGCCGAAGGCATGGAAGACTGCCGCGGTCACTCCAGTAAAACGCCCACCACCCAACGTATGGCGAAGCACCAGTGCCAGGCTCGGCCCTGGCGACATAGCGCCCATGGCACAAATCGCGGCGAGTGATAGCCAGAGTGTTAACGGCATGCCTTTTCCTCCTTGAAGGGTCAAAATCAAAATATGAGCGATGATGGTGAGTATACGCTAAGCCAAGCAACACTTCGGTAAGCGTCTTAAATAACGCTGTTAGCATGGTACGCTGTTGGGTAAAATTTACTCTTTTCGCTCTGTGCGATTTATTCGCTCTTTTGAAAACATCCGCCCCGCCGCTCATTGCGCGGGGTATATAGAAAACATAGGTCTAGAAAACATAGGTCTAGAAAAAATAGGACGGCAACATGGGTAGGGCTTTTCAGAACCGTAAGGAATCCATGGCCAAAACGGCCGATGCAAAGACCAAGGTCTACAGCAAATATGGACGCGAGATTTACGTTTGCGCTAAAGCTGGTGGCACCGACCCTAATGGCAATCTGGCGCTGCGCGGTCTAATGGAGCGGGCCAAAAAAGACCAAGTGCCCTCTCACGTTATTGATAAAGCGCTCGACAAAGCCAGTGGTGCCGGTGGCGAGGATTTCTCGTCCGCACGTTACGAAGGCTTCGGTCCAGGCAATGTGATGGTGATTGTCGATTGTCTTACCGACAACCCCAACCGTACCTTTGGCGATGTGCGCGGCTGCTTCACCAAAACCAAGAGCAAAATCGGCACGCCCGGTAGCGTCAGCCATATGTTTGACCACTGCGCTATCTTCTCCTTCACCGGAAGCGATGAAGAAGCCGTACTCGAAGCGCTGATGGAAGCCGATGTGGATGTTACCGACATTGAGCAAGAGGGCGAGCGCATCACCGTTTTCGCCCCGCACACCGACTACGCTAAAGCCAAACAGGCGCTACTGGACGCGTTCGGTGAGATTGACTTCGAGGCAGACGAGATCCAGTTTCTGCCGCAAACCACCACCCCGGTAGAGGGTGATGACGTGGCAATGTTTGAAAAGTTTCTGGGCATGCTCAACGAACTGGATGATGTACAAAACGTCTATCACAGCGGTGAATTACCCGAAGAGAGTGATAGCTAATCATTACCTCTTGAGTAAGCTGACCCCACAGCGTTGCGGGTATCCAAGGCCGCATCCGGTGGCAACATTGCTGACTGCACGCCCGCGGCACTCAGCACTTTCTTACCGCGCAAGGTGAGATCGGTAATAAACAAAAACTGCTGACGGGGATCCACCGGATAGGCGCGTATGCGGTAGTGGGTGCCCCAGGGTTTCTCCTCAGCCACCACAATGATCGGCTGGTCGAATTTAAGGTAGGCACTGGTCAGCGCTACATCACGCAGCGCTTTCCGTACCCAGCCTGCC
Source organism: Vreelandella neptunia (assembly GCF_034479615.1). Classification (NCBI taxonomy): domain Bacteria; kingdom Pseudomonadati; phylum Pseudomonadota; class Gammaproteobacteria; order Oceanospirillales; family Halomonadaceae; genus Vreelandella; species Vreelandella neptunia. The sequence goes on from NZ_CP140255.1 coordinate 3,060,316, forward strand.
TCGTGCTCTGGGTGAAGGTAAAAACTCGCTACGCACTGCAGGCTGGTACCGCCGTTGTTGGCATTATAAACGGCGTGATCCCACAGCTTTAAATGCGGCACATAGACCAAATCATCGTCAGGAGTTTGGATGTCTACGGTGCGTAAGCCAACGTGTTTGACTTCGCCGTAGGTATCTTCAATTTGAACCCAATCGCCGGGCCGATAAGGCAGTTCTACCGCTGAAACAACGCCCGCTATCAAGCTGCTCACGTAATCTTTCATGGCAAAGCCAATGGCCAAGCCCAGTGCGCCCAACAGGGTCACCATATTGCGTAGCGACGGCTCGATAATCGTGGGTACGATGATGGCGAGTGCCGTCATTAATATCAGCAAGCGCGTCATCGGCACTAAAGCAAAAATACGAAAGCGAACTTGGCCATGCATTCGATTGCCGATCCAGTTCAGCCCCCTCTGGCTGGCAATAATCAGCACAATGGTTGATAGCAGCACTACGCCCAACGTAATCAGCGCTTGGCTATCGATATCGTTAAACAGTCGCGCGTACTTTTGTTGTTCTTCCATAGATTGCCCTCCCGGGCCTGTCACTTATAGCGGGCTGCTTAGAGAGGATCCACTAGATAATTACGCGACTCTAGTAACTGACGAACGCTCGCGTAGCTTAACGGTGCGATCTGCCAACGTCCTTCACAGCTTGAAACAATGCCTTTGCGCTGAAGCGCTAAACGGGCATTGAGTGCTTCATGGTGTGAAAACGGCAGAACTTCCCCCAGAGAGTCGTCATCCAGTCCGCCATGAACCAATAACGCATGTAGCACCAGCGTGGCGATATCGCCGGTATCAACGGCAAGCTCCGCCTCTGCTAGGGCATCCACAAGCCAGAGGGCCTCTTCATCGTCTGCTTTTGGCTCACGTAACCGCTCGCGCCAGTAGTGCCATGCAAGACCTATATGACCGCGGCAGTGAGCCGCTAAGCGCTGCAGTTCTCTATTAGGCGCTTTACTCTTTTGCTCAGATGCTGAGTCGAACAACACCTGCTTACCGGTTCGCGTGCTGTAAACAGGCGGAGGTTGCCCCGAATGGGTCGCAATTTGTGCAAAATAGCGTGCCAGCTGCTCGCCCTCCATGGATTGAAGGGTAAACACCGGCGCCCCATCGAGACCGATCACCCGATGAAGGAAAGCGTAAGTCCAGCTGTCGCAACCAATCACACCTTTACCCAAACGGCCACTTAAAGCACGCTCAAGAAACTCTCGAACGCCCTGAATACCCTGGGTGTGGCGTAAAAAATAGCGTTCCAGAGCGGGAATGGCCCATTCTCGTTGATTGACACACTGCTCTACCCACTGAGTGCTACCCTCGGCTATTTCGCTAAGCGTGGGCGGCGCTAAGCAGGCAACATGATGCTTTTCAGCCCAATGAGTTACCACCGAAGCATGACCGCTGTAGGGCGTGGTAATAAAGAACGTTACCGGCGCATCCTGGCCTTCTAGCTGTTGCCCCAACGCTCTAGCCGCGGGAGTCCAATCAATAGACGGCACTAAATGTGCTAGCCTAACCTCGGGTAGCGCACGTAGCTCGCTTTCGTCTTTTACCTGCTGCTCAGCGTCTTTTTTGCCCCCCAGCCACGACGAGATCGAGCGGAACGAACGTCGCCATTGGCTTGCCTGGGTCTGCTCAGGGGTACGAAACTGATCGAGCTCGACGACCGCCCACAGCGGCGTGTCGGCTGATGATGACTGCTCCCCCATGAACTTCCCCTCTGGCTGATGATAAGCACTCACTTTAGCATGTCGCGCCAGGCTTCTAACCTCTTGGACGAACTTATGGTCTAAAGTAAAGTCTTTATAGACAGTAGTTAGCGCACAAAACGGACTATTATTTTATTGCGAGAGCAATGACAAAAGCTAAAGGAGAAAGCAATGAGTGTTGTCCACGTTAGCGAAGCAGAACTCCACGCCAAGCTCGAGAAGTGTATTGCCGGTGAGCGGCTACTGATTGAGCATGAGGGCAATCGCTTTAGCGCCAGAATCCAGCACGTTGGGCTAATGGGCGTGAAGGTGATACCTGAAACCGAGATTAAGAACAGCCATCGCACACCGGGTGACGTTGAAGGCGTGATGGTGCCCTATGACGAAATATTAGAGCTTGAAGTGAAGGGTGTGGTCTACAGCCGCTTGCCAGACTAGTCTTCACTTGCACGCCCGGCAAGTGCGCAAGGCGTGCAAACTGCTTATCTATGGCTCACTTCCTCGAAAGTAAGCCAACTGTTTTAAAACGTCAGACAGATCTTGCCGAAGTGCTGGCCAGACTCCTGATGGCGGAAAGCGTCGGCGATCTCGGCAAGCGGGAATTCGCGGTCAATGATTGGGTGCATATCGAATGTTTCCAGCGCACGAATCATCTCGATCTGCTGGCGACGACTGCCCACAATCAAGCCCTTCAAGTTCGCCTGCTTGGCCATTAACTTGGCCGTCGGCAACTCACCCTCACGCCCTGTGAGGATACCAATCAAGGCGATATGCCCACCAATTTTAATCGCATCAAAGGATTGCGGCAGCGTACCTGGCCCGCCGACTTCGACGATATGATCAACGCCTTCACCGTTGGTCAGCTCTTTGACGCGCTTACCCCAATCAGGCGTCTCTTTGTAGTTGATGGTGTGCTCGGCGCCCATCTCACGCAGCCGCGCCAGCTTCGCATTAGAAGATGAGGTCGCAATGACACGTGCCCCCATCAAGCGGGCAAACTGCAGAGCAAAAATGGATACCCCGCCTGTGCCCAGCACCAGCACGCTGTCGCCCGCTTTAATGCCACCATCGACGACCAGTGCCCGCCAAGCGGTTAAGCCAGCGGTGGTTAAGGTGGCGGATTCCGCATGGCTATAGCCCTTGGGCTGATGGGTAAACCACTCAACCGGGCGTACAACCTGCTCCCGAGCGTAACCGTCCACGCCATCGCCCGGCGTAGTGCGAAAATCACCGACACGCGCCGGGCCTTCCAACCAGTGAGGAAAAAATGTTGAAACCACGTGATCGCCCACCGCGAATTCACTGACACCTTCGCCGACGGCTTCGACAACGCCCGCGCCGTCTGACATGGGAATACGCCCATCGTCGGTGGGAATCATCCCGGCAACCACGGCGTAATCGTGAAAATTCAGTGAGCTGGCGTGTAGGCGTACTCGGATTTTGCCAGGGCCCGGTTCACCAGGTGCTTCCATGTCGACAACGTCCAGCTCGTCTAAACCGCCGGGCTGATTCAGTTTGATCGCTTTCATCGTTACCTCAGTATGTACAGTTCGAATATGTACATTGATGTATGTATCTACTGTGGATTGGGGCCGTTGCCGTCGATATCAAGGCCCAGGAAGCCACCAGACTGGCGCTGCCACAGGCTGGCATAAATGCCGTTGCGTGCAAGCAGCTCTTGATGCGTGCCACTTTCCACCATGCGCCCTTCATCCACCACAATTAACCGGTCGAGCATGGCAATGGTCGACAGCCGATGCGCGATGGCAATCACCGTTTTGCCTTCCATCAGCGTATCCAGCTGCTCTTGAATGGCGGCCTCCACTTCCGAGTCCAGCGCCGAGGTGGCCTCGTCCAGAACCAAAATAGGGGCATTTTTGAGCAGCACCCGGGCGATCGCGATCCGCTGGCGCTGCCCGCCGGAAAGCTTCACACCGCGCTCGCCCACATGGGCATCTAGGCCGTGACGCCCTGTCGGGTCGACCAGATCATTGATAAAGGTGTCCGCATGGGCGCGGCACACCGCGTTCCAAACGTCTTCGTCACTGGCATGGGGGCTGCCGTAGCGGATATTGTCACGCAGCGAGCGGTGCAGCAGCGAGGTGTCCTGGGTGACCATGCCAATCTGGTGGCGCAAAGAGGTTTGGGTCACCTCGGCAATATTTTGCCCATCGATCAAAATCTGCCCACCTTGCAAGTCATAAAAACGCAGCAGCAGATTGGCCAAAGTGGATTTGCCCGCTCCGGAACGGCCTATCAGACCGATTTTCTCGCCGGGCTTTATGGTCAGGCTTAGCCCATCAAAGACGTTTTTACTCTCCCCTTTCGCCTGGGCGTATTGAAAGCGCAGCGCGTCAAACACAATTTCGCCATGGGGAACCTGAAGCGCTTTAGCATTGGGCGCATCGTTGATCGTGGGCTTCTGAGCGATGGTGTTCATGCCATCCTGAACCGTGCCGATATTTTCAAATAGGCCGGCGACTTCCCACAATATCCAGTCAGACATAAAACGGATACGCATCACCAGCGCGATGGCAATCGCCAAAACGCCCAGAGAAATCGCCTCCGTGTACCAGGCGCTGATTGCCATGGCCGCAGTGCCCACCAACAGCGCCGTGTTGAGCAGCGTCAACCCCACGCTCATGATCGTCACCAGCCGCATTTGGCGGTGAACCGTGACCATAAAGCCTTCCATAGCGTCTTTGGCATAGCGCTGCTCGCGCTCGGTATCGGCAAACAGCTTGATGGTCTGGATATTGCTGTAGCTGTCCACCACGCGTCCAGTCATCTGGGCGCGGGCGTCCGCCTGGGCCATGGAGACATCACGCAGCCGCGGTACAAAGTAGCGCATGATCGCCAGGTAGCCCACCAGCCACAGCCCCAGTGGGATCAGTAGCAACAGATCCGCCCGTCCCAGCAGGTAGGCCGCGCCAGTGAAATAGACGATGGCGTAGACCAATAGATCCATCACCTTGGTGACGGTCTCGCGGATCGCCAGCGCCGTTTGCATCACCTTTTGCGACACCCGCCCGGCAAATTCGTCCTGATAAAAGGCCAGGCTCTGGCTAAGCATATGGCGGTGGGATAGCCAGCGGCCAATCATCGGGTAGTTACCAAAAATACTCTGATGGGTGACCAGTGACTGCATCAGCACTAGTAGCGGCAAACCGATCAGCAGCAATAGCCCCAGGCCAGCAAGCCACAGGCCGTTTTCAGTCCAAAAGCCTGCACGTTCAACGTTGCCCAGCCAATCGACCAGTTGCCCCATGTAGCTAAAGAAAACCACTTCAGCCGCCGAGACCAGCGCCGTGAACAGCGTCATTAGCAGCAACAGTGGTAGCATCGGACGGGAAAAGTGGACAATAAACGGCATTAAGCCCTTAGGCGGCGTTTTAACCTCGCCTTCCGGGTAAGGGTTAACTCGCGTTTCGAAGTAGCGAAATAGCGGCTGTAAAACACGCGATAGCATGAGGCTTCCTTACGTGACTAGCGGTGGTGTGACTGGAATTGGTGTGACAGACGTTAACTTATTTATGTATCAGTTTGATTTTAAGAAGTGGCGTGGCGCAGCAGCCAGCGCGCCCAAAAAGGCGCAATGATCATCAGCGTGACCATGCGCAGCAGGTGGTGAAAGGCAACAAACACCGGGTCGATATTGAGCGCGACGGCTAGAATAGCCATTTCGCCAATGCCCCCAGGTGCCAGCGCCAGCAGCGCCACATCGCGCCCCACCCCTAGCAATTGGTGAATCAACTCGGCAAATAGTGCCAGTACCAGTAATGCTAACAGCGTCGCCACGCCAGACTGCCATAAATAGCGTCCAAAAAGCTTTCGCGTCATGCCCTGAAAGCGCGAACCAATGGCACTACCCAGCACCCACAGCATCAGGTTCATCCCCCACTCCGGGAGAGCGAGACTGGCAATATCAACACCGGATAATAGAGCAGCGACTAGCAGTGGTGCCAGCAGTGCAGGGCTGGGAATTCGCAGCCAGCGTCCTAGCGGCAACAGCAGCGGGATCATCAGAAGCATCCAGCCGTGTTCAAAACTGCTATGAACAGGACCGATGCCCTCGCCTCCGCCCTCATAGGCCCAAAATAGCGGCGGCAAAAAAAGAATCACTAAAATGATGCGCAGCGATTGCGCGACCGCAATGCGTTGGGGGTCGCCGCCGCACTTTTCGCCCAGCAGAATCATCGCCGTCATCGCGCCAGGCGAGGCGCCAAACCAGGCACTCACCGGATCAAACCCGCAGCGTCGATACCAGGCAGCGGCTACGGCGGTGGAAACGGCTACTCCCAGCAGCAAGAGAGCAGCGGAAACCGGCCAATCCAGTACGCGATGAGCCAGCTGCGGCGTCACTTGGCTACCCAACACCAGCCCCATAACGGCTAGAAATACGTTACGCAGTGGCTCAGGCACTTCGACCTTCACACCTTGTGAAGAGACCACGAGGTTAGCAATTAGAGGGCCAAGCATCCACGCAAGAGGCAGACCAGACAGTTGAAACAGCGTACCGCCAACGGCGCCAACGGTTAGTGATATTGTCAGCGCTTTTGCGCTCCCCGCATTCAACACGACGCCCTTCACATCGACTCCCTATATCTCACCAGTTAGCCCCACTGAGATAATAATTAACCTGCTAAGAGCATCGTAGTCTACCACTGGATCAGCAACTTGGGCTTTAGGGCGGCAGAGGCGGGCCGATCCTATTGTTGGGAGCGGCTTTTAGCTGTGATCCTGAATTAACTTTTCTTGTCATGCTAACGGTATCCGTTAGTCCTCCAGCAAGCGTATAATACCCACCGCCAGTAATGGCGAACTTTCTCAGGGCGGGGTGTAAGTCCCCACCGGTGGTAATGCCATATCTTAATAGATGCGGACAAGCCCACGAGCGCTCAACCAGAGGTGTCACCTAACGGTTGAGGACAGCAGATTCGGTGAGATTCCGAAGCCGACGGTCATAGTCCGGATAAAAGAGAAGGTTTCCTAGTGATATTACCCGTAGCGTTCCAACGCATGCGGGTGCTGTGCTATTGGATGCCTCATGCCCTGGTTCTGGTAACCAATCCCCTTAGGATGACCATGAATCAGACCCAACTTTCTTCATTCCCTCGCGTTGCCTTTATCGAAGCGTCTTGGCATCACGATATTGTTGTCCAAGCCAGAGAAGCATTTATTGCTCAGCTTGCCAGCGAGCATGGCTTTTCCGCTGATCAAATAGAAACATTCCAAGTTGCGGGGGCTTATGAAGTGCCTCTTCAAGCTAAGTTGCTAGCCAAAACAGGTCGTTACAGCGCCATTGTGGGTGCGGGCTTTGTTATTGATGGAGGCATCTATCGCCACGACTTCGTTGCTCAAGCAGTGGTTGAGGGCATGATGCAGGTGCAACTGGAAACAGAAATTCCCATACTTTCTGTCGTGCTGACGCCGCATCATTTCCATGAACACAGCACACACCATGATTTTTTCTATGACCATTTCCGTGCCAAAGGCAAGGAAGCGGCTACAGCGTTGGTAATGACTTTGGAAAACCATCAAAGGATTCAAGGGCTAAGATAAACCACTGCCACAGCTGTGGAGATACTTAGGTAGCGGGCAATCTGAATGTTAGCTCGCTACCTGAGTCAATTTATAGACGGTTGACGCTTAAGAACCCCCTGATTAAATAGCCGTTTAGGCTCTTTGCTGCTAAGTAGTAGCACTTACTCGGCAAAAAGACTTGAATCCTCAGCTTTGGGAAAGCTGCGCATCGTCTGCTGGTTCCATGTTTCAAAGTGATCATGCATAGCTTGACGCGCGAGCTCCCTGTCACGGGTTTTAACTGCTGCGACAATAGCAATATGCGTCTCGTTAGTTTTCTTTTGTGCCTCTTTAGACTGCCGGGCCAAAATCCTGCGCTGGTGAAGCACCTTTTTCAGTACCGATGATAACCCTTGGAAAATAATCAATATGGCAGGGTTTTTAGCCATAATGGCCAACAGTTCATGGAATTCATAATCCGCCTGAATCCCTTCAAGAACATCGGATGACGTCACGATTTTTTCGCAAAGCAACTCAAGCCTTTTCAGCTCATGAGGCTGATGATTGACAGCTGCCGCCTGTACGATCTCTTTTTCAAACATCTCTCTAGCCGTTTCAAGATGGTCGACGGAGATGTAGTTGAGCTTAAGCGCCAGCTCAAAATAGAGCTGGATAAAAACAGGCTCGGGCATCTTAAGAAAAGTACCACTCCCCTGCTTGCGTTCGATGAAGCCAAGACTTTGCAATAAAGAAAGGACGTTCCTAACCGACGAGCGATGCATATCAAAATGCTCACACAGCGCTCTTTCGGCCGGAAGCTTTAACCGGCCATCTTTAGACAGTTCGGAGACCGACACAAACTCCTTAAGTCTATCCAAAAGATTCGGATCGATCTGACTCATAACATCATCCAAACGCCACCCCTATACCGTTTCGTAAGTATAGGGGCAGCTTAGCATAATCAATGAATGTGCATACCGCCGTTAACATCCAGGGTGGCCCCTGTAATGTAGCTGGACAGATCACTCGCCAAAAACAGGAAGGCCTTGGCTACATCCTCGGGAGTGCCCATTCGTGCCAGCGGAATGCCTTCTAAAATCTTGGCTTTCATCTGGTCGTCAAGCTTGCCAGCGGTGATGTCTGTAGCAATTAACCCCGGCGTGACGGAGTTAATGCGAATGCCAAAAGCACCAAGCTCTCTTGCCATGGCCTTGCCCAGCCCCAACATGCCTGCCTTGGCGGCACTGTAATGCGGCCCCCCAAAAATACCGCCTCCCCTCTGCGCGGAAACCGAAGAGGTGTTAATAATCGAGCCTGACCTTGCCGCTTTCATATGTGGTACGACAGCCTGCGACATATAGAGCATGCCACGGAGGTTAACATCCAGGATGCGATCATAGTCTTCTGGCAAAATCTCTTCGAACTTTACCGGCTGAGTAATACCAGCGTTATTTATGAGCACATCAATGCGACCAAATTTATCCATGGCGGCCTTCGCTAAATTGAAGCAATCATCACGGCTCACTACGTTTCCAACCACTATTAGTGAGCGCTCAGGGTCAAACTCACTGCGCACTTTCTCGCAGGCTTGCTCATTGATATCGGAAATGACGACTGAAGCTCCGTGCTCATAGAAGAGCTTGGCTGTTCTTAAGCCGATGCCTTTTTCACCTGCGGCGCCCGTGACGATACATACTTTGTCTTTAAGTAACATAGCGTTTTCCTTTTATTGGTTTGTAGTAAGTTGTTTGTGGAGTGATGACAGCTCCATAAGAGAGCAGGAAATGCGCGACTCGATGACATCGAGTGGCAGAGGTTGCTCATCACGCCAAGGTTGGGCATTGGCATCGCGATGCAGGCGGAATGGAAGCTCGAGTGAAAACGGCTTATTCTGGCGAAGGAGCTCCAACGCCAGCGCAGTGTCATTCACATCTCCTGCTCCCAATGGGACGAAATCGATGCCGCCCTCACGGCGCGCACAGGGTTTAAGATGAAAATGATCGGCAATATTCATTGCCGCACGTGCATCTTCAAGCGGTTCTCGGGTTGGGCGGTGGGCTAACAGGTTGCCGATATCGTAATTAATACCGAAGGCCTGGGAGTCCAGTCGCTCAAGCAAGCGCGGCGCGTCACTGGCGTGGTCGAGTAAATTGGGAACACCATTACCGGGATTCTCAAGCAGAATGCGCAGACCATAATTTTCAGCAATCGCAGCCAGGGTATCGGCCTGTGCAAAGAAAGTTTCTGCGCGCTCGCGCGTAGCGGCGTTAGTAATTACGCAGGAGGCCCCTAAAGACGAAGCAAAACGACAGCGTGCTTCAAGCCTGGCGGCTGCGTTTTCAATGCCCAAATCAATATGGCCGGAAAAATAGCGGCACTGCTGACCATGGCGCTGCATTTCACTTTTTAGCTCGCCAGCGAAAGCCTCAGTAAAGTCACTGTCAGTAAAGGCCTCCACATAGCCATCGATAAAGGCAAACTCCACGTTCCTTACGCCACATTGCGCTAGCGATGGCAAAATCACATCGAACCCATAGCCGTCGTAAGCCGCGGTGCTGACAGATATAAAACTGGGCATTGTGTCCCCTTAGGCAGTTCCGTTGAGTAATCGATAAGTGCGAATCAGTTGGCTGTCATCTAACTTGCCTTCTCCTCGCTCAGCGCTGGATATAAATAGCTGACGCGCGGTTTCAGCCAATGGCGTAAACGCCTTGGAGGCCTTGGCTGAGTCGCAGACAATGCCCATGTCTTTGCAGAAGATATCGATCACACTGGTAATATCACTGGGCTCGGCGATCATCCGAGGGCCACGATCATTCAGCATCCAGCTGGAAGCTGATGAGCCCTGTAAAAGCGTTAGTATTGTTGAGGCATCAATACCGCTCTTCTCTGCCAGTGCCAACGCTTCTGCAGCGGCGGCAATGTGCACACCGCATAGCAGTTGATTAACCGCCTTCATCGACGCGCCCTGCCCCGGCCGTTCCCCAGCTTCAAATACAACTTTGCTCAACACTTCAAATGCTTGACGGCATTTCGACAAAGCGTCTTGGGTGCCCGCTGCCATAATCGTGAGTTCACCCGCCTCGGCGCCTACCACCCCGCCTGACACCGGGGCATCGATGAAGTGAAGGTCAGGCCTAATCGCCGTGACTTCTTGTGAGATAGCCGCCGCATCGTCCGGAGCAATGGTCGACATTTGGACAACACAAGCACCTTGTCCAAGCGCTTCAAGACTGTTGGTACCAAACATCACAGAACGCACCTGATCAGCATTCACCACCATGATAAAAAGTGCTTCGCAATGAGCCAGATATCGAGACTTTTCATCGAGTGAAACCCTCCTGTCGTTAAAGGCTGTCTCCGTTTGTTCAACGACATCCATGCCCATCACCTGAAAACCACCTTCTTTCAACTGGATTGCCATAGGCCATCCCATGGCACCCAGCCCTGCAAATGCGATAGTTTGCATAACCACCTCAGTAAATAATCAGAGCTGGCACGTAGGACACCAGCAGCAACACGACAATGGCCACCAAATAGAAAGGCCCCAGCTCCTTTACCACGGCGCCAATACGTTCACGGGCAATAGCAGAAGAGACAAACAGAGTGGTACCGATGGGGGGCGTGAACAGACCAATGCTGAGGTTCACGCACATGATGATGCCAAGCTGCACCAGATCTAGCCCAATCGCGTTGGCGATGGAGACCAGCGTTGGCCCTAACAGCAAGATGGCAGCGGGCAAATCGAGGAACATGCCGATAAACAGCATCAGCAAGTTGATCGCCAAAATGATCAAAATAGGGTGTTTTAGATACTCGACAGCCCATTGAGCGACGGCCTGCGGGACACCGCCTGACGTCAGAATATAAGCAATGATGTTGGCCGCCGCGATGATGAGCATCACAATGCCAGTGGTAATCACTGTGTTTGTCAGCGCACTCATGACGCGTTCAGCCGTCAGATCCCGATAAATAACCGAACTGACCACCAGCGCATAGGCAACGGCAATGACACTTACCTCAGTGGGTGTGGCAATCCCCGCACGCAGTAGCACAACGATAAATACCGGCATCAACAACGCTGGCAAAGCGGTGAACAGCGTGTTTCTTATTTCAGCGCCAGTGTACTTGAGCGTAAGACGTGGGAACCCGCGTCGTCTGCCAATGAGATTGCAGGCCAGCATCATGCCCCCCGCAAGCATTAACGCTGGAATTACAGCGGCAATAAACAGTGATGCAATAGAGGTGTTAGAGACAGTAGCAAACAAAATGAGCGGGATAGAAGGCGGCATCAAGCCAGCAATCACAGAGGAGGCGGAGGTAACGGCAGCACCGAAAGCGCCAGGATAACCCTCTCTCTTTTGCCAAGGGATAAGCATGGAACCCAGTGCGGACGCTTCTGCTACCGAAGACCCCGAGACCCCTCCAAATACAGTGGAGCCCACCACGGTGACCTGGCCGAGCCCGCCGTGATATTTACCCACTAACATGGAGGCTAAACCCACTAACTTCTGTCCTAGTTTGCCAGACATCATCAGCCCACCAGAAAGTATAAAGAAGGGTATCGCCAGCAGCGGGAAACTTTGTGTGGGCTGAAAAATCTTCATAACCGCCATACTGGATGGCATAGGGCCAAAAACGGATAGCGCCGCCCAACCGCTTATAACCAACGAGTAACCAACAGGCATCGCCATTAATAGAAACAGGACAAAGCCAATGAGCATCTGGGCCGTCATACCCCATCCTCCCCGTGCGAGACTTGCGGTTCTGAGAAGCGATCTCCGCCCCCCAGCACCATCGCGATATTAATGAGTGAAACAACCGCTAGACCCATAAAGCCGACCACGACCGACCAATAAGCCCAGGACATACCGATACGGGTGATTGGTAATCGCTGGGTGCCTGCAATTTCGACAACATCTAGCCCGTTAACGGCCATAAAGCTAAAAGCGATCATTGCTATTAAATTGACGGCCAATACAACTAACTTCTTGGGTAGTCTCGGCAGCTTTTCGACTACCAGCTCAACGCCAATGTGCTCGTTCCTTGCTGCAGCGGCGACGATAGCGCACATGGTTAACCAGGGAAAAACCAAGTTGGGAACTTCTGCGACCCAGCCCAAGTTGGTAGAAAACACATAGCGAACCACCACACCCAGTAATAGCGACACGAAGATAGTCACAACGGCGACGATGGACACCCATTTGAAGATGTGATAAATCACACGCTTTGAGCTCACTAACAGTGAAGTGGGCGCGCCCACTTCACTGCTGCGGCTCTCTGTTGAGAGCGTCATGAAAAGACCCTCCTTTATTGCGACTCACGCTGAGCCGCATTGACGACCATATCAACCAGCTCTGGGTACTCTTCTGCCCACTGGTCATAAACGGATGAGGTGGCTTCGATGAACGGCTCAGGATTAACTTGGTTAAAAGCGACGCCGGCCTCTTCCATCGCGCTTCTCAGCGTATCATCGGCCTCAAGTGATGCTTGACGATTAAATTCACCCGCCTCAATGGCCGCTTGCTGAATCACTTCTTGGTGTTCTGGTGAAAGCGAATCCCACACCATCTTGCTCATAAGCAGCGGGGTTGACTCATACTTGTGGCCGGTTAAGGAAATATAATCCTGTACTTCGTGAAGCTTGGATGAGTAAATATTCATTAACGGATTTTCCTGACCGTCAACGACCCCTTGTTCAAGAGCAATATAGAGCTCAGAGAAATTCATTGGGGTTGGGTTTGCGCCCAGCGCCTCAAAGATATCAACCGTCATCTCATCGGGAGGGGTTCGAATCTTAAGGCCTTCCAAGTCATCAGGGGTCTCAATAGGGCGAACATTATTGCTGACATGACGAATGCCGTTATCCCACAGCGCCAGTAGCACGAGCCCCTTCTCTTCAGAAAGCCTTTTCAGTTCATCACCAACTTCGCCATCCATAACCTTCCAAGCACTGGGAAGAGAGTTAAACAGAAACGGTAACCCCAGAACCGAGAACTGGGGTACTACGCTGGATGTTGCACCCTGGCTATTGGTGCTAAAAGCCAAGGTTCCCATTCTCATCTGGGTAATGGCTTCCATGTCGTCGCCATATTGAGCATTGCCACCAACATCGACTATTAATTCCCCATTCGTTCCTTCTTCGACGAGCTCTGCGAAGAGTTCTGAAGCATCCCACTTGGGGTTACCTTCCGCCGCATTGTGGGCGAGTTGCAGGGTTTGCTGAGCGGCGGCATTACCACTAATGAAAAAGGCGCTGGCAATGACAGAAGCAAGGACTGTTTTTTTCATGACGTTTCTCTCTATTAAAATCTTTGTTGTTAGAAATAGCGGTTATTAAACGAAGCTGGAGTCTTAGTTTTTTGATTTAGTTAGTATCTTCAGGCAACGGGCTGCTTTAACGTTTTGATCACCTCCTTGGTTGAAATGCCGTAACGATCATGCAACGTGGGTAAAGCACCGGCATCCAGAAATTCATCTGGAAGCCCGATCTGACTGAATTTGACGGATATCCCCTCTTTCATCAGCAGCGATGCAATGCTTTCGCCCAGACCACCAATGATTGAGTGGTTTTCGGCCACGAAGACGGGACGTTCAGGATAGCGACGAACCTCCTCCAGAATGGTATCGGTATCTAGCGGCTTGATCGTAGCGCAGTGCAAAACGCCCACGTTGGTGCCTGTCTCTCTCAGCTCATCGGCGGCCTCGATTGCGCGCATCGTCATGAGCCCAGAAGAGATGATCAGGGCATCCTCTCCATCCAGCAGACGCTTCGCTTTGCCGATCTCGAATTGATAGCCTTCAAAGCGATCTAGCACGCGAGGCACCTTGCCACGCAGTAGGCGCAGGTAAACTGGGCCATCAAAATCCACCATCGCCTGAACTGACTGTTCGATATCGACAGCATCACAGGGGTCAATAATGGTTAGATTCGGCATGCCACGGAAGATAGCGATATCTTCGGTAGCCTGGTGGCTCGGGCCATAGCCCGTGGTAAGCCCGGGAAGTGCGCTGACAATCTTGACGTTGAGTTTCTCTTCGGCAATCGCTAGGCAAATAAAGTCGTAAGCACGGCGTGAGGCGAAAACGCTATAGGTCGTCACGAAAGGTATAAAGCCTTCGCGTGCCATACCCGCACCGGCCATCATGAGTAGCTGCTCAGCCATGCCCATCTGGTAGTAGCGATCCGGGCAGGCCTGGGCGAAGATGTGTAGGTCGGTATATTTGCCTAGATCTGCTGTCATGCCAACAATCTTGGGGTTTTTCTTAGCAGCCTCTACCAGCGCATGACCAAAGGGCGCGGAAGTCGTTGGTTGGTCTGCGCCGGCAATGGACGCAATCATCGCCGAGGTTTTTAGCTTCTTCTTGGCGCTCATTTCATATCCTCCTTACTGGACACCGTAAACTTCATCGAGCTGTTTGAGCGCCACACTCCACTCATTCTCATCGACACGAATAAAGTGGTTTTTGTCACGTTCTTCGAGGAAAGGCACACCGCGGCCCATCAGCGTGTCGCAGATAATCACCCGGGGCTTGTTAGCATCACTTGCTAGCGCACTGTCGAAGGCTTCGACTAGCGCTTCAAGATCATTGCCATCAACACGGTAGGTTTCCCACCCAAACGCAACCCACTTATCAGCGATCGGCTCGTAGTTGAGCACGGTGGACGATTTGTCATCGGCTTGCTGATCGTTGACATCAACAATGGCAATCAGGTTGTCCAGCTTCCAGTGGGCTGCGGAGGCGACAGCTTCCCAGGTCGAGCCTTCATTTAGCTCACCGTCCGAAAGCAGGTTAAAAATACGTGAAGCACTCTCTTTACGCTTGAGACCTAGCGCCATGCCCACACCAATACCAAGACCATGACCTAGAGAGCCACCGGTGATTTCCATGCCCGGCGTGTAACCGGCCATACCTGACATTGGCAGAATGCTGTCGTCGCTGCCGTAGTCCTCGATCTCCTCGTCGCTGATAACACCAGCCTCGATCAAAGCGGCGTACAAGGCGATGGCGTAATGCCCGATAGAGAGCAAGAAACGATCCCGCCCTTCCCAGTCAGGGTTCTTGGGATCCAGCTTCATGGCACGGAAGTAAGACACTGCCAAAACGTCGGCAATCCCGAGCGCTTGACCAACATACCCCTGCCCTTGCACCTCACCCATCCGCAGGGCATGGCGGCGAATTTTGTAAGCTCGCTGCCGAAGCACCTCAACAACATCAGCCCTCGACGCGGTAGCTGTTTGACTCATTCAAGTCACCTCCAAATGGTTGACCATTTGAAGATAGAGATAATTGCGACGGCTTGAAACGAAACTTTAGTCTAAACAATAACGGAATCACGTGTTAAACATCAGTAAAATCGCTCAAAACCAATGCTCATAAATAAGAAATAGTGTTTAAAAACAATAAGATTAATTTTATTAAAAAATCATAGCTGCCCAGTGAAAAAACCACAATAACTGAACTTTAATACCTGATAAAAAAATGAAATCACCTTAACCCCGTAAATGGTCAACCATTTTGAAATATTTTAAAAATAGCTGGATAGATCTTCACGACAGCACCAGCACTGACGTATCGAATGCTGCTGCTAAGAGGATTCCATACCGGGTAGACCAAACAATGATGCCGACACCTACGTTCTTGTACGGTCAAAGTGACGTCCTAGCGCTGATAACGTAGATAGGATGGGTAGCTCAGGCTCGGAACGATAGGCGTCCATTTAAGGACGTTGGGTTACCATCACCGCTATGCTCGCCATAGCGGAGGTCAGGTAAGTGCAAAGCTCATGCTGCCGGCCCGGTACTCGCCCGCACCACCAGCTCGGGCGGCACCACCTTCCTAACCGGCGGATATTGCTCCCCCGCCATACGAGAAAGCAGCAACTCACTGGCACACTGGCCAATTAGGTCAGTGCGTACCCGCACACTGGTCAATGCTGGTGCCGAGTAGGCGGCCGCAGCCATATCATCGAAACCGGTGACAGAAATATCCACACCTGGGCGCACCCCATGCCGGTAGCACGCCGCCAGCACACCAAAGGCGATAATGTCCGAAAAACACATAATTGCGGTCGGTGGTTCCGGCATCGTAAGCAGCCGCTCTAGCATGGCGTCACCGAATTCCAGTGTCGTTGGCCCGTGATGAACCGAGTCACGTGTAACAGGCAAACCGGCAGCATCCATCTGCTGCCGGAAGGAGCATTCTCGATCACGGGCAGTGGACGTATCACCGCCACCACCCAACCAAGCAAAGCGCCTATGCCCTGCTTCATATAAGTGTTCGAATAAAAGACGGATGCCTAGCACATCGTCGTTGATGACTCGATCGAACCCCGTATCAGCGACATCCCGGGAAATTAGTACCAGTGGAAAATCCTGTAGATGCCTTACCTGCGGTCCATCAAGATCTTCTCGGCTGGTACCAGCGACAGGCACTAAAATCAGCCCCGCGGCACCATGCTCGGCCATCTGACGAATGAAGCGCGCCTGGATCGATGGTGTTTCATGGGCATGGCAGAACAGCATCATGCGGTCCGCCTCGCGGAAGCGCGCTTCCATGTGGCCAAGAAATTCGGTGAAAAAAGGGTTGCTCAGATCATTAAGGCATACCGCCACAGTGCCGCTATCGCCTCTCCGCAACCCCGCCGCATGCCGGTTATAGACGTAACCCATCTCCTTCGCAGCCTGTTGTATACGCTCCCGCGTCGCTTGGGAAATTCGAAGAGCATTACGCAGGGCTAATGATACTGCGGAAACGGTGACGCCTACCTGATCGGCGATAGTTTTAAGTGTCGGACGACTTGCCATATAAAAATCTCAACTCCCATGATTTATAGGCGACGGAACGCGATCTAGTACGCCAGCCTCCTTTTGGAATTATGAGCAACATACTCTCATAGCGGCTTTTTTAGTGATATCGCAAGCCTCGTAAACACGGAATTCCAATTCTATAACGACCAAAGTTGTATTTATTCAATCGATTGAACTAGGTAAAAAATGACAATGAAGGCATCCCAACAACTATCAAAAAACGCCGTCAATATCCCTCGCCACTGTCAGGAGCACACAGCATGACAAGCACAAACTCGACAACAATAATGACTATCTCACTGGCCCTATGGGCCTCGTTAGCGGCCACTTCCGCCTCAGCCGATAACACTGAAACTTGTCACTGGCAGCCCGAACGAGCCGTTACCTTCATCGTTCCCTGGGGTACCGGGGGCGGCACCGACGCCAATGCACGTCGGTTGGCCAGCCTGCTCGAGGAACAAATGGGCGTGCCCTTCAACGTCGTCAACCGCACCGGTGGTAACGGCGTTGTAGGCCATACCTCACTCGCGCGTGGCAGACCTGACGGCTATACCATTGGTGCCGCCACGGTCGAGATCGACACCATGCACTGGCTCGGCCTAACGCCGCTGACTTACCAGGACATCACGCCCATTGCATTGATTAACCGCAGCTCCCCTGGGGTAGTGGTACAAAATAATTCGCCCTACGAAACACTTGAGGCCCTACTCGACGAAGCACGCCAGAACCCCGGAGAATTGACCGCTTCGGGCACCGCCCAGGGCGGCATCTGGCATCTCGCCCTAGCCGGTATGCTCAAGGCCGAAGGGTTAGCTCCCGATGCCATTCGCTGGATCCCTAGCCAAGGCGCGGGGCCTGCACTCAAGGAGTTGATGGCGGGGGGCGTTGATGTCGCGACGCCTTCGCTCTCTGAGGCCCGCAACCTGATCGAACAGGGGGAGCTAAAGGCGCTGGGCTACATGAGCGATACTCCGATGGAACAGATGCCTGAAGTTCCCTTGACAGCTGACACACTGGAGAGTGGTTGGACACTGAGTGCCTTTGTGACGGTCAGCGGCCCTGACGGTCTACCGGACGAGATCGCCTGTGCCTACGAGCAAGCAATCGAGACAGCTATCAACAGTGAAGCTTGGGCCGAGTTCAAGCGCAGCAGTGGCACTCAAGTGGTGTTCGAGAATCGCCACGAAACCGCTCAACTCCTCGCTGAGGCTGATCGTCAATTGGGCGAAGTGGTCGAAGCGATCGGTCTCGCGAAGTAAGCGAGGCCGATTGATAAGCAGGAGGTGTTCATGTACTGCAATGATCGCTTATCGGGGAGCCTACTGGTTCTCTTCGGCGGACTGGTGCTCTGGCGCGCCTCAACCTTTCCGTCCCTGGCCGGGCTGGAGTACGGCCCCGGCTTGTTTCCCTCTATCGCGGCGATTGGCCTGATAGTTTGCGGAGCGCTAATCGGCTTTGGATCGCGGGGGCGGCGGAAGGCGCCGAGCACTTTGACGATGCCGCCTCGACAAAAAGGCTGGCGGATGGCGGCACGCCCCCTGGCCCTGCTGATCGTGATACTCGGCTATGGCCTATTGCTCGACCCTCTGGGCTTTCATATTGCTTCCTTCATGGCAGTCTCCGCCACAGCCTTGATCTTCGGGATGCGTGCTGGGGGTTCAGTGCTGCTAGCGCTACCCCTGATGATCGGCGTGCATCTGCTGTTCTATTCACTGCTGCGCGTCCCGCTCCCCTGGGGCCTGCTGGCACCAATGGCATGGTGACGCTATGAGCGCCTCGACCCTCGCTGCCCTATTCAGTCCCGCGTCCCTAGCGGTCATCGCCGCCTGTACGCTCTATGGTACTTTCATCGGCGCCATGCCGGGCCTAACCGCTACTATGGCGGTGGCCCTTCTGGTGCCCTTTACCTACTTCATGGATCCGTTGATCGCCATCAGCGCCATTGTCGCCACGACTACCACAGCGATTTTCGCTGGCGACGTACCCGGCACCTTGATGCGTATCCCCGGCACGCCCGCCTCCGCGGCCTACGTCGAGGACGCTTACCGCCTGTCACGCGCAGGACGCTCCCGCTCGACGCTGATGGTGTCATTGTTCGCTGCCTGCATTGGAGGCCTGGTGGGTGTCGCCCTTCTAGCGCTCATTGCCCCTCAGTTGGCCCGTGTTGCAGTGCAGTTTTCCAGCTTCGAAACCTTCTGGCTGGCCTGCCTAGGACTGAGTTGCGCGGTACTAACTAGCAACGGTAGCGTCGCGAAGAGTTTTTCCAGCCTCTTCCTTGGCTTATTTATCGCCACTATCGGCATCGATGTTGCCGTCGGCCATCCACGTTTCACCTTCGGCAATTACGAACTGTTCGATGGCATTAGCTTTATTCCCGCCATCATCGGCCTGTTTGCGCTCAGCGAGATCCTGCGCAGTGCACAGACAGGACATCGCGATCAACCTGCCAATGCAGCACAAGAGTCGTTTTCCAAAGCGCTGCATGAGGCAGCGCTCGTACTGCGTCGCTTCAAGCGCAACATCGCCCGCTCCAGCGTACTTGGCACCTTGATCGGCGCGCTGCCCGGCGCCGGGGCAGATATCGCTGCTTGGATCTGTTATGCGATTTCACGGCGCTTCTCGCGCCATCCCGAACGCTACGGCACGGGGTACATTGAGGGCGTAACCGACGGTGGCTCCGCCAACAATGCAGCTATCGGCGGTGCCTGGACACCAGCGTTGGTGTTCGGCATCCCCGGCGATAGCGTCACGGCTATTGCCATCGGCATCCTGCTACTCAACGGGATGTCACCTGGGCCGCAGATATTTACCGAGTCGCCGGAACTGGTACATACCCTTTACGGCGCCTTCGCGCTGAGCAATCTCGCGATGATCCCTGCTGGCCTGTTGGTGATCATGGCTTCCAGTCAGGTGGTACGTATCCCGCGTCGGGTACTCATGCCCTGTGTACTACTGTTCTCGTTGGTGGGAGCTTACGCCATTACCAATTCGGTCATTGCTATCTGGACAGTGCTGGCGCTGGGTGCTCTGGGATACGCCATGGAGGCCAATGGCTTTCCGCTGGCCCCCGCCATACTGGGTATCGTTCTCGGCACAATCGTCGAGGAAAACTTCATGACATCGATGATGAAGGCCCAAGGCGACTTGCTGGCCTTCTTCGATCGCCCCTGGGCGGCAGCGCTAGGCACACTCACCCTGCTGCTCTGGGCGTTACTGCTGACTCGCGGTATCTATGAGAGTGTTCAGCGTCGTCACTACCCCAGCCCTTCTTCGGAAACGGAAACCTATCCATGAACCATCGCAACCGTACAAAACTTGCCCTTAAGCAGGGTCGAGCCATTAGCGCCCTGTGGCTGGAAAGCGCCAGCCCAGAGCTAGCCGAAATTGCCGTTTGGGCAGGCTGGAAAACCATTCTGATCGACAACGAGCACGGTGTCTCCAGCCTCGAACATACCGCCCACCTAGTTCGCGCCATAGAAGCAGCAGGTGGTGAAGCGGTTTTACGCATTCCCGCCAACGACCCCACCTACCTGAAGAAGATCCTGGATATGGGGGTACACTCGATCATGGTGCCGATGGTCAATAGCGCTGCACAGGCTCAAGCTATCGTCGATGCCTGCCGCTACCCTCCTCATGGACAGCGTGGCTATGCGGCTCCTATCGTACGCGCCTCAGGCTACGGCGCTTTCAGTGATTACGCCAGTCAAGCCAACGATGACCTGCTGTTGATCACCCAGATCGAGCATACTGAAGGGGCAGATAACGTCGAGGCGATCGCCGAGGTTGATGGCATAGACATGCTGTTCATCGGCCCCAACGACCTGGCGGGCTCTATGGGCTTGCTCGAACGTCTCGAGGCACCCGAGGTACGCCGTCTGATTGAAGACCTTGAGCGCCGCATCGCCAATAGCGGGCGCTGGATGGGCACCATCACCGGACCCGGTCGCGATGTCACCACTCTGACCAATAGTGGCTACCGATTCGTGGCAGGGCCCAACGACATAGCACTGCTTGCCAACACCCTACGCCACGAGGCGGCGCAATGGCGTGAGCAATCGGCTGATTTCGGAGGATCCTGATTCCGATATGGTTCTTAGAGGCCGGGGCGTCACTGCCGCCGGCCTTCTGAAGACGCTAAGATAAAGTGACTAAGATAATGCTTAAAACAAACCGCTGCCGCACTCTATAGCGCTTCTTGTTGACACATCAATCTATCAACCTCTTCCGCCATCGGAATACTACTGGCAGCACCGTGTTTTTGAACCGCCAGGGCAGCAGCTGCTGTTGCTCTTTGCAAGCACTGAGAAGGTTCTAGGCCAGCTTGCCTAGAGGCAAGGAAGTAACCCACAAAGGTATCGCCTGCGGCCGTTGTATCGATGGCCTTTACCTTTAAAGCCGCTTGAAAAAGAGTCTCACTGCTGCGCTGATACCAAGCCCCCTCGCTACCTAGGGTAAGAACCACCTCGACATCGCCAAGCGATTCTTTACAACGCCTTAGCAAATCTGCGGCGCTCGATTCTACCGGCATCTCTAATAAAGCGGCGGCCTCTGTACGGTTAAAAAAAAGCAGTTCACATTGATCTAGAGGAAGTGATGATACCTTCGAAGTCATTGGTGCAGGGTTAAATATCACCTTGCAACCGTGGCTCACTGCTAATGGAATAAGCTGATCAAGCCCGTTACATTCGTTTTGAATAAGTATTGTGTCGCCAGGCGCGGTTTGCGCAATAAGCGCCTTCATTTTCTCCTGCGTAAAACCATGATTGGCGCCAGAGAACAAAAGAATAGCGTTTTCACCCAGTGCGTCAATTTGAATGATGGCATGCCCACTTGGCTCTGGGGTCAATTCGATATCTTTCACACCCACACCCGCAGACTCAAGCTCACTGGTCACCCAGGCATCTATCGATGAAACTCTCCCCCAGTGACTCACCATGCCTTTGGCACGCGCTATTGCCAGTGACTGATTGACGCCTTTCCCACCTAATCCAATATTATAATCACCGCTTTCCAAGGTTTCGCCAGGGCGAACAAAATAGGGTACACGGTAAGTATAATCGATATTAATGGAACCAAAATTAAAGATCATTGACACACCCTCTTATTCAAAAAGCCAGCCAGCTTTAAAGCTGGCTGGCCTCTAGGTAAGGTTCTCTAACACTTACTCTTCTAATGCATTCTCTTCTAAAACCTACTCTTACAAACCTTATTCTTCCAAAACTTATTCTTCCAAAACAAAGGGAGAGGTATAGTTATCTACATTATCTGGCGTGATAAGGATACAGTCATAAAGTTGCTTTTCACTATCCAACCCCGTTTCTCCAGTATTGATGTAATGATCAGCGATTTTCACGGCATCTTCTGCAAATACGGCTACCGGCTGTAGCACGGTGTAGGCCAACTCACCCGAGCGAACCGCATCAACCGCATCGGGTGAACCGTCAAACCCACCGACCAATACATCGTCTAGCCGCCCCTCTTGTTTCAGAGCGACAATAGCGCCTAAGGCCATTTCGTCATTACCGCTAATGACGCCTCGAATATCAGGATGAGAACGGAGCATGCTCTGCATTTTATTGCGCCCTTCCGTCCGATCCCAATTAGCGATGTCAGACGCAGCGAGGGTAAGGTCAGGGTACTGGCTAAGCACCGTCTCATAGCCATTGGATCTTGTCGCAGCATTGTTATCAGAAGGAGGCCCCTTTAACTCTATATAGGATCCCTCTCCATCTAGTTGCATTGCCCACTCTTGCGCGCCTAACGCGGCTCCCTGTGCATTATTGGAAACCAGTTGTGCCTTGGCTAATCCCTGCTGGTTAATCTCAGCGTTAATAATAAATACCGGGATTCCCGCCTCGATTGCTCTTCGCACCGCGCCAATGGAACCGTCCGCATTAGCGGGGTCGAGAATGATTGCTTTAGCCCCATTGGTAATTGCCGTGTCAACCTGATTGCTTTCCGTGTTGGTATCACCCACATGGGAACTTACATTTGCTTCATAGCCCAACTCTTCTGCTGTGCGCTCAGCAATTGTTCCTTCTGTTTGCCAATAGGGGTTTGACATATCATTGACAATAATTGAGATCAGCCCTTTGTCCTGAGCAACTATAGAGCTACTAAAGAGCATCGAGACGCTAGCGAGAGCTGTAAAAAGCACTTTTTTACTTTTTGGAAGCATGATTATTACCTCATAGTTATGATTGTTGGTCTTTGAATAGGTAGACCTGAGCAGGCCACACTTCTAAGCAATGCTACGTTAAGTAGCGCTTGCTCTAGAACCTTCACGCTTAATTTCTGCCGTTTTCTCGGGTTGTTGCGAGGACTTTCTTTTAGCACTGTATTGGACATTATTTAACATGACCGCGAAGACAATCACGCTACCCGTGAAGACCATTTGCCAATAAGCAGACACACCGATGATGACCAGACCGTCGGCTAGAAAGCCAATTACAAATGCGCCCAATAAAGTATTTCGAACCGTGCCACGCCCCCCCATCAGTGAGGCGCCGCCGATAACGACAGCAGCAATCGCTGTTAGCTCATAGGTGGTACCTGCCGTAGGCCCAGCAGAGGTCAACTGTGAGGCAAGCACGATCCCAGCCATGGCTGCGCACACGCCGGAAATAATGTAGACGGAGAGCTTAACGCGATTGACGGGCACCCCGGAAAGCTCTGCAGCACGCGCATTGCCACCGGTAGAGTAAATCCACCGACCAAAAGGCGTACGACTGAGCGCCAACATGCAAATAACCGCAGCACAAAAGAGAATCAAAACACCTACAGGAATACCGAATAGTTTATTAAACCCAAGCCATTCAAACCCAGTATTACCTAATGCAGGGTCACCACTTAAACTATTGAACGTTAATCCATCGGTTAACAGCAGTGCGGCTCCACGCGCGACATACAACATGCCCAGCGTGGCCACGAAAGCAGGCACTTTGAAGTAGGCCACTAATACGCCATTGATAGCCCCCACCAGGCCGCCCAGTAAGCAGGTAAGTACCACGACGACCCACACTGAAGGAAAGAAAGCCAAATCAAGCGCTTCAATCTCTACTCCTTCTAACAACATACCCGCGAACACTCCGCAAAGTGCCAGCGTAGAGCCAACCGATAAATCGATACCGCCGGTCAGAATGACAAACAGCATGCCGATGCCTAGCAAGCCAAAAACAGCCACATGCGAAGACATGGTTAAAAAATTACCCGTTGAAAAATAAACAGGCGAGAGCATGGAAAAGACAATAATGATCACGATTAATGCAAAAAAAGCCCTACCTTCCAGCAAAATTTTGACGATATCGATACTGCCTTTTTCAACTTGTAACGCGTTATTGTTGTGATGAGACATAGTCATTACCTATCCGATTGAATAATCATGCAGCCACTGATTCGCCCGAAGCAGCCATAATTTCATCTTTCGTTACCCCCGGTTTGAATTCAGCGGAGATCCGTCCTTTACTCATCACCAGCACTCTGTGTGGAATACTCAAGCACTCGCTCACTTCAGATGTTGTAAAGACAACCGCCAACCCCCGCCGAGCCCCTTGGCTCAATAACTTGAACACTTCGGCCTTGGCGCCCACGTCGATACCACGGCTTGGCTCATCAAGTATGATGACGTCTGGATGGGTAGCCAACATCTTACCGATCACCACTTTTTGCTGGTTACCGCCAGACAGTGAACCAATGGCAGCCTCCCCGCCATCTGTTTTAATATGCACCTTATCGATAGCTGAATTAATCATTTCTGCTTCCAAGCTGGAAGAAGTAAGCCCCTTGCGAGTAAACGCATGGATACTGGCTAGCGACAGATTTCTACCGACTGACAGGGTGGGTACTAACCCATCACGCTGGCGATCCTCAGGCACTAACACCAACCCTCTCTCGATTCGCTGTGCAATGTTGTAATGCGATACGTCAGTTGAGTTGAGCAAGATATCTCCACTGGACTGCCGGGTTCGTCCTGCCACACATTCCAATAACTCAGTTCTTCCAGCGCCCATTAGTCCATAAATACAAACAATCTCGCCGGCGCGCACATCAAGAGAAAGATCCTCAACAACATAGCGACCTGCCACTTTATCGTCGCTTATGTAAAGGTTCTGGATAGAGAGCGCGGTGGAGCCCTGCTCATACCCTGTGGGCGGTGAGCCAAGATCGAAACTCTCTCCTACCATATGCCTAACGATCCACTGCAGGTCGATATCACTACGAGGGGCGTAAGCAGTCATGGCCCCATCGCGGAGAACAACGGCATGATCGGTAATCTGCAGCGCCTCCTCCAAATGGTGAGAAATATAAACAATCGACACACCCTTGTTTTTGAGATCCTGGACGACTTTGAATAACGTCTCGACTTCCGTGGCACTCAATGCGGAAGTCGGTTCATCCATAATCAAAATGCGAGAGTTCTTGGACAGCGCTCTCGCGATTTCAACGATTTGTTGCTGCCCCACTCGCAGATCTTCAACCAGGGTGAGAGGGTGGATCGGTTCATCCAGCTCCTCCATTAACAATTCAGCCTGACGTGCCTCTTCTTTATAGTCGACGCTGCCCCTTCCTTTAGTCAGCTCACGCCCCATAAAAATGTTGTCACGCACATTCAGGTTAGGGGCCAAGCTCAACTCCTGATGAATAATGGTAATCCCCAGCGCTTCAGCCTCCGACGGCGAAGAAAAGCTGACGCTCTCTCCTTCCAATACAATCTCCCCAGCCGTCTGAGCAATGACGCCAGACAAAATTTTCATCAGCGTAGATTTACCTGCTCCATTTTCGCCGAAGAGCGTTGTCACCTGCCCTCGATATATATCGAAGTTCACTTCTTTGAGGGCTTGCACGGCACCGAAACGCTTTTCGATATTGCGTGCAGAAAGAATCACCGGAGCCGCTTCCACTGTTGATGTATCGATACTCATAGCCGCCCCTCACTCAATGATCGCTATACTCACCGGCGTAATTAGCCAGTTTTTGGGATTTATCATGGTAAAAGAGCCGACTACTTCTAACGTTTTTCCGGTTAACTCTTGCCCGGAAATATCCGCAAGCACTTGACGCTTCATTTCATCATTGAGCGCTGCGCCGACATCTTGGTACTCAATCTGATTGGTAAAGTCGCCAAATTGAATATTGCCGGTTGTATCTCTCAGCGTAGTGCCATTAATGGCTGGGCCTGTTTGCACACGAATGACGATATCTGAAGGCACATCGGCAACCTCTAGGGTGTAAACGCCCCCCCGGCTTTCTACAGCAATTCCAGATAAAGAGACCGGCACAATATGGCCAATGCCGGCAGCGACGCCGTATTTCTCGCCTGCCGCTCCGGCATCCTGGAGAACCTCTGGCGCCAATACCGATGCGTTTACGGCGTTATTCTCTACATACGCTTGGATTTCTGGAAATGTTTCCTGAGCAAATTGCTGTGGTGAAAACCCCGCCGCACTCTCAAGTTCAGAAAGACTAATGACTTTAGTATCAAGCGCCATGAGTGCAACCAGCGCTAAAGCAAAAGCAGCTGCCACATAGGCCCTTATACGCTTATCACCGGGCACCGAATTTAATGTCGCCGACATAATCACTCCGGTTATCATTGTAGTTATAAATAAGTTATAAATAAGTTATAAATAAGTTATAAATAAGAAACTTACACTACCTACTTCCCGCCAGGTATAAGCACAACCTTTAAGGCGTTAGGGTCATTGCGCATTAGATCTAGTCCTTGATGGAATTCGGCTAACGGCAGCTTATGGGTCACCACATGATCCGTTGGGAAATCACCGTTTCCGATGCCTTCGATCACAAGTGGGTAACAATAAGGGCCTAGATGCGCACCCAGTATATCCAGCTCTTTACGATCGCTGATAATGCTCCAATCAACAGTCACTGGCTCTTTGAATACGCTGAACTCGACGAACCGGCCAAGTTTACGGATCATATAAAGCCCCTGCTCTACCGACTGCACCGCGCCGGTGGCCTCAATATAAATATCGCAACCATAGCCTTCCGTTATGCCTTTCACGTAGTCAACAACATCGACTTCAGCAGGATTCAGGACAATGTCGGCTCCAAACTGTTTGGCAAGCTCTAAGCGCTTATTATTGAGATCCAGTACAACCAGCTTGGAAGGCCCGGACTTTTTGATCGCACCGATCATTCCTAGCCCTAAGGTGCCCGCACCGGAGAGGACAACCACATCTCCCAGTTCAATCTGCGCACGCTTAACGGCATGTAACGAACAAGCATAGGGTTCAACAAGAACCGCTTTCTCCATCGGAATCTCATCTGGCAACTTGTGGTTAATGGCTTCTTTAGGAAAGACCATGTATTCGGCCATACCGCCATTTACGTTGTGCTGAAATCCATACACGTCGTGCTTTTCGCACATCCAGTACTGCCCACGGTTACAGAAACGGCACTCCCAGCAAGGCACGATTTGCTCAGAAATAACGCGATCACCGATCTCAAGGTTTTTAACGCCCTCTCCTAAAGCCATCACATGACCAATAAACTCATGGCCTGGAATCATCGGCGCCTTGATATAAGCAGGCTGAGTATCATCTCCCCAAAAGCTGGGGGCGCCTTCATATGCTTTGAGATCGCCTGCGCAGATTCCGCACGCTTCAACCTTTATCAGTACTTCCCCTTCTCCCACCTTCGGCACGCCCACCTCTTCAAGACGATAATCACCAGGCGCGTAAGCTACGACGGCTTGCATGGTCAGTGGCAGTTCGGTGTGATTGTTGTTATCGGCGTTATGCATTACTCACTCCTAATATATCTTGTATTGCCTGGCTAGCGGCGCACGCTTTACAAAAGATCTCGTTGTGTACATATGAATTAACTGCTTTAAGCATAGCTGAGTCAATCCATAATGGAATTTTCTAATCTTATACTTTAGACCAATAGATTAATTAATTGTTTTATATATTTAAATTCTAAAAATGGAAATTATTTATTATTTCAGCCATGCGAAAGCATCCCTCAAAGCCATGCTATATGATCCATCATCGTACAAATGTACAAATGCCTGCCAAATATCACTGACATTGGAGCAAAAGGAAGGAGGAAACTAGGCATGCCAAAGAGGTCACATGCCTAAGGAAAGCCAATAAATGCAACAGATGAAATTGGGCTGGCCTAAGCGCAAGATGCAGAGAAACCCTAGATTTTGAATATAAATTAAGCGCGCACCTCACCCTTAGTCGCTTCATCGAGACGCAGAATAGTGTGAGCGTTAGTGACACTAGTCGCCAAGGTATCGATAACCCCAGTACGCAGCGCCCCCAGTATCCCGACCGCTTTAGTATTTTCACTGGCGATAGCAATAACGTCTGGAATACGCGTGAGATCCTGTATATTAAGCCCCACCACACGCCCCTGCATCTGCGTTGCGGAAGGCTTCCCATGGATATCGATAAAGTCATAGCCCATCATATCGCCCACAGTTCCAGAGAGCCGTGCCTCAGCAATCTCCTGGGCGGAAAACCACCCCATCCGCACCATATTACTGTCTTCACTTACATCACCCACACCAATCAAAGCGGTATCCGCGCGTCGAGCCCGGTCTAGCGTCTGGCGCACGGTGGAGTTTTCATACAATGCATCCCTAAGTTCGCCACTCTGTACCAGTGCAGGGGCATAAAGCGTCTCACTGTCACCGCCAAACCTGCTCGCCAAACGTCGACAAATATGGTCAGGATTCATATGCTCGCCTGCACGCAGAGAGCCACCAATTGCGCACACAAATGAAACCTTTAACGACTCCGCCAGGAAAACGTTATCCGCCACGGCGGCCACGTTACGCCCCATGCCAACGGCTACAATCTGACCATCGGTCAAACTACGCGACAGATGATCTGCCACTAGACTAGCGACTGACGAGCGCTGCACATCCGGGTCGGCATTATCCAGAGCAATCAACGCTCGCCTCAGGCCAAAGCGCCGTTTGAGCTCCTGCTCAATCTCAACACTCACAGCGGGATGCAGGCGCACTCGAACATCGACAATTCCTTCTGCCTGGGCACGCTTGAGCAGCCGCCCTATTCGCACACGCGAATGCCCGAGCCTATTGGCGATCGCTTCCTGCGTTTCCCCCTGCACATAGTAGAGCGTTGAAATCTCTGTCATTAAGTCTATATCTGCAGCGTCTTGACCATTCATCCTCGGCATCCAGGGGTTGTTGAAGGGCATGTATCATGTCAGTTTGCTTGACACTTTTTCAACACAGGAATCAGCGCTTGAATAATCAGCGCCAATGAAACCGAACCGGCATCCGGTGTACCCACGCTTTTTTCAGCCAATGGGCGCGCACGGCCAACGCGGGGTATTAATTGCCTGGTAGCCTCAGCCGCCTCACTCGCTATGCGTGCAGCGGATTCCCAGCAAGCCAAAGCTTCCTGACCTTGCTCAGCCTCCCACGCCAGGGCATCGGCAAAAGGCACCAGCACATCGACAAGCGTTTTATCGCCCAACTCAGCCTTACCAAATGCCATCACTTGCTGACGGGCATTGACCACGCCAGCGGCAAGGCGCTGCCCTGATAACGGCTTCTCATTGCCAAGCGACTCCCCCATCGCTTTTAAGATCACCCGCCAGATAGCACCAGAGGTCCCGCCCGCTTCGTCTGACCAGCGCTTCCCAGCCCACTGCAGCACTGTCTCCGCGCCCGCGCCGCCATTAAGCGCCTCTTTGGCCGCTTCAAGCGCAGCCCTGCTACCCCGCTGCATACCAATACCGTGATCACCATCCCCAGCCACAGCATCAATCTGGCCCAGCATCTCGCAGTTTTCATTGACCGTATTGGCGAGCACTTCGAGCGCCTCAACGACGCCGCACGCTAATTTTCGCGAGGCATCGCTAGCCTCGGGAATCTCATCCTGCGTCACCACCTCTACTTCGGCAGGATCCAGCGCCTGCGCTGGCGTCACGCTGCCTTTTCGATAGCCCGGCGCATCCGCAGCGGCGGTCCACAGCGGCTCCATGTCTTTATCAAGCCAGAACAACGTCAGCGAAACCCCGGCCATATCAAGACTGGTCACCAGCTCGCCCACATCGGGCTCCACAATGATTAACCCAGCGTCCTGCAGCAACTCGTCAACCTTGCGATAAATAACGAACAGCTCTTCATACTTAACGGTACCCAAGCCATTGAGTATCGGTGCCACCCGAGCTCCTTGGAGTCTGATACCGTCAGGAACTTCTTCCAATAATCGGCCAACGAGAATTTCTGCCAAGCCATCTGCGGTAGGAATATCCGTCTCACTAATACCCGGTTCACCGTGAATCCCCAGGCCTATGGCCATCCTGCCTTCGGGCACATGAAAGAGCGAATCGGCTGCGCCCGGTAACGTGCATCCCTCAAACGCCACTCCAAAAGAGCGCGTGCAGCGATTTGCCTCCTTCGCCACTTGAACCACTTCTTCCAGTGATAGCCCCTTTTCTGCGGCAGCGGCGGCGGCCTTGAAAACGGTTAGATCACCGGCGATGCCCCGGCGCTTATCAATCTCCGCCAAGGGGGCACTGGCGACATCATCTGTGACCAGCACGATTTCACAGGGAATACCGTCCGCGATCAAACGCTCGCGCGCTTCACCAAAATGCAGCACGTCCCCCGCATAATTGCCAAAAGAGAGCAGCACACCACCGCCGTTGTTGGCGGCTTTGGCGACGGAATAAACTTGCTGTGCAGAAGGCGAGCAAAACAGATTTCCCATGACCGCCCCATGGGCCAACCCTTGCCCGACCAATCCCGCAAAGGTGGGATAATGGCCACTACCACCGCCAACCACGACCGCAACACTACCTGGCTGGCTGCGCGTACTGCGTACGACACCTCCCGGCACAGCCATCAGCTTATCGCGATGAGCAGCTACTAAACCTAAACGAGCTTCTTCAGGGAAATCACTTGGATCATTAAATAGGCGTGTCATTATTATATCCTCTGGAGTGAGGCCAAACTGCGTTATCACAGCTTGCATGCTGTTGTTATTAATCAGCGTCGACGAATATGAGCAATCCCACGGTTAAGGAGTATTCAATCGAGACTCATATTCGTCAATCTTTGCTATTTTTAATTCGGAATTTCCACCCGAAAAGTGGCTGCCCAAAAAGGTTGCCACTATTGACTTAGCCAACTCTGGCCCAATCACTCTGGATCCCAGCGTGACAATCTGTGCATTATTACTGGTGCGCGCCTTTGCTGCTGAGTAAGTATCGTGTGCCTGCGCAGCGCGGATACCGGGCACCTTATTGGCAGAAATAGCCACTCCGATTCCCGTGCCACATACCAGTACTGCACGATCGAAGCGCCCCTCCTTAATCGCCGTAGCCACCTCAAAGGCAACATCGGGGTACAGCACCGGCTGGGCATTAAAAGTGCCAAAATCTTCAACCTCGTAGCCTAACTCTCGGATATAACCAATGAGAATCTCTTTCAAGTCGTAAGCGGCCTCATCACCGCCAATGGCGACTCTGAGAGAAGACGTCGCACTAGACATTCATGCTCTCCTTTCTAGGAAATAGAAACGCGGACGACTAACAAAGATGAATACCACCACGCAGTTGCCAGCCGTCTACTGACGCTATTCAATCTATCACCAACCGAGCATTTGTAAACATACCGATCATAAGATCTGGTCGTATTTTTTGAGCGCACTCAGGATAAAAACCAAGAAAAAATCAATAAAATTCTGATAATAAAAGATTAATATGAAGATAAAGCATTATCTGCCAAGCACTATACTTTTGTTCAATGACCTTAAAATCGATTTCAGTGGCACGCTGATTTGACTAAATCGGTCTAAATGGACAATCATTTGAACACATCATGTTCATTTTTAAGGAGAGTAGGCAATGTCGCTTTTGGATGGATTACGCGAACACTCATTGGTCGTGGCCGACACGGGCGACTTGGATGCCATAAAGCGCTATCAACCGCAGGACGCTACCACTAACCCCTCATTGATTCTCAAGGCCTTCGAACTGCCTCGTTATCAAGAGTTGATCGACAAGGTGCTTGCTGAATCATGTCGTGATGAGAGCGACCCGAGCCGAATAGTTGACCAACTTTCGGTTGCGATTGGCGGGCAAATTGCCAATGTAGTACCTGGACGAATATCGACAGAAGTGTCCGCACACCTCTCTTTTAATACCCAAGCCAGTATTCACAAAGCCTACGAACTGATTGAGCGCTACGAAAAAATGGGTATTAACCGCAGCCGTGTGCTGATCAAGCTCGCGTCTACCTGGGAAGGGATCCGTGCGGCTCAGCAATTAGAGTGTGAAGGCATTAACTGCAACTTAACGCTCTTGTTCAGCGATGCTCAGGCGCAGGCCTGCTTTGATGCAGGGGTGTATCTGATATCGCCCTTCGTTGGCCGCGTTAGCGATTGGTACCAAAAGACAACAGGTAAGCAGTTCACACCAGAAGAAGACCCTGGCGTGCTATTTGTAAAGGGGATTTGCGAGAGAGCTGCCGCTGGTCATTATGACACTGTCGTCATGGGGGCAAGTTTTCGTACCACCGATCAAGTATTAGCATTGGCGGGCTGCCATCGCCTGACCATCTCTCCTGCATTGCTAGAACAGCTTGATAGCATGGAAGGAGAGGTGGCCTCAAAAATCCAACAGAAAACCGTCACTCGTGAAGCATTCACACCGCTATCAGAAGCAGGCTTTCGTTGGCAACACAACCAAGATGCAATGGCCAACGAGATGCTCGCTGACGGAATCCGACGCTTCGCCAACGACCAGCAAACATTAGAGTCGTTGATTACTCAGCGCCTGACTGCCCGTGCCTAACGAGATGCTACGCAATACAACAACCAAGGTATCACTGCTATGAATAGCCGTTTTGAGCTAGCCAATGCCATTCGCGCCCTGTCCATGGATGCCGTTCAGAAGGCCAAGTCCGGCCACCCGGGCGCCCCCATGGGTATGGCTGATATTGCCGAGGTGCTATGGAATGACTACCTCAAGCACAACCCCGAAGACCCCAAGTGGGCCGATCGTGACCGCTTTGTGCTCTCCAATGGCCACGGCTCCATGCTGCTTTACTCCCTGCTCCACCTCAGCGGCTACGAGCTAAGCCTGGAACAGCTGCAGAATTTCCGCCAGCTGCACTCGCCTACTGCCGGACACCCGGAATTTGGCTACGCCCCGGGTATTGAGACCACTACTGGCCCGCTGGGTCAGGGTTTTGCCAACGCCGTGGGTTTTGCCATTGCTGAAAAAACCCTGGCGGCGCAGTTTAACCGCCCCGGCCACTCCATCGTTGACCACCACACATGGTGCTTTGTAGGTGACGGCTGCTTAATGGAAGGGATCTCCCATGAAGCGGCCTCCCTGGCCGGTACCCAGCAGTTGGGTAAGCTAATCACTGTATACGACGACAACGGCATCTCTATCGATGGCGAAGTGGAAGGCTGGTTTACTGACGATACCGCCAAGCGTTTTGAAGCTTACGGCTGGCACGTAGTGCCCAATGTAGATGGTCATAAGCCTGAAGAGGTGAAAGCCGCTATTGAGCTGGCCAAGAGCCACGACGATAAGCCGAGCCTGATTATCTGCAAGACCATTATCGGCTTTGGCGCCCCCAACAAGCAGGGCAAGGAAGACGCCCACGGTGCGCCCTTAGGCGATGACGAAGTGGCCCTGGCCCGCACCCAGCTCGACTGGCCCCATGCCCCGTTCCATATTCCCGAGCCGATCTACTCCGCTTGGGATGCTCGTGAAGCTGGCAAAGCGGCTCAACAGGCGTGGGACGCGCGTTTCGCCCGCTATGCAGAAGCCTTCCCCGCGGAAGCGCGGGAATTCACCCGCCGCATGAAGCGCCAGCTGCCGACGGAACTGCCCACCGAAGCTTTGATTGAGCAGGCCCAAGAGCGTGGCGAGACCATTGCCTCACGTAAAGCCTCGTTTGAAGCGCTCAATGTGATCGGCCCGCAAATGCCGGAACTGCTGGGCGGCAGTGCCGACCTGGCGCCGTCTAACCTGACCTTCTGGAAAGGCGCCAAAGCGATCACCCCGGAAGACGCCAGCGGTAACTACCTGCACTACGGTGTGCGTGAGTTTGGCATGGGGGCGGTCATGAACGGGATCGCCCTACACGGCGGCCTGGTACCTTACGGCGCGACCTTCCTGATCTTCATGGAGTACATGCGTAACTCGATCCGCATGGCGGCGTTGATGGGCCAGCAGGTGATTTATGTGTTTACCCATGACTCTATCGGTCTGGGCGAAGATGGCCCGACCCACCAGCCCATTGAGCAGCTCACCAGCCTGCGCACGACGCCGAATCTAAACACTTGGCGCCCCTGCGATGCGGTCGAAACCGCCGCCGCCTGGGATGCGGCGATTAAGCGTCACTCCGGTCCCACCGCGCTGGTACTGTCACGCCAGAACCTGCCCCACCAGCAGCGCACGAAAGCGCAGCTGGCAGCGATTCAAAACGGTGCGTACGTTCTTAAGGACAGCGAAGGAACGCCGGAGTTGATACTGATCGCCACCGGTTCTGAAGTCGGCCTGGCCATGGACGCCGCCGCCGAACTCGAGCAGCAGGGCAAAGCGGTACGCGTAGTCTCTATGCCCTCGGCCTATCGCTTTAACGGCCAGGACGCTGAGTACCGTGAGAGCGTACTGCCCAAAGCGGTCACCAAACGTATCGCCATCGAAGCCGCTCACGCCGACTACTGGTACAAGTACGTGGGCCTGGAAGGCCGCGTGATCGGCATGACGACTTACGGCGAATCCGCGCCAGCGGGCGATCTGTTCAAACACTTCGGCTTTACCGTCGACAATGTGGTCAAGCAAGCGAATGAACTACTGGGTTAAATCTTAAAAGCAGGCACAAGTTCGAACCAGGCTCCTCACTTTGCTATCAAACGAGAGGAGCCTGCTTTATTGAGGCTTTTCAGTAAGGCTGCGGAATCTCGCCGTCGTCATCATCGTCGCGCATACGCGCCTGGCGTTCCGCCTCTTCCTCTTTAGCATCGTCGATGACTTCCATCAACTCATCGACGTTAGCGATATGGGTGTCGGCATCGAAGTGGCCGGTGAGCTTGCTATCTGGGTGTAGTTCACCGGTTTCGTACAGCGCCCACATCTCTCTGCCATATTCGGTATTCAGAAGCTCTGGCGCGAACTGCCCGAAGTAATTGCGCATGTTATCCACATCGCGATATAGCATTGCGGCCGCGCTGTTATTACCGGCGGCGTCAACGGCCTGGGGAAGATCGATAATCACCGGACCGGAGGCATCGACCAGCACGTTAAATTCCGACAAATCGCCGTGAATCAGGCCCGCGCACAGCATTTTAACCACGTCTTGAATGACCTTGGCGTAGTAGGTCTCGGCCTGCTCTGGCGTTAGCGTGACTTCGTCCAAGCGCGGCGCGACGTTGCCTTCGGCGTCGCTGATCATCTCCATCAACAGTACGCCGTCTACAAAACCATGAGGCTCAGGTACCCGCACGCCCGCCGAGGCAAGACGGTAGAGCGCGTCGACTTCTGCATTCAGCCACGCCTGCTCCTGCTCTTTCTGGCCGTAACGGGTTTTTTTGGCCATCGCTCTTGAACGACGGCTATTGCGCTCTTTACGCCCCTCTTGATACTGAACGGCCTGTTTAAAGCTCCGCTGTTTGGCCTCCTTAAATACCTTGGCACAGCGCACTTCTTCACCGCAGCGCACCACGTATACCTGCGCTTCCTTGCCACTCATTAACTGCACCAACACCTCGTCGATCATTCCATCATCGACCAGGGGTTGTAATCGCTTAGGGATTTTCATGGTTAGCTGCGTCGGCTCCTCTTTGGTACGCGTTCAATAACGGATACGGCGAACACGGAAAGCCCGCCCTTTTAATTTATCACGCTCGAGTTTGGCCTGAGCTTGTTGAATCACATCGCGCTCAACGGCCACATAGGCACTGCGGGCGAGCACTTTAATTTTACCCACTTGATCGCCGCGCAAGCCGCCTTCACTGGTAAGCGCGCCGAGAATATCACCGGGGCGCAGTTTATCTTTCTTGCCACCGGCCAGTTGCAGTGTCGCCATGGGCGGCTCGAACGGTACCGAGTGCTGGGGTTTGGGCAAGGGTTCGGTTGTAATCGCCTGCTCCAGCAACCCTTCCAACCGCTCCAACCGATAACTCTCTTTAGGGGTCACCAGCGTGCAGGCAATACCACTGGCCCCGGCTCGTCCGGTGCGACCTACCCGGTGTATATGAACATCGAGCTCACGGGCAATTTGGTAGTTAAACACCGCGTCCAGCTGGGCAATATCAAGGCCGCGGGCGGCAACGTCCGTGGCCACCAGAATAGACGCGCTCTGGTTAGAGAACAGAATCAAAATACGATCACGATCCTTCTGCTCTAAATCGCCATTGAGCGCCACGGCGCTAAAACCAGCATCGGTCAGTTGATCAGCCACTGCCTGGGTTTCGCGTTTAGTGTTGCAGAATACCACGCTGGTCGCGGGCCGATAGACCAGTAACAGCTGGCGCAGGGCGTCAAATCGCGCCTCTTCATTGGCGACGCTATAGAAGTGCTGTTGAATCGTGGTGGCGTCGTGCACTTCGGCGATTTTCACCATCACCGGTTCGCGCATGACACCGCGGGTCATCTCGGTTAGGCCGCCCGATGTCTGCTCGTCGGGAAAGGTCGCGCTGAACAGCAGCGTTTGACGGTCAGTTGGGGTCTCGGCAATGATGTCATCAATAGTTGCCTGGAAGCCCATATCCAGCATGCGATCCGCTTCATCCAACACCAGCATCGAGAGGGATTCCAAAGTGAGCGAGCCTTTGCGCAAGTGCTCGTCAATACGCCCAGGTGTCCCCACAACAATGTGCGCGCCGTGCTCTAAAGAGCCGAGCTGCGGCCCAAAGGGCGCACCGCCGCAGAGGGTCAGTATTTTTACATTGGCCATACCACGGGCCAAACGGCGCAGCTCTTCAGCCACCTGGTCAGCGAGTTCCCGGGTAGGACACAGCACCAGGCCTTGCACCGCAAAGCTCTCGACTCTCAATTTAGCCAGCAGTGCCAAACCAAACGCAGCCGTTTTGCCTGAACCGGTTTTCGCCTGCGCCAGCACATCGCGCCCGGCCAGCATCGGTGGCAGGCTCTCTGCCTGCACCGGCGACATTTCGTGGTAGCCAAGGGACGCAAGGTTGCTCAGCAGAGCTTTTGGCAACGCTAACGAGGAGAAAGAGGAGTCAGACACGATATTACCTTGCTTGGGCCACAGTAGATGGCCATCGGAAAACAGCGCACGCAGCCTAAAAGACAAACGACACGCGCAAATATTACCGCACCATACCAGAAAGTGCCCCTTACTGCGCCGCCATCACATCGCCATCAGGTGGCCAGGGGCACAAAGGTAGCCTGACTCAGCGAGGCTAAATCCCCCGGGGCCAGCTCGATTTCAAGTCCACGACGCCCGGCGCTTACATAGATACTGGCAAAGCTTTCGGCAGAGTGATCAATAAAGGTGGCCAAGCGCTTTTTCTGCCCCAGCGGGCTAACGCCCCCCAGCACATAACCGGTAGTGCGCTCGACCTCCGACGGTTCCGCCATGGTCGCTTTCTTTGCGCCGGCGGCTTTGGCGATCTGCTTTAACCCCAGCTGGCCATTCACCGGCACAATGCCGACCGCCAGCTGTTTGCCATCCAGCTTTACCACTAAGGTTTTAAAAACCTGCTCCACCGCGACGCCCAGTTTTTCCGCCGCCTCCAATCCATAGGAGTGCGCGGTGGCGTCGTGATCGTACTCATGGATTTGAAAGGCAATGCCTGCGTGTTTTGCACTATTGATAGCCGGTGTCATGGCGTTCTCTTCATTAATAGCGTTGATACGATGACTTTATTGAATGGCACACTTCGCCCGATAGGTTAATAGCGCGACAGGCAAATGGAAGTCAACCGGTGGCTGGGCATGAATGTTAGCACGCTATAAATGGAAAGCTGAGCGCCAGCTACTATGCTTAAAAGTGGTTATCCGTCATCTAATGTGAATTTAATATTGACCGGCACATTTTGTGCCTCACGGTTCAGGCAGAAACCACTAAGCCAACTGTCTGTTGTGGGAGGCCGCTTCCAGCGGTGGTCCGACACTTCGGCGAAGCATGCCGAAGGTACCTCGGTGTTGTCAGGCTGGCAGCCTTAACGGTCGCGAGCTAAAGCTACCTCCCACAGGTCAGACTGTCAGAAATAATTCCATGCCGAATGACGAAGAGCCTTAAAAATGAAATGCTCAATAGTGCAGTAGGTAAACGGAAGCTAAACGAAAGGAGTCAAGAGATGCCAGCAAAGTCTAAAGCGCAACAGAAAGCGGCGGGCGCGGCACTATCCGCTAAGCGCGGAGAAACCAAGCCCAGTGAACTTTATGGTTCGTCTAAAGAGATGTATGACTCCATGAGCGAGGAGGAGCTAGAAGATTTCGCGAGTACACAGCGCAAAGGCAAACCGGAAAAGAAACAGGATTAACTATCCTTTTTGATATAAGACCGCCAGCTTAGCGAAGCTGGCGGTTTTGGTTTTACTAACGACTACTGCTTGCAAGGCACCACTTTACGCAGGGTGTCTTTTGCCCATAGAGTTTGGCCATCAGGCGAACGGCCATGCTCATTCCAGCGTTCAACGGTTTCCAGACAGAACGAACCGGCGCTTTCAACGCTCGCATCGCGGTTGGCTGGGCGCTCGCCGCCAATCCGCATAACGTCAGGATTTTCGGTAGTATAACTTGGCGCAATGGTAGAACTTGCACAGCCAGCGACCAGTGCGGTCAGTAGCAGTACGGGTAAACAGCGGCGCAATGGCATGTTTTTACAACCCTCAACGTAGCACTATTAGGCCGACACCTATTGTCGGTAGCGCTAAATAGCACTGCCTTTAACAGAACGTCAATCTTTTTTCACACGCCTTAGCCAGTCACTAAAGTAAGACTGGTAACCGGACGCAGGTTTAGCCGCTTACAGCGCTTCTCTACGCTATCCACTATCTCTTGGGCGTCATTGAACTGCTCCTTGTCCAACTGGATATCTACCATTAGGAAGCTGCCTACCTGTGCTAGACGCACATCGTCGGCGGTGACATCAAAGTCGGCGACATCCTCCACCACATCCTGACGCACGCTGCTGCATGAACCGCCAAACATCAGCTCACGCAGCGCTCCCTTCACCATACGAATAGGCATCGGTAAGAAGTAACCCGCAATAATCAGCACCATCACCGGGTCGGCAAAGCGCGCGTAGCTGGCCCAGGGCGATTGGGTTAGCAGCCAGGTAAGCCCAAAGCCCAACATCACAGCCGCACTCAGCCAGGTATCCATCTGCCACTGACGTAGCTCGGCGGCCAACAGCGAGGAGCGCGCCACCCGGGCATATCGCGCTAGCCACCACCAGGTTAATAAACAGCCCGTTACGTTGACCACGCCAAACATCAGCGCCAAATCCAGCGTGACCAGCCGCCCGCCATTGAGCAGACTCCACAGAGCGGAAACCAGCGAGACGATACATACCATCGCGATCACTACACCTTTGAGCAGCACAGCGAGCGGCTCTACCGTCAGCCGCCCAAAGGGGTAGTGATCATCTGCCGGTTTACGCGCCTGCTGAAGCGCAAACAGAGATAACGATGCCAACACAAGGCTCAGCAGCGAGTAGCCGCTGTCAAAAAGAATCGTTATCGAACCACTGGTCAGCCCTAATGCTAGCCCGGTAAACGCAAACAGGCTGGCTGAAATGGCTGAAAATCTTAGCGCACGGCGCTCGGCAACAAAGGGGGTCACGCGGATAACTCCATCACATTAGTCGGATTGTGCGCCATAATAGTGAAGAGTTATGACAATCACGAATCGCTCAGCGCCAAGTTAACTGGCGCTCAAAGCGCTAAACGAGGCGATTATGCGTGCAGAACAAGTACAGGCCTTTATTGATGTCACCGAGCATGGCTCCTTTGCCGCTGCAGCACGACATACCGGCCTTAAACGGAGCACGCTGAGTGCCGCCGTCAATGCGCTGGAGGATAGCCTGGGCGTGGAGCTATTTGAGCGTTCGGGCAATAGCCTAACGCTTACCGCCGTAGGCGATAGCGTGCTTCCTGACTGCTACCGTTTGCTGACCAGCGCCAGCCGAATCAAAAAACACTGCCACCAGCACTTGCAGGGCGTTGAAAGCCAGCTCGGCATTGCCCGGGATGACGCCCTGCCCGAGGTATTTTGGCGCCAGGTGATGCATGATTTAAAACAGCAATTTCCGCTAACCGCGATTTCGGTGTACCTGGTGCCGCCCCAGGAACACACCCAGTTTGTGCAGCGCCAAACGGTGGATATCGCCTTTGGCCTGTATACCGCTGAAGGCATTGATACCAACGCAGCCAACCTTGCCCCCGTCAGCATGCGTTTAGTGGCCGCACCCCATCATCCGCTAAGCCGTCTCCCCAGCGTTAACCGTGACGACTTGGCCCAGTACACTCAAGTGTGTTTAACCCACGTGCAGGATGACAAGCTGATCAGCGAAGCGCTGTTTTCAGGTAATTATCTGGGTTTAACGATGTTTGAAGTGATCCGCGACGCCGTCATCAACGCGACCGGCTGGGCGCTGCTGCCTTACCCGCTGGTGAAAGGCGCCCTAGAGGCTGGCACGCTCTGCACGCTAAATCACGATTTAGCGCTAGACAGCCACTACTACCGCTATGTGGAAAGTGATAACCGTGGCGTGGTGGCTACCGCCTTATTAAACAAAGTGGCGCACTTCCTGGCTTCCCAGAACTGATGCCCAGGGCTATTGCAAAGAGCGGGCTGACATATCGTTGAAATCTTTTTTATGGAAAAAAACACCAAAGCCTTCCACGCTATTACAAAGAGCTAAATAAGGAGCCGCCAGGACACGCCACGTGAGGAACACTGGTAAGTGTCATCTGGGCGTAATACGCACCTGCCAGTGTCGATGTTGCCGTCAACCAAGGAGTGATTCCAACGATGGTACGACTCGATAAGAAAGCCACTCGGCTGTATGTGTTGGACACCAATGTCCTCATTCATGACCCCACCGCGCTCTACCACTTCGATGAGCACGACGTCGTTATCCCCATGACCGTCCTGGAGGAACTTGATAAGCACAAAAATGGTGTACGTGAAATTGCCCGCACGGCTCGCCAAATCAGCCGTACGCTCTCTGACCTTACCAGCCAAGTCACTTTTGATGAGATCCAACGCGGTATTCCGATTCCCCGTCTCAGCGGCGACACAGGACGCCTGCACTTTTTATGCTACAACGATTTAAAGCTCTTTGACGCCCTCGACGATAGCCCCGATAACCGCATACTGGCGGAGACCTGCCGCCTTCGCGAAGAACGCCCCGACGCCTCGGTCATTCTGATCACCAAAGACATCAACCTCCGCGTTAAAGCCGCCGCGCTGAAAGTGCCCGTTGAAGATTACCTCAACGATCGCGCCTTCTCCGACAGCGACGCCATGATTGAGGGTGCCCAGGTCTACGCCTCTGCAGGCCAGAATGGCGCCTCACTGTGGGAAGCGTTGAATGTCGACGTCACCGTTGAGCGCCTGGATCACCACACTTTCTATCAGCTCACCGGCACCATGCCCCGAAACTGGCACGTGGGCATGCTGGTCTCGGATAGCGAAAACGGGGCAGAATTCGAAGCAATCGTTCGTGAACTGGGGCCCTCTTCGGCGCGCCTTCAGTTGCTGACGAACTATCGCCACCACGCGGGCGTTTGGGGAGTTCACGCCCACGACAGTCGGCAAAACTTCACCCTCAACCTACTCATGGATCCCGATATTGATCTGGTAACCATCGCCGGTAATGCCGGTACCGGTAAGACCTTTATGACCCTGGCTGCCGCCTTTCAGCAAACCCTGGATGCCAAGCTGTTTGAACGTATTGTGTTTACCCGCGCGCCGATCCCCATGGGGGAAGACATTGGCTTTCTACCCGGCACCGAGGAGGAGAAAATGTCACCGTGGATGGGCGCCTTCCACGACAATATGGATAACCTGCTGCGCAACGAGGAGGGAGAAACCAGTTGGGATAACGGCGCCACGCGGCAGTTGATTGGCTCGCGGGTGCAAATCCGCTCGCCGAGCTTTATGCGCGGCCGCACCCTAAACGACACCTTTTTAATCATTGATGAGGCGCAAAACTTCACCCCCAAACAGCTTAAGTCGCTAGTCACACGGGCGGGGCGCAATACCAAAATTGTCTGTCTGGGTAACGTCGGGCAGATTGATACGCCCTACCTCACTGCCAACACCTGCGGTATGGCCGCAGTCGTTGAGCGCTTCCGTGATTGGCCCCACGCCGGGCATATCACCCTGAAAAGCGTTGAACGCTCTCGCTTGGCCCTGGCGGCGGAAGAGCTGCTTTAAGCCTGCTGTCTTAAACCTGCTGTTTTAAACCAATCACCTCCCACTGCTGGTGGGAGGTGATTCTCCGCACTCAATTCTCGTTACTGTCCTCAATATCCTTCCACGGCCGGGGGGCACCAATGGTGTCCGCGGCAAAGGCCTCGCGCTCCCCTAACGGACGCGCCTCGCCAATGGTGGTGTCGGTGAAGGTTTGGCGCTCCATCTCACAGTTGACCTCCGCACCAAACAGCACCACAAACGCGGAAAGCCAGAACCAGATCATAAGCGCCACCACCGCCCCCAACGAACCGTACAGCTCACTAAACATAGAGAAGTAGCGTACATAGAGCGAAAGTCCGCCGGAGCCCAACAACCACATCACCGTCGCCAGCAGCGTCCCATAGCTTAACCAACTCCACTGAGCTGAGCGCCGATAAGGCGCGTAGCGGTAGAGCAGCGCAATTAGCATGCTCATTACCAACAGCAAAGCAGGCCAGCGTAGCCACTGCAGAATCTGATTCAGCGGCGGATCAATCGCCAGGGAGTTGACAACTACCGGCACGATGGCGATAAAACCCAGCGAGATCAACGTCATAATAATCAAGCCAAAGGTCAGCGCGATCAGTACCGTACTGCGGTGTAGCAGGCTGCGCTTTTCGGTTTCGCCATACACCACGTTAAGACCAATGACCAACACCGCCACCCCTTTGGAAGCAATAAACATCGCAATCAGCAACCCGGCTAATGCGCCCAGAAAGCTTCCTGATTTAGCACTTTCCACCACCTTCTGCGCCTGCTGATCAATCAGCTTGGCGGCATCCGGCGGCATAAAGCGGCTGATTTCATTCAGTTGCTGGCCTGCTTCATAAGGGTCAAAAAGTAACCCCCAGAGGGAAATGACCGCGGCGATGGTAGGAAACAGCGCCAGCAAGGCGTAGAACGCCACCCCGGCGGCCAGCATGGTCAGGCGGTTACGACGAGCGGCACGCACTACCCGCCAGGTAATATCATGCCAACCCCGCTGGGGAATATCACCGGGTACCTGCGCGCGGCGACCGCGCGGGAGCTTACCCATAGCAGGCTCCTGACAAGTACACTCCACACAGTCGTCTCATTACAGACCTTCCCACATAATTAGCGCCGCAAGTACTAAGGCAAGCAACATCATCAGCCCACTGACATGGTGACGCAACCAGGACTCCGTCGACAACAGGCGAGTTAAATGGCCCATTAATATCTCTTCAGTTTTTTGTGCGCTTGCCACGCTCACCGCTTTAAGCTTGGCGCAGTAGTGCCCAAGCCGTCGTATCGGCACCAATGCAGCGTCGACCATCCCCGCATAGAGCCACCATAGA
The DNA here is from genome assembly GCF_034479615.1 of Vreelandella neptunia. Classification (NCBI taxonomy): domain Bacteria; kingdom Pseudomonadati; phylum Pseudomonadota; class Gammaproteobacteria; order Oceanospirillales; family Halomonadaceae; genus Vreelandella; species Vreelandella neptunia. Next base: position 3,104,118 of record NZ_CP140255.1, read on the forward strand.
TCTCCCGCGGGGAGGGATTTACCCTTAAGCGGGCGCGTTAATAGCCAGCCCACCCCGGCGAAAAGTACCCCCACCGGGAATGGCCACATAATCCCCAACCACTCTTTAAGCGGCGGCATCTCAATACTGCCCGCAGGGAGGGGAAGCCAAAGTGGCGTTAACAGCGCTGCCGCCATGGCAACTAACCAGGCGCCCCACTGCTCTCGGTTACTGCCTCCTTTATGGCGCTGCTGCCACTGACGCCATAAAGCAACGCTTACCAGAGCCGCGGTGCCAACAGCCGCCCAGCTGAGCAGTTTGATTAACGATTCATGATGCATTTCGTAGAGTGGACTCTTCACTCCCCACTTGCTGATCATGCCCGCGCCAATGGCACCCGACAGCGAGATACCCGGCAGTGCCAGCAAAGCCCACACTAATGGTAACGGCCACCGGGGTAGATGCTCGCTGATACTGGTGCCCAAAAACAGTGAACCTTTGGCCAGCGCGTGATGGGCGGCAAACAGCACCAAGCCTGGCCACAGCAACGGCCACACGTCTGGCGCGACTAATCCCATGGCCACCAAAGCAGTCATCATGCCCATCTGGCTGATACTGGAGTAGGCTAAAACGGCTTTAGGGTGGCGCTGAAAAACGCCATACAGCGCGGCGCCAAACGCTGCCGCCAGCCCTGCAATTAACATAATGCGGCCAAACTGAGCTAATGAGGCTGAAACCTGCTCACTCCCTAGCGGCAGCACACTGATCCAGCCCAGCAGCCCCGCCTTAATCATCGCTCCGCTCAGCACCGCGCTGGCTGGGGCCGGGGCCACCGGGTGGGCTAACGGTAGCCATACGTGCAAGCCAATGACACCGGCTTTCACGCCAAAGCCCAAGCACAGCAAGGCGGCCATCCATGCGCCTTGTTCTGCAACTAAAATGCCTTCACGCAGGCCTTGCAGCGTAAGCGTATCCGCCTCGCCGGCTGCCCATAGAAAGCCACCTATAATGAGTCCTTCGCCCACCACGGCTAACATCAAATAGGCCTTGGCCCCCAGCCGCGCCTCCTCGGTACCGCTATGCACCACCAGGGCGTAGGCGGCGAAGGTCATCAGCGCAAAGCCTAGATAAAAACTGGCAATATCCTGGGCAATAATCAGTAATACGTTGCCAAGCAGTGTCAGCGGCCAAAGCAGCGCTAAGCGCAACAGGCGTCGCTGAGCATCCTGATCACCCTTCTGGGCCTTCGCCTGTTCCGCCGCAAAATAGCCCCTTGCGTGAATGGCTGCCAACCCCCAGAGCAATGCGGTAAACGCAAGCCAGGGGCGGCTTAGTGAGTTAAGCGCCCATTCGCCACCCAGCATCCAGGCATCCATCGTCCACTGCGCTTCACCGCCGTAGGCTAGCAGCAGGGCTGGCCAAGCGGCGCTTAGCCAAAGTGCTGAAAAATAGCCCTGCTGCGCAGCGGGAGCGAGGTAGGCGCTCCATAGCGTCCAACCGATGACGACCAGCGGCCAAAGTAGCGCCAGGGCAAGTAGCATGGTCATCATGGGAGATACTCCCCATTGGCTACTCGAGCCGCCCAATCCAAGGGGCTAAAGGGGAGCCCGGCAAACAGCCCGGCCCCCAAACTCACCAAGGCGGTAAACACCATCGGTAACAGCAGCCAGCTATGGGTTTCAAAACGACCTAGACGCTGCTCTTTGGGCCAATTGCCTTTGCCATGGGCAGGCCCTGAACGGAACCATAAGCGGTGCACAATGGGTAAAAAGTACATAGCGTTGAGGGTACTGCTCGCCACTAGCACGGCGACGACCCAATACATCTCGGCTTGAATCGCGCCAACGCCGAGGTACCACTTGGTAATAAACCCCGCCACGGGCGGAAGGCCAATCATGCCAAAGGCGCCGATAGTAAACGCGATGCTGGTCAACGGCATACGTTTACCGGCGCCGTCCATTTCATCAATACGATGAATCCCCAGCTCTTCGGCATAGTTGCCCGCACAGAAGAATAGCGTAACCTTCATTAGGCCCTGGTGCAGCAAGTGCGCTAAAGCACCGACGGTGCCGAAAGGGCCAAACAGGCCTATACCGAGAATGACATAGGAGACCTGGCTGACGGTGGAGAACGCTAGGCGGGGCTTAAGCTCTTCTTGGGCAATGGCCCTTAATGAACCATAAATAATCGTAAATGAGGCTGCCACCGCCAGCGCGGTAATAATACCGAGCTCCACGCTCAGCTCAATGCCAAACAGGTCATAAACGACCCGCAGAATCCCGAAAGCCCCCGCCTTCACCACCGCTACCGCGTGTAGCAGCGCACTCACCGGCGCGGGGGCGACCATCGCCCTGGGTAGCCACCCATGCAGAGGTACCATGGCCGTTTTTACCGCCAATCCACCCACTAGCAGGGCAAATATTAGCGTTAGCAAACCGCGATGATCGTTTAAATAGTCGCCCAACCCCTCTTCTGAGGAGAATGACTGATCCCCGGTTAGGCTATATAGCAACACGGTGCCCAGCAGCAGTACCACACCGGCGCTTAAGGTGTAGCGCAAATAGACGCGTCCCGCATCGAGTGCTTGCCGGGTACCGTTGTGAACCACCAAGGGGTAGGTGGAGAGCGTCAACATTTCGTAGAAAATCAAGAAGGTAAACAGATTATCAGCCAGCGCAATGCCGATCGTGCTCGCAACGCAGAGGCTAAAAAAGCCAAAAAAGCGCTTCCGATTAGCTGAACCTTCCAAGTAGCCAATGGCGTAGATGGTGGTGCATAACCACAGCAGTGACGATAGTCCGGCGAACATCACCCCCAGCGCATCGCTGCGCAGCACAAAATCGACGCCACCGATCACTTGAAAGCTAAAAATATCCTCATGTCCCGCGGCGACCCGCCTGACCATAAGAATAACCAGAATAATCTTAACCACCGCCGCCGTAAGGTTGATCGTCGTGCGCAGTCGGCGGGCATCTTCCGGCAACGCAAAGATAATCACCACTACCAATAGCGAAGTGGCCAGAGCAGTCAGCGGTAACCAGGCGGCATTCATGGGCTACCTCCATGCATCAATTCCAGCGGGAAATGCGCCAATAGCCCTAGAGCGAACGCAATTAGAGCAAGCGTTAGGGCGATCAGATCCATGCCCGGCGCCAAGGGTTGATAGCAATGGCGGGGGGCCGTCTCATCAAAACAGTAGCGAAACAGGCGGAAAATATAGGCGGCAGTGAGTAGCGTACCGATCAATAGCGCGGCCACCGCCCACCACTGCTGGGATAGCACCATCGCTTGTAGCAGCAGCCACTTGGCAGTAAACCCAGAGCTGGGCGGCAGCCCCATCAAAGTAATGGAGGCAATACCAAACACTAATAGTGAAAGCGGCAAACGGCGGCTGGTACCGGCCAGGCCTTTGAGCGTACTCTCCCCGGTGGCCAGTATCAGGTTGCCTGCGGCCATAAACATGGCGGCTTTAGCAAAGGCGTGGCCCATTAACTGTAGCCAGAACCCTTCCCAAGCCAAAGCGCGGGTTAGCGGGGCAATATCCGGCCCCAGTAGTAGCGGAAAAGCCACCATCAGGTAACCCAGCTGACCTACGGTAGAAGAAGCGACCAGGGTTTTAAGTGAATCGGTACGCCACGCAAGTAACCCGCCCCATACAATCGCCAGCAGGCCTAACCAGGCGATAACACGCGGGGCGTAGAACGTATCGGGGAGCAGAATGCTCCACAGCTGCAGCAATATAAACAGCGACGCTTTGATCACCAGCGCCGCATGCAGCGCGCTCACCGGTGTCCAGGCATTCTCGTGGACAGGAGTCAGCCAGGCATGCAGTGGAAACAGTGCGGCTTTCAAGGCAAGCCCGGCGCCTACCAATGCGGCGGCAAACCACGCCACCGGCCCGTGCTCGACGACCTCAGCCAAGCCCTGCAAATCCAACCGCCCCCAGTGACCCAAAATCAGCGCGACCCCGAGTAAATAGGTTAACGAGCCCATCAGGGCCAAGAGCAAATAGCGCATTCCTGCCACCAGCGCGGCTACCTTGCCCGATAGCATCAGCATCCCGACCGCCGCAAGGCCCATCAGCTCCAGCCCGGCATAGAGGGTCAACAGGTCAGTGGCCAACCAAATTAACGAAAGCGCACTCAGCACTACGCCCATCAGCGGCCACAGCCAGCGTGCCAACGGCCCGGTTTCGCTTAAGCGCAGATACCCTGGCGTATAGAGCGCTGCCGCAACGCCAATCACCTGAGTCATTAATAGCAACAGCACGCTCAGCCCGTTTAAGCGCAGCGACAGCTGAACGCCTGCTATGTCCCAATGCCAGCGCAGTAGTCCCGCTTGATCGTAAGCAGATAGCAGCATTAGCCCAGAAGCCAACACCGGCACACTCGCCAGCACCACGGGCCACGCCCGCTTAGGGGGGAATAGTGCCGCCAGCATGCCCAGCAGCAGGGGTAAGCCAAGCGCCACTAATAGCGCCCAGTGGGTAGGGAGAAGGGGTTCAAAGGTGCTATCGAAAAGGCCAAAGCGCCAAATCATGTGGCGCCCTCTTCAGTTCGACCGTCACGCCCCAAAGCCTCGACCCCTTCGAGATGCAAAAGCTGCCGAATCAACAGCGCGCCCAGCATTGACCCCAACCAGGCGACTAGCAGCCCTACACTAATTAGTGCCTGAGCAGTCGCCGAGGTGCCTGCCACGCCAGCCAGTAGTATAAATACCGCCGAGCCGAGCAGATTAAACGCCAGCAGCCGACGCAGCAGATGACGGTGTAGCGCAAACGCCCCTAAGGCGGTAGCGGCAATCACTACTCCAGCAACAAGCAGCGGATGCTCTGAAGGTGCATACGCCATATCGGCGACGACATAGCGAATCGCGGCGCCGACCATGACAAACCAAGCCAGTGCCAACAACACCCGCATCGCCACCCGCGACCAAGGCTCGCTGAATTTATCGCGCTCTAAAGGTGAGGAAGCGCCGGGTAAGACATGGCCCAGGGCATAAAAAAAGCAGGGCCCGGTTAACCATACCCCTAGCACCAGCTCGACAGCCGCCAGCCAGGGGGCACCGAGCTGCCACCAGGCCGCAGTCATTGCGGCCGTAAAAGCCACAAAAAAGTAGCAAGCGCGCACCAAGTGGCGGTCAAACAGGCACACTAGCGCTGATGCCGTGAGGAACAGCGCCAGCAGCACTTCTATTGCGTCAAAAGATTCTATTGCATCAAAGGTGGCTGTCATTCGTTTTCGCTACATCCTTGCATCGGTCACGAATAGGCGCTTAGTTTAGGCGAGAACTCAGCCACTTGCCGATATCATTCACCTGCTGGGGGCAGAGCGCATGGGCCATGGGGTATTGACGGTAGTTGACCGCGTAACCCATCTCTTTCAAGCGGTCGGCTCCGCTACGACCCAGGCTTTCAGGCACAATGGGGTCAAAGTTACCGTGCTGCACTTCTATAGGGATTTGACGATTGGCTTCCGCCAGGTCGATATTGTCCGCGGTCGCGAAGTAGGTCGACATGGCCAATAAGCCCCCTAGCGGCGCGGGGAAAGTCAGCGCGGCGTGGTAGGCAACAGCACCACCCTGCGAAAAACCCGCCACAATAATGCGTTGGCTATCGATGCCCTGGTCGATCTGCTCTTGAATCAACGCCTGGATTCGCTCAGCAGATTTCTTGAGCTGGATCTCATCGACCCGACGTCCCAAATCCATGGCCAAAATATCGTACCAAGCGGGCATCACCATACCGCCATTGATCGTCACCGGCAGCCGAGGCGCATGGGGCATGATAAAGCGTACGTGGGAATCTTTAGGCAGCGCTAATGCGGGTACCAAGGGTTCAAAATCGCGCCCATCCGCGCCTAAGCCGTGAATAATAAACACACAGGCATCGGCGGGTTGACCATCTTTCGGCTCAATAATCAGTTCGCCAGGAGCAGTCATGACATCGTATTCCTTATTCAAAAAGGGCCACCCTAGCGCAAACCCGCGTTAACAGCGAGCCATGGCATGCTTAAAAAGGTCACGCCACGCTTAAAAGGGCCACACGAGGGGAATCAAAACGAGCGCTATGGCACCCGTCAGTATATTTAATCCACCGCCCAAACGTAGAAAATCGCTCACTCGGTAACCGCCCGGGCCATACACCATCAGGTTGGTTTGATAGCCGATGGGGGTTAAAAAGCTCGCCGAAGCGGCAAACATGACCGCCACAACATAGGGCATCGGGTTCACGCCCAAGCTTTCCGCCGCGCTCATCACCACCGGAAAAATAATCACTGCCGCTGCATTGTTGGTCACCAGCTCGGTGAGCAGCGCCACCACGCAGTAAGTGCCTACTAACAGTAGCAAAGGGTTCCCAGCCACTAAGGTGAGCACTCCGCCGGCCATTACCTCGGCAGCACCAGAGCTCTGCAGCGCGGCCCCCACTCCAAACGACGCGGCAATGGTAAGCAACACCTGGGTATCCAAGCCACGCTTGGCGGCGCCCACCGAACAGCAGCCCGTGAGTAGCGCCAATGCCGCCCCCAACATGGCAGCGTTGAGCATACTCAGCACCCCGAAGGCGGCAAGCAGTACGGCGCCTAACAGCACTCCCCACGCTAGCGGCGCTTTCTCATGGATCGGCCGCGCCGCGCCATTCAACTCACTAATCAGCAGGAAATCCCGCGACTGGCGGTGCCGCTCAATAAAAGGCGGCCGCGCCTCCAGCAGCAGCACGTCGGCGGGCTGCAGCCGCACTTGGCCAAGATTGCCCTTAACCCGTTCGCCGCCACGGCAGATCGCCAGCACGGCTGCCCCATAAAGGGTTCTAAAGTGGCCATCGCGAATACGCTGGCCAATAAACTGGCACTGATTTGAGACCACGGCCTCGACCAAGCGACGCTCTTTGAACTCTTTCTCCAAACTGGAGGTACCATCTCGGGAAGGAATTAAGCCACGAATTTGCTGCAACTCCACCGCCGCATCAGAGGTACCTGCAAACACCAGCCGATCGCCACCTTTTAGCTGCTCGCCAGGCCCAACAACGCTAACCACGTTGCCTGCACGCTCAATCTCGACCAGAAACAGCTCCTGCAGGTGGCGTAACCCCGCCTCTTCAACGGTGCGATCCACCAGCACGCCTGCCGGGTCGACTTCCATTTCGATAGTGAACTCGCGAGGGTTGGCAAACGCATTGGCCAGCCCTTCCCTAGCGGGCAACAAACGTGGCCCTAACAAGACTAGATAAGCAAGTCCTGCGATGGCCACCGGAACACCTACCCAGGCCAAATCCAACAGGCCCATGCCAAGCTCCGGGTAGCGTTCCAGCAGCAGTCCATGTACCACTAGGTTAGTGCTGGTACCAAAGAGCGTAATGGTGCCACCAAGGATAGAGGCGAAGCTGAGCGGCATCAGCAACCGCTGGGGAGACAAGCGCAGCCGACGGCTCCAGCTCATAACCGCGGGGATATAAGTAGCAACAACCGGAGTATTGTTAACGAAGCCGCTAAGCGTGGCCACGGGGAGCAGCAGGCGTACCAGCGCGCCTCGCTCGCTTTTAGGCCGCTTGAGTACATAGCGAATAATCAGATCGATGCCGCCGGTTTCGCGAATGCTGGCCACCAGCACATACATAAACGCCACGGTAAACAGGCCACTATTGGAGAAGCCCCCCAGCGCCTGCTGTGGGTCAATCACACCCAGCGTCATCAGTAAAACAACCGCGCCCAGCAAGATAATATCCGGCCCCAGGCGTGAAAAAGCCATCAACGGAAAGATGGTGAGCACCACCCCGACCGCTATCCAAGCATCCAGCGACATAACTACGACATCCTTAACTAATAAGCATGGCGGTATTGTGAAGCCAATCTTATATTCTAAAAAGTTATTTTTAGAAACATTTAAAGATCGAAATGGAATATGGTGTGAGGTGTGAGGTGTGAGGTGTGAGGTGTGAGGTGTGAGGTGTGAGGTGTGAGGTGTGCTAAGTTTAGGTTACAAAACCTAAAAAGCGAAAACCCCGCGCTTGGCGGGGTTTTCTGGTCAATCAACGCTAAGCGGTGATTGCTAACATCTCAATACTTAAGAATTAACTTAAACTACTTTGATGTTAGAAGCCTGAAGGCCTTTTTTACCCTGTGTGACGTCGAAGGAAACCTTCTGGCCGTCTTGCAGAGATTTGAAGCCTTCTGCCTGAATTTCTGAGAAATGCGCGAACAGATCGTCGCCATTGTCGTCAGGAGAAATGAAGCCGAAACCTTTAGTGTCGTTGAACCACTTAACGGTACCAGTTGCCATGATCGAAATCCTCGATGTTGCTAATTAAACCGGGAAATACCCGAATTGCAGTGGGTATAACAAGAGACTTTCACCAGATTTAACGCTAGAGGCGCTTCTATACTGCTGACAACGTTCGACTTGCTAACCAACTGTCACCATTTTGCGCTGATCCACCCTCCCGCGTCAACACCCTTATAAAACGTTGATTAATAGATCTAAACCTCACGCCTCTCAGCCAGTATCCAACCGGCGGCCTTCTCGGCAATCATCAGCGTCGGAGAGTTGGTGTTGCCGCTGGTGATGGTCGGCATAACGCTGGCGTCAGCCACTCTTAGCCCGCGAATACCGCGCACTCTCAGCCGTGCATCGACCACTGCCATCGCATCATCTTCCTGGCCCATACGTGCGGTGCCCACCGGGTGGAAAATAGTCGTGCCGATATCACCAGCCAGCCGGGCTAACTCATCGTCGCTTTGGTACTCGAGGCCGGGTTTCACCTCTTCCGGCGCGTATTTGGCAAACGCAGGCTGCTCGGCGATACGCCTTGTCACCCGCAGAGAATCCGCCGCCACCTTGCGATCTTCAGGGGTGCTCAAGTAATTGGGAGAAATCGCCGGTGCCTGGCGCGGGTCGCTGCTTTTAAGTCGCACGGTGCCCCGGCTGGTAGGGTTCAAATTGCAGACGCTGGCGGTAATTGCCGGGTACGGGTGCAGCGGCTGACCAAAGGCTTCCAGGCTTAGCGGCTGCACGTGGTACTCAATGTTGGGGTGCGGTTGATCCTGCGTACTGCGGGTAAAAGCCCCCAGCTGTGAAGGCGCCATGCTCATTGGCCCGGAGCGTTTAAGCAGGTACTCAAGGCCAATTCCCGCTTTACCCCACAGCGTGCTGGCGATGGCATTGAGGGTTTTGCCATTAGTAATCCGATATATCGAACGAATCTGCAGGTGATCCTGCAAGTTCTCGCCGACGCCTGGCAGCTCATGCACCACCTCAACGCCGTGCTCACGCAGTGTCTCTGCGGGCCCCACACCGGAAAGCTGCAGCAGATGCGGCGTACCAATAGCGCCGGCGCAGAGCACCACCTCTGCATTGGCCCCCTCCTTGCTCAACATAGCATGTTGGGTTTTGCCCCCACGCTCTACTTCTACACCCGCGCAGCCTAGTGCGTCCGCTTGCTCAAAGAGCAGCCGATTGACCTGGGTGGAGTGCCATAGCGTGAGGTTTTTGCGCTTGAGCGCGGAGCGCAAAAACGCTTTGGCGGTATTCCAGCGCCAGCCCGAGCGCTGATTGACCTCAAAGTAGGCCACGCCTTCGTTAGACCCGCGGTTAAAATCGTCGGTACGCGGAATACCCGCCTGCACGGCAGCTTCGGCGAAATCATCCAGCACCTGCCACTTAAGGCGCTGCTTTTCGATCCGCCACTCCCCACCGTGGCCGTGAAAATCCCGGTGCTGGGCGTCTGCATCTCCGCCCTCGTCCAGACGGTAGTGGTCTTCATGTTTGATAAAGTCGGGTAGGCAGTTCTCCCAGCGCCAGGCGTCGTCGCCTGTGACTTCCGCCCAGTGGTCATAGTCACGCGCCTGGCCGCGCATATAGATCATGCCGTTGATGCTAGAGCAGCCGCCCAGGGTTTTCCCCCGCGGGTAGATCAGCGAACGTCCGTTGAGGCCTTTATCGGGCTCGGTGCGAAACAGCCAGTCGGTGCGTGGATTATTAATGCAGTAGAGGTAGCCCACCGGAATATGAATCCAGTGGTAGTTATCGCGACCGCCCGCCTCTATCAGCAGCACCTTATTATTGGGATTAGCACTCAAACGATTTGCCAGTAGGCACCCCGCGGTGCCTGCGCCGATCACGATATAGTCGAAGTGACTGATATGGTCGACATTGTTATGGGTAGATTCTGACATTGGTTGGCTCCGGTAACGTTTGGTCGCTACTTCGCCGTGGGCATTACAAATTCAGCCCCGGCATCAATCGAATCCGACCAACGCTGCATAATCGACTTCTGCTTGGTGTAGAAACGCACGCCCTCTTCCCCATAGGCATGGGTGTCACCAAACAGCGAACGCTTCCAGCCACCAAAGCCGTGCCATGCCATGGGAACCGGAATGGGCACATTGATACCCACCATGCCGACCTGAATACGGCGGCCAAACTCCCGCGCCACCGTACCGCTTTCGGTAAAGCAGCTAACGCCGTTACCGAACTCATGATCGTTAATCAACTGAATGGCCGTGGCGATATCCGGCACCCGCACACAGACCAGCACCGGGCCAAAAATTTCTTCTTTGTAGATCGTCATCTCGGGAGTGACATTGTCAAAAAGCGTGCCGCCCATCCAGAATCCTTCAGCACACTCCTCCCCCGCCGTAGAGGCGTCAAAGGTACGGCCGTCGACCACCAGTTCAGCGCCTTCCGCCACGCCTTTTTCGATATAGCCGGTAATCCGCTGATGAGCCTCACGGGTCACAATGGGGCCCATTTCCGCATCAAGCTGCATGCCATCTTTTACTTTTAGCGCTTTGGCACGTTCCGCCAATGCCGGGACGACCTTATCCGCCACATCGCCGACCAACACCGCCACGCTAATCGCCATACAGCGCTCACCAGCCGAGCCATAGGCGGCACCAATCAGCGCATCGACGGCTTTATCCAAATGCGCATCCGGCATCACTACCATATGATTTTTGGCTCCGCCCAAGGCTTGAATGCGCTTGCCGTTGCGCGCTCCGCGCTCGTAGATCAGGTTGGCAATTGGCGTTGAGCCTACAAACGACAGCGCCTTAACATGCGGATGGTCGATCAGAGCTTCCACGGAGTCTTTATCACCCTGCACAACGTTAAACACGCCATCGGGCAGGCCTGCCTGCTTTAGCAAGTCAGCCATCAGCAGCGAAGCACTGGGATCAAGGGGGCTTGGCTTCAAAATAAACGTATTCCCCGCCGCAATTGCCAGCGGGAACATCCACATCGGCACCATGGCTGGGAAATTAAATGGCGTTATACCAGCCACGACGCCTAACGGCTGGCGCATCGTCCAATTATCAATCCCGGTACTCACCTGCTCGGTGTAGTCACCCTTTAACAGCTGCGGAATTCCACAGGCAAATTCGACAATATCGATACCGCGGGCCACTTCACCCTGGGCGTCGGTGAACACCTTGCCGTGCTCTTTGGTAATCGCTTCGGCTAGCTCATCTTTATGGGCGTTTAACAGCTCTAAAAACTTGAACATCACCCGGGCGCGTCGGATGGGTGGGGTATCGGCCCAGGCGGGAAAAGCGGCTTGGGCGGCCTCTACCGCGGTATTGACGTCCGCCGGGGAAGCGAGCGATACACGACCGGTAACACGGCCGGTGGCGGGGTTGAAGACGTCCTGGGATTGAGCAGACTCACCCGCGGTGACCTGGCCATTAATAAAGTGCTGAATCGCTGTTGTTGTCATGGGAGTACCTAGTTAAGAACGCATGTTTAAAGCGTGTGCAAGAAGCTTACTTTCAGCCTAGCCTACTGAGCCTAGCGAGCGGATCAATTGAGTTATTTAAAAGCCAGTTATAAGCTCTGCTAATATCGCGACGAGTATTTGAGGCTAATCATGCAAGAATACGCCACCCTGCGCGCCTTCGTGGCCGTTGCACGAACGGGCAGCGTGTCACGCGCCGCAGAACAGCTGCACCTGACCCAGCCGGCCATTAGCCTAAAGTTGAAGCAGCTGCAGGCGAATTTAGGCCTTACGCTGTTTAGTCGCCGTCCTCAGGGCCTAGCGCTGACGCCTGACGGCCACGCTCTGCTACCTGCCGCTGAAAAAGCACTGGCCAGCGCCCAGGCGTTTGAGCAAACCGCCGGAACACTGCACAGCACGCTGCGCGGCAAGCTCTCAATCGGCACCATCGTCGACCCCGAATTTCTGCGTCTAGGCGCATTTTTGAGCCGATTGATGGCCCGAGCACCGCAGCTAGAAACCGAACTTCACCATGGGATGAGCGGCAGCGTGCTTAATCGCATTGAACAAGGCGACTTAGATGTGGGGTTTTACCTGGCGCCGCCTGGGCAAGGCCCTGGAAAAGACCATGAGGCGCTGGCGTGGCGTGAGCTAACCCATTTTGTTTATCACGTGATTGCCCCAGCAGGCTGGGAAAATCGACTCATTGATACCCGTTGGGAGCACTTAGCCACGCTGCCCTGGATTGTTACGCCACAGGATTCTGCCCACCACCGGCTGTTAAAGCAGGCGCTGGCACCGAGCGGCGCAGTTCCCAACCGGGTGGCCCAGGTGGATCAGGAGGCCTGCATGCTTGACCTGGTGCGCGCAGGCGTTGGCTTAAGCCTGGCCCGGGACGCCCTGGCGATGACCGAGCGCCAGGAGAGCGGCTTGGCAGTGGCGGAGAATATTCGCCTGCCCTGCGCGTTAAGCTTTATCTGGCGGCATGAAAGCACCAACGAATCGACTGTCAACGCTGCACTGAGTACGCTGGATGAGGTATGGCCCCAGCGTCTAGGCTAAGCCATAAAAAAAGGGTTGTGACAAAGGGGCTGTAAGGAAAGGGAGCGCCAAGCGACTAATCAACTCCATAATGGACAGTAACTCGCCCCTCCACCGGAGTACTTGCAATGATCCGTCTGTCCCCTCTTCGTCCATTCACGCTTGGCGTATTGGTGGCCGCTGGCCTAGCCAGCCCTTCGCTTCAAGCCCAACCCTCCCAAGCGCAGCCCTCTCAAGACCAGCCCTCGCAACAACAGAGCAGTGCGGAAGCGACCTTTGCCGGTGGCTGTTTCTGGTGTATGGAACCGCCGTACGATGACCAACCCGGCGTCAGTGCGACTATTTCCGGCTATATCGGCGGCGAGCTTGAGAACCCCAGCTACGAAGATATCACCCGAGGTAACACGGGCCACGCCGAGGTAGTCAAGGTCGAGTACGATTCTGAGCAAATCAGCTACGCGCAGCTCTTAGAAATCTTCTGGCGCAACATCGACCCCTTTGCGGTCGACCGTCAGTTCTGTGATGTGGGCGATCAATACCGCTCGGCGATCTTCTATCACGACGAAGCCCAGCGGGAACTGGCCGAAGCCTCGAAAGCCGAAATGGAAGCGCGCTTTGACCGGGAGATCGCCACCCAAATAGTACCAGCCACCAAGTTCTGGCCTGCTGAGGAGTACCACCAGGACTATTATCAAAAGAACCCCGTGCGCTATAAGTTCTACCGCTACAGCTGTGGTCGCGACGGGCGCCTGGAAGAAGTGTGGGGCGAAGAAGCCGGAGGGCCTTCGTTTGAGTAGCAGGTGTTACGACTTAAACATTGATTAGACTAATTGGTTGAACTGTTTACTTTAATCACTGCCGGAAAGGGAACGCCAATGTTATGCATGGTCGTTCATTTTGTACTACAGTGACCTTACGCAAGAAATAGACCGGTTGGTCTATTAGGCGTCCTGGAGCTGGACGCTGTGACCCCACGTTGATCAATAGATAGGAGATCTTATGAGCAACAGCATCAAGACGATCAATCCCACCAATGGTGAAACCCTCGAAACCTATACGCTAATGAGCAGCGCGGAAGCCAAGCAGGTAGTCGACGCCTGCTACGAGGCGTTTCTCGATTGGCGCTTAGAGTCCCTGGAAAGCCGCGCTAAAACGGTTAAAGCCATTGGCCAAGCGATGCAAACGCATAAAGAAGAGCTTGCCGACCTGATGGTCAAAGAGATGGGCAAACTGCCTTCTCAGGCCCGCCAGGAAGTCGATCTTTGCACAGGCATCTGTGACTACACCGCTGAACATGGCCCCAAAAAGCTAGCCGACGAAGAGCGTCAGCCTGGCAATGGCGAACGCGGTTTTGTGACCTACTCACCGATGGGTGTGATCTACGGCATTCAGCCCTGGAACTTCCCTGCATATCAGGTAGTACGCTACTCCATCGCCAATATTATGGCGGGTAACGGCGTGCTGCTAAAACACGCTGAAAACGTGACTGGCAGCGGCCTACTGCTAGAAAAAATCTACCGCGAAGCGGGCCTCCCGGAAAACGTCTTCCGTACACTGGTGATCTCTCACGATGTTTCTGATGAGGTGATTGCTCATTCTGCGGTACGTGGGGTAACCCTAACGGGTAGTGATGGCGCAGGTCGCAAAGTCGCTGGCAAAGCGGCCGAGCACCTTAAAAAGACCGTGCTTGAGCTGGGCTCTAACGATGCCTACCTAGTGCTCGATGACGCCGACATGGATGTCGCCATCGACACCTGCGTACAGGGGCGCGTCTACAACGGCGGTCAAACCTGCGTCGCGGCCAAGCGTTTTGTGGTCACTGAAAAGAACTATGAAACGTTTAAAAAGCGCTATGTAGAACGTATGCAGTCGCTTAAAGCGGGTGACCCGACCCAAGAAGACAGCGATCTGGGCCCCATGGCTCGCATGGATCTGCGCGATGATCTCCACGACCAAGTGGAAGAGAGTGTGCGCAAAGGCGCGAAGATTCTCTGCGGTGGCGAAAAGCCATCCGGTAAAGGCGCGTTTTACCCGGTCACCGTGCTGGATAACGTGACTCCCGGCCAGCCCGCTTACGACGACGAGCTGTTTGGCCCCGTCGCTGCACTAATTCGTGCCAAAGATGACGAAGATGCCATGCGCATTGCCAACGACAGCCGTTACGGCCTGGGCGGCGGCATCATATCTAAAGATGTGAAACACGCCACCGAGCTTGCCAGCAAGTACTTTGATACCGGCATGGTGTTTATCAATGGCTTTGGCGTTGCAACCCCGGAAATGCCTTTCGGCGGCGTTAAAAACTCCGGTTACGGTCGCGAGCACGGCGGCTTCGGCATGCACGAGTTCGTCAATGCCAAGTCGGTGATTGTCGTTCAAGAGTAAGGCTGTAATCGCTCAAAATCCTGAGCGATAACCAAGAGCGCCGCTAGCTTTTCATCAGGCTAGCGGCGCTTTTTTCGTTGCGTGTTTATTACGAATTCAACTGTTGGTCAGAGGTTCGACGCAGCCAAAGTTTCAGCACAATAGCAATCACCACCCAGGTCACCAACGCCGCAATAACATCATCCAAAACAATGCCAAAACCGCCATGAACATACTCTGCCAGGTGAATCGGCGGAGGCTTCAATCCATCGAAAAAACGATAGACAACAAATGCCAGCGCTATCACCGCTGGGTGGCGCGCGCCGGCTAACCCGATTACCGCCAGCGGAAACGCTACATATTCATCGGCAACGATACTGCCGTGATCCAACCCGGCATAGTGCCAGGCGGCAACGTGGCAAACCGGCACGGCAAGTAGCAGCAGAGCTGCCATAATGGTGCCCTGCTGTACCAGCGGGCGGCTCAACAACCACCACGCCAGAGGGATGCCCAGCAGCGAGCCAAAGGTACCCGGCGCCATCGGCGCTAGCCCCAGGCCAAAGCCGGTAGCTAGCCAAAAATTAACCGTATCCAGCATTAACCCGCCTGCTGCGCTTGACGCTCAAGTTCGTCAGTCATCTCTTTGGGCAAGTTAAGCGCACTGCCCAACTGATCAAGCCAAGCGCGCTCCATGGGGTTTTGATCATCGGTCACGGCCACGCTGATCAGGTACATTTCCCGGGCTGCTTGAGGGGAGTCCGCTTCGCGGGCCAGCGCCTGAGCATCCAGCGGTGCTTTTAGCTGCTGCTCCACCCAGTTATGCATCTCCTGGTCGGCACCCAGGGCATCAATCTGCTCGGTAATCAGCGCCTGCTCCTGCTCATCAATATGGCCATCGGCCCGGGCAGCCATAATCATCGCCTGCAGTAACTCCAGGCTGCGGCGCTCCTGATACTCACCGCTAAGCACTTCTACTCGCTCGCCCTCTGGCGAATTCTGGGCCGTATTTTGCTGGGCATTGCCATTTTTTGCCGCCTGGGAGCTCTGCCACGCTTTCCACGCCAGCACGCCCACCCCAGCAATGGCGCCGTATTTCAGCGCTTTACCGCCCATGCTGCGGCCGCGTTTGGAGCCGACCAACATGCCCATGGCGCCGCCACCGAGCAGGCTCTTAACATCGAAGCCACTGGAGGAGCCGCCACCTTGACCGCTGCTGCCACTGCCTAGCTGCTTAGAGAGCCCGCTCAGCATGCCTTTAACATCAACACCACTGCCACTGCCGCCCTTCTGACTTCCGCCAGCTTGCTGCATCAGCTGCTGTAAAATTTTGCTTGCGTTCATCCTTGTACTCCTAAGTAGATAGTATCTTCAGAGCTCGTTTGACGATTGAGTCACTTTATAAAACATTCTATATGAACGCAGCATGAACCAGGCCTTGGAGGAAAACTGCCTGCAATCGGCCATGCGGCGTTAAGCGTTAAAGAAGTGCACCCTTTACTTCCACTGAGCTCCCCTGCCGGCTGGCACGCACGTCTATACGGACTGGCATTTGCTCTTTGAGTTCGCTGACATGGGAGATCACCCCGATCATGCGTCCGCCCATTTGCAGCTCGCTAAGCATGGCAATGGCTTGGTCGAGCGCATCCTGATCCAGGCTGCCAAAGCCCTCGTCGATAAATAGCGTATCCAGTTGAATCCCGCCAGCGTATGCCTGTACTACATCCGAGAGCCCTAGCGCCAGCGAGAGCGCGGCCATAAACGACTCCCCGCCTGAGAGTGTCGCTACCGAACGATTCTTGCCGGTGTAGGTGTCGGCCACATCAAGCTCCAGCCCAGAGGCTCTGTTACCTTTGGAGGGATCTTCCCGGCGTACCAACTGATATCGCCCGCGGCTCATGCGCACCAACCGCTCGGAGGCTTGAATCAATACGTCATCCAGCAGCACACCCAGCACAAAACGCTGCAGGCTAATACGGTGCCCCGTACGGCCGTTAGCAACCTCACTGAGCGTGCCCCACAACTGATACTGGGCTTCGAGCTCTGCCTGCGCCGTGTGGGCAGTCGCAAGCTTTTGACGAATGCCTCGCAGTGTGGACAGCCTTCCATCGAGTCCTCGCCACGCCTCTAGCTGGGCGTTCTCTTCGACCTGGGCCAACTCGGCTAGGCTGTTCAGCGCGGCCATATTTGGCGGCGTTTTTTCCGCAAGCTGGGCTTGGTAGTTCTCCAGCGCACCCTCAAGCTCGGCCAGGCGGCGTTGGTACACCTCTACTTGGCGAGTCAACTCTTGCCGCTGAGCATCATCCAACTGCGCAGCCTGAAACGCCGCCTCATCACCAAAGGGGCTAGCCTGCAGGGCAGTTTGCCACTCTGTTTGCACCTGCTTTAGCGTCTGCTCACTACGTTCGATTCGCTCGTTCGCGCCGCGTAACTGCTCTTCCGCCCGCGCTAGTTGTGTTTGGCTGGTCGAGAGCATCTGCTGGGCGCTCTCCCAGGCTTTTTCGAGCTGTGCGATCTGGTGTTCAAGCTCAGTGAGGGTTCGGCGCATTGCCTCAGGGTCGCGAGCATCTTCAGGCAGCGATTGGCTCAGCTGATCGCGCTGACTCTCCAGGCGCAACGCCTCCTCCTTCGCCTTCTCCACCTCGGGACGCTGGGTTTTAAGCTGCTTATCCAGCGCGCCCCACTCACGGCGCAGCGCTTCGCGAGCGGTGTTCTGCTGGCTAATCTCACGTTCAACGCTTTCCCGGCGCTGCACTTGGCGGCGCAAGCCTTCGCAGGCATTTTGCAGCTCAGCCAGCGGTTGACTAGCCCACTCGCCCAACTGTTGGGCAAGCCGCTGGGCCTGTTCTGTATTGTAGTTAATCTGCTGAGTGAGCTGATGGTGATGACGTTCGGCACCCTGACGTGCTTGGCGGGCCTGCTCTTGCGCCATCCTGGCTTCTTCAACCTGCGCCTGACTGACCACGTTGGCACTATCAACCGCTGGGGCTGGATGCTCCAGGCTGCCACACACAGGGCAGGGCACATCCTGTTCAAGAGTAAGCGCTAACAGCGCGGCCTGCCCCTGGTGCCAGCGCATCTCCTGCTCAGTGGCGTGGCGTTGCGCGCGCTCTGCTTCGCTTTGCTGGCGGTTGAGTGCCTCCGTCGCCTGCTGCTGTTGCCTGGTTAACTCATGCGCTTGCCGGGTGAGTTCATCCAGCTCTTGGCGCTGGGTCAGCAGGTCGTTATGGCGGCTTAGCTCAGCGGGGGCACTGGCCAGCTGCTGATACTCTGTTTGTAAGCGCTCCAGATTAACGCCGATCGCTTCGCCCTGCTGACGAATGCTATCTAGCTGCGCCTCATCACGCTTGAGCGCACTATCGGCTTGTTGCCAGGAGGCCTGCGCCGTTTGAAAACGCGCCTGCAACTCGCTTAATTGCTGGCTTTTATGAATAAATTCGCCCAATTGGCGATGCCGTTCACGGAGCGTGGGGAGCTCTGCCTGACGCTGGCGTGCTACTTCTAACGCCTGCTGCGCCTGTTCGGCGTGAGTACGTTGAGTGGCTAATTCGGCTTGCGCCTGTCGCTGATCGGCCTCGGCGGTGGTTAGCGCCTGCTGTGCTTGGTCTAGGGCCGCTCTATGGGGGCGCAGCGCCTGGGCGTGGGTGCTTTGCGCTAAACGCTCCTGAGTACTTTCTATGTGAGCGCGCTGCTCAAGATGGCGGGCTTTATCCGCCGCCAGCCGATCGCGGGCCTCAAATTGACGCTGCAGCGCCAGCGCCTCATCGCGCTGTTTTTCGGCGCTACGGCGCTGCTGCTGCGCGGTTTCAAAGCGTTGCCGCGCTTGGTCTACCTGGGGTGTCAGCGCTTCAAGCTCTTGCGCTAACGCGGCTTCGCTCTCAAGCTCGCCCCCGGCGAGGATGCCACTGATATGCTGGCGATGATCACTCACTGCCCGCTCGATTTGATTGGCCTGGGTTCGCAGACGCTCTTCGATGCGCTGAAAAATCTGGGTTTGAAACAGCTGGGAAAAAATCACTTCGCGCTCTTTGGAGCCTGCCAGCAGCAGTTCGCGGAACTTACCCTGGGGTAGCACCATCACCTGGCGAAACTGGTTGGCATCCAGGCCGATCAGGGTTTGCAGCTCGGCGGTGGCATCGTTGACCTTACGCGCAACCAAACAGCTGTCTACCTCGCCTCCGCCCTTCAAGCGCCACAGCTGGGCTTCAGCATTATGGGTGGTCGTGCCTTCGCCGCGGGCCTTGGGGCGCTCCTGCTGGGGCACCCGGCGAACCCGGTAATCCACGCCGCGCAGGCGAAAATCCAGCATCACTTCCGTTAGCAGCGAAGCATCAGCCTGGTCGCAGCGCATCTGCGCCGGGTCGCGTTCATTGCCCGTGGTTTGGCCGTAAAGCGCAAAACAGATGGCATCGAGAATCGAGCTTTTACCGGCGCCGGTAGGGCCATTAATCAAAAACAGTGGGCTTCTGCCCAGGGCGGTGAAGTCGATGGTCTCACTGCCCGCAAAAGGCCCGAACGCCTGCATGGTGAGGGTTAGCGGTGTCATCCCTGAGCCTCTTCGTCACGGCTAAGCTCGCCTATCAGTTCGCTTATCGCCTCGGTTTGTTGGTCAGTCATGGGCTCACCGCTGGTTTGGGCGAAAAAGTCACTGAACATATCCAGTGCGCTGAACTTCAGCCGCTCTCGGTCAAGCTGCTGATTACCGCGGGCATCCAGCATCCCGGGCTTTTCGAGATGCAGCACGTTGGGATACACCTCGCGCAACTTGCCCATGGGGTCGAGAATGGCGTGGCGATCAGTTAACCGCACCAGCAGGTAGTCATCGGCATTCGCGTCCGTTCGCCCCTGGGCAATTAACGCATCGATCCCGCCCTCCAGTACGCGTACTTCGCGACTGGGAATGAGGGGGATCTGCTCGATCTGGGTGACGCCGCTCGCATCAAGATCCACCAGCGTCACGCCTTTGCGCTGGCTGGCTTCGGAAAAGCTGTACTTGAGCAGCGAGCCGCTGTAGCGAATATGCTCGCCACCGCGGTACTGGGGGCCGTGAAGGTGGCCAAGCGCGACGTAATCAAAGCTTTCCATAGGCTCCCAAGCGACGCTTTCGGCGCCGCCCAGGGTCAGCGGGCGTTCAGAGTCCGAGGCGCTGCCACCATCCACAAAGCAGTGGCTCATCAATATGCAGGGGCGTGTAGGGTGACGCTGCTCTTCGATGCGCTCGACCAGGTAGCGGTGGGCGCCGTCAAAATCGCGTACCTCAACGTTAAACTGGCTGCGCACATGCTCAGGGTCGGCGTAGGGAATGCCAAACACATCGACTTCAACGCCCTTAATCGCCAGCGTGACGGGGGTGGCAAAATCAGCTAAGTCAGAAAGGATATGCAGCCCGGCCTGGCGTAGGTGACGCGCGCCGAAACGAAGCCGCTCGGCGCCGTCGTGGTTGCCCGAGATCATGATCACCGGCAGCTTGCGCTCCTCGCAGAGCGCATGGAGTACCTCATCCAACAGCGTTACCGCCGCCGCAGGCGGCACCGAACGGTCGTAGATATCGCCCGCGATCAGCACCGCATCGACGTTTTCCCGGTCGATAATCTCGATAAGTTGGTCGAGCACATGGCGCTGGTCATCCAGCAACGAAAGGTTGTGGAACAGCCGCCCCAGGTGCCAATCGGCGGTGTGAAGTAGACGCATAACAGGCTCAGCAAAAATAGTGTATCGGCATGATAACAACCCGATACGCTATCTACTCACAAAACTCCATTTCAGCATAAAAAAGCCCCGCACATGGGCGGGGCTAGGCAATGCTATAAAATCTTACTAACGACGGAAGGCGTCAGGGTAGCTGGTGAGGTCAACCCCCCACATAAGTGGCAGCATGAAATATACCGCTGCCACAATCAGCAGCATTGCAATGATGTTGATCCAGAAGCCGGTACGCACCATCTCTAAAATTGTGATCTTACCTGTAGCGAAGATAATCGCGTTAGGCGGGGTACCTACAGGCAGCATAAAGGCACAGTTAGCAGCCATCGCGGCTGGAACCATCAGTACAAAAGGATGGATATCCAGCGCCAGTGCCAGTGACGCCAGCACCGGCAGAATCATGGTGGCCGTTGCGGTATTCGAGGTGATTTCAGTCAGGAACAGCACCATGCCGGTCGCCAGCAAGATTACTAGCAAAAAGTTGACGCCTTCCAGCACGCTCATTTGCCCGCCGATCCACTCCGCCAGGCCGGAAGAGCCAAAGCCTGCGGCAATCGCCAAACCACCCCCGAACAGCAGCAGAATGCCCCAAGGCACATCTTTCGCCACGTCCCAGCCCAGCAGGCAGCCGCCTTTGTTTTTGGAGGGGATCAAAAACAGCAGCAGCGCAGCGACGATCGCGATCATGGTGTCATTGATACCGGGGATATTGATGATCTGCCCCTGCCACAAGAACGAGCGGGTGATCCACATAAAGGCCGCAAACAAAAACACCGCCAGTACCGCTTTCTCTTCGAAACTAGTGTTACCCAAGGCATCTTTTTCTTTGTTAATCAGCTCTCGCCCGCCCGGCAGGTGACTAAAATTAATGCGGAAAAATACCCGCGTTAGTAGTAGCCAGGTGCTAAACAGCAACACCAGCACGACGGGAAAAGCAAACATGAGCCAACCGGCAAAGGAGATCTCGATGCCAAACAGTTCATTCACAATCGCAGCAAGAATGATATTCGGTGGGGTACCGATTAGCGTGCCCAATCCCCCAATGGTACCGCCGTAACCGATACCAAAAATCAGCGCTTTGCTGAACTTATCGATTTCGGCACTGTGGTCGCCGTCACTTTTTGCCAGCTCTTGGCTCACCTGGTAGACGATAGCGGTACCAATCGGCAGCATCATCATCACCGACGCTGTGTTGGAGACCCACATGGACAAAAAGCCGGTCGCGGCCATAAAACCAAACACGATGCTATTAATACTGGTGCCCAGCACGGCGATAATCGACAGCGCGATACGCTTGTGGAGATCCCACCTTTCCATTGCCAGCGCGATCATAAAACCGCCCAGAAACAGGAAAATAATTGGGTTACCGTAGGCGGCCGTGACGGTATTGCCATCCAACGCGCCGGTAATCGGTAGTAGCACAATGGGCAGCAACGAAGTCGCGGGGATAGGAATAGCTTCGGTGATCCACCATACGGCCACCCACAGAGTGGTGGCGAGCACCATGCGCCCTTCAAAGCTTAAGTCTTCAGGGTGAAAGAACATCACCACAAAGGCGAACAGCAGTGGGCCAAGCAGCAGGCCAATCTTCTGCGGCGTGGTATAGGCAGGCGGCTTAGGTTGAGGGGAAGGGTTACGCTTGGTATTCGAAGCCGCGGCGTTAGCGGCCCCGCCCGTCGGCAGCGCGCACATCAATAGATTTTTGGCTTGGTAGTGGGAGTGCCATAGCTGATCCCATACCGTCATCAGGGCAGTTTTATGCATACAATTTGCGCCACTTACGGTCAGAGTGAAAAGAACAAATCGAGGATCAACATTCCGATACATATGCCGCATGATGGGCGATACGGAACCTCCTTTGGCGCCCTTTATTAACTGCAATAGGCAATTAGTCCAGTGATTTGCTGCTAGCTACAACCAAAGTCTAACAACTTTAGTTGTAACTGATGGCAAACAGCACCCGTTCGAGGTATTTATCAAGCCAAATACAACCGCGGTGCAATAAACCTTTGCCGCCGCCTTTTCGCATTTGCTTCTCACTCACGGCTATATTAAGCTCGGTTCGTACAACACACGTACAACTCAAATTCAGGCGGTTATCTCAGCTTAACCGCCGTCCCATTAGCAATCACACGGAGCCGTGATATGCATAACGAAACGTCAAGCGACCTTTCCCAGGCGGGTCTTAACATCGCCATTCAAGACATCAAGGATGAACTGTTCGACACTCCCGAGTGCGACTACGCCATTGCCCAACTACTTACCCACTGGGGCCAGGCTGAAAAAGCCGAGCAAGTGCTGGATGAGATGCTGATGAAGTGGGGTACGTCACCCGAGGTGCTTGCTTTAACACAGCGAGGGTATACTGAGATGATTGGCAGCAGTGAGCTATTTGCGGATAACGACGAAATCATCAGAAAACCGCAAAAATCCACTCCTGCGGCTCTTGAGGTCGTGGCTGCTTGAACTAGAGGCTAGATCGCCAAGGCAACAAGCATCATTGACTAATGCCCCTGCCCTCTGATGAGGCAGGGGCATTTTTATTGCGTGAATGCAGACGTTAATCCAAGTGATCCAGCGTGACGATAATGTCCTCTGTTGAGACATCCACGTTCCAGAAGGTATAGCTGTCCTCATCCTCATCAACTAAGCGAATATCGAAATAGGGGTTGGTATAGCCCGTTAGCGTCACTCGCTGGGTATCGCCGTTCATTAATACATCTTTACCCAGCACGTCCTCTTCCCAGCTCTTCGAGTCCCCTGGACTCACGTACATATAGTAGATGGTGTAACCCGTTCGGTTGGTGATATCCACATAGTAGTCAGCGGCCATCGCCAGCGATGAAGCACATAGCGCAACAAGCGCAAATAACAACGTTCTAATTTTCATTGGAAAGTTCCCTGGTCTTTTTTTAAAGTAAACAGCAAGTTGCGTGCTAAGTACATAGGCTGCACGTTTTTTTCTCCAGCCACCCGCGTCATGCTTGTAGCTGGTAGAATATCGCCCCTTTCAGGCGCGTTAGCGGCTAAACGCCGCAACGTCACCCACCTTTTACTACCTGAGAGTTGCGCAATGATCGCCACCGCCCGCACCGTTTTCCGGCCACTTATACGGCTGGGTCTTATCCCGCAAATTTTAATCGGTATCGTTGCCGGGGTATTGCTCGCCCTGTTTGCGCCAAACATTGCAAGCGATGTGGCCCTGCTTGGCCAGCTCTTTATCGCTGCTTTGCAGGCGGTGGCGCCCATTTTGGTGTTTGTACTGGTAGCCGCAGCGATCTCAGCTCATCAGAAAGGCCAACCCACCCACATTCGCCCCGTGCTGGTGCTCTATGTGGTAGGTACACTGATCGCCGCGCTGATTGCGGTGGCAGCCAGCTTCGTGTTTCCCACGGAGCTTACGTTAGATTTGGGGCAAGTTGACGGCAACCCGCCCGGGGATATTTTTAGCGTTCTACGCGACCTGCTGTTGAATGCGGTGGCTAACCCGGTTAGTGCACTCATGGAGGCTAACTTTATCGCTATTTTGGCCTGGGCTATCGGCCTTGGTATGACCCTGCGCCAAGCTAGCGATACCACCCGCCAAGCATTGAGCGATTTATCTGCAGCGATCACCCGCATTGTGACACTGGTGATTCGTTTAGCGCCGCTGGGTATCTTTGGTTTAGTGGCAGGCACGCTGGCAGAATCCGGCGTTGCGGCGTTGCTCAACTACGCCCAACTGCTGGGTGTGATTGTGGGCTGCATTCTGTTTGTCGCGCTAGTGAGCAACCCGCTGCTGGTTTACTTCACCACCCGGCAAAACCCTTATCCCCTGGTGTTTACGTGCCTGCGCGGCAGCGCGATTACCGCCTTTTTTACCCGTAGCTCGGCTGCGAATATCCCGGTGAACCTGGAGCTTTGCCGCCGCCTGAAGCTCGACCCTGACACCTACTCCATTTCCATTCCGCTAGGCGCGACGATCAATATGAGTGGTGCGGCCATCACCATTACCGTGATCACTCTGGCGACCACTCATACGCTGGGCATTAGCGTCGACTTCCCCACGGCGCTGCTACTGTGCGTGGTTTCAGCGCTGGCGGCCTGCGGCGTTTCAGGCGTGGCGGGCGGCTCACTGATGCTGATTCCCATGGCCGCCAACCTGTTCGGTATTCCCACGGAAGTGGCCATGCAGGCGGTGGCGATTGGCTTTGTGATCAGCGTGGTACAGGACTCCACCGAAACCGCCCTCAACTCCTCTACCGATGTGCTGTTCACTGCTGCCGCTTGCCAGTCGCAAGAGGCGAAGCGCGCTTAAGCATTCACCCAGGGGAGTGGCTGCTCATCAAAGCCGCTTCCCCAGTACTTTTACCTAGTACTTTCCCACATTAACGAGTGGATGTTTTAACAAGCCCCGCCAAACGCTCCCGTTCATCCTCTTCATAGAAACTCGGGTCATCAAATAAGTCACGCTGGGTATCATCGAAGATCATTTCCAATACCTCTGCACTACTTTGCACCATCGGCTCAAAGTGTGCGGTATGCGTGACCACTGCCCTAATGCGGCGGCGGCGATAGAGCGCGTAGATACCTAGCAAGGTGAACACGCAAGCAATATAGAGCGGCAAGCCATGACCTCCCACTGCGCTCATCAGCGACCCCGCCGCTATCGGCGCCACGGCGCAGCCAGCCCCGTGCATTACCAGCATATCCGCCGAGCCGGAGACAATTTCATCCGGGTGGAGCTGGTCAATCAACTGCGCTACCGCCAGCGGGTAAAGGGAAAACGCCAAACCGCCCCAGATAAAATAGAACCCCAGCAGCACCTCGTGGCTGGGCGCAAAGGGCATGGCCGCTGCGATTAAGGCCGCGAGCAGCACCACCCAGATCATGACCTTAGGGCGGTCGTGTTTATCGGAGAAGCGCCCGATGGGAATCTGCAGCAGCGCGCCGCCAATAATCGCCACGCTCATCACCAGCCCGACCCCACCAATATCAAACCCCAACTGAGTGGCGTACACCGGGGTCATCGACCAGAATGCGCCCATGGCAAGACCCGACAACGCGGCGGAAGCCACCGCCAATGGCGCAAAGCCTAACAACGCGCTCAGGCTACTTTTGGGCCGCTCAGGTATTTTGGGCTGCACACGACGGGTCATGGTGATGGGTAGCAGCGCCCAACTGATCAAAATGGCGATCACCACAAAGAGTAAAAACCCGTCGGGTGAAGAGAGACGCAGGAGCTGCTGAGCCGTGGCCAGAGCGCCCAAATTGACCACCATATAGACGGCAAAAATACGCCCCCGCTCATGGCTGGCGGCTTGGCTATTCAGCCAGCTCTCAATCACGGTCACCAAGGTGATAAACGAAAGCCCATAGATCACCCGCAACGGTAGCCATACCCAGGGGTTGATAAACACCAGGTGCAGCAGCGCCACCGATGCACAAATAGAGGCACAGAAGCCAAAGGTACGGATATGCCCCATGCGCCGAATTAAGCGTCCGCTAACCCAAGTACCGCAGATAAAGCCAACAAAGTAGCCGGACATAATTATCCCCAGCACCGCGCTGGAGAAGCCCTCCCCCGTTCCACGCAGGGTTAGCAGCGTATTCAACAAACCGTTGCCTAGCAGCAGTAACGCCACGCTGTATAGGATCGATTTAACCGGTTTGAGCATTGCCAATGAACGCATTGCGCTTCCTCGCAGCAGCCAACCTAAAGGTCATGCATAAAGAGTGCCACTGGAAGCGGTTGTCACAATCATTGACAGGCTAACGTTCTTTATATAGAACGTTCTCTAAAAGGAACGCGAGATAAAAAGATGGATAAGCTTTCACTCAACACCCTAGGCCAACACCTTCAAGCACTTCGCCTTGAGCGGGGCCGGTCGCTGTCGCAGTTGGCCAATGAGGCGGGGATTGCCAAATCCAACCTGTGTCGCCTTGAGCAGGGCAACGGCAACCCAACCCTGGATACCATTTGGCGGCTGGCGGTGCAGCTCAATGTGCCCTTCGGCACCCTGGTAGCGCCAATCAACGTGCCGCTGGGTGAAGATGGCGTGCAGGTGCGCTTAATCGATCAAGGCAAGGATACCCCCCAGGTAGACGCTTACTGGATGCGCTGCGCACCGCATACATTGCGTCATGCTGAAGCCCATACCCCCGGCACCCGTGAATCACTCACGCTGATTAGCGGCTGGCTGGAAGCGGGGCCAGAGGGCGCCACCACAGTGCTGACACCGGGAGAGGCCATCACCTTTGCCGCCGACCAACCGCACTTTTACCGTACCCACGAAGCGGAGGCCACTTTGATGATGACCATCACCTATGGTGCAGAAGGCCAAGCATCATGAGCCAAGCTGCCAGCCACTCTCCCGTTCGTAGCGCGCTGCAGGGCGTGCGTGAGGCCATCCCACTACTGGGCGGCTACATTCCAGTGGCGTTGTCATTCGGCTTAGTCGCCACCCAGGCAGGCTTCAGCACGCTGGAGGCCACGGCTATTTCAGCGCTGATTTACGCCGGGGCCTCGCAGTTTCTGTTTGTCGGTATGATCGCCACCGGCGCACCGCTGTGGCTGGTGGTAGCGATGACGCTGCTGATTAACGTGCGCCATGTGGTGTACGGCCCTAACCTGGCGGCGCTACTGCCGCGCAGCCGCCACTGGCCCTGGTTGATGCACGGCCTCACCGACCAGGTGTTTGCACTAGCCCTAACCCGGCTGCCCCAACTGCCCGAGGTAAAGCGTTTTAGCTGGTTTTTGGGCGCATCACTGCTGGCCTGGGGCGCCTGGATAATTGGCACCGCGGTGGGGGCTACCGCCGGTGAGGCCTTTACCGCCCGCTGGCCGCTGCTGGGTGAGATTATGCCCTTCGCGCTGCCCGCGCTGTTTTTGACCATGGTAGCGCCGCGCTTTACCGATAAGCGCTGGGCAGTCGCCATGGGCTGCACCATTTTAGCGGCGCTGTGTTTGACCCTGGTCGGCTGGAGCAACGTGGCGATTCCCTTAGCCGCCGCCTGCGGCGCGCTGTGCTTCTACTCCATGCAGTTCTATACGGTAAAATTCACCACCAGCAGGAGGCGTGAATCATGAGTACTGCACTCTGGCTAGCGGTCGCGGTTTCTGCCATTGGCACGTTGTTGATGCGGGTAGTGCCGTTTCTATGGATGCAGCGCCGCCTCAACAGCGAAAGCGGCCTTAATAACATGCCCCAGTGGCTGGGTATTCTCGGCCCGCTGATGATTGCCGCCGTGCTGGGGGTGTCCATTGTGCCGGTTAACCCAAGCGCTATTTCCTGGATCGCCACCGCCATCGGGCTTTCCATCACGCTGCTGGTGTGGTCGCGGGTACGCTCACTGGGCTGGCCAGTCGCGGCCGGCGTCGCGGTATTTGGGATGGTGGAGGTCGCGGCCTTCATTTGGTAATGCTTTGCATTAGCTTTTACGTCATGCCATCATCCCGGCTCTTAAATCCGAGCCAATCGTAAAGTGACATTAATGTTAAAAGCACACACCCATCGCAAGCAGGTTTTTATGAGTGTGCTGCTGTTAACGCTGACGGCGCTACTGCCATTAATGGCAGCCGCTAACACGCCAAGCAGCCCCCCGGAACCGCCACGCATTGTGACGCTTTACCAGGGGGCGACCGACAGCGCCGTCGCCCTTGGACTGACGCCTATTGGCGTCGTCGATTCCTGGCTGGAAAAACCCATGTACCGCTATCTGCGCGATGCGCTTGATAGCGTCGAGCATGTGGGGCTGGAAACCCAACCCAATCTGGAAAAGATCGCCTGGCTTAATCCAGACCTAGTGATTGCCAGCGACTTTCGCCATGCGCGAATAGCGCCGCTACTGGAGGCCATCGCCCCCACGGTTTCAGCACCTACGGTGTTTAACTTCCAAACCACGCTCACCATGGTGGCTAATGCCACTGGCCGCGAAGCGCAGGCGAATGAGCTGCTTGAGCAATGGGATGATCGTGTCGCCGACTTTCGTCAGCAGATTGCCACCCGGCTAGGCAGCGAGTGGCCGCAAAAAGTGGCCGTGGTGCGGTTTAAAAGCGACCACGTGCGTATCTATACCAGCGGCTTTGCGGGCTCAATTCTTGATGAACTGGGCTTTGCTCAGCCGGATACACTGCAAAGCCAGAGTTGGGGAATGAAGCTTTCCAGTACTGAAAACATTCCGGTGCTGGATGCCGATGCCCTCTTTATTCTGCTTGAGCCCGATGACCCCGCTATTGCAGATAATTACCAGCACTGGGCCTCACACCCACTCTGGCAACAGCTGTCAGCGGTACAAAGCGGACGCGTATTTGAAGTGGAGCCGGTGAGTTGGATGATGGGCGGTGGCATACTGGCGGCCAACGCCATGCTGGATGATCTGTATAGCCACTATGGGCTGTTGCAACCCGAAGCGGCGCATTATCAGGCTTGCCTGCCTCGCTCCTCCGGCCGTGGGGAGCCTAAACCATGCTAAACAGTGCTGCCGCAAAAAGTATTGGCCTGCTACTTGGCACGCTGCTGGCGCTGGGCGCCTTTTTCGCCAGCGTGATGCTAGGCACAACGGAGATCCCCCTCTCCGCTCTATTCGGTTCGTTCGCCCATTACGACCCTACCAACATCGCCCACATCATTCTTTTAACTGAACGCTTACCCCGTGCGGTAATTGCCGCTCTGGTGGGCGCCAGCTTAGCCACTGCCGGGGCACTAATGCAGACCATGACGCGCAACCCGCTGGCGTCGCCGGGCATTCTGGGCATCAATGCAGGCGCGATGTTTTTTGTGGTAGTGGCAGTTTCGCTATTGCCGCTGCACAC
Source organism: Vreelandella neptunia (assembly GCF_034479615.1). Taxonomy (NCBI): domain Bacteria; kingdom Pseudomonadati; phylum Pseudomonadota; class Gammaproteobacteria; order Oceanospirillales; family Halomonadaceae; genus Vreelandella; species Vreelandella neptunia. Next base: position 3,133,697 of record NZ_CP140255.1, read on the forward strand.
CCCCGCTCACTACGTGTGGGCCGCGCTATTGGGGGCACTCGTTGCGTCCATACTGGTGGTAATGCTTAGCCGCGGCCGCCACGGTGAGCTTTCACCGCTGCGGGTCGTGCTGGCAGGTGTAGCAGTGACGGCAATGTTTGTGTCGTTCAGCCAAGGGCTACTGGTCATTGACCAGCAAAGTTTTGAAAGCGTGCTTTATTGGCTGGCGGGCTCAGTGTCGGGCCGCGATCTTTCATTGGTAGCGCCCTTATTGCCGCTTTTTGGTGGAGCACTGCTGCTCAGCGCACTGCTGGTACGTCACGCCAATGCGCTGTTGCTGGGCGATGACATGGTCACTGGACTCGGTATGCAGGCCACCACCATCAAGCTGCTGCTAGGACTGATTGTGATTGTGCTTGCGGGTAGCTCCGTGGCGCTGGCGGGCATGATCGGTTTTGTCGGCTTGATTGTGCCCCATATGGCGCGGGGAATATTTGGCATCGACCATCGCTGGCTGCTACCTGCCTGCGCGCTATTGGGTGCCTGTTTGCTGCTACTGGCCGATCTTGGCTCGCGCTTTTTAATGCCACCCCAGGAGATCCCGGTTGGGGTGATGACCGCGCTGATCGGCACGCCCTTCTTTATCTATCTGGCACGACGCAAGATGGCTGGCCAATGAGAGCAAACGCTACGTCCACCCTCAATAGCACGGCAAAAAACGACAGTAATCGCTTACTACGTCGCCTTTTGATGCTAAGCCTTTTATTGCTAGTAAGCGCCGGGCTGTCGCTCTGTTTAGGCAGTTTTCCCACACCACCGCTGCAGGTGCTAGACGCACTAACGGCCCCGCAAAACAGCGATATCGCCTTTATTATTTGGGAGCTGCGCCTTCCGCGCATCGCGCTAGCAATACTGGTCGGTGCCGCCCTGGCAATAGCGGGGGCGATTCTGCAAAGCATTGTGCGTAACCCGCTAGCCTCCCCGGATGTGATCGGCATTACCAGCGGTGCGGCGCTGGCGGCGGTGGTGTTCCTATCCCTATTGAGTTCGACCCTTAGCATTCACTGGCTGCCCGTTGCCGCCATGCTGGGAGCACTGGTTTCTGCACTGCTGGTGGTTAGCCTGGCCTGGAAAAACGGTATTAGCCCATCGCGCATGGTGCTGGTCGGCATTGGCCTGGCGGCGGCCATGGGCGCTGGCACCACACTATTAATCGTGATCAGCGATGACTCTGCCGCTATGACCGCCTATGTATGGCTAACCGGCAGCCTTTATGCGGCGCAGTGGGACGATGTGTGGGGCCTATTGCCGTGGTTAGTCGTCGCGGTGCCTATCAGCCTACTCTTCGCCCGCCATGCGGATGCCATGGCCCTGGGTGATAGCGTTGCCGAAGGGCTTGGAGTGGCGATTTTGCGCAGCCGATTAGCATTGCTGGCCTGCAGCGTGGCGCTGGCAGGCGCCGCGGTGGCGTTTGCCGGTGGCTTAAGCTTTGTGGGATTAATTGCGCCCCACTTGGCGGCCAAGCTGGTGGGGCGAAACATGGCACGCCTGGTGCCTACATCAGCGTTGGTCGGCGCCTTGATTGTGCTTTACGCCGACCTGCTGGGCCGGGTAGCGTTTTTACCCAAAGACCTGCCTGCGGGCATCTTTGTTGCCGGAATAGGCGCGCCCTTCTTCGTTTATTTACTGCATAGATCGCGAGCTCGCTTTTAGCGCGAATTGACGAAAAAAAGCGGCGCCCCAAAGGCGCCGCCAAACAGTATCGAGCACAAAACATAGAAAATAGAAAGCGGCTGACTAGAAATCCAGCTGGTACCCCAGCGTGAAAGTGCGGCCTCGCCCAGTGAAGTAGTACTCATCGCTGATGCGTGCGGCTTGAGAGTAGTAAGTGAGGTAATCCTCATCGGTGAGGTTTTCGATACCCACTGACACCCTGCCGGTGGGCAGGCGATAAGCCAGAGAAGCATCCACTAGACCATAGCCGTCAAAATCAAGCGCAGGATTATCGACGCTGCGATCGAAGTAGTAACTACCCTGCAAGCGCGTGGAAACGCGGTCGTTCCAGGTAGCGCTCCAGCCCAGTTTGAGCGTATCTGGGGCGATATTGATACCGGTGAGTTTGGTATCCACACTGCCATCGCCATCCTGATCTGACTTGCCCTCAGTGTGGGCATAGGAGAGCGATAGATCGTGCTTGTCCGCCACCTGCATGTCGCCGGTAATCTCAACGCCTTGGATCTCGGTCTTCTCACGGCTGCCTACCCAGGTGCCATTCTGCTCGGTAAGCCGCTGGCCGTAATCCGAGTTGGACTCGTAGTAGCTGATCTCTAGCCCGTAACCATCCCAGTCAAAACGCGCGCCGATTTCTCGGTTATCGGTAACAATAGGTTGAAGTTGCAGCAGGGTATCCACATCCTGGCCCGCCGTGCCAATGCCGCGCAGCACCCGTCCCACGTCAGGCATGCCAAACCCTTCCGAGTAGTTGGCATACAGCTGAGCCCAATCGGTTGCTTGATAGGTTAAGCCGACGTTATACAACGTCTCATCGAAGCTGGGTTTGCCGCCATCAACGGTAACGTTGTCTTGAGTAATATTGCTGCGGTCGATGGTTTGAAAGGTATCTACCTCAAGCTCAGCATGCTCGTGACGCACCCCGGCATGCAGCGTGAGAGGATCCGCGAGCTTAAACTGGCCCTGCAGGAAAGGCGCCAAATTACGATAGCGGCTTTCCGGCACATAGGTACGCCCGGTATGCACCAGCATTTGACTTGTTTCGTCTTCCAATACGTCCAAACCAACCGTCACCCCCAAACGGTCGTCCAGCATACCGTCACGGTTTAAGGTGAATTTGGCGCCCGTTTTGTCAGATTCATTGCGTGTCTGGTCATACTGGGTATCCCCTGCACTATCCAGATAAGGGAAAAATGGCGTAGTGGCAAAGCGTGCGCGGAAGCGCTGACGATACACTTGGGCATCCAGCTCGTTGCCAAACCAGTCAGCGTGAGAGTAGGAAAGCCGCGCCGAGGTCACTTCGTTGAACCCAGGCTCGCCGTCACGACGGCCTTTGCGTGCCGTGGTGGGAACACCTGCGGAGCGGTCACCGGCTACCGGTACGTAGTCGTTGCCCTCTTCCAAATCGAAGTGGTTCAGCGAGAACTCGATATTCTGGTTGTCGTCGATCCAGTAGCCCAGCTTGCCGAAAAGATCGTAGCTTTCCGAGTTTTGCAGCTCGCCTGGGTAGGCGATACCGACCACCTCATCGTTGCCATCGTAAAAAACCCCGCGCTCCTGACGCGTTGCTGCGGCAACGAAATCCCAGTCGCCTTGCTGGCCGCTAATGCGGTAGTCCAGCTTGTTGCCTAGCCCATCCGACTGGAGATCATCATCCATGGTCAGGCTAATCCCTGCGTGCTGGCTAATGCCTCCGCCTTCGGCACGCCGGGTCACCAGGTTGATCAAGCCACCCGTAGCGCCTAAACCATGCTCGGCGCTGGCGCCATGGATCACTTCAATACGCTCAACCATGGAAAGATCAATGGTATAGCTATCCCGCGAGCTGTCGCGCAAAGGGTTGGACTGCGGCACCCCGTCAATCAGGAACAGGGCATCACGGCCGCGGAACGTTTCACCCGCGTTGGAGAGCTTTTGGCGGCTGGGGGAATAAGAGGGAATCAGGTTGCTAAGCACCTGGCCCGGGTCGTCGGTGATGGCCAGCTGCTGCTCGATCTGTTCACGGGTAATGATCGTAACCCGCTGTGGTGTTTGGCCCGCTTTGCTATGGCTGCGGGTGGCCGTCACCACCATGGTCGAGTCGGCATCACTGGCGCCGCTTTGCGATTCTGTAGAAGCAGACTCCTGCCCATAAGCATGGCTGGCAGCTACCAAACCGGCGAGTGTCACCGTAGGCCAAAATACCTGGCGTTTCTTAGTGTACATCTAGTTTTTATCCCCCTGCTTTTGAGTGAACCTTACCGTGAAAACGTAATCTACATCTAAATAATAATGATTATTTTATGCATATAAGTCACAAAGGTCTACTCAAGCGGAACGAAGTGTTCAGGGTAACGAGACTATTTCTCCCCCTTTCTTACCCCCATTTCCTCTACGGCCGACGTTTAAAGTAATGAGCAATTTCGTGCTGAGCAATGGCAAATATTGAAAATGAGAATATTTTGGCTTACGGTTCTGCCTGCTTAAACAACCCCAATGAGCACATTCATGACACAGCCTTCTCATCAGCCACCTCGCTTGACGGGCGAAGCCCTGCACGCGGGCTATGACACTCGACGTGTACTGGATGGTGTCGACATTGCGATTGAGGAAGGCAAGCTCACGGTGCTTTTGGGGCCCAATGGCAGTGGCAAGTCGACGCTGCTGAAAACCCTTGCCCGTACGCTTATGCCTAGTGGCGGGCATGTGTATTTGGACGGTAAGGATATCCATCGCAGCAAAACGAGAGAGGTCGCCAAGCGTCTGGGAATTCTGCCCCAAGGCCCGGTAGCGCCTGAGGGGCTGAGCGTAAAGCAGTTGGTGGGAATGGGGCGTTTTCCGCATCAAGGGTTATGGCAGAAAAATGCTCAGCAGGACGCAGAAGCTATTCGTGAGGCCATGGCGTATACCCGCGTGACGGAGTTTGCCGAGCGCAACGTCGATGCGCTCTCCGGCGGCCAGCGCCAGCGCTGCTGGATTGCCATGGTGCTGGCCCAGCAAACCGACCTGATCCTGCTTGATGAGCCCACTACTTTTCTGGATCTGAAGGTACAGGTAGATTTGCTGGAACTGCTTTCGCGCCTGGCCCACGAGAAAGGCCGCACCCTACTACTGGTACTCCACGATCTAAACCTGGCCGCCGCCTATGCCGATCAGTTAGTGATGATGTGTGATGGCCGTATCGTCACCAGCGGCGCACCTAGCGAGGTCTTTACCGCAACCAATCTCAAGCGCGTCTTTGACCTTGATGCCCATGTCATCCACGACCCTGAAAGCGGCAGCCCGATTTGCGTACCGCGTAAGCGTAGCCAACCCGCCACTGAACATAATGCCCATCACCAGCAACGCTTTGTATCGTGATACTTGAACACGCTAATCAACCCGCCAAGGATCAATAATTGGAAAGGTGCAACCAGCATGCTGGTCATCCCGCACCAAAATGGAAGGCGATATAAAGAGGTAATTAGTTGTGCCGGGCTCACTCTGTTATTAAGATGATTTAGCGATCACGCATCTAATAAGCAGCAGGCAACACCGCTTTTACGGAACACTACAATATGGCTACCATCCTTCCAGCGTTAAGCACCATTACCCGAATGACCAGCGGCGAACGTCGTTTTGGTCAACGGCTGGAAAGCCTCCTGGAAGATAACTATCTAGTTTGGTACGACATTCCGATTGGGCGGCAGCGCCGATATCCGGATTTTATTCTGCTATACCCTAGTCGCGGTCTGCTCTTTCTAGAAGTCAAAGATTGGAAAATTGACACCCTGCGTTCGATGACGCCAGAACGGGCGGAAATCGTCACAAACGAAGGGCTCAAAACCGTCAGCAACCCTTTGCAGCAAGCTCGGCAGTGTTCATTTACCGCCATTAACCAATTGGAACGAGATCCTCAGCTTACTCAAACCAACACACGCTACAAGGGTAAACTTTGCTTCCCATATGGCCACGGCGTCGTCTTTCCCAATATCACTCGTCGCCAGTGGAATGAGGCTGTCAGCGCAGAAGATCAGGAACGAATACTCCCCGCCCATCGGCTTATCTGTAAAGATGAGATGCTCCCCACGACCGATCCAGAAGCATTTCAGCAGCGCTTGTGGGGTATGTTTGATTACAACTTTGGCGGGGAGCTAAGCGTACCACAAATTGATCGGATTCGTTGGCAGCTGTTTCCAGAAGTACGCATTGACTCGCCAACTCAAGATCTCTTTGACGACGAAGAAGATACTCAGCACGCTGTTGAAATGATTCCGGATGTCGTACGCGTAATGGATCTTCAGCAAGAGCGGCTGGCACGCAATATGGGCGATGGCCATCGTGTGATTCATGGGGTGGCGGGCTCTGGCAAAACACTGATCTTAGGCTATCGCTGCCTGCACTTGGCTCAGGCTGTCCAAAAGCCAATGCTCGTGCTGTGCTTCAACATTACGCTTGCAGCTCGATTGCGCAAGTTCATTGCCGAAAAAGGCATTGCGGAAAAAGTGCAGGTTCATCACTTCCATGAGTGGTGTAAGCGGCAGCTTGATACCTACGATATCAAAACGCTGCCTGGCAGCAAGCCCGCTTACGAAAGGCAGGTAGAAAGCGTGATTAACGCAGTCGACGAGGGGTGGATACCTCGTGCTCAATACAGCGCGTTAATGATTGATGAAGGCCACGACTTTGAACAGGCTTGGCTAAAGCTTGTAGTACAGATGATCGACCCCACCACCAACTCGTTATTACTTCTCTATGACGATGCCCAATCAATTTACCAGAAGCAGTCTTTAAAATTTCCGCTCTCTACAGCAGGCATTCAGGCGCGTGGGCGAACGACTATCTTAAAGCTAAACTATCGTAATACTCGGGAAATTCTTACCTTCGCCTACGATTTTGCTAAAGACTTTCTACAATCCCACGATGCGGACGACGACCATATCCCGCTGATTAAACCAGAAGTGGCGGGTGTTAGCGGCCCCACTCCCGCCTTTCGCCTGCGCCACAATAAAGAGGACGAAGCTCGCTATATCGCTCACTGCGTGAAACGTTGGCGTGAAGACGGCAGCGAGTTAAACAGTATTGCCATTATCTATGCCCACAACACTCAAGGTAAACGCTTCCATAGTGCCCTTCAGGAAGCGGGTATTCCTAGTCGCTGTCTCCAAGATGCCGCCACCAAACGAGAGTATGACCCGATGGCCGATGAGGTAGTGCTGCTTAGCCGACAGAGTAGTAAAGGGCTGGAATTTGATACTGTGCTGCTATGTGGCGTGGGTGAACTTGCCGACAATGAAGAGCGCTATGCCCAAGAGACTCGCCTATTGTACGTCGGTATGACCCGCGCCCGCCGTCGCTTAATGATAACCAGCAGCAAGTTAAACGCATACACTGAACGGCTGGCCGAGCTGGCCTAAGGTGTACCATTTGATGGGCTGGAAGCGCGGCGGATAAGCCCACTACTTCTCTAGGTCTGTAGATACAGATTGTTTAGCAACACTGTGCTTCGTCAGCATTGAAGACGCTACTCGACTCGCCAGGGATCAATAATGGAGATGCCTAAATGCTCGAAATCTTTCACATTGCGGGTAGCAAGCTGGGCGTGGTGCTGCTGACAAATGGCGGCGATTTGAGCATCAGCAGAATGCACTACCCGGCCGGAACGCTCGCTGTCGGCAACTAACGTTGCATCCTGGATTCATAGAATAACCGCAGCACTTTGGACCACAAGGTAGAGGCAGGAGGGTCAGCGCCGGTACCCTCTCTGCCTTACCTACCAAAGTGAAGCAGAGCATGGGATACCGACAACTGACCCAGAGCCAACGATACCAAATTTTTGCCTATCTTGAGACCGGCATTAGCCAGCGAAAGATAGCTAAGGCGATTGGTGTCCATAGCAGTACCATTAGTCGCGAGATAAAGCGCAACGGTCTGACCAGTGGTTATGCGCCTGAACAGGCTCAATCGGCAAGTGATCAGCGTCGACGCACTGCCTGGAAAGTGACGAAGCGGCTGCCCAGCCTGATTCGCTGGGTCACTGACCAATTGATGGACGAATGGAGCCCTCAGCAAATCAGTGGCTTCATGGCCAATGCCAACGGGGTCTGCGTAAGCCATCAATGGATCTATGCGTTAATCTGGGACGACAAGAAGCACGGTGGAACCTTATGGAAACGGCTCCGACTGCCACGCCAGCGGCGCTATCAGCGCCAATTGGCTAAGCGGGCGGGGTTAGGCAAAATCCCGCACCGAGTAGGCATTGAGCAGCGCCCTGCCAAGGTGGAAGAACGGCGCCATATCGGCCATTGGGAAGGCGACACGGTGCTTAAGGGCCACAAAGAATCTGGACTGGTGACCCTGGTCGAAAGACGCAGTGGCTACCTCTTGGCAGCGCGGCTGCCAACAATCACCGCCACTAGAACGGCTCAGGCAATGACGCGGTTATTGGCACCACGCCGAGGGGCAGTGCACTCCATCACTTTGGATAATGGGTCGGAATTCGCTGAGCACCGGAAAGTTGCCAAGGCCGTCTCGGCTAAGACCTATTTTTGCGACCCGTACCGCTCATGCCAGCGTGGTACTAATGAAAACACCAATGGTCTGATTAGGCAGTATTTTCCTAAAGGTACTGACTTTCGCAAAGTGACCAATGCCGAGCTACGAAGTGTCGTCAATAAGCTAAACGATAGACCAAGGAAGCGACTGGGATACCGAACCCCAGCGCAGGTGTTCTTAGGCGAATACTTAGGAGCACTAGAAACCGCAGGTGCTGCACTTACTAGTTGAATCCAGGATAATAGGCAGCGGCTACTTCATCAAAAGGTAAAACACGGTCGGTAAAGTCTTCTTCAAACATCTCGGCGGCTAGCTGTGCAAAGCGCTGCTTACGCTTGCCATCAGGCAAACGTTCAATGCCGTAAAGAATTTCGGCCACGGTAATAGCGGTTATCGTGACGCCGAGAGGCTCCTCAGCATTAAGCCAATTAACTACCCTCATATTGGGCGCAGGGCGCATCAATTCCGACAATATGTTGGTGTCAAGAATAATCACGACTCAAAGTCCGCGGCTCTTGGCTTTTCCTCACGTTTTGGCAACGCTAATTCCAATTCGCCCTCAGCGGCAAAACGCTGATGAATGCGACTTCCCAACCCACCCTGTTGTGGCTTTACTAACGCCTTGCGAAGAATAAGCCGTACCTCTTCTTCCATAGAATGCCCATGGCTCGCCGCTTGAACGCGGAGCTGCGCTTTGAGTTCATCATCCAAATTACGCACCGTTATAGTTGCCATTTGCACACCCTTTTCATTGCTAACACTGACATCATTGATTGCAATGATAGCACATGATGAAATACGGAACGGCGGGCAGCCCTGACCTAAGGGGCTTTCTCCAACAAATACTCAGCCACTGCCTGATAAGCTGGGAGTGAGGTGGGGTCGTTGGCGGCATTGCCTGCCACCGGGTGTGATGCAAAGCGCACTATTACCATCTCCGCGGTGGGGTCGATGTATATCGTTTGCCCATGCACACCGCGGGCAGCAAATGCACCATGGTCGTTATGCAGCGACCACCACATGCCACGGTAACTGCCGCCAGGTAAATAGCGGTAACCTGCAGCGGCAAACGCTTGCCTGTCACCCCCTTGACGAATACGTTCTATCGCCGCAGCAGGAAATAGCCGTTCTCCGTCAATAACACCTTCACTCAGCACCAACTGTCCTACTCTGGCCATATCCCTCAGGCCTGCACTTAAACCACCACCAGCAAACGGTGTACCGATGGAGTCAACGGTAAAGTAGCCATCCTGCTCGGCGCCTATGCGTTGCCAAATTCGCGATGACAGCAACGACGTCACTGACTCGCCCGTGGTGCGCGCAATTACCCAACCGAGCGCATCGGTATTGATTGTTTTATAGCCAAACACCTGACCATGCTCACCTTCCGGCTGTACGGTGGCTAAATACTCATAGTAAGTGCGTGGCCCAGAGTAGCCTTCAGGCTTGAGGAGCGGGCTTGCCGCTGCGTTGTAAGCCCAAATTTCCGCATTGGGGTCGCTGTAATCTTCGCTATAGGCAAGGCCTGTGGTCATTTCTAGCAACTGCTGCACGGTGGCATTGCCAAAAGCGCTATTGGCCAGTTCTGGCAATATGTCGCCGACGAGCGCCTCTTCATCCAACGCTCCTTCCGCTACCAGTATTTCCCCCAACAGGCCGGTCATCGACTTAGTCACCGACATTGCCCCGTGCTGGCCCGCCTCATCTAAACAGCCAGCGTAGTACTCATACACTACTTGCCCCTGATGAAGAATCAGCAGGCCATCAGTGTAGTTCTCGTTCAGCGACGCCTGCCACGTCATGGGTTCACTACCGTCAAGCGGGGTAAACATCACACCGTTGATGGCGTCATCCAGCGCGTAGGTAAGCGGCGAAGGTGACCCTAACCCACGGCTTACCTGTTTAGTGGGCAGCAATTCGCGGAAGTGGCACACCGTCCAGCGCATTTTAGGAAAGCTAAAGTAATTGGAGTCAGGTTGGCCAATTACCCGTTCAGAAACAGGCGGAAATCCCTGCATCCAGCCCAACCGGTTAGGGTCTGATTCCTCGGCGCTTAACACGTCAGCCTGCGCAGCGGCGGTGTCTACCCACTTAAGCAACATGACGGACAACACGGCGGGAAGCGCAAACGGCAATGCTAAGACGAACCGACGGGATAAACGTGGCATAACCGACTCCTGGGTGGGCTGTTCTGCACAAAGGTGGACAGTCAGCGTCCTCAGTATAGCTAGAAATACACCTTATTTTCTTTGAATGGCGAGATTTAATACATCGGTTAATGGAGTAAGTACATTTATCGGTGATCGGTAAGCAATTTCTCACCGATCACCTTCGGTAGCACTTAGCTTTAAAAGCCCACTATCTTATCAGGCAGCCATGTAGCCATTGCTGGGAATAATGCCACCACCGCCAGTGTTAGCAATTGCACCGCGATAAATGGCAGGACACCTCTACACATTTGCCCATAGGTAATATCGCTGGGTGCAATCGACTTTAAATAGAAGATTGACGATGCCATAGGCGGAGTCAGGTAACTAGTTTGGATAGTTACCAACACTAGCGTGGCAAACCAAATAGGATCAATACCCAGCTGTTTGATGATAGGGGTGAATATTGGTACGCAGATTAAAACAATCGATGTCCAGTCAAGGACAAACCCCAGTAAGAAAGTGACGGCTAGAAAAAATAGGATGACACCTGTTGTACCACCACCCAAGCCACTAGCTATTGCGGACACCATCTCGCCGCCACCATTGACTGCGAAGATGCCAGTAAACATCGTGCCCCCAGCCACAATAAGCAGAATCATAGCTGTAATGCGCACCGTTAGTGATAGAGAATCAACCAATGAAGGCATGGTGATTCCACCATTGATGACAGCTAGGATCACTGCGCCAGCAACACCAACGGCAGCAGCTTCTGTGGGTGACGCGATACCACCCAACAGCGACCCAAGTACCGCAAACATTAATAGCAAAGGTGGCACTAAAGCTCTAAGCGTAATGCTGATTTTAATGCTAAGAGGTTTATCATCATTAACGGCCGTAGCGGCAGGGCCATCTTGAGGCCGCAACCAACAACGCCCAATGATATAAAGAGCGAAAAGAGACAACATCAAGATGCCGGGAAAAATAATCGCTGCAAATAACGCGCCGATGGATAGTTGAGCAAGCGCCGCATATACGACAACAATGACCGTAGGTGGAATAATCGTGCCTAAAGAGCCGCCTGCACAAATAGTCCCCGCAATCAGCGAATTGTTATAGCGGTAAGCTCGCATGGCAGGTATAGCCATTAATCCAATCATTATCTCTACCGCACCAACGACGCCAGAGGCCGCCGCAAATATGGCCGCCATGGCAATCGTGGTGAGTGCCAACCCGCCAGGTAATCGACCAATCCACATTTGAATAGCATCGAAGAGGTTTTTGGCTATACCCGATTTCTCAAGTATCGCGCCCATAAGCACAAAGAGTGGAATTGAGGAGAGAACGTAATTAGATGAAGCGCTATAAATACTGCCGTAAAGTTGCTGAAAAATAATAGGCCCAAAGGCGAACCAGCCAGCCACTAATGAGACGGTAATCAGTGAGAAAGCAACAGGAATACCCATAAAGATTAATAAGAACAGTCCTGGGAACATCAGGGCAGCCGTCATGGTATCCATTTAGTTGGCCTTATTATGATGGGTATTATCAATAAACGAACGCAGCCCAATCACCAGAACTTGTAGTGCAAGAAGCGTCAAGCCGAAGGCAATACAGGTGTAAAACGGCCACATTTTAGGTGCCCATGTACTGACCATTTCAACTTCATTGGTTGTGAAGGCTGATAGCGATTTTTTCCAGCCAAACCAGGCGACAAGCGAAAGGGTGGGGAATAACACAACGATATAAGCGATTCCCGTGATAATACGAGAAATACGTTTGGGCATAAGGCTGCTTAAAACATCCACTTTAACGTGGCCATCTACCTGCGCTGTCCAGGCGACACCGAGCATAAACGCAATGCCTGTGGCCATATACGAGATATCGAAAGCCCAGATGGTAGATGCATTAAAAACGTAGCGAGCGATTACTTCATATAACATCGCCACCGCTAAGATAATGAGCGCCAACTTACTTAGCCAAGCCGATATTTTTGACAGCTGATCCACTAAATTAAAAAACATAATAGTCATCACTCATATCGGTACATTGATCATATGTATAACTCCCTGGGAAGGCGTAGGTGCCTTCCCCTGGCAGGTTTATATTAATCGGTGATGAGGTAGTCTTTCTGAGCATTCCAGCGCGCTTGATAGGCTTGGTAATTTTCTAAAATTTCTTCCATGGCTGGATTACCAGCATCACTCTCTGCCGCTGCCCGGGCAGCGATCCAAGCACGACCATTCTCCGATAGCTCTTCAACAAAGCCATCGTCCAAGCTGATCACTTCGTTTTTACCGGCACGGTAATCTTCCATGGCGATTAGGTCGTTATGGTAGAAATTGCTAAGGCCTTCGTAGGTCGTCAATTTGGCAGCTGACTCAATAAGCTGCTTTAAATCGTCAGGCACTTGATCCCATGTATCCTGACGAACAACGACTTCCCATAGAAATGTGGGTTGATGCACGCCGGGCACGATGATGTAACGGGCTGCTTCATGAAAACCTTCAGGATAATTGCTGGAAGGGGTTGCCCATTCAATGGCGTCAACGCCTTTACGTTGTAACAACGTATAGATATCACCGGGCGGCACAACGGTAGGCACCGCATTGTAGTACTCCCGCACAACTTCAGCCCACGGCCCGGAAGTACGGTACTTTAAGCCGTCCAGGTCATCAGGCCCGTTAATGGGCACGTTGGAGTGAGCAAATATTTCTGTAGAACCAATTCCCACGATCAATGAATGCAGCCCTTCGCTAGCGCGAATTTCTTGCAGCGCTTCTTGGCCGCCCCCTTCGTAAATCCAGTTGATATACGGCTGTGGTCCCATGCCGCCTGGAAACCCAGCAAAAATTGCGTTGATAGGATTTTGATTAACTAAGTAACTAGGGGTGGAATGACCAGCCTCTACGGTGCCTTCTTTGACCGCATCATAGACCTGCAGTGCAGGCACAATCACACCTGCGCCAAAAGGCCTGATATCAACTCTCCCTGCGGTAAGCATCTCTGCATTGTCAGCGAACCGCTGAAGAAAGTTTTCATAAAACGGTGAGCCTCCCGGTACTGAAGTGGGTACTCGCCACTCAACGTCGGCAGCATAAACGGGAGAAGAAAGCGCTATTGCTGCTATAACGCAAGAAAGCCACTGCTTTGTATTTAAATCTGTTTTCATAATCGCTCACCTTTCTAAGCATTAGTTTTTAGTTATATCTCCCTGAAAAAGGCTTATCGCGCCATCCAAAATGGGTAAGTCACGAACTCACTAAGTCCTGTGATTAGTTTCCGCCTCTTCTTTTGGTATAAGATATACAAAAATTCATTGCAAGAATTTATTGACATAAAAACTAAAATTTTACTTACAATTATTTAAATTCAATGACTTATTAGTGATAGAGGCGTTTATCGCCGATTTTTGCTCGACTACCCATCTAGCCGAGGCCATGCCACTGCCACCCAGTCTAGGCTTCACAACAAATTTTGAATATTGTATAAGATATAAAAAAACAGCGAATAGACGGGTAAGCTGCTATCTTCACCATTAATCACCTATATCCAAAAACCGCAGGTGCCCCATGAAACGCATACGTGTGATTGATTCCCATACGGCGGGTGAACCGACAAGGCTAGTCATGGAGGGGTTTCCCTTACTGCCTGGCACCACTATGGCGGAAAAGCGTGACGCTCTGCGCACATCCCATGATCAGTGGCGGCGCGCCTGCATGTTAGAGCCTCGCGGGCATGATGTGCTGGTGGGGGCGCTTTACTGTGCACCTGAATCGCCGGATGCGACCTGCGGGGTCATCTTCTTCAACAATACCGGGTATCTGGGCATGTGCGGCCACGGCACTATAGGGCTGGTGGCCTCCCTGCATCACCTGGGCTTGATATCATCTGGCGATCACAAAATCGACACGCCAGTTGGCCCGATCAGTGCAACCCTGCATGACGACGGCGCCGTTACCGTGCGCAATGTGCCCGCCTATCGCTATCGCCAGCAAGTGCCCTTGGAGGTACCAGGCTTCGGGCGGGTACACGGCGATATTGCCTGGGGTGGCAACTGGTTTTTCCTGATTAGCGACCATGGTCAATCACTGACCCTCGACAACGTCGAAGTGCTGACTAACTTCACCTGGGCCGTTCGTCAGGCGCTGGAGGCTGCGGCCATTACCGGCGAAGACGGCGGCCTGATCGATCATATCGAGCTGTTTGCCGATGACGCCGTGGCTGATAGCCGTAATTTCGTGCTCTGCCCTGGCAAGGCGTATGACCGCTCCCCCTGTGGCACTGGCACCAGCGCCAAGCTGGCGTGCCTGGCGGCGGATGGCAAGCTGGCGCCCGGCGCAACCTGGGTGCAGGCAAGTATCTGTGACAGCCAGTTTGAGGGGTACTACGAATGGGAGGGTGATCGCATTCGCCCCTACATTAAGGGTCGCGCCTACCTGAGCGCCGACACCACCCTTTTGATTGATGAGCAAGACCCATTCGCCTGGGGAATCACTGCCTCGTAATCAATGACAACGCCTGCCCCACTTTCGAACCCAGCGCCAACTCCGTATAGCTGATAACACCAAACGAAAAGGAACAACGATGAGCGATAACATTTTTACTGGCTGCATACCGGCGTTAATGACCCCTTGCAGCGCTGACCGCCAACCCGATTTCGATGCCCTGGTGGCTAAAGGCCGTGAACTGGTGGATCTGGGAATGAGCGGCGTGGTGTATTGCGGCTCAATGGGTGACTGGCCATTACTTAGCGAAGCGCAACGCCAGGAGGGTGTCGCGCGCTTGGTTGAGGCAGGCGTTCCCACCATTGTGGGTACCGGAGCCATCAACACTCGTGAAGCCGTCTCCCATGCGGCTCACGCAGCCAAAGTTGGCGCTCAAGGGCTGATGGTGATTCCCCGGGTGCTTTCAAGAGGCACCTCGGCGGCTGCACAGAAGTCACACTTTTCGGCCATTTTGGATGCGGCGCCCAAGCTACCTGCGGTGATTTATAACAGCCCCTATTACGGCTTCGCCACACGTGCCGACTTATTCTTTGAACTACGCCACAAATACTCGAACCTGATTGGCTTCAAAGAGTTTGGCGGCGCCGATGACCTCCGCTATGCCGCGGAAAACATTACCTCTCAAGACGAAGATGTCACTCTGATGGTCGGTGTCGATACCACTGTTTACCACGGCTTCGTCAATTGTGGTGCCACGGGTGCTATTACCGGGATTGGCAATGCGCTTCCCCGAGAGGTATTGCAGCTTGTCTCGCTCAGCCAACAGGCCGCCAAAGGGGACGTCAAAGCACGGCGTTTAGCCATGGAGCTAGAGGAAGCACTAGGTGTGCTCTCTTCTTTCGACGAAGGCGGCGATCTGGTTCTCTACTACAAGCACCTGATGGTGCTCAACGGCGATGCTGAATACGCCCTACACTTTAATGAAACCGATGCGCTCAACGATTCGCAGCGTCATTATGTGGAGTCCCAGTACGCGCTGTTCCGCACTTGGTACGCGAGCTGGTCTGCCTCGCTATGAAACCAGGAATTGCCATGGACGCACACCCACAGGCAACCAGCGATCCCAATGTGGAGGCTGATATCATCGTTATCGGTGCCGGTATCATTGGTACGGCTTGTGCCCTATCGTTAAGTCAACAAGGGTGGCGCGTCGTGGTGCTGGATAGTCAGCCGCCCGGCATGGGTGCTTCCTATGGAAACGCCGGACATATGGCAACGGAGCAGGTATTCCCCATTGCCGATGCCGCCATTGTGAAGCAACTTCCCAAAATGCTGCTGGATCCGATGGGGCCACTGCGGTTGGATTGGCGCTATGTGCCGAAGGCACTACCCTGGTTCACTCGGCTACTCTGGAACCTGCGTCAAGCTCCTTATCAAGCCAGCGTCGCCGGTATTCGTGCGCTTAATGAGCAGAGTTTGGCCGCCTGGCAACGGCTACTCGACAGCATCGATGGCAGGCACTTACTCAAAGAAGAGGGCTCCTTCCTGGTATACGAAAAAGCCGACAATGCCGACGAGTTAGAGGCGCTGCGGGCACGTATGGTCGAGCAGCAAGTCGCGGTGGAACGTTGGTCAGGCGATGCCATTCGCGACGTTGCCCCTCAGTTGTCGGATAACATTCAAGGGGGCCTATTTTTCCCAGGCACCGCCCATGTCATCAATACTTGGCAAGTGGTTAACTCTCTGGTTCAGGCCGCCAAAGCGAACGGCGTACAGTTCCGGCAGACAACCGTAGCGTCAGGGAGTGTGAATGGTCACTGCGTTAGCTTGCAGACGGATAGCTCAACTACCCTGACAGCCTCCAAAGTGCTGATCGCCTGCGGGGCTCACTCGGCCAAACTTACCTCTGCGCTGACGGGCACCAGTATTCCGCTGGATACTGAGCGGGGCTACCATCTAATGCTTCCCCATGAGCGGGAACGGCTACCGGTAGCGATTACGTCATTGGAGCGCCGCTTTATCATGACACCAATGGAAGAGGGGTTACGCTTGGCAGGTACCGTTGAATTTGCGGGCCTTCAGCGGCCAGCCAATATGCAGCGTGCCTGGCAGCTACATAAACTCAGCCAGGGGTTATTTAGAAGTGAGCTGGATATTACTGACGCCAAACCCTGGATGGGCTTTCGCCCTTCCCTACCCGACTCTTTGCCGATTATTGACAGTGTCCAAGGCGGTAGAGTCTTGCTGGCCTTCGGGCACCACCACCTTGGCCTGACGCAAGCGGCACTGACAGCAGAAATCATCGCCAATCTAGCGACACAAGGAGAACGTCACCCTAGCGCAGCCAATCATGCCGTGGCCGACTTATCACCTTATCGAATAAGCCGATTTACCTGATTGGAAACCGAACGCAGGCATTGCTAAAAACGTCAGTATTTATCTAGGTCCTGTTGATGTTTCACCCGTGGCCGCGCTGGAGCCCAACGCCTTTTTGACGCAAAAAATAAATTGCATAATTCTGGGTTGGTATACAGTATCTGGTATATTCCTCTCAACTACGGACTCTCATCGTTGCCACTTATCATGTTTAACGCACCTAATCTTGGCATTACGCCCTCGGCATCTGAGGTGATCGTAAAACACCTGCGCGAAGCCATTATTGCCGGCCAGCTCGAAGAGGGTGAGCCAATACGCCAGGATGATATTGCCAATAAATTCAATGTTAGCAAAATCCCTGTACGGGAAGCTCTGAAGCGTCTGGAAGCAGAGGGTTTGGTGCTTTTTCAGCGCAACAAGGGCGCCGTTGTGACGAAGATCTCTGAACCCGAGCTCGCCCAGATGTTTGAAGTTCGCGTCCTGCTCGAGGTAGAAGCTATTCGTCTGGCAGTCCCCAATATGAGCCAAACCACCTTCGACAATGCTGAGCGCATTTGCGACGAGTTCAATAATGAGGACAATGTGGGCCGCTGGGCCGCACTGAACTGGGAGTTCCATGCCTGCCTCTACGAGCCTGCACAACGCCCCTTCATGATGAGCCTGATACGCTCTATCCACGATAAGGTGGAGCGCTATCTCCGCTTACAGTTGAGCTTGTCCAAGGGCAAGGCACGCGCCGACAAAGAGCACCGCGCTATTATTGCCGCTTGCCGCAAAGGCGACGCCGACGAAGCAGCTGCACTGGTTGAACGCCATATTATTGGTGTGTGTCGAACACTCTACGACCATCTACCTAATCGGCTTGCTGAGTAGCCACTGACTTCTCAGAAAAGATTTAGATCACTAAACCTTGCCCTCTTTATTCTCCGGGTAGCGGTGTTCGAATCGCTACCCAACTTCCCAGTATCTGTTGTTTGATTCTTGCGTGATCTGTTTCAACGCTGAGGCTCCAAAGCGCTGATAGAGCGGTTTTTACCTGCACTCTTATTAACATTCCAGCTCGCACCGCCATTCAATTATTTTATTTAAACCAATTAAAACAATATCTTAAATTTAAATTTCAATTAACACACTCAAAACTTGCAAATCGTATCCGAAATAATAAATACTAAGTTTGCTGTCTCTAGCAGCCAAGCAAAGCCCACCTAGGAGGTCAAAAATGATAAACAAGACCGCTCCATTAGCGCTTTCCGCTATCTTGAGTGTATCCGTCATCGGTCAGGCACAGGCTGACAAGCTCGATGAAATAATTAGCTCAGGCACCCTACGTTGTGCCGTCACCCTCGATTTTCCCCCCATGGGGTTTCGCGACGATAACAACCAACCTGTCGGTTTCGATGTTGACTACTGTAATGACTTGGCCAATGTCCTCGAAGTCGATGCTGAAATCGTTGAAACACCTTTCCCCGATCGTATTCCTGCGCTGGTTTCTGGCCGCGCCGACGTTATCGTCGCCTCCACCTCTGACACCCTGGGGCGTGCCAAAACCGTTGGCATGACCATCCCCTACTTCGCCTTTCAGATGGTCGTTCTGACCCGTGAAGACACTGGTATCGAGCAGTACGATGATCTGCAGGGTCGTCCTGTCGGCAATACCAGTGGCACTTACGAAGCAATGGCGCTGGAAGAAGATGTAGATGAGTGGGGTGACGGCAGTTTCCGCGCTTATCAAACTCAGAACGACACCATTCTGGCCGTCGCCCAAGGGCACATTGATGCGACCGTTGTCACTAACACAGTCGCCTCCTCGACTCTCGAATCCGGCAAATATGAGGGGCTAAAAATTGCCGGCGAAGCACCCTATGTTATTGATTACGTTTCCCTGGCAGCTAACCGCACCGAGTATGGCCTTCTGAATTACCTAAATTTATTCGTGAACCAGCAGGTGCGCACCGGACGTTATGCGGAACTCTACGACAAATGGGTAGGCGGTGAGCCAGTCGATCTGACCGTACCCAACGTTTATTACTAATCGCTGAATAATAACAATGTATCGCGCGCCGCTCTGGTGGCGCGTTCTTCCCAACGAAAGAGATGACACTATGTCTGATGTTTCGCTCACCGGTCGTAGCCTGGTGCGTGGTTCAGCGCAGGGTGAATTACTGTATACCGACGTTGGCTTGAGCTTTTGGGGTGGTGTCGACCCGTTCAGCGGCGAGATAATTGACTGTCACCATCCGTTAAAGGGCCAGTGCCTTGCCGGACGTATACTCGCCCTGCCTAGTGGACGTGGCTCATGTACCGGCAGCAGCGTGCTACTTGAGTTGCTTACCGGTCAAAACGCGCCATCCGCCTTGATATTTGCCGAACAAGAAGAGATTTTGACCCTCGGTGTGATCATTGCCGAAACGCTATTTGAAGCCTCTATTCCGGTGCTGTTCGTCGGCCCCGAAGCATTTGCCACGCTGCGGCTAGGGCAATATGCACATATTGAAAATGAAAAAATACACCTTTCCGACATGCCTTCCCAAGAGTACTCAGCAGCAGAGGCCACCACCCGCTATTCTCAGCTATCCACCCTAGCCCCCTCCAGCCTAACGCTAAGCGATGATGACCAAGCGCTACTCGCAGGCCACTACGGTAAGGCAGCCCAGGAGGCTATGCGAATCGTGCTGCGAGTGGCCGAGCTCCAAGGAGCCGAGCAACTGATTGACATCAGCCAAGCGCATATTGATGGCTGCATTTATACCGGCCCAGCCAGTTTGCGTTTCGCTGAGCAGTTAGTGGAATGGGGCGCCCAAGTGCGCGTTCCCACTACACTCAATTCTATATCGGTTGATCAGTGCCGCTGGCGGGCGCAGGGCATCGACCCCGCTTTCGGCGAGCCTGCCAGCGCACTAGGCAATGCCTACATGGCCATGGGCGCGCAACTCAGTTACACCTGTGCGCCCTATCTACTCGACAGCGCTCCCAAAGCTGGCGAGCAAATCGTGTGGGCCGAGTCTAACGCCGTTGTATACGCCAATAGTGTGCTGGCGGCCCGAACGCTGAAATATCCGGACTATCTGGATATTTGCATCGCGTTGACGGGGCGCGCGCCCTTCATTGGAGCACATCGAAATCAAGGGCGTTTTGCCACGTTGCGTATTGACGTTAAGTCTCTCGATTCCCTGGATGATGCTTTCTGGCCATTGCTTGGGTATCACGTGGGGTTGCTTTGCGGCAGCGAGATTCCCTTACTTTGCGGCCTGGAGAACACAGCGCCCAGTCGCGACGATCTCAAAGCATTCTGTGCAGCCTTCGCAACCACCTCCGCCGCGCCGATGTTCCATATTAGCCAGATTACTCCGGAAGCGATGCGGGAGTCCCAGGCCCTCGGCGGCTTCCCGCCTTCACGTCATCTAACCATCGAGCCAGCTGATCTACTCGCTAGTTGGTACGAGCTGGATCATGCTGAAGCATCCCAGGTAGACCTTATCTCTTTGGGCAACCCCCACTTCTCGTTGAGCGAATGTGCGGCGCTGGCAGCGCTCTGTTCAGGACGTCGCAAACATCCGGATGTCGCCATGGCGGTCACGCTGGGGCGAGCGGTGTATGACGACGCCAGCGCGGCCGGATACATCACCACTCTGGAGCGCTTCGGAGCACAGCTTATCAACGATACCTGCTGGTGCATGCTGGGTGAACCCGTGGTGCCACCAACGGCGCGCACACTAATGACCAATTCGGGAAAATATGCCCACTACGCCCCAGGGTTAGTCGGTCGCCAGGTGCACTTCGGCAATCTTGCCGAGTGCGTCGAGACCGCATGCAGTGGAGAGGCCAGTGGTCGCCTGCCCACTTGGCTGACGGCCGTTGCGACTCGTCAAGGAGCACACTAAGCCATGTTTGATTATACCTTCCAATGGCGAACTGCCTTTAGGGCCCTGCCGGATATGCTCGAGGGCGCTGTTGTTACCTTTGAGACCGCAGCGCTATCGATGATCTTCGGCATCTTAATCGCCCTGGCGCTATTGGCGATGCGGGAGGCTCCTAATCCCGCAACACGAGCAGTAGCTGGCACCTGGGTATCAATCGCCCGCAATACGCCTGCGCTGTTCCAGATCTATATCGTCTATTTCGGTCTTGGCGCTATCGGTATGCACGTCAGCTCCTGGGCAGCCCTATTAGCGGGTATTACCTTTAATAACGCGGGCTATTTGGCTGAAAACTTTCGCGGTGGCCTTAAAGCAATACCCGACACCCAAGTTCGCGCAGCCCGCTCCTTGGGGATGAGTAGCTTCCAGGCCTATCGATTGGTGGTGGTACCGCAACTACTGCGCATCGTCTTTTACCCGATCACCAATCAGATGGTGTGGGCGGTATTAATGACATCGCTGGGCGTTATCGTTGGCCTGAATAACGATCTCACCGGCGTGACTCAGGATTACAACGTTAGAACATTCCGCACCTTTGAGTTATTTGCGCTGGCAGCGGTGCTCTATTACCTGATCGCCAAACTGATTGTAGTGATAGCCCGGCTGCTGGCCTGGCGGCTATTCCGCTATTGAGGGCCTGACTATGTTTTCAAATGGCTTTATGTTTTCAACTAGCTTCACCTGGAACGACCTGCTGTTTCTGCTTCAAGGGGCCTGGGTCACTCTATTACTGACGTTTTGGTCGATGCTGCTGGGCACCGTTATGGGCGTCTCTTGCGGGCTACTCCGTGCACTGCTGCCCCGTGCAACTATTCCGCTGGGGTGGTTTCTGGATATCTTTCGCAGCGTGCCGCTGCTGATCCAGTTTGTGCTGTTCAATTCGCTCAAGAGCATTGTCGGTTTGGACTGGAGCGCCTTTACCGTTGGCTGTGTCGTACTTGGCGTCTATGTAGCCGCCTTCTGCACCGAGATTGTGCGCAGCGGCGTGCTATCGGTGCCCCAGAACCTACGTTTAGCCAGCCGTTCGCTGGGCATGACCTACTGGCAAGATCTGCGCTACGTAGTGATGCCATTAGCAACGCGTGTCGCTTTTCCCGGCTGGCTGAATCTCTCCCTCTCAGCCATGAAAGACACCGCGTTAGTGATGTGGATCGGCATCATTGAATTACTCCGTGCCTCCCAGGCCATCGTCACACGCATTCAGGAGCCACTGCTGGTGCTGTGCATCGCAGGGCTTATCTATTACCTCATCAGCTTGGTGGTTTCCCGCCTAGGCGCCCAAGTGGAAAAAAGGTGGCAGCAGAATGATTGAGATCGAAAAAGTACATAAGTCGTTTAAAGACCTGGAAGTGATCAAAGGCGTTGACCTAACCGTTCAAAAGGGCGAAGTGGTCTCGATTGTAGGGGGCTCCGGCTCGGGGAAGTCAACTTTGCTGATGTGTATCAACGGGCTGGAAAATATCCAGGGCGGATCAATCAGGGTTGATGGCACCGAGGTACATGCCAAGGGCACCGACATTAATAAGCTGCGGCAGAAGATTGGCATTGTTTTCCAGCAATGGAACGCCTTTCCGCACTTGAATGTGCTGGAGAATACTATGCTCGCGCCACGCAAAGTGCTGGGTAAGAGTCGAGCGGAAGCTGAAGAATTGGCCGTTAAGCAACTCACCCATGTGGGCCTTGCCGATAAACTCAAGGTATTTCCCGGTAAGCTCTCTGGTGGCCAGCAGCAGCGTATGGCAATTGCCCGTGCACTGGCCATGTCACCGGACTATATGCTTTTCGACGAGGCTACCTCGGCACTTGATCCGCAATTAGTTGGCGAAGTACTTGATACCATGCGCCTGCTGGCCGAAGACGGCATGACCATGATTCTGGTCACCCACGAAATCCCTTTCGCCCGTGACGTATCCGACCGTGTGGCCTTTTTCCGCGAAGGCCTCATTCATGAGATTGGCCCTCCCGATCAAGTGATCGATAACCCGCAGAAGCCAGAAACAGCCGCCTTTCTCAAGTCAGTGGTCTAGAGGTTTACATGCGTTCAAGCAAAGTCATTCATGTTGTCAGCTGTCATGCCGAGGGAGAAGTCGGAGACGTCATCGTCGGTGGCGTCGCCCCACCACCTGGCGATACGTTATGGGAGCAATCACGCTGGATTGCACAGGATGAAACCCTGCGCAATTTCATGCTCAACGAGCCACGCGGGGGCGTATTTCGCCATGTCAATCTACTGGTGCCGTCAAAAGACCCTCGTGCCCAGATGGCGTGGATCATCATGGAACCCGCCGACACACCACCGATGTCCGGTTCTAATTCGCTCTGTGTCGCGACGGTGCTGCTCGATAGCGGCATTCTGCCTATGACGGAGCCTGTCACCCATTTGGTACTGGAAGCGCCAGGGGGGCTGGTTGAGATTACCGCGCAATGCCGAGACGGCAAGGCCGAGAAAGTTGAAGTGCGTAACGTAGCGTCCTTTGCCGACAAAATTGACCGCTGGATCGAGGTTGAAGGGATAGGATCGCTGCAAGTCGATACCGCCTACGGGGGCGATAGCTTCGTCATCGCGGACGCCCAACAGCTGGGGTTTTCACTGCATGCTGATGAAGCAGCCGATTTAGTCACCACCGGCCTTAAGATTACCCATGCTGCCAATGAACAGCTGGGGTTTACGCATCCATTGAATCCAGAATGGTCACATATATCTTTTTGCCAAATAGCGGCACCGGTGAGCCACGAAAGCGGTGTAGCAACCGCCACGAATGCAGTGGTGATTCGTCCTGGTAAGATTGACCGCTCTCCCTGTGGCACCGGCTGCTCTGCACGCATGGCGGTGCTGCACGAGAAAGGCCAATTGAAGGTTGGAGAGCGCTTTATCGGCAGATCAATTATTGGCTCGACGTTTGATTGCCGAATTGAAGGCCAATGCGATATGGAGGGTCGACCAGCAATTATCCCCAGCCTAGCTGGCCGGGCCTGGATTACTGGTACTCATCAACATTTACTCGATCCCAGCGACCCATGGCCAGAGGGTTATCAGCTTTCAGACACCTGGCCGAGAGATTTAACATAGACTGAAACATCCGAAAATTACTAGTCATTAACTCGCCCACTACCTGCGTCATCCGCAGATAGTGGGCACTCATTAAATAGGGATTTTAGTTCGAGATAGCCCTTTACCAGCTATATTTAACGCTGCCAATCACACTGCGGGATTCACCGTAGTAGCACCAGTACTCACAGCTGGCCACGTACTCTTTATCGGTGAGGTTGTTGACGTTGACCTGGGCCTGCCAACCGTCAGCAAACTCATAGCCCACCATGGCATCGACCAGGGTGTAGCTATCCACTGCCGTGTTGTCGGCGACGCTGGTATCAACGGTGCTGCCCACATAACGCACACCACCACCCAGGGTCACGCCATTTAACGCGCCGCCGGTGAAGGCGTAATCCAACCAAGTTGATGCCTGGTGGCGCGGGATTAACGGCGCACGGTCATCATCTTCCAGGCGAGAATCGGTATAGGTGTAAGCCGCGGTGACTTTCAAGTCATCGGTA
This sequence comes from Vreelandella neptunia, assembly GCF_034479615.1. Lineage (NCBI taxonomy): Bacteria > Pseudomonadati > Pseudomonadota > Gammaproteobacteria > Oceanospirillales > Halomonadaceae > Vreelandella > Vreelandella neptunia. Next base: position 3,158,363 of record NZ_CP140255.1, read on the forward strand.
AGGTAGCCAACGCCTTCCAGCTCGAAGCCCTGCGAGGTGCGTTCACCTTCTTGCACCTGGAAACCTGCGGGAGAGTTCACCAGCGTATTGCTCTCTTCCAAATCGAACAGCGCCGCCGTTACGTAACCATCCCAACCGAAGGGAGCTACCTTCACACCGGCTTCCCACTGGCGACCTTCGCGAGGATCATAAAGCTCGCCATCGCTGTCCACCCGGCCCAGCGGGTCAAAGGACTCGGTGTAGCTTATGTAGGGGTTAACACCATTTTCACCCAGGTACATAGCACCACCCGACCAAGATACTTGATCGTCATCCGAACGCTGGGTCGTTCCCGCCGTTAAGTTACTGTTTTCGGTTTCTGCTTGGTCATAGCGCACACCGCCCAGCAACACCCAGCGGTCATCAATACGTAACTGGTTCTGTGCATATAAGCCGGTTTGCTCTTTGTCGATTTCGCGGGTGAGAAGATCATCCGCTCCTACCGGGGTAAAGTTGCCATAAGTGGGGTTGAAGATATCGATAGGGTCACCGAAGGGGAAAGGATCCGCTTCTTGGCCGCTCACGCCGAGGTTTTGATAATCCGCTCCCAGCAATAAGGTGTTCTCGGTGCGGTCGGTGTACCAAGTCCCTACCATACGGTTATCGACTGTCCAGCTGTCGATTGAGCCATCACGGTAAACATGGCCGCGGGCCGCCTGCCGCTCATCAGCCATAAAGAAGGCGTAGGTGCTGCGCAGCTCCAAATCCAGCTCGCTGTAGCGTAAATCCTGCTCGAAGCGCCAGGTATCGTTAAGGCTATGGCGCAGCTCGTAACCTAATGCCCACTGGGTGCGCTCATCTTTATCATAACCCGGCTCGCTGAGGTTGGTTTGCGGGTCGACACGACCAAAGGGCGTGTTATCCACGGTGCCATAGGGCAGCTTGAAGGAATTCACCGGGACGCCATCGTCTTTTTGCACGCTGGCCAGGAACGTGACGGTCGTATCGTCGCTGAAGTCTACCGCCAGGCTCGGGGCAAAGTAGTAGCGCTCGTTATTTGTGGCGTCTAAATCGCCATCGCGCTCTTTATAAAGACCCACTAAGCGATAGCGTACATCGTCAGACTCCCCCACCGGGCCACTGGTATCAACCCCGACTTGGCGATGGTTGCGGTTACCGAGCTGCAGGTTCACCTCGCCTTGGGGTGTTTCGGTCGGGCGCTTGCTCACCGCATTAATCAAACCGCCAGGAGGAGCCTCGCCGTAAAGAATCGATGAGGGGCCTTTGAAGACATCCACTCGTTCCAAGCCATAAGGCTCGGGCAACCACTGATAAAATCCTTCGCGGTAGATACGCAGACCATCTTGGTAAGTCGATTGATCAAAACCGCGCACCTTGAACCAATCGGTATTGTTGTCGCTACCGTAATGGCCCGACAGCACGCCCGCGCGATAGCGGAACGTTTCATCCAGCTGTTGGACGTTACGGGTTTCCAACTCTTCACGGTCAACGCTTGAGACCGGACGTGGCGTCTCTACTAGCGGGGTATCGACTTTTAGCGCCGTGGCCGTGACCACCACGGTATCGTTGGAAGTGGTTTCTTCCTGAGCATAGGTAGATACGCAAAAGAGCGCCGCAGTGACGGGGATCAGTGCGGAAATAGAGCGCGCCAAAGGACGACGAGCAAACGGCAGACGAGGCATGATAGGATCTCAGTAGGAATTAGGAGCAAAGAGAAAACAGAGCAACAAACATCATGATAATCGTTGTTATTAGTATTCATGATAGTGCTTTTGGATAGCTGCTTTCAATTGCTTAGTGCGGGGATTTTCAACGCTACTCGATAGTGAGACAGATACTCAAAAGGAGCTTGAACGCAGCTTATTACGCTTGTTTATCGCTGGAAGGTGATAGACATCTTGGTTCAACAATACCGGGAGGGAGAGGTGGATCTTTATTTGGGCGGGCGTTTACTTAGAGCTTAAGATGTTACCAGGCGCTGCAGCGCTGTGTTTCAACCGGAAATCGCCAGCTACGAGTAACGCTTGGTAATCGTTGGCCGAAAGCGGTTTACTGAATAAAAAGCCCTGGGCACCATCGCAACCTTGCAGTATAAGATGATCCAGCTGTGCCTGGGCCTCAACGCCTTTGGCGATGACACGCAAAGCCAAACCCTGTCCAAAATTGATAAGGGCTTTGATAAAATTGAGGTTCTCTAAACTTTCTAGCATGTCATGGACAAAGCAGGGCGCAATGTTAATCGTGTTGATTGGAAAGCACTTCAATCGCTTCAGGCTCTCGCTCCCGGCGCCAAAGTCGTCAATGGCAATACGTATTCCTAAATTATTCAATTCAACCAGGGTCGCTATTACGGCCTCGTCCTGGTGATACATGAGGCTGCTTTCGGTGACCTCTACCTCTAAAAAATGTGCGTCTAACCTCGTTTCAGACAGCATCTCAGTAATACGAGCGGGTAACGACCTATCGCGCAGCTCCATGGCCGACATATTCACCGCAATAGGCACAATTTCAAGGCCCTGCTCACGCCAACGCTGTAACTGATGACAAGCCTCACACAGTACCCAGTGCCCAATAGGGCGAATAAGCCCACAAGCTTCTGCGACAGGCAAAAATGTCGAAGGCTGTAAAAGCCCCAGTGCTGGATTGCGCCAGCGAACCAACGCTTCGGTACTACACAAGTAACCGTTGGCAATGTCTATTCTGGGCTGGAATTCAAGAAAGAGCGCTTTTTCCTTCAGCGCCCAATGCAGTTGCAGCTCGATTTGGCTACGTTGCTCTCTCAGCTCATTCATGTCTGCTCTGAACAGCTGGAAATGGTTAGAACCGCTACCCTTCGCATGGTACATAGCCGTATCAGCATTATTGAGCAAAGTTCGCGCATCGCTGCCATGATTGGGATAGAGACTGATGCCGATACTGGTCGTAATATGCAACTCATGGTTATCAATTCGATAGGGCACCGCTAAGGCACTAAGGATTTTCTGCGCAATCCTGGCAGCATCCTCCGGTTCTTCAATCTCACTTAGCAACACTACGAATTCATCGCCGCCCTGGCGGCATATTGTATCTGTATCCCGAACACATTCGCTAAGTCGACCAGCAACCAATTGTAAGAGCGTATCGCCTACCGCATGGCCTAGCGAGTCGTTGATAGGCTTGAAAGCATCAAGGTCCAGGTATATCAGCGCGACCTGATGCTGATGCCGTTTTGCCAGACCTATAGCCCTAGAGAGGCGTTCTGCGAGCAGGACACGGTTGGGCAACCCGGTGAGAGAGTCATGTTGTGCCTGATGGGCCAGCTTCAACGATTGGGCAGGCGATTGGCAGGCATCATGGAATACAATGACCGCCCCCTTAGTGCAACCGGCTCGATCATGGATGGGCGCCGCTGAGTCTTCAATGTTCAACTGGCTCCCGTCTTTGCGAATCAACACACAGTCCATAGCGAGCCCAACTGTTCGATTTTCGTCTATGGCACGCTGCGCAGGATTAGGGGCTGTCAGGAACGTATGACCATCAGCGAGTGTAAGCACCTGCGACAAGGGCTTACCAAGCGCATCGATACTCATCCAGCCAGTCAGGTTTTCAGCAACGCGGTTGAGGTAGGTAACGCGGCACTCTAGATCCGTCGTTATGACGGCATCGCCAATTGAATTTAGCGTCGACTGAGCCCACTCTCTAGCGTCCTGTAAAGCGGATTCAGCTTCACGCAATCGGGCTTCAGCATGTTCCAGATCGATGGGATGATTGTATTGACAAATATCTCCTATATGGCAGCTAGCGATTAGCATGTACTTTTTTAACGCCATCGATCTGCCCCTTATTCTCTAGAACGCCAGTCTCCTACTTTCAAACAAACGGAGGGCATCTTTTTTACCGATGAAAAAGCCATTTAGAGTTTAAAAATTAAACAGATAGCGCTGCGCTCCTAGCAGCGCATCGTGGAACATCCTGTATTGGCATTTCCGTTACCTCACCCAGTTTAACGCTACAGGATAACGCCGTAACTGAATGTGCGCTGGCGTACATAATAGATGGTGTGACTCAAAACTCACCTTTTAGGCCACCCTATTCGGTTTATAGAGGTATGCTTAAACACGACTAGGTTCGGTAGCGTACAGATTTTATATGCCAGCCTTCTAAATCAAGGTCTATTGCGCTTAATTTTTTGAAATATATGCATATTTATTGATACACGAGTAAGTGCCGCAGGTATCAGGCAATCAGAACATGCGCTACAGCCAACCAGAGGGGCAGAGATTTCTATGCAAGACACTGAAGGTTTGCGCAAGAATGCTCTACTTGGCCTGCTATCAGAAGAAGAGCTAACCCATTTGCTGCCACATTTTGAGAGGGTGGAGCTGACATTAGGACAATCACTGTCTGAGTCAGGCATGCAAATGAGTCACGTCTACTTTCCACTTGATGCCATCGTTTCGCTGCTTTGTGTAATGGAAGATGGCGCCTCGACGGAAATTGCAGTAGTGGGCTATGAAGGGATCGTTGGCGTTTCTCTGTTCATGGGCGGAGAGACCACCCCCAGCCGAGCGATTGTGCAGAGTGCCGGCGCTGCTTATCGCCTAAAGGGGCAATTACTCAAAAACGAATTTTATCGCGCTGGCCCCATGCAGAAAATACTGCTGCGCTATACCCAAGCCTTGCTGACGCAAATGGCACAGACAGCGGTATGCAATCGCCATCACAGCGTCGATCAACAGCTATGCCGCTGGCTGTTGCTCAGCCTTGACCGGCTGCAGGGTGATAAACTGATTATGACCCAGGAGCTCATTGCCAATATGCTGGGCGTGCGCCGCGAAGGGGTGACCGAGTCCGCTGGGAAACTCCAGCGAGCAGGACTAATTGCCTACAACCGCGGGCATATCACTGTCCTTGACAGGCCAGGGCTAGAGAAGCGGGTCTGCGAGTGCTATGCGGTGGTTAAGCGCGAGTACGACCGCCTACTCAACCACCATAACGTAATGTAATCCTTCAGCCCGCACCATCAACCTCCCTGTAACCAACATTCCCATGCTATGTACGCTAGCGTGCCGACGCTTGATTTACTGAATGTTAATATACACATAGCCCGTCACTTCACTTATGACAGCTTATCTGCAGCCGACATCAAAATGATTTAATCCTTCATTGTGCCGTTTGCCAGGTTCTTTCAACCGGAGAGGCACATGGCGTCTATTTTAAACGTTTCCGCTGCCAATCAGCTGCTTGCTAAGCTGCCGGAAATCGAACAACGAGCCTTTATGGCGGAGTGTCAAACAGTGCAGCTTGCTTTTGGAGAAGTCCTGCTCCAGCCCGCCGAGATTTTTACCCACGTCTATTTCCCCATCGACAGTTTTATTTCGTTGATTAACGTCATTGACGCTGACAACCGGCTTGAAGTCGCAATGGCAGGCCGGGAGGGTATGTTAGGTATACCCCTGGTACTCAATGTCAAAGAATCTCAATCGATCGCTTTGGTTCAAGGCGCGGGGTCGGCCCTTCGCATGACTGCTGAAAGCTTTCAGCGTCTACTATTCTCCAGCCCCGTATTACATCAGCGCCTGAAGCGCTATATCTATGTTGCGATGAGCCAATTGGCGACATCTGCGGCGTGTAACCACTTCCATCGGATTGAAGAGCGCCTCGCCCGCTGGTTGCTGATGACTCAGGATCGTGCGGGGGCTGATCAGTTGAATCTGACCCACGAGTTTCTGGCCATGATGCTCGGGGTTAGACGGGCCGGCATTACCCTGGCAGCGATAGCCCTGCAGGCACATGGCCTAATCCGCTACCAGCGTGGAACCATCACAGTGCTTGATCGGCTAGGTCTGATCGAAGCGTCCTGCGAGTGCTATAGCAAAGACTGCGCGTTGTACGCCAAAATGTTGCCGGTGTTATAGAGGAAGAATGCGTAACTCTTGATCAAGCGTTTAATAAGTCCCTCCTCTGCAACGCCAACGGGCTACGTGAAGAGGCCATTGGTTGGCCTCTTCACTACGCAGCGTTTTCTTAAGCAGTATTAAGTCTGACTAAAGTACATTTTTGTAAGCCACTCCCCCTTTCATAATCAGCATGAGCTTCTCATCCGGCTGAGTAAGAACATTAATGTCATCCAAGGGATTATCTTTAAGAACGATTACGTCTCCCCTTGCGCCTGGAATAATCTCGCCAAAATCACCGGTGTGACCATAGGCGTCGGCGGCGTGGCTTGTCGCTGCACGAATCAGTTCATCGGTGGGCACCACGTCCTTACGCAAATTAAATTCGTTGAGCTGATGCCGCTGCATCCGACCCAGTAAGTCAGAGCCATATAGCATTTTAACCCCATGACGTTGAGCCATTTCCAGTGCCTTACCGCCAGCATCCAGCACATCATAAACCTTGCGCTGTAGATGCTCGGCCATGCCCGCCTCTACACCTTCCTTCGCTAGGGCATCGTAGGTGCAGAGGGTCGGAGTAAGATAAGCGTCATACTCAAGAAATAGCCGACAGCTCTCCTCATCCATGAGGTTGCCGTGCTCAATGGTCTTGACGCCTCTGGGGATAAGCCGGTTGATAGCACGCGCCGTATAAGCATGGGCCATGGTGTGAATATTGGCGGCGGTGGCTTCTTCCACAATGGCATCAATTTCCTCAAGCGAAAACTGAGTGCTGTCGATACGGTCGGTAGGTGAAGAAACGCCGCCAGACGCCATAATTTTAATCTGGGTGGCGCCCTTTCTGATCTCGTCCCGGGCGGCCCGGCGTACTTCGCTTACACCATCGCAAACACGACCTAAACCAGCGCAGCAGAAGCAGCCTTCAAAGGTTTGTTGGCCTGGGCCGCGCATATCAGCATGGCCGCCGGTCTGGGAGAGCGCATTCCCTGCGTACATGATGCGCGGGCCGACCAGAGCACCCTCGTCTACAGCCTTGGCTAGCCCGTAATCTGCACCGCCAGCATCACGCACGGTCGTGAATCCGCGCATCAACATAGCTTCCAGCAGCTCGCTTGATTTGGCACCGACATAGAAAGGCGAGAGCGTCTCAAGCAATGCAAAATTGGGTGTGATTGCCGTGACGTGGACATGCGAATCAACCAAGCCGGGCATCAGGAAGTGGCCCTGAATATCGATGACTTGATCATCACTGCCCTCTAGTGGCGAATCGCTCACATCGACGATACGGCCATCCTGAATGCGCACCTGCTGGTTAGCGAGTACTTTTCCGTTGCGCGTGTCGATGACGTTGGCATTGATAAAGCGTGTCGTTGTCATGAGTATTCCTTGTGAATGTTCTTGTGAATGTTCTTGCGAAAGTGGCGTTAAAACATTTTTTGAGGGAGGTAGAGCGAAAGCGCTGGAATCAGCACGATCAACAACAGGGCAACAACATCCATGACGATGAACCAGGTGACGCCCTTGAACACTTCAGACAGGGTGACGCTATTGCCCAGGGCTCCTTTGATGACATAAACATTGAGCCCGATAGGCGGAGTGACCAGCCCCACTTCAAGCAGCTTGACGACGATGATGCCGAACCAGATCAAGTTAAGGTCTGCGCCTTCTACTAAAGGCAGGATTAGCGGCAAAGTGAGCAGCAATAAGCCAATGGAGTCGATAAACATACCCAGCACAAGATAGATCACTGCCACAGCGAGAATGATCCACCAGGTCTCGGTGCTGACACCGAGGATTATTTCGGAGAAAGCAGCGGGCACGCCACTCATGGCTAGAAAGCGAGTGAAAAACAGCGACCCGATGAGAATAATGAAGATGCTGGCCGTGCTTACCGCCGTGCTAACCAGCGCTTCACGAATGGCCGCCAAGGTTAGCGTGCGCCGCGCAAAGGCGATCAGAGCAGCTATGGTTGTACCCACAGCCCCCGCCTCGGTAGGCGAGAAAATACCCATAAAAATCCCGCCAAGCACGGAGCCGATCAGCAGCGGCAACGGCCAGATATGCTTAAAGGCATCCCATTTTTCGCCCCAGCTAGAGCGCACATCAGTATTGCCCGCCAGGCTGGGGTTAAGCTTGGTTCGCACCATAATCATGGCGATGTAAAGCAGCGCGGAAAGCACACCGGGGATGAATCCCGCCATAAACAGTTGACCCACCGACACCTGGGCATAAACGCCATAGAGCACCAGCAGAACGCTTGGGGGGATCAGCGAGCCGAGTGTTCCCGATGCGGCGACGGTACCGGTGGCCAGCCCCTTGTCGTAGTTATGCTTGAGCATTTCAGGCACGGCAATACGCGACATGGCCGCCGATGTTGCGACGCTTGAACCCGAGGCGGCGGCAAAGAAGGCAGAGGCCATAACACTGGAAACAGCCAGACCGCCAGGAAGGCGCGCCAGATAAAGGCGCATGGCATGAAACAGGCCTTGGGTCATATTGGTGCTGGTACACAAATAGCCCATGAACAGGAACATAGGTGCAGCAGTCAGCTCCCAGGTACCTGCAAAGTCGAATGGAGTGGCCGAAATCATCCCCCAGGCCACGCGCATACTGGTCATTTCACCAATGCCGATGATCGACACCAAACCTAGTGCAACGCCGATTGGCACGCGCAGGGCGATCAGGGCCAAGGCGATGGCAATGCCTGCCACGCCTATCTCGATATTACTCATTAGGAAACTCCTACAGGGCTTGGCGTTGTTGCAGCGCCTTAATCATGTTGGCGAGGATGGCCAGACACATAGCCGCGAAGCCAACCGGTAACGCCCAACGACTGGGCCATAGATAGAAGGTGAAATTGGCCATGGCCGTTTCCATTCGAACCGTAGCGCGTACGGCATCTAGATAGCTCTGGTAACAGAGCATGCCGAAGTAGAGGAGCCCAAGGGCGCAGGCGAAAAGGTAAAGCACCAGTTGGACGCTAGACGGAAGCCTTCCCACCAGCACATCCACGCTGATGTGTTCCCGCTGAAGCTCCACATAGGCGAGCGGCAGAAAGACGACGGCGACCATGTAGTAAAAAGAGACAAACTCCAGAGTGCCGGTAAAGGACTTTCCGAATAAGTAGCGCAGCCCTACATCAAGTGAGACATGCAGCGCCATAAGCACTAGAAATAGCGTCGCAAGCACCATGGCGCTTTTGGCGACCCATTGGCTCAGCGATTCGACGTATTTGGCGATCATACCGGCTGCCCTCTCTTCGCATCTGAGGCAGAAAAACCCAGTTCCAGAAGCGTCTCTTTCCAGAACAGCAGCATATCGCGGTAAAGTTCGGGGTCATCACGCCAGATGCTTTGTGCCCCCATACCTCGCATCATGCATAAGGTGGCATTCAGGGCGACTCGATTCTGATGTGATGTGTGATTTGAACTAGCGACCAACTGCTCCCAGATCTGCTCCAAAGAGTCATTGAACTTCGACCCCAGGGTCACGAGCACTTTCATGATATCGGGATCGGTACGTGCATTAGTGAGGTATTCAAGGGTCACCATATAAAGGTCGCCCTTAAAGTGCTCATGGAGTGCCTGTAGCAAGTTGTCAAAGTTGAGCTCACCCGCCTTAACTTGCGTGGCCATATCCCTTACGCTTTCGACTTCGCGACTCAGCAAGTCCTCAAGCGCCGCCTGCATCAACAATGTCTTAGAGGGGTAATGGTGAACTAAAGCGCCACGGGAAACGCCTGCCAGACGTGCGACATCCACGGTGGAAGTGGCACGAATGCCCTTCTCGAGAATGCACTCGATAGTCGCTTGCGTGACCCGAGCCTGGGTTTGGCGTGAGCGTTCTTCTTGATTCTGTCGCTTCGTCATAGCGAACCCTTATTTGGCCTAGGCCGCCTCAATGTGGCGGCCTCAGTGTTGCAGCGTTAATAGATTCCGTAGTCAGCAGGAAGCTTATTGTAGATCTCTTCCATGGCCAGTTCGGCCAGTGCCTCTTCGTCTTCGCGATCAACTTCGCTGATTAAGGTATCCCACTTTTCGTAGGTCGCGATAAAATCATCAATCAGCGCTTCCGGGTCTTCAACACCGTACTCATCACGGGCCTTATCGTAGACATTGGCCAAGGCCTCATCGCGGAAAGTCTCCACAGACGCCATCAGATCCTCTTCTGGCTGGAAGATGTTGTTGCCATGGGCAGCAGCTTCTTCCAGTGCGCTTTCAGAAGCGTTGAGGAACTGGACGATCATGCGTGTCATTGCGTTGGCCGTCGCCTCTTTAAAGACATCGCGCTCTTCATCGCTGAGGCTTGCCCAGAAGCCCGAATTGAAGCCCCACTGAGGCCCAGACCAATACATGCCGGTGGGCAGCAGCGTCGTGTACTCGGCGACTTCCCAAAGAGACCGATCGATCAAGTCATTAGGCGCATTCGTTGCACAATCTAATGACCCCCGATCAAGGCCGCTGTACATCTCACTGGAAGGCACATTAACCGGTGTTCCTCCCGCCTGTTCGACCCAGGCAGAAACAGTCGAGCCTGCGGTACGAATACGCTTACCGCGTAGCTCGTCAAGATTGCGGACGGGCTCGCGGCAGAACAGCACATAGGAAGGCGTGCTGTAGGCGCCCAGGTAGACAATATCCAGCTCTTCCCACTCGGCCAACTGAGTGGGATTATTCAGGCTGAAGTCGGTCACCGCCAGAATGGCAACCAATGGGTCATCATAGTTAAACCCCAACTCCTGCACGGCATTCGCTACCGGCATTTCAGAAGGCGTATAAATAGCGGCATGGTGAGCCACCTGAACCACGTTATCCTGGATGCCCTGCAGGTTAGCCCGCGGTGCCAGCAGCACGGTGCCAGTATAAACTTCGGGTTGTAGTTCTCCGTTCGAAAGTTCCTTAACCATTTCGGCCCACTCGATGTAACCATAACGTGAGTGAGGGTGTTGCTGGTCATAGAACGAATTGGCAATAAAGGATGTTGAGGCGTTAGCCGAAGCAGCAACGGCAGGCAAGACCATCGCCGCGACAGCGAGTGTTAGCGTATTACGTGTGAATTTCATATAGTTTCCCGGGCCGATTTAATCGGCTGTTTTTTTCTGTTGTATTGCTTCATGTTATTGACACGTCACCCAATGTGGCGCGTGCACATAATTCAATCTAGACTTCAAACAACAAAAAAACAAGCAGGTCTGTTTGTTTTTGATGCAACCTGCTTCGCGTAGAAAGGTTAAGTAATGAAAATAAAAGAAAATCCTACTCGGCTTGATATTGCGGGCACCTGGCGAGGGATTCGCATGATGCTGCCTTTGGCGGTTTTTACGATCGCTTTTGGATTGGCGTTTGGCGTAGCCGCTGTGCACCAGGGGTTGGCCGGCTGGGAAGCGATGCTAATGAGCCTGTTTGTCTTCGCGGCTCCATCGCAATTTGCTGCCCTAGAGATGTGGCATTCGCCTCTGCCACTGCTTGCTCTGGCGGCGGTCACACTCGCGATTCATACCCGGCATATGCTGATGAGTGCGGCGCTCTACCCCTGGCTCAAGGCGTTACCTCAACGCCAGCAATTCGCTATGGTGATTCTGCTAACCGACTCCAACTGGGCAATGGCGCTGGGAGAGTATCAGCGCGGCGAGCGAAACCTGGGCATTCTTCTAGGTGGCGGGATCGCGCTGTGGGGCGCCTGGGTCATCGGCACGGCGGTAGGGTTAGCCTTTGGCGGAGGCATTACCGAGCCTGAACGCTTCGGCCTTGATGTGATCATGCTGTGCTTTCTGCTGATGATCGTTGTCGGTGGAAACACACGAGCAGCAATGGCCCTGCCCTGGCTGGCAGCAGCGGCGAGTGCATTAATGGCGTACTGGTGGTTGCCGCCTTACCTACATGTGATGGTGGGTGCCATTACCGGTGGCGTGGTGGCCGTATTGTTGCCTGGACGCTGGTTAAGGGAAAGCGCCTCATGAGCCCATCACCCGTATGGCAGTCGTTGATAGCCATCACGCTAATGGTGGTAATTGCTTATGGCTCCAGAGTGCTGGGGCTGCTAATCATGTCACGTGTGCCGCTAGGCCCACGCGTTCGCCGATTCGTCGATGCCATGTCTAGCTCAGTCCTGATTGCCGTTATTACGCCTATCATCGTGCATGGGGATGGTGGCGTTCGGCTCGCGGCCGTTGCGGCGGGTACGGTGGCGGTAGTGATGAGGAATCCGTTGGTATCGATTGCTACGGGTATGCTTTGTGCTGCGGGTTGGCGCTGGTGGGTTGGGTAATATTGGGGGACTTGAAAGTTTTAGACGTGCGCAGGGCGTAACTAGAATCAGATATACCGCAGCTCCAGGGACTAATTACTCCCTGCTTTTGAAATAGGTAAATATAGAAATGGTGGGCCCAGTAGGACTTGAACCTACGACCAAGGGATTATGAGTCCTCGAAATGGACTTTTACGTCATTTACCAGAACTTGAGGAAGCACAGCATTCCTTTGAATATAAAGAACTAACGCTCCCAACAATCCCTTTGTCGTTTGCGCTCATTTGAAGTAACCTGCTTCCTATGTGCTTCCAAATTCGGCGAGGTGATTACTCATGGCGACTGGCCTAAACGCCATCAAGACAGTTATTGAGGCGCTGGAAACCCCAGCACAAACGGCTGCCCTTCACTTCTTCACCGATCCGCCTGGATTCGGCATTCGCATAACACCTACTGGAAAGCGCACCTTCTTTTTCCAATACCGGTGGGCTGGCAAAACTCGCAAGCCGAGCCTTGGCCGCTATGGCGACATCACGCCCAAACAAGCGCAAAAGCTGGCGCGAGAGTACGTGGGCAAGTTGAGTCGTGGTGAAGATCCCCAAGCCGAGCGCGCCGCCGCTGAGGCTAGGTCTCTTCGCGAAGCAGCTGAGAAACAATGGACACTGGCTGCCGCCATCGACTCGTATCTGGCAGAGCGTAAGCTGAAAGACTCGACCCGCTACGATATGGGGAGGGCCTTCAAGGGGATAGAGGATTGGAAGCGTCGCCCCGTGCAAGACATCACTCCTGCCATGGTGAAGGAGCGCCATAAGAAGCTGAGCGCCTCCAGCGAGGCTCGCGCTAACTTGGCCATGCGCTACCTGCGCGCCGTGTTGAACCATGTCATGCACGAAGCTCAGGCAGAAGGCTTCACCCTCCTGGACGCCAACCCGGTGGATACGCTAAGCCACCGCAAGGCATGGAACACTATCAAGCGCCGCCGTACATTCATCCCACCGCACAAGCTGGGCACATGGCTAGATGCCGTGTCCACCCTAGACGAAATGCCAGACTACGCACCCGGCACCGGCAGACATCATCAGAAGCTCAAGAACGGTGCCATGCAGCGCGACTTCCTGTTGCTGGTGTTGCTGACCGGACTACGCCTAAACGAAGCCAAGGGGCTGCGCTGGGACGATGTGGACATGGAGGGTCGCACCTTAACTATTCGCGATTCCAAGAACCACGACGACCACACCCTGCCGGTAGGCGATTACTTAGCCGCCTTGTTGAAGCGTCGCCGTGACGAATCCGGCGCCGAGTATGTGTTCAGCAGCAAAGCCGGTCACCGGTTGCACAATCTGCGCTACGCCTTAGCGCGTATCGAAGAGCACACCGGCATGCACGCTACCTGCCACGACCTGCGCCGCACCTTCGCCACTATCGCCGAATCCATGGGGCTGAGCGCTTACGCCATCAAGCAAGCCTTGAACCATCGCACCAGCGCCAGCGACGTAACCGCAGGCTATGTGCAGGTGACGCCAGAGCGACTGCGCGACCCCATGCAGCGCATCGAAACCTTCATTTTGAGCCATGGGCATCCCCAGCGTGGTGCAAAGGTAGTACAGCTACGCGGCTAAGGCCGCACCGTATTGGCTGGCTAGGGTCGCTCCCGAAAACATGGCAACTCCAACATGCTCTGCCAGCCACCCTTATTATGGAGTTTGCGAGGAGTCGCGCTGATGGATATTTCCTATTCGGATTTTGTGTATTTATGCAGAATACGTGATCCGCAGAACATTGATCCAAGCTACGAGCTAAGAACAGACGGTGTCTATGTCAAAGATATCCCTTCTGACATACATTTGGAGCCTGGTGAGAGAGCCGCGCATACTGAGCACCCAACAGGTGACCTTACTCAGCCCTGTTTGAGGTTTCCATGTAACCTTGAACAGCTCCAGGAGTTTCTCGAGTGGTCGGGTATGTATGGATGTATTGACCCTTTTGATATGGCAGATTGGGTGAAAGAAAAGCTGAGCAAAGCTGTCAGAAAGACCTCAACGCAGCAGGTAAAGCCTTCGCACCTTTTGACGATTGCAGCTCTGCTGGAGTTGCTAAAAGACAGTGTAAAGCCTCGCTACAATCAGTCTGCCATCATCGATAGCATTGTCGATAATAATAAGTATGTGCGAGGACTAAGCCAGGGCAATCTTGAGCCGATGTTTGGAGCTGCAAATAAAGCACTTGAGGAAGCTAGAAAAAATTCTCTTCCATAAGCCTGAAATTGCAATTGCAAAAACCGGCACTGCAATTGCAATGAGATAGCTCTGTGACCTATGCACCATAGCCCTGTGTTCAAACGACATGGGGCTTTTTCATGAATACTACCGCTTCCTTCCCAACCCTGCTGGATCAAAAGCAGGTTGCCACATATCTCGGCAAGTCCGTTGCCTGGTGTGAGCGCTCCCGCTGGGATGGCACCGGCCCTCGCTTCATCAAGGTAGGCCGCGCCGTTCGCTACCGTGCCGATGATGTACTCGCCTGGCTAGAAGCCAACACCCACACTAACACCAGCGAGGATTTGAAATGATCCTTCCCCTGCTCACTCTAGGGTTTAGTGCGATAACTCGCTGGATGTTTGCAACAAGCGCTCAATTCCACATCTTTAGCCTCGAAACCGCCTGCCAGCGCCTAGCGTGCTGGCTGTTCACCTTGCCCATCAAGAAAGGGTCTGCCCATGAGTAAACATACGGTTTGCCCGCGCGCTTTCCGCCTAATGCTGGCATTGCTGAGCGCCCCGCGCACTCGTGAAGAATGCGACAAACTAGCACCATCCAGCAACTCGCCCCATTACATCGGCGTACTAAGAGAGAAAGTGAAGCTGAAACTGCCATGTGAATACATACCGTTCGTAACCAGCGATGGCATCAAAAGTAGATATGGCCGCTACTATGCTACATCGGATGACAGAGCCAAGATTCGCGAGTATCTGCACAACGTGGAAGCCACTAACGATTCGCAAGAAAAAGCCCCGCTTGGGCAGGGCTAAAGCTTTCTATCATTTGGGCAGTGCATGGTCATTGTAGAGCGTGTAAGCGCCACCGGCCAGCCTGCCCCTTAATAGGAATTTAGACGGCATGGCCAAGAGAAAAAATAGCCTGCCCTTCGATAGCAGGGGAGGCGTGGTTACGATCCAGAGACGTCTGTTGAGGTCTGACGCCTATAAGAAGATATCTCCTCAAGCAAAGGTATTGCTGCATCAACTGCACTCCCATTGGAGGCCAGACAGGGCTATAGGATTCGGTGTCCGCGAGGCAGAACAAACCATCCCCTGCTCGCGAAAAATAGCTATGCGCGCCTTCAAGGAACTACAGGAAGCAGGATTCATTGTTATGGTGGAGGAAAGTCTGTTCTGCTCACGTGCACAATCAAAAACGCGGACTTGGCGCCTCACCTGGATGCCATGGAACCACCTTGCACCCACGAATGAATGGGAAAATCAGCGCTATGCGTAAAATTTTCACCGGTGCATAAATGACACCTGTGGAAGTTCAGAGGTATCATTTATGCACCATTGGGACAGTTTTTTAGGTGAACAGGTGTCGTTTATGGCACCTGTGACTACGGTTTTTGAAAGGTAGAGGTGTTGTTTTTACACCACTCCTACATTGCCACCCTATCTACGCCCATCCCCCAACTTCCACAGAGTCATCAACACATCCTGTTGTATTAGAAGCACCGTAATCTTACAGACCTGCCTATTTCATTCAATTGCCCGTTTTCAAACATGGATGAAGCTTATTCAGATTAACTAGCAAGGTTAATTTTTAAAGCCCCTCTACCTCGATGCCATGCCGTGCAAGCCACCTCTTGCGCTGTTCATAGTCCGGCATGGCACGCTCCAAGCGGTGCCAGAAAGCCGGAGTGTGGTGAGGCTCGTGCAGGTGCATCAACTCATGGACGACGACATACTCGGCGATATGGCGCGGCAGCAGGATAGTCTTCCAGTGAAAATAGATCCTATAGCCCTTGCCGCAGGAACCCCAACGATAACCGAGATCTTGCACCTTCACTCCGGCGGGCTCGACCTGCATGCGCTGGGCGTGCTCCTTCACTTTCCTAATCAGCCAGTTGGTAGCGCGGAGTGTGTACCAGCGGACGAATTGCTCGCGGGCATCAACCAACGCATCCTCGCGCAGCTGGAAGCGGCCGGCGGCGAGCTTGAGCGGCACGTCTTGGGCGTCTTTGGGAACTCGCTTGAGCCGATAGCTGCGCCCCAGATAGAAAAACCCTTCGCCGTTGACGTACTCCTTGCGCGGCAGCTGGCGACGGCTCTCGGCCTTCTGCGCCAGCTTCTGGTAGATCCAGTATCGCTTCTCGACCACGAAATCGCGTAGCAACTGCTCATCGGTATCGCTGGGAGCCGCGATAATCAACTCCCCTTCACGGTCTACCGTGATCTCCAGCGTCTTGCGCCGGCGACTCTCGCGCACCTCAAAGGTGAGGTCGTCCACGTCCAACCGTGTCATGCATCCACCAACTTCGCCTGGTTACTTCGCGCCAGGTCAAAGAGCCGCTCGGCGACGGCCTCAACCTCACTCGTCGGCACCAGGCCACCCATCATCAACCGCGTGAACAGGTGCTGCTTGAGGCGCTCCTGGTCCGGAATGTGCGAGGGTTTCCAGAAGTCGGGGATCGAGATTTCCTCCTGGATCAGCATTACCAGTTCCTCTGTAGTGGTCAGCAGCTGACGAGCGGTGCCGTCGTCCATCTGGTTTACCTCGAAGCCAGCGCTCACCATCAGCTCGCGCCAGAAGGGCTCGGCGTGGGCCGGTATGTCGGGAATGTCTTCCCCTTCTACCCGAGCCCCGTCGCGCAATTGCTGAATCAGCCCCCGCAGGGCCTCCACCTGCTCGTCCCACTGGCCATCGAGCTGCTGAAGCAGGTCGGCCAGTCTCTCGCTCAGCCGGCCGTACTTCACGGGATCCTCGTCCAGGTACTTGCGCACATGGGAGCGGATGGCGTGCTCCATCTCAGAGGCCTTGGCGCGGTCACCGACCTGGCGGCCGATATGCGCATCGAACTCGGCGTCGGTGAGCTGCACGGGGGGAATCCGCGGGTCGATGCCCAATGAAATCACATAGTCATCAATGAGCTTGCGCACTTTGTTGCCGATGTCGCGGCCGAGCTCGGGAGTATCCTTGTAGCGGTTACGCGCCAGGGCGTGGAGATAGGCGAGCTGCTTGGCGTCGTTGACGAACTCCAGCCCCTCGGGGCGTGGCAGCACATCATCCAGGGTGCGATTGAATTCCTTGAGCTTGACCACGAACTCGGCGCGCAACCGCTCGTCCGCCAGCGCTTGTACCGCTTCTTCAGTATCGGCCAAGCTGTCCACGCCTTGGCCGCGCAGCACGTCGATGACGCGCAGATGACGGTCACGCAGCAGCGGGATCTCGTCCTTGAGGCTCATCAGTGCACCGTCGATGTCCTCATCGCTGTAGGCGGCCAAGGCCTCCTTGAGGTGGTTGGCTACACCGAAGTAGTCCACCACGATGCCGTGAGTCTTGCCGTGGCCGGTGCGGTTAACCCGGGCGATGGCCTGCAGCAGCTCCGCTTCTCGGATCGAGCGATCCAGGTACATCACACCCTCGATAGGCGCGTCGAAGCCGGTCAGCAGCATACTCTTGACGATTAGGAAGGCCAACGGGTCGTACTTTTGCGGGTCCTGTTCCTGTCGATTCTTGG
The DNA here is from genome assembly GCF_034479615.1 of Vreelandella neptunia. Lineage (NCBI taxonomy): Bacteria > Pseudomonadati > Pseudomonadota > Gammaproteobacteria > Oceanospirillales > Halomonadaceae > Vreelandella > Vreelandella neptunia. Next base: position 3,176,209 of record NZ_CP140255.1, read on the forward strand.
CCGCCTCGCTGGAAAGCGGCGGCAAGGGTTTCTTGAAACGCTTGATGTGGCGCTCAACCGCGGTGCGGTCGCTCCACTTCGCCCAGGCAGAGTCGTCATTGTTGCCGCTGCTGAACACCACGGCGAACTCCAGCTGACGTAGGATCTCACGATAGCGCCAGGCCTGAATCGCTGCCTTGACCCGTGGCGGGCGGATCAGCAGCTGTGTGTCGTCCAGCGCCTTGTCCTCGGGGGTGAGCGCCATGGCATCTTCCAGCAGCTCGGCCTTAGCCTGCTCAAGAGCTTCGTAGTAGCGCAGGGCAGCGCGCCGGCTATAGGCCACCAGCTGCGCCTTGTAGCCGTTGGGTAAGATATGCGTTACGTAGTGGCGCAGCATATCTTGGGCCTTCTCCTGGATCAGCATTGGCGCCTCGAAGATCTGCCCCTTGGTGGCGTACTTCTTCTTGATCACCTCCAGCTCGCCCTTGGTGTGCTCTCGAAATAGATCCTCGAACAGACCGTCCAGGCTGGCGCCATCCTTGATGGCGCCCTTGGCGGTGCGCCCCTCGTAAAGTATCGGCACCGTGGCGCCGTCCTGCTCCGCCTCCTTGATGGTGTAGCGGTCGATGTACTCACCGAAGATATCGTGGGTGCGCTTCTTGTCACCCATGATGATGGGCGTCCCGGTGAAGCCGATGCGGGCGGCGTTGGGCAGCGCACGCATCATGTTGGCGTGCAGGTCGCCGGCCTGGGTGCGGTGAGCCTCGTCCACCAGGATCAGGATGTCCTCGCTTTCGTTGAGCACCTCGAAGGGCTCGCTCAGGGTGGGCTTGCGGGGGGTGGTACCGGCACGGCCAGGTTCAGCCGCATCGCGCCGACCGTCATCCAGTCCGTGGTGGTCACCCTCGTAGCTGCCGGCCTCGGCTTCTTCTTCGGCGTCGTCGTTGGTGTCGGCATCGGGCAGCGTCTGGTCGCGGTATTTCTGGACTGTCCCGAACACCAGGCCGGGGCCGTCCCGTGCCAGCAGCTTCTTGAGGGTTGCGGTGTTGCTCGCCTTCTCTACGCTCTCACCCGTCAGCTCGGCGGTGGCAGAGAGCTGAGACTGCAGATCCTTGCGGTCGGTGATCACCACCACCTTGAAACGCCGCAAGCTAGGGTCGCTGCGCAGCTTGCGCACCAAGAACACCATGGAAAGACTCTTGCCGCTGCCCTGGGTGTGCCAGACGATGCCGCCACGTCGGTCGGACTCGCCATCCTCGCGCCGGGTCTTGCCGCTCTTCAGCCGCTCTATGGCGCGGGTCACGCCGCGGAACTGGGGGTAGCGGCACACTAGTTTGATTTCCTGGCCACCCAGGTTCATGAACAGGGTGTAGTGGCGCACGATGTCCAGCAGATTGTCACGGTTGAGCATGCCGGCCACCAGGCACTGCTGCGCGGAGAGGTCGGCCACGCCCAAGTCGATGGCCACCTCCACCTCGCGTTGCGGTGCCACGGTTTTCCAGCTCAGGTAGTGGGCGAAGCCGGCGCCGATGGTACCCGCCCGGGCCTCATCGAAATTGCTGGCCACCAGGAACTGGCTGGTAGCGAACAGCGCCGGTGCCCCTTCATGTTCCTCTACCTCGACGTCCAGGTGGCGCTGGTCATGATAGCGGCGCAACTGGTCCACCGCCTGGCTGATGCCCTCCGGCACGGTGCGGTTCTTGCACTCCACCACTACCAGCGGAATGCCGTTGACGAACATCACCAGATCCGGGATCACATGGCCCTTGCCCGAATCGTGACCCGGTGGGCACTTCACCTTGAACTGGTTGACCACGGTGAAGACGTTGTTGACTGGCGTTGCCCAGTCGATGTAGTGCAGGGACTGGCCACGGCCGCCATCCCAGCCCTCCAACCCCTCCACGGGCAAGCCACCCAGCAACAGCTCGGTGGCAAGCTTGTTGGCCTCCATCACCTTGCTCGCTGGCAGGCGGGTAATCGCGGACACTGCCTGGTCGAGGCGGCTGTCATCAAGCCAGGGCTCACCGTCACGCAAGTTGATGCCGCGGAGTCGCTCGCGTAGAAGCGGCTCCATTACCACCTGGGCGAAGCTCTCGCGGTGGGTAACGGCGGGGTCATCCACCGAGCCGGCCAGGAACTGCCACCCTTGGCCGACCAGTTGGTCGATGAAGGGCTTCTCAACACCCGTGTACTCGGGACCTGCCATGCGTCACCTCTATCTGGCCATTGCCTTCAACCGCGGGCGGAAAGCGTTAACGAAATGGTTGAGCTGTTGCGCCAGCCACTCACGGCACTCGTCGTCCGTGGCAAAGTCACCCAGGCGGGCATAGATTGCGAACCCTGGCCGTTCCGGATCGCTCCCCATGCCTTCGTGAGTCCTCCGGGCAGCTCGGCTAAGATCTGCTCACGTTCCTCGTTGAGCCTGTCAAGGATATAGGGCAGCTCAGACTGCTTGCCGGTCAGGAACACCCCGCGCGAGCTATCTTTCATCGAGCGGAAGGCGGTAATCCAGATGCACAAATAAGGAAGCTGAACCCAAGCGTGGTTGCGGGGCCGGTAGGCCGGTGCCTCCTGCTCGGGATCATCGAAGCTGAAGCAGGTGAACGGCTCCCACCAAGCCCGCTCTTCAGTCATCGATACCGACTCGACCACGCTGCCGGCATCGTCCTCAACCTCCAGCAGACGGCTGGTGCTGTCTTCCCGCACGTTCACAAAGGTTCGCTCGATGATCTCGGTCCTGGCGACGACGCGAGGCTGGACCACAATGCCCTGCTCACCGAACTGGTATAGCGCGACCTCCACCAGCCCGAAGCTGAACCCCAAAGCGGCATTGCGGGTAATTAGCTCGGCCATGCCGTTGATGCCCTCGCGGATGCCGTCATCGGCAATCAATAGCAGTAAGCGCCCCTTGCGCAAGGCGCGCGCCGTGGCGTCCACGAAGGCGGCCTCGTCCAGGTCCGGCTGCAGCTCGCGGGCGACCTCGAACGGCACGTTGCCCGTGCGTTGGGTCGCCGAGGCTACCTGACGCTGAAGGTCTGCATAACTCCAACGCGAGACGGCGCGGGCGTAGTCCAGAATCTGGGCGATGACCTTGTGGCGCGCCTCGGGGTTACGCCACAGTTTGCACTCCACCAGCGTCAGCCTACCCGCGGGGCTGATAAAGACGGCGTCCACCGAGCCCGCTTCGGTCTGCAACCCGGTGCACAGCGGCACTAGGGGAGCGAAGGAAGGATCGACCTCCTCGATAGGCAACAGGTCCGAGTACTCGGCCAGCAGGTCGCGCAGCCAGGCCTCGTTGCGACCATCGGTGAAGCCCAGCTGCACCTTGCGAGCCGTTTCAAAGTCTCCATCCGCCTGCCGTCCGAGAAGGATATTTCCGTATGTGGGCATCGGCTCTTCCGGCTCTGTTATTTGCTACCTAGCGTTTTAGCCTTTGCGGCTAGCTCAACCTGATGCGCCACCATGTCCTCAATCAACGAGCGACGTATCTCGTCGTCAAGCAAACCAACGGCTGCGCCATTGAAATCATAGAAGTTGATGATCTTTTCGTTATCACCTGCCGCCGGGTTGTAGTAGTAGCAGACCAGCCAGCTAGCTTCTCTATCAGCAAAAGCATTTCCTTTGCCCATTTCCTTTCGGACCATCTCCCTCAGGTCAGGGGACGAAACGACAGCACCTGACTCGTCTTCAACTCTGAGTCCATAGTGAACGGCATGGTAGAGATTGACGTAGAGAAAGATATTCCTGTTCTCTACCTGGCATACCGGCACTTTGATGCCGATATGCTTGCTGTTCCTGTTCTTCGTATAGTAACCCGCGGAAATGGTCCTGATGCTCTTTCCACCGTAAACGCTCGGCGTGATCCCAAACTTGGCCTCGAGTGCTGCTCTCAGTTCTTGCCAGAATACTTCCTGTACGGAGGCCTTGGCCTTGAGAAGTGACTTCTCGACATGCAAGGCTTCCTTGAACCGCTCGACGTCGCTTTTCAGCTCGCCGGCCACCAAATCGTTCATAGTTCCTCCATTCCCTGACAGATTACGGATAAGTTGTCGATATTGCTGGATGGCATGCGCCACAGCCGGCTTATGTTGGCTTCTGTCGATACATTTTTGTAACCAGTTTGAGATGTCGTACGCGAACGATAGGCAGACGACTTCGTCTGTGCTCAACCCTTGCAGGCTGATGGTGGAGGGTCTTTTCCCATGCAGGGTCAAGTACGCCAAAGTGACGGCCTTTTCCCCCTCTGCCCGACGTTGAAGCTCGTGGTAATAGTCATGGAGCTGAGCTTTCTGGTCGGCCGCATCAATCTTCAGCTCGATACCGACAATATCGGTGGGGGATTCGATGACCATATCGACTCGACGCTTCTCTTCTGTGGCCAGTTCACGACTGACTCGATAGCGGCCTTCACAAGAGTGCTGAATACCCAGCACGCCCTTGAGAAACAGCTGCAGGAAGACGCTACCCTCGCCATGCCGACCCTGGGGATTCAATAGCTCATGTAGGAACCTGGAATGAGTCTCCGCTTCGTTTCGATGCACCCTGAGAATGGAGAAGATATTGAAGCGCTCCCCATGCTTATTGGCCTTCTCTCGAGCCTGGCTGACCACCTCTACTAGGTCATCGGTCATTACCAATTCGTTAAGCAAGTAATACTCCTTCCTCGTTCAAGGCAGCGCCTAGCTGGCCACTGCGCATAGCGGCTTTTGTTTGTTTCGCTGACGTTGATATTTGTCGGCGGTGTACTGGGTTCGCTTTCGAACTGCCTATGTATCAGCCACAGCCACTTCCAGAGCGCCTTCATTCGAACCGACCAGCGACTTCTTGCCCATGGCCTTTTCGATGATCTCGAGTAGAAGACGTTTGCGCTGCTGGTAGAAGGCGTCGAAGTCATCAGCGCGCAGGGCTTCGGTGGGAATGCGGTGCCCTTTCAGAATGGCGTTCATGGCCTCATCGCCAAGCTGGACCTGCTCATGGCTTTGTAGACGATCCAGGTATTTGGAGGGTGCATCGCCACCAATCATACGGTTGGCTTTATAGGAAATAGGCGTCTTGTTAATAATGGCGTCGTAGACGCGCGGTGCGATTTTTTGCGCCTCGCACCAGGCACGAGGAAAGATATGGTGGATATCCAATTCCACGCCCTGATTGTCCAACTCTTGAATATCGCCCCTCCAGAAGAAGTCCTCGGCACCCTCGCGCAGAATTAATACGTTAATACCCTTGTAGGCAGCACTTAGACGGCTACGCAAGGTTTCAAGTCTAGAGGGATCGAAAGAGGCGTCAATCACGGTGCGCGGCATAACTGCATCGTCAGCAAACCAATTCATCAGCTCTTCTAAGTCGAGGGCGATTCGGGTTTCTACCGCGCCGCCGTAGAGCTCACCTAACACACCGCTCCAGTACCAACGAGACAGCTTCTGGTAGATGCGCGGCTCGCGCCAGCGATTACCTAGCAGAGTCATCACCGCTGCTAGGGGCACCAACTGGGTGGCATAGGGCAACTCGCGGCGGTTATAGAAGCATTCCTTGAGCAAGAAATAAGATGCTTCGATAAAGCCCTTCTCGACGTCATCAGCCCAGTCCTGATAAGACGTTAAAGGCAGGTCCAACACTGCAGCACGCTTGGCGCTGACCGGGCGCACCTGCTTGCCTGTTTTGCCATTCTTGAGGTCTTGCAGCTTGCGCTCTCGAGTATGGAGCATAGTGATGGCTTGGAGCAGGTCGGTGCTTTGAACGTCCTTAAGCAGCTCGTGCTCTTCGAAGCGGGCTTTGCGCGAGAGTACCTTGCGGATATCAGAACCGAACCAGTCATCGCGTAGGTTATAGCCTTCCGCTGCGTAGCTGGCGGTAATCAGCTCGAATACCGACAGCTGCACTCCACCGGTATTGACCTTCTCAAACACCAGGCAGACTGCTTCCTTGGATGTTTCCTTTTTAAGTTCGATAACCGGTAGCTGATAGGAAGAAAAGGCACTGAGAACCTTTTCCTGGAACTCAAAATAAACTCCTATCTGTTCCTGATTGAACTTGAAAAGGTCACTAGCCCAATCATTGGGCGATAGTAACTTGTCGCAAGGAAAGTAGAGCTGCTCGCATTCGAGCTGGCGGGTGGAGAGATCCAGATCCACCTTACGACCGAAATCGCTACGCTTCTGGCGGGTCTCGTCTACCGCGACGATGGCATCTTCCAGCCGATCCTCCCCTTCCAAGGCGATACGGATGTCGAAGTAGTAATGGCGCTTGATGTCCTTGCCCTTGGCGGTGCGGGTATCCACCGGGGTAGGGAGTCCCACCGCCTGGGTCAGGCTGGTGAGGCGCTGCTGGCCGTCAAGGATCAGCTGGTCCGGATCCTGGGTGACGCTGTCGGGGTCGATGCCCTCCACCGGTCGTGTCTCGAAGCGCACCTCGCCGCCGGTCTCCATCAGCATCACCGCCCCCACAGGGAAAGATCGGGCGATGCTGACCAGCAGGCTCTGCACGTGGTCGTCGTCCCACACCCAGCCGCGCTGGAAATCGGGGAGCTGGATCTTGCCGGCGGTGATGTCCTTGAGTAGCTCGGGTAGCGAGCGCTTGGTGCTGTCGAAGGTGGTCATAGCGGTTCCCTGTGCTGATTTGATTTTGGTTTTTGTTGTCGGCGCCTCGGTCTATGCCAAGGTGGTCTGCTGTGTCTTATCGAGAAGCTGGGTGACGCGTACACGGCCAGTGAGGATGTCGTCCATCAGTCCCGACTTTTGGATGATCATTTTATCCAGGAAGGCCTTCTCAGACTCAATTTTTGAGGCCATTGCCTGTAACTCTTTGATTATGAGAATTTGCTCGGCACTGGAGGGGAGTGGAACTTGAAAAGCTTTCAATTGAGTTGAGTTTATTGAAGCCAAGTTGGTGCTTTGCTTCGATGACCGGATGAAGTAGCGCTTGCCAGCAACTGATGATGAGTAAGCAGCAAGAAAGTATGGGCTCAGCACGCCCGGGTTTGTGCGAACACGGAACACATGGTTCTGGTGAAGGCAAAACTCTATCTGACCTTGCCACAAAGCCCCTCGGCCAAGCTTGTCGAAGTCCCCCCCTTCATTCATGAGCACATCGCCGGGAAGTAGCCGATACTTCTCAATATCGGCAGGGCTCACTCTAATTCGCTTTATGTCGGTAAGGTCGAGGTAGCCATCCTGAACATTTGCCACCCGCAGGTAAGGCACCAGCGGCCAAGCACTACTTCCTGACTTTCCTCCGAGAGTAACCCCGCTAACAATTTCTGACAGATTACCTAGAGAGCCGACACTCCACTCCCTCGGTATCAACCCCAGCGGCGATGCCTTGTAGAGCTCCGGCGCCTGCTCGGGGCTGGGGCGGAGCTGGCCGTTCTCGTCGATTCCTCGGGTCAGCAGGTCGTGGAGCAGACCCTCCTTGACCTTCTCCAGCTTGGAGATCAACGCCTCGGTCTGCTGGATCTGGGTGTCGAGGGTGTCGAGGACGTTTGCGATCCACCGCTGCTCTTCCAGCCTTTTTGGAGCTAAAATTTCAAGTTTGCTAAAAAGATTTTTATTTACAATTGGGACGACCTGTAAGCCGGCCAGTTTGTTTAGCCTGCCCTGCAAGCGGTTAGATGCGTAGTAAAGAAAGCCGGCATCAACCTTGTCCTTGTTTGGTTGTATGGAATTGATTTGCTGGTTGAAAGATAGTTTTTCCTTGGCTTGTCCAACTTTTCCTAGGATGCCTATACAAGAAACTAGCACAGCATCTTTATCTGCAGTCCTTGATAGAAGCTCGCCTTTACGTGTGAGCTTCTCAGAGTAACTGTCAATCCACCTTCTGCGGCCAAGGTCAGAAGGGCCTATAAAGGGCAGGTCCCCACCGTAATTAGACTGGTCGCTGGTAGGTGGCGTGGTTCCTGTGCAAATTCTGCCCAGTTCAGCAAGATTCGGCTTATACCATTCTTCCGGAAGATACTGATAAGTCTCACGCATATCCTAGCCCCTCCAGATACTGCTGCAGCTCCTTGGCGGCGGCATCTCGCTCGGCCTCGATATCGGCCAGCGTTACGCGGTACTTGTCCCACCAGATATCGAAGGCAGCGACCACCTGCTGGCGCTGCTGGCGGATATAGCGCTCCAGGATGTCCTTTAGGTCGTTATGGAGGATGGTGCCAACGAGCTCGGCGGCGGCGGGCTCGTCGAGGGCGTCCACGGCAGCGTTCAGGTGGTTCTCAAAGCTGGCGACCTTGGCCTTGTGTTGCTTACGCACTTGGGTGCGCTCGCTCTTCCAGGCTTTGGTCTCTTCCGGAGTGGGTGCGTCGTCCTCGGCTTCATTCGATTCGTCACCGCCATCGCTCTCGGGCTTGGACTCGGTGGCCTTGATGCGAGCGTCTAACTCGGCCTTGCGCGCGACGAGCTCCTCCAGCTCAGCCACGTACTCTCCCAGTAGGAAATGCACCAGCCGGTGATCCAGCGTATTGGCCTTGCTCTGCTCGTCTTCCAGCAAGCTCACGATTGAGGTGCGCCAGGCGTCCACCACGCCCATGCAGCCGCGGGCCTGCAGGGTGCGAAACTCGTTCTTATTGTCGAACCAGAAGCCAGCAATCATGCCACGCACCGCGAAGCGGTCGAGCATAGCGGAGGGCTCCAAGGCCTCAGTGAAGCTACTCAGCAATTCGTCTCGCAAATGGGTGAGGCGTCCACCGTTACCAGTTAGTGAAGTGATGCTAATGCCGTGCTCAGCCCACCAGGCCTCGAAGGCGGCCACCACGCTAGCTTCCTTCTCAGTAAGGCTAGCGTCTGCCTCGATAGCACGTTTGAGGTCGCGCTTCTCCACAAGCCGCTCAGCGAAGTCTACATAGTCGGAATCGTTCATCCTCGATTCAAAGAGCCCCATGGGGTCGAGGCCCTGGGCGTCGAACAGCGGTCGCTTGTTATTGATTTCTTTCACAGGAACGCCCCCCTTTAGATGCGCGCGAACGTCCTGTGGCTCCGCCGACGGAGTATTGTCGGCATAGCGACGGATGTTGAGGTTGTAGTCGTTGTCGCGTAGCTCCTCGAGCAGCACGCTACACGAGAAGCCGGGCTCCTCGGCGAAGGTCTCATAGGTGCTGGCAATCTTCTCGATATGCTCAGGTAGCAGGTAGTTTTGGGCGCGGCCCTCATAATATTCACGGTCGGCATTGATGAATAACACCTTGCCCTGACGCTCAGTGGGCTTGGCTCCTTTGGCGCGCAACACCAAAATACTTGCCGGAATGCCAGTGCCGTAGAAGAGGTTTGGCGCCAGACCGATAACTGCCTCTATTAAATCGTCCTCAAGCAAGCCAGCGCGAATGCGCTTCTCATCACCACCGCGGAACAGCACGCCGTGGGGCATAACGGTAGCCAAGCGTCCGTCAGATTTCAGGCAGGCAACCATATGCTGCAGAAACATCAGGTCGGCCTTCTTGGCTCCCTCTGGCACGCTGCCGTAGTGGAAACGCTCTTGGAACTGTTGGCTTGATGTGAAGCCGATGGAGAAAGGCGGATTGGTCAGGATGCGGTCAAAGCGCACAAGCTCGCCGCCTTCAACGTGTTGCGGATCGGTGAGGGTGTCGTCATTGCGCAGGTCGGCGGAACTGACCCCGTGTAGCAGCATGTTCATCTTGGCGATGGCCCATACCGAGCCTGAAGTTTCCTGACCGAAGAGGTTGAGCCTGCGTGGATCACCTCCCTGTTCTTCCAGGTACTCCTTGGAGATGATCAGCATACCGCCCGAGCCCATGCAGGGGTCGTAAACGCTATGACCTTCCTGTGGGTCCATAAGCCGCACCATCATGCGGACCACCGGGCGCGGGGTGTAGAACTCGCCGCCCTTCTTGCCGGCGGAGTCTGCGAAATCACGGATCAGATATTCATAGGCAGCGCCCAAAAGGTCAGGGAACTCGAAATCCTCGTTGCGCAGGCGGTACTCGCTGAAATGAACAATCAGGTCGCGGAGCTTTTTATCCGGCAGGGTGGTGGAGCCAACCTTACGAGTGAAGTCGATATGCTCCAGCACTCCAGCAAGGCTGGGATTATTCTCCTCCAGGCCAGCAAGCGCCTTGTTGAGCGCATTGCCAACGCCCTGATGGGCTTCCTTTAACAAATAGGACCAACGTGCCTGCTCCGGCACGTAAAAAGTAGCCTTGTACCAGCTTGGCATTTCGATGACCTGGGCGATGTCGATGTCGCTCTTCCCGGCCTGTTTAAGCTGGCTACGCACCTCCTCTTGGCGCTGCTCAAAAACATCAGAACAGCGCTTTAGAAAGAGCATACCGAAGATATACTCCTTGAATTCCGAGGCATCCATGCGTCCGCGCAGAATGTCGGCCGCCTTGAACAGGTGCCGTTCCAGCTGGTTGAGGGTGAGGATCATGTACTGCGTTTCCCTGAGATATAAGTGCTGGTCATCTGATAAGACCTTGGTGAATGGTGCCTATCTCACCAAACTTGAGGAGGGAAAGCTATGACGAATTCAAGTGAGCGTGGCCGAAAGCACCCTACCTTTGCTGGCATCGACTATGGGAGGAAATTTGGCTAACTGACCATAAGCCTCGTTCAGACTGAGTAACTAGGCAATCTACAAGGGTCATTGGATCTACAACGGTAAGCAATAGTAAGTATCAGACGAGCAATAATGAGTAGTGACACACTAATTTATTACCAAAAAGGCTAATGTGCGTGAAAGCATTTTCTGGTCGGCTTGACCCCAGTCAGTTAGGCAATGTTGAGGGAAACAGCATTCTTTCTGGAGGGTAAATATCAAAATTTACCTGCTTATCGCTTGGGTTATAACTGGAATAGGCATACATTATGCCTAGTTAAAATTAATTAAATCTTAGGGAAGTATATGCGTCTTTTTTTCACATCCTCATTTGTATTGTTATTAACAGCTTGCGCTTCGAACTATAATGATGAGCCAAACATGCTCCAACGCGCTGAAATTATATCGAAAAACAACATGTCTGTTTCCGTAGCTCATAGCACATGGGGAAACAAAATTGCCTTCAGGCTCGCGGCAGAACACTGTGAGTCTTTGAAGAAAACCGCTATACACACAGGAACTACTCGACAGCTTGGGCCAGACCATCTTTCTACATGGCGCTGCGAGTAGCTTTGATGGGGGCGTGATGTGTGCTTGGGAGGCGCAATTCGCTCCCTTAAAGGCTCATGCTGAGTCTGACGACGCCCTTTAATCTTCTGCTGGATAAAACAAAATATTAGCTTGCTACAACAAGCTGCTAAGCACCTAGACTAGCGTAGTCACTTCCCTTGGCGCCTATAAGGATTCAGCCATCCACGAGGGGGGTCCTCAGTTGGGTCTCGGAAACCTAGCCGGCGAGACTTTTCTGGTGCATCACTATCAGCGATAGGGGTGAAAAATGTACGTGCAAAAGGACTTCAAGACCGCACGAGAATTAATCGACTATCTATCTCCTCTGGATACAGAGCGATGGCCAAGGGGGCACTATGTGTTTCGTGGGCAACCATGTGCAAGCTATGGGCTAGCACCGGCGGCTTACCGCACGAAAGGTGTATTTACTGCGACCTCAATGTTTCGCCTCTTAGGCGTTGTATCGGGCGACGAACAAGTCTTTTTTGAAGTACAGGTTCTGACAACCTTCCTGAAAGCTTGCGATGGCGCTGGCATTCAGGTTACAGGCGACTCTCCGGAGTTGCGAAAAGTCCTTGCAGAGCCTGACTATTATTTCAAGAAACCTTCAGAGTGGCCTCCGGAGGCTATCTTCTCTGTGCTTGCAACAGCGCAGCATCACGGAGCTCCCACTTGCCTTCTCGACTGGACACGCCGCTCCTTTGTTGCAGCTTATTTTGCTGCTGCTGGTGCCCTACGAAATGCAGACCAGCCTAGTCATCTAGCAGTCTGGGCCCTGAGCATTCACCACCGGGGCAGCTGGAGAGACCTGTCCTTCGTGGAAATGCCAGGTGGGACTAGTGCCAACTTAGCCGCTCAAGCAGGAGTATTTACGGTCTCAGGTATCAAGGCCACTAGGGGCGAACACTTCGAGTCGACTGCGCTTGAGCATCAGGACGACGTATACAGGCATCAGACTGGGGCCTATCCAGGGTTAGTAAAGCTGACACTTACCATTGAGGAGGCAGGCAAGCTTTTGCACCTGTGCGCTGACCTAGGAGTGAAAGGATCAGTTTTGTTTCCAGGCTACGAGGGAGCTGCCAGGGAGGTAAATGACTATGCCTACGCCAACCTGATGTGGGGTGCAGGCTGGTAATTACAGGCAGTGTCAACAAAGTTGATGGGCAATGCTTAGCGTGGTGCGCGACTAGACTTTTGAGAAGCGATTTTCACACGATGCTTCCTATATGCTTCCAAATCGAAGAAAGACTAAGAGATGAAGCCGTAAAACTATAGTAAGCCGTTGATTTAATTGGTGGGCCCAGTAGGACTTGAACCTACGACCAAGGGATTATGAGTCCCCTGCTCTAACCAACTGAGCTATAGGCCCGAAAAGCGTGCATATCATAGCGAATGTGGCCGGGTGAGGCTAGCCCCTTTGCGCTATCTTGATGTCATTACGGCACTTTATGTGGATTGGGCAGTCTGGAGAGTAGTTCTTTATGCGGAGACGCGCTGTGAAAGCATTGATTGCTCTATTCCCCTTATTGTTGGCGCTGCCCGTGCACGCTGATTGGCAGCTTGATCCTGGCCAGTCGCGGGTGCAGGCGTCGATTACTCAGTTGAACGGCGAAACACCGCAAACGCATCACCACCAGGTGCGCGATCTGCAGGGCGATATCTCCAGCGATGGCACCCTGCGCTTGCCGTTAAAGCTTAGCCAAACGGATGTGCTTGAACGCTTTAGTGAGCTGCCGCCGTGGATAGGTTTGCTGGCCAACACCACCTTGGTGACGCTAGAGGCGCAAATGCCGCCAGAGCGGTTGGACGGTTTGGATATTGGCGAATCACTGGTTGAGACGCTGACCTTTAGCGTTCAATCAGACATGGTAAACCAACAGGAATCCGTGCCGCTGCGGTTTACCCGCGAAGGTCTGAATGAGATACGCGTGACCCACGCGGAGCCCATGGCGATGGATGGCCGAGCGCTGATGGCCAACACCACGGTGCGCACCGTGATGTCGTTACTGGGCTACCAGGAGATTGACGAGCATGTGCCCGTCACCCTCAATGCGCTCCTGGTTAATAGGTAATAGTTAATCGGTCGTCGTTAAAGGTTACTGAGTGCTTCCACATCCCCCGCCTGAGCTTCGCCGGTTTGCACCCGCCACTGGGCGGCGTAGTGGCCGTTAGCTGCCAATAGGCTTGAATGTGTGCCGCGCTCGGCCACTTGGCCTTTCTCGATCACTACGATCTCATCGGCATGGACGATGGTCGAAAGCCGGTGAGCAATCATAATCACCGTGCGGCCATGGGCGATGCGCTTAAGCGAACGCTGAATGGCCGCTTCGGTTTCGTTGTCCACTGCGCTGGTGGCTTCATCCAGTACCAAAATAGGCGGGTCTTTAAGTAGCGCCCGCGCTAAAGAAAGCCGCTGACGCTGTCCGCCGGAAAGCCGCACGCCCCGCTCCCCTACCGGGGTATCCAATCCTTGGGGCAGCGTTTCGATAAAGCTCCACGCCTCGGCGGTTTTTGCCGCGTCGATAATCGCAGCTTCGTCGGCATCGGGCTTACCGTAGGCGATATTGTCGCGAATGCTGCCTTCAAACAGGTAAACATCCTGGCTGACCAGGCCAATCGACTGGCGTAGCGAGTTCATGCTGACCTCGGTAATCGGCTGACCATCGATGAGTATCCGCCCGTTTTCCGGGTCGTAAAAGCGCAGCAGCAGCTTGATGAGGGTCGATTTTCCCGAGCCGGTCGCGCCTACTAATGCCAGAGTGTTGCCTGCAGGTGCGTGTAAATGAATGTTTTCCACGCCAACGCCACTGGTGGCGTAGCGAAAGCTCACATTGTCGATGGTCACTTCGCCGCGCACCGGCTGAACGAGCGGAGTGGTGCTATCGTCTTTAACGGTAATTGGCACTTCAAGTAGATCGAGAATCCGCCGCGTGCTGGCCATGGCGCGTTCGAACAGGTCGATCACCTGGGCCAGGCCAGTGAGCGGCCAGAGCAGCCGCTGCGTCAGGAATACCAGCACGCCATAAGCACCCACATTCAGCGAGCCGTTGAGCGCCATCATGCCGCCCACAGTAAAGGTGGCCAGAAAGCCCGCCAAAATCGCCATGCGGATCACGGGAATAAACGCGGAGCTAACCTTGATCGCCCTTCTGTTGGCGTCTACGTAGGCTTCGCTGGCCTGGCGCAGGCGTTCAGCTTCGCGGTCTTCACTGGTAAAGCTCTTAATCGTCGCGATGCCGCTTAGGTTGTTGGATAAACGGCTGGCTAAATCGCCCACCTTTTCACGCACGTCGCTGTAGAGCGGCCCGGCTTTGCGCTGGAAGAAGAACGCCCCCCAAATGATCAGCGGAATCGGTGTAAACGCCAGCAGCGCAATCAGCGGCGAAAGCACAAAGAATACCGCGCCAATCACCACCACCGTCACCACTACCTGAACCATCGCGTTGGCGCCACCGTCCAGAAAGCGCTCGAGCTGATTAACGTCGTCGTTCATGGTGGCCACGAGCTGGCCGGAGCTTCTTGATTCAAAGAACGCCATATCCAACCGCTGAGCGTGCTCATAGGTATCCTGGCGCATATCCGCCTGTAAACGTTGGGCTAAGTTGCGCCATAGGATTTGAAACAGGTACTCAAACAGCGACTCCCCCGCCCAGATAACAAACGTCAGCACCGCCAGCATGGTGATCTGCTGTTGAGGCGTCTCGAAGCCGAGGCTGGCCACAAAACTCTGCTCCTGATTGACCACCACATCAATGGCGACACCAATCAGAATCTCTGGAGCAATATCAAACAGCTTATTGATAATCGAACAGGCGGTGGCGGCAATGATGCGCCGACGATAGCCTTTGGCGTAGCGCAGTAGCCGCAGCAACGCTTGAAAACTGTGTGCAGGAGAGGACACAAGCATTCCTTACTCAGTAAGTGATAGGCTGAAAGGAGTTGTTATAGAGGCGCTAGCGTAATGAATTCACAGCGAAGGCTCAACGCGTTACTGCCTGGCAAGCTAAGCAGGTGCCGGGGAGCGGCGCACATTGGCCAGCAACGGGCTGCCGGTATCCGGGTCGGTGAGTAGCGTGCACTCTACTTGATAGAGCGTTCGCACCAGGTCAGGCGTAACCACCGTAGCCGGAGCCCCAGCCGCGATAATCTGACCTTCGCGCATGGCGATGAGATGGTCAGCGTAGCGGCAGGCGCTGGCGAGATCGTGCAGCACCATCACCACGGTACGGCCGTGGTGAGCAAGATGCTTCACCAGCTCGAACACTTCTATCTGGTGGCCCAGATCCAGCGCGGAGGTGGGTTCATCCAGCAACAACAGCGGGGTTTGCTGGGCGATGGTCATGGCGATCCAGGCGCGTTGGCGCTGGCCGCCGGAAAGCGCATCAATTGGCCTGTCAGCGAGTTGTTCAAGCCCTGCCGCCGCTAGCGCGTGCTGCACCACGCGCTGGTCTTCTGCTGACCACTGGCGCAACCAGCCTTGGTGGGGCTGGCGACCAAAACGAATCAGCTCGGTCACGGTGAGCCCCTCTGGTGCGACGGCTTCCTGGGGCAGTAGCGCCAGTTGAGTGGCCAACTGACGCGTGGGCAGGCGCTGAATATCGGCGCCATCTAGTAACACGGCACCGCTATCGGGTTTGTGTAAACGAGCAAGCCCGGCCAACAACGTCGATTTTCCGCAGCCGTTAGGGCCCACAATGGCGGTGACCTGACCGCTGGGCAGGGTGATATCCAAGCCATCGATCACCTGCCGGGTGCCATAACTCATCCCGAGCGACTGAGTGGCAAGAGAAGGCATGGTGGGTGTTGGAGATTGGCTCATGTGAAGCTCCGTTGCGGACGCATTAATATCCAAAGTAACCAGGGCCCGCCGACCACGGCGGTAACGATACCCACCGGAATCTCGATAGGCGCCAGCAGCGTACGCCCGGCTAGGTCGGCGAGTACCATGACCAACGCCCCCGCTAACGTTGCCGCCAAAACAGGCACGCTACGAGAGCTCGACATTGACCGGGCAATCTCGGGGCCAATCAACCCCACCATGCCTACCGGCCCGGCAACGGCGACCGCCAAGCCAGTCAACGCGACAGACAGCAGCAGCACTTCCAACCGGCGCCGCTTGACGTTCACGCCTAGCCCGCTAGCGGTAGCATCCTTGAAACGCAGTAGCGTTAGTGAACGGGCTAACGCCATGGCAGTGGCCAGCCCTAACGTCAACCCGAGCATAAGTAATTGCAGTGCGCCGCTGGGGCGGGCATTGAGCGAGCCCACCGTCCATGGGTAAGCGGCATTGGCGGTATCAATGGCAACGCGCGCCAGCATCAATTGCGTTATCGCGCCAAACACCGCGCCCACGCCAATTCCCGCCACGATAAAGCGATAGCCCTGGGTGCCGTTGCCTGCGGCGAGCCCGAAGGTGAGTACCGCAGCGGTGGTTGCCCCGGCTAACGCCATGGCAGGCGGCGCGATGGAAACGCCAAGGCCTACGATGGAGGCCACTGCAAATGCCGTCGCGCCATTATCAATGCCGATAATACCCGGCGTTGCCAAGCGATTGCGGGCCAGGGTTTGCATCAGTATGCCCGCTAACGCGAAGGCCGCCCCGGTACTAGCGGCGGCGGCCAAACGCGGCAAGCGTAGCTCCTGCACTACAAAGCTCGCCATCATATCTGCATTGCCAAACAGCGCCTGCAGCACTGCCATAGGGGCGACCTTAACGCTACCCAGGCTTAGGTAAATAACGCTGGCAAGCAGTAACGCGCCAAACAGCCCCAGGTTAACGGCTACCGCACGCTGCTCAAACAACAGGCTGTTCGCACCGTGCCCGCTTCGCCAGGCGAATCGCCAGTAACCTTGCGGTGGCGGTACGCTGCCATGGCCGTCCGCGCGGAACTGGGCTTCCGAAGAGAAAGGCATAGACGAGCTTTTTATCGGCGTGGTTTTCATTAGCGAATTCACAGCATTGGTAGGCGGCGCGCACGTACGACCGCTATCAGTACGGGTGCGCCGCACAGCGCGGTGAGTACGCCCAACGGCAGTTCCGATGGAGCGACCACCACCCGAGAGATGATATCGGCCGCGAGGACGATCAGCGGCCCAATGGGCAGACAAAACCATAGCGTGCGACGAATATCAGGCCCGGCCAAGGCCCGTGCGACAAACGGCACCACCAACCCAACAAAGGCAATGGGCCCGGCGATGGCGGTGGCAGCCCCCACCAACAGCGCCACGCAGGCGATGACCAACCAACGAATGAGGTTGGGGTGATGGCCCAAACCAGAGGCCACTCGTTCGCCCAGGGCCAGGGCGGCTAACGGTCGAGCAATCAGCGCAACCACCACTGACGCAACCAGCATACTGGGCAGCACGGCGAACAAGTCGTCTAAGCGGCGGCCGGCCAAGCTGCCAATCACCCAGAAGCGAATTTCATCAGCGGCGCGTTGGTCGTAAAGCAGTATCAATGAGGTTAATGAGGCCAGCAGACCCGAAAATGCGGCTCCGGCAAGCACGAGCCGGATGGGGTCGTTACCCACACCGCGAAAGCGCGCCACGCTCAATACGCACACGCAGCCTACCAGCGCACCTAACTGCGCGACTGAAATGCGTAAAGTGGCGGCGCTAGCACCGAGCACTAAGGCCAGCGCCACGGCAAACGCCGCCCCCGCACTAACCCCTAAAAGCCCCGGCTCAGCCAACGGATTACGAGCCACTGCTTGTAACAAGGCCCCCGCCACACCCAACGCCATGCCCACCACAATACCAATCAAGGTGCGCGGTGCGCGCAGTTCCCAGACGATGAAGTGCGCTTCACTGTCCTGAGCGCCGCTCAGTAGCGAAAGAGCCCTACCGGGGCCAACGCTACCCGCACCGATTAATAAACTAACGAGACTCACCGCCACAAGGGCGGTGAGTAGTAGCAGCATTAGCGTTCGGGGAGTAGCACGCCTAACGTTAGGCGTTGCAAAACGTGGAACCGTCACGGCAACAGCGCTGCCTCTATATCGTCAAGAATCGCCTGGGCGGCCAGCGGGCCATTGGCGCTTGTCCATAGTTGACCATCCACCGGCACTACGTGGTCTTGCTGTACCACGTTTAGGCGCGTAAAGGCGCTGCTCTGCTTGGCCGCGTCCACCGCCGCTTGACCGTCTTCGTTGAGCGTTGCCAGGAATAGCCAGTCACCGTCCACTTGGGAGAGGTTTTCCAGGCTGAGCACATCGCTATGTACGCCGCGCTCGCCGACCAGGCCAGCGTCCTGAACATCCAGCCCCGCTTGGGCTAACAAACCTGCAGAAAAAAGGTTTTCCGACATCACCATGGGGCCACCGGGCATCCAGCGCACCAAGAAGGCGCTACCACCGACACCGGCCTCTTCCACTGCCTTAGCGACCTCGGCGGCGCGTTGTTCAACGGCCTCAATCGCTTCTGCAATGGCGGCCTGGCGATTGAGTGCTTCGCCGTAAAGGCGGGCTTCCGCTTTCCAGTTATCCGGCGCCAGTGGCTGAGTGGGTGGCACCACCGTGGGCGCAATACGTGACAGCAGTTGATACTGCTCATCAGAGAGCTGGGCGGGGGCCAAAATCAGATCCGGCTGCTGCGCCAGCACGGCCTCGATATTGATCTCGCGCACCACGCCCATAATCGCCGGCGGGTGTTCACCAAGATGCGCTTCAATGTAGCTTGCCACGTTGTCGCCACCACGCGTCGTCACGGCTCCTAGAGGGTTTACGCCTGCCGCTACGGCAGCGTCCAAAGCGCCTTCGTAGAGTGTTACGACGCGCTCTGGGGTTCCCTCAACGTCTACGTCGCCAAAGGCGGTTTCCAGCGTGCGCGCTTGCACAGAGCCTGCCACAAAAATACTTAGCAATATGCCGACCATACCTAAACGCCCGCTCTTAGCGAGGGTGGCGGCCATTGATGTCGTTTTAACCAGCATAAGTTTCTCTCAATATGTTGCCCTGGCATTAATAATAACGATTCTCAAAAGCGCTTGCACTACTATTCCAGTGAATGGCGTGTTCC
This sequence comes from Vreelandella neptunia, assembly GCF_034479615.1. Lineage (NCBI taxonomy): Bacteria > Pseudomonadati > Pseudomonadota > Gammaproteobacteria > Oceanospirillales > Halomonadaceae > Vreelandella > Vreelandella neptunia. The sequence goes on from NZ_CP140255.1 coordinate 3,195,316, forward strand.
GTTTCCTGCAACTCCTCCACCCTTTCACTGTTTCAGTATGCGCAACGCAACGTTCCTCAATCATTCTCTCGCGTTTGGGAACTTTTCTTTTTAGACTCCCGCCTTTATTTGATAATCAATATCATTAGCTAATAATTATCGTAACCAAGAGGGAATGACATGCCACGCTTTACTCGCTCTGTTCTGGCTAGCGCCGTCACGCTTGCTGTTTCAGCAGGCACAGCCACCGCTCAAGAAGAGCAACAGCTGGACAATATCGTTGTTTCGGCCAGCGGGTTTGAACAGGCGATGGTCGATGCCCCCGCCAGCATTTCGGTGATCTCCCGCGAGGAGCTTTCGCGCCAAAGGGTTACCAGTATTGCCGATGCCCTGCGCAACGTTGAGGGAGTGGATGTCGGCGGCTCAGTGGGCAAAACCGGTGGTAGCAACATTAGTATCCGTGGCATGCCCAGCGACTACACGCTGATCCTGATTGACGGCCGCCGCCAGAATACTGCCGGTAGCGTGACGCCCAACGGCTTTGGCGAAACATCCACCAGCTTCTTTCCGCCCATTTCCAGCATTGAGCGTATTGAAGTTATCCGCGGGCCGATGTCGACACTGTATGGCTCTGACGCCATGGGCGGGGTAATCAATATTATTACCCGCCGGGTTGGCCGCGAGTGGACTGGCTCTATCGGGGTCGAAAACACCTTTAACGAAGATCGCGATTTTGGCGATCGTCGCGAGATCAACCTGTATACCAGCGGCCCTTTGGTGGAAGATACCCTTGGCTTGCAACTGCGCGGGCGGGTTTATGAGCGCGATGCTTCTGAACTCACCTACACCGACGGTGACGGCAACCCTATCGAGGTTAGCCAGCGCGGCCCCAGCCCGGTGGAAGGCGATACCTACAACATCGGCGGCAAGCTAACCTGGACGCCCTCTGATAGCCATGACCTGTGGCTGGATGGTGAAGTCAATCGTCAACGCTATAACAACGACGAGTGCCAGCTAGGCACCCTGGATGGACGCACACGCAGTTGCGCGCCCGACCCTGGCAGCGCCACCGGCTATTCGGATGAACTCCGTTTTGAGCGCGAGCAAATTGCCATTGGCCACACCGGACGTTTTGCCTCGGGCACGTTGGAATCCAGCCTTATGCGCAATACCACCGAAACCAAAGGGCGCACGATTCCTGGTGATGTGGGCGTCGCTTATGAAGGCTTTCCCAACATTGTCGGCGGTGCGCCGCGGGAGCTGGAAACCACCAATACCGTGCTCGACAGCAAATTCATCATGCCGCTAGACAACCATATGGCCACCGTGGGTATGCAGTGGTGGGATGCGGAGCTTGACGACGGCTTGGCTGGTGAGACCTTTGCCCAAACTACCTGGTCGCTGTTTGCTGAAGATGAGTGGATGCTGCGGGACGATTTAGCCCTGACCCTAGGCGGCCGTTATGATCACCACGACGCCTTTGGCAGCCAGTTCAGCCCGCGCGGCTATTTGGTGTGGAACACGACGCCCAACTGGACATTAAAAGGTGGCGTGAGCCGCGGCTATAAAACGCCCACGCTTAATGACTTGCACGATGGCATCAACGGCGTCACCGGCCAAGGCACCGTGCTGACCATTGGTAACCCGGATCTTGAACCGGAAACCAGCACTAGTAGCGAGATCGGCGCCCATTACGATAACCAGCAAGGCTTTACCGCCAGCGCCACGCTGTTCCACAACCAGTTTGACGACAAGATTGCCAGCGGCAGCGATATCCTGGTAGAAAACGATCCGCTGATTCCTGACGGCCTGTATAGCCAGGATATCAATATCGATGAAGCGATCACCCAAGGGGTTGAGTTCTCTACCAGCTACCATTTCGCCCCCGATTGGCGCGTTAACGCTAACTACACCTATACCGATAGCGAACAGAAGAGTGGCGATAACGAGGGTGAGCCGCTGACGGATACCCCCGAACACGCCATCAACGCCACCCTCCGCTGGCAGGCAACGGCAAAGCTGGACACCTGGCTCTCCGCTGAGTACCGCAGCGAACGCTACCGTAACCGCGAAAGCGTTCGCGGCGCACCTTCGTTTGATGACCTGGGCGACTTTAAAGCCTATTCACTATTTCACTTAGGCGGAAATTACGCGGTCACCGATCAGCTTAATCTGAGCGCGACGATCTATAACCTGTTTGACAAAGACTTTGTCGACTACCGCGCCTACGGCGATGGCACCAGCTTTGGCAATGTATACGCCAACAGCGAAGAAGGCCGCCGCCTGTGGCTGTCCGCCCGCTACGAGTTCTAATCGGTTTCAGCTCGCTACTGTTTCAATGCTGACTTCTGCCCCGGCCATGCGCTGGGGCTTTTTTTGTTTACCTCCCTCACCTTTCCTAACAGCCAAAAAAAGCGGCCATCGCTGGATAGCCGCTGCTGTACTGCGTTTATAACGGGAACCTAGCGTTTAGAAAGCTACGTTGAGTCCTAACCAAACCCGGCGGCCATCTTCCACATAGCCGTACTCATCGTAGTCAATCGTTTCGTCGAATAGGTTGTAGATACCCGCGCTCAGTTGAGTACTTTCGTTCAACTGGTAGCCAACGCCTGCATCTACAAAGGTGTAGGAAGGAGCCACAATGGAACTGCTCGAAGGGCCGGTAGTCGGTTGGCTCTCTTCGCCGCGGTAAGTGACTTTTGTCCATTGACTCAACTTGGCAGAGACTTGCCAATCTAACGAGGCGGATACCTGGTGCTTAGGCAGCTGTGTTAACGGCTCGCCGGCATACTCACCGCTTTTTTGCTCGCTATCGGTATAGGTGTAGCTGGCCGTTAGCTCAACGGTATCGGTTAACGGCGCAGCCACACTCGCCTCTACGCCTTGAGTCACCGCTTCATCAACGTTAACGCGATAAGTCGGGTCGCTGCCAAACTGGTTAGCGCCATCCGTACAGATATCGATGGGGCAAGCTATTCGGGTAATTTTATCGTCAAAGTCGTTATGGAACAGCGTGACGCTGCCGCTTAATCCACTTTCGTTGGCGTAAAGCAGGGCTAGCTCTTTATTGAGCGAGGTCTCTGGCTCAAGGTCAGGATTACCGTAAATATTGCCACCGCGACTGACCTGCCCCCAGTCAGGGGTGATCTCGCGCAGGTTAGGCGCCCGATAACCGGTTGAAACGCCGCCTTTCAACGTCCAGTCAGGCGTCATATTCCACACGCTATAAAGACGTGGACTTAAATGACTACCGTAGTTGTCGTCATCATCAACACGTAAACCGCCGGTCAATGCCCAGGAATCGGTAAGCATCCATTCATCTTCAACAAAAATTGCCCATTGGCTATTCTCAATCTCACTACGATCAGAGTCAGGCAGTCTGTTCGTTGTACTATCTTCAAGCGACTCTTCCTCGTAGTTAGCGCCTAGCGTCAACATATGCATGCCTAGCGGAATAACAGCGCTGGTTTTGGCGGTAGTGTTGGTGATTTCAATATCCCGCGATTTATTTTCGCTGCGCTCACGTTGCAGGTAGGTTTCGCTGGTACCCCAATCGAAGCGACCACTGTGGGTCACAGCGACATGCTGGTGGGTGAACTCATTAAAACTATCGGAGCAGCCGCCGCGACAGCCCTCGGATGGCGCCGAGTTGCCCATCAGTGATTCGCGCTCCTGCTCGGTAATACCCGCCTCAAAAGTGAAGTCATGGTTATCAGTCGCCGCAAAACTCAGCCGTGCAGTAAGACTTTGCAGGCTTTTATCTTCATAGCCGTTGAGGATATTGTCTTCATCGCGCTGCGAGGCACGGCCATAGAGCTGAAGTCCTAAACGATCCCCTACCAGCGGGCCGCTCAGGTAAAAGTTGGCTTGGCGGCTATCGCCGGAGTCGCTGTTTTCCTGAAGTACGGTGTCGAGTTGCACATTACCGTGCCACTCCTGCGCAACCTTGCGGGTAATCACGTTAATGACCCCGCCGATGGCATCGGAGCCGTAAAGCGTCGACATTGGCCCACGCACTACTTCAATGCGCTCGATAGCCTGTAGCGGCGGCAGCCAGTCTTGCTCAAACCCGGCGCTACCATTGGGGCGGGACTCACGGGAATTCTGCGGGCGACCATCGACCAATATCAGGGTGTACTGGGAAGGCATACCACGAATGGAGATATCCTGGCCGTTATCCCCTCTCCCGCCGCCGGTGACAATCACACCGGGCACATCGCGCAGCGCATCGGTAACACTCTGATAGTGGCCTTGTTCCAACTCTTCCCGGGAAACCACGCTGATAGACGCGGGGGCATTGGTAATCTGCTGTTCAAAACCTGAAGCGGTTACCACCATATCGTCTAAGCGGGGCGCATCTTGTGCCCATAGAGCGCTACTAGCAAGCGAAGAAATGGCGCTGGCCAGCAGCGTACGGCGCAAACAGGGAGACATAACTTCGTCCTTCATAGTGTGTTAACAATATGTGTGAGAATTCGTCACATTAAATGCGAATTATTAGCATTAATATTTTTACACACTCTTTGCACACTGGGGTGAGACAGCACGTTCAACTCTACGGAACACAAATGCCTATTATTTTCATTCGCACCGAAAAATGGCACAATTAGCGTTCACCCTTTTCCGTGGGCCTGACCATGTATGACTTTGACGAACTTACCGCCTTTGCCGATGTGATGAGCACAGGCAGTTTGACTCGCAGCGCTCAAAAGCTCGGATTAGCCAAATCGACCCTTAGTCGCCGTATCAGCCAGCTAGAAACCCGGCTTAACCAGCCGCTGCTGCGCCGCCAGGCCAACCGCTTAATTCCTACCGAAGCAGGGCTGCTGTTTCACAACTACTGCACCGAGCTGTTGGCAATGGCGGCTCATAGCCAGGAGGCACTGGCAGAGCTGCGTGAGGAGATTAGCGGCGAAATAACCCTTGAGGTGCACGGCGCCCTGGCGCGCAGCTGGTTACCCGGTACGATTGATGCCTTCTTAAACCGCCACCCCAAGGTAGAGCTAACGCTACACACTAGAGAAACGCCCCCCACTAAAATGCACAGCAATAGCGTACATGTCTGGCTGGGGCCCACGCATGAGTGCGGGCTAAACCAGGAGCGCTTGGGGCATTTAACCCGCGGGCTTTATGCCAGCCCACACTATTTAGCGGCGGCTGGCACGCCTCAACACCCCGACGAACTGAACCAGCATGCCTGGATAGATCTGTTGGGCTCTGCCTCTGATGGGCTGCTGCTCACTCATCCAGAGCATGGCCAATACACCTTTAACCCGCCCCGTTCACGGCTGCGGGTAGACCTCACTGCCCTGCATATTGATGCCATCGCACGCAGCCAAGGGATTGGCTTACTCTCACACTGGTTAACCGCCAAGCGCGAACAACATCATCCAGGCGAACTGATTAACTGCCTCCCCGGCTGGGAGCCGGTGCCCCTGCCCATTACACTGCTCTACGCCTACGGGCACCAATCACGCCGCACCCACGCGCTGTTAGAGTTTTTACGTAGCCAGGTACCCGCACCGTGGAGCACGTCAACCGTCGCTGTTTAGGGTAATTCGAGTGTTTGCCTTGCCAGTTAGCCCGCTTATTAACGACAATAGGTGGCTAACGATTGCCAAGGACAGCCAATGCTTGCCGAACTTTTTGCCGTCATGGCGCCTGTGCTGGCGGGTGCAGGGCTCGGCTACCTGTGGGTACGCCTAGGCCATCCCTACCCGGTCGACTTTATCACCCGGCTAGTGTTTAACATCGGCACACCCTCACTGGTATTAGCATCTCTTGCGGGGGCCGATATCGATGCCACCACCTTTGGTCAGACGATGCTGGCCGCTGCACTGGTAATTATCACCATGGGGGCCGCTACTTTTGTGGTGGCAAAACTGTTGCGCCGCAGTTGGCGAGTGCTGCTTGCCCCCATGATGTACCCCAACACTGGTAATATGGGTTTACCGGTGGTGCTCTACGCCTTTGGTAGCGCCGGGTTTGCCTACGGCATCACGGTGATGGTGACCGTATCGCTGTTTCAGTTCACCTTAGGCGCAGTGCTTAATAGCCAAGGCAATCCCCTCAAAACCCTTGCTAAAACGCCCACGGTGTACGCCATTGCAATTTCCATGGTGCTGCTTCTGACGGACACTTCCCTGCCGCCCTGGTTGGCGAATACGGTAGACTTAATGTCGGGGTTCACGGTACCGCTCATGCTTATTACCCTGGGCGTATCGCTGGCCAGCATTCAGGTGAAAAACCTGCGTTCAGGGCTCGGATTTAGCCTGGTGCGTGTGCCTCTCGCTGCCGTGGTCGCCTGGCTGATCGCTGGCTGGGTGGGCCTTCCGCCACTGGCACAGAACATTTTAGTGCTTCAAATGTGTATGCCGGTGGCGGTATTCAATTATCTCTTTGCTCAGCGGGCCCAGCGCGAACCCGTTTATGTCGCCAGCTTGGTCTTCTGCTCAACGTTGTTAGCGCTGTTTTACCTACCCGCGCTGCTAGCCCTGCTGATGTAATAGTGGAACCCACACGTGGCTAAAGGGTCACTGCTAGACTACTGGCAAGGATGCCAACGATTATCGTCACCAGAGGGCACGCTATGCTTTACATGAACAAGAGCAACCATACCCAACGCCCGCTGACCCCAGCGGTTTGTGCAGGGATCAGTGGGCTAGTGCTGGCGGGCGCTATTAACATGGCAAATGCGGAAGTCGTCCAGGAATCGCTGAAAACCGACCATTTAAACCTTTCCATTGAGCGTATCGCCGATGGTTTTGAGCACCCTTGGGCGGTGGCTTTTTTACCCGATGGCCGCTACTTGGTGAGCGAACGCAGCGGGCAATTGAAACTTGTCGACCCCGAAAGCGGTGAAGCCAGTACGCTGGAAGGCATGCCAGAAGTGAGCAATCAGGGCCAGGGCGGTTTGCTAGACGTAGCGTTACACCCTGATTTTGAAGGCGTAAATGGCGAGGGTGATAACGACTGGATCTATTTCACCTGGAGCAAACCCGAAGGCAATAACAGCCGTTCAGCGTTATCACGAGTAAAATGGCAGGATGGCAAGCTAGGTGAGGTCGAGCACTTATTTGAGCAGGATCGCGCCTCAGGGCCGGGTCGCCACTACGGCTCGCGATTGGCATGGCTGCCCGACGGCACTCTGCTAATGAGTATTGGTGACCGCGGCAGTGAACCAACCCGCGCCCAGGCAAGCGATGACCACGCGGGCTCTACCCTGCGCCTTACCGCTACTGGTGGCGTTCCCGATGACAACCCCTTTGTCGGTGATGATACTACCCTGGATGAAATTTACTCCATGGGTAATCGCAATATTCAAGGCATGACCGTGCTCAGTAACGGCGAAGCCTGGGCGTCAGAGCATGGCCCCCGCACCGGCGACGAGCTGAATCATATCGAAGCGGGCAATAATTATGGCTGGCCAAAGGTCAGCCAGGGCAATGACTATGCAACCAACGAGCCGATTGGCGAAGATTCGCTCCCCGGCATGGTTGACCCAGTGTATGTATTTGAAGGCCGCTTCGCCCCCGCCGGGCTTGCTGAAGTGACTAGCGACGCCTTTGGTGAGTGGCAAGGCAACTTATTGGCCGGTGGACTAGGTAGCGAGAAGCTGTTGCGCCTGCGCTTGGAAGAGGGCCGTGTCGCCGAAGAAGAGCTGATTTTACAAGGCGAAGTGGGTCGCATTCGCGATGTTCGCCAAGGCCCTGATGACGCCATTTACTTACTCACTGACGACCCTCAGGGCGGTTTGTACCGTTTAGCGCCAACGAATCAGTAGCGCTTAAATTTACGGGCTGATACTAAAACGTATTCACACCACCATGGATACCCCATGCGACTACGCAATTTGATTATTTTGACGGTGATTGTGCCGCTGTTTGTCATCCTGGTGGTTTTTAGCTTAGTGGCGATCAAGTCGCTCGAAGATAACGTACGCTCAAAGCTACAAACGGAAGTGGAGATTATTACCCGTACGCTGAGCTCGTCGCTCAGCTATGCGGTTACGCCAGATAGCAACACGCCGCTTGAAGAAGCGCTACAGTCGGCGTTCTCCTTCCATCGAATTTACGGCGCCTATGTATTTGATACAGAAGGGCGCGATATTTACGGACTCGGTCTCGGCAAAGATATTTTCAGCCGTGAAGAGATTCAACAAATCATCGAGCGCGATGATTTATATAGCAACTATCGCCAGCACGATGGGTGGAATTACTACTCTGCGTTGACACCCTTGCGCTCACAAGATGGCACTGTATATGGGGTACTACAGGTTAATCGGCTAAATACCGGCATTGAGAACTATACGGGTTTTATCAGCGTGGTCGCCGTACTGGTGTTTGTAATTGGCGCCGCCGGGATCGTGTTTAGTATTTGGTGGGGGTTCCGCCGCCATATTGAGCGCCCGCTTAACCGGCTGCTGCACGTAATGCAGCTGGTTGAAAAAGGTGACCGCAGCCAACGCGCCACCGAAGACGGCCCTATCGAATATCGCCATCTCGCCTCCGGTTTGAATGGCATGCTGGATGCAATGGCCGAGAAAGACCAAGAGATCGAAAATCGCCAGCGGCGCGAAATTGAGCTTGAAAAGCGCCTGCGCAAGTCGAAAAAGCTGGCTGAACTGGGCGTATTGGCAGCCGGCGTTGCCCATGAGATAGGTGCGCCGCTAACGGTGATCAATGGTCAGGCCCAGCGTTTGGCTCGCCGCGATGTTATTGGCGATGACGAACGCGCACGGCTAGGGCGTATTCGTGGCGAAGTCGAGCGCATCGTTGAAATTGTGCGCCAATTAATGGAATTAGGCCGTCAACATAACGTAGAGAAAGGCGAACTGGCGCTTGATCAGCTTATTATGAATGCCCGCGATTTGGTTGAAGACGAGCTGGAGCCACGCAATATTCGTTTAGACATTGAATTACCGTCGCCGACACCCAACTTACTCGCCAACGGCCAACAAATTGTACAGGTGCTGACGAACTTGCTGCGTAATGCTGCGCAAGCCCCCGAAGTGAGCAGAGTTCGAGTTCGCGCCCAACAGCAAGATCACGAAATAATACTATGGGTGGAAGATGATGGCCCTGGGATACCCAGCTCCCATCACCATAAAGTGTTCGACCCATTTTTCACCACCAAACCGGTCGGCCAAGGCAGCGGTTTGGGACTCTCTATGGTACATCGCATTATTAACGACCACGGCGGTACGATCGGCGTGTTTGACAGTGCCCTAGGCGGCGCTGGATTTGAAATTACGCTACCTACTAGTGAAACCGCATCCGCGTGAGGACAACGTTTGTGACCCAACAGGACCCCCTTTTACCTTTGTTGGTGGTGGAAGATGACGCCGCTATACGTGAGTTATTAGAAGAAGAGCTGCAGGATGCAGGCTACACAACGCTCGGCGTACCCAGCGCTGAAGAGGCGATCGCCTTACTTAGCCACACCACCGTCTCACTGGTAATTACCGATGTGCGCTTGCCGGGCATGACCGGTATTCAGCTGCTTCAGCAGCTCCGCCAAGCAGGCAGTGAGCTGGGTATTATTGTGATTACCGCTTTCGGCACCATCGACCAGGCGGTTGAGGCACTTAAGCTAGGGGCTGACGACTTTTTAACCAAGCCGTTAGACCTTGATGCCATCCGTGATGCCGTATTTCGTGTCCTTGAACGCCAACGATTGGCGGTTTTCCACGACACGGATATCAGTCACTTCCACGGCATTGTGGGTAAAAGCCAGGTCATGCAGACATTGTTTCATGACGCTTCCCGCCTTGCCAAAAGCGATGCCCCTATTCTGATCTTAGGGGAAAGCGGCACCGGCAAAGAGCTACTTGCTCGCGCCATTCACCAGGAAAGCCCGCGCCATGACCAGCCCTTTGTACCGGTTAACTGTGCGAGCATTCCGGCGGATTTGATGGAAAGTGAGTTCTTTGGCCATGTAAAAGGGGCCTTTACCGGTGCTAATGAAGCGCGCAAAGGGCTCTTCCACAGTGCTCAGGGCGGCAGCCTGTTTTTAGATGAGATTGGTGAAATGCCCATCAATCTGCAGGCTAAATTACTGCGTGCTTTACAGGAAAAGACCGTACGCCCCGTAGGCGGGGAGCGTGAAGAGCCGGTGGATGTACGCATCATCGCTGCCACTCACCGCAACCTGGAGAAAGAGATCGAGCAGGAGAACTTCCGCAGCGATTTATTCTACCGTTTGGAAACCTTCTCCCTACGCATCCCACCGCTGCGCGAACGCGGCACCGATATCGAACACCTTGTGTTTGCACTTATCGACAAGCATGCCGAGGCACAGGGCAAACAGATAGAGCAAATTGAACCCGAAGCGCTCAACAACCTGCTCAACTACGCTTACCCCGGTAACGTTCGCGAACTGGAAAACGCTATTATGCGAGCCGTCACCCTAAGCGAAGATGGCTCGCTCAGCTATAAAGATCTGCCCGAACGGCTGCGCGAGCAATCAGCGGTGGAAACCGGTACGCCTTTAGTGCCTGCCGTCAGCGGCGAAGTGCTGGCGGGAGGTCAAATGCCAACCCCGCCACCGATCCGCTGGCCCAGTTTAGAAGAAGTCGAAAAGCGCTATATTAACAAAGTGTTAGAAGCTACGGGTGGCAACAAGCGGCGCACTGCTGAGGTGCTGGGGATTGCTCGTCGGACGCTCTATCGTCGCCTGGAAGATAATGAAGAGTAACCGCTACGGCACGGCAGATCGCGAAACTAAACACGTTAGCTAAAAGTAGGTAAAAAAAACCCCCGCGGGCGCGGGGGCGTAAAGGATGGTAAATCGTGTGGAGCAGCCGCAGGGAACAAACAGCTGGGTCAATTTACCATCGTAGGGAGCGGTACACTTACTCAAACGGGCACATAAATCAGTTAACTAATTAATTACTGGTTGCATTTTCGTCGTCTTCATCCGCGCCTGGCATGGGCTCGGTACCTTCACCAAACCCTGGCTCATCTTCATCAGGATTCATAGTGCCTTCCGCGGGCTCATCCATCGTGTCTTCTGGCAGAGTACTCTCTTCAGACATCGTGCCTTCAGATTGGGTCGTACTATTCTCTGCAGCAGGCTCTTGATCTAAACCTGGATCCTGTTCCATCGACGGCTCTTCACTCATACCCGTTTCTGGCTGAGAAGTAGCATCTTGCTCTAATGGCGCAGACTCTTCAGCAGGCGGCGCTGCTTCTTCATTGTCACCGCAACCGGCTAATACTAGGACACTTGCTGCTGTCGCCATCATGCACAGCGTTAACCAACGTGGGCGATTAGAAATTTGCTTACTCTCAATGCGGTCATGTTGCTTGTCCATAATTCCCACCTCCATTGCTAACACCGTATGTTTCTAAACACCTTACTGGATAGACGCAAACCAACTTTGTACATATATCATGTTGCCTACAACCATCTTATTCACTTTACGTGCCAAATATATAAAAAACACAGATAATTAATTAAAATCAAATACTTGAAAAAATAAAATTCATCGGCATGCGTGTACAGCAAACCCTCTTAGATGGGTAAAAAATGACACATGTAACGTTAATTGCCCCATTGAGCGAGCCGTTGTGACACACTGGCCCTAGCTATGTATAATAATTTTTAATAAATTATACGACCCAAGTTCTTATTTCTTTATGAATGGTGTAATAACGACACACGCTCATTCAGCTCAACAAAAAGGCATCGCCGATGGACGAGACACGACCCGTCAAAATTAAAGTTCGCGGATTAAGTAAAGTCTTTGGTAAGCACCCCCAAAAAGCCATTGAGCTACGTAATCAGGGAATGAAGCGCCCCGAAATTCTGGAGAAATCCGGCCAGACGCTAGGGCTATCCAATATTTCATTTGATGTCTATGAAGGCGAGCTGCTCGTCATCATGGGACTTTCGGGGTCAGGCAAATCGACCTTGATCCGCTGTCTTAACCGTCTGATTGAGACCACCGAAGGTGAAATCATTATCGACGGCGAAAACATCCCGACGCTGAAAGAGAAAGCGTTGCTGGAGTGCCGCCGCCGCCACTTCTCTATGGTATTTCAAAATTTCGCGCTATTTCCCCACCGCACTGTGCAGCAAAATGCCGAGTTCGGTTTGGAAATTCGCGGCGTAGAGAAATCAGAGCGGCACCAAATTGCTCATACTGCATTGAAGCAAGTGGGCCTGGAGGGCTGGGAAGACGCCTACCCGAATCAGCTTTCAGGCGGTATGCAGCAGCGCGTTGGCCTAGCCCGCGCACTGGCAAACGATGCCACCGTGCTGTTAATGGATGAAGCCTTCTCAGCGCTTGACCCGCTAATTCGTAAAGACATGCAGCAAGAGCTTTTGCAGCTGCAATCCAAAATGCAAAAGACCACGGTCTTCATCACCCACGATTTGGATGAGGCGCTCAACATTGGCGACCGTATCGTGCTGCTAAAAGATGGCGAAGTGGTGCAGATCGGCACGCCGGAAGAGATTCTGACCAAGCCCGCGGATGACTACGTGCGACGCTTTATCGAAGGCGTTGACCGAGCGCGTATCCTGACCGCAGAGAGCGCCATGCGGCCACTGCGCTCCACCGCGCGAGAAAGCGATGGCCCACGCACAGCACTACACCGCATGCGCGACCATGCTATCGACTCCATTTATGTGGTTGATCGCGATCGCCGCTTACTCGGGCTACTAGAGGCCGACGCCGCCGGCCGGGCCATTCAAGAGGGTTCCGATTCGATCATCCCCTACTTAACTCAGGATTTCCGCAAAGTCCCGATGGATGAGCCGCTGCACAATCTGTTCGCCATGTTTAGTGAAAAGAGCTTCCCTATCGCCGTCATTGATAAGCAGGAACAGTTACTCGGCGTAGTGGTAAAAGGCGCTGTACTCGACGAACTGGCACGAGCAGGAGAGCAATAATGGATATCCCACGCATTCCACTAGGCGATTGGATTGAAGGCGGCCTGACTTGGTTGACCAGCGAATACTCTATGGTTACCCGGGGCATCTCTCGTTTTACTCAAACCGGCATCGATGTTTTAAACGACGGTTTGATGTGGCTGCCCGAGTGGGCGCTACTCGCATTGATCGCGCTGCTCTGCTGGAAGCTGGCGGGCCCTCGTCTAGCAATCGGCGCCGTCGCCGGTTTGGCTCTGATCTGGAACCTGGGCCTCTGGAACCCGATGATTGAGACGCTCACGCTGGTAGTGTTCGCTACCATGGTGGCCGTGGTCATCGCACTACCTGTAGGCATTGCGGCGGCGCTCTCCAATCGGCTTTACAGGGTCATTATGCCGATTCTGGACTTTATGCAGACCATGCCAGCGTTCGTTTATTTGATTCCAGCTATTCCATTCTTCGGGATTGGTTCGGTGTCGGCGATTTTTGCCACGGTGATTTTCTCAATGCCCCCGGCTATTCGCTTTACTACGCTGGGCATTCGCCAAGTACCGGTGGAGTTGATTGAGGCCGCCGACGCCTACGGTGCCACCCGTGGCCAAAAGCTATTCAAAGTACAGCTACCGCTGTCACTGCCCACGGTCATGGCAGGTATCAACCAGACCATTATGCTAGCTCTCTCCATGGTGGTTATTGCCGCCATGATTGGTGCGGATGGTCTAGGCAGCGAAGTATGGCGCGCTATTCAGCGCTTGCGCCCTGGCGATGGCTTTGAAGCGGGTATCGCGGTGGTCATCCTGGCCATGCTGCTTGACCGCCTGACCCAATCGCTTAGAAAAACACGTCAGTAGGGAAAACGCGCAAATAGAGTTAAACCCTAAAGCAAAACAGCAGGAGCGGCAGCGTTGAGTCATTTGCTTGCTAAGTCGCTCTTTGCTCACCATGCTGTATTCTGCAGCAGCTGTGTTTGTTGATGATTGTGTACGTTTATAAATTTATACCCAAGGGAGAAAGTGAATGAAACATCGCACATTGAACCTTCGTATCCGTCTTGCTTCACTGGCACTGCTAGCAGGTGCAGGCGTTGCCGTCAGCAGCGCAGCCCAGGCCGAAGAAGAGAAAGGCACGGTTAACTTGGCCTACGTGGAGTGGTCTTCCGAAGTCGCTTCTACTAACGTCATTGCCGCGGTACTTGAGCAAGCAGGCTATGAGGTTGATTTAACGTCACTCTCAGCGGCGGCCATGTTCCAAGCCCTCTCCACTGGCGATGCGGACGCCATCGTTGCCGCTTGGCTGCCGACCACTCACGCCGATTACATGGAGCGCCTGGGTGATAGCATTGAAGACCTCGGCCCCAATCTGGACGGCACCAAGCTGGGCCTTGTGGTTCCAGAGTATACTGACGTCGACTCGATTGCTGACCTTAACGATAACGCCGACAGCTTTAATGGCGAGATCATCGGTATTGACCCCGGTGCAGGCCTAATGGCGCTCTCCGAAGAGGTTGTGGATACCTATGACCTTGAGCTGGATCTGCGTAGCGGCAGCGGTGCTACCATGACGGCAGCCCTAGCCAGCGCAATTAATAACGAAGAAGACGTTGTTGTTACCGGCTGGACGCCCCACTGGATGTTTGCCCGTTTCGATCTCAAATACCTAGAAGACCCTGAGAACGTCTATGGCGGTGCAGAGCAGATCCACACTGCGGTTCGCCAAGGCCTGGAAGACGACATGCCAGAAGCCTATGCCATTCTCGACGCTTTCGAGTGGACGCCTGAGCAGATGGGCGAGGTCATGCTGATGAACCAGGAAGATGGCAGTGACCCCTATGAGAATGCGAAGCAGTGGGTTGAAGATAACCAGGACGTGGTCGCAGAGTGGCTTGATAGCTAATGCCATTTTGATTAGGTAAATTGTATTTGTTAGTGATGGTTGGGCTGGGGCTTTCGTAAGCCCCAGCCCAGCCGTTTAAGTTTGTACAACCTATTGTTATGAGCACACTACTATAAGCAGTTCGATAGTGTGACAGGTCATTTCGGGAGCTTGGCATGTTTAATAACATTATGGTGCCGGTAGACCTTGCCCACCTTGAAACACTGGAACCCGCGTTAAGCGTTGTAGCCGACCTTGCCAAACAATATGACGCCCATATCACCTATGTCAGCGTCACGGCCAATACACCCACAAGCGTCGCCCGCACTCCCCAGGAGTATGAGCAAAAGCTCGAGGCTTTTGCGCAAGAGCGACATAAGGTTCATGGTCAACCGGTAAGTAGCAAGGTATACAGCTCAACAGACCCTATGGCGAATATCGACACACTACTTGAGAAAGCTATTGACGAAGTAGGGGCTGACTTAGTAATGATGGCAACTCATCTGCCGCGGCATTTGGATATTGTCATGCCTTCGCATGGTGGCAAAGTAGCAACTCACACTAACGCCTCTGTCTTCTTAATTCGTCTGGCTCAATAAAACCGCCTTTCGTTTTTAAAATAATTAAGGGAGTAAACTTATGGACAAAACACCGAAAAATGAGCCTGATGAGCCGGTCTCTGAGGGTATACCCGCCCCAGATGGCCCGGCTAACCTGATCGATACCGATTATGTTATCGGCCAAGATAATATCACCACGAATGCTATGGGCCTCAATCTTGACCTACACGGCAAGGTATTTAGCATTTCTGCAATCATTGTGCTGCTGTTTGTGGTGCTAACTCTAGCGCTGCAAGACACGATTGCGCCTATTTATGATGCTATTTTTGGTTTTTTGACCGGCAATCTAGCGTGGTTCTTTATTTTAGCGGCGAATATATTCGTCATCTTGTGTATTGGTCTGATCTTCTCTCCGCTAGGTAAAATCCGCATTGGTGGCGCTGATGCCAAGCCTGATTTTACCTATATGGGTTGGTTTTCAATGCTGTTTGCCGCGGGCATGGGGATTGGCCTGATGTTCTTCGGCGTTAACGAACCGCTGACGCACTTTGGCTCTTCATTTGACGGTGGCAGTTGGGCGCCGCTAGCGGGTGCGGAAGGTAATGCTGCCGCTGCTGAAGCGTTAGCTATGGCCGCAACCATCTTCCACTGGGGCCTGCACCCCTGGGCGATTTACGCTGTGGTCGCGCTTTCGCTGGCGCTGTTCTCTTTCAATAAGGGCCTACCGCTATCCATGCGTTCTGTGTTCTACCCCCTTTTGGGTGAGCGCGTATGGGGCTGGCCAGGCCACGTAATTGATATTTTGGCAGTGTTTGCCACTTTATTTGGTTTGGCTACGTCCCTTGGTTTAGGGGCAACCCAAGCAGCAGCAGGCCTCACTTACCTGTTTGGTGCGCCAGAAAGTGATATCACCATGATCCTATTGATCATCGGTATTACGATGATCGCCATCGGCTCAATCGTGGCAGGCGTTGATAAGGGCGTACAGCTGCTCTCCAAAATCAATATTATTCTTGCGGCAATGCTACTTTTCTTTGTAATTGCGGTTGGCCCTACCCTGATGATTGCCACGGGCTTCTTTGAAAACCTTTGGAACTATGCGGTTCATCTGCCTGCCTTATCGAATCCTTTTGGTCGTGAAGACGCTAACTTCAGCCAGGGCTGGACAGCCTTCTACTGGGCTTGGTGGATCTCCTGGTCTCCGTATGTTGGTATGTTTATCGCGCGGGTATCCCGCGGCCGTACAGTGCGTGAATTCCTGGTCTCGGTGATGCTGGTGCCGTCCACGGTATCAGTACTATGGATGACCACGTTTGGTGGCACGGCCATTGATCAGTACGTCAGCCAAGGCATTGAGGCCGTTCGCGATGCAGGTGTTGATCTGCAGCTATTCATAATGCTCGAGCAGCTACCGTTATCGCAAATCACCTCATTCGTAGCCATTGTGCTAGTCATCGTGTTCTTCGTGACGTCGTCTGACTCTGGTTCACTGGTGATTGATTCCATCACCGCTGGCGGTAAGGTCGATGCGCCGACGCCACAGCGCGTTTTCTGGGCGATCATCGAAGGCGCGATTGCCATTGCGCTACTGCTAGGCGGTGGTCTGACAGCGCTGCAAACCATGGCAGTTTCTACCGGCTTCCCGTTCACCATCATTCTGCTAGTGGCCTGCTATGCCATTATCAAGGGGTTGATGAGCGAACCTAAAGCTGTCTAGCGCTGCTTTGAACCGACCACGGTTTTAAACCAACCCTAAGTTTAAAGCTTGCTGGTACTGTTCAAATGTAGCTAGTAAACGGGCAACCCAATGGGTTGCCCGTTTTTGTTGGTATGATGACAGCTAAGCATCAACACCAAATATCTTTCAATGGCGTTTCAGGTCGATAATGGGTCGCTATTTGCGCCTGCAATAGCTCTGCGGTGGCCAACGCATCCACCAGGGCATGATGTCCTTGATAAGGGGGCAAGCCATAGCGCTCACGACTCGCATGCATGCGGATGGAAACCGGTGGGCGGCCAAGCCAGCGGCGGAACCGCGCCCATAGGGTTTGGCGGTGCATCCGCGCTTCCAGCGACATGGTATCAATCATCGGAAACAGCACCCCTTCCCCACGTCGGGCTTTGACAGCTGCATTCAAAAAGGGGCGTTCAATATTGCGAAAATGAACCACCACTAGGCGACCTGCTAGCTGGGCCAGGAGTTCGTCCAGTATCACATCTAAGTCCGGCGCCTGGGCAATCTCCGAGTGGGTAATGTGATGGTAGGTAATTGAGGCTTCTGCGAGCGGCCGCGAAGGGTTCACGACCCAATAGCGCCGCTCTGCCAATTTGATACGATTTAACGTGAAGGGCACGAGGCCAATACTGACAATCGCATGTCGCCTCTCATCCAGTCCTGTGGTTTCCATATCCAGCGCCACCATAGGCACTTCAGAAATGGGCGTTTCAGGATCAGGCAACGACGCACCAAAAAATTGCTGAAGGGCAGGATTTTTCGCTTGTTGCGCCCGTTGGGCCATATAGCCCTTCCAATCGGCCTGTACGATTTTTTGGCGTGGGCGTATATTGAGCATCTTAGCGTCCCTGCCGCTGGGCAGGCATGGGATAGCGGAATTTCAGAAATTTTTGTGCGTTGCTGAGCACCTGGAAGGCATCTTTCAGCGTGTGCCGCTCGCTATCCGCCACGTTTTCAGGCTCGATATTGTTATCCGGCAGGCGATCCTCTTGTAGATCAATCATTTGATGGCGAATCCGCGACATACATAAAAACTCAAACGCATAGCTTAGCTTGTCACTCATCCCAGTCGCCAACAGCTGGGTCTTGCTGATGTCATTCAGGCGCTGAAAGGAGTTCTGCGCTTTGGAGCCGCAGGCTAAGGCGTGAATACGCACCAAATCCACCATCGGCGCCGTCCCTCGACGCTTCAAGTTGATAGAGTTGTTGTGCTTGCCATCTTGCTCCATCACAAAAGTACGGAAAAACCCCAGCGGCGGGGTACGGTTTAAGGCATTGCGAGCCATGGCGGCTAAAAAAAGCGGTGATTTTGGCGCTGTCTCGGCAATCAAATCTTGCAACGTTTCCACATAGAGGTCTTCGCCGTAGCAACTATCCAGATCAAAGAAAATCGAGCTATGCAGCAACCGTTCCGGCGTAGGGTTGGCCATCCAATCCTGAAAATACTCCTTCCAAACGCTGAGGGGCTGACGCCATTGCGTGTTGGTCGCCATCACATCACCCTTGCAGTAGGTGTAGCCGCAGGCATCTAAACCATCGCTAACGATTTTTGCCAGGGCGTAAAAATAGTCATCATGCTGCTCTGGAATAAACTCATCGGAGAGGATCAGCGCATTATCCTGGTCAGTGACAATGCTCTGCTCATTGCGGGCCATAGAACCATTCACCATAAAGCAGTAAGGCACCGGCGGAGGGCCAAGTTCTGCTTCAGCCATTTCCAGCAACCGCCGAGTAAAGCTGCGTCCGATCGTGGAAAGGGCGCTACCTACCATTTGCGAGTTAGCCCCCTCTTGCACCATACGCACAAACGCCGCGCTCACATCCGGCGCCAAGCGTGCCAGCCCCTGGGCGCTGGACTGATTGAAAATATTGCTGACCAGATAGAGGCCACTATGGGTTTCATAGCGAATAATATCGGAGAGATGCACCACGCCCACCGGGCGCTGACGATACAAGACAGGCAGGTGGTGCACATTACTGCGCAGCATCGTCAGCATGGCCTCATAAACAGAGGCATCCGATTGAATGGTAATTAGCCGCGAGGAAACCACCTCACCGACCGAGGTTTGCGGTGATAGCCCCTCGGCCACAACGCGGGTACGAAAATCACTGTCGGTTAAAATCCCGCACATCTGCCAAGTTTGACCTTCGCTATCTTTAAAGCTGTAGCGCGGGTTATCGCTCCCCTCTTTTAATACCAGCAGCGCAGAAGCCTGGGCGTCGCTCATCTGCTGCGCGGCGTGCTGAACGCTGGTAGACGTTTCCACCATCACCGGGTAACGGGTTATCAGTTTGCGTATCCTTGTGACCATCATGTCGTTGGATTTCTTTTGCTGCTCAGCGGCACTCTCTAGCCGCGGCCGCTCCAACTCGACAAAATCGGCAAAATGGTCATCCTCCTCGCACAGCCTGAGGAAAACCGCCTTGGGGATAAAATAGATCAGCGTATCTTCAATAGCCTGGGCAGGAAAACGCACTTTGTGGTTACGCAGCAGGCTGAAATGACCAAAAATATCGCCTTCACCCAGGCGGTTATACAGTTCTCCTTGGCTACGATAAACCTCCACAGCGCCACTACGGATATAACAGAGATCATTGAGCATCTCGTTGAGCGCTAATATGTTGCTGCCGGTTTTGAAGTAACTCACTTCGACCTGTTCAGCGATGGCATCAAGAAGATCATCCGATAGCCCATCAAAAGGCGGGAACCGTCCCATATGTTGGCGTATTTCTAACAGTTCGACATCCATACGGACTCCTCGGGCATACCGGTCAATGGGCTGGAGAATCTACTCACAATACTAAAGTGTGGCGGGAAGGCTAAGTCAGGTAAACCCCACTCAGTATAATAAAACTGCCCATTGGCGAAACAAGCTGCATAAAAAAGCCCGGTGCAGTTAAGCACCGGGCTTTGCTGGCCTAAGCCATACTGATAATTACTCTGCTAAATAAAAACTGCTATATTAGCGATATAAAAAAATCAGTAAATCGACATCAGTTACTTTCAGCAGTACAGCTTACGACTGGTTAGCCATTTCCTGAACACGCTGCATCATTTCAGGGTCTTGCTGAATGGATTGACCGATAGCGTTGAAAGTATCAACATCTAGCCCGCTGTCTTCGACCACTTCAATCATGCGGTCGTTAGCTTCGGTGCGCACTTCCTGCTGCGCTGATTCGTCTTCCGCTTCCTGCAGACGCTGGGTATATTCCTGGGAAATAACCGCAATTTCTTGAGAAGCATCAGCAAACTGCTGGAGCTGGTCGTCAGAAAAATCCTGGGCAGGTGCTTGCTGGGTTGCCATTGGATCTTGTGCAGCGCCTTGTTGCTCTTCCTGCGCGTGGGCGGTAGCAGCCATCAGACCGGTCGCGAGCAGGGCAGCGGAGAACAGAGCAGTCATACGTTGCATAGAAGAAACCTCAATATTGCGTTGTGTGTGTGCCTTCTGTGACGCGCCATGTTCAAGCAGGTTCAACTCTTTATGTAAAAGATGGTAACAAAAAGAACCAAATGTATCCTAAAGATGAGTTTATCACGCCACCACGGAAATAATATGTCCATAATATTCAGTAAGTTACACAAAAACGACTTACCTTCGGCAGGACTTGCCGCCATGCCTGCACTTTTCGTTCTACTTTGGAGCACCGGCTTTATTGGCGCCAAGTTCGGCCTGCCATATGCAGAACCTTTTACATTTCTGTTTATTCGCTTTGTGTTCACGCTACTGCTACTGATTCCGCTGGTCGTCGTGATGCAAATACCTTGGCCTTCATCACCCAGGTTATGGACTCATATCGCCATATCAGGCTTTCTAGTTCATGGCGCTTACTTAGGTGGAGTCTTCTATGGCATTTACTTAGGTATGCCTGCTGGTTTAGCGGCACTACTGGTGGGGTTGCAGCCACTTCTGACCGCCGCCTTCGCCGGGCCACTATTAGGTGAACAGCTCTCTTGGCGCCAATGGGTAGGGCTAGGCCTGGGCCTAATAGGTATCAGTTTAGTGCTCGGCAGTAAGCTTGAACTGGGTGAGTCGCTATTTGATGGCTTCGGAGTTAGCGCTCTACTGTGTGTTACCGCTGCGTTAATGGGGATTTCACTGGGCACGCTCTATCAGAAGAGGTATTGCACCAGTATGCCGCTGCTTTCTGGGGCGGTGATTCAGTACGTGGCAGCAGGCGCTCTGTTGGGCGTTGGCGCCTTGCTTTTTGAGACGCGCCAGGTGGAGTGGAGCAGCACCTTTGTGCTGACGCTGGGTTGGTTGGTGTTGATTCTCTCAATTGCCGCTATTCTGTTACTCATGGCCTTGATTAAAAAGGGGGAAGCCTCGCGGGTTGCGAGTCTTTTTTATCTTGTGCCACCGGTCACGGCGCTTCAGGCGTGGTGGCTATTTGACGAACGTCTTCCCCTGCTAGGGCTTGTGGGGATGTTGGTCGCCATCACTGGGGTGGTGATGGTTATTCGGAAACCCGTCTATAAGGCGACTAAAAGATAACGATATTTGTAAACCAGGGCTTGGATAAACATGTCAGCACACCACCACTGTGCCAGGGTGAACGGACACTGTAACCGTTGCGATTCTCCGGTACCTTTTGCATTTACCATGGCGTTTCAACCAATCGTCAATGTTAATCAGCGACAAGTTATTTACTACGAGGCGTTAGTACGTGGCACCAACGGCGAGTCCGCTTTTTCAATACTGGGTCAGGTGACCGATGAGCTGATGTACCGTTTTGACCAGGCGTGCCGCATCAAAGCCATTGAGCTAGCCAGCGACCTGGGCATGCAGGAGCGCCTCTCCATTAACTTTCTGCCCAATGCGGTTTATGAACCACAGGCATGCATTCAAGCTACCCTGGAAACAGCGCATCGTGTTGGTTGGCCCACTGAACGGCTCAACTTCGAAATTACCGAAACCGAGCGGGTCAATGATCGTATGCATATGCGTACGATTATTGAGAGCTACCGCGAAATGGGCTTTACCACCTCGCTGGATGACTTTGGCAACGGTTATGCCAATCTCGATCTGTTGACCGACCTGCGGCCCGATACGCTGAAAATCGATCGTGACCTGGTAATGGGATGCGATAGCGACAAGCGTCGCCAGGCCATATTGCGTAGCCTGGTGGCGCTAGCAGAGACATTGGGTACACAGCTGATTGCAGAGGGCATTGAGACTCGCGAAGAGTCGCGCTGCCTGCTGGCATTGGGCATTCCCATGCAGCAGGGCTATTACTTTTCCTATCCCAACCTAGAAGCCCTGGCAGAAATTGACGATGCCAAATACGACTAGTGTGGATGAAGCCCGCTATAAATGTTGCAAATAATCAGCCCCACCTAAGTTACGCATCTGCTGGCGAATCCACTGGCTTCGCCGCTCAACCTGGGCATCGGGACGTGCGGCGCTGCGCGTCAGCGGGCTGGGTAAGATAGCCGCGAGAAGACTTGCCTGGCGTTCAGTTAACGAACTCGAAGAGGCCCCAAAATAGTGCTGAGCAGCGGCCTCTAGGCCAAATACACCGCGATCCCACTCGGCGACGTTGAGATAAACCTCCAAAATACGCTGCTTGCTCCAGAGTATCTCGATCAGTAGCGTAAACCACGCTTCTAGCCCCTTCCGTGTCCAACTACGACCTGTCCACAGAAAAACGTTTTTAGCCGTTTGCTGGCTCAAGGTGCTGGCACCGCGCAGTCGTCCACCGTCTTGACTGGCCTGCAATGCCCGGCGCAATTCAACCAGATCAAATCCGCTATGATGCGGAAAGCGCTGATCCTCTGCAGCGATCACTGCCAGTTTGGCGTTTACCGAGAGCGAATCCCAGCCTCGCCACTCGCGCTGTATGCGAATCGGATCGCTATGGATCCAGCTCTGAATTTTGCGCTCGACCATCACCATCGACCCCGGTGGAGGAACGACCCGAAACAGCAAGACCAGCGCGACCGACAGCAGCACAAACGCTAACACGCCGCGCCAAACAATCCGCCATAGCAGACGCAGAAAACGGCGCAACGAGCGATTGAGCATCCAGTTATCCTTAACGCTTCATGAGGTGATCTGCATGATAGCGCAGATGATCCTCGATAAACGAGGCAATGAAGAAGTAACTGTGATCGTAGCCCGGCTGGCGGCGCAGCGTTAACGGGTGATCGTGCTCTTCGCAAACGGCTTCTAAACGCTCTGGCTGAAGCTGCTCCTCCAGGAATTGATCCGCTTCGCCCTGGTCGATAAACAGCCGTTGGCGTGATGCACCGTTGGCAACCAGTTCGCAGGCATCGTACTGGCGCCAGCGTGACTGATCTTCTCCCAAATAGGTATTAAACGCCTGCTGACCCCAAGGGCAGTTCATCGGATTGACCACCGGCGAGAAGGCCGACACTGAACGGAAGCGCCCTGGATGACGCAGCGCCAGGATCAACGCTCCGTGCCCTCCCATTGAGTGCCCGCTAATCGATTCGCGCCCATTGACCGGGAAGTGCTGACGCACCACCGAAGGCAACTCCTCGATCACATAATCGTACATGCGATAGTGGGACTTCCAGGGTGACTCGGTGGCATTCACGTAAAAACCGGCACCCGAGCCTAAATCATAGCTTTCATGCTCCCCGGGCAAGTCGGTGCCCCGTGGGCTAGTATCAGGGCAAACAATCGCCACGCCCAGCTCAGCGGCAATACGGTGAGCGCCCGCTTTCTGCATGAAATTTTCGTCATTACAGGTTAAGCCCGACAACCACCACAGCAGCGGTACGCGCTCGTTTTCCGCCTGGGGCGGCAAGTAAACAGCGAAGATCATGTCGCAATCCAGCGCACGGGAGTAGTGGCGGTAGCGCTTATGCCAGCCACCGAAACTACGGTTGGCGGACACCAGTTCTAGAGTTTCACTCATGCTCATGGGCAGGTTCCTTTAAATGCAGCAAACGCGGCAGGTCTACCCTACCGCGTTTTAGCGTTTCAAACGTGCTTTCTATACTACTTAATAATGCTGTGCACAGGCCGAATGACTGTCTGTAAAACACACGATAACGGAGTGCCAGGGTAGGTTGAAGCGAGGGTCTTTTGACAGGGATGTCAAAAGTAGCGCCCACGGATGGGTTCACAGCGCCCTCGCGGAAACCTGCACTGGCACGGCATCGAGCCACAGAGCCTAGTAATGCAGCACGGTACGAATGCTCTTACCCGCATGCAGTAACTCAAACGCTTCGTTGATTTTCTCAAACGGCATATCGTGAGTAATGAAATCGTCGATATTGATTTCGCCGTTCATATAACGATCAACGTAGCCCGGCAGCTCGCTGCGCCCTTTTACGCCGCCAAAAGCGGAGCCTTTCCAGACCCGTCCGGTGACCAGTTGGAACGGCCGTGTGGAGATCTCCTCACCGGCACCGGCTACACCAATGATGATCGATTCACCCCAGCCTTTGTGGCAGCACTCCAGCGCTGAACGCATCACGTTGACGTTGCCGATACACTCAAAGGAGTAGTCAACGCCGCCATCGGTCAAATCGACAATGACCTGCTGAATGGGGTCTGAGTACTCTTTCGGGTTCACAAAGTCGGTGGCGCCAAACTGCTTGGCCAGCTCGAACTTATCAGCATTGACGTCGATAGCAATAATACGCCCCGCCTTGGCCATTACCGCGCCTTGAATGACGGCCAAACCGATAGCCCCGAGACCAAACACCGCCACCGTGGCGCCAGGCTCTACTTTAGCGGTATTCAGCACCGCACCGATACCGGTAGTCACACCACAGCCCAACAGACAAATTTTATCCATGGGCGCTTCTTTTGAAACCACCGCCAGGGAGACTTCAGGCAACACGGTGTACTCACTAAACGTGGAGGTACCCATGTAGTGATGAAGCATTTTGCCATCGAGTGAGAAACGCGAGGTGCCGTCGGGCATGACCCCTTTGCCTTGGGTAGCGCGCACGCTACCACATAGGTTGGTTTTACCCGACAGACAGAATTTACACTTGCCGCACTCGGCGGTGTAGAGCGGAATCACATGGTCGCCTGGCTTAAGGCTAGTGACGCCCTCGCCGACTTCCTGAACAACGCCGGCACCTTCATGGCCCAGCACCGCAGGGAAGTTACCTTCGGGATCAGCACCGGAAAGCGTATAAGCATCGGTATGGCAAACGCTTGTCGCAGCCATCTTAACCAACACTTCTCCCGCCTTAGGGCCTTCAACATCAATCTCAACCAGTTCAAGCGGTTTACCCGCTTCCAGTGCAACAGCTGCGCGTGACTTCATATTGACTCCTAAACGTTCATTACTTCAAAAACAAAAACTAAGGCGTTACTCGTCACTTGCCACTGGGCCAAACTCAATCGGCAGCCAGCGGTAGCCTTCTTCATCTTTTACGATATGACCAATGCCGGGAAATGGCATGTGGGCACCGGCGACCCAGTGCTTATCTTCAACTGCGCTTTCGAGCACTTCTTCTCGAGTGCGAATGGCTTGCTCGGGGTCTGAGTCAAACTCAATGGCCACAGTGGGGTCGGCAAATTGCACGCCGTAACTGTGCACCACATCACCCCATACCAGCATGGCGTCATCATCGCTGTTCAGCATGAAGCTTGAGTGTCCGGCGGTGTGGCCATGGGTATCTTGGGCAACGACACCCATCAGCACTTCATCACCGGCCGTAAAAGGGTTGAAACGGTCAGTTTCCTGATAAGGCGCTACCGCCTCTTGAGCCATGGTAAAGAAGGGTTGATTGGCTTCAGGAGCCGCAGCCGCACGCTCCTCATCCAGCCAAAAATCGGCATCCGCTTGGCTGGCACGCAGTTCAGCATTGGGATAAACAGCTTCGCCCTCCTCATTGGCCAAACCACACACATGGTCAGGATGCAGATGAGTCATCAGCACCGTGTCAACATCCTCCGGCGAGTAACCAGAAGCACGCAGGTTACTCTCCACCTGACCTAATGAGGGGCCAAAGCAGGCAGCTGAGCCGGCATCAACCAGCACAAGGTTCTCACCAGTGTGAATAAGAAAAGCATTGACCGCAGTTTGCATGCCACTTTCTGCATCGATAAATAGCGCATCCAGGTGGCGGAGAATATCTTCTTGCTCCATGCCTTTTAGCAAGGAGGTATCAATAGCCGTATGGCCATCGTATAGCGCGGTTACCTCATACTCCCCAACCATCATGCGAAACCAACCTGGCGCCTGCTCCTGCTGCTGGGTGGGCAGCTCCGCCTGAGCACTGACTGCCCAGCCAGCGCTCACGGCCACTGCTAGGGCACCGCGAGACCACCGAGATAAAGATATAGGCATAAATAAAAGGCTCCATTGATAGGCCAGCGATACTAACAGTGTAAGCCACCTAGGCGCTCTTGATAAACCGGGATACACTCACAAGATTATTGCTACACAGCAATAATCGCTATCAACCCGAGGAGTTGGCATGCAGCACTGGAGCCGTATCGAAGCCTTTGTTGAGGTAGTGCGTTTAGGCACGTTCTCTGCTGCGGCCCGCCACTTAAAGGTATCTACCTCGCATATTAGCCGCTTGGTCAGTCAACTCGAAAACCAGCTGGGCGTGCAATTGCTCTATCGCACCACCCGCCAGATCCGCTTAACCGACGCAGGCACTATCTACGTTGAACACTGTCGCCATCTATTTGATGGGCTACGCGATGCCGAGCAGGCGCTTAGTGAACTCCAGGACAAGCCCAATGGGCTGCTTAAACTCACCTCCGCCACCACCTTCGGTGAGCGCTTTATCGCCCCGTTGGTTAATGACTTTCAGTGTTTACATCCGCAGCTGGACGTCCATATGCATTTTACTAACCGTCCGGTAGAACTGATTGAGGAAGGCTACGATATTGCCATCAGGATGGGAGTATTAAAGGATTCGAGCCTAATCGCCAGGCGACTGTGCGACCGCCGCGAGTATATCGTCGGCTCACAAAGCTACTTCCGCCAAGCGCCACGCCCGCATACGCTGAGCGAGCTTAACCAGCATCGCTGCCTGATTGGCTCACGACCTAATTGGTTGTTTGAAGTGAACGGTCAACGACGTGAGGTGCGCGTAGAAGGGCGCTGGAGCGGTAATTCCGGCCCTGCATTATTAGATGCCGCACTTAAAGGGCTAGGGCTTGCTCAACTGCCCGACTATTATGTTGGCCCCTACCTGGCCAGTGGTGAGCTGGTGGCCGTGCTTGAGCCTTTTCGCCACCATGATACTGCCGTCTGGGCGGTCTACCCCCGACACCGCCACCTGTCGCCCAAAATCCGCCAGTTGGTTGACTATTTGGCCGCCAACATTGACAGCTTATTGCCCAGGAACCCGCTGACCTAGCACTCGATGGCATTGACAGCGAGCCCGCCCTTGGAGGTCTCTTTGTATTTATCCTGCATATCACGGCCAGTATCGCGCATAGTACGGATCACTTTATCCAGCGATATAAAGTGATCGCCATCGCCATGCAGCGCCATTCGTGCAGCATTGATAGCTTTGACGGAGGCGATCGCATTGCGCTCGATGCAGGGCACTTGAACAAGCCCTCCTACCGGGTCGCAGGTCAAACCGAGGTTATGCTCCAAGCCAATTTCAGCGGCATTCTCAACCTGGCCCGGCGAGCCACCCAGCACTTCGGCAAGCCCTGCGGCCGCCATGGCACAGGCGGAGCCCACTTCACCCTGGCACCCCACCTCCGCACCGGAAATGGAAGCGTTCTTTTTGCATAAAATGCCTACTGCCCCGGCGGTCAGCAGAAAGTCCACCACATCGGCTTCGCTAGCGTCGGGCTCAAACTTCAAATAGTACGCCAACACCGCAGGCACTATGCCCGCCGCACCGTTGGTCGGGGCGGTGACCATGCGCCGCCCGGCGGCGTTCTCTTCATTGACCGCCAGCGCAAACACATTGACCCAATCCATCACGGTAAAACTCGACACAATCAGCCGCTGATTTTTCGGCGGATGCAGCAACTGTTGATGGAGTAGCTGTGCTCGACGGCGCACATTTAATCCACCGGGCAAATGGCCCGTCGCGCGCAGGCCATTCTCGATGCTGTCGCTCATGGCGTGCCAAATGATCAGCAGTTCTTCACGTATGGCTGATTCGCTACGCCAGGCTTTTTCATTTTCAAGCATTAGTTGGCTAATCCGCAGCTGATGCTGCTGACATAGCATGAGCAGTTCGGCTGCCGTATTAAAGGGATACTTCAGTTCAGTAGCATCTTCGCCAACCTCGCCTTGTTCAGCCTTAGCTTGATCGACATAGAAACCGCCGCCAAGGGAGTAAAACGTATTGGTTGCCAACAGCGTGTCATCACAATAGGCGCTCAGCACCATGGCATTGGGATGAAACGGCAGACACGCCTCATCCCACTCGACATCGTTCCGGGCCTCAAAAGCGATTGCCTGACCATTGGCAAGTACCAGCGACTCACCCTCTTCAAGTTTTTTTAATCGCGCGGCAATCGTGTCCGGGTCTATACTTTCCGGCGCCTCTCCCATCAGCCCCATGATCACTGCCTGGTCGGTGCCGTGCCCCACCCCGGTGGCAGCAAGCGAGCCATGCAGCCTCACCACTAACCGGGTAACGCTGGTATCTTCAAGCGCCATGGCAAAGTCGCGGGCCGCACGCATTGGCCCCACCGTATGGGAGCTTGAAGGCCCAATACCAATTCGGAAAAGATCAAACACACTAATAGCCATGCCTGTTACACCTCACAACGCTGTTATTACTTGCCGATTAGACACTTTGCAGTGCTGACAACCAAACGTCGAGCGGTTAACCGCAATATCGACGTGCGAACACATAAGTGTGACGATATAATGAACATTCACCCATGCATGTTTTAATATGCGAATAGCGACGCTGCTTACCCACAAAGGATGTTGGTATGTCTTCCCCCCCTGCTTGGCCCATCGGGTTTCAAACCATTTTAGTGCGTGCGGTGTTGTACGTACTGTTTATCGGTGCGATTGCCCAAGGTGCCTACTTAGAAGCACTTTATCTCCCCTCAGTACGCTTTTCTGAGCTGGGCTTTACTGAATTTACCCAAACGTTGGTGCTGGCCACCTGCTGTGCAATGCTGATCTATATTCGCCAAGTACTTAAAGTATGGCCCACCGTCACGCTTCTGCTGCTGGCATTTGTGGCCGCCTCGTTGGTGCGCGAACAAGATCACTTTTTAGATAACTATGTGGCTCATAACACCTGGAAGGTGCTTGTTGCGCTGATTATTCTCCCATCGCTCTTTTGGGTGATTAAGCAGCGCCAACACTTTCTCGCGGAGTTCGCTCATTACAGCAACACCTTCGCCTTTGGTTTGTTTACGGCAGGCGTGCTGACCACTTATATATTCTCGCGCCTGTATGGGCGGCAGGAGTTTTGGCAAGCTATTCTTGAAGACAGCTATTCAGGAACCTTCAAGAGCGTAGCTGAAGAAGTCGTCGAGCTACTCGGTTATAGCCTAATTCTGATCGCCACCCTGGAGTTGCTGCTACTAGCCCATCGCATTTACAAAGCCCGGCAGACAACTATTTAAACTCTATGGTTACAGCATCCAATTGCTGCGCTTAAGCGCAGCAATGATCACCTCCCACCATCATCCACACAAAAAAAGCCCGCCGTTCTGAGAACGACGGGCTTTTTGCTTTCTATCTACCACTCACCATTCGAAACTTACGGCATTCACTCGTCAAGGAACGAACGCAGCGGCTCGGAGCGGCTGGGATGACGCAGCTTACGCAGCGCTTTGGCTTCAATCTGACGAATTCGCTCGCGAGTTACATCAAACTGCTTGCCCACCTCCTCCAGCGTATGGTCGGTGTTCATATCGATACCGAAACGCATGCGCAGCACCTTCGCTTCGCGGGCGGTCAAGCCGCCTAACACGTTGCGCGTTGCTTCGATAAGCCCTTCACCGGTGGCCATATCAATGGGCAGTAGCATGGTACCGTCTTCGATAAAGTCACCCAGGTGTGAATCATCGTCATCACCAATCGGCGTCTCCATGGAGATCGGCTCTTTGGCGATTTTGAGCACCTTACGAACTTTATCTTCCGGCATTTCCAAACGCTCGCCGAGCTCTTCCGGCGTCGGCTCACGACCCATTTCCTGCAACATCTGGCGCGATACGCGATTGAGCTTGTTGATCGTCTCAATCATATGCACCGGTATACGGATGGTGCGCGCCTGATCGGCAATCGAGCGGGTAATTGCCTGACGAATCCACCAGGTGGCATAGGTTGAGAACTTATAGCCACGGCGATATTCGAACTTGTCGACCGCTTTCATCAAGCCGATATTGCCTTCCTGGATAAGATCCAAGAACTGCAAACCACGGTTGGTGTACTTCTTGGCGATCGAGATCACCAAGCGAAGGTTAGCCTCAACCATCTCTTTCTTGGCGCGACGGGCTTTCGCCTCACCAATAGAGAGCTTGCGGTTCACCTCTTTAAGGTCGGCAACCGAGAGCTGCACCATATCCTCTTCGAAGGCGATCTTGCGCTGGGCACGGGCGATGTCGGCGCGCAGCGGCTCAAGGCGGTCGGCGTACTTGCTCTGCGCTGCCTGAAACTCATCCAGCCATGTTTTGCTCGACTCATTACCAGGAAACGACTTGATAAACGTCTTACGCGGCACCTTGGCTTTTTTCACGCACAGCTGCATGACCGCTTTCTCTTGGGCACGCACTTGCTCAACGCTGATGCGCACCTGACCGACCAAGCGCTCGAAGTGCTTAGGCACCAGCTTGATGGGCGAGAAAAGCACCGCCAAGCGGGCTTGCTCAGCTTTAAGCTCGGGACTGCCACGACCATGCTTGGCAAACGCCGCTTCGACCAAGGCGTTCTGCTCGCGAATCTGCTCGAAACGCGCACGGGCCTCTTCGGGATCCGGGCCGCCTTCGCTGGCCGTAGAGTCCTCGTCTTCATCGTCGCCGTCGCTCTCAACGTCGTCGTCAATTTCAGGCTCAGGCTCTGGCTCGGGCACCTCTGCTTCGGCAACGCCGGGAATGCCTTCATCGGGATCGATGAAACCAGAAAATAGATCCGAAAGACGCCCCGGCGCTTCTTCATCCTGGGTGGCGTCATAGGCGTCCAAAATAGACGCGACGGCTCCCGGCAAATAGGCCAGAGACGACATCACTTCACGGGTACCCTCTTCGATCCGTTTGGCGATTTCGATTTCGCCTTCACGGGTCAGAAGCTCAACCGTGCCCATTTCACGCATATACATGCGTACGGGGTCAGTGGTGCGGCCTACATCGCTTTCCACGGCGGCAAGAGCCGCTACGGCCTCTTCCGCAGCGGACTCGTCCGTGGATTGATCCGACATCATCAAAGTGTCTTCATCTGGCGCTTCTTCAGCGACACTTATACCCATGTCGTTGATCATGCCAATGATGTCTTCCACTTGATCCGGGTCGGCGATATCCTCGGGTAGATGGTCGTTGACCTCGGCATAGGTCAGGTAGCCCTGTTCCTTGCCTCGAGCGATCAACTCCTTCAGACGCGACTGCTGCTGCGCATTTCCAGCCATAGAAACCCTATCTCGACGAAGAAGAATGAAACACCTGGAGCGCTGAATCGATTAAACTCAACAAGCCGTACAGTATAGCGTAAAAAGCAGGAAATTTTCCAGCCCAACGTATTTGCGCGGTAATTCAGGTGTGTTAGTTTGTTCGGTTAGGCCAACGTTTGGCGACTGACCCTATATCTGGTGCTGAAACGTTAGGAATTCAACCCCCATCGCCCAAGACACCGCCTTATTGGCGCTGGGCAAGCTCCATTACCAAACTTGCCAAACGCTGGCGCTGCTCCTTATCCAACTTTTGCCCGGCGCGCTCCTGCGCCAGCAACGCCGTGTACTCCTCTTGGGGAGAACGCTGACGCTGAACGTACTGCAAGTGTTCCACCAAACCCTTCAGCTCTGCTTCCCGATCTGCTTTGGGAATCAATAGCTCGCGCTTAGCGAAAGCAGCCAAGGCCTGCCCCTGCTGGCTGCCTTGAAAATGCGCCAACACCACCTGCGGGCTGCGGTAGCGCCCCGCCTTGAGCAGTTCAATCAGCTCGCGGCATAGCGGCGCATCGTCATCTTCCGGCAACCACTCCAAATGATCAGGGAGCGTGGCTACCAGATTGGGCTCATGCAATAACAGCTGCACGATACGCCCAACCGGGGAGAGCGCCTGAGACCGTGAGCGCGATGAGCGGGCTGGCGCTGCCAAAACGGCTCCGGGCATGGAGGATGAGGCCGAATCGGGCTCCACCTGCTCTGCCTGCTCCTGCGAAACATCACCTTGGGTGACGGATCGCCGCGACGCTTGGACACGCTTTTCGAGCAGTGCTTTCAACTGCTCTTGCGCCAACCCGCTTCGCTTTGCCAATGACTCCAGCAGTAGCGATTTGAGCATGCCTTCAGGCACTTTGTTCAATGCTTCGAGCACCTGACTGGCAAACCGCTCACGCCCTTCCACGGTATTCAAGTCGCGCCCTTGGGCCGCCTGTTCGAATAGAAACTCCGACAGCGGCATGGCACAGGTCACGCGATTCTGAAAAGCCTGGGTGCCTTCACGGCGCACCAGGGTGTCCGGGTCATCACCTTCGGGCAGAAACAGAAAGCGCGCTTCACGACCGTCAATCATTTGCGGCAGCGAGGTTTCCAACGCCCGGCTAGCCGCCTGTCTTCCCGCACGGTCACCGTCGAAACAGAACACTACGCGACTCACCAGTCGAAACAGGCGGGTCAAATGGTCTTCCGTGGTGGCGGTACCCAGCGTCGCCACAGCGTTATGAATACCGTATTGCGCCAACGCCACCACATCCATATAGCCTTCGACCATGACCAGCTGCTCAAGCTTGTTCGAGGCTTGGCGCGCCTCATACAAGCCGTAAAGCTCACGACCTTTATGGAACACGGGCGTTTCCGGTGAGTTGAGATATTTGGGCTGATCATCACCCATCACTCGACCACCGAAGGCAATCGTGCGGCCGCGCAAATCGCGAATGGGGAACATTACCCGGTCACGAAAGCGGTCGTAGGTACGCCCAGTATCCTCACGGTGAATCAGCAGGCCGTACTCCACCTGCACTGGCTCACCAATACCACGCTCGCTGAGGTGCTGTTTTAGCGCTTCCCAACCCGCTGGGGCATAGCCAATGCCATAGGTCTTGATCACCTCGTCTGAGAGTCCCCGACCCGACAAATAGCGTTGGGCAGACTGGCCCTCCTGCATCTTTAATCGCTCGCGATAAAAACTGGCGGCGAGTTCGAGCAGGTTAACGCCCTCTTTGCGCTTCTTTTCCCGCTGCTGGGCACGCGGGTCATCAGCACCTTCACGCGGCACTTCAATACCCAGACGACCGGCCAAATGCTCTACCGCCTCAGGAAACGGCAGCTTGTCGTACTCCATCAAGAAGCGTAGTGCATTACCATTAGCTCCGCAGCCAAAGCAGTGATAAAACTGCTTATCAGCACTGACGGTAAACGATGGGGTTTTCTCTTGATGGAAGGGACATAGCCCGGAATAGTTACGGCCAGCCTTTTTAAGCTGCACACGCTCACCAACCACCTCGACCACGTCAACGCGGCCTAACAGGTCATCAATGAAACGCTGTGGAATTTGGCCTGCCATGAACTACGGGCATCCTCGCGCAAAGCGCTAACTTTCGAGACTGTTTTTTAAAAGCCCTGTTTAAAAACAGTTTTTAAAACCGGTCAAAACCAGTTTTAAGACACTGCCCAAGGTCATCAGACCCATTGCCAGATCAGATCATCGTAAACAGCGACGGTCTTGAACGACAGCTTTGGAAAACGATGGCTTTAAAAACAACAGTCAAAAACAAACGGCCACCTAGTGGCGGCCGCTTGGCATCCCTCTTGAGACGGCCAGCTAACTGCTCCGGCCCCCTCGGGTACGGATCAATAGAGCCGTTCGAAACGCTTTTGCTCACGCTGAACTTTCTTAGCGTGGCGTTTTACGGCAGCTGCCGCTTTGCGTTTACGCTCAGCAGTCGGCTTCTCATAGTGCTCGCGGCGGCGTACTTCAGAAAGAACACCGGCTTTTTCGCAAGAACGCTTGAAGCGACGCAGGGCGACGTCAAACGGCTCGTTATCACGTACTTTTACAGAAGGCATTAAGCACTCACCTACCTTAAGGAGTCTTGAGTTCGGATAGTACGTACACTGCGAAATTACATTTTAGAACACGGTGTACGACCCAGTTTTACAGCGCACAGTAGTTTAGTCGCCGTTGACCATCTTTGCAAATGCTTACGCTGACCTACGGCGATAATGCTAGACTAGCGCCCTTCAGTTTTCATCTTTATATCTTTTGAATAGCCTTTGAGAGTCCCACTTTATGCGAGTTCTGGGCATTGAAACATCCTGCGACGAAACAGGTGTCGCGCTTTACGACACCTCGTTAACCGGCGGCCAGGGGCTGCTTGCCGATGCGCTGTATAGCCAAATCGCCATGCATGCCGAATTTGGCGGCGTAGTGCCCGAACTCGCCTCTCGCGATCACACCCGCAAACTGCTGCCGTTGATTGAGCAAGTGCTCAGCGACGCCAAGCTGACGCGCCGCGATCTGGATGGCATCACTTACACCGCCGGCCCCGGCTTGGTCGGCGCATTAATGGTGGGCGCTAGCACCGCCCATGGCATGGCGCGCGCCTTGAACATCCCTGTGCTCGGCGTACACCATATGGAAGGCCATTTATTGGCACCAATGCTGGAAGACGAACCACCCGAGTTCCCTTTCGTTGCACTGTTGGTCTCCGGGGGGCATACCCAACTCGTCGAAGTTCAAGGGCTGGGTCGCTATCAACTGCTCGGCGAATCGGTGGATGACGCGGCAGGTGAAGCCTTTGATAAAGCCGCCAAGATGCTCGGACTGGCCTACCCTGGCGGCCCTCAGGTCGCCAAGTTAGCGGAACAGGGTGACCCCAAGCGTTTTCGTTTTCCACGCCCCATGACCGACCGGCCGGGACTGGATTTTAGTTTTTCGGGCCTTAAAACCCACACCATGACGGCCATTCGCCAACTGGAAACAGCCGGAGAACTCGACGCCCAGGCCCGCGCCGATGTTGCCCGAGCCTTTGAAGAGGCCGTTGTCGATACGTTGGTGATCAAGTGCCGTCGAGCGCTGGATCAAACCGGCTTGAAGCGTCTAGTAGTGGCGGGCGGAGTCAGCGCCAATCATCGCCTCCGCGCGCGACTGCAGGCTGAGTGCGAAAAACGTCAGGCCCGCGCCTACTACCCGCGCGGGCGATTCTGTACCGACAACGGCGCCATGATTGCCTATGTCGGTGCTCAACGTCTGGCGGCAGGCGAGTACGACACTCCTGGAATGATGCAGGCGACGCCCCGCTGGCCTCTCGATCAGTTGACACCGCCTGACTCACGCTAAGAACCACGAAACGGCGGCTCTTCACCACGTCGTAGACGACGAATATTAAGACCGTGTCGTGCCAGCACCAGCAGGCTGAAGCCCCCCACCACCATGACGTACTCCGGCGCCAGCCAGCCACAGGCAAGCGGCGCCACGAGAGCACTCACTAGCGACGCCAGCGCCGCTGTTTTTAATCGCCACACCAGCAGCGCCCATATCGCTGCACTCAGTAACGCCACCTGGGGCACCAATACCAGCAGTACACCAAAGGCACTGGCGACCGCTTTACCGCCACGAAAGCCGTGCCACAGCGGAAAACTATGACCTAGTAATACTGCCAACCCCACCAGCCCCTGCAGCCAGACCGGGTAGTCCAATAGCTTGGCACCGAGCACAGCGGGCATGGCTTTTAAAGCATCTAACAGCAGAGTGGCTGCCGCTAAGCGGGGGCCATATAGGCGCAGCACGTTGGAAAAGCCGGGATTAAATGAGCCGTGTTGGCGGGGGTCGCCCACACCCGCCAGGCGGCAAACGCTGATCGCTGCCAGCCAGCTGCCGCTTAAATAACCCACCACTATCCATACCATGGCGATTTGCTCGCTTTATAGACCGTTTCGATAGCCCGATATACTGTCGTTTAGCCCCATCCTAACGTACAATCGCCCGCTTGTTACCGTAGGGGGAAGCTGGATGGATCGCATTTTGATTGAAGCGTTAAGCGTCGATACCGTGATTGGTGTCTACGACTGGGAGCGCTCGATTCAACAGTCGCTAAGCTTAGACTTGGTGTTGGCGACCGACATTCGCTCGGCCGCAGCCACCGACGATTTACGCCTTACCCTGGACTACGCTGCTATCTGCCAGCGCATTCAGCAGTTTGCCGATGCCCATCAGTTCGCCCTGGTAGAGACCTTTGCCGAACGGCTCGCTGAATGCCTGCGTACAGACTTCCCCATCACTTGGCTGCGCTTAACGGTACGTAAACCGGGCGCGGTTGCCAATGCCGTTAGCGTCGGCCTGGAAATTACCCGCGGCAATCTGCCGGAGGCAACCCAGGAGATCAGCGCATGAACCTGGTGACCGTCAGCTTAGGCAGCAATATTCACCCTACTCGGCATATTCGCTGCTGCCTGGATGCGCTTGCCGATACCTTCGGCCCCCTGCAGATCTCACGAGTGTTTGAAAGCGAACCGGTTGGTTTCGCCGACAGCCGCAATTTCTATAACCTGGTGGTGGCGTTTCACAGCGCTTGGACACCGGGCGAACTGCAGGTATGGGGTAAGCAGCTGGAAATAGAGCATGGCCGCCGGCCCGATATTGCCAAATTTAGCCCCCGAGCGCTGGATATTGACTTGCTCACCGTGGGCAGCCTCTGCGGCACGATTGATGAAGTCGCCTTACCGCGTAGCGAAATTACCCATAATGCGTTTGTTTTGCAGCCACTCGCCGAGTTGCTGCCCGAGCAGCGCCACCCCCGCTGCGGCACGCCCTATGCGGAGCTATGGAGCGCCTTTGAGCTTGGTAGCCAGCGCCTTTGGGCGGTGGATTTTAGCTGGCGCGGTCGCTGGATCTCCCAAGCAGATGAACAGCCCCTGCTGGCGGCGGCACGCCGGTAAACGGCTAGGTTAGCGCCGCCTCCACGGCCTGCCCCCGGCGCTCTCGCAAGGCCTCGCCCAGCGCAGCTCCTTGATATCCCTCAGCTATCAGCGCCTGGGGGCTTACCTCCCGAGCAGCCTGCCAGGCGTTTTCGAGCGGGCCAACCTGCTCAGGCGCCAACACTTTGACTAACGCCAGCTGCCCCTCGACCTGCTCAGGCTTACGCCAACCATCCAAACGCTCCAGCCAACGTAGCACGCTAGAGCCCTCTAATGCGTCGGAAGGCAGCGCCTGGTTGGATAATGAATGGTTTGTTAGCGAATGGTTTATTAACGAATAGGTAAGCGCGGTATGGCGAGCCAATTGGGCAACGGCATTGGGCAGTTTGAGCCGTTCCGACAAGGCATCGCGCTGCTCAGCGCTTAGCGGCGATACCAACTGCGCATGGCGCCAATGAGCTAATGGGAACATGTCGCTATCAGGTACCTTAGCCATCGCTGCCAAGCCCTTCACTAACGCTTCGCCCGCTAATTCTGGCCACCAGACGTTGAGCGCATCGCAACGTTCAAGGGTAGTGAAATAGACCTCTGGGCTTGGCTCACCCAGCGCTTTTTCCGTTTCGACCCACACCCGCTCGGCGGCCAGGTGCTCAAGTTCACCGCTGTGACTCACCTGACGCATTAGCGTCAGTGTTTCAGGGGCAATGCTGAAGCCCAGTGACGCATAGCGGGCCAGAAAACGTGCGGTACGAAGCACCCGCAACGGGTCTTCGCTAAACGACGCGGAGATATGCCGCAACACGCGCCGTTCGATATCGCCTTGACCATTAAACGGGTCGGTTAATTCACCTTCAGTACTCTGGGCGATGGCGTTAATGGTTAAATCACGCCGCAACAGATCCTCTTCCAGACTGACATCGGGGCTGGCATGCACTTCAAAACCGCCATAGCCGTGGCCCGACTTGCGTTCGGTGCGGGCCAGGGCGTACTCCTCAGCGGTTTCTGGATGCAAAAAAACTGGAAAATCGCGCCCCACAGGCTTAAAACCGCGCCTGCGCATGGCGTCTGGCGTAGCGCCCACCACAACCCAGTCATTGTCATATACCGGCCAGCCAAGTAACTCATCGCGCACGGCGCCGCCTACCCGATACACGTTCAAGCCCGCTAAGTGGGGATCACTGTTTGTCTCTTTCACTGTCGTTTTTCCTGCTGAAGGCTAGCTACACTGGTTCGCTCACCGCTGTCCAGATTGAACGCGGTTAGACGTCCGCCCCAAATACAGCCCGTATCCAGCGCCTCAACGGGCACTCGCGCCTGGGGGGTATTTCCCTCCAGCGCCGCCCAGTGGCCGAAGAGCAGCCGTGTATCATCGTCGCGCGGGTATTGAAACCAGGGCAGAAAGCCCTCTGGGGCACTGTCCAATCCCTCTTTGGCAGCAAAGTCCAAACGGCCCTGGGCATCAATAAAGCGCATCCGAGTCAGCACATTGACAATCAGACGCAGCCGATCAATGCCGTCTAACTCGTCGTGCCAGCTGTCTGGTTGGTTGCCGAACAGCTGGGTTAAAAACTCACCAGAGGCTTCACTGGCAAGCGCAGCCTGCACTTCACACCCCAGAGACACGGTCTGGGCTACGCTCCATTGGGGAAGCAGCCCCGCGTGGGTCATTAGCGTACCGTTTTGAAACACGCTAAGCGGCTGGCTCTGTAGCCAATCCAGCAACACTTCGCAGTCAGGCGCTCCCAGAATATCGCTCAAGGTGTCATTTTTTTTCAGCTTGCCTCCGCCACGCGCCACGACCAACAAATGAAAATCGTGGTTGCCCAATACGCTGCGTGCCGAACTACCCAGTGCGCGCACTTCTCGCAGACACTCCAATGAACCAGGCCCACGATTAATCAAATCGCCCACCAGCCATAGCGTATCCCGCGCGGGGTTGAAGCTGAGCTTTTCAAGAAGGGCTACAAATTCGGCGTGACAGCCGTGCAGATCGCCGATCGCATAGGTGCTCATGCACGAGGCCTTTTTAATAAAATGAGTAGGCTAAATACTACCACTTCAACGACACCCTCTGCCTGTCGTCGGTGGTTTATGTTGATGGCTTATGTTGATGATTAACACTGGTGAAAAGTACAAACCTGGATCACTATAAAAATACGCTTTGGCACTCTTGAGCTTCTCGCTAGCTTAGCCACTCAATCGCGTCGTTGGTCAAATGAGTAGTTGGTCAAATGAATAGTTGGTCTCTCGAGTAGCCACTTCGCAACAACTGTTAAGGAAAACGGTACGCTTATGACAATGGATCATTCTCGGCGCGGGCTACTGCGAGCAGCAACGCTGGCAGGCCTTGGCGCACTCATACTCCCCGGCACAACGCTTCTTCCTGCCGCACGAGCCGCTGCTCCCAAGCTTGGCCCACCGCCCGCTGCGGTGACCGTTAATGGTTGGCTACTGCGCAGCAGTGACCGCTGATGTATATCGCCTTTGAGGATATCAGCGAGCGCAGCAAGGCAGTGGATGTCTGCATTATCGGTGCTGGTGCGGCGGGCATTTCCATGGCCGTTACCCTGACGGAGCGCGGCCACCGCGTACTGCTCTGCGAAGGTGGCGATGCGGATTACAGCGAACGCTCCCAAGAGTGCTACCGGGGCGAAGTTATCGGCGAACCGTATATTCCCCTCTATGGCGCTCGCCTGCGCCACTTGGGCGGGTCGACCAACCACTGGGGCGGCATCTGCCGACCACTTGATCGCTATGACTTTACCGCCAAAAGCGCTGCCAGTGAGACGGATTGGCCTATTGGCCGCGACGCGTTATCGCCCTACTATCGTCCCGCTGCCAGCGTACTGGACTTGGCGCCTACGCCTGCTGATCAGCCGATCACTGGCTCTGGACTCAAGCGCATCTACTTCTCACTGGGCCACCCGACGCGTCTGAAGGAGAAGTATGCCGCCACGCTAAGCGAATCGACCACGTTGGAGTGCTGCCTAACAGCCAACTTGGTGGCACTGGAAAGCCAGGACGGCAAAGTCACCGGCGCCACTTTCAAAAACTACCGAGGCAATTACCGAAAGGTTCAGGCGCGCTACTTTGTGCTGGCCTGTGGCGGCATCGAAAACTCGCGCTTGCTGCTGTGGTGCAACCAACAGTTAAATGGCCAGCTTATACCGCAAGCTGGCACCTTAGGGCGCTACTGGATGGAGCACCCTCACGCCACGGTGGGCCAGGCGCTAATTTTTGAGCCAGCGGCCCTGGGTCTGGACGAAGATTACAACGTGTTCCTCTCCCCCACCGCCCACTCCATCAGCTCGCGCCAAATACTGAATTGTGGGCTGCGCCTGCACCGCATGAACGCTGAAGCCACCCAGGAACTGATTGATGAGCTCGCGGATCAGGCGCCCACGCTGGCAGGACGGTTGCGTATCTGGCAGGCCCAGGGGCGGGTGATACACGGCGCGGTGCTAAGAGCCGCCTGGGAGCAGGAACCTCGCTTTGACAATCGCATAGAGTTAAGCGAGGAGCTGGATGAGCTGGGCGTGCCCCGCAGCCGATTGGTGTGGCAGCAGTCTGATTTGGATCGCCACACCATCCGCGAGAGCATGCTGCTATTGGGGGAGTATCTGTGTGATAGCGAGGTAGGTAGGCTGCAACTGGCTGACTGGCTAGCCGATACGCCGGTACAGCTGCCCACCGAGGGTGAATTGGCTGGCCGTCACCATATGGGCGGCACGCGCATGAGCCTTAATGCCGAGCAAGGCATTGTTAACCCCGACTGCCGTCTATTTGCTCAGGACAATTTCTATGTGGCAGGTTCCAGCGTTTTTGCCAGCGCCGGGCACGCCAACCCTACGTTAACACTAGTGCAGTTGGCCCTGCGGCTTTGCGACCACCTAGAGAGTAGGCTAACGCAAACCGCCTAATGGAGCTGGAGCGGTACGGCCAACCTAAAGGGAGTAATGGCTACCTCAAAAACGCGCTGAGTAGAGGTGTCCAACAGCGTATAGGTACCTTCCATTACACCGACTGGGGTTTGCAGAATGGCGCGGCTGGTGTAACGGAAACTCTGGCCAGGGCCAATCAGCGGCTGTTGACCGACGACGCCCTTGCCACGCACTTCCTGGCAATCGCCGCTGCCCTGGGTGATTTTCCAGTAGCGTGCCATCAATTGAGCGCTATGTGGACTCTGATTGTGGACGGTCACTGTATAGCTAAACACGTAGCGCGACTCGCCATCGTTAGACTCATCAGCGCGGTAGCTAGGGACGACGCTGACGTTGATCGCTAGGCCACTCACGTTTGGCTGCCCCGCTCACCGCTTGCCTGCTCATCGGCGGCAACACGATTGGCAATCGTCACGTACTCCTCCACAGTCAATGTTTGCGGACGACGGATAGGGTCAATGCCCAA
Organism: Vreelandella neptunia; assembly: GCF_034479615.1. NCBI lineage: Bacteria > Pseudomonadati > Pseudomonadota > Gammaproteobacteria > Oceanospirillales > Halomonadaceae > Vreelandella > Vreelandella neptunia. Next base: position 3,236,696 of record NZ_CP140255.1, read on the forward strand.
GTCTTCCAGGGTTTCGGCACTCACCCGCCCTTTGAAGTTATTGCGCAGCGTCTTGCGCCGCTGGCCAAAGGCGAGCTTCACCAGCTCAAACAACAGCGCTGGATCATCCGCTGTATGAGGTAGCGTTTCATGGGGAGTTAAACGCACAATGGCGGAGTCGACTTTGGGGCGCGGCACAAAGGCTTCCGGCGGCACGATAAACAGCTGTTCGACCTGGCAGTAGTACTGAGCCATAACCGACAGACGCCCCCAATCAGCACCGCCGGGTTCTGCGGCTAAGCGCTCAACCACCTCTTTTTGCAACATAAAGTGCATATCTTCTATGGCACTTCCTGCAGCCAGCAGATGTATTATCAGTGGTGTGGAGATGTTGTAGGGCAGGTTGCCTACCACGCGTAGCGCGGGCCCATCGCCTTTCAGCGCAGCAAAATCGAACTTCAGTGCGTCGCCTTCATGAATCACAAAATCGGGATAGTTGAAAAACTGCACCCGCAGACCGGGAATCAGGTCGCGATCAAGCTCGATCACTTCCAAGTGCCCCGCAGCCTCCAGCAGCGGCTCGGTTAGCGCCCCCTGGCCTGGGCCAATTTCGACCAAGCGATCCGTCGAGCGCGGGCCAACGGCGCGAACGATCCGCGAGATAATGCCGAGGTCACGTAAAAAGTTCTGACCAAAGCGTTTACGAGCGCGGTGTTGGGGCACAGTAGACATCAAACGGTGTTCCTTGGAGTGCGGATTCAATCGGGAGTATGTAGTGGCCAGCACTGTTGCAACTGGTCGTCTGCATGAATCAGTACCAGAGTAGGTTTCCGCGTGGGCGCTGTGAACCCGTCCTTGGGCGCTACTTTTTCCATCTGACCGCCATGGATGGCGGAAATGCCGGAATTGTCGGAACATTTTCCGGCCCTGGAAAAAGACCCTCGCTGCAACCTACTCTGGCACCGGATTAAATTTCAGTAGCAGACAACCGCTGCGCGGCTAAACGGCGCGCAAGGTCGATAGCGACTTTTAGGCTGCCGGGGTCTGCCACGCCTTTGCCAGCCAGATCCAGCGCGGTGCCATGGTCGACCGAAGTACGCACCAATGGCAAGCCCAGGGTAATGTTAGCAGCCTGGCCAAAGCCGGCGTATTTTAACACCGCCAACCCCTGGTCATGGTACATCGCCAGCACCGCATCAACACCTGCCAAGTGTCTGGGGGTAAACAGCGTGTCGGCGGGCAACGGGCCAAGGATATCCATTCCTTCAGCGCGCAGGGCATCGAGCGCGGGAATAATAACATCTAGCTCTTCGCGACCCAGGTGGCCATCTTCACCGGCGTGCGGGTTTAAACCACACACTGCCACACGCGGTTTAGCAATCCCGAACTGGCGCTGCAAATCAGCGACTAGCAAGCGGCTGATTCGGGTAACACGCTCATAGGTGATGGCGTCGGCAACCTTGCGCAGGGGTAAGTGGGTGGTCACCAGCGCCACACGAAGATCGCCACTGCCCTGCCAACTTGGGCCGCTGGCATGCAGTGCCGCATCGGTAGCGAGCATCATTACCACCTCATCGACACCGCAAGCATCGCGCAGCCATTCGGTGTGGCCGGTAAAGGATGGATGACCACCTTCGATGATGACGCCTTTATGAAGTGGCGCCGTCACCATGGCAGCCGCCTGCCCTTTTTGGCAGGCATCCACCGCCAGCGCCAAGGTCGCCAGCACATAGTCAGCGTTAACCGGATTGAGAACGCCCGGCGTGGCCGGTTCGCTCAACGCAACCGGCCAGACCGGCAAGCCATGGGTGCCACTTGGGTGCTCACCGGGCGAACACTCTACCACCGTGACCTTGAGCCCCAGCGCGGCTGCACGCTGGCGCAGCATATCCGGGTCGCCAATCGCCACTGTATACGCGGGAAGGCTACCCTGGGCCGCCAGCATCAGCATTAGCTCAGGGCCAATACCCGCTGGCTCGCCGGTAGTTACCACCACCGGCAGCTCGCTATCGGATGATAAAGTATCCACTAACATTAGAGTCGAATATCAACAAAGGCCTGGGAGCGAACCTCTTGCTGCCAGGACTCTAGCTCTTCGTTAGCGCGACGTTGGAAGATCGCCTGGCGCACTTGCTCGCGCTGGCTCTCTTGGGTGACATTTTGACGACGACGCTCTTCTACTTCAATGACGTGGTAGCCAAACTGGGAGCGCACCGGCTGAGATACTTGGTTAACATCCAGTTCACGCATCGCTTCTTCAAAGGCAGGAACGGTTTGCCCTGGACGAACCCAGCCCAGCTCACCGCCGTTGAGGGCTGTGCCACTGTCATCGCTATACTCACGTGCCACCGAGGCAAAGTCCTCGCCTTGAGAAAGGCGCTGGCGCACCTCTTCCGCCCGCGCACGGGCTTGGTTTTCATCGCGGTTGGGAGTCAGTGCAATCAGCACATGGCGGGCACGGGTCTCTTCAATAAAGTTCTGCTCGCCGGATTGGCCGGACTGCTGGTTTAGAAAGCGCTCAACGTCACGGTCGCTGACCGATACGCGGTCGCTAATTTGGCGCTGCTGTACCTGCCGCATCAGCATTTCGCGGCGAATATCTTCGCGCACGCTGGCCAGTGTCATGCCATCAGCTTCCACTGCGTCGGCAAACTCATCAAGTGTCATGCCGTTGGATTCGGCAATCGAGCGCACCTGCCCATTGAGCTCGGTATCATCAATGCTCAAATTGGCATCTTCCGCCATTTGCAGCTGAATCTCTTCCATCACCATGCGCTCAAGCACCTGACGCTCCAACTGGGAGCGCGGTGGAAGATTTCCCCCCTGGGCCTGCGCCTGCTGCTCAATTTGCGACATGCGATCATCTAATTCACTGCGCATAATCACATCGTCATTGATGACAGCCACAACGCTATCTAACGCCTGGCGCTGGGTGGATTGGAAGTTCTGCGCCTGTAAAGCAAGCGGGGCCAGCACCAGGCCTGCACCTACACACAAAGCTAGCAGGCTACCAGCAGAGAGCTGTTTCATACGGCCTAGCAGGGGCTTTCTCATTTTCATAACAAACGTCTCTTTCATTAGCCATTCTATGGAAGTCATTTACAGGGCAGTCGGACGATAGCCAGGAATGGTCTGTTCAAAATAGCTATCCGCATCCTGACCAACGCCGCCCAGACCACGGAATACGAAGCGTAAAAATAGTCCGCGATCATTAAAGTCATCATTAATACGAGCGGTGTCATTGTCATCGACCCATTCGCGCCACACCAACTGCAGTCCGTAACAGCAATTATTCCACTGCACGCCTGCCAATTGCTCAAGCGAACGCTCATTGGTTTGATCGTGCAGGTAGCGGCCGATCAAATCAATGTTGGTACTGGCTTTCCAGGCAAACGAAAGATCCCACTCTTCGCGGCTGTAGTCACGAAAGCCATCATCGCCCGGCAATACGCTGGGGTCGAACCCTTCGATCTCCCAACGGTAGCCAAGGTTCACTACGTGCCCTTCGGGATGCCGGTAACCAACATCAACGCTTGAGCGTTCGGTGCGTTCACGGTGATCATCGTAGAGCCATTCTGCTCCGCTGCTCCAGCGATCATTGATCTGCCAGTCAAGGCGGGTGACCAAAGGCGAGCGATCCCGGGTAGCCTGATAGCGGCTTTCTGGATTGACGTTCGGGTTGTCTTCCGGACGATCTGGCAGCGTATCGGCGTCACCCTCGCTATCAATACGACGGTCATCAAAGTAAACGCTTTGACCAACCCCGAACGAGAGGCGGTCACGACCGGAGGCATCTTCCAACAAGCGCGACTGCACGCCGTAAGAGAGCCGGTTGAGATCGCCAACGCGGTCGGTGCCGGAAAAGCGCTGGGCTGACCAGAGCTGATCCCAAGAGAAAGCACGTTCGCGGCTGTCAAAGTCGGGCAGCTCGCTCTGATCAGTGCGCGGCACATAGGCGTAGTTAAGGCGTGGCTCCAGGGTTTGGCGGTAATCTCGCCCACCCAGGGCGAGTTCACGCTCGAAGACCAGCCCGCTGTCGATGGAGGTCAGAGCAACACTACGACTGGGTGAGTCACTACGCTGTGTGTCGCGCTCGCCGTAATCCAGCTCGTAAGCAGTGTTCCACAGCTCGGTTCGCGGTTCCAGGTAGCCCCAAGGACGCTCGAAACGCCAGCCAACTGCTGGCATTAGGTGCAACCGGCTGCCGGTGGCCGCTTCGCGCTCCGGTACACGGCGCTCATCCACATCGCGCCAAAAATAGGTCGCGTTCGATCGCCACTGGGTATATAGCCCGTTGTCGAACTGCCAATTGGCATTTGCGCTCAGGCTCGGCAGTTGATAAAAGGGTTTATCGCTATCGCTAAGCGGGTCTTCCAAACGCTGGAAGCCCTGGGCGCGGGCATCCAACTGCCAGCGCTGGCCGCGGTAATCGACCTGGGCCAAACGCTCCATACTGGCGCGGTCACTCTCGCCAAATTCACCGCCGAAGTCATCGAAATAGCGCCCGTCACTGGCGGCTCCGTAGCGCAGCCGATAATTACTGCGCTCGTTAACCCGGCCTGCATGGCGGGCATCTACATACCAGCGGTCATCGCCCTCAAAGCGGTTTTCTCCGCCGCCAGAGCCGCCGTCATCGCTATTTAAATAGCCACCTTCAACGATGCCCGCACTCTCTTCAAACAGGTAACGGTACTCACCGCTCATTAGCAAGCCGCGGTCACTCATCCAGCGTGGCGTAATGGTTGCATCGTGGTTGGCGGCAATATTCCAATAAAACGGCTGAGCGTAGTCAAAACCGTCCGACGAGAAGCCTATCGTTGGGGAAAGCAGCCCAGTATGGCGGCGGTCGTCGATGGGGAAACGCAGCCATGGCCAGTAAAATATTGGCACATCTTTCACCTCCAGGCGCGCATGACGTGCAGTACCAAAGCCTTCGGCCTGGTTCAAGCGAATATCGCTGCTGACCAGTTGCCAGCTATTAGCACCCGGGTCGCAGGTAGTAAAGCTTGCATCTTGTAGGCGGTACTCACCTTCCCCGGTCTGCTCTAGCTGACTAGCCTGACCGCGCAGATGCTGCTCGTAGAGCACATAGTGGCTGTCACCCAGGGTGGCCCGATCTTCGTTAAGCCGGAGCATCGCCTGTTCGCCGCGTACCAAAGCGCGCCCATCGCGGATGGCGATATTGCCTTCAGCATCGACCTGCTGACGGTCGGCGGGTAAAAAGACCCGCTCCGCTTCCACTTCTTCATTGCCGCGGCGCAGTACCACATCGCCGCGCAGCAACGCTTCGCCATCGGCAGCATAATCGACGTCGCTAGCCTCAAGCGAGAGCGTTTCCGGGTTATCTTCCGCTGGCAAGCGGTAGCTGGGCATGACATAGCGCCCACGGCACAATTGATTAGCCGCTTCTTCTTCCCCCCAGGGTTGCCAATCCAACGCTTCAGCGGACATGGTTTGCCCTTGAGCCACCGCCGTAAACGAGGCGCCAGCAAGCAAACTGCCCATCAGCGTATGCGCAACCGGCAAGGTGCGCGAAAATCGCTTGCCCATGTTCGTTATCCTTGGCATCCAGAATCGGTATTATACAGCCCGCATGATGCCCGACCAGCAAGGAGCTTGCATGTCCTCATATCGGATTAACGCCCTCACCACGTGGGCTGCCCAACAAAATGGTCTCTCTGAGGCCGACATTTCGCTTTCCTCCGCCGTGGGAGATGCGAGTTTTCGGCGCTATTTTCGCCTCACGCTCCCCGACGGTGCCACCCAGGTGGTCATGGACGCCCCTCCTGAGCAAGAGGACTCTCAGCCGTTTGTGGCCATCGCCAAGCGCTGGCGAAGCGCCGGGCTACCGGTACCCAAGGTGCACGCGGCCAACCTAGCGGACGGCTTTCTGCTGCTTGAAGACTTGGGCAACACGCCGCTACAGCACTTATTTAACGACGACGCTACCACACAAGCCTACCATGCTCAGGCTCTCACGCTGATCGCCAAACTGCAAAATCGCGCAGGCCCTGACTCACTGCCTGCTTATGATACGGCACTGCTGGGCCGTGAGCTCGATCTGTTTCCCGAGTGGTGCCTTGGTGCCTGGTTAACGCTGCCACCGCCTGAGAGCTGGCACGTCGTTCGTGAGCAGCTTATCCAGCATGCCCTAGCGCAGCCGGTAGTGACTGTGCACCGCGATTTTGATGCCATGAACCTGATGATGCACGATCAGCATCTGTTTATGATCGACTTTCAGGACGCCGTGGCTGGCCCGCTTAGCTATGATTTAATCTCGCTGCTGCGGGGGCGCTACTGCCGCTTTAGCAATGAGCAGTTTGCCGACTTTGTCGAGGCATTTTATCAACAGGCGCGCATCGATGGCCGACTACCCGGCAGCGTCGATTTTGCCACTTTTCTAACCCAGTGCCACGCCATGGCCGCACAGCGATCACTAAAAGTGTTGGGAATTTTCTGCCGTTTAACCCTGCGTGATCAAAAAAGTGGCTATCTCGAGCGCTTACCGCACTTTCTGGATCATCTGGAAGATAGTCTATGGTTCCTGACCGAACAGGCTGAGTTCGCGGAGTGGGTCAAACTCACCCTACGGCCTGCCATTATGAAACGACTAGCGGAAATACCGTCATGAAAGCGATGATTTTAGCCGCGGGTCTGGGCAAGCGGATGCGCCCGCTCACCGACCACTGCCCCAAGCCGCTGCTGCCCGTGGCGGGGAAGCCGCTGATCGTGCACCATCTGGAGCGACTTCGCCTGGCGGGTATTCATGAGGTAGTCATCAACGTCAGCTACCGTGCCGAGCAGATTGTCGCAGCGTTGGGCGATGGTGGCGCCTATGGCCTGCGCATTCGCTGGAGCCGGGAAACAACCCCACTAGAGACCGGTGGCGGCATTCAGCAAGCGCTGCCGCTACTTGGCGAGGCGCCGTTTCTGCTGGTCAACGGTGACGTTTGGTGCGCAGCGCTCCCAGACCCGCAAGCACTCCAAGGCGACGATCTGGCACACTTGATGCTGGTGGAAAATCCTCCACAGCACGCCAGTGGAGATTTTGGACTAGCAGGAGGGCGCGTGAATCAAACCAACACTGAACGTTTGACCTACTCAGGCATCAGTGTGATTCACCCTGGGCTGCTCGCCGGGCAGCCCCAGGGCTCCTTTGCCTTGGCGCCACTGCTGAGAACTGCTATCGATAACAACCAGGTAAGCGGCGAGCACTATAAGGGGCATTGGGTTGACGTTGGAACCCCTGAACGACTGGCGGCGCTGGAGCGCCAGCTACAGAGCGAAAGGGGTTAGCCTATGCATCCGCGCTATTTACGTGAAGCAATCGCTGACACGCCACGGGTAGCGGTCTACGGAACGCTCAAACAAGGCTTTAACAATGCCCACTGGTTAAACGATGCCACACTGCTCGGGCGCGACGCTACTCCAGCGCTCACGCTCTACGATATCGGCCCCTACCCCGGCGCCAAACGGCAGCGGTCAAAAGGGATCACAATAGAAGTCTATCGGATCAACGCTCACCACTTGGCCCAACTAGACCGCTTAGAGGATTACCGCATTGATGCGCCCACCGAGGGTGAGTATGACCGCCAGCAGATCGACACCTGTTTTGGTCTCGCCTGGGTGTATCTTTACAACCCCAGCGTGGCAGGCAAAACAGCGATATATGAGGGTGGCTGGCACACGCCGAACATTAGCAATGTTCAACAACAACGTTGAGAAGAGGCGCGCAGGCCAAGAAATGTTATGCTGCGCGACTTACCTTTCGTCGCCTAGATGAGGAGAGCAGCGTGAAAGCACGGGTAAAATGGACAGAAGGCCGCCAATTCGTGGCGGAATCCGGTAGCGGGCACAGCGTTGTGATCGATGGCCCGCCCGACCACGGCGGCCGTAATACGGGGCCTCGCCCAATGGAAATGCTGCTGATGGGCATGGGCAGTTGCACCGCTTTTGATATCTTGAATATTCTTGATAAAGCGCGTGCCGATGTGACCGACTGCGTTGCTGAGCTAGACGCCGAACGCGCCGATGAAGTGCCCGCCGTATTTACCAAGATCCACGTCCATTTCGTGGTAACCGGACGCGCGCTTAAAGAGAAGCAGGTTGCCCGCGCGGTTGAACTCTCCGCAGAAAAGTACTGCAGTGCATCGATCATGCTCGTTAACGGCGGCGTTAAGATCACCCATTCCTTTGAGATTATTGAGGAGGCTCGGACGTGACAGACAATCTCCGGCTCCACGGGTTTAACAACCTGACCAGCTCGCTGAGCTTCAACATTTACGATATCTGTTATGCCAAGACCGAAGAGCAGACAGCGGCTTACATCGACTATATCGATGAGCTCTATAACGCCGAGCGTTTGACCCAGATTCTTAAAGACGTCACCAACATCATCGGCGCCCATGTGCTCAATATCGCCCGCCAGGACTACGAGCCCCATGGCGCGAGCGTGACGATTTTGATTGCCGAGCATGAGCTTGACGAGGCGGCGCCTGAGCAAATTCAACCAGGCCCCGGCCCGTTACCAGAGACGGTAGTCGGCCACCTGGATAAAAGCCACGTTACGGTGCACAGCTACCCTGAGTCACACCCCGACAACGGTATCAGCACCTTCCGCCTGGATATCGATGTTTCCACCTGTGGACATATCAGCCCGTTAAAAGCGCTGAACTACCTAATCCATAGTTTCGACTCCGACATCGTTACCATGGATTACCGGGTGCGCGGCTTTACCCGCGATGTGGATGGCAAGAAACTGTTTATCGATCACGGTATTACTTCCATTCAAGATTATCTCGCTGAAGACACCAAGAATGCGTACCAGATGATGGACGTAAACGTGTATCAGGAGAACATGTTCCACACCAAGATGCTGCTCAAAGACTTCGAACTGGATAACTACCTGTTCGGCACGTCGCGTCGCGATATTACCTTTGAAGAAGCCCGGGATATCGAGGGTCGTTTGCGTAAAGAGATGCTGGAAATTTTCTACTCCCGCAATCTGGATTAAAAGCCCCCAATCTGGGCTCAACGCAGCACCAGAACACCCAAAAGCCAGCTAATGCTGGCTTTTTATATGGCTGCGAGTGATGTAACTATTCAGCTCAGGCTGCCTGACGCGCCTCACTTCGCCGCCTAAACGCTGGCACTTCACCGGCAAACCGTGGCGCAAGCGCCGTGTGTGCCGAAAAGCTTGGTTTAAGCCTCCCACGGGGGCAACTATCAAACTGGCAGTCTAAACGGTCGCGAGCTAAAGCTACCTCCCACAACACCCCATAGCCAGCACTAAGTCAGAAGCGACTTGTGGGAGGGCGCTTCAGCGCGCGAAGGGTGCCGAAGGCACCCCTTAGTGTCTTCCGGCTGGATGCCTGGATGGTCGCGAGCTAAAGCTGCCTTCCACGAGGGGCAGCTATCTAAGCCTGATGAAACAGCAGGCTGGCGAGTACAACTTGAAACCTACTGAATAGTTACCGAGTGGTTAATAAACCCTTGGCTCGCCTTCAGGGCGAGTCTTAAAACGTCGGTGTAGCCAGAGGTACTGCTCGGGATGCTTGCGAATGGCCAGTTCAATAAACTGGTTGACCCGCGTGGCATCGGCGACTTCATCACCACTGGGAAACCCTTCCAAAGCTGGCAAGCTTTCAATCGTATAAGTAACGTTATCCGGGTTGCGGTGAAACATCATAGGCACCACAGGTGCACCGGTCATACGCGCAAGCTTGGCCGTTAAGCGAATAGTGGCGGCCTGCTGGCCGAATAGCGGCGCGAATACGCTCACATCGCGACCAAAATCCTGATCCGGTGAGTACCACACCATGCGGCCCGCCTTGAGCTGACGCACAGCCCCACGCAGGTCGTAACGGTCAATCGCTACGCCAAAATTACGCTTTCTGGCGCGGGTCATAAAGCGCTCAAACAGCGGGTTGTTATGTGGGCGATAAACCGCATCGGCGGAGAAAAACAGTGCATGCAGAGCCCCCCCTAAATCGAGGGAAGAGAAGTGAACCCCCACAATGATCACACCTTTACCCTTGGCCTCAGCGCGAGCCATGTGCTCTTCACCGATGTAAGCGACACGATGGCGCAGGCTTTCGCCATCGCGACACCAGCCGGTTGCGGTTTCAATCAGGCCAATTCCATTGGCAATAAAAGTATCTCTGACAATCTGGTTCTGCTGTTCGGGGCTCTTTTCGGGAAAACAGAGCGCTATATTGGTTTCAGTGATATGGCGACGCCGTTTGGCAAAGCGCCAGGCGAGCAGCCCAAGCCCTTTGCCAATGGCCATTTTTAATCGCCAAGGCAACCAGGCAGCGATATACATGGCACCAATACCTAGCCATGTGGGCCAGTAACGCGGGTGGGCAAACGAGCGCGGGTAACGTGATTTCGACATGCAAACAACCGTTTAAGCAGAACGCCCATGATAACGCCGCGGCGCCCGGGGCAGTACCCCTGTTAGCAGCGTATAGCTGATGGTATCGCAGTAGCGGGCTACTTCATCCACCGACAACACCTCGCCGTTGCTGGCCCTACCCCACAGTACAACCTCGCTGCCAATCACGGCGTCGGGTACGTCCGTTACATCAACGGTCAACATATCCATGGAGACTTTACCGGCAATCGCGCAGCGTTGGCCGTTGACCAGTACCGGCGTGCCGTCGCGCGCATGACGGTCGTAACCATCGCCGTAGCCGCAGGCAACCACGGCAATGCGTGAACGCCGCGGTGCGCGCCAGCGCCCGCTATAGCCCACGGGCTCACCCTCTTCCAGCTCACGCAGGGCAATGATTTCCGAGCGTAGGGTCATCACCGGCTGCAGTTGCTGAGTAATTTCATTGGCAACTTCCAAGGGGTCGCTACCGTAGAGCATCACACCCGGCCGGTTCCAGTCGCCATGGGCCACGGGCCATGCCAGGGTGGCCGGTGAGTTGGCCAAACACAGCGGTGCTTTTAGCTCGCTAGCAAGGCCTTGTAGCCGGGACATTTGCTGGTTGAAGTAGCGGTTATCGCGGGAATCGGCGCTGGCAAAGTGACTCATAAGATGGAGCGAGGCCACGCTCGGCGCGGCGCTAAGCTGACGCCAGATGGCAGCGGCCTCGTCGATAGCGAAGCCCAGGCGGTGCATGCCGGAGTCAACTTTCAACCAGACGGGAATTGGCTTTTTAGGTGAAGCGGCTAGCAGAGCATCGACCTGCCACTGGCTGTGTACCGTGATCCAGAAGCCGTGGGTATCCACCAGCGGTAGTTCATCAGCGCTGAAAATGCCTTCCAACAGGATAATGGGCTGGGTAATGCCGCCCTCACGCAGGGTAAGCGCCTCTTCAATGCAGGCGACGGCAAACGCCGGGGCTAAGCTCTCCAGCGCCTGAGCGCAGGCCAGTGCGCCATGCCCATACCCATCGGCCTTGATCACTGCCACTGAGCGGCTTTGGGGCGCGCAGCGGCACGCCAATTGATAGTTGTGACGCAGAGCGTCCAGATCAATATCGGCCACAAGGGGGCGCATGAGGTGACTCACTTACAAAGTTTATAGAGGAAAAACATCAAATAGGTGCCTAGCTAAGCCAGGATTATAGTAGGTAGCATCGGTGCTCAGGGGAGGTTTCCGCGAGGGCGCTGTGAACCCTTCCCTGGGCGCTACTTTTGTCATCCATGACAAAAGACCCTCGCTTCAACCTCCCCTTCGCCCGGATACTAGGCGGTTTAACCAGCCGTCATTTTCCAGACCTGTTCGTCACTCAGGTTTCAAACAGCGCCTCTAAAGAAAGGCCCTGTTTTTCCAATGCACGGCGTAGTTTCTTGAGCGCTTCGACCTGGATCTGGCGCACCCGCTCACGGGTTAAGCCAATTTCAGCGCCCACTTCTTCCAGGGTGGCCGACTCGTGGCCTCGCAAGCCAAAACGGCGCACCACTACCTCGCGCTGTTTCTCGCTCAGCTCGTCTAACCACAAATCCACATGCTCCTTGACGTCACCATCCACCAAGCGTGCTTCAGGCCCCTGAACTTCATCGTCCGCCAGCGTATCGATCAGCGGCTTATCGCTCTCGCCCCCCATGGGGTAATCGACCGACGACACTCGCTCATTAAGGCCAAGCATCTTTTTGACCACATCAACCGGTTTATCAAGGTGATCGGCGATCTCTTCGGCAGTGGCTTCGTGGTCGAACTTCTGGGTTAATTCCCGCGCCGCCCGCAGGTAAATATTGAGCTCTTTGACCACATGAATGGGCAGGCGTATCGTCCGCGTCTGATTCATTAGCGCCCGCTCGATGGTCTGACGAATCCACCAAGTGGCGTAGGTCGAGAAACGGAAGCCACGCTCCGGGTCAAACTTCTCCACAGCACGAATCAGGCCCAAATTGCCCTCTTCGATCAAATCCAGCAGCGTCAAGCCACGGTTAAGGTAGCGGCGGGCAATCTTCACCACAAGCCGCAGGTTGGACTCAATCATCCGCGAGCGCCCTAGAGGGTCACCCTTACGCGCCAGGCGGCCGTAGTAAACTTCTTCTTCTGGTGTTAGCAGTGGCGAAAAGCCGATTTCGTTGAGGTAGATTTGCGTCGCATCCAAGCTTTGGGTCGATTGACGATCCTCGCGCCCTAGTGCTTTCTCGAAAGCGTCTTCTTCTACCGTGACATCATCAGTATCATCAAGCGCCTCCTCAGCAGCATCCAGGTCAACCTCCTGTAGATCTTTCTCCAACATACTCATGGCTTTACCCCTCGTTTGTCGCCTACCCGCCATTTAGAAAGTCAAAGGGGTGCGCTCTAGGACGCACACCATATTGTTATGTGACGATTGTTATATGACGCTCGAATGCAGCGATTCGGGCAACGTCCATGTTAAATGCTGACGGCTCACTCTCCCGGTGGGTGCCTTAGCGGGAGGGCAGAAAGTCCATGGGATCTTGCGGCTGCCCGTCACGGCGAACCTCAAAGTGTAATCTGACGTTTTCTGCATCGCTATCCCCCATTGTGGCAATGACCTCACCGGCCTCGACCACGTCATTTTCCTTGACCCGCAAGCTGTCGTTATGGGCATACGCACTTAGGAATTGATCGTTGTGCTTGAGAAGGATGAGGTTGCCGTAACCCCTGACGCCGCTGCCCGCATAGACCACGATGCCGGGGCCTGCCGCTTTAACAGGTTGCCCCTTTTCACCGGCGATATCAATCCCGGCAGTGATGCTATCACCCTGTCCAAATGCACCAACCACATTGCCATCTGCAGGCCACTGCCAAGCAATGGTTTCGGCGGGCGTATAGGTACGCGATGAGCGGTCTACGCTGGCACTTTGTGTGGCAGGAGCGGCTTCAGGCTGTGGTTCGGGTTCAGCTTCGGGCTCCGGTGCCGGCGCTTGTTCGGGCTCAGTTTGTTCGGGTTCTGATGATGGCTGAGGTTCAGGCTGCTCGGCGGGCTCAGGATCAGCCGCCGCGACCACTTCAGGCTGAGGTGTTGAGGACAGTTCATCAGCTTCTTGCTCTGCGGCATTGCGTTCAGCCGTGAGGCGCTGATTACGCTGAATCGCGGATTCATCGGGCAGCAACCAATCCAACTCCTGGTCATCACTCGCTACGGAAGCCGTCTGCGGGCTCAACCCGGTCGCCACGGCGCCGCCGCCACGTGAGGTATTCGACGCGGGCTGGTTACTGGCGGTTGATGCCGACCCAGCACCTTCACGCAGGGCAATCGTTTGCCCTGGCCGAATTTGGTAGGGCGGATCAATGTTATTCATTGCCGCGAGCTGGCGATAATCCAAATTATGCTGCCACGCAATGCCATACAAGGTATCGCCTGCTTTCACTGTGTACTGGGGCGAGTTTTCCACCGCTTGGCGAGCTTGGCTTAAATCCCGCACCTGGGGGCTCCCGCCCTGCTGGCTGGCACAGCCAGCAATTGCGAGTCCCAGCGCCGACAACATCAGTACTTTAGGTAGATAACCTTTACGCATACAAACCTACTCCTTTTCAGCGCCAAGCTGGGTATCGATTGGCCGACGATCCGCATGTCGGTTGAGTAACACGACAATGAGGGCTCCCACGGCCATTAGCGCGACAACACCGGCCACTTGTGCCGAAGCACCGGTCAATACGGCATAGTCAGCGGGCAATAAATAGCGGTACTCCAGAGGAATCATTTGCCCTTCTGGCCCTATTTGGTAGCGTAACAGCTCGCGCCATGGCCAGAGAACCGGCAGCGAACCGGCAATAAACCCCAATAGCAGTTGCATCGTCGGGGTGTGGTGGCGCCGTAACAGCCACGACAGCAGCCGTGAAAACAGCGCTAAGCCCACCATACAGCCCATGCCAAACAGCACAATAATGCCCAGGTCCAAACTGCGAATTGCGCCCATGATGGTGCCGTAGAGACCCATGGTCAGCAACAGAAAGCTGCCTGAAACACCCGGCAGTAGCATGGCGCTAATGGCGATACAGCCTGCCACCATCACTACCAGTGCTTCATTACCTATTAATAACACCAGCGGCATCATGCCGGGCAATGCTTGTGCTAGCACTAGCCCCACCAGTAGCGGCACTAGATACCACAGCTTCCAGCCGTTGCTCGCCTGTCCTACCACCAATGCAGAGGCAGCTACCAGGCCAAAAAAGAAACCATCCAACAGCAGCGGGTGTGCTTCCATCAACCAGAGCGCTAAATGCGCCACGCTAAACAGGCTAACCGCTACCCCCGCCAATAGCGGTACCAGAAAGGCGAGATTCAAATGGTTACTAAGAGCCCGCCAGCCACCGCGGCGCCAAGCGCCAATAGCGCTGGGGCCAAACTGTTTGATCGTGTTGATCAGCTCTTCATAAATACCGCTAATAAACGCAATCGTTCCTCCCGACACGCCGGGCACAGCGTCGGCGGCGCCCATCCCTGCGCCTCGTAAAAATATTCCCAAAGGTTGCCGCTTCAATCCACTACTCCTTGCAGTAAGGGTACAAAGCGCACGGGCTCAAGCCGACGCTTTTCAAAGGCACTGCCGATACGCTTTACCTGAGTAAGCCACTGGCTACCATCAGGCTCTTCCAACGGGGCAATTAGCACCCCGTCATGGCTCAATTGTTCTAGCAGCGCTGTAGGCAACGTCTGGGCACAGGCGGTTAGCAAAATAACGTCGAACGGCGCGGCCTCAGGCCAACCGTAGCCGCCGTCCGCCACCGCCAGTGTGGCAGGTGCTGCTAGCCGCCTTAACCGTTCCGCCGCACGCTCGTATAACGCACCAATGCGCTCAATGGAGTAGAGCTCTTCTACCAACCGCGACAGTATCAAGGTCTGATAGCCAGACCCTGTGCCCAGCTCCAGTACCCTGCGCGGCCCGGCACGCAGCACGAGCTCGGTCATGCGCGCTACGATAAAAGGCTGCGACAGCGTTTGGCTAAAGCCAATCGGTAGCGCGGTATCTTCGTAGGCGCGATGGGCCAACGCTTCATCAACAAACAAATGACGCGGCTCGCTGGCCATGACTTCCAGCACCCGGGCATCGCTGATGCCCTGCTGCATGAGGCGCTCCACCATGCGGTCACGGGTACGCTGGGAGGTCATACCGCGACCGCGCAGCTCTCCTGGAGAGATATCAGGCAAAAACATCCAACCATTCCTGCACATCGTTAAGCGCGGGGTGCCGCGTTAGGTCTGTTTGTAGGGGAGTAATCGACACATAGCCTGCCTCGACGGCAGCAAAATCGGTATCATCCCCGTCATCGGCATTGGCCGCTACGGGTGCAATCCAGTAGCGCGTACGCCCCCGCGGGTCTTTAACCGCTAACGGTTTCTCGGCTGGCCCACGATAGCCTAAGCGAGTCACTTTAACGCCTTTAATTTCCTCCCAGGGTACATCGGGCACATTGACATTCAGCAGTGTTCGCGGCGGTAGCGAGAGCTGATCCGCCGCGCCAATCAAGGTGGCAGCTACCCTGGCGGCCGTCGCAAAATGGCGCTCGCCACACAGCGACATGGCAATCGCCGTCATACCCAAATTGCGCCCCTCCATCGCCGCCGCGACGGTGCCTGAATAGAGCACGTCGTCACCCAGGTTACTGCCGTGATTGATGCCTGAGATGACTAAATCGGGTTTTTCGTCCCATACACCATGAACGCCCAAATAGACGCAGTCAGCGGGCGTGCCATCGACGCTGTAAAAGCCGTTATCCAGCGGCGTCAACGAGAGTGGCCGTGACAAAGTGAGCGAGTTGCTGGCACCACTACGGTCTCGGTCAGGAGCCACTACGCGAATATTGGCATGGGCCAACAGCGCATCGTGCAGCGCACGCAGTCCCGGCGCGTGCACACCATCATCATTTGAAAGCAGTAGTCGCCGCATGGCGGGTCTCCTTGATCATAAGCTCGTAACGTGGCGGCTTATATCCATCACTTTTACTAACCTCTAAGCCTGATGAGTTATACAGCACTAACGGCTGAATCCACCCACGGCTATCCGTTCGTTAACATCAGCTCACCCAGCACGGCAGTGGCAAAGCTACCCCGAGGCAGTGAAAACGAAAGTCGGGCGGCGCCAGGCTCCCAAGCAAGCTGGGGTTCCAACAGTCGCATACGAAGTGCCCGGCGCGCCTGCTTTACTCCGCTGTGCTCTAAGCCATTGCACAGGCCAGGGTAGTACTCCAGTAGACGAGCTTCATAGTCAGCGGCGTCGCCCTGGTCTGCTTCACCAACGCCCCAAAGAACCCCAGTAGGATGCACATCCAGTTCAGCGGCGCGGGCCTGAAGCGTCGGATCGGAGGCATCGATACGAAACACGCTTTGCGTGCCGTCCAGCATCAACGTATCGCCCGCCAGCGGCTGCGACCAGGTGCCATCCACAATGCGTGCGCTGAGCAGTTCGTTAAACAAAAAACTGCGCGCCGTGGAGAGCATCATACCCTGGCGATCATCGCGTTTGCGCCAACCTCGGTTAAGTAATGCTTCGGCACGCTGAAGATTGCGCCCTTCAGGCCCAAAGCGCTGAGGGCCAAAATAGTTAGGCACGCCATGCTGACAAAGCGTTTCCCAGCGGCTAATAAAGTCTTCACTTTCAATGGCCTCACCGCTCAGGCGCAACACAAAACGGTTTGTGCGGTGCACGCCTCGCTTCAACTTACGTGGGTGGCGCGCCTGTTCTACGACAGTGATCCCCAGCGCATTAAGCGAATGCTCAAGTTCAGGGGGCGCGTCACGGCCGGGCAGATGCACGCTCAGCCACTGGCGTGTGACGGCAATGCGGTCTTTCATGCCGGAGTAACCAATATCACGGGGCGTTACGCTACAAAGCCGACTTAATGTCTTGACGACATCTAACGTGGTTTGATTACGCTTTTCAACTCGCAGCCACAGATGTTCCCCGTGTGCTTCAGGGGTAAAATCAAGCTGCTCATCGACCCAAAAATCTTCCGGCTGGGCACGGTACTGGCCCGGTTTAGGCGGGTCAAACTGTGCGTCTAGACAGCGCTGCCACTCCGGCATATTAATCATTAAGCGCCTCAGCACGGTTAAGCAGCACCACCGCCTCCGCGGCGATGCCTTCACCGCGCCCGGTGAAACCTAATCGTTCAGTGGTGGTGGCTTTAACATTGACTTGACCAAGCGCGACCCCTAGATCAGCGGCGATGACTTCCCGCATTGCATCGATATGAGAGGCCATTTTAGGTGCTTGGGCCATCAGCGTGGCGTCTATATTGACCACTCCATAGCCCTGTCCTTGAATAAGCGTGACCACATGACGCAGCAGCTCGCGGCTATCAGCCCCCGCCCACGTCGGGTCAGTATCGGGAAAATGGCGGCCAATATCGCCCAGCGCACAGGCGCCCAACAGTGCATCGCTAATCGCGTGAAGCAGCACATCGCCGTCGGAGTGGGCCACAAAGCCCTGTTCAAACGGTAGCTTAACGCCACCGATCATTAAATGATCGCCGGGGCCGAAGCGGTGTACATCGAATCCGTGGCCGATACGCATTATAAGCTCCTAGTGATTAAAGCCCGTCAGGCGTGTGAGCGGCTTGCGCCGCCAAAATCGCGGCTGCCAGCGCTAAGTCGTCCGGATGGGTAATTTTCAGGTTGTCGCGCCGCCCGCTTACTAACTGCGGACGCTCGCCCAAGGCTTCAACCGCCGAGGCTTCATCGGTTACCAGCGTTTGCTGCTGGCGGGCGGTTTCTAGGGCTCGCCGCAGCAGCGCATAGCGAAAGCCTTGGGGCGTTAGCGCATGCCACAAGCCATCCCGGGGTTCGGTTCGCGCACTCAGGCACTGGTTATCGGCGCGCTTCATGGTATCCGCCACCGGCATCGCCAAGAGTGCGCCTGCGGGGTGGGTTGCGGCGGCTTGATACAGCGCCTGAAGATCATCCACGGTGATACAGGGGCGGGCCACATCATGCACCATCACCACATCATTATCGTCGGCTGCCATGGCGTGCAGCGCATTTAACACGCTGTCCATTCGTTCGTTGCCACCCGACACGCGTTGCCAAGTAATGAAAGGCACCCAGTGTGGCGAAAACCAACGATCGTCGTTATCTAAACAGAGCACCAAGCGAGCATTCGGAAAGGCGCGGTGAAGACGTGCCAAGGTATGCGCCAGCACCGGCTGCTCGTCGGCCAAAGCCAAGTACTGTTTGGGCTTGTCGGCCCCCATACGGCGGCCTTGACCCGCCGCGGGAACAATTAACCAGGTTTGGCTCACTGCGGCGGCTCCTGGGGAGCGACCAGACCCGCATTAATACCGATCAGCTCATTCTCAATCGCCACACCAGGCACCCAGAAAAACTGCTCGTCGGTGCGTACCATACCCATATCGCTGCGGGCACGCTCCTCGATGGCGTCCAACCCGGTTTTTAAGTCCGTCACTTCGGCCGCCAGCCGCGCATTGCGCTCGCGCATGGGCACATTGGCCGCCTCTTGCACCGCGACCCGCTGCTCCACGTGCTGTAAATCGCGCCAGCCGCCGTTGCCTAACCACAGCTCGTACTGAAGCAGCGCCAAGACAGCGAGCAATGTCATCACTAACCATTTGCGCATCACGGCACTCCCTGGAAATATTGGCTGGTGAAAAAGCCCTGGTTTGATCAAAAGCTGCGTTGATTCGCAAAAGAGCGCTTATTGGCGCGCATTATGCCATCAAGGCGCAGCACCAGCGAGCCGCGCATGATTTAAATAACAGCTTAAATGACAGCTTAAATAACTACTTAAATGGCAGCGCTTGGTGGGCTGCATCGCGGTAGGCGCTAACATGCTCGCCCTCTTCATGACAAAACTGGGCAACACCGGCAGCTAGCCCAGGATGGCGAATATAGTGCAGCGAGCGCACGCGCTGGGGTGCAAACCCACGCACCAGCTTGTGCTCGCCCTGGGTGCCTGGATCAAACAGCGTTAAGCCACGCTGCAAGCAGTACTCAATGCCTTGGTAGTAACACGCTTCAAAATGCAGACAATCGGCGACGACTTCGCTCCCCCAGTAGCGCCCATAGAGCGTGCTGCTGCCACGAAAATAGAGCGCGGCCGCTACCGGGCGCTCTTCAACGTAGGCTTGTACCAGCACCAGCGCTTCAGGCATGGTTTGGCGCAGGCGCTCAAAAAAGTCGTGGTTTAAATAAGGCGGTCTGCCGCGCTCATGATAGGTAATCGCATAGCAGCGATAGAAATGCGCCATATCCGCTGATGTAATCGCATCGCCTTCTAAACGCGAGACCTTTAATCCTTGCTCGGCGACCAAGCGACGCTCGCGCTTGATCATTTTGCGCCGTTTAGAGGTCAGGCTGGCTAGAAAGCCCTCAAAATCACCAAAGCCTCGATCACGCCACTGAAACTGTACCCCTTCACGGGTGATCAGTTCCGGGCACTGGGCCTGCCAGGCGTTGACGTCCGCTTCATCGGCAAACAGCAAGTGCCAGCTAGACAGACTGAGACTTTCACACTGCTCGCGCCAGGCATCGGCCAACATAGTACGCACGGCACTGGCATCGGCGTGCTGGGCGATTAAAGTACGCGCGCCTGGCACCGGCGTGAACGGTATCGCGCTGAGGGCTTTGGGGTAGTAGCGGCCACCGGCGCGCTCTAGTGCATCTGCCCAGCCCCAATCAAACACATACTCACCGTAGGAGTGGTGCTTGCGGTACATGGGTAGCGCTGCGACCAACTGCTCGCCTTGCCATACACTTAGGTGGCAGGGCTCCCACCCCGTGGCTTCACTGACAGAGCCGCTTGCCTCTAGGGCGTGTAAAAACGCGTGTCGTAAAAAGGGCTGATCATCATCGACCAGTGAGTCCCACTGGCTTGCCGTAACGGCCTCAATGGTGGGTAGAATAGTGATCGACAGTGGGGATAACGGCATAGCACCTTTCCGAGTGTGTGGGGCTAAAAGGCCACTTTACACTAACTGTTTATATAAACCGTTTACACTAACCATCTACACCGATGTCTAAATCAATTGGCTAAATCAACTGGCTAAATCAACGAGCTATGCCAACTAGCTATGCCAACGAAAACAGATACGGCGATTGAACTGCAGTATTTAACGTTAACGCCACGCCGGTAACGGCATATGAGGAGAGGCCATGACGCGCGATCTGACGGGTGACTTTCAAACGCAGCGCCAAGCTGCCGACCAAATGCCCTACCTAACGCTAACGGAGCGTCGTGACCGGCTGGCCCGATTAGCGCGTATGACCAAGCATCACCAGCTAGAGATTATCCGCGCGATTCAAACGGATTTTGGTCAACGCAGCGATGTAGAAATACGCATAGCTGAAATCAGCGCGGTGCTCCATGCCATTCGTCATACCAGGCTGCATCTATGGCGCTGGATGCGCCCTTGGTCGGTTAGCATCCCGTGGCGGTTAATGCCTGCCCGGGCACGCATCGCGCCGCAGCCGCTGGGCGTGGTCGGCGTGATGTCACCCTGGAATTACCCCTGGAGCTTGGCGCTAATGCCGATAGTGGATGCATTTGCTGCGGGCAATGTGGTGATGCTTAAACCCAGCGAGCACTCCCCCGCTACCAGCGCCCTACTGCAACGGCTGGTGCCGCAATACTTCACCCCTGAAGAACTCAAGGTCATCGAAGGCGATGTAGAGGTGGCGCGTCTTTTTAGCGCTTTGCCATTCGATCACCTAGTGTTCACCGGCTCCAGCGCGGTAGGTCGGCAAGTGGCCCAAGCAGCCGCGGCGAATTTGACTCCAACGACGCTTGAGCTAGGCGGTAAGTCGCCCGCCATCGTGGCAGGCGATGCGGATTTCGATAAAGCGGCTGCGGATATTATTTTTGGTAAAGGCATGAACGGCGGGCAAACCTGTATCGCCCCCGACTACGTGCTGGTTGAGAGCCGCCATATTAGTGCCTTGATTAAAGCATTGAGCGAGGCTATTCAACGGCAGCGCCCCGACGACCATGCAGCCACCCACGCGATTAACGCGGCCCACCAACAACGGCTAGATGCCATGCTGCAAGAAGCCCAAGACCACAGCTGCAGAGTCATTGATCACGGTGCTTATGCCCCAGCACTGATTATCGACCCCCACCAGGGGCTCCAGATGATGCGCGAAGAGATTTTTGGCCGCTGTCTACCGGTCATTGGCGTTAGCGATATGTCAGCAGCAATACGTTATGTGAACGCCCGCCCTCATCCGTTAGCACTGTATGCCTTCACAAATGATAAGGGCTTACAGCAGCAGTTACTGCAAACGACGCGCTCTGGCGCGCTGGTGTTTAATGCCACGCTGCTTCATCACGCCGTTCCTTCACTGCCTTTTGGCGGCATCGGCGAGAGCGGTATGGGTGCCTACCACGGCCGTCATGGTTTTGAGCGTTTTAGCCATTTGCGTGGTGTCTTCTATCAGGCTAAGCGCTCTGCTAGCCGCATGCTTTATCCGCCTTACCGGCGCTGGCTAATAAAACTTATAGGGCTTGGCTAAAGCTTGTGGGCTAATGTCCGATATTTAATTACCTATCAGCCTAACGACCTTATAGGATGTTTTATTAATCCCCAGCTTTGGAAAGGCTATGCACGCCCCAGACACTCCTCATAATGAAACACAGCGCCTGGCGGCCTTGCATACTCTACAGGTACTCGATACGCCTCAAGACACGGCTTTTGAGCGCTTGACGCAACTGGCCCGTGACTTGTTCGATGTGCCCATTGCCTTAGTATCGTTAGTGGATAAAGAGCGCCAGTGGTTTAAATCGCACCTGGGTCTCGATGTATGCGAAACCAACCGGGACTTCTCGTTCTGCGCTCATGCCATCGCCCACGACGCTCCGTTAATGATTGCAGACACCCATAAAGACGAGCGCTTTGCAGACAACCCTCTGGTCATTGACTCACCAAATATCCGCTTTTACGCAGGCTACCCACTACGGCCACTGGATGACATGGCCATTGGCACTCTGTGTATCATTGACCAGCAGCCTCGTCAGTTCAGCGAACGTGATTTAAAGCTACTTGGCAGTTTAGCGGGTCAGGCTGAAGAGCTACTTCGCCTACACAAGCTTCAGCTGGAACTAGCCCACACCGCCCACCGGATGCATAAAGAGCAGAAACTGCTCAAAATTCTCCATCAAGGCATTACGGATTATCCAGCGCTGATGTCGGGAAAACAGTTGTGGGTATTTCTAATGGAGGCACTGCGAGAGCTGACCGATAGCGACTACGCGCTGATAGGTGAAGTGCTACCTACCAACACCACCAATGCCCTTAAAATTCATGCCATCACAGACCTGTCATGGAGTGAGAAGTCGCGCAACCTGATGGAGCGGCTGCGCAGCGGCGATATGACCCTCACCAACCCTAAATCGCTGCTTGGCAACGTATTTGCGAATGGTGAAGTGATCATGACCAATGATGTTTATAATCATGTCAAACGTGGCGGCTTCCCTCCGGGGCATCCGCCACTGCATAACTACCTCGGCGTGCCTATTTTTAGCGGCGAACGGTTGATCGGCATGTACGCTATTGCCAACAGCAAACAGCCGCTGAATCAAGCGCTGCTGGATTGGCTTCAGCCGTTTACCGATACCTGCGCACTGCTGATCAATCTTTATAGCCAAATGGCCGAGCGTGAACAGGTCATGGGCGATCTGGCTGCCGCTCGAGACCAGGCGGAAACCGCCAGCCGGGCGAAAAGTGAATTTCTCTCGTCCATGAGCCACGAGCTACGCACACCACTCAATGCCATCATCGGTTTTGCTCAAATACTGGCCAATAGCCGCCGGGAACCGCTGGGCGATAAGCAGCATCGCCAGGTCTCCCAAATCGAGAGAAGCGGCCAGCATCTGCTTAGCCTAATTAATGAAGTGCTGGATTTGGCCAAGATCGAAGCAGGCCATATGACGCTCTCCATCGAACCGATTATTCTCGCCAACGTGTTTAACGACGCCTGCTCCACCCTGGAAGCCAGCGCCGAGGCGGCAGGCATTCGTTTTTGCTACACCTCGCCCAATGATCAGTGGCAGGTTAACGCCGACTACACACGCACCAAACAGATACTGTTAAACCTGCTCTCCAATGCGATTAAGTACAACGGTGCCAACGGCTCAATCGATATTACCGTGGCCCACTTAGTCGACCATGTACGCATCAGCGTAACGGACACCGGCCCTGGCATTGCCCCTGAACGTCAGCACGAGCTTTTTGAACCCTTTAATCGTCTTGATGCAGAAGGCGGCAGCATAGAAGGCTCCGGTATTGGCCTGGCGATTACCCGCGAGCTAGTCGAGCGTATGAACGGAGAAATGGGCGTCGATAGCCAGCTCGGCCAAGGCGCTACCTTCTGGTTTACCTTGCCTACGGCTAACGCAGATGCCACCGCTGACGAAGCCCCTCCGCCCCATTGGCTTCATACCCAGCCCAGCAACGCCTTTATGCTGCTCTATATTGAAGATAACCCCGCCAATCAACGGCTAATGGAAGATATTATCGAAGAGATAGGCGACATCAAGCTGCAAATTGCGCCCAGCGCTGAAATTGGCCTGGAAATAATGCGCCACTGCTCGCCTGCTCTGGTATTAATGGATATCCATCTGCCGGGCATGAACGGCTATCAGGCATTGGAAGCGATGCGCCGCGACCCACAGTTGCAAACGTTGCCGGTGGTTGCCCTCTCTGCCAACGCCATGCCTGGCGACATCAAGCGCGGTTTGGAAGCGGGCTTTAACGCCTACCTCACCAAACCGCTTGAACTTGATAAACTAAAAGCCACCGTCGCTCAGTTTATTCAGACTGCGTCAGGGAAGGAGCCATGAGCCTTACTGAAAAACACCTATTAATAGTGGATGACAGCACGATTAACATCGAGCTCATGTTTGATCTTCTTGACGAGTATGGGTTCGAGAATATCCACGGGATCAACGACCCCCGTGAGGTGCTACCCCACTGCCAGCGCCATTTGCCGGATCTACTGCTGCTGGATATTCGCATGCCGCATTTAGACGGCTACGCGGTCATTGAACAGCTCAGTACATATTTTGCCGAGCAGATGCCACCGATCATTGTGCTTACCGCACAAATTGATGACGTTACTCGCCAGCGCGCCCTCACTATGGGGGTACGTGATTTCATTACCAAGCCGTTTAAGCAGGATGAAGTCTTACAGCGCATCCGTAATACCTTAAACATTGAGCACCGCTACCAGGTGCGCGAGAAGCAGGTCGACACTCTCGAGCTTATGGTTGCCAAGCGCACCCAGGAGTTAGACCGCCAGTCTCGCACCGACCCCATTACCCAGCTACCCAACCGCCGTGGGTTAAGCCAAGCGCTGCACGCTGCGGCCCTCCAGGGTTCGGGCACGGGGCTACTGTTTATCGCTATTGATAAGCTCGATGATGTGGTGCGCTTGCACGGCTACCGAGTCGCCGATCAGCTACTGAGTTTCATTAGCCAACGGCTTAGGCAACAGCTCGACGCCGAATGTCTGCTTGGACTATGGGGAGGAAGCGAGCTGCTGGTCATTACCCCCACGGCGAACCCCACTCAACTGCTGCACTTGGCCGGGCAACTGCTCGAGTGCTTCGAGCAAGATCAAGCGCTGGAGGAGCTGTTGCTGCCCCTCAGCGCACGTATCGGCATTAGCGCCGAAACAGGCTATTTTGAGACTGAACGGTTGGTGCATATGGCCGCGTTGGCATTGCCACCATTGGAATCGCTCAAGGTTCAGTACTACACCCCCGCGCTCGAGACCAAGCAGCGGCACCGACTACATATTCAGCAGGCGATCCGTGGCGCCACCGAACGTGGCGAGATGTCGCTCGCCTTCCAGCCCAAACTATCGCTGGCTGACCACAAGATTCTCGGCGCGGAAGCGCTACTACGCTGGCAGCATCCGGAGTTTGGATTTATCTCCCCTGGTGAATTTATTCCGCTGGCCGAGGCCAGCGGTGATATTCTCTGCATAGGCGATTGGGTGCTGGATGAAGCCATGCGCTATATCAGCACCTGGCGGGCACAAGGGTTGCTCAACGACGATTTTCATATTGCGGTGAATGTGGCCGCTCGTCAGCTGAGCCGTAAGGACTTTGCCCAACAGCTGCTTGCTCGCCTTGAGCAGCAACAGATTCCCGAGCGTTTCCTGGCCCTGGAAGTGACCGAGTCGGGGCTGGTGAGCGATATGAATCACGCTCGTCAGCAGCTTGCCCAATTGGCCGACATGAATATCGCCGTCGCCATCGATGATTTTGGCACCGGCCAATCGTCGCTGGCGTATATTAAGACGCTGCCTTTCTCGACGCTCAAAATAGATCGCGCCTTTGTGATGGACTTGGAAACCAGCGCGATCGACCGCCAACTGGCCCATACCATTACCCAGCTTGCCCATAGCGTGGGCTGCGATGTGGTGGCAGAAGGCATCGAGACTTCGGCCCAGGCGGCCTATTTAAGCTCTATCGGCTGTGAAGCTGCGCAAGGTTACTTCTACGCCCGTCCGCTGCCTGCTGAGGCATTTGTGTCCTGGTGCAGCGAATGGAAACCGCTTTTTTCTACCACTCACACGGAGACCGTTAATGGCTCATGACTTACTTGACCGCTTACGCGAACGTTTAGAAGAACTCAACCGCTCGGAGCGTAAAGTCGCCAATGTAATTCTTGAAGACCCAACGGTCGCCACCAGTCTAAGCATTGCCAGTCTGGCCCAGGCGGCTAGCGTAAGCGAACCCACGGTTAACCGTTTTTGCCGTAACTTTGGCGCCAAGGGCTATCCCGATTTTAAAATCAAACTGGCCCAGAGCTTAGCCGGTGGCACGCCCTATGTGACCCGCGCGGTGGAGCCCGGAGACACTGCCACCCAGTACACCCACAAAATTTTTGGCGCCACCATCGCCGCCCTCGACGAAGCCCAGCGCGAAATCGACATGGGCGCCGTCGAGCGTATGGTCGACTACCTCACCCAGGCCAAGCAGATCCACATTTTTGGCTTGGGCGCCTCCGGCGCGGTGGCCCAGGATGCCCAGCACAAGTTCTTCCGCTTCAACCTGCCGGTGATGGCCTACATCGATGTGCTGATGCAGCGTATGGTCGCCGCCGCTTGCCACACGGGGGATGTGGTGGTGATTATCTCCTACACCGGGCGTACGCGGGAGCTGGTGGATATCGCCCGTTTAGCGAGGGATGCCGGAGCCGTGGTTCTCGGTATCACCGCACCCAACTCACCTCTGTCTAGCGAGTGTACCGCCACCCTGGAGGTCGCTACCCCCGAAGACACCGACCACTACATGCCGATGACCTCGCGGGTAATTCAATTAACGCTGATTGATGCGCTGGCCACTGGGGTAACCTTGAGGCGTGGTGAAGACTTCTTACCCCACCTCAAGAAAATCAAAGACAGCCTGCGCGACACCCGCTTTCCGGTGGAAAAGCCTGGGAAGTGAACATGTTTGGATAGCTAATTGGTAAGGTGACGAGGGCAGGTTTCCGCGAGGGCGCTGTGAACCCATCCCTGGGCGCTACTTTTGCCATCCCTGGCAAAAGACCCTCGCTTCAACCTGCCCTCGTCCCCTAGAGATATGGCCATAAACTTTTAAGCGCTAAAGGATCAGCCGTTAGTGGCTCACCGCGGCAGTCACCGTAATTTCCACTTTAAGCTCATCGGCGGGCATGGGCGCGCAGACGCATGTGCGCGCCGGTGCGTAGCCTGCGGGCACCCAGGCATCCCACACCTCGTTCATAGCGGCAAAGTCACCGCCTTCTTTCAGGTAGATCGTCGCGCTAAGTAGCTGCTCACGGCTTGAACCAATCTCTTTTAGTAGCGCATCCACCCGCGCCAGCATACTTTCCGTTTGAGCAGTAACGTCGCCCTCGCGGGCCTCGGGGCCAGCCACTTGGCCGCATAGATAGGCTACACCCTGGTGAATCACCGCGCGGCTCATGCGGGCTTTTGTATCGTGGCGCTGAATAGCCATAGGGAAAACTCCTAGTGGGTTTAAGAAAAGCAGTCTAAACCGCTTAGCTTCTCCTTGACTACGCCTTCTTTATCAAAGCCGATCTGTCGGCACAGGCCGATGCTCAAAGACCCGCCGGAGCACAAAGCTGGTATGCGCGCCGGTAACACCCTCGATGCGGTTAATCACATGCAGCAGCAGGTGTTGGTAGTCGTCCATGTCGCGTACCAGGATTTTGAGCTGAAAATCCGCCGCCTGTCCGGTAATGATCAGGCACTCGATGACGTTGGGTATCTCACGAATATGGCGCTCAAAATTATCGAAACGCTCCGGCGTATGCTGATCCATGGAGATATGCAGCAGCGCCATTAACTGATAGCCCAGTTGGCGGGAATCGACCTCCGCGCGGTAGCCCAGTATTAGGCCGTGCTCTTCCAGGGCCCGCACCCGACGCAAACAGGGCGAAGGCGAAAGTCCGATGCGATCAGCCAACTCCTGATTACTGATACGCCCCTCCTGCTGCACAATATCCAGGATATGACGATCAAATCGATCAAGCGACAGCGGCATTACGGCCATGGAAAGCAGCTCCTACCAATAAAAACAAATTATACGACATTTAATGTCAATTATTGGCGATAACACTACATTTTCGCAATAACCTTTCGTCACGATCCGCATACACTATATCAAGTACGAGATAGTTCGTAAGAGATAGTCCGTAAAAGACAGCCCAGTACGACAAGCGTCATTGCCACAAGCAGCCCCTTAAGGTGCCTCACCCTGGCACTTCTGCAACGCGGCATACGCCACAAGCGGCCGCTTTTAACAACTCATCGCCATTAGGAAGCTCACCATGTCTGCTTTTGATCATCGCAAATATCGCCCTGCGCCCCGTGTGCCTACCTTCAATCGCCAATGGCCGGACCGTGATCTGGATCACGCCCCGATCTGGGTGAGCGAAGACCTACGCGACGGCAATCAGGCGCTGCTTGAGCCGATGACCGTTGAGCAAAAGCAGCGCTTCTGGCAGCAGATCGTTAAAGTGGGCATTAAAGAAGTCATGGTAGGCTTTCCTTCGGCCAGCCAGCCCGACTACGACTTCGTGCGCTGGTTGATCGAAGAGAATCAAATTCCCGATGACGTCACCATTGCGGTGCTGGTGCAGTGCCGTGAACACTTGATTGAGAAGACCTTTGCCTCGTTGGTGGGCGCCAAGCGCGCCATTGTTCACCTGTATAACTCTACCTCCACCATTCAGCGCGAGCGGGTGTTCGAGATGGATCGTGCCGGGATTGTCGATATCGCGGTACAAGGGGCTACCTGGGTCAAAACCTACGCCGATCAATACCCCGACATTGAGTGGTGTTTCGAGTATACCCCGGAAAGTTTTTCCAGCACCGAGATCGATTTCTCGCTGGAGATCTGCGAAGCGGTGATGGATGTGTGGCAGCCGACGCCAGAGAATAAATGCATTCTCAACCTGCCCACCACGGTGGAAGTGGCCGGGCCGCACCATCACGCCGACCAGATTGAGTACTTTTGCCAGCACATCAGCCGCCGTGACAGCGTGATTATCTCGGTGCACACCCACAATGACCGCGGTGGCGCCGTAGCCTCTGCCGAACTCGCCCTGTTGGCCGGCGCCGAACGAGTCGAGGGCACCCTGCTGGGCAATGGCGAGCGCACGGGCAATATGGATATCGTCACCCTGGCGATGAATCTCTACAGCCAGGGCATCGACCCTGAACTGGATCTATCCAATCCGGATGAAATCATTCAGGTAGTCAACGAGTGCACTGGTATCGCTATACACCCGCGCCACCCCTGGGTGGGCGAGATGGTCTACACCGCTTTCTCGGGTAGCCACCAGGATGCGATTCGTAAATCCCTCAAGCATCAAAAGCCTGACGAGCCTTGGCAAGTGGCTTATCTGCCCATCGACCCCCACGATATCGGCCGCGACTATCAGGCGGTGATTCGCGTCAATAGTCAGTCCGGCAAGGGCGGCATGGCTTTCCTGCTTGAGCGGGATTACGGCATCAATCTGCCGCGCTGGATGATGCTGGCCTTGGCGCCTTACGTGCAGCAAGAGAGCGAAAAACGCGCCAGCGAACTATCCAGTGAAATGATTCGTCAGGTGATGTTCGACAATTTCACCCAGGAAGCGCCCTTATCTCTTGTGGATTACCAGCTCTCCAAAGGCCAGCAGGAAGGCATTGAGCTGACGCTGAAACAGGGTGACGAAACGCTGCGCCTTTCTGGCAAGGGCAACGGCGCGATGTCGGCGTTTACCGATGCGTGGCAACGCCACTCCGGCAGCAGTGTAGGGATTATCGATTACAGCGAGCATTCGCTGGGTGCCAGCAGTGAAGCCAATGCCATCGCCTTCGTTCAGCTCAATATCGATGGCCAGCGGCTCTGCGCAGTGGCCGAAGATAGCGACACCGTGAGTGCATCGCTCAAGGCGCTGCTGTCAGGTATTAACGCAACGATTAATCCTGGTCAGACAACTGAGCAGCAGCAAGAAGCTGCCGCCGAAGCGTAAAAAGCTTGGCTATAAGGAGCAGGGGCTAATCAGCACACTCAATACACTTCAGCACTAACGGATCCCAGGTGAGGCGTTTGGCCCCAATCCATTCGCCTCACTCGATGCACTCACCGAAGCTTTTACTCTCAATGCGCTGCAGGGCGGCATCTACTTGCTTCAGCTTTAGCTGGCGGCGCTGTTCGCCTGCTTTAGCCATCGCCTGCCCCTGCATGGCATCCATGCGTGACAGCCGACCTACCGACGTTTGATCCAGCATCACCGTATCCCGGGACGCTTCACTGCTGGCGCTCTCCTCACGGAGCGTGGCGTCGAGGGCCAGTAATTTCTCACGGATAACGGCTATATCCACCTCAGGGTGATTCATCTACGCCTCCCGTTGGCCTACAGTCGTTAACTTACTATCATTAATCCACTAATTTGTTTGATCGCGTAAGGGATTATTCGATGGGCTATCGCACTCTGCTGCGCGATCACCGCAGCTTACTCAGTATCGCTTTTCTAGCGATGTTTAGCTCAAGCCTTGGGCAGAGTTACTTTATTGGCCTTTTTCAAGCGCCCCTTTCAGACCATCTGGGTCTTAGCGTCGGCCAGTTTGGCACCGCCTATGCCATGGTGACTCTGATGGCGGGTTTCTGCATGCTGCGCTTTGGGCCCTCCATTGACTGGATCAACCCACGGCGCTTTGCCGCTATCGTCTTGTCACTGCTGTTAACCGGCGTTGTCCTGCTCACCTTATCGCCCTGGTGGTGGCTGGGGATAGTCGGCCTTGGCATAGTGCGGCTATGCGGCCAGGGCATGTTGACCCACTTGGGTAACACCCTCGCCGCCAGAGAGTTTTCCACCATGCGTGGCCGTGCCATTGGCCTGGCTAACCTAGGGATACCGCTGGGTGAAGCGCTGCTCCCCCCGTTAGTGGCTGCCGCGCTTATCTGGAGCAGTTGGCAAACCTTCTGGTGGCTGCTGTGTGGCGTCATCGCCCTGCCTTGGCTGTGGCTGCTGCTAAAAGCACCTTGGCCTGACGCACCGGGCGTTAAACCAACCAAGCAGACGCCCCATGGCCCTCGCCCCTTTCGCGAAAAACGCTTTTGGCTGCTAATGCCGCTATTAATGGCCCTCCCCATCACCATGACGGGACTGTTTATCTATCAAGCGCAATTAACGGAGTCTCTGGATAGCTCACTGGCGGTTTATGCCCTGGCGCTGACCGGCATGGGAATCGCCAAATTGCCGGGGGCATTATTAGGAGGCCGCTGGGTGGATAAACTGGGCCCCGTAAAGCTAGCCCGCCTTTACCTACTCCCCTACGCCTTTGCCATGGTGATGGCACTCACCATTGGCGGGCATATCAGCATTTGGGCATTGATGGTAGGGGGCGGCTTGGCCATGGGCGCGCAAGAGCTAATTGCATCGGGTCTGCTGATCAAGCTATGGGGAGCTGAGCACCTAGGGAGGGTTCGCTCCGCTCTTAGCGCTGCCATGGTGTTCTCCACCGGCGTCGCGCCCGCCGTACTGGGGTTAGCCCTTAGCGCAGGCGCACCTTTTCATGCCCTTCTATTAGGCATGCTTTTGTTTATCATCGTCGGCTGGCTACTGGCTCAGCGCGTACTGTGGGAAGCCTCCACTATCACGGCTGAGCCTTAAACGTGCCGCAATCAGCGCAAAATAAGCACCGGCAGCTGGGCTTTACGCAACATCGTGGTGGTAGTACTACCGACCAGCAGATGACGAATCCGCGAGTGGCCGTAGGCACCCATCACCAGCATGTCGATATCATGCTCTTGCTTATAGGTACGCAGGGTCTCTTCCACCTCGCCCGCGCGTATCGCCCCTTCGGCGGTGTGCCCGGCCTCGCGTAAGGTTTCCAGCGCCCAGCTCAGCTGCGAGCGATTTTCAGCGGTTTCCGCGCCGACAATCACCACGTGACAGGTGGCACCTTCAAATAGCGGGCTTTTGGCCAGCATCTCCACGCCTTTGCGGGCCGTTTTACTGCCGTCGAATGCCATCATCACATTGTGCGGTTGAACAAACTCCTTTGGCACCATGAGAATCGGCCGGTGCATTTCCCGTACCACGCGCTCAAGGTTGGAGCCTAGATGGCCGCTGGCCTGGTGCGCGGTCTCGCCCCGCTTGCCCACCACCAAAAGCCTAACGTCTTTTTCGTTCTCGACCAGGGTTTCCACTAGAGTGCCATTGCGCTGCAAGCATAGAGGGTCAGCAATACCAGCGTTGATTGCACGCTCCTTGGCGGCGTCGAGTAGCAGGCGACCCCGCTCGCGGGAAACTTTGGCATGCTGCTCTTCAATAGCTGACAGCTTTTCCAGCAGGTGCTCTCTAGTACCTAGTCCCAGGTTACCGGTTAAATCCGGCTCGGCTACCTGGGCATGGTTATCCACGGTATGAATAAAACTGAGCGGGGCATCCAGCGCTTTGGCAGCCCAGGCCGCATAATCACACACACCTTCTGAAAACTGAGAACTATCGATAGCTGCCAACACGCGATCTGACATAAGAAACTTCTCCTTGAGCATCAATATTATTTTTATATTCTCACCCTTTTCTACACGAACTCATTGACCCGCGACACCCTAAAACGTTCTTACCTGCTTCGGACGCTATAGTACCCGCATGTTAAACTTAGCAGCCTATTGAGGTGCTTCAGGGGGAAGGCATGGGACACGGCTTAACAAGCGTACTGTTAGTCGCGCTAGGCGGCGCGTTGGGTGGTATGGGGCGATTTGCGATTTCCAATCTACTCGCCCGCTGCCTAGGTAAAGCCTTTCCCTGGGGAACCCTGGCAGTTAACGCCAGCGGAGCCTTTCTAGCGGGCTGGCTGCTCGGCAGCCTAGGTATCGCCAGCGCCCCGTCCCCTCTATGGCTGTTTACCGTGGCCGGTCTACTGGGTGGCTACACCACGGTCTCCTCTTTTAGCTTGCAAACCATTGAGCTATGGCAGGGCGGCCAACAACTCCGCGCCAGCGTAAATATTGGCGCCACGCTCCTACTCGGCTTAACCATGGTATCCCTTGGCTGGTTGTTATCAGGCGCTTCATTGTCAGGAGCAACCTTATGAACGCCTGGAAGGCTTACCTTGCAGTGGGTGTCGGCAGCGGGGTTGGTAGCGCGCTGCGCTACGGCGTTTCGCTAATATCGCAGGCAGCACTAGGGGGTTATTTCCCCTGGGGAACACTTCTCGTTAACGTACTGGGTTCATGCTTAATCGGTTGGTTGGCCGCCACCCTCTCGCGCTCTCCCCGCAGCCAGCTAGCGCGTTTTCAGCCATTGCTGGTGGCCGGTTTTTGCGGTGGCTTTACCACCTTTTCGCTGTTCAGCTTAGAGACACTGCATCTGGTGCAGTTAGGCCGACCGGGGATTGCACTGATTTATATTGTGGTCAGTCTCCCCCTCTGGCTGGGTGCCGCCGTGGTGGGTGAGCGCTTGGCGCTCGCTAAATAGTGCTGCAAAAGGGTAAACCACTATGCGCGAGCAGATGGAAAAGCATCAGTCTTGGCTCTACCTGGCTTTCATTGGCTTAGGCCTAGCCTTAGGTATCGGGGCACCGCAATTCGCTGAGCCGCTAGCGCATTTTTTATGGCCGCTGTTAGCGGTGCTGCTTTACGCCACCTTTACGCAAATACCTTTGCTACACATTGCCCGAAGCTTCGCTGACACACGTTTTATGGCCGCGCTGATGGTCGGTAACTTTATTGCCATTCCGGCCTTTTTAGCCCTGACTGTTATTTGGCTGCCGCTGTCTCCCGCCGTGCTGGCAGGCGTTTTACTGGTACTGCTGGTGCCTTGCACCGATTGGTTTATTACCTTTACGCATTTAGGCAAGGGTGATAGTGCTCGGGCGGTTGCCGCCGCCCCACTACTGCTGCTGGTGCAGTTAGTCGCGCTACCCGTTTATTTGTGGCTGTTTCTGGGCAGTGAGTGGTTTCAGCTAACGCTCTCTACAGAGTTATTGAGCGCTTTTGCAGGACTTATCCTCACGCCTTTAACGCTCGCCTGGATTACCGAGTTCGCCGCCCAGCGCCACAAAGCGGTTAAAAGAAGCGTACATTACTTGGGACTACTGCCCGTGCCGCTACTTGCCTTAGTCGTGTTTATAATCGCCGCTTCCCAGATCAACACTGTGTTCGAGCTTAGCCGCGTGTTGATTCAGGTGGTATTTATCTTTATCGGCTTTTTACTCTTTGCAGCACTGTTGGGCAAGGGACTTGGCAAGTTGTTTAAGCTGCCCACCGCCAGCGCTAGAACGCTAGCGTTTAGCTTTGGTACGCGTAACTCTTTTGTGATGCTGCCCATAGCCCTGACGCTACCCAGCGCTTGGCAGGCAGCGGTCGTGGTGGTGGTGTTTCAATCACTGGTAGAGCTATTTGGTATGGTGGCACTGTTACGCTGGGTGCCCAGTAAGTTACTCCCGGATCCCTAGTTTTTATTAGATAGCGATTAGCTAACACGGGAGTAACCTCCCAGCACACCTTGCTTACTCATCACCAACTGCCAAAGATGGATTTCCCTGGCCCGGAAAGCGCCGGCACAACTCAGCAAGTAGTAGCGCCACATGCGATAGAAACGCTTGCCATACTGGCTTTCAAATGTCGGCCAATGCCTCTCAAAATTATGGTGCCATGCCATCAGGGTACGGTCGTAATCAGCCCCAAAATTATGCACATCCTCCACCACAAAAAGCGCCTCAGTGGCATCCATGATTTGCCCCAGGGTGGGTAGTTCGCCATTGGGGAAAATATACTTATCAATCCAAGGGTCAGTCACCGTGTGGCTTAAATTTTTGCCGATGGTATGCAGCAAAAACAGGCCGTCATCCTTTAAGCAGCGGCTAGCCACGACCATGTACTCGCGATAGTTTTTATGTCCCACGTGTTCGAACATACCAATACTGACAATGCGATCAAACTGCTCGCTTTCATTGCGGTAATCCTGCAAGCGGAACTCTACCGGTAAGCCCTTTTTGATCAATCGCTGGCCAAACTCCGCTTGCTCTTTGGAGATAGTCAGGCCCACGCACTCCACACCATAATGCTCGGCCGCGTAGGCCATAAAGCTCCCCCAACCGCAGCCGATATCCAGCACGCGCATGCCTGGTTTTAACTGCAATTTACGGCAGACTAAGTCAAGCTTGGCTTCCTGGGCTTCGTCCAGGGTTCTGGCATTTTTCCAGTAACCGCAGGTGTAGGTCATGCGCTGATCGAGCATGGCCGCGTAGAAGTCATTACCCAGATCGTAATGCTTTTCGCCCACTTCCCAGGCACGCTTCGCCGTTTGACGATTTAGCAGGCGCGAACGCAGAGAGTGATAAATCAATTGCGTAGGCTTGATACGCTGCCCGAGCTGGGTACGCATTAAGCGGTAAAACAACTCGTCAAGCCGATCGGCGTCCCAGTCACCCTGCATATAGCTTTCGCCAAACCCAAGATTGCCTCGCGAAAGGGCGCTATCAATAACGCCGGGGGCATTTAACTGAATATCCCAGGGGCGGTGGCCGTCGAACCGAATATCGGCTTGGGCCAGTAGCTCGGCAACAAAGCGGTGGGAAGTAGAGGCTTCATCGAAACCAACAGGCTTTTTCTCCAACATAGGCATGTTCACGGCAGGCTCCTCTCGCTAATCCAACTGGTGGATAGGTCACAACCTGACTACTAGCATAGAAGCGCATCGCAACATTAGCATCATTTGATGGAGATCAATTTTATGCACTGCAAAGACTAAAAAGCCGGCTCACTCAAGAAAGAGGGCCGGCTGCGGGAAAAGTCGCAATGCAAGCTAAACGGTTATGCGCTGCTGCTTTTTTTGAGCTTTAGCTTTTGAGTTTTAGCGCAAAATCAGCACCGGTATGCGGCTACCACGTAGCATGGCCGTTGTGGTGCTGCCGACCAGCAGGTGACGAATACGCGAGTGCCCGTAGGCACCCATCACCAGCAGGTCGATGCCGTGCTCTTTTTCGTAGGCTTGTAGGGCTTCATCTACCTCGCCAGCACGAATAGCGCCTTCAGCCTGGTGGCCCGCTTCGCGCAGTGTGCTTAACGCCCACTCAAGCTCGGAACGGCGTTCAGCCGTTTCCGCACCCACGATCAGCACATGGCACTCGGTGCCCGCAAAAAGGGGCGAGCGTGCCAGCATCTCAACCCCTTTACGAGCGGTTTTGCTACCGTCAAAGGCCATCAATATCTTTTCAGGCTGCTTGAAGGTTTTCGGCACCATCAGAATCGGCCGGTGCAGTTCACGCACCACCCGTTCAAGGTTAGAGCCAAGATGCCCGCTGGCCTGGTGGGCGGTTTCACCGCGTTTACCCACCACCAGCAAACGCACCTCTTTTTCAAGCTCTAACAAGCTCTCTACCAGGGTGCCATTGCGCTGACGAGTAACGGGGTCGCTGACCCCATCCTCAATTGCTCGCTCTTTAGCCGCTTCCAGCATCAGCTTGCCATGCTCGCGGTTCACCTTAGCGCGCTGCTCATCAAGCTCAGAAAGCTCTTTCATCAGCCTTTCGCGGGCACCAAAACGCAGGTTGCCGGAAAGGTTCTGCTCTTCGGGTACTTCTGAGTGGTTGTCGACCACATGCACAAAGGTTAACGGTGCATCCATGGCCAAGCTTGCCCAGGCAGCGTAATCGCAGACGCCTTCAGAAAACTGGGAACCGTCAATAGCGGCTAATACTTGATCTGTCATATCGCTCTCCATGCGTTGGTTTAGTGGCCGCCCATCAGTTTTTCAACCGCTTCGGGGTCATTGTGCACCGCATAGCGATCCACTACCGTCGCGCTGGCCTCGCTCAAGCCCACCAACTCTACTTCGGTACCTTCACGGCGGAATTTAATTACGATCCGATCAAGTGCCTGTACAGCAGTCACATCCCAAAAATGCGCACGAGAAAGGTCAATCGTCACTTTCTCAATGCTTTCCTTTAGATCGAAGGCGGCCGTAAAGCGCTCAGAGGATGCGAAGAATACTTGCCCCACCACCTGATACTCACGCTGCTTACCGACTTCTACTTCTTTTGAACCAACGTAGAGAATGTTGCCCACTTTATTAGCAAAGAATAGCGCTGCTAGCAGCACGCCTACAAAAACACCAATCGCTAAGTTGTGTGTACTGACGGTAACTGCAACCGTTGCCAGCATGACAATATTGGTGCTTATCGGATGCTTTTTAAGATCACGGATCGACTCCCAGCTGAAGGTACCGATCGACACCATAATCATTACCGCCACCAGCGCCGCCATTGGAATTTGCGAAACCCAATCGGCTAAAAAGACCACCATCATCAGTAGTACGACACCCGCT
Source organism: Vreelandella neptunia (assembly GCF_034479615.1). NCBI lineage: Bacteria > Pseudomonadati > Pseudomonadota > Gammaproteobacteria > Oceanospirillales > Halomonadaceae > Vreelandella > Vreelandella neptunia. The sequence goes on from NZ_CP140255.1 coordinate 3,273,885, forward strand.
ATCAGCGTTGAAAGGCGCGTACGGCCACCAGATTTTATGTTGATCACCGATTGGCCGATCATGGCGCAGCCCGCCATGCCGCCCATTAAACCTGCACCAATGTTGGCGATACCTTGGCCCTTACATTCGCGGTTTTTATTACTCGGCGTATCGGTCAAATCATCGACAATGGTGGCAGTCATCATAGACTCGAGCAGACCGACCACGGTTAGCATCATCGCGTAAGGTAGAATGATCCATAGCGTTTCCAGGTTCAGCGGCACACTTGGCCACAGGAATACAGGCAATGTATCAGGCAGTTCGCCCATATCACCGACGCTGCGAATATCCATACCGCTGATCATATAGACCGCGGTAAGTACCACAATACAGACCAGCGGTGAGGGGATGGACTTTCCGATGACAGGTAAATAGGGGAACAGGTAGATAATGCCCAATCCGGCCAGCGTCATGGCATACACATGCCAAGTCACATCGGTCAACTCCGGTAGCTGTGCCATGAAAATCAAAATCGCCAGCGCATTAACGAATCCCGTCACCACTGAGCGTGACACGAAGCGCATCAAATCCGCGAGTTTCAGATAACCAGCAATAATCTGGAGCACACCTGTCAACAGCGTGGCGGCCAGCAAATATTCAAGCCCATGCTCTCTCACCAGCGTCACCATCAGTAACGCCATAGCACCAGTCGCCGCCGAAATCATGCCGGGGCGCCCCCCCGTGAACGCAATGATCACCGCGATACAGAATGAAGCGTAAAGACCAACTTTGGGATCAACGCCGGCAATGATTGAAAAGGCAATCGCCTCGGGAATTAGTGCAAGGGCGACAACGATTCCAGAGAGCGTGTCGCCTTTAATGTTGGAAAACCACTCTTGCTTGGTATAGAGAGACATTCAGGGAGTCCATGGCTGGAGGTTAAGATTTTACAAACTCTCGACGCGGCATATCAGCACACACAAGACGTGCGGCGTCAGGCCAATGAGTCAATGCTGGAGTAATCTAGGGTGCGGCCGTCAATAGCATGCCGCAACGCCATGACAACGCAATTAACGAGGTCAGACGTTTTATTGAGGGGGGGAAAACCTAGGGCGGAGTCATCAGCCCTGAAATAGGTAGTGCCTGAGATAAAGGTGAAAGGATCATTACCGTTATGCCTTGCTGTAAGAAGAACCGCAAAGTTAAAGCGGGATGCTATAAGCAGCGGCATTCTAGCAGCAATTAGCGCTCTTTGCACCCGTGCTACATCCTTTGCAGGGTGCCCACTAGATGCAATTTGGCGTACCATTGCGCTCGAAAATGAGGTCTTATCAAGTCCCAACTATTTACGTTGAAGCGGCATACGCAACACACTTGTCGATCAAAGAGGAGCAGCACATGAGCCAATCTATTGCAGTCATCAAGGGCGACGGTATCGGCCCCGAAATTATGGAGGCCACACTGCGTGTACTCGACGCCTTAGATTGCGGCTTAACCTACCAGCATATTGACGCTGGCTTAGGCGCCCTTGAAAAGCATGGCACGCTGATCCCTCAGGAGTCGTTGGATGCCATCGAGAAATACGGCATTGCGCTGAAAGGCCCGCTGACCACGCCGATTGGCAAAGGCTTCTCCTCGATTAACGTACAGCTACGTCGTCACTTTGACCTTTATGCCAACGTGCGCCCGGCGATTAGCTTTCCCGGTACCCGTTCGCGCTACGACGACATCGATATGATCACCGTGCGCGAAAATACCGAAGGCGCGTATCTTTCCGACGGCCAGGAGATGATCGACGACGGCGATACCGGCATTTCAGTGATCAAAGTAACTCGCAAAGGCTCCGAGCGCATTGTGCGCTACGCCTTTGAGCTGGCCAAAAACAATGGCCGCAAAAAAGTCACCGCGGTACACAAAGCCAACATTATCAAAACCAGCTCGGGGTTGTTCCTGGACGTGGCGCGGGAGATTGCCAAAGAGTATCCCGAGATCGAATTCCAGGAGATGATCGTCGATAACGCCTGCATGCAGCTGGTAATGAACCCACATCAGTTTGATGTGGTGGTCACCACCAACCTGTTTGGCGACATTCTCTCTGACCTTTGCGCTGGTTTAGTGGGCGGTTTGGGCTTGGCCCCAGGGGCAAACATCGGCGAAAAAGCGGCGATTTTTGAAGCGGTGCACGGCTCAGCGCCGGATATCGAAGGCAAAAACATCGCCAACCCCTGTGCTCTTCTACTGGCCGCCGCACAAATGCTTGACCACCTGGGCATGACAGAGAAAGGCACCGCCATCCGCCAGGGTATTCGTACCGTGCTGGAAACCCGTCGCGACATGGTTACTCCTGATATGGGTGGCACTGGCACTACCGACTCCTTCGCCCAGGCACTGGTTGAATACGTACAGAGCTAGTACCAACAGCGCTAGCAGATAAAAAGCTAACCAGCCGGGCTCGCTTGAGCCCAGCCCTAACACGGTCGTTATTTAGTCCAGGTCATTAAAGCGGTAGCGCAATAAGTGCAGTGCATTGAGGGTGACCAGCACGGTCGCCCCAGTGTCGGCCATTACCGCGACCCACATCCCCGTGATCCCCAGCGCCGTAGAGACCAAAAACAGCGCTTTAAAGCCAAGCGCCAGCGCCACGTTGGTTTTTACATTGCGCATGGTTGCTCGGGAAAGCGCGATCATTTCGGCTATCCCGCCTACCCGGTTTTTAAGCAGCGCAGCGTCGGCGGTTTCAAGCGCCACATCGGTACCGCTGCCCATGGCGATACCCACTTCTGCCGCTGCGAGTGCCGGTGCATCGTTAATACCATCACCCACCTTACCTACCGGCCCAAGCCCCTGAGACTGCCACTCACGCACGCGCTGGGCTTTATCTTCCGGCATCAGCTCACCTTCTGCTTCAATGCCCAGCTGCTCACCAATGGCGGCCACGGTGCGGGCATTGTCTCCGCTGAGCATCACGGCTTGCACGCCTAAACGTTCTAGTGCTTGAAGGCCCTCGCGAGCATCTTCACGGGGTTCATCACGTAGTGCGATTAGCCCTAAAAGGCGCTCATTTTCTATCCCGTCCTCTCCTTCTATTCCTCTTTCTAGCAAAACAGCCAGGCTTTTGCCCTGCGCTTCCAACGCCGCAATACGGGCTTCTATCTCGCCGGTGTGCTGGGTGAAAGGTTGTAAATAGCGCGGGCTCACCAGCAGTAACTCACGCCCTTCGACTTGCCCGGCAACGCCCTGCCCGGCTAGCGCACGGGCACCTTGCACAGTAGGCACCGGCGCTCCCTCCTGTAGGTCATAATAGTCACTGATCGCTACAGCAAGAGGGTGGCTCGAGCCCTGCTCCAGAGCGGCAGCAAGACGCACTATCTCAGCACGACGGTTTTTATCAAGACGGTTACCAGCTTCAAGGCTCTCCACATCCGTCACGGTGGGTTTGCCCGCAGTTAGCGTGCCGGTTTTATCCAGCGCGACCCGCTTGAGTTTGCCTAACTGCTCTAATACTGCGCCGCCTTTCATCAACAGGCCGTTGCGAGCACCCACCGATAACCCGGCCGCAATGGCCGCAGGCGTCGAGATCACCAGCGCACAGGGGCAGGCAATGAGCAGTAGCGCTAGGGCACGATAAATGGATTCCGACCACAGCATCGTCGACACCAGCGGCGGTATGATAGCGACCAGCAGCGCCACCCCGACGACCGCCGGCATATAGTAAAACGCAAAGCGATCAATAAAACGCGCCACCGGTGCTTTGGCCGCCTGAGCCTCCTCCACGAGCTTAATCACTCGGGCGATGGTGTTGTTTTCAGCGCTGCGGGTTACCTCAACCTCAAGCACGCCATCCAGATTGACGGTGCCAGCAAATACTGACTCGCCTTCGCTACGCTCCCGTGGCACCGACTCACCATTCACAGGCGATTCATCAATCGAGGAGTGACCAGCAATAATTTGCCCGTCACAGGGCAGACGGTCGCCGGGGCGTACCTGCACCCGTTGCCCCGGCTGAAGCGAGGCGGCAGCTACTTCGCGCACTTCGCCCTGCTCCAGCAACCGCGCGGTGGAGGGCGTTAGTTTGGAAAGTGCCGAAATACTGCGGCGTGCCTGAGCGGCGGCAACGCCTTCCAGCATCTCCCCCACTGCAAATAGAAACACCACTACCGCTGCTTCGGCGGCGGCGTTTATCGCCAACGCCCCAAGGGCTGCGATGCTCATCAGCATTTCAATGGTGAAGGGGTTGCCCACCTTAAGTGCCTGCCACGCACGCTGAACAACCGGCACAAGCCCAACGACCGTCGCAGCTATGAATGGCCAACCGCCCAAGGCGGGCCAGGCAAATCTAAGCCCCCAGGCAAGCGCCAGCAGCGCACCACTGACAAGCACCAAACGCCCTTTGGGCGACTGCCACCAGGGGGTATGTTTTGTCGATCCAGCCATGCTGGCCGACTCATCGATCAGTTGGTAGCCCAGAGCCGTAATCGTCGACTCAATCTCGGCATGCGGCAGCGTTTTACCGATTGTGGGAGTCAACTGAACCGACCCCGCAACGGCACTCGCCGAGACATGTTCAACATGGTTTAAACGATTTAGCGCCGCTTCAACTTTACGTTCGCAGCCACCGCAGTCCATACCCTGCACGCGCAGGGTAGTCGGCGACGGAGAAACTGCAGAGGTTTTAGCCGGTGTGGTCGTACTCATCGCTCTTTGCTCCAAGTTAGTCTATCTTAGGAGCAGCGTAATACCTGTAGTCACTAGAGGTTCAAGTAATGAAAGATCAAACCCCTGAGCCAACTTCCACTGAGCGCTATATCGGCATTGGCGAGCTGGCACGCGAGTCCGGCTGCAAGCCAGAAACGGTGCGCTACTACGAACAGATTGGGCTACTGCCTTCAGCACCGCGCAACGAAGGCAATCAGCGGCGCTACACCACAGCCGCTATCCGCCGTTTGACGTTTATTCGCCATGCGCGGGATTTTGGCTTTTCAGTGGAGGCGGTACGAGAGCTGTTACAAATGGCGGATCACCCCACTATGCCCTGCGAAGAGGTAGACACGCTAGCGAAGCGTCACCTAGCCGAGGTCGAGGCACGACTTGCACGACTCACCTCGGTACGCGATGAGCTCAAACGCATGATCAATCAGTGTGCGGGAGGCAATGTTGGCCAGTGCCATATTATTGACGTGCTCAGCGATCACCGCCTGTGTCATCAGGCAGGGCCTCACGGTGGCGCCGATGTCATCGGCTAATGCGCGATTAACCCAGCCACACGTCTAAAAACAGCATAATCACCAGACCCATGGCCAAACCAAAGGTGGCTTTTTTCTGGTGCCCGCAGCGGTGAGTTTCGGGAATGATTTCGTGGCTGATCACATACAGCATCGCCCCGGCGGCAAAGGCCAGGCCCCAGGGCAGCAGTATTTGGGAAACGCTGACAATACTGGCACCAAATAGCCCTCCAACGGGCTCGATGAGACCGGTTAGCGCAGCAATCGACCAGGAGCGCCACTTTGAGTAGCCCTCGCCCATTAAGGCGACCGCAACGGCGAGCCCTTCTGGCATGTTCTGTAGGCCAATACCGATCGCCAGGGGCATGCCGCCCTCTAACCCATTGGCCCCAAAGCCGACGCCCACCGCCATGCCTTCCGGTAGGTTGTGGATAGTAATCGCAAACACAAACAGCCACACCCGGCGAAGCGATGCAGCCTCCGGCCCTTCACGGCCCTGGGCAAAATGCTCATGGGGCAGATGCTCGTTAAGCAGCGCAATCGCGCCCATCCCTAACAAAATAGCCGCACAAACAATCGCGGCAGGCACGGGGCCGCCGGAATAATAGATTTCCGCAGCGTCGAGCGCTGGAATAATCAGCGAAAAGAATGACGCCGCCAGCATTACCCCCGCCGCAAAACCTAACGCCAAATCACGAAAGCCCCGGCTAGGCGTTTTACCCAGCAGCACCGGTAGAGCACCCACCGCCGTCAACAATCCAGCAATTAAGCTGCCCAAAAACCCTAATAACAACGTATTTTCCATGGACAGCATAAACTCGTTTGGCAATCAGAAAGGCATCAGAGAGAACGACACGTTGTTGTATAACGTGGTATCAGCACGTACTTTAACGCACTAAAGCCCAATGAAAAAATAATGATGGTCTTCACCAGCACGATGTCATTGTGTGCCCTGAAGACATTAATAAAGGGATCATCGTGCCTCTTTCCGCTACATCAGCCGCTGCCCACTTTACCCAGCTACGACCTCGCTTAGTGGCCTTTGCGCGCCTGCAATTACGCGATGCCACCGCCGCTGAAGATGCCGTACAGGAAACCTTGCTCACCGCCTTTGAGAAAAGCGCCACCTTTGAAGGGCGCTCCGAGTTCGAGACCTGGGTATTTGGCATTTTAAAGTACAAAATTCTGGATCAGCTTCGCCAGCAGCGCCGTCAAGGGACTTGGCAACCGTTAGACCAGGACTTAGACGACGATACCCTTGACCGTCTGTTTCAACAGGATGGTCACTGGCAGAGCACTGCCCGTCCCAGCCACTGGGGAGAACCAGAGCATGTGTTAGAAAACCAACGATTTTGGCAAGTATTTGATGCATGTTTGATCGCCTTACCGGAGAGCATCGCACGTGTATTTACCCTGCGTGAACTCATGGGGCTTTCCACCACAGATATCTGTAAGGAAATCGGCATTACTGAAACCAACTGCTGGGTCATCTTACACCGTGCACGTTTACGGCTAAGAGAGTGCTTGGATCATGGTTGGTTAAATTAGCTGAAAGGAGCCTGATATGCTTATGTGTCGCGAAGCCACGGCGTTGATGTCTTTAAAACAGGACAAAACACTATCATTGCGTGACAAGCTGTCCCTTCGTATTCATCTGTCGATGTGCCGAGCCTGTCGAACCTGCGCCCGTCAATTCGACCTGTTACACCAAGTTGGCAATCATCACCCAGCCTCCCAGCATAATTTTCGCAAAACGTTAGACGACTAGCCTCTTCAACCAGGCACTACAAACCACCTCACTCCCCCGCTTCCGCTTTTCATCAGCAGAATGTTTCGCGCTCCCAACAAAAATATTGTACAAAATATTTACATCAGAGTGATTTTGTTCAAAAAATCCTCTACAATTTTAGTTATACACGTATTGTACATAGAAATAGAACATAGCCGCTTAGCTTCCACCACTTCTTCAAGTTTCTCGAACAAGCAGCTATTCAGATGACATTCTCTAAAGCTACTTATCATCAACAGTCCGGCTAGACCCTATGATTATTAGCCTAAACTAATGATAAAAAACACCGAAAAACTCATAAATGCAACATTTTGTGTCATTTGGACACAAATTGATGCTTATAGACCGGATCTGCTCTAACCTTGTACACAAGAGTTACATGGCCCCGCTGACAGGATTAGCAATGCTCACACTTCTCACTTCCAATGGTTTACACAGTGCACTATATCAACACACCGCTTGCATCTCTTTTACACCTGAAGGGGTGATTAAAAAGGCAAGCGAGCAATTCCTGACCGCCGTAGGCTACACGCTTGACCAAGTGAAGGGGCAACACCACCAAATTTTCTGCTTCCCAGAAGAGAGCCGTAGCCTTGAGTACCGCACCTTTTGGGAAACCCTGGCAGCTGGGCATAGCCAACAAGGCCGCTTTCGGCGTTCTAATTCCCAGGGAGAGGAAATTTGGTTAGAGGCTACCTACATACCGATCAGTAATCGGCGGGGTAAGGTTGTAGAGGTACTTAAAATTGCCAATGACATTACAGCTGCCCATCAAGAGGCGGAGCGGAAAAATGCCATCCTGGACGCGCTAAACAGCTCCATGGCGGTCATTGAATTTACCCCTGGCGGTGAAATTCTCAATGCCAACTCAAATTTTGAGCAGGCCATGGGCTATCGAAATGATGAATTAGTTGGCGCGCACCACAGAATGTTTTGCCCCGCCAATTTTTCTCAAACTAACCCCCGCTTCTGGGAGCGGCTGGCTCAGGGCGAGTACATGCAAGGCAAGTTTGAGCGTTTGGATTCTCGTGGTGCCAGCGTATGGCTAGAGGCGACTTACAACCCGATTAAAGATAGTCATGGAAACGTAGTAAAAGTGGTCAAGTTTGCCACCGATATTACCCGCTCCGTTCAGGCGGCAGAGTCCGCTACACGTGCCGTCACTGCTGCCCAGAGCACATCCTCTCAAACAGAGCAGATCGCCCAAAACGGTCTTAGCCATCTGCAGCGCGTTGTGCGTGATTCTGAACAAGCGGCACTAACATTGGCAGAAGCACAGCAGCTAATCGCCGCACTTAACAATCAGGCACAGAGTATTAACAGCATTACCGAGTCGATTGCCCGTATCGCTAACCAAACCAACCTGCTATCGCTCAATGCCGCGGTGGAAGCCGCACGCGCCGGTGAACAGGGGCGCGGGTTCGCGGTGGTGGCTAACGAAGTACGCCGCCTGGCCAAAGGCTCTAGTGAAGCGGTAGAGGATATTACCCGAGTGCTAAAAGAGAACAACGCCTTAGTCGAGCGCACCACTCACGCCATGCAGCAGGTAGTGGAGCAGGGGAAATCAAGCCAAACCAGCGTTAGCGAAATTGAGATTATCGTCAATGAGATACTCACCGGGGCACGCAACGTTTCAACGTCCATTGAACAGCTTGCGCTAGAGTCCGCTTGATGCGCCATGAAAAACACCCCAATCGTTGGATGAGTGTCCAACTTTTGGGGTGCAGTTCACAGGCGCTGGCTTTTCGCTTCTTACATCACTCTATTAACGCCATTAGCGCAGTGGCGTTTTGCGCAAGTAGGGCAGAACCGTTTCGTATTCGCCATACTTCTGCTTGGCATCCGCGTCAGAAACGCTAGGCGGAATAATCACGTCCTGACCTATCGTCCAATCGGCCGGTGTGGCAACGCCGTGTTTGGACGTGGTTTGCAATGCATCCAGGGCGCGTAGGATTTCGGCAAAGTTGCGCCCTACGGTCATTGGATAGGTCATGGATAGTTTCAACTGCTTATCCGGCCCAATAATAAACACCGAACGCACCGTGGCGCTGTCTGCAGGCGTACGGCCATCGGGCAGATAGGCATCTTCGGGCAGCATGTCGTACAGCTTTGACACCGTTAGCCCATCATCGGCAATGATCGGAAAATCGACTTCGCTGCCGCTGACGGTTTGGATGTCATTGCCCCAGCGCTTGTGGTCTTCAACGCCATCCACGGAAACACCGATCACTTTGGTGCCGCGTTTCGTCCACTCTGCGCTCAACTGTGCAACGGCACCGAATTCCGTCGTGCAAACCGGGGTAAAGTCTTTAGGGTGCGAAAACAGGATTGCCCAGCTGTCGCCAATCCAGTCATGAAAGCGAATCGGCCCTTGGCTAGTCTCCGCTTCGAAATCGGGCACGACGGCATTAATACGTAATGACATGCTTTCCTCCTTAAATGGGCGTTAGACGCCCTAATAGCTTATTTGACTTTCAACACCTTCACTATAGATCATTTAGCGCTAAGACAGCGAGTCGTAACACAACGTTCACTCGCTCAGCCAAGCGTAGTCCAACGGCACAAAAGCCTGAACATAACTGCCAGTAAAACCAGAACGGCGCCCGAAGGCGCCGTTCTAGCTATACAAACAGAGCATCCCTTCCCAGGGATTACTCCTCTGCTTTGGCGTCTTTATCTTCCCGCTTCACCCGCTTTATCCACTTTTGTTTCGCATAGTGGCGTAGATTGGCCACATTGTCGGTCTCATCGACAATATCTTGCCCCAGAATGGTTTCGATAATGTCTTCTAACGTTATTAAACCTACAAAGGTACCGTGCTCATCGTAGACCACCCGCATGTGCAGGTGGTCTTTCAGCATGGAGGTGAATACCTGCTCAACGTTATGTGAGACGTCCACGCTGCCGATCGGATGCATCAACTCACGCATTGTTTTGGCATCGTCGGCATGATACATATCCGCTTTATGCACATAGCCAAAGGCCTGCTCACCATTGTCCATCACTGGAAAGCGTGTGAACGGTGCTTTGCCATACTGCTCATCAAACGTTTTCACGGTCATGTCAGGCAAAACGGTTTCACACACCGTGCGCGGAGTCATCGCTTTGCTAACCAAGATATCGTGCAAGTTGAGCATATTGATAATGGTGCGCGACTCGTCGGCATCCAGCACCTTCTCTTCCAGACCGACACGGGCCAGCACTTTAATTTCATCGCGCAAATCGACATCGTGCTCTGACTTACCTAGTCGACGGGTGATCTGTTCCGACATCCAGATAAAAGGCAGCAGGCCTATAATCATCGGATTTAAAAAGCGCGGCAAAAACGGCGATAAACCACGCCAGTAAGTCGCGCCAATGGTCTTCGGAATAATTTCCGACAGTATTAAAATCGCCATGGTCATTACCGCTGAGACGATGGCAATAGAGGCTTCGCCAAACACGACCGCGGCCTGAGCACCCACTGCAGTTGCACCCACGGTATGGGCAATCGTGTTGAGGGTCAAAATAGCGGCTAGGGGCCGATCGATATTAGCCTTCAGGCGCGTAAGCGAGGCGTGCAACTTGGGGTTATCTTCTTTCTGCTTAGCAATATAGCTGGGCGTAATTGAAAGAAGCGCCGCTTCAAGGATGGAACATAAAAACGAGAACGCGATTGAAAGGGTAGCAATCGTGATTAGGAGGAACATGAGGGCCTAGAGTGATGGGTTGTACCGGGTTTATAGGGGCACCATAAGTGGAAGTCAATACTTCTCTATCACGCATTCATCAAGCCCGCAGAGCTAAATTCATGGGCGCAGCGGCAGCGCGGCACCGATGGCAACGAAGATGCCTTTAAAACCGCGACCAACGCGTCAGGATGTCACTGTTGATCAGCGTTTTCCATTCGTTAAAGCGCTCTCAATAAAACGCCTCCCCTTGCTATAAGTAGCATCGGGGAGGCGTCAGGCTAACTATCTGCTTACTGCGATATAACGCTTAGGCGAACACCTCAGTCCACTCGCTGCGCTTGGCCAACAGGTTGCGAGCCAGTTCCTGGGCACCTTCCAAACTGTGGCTGGCGGCCCAACCGCACTGCATTTCATTGCAGGCAGGCACTTCAGTGGCTTCTAGCACGTCGTTTAGGGTTTGCTCGATGATGGTGATCACGCCGTCGTAGTCGTCGTGATTGATCATCGCTATGTAAAAGCCGGTTTGGCAGCCCATGGGGCTGATATCGACCACTTTATCGGTGTGATTGCGCGAAAGCTCAGCCATTAAGTGCTCAAGGGAGTGCAGCGCTGGCATCTCCATATGATCTTTGTTGGGCTGGCAGATACGCAGGTCGTATTTATGGATACGATCGCCGTTCTGGCCTTCTTTAATATCGGCTAACCGTACGTACGGGGCTTTTACCTTGGTGTGATCCAGGTTAAAGCTCTCTACGTTCATCTTTTTATCGGTCATATTGGCTCCTTTTTCGCTTAAAGCTTGATTCGCTTAAACCTTGGGCGCGTCAAAATTCCAGGGCTCATCGGTGTAGACACACACGTTGGCATCTTCGATATCGCCATCCGGCGCTTCAACGTGCTTGGCAAAGAAGTCTTGAATCTCTTTGCGCTGGCAATGGGCTTCAAACTCTTCGCGGCTGGCCCAGATTTCATGAAACACAATCGGGTAACTGGTGCCCTGGGCGAAGGGGTTATCGATCTGCCGGGTTACGGTGTAGTGAATGCACGCATCTTCCCGGTGGGTGTTCGGCTCTAACGACTGAAGCGCTTTGAATACCGCCTCTTCTTTGCCGGGTTTGGGCTTAAAACCGGCAATACAGTAAATCTTTTCTGACATAATCATCTCCTAAGTCGTCAAGCGTACGTCATTATGCGGCTTGTCGATGTAGGTTAACAACCTAGCGGATGATGCGCTCTGCCAATACTTCTAGATCGGTCACGGTCATATCCGGCTCAATCCCCCAAGGGTCGAAAGGGGCGTCAGAGCTGCGCCGTATCCAGGCACTGCGTAGGCCTGCATGGGTGGCGCCAATCACATCAAAGGGGTTACTGGAAACCAGCCATGTCTGCTCAGGGCGTGTCTCCAAGCGGCTACGCAAATGAGTGTACACCGCGGGGTCTGGCTTAAAGCGTTTTACCTCATCGGCGCTGATTACATCGTCCATATGGCTCTCAACGCCTGCGCGGGTAAGTAGTTTGGACACGGCATCCGCTGTACCGTTCGAAAATGCCACACAGCGTATGCCCGCATCGCGAAGCTGATCTAGCGCAGGCACTACATCGTCAAACGCGGGCAGCTCACCGTAGACCGCCATTAGATGATCTTGGTCGTTATCCGAAAGCCCGGTTTGCAGTGCGCGGTCGATAAACACCAGCGCTTCGCGGGTGCACTCCGAAAACGGCACGTAAGCTCCCATCAGGCCATGGCGAAAGCTGTACTCTAGCTGCTTATCGCGCCAGCGGCGGGCAAATTCACCGGCTTTGGAGGCATCCGTTAGGCGACGTTCGAGCTCAACGGTAACCCCTTGGGTATCGATCAACGTACCGTATACATCGAAGGCTAAGACCGGTTGCATCGTTGGCTACTCCTTAACTTTCAATTAATTGTGACCTGAGTTCAGCTTATATATCTTTAGCATAGTAGACACCTTCAATAACAAAAGCGCCGCTGCACAGGCAGCGGCGCTTAGAAGGCTAAATCAGGTCATCAAACCGTAAACGCGGCCTCTTTTTCACCACTTTTCAGGTCGCCAGAGCGCACCAGTTCATCGGTAACCCGGTCAATGGCTCGCTTGGCGCGGCCAATCATCTCATCCACTTCCCCACGATTAATGGTCAGCGGCGGCGCAAAGCCAAGAATATCGCCTTGGGGCATGGCCCGGGCAATCAGGTTCTCTTCCATGGCAGCCGCCGCCACGCGAGGGCCCACTTTGAGGGCGGGGTCGAAGTGCAGGCGCTGCTTGGCGTCCGGGGAGAACTCCAGTGCCGCCATTAAGCCAACGCCGCGTACGTCGCCCAGCAGCGGATGGCCTTCAAAGTTAGCCTTTAGCTGCTGCTGGAAGTAGCCGCCGGTTTCAGCAGCGTTGCCCACCAGATTTTCACGCTCAATGATATCCAGGTTAGCTAGCCCTGCCGCACAGCCCAGGGCGTGGCCAGAGTAGGTCCAGCCGTGGCCGATGGGGCCGTACTCACCGGTGCCCTGCTCCAGCACCTGCCAGACTTTCTCACCCACAATCACACCGGAGAGCGGCTGGTAGGCGCTAGTTAAGCCCTTGGCGATCGTGACCAGGTCAGGCTTCATATTGTAGTGATGGCTGCCGAAATCAGAGCCGGTACGGCCAAAGCCACACACCACTTCATCAGCAATCAGCAACACATCGTACTTCGCCAGCACGGTTTGAATCGCATCCCAGTAGCCTTCCGGCGGCGGTACGATACCCCCCGTACCCAGAACCGGCTCGCCAATAAAGGCAGCCACAGTATCCGGGCCCTCTTCCAGAATCATCGCTTCCAGCTTGTCGGCGCAGTAAGCGGAGAACTCAAGCTCGGTCATACCGTGCTGTTCGGCGGCGCGTAGGTAGTAGTGCGGCGCTTCGGTATGGCGAATAGTGTCAATGGGCAGATCGAAGTGGTCGTGGAACGCTTTCAGGCCGGTCAGCGAGCCGGAAGCAATGCCCGAGCCGTGGTAGCCGCGCATGCGTGAGATAACCTTTTTCTTCTGCGGGCGGCCCAGCACGTTATTGTAGTAGCGCACGATCTTGAGCTGGGTTTCGTTGGCGTCCGAGCCGGACATGCCGTAGTACACTTTGGACATGTTCATACCGGCGATTTTCAAAATACGCTCGGAAAGCTCGATCTGCGGCTCGTTGGAGTGGCCCACATAGGTGTGATAGTAAGAGAGCTCTAACGCTTGCTTATAGATCGCTTCAGCGACTTCGGTGCGACCGTAGCCGATGTTGACGCAGTAAAGCCCGGCAAAGCCGTCGATAAATTCACGGCCGTCTTTATCCACGATATTGATGCCTTTGCCGCCGGTAATCACACGGCCCGGCGCATCGCCATGGGCGAAGTCACGTAGGTGGGTAGAGGCGTGGAAAGTAACTTTACGATCGCGTTCGATCAAATCCTGATGCAAGCTCATAGCGTTCTCTCTATACAGTAAACCTCCCCAAAAGTGGGGAGGTATTTTATCTTTGGTGACTGACTAAATGCTGGGCACCTAGCGGTGCCTTCGCCCGGCGGAGCCGGCCTCCCACAGAACCAACTCAAGCTCCTGAACGGGTGTTGTGGGAGGGCGCTTCAGCGCGCGAAGCTTTTCTACCCGAGATTAAACTTCCAAATTCAGCTCCCAGACACTGAACCCAGCGCGCCCAGGCAGTAATACTTCGTTTCCAGGTACTCATCGATACCCGTGGCGCCACCTTCGCGGCCAAGGCCGGACTGCTTCACGCCACCAAAGGGAACCGGCGGGCCGGTCATCTTAACCGAGTTAACGCTAACCATGCCGTACTCTAGCGCGCGCATCAGCTTCCAGATGCGGCGGATATCGTGGGTGTAGATGTACGCAGCCAGGCCGTACTCGGTGTCGTTGGCCATTTCAATCACTTCGTCGTCGGTGCTGTAGGCGGTGATGCCGGCCACCGGCGCGAAGTTCTCTTCCCGCCACACTTTCATCTGCGCCGTTACGCCGGTCAGCATCACCGGCATAAAGAAGTTCTCGCCGGGCGCTTGGCTTTGATCACCACCGATCACGGTGGCTCCTTTGGAGATGGCGTCATCGACAATCGCCGCCGCTTTCTCTACCGCCTGACGGTGAATAAGCGGACCAAGGTCTATCTCGCTTTGGAGACCATTGCCCACGGTAAGCGCCGCCATACGCTCGCTGAAATGCTCAACGAACTCATCGTGAATGGATTCATGCACCAGAATGCGGTTGGCGGCTAGGCAGTCCTGCCCCGCGGTTTGGAACTTGGCATCAATGGCCGCAAAGGCCGCCTCTTTGGGATCCATGTCGGGCCCAACAATAAACGGCGCATTGCCACCCAGCTCCAGGGAGAGCCGCTTGACGGTATTAGCACTCTGCTCAATCAGTAGGCGGCCCACGCGGGTGGAGCCGGTGAACGACAGCGCCCGAATTCGCGATTCGCTGCAGAGGATCTTTGAGACTTCCGCTGGATCGCCTAGCACTACGTTGAAAATCCCGGCGGGAATCCCAGCACGCTCGGCCAGCTCCGCCAGCGCCAACGCTGAGTAGGGTGTTTCGTTAGCTGGTTTGACGATCACCGGGCAGCCCGCTGCCAGCGCTGCCGCGGCTTTGCGGGTAATCATCGCCAGCGGGAAGTTCCACGGCGTAATCATCGCCGCGATGCCCACTGGCTCTTTAATGGTGCCCAGTGATGCATTGGGGATATGGCTAGGGATGGTCTCACCGTAGGTACGCTTGCCCTCTTCGGCAAACCAGCGCACAAAGCTGGCACCGTATTGCACCTCACCACGGGCATCGGGCAGCGGCTTACCCTGCTCCAGGGTCATAATAGTGGCGAGGTCTTCGCGGTTGGCTTGAATCAGATCGTACCAAGCCAGCAAGCGCTCACAGCGCTCATCAGCGCGTAGCGCACGCCACTGTACAAACGCAGCTTCAGCGGCGTCTACGGCAGCGGTGATCTGCTCGGCTTCCAGCAAAGGGATATGGCCAATGGCTTCATTGGTGGCCGGGTCGTAGACAGCCTCTTCGCGACCGCCTTCCCCGTGGGTCCACTTACCGTTCACGTAGGCGTACTGCCGGAACAGACGCGGATCTTCCAGGCGCTTGGCGAGCGTGGTCGATAGTGTGGTCATGGGAACCTCTCCTCAAATGCAGTCTGGCTAACCGAGCGCTGCAATTACTGTGTGGCATTGTCAGCAAGCGCTCATAAGCCTTGCTGTCGAATGCCCCCAGGTTAACGGAGAGGAGCCACGAAGTGTTTTTGAAAACCGAGACTTATCACGAGACTTTTTTTGTCAGAGGGCGTTTGGCAGTACTTTTTTTTGGTGGGCTTACGATAGGGAACCAAAACTGCATTAAAGAATATCGTCGGTATCAATACCTATAGGAACGCGCTTAACGGTTTTGGTAACGATATAGGTAAAATAGCGCTCGATACCGGCTTCAGAAACCAGCCACTTATCCATCAAACGCTGATAGCTATCGATGGTGCGCGCTTCAAACTTGACCAGGTAATCCACCCCGCCCCCCACAGCCACGCACTCGGTAACTTCCGGGGTTTGCATTACCAACGCCTCAAAACGCGCAAAGCTGTCCACGTTGTGTTGTTTGAGCTCGATCTGTACCCAGACCGCATTGCGCGGCACCAATACCTCGCTATTGATGCGCGCGCTGTAGCCCTGGATCACGCCGGCTTTTTCCAGCCTCTTTACCCGCTCCCAACAGGGGCTGACCGAGAGATTGATCGCTTCGGCCAGCTTCGACTTAGTGATTCGCCCATCGCGGGAGAGGATGTCGAGGATTTTCAGATCGTACCGGTCAAGTTTCATCATGCCGAGGGCTACGCCTCCAGGCGTTCAACAACATCGGCAATCACCGCCAGGGTATCCCCCATATTGATGAGCGAGGGCGCGCGGCGAGCCATCAGGATGCCATCGCGCTCGGCTTTGTAAGCAACCGGGTCGGTGCCACTGCGGGTCATGTCGTACACATAGGCGATGGTTTGGCCTTTTTTCACTTCGTCGCCTAGCGCTACCAACAGCTCTAACACGCCAGAATGCTGGCTCTGTACGTAACAGCTGGCGTCAGGCATATCGAGATACATCTGCCCACCTGTGGGCATTTCCACTTCGCCTTTTACCAGGCCATAGTGAATCAGGAAATTACGCACGCCACGCTCTGCAATCGCGATACTCTGGGGCGTTGAGGTTCCGCCGCCGCCCAGCTCGGTGGCGACAAAGACTTTGCCCTGGCGCTCGCAGGCGGTGTCGAAGAGTTTTTCTGCATCCAATTCAAACATCACCATGGCGTAAGGGGCGCCGAAGGCTTTAGCACCTTCCAGAGCAGCCTGCTGCTGCGCTTTATCATCCAACACATGGGACGCGCCGAAGGGCAGAATATCCAGCGTACGGCCGCCCGAATGAAGGTCTAGCACCACGTCGCTCATCGGCACCAATACGCGGGTGAAGTAGTCAGCAATTTGCGGCGTGACGCTGCCATTGGGGTCGCCGGGAAAGCTGCGATTGAGGTTGCCCTTGTCCATGGGCGAGGTGCGTTTCCCGGCCATGACCGCCGGGGTATTCATGCACGGCACGATAATCACCCGCCCCGTCACGTCCTCTGCCTTCAGCGTTGAAGAGAGCTTCAACAGCGAGGTGATGCCTTCATATTCATCGCCGTGATTGCCGCCGGTCAGCAGTGCCGTGGGGCCTTCGCCGTTCTTAACCACAGTCACGGGGATCATCACCGCGCCCCAGGCAGACTCATCGGTAGAAATCGGTAGCTTTAAAAAGCCGTGCTGCACGCCATCGGCATCAAAATCAACGGTGGCGGAAATGGGACTTGGTCGCATCGTCGTCATGAAAAATTTCCTTTCTGTTACGGGCGGCTATATCAGCTCTACTTCACAAACAGCTGGCGCGGAAAATTGGCCAGGGTTTCGCAGCCATCATCGGTAATTAAAATACTTTCAGTAATTTCCAAGCCCCAGTTTTCTTCCCAGAGCCCCGGCATAAAGTGGAACGTCATGCCCGGTTCCAGAATAGTGTCATCGGAGGGGCGTAGGCTCATGGTGCGCTCACCCCAGTCGGGCGGGTACGAAATACCGATGGGATAACCACAGCGTGCGCCGCCGCGATCAAAGCCGTATTTATCCATCGCGGCACCCAGCGCCATGGCGATATCCGCGGTGCGGTTACCGGGTTTGGCCACGGCCAAGCCGTTTTCGATGCCTTCCAGCAGGGCTGATTCCGCGCGAATAAAATCCGTTGGTGGTGTGCCCAGAAACACGGTGCGTGACATCGGTGCATGATAGCGCTTAAACACCCCGGCAATCTCAAAGAAGGTACCCTCACCTTTGCGAAACGGCGTGTCGTCCCAGGTCAGGTGCGGCGCGGCGGCGTCTTTACCGGTGGGCAGCATGGGCACAATGGCGGGATAGTCGCCGCCAAAGACTTTACCATTCTCATCCACAAAACCTTCGATGCCAACGCGGTAAATCTCTGACACCAGCTTGCTCTTGGGCAAGCCTGGCTCGATCACTTCCAGAATACGCGTATGCATGCCTTCCACTATTTTGGCGGCAATGCGCATATAGGCCACTTCTTGCGGCGATTTGATCGCCCGGCACCAGTTCACCAGCGAATTGGCATCCATAAAGCGTGCATGGGGAAGCTCGCGCAGCAGGCTTAAATAGGCCTTGGCGGAGAAGTAATAGTTATCCATTTCCATGCCCACCACGCCTAGATGCCAGCCGCGATCCGGCATGATCGACTGGGCCAGGTACTCCATGGGATGCATGTCCGGATTCTGTACGTAGTAATCCGGATAGTAAGTAATGTTGTCGGGATCGATCCAGCAGGTGCGCAGGGCACCGTTGGCGTCCATACGCCGTCCGAACCATACCGGCTCGCCTTCAAGGCCCACCAGCACACACTGATGCACATAAAACGACCAACCGTCGTAGCCGGTTAGCCAAGCCATATTGGAAGGGTCACTGACGATCAGTACGTCAATGCCACGACTGGCCATTTCAGCACGCACTTTCCACAGGCGGGTAGCGTACTCTTCGCGCGTGAAAGGCAGGGAAACCTGAGTCATCGGGCAACTCGCCATTAAAGATCACCAAGAACCAACGCACTGCCTACTATAGGCACGCAACGCTGGGCCACAGGATCGACCTGGCCACCACCGATCAGGTGTCGGGGTTGAATCTGCCGCGCTTGCAGCAGGCCCGCCAATGTCGTCTTAACCCGATACTAGCACCGACCCTTGGTTGGCGGTCAAAGGCTTTATGACAAAAAGTGCATACGGCATCGTTATTTGCACTAAGCGAGCTTGCAACGACCTTGAGTGCTCACCATGATAGTTTGCAGTGATGACACTTTTATCAGGAGGTGAACGCGATGAAAATTGTTGTGCATATCGATGAGGCTAAACAGTGGCAAGCAGCGCTTGCTGAAGCCCTGCCCCAAGCCACTGTACTCACCAGCGAGGCGCCAGCGGATGAGCGTAAAGATGCCGACTATCTCGCCATCTGGAAAGCCCCCGCCCATTTGCTGCAAGAGCAGACCCAGCTCAAAGGCATCATCAATTTAGGCGCAGGGGTGGATTATCTGCTGAAAACCCCAGGCCTGCCCAAGGACGTGCCGATTGTAAAATTACGTGATGCGGGCATGGGCGAGCTGATGGCCGATTATGCCCTGTACGGCGTGCTGCACTTCTACCGCAGCATGGATCGTTACGCCACTCAGCAGCATAACGCCACTTGGCAACCACAGGAGGTGGTGGAAAAATCCCAGTGGCGGGTGGGCGTATTGGGCCTGGGTGCCATTGGCAGCTTTGTGGCCAGCGCCCTGCAGCAAGCAGGTTTCCCAGTGCTGGGCTGGAGCCGTTCTCCCAAGCAGATCAGCGGCGTGGACTGCTTTCACGGCGACGACGGGTTAAGCGAACTGCTCGGCCAAGTGCAGAGCCTAATCACCATTTTGCCCGATACGGCCGCCACTCACCATATTCTCAACGCCGAGCGGCTGGCCCAACTGCCCCAAGGCGCTAGTGTGATTAACCCTGGTCGGGGTAGTTTGATTGATGAACAGGCGCTATTGGAAGCACTGGGTAGCGGCAAACAGCCGGGTCACCTGCGTGGAGCGCTATTGGATGTATTCCAGGAAGAGCCGCTGCCCACTGACAACCCGCTCTGGCAGCACCCTAAGGTAATCATCACACCCCATATGGCTGCGCCTACTCCGCTTAACGATGCCATCGACCAAGTGATCGCTTACTTGCATGCCTTTGAATCGGGTGAAAAACTCTCCACTATCAACCCAGAGGCAGGTTACTGACGCCACCCCCTGCCCAGGCTATACTGGCGCGCTGGGAACCAAGCAGTGGCTAAAGGCTCTTAGGAAGATACCCTTTATGGAGGAAAGGCCCTTGGTCAATGTTTTCGCACGACTGCCTAGCCGCGTGCTCGCAGGGATGGGGTTGAGTTTTGCCGTCTGGTGCTCTAGCAACATGGCGTTAGCAGCAGACACGTCCAAAGAGCCGCAGTCTTTTGAAGCCCCTAGGCCCTTTGAAGCACAGTATCGGCTTGAGGTTCGCGGTTGGCCTGGGGCTACTATTACCCATCGCCTCTCTAACGAAGGGAATCACTGGTTAAGCGATATGCGCTTTTCAATCACCGTGGCACGCGGTCAGGAGTTCAGCCGTTTTTCGCTCAATGGCGATGACACCAACGCTCTGCTCTTTAGCAGCAGCTATTCGGTACTGGGCGTAGGTGATAGCTACCAGTTAAATGAAGGTGATATTCCCAGCCTAGATCGCCAGACGGCGCTGTTTGATCTCTCCCGCCGGGCGGGGCACGAAAACTGTACACAGAGTACGCCCTGCGCGATTGAGTTTGTTGATCAAAAAGGCCGCGATGAGCACTTTCAATATTACGTTACCGACCCAGGCAGCATTGAGGTTCCCGCAGGAGAGTTTGAAGCACTGAACGTATCGCTCATTGATATCGAGAAGCCCGACCGCCTGCTAACCATTAGCTTTCACCCTGACTGGCCCGGGCTGATTCTTTCTGCGGTATATCGAAAAGAGGGTCGCCGCGAAACGCAGCTGACATTAACTAACTTCAACCCAAACGGTGGCGCGACGCCCTAAATGCTTTCCGGTTTATTGATTGTTCTACTACCGCTTTTTCTTGGCTATCTGGTTCGCGTCCGTTCCACACAGTTACAGAACTTGATTAACCGAGCAGTTAATAGCTCGGTTTACCTGATTCTGCTGTTCATGGGCATAAGCCTTGCCGGACTTGAAAACCTGACTAGCCAACTTTCGCGCCTAGGCGGCAACGCGCTACTACTGTTTAGTATTACCACACTGTTTAATTTAGCAGCGTTATGGTGGCTATCACGTCGTTTATCCCTTAAGGCAGGCAACTCACCGGTGGTGAAAAATGCTCCGACCAGTAAGCTAGCGGCCATGCAGGGGTCGCTGTTATTGGTCGCCGTGGTGGCAGGGGGCGTTATTGCTGGCCTGCTGCTAGGGCCACACCTGGGCGAAAGGCTTTTCAACAGCGCAGATTTACTGGCCGAATGGGTGCTCTATCTGCTGCTAGCCCTGATCGGCTGCCAGTTACGCAACTCCGGTATGCCACTCAGGCAGATCTTACTCAACCGCATGGGACTGTCGATTGCAGTAACGCTGGCAATAAGTTCGCTGCTGGCAGGCTTGGCTGCCGCCCCACTGCTCTCATTAAGCTGGAACGAAGGCCTGGCAATGGCGTCCGGCTTCGGTTGGTACTCGCTTTCAGCGATTCTAATTGGTGACCAGCTAGGCCCGCTGATGGGCGGCGTGGCGTTCTTCAACGACCTGACTCGGGAACTGCTGGCATTTATCCTGATTCCGCTGGTGATCCACCGCCATACTGCACTGGCGATTGGCTACGGTGGCGCCACCTCCATGGATTTCACCCTGCCCGTTATTCAGCAGCACGGCGGTGTGGCCTGCGTGCCCATTGCTGTGGTCAGTGGGTTTATCCTTTCACTGCTCTCCCCGCCGCTAATTCTGTTTTTTCTTTCGCTATCGGGTTAACCGTTCAGGCAATAAAGCAGTCGTGCGCGCTCTAAATGTTTGCGCATCTCCTCTACAGCAGCCTCCTTATTTCCCTGCTCGATGCAGTCAATAATTTTGGCATGCTCCAGCAGGGTAAGATCTTCATTCCCCTCCCAGTGCAGCAAACTAGCGTGAAAACGTGCTAACCAACCCAGCATGGCCTGGCTAGTTGCCATAAAAATCGGATTGCGGGTTATCCCGGCAATGGCGGTATGAAAGGCCATATCGACCTCGATAAAGGCTTGAGCATCGCCATTTAAATGCCCGCGCTGCTTCTCTAACAGCTCTCTTAAGTGAGCAATATCCTCCGCAGAAGCCTGACCTGTCGCCTTTTCCACCATGCCCAGTTCAAAGAAGGTGCGCGCCTCTTTAAGTTGTTCAAGCGACTGTGGCGAGCTGGCGAGCATATGGCGAGCGGTTAAATCGATCTGCGACATCAACCCTACCGCCGTCGGCTGCAGTACTTTAGGGCGCTGACCATGATTTATTTCGACAAGCCCAATACGTTCGAGTGTTTGCATCGCCTCACGAATTGCCGGTCTCCCCACACCATAGCTATCCATCAGCTCGCGTTCGGAAGGCAGCGTATCACCAGGCTTGTATTGGCCCGCTTCAATCATTTCATACAGTCGATCAAACACCTCATCTGACAGCTTGCGCCGAGTAATTTTAGGGGCTGGTTGCACGGCGATTTCTCCTCACAAGCCAAACAGCGGCTTGGTTATCCAATGAGCGTCAGCAGTCTAACGCTGCACTACTGCAAATGGGACAAAATTTACTTAAATACGACCAAAGCAGCATTTGACAGACTGCTATAGATATTATGTCATCATACCAGTTGCCGAGCAATCAGCTCTCCTCTTTTAAAGCTCGGCCAATACATGGTTAACGCCATGCAACCTCTTTACTGGAGTCTACTATGACCACCATTGCCCTTATCGGCGCAGGCGGAAAGATGGGTTATCGCCTGTCGAGCAACCTGCAACGATCGGATTACACCGTCAGCCACGTTGAATTGAGTGACGCAGGCCGCCAGCGGCTATCAGAAGGCCTAGGGATTAGCTGCGTAGATGCCCACCAGGCGATTCCCGATGCTCAGGTGGTGATACTAGCGGTTCCCGACACGCTAGTAGGCCGCGTCGCGGAAGAGTTATCCCCACTGATGGCCAGCGGTACCATGGTGATCACCCTGGATGCCGCCGCTCCTTTTGCCGGCCACCTGCCCAGCCGTGACGACTTGGTCTACTTCGTGACGCACCCTTGCCACCCGCCGATCTTCAATGATGAAACGGATCTAGATGCCAAGCGTGACTACTTTGGCGGCGCCAAGGCTAAGCAGCACATCGTCAATGCCCTGATGCAGGGGCCCGAAGAGCTTTATGCATTAGGCGAAGCGATCGCGAAAACCATCTATGCCCCGGTGGTTCGCTCGCATCGAGTGTCGGTTGAGCAGATGGCACTGCTTGAGCCCGGCCTTTCTGAAACCGTATGCGCCACGCTGCTGGTAGTAATGCGCGAAGCAATGGATGAAGTCGTCGCCCGCGGCGTTGACCAAGAGTGCGCGCGCGACTTTTTGCTCGGCCATATGAATATTCTGGCGGCAGTCATTTTCGAGGAGCAGCCCGGCGTGTTCTCCGATGCCTGCAATAAAGCAATTGAGAATGGCAAGCCCCAGTTGATGCGCGATGACTGGAAACGCGTATTTGAGCCTGAGGAAATTGCCGAAAGCATTCGGCGTATTACCTAGGGTTAATGCGACATAAACACCTCAGCTCTACCGCTAATTACAACAAACTGGAGTAGAACATGACCTCTTACAAGCTCAACAAAATATCAGTCAGCATTGCGGCCACCCTCGCCTCAGCCCTTGTACTGACCGCCAGCACCTCAGCGTTTGCAGTTCAAGAGATGAACCTAGCGTTCACGCCGCCACTCAACTCCCACTATGGTGAGGCGGGCCAAGCGTTTGCCGAAGAGATTGACCGGCTTAGCGACGGGGAATTTAAAATCAATCTGCGCCCTGCCAGTGCATTAGGCGGCGAGCGCGACGTGCTTGAAGGCCTTCAGATCGGTTCAGTAGAGCTGACGCTAACCTCCACCGGCCCTATCGGCAATTTCGTACCCTCGGTTTACGCTCTGGATTTTCCTTTCCTCTTCCGCGACTACGATCACGCCCATAAAGTGCTGGATGGCGAGATTGGTCAATCGTTACTGGAGGAATTCGAAGACGAAGGCTTAATTGGTTTGGCCTGGGCAGAAAACGGTTTTCGGCACCTCACCAATAGCGTGCGTCCTGTTGAAACGCCCGAAGACATGGAAGGCATGAAGATTCGCACCATGGAGAATCAGGTGCACCTGGAAACCTTCAAAGCCTTGGGCGCCGCACCAACACCCATTTCTTGGACAGAAGTCATTACGGCACTTCAGCAAGGCACCATCGACGGCCAAGAAAACCCGATCCCCATTTTGACCGTGAATAGTATGTGGGAGATCCAGGATTACCTGACACTGACTGGCCATGTTTACTCCCCCACGGCCCTGGTAATGTCCAAAATCTACTGGGATGACCTGAGTGAAGAGCAGCAGGGCTGGTTCCGAGAGGCCGCCCAGGTAGCCGCCCAAACCTCACGCGATGCCGTTCAGCGTATTGAAGAGGAAGGCGTTGATTTGCTTCGCAGTCATGGCATGGAAGTGGTGACCGAGATCGACTACGAGCAGTTCCGTGCCGCCGCCGAACCTGCCTACGAACGCTACGCCGACCAGTATGGCAGTGAACTACTAGAGCGTATCCGCGCAACCGAGTGAGCCATCCTCTGCTGTATGCCTCCCTTTCGGGAGGCATTTTCTCCCCGACGATGAGGTTTACGCTTATGTTGTCGCTACTGAATAGCTTGGCCCAGGGGCTCATCAAGCTCACTCATAATCTTGCCGCAATACTCCTCGCCATTGCGGTCACCTTAGTCTCGTACCAAGTCTTTACCCGTTTTATTCTCGGCGACCCAGCCGCTTGGTCGGAAATCCTGGCGCGAGGATTAATTATCTGGAGCGTGTTTTTAGTTAGCGCAGCGGCTTTTTGGTATGGCGCCATGATCTCCATTGACCTTTTCCTTGATCGCTTGCCGCCGCGTTTGCGCATTTATGGCCAGCGTTTAGTGTGCACTGCCGTATTAACACTGTTGGCTATTCTTGTCTGGCAGGGGTACCTGATCACCTTGCGCGTCTCTGGGCAGCAAATCGCCATGCTCGAAATTCCTATGTCCTGGTTCTATGCCGCTATACCCACTGGCTGCGCCGTCGCCATCGTCGCAGTGGTTGCGCGCCAGCTCTGTGCCGAGTATCAGCATCATCACGGCCAGCATCGCACGAGTCCTATCCGTACTGATGTAGGAGAAACGCTATGAATCTGGCGATCGGCTCAGCGTTAATCGCGCTGTTTGCCCTTTCGATACCGATTGCGATTGCCATCGCCTTAACCGCAGTGATTGGCCTTTATTTCTTCAGCAGCGTTCCGCTTCTGGTCGTCCCCCAGCGTATGTTCGTGGGGTTGGATAGCTTTCCGCTCATGGCGGTGCCGTTCTTTATTTTAGCCGGCCATATCATGAGCAACGGCGGCATTGCCACTCGTATGGTCGAGTTTGCCCGCTCGCTGGTGGGTGGTATTCAGGGCGGCTTAGCCTGCACCTGTGTGGTTACCTGCATGATGTTTGCAGCCATTTCAGGCTCCAGTGTGGCCACCACCTTTGCCATCGGCGCCATCTTGATTCCAGCCATGGTAGCCCGTGGCTACCCGCCACCGATGGCCGCCTCTATCCAGGCCTCTTCCGCGGAACTGGGTATCATCATTCCGCCTTCCGTACCATTGATCCTCTACGGTGTCAGCACAGAAACCTCCATTACACAGCTATTTCTCGCTGGCTTTGGCCCCGGCCTAATGATCGGGCTAGCCTTGATTGTAATGGTCGTTATTTGGTGCCGCTTAAAAGGCTACGGCACCCAGGATGGTGATTTACGCTCGCCCGTCTGGCCCGCATTTCGCAGTGCCTTTCTCGCTCTGCTAATGCCGGTCATTATCATTGGCGGGATTTATGGTGGCATCTTTACCCCCACCGAAGCCTCCGCGGTGGCAGTAATGTATGGGCTGTTTTTAGGCATGGTGGTTTATCGCACCATCAAACTAAGTGATCTGCCGCGCATTTTTCGCGAGAGCGCGCTATCGGCAGGTTCGATCATGCTGATTATCGCCGCGGCCTCGATTCTTAGTTTTGTAATTGGACGCTCTGGACTAGCTAGCGACATCGGCGCCTGGGCACAAAACACTTTTGATAATCGCTACACCTTCCTACTAGCCATCAATATGTTGCTACTGGTGGTCGGAATGTTTATCGAAACCTCCGCCGCCATTTTAATTCTTGCCCCCATCTTGGCCCCCATTGCGATTGGGTTCGGCATTGACCCAGTGCATTTCGGCATCGTAATCGTCGTGAATTTAGCGTTGGGTATGTTTACCCCGCCTCTAGGGGTGAATCTTTTTGCCGCCGCGCAAGTAGCCAAGCTGCCCGTTGAACAACTATTTCGCTTTTTGTTGCCACCGGTACTCACCATCATCACCTGCCTGATGCTGATTACCTATGTGCCGATGATCTCGCTTTTTCTGCGCGATCTCCTTTTTTGAACTGCCGGAGTCTAATTGATGAGCACACGCATTCACGCCCGCTACCTGATTGAGACGCCCTACCCGGTTGAGCACGCGGCTCAAGTCATGGCCGGTGAGCAGTCGTCCGGCACTTTTACTCGCTTAGCCAATGAAACCGATGCCTTGAGGGCAGCCCATGGGGCCGTCGTCGAAAATATTGAGACACTGGAGGCGGTAGGGGCACCTTCGCTGCCCATGCGCGCTGATTTGGCGCCGCAAGGCCACGCTCTGTTTCAGCGCGCACTAGTGGAGCTCTCCTGGCCGCTGGAAAACATGGGCCCCTCCCTGCCGAATCTAGTGTCTACCGTTGCGGGCAACCTGTTTGAGCTCAAAGAGTTTTCTGCACTGAAGCTACTGGATATCGACTTACCCAGCGCCTTCGCAGGCGCCTACCCTGGCCCACAATTTGGGATGTCGGGCACACGCCAGCTAACCGGTATTACCAGCGGCCCACTAATAGGCACCATTATTAAGCCCAGCGTGGGGTTATCTCCGACTGAAACCGCTGACATGGTGGCGCAACTTGTGGCGGGAGGTATTGATTTTATTAAAGACGACGAGCTGCAGGCCAACGGCCCCCATAACCCGCTGCGAGCGCGCGTCGATGCCATCATGCCGATTATCAACGCCCATGCTGAGCGCACCGGTAAAAAGGTGATGTACGCCTTTAATATCAGTGGTGATATCGACGAGATGCGCGCTCAGCATGACTACGTGGTGGCTGCTGGCGGCAGTTGCGTCATGGTCGCTGTTAACAGCGTTGGCTTAGCAGGTGTTGCGCACTTACGCCGCCACTGCCAGGTAGCGCTACATGGCCACCGCGCCGGCTGGGGCATGTTAAGCCGTTCACCTCACTTGGGGATGGCATTCGACGCTTACCATAAACTGTGGCGGCTAGCGGGAGTGGATCATATCCACGTTAATGGTCTACGCAATAAATTCAGCGAAGAGGACGCTAGTGTGATTAATAGCGCTCGCGCCTGCCAAGCAGCGATGTTTGAAGCACCTGCAGCGGGTTATCAGATTATGCCGGTCTTCTCTTCGGGGCAAAGCGCCTCCCAAGTGGCTGATACCTATCAGGCACTTGGCAATAGTGATCTGATTTACTGCTGTGGCGGCGGCATTATGGCCCACCCCGGCGGCATTTCTGGCGGGGTCGCCAGCCTGCGTCAGGCGTGGCAAGCCGCCATGGCGGGCATCCCGCTGGCAACCTATGCCCGTGAGCACCAAGAACTTGCCCAGGCCATGGAGACCTTTAGCGTATGAACACGCCTCTTCTTCTCTCCTATTACGGCGATGACCTCACTGGTTCGACCGATGTGATGGAAGCGTTAAGCCTGAACGGGGTGGAAACAGTGCTTTTTCTGGCACCGCCCAGCGAAGAGCAATTAGCTCCCTTTGCCGATTACCTAGCGATTGGCCTAGCGGGTACCAGCCGCAGCGAATCACCTGAGTGGATGGAAACACACCTCACCAATGCCCTGGCATGGTTGAAATCCCTTAACGCCTCGCTGTGTCACTACAAGGTGTGCTCCACCTTCGATAGCGCGCCGAATATTGGCAATATCGGCAAAGCGCTGGAAATAGGCAAAGCCCTGTTCGCGCAAAGCTGCGTGCCCCTGGTGGTCGGTGCCCCTCAACTAAAGCGCTATACCGTTTTTGGCCAACATTTTGCCGCCTTCGATGGCGAGGTTCACCGTATTGATCGTCACCCTGTAATGAGCCGCCATCCAGTAACGCCCATGGCAGAAGCCGATTTAAGGCTTCATTTGGCTAAACAAACCCGACTCTCCATCGGTTTAGCCGACGTACTGTGCATCGAATCAGCCAATACCGGTTCCCAGGTTGACCAACTAAGCCGCTCGAATGACGTATTGCTCTACGACACGCTGAACCGCAACCATCAGGTAAAAGTGGGCGCACAGCTATGGCGAACGCGCTCGCCCGCTGGCAGCTATGTGGTGGGTTCGTCCGCCATAGAGTATGCGTTAGTAGATACTTGGCGAGAACAGGCCCTCATTCCCGTAAGCCCACCGCTGTTCTCCTCTCCTGGAGCGGTTGAACAAATTGCCGTGGTGTCGGGCAGTTGCTCTGAAGTAACTGCCCGGCAAATTCGACACGCGGAAACCAGAGGGTTTCGCGCTATTGCCATTGATGTCGTCAAACTTATCGACCCTCTGACGCATGCCGACACCATGAACAAGGCATTGAAAGAGGCTATCGAGGCACTCAGTCAGAACAAAAGCGTCATTGTGTATACGGCCATGGGGCCAAACAGCGATGCGGATGCTGTGCATCAGGGCGGGGAAAAGGCGCGCCACCTTATTGGTCGCTCTTTAGGTCAGTTATTACGCCAAATGGTAGAAGCCTATAGGCTTCAGCGCATAGTGATCGCTGGGGGCGACACTTCCAGCCATGCACTTAGCCAACTTGGCGTACACGCCCTTACCACGCGCCTACCGCTGCCGGAAACGCCGGGCTCACCGCTCTGCACCGCTCATAGCGACCAGCCAGCCTTTGATGGTTTGGAAGTCGCCTTAAAAGGCGGGCAGATCGGCAGTGAAAGCTACTTTGTGACTATTCGTGATGGCATAACCTAGGCGTCTTAACCCCACTAGTGTTGTAACGACCTGAATTCGGTAGGATTGGCGTCATCGCTCGTTTCGCTGCCCAGGATGCCCACTCCCCATGCTCAACGGAATTTGGTTAAGCTTCTTTATCGCTGCCTTTGCGGCTTCACTTTGGCAGTGGCTGGTGGGGGGCGATAGCGAGGTCTTTGCCCGTCTGGTGCAGTCACTGTTCGATATGGCGAAGGTAAGCGTCGATATCATTCTGGTGCTGCTGGGCACCATGACGCTATGGCTGGGGTTTCTTTCGATTGCCGAAAAGGCGGGCTTGATTCGTTTGCTAGGGCGGGTGCTCGACCCGCTGTTCTGCCGCTTAATGCCAGAGGTTCCCCGCGGCCACCCAGCTATGGGGCTGATCAGTATGAACTTCGCGGCAAATATCCTGGGTCTGGATAACGCCGCCACGCCGATTGGCATCAAAGCGATGCACTCGCTACAGAGCCTTAACCCCAGCAGTGAGACCGCCAGCAACGCGCAAATTCTGTTTTTGGTGCTTAACACCTCGTCACTCACGCTACTGCCGGTAACGATTTTTATGTACCGCGCACAGCAAGGCGCCGCCGACCCCACCCTAGTGTTTTTACCTATTTTGCTGGCCACAACCGCCTCCAGTCTGGCGGGGCTTTTGGCAGTGGCATTGATGCAGCGCTTAAAACTCTGGCAACCCGTGGTGCTAGCCTATTTATTAGCTGCTGCTCTAGCGTTGGGGCTACTGATCACCACGCTGGCAGGCATGTCCGCCCAGGCGCTGGCCGCAGCCTCTACGCTAGTCGGGAACCTGACGCTATTTAGCATCGTAATGATGTTTTTAGTGGTCGGGGCGTTACGGGGTGTGAGGGTGTATGACGCCTTTATCGAAGGTGCGAAAGAGGGGCTGAGCTTTACCATCACATTGCTGCCCTACTTGATTGCCATGCTGGTAGCGGTCGGCGTGCTGCGCGCCAGCGGCGTTTTAGACGCTGGCTTAGGCGGTATCCGCTGGATAGTGGAAGGCTTTGGCTGGGACACCCGCTTTGTCGATGCCCTGCCCACCGCCTTTGTAAAGCCACTTTCTGGCAGCGGCGCCCGCGCCATGATGATCGAAACCATGGACACCTTTGGCGTCGATAGCTTTCCAGGGTTGCTCGCCGCCACTATGCAAGGCAGCACTGAAACCACCTTCTATGTATTGGCTGTCTACTTTGGCGCCGTTGGCATTACTCGCATTCGCCACGGACTAGGCTGTGCGCTGGTCGCCGACTTGGCAGGCGTGACTACGGCGATTGCGGTGTGCTACTGGTTTTTTGGATAGCTAGCGTTCGCGGGCTTTCGTTCACTGGGCCCAGCGTCTACCTTTCAGGGGAGCCGCATTAAGGTCTACAGGCAGTAGCTCAGGAGCCATCGCTAAGCAGTAGAAATGCGTTTAAACATTCATTGCTCCCGAGTGTTTACCGTTCAAGGACGACAGGTGAGATATGGCAGGCGCAAGCAGTTTATTGATAGCGCTGGCGGCCTTCTGCTGGGGGATATCCGGGGGAATCGCAGGCATTTTGTTAGACGACGGCTGGGATCCAGCCGTCGTGTCATTTTATCGGGGGTTTATAGGACTTCTCTTCGCACTTGGGTGGCTGCTGCTTCAACACCGGCATAGCGGCCTGAACAGCAAGCGGCTTTGGTTCTGGTCAGTGGTTGCAGGCCTGGGCGTCGCTGGCAATTTTACGTTCTATTTTCTTAGTATTGAGTATGGCAACGTTGCGGTCGCTGCCACCTTGATGTACTGCGCCCCTGTTTTTGTCTATCTCGTCTCATTTGCCCTCAAACTAGAGCGCCCCACCGCTGCCAAGTGGCTGGCCATTGCGCTGGTCATGGTGGGTATTGTGCTGTTAACCAAGTTGTATGCCATCAGCGCCAGTGGTCTCTCATTAATTGGCGTGGGCACTGGACTGCTTGCCGGGCTCTCCTACGCAGCGTTCATTTTTGGTTTCAAATATGCCGCACCCCATGGCAGCCCCCAGGCAATTCTTTCGGTTGCCTTCACCGTGCTGGCCATCGCACTGCTGTTGCCAACGGACATTAACCAAGCTGTCAGCGTTATCAGCGCTCTGGAACTGCCGCTGTTTGTAGCGCTGGGCATTCTCGGCGCTGGGCTATCTTTTCTGCTGTATGTGGTAGGTATCAAGCATGCGGCACCTGCGCTGGCCTCCATGGTTGCCATGGTCGAGCCGATTACCGCTACCCTGTTTGGTGTAGCGGTGTTAAACGAAAGCCTGGGCGTTATTCAAATGGTCGGTATGGGGATCATCTTGCTAACCGTCACCGCGCTGAGCATTTCTTCCCGCTGATTGGCTTAACGGCTACACTCACCGCCCATGGGCGCTCTCAATGCCTGGCCCAGCGTTGACCCCACCAGACCTTGCCCAATGAGCACGGTTAGCTTCGCGATGGCGGCTTCCAGGGTGATATCGCTGCCGGCAATCACGCCCGCTTGATTAAGTGCTGCGCCGGTGGCGTAGGCGCCCTGCACTACCTCGCCTTGGGCACACTGGGTGACGTTAAGCAGCGCGACGCCTCGCTCGTTAGCCGTCTTCAAGGCATTAAGCAGTTCGCCTTCAAAGCTAAGCGGGTTGCCAACCCCGTAGCTATACAGCACCAGCCCTTTTAGTGTTTTATCCTCCAGCAGCGCCTTGGCACGGCGCAGCGACATCCCTGGATGCAGCGGCAATACCGCTACCGCTTCATGGTTCACTTCAATAGGGGCAAAGTTGGGTAGTCCGCTCAGCAGCGCCGAGGGTTGGGGAAAACTAATGCCAATGCCCAGCTTGGCAAGCCAGGGGAAGTTGGGTGAGTCGAAGGCATCTAAGCCTTGTGCGCGCACCTTACGAGCCCGGTTTCCACGCAACAGCCGATCGTGAAACGCCAGGGTGACTTCGCAAGGTGTCGCTGGGTGAGCTGCAAGCTGCAGCGCGCTGACTACATTGTTCAGCGCATCGCTTCTTGGCTCACCCAATGGAATTTGGGAACCAGTAAAGATCACCGGCTTGTTCAACGCACCGAGCATAAACGAAAGCGCCGCGGCGCTGTAAGCCATAGTATCGGTGCCATGAAGCACAACAAAGGCATCATAAGCCTGCCAGTGCGTCTCCAATGCTGCCACCAAACGATTCCACGCCTCGGGCATTAACTCGGCGCTATCAATCAGCGGCTGCATCTCAATCACATCAAATGCTGGCAGCCGGTAAGGGTCACCCAGCGCCAGATGCGCCGCCAGGCGTTCGGCCAGCCCCGCGCAGGGTATATAACCTTGTGGCGATGGCTGCATACCAATCGTCCCACCGGTATAGAGCATCAGTACGCGGGGCATGGCACTCCTCTCCTTATCAGTACAATCTAGGTAACTGCTTACTTCGCAGGCGCGCCTTTCAGGCGCTGTTTTAACGCTTCAGCCTCTTCAGGCTCTAGCTCCCAGGCTTTTGGATCCAGGTCGAGATCGGGATGCTGGTTGGCATCAAAAATCGGCTGTTTGATACCCTGACGTCGCTGCACATCGAAGTCTTTCAAAATACGCAGACCGCACTTGAACAGCATGATCAACGCGATCAGGTTGACCACCGCCAGCAGGCCCATGGTGACATCAGCAAAGCCAAACACGGTGCCCAAATCGGTCGTCGCCCCCCAACAAACCAGCAGCACGATAGCCACACGGAAAGCGTTAAACAGGTTCTGGTTGTCGCGGCTGAAGAAGTTAAGGCTGTTCTCGCCAAGGTAGTAGTTGTAGAGAATGGTACTGAAAGCGAATAGCAGCAGTGCCAAGCTGACAAAGGTGCGGCCCCATTCACCCACATGATCAGCCAGTGCTGCCTGTGTCAAAGCGATGCCCTCAACGCCAGCGCCCGCAGCAGGGTCGTATACACCGCTGAGTAGAATCAAAAAGGCCGTGGCGGAACAGATAATCACGGTATCGATAAAGACTGAAAACGCCTGCACGATGCCCTGGTTAGCCGGGTGCGGTACGTAGGCCACTGCCGCCACGTTGGGCGCACTGCCCAGGCCCGCTTCGTTAGAGAACAGACCGCGCTTCAGACCCATCATGATCGCCGCGCCAATACCGCCACCAATCAGTGGCTCAAGGCCGAAGGCACTCTTTACAATCAGCACAATCACGCCAGGGATTTCGGTAATATTCATGGCGATAACCAGCAGCGCAATGGCGATATAGCTCACCGCCATAAAGGGCACGAGAAACTCAGATATACGCGCAATACGCTTGATGCCGCCGAAAATAATCAGCCCGACCAGCATGGCCAGAGCTATGCCGCTATACAGCACCGGCACGCCGAAAGCATCGCCGAAAGAGGTTGCCACCGCATAGGATTGCAGCGCGGTAAAGGCAAAACCGAAGGTCAACAGTAACAGTACCGAATAAAAAGCCGCTAGCCAGCGCCACTGTTTTCCCAGTCCTTTAACGATGTAGTACGCCGGGCCGCCGCGGTAAGTGCCGTCGCCTTCGGCCTCTTTATAGGTCTGCGCCAGGGTGCACTCCAAAAAGCTGGTAGCCATACCCATCAAACCCACCAACCACATCCAAAAAATCGCCCCTGGACCACCCAGTGTAATCGCCACCGCTACACCGGCGATGTTGCCGCCACCGACACGCCCGGCCACTGAGAGCACCAGCGCCTGGAACGAGCTTAAATGGCCGTGTTTATTACGCTTAAAGGCTTGACCGGAACCGAGGATGCGAAACATCTCACCGAAATAACGAAACTGCACAAAGCGGGACGCAACGGTAAAACCGATGCCAACGCCCACCAGCAGCACTAGTAAAACCTTCCCCCACAGGAGGTCATTGAGCATATCGAGCATGTAATTCTCTCCGCGTTTTTGTATTAGCGTTATGTTTGAATTCGCGTCGTTTGCTATCGCGCTTTTGGAATTCGCGCCGCGGAGAATGTTTTACCAAGCGTTGGGCAGGATTAAATTTGGCGCAACGGTGCAGTTGTGTGCACTCGCTGCATCAGTGGGTGCACCATAGTGCATCAGGCGTATGGATGCCGTACAGCCCCGCGAGATGATGACCGCTAGTGAGAATGCACCGAGCAGTCATCTGATGGTGTTATTGCTATGCCCGCTTGAGAAGATGCACAAATTGACGTTAAATAACATCAATATTGATGCAGGCTAGTGAACGACTAGGCAGGAGTGAACGATGCGAACCACTGTTACCATCGACGATGAGCTGTACGAGCAAGCATTGGCGTTTGCCGAGCCGGGAATGGATAAACCATCAGACCTCTTTCGCGAGGCCATGAAGACCTATGTCCGCGTACAAGCCGGTCGGCGCCTTGCAGCATTGGGCGGGACTGCGCCAGAGATGCCCGACATACCCCGCCGTCGCGAGGAGCCTTCAGCGCAATGAGTGTGCTAGTCGACACATCGGTCTGGGTGGATCATTTCAGAAAACGCAACGATGCCCTGGTCGAATTGATCGAAAAGGATCTTGTACTGAACCACCCCATGGTGTTGGTTGAATTAGCCTGCGGGACACCTCCTTCCCCACGCACTCAAACGCTAGAGAGTGTCGCCCTCTTGCGATCCTGTCATCAGGCTAGTTTGTCGGAAGTGATGGCTTTCATCGAACGTGAAAAGCTCTATGGCCTGGGCTGCGGCTTAGTCGACATGTGCTTGCTTGCCTCAACACTTATCACGCCCGATACGCAGTTATGGACGCTAGACAAGCGTCTCGCGGATATGGCGGGCAAGTTCAATGCAGCCTACCAAGTCGCGATGCATTGAAAGCTGATCACAGTGCAGTTGTTGAACTCACTGCATCAGCAAGTGCAACAGAATCCATCACACGCAATTAGACCTTCTCGGCAATGCGGTGGGCTAACTTATGGATAAAGGGGCCGCTGATAAACGCAATGATCCCCGCGGCTGGCCATGCTAATAACCAAGCATGCAACCAGAGACTAAAGAAATTGGGATGTGCCCCAATATTAACGAACGTAATCCAAGCAGACATGATCAGCGTTAGCGTAAACGACATAAGAATAGCGAAGATAATTCTATGTTTCATGAAAAGCCCTTAGCTATCGTTTCACATGTATCAATCAAGGTGAGAAAGTCTATATTTAAGGCATTAAACCTACTCTGCGGGTAGCCTAGTACCAGCAAAGTAGGTTTATCGTTTTTGATTGACGCTTAAATGCCCGCTTTCGCCGCCCGAGCTGCATGGAGCTTTTTATAGCTTTCAATCAAGCGCTGATGGCGCTCAAGGCCTTCTAGTTGCATGTTGGTTGGTGTCAAACCATGGAAACGCACTGAGCCTTCAACTGAGCCGACTACTGCGGCCATGGTATTTTCACCGAACATACGCTGGAAGTTGTGCAGGTAATCGTTCAGTTCCAGTTCATCATCCAGCACAATTTCCAGCACCGCGTTCACCGCCTGGTAGAACAGGCCGCGCTCGACGGTGTTGTCGTTGTATTGCAGGAACATCTGCACACAGTCCAGCGCCTCTTCATGGCGCTGTAGCGCTAGATAAACCAGCAATTTCAGTTCCAGAATGGTCAGTTGGCCCCACTCGGTGTTTTCATCAAACTCAATACCAATCAGCGTAATGATATCGGCGTGGTCATCCATCTGGCTCTCTTCCAGCCGCTCGACAAGGTCGGTGAGCTGATCGTCGTCGAGGCGGTGCAGGTTGAGAATATCTTCACGGTAATCCAGCGCCTTATTGGTGTTATCCCAGATCAAGTCCTCGATGGGATATACCTCCGAGTAGCCTGGCACCAGAATTCGGCACACCGGTGCGCCCAGGTCTTCGTGTACCGCCATATACACTTCAGCGCCCAGCTCTTCAAAGATACCAAATAGCGTTTCAGCCTCTTCTTCGTTGCTACCGGAGAAGTCCCATTCGCTGAACTCAAAATCGGGTTTGGCGCTAAAGAAGCGCCAGGAGACCACGCCTACCGAGTCGATAAAGTGCTCAACAAAGTTGTTAGGCTCGGAAACCGTCTGTGAGTTAAAGGTCGGCAGCGGCAGGTCGTTAAGCCCTTCGAAACTGCGGCCCTGTAGCAGCTCGGTGAGGCTGCGCTCCAGCGCCACTTCAAAGCTCGGGTGGGCGCCAAAGGAGGCAAACACGCCGCCGGTACGCGGATTCATCAAGGTGACGCACATTACCGGGAACTGCCCGCCCATGGAGGCATCTTTGACCAACACCGGGAACCCCTGGGCTTCCAGAGCGTTAATACCCTCTACGATGCTTGGGTACTTGGCTAACACTTCCTGCGGTACATCCGGCAGGGTTAACTCCTGTTCGAGGATTTCACGCTTTACCGCCCGTTCGAAAATTTCCGACAGGCACTGCACCTGGGCTTCCACCAGAGTGTTGCCCGCGCTCATGCCGTTACTCAGGAACAGGTTTTCGATCAGATTCGAGGGGAAATAAACCGTTTCGCCATCGGATTGGCGCACAAAGGGCAACGACACGATACCGCGGTCTTCGCGGCCGGAGTTGGTATCAATCAGATTCGAGCCACACAGCTCGCCTTCGGGGTTGTAGATATCAAGGCAGTGTTCATCGAGAATCCCTTCGGGGAGCTCGTCATTCGGCCCTGGCTTGAACCACTTCTCATTTGGGTAGTGAACAAATGCGCTATTGGCGATCTCTTCACCGAAGAACTGGTCGTTATAGAAGAAGTTACAGCTTAAGCGCTCGATAAACTCGCCAAGCGCCGAACACAGGGCGCTCTCTTTGGTCGCGCCTTTGCCGTTGGTAAAGCACATGGGGGAGGCCGCATCGCGAATATGCAGCGACCAGACGTGGGGCACAATATTACGCCAGGAGGCAATCTCGATCTTCATGCCCAGGTCAGCCAGAATCGCGCTCATGTTGGCGATTGTCTGTTCTAAGGGAAGATCTTTGCCTTCGATATAGGTGCTGCTACCTTCCGGCGCGCCCATCAATAGTGCCTGGGCGTCCTCGTCGATGTTCTCTACCGTCTCGATCTGGAAATCAGGGCCGGTTTGCACCACCTTCTTAACCGTGCAGCGGTCGATGGAGCGCAGAATGCCCTGGCGATCCTTTTCAGAAATATCTTCAGGCAGCTCGACCTGGATTTTGAAAATCTGCTTATAGCGGTCTTCCGGATCGACGATATTATTCTGGGAAAGACGAATATTCTCGGTAGGAATATCCCGGGCGTTGCAGTACACCTTTACAAAGTAGGCAGCGCACATGGCAGACGACGCCAGGAAGTAGTCAAACGGCCCCGGTGCCGAGCCGTCGCCTTTATAGCGAATCGGCTGGTCGGAGATAACCGTAAAATCGTCGAACTTGGCCTCCAGGCGGAGGTTGTCGAGATAGTTAACTTTGATTTCCATGAGCGGGCGTCCCGAGTAATGAGTGTGCCGAGGCTATTAAACACATAGCGCGCCAGGCGAATTGCGGCCCATTATCCAGTTTTTTACCCGCTTCGTCTTGGTCAGTCTCCCAAATCATCTACCACACGTCGTGCAAAAATGGTTGTGCTTGCTGAAGCAGCAACTCGGGGTTCGCTTACATAGATGGCCAATCTATTGCGCTTGCATCATACGCTCCGCCTCAGCTTCGCTAACCCCGAGCATCAGTAAAATCTGGCGTTGTGTGGCTACTAACACCTGCTTTCGCTCCACCTCCCCCGGCAAACTTTTGGCAATGGCTACCGCCCCTACCAGAGAGGCCAATATGACCCGGGATTTATCAGCAATCTCTTTGCGGTCATTGGCAAAGGGAAGTTGTTTCAGCTTACTCAGCGCTATCAATCGCGTTTCAAGCATCTTTTTCATACTCATATATGACGCTTCAAACAGGGTGCGGATTTCGGCTTTTTCACTGCCAATTTCGTTGAACAGTACCGCTTCGGGCCCCGGCTTATGCTTAGCTTCCAGCTCTTGGAGATTGCAGTAGTTGGCGACTAACTCGGTTAAGTGCTGTAACGAAAGCGGGCCTTTTACCAGCCTGGCCGCCCGGCTGTTATCAATGGTTAGGCGAACAGACTCATTGTAAAGGGCCTCTTTTGAAGCGAAATGCGCATAAAAGGCGCCATGGGTCATCTTGGCTAGCTTCATGATCTGGCCAATCGATACCTTTTGAAACCCATTGCGGCTGAATAGCTCTGTCGCCGAAGCCAAAATGCGCTCTTTGGTTTTCGATTTATGGCTCTTGGGATAAGGCATATCTACCTCGTCAGCTAAATATTATCTTGATCATATATTGCCCATTGCTAGGGTGACCATATCAATAACTCAGGAGTCACTATGCACTCACCTATCGTGATTACTGGCATGGGTATGGTCAGCCCGCTAGGCAACAGCGTCAACACAAGTTGGCAGCGACTGGTTAACGGTCAGTCTGGCATCAGCACCATTGACCGCTTTGACACTAGCAGTATCCCAATCAAAATTGCCGGAGTGGTGCCGAGCATTAGCCATGACCCCATCGGCGGTATTGACCTGGATGAGATAGCCGACCCCAAAGAGCAGCGCAAAATGGACTTGTTCAGCCTCTACGCATTGGCGGCAGCCAAAGAGGCACTGTCACAGGCCAACTGGTTCCCCGATGAGCAGGCCCAAAAACGCAGAACGGCCACCATTATCGGTTCTGGCATTGGCGGTTTCCCGACCATTACGCAAGCTCAAAAAACCCTTGCTGAGCGCGGCTATCGCAAACTTTCCCCCTTCACGGTGCCCGCCTTTCTAGCCAATTTGGCTGCTGGCAACCTGTCCATTCGTTACGGTTTTCAAGGCCCACTGGGGTGTCCGGTCACGGCTTGTGCGGCAGGCCTACAGGCGATTGGCGACGGCATGCGCATCATACGCAACGGAGAGGCCGATGTTGCCGTCGTAGGCGGCGCTGAGGCGTGTATTGACCCCCTTTCACTGGCCAGCTTTAACGCTCTAAAGGCCGTTTCCACAGAAGCAGACAACCCCGAACGCGCGTCCAGGCCCTTTGATAAAGCCCGTAACGGTTTTGTGATGGGAGAAGGCGCTGGCGTTATGGTGATCGAAACGCTTGAGCATGCGGTCGCCCGGGGGGCAACGCCGTTAGCGGTGATTAGCGGCTACGGCACCAGCGCAGATGCCTATCATCTAACGGCAGGCCCAAAAGATGGGGCTGGCGCAGCGGCTGCGATTCAAGCGGCGCTAGGCATGGCGAACCTCACCACTGATGCTATTGACCACATCAATGCCCACGCCACCTCGACGCCCGTTGGCGACCGGGCTGAAATTGCCTCATTGCGTAACGTATTTGGTGAGCGCTTGACCGCCATCCCTATTTCGGCAACGAAGGCCGCCACAGGTCATCTATTAGGCGCAGCGGGGGGCATTGAGAGTATTTTTTCTGTACTAGCAGCCAATACGCAGCAGCTTCCGCCCACCATCAACCTTGAGCACTGCGATGACGATATGCAGGATTTAACCTTCGTCACGACTGATCAGAAACACGTCACTAAGCATGTACTGTGCAATGGATTCGGCTTTGGTGGCGTTAATGCGGCGCTTATTGTTAGCAGTATTGAGCGTTAAAAGCGGATGGAGAAAACCGATCTGCCACTGGCTATGATCGGTTTTTCTAAAACCTGTTGTCACCCTGCCTTGCCTAGAAACGGCAGCGCTTCCTCAAGCAATAGTTCGGGAATCTCCTCGGCGATATAGTGGCCGCATGGAAGCGCTTTGCCATCGACTTGGGTGGCTACCTTGCGCCATTCAGCCAAGGCATCAAAACATGCTTCAATGGCGCCTTCCGCGCCCCACATCACTTTTATCGGGCAAGTGAGTTTTACGCCCGCATCAATATCGGTCTGATCATGCTCCAAATCGATGGTGGCGCTGGCGCGGTAGTCGCCGCAAATGCCGGTGGCGGTACCGGGGAGCGACAAGCAGCGCTCATATTCGGCCAGGGCTTCCGGGGAGAAAGGCGCCATACCGGCACTGCGGGCGCCCATTACGCTTTTCAGATACTGGGCGGGATCGCTCTGGATCAGCCTTTCCGGCAGCGGCTGGGGGCGAATCAAGAAGAACCAGTGCCAGTAACTGCGTGCAAAGGCTTCGGTGGTGCCACGATACATAGCAAGCGTCGGGGCGATGTCCAACAGCACCATGCGCTCTACTCGCTCCGGGTGATCGACACCTAAGCGGTGGGCGACCCGCGCACCTCGGTCATGGGCCAGCACTTTGAAATACTCGAAACCCAGCACGCTCATTAGCTCAGCCATATCGTTCGCCATGGCACGCTTGGAGTAATGAAGGTGCTCGGGGTCGTCGTCGGGTTTACTGCTGTCGCCATAGCCACGCAGATCCGCCGCAATGACCGTGAAGTGCTGGGCAAGCGTCTCTGCCACTTTGTGCCAAATCACGTGGGTCTGAGGGTGGCCATGAAGCAGTAGCAGTACAGGGCCACTGCCGCCCATTCGAAAAGCGATCTCGACGCCATTAACGTGGCGCGACAATTTTTCAAACCCATGAAACATGGCTTACTCCTGGTTTGTTACAGAAGCCTTTTACTGTGCGTGTTAGTAATGTAGCTGACTATAATATAGCCGTGACGGCATGGGTTGCCCGGCAAATGAGAAAGCGTTGCACTCTGAGGCGTGAACCATCACATTAGGCAGCCACGACACCAAGAGAATCGAGTCACCCCATGCATGACGATTTTGTGGCCAACCTGCGCCTGCTCTGCAGCTACTACCCGTCTATTGCAGAGGTTTGTCGGCGTTTAACGATCAACCGTGCTCAGTTTAACCGCTACCTGAGTGGCCGCTACCGCCCCAGCCACGCTGCCCTGCAGCGAATTTGCCACTTTTTTGGTGTCACCACTGAGGATATCGCGCTTCCCCACCACGATTTTCGTGCCCTGGTGCAAACCGGCCAGCTGAAGTCAGAAGCAACCCCAGCAGCATTGCCGTGGCCGAACGCACTGGTTCAGCGCGGCAGCGAAGGCATGGAGCGCTATATCGGCCGCTACTTTGAGCTTTATCACTCAATGTCGCGGCCGGGGCAGTTAATGCGAACCTTGGTGTGCCTGGAAGCGCGGGAAGGTGGCGTAGTCTATCAGCGCACCGAGCGGATGCAGACCACGCCCGGCTCTCGACCGTGTCACAATCGCTATGTGGGCACCGCGGTGAAGCTTGCGGATCGACTCTTTTTGGTCGACCACGAAACCCTTAACGGCCATGAAATCACTCAGACGATTCTGTTTCCGAGCTTTCAGAGCCAAGTGACGCGTTTGACCGGCTTAAAAATGGGCGTAGCGGATAACAGCGAGCGCATGCCCTGCTGTGTGCGGGTGGTGTATCAGCGTCTGGATGAACAGGTCAGCCTGCGTGAGGCGCTGGCACAGTGCGGTTTAATAACACTGGATGACCCTTCACTTGATGACGCCTTAATAGCCGCCACTCGAAACGATGTGGCCGCTGACGAGCACCACTTTCGTGCTCGTCACTAGAGCAAGTATGTTTAGGAAGACGTTAAGTGGCAGGCACCAACACCTGCTGAAACAGAATCTTTTCAAAGTGCTCCATGGGCTCGACGGATTTCAACGTCTTGGCACGTAGAATAGCGCCTTCCCAGCCGGTAAGAATAAAGCTGGCGAGCGCTTCTGGGGGCGTATGGGTGGCAATATCTCCCCGCGCCTGGGCATCTTGCAGGCAGCGCACAAAACGCTGCTCCCAGCGCTGAAATACTAGATTTAGCGCATCACGGAAGGTATCGCTCTGACCCGAAAGTTCTTGGCCAAGGTTGCCGATCAAACAGCCCGTGGTGTGGTCGCACTCGTGCATATGCGCACGGCCAGCCGCGAAGTAGCGTTTTAGACGCTCAAGCGGCGGCGTGTCATTATCTTCTAGTAGCGTCACCAGCGTTTCATCATAGCTGGCGGCAAAGCGCTCGATTACCGCCAGCCCGAAATCTTCTTTGCTGGAAAAGTAGTGATAGAAAGAGCCCTTGGGCACACCGCACGTTTTTAAAACGGCATTAATGCCCGTCGCGTTGTAGCCTTGCTGACTAATCAGCTGGGCGCCGCTATCGATTAATTTGTCGCGCGTTGCGGTATTTTTCATATGCTTAAAGTAGACCAGTCAGTCTATTGCTTTCAAGTGAGAGAAAGCCAAGTGAATAAAAGCCAATTTGTAAGAAAGCAAAGTGTGTGGCAGTTGCATATTATTTGCACATTGTTTGACTAATGGCTGCTTAACAATGCGCGATGCTAGCATCATACGCTTATTTTTCTGGAATTTTCGCTCCCAACGGATGACGCGCGGTAATGACTCTTTCTCGCTATTACGCTACGAATCAACATGGCCGCATTCGCTTGGGTGCCGTGGTTGCATTATTGATTCTTATTACCACATTGGCCCTTGCTTGGTGGATCGTTACTCAACCACCCCGGATAGAGCGTACCCCACCGCCTGAGCCTCTGCCTAGTGTGGTAGACGTCGTTACTGTGAGTGCTAGTGACCAGGCACCCAACCTATACGCTTTTGGGCGCGTAGAAGCAGAGCAGGAGACGATGCTGGCCAGCCGTGTCGCGGGCCAGTTGGAGCGTTTTGCTGATAACGTTGTGCCCGGTCAGGTGGTCGAGCAGCAGGCCCCTGTAGCCTATATAGACCAAGCCGACT
The DNA here is from genome assembly GCF_034479615.1 of Vreelandella neptunia. NCBI lineage: Bacteria > Pseudomonadati > Pseudomonadota > Gammaproteobacteria > Oceanospirillales > Halomonadaceae > Vreelandella > Vreelandella neptunia. Next base: position 3,316,634 of record NZ_CP140255.1, read on the forward strand.
TGGCCCTGAGTCTTGAAGATGCTGAGGCGCAACTAGCCAATGCTCAAGCGCAGCTGGCGCTAGAGCAGGCGGAGCAACAGCGAGCCCGCAGCGAGTACGAATCTTTTGGTCGTCAGCTCTCAGCAGAGCGGCGGTCACTGGTATTACGCGAACCGCAGCTGCGCCAAGCACAGGCCCAAGTCACCCAAGCACGGGTGGCCCGCGACCAAGCGGCGCTGAATGTAGATCGTGCCACCCTCACCGCACCCTGGCGGGCCATGGTGCAAGAGCGCTTGGTCGGCGCCGGCAGCCTGCTAAGCCAGGGTACAGAAGTAGTGCACTTGGTGGGCGTTGAGCAGTTCTGGGTGCGCGCCTCGCTGCCCGGCGAGTGGACGGAGTGGCTGGAAGCGGGCAGCAGCGTTACGTTAACCAGTCGCGGCTGGCCCGAAGGCGCCACACGCGAAGGAACCCTGGTCTCTATGCTACCCAGCCTTGAAGAGAATGGCCTGCAGGCTCAGCTGTTGATTGCGGTTAACGACCCGCTCGCCCTAGAGACCGACGGCCCTGCCCTGCGACTGGGCGATGTCCTACGCGCCTCTTTTCAACCGGCTATTCAGGAGCAGCTTATTTCACTGCCTTCTGCGGCTCTCCGCCCGGGTGACGTAGCGTGGCGGGTAGATGAAGAGAATCGTTTACGCCGGACGCCGGTCACCCTGGCTTATCGCGGGGAGGATGATGCTTTGATTCGTAGCGGCTTGGAACCCGGTCAGCAGGTCGTCACCGCGGGCTTGGCCCAACCTAGGGAAGGCCAACTCGTGCGCATTCGTCGCCCTAACGACACCCCGGCTCAAGCAGGAGATGAACCGGGAGATGAGTCATGAAGGTACCACGCGGCCCATTAGCATGGATGGTGGATCACGGGGTAGCCCCAAACTTATTGATGGTGCTGTTTATCGTCGGCGGCCTAATGGCGTCGCTTGCGATTAAAAAGGAAGTATTCCCTGAATTCGACATCGAAGTGGTGCAAGTCACTATCAGCTACCCTGGCGCCACGCCGGAGGATGTGGAACAAAGCCTGCTGCTACCGGTGGAAGCCGCGATTGCCGATGTAGAGGGCATCAACGAGCTGACCGCCACGGCCAGCGAAGGCAGCGCCAGCGTCAACGCAACGTTGATAGATGGTGTGGATGTGATGCGCGCCTATCAGGATATCCAGCAGGCGGTAAACGCCATCACTACCCTACCCAGCGCTGCCGACCCACCGCGCTTCACCCTCGCGGGTCGCTCCCGCAGCGTGTTGAGCCTACAGGTATACGGCCAAGTCGGTTTGGAGGCGCTGCACAACGCGGCCGAAGATGTACGAGGTGAGCTGCAAGCCACTTCCGGTATCTCTCGTGCGGAGCTATCCGGCAACCGCGAGCGGGAGATTCAAGTCCACTTGGACGAAGAGGCCATCGAGCGTTATGGCCTCGATCACCAGGAACTGGCCACCCGCATTGCCGAAGAAGCCCTTGACCTCGCTAGTGGCCAGCTCACAACGGAAGAAGGTGAGTGGCTGATTCGCTATCAGGGGCGGCGTAACAGCGCCGAGGCCTTTGCCGAGCTGCCGATTCTGATCAGCACCCAGGGGGCGCCGATTACCCTGGGCGAGATCGCCAGGGTCAGCGATGGCTTTGCCGAAACCGACCGGGAAGAGTTTTATAACGGCCAGCCCGGTCTCTCAGTGGACGTTTACCAAATTGGTGACCAAACCCCGACCAGTATTTCAGAAGCGGTCAATGGTGAGCTTGAGCGCCTGCGCGCCGGGATGCCAGAAGGCGTTAGCCTGGATATTTCCCGCGACAGCTCAGAAGTTTACGAAGACCGTCTTAGCCTGCTGTTAAAAAACGCCTGGATGGGCCTAGCGCTGGTATTGGTGCTCATGGCGCTATTTTTGGAAGCGCGGCTGGCATTCTGGGTCACCCTGGGCATCCCAACGGCGTTTCTGGGTGCCATGCTGTTTCTGCCCTGGATTGGCGTCTCGCTCAACATGATGTCGATGTTCGCTTTTATTATCGCCCTGGGAATCGTGGTAGATGACGCCATTATCGTGGGTGAGAATATCTACAGCTACCGGGAAGAGGGTTATTCACTGCGCGATGCGGCGGTAAAAGGCGCCAGCGAAATTGCTACCCCGCTCACGTTTGCCATTCTGTCCAATATCGTCGCTTTCCTGCCGCTGCTATTTTTACCCGGCTTTTTGGGGCTAATTTTTGCCACCGTGCCAGTTGTAGTGGTAACCGTCTTTTTAATCTCCTGGCTGGAAGCCTTGGTGATTCTGCCTGCCCACTTGGCACATAGTCGCAAGCCCCGCCAAACCCCGGCTTGGCAGCGCCCCCTTGAAGCGCTACGCCAACGTCTTCAGGGTGGCCTACACCACTTCACTTATCGCCAGTTCGAACCGTTCCTGCAGCGCGCCCTCAATCAGCGCCTGCTGAGTATTTCAGTGGGCATCGCGATTCTGCTGATCGCGCTCTCCTGGGCGATGAGTGGACGTTTGGGCTTTTCCCTAATGCCACGAGTTGAGTCGGATCAGGTGCAGGCCACGGTTACCCTACCCATTGGCAGCAATATCAGCGTTAGCCGCGAGCTAAGCCAACAGCTGCTCGACGCCGCCGATGCCCTCAGCGATCGCGAAGAAACGCTAAGCTTTAGCAGCTCACGCAGCCGCCTGGACGGCGAAAATTTGGAAGTACGTTTGGATATTGCCAGCGAGAGCCTGGAAGCGTGGCCACCCTCGCGTATCGCCCGGGAGTGGCGTGATCTCACCGGCGACCTGCTCGGCGCCCAGTCGGTGCGTTTTGAAGCCGATGTCGGCGGGCCCGGTAGCGGCGCGGCACTCAGCCTACGTCTATCGCACCCTGATACTCATGTGCTCGAAGCCGCCGCCGAACGCTTAGCGGAAACGCTGGGCGGCTATGGCCTCACGGATATCGACAGCGGCCTTGGCGATGGTAAACCGCAGTTAGAGATGCGTCTTTCTGCCGAAGGCCGCGCCTTGGGGCTCACGGGTAATAATCTGGCCCAAGCCCTGCGCGGGCCACTCCAGGGCGCCACTGCGCTTGAACAGTACGTGGGGCGCAGCGAAATCAGCGTTGAGGTACGTTTACCCAACGACAACCGCGACAGTTTGAACGAGCTCTACCGCATGCCGGTGCGCACGCCTGATGGGCTGAGTGTGCCGCTTTCCAGGGTGGCCGACATTACCATCAGCCAAGCCTCTAGCAGCCTTGAACGCATTAACGGGCGGCGGATTATTACCGTCACCGCTGACTCGGAAAGCGATGTGGCCATCAATCAAGTGCTTGCCACGCTACAGGAAGAGGTGTTCCCCAATCTGGAAGCGACCTGGCCGGGGCTGAAAGTCAGCATGGGGGGCCGTCAGCAGGATACCGCCGACAACTTAGCCACGCTCAAAACCTCCATGTGGTTAATGATTGCCGCGCTCTATGCACTGCTGGCGATCCCGTTTAGAAGCTACCTACAGCCGCTGCTGGTGCTGGCCGCGATCCCCTTTGGCATTGTTGGCGCCGTCGCTGGACATATGATCATGGGTTTCGGGCTATCCATCATTAGCCTACTGGGTATGCTGGCGCTCTCAGGCGTGGTCATCAACGACGCCCTGGTGCTGATTGATTACGCCAACCGTAAACGCCGCGAGGGCATGGCCGCCCGGGAAGCCATTGTGGCAGCAGCCACCCGACGCTTACGCCCAATAATGATGACCACGCTGACGACCTTTCTAGGTCTGGCACCGATGATCCTGGAAACCTCCAGACAAGCGCGCTTTATGATCCCCATGGCGATCTCGCTCGGCTTCGGTATGCTTTTCGCCACATTGATACTGCTGATCCTGGTGCCCTGCCTCTATCTAGGCATGGAAAATGTTCGCGAACGTCTCAGCGCACCACGCCAACCTGCACTGGATAAAAAGCCTAGCCAAGAAAAAGGAGCCCACTGATGGCCTTGCCCACAGCGATACGTCAATGGCGCCCCTCTCGGCTGGGGCTAAAACTGTTCGTCATTATTCTCAGTGTCAATGTAGCAATCTCAGCCAGTATGTTTCTTGCCGTCTCGTACAGTATTGACCGCGGCTTTCTCGACTACCTCAACCAGGCTCAAGAGCGCCGCGCCACCCTGCTGGCCGATGGCCTCGTCACTCGCTGGGAAACCCAGCAGAGCTGGGAGTGGCTGGAGCAATCACCGGAACGCTGGCCGTATATTGTCCGCTTTGAACTGGGGCAGGAGCACCGTGACCGCCCCTCGCCACTCGGCGAGGCACGTGATTTTACCCTGCGCGCAGCGGATGACCGCTTTGTGGTGCCGCCCAGGAGCGGGCGTGAAGGCTCGGGGAGTTGGCATTGGCTCACCCTGCGTAGCGGCGATACCCATATCGGCTCGTTGGGTTTTCGGCCGCCCCGAGAGATGATGGAGCGCATGGAGAGTCGCTTTCTTGAGCGACAGCAGCGCAACCTAGTGCTTATCGTGGTATCACTCGGCATTGCCTCGCTGCTGCTGGCAGGCGGGCTCTCATGGTGGCTGGGGCGACGCACTCGAGCACTTGCGGGCGCCACGCTGCGACTTACCGAGGGCGACTATCGCACCCGTCTTCCTGAACGCGGTCGCGATGAGCTATCGCGCTTGGCGCGCGACTTCAACGTATTGGCGGCAACGCTGGAAGCCAGCCGCGATGCCCGCGCCCGCTGGGTTTCTGATACCGCCCACGAGCTTCGCACACCGCTGGCGGTGCTGCGCGGTGAGATCGAAGCCATGCAGGATGGTATTCGCCCGTTGAATCAAGAGAACCTTAGCTCCCTCGCCCAAGAGGTGGGGCAGCTAGAGCGCTTAGTGGCAGATTTACGCTTGCTATCGCAAAGCGACGCAGGCGCGCTGGATATTCAACTGGCGCCGATGGATCTTAGCGACTGCCTTGCCAGCCGCCTGACCGACGCCGACCGCTGGTTAGTCGAAAGCGGTTTAACGCTGACCGAACAGATCAAGCCTGGCATTATGATTCGTGGCGATGCCCAACGCCTGCGCCAGCTCTGGAACAACCTGTTGGATAACAGCTGCGCCTACACCCAACCGCCGGGCGAGCTGCGTGTTACGCTCACCGCACAGCAGGGAATGGCAGTAGTCATCTGGGAAGACAGCACGCCGGGCGTGCCGGAAAATGAGTTGGCGCGCTTGACCGAGCGGCTTTATCGCGTGGAAGGCTCACGCAGCCGTGCCAGCGGCGGCAGCGGCCTAGGGCTCTCCATCGCCAGCGCTTTGGTCAATGCCCACGGTGCAACGTTGACGCCCTCTATCTCAACGCTAGGAGGGCTACGCTGGACGCTGCGTTTTCCTCTGTTGGCTGCTGATTAATATTTCAAGAACTGATACTACAAGAACCGTTAAGTCCTGCTTTCACGTTCACTGTTAAGCGAGTCTACCGTTATGTCTCATGCCGCCTCTTTACTGATTGTCGAGGATGAACCAAAAATTGCCCGCCTGATGGAGGACTACCTAACCACCCACGGTTTTGAGGTAACCACCCTGGGCCATGGCGATGAGGTGATACCCTGGCTGGAACAGCACTCCCCTGCGTTGGTACTACTCGATATCATGCTCCCGGGTAAAGATGGCCTCACCCTCAGCCGGGAAATACGTCAAAAGTGGCCTACCATTGCGATCATTATGGTCACCGCCAAAGTGGAAGAGGTGGATCGATTGCTGGGGTTGGAGCTGGGCGCCGATGATTATATCTGCAAGCCGTTCAGCCCCCGTGAAGTTGTCGCCCGAGTGAAAGCGGTGCTACGCCGTAGCCAAGCGGCGGCCGATGCCCCATCCGAGGTGCAAAACGCAGCGGTGGTATTAAACGAAGATGGCTGGCAGGCGCTCGCCCACGGGCAGGATTTAGGCCTAACGGCAGTAGAGTTTCAGCTATTGCGGGTGATGATGCAGGCGCCGGGGCGAATTTTCAGCCGCGAACAGTTAATGGATCATATGTATCGCGACAACCGCATCGTCTCGGAGCGCACCGTGGACAGCCACATCAAAAAGCTGCGCAAGAAGATCCACGAAGCGCTGCCTGAACTGGAAATCATTCGTTCGGTATATGGCGTCGGCTATAAGTATCAGCCGGAGGGGTAAGGATTGACCTGCCGATTAAGAAACGCGATGCCCGCATCTATGGCGCCGCCACGCAGCAGGAAGCTAGTAATGTGGCCACGCCAGCGCTGCAGGTAAAGCTCGCTCTCTATATTGTTGTCCTGCAGGGCTTGATAAAAGTCCGTAGCGTGATCCACCGGCACCAGTTGATCCCACTTGCCGTGGAACAGAAAAAACGGTGGCGCCTGTGGGGTAAGTTGCCGCGCGGGTGAGGCTAGGCGATATGCTTCGTTTTCTTCCGCGCGGGTACCGCCGATAAAGTCGACGACTAAGCGCCCATCATCAAATTTGAGTAAATCACTGGGTAGTCCCCCAGCCAATACTGCAGCCAAACGGCTCTGCTCGCCGCCGTAGGGTTCGGCCAGCGGCCCTTCTGCTCCCGCCACCGCCAGCAAGCTCACCAAATGCGCACCGGATGAAAACCCAACGCCTACAATTCGGTTTGTATCCACTTGCCACTCGTCGGCATTAGCGTGAATCCAGGTCATCGCCTGCTGCAAATCATGCAGCTGACTAGGGAAGCGATATTCAGGCGCAAAACGGTACTCAATATTCACCGCTACGTAGCCCTGACCAGCTAGCTGTTCAGCGATGCCCTGCATATCTTCCGGTGTGCGATTACGCCAGCCGCCGCCATGCACCACCAAGGCAGCAGGTCGCAACCCACCGTTCGAGTCGTCGGGTAGATAAACATCGGCTGCTAACGCCTGGGGCCACTCTTTCGGCGTATAAGTGACAGGTGCCAAGCGCGTAAAAGGCTGGGGGTCGCGCAGCACACTGCTTTCAATCGCGGGCTCACCTTGGCTAAGGTGTTGGGCAGCGCTACAGCCACTAAGCATTAAGGCAATTGCCCCCAGGCCAGTCACGCGGCGGAGGGAGGTAAACGCGCAATGCTGCTGCCATACGCGAAGTTGCTCGGTTCGCGACATCATACTTCTCCTTGAAAATTAGGTGACCCCTCACCTAGCGACTACGACCTGCAACAAGCCAATAAGATCATGATTGTTGCACACTCTGTGCAAACGTTTTGCACGCCGCCTATGGATACTGTGATCGTCAACTCATCAGGAGAAAACTTATGAACGTTTCAAGTGCTAGGAAACTGTCATTTCGCCAACTGTTTGCCCCTGCCCTGCTGGCTGTCGCCATTATGCCATTAGCGTTTACCGCCCAAGCGCATAGCCACGGTGACCATGAAGGCCAAGGCCCAGATCGCGAACGCATGGAAGAGCGCATGGAGGAGCGTCGCCAGGAAGTGTACGAGCGTGCAGATATCTCAGCAGAGAAACAGGCTGAGCTTAACGAAGCACACGTTGAACATCGCGAAGCCATGCAGGCACTGCGTGAAGAACATCACGAGCGGGTAGCTGAGATTCTTACAGAAGAAGAGCAACAAGCACTGCGCAACGCCATGCAAGAAGCCCATGAAGAGTACCGCGGCAAGCACGGTAAACGTGGTCATCACGAGGGTAATAGTGACGAGAGCGCTGATAGCGAATAAACGCAGGCCTAGCCTCGAACTTTGATCCAACGCCCGGTTTTTCCGGGCGTTTTTGTGTCTGCGCCTTGATCAGCAGACTGCTAACTCCACGCTAATTCAACTCATATAGGGGAGGTTAACTTGAAGGGGAACAGTTAATCGCGTATTTTATTTGAACGTTCATTCAAAATAAAAATTCATCTTTCAACAACAGGAGTCCGCCTGCATGGCGAAAGACAATCCCATCCTCCCCTCCCGAGACCGCCTCAATCCCGTGGTTTTCCACGGCAGCGTGGCCGGTATTCTTATCTTTTTAGTGCTTACGATGCTGTTCACCGAGCAAGCCGGCGCTTTTTTTGATGCCGGGCTTGCCTGGGTCAGCAAAACCTTTGGCTGGTACTACATGCTGGCGATCGTTGCCTACCTGACATTTGTGGTCGCTATTGGCATGTCACGCTTTGGCAGTATTCGCCTAGGGCCCGATCACTCACGACCCGAGTTTTCGCTACTCTCCTGGTCAGCCATGCTGTTTGCCGCGGGTATTGGGATCGACCTGCTGTTTTTCAGCGTTGCCGAGCCAGTGGCCCACTATTTGGCACCGCCGGATTTAACCCCGGAGAGCCAAGCTGCGATGCGTAACGCCGTCGTTCAAACCTATCTGCACTGGGGGCTCTCCGGCTGGGGGCTGTACGTGTTGATGGGTATGGCGCTGGCCTACTTTAGCTACCGCCACCGCCTGCCGTTGGCAATCCGCAGCGCGCTCTACCCGATACTGGGTAAGCGCATTCACGGCCCCATTGGCAACGCGGTGGACATTACCGCGGTTATTTCTACCGTGTTCGGCATTGCTACCAGTCTGGGTATCGGGGTAATGCAGCTCAACTACGGCCTCACCTATATGTTCGGCGTGCCGGAAACGCTCACCGTGCAGGTGATTTTGATCGTACTGGTGGTGGTATTAGCAACGATTTCTGTGGTGACCGGGGTTGAGAAAGGCATTCGCCGCCTCTCCGAGTTCAACATGCTGCTGGCATTGGCGCTGATGCTGTTTGTGCTCTTTTCCGGCGACACCCTGGTACTGCTGGATAAAGTGGTCAATAACGCCGGTGATTATCTGTCCGGCTTTGTCGGTGCAAGCTTTGATACCTACGCCTTTGCCGATGAGGGCGCCCAAGAGTGGAAGATGTGGTGGACGGTCTTCTTCTGGGGCTGGTGGATTGCCTGGACACCCTTCGTCGGCCTTTTCCTGGCCCGCATCTCCCGTGGCCGTACCATTCGTGAGTTTGTCGCAGGCGCCTTGTTTATTCCGCTGGCCTTTATGATGGTATGGATGTCGGTATTTGGTAATAGCGGCATCGAGCTGGTCGCCAACCAAGGTGTGGCCGAGCTGGGTGAGCAGGCCCTTAACACCCCGCAAACCACGCTCTACACACTGCTTGAGTACTACCCTTACGTTGGCCTAACCGCGGCAGTTGTCACCGTGCTGGGCATCGTCTTCTTTATTACCTCAGCGGACTCAGGGGCGCTGGTTCTGGCTAACTTCACCTCTATTTTGAGCGACGTGAACCACGATGCGCCGGTAAAGCTGCGTATTTTCTGGTCAGCAGTCATCGGCTTGATCACTATCGCCCTTCTAATGGCCGGTGGCTTGAACGCGCTTCAGAGTGCCGTCGTTATCACCGCACTGCCCTTCTCATTAGTTATTTTCGCAGTGATGGTGGGTATGTATAAAGCGCTGAAACTGGAAGGCAAAAAAGCCGATGCCCGCCGCATGATTGCTGGTGGCGCGCCCGGTGGAGACTGGCGGGAGCGCCTGGATCGCGCCCTGGATACCTCTAATCGTGCGGGCGCCGCTGCGACGATTGAGCACTCCATTCGCCCAGCGATGACGCAGTTTGCTCAGGAGCTTGAAAGCCGTGGCCAAACCGCCAATGTGACCGAAGAGCACGTTGAGGGCGAGGCGCTGCCGAACTTGACCCTTCAGGTCGACTTCGGCGAAGCCACCAGCTTTGTCTATCAGGTCTGCCCACACCGCATGCGCACACCAAGCTTCATCCCGGCCGATGACGACTTCTATGTACGTCTGGATGTCTACTTGGCGGAAGGGGGTCAAGAGAAAGACCTAAACGGCTACACCCGTGGTCAGGTGATTGGTGATTTAGTAGCTGAGTATGAGCGCCACTTACACTTCCTCACCTTGGCCGGTGAGCAGATGGGCCATGTGCAGGCGATGCCTGGCACCATCGGCGAACCGCCTGAAGACTCGCAGATATAAATAAGCATCTGCGCTTAGCCTAAAAAAATCCCAGCCAAGCGGCTGGGATTTTTTTATGCGCGAACGACTCCGCGACTAACGACTTGTTGTGCAAATTTCACCGCAGGCGTAGCGTAATGGCTTGTTTTCCCTATTTTTAGGAGGCAGACCCTATGTCCCGTGTCCATCAATCTTCAGGATACGTTTTCCCGATGCCTGGCCGCGCGTTGGTTAACGCCTGGCGTGAAGGGTATACGCTGGCCAAATTCAAGCGGGATGTAATGGCGGGGCTGACGATTGGTGTGGTGGCGGTACCGCTTTCCATGGCGCTGGCCATCGCTACTGGCGTGCCACCTCAGCACGGGCTATACACTGCCATCGTGGCAGGCGCGGTGATCGCCTTAACCGGCGGTTCGCGGTTTAATATCTCCGGCCCCACCGCCGCATTTGTGGTGATTCTGTTTCCCATCGTGGCCAACCACGGCCTGGGTGGGCTGCTGATTGCCACGCTCATGGCGGGCGCTATTTTAGTCGCGCTGGGGCTTTCGCGGCTGGGAAGCCTGATTCAGTACGTGCCCTACCCGGTCATTCTCGGCTTTACGGCGGGCATTGGCGTGGTGATTGCGCTGTTGCAACTACCTGACTTTCTCGGTTTATCCGGGGTCGAGCTTGGCGACAGCACCCTGCAGAACCTAATGCTGATTGGCCAGGCGCTACCCACACTTTCACCAGCAGAGATCAGTGTTGGGCTTATCACCCTGGCGACGCTGTTAATCTGGCCCCGCCTGAATACGCCTGTACCTGCCCCGCTGGTAGGTTTGGCGGTGGGCACGGTAGCGGCTGCGCTATTGCTGATGGGTGGTGTTGAAGTCGATACCATCGCTTCACGGTTTAGCTGGGAGTTCGAAGGTGAGAGCGGCAGTGGAATCCCCCCTTTTGCGCCTAGCTTCACCGCGCCGTGGCATTTTCCCGGCGCAGATGGCACCCCACTTGAGATCAACTTTGCACTGATTCAGGCGCTGCTTGGCCCGGCATTGGCGATTGCACTGCTGGCGGCCATTGAGTCACTGCTGTGTGCCGTGGTGGCAGATGGCTTAACTCGTACCCGCCATGATCCCAATGCAGAGCTAATTGGCCAGGGGCTGGGCAATATGGTGGTGCCCTTCTTCGGCGGCATTACCGCCACAGCGGCCCTTGCCCGCACCGCGACCAATATCAAAAGCGGTGCCTTTTCACCTGTCGCTGCGGTGGTGCATTCCGTAGTGGTACTACTTGCCGTGGTTGTGCTCGCGGGAGTACTGGGATATGTACCCATGGCCGCTCTGGCCGCCCTACTGTTTATCATTGCCTGGAACATGAGCGAGGCGCGCCACTTTGTGCATACGCTAAAAAGCGCCCCCGCCAGCGATGTATCAGTGCTGGTGATCTGCTTTGCGCTAACAGTGATTTTTGACATGGTGATTGCGGTGGCCGTGGGTATTGGCCTAGCCGCCGCGCTGTTTATACGTCGTATGGCACAGTTGACTCATACCCAACGCTTGGCCGCACCCGATACCGGCGAAAGCTTCCCGCCGGAAGTGGCGCTGTATAAAATCAGTGGCCCGCTGTTTTTTGGCGCCGCAGAAAAGGCCATTGCCACACTCAGAATGATTGATCACAGCGTACGGATAGTTGTGCTGGATATGCGCGATGTGCCCAGCCTGGATACCACCGCCATGGTGGCGTTGGATACGCTGCGCCGCGAGCTGGGCGAGCATAACGTAGGGGTGATGTTTGTAGGATTACCGCCTCGCATGGCACTGAAAATCAAACGCGCGGGCATTAAGCGCGAAGCAGGTAAATTAGCTGTCACCAGCAACCTTGCCCACGCCGAGCGTATGGCACGCCGTTGGCTGAGCTGATGGAAAGCGGAAAGGATTAAATAGCGACTGTTCAGTGACAAGTTCGAGATTAAAAAGGGGGAGTCTTCTCCCCCTGGTGCAACATCCACTGGCTGGCTGTTAGCTCGCCATGTCCAACACGATGCGGCCTTCGATCTTGCCGTCGATCATGCGCTGGAAGACATCGTTGATATTATCCAGCGTATCGGTTGCGACCGTGGCCTTAACCTTGCCTTCGGCAGCGAAATCCAACGCTTCCTGCAGGTCACTGCGCGTGCCAACGATAGAGCCACGTATGGTAATGCCATTGAGCACTGTGCTAAAGATTGGCAGCGGGAAGTCTCCCGGTGGTAGGCCATTAAGCACCAGTGTGCCGCCGCGGCGTAGCATATTCTGCGCTTGATCAAACGCCTTCGGCGACACCGCTGTCACCAAGGCCCCGTGAGCACCACCAATGGTTTTCTTCAGGTACGCCGCTGGGTCGGTTTTCATAGCGTTGACGGTTACCGTGGCACCCAAGCGCTCGGCCAAGGCTAGCTTGCCGTCATCAATGTCCACTGCAGCAACGTTCAGGCCCATGGCTTTAGCGTACTGCACCGCCATATGGCCCAGGCCACCAATACCCGAAATCACCACCCACTGACCGGGGCGGGTATCGGTCATCTTTAGGCCCTTATAAACCGTTACGCCGGCACACAGCACCGGGGCGATTTCGATAAAATCAACGGCATCTGGCAAGCGTCCTACATAGCCTGCATCCGCTAAGGTGTAGTCCGCGAACCCGCCGTTAACACTGTAGCCGGTATTCTGCTGGGACTCGCACAGCGTCTCCCAACCGCCTAAACAGTGCTCGCAATAGCCGCAGGCCGAGTAGAGCCAGGGCACACCAATACGATCACCCTCTTTGACATGGGTCACGCCTTCACCCACCGCCACGATATGCCCAACGCCTTCGTGCCCTGGAATAAACGGTGGCGAGGGTTTTACCGGCCAATCGCCATGGGCAGCGTGTAAATCAGTATGGCAAACCCCAGAGGCGGCCACTTTCATCAACACTTCGCCCTGCTTAGGGCGAGGTACGTCGACTTCTTCTATAACCAACGGCTGGCCAAACTCACGAACGACCGCCGCGCGCATTGTGCTATCCATGATGCAACTCCTAATAGTTTTCGATACGGCCATTTAAAAACGGCTCTTATCGGTAGAGTCAGCGTCAGGGGGACTGACAATCCCGCCCGGCTGATGCCGGGCGGTGTGGCTAGCTATACATAGAAAAACGGGGCAGCTTAGAAGAAGCCCAGCGGGTTGATGTCGTAGCTGACCAGCAGGTTTTTGGTTTGCTGATAGTGTTCGAGGGCGACTTTGTGAGTTTCCCGGCCAACGCCAGATTTCTTGTAACCACCAAAGGCTGCATGGGCGGGATACTGGTGGTAACAGTTGGTCCAAACGCGCCCGGCTTGGATGCCACGGCCCATGCGGAAGGCGACGTTGATATCACGGCTCCACACGCCTGCGCCCAGGCCGAACTCGGTGTCGTTGGCAATCGCCAGGGCTTCCTCTTCATCCTTGAAGGTAGTGACTGCCACGACCGGGCCAAAGATTTCTTCCTGGAAGACACGCATCTGGTTGTTACCCTTCAGCAGCGTGGGCTGAATGTAGTAACCATCGTTGATGCTGTCGTCCATGGTCTCTTTATTGCCGCCGGTGAGGAACTCCGCACCTTCATCCCGGGCGATATCCATGTACGACATGATCTTATCGAACTGCTCTTGGGAAGCCTGGGCACCCACCTGAACATCGGTATCCAGGGGGTTACCGCGCTTGATGGTTTGGGTGCGCTCGATCACCTTGGCCATGAATTGGTCGTACATGCTCTCCTGGATCAGCGCGCGAGAGGGGCAAGTACACACTTCGCCCTGGTTAAAGAACGCCAGCACTAAGCCTTCGACCGCTTTATCAATAAAGGTCGGTTCGGCGTTCATGATGTCGGCGAAGTAGATATTGGGGGACTTGCCGCCTAGCTCTACGGTGGATGGGATAATATTTTCCGCCGCGCACTTCAGAATATGCGAGCCCACGGGGGTAGAGCCGGTAAAGGCGATTTTGGCGATGCGCTTGCTGCTCGCCAACGCTTGTCCTGCCTCGGCACCAAAGCCGTTGACGATATTGAGCACGCCAGGTGGCAGCAGATCACCAATCACTTCCATCACTTTCAAAATCGACGCAGGGGTTTGTTCCGCTGGCTTCAAGACCACGCAGTTACCCGCCGCCAGTGCAGGCGCCAGCTTCCAGGCGGCCATAAGGATCGGGAAGTTCCAGGGAATAATTTGCCCCACCACGCCCAATGGCTCATGGAAGTGGTAGGAGACGGTGTTAGCATCGATATCCGCCGCGGTGCCCTCTTGCGAACGCAAGCAGCCCGCAAAGTAGCGGAAATGGTCAACGGCTAGTGGAATATCGGCGTTCAGGGTTTCACGTACGGCTTTGCCGTTATCCCAGGTTTCAGCCACCGCGAGGGCTTCAAGGTTTTGCTCAATGCGGTCAGCAATTTTCAGCAGAATATTGCTACGCTCTTGAACGGAGGTTTTCCCCCAGGCAGGTGCCGCTTTGTGGGCCGCGTCCAGCGCTTTATCGATATCTTCTGCCGTTGAGCGAGGGATTTCACAGAAGACGTGACCATTCACGGGACTAATATTATCGAAGTATTGGCCTTTCACCGGGGCAACAAACTCGCCGCCGATATAGTTGCCGTAACGTTTTTCAAATGACACCACAGAACCGGTATCACCAGGGTTGGCGTAGATCATTGTATTGCTCCTGCGTATTATGATTATTAAAGGTGCATGGACAGTGTTGTTCACTAAAGCAAATGGCGATATAGCCCGATGGCAGGATTAGCCCTCATCCCTTGGTAGGAGACGCCATGTATTCCCTGTTGGTGGCGGATGACCATCCGCTTTTCCGCGATGCGCTACAAACCGTGATTAGCGGGGGCTTGGCAGGTAGCCAGCTATTGGAAGCGGAGAGCCTCGCTGATGCGATAGCGCTGATTGAAGCGAACGTTGAGTTAGATCTACTGCTGCTGGATTTAAGCCTACCGGATGCGGAGGGGCTAGAGGGACTAACACGGCTGCGCGAGGAATTTCCCTCGCTGCCGGTGGCCATTGTATCTGCGCATCAAGAGCGCCAACTAGTGCTTGATGCCATTACCCTGGGCGCGGTGGGCTATATTCCTAAGTCCACGCCCCGGGAAACGCTGCTGGCCGCGTTAACGCAGATTCTTGAAGGCCAGCTCTACCTACCGCCCGACGTCATGCGTCGCCCCGCACCACGCGCCTCTTCGCCCCCCTCCGCCATTAATGCTTCTTCGAACAGCGAGCGTTTAGCACGCTTAACCGATAAGCAGTTAGAGGTGTTGGCTTGCATGACGACAGGCATGTCGAACAAGCATATCGCCCGGGAGTTGTTGATTGCCGAAACCACCGTTAAGACCCATGTCTCGGCAATTCTGCGCAAGTTAAATGCCACGAGCCGGGTTCACGCCATTGTTATCGCAGGTGAGGAGGATCTAAGCTTTCACCGGGCCAATCGCACTCGCTAAGCGACATCCGTTAGGCCTTATTGAGTAGTGTGCCCAGCAGCATGCGCAACCGCAGGGGCTTTAGGGGTTTGAGCAAGCAGTGCATGTCTGCTTCGCGGGTTGCGCGCTTAATCTCCGCCTCGTGATTGGCAGTAATCACTACCGCTGCCAGGCCTGGATAACGGCGCTGCAGTCGCGCGGCCAACTCAATACCGGTTTCGCGGTGATCGCCCAAATGGTAATCCACCAGTAGCACTGCTGGGCGTTCACCGTCGCTAGCGGCCTCCAACGCGCTCGCAGTGGCGGCGGCGCGTACCCGACACCCCCAACTGCCCAGCAGTGCCTGCATGCCTTCTATAATTGCCAGGTCATCATCAATCACCCAAATGACACAGCCGCTTAACGGATTCTCTGTATCATCAAGCAATGGCGTGTTGTGAGTGCTTTGCCCTGCGGGGGTCGCCGCGGTTGCGTAGGGCACGGTGATCGAAAATAGCGCGCCCGCGCCAGGGCGAGAGGCGAGCGAAATCGGCTGCTCCAGCATGGCGCTGATACGGTCGACGATGGCCAGTCCCAGCCCCAAGCCGCGGCTATGAGCACCGTTGGGCTGGTTAGCGCGGCGAAATTCGAGAAAGATTGCTTCCCGCTGCTGCTCGGGAACCCCAGGGCCAGTATCGCCCACCGTGATTTCCAACCCATGCCGCCGCCGCCGACACCCCAGCAGCACGCTACCCTGCTCGGTGTAGCGCACCGCATTGCTTAAGAAGTTGCGGATCACTCGTGCAAGCAACGCCAGATCCGATTCGACCACCGCACTGGAAGGCACGTAGTGCAGTGCCAACCCACGCACCCCGGCCACTTGGCGATACTCCTCGGCTAGCGCATCTAATAGGGTGCTCACCGCGAAGGGCGCTTTATCGGCATGAAGTACGCCAGCATCCAAGCGCGAGATATCCACCAGCGTGCCTATCAAGCCTTCTACATCCTTCAGCGAGCGACCAATATGGCCGACCAGAGCCTGTGAGGCGTCAGGAAGCGAGTGGGTTTCTAACGCGCTGGCAAACAGCCGAGCGGCGTTGAGTGGCTGCAGAAGGTCGTGGCTGACCGCCGCCAGGAATTTCGTTTTGGATAGGTTCGCGGCTTCCGCTTCGGCTTTCGCGGCCAGTAGGCGTGTATTGACTTGGCTTAGCTCATCTAAGGTGCGGTGCAGCGCGTCGGTCCGCTCACGTACCTGTTCGGCAAGTAACACCGAGCGCTCGAACGCGGCATAGGGCGCGGGGTCGGCACCGCTTTCCGTTTCCACCCGTTCCATCAGCGCTTGGCACACTTTACGGAGGCGGCGGTTATCTTCCCGCAGCGCTGCGGCATCTGCCGTGTCAGTGTTTATGGTTAGCTGGAAGAGATCCAAACGCCACCCCCGTAAACGTTTGATTCACATGCATGCCGTGATGCTGTTCGCCATAGGTATTGAACCCCACCACGCCTGCTAGGCGCAGCAGTTGTGACGCCTGATCCAGTTGCTTCAGTGCTTCGAGCTCCATCCTGCGCAGAAAGCAGTCGCAGCCAATAATCATACTCGGCGTCCCAAGCCTTGCACTAACTCCCGCAAGCATCACTTTCAAGTCATCCAGTAGCGGTGTTGGCTGCATGGCAGTTAATACAATGCCGTTTTCCACTGCGCAGTAAAAGCTCAAACTACCGTCGTTATTGACACCCTGGATTGAGCGCACATAGTGCTGCCCGCCGATGCGTACCGCCAATGGGTGGTGGGCGAAAACGGCGGCACTCAGCCGCTCTGGAGTCACACCGACTAACTCAGCATACACCTGGGCGGCAGGCAAACCATTGAGCTCTATCACTCGCCGCTGCTCACGGTCAGCCTCGGTGACTACAAGCTTATGAGCCAATGGAATCAAATGGTGGGTCGAAAACACTTCAAAGGGTAGTCGCGTGTTAATCATCACGACTACCGCCGCTCGGGTATGAAAACGTCCTGCGGTATACACATGGGTATGGCTAAGGTGATTATCGTCGCCTGCTGAACCACCAAAACTGGGGATACGCCCTAGCGCGGCATCCAAAGTGGCGAGCACTTGCTCTTCACGGCTGGATAAGCCATCCAATAAGGTCAACGCAAAGCTGTGCTCGTTGATCGGTGCGATGGCTTGTTGGCGACAACGCTCCAATAGCGTATCGACCAGCGGCTGAGCGTCGGCCAACTCAAAATGGTTAAGGTCGTCGATCAGGGCCGTTTCAATGGCAAACAAACGGCGATCAAACCCTATCGCCACGATAGAACCGCGATCATAGCCTTCAGGGGTTATTTCCCCAGCGGTGGTACAGCCACTTAGCGGCGTGGTGGGGAAGCTACTTTCCAATGCATCCGCCAGGGCGTCTAAATCATACTCCGCGCTGCAGAAGAACAGTACAAACCCCAAGTGTTCGTGGCGCAAGGCGCCTGCTAGCTCCTCAGCAGCCCGGCAAGGATTGGTCTGCTCACTGGCCGCTGTGGTAACACCTTGTTTAACTTGATAAGTGGTCACGGCTCCACCTCTCCAGCGCGGAATGCGTATGCGCCGCTGCAAGCCTTAACGTGCTGAACGCTTCATCAAGCTGCTCTGATGTGGCCCGCTGGGTTTTGGCTAATAGCTCAAGCTGCTTTGCCAGCTCGGCAAGCTGGTCGGCCCCCATACTCAATGACTCGCCACGCAACTGGTGGGCGAGCCGAGCGATCTGCTGCTCCTGTTCTGACGTTAATGGAGTTGCAGCCAAGCAAGAAGCCAGTTGAGCGGAGTAATCACTGACTTGCTGGTGGTAAAGCATGATTAGCTGAATCATGCTCGCTTCGCCTAGCGTTGTCTTCAACATGCGAAGAGTGTCGCCATTTAGCAACGACTGCTCTCCGGTTAGCGTCGGAGATACCGTTAACGCCTTTAAAGATGCCTCCGGGGTCGCAAAAAGCTGCAACGCCAGTACATTACTTAATGCCGAGAGCGACAGTGGCTTGGTGATGTAATCATCCATACCCGCAGCCAAGCAGCGTTTACGGTCATCTTCGGCGCCACCGGCCGTCATAGCGACGATCGGCACACTGGCTAACCACCCACCTTGTTCACGCAAACGCCTAGTCACAGTTAACCCATCCATATCAGGCAATTGGATGTCCATAAAGATCAGATGCACCTGCTGCGTCTGGGCCATGGCCAAGGCATCATGACCACTCTCGGCCCAGATTATATCGCAACCCAAGCGGGCCAATAGGCCCATCGCGACTTTGCGGTTTACGGCGTTATCCTCTACTAGCAATAGCGTGGTGCCGGTAAAGTCTCGTTTGGGTGCTGGGGGCAGCGATGTGGTGATAGGGTCAGCGGTGATCAAAGGCAACTCGCACCAGAAGGTACTACCTTGACCTAACCGACTTTTTACCCCTAAATGCCCTTGCATGGCTTCGCTTAACCGCTTGCAAATTGCGAGCCCCAGCCCTGTGCCACCAAACCGACGTGCCACTGATTCATCAGCCTGCTGAAAAGGCTCAAAAAGGCGTTGCTGTTGCTCTTCGCTTAGACCACACCCCGTGTCGCTAATCTCAAACAGTAAGTGCTCCACGGTGGAGGAGACTTGTATGCTGACTTCGCCTTGATCGGTGAACTTGATCGCATTAGCAATAAGATTAAGCAAAATTTGCCGCAATCGACCTGCATCGACCAGCACCCACGCGGGTACCAGCGCATCTACATTAACCTTCAGCGCTAATCCTTTCATTTTGGCTCGGGGCGCAAATAGAACCACCACACTATCGACCAGCGGCTTGAGTTCCGTGGGCGATGTTTCAAGGGTTAAGTGCCCTGCTTCGATTTTTGAGAAATCGAGGATCTCATTGATCATGGCCAACAATTGATTGGCGCTATCGTGAATCGTATTGGCGTAATCTTCTACTTGCGCCGGGCTCGCTGATTCACGCAGTAGCTCACTCATGCCGATAACGCCGTTCAGCGGCGTGCGAATTTCATGGCTGACCATCGCTAAAAAGTCTGACTTGGCTTGATTCGCCGCCTGAGCCTGTTTGGCGGTGACTTCCAACTGTCGGCCAAGCTTCTCCTGATTCCGCCTTATCGCCGTGCTCTCGCGCATTTCACGCACCAAAAAGACAATCACCAGAAAGGCGGCTAAGCTCATGCCAATAATCAGACCCATGAGTAGCTTATAAAGCAGACTGAGTTGAGCACGCTCTTCAGTAGCAGACTCTGCTAAATATCCGTTAATCGCGATAACCAAACGTTCTGTTAGCCGTGTTAGTTCCTGTAGTTCATCTTCTAGCGCAGCTACAGGTAATTGATCAAGCACGCCAAAGGGTTCAAACATGATGTCTAGCACATCAAGCTGCTGCTGAATTTGGCCTAATAGCTCACGGGCAGCATCAATCTGTTGCATGAGGTTGCTGACTTCGCCGTCGTTAAGCAGCGTTATACGGCTATAGAGCAACTCAAAGCGAAGATTTAGCTCATCGTGGGCCTGCGGTGATAACGGCTTCCGAGTCACTGCCAACAAATGGTTGAGTAGCTGTACCGCATCTCGATCCAGTTTATAGACAACCCAAGCGGTGTCTTCCCGCAAGCTTTGAGTGAGATTTTCCTGCCGCCAAGCAGCTAGGGTGGCAACGACCAGTGCCGCAGCGAACAGTAACACCGCAACAATCGCAACGAGCTTAAAACGACGAGGATAACGTAGTAGGCTTGAGGCCTGTGCATTAGAAGCGCTAGAGAACATTAATATGCATAACCTGCCATACCGCTCTAAAGCGTATTTGTTCGCTTAATAGCGTTTCATCTTGATCGAAGGGATAAAGCACCCATAAAGGGCCATATTCGCGAATGGGTATCGCCTCACCATCCTTTGCTATAGCTAAGATAACATCATAATCATTAAAATCACTGACCGGAATTTCGGCTTCATAGCCGTTCAGCGCGGAAACGTGAACCACCTCACACTCTGGGCTTAATAACGCCAGCAAATCACGCATTAAAGGGCCACTGTAGTAGCTACTGCCCTCTGTCCAAGGCGTGCTGGTCTCAAACTCGTGCTGTGGCAAAGCCGCTAACATGGCCCGGTCAAACTGAGCCTCACTTCCAACGTTCGTATGGTCAATATTACCGCTGACCGTCAAAATAACGGGCCCGTCAGGCACGTCTAGCTTACCAGTTGATTCCGCAAGCCCCGCCAGGGGAGTGCTGAACATCAGCACGACCCACCCCATTAACAACGCTTTCACAGTAAACACCTCACACAGGATCGCTCGCAGGCTACCTCACCCAGGAACAACGAAAGAAGATAGCGTAAAGATTACGCCATCTCCTTGATTAGGTCAGGGCAAATACTGTTTTTTTCGTCACTGAAGCGTTATTAAGTGTTTACCGTTGAGTTACGATTTAATTTTCTCAAAGGGTTCAAAGCGCACTAAATCTTCATAAGCGTGCCAGCTGGCGTGGCCTAATACTGGCAAGATCAGCGCCAAACCAATATAGAACGTCATCACCCCCACCAACACACACAGGGTAAGAATCACCGCCCATAACAGCATCACGCGAAAATTACGCGCGACACAGCGTACACTCGCTTCTATACCTTCCATAAAGGTTAGATCTTGATCCATCAGGGTGGGAATCGCTACAACGCTGATGGCGAAGGCGCCAAAAGCTAAAATCCCGCCGACGACTGTACCCACTGCCAACATACCCAAGCCTTCTGAGGTGGTTAGCAGCGCCGTATAGAGCGAAGCGGGGCTAGGCACTTCAAAACCGAAAAAGAGCGCGAACAGCAGCGTAGCCAAACGAATCCAGGCAAGGAAGAAAATCATCATCATGACGCCCATCATCGCCAACTGACCGGCATGGGGCTTCCAACTGCCAAACGCATCGCCTAGATTAGGCACCTGCCCTCGCTCTAATGCCCGGCTGATCCCATAAGAACCAACGGCTACCAATGGGCCAATAAACATAAACCCGGCAATCATCGGCAGTAGCCAGTACCAATACCCCAGCGTGAACGCACCTAGGGTAATAGCAATACTCAACCCCACCCAAAACATGCCATAAGAGAGGCTCACTACCGTCGCCCGGCGAAAATCCTCTACGCCAGCCGCCAACCACGCCCTTGGCCGATCCAATCCGACCTTATTGATACTAATTTTAACGCTGGGCTGATCCGCATGGTGATTTGTTTTTGTTGTAGCCGCATTCATGGCATCACTCCTGTTGTTCCTGATATAGACCCTGGATTCAGGATTTACCTCTAACGCATCAACGCTTGTGCTCGCCGATGGTATTAATACCAAGTTAATGGCTTAACATTATTTATTAATACACTCTTAATGTAGCTGACCAAAGCTCCTGTAGGGTGGCACTTTGATATACACGTACAAAAAATCCACGAAACAGCTGAAAAGCGCCAATTAAATTGCTGCGTTAGCAAAAACAGATGTAGTCAAAAAGCGCTATAAATAGCCATAAAAAAACTCCGAGCAGCTGCTGCCCGGAGTTTTTAGTTTTTCTTACGTGACGCTTTGACTAGTTAGCGCACAATCATTACCGACATCTTGGCATGGTGCACCACGTGCTCGGCGTTGGGGCCGAGAACATAATCGACAAACTTCCGCTTATTGTGTGAGGCCATGACGATTAGGTCGACGTCCAATTTCTTACCAGCCTTGATGATGGCCTCCCATGGGGAACCATCCACAATGACACTTTGCACCTGAATATCGTCAGGCACATTCGTCTTAATGAACTCATGAAGCGCATCGCTGATCGCCACATGTGCTTTTTTAGCGAAGTCCTTGGGAAAGTAGGAGCCCACCATGGGCATACGATAGTCCGGCAGCACCGTGAGTACATGAAGCGAGGCGCCGAAAGTGCGACATAGCGTCAGGGCTGTGGGCAGCGCCTTTGACCAGGAAGACTCCTCGTTAAGATCCACAGGTAACATAATCTTGCTGTACATGGCACTCTCCTTCATGCAGTGGCAGCAGCTTGCGTGTTATCACGACGCCGACGCTGCATCAATACAATCAGCCCAAAGACCAAGAAGGCAGGGATCCACATTAGCTCCTTAGTCCAACGGTCGACGGGGGCCAGAACCTCGATAATTTCTTGATCGAAATCGAAACCGAGCTCTGCCGCTTGGCTACCGTAGGTCACCATATCAACGGTGGCCTTGCCATCCTCAATAAAGAGCTCCATGCCCAGGTTATCGAGACGCTCCTGCCCTGTTTCGCCTTCAGGTACCGGTAGCGTCATGTAAGTGGTCATGGGATCGCCATAATCATCAAGACCCGCAATTTGCAAACGCAAAGTAGAGTCTTCGTCCACATCACCTAGCGCTTCGACGAATTGTGCGGGCGGGATGGATTCATAGGGGTCATGAATCATATCCATCCAGAAACCGGGCCGGAACAGTGTGAACGCAATCAGTAGCAGCACGATAGACTCATACCAGCGGTTGCGCGTAATCATAAAGCCCTGGGTCGCGGCGGCGAAAATCAGCATGGCGATGGTCGACACCACAAAGATCAGCACCCCCTGAAGGAAGGTCACATCGATAAGTAGCAGATCGGTATTAAAGATAAACAGAAACGGCAGCGCCGCGGTACGAAGGCTGTAATAGAACGCCTGGAAACCGGTTCGAATGGGATCGCCACCGGAGACTGCCGCCGCCGCAAAGGAGGCCAGCCCCACCGGCGGGGTAACATCGGCCATGATACCGAAGTAGAACACGAATAGGTGCACCGCAATCAATGGTACCAGCAAGCCATTTTCAGCGCCTAGGTTGACGATGACCGGTGCCAATAGTGCCGATACGACGATATAGTTTGCTGTCGTAGGCAGCCCCATGCCGAGGATCAAGCTAAGCACTGCGGTAAGCAGCAAGATGAGCATCAGGTTGCCCATGGCCAGTGTTTCCACCACCTCGGCCAGCACTAGCCCTACCCCGGTCTGGGAGACGGCACCGACGATAATACCGGCGGTAGCTGTAGCAATGCCGATGCCAATCATGTTGCGGGCGCCGGTGACCAGGCCATTCCAAAGATCCATCACGCCTTCCTGAAGATCAGCCCTCATATCGCTGCGTCCGCGAAAGATTGACGTGATGGGTCGCTGGGTCAGAATAATGAAAATCATAAATATGGTGGCCCAAAAAGCTGACAGCCCCGGCGACAAACGCTCCACCATTAGACACCAGACCAGCACAATGACCGGCAGGATATATTGCAAACCTACCAGCACCGTCGGCTTAGTTTGCGGCAGGGAATAGATCGGCTCATTAGGGTCATCAAGTTCGAGCTCGGGGTAACCGGCTGCCAACTTGAGCAGGGCAATATAAATGACCGTAAGTCCAACAGCTACCACCCAAGGGGTTGCATCCCCCAGTACCGGCTTGAGCCAGCCAAGTCCGTAATAAACAGCCAGGGCGGTGACCATCATCAGTAGCAAACCACCGAGAAAGCCGATCACTTTATTGACCAGTGGCTTAGGTGGGTTACTGCTTTTCAGCCCCTGCATATTGGCCTTGAGGGCCTCAAGGTGAACGATGTAGACCAGCGCAATATAGGAGATCAGCGCGGGCAGGAAGGCATGCTTAATCACCTCGACATAAGAGATACCCACATACTCGACCATCAAGAAAGCGGCCGCACCCATAACCGGAGGCATAATCTGACCATTGACCGATGATGCCACTTCGACAGCACCCGCCTTTTCCGCGGAAAACCCAACGCGTTTCATCATCGGCACCGTAAAAGTACCGGTGGTTACCACATTGGCAATCGAGGAGCCGGAAATCAGACCGGTCATGGCCGAGGCCACCACAGCAGCTTTTGCCGGCCCGCCGCGATAGTGACCCAGTAACGAGAAAGCCACCTTGATAAAGTAATTGCCAGCGCCAGCCTTATCGAGCAGGGCACCGAACAACACAAACAGGAACACGAAGCTGGTTGATACCCCCAGGGCGATACCGAAGACCCCCTGAGTCGTCAACCACTGGTGGTTAATCAAGCCAAAAAGGCTCACTCCACCATGGGAAAGAATACCCGGCATCCAAGGGCCAGCCAGGCTATAGAGAAGAAAAACCGAGGCCACAATCATTAACGGCGGGCCAAGCGCTCGACGCGTCGCCTCCAGCAGCAGCAGTATCCCGGCTATACCAATAATAACGTCCTGGAGTATCGGCGCGCCGGGGCGCTGGGATAACTGCTCGTAAAACATAAACATGTAAGCGCCACAAAACGCCGCCGCTGCTGCAAGCACCCAATCCTGAATCGGAACACGGTCGCGCGGAGAGCGCTTAAGTGCTGGGTAGGCCATATACGCCAGAAAAAGCGCAAAGGCCAAGTGAATAGAACGGGCTTCAGTGGCACTAAATACGCCAAACCCAAGAACGAAGGGTATTGGCGATGCTATCCACAATTGAAAAAGAGACCACACTGCCGCAATGCTTACCAAAAGCTTTCCAGGCATGCCGGCTGGCTTGCGGGCTCCAGTGTCGCTGGAGGCGACCATATCCTCCAAGTCTACCCCATCTCCCGAAGGCCTGTTCTTATCGTCTGTCATCTGCCTGCCCCGCTCCGAGTCGATTGACGCATCATTGCCATATCGAAATGCCCTATCAACATTCTAAACGCCCTATCAACATTCTAAACCAAAATGCGCGGCACCCTTGGGTAACCGCGCATTTCTTACTAAGGCATTAATACCTTAGACCTTGGATTACTCAATCCAGCCTTGTTCACGATAGTAACGCGCTGCCCCATCGTGCAACGGTGCGGAAAGACCTTGAGTCACCATCTCTTCCGGCACAAGATTCTCGAAGGCAGGATGCAAACGCTTGAAACGATCGAAGTTGTCAAAAACCGCCTTAACGGTCTGATAGATCACTTCTTCGTCAGCCTCAGCGGTGGTGACAAAGGTCGCTGCCACGCCAAAGGTTTCGACATCTTCGTCATTGCCGCGATACAGCCCCCCCGGAATGACCGATGCGGAGTAGTAGGGGTATTCATCGACGATACCTTGAATGTCTTCGTCGTTCAGCGGTATCAAGCGAGCATCAACGGTGGTGGTCGCTTCCTGGATGGAGCCATTAGGGTGACCCACCACATAAACCATGGCATCGACGTTATTATCGGCCAGTGCCGCCGCCTGCTCGGCAGCATCAAGCTGAGATGCCAGGGAGAATGTATCTTCAGTCCAGCCCTTGGCGTCCATCACCACTTCCATGGTGTTGCGCTGGCCAGAACCCGGGTTACCAATGTTGACGCGCTTGCCTTCCAAATCATCAAGCGTCTCGATGCCAGAGTCAGCCCGCGCAAGCAGCGTCAACGGCTCACCGTGGACACGGAATACCGCACGCAGCTCTTCGTAGGGCTCGCCTTCAAAATTGCCAGTACCATTGTAAGCTTGATACTGAACATCGGATTGAGCAACACCCATGTCCAGCTCACCGGACTTAATGCCATTGATATTGGCAACAGAGCCGCCGGTAGAAGGAGCATTACACTTAATATCGCTGTCTTCGAGACGATTTACCAAACGGCAGATCGACTGACCCACGACGTAGTAAACGCCGGTTTGGCCACCGGTGCCGATGGTGATGAATTGCTCGTCATCCTGTGCCATTGCCGGTGAGGCGAAGGCAGCGGCGGCAAGTAGCGCACCGGAGAAGGCAGTAGTGGAAAATACATGGCGTTTCATGAACACACCTCTTTGTATTGATGTTATGAGCGTATTTGATGTTACGAGCATCGCGCGCTTTGGTCTCACCTGATGAACCGTTCCCTCAGGTACCCTTGACCCAAAACGTTTTTAAGACATTCTATTTTCAAGACAAACGGTTACAGGCGAGCCATGGCTGCCTGCTAACACTACTTTAGCGAAAAAAACCTAATTAGCGAAATGTAATACGCTAAATAATGAATTTCGCAGTCGTCTAATACTCAGTGTAGCGGTCTTCATCGTTTAGGGAGCGTTAACTGCTATACCGCTTTTGCATAGGGTAAGCAAAAGGGTAAGCAAAATTAATCAACGTTATAGCCCAAAACGCGCGGCAGCCACAGCGCGATAGCGGGGAAGATTGCCACCAGCGCTAGCGCACAGCCCATTGCAACGACAAATAACAGCGCCCATCCGATGGTCTGCTCTAAACGAATTTTGGCCACTTCGGTGGTCACCATCAAATTCACCGCCACCGGCGGGGTAAATTGGCCAATGGCAATATTCATCGCCAATAGAATCCCAAACCACACCGGGTTCCACTCAAAATGCTGCATTACGGGGATCAAAATCGGCATCATGATCAGATAAATAGAGATCGCATCCAACAGCATCCCCGCGACCAGCACCGCCAGCATTACCAGGATTAGCAGCAGCACGCCGTTACCTGTCAGGCTAATGATCCACTCAGCCAAGTGGCGGAAGGTGCCCAGCATGGTGCCGGCCCAGGCAAAAATCCCCGCCAGAGCGATAATCAGCATGACTACGCCGGAAATAATCGCCGCCTCACCCAATAGCTCCCATAAATCGCGCAGCGACAGCTCGCGGGTTAGAAAAAGACCGACAATCGCACCATAGGCAACGGCTACCACGGCCGCCTCGGTGGGTGTAAACAGCCCTGACCGCAAACCACCCAAAATCAGCACCGGTGCAAACAGCGCCGGTATCGCCTGTTTAAAAGTGGAGCGCACACTTAGCCTTTCAGCCCCCTCTTTAGGTGTGCCGCCCTCCCAACCGTAGCGTTTGGAAACGAGCATAGCGGGCACCAGTAGCGCCAGCCCGGCCAGAATACCGGGAAACAACCCCGCTGCGAAAAGTGCGCGTAAATCGACGCCCGGCACCACAATCGAGTAGAGAATCAGTGCCACCGAAGGGGGAATGAGAATGGCGGTAGATGCCGATGCGGCAATCAGCGTGGCGGAAAACGGCTTGGGGTAGCCCGCTTTAGTCATACTCGGCAGCATCACCATCGCAACCGCCGCCGCATCAGCAGGGCCTGAGCCGCTCATACCGCCCATGATCATACACACCAGCACCGCCACCAACGCCAGACCACCGTGGCGCGGGCCAATCAGCGCCTGGGCAAAACGCACTAACCGCAGCGCCACTCCAGAGCGCTCAAAAATAAGCCCGGTTAAGATAAACAGCGGAATCGCAATCAAGGGGTACTTGGCAATACTGTTGTAGGTATTGGTACCCATCGTTGCGAGCATGTCCGGTGACAAACCCAGCACGATGCCAACGGCCCCGGAGAGCGCCAGTGAAAACGCTACCGGCACCCCCGCTATCAGCAGTCCCGCAAACGCCAGAATCATCCACACATCAGGGCTCATCGGTGAGCCTCCCCGTTAAACGATCCGCGGTTTGCTGGCATAAGCGCCACACCATGGCTGCAGAAAGCACGGGCAGCCAGACTAAATACCACCACTGAGGCAAGCCAAGCCCAGGTGACAGCGACTCCCACTGATACTCTTGCCAAGCCATCTTGCCGCCGTACCAGGTGATCAAACCCAGCACGGTGAAACCACAAAGCGCTTGAAATAAAATCAGCGCGCGGCGGTACTTGGGCGGCAATGCCCGTTCCAAAAAGCCAATACGAATATGGCGGTTACGCCGCAGCGCCACCGAGGCACCCGCAAAGGTCAGCACCACCAACAAAAACACAGAAAACTCTTCGGTAAATGAAAAAGAGCCGCCGGTTAAGTAGCGAGTAATCACATTACCAAGACTAATCAAAGAGATAATGATTAATGCCAGCGCGCCCAGCCAGCGCTCAGGGCGCGCATCAGGAAAGCCTTTCATGGCAGCCTCACAGCAAAAAACTCCCAGCTTTAAAGGCCGGGAGTTTGAACATCAAAGGTAGTTAGCGCGCGTCGATAGCGGCTTGTGCGGCGTCTACCACTTCTTCGCCAATCCGCGGCGCCCATTTTTCATAAACAGACTGGGTGGCATCGACAAACGCCTGATACTGCTCATCGGAAAGCTCGGTTACTGTGACACCGCGCTCTTTAATCGCCGCAAGACGCTCGCCCTCCTCTTCACGAGTCATGGCGATTTCCCACTCACCGGCTTCTACCGCGGTTTCGCGCAGCAGGGTTTGATGCTCTTCGCTCAATGTTTGCCATACCTGCTGATTGACCGCAAAAATCAGCGGGTCATTCATGTAGTTCCAAAGCGTTAAATGCTCCTGGCCAACTTGATCAATGCGCGCCACATCAAACACCGAAAGCGGATTTTCCTGGCCATCTACTGCGCCGGTGGTCAGCGCGGGCTGAGCGTCCGTCCAGCTCATTTGGGTGGGGTCGGCGCCGAGAGCCGAGAAGGTATCCTGGAACAGCGGAGAGCCAACAACGCGGATTTTCAGGCCGTCCAAGTCATCTGGCTGGCTAATCGGCCCGCGAGAATTGGAAACCTGGCGGAAACCGTTTTCACCCCAGGCTAACGGGATAACGCCACGAGATTCAATTGCTTCAAAAACCAACTCTCCCGCTTCACCACCGGTAACCGCATCAACGGCGGCTTCATCAGGAATGAAGAACGGTAAAGAGAACAAATTAAGTTCTGGCACCTGGGGCGACCAGTTGATGGTCGAACCCACCGCGGCGTCGATCAGACCGGAGCGCATAGCAGAAAATTCACGGGTTTGGTCACCGGAAACCAATTGAGAGTTGGGGTAAACGCGCAGCGTTAACTCACCGTCGCTACGCTCCTCAACGAGTTCGGCCCACTTCTCCGCCGCCTGACCCCAGGGGAAAGCGTCAGACAAAACCGTAGAAACCGAGAGTTCGCGTGCTTGTGCAGAAAGTGAGGCGGTTAGCAGGGCCGCACCGGCCAAGCCAGCGGTTAAACGAGCCATTGAGCGTGTCAGCGTCATGGTAGATCCTTTTTTAGCTATTTTTATGATGTGCGTGGACAGCAGTTGAGAGGCTTTTCGAGAAAGCCCCACTTATTGTATGCACTTAGGGCGCGAAAGAAAGTCGCCTAAGGTCGGCATGTTGCAGTACTGGCTCTTGAGACCAGGGTATAAGGCAGCACCAAATTGTCTACTTGCCTCCCTTCCAGAACCTCGATCAACATCGCAACGGCTTCGCGTCCGAACGCTTCCGCCGGTTGGGCAATCGTCGTCAGCGGCGGGTCGCTGTAAGAAGCAAACGCAATATCATCAAAACCCGCCACCGAAATATCCTCTGGGATCTGCAGGCCTGCTTCTTTGATACGGCTTATAGCGCCTATGGCCATTTCATCGCTTTCACAAAAAATGGCGGAGGGGCGCTCCGCTAAAGCAATAAGCGTTTCAGCCGCCTGATAGCCAGAAAGTGGCGTGAAATCGCCAGGACAAAGCAGGCTCTCATCTAACGGAATGCCCGCCGCGCTCAACGCATCCTGGTAGCCTTGTTCACGGTCGCGGGTCAAAGGGCTGCGACGAGGCCCTTTAATCATGCCGATTCGACGATGCCCCAGGGCGATCAAATGCTCGGTGGCCTCCCGGGCTGCCGCTCGATTGTCGAGCTTGACGGTGGGGCATGGGGCGTCGTCCAGCACCTCGCAGGCATTGATCATCGGCAATACCGCCCCAGCGGGAAACGCCTTTTCAGAAAAAGGGTTAAACGCACGCAGTTGAATCACGCCATCGGCCTGGCGGGTACTGACTAAACTGGCGTACTGGGTTTCCATCGCTTCATTACCGAGCGTGTTACACAGCAGAACGCCATAGCCGCGCTCTTGGGCCGCTTCCTGAATACCGCTAATCACCCGCGCAAAGAAGGTGTTGGCGATAGTAGGTACCAAAACCACTAAGTTATAAGTGCGCTGTGAGCGAAACTGAACCGCCATCAAATTAGGTTTGTAGCCCGCTTGATCAACGGCCTTCAGCACTTTTTCCCGGGTGGTGGGCGAGACGATATCCGGCGACTTTAACGCGCGTGATACGGTCGCTACCGACACCCCCGCCAACTCGGCGACCTTACGTATATTGGTCATGGCCTCCCTTATCAATAGGTAATCGCCGTAAGCAGGTGGTTGCGCGGCATTATTGATATCAGCTTAACGTATCCCAGCGTTAAACTCAGCGCGCTATTTTCCAACCTTTATCAAGCACCGATAGACCTTTGTCGCATTGACGCTTATAGCGTGAAGCCCTAATTTCATGCCAAATGTAACCGGTTACATTGTCGACTATACTCGTGCAGCCTGAACAAGCGCCACCTGAAAAATCATAAGCTTTATTAAAGCAGGAGCCTCTCTATGCCGCGAACCAATCAACCCCGCATCCGCTTAGGCATGATCGGCGGCGGACAAGGGGCGTTTATCGGCCAAGTTCACCGCTTAGCTGCCCGTCTTGACGACACCTGCGAGCTGGTATGTGGCGCCTTTAGCCGCTCGGCGGATAACAACCAACTGACCGGCGAAGCTTGCCACCTACCCGACGAGCGTATTTACGCTGATTGGCAGCAATTACTGGAAAGCGAGCAGCAACTTCCCGTCGAACAGCGCATGCAGTTATTGGTGATCGTAACGCCTAACCATCTTCACGTACCGATCGCGGAAGCGGCCATGCAGGCAGGCTTTCATGTGTTTTGCGAAAAACCGGCGGCAGTCTCACTCCAAGAAGCTCAGCGCTTAGCAGAAAGCTGGCAGGCCAGTGGCTGCCTGTATGGCTTGGCGCATACCTACTTAGGCTACCCCATGGTATGGCAAGCCCGGGAGATGGTGAGCGAGGGCCAAATAGGTAGTATTCGCAAAATTCATGTGGAGTACCCCCAAGGCTGGCTAGGCGAGCGTTTAGAACAGCAGGGTAATAAACAGGCCGCTTGGCGCACCGACCCTTCGCTCGCAGGTATCAGCGGCTGCATGGCCGATATTGGCACCCACGCTTTTGGCCTCGCCGAGTTTATTTCCGGGCATCGTGTTAGCGAGCTATGCGCCTCGCTTGCCAGCCACGCCGACGGACGCCAATTGGACGATGACGGCGATGTGTTGCTGCGCACCGATCAAGGCGCCAGCGGCACCCTGGTGGCCAGCCAGGTCTGCAGCGGGGAAGAAAACGCACTCAAAATTCGTCTTTACGGTGATAAAGGGGCATTGGAGTGGCATCAAATGGAGCCCAACAGCCTGCTCTACCGCCCGCTTCAAGCAGCGATGCGCACCCTCCGTGCGGGCATCGACCAACCTGACCTTTTCCCCAGCGCAATGCAGCGCTTGCGCCTACCCGGCGGCCACCCCGAAGGGTACCTGGAAGCACTCGGCAACCTTTACCGCGACTTTGCCCACGCCATTCATCATGGCAAGCAAGGCGACGTTGAGGGCGTTCCCGGCATGGCCTCCGGGCTACGTGGCATGGCATTTATCGAGGCAGTCACCACCAGCGCCAAAAGCGAACAGAAATGGACGCCGCTGCCCGCCACTCAACTGTCTGGAGCCTAATCATGCCCAACACCCATCAAGGCATCCGCGGGCCCGCCATTTTCCTGGCCCAGTTTATCGGCGACGAAGCGCCTTTCGATAGCCTCGACGGAATCGCTCGCTGGGCGGCCGAACAGGGCTATCAAGCCATTCAGCTACCCACCGTCGATAGTCGTTTTATCGACTTGCGCAAGGCCGCTGAAAGCCAAAGTTACTGCGATGAGCTAAACGCCCGCTGTGAAAAAGCCGGCGTTGTGATCAGTGAACTCTCTACCCACTTACAGGGCCAATTGGTCGCCGTGCATCCCGCTTGCGACGACTTATTCGATGATTTTGCGCCTGTTGAGCTACACGGCAAGCCGCAGGAGCGTACCGAGTGGGCCATTGAGCAGCTAAAACTGGCTGCCAAAGCCAGCCAACGGCTTGGCTTAACGGCTCACGCGACGTTCTCCGGGGCGCTGCTATGGCCCTTTGTTTACCCCTGGCCCCAACGTCCTGAGGGGCTAGTCGAAGAAGGGTTCAACGAGCTGGCCCGGCGGTGGCGGCCGATCCTGGAGGCCTTTGATGAGGCAGGCGTTGATCTGTGCTTTGAGATTCACCCTGGCGAGGATCTTCACGACGGTGCGTCTTTCGAGCAGTTCCTGGCGGCAGTGGACAACCATCCACGGGCGAAAATTCTTTATGACCCCAGCCACTTACTGCTGCAGCAGTTGGATTATCTCGAGTTTATCGACCGCTACCACGAGCGTATCGGCATGTTCCACGTTAAAGACGCTGAATTTAACCCCAATGGCCGCAGCGGCGTTTATGGCGGTTACCAGGGTTGGTTAGAGCGCCCTGGGCGCTTCCGTTCATTAGGCGATGGGCAGATCGATTTCAGCGGGATTTTTAGCCGCCTGACGCAGTACGGCTTTGATGGCTGGGCGGTACTTGAGTGGGAGTGCTGCATTAAAGACGCCGCCCAAGGCGCTGCAGAGGGCGCGCCTTTTATCGAAGCCCATCTGATTCAACCCGCCGGACGCGCTTTTGATGATTTTGCCGGTGTCACCACCAGTGTTTCGCGCAACCGCCGAATTCTTGGTCTTCCTTCACACCGTTAATTGACTGTTGACGGTTTTAAATCAAGACAGCAATCACAACCACAACAAAGGATCACGTCATGGCTATGATACGCACCCGACTCAGTATCATGATGTTTTTGCAGTTCTTTATCTGGGGCGGCTGGTTTGTCACCCTGGGCACCTTCCTGGCCAATAACCTCAACGCCAGCGGTGGCCAGATTGGCATGGCTTTCTCTACCCAATCCTGGGGAGCGATTATTGCCCCTTTCATTATTGGCTTGATCGCTGACCGTTATTTCAACGCCGAGCGTATTCTCGGTGTTCTGCACTTGGCGGGCGCTGCGTTAATGTACGGCCTGTACGTCGCAAGCGATTTCAGCACTTTCTACCCGCTGGTGTTGATGTATATGATTATCTACATGCCGACACTGGCGCTGGTTAACTCGGTCTCCTTCCGCCAAATGAGCGACCCAGGCCAGGAGTTCGCTAAAATCCGCGTGTGGGGAACCATTGGCTGGATTATCGCGGGTCTGGGGATCAGCTACTTATTCGCCTGGGACTCTTCCCAAGGCATCGCCGACGGCATGCTGCGTAACACCTTCTTGATGTGCGCTATCGCGTCATTAGCGCTTGGCCTATATAGCTTTAGCCTGCCCGCGACGCCGCCTAAAGCAAACGGCCCGGTTGGCTTAAAAGAAGTACTAGGGCTAGATGCACTGGCCCTGCTAAAAGACCGCAACTACGCCATCTTCTTTATTGCCTCTATTCTGATTTGTATTCCGTTAGCGTTTTATTACCAAAACGCCAACCCCTTTCTCGCCGAGATCGGCGTGACCAATCCAACCGGTAAAATGACCCTGGGCCAGGTATCGGAAGTGCTGTTTATGCTGCTGCTACCGGTCTTTATTCACCGCTTTGGTATCAAGAAAACCTTGCTGATCGGCATGCTGGCCTGGGCGCTACGCTATGCACTGTTTGCGTTCGGTAACGCCGATGAAATGGTGTTTATGCTCTTGATTGGTATTGCACTGCATGGCGTGTGCTACGACTTCTTCTTCGTGACCGGCCAAATCTACACCGATGCCCGCGCAGGGGAGAAGTTTAAAAGCTCTGCCCAAGGCATGATCACGCTGGCCACTTACGGGGTAGGTATGCTGATAGGCTTCTGGGTAGCCGGTCAGATTACCGAGCACTTCTCCACCAACGGCGCCCACGACTGGCAAGGTATCTGGATGTTCCCAGCGGCATTTGCTATTGCGGTGCTGGTATTGTTCTTCCTCACCTTTAAAAACGATAAAAGCGTCACCGCTAAGCCTAACGTGTAAGGATACAAAGCATGAAAAAAAGCCGGGGCTGTGGCGGCCCCGGCTTGATATTCTATATTTTTTTAATGACTTAATAGGGACAACGTCTCAATAATGCCGCTTTATTGGTCACACGCTAAACAGTCCCGATATTGCGCCTACGACAACTTCAACAATAGTCATGATACCTTCAGCTACCGACATGACGATCTCTAGCAGCACCTCTAAAACTCCCTCACTGCTGACAATCACGGGTATTGAGATACCAGCGAGAGCAACCCCCATCGCGCCAAGCGCCACCACTTCAAACCCCATGATCACTATATAAAGTAGCGCCCCGATTAACGCACTTGCACAAACTGAGTTTAGCGTCTTGATCTTCAATGACCTCTGTTTTCTAGCCGCCACTCCTTTCCCTCCTGACAGTAGAATTAAACTCACCTAAATGAATGGCATAGCCGAAATCTAAAACTGTCCGAGCAAATACAGCGCCAACACCATCAACGCAAGCAAACCCACTACTGCACACCAAGCGCCGTCGGCTCGGCTCCTATGCTCATCGAGATATATCACTTTAGAAGCCGAAGGATATTTTCCCAAAGTAACCAGTTTGCAGATTGGCCAGCCAACCCAGTAACAAATGGTTCTGAAGAATACCTCTGCCAGTATGTAACCTATTCCCCTAAAAAACCCCCTGCCTATCTCTTCAAAAAAGCCGTCCATAAAACTCCTTTTCGGTTAAACGTAACAAGTAAATACATAACCAAATCCACTTTCTTTTACTTCTATTTTGCCATAGCCGGGGATCGCAGTTGGCTTAATGGCTAACGCTCACCTTCCAGTTCGTGCCATACCCGCAGAATAATGATGACGCTCGTATGCACTGAATAGCGAATAACGTATTTACCAAAGACCATGTCACGAATGGAATCCGGTGCCATTTCAACCGGCGTTCCCATTTTGGGGAAGTCTGGCAGTAAGTCGATTTTACCGACCAGCTCTGCAGCTATCCTGCCTGCTGCAGAAGGATTATGAATAGCGATGAACTCTCTAAGGCGCTGCAAATCTTCAATGGCTTCATCCGTGTAAACCAGTTTCACCTACCCGACCTCGGCGCATCCTGCTCATTTTCCGTTCCCCAGCTATTGAGCCAACGATGCACCTCGCTGCTATCAACCACCTTCCCCTGTGCGGCAGACTCCATTGCCTCCAGCGTTTGCTTCCAACGCTCTTGCTCAAGCTGTTGTTTCTCGATGTATTCCGATAACGCCTGGTTGATCACCCAGCCTTTGCTCCGGTGGAGCCTGCCAGCGATAGCTTCCAGATGCTGTTCAACATCCGCCTGAAGACGAACTGTAGTGACACCCATATCTATACCCTCAACCCTGATGACTACAATGTATTACAGCATAGTCAATAAGAGCGGTACAAAAAAGCCCAGCCCCCCGATACCGTCTAGCATCAGAAGACTGGGCTTGCTCGCTTAGGGTGCTAATCAGCGCTCTGCTATAACTCTCTCACCCAAACGTTTCGAAAGCTAACATCCGCATCATGATCCTGCAGGTAAATGGGTGCGCAGCCGTGGGCTTCGTCGTAATTGGGTTTGCCAATCCACTCAGTGGTGCCTTGCACTTCAGCATGGTGCTGAACCACTACACCGTTATGCAGCACGGTGATGTAGGCAGGCGATTCAAGTGTGTCCCCATCATCAAAACGTGGCGCAGTGTAGAGGATGTTGTAGCTCTGCCACTCACCGGGCGGGCGTGATGCGTTGACTAACGGAATATGCTGTTTGTAGATGGATGCCGCCTGGCCGTTGGGATAGGTCGGGTTGTCATAGGAGTCCAGCACTTGGATTTCATAGCGCTCCTGTAAAAAAACGCCGCTATTGCCACGATCTTGGCCCTCCATGCCATCGATATCGGCCGGTGCTCGCCACTCCAAGTAGAGCTGCACATCGCAGAAATCCTGGCGTGTGCGAATTCCTCCCGCGCCGCGATTCACCGTCATCACGCCGTCTTCCACGTGCCACTCGGCAGGCCCGCCCTCTTCAGCTTCCCACGCGTCTAAGTCGGCGCCATCGAATAGCACGATCGAATCGGAGGGAACGCCCGTCTCAGGCACCGAAACTGAAGGGGGCACCGGCTCCCACACTTCGGTTTTGGTGGATTGCTGTTCGGGTGTCAGCGACTTATCCGAGCCGCCCTCCTGAGCCGCACTGTCGAATGCCAACAAACTGCCGCAGACCAAAAAGCAAAGTGCCGGGGCATAGGCGCGACTTTGTAAATCGTGGTTTTGCTGATTTTTCATCAATGCTCTCCTTTCCATTATGTGGCCCAAGCAGGCTCGCCGTTATAAGGCGCGCAGCCATCGTAGCGGCCTGGCACCGCTTCGTAGCGCAAGACCTCCGTCGCGCCAACTTCTGAGGTGAAGAAGCCAAACAGCGTTAACTGCTTCATCATGGTGAAGTAGTGTGGAAGCGCTTCCTCGCTATCCGCGTGCTCCTGTGATGACTGGGTTTCCGCCGTTTGATTTTGAGCGGTCTGGGTCTCTGCGATCAGTGCCTCAGCAGGGGTTGGCTGATCTCTACGAGCCTGTTGCTGGGCGTGCGCCATCGCTTCGCGATCTAGCTCGGTTATGAGCTCTAATCGCTGCTCACCACTCAGCGCTATAAAATCACGTCCGTAAGCAGCCCGGCTGCGCGCCTCAAGCTGCGCCAAACCAAAATAAAACACCTCTCTTTCTGAGGGCGTATAGCAGTCGCTGACGAACAGGGCCATAAACTCCCCGACGCCAGCGTCTTTTGCGCCTGGGGTATCGGTTCTGGGCAGAATCGTTTCGGCAAGTTCGTCCAGCCGTTCTACATCCTTGCTGCTAAAGGGGTGACCTGACTGACCAGCATCGCTAAAGGCAAACAGCGATTTACCGCCGATCATCGCTGTACCGGTCGTCAGGGCGATCATTTTGAGTAATTCGCGACGATTCATGACAAATTCCCCCGCTTCAGCTCTTCCACGGCATAGTCCACCGCCCGAGCGGTAAGCGCCATATAGGTTAGAGAAGGATTTACACAAGAGGATGACGTCATGCAGGCGCCATCCGTAACAAACACATTGGGCGCATCCCACACTTGGTTGTGGCTATTCAGCACTGAAGTTTTCGGGTCACGGCCCATACGCGCGGAGCCCATCTCATGAATCCCCATACCCGGCGCGTAATCTCCTACGTCGCCTTTGACGTTCTTCACGCCAGCGGCCTCAAGTAAATCCACCGCATCTCGAACCATGTCCCGGCGCATATCGAACTCGTTTTGCTTGAGCTCAACGTTGATCGACAGCACCGGCAGCCCCCATTTGTCGCGAACGCTATGGTCAAGAGAGATGCGGTTGTCATGGTCGGGCAGCATTTCGCCGAAGCCGGTCATACCGATCGTCCAACCGCTTGGCTGGCTAAGCGCTTGCTTTAAATCAGCGCCAATATTGAGCTCAGCAATTTCACGATCCCAGCCCTGGCGGCTCGCCGCCCCCTGATAACCAAACCCGCGCACGTAGCTTCGCTGCTCATCGCCTACGTTGCGAAAGCGCGGAATGTAAAAACCTGCAGGACGGCGTCCGAAGTAGTATTTGTCGAGATAGCCTTCCACTTCGCCACTGGCACCGCAGCGGAAGTGGTGATCCATCACGTTGTGACCCAGTTCCCCGCTGCTACTGCCCAAGCCCCCTTCCCAGACATCGGTGGCGGAATTCATCAAAATCCAGGTAGTGTTGAAGGTCGAGGCGTTAAGGAACACCACATCGGCAGTGTACTCGTGGGTTTCATGGGTTTCGGCATCAATCACCTCAACGCCCCGCGCCCGCTGACGGTCTTTGTCATACAGCACTTGGCTAACAATCGAGAACGGCCGCAACGTTAGATTCCCCGTGGCCACCGCCGCTGGAAGCGTAGCGGACTGGGTGCTGAAATAGGCACCATAAGGACAACCCAGCCAGCATTTATTGCGGTATTGGCAGTCGACTCGGTTTTGCTCTGGCTTTGGTTGGGTAATATTAGCTACCCGGCTGTGGATAAGATGGCGCTGCCCACCAAAGGCTTCTTTAATACGCTTGGCGGCATCTTTTTCCACACAGTTAAGCGGTATCGGCGGCAGAAACTCACCATCGGGTAGAACATCTAATCCTTCCTGGGTGCCTGCAATACCGGCAAAGCGCTCCACATAGTCATACCACGGGGCGATATCTTCATAGCGAATCGGCCAGTCGATGGCGATGCCTTCACGCTGGTTGGCCTCGAAGTCCATAGGGCTGAGCCGATAGCTTTGCCGTCCCCAAAGCAGTGAGCGCCCGCCTACGTGATAGCCGCGAAACCAGTCGAAGCGCTTCTCTTCCACGTAGGGATTGGCCTGTTCATCCGCCCACATGCCCATGGTGGCTTCGTTAAGGGGGTAGTCGCGCCTGAGTACGGGGTGTTTAGCGATCATCTCCTGGGTCGGCTCATTGCGGTGGGGATAATCCCACGCCTCTTTATTGGCATTGTGGTAATCCTTCACGTGCTCAATATTGCGCCCACGCTCAAGCAGTAAAACCTTTAAGCCTTTTTCTGTGAGCTCTTTAGCGGCCCAGCCGCCGCTAATGCCTGAGCCAACCACGATGGCATCGTAGTGATTATCTGGCATGGTCATCTTCCTTATTGTGTTGTTTTTAGAGTCGAATCACACGTCGCAGCGATGAATAGCCGCCTGCAGTGATTCTATTTTTGCCTGTTGGCTAGTCCGGTCAGGGATAAATTCTTGGGCGATATAGCCCTTGAAGCCGGTATCTCGAATAGCGCGACAAATCGCGGGATAGTTGAGCTCTTGGGTGTCATCTATTTCATGCCGCCCAGGCACACCGGCCGTATGGTAATGGCCGAAAAAATGGGAGTTTTCACGGATGGTGCGAATGACGTCGCCTTCACTAATCTGCATGTGATAGATGTCATAGAGCAGTTTGAAATTGGGCGAATTGAGGCGATGGCAAAGCTCGATCCCCCATGCAGAGTTGTCACAAAGGTAATCGGGGTGGTCGATTTTGCTGTTGAACAGCTCCATCTGAAGCACCACGCCTTTCGCCTCTGCCTGGGCAAGAATCTGCTTCAGTCCCGTTTCGGCATTTTGCAAACCCTGATCAGGGCTCATACCCCGAGCGTTGCCGCTAAAGCAGATGAGATTGGTATAACCCGCTTGGCTGACCAGATCGATATGATGGCGGTATCGCTCAATCAGCTCTGTATGAAAGCGGGTATCGCCCCAGCCATCTTCAAGGCTCAGCTCAG
Source organism: Vreelandella neptunia (assembly GCF_034479615.1). NCBI lineage: Bacteria > Pseudomonadati > Pseudomonadota > Gammaproteobacteria > Oceanospirillales > Halomonadaceae > Vreelandella > Vreelandella neptunia. The sequence goes on from NZ_CP140255.1 coordinate 3,356,113, forward strand.
CGCCATTACACATGGAGGAGTCGAGCCCATACCGCTGAAGCACAGGCCACTCTTCTGGCCCCACCAAATCAATCGCCGTAATGCCCAGCTCGGTTGAAAGCTGGCAAAGCTCTTCCAGAGACAGAAAATCGAATGTCCAACGGGCGACCGCATGATGGATATTGCCTTTTAGTGCCCGCTGAGAAGGCCTATCGTCAGCCAGGGCTCGAGATCCAAACTGAGGCAGGGCGGCCAAGCCAATAGCACCGGTAACGCTGTGGCGCAGCAGGCTACGCCGATCAATAAGGTAGCGCTTCATAAAGTATCCTCGCGTTCGTCATCTAAATGAGATGGCCTAGGCGTGCATTACTCTTCTCGAAGCGCTGTCAGTTTTTCCTGTAAGAAGCTGTTGCCCTCGGTAATCACCGCTTCTGCGTCGAGTGGCATATCGTGTTCGATGATGTACCACTCAACATCAGTGGCCTCGATGGCGGGCAAGATTGCATCCCAATCCAGTACACCTTTCCCTAGTGTGGCGAAACCGCCCTCTTCTTCGGCGGTGCCTTCTGGTGCATTATCTTTGGCGTGAACAGCAAACAGCTGGCCATCGAAACGCGAGACATACTCAGCCGGGTCAAACCCACCGCGTGCCACCCAGGCGATATCCAACTCTGCCAGCAGATCAGCTCCAGCCGCATCAAACAGGTGCTCTAACGCGGTTTTACCGTCATACTCTTCCATCTCGAAATCATGGTTGTGGTACGCCAACCGGAAACCTTCGGCATCGAGCGTTGCGGCAATATCACCTAGCTCTTCACCCAGCGCCTGCCAGCCTTCAGCATCGCTAGGGCGTGCGTCCTCGGCTAGATAAGGCACTGTTAAGGTGTCGTTACCCACCGCCTGATTGAAAGCCACCGTTTCATCTAAGCGATTGCGCAAATCGTCTAGCTGCACATGACTTGAGATCACCTCAACCGCGTGCTCTTCTAACAAAGCGTTGAGTTCTTCGGCTGACACTTCCTGTGTGCCCACCGTCTCAATGGCAGAGATTCCCGCCCGATTTACGGCGGCTAACTGCTCCTCCAAATTACCAAAATCACGCAGCGTATACATTTGAACAGCAATGGGTAATTCTGCTGTACTGCTTTGCTGAGCTTGGGCAACGCCAGGCACACTCAGCACTGACAGCGTCACTGCGCTAGCAGCCAGCAGCGCCTGTGAGCTAAAACGTTTTGGGCGTAGCGGGGTATCCATATCCACCTCATTGTTGTTGGATTGTTATAGGTTGTGAAAGCGCCGACGCAAAAATGTAATCGGTTACATTTTTTTAGAACATCTCAGTTGAATGTGCAAGTCAGCAGCTTTTTTCATCGCTATAAAGGTGACAAAAAATACTTAATACTCACCTAAATCAATTCACAACCAATTGGTTATCAACAACATATAGACGATTAAAGCAAAGCCCTAATACTTTGGTATAGAATAGTAGTAGCGCTTAACAGCAACTCATTTCACTATTATTTTTGCCATCTACCAAGCTGGTATAATGGCGCTTCTTTCCATCTAGCTACTAACATCAACGAACGGACATCAATGTGCCACTACGCGACCTGCTGCTCGGCCTATTTGTTATCGCCATTTGGGCGCTGAATATCATTGTTATAAAGGTCGGTGTGACGGAGCTACCGCCGCTATTGATGACCACCCTACGCTTTATGCTGGTCGCAATTCTGCTGGTGCCCTTCTACCCGGTGGCACGGGTGCAACTGCCGTTTTTGCTCCTGCTATCCGTTACCTTTGGGAGCCTGCACTTCGCTCTGCTGTTTATTGGTTTGGAGAATGCGGAAGCAGGTACCGGCGCGCTTTTAGTACAGATGGGCACGCCCTTTGCCACCTTGTTAGCGGTCATCTTTCTAAAAGAGAAGCTGGGCCCCAAACGTATTGTTGGACTGCTGCTCTCGTTTGCGGGGGTAGTCGTGCTAGCCGGTGGGCCAACGCTGCCTTCGCCTCTACCGTTAAGCATTTTACTGATGAGTGCGATGGGCTGGGCGGTGTCACAGCTGTTGATCAAGCGCGGTCCGCCCATTGCGCCGATGGCGTTGGCAGGCTGGGTGGCGCTGTTTGCGGTGCCGCAGGTAGCGCTGGGTTCATGGCTATTTGAGAGCGGTCAGTGGCAGGCGATTAAACAAGCGAGCTGGTTGGGCTGGGGAGCGATGATTTACACCGCCGTAATGTCGTCGATTGTCGCTTACGGGATATGGTACGCGCTGTTGCGCCGTCACCCGGTTAATCGCGTGGTACCCATGACGCTACTCGTACCAGTATTGGCGGTCGGCCTAGGCGCGCTGTTAATGGGCGACAGCCTAGGCGTGCATAAACTCGTCGGTGGCGGCTTAGTGGTCGCAGGTATTGCCCTGATTGTGATCAGATTTCGCCGTCGCACGGCTTAATCTGCGGGCTGGCAGAAACCCGCTTCGTCAGGAATGGAAACACAATCACCTACTTTGATACCGCGCTCGGCAAAATAGCCGCCGTTAACCTCTAGCGCTGAGTGATAAGCCGCACCCGCTGGATAAGAGGGGCAGTCACTCGGCGAGGAGGATTCGCAGGGCTGCATGGTATTAATCGCCACAATCCGCCCATCGCTATCGATAAAGGCAATATCCAAGGGAATCAGCGTGCGATACATCCAAAAGGCATTGTTGGCCGACTGCTCGCTCTCAAAGCGAAACAGCATGCCACTGTTTTCGGGCAGGCTCTCACGCCCCATTAACCCGCGCTGACGCTGAGAAGCCGTTTCCGCCACTTCAACCTCTAGACGATGCGGGCCGCTCTCGCTGTGAATAGCCAGCGCCAGCGTCTGCATCTCTTGCGCCGACGCTTGCCCCCAAGCAAAGGAGCTGAGTAGCGACATCGGCAGCAGCGCCGCCATCGGGAACAGTAAAGACGCCTTAAGCAGCGTGCGACGCGTGGGATCCATGTTTACTTCCTTCTATCATGCGCATCTGCGCGAACTTGATGGCCTGGCATCAGATGGATGCCTGCCGCCAGTAGCGAAACGTTCACCACAGCACCGCGGGTTAACTGGTTACGCCGTGCGGCATGAGTGGCGATATCGAAACGTAACATATCGCCATGATGGACGCGCAGTGAAACTGACGTAATCCCCCCAAGCACCACTAACTCTTCCACCTTGGCCGCCAGCGGATTCTCCCGCTCGCCGTATGAAGGGCGGTCGCGGCGATGGAGCACAATATCCGACGGCGGCAGATACCAGGCCACGGTTTCACCAAGTGGCAGGTCGACGATCCCCTCAGCAACTTCCAAGTACGTCTCCCCCCATTGCAGCCGCGGTTGGCCCTCTACGTCAACGACGACACCTTCAAACAGGTTGTGCCGATCTAACAAGCGAGCAATCAGAGGTGATGCGGGGCGTCTAAACAGCGCCTCGGGAGCGGCTTGCTGCAGGCTGGCACCGTTATGTAACACGCAGATTTGATCGGCAAGTGCGGCAGCTTCTTCCAGGTCGTGGGTGACCAGTACAATGGGAATGTCGATCTGCTGACGCAGCAGCGCCAGTTCCCGCTGCAACCGCCGCCGAGTCACCTGATCAACCGCTGAAAACGGCTCATCGAGTAACAGCACTTTGGGGTCGCGGGCCAAGGCACGTGCCAGCGCCACACGCTGGCGCTGGCCACCGGAAAGCGCATTGGGGTAGCGCTTACCCAGCCCGTCCAAACGCACCTTGGCGAGCCACTGTTCGGCTTGTTCACGGCGTTGCGGTTGAGGCAAGTGGCGCAGGGGGAGTTGAATATTTTGCGAAGCGGTTAGGTGCGGAAATAGCGCATAGTCCTGAAACACTATGCCGACCTGTCTGCGCTGGGGCGAGAGTGAATGCTTACGTTCGACGTCAAACCAAACCTCGCCAGCGCACTCCACCCGCCCGCCCTGGGGGCGATAAAGCCCGGCAATGGTGCGCAGCAGGGTGGTTTTTCCGCTACCCGATGGCCCTACCAGCGCCAGCAGTTCACCGGGTTGGCAAACAAACTCGGCGGCCAGTGGAATCGGCCCCGTTTGATTGACCGCTACGCGTAGCCCTGCGCCTAGCCCTGCGATGCGCGAATCAGCCACGGATCCACCGCCTGCGCCCGGCCAGCCCATAGACGAGCCCCAAGGTAATAAACGATACCAACAGCAACAGCGCCGACATCTGTGCAGCGCCCTGCTCATCAAAGGCCTGGACGCGATCATAGATGGCAATGGCGAGAGTGCGGGTTTCTCCATCAATAGCGCCACCCACCATCAAGATGACACCAAATTCGCCCAGCGTATGGGCAAAGGTGAGCGCTGCCGCTGACATAATGCCGGGCCACACCAAGGGCAGTTCAATGCGCAGCAGCGTCTGCCAGGGGCTCAAACCACTGCACCAGGCCGCTTCACGCAGGTTGTGGGGCACATGTTCAAAGGCGCGCTGAATGGGCTGCACGGCAAACGGCAAATTGGCGATCAGGGAAGCCAGTAATATGCCCGTGAAGGTGAAATTCAGCCCGCTGCCGGTTATGTTTGCCCAAAACGAGCCCACTGGCGCATCACGGCCAAAGCTCAACAGCAGATAAAAGCCCAGCACGGTAGGCGGCAATACCAGCGGTAATGCGATCAGCGCTTCGCATAGCCCTTTGCCACGGAAACGCGCATAGGCCAGAGAGCGGCCTAGCCAAATGGCAATGGGCAGTAAGATGAGGCAGGTAAATGCCGCAAGGCGTAACGAGACCGAAAGCGCCGACCAATCCATTAAATGTCATCCATTAAGAAGCGATCTTCATTCGACGCTAAAGCCATTATTCGGCGTTAAAACCCTTATTCAGCGTTAAAACCATAGTTACGCAAAATGGATTGTCCCTCATCCTCTTGCAACCACTGATAGAAAGCCGTGGCAATGTCTCCAGCCTGATTGGTCAGTACCATGCGCTGGCGAAGCGGGCTATGCCACTCTTCGGGGATAAGTACGTACTCACTTCGCTCACCTAGTGTGGGAGCCAGCGCCAAGGAGTAAGCCACCAGGCCACCGCGCGCATCGTCGGAGAGCGCAAACTGCGCCGCCTGGGAGACGTTTTCGCCCAGTATCCGCAGCGGCTCTGTTTGCTCCCAAAGCCCGGCGTGCTCAAGCGCCTGCTGTGCCGCCACGCCATAGGGCGCGTGTTCGGGGTTGGCCAGGGCGATGCGTTCAGTAGCACCCGCCTCTAACGCGGTTTGAACCGCTTCAAGAGGCGTCTCCTCGTTAGGCAAATCACCACGCCCTGCGCGCTGCAGCCACACTAAACGACCAATGGCGTAAATCACGCCCTCATCTTGTGTGTAGCCCTCTTCATAGAGCGCTTGAACGTAGCGCTCGTCAGCAGAGAGATAGAGCTCAAAAGGCGCACCCTGGGCTATTTGACGCCGGAAGTTGCCCGACGAGCCAAAGTTTAGCCGCAGGGCGTGACCGGTTTCCTGCTGAAACTGCTCGGCGGCTTCGGTCAGCGCAAACTGCAGATCAGAGGCCGCCGCCACGATAGGCGCCCCCGCCTGTGCGGGGGCGCCTACCAGAAGCAAACAGGTTAGCAGCCACCCATAGATTACTTTAGCTTTTCGCATGCTCGTCAGTAATCTCCATTACCTTCATGGTATTGGTGCCACCATGGGCGTTCATATGGTCGCCGCGAGTCAGGATCACATGGTCGCCTGGTTTGGAGATGCCGGTCTTCACTAGCAGCTCCAAGGCACGATCGTTTAGCTCGGTGGCGCTCATTTCGGAGGTATCAAACGGCAACGAAACGACGCCGCGGTAGAGCGCCATACGACGCTGGGCGATAGGGTTATGCGCCAAGCCGACAATCGGCAGACCCGAACGAATGCGCGAAGCGATCAATGGCGTATAGCCCGATGAGGTCATACAGGCAATCGCGGTAATGCCGGTCATATGGTTGGCCGCGTACATGGCGGAAAGCGCGATGGTCTCGTCTGGGCGGGTAAAGCCTTCATGAATGCGGTGGCCGGACTCCTGGGCGGTTTTTTCCCGCTCAGCGCCCAGGCAAACGCGTGACATGGCTTCTACGGTTTCCAGCGGGTAGTCGCCTGCCGCGGTTTCCGCCGAGAGCATGACCGCATCGCTACCATCCAGCACCGCGTTGGCCACGTCAAACACCTCAGCGCGGGTGGGAAGTGGCGATGAAATCATGCTTTCCATCATTTGCGTGGCGGTAATGACCGCTCGGTTGAGCGAACGCGCTCGTTTGATCATGCGCTTTTGCACGCCGACCAACTTGGCATCGCCAATTTCTACGCCTAGATCACCTCGCGCCACCATAACCGCTTCAGAAGCTTCGATAATGCCATCCAGGGTGGCGTCATCCGCTACGGCTTCGGCACGTTCGACTTTGGCCACCAGGCCAATCTCTTTTCCTTCCTCGCCCAATAAGCGGCGTGCTTCGAGCATATCTTCAGCATGGCGGGGGAAAGAAATGGCCAGGTAATCGACGCCAATCTCAACGGCGGTCTTAAGGTCTTCTTTATCTTTTTCGGTCAATGCCGGAGCTGAGAGCCCGCCGCCCTGCTTGTTGATGCCTTTATGGTTAGAGAGCTTGCCACCCACGACCACGGTGGTATGCACCTGTTGGCCGTCAACACGGGCCACATCCAGCACTAATCGGCCGTCATCTAGCAGCAGGCGATCACCGGCGGTCACGTCTTGGGACAAGGTCTTATAGTCACAGCCGACTTGATGCATATCGCCCGCATCGCCATCCAGCGCCATATCGAGGATAAACGGCTGGCCCTCTTTGAGCACCACAGCCCCATCTCTAAACCGTGCAATACGAATTTTGGGCCCCTGCAGATCGCCCAACACCGCGACGCTGCGGCCTAGCTGGGCGGCGATTTCACGCACCTCGGTTAGCCGGCGGCGGTGATCATCAGCTGTACCATGGGAGAAGTTAAGACGCACCACATCGACACCCGCCTTGAGCATGGCTTCCAATACGCCTTCCCGGTCGCTGGCAGGCCCAAGGGTGGCGACAATTTTGGTACGACGGATCGAGGAGTAGTGCAGTGCGTTCATAATGTTCCAACCATGCAATTTAGCGTGTAGTGACTTTTATTAAGTAACTCTATTAGTAACCCTAGCTTACCAGTTTAACGCGCTCTATATGACAGCAGTGCAACGCAGGGGGTGGGGTTAAGTCAACGTCACGGTAATCGCGAGAGGAAACTCATCGCAATTATTGCCATCACCGCCCCGATCCACTACCAAAAACTCGCCTTCGCGCTCCAGCACCGATTGAATGGCGTGCCAAGTGCCTGCGCGGTAGTTCACGCCTTGGCGACCATCAGTGACAAAAGCTCGCACGTCTGCAGGGTTAATATGTTCCCCTGGCGGGGCTACCACCACAATAAAGCGCTCCTGATGCAGCGGCATAAACGCCTGACTGCCCTGGGGGTGGCGCTCTAAAAACGTTAGCTCCAACGGCAGTGTAATCGGCTGGCTCACGAAGATATTAATCAGCGTGTGAGCGTTTTCGCCCAGGGTTTCCACCTTGGCAAGATCATGGTGGCGCTGAGTGCGCCCGGCGTTGATGGGAAACGACGCGGAGGTGCGTGCATCAATCACATCGCCAAAAGGGGCGAAGGCTTCAGCCGTTAGCGGCTCGGCTTTTAGTTCTAGCATTGCAGCTCCTTAGCGAGATGACAGTTTAAGAGCAGGATGGCGATTAACATCTTTGTACAGCAGGTACCTAAATGGCCCGGGGCCAGCGGCGTAGCAGGCCTGGGGGCAGAAGGCGCGTAGCCACATAAAGTCACCAGCTTCTACCTCTACCCAATTTTGATTCAGGTGATAAACGGCTTTGCCTTCAAGCACGTAAAGGCCGTGTTCCATGACATGGGTTTCATCAAAAGGAATCACGCCGCCGGGCTGAAAGGTAACGATATTAACGTGCATATCGTGGCGAACATCCGCAGGGTCGACAAAGCGCGTGGTGGCCCAGCGCCCTTCAGTGCCCGGCATTTCGATGGGGGCAATGTCCTGCTCGTTGGTGACAAACGCCTGTGGCACCTCAAGCCCTTCCACAAACTCATAGGCCTTGCGTACCCAGTGGAAACGTACCGGCGCGTTGGATTCGTTGCGCACCTGCCACGAGCTGCCTGGGGGAATAAACGCATAGCCGCCGGGCTGTAGGGTGTGGCGCTCGCCCGACAAAGTAAGCGTTAACTCACCTTCCACAATAAACAGCACGCCTTCCGCCTGGGGGTCAGGCTCAGGTTTATCGCTGCCCCCTTGGGGCTGGACTTCCATAATGTACTGAGAGAACGTCTCGGCGAACCCCGACAGCGGCCGCGCCAGCACCCATAGCCGGGTGCCTTCCCAAAAGGGAAGATTGCTGGTGACGATATCGCGCATCACGCCTTTGGGGATCAGCGCATACGCTTCTGTGAACACGGCACGGTCAGCGGTGATTTGCGTTTGCGGCGGGTGCCCCCCGGTGGGAGCGTAGTAAGTAGCTGGCATTTTTAAACCTATTTGACTTAGTAAACACACACGTTACTCATCTTGTATACAAGATTAGCGAACCACAATAAAGCGATCTTTAGCAAAGGCCTTGTGAAACACTCCTCCCAATAGTAACTTCTTTAGAAACTTTCGTTTCACAATTCTAAGATCATACGAGCATGTCCAAAAACAGCAACCTCGGCGCGGCGTGACGCCCGCTAACCGCTGCTCAGGTCAGCTAATTATAACAAACGCGAGGCATAGCATGTCCCAACACACTCCCTCTTCCCCCGATAGCCCAACGCCAAAGAAAAGCTGGTGCCGGATCCCTGATATTTACGCGGTTCTGTTCATATTTATCAGCTTGGCCGCGATAGCGACGCATTTTGTGCCTGCCGGGCAGTTCGAGCGTGTTCCTGGCCCAAATGGCCGTATCACTATTGACCCGACCTCTTATGAACAGATCGCCTCCTCACCGATTGGTATCGTCGACTTTATGCTGGCGATCCCCAATGGCTTGATGAGTGCAGGTGAAGTTGTCTTTTTCACCTTCATGATCGGCGGTATGTTCATGGTGCTAAGGCGCACCGGGATTATTGAAATAGGGGTAGACAAGTTAACGCGACGCTTTGCGCGACAGAGCCTGCTCACTATCCCCGTGTTGATGACGGTTTTTGCCCTCATAGCGACGGTTATCGGTACCCAAGAATTGGCGCTGGTCTACGTGCCGGTCATCCTTCCGTTGATGATTGCCTTGCGCTTTGATTCAGTCACGGCCGCGGCGGTGGCACTTTGTGCTACCACGGTTGGTTTCACCACGGGGGTGCTCAACCCCATCAATACCGGCCTAGGGCAGCAACTCTCAGATCTTCCTCTCTACTCCGGCTATGGCTTGCGCGTCATGGCGTTTGTGGTGATGTTGGCCGCGGCCATTTTCTTCGTTATGCGTTACGCCCGCAGGGTGCGCCAGACACCTTCGCTTAGCCTGCTGAGCAGTGACACTAGCGAATCCGAAAAACGCTCGCTTTATCAACATGCTGACAATAGCCCTGCCTTAATCGCCAGCGTTCGCCAGAAGTTGGCTGCCGTCGCCACCTTCGCCTTCTTCGCGGTACTCGTCTATGGCGTGCTGCAGCAAGGCTGGTTCATGATGGAAATGGCCGGCCTGTTTATCATCATGGGTATTGTAGTGGGCCTAATCGCAGGCCTCGATACCGACGAAATATGCGCAGGCTTTAACCAGGGCTTTCGCGATGTATTAGTCGGGGCCATGATCGCCGGCGTCGCACGCGGTGTTGCCGTGATGCTGGAAGATGGCCAAATCATGGACACCCTGGTGTTTGGGCTTGGCAACCTTGTCGGTGGCCTGCCTACCCTGCTTTCGGCGATTGGCATGTTCTTCGCCCAGCTAGGCTTCAATTTCATTGTCCCCTCCGGTAGCGGCCAGGCACTGGTCACCATGCCACTGATGGCACCGCTCTCCGACATCATCGGCGTTACCCGCCAAACGGCGGTGCTGGCGTTCCAGCTGGGTGACGGTATTGGCAATATTTTATACCCGACCTCAGGCTACTTTATGGCAACCCTGGCGCTTGCTGGCGTGCCGTGGCAAAAGTGGGTCAAATTCTTCTTCCCACTTTTTTGCGTCTGGATAGTGATTGCCCTGGGCTTTCTTATTTTCGCCCAGGCAACCCAGTGGACCGGCTAGAGCACGGCAGAAATAAACTGCTTTAGCTCCGGCGTTTGTGGGTTGCTGAATAGCTCGCTGGGGGCGCCCTCTTCATGGATGCGCCCCTGGTGCATAAACACCACACGGTCGGCAACGTCACGGGCAAAGCTCATTTCGTGGGTGACTAGAATCAGCGTCATACCCTCTTTTGCCAACGCTTCGAGCACGCGCAGCACTTCCCCGACCAGCTCAGGGTCAAGGGCGGAAGTCACCTCATCGCAGAGCATCACTTTGGGGCGCATGGCCAGCGCCCGAGCGATGGCGACCCGCTGCTGCTGCCCACCGGAAAGCTGCGCCGGGTAGGCATCGTATTTGTCGGAGAGCCCCACTTTCTCGAGCACTTCGCGGGCGACTTTCTCGACCTCGGTTTTCTCCTCGCCACGCACCACCAGCGGCGCCAGGCAGACGTTTTCACCTACGGTTTTATGGGGAAACAGGTTAAAGCTTTGGAATACCATGCCGACGTTTTCACTCAGCTCTTTGGGCGACATTGACGCCGCATCCAGCTGCTTATCGGCAATGGTGATCTGGCCGCTGTCATGTTTTTCCAGCTGATTCAGGCAGCGCAGCAGAGTGCTTTTACCCGAGCCGCTGCGGCCAATAATCGCCACCACTTCGCCTTGGGCAACCGAAAGGTTAATACCTTTAAGCACTTCCAGGTCGCCAAAGGCTTTATGAACGTTATCAACGTAGACCAGCGTCATAGAGCTTTTTCTCCAGATAGCGCGCGTAGCAGGAAAGGGGGTAGCACAGCGCGAAGTAAAGCAGGGCCACAAGGGCAAAAATGGTGAAGGGTTCAAAAGTGGCGTTATTGAGCATGGTGCCCGCCTTGGTCAGCTCGACAAACCCAATGATGGAGGCCAGCGCCGTGCCTTTGATGACCTGTACCGAGAACCCCACCGTAGGCGGAATCGAAAGCCGCAGCGCCTGAGGCAGAATCACATGGCGCATGGTCTGGAAGTAGTTCATGCCCAGCACCCGCGCTGCGTGCCACTGCCCTTTAGCGACCGCTTCTAAACAGCCGCGCCAGATGTCACACAAGAAGGCGCTGGTAAACAGCGTCAACGCAATAGAAGCCGCCAGCCAGGGAGAGATCGGATGCCCCATGGCCGCAGCGCCAAAGAAGATTAAAAACAGCTGCATCAGCAGCGGCGTGCCTTGGAACAGGTCTACATAGAGTGAGGTTAAACGCTGTAGCCAGCGGTTGCTGGAGAGGCGCATAAAGGTCAACAGCAGCCCCACCGTCGCACCGCCCACAAAGGCAATCAGCGACAGCACAATGGTCCAGCGAGTTGCCAATAGCAGGTTGCGCAAGATGTCCCAGAAGGTGAACTCAATCATCGTTGTTCTCCTTGCTGATAGGCGAATACCCGCTTGCCCACCAGCATAAAGCTGCGCCGCATGCCGAAGGCGAGGAGCAAATAGACCAGCGTGATCAGCAGGTAGACTTCAAAGCTGCGGAAGTTGCGGGACTGGATAAAGTTAGCGGCGTAGGTCAGGTCGAATACGGAAATCTGCGACACCACCGCTGAGCCCAGCATCACGATAATCGACTGGCTGATAAGCGCCGGGTAGACCCGAGCAAAGGCAGGCACCAGCACGATATGGCGATAGCTTTGCAGCGTGGTCATGCCCAGTGCCCGTCCGGCTTCCAACTGCCCCTTGGCCGTGGCGCTAATACCGGCGCGTAAAATCTCGGCACTATAAGCGGCCAGGTTGAGCGTCATAGCAATGAATGCCGCAGTAATGGCATCAATTTTAATGCCGAGCCCCGGTAGCCCGAAGAAGATAAAGAACAGTTGCACAATGAAGGGCGTATTGCGGGTTACTTCGACGTAGCCGCCTAGCCCCCAGCGCACCCATGGCTGCGCGTTGACGCGTAAATACGCCACTGCCACCGCCAGCGCTAGTCCCGTCAAGGTGGTCACCACGGTCAAAATGACCGTGGTGGTAAGACCTTTGAGGAGCTCACTGACGTAGGGCAACAGGGTAAGAAAATCGAGTGTTGGCCCCATAATGAACCTCAGCTACCGAAGTTTTCAGGCAGGTCGGCACTGAACCAGCGCTGGGACATCTCATTCAAGGTGCCATCTTCCAGGCCCTGGGCGATCAGGCGATTCACTTCTTCCATTAGCGCAGGTTCGTTTTTATTCATGCCCACGTAGCAAGGTGAATCTTTGAGCTGATAAATCAGCGAGGGCGCGCGATCGCTGTTTCGCTCGGCGATTTCAGCGGCGACTACGTTACCGGTGGCGACGTAGTCGACTTGGCCGGAAAGAAACGCAGAAATGGTCGTGGCGTTATCTTCAAAGCGCTGCACTGTGGTGGAGTCCGGGGCAATCTCAGAAAGCTCCATATCTTCCACGGCGCCGCGGGTTACCCCGATGGTTTTATCGGCCAAGCCTTCCGGGCCATCTACGCTTTCATCTTCATCGGCGCTGAACACGCCTAGAAAGAACGGCGCGTAGGCATCGGAAAAATCAATTGCCGCTTCACGCTCAGGGTTTTTACCCAGGCTAGAGATCACCAGATCCGCCTGCCCGGTTTGCAAATAGGGAATACGGTTAGCGCTGGTAACGGGGATCAGCTCTAACTCAACGCCCATTTCATCAGCCAGGTATTGGGCCATATCAATATCGTAGCCGCGCGGCTGCAGGTCGGTACCTACTGAGCCAAACGGTGGGAAATCTTGCGGGACAGCTACCCGGATGGTGCCGCGTGACTCGATATCCTCTAGCGCATCCGCCTGAACGTTTGGGCTAATGGTAATAGCACCGAGGGCAACGACGGCACTCAGCCCTGTGGCTAAGACACCGGACTGTAGGCGTTTGAATTGGTTAGAGAAAGAGTGATTGAAGCGGCGCGATAGCGATTTCATGGTGTTCTCCTAATAAGAGCAACCTGACAAGGGCATGTCGGTCAGTCAGTAGCCGTAGCGGTATTAGTTAGGGATGCAGAGCGAGTGAAAGCTTTGTTGCATAAAATCTAACAAAGAAACTTTCGTTTCACCCGATCACCTAATAGCAACAGCGATACCAGAAGTGGCTAACATTTTTTAGAACAGCAGCTTAGCGGACACGCGAAACCACAACGCAGCGATTGCCGCGCTGAGAAGAGGATTTCAAAGGAGAGAGATGCAATGTGTTGGTGCAGTTTTCATCCACCAACAGGACGAGATGCACCATGAAAGGAGGTCTAGCCTATTGAGCGCTCCAATCCACGCTCATGGTCGGCGCTTCCAGCTCGCTAAGCTCAGCGTAAACTTCACTGATCGCGCTGATTCGCTCTCGACCTTCGGCAAGACGACGGTGCAGTAAACCGTTGGCAATCAGGCAGATCAGGCTATTGGCGGCGGCGTAGCTATCGAAGGCGGAGAGACTTTCCAGCGGCGTTTCAAAAAACCACGTTACCTGTGAGGCAAAGTTGACCGCGGTGGGGTCAGCCAGCAAGGCTACCTTGGCAGGTGAGCGCTCAAGTGCATCAATTAGCGAAGCAAAGGCCGCTGGACGGCGGCGAAAACCAAACAGCACCACCACATCCTGCTCGGTGAGATCGACAATCTCTTCCGCTAACGACTGATTAGGGTGAGGCACTACCCGCACCTGGGTGCGCGCCTGAATCAACTGCTGGCGAAAGTGCAGCGCTAGCGGATAGCTGTTACGAAAACCGATCACGACCACATGACGCGCGCTATCCAACCGCTCTACCAGTGCCGCAAATTGATCCGCCGCAATGCCGTTCAAGCAGCGCTGCAGGTTATCCTGCTCCCGCTGCAAATGACGCTGGAACGGCGCCCCGACCTCTTCTTGCATGGCGTTGGGGTCGATCACCAAAGGCACGCCCAGGTTACGTAGCTGGCGGGCGTGGTCTTTAACGGTGCGGTAGCTTTCAAACCCCAGCCGCTTGAATAGGCGGCTGACCGTCGATTTGGATACCCCGGTCAAACGCGCCAAATCAGCGGCGCTATACACCGCCAGATCATCAAAGTGATCGAGGATAAAGCTCGCCACCCGCTGCTCCTGGGCAGTTAGCGCGTCAAACTGGGCGGTAATCCGCTGTCCGATATGCGGCGTCATAGCATCCTATTAAGCTACTTTATTAACGAGTGGCAGGGTGGTGCTCTGCCCAGTGACGGGCAATATCAACCCGCCGGGCCACCCAAACGCGGTCGTGGGTTTCGATATAATCCAAGAAACGCTGCAGCGCGCGAAAACGCCCAGGGCGACCCAACAAGCGGCAGTGCATGCCTATTGATAACATTTTGGGCGCCTCCTCCCCTTCTGCGTAAAGTACATCAAAGGCATCGCGCAGGTAGATAAAGAAGTGATCCGCAGTGTTGAAACCTTGCGGCGCGGCAAAGCGCATATCGTTGCTGTCCAGCGTGTAGGGCACAATCAGGTGGTTGTGGTCACTGCCCTGACTATCGGTCACCTGCGTCCAGAAAGGCAAGTCGTCGCCGTAGTAGTCGCTATCGTAAAGGAATCCACCCTCATCGAGTACTAAGCGTCTGGTGTTGGGACTGTCGCGCCCGGTGTACCAGCCTTGGGGTTTTTCACCGTAAAGGCGCTGAAAAATCTCCATGGCCTGCTGTAGATGCTCCCGCTCAACGTGTTCGGGCACTTCCTGATAGTGAATCCAGCGGTAACCGTGGCAGGCAATCTCGTGGCCTAACTCTTTAAATGCCAGGGCGACATCCGGGTTGCGCTCCAGCGCCATCGCCACACCAAACACCGTAAGCGGCAAACCGCGCTTTTCAAACTCGCGCAGAATGCGCCATACCCCGGCGCGGGAGCCATACTCGTAGATCGACTCCATGCTCAAGTGGCGATCCGGATAAGCCGGTGCACCGATGATTTCCGACAGGAACTGCTCAGAGCCTGAGTCACCGTGCAACACGCAGTTTTCGCCGCCCTCTTCGTAGTTAAGCACAAACTGAACGGCAATTTTGGCCTTGTTTGGCCAGTTGGCGTGGGGCGGGTTGCGCCCATAACCGATCAAATCGCGGGGATAGTGCCCCTTAGGTGACGACGACATAGCTAGCTCCTTGATTCATCCAAAACCCGGGCAGCTCACTGGCAAATAGCCACCCAGCAATACAGAAAATTATTTGTATACAAAATAGCGACATTCACAACCAACCGCAACGCGGTCGACCGCTAATCCCCTGACGCGAATAGCGTTTCTCAGTTTAAAAGGCGTTAAGCCATTGAATCCTGAACAAATGGTCAAGTTTTCTCAGCCGCTTTTTTATCGCCGATTGCTGGTTAGCCCCTTGCGTCACGAAAAAAACCGCCCTATTTTTGTATACAAGAAATGCCATATTGTTTACACACGGAATACCTATCGTGCATATACGCATTATTAACCCTAACACCACGGCCTCTATGACCGCTGCTATGGGTCAGGCAGCACAGCAGCAGGCGGGGCCTGGCACCACGGTTAGCGCTTCGCAGCCGGACGCTGGCCCGGTCTCTATCGAGAGCCATTTCGATGAAGCAATCAGCGCGGTAGGGGTGGCCGAAGAAGTTCTCAAAGGTGAGCGTGAAGGCGGTATCGACGCCTATGTGGTGGCCTGCTTTGGCGACCCCGGTCTGCTCGCAGCACGAGAACTAACCCGTGCGCCGGTCATTGGCATCGCCGAAGCGGCCTTTCACCTAGCTACGCTGGTGAGTACACGCTTTTCCATTGTCACCACCCTGGGCCGCACCGGCATTATCGCCGAACATCTGCTTCAGCAGTACGGCTTTAGCCACCACTGCCGCCGTATACGTGCCGCTGAAATTCCGGTGCTTGATCTTGAGCATCATCCTGAAGTGGCGTTTACCCGCATTGTGGAAGAGTGCTGCCGCGCACGGGATGAAGATGACATTGGCGCCATCGTTTTAGGCTGTGGTGGCATGGCTAATTTGACCCAGCAGATCAGCCGCGAAGTGGGCCTGCCAGTCGTAGAAGGTGTTACCGCCGCGCTGAAACTGGCGGAATCACTGGTGAGTTTGGGGCTGCATACCAGTAAATATGGAGACCTTGCCTACCCACGGCCAAAGACCTTCACCGGTAAGTTTTCTGAGCTCTCGAATCTTGCGCTACCGCTTAAATAGCAGTTCCAAATAATAATAGTGACTCAGCAACATCTAATAACAATAGTTTAAATAGAATTTTAAATAGTACGTCCATTAGCACGCCACGCCGCAAGCGTTTCCCGATACCTAATCGGGGATTAATAAAAACCGACAATCTTGCGAGGACGACAACATGAGCGCTTCAACCTCAGCTCTTGCGTCAGAAGAACGATCCGATGCTGGATCAAAAGCACTCGGGGCAGAAAGCCTGGCCCCACAACACACCCGGATTATGGGGCGCGGCTCCTACTTTCTGGCCTGGTTCGGCGGCTGCGTTTCCATTGGCACCTTCGCCATGGGCTCAAGCGTAGTCGGCACCCTGAACCTCTTACAAGCCACCCTGGCCATTGCCATTGGCTGCTTTGTCATCGGTATTGCATTGGCCATTAACGGGGCCGCGGGCTACAAGTACGGTATTCCGTTTATGGTGCAAGCGCGCAGCGCGTTCGGCTTTACGGGCACGCGCTTACCGGGCTTGGTACGCGCAGTGCCAGCGGTAGTGTGGTACGGCTTTCAAAGCTGGATTGGCGCCGGGGCACTCAATATGGTGTCGGCTACCCTGTTCGGCTTCGACAACCTTATCTTCTACTTCATTACCTTCCAGTTTCTGCAAATCGGCCTGTCAGTAATGGGGTTCCAGGGCATCAAGTGGTTAGAGAATATCGGCAGCGCCTTTATCCTCGCCTCGCTGGTGCATATGTTCTACGCCACGGTGCAGCGCTATGGCGATGAGCTTTCCGCCAGCTTGCTGACCATGGAAGGCTCCTGGGGCATGCCGTTCTGGGGCGCGACCATGCTGTTCCTGGGCATCTACAGCACCATGATGCTCAACGTGAGTGACTACTCACGCGAGCATAAAAAGGGCACCGCCCAAAGCCTGCTGACCACTATCTACGCCATGTCGATTCTGCCCTGTACGCTGTTTATGGGCTTGATCGGCTATATGGTTTCGCAAGCCACCGGCACCGCTGATCCTATCCAGGTATTTGCCAACGCCGTCGACAACACCCCGCTGCTGATGACTACCCTTCTATTCATCGCCTTTGCCCAGGTCACCACCAACGTGCTCAACAACGTGGTACCGCCCACCTACGTGCTGATGGACGTATTCAAGATCAAGTTCTCGGTCGCCACGGTGATCGTTGGATTGCTGGCCTTCGCCACCTTTCCCTGGAAACTTGTTCAGCCGGGCTCCGCAGCAGGTCTACAGCTGTTTGTACAAACGTACTCCGCCTTTCTAGGCCCCATCTTCGCCATTCTGGTGGTCGATTATTATGTGATTCGCCGCCGCACGCTGGATACCAACAAGCTGTATGACGCCAACGGCCCCTATCAAGGCGTGAACTTAGCCGCTTTCATCGCCACGGCGGTGGGCATTGTGGCGGCGCTCTCTTTCTCGGCTATCTCGTGGTACGCCAGCCTGATACCCGCAGGTGTTACCTACTACCTACTTATGAAGTACTGGGCTCCCTGCCAGCGCTTTAGCCAGTAACTCCCTTTGCCAACCAAAGAGCGAATAAGATGAAAGAGAGTAACGACGTAAGTGACCTGGATATTAAGCACATAGATCCCACGCTGTATAACGAGGATCTCGCGCCACTTAAACCCCAGGATCGTAACTGGGGCGCGTTTGAGATATTTAACGTTTGGTCTAACGATATCCAGAGCCTGTTTGGTTACACCCTGGCGGCCTCGCTGTTTTTAACCTACGGCCTGAACGGCTGGGCGGTGATGGCGGCGATTATTCTGGCGGGCGTGATCGTGATGTTTCTCGTCAATCTCACCGGTAAGCCCAGCGTTAAATACGGCATCCCCTTCCCAGTGATGGTGCGCGCCAGCATGGGCGTACGGGGCGCAAACCTACCCGCGATGCTGCGCGCCATCGTGGGGATTTTTTGGTACGGGGTGCAGACCTACTTCGCCTCTACCGCCGTCACCCTCCTCATTACCGCCTTTGTGGGAGCAGGCAGCGGCAGCACCTTCCTGGGGCTTTCCGGCGTGGCCTGGGTGTCATTTGTGATTGTGTGGCTGTTTCAAATCGCCATTTTCTGGCAAGGCATCGAGCGCATTAAGCACTTTCTCAACTGGGCGGGCCCGTTGGTCTACGTGGTGATGTTAGTGCTGATGATTATTGTCTGGTACAAGGCGGGAAGTGAACTGATTCCTGCCATTGGCACCATTTTTAGCGGTGGCAGTGAGACCAGCGGTAGTTCGATCGCCGCCTTTATGGCGATTGTCGGCACCATGGTGGCGTACTTTGCAGCGGTGGTGATCAACTTCGGCGATTTCACCCGCTTTGTGAAAACCGAGCGTCAGATGAAGCTGGGTAACCTGCTGGGCTTGCCATTGAACGTCGCCTTCTTCTCGTTTATCGCGCTGATTATTACCGCAGGCACGCTGGTGCTGTTTGGTGAGGCGCTAACCAATCCCGCCGATATCGTTGAGCGGGTAGATTCATTGCCGCTCACGATTGTCGCCGCACTAACCTTCTTCGCCGCCACGGTGGGTATCAACCTAGTCGCCAACTTCATTCCCCCCGCCTACGACCTGGCCAACCTATTCCCCAGCAAAATCAGCTTCAAGATGGGCGGCCTGATTACCGCGCTGATTGCGTTCTTTGTTGGCGCGCTATGGCTTTCAGTCATCAGCCAGATTGGCGTTCCCGGCTTTGTAAATGCGCTAGGCGCCATCGTAGCGCCCTTCTACGGCATTATCGTGGTCGACTACTACCTGATTAAGCGCCAGCACCTGAACATGCAGGAGCTATTTTCATCAGCGCCAGGCAGCGCCTACTACTACGTTAACGGCTGGAACACCCGCGCCCTTATCGCCTTTGGTGTGGCGGCGCTGTTCTCGCTCTCAACCGTGTTAGTACCCGCGCTTTCAGCTCTTGGTGGCTACGGCTGGTTGATCGGTGCAGGCTTGGGTGGGCTGTTCTACTACGGGTTGATGCGTCAGTTTAAGACAGCCCCCACGTATGCTGAGCAGAAGGCAAGTTAAGATGGTTTAGCCGTAGTTGACGGCTTAGCGACTCGAACAAGCGCTATCGGCACAGAGCCGATGGCGCTTTTGTTTTTTCACGAAGCTCACTCCCTTGAACACGAAAAGCGTTTTTCGACCTGCAATTGCGCGTTTTTCTACCACGCTCAGCGGGGTGCATGCTCATTTTTCAGAGAACAACTTCATAAAAACTTTAAAAAACAATGATTTAAAAAATATCTTTGTATGTTTATGCGCAATTTGTAAAGATGATGAGAAAGGATTATGCGCATGCTCATTTTTCTAGCGAGCCTCACGAGGAAAAAATGGAATTTTCCCTTTTATATCAGCAAATTAGGGTATTTTAGCAAGGCGGAGCTTCCCAGAAAAACGCGCATGCGCATGAATAAACTGTTATGAATCACCAGTCACAAGGAGCTTATGATGAAAGTTTCAGCACTCACTCTGTTAATTCTCCATGTTAATAGCCTTATTGATTCTGGGAAGTACGCCGACATATCAATCGATGACATCCATCAGGCTATAGAAGGAAGGCGGGTGTTGCGCTTTCTTAAAGAGCGCGCTGGAGCTGATATAGACCTGAGCATCCACTTGGAAAGTAACGCGTATGGTGACTTTGAATCGTACTACGAGAGTCAGCTAGAAAGTATATACGGTGGCTACGCGGGTCAAGAGCGTAGGAAATGGGGTATAGAAAATTCTGGCCTTTGCTTGGTGTTGGCTTGGACGAATGAAATTATTCAACAAGGCCAAGGGCTGGAGTGGTAGAGCGGGAATTCATAACAAACGGCTGTTGTCGCCCCTTCGGGGCTGGGACGGCCTTTCCGCCGCTGTGCGGCTACAAGCCCGCCCCAAAGCCGGGCGTTATGACTAAGGAGAGCAGCGTGCAAAAAAAGGAAATTTCGGAGTATATTCTTGACCAATATCGGGGAGTAGTGGCGGTCGATGCTTGGGGTGAGCAGTCCTTCTTCTATAACCCTGACCGGCGGCTTCCTCGAGGCGTCTATTTTGCAACACTCAAGGACAAGGATGGGGACAATGACAAGGGTTCGAATCTCAGTCGTGAGGGCGTGTTGCGCTTCAATTTCGGCATAAGTAAATCGTCCTACGAGGAAGCATTGGGGAAAAGGCCCGCCAGGCCCGCTGCAGGTGGGGTGGTGAATACGGGGCATAATTTCACCGAGTTAAATACGCTGTTACCGCACCCGGTATACGCATGGATGTCTTGGGTATGTGTTCTCAATCCCGACAAAGCCATGATCCAAGAGTTGGAACCTTTGCTCAATGAGTCCTATGATCTTGTGGTCAAAAAGTATGCTAAACGCATCAAGTCATAACCATGCCAGTCACGGCGACGGCTACTGCATTGCGGCTTCGCCTCCATTCCGTAGCCGCGCGTGCTGAGCGGCGTTAGATTTTCAGGAAGGCTATTTTGTGACCCATGAGGAACGGATAAAGCAAATCGTCGAGGTGGCATATGATCGACTTTGTGCCAAGGTCACGGGCCAGCGAATCCAGGTCGACAACGAGGCCTCTCTGCAACTTCAACTCGCATCGATTCTCAAAACTCTCGGAGAGTTGTACGAAGAATCGCCGAGCGAGCGCTTCAATGTCGAGTTGGAAAAGAGCGTGAAGCTCACGGGCGGGAAGTTCGCCAAAAGCGGTACGGAAAAGGCGAAGATCGACATCTGGTTTTCACTTGAGGATATAGAAAACGGGGAAAGCCACGCCTGCGCAATCGAGCTCAAATATTTCAAGCGAGCCAACCATCGTGAACCAAACAATCGATATGATGTGTATAAGGACTTGCAGAATTTAGAACGCTATGGTGACTTCGTGGATGCTGGTTACCTATTGGTTGCAACAGACCATCCGCATTACATCAATAAAGAAAAGTATTCGCCGGATACGGAAGGGTTTGATTTCCGGCACGGTAGGAGTTACCGCGCGGGCACAGAACTCCTGTATCGCACCGAAAAGCCCTATGGGTCGCCAATAACACTGCGCAACGACTATACGTTTACGTGGCAAACCGTTGAGGCCGGTCTGAGTTTTCTTTTTGTTGCGGTAGCACCACGCAAATGAAATCTAACAATTGAATCAAGCCGACCAATTCTCCGCTGCCGCTCCGAATTGGCGGCTTATTCAGGGCGTTATACATTTTCGGAGGCTACATGATTAGCACTTCTCAAAAAGTTAGAAAGTTATTTGAGTTAGCCCAAGGTAATATCGATCTTCCGTATTTTTCAGGGTTTCCAAAAAATGCATGTGAAGGAGCTTCATTATTTCTTGGAGCTACTTTAAAAGAAAAACACCCTGAATCTCATATAGAGTACATAAAAGGCTATGACGAAAATGGTGCTATTCATTTTTGGTTAGAAATTGACGCTATGGTCTTTGATATTACAGCTGATCAATTTCCCGAAATAGAGTCTCCTCTTTTTGGTGTAGAGCATCAACCTTTGGCCAGTATTTACAGTGATATTGAAAAACAGGAAATATCTGATGCGTTTAAAGCATCGGATATAACCAACTCTGTATACAAACATTCACTAATACTTGAAATTAGGCATTATTTACACACAAATGTATAAGCAAAGCGCTGGGCACCTTTGAAACTTTCTAAGTTGGGTTACTTTCTATGAACAAATACAAACGTATCGTCATTGCCAACCATGGCGGCGTGGACGTATTAAATACGGTCGAGGAAGCGATTCCTGAGCCAAAGTCAGGGCAAGTCAGAGTCAAGGTTCTTGCCGCAGGTATCGGCTACGCTGATATTATGGCTCAGCACGGCGGTTATCCTTTAGCACCGAAAATTCCTTTCACTCCCGGTTATGATTTCGTCGGAATCGTAGATTACGTTAGTTCAGACGCTGTCGGTGTTGAAAAAGGTCAGTATGTGGCTGCGCTCAATCCAGAATTCGGTTGTTACTCGGAGTATGTATGTGTGCCTCCAGAGCTTTTATTGCCTGTTCCTGAAGAATTGGATCCAGCAGAAGTTGTAAGTCTAATTCTTAACTATCTTACCGCGCACTGTATTTTGCATAAAAAAGGCCAACTCAAAAACGGTGAAACAGTTTTAATTCATGCTGCTGCCGGTGGTGTTGGTACCGCACTTCTGCAATTGGGCGGGTTGCTAGAATTGAAAATGTACGGCACTGCCTCTGTCACCAAGCATCCCACCGTCCGCGAATACGGCGGTATCCCAATAGACTATAAGAATCAGGATTTTCTCGAGTACATTCGCAACGAAGTTCCAGATGGAGTCGATGCGGCATTCGATCCAATTGGCGGGCTGAACCTACGGCGTTCGTATAAAGCGGTAAAAAAAGGCGGCCGGGTAATTAGCTATGGTTTTGCCGGAGACAGCTTCGGCGGCATGAAACAAATGGCAATCGGTGTGCTTCAAATGGCTGCGCTTAATTTCTGGCCGGACGGTAAACGAGTAACGCTCTGCGCCACCCCTGGCGAAGTAAAAAAAGATAATGCATGGTACCGGGAAACTCTTACTGAACTCATTAGCATGCTTGCTGCGCGGCAAATAAATCCAGTCATTGGTGCAAGGGTGCCGTTAATGGAAGTAAAGCGCGCACATCAAATGCTGGAGCAAGGCAACGTTGCCGGTAAGGTTGTTTTGGTTTGCGAGCCGTAAAGTTGCCCAACAAATCGTTGGAGAGGGACGTTTTTTCCGTTACGCGCTTCGCGCTTTACTCCAAAAACGCCCCTCAACTCAGGCGTTAAATTTTCAATCGAGCTTTAGTGATGAATATTGAGATTCGTAGAAAGATCAGATCACCTTAAGCTACTAGAAATCTGGGAAGCCTCGGTCAGAACAACCCATGATTTTCTGGCCGAAGATGATCTACAGGAGTTAAAGCCGTTAATTCTGGAGCAGTATTTTGATGCCGTTGATTTAAGGTGTGCTAAAAATGGCCATGGTGAAATACAAGGGTTCTGCGGCGTTCATGACGGTAATATTGAGATGTTGTTCATTGCACCAGATGCGCGCGGAAAAGGCGTTGGTGCCATGTTAACTGCCAATGCTATCGATGAGCAGGGAGCGTCAAAGGTCGACGTCAATGAACAGAATGTTCAGGCGCTTGGTTTTTTACCAACATATTGGCTTTTCGGTAACAGGGCGCTCACCAGTTGATGGGCAGGGCAAGCTTTATCCGTTGCTGTATATGACGTTATAAAAATTTAATAAACTTTTGGGTGGATAATGGAAACACTGGGAATCGCAATATCACTGGTAATGGCGGGTTTAATTATCGCAACTCCAATCTATTGCGTAGCCAAAAGCCGAAGCTTTATCCGCTTAAACCTTATTTCAATCCCGATCATATTCACGCTTGTCATCGCTGGTGCATATTGGCCTCACTTCTACAAAGATGTGCGACTGGAAATGATGGGACTTGATTTTGACGGAATGTCCGATGAAGAGAGAACGCGGAATGTAACTCCAGAGCAAAAAGAAGAAGCTATAGAGCTCTACTGGTCACTTATGGGAATAGGCTGGCCCCTCCAAGCGATTATTGGCATGGTATTAGTGCTACCTTATCCATCCACCGTATGGCTCGTTGGATTTGGCGCTAAGCGTGTTTTCAGGAGAAAAACTCGTGAAATCAACTAACAAGGCCAACCACAGCGTTAGCACCTCAGTTTCGACAGCGGTCGTTCACATCATCCGCAAGCCAAACCTTGATCAATGACTGGTAGGGCATATTACTTGTGCGCTTCAATTTTGAGCCGATCAAGCAGAGTTTCCGGCATGCGGAGTGAGATAGTCTTGGTTGAGGGCTTCAGTTTCGAGAAGCTAGTGATTCTTCTCCAGCGCCAAATGGTTGTCTATTTCTTTTATTTTATCTTCCGTGTGGTGATTCACGTAAAGCACCGTGGTCTCTTTCCCTGCACAAATTTTCTCAATAAGCGCTAGCACCAGTTGGCGGTTCATATCGTCCAGGCCCAGGCAAGGCTCGTCTAGAATCAACAGCGGCGGGTGTTTCACCATGGCGCGGGCGATAAGCAGCAAACGCTGGTCGCCGTAAGAGAGTTTGTTGAAGGGCTGATCGGCGCGCTCTTGCATGCCGAGTAGTACCAGCCACTGGTCGGCGATTTTTTTCTGATGATCGGTGGCTTTTGTGTACACGCCGATGCTGTCGTAAAAACCTGAAATAATCACGTTTTTGCAGCTGGTGCTGACGCGATACTCCCACTGCAGGGCAGTGGAGACATAGCCGATAAACTGCTTGATCTGCCAGATGCTTTCGCCGTTACCGCGCTGGAAGCCAAACACAAAAATGTCGTTGGTATAGCACTGCGGATGATCCCCCGTGATCAGGGACAAAACACAGGTTTTGCCGCTACCGTTAGGGCCACTTAGTTGCCAGTGCTGGCCCTGCTCTATCGTCCAATCCAGCTTATCGACAATCACGGTGTCGCCGTATTGGATAGTTGCTTGTTTGAGCTTCACTAACGGCTGACTGGGGTCAAGAGCAGGTAATTTGCTGGCTGGATCCGCTTCTGGCAGGCTTAGGTCAGTGGTTTTCAGATGCAGCAACTGATAAAGCTCATTGAAGGCAGCTTCATCCTGACGCTCTACCGTGAACGCTAAACGTCCACTATCTCCTCGTTTCTTATCCCCTCTCTTTTTCTCTAAACGCTCTTTATCCAGATAAGCCACGTGAGTGATAAAGTCTGGCATCTCATCAAAGCGATTCAGCACCATCACCATGGGAACGGTGTCTATGATGGAGGCGAGATGGGCTTGCAGCATGGCTAGGGTGTCGACGTCCAAACCATCAAACGGCTCGTCTAAAATCAGCAAGTCCGGCTTGCTCGACAGTGCACGAATCAGCATGACTTTTCGGGTTTCGCCCGTGGAGAGCTTACGAAAGGCGCGGTCGAGTAGCTTCGTAAGACCGAACTTATCGACCAGCTCGCTGGCAAGTTCAGGGTCTTGGCACTGCTCGAAAATCATTTCACTAACGGGTGTGCCGAGTGAGATGACATCCATGATATCGGCATCGTCTTTTTTTAGCTCTTTGGCGATGAGCTCGGCCTGCGCTTCGAAAGAGACCAAGCCAATGTTTTTGGGAAGCCCTTGAATAGTGCCCGCTTCAATCTTACCAACGCCAGCCAACGCTGCCGCCAGGGCCGATTTGCCTGAGCCATTGGTGCCAGTGATAACCCAATGCTGGTGGGGTTCAATGATCCAATCAATCTCGCTTAGGGTGAAGCGATCATCAAAACTGATCGTCGCTTTGTTTAGCTGAATACGCTCTAAGCGGCTTGAAGGCTCCATCAATGTGTTCCTTATTGTTTGGAAAAAGTCAGTGTTCGCATGTAATGAGACAAAAAAGCCGAGAATATCGTGGCGATATCTCGGCTTTTTAGATGACTTAGCGGTCTATCATTTAATCAGCCGATTAAACGATCTTCTTCATGTCCGCCATATGGCCACGCAGCACTGCGCCCACGGCTTCAACCGGGTGAGCGCGAAGCGCATCGTTGACTTCGATTAAACGGGCGTTATCTACGCCATTGTCATCTACATTCAGGCCTTTACCAATAACATCGGATTTGATGCCTTTCATAAAGTCAGCCAAGAGCGGTACACAGGCGTGGTTGTAGAGGTAGCAACCGTATTCCGCCGTGTCAGAGATGGTCGCGTTCATCTCGTACAGTTTCTTACGCGCGATAGTGTTGGCGATCAGTGGCGTTTCGTGGAGAGATTCATAGTAAGCAGACTCGGCGATGATGCCGGCCGCCGTCATGGTTTCGAAAGCAAGCTCAACGCCCGCTTTAACCATCGCTACCATCAAGATACCGTTGTCGAAGTATTCCTGTTCTGTAATCTCTACGTCACCCGCAGGCGTTTTCTCGAAGTTGGTTTCTGCTGTTTCTGCACGCCATTTGTGCAGGTTAGCGTCATCGTTCGCCCAGTCTTCCATCATCGTGTGCGAGAAGTGGCCGCTCATGATGTCGTCCTGGTGCTTATTGTAGAGCGGACGCATGATCTCTTTCAGCTCTTCAGCAAGATCAAAAGCTTTGATCTTGGCTGGGTTAGAGAGACGATCCAGCATGTTGGTCACGCCGCCGTACTTCAATGCTTCTGTGATGTTTTCCCAGCCGTACTGGATCAGCTTAGAGGCGTAGCCAGGTTCGATGCCCTCTTCGATCATTTTGTCGAAGCAAAGGATAGAGCCGGTTTGCAGCATGCCGCAAAGGATCGTCTGCTCACCCATCAGGTCGGATTTAACTTCCGCGATGAAAGAGGACATCAGTACGCCGGCTTTGTGGCCGCCAGTGCCCACTGCGTAGGCTTTTGCCAGGGCAAGGCCTTCGCCTTTGGGATCATTGGCTTCGTGAACGGCGATCAAGGTGGGAACGCCGAAACCACGCACGTATTCAGCGCGAACTTCAGAACCTGGGCACTTGGGCGCTACCATGATGACGGTTAAGTCATCACGGATTTTCATGCCCTCTTCTACGATGTTGAAACCGTGGGAGTAAGATAGGCAGGCGCCCTCTTTCATCAGCGGCATTACCGCCGTCACAACAGAGGTGTGCTGCTTATCGGGCGTCAGGTTCAAAACCACGTCGGCCGTGGGGATCAACTCTTCGTAGGTACCGACAGTAAAGCCGTTTTCGGTGGCGTTTTTCCAGGACTGACGTTTTTGTTCAATGGCTTCAGGGCGCAGTGCGTAAGAGACGTCTAAGCCGCTGTCGCGTAGGTTCAAGCCTTGGTTGAGGCCTTGGGCGCCACAGCCGATCACGACCATTTTTTTGCCTTTCAGCGCTTCTACGCCATCGGCAAATTCAGAGCTGTACATGAAACGACATTTGGCGAGTTGAGCCAGTTGCTCGCGGAGCGGCAGCGTATTGAAGTAGTTAGCCATCGTTAGCATCCTAATGTTTATGATCGTGACATCGATGTGAGGCACACCGATGCTAAAACCGGTACTTAAAAGAGTGACATAGCCGCTAGATGGGTGATCCAGCGTTATGTGAGTAAGGCTAATCTAACCAAAAATGACCATTTCTTAAATTGATATATTTGCAACAGCATGTCCCTTTTTTTGCAAAACTCAATTATCATGGCGTTTATGAATTTTAAAATTTTAAAACAGTTCCTCGCCTTGGCAGAAACCCTGCATTTCGGGCGCGCCAGCGATGAGTGCTATGTCAGCATTTCTGCCTTGTCGCGCAATATTCGGCATTTAGAAGAGGAACTGGGGGTGTCGCTGTTTAATCGCGACAACCGTACGGTGGTGTTGACTCAGGAGGGGCAAAAGTTTCTCAAGTACGCCCGCGATGCCAGCAGCCAATGGAATTTGATTCGTCATGAATTGACGGACAATCCTGATCAATTAAGCGGGGAAATCAGCCTGTATGGCTCCGTCACCGCCAGCTACAGCTTTTTGCACGAACTCCTGCGCCGCTTTCGTATTGCCTACCCGATCATAGAAATCAAGCTGCGCACAGGGGATCCAGAACACGCGATTGCGCATGTTCTGGACGGTAAAGAGGATCTTAGCATCGCGGCCCAGCCTGCCAACTTACCGCGCGGCCTGGCGTTTAAATCCATTGCCACGTCGCCTTTGCTGTTTATTGCGCCCATTGAGCAGCAGGTGCCGAATGTGCCAACGAACACGCCAACCACACCGGAAGAGTGGGCGAGCATCCCGATGATTCTATCAGAGAGTGGTGTCTCAAGAGCCCGTGTGGATGAGTGGTTTCGCCAGCTGGATGTCTCCCCGCGCATTTATGCACAGGTCACCGGTAATGAAGCCATTGTGAGTATGGTGAGCTTGGGCTTTGGCATTGGCGTGGTGCCAAAAATCGTTCTCGACAACAGCCCCTTGGTGGATCGCATCCGCGTGCTCGACGTGACGCCGGAACTGGAGCCCTACGATATTGGTTTATTTACCCTCAAGAAAAACCTAAAGAACCCGCTGGTCGACGCCTTTTGGCGCTTGATGTAAGCCCTCTTTAATAAGCCCTTCTTACATAAGCCCCAGGCGCTGTTTTTTAGCGATCCGACACAACCGTGCTTAACCCCCAAATATCTGCTGCAAATCCGGCACGTTTTCTTCCTCTTCCACCATGGAGAGTGACGCTTCGATGGCTTTTAGGTGGCGGCTCATAAAGGCTTTGGCGCGCTCGCCGTTGCCTGCTTCCAGATAGCCGATCAGATCGTCGTGGTCGTGGGATTCACAGCCTAAGTGGCCACGATGGCCGTAGACGGCGAGTATCAGCGATGAGCGGGAGCAGAGCCGCTCGACAAACTCTGCCAGGGTGGCGTTGCCTGATAGCTGCGCTAAGCGCACATGGAAGTCTGCCGATAGCCGAATGGCCACGCTCTGCTGGCCACTACGCAGCGCTTGGCGCTCTTCGCGAGCCATTTCGCGCAGCTCCGCGGCCTCTTTTTCGCCCATGCGCCGGGATACGTCGGGCATTAACCCGCACTCGATTAACTGGCGGGCATCGAAAACGTCTTTGGCTTCATCGGCAGTGGGCCGAGTGACGCTGGCGCCTCGGCGCGGTGTCAGCGTGACTAACTGCTCCAGCGCCAGGCGCTGCAGGGTTTTACGAATACCGGTGCGGCTAATGCCAAAGACATCCGCCAGCGCATCTTCGCGCAACCGTGCGCCGGGCTTTAAACGCTGCTCGACGATAGCATCGCTCACGGAGCGATAAATGGCGTCGTGGCGCTCATCACCCTCTTTGCTAGTTTTAGCTTCTTTAGCAGTAGCGCGCCGTTTCTCCGGCGCCTGCGCATCACTCATAGTTAGCCTCTCTGATTACTCCTCCCAAGCAGCAATGATATCGCGCTCTTCATCGCTCATGTTGGTCATATTGCCTAACGGCATATAGCGGCTGGCCACGACCTGCTGAATCTGCGTTTTCTGCCCCAGAATTTCATCCCAGCTTTCGAAAGCAAACCCGGCGGGCGGTGCCGAAAATCCGGCATGTTCAGGGTTGCGAGCATGACACTGAACACAGTGCTGCTCAATCAAGCCGGTGATTTGCGCCTGATCCGGCCCTTGCACGCCGTCATTACCACTAGGCGGCGATGAACTTGGTGCGGCCACCCAAAAGGCTAACAGAATGAGCCCTACCCCAACGGCGGGATACGCTGGCTGGGTTTTGCCTGCATGCATCAACACAAAGAATTGACGAATCAAAGCACCGGCAAAGATAAACAACACCATCACGACCCAGGCAAGCTCATGGGAGTAGATAAAGGAGTAGTGATTACTCACCATCAACAACACGACCGGCAGCGTGAAGTAGGTATTATGCACCGAGCGCTGCTTGCCGCGTTTGCCATCCAAAGGATTAGGCGCGTCGCCCGCCTTCATGGCTTTTACCATGCGGCGCTGGCCGGGAATAATCCAGAAAAAGACGTTAGCCGACATTGCCGTCGCCATTACCGCCCCTGTGAGCAGGAAGGCTGCCCGACCAGTGAACATCTGCGTGCTCAGGTAGGCAACGACCACCATCATTACGGCAACCGCAACGCTGAGCAGGCCGTCACGATCCATATTGGGGCTAATGCGTTTACACAGCTCGTTATAAACCACCCAACCACCCAGCAAAAATGCCAGCGCCAGCAGGTTGGCCTGCCAGCCCGTCATGTTGGCGGCCCACTCCCAGGGACTATTGGGGTTTACCAGATAGAAGCCCGGATTAACCATGTAGAGAATGACGAACAGCGCAAAGCCGGAAAGCCAGGTGGTGTAGGCTTTCCAGAATGACCAGTGCAGATCATTGGGCAGCTTGGCCGGTGCCGTGGCGTACTTCTGGTTGTGGTAGAAACCGCCGCCATGCACCGACCACATTTCGCCAAACACGCCCTTGTCGCGATCTTCCTCTGCCTTCGGTGCGCGCAGGCTATTATCCAGCATTACAAAGTAGATCGACTCGCCGATCCAGGCGATGGCCGCAATCACATGCAGCCAGCGCAGCAACAGGTTCACAAAATCAATAATATAAGCTTGCATGCCCGGCCCTCTTAACTACCGCGGTAGGTGGAATAGCCATACGGTGAAAGCAGCAGTGGCACATGATAGTGCTGGCTGGCATCAGCGACGCCAAAACGCAGCGGGATAACGTCCAAAAAGCGCGGCTCATTAGCCTCACTACCTTGGGCACGCAGATAGTCGCCGGCATGGAACACCAGCTCATACTCTCCCGCCGTTAGCGCATCGCCCTCTAGAATAGGTGCATCGCAGCGGCCGTCGCTGTTAGTGACTACGGTACTGAGATGTTGGCGCTCATTACCGGTAAGGCGGAATACTTCGATAGTAATCCCCTGGCCTGGCTGACCTTGGGCGGTATCCAGTACGTGGGTGGTTAAGCGTCCCATAGCCACTCCTTATTGATAGCGTTGTTTGACCAATTGGTCAAAGAGTACCTTTGATACTATTTGTTGTATACAGTAATTCCATCCCCGCACATTGTGAATCAACGACGCTTTAACATTGCCCGCTTTGGAGAGTGCCAGTGCCAACATCACAGCCGTTACTGCTTTCACCCGCGCCCAGCAAGTGCAGCCTTGAAATGCTTACCCATCACTATGGAGATGTTTATGAGCACTCCCCCTGGGTGGCCGAAGCGGCCTGGCAGCACGGCCTGACTGAAGCCCACGACGAGCCTGACGCATTAGCCGAGCTGATGGGGCTTATGTTGCAGCAGGCGAGCAGTGAACAGCAAATCAAGGTGATTCAGGCGCACCCTGACCTTGCAGGCAAAGCTGCTATGGCCGGTGAGTTAACCCAAGACTCAACCAGCGAGCAAGCAGGCGCCGGGCTTGATCAATGCAGCCCTGAGGAATTCGCGCGCTTTGAATACCTCAATACGACGTACAAGGAGAAATTTGGCTTTCCGTTTGTCATTGCCGTTAAAGGGCTGGATCGGCACGCCATTCTAGCCGCCTTTGAAGAGCGCCTGAACAACGATACGGCCACCGAACGGGAAACGGCTATTGAGCAGATCATCCGTATTGCACGTTTACGCTTAATTGACCGGGCGACAAAATCCTAGTGTTAAACAACACAGGATAAGCGCTCATTTTGTATACAGAAACGCCGCGCCCATTGGGGCGCGGCGCAATTTAGCGGTACTACTTTTCGACGTCTGCCTATTCGATTACTGCTTGGCAGTCTCTACCGCTTTCTTAGTGGTTTCTTCTACTTGCTTCTGGCTATCTTCAGCAAAGCTTTTGCAAATGGAGGTCACTTTTTCTGTGTCTCCTTTCACACGCTCCATAAAATTACTTGCCGTTTTCTGCTGGCTTTCCATGGCTTTCTTGAAGCTGTCTGCGTCTTTTACATCAAGCCAGGTGCGCGCTTGCGAGATCGCCATATCCGAGTAGGCACGTGCGGCGTCCATCTGGGCTGTAAACAGCTGGTCATAGTAGTCAAGCGCTATCAGCGTGTACGAGCGCATCGGTGAAACAAAAATAGACTCAAACTGTTGCGTGGTTTTCTCAGTCGCTTTATTCATAATCGTATCTCCAAGAGTGAGCTAGCACATAAACACGCCTTGATTAGGCGGTTCTTAGCCAGGCTTTTGCCTCTGCTGTCCTTAAAGCTAGCAGTGCTTTTTGTGCAGCGCAACATGATTTTTCTTCATGCTGCGCCTGCTCACTCGCAGATCGTTAGTAAGACTGAGTGTAGCCTGCTACTAGCGGTTACCGAACAAATGCTTACGCGCCTGCTCATCCATTTCTACGCCGGACTGGGGGTTAACATCTTCGACCAATGCGTAAGCTCTACGTACGGCTGGGCGTGCTTTGATCATGTCAAACCAGCGCTCTAAATCAGGAAACTCTTCCAAGGTTTGACGCTGTTTTTCCCAAGGCACAATCCAGGGATAGATCGCCATATCGGCAATCGAGTAGTCATCACCACCCACATAAGTATGATGCGCCAAACGTTGGTCTAATACGCTATAAAGCCGATTGGTTTCACGCACGTAACGTTCAATGGCGTAATCGATCTTTTGCGGCGCATAGTGGCAAAAGTGGTGATTTTGGCCTGCCATGGGCCCTAGCCCGCCCATTTGCCAGTGCAGCCACTGCAATACGATATAGCGTTCGCGACCAGACGCGGGTAAGAAAAGGCCACTCTTGTCGGCCAGGTACTCAAGGATTGCGCCAGACTCAAACATCGACAGCGGCTGGCCGCCATCCTGTGGTGAGTGATCGACAATAGCGGGAATGCGGTTATTGGGGGCAATAGTGAGAAATTCAGGATCAAACTGCTCACCTCGGCCAATATTAATCGGCTTCACTCGGTACGCCAGATTGGCCTCTTCGAGCATAATGGAGATTTTATGGCCGTTAGGTGTTGTCCAATAATACAGGTCAATCATTGCCATCTCCTTGTTGAAAACCTTGATTCACTCGCCATGAGCCTACCAAGCTTTCAAAATTTATCGGGCGGTACCTTAGCGTACCGCCCTGATCAGGTCATCCAGCCGTTAGCGCTATATATCGCGTACGGTTATGGCATTACCGGCAGCCCCATTGTGCACGCTGAGCATACGCTTAAACCACTCATCCACCGGGTCGCCAGGCTCGACTACCGCCTGTGTCGATACGACGTGAGCCCACATCATACTGCCAAACAGAAGGTAATCTGAGCCGCTGGGTGCATCACCGTCTAAAAATGCGCTCTCCCGCAGCAGGTCACGCACCGGTGCCAGCGCCTGCTTAAGCTGCTGCTTACCTTTTTCGGGTTGTTGGAACTCTTCAAGCGTGCAGCCAAACCGCGCTTCGCGGGTTTCACGGAAATAACTACGGTCTTCGGGGTGGACGGCGGCAAATAAATCCATGCCGATAATGCGGAATAGCGCAGGATTCACGCTGCGCTCAACAAAGTATTTGAACAGTAATACCCGCTGATAGCTGACGCCTTCACCCAACACGGATGCCTCGGGATACGCCTTATCCAGGTAGCGCATGATCTCGAAACTGTCGGTAACGACCTGATCGCCGTCACAAAGCACCGGCACTTTGTCGTAGTTGGCAAACGCCAGCGCTTCTTTATCGAGGAATCGCCACGCTACGGAGGTGAATTCCAGCCCTTTATGGGCGAGTGCCATACGTACGCGCCAGCAATAAGGTGAGAAGCGGAGCCGTTCGTCCCGGCCGCAAAGATCATAAAGAGTCATTGCCACTGTCATAACCTCCGTGTGGTTGATCATAGTGAATAAACAGCACTTCAGCCGATAACAATGAGCGTAAGCCAGCTATGACGCAACTGGCGAGTTCTGTACTTATCCTTTTGCTGGCAACTGTACTGTCTATTAGTCTAATGACTCAGCGCGTTTAGACTTCCAGCCATTCATCAAAAAACCATTTAAGAACATACACATAAGAAAACAACAGCCGTGTAAAACCAGCTATCAAACAAGCACTTCAGTGGTAAGACCAATTTTCCAATGTAGTCATATGGTTAGCCTAATCGTATCTTTCACCTACACCCGACTGGCGGTACAACTGCTAGACGGAAATTGCGGAGCATACCAAATCAATAACAAGGGGCAGTTCCTTCCATGAATGAAACGATACTTGCACTTCTGGCTTTCCTGCCGCTGTTGCTGGCCGGTATTTTGCTCATAGGGTTTAAAATACCTGCCAAGATAGCGATGCCGATTGTTTTCCTGACCGCGGCCATTATTGGCTTAACCGCTTGGGATATGTCCTTTAGCCGCGTGGCGGCGTCGACCATTCAAGGCCTGATTCAAACTGCGGGTCTTTTGTGGATCATCTTTGGCGCCATACTGCTGCTTAACACCCTTAAGCACTCCGGTGGCATCACCGCTATCCGTAATGGCTTTTCAGGCATTAGCCCTGACCGTCGCGTACAGGCGCTGATTGTTGCCTGGCTGTTCGGCTGCTTTATCGAAGGGGCGTCAGGCTTCGGTACGCCCGCCGCCGTTGCGGCACCGCTAATGGTCGCTCTTGGCTTTCCGGCGCTGGCGGCGGTGGTCGTGGGCATGATGATTCAATCGACGCCGGTCTCGTTTGGTGCGGTGGGCACGCCTATTGTGGTCGGGGTCGGTAGTGGCCTGGATCGTGCTGGCATTAGCGCCGAACTCGACTCGGTAGGCTCAAGCTGGGATGTCTTCTTCCAACTTGTCACCAGCGAAGTGGCGATTACTCACGGCATCGTGGGCATTTTAATGCCGCTGATTCTCGTTACCGTGATGGTGCGCTTCTTCGGCGCCAACCGCTCCTGGAAAGAAGGACTGTCGATTACCCCCTTCGCCATCTTTACCGGTATCTGCTTTGTAGTGCCTTACATGCTGGTGGGCGTGCTTTTGGGCCCTGAATTCCCGTCAATGATCGGCGCGATGGTGGGCTTGGCGATTGTCGTACCCGCTGCCAAACGCGGCTTTCTGATGCCTAAAGATACCTGGGATTTCCCCGAGTCCTCTTCTTGGCCAGACGAGTGGATCGGCAACCTGCAGATCAAGCTTGACGACGTTGTCGGCAGAGCGCCGATGTCCACCTTTAAAGGCTGGGTACCCTATGTGCTGCTCGCACTGTTTTTAGTGGCCTCTCGCATTATTGAGCCCCTCAAAACAGCACTTACCTCTATTAACCTCAGTTGGAACAATATTCTTGGTGAAGCGGGCATCAGCGGTGGGGTTCAGCCGCTCTACTTGCCCGGCGGTATTATAATTGCCGTGGTCATTGTGACCTATTTCCTGCACCGCATGAATCCGCAAAAGATTAGCGCTGCGGTGTCTGAATCTACCAAAACGATTTTTGGGGCGGGTTTCGTTTTGATCTTTACCGTGCCGATGGTGCGCATCTTGATCAACTCCGGCGTTAACGGCGCAGACCTTGTTTCAATGCCGGTAATGATGGCCCAGGCAGTGGCTGATAGCGTTGGCGGTATTTACCCCTTCTTTGCGCCAATGGTAGGGGCGATGGGCGCCTTCATTGCAGGCTCCAACACGGTCTCCAACCTGATGCTGGCGGAATTCCAGTTTAGCGTTGCGGAAACTCTGGGGCTTTCCACGGCCATGATGGTAGCGCTGCAGGCAGTGGGTGCAGCGGCGGGTAATATGATCGCCATCCATAACGTAGTCGCAGCATCGGCAACGGTCGGCTTGTTAGGCCGCGAAGGGGCTACAATCCGTAAGACGATTCTGCCCACCATCTACTACCTCATCTTTACCGGCATCATCGCGCTGGTGGCGTTCTACGTGATTGGGGTCACGGACCCGTTGATGTGATGTAGCGGTCGTAACCACTACGCTAGAACCGCAAACCCCCAGGCCTAAACCTGGGGGTTTTGTCGTTTTGGTGTGATCAATCTAGCCAGCTAGCGTCAGTCTATTCGCTTTAGCTCCTGACTATGGCGCATACCGCGCTCGACATAGCCTTGGGCATTATTTTTCAAACCCGCAATGGCCTCATCGGAAAGCGCCCGCACTACTTTGGCAGGCGAGCCAACGATTAACGAGTTGGGCGGAAACACCGCGCCTTCCTTAATAAAAGCACCGGCACCGACCAGGCTATTTTCACCAATCACCGCGCCATTGAGCACTACCGCCTGTATACCGATTAAACAGTCATCGCCAACGGTGCAGCCATGCAGCATGGCCTGATGCCCGACCGTCACCCCTTTGCCTACTTTCAGCGGAAAGCCTGGGTCAGCGTGGAGAACCGCGCCATCCTGGATATTGCTCTCTTCGCCTATTTCAAGATGGTCGCTATCACCGCGCAACACGGCCTGATACCAGACACTTGAGCGTGCTTTTAAAGTGACCTGGCCGATAACATCCGCCGTTTCTGCAATATACACGTCGTCCTGAATATCGGGCCGATACTCGCCGTATTGATAAATGGCCACGTTGACCTCCTGGGTTGTTGTTGGTGTATTAATGATTGAACTACTGCCACTCTTCAAGGCGCATTGAGGAGCGCTCTAGCCGTTCGTGCTCCTCTTCTAAATCGCGCAGCAGTTGGCTAATGCTGGAGAGGTGCTCCAGCGCCACCTGTTCTGCCTGCTCCGCCTCGCCGTTGACTACCGCCTCATGCAGCTGCGCATGCTGCTGATTGATCATCGTTCTGGGCGCCGGCAAGTGATAAAGATGCTTGACCGAGGCAAATACCGAGCTGAGCAGTAAATCGGTCAGGCTCTGCAGCGTATGCACCAACACCGGGTTGTGGGATGCCTGGGAAACCGCCAGGTGAAAGGCGTGATCAAGTCGAGCTAGGCGCTCGACATCAATGGTTTCTGCACTTTCCGCGTAGTCGGCCATTTCGCGATAGCGTCGGGTGATCAGCACCCGGTCGGCGGAGGTGC
Source organism: Vreelandella neptunia (assembly GCF_034479615.1). Taxonomy (NCBI): domain Bacteria; kingdom Pseudomonadati; phylum Pseudomonadota; class Gammaproteobacteria; order Oceanospirillales; family Halomonadaceae; genus Vreelandella; species Vreelandella neptunia. Next base: position 3,392,803 of record NZ_CP140255.1, read on the forward strand.
CACGACTCGCGGCTAACCGCGCCGACTCCCCTTCCAGCAAGGCGCGCACCTCTAACAGGTCAAATAGCGTGCGCGGATGATCTTTAAACAGGTGCATCAATGGGCTTTGGTTACCCACCGGTAAAAGCGTGGCAACCGTCGAGCCATGGCCCTGGCGGGTATCGATAATTCCTTTACTGCGCAGAATTCTCAACCCCTCGCGCAACGAAGCACGTGAGACGCCCAGCCGATCGCACAGCCGCCGTTCAGAAGGAAGCAGTTGGCCGGGTCGAAAAACGCCATCAAGAATTAAACGCTCAAGCCGGGTAGCCACCTGATCCGGCATTCGCAGCCCGGGCGACAAAGCTTGATTCTCCTCTGGCATGTTAGCTCTCCTGATGGGCTTTATGTCCAGCTTGCCAGTACTTAACCCAGTACTAAACAAAGAAGACAACACAGTCGACTAATTACTGGTCAGACCAATGCACCACAACCTAGACAGGCGGGTAAAAAAAGCCCAAATTGAGGCCATGTTATCTACAGACCGTTTTAGCATTTACCTTTAACGATAATAAGCATGGGATGTCTTAATGAATATCCTCTTTGATGAGCGCCTGGACGGCGAACTGGTTCGGCGCGATAAAAGCGAGGTTTTAACCGACCTGCAGCAAGCCGTCCCCGACATGACGCTGCTGCACCGTGAAGAAGACCTGCGCCCCTTTGAGTGCGATGGGCTGGCGGCCTACCGCGTGCTACCTATGCTGGTGGCGCTGCCTGAAACCTTTGACCAGGTGAAAGAGCTGCTCAAGCGCTGCCATGCGCTTAGCGTGCCCGTAGTCACCCGCGGCGCGGGTACCGGACTTTCCGGCGGCGCGCTGCCGCTGGAACAGGGCGTGCTACTAGTGATGTCGCGCTTTAACCAAATTCTTAAAGTCGATCCTGATGCCCGCCTGGCGCGGGTTCAACCCGGCGTGCGCAACCTGGCAATTTCCGAAGCCGCTGCGCCTTACGGCCTCTACTACGCGCCGGATCCCTCTTCGCAAATTGCCTGCTCCATTGGTGGCAATGTGGCGGAAAATGCCGGCGGCGTGCACTGCTTAAAATATGGCCTAACGGTGCATAACGTCATGCGCGTGGACGTGCTCACCATCGAGGGCGAGCACATGACCCTGGGCGCGGAGTCTTTTGATGCGCCGGGCTTTGACCTACTGGCATTGATGAACGGCTCAGAGGGCATGCTCGGCGTCGTCACGGAGATTACCGTCAAGCTGCTGCCCAAGCCGGAAACCGCCAAAGTGCTGATGGCGAGCTTCGATGACATTGAGAAAGCCGGACGCGCCGTCGGCGATATCATAGCGGCAGGCATTATTCCCGGCGGCTTAGAGATGATGGATAAACTGGCAATTAAAGCCGCCGAGGATTTCATCAAAGCAGGCTACCCAGTGGAAGCAGAAGCGATTCTGCTCTGCGAGCTGGATGGCGTTGAAGCTGACGTAGACGACGACTGCGATACCGTGCGCCGCGTACTGGAAGCCGCGGGTGCCACCGATATTCAGCAGGCTCGCGATGAAGCCGAGCGCGCCAAGTTCTGGGCTGGGCGTAAGAACGCCTTCCCTGCGGTGGGCCGCATGTCGCCGGATTACTACTGCATGGATGGCACTATTCCCCGCCGCGAGCTACCCCGAGTGCTGAAAGGCATTGCCGCACTTTCTGAAGAGAGCGGCCTGGCGGTGGCCAACGTGTTCCACGCCGGCGATGGCAATATGCACCCGCTGATTCTGTTTGATGCCAATAAAGAAGGCCAGCTGGCGCTTGCCGAAGAGGTGGGCGGTAAGATTCTGGAACTCTGCGTAGCCGCGGGCGGTTCGATCACCGGCGAGCATGGCGTAGGGCGCGAAAAGATCAATCAAATGTGCAGCCAATTCCAGGCGGATGAAATCAGCGTTTTTCATGCCTTGAAGGCTGCCTTTGATCCACAGCGACTGCTCAACCCCGGCAAAAACATTCCGACGCTGGCGCGCTGCGCTGAGTTTGGCGCTATGCATGTGCATAACAACGAACTACCGCACCCGGAGCTGCCGCGTTTCTAGCCGCTAGCCTAGCCGTGATAATAATTAGCCAAAACGAATAATGGAAAAGACCAATAGTGGGAAAGACCATGACTGAACGAGCGATTGCCGACCGCGATATCGCTGGCGCCTTGTGTGAACAGGTTCGCAGTGCCTATGACGCACGCACACCGCTTCGCATTGTAGGCGGAGATACCCGCGCCTTCTATGGCCGACCGGTGGAAGGCCAAGCACTGCAGATGGCCGAACATAGTGGCATTGTGAGCTACGACCCGGTGGAACTGGTGGTGACCGTGCGCGCCGGCACGCGACTCAGCGACCTGCAGGAAGTGCTGGCCGAGAAGCACCAAATGCTGGGCTTTGAGCCCCCCATGTTTGGTGAGGCTTCCACCATTGGCGGCGCCGTGGCCACCGGCCTCTCCGGCCCACGCCGCCCCTGGGCAGGTGCTGCACGAGACTTTGTGCTGGGCACGCGAATCATCACCCAGGAGGGCAAGCTGCTCCGCTTTGGCGGCGAAGTAATGAAAAATGTCGCCGGTTACGACCTGTCGCGCCTGATGGCAGGCGCCCAGGGTACGCTCGGCGTATTGACCGATATCTCCTTTAAAGTGCTGCCTATTCCCACCGCGACTCACAGCCTGCGCTTAACCGTCGGGCTGGATGAGGCACTCAAAAAACTCGCCGAACCGGGTCGAAAGCCGCTGCCGATTACCGCCGCAGCTTGGCACCACGGCGAACTGTTTTTGCGTTTGGAAGGCGGCAAAAGCTCTGTTAGCGCGACTCAGGCAAGCCTAGGCGGCGAGCCGCTTGATGCTAACTTCTGGCAGGAGCTGCGCGACCATACTCACGCTTTCTTCGCCTGTAACAACGGCCAAGCGCTATGGCGCTTGTCACTACCGCCAAATACAGCACCGTTGGCGCTGGATATTCCCGAGGCCGATATTTTTTACGATTGGGCCGGTAGCCAGCGCTGGGTAAAAACCACCCTGGATGCCAGCACCCTACGCGATGCCTGTCGCGCAGTAGGCGGCCACGCCACTTGCTACACACCCAAGCTCCAGGGCGGCGCCGCAGAGCCGTTCACACCGCTCAATGCCGTGGTGGGGAAATATCATCGTAATCTAAAGGCGGAGCTGGATGCCCATGGCATTTTTAACCCCGGTCGTCTTTATGCGGCGTTTTAATCAGGAGAGCTGACATGCAGACGCACTTTACCGATGCCGACCTTCAGAAACCGCATATTCAAGAAGCGGAGCGCATTCTGCGCACCTGCGTTCACTGCGGTTTTTGTAACGCCACCTGCCCGACGTACCAGCTGTTAGGGGATGAGCGCGATGGCCCCCGTGGGCGCATCTATTTGATGAAGGAGCTGCTGGAGAGCCGCGACGATGACGACCAGGTCACCGATGAGACGCGCCTGCACCTTGACCGCTGCCTTACCTGTCTTAACTGTGAAACCACCTGCCCTTCCGGCGTGGAGTACCACAAGCTGCTCAACATTGGCCGTGCCGAAATTGAGCGGCGCGTTCCTCGCCCGACAGCTGAGCGGGCCCAGCGCTATGCGCTGCGAAAAATGATGGTCGAGCCTAAACGTTTCCAAGCGCTGCTAAAACTGGGGCAAACCTTTAAACCACTGGTGCCTAGCAAGCTGCGCAATAAAATGCCCGCAGCGCCGATAGATGCAGGCGAACGCCCGGATGCCAACCGCCATACCCGGCGGGTATTAATACTGGAAGGCTGCGTTCAGCCGGGGCTGTCACCCAACACCAATGCTGCCACTTCGCGCATTCTTGATCGGCTGGGCATTAGCGTAACGCCGGTGGCTGAAGCGGGCTGCTGTGGCGCCGTTGATTTCCACCTTAATGCCCAGGACGATGGCCGTGCGCGCATGCGCGCCAACATTGATGCCTGGTGGCCGTACATTGAGCAAGGCACCGAAGCCATCGTTCAAACCGCCAGTGGCTGCGGCGCCTTTGTCAAAGAGTATGGTTACATGCTCAAGGATGACCCTGACTACGCCGTTAAAGCGCAAAAGGTGAGCGCTCTAGCCAAAGATATCGTCGAAATCCTGCGCAATGAGCCGCTGGACGCCTTGAACGTTAACGCGTCACAACGACTGGCGTTCCACTGCCCCTGCACGCTACAGCACGCCCAGAAGCTTAACGGTGCAGTCGAAGGCGTGCTGAGCAAGCTTGGCTTTGCGTTAACCCCGGTGCAGGATGGGCATCTTTGCTGCGGATCGGCGGGTACCTATTCGATCACTCAACCAGAGCTGGCCACCCAGCTGCGTGACAATAAGCTCAACGCCCTGGAGGCCGGTGAGCCGGAAGTGATCGTAACGGCCAATATCGGCTGCCAAACCCACTTGGCGGGCGCCAATCGCACTCCGGTACGCCACTGGGTTGAAATCGTCGATGCCGCGCTCAGCTAGCGCTTCAACACTAACGTTTAACCCCCGGCCGCGCAGACCTGAACCGCGCGGCCACTTCACTCTCTCCCTTAACAAGGATTTAAATATGCAAACAAAAGCCATTCTCGCTCAGGCCGATGTGATCAACGTACTCGATGCCGCACAGAAAGAGGCGGACAGTAATAACTGGCCGGTAACCATCGCGGTGACCGACGACGGAGGCCATTTATTGGCGCTGCGGCGTTTGGATGGCGCGGCCCCGTTCAGTGCCGAAGTCGCTACTCACAAAGCACGCAGTGCAGCGCTAGGCCGTAAAGAGACCCAGGTGTTTGAAGAGATGATTAATGGCGGCCGCACTGCGTTTGTCACCGCACCGCTGCAAGGCCTGCTCTCAGGCGGCGTGCCAATTACGGTTGATGGCCATGTAGTGGGCGCTGTGGGCATTTCCGGCGTAAAACCCGACCAGGATGTGCAGGTTGCCAAAGCCGGTGTTGCCGCGATTACAGGCTAAAAAACTGCCCATTAACACGCAGACATACGAAAAAGCCCGGATCAATGATCCGGGCTTTTTTTGAATTCGTTCGGCAGATGCCGACAGGTTGTTAACAACACAAATGGCTAACAACAAAATGCTTAATGGCGGACCGGACGAGACTCGAACTCGCGACCTCCGGCGTGACAGGCCGGCATTCTAACCGACTGAACTACCGGTCCACGTTAAAGCACTTTCAAAACAACCATCAAAGCTAACAGTTATAAGCGGTTCAGAGGCGCTTCTAAAAGGTAGGCGATGGTGGGTGGTACTGGGTTCGAACCAGTGACCCCCAGCTTGTAAGGCTGGTGCTCTCCCAACTGAGCTAACCACCCAATCTATTGGTAAGTATTTGCTGTGCTTACCAACTTTTTCTCACCAGCTTAGTTCTCACCAGCTTGGCTTAGCAGTTATCGTGGCGGACCGGACGAGACTCGAACTCGCGACCTCCGGCGTGACAGGCCGGCATTCTAACCGACTGAACTACCGGTCCGAATTGCGATAACAACTTTTAGCAGACGTTGATTTGATGATGGCGGACCGGACGAGACTCGAACTCGCGACCTCCGGCGTGACAGGCCGGCATTCTAACCGACTGAACTACCGGTCCGCTATGCACATCAAATACAAGTCGTACTAGGTACTACTTTCACACTTCCAGACCATCTTTCAACAACTTAAGATGGTGGGTGGTACTGGGTTCGAACCAGTGACCCCCAGCTTGTAAGGCTGGTGCTCTCCCAACTGAGCTAACCACCCGCTGGTCACGTGGCGCTGCATTCTACAGAAGGCTTACCGAATGTCAACATGCTGCGTTTAAAAACTGTCGTCTAAACTAGGATTTAAAACAGCGCGTTACTCTCTTACGTAAGGCCTGTGCCATGAGCGCGGACGAAGGATGCCGCAACTTGGGTAGCTTCGTCAATCAAAACCGTTTGGGTCAGGCCAGAAAATCGCCGCGGCTTGAAGTCATGGTCGCCATCCCTCAGCCAAGCAAGCTGCACGTTCGACGGCAATGTATAGCCGGCTACCTCGTCTTGAGTACCGAAGGGGTCACGCTCGCCCTGTAAAATCAGCATGGGGCAGGCAATTGCAGGCCAGTGATCCAGGCGTAGCTTGTCAGACGCTTTAATAGGATGAAACGGGTAACCTGCGACCACCACTCCCGGCACCGCGCTATCAGAGGACAGTTCACTGGCTAGCGGGTTACTGGTTGGCTGTTTACTGGCAAATAGGGTCGCCACACGGCCGCCCATCGATTTGCCTCCAATCCATAGCGGTTCGTCAAATAGGTCAGCAAGTAGCGCATACCATTGGGCAAACTGGTCAAGGGTCTGGGCGATAGGTGGCGGCGGTCGACGTTTGCCGGTTTCCTGCATCTGCTGCATATAGGGGAAATCAACACATAAAACCTGAACACCCTGAGCCGCCAGCGAGGTGACAAATTGACGCATGAAGGGAGACTGCTGACCAGCCCCTGCGCCATGGGCAAACAGCAATCGACCCAGCCTGGCCTGCCCATGAATGGCCAACGGCCCCATGCCCTGCACCAGAAAAGCGCCATTGGGTTGGCGTTGAAGCGCCTCTTTTAATGCCTTGGGAGGCACTTCGATATATCCAGACAAAGCGTAGTAGGACACCCATCACTCCTGATAATTCAGTCTTTAACCAATTGGTGTGTTCAGGTTAAGCCTCTGCTGCGCTATAATCTTGGTCGGATCTTGACCTGCATCATCAAGCGGGTGGCCGCACCCGTGCAAAATGCCACGGGTTACCCCCTAACCGCGTTCGATGGGAACATGACATGAGCACAGCATTTGAACACCCGACCTACAACTACAAGGTAGTTCGGCAGTTCGCGATTATGACCGTTGTGTGGGGCATTGTGGGAATGACAGTGGGTGTCATCCTCGCCTCGCAACTGGTTTGGCCGCAACTGAATCTTGGCATACCTTGGACTAGCTTTGGGCGCCTGCGTCCGTTACACACTAACGCCGTAATTTTCGCCTTTGGCGGTTCGGCGCTCTTTGCCACGTCGTACTACGTAGTACAGCGCACCTGTCAGACGCGGCTTTTCTCTGACAAGTTGGCGGCCTTTACGTTCTGGGGCTGGCAAGCGGTCATTATCTCAGCAGTCGTGTCGCTGCCTATGGGCTACACCACGACCAAGGAGTACGCTGAGCTGGAGTGGCCGATCAACATTTTGATCGCGGTCGTATGGATCAGCTATGCCATCGTGTTCCTGATGACGATCAAGAAACGTACTACGTCGCATATTTATGTGGCGAACTGGTTCTTTGCAGCGTTTATTTTGACGGTTGCGGTGCTGCACATCGTCAACAACGCGGCTATCCCTGTCACTCCCATGTACTCCACCTCGATCTATGCTGGCGCGGTAGATGCCATGGTGCAGTGGTGGTACGGGCACAACGCGGTAGGCTTCTTCCTGACTGCAGGCTTCCTGGGCATGATGTACTACTTCGTGCCGAAACAAGCTGAGCGGCCGATCTACTCTTACCGCCTCTCAATTGTCCATTTCTGGGCATTGATCATGATCTACATGTGGGCAGGCCCTCACCACCTGCACTACACAGCGCTGCCTAACTGGGCACAGTCGCTAGGTATGATCATGTCCATCATCCTGTTGGCCCCCTCCTGGGGTGGCATGATCAACGGCATGATGACCCTGTCAGGGGCTTGGCATAAGCTGCGCACGGATCCAACGCTACGCTTCTTGGTGGTTGCGCTGTCGTTCTACGGCATGTCCACCTTTGAAGGCCCGATGATGGCGATTAAGACCGTCAACGCGCTGTCGCACTACACTGACTGGACAATCGGTCACGTTCACTCCGGTGCGCTTGGCTGGGTCGCGATGATCACCATCGGCTCCATGTATCACCTGATCCCGCGCGTCTTTGGTCGCACTGAAATGTACTCGGTCAACCTGATCGCCGTGCACTTCTGGCTGGCCACGATCGGTACCGTGCTGTATATCGCCTCCATGTGGGTAAACGGTATTCTACAGGGCCTGATGTGGCGTGCGATCAACCCTGACGGCACCTTGATGTACACCTTCGTTGAATCCGTTGAAGCCAGCGGGCCGGGCTACTTTGTTCGCTTAATCGGCGGCCTCTTCTGGGTCACCGGTATGCTGATCATGGCGTTCAATGTGTACATGACCGTTAAACGTCGTGAGGCTATCAGCCATTCAGCGCCACAAGCTGCCTAAACCGGGGAAGTTGAGACCAATGAAACACGAGATTGTCGAAAAAAACGTTGGCCTGCTTGCCGTGTTGATCCTTGTCGTGATCAGTTTCGGCGGCTTGGCTGAGGTGGTGCCGCTGTTTTTCCAGAAGCAGACCACCGAGCCGGTTGAAGGCCTGGAGCCGCTGTCTGCTCTGGAGCTGGAAGGCCGTGACATCTACCGCCGCGAGGGCTGCGTGGGCTGTCACTCGCAAATGGTGCGTCCGTTCCGCGCGGAGACCGAGCGCTACGGCCACTACAACGTGGCAGGTGAGCAGGTTTACGAGCACAACTTCCTATGGGGTTCCAAGCGTACCGGGCCAGACCTGGCGCGTGTTGGCGGCCGCTATAGCGACGACTGGCACCGTGCTCACCTCTACAATCCCCGAGATGTAGTTCCTGAATCGGTTATGCCGGCTTACCCCTGGCTGTTTGAAAATACCCTCGATGGTGACGCTACTCCCGCTAAAATGCGCACCCTGCGCCAGCTAGGCGTGCCGTACACCGACGAAGATATTGCCAACGCCACTGACGATGTTCGCGGTACTCAGGAAATCACTGCCCTGGTCGCGTACCTACAGCAGCTCGGAACCGTGCTCGAGGGCACTCGCTAAGTTATGGATACGGGAACTTTTCGCGGTCTCATCACGCTAATCTTGATTTTCGCGTTTATTGGCATCGCCCTCTGGGCGTACTCCAAGCGACGCAAGCCAGATTTCGACGAAGCGGCTAATTTGCCCTTTGCCGACGACGATGAGCTACCGACCAGTGACAAGCACGCTTCGCGTGAACGCGACAGCGAAGCGCATTCCCGCGACGACAGGGGAGATAAGAATATATGAACAATCTATGGGGTGACTCCCTATCCGGCTTCTGGAGCGCCTGGATCATTATCATTACGCTGGGCACGATCGCGCTGAGCGTATGGATACTGCTGGCCAATCGCCGCACCGATAAAACGCCTGACGCGGACGGTAACGTTGAAACCACGGGCCATGCCGCCGATGGCATCGAAGAGTATGACAACCCACTGCCAAAGTGGTGGTTTCAGCTATTCGTCCTAACCGTGGTCTTTGCACTGGGCTACCTGGTGTTTTATCCCGGCTTGGGCAACTACGCGGGGATACTGGGCTGGTCGCAAGAGGGCCAGTGGGAAGAGGAAGTCGCTCAGGCCGAAGAGCGTTTCACACCGATTTTTGCCCAGTATCAGGAAGTGCCCATTCCTGAGCTTGCCGAAGATCCCGAGGCGATGCAGGTTGCTGAACGTATCTACCAGAACAACTGCGCGGTGTGTCACGGTTCCAACGCTCAGGGCGGTTACGGCTTCCCCAACCTGACCGACGACGACTGGCTGTACGGCGGTGAACCAGAAAATATCCTGACCACCCTCAACCAAGGCCGCAACGGCAACATGCCTTCTTGGCAGCAGTTGGGGCAGGAGAATATTGAGAACCTTACGCAGTATGTTCTGTCGCTTTCTGATGAAGAGCACGATGCTGAACGCGCGGCGAGCGGCGAAAGCACCTTCGGCGCGGTGTGTGCAGCCTGCCACGGCCCCAGCGGAACGGGTAATACGGCTCTTGGCGCACCCAACCTGACCGATAACACTTGGCTTTATCTGGCACCCGGCCAGGATGTCGGTGACTCTATTCGTCAAACGCTGCGTAACGGCCGTAATGGCCATATGCCTGCGCAAGCGGCTTATATTGGTGAAGAGCGTGTTCACTTGGTCGCCGCCTACGTGTACAGCCTGCGCTTAGCGGACTGATTGACTGCAGACAGATAGTCATTACTGTCTGCAACGCTAGCCAAGCAAGGGTGCGGCCCCAAACCGCACCCTTTCTTTATACCCAACCCGATACAATATTAGCGAAACGCCTAGACCGCGACTAAGCATCACACTTAAAAAAGCACTTCGTTTAATTGAGCATTTCGTTTAGTTGAAGAAAGGTGCCACCTCTCCTGCCTTCTGAGCCGGGAATATCGCCATGGAAAAGATACCAACCCAAGACGTCACGCCGAATCCGGTGGGGCATCACGCCCCCTCTGAAACGGTTACCCAGGAAATGTACGCCAAGCGGCGACACATTTACGTGCGCGAAATAAAAGGCGTTTTTCAAAAGTTACGGCGCAGCGCCAACTGGGCATTAATGCTGGCATTTTTTCTCTTACCGTGGATTAACATCGGCGGGCGGCCATTAATTCTCTTCGACCTGCCTAACCGTGAGTTCCATATTTTTAGCGCCACGTTTTACCCGCAGGAGTTTATTCTGCTCTCATGGCTGCTGATTATCTGCGCCTTTGGGCTATTTTTTATTACCGTTTTTGCGGGCCGGGTCTGGTGTGGTTACACCTGCCCACAAAGCGTTTGGACGTTTCTATTCATTTGGCTTGAACACCGTATTGAGGGCTCGCGCAATCGGCGCATCAAACTCGATAACCAACCGATGACCGCCGACAAAGCCTGGCGCAAGGGGGCTAAACACACGGCTTGGCTGCTCATTGCCCTCGCCACCGGCATTACCTTTGTGGGTTACTTCACGCCGATTCGCGATTTAGTGACAGAGCTTCCCACCCTTGAAGCTCACGGCTGGTCTTACTTCTGGGTTGGTTTTTTCCTGGTATTTACTTACCTCAACGCTGGTTGGCTGCGCGAACAGGTGTGCATCTACATGTGCCCCTATGCGCGTTTCCAGTCGGTCATGTTTGACCGCGATACATTGATCGTCTCCTACGATGAATCACGTGGCGAACCCCGTGGCCATCGCAAAAAAAGCTTAAGCCACTTAGAAGCCCGCGAGGCAGGCTATGGCGACTGTATCGATTGCGATCTTTGCGTGCAGGTCTGCCCTACCGGCATTGATATCCGCGATGGGCTGCAGTACGAGTGCATTACCTGCGCCGCCTGTATTGATGCCTGCGATAGCGTGATGGATAAAATGGGCTACCCAAGAGGCTTGGTGCGCTACACCACCGAAAACGCCCTTGAGGGTAAAAAGAGCCACATCATGCGCCCGCGCCTGCTCGGCTACTTCGCCGCTCTGGTGCTGATGATGGGTGCCTTTGCCTGGGCCATTAACGACCGCATGCCGCTCAATTTTGACGCTGAGCGCGAGCGTACCCAGCTTTACCAAATGACTCGTGACGGCCAGATTAGCAATGTATTTAGCCTGACCATTCGAAACCTGGATGATCAAGACCACACCTACCAGCTGAGCGTTGCTGGATTGCCCAGCCTTACTCTAGACAGCAGTACGATTCGAGTACCTGCAGGGGAATCGCGCTTCGAAGCCGTCACTGTGACCGCTGATCCCGACGATTTACAGCAACCCAGCCATCCCATTGTATTTACGCTGCAGGCTCAACAGGATGCGGATATTCGCCTTGAGCGCGAAACCAGCTTCCTGGGCAACATTAGGAGATAAGCAACTATGTCATCCCTACCTTCTGGCGATAAGGTGACGCCTTGGTATAAACAGTTTTGGCCGTGGTTTTTAATCGGCATTCTGCTCTCGTCCATTATGTTTAGCATTACTTTTGCCGTTATGTCGGTTAAGAGCTTCGATGGCATGGTTGTTCAGGAGGATTATTACAAGCATGGTAAAGCCATCAATATGGTACTTGCCAAGCAAGACCGTGCCCGAGAGTTAAACCTAAGCGCAGATTTACGCCTTGATCCGCTTACCAGCGACATTGTGATTGATTTAAGCGGCGATGCGCGACCGGACAGACTTTATTTAGATCTTATCTTCCCGACCGAAGATGACCGTGATCAATCCTTTGTACTTGAGCATGTCCGCGATGGGCGCTATATCACCCAAGGCCCTGACAACCTGCGTTACCGCTGGTATCTACAGATTCAACCCGCGCTGGAAAATGCCGATTGGCGCCTTACCGGTGAGGCTACGTTCCCCGATGAAAACAGCGTCGCGCTAATGCCAGGAGGGCGTACAGAAAGCGAATGAGCGATGTAACGGATGTAACGACTCCTGCGCCCTGCTATCACTGTGGTAACCCGGTGCCCGCTGGGGCTCCCTGGTCGATTACCCTTGATGATCATGCCCATCCGCTCTGCTGCCCTGGCTGCGAGGCAGTGGCTCATGCCATCGTCGACGGTGGTTTAGAAAGTTACTACCGCTACCGCACCGAACTGCCCGAACGTCCGGATGAGCGCCAGGCTGCCAAGGCCGATACCTGGTCGGTGTTTGACGACCCCGGCCTGCAGGCGCAGTTTGTTCACCCCGACGGCGATGAGGGCAATGTCAAAGCGACCCTCGCCATCGAAGGCATTACCTGTGCCGCCTGTGCCTGGCTGATCGAACACCGTTTAAATGCTTTAACAGGGATTGCCTCCAGCGCGGTGAATTTAACCCACCACCGCCTGCGAGTGAGCTGGGATCCCCAGCAATTGAAACTCTCGCAACTACTGGCAGAACTGGCCGCCATTGGCTACGACGCCCAGCCCTACGAGCCAGATCAGGCTCAGACGCGCATGCAGCATGAAGAGCGTATGAACGTGCGTCGGCTGATCATCGCCGCTGTCGGCATGATGCAGGTGATGATGTTCTCTATCCCGATCTATGTCTCCGGCCCCGGTGAAATCAGCGACGACTTCTACGCGCTGTTTCACTGGCTCTCCTTTGCCCTGGCCACACCGGTGGTGTTTTTTTCCGCCCAGCCGTTTTTCCGCAACGCCCTGCGCGACCTGCGCACCGGCGTACTGGGCATGGACGTACCGGTCTCGTTAGCCATTGGTGGCGCTTATCTTGCTAGCAGCTATGCCGTGCTATTCGACGTCGGCGAGGTCTATTTTGACTCGGTGGCCATGTTCACCTTTTTTTTGCTGTTTGGCCGCTACGTGGAAGGCCGTGCCAGACGCCGCAGCGGGCATAGCGGCAATGCGCTGAGCGGCGTGCTGCCAATTTCGGCCACGCGATTAGAAAGCGATGGCAGCGAGCGTATTCTGCCCGCCAGCGAACTCTCTCCCGGTGATCGCGTATTGATCAAGCCCGGTCATGACGTGCCCGCAGATGGCATCATTGAGGAGGGCGAATCGAGCCTGGACGAATCGATGTTGACCGGTGAATACCTACCGATAACCCGCCGAGTGGGCGACCCGATTACCGGCGGTAGCCAAAACATGGAAAACCCACTGGTCATCAGGGTGACCCACGCCGGGCGCGATGCCCGTGTCGCGGGTATCGTCGATCTTACCGACCGTGCCTTTGCCAGCCGCCCTAGGCTTGCCCAGATGGCTGCGCGTATGGCGCACCTATTCGTGCTGCGCCTGCTAGTGGTCACAGCCTGCGTGACTATCGCCTGGTGGTTTATCGACCCCTCACGGATGCTCTGGGTGCTACTTTCGGTGCTGGTGGTAACCTGCCCCTGCGCGCTGGCGCTGGCCACCCCAGCAGCACTGACCGCCGGTCACGGCCAACTGCGTAAGCGCGGCGTATTGATCACCCGCGCCGATGCTATGGAGACGCTCTCTAACGTGACCCGGGTGATCTTTGATAAAACCGGCACCCTAACCCGCGGCGAAATGCACCTTACCCAAATCCAGCCCTTTGGTGAATTAACCGCCGAGCGTGCACGGGCCATTGCCGCCGCCCTTGAAGCCCACTCGGAACACCCGATCGCCCGCGCCTTTCGGCCATTCCGGGAGGCTACCCTGCAAGCCAAAGATATTCACAGCCACACAGGGCAAGGGCTAGAAGGGAGCCTAAACGGCGCTCGTTGGCGGTTGGGCAAGCCCAGGTTTGCAATAAATGGCGCAATGGATAGCGCAATAAATGGCGCCGTGGATGACGTCATAGCGGCGCCTGCCAAAGGCCAGTGGCTGCTGCTTAGCGAAAACGGTGCGCCCCGCGCCTGGTTCGGCTTGCACGACGGCGTCCGCGATGACGCTGCGGCAACGATCAAAGCCCTCCAGGCCCTGGGGTTAAGCGTTGAGCTGCTCTCTGGCGATACCCAGGATGCCGTGGAAAGCTTGGCCAACCAACTTGATATTGCCACCTGGCATGCGGGCACCAGCCCGGAAGGCAAGCTAGCCCGGATAAAAGAGCTCCAAGCCGCAGGCGAAACCGTGGTGATGATTGGTGACGGCATTAACGACGTGCCGGTGTTAGCCGGAGCCGATGTGGCGATTGCCATGAATGGCGCAACTGACCTAGCCCGCACCCGCGCGGACGCGGTACTACTCAGCCCGCGCCTGATGCGAATTTTTGAGGCTATCGAGATTTCCCGCGCCACCCGGCGTATCATGCGCCAGAATATGATTTGGTCAGTGTGTTACAACTTTTCGGCGCTGCCGCTGGCAGCAATGGGGCTGGTGCCGCCCTGGCTAGCCGCGATTGGTATGTCGCTTAGTTCGTTAGTGGTAGTGGGTAATGCGCTGCGACTGTCTCGCTGGCGCACCCAGCCCGCGCCAGCGCTCGACACTTCAACACCGGTAACCGCATGACGATTCTATACCTGCTCATTCCACTCTCGCTGATTTTGCTCGGCCTGGCCGTCTGGGCGTTTTTCTGGGCGGTGAAAAATGATCAGTTCGACGACTTAGAAGGTCCGGCGCACCGGATTCTATTTGATGAGGATGAAAACGACCTCAGCCCCGAGCAGCGCCGCCAGCGTCAGCAAACCAAGCAAAAAAACGCTGCGCCAGCCGATGCAAACTCACCCGACGACCCAGAGCCCCGTTCATGAATCCGACGGGGCTCGATCTGCCGCCGCTCATGGCGGCGTTTGTGTTCGGCTTGATGGGTGGCGCCCACTGTATCGGCATGTGTGGCGGCATTATGAGTGCGCTCACCTTTGCAGTACCCCCTAGCATGCGCCACCCGGCACGCATGGGGGGCCTGCTGCTCAGCTATAACGCAGGCCGTATTATTAGCTATATGAGCGCAGGCGCGCTGGTGGCGCTGCTAGGCACGCTGTTTTCCCTTTCTGCTACGGCACGCCTGCTGCTGCAGATATTTGCCGCGCTGATGCTGATCTTAATGGCACTGTATATCGCCAACTGGTGGAAAGGGCTGCTCAAAATTGAGGCCGTAGGCCGCCGCCTATGGCGCTTTATTGAGCCCGTGGGGCGTCGCTTAATGCCCGTGGTGCACCTTCCCCAAGCCTTTGCCCTGGGGGCACTCTGGGGCTGGCTCCCCTGTGGTTTGGTCTACTCCATGCTGGCCTGGAGCCTGGCGATTGCCGACCCGCTTCAGGGCGCGCTACTCATGGGCGCCTTTGGGCTTGGCACCCTGCCTGCACTACTTGCCACTGGCCTCGCTGCCCGCCAACTCAGTCATTTGATACGTCACCCCGCGACCCGCAGTGTGGCAGCGCTGACAATTATCGCTTTTGCGCTGTGGCAGCTGTGGACACTCACCGCACACAATCTCTAATAGCATGACGTGGCTCAACCTTTACGCCTTCGTCGCGGGTTAGGCTAGCGGCATTTCCTAACGTCGGAGCGCCCCTTCATGCCCGTTCATGCCCCCGCTGCATTGCCTCTTGCACCCGCAGCTGCCGCAGCCCCTATGCAGCCGGTGTGGGATGAAGCGTTACTGCGCCGCTACGACACCAGCGGCCCACGCTACACCTCCTACCCCACGGCACTGTCGTTTCACGAGCAATTTACCCCTAGCAACCTGACCCAGGCGCTGGAGCGTAGCAATGCCAGCAAGCGATCGCTCTCGCTGTATGTTCACGTGCCCTTCTGCCGCAAAATCTGCTTCTACTGCGCGTGTAATAAAATCGCAACCAAAAACACCGCCCTGGCCGAGCCCTATATAGCCCGGCTTGACCGTGAAATGGTGCTGACCGCACGCCACTTGGATACATCACGACCGGTGGAGCAGCTGCATTGGGGCGGCGGTACGCCGACGTTTCTCAGCTTGAACCAGATGGGCGACCTGATTGATCGCCTGGATGCCCGCTTTGGCCTTTCGTCGTCGACTGATCGCGATTACGCGATTGAAATAGATCCTCGCGAAGCGGATGTGTTTACGCTGCGCCATCTCGAATCCCTCGGCTTTAATCGCATTAGCCTGGGCGTGCAGGATTTAAACCCTCTGGTGCAGAAAGCGATTAATCGCATTCAACCTCGGGTACTTACCGAAACGCTGATGGATGAGGCGCATCGTTTGGGCTTTCGCTCGCTCAATCTCGATCTAATTTACGGTTTGCCATTTCAGACTGAAAAAAGCTTTGCCGACACGCTACGCCAGGTGATCGAGCTCAACCCGGCGCGCCTTTCAGTGTTTAATTACGCACATATGCCCGAGCGCTTTGCCCCGCAGCGGCGTATTAATGTCGATGACTTGCCGGGTGGCGATGAGAAACTGGCGATTCTGCGCACCACCATCGAAATGCTCACCGCAGCAGGCTATGTGCATATTGGTATGGATCACTTTGCCCGACCTGACGATAGCTTGGCTATTGCTCAGCGCGAAGGCTCGCTACAGCGTAACTTTCAAGGCTACTCCAGCCACGCTCAGTGCGACTTAATCGGGCTTGGCGTTTCGGCGATTTCACGCATTGATGACGTCTATGCGCAGAACCCGAGCGATCTGGCAAGCTACGAAGCGGCGCTGGATAAGGGTCAACTCGCTACCGGGCGTGGCGTGCGGTTGAGTGATGACGACCTGATCCGGCGGGACGTGATTGAGCGGCTGATGTGCGATATGGGCATTGACCTGGCCGCCGTTAGCCAACGCTGGAACATCGATGCCCCCCGCTACTTTGCGCCAGCGCTTGAGCGCCTGCAGAGCGCCGAGCAGGATGGCCTGCTGACCCGCAGCGGCGACCAGCTTAACGCCACGCCGATGGGGCAGCTGCTGATTCGCCATATAGCGATGGCGTTCGATGCTCACCTGGCGCAGCAAACGGGCCAACGTTACTCAAAGATTGTTTAATCATCTTTAAGCAGGCATGCTAAAGCGACTACAATAGGTAAGGCTTTTCTAATTGATAAGCGGGATTCTCTCAAGGAGCAAAGCATGTTGGAACCCATGAGCCGTCGGCGCTCGCTACTCCATGAAGCTCGCTGCCAAACCTGCAGTTTGAGTTCACTGTGCCTGCCACTTGCCCTTGAGCTGGACGACGTGGGGCAGTTTGACGCCATTATTCGTCGTCGCGCGCCGCTGAAAAAAGGCGAACCGCTGTTTCGTCAGGGCGACGCCTTTACCAGCGTTTACGCTGTACGTTCGGGCAGTTTGAAGCAGACCAGCGCTGAAGGTAACGGCAGCGAACAGCTAACCAATTTCTACCTACCCAGTGAGCTGGTGGGACTGGATGGCATTGACGAAGAGCACTACCCCGGTAGCGTTATCGCCCTGGAAACCACCACCGTCTGTGAGATTCCTTTTGACCGCCTGGACTTACTCTCAGAAGAGTTGCCCGAACTGCGGGGCCAGCTGTATCGGAGCATGAGCAAAGAGTTGCGCGATGACCGACGCATGATGCGCCTACTCTCGCGCAAAACCGCCGATCAGCGGCTGGCCACCTTTTTGATTACCCTTTCGGACCGTTTTCGTCGCAGAGGCTATTCGCCTTACAGCTTTCGCCTCTCAATGCCCAGGGCTGATATCGGCAACTATCTGGGCCTCGCGGTTGAAACGGTCAGCCGCATACTAAGCCGCTTTCAGCAACAGAATGTGGTGGCGGTCTCCGGGCGAGAGGTCAACATTCTCGATATGCAGCGTTTGATTACCCTCGCCGAAGAGGAAGAGCAAACGGTTAGCTGACGTTATAGGCCTGGATGCGCCCTGCCAGCAGCTCTGCCTGCTTGGCCTCTAGACCTTCAAAATCGAAAAGGTTGCGGTCAGCCAACTGGGAAGGGGCAATGTTGGTGACGGCCTTGAACATGCTTTCCAGACGGCCAGGAAACTTTTTGTCCCACTCGGCGAGCATCTCTTTCACCACCTGGCGCTGCATATTAGGCTGTGAGCCGCAAAGATTGCAGGGGATAATCGGAAACGCCATCAGCCGCGAAAACTCGGCGATATCAGCCTCTTTGCAGTAGGCCAAGGGCCGAATAACGATATTTTTACCATCATCGGATAACAGCTTTGGCGGCATCGCTTTTAGATTGCCGCCAAAAAACATATTGAGAAACAGCGTTTCGAGAATATCTTCCCGGTGATGACCCAGGGCAATCTTATTGGCGCCTATCTCTTCAGCGAAACCATATAGCGAGCCGCGCCGCAGCCGTGAACAGAGCGCGCAGGTGGTTTTACCTTCGGGGGTTTTCTCTTTCACCACCGAGTAAGTATCGCGCTCGACAATGTGGTACTCCACGCCCTGCTTATCCAGATAAGCGGGCAGTACGTGTTCGGGAAAGCCCGGCTGTTTTTGATCCAGGTTGACCGCTACCAGCGAGAAATTGACCGGCGCATTGCGCTGCAAATTGCGCAAAATCTCCAGCATGGTGTAGCTGTCTTTTCCACCGGAGAGGCAGACCATCACGCGATCGCCTTCACTGATCATTTGGTAATCAATGATCGCATTGCCCACTTCTCGGCGCAGACGCTTTTGCAGCTTGTTAAATTCACGCTTCTGCTTCGCATCAGCCAGCTCAGGCTGGTCGTGCTCAGCGTCAGCTGGGGTGGCTCCAACCGTATTAAGGTGAGCAGGATCAAAGTGATCAAGAGTTTGCATGGTATAAGCACTGCCGAGGGTAGAAGGCGTGAGATAAAAAAGTAATAACTATTCTAACAACACTCACCGCCTGACCCAACTAATCAGACGTAGCCACACAAGATATCGCAATTGAAAATGACTATTTTGAACGCTGTACCATATCTCGGTGCGAGGGTAGCTTGGAGCGAGGGTCTTTTGTCATGGATGACAAAAGTAGCGCCCAGGGAGGGGTTCACAGCGCCCTCGCGGAAAGCTGCCCTCGCCACGATGAAGGAGACTACTATGCCACCTCCGCCATAATACGCTGCAGGCGCATATACAGCAGTGCGCTGGCGGTGGCCTCTCCAAGCACACTCTGCACGTCTATGGCGGGCACTTGCCAACACGCCAACGCCTGGGCGAAGCTGCTGGGCGCCTCGACCTCCGGGTGCAAACGCCGTAGCTGGCGCTGATGCAGTTTTGCCACATCGACCTGGGCGTTGGGCAGAGCAAAATTCAGCCGCTTAGTGAGAAGTGCATTTAACGCCCCGATGCGCTTCTCCAACTGCCAGCCAACGATGGGACGATTGCCGATAAATTCCACTAACGCGCCCAAGTTATCACTGCTTGGCGGCAGCACCGCCCCCGCCTCGCATAGCAAGTGATGACGGCGCAGCGTTGCACTTTCGGGCTGCTTCGTGCTGCCCAAGGTGATTACAAAGGCACGACTGGTATGCACCTGCTGCTGGCTCAGTACCACTGCTGCCAAGCTAATGATCGGTACGCAGGCCGTGGGAGTGACGGTGCAGGCAAGCGCCACCAGCTCCTCCCCCATATAGGGCTGAAACAGCCAGGCGTAGGGGGATTCTGCACAGCGTCGCCGGTCGCTTTCGCGACGTAGCAGGGTACGCAGAGAGCCGCTAAATAGCGCCACATGTCGATCTAACAGCCGCATTCCGCTCACGAATACTCCAAATGGTAACGATGGGAAAGCCGCTGCTTAAAGTCTTTGACAATATGCATCGCTTCACGCAAAAGATCGCGCTCCAGGGAAGAGAGGTTTTGCACTACAACACGGTTAGCGCGACTGCTGTTTTGGGAGCTAGCGTCCTGGGCACTGGCTTGAGCACCGACAGGCGTCTCCAACGCGGTTAGCTGCTGTTTAAGACGTAGCTCGGAAAACAGTGCCAACGCTTCGCCCAGGTCATCGGCAAAACGGCGATCCAACCGACCATCAGCAGCCAGTGCATCCAAACGATCAAACGTCGAGGTGGCTTTGATGCGCCGCTCAAGCGCCATGGTGCGCACGCCGTGAACGATAGGGAAAATACCGCCTTTCTTAATATCGATACCGTGCTGAGGCTTTTTTAGGGAGCCGAACAGCGTCAGAGGCGTCGAGAAACGTAGCGCCGTACGAGCAAAATAGGAAAGCAGCAGCTC
The DNA here is from genome assembly GCF_034479615.1 of Vreelandella neptunia. Classification (NCBI taxonomy): domain Bacteria; kingdom Pseudomonadati; phylum Pseudomonadota; class Gammaproteobacteria; order Oceanospirillales; family Halomonadaceae; genus Vreelandella; species Vreelandella neptunia. The sequence continues at coordinate 3,413,087 of NZ_CP140255.1, forward strand.
ATCGCCCGAACAGCGTTCAAATAACTCATCACGGACGCTTTCAAGCAGGCTGGGGTTGCCCGCTACGGCATGGGCATCGAGCATAATGGCCAGCTTCATCAGACTATCGCCATCACGCTCCCTGGCCCACTTGGCAATATTGCCTTTCCACTGGGATACCGTAGCCACCCACTCGGAATTAGACACCATAATATTGCCGGGGCACGGCGGGTAACCAAGCTGAATCAGGGTATCGGTGAGCGTCTGCATGTGGCTGGCAAGATCAGGCCACTGGGTGTCATCGGCAAGTATCAAGCCGTTATCCTGATCCGTTTTTAGAATCTGCTCACCGCGCCCTTCGCTGCCCATCACCATCATGCAGCTCTGCTCGTGGTAGCGCTCATCAATGGTGAACTCCCAGGCTTTACTTATAATACGGCCATTCAGTGCAGCGAGCAGATCCATTGCAAAGCGAAGCTTAACGCCCTGAGCCATCAGCGCTTTGACGAGCTCCGGCGTGCGCTGGCTGGCCGCCGAAAGCGCCTCCAAATTGGCCGCCTGCTCGACCTGCAGGCTCACCACATAGCTTCGGCTTGAGAAGTAGCTAAGCACGTCAGTGAGTTCTACAACGCCTTTCAAGGCGTTCTGCTCCATCACTACCACCCGCGAGACTTTATGGCGGGTCATTAGCACCAATACTTCAAATAAGTACTGATCCGGCGCCACGGTCACTAAATTAAAATGGGCGATCTCATCCACCGCTGATGTTACCGCGCTACCTTTCAACACTAACGCGTTGAGCAGATCGGTTTTTGTCACCATGCCAAGGATGTCCTGGGTCTCTACCAACAGGCTGTCGGCGTGGCTTTCTTTGAGCTGTTTTACAGCGCTGGCAATATCGGTCGCCGCCGCCATCAGCAGCGGCTCGCGCATACACTCGCTCACCTTTGCCAACATAAACCCCGCCATGGTGACACCACCTTCGGCGCGCTTTTCGGTCAACAGGCGCGCTTTATGGGTCAGCGACTGGCGAAAAAAATTGCTGAAATCAGGGTATTGGCGACACAACTGTTGAAACAGCGCTTTGGGTAGCAGGTAACAAAGACACTCCTGCTCAGCCTTAAAGCGGTAGCGGCTTTTACCATTGAGTATGCTGATCGCCCCAAACAGATCCCCCGCCGTGTAGTGGCCAATGCGTGATGTAGATGAGGGTAGCGTCGGATCAATTTCCGCCACTTCGCCTTTATGAATCAGAAAAACAAACTCACCCGCTTGCCCGGTCTCTAAAATGATTTCGTCACGGTCAAAATAGGCAAGGTCAATACCACGGCGAATGTGGTCACGCCCCTCATCATCAAGAAGCGTAAACGGCAACTGGGATAGATCCACATCGACCATGGGGTATAACCTCATTAAACGGGCTGCGACTAACCGGATCTTGCCTTATGGCGAGCTAGCAGACATAAGCAAAAATAAATAAACGTCGTGACTCGATACTGGCCCACATAAATTGGCCCACACCAGCGCTTCAAAAACTGTTGTCGATTATTATATGAAGGTGGCTGTACGGGTATAAAGGATTCACTTCCCAAGTAGCAAGTAGAACCTTGTTATACCTTTAGCTATCACGCTAAAGTCGAAGCGACTTTTGATACGCGACCAAAGTATCGACTCATACTAACCGTCACTCCCTATTAAACGCTGTGCATGTATTTAAAGTAGCCAATAACTGCTTTTATTTGCTTACTAGACTATCGTCCCATAGCCTTGCAAACACCTGCAAACTTCGCTTAAACAGCCTTTAAAAACTCATATTTTCAACGACATGCAGGTTGAACAAAGCCACTTAGCTGTTTATTGATACCAAAGTCTGGGATTTATTTTTTGACGTTTATTGCCCAGTATTAACAATGAGTCATGCAGGGTAATCGCACGTCGCTAACTAACTCGAAATTTCATATCGAATAATAAGGTGACGTGCCAAGAGAAGCTGACTCACCACTCCTAATGTTTGAGTGGCTTTAGACGTGCGATTGCCCTGATGGGTCACACGCTATTCCTCGTGAACTTTCCCAACCTTAAAAATCACAAGTGGAGAGCAACACAATGGCAGACGACAAAACCAATGCTGCTGAATACTGGAAAGCAAACGTCCGCTTAATTTTCGGATGCCTGGCTGTTTGGGCATTTGTGTCTTACGGATGCGCTATCCTTTTTCGCCCACTGCTCGCCGGCATTCCGGTTGGCGGCACTGATCTTGGCTTCTGGTTTGCACAACAGGGCTCTATCTTGACATTTATCGCGCTGATCTTCTTCTACGCCTGGAAGATGAATAAGCTCGATCAAAAATTTGGCCTTGGGGAGTAAGCCGGTATGAGCCAGTTTGCAATTAACTTACTGTTCGTCGGCGCCTCCTTTGCCTTGTATATAGGCATTGCTATTTGGGCGCGCGCCGGCTCAACGAAAGACTTCTATGTTGCCGGGGGCGGGGTTCACCCCATCACCAACGGCATGGCCACCGCAGCTGACTGGATGTCAGCGGCATCGTTTATTTCCATGGCGGGTCTGCTGGCCTCGGGTGGCTACGCCAACTCCACCTTCCTCATGGGCTGGACCGGTGGCTACGTTATCCTCGCGATGTTGTTAGCACCTTACCTGCGTAAGTTTGGTAAGTTCACCGTGCCTGACTTCATCGGTGACCGTTTCTACAGCAACACCGCTCGCCTCGTTGCGATCGTGTGCTTGATTGTGGCCTCGGTTACCTACGTTATCGGTCAAATGACCGGTGCGGGCGTGGCTTTCTCGCGCTTCCTTGAAGTCAGCAACACTTGGGGTATCTGGTTAGCAGCGCTGATCGTTTTCCTCTACGCCGTATTTGGCGGCATGAAAGGCATCACCTACACCCAGGTGGCCCAGTACATCGTTCTAATCATCGCTTACACCATTCCTGCGGTGTTTATTGCCTTCCAACTAACTGGCAACCCGATTCCGATGTTCGGTATGTTCAGTACCCACACAGAATCCGGCATGCCTTTACTGGCCAAGTTAAATGATGTGGTCAATGCACTTGGCTTCCGGGACTACACTGCTGACGTGGACAACAAGCTCAATATGGTGTTGTTCACCCTGTCGCTGATGGTCGGTACTGCCGGTCTACCCCACGTTATCATTCGCTTCTTCACCGTCCCGAAAGTCGCCGATGCGCGCTGGTCTGCAGGCTGGGCACTGGTATTCATTGCACTGCTCTACCTCACCGCTCCAGCGGTAGGTTCGATGGCGCGCCTTAACTTGGCGACAACCGTGTACCCAGAGATGGCTGGTCAGACTGAAAACTATGAAGAGGCGGCGCTAAACCCTATCCTGTACGAAGAGCGTCCAGATTGGGTTCGCACATGGGAAGAAACCGGCCTGATCAGCTTCAACGATCTCAACAACGATGGCCGTATTCAGCTATATAATGATTCTGCTGACTACTCGGATCGTGGCTGGGAAGGCAACGAACTAACCGTTAATAACGACATTCTGGTACTCGCCAACCCGGAAATTGCCAACTTGCCTGGCTGGGTTATTGGTTTGATCGCAGCAGGTGGTATCGCGGCGGCACTGTCTACCGCAGCAGGCTTGCTACTGGCGATCTCGTCGGCGATCAGTCACGACTTGATCAAAACCATGATCAATCCCAAGATCACCGAAAAAGGCGAGATGTTGGCGGCGCGAATCTCCATGGGCGGCGCGATATTGCTGGCCACTTACTTAGGGCTTAATCCGCCTGGGTTTGCGGCGCAAACGGTGGCGTTGGCCTTTGGTATCGCCGGTGCATCGCTGTTCCCGGCGCTTATGATGGGTATATTCTCTAAGCGGATGAACAGTTCAGGTGCGGTTGCCGGTATGCTGGCGGGCTTGATTTGTACTCTGCTTTACATCTTCACCTATCTGGGCTGGTTCTTCGTACCAGAGACCAATATGCTGGCCAACACGCCGGATAACTGGATCTTCGGTATCTCGCCGCTCTCATTCGGTGCCGTAGGTGCGATGATCAACTTCGCCGTTGCCTTCGCGGTTTCCAGAGTGACAGCTGCACCGCCGCAGGAAATTCAGGATCTGGTGGAAAGCGTTCGCTATCCGAAAGGTGCTGGCATGGCGATAGATCACTAAGTCATACTCCTTCCTGACGCGTTGTCGCCTACGGCGGTAACGCTTTGGAATCGACCTCACCATCGGGCTTCCTTAGGGAGGCCCGATGGCTTTTATAGATAGCTTTTATAGCCGGCTTTTTGAAAGGATGATTTATGATTTGGCATTTGATCGCCGCCGTTTTCGCAGGCCTTGCGGCCGCGGGGATTGGCCTGATACTGCGTAATTTGAGCGGCAAACGTTTGCCCAAGTGGATAGTGCCGGTGTTTGGCGGGCTGGGTATGCTGGGCTATCAAGTTCAGGTGGAGTACAGCTGGTTTGACCACAAGCAGGCGCAACTGCCCGAGACCGCCACGGTTATTTCAACCGAAAGCACCACGGCGGTATGGCGCCCCTGGACCTTTGCCATTCCCATGACCACCAAGTTCACCGTGGTGGACAGCGAGAACATCCGTATTACCCAGCAGGATGGTGCCCGTTTAGCGGAGTTCATCCTTTATCAGTTTGAGCGCCATCACACTGACATTTTGATCACCCAGCCCTATATACTCAACTGTGAGAGTCGTGAGTTGGTACCTCTGGATCAAGACAGCCGTGACCCTATTCTTGAAGAGATACGTACGCTGCGCGAAACATCACCGCTGCTCAGCAACGTATGCACATAGACAAATAAACAGCTCGTGGTACAAACGGTCGTACACGACCCGCTGTTTCGCCTAGAATGAAGCCTTTTGACTGACGCACGTTAAACACTCTGGCGGGGAGAAAGGCATGTTTCACGGCGGGCTACTGGTAGCGGTTTCGTTACTCTACATTGCCGTTCTATTCGGCATCGCATGGTACGGTGACCGCCGCGCGCGTACCCATGGCGCCACCCGTCGGCGTCCGATCATATATAGCCTGGCGCTGGCTATTTACTGTACCTCGTGGACGTTTTACGGCGCGGTTGGTCAAGCCGCCACAGCGGGATGGTCGTTTGCGAGCATCTTCGTCGGTCCAATTTTAACATTTTTGCTATTCTGGCCGGTGCTGGCCAAGATGATCCGGGTTGCCAAGCATCAAAACGTCACCTCGATTGCCGATTTCATTGCCTCCCGTTACGGTAAAACCCAGTCGCTGGCCGCCTTTGCCAGCCTGGTCGCCCTGGTAGGCACCCTGCCCTACATTGCCCTACAGCTAAAAGCAGTTTCCACGACTTTTAGCGTTCTTACCGATGCCACAGATGTGACCCATACGCCGCTATTTGGCGATACGGCCTTCTATGTGGCCATTGTGATGGCGATTTTCGCGATTCTATTTGGTACCCGCCACACCGATGCCACCGAACACCACGAAGGCTTAATCCACGCAGTAGCGTTTGAATCGCTGGTCAAACTGCTCGCCTTCGTGGTGCTTGGCGCCTTTGTTACCTGGGGCATGTTTGATGGCCTGGGCGAGCTGATGGGGCACGCCGAAAGTCAGCTCGAGCTCCAGCGCCAGCTTGCCAACCAGGATTTTGGTCAAAGTTTCTGGGCACAAACGCTGCTCGCTATGTTGGCAATTCTGTGTCTACCGCGCCAGTTCCATGTGGCTGTGGTGGAGAACATTCACCCTGACGATGCCACGAAAGCACGCTGGCTGTTCCCTCTCTACCTGCTGGCCATTGCCTTTTTCGTGGTGCCCTTGGCCGCCGCTGGCCTGCTGCTGTTTTCCGAAAGCGGCGTAGAGCCCGACACCTACGTACTGGCACTATCCATGGCCTCGGGCCACCAGTGGTTAACGCTACTCACCTTTATCGGCGGTTTCTCGGCGGCAACGGGCATGGTGATTGTTGCCGCCGTGGCCGTGTCGATCATGATCTCCAACGAAATCGTTATCCCAGCGCTATTCCGACTGCGCTGGTTTGATACCAAGGCGCGGGATTATGGTCGCTTGGTGCTGCGTGCGCGGCGTTTAACCATTGTCGCCGTACTGGCCATGGCCTACGGCTTCTATCAGCTGATTGCTGAATTTACCTCGCTGGCCTCGATTGGCATGCTCTCGTTTGCTGCCGCTGCCCAGTTTGCGCCAGCCTTGATTGGCGGGCTCTACTGGAAGCGCGGTAACCGGCTTGGAGTCATCGTCGGGATGAATGCGGGCTTCGCCATCTGGGCCTATAGCCTGCTAATGCCCGCGATGATCAATGCAGGCGTGCTGCCTACCGCTTGGCTTGACGGTGGCCCATTGGGGCTCAATTGGCTATCGCCCACGGCGCTATTCGGCCTCAACTTGGGTGACAGCTTTACCCACGGCGTGATGCTATCCCTCGGGGTTAACCTGTTCTGCTACATTTTTGTTTCCCAAATTACCTCTCAGCGTGTGGTCGAGCGTATTCAGGCCTCGCTGTTCGTGGATAGCGTGGAAACGCGTCAAACCTCGGTTAACCGCCCCTGGACTGGGGCGACCACCGTGGGCGATTTAAAAGTCCTCTGCGAGCGCTTTTTAGGCGCGGGTCAGGTGGATCGCGCCTTTGAAGACTACGCCCGCCGAGTGGGTAAACCGCTGGATGACGGCACCCGAGCCTCGATTGATATTATCCAGTTTACCGAGCGCTTTCTGGCCTCGGTGCTGGGCGCTTCATCGGCACGCATCGTGGTTAACTCGGCGCTTCAGGGGCGCGGTATCGGCATCTCGGATGTGATTTCGATAGTCGATGAAGCCTCCCAGGTATTGGAGTTCAACCGGGCGCTGCTCCAGGCCACCATTGAAAATATTAATCAGGGTATCAGCGTGGTCGACCAGAACCTGCGCCTGGTGGTGTGGAACCAGCGCTATCTGGAGCTTTTCCGCTTCCCTGACCACCTGATTCGCGTTGGCGCACCCATTGACCGTATATTCCGCTACAACGCCCACAACGGCGAGTATGGCCCGGGCGACCCGGAAGAGCATGTCCAGCTACTGCTCGACAATATTCGCGAAGGCCAGCCCCACCGCTACGTGCGCTACCGCCAGGACGGCAGCGTGCTGGAAGTGCAGGGCAACCCAATGCCCGGCGGCGGCTTTGTGTATACCTACCAGGATATTACCCAGCAGAAGCGCATCGAAGAGGCGCTAATTCGCTCGGAAAACAATATCCGTATCTATACCGACAACGTGCCCGCGTTGATTGCCTACTTCGACAAAGAGTGCCGTTACCTATTTACCAACCGTGCCTACGAGCAGGCGTTCAATATTGACCGCAATGCGGTCATTGGTCGGCGCTTTGAAGACGTGCTGCCAGTTAAGCAGGCGGAGGAGCGCGCGCCATGGGTCGCGCGCTCCTTGAACGGCGAACGGGTCAGCTTTGAAGTCTCGCTGCGGGTGAACAACGCCATGCGCTATATGCTGGTCACTTACACGCCGCACTTTGGCGACAGCCAGGCAATCCTGGGCTTCTTTGCGCTCTACCAGGATATTACCGAACGCCGTCAGGCTGAAATTGCCCTTAAAGAGACCAACGAAACTCTTGAAGAGCGCGTCCGCGAACGCACCCAGGCGCTCTCTGAAGCCAACGCGGCATTGCGCCAGGAGAACCGGGTACGCGCCGAGGCGGAGCTTGCGCTGCGCCAGGCCAAGCAGCTCGCGGAAGATGCCAACGCCTCAAAGACGCGCTTTTTGGCCGCGGCCAGCCACGACTTGCTGCAACCCCTGAACGCGGCGCGGCTATTTACTTCTGCGCTGATGCAGAACGTGACCACCACCGATACTCAGCGCATCGTTGGCCATATCGATAACTCGCTGCAGGCCGCCGAGGAACTGCTAAGCACCCTGCTGGATATCTCCAAGCTGGACGCAGGCGCCCTAACGCCCCGACGCAGTCACTTTGCCCTAGCGGATATCTTCCGACCGTTACGCGCTGAATTTGAGGTGATGGCAGACGATCGCGGACTGGACTTAGAAGTCGTGCCTACCCAGCTTTGGGTCGACTCAGATCCTCAAATGCTGCGCCGTATTGTGCAAAACTTCTTGTCCAATGCGATTCGCTACACTCAAGAGGGGCGCGTGCTGTTGGGCTGCCGTCGCCAAAACGGCTGGCTCTCTATTGAAGTGTGGGACAGCGGCCCCGGCATTCCCGAGTCTAAATTGAGCGAGATTTTTCAGGAATTCCGTCGCTTGGATCAGGTCTCCCGCCACAAAGAGAGCGAAAAAGGCCTCGGTCTTGGGCTCTCCATTGCCGACCGCATGAGCCGCGTGCTGGATCACCCTATCAAGGTACGTTCAACGGTAGGCAAAGGCGCGGTTTTCTCAGTCAGCGTACCGATTGTCACCGCCCACGAGTCAAGCAACACCGAGCTTGAGCCACAGACCCGGCGCGGCAGCCATAAGCTGAGCGGTACGCGGATTGTTTGTATCGATAACGAGACACTAATTCTGGAAGGCATGACCGCCATGCTTAGCGGCTGGGGCTGCGAGGTATTTACCGCCACTAGCATCGGCGGGGCCAAATCCATCTTACGTAATATGGATGGCGACCCTGACGCTATTCTGGCGGACTACCACCTGGATAACGAAGTCACCGGCTTAATGGCGCTAGAGGCACTCAGCGAGCGTGTTGAGGGGGCAGTGCCGGGGATTGTGATTACCGCTGACCGCACCGAAGCGGTGGCTGAGGAGATCAAGCGGGCGGGCTATCAACTGCTATTGAAGCCCGTTAAACCGGCGGCGCTGCGGGCACTGTTGACGCGCACACTGCAGGCCAATCGCGCGGCGCGTTAAGCGCGCCGCGGTTAACGCCGGCAGTACTTGCTAATTGCTTAGGAAACGACTTTCGGCGGCTCGACTTCAAGTTTCTGAGCCGCGATAACTGCCTGGGTACGTGAGTGCACGCCCAGCTTGCGTAGAATCGCGGTCACGTGGGCCTTGATCGTGGCTTCTGAGACGCTCAGTTCATAAGCGATCTGTTTATTCAGCAGACCTTCGGTCAGCATATTCAAGACGCGGAACTGCTGGGGCGTCAGCGATGCAATCGCCTCGGCAAAACGCGACTCCTCTTCGCTGGTCTCTTCCAGCACGTTGGCCAACGCTTCAGGCAACCACACTTCGCCTTGCAGAATTTCACCGACGGCTTCAGCAATTAGTTGTAGAGACGATGATTTGGGGATAAAACCCGACGCGCCGTAGTCAATAGCACGACGCACCACGTAGGGCTCATCACTGCCAGACACGACCGCAACGGGGATATCGGGCATCTGGCCGCGCAGTTGGATCAAACCAGAGAAGCCGTGGGCTCCCGGCATGTGCAGATCGAGCAGAATCAAATCGGCATCTGGGTGGCGGTTCACCACGTCAGTGGTTGCTTCCATGGTATCCGCTTCGACAATTTCCGCCTGGGGGGCCAACTGGCGTAACGCTTGGGTCAGCGCTGCACGAAACAGCGGGTGATCGTCAGCGACGATAAACTTATGAGCTACTGCCATGGATATTCCTCCGGTTCCTCGAGCAGCGGGGTTGTCTGCCGCCGCGACGCTAGGCTCTTACGGTTGTGAAGCATGGTACCCCATGGGCTTCATCATGCCCAAGCATCACATGCACAATTTATAATAGATCGTTCACACAAGTGAAACACGTATCTATAAACGCAACCGTGCCGACCTACTCAGGTCGGCACGGTTTTGAGTCGGCAAACAAGCTTTATTGGGCTAGATAGCCTACAGTGTTGTCGCCATTATTGGTTGGCGCGATGCTCAATCAGCTCATCGACCACCGACGGGTCGGCCAGCGTACTGGTATCACCCAAGCCATCGCACTCATTGGCGGCAATCTTGCGCAAAATGCGGCGCATGATTTTACCCGAGCGAGTTTTAGGCAAACCTGGCGCCCACTGGATAACATCCGGCGAAGCAATCGGGCCAATATCCTTGCGCACCCACTGGGTCAGCTCTTTTTTGAGTTCGTCTGTCGCCTCAATACCGTCATTCAGGGTGACATAGATATAGATGCCTTGTCCCTTAATATCGTGCGGGAAGCCAACAACGGCTGCTTCCGCAACGGCGCTGTGGGCGACCAGAGAGGACTCAATCTCAGCGGTGCCCATACGGTGGCCCGAAACGTTCAGCACGTCGTCCACACGCCCGGTGATCCAGTAGTAGCCATCCTCATCGCGGCGACAGCCGTCACCGGTGAAGTACATACCGTCGTAGGTCGAGAAGTAGGTCTGAACATAGCGCTCGTGGTCACCCCAAATAGAGCGCGCCTGACCCGGCCAGGCGTCAAGGATGACCAAGTTGCCTTCAGTGGCACCTTCCAGTTTATTGCCTTCGTTATCGACCAGCGCGGGCTTCACACCGAAAAACGGTACGGTCGCAGAGCCAGGCTTAAGCGGGGTAGCGCCCGGCAGCGGCGCAATCATGATGCCGCCGGTTTCGGTTTGCCACCAGGTATCCACTATCGGGCATTTTTCGTTGCCGATAACGCGGTAGAACCACTCCCAGGCCTCCGGGTTAATTGGCTCACCCACGGAGCCCAACAGGCGCAGAGTATCGCGCTTGCTCGAATCCATGACATTGTCGCCATGGGCCATCAAAGCACGCACCGCGGTGGGCGCAGTGTAAAGAATATTAACGTTGTGCTTATCAACGATATCCCCCATCCGGCCATGGGTAGGATAGCTGGGCACGCCCTCAAACATCAGGGTCGTCGCACCGTTGGCCAAGGGGCCATAAACGATATAGCTGTGCCCGGTGACCCAGCCAACATCCGCGGTGCACCAGTAGATTTCTCCCTCTTGATAGTCAAACACGTACTGGTGGGTCATGGCGGCGTAGGTCAGGTAGCCACCAGTAGTGTGCTTCAAGCCTTTCGGCGCACCGGTAGAACCCGAGGTGTAGAGAATAAACAGCGGGTCTTCGGCGCCCATAGCTTCCGGCTCACACTCGCTGGACTGCTTGTCGACCAGCTCGTCAAACCAGACATCGCGGCCCTCTTTCCAATCGATCTCACCGCCGGTGCGCTTCACTACCAGGACGTTTTTGCACACATCAGTGCCGTCACGGGTCAGCGCGGCGTCCACGTTCTCTTTCAGCGGCACGTGCTTACCACCGCGCACCGACTCATCGGCGGTAATCACCAGCTTGGAGTCAGCGCCAATGACCCGCTGAGCAACGGCGTCTGGCGAGAAGCCACCAAAGACAACCGAGTGAACGGCCCCGATGCGCGAACAGGCAAGCATCGCCATGGCCGCTTCGGGAATCATCGGCATATATAGCGTGACGGTATCGCCTTTACCGATACCCAGCTCTTTCAGCGCGTTGGCCAGCTGATTCGTGCGTGCATAAAGTTCACGATAAGTAATGTGCTTGGAATCATCGGGATTGTCGCCTTCCCAAATGATCGCCGTCTGATCACCGCGTTTATCCAGGTGGCGATCGAGGCAGTTGGCGCTGACGTTAAGCAGGCCATCCTCAAACCAGCGAATATCGACATTGTCACGCGCAAAGGAGGTATTTTTAATTTTGCTGGGCGCTTTAATCCAGTCGAGCCGCTTGGCTTGTTCAGCCCAGAAGCCCTCAGGGTCGTCTATCGACTGCTGATACATGGCCTCATATTTGGCTTTATCGGCCCAGGCATTGGCGGCGAAATCGTCGCGCACCGGATAGACGTTCTGTTGATCGCTCATAAAATTGCCTCTGTCCGTGAAAATGCACTCTCTAAGAAACTGTAGTCGATAAGCTTATTTATGGGGCTGATTAGCCATTATCGGGAGTATCGACTGCCATTAATGTTCCCCTAGCATAAACCTCCTCGCGCGGGCTTCCCTTTAGACATTGGTATTATCATTTTTTATTTAAAAAACAAACATTTATAAACTAATCACGAGACAACTTCCGGCCTGTAGACCAAGGTCTTAGCGCAGTATCGGCAGCGATAATGACGCCCGTTTACCACTAAAGCATGACGTCTCGGGGTAAATTGATGAAAGCGGCAATCGCATTGGTAACGATAAGGTGCGGACTGCGCCTGCTTAATATCAAACCGATGGGTTACGCTGGGAACTAAGCCAAAAAGGTCGCGCATGACCGTTTTCCACTCGCGGCCGTGAGGTTTTAAACGCGGGCCATTGTCCAAATGGAACACCAGCCAGTGAGCCATTTCGTGAGGGATCACCTCATCAAAAAACGCCGTGCGGTTCTCACTCAGTAGTACCGGGTTAAAGCGCAGACCGCCGTGGCCAAGGTGCGCCTGACCGGCCGAAGCGCCGCGCAGGTTAAACCACACTTTTGGGGCTGGTAGAGCAGGGCACACTTCACAGCAGCGCTGCCACGCCTGCTCAACGCGAGTAAGCGTGGCCTGGTGTAACTCTGTTTCCGACATGGTCGCCAATTCAGAGGCAGGCCAAGGGGGCAGTGGTGAGGTCTTCATTAGTGATAAACTAGCCGCTATAAATAACCATTGATGAACGTTTGTATTAACGAGGCTTTACTCATGGCAGAGCGCAGCGATACGCCTGAAACGAACACGCCACCGCAGCCACTGCTCGAGGATGAGCAGTTGGATAGACTGGACGATTTCCTCGACTCGGATCAAGTCGATGAAGACGCCCTGGATCTTATCTCCGCCCATGGCTTTTTAGTGGCCCTTGCCGTGGCCCCCAGCGAAGTGCCGCCTACCCAGTGGCTGGCTGAGCTGTTTCAGGGCGAGCCTCGCTACGCCGATGACGCCGAGCGTGATGAGATTATTACCCTGCTCACGCTGCTGCGCGACAACGCAGTGGCGGTACTCGAGCAAGGCGGCTTGCCTGAACTGCCGTTTGAGCTAACCCTGGGGGGGGAGCCCGCCGAGGAGACCCCCATTGGCGACTGGTGTGCGGGCTTTATGGAAGGCGTCTTCAGTGACGAAAGCGCTTGGTTCCAGGACGATGAAGAAGCTGCCGCCACCCTGCTGCTGCCGTTTATGCTGCTTTCTGGGCTATTCGACGAAGAGCCGGACATGGCCGAGCTGGCCAAGGATCAACAGCGCCAGGAATCGCTGGTAGTACAATTACCGGAGCTGGTTTTGGATCTTTACCTGCACTACCGCGTGCCACCGGAAACGCCCAAACCCAAACCGCGTAAAAAAACGCCTGCAAAGGGTAAAAAGGGCTAGCAGTCTGTCGGGCTTGGCCGATCGTCGCGAGAAGCACGGATTTTGAGCCAAATTTATCGATCGATTGAGGCGAATAGCTCGCTATTTAACGAAATTGATCGAATAAAGTTGGCCAAAATACCGGGATTCGCAGTAGATCAGTGTTAAGTCCGACAGGCTGCTAGGCTAAGCACTTAGCTTAAGCACTATTTAAGCCGCGTAACCATGGCATCCAGCACGCCATAGATCCACTCACGGGCGCGCTGCCCCCAGGGGCGCGCCGCCCAAGCCGCGGCATCTACCTCCTGGCTAGCGGCAAAATTTCGCTCAAACAGTTCGCACACGTCTGCCGCGAGCTGCGGATCAACCACCTCCTGGTTTGCCTCTAGGTTCCAGTGCAAATTCCAGTGGTCAAAGTTACACGAACCAATGCTCACCCACTCATCGGCGAGCACAAATTTAGCGTGGATAAAGGTCGGCTGAAACTCAAAAATGCGTACCCCAGCCTTGAGCATGGTGTGATAAAAGCGCTGACCGGCAAAGCGAACGCTGGGATGGTCATGCTTTGCCCCCGGCAGCAGTAAGCGTACGTCTATCCCTCTGCGAGCCGCTCGAACCAAGCGCCGACGCAGGGCAAAGGTGGGCACAAAATAGGGCGTGCATAACCAGAGTCGTTCATTTACCTGGCTGACCCGATAATGCAGTGAGTGACGAATCGCTTGATAACGGTAACCTCGCGCCGACATCGCCCGACCAGGCACGCCATTGGCAAGCGCCTGTGGTTCACGGCGCTCCGGAAGAGCCTGCTGACGGCCATCACCTCTCTCAGTACGGGTCAGCCGCGAGTGCCACAGGCGCCGAAACAGCAGTTCCCAATCGGCCACTACCGGCCCCTCAATACGCAGAGCAATTTCGTACCAGGCATTCAAAAACTCATCCACCGCGCCAAAGCCACCGGTGAACGCCAGTTCACCATCAATAACCACTATTTTGCGGTGATCGCGACTCAGGTTCAGCGCCAAGGAGTGAAGGCCTATGGGATTAAAAAAGCGCAGTTGAACCCCGCCCTGCTTCAACCGTTGGCGATCATGGCTGGAGAGGCCCATCGAGCCATACCCATCCAACAACAAACAGACGCAGACCCCGCGTTGGGCAGCCTCAATTAGCGCATCGCTGACTTGATCCGCCAGCTCTCCTGACTCCATCAAGTAGAGCTCTACCAGCACATAACGTCGCGCAGTACTGACCGCCTCAAACATGGCCGGCAGAAAGCGTGTGGCCTCCGGCAGTAGCGTAAATCGATTACCTTCTCGCCACGCGTTCTGCATGGGTGCTCCTTGCTTTGCCACTGAGTAAGTACACTAACAAGCTACCGTGCTAATGAGCGATGTACATATAAATCGTAGCGGCTGGTTTTACCCTCAAGGGTATGCTGCGGCACAGGGCCCGCAATAGGTGGCGCCTTCCGGGGCCGCTTAACCACGACGCGGTGAGTGGCCACATCCAGCGCTGCCTCGAGCAAACGCGGAGCATCATTATCGTCACCGGCCAACTCACGAAACAGACGCATCTCTTTTTTCACCAGCGCGGATTTCTCACGGTGGGGAAACATCGGATCCAGATGTATCACCTGGGGAGAAAAGTGAGCACTGGCAACCAGTTCAGCTAGAGATTGCACGGCGTCACCATGACGCAGAGTCATGCGGGCGACGATGTCTGCCGTATCGCTATGTCTGGAGGCGCGCCTCAAGCCATCTTCCAACAGCGCAGCAATCGCCTCGACCCGCTCAATTAACAACACCTGGGCGCCTAGGCTGGCCAACACAAAGGCATCGCGCCCCAGCCCGGCAGTGGCATCGACAACACAAGGGCTAACACCCTTGGCTAGCCCGCAAGCCTTTGCAACCAGCTGGCCACGCCCACCGCCAAAGCGGCGCCGATGGGCCGCTTGGCCCGCCACAAAATCAACGCTAAGCGGCTTGCCGTAGCGTTTTTCATCACCGCCCAGCGCCAACCCTGCTTCGTACTGCACCAAGCGCAGGCCGTCAGGTAGCACGATGCTTTCAACATCGCTCTTCACAAAGCTCATGCGGGCTTTTTCCAGGCAACGTCGTTGCGCAGATAAACCGGCTGAACCAAGTGCGCGGCCTGCCCCAGCCCAGCAGCAAAATCACGCGCCGCCAGCCACGCCATCTCTTCGGCACGGGGCTCTAAATCATCCAAATGCTGAGGCATGCTCAGTTGCACATCGACAGTGAAGCGCTCCCACAGCGTAAATCCGCTACCCACGCCTACCCAGTCGGTTTCCTCCCCCGGCAGGCGCAGCGACTCAGGGGCTAATACCGCCTCAGCGCTCATCGGCGTGATGGCATCTTTAAGGCAGTGCCAGGTGGCGACGTACACCTCCCCCATGCGGGCGTCTAAGGCAGTCACCACGTGGCGTAGGTGATAGCGGCGATGGGCCTGAAGCGCTAGCGCCTCCAAAGTAGAAACACCCAGCAGAGGGCAGTCCAGGCCAAACGCCAACCCCTGGGCAGCGCCCGCCGCGATGCGTAGCCCGGTAAACGAACCTGGCCCCCGACCGAAGGCTATCGCGTCGAGCTGGGAAGGGGTGAGCTGCGCTTCGGCAAGCACTTCATCCACCATCGGCAGCAGCCGGCGGGTATGGGCGCGGGGCGTCATTTCGAAGCGCGCCAGGCACTCAGTACCCGAATCATCTTGGCGCAGTAAGGCTGCAGAGCAGGCGCTTGAAGAGGCGTCCAGGGCAAGCAGATGTAACGGCATAGCAAGTAGCCACTCGAAAGAAAGGTTGCGGCATTATACCTTTGTCATACTAATACGACGATGGCCCGCATTAAGCGGGCCATCGGCAAAGGCGTAAAACGCTTTTGTTAGCTGAAGGCTCTTCTCAGTTGAAGGCTCTTATCAACTAAGGGCTTCTTTAACCTGGCGGGTAATATCCGTCACGCTGCCAACGCCTTCAATACGGTGGTACTGGGGCGCATTCTGCGGATCCTGCTTGGCCCACTGCTGATAGTAATCGACCAGCGGCGCCGTTTGATCGTGGTAAACAGATAGGCGATTACGCACCGTGGACTCTTGGTCGTCCTCACGCTGAATAAGCGTTTCACCGGTCACATCATCTTTACCCGGCTCTTTGGGCGGATTGTGCTCAACGTGATAAACGCGACCCGATGCCTGATGCACACGGCGTCCCGCCAAGCGACTAACGATCTCCTCGTCGGGCACGGCAATTTCCACTACGTGATCCAGCTTAACGCCGCCCTCTTTCATGGCGTCGGCCTGGGGGATCGTGCGTGGGAAACCATCGAACAGAAAGCCGTTTTCGCAGTCTGGCTGGCTGATACGCTCTTTGACCAAGTCGATGATGATGTCATCGGAGACCAGGCCACCGCTGTTCATGATCTCTTTTACTTTCAGTCCCAGTTCAGTGCCATCTTTAATGGCCGTGCGCAGCATATCCCCGGTGGAAATCTGAGGAATCTTAAATTGCTCGCAAATAAACTGAGCTTGAGTCCCCTTCCCCGCGCCGGGGGCACCCAACAGGATTAAACGCATGGCACTGCTCCTTGAAGTTCTTGGTATGAAAAAAGCGTATGAAGAATGAG
Organism: Vreelandella neptunia; assembly: GCF_034479615.1. Lineage (NCBI taxonomy): Bacteria > Pseudomonadati > Pseudomonadota > Gammaproteobacteria > Oceanospirillales > Halomonadaceae > Vreelandella > Vreelandella neptunia. The sequence goes on from NZ_CP140255.1 coordinate 3,429,886, forward strand.
TATGTAAATTCTGTTAACTGACAATAACCGCGCCTCTCAAGCGACACAACTCCCCAAAAGCCTGAGAGACCCGCTTTTATTTCAATTTTTTTAAATTAAAACAGCCAAATGCCCTAAATCTACCACTTTGGTCGCCCTGCGATAGATTTAGCAAGCCTTTAAGTTGAGTAAACACAAGCGGCGCCCCGAGGGGCGCCGCTTGTATAAGCACATCGCTACCAATTACAGCAGTAAGCGACGAATATCGGTCAGCACATCTGCCAGGAAGGCAGTAAAGCGTGCCGCGTCGGCGCCATTGATCGCACGGTGATCATAGGAGAGCGATAGCGGCATCATCAGGCGCGGCTGGAAGGCGCTGCCATCCCAAACCGGTTTCATCTGGGCTTTGGACACGCCCAGAATGGCCACTTCCGGCGCATTGACGATCGGGGTAAACGCCGTGCCACCAATCGAACCGAGGCTCGAAATGGTGAAACAACCACCGGTCATCTCGTCGCGCTTGAGCTTTTTAGTCTGGGCTTTCTTGCCTAGCTCCGCCATCTCCTTGGCAATCTCGATCAAGGATTTTTGATCGGCGTTGCGCACTACCGGCACCATCAGACCATCAGGCGTATCCACGGCAATACCGATATGGACGTAGTTCTTCCATACCAAGGTTTCACCGTCACCCTTCAAGCTAACATTGAACTGCGGGAATTTACGCAGCGCAAAGGCGCAGGCTTTGACCATAAACGGCAGCGGTGTCAGCTTGGCGCCCTGGGCTTCCGCTTCGGCCTTCATCGCCTTGCGGAAAGCTTCCAGTTCGGTGATGTCCGCTTCGTCGAACTGGGTGACATGGGGCACATTGAGCCAGCTACGATGCAGGTTGGTCGCGCCCATCTTGAGCAGACGCCCCATCGGTTTCTCTTCCACTTCACCAAACTGGCTGAAGTCGACTTCCGGAATGGGCGGAATACCCGCGCCACCAGTAGCCGCGGCTGCCGCGCCGGGCTGGGCTTTACCCTGATTGGCAATCGCCTGCTTTACGTAGGACTGTACGTCCTCTTTGAGCACGCGATCCTTCGGGCCGCTGGGCTTAACGAGCCCCAAGTCGACACCCAGCTCACGGGCCAGCATGCGTACCGCAGGGCCAGCATGAACCAACTTGCCATCCCGGGGCTTGTGGGCCGCCATTTGGGCTTCCGGGCTGGGCGTGCCCGCCGGAGACTCAGTAGGTTTAGCGCTGTCCTTGCTATCACTGCTCTGCGAGGCTTTTTCTGGTGCGGCTTTTTTCGGTGCCGCTTTCTTGGCACCCGCCACTTCCATATAGCCGATCACATCGCCTTCAGAGACGGTATCGCCCTCTTTAACGGTCAGCTCAAGGAGCTTGCCTTTATAGGGGCTGGGCACGTCCATAGAGGCTTTATCAGACTCTAGGGTGATCAACGGGTCTTCTTCATTGACTTCGTCACCCGCCGCTACGCCGATCTCAATAATCGGCACATCAGAGGAGCCAGAAAGATCCGGTACGCGAATCTCTTTGCGCTCCGGCTCGCCGCTAGCGGCCTCTTCCTGATCATCTTCAGCCGTTTCTTCCGGCTCGCTACTGGCTTGGCTAGAGGACGGTTCTGGAGAAGAGCTCTCTTCCGATGCGTCTTCACTGTCGCCGCCTTCGCTGACGATCTCCATCTGGCCGATCACATCGCCCTCAGACACCGTGTCGCCCTCTTTCACGGTAAAGCTAACGATCTTACCGCTATGGGGGCTGGGCACGTCCATGGAGGCTTTGTCAGACTCCAGCGTGATCAAGGTGTCTTCGGCCTCAACCTCATCACCTTCGCTGACCGCAACTTCGATAATTTCGACGCTGTCCGAGCCGCCGAGATCGGGCACTTTGATATCCACCGTCTGCTTACCACCGGCGGACTTTTTAGCCGCGGGCTTCTGCTCTTGAGACGGCTCTTGGGTTTTTTCTTGCTTGGCTGGGGCCTCTTCAGGCTGGCTGTCAGACGAGCTCTCTTGCTTCTTCTCTTGCTGCTCGTCGCCACCACCTTCGACTTCCAGCTCAACGATATCGTCCCCTTCTGAGACACTATCGCCTTCTTTGACCAGCACTTTGAGTACCTTGCCGCCTTTCGGGGCCGGTACGTCCATGCTGGCTTTGTCGGATTCCAGCGTGATTAGGGTGTCTTCCGCTTCAATGACGTCGCCTTCTGACACCGCAATCTCGATGATTTCGACATCGGTATCGCCGCCGATATCGGGAACTTTGATGATTTCGCTACTCAAGGTCGCGCTCCTTCCAAATCGGATCGAGCCGGTGGGCCACCGCCCACCGGTCAGCGGTTTAGCTAGTCAGCGGGTTAGGCTTATGGGCATCAATGCCGTACTTCTTAAGCGCTTCACCAACCTGCTTGCGATCAATCTCGCCACGCTCAGCCAGCGCACGTAGCGCCGCCACGGTCACGAAGTAGCGATCTACTTCGAAGAAGTAGCGCAGCTTCTCGCGGGTGTCTGAACGGCCAAAGCCATCGGTACCCAGTACAGTGTAGTCACCCGGTACCCAGGCACGCACTTGATCGGCATACAGCTTCATGTAGTCGGTCGACGCGATCACCGGGCCGTCGCGCCCTTCCAGACACTGCGTGACGTGAGGCTTGGTGGCCTCGGCGTCCGGGTTCAGGAAGGCTTCACGGTCCAGCAGCAGCGCTTCACGACGCAGCTCGTTAAAGCTGGTCACGCTCCAGATGTCGGCGCCGATGCCCCAATCGTTCTCGAGTAACTCAGCGGCGGCTTCCACTTCGCGCAGAATCGTACCCGAACCGAGCAGCTGTACGCGGCCCTTGTCCCCTTTGGTTTCGCGCAGTAGGTACATGCCTTTGACGATATCGTCGGCGGGCACGTTTTCCAGCGCAGGGTGTTCGTAGTTCTCGTTCATCACCGTCAGGTAGTAGAAGCAGTTCTCCTTGTCGGTGAACATGCGCTTCAGGCCATCCTGCAGAATCACCGCGACTTCATGGGCATAGGTCGGGTCGTAGCTGCGGCAGTTGGGGATGGTGGAGGCCTGAATCAGGCTGTGGCCATCCTGGTGCTGCAGGCCTTCGCCGTTGAGCGTGGTGCGCCCTGCGGTGCCGCCGACCATAAAGCCACGGGCTTGCAGGTCACCCGCCGCCCAGGCTAGGTCGCCGATGCGCTGGAAGCCAAACATCGAATAGTAGATGTAGAACGGCAGTAGCGTGACGTTGTTGTTGCTGTAGGAGGTCGCCGCGGCGATCCAGGCCGACATGGCGCCGGCTTCGGTAATGCCCTCTTCGAGGATCTGACCTTTCTGATCCTCGCGGTAGAACATGATCTGGCCTTTATCCACCGGCTCGTACTTCTGACCTTCCGAGGTGTAGATACCCAGCTGACGGAACATGCCTTCCATACCGAAGGTTCGCGCTTCGTCAGGAATAATCGGTACGACCTTCTTGCCCAGCGTTTTATCTTTGACCAGGCCGTTAAGCACCCGCACAAACGCCATGGTGGTGGAGACTTCACGCCCTTTGGAGCCCCCCATTTGCGAGGCAAAGGTCTTGTCTTCGAGGCTGGGGATCTCCAGGGCCTCGAAGTCGCTTTGACGGCTGGGTAGGTAGCCGCCCAGGCGCTCGCGCTGCAGGTGCATGTACTTGAGCTCGGGAGAGTCGTCTTCCGGCTTGTAGTACGGCACTTCTTTGAGCTGTTCGTCGGTTAACGGAATACCGAAGCGATCGCGGAAGGTCTTGAGCGCTTCGTACTCCATGCTCTTGACCTGGTGCGCTTCGTTGGCCGCTTCGCCATCGCCGCTGCCCATGCCGTAGCCTTTAACGGTGTGCGCCAGGATGACCGTGGGCTTGCCGTTGGAGGTATTCACCGCTTCGTTATACGCCGCGTAAACCTTGAACGGGTCGTGGCCACCGCGGTTGAGCTTCCAGATATCTTCGTCGGAGAGGTCGTTGACCATCGCCTCGGTTTCGGGATATTTGCCAAAGAAGTGCTCACGGGTGTAAGCGCCGCCGTTGGCTTTGTAGTTCTGGTACTCGCCGTCGACCGCTTCATCCATACGTTTCTGAAGGATGCCTTTCTTGTCCTTCTCGAACAGCGGATCCCAGTGACGGCCCCAGACGACCTTGATCACGTTCCAGCCCGCGCCACGGAAGACGCCTTCGAACTCGTCCATCACCCGGGAGTTGCCGCGTACCGGGCCGTCCAGGCGCTGCAGGTTGCAGTTGATGACAAAGATCAGGTTGTCGAGGTTTTCGCGACCGGCCAGTGAAATGGCACCCAGGGATTCCGGCTCATCACACTCACCGTCGCCCATAAAGCACCAGATCTTGCGGTCATACATATCCTTCAGCTCACGGTGATGCAGGTACTTCATCACGTGGGCTTGGTAGATCGCTTGGATGGGGCCAAGGCCCATGGAGACGGTGGGGAACTGCCAGTAGTCAGGCATCAGCCAGGGGTGCGGGTAGGACGAGAGGCCATCGCCATCGACTTCCTGACGGAACTTGTCCATCTGCTCTTCTGATAGACGTCCTTCCAGATAGGAGCGTGCGTAGATGCCCGGCGCTACGTGGCCCTGGATATAAATCAGGTCACCGGCAAAATCGCCCTGGGGGGCGCGGAAGAAGTGGTTAAAGCCCACGTCATACAGGGTGGCCGAGGACATAAAGCTGGCAATATGGCCGCCCAGGCCCGGCTTGGCGCGGTTATTACGAATCACCTGGGCAATGGCGTTGTAACGGATCAAGGAGCGGATACGCCGCTCCATGAACAGGTCGCCAGGCATGGGTGCTTCGCGGTGAACCGGGATCGTATTACGGTGCGGGGTTGTCACCGAGAAGGGCACCTTCATGCCGTCCCGGCGCAGGCGATCCGCCAGGCGGGTCATCAGGTAGCGGGCACGATCTTCGCCCTCACGATCCAATACCGACTCTAGGGAATCAATCCATTCCGTAGTTTCGATCGGATCGAGATCTTCTCTTGTCTCCAGACTCATAGAGGTCTCTCCGAATGACGATAAATGACAAAAATCCCCGCTACCCTAAAGGGCCTGGGGCGGCGGTGCGAAAATTCACCACGCGCCAACAATCAGCCGGTGATCAAACGCCGGATAGGGGTTTTAGCTCTACATTCAACAAGCTACGTGCTTGTTAATGTAGTAAAGCTACACAATTCTGTTAAAGGTTAGCCTTTTGTATAGGCGAAGATACCTCAAAGTCGCCACGCTGCCAATTCTGTCGCAGCGGAAAAGCCTATCGAAAACAAACTATTGCACTGCAACATAAGCAAAACATATAGCATTTGCCACTACTACCAACAGAGAATCGGCTGTAATTAAACTACCGTTTTATTGCGTTGCTATTGAGTTACTTAGTTACTGAAACACTCAGTCATTCACCCACTTGGTGACTAAAATAGTTGAGTAGACCATCATCACTCAAGGCGCGACGATAGCCGCTGCCGAAAATAAACCCAATCAAATGCCGGGCCGGGGTCAGTTTTGCGCAGCGGCGCAACATGCGCATGGCTGGTAATACGATCAGCATTGAGCTGTGGATAGCGCGCCATTAGCCACACTACCGCCTCTGTTAGCGCGTTATACTGGGCTTTGCTATAGGGAGTAACGTCATCGCCCTCAAGCTCAATGCCCACCGAAAAATCGTTGAGTGCCGTTCGCCAGTTTAGCTGGCGGGCATCCCACCATCCTGAACGCCCTGCGTGCCACGCTCTATGATCTGTATCAACAAACTGTACGCATTCACCATCGCGGCGTATCAGCAGATGCGCAGAGACTCTTAAGTGAGCAATTTCAGCGAAAAACGGGTGTTCACCAACCGTCAGCTGATTGGTAAATAGCGCCTCAATAGCGCCGCCGCCAAACTCGCCAGGAGGTAAGCTAATCGCATGAATGAGTAGCAGCGAGACCTCTTCATCGGGCCGGGCATCGCAGTTGGGCGAAACGACTTGCCGAGCGCCACTCCACCAACCGCTAAGGGGTTGTTTGTCTTCCATACGCATGGTCTCCTCTAAGGTAACGCGTTCTTCCACGGCTCACTTTCATTATAATGGCCGCCCACAATCGACGACGTTCAGAGAATCACTGCCATGCATTATCAATCCGCTCTTGCTGAAGAAATCCGCGCCAGCGCCGCTCGCCTGTTGGCAGAGGACGTTGGCCCGGGTGATATTACCGCGCAATTGATCCCTGAGCACCAGTGGGCCAGCGCCAATGTGATTACCCGTGAAGATGCGGTGCTGTGTGGCGCGCCCTGGGTAGATGAGCTGTTTCGCCGCCTGGATAGTCGGGTAAGCCTGACCTGGCACGCCGCTGACGGCGATAAGCTAGAGGCCGGTGAGTGCTTTTTAACCCTGGAAGGCCCCGCCCGTGTCCTGCTCACCGGCGAGCGGGCGGCGCTTAACGTGCTGCAAACGCTATCCGCCACCGCCACCGCCACCCGCGCTTATGTCGACCTAATTGAAGGCACCGGTGTACGTCTGCTTGATACGCGTAAAACATTACCTGGCATGCGCTTGGCGCAAAAATATGCGGTCACCTGCGGAGGTGGACACAACCACCGCATTGGCCTTTGGGACGCGTTTTTGATCAAAGAGAACCACATTGCTGCCTGCGGAGGCATTCAAACGGCGGTCGCCCAGGCGCGCAAGCTAGCCAGCGACCTGCCTGTAGAAGTCGAGGTAGAAACCTTTGAAGAGCTGGATCAGGCGCTGGCAGCGGGGGCTGATATTGTCATGCTCGACAATTTCGCCATTGAAGACCTGCACGTTGCGGTTGAAATTAACGGCGGCCGAGCCACCCTGGAAGCCTCGGGCAACGTGGATGCCACCACTCTGCGGGCAATCGCCGACACCGGCGTTGACTGTATCTCTAGCGGCGCATTGACCAAGGACATCGCCTCGATCGATCTTTCCATGCGTATTACCCGCAGCTATAGCGTGTGATGATTAAGTTTCGACGGCATTAAGCCGCTTGGAAAGCTTATAACGCAGCAGTCGTTCCCCACTTCGCTCGACCCACTCTTCGCCGTGGTTCTCCCAACCACGGCGCATTAGGCGCTCATAGAGCATCGAACTGGCCTCTATTTCCACCCGCCCAAGCCCCTGCTCTAGCAGCAGGCGCTCGGCATGCACCAGCAGCGTGGTGCCAATCCCGCGGCCGGCCAGTGAGGGCCATACGTAAAGAGTTACAACCCGACCGGCGACTAAATCCAACTCCAGGAACCCCACGCAGCGCCCATCGCAGGTAGCCACTAAGGTCGTGTAGAGCGCTTGCCGCACTCCCCACGCACTGCCCTCTCGAGGCAGTGCATTAGCCCACGCACGCCGCTCATCCAGCGTGTAGTGAGTAGCTGCCCCCTGCATGACAGCGTGGTAAAACACTTCCGCCTGGTCAGCGGCATCACGTGCCAGTGCCGCGCGATACATTACCCGCGTACCGGTTGGCGCTTGCTGCTCCTCGGTATTGGTCATGCGTCACCTCTGCGCTGTTTCGCTATCATTTGATCAAGACACATTCGATCACGCCCTATTTGGTCGCGCCTAAGCCATTGGCCTGCTTTATACTACTTGGATCAATTCTACGCGAATCAACCCTAGCAGAAGGCAGTGTGATGGACGATGCCCCTAACAGCGAGCATTTTACGCTGACGCCCATTGGCCATGTAATCAGCGACTACCCCGATAAATTCGGTATCCCCCGCCAGCCGGGGCTCGCACCGGCGGCCAATGCCCGGCTTGTGCTCACCGCTCCTTACAACGAGCCACTCGCTGTGCGCGGATTGGAAGACTTCAGCCACCTGTGGCTGAGCTTTATTTTTCATCAAAGCCCCGAGCGCTGGTCTCCACTGGTAAGACCACCGCGCCTGGGGGGTAATAAAAAGGTGGGAGTTTTTGCCAGTCGCAGCACTCACCGCCCTAACCGCCTGGGGCTCTCACTGGTGAGATTAGTCGGTATCGACACCCAGCACGGCGTTACCCTGCAGCTCCAGGGCTGCGACTTAGTCAGCGGCACCCCGGTGGTCGATATCAAGCCTTATCTGCCGTGGGCCGAATCTCATCCTAACGCACAGGCCGGATTTGCCCCCGAGACACCGTCACTGATGGCTGTCACCTTTCATCCAACGGCGCTTGATATGCTCGCCCAGCGCCAGGACAGTGCCACCCTACTGGCATTAATTGAGCAGGTGCTAAGCCAAGACCCAAGGCCCGCTTATAAGCAAAAGGATAGGGAGTCTGAGCGCCTTTACGGCGTACGCCTGCGCGATGTGGACGTTAAGTTTTGCCCTCGCCAGAAAGGCGAAGCCACCACCTTAGAGGTGATGGCTATCGAACCTTACGCCGAATAATGGCAAAAGCCTGGCGTTATCAGGCAGGGAAGGTAATACCCAAGCGGCGGCCAACTTCCTCATACGCCTCGATCACACCGCCCAATCCCTGACGGAAGCGATCTTTATCGAGCTTTTCACGGGTGTTGGCGTCCCAAAGGCGGCAACCATCTGGAGAGAACTCATCTCCCAGCACTACCTCGCCTTTGAATACACCAAACTCCAGCTTGTAATCCACCAGCAGCATATCGCCCTCAGCAAACAGCGCTTTGAGGATATGGTTAACCTTGAAGGTTAGCGCTTTCATCTTGGCTAACTGCTCAGGCGTTGCCCAACCGAAGGTCTCCGCCAGCGACTCATTGATCATCGGGTCGCCCTTCTCATCGTTCTTCAGGAACAATTCAAAAGTAGGTGGCGTAAGGGCAATCCCCTCTTCTACACCGAGCCGTTTTACCAAGCCACCCGCGGCGATGTTGCGCACCACGCACTCCACCGGGATCATCTGCATCTTCTTGACCAGACTCTCAGTATTGGATAGCTGCTTTTCGAAGTGGGTAGGAATACCCGCTTCCTGCAGCCGCTCCATAATGAAGGCATTAAAGATGTTATTGACCATTCCCTTGCGGGCCAGCGACTCCACTTTTTTGCCATCAAAGGCGCTGGTGTCATCACGAAAATTGAGCACCAACAAATCCGGATCGTCGGTGGTATACACAGATTTCGCCTTACCGGCGTAGAGTTCTTGGCGCTTTTCCATGGGGGCTCCGTAAGGGGTGAAGGATCAACAAATTAACGTAAATAGCCGGAGACACGCTCAAGCAGCTCGCGCTGATCATCGGCGCTGAATGCCCGCTCGCTGGCATTGATGGCACGCAGAATCGTCTGGTCGCCGTTAGGCTGCAGGGCAAGACGGATCTGCTGGGACATTTTGCGCACATCTGGGCTGAAGACGATTTGCAGCGGGTTGCGGTTACGCTCGGTTTCAGTCATGTACTCAACCATAAACTCATGACTGGCGGGGTCGGCGGCGAGCAAATCTCGCTGGCCTTCCTGGGCAAAATCCAGCTCAAGATAGTGGTTCAACTCGGCCCATACTCGATCAACCGGCTGTGGAATAACCACTTCCCATTCGTCGCCCTGCTGGCGGATCTGCAATGTCTGCTCATCGGTCAGACGCTGAGCCGTCCAGGAAGAGGAGACGCTGGCAGATGCACTGCGCGCGCTTAAATGGCTCTCTAGCGCATCGAGACAGCTCGCCATGGTTTGCCCGCCGCGCTCGCAGCGAACTTCGCTGCTACCTGCGCGTAGTGCACTTTGCAGGCGAATTTCCGCCTGGGGCGTGACGATAACGCCCTGGGAAGCGCTACTCTGCAGCACTTCCAACTGACGAGTACGTACAAACTCTTCCAACTGCGGCCACACCGTACCGGTATCGGCGGCCACCACTAGCCAGGTTTGATCGCCCACTTCGCGACGCTCGACATACTCAGGCTCCATCCCACTACCAATCGCCAATGACTGAGGTGGACGAATTTCTGCCGCTTCGTCAAGCCGTGTCCCTTGGGTGGCGGCTTGAGGAACCGGCAGCGCATCACGGTAGCGTTGGGTATTGCGGGTCTCTGGCAGCACCAAAGGCGGCGCTGGTGCGGCCTCGGTGTAGTCCAGGTTACGGTCGTGGTAAAAACCATCCCGCGCACAACCAGAGAGCGCGACAGCCGCTGCGAGTGCCAGCGGAACCCATTTAAGCGCACGTATTTCAAGCACAGAGCTCATCAAGCCACCTTAAGTCAACAAATCAGGTACCCAGCTCAGCGGTAGATGAGCTGGGTAGCAAAGGGTATTGCGTCGGGTTACTCCTCTACGACGCCCGCCAGCTGAAGCGCTTCGCTCACTGTGGCGTGGTACTTTTCCGACAGCCAGGTTAACGGTAAGCGAATACCCGCGTCCGCGTACCCCATACGATTCAGCGCCCACTTCACCGGAATAGGATTCGACTCTATACCCAGATTGGTGTGCAGCGGCATCAAACGCGTATTAATCTGGTGTGCCTTATCGGCATCACCGGCGACGGCTGCCGTGCAAAGCTCATGCATCGCCCGAGGAGCAACGTTGGCGGTTACTGAGATATCGCCATGCCCCCCCATCAACATAAAATCGCAGGCAGTCGCATCGTCGCCGGAGTAGAGCATAAAGCCACTGCCCTTTAGGCGAGTAATTAGATCTTCAGCACGCTCTAGGTTCCCCGTGGCGTCTTTTAAACCGATAATATTATCAACTTCGGCCAGACGTAACACGGTCTCGTTATAGATATCCGAGCAGGTGCGGCTAGGCACATTGTAAAGAATGACCGGCAGGTCGCTGGCCTCGGCGGTGGCCTTGAAGTGCTGAAACAGGCCTTCCTGAGTAGGCTTGTTGTAGTAGGGAGCCACCGTCAGACAGTAATCTGCACCGACTTCTTTCGCGTAGCGGGTCAACTCCACTGCTTCGGTGGTGTTGTTCGAGCCGGTACCGGCTATGACCGGGATACGGCCATTGACCTCTTCTACCACGCTGCGAATCACGTCAAAGTGCTCCGCGAAGGACATGGTTGTCGGTTCGCCCGTGGTACCAGCCGCCACAATGGCATCGGTGCCATTTTCGAGATGGAAGTTCACCAGGCGACGAAGCGCCTCCCAGTCGATGTCGCCATTGACTTTCATAGGCGTCGCCAGGGCGACAATGCTGCCTGTGATCATCCGTTTATTCCTCACCAGCCAAATTGTGATATCAACTATCTAGGTTTTTTTAAGTGCTAAGTGTTTTAGATACTTCTCAAAACCGAGCGCGATCGGGCTATTTTGCCTCAAGCACTACACCGCACAGAGGACAAATGGTACTCAGGCGATTCGAGCCTGTACAGCGTAAAGCGATGTGAGTTTGCCGTCACCCTGTTTTGAGCTTTGACAATGGCCCCCGGCTTACGTGTAATCGTGCTTCGCACTTCACTGTTAACACCCACGTCAATAAGGACGCCTTATGTCTGTTGAAATTGGTAAGCCCGTTGCCGACTTCTCCGCCACCGCCACTGGTGATACCACCGTGACGCTGTCCGAACTGCACGGCAAACAAGTGGTCATTTACTTCTACCCCAAAGCCAGCACGCCCGGATGCACCACCGAGGGCGGTGACTTTCGCGACCGTAAACCCGCCTTTGACGCCGCTAATACAGTGATTCTCGGCGTCTCTCGCGACGGTCTACGCGCTCAAGAAAACTTTAAAGCCAAACAGGATTTCAATTTCGATCTTATCTCCGACAAAGATGAAAATGTTTGCACACTGTTTGACGTAATCAAACTCAAGAAAATGTACGGTAAGGAGCACCTGGGCATCGAGCGCAGCACTTTCCTGATTGATAAGGAAGGTAAGCTAGCCAACGAGTGGCGCGGCGTTAAGGTACCTGGCCACGCTGAAGAAGTGCTTGCTGCGGCTGAAAAACTTAACGCTTCCAGCTAGCTTTCACAAAGCCCCTTTACAGCTAACGCCATTACCCGTGCCGATTCACCACGGGTAATGGGTAAACCTACTCGGTCTCCTGAACCGCCGGGGCTTGCAGCCCACGTCGCTCCTCACGCCCATGCATGCCGCGGGGCCAAGCGTAAATCAGCGCCTTCAGCAGCGTGGCCAAGGGAATGGCAAAGAAAATACCCCAGAAGCCCCAAATTCCGCCGAAGAATAGCACCGCCACAATAATCGAAACCGGATGAATATTATTGGTCTCAGAGAACAGCACCGGCGCTAGTACGTTGCCATCCAACGCCTGAATCACGCCATAAGCCACCAACACATACACAAAATCTTCGCTAAGACCAAAATAGAATCCAGCTACCGCGGCGACAGGCAGCGTAGCCACCGCAGCACCGATATAAGGCACTAGCACCGAAAGCCCGACCAACACCGCCAAGAGCGCCGTATACGGCAAGCCAAAGAATGCAAAGGTAAAGAACGCCACCGTACCCACGATGATGATTTCAATAAACTTACCGCGAATATAGTTGGCAATTTGATCGTCCATCTCACGCCAAATACGCGATAGCAGCGTACGCTTCTGGGGCAGCAGCGAAAGCATAAAACCGACCAGCACGTCGCGATCCTTGAGCATAAAGAACACCAGTATCGGCACCAGCACCAGGTAAATAATCAGCGACATGATATTGCCGAGCGAGGCCAGTGAAAGCGTTAAGGCGCGCTGGCCTAGCTGGCTAATCTCGCGGCTTGCTACGCCTATCCAGCTCTGCATCTGATCCGGCGTAATAATGTTCGGGTAGCGCGCCTGCAGTTCATCCAACCAGCCCTGGCCACTGGCGAACATCCGCGGCGTCTCCTGCACCAGCCCCACTAGCTGGTTCCAGATCAACGGCATAAGAATAAACGCCAGGGTGAGCAGCACACTGATAAAGGCTAAAAAGACCAGGATCACCGCCAGCAAATGCGGCACCCCCCGCCGGGTAAACGCGCTTACTACGCCCTGCAACAGAAACGCGATCACCAGTGCGGTAAAAAATGGCGCCAACATGCGACCAAACCAGATGATCGCGGCGAAACCCGCCACCAGTACTACCAGTAGGATGAGTGCTTCCTCATCCGAGAAGTAGCGCTCAACCCAGCTTTTCAGAATCGTGCGCAGGGTCATGAGTGCGCATCTCCCGCTTTTCTAATCCAATACACATAAACATCGCCGCGCTGTTCCCGTCCCTCAAGGGCATGCGCACTCTGATCGGTAAACGATGCCATATCCCGCCACGACCCAGCATCCGTTGAACGTACTTCAAGCAACTGGCCTGCCGCCAAGCCTGACAGGGCCTGCTTAGCTTTTAGCAGTGGCAATGGGCAGTGCAGCCCACAAGCGTCAAGCACCGTGTCGGGTTGAAAGCCCCCGGTTTGCTCAGACATACATACTCCCTCAAGATGACCTGCCTATTTCACGGCGTAGATTTATACACGTCGTTGCATAAACATTGTTTAATAAACGCTGCGGCATAAACTGTCTTTAGCGATTGATTTCACTAGGCTGTCGATTTAACGGCACTTCCCAGTCTTTATCAATGTCACACTTTTAACCAATGCCACACCCAGACCACTTTGCTTAACTATTATTTATGAGGATGCCATGCCGACCCTTCGTACCACTTACCCAGGCTGGATATGTGCGTTCGCTTGTGCTTGTGGCAGCCTACTGTTTAGTCCGCCAAGCGTTGCTACCAATGATTACGGCTTGCCAAGCTTAGGGGCAGCGTCTACCTCCGTCAGCAATGAAGAGTACCGCTTGGGCCGCGCCTGGTTGCGCCAGTTTCGTGCCCAAGCCCCCCAGTGGCAAGACCCTATAACCAATGATTATTTGCAAAGCCTAATTGCCCGACTGGCCCCGCATAGTGATATTAACGGCCTGCGCACGATCACCGTGATGGTCGATAACGCGTCACTGAATGCCTTTGCCGTCCCAGGCGGCGTGGTAGGGATCAACTCTGGGCTATTCGCGTTTGCCGAAGATGAAGGTGCCTTTGTCTCGGTGCTAGCTCACGAGCTGGGCCACCTCTCCCAACGCCACTATGCCCGTGGCAGCGCCCGCGCGGCTCAGACCCAACTGCCCGCTATGGCGGCCATGCTGGCAGGCATGCTGATTGCTGCCAGTGGCGGCGGCGACGCTGGCATGGCGGCTGCCATGGGCTCCCAGGCGGCGCTGATTCAGGATCAGCTTAGCTACTCACGGCTGTTTGAACAGGAAGCCGATAACATCGGGCTTCAGGCCATGGCCGATGCAGGCTATGACCCCGAGGCAATGGTGCGCATGTTCTCGGCCATGCAGCGCATGGCGCGCCTTCAGGGCGATACGCCACCCGAGTTCCTGCTTACCCACCCGGTCACCGACAATCGTTTAAGTGCCGCGCAAGCCCGCGCCGCCCAGCTCAATGTCGCCGATGCATATACCAGCGACACTCTCTACGACATGATGCGCGCCCGAGCGTTGCTAAGCATTTACACTAACACACCGCAGCAAGCTGCTTCGCGCCTTGCTCAGGAAGGCGCCGAACAAGCCGCTCAGGACTACTTAGCCGCACTCATTGATGCTCGCAACGGTCAAACCGATAGCGCTCTGGGGCAGCTGGATAGGCTTGCTAACGAGCATCCCGACTTTGCCATGCTCCCCGCCTCTGCAGCCAGTGTCGCTCTGGAAGCAGGGCGCTACGATCAGGCGATTCAGCGCAGCCAGCAATTGCTACGCTTTATGCCCAACTACCTACCTGCCCAACTGGTACTGGCCGAAGCGCAGCTGCAGCGCGACCCACAGGCGGCCTATGACCTGCTGCGCGACATCACCTCCCAAAACCCGGAAAACCCTCAGGGCTTTAACCTGCTGGCGGAAGCCGCCGGACGTAGCGGACACGACAGCTGGGGGCATTTAGCCCGTGCAGAGCACCTTCAACTGACCGGCCGCGTCGATCGCGGCATTCGCCAGCTCTCCATCGCCCGGGATGCCGCGGAGCGGGAAAACAACCAGCAGGCGTTGGCAAGAATCGAGCAGCGCAGAGAAGAGTTTATTGAGTATCGTGAAGCGCTGGAAGATTTTAGTTGATGTCCTGAAGCATGCAAAAGCGCCCATGCGTTAAGCAGCACGGGCGCTACATGCTTTTAGCAGGCTCAGCCTTAAGCTATGGACTTCAAGCTATGATCTTCAATTCATGCATTGAAGTTAAGCATCCGCTCAAGGGGCTTTAAAGCCTGCAGGCGCAGCGCTTCATCCACCTGAATTTCTCCACTTCCCTTGCGCAACGCACCCGCCAGGTTATCCAGCGCGTTCATGGCCATCCAGGGGCAGTGCGCGCAGCTGCGGCAAGTAGCACCGTTGCCTGCCGTCGGCGCTTCAAACAGCGTTTTATCCGGTACCGCCTGCTGCATCTTGAAAAAGATGCCCCTATCCGTCGCTACAATCAGCTTATCGTTGGGCAGCTCTTTCGCGGCCTTAATCAACTGCGAGGTGGAGCCTGCCACGTCCGCCAGTTTTACTACTGACTCAGGCGACTCGGGATGCACCAGTACCGCGGCACCTGGATAGATGCGCTTCAGGTCTTCAACGCCCTTGGCCTTAAACTCTTCATGAACGATACAGGCGCCGTCCCACATCAGCATATCGGCGCCGGTTTTGCTCTGGATATAGCCGCCCAAATGCTTATCGGGCGCCCAGAGAATTTTCTCGCCCTTGGCCTGCAGGTGCTCAATCACCTCGACTGCAATCGACGAAGTCACCACCCAGTCTGCCCGTGCCTTAACGGCTGCAGAGGTATTGGCATACACCACTACGGTACGGTCAGGGTGGGCATCACAGAAGGCGCTGAACTCATCGGCGGGACAGCCAATATCCAGTGAGCAGGTGGCTTCCAAGGTGGGCATCAACACGCGCTTTTCAGGCGAAAGGATCTTGGCGGTTTCGCCCATAAAGCGGACACCGGCGACGACCAGCGTGGTGGCTTCGTGGCGAGCACCAAAGCGCGCCATCTCCAGCGAGTCAGCGACACAGCCACCGGTCTCTTCCGCCAACTGCTGAATGGCATCATCGGTGTAATAGTGTGCGACCAAAACGGCGTTATGGGCCTTCAACAGTCGTTTGATCTCTTCAACCCGGGCCTGATCTTCCGCCGGAATGCGGGTCGGGCAGTAGGCTGTGGGTAGCGGAGCCTCAAGCTTCGCTTGAGTAGTCATAATAGTCATTGTGTCTACCACTGTGACGAACAGGGAATCCCCCTGTTAAACACTGGGCTACGGCGCAGTACGTCTTGCACATGCGCCGCTCGTAAGGGCGATGAGCCGCTGCGTCTCTCGCGATGGCCATCGCTTAAAATCTGTTCTGAACAGATTTATTCTAAACCATTTTGGCGGGGAATAGCGTTTGACTGCAAACAGAATGTCACACACAGCAAAACGCCCCTGGCAGCTAAACTGCCAGGGGCGTTGAATTTGGTGGGTCGTGCAGGATTCGAACCTGCGACCAATTGATTAAAAGTCAACTGCTCTACCAACTGAGCTAACGACCCAAACTTGCTGTGCTGTTCACTGACCAGCTTTGCTAAACCTACTGTTAGTACATATACCTTAAACGTTCATCACCGAGTTCAAACTGACTTTTTCCAAACTGATCAGTCGTTTGAATGGTGGGTCGTGCAGGATTCGAACCTGCGACCAATTGATTAAAAGTCAACTGCTCTACCAACTGAGCTAACGACCCGCCTGAACGGATGCATATCCTACGCTTACACCTTATTGATAGCAAGCGTTTTTTCTCTTTCACTCTACAATAATGAACCATTTGCGAACCTGCTAGCGTCACTCAATGCTGACAGGCACGCTTATCAGCCTAACCGCTAACGACTGACCACCAAGCGGTTCAACAGGCTCTGCAAGGCGCGTTTAGCGCGCCTTGCTCTTCGGTTTGCGCAGTGCCTGTACCGGCTTACGCTTGTGCTTATCGCGGTTCCAGCGATTCTTCTCATCTGGCGTCAGGGCGGGCACTTTGCGGCTCTCTAAGTTAGCCAGCGTGGCCAAGTCATCCACTTCATCCTGGCTAAGCTCGACCCATTCGCCGGCTTTCGCCCGCTTATCTAGGAAGATGTTGCCGTAACGTACGCGTTTAAGGCGACTAACCGTCAGCGCCTGAGATTCCCAAAGACGACGCACTTCGCGGTTACGCCCTTCCAGAATCACCACGTGGAACCAGGTGTTGATACCTTCGCCACCAAACTCCTGAACATCGGTAAAGCGCGCCGGGCCATCTTCAAGCATGACTCCATCGACCATGGCCATGATATGCTCACGCTTCACTTCACCCATCACGCGAACCGCATACTCGCGCTCCACCTGGGTAGAGGGGTGCATCAAACGGTTGGCCAGCTCACCGTCGGTAGTGAACAGCAGCAAACCGCTGGTGTTGATATCCAGGCGACCGATCGCAATCCAGCGTTCGCCTTTAAGGCGCGGCAAGCGGTCAAACACCGTGCGGCGGCCTTCTGGATCCTTACGGGTGCACAGCTCGCCTTCCGGCTTGTTGTACATAATCACCCGGCGCGGCACTTCTTCTTCTGGTCGCAGTGCCACCGGACGGTCATCAAAACTGACTTTGTCCCGCGCTTCAACGCGGTCGCCCAGCTTAGCCACTTGGCTGTTCACTTTAACACGGCCGGCGGAAATCGCCGTTTCCATCTCACGACGCGAGCCAAGGCCTGCACGGGCCAAGACTTTTTGCAGCTTTTCGCTGGAGGGGGGCGTGGTGTTATTACTCTGACTCATGGTCGTCTGACCTCACATCGGTAGTCTCCGTGCTTTCGCGCTCGTCTTGTTGGCGCTTGGCACGTGCCGCGAGCCGAGCCTGTAGGTCGGCAAAGCTCAGCGGCTGGGTTAACGCCGTCTCGGCGTGCGTGTCGGCTATCTCAGCCGAGGTTATCTGTTCTTTCTGGGGTGGCGCATCCTGCACCGTTTTGATCGTTTCGTCTAGTGCTTCATCGTCTGAACCGGGGTCATTTTCTTCCTGAATGCCAGTATCCTTCGTCACCCCCGGCTCTTCAGGTAGTTCGTTTTCGTCCCAGCTTGCCAGGGTGTGCATGGGCGGCAACGCATCGAGGGTTTTTAACCCAAAATCGTCTAAAAAGCTGCGTGTAGTGGCGTATACCGCCGGACGACCGGGCACATCACGATGACCAACCACCCGAATCCAGCCGCGCTCTGCCAAGGTGCGCATAATGGAGCTACTTACGCTGACCCCACGCACCTCTTCAATATCCCCACGAGTAACCGGCTGCCGATAGGCAATTAACGCCAGCGTTTCCAGCAGCGCCCGCGAGTAGCGCTGGGGGCGTTCATCCCATAACCGCGACACCCACTGGGAAAGCCGCGGACGAATGCGCAGCTGATAGCCCGAGACCGTTTCCAGCAACTCCAGTGCACCGCCGGAATGGCGCTGCTGCAAACGTTCCAGGACGTCACGGAACTCTCTGCGCGTTGGGCATTCGCCCTCCAGAAAAAGCGTTTCCAAGCGCTCAAGGGGCAAGGGTTCGCCTGCGGCCAGCAGTGCGGCTTCAACAATGTCATCTAAAACAGTGTCATCTAACGCGGTGACGGCGTTACTCATGGCGCCTCCTCGCCAGGTTCAAAAGCGGACTCGCCATAGGCATCCTCATCTATCTCGCTCTCATCAAAAGCGCTCTCCTCGCCGTCAGCAAGGGCAGCGCGCCGCGCGCGCACGTGAATTGGCGACAGCGGCGCATTTTGGACAATTTCAATCATGGCTTCTTTGGCTAGCTCAAGAATCGCCATAAATGTGACCACCACGCCTGCGCGCCCCTCTTCTAAAGTAAATAGCGCTTCAAAGGGGGTATAGCGCTGATGGGCGTCATCGTGACTTAGCTGCTCCATAATCCTGAGCATGCGCTCGCGAGTAGAGAGTACTTCACGACTGATCTGGTGGGCCTGCACCAGCTCAGCGCGCTTGAGGATATCGGAGAGCGCGCTGAGCAATTCATCCAATTCCACCTCGGGGTGAATCACACGGGACTCCAGTGGCGGTAAGCCCGCCTGCACGCTGAACCAGTCACGCCCCATACGCGGTAGCGTATCCAGCGTCTCTGCTGCCTCTTTAAGGCGTTCGTACTCTTGCAGACGGCGAATAAGCTCAGCGCGTGGATCCTCCTCGTCATCGCCCTCAGCCTTCGGCGGACGGGGCAACAAGGTGCGCGACTTGATCTCAGCGAGCATAGCGGCCATGAGCAGATACTCCCCCGCCAGTTCGATCTCCATAGCCTTCATCAGCTCCACGTACTCGATGTACTGGTGGGTGATGGTGGCCACGTTAATGGTCAGAATGTCCAGGTTTTGGCGGCGAATCAGGTAGAGCAACAGATCCAGAGGGCCTTCAAAGGTCTCTAGAAATACCCGTAGCGCCTCGGGAGGAATGTATAAATCCTCCGGCATTTGCGTAATCGGCTCATCAAACAGACGCCCAAACGAAGCTGCCACTGGCTCGGTGGGTTCGGGATCAGGGCTCTCTATATCAACAGTAGCGCTTGGCGTCTCGCTCACGCGGGTCGGCTCTCTTGAAAAGTGGAAATCAGCACAGGCAAACAGTTTAGCAAACTCAGCGACATTCGCGTCTCTCTATCAAGAGGGTAAAACTAGCGTGATTACCCCGCCTCCACCGCTTTGCGGAAACGGCCAGCATAGTCAAACAGCTTGTCACGGATTTGGAAATGGCGCCCCACTTTGCGGCCTACGACGAAATCAGGATGGCGTAGGAGGCGCTGTTCGGCGACGACTTCCTCGGCGCTTAGCGGCTGCCATTTACCTCCCGGTGCGCGCAGATGGTAGCGCAGAAAGGCGGCATAGAAAGCGCGCCGCTGAGCGGGGGTTTCCAGCGCGTACCACTCGGAAAGATGGGTGCCATCTTCGTCATGATAGGTGACTTTTAAGCGCGGCAGGCCGCGGCCGTTGGTGGTCGCTTCCAGCTGCATACCGCTTACCCGCAGTACCTTGGCGTCTTTCAACTTTAGGGCGTCTTTGAGTTTATCATCCGCGTCTACCAGTAGTTTTTCGCAACCATGGCAGCGGCGAGCAGCAATATCATTCTCGGCGCCGCACTCATCGCAGACTTTGAAGCGGAACCTGAAGTCGCATTGGCGCCGCTTTCCTTCATCATCTTCAATTAGCCCCTGACAGCGACGGCCAAAGTGCTCAATCACTAAATCACCGTCGCGCTTACCCCAGTAAAGATTGGCATGACCGCAGTCAGGGCACTCTACCTGAACCGGTTCGCTGTCACTATCCGGCTTCGGCTCACCCACTTCCGGTGCGTAGATATCCCAGGGGTTCCCGGCGTAATCAAGAATCAGGCAGTCGCTCTTGCCCGGCGACAGGCGCAGCCCCCTGCCTACCATCTGCTGATAGAGACTCACCGATTCGGTAGGCCGCAAAATGGCGATCAAATCCACGTGAGGCGCATCAAAACCGGTGGTCAACACCGCCACGTTCACCAGGTATTTCAACTCCCGCGCTTTAAAGGCATCGATCAGCGCAGTGCGCTCTTTAGACGGAGTTGCGCCTGTGATTAACGCGGCATCTGCCCGGGGTAAATAACCGATAATTTCTTCAGCGTGGGCCACGGTGGCGGCAAAAATCATCACGCCCTGGCGATCAACCGCGCGCTCGACGATTTGCGCGATAATGCCCGGCGTCGCACGGCTCCCCGCCACCACACGATTAAGTTCTTCCTCTTGGAACAGGCCGCTTGAAGAGGGTTTGAGTGCAGAGAAGTCGTAGCCCTCAATCGCCATATCCAGGCGCTTGGGCGCGGCGAGGTACCCCTGCTTTACCATCAGACGCAGCGGCTGCTCGAAGACGCAGTCACGAAAAAAACTCTCTTCACTGCCCCGCACCATGCCGTGATGGTGGCGGTAATAAATAAACCCCTGCCCCAAACGGTACGGCGTAGCGGTTAGTCCGAGTATTTTAAGCTGCGGATTGTGCTGGCGCAGGTGCTCAATCACCTGACGATAGCTAGCGTCTTCGTTGAGCGATACGCGATGGCTCTCATCGATGACCAGCAGGGTAAAATTAGCGTCGTTAAAGCTCTCCAGGTTACGCACCACCGACTGCACCGAGCCAAATACCACTTGGCGACTCGCCTCTTTGCGCTTTAAACCAGCGCTAAAAATGTCCGCCTCAAGCCCATACGCCTGATATTTAGCGTGGTTCTGCTCTACCAGTTCACGCACATGGGCCAGCACCAGCACGCGCCCACGCGCTAATCTTGCCAGCTCAGCAATTACCAGGGATTTACCGCTACCGGTGGGTAGCACGACCAAAGCCGGATCGCTGGAAGCGCGAAAGTGCACTACCACGCGCTTGACCGCCTCCTGCTGATAGGGGCGAAGCTGGGGTGTTAGTGAAGTGGCTTGTGAGGAGCTAGGTGTCGACAAATTAATTAGCCCGCTACTGAACCATTACGACTTTCGTCGCGTCGTAGTAGTGATGGTTTAAATAATCCCTGAACTCGCAATGTTTATCAGCGAGAAGAGAATAGTGAGGTGAGCCATGACTACCAACCATTTCAGCCCTGAGTGCCCGGAATGCAGCAGTCGCTTAAAACGCCTTCCCGCCACGCGGCGTGGCAAAGCCCATGTGTTCTGCATGGATTGCGGACATGATTTTGGGCGCTTTGAATACCTCGTTGAGCGCTACCGGTTAGAGCTTGAAACGCTGGAGGCTAAACTAGGATTGCCGCCCGAAGGAGCTGATAAAACTCCGGCTAGCGCTCCCCAGCGGCACTCTTAATGACTGTTGTCACGACTCGCGTAACTGCTAACGGCGGAAAAAATCCGCCGTTAGCATGGGCGCTTAGGCCCAACGCACTATCGGGAGCATTACTGGAATCAGTTGAGCCACACCCGAGCGTTGCGGAATAGCCGCAGCCAGGCGCCATCTTCAGTCCACTCTGCCGGGCGCCAGGAGTTGGTGACCGCTCGAGCAACGCGCTCGGGGTGGGGCATCATAATGGTCACCCGGCCATCCGGCGTGGTCAGGCCGGTAATGCCCGCAGGCGAGCCGTTAGGGTTTGCCGGGTAGCGCGTGGTCGCCTGGCCGTAGTTATCGATGTAGCGCAGGGCGATTTGGTTACTCGACTGCATGCTGCGCAGATGAGCGCTGTCGCGGAACTCCGCCTGCCCTTCACCATGAGCAACGGCGATAGGCAACTGAGAGCCTTCCATACCGGCCAGCAGAATCGAGGGACTCTTTTCAACCCGCACCATCGAAACCCGCGCCTCAAACTGCTCGGATTCGTTGCGCACAAAAGTCGGCCAGTTTTCAGCGCCAGGAATTAGCGACTTCAACTGCGAGAGCATTTGGCAACCGTTACATACGCCCAGCGAGAAACTATCTTCACGGGCGAAGAAGGCCGCAAACTGCTCCTGGGCGCGCTCATTAAACAGCACCGACTTGGCCCAGCCACCGCCTGCGCCCAGCACGTCGCCGTAGGAGAAGCCACCGCAGGCCACCAGCCCTTTGAACTCTTCCAGCGAAACGCGTCCTTCCAGGATGTCGCTCATATGCACATCCACTGCCTCAAACCCGGCCTTATCGAAAGCCCAGGCCATTTCTACCTGGCCATTGACGCCCTGCTCACGTAGCACGGCCATGGCAGGCTTGGCAGTGTTAACGAATGGCGCGCTGATATCTTCATTAATATCGAAGGTGGGCGTGACAGATAGCCCCGGGTCGCGGATATCGAGCAGATTGTCGTATTCGTTCTTGGCGCATTCGGGGTTGTCGCGCAGCGCCTGCATACGGTAACTGGTTTCTGCCCAGGTACGCTGGGTAAGCTGGCGGGTGGTTTCCAGCAAGGGCTCTTCAAACAGTGTGACGCGCACTTGGTCATCGTAACGCGGGCGGGCGATAACGCCGCAGGTTTCGATACCTGCCACGGCAAACTGCGCCAGCACTTCTTCAGTGTGTTCACGATTGACCTGAATCACGGCACCCAGCTCTTCCGAGAATAGCGCGTTCAACGCCTCCACTGGCTCGTCGATCATCCAGTCGAGCTTGATCTCAAGCCCTGCGTGGGCAGCAAAGGCCATTTCCAGCAGCGTTACCAGCAGGCCGCCGTCGCTACGGTCATGATACGCCAGCAGCTTGCCGTCGCGGTTCAAACCCTGAATAACTTCGAAGAACGCTTTGATATCTTCCGGGTCGTCCACATCAGGGCAGTCATTGCCCACCTGGCCATACACCTGGGCCAAAGCGGAGCCACCCAACCGATTCTGACCGTTGCCCAGGTCGATCAAAATCAAATCCGACTCGTCTTGATCCAGATTGATCTGCGGCGTGAGCGTCGCCAGGGCGTTGGTCACAGGGGCAAAACCGGTCACCACTAGCGAAAGCGGCGAGGTGACGCTTTTGTCTTCGTGTTCACCCTCCTCTTTCTCATCGACCCAGGAAGTGCGCATCGACATGGAGTCTTTGCCCACCGGAATCGCAATGCCCAGCGCCGGGCACATTTCCATACCTACCGCATATACCGCATCGTAAAGGGCCTGATTTTCACCTGGGTGATCCGCCGCGCTCATCCAGTTAGCGGAGAGCTTGATATCGCTCAGTTTGGCAATCGGTGCTGCCGCCAAATTGGTAATCGCTTCGGCAACCGCTAAGCGAGCGCTGGCCGCAGGGTTGATCAAGGCGACCGGCGGACGCTCCCCCATGGCCATGGCTTCACCGGTGTGGGTATCAAAGCTTGCCGTGGTCACCGCCACATCGGCTACCGGCACCTGCCAGGGGCCAACCATCTGGTCGCGAGCCACCTGGCCGGTGATCGAGCGATCGCCAATGGTGATCAGGAAGCTTTTGGAGGCCACTGTGGGCAGACGCAGCACCCGATCCAGCGCTTCACGCAAGTCAAGGTTATCCAGCATTACACCGGAAAGCTCAGGGTCGTGACGCTCAAATTCGCGCTGCATCTTGGGCGCTTTGCCAAACAGTACACTCATCGGCAAATCCACCGGTTTGCTGTCAAAGTGGCCGTCGCGCACTTCAAGATGGTGTGCTTCCAGCGCTTCGCCGACGACCGCATAGGGGCAGCGCTCGCGCTTACAAAGCGCGTCAAAGGTGTCCAAATCCTCGGGTGCAACCGCAAGTACGTAGCGCTCTTGCGCTTCGTTACACCAGATCTCCAGCGGGCTCATGCCCGGCTCCGCGTTAGGTACTGCGCGCAGATCAAAGCGGCCGCCACGGTTACCGTCTTTGACCAGCTCCGGCAGCGCATTGGAAAGCCCACCCGCGCCCACATCGTGGATAAAGCGGATCGGGTTATGATCACCCAGCGCCCAGCAGCGGTCGATCACTTCTTGAGCACGGCGTTCAATCTCAGGATTCTCACGCTGTACCGAAGCAAAATCCAAATCGGCGCTGGATGTGCCGGATGACATGCTGGAGGCTGCCCCGCCGCCCAAGCCAATCAACATCGCCGGGCCACCCATCACAATCAGCTTGCCGCCGACGGGGATATCGCCCTTCTGAACATGGTGGGCGCGAATATTGCCGTAACCGCCGGCGAGCATAATAGGCTTATGGAAGCCGCGACGCTCAATGCCGCCCTCGTTAAGCGACTCCTGCTCGTAGGTGCGGAAGTAGCCGGTTAAATTGGGTCGACCAAACTCATTATTAAACGCAGCGCCCCCGATGGGGCCATCGAGCATAATATTGAGCGCCGACTGCATCCGCTCGGGCTTGCCGTAATCAAACGCCTCCCAGGGCTGTACGAACTCAGGGATGCGTAGATTGGAAACGGTATAGCCTGAAAGGCCCGCTTTAGGCTTGCCGCCAATGCCGGTAGCACCTTCGTCACGGATTTCACCACCGGAGCCGGTCGCCGCCCCCGGGAAAGGGGCAATCGCGGTGGGGTGGTTGTGGGTTTCCACTTTCATCAGGATATGAATGGGTTCCTGATGAGTGGCGTAGAGTGCACGCTCGTCATCAGCGCCGGTTAATGGCGTGGCAAAGAAGCGTCCGGCTTGGCTGCCCTTAATGACCGCAGCGTTGTCGCTGTAAGCCGAGAGCACGTTGTCCGGCGACGATGCAAAGGTATTCTTAATCATCTTAAACAGCGAGTGGCTCTGCAGCTCGCCGTCGACCACCCAATCGGCGTTGAAGATTTTGTGGCGGCAGTGTTCAGAGTTGGCCTGAGCAAACATCATCAGTTCAACGTCGCTGGGGTTACGCCCCAGCTCATTGAAAGCATCGACAAGATAGTCGATTTCATCTTCTGCCAGCGCCAGCCCCAGCGCCTGGTTGGCCGTTGCCAGCGCGTCACTACCACCCTCAAGAATATCTACACTGCCCAGCGGTGCCGGCTCGTGCTGGGTAAACAGCTTAGCGGCGTCCGAGGCATCGGCTAGCACGGTTTCGGTCATACGGTCGTGCAGCAGTGCAGCCAGCGCGCCCAAACTCTCTTCGTCCGGCATAGCGGTGAAGCTGACCCGGTAATCGATGCCGCGCTCGATGCGGCTAATTTGGCGCAAGCCACAGTTGTGGGCGATATCGGTGGCTTTCGACGACCAGGGCGACTGGGTACCTAGACGCGGCACCACCAAAAAGCGCTGAGCACGCTCAGGAACCTCTACGTTTGAGTGAGTACCGTAATCCAGTAACTGCACCAAACGTTCGTGGGCAGCGTCATCTAACTCGTCGCGGCGGTCATGGGAGTGAACATCGATAAAATGAACATAGTGGGCAGACAGCGCTTCCACCTCGGGAACACGTTCACGCAGCACCGTTAACAGCCGAGCATGACGGAAGGCAGAAAGGGCGGGCGCGCCTCGCAGTTCGAGCATATCCAGAAGCCTCTAGAGCAGGGAAATTCGAGCAGGGAAATCACCGGGCCGCTATGCGACCATGCTTTTATGGTGCCGAAAATAGCCTATGATACTGGAAACCAGCCGCCACACGAAATCAACAAGGTGACAGCCTGCCCCTGGCTGGGTATCGTGGCAGCTTGTTTCATGCCGACAAGACGCCATGCTGACGTTGATTTGCCGACATTTTGTAGCCTGCGCCAGCGCTTATTATGCGCTGATCGCTATTACGCTGCTGACTTTGGTACCGACTCTCTCCCTGGTTCCTCCCGGCGAGCATCTGACGCAGATCACTGCAAAAGATTTTATTACCGTTCATACCCGTAACACCCCTACTACTTATTACGAAGGTCGCCAAGGCCCTACCGGCTTTGAGTACGAGCTAATGCACCGCTTTGCCGACTACCTTGGGGTCAGCCTTAACCTTAACGCCCGCCATCACCCTGAAAGCGTGCTGCCGGCGGTACGTGAGAGCGGCGACCTGGGCGCGGCTGCACTCCCCCTGCTGCCCAATCCCCCTGGCGTTTACTACACCCGCCCGATTATCAAAATGCAGCCGCTGGTGGTATACCGGCGCGGCCTTAATGGTATTAGTGAACCGAGCGACCTGGTCGGCCTGGAGCTTGGTACGCTTAGCGAAGCGGGCACCAGCGAAGCACTGCGCGATCTGCAGCATCGCCACCCGACGTTGAGCTGGAAAGAGTCCCATGAGCTGGAGGTCGCTGAACTACTGGCCCGGGTTGAGAACGGCACCCTGGACGCAGCGGTTATTTTTGAACACCAGTTCCGCTTGAACCGGCTGTTTTTCCCTAACGTAGAGCGTGGTTTTATTCTCGGCGACCCGCTCTCCATGACGTGGGCCGTGCCCAGTGGTCGCGGTTTGGGTTTACTCGAAGCGGCTAACCGTTTCCTCCAAGACCTGCAGGAGAGCGGCACGCTAGACCAACTAGTCAGCCGCTACTTTGGCCATGACGACTATTTAGAGTATGTCGGCACCCGTACCTTTCTTGATCACCTGGATGCACGTTTGCCCCGCTACAGGGATCAGTTCCAGCAGTCTGCCCGCGAAACGGGGTTTGATTGGAAGTTACTCGCTGCCGTGGGCTACCAGGAGTCTCACTGGGATCCGGATGCAGTCTCGCCAACCGGGGTGCGCGGTTTGATGATGCTGACCAACCCCACCGCAAGCGAGATGGGCGTCAGTGACCGTACCGATCCGGTTCAGAGCATTGATGGCGGTGCCCGCTATTTACGCAGCATCAAGGATCGCCTACCAGAAAGCATCACCGGTGACGACCGCCTGTTTATGGCCATGGCTGCCTATAATGTGGGCCTTGGTCATTTATACGATGCTCGCAAGATTGCTGAAATGCGCGGCGGCAACCCCGACAGCTGGGTGGATGTGCGCGCTGCGCTGCCCCTGTTACAGCAGCGTGAATGGCATAGCCAGACGCGTCACGGCTACGCCAGAGGTGGCGAGCCGGTGATATACGTTCGCAATATCCGCCGCTACTACGAGATGATTGAGTATGTTGAGCGTAGCCGCCAGCAGTTTTTCCAACTAGAACAAACGCCTGTCAACGATGATCCGCTGCTATTGTTCGAGCTTGTGCCGCCGCTTAATTAACGTGAGGATGCAATGCCTTTTCCCATTGCTCGTGCTGCACATTGGCTACCGATTATTGCTGCCTTTTGTGCCGTTACACTTGTAGCGCTTCATCCTAATATTAGCTCTATCGCGCTGATGCTTGTGGCGCTAGCCCAGCTGAGTACGCTGAGTGGTTATCGTTGGCTCACCTACCTGCTGTGCAGTAGCGCTATTGGTTTACTGTTGCCAGGGTTTATAAGCTACTTAACCCCGGAAAACTGGGTTACCACCGCTAACTGGCAAGCACTGGTCTCCTGGGCGCATCCCGCCACGTTTGAAAGTTTCCGCGCGCCGCTACTAATGACCCTGGCTCTTCAACTGAGCGCCTTGTCGATACTGCTCCACCAGCGTGCCCGCTTAGGCGCACCGCTACTGCTGGTCGCAACTCTGCTACTCATTGGTTTACAGCTCGCTGCCAGCAGCCAAGCATTTACCCCCCTGCTGCGCTATGAGGCAGACTGGCCTAGTCTGCTCACCCTGGGCATAGTCCTGCTTGGGCAATATCTGCAGTCAGTTCAACACTGGCGCGACAAACACTGTTTGACCAAAGCTCTTTGGCCAGCCTGTGGGTTGCTCGTTGCGGTACTGCTACTCTGGGAGAAACTGCACAATGAGGCCGAACAAACGCTGTATCAGCAGGTTGAAGCGCGCGCACTGCAAGCGACCCACCAGCTCTCCCAAGAGATTGAGACCCACTTAAATGCCATGCGCGGTTTCGCCCGCATTTGGCAACTACAAACGACGCTACCGACTTCCCAGCAGT
Source organism: Vreelandella neptunia (assembly GCF_034479615.1). Classification (NCBI taxonomy): domain Bacteria; kingdom Pseudomonadati; phylum Pseudomonadota; class Gammaproteobacteria; order Oceanospirillales; family Halomonadaceae; genus Vreelandella; species Vreelandella neptunia. Next base: position 3,458,059 of record NZ_CP140255.1, read on the forward strand.
GGACGGATCAAGCGGCGGGGTACCGCCAGGACTTTACCTATTTAATCAATATTGCCTTCATCACGCCTGACAGCGTCATACGCCACGTGTACCCCATTAACACGCCCAACTTAAGCCTCTTGGGACGACGCCTTTTTGACGTTCAACCGGCAGGGCGAAACGTGCTTGAACCAGCACTCCGGGGGCAGCAAGAGGGCAGTACCGATGTGATTGAACTGCTCCAGGGTGATCCAGGCGTCATCCACTACTTCCCGGTACTCAATGCGCAGGGCGTCCCTTTAGGCGCAGCGGCGATGGCGGTGAGTTTCCCGATGTTCGCGGAAACGCTGTTTGCCCAACTGCCCGCCGAGGAGGGAGCTGTCCGTTGGCACGACGGAACTAAACTGCTGGCACACCACGGAGACGCTACCCTCCCAGGCCCCTGGGCATACGACTACCCGGTCAATTTATTGGATAAAACGCTTACGCTCTCCTATCAACCGCGCTGGGAATACCTCGTCAGCCAGCTTTCACGCCTGCCTACGATCAGTTTGGTTACTGGGCTAATACTGACGTATTTACTCTATCTCGTGCTGTATACCTTTCAGCGCCTGGGGCAGCAGCACAGCGCCATGCAGAACAGCAACATTCACCTGCAGCAGGAGATACACCAACGCAGTAAGTTGCAGCAGGAGGTCGAATGGCTGGCGCGCCACGATGAGTTAACCGGTATTGCTAACCGACGACACTTTTTAGAACAAGTCGAAGCCTTGCAGGGGGTACGCCCCATCAGTCTTGTATTGTTCGATATCGACTATTTCAAACGAATCAACGATCAATTGGGCCACTTAGTTGGCGACGAGCATTTACTCTTTTTTGCACAACTGGGCAAATCACATATCGAGCAATATGGCGGCATCTTTGCCCGCTATGGTGGAGAGGAGTTTGTTGCCTGGTTACCCAGCCACCACCAGCCATCAGCGTTTCAAGTGGCGGATGAGCTGCGTCAAAAATTGGCTGCCTCAAGCCTCTCACATGCCGACGGCAAGCCACTCACTTTAAGCGCCGGGATCGTGACCATCAGTCACCCTGAAAACGTTGATCTTGCGCGCATGATGCAAGCCGCCGACGAAGCGCTTTACCGCGCCAAGCACAACGGCCGCAACCGCGTCGAGTGCGGTGAACGCAATACCACAGAAGGGGCTTAACGCCTACTTACCGGCCAACTCTCGCCGCGCGGCAAAAAAGCTTTTTAGCAATTTTTGCGAAGCCGATGCCAACACCCCGCCAGTCACCGACACCTGATGGTTAAACCACGGCTGCGCCAACAGGTTAGCTTTGGATTCGACCATTCCCGCCCGAGGCTCAGCAGCACCGTAAACCAAACGGGCTAGACGTGCATGTATCATCGCCCCTGCGCACATCATGCACGGCTCTAAGGTAACAAATAGCGTGCAGCCCTCCAGACGATAGTTACCCTGCTGCTGCCCCGCCTCGCGCAGCGCACGAACTTCCGCGTGGCCGCTAGGGTCGCAGCTGGCCACCGGGGCATTGCAACCAACGCCAATGATTTCCCCCTGCGCATCGACAACAACCGCCCCTACGGGCACCTCATCTGCCGCAGCGGCCAAGTGGGCTTGGTCAAGCGCCCGGTGCATGTAAAATTCATCGCTGCGCATAAACGTAAACTCCGCTAAGGTAGCTAAACGATCGTATGAAAGGGTTGCCCCCTGTCCTAGCAACTCACTTTCATCGACAGCATTCGATTGAGACAGCCGCAAGGATACCGAGAATGACAGACGCGCTGAATAAACTGGTAGCGTTACTGGAGCTAGAAACGCTGGAAGAGACGCTATATCGTGGCCAGAGTCAGGATCTAGGCTTTCCTCAGCTCTATGGTGGCCAGGTACTCGGCCAAGCGCTTGCAGCCGCCGCACGCACAGTACCCATTGAGCGCCAACCGCACTCTCAACACGGCTATTTTCTGCGCCCTGGTGACCCCCACCGTCCCGTTGTTTATCAAGTGGATACCATTCGCGATGGCGGCAGCTTCACCACCCGTCGCGTCACCGCCATTCAAAAGGGCCGGCCGATCTTCTTCTGCAGCGCCTCTTTTCAAAGCGAAGAGGCAAGCTTTAGCCATCAGCGCGCCATGCCGGATGTGCCAACACCGGAAGCGTTAATCGAAAGCGGCGAGGCCAAACACGACCGCTTTCCCGGCCACCCCATTGAGTTTGTACATTTACCCGGCAACCCTGACCACGGCACACCTGCAGGCCAATGCTTATGGTTTCGTCTTTCCGGCACGCTGCCAGACGACCCGGCGTTGCACCGCCATCTGCTATCTTATGCTTCTGACTTCAATCTGCTGACCACCAGCCTGATTCCCCATGGCATTGAGTACCGAGACCCCAAGCTGCGCATCGCCAGCCTTGACCATGCCCTGTGGCTCCACCAGGACACCCGCCTGGACGACTGGCTATTATACGTTATCGATTCACCCTGGGCAGGCGGCGCCCGCGGGCTGGCGCGGGGGCATATTTACAGCCGCGATGGCCGCTTAGTCTCCTCCACCGCTCAGGAAGGGCTAACGCGCTATTCACAAGACTAAATAGGCAGTCTCTCAAAACACTTACGCCCGCAAGAAGCGGGCGTAAGTAATGGCGAGAGCGCAGCGATTTAGCCGCCATAGACGTCGTTAATTGACTGCAGCGGGTAGTGTGCAGGGAAAGGCTTACGGGCGACACCAGAATCAACCGCGGCTTGCGCTACCGCCGAAGAGACCCGTGCCAGCAGTCGGATATCGACCGGCGTGGGAATGATGTACTCGCGGCCAAAGCTCATTTCGGTGCGCTCGTAGGCGTCCAGCACCTCCTGAGGAACCGGCTCACGGGCCAGGTCTTTCAAGGCATGCACTGCGGCCAGCTTCATCTCTTCATTAATCCGCGTGGCGCGAACATCCAAAGCGCCGCGAAAGATAAACGGGAAGCCCAGCACGTTGTTGACCTGGTTGGGAAAGTCCGAACGGCCGGTGGCCATGATCACATCAGGGCGCACTTCTCGGGCAACGTCAGGGTGAATTTCCGGATCCGGGTTGGTGCAGGCAAAAATCACCGGGTCAGGCGCCATTTTCTTCACCTGCTCAGCAGAGAGCAGCCCCGGGCCTGACAGGCCGATAAAGACGTCAGCGTTGTCGATGGCATCGTCTAAGGTGCGCATCTCTGTATCGCGGGCGAATTCAGCCTTATATTCATTGATACCTTCGCGATCGGTATGAATAACGCCACGCCGATCCAGCATTATCAAGTTCTCTTTACTTGCACCACATGAGACCAGCAGCCGCATACAGGCAATCGCCGCCGCCCCTGCACCCATGCAAACGATTTTGACGTTCTCAATTTTTTTGCCAGCGATATCCAAGGCATTAAGCATGCCGGCTGCTGTCACAATTGCGGTGCCGTGCTGGTCATCGTGGAAGACCGGGATGCTGCAGCGTTCAATCAGCGCTTTCTCAATTTCAAAACACTCCGGCGCCTTGATGTCTTCAAGGTTGATGCCGCCCCAGGTATCGGCAATGCGCGCGACGGTATCGATAAACGCCTGCGGGCTCTCCGCATCCACTTCGATATCCACTGAGTTGATGCCAGCAAAGCACTTGAACAGCACGCCTTTCCCTTCCATCACCGGCTTGCTGGCTAGCGGGCCAAGATTACCCAGACCAAGAATAGCGCTGCCATCGGAAATAACCGCGACCAGGTTACCTTTACCGGTATAACGGTAGGCATTTTCAGCTTCCCGGGCAATTTCACGCACTGGCTCAGCCACGCCTGGGCTATACGCCAGCGCCAAATCCCGTGCAGTCGCGGTGGGTTTGGTCAACTCCACCGAAAGCTTACCGGGAATCGGTTTCGCGTGATAATCCAAAGCAGCCTGCTTATTTGCATCCGTCATGGTCAGAGTCCAGTTAACATAAAGTAGATAAGTCGCGTCAGAATATAGAAAAAACCATAGCGCCTCAAGCGCGCCGTCAACTTACGACAAAACGCTCGTTTAACTGAATTTTCCCTTCACATTCGTCACTTTTAGCCACTATTTGCAGAAACTTATGCAAATAGCCTTTGCTCATAACGCTTTACTTATTGCTGCATCACAGCATTTATGGAAAAATTTTCCACATACGGCTCATGCAGCAAGTATACCCCATTAACAAAAAACCCACGCCGGGGCGTGGGTTTTGCGCGAGCATAGCCTTATAGGAATAACCTGATATGAACAGGCATGCTGGCGATATGGCTATCCGACTGGGATTAGCCGCGCTTAACAGCAGCGCCGAAGCGCTTGTTGAAGCGCTCTACGCGGCCACCAGTGGTCGCTTGCTTCTGCTTACCAGTGTAGAACGGGTGGCAGTTAGAGCACACATCCAAAGAGAAGTCTTGACCAGAGGTCGTGCCTACTTGGAAAGTGGCGCCGCAAGAACAGCTGGCGGTGACCGTGTTGTAATTCGGGTGAATACCTTGTCTCATTTCGAGCCTCACGAAGCTATATGCCGCCACCTGATCTCGTGCCAGGTACCGCATACGGGTTTGGAAAAAACGACTAACCGGTTAGCCGCTCTGTCGTTACGATAGGTCTTTACAAATGGATCGGTAAAGATCGTTAGGATTCAGAGCGGTCGCATATTCTAGCAAAACTAACGCCGGAGGCCAATTGGCTGACTCTTTTTCTTCACAGGCATCTTCGCATAGACCGTCTCAAAGACCTTCTCAAGCACTCGGTCAAGTGCTCAAAGTGGCCCTGCCTTCGCCGCTGCGCCGCCTGTTCGACTACCTGCCATCCAGGGAAGCTCCCCCCTGCGGCTGGCAGCCGGGGCTGCGAGTGCGGGTGCCCTTTGGGCGGCGCGAAGTCGTCGGCGTGGTCGTCGAACTAGCAGACCGCAGCGACCTTCCGCGCAGCCAACTGCGTAGTATCAGTGAAGCGCTGGATGATGCCCCGTTGCCGGAAGATTGGCTGTGGCTATGCCGCTTCGCCGCCCGTTACTATCAGCACAGCCTAGGCGACACCTTGCACCATGCCATGCCTGCGCGGCTTCGCCAGGGGCACCCCATGGCGGGTCGTACCCAGACCCTCTGGCTTGCCCAAGGCGAAGGCGCAGAAGAAATGCTCAGCCGAGCGCCCAAGCAAGCCGAGCTGTATGCGCTGCTGCGCCAACATCCTCATGGGCTGCCAGGCCGAGCGGTTAGCGCCCACGGTTTTGCCCGCGACCAGCTGTTAGCGCTGGAGAAGAAAGGCCTGGCATCCAGCCAGGAACACATTCTCACTGCCCCAACGCCCCCCAGCGGCAACTTACTGGCAACGCCGGCTCTCCCCCTTAACCGTGAACAGGCGACAGCGCTAGCCGCACTGCATGAGAAGCTCGATGGCTACCACCCCTGCTTGCTCGAAGGCGTCACCGGCAGCGGCAAAACGGAAGTCTATCTGCAGCTTATTGAAGCAATCGCCGCCAAGGGCAAGCAGTCGCTGGTATTAGTGCCGGAAATTGGTTTAACACCACAAACGCTCGCCCGCTTTAGAAGCCGCTTTCGGGTACCCGTGGTGGCGCTGCACTCAGGTCTCACCGACCCCGAGCGACTAGACGTGTGGGAAGCCGCCACCAGCGGCCGGGCGCTGATTATCATCGGCACCCGCTCGGCGATTTTCACCCCGCTGGCCAACCCCGGCGCGATTATTGTCGATGAGGAGCACGACGGCTCCTACAAACAGCACGACGGTTTGCGCTACCACGCCCGCGATTTAGCCGTGGCGCGAGCCCACTACCATAAAATTCCACTGCTGATGGGCAGTGCCACCCCCTCCCTGGAGAGCCTGCACCAGGCGCTTAGCGGCGCCTATCGCCATCTGCGCCTGACCCAGCGCCCCAGCCAGCACCCGCCAGCTAAACTGGAACTGATTGATCTACGCCATCAGCGCCGTCAGGGCGGCCTGTTGCCCGCTGCCATCAAAGCGATTAAAAGCACCTTGAGCGCTGGTAAGCAGGTGCTGATTTTTATCAATCGGCGCGGCTTTGCACCGACACTTGCCTGCCACGCCTGCGGCTGGATGGCCGATTGCCATCAGTGCGATGCGCGCATGACGCTACACCGCCAGCCTCCCCTACTGGCTTGCCACCACTGCGATAGCCGCCGCGCCCTGCCGGACGCTTGCCCCGAGTGCGGCAGCGGCGATCTGCGGGCCTTGGGTAGCGGCACAGAACGCACCGAAGAGACGCTGCAAACGCTGTTCCCGAAAACCACTATCCACCGCATCGACCGGGATAGCACCCGGCGAAAGGATAGTTTTGAACAGGTACTCAAAGAGATCCAACGCGGCGAACCCTGCGTACTGGTCGGCACTCAAATGCTCGCCAAAGGGCACCACCTACCCCACGTCACACTTGTCGTGGTGGTCAATGCCGACGGCGGCCTCTACGCCGCTGACTTTCGCGCTCTGGAGCACAGCGCCCAACTACTTGAACAGGTGGCGGGCCGTGCCGGTCGCGCCGCCCACCCAGGCCGAGTACTGGTGCAAACCCTGCACCCCGACGACCCTCACTTGGGCCAGTTGGCTGAACACGGCTACGGGGCGCTCGCACGCAACATGCTGGAAGAGCGACGCATTTCCCAGCTGCCGCCGTTCTGTTTTATGGCGCTGCTACGCATCGAAAGCCCCAAGGAGGAGGCCGCTTTGGCGCTGGCGCAACAGGCAGCCCAAGCCCTACGCCAGTGGCTAAAAGAGTCCGGCGTAGCCACCCGCTGCCTGGGGCCGGTGCCCGCACCGATGGAAAGACGCCAGAACCGCTACCATTTACACGTTATGCTGGCAGCCGATAAGCGCAGCCAACTACACCCGGCCGTTAGCTGGCTGGTGCAGTGGCTGGAAGCCAATCGCGAGGCACGCAAGGTACGCTGGTCGATTGATATCGACCCACAAACCCTCGCGTAGCGCTTATCTCTTTATCTCTTGGTACTTGTTTAGCAACACGCCTTTGAAACTGCGGCTCAATTGCCGATAATAGGCCTATTCGTCATCTAGCGTGGGCTTAAGATTAATTGGCCATTTTATGTCTCACGGTTCAGATCGAAACACTATGCCAACTATATGTTGTGGGAGGCCGCTTCAGCGGGCGATGGGTGCCACAGGCATCCTCAAGGCTATCAGGCTAAATAGTCGCGAGCTAAAGCTACCTCCCACAGCTCAGTTATCAGGCTGGCAGAAATAATTGACGAAGAGCCGATAATAGCCGCCTTGTTGGCACACCTCGTACAGATGCACGCCACAGACGTAACCGGATACCCACATGAAAGATACGATAGTTTCTCTGCTCGAAGGCGCGGTCACCGCGCTCAAGCACCAAGGCGTGCTGCCAAACGACCTTCAGCCCACCATCAAAGTGGATCCTACCAAAGACAAGGCCCACGGCGATTACGCCACCAACTTGGCGCTGATGCTGGCCAAACCGGCAGGTCAAAATCCGCGCGAATTAGCCAACGCGCTGGTAGCCGCGCTACCCGAAAGCGACGCTATCCAAAAAACCGAGATTGCGGGGCCCGGCTTTATCAACTTTTTCGCCGCCGCCGATGCCGCGGCGCAAATCGTTGCCCAGGTGCTCGACTGCGGCGACACCTTTGGCCGCAGCATGGTGGGCAAAGGCGAGAAGGTTCAAGTCGAGTTCGTTTCCGCCAACCCCACCGGCCCGCTGCACGTAGGTCACGGCCGGGGCGCGGCCATAGGCGACTGCCTATGCCGCCTGCTCGAAGCCACCGGTTTTGATGTCACCCGCGAGTTCTACTACAACGACGCGGGTGCCCAGATCGCCAACCTCGCGCGTTCTGTACAAGCCCGGGTGAAAGGCTTTGGCCCTGACGACGATAGCTGGCCAGAAGATGGCTATCGAGGCGAGTATATCGTCGATGTGGCCAACGACTACCTGGCAGGTAAAACAGTAAGTGCCGATGACCGCGAAGTCACCGCCAAAAAAGACCCGGATGATTTAGCCGCCATTCAAGAGTTTGCCGTGGCGTGGCTGCGTCGCGAACAGGATCTGGATCTAAAAGCCTTCGGCGTGGAGTTTGACGTCTATTTCCTAGAGTCCTCACTCTATGAAGATGGCAAGGTGGACGCCACCGTTGAAAAGCTGGTGAACGCGGGCCACACCTATGAAGAAGATGGCGCCATGTGGCTACGCACCACCGACTTCGGTGATGACAAAGACCGCGTGATGCGCAAACAGGACGGTGGCTACACCTATTTCCTCCCCGATGTGGCCTACCACCTGGACAAGTGGCAGCGCGGTTTCAAAACCGTGATCAACGAACAGGGTGCCGACCACCACTCCACCGTCACCCGCGTACGCGCCGGTTTGCAGGCGCTGGAAGTCGGTATTCCCAAAGGCTGGCCCGACTACGTGCTCCACCAGATGGTCATGGTCACCCGTTCAGGCGTCGAGGTAAAACTCTCCAAGCGCGCGGGCAGCTATGTCACCGTGCGCGACTTGATCGACGAAGTGGGCCGTGATGCCACGCGCTTCTTCCTCGCCGCTCGCCGCGCGGACTCACAGCTCACCTTTGACATCGACCTGGCCCGCTCCCAGTCAAATGACAACCCGGTCTACTACATCCAGTACGCCCATGCCCGGGTCTGCAGCATGCTGCGCAAGGCCCAGGATGCTGACCAACCGTTTGATCACGCCTTAGCACTGGCCAACCTAGCGCTGCTGGACAGCGACCAGGAGAAAGCCGTACTTAACCGGCTAGCGCGCTTCCCTGAAGTAGTGGAAACCGCCGCCAGAAACCGCGAGCCCCAGCAGGTTGCCCAGTATTTGCTCGACCTTTCCGGCGACTTCCACACCTGCTACAACGCCGTCAAAGTGATGGTCGAGGACGACACCCTACGCAATACGCGTCTGGCGCTGGGCCTCGCCACCCGTCAAGTGCTTCGCAACGGGCTTGATTTAATGGGGGTTAGCGCCCCAGAGGAGATGTAAGCAATGGCTAGCCCGCGCAAAAAGCCCGCCCCCCGCCGCGGAGCCACCTCGCAGCGCAAGTCCAGCCGCAGTTCAGGCGGGGGCTTTCGCCTCCCCGGCTGGCTGTGGGGCCTTGCCGGTATGGCGGCAGGCTTCTTTCTGGCTCAGCACCAGCACGGCACCGCCCCCTGGCAAGAGCAGAGCGAAGCGCCTCAGGCCACGGTGCTACCCAAGCCCTCGGGTAGCGAAGAGCGCGCCGCCGCTCGGGAAACCGAGGAAGCCGCCGAACCTTCGATGCCGACGTTTGAGTTTTATACCCTGCTGCCGGAAACCGAGGTCATTGCCCCCGGCGTCACTCTGCCGTCAAGCGTTGTGCGCCCGGAGGCTCCTGAACAAACAGCTGATAGCGATGCGGGCGCTGCAAGCGACGACCCTATTGCCCAGGTCATTGCTGCCAATACCCGGCCTGAAGATCAGGTATCGGCAGCCCAAGAGAATGAGGCAGCCACCAATACCCCAGGGCGCTATATGCTTCAGGCGGCCTCATTTCGAGAGGCAAGTGATGCCGAACAGCTGCGCGGCCGACTGCGCAATTTAAGCCTGCTGGCGGAAATCAGCGAAGTACAGGCGGATGGCAATACCTGGCACCGGGTACAAGTGGGGCCTTACGAGGACACCCGGGAGTTGAACCGGGCCCAGGATTTAATGAATACCCAAGGTATCGAGCCCCTGCTTATCCAACTGCAAAACTAATATTCCCTCCTGGAATACCCTGCGGGCGGTTGATTTTTTATCAGCCGCCCGCATTTTGTTGTGAACGCTTAAACAATGGTCGCTTATTGAGTGGCCTGCCAGTCATCGGGAGTTCGCCTCCCCCAAGGAGTTATCTCCATGACCACTATTGTCTCCGTTCGTCGTGGTAATCAGGTCGCCCTCGCTGGCGACGGCCAAGTATCGCTGGGCAATACCGTAATGAAGGGTAACGCCAGCAAAGTTCGCCGCCTCTACCGCGGCAAGGTACTGGCCGGGTTTGCGGGTGGCACGGCGGATGCGTTCACCCTGTTTGAGCGCTTTGAAGCACAGCTTGAAAAATATCAAGGCCATTTGACCAAGGCAGCGGTGGAACTTGCCAAAGATTGGCGCACTGACCGGGCGCTGCGCCGCCTGGAAGCGCTGCTCGCCGTTGCAGATCACAGCGCCTCGCTGATCATTACCGGTAACGGTGACGTAGTCGAACCCGAGCGCGGCATTATTGCCATTGGCTCTGGCGGCAACTTCGCCCAAGCCAGTGCCCGAGCGCTACTGGAAAACACCGAGCTGTCAGCGCGTGAAATCACCGAGAAGTCGCTTTCGATCGCTGGTGATATCTGTGTATTCACCAACCACCACGTGACCCTCGAAGAGCTGTCGATTGACGATCGCTAATCAGCTTACGCGATCCCCTAACGCCGCTCATTGCACACTAAGGTTACTTATATGACTCAGATGACACCCCGCGAAATTGTTCACGCTCTAGACCAGTACATTATTGGCCAGCAGGATGCCAAACGCGCCGTTGCAATCGCTCTGCGTAACCGCTGGCGCCGTATGCAGCTCGATGACGACCTGCGCCCAGAAGTCACCCCCAAAAATATTTTGATGATTGGCCCCACAGGTGTGGGTAAAACCGAAATTGCCCGCCGCCTTGCCAAACTGGCCAAAGCGCCGTTTATTAAAGTAGAAGCGACCAAGTTTACCGAAGTTGGTTATGTGGGCCGTGATGTTGAGTCGATTATTCGCGATCTCATGGAAGCGGCGATCAAGATGGTGCGCGAGCAGGCCAAAGAGGAAGTTAGCCACCGCGCCGAAGATGCTGCAGAAGACCGCGTACTGGATGCCCTGCTGCCGCCGCCACGGGGTCAGGAAGATAAGCCGCGAGAAGAGAGCGGCACCCGCCAGACCTTCCGCAAGAAGCTTCGTGAAGGACAGTTGGACGATAAAGAGATTGATATCGAAATCGCCTCCCAGGGCCCCGGCATCGATATCATGACGCCGCCAGGCATGGAAGAGATGACCAGCCAGCTGCAGAGCATGTTCTCCAACATGGGCCAGCAGAAGCGTGAAAACCGCCGCGTAACGGTCAAAGAGGCGCTGGTACTGCTACGCGATGAAGAAGCGGGCAAGCTGGTCAACGAAGAAGAGATCAAATCCCGCGCGGTCTACTCGGTCGAGCAACACGGTATCGTGTTCCTGGATGAGATCGATAAAGTCGCCAAGGGCAGCGGCCAGTCCAGCGGTGGCGAAGTCTCCCGTGAGGGCGTCCAGCGTGACCTGCTGCCACTGATTGAGGGCTCCACCGTCTCGACCAAGTACGGCATGGTAAAGACCGATCACATTCTGTTTATCGCCTCCGGTGCCTTCCACCTGTCGCGCCCGTCGGATCTGATTCCAGAGCTACAGGGCCGCTTGCCGATCCGGGTTGAGCTTGACGCGCTAACGCCCAACGACTTTAAGCGCATCCTCACCGAGCCCTCTGCCTCGTTGACCAAGCAGTATCAGGCGCTGCTGGCCACCGAGGGGCTGGACGTTGAGTTCACCCCCGACGGAATCGAGCGCATCGCGCAGATCTCCTGGCAGGTAAACGAAGGCACTGAAAATATCGGCGCCCGCCGCCTGCACACGGTGATGGAGCGGCTGTTAGAGGAAGCCTCTTTCCGAGGCGGCGATATGGAGAGCCCGCTGGTGATTGACGGCGACTACGTCAATGCGCAGCTTGGCGAACTGGCGGTCGACGAAGATCTGTCGCGGTATATTTTATAAGCTACGTCTGCCGTTATTATCAGCACTGGTAGCGTCAGCAACAGCAAGCCCGCTCTTGGCGGGCTTGCTGCTATGTTCGTAAGCCATGGATACTTAGCGATGAGGTCTCATCATGAATGCCCCTACCCCCACTCGGGTTCACTACCACAAGCAGAACCGCGAACTGGAACTTGGCTACGCCAATGGGGAGAGTTTTCACCTCCCGGTTGAATTTTTACGCGTCTATTCACCTTCCGCCGAAGTGCGCGGCCACGGTGGTGACACGGCGGTACTGCAAGTGGGTAAAAAAGATGTCGGCCTGCAAAATATTACTCAGGCAGGCAACTACGCGCTGAAACTGCACTTTGACGATGGCCACGACAGCGGGCTGTTTAGCTGGAACTATCTGTATGACCTGGCAACCCATCAGGAAGCTTACTGGAACAACTACTTGCAACGCTTAAAAGAGGCCGGTGCCTCACGTGAGCCCGCCAGCATTCAATTCAAGCAACTGTGACTACCTGACTCAGCCCTATACAAGAAGCCAGGCAGACAAGGCTGGGTGGACAAGGCTACAATGGCGTTAACTTTTAATCGCGTCGGGCTTAAGGTCAAAAGACCTAAGGCCGATTTGCCACCGCCTCGAATTCGGGAGCTACTGCCCAATGAGCCCCACAGAAAAACGCACCACTGACTTTGGTTTTCAAGAAGTTCCTGTTGATGAAAAAGCCTCGCGAGTGGCCGATGTTTTTCACTCCGTGGCTGCCCGCTACGATGTGATGAACGACCTGATGTCCATGGGCATACACCGAGTTTGGAAACGCCTTACCATTGAACGTGCAGGGGTGCGCCCAGGCCACCACGTACTGGATATCGCGGGCGGCACGGGGGATTTAACGCTTAAGTTCTCCCGTTTGGTTGGCCCCCGGGGCAAAGTCGTACTGGCCGACATCAACGCCTCAATGCTCAAAGTGGGCCGCGACAAACTGATGGATAACGGCGTAGGCGGCAACGTCGAGTATGTTCAAGCCAATGCTGAAAGCCTGCCGTTTCCCGATAACAGCTTCGACTGCATTACCATTGCCTTTGGCCTACGCAACGTCACCGACAAAGACGCCGCGCTGCGCTCCATGGCCCGGGTGCTCAAGCCGGGTGGTCGCCTGCTGGTGCTGGAGTTCTCCAAACCCAACAATCCGCTGCTCTCCAAGGCCTACGATGAGTACTCTTTCCGCCTGCTGCCCAAAATGGGCGAACTAGTGGCGGGGGACGGCGACAGCTACCGCTACCTGGCGGAGTCGATTCGCATGCACCCGGATCAGGAAACGCTCAAAGCCATGATGGAAGAGGCAGGGCTTGAGCGGGTTGAGTACACCAATCTCACCGGCGGTATCGTCGCTCTACACCGCGGCATTAAGCTATGACGGTTTGCAACCTGATGTCTCCTGCCAAGAGGTCAGCATGCTGGTAACCCCGACCCTGCTGCTGGCCGGTTGTGAACGCACGCTCAACGCCCTACTCGCCCGCGACCCTGCGGCCCCCGCACGGCTAGCGGCACTGGCGGGCAGCCGTCTACTGGTGCGCCTTGAGCAGCCTCACTTAGCGCTGGTCATTCACTACCATTACGCCGGGCTCGACCTGATGCGCGGCGATGATGTTGATGAAACCGACGTAGATGCAGTGGTCGAGCTCACCCCGGAAACGTTTTCCGAGTGGATCAGCGGCGCTTCGATTGAGCGCCTTATGTTTGACGGCAAGCTGGCCGTGCGCGGGCGTATTCATCTGCTTGAAGCCACTCGAGACCTGCTCTTCGACCTGGACATCGACTGGGAGAGCGAGCTGGCCCGCTGGCTGGGCGATATGCCCGCCCACTCCCTGGCCGAGGGCCTGCGGCGCACTGCCCGTTGGGGGCTGCGCGCCAAAGACGAGCTGATGCAGGATGTGTCTGAATATGTCTTTGAAGAGGCACGCCTGCTGCCAGGGCCGCAGCAGCGTAGCCTGCTTCGCGAGCACCTGACCGAGTTAGAGGTGGCGACCGATCGCCTGGAAGCACGTTTAAACCGTTTACAGCGCCGGCTAGAACAGCTTCAGCCCGCGCCGCAGGAGTCGCGCCCATGAGCATGCGTCTGCTGCGGATAAGTTGGGTGATCAGCCGCCATAGACTGGACACACTGCTGCCGCTAGAGCGATTGCCCTGGTGGCTTCGGGCGCTGCTATGGTTCTCTCCGCTACGTCTTATCCCCGTTGGCAAACGCTCACGGGGCGAACGTCTGCGCTTGTCACTAGAGGCGTTAGGGCCGATTTTTATTAAATTTGGCCAAATGCTCTCGACCCGTCGCGACCTGCTACCAGCAGATATCGCCGATGAGCTAAAGCGTCTTCAGGATCAGGTGCCGCCTTTTCCCGGTGATCAAGCCGCCGCTCGCGTCGAGAAAGCCCTGGAAATGTCGCTGGAAGAGGCCTTTGCTGAGTTTGACCGAGTCCCACTGGCCTCGGCGTCGATTGCCCAGGTGCACGCGGCAAGGCTCCACGGCGGTGAGGACGTGGTGGTAAAAATTATTCGCCCCGGCATTGATCGCGTGATGCGTCAGGATATGGCACTGATGTACCAAGTTGCCAAGCTATTCTCCAAAATCCCCGAGGCGCGTCGCCTGCGTCCGCTGGAAGTCATTCGCGACTACGAAGCCACGCTATTTGACGAGCTGGATCTCTACAAAGAGGCCGCCAACACCTCGCAGCTCAAGCGTAACTTTAAAGACTCACCGCTGCTGTTTGTACCCACCATCTACTGGCCCTTCACCCGCCGCCATGTGATGGTGCAAGAGCGCATTCGCGGTATTCCGGTCGCCGATTTAGATACCCTGATTGCTCGTGGCACTAATTTGAAGAAGCTTGCCGAACGCGGCGTCGAGCTTTTCTTTACCCAGGTATTCCGCGACAACTTCTTTCACGCGGATATGCACCCGGGTAATATCTTCGTCAACTGTGACAACCCCGAAGATCCCCAGTACATTGCCATCGACTGCGGCATTGTGGGCAGCCTGACCCGGGAAGATCAGGACTACTTGGCGCGTAACCTACTGGCGTTTTTCCACCAGGACTATTACGAAGTCGCTGCACTGCATATTGAATCCGGCTGGGTGGGTGAGAACACCCGCGCTAATGAGTTCGCGGCAGCGATTCGCACCGTTTGTGAACCGATTTTAGAGAAGCCGTTGAAAGATATTTCCTTCGGCCAGGTGTTATTAGGACTGTTTCAAACCGCACGACGCTTTAATATGGAAGTGCAGCCGCAGCTGGTATTGTTGCAAAAGACGCTGCTCAATATTGAAGGTCTGGGCCGCCAGCTCTACCCAGATTTAGACCTGTGGAGCACCGCCAAGCCCTATTTAGAGCAGTGGATGAAAGAGCGTGCCGGGGTCAGCGGTTTATGGGAGTCGTTAAAGCGCCAGGCGCCGGAGCTTTCGCATCAATTGCCCGAACTGCCCGTACTGGCTCATCAGGCGCTAAGCCGTATGGAGCATGAGCATCGCCAGCGCCACCAGCAGGTCGACTCGATCAACGCCATGCGCGTGCAGATGGCGCGCCAGGGCAAACGCCTCTACCGCCTTCGGCTCGGCTTTATTTTGCTGGCGCTGGCACTGGCTTGGCAGCCATTAAGCGGTTGGATTGCGCTTCAAGAGTGGCCGATACTCGCGGCCGCAGCCATTGGCCTACTGCTGCTGGTGTGGCAATAGAGTGACGCACTCAACGTTTACAAGGATTCCCATGGACAGCAACGCATTATCGCCTAACAATTCGACTAGCCATACCGATGTACTGGGTACGCTCAATGAGGTGTTAAAGCAACGGCGCCATGCAGCGGCAGAAGAATCTTATGTTGCCTCCTTGCATCATAAGGGTTTGAACAAGATACTCGAAAAGGTGGGCGAGGAAGCGACAGAAACAGTGCTTGCGGCAAAAGATGCCGAGCATGGTAGCGAGGCTGATCGCCAAGCGTTGATTTCTGAAACCGCCGACCTGTGGTTTCATAGCTTGGTGATGCTGTCGCACCTGGGAATGGATCATCAGGCCGTTTTAGACGAACTGGCCCGGCGCTTCGGCATTTCCGGACACGAGGAAAAAGCCGCTCGCCAGCCTTAGTTGCCACAAATGGCTGTCGCATAGTGGTAACGCGCGTACTGTAGTACTGCTCCTAGCCATTGGGCTCGTATTCACTGGCTCAGTGGTAAAAGAGATAGCACTCAATTGATTGTTAACCTGCTCCCATGAGGAAACGCATATGTTAGGTGGTATTAGTATTTGGCAGTTGCTGATTGTGCTGGGCATCATCATTCTGGTTTTCGGCACCAAAAAACTGCGTAACGTGGGCACCGACCTAGGCGGGGCTGTCAAAGGCTTCAAGAAAGCCATGCACGATGAGGAGAAAAATAAAGACGCGGACAAAGAGGACGCCGACCAGCCCCATGCCAAAGTGAGCCATGACGAGCCGGGCAACACTTACGACGTTCAAGCTGAAGAGAAACAGGCCGCCCACGACCGCAACGAAGAGCGCAAATAAACCATGCTGGATATCGGCTTTCTTGAACTGATGCTGATTGGCGTCGTCGGGCTGTTGGTGCTTGGCCCGGAGCGGCTGCCACGCGCTGCCCGAACGGCGGGCATGTGGATTGGTAAAATCAAGCGTACGGTATCCGGTATGCAGCGTGAAATCAGCGCCCAACTGGAAGCAGAAGAGCTGCGCCAAAAGCTCAACGAACAGCAAAAGAAGCTCGATGACAGCTTGAAGAAAGCGAAGCTGGACGTAGAGAGCATTGCCGATAGCCCCTCAGACGCAGCGCCAGCGAAGCAGAGTGACACTGAGCAGCGCGTTGCCCAGGCCAGCTCTCGATTGGATGACGCCTTGCAAACGGTGCGAGAGGAAACGGTGCGTGAAGAAACATCTTCGTCATCATCTGCACCTGCCTCGACTACGCCCACCCGCGAGGCCAAACCTGAAACGCCTAACCCTGAGTCGGCTATACTTAATAAGGATCGTAATCACCAATGAGTATGTCTGGCGATTCAAAGGAGCCGCGGGAAGAGCCGAGCCAAGCCCCCCTGATTGAGCACCTGATTGAGTTACGCTCACGGCTTATGCGCGCCGTGATCGTGATTTTGGTGGTCTTTTTAGGCCTTTACTCCTTTGCCAATGATATCTATACCTTCGTTGCCGAGCCGTTAATGGCGCTACTGCCTGAAGGCTCGCAGATGATCGCCACGGAAGTCGCTTCGCCATTCTTAGCGCCGTTCAAGCTCACCCTGGTGGTCGCGGTATTTATCGCTATACCCTTTGTGCTGCATCAAGCCTGGGCGTTTATCGCGCCAGGGCTTTACGACAATGAAAAAGCGCTGGCGATACCGATTCTGGTTTCGAGCATTGCGCTTTTCTACGGCGGCGCGGCGTTTGCCTACTACGTTGTTTTTCCGCTGTTGTTTGAGTTTTTCACCCAAACTGGGCCGGAAAACGTCGCCGTGATGACCGACATTAACCAGTACTTGAACTTCGTGCTCAAGCTGTTTTTTGCCTTCGGTGTAGCGTTTGAGATTCCTATCGCGACCTTCTTGCTTATCTTATCTGGCGCCACGTCGGTGGAAAGCCTGTCTAAAAAGCGCCCTTATATTCTTTTAGGCTGCTTTGTTGTCGGCATGTTGCTAACGCCTCCGGATGTGATTTCTCAGAGCCTGTTGGCGATCCCGATGTATTTGCTTTACGAAGTTGGGCTGCTATTTGGCCGCCTGGTGCGCAAGCGTAAAGAGGAGAAGGAGGCTGCTGAAGAGCAAGAGGCTGACCTCTAAGCACGGGTTCAACGTGCAGATATTTAAAAGCCGCCGCCGTTAACGGCGGCGGCTTTGGTATCAGCACAGCGTCGAGCTTAATCCATCATTTCTGCAATGCGATCTACCAGCTTAAAAATACCGATAGCAGCTTCGCTAATACGCGTTGCCAGCATATAGGCAGGCGTAGTGACCACGCGGTGCTCAAGATCCACCACGATATCTTCTACGCCGCAGCTACGGTGCAGGCCGCCCATGGCGCTAATGGCCCCGGAAATCGCCGGGTCATTGCCCACCGTCACCGCAATGCCCTCGTCCAATAGGCGAGGCACCAGTACGGGGGAAATACACATCAAACCAATCGGCTTGGCCTCTTCACGAAACCCCACCAAGGCCGCTTTTAAAGCCTCTAGCACCTGCATGCTGTCACCGGCACTGGCGAAGTCCGACAAGTTCTTGGCGACGCCAAAACCGCCGGGTACGATCACTGCGCCGAAGCTGTCAGCATCTAACTCCTCCAGCGGGCTGATCTCACCCCGTGCCAAGCGGGCGGACTCCAGCAGCACGTTACGCTGCTCGCCCTCTACCACCTCTTGAGTGAGGTGATTGACCACATGGTGCTGCTCTATATCTGGGGCAAAACAACGGTAACCTATACCCAACTGATCCAAGCGCAGCAGCGTTAGCGTGGTCTCATATATTTCTGAACCATCGTAAACGCCGCAGCCGGCCAAAATCACTGCCACCTGTTTGGTCATGCCTATCTCCTTATCCCAGGGTCTGCCGAACGCAATACAGCAAAGCAATCGCCCACTTTAGTCAGTCTGCCGTGTCGCCACAAGACGGCTTTCGCCGCAAGGTATGGCTGATATACTGACGCCAGGCCTTCGGGCATGTTTATTTGCGACCCTGAGTGTTCACGTTCGCTGATCTTTACGACCTCTAATGGAGAACTCCCTTGAGTACACCCACTGCCCGCCATTTTCCCGCCACGCGCATGCGCCGTATGCGCCGCGATGACTTCTCACGTCGGTTGATGCAGGAGAACAGCCTGACTGCGTCAGACCTAATCCTGCCGGTGTTCGTCCTTGAAGGCACAAATCAGCGTGAAGCCGTCGCCTCCATGCCCGGCGTTGAACGGCTGTCTATCGATTTACTGATCGAGCAAGCTCGCGAGGCGTATGAACTGGGCATTCCAGCGCTGGCGCTGTTTCCTGTGGTTGGCCCCGAGCACAAGAGTGAGCTTGCTGAAGAGGCCTATAGCGCTAGCGGTCTAGTTCAGCGCAGCGTGCGCGCTCTCAAGGAGGCGCTGCCCGAATTAGGCATTATCACGGACGTAGCGCTTGACCCTTATACCAGCCACGGCCAGGACGGCATTCTTGACGAACACGGCTACGTGCAGAATGACCGCACGGTGGATACGCTGCTCAAACAGGCGCTCTCCCATGCTGAAGCCGGCGCCGACGTGGTCGCCCCTTCTGACATGATGGATGGACGGATTGGCGCTATTCGCCTGGTGTTAGAGCAGGAACATCTGCATAACGTGCGCATTATGGCTTATAGCGCCAAATACGCGTCACACTACTACGGCCCTTTTCGCGATGCGGTCGGTTCGGCTGCTAACTTGGGCAAAGCGGACAAGCGCACCTATCAAATGGATCCCGCTAACAGCGATGAAGCATTACACGAAGTGGCCATGGATATCTCCGAGGGCGCTGATATGGTGATGGTCAAGCCAGGAATGCCCTACTTGGATATCGTACGCCGGGTAAAAAGCGAACTGCAGGTACCCACCTTCGCTTATCAAGTCAGCGGCGAGTACGCGATGCACCGCGCCGCCTTTGATAACGGCTGGTTGGAAGCGGAGCCGGTAATACTGGAGTCGCTGATGTGTTTCAAACGGGCAGGCGCGGATGGCATTCTCACCTACTTTGCCCTCGACGCAGCGCGTTTACTTCAGCAGCGCTAAGATGACAAACAGGTGACACCTATTTGTCATCTTCTCCCCGCATACTGCACTGATATACAAGTATCAGGCTATGATACCTTCGAGCTATCAACGCGGGGAGATCCACCATGGACGAACAAGCTTCAGATTCCTTACCACTATCGTCTACCGATCACACCAGCAGCGACGGCGATATGCCGCTACGGATTAATCGTACCCCGACCGGCGTCCAGGCACGTGAAGCACAGCCTGAAACCGACCTCGACGATACCCAGCTCTACTTCAACCGCGAGCTATCGCATCTACAGTTCAATATTCGCGTGTTGGAGCAGGCGTTAGACGATGCTCACCCGCTGCTCAACCGGTTAATGTTCCTGCTGATTTTCTCCTCCAATATGGACGAGTTTTTCGAGATTCGCGTGGCGGGCTTAAAGCATCAAATTGCCCTGGGCGACGACACTACCGCCGCTGACGGCCGCCTGCCCAAAGCGGTGTTGGCAGAGATATCGCAACTTGCTCACGCGCAAATTGACCGCCAGTATCAGATACTCAACGACACCTTGTTACCCGCGCTGGAAACCCATGGGCTGCGCTTTCGGCGCCGCGATCAGTGGACTGATGAACAGAAAGCTTGGGTTAAAGATTTTTTCGATAACGAAATTATGCCGGTCATCAGCCCGATCGGCCTCGACCCCTCGCACCCTTTCCCGCGTTTAGTGAATAAAAGCCTCAACTTTATAGTTGAGTTGGAAGGTAAAGATGCGTTTGGTCGCGCTGGTGGTATGGCCATTCTACCCGCGCCGCGCTCGCTACCGCGCCTGATGGCACTGCCCAAGGAACTCTGTGAAGAGGGTTTCTCGGAGTATGTTTTTCTTTCGTCGATGATTCATGCCCACGCCGAGGAGCTATTTCCCGGCATGAGCGTACGCGGCTGCTACCAATTCCGGCTGACCCGCAACGCGGATATGAGCGTTGACCCTGAGGAGGTTTCGGATCTCGCCTCAGCGCTGCGCGGTGAACTGCTGGCGCGCCGCTACGGCAGCGGCGTACGCCTGGAAGTCGCCGACAGCTGCCCTGATGACTTAACTGATTTTTTGTTGCGCCAGTTTGAACTGGAAAGCGACGACTTATATCGCGTCAAAGGGCCGGTTAATTTAACCCGTATGATGTCGGTGCTGGGTGATGTGGATCGCCCCGAACTGCTCTATCGGCCATTCACCCCCAGCATTCCCAAAGCGCTCAAAGCGGGTAGCCTGTTTGACGCTATTGCCAAGAACGACATCCTGCTCCATCACCCCTTCCAGTCATTTACGCCGATTGAAGACCTGCTGCGCGAAGCCGCCCGCGACCCTCATGTGCTGGCAGTAAAACAGACCCTTTACCGCACTGGCGCTGACTCAGCCATCGTTAACGCGCTGGTAGAGGCGGCCAGCCAGGGCAAAGAGGTCACTGTGGTCATTGAGCTGCGCGCGCGCTTTGATGAGGCCGACAACCTACAGCTGGCTTCACGCTTGCAGGAAGCAGGGGCAATCGTTGTCTACGGCATTATGGCCTACAAGACCCACGCCAAAATGCTGCACATCGTTCGCCGGGAAAAAGGTGAGCTGAGCTATTACGCCCACCTGGGCACCGGCAATTACCACTCTAAAACTGCCAAGCTTTACACCGATTACAGTCTGCTGACCGCCAATAAAGCGCTATGTGCGGATGTGCATAAAGTATTTCAGCAGCTTTCGGGGATGGGCCGGGCACGCAAAATCGACACGTTGTTGCACGCGCCCTTCACGCTACATGAGCGGCTGGTGGAAATGATCGACCGGGAAGCGCAAATAGCGCGCAAGGGTAAGCGCGGGCACATCATCATTAAGTGCAACTCGTTAACCGAGCCAAAGCTTATCAAAGCACTCTACCGGGCCTCGCAGGCAGGCGTAGAGTGCGATTTGATTATTCGCGGTATGTGCTGTTTGAAGCCAGGGGTGCCGGGGGTTTCCGACAATATTCGCGTGCGCTCGATTATTGGCCGTTTGCTGGAGCATACCCGAGTCTTCCACTTCCACAACGACGGCAAATCGGAGACCTGGTGCTCAAGCGCGGACTTTATGTCGCGCAATATGTTCCACCGTGTGGAGACCTGTTTTCCGCTGTTGGATAAGAAGCTCGCCAACCGGGTGCGTAAAGACCTGGAGACCTACCTGGTGGATAACTGCCAGAGCTGGCTGCTTCAGACCGACGGCAGCTACCGACTCCAGGATCCGGGTGACAGCGATGCCATCAGTGCCCAGGAAACCCTGCTCTACGCCTATGCATCGAAAAGCTAGGCGTCAAAAAACTAAGCGCCGAAAAGTCAGTCCCCCGCTGCTTAGAGCAGCGGGGGTGATTCTGACTTCTTCCCGTTTATGCATAGCGTTGGCGTAACACCTTCGCCGCTTTCACCATATTGGCTAGCGCTGGCTCTACTTCCGCCCAACCACGGGTTTTGAGCCCGCAGTCCGGGTTTACCCACAGCCGTTCGGCGGGGATTTTTTCCAGGGCTTTCTCCATCAAATCGACCATCCAGCTCACTTCGGGAATATTCGGTGTATGGATATCGTAAACCCCTGGGCCGATTTCGTTGGGATACGCGAAGTCCTGGAAGGCATCCAGCAGATGCATATCCGAACGTGACGTTTCGATGGTGATCACATCGGCATCAAGTGCTGCAATCGCGCCAATGATGTCGTTGAACTCCGAGTAACACATATGGGTATGAATCTGAGTGGCATTAGCCACGCCTGCGGCACTCAGCTGGAAGCTCTCTACTGCCCAATCAAGGTACGACTGCCACTCATGTTGGCGCAGCGGTAACCCTTCGCGCAGCGCTGGCTCATCGATTTGAATAATGCTGATCCCGGCCTCTTCCAGATCCAACACCTCATCGCGCAGCGCCAGGGCAATCTGGCGGCAGGTGGTTTCCCGCGGCTGGTCATCGCGCACAAATGACCACTGCAGAATCGTCACAGGGCCGGTCAGCATGCCCTTCATGGGTTTGTCGGTCAGGGTTTGGGCGTATTCGCTCCAGCGCACCGTCATCGGTGCAGGCCGCGATACGTCACCGAAGATCACCGGCGGTTTAACGCAGCGTGAACCGTAGCTCTGCACCCAGCCAAATCGGGTAAAGGCAAAGCCTTCAAGCTGCTCACCAAAGTACTCCACCATGTCATTACGTTCGGCTTCACCGTGAACGAGCACATCGATATCCAGCGCATGCTGACGCTCAACGGCGTAGACGATCTCGGCCTGCATACGGGCTTCGTAGTCGGCTAACGCCAGCTCACCGGCCTTAAAAGCACGCCGGGCGGCACGAATTACGTCGGTTTGCGGAAAAGAGCCAATCGTCGTGGTAGGAAATAGCGGTAGCTTGAGCGCCCGGCGTTGCGCCTCGGCACGCACGGTGTAAGGCGCCTGGCGCTGACTATCAGCAGGGCGAACCGCCGCCAAACGCTCACTGACCACAGTCTGGTGAATACGCGTTGACTCGCGCCGGGCATCCAGCGCTCGAGTGGCCTGATCCAGCCGCTGCTCGTCGACTGGCGTAGTGCGGTTGTCGATCAAGCGCGCCAGGGTGACCACCTCGTCAAGCTTCTGCCGTGCGAAGGCCAGCCAGCTGATTAGCTCATCACCAAGCTCTGTTTCCTGAGCCAAATCCACCGGCACATGCAGCAGCGAGCAGCTCGGCGCCAACCAAAGCCGCTGGCCCAGACGCACTTTTAATGGCAGCAGACGTTCCCGCAAGGCAGCCAAATCGGCCCGCCAGATATTGCGGCCATCCACAAACCCTACTGATAGCACCTGATGGGGGCCAAGGCGGTCAATTACACTCTCGACTTGCTGCGGTGCGCGCACGGCATCAATGTGCAACCCCGCCACGGGCAAGCGGGTCGCCAGCGAGAGGTTGTCGCCCAAGCCGCCGAAGTAAGTGGCTAGCAATAGCTTTAGCGGCGCAGATTGAAGGCGATGATAGGCACGCTCATAGGCCTGCTGCCATGCCAGCGGCAGATCCTGCACCAAAGCAGGTTCGTCCAGCTGAACCCACTCAATGCCTTGGGTAGCAAGCCGCGCTAATATTTCGCTATACACGTCGAGTACGCTGTCGAGTAGCGTCAGGCGGTCAAAATCCCCGCCTTTGGTTTTGCCAAGCCATAGCCAGGTCAACGGCCCCGTCAGGGTTACTTTCGGGGTAAAACCCGCGCGCAGCGCCTCATCCACTTCGTCAAACAGACGGTTGGATGCCAGGGTAAAAGTTTGCCCCTCGTGCAGTTCGGGGACGAGATAGTGGTAGTTGGTATCGAAGTATTTGGTCATTTCACAGGCTGCGGCGGGCTCCCCCCTGGGCGCTCTACCCCGGGCCATACGAAAGGTGGTGTCGAGATCGATATCGCCACCAGCGACCTCTGCTTGGGCGTTAAAACGTGAAGGCACAGCTCCCAGCGCCACCGAAACATTCAGCACTTGATCGTAAAAAGCGAAATCGCCCACGCTAACGAAATCCAAACCCGCATCCTGCTGCGCCTGCCAGTGGCGCAAACGCAGCTTGCGGCCGGTGCTTTCAAGCTCGCTACGCGTGCACTCGCCTTTCCAGTACGCTTCCGTGGCTTTTTTAAGCTCGCGCTGAGCGCCGATGCGGGGATAGCCGAGAATATGAGAAACTGTCATGATGAACCCTACCAACGTGAATAATTTCACACAGTCTGGTCACCACACTCTAATGAATCAAACTAAAGTTTTTAATACTAAAGATGAAAAATACTCACAATGATAGAGCCACTATATGATTGAGTTACGACACCTCCGCACGCTGCTGGCTCTGCGCGAAACCGGCTCTCTTGTCGATGCTGCCGATCGCGTGCATTTGACCCAATCGGCGCTTTCCCACCAGCTCAAGGATCTTGAGAGCCGCGTGGACAGCGCGCTTTTTGTGCGTAAAACCCGTCCGGTGGAATTCACCCGAGCGGGACTGCGGCTGCTCGCCCTGGCCGACCAGATACTGCCTGAAGTACGCAAGGCGGAGCGTGATTTAACGCGCCTGGCAGGCACCGAGCAGGGGCGCTTGCATATGGCCATCGAGTGCCACAGCTGCTTTCAGTGGCTGATGCCTACGGTGGATTATTTTCGCGATCACTGGCCGGAAGTGGAAATCGACATTCCCAGCGGTCACCACTTCGACCCGCTTCCGGCGCTTGCCCGCGAGCAGCTGGATCTGGTGATCACCGCCGACCCCCAACCTCTTGAAGGGATTCACTACGCCCCGCTGTTTCGCTATGAGGGGCTACTGGCCGTCGCCCGCCAGCACCCTTTTGCAGGCCAGGGCTATATAGAGCCCCAGGCGCTGGCCGAGGAAACGTTGATCACCTACCCCGTTGAACAATCGCGGCTGGATATTTTTACCCAGTTTTTGCAGCCGGCGAATGTGCGCCCTCGGGAAATTCGTACCGCTGAATTGACGATTATGATGATGCAGCTGGTGGCCAGCGGGCGTGGCGTGTGTGCACTACCCAACTGGGCGCTGACCGAGTATTTGCAGCGCGATTATGTGAGCGCGGTGAAGCTAGGAGAGGATGGGGTATGGAGTACGCTGTATGCAGCGATTCGCGAGGAGACCCGCGAAGCACCATGGATGCAGGATTTTTTACGCACGGCGCGGGAGACTTCCTTTGCGGTGCTAACGGGGGTCAAGCCAGCGGATCGCGGCGCGGAACCAGCAGCGTAAACCGCGCGCCGCCCAAGGTGGGACTGGTATCGATGGTCACGCTGCCGCCGTGCCCGGCCATAATTTTCTGCACAATCGAAAGCCCTAACCCGTAACCGCCAGAGCTGCGGGCGCGGCTGTCGTCCAGCCGGGCAAACGGCTTGAAAATATCCGCCCGCGCTTCCGGCGGAATGCCGGGGCCGTCATCTTCAACGTCTATACGCACCAGATTGGGTTCATCCCAGAGGTGAATCACCACCTGGGACTTGGCATGGCGGCAGGCATTGCCGACTAAGTTCTGCACCGCGCGCTGGAGATAGCGCGGCTCTGCCAGCAGCTCGATTTCTGGCCCAGGCGCCAGCGCCAGCGCTAAGCCCTTATGCAGCGGCGACAGCGTATCAATCACCCGTTCCGCCATGGCCCGACACTCTACCAGCGCGGTTTCAAGCTCAGCGCCGTTAACCGTTTCCCCACCTAGGCGTGCATAGGTGAGAATTTCATCGACCAATTCATCGAGTTCGGCAATGTCCGCATCGATACCCTGTAGCTGACGACGAATAGCGGGTTGGTCGGTCATATCCTCGACCATCTGCACGGCAAAGCGAATGCGCGCGACGGGGGTGCGCAGCTCGTGGGAAACCGCCCGTATCATTTCCTGCTGGCCGCGCAGCAGACTTTGCACCTGATTGGCCATGCCATTAAAAGCCATGCCCAAGCGACCTAAAAAGTCGCCACTCTCTACCTTCACCCGGGTTTCCAGGCGGCCACTGGCAATCCGCGTGGCGGCTAGCTCCAGCCGCGCCATGCGGGCTTCAATGCTGCGCATAATCAAATAAATAATCAGGCTGAGAACGATCATTAGCCCCATCAAAAGGGGTAAGTGCAAATTTACCGGTAGGGTGTCGCCACGGGAAATAGGCCCCGCTTGCAGCCATTGTGACTCGTCTGGCAACTGGTAGAGCAGGGTAATAGAAAGCTTATCAGAAACGAGTCGGGTGATGACGTTGCCCCTGGCCAGCTGGGCCTGCTGCGCCGCCGTTAGGCCCGCAGGCAACGAAGGCAATAGCTGCAACGGCCAACTCCCTGGGCGCAGTTGGGCAATGCGATCATCACGCTCTTGCGCGGGCGCTGCAGCGAGCCACTCACCAAGCAGCTCAATGCTGCCATGCCACTGGTGCTCGCTCCAGTCATCAAGGCGTGCTTGCAGCAGCCAGGTGTCGCCAGGCAAACGCTGCTGCAAAAGCCAAGGGTCTTCGGCAACCAGTATTCTGCCTTGCTCCAGCCGAGACCGCTCAAAATAGCCCAAATCCGCCTCATTGACGGGCTGCAGTGTCAGTTGCAAATCGAGCTGCTCTGAAAAATGCTCAAGCACGGCATCTCGACGTTCTACAGGCGTCTCGGCTAGCTGCCGCGTCATCAATGACATGGGGAGCGCGGCGAGCTGCTCACGATAGTCTTCGCGGCGTACTTGTTCGATAAAGGAACGCCCCGCTAACGCGATCACAAACACCACTAATAGCGCGATGCCCAGCAGCAAATAGAAGCGTAAAAACGAGCCGTTACTGAGCACCCGCCGCATGATGCCGTCCCTCTGAATGATCAACTATCTTTGACGAAGAGATAACCTTTACTGCGCACGGTTTTGATCCGGTGAGGCTGATTAGGATCATCGCCAATTTTGGGTCGAATGCGCGATACGCGTACATCAATAGAGCGGTCTTGGCCGTCGTACTTAATGCCCCGTAAGTCGCTGAATATCTCTTCACGGGTGAGCACTCGGCCTGCGTTACGCCCCAGTAGCCAAAGCAGGTCAAACTCGGCGCTGGTTAAATCAATACGCTCACCGGAGAGCCATGCTTCGCGAGTCGCGTTATCGATCTCGAGGTTTTCAAAACGCAGCCGCATTTCGCCGTCCGGTGCAGGCCCGTCAGCGCGACGCAGTAGCGCTCGCATGCGCGCCAGCAGCACTCGCGGCTGAACCGGCTTAGGCACATAGTCGTCAGCGCCCATTTCGAGCCCCAAGACCTGATCGAGATCGTCGGTACGCGCGGTGAGCATCATAATCGGGCCGGCAAAATTAGGTCTAACGCGGCGACAAATCGCTAGACCGTCCTCCCCTGGCAGCATTAAGTCTAGAATCACCAGATCAGGCTGCAGGGTTAAAATACGATCGACCCCTTTTGCGCCGTCTGCTTCCAGCGTTACTTGGAAGCCGTTCGCTTCCAAGTAATCACGGGTAAGCTCGGCCAGACGCTGGTCATCTTCGATGATCAAAACATGATCTTGATCGGGATAGTCAGGCGTTACAGACTCTTGCGACTCAAGCGCCTGAAATTGCTGTTCCAAATGATCTACCATCCTCTTTATGCACTCCGCTTAGGCTGTTTGTTTTCTCACCTGCTCACCCAATATCAACGCAGGCGCCCATGATTGGCACTCAGGATAACTCAAAACCACCAAAACACCCGCTTCTGTCGTTACAACTGCGCGTATTGATGGAAGCGTGTGGCCGGACACTTGATTCTTCCTCAAGCGAGGACTAATGTGTAAACGCTAACTGTCGACAATCTGACAGGGGGAGCCTGCCATGGGAAGTAGCAAAACGAAAAGTGTTATAAAACGTGTTTACGTTCCAGCCCAAGTGCGCGACCTGCCCAATGGGGAGAAGTTAAAAATCCCGGGGCATTATAAGGCGCCGCCCGGGGAAGGAAACGACACCATTGAGTAATGTATTCAGCAACAATTGCTAAAGCATATCAAAAAGGCAGACCATCGGTGGTCTGCCTTTTTTTGGACTACTTTTCTCAACTACTTTTTCAGCTATACGCTTTGATACATTACTCGGAACGAGTACTTTTCAGCCGCTACCCTTTGGGCCCAAACAGAAACCATGCGATTAAGCCGACTAGCGGGAAAAACAGCAACACTAGTATCCATATCAGCTTACCCAGGCTACCTGCCCCACTTTTAGCCACTTTGACAATGGCCCATATCACAATGATGAGCCAAATTAATCCTAATAATCCACCTACTTCAATGCCCATAGCAACTCCTTGTCGTGTTGGCACTCGTGTCAATTTAGACAATCATATCAATGGCACATTCACAAGCTGGACTCACTGCTCGGGAAGGCTCAGAACCATCTCACCCGACTGTATTTCAATCGAAAATAAATTCAGAAAGCTCATGCCGAGGAGTACGGTGTCGCGCTCCATGCCGGGGCTGATTGACCCCTGCACATTCTGCACTTTAAGTCCGCCCAGCGAAACCTCATCGAGTTCGGTTAAGGTACCTTCTACCCGGCCATTGGCAGTATTGAACCAAGCGCTACGTCCAGGTTCGAGGCCTAGCTCGCTTGCCAAGTCGGCAGGTATGGCTACATAAGTGGCGCCAGTGTCGAGCAAAAAGGTCACCGGCTTGCCATTAATACTACCCGGCGCCTCAAAGTGCCCAGCACGATTGCGCTTTAGAGTAACCGGTTCCCCCGCAGGCAGCGTATGCACAATATTCGCATTGGGCCGCATCATCTCTTCCAGACCACCGTGAATCCACCAAGTGCCCACCGCCATTAACAGTACCCAAAAAAGCAGCATCATAACGATACCGCCACCCTGGGCTCTATGACTTGCCATGTGCGTTGCCATACTCCACCTCACTGAGGTCAGGGCGCCCTTTCAAGCTTTATAGTTGTTGATATGACTATTGGCCTCCCAGGCAAGCGCGGCCTCCCGGCCACGACGCTCGTTGACCCTGGCGCAAATCAGCATCGCGGTAACGAACAGGGCAACACATAATAGAATAGACGCTTGTAAGCCAATCAGCGTTTGCAACACCCCCAACATGACGATACCCAGAACGCCTGCGAGCTTATTAGCCAGCCCCCAGAAACCGAAAAACTCGGCTGATTTAGCCAAGGGTGAAAACAGCCCCACCAGAGCCCTGCTTGCCGATTGGCTAGAACCAAGGCTTAGCCCCGCCAGACAGCCGACCACCAGGAATACATGCTGAGCCTGCCACTGCAGTCCAAAGCGCCCGTTTACCCACTGAGTCACCTCGGGCGTTGCCCAGATGGCAATGATCGCCAGCACCCATAGCGCCAGCGTCATTTGGTACGTCCGCTTGGCGCCTAGCTGATCCTGTATCCAGCCGAACCCCAGTGCTCCCGCCGCCGCGGTGATTTGAACAATAATGAACATGATATTGCGCACGCTTTCATCCCAGCCAATCACTTGAGCACCATAAATGAAGGCGAAGGCGATGATGATGTAGACACCGGCCATTGAGAACAGCAATGAAATCAAAAACACGGTCAGATCTTTAAAGTGGCGCAATTCGTGAAAAGTGGTTGTGACGCGATTGAGAGCAATATGCCGATAAGAGACGCCGCGAGGCTGGGGCGTACCGCGCTCCTTTAGCCATAAAAAAGTCGGAATAGCGGTAATCAGAAAAAATCCGGCAGCGAAGGGCCCCACCCAACGGATGCGCTCAAAGTTATCTGCACTGGCCTCGCCTAGCACCACTAGAGTGAAGCCCGCCGCAAATAAACCACCAATGTAGCCTAACGCCCAACCAAAACCGGAAATTTTGCCCAGCGATTGCGGCGGCCCAAGCTCGGGTAAAAAGGAGGCGATAAATGACTCCCCCATGGAGTAAGCGTAGTTAGACAGCACAATCAATAATAAACCGATTATGACGTAGCCCGGTTCAACGAAGTAAAGCATCGCCGTGGTGACTACGGTGGCTAGGTAGCTAATCAGCAAAAAGCGTTTTTTCTCCGCCCGGTAATCCATCACGGCGCCGCATAGCGGCGCCGTGATCACTACCATTAGATAGCTTACCGCCAGGGCAAGACTCCATAGGAAGTTGGCAAGCCGGAAGTTATCGCCGCGATCCCCCACAATGACGGTGGTAAATACCTCACCAAATACCACGGTAATAATCAGTAGCGTGTAGGCCTGGTTGGCAAAATCGAACATCGCCCAGCCGAATATTTCACGACGCGATGCGTAGCCATCCGTCGCCTTAGCAGAGTTAGCAGACAGCATTAGTTTTCTCTCACAGGGGAAGCCGTAAGCCTAGCAGGTGCAGCCAGGAGGACGCCACGGCTTGCGTTGGTAGATTAGAGGTGACAGCCGACCAGCGTTGCTCTAAGTTTGATTGATTGATAAGTAATATGGATAGACTGCGATGGGATTAGCCCAGCCATCTCCACGGCGATTATATCGACCAAGATTAAATAGGTTGATGGTCGTGCTATGCCTCTGGCTGGCAAACGTCGCAAACGTAGAGGCTGACGCGTCCGATACTTTGGCAACATTAACCTTTATTACTGAAGAGTACCCGCCCTACAACTATATCGATGAGCAGCAGCTGACCGGCGTATCCATTGATTTGTTGGAGGCTATTTTTGCGACGACAAAAACGCCATTAAGCCGTCATGACGTCCGCTACTACCCTTGGGTTCGTGGCTATGAGCTGGCACTAAGCCAACCTAATACGGTGCTATTTTCCACCACTCGCACCCCAGCCAGAGAGTCCAGCTTTCACTGGGTGGGGCCGATTGCTCAAGACCGGGTCGTGCTGCTTGCCCACCGTGACGCACCGATGGTGATTGCTTCTTTGCCAGAGGCGATTGATCGCAGCCTGACCGTGGCAGTCATTCGTGAAGATATTGGCGCCCAGGCGCTGTTGGAAGCAGGCTACCCAGAACGACTACTGATACCGGCCATTGATAACCGTAGCGCGCTCAATATGTTGAATCGTGGACGAGTTGACTTATGGGCTTACAGTGAAGATGTGGCTGGCTGGATAGCTGAATCCGAAGGTTATCCTAAAAGTAGTTTAATCCCGATACACACCCTCAGTGAATCTTCGCTATACTTTGCCATTAATCAAGCCACTGACCAACGCTTGGTAACGCTAATGCAGCAGGCATTAGACAGGGTGCTAGCGGAACGGCCCCGGAGGTAGTCGACGATGACTAATCTGATAACTCACCGGTGGCGGTTCTGCATGGGCGTTGCTCTGCTAACGACTGTCGGTAGTTTTTCCCTGTCACTGCACGCGATGCCGTCAGAGGCTATGTCAACGGAAGCCCTGCCGCTAACGATCAATACCGAAGAGTACCCACCGTTCAACTATGCGGACGACCAAGGGCAAATTATCGGCAGTGCAACGTTACTGCTGCGGGATGCGCTACGCCAGGCAGACATTGAGGCTCGTTTTCGGCTACTGCCTTGGGCGCGCGCTTACACCGAAGCACGCTTGCGCGACCATCACTGCGTCTACTCCACGACGCGCACTCCAGAGCGTGAAGCGCTGTTTCACTGGGTGGGGCCGCTGGTGGTTAATGAGTGGGCCGCGTTTAGTTTAGCCGAGCGCGAGCTCAGCATTGCTTCACTTTCAGGTCTACACGCTTGGCGAGTAGGCAGTTTTCGCGAAGATGCCGTCGGCGATTACGTTGCCGCTCTCGGCATTAGCGTGCTGCTTGCTCCCTCGGAGCGAGACAATATCCTGCGTTTAGAGGCGGGCCTGTTAGATGTGATTGTGACAGGCAAAGCAACCGGTGAATTTATGGCACAAGAACAGAACATAGCGCTAGCGCATTTATTTACGTTTCACCGCGCACCGCTGTATCTCGCCTGCCATCCCAGCGTGTCGGAAGCACTGCTGGCGCGATTGCAAACGCAATTGGATGCCCTGCATAGTGATATGCAGAAGGACATGCAGTGATGAT
The DNA here is from genome assembly GCF_034479615.1 of Vreelandella neptunia. Lineage (NCBI taxonomy): Bacteria > Pseudomonadati > Pseudomonadota > Gammaproteobacteria > Oceanospirillales > Halomonadaceae > Vreelandella > Vreelandella neptunia. Next base: position 3,490,037 of record NZ_CP140255.1, read on the forward strand.
CCCACGTCCCCGATTTCCTCTTTCGGCCCCTGGCGCGGGGCCTAAAAAAGGCAGCTTGACCACTAAGCAAGCGCTACTCACCCTGCTGATCGCTATGCTGATTAGTAGCGTAGCAGGCAGTATTGAACTGCTCAGCCACGCCAATAACATGCGCCAGGAAACCGAACAACGCATCCAACAGCAGTTAGCGGTGGTCAACGGCGCAGCAGCAGAAGCCGCTTTCCAGCTTAACCCCGACCTCGCCCATCAAATAGCCTATGGGCTATTTAGTGATAGTGAGGTTGCCTGGGTATCTATTCGTGACGACTTTGGCCGCTCGCTCGCTGAATATGAGAGTCCCGAGCAGGCTGATTCGACCTGGCTCAGCCAGTATTTATTTGGTGACATACTGCACCATCAAACCGATCTCGCCTACTACATGGGCAGCGATATGCCGGAAGCGGTCGTCGGCAAGATTGAGCTGATGCTGGCAGAGGGTTATTTAACCCAGCAGTTCCTGGCGCGTATTTACACGGTGGTCGGGGTGAGTATTTTAGAAGCGTTTATTTTAAGCATACTGGTGATCGCTTTTTTCCATCTGTTTATTACTCGTCCGCTGCTCAAAGTACATGCTGCTATTACCCAAACGGATCCTAATCAGCCAGGCCAGTGGCCTAAGCCAGCGTTGCGTGGCCACCAGCATGATGAGCTGGGGCATCTGGTGGATAGTTTGGATCACCTGTTAAAAGCTTTCCAGCAAGGTTTAGAGCAGCGCGACCAGCTCCATCACCTTTCCAATATAGATGGCTTAACGGGCGTGGCTAATCGCCGCCACTTTGATGAATTTTATCAACGTCACTGGCATTTGGCACAGCAAACCCAGCAGCCGCTATCGGTGATTTTTATCGATATCGATAACTTCAAAGAGTTTAACGATCACTATGGTCATGCCATGGGCGACGATACGCTGCGCGCCGTGGCTAAAGCGCTCAATCAATGCATTGACCCCGCCAGCGACTTACTCGCCCGCTACGGCGGCGAAGAGTTTGTCTGTGTACTGCCAGGCCAGGATCATGACGATGCAGTGGGCGTTGCCAACTGTCTGCGCGAAGCGGTGCTCTCGCTGGCTATTCCCCATGCTTTTTCAAGCACCCATTCAGAGCTCACCGTTAGCATGGGTGTTGCCAGCATGTCGCCCGGCTTTTTAATTAGCGCTGAAGCGCTGATTGAGCGTGCCGACCAGCACCTTTATCACGCCAAACGGCTGGGCCGAAACCGGGTTGAAACACGCAAACGCCCGGCATAAAGCCAGGCGTTAAGCACACATATTGCGGATAGCAGGTACTTCAAAGCAGCCAGTGAGCGGCCACAGCAGCCAGGCCAATAATCATCGCCGTTAGCACCGCCACTGTGACTACCTTATCTAGCCAGCGATCGAAGGAGACTCCTTTAGCTTGCCTTCGTGTCGCTCCATGGCGCCCTTGCCGCGCCATCAGCATTTTCGCTTCATGTGTCGCTGCTCCCCATCTACCTTGCCCCGCAATCGAAGGCTTGGTCGCTTTTTATTAGTACTGATGAGTGATGCTAACTATTAATGCGCCGGTTGACCACACTCGGTGCACGACGTAAGCGCTCTTCTTCACCTAACAGCTCGGCTTCAAAAGCGTCCGCACCCACCGGCGTTTCGCCATGGCGGCGATAAAGCTGCGTTAACATCGCCTTGCGGTCTGCGCGCAGTTCCTGGACTAATACAAACACCATCATATACAGGATAAAGGTGAACGGCAGCGCCGAAAGCACCGAAGCCGACTGCAGCCCCGTCAAACCACCCGAGGCGATCAGCGTGAGACAGATAGCGGCGATCAGCACACCCCAGATGATGCGTTTGTAAAGCGGCGGATTGATCGAACCATTATCGGTCATTTGCGCCACGATATACGAGGCCGAGTCAGCGGAAGTGACCAGGAAAATAAAGATCAGCAGCATCGCGACAACCGACAGCAGGCCGGTGAAGGGCATCAGCTCAAACATCTCAAACAGCGCGACGGTTATATTATCCTGAGTCGCGGCAGCTAGGCCGATATCGGTGCCGTTTAACTCCATGTGAAGCGCCGCGCCACCGAATACGCCAATCCACAAGCAGGCGAGTAACGGCGGTACAAACAGCACCCCAAACACATACTCTTTGATGGTACGGCCACGGGACACCCGGGCAATAAAGGTACCGACAAAGGGCGACCAGGCAATCACCCAGGCCCAGTAAAAAATCGTCCAACTGCTCGCCCACTCATTATCGCTGTAGGGGGAAATGCGCAGGCTCATGCCGATAAAGTTCTGGAGATAGTCACCAATCCCCACCGTGATGGTCTCTAATATCGCCACGGTTGGGCCAGTAAACAGCACATACAGCATCAAACCGATACATAAAATCATATTCAGGTTAGAGAGGCGTTTAATACCTTTATCCAAGCCTGACCAGGTGGATGCCATATAGGCGCAAAACATCACGAAAAGAATCACAAACTGCCAAAAACCGTTTTCCGGGAGGCCAAACACGGCGTTTAAACCGCCGTTCATCTGCAGCACACCCAACCCCAACGAAGTAGCCACACCCATTACGGTGGCGACCACGGCAAACACATCCAGCCAGGAAGCATAGGGGCGAATTTTAGGATTCTTAGCCGTTATTGACGACAATACGGACGATACCAGCCCTGCCTGTCCCTTGCGGAACTGAAAATAGGCGATGATCAAGCCGACAATCGAGAAAGCCGCCCACTGGTGTATCCCCCAGTTAAAGTAGCTGTATTGAATAGCGTAGCGAGCTGCCGCTTCGGTTTCAGCGGTTCTGTCGCCATAAGGCGGCTCGATGAAGTGAAACATGGGTTCTGCCATGCCATAGAAGACAAGCCCCACACCAAAGCCTGCCGCCAGCAGCATGCTTATCCATGAAAAAAACGTATAGTTAGGCCGACTGTCCTGGGGGCCTAAGCGCACCTTGCCGTACCTGCTAAGCGCCAGGCCAAACAAAAAAATCACAAACCCAAAAACCGAAAATAGATAAAACCACCCGAATAGCCCGGTAATGGTGGACAGCGCCCCCTCCGCAGCGTTGGCAAATCCTTCAGGAAATGACGCTCCAACAACTACCAAGCCAAAAATAATCACCACCGATGAGATGAATACCGACTTGCCTCCATGATTAGCCATATAACCGTCCTGTTAGATGAGCTCTGTTTAGATAAGCACGACATATTAAGCGCATGCTTGTACAACTAAACTTGTCCTGTACAGCTTAATGGTAACAGTTGAAAAACCTACTCGCACTGTACGTAAGAATTGGAGGTATAAACCCTACGTAGAACCTGACACCTAAAGAATGGCGACACTACTGCCTGTTATAGCCAAGCAGTGAACTTGCTAGAGCACCTGTGTTCCAATGTGTGCGAACAACCCATGGAGGCTCTCATGCCACAGATGAATCGCGACCAACGCAACGCTGCATGGCAAGCGGCAAACCAATGGCGCGCCCGTGCTGCGCAAACCCAGCCCACCGGCTTGGCGGGTAGCCTTAAGCTACTGTTTACATGGCTGGCGTTTGGCGCGTTAATGATTGTAGGCGTGGTACTCGGCCTGTTTTTCTTGCTCATTGGCTGGGCAATGATGCCGTTTATGCGTCATAAAATGAAAAAGCGCATGGAGCAGATGCGCGCTCAGCAGGCTCAGGATATCGGTGGTGGCTATTCTCAAGGACATTCTCAAGGGCATGCTTCCACGCATTCGTCTGCGCAAAACCGTCCTGGTCATCAGGATGTCTTGGAAGGCAGCTACGAAGTTAAAGATGATCGTTAAGTAACCAGTTAGTCACTTTTTCGTGCCACCCAGTGCTAGGTACTTTATTAAAGTGGTGCGTAAACCCAGGTAAATGCCGCGGCCAAGGTCAGCGGCATAACTACCAAACTCCCCAGGTTACCAATCAGCACCAGCGAAGCCACTTTTTGTGGTGCCAACTTATACTGCTCCGCGACCAGGTAGTTCAACACTGCAGGTGGTAGTGCCGCAAATACCAGCAGCACCGCCGCCTGCAATTCGTTAAGCGGCAGCAGCCACATCAACGGCAAGGCAATCACCAACCCGGAAAGCGGGCAAAGCACCGCCCCCAGTATCCCCGTACGCCAATCGCTAAAATCGATCTCCAAGAGCCGCACCCCTAGCGCAAATAGCATCAGCGGAATAGATACTCCGCCCAGCATGTGCATTGCCTCTAGCAGCCAGCCTGGCAGCGGTAGGCCACTGATATTCACAGTAAGCCCCGCCAGACTCGCGAGCACAATCGGCATGCGCAGCATTCGCCATAGCGAAGTGCGCGGGTTAAGCATGTAGAGCCCCACCGAAAAGTGCAGCAGCATTTCAACGATAAACACCACCACCGCAGCTGGAAGAGCCTCAGCACCAAATGCCAACACCAGTAGCGGCACCCCCATATTGCCCGCGTTGTTGAACATCATCGGCGGCAGGAAGATTTTGCTATCAAGCTTTAGCCACTTAGCCAGCGGCCACAGCACAATCCCAGACCCCAGCACCACTGCCATCGCCGCCGTGGCAAGCCAGGCGTACTCGGCTAACGGGGCTTGACGGTCGGCCAGCACGGCGAACACTAATAACGGAACGAACAGCTCCATATTGAGCGTATTGAGACTGCGAATATCCGGCGTACGGTAGCGCCCATAGGCAGCGCCACACTCTGCAATTAAAAATACCGGCAATAGCGTGGCCAGAATATGTCCAATCATGCGGGCCGCCCTACCCTATTCCTTGTGATCACTGTTGATTCCTGGTTAGTAAAGCCGTCTACCTAGCTGTTATCAGCGGTGGAGGGTTCAAGAAAGCGCTGCCAGAGCGCGGTGACTATATCGCGATGAGAGCGGAACTCCTCGCCATCGCTGAGTGCTTTCTGACCGGTAAGCGCTGCTCGGTGCGTAGCGCTGCGATAAGCCAGATAAGCCTCGCGAAGACGTTCCGCCTCTTCAGCTGGTAAGTGCCCACTCTCCGTTAGACTCTCTAGAATGCGGATATTATCGCTATAGGTAAGTAACGCAGGCGTTTGGTGAGCAAGCGCTAACACCGCGTATTGGCAGAGAAACTCGATATCCACCATGCCGCCCGCATCGTGTTTGACGTTGAAAGTATTGCTGGTGGTTTTGCTGCCCAAATGGTCGCGCATTTTCTGGCGCATCTTGACCACCTCTTCGCGCAGTGCAGCTTTATCTCGCTCCTCGCCAAGAATATCGCCCCGCAGCTGACTGAATTTCTCGGCCAGCGCATCGCTACCCGCCACCACTCGGGCGCGCACCAATGCCTGATGCTCCCAGGTCCATGCATTCTGACGCTGATACTCGGCAAAGGCTTTGAGTGATGTCACCAATAGACCGGAATTACCCGAAGGCCGCAGGCGCATATCCACTTCATAAAGCGTGCCGGTGGGCGTTACCGCGGTGAGCAGGTGAATAATGCGCTGACCCAGGCGGGTAAAAAATACCGGTGTATCAATGGGCCGTGGGCCGTCAGTAGTGCCCTGCCCATCGCTGTCATGAAGGAAAACCAGATCTAAATCGGAGCTGTAACCCAGCTCAATACCGCCCAGCTTGCCGTAGCCGATAATCAGAAATGCCGCCTCGCGGGCATTCAGCCCCTCAGGAACACCATGCTTACGGGTAATATGCTTCCACGCCATAGCCAACACGGCATCGAGAATGACTTCGGCGATATAGGTTAAGTAATCGCTTACTTTCATCAAATGCCGGGTACCGACGATATCCGATGCCGCTACGTGCAGGGTTTGAGCGTGTTTAAAAACGCGCAATGCCTCCAACTGGGCCTCTTCGTCATCCTCTGGCAAACGATTCAGCGTTTGGCGCAGTTCATCGGCAAGGCGCGCTTTATCGGCGGGGGTATACAACGTTTCTGGCGTCAGCAGCTCGTCGAGCAGAATGGGATAACGCGACAGTTGTTCAGCTATCCAAGGACTGGCGGCGCACAGCCGCATCAGGTGTTCCAGCGCCTGGGGGTTTTCGCGCAGCAGGGCGAGGTAAGCCGTACGCCGTAGCACGGCTTCAATCAGCGGCTGCACCCGTTCAAGCGCGGTATCCGGTACCTCATTGTCCGCCACGGCACCTAGCAGTAGCGGCATCAGCGCATCCAGGCGCTCAAAGCCAATCCGCTGCATGCTTTGCACTTGCCGGGAGTGGTAAAGACTCTGCAGCCGCTTCAAGGCTTTTTCAGGCTCGTTAAAACCCGCCTCGGCAAGGTGGGCACTGGCCTCCTCCCCCTCTAACTCGCCGCGCCAAATAAGCCGCCATTGGGCCAAGCCTAGCTGGCTATCATCGTTGGCTTCGTCGACATCCTCTTCGGGGTCGGCAATCACTGCGTCGAAGTGTTGACGAACCCGCTCGCGCACTTCGTCAAGCTGGGCGACCAGCCCCGGCCAGTCTTCATGATTCATGGCGAAGGCTACCCGTTCACGATCACCGTCATCGTTGGGCAGGGTTTGTGTCTGGCGATCTTCCAACGCTTGGAGCGCGTGTTCGACATCGCGCAGAAAGGCGTAGTCAGGCAGCAGTTCATCGACCACTTCTTGGGGTAACAGGCCTAGCTCAGGCAAGCGATTAAGCGCCGTTTTCAGCGATGTCACCTGCAGCTCCGTATCGCGGCCGCCGCGAATTAGTTGGAACGCCTGTACCACGAACTCAACCTCGCGAATGCCGCCAGGGCCAAGTTTGATATTGCTCTGCATGCCTTTGCGCTTCACTTCGCGATTGATCATAGCCTTCAGTTCACGCAGCGACTCGATAGCGCCAAAATCGAGATATTTGCGATACACAAAGGGGCGCAGCCCGGCCAGCAGCTCATCTCCGGCGTCTAAATCCCCGGCGACCGGGCGCGCTTTGAGCATGGCGTAACGCTCCCACTCGCGGCCTTGATCCTGGTAGTAGCTGGAGAGCATGGCAAAACTGCCCACCAGCGGCCCGCCGTCGCCCAAGGGCCGTAAGCGCATATCGACACGGAAGGCGAAGCCGTCGGCGGTCATGGCGTCTAGTGCGCCAATCAGCTTTTGCCCCAGCTTGGTAAAGTACTCCTGGTGCTCTAAGGGCTTGCGTCCACCTTGGGTTTCGCCTTTTTCGGGAAAGGCAAAAATCAAATCGATATCGGAGGATAGATTCAGCTCCCCCGCGCCCAGCTTACCCATGCCCAGGATCACCAGACGCTGGGGCGTGCCATCTTTGCGTGGGGCAGGTAAGCCCCATCGTGGTGCGTAAAACTGCTCAAGCCAGGTTAATGCCGCTTCCAAGCAAATTTCGGCAAGCTCAGACACCGCCTTGGCGGTATCCCACATGCTATAGCTGGGAGCACGATTAAGGTCACGCCAGATAATCCCCAGCATTCGCTTGCGGCGAAAACGGCGAATCGCCCGCTGCATCGCCTCTTCATCTTCGGCGCTTTCCAGCGTCTCATTCAACCAGTTGGCTAGCTCATCGCGCCCTGGGTTTGCGTCCAATTCTCCGGCGATGTCCAGTTCAGCTAGCCAATGGGAGTGGCGCACCAGGGTATCCAGCGCGAAGGTCGAAATGGCCAGCACTCTCGCCAGGGCCTCGCGGCGCGGCTCAGAAAGCCCCTGCCAGCTACTGGAAGGCAACTCCTGCTGGGTCATCTCAGCGACATTATCGGCTTGAACAAGCGCATCGCTTAGCCGCTGCCAAGCAGCTTGGGTGGCTTTTTGTAACGACGCTGGCAGCGTCGACAACGGTAAAAAATCGTCGTTCCTAAGTCCTTTAAATGTTTGCATAACGACCTCGCTGACAGCGTGCTAAAAATGAGTGATTTTAAATCAGCTTAGCCAAAGAATTTTTCCCAGCCCAATAGCCCCCAGGTAAGGCCGGCCATCATCAGCGACAGCATCACTGCTGCCGAGCCAATATCCTTGGCCCGGCCGGAAAGCTCGTGGTGCTCGGTGCCGATCCGGTCAACCACGTTTTCAATCGCACTATTCAGCAGCTCCACTATCAGCACAAAAAACAGGCTACTCACCAACAGCAGCCAACTGATAGGGCCTTCGCCAATCCACCAAGCAAGCGGCAGCAACACCGCAGTAATGCCCACCTCCTGGCGAAAAGCCGCTTCGTTTCTAAACGCCGCTTTCAAGCCTTTCCACGAATAGCGCGTGGAGTGAACCAAATGTGTTAAACCAGTATGCCCAGGTTTCATGCAGGTCGCCTCACCTTGTGAGCGTGGAGTTTGTTCAGTTCGCTAATATCATGGCTTCTAGATCCAGTGACAACGGATCCAGCACCTCAGACCAGCTTAAGTAAGGCGTGCTGCTGTTACCATTGACCATGACACTAAACACTCCCCAGCGCCCTTGCGCAGTGCGAAAATAGCCCGCCGCAGCGCGCACGGCAAAGGGTTGGTTCAGCGTGCCGGTTTTGATCATGACATTGTTTTGAAACGTGGAGGGCCCCCGCCGAATAAAGCGCATTACCCCGTTAGCCGGCGACTGAAAGGCCGCTACAAAGCTGGGAAACAGGCTGCTTTGACGAAACATGTCCTCCAGCATCACGTTAACGCCTTGAGCCGATGTGCGGTTTTCAGTGGTTAGCCCGCTACCACTATACAGCGTTAACGGGCCGTGCCCTGGCAGGCTCTGGGCATAATTTTCAATGGCTTGCCCTGCTTGGCGGAGCTGCGCCTGAGGTATCTCGACGAGATCCAGCGCCAGCACGTCGGCCATGTAGTTATTGGAGTAGTTCATGATGCGCAGCAATAGCTCTTGCAGTGGTTGACTGTCCACCGCTGCCAGACGCTGGGCACTGCTGGGCGGCTGAGACGAGCTGATGCGCCATGGTTCGCGCACTTGAATACCCGCCTGATTCAACATGCCCGTTAACACTTGCGCGGTGGTTTCGGCGGCATCGCCCGCGCCGCGGTAGACATCTCGGGCAGTAGCGTTGGTGGAGATCTGCCCCGTCAAACGCATCACGTCGCCACGCTCATCGGTAATTCGCTCAGCGCTAATCTCAGTACCGCTATTGGCTGGGCGGGTGACCACCTGGTTATCAATGGTGATCAAAGACGTCTGGCTATCGCATAGCCCCACTTGGGCAGGCTCGCCTGCGGTAATGGCTGGTGCGACATTCACGCACCAGCTACCGAAGTTAACGCCAGCCGAGGAGAGCGGCGCACTATACGCATTGGTAACGCGGGTCAGGGCATTGCAGCGGTCGGTAGTAATGCAGTCCACTGAACCAAAGCGCCACTGGCTGACCACCAAAGCGCCATCGACCTCACGCACCCCGGATAAGTACAAACGCTGCACCAAGCGCCATAGGTTTTCAGTGGTTAGGCCCGGGTCTCCGCCACCTTCAAACACTAAATCGCCACGCAGCACGCCACCTTCGATGCTACCCGCGCTGACGAGTTGGCTGGTAAAGCGGTGTTGGGGGCCAAACCGGTTCAGCGCCGCCGCCGCAAGATAGGCTTTAGTGACCGAAGCGGGTGACAGCTGGCGATCCGGGGTGATGCTGCCTAACAGCGCATTGGCGCCGGCATCCAAAAGACGCGCCTCGGCACTAATCGCAAAGCCTTTATTCTGCAGTTGGCCCAGGCGGTTGAAATCGGCGAGCGCGCTGGCACTGGCGCACAGCGCCAGCGTGGCAACCCCGGCCATCAGCGACCAGCGCTGCAGACGCTTACTTGCAAAAAAACACCCCATTACGATACCTCAATGCACATTCATTTTAGAAAACACTTGCAGCATGACGACGCCCGCCACGATCAAGCTAATTCCGACCACTGCCGGTAAATCGGGCTTTTCACCGAATACCACTATGCCGACTAAGGTGACCAGCACAATGCCCAAGCCCGCCCAAATCGCATAGGCGACCCCCACCGGCAGCGTGCGCAGCACTAGGCTAAGCAAATAAAAAGCTAGCCCGTAGCCCACTACCACCACCACGCTGGGCAATGGGCGCGTAAACCCCATGGAGGCCTTTAAGGCACTCGTGGCGATCACTTCGGCCACTATCGCCAGCACCAAATAGACAAACGTCATATTCGCTCCAACTCAACGCATAAACGCCACAGAGCCTGACCACTTCGAGCATACTTAGCCTCGAAGGGAGTTAAAAAGTCATCTTTAGGCGCAATTTCAGTTACCGCTGCCTGCTTACCGGTTACCTGGGCCACCGCCAAGGCAAACTCTTCAACGTAGAGTGACCAGTTTGAACGCAGTTCAAGGTGCCCTCCAAGGGCCAGTAGTGTGGGTAAAACCGCATGGCCATGCCAGCGCATTTTTAAGTGCGCCGCCTTGGGGTAAGGATTTGGATAAAGCAGAAAGTGGTGCTCGGGCGCCCAGCCTGCTTGGTAGGCCAAACGCCAAAAATCGACAAGGTCGGCTCTCACCAGCAGCGCATTTTCTGGCAGCTTGCCGTGGTCGCGCCCCAGGCGATCCTCGCTGCGATCAACGCCAATCACCGCATGGGCGGGGAACTGCGCTGCCAGTTGACGTGTCGATATCCCCACGCCACAGCCTGAATCAAGTACCAAAGGCGTTTGACGACCCGCGAGCCACTCCGCCGCCAGGGCAAAGTTATACTGCGTATGCTCGGCGATCGGTTTACGCAGTGGATGCGCTAGCGCCCGGCTCACCCGGCGTGCCAAATCCTGATGCGGGCCTGGCTGGTTAGAAATCACTGGTCGAGAATTATGCTGCATGCCATTACCCGGCTGAAAAGCGTGATTCTATCAGTCTCGAACGCTTGCGGCATGACGCCGTTGCACAGCCGGTGCTATGATCACGCCTGACATAGTTATTAGTGACCTTATTAAGCGCATGGTACTGGACGAATTGTGCTCAGTAGCCATGCCAATAATTGTTATTACCACCACCGCACCACGAGGAACCCGGCTTGTCACACTTACCGGTGATTGTCGGCATGGGCGGCATCAATCCCGCTGGCAGAACCTCTGGCCATCAGGCCTTCCGCCGCACTGTGCTTGATGCTCTTCCTGCTGACCAGCAACGCCAGACACTGGAAGGCTTGGCGGCGCTTATGCGCCTAGTAGAGCACTCCGAAAAGGGGTGGCGCGACAGTCAAGGCCAACCCGTAGATGACCCGGCGCAGTCGCTGCGTGATCAGGTGCTGAAGCACACCCTGATTCGGCGCAACGAAGACCCGCGCTTTCTCGACCCTGGAATGCCGTCTAACCGGCAGGCAAGTATGCAGTTGGCCGAGCCGCTGCGCTTTACCCTGCGCCGCCGCCAGCTACCTGAAAATCTACCGCTGGATTGGCAGGTGCGCGACATTGATGCCCGCGAGGTAGAAGTAACGGTGCCCGCAGGGGTGCTGGAGGTTTTGCTACCCGACGCGCAACTGCCCAAAGTACGCGCGGCAGCTCAGCTACCCAGCGGCTTTGACCCCGCGAACCTCTACCGCAGCGTGCATCACCCCCGCGGGCTATCGCTGGCGGTGTTTGGCGCCAGCGACTGCCTGGGCGCCAGCGGTCTCTCCTGGGAGACACTACGCCAGCAGTTGAATCCAGATCATATTGCCGTGTACGCCGGTAACTCCATCGGCCAGCTAGACGATCAGGGTTGGGGCGGCTTACTGAAAAGCCTGGTGAGCGGCCAGCGCGCCACCTCCAAGCAGATGCCCCTGGGCTATGGTCAGATGCCCGCCGACTTTTTGAATGCCTATGTGTTGGGCAGCGTAGGTGGCACCGGCGCAGCGTTAGGCGCCTGCGCCAGCTTTCTCTATAACCTGCGCCTGGGCATTGATGACATTCGCGCCGGGCGCCGTCGTGTGGTGATGGTGGGTACCGCCGACGCGCCGATTACTCCGGAAATCATTGAGGGCTTCCGGGCCATGGGGGCGCTGGCTGACGACGCCGGCCTGAAAGCCCTGGATGCGCTGGAGCTGCTTACTGACAGCGATTATCAGCGCGCCTGCCGTCCCTTTGCCCGCAACTGCGGCTTTACCATGGCAGAAGCCAGCCAGTTCGTGCTGTTGATGGACGACGCCCTGGCACTGGAAGTCGGCGCGGATATCCTCGGCGCGGTGCCTGATGTGTTCGTGAATGCCGACGGTTATAAGCGCTCGATTTCAGCGCCGGGCATCGGCAACTACATCACCCTCGGCAAAGCGACTGCGTTGGTGCGCGATATGCTGGGCGAAAAAGCCCTTAAAGAGCGCAGCTTTTTGCACGCTCACGGCACCAGCACGCCCAAGAACCGCATTACCGAATCCCACGTGTTCGACGAAATTGCCCGCGCCAACGGTATTAGCGAGTGGCCGGTAGTTGCGATTAAAGCTTTTATCGGCCACTCCCAAGGCTCCGCAGCGGGCGATCAGTTGGCGAGTGCCTTGGGCAGTTTTGCCCACGACTTGCTGCCGGGCATTCCCACGCTGGATGCGGTGGCTGACGATGTCTATGCCGAGCGGCTGCGCTTTTCGCAAACGGCACAAACGTTTCGTGCGGACGCTGCTTTTATCAACGCCAAGGGCTTCGGCGGCAACAATGCCACTGGCGTGGTGCTTTCACCTGCGGTGACCGAACGCCTGCTGACGCAGCGCCACGGCGCGGCGGCAGTGAATGCCTGGAAAACCCGTCGCGAAACCACCCGGGAAGCGGCAGCGGCCTACCTTGCCCAGGCAGACCACGGTCAGTACGCCCCACGCTACCAGTTTGGTGAAGCGGTGCTGGAAGGCCCAGAGCTGGATATTCACGCTGACCGGATTCATATCCCCGGTTACGATCACGCCGTCTCATTAACCAGCGATAACCCGTTTGGCTGCCTGGACGAGGAGAGCGAGGAATGACCACGCGTAAACTGAATATCGCCGTCTACCCCGGCACCTTCGACCCCATCACCAACGGCCACTTCGACTTGATCGAGCGCGGTGCTCGCATGTTCGACAAGGTGGTCATCGCGGTGGCGGCAAGCCCTGGCAAAAGCCCCAACCTCGACCTGGAAACACGCATGGATCTAGCTAAAGCGGTCTGTGCGTCGCTGCCTAACGTTGAGGTGATCGGCTTCTCGACCCTGCTCACCACCATGATGCACGAACAGGGCGCGACGATTATTCTGCGCGGCCTGCGCGCGGTCTCCGATTTTGAGTACGAGCTCCAGTTGGCCAATATGAACCGCGCGCAGAACCCGGAGCTTGAAAGCGTATTTTTAACCCCGGCGGTGGAAAACTCGTATATTTCTTCGACCATCGTGCGCGAAATTGCCAAGCTAGGTGGCGATATTTCCCCCCTAGTGCATCCTCAGGTCGCCGAAGCGCTACGTAAGCACTACACTAGCTAGCCAACGCCATTGTTGAGTAAAACACTCAGGTATTAGACATCCTGGGTGTGAATGCCATCCGCGAGGTATGCCCATGGCCCTGATGATTACCGACGAATGCATTAACTGCGACGTCTGCGAGCCCGAATGCCCCAATGATGCTATTTCTCCCGGTGAGGAGATCTACGTCATCGATCCTAATCTATGCACCGAGTGCGTGGGTCACTATGACGAGCCCCAGTGCCAACAGGTCTGCCCGGTGGACTGCATTCCGCTTGACCCTGAGCGCCACGAAAGCCAAGAAGAGCTGATGAAGAAGTACCGCATCATCACCGCCGCCTAAGTCGAATGCGGATTTGGGCCCTTGCCTGGCCAATCATTCTCTCCAATATCACCGTCCCGCTGCTCGGGTTGGTGGATACCGCTGTGGTCGGTCATTTACCCGACTCCCGTTACTTAGCCGGCGTTACTCTCGGTGCCACGCTGTTTAGCTTTCTCTACTGGGGCTTTGGCTTTTTGCGCATGGGCACTACGGGGCTAGTCGCCCAAGCCATGGGGCGCGAGAGCGACACAGATGTGCGCAACCTGCTGGGGCAATCGCTGATCATGGCGCTGGTGATTGGTAGCCTGCTGATTGTGTTTGCCTCGCCGCTGATTACACTGGGTTTATGGCTGTTAGATGGTAGTGAAGTAGCGACCGATCTAGCCCGCGAGTACGCCCATATCCGCCTCTGGTCAGCGCCAGCAGTACTCGCCAACTACGCCATTCTGGGCTGGTTTTTGGGCCAACAGAACTCCCGCGTTACGCTGATGATTTTGCTGCTAACCAACAGCGTTAATATCGTGCTGGATTTATGGTTTGTAGTAGGCCTGGGAATGACCAGTAACGGCGTGGCCTGGGCGAGCGTAATCGCCGACTACAGTGCCCTAGCGTTTGGTAGCTACCTGGTGCTACGCCAGCTAACCCGGCTGGAGGGCCATTTTTTGCGCGAGCGCCTGCTCGCGCTCGCAGCTTACACAGCCCTGTTTAACGTTAACGCCAACCTGTTTGTGCGCACCCTCGGCCTGCTGTTTGCCATGGCGTTCTTTACTGCCCAGGGCGCGCGCCAGGGCGATACGGTACTTGCTGCCAACGCCGTACTATTGCAATTTATCATGCTCACCAGTTACGCCCTGGATGGCTTTGCCCACGCTGCCGAATCACTGATTGGGCGCGCCTTTGGCCGAGGGGATTGGCATGAGTTTGCCGCGACCGTGCGCGCCGCCGCGCGCTTTTCATTCTGGACGGCTGGCGCGGCTGCCCTGCTGTTCGCGCTGGGCGGCAATGCGCTCATTGCACTGCTCACGGGCCTTGAAGAGGTGCGTGCCACCGCGGCGCAGTACTTGCCCTGGATGGTCGTCATGCCGCTGATTGCGGTATGGAGCTACCTGCTTGATGGGGTGTTTATTGGCACCACTGCGGTGCGTGAAATGCGTAACAGTATCTTTATTGGCCTAGCCGCCTATCTGCCCGTTTGGTGGCTAACCCAGGGACTGGGCAATCATGGGCTCTGGCTGGCGTTTATGCTGTTCACGCTGGTGCGCTCGGCGGTGCTGATCGTCTACTACTATTTTCACTACCACCGCCCCTACCGGTTAAACCATTAGCGTTAAAACAGGCGCATTTAACCTCAACTACGCTAACGTAAGATTAAGCGGACAGCTTCAACGTGAAAATTTCCGTACTCACCCGTATATTAGCTATGCCGTTACATTTCCAAGACCTTGCTTAGCCACTTCCTAATAATGAATAAAGAGAGCATCCCATGCTTAAAATGATCTCAAAACCGGCGGTAAAGCTGGTGGAGCGCTATCTCCCCGACCCGTATATTTTCGTCCTATTGCTGACGTTAATTGCCGCGGTCGCCGCGATCGCCATTGAGCGCCAAACCCCGCTGGCAGTATTGCGCTTCTGGGGCGATGGCTTCTGGGGGTTGCTGACGTTCTCTATGCAGATGCTGCTGGTGCTGGTTACCGGCTTTATGCTGGCAAGCTCACCGCCGGTAAAACGCATTTTGCAGAAAATAGCCAGCACCGCTAAGTCACCCGGCGGAGCGATCATTCTAGTGACGCTGGTCTCATTGGTAGCCAGCTGGATTAACTGGGGGTTTGGGCTTGTGGTCGGCGCGCTATTTGCCAAAGAGCTGGCTCGGCTGATCCGCGTTGACTACCGGCTGCTCGTCGCCAGTGCCTACTCCGGCTTTGTGGTGTGGCACGGCGGTTTGGCAGGCTCGATCCCGCTAACCATCGCGACCGAGGGGCATTTTTCCGCCGACCAAATTGGGGTGATTGGCACCGGCTCTACGATTTTCGCCTTCTTCAACCTCGCTATTGTGGTCTGCCTGTTTATCGCCATCCCGCTGGTAAACCGCATGATGCTGCCGGACGAGAAAGATAGCGTCTACGTCGACCCCAGCGTACTGAATGATGAACCCGAGCCGGTTGGCCGCATTACACGCCCTGCGGAGCGCCTGGAGAATAGCTTTACACTCGCTCTGCTGGTCGGCGTGCCGGGGCTACTGTTCTTGCTTGATCACTTCCTGCTACGGGGTGGCGGCTTAAACCTTAACGTCGTTAACTTTATGTTTCTGTTCCTAGCCATTGTGCTGCACCGCACGCCGCGTAATCTGCTCAACAGCCTGCACGAAGCGATTAAAGGCGGCGCGGGGATTGTCATCCAGTTCCCGTTTTACGCTGGCATCATGGCTATCATGGTGCAGTCCGGGCTAGCCGAGAGCATGTCCGAGTGGCTGGTTTCCTTTGCAACCGCCAATACGCTGCCATTCTGGTCGTTTATCAGTGCGGGTATTGTCAATCTATTCGTCCCTTCCGGCGGCGGCCAGTGGGCAGTTCAGGCACCGGTGATGCTACCGGCTGCTCAGGCCTTAGGAGCTGATATTCCGCGGGTTGCTATGGCGGTGGCTTGGGGCGATGCCTGGACTAACCTGCTACAGCCCTTCTGGGCGCTCCCGGTGCTCGCCATTGCAGGCCTAAAAGCAAAAGATATTATGGGCTTCTGCCTGATTCAGCTTTTTATCACCGGCATTATTATTTCCGTCGGTCTGGTATGGTTTTAAAAAACCGCCAATGACTGCCCGCCGCTCAGTTTGCCCAGCCTATGGGTAGCGGGCAGCCGTTATTGGGCTTAAGTAACAGCAGGAGCAACGTATGACAGACGCCGAAATCAGCGCTAACGCTGCCCTGCCTGGGCAGCATGAGCTCTCCATGACCGTATTGATGACGCCCGATATGGCGAACTTCAGCGGCAAAGTGCATGGTGGCGCGATTCTTAAAAAGCTCGATGAAGTCGCTTTTGCTTGCGCCAGCCGCTATTCGGGCCACTATGTGGTGACGCTGTCGGTAGATCAGGTGCTGTTTAAGCAGCCGATTCATGTCGGCGAGCTGGTCACCTTTCTAGCCAGCGTCAATCATGTTGGTCGCTCGTCGATGGAAGTGGGCATCAAGGTCGTGGCCGAAGATATTCGTAATAAGCTGATCCGGCATACCAACAGTTGCTACCTCACCATGGTCGCGGTGGACGCTGATGGTAAACCTGCCAGCGTACTGCCGCTCAATTTGGCCACGTCGCTCCAGAAACTGCGTTTTGAAAAGGCTGCGCTACGCAAGAAGCTACGCAAACAGGCGGAAAGAGAGGAACTGCTGACCCAGCAGCATCATCAGTCCCAGGCCCACTAAAGACCCAACGATAAGGAGTTCGTATGCCCGCCAGGGATCGCTATCCGCACCTGCCTAAAGCGGTTGAATACGCCCATATTGGTTGGGATTTTTTCATTTTGACGCTGGTGGTGATTAATCTCTCGCTACTGCTGTTTGATTCACTGTTTCTACTCGGCCCTATTAACCAGGGCATCGCCAACCTCGCTCCCGGTTTTCACACTTTCTACGATGACGTGATTCATAGCCGCTTCATCACCATCGATTTGGTATTTGTCAGCTTTTTTATCGCCGATGTACTGCTGGGCTGGTCAATCGCCATTGCCGAGCGGCGCTACCACCGCTGGTTCTTTTATCCCTTCGTGCACTGGTACGACGTGCTGGGTTGTATTCCCCTAGCAGGCTTCCGCTTGCTGCGTATTCTACGTGTCATCTCGTTGATCAACCGACTGCATCGCCTCGGCCTTATTGATGTTACCCACTGGTACATCTATCAATTTGTGGCCAAGTATTACGACATTCTGCTTGAGGAGCTTTCCGACCGTATCGCCCTACGCCTGTTGGGCAACGTACAGCAGCAGATACGCGCCAGCGATTCGCTGACCGAGCGCGTGATCGAACGTGTGATCATGCCGCGTAAGGCCCAACTGATTCATGAGATCGCTCAGCGGTTAGAGAGCACTATCGGCAAAGCCTACCAGCACAACCGCCAATCCATTATGACGGCAATCAGCGATTTAGTTAGCCGTACGCTACGTGAAAGCCCCGAGATTCAGCGCCTGAATCGTTTACCCATGGGGGTGCAGGCCACCAGCGCGATGGAAGCATCGCTCAGCGGTGTTGCCCAGCGGCTCGTCGATGAGCTGCTGCTAGGCATTCATTCGGATGAGTTTAGGCAGTTAGTGGAGCGCACTGCCGACAGCGGCTTTGACACCTGGCTGACGGTTGACGAAGGCAGCAACCGGGTCACCGAACAGGTGCTGTACGACGTGCTCGAAATGCTCAAAGATCAGGTGCGCCACCAGGGCTGGAAAGACCGCTACGAGTAATTCACAACGTGACAGGGGCTAATGGGCGCTCGGTTAAACAGGCGGCGATGATATTCAATGCCTTAATCAGTTCACGGCGATCCGCCGCGGCCCCAATACATAGCCGAATCGCTTGCGGCGCTGGCGTGCTCCCCACACAAAAGGGCTCTGCGCTGCTGACCTTAACACCCCGCTGCAGTAGCCGCTCGCACAGCTCTACGGCCCGGCTCCCCTCTGGCAGCGCAAGCCATACATTGCTGCTGTGTGAGCGCCCGCTCAAGGAAAAATCTTTTAGCCATTCGGCGGCCAACTGCTGACGCTCCGCGAGCTCTTGGGTTTGCCAGTTAAGTAGTTTTTCCGCCGCGGCCTGATTAATCCAATGGCAAACCACATCGACCATTAGCGGTGGCACCATCCAACTCTGGGCGCGAAGGCTTGCCGCTAACCGCTCGTGCAAACCTTTAGGCGCACGCAGTACGCCAATTCGCAGACCACCCGCCAGCACTTTAGCGGTGCTAAATACAAACAGCGTGCGCTCTGGCGCAAGCAGGTAAAGGGGGGTACCGCGCTGCTCAGCGGGAAGATACTGCACGCCGTCTTCAATCAGCCAGATATCGTAGCGCCGTGCCAGCGTTACCAGTCGTTCGCGGCGCGATTCGCTTAAACACGCGCCGGTGGGGTTATTCTGTTCCGGCGTTAGATATATCGCTCTAGGTGGCTGCCGGGCACACTGCGCCTCAAGCAGATCCATGCGCATCCCTTCACTGTCTTGACCAATGCCTACCAACTTTAGATGCCCCTGCTGCGCTGCGCTGATGGCACCGGGATAGGTCAAGGCATCGGCGGCCAGCAGCTCGCCCGGCCTTAGCAAGGTGCTGAGCGCCAAACTAAGGCCATGCTGCCCACCCTGGGTAATGAGCAGTTCATCGGCCATCAGCGGCATACCCAAAGTATTTAACCAGCTAGCGAGTACTTCACGATGCTCATGACGCCCCTGTGCCTGTTGGTAGGTAACACCGCGCTCTAATGCTGCCCCTGATTGACTTAAAGCGAGCAGCGCTTCGCTCAACAGCGTCTGCCGTAACGGATGAGGCGGTGGCAGGCTAAGACTTAAATCGATCACACCGGCCGTTTCGTCAGCGGGAAACGTCAGGCTAAAAGCATTGTTTTGGGTTTGGCTCTTCACATAGGTGCCGCTACCCACCCTTGCCGATACCCAGCCATTGCGTTCAGCCTCAGCGTACCCCCTGGTTACCGTGCCGATAGTCACACCTAGCGCGTCCGCCAAGCGGCGCTGGGGCGGCAATCGCTGCCCAGGCAGCAGTGTTCCCGCCTGAATAGCGGCTTCAATGGCGCTGGCAATAGCCCGGTAGCGTGAACCAGAAAACTCCTTAAGCGAAGGCACCCAAATTGTCATGGTGACAATAAAACCTTTGACGTCAATTTAATCCCCATTATGCTGGTAAAAGCCACACTAAAACAATCCCCCACCCCATATTGTATGGATACAATCAGATGAACAGCGAATGGTTAATTCTCGGTCCTGCCGCGCTCTATATGATGTCGATGACGCTTACCCCAGGGCCAAACAACGTTATGTTGACCGCCTCTGGCGCCAACTTCGGCTTTAGGCGCACGCTGCCGCATATGTGGGGGATTTTAGGTGGCTGCTTTTTGCTGTTTGCGGGCATAGCGTTGGGCTTGGGCGTGCTGTTTGAAAGCTACCCGGCGATTCAAACGGCACTGCGCTGGATAGGCAGCGCGTATTTGCTCTATTTGGCTTGGAAAATTGCCAGCGCCCCGCCGCCTAATCTTAAGGCACAGGCTCATAGCGTACCCTTTACGTTTTGGCAGGCAGCGGCGTTTCAGTTCGCCAATCCTAAAGCGTGGGTAATGGGACTAGCGCTGATGGCGGGGTTTCTACCTGAAAGTGGCCAACCGGTATTTAATGCATTGCTACTTGCAGGCTTTGCGGAGATGGTGGCGCTGCCCTGTATTGCGCTATGGGCCGCCTTTGGTAGTGCGATCGGGCAGTGGATCAAAACAGATGTCGCGTGGCGGGCGTTCAATATCACCATGGGCATGCTGACCGCCGCCTGCGTCGTGCTGATTTTAGGATGAAATACCTTAGCCGCAGCGCAGCGCTTCTATAACATCTTGATCATCAAGATGAATATTCAAGCGATCCGGGCGGTGATCCATGGTAGCCATATCACCAGGGCGCAGCACGCGCACCTGTCGAGCGCCGCTATCACTTTGTAACTGCGAAACGTTAGCCTCTTCGAAGGGCTCCCCAATAGCGGATTGAATAGCGTCCAGATCACACTTGGCAGCCTGCTCATTACTGGAACCGTTCGGCGTTACCGTAGGCGGCGGTGGCGCTGCGTCTACGTCGTCGTTGGCAGGAGAAATCGGCATTTGGGAACTAACGCAAGCCGTTAGCAGCAGCGCGCAAGCGCTAACAGCGGCAAATTTAACCAGCGTAATACAGGGTTTCATCCTTGAATCTCCAAAAAGTAGGTTATGGGTATAGGCTATAAAACCCCACGGGCCAGGCGTTAGCCTGACCCGTGGGATACCACTATCTTTCTAATGAAAAGTTAACTCGCAGCATCCTGGACAGCTTTACCGCCTTCTTGCACATCCTGACCAGCGCCAGCGATGGTATTGCAACCAGTTAGAACACCCGCTGTCATCAGCAGCATAAAGCTCATGGCCAATATTTTTTTCATTTCCGTTCTCCTTAACGAGTCGTTCAACATCGGGAAACTCCACTGGCAACTTAATTTGCCACTTGGGAGTTTTTTCAGGGTAACAGCGTTTGAGCAATCGCGCTCGCTTTCACTAATTTACTTCACGGCTGCTATGCTAACAATCATTTAAAGCGCTGTCTGGAGCCTATCTTTTGATTAATTTCGAGCTAGATGAACGCCTTGCCGCAGATACCTTACCCATCGCAGACCTCCCGCTAAGCCGTGCGTTGCTGATGAATGACGCGCGCTATCCCTGGGTGATTTTAGTACCGCGCCAGGCCACTATCAGCGAAGTATTTGAGCTTTCTGGCGACGACCAGCAGCAGCTGTGGCGTGAAGCCACTCTGCTAGGCGAGGCAATGAAAACAGCGCTTAAGGGTGACAAAGTCAACATTGCCTCGTTAGGCAACGTGGTTAGTCAACTGCATGTACACGTTGTGCTTAGACGTCACAGCGATGCGACGTGGCCAGCACCGGTATGGGGCAATGGCAGTCCCGAACCTTACGATCTGGATGGTCAGGCGCAGTTAAGGGATCAGCTGCTGGCACTTATTGATGGGCTTGATGTGTAGAATACTTCTACCCCGTTAATGGGTGGCCTTGCCGAGCAGGCGGCTCATTGAGAAGCGGCCCACTGGCAGGCTGTGCGACACCCGCAACGCTAAGCGAAATCCCCAGCACTACTATCAGCGCACCGCCGGTCAGAGCCACCCAGCCGGTAGTTTTTTGTACACCGCGCTGGCTGTACTGCTGCCTAGATAAGCGCCGCTGCGCCCAGCCACGGGCAAAAATGCTCGCCAGGGCGAGCGCTGACACCGTGATCCCTGTGCCGACCGACATGGCCACTACCGATGCCACGCCCACCTCAAATTGACCCAGCAAGCTGGCCGCCCCCAGCATTAATACCGCTCCACTACAGGGGCGCATACCAATGGCGCCGACCGTCATCATCGCCGTACGCCAATCTAACGCCTGATGCGGTTCAATATGGTGAGCACCACCGCAACAGTGGCTGTGGTCATGACCATGGCTATGTTCATGGTCTTGATTATGTTCATGGTCTGGGCTGTGCGAATGAGCCGCTCGCTCGGGCTGGTAGGCTCTCCGCAATTGCTTGACGGCCCGCCAGCATAGCCACGCCCCTAACGCCGCCACCAGCAAAAAACTAGCCTGCTCCACCCAGACAACGCTGCCCATGGCCTGCCGGGTTACCCAGCCTAGGCCATAAACCAGCACAACGACCAGTGCAATGGCGGTCACGCCTTGCAGTAATGAGGCGGCGAAAGAGAGTCCCAAGGCACGCTTTACCGCACCTCCGTGGGTGGCTAGGTAAGTCGCCAAGACGGCTTTACCATGCCCAGGCCCAGCAGCATGAAACACGCCATAGGCGAAGCTGATACTCAGTAGGCTTACCCATGTCGCCATGGTGGGGGTGCGCGACAGTTCGGTAATCGCCAGCGTTAGCGAACGGTGCAGATCACGCTGCCAACCAAGTAACTGATAGCTCACGCTCTGAAACCTACCTTGCCAAACCATGATGAGCACCGCCGCGACTAGCAGCAGGCCCAGCATTAACCCTAACTGACGTGTAAAGGGTCGTGTTAAGGACATCTAACCGCTCCATCGATAAGTTGTTATAAGGTAACATAGCAATAACATAACACGGCACCGCCTGTTTTCGAACAGCGCCTAGCGACAATCAACTTGGCCGGTTTCGGCAAAATAGCGCCCCAAGCCGGGCTCACCACTCTCATCTTTATCGAGCAGCGCCGCTTGCATCACCAGCTCAGGGTCGGGGTCAGCGGGGAGAATAGACAACTCGCAACTAGGTTCACCGTGAAGAATCAGCGCATCATCCCGTGGCTGACCACCCTCCTCCTCGTGCACCACTTCGATGTAGTAGGTGGAGTCAAACACTTGGTACGTAAGCAGAGCGTCATTCAGCGCCTGGGGACTTTCCAGCGGCAGGATAAACATAAAGGTTAGCCGTCCATCCCGCTCCATGGCGGTATATTCGCTTACCTCGCCCAATGCCTGGCGTTCCCCGTTTATATTCACTTCGGTTAAATAGTGCTGCCCGGCAAGATTATCGCGAATCTCTTTACCAAGCTGATCAAGCCCCTCTTCTAGACTGGCGTTTTCCACCTGCTGTAGCTCTTCAAAAACGACCAGACTGTAGAAAGGATCCATCCGCCAGGTTTGATGCAGGCCACTCACCATGCCCTGATCATCGGTGATGACCCGCACACTCAGGTCGATCCAGCCGTGAGGGTGGGCACGGGCATCGGGACTAACCACAAGGCTACTCATGCCCAAGCAAACGGCGACTGCGCTACCTGCCCACTTCATGGTGCGACCCCCAGCTTATGCTGCAAGGCGACAAGCCAAGGATCGAGCAAATAGGGCGGCAAGGGTTGACTCCCCTTCAGCGCCGACACGCGCACGCGGCTGCCACTGCCCTCTTCACTCACCTGCAACTGCAGGCGGTACTCAGGCCAACGGGCAAGCGATGCCTCGGCGCGCCCCAAGGACAGATCCGCATGGCGTACCACATAGCCCTGCTCTACCATCAATTCCACGGCTTCGCGAAAGGTTTCCTCTGAAGAGGTAGCGTAAACCAATTCACGGGGTTCCAAAGGCGTTGTCGTCGCGCAGCCAGCCAATCCTCCCAGTAGCACCATTAACAACCAGTGGCGAATTTTCATAACGGCCTCCCGGTCGCAGGTACCGTTTGCGTAAAGCTGGTTTGAAAGCGCTGACAAAAATCGTCGTTGCTGGCACTGTAGGATTCACGCAGATCCCCCCAGTGATCGAAGCGGCGGATGTCTCGGGATATACGAATATGCGTGTCGTCCACCAATAGCGATACACGCTCCACCTCCACCGGCTGCTGGCCCACGCCACCGCCATAACCAATCCCCCCGATGCCAAAACCGACACCGGAACCACCGCGCCCTATGCCCAAACCACCAAACAGGCGCATTCCATGACCAAAGCTGTAAGCATCATCGTAAGGATCATAATAACCGTGCAGTGGCCGTTCACGGCTGGCGCTGATCAAGCCCAGGGAGGTATCGGTAGAGTTCAGAGTAAACCCCCATTCAGTGAGCACCTCAACGCTGGCTTCTAGCGCCCGTTCATGGGTGGCGGGAAAATAGCACGAGGCCGCAGGCGCTGGTTCTGCTTGCGGCAAGCGATCAGGAACCACTTGACAGCCAGCAAGCGCCAACAAGCAGGTGAAGCTAATAGGAATCGACTTCATGTTAGTCCCTCTAATGGGCGAGGTCGCTGGTTTGGCGCAGTCTAGCGCGCTAAGCTCGCCAAAGGTGGTCATACTTAACTGACATTGTAGGGTAATGAAGACACCGTCTTGAAGACACCGTTTTGCGGAGATCGTGCTAATGAATGTTTTGCTTTGCCCCGACAGCTTCAAAGATGCACTAAGCGCCCAAGACGCAGCGGCCGCCATGGCGCGGGGCGTACAGCGGGCTAACCCTGAGGCTCACGTTCAGGTCTGCCCTTTAGCTGACGGCGGCGAAGGCAGTTTAGACGCACTGATCGCCGCCACCGGCGCCGAGCGGCGCCAGCTAAACGTTCAAGACGCCCTGGGTCGTCCACGTCAAGCGGCCTGGGGCTGGCTGAGCGACCAGCGTACCGCGTTTCTTGAGCTGGCAGAAGCCAGTGGCTTACAGCATCTTGAGATTGATGAGCGCAATGCCCTCCACACTTCCACGTTCGGGGTGGGAGAGCTGCTGTTGGCGGCCCTGGATCAAGGCGCTGAAAAAGCGCTTTTGCTGCTTGGCGGCAGCGCTACCAATGACGGCGGCGCCGGTATGCTGCAGGCACTAGGTGCGCGCTTTTTAGATCG
Source organism: Vreelandella neptunia (assembly GCF_034479615.1). NCBI lineage: Bacteria > Pseudomonadati > Pseudomonadota > Gammaproteobacteria > Oceanospirillales > Halomonadaceae > Vreelandella > Vreelandella neptunia. The sequence continues at coordinate 3,514,721 of NZ_CP140255.1, forward strand.
ACACGGCGAACATCTCCCCCCAGGCGGCGCGGCGCTTAATCAATTGGCTAGCTTAGAGCTCAACGGGCTAGACCCGCGATTAGCCAAGCTTACCCTGGAAGCCGCCGTTGATGTAGATAACCCTCTGCTGGGCGAGCACGGTGCCAGCGCGGTATTTGGTCCGCAAAAAGGTGCATCGCCTGAAGAAGTCGAGCAGTTGGATCGTGCGCTTGGTCACTTCGCCGATATCAGCGCTCAAGCATTAGGCGATGATTATCGAAAGCTACCAGGCGCAGGGGCGGCGGGTGGCATGGGGTTTGCGGCCAAGGCTTTTTTAAATGCCACGCTAAAGCCCGGCATTGAGATGATTATGCAGCAGGCCGACATGGCTTCGCTCTTGGCATGCGCCGACCTGGTGATTACCGGCGAAGGCCGTTTGGATGGACAGAGCCTGGCGGGTAAAACTCCCATTGGCGTCTCCCGTGCCGCCAAGCGTCTTCGCAAACCCGTCATTGTGCTGGCAGGCAGCCTAGGAGACGGCTGGCAAGCCTGTTTTGATGAAGGCGTCACCGCCGCTTTCGCGTTAGCCGATGGCCCCATGACGCTAGCCGATGCGCTACCGCGCACCGCTGAGCTACTGGAAGCACGCTGTGAAAGCCTGCTTCGGCTGTGGGTGCACAGACCTTGAAATCTATGTAGACCTTGAAAAAAGCTCTTGCCGCCAGCATCTATTAAATTAGCAAAGGGTAACGACAGCGGCCTAATGTCAAAGCGCTAATGTCAAAGCTCTATGGCAGCGATGCAAAAAACTTGTTTTGCATCGCCCCAATGACACCCTATTCTGGAAACACGCATCAACCGCCGCCTACTGTGACATAAACACTGCGGCATAAAGAGGAAGCAGGATATGACTGACACCAATAGCATTGGTCTACACGAAGGAAGCGCTAGTCAACTCGCCGAAAAGCTCAACCACCTGCTGGCCAACTACCAAATTTTCTATATGAACGTGCGCGGCTACCACTGGAATGTTCGCGGTAGCGACTTTTTTGAGCTGCACGCTAAATTTGAAGAGTTCTATACCGACCTGCTAACCAAAGTGGACGAAGTTGCAGAGCGTATTCTGACCCTGGGCCACAAGCCGGTACACGCCTACAGCGACTACGTAACGCTGTCACGCATTCAGGAAGATAAAGACGTTCACGACGGCACCACCTGCGTCAAAGGCGTGCTGAAAGGCTACCAAACGATCATTGAACTACAGCGTGAACTGCTAGCGCTAGCGTCTGACGCCGACGATGAAGGCACCGCGGCGCAAGCCGGTGACTACATCCGCGAGCAGGAAAAAACCATCTGGATGCTCAACGCCTATTTAAGCAAGTAAGCGTCATGTTTTGATGTAAAAGCGGCACCGTCGAGGTGCCGCTTTGGTATTCGCGCGGGAGGATTAACGCTGATCGGCAAGATCTTCAATCAGCGCCCGCAGCATTGACCAAAACTCCGCCACAGAGGCTATCTCCACCCGCTCATCCGGCGAGTGAGCGCCGCGAATCAGCGGGCCAAAGGATATCATCTCCAAATGCGGGTATTTGCTGCCAAGAATGCCACACTCGAGCCCCGCATGTATCACCTTCACCTCCGGCTCACGATCCAGCAGCGCCGCATGGCGTGCTTTAAAGGTCGCTAGAAGCTCGCCGTTCGGATTCGGCGCCCAACCGGGGTAGCCGTTTTCCACTTTTACCCGTGCGCCGATCAATCCAAACAGCGCTTGAAAGCGATCCGCCATGGCCATCACTGCACTGTCGTGGAGTGAGCGTACCAGTGCACAAAGGTGCAACCGCCCATTCTCCAGACTTAGTACGCCCAGGTTATTGGAGGTTTCCACCACGCCTGGCACATCCGCGCTCATCCGTTCGACGCCACAGGGGGCCGCGTGAAGCGCTGCCAGCAACATAACGCTGGCGTCCAAGGTTAGCGGCTCCGCGTCGGGTATCTCAGTCAGACGTTGGGCGCTAACTTTAAGGCCGCTGTCGCCACTGCCTAACTCTCTTAATAGAATCGTTTCCAGCCCGGCGATAGTCACCATGGCCGCATCCACTTCATCGGCGGGCAGCGCCACCTGGGCAAAGGCTTCTCTGGGGATTGCATTGCGCAAGGTGCCACCATGGTAGCTAATCAAGCGCGCATCAAAGGCTTCCAGCGAACGCAGCACTCTGACCAACAACCGGTTGGCGTTACCCAGCGGCTTATGGATATCCGCGCCGGAATGGCCGCCCTTCAGGCCGGTCAAGGCGATTTCGATCACCCGCTCATGGTCACCAGCAGCAGCGCTGGGCAGTTGGGCATCAACTTCAACATCAGCCCCACCTGCGCAGCCAATATAAACCTGCCCCCGATCTTCGCTATCCAGGTTGAGTAGCAGCGAGCCTTCGAGCCAGTCCTCAGCCAGGTTCAGCGCGCCGCCCATCGAGGTCTCCTCCTCCAGAGTGAAAAGCGCTTCCAGCGGCCCGTGGCGTAAATCAGGGTCTTCCAGCACAGCGAGAATCGCCGCCACGCCCATCCCATTGTCGGCGCCCAAGGTGGTGCCCTCGGCGTGCAACCAGCCGTCGGCGACATAGGTAGCGATCGGGTCACGGGTAAAGTCGTGCGCATGATCGCTGTTGGCCTGGGCCACCATGTCCAGATGACCCTGGAGTACCACGCCCGGAGCCTGTTCACAGCCGGGAGAGGCCGGTTTACGCAGACGTAAATTACCGAAGGTATCCCGGTCGTGGGCGAGGCCTTGGGCATCGGCCCAGCTTTCGAGGGTAGCGACGAGTGCCGCCTCATGCCCAGAGGGGCGCGGCGTGTTACAAAGCGTTCGAAAGTGGCGCCAAACCAAGGAAGGCTCAAGCGCGTCAAGATGTGCGTTCATAAAGACTCTTCGTTATCGGTAACCGGGCTACTTTACCTCAATGAGACTATTAACAGCGAGGCGTAGGGCTTTCATGGCGTCATTGTGAGCATTTGCTAAGGCGATATTTTGAAACGCCCAGGCAGATAACTGTTGATGCGCCTGCTGTTGTGGCTCAGTTAAAGCACGGTGGCTGGCTACGCGGGCCAAGGCTTGCAGAGCTGGGCGGGCAAGAGCTGGGTCGCGATGGGCGGTCGCTACGTCCTCAATATCCTGACACTCTCGGTCACTCAGTGGCATGCTCGGCATTTGAGCCAGCAGCACTACGAGCACCTCAGCGGGCAGCGCTTTCAGCTCAAAGGCCAACAGAGCTGGAAGCGCCATCTGAAAGCGCTCACGGAGATCCCCAAGCACCGCCTCGCCCTCCGAAGTCAGCGCTTTGGCCACCATAACGGCAAACTCACCGGTGGACGTCTCCCGGGTCATCCCTAAACGTACCGGCGTAAAACCCAGCGCCAGCCAAAAACGCAGCAGTGACGCTTCAGCGCCAAAGGTCGCACCATAAAGTGCCACGCCTTGCTGTTTGGCAGCGGCCATATCCTCGTCTAGCAACGTTTGCCCCAAGCCTTGGCGACGCCGTTCGGGGTGGGTCGCTATACGCACTACCCGCCGCCAGCGAGCGGTCAGTGCTTCGCGGCTACCGACGTGGGTCGCCAGTGATTGCGCCAACAAATGCCCCTGAGGGCGTCGTTCACCGCGGGCGACCAGGTCGGCGAGGGCTGGCTCAAAGCCGCCCTCTTCACGGGTAACCAATACCGCTTGAGGCTCGCCTGCCTGCTCAATCATGCGTAGCTGAGTCCCTGGGCCGTCAAGTAGTTGGCGCAGGTCATTGGGTGAAGTGCGGTAGTGGGACTGTACCAGCAGCCCAAACAGCTTCTCCAACATAGCGTCTTGATGGGCGAGCCGAGCTCGATCAATCACCTTGGCTGCCACTGCTCCGCCATCCGTCTGAGCGCTGGGCAGCGGTGCTTTTAACAACAGCAGTTGATTGACCAGAGCTTCCAACGGGTCGCCGCTGCGCCAGCGAATGGGCGCGTTAAGCGTTAGCGCTTTCCACTGGGGCGTCAGGCGATCAAGGGTAGCGCGAAAGCGCAAGGCGAAACCTCTCCCCGACCCCTCATAGCCATGCACCGTGGTGGCAAAAGCAATACGCGGAAAAGCGGCGAGCCACTGGCCCAGCAGCGCCGCGGGAATCGCCGCCGCCTCATCGACCATTAGATAACTGCCATCACCGCCCTGCTGCTGGGCGGTAATCTGCTCGGTGAGAACATCCGGGGGTAAAAAAATCAGTTCGCTGCCCTGGGCCAGCACAAACTGGCCTGGGGCAGTGCGACGGCCGTCCGGGCAAAGTGCCGCTACCCGCTCGAACACGCTCTCCACCGCACTCAGCCGCGGCGCGGTGAGCACTACTCGTTGGGCTTTGCGGGTTAGCAGCCGAGCGCAGGCAATACCCAGCGCGGCGCTTTTGCCACGCCCACGATCAGCGGTTATGACCAACGGACGGCGGCGCTTTAAACCAACCAGCTGTTTCACTGCGTAAGCTTGATCTGAGGTCAGGCAGTCGCTATCGCCACTTGCGGTTTCGCCTGCTTTGCACACAGGCAGTCGAGGCAGATACAGCGCCTGGTCAGCCCGCCAGCGCACTATCTGAGGCGCGGCCTGCAGATGACGCACCAAGCGCGCCAGGTAGTGACAGCTCAGCTCTGACCAGTGCCAAGGATGATCAGCAAAGCGTACGTAGTCCGGATCTGGTGACTTCCCCCACGGCTGCGGGGTAAGCAATACCAGCAAACCTCCGGCGGTGAGCGTTCCCGACAATGCCCCCAAGGCTTCGGGATCAAACCCGGTGCCGTGGGTGTCGAGCACTACCAACTGATGCTCTGCACCCAGGCGCGTGCGTGCCTTGCGTGGCGAAAGGTGCTCATCTCCCACCCATAACGGCGCACTCCAGGCGTGGACTTGCCATAAAGCCTGCGCAATGGACTGGCACTGCTCGGCATCGCCGCTTAGCCACACTAGCTGGCGCCAATGGCGGCGGGCTAAGCGCTGGGCATGATGAACCAGCGCCACCACCATCCGCTCTTGCGATTTATTCGCTAGCACAGGGGTATTTAGCAAATGACTCTCCATTTCAGAGCGACTGCTTCCCATCACGTTACCCTTTTAAATGTGTCAGTGTGCTGGTGAGCGTCTTATCGCGTGCCTTATGCTTACAACTTTGGTTGAACAATTTAACTCCTTTCAACGTTTTCGAGCTACTTAGCCACTCTCCTTGACGCTAAAAAATACACATAACGATTTGTTTTAATTATTTTTATAAAGTTTTTCTATACAAACCCATGACTGAAATCTCTTACATTACTGATATTGCACCGCAGCGGGGTTGATGTGCTAATTTAGCTCTGAAGCGCCAAAATACTTGTTTACGTAAACGTAACCCAGTGGCGCTGCACTTTCCTGACTTCAGGTAACCAACACTAATAACGCCACACGCCAAACCAGGAAATACATCATGAAAAAAATGACCAAATTTGCCCTCACTGGCCTCGCCGCTGGTATTGCCTTAGCGACTCTAACAACCACCGCACAAGCACAAGAACAGTGGACAATGACCACCACCTGGCCGGAAAACCTTGATCTGATCAAGATTGACCAGCACTGGGTGGAGCTGGTCAATAAACTGGCGGGCGAAGAGCTGCAGATCAACTTCCGTGCCGGCGGCACGCTAATGCCCGGCACTGAAGTGTTCGATGCCACCGAAACAGGTGCTATTCAAGCCTCTGGCGATTGGCCCGGTTACTGGGCAGGTTTAAACCCGGCTTTCTCACCTCTGGCGACCACCACCAGCCTGTTTAATGCCGTGGATTATATGAACTGGATCCAGCAGTGGGGCGGTTTTGAGCTCTATCAGGAGATCTATGGCCAGTACAATATGGTGTACCTGCCCTACGGTGTTACTAACAATGAATCCGGCTTTATGGGCCGAACACCGATCGAAAGCATCGCCGACCTAGAGGGCAAACGTCTGCGTCTTTCGGGACGCGACCAGGGACGTGTGCTTGAAGAACTGGGCGGTTCGCAGGTCACCCTGGCGGGTGGCGAAGTGTACCAAGCCATTGAGCGCGGCGTTATCGATGCCGGTGAGTTCTCCACGCCCGGCGTAGACTTCAACGCGGGCTTTGCGGAAGTGGCCGACTATTGGGCAACGCCCGGCTGGCACCAGTCGGCCAGCGTCTTCGGCGTTATGATCAACAAAGATGCCTGGGATGCCCTTTCCGAAGAGACCCAGGAAACACTAAAAATCGCTTCGAAAGCGACGATGGCTTGGTCGCTTTCTTGGTCTGAGCACGAATCAGCCGCAGCCACGCAGAAGTTTATTGACGCGGGCGTGACAATCAATCAGTTCTCCGAAGAAGACTTGGCCCGCATTCAAGACGTGACTAACGAAGTCATCTTGCGGGGCGCGTGTGAAGACTCCGATCACGCAAAAGTGTACCACTCAATGATTACTTATATGCAGGAGTATGCCCCTTGGCGTGATGTGACGGCACCGTTCAATATGACCCGCACTATCGACAATCTGCCTTCACTAGAAGAGATCGAAGCCTGCCTGTAAGGCGTTTAGGTACCGCCCCAGCTACTCTGGGGCGGTTGGTTTTGGGCTGTGGAGAGTTTCCATGAATGCGATTGCCAAGGCGATCGATGCGATTAACGAGCTGTTTGGCCGCATTATTGCGCCTTTAATTGCCATCATCACCCTGATAGTGCTGTACGACATAGTGTCCCGCTTTTTCTTTGGTCGGCCAAGCGACTGGGCATTTGATGTCACCAAAATGTTATTTGGCGCTCACTTTATGCTGATGGCCGCTTATGGGCTACGCCACCATGCGCATGTGGAAGTCGACGTGTTGAAACGATTACTGTCGCGCAAAAAGCAGGCAGTTTTAGAGCTAATCAGCTACTTGGTGTTCTTTGTTCCGTTTATTTGGCTGTTGCTAACCTACGGCTGGAGCTTTTTTGAGCGCTCGTTCAGTCGTGGCGAAACCACCTACGGCATGGTCGCTATTCCCGTTTACCCGGTAAAAGGGGTCATTGTAGTGGCAGCAGCGCTTATTCTGTTACAAGCGATCGCTATTGTGCTGCGCGCCATCATGCAGCTTCGTGAGGAGGAGACCGCATGAGCGCAGAACTACTGACCCTGGTCATGTTTGGGGGGCTGTTAGTCGGCCTGTTTATGGGCCACCCGCTGGCCTTCGTTCTCGGTGGAATGGCGGTAATAGGCGCCTATCTAGGGCCAGGTACCAACACACTTGGAATCATTATTAACAATGTCTATGGCAACGCGATGGATAACTATGTCCTGGTCGCTATTCCGCTGTTTATTTTGATGGCGCGCTTTCTTAACGACTCGGGCGTTACCGAAAAAATGTTTGATGCTATGCGGCTACTGCTAGCCAACCTTAGGGGCGGGCTTGCGCTTACCGTTGTAGTTGTGTCAGTGCTACTGGCGGCAACTACCGGCATCGTTGGAGCCTCCATTGCCGTCATGGGCATGATTGCCTTGGTGCCAATGCTAAAGTATGGCTACAACAAAGAGCTAAGCGCCGGTGTCATCATGGCCAGCGGCTGTTTGGGCATTCTGATTCCGCCTAGCATCATGCTGATTTTAATGGCTAGCTACTCACCGGTTTCCGTGGGCGCACTATTTGCGGGCGCGCTAATACCCGGCTTACTGCTCGGTGTAATGTACGCTCTGTATGTGCTGGTGATCTGCTGGCTGAAACCCAGCTATGGCCCGAAAGTGCCTGCAGAAGAGCGCGCAGAAGTTAGTACTAAACAGCTGCTGATCATGCTGGGGAAGTATGTAGTGCCGCCGATGACGCTGATTCTTGGCGTACTGGGCGCACTATTCACAGGGGTAGCGACTGCCACTGAAGCTTCAGCGATTGGTGTGTTTATCGCCTTCTTACTGTTTTTGATTTTCGGTGATCGTAAATTATCGACCTGCTATCACACGCTTATTGAGGCGGGTAAAACCACCACTATGGTGATGTTGGTACTGGTTGGGGCAACAGCCTTTACCGGGGTATTCTCGATTGGCGGCGGCATGACCGTGATAAGCGACTTTGTTCTGGCCATGCCTGGCGGCACCGTTGGCGCGCTGATCCTAATGCTCTTCCTGGTATTTATCCTGGGCATGTTCCTGGATTGGACCGGCATCGTGCTGCTGAGCTTCCCGATCATGCTGCCCATCGTCGAAACCATGGGCGTGGATATACTCTGGTTCGTGGTGATGGTGGCAGTAGTGCTACAAACCTCATTCCTGACTCCGCCCTTTGGCTATGCGCTGTTTTACTTAAAAGGCGTGGCTCCCCCCGGGGTCGAAATCGTCGACCTGTACAAAGCGGTAGTGCCTTTCGTCGCTTTGATACTACTAGCGTGTACGCTAATGGCGTTCTTCCCCTGGTTGATTACCGGCCTGCCTAGAATGCTGTTGGGTGGTTACTAGGCCCTCTGAACTTAAAGCTTAACGTGCAACCATTATGGCCCGCTTCGGCGGGCTTTTTTGCACCGCCTACCCGCCTGCAAAGCTGCAGCAGCGCAGCGCCAGTGCTACTATTCACGCCCGTCACTATTTCGTATTGAGTTTCGCATTACGTGTGCTGCGCTACTTTCCGGTTTTCTATTACTGCTTTTAGTCAAGGCAAGGAGTGTTCGCTTGCTCAGATCCAGCTATCGCGGGCTATTCGCCTTCTCCTCTTCGCTTAGCCGTCGCGCTAGCCCCTGGTCAATTGCCCTGATCGCAGTGGCGCTCGTCGTAGCGCTGCCTGTGCTGGTGGTATTTGCCCATATCGCGATGCCCACCGACGGCGTTTGGCAACACTTGGCCAGCACCGTACTTGGCCGCTATTTAAACAACACCTTCTGGCTCGTTGTGACCGTAGGACTCGGCACGCTGATCATAGGCACAGGGACGGCCTGGCTGGTGGTGATGTGCCGCTTTCCCGGCAAGCGGCTATTCGAGTGGGCGCTACTGCTGCCGTTAGCCGTACCCACCTACGTTATCGCCTACGCTTACACCGACTTTCTCCAATTTGCTGGGCCGTTACAAAGCCTGCTACGCGAGACGTTTGGCTGGGGGTATGGCGATTACTACTTTCCTAACATTCGCTCCCTGGGTGGCGCAGCAACGGTGATTACCCTGGTGCTCTACCCTTACGTCTATCTGCTGGCCCGCGCCTCGTTTTTAGAACAGTCGGTCTGCGTGCTGGATGTAGGCCGCACCCTCGGCCGCGGCCCCTGGAAACTGTTTGCCAGCGTCGCCGTACCGTTGGCACGTCCGGCGCTGGTGGGTGGGGTATCGCTGGTGCTGATGGAAACACTTAACGAGTTTGGGGCGGTTCAGTTCTTCGGCGTCGATACCTTTACCACCGGTATCTATCGCACCTGGTTTGGCATGGGTGAACAGGTAGCGGCGGCGCAGCTGGCAGCGTGCCTGCTCACCTTCGTGATTGTGCTAGTGCTGCTGGAACGCTGGTCACGGGGTAAGCGCCGCTATTTCCACACCACCAATCGCTATCAGCAGTTGCCCGAATACGTATTGAACGGCTGGCGCGCTGCAGCGGCGACACTAGCCTGCCTGGTGCCGGTACTGGTGGGCTTTTTACTGCCCAGCGGAATTCTGCTCAATTTAGCCTTGCAAGGGGGCGATTCGCTGTGGGGCTCACGCTTTATCGGCTACGCCTGGAATAGCCTGGGGCTGGCAACGGTGGCCGCGGTGATCGCCGTCGGCTTGGCCGTTGTGCTGAGTTACGGCGTGCGCATGCACGATACGACGTTTGCGCGAGTGGCTTCTCGAGTCGCCTCTATGGGCTACGCGATTCCCGGTTCGGTAGTGGCGGTGGGTATTCTGATTCCGTTTGCCTGGCTGGATAACGCCCTCAACACCTGGCTGAATAATCACTATGAGTACATCGTTGGCTTGGTCTTCAGTGGGTCGGCATTTATTTTGTTATACGCCTATGTCGTGCGCTTTTTAGCCGTCTCGTTCAATGCCGTTGAGGCGAGCTTAGGCAAAGTGACACCCAGCATGGATGCCGCCTCGCGTACCCTGGGCCAAACGGCGGGGGGCACGCTGCGCCACATTCATACGCCAATGATGCGCAGCAGCCTGTTGGCGGCAGGAATTTTAGTCTTCGTTGACGTCATGAAGGAGCTGCCCGCGACAATTATCCTGCGCCCCTTCAACTTCGACACTTTGGCCGTGCGGGCGCATAACCTCGCCTCTGACGAGCGGTTGGCCGAAGCATCGACGTCGTCATTGGCCATTGTGGTGGTGGGCATCCTGCCGGTTATTCTGCTTAGCATGGCCATGCGCCGCTCACGACCCGGGGCTAAATCCTAAGGTTTGAGCGGGAAAACAAACACCTGGGAAAGGTCGAGGTGAATATCCACCGGCTGCCCCTCAGCGGGTAAAAACACCCCTGGTACACGGGCGTGCAGGTGGGCCTCAAGACCGTTTTCACCATGAGCACACAGGTGCAGAAGGCTGGTACGGCCCAGCAGCTTCGCCATTACCACATGACTATGACGGTGCTCATCCGCAGGCAGTTCACGTTCAACAATCCGCAGCGCCTCAGGCCGAATCATGACCTGTGCGTCGCTGCCTTCCGCTAGCCCACCGGCTGGCACCCGCCCCACTGGCGTGTTCACCGCACCATTATGCACCTTGCCCTGCAGCTCATTGACATCACCAAAAAAGGTCACGACAAAAGGGTCTTGAGGGGCGCAATAAAGCTCTCGTGGCGTTCCCGTTTGGACGATCCGTCCGTCCCGCATCAGCGCGATGCGATCGGCCATAAACATGGCCTCTTCGGGGTCATGGGTCACCAACAGCGTCGCCGCGCCGACTTTTTTCAGCACGTGCAGCGTGTCGTCGCGGATGCGATCGCGTAGACGCGCATCCAGGCTTGAGAACGGTTCATCCAACAGCATTAAGCGCGGAGATGGCGCCAGCGCTCGTGCCAGGGCCACCCGCTGCTGTTGCCCGCCTGAAAGCATGTGCGGGTAAACATCGATATACGCGGCCATACCCAACTGCTCCAGCAGCTTGGCCGCCCGCTCTCGACGCTCGCGAGAGGCTAAATGTTTAAGCCCAAAGGTGACATTCTCCAAAACGGTTAAGTGGGGGAAAAGAGCCGAGTCTTGAAACGCCAACCCGACATTGCGCTTTTCAGGCGGCACGTGACGCTGCCCCGGGCCTGCAATATAAATATCCTCCAAGGAAACGCTGCCCTCTTGCAGAGCTTCTAAGCCCGCCGCGATACGCAGTAGCGTAGTTTTACCGCAACCAGAGGGACCCAATAGGCAGACCACCTCGCCTGGAGCAACGCTTAAGTCCACCCCTTTGACGACCGTATGGCCATCATAAGCGTGGCGTACATTGTGCAAGGTTAACGCCGATGAGCGAGTTGCTGCCTCAGCATCCCTTCTTTCAATTACCTTTAGAGTTGCTGTCATAAATCACCGCTATTAATTAGCACTGCCTGAATAGCACTTTTCAGGTGAGCAAGCCGCACCTTAAGAAGAATAAACGCGGATTCAGTACATTTGAAAGTTGTTTGCATTCTATTTTTTATTGGCCGGTTATGCACGTACCACCTTTTAGGTAGGCGTTTCCTCTTGACGTAGGACAAATGAAACGCTTCAATAACAATGTTAATAATGTAACTTATTATCATTCAATAAATAAGGATGTACTTGATGAAAACCGTACGCTTTGTTGCTCCGATGGCAGCGATGATGGTGGGTGCTACGTTTGCCGGTCAGGTCGCTGCAGACGAGCTCAACCTTTACTCCGCGCGCCACTACGACTCTGACGAGCGCCTCTATGATGCGTTCACCGAAGAGACAGGCATCGAAGTCAACATCCTTGAAGGCGATTCCGACCAGTTGATTGAACGCATTCAGCGCGAAGGCGTGGCCAGCCCTGCAGACATCATGCTCACCGTCGATGCTGGCCGCCTCTGGCGCGCTGAAGATGAAGGCATCTTCCAAAGCGTCGAGTCGGACGTTCTCAATGAGCGCCTGCCTGAAGCCATGCGCCACCCTGACGGCCTGTGGTTCGGCTTTAGTCAGCGTGCCCGGGTTATTTTCTATAATCGCGAAAACTTCGATCCGAGCCAGATCTCTAGCTACGAAGATCTTGCTGACCCGCAGTTTGAAGGCAAGGTATGCATTCGCTCTTCCAACAATATTTACAATCAGTCCCTGCTCGCCGCGATGATTGAGCACCATGGCGAAGAGGGTGCCGAAGAGTGGGCCCAGGGCGTGGTTAACAACATGGCGCGGGATCCGGAAGGTGGCGATACCGACCAGATTCTGGGCGTGGCCAGCGGCGAGTGTGACATCGCAGTGGCCAATCACTACTACTATGTTCGCCTGCTGAAGTCTGATGACGACGCCGAGCGCGAAGCCGCCCGCAAAGTGGGTATCATTTTCCCCAACCAGGATGACCGCGGCACTCACGTGAACGTTGGCGGCGCCGGTGTGGTGGAAGGAGCACCTAACCGCGAAAACGCCATTCGCTTCCTAGAGTACCTCTCTTCCGACACTGCTCAGGAAATTTTCGCCTCCGGCAACAATGAGTTCCCGGTAGTTGAAGGCATCAAGAAGGATCCGGTGCTGGAATCCTGGGGCAACTTCAAAACGGATGACGTGAACATCAGCGTGCTGGGTGAAAACAACCCTGAAGCGATCCGCATTTTTGATCGCGTCGGCTGGCGTTAAGCCCCCCTTCCCGCTTTAAGGGAAGAACATCGCTAGACCAAAATCGCCTAAGTAGAGGCTAGAAACACCCGCATCTGCGGGTGTTTTGCGTTATAACGCGCCTAAACATGCTGGCACTGGCGGCAAGCTTTGGAGACGACCATCTTCCTGCATATAGAGGGTACGCACCTGACTTTCAGGCAGCTCTAATGGTACGTGGCTAGAAATAACCAGAATCCCATGCTGAACACGGCGCACAAGGCTAGTGACGACATGACGCCGAGTTACCGCATCAAGCCCGGCTAACGGTTCATCAAGCAGCAGAATGGGCCTTTGCGCCAGCAGCACGCGCCCCAGGGCAATACGTCGCGCCTGCCCACCGGAGACGGCTGCGCCATACTCACCCAAAGGCGTCTCCAGCCCCAGGGGTAACCCTCGCGCCCAGGAGCCCAGCGCTAGATCATCAAGCACGCTCCATAGCTTTCTATCACTGGCATTGCGGTCTCCAAGGCGTAGGTTTTCGGCCAAACTCATGTCGAACAAATCCCACTGTTGAGGCAGATAGCCGACGGTATTGTTCATCGACCACTGCTCAATGGGGTAGCCGTTAAGCCAACACTCCCCGGACTGCGGCAGCAACTCACCGGCCAATACCTGTAAAAGAGTCGATTTCCCACACCCAGAGGGGCCATGCAAACAGAGTATTTCCCCGCTCGTTAATGCTAGGCTTATACGCTGCGGCCCCACCAGTGCGCCGGGCAGGCGCGCTGTTAGTTGGCTGATATTTAGCTGCCAGGTGAGCGGTGTGGTTTGCGACCCTTGAGTAGCGGTTTGCGTCTTTGGCGCTGTTTCCGTCAAAGCATTGAGACGATCCCGGGCGGCAAGGCTCGCGCCCAAAGCAAGAAAACTAGCTGTCAGCGGTGCCAGTATTTCCCCTAATGCCAGGATCGCTAAAATCGCCGCCAACAGCATTGGCACCGTCAACAAACTGGCCGCTAACAGCGCCTCTGCCTGCCATAGCACGCCAACAATGCTCATCCCCAGCGCCACCTGCTGCAACGCCGTGGTCAGGCTGGCAAGCAGTAATTGGCGTTCCTGATGCGCCAGGTAGGCAGCATCACAATACTTCACTCTTTGCGCCATCTCCGCCCATCGTCCCCACAGCACCAGTGAGGTAATCGACGGCAAAGGTTCGATCAGCGCCATGCGGCGGCGCTCGGCAAACTCGGCACTCTGCCGGGCCTGACCAATACCGCGCCATAACGCCAGCAGCGGCAATCCCAGCCAAGCCACCAGCAACCCCGGCATCGCGGCCCATAACAGTGGGTCACTTAGCCAGTAAAGGCCTGCCATAACGACCATCGCCATTAGCCCGGCCCACCCCCAGGGTAGTAGCGCCCGCAATACAACCTGATCCAGCTGGTCAATATCGGTGACCAGCCGATGCATGGTGCTGGCCGTGGTGTGACAGGAAGTGAGGGATGAGTGGGAATCCACCTGCAACGGTTTTTGCCCCAATGCCACAAAAAATCGACAGCGCAGATCCTTGAGCAATCCCAGCGCGGCATCATGTGAGGCTAGGCGCTCACCATAGCGCCCGGCCGTGCGAACGATGGCACACAGCCGAATCAGCGCTGCAGGGCGAAAATAGTCGAAACCGAAGGCGGTCGCCGTCATCGTACCGGCAACTGCAGCCGCGGTAATAAACCAACCCGAGATAGCCAGCAAGCCAATCACAGCCAGCAGCGTAGCGGCGCCTAGCAAGAACGCCAGCGACCAGCCGCCACGCCGAAGCAGCATCAAATCACGCAGCCGGATGGTGGCAGGCTGTTCCGCAGAAGGTGTCTTGTTTAGCCGCAGCATGCCATGGCCTCTCTTGATGTCAGCTCTATTGCGCGGTCAACCCACTCCAACCCCGCCGACTCGTGACTGACGATGATCACACTACGCCCGCGGCTAAGCTTTCCGATCAATGTATTGAGTTGCCAAGCGGCATCTGGATCGAGATGCGCCGTGGGCTCATCGAAGAGCCATAGCGCAGCATCGCGAAGTAGCAACTGCGCCAATCCCAAACGTTGTAGCTGGCCACCGGAGAGCCCCTGTCCGCGCTCGCCCAACTGCGTGGCAAGCCCATTACCGCGCTGTAAAATCGGCCAGAGCCCGACCAGGGTCAGAACCTCAACAAGCTCTTCATCTGTTTTATCCGGGCCCGCCAGGCGTAGGTTTTCCCCAACGCTGCCAGACTGTATCGGCGGTTGCTGACTCAGGTAGCCAAGCTGGCCTTGCCAAGCGATGCGAGACCACTGGGAAAGCTCGCGACCATTCGCCTTCAGGTTGCCCTGGTAGGCGGTAAATCCCAGCAGGGCTTGCAACAGGCTCGATTTGCCCACCCCGCTTTCCCCCTGCACTAGCAGCCGTTCGCCCGCGGCCAGCGTCAGGTTAAGTGGGGCCAGACGCAGGCGCCCGCCCTCACCGCTAACACTCAGTTCGCAACATGCCAAGGCCAGGGGCTCAGCGCTGTCCACTACCGGAAATAGCGGCGCCCCTTGGGGTTGCCAAGTGTTAGCATCCAGCAGCGGCGTCAACACCTGCATGGCACCGACGGCCTCAGCACGAGCATGATAATCGCTGCCCAATTGGCGCAGCGGCGCGTAGAACTCGGGTGCCAGCAGTAAAATAAACAGCGCCCCCTGATACGGCACCGGCACTTCTGCTTTCGCCCAGGGCAACAGGCCAAGTAGCCCCAAGCCAAGGTAGAGCGCCACCAGGGCAATCGCCAAGGCAGCAAAAAACTCCAGCACCGCGCTGGATAGAAAGGCGAGTCTAAGTACCCGCATGGTACGCACACGGTAGGCGTCACTTGCCTGGGCGACCTTGGCCTCTGCTTGGTCAGTTGCTCCCAGACGCTGCAGCGTCGCCATCCCACGAACCAGGTCGAGGAAGCGGCCCCCCATACGCGCCAAGGCGACGAACTGCTGCTGACTGGCCCCCGCAGCAGCACGCCCCACCAGGATCATAAACAGCGGCACCAATGGCGCGGTCATCAGCATCAATCCCGCGGCCAACGGGCTATAAAGCGCTACCACTGCCGCTATCAGGCAGGGCACTAGCACCGCCAGCAAGCTCTGTACCCGATAGCGGCTAATGTAGCCGTCCAAGGCATCCACCTGCTCCAGCATCTGGGTGGCCAAGGCGCCATCACTGCCAAACTGACGTCTAACCGGCCCAAGGTGGCCAAGCTGCGTTAATAACTGGCTGCGTAAGGCGTCACGGGCACGCAGACTGGCCTGACGAGACAGCCATTCCCGGCCAGCGTGGAGAAAGGGGCGTAGCACGATGCAAATGACCAGACCTGCTAGCCAAGCCGTCGGATGGCCCGTCGACTCCCTACCCTGCCAAAGCAGTAACCAATGGTGGAAAAGCGTGGCCAACAGCCAACTCTGAGCAATCAGCAGCACCACGCCGATCATTGCCAGCAGCGTGGCACCCCGCAACCACCAGCATTGCGGGGCTAGGCATCGCTTCAGTCGCTGCGCTGGGTCAGTGGCTTCAGTCGCTCCGCTCATGCTCGGATTCGCCTTCATAGCCATTCACTTCAAGCCACATGGCGTTAAGAATACTGACGGCAGCGGCCAGCGTGACACCCAAAATCCAAGCGAAATACCACATACGATCCCCTCCTCAGTAAAGCGCTTTGTCGTTATCACGAATAAACTGCTCATTCAGACGACCGCGCATGACCCAGTAACTCCAGGCGGTATAAAGCAATATCAACGGCACGAAGATACACACCACCACGAACATGATTTTGAGCGTCAGCTCACTCGCCGTGGCATCCCACATGGTCAGGCTATGATTGGGGTTCAGCGACGACGGCATCACGAAGGGAAACATCGTCACGCCCGTTGTGACCACCACCATCGCCATGGCGACAGCCGAACTGGTAAATGCCAGCGCATGGCGACCCAGCTTCATGGTCAGCGCGCAGAGCACAAAACCCAGTACGCCCAGTACTGGCAGTAACCACAACAGCGGGAAGCGGCTGTAGTTGGTCATCCAGCCGCCAGCACGCACCGCCACGATTTTACCGGTGGTATCGTTGTACCCCTGGGTGTCGATGACGCTAGTCACTTGGTAGCCATCAATGCCCAGGAGCAGCCACACACCACCCAGCACGAACAGTGCCGCGCATACCAGCGCTGTCAGGCTGCCGATGGCCGCACTACGGCTGCGCAGTTCGCCCTCGGTTTTAAGCTGCAGCCAAGCTGCTCCGTGGGTGACGAACATCAACAGACTCAAAAGCCCGGCCAATAGTGCAAAGGGGTTCAATAGGCCTAGCAAACCACCCTGATACTCCAAGCGCAGATAGTCATCGAACTGGAAGGGCACACCCTGAAGAAGGTTGCCAAAGGCAACACCAAAGATCAGTGCAGGAACGGCGGAGCCGATCGTCAACCCCCAGTCCCAGCGACTGCGCCAGGTGGAGTTTTCCAGCTTGGAGCGATAATCGAACGCTAGGGGACGCAGGAACAGCGCAAACAGCGTCAGCATCAAGGCGAAATAGAAGCCGTTGAAAGCTGCCGCGTAAACCGGCGGCCAGGCGGCAAACAGTGCGCCCCCAGCAGTGACCAGCCAGACCTGATTGCCATCCCAATGAGGCGCCATGGAGTTGATCATCACCCGGCGCTCCTCGTCGCCATGCCCGACTATTTTGAGCAAGGTGGCAACGCCCATATCAAACCCATCGGTGACCGCAAAGCCTATCAACAGCACGCCAATCAGCACCCACCAGACAAACCTAAGTGTTTCGTAATCCATCATCATGCCTCCCGTGTGGGGGTTGGGAGTGGATAGTCAGCGTCGGTTTCCTCATCCAGGTAACCGCTGCCGGAGGGGCCCTTGCGGGCAAAGTGCTGCATCAACCACATTTCGATAATGACGAAGGTGGTGTAGAGGATGCCGATGGCAATCAGAGTAGTGAGCACCTGTTCGGCCGTTAGGCTGGAAATAGCTAGGTGCACCGGTAGGATCTCGCCGATGGCCCAGGGCTGGCGTCCATATTCAGCCACGAACCAGCCTGCTTCAGAGGCAATCCAGGGTAGCGGTAGGCTGAACAGCGCAAAGCGAAGTAGCCACGGGGACTTCTCTGGCTGACGACGTACGCTATGCCAGAAGGCCAGTGCAAACAGTACCAGCATGCTAAAACCCGCGGCGACCATGGCCCGAAAAGACCAGAAAAGCGGCCAAACCTTGGGGATCGACGCCTCTACGGCTTGGTTAATTTCGGCTGTGGTCGCATTGGCTACATCGTCGCTATAGGCGCTAAGCAGTAGCCCATAGCCTAGATCGCTGCGCACTGCTTCGAACCGGGCCTGATCCCCATCGCGCTCCTCACCACTGCGCAGGCGCTGCATGAGAGCGTAGGCTTCCTGGCCGTTGACGATGCGTTCGCGGTGCTCCTCTTTAAGCTCGCGAATGCCCATCACTTCGGTATCCAGCGAGCGCGTGGCGATCAAACCCATCACGCCAGGTATGCGGATGGCAAAGTCGGTGTGCTGTTTCGACTCGCTGGGGAGCCCAAAGAGTGTGAAGGCAGCCGGCGCGGGATGGGTTTGCCATTCAGCCTCAATGGCGGCCAGCTTGACCTTCTGCACGTCCCCCAGCTCATAGCCGGACTCATCGCCCAGTACAATGACCGATAGCACGCTGGCCAACCCGAAGGCAGACGCAATAGCGAAGCTGCGTCGAGCAAAGGCAACCTCGCGGCCCTTGAGCAAGTACCAGCTTGAAATCGCTAGCACAAACACCGCGCCGGTGACGTACCCCGCTGACACGGTATGCACAAATTTGACTTGGGCGACGGGATTGAGCAGCACTTCCGCAAAGCTGACCAGCTCCATGCGCATGGTGGCAAGGTTAAGCTCAGAGCCGACAGGATGCTGCATCCAGCCATTAGCCACCAGAATCCATAAGGCTGACATATTGGTTGCCAACGCCATGAGCCAGGTAACCGCTAGATGCTTCTCTTTCGACAGCCGATCCCAGCCAAAGAAGAATAGCCCGACCAGCGTCGATTCAAGGAAGAACGCCATCAAGGCTTCTATTGCCAGAGGCGCACCGAAAATATCGCCGACATAGTGAGAGTAGTACGACCAGTTGGTTCCGAACTGGAACTCCATGGCGATGCCGGTGGTTACCCCCAGCGCAAAGTTAATACCAAATAGCTTGCCCCAGAACTTTGTCATCTGACGATAAATGGTCTTACCGGTCATCACATAGACCGACTCCATGATCGCCAGCAGTATCGACAGCCCTAGCGTTAAGGGTACAAACAGGAAATGCACCATCGCCGTAAAGGCGAACTGCAACCTGGATAATTCAACAATGTCCATGAGTGACTCCCGATGGATAGCGTAAATACACCCCTCGCTCCACCGGGAAGCCGCAAGTTGGAACTCACCCAGGCAAAGCGATGGATATAAGCTTATTCCTCCACCTGAGCCAAAAATTTGACCTTGATCAACTCCTTATCCATGCACTCCACGGTTGCGACAAAATGCCCTCCAAGCCAACCTAGCAGCCTGTCGGGCTTGACCGATCGTCGCGAGATGCACGGATTCGCAGTAGATCAGTGTTAAGTCCGACAGGCTGCTAGTGCGCCTCATCCCAATTGGCGCCACTCTCGGCTTCCACAATTAGCGGCACTTTCAGTTCAGCCGCGCCCTGCATGCGCTTTTGCACCTGCTCGATAAACGCCTCGACCTGCTTCTCGGCTACCTCAAACACAAGCTCATCGTGCACCTGCATGACCATCAGCGCATCGAACTCGCCTTCCGCGAGCCATGCATCCACGTCGATCATCGCCTGCTTGATAATGTCGGCGGCAGTGCCCTGCATCGGCGCGTTAATCGCAGTGCGCTCGGCGCCTTGGCGGCGGTTACGGTTTTGCGACTGAATTTCCGGTAGATAAAGCCGCCGCCCCAGCACGGTTTCGACAAAACCATCCTCCGCCGCTTGAGAGCGAATACGCTCCATATAGCGGGCCACGCCGGGATAGCGGTCAAAGTAGCGATCAATATAGGTTTGCGCCTGGTTGCGCTCGATATGAAACTGGCGGGACAGCCCCCAGGCACTCATGCCATAGATCAAACCAAAGTTGATCGCCTTGGCGCTGCGGCGCTGATCGCCAGAGACCTTTTCAAGGGAGGTGCCGAAGACTTCCGCCGCCGTGGCGGTGTGAATATCACGCCCTTCGGCAAACGCTTCCAACAGCCCTTTATCTTCAGATAAATGCGCCATAATGCGCAGCTCAATTTGCGAGTAATCGGCGGCGACAATACGGTAGCCGGGGCGGGCAATAAACGCCTGACGAATTTTGCGTCCCTCTTCGGTACGGATGGGGATGTTCTGTAAATTGGGATCCGACGACGACAGCCGCCCGGTCGCGGTGACCGCTTGATGGTAGCTGGTGTGTACCCGACCAGTGGCTTTATTGAGCAAGCGGGGTAGCTTATCGGTGTAGGTGGACTTCAGTTTGGCCAGCCCCCGATGCTGCATAATAACCTTGGGCAGCGGGTAATCCAGCGCCAGTTCCTCCAGAACGCCTTCGGCGGTGGAGGGTGCGCCTTTGGGCGTTTTCTTGAGCACCGGGATTTTCTGCTCTTCAAACAGAATTTGCCCCAACTGCTTGGGCGAGCCGAGATTAAATTCGCGCCCGGCCAGCTCAAACGCCTCGCGTTCTAATTCGCCAATGCGCTGCTCTAACTGTTGGCTCTGTTTGTGCAGTAGCTCGGCATCTACCGCTACCCCGTTGCGTTCAATGCGCGAGAGCACCTTGATCAGCGGTAGCTCGATATTGTCTAACACTTCGGCCAGGCGCCCTTCGCTTTCGACCTGGGGACGCAACGTTTGCTGCAGCCGCAGGGTAATATCAACATCTTCGCAGGCATAAGGCGCCGCTTGTTCCAGGGCGATCTGGTTAAAGGTCAACTGCTTGGCGCCCTTACCGGCAATCTCTTCAAAGGAGATGGTCTTTTCACCCAGATACTTGAGCGCCAGCGAATCCATATCGTGCCGGGTGGCGGTGGAGTTGAGCACATAGGAGGCCAGCATGGTGTCAGCAAAAGGGCCTGCCACGGAAATCGCATAGTTGGCCAGCACGGAAATGTCGTACTTGAGGTTTTGGCCAATCTTGGTTTTTGTCGGGTCTTCCAGCAGCGGTTTTAGCGCCGCCAGCACCGTTTTGCGGTCAAGCTGCTTAGGTGCATCCAGGTAGTCGTGGGCAAGCGGAATATAAGCCGCCTCCCTCGCTTCCAGCGAAAAGCCAACCCCGACGATTTCTGCGTCCATGTAATTAAGGCTGGTGGTTTCCAGATCAAAGCAGAAGCGCTCGGCGTTTTGCAGTCGATCCAGCCAGCGCTCGAAGTCTGCCTGTTCGAGAATGACCTGATCTTCACGGACAGAGGCTTGCACAAAAGTGCTCGCATTCTCGGATTCGCTACTAACTTCCTCGGCGCTTGCAGGCGCAGGCTCGCCGCCTTTAACGTCATCCACACCTTCGTCTTTGCCTTCCAGCAGCTCGCCCAGCCACTGGCGGAACTCCATCTCTTTATACAGGGTGACCAACGCTTCACGATCCGGATGGGCAATATCTAAATCGTCCAAGCCCACCGGCAACTCGCAGTCGACTTTGATGGTGGCCAACTGATAGGAGAGAAACGCCTGCTCGCGATGCTCTTCAAGCTTCTTGGGCAGGGTTTTGGCGCCCCGGAAGGTGAGCGTTTTTACTCGCTCTAAATCGCCATAAATGGTCTCCAGCCCACCACCCATGCCTTGTAGCAGGCCGATAGCGGTTTTTTCCCCTACGCCGGGCACGCCGGGAATGTTATCCACCTTGTCACCCATCAGGGCGAGAAAATCGATAATCAATGCGGGCGGCAGGCCGAATTTTTCTTCTACGCCCGCCTCGTCCAGGGTTTCATCCTTCATGGTATTCACCAGGGTGATATGGGCATTGACCAGTTGCGCCATATCCTTATCGCCGGTGGAGATCACTGCATCGCGGCCCGCCTGGGTGGCGTGATGGGCCAGGGTGCCAATCACATCGTCCGCTTCGACGCCTTCAATACACAGCAGCGGCAGGCCCAGCGCTTTTACGCAGGCGTGCAGTGGCGCGATCTGGCTGCGCAGATCATCAGGCATCGGCGGACGGTGCGCTTTATAGTCGCTGTACAGGTCATCACGGAAGGTTTTGCCCGGCGCGTCAAACACCACGGCCATAGGGCTTTCAGGGTAATCCTTAATCAGCCGCTTGAGCATGTTCAACACGCCCTTCACCGCGCCCGTTGGCTGACCATTGGAGGTCGTTAGCGGCGGCAGCGCATGAAAGGCACGGTACAGATAGGAAGAGCCATCGACGAGGACGATCGGAGCGCGAGCCATAACCAAGTTCCATTGTTAAATAAAATTGCTTCAAAGAATTGCCAATAAGAGTGACTCATATGATACGCGTTGCACAGGCAGCCTGCAGAACCAAACTCGACTCTCTTATCACAACAACGCTGCCAACTGAGCGACCAAGCCGCTACAATAATGGGCTTAGCAACCTGGGCGAGACTCTCATGGCTGTATTTACTCCGCTTAGCGACGCACAGGTCGCCGCGTTTTTAGAAAAATTTGATGTGGGCAGTTTTGTTTCCCTTAAGGGAGTCGCGAACGGCACCGAAAATTCGACATTTTTTGTGACTACCGACCACCGCGAGCTGGTGTTAACCCTGTTCGAACAGGGCGAGCACGCGGAACTGCCGTTCTTTGTCGAACTGCTGGACTACTTGGACGAGCACCGTTTACCGGTGCCCGGCACGATTCACGATCGTGAAGGGATCGCGCTGCATAGCCTGGAGGGCAAGCCGGCGCTGCTATTTCCGCGCCTGCCTGGCCGCCATCCAGAAGCGCCCAATTTAGCCCAATGCCGTGCCTTAGGCGATACTTTGGGTCGCCTACACGTGGTCTCAAAACATTTTCCCGGCCACCGCCCCAACCCGCGGGATCTCAACTGGCTGCACGTGATGCACCATAAAGTTTTGAGTTACCTAAGCCCCGCGGATCAAACGTTGATGAAGGACGAAGTCGACGATTTCGAAAGCGCCTTTATGCAACACGGTGAATTGCCCCAAGGCGCCCTGCATGGTGATCTGTTTCGCGACAACACCCTGTTTGAGGGTGACCAGCTTGGCGGTATTATCGACTTTTATAACGGCTGCACTGGGGATCTTCTGTTTGATCTGGCGATTGTGGTCAACGACTGGGCCTCTAATGACGATGGCACGCTCAACGCTGAGCGCTACAATACGCTGTTGAGCGCCTACCTGGCGCGCAGGCCGTTAACGGCAGATGAACGGGAGCTATGGCCCACCATGCTGCGCATGACAGCACTGCGCTACTGGCTGTCACGCCTGCTGGTGGTCTATGTTGACCCTCCGGCCCACGATTTGACGCCCCACGACCCCGAGCGTTTTCGAACCATATTAACTGCGCGCATTGCCCACGGTGCACTGCCGCTACCTGAGGTTTCTGCATGAGTGTGATGGCTACGACTAGCCCTGCCCTTCGCGCACGGCGCACCTGGAATATCGATCAATGGGGTAGCGGTTACTTCGACGTGGATGACCAAGGCCAGGCCCTGGTGCGGCCGCTGGGTAGTGATGCCGAAGGCCCGGCACTACCGCTGAGCGGCTTGGTTCGTCAGCTGCAAAGTGCCGGGCTGCGCCTGCCGGTGCTGGTACGCTTTAGCGATATTCTTCACGATCGGGTGGAGCAGCTGTGTGGCGCTTTTGATGCCGCCATGAGCGACTGCGACTACCAGGGCGGCTACACCGCCGTTTATCCGATTAAAGTGAACCAGCAGCGCCGGGTGGTCGAAGAAATTCTGGCTACCGCCGAGCGCGGCAATGGCCGTGTGGGGCTGGAGGCGGGCAGTAAGCCGGAGCTGCTGGCCGTGCTGGCGCTTTCCGACGGCGGCTCCTCGCTGATTGTCTGCAATGGCTACAAAGACCGCGAGTATGTGCGGCTTGCGCTGCTGGGTGAAAAACTCGGCCACAAGGTCTATTTGGTGGTCGAAAAGCTCTCCGAGCTGCAGTTGATTTTGGAAGAGGCGAGAGAACTGGATGTTACTCCGCGTATTGGCCTTCGCGCCCGCCTAGCCTCGGTGGGTAAAGGCAAATGGCAGAATACCGGCGGCGAGAAATCTAAGTTCGGCCTCACCGCCAGCCAAATTCTTGAGGTGGTAGACACGCTGCGTCGCGAGGAGGCGCTGGAAAGTCTTCAGCTGGTGCACTTCCACCTGGGCTCCCAGATCGCCAATATTCGCGATATTCAGCGCGGGCTGCGTGAGTGCGCGCGCTTCTACCAGAACCTGATGCAGCTGGGAGCGCCCATTGACACCGTGGACGTAGGCGGCGGTCTGGGCATCGATTACGAAGGCACTCGCTCGCGCAGCTTCTGCTCCGCCAACTACTCGATGCGTGAATACGCCCGTAACGTCGTCAGCGCCTTTGCCCAGCTGTGCCAAGAGGCGGATCTGCCCCAGCCTCATCTCATCAGCGAATCAGGCCGCGCGCTGACCGCCCACCATGCGGTGCTGATCACCAACGTGATTGGCGAAGAGCGTATTGATGACACCCCGCCTGAACGACACGCCCAAGAGGATACTCAAGTTGAGTTACTCTGGCGTGTGTTCGAACAACTCGCCACTGCCCAAGAACCGCGCATGTTGGTCGAAGCTTGGCACGACCTGCTTCAAGCTGTGAGCGAGTTGCAGGAACGTTTTGTGATGGGGTTGAGTGATATTACCGCCCGCGCTGAAGGCGAGCGGGTCTATATGGCCGCCTGCGCGCGACTGCGCACCCAGCTGGATACCCGTAACCGTGCCCATCGGGAAATTATGGACGAGCTGGCGGAGAAGCTCGCCGATAAACTGTTCGTCAACTTCTCGCTGTTTCAATCAGTGCCTGACGTTTGGGGTATCGAGCAGATCTTCCCGGTACTGCCCCTTAGCGGGCTGGATCAAGCGCCCACCCGGCGGGCAGTGATTCAGGACATTACCTGCGACTCCGACGGCCGCATCGACAGCTATGTCGATGGCCAAGGCGTAGAGAGCACCCTGCCGCTTCCAGAGTGGGCTTCAGAGGATGAACGCTGGCTGGGGTTCTTCCTGGTGGGCGCCTATCAGGAAATTCTTGGCGACCTACACAACCTGTTCGGCGACACCGACTCCGTAGACGCTGCGCTCAATGCAGATGGCGAGTGGACGCTATCCAACCCGCTAGCCGGGGACTCGGTGGCCCAGGTGCTTGCCTACGTCAACTTCAATGCCAATGTGCTCAAGCAGAAGCTTACCGACCAGCTAGCCGCAAGCGGCTTTACTGCTGACGAGCAAGCGCGCTTCGCAGCGAGCCTAAGCGAAGGGCTGGAAGGCTACACCTATCTTGAATAACCGATCTTGAATAACCGATCTTGAATAACCGATCTTGAAACTCAGTCTTGAACAGCTCGTCTTGAATAGCCCACACTAAATAGCAAGTGTTGGGTTATGCCAAACAGAAACGCCACCCTGATTTTTGGGGTGGCGTTTCTTTACGATCCCACACTGTCTAGCAATTCGCTACTCGACAACGCTGGTTTCAACTTCCAAACCGCCGGTCAGGGTTAAACGTAATTTTGAACCGCGAACCAGTTCACCAACCCCTGAAGGCGTACCGGTCAAAATCACATCGCCCGGCTCCAATGTGAAGTGGCGGCTCATTTCGGCAACCAGCGTAGGTACCGCAAAAATCATATCAGCACCTTCACCATGCTGACGTTCTTCACCATCAATCTCAAGCGTGAATGCTAGTGCATTCCAGTTAGGAACACGGCTTAGCGGCAGAAACGCCGAAAGCGGACAAGCACCATCAAAGCCTTTAGCGATTTCCCAAGGGTGCCCTTTCTCTTTTAGCTTCGTCTGTACATCGCGTAGCGTTAGATCCATCGCTAACCCGATACCGACAATCGCACGCTCGGCTTCATCCAGGGTGGCGTGGGTTAAGGTTTCACCCACCAACAACGCAAGCTCGACTTCAAAATGCATGTCACCGAGTGAAAACGGCGGATCCAGCGGTTTAGCGAGATCCACAACGCTGGTGGAGGGCTTTATGAATAGCAGCGGCTCTGTGGGAACCGGATTATCCAACTCTTTCGCATGGTCAGCATAATTACGGCCAATGCAGACAACCTTGCCCAGCGGGTGGGGAAACTCCTGGCCATCGGTAAATTGTGGAACAAAACGCATGGCGGGTATTCTCCTTCTCATTATGCGTGCCGCATTTGCAACGACAGGCGCAACAGTTTACCCCACCTATACTAAGGTTCCACACCCTTCAGCCATGAATTTGTTTCCCCACTGCACGTTAGCGATATTGCTGAGCCTGCTGATCAGGGCTATGAGCCAGGAAATCAGGCCGTTGTTTAGCCGCCGCATAAGGCTCCCGGCAGCGATTATCCTGGCGATTGAACACGAAGAAGACGTTGCTACGCGGATCAGGCGATAGGTTGGCGTTAGAAGCATGCAGCGTATTGCAATCAAACAGCAGCAAACCGCCCGCTTTGCCTTTTGGCGCTTCAATACCGTGTTCAGCCACTAGCTCGGTAAGTGCCTCGGGGCTTGGCACGCCAACTTCCTGTGCTTTCAGCGAGCTTTTGTGGTTATCCTCAGGCGTTTCCCCTAAGCACGGCACAAACTTTTTGTGCGAACCGGGAATCAACATTAACGGGCCGTTGAACTCATGGTTGTCGGTTAAGATCAGCGATGCGCTAACCGCGTGCATCGCAGGCATGCCATCTTCCGCGTGCCAGGTCTCAAAGTCGGAGTGCCAGTTAAAACCCTTACCGGCAAATCCAGGCTTATAGTTAATACGCGACTGATGCACATAAGGGTCGTCGCCAATAATTTGACGAGCGGCGCCCGCGACACGCTCATCGCTGGCCAGCTTTCCCAACCGCTCAGAGAGGAAGTGCACCGCAAACAGCGAGCGGATTTCCTGGCTCTCTGGCTCAGTGACACTGAAGTCTTGATTGAGATATTCATCGTTGCTCATCAGCGCCTTCATTTCCTGGCGCAGCTCTTCAAGCTCTGCGCCTTCAATGAGGTTGGGAATAAACAGAAACCCTTTACGCTCAAACTCATCAAGTTGCGCCTGGCTTAAAGGGCCGGAAAGCTGACGCCCCTTAACCACTGCATCTTGGCGTGGCAGCCAGGTTTGTGCAGGAGCACTGGCTAAGCGCGACGGGTAGGCATCCTGACCCTGTGTCCGCTGACCCTGCGTACTGCGAACGTTCCTATTAGTAGTATGAACGTTAGGTGTATCGGCCATTTCGCTATATTGCTTATGGGCGGTTACAGCATTTAGCGGTGTGCTTTTGACTGTCATCTAATCCACTCCTTGTATGATTAGGTTTCAGATCGAACATATTGCACGTATAAAGATTAGCGTACATATAAACAAAGAGCACGGTTGTAACGTCGTGCAGGCAGTAGCCTAGACCACTAAAATTCCCTCGCAAGGCATAATTTCTGGTTTGATAACGTAGGTTACGTGAAAAAAATTGAAAAGTGGCTTGTTAGGCAATAAGTCACCTAAACAGCTCACTTCAAGCCACAATGATAGCGGCTAATGTTACTCATCTTTTTATCTAACTAAATGGGAAATCATGCTTTGAAAAGGCGGCTACCGAATTATGGATTTATCAGCGCGCTATTAATAACCGCCGGGTGCTCCTCAGCAACAATGGATACCCACGAGACAGCGCATCACCCTAATGAAGCATTGATCAACACCTACTGGAAGCTGGTGACGCTTGATGGAGCGCCGGTCGTCACCCATGAGAATTTCCGTGAAGCGCATTTGGTTCTTCATCAAGAGGCTTCCCGCTTAGCCGGCGCTACCGGCTGTAATACCCTGATGGGCAGCTACCTGATGGCAAACGATCGCATCGCATTTGGGCAAATCGCCAGCACTAAAATGGCCTGCCCTGCGCCTCAAATGAAAACTGAGCGAAATTTTCTAGCCGCACTCAAGCAAGTAACAGCATGGAGTGTGGATGGCTCAAAGCTTGTGCTGCTGGGCGATGACAGTGAACCATTGGCGGCCTTCGAGGCAGTGCATCTTTATTAGCACTATGGGCAGGCAACATTATCTTTAAGGTTATAACATTGGCTGGTTATCTGACGTATATGCTGATGAAAGCAAGCATTATGGATAGCTCGTTATCCACAGGCATATCTAAGTAGTGGGTGTGGATAACGTCAATACTGGATAGATACTACAGATACGAAAAAGCCGCCCTTTCGGACGGCTTAATCTAATTCTCTAACGCTTAACTTTTAACCACTAATTAGTGGTGCCGACACCAGGAGTCGAACCCGGGACCTACTGATTACAAGTCAACCTAATTAATGACTTATGTAGTCACATACTGTGTTAGCTAGAACTGCGTACCACATTATAAGCCACTGATACTACGTGTCAAATTCGGTTTATTTTGTAATTTGCCATGCCGTTTCCTCTCATTGGATCTCATATAGTGTCACGAGAAACGGCACGCATACGGTACGCAAAATGAAAACGGAAAAAAATACTAATTCTCAAAGACGACTACTCACAGATGCCGATATTCGTGCGCTCCCGAAGGGCAAAACGGCGACAGAGTCACAAGCTGGACGAGGGACGGGTGCCACTATATTTGAGGCTCGCGAGTCTGGTGATATTGATGCTTACTTCAGAGTACGGATGAATGGCAAATCTACAAAAATTAAAATCGGCATATTCAAACGCACTGACAAAAAATCAGGTCTCACCTTGAAAGAAATTCGCGATAAAGCACGCGATTTGTCAGCGATTGCCGTTAAACACGGCGATGTTAAGAAATATCTAGAGTTGCAAAGGGAAGCTGAAGAGCGGGAAATTCGTGAACGTGAACTCGCCTTTTCAGAAGCATTAGTAGCCGCTGAAGAAGAAAACAAGACGGCAAGCTTTGAAGAGCTATTCATAGACTATATTGATAGTCTGGAAGGAACGAGAGGGATTGAGTATATCAAGGAATTGAGAAGGGTTTTAAATAACGAGCTTAAGCAAAATCACCAAATAATAATGAACAAAAAAGCAAATTCAATAACTCCAAAAGATATAATAGAGATATTACAACCCATTTGGGACCGAAACTCAAAGAGCATGTCCGGAAAAGTTCGGGCATATCTCCATACAGCGTTTGAGTTTGGGTTAAAAAATGAACACTCACTTAAGCGCAAGAATAAGTCAATTTATTGCTTAGACAGTAACCCGGTCTCATCAATACCCAAAGACCACAAGACAAAAGCCATAAAAAGATCTTTAAACTCAAAGGAGCTCAATTATTTCTGGCACTCATTCTTGAAGTACGAATCAGTTGGCCCGGTTGTCACGCGTTTTTTACTTTTTCTTACCGCCACTGGTGGACAAAGGGTCATGCAGGTAGCGCGAGAGCCGTGGACAAGCTACGATTTACGCAGAGGAGTGTTGAAGACAGAACATCGAAAGGGAAAAATTGAACCTCGTATACATTTAGTTCCTCTTACTGAAAGAGCAATTAAATTATTGCAAGAAGCACATTCCATCAACCCCAGTTCAAAATACCCTTGGTCTACAAATGGCAAAAAACCGATTGATATTAATACCCTAAGTGACGCTGTAAATAAGTGGATTAACTCACCATTATCGGTCATGGATGGTGAAGAGTTTGAGAAATTCACACCGCGTGATTTAAGAAGGACCTGTGCACAAATAATGCAATTTAAAGGAATACCAGACCTAGATTCTGACATTCTTCAGTCGCATGGAATAAATGGTGTTGTAGAAGATCACTATCGAAATAACCCCTACGCTTTTATGCCAAAAAACTGGAACACTATTAATGCATTTGAAGAAGCACTAAATGATATCTTGAATGGGAAAGACCTCGACAAGGATGACATCTATAAGTTTGACTTCTTATAAAAGCTGACAAGCGAGCGTCCAGTAACGGATAAATGTTTATCTATATATAACCATAGTATTCAATGGACTAACTATGAAAATCACTTTTGAAGTTGATGATGACTTATATGCACAGGCACTAGAGTTTGCCGAACCAGGCTTAGATAAACCATCAGACATTGTTCAAGCTGCGTTGCAAACCTATGTGCGAGTAAAAGCAGCGCGCCGTCTTGCTGAATTAGGCGGTAATGCACCATCGATGTCGGATATTCCACAACGTCGTGGGGAACCTCCAAAGGAATGAAAGTGTTGTCTTACATACTTATTATTTTAGAAACGAGGGTCGACGTCGCGCTCAAAGTACGTTTTTTCCCATTGCAGCTATCGGCCGAGGCTGTGTGAAAACGCTTGAAGAGTCTCGGTCCGGCCAAAAAATGATCAAAAATCGCGCTCCCTCGCTAAATTTGAGTCATCTTCATTGCGAAATTTCTCCAGATTTCGCGTACGGGCATCAACTTCTGGACGGCTTAACAGTTTTCACACAGCCTCGACCGAACCCCGACCTTAAATTAACCTTAGCACATGCCGTGCACGAATTGATCCATTCCCGTAGCCACCTATAATGCCATTTTTTGCTTGCCCCCTATCTCTGCCCTTTCCAAACTGGATCTACTATCTTTACCGTTAGCAACTCCTGTAGGGAAATGATCATGCCATCGTCAACCGACTGTGAAAGTAATTTTGAGAGACAAGTGGCTGTACTATTCGGTGCTAGTGAGGATCACAGCTTAGATGTACTGATCCGACAGGGAGCCCCTCTGTCGGCTATTGATAGGGTCGCCGAATATGGCGTGAACGCTGGGGAGCTGGGTATTATCAGTAAAAATGCTCTCAAGCGTAGATTGAATAAAGGAAAGCCTCTCACCCCCTGCGAGGGTGACAAACTTTATCGAGCTATTATGGCAACACTCTTCGCAACATCGATTTTCCGCAACAAACGAAAATCAGATATTTGGCTTAATAAGCCGCGAAAAGCGTTCGAAGGGCGCACTGCGCTGGAGGCTACTGCAACCACACCGGGGTACAAGTCCGTTGTAACGCTTCTTGATCAACTTCGTCACGGATTTGCCGCTTGAATTTATTTTTCAATCAGTCGCTACGTCGTCGGCTTTCTTGATTTTCACATTCACCCAGAGCACCTTAGCGCCACCACTCTATTTTTTCGCCCGGTACTCGCGGCTGTCACTGCGCCGTCTGAGGGTATTAGCGGTACATGTCGCCGCCATAGCAAAGTGGACTACATTTTCTTGGTCAATACCTCGCATGGTAATTCTGAAACGGTGCAGTACCATTTCCGGCGGTTTCTAGACAGGGAAGCGAAAACTATGAGCATGCACTCATCAAGCTAGGGAAGGTCTGAATAACTGCCGATATTCATCAACGCTTACTTGAGCCGACAAAAAATCGAAAATTCAGACACTCTTCTCCCTTTCTTTGTGTATTTTTGCTCCTTTCCCGCTCATTGAGCGGGAAAGGAGCGCAATCGCCTTATTCCCATAGGTATTTCTCACTGATCAGCAGGTTGCTGAACGCCGCCAGCAAGTGCAGGCGCTGAGTGTTTTTGGCCAGTCCACGATAGCGAGCCTTGCCATAACCAAAAACTTGTTTGATGTACCGAAAGGGGTGCTCCACCTTGGCACGGATACTGGCTTTGATGTTTTCGACTTTCTGTCGCCTGGCATCTAGCTTCTTGCGGGTGCCAGGCCGTTTGGCAATATACCAAGAGATATCGTTGCGGTGCTTGTGCTCGTCGCGTTTTTGAATACCCAGGTAACCGGCATCACCGAAGACGCGTTGCTCTTCACCGTGAAGGAGCTTATCGGCAGGCACAATGTCATGGACATTGGCAGCCGTGGTCTCGATGCTGTGAATCAACCCAAGCTTATCGTCGACACCTATATGCATTTTCATGCCAAAGTGCCAAGAGCTACCTTTTTTAGTCTGGTGCATTTCCGGATCGCGCTCGCCTTTTTTGTTTTTGGTGGAACTAGGCGCAGAGATGATAGTGGCATCGACAATGCTCCCTTCGCGCAGCATCAGGCCATTTTTCTCTAGGTGGTTGTTCACTTCCTGGAACAGCACCTTGCCAAGGCCGTGGTGTTCCAGAAAATGGCGAAACTTGAGAATCGTGGTTTCGTCCGGCAATCGGTCTAGTTTCAAACCGGCGAATTGGCGCATGGACTCGATCTCGTAGAGGGCGTCTTCCATGGCCGGATCGCTCAGGTTGTAAAACAACTGCATGCAATGGACGCGGAGCATGGCAGACAACGGATACGGAGGCCGCCCGCTCTCGCCCTTGGGGTAATAACGGGCTATCTTCTTCTCCAGCTGCGTCCAGGGGATCAGCTTGTCCATCCGCTCCAGAAAGAGTTCGCGGCGAGTCTTTCTCTTCTTGTTCTGGTACTCGGCTTCGGAGAAGGTGATTTGATCCATGGCAGCACTGAATCCTATGCAGTTGACGATAGCCGTATTATCACTGATGGCAGTGACTTTTTCAGAGCTTCCCTAGGAACGCTGGCGTCCAAAGCGCCCCTCTTAAAATGAGTGGTACTAAGATATAAGCATGATTATATGATTGAAGTACGAGCCCTCGGACTCTCGAAAATTACTAGTGAAGTGAAGCTACCCAAAAAATTATTTCAATGAAATGACGAGCGGAATATGGCATACCGAGGCATGTCGGTGCCGCAGGTAAATTAGAAACTGCGTTTTATTCGCGCGCCGTCTTGTCTCAACTCTTACCTCGCTCAACTTTTCTAATGTTCTTGTGGGCTTACAACAGCAGTCCTGACAATAAAAAGGGCCATAAAGCTCACGGTTGGTTCGCTTCATACGCTGCCATTTTATGACCTCTTTCTCTCAGGTGCATGGGCTTCGCACAGAGGGAGTAGCTCTCCAAGTGTATACAGGGTATCTCACAGAGCGCCACAGGTTCGTTTTCGCCTACAGAGGTGAGTATGACACTGTCGCGGAGTTAATCTCGGGAAGCCGCGATGACGTATGACCCTCGTTAATCATAGGCCGTTTGGTTTAATCGAACACTGGATCGATGTGCCATCGTCAATAAACGTACAATGGGATTAGTTTAACTTTTAAAGCAGAATAGCATTCGCAGTTGCCAACTTGCTGTATTAGGCACGCCCAACAATAATGCGGTGAGTGAGGGAACCTTAAGCTGTTTAAAAAGTGTGCCAGGAAATCCAGAATACAAGAACCACGGCTTGTATTAGCAAGCGCCATAATTCTGGTAACCCGCGACGATTGCTTTAACGTAACGCTCAGCATCAGCCTGCGCGCGGTGAGGTATAGGTAGGTCTTTAAGTACGTGTTGAAGCGACAATATGTGCTGTTTGCTGAGCAATTTATGCAGCTGATGAAAATCAGCTAATTGGAACGAAGGCTCTATGTTTGCGGCATCGAAGAGCCTGCTAATCCAGAAAAAATCTGAATCCAAAGCATCACAAAACACTGTTTCAAAGCCGAGCATGTCATTCAGCTTTTCCGCAGCATCAACGACATTTAACCCTCGCTCGAACAATTCATCACGAGCGATCCCGTGTATAGACTCTGCAACATGATCCCAATGCGACCACTCATCAAGGGGGCAAATAAGAAAGCCTTCACTGTTACCTAATGTGTCGGCCCACCCAAGCTCTATTGGATAGCTGCTGGGCCCAAGCCCGGACGCTTCAACATCAATGAAAGTTATCAAAGGAAGATCAATCGCGGCTAAAAAGTCCACTTGGTCGCTACACTCCTGCTTCTGTTACGGTTTGTTTGTGACCGTTCTTTGCGAAAAAAACCTAGCAACCCCTCCCTGTACGATAAGGCACTTAGCGCTTTAATCTGGTATGAAAAGAATTTTCAAACAAGCACTTTTGTAAATAATTATCAAAATATAATTCAGCTTAGAGTACTCATTAATTCACTGTCAGAGTCAGACAGCAGGCTTTATCGAAGCCCAAGCCTAAAATTAACCTACAACAGTAAACAGGAAGATTTAAACTTCATTATTCACAATAAATCAATTTATCTTATCTTGGCTATATTGATATCACCTAAACAGATCACATCAGTTATTTTTTTTCATTTTTTCGACGCCGAAGAACATACCCCGCTGCAATTAGCGTCCCAAACATAATGATCAAAATTGGTGAAACGCCAATTAAAAACTGTAATAACTCGCTCATAAATTTCACCTTATTAAATTTAATGGTACAATAATATTATAGTATAAAACACCTTCCTGACTATAAAAATTATAAAAAAATACAATATCATTTTAGCTTACCACCCCCCCTCACCAATCCTCTAATACAAACTAAAAACATTACCTACCCCCACTTTTACTTTTTAATTAGCACCACACAACATTGCGCTTTATAATTTAGCTCTTTGAATTGTTATGATGCAAGAATTTTTATACCCACACGGCAATGTTTCATTGCTATAAATGTAATCCTTCAATTTTTAGAAGGGCCGGCACATTAACCGTTCATGTCACTCAGCCACACTCAATAGCATGTAGAAAACGCCGAACCTGCATTGCTCCGGTCCCCTTTCCATAAAGCATGATAGGTGCCCTAGTCTCTAAGCATTTTGCTCGAACGAGACAGCCACTTGATTGCGGCCCGCTTGTCCTCGATTATCTTAATCGCAAGATGACTAAAGGTCGCAATCCTATCAAAACGTTCCGACGCCACGGAGTCAAGGTTCTTGCCTCCACGTCTGGGGCTGCTTACTGACGATTTTTTTAGATTAATAACTACGCTCGAAGGTCAACCTGATGCATAGCCACGATTTTCGCAGGCATCTACTCCGCCCACTTCTGCTTGATCATTCTCAACAATGATGCCATGAAACCACACTGGCAAGCATTTGAGAGGCTCGACCTCATGTGATGAAATTATGCGAGGCTGCAAATGACGCCAAGAAACCGCATTGGCAAGCGTTCGAGGGTTCGAACTGCACTTAAGACGAGTGACCATTTCTTACCCCGCCCCTGATGAAGACTTTATAAAGTCAGCAGCTTTATTGCGGATCCACTCGACGCCCATGTACGCCTGAAAGGTACAACCATCGAATGCCAGCACCGACGGCCAGCCCATGCTTTCTGCAATCCAGAGCAACAATGTGTAAAGGGACAGTGAAAGTATCGTACTCACAATTGCACTCATCAATACCTTAGGCAGGCGCCGCTCCGAGGTCAATGTAGGACGTTGATACACCCAACGATGAACGTGGCAGCTCCCAATATTAGTCAGGGGATAGCATTCACAAGCCACTGTCAGTTGTTTGGGTCGCGATTTAGCATGGTGTGCGTTTTTCTTTTCGCTTTGAGCTCGTGAGTGACATCTTGGCAGCCTGTGTTAGTCAGGTGGCACGGCTCTTTAATACTACGCGCTCATACCAAGTCTTATCTTCGTCACACAACACGCAGTGGGCACGCTTGTGTTCATACAGCAGGCGTTCTAATGAGTACTCATGCTGTCCATAACCAAAACCTGGCAGCGAGGGCCCAGATATTCCGGCATCAATTGATAGCATCAGCGATGCTGACCTTGCTGGATAAGCGGAAGCGACTTCTACTCTCGTATTTGCTGAGTCCTGGCTCAAGGGGCTAAAGTCAGACAGGCCCAACTGGTCTCGATATTTCAACCAGTAACAGATTAGCTGCTGATACCAACCTACCCGCGGTTGAGCTCAAGCACTTCCGGATATGAACCAACTTCTGCGTGTCGTCGTCATAATCCGTCATTAAAATCAGCTTGCTGGAGATGGGCCCAGCATTGAGGCAGTAACCGTTATTGGTACACGGACCCTCAAGTTCACCATGCCGATCTCAGCAAATGCCAGCGTATCCAGGAAGCCGCACATGTTGACACCGTACGCTTGGACAGAAGTGTTCACAGGCTTAAATTCACTTGATGTAAGAAAGTCCCGCATGAAGGGGGTAAGGTGCATTAAATGACCCCCAAAGGAAATGCGGAAAGCAAAAAGCCCCGCAACAAGCGAGGCTAATTAATATAATTACAGGTGGATGATTAAGATTTTTTCAGCTTAGCCATCAGCATTTCCTTCATCTTTTTAGAAGAACGTTCTACAAACATATCTTCTGTTTCTTCCCGCTTGGGCTCACCAATGGCATCACTTAACTCTTTAACAAAGCCATCATCTTCAGCGATATTTTTGGCCAGATCATAAAGCTGTGCGCTTTTCACATCCTTTGGTAAATCAGTCTTCTCTGCAGCGGAAACTACGCTTTCAGCTATGACAACCGGGAAGGAACTATTCTTTGCAAGAAGATTTCGATTTTCCGGGGCTTTTTGAAAAGTGTAGTAATTATAAAAACTGCTCATTGACGGCCTCCCGAGCTCGCACCATTGGAGTTGCTCCCTGAAGTCTTAGCTTGCTCAGCATTCGTCTCTTGATCACGCATTTGCTGAAAATATCTACGAAATAAGCCTTGAAATGCTTCTACGATAATATCGACTATTTTTTCTTTAGTTTCCGTCTCAAGCTTAGAGAACAGACCAAATAACTTTTTCAATAACCATGATATAGGGTTTGCCATAGTGCCTCCATTTATGTGTCTAAGGCTATCTATCGGCAGCTACAAAGAAAAATTAAATAAAAAATTCCCGTCGGGTGACCGGCAGGGCTTAATGGTCTGTGGCGGCTAGAACTATTCAGCGCCAGCCTAGGAACATAGTAGGGCAGCCGTTGAGCTAATACAGCATGTGGTATTTAATTAAATAGCGCACAGTTTCGCGCACCCCACTTTGCCAGCGCCATAGAGAAGTTTTCAGCCGCATCCTCTATGCTGTGCTAGTTCTGAGTTGGGTAATAGCAGCTTGCTCTTTATGCTCACTCTCGATAACCGCAAGAGACTCTCGATATTCCCAGGCCTCTGCCTTCATTGTCCAATGAACCTCAGCCTGATGATCATCCACTACCTCACGCACCTGAGTAAGAGGCACATTGAAAAATTCCTTTCGTGCATTAAGGCGATTGACCTGATGGGCAGCAAACCTCTTGTGCAGCTCACGTTCAAGCGTTGGCGCATCCTCTGAGAATATCATGGCATGCACATCAAACGAGAAAGGTGAATCGCCCCGAGTATTCTAGACACCCGTTAGGCTCTTAAAGTAACGCCTTTCATACTCAACCGGTGATAAGTTATCACTTGTCCCGTGTCGGCGCTTTGGGTTATAGAACATTTCAATGTAATTGAACACGTCACGTCTAGCCGCTTCGCGTGTCGAATAAATCTGTCGCTTGATTCGCTCTCGCTTGAGGAGTTGAAAGAAGCTTTCAGCAACGGCGTTGTCATGACAGTTACCACGTCGACTCATGCTGCCCACCAACTGATTAGCTTTCAGAAAGCTTTGCCAGTCTCCACTGCTGAACTGGCTTCCTTGATCCGAATGCACCATCACCGATCCTTGCGGCTTGCGTCGCCAGACTGCCGATAACAAAGCATCCAGCACTAATTCCGAGGTCATACGAGACTTCATCGACCAGCCAACCACTTGACGAGAAAACAGGTCGATAACCACCGCTAAGTAAAGCCAGCCTTCGTATGTTCGGATGTACGTGATATCCGTCACCCAAGCAACATTTGGCGCTGTTACTTCAAACTGACGGTCTAAATGGTTAGGTGATACAACAGCCGGTTTTCCACCGCCATAGCAGCCAGGGCGTCGTCGGTAGCCCGTCTGGGAGCGTAAACCTTCCCTACGCATCAGGCGGGCCACTCGGTGCTTACCGCAGGCTTCGCCAGCCTCACGCAAATCCTGGTAGACCTTGCGATAACCATATACACCGCCGCTTTCAAGCCACGCATGCTTGACCAATCCCAAGAGACGCTGATCATCCCGGTCTCGATTAGACAGTACTTTTTTGCACCATGCGTAGTAGCCGCTAGGATGCACGGCCATCATGCGGCACAAACGCCGTATCGGATATTGGCTCGCATGGTTTTGAATAAACGCGTACCTCAGTCGGACTCCCTGGCGAAGTACGCGGTGGCCTTTTTTAATATATCTCGCTCTTCTGACACGCGCTTTAGTTCAGCCTTCAAACGACGGTTTTCAGCGTGGAGATCATCATCTTCTTGTCGTTGTTCTACCGGCTTATCGTAGCGCTTGATCCAGTGGTACAAGCTGTGGCCTGACACGCCTAACCGCTCAGCGACTTCGGCAACGCGATGGCCGCGCTCTACCACCTGTTTAACGGCTTCGATTTTGAATTCTTCAGTGTAACGGGGACGGTTCATGGATCCTCCTAGATGCCTTTAGTATAAGGCCTAGAGGTGTCTACGAAACCCGGGGCGATTCAAGGAACACTTGCGTCACCTAGCTCGCGTACACGATCAAGGGGCTCTAAACGACGTGTCATTCCTATTTTGAAAACGCTTTCACCAAACGAGCCAACATTAGAGATGATGTAAACATGACCGCGCCTAGTCTGCTGAGCCATGGAGATCGCACGCTGTTCTTTCGACTCCGCGGCTTGTAGTTGAAGCTCAAGCTCTGCAAGCCGAGCCTCATACTGGGAGCGCTCAGCTTCAGTGGCATTTTCAAGCTGTTTTCGTGCTTCGGCCATGGCCTTGGCCAGCATCCTCTCTTCTTTTTCTGCCTCTTTGATAGCCTTCTCAAAATCCCTTCGCGCTTTCTCTTCTTCGCGCATTTGCTCTCGAATGGCGCGCTGCTCTTCTTGCTCGATTCTACGGAGCTCCATAACGGAGACTGCCCACTTCAGCTCCTCAAGCCTGGCCTGCAAATAGAGATCAGTAATGCGCGCGTCTTTAAAAGGCTTGCCGTTATGGTTGACCAGCGCAAAAGCATCCATTATGCCTTGGCGGAGCTTTCCGTAATTGTCATGCTTTACCTTGGAAAGAATTGAATCCACCTTTCCGTTAAATGCATCGACAGCAAAATGGATGGCATATTCGCGGCGGATACGCTCAACATAATCGCAATCACCAGCACGGCCATTCTTAGCCATGTCAGTGCTTTGTTTGCGAACCTGCTTTAGCCGCTGCCCAGCATCTTTATGAGAAAAGTCTTCGGCCAAATCATCAAGCAGGCTGGCGTTAGGCACTATGTAATCGTCGTGATACCCCTCAATAATATTCTTCATGGCTTGCGCAGTGCGTTCATAAAGCTTGGCGTTTTCTACTGCTTTGAGTGCGTCACCAGCTGTTTCTTCAGCCTGCTTGCGAGCATTGGCAATAATGTCGCTAGCGCGATCATGCGCACCTGCAAGCACTTCCTGGGCTTTACTATCAACATTCTTAGCGCGCTCGCGAATAGCCTTAGCTTCTTCTCGGGCATCAGAAATCATCTTATCTGACTGTTCTCCTGCCTTTCTTCGCACGCTTAACGCATCCAAACCTGCATTTTCACGAGCTTTTAGTGATTCCGCCAACAGCCGCTTACACTCCAGATCAGACTCCTGCCACAAGCGACCAGCCTCTTTTTTGGCATCAAGTATCAACCTAGTGGCTTCTGCCTCAGCATCTTCAATAGCTTGGTATTTAATTAAGTGCTCAACCCTGCCACTCAGGTTTGATATTTCTCCATCTCTAGTAGCTAGTGCCTCCTCCAGACTGGCTATTAGCTTGCTTTTTTTCTTATTTTTCAGCGAGGTCAATCCATAAAACCTGAATTCAAACATTAAGCGCAGCACCCGCGGTTTCCAACGCTCCTGAATACTCTCCCAGGAACACTTGTGCCGGTGTCCGATATCCCAAGCGTTTTCTGGGGCGGTTATTCAGCTTGGCAACGACTCGCCTCAGTGCTGAGTCGCTCACCTTTCGGAAGTCCGTCCCTTTCGGGAAATATTGGCGGATCAGTCCGTTGGTGTTTTCATTGGTGCCACGCTGGCATGAGCGGTACGGATCGCAAAAATAGGTCGTGGCCGAGACGGCCTTGGCAACCTGTCGGTGCTCGGCGAATTCCGAACCGTTATCCAAGGTGATGGTTCGCACTGCACCTCGGCGTGGTTTTAATAACCGGGTCATCGCTTTGGCCGCCCCTGTGGCTGTGATCGTCGGCAGGCGCGCTGCCAAGAGGTATCCGCTGCGTCTCTCGACCAGGGTCACTAGGCCGGATTCTTTGTGGCCCTTGAGCACCGTATCGCCTTCCCAATGGCCGATATAGCGCCTTTCTTCCACGTCGACAGGGCGTTGTTCAATGCCTACCCGGTGTGGAATTTTGCCCAATCCCGCATGCTTGGCCAATTGACGCTGATAGCGCCGCTGGCGTGGTAGGCGGAGTCGCTTCCATAATTCGCCGCCGTGTTTCTTGTCGTCCCAGATTAACGCATAGATCCACTGATGGCTTACGTAAACCCCGTTGGCATTCGCCATGAAGCCACTAATTTGCTGGGGGCTCCATTCGTCCATCAGTTGATCAGTGACCCATCGAATTAGGCTGGGCAGTCGCTTCGTCACTTTCCAGGCGCTGCGTCGACGCCGATCACTTCTCAATTGAGCCTGCTCAGGCGCATAGCCAGCAGTAAGCCCATTGCGTTTTATCTCCCGGCTAATGGTGCTGCTGTGAACCCCGATAGCCTTGGCTATCTGTCGCTGGCTGATGCCAGTCTCAAGGTAAGCGAAAATTTGGTATCGTTGGGCCTGGGTCAGTTGTCGGTATCCCATTCTCTGCTTCACTTTGGTCGGTAAAGTCGAGAGGGTACCGGCGCTGGCCCTCCTTCCTCTACTGTGTGATCCAAAGTGCTGCGGTTATTCTATGAATCCAGGAAAGAACACCCTAGAAGAGCTAGCAGCAGCAAGCCCCCAGTTATTAATTCATTTTCCATCGTCAAATCCCCTGTTTGTTACTTGCTTATACAGGGGTAACATTAACTAAGGTGAGGCGAATTTACTATTTACTTCACTTTTACATACGTCCCGTCGCAGGGGCAGGACTTGTCATCTCGTATTTTTACAATTGCGCCAACAACAAAAGCTGCACCCTCGCTTTTTTCACGGCGTCATTGATCGACTGCTAATTCCTAACTCTGCCTTTTGCAACCATCCCTTTTCAGGCTGGTACTAGTTCTGGATTCTGCGATACCGTTTCCGTTTCGGGTTCTGGAGGGATCACCAAGCCAACAGCCTCACGGCCAGCAGCGATTTTAGTAAACGATGGGTTGGAGTCTTCAAGCGTTGCTTGCCAGTGAATTACTACCTTCGATTTTTAATCACCTCGCAGTATTTTTGATCTAGTTCCATGAGCCGGAAGTGACGATGTAGATTCTCGCAGGCAATCATTGTTGAGCCGAAGCCACCAAATCAATCCACTACCATATCGCCGATCTTGTTGGTGTTGCCCCAAAAATTCTCAACAAACTCAACCAGCATCTGTGTGATGTGGAATTGCCGCATTGTCGAGCCGCGACTCATATACCCCCTTTCATGCAATTAACTATCTATTGCATGAAAGCCCCTCCCATGCAATTAAGTCAACGTAATGTGCCCCTCCCCCCTTCCATGCAAGTAGTTATTGCATGGAAGCCCCAAAATTCGAATAAAAATTATGAGAGCTCTTCTTAAAAAGCTAATGCATCATGCCCCCCTTTCGTGCAACTACTACTTGCATGAGAGGGGGGTACAGTGCGGTATTGCATGAGAATGTCGTTTTTTAATTGTTTCAGTTACCTCATCCACTAATAATCTGAGAGCTCTTCTTAAAAATTCTATTGCATCGCCACCCCCTCTCATGCAAGTAGTAGTTGCATGGGAGGCGGTCGCGATGCGGTATTGTATGAGAATGTGATTTTTATTTGCATCAGATACCAAATCAGCTATTAGTGATCACACGTTTTAAATTTCGTAACCAAGATGATTGTTCAAATAATGCGTGGTTTTTTTACCAGCGCTCAAAGTACGCTGTGTGTACTTTTCAGTACTCCACAGATACTCTCAGCGCACTTGGCGTTGACACTATTACTTCAAGCCAACAATATTAAACATTACATCGCTGAAAATGTGCTCTAAAAGTACACTGAGTGTACTTTAGAGACTTCTTAGAGTGCAAAGCTAGCAATTTAAATTTTTAAAATGATGTCTCCGCAAAGACCTATTTTTGCGACCCGTACCGCTCATGTCAGCGTGGTACCAATGAAAACACCAATGGCCTGATTAGACAGTATTTTTCTAAAGTTACTGGTTTCCGAAAAGTGACCAATGCCGAGCTACGAAGTATCGTCAATAAGCTAAACGATAGACCAAGAAAGCGGCTGGGATACCGAACCCCAGCCCAGGTGTTCTTAGGTGAATACTCAGGGCCACTTAAAACCGCAGGTGCTACACTTATTAGTTGAATTTAGAAAACTGATAGCACAGGGCAACGGCAGCGTCTTTTTTCGCGAATTCTCTTTGACTGCGTCGTATTGATGCATGTCATCCAGCTTGGGCAGCTAAGGCTATGGAAGCAGGGTACAGGTTGTTCAGAGTTAAATTTTCACACGACTAAGCCGTGAAAATGCCATGCGTAAAAGCACCGCACATAGCTTAGTCGAGCACAATTCTCTGGTGGGTTAGCCCAGCACCACAAGCGCTGGGTTTCTAGCTTTATTAAGCAACGATTTAACAACTTACTTTAAAAGACTAGCCAGCTCTTTTTCTCTCTTCGATGACTAGTACTATACCTGGGAAAAGCCTTCCTATTTCATCGTTAAAGTATGCTAAGCACTCATATGGAAAATAACTCGCGTAAGCAACTTTCCTTCCCTTAACGCGTTCAAAGCCATCGCAGTTCTTCAGCCAACTTTCTACTCGGTCCCTTATATACCTTTTTTGGTCTTCCTCACCATCGGGAAGCTCGTTGAGCGTCACATATGGCACAATAAAAGTAGCTGCATACCTGTGGTTAGCTTCATAGACCTGTAATTTCCCAGCGTCATCCCATGCTTCTTCCAGACCAATCCCCACATTAGCCCAACCTGAAGGGCTTTGACGACCAATAGATTGCCAGGCCTGTTTAGCTTCAAATGCGAAAGAGGTATTTTTGTTGCTAACGTACAAGTCACAGCGCCCAAGTCTATCCCTTGGATAATCGGGCTCCACCCCCCCTTCTTTTTCTTCCTTAACCGAGTGATGTTTGTTAGCAATAAATTCTTCCAGCGCTACCCAGGGACCTAACTTCTTTTCACCTCTCCATGCAGCCCCCGCCAATATGCTGATTGAAGCCCGTTCGTTGTGCCACCAGCAATTTTCTTCGTGCTTATGAACCTCACAATAGTCATGAATGGCATCTATCCATGATTCAAGTAGAGGTTTCAGTTGCATGTACTCTGCTTT
Source organism: Vreelandella neptunia (assembly GCF_034479615.1). Classification (NCBI taxonomy): domain Bacteria; kingdom Pseudomonadati; phylum Pseudomonadota; class Gammaproteobacteria; order Oceanospirillales; family Halomonadaceae; genus Vreelandella; species Vreelandella neptunia. Next base: position 3,557,838 of record NZ_CP140255.1, read on the forward strand.
GCTCTCGATTTTAACCAAGTTATCCACTCAACATCTCTCTCAATTATTATGTTTTCGATACAGCACCACGACTGCTTAAGGTACATCTTACCTGCCAAAATTTAATGAGCCAGGACTAAGTTGCAAACATTTTGTAAAGAGTGAATAGACGCGTATGCGTACGCAATAGATAAAAGGTTGCATCAGAATATTTCCAGCCACCACGCATTCTGAAAGATTAGGGCGTGGTTTTCTGGTTCGGAATTACTTCGTTGTGTCCGCAAAATTCGGCATAAGAAAACGCACCTGTAACAGGACCATGACGCCCTGCGCGAACAGCAGAATGCATCCATAGTCTCTCCCAACAGATGTAGTCCAGCCAGAACCCGCCGCCTTGGTCAAAGAGCCAAAAAGGCCATTAATCAGGCCCGCCGGCTGTCCCAGCGCTACGATGTGTAGTCGTATTGACGACACCCTTTGTCGCACAACACACTTAAGCTAAAGATCTCATTAGGCTTAGTTTTTCGATAAACTGTTTGCCTTCTTATTTTTCTTAGCAAGGACGTGTGTATGCCTGCTCCTGCAATCGGTAGTGCCAATCATGAAAAAACCCAGGGGCTCATCGTCCTTCAAGGCAATCGTATGGAAGATCTCCGCGATGTCACAATGGCTTGGCTTGCCCACCGCCCATTGCACCCGCTGGAAAAAACTACTTTTTTAGTACAGAGCAACGGGATTGCTCAATGGCTAAAAATATCGATGGCAGAAACGCAAGGCGACGCCGGGCGCGGTATCAGTTTGGGAGCAGATGTAATGCTACCGGCACGGTTTCAGTGGATAGCCTACCGGCAGGTGATTGAAGCAGTTGAAGGTGAAGGAAGCGTGCCCTCCCATTCGCCTTTCGATAAGAGCCAGCTACGTTGGCAGCTACTTAACCTACTGCCGGAGGTGCTTGATGACCCGCGATTTGCGCCGTTGGCGCGCTATTTAGAAGATGATCCGGATACGCGCAAGCGCTACCAACTTGCCGAGCGCATTGCAGATTTATTTGATCAGTACCAAGTCTATCGTGCCGACTGGTTAAACGTGTGGGAGTCAGGCAAGGATACGCTGACTCGCTCCTCTTTTAATACCGCCGGAGTGGGTCAGGCACTGGACGAAGAACATCTGTGGCAGCCAACACTTTGGCGAATGCTGGGCGACGAGATTGCAAAGCGCCTGGGTGAAACGGCGCGCCAAAGCCACCGCGGCGCGGTGCATCAACGCTTTAAAGCGGCGGCGGCCCAGCTGACCGAGCGGCAGGATGGGCTGGCTCAGCGCTTGGTAGTGTTTGGTATTTCCTCATTGCCACAGCAGATGCTAGAAGTGCTCGCCGCGATCGCGCCGACTACCGAAGTAATATTGTGCCTACTCAATCCCTGCAAGCACTACTGGGGCGATATCATTGAGTCCCGAGAGGTTTTACGACGCCATCATCGCCAGCGGCGCAAACAGGGAATGCCCGCTGATCTTCAAGCGTCGCCTGAAGCACTCCATTTGCACGCGCACCCGCTTCTCGCCGCTTGGGGCAAGCAAGGACGAGACTACCTTCACCTGCTTGGAGAGCATGACGATACCGAGCGCCACCTCGAAGCCTTCGCAGCTCTTCAGCAACCGGTGGATTGCTTCGTAGCACCGGATACGCGCTACCTACTGGGTCAACTGCAGGATGATATTCTTGACCTGCGCCCGCTGGCTGAAAGCCGCCATTGTTGGCCAGCCTTAATGCCGGATGATCGCTCCATTGCCTTTCACGCCTGTCATGGGCCGCAACGTGAGCTTGAAGTGTTGCACGATCAGCTGCTAGCGGCCTTTGCTGAAGATGCCACCCTGCAGCCGCGCGACATTATTGTAATGGTGCCTGACATCAACGATTACGCCCCCTACATTGAGGCCGTCTTCGGACAGTTTTCCCCCTTTGAAGAGCGTCACCTGCCCTACCACCTTGCCGATCAGCAGCGTCGCCATCGCGAGCCGCTCCTGGTAGCACTGGAAACGCTACTCTCGCTGCCACAACTGCGCTTTCGGGCCAGTGAGGTACTGGATCTTTTGGACATCCCGCCGCTACGCAATGCATTTGGCCTAGCAGAAGGCGATATGGCGGCGCTGCAACGTTGGATCCACGATGCCAATATTCGCTGGGGGCTTCACGCCAAGCAGCGCACATCACTTGGACTACCGGAACACGACGACCTGCACACTTGGCGGTTCGGTTTAGAACGGATGCTCATGGGCTACGCCGTAGGTGAACCTGACTTACAGGGTGACGACTGGGAAGGCATCGTACCCTTTGATGAAGTCGCCGGGCTGGATGCACGACTTGTCGGTTCCCTCTACCGCCTGGTGCGCACGTTGGACACCTACCGCGAAGACCTGGACGTCACCCAGGGCGCCGAGGCATGGGCGTCCACCTTGAGCCAACTGCTAACTGACACGCTCGCCCCGACAAGCCCGCGGGAAGAGCAACTTTTAGGGCAGGTGCAAGTAGCGCTGGAAAGCTGGCAGCAAGAAATCCAAGAGGCCGATGTCACACTAGCGCTTAATCTCGCTATCGTGCGTGAAAGCTGGCTTGATCGCATAGATGAGCCACAACTGGCTCAGAACTTTATGGTCGGGCGAATCACCTTCGCCACGTTAATGCCGATGCGCGCAATCCCTTTTCGTCAGGTCTATATGCTGGGCATGCAAGATGGCGCCTACCCACGTAAAAGTGAAGCACCCGATTTTGATCTGATGGCTATTCGCGGGCATTACCGCCCTGGCGACCGTTCACGGCGCGATGATGACCGCTATCTCTTTCTTGAGGCGTTACTTTCCGCCCGAGAACGGCTGGTGATCAGCTGGTGCGGTTTCAGTTCCCAAGATAACAGCGAGAAGCCACCCAGCGTGCTGGTCGGCCAATTACGCGATCACCTAGCCGCAGGTTGGCAACTGCCTGCCCAGCCCGACCCATCCATGCTGACGTTTAGCGAGCGCGAAAAACACAAGCAGGCATTACTGGCCAAACTGACCTCAGAGCATCCGTTACAGCCTTTCGGACATGCCTACTTTGACGCCGCATCACCGCTTTTTACTTATGCGCGCGAGTGGCAAGCAATCCGTCACGGTATCCACAAAGACACTGCCCAAGAGAACGCACCACTGCCGCTATGGCAGCCGGAAGGCTGCATCACTCTGAGTGCCTTAACCGGGCTTTTGCGTGATCCTGTCAGTGCTCTATTTCAGCAACGTCTTTCTACCACCATGCGAGACGAGCGCGCCGATAGTGAAGATGACGAACCCTTCGCCTTTGCAGGGCTAGCCAAATGGCAGCAGCGAGAGGCAATGCTGCAACCGCTCGGCCAACGCGCTGCCAGCGACCGCGAAGTGGATATCGACACGTTATTTAGCCAAGTCGAAGACCAGCGCCAGCGCGCCGGTGACTACCCCCCTGCCCCGGTCGGGCCGATCATGCGCCGCGAGTTATTAGAACGCCTACCTGAGACGCTCAGCACGTATCGTGAGCAGCTCGCACGCTTTCCTAGCCTCATGCAACCGGCTCCAGCCGTCACACACGCCTGCCAGGTATCTCTACCGAACCACACTGACGCTATCCACATCAGCCTCGAAGACACTCTCGATAACGTCTACTGCAATGAAACCGAGGTAGCGCGAGTGGTATTACTCACCAGCCAAGTGCATCAAGGCGATCACTGGCACTGGGCACAAATCACCCGGCACTGGCCCGCGCATTTGGCACTGCAGATAACACACCCGAATGCCTCAACGCTTTTGGTATCTCCCAGCGGCACGCTGGAAATTCCTGGCATGCCCACCGAAAAGGCCATGGCCTGGTTAGATACGCTTATCGAGCAATGGCTTGGCGCCATGCAAGCACCGCTGCCTACCTACCCGTCGTTGGCATTTGCGCTACTTGATCACCTGAAGCCCAGCACCGATTGGCCTGACATCGATACATTGCGCGAGGACCCCGATCTTATGGAAGCGTGGAAAGAAACGTTCGAGACACTCACCGAGCGCAGCCCGCTCACTCTTCGTGAGCTGCCCACGTTAGAGACATTTTTCGACTGCGCTGACTTTTTGCCCGCCTGCCAAGCACTTTATGGTGATCTACACCGCTGTATCACCAATGCCGCAGCGGCAAACAATACCGCCAACGCTGAGGAGAACACCTGATGCCGCCATCCACCACATCATCTTCATCCGCGGCCTCTCAGTCGTCTTCACGCCCTCTCGCGCTTGCGCTACCGCTGCGTGGAAGTCAGCTGATAGAGGCCAGCGCCGGTACCGGTAAAACCTTCACCATTGCCCTTTTGTATGTGCGTCTGGTGCTGGGTCACGGCCAACCCGATGATGATAGCCATCCCCAAGTTAACGGCTTTCATATGCCACTAGTGCCACCGGACATCCTAGTGGTGACGTTCACCGAAGCCGCCAGCCAGGAGCTTAAAGACCGAATTCGTGCGCGGTTGGTACAGGCGGCCGAAGCATTTCGCCCGCATAACGAAAGCGAAGACTTAAGCCAAAGCGATCCTCTACTTGCAGAGTTACGCAACGACTACCCTCGCGCCACCTGGCCTCACTGCGCCCGCCGGCTAGAGGTCGCCGCCGAGTGGATGGATGATGCCGCTATCTCGACCATCCATAGTTGGGCACAACGCATGCTCAAAGAGCATGCCTTTGATAGTGGCAAGCTGTTCCAACAGGAAGTCGTCAAAGACCTTGCCGAGATGACCCAAGAGGCGGTCTTCGACTACTGGCGTACGCGCGTCTACCCTCTCAGCGAATCGCTAGCGGCCGCCATGGTGGCGCTGTTTGCTTCGCCCTTTCAGTTACACAAGGCGCTGCGTCCATTACTGCAACGACGCGATGCCACGCTATGCTTGGGCGGGGAGCCCTTGCAAGCGGGCGATATTCAGGCCCAACTGAACGCGCTGATTGAGCGGCGCGAAGAACGTCAAAGAGCCGTGGCAAAAGCACGTAATACCTATTTAAAAGACGCCAATGCCATCCATCAGGCACTCCGCGATTTGCGCGGCCAGCTCAACGGCAACACCTTCCGGGATAAAAAAGACGACGCCAAATTTGATAGTTGGCTAGAGGAACTAGCGGCCTGGGGACGTGGTGAGTTAAACCTGGATGACACCAGCTTCGTGCCCAAACTAGCCACTAGCCGTTTCAAACTCAATAGAGGCGCCACCCCGCCTACGTTTGAGCTTCATAGCACACTAGAAGAATGGTTAAGTATCGATACATCGGTTAATGAGCAGGCTCAGACGCTCAAGCCCCACGTTTTAGCCGACGCACGCGAGTGGGTCTCCACGCGGCTTGCGGAGCAGCTCGCTCAGCGTGCGCAAATGGGCTTTGACGATATGATTCAAGGGCTGGACAAGGCGCTCAGCGGCGATGGTGGCGAAACACTGGCTAATCGGCTGCGCGGGCAATTCCCCATTGCGATGATCGATGAGTTTCAGGACACCGACCCCGCGCAGTACCGTATTTTTGATGCCATCTATCGGCTCAGCGATAACGATCAAGCCTCTAGCCTGATCCTAATTGGAGACCCAAAACAGGCGATCTACGGCTTCCGCGGCGGTGATATCTACACCTATCTCGATGCCCGCCGTGCCACTTCCCCGCGCCACCACACTCTCGCTACCAACTTCCGATCTAGCGAGGCCGTTGTCGCTTCTGTCAATCAGCTGTTTAGGCATGCTGAAGACACCTTCCCCCGTGGCGCCTTTCGTTTTGCCGTGGAAGGAGGCGAAAGTGATAACCCTATGCCGTTTCATTTTGTGGAAGCTAACGGTCGGGCAGAATCGCTCCTGCTCAATGGCAATCCCTCCCCCGCGCTAACGACATGGCTGGTGGGCGATGATGACGAACCCATTAACACGGAGCGTTATCTTGAACAGGCCGCGCGTCACTGCGCCAATCAAATTGCGACGTGGCTAAACCAGGCATCTCACGATGAAGCGGGGTTTCAGCAGGCGGATAAACCATTCAAGCCGCTAAAGGCGAGCGATATTGCCATTTTGGTACGTGACCGCAAGGAAGCTGCGGCCATCCGTGACGCGCTAAGCGCACGCGACCTAGCCAGTGTGTATCTCTCAGATCGTGACAGCGTCTTTGCAACGCCAGAGGCCAGCGACCTCTGGCGTTGGCTGAAAGCAATCGCGGAGCCGGATGTGGTTTCTACACTACGCACTGCGCTGGCGACACCGACGCTCGGGCTATCGCTTTACCAACTCGACAACTTACAACGCGACGAAATGGCCTGGGAAGCGACTCAAGAGCGTTTCGCGGGCTATCGCACCCGCTGGCAACAACGTGGTGTGCTTCCTGCGCTGCGCCAGCTGATGCACGACTACCAAGTGCCCGAACGATTGCTGGCAAACGCTAAGGGCGAGCGTCGTCTTACTAACCTGCTGCATCTGGCCGAGTGGGCACAGAATGCTAGCGACGCGTTGGACGGCGATCACGCGTTGATTCGTCTACTCGGCGAACAGATTGATGAGCCCGGCGGGGATGAACAGATCCTTCGCTTAGAAAGCGATGCTGAGCTGATTCAAGTCGTGACCATTTTTAAGTCTAAGGGGCTCGAATACCCTATCGTCGCGCTGCCCTTTATTTGTTCGTTTAAGGAGATCAACGGCAAGTGGGGTACACCACTGTTCCATAGCGATGATGGCCGGCCGCTGCTAGAGCTTTCACAAAAGAAAGATGAGGCAAAAGCTAGCTTTGAGGCTGCCAACGACGAGCGCCTTTCCGAGGAGATGCGCCTACTCTACGTCGCGCTTACGCGAGCCCGGCACGCGACGTTCATTGGCCTAGCACCGCTTAAAGTGGGCAATAGTAAAACGGCCCAGCTGGATAAATCCGGCATCGGCTACTTGCTCGCCGGTGGTGCAAAAATTGCTGATTTGTCGGCCGTAAAAGCTGCCTGGCAGACGCATACTAAAGCCTGCCCGGGGATTACGCAGGCAACCGCGGACAGCGACGATGTCCTCTATCAACCTCCGGTAGGTACTCAAGCGCTCAAGTCGGCGCTGGCGGCCAATCATCGTGCCTTTACGCCGTGGTGGATTGCCAGTTACTCATCGTTGCAACAAAAAGGGGCCAATGCGCCAGAAACGCCCCAAGCCGAAGTAGAGAGTGAAGAGCACCAGCCGGTACGCCCCGCTCCTCTTACTGGCACGCCAGAAGTAGCTACGTTGCACGCCTTCCCCCGCGGCCCCAACCCCGGCACTTTCCTGCACGGTGTGTTAGAAACGCTCGCGAATGAAGGTTTCAACCTTGCCGAGCGTGATTCATTGGTGATTGCCCGTATGAAACAGGGTTGCATTGTGCGCGGTTGGGAAACGCACGCGCCCGTACTGGAAGCCGGTATCACAGCGTGGCTCAACACCCCGCTTGCGGCACAAGGCCACGATGGCCCGACGCTTTCTTCGCTTACCCATTACCGTGCTGAACCGGACTTCTGGTTTGCTACTGCAAATGCCAAGACGCCGGTGCTCGACAAACTGGTTAAGCAAACACTTTTTCCCGGTGAATCACGCCCCTCGCTGGGGTTTCAGCAGCTCAACGGTTTGATGAAGGGCTTTATTGATCTGCTGGCAGAATATAACGGTCAATACTACGTCATTGACTGGAAGTCGAACTGGCTAGGACCGAATGACAGCGCCTACACCCAGGACGTACTCATGCGCGCAGCCCTTGATAAGCGTTACGACATGCAGCTTTCGGTTTATCTGCTGGCGCTGCACCGTCACTTGCGCCAAACCCTGCCCAATTATGATTACGACAGGGATGTAGGCGGCGCGATGCTGGTATTTCTGCGCGGCATCCATGCACCGAGCCGCGGCGTACTCAACATCAAACCGCCGCGTACCTTTATCGAACGCCTGGACGCCATGATGGCGGGCGCCAGCGACAAGGAGGTTTCCTGATGAGTGTTGCCTACATCAATGACCGCCAGGCACTACTGACACTGCTGTTCCAATGGAGCAGTGCAGGCTGGATTCGCGACCTTGACGCTGCGTTTGCCGATCAACTCGCTCAGCTCACCCCAGAGGCGGATACCACCTGCCTGCTCGCGGCCGCGCTTGTTAGTCACTTGGCAGGGCAAGGCCACCTGCTACTTGATCTTCAGCAACTGCAGGCACACCCGCGTTCTCTGATTGCAGTACAGCCGCAAGAAGCTAAGAATGACCTCGCCACACCGGAAAGCTTTATCGCTGCACTCGCTGCTCACGACTGGGAAAAAGAGCTCCGCCGTTGGACCGCTGTCGGTGAAGGTGACGGTAACGAGCCACTCGTGCTTGACGGCTCCCGCCTCTACCTTCGCCGCTACTGGCGTCACGAACAGCGCATCACCGCTAAAATTGAAGCCCGAGTTACGCAAACTACTGAATGGGCCGCCGAAGACACCCGTGCCCTTCTTGACTGCCTTTTCCCGCGCGATGACACCAATGCCAGTGAGGCCCGCTGGCAGAAAATTGCGTGCGCTTTAGGGGCTCGCTCACCGTTTGCAGTCATCACCGGCGGCCCTGGCACGGGGAAGACCACCACGGTCATACGACTCTTGGCACTGCTGCAGAGCCTGAATATCAAGACGGGCAATCCAGCTTTGCGGATTGCCTTAGCAGCCCCAACGGGTAAAGCCGCTGCGCGGCTGAATGAATCTATTGCCAAGCAGGTTGAAGCACTCAGTGAACTTGCATTGCCTGAAGGCGCACAGGCGACGATTCCCAAAGAAGTCAAAACGTTACACCGGCTATTGGGGGCACGCCCGGACACCCGCCATTATCACTATCACGCACGACGCTCACTACCGTTTGATATGGTGGTGGTCGATGAAGCCTCGATGGTGGATATCGACATGATGGCCGCCCTGCTTGATGCATTACCGCCGCACGCGCGATTGGTGCTACTCGGGGATAAAGACCAACTTGCCTCCGTCGAGGCCGGTGCTGTGCTGGGCAATTTATGCCAACGCGCGGACGTTGGTTATTACAACGACGAGATCGCGCACTGGATCGAAACCACCACAGGCTTCGTGTTAGAAAACGATTACCGAGATACCCGCGGGCGCGCCTTAGACCAATCCGTCGCCAAGCTACGCCACAGCTTCCGGTTTGATAGCCAGAGTGGTATCGGCCAGCTCGCTCATGCCGTCAATGCAGGCGACGCATCTCAAGCGCTCAAGGTTATTAAAGACCAGACATATACCGACCTCACCCACATTAAGCTCTCAACAAAGGCGCCATATCCAAAACTGACGGCGCTTGCCGTGGCAGGCCGTAAAGATAACGCGAGCGCACTGGGACTAAGCCACTACTTGCAACGCATTCATCGTCAAGAGACACGGCCTGCTATAAGCGCTGGTAAAGCACGTTGGGATGCCTGGGCAGCCGATATTCTTGATGCTCACACCGCCTTTCAGCTGCTGACACCGTTACGCCAGGGACCTTGGGGAGTCGAGGCCCTCAATGAACGCATTGAGCAAGCGCTGATGCGCGACAACCTGATTCATAAAACGGAGGACACCAGCCATTGGTACGAAGGCCGCCCGGTGCTTGTCACGGGTAACGATTACGGACTAAAGCTAATGAACGGCGATATCGGCATTACGCTCAACGCGCCGCGCCAATTCGATACGCAAGCCACAAGCGAGACGACAGACGATAGCGGCCTCACCCTTCGTGTTGCTTTCCCTGACGGCCAAGGCGGTATCCGCTGGGTGTTACCTAGTCGGCTGCAGCGTATCGAGACGGTCTACGCGATGACCGTGCACAAGTCGCAAGGCTCGGAGTTTGCTCACACCGCGCTGGTGATGCCCGATACTCTGTCTCCAATTCTTACCCGAGAGCTGATTTACACCGCGGTCACCCGGGCTAAGAGCACGTTTACACTGCTCGATGCCAACGAAGGCCTGCTAGCGCATGCTATTGAGCGGCGTATTCAACGCCATAGCCGACTATTTGCGTAGTACCACTATTTGCATCGTTTCACTATCAACATAGCTCCCCTCAGTCACCACGCCCTAGTGCGACATAGAACGTCGCACTAGGGCGTTATGATGAGACGAGTGGGCAACGAAGGAGTCGGCCATGCAGTGGGAACACATCTTAGACGTGAATGCAGCATCCGCAGCCGATACGAACAACGATCCGCAGGAGCGCCTCCTGGCACAATTAATCACAGTGCGAACGGTGATGTTTCAGGGCAAGGATTGCGGGTTGGATGACATGGACTGGCAGGGCCTCTTTAGTTGGCTAGGCATCAAAGTACCCAAAGACGCCGAAGGAAGCCATCACTATGGTGATTACTCTCCCACCCTTAAACGCTGGTGGAAGCGCACCTCGGCTGCGCTGGATACAACAACACCTGTACACAACGCGCTTACCCTCCTATGCGAACATATCGCTGATCTACTGCAGCTCGGTGTGTTAGAAACACGCTTGCTAATGCTCACCTGGCTGAGACTGCGCTACCCGCAGATGAACCCGGTGCTAGCGTGTGTAGAACACACGCGAACCAAAAAACTGTTGGCACAGCTGACAGGTCACAACAGCGATGAGGTTCATTTATGCTTACAGGAGCACGGTCGCCTATTAATGTTGGGGCTACTTTCTTATCAGCATAACTTACGCGCGTTGGATCTCGATGACAGCCTAACAGCAGGCCACATGCTGCTCAGCCTGGCGCCGCTGGTCAACCACGATGTCAAGGCACTCTCATCCAGCGCGCTGCGGGGCTATATCACTGAGCGTTTGATGAGCCTGTGCCCCACACAGCCGCCAGGGGCATTCACACTAGCAAGCTTTGACGCCGTTCCCCTGCGCCAATTGACCGTTGATTATTTACGCCAGGCGCTTGATACCCAACAAGCGGGCGCTAACGTGTTGATCTATGGCGAACCCGGGGTGGGTAAGACCGAGCTGGTAAAAGCGTTAGCGTCGCTGTTGAGTGTGCCGCTTTACGGTGTGCCAGTGGTCGACAATAACGACGAGATGCTCACGCCAAGTAAGCGTTTAAGTCGCTACCAAGTAGTGCAAAAGCTTATCGATCGGCGACCTGGGCTGATCATGTTTGATGAGATTGAGGATGTCATCAACGATGAGGAGGCGCTCCCCAAGGGCTGGATGAACCAACTGCTGGAGAACAATTCCACACCTGCCCTGTGGGTGAGTAACAGCGTGCACTGGCTTGATCCCGCTTATCTACGCCGTTTTGACATGATCATCGAGGTAAAAGCCCAGCACGGCGAGCAGGCCAAAGCCCACTATTGCCAGTTGCTCAACGAGCTACCGGTGACCCCTCAAGGGCGCCAGCAGCTGGCGCTACAACCTTGGATGACCCCCGCTGCTGCTGATCAACTATGCCGTTTAGGGCGCTTGTTCAACCCACGTACACCAAAGCGTAACGAGCAGCATATCGACACCCTGATGACACATCGCCTGCGTGCGTTAGGAAAATCGCTTTCGCGTACTCAGAACGATAAGACACTTGCCACAGGCCCCACTATGCCCGCGTACCGCATTGAGTGGCTGAATACGCGCCCAGGGCTTGAAAACATTGTGCAGCGCCTAACCCGACGCCAGCGTGGCCGCTTGTGCTTGCATGGACTACCCGGCAGCGGCAAGACAGCACTGGCGCAGCACTTAGCCAAGATTCTAGGTTGCGAGCTGATCACTGCCCATGCCAGCAGCCTGCTAGATAAATATGTGGGTGGTACAGAAGAGAAGCTTGCTGCGCTGTTTGCCCAGGCGCGTGAGAAAGGAGCCGTACTGCTGCTAGATGAAGTCGACACCCTGCTCATGCAACGCGACAACAGCATGCAGAGCTGGGAAATTTCTCACACCAATGAGCTATTGGTACAGATTGAGAATTTTGACGGCATTTTGCTGGCCACCACCAACCGCGTGGATAGTCTGGATCGTGCCGTCATGCGCCGCTTTGATCTTAAGGTGGAGTTTCTGCCACTAGCACCCGAGCCATTACGTGATTTGCTCAAGGAAGTGCTACCCGCGCGTGACCATCAGCGTCTGGCGACCATTCCAAATAGCCACTTAGCACAAAGATCCCTTACTCCAGGGAATGTGCGCACCGCGCTAGACCAACTCGACCTGCGTGGCCTGCCCATCCGTTTGAACACACTGATGGACGCCCTGGCCCTGGAAGAGCGTGAACAGCACGGCAAACGCCAGCCAATAGGGTTTGTGTAACGAAGCCGCTGATAAGGGAAGGAGACAACACCATAGATCACTTGCAACGCGATATACAACGCTGCCCTCGCGTCGCTGTATATGGCACGCTCAAGCAAGGTTGCCACAACCATTATTGGCTTGACGGCGCGACCCTGCTCGGCCGTGACCGCCTAACCGCTCTCACTCTCTATGACCTTGGCCCTTACCCAGGGGCCAAAGCGGAGGTGTCAGCTGGTGCGGTGGTCGAGGTCTACGCCATCAACGCCAAACAACTGGCCTTACTGGATCAGCTGGAAGGCTACTTCGCGCATGCCCCAGGTCAAGGGCTATACAACCGCGCAATTTTTCCTACCCAACACGGCGAGGCGTGGTGCTACCTCTACAACGCCGAGACTAAGAACGAGGCACGTATCGAGGACGGGGAATGGTAAGGAAGCGTTTACAGCCCATGCTCGGACACGTGACCGTTTGGCTAGGCCGAAAGGGCTGGATTCGCCAGCATGGCGACCGCTATGACAGCTTTGTGGCGTTGGAAAGCGAGCAACCCAACGGGGCTTTTTCGATTGAGACTGCAGATCGAGGCTCACCGATCACCATCATGGCCATCCATGGCGGCAAAAATAGAGCCGGGCGCATCGTCACTTGCTAAGCGGATCCCAGGTAATACGTTTAATTATTACAATTTTAACGGACAAAAGAGGCGTCACAACTGGTATTTGCACAGCACCAGCACCGAGTTTGACGAGCCAATCGCCTTAGCGTTTGCAAGCGGCTCAACGGTAGCAGTAACGCTTTATGGTTGCATGGGTCGAGGCGCTATTGCCTATAACCGAGGCGACAACGTTGAACTCCGACACCAGCTTGAAATTAAGTTGAAACGCACCGGTATGAAAAGCCGCCCGCATCCTATGTTTCACGGCTGTGGAAGGCACAATATTTGTAACCGGGGCCAGCGCGACCTTCAGCTTGAGCTAACCCCGCGGCTACGCCTCTGCCCTTTTGCCTGGGGCAAACGGCGCGTCTTCATTGATCGTGTGCGGAAAGTGCTGGGCGACGATGATAATCTAGACAGCTAGGCTTCAACCCCCGAGCCACCGACCAATTGACAAGTGAGGCTGGTATGTCATTACCCGAGGCATTTCCACTAAAAGATATTCCCCGTATCGAGGCCAGCCCCGACGACTACCGGCTGATTGAGCGCGTTCCGTTTACTAAGCCCGATGCTGCATTTCCATTAACGTTACACCCGGCCGTCGGAGATGAACGAACCTTCGTTGTAGCCGATGTGGAAACCACCGGGCTAGATACGGAAGCAGATAGTATCATTGAGTTGGGCTTAGTCCGCGGTGAGTATAGCCCCAGCGGCGCACGTATAACGTCTATCACTGATGCACTCAGCCGCTTTGAAGATCCTGGCAAACCAATTCCTAAAGAAATTACCCAAATTACCGGTATCACCGATGCTGATGTCGCCGGCCATCGTATTGATGATGAGGAGATTGCTACGTGGTTTGAGGGAGACCCACTGGTCATTGCACATAATGCCCGGTTTGATCGTCCCATAATGGATCGACGATTTCCCTTTTTAGCAGAGCGCGGTTGGGCATGTACGGCCAGTGGTATTCCATGGAAAACGCTTGGGTACGAAGGACGCAAACTGGAATACCTGCTGCTGAAGCATGGTTATTTCTATGGTGGACATCGCGCCGAAGTGGATTGCTTAGCCACCGCTTGGTTGATGCATATTAATCAGGAAGCGTTTTCACAACTACTTACCAGCGCGCGCCAGCGCACAGTAGTTATTCGGGCGTTTGGTGCGCCTTTTGATGTAAAAGACACGCTCAAAGCCAGAGGGTATCGCTGGCATTCGGGCGATAAAGGGCCTAATAAAGGCTGGTGGACAGAAGTGGATGCCAATGCTATCGAAGAGGAGCAAGCATTTCTAAATGCCACCTACTCCCAAGGGTCGGAGCATGCGCACTATGAACCACAGACAGCTCGCACTCGCTTCAAAGGTATGAAGTAAAATGGAACTGCCTACTCAGTGAAATTGTTATCCCCTATATCATGACTACCTCATCGCGTTCGTGCTCTAAACCTGGGAATTGCGAAACTGACCATGCTGCGCGCTGCGTTCAGCATAAGATTTAGAGGTCGATACTATTCACAATGCTTCGACTACAGGAACTAAAAAAATCATAGTGTTCCGAGACAGAAGGCATGCTCTCGTATTACAACCAGCAGGCCTTATCCGCAGCAGAGAGTTGCGCTCAGGCTTGCGTAGTGTTGCCAAGGACGTGTGGCACATATGGCCGTGTCAGTAGACGCCACTCCAAGCCTTTTGGCACTGACCTCATCGGCCAATTCATTCTTCACCGACTTTATCACTGAGTCGTGCCTAATCAGATGCTCGCGTTCGATACAGCAGGTATTATGAAAAGAGCTTTGAAATAAACGTGGTATCGCAGCATCAGGCGAACCAGGGGCTCATGTGACCATATCCAAATACGAATGCTAGCTTACGCGCCCGAGTTAGGCTCACATAAACCAGAGCTCGCTCTTCATTCTCTCGCTGGCGGCGGGTAACGGCATCTGACGCAGCGCTCACTACAAAATCGAGCGGAAGTAGTCCTCGGTTAACCGAGGCGATGAATACTGCATCAAACTCAAGACCTTTTACCCGGTGCATAGTGGCTAAGTTCAGAGCGCCATCGGGTGTGCGCGTGCTGCGGCCATCTAACAAGTGACAACGCTGTTGACGGCTTTCTAACGCATGTTTTAGTTCTGTGACTTCTTTGCGTGTTCGCGCAATCACACAGCAGGCCTCTGGTACTAAAGCATTATCTTCTATGGACACTAATATCGCCTCGGCTTGCTCGTCCATGCTATCGAAGCAGCGTATTTCTGGCGCAGGCCCGTGCATCAAAGAGTGATAAAACGCCTGGGTATCTTCACCGCCATCTAAGTCATCAACGGCGACACCTTCTAATACGCTCACTGCTAGTTGACGCGTTTCATCAGTGGTGCGGTAATTCACTTTTAACCGCGCACTGCGGCCTCGAATGTTGATTCCACACTGGCCTAGCACCACTTTGTTTTTGCCGTAAATCCGCTGGTGACCGTCGCCCACCATAAACAGATCATTTTTACCTTCAGGCACTAATGCTCGCAGTAGCATAAACGCCTGAGTGCCCATATCTTGGGCTTCATCAACAATCACGGAACTGATGGCAGGCCGCAGATCAGGGTTAGCCTCCAAGAGCTTGCGCGCGTCGCGGTAAGCATCATCAGCTTCTTTGAGATGGTTACTGGCCAATAAATGACGATAACGTTCAAACACTGGCCAAATCTCCGCTCGCTGCTGGCGATTCAGGCGCGTACCACGCCCCAAGCGTGATGCTTTTTTATAAACCTCTACCGTCGTCACTGACTGAGGCTGAACCACCCTGGCCCACTCTTCTTTGAAAAATGCCACCGTCAGGTCTGAGCTAGCGGGCTTTTCGGCGTAGGCATCATTCCACAACCTGTTTTCTTCTTTAGCATTCATCAACAGGCCATAGTCATAGCCCACTTTTTTGAGAAAGCTAACTACCCACGCATCTAAGTTCACCACCTCGATATGTTTTAGCACTGCCTGTGAACAAATCTTATTTAAATTTTGCTGAATATCGGCGGCCAAATTACGGGTAAAGGTGGTGAATAAGACTTGACCCTCGCTACTCCCTTGCTTTTCAGCAAGTTGCTCTGCCAACCATTTAGCACGGTGCATCGCGACGACCGTTTTGCCGGTACCCGCACCGCCTAAGACACGCACTGGGCCGTTTTTATCGCCAGTAGACAAACGCCGCTGGGCTGGATGCAAGAAGACACGCCATTTTTCCAACGACTGACTTAGCACTTCTTGCAAAGCTTGTTCATTATCGGCCACCGCGAAATGTGCCCGCGATTCCGGCCGCGCTAATGCGGTACTGAAGTCCTCAATGTCCACCTTATCAGGAACTGTTGGCACGGTTTCTTGATACGCCTCTTCAAAACTCGCCCCGGCCATCAACATGAATAGGCCTTCGTAAGCATCTGGAGGGAGCTGGTCATTATCGCGAGCAATCTCAAGATCTGCTTCAATTTTCATACTGCGTATTAAAGGAATCGTTTCTTCCGGCACGCCTAGCTGCATCAACTGCCTATCACGAATCGCATCAAACAGACCAGCTTGCACTGGGGGCATGGGTTGATGGGCAGGGTTCTGTAAAACTCCTTCTTCAACGGTAAACATCTGCAAGCTGCCGGTATTGGGGTTAACTTCCACCTTTCGCTTTGCCGCCCACGTATAAGCCGGTTCGTGATGGTCCACATACAGCATTAAATAGAGGTTTTCTTTTTCGGCAGCAGCCAAAATAATGCGCACGTCTTGATTGGCACGTATTGAGCGCAGCTTGTTGTCTTTAAACGCGGTCAATCGTTCATAGTGCAACCCACCATGCTGAGGATCCTGTTGGAACAGCATCACCGCCTTGTTAGCTTGGCTCTGTTCATTGGGTGTGAGCTTTAACAGGCTTTCAAAATACTTTTCGGAGAAGGCTACGCTGACCATTTTAAGCTCCTGAGTCCAATTCATGTAAGGTGGCTGCCAACGCGTCGACAGACGTGCAGATGTGCCAGCCATCGGCTTCCAAATAAGGTCTTGCGGCGGCTTGATCCTCTATTTCTTCTAACAACAGCGCGACCTTTTGAGCGTCGAACTGAAGCTCAACTTCCCCCACCACCTCATCGAACTCTCCTGCAGTCAGTTCTTCAGCCACCCGCGCCTGAGCGGGCCATACAATATCGTGTCCTTTAAGTGCCATCGCTAGCGATTCATCTAACAAAGTAAACCACTCAGGATATTGCTCGGAAGAAGCCTTCTCTAAAGGTGCCTGCTGCTCTGGCCATAGAAAACCCGCCGCAATACCACTGCTTTTCGACTCCGGCGTCCATGCATAGAACACCGGCAAGAACTGTAGGAAATTAAAGGCTGTCCATAAGCGCTGCCATTGATAGCGGGCAGCATCTTCACTGCTGTTGTTAATGTCGTAGACGAGCGTTGCCATCACGCGAGTCAAATCTAAAGTGGTCAGCAATTCTTGAGCAGCCACTACCTCTAAGGTCAGCGTGGCAGGTCCATGCTGATCTAACAGTGAAACGCTACCCGTGAGAGCTACAGGTTCAGGTGTTAGGTCAGTAAACGAGGCGGGTAAACCCCTTAGGTTATCCAGCACCCGCTGCTTGATAGCGGTGTCAGCCAGAGATTTTCCAGGCAAGCACTGAAAGAGAAACAGTAATGCCTGTTTTGCCAGGGCGTCGGTATTCTGTTCGCAAAGAAAATGCAGCAACAGCTGGAAAGTCGATTTACTTAAATGTTCCGCCGTGTTGCTAACTCCAGCCTTCACGGCCAAACCTGCAATTGCCTGATGATTGTGTTCAGGGGATGTCATTCCCGCTGGTAGGGGCACATCCATGGCTTTATCGCCCATCACACTATTGATGTCGTACCAATTGAGCGACCACACCACAAAACCTGCATGAACAAGTGCTTGGCGCTTGAGTAAGTCATCGTTAGCGGTACGAGCATGGTATCGATAGCCATCTAGGAAAATAGCCACCGGTTTTAGCTCACTACGTGCTGGCCACATCACAAAATCTGGGCGACTGGCAAACTGAACACCTTCAGGAGCGCCCAAATCTACCTGTGGCTCCAGCTCATAACCTACATCGCCTATCGTCAGACGATAGCCGTGCTTACCACGAACCACGTCCTGAGAAACCCGTACCTTCTGCTCTGCTACGCAGGAGGTGCCCGAAAAACGCGTTAAGGCTTCAGGAAAACGCGCTTCTAGTTCGCTGTCTATCCAGGGGTTGCCACCCAAGGCACTCAGTGACTCTGCGTTCTTGACCCACTCATGGCCCCCTTTTACTACCTCTTTAAGCATTTCTAGCGCCAGCCCTTTGCTGGTGCTCTCCATGCCGTAGGCATTGCGATATTCAAGCAGGCAGCGGTAACAACCATCCATGGTGTTGTCGTAACAATCGCAGCGATCCATCACTTCATACGCCATCTGAAACACGGCCTGCATGTTCTCAGCGCGGCTTAAAAGCTCGTGCAAATAACCTGTTCCACCAGGCACCGAGTCATATAACACAATAAAGTGTCTACGCTCGTCGGTTTCACCTATTGGCTCGCTTTGATATGCCACTCGCAAGTGATCAACCTTACCCCCAAAGCGGCGCTTTAGCCCCAGCTGTAAAGCTGCCACAAAGGAATTAACCTGCTCCTCTGTGCCACCCGTCGCCAACCTGGGCAGTAAAATTCGCAGCCCTTCCGAGGTAAAACGGCGGTAAAGATATAGGCAATTTTCGATGCCAAGATCTTCTTTACCGCTCGCTAGCTTTTTAGGTCCACGGGAGTAGCGGCATGACTTTAGGTGAACAGCCTCCTTTTTACCGGCGGCTGCCGCTTTTGATTGCACCGAACCGCACTCTCTGCAAATGGGAAACCCAGTCCGTTGGATATGCTCACCGGCCACATCAAAGTACATCTCCTCGCCCTCTCGTCGGCCAAAATTCACCTCCAAGAAGTTAGCCGCCCGGATAAACTCAAACCCAAAGGGCTTATCCTTATCATCCAGCACCCAGGTAATCGTGATGTCTGACGGTGCAAAGTCGATCAACATCTGCTTATTGAAGAACACCGGCTCGCGATCATCAGAGCGATCGTCCAACTGTGCTTCTTTCGCATTGGTAAACGCATACACCTGGGTCATTTTCAGCATTTTGGTGCGTGCGCTTGCATCACCCCACTGATTGGTACGGCAACGCGGGCAGGTTTTATCACTAAACCCAGCGCTGGGGTCATCCGCTGGGGCGGAGTAGTGGCAACGGGGGCAGAATCGCCAGTCTTGAATATTACGGCCTTTAGCCGTTTCCACACGGGTTACGGTGACACGTCGGCTACCCGCATAAAACACCGATTCAGGAGCCAGCTCGGTGAGTGCCGCCTGGGCAGGACGCTGGTATTCATATTCGCGCTTGATGAACTCGCGCTCGGCACCGCTGCCCGCGACGGCTTTATCCGAGCGGAAAATCACCGAATGAAGTGTCGCGCCCTCTTCGGGAAACGCGTAATTCGGTAGTAGGCCTTCATCGGTAAAGAAGTTAAGCGTTTCGCGCTTATTCATGCGTATCCGCATTCCCCGGTAGCCTGCTGACTCCCGCTCCAGCTCCATCATTTCTGCTTGAGTATGCTCATCCTGAGGTTGCTTGCGCAGCTTTTCTAACTGCTTGTCTAGCTCTTTAATTGTACCCGCCATTCGCTGACGCTCATCGGCGACCAACCTGAGTCGATTCAGCACATAGAGCCGCAGATGATCTTCACTATGCTGGGGGCCACCAAACAGATACTGGCGCAGTAGCTCTTGGTCTTCATCACTTAATTGGGTTGCCACATGGCTGACAAAGCCATCCCACACTTCCTGCATGTTGTGTTCAATAAAAGTCAGCAGCGTGTAGGGAAAACGATCTTGCTGCGTTTTCTCAACGACATCCAATACCGGCTGCATGCCGGCGGGCACAACGTTTTCGCCCTTTGCCGCACGGGTCCAGCAGTCCATCGCGTAGGCCAACAGCTGGCGGCGCAACACATGGCGTGCTTTTAGGAAAACAGCTGGGGGTTCTACCGGTGTATCCAGCATTCGGCTGGGGTCGGCATAAAACACCAAATCATGGGGTCGACCGTTAGCTACGGTTAACACAAATGAGTTGCCGTCCCGGCGACCACCGCGTCCTACCCGCTGCAAATAATTGGCTTGCGCAGGTGGCACGGAACATAGCAATACGCTGGACAGGTCACCAATATCAATCCCCATTTCCAGCGTCGGCGTCGCTGAAAGCAGGTTATATTCCCAAGGTTTGTCACCTTTTATAAAGCTGTTTTCCACCCGCACCCGGTCACTACTGGCCAGCAAGCCGGTATGTTCGTGAGCAATCACGCGGTGAATTTCACCGTGTCGGAATAGCGTACGATACAGCGAATCACGCAACGGTCGAGTATGCTCATATACCCGACGTGGGTCGGATGCGTTGAGCAATGGCAATCCTATCCACTGGGCAGCATGGTCGGCAGGTA
The DNA here is from genome assembly GCF_034479615.1 of Vreelandella neptunia. Taxonomy (NCBI): domain Bacteria; kingdom Pseudomonadati; phylum Pseudomonadota; class Gammaproteobacteria; order Oceanospirillales; family Halomonadaceae; genus Vreelandella; species Vreelandella neptunia. Next base: position 3,578,226 of record NZ_CP140255.1, read on the forward strand.
AATGAAGCGGCCGATAACCTGGGCATTCTACGGCCTGTATATCGCAAGTAATGGCTAGTTGTTCTGGGTTAAGAACCCAAAGCGCAACACCACTTTCGTTTTGTTCTTGCCGAACTAACCCGGAAGCACACAGCGCTTCTAAAGCAGTGACGATAACTTGCTCACGCTGCTTTTTATCAACGAGCGCTTCAGGATTTAAGCACCCTAACCAGCGCTCGTACCAAGTTTGAACATTATTGCTGTGTGTAAGTAGCTCGTAGCCTTCACCGTTACCCGTCGCTGGGTATTTTGGGCGCGGCGACCCAGGCCCCAGCGGGGGAACATAGTGCAAAAATTTAAGTAAATACGCAGTACCCGATTTTTCTCGGTAATATCGCAAATCCTCTAAACCAACCGCACCTAAATGGGTCATGTGTTGCATCAAACCCACCATAAACCCAGCGGCTGCCTCACGATCGATTCGGTAACCCAACGTATTATCTACCGTCTCAGCCCAATGCGCGGCGGCTTGTTCAACCCGTACCAACGGCCAATCCAATGCCGCTATGCCCAGCCGATTGAGTGACCGCCCCACCTGGGAACGCCAGGCCACATCCTCCAATGCCTGCCACAACATACGCTGACGAATTAACTGCAGCAGGCGTTCCGGGGCTTTCACTTCGCCGGTTAATTCAAAGTGCTCAAAATCAGCGCTAAAGCGCTGGTCGGGTGGCATAAACTCACGCAGATAGTAGGGCAGCGACAGCCGCCCCTGAAGGCCTGCATGGTTCAGCCAGAACGCTTCAAACTGCTCAGGTAGCTGCAGAATGGGTAACGGCTCAGCGTGGCTTTCAAGCAGTTGGGTTAACGCCATACGCACGTTATTTTGCCAGGTACGCGCAGCGAAAAAGCCTGCCCGATGGGTGGCATCCTGCACCGAGTCACTGAAGGTCAGCAGCTTGCGATCGTCGTTATCACGGCTGCTAAATAGCTGATGAATGGCCACTGCGCTTAGGCTGGCAGCCCGCGCACCAAACACAATTAACGACTTTTTAGCCGCACAGTAAGGGCAGCTGTTTTCATGAATCACGCGATTCACGCCACCACGGGTTTCTTCTTTTAGCTGGTGTGGTTTGCTTACTCGCACCAGCGCTTCATTGACTGCCTGGCACCCTTTACATGCGCCAGTAAAATCGGCTGCTGCTGTTTTGCCACACTGGCAACACACTTTAAAATTATGAAGCACCGTGCCAGCAGGAGATTGTTTTTCGCCCTGCTGCCAAGGCAGTAACAAGGTGGTTTCCGCATGGTGGCTAAAAAAGCTGGAATAAATAGCTTGAAGCTCTGTTTCCACCACATCATCGGTGACAGCTCCGCCTTCCATACGGGTTAACCACGCAGTGCCATGGCACTCACGACACTGCACCAACGGCAAGCGCACCTGGGGCTGGTCTTTGGGCGGCTGGTCGTCACCAAACGACAACAGCGGAGCATGTTCTAGAGCGCTTTCTTCTCCTTCGGATACATGCCCTGCAGATATGTGAACAGTGACATCAGGCTCCCGAAGGGTTCCCACAATCCGTCGTAGTTCCCGAGACCACAGCTGCATACGCAGTTGCACAAAGGGCCGCCCGACCTGATCTCTCGCATGGGCCACCAACGACAACAGCGCCAGCAACGCCTGCTCAGGCTGGCGTGCAAACTGCTGTGGCACCTGCGCCGCTAATTTATTGACTAGTGCTTGGAACGTTGGCGTACCGCTACCCAGCTTTAACTGGCGCAGCAAGTTAGCCACTTGGCCATGCTGCTTTAATTCCGCCCCTAATGCTTGGCGTCCTGTCTCTGTCGAGAGCGCATCATCAGGTGCCTTACTGAAAAACAGCTGATAAGCCGTATACAAATACGTATCTAACCCTTCCTGCAACGCCACCTGTAACGCTTCTGGGCCAATTTGCGGATTTAGGTTCAAAAACGCGATGTTATCCAGGAACTCGGTGTCACTCATGCGCTGCTCAGCAATCACCGAATCACGCCCAAACGGGCTGGAGAAAATATCCCCCGCATACGAAAGCAGCCCGTTAACACTGTCATCACCGCCCAGCGTTGCAGAAGTGCCTACACAAATAAGCTGCTCGGGCTGCATATCAAAGCGTGCCCGTAAACGACGGATCAACAAAGAAAGATCTGTTCCCTGGGCACCATCAAAGGTGTGTAGCTCATCGACCACCAAATAACGCAGCGTATCTTGCCCATTGTGCGCCCACAGCTTTTGATCTTTTGGGCGCATCAGCAGGTAATCCAACATTTTATAGTTGGTAAGCAGTACGTCTGGTGGGTTATTGCGCAGGGTGTCTTTATCCGTGATGACCTGATCTGGCCCCATCATCTTACTCCCCTGGCCATCACCGCCAACAAATAGCCCAACTCGCAGACCTTTTAGCGCAGGTTGCTGGTAAACCTCTTTGGCAAAACGCTTAGCTTGGTCAGTCGCCAGCGCGTTCATTGGGTAAATCACGATGGCTTTAATACCAGGGTCATTCGCCCGCTGGCAGTGATCAAGCACCGGGTACATAAAACACTCGGTTTTGCCTGATCCTGTGCCGGTAGCGACTAGGGTATTCGCCGCTTTTCGATCAGAGGCCAGGCGCTGCCACGCCTGCTCTTGATGAGCATAAGGAGGAAACTCTGTTTCAAACCCCTTAAAAAAATCTCGCCCCGATGCGCCGATTAAGAACGGCAAGCCCACCGAAATATATGGCCCTTTAATAAACGCCTCACCGCCCTGCTGCTCTTCCACCAAGCGCTGAAACTCGCCTTTGAATGGCACCGTTTCGGTTTCAAAACCAGTCACAATAAATTCGCGCAGGGCGGCAGAGACTTCACTAGCAAGTAGGCCGGGGATCATTTTTATATCCTTAAAGGGCAATATAATTTAAAATTTACAAACAAATCGCCATAAATTTAAAAAAACCGTATAAAGGTTAATGTAAATTTAATTGAAATTATTAATAGACACAGCCTTCCATCCCCATTCACTACGTTTTTTATTGAAGGTCAGAAGAGCAACACCTTCCACCAAACCTTCGTCTTTAAGGTTATGTATTTTCACCAAATCCGGAGGGATAAAAATCTCGGAAGAAGTAAAACCAAGCCCCGTATCATTAATCCTCACTAGCTCCTGAAACTCTTTTCGCAATGACTGAGATGCCACTGAGCAGCTCTTTTTCGCTGAAAGCACCCGATATCTGGTTCCATCCTTGGTCGTATACTTGGAGAGTCTGACTAAGATAGAGTCACCTACTTTGTACTCTTCATTTAAATTAGAAAAAGGTATAGTTCCGTCAATTTTTGTTTCTACTAGAAAGTGAATTAATTTTTTCTGTTGATTGACGTTATCTACTACTCCAATACGCTCGAAGAAAACATCCCATTTTACTTCTGAATTTCGGCTGGAAATTAAATGAATCTGAAATCTATTTTGGGCATCCCACTCACCTTTAACACGAATTGCACTCCCAGCTAGTGAATTCTGAATATTAAATTTACTTTCAGGAATGACCACTTCTATTGGATCAGAAGCTGTTTTCAGATACAGTTTCCTTTTCGGCTTGCTTTCTTTTCCTGGAATAGTGAACATTTCTCCAAGATTCGCTGTAATCCATGGGAGCTGACTAAACAAAAGATCCTCTGCTGACCCTTTTTGGCTGCGATAAAACTCATCATTTGAAGCTAGAATTGATGCATCTAAATACCAATCCTCAGTAATATAATCTTCAATTTCAGCAGGAATTTTTGTTCCCTCTTTTTGTTTAGCTTCAAGAGTGCGTTTAATCTCATACTTCGCCTCTGGAAACTGGCCTCGTTCAATCATCAGTGTAGCTACTTTTAACCTAATTTTACTTGAATATCGATCATCCGGTGAACACAAAAGTGCTTTACAATAGCAACTGAGGCTTACTTCATCCCCCTTTTTTGCGGTAATATTACCTAGCAGCTCCCAGGCCCAGTATTCGTTGGACTTTGCTCTAGTTACCTCAATAGAAAATGCCAAAGCGTCGTCACTTCTATCCAACTCTAAAAGAACTTTAGCTTTATTCAAAACAAGCCAAATATTGTCTGGATAAGTTGAGATCGCCTTGCCCAAGTAAGGGAGTATATAAACTAGTGAATTCTGATCATTACCTTTGGCAGCATCCTTGCTGGCCTGCTGAATTACCCTCTCTGCCAGCGCTGGAAGCTCCTTACCGTCATCCGTTTTAAATCGCTCCCAATCTTCTGGACGTAAGAACTCTAGATTCCACAACTGACAGAAAGCCGCCATATTAAATCGATCATCACTAGCCAGCTTTGCTGCCACCTGCAGCATCACAGCATGAAGCAGCGATGGCTTTTCAACATTAAGCTTCATATATTGATTAAGATTCTTCTTAATTTTTACGAGGTTATTATCGCCTTTGCTTAACAAGGGCTTTGAAAGACGGTACAGTTCCCAACCGAACGATATTGATAATTCTGGATCCCCGGGGTTATCTTGTAAGAGCTTCTGATACAGTGCAATGGCATTGTCGTGTTGCCCCGCCTTACTCAACTGTCTGGCTTCGTTGACGAGTTGACCCTCGGGATTACATAGAGAGATGGCAAGCTGACGCTGTTTAGTTAGCACATCATCGTTCTCGGGCACAGCAATTGCTTCAAGCTGCTGGCGGTAATGGCTGAGATTAGTCTGCTCTCCTGCTTTAGCGTCCCGCTTAATCAAATCAATCAAGCACCAGCCGAAAGCCCGATCATCCCACTCATCTTTATTGGGGACACTCATTCTTTGCAACGCCATTTGATAGGCCTCATCTATCTGGCCAGCTTTCCGCTTCGCAAAAATGTCTTTACTGGTAATCATGAACTCAGCCCCTGTGTCAGCATCACCTCAACATCTGGCAATAAAGATCCTGGGCTACAGGCAGTAATCAATGGCTGGTATTTGGTGAAACGCTTCTTACCATCAAAAAATATGTCGCATACCGCCACATCATTACCCCGGGAAAAGCTATAGCGAACATGCCATTGATACTTCTCAGCATTCTGTATGTTGATATCCTGCTCAGCCGCAAGCGGGAGCAAACGCTGATGAAAATCATTGATGAAATCATCTTCGAAATGAATTTGGTCAGCGGGTATCACAGATCCGACAGCAATTGGCTGCCCCACCAGCGGAGATAAAAGATTTTGAACATGGACTGCAAGGATTGACGGTATTGTTGCAGTTACATTCGTAATTTTTCCCTTACTATCGTATGCAATATTCACCCGCGCATATTCATTGCCCCTATGGAACGTGTACGCTTCCTGATGTTGGTTATGGGCAATAGAGTTGATAGAAATGGTATGATCAACTATCAGTTCTCGAACCCTACCAAGCACTCCAAGCAGAAATTGCGCTTCTGCAGGGATTCCGTATGTTTCATCAGAACTAATCGGTTCATTTGCTTCGGCAACCGTAGGTGGTGTCACCATCTCACCTACTCTCAAGTGTTGATCTATTTGGCCAGATTGACTTGCTTGGACACCAGTCCCAGTTGAAAAATTAACTGGTTTTGGCTCCGAAGTTGGCACACCAAGGCCCGGCCGCCGAACTGATTTCAGTCCGTCACCGATCTTGATGTTCGGTGAGTCAAGTAACCACAAGCGATCTGAGGTCCGTGTAATCGCTGTATAAAACCAGCGAAAATAATCCTCTGTGAGTTGATTTTGGTTAGTTTTACATTTAACAAACACATTATTCCATTCGCTACCCTGAGCCTTGTGACAGGTAATGGCATAGCCATATTTCAATCGCAGCGCATTGAAATATGGGTCGGACATTAACGTGTCCTTAAACTCCAAACTGCCGCGTTTGAGGCCCTTATTGCGCATGCAGAAGTCGACGTACAAAGCTTTGCTCTCATCGGAACTTAACGAAGGCAAATCACTGTATAACAAACTTTCGAATATCTTCGCCTCAAAGAATTTTGCATTTCCATCGAGATCCCTGAATCCTACAATGACGTCTTTAAAGGCGAGAAAAATATTAATACTTTCGACTTTGCCAGTATCACTATTTCTTCTTTTGATTGTTACACTACGACTCTCGGTGGCTCCCAGAACCTCTCTAACCAGCCCGAAATCACCATTAGAAATGAAAAATCCGTATGCACTGCTGTTACTTACAGCCATAACCTTGTCGCCGGCCTGAACGTGCTCGCGCCCTGGGAAGAAATGCTCCCTGATCCGACGGTTATAGGCCGCAACATCGGCATTTGAATAGGCGATCACAATGGACTCACCGTTGATCCTGCCACCACAGGACTCAAGGTACCGATCCATCAAGTTACCATGGCTGACTGGCTGTACGTCCGGTGTACTGAAATCTACCGAAAGTTGATTAAAAACACGCTTTTTCAACGCATTACGCAACATGATGGAATTCCCCATTACGCCGCTAACTGCCTTTTGCCGTACAACTTCTGTCAACTCATAGCTGGTTGAGCGTACACTGTGCTTTTTAAGCAAGTAATTCTCGTCCAGCGCCGGAGAGAATGACATACCAACGGGTGGCAGCTGCGCATCGTCGCCAATAAAGATGACCTTTTTGCTATGATCGTTATGGTCGAGATTTACATACTTCAGAAAGTCTCTGAGCACATACCCCGAGCCGAAGCGAAAGAACTCCGCTTCACTGTACGCATCAGAAACCATGGATGCTTCATCTACAATGAATATGGTATCAGCTGGAAGCTCATTTACCGCAAGCTCAGCGTAAAACTTATAAGTTTCAGTCCCATCAACATCAGCATCTTTATATTCCTGAATATCCTTGAAAGAATAAATGGTTCGATGCAACGTATAAGCATTAGATTTCGTTTTATTTGCGATAACTTTCGCAGCTTTACCCGTCGGAGCAGCAAGGACATAGTTGCGTCCTATAGATCGGAAATACTCTGTTAATCCCTTGGTAATAAAAGTTTTACCCGTGCCGGCATAACCACGTAAAAGAAAAGCGCTATCATCGTTTGATGACAAAAATTTACCTAGCTGTTTGATCAGATCAGCTTGGCCATCAGTCAGGGTATACTCCCCAAATGCATCTTCAATTTTCAGAAGCCTGCGCGTTGCTTCCTCTTCAAGATTTATGTTGCTGGATGCACGGGAAGCAGCATTGCGAAAAGCTGACAGGCGAGCTTCATCCAGCGATGAGTTCAAATCATCGATTTGGGTACGGGCCTTTGAAGCCTGAATATTGCCGAGCTCCCGCTTAGCTTCCTCTAACTGCTGTGCCAAGCGCTGGTTTTCCGCATTCAGATCACTTTCGATCTTCTCTGGCGGTACTGGAATAACAAAGTCCGGATACTCGCGACCACCATCCTCGCTATAAGTAGAAAACAACCACCGTCCGAGCAGATAAGCTTCTTTCAATAGCCGAACAGCTTGCTCATTATTAATGTCACCGCCATGAGCCGCTTTGTTCCCGTAGCATCGAATAGCATGCAGCTTTTGCCGGATAGGGCTTTCCACAACAGATTCAAATCTTTCAGTCTTCAACTGCTCGAACAGGCCGTCACCAGGCTCACTTCTCAATTCCAGTTCCTGGTACAACAAGCCGACCAAGGTCTCAATAAAACAGCGTAGCTTTATGGTTGCAGCTGCCGGATCATCATGAACATAGCTTTCAGCCTGAATCGCGTGCTTGCACAGTTCTGGCCACCTGGATTCTAATTGGCAGAAATTTTGCGATTTGTTGTTCATTTCGATATCACCCTAAGCCCTTTCCTCAATAGGACCCGCTCAAATACATAAAGGCCATGTGGTACAAAATCATTCTCTTTAACGAATTTATTGATCTCCTTTTTTCTCATAGGGAGAGGGATGAACGAGTCAACTTCTAACTGCTTATCTCTCGCAATTAGCGGAGCGATATCCTTTTCAAAATCAAGCTCAAGCTCGAAAACAGCGGAGACACCTATTTCGAAGTTATTCATTTCCAAAAAGAAGTCGTAGAAGGCCGCCTTGACTGCAAGCTGGTAAATATTTTCATCAATACCAAGTTCTTCAAGCAGGCCTCGCTTGAAACAGAGCTCTATATCAACTTTCCCGAAAGGGTCTTTGTCTGTTCTCGAGAGGCCTTCGTTCATCGTGATATGATATTTGGATTTCCCACCGGCAACCCTCGCCGACCTCTTACTCAGTACCACTTCCTTGCCTTTCCCACCGTCACAAATCAGAAGACAGTTCACTCCAAACGATGTGAAAAATGGTCGATAATTTAGAAACGTGTCTGAATTCGCTTTGGCTATTTCATGCCCTCTCTCTTTCAGCTCATGGTAGATCGATCGAAAAACCCGGTGCGTAAAATAGTCTGTTTTGAAAAGATCGATTTCAACGCCGGGATTTTCCTCTTCGCCAAACCGGGTAAATCGAAGGTTGAAAACACCGTATTTGTCACCGTTGAAAATCATTCCCTCAGTTGCTTCGAGAAACTTTCGCCCCACGAGCACACGGTGTTTTCCTATTAGCTTAGCTAACTCTTCAATTCCGGTGATTTTGACAAGATCATTAAACGAGCTGCCACCATCAAACGAGGTGTCTTCGTGAAACTCGGTAAACTGGGAATCCATATAACCGAGCTCTTTCTCTTTGGATCGGAGTTCGTCCTTGAGGTGTTTTGGCATGTTGATATAAAGGCACCGCTTCTCACCAAAGCGCGATATTTCCCGTGAAAAAATGTTCCTTTTTTCAAATTCAGGATCTCCAGTCGCCAGATCAACGACGTTGATTGCCTCTTTCTTCTTCCGGTAGGCCAAAATCTCTGAACGAACTCTTCTCCGGAACATTGTCTTGCGAATACCGGCATAAACCTGCTGAATACAGAACAAAATGACAGAGCCCACTAGCAGGTAGAACAGCTCCGAAGTGCCATCATTCGTTATCCGGTCAATAAAAGCCTGAAACATCTACTTCTCCGTTTCTGAATTAGCAAACGCTACCCAAGCTTTCCGGTACTCTTCTTCCTTGCTCGGCTTAAAGAACGAGGCTTTATATTCCACCGTCCGCTCTACTGGCCTGTCAGACAAAGCATCGTCTAAGTAAAATTTTATTACCGTGCCCTTGGTCAAGTCCCGCTTACACGCTTTGTTAACCAAGCCTGTATAGCCAACTTGTGTATTGCTCACTGGCAAACTATCCATGTCGAACCTCACCGATGATTGCGCTCTCGCTCAATTCATCCTTAAACGCCCATCGTTTGCACGCAAAGTCGATCATGCGATTCTCTATGCGGTCCAATAGCCGGACATACTGGTTAAACCGTTCTTCATCCTGCACATCAGGGCTGACCCAGTTCGTTGATGCGCCAAACACCTGATTGAAATCCTTGATGACCTCAGCTGTTTGGGCAAGGATTGCTCTTTTGGAAGCAGTCTCGTTCTCTTTAAGATGCTTGAGTTTTTCTTCAATCGGCTTGTTGCTGAAGCTGGCATTCACGCCCCACTCCAACAGCATCAAATTACCGAGCCGACGTTTTTGATGGCTGGTTTTGACTGGATCATGACCATGAAAGGGGCACTGTCTGGCATAAATATGCTCTATCTGCGCATAGTCATTATGGCGGTTGGCCTTGCTAGCCTTCAGCTGTAGGTCAATGCTGCTGGTGCGAGTCGCGTCTAGCGCTTGCTCATAATTCGCGAGGAAATAACGTAGACCGCGCCATGTCGCAAAATCCATATTCTGATCAAGTTCACTCAGTCTGAAGCTGGCTTTAAAGGCATCCAATGTTTTATGGCCATAAGACTTCACAAAACCTAATAGCGAGTTATGACACTCATTGACGGCCTCTTGGATGCTGTGTTTATTGGTGGCTCTGGCGACGTTGTTATAAACAGCATGTGCAATATTGAAGAGCTGCCCGTGACCACTATCTGCCCGCGCACCACCGACAGGCAGCATATAGACACGGAAATTGACCCGCTCAATCGCCTGCAGCAGCTCAAGCAAGGCATTAGCTGTAATGTGTTTTTTATCAAACAACCACATACTGCATAGGTACAAGGGGAGCACACCGGAATGAGCTGTCTGGACCCTGATTAAATCAACAACATCAGCAAGCTTGGCCTGATCGCCAAAAAATGTAGACCGGTGTTGCGACTTTGCATTGAACAGCACTTCGTAATAACGCGAACAATCCGACAGAAACTCGACAAACTCTTTCAATTTTTTCGCGTCAGCGTCCCCACCCTTTTGTAGAGAAAAAGCGGATTTAAGCTTGTTATAGGCAGCGTTGCTTTCTTGTTTTCGGAAGCCGAAATAAACAATCACCGCTGAACGCAGCAGCTGTTGTTTGTCGATATCTGACAGGTGATGCGCGAGCGCCAAATTCCTAAGAATACGCCCCCACTCCGCGTTGATCGTATCCTGCAAGCCTTTGAATCGTTTTTTGATCGCATAATAGATCAGGTAATTTTTGACCTTTTCCAACTCGGTCAATGGCTTGCCGCGGTTATTGATTACTTCGAACATCATGCCGGCTTCGTCGGCATTCTGGGGTTGATAGGCAATCATGCCTAAGCGCATGGTGACAATATCAACCCATCGAAGGGCCTGATCAGCGCTGTAGGCCGTGCGTTGCGTCCACTCCTCAATCTGCTTATAGGCTTCTATGAGTCGCTTCTGGGACAAGTACTCGATTGTCTCCTTTTCAGCGTTGCCTTTTAGCAGCGCCCGAAAAAAAGCCTCAATATCGCTGTTGAGCATCAAGACAGGCTGAAAATCTTTTAATTCTGAACCTCGCCCGATATACGACTGATAGAGGTCAGACTCGCCAGGAGATAACGCAGTGGGGTGTTCAACAACAGTCACCAGAGCATTTATCAACATAGTCAAGGTGGTCAGGCGTTGCTGCCCATCAACAATGTCGAAAACGGGGTAGTCAGGCGTGTGATCTGGTCCAGGTACTAATACCAACGTCCCAGTATAATGCAAACCACTGCTTTTCGATTCTGCCAAGACCTCAAGATCATCCAGTAGCGCTTTGACCTGTGATCTCTCCCAGGCGTACCCACGCTGGTAGTCCGGAACGCGAAAGTACCTACCAGGAAACAAGGCCGCCAAGGACGTAAGCGACTGGATAACCTGATCTCCCCTAATCATGGACTGCATTGACTATTGCTCCTTGTCCTGTTGACTGAAGATCTCCCACGCCACGCGGTAATCTTCTTCCCTGTCTGGCCGGAAAAACGGAGCTTTGTATTCCACTGTGCGCTCTGAAGGGCCGCCCGGCAGAGTATCGTCTAAGTAGGTTTTGCTTACCGTGCCTTCGGTCATGTGTTGGATATTTTCCCAGCCGAGTGCGACGTTTTGTGTCGTTTGTTCAGAGGAGTGGATGGCGAAGTGGGTGCCGTCTTTGAGATCGCTGGCGCGAGCCTTGCGCGGCAGGCCGACGCCGGCGATGCCGATGTTGACACTGAAAACAACTCGGCCATTTTGGTCATACCAGGTGTCGGCTTCGTTCTGCTGAAGAACAGGGAACTGTACGCGGTAGAGGGTGAGCAGTTCTTCCAGCGTGAGGCCGAGGGCCTGGGCGACGAGGACGTCGATTTCGACCAGGGCCTGACGGCGGGCGAAATCGGTGCGCAAGGCGTTGTTTCTTTGCCATTCGAGGGTGAGGTTGGCGAAGAATTCCTGCGGTAGTGCTGCAATGGGTTCTCGGGTGGCCCACTGCTGCTGACGGAAGCTGTCTTGCCAATTGGATTGCCAGAGGTCTGCGTAGTGGTTGGTAAGGCAGCTTAGCGCCAACACCCTAACAACCATAAATTGAAGCAGACCGAGATTGTTCATAACAGGGAGCCCGCGCAAAGTATTGACCCTTGCATGCCCCATACCCGTCGTCTTAATGTAGAAATCAATAGGTAGCGACAATCCCGCCGCACTAAAGGCCAAGAGCTCACTGCTATTCAGGAAAGCCGATGAAATTACCGTTGATAAATTCCGGGGTCCCGGAGGAACTATCGCTCCGATGAAGGTACGTTCTCCAGACTGGCTCAACATATCGCGACTGACAAAGCGATAATACTCCGTCACCAATTTTTCTCGATGCTCCCCCTCCTCCACCCACGTCACACGCGGGGTACGGTCACGGTAGGTGGCAGGGTTGCAGGCGGGCACATAGTTGGTACGCGGCAGGTAGTCGTCCGGCAGGGTTTGCAGGTCGAGAGGATCGTAAGCCCTTGGTGTATTGCATTCCTGCCGAGGCGTTTTGTAAAGTGGGTTGCCGACGAAGAAATGGGGTCCGGAGAGTATCCAATCTTCAGGAAGTTGCGAGAATTTTGTATCCCGCTTGATGGTACCGTCTTTCTGACTTGCAGTTTCATCGAACATGTAGCTAGAAAAGTACTCACCTTTCAGATCTGCCAACCGCCGGGGCTGGGCGGCGAACTTATCCAGTACCGCCATCAACTGCCGAGCGTGCAAGGCTGGCATGCGGGCTTCCAGTGCATCAGTGCCGGCTTCGTCGTAGAGCTGGGCAAACAGGGCCAGTTCGTGCTGGCCGATTTCAATGATGCGGTCGCGGTGACCCGCTAACTCCCAGCTCCCCTTTAAACTGTCCCCTTCTCCAATACCGCTTTTAATGCCAGGCACGGGCCCAGCACCACCGCTTTGATAGCACGCATCTACTGTTGAGGGGTCGAACACATTTGAAATTGAATCGAATTTTGTTTCATCTCGGCAAGGTCCGTAAATGTTTACCGAAAACTTTACCCATATCATGATTTCGGCAAAAAGCAGCCGTACGTTGGTGTATTGGAAATGCCTACGAAGACGGTTGTATACCTCCCGCCGGAATCCTCCACCTTTGGGGTCGTCATAAATCCCCTCCGGATGAAGGAAGCCACTGACGCCCTGTCCGTTCACATTGGCCCAGGCAAGGGGCAGGAAGCATTTATACAGGTTGGCCTTTTGCCCCGCGAGCTGGGGGTAGTTCTGGGTAGCGTTCAGGAAGGCCTGCGAGCCTTCCGCTTCTGCCAGTTCGGCAAACCAGGCATCCTGCAGTTGTGGGCTACGCTCAAAAGCCGCTTCGCGCTCATCGGTTAGCTTCTTGGCGCTGAGTTTGTGCAGTACAAAGCGAGGGTTGTAGTCACCCAGCACACCGCCTTCTTGCCATTCCACCTTGCGCCAAGGCGGGTTGCCCAGGGTGATATCAAAACCGCCGCGGTGGGCAAAAATATCCGCAAAGGCTAGCTCCCAATGGAAGAAGCGGTACTGCTCGTCTAGCTGGTGGGCAAACTTTAGGTTGGCGAAGAAGGGGTTTTTGAACAGCTTTTCCAGGTTTAGCTCGCCGCGCTGATTGCTGACTTCCCGGGCGGCTTGTGTTTCGGGGCGGGTTTCGGCACGCAGGGTTTGCTGCAACTCGTCAGCAGCGAACAGATCTTCCACCGGTTTGGCAAAGAAGTTTTCCTGGGCAATAGGCGCGTCTTCTAGTGCAGCGTCTTCGCCTAGCAGGCTTTCCTGAGCGGGTGCGAAATCGAAAGTGCCTTGGGTATTTAAAATCGTGTTGAGTTCAAACAGCCAGGTGCTGCGATCGGGCAACTGGTCGACATTTTCCAGCGGCCAGAACCACAGCGCGCACCAGTAATCCATGGCCAGCTTTAAGCGCCGGAATGGCGAGGCAATACGGGCGTTGGTGTTGAAAATACCCTGGGTGCGAATCGCGTCTTTTTCGTAGGTGCTGGTGTGGTGTAGCACATCACCGGTTTGTCCCCATAAAGGGAATGTGTCTTCGGTACGCCTTCTGTCTTGCGCCAGCATTTGGGTGTGTTCCCGCCACAGGCGGTCGACGGCTTCACTGAGCAGCTGAAGCGTTTTAATCTCTTGAGCATCTAGCGGGGCGCAAAACGCTTTTTGCCACGCTTTAATTTTTTTAAAAGCCTCTGGCCGCAGCTGCTTGGCGGTTCTATCGCTGTACCCCACCATACCGGGGTCGGGCAGCAGGAAGTGGTAAATTTCATTCGCTTTGCGCCCGTTTGGGGAGCCTTCGCCTGTGGTTGGCGTTTTTCCTGCTAGCAGGCTTTCCGGTGCGAGGCGGCGTGGAGCGGTGTTGTACCACAGGCCATCTTTGTGCTGTTTCTTCAGCGCACTGGCGGGGTACACCTCGCGGCGTGCACCGATCAGGCTGTTGCCGGTAAACAGCTGGTAGCCAAACCAGGGCACGTTGTGGCCGCCACTGAGGGCGTTCAGCCACAACGAGACTTCCGCCAGTTCCACGGCGATAGGGTTTAAATCCACCCCATAAACGTTGTGGTCGGCGATGTGCATTTTTACCCGTTGCAGCGCCAACGGGTACTCTTCATGGGGTATGCGCTGGTTTAGCTCTTGCTGTTTACGGGTCAGGTAGGCTTCTGCCAGCTGGTTAACGGCTTCATTCAAGAACGCGGCGCTGCCCATGGCGGGTTCGCAAACCGTCAGGTTAAGAATCTCGTCGGCGGTAACGTGCTCGGTTAAGCGCTCTTGTAAGGTGTACTTCACCAAGCTTTTGGTTAGCACTTCCGGGGTGTAGTAACTGGCGGATTTTTCCCGGTCGCGCCCGGCCATGCGGTAGATGAATTTACCCTTTGGGTGAGTCCGCAGGCTAAGTTTTCCTTCTACCTTGTCGTAGACGCGCTCTTTTTCATCGAACTCTTCAAGCTGCTCGCGAGTGACGAAGTAGCCGGTATCGAGTTCGTCCGGGTTAACGTTCTCGCCTTTGGGGGCTACTTCATAAAGATCTTGGGTGGCGAAAAAGCCCCGGTAGCTCAGCAGCGCTTCGTACACCGCGCCTAGCTGGTTAATACCGAGCTGGGTGTAACTCACGCGGCCACGGCGTTTGCGGCCCCCTCTTCCTGACGTACTGGGCCTTGTCAGCGACATGCTCTGAATCACCTGCTGCAGGGTGTCGTTGCTGAAGGTGACTCGGTTGAGCAGCGGCGTTTTAGCGGGGTCGAACAGGTGGCTGTCTAACCCTTGCAGGGTAAAGGCGTTGGCGGTGCTTTCGTGCAGCTGATCGCCCTGACGGCTGGCGCTGTTGCCGTTATAAATTAGGCCGAACATGCGCTGCAGGCTGTGGTGAAAATAGTGCCCACGGCGACTTTCTTCGCTGGTTAAGCGCACACTTTCCAGCTCGCGCAGGCTTTCCAGGCTGTAGCCCATTCGCCAGGTTTCGTCTTCGGCGGGCAGGTAGCCGAGTTCCGGGCGCGCTTCGATATAGAACAGAAACAGAATGCGGTACATGGTGCGCAGGCATTCTTTGGATAGCTGGTCGGGGTCTAGCGCGTTGCTACCGCTGTAGATGCCTTCTTTGCGGTCCCGGGCCTGTTCGATGAGTTGTTCGGCGGCTTCGTTGCCCAGCAGTTCGATGGCCTGGCGCAGGGCGTATTTGAGGTCGTCGGAGACGGCAAAGGCGTGCTTGTGGCTGTTTTCGTCCAGGCTGTCCAGCCGGCACTCTCCTTGCTTTCCACCGTTTCCAGGGGGAGCTAGGCTTTCCCGGTGTAGCAGAACCGCGGTGGCTTTTAGGGTTTTGTCCTCCCGGCGGCCAAGAATCTCTTCCCAGTCAAAGCGCAGCATGCGGTTTTGCGACCACTTGTAGCGGTCAATCAAAATGCCTTGGCGGTCTGAAATCAGCAGCACCCAGCGGGGCGGGTTTTCGTTATACGGCGCGGCTTGGCGAAACACGGCATCGTTAAGGATGCTGTACCAGCTGGTATTGGTTAGCGCATCACTGTGCGGCCCTTCGCCCAAAAACTGGTTGCTGTGCAACTGCAGGGAAAGCGGGTCTTCGCCTTCGTTGTTGGCATCGAGCGCCCCCAGCACCCAAAGCTGTTCACCCAGAGCAGACAGCACCGGCAGTTCGGTATTCGAGGCTAGCTGGCGGTTTTCCGGCTGGTAGGGAATACCCAGCACGCCCATCAGCGTTTTAAAGAACTCCCGCTGCAAGTGAATGCGCTCGCGGGTATTACGTTCGGTTTTTAGGGTGTGGCGCAGGGCAAAATAGCGCTGGTTCAGGTTACGCAGGCCGCGGTGAGGGCTTGGCTCTTCCCTGCCCGCTTGTTTGGCGGCGTCTTCGCGGCTGTTCCACTCTTCAATGGTGTTGGCAAAGTCGCCTTGGAATACTTCTGCTAGGTAGTGCGCGCTGAAGAATTCGTTGTCGTTGGTTAAGCCAACGAACGTGGCGACGGTTTCTTGTACGGCCATCTGGTGTTGCTCCTTAGCCCACCCGGGCGTTTAGGCGTTTTCCCGGGTAAACACGGCGATGATCTGAATAAACGGCACCGGCTCGATGGTCAGGGTGTCTTGCACCCAGGTTTCATACTCGTTGAACACCCGTTCGATGCGGTTCAGGCGCTCTTCCTTGCGGGCGGCTTTAAAGTGTTCGGCCTGGCCGGAGCGCTCTAACTGAAGGCTTAGCTGGTTAACCTGGCGGCTTTTTAGTGCGTTAAGTGCCGTTAGCTGTTCGGCAAGCTCTGCTTGTTTGGTCGTGGCGTAGGCCTGCTGGCGCTGCTGCATTTCGGCGTTGGCCGCCTGAATCACTGCTGGGCGCAGGGCTTCTAGTGCGGCTAGATTGATAGGCTGAGCACGGTTGGGCAGTTTGTTGTTCAGTTGCAACAGCTGCAGCCACTCTTCGGCGCTTTGTACTGCTATCACGCCTTGCGCTTGTGAGGTGCGGCAGCGAATAGCAAACCATTGCCAAATAACCGGGTGGGCTTTGCGGTTAGGGATCAACCCGCTGACGAGAAAGACGCTTTCATCCGGCTGTAGCGCTTGAGTAACCGCCTGGGTATCTGGCAGGGCAAGCACTGGCGCACTGTGACGGGCTACCTGGGCCAGCAGCTTATCTTCCAACCACTGCATGGCGGGGTGCTGGGGCCATAAATAATGCAGCTTGGGCCAGGCATTTTCATCCTGCCGGCTGCGGCGGATCTCGTCTTCAAAGCGGGCTTTATCGGCCGTGAGAATCAGGCTGCCATCGTGTGGGCGAATTTCTGGCGGTAGAAAGCGAAAGCGGTAATCCAGGTCGTCGGGTGGCGTTAGCGTCAGCGTTTGCCGCTCTTGGTTGGCGGTAAAGGCCACTTGCTTGCGCTCACGGTTAATTGCCTCTAACGCTTGGTGGGCAAACGCGAAATCACTGGCAAACAGGCTGTAGCGCTCTGTGGTTTTTTGATGCGTGTGCTGTTCGGCTTCTTCTGCTTTGGGTGTGCTGTCTTCTGGGTTAAGAAACAGCGCCAGCAGGTCGTCGCCTTCGCTGGTGGCATCGGGTTGGTACTGAGCATCGAAGGCACTGGCATCGGTGCCGGTGGCCATGGCTTCTATGGTCAGGCCTTCTTCGGCTTCGGCATCGTGCACCTTCATAAAGGTGGCTGGGTCACCGATATTCTTGTAAGCCTGCTCGTCTTTCTCTTTGAGTATTTCAAGAATGCGCTGGTCGCCGCGCACCTGGGGGTTATCGCTCTGGTTAATCAGGTAGGTAATGATCGGTGTTTCGGTTTGGCCGTAACGGTCTACCCGGCCATTGCGCTGCTGGAATACCATCAGTGACCAGGGCAAATCAAAATGCACAAGCCGATGCGACAGGTAGTGCAGGTTAATGCCCTCGCTTGCTACATCAGAGCACAGCAACACGCGCAGCTTGCTTTCCTGTTTACCAAAGGCTTCTACGATGTCTTGCTGTTCGATATCGCTCATGCCGCCGTGCAGTATTCGCAGGGCATCTTCTTTGAGCTTGAGATCATCCATGAGCTGGCCGTGCAGCCAGTTAAGCGTTTCGATACGCTCGGAGAAGATCACCAGGCGGTCTTCAGTGTTGGTTTTTTTCCAACCAAAGGCACTGCTTTTCAGCAGTGTGAGTAGCTCGCGGTATTTGTTGAAATTGTCTGGTGTGACGTTACGCAGCGCTAGCAGCAACGAATGCAGCGATTGAATTTCATGCTGTTCGTCTTCGCTTATCTGCTGATACTCAGCCCCGCGGCCTTCTAGCTTTTTAATGCGCTGTTCAACCGACACCTTGGCCGCCGCTGGCGAGCTAAACAGGGATTTCTGCAAACCAATACGCACTAGCTGCCCGTTTTTGGTTGCGCTGTGCTCGCCCCTGTAGGTGAAAGGCACCTCTAACAGCGCCTGGTAGGCGGCTTCTTCTTGAGGCGACGCGTCCAGATAAATATCGTTCACTACCCGCTCTTTGAACTCTTGCTGTACTTGATTGCGGATATCTTTCTTAAAACGGCGAATGACCAAGCCTTTGTCGCGGAAATCTTCTTTGGCGTAGTCGTCGGGGTCGGAGATCGCCGTGGGATCGAGCATGTTCATCAGGCTAGCAAAAGAACGCGCTTTGCCGTCGTGGGGCGTGGCCGAAAGCATGATGAGGGAGTCTGACCGCCCTGCCAGCAGCTGAGCCAATTTGGCACGCTGAGAGCTTGAACCGCGCTCTGCTACGTTATGGGCTTCATCAATCACAATGATGTCCCAGTAGGCTTGCTCTAAGTGGCGGCGGTATTCGTTGTCTTGCTTGAGGGTGTCGATGGAGATAATCGACTTGTCATAGTAGTAAAACGGGTTATGGTTACCCGGAATATTGTTGCGTACCCGCTGTAGACCAGCAGAATCTAGCCGCGTGAGCGGGATGGTAAAACGGTTCCACATTTCTTTTTGGAACTGGGTCATCATGCTTTTCAGCGTGAGCACCAGGATGCGCTTGCCTTTGCCACGTCGCATTAGCTCGGTCATTAAAATGCCGGCTTCTAGCGTTTTGCCTAACCCCACCGCATCAGCAATCAGAATACGCTGGCGGTTCTGCTTGAGTGCCTGCAGCGCGGGGTTAAGCTGGTACGGCACAGGGTCCATCGCGGCCTTGTGGCCCAGGTGAATATTGTCATCTGCTGGGGTGATCTGGCGCAGCTGAGTTTCAATAAACAGGCGGCTTTTTTCAAAGCCTGGGGTCAGGTCCTGCTCTAAGCAGGTTTCGGCGGGGTCGAGCACGCGAATAGCATCTTCGGCTTCTTCAAGCTGAGTGAGAAAGCGGGCGCTTTTGCCACTGACCAGTTCGGAAAGACCATCCACGGTGAGGATATAGCCCCCGTCATCGCTGGCATCCGCGCGGCGAACAATCCATTCACAGTCGCGGATAACCACACGCGCACCGGGGGCGTAGAGAGCTGACATGTCTGTTTCCTGGACGTGCTGAAGAATTTATACCGCAAACAGGGAGCGATAGAGAACGGAGACGATGACACACATACCCGACATCTTTTTCGCATTAAATCACTTCATTGCGAAGAAAAGCACAATCAGATTAGGATACCACTCTGTAAAGCTCGGGCACAGCACGCAGATCAGCATTAACGTTTGGGTCAAGTACAAACCTAGAAGCTATTTACCTTGCTAAGTGGAAGTTAGCTGCCGATTCCACGCGGGGATCAGTTTATCGAGACGACCACTTCATAAAATCGTGCAGCGCTGGGACCTGCAACCCCATGTCGTCGGAAAACTGATATTCATCCTCTGACATCATGTTGGTAGCGTAAGCCCGTAACCAGAACTTGCGTTCATCTGCGGTCAGAACATACCCCTTGTCCTGCTCACTGCCTTTTAACCTATCAGGTATTGCCCAGCCGCGTTTTGAAAGCCTAGCAATTGTAATGACTAAATGAGTCATCAGTTCTTGTTCAGGAGCTACATATTCATGAAATTCTGGCCAGAATTCCTCATCACCGGGTGACCCTTGCCAGCCTTTAATACGGTTTACCTCATTAAGGTCCTCATAAGGATGAGAATGAAAGGTACCTACCAACTCAATGTTTTGCCAATAGCGCTCAAAAAACTGCTTCTTGGCGATAATAGAGTCGAAATTAGGCTGAACCCAATCTTCATGACGGGTTGCAGACGTTTCAACCGTCGCCATAGTAGCGATGATACGTGCTGGTAGGTTTCCTTTTGCAGGTATGGAGTATCCCCAAAGTAAACCAAAGGTTTCCAGTTTGAGATATCCTTTTGACCGTTCTCGGCCACGATGCTCAAATTCATAGGCTTCGAAAGCAGTAGTGAAGAGTTGAGGCACTACATACTCTTCAATATATGTCACTTTATCCATCGATTAACCCTTACTGAGTTTATAGTATGAAATCAAGACGTCCTGAATATCGGACAAAAACAAAATTCCCCAGTTATAGGTTAAGAATATGTGCGAACTCGACTTTGTGAGGAAGCAACGTCCAGAAAGACGAAACTATGGCCAAGCCAAAGCAGGCATATTTCAAACTGCTAAAGCCTCGTTGTCATTTCCTTAAGTAGATGTCTATTGGCCATGCGGTTGAATGACATTCTGCCTTGCGCCTCCCAGCGATACGGCGATGCGGGAGAAGCTGTCGATAAGCTCCGGATAATCTTCTTCAATCCACTCAGGGCAGGGTCGTGCGGGTACTGTTTTGATCGACACTCCGTTAACTTCCAGCTCCCATCCGATCACATTCTGTGCAAACGGCAACGTGGCGCCGCCACCTGTTAATACAATCGCCAGTTCATGCCGTGGTGCGTTCTCCAGATAGTGCTTTGGTGCTCGCTCAAGGATTTCTACGATGGTGTTTTGCAGTGCTTGCTGGAAACGCTGGATAGAAGAGGACTCCATCACTTGCTCCAGTGTGACTTCGACAACGTTGCCATCAATCAACGTGACGTCCACATTTCCATCGTTAAAGAGATCTTCCTTATAGCGCCGAATGTTACGCTCCAAGGCATTGTAGATGCGCCGATAGTTAATAGTTTGTGACGTCACGCCTGCAAGCGAAAGCACCTTATGTGTCAGGACCCTGTCAATATAGTTACCTGCCATGCTGAATCCGGCGGTGGCTCCGGGAATTTGCAACGCCACAAAGTTATCGTGCTCCGGATCCACACGAATACGGAACATACTGATATCGGTGGTGCCTGCTCCGATGTCGATGACCATCGAGAGGTTATTCGCTTTACCATCTTCACTGATCAGCGCTGAAGCAACACCGAGGGGCTCCGTGATGGCGAAATCAACAAAGGGGTATTGATCATTTTGTGACAGAGCGACATCGCACACGGCTTTCAGATCACTCAGAGGTATACCTTCGTGAAACGGATTTTCCATTTCTTCGTTCAAGAAGCCATTGTGCTCTAGGCCAACCATTGCCACATAAGCACCTCCCAACAAGTCTGAGAGCAACCTAGCGTACTCATTAGCCTTGCCATTGTCGAAACAGGGCATGGCGTAACGGCGCAATAGCGCGGTGTCATAGCTCTCATCCAAATCTTTCACACATTTACCGATGACCCAGGTGAGATAAACCAAGTAGTAGAACAGAATGTCTTTAAAGGTAATGTCGAGCTTTGTCGGATTGAAGACCTCCACGAGGAAATCATCTATGCCATCTTCCGACAGGAAACGCTTAATGTTGTCGACCCGCTTTCGGGCATCATCCTCATCCGCCTCCTGATCAGAAACTTCCAACGCGCTTTTACCAAAATAGACCTTACCGTCATTGCCTATGTACACCGACGAAATTAGCAGTTCCGGGCCGCCATCTATTGGGTCTTGACCAGCGATTTCACCAAGAGGCAAGACTTCGATAATATCCCCGCCATCATCTCGCTCTCCATCATGTACGAAGGTGACTTTAGACATTGCCGTGCCAAAGTCGATACAGATTCGGTAATCAGGAGATATATCATCTAGCTCGATTTCAGGCACTTTGATCGACGGACCCACTACTTCGATGTCAGGTTCTTCGATCGGCGGGCTCACTACTGGAGGAGGTAGTAATCCACCTTTTTTCTCACTAGGTATCTTTTGCCCAAACTCTTCATCATCAACCGGCTTTGCCGTCTCGCCTCCAAGCGCTTTAACGGCTGCTTCTAATGCCTGTTGCTCGGCTTCAGTAATTACGCCTGTGATTTCTTTTTTTCCGTCATTTCTTTCCGTTAGACGGTCAAGCAGATTTTCCAATAACCACCTGGCCTGGTTGTGCTCCATTCCCTTCGATTCCTTAGAATTATGTGTTTTTTTGTTCTCGGGCAGGCTCGACCAGCGCCTTAACAACAATACGCTCACGCCCATTTAACACTTGTACCACCTGGTCGCGTATCACCCTGACCTGGGTAATGCCCGGCTGATGGCCACCATCCATTTCATGGCGCGTTCTGCTGTAGGTCATGGCCTCCCCTTGCAAACCGGAAAGCTCGATACGCCTAAAGCGACATAACTGACGAAGTAACGTCGACATTTCCACAAAGCCGCTCAATCCCTTTTGCAAGGAAGCGAATACGACCGGATCGTGAACGAACTCTTCAATCAGCGGCATTAAATTAATCCGCACATTTTCCAAGGGGCGTCGGGTAGCTTCACCTTCCAATAGCAACTGCCCAATCAACATATCGGCATCGGCTTGTAGTTCTCTATTCTGGGCATTACCTGCCATACGCTTTGTACCACCAGATATCCACCAGTCGGAAATCTCGCTGTCCAGCTCATGATGGCCTACGAAGTGTCGCTTGATATCAGTAGTCATACTGGTACGCGTGGCGTACATCACTTTCATCGCTTCCAGTAAGGCCATATCCGTTTGCCCTTGGCGCGCCAGCACAAGGCAAGCCTCTCGCAAGCAGGTAAGTACCCGTGGCCTCACCTGAGAATGACTACGGAGATGCGTCCACAAACGAGCGCCAAACTGGGCTTTCATCATCCTGACCGCAGCATAGGTGTTAGCTTCCAACGCATAGGAGAAACGAAGCTGTACGACACGCAGCAGAAGCTCCAGTAAACGATCCCCCACTTCCGTGGCCAAGTCCTCGTCTTTGGCCTCTTTAACGTATCGCAGTGCTGATCGCACGACGGCGCTCAGAACTTCACCAGGGTTACTCTCCAATGGCCAGAAATGATCCCGAGACACCTCTTTCCAGGCGTCTAAAATCCGCTTGAGCCTTCTTAGACGGGCATCTGGGGCTTCAATTGCTAAGTTGTCGAAGCCAATGGTCATGGCATTGAGGACAGCAGCGTAATCATCAGCACGATCTCTGACGATAGCTAGCAGCGCTTTGCGTGCGTTTTCTGCCGCATCCAGTTCAAAAGCCTCTGACACCGCATATTTCATCAACCAAGCTGGTGCGGGATCCAAGTACCCCAGCGCTGCTGCGGCATAGGCTTTCTCGTCACCGTCTTTTAAGGAGTCCAAAGATGCCGGCGGCGCTTGCATCCAGGATTCAAACCCCTCGAAGACTTGATCTACCCGTGAGCGCACCACCGCGCTTAGACGCCCCAATAAGGCAGCCAACAGTAAGCGCTCTTCAGCGTTTTGGGCATTGCAGAGTTGGTAAGTATGCTGCACCAGCTGGGAAAGCTTTTCGTCTTGAAGCAGTGTTTGTAACTGATGTGCTGCCATGGCAGCGGTCAGCACATCATCTAGTGCTCGAAGTGTCGTCGCTTTTTCAATATCTTCCCATTGAGGGGTGGATGAAGACACATTTCTTCCTTGTCATTTGCTGGTAATGCACCCTGTAGGTTAGGCACATATCATTCAAATCAATGCTCAAAGCTCTCGCGAAGACTTCGATACGTCAAGTATTCTTTGGTGGGCGTACCATAGACAAAGCTCATATAGTGCCAAGGCATTTCAGCACATAAAGCATTAATTGATTGATTAAAAATTAACGTTACTACGACAAATCTTGTCGCACCTATCAAGCATAATTGCGGCTGAAAATAGAGTTGAGAGATTTAGGTTCTCCTGATACTACTATTTTTATCATACTGATGGGGCTAGGAGGCACCATGCCACATTTGCGGCAAATCAGGGAGGCGATCAGCGTCGAAGAGCTGGCTCAGCGTAATGCATCCATTTTCCACGTTGCCAGTGAAAGGCGCCTTTCTCATCGAATTGGCGTCTTACGTCTTAATACCAAAAAGCACCGTGGACAAAGCGATGTTTTGAGCGAAGCATTGGAAGGGGCTAATGCCTGGTGGCCTCTACCAGAGCAGCAGCATGGTACCGCCATCGTGCTATCGGTCTTTCCGGAAGATAATGAAATACAACTGACGAATGTGAAGGGCGCGCTACCTTCAGCAGATACCCAACTCCGAATCTATCCTCCGAATTTTATCGAGCCGCTACGTAAGCTCTATCATCACGAGAAATACGCCACGGCAGGGCTAAAAATCTTTCGAGCCTTTAGTCGTAAAGCCCCCGTTGATGATAGAGCTCTCCCTGTTCCTGGGGTCATGACATTACGTAAGCAGCAAGAGAAAGCACTGACCCTACCGTACCAAAGCCATGCGTTGCTCTTCGGCCCGCCGGGCACAGGCAAGACATATACACTGTCTGCGCTTATCGCCCAGTTTCTGCTGCATGAACCCGACCAGCGCGTTTTGCTTCTTTCACATACCAATGCCGCCGTTGATGATGCACTGGTCAAAGTCGATAAAGCCCTTGAGCGACTGGAAGATTACGACCGCAGCAAACGCTCCGTACGTATCGGTAAGAATTTTTCTATGCAGGCTTATAAGGAACGCGAACACCTGCTGCCATCGAACGAGGCGCTTACCTCACAGCTGGCGAAGCTGGAAAAAGAAAAGCCTGAACAAAAGGATGCGATCAAATATGACGCGTGGCTGACCAAGCGCGACAACCTGCGTAAAGAGATTGACGAACACACACAGAAACTCTTGCACAAGCGCCCACTGGTGGCCACCACCGCGGCTAGCGCGGGGTGGCGCTTTGAACAGCTTATGGGAGGTAACTTTGACTGGGTAGTATTTGATGAGGCCAGCCAGGTCTCTCTCTACCAGGTCATAGCTTTGTTGCCACTGGGTAAACGCTATCTTTTTTGCGGTGATGATCGTCAACTCCCCCCCGTTTATGTCGCGCATACCAATACGCAAGCCCAGCGCTGGATGGGGAAATCCATTTTCAGTAAGGCCGACCAATTCCCTGAAACATCGAAAATATTTCTTGATGAGCAGGACCGCATGCTTCCTGAAATCTGCGAACTAGTCAGCCACCAGTTCTATGAAGATCGGTTAAAAACCGCAGTGCCTCATCAAGATCAAGCGCGAACGCAGTGGCAAAAGAGTCGCCAACGGCTACATAAGGACTATCAGAAAGCTATCGACATTGTGTTCGTCGAGGACCACGCTCGCTGGCGTCAACGCTTTATGGGCGAAGTACGCCATGGCTCTGCAGAGAAAGTGGTCGAAATTTACCAATCACTGGCTGATGAGCGCGATACGCTTGATGCAGAAACCGTTATCCTAGCACCGCTGCATTCACAACTACGCCTCATTCGTGAAATGGCTAGAAAGCAAGGAATCAGTACTATTCCTTGTTCCACCATCCACAAGGCGCAAGGTCGGGAGTATCACACCGTCATTCTCGATGTGATAAACCTATCGGGTAACAACCGCTTCCTATCAGAAGTGTTATCCAAAGAACTCATCAATGTCGCTTTCAGTCGGGCTAAAGCCAGGCTGATTGTACTCGCTAACGAAAAAGACCTTAACTCTAAATATATCAAAGCATTGCAACCAACTTTTGTTCTGTCAGCGCCATTGCTAAAAGCAGAGCCTAACGCCAGCCTGCCCTATCTTGCTGACTATGCCCCCATCGGGGAACACAACGTGGAAGCAATACGCAATCAACTCTTTAACCTTCTACTCCCCAGCGGCGATTACATACAAGTCAAGCCGCTTGCCATTCAGGATCAGTATCTCAGGGTAGAAAAGCATTCTGACGGCCAGCTAGCCAGCTATCGACTTACCATGATTAATGGTTAACACACTCTGACAAACAGCCTATGGAACAAATCACTCACATAGCCTGTTTCCTGGGTGCTGAGGGAACGCTTGTTAGATAGCAATTTGAAACTTTGGTCACTAGCTTTTAGTCATTGATTTTGAAAAATACCCAGTCGATGCCTTTGAAACAATTGACACGCAAATTCCACATAAGAACCAAGGCGGACTATACCGATTACAATAGCTTTTACTAATCGACGCAGATATTGAACATCGTACGAAGTAAGTATCGATGCTTGGGTGGAAACCACATATCAGCGCATGGAGATATTTCAGACATAACTACCAATTACTGTGAGGGAATTTTGCCAAAGTGATATAACACCCTATGCAGGGGGCGGCACCTCTAATAGTAGAGTTGCATCACTTAAAAAATTTGTGATGCGGTGAACGACCTGTGCTGTAAGCTGGGCATTTCAAGCAGCACCTTCTACAACTGGCGTAGTAAGTACGCCGGCCTTGAAGTGAATGAAGCGAAGCGTTTGCGGGAGCTTGTGACAGAAAACAATAAGCTGAAAAAGCTTTTGGCTGACAAGCTCCTGAAGTCGAGGCTATGAAGAATGGGCTGTCAAACAAGTGTTAACGTATACAGCCCGAAAAGCGATTGCTCGGCATCTGGTTGATTGCCACCAGATCAGCTAGCGTTCCGCCTGCCAACTTGTTGGCATTTCTCGAACAGCGGTATCGGTATCAAGCGCTGGATAAACAAGGCGATACTTTAAGAGCGCGTCTTAAAGAGCTTCCCACTCAGCAATCTGCCTACAGCTATCTTCTACTATATCAGCTGTTAAAATGACCATCATTAAGCGCCAGCCAGCGGATCTGTTTCGGATGAAACAGAAAAAAGTGATGCATTACACACATGAACCCAAGCCCATGGGAGCGTTTTGTTGTGCTGAATAAGATTGGGATACAATACGGCTCACCCACCTTTCCTTGCAGCTTCTTTGACTGCTTTTCTCAACATAATCTTAAAATCTTCATCTTTTTTGAGAGATATAGATGCATATTTTCTTACATTCTGGTTATTTCTAACTGCTTCAATAACAATCTCTTTATCATTTTTAAAACATTCATCTAAATATTCCAATACCTGCGGCCTTTCTCTAACTGCCTCAAGAACAAACTTTCGATCTTTGCTAAAATCTGTTGAAATAAGCGCAATAGCCCGTGGGTTACTTTTCACTGCTGCCATAGCAATGCTGTGATCATTTTTAAGCTCTTCACAAGCATATTTAATAGCACAGCCATCATTCATAACCGCCTTAAAAACCAACTCCCTATCATTTCTCAATCTTTCGGATACCCACTCCAGAGACAAGCCAAGCTGGCTTACAGCTAAGCTAGCAATTTCTTTATCATCCTTCAATCTAATTGATGAATATTTAAAAGCCCATTGGCTTTTACTAACAGAATAAAAAATAAAAGAATAATCATCTTTTAACGAGTCATCCACATACTCTATGTACCCTCTACAGGCTTTTGCTATATCAATGTCAGACTTTAATTCTTCCGCCGCATATACTAAAACCCTAGGGTCATTTTTTACAGCCAAAAGAACAATTTCTTTGTTCCCCTTAATATTTTCTGATGCAAATTTTAAGCTTCGACCATCTCTACATACTGCTTTTTTCAAGACCTCAACATTAGATACTGTTTCTTCTGGCGCATACTTCAAAGCATACTGACCTGTTTTAAAAATAACCTGATCGACAAAATCGTTATCCTCCCACATCTCATTTGAAGATTCTTTCAACGACTTACCGCTCCAATCAAGGCTTTCAATAATTTCCTGTTTCTTTCTTTCAATTTCTATATTTTTTTCGCTCATCAAAATGTTCCTTTCCACCTTTACTGTATATTTAGAGCGGTCTTCGCCCTTTACGCCCCACATGCAACATTTTTGGATTCTCTGCCCAGCCGCGCCAATCTACCTCAGTAGCACTTGGGTTACTTCCAGACCTATAAAATCCAGCGCACGCAGCTGCCGGCTTACATTGGCTTCAGCACGCGAAGGCAGTGCTTCCAGCTCGATATTGCTGAGTCGTGGGTAAACCTCAGCCAAGTTACCCCCCTGTTTAATCTATGTTCACTGCTCGATTAAGACCGAATCCTACCTGAGCTAAATGTATTTTGGTATTCTACTTAAAATAGTTTGAGTGTGCATCGCTACTATCATTTAACTCTTCACAAAGATTTGTTAACTGCATCGGACCCGTAGACCTATATGAAGCAGGAATTCATGGAAAATCGTATAAAAGAACGCATACAGCAGGCCATTCAAAATACCTCTGAATTGACGCCTTCGGAAAGTACAGGGGTCGCCTTCCATATGACGGACTGGCTGGGTGACCTAGATCGCTTTGAACCGCCCCGGCTTTACCGGAGACTCCATATCTTGAGAGGATGGAGTTATGAACTCACCAAAACGATATTCCCCAGAAGTCCGGGAGCGAGCTGTTCGATTAGTCCTTGAACAGCAAGGCGAATACCCGTCCAAGTGGGCGGCGATCTGCTCCATTGCCAGCAAGTTCGGCTGTACACCAGAGACTTTGAGAGCCTGGTGCAAACGCACAGAACTCACGCAGGAAAACAGCTCGGTTAACCTGTCTGAACATGAACGGCTCAAGCAGCTAGAGCGTGAAAACACCGAATTGAAGCGTGCCAATGAAATTCTCCGTAAGGCGGCTGCTTTTTTCGCCCAGGCGGAGCTCGACCGCAAACCCAATTGATGGTGTCATTTATCGACGAGCATCGTGCTCAGTTCGGGGTCGAGTCGATTTGTAGTCAACTGCCAATCGCCCCATCGACGTATTACCACCACAAGGCACTTGAAGCTGATCCTGAACGGCGGGCAGACCGGTATCGGCAGGATGCGTTTCTTACCGCTGAGATTCAGCGCGTGTGGGAAGAAAACTTCTGCGTCTACGGTGCCCGTAAGGTCTGGCGGCAACTCCGCCGTGAAGGCGTTAATGTTGCTCGTTGCACTGTAGAACGGCTCATGCGCCGCCTAGGAATTCGCGGCGTGGTGCGAGGCCAACGCCCCTTCACGACCCTCAGTGATCCCGGCCAGAAACGGGCACCTGATTTAGTGAAACGTGACTTTACGGCTATGCGTCCTAATCAGCTTTGGGTGGCCGATTTTACCTATGTCGCTACCTGGTCTGGCTTCGTTTACGTTGCGTTCGTTATCGATGTTTATGCACGCTGTATCGTGGGTTGGCGTGTAGCGACGTCGATGAGAACGGCACTGGTGCTGGACGCTCTGGAGCAAGCTCTGTGGGCACGAAAACACAGACAAGGGTTGATCCATCATAGTGATAGGGGAAGCCAATATCTCTCGATCCGCTACACCGAGCGTATGGCTGACGAGGGTATCAATGCCTCAGTCGGCACCACCGGCGACTCCTACGACAATGCGCTGGCTGAAACCATCATCGGCTTGTTCAAAACGGAGGTGATCCATCATCGTGGCCCATGGAGGGGACTGGATGCCGTTGAGTATGCCACGCTGGAGTGGGTTGACTGGTTCAACAACCGCCGACTGCTGGAACCCATCGGAAACGTTCCACCAGCAGAACGAGAAAGGACGTATTATCGTCAACTGGAAGAGTCGGGTGAAGCTGCCTGACTCAAACAAACCGGTCTCCGGAATAACCGGGGCGGTTCACTTAGTAGAGTTCTATTCAGCTCCAGAGCAATTCAACGATCAGGAGGTTCACAAATTATTAGTAAATTTTCTGGTGCATGTACCCAACCATGTTGCTGCTGCGGCCACGCTATTAGCGGACTTCCCAGTGAGCGATATTTTTCAAGTGGGTGCTGTGCGAAACGACGAACAGACCTAGACAGATTATGTAGCAATTTTTTTTATCTTGTTTCGAGGGTGAGGCCCCGAAGCTACTCCAGATATGGGGATCGTTTGATATTTATGATCTCGTAACGGATCAGTTTGCCGCGCATGGGAAGTTCGACCTCATCCCCAATGGTTCTGTTTAGTAGTTCCGCGCCGACCGGGGAGAGGTAGGAGACAATACCTTTCTTAGGGTCGCCCTCCTCATAGCCGAGGAGGGTATGGACTCGTAGTTCGCCATCTTCCGTCTCCATCTCGACTTCCATACCAGGCATGACTTCGTAGAAGTCCTCATTCAAGAGATACTCAGCGTCTTCGATCAGCTTGGCTTGTCGGATCACGTTCTGCAGTTCGGCAACCCTGTTTGGTAATTCGTAGGTCACTTTGGTGCGAAGTTGCAGGAATTCAGGATTCTCCCGAAGATCATTATCCAGTTTGGCGGAGTGCCCCATTGCACGGGTGCATCTCTCGATTTCTTTGGAAAGTTCTTTCTGCTTCTGGCAAAGAGCATTAAGTCCCTTATGCGTCACATAATAGTGGTTAGACATATTCAACTTAACCAAGGAAGAAAAACTACAGCTTTCTGTATGGCATCTTGTATATCGTCGGTGCTGTTGTCGACCACGTGAAAATGGTCTGCATAGCGCCGGAACTCGGCTAGGAAGCACTCACGGATATCTAGATCATCCAACACCTTGTCTAAACCGCTCTTGCCCCTGAGAGCGATGCGGTTCTGTCGAACGTACTCATCAATATTGACAAATAAGGTAGCATTTGGCTTTTGGAGGGAGTATCCCATCCCTTCATAGATCGGCTCGATATCCATACCAGCGACGCGGTGCGAGACTACTGTGTCGATGAGGTAGCGCACGCAGTAAACATTGTTTGTCTTTCGTAATTCGCTAATTCGGTCGGAGGCATACACTACAGAAGCCAAATAGTAGAGGTAGTGAGCGGAAGGCGATAAGGTTCGCACCTCACCATCGAAAAGCTCGCGAGCTTCGCCAAAAGGCCCATCAGGTGTCTTGAGCAGCACGCCATGAGGATCACGCTTGCACAATGCTTCGGCCAGGCTTGAAGTGCCGGATCCGTCCAAACCGGTAATAACAATGAGCTTGCCTGCCATCTCTCTACTCTCCTTGCGTATGACCGGGAATCACAGGGAAATTTTGGGAATCCCGTATGGTGATTCGTTCGATGTTCTCCGTGTTTAGGAAGAATTTTTCTCTGGTTTGACCTTCTGACGTAGCGGTCATCGAAAGATCAAGACGCTCCACCAGTATCGAAGGAGTGCCCCTGTAAGTGTTGCGTTCCCCGCGCGCACTGTTAGTCGATGAAGCATCTAGCACCGGGGCGATTGCCAAACGCCAAGCCTCGCCCTCTTCCGCCAACTCGCCTATTAGACCGTATGCTCGCTCGTGATTAGGGGTTAGCGGTAGGTCAGGCCTCGAAGCAATTATCTTGTATTCGTGGTATGCGCGCCCCAAGTTACAGATATGTCCTGTGTCTACGCTGAGATCCTTGTCAAAGAAGGCCGTAGACGGATAACTCGCCAGGCGCAAGACACGAACATAGCTCTCAACCACTTCAATAACCTGCTCGCGGATGTACGTCACCGCTTTTGGGTCTTGATCATCCAGCCTGTCGGCCAGATCGTGCAGGGCAGCGATGATGTTATCGATGTCACTCCACGTTTGGTTCTTGCCATTGACTTGGGCCTGGATTAATAGGTTGAGCAGGTAGCGTTCACCATCGATATAGCCCGTGCCTGGGCGCTTTTCGCTCTTGGGATAGAAGTATTTAGCTGTCACACCGTTGAGCCGACGTTCTGCGTCGATTGCTAAGTATTCACCGTCTTCATTCTGTAGTCGATGAAGGAGGGCATCCCTGCACTGGAGTGTGTCCGGCAGAGCACCGCCGTGCAGTAGGGTAGCGACCAGGCCTTCAGCTCCTTCACTAATCGATTGTTCGCTTCCATAAACCAGCCAACATGGCTCGCCTGGTAACGACAGCTCGGTACCATGGCTTTTCGCATCAGTAATCGTAGCTACTCGCAAATCGGGCTTGGGAGCTTTCTGCACTACCAAGTAGGGTCCGGAACGAATCACCAAATGATCAGCCACTTTGCGTACTTCAACCTCAGAAGGCACCACAAGGGGACGAAATCGTAGCTCGACACAGGCCCCTTTACGGCCCTTACGTTCCGACAGGAAGGTGCCCCGATAGGTATCAAGCATGGTGGCCACATCGCGCTCGAAGTCATTACGCGAGGCTGCGCCAACGCGTTCGGCAGCCTGTGTCCATCCATAAGTATAGGGTGAAAAAGATAAGCGTAGGCCGGCAATACCCGGCATGAGGTTGCTGCTAATACGCTCATGCATCGCCTGAATATCAGGGTTGAGACGGCTGTATCCCACTGTGGCAATACGGACTTGCACGCCTAGGTCTTCATGAAGCCAATGAATCAGGTCATCGAGGTGTGGGTAGGCGGCTGGATCGTTGTCCAAGTAGCAGTAGATGACACCAGGGCGGTCTTTACGCCTGTTGCCTATCAAGCCATACGAGGGCATGACAAACTGAGAGGAGAAGAGCCCGGTATCATCTAGCGGCTCTGCACAGACCTCTCCATCCTCGCGAGCCCATTCTAAAGCGACAGTCTTCAACGCAGCCACCAGATTGGCCAGGTCCTGTCTGCTCATGTTCCAGAGTGTAGTGCCAGCGCTTTGGCTACAAAAACTACAGCGATTTAGACAACCGACCTGAGTCTGAAAGTGTCGCATAGTCTGCAGCGCCTCGCGCGGTAGCGCTCGCAACTGCTCAATTAACTGTTTACGGCGGTACTGATCATCAATTGATAGGGGGCGTTCGGTGCCTTCGCTTTGTAATAACGCCAACGGCAGTTTGTCACGCTTAAAGCTAGATTTAGCTAAAGGATCGAAAGCTCTACTACCGCTGGTCTCAGCAACTTCGCCCATGACTTTTGATCCTTATTCCTGTTGTGTACTAATAGTGAATATGAGTATCATATGACCATGAGCAAAGCTAAGTCAAACAACCCTTTAGCCATCTTGGATTCCATGCGAAACGGCGTCGTGGTACGTCAGCGCTTGCAATGGATGGAAGATCACCTATGGTGGGCGGGAGCACTCAACCGCTCCGACTTGATGCTTCGTTTTGGTATTTCACCACCGCAGGCCACGAACGATTTCTCGCTTTATCAGAAAATGGCACCGGCCAATATCCAATATGATTCCAAGAAGAAGCTATACATTTGCAGTAATGACTTTGCTCCGCTTTTCCCGAAGAATCATGAACGTTGGCTTAGGGAAAACATGTTGGAAGACCAAGCCCTACAGACCATTCAGCTGGTCAGCGTGACCTCGCTCAAGCGTGGTATTGGCTCGACGCTCATGCAGCTCATATCAAGAGCCGTCCGTAATAAGACTCCCCTTCGACTTATCTACCAATCAATGAAGTTGGCCGAACAGGAGGAGCGCATCGTCAGCCCCCATGCTATCGTTGAAACACAGGTACGCTGGCATATCAGGGCTTGGGATGAAAAACGTGAGTCCTTCGTTGACCTGGTTCCCTCCCGCATTATCGACGCTACGCCATATTCATCTGCGAACTGGGTGTCACAAGAGCATGATGAGCAGTGGAACCGGATAGTCGACGTCTTATTAATTCCTTCTCGAAAACTAACTGACAATCAGCGGCGAATCGCAGAAGCGGACTACCAGATGACGAATGGTTGCCGGATCCTTCGGGTGCGCGCCTGTCTAGTCTTTTACCAACTCTCGGCCATGTATTTAGTGGATGCGGTTCGCTATCACAAAGGGCAGCCACAAGAGCGCGACTTAGGAATCGCGGTGAAAAACTGGAAGGAACTCCAGCCGCTTATTATGGAAGTATACTGATGGCTTTAACATTAGATGACCTGGAAATGATCACGGCTAGAGTCTCGGATACGACCCAGATTCCAGATGTGGATGTATTGAAGTCAGCCTGTGCGTCTGTTTGGGTGGGCTCCGGCCTGGCTAAAATTTCAGCGGCTTATGGTGCTGCACTGACCGAGCAGTACACGGGGTATCCCAGTCATGTGATGTCAGCGCTGGATTTCTGTCAGAAGCCTTTCCTGAGGTCACTCCCAGTACTAGTATCTCTCAAGGGACGTCATGAAGATGCGGTAGATGTAGCTAAATCCGTCGCTAGGCGTTCTTCGGGTAACGCCATTCTGATCACAGGTGAGCCTGAAGGACCGGCAGCATTGGTTCTCAAAGACGGTTCCCTAACATCCAGTATCGTGACGGCGAGTTTCCCTGAACGGGATCAGCGATTCGTGAATTGTGGCTCGATATTTATGTTATCTGCCTTGGTATATCAAGTAATTAGGCAGTCGTTGGGCATGGATGTAATCGGAAACATCGACGAGTCTAAACTGACTAAGGCATTCTTTAAGGCGGGAGAAGGTGCTTATATGATTGCCCAAGGTATAATCTCTATCGAAGATTGGCAAAACAGGCAACTCATTATTCTGGGACAAGGGCTTGGGTCGGATTTGATGCTGTCATGGCAGTCGGTCTTTGCGGAAGCCGGGATTGTGACCCCCATTTTCCTCGACATCAAAGATTACACCCACGGCGATCACCTGGCTGCCGCGCGTTCTAATAACGTCATTTTCTTGGTGATTCAACACCCAAGCATTGAAAACATCTGCCACATTTTTGCGTCTCGCTTCTCAACACGCTTTCCAGTTATGGTGATCCCGCTTGAGTCTAACGGCCCTGTTCGTTTCTGGGAGAACCTCTTCTATTGCTGCAATACTGCTGATGCTCTAACAAAAGCATTAGGCTATCATGGCAAGCGTCCACCAAAGGATCCGATTATCCATGGCTGGAGGGAGTGGGGAAAACTTGAATAAATATTGCAAGAATAAAATTCACTCTCGTTTCTTGGTTAAAGACTATACCGAATGACATAATTGCTCAGAAAAGGTTAGGAAGAAAGAAGTTCGCGTATTACTTACCGCCCTTTGGAACGTGTTAGAAATCAACTTTCCTTTTTCACACTGATGAGTGCAACCTTACAGTACTGCGGATGCTCTTGAAGTCTAGGTTGATATAATGATCATTTTTAAATGTTAGGAGTAACTGTGCATATAGGTAAATTTAGGCATCAAATTAATGTGTCAAATGAGTTTTCTCAATTATCGAGAGATGACGAAGAAGCTGCTTGTATGCTTGCTGAAAAAGGGCATTTTCGGCAAGCTTGTTATTGTATAGTACAAGCTATGGAGAAGCTAATTCGCGCGAAAATTTTTTCATTAGTAAATGCAAATATTGAATATTTTAGAATCAGAAACCAAACTCATTCAATTGATTCGGCAGTTGATTTCTTGATAGAAATAATTAGTAATGATCAAACAATAAGAGAGCAGGTTTCATCTCAACTTAAATACCATGTTCTTGGCGACACTAAATATTCTTATTTACATAACAATTTGAGGTATCCTTCATATTTCAATAAGTACAACTCTTACTCAATTCTGGAGGTCGACTTTAGGGATTTTGAATTATTAATGAATCGTTTTAAGTTGCTCAAAAAGTTTTTACATGACCTACATAAATTTTCTTAAAAATATATTTTTCTAGGCATCCAATAGATAAATTTACATTATTCACTAGTTAATAACTGCATTTACAATGAATCGTCTAGTTTTTTTCTCGAAGGACCTAAAGTCTGAATATTTCAGTTATCAATTGATGGGCGACAACTCAGTTTCGTTCCCCGTGACAGCACTAACAACCCTCTAATAGATCGCGAACAGGAACTAGATAGCAATATAGGCTAGTAATGGTTATACACCTGCCGCCAGCTCTCCACCCCTGGGAGAGCCGATCACAGCTTATTTTCAAATGCCTGACTAGGTGAGGTAGTATAAGCGGTTTGAGATTCAACTTGCTGCCGTGGTCGCCACTGTTCGTGTTGGTGTAATAATATTTATCTTCTAACTCAGGTTCAGATAGATGCTGTTCGCAGCGATATGACAACATTAAAGTAGATCGCTTCAATATAGCAAGCTGTTACGCTGTAATAATAGGAAGCCACTACAACGTCAGCGATTGTGAAACGGTGACCGGTCAAGAAATAGACGTCTACCCGATCTTTGACGTGATCAACAACCGCATAGAAAAGGGCCTGACTGATCCGCAGCGAAGAAAGCGATGTTCTCTCTAAAGCAAAGAAGCTATGGCGCCACTGGGCTTTATCCAGCCGGATAAGCCTACTCAGAATGCCTTTGTGGAAAGCTTAAACGGTAAGTTCCGAAACGAATGTTTTAACTACTATTGGTTTAGGACGTTGGATGAGACAAGAGTAGGAATAGATGCGTGGCGAAACCATTACAATCACGTTCACCCTCACAGCTCACTCAATTATTTGCCGCCCATTGAATATGCTCAAAGGACGGCATAATATGGAGAATCTCATTTGGCCAGTGATACTAATCCAGGGGAAAGGTCACCGTTTTCCAGCTATTTTACCTCCTTCATCATCAGTAATGGGGTCAATACGCCATTATACTTGAGCACATCGATTATACCTGGGAGTGTATTCAGGTCGAACTTCCAGCGTTGACGCAAGTGGTTGGCAACCCCCTCCAGCTCGTCTTAATGAACAATAGTCGCAGGAAGTTATCCAACGTCGTCGAATCCAGATATAGGCAAAACTGGCCATATATCTACAAGTTAATGCCACCGTTCCAACTGTTGGAGAACATTAGCCTCGATACGCTTCTATTAAGCCTCCACTGTTCTCGCTCGTGTGCGATATTTAGCCCGAGTGTTGTTGACCAATTATGGATACTATAGTTTACAAATATAGCTAATTCAGCATGATCGAAAACCACAATTAGACAACTTGCTAGACTTGTACAGCATCCAAGCCGCTTGCCAAGCTTTTGACATATTCCCTGTCTCTAATATGCTGCTCACTACTTTCTGTAATTTTTTTGATGCTGGCATCAAGATCAGTAAGAGATTGCTCTTTCGATGAAGAAATCAATTTTCTTGATTCATCCAAGATTGCGGAACCGATGTCGCTAGCGATGCTCTCGATTAATTGATGTAGAGTAAGGGTTTGGCGTTGCTGTTCTTCGTTCTTTTTATCTTGTTCAGCAGAGGCTGAATAGATCTCATAGGCCGACACAAGTACAGTGACTGTCCAATTAGCTTTATTAGCCCACTGGCCAAGGGTCTTTTCCCAGCGGCCCTTAATGCCAGGAATTTTCAGCTTACGAAGTAACAAAAAGCCTTCTTTCAGGGTATTGCTGTCAATATTTTTAGCACCAGTAACCAGGGCCTGTTCGATGGATTCTCTAATATGTGAGCGACCTTCACCACTTCGTGTCTCAATTGAAATATCTACAGTCGCGTTCATCTCATTGGTAACGCTTTCACAGCGTTGCTGTAAGAAACCAGAAGTGGAGCTAACAACTTTGTCCGCCAGCTGTAAGATCTCACTCTCTAGCTCCACTTGAGTTGTTGAGCGATTCATTATGGAGGCAATTTCTGGTTTCGACCGAACAATTTCCGCTCGGACATGATTGGCTACCTGAGAATCAAGCAGCGCGTATTGACGAATGACTTCGTCTCGTTGGTATTGTAGGTTCTTTAACTCGGCTGTTTCATCACCATTTGCTTCATCGGCAATAGCCTTAAGCGAAGGCGTCACAAGGCATTGATGGATATGTTTACGTAAACGATCCAAATAATGGTAATCATTATCAAAACGGCGTAACCAGGACAAGAAAACAGTTTCAAAATGAACAATACCTGAATGTTCAGCCAATAATTCCGAACCTTTTAGGCGCGCCTTCATAGCAGTTTTGATGTTGACCGGAAGCACGGGGATTTCACCAACGCGCTGCAGATCTATTTGGTGAGAGGCTGCATATTGAGCCATGATATCTGTCAAGCGAGCCAATGCTTCAGGCAACGCTTCTGGGGCTAACTCGTGGTTATACACAATGAATATTTGCTTGTCGCGAGCCAACATACTGAACATACGTTCATATACATCCTTTACGTCCTGATCACCCTGGCGAATTACAAAAAGAATCAGCTCTGAGCGATCAATCTGAGCATCAGTCAAAGCTTCATGCTCAATAGGCGCGTTAACGCCAGGGGTGTCTAACAGATAGCATCCATTCCAGTGGTAACGATCCGCAGTGGCCGTTTTGGGAATATCGCCAATCGCCGCCACTTCCTCCATCACTAGTGCATTAATCAGGCTGCTTTTACCAGCGTTATAGCTCCCAAAAAGCATCACCTGCAATAGTGATTCTTCTTTTTTGGCTTTGTATTCCGCTTTAAGCGCCATCGTCCGCACGGCACCTAAATAGCGTTCTGCAGTTTCGAACAACCCATTCAGATTCTGCTCAATTTTATCAATGGCACTTATGTTCATTATCTATCTCACCTTTGGCTTTACTTAGCTTGTTATCAAATGCTTTGACTTCATTTCTTATTCGACCCGAGCTAGTTTTCATCTCCGTCAATGTTTGTGTCCAAGGCTCAAATGCCCGATCGATGATACTAGGCAACTTCTGATTGAGCTTTTCCAAGGTATCCTCAACCGCTTTGGTGGCGTCGACTCCTACCTGCTCTTTCACAATTTCTGTTTCAACCAAGTACTCCCCACCCGCGCCGCCAGCAAGACTGCCCACAATGCCACCCACAATAGTGCCAACGGGACCGAGAAAACTCCCAGCGGCGGCCCCTGCTATCGCCCCTCCTGCAGAGGCTGCGGCTTGCATAGCTCGGCCGGTCTCCTTGGAGTATTCAATCTCTACATCGGTAAAGTCACCGATGTCTTCCACGTCAATCTCCACCAGGATCGTATTCACATTTCCGACAAAGCTCTCTACTGAATGACGCATTACCGCAAACAAGCGCTCAGTCACCAACGTATTGATGCGACTGGCTAACTGGGACCGGTCTTTGTTTGCCTTTAACTCCTCAGCCCAGTCTGTCACTCGTTCAGCCAGCTCCTGCTGCAACTTAGTCAGTGTCTCCTGGCGGCGTTGGGTTAAGGAGAGAGTCTCGTAGGAGATCAATTGATCAAGTTCGTCAATCTTGGGTAACAGTTCAATCTGGATAGAAGAACGAACGGATCGATCCAAATAATTGATGATCTGCTGACGCGCTTTACGCGGTTTATAATCACTTGCCACGTTGACTAGGCCAGCCATTCGACTATCCAGCTCAGCAAGGCCGCTAGCCTGCCAGTCGTGCTTGGAATCCTGTGACTCTTTGTAGGCATGCACAGAAACCGACAAGGGGTGCCGAACCTCAGTTTGACTACCGAGCTTTTCCATGGATCGGCGATAAACATCCTCTTCCTGCTCTTTGCGATTTTCGGGACTCTTATTTATCAGTATGCTGAACAGGTTACCTTCATCATCACAGTCTTCTTCTCTGACATCGCTCCGAGTAATGACCGGCAAAAGTGGCTTGCCACTTTCCATCTCAATTTTCAGGTCATCCAGTTCCTGTACCTGCCCTGGTGATGTAGAGGGAGTTAGCCAAAGAAC
This sequence comes from Vreelandella neptunia, assembly GCF_034479615.1. NCBI lineage: Bacteria > Pseudomonadati > Pseudomonadota > Gammaproteobacteria > Oceanospirillales > Halomonadaceae > Vreelandella > Vreelandella neptunia. The sequence goes on from NZ_CP140255.1 coordinate 3,617,502, forward strand.
TGCATCGGCGCTGTCGGTAAAACGACGAGTGAGTTCTCCATTTTCATCTGTCACAGAATGCAGCCCAGGCGAATCCAACAATACCAATTTGCCATCCAGCTCGACACCTTGAATTCTTGCTGTGGTCTCAGTAATACCTTCCAGGAAGGGTTCCTGGGTATAGCAGAGTTCACCCTCCTCCAGGTAAAAGAACTTTACCTTGTCTGCAGTAAACAAAGACGCCACATAATTGCAGAGAGAACTCTTGCCGGCATTGACCTTGCCAAATACCAGCAAGATAGCCTTGTCGTAGAAATGTTGTGATAGTTCACGAGTGGTTTTGCCAGCATCCCAATCCTCCGCCCACTTGCTAATAACGCCAGCTAGCTGACGCTCAACTGCCTTGGCAGCTTCCATAAGCGGATTGCTTTCCTGCAGCTCACTCCGCACGGGAGAAATTCTTGTAACCTTTTTAATGAAATGGTCTCGGATTTCCATTAAAGCTTCTTCGCCAGCATTAATCTGCTCAAAAGATTGGGCGAAATTTTCAACCTCCTGGATCAGGCGGCTATTTGAACTCGTCATTCAGCGTCTCCAATTGCGACATAGCGCCCTCAAGATTTTGCAGTTCCTTTTGCAGGCTAGTAACCGATTGCTGCTGCTCCTTAAACCTCACCGTTGACTGCAGTAAGATAGTGTCACCCTGCATCGCTGCATTTGCCTGAGCTAAGGAGGAAACACTGAGTAGTGTCGCTAACTCGTTACGTAATGGTTCCTCGTCGGGTACCCCGTATTTTTTGGCTAGGTTTTTGGTTACGCGATCGGCATAAGACTGCAACTCCTCCTTTCTGGCCAAGGTTTCCTTACGCTTGTGCTCTTTCTTTAATTTACGTTCTTCGTCACGTATGGCGCCGTCCGAACTTCCTGAAGAGCTATCATCTGCCACCGCTGCGGTTATCGCGGCGGCAGCTGCCACGATTGCACCACCAATTAACCAAGGTATTGCCATCCTCTGTCTCCTTTACATCAAATCTAGCTTCACAGCGCGATCGACTATTTTGTTTCGAGCGTTTTCCACATCGAACCAAAACCCTTTTTTATATTTCTCCATGTTGCTCGTGGCACTTCTGAGTGAGTTTTTACGGTCATTAATCAATTCTGTCAGCTCAACCCGGGCTTTTCGTATCAGACGCTGAGCCTCTTTCTGGCGTAGTTCAACCACGTCGCCTTTCAATGTGTTCAGATAAGATAAGAACTCAAGTATGCCACTGGCCTTAATGAACCCATTTTTATCTTCGTGAATACCTCGGGTATAACGGAGTGCAGATACTTTGGATATCTGCAAATCTGGCAGTTGAGATCGAATTTCACTTACTACCTGTTCCAGATCTTCTGGTGTTACCTGGTCGATCTGGGTCAGTACCAATACCAGCTTGCTACGATAGTTGCTGTCCTGGCGCATTAACTGCTGGTATAGCTGCATCTCACTCCTGTCTAGTTCACCGGCCTTGACGTTGTGTATTAGGCACAAAATATCGGCACTTTCTAAAGCGGCTTTCATTGCCCGCCGGTCATCTTCACCACTCACATCCGCATCCAGTCCAGGTGTATCTATCCATGTGACGTCATCATGAATAAACTCGCTGACCGACAATGTTTCTCGTTTATCCGCTACCTTGAATATTTCCTGACCAATCAGCGCGTTCAGCAAGGTACTCTTGCCATGGTTATATTTGCCAAATACCGCAACTTTCGGCTGCTCACTACTACTAAGTAATACTGATAGTCGACGCAGATTGGCTCGTGAGCTGGGGAGTAGTGCTTCCAACTGACTTAACCTTTCATCCAAGCTCACATTCTGGTCTAACGTCATAGATCCACTCTCCAATCCAACGGCAAACCTGCCGCCTCTTGTAATTGATTACACACTAGTGCGTTGCCAAGGTAATACTCTTCAAGAGACATCAGATCACTAGCAAACACCTGATATCCATCATCGATTCGACAGGCTAGTGGCCTTTGATCATAAATAGTGCAGCCGATATCCGACCGATAATAAATGCAAACCCCATCACCGCGATTGTAACTACGCAACATCTCCACTTTGTGGATATTCTGACAGCACAGGCCGCACCGGGTGCAGGGAAAGCTCATAGGTGTATCAAGGCCTCACCCTGAACGAAAAGAGACAAAATACTCTTGGCCCATTCCTTATAGACAACAGCTAGATTAGGGTTCAGGCCAAAGCGTTCCACTATTTCTTCAAGCGTACCCTCTTCAGCCCGATGCATGTGACCGTCTGAAAATACAAGTGCCATCAACTCAAGCAATGCAATTTTTTTGTGGCTATCTTCCTGGAATACCTCAAGTACCGCCGCTAAATCAAACTGTTCTGGATCGTAGAATACATCGTCGACCTGCATCTCCATGCAATACTTATCAATGATTATCCTTTCCTCCTTACTAAAATCATCATCGATATGTGCGACATGATGTGCGATTTGAAGGAATGCTTCTTTTTCGGTTAAAGTCAGTCGGTTTAAAAACATTTCAACTCCTGTAATTGTTACTTTCATTCACGCTCAAATAGCGAATCTAGGCACTTATGGCCAAACCGCTTTACAACACTTAGCGAGGTCGTTGAGCTCTACATTTCTTACTTATGCAAACCTTTTGGCCATTAATACCACTCCCTCACTAGATTGAGTTCTGCCAAAAATGCCCATGTCGTGCATCAACCCACTTTTATTGCTTAGAAACGGGTCCTGATTTTAATTCAGCGGGTATAGCCTTCCTGGGCAGGTCAATGTCGACGTGGCCCTTGCTGGGGATTTAGACGATACAGCCGGTTTGCTCGTAGTAGGTTTTGGCTTCGTTCTCAAGCATGATGAGAAAAAGGCAAACACAATCAAGGCGAACAGCAGGTCGGAACCGAGAACCGACATGTCCTTGAGCAGAACAAAGCACAACTCGCCCAAACTCGACCTGCTTGACAGCTCCTAGCGGCCTGGGAGGTGCTGATAGCGCTTGTCTTCTTTCATGGAGTGCTCCGCTGGCAGGGGCACCGCACTACGGTGGTGCCCACCCAACCTTAAAGTTCGCTGCTACAATTACCACTTGCTGCCATGCTCAGTTCGCTGACTTCACGCATGCCGCTGGCTTCGTCATGGTGCCTTAAGTTCGCGCCAGCAACGAAGGCTCCCAAACGGATATACTGCTCAACGAAGTAGTTGTTACCTGCCTCTGTGAACAGCTTCAGGGTGTTGGGAGAAAACTCGGACTCGGTTGCAACCTTATGCTCCTGGCCACCATCTACTTGGTGATAGAAGAACACCCCACGGGCACTCTAGCCAATGCACTCGCCATTGATCCAGATATCCTTTTTCAGGGTCGCACCAATTGGAGAGTCCTTGCGGAATACGTAGATACCCGCTTTACCACTAGACGGTTGGTTAAACTCTTTTGCTTCGGTTGACTCTTGCTGAGTTGACATATTGACTGATCCACAGCCTGTCATAATCGTCAAAAGAGCGAGCGCTGCGATAGACTTGATCAACTTCATTACCGCTCCCTTATGCTTTTTTAAAGACTGCTCTCGAATGCCATCCTAAATTGAGGCCACCATGACCACGCATTCGGCGTTACACCAAATTCCTTTGCTTCATAACCATTTGCTAAGGTCACCTAATCTTTTGAGATAGATACCACAGATGAGTGTTCTAAATTTGGCAACAGCCCACATCACATGCCTTAATTTGCCGTTATGGTTACTTACCTTTCATTCATCTATCTGTTCCCAAACAACATCGGTAATGTTGCGGGCACGCTGCCCCTGGCCACGAAGCTGAAGTACAAAGCTCATGGCATCCCTCAGCACTACTCCATTTTCATCATTGTCAAAGCCAATCACTGCATTTGGATCAAACAGGTGTAGCGCATTGACCATTGCGTCAACTGCCGCATCACGTTCGAGAAAATCGTCGTACTCCAATTCAGACAGCTCCGCTAGCAACTTGCAATCCACCAGGGTGCCATCCAGCCAGTTAGTAGCTTCGGTATAGCCCACGCACCAGCGCAAACGAGATTCTTCAATGCAAGCCTCCATGGTGGTGGAGTTTTTGCCAACAAAGCAGCTGCCGAGCAACACACCGTCAATGCGGTAGCGTTTGGAATAGCGGGCCACAATGAGCAGCAAGTCAAGCATGGGAATACCTGCGATCTCTTTGCCAAAACCGTGCGCCGCTATGTAGACAATCCTGCTATCTAGATCGCCTTTACAAAGGCACTCTAGAGCCATTTCAAAGCTCTTTTTATCGTAGAAATTGGCATAGTGAACATCCGTATCACCAGTCAGTTTTGCTACCCCCTCGACAAAGGGAATCACACTGCTGCGATTGGCATCCCGGTCATCCAGTTCCCAAGGAGACTCAAGCACCAGAATGGCCCGGCTTGCGTGACGTAAACTCATTATTAAGATTCCAATGTATATGTATATTTAGGATAAATCGTGGCTAGCAACTGCGCAGCGTTCAATACACTTACAGTCGCGGTTCACCACACGAGTGCTGGGGAAGTAGAAAGCTGTCATACCTACTTTCTTGTTGCAGCCAGTCACAACAGAAAAAGCTGCCAGGAGAGTAAGTCTTAGCTCCGACATTCCGTGTCGCTCTGTACTCATCATGCCAACTAGCGGAAAAGTAAAATAAAATGAGGTTATCACTATGGTGGATGAGGAGATAGGTCACATCCCAAATACTTAACTAAGCACTTAGTACTAGCCTAAACCAACTAAGCGACACTTAATGTCGCATTCATCTATCACAATCAGTCAACCACGATGCCTTTAGGTTAAAACACCCGATGCGTTCTTTGATCAGCCAAACATTTTCATCCACCTGCCTTGGACGTCTTTCAGGATTTTTCCGGCACTTCTGGCCTAAAAATAACCCGCACTGCCATAACCGCATTGTGTTTGATTTGTCTTCTGCCGTTGGCTACCAAATGGAAGTACGGCTTTCGCCCTGGCAGTCAGACGCGCCGTTTTCGTGGGTTAGTAAGGCAGAAGGTGCACAGCTAGCAACGGGTGCGTTTTTGGAGCCCCCGGGCATCAGCTGGGAGGTGCTTATTGAAACCCATGGAGAGACGCTAACGAAGGGTATGCCTGGCACGCTGATTCAGGTTATTAATGCGGTGCCTTTTCTAGGCGTTGAAATAGCGCAGGTTGCTGGCCGGTTAGAAGCAGCCTTAGACATGGTAGTGTCATCGCCGCTGCTGCTCATACTGCTGGTAGAAAAGGGGGCACAAGAAAGGTGGTCAGCGGATACCTTCGCAGCATTGCTGTGTCACAAGCAATCAACGCTATGTGCAGCCGCAGGTTTACCCGCAACGCGATCATGCGCCAAGTTGCTGCGTCGCTGCCAGCTTGGCCCAATGATTCGGCGCGAACTCTTAGCGCTAAAACGGGGGCTAAATAACCCCGGCAACAGCGAGTTTGTGCGTCATCAACCTTGTGTTCACGCCAGGCACCTTATCTTTTTAGCCAACTATGAGGGCGCACGCTGGCCGGGGTTGCTTACGCTTATTGACGAGGCACTAACCCAAGCTCCCCATTACCGTGGTAGTGCTTGGCTTAAAGCGATGCTGGTGGATACCCAGCGCATGTTAGCTACAGGATCAGAAGCCCTCTACCCCGTAGTCTCATTGGCGACCTTTCAAGCCTTACACGACCGGTTAGTGGATGTTTTTAATGGTCACGCAACCGCGGGCAACCTTCAAAGTAGCGCCACTGAACTGGAGCAACGCCATGGCCCCTACCCTACGCCGTCCTTGCCTAATACAACGTTAATTACCGCCATCACTTCTTGGCAAGATTTACTCTTAGAGGGAGAGCGCATGCGGCACTGCGTGGGCAGTTACAGCAGCGCCGTCGCCAACGGACAAGTCGCTATCTATCACCTGCAGCAACCTGAGCCCGTGACGGTTGCGATCACACCCCAGGGCCAGCGATGGGTGTTAAGCCAGGCAAGCGGCGTGCGAAACGCCCCACTCTCTAAGGAAGCAGAGCATTTCATACACGTGTGGCTAACGAAGCAGTCATAGGTATACCGCATTTTTATGCGGCTTACGTTGTCGCACCCCTACCGTAGCTTATGACACCTCATCCTTGAGGAAAGGAAGGCTATGGATATGTTGGTACGTTCATCTTCAGCAATGGCGGATGCACAGCAAGAGTTAGCGAAGTGGCAGTCGGATCGCGCTTATTGGGCAACAACACTCCCCGTCATGGAGATGCTCAGTGAGTTTTTAACCTTGGTCCCCGTGCTGCATCAGCAAATAGCGACAGCGAGCACCGATGGTCAGCATCTTTATTTTTGCCCTCGTTACAGCGCCACGCTCTCTGATGAGTCACGCCTTTTTTTACATGCCCACCTAATCTGGCATTGCGTGGCCGGCCACTTAACCGCCCCACTTGTGGCTAATCAGCATCGTTGGCACTTAGCCTGTGACCATGAAGTCAATGCGCTGCTGTTAGCCCTTGGCGTATCGCTGCCATTGAATGCGCTGCTATTCCCCGTTTGCGTGGGCCGCAGCGCCATAGACGTATATCGCTGGCTTGAAGGACACCCCCACTCATCACGAGAAGTTACCGCAGACATTCATCCCGCCGCACTATGGTGGCATCTCCCCCATGCCACTCCAGACCACCACATGACTGGGCTGTGGCGACGCCGGGCCCATTTGATTTCGCGGGAGCCCGATGCGCTGCCCGAGAGAGTCGCTAAGTTTTGTGAGGCACGTTAAACTTAATGCTTTCATTCCTTTAGCCAAGGTTAGCGTCACTATGTCTGATACGCGCGATACGCTTTTTCGCTACTTGACGCTTCTGCAACTCATTCCCCGTTATCCCGGGCGAATGTCGACCCCCGTGTTGAAAGAGAAACTCGCTGAGCGTGGGTTTCATATTGATACTCGGTCGCTACAACGCGATTTGAGCCAAAAACTTTCTACGCAGTTTCCCATTGGGTGCGACGATAGCCAGAAGCCCTACCGGTGGTATTTCGATCGCGACTTTCAGTGTCAGTTGCCCGCGCTGGACGTGCCGAGTGCACTAACACTGGTACTGGCCGAAGAGTATTTAAAAGGATTACTGCCCCCTGTGGTCGTTGGGCAGTTATCGCCGCACTTTACGGATGCGAGACGGCTGCTTGATGAGATGAGCTCCAACGGATTGAGCCAATGGGCACGGAAAGTTCGCGCCATCCCCAATGGCAAAGCGCTTATTCCAGCGGCGCTTAATGAAACGACGTGGCAGATCATCTCTCAAGCCCTGCTGGAGCAGAAACCGGTGGATGTCGTGTACTTATCCCGTGCGACCAAAACGGAAAAGCACTTCACCCTTCATCCCCAAGGGCTGGTTAGCCGACACAGCGTGACCTATTTACTGGCGACAGTGAACGACTATGACGATATTCGTCAGTTCGCCATGCACCGCATCGAAACAGCCACGCTAAGTGAATCGACCTGGCGACCTTTGCACGACTTTGACTTAGACAACTACATAGCGGGCGGGGCGTTTGGCTATCTGCAAGGCAAAGCCCCCGTCACCCTCGTCGCCCAGGTAGCGCCACAAGTCGCGTGGCTGCTCAGTGAGACGCCACTGTCGGAAACTCAGCGACTGACCTCACTACCTGACAGCAGCTGGCAACAGCTGGAAGCCGAGGTGCCCGATGATCAACAAACACTGTGGTGGCTGATGGCCATGGGCGCCAATGTCAACGTCCTGGCCCCAACGTCGTGGCAAGAAACGCTAAAGGCGAATGCAGAGCAGGTACTTGCGCATTACCAACGCACACCGGTCGCGCACGAGACCTTTTAACAACTTGCCAACGATAGCCAACCTACTGGAAGGAGATAACGGTGCTCTGTTTTGCTTATGGCTCTAATATGTCTACCCAGCGCTTAGCCGCGCGGATTCCAGCGCGTTTTGTGACCACCGCCCTTCTACCGGCGTATCGCCTAGCCTTTCATCAGCAAGGCGGTGACGGCTCCGGCAAGTGCGATATTGTACCGGCATCCGATCAGTCAGCTGTCTAAGGCGTTATCTGGGAAGTCGCTTCGCACCATAAAGCTGACGTTGGATCGTTATGAAGGGCTCAACGCTGCCTACGATGAAACATGGCTGACGGTAACAGACCTAGCGGGTGACGGGCAATTTGAAGTACAGGCATATGTTGGCAAAATTACTTCCATGGGTATGCGCCCCTATACGTGGTACAAGCACCATGTGTTTGCGGGCGCACGAGAACACGGATTACCCGCAGCCTATGTCCGCGCGCTAGAACGAATTGAAGCTCGAATTGACCCAGACACCGAACGCCACGCACGCGAAATGGTGTTACATGGGCACGACGAACCGTTAGTGCGGGGAGCATAATGGGAAATGATGAGCGTTTAATCGCGTTTTATCGTGGAGAAGGCCACGATCATAAGGGACGTCGACTCGAAGATATCTGGGTACTCCCCTCTTTCTGGCTGGAACACACCCACGATTATATTCAGTGGCTGTTTCCTATCCCGGAAATGGGCCGCTTTAACGCCTTTGCGCCGTTATTGACGTCCGAAGTGCAAGCGGCTTTTGAGAGAGAAGCGTCCTTACGCCAGCGCCAGCAACATTCCCTTGATGTCATGCTGGACTTTTTTGGACTGGAACGCGAAAACTACGTCATCACAGCACAGCCCAACCTCTCGATCCAAACGCATATTTGGCTGAAAGCAGGCGGTCATAATCATCTGCGCATTACGCGGATGATCCGCTCGCTATTTTTGTGCCATCAGCCAGAACTTGCTCAGGCTTTTCAGCAGTCAGTTATCGATATTGGCACTCAGCATGGCATTGTGTCAGAGAAATCGCTGAATTATTGGCGAGATGCGATCTAAAGCAGTTTCAACCGACCGTCCAATACATTCTTACAGGCAATCCACTGTAAAAACATTATAAAAAAAGCATACCTAGAAGATAGGGAGGTGAGCCTTAGAAGGTAACAAAGGTTTGGCCATACTTTCATGAATAAGTAGCTCCTGATCCACCTATGCTAACGCACCTTGTAGTTAAGGTAACTAGCTTAGAGCTATCCCCCCATCTGCTCTTGCCACCAACGTTAATCTTGAAAGGCGTAAGGTTGCTTTTATGCGATCCCGTCATGTCGATATTTACCTTAATTTTCGACATGAAACATAGTTAATCTTGCGAAATCACCAGAGATTGATGACTCCCCTTATTTACCAATGGAAATGAGCGAAGTTTTCAGGCTTTGTTTCGCTGAGAAAGCTTCTGCTGTTGAGCGCTGCGGATCTAGTCCAGAAAGCCAAGCTAACACATCAGAGAGTAAGTACCTGACATTAAGTCCGCGACGCACGAATCGTTGGGCTGGCTCCCCTAACAGCATTCCAGTAACTCTACTTTTCCGTGCAGTCGAAGGGGATGCTGGAATCAATGAAGGAATTCACAACACTGGCTTGAAGTGTAAATGTACAACCCAAAAACACGCGCTGATTACATCAGCTCATTGAAATTGATTTTTGAAGTGCTTGGAAGAAGGGAACACAACCCGGGCTCACTAGGCTTGAAGCCTAAAGTAGCAGGAGGAAGACCGAGGGAAAGTCACGTAGTAAAAAGTAAAAAAGGCTATTGAAACAAGCGCATTATCAGCCTCCATGAGGCTGATAATGCGCCATGTTCATGTCTTAAAACCAGTCATTTTTCTTTAACATACCGATCATTTCCAATAGGTTATTGGGTTCCTCATCGTCTAACCCTTTAAGATGCTCAACGACTTCAATTTGCTCGTAAGGGTTAGCAATATGCAACATATCGATAGCATCTGCCAGTTCACTCATAACGTCAGTCACCTCTGAAACGACCGAAAGGTCACCGCGCTGCAAAGCAGAAAAAAGATCACGAACTTTCATAGTTTTCATCCTATTTGAAATACCCACTTGGGCAAATCCAAACTATCAAAGAAACCGGATCCAGCAAGGCCCCTCCAGGCCACTAAATTCTGTTTTTTTGAGAAACCAACAGGACACTAAAATCTACACATCCTTTAGCGTTGGGTCCGGACCGGGATATCAAATGCGACTACCAAGAAATAGGACGCAAAAAGGTCTAACGCCCGTATTCCAGCAATTAGACGCAACTGCTAAGCACCAGAATTTCCTAAAGTGACGGAAAAGCTTACTGTGACGTGGAGATACACATGCTTGCAAAATACCTGTCAGCTGCGGACCTGGCCTCTCGGTTTGGTGTTTCAAAGGCGACCATTTGGCGTTGGAAACGTGAAGGTCAGATCCCCTCACCAATCTATCTGGGTGCTCGCTGTACGCGGTGGCGCGAAGAAGATATCCAGACTTACGAAAAAGGGTTAATCGCCGACGCGGCGCTCGGCTAGGCATAACGGCGATCGACAAATATCTGCTAAGGGCTGCGCTGGCAGCCCTTTTTTTGTGTGTCACCCCGCCGAGCTCTCTTATGGACAAGGAAGAGGGACTGTCCCTTTTTTGGCTACGAGGTCGGTATACTGAACAGCAGGCACGCGCTGCGAGGCGGCTTCATCAGCCCGCTCAGAAACGGTTTGCAGCAACGAAAAAAACAGGCAGAATTGGTCTTGAGAGAAACGGCACGCAATACGGCACGCAAATACGGAATTTGGGGAATAAAACAAAAAAGGCTACCGTTGAAGGCAGCCTTTTTAAGTCTCTAACGTGTTGTTTTTAACCACTTTTTTAGTGGTGCCGACACCAGGAGTCGAACCCGGGACCTACTGATTACAAGATATTACAATTTAACATATCAATCAGCGTGTTATGCGAAAAAGAACTATGTAAAAGCCAATCACTGAGGCATTGTAAATCATTAGCTTAGCGATATGAACTACGTAGAAAATGGCAGCGAGAAATATGGCATGAAAATCAAGCATTTCACCTATTCCCTACGCAAAGCACCCGACGGTGGCCCCTACGTTCAGTTTGATATCCGCTTGCAAAATCACCGCGCAAAGATCGGCCTAACCCCAGCCGATACCGTCGAGCTATGGATCACCTACGCAGAAATGCCCACCGTCGTCGCGGATCTGGTCGACGAACGAACCTGGGAAGGCCACCGGAAAACCATCCTGGCCATGCTTGCCGACCACTACCTAACACCTTTTCACTGAGCACCGAAAAAGTGCATGAGTGCGCATGAAAACGCATAAAAAATACACCCCCTTATAACCGCCATTCCGCCCAGCAGTGGCGCGGCCTGAGCACCTGCCGCAATGGTGCATAAAAACCACTACATTTAGCGCGCGGGCGGGGCGGGGTGACGATAGCGCGGCGCGGGTCGCCGCCGTGGGTGGGTAGGCAGGCCGTACAGCGCGCACAAGGCGCGTTCTAATCTTGCGAGTGGTCGGGATAGGGGCAGAATAAGAGCGCTTAAAACGAATAGTAGAGCTAATAAAAAGGCTAATGCGTCTCATTTTAAAATTGCTTCGTGTGTGCGCGCACAAAAAAGCCGCCCAGGTGGGCGGCGTCGATTAGCGGGTCGGTTTACTCGGCGTTGGGATCGTCAAGTGTGTAAGGGTCGAAGCGAACCACCTCTTCACCAACATGCTCGTTTATCTCACGCATTGTTGCTTGAAGCGGCTCTAATTCGTTGGCCACGAATACCCGCGCGGCCTTCTCGATGTCACCAAAGCCGCCGGTATTCTGGGGGATGATCCCCATCAACTGGGGTGGGATGCGATGACCGGCGAGCTGATCGTCCCGGGTGATGTTCTTGATGTTGTAGAACTCATCTTTAGCCGCTACCTCTGAAACCGGGATAATTTGAACGCCGTCCTTCTTACCCCTGGGGGAGTAGAGGAACAGGTTCCGGAAGTTGCCCGGCCCCTTGCTGTCTTTAAGCGCTTTGCGCATATCGTCGATGTCTTTCTGATCATGCGCGGCATCGTTCACGTACATGATAAAACCAGCGTGCGAGCCGTTCAGGTAGTACCGGCGGCGGAACAAAGTCGCGCTCTCGTTTAACCAGGCGCTTTGCAGTGAGCCGATATAATCCGGCACCCCGTATATACTTTGATCGATGTCAGGCTCCAATAGGTGGATGGTTCGGCCCTCGGGCATTTCTACCCGCTCCATATAGTTGGGTATCCACCAATACCGGTCGTCATCGCCCCGGCGCATATACTTAGCCGCGCGGTGCTTCAATGCCAACCGACGCCCTAGCCGCCCTTTCACTTCCTCAAGGTACCCATTGCCAAACACCAGATAATCAAGAGCCAGCGCGCTGAAATCGCGGCGGCTGAGTAGCTGGTTAGGCACAAAGGTTTTCAGCAAAATATTACGCTTAACCTGCATTGCACTACCATGGTGCGGCGTTGCTCGATAACTCTTAGCCAGAACGCTTAACGGGATCGGCGGCTCATACCACTCATCAGGCGTAAGCCAAACGCCCTCATACCAAACATCACGCATTGAAGTAACCGGCTCGGGGTCGCCAAACGTAAACGCCTCCATTCTCCCGCTGTCGGTGGCCACCGCTGGGGCGGCCTTGTCAGTCTCATAGGCATACACGCGGTGGCGCGGCTTAGCCGCAGCGGTAGTGGTCATTCGTACATCTCCATTAGTGATTTACCGGTGCCCTCTTCGACGGGGCCGTCGACAGGTTCAAATTTGAGTGCGTGCATCGTCGCCCAAGCCAGATCGGCGTGGCCGGTGGCCTTATTACGCCCGCTCGTATAAGTGAATTGCGTGCCGCTCTTGGTAAGCTCTTTTTTGATCGACATAAACGCGGCGGCGAGATCCGACCAACCCGCATCAAACTCAAGCCGACCTTTGCTGACGATCTGCTGAGCCTGCAGCACCATTTGAGTTTTCAGCTCTACGCTGTAGCTATATCGGGTAACCGTGGGGAACCACTTCTCAACATATTCAGCAACCGCCCCGCCAATGCTGGTGGTATCGATGCCGATATGCCCAATGTTGTATTTGTCGCGGAACGATTCGATAAACGCGGCTTGGTCTTCGTAGTCTTGTCCCTTGAGCCGGTGCCGCTCCAATACTCGGTGCTTTTCCTCGCGGGTGCGCGCTGGCAGAACCACCACCAGCCCGGCGCCGTCGCCATCTTCACCGCGGCCGGTCGGGTCGTAACCGATCCAAACCTCCCGGTCACCAACGGGGCGCGGGGCAAACGGTCGGTAGTCGTCCCAAACCTCCCAGCTATCGACCATGCAGCCCTTGATCACCGTCAGCGGGAACGCGCTTTGTGAATCATCAACAAACCCACACATAAGCAGGTTTTCGAACTCATCCGGCGAGTACTCCATGCGCAGTTGATCGAGGTCGAACAGGTCACAGCCCCCCGCGATAGCATCCATCACCGTCACGATCTGACGCCAATGGCCATCAGGGCAGAGCTTGCCGTTTTTCAGCGCATCGTGAGAAACATCAAACTCGACCCGCTCCGACTTCTTACGCCGTTTATTGAACAGATCCCCGTTCCAGAATGGATAGCCCTCGTGGCCAACACTCGACGGCGTCGAAAAATACGTCTGCCGCCATTTCTTATGCATGGCCATGCCGCTGGTGACCTTCCGGAACTCAGCAAAGCGATGAATCCAGAAGTATTCATCAAGATAAACGTCACCGTGGTAGCCCTGGGCGGTTTTGGAGTTGGTGCCCAGAAAATGCAGCTCAGCGCCGTTATCCAAAACAATCGGGTCGCCTTTCAGTTCGACATCACACACCTCTTTGACGAACTGAATAATGTAATTGCGGAAGATATGCGCCTGGGCGCGTGATGCAGAAAGGAAAATCTTATTCCGCCCATGCTTGAACGCATCGACGATAGCCTCGCGGGCAAAGTACCAAGTGGCGCCGATCTGCCGAGACTTGAGAATGTTACGAATCCGGTGCTTCTGCCCCGCCTCATTCCAAACCGCTTGGTACTCAAACAACGAATCGAGGAAAGCCGCTTCAAGCGCCTCGACCTGTTCCTCATCCAGCGCGTTACGCTTCGGCTTCTTCTTCGGCCCAGCGTTGCGCGCCTCGATATTCGGGTTTAGATCCGCCTCATTGCCGGTTTCGTCATACTTCCGAACCCTGGCTAACCGTTCTAATTGCCGCCCGAGCAGGTCAATCTCTTTAAAGTCGACCGGCTCTTTTTTCGGCTTAGCCACCAGCTGAACCATCCGCGCTTCAAGCGTGTACTCAACGCGCTCGGTCGGCGTCTTATCCTCCCACCGGTCGCGTGCCTTCCAGCTATGCACCGTCGCCGGTTTTTCTCCAATTTCCTCGGCAATACGCGCAACCCGCCACCCCTGCCAGTAAAGGTGGCGGGCAGTCATGCGCGGGGAATCAGTAGCGCTAGGGATCGGGTCGGGAGCTGTCGTCGTCATGCCGCCAGCGTACCCGCCGCGCGCGATGCCCACGCCTGCCCTGCTTTGTCATGCCAACCCCGCACAACGCGCAACCGTTGAGCCCAAACGCTTACGCGCGGAACCTGAGCGCTAACCGAACAGCCACCCGCTCAGGAAGCCCAACATGCCCAAGTCATTCCGCGTCGCCACCGAAGGCGCAACCACCGACGGCCGCGAGATCCAACGTGAATGGATCGAGCAAATGGCCGCCAATTACGACCCCAAAACCTACGGCGCCCGCGTATGGGTTGAGCACATTCGAGGCATCGGCCCGGATAGCGCCTTTGGCGCAATGGGCGACGTACTGTCACTTGAAGCAAAAGAAGTAGACGGCGGCAAGTTGGCCCTGTTCGCAGAAATCGACCCCACCGAAGAACTCAAAGCGCTGAACAAAAAGCGCCAAAAGGTCTACAGCTCGATTGAAGTCAATCCCAAGTTTGGCGACACCGGCGAAGCCTACTTGGAAGGCCTGGCGGTCACCGACTCCCCCGCCTCGCTCGGCACTGAAATGATCAAGTTCAGCCGTGAGGCAGGCGACAAGTCACCGCTAGCCAGCCGCAAGCAACACGCTGACAACCTATTCACGGCCGCCGAAGAAGTAGCCTTCGACTTCGAAGAGGAAGAAACGCCCAAGCCCAGCATCGGCGAATTTGTGAAAAGCCTATTTAGCCGTCAAGACGCCAAAACCAACAAAGGCTTTGAAGCCTTCGGCGCCGACATCAAAGGCGCGTTCGAAGAGTTCGCCAAGCGTCACGATGAGCTGAATGCCGAGCTGGAAAAACGCCCCACCGCCGACCAGTTCACCAAGCTGCAGGCCGATCATGACGCCCTGCAGAAAAGCTTCGATGAGTTGTACACCAAAATCGACTACACCCCAGACACCACGCGCCGCGCCCCCGCCACCGGCGGCGGTGAACAGCTAACCGACTGCTAAGCCCTGGCCAGCAAAAAGCCAGCCGCCAGAGCCACTAAATTCAAGGGATAACACCAATGCGCAACGACACACGTATCAAGTTCAACCAGTACCGGGATCGGTTAGCACAGCTAAGCGGCGTGAACAGCGCGAGCGAGCAATTCAACGTCGAGCCCAGCGTTCAACAAACGCTTGAATCGACAATGCAGGAATCCAGCGAATTCCTAGGCCGCATCAACATGATCGGTGTCGATGAGATCAAAGGGCAGAAGGTAGGCGTCGGCGTATCCGGCCCCATCGCCGGTCGCACCAATGTAGATGCCAACGAACGCGAAACCCGCAACCTAGCGGCGCTGACAGATAACAGCTACGAATGTTTTAGCACTGAATTCGACACCCATATTCCATGGGCATCGCTAGACGCCTGGGCACGCTTCCCAGACTTCCAAGCCCGCGTGCGTAACGCCATCCTCCGCCGACAAGCGCTCGACCGGATTATGGTGGGCTTTAACGGTGTCAGCGTTGCCGCCGAAACCGACCGTACCGCCAACCCGATGCTGGAAGACGTCAACAAAGGTTGGCTGCAAAAGTACCGTGAAGACGCAGCAGCCCGCGTACTCACTGGCGGCGCGGTAGCCGGAACCATCACCGTCGGCCCCGCGAGCGACTACGCCAACCTTGACGCCCTGGTATTCGACGCCGTTAACGAAATGATCGACCCCTGGTACCGCGAAGACACCGACCTCGTCGCCATCATGGGCCGCAAGATGCTGGCAGATAAATATTTCCCGCTGATCCAGCAAAACGCCGAAACGCCCACCGAAGCGCGCGCCCTCGACCTGATCATCAGCCAAAAGCGTGTAGGTGGCCTGCAAGCAGTGCGCGCCCCATTCGTACCGGACGGCTCCATTCTGATCACCTCGCTATCTAACCTTTCACTGTATTGGCAGCTAGGCAGTCGCCGCCGCTACGTGCTGGACAACCCCAAGCGTAAGCGCATCGAAAACTACGAAAGCTCCAACGACGCCTATGTCGTTGAAGACTACGGCTTCGGCTGTCTCGTAGAAAACATCGAATTCGCTGAATAAGCGGCAAAGTCACCAGCTAGCGAAAAGGGAATTAGATGAAAAGCCCAGCCCGTAAACACTTCGAACAGGTATCTGCCGCGAAAGCGGCGGGCACCGCCACCCCAGGCGAGCAGCAACAAGGCGAGCAATACGAACTTCACGCCCGCGCGCTTTACGAAGCCCGCCGCACGCTAAAAGCAATCCGGTCGATTGAAGCCAAAATCGAGAAAAAGCGCCAATTGCTGCCCGACTTCATTCCCTACATCAACGGCGTGTTAGCCGAAGGCAAAGGCGCAAAAGACGACGTACTCATGACCCTAATGGTCTGGTGTATCGACGTGGGAGATTACGAAAAAGCCATGGAAATTGGAGCCTACGCCGTGAAGCACAAGCTTGATACGCCCGATCAATACGACCGCGATACCGTCAGCATCCTGGCCGAAGAGATCGCCGAAGGCGTCAAGGCATCGCTTGAAAAAGAAGGTGCTGATTACGACGCCCTAGCAAACGTAATGGCCCGCTGCATCGCCATCGTCGGTGATGCCGACATGCATGACCAAATCAAGGCCAAGGTGCACAAGTCATACGGCTACGCGCTACGCGCCGCCGAGGACGTCGAAAGCGCCCTCGAACAGCTCAAACGCGCATTAGAGCTGAACGACAAAATCGGCGTCAAGCAAGACATCAAGCAGCTGGAAAGCCTCATCAAAAAACAGGGCGAACAGGCCAACGCCTGACCGCCAACCGAGTCGCACCCCGACGGCAAGGGGGCATCGCTAAGCAAGGGCTTTCAGCCTCGCGCGAAGTGATCCACCCCCTTCTTTTATTTACAGGTGGCTAGCATGATCGCCCACGGCACCAACCCGCCAAGCCCCACGCTAGAACCTATAGCCAACAACGGCTTTTGGCCCGAGATCGACCCAAACGAATTCCGCGAAGAAGAGCGCGTGCACAACGTCACCCCGCCGCGCCTCAAGCAATCACTGCGCGCCGCAATAGCAGACGTAAACCGGCAGCTAGCCGCCTACCAAGCCGACCAGCAAGAAAACGGCCGGCCAAGTATCGGCGAAGTACCGGTCGAGCCCTGGCAAACTCCCGGCGACCTCCACTTGCTCTATCGCCGCGCCGTCTACGCCCAGGCCCAAGCCGACCTACTCGAACGCTACCGCGACGCATCCGCCACCGGCGAAGGCGACGAACGCGGCGAAGCCAAAGACCTAGCCGCCGACGACTACCGCGCGGACGCCCGCTGGGCAATCGCAGAACTCACCGGCCGCAACCACACCACGGTCGAGCTGATATGAAGCGAGTAGTACGCGCCCACCAGGGCGAAACACTCGACGCCCTGCTCTACCGCGTCTACGGCAAAACCGCAGCGATTACCGAGCAAACGCTGCAGCTAAACCCGCACCTAGCCGACCAAGGCCCGGTGCTCAAAGAGGGAACCCCGGTCACGCTACCGCCGCCGCCGGAAACCCGCGAAACAAAGAAACCAAAAATTCAGCTATGGAGCTGAACGAAGCATAAAAGGGGAACACATGGCCGAACCATCAACCGCCGCTGCCGCCGGTACCGCATCGCTCGCCGCGTTGGTGATCGGCATGCTGCCCGGCATAGACGCAAACGCCGTCGTCGGTGCATTTTGCGGCGCCACGCTATTTGTCATCAGCGCCAAAGAGCTAGGCATCCTGGAACGCCTGGCGTACCTATTCATTAGCTTTTGGGTGGGGTACCTCGGCGGCCCTGCCACGCTGGGCAGCATGCTCGAGCACTCTGCCGTCGCCGCATTCATTGCATCCGCCGTATCCGTAACCGCCGGGCTAAGAGCGATTGAGGGAGTAAAAACGCTCGACCTCAAAGCCTGGCTAGGGGGCAGAAAGTGAACCTCGCATACGCAATAACCATCGCCGCCGCGTTGGTGGTCGTCGCGCGGCTGCTCACGTTTCGCCGCCGTGGGCGCTACCGCCCAGGGGTGGCCATCACGGCGTGGCTAATCATCGTCGCCATGCCCGTCGCCGCAGTGTACGGCCCGCCAGTGCCAGAGCTGGCCCGCTGGCTAATCGCCGCCGCCATGGTCGCCCTGGCCATCGCCCTAATCCGCACCGGCGGCAACGTCGCCCACCTAATCCGCCCACTCCGGAGGCAATAGCATGCTGTTACGTCAAGGCTCCATCGGCCCAAGTGTCACCGCCCTGCAGCGCGAACTTAACGCCGTCGGTTATGACATAAGCGTCGACGGTGACTTCGGTAATGAAACCATGCGCGCCGTGCGCAGCTACCAACGCAAACAAGGCTTGGTCACCGACGGCATCGCAGGCCCAAAAACCCGCGCCCTACTCCATGGCCAGCAAGACGCCCGCTTACTAAGCCAGATAGACCTCGTCGACGCAGCCGACCGCTTGGGCGTAGAGCTAGCCGCCGTTATGGCCGTCAACGAAGTCGAAAGCCGTGGCAATGGATTCCACTTTGGCGGCCCGCGTAACGGCATGCCGATCATCCTATTTGAACGCCATATCATGCGCCGCCAGCTGCAGCATCACGGCATCAACCCGTTACCGTACCAACGCGCCAAACCCGATATCGTCAACGGAAGTCCGGGCGGTTATATCGGTGGCCACCGTGAACACAACCGCCGCGAACGCGCGGGCGAGATCCACACCGCCGCCTCGATTGAGTCCTCAAGCTGGGGGCTATTTCAAATCATGGGATTCCACTGGAAGCGCCTGGGCTACGAATCCGCCGAAAATTACGCCGCCGACATGGCCATCAACGAAGCCAACCAGCTCGACGCCTTCGTCAGATTCGTTGAAAAAGACCGGGGCATACACGCCGCATTACGGCGCCACGATTGGGCAGGGTTCGCCAGCCGCTACAACGGCCCCAACTACGCCGCCAACGACTACGACACCAAGCTAGCCGCCGCCTACCGCCGCCACTCGCAAGGCATGAGGTTAGCCGCATGAACAAAATCATTCTTACAGCAGCCGCGGCGGGAGTGGCTGTAGCCTTCGCCGCAGGCTACCAAGTCGCCAACTGGCAAAACGACAGTCACGCACTCACAGCAGAGCGCGCCGCCCAACAAGCCATCGACGCCGCCATGCAGCGCGAATCAGAGATCGCCGCCCACGTTGAACAGCGCCTGGGCGAACTCCAAGCCAACGAACGGGTAATCGATAGGGGAATCATCCGTGAAATTCAAAAGCCGATTTACCAGCGCGTTTGCCTTGAGCCTAGCGTTATCAGCCTGCTCAACCACGCCGCCGCCGGAACCGACCCCAGCGCAACAGAACCTAATGAAGCGCTGCCCTGAAACACTGCCCTACCTCACCGACGGCACCGGCGGCGATGTCACCCTAACGATGAGCACCTGGGCCAGCCAGTACCACGACTGCGCAACCAGGCATAACGGACTAGTGGAAACCCTGCAATGATCAAACTCCAATCCCTACGCCAACACCTGCTAGCCTCGGTCGAAGAGTTGCGCCGCAACCCCGAACAGCTCCACACCTTCGTCAACGACGGAAAGGTCATGTTTTCGCGCGGTACCAACCTCAGCCACCAATACACCGTCGACGCCCAAATCATCATCACCGACTACAGCGGATCGCTAGACACCGTCATGATCCCACTGCTCCAATGGCTCAACACCTACCAGCCCGACCTAGTCGAAGACGAAGCCGTACAAATAGAGGCAGAAATCCTCAGCAACACCCATTGGGATCTAGCCCTCACCGTGCGCCTAACCGAGCGCGTCGTCGCCAAGGTCAACTGCGAAACAAGCGACATCGACGCCCACCACCGCATGCCCGAATACCCCGCCGACGCCTGCCCCGCCACAAGCTGGCAACTCAACATCAAACACCCGGGTAGCGAAGAATTCACCCAAGAAGCGGCATGGGATAGCCCCGCATGAGCGACGAACTCCAACAGCTAGAAGAGTGGCTAACCCCGCTCATCAACAAGCTGGGAACAAAAGAGCGCCGCGTCCTAGCCCGCGAAGTCGCCCGCGACCTACGCATCGCCAACCGCGACCGCATCAAAGCCCAAACCAACCCCGACGGCACGCCCTATGAGCCCCGCACCGAACTACGCGGGCGAAGCGGCCGCATCCGCCGCAAAGCCATGTTTACCAAGCTGCGCACCGCCAAATACCTACGTATCAAAACTACCGCCGACACCGCCGAAATGGGTTTCCTCGGTCGCGTCGCCCGTATCGCCCGCGTTCACCACTACGGGCTAAGGGATCGCGTAGAGCGCGGCGGCCCGCAACACCAGTACGCACGCCGCGAACTCATCGGAATAACCGCCAAAGACGCCGACCGCATCGCCGACAGCGTCCTAAACCACCTCACACCGCCGAACTAAACACCGTCATTTGTCCTAACCGGCTGGCACAACGCCCGCCGCTACCCTCTCGCGCGTAAGCCGCGCAGCATTGCCGCATGAACAACGTCGCCGAACTACTCCGCCTAATTGAAAACCTACTCCGCTTTGGCGCAATCGCCGAAGTGGATCACGGCGCGCCCGGCGAGCGCCTCCCCGCCGTGCGCGTGCGCTCCGGTGCACTGCTCACCGGCTGGCTACCCTGGGCCGGTGGTCGCGCGGGAACAACCCGCGATTGGAACCCGCCCACCGTCGGCGAACAGGTAATGATCCTCTCCCCCGGCGGCGACCTCGCCAACGGCGTCGCCATGCCCAGCCTGTTCCAGCTCAGCGCCCAGCCGCCCAGCAACGACCCCGGCAAAATCGCCCGCCAATATCCAGACGGCGGCCTAATCGAATACGACCACGCCGCCCAGGTAGTGCGAATCAACCTACCCGGCCGCATCGAAATAACCGCCCCCGGCGGCACCCAATGGATCGGCAACATCAACCACCAAGGTGACATGCACCGCCAAGGCAGCGACACCCAAACCGGTGGCAGCAAAACCCACAACGGCAAAAACGTCGGCAGCGACCATCAGCACAGTGGCGTTCAGGGTGGGGCGTCAAATACAGGGGAGCCCGTCTAATGCCAGGCATGAACGCAAACACAGGAAAACAGCTCGACGGCATCGACCACATCCGTCAATCCATCGCGGACATCATCACCACGCCTATCGGCTCCCGCGTTATGCGCCGCGACTACGGCAGCCTAGTGCCCGAGCTAATCGACCGCCCCATGAATGACGCCCTACTAATGCAGGTCTACGCCGCCACCATCATCGCCGTCACCCAATGGGAGCCCCGCGTGCGCATAACCGGCACCCGCCGCATCGTCAGCACCGAAAACCCAGGCGCCGCCACCATGGAGCTAATCGGCGAAACCGCCGACGGCCAACCTCTCACCGCCGGAGTGCCGTTAGTATGAGCAGCCCCATAGACCTCTCAAGACTGCCAGCGCCCTCGGTAATCGAGCCGCTCGACTATGAAACCATCCTCGCCGAGCTAACCGCCGACCTCACCGACCGCGACCCCGAGCTAGCCGAAACCCTAAGCCTCGAAAGCGAACCGTTGACCAAATTGCTGGAAGTGGCGGCTTACCGTGAGTTATTACTCCGCCAACGCATCAACGAAGCCGCCAAAGCCGTCATGCTCGCCTATGCCGGAGGAAGCGACTTAGAGCACTTAGGCGCGCTGCTGGAAGTAGAACGGCTAACCATCGACACAGGCGACCCCAGCGCGATACCACCGGTACCCTCAACACTTGAAAAAGACGAAGAGCTACGCCGCCGGATACAGCTTTCCCTAGATGGCCTTTCCACAGCGGGGCCAGCGCAAGCCTACGTATTCCATGCACTAAGTGCCGACGGCAATATCAAAGACGCCAGCGTAACAAGCCCCAGCCCTGGGGAAGTCGTGGTCACCGTGCTATCCCGCGCATCCGACGGCAGCGCAATGCCGGAACTCATACAAGCCGTAGAAACGGCAATATCCGCCGACGATGTCCGACCGCTAACAGATCAAGTCAGCGTTCAGGCGGCAGAAATAGTGACCTACACCATTCAAGCCACGCTATACACCTACCCCGGCCCCGATGCCACGGTGGTGCGTGAAGACGCCTTGGCCAACGCCCAAACCTACGCCGATGATCAGCACCGGCTAGGGCGTGACATAACCCTATCCGGCGTATATGCCGCCTTGCATCGTCCCGGCATTCAGCGAGTCGAGTTAGAAAGCCCAGCGGCCACGATCACCGTCACATCACAGCAAGCAGCGTACTGCACCGCCATTACCCTGGCGGAAGGGGGCACCGATGTCTGATAAGACCTTGTTGCCACCGAATGCCACCCGGCAAGAGCGGGCAATCGACCAAACCACGGCACGGATAGGAAGTCTCAGCGTACCCATTAAAGACCTCTGGAACCCCGCCACCTGCCCAACGGCGTTACTCCCATGGCTAGCATGGGCGCTATCGGTCGATGCCTGGGACGCCAATTGGAGCGAAGCCCGCCAGCGCCGAGCGATTGCCGCCTCCGTACCCGTGCACAAGCGAAAAGGTACCGTAGGTGCCGTCAAACGAGCACTAGCCGCAATCGACTACAACATCCAACTGGTCGAATGGCACCAAGAAAGCGAACCCGGCACGCCGTACACATTCCGCGCCGATGTAGTGCTAGAGGATCGCGGCCTCAGCGATACAACTCAGCAAGAAATACTTCGGCTGATCGAAAGCACAAAAAATGCCCGAAGCCATCTAAGCGCACTGCGCATGATCGGGAGTAGCCAAGGGCATGCCTATGTCGCTGGCTGGGAACAGTCATTCGACAGCGTTTCAGTTCAGCCACTATTAATCACCCAGGCCGAAGTGCCCCCCTCACCGTATTACCTGGGGGCCACCGTCTCAGCCTATGACACCACGACCTTGGAGCCGCTATGAGCCAATTTTTCACGCTTCTCACCGCCACTGGCCAAGATCTGCTCACTCAGGCGATGGGCTTCGGCCAACAGATTGAACTGACCCACATGGCCGTGGGCGACGGTGGCGGCAATGACGCCCCGCCGACCGAATCGAAAACCGCCCTTGTCAACGAAGTCTACCGGTCGGGCGTCTCCAGTTTGGTAGTCGATCCTCAAAACCCCAACTGGCTGGTCGCCGAACTGGTGATTCCCACCAACGTAGGCGGCTGGACAATCCGCGAGATCGGCCTGTTCGACATCAACGGCAATTTATTTGCGGTGGCCAATTTCCCCGAAACATACAAGCCCACGCTGGATGCAGGCAGCGGGCGAGAAATCACCGTCCGCATGACCATACAAGTCAGCGACACCGCCTCGGTAACGCTCACCATCGACCAATCGGTGGTATTTGCTACCCGCACATACGTTGACAGTAAGCTTCAAGCACACGAACAGAGCCGCAACCATCCCGATGCCACCACCACGGCCAAGGGTTTCGTCGAGATGGCGACCAGCGCAGAAGCGGTGGCCGGAACCAGCACTACCCATGCGGTCACACCTGCTGGTGCAAAAGCCGCTATCGACCAACACGCGCAAAGCCGCAATCACCCCGACGCCACGACCACCGCGAAGGGTTTTGTTGAGATGGCCACAAGCGCTGAAGCCATAACCGGCGAGAGCACCGCGCATGCGGTGACCCCGGCCGGGGTAAAAGCCCACGTTGCTAATCAGCTCGACAGTTACGGCAACACCGTTGATGGGCGGCTCGCCGCGCTGGCCAGCCGCCTCCGTCTTAAAACCTACTTTATGGGGCAGAACTAATGTCAGGAAAACTAGGCTCGGCGGCATTGGTCGCCGACACACTCACCACGGTGTACACCGTGCCAGACAGTAACGTGGCCACGCTCAATATCGCCTTGGTTAATCGAGGCGCAGATCCCGCCAAGGTGCGTGTGGCCATCACCGATTCAGTGAACCCAGGCGATGCCGATTGGATCGAGTACGACGCCACGATCCCAGCGTTGGGTGGCGTCATGGAGCGCACCGCGCTGGTAGCAGGCGCGGGCGAGAACATCATCATTCACAGCGACGTGGGCAGTGTGAGCGCCCGCGTGCATGGGTTCGAGGAGGCTGAATAATGGGACGTTTTGTTGACGAAAGCACATCTGAAACCGCCACTAGTTCAAACAGCTTGATTAGTGCGACGAAGTTCGCCCCAGCTGGGTATATGGGCGAATTTGGCAATGGATTTTGGCGGACGTTTTCTAATAATGAAAACTTCACTGTCCCGCCTGGGGTTTACGAAGTACGTGCAAGAGTCCTTGCTGCTGGTGGCACAGGTGCGATTGGTGTTGATGGTGCCGATGGTGGGTCTTCCAGTTTCGGTTCGTTTATTTCAGCGACCGGCGGTGCCGGTGGTTCCAAGGATTACGTTGGCGGCGCTGGTGGCGTCGGCGCGGGAGGTGATTTCACGGCCCAAGGTGGCAATGGTGGTGGATCCAGTTCTGGCTCCTACGGAGGTGGCGGTGGTGCAGCGGGTTCTCAGCTAGGCGACGGTGGGGATGGGGGTACGCAGACCATCGACGGCGTTGGTGGTGGTGGCGTCGGCGGAAACATAGGCAATCGAGCAGGAGGTGGCTCAGCATTTTCTCCAGCATCGGAAACTCAGCCGGGGGCAGATCTGGCGGGCGGCACTGCAGCTGTGGGGGCTGCCGGTGGCATCAATCCAATTGGGGCGTCGATTCGCTTCCCATTTGACGGGTTCACCGGAGGCGGCGGCTCTACTCCTGCGTCATCCCAGGCAAAAGCAGGTCAGGGCGGTTCAGGTGCCGGAGGCGGAGGTGGGCGGAGCGGGAGTGGAGGTGACGGCGGAGCTGGTGGTGGAGGTGGTGCAGGTGCTAACAATGGCAGCGCTGGAAACGGTGGTTTCGGCGCTGGAGGTGGTGGAGCAAGTGGCGGTGGCGGTGGCGGTGGCGGTGGCTATTCTCATGGCGTCGTTGCAGTGACCCCCGGTCAAATCATCCCTGTTACCGTCGGTAAAGGCGCGTTCGGTAACGGCAATACGGGTCGCGGCGGCGACGGCTTGGTAATCGTGGAGTTTTAAAGCAATGAGCAACTATGCACGTATCAAAAACAACGTGGCTGTGGACGTCAGTGCCGCCCCGGCTAGCCAGTTTCACCCCACCATCGCTGCTGAGTTCGAAGCGGTACCGGACGAAGTCCAGCGCGGCTGGCAGCGAGCCGAAGATGGTATATGGTCAGCACCTCCCGAGGTGGTGCCGGAAGCACCAGAGCCCGAGCGCCCGCGGGTTGGCCCGGTCGAGTTCAAGCTGCTGTTCACCAGCCCCGAACGCTTGAAGCTCAAAGAGCTACGCAGTACTGACCCAGCCATTAACGACTTCTTTGAGATCATAGAAGATCCACGGCTGCAGTATGTCGACCTAGCGTTAGCCTCAACGCAACAAGGGGTTGAACACAGCCTAAACCTGCTGGTCGAGGCGGGCATCGTCGACGAAGGCAACGTGGCCACGCGCCGCGAGCAGATCCTGTCAGGAAACCTGCTGTAACGTTAACCACCTCCAAGCCCGCTACCCAGCGGGCTTTTTACTGACATCTTGTCCAGCCCCCACGGCACAACGCCCGCCGCTACCCTCCCGCGCGTAAGCCCCACACCATGGGCATCACTTAGCAAGCCCTAACCGAACCCCGCTTGAACCTGCGCAGGAGACAAGCACCCATGATCGAATACCACCACGGCGCCCGTGTCACAGAGATCAACGAAGGCACGCGCCCCATCCGCATTATTAACACCGCCGTCGTCGGCCTCATCGGCACCGCCCCAAATGCCAGCCACGGCGTGGCCGCCAGTGCCATCATTAACGGCCTCGCCGCCAACGGCGAACTCACCTACACCGCTGCTGAGATCGGCACCACCGGCAACAACATCCGCATTACCCACGTAAACCCCGGCACGCCGTCCGCCGCTATCGACGTCAGCGTCGAGCAAAAGAAAATCACGGTATCACTGGCCACCGACGCCGCAGGCGAACTACTCAGCACCGCCGACGAAGTCGCCACCGCCATCAATGCAGATTCCGCCGCCTCTGCCCTGGTAGGTGCTGCTGCGTCCGGCGACGGTCAAGGCATCGCCGCCACCGCCCAAGCAGTCGCGTTAACAGGCGGCGTCAACGAACCGTTCCCGCTCAATGAGCCTGTATTGATCACCAACATCTACACCGCCATTGGCCAAGCCGGGGCCGGGGGCACCCTGCGCCGGTCGCTGCAAGCCATCGTCGACGAAGGCAAAACGGTCGTAGTCATGGTGCGTGTCGAAGAGGGCCAGGACGAACAGGAAACCAGTGCAAACGTTATCGGCACCGTCGACCAGCTCACTGGCAAGAAAACCGGCATCCAAGCCTTTACAGCCGCGGAAACCAAGTTCGGCGTAAAACCCCGCATCTTCGGCGCCCCGGATCTCGACACCCAGGCCGTCACCGCCGCGCTGGCAGGTATCGCCCAGCAACTGCGCGGCTTCGTCTACGCCCACGCCCACGGCTGCGCAACAAAAGAAGAAGCCCGCATGTACCGCGAAAACTTCGGGCAGCGCGAGGTCATGATTATCTGGCCGAACTGGCAAGCCTTCGACGTCGACGCCGAAGAAACCCTCCCCCTACCCGCCGTCGCAAAAGCGCTTGGCCACCGCGCGCGGCTCGATCAGGAAATCGGCTGGCATAAAACCCTATCCAATATGCCGGTAAACGGCGTCACCGGCATCACCCAGGATCTCTCCTGGGATCTGCAAGATCCCAACACCGACGCCGGTTACCTCAACGAAGCCGATGTAACGACGTTGATCAGAAAAGAAGGCTTCCGCTTCTGGGGCTCCCGCACCTGCAGCGCCGACCCGCTCTTCGCGTTCGAGTCCTACACCCGCACCGCCCAGGTACTCGCCGACACAATCGCCGAAGCGCATTTCTGGGCAATCGATAAGCCCATGCACCCATCGCTAGTGCGCGACATCATCGAAGGCGTCAACGCCAAATTCCGCGAGCTCATCCGCCGCGGCTACATCCTCGGCGGTTCCGCATGGTTCGACGCAGAGATCAACACGCCCGAAGTCCTCAAGAGCGGCAAGCTCTACATCGACTACGACTACACCCCGGTACCGCCGCTAGAAAACCTCATGTTCCAGCAGCGCATCACCGACCGTTACCTCGTCGACTTCGCCGAACGCGTCGCCGCCTAACCGCCGCCGCTAGCACGCGCACTAACAGGAGCAAGCCAACATGGCATTACCCAACATTCTCAAAGACTTCAATCTCTTCGGCGACGGCAACAACTGGCAGGGTCAGATTCCAGAACTCACGCTGCCCGAACTCGCCCGCCGCATGGTCGAGTACGAAGGCGGCGGCATGGACGGCCCCATCGAAGTCGACCACGGCCAAGAGCTAATGACGTTTGAATGGACGGCCGGCGGCCTGATCGTCGACGGCCTGTTCGACACCTTCGGCAGCCCCGTACACGACGCCGCCATGCTCCGCTTTACCGGCTCTTACGAATCCGACGAAGACGGCGGCATCATCCCGGTCGAGATCGTCGTTCGTGGCCGTCACAAAACGATTGCTATGGGCGACGCCAGTAAGGGCGACAACAACACCCAGAGCATCACCACCACGCTCAGTTACTACAAGCTGGTGGTAGACGGCGAAGACATCATCGAGCGCGACGTTCCCGGCTACGTCTTCACCGTACGCGGCGTCGACCGAATGGCCCAACGCCGCCGCGCCTTAGGCCTTTAATCCTTAATCCATCACTCAACACGGCCGCCCAGGCGGCCAAACCCCATCCATAGGAAGCCACAGCAATGACTGATAAGACCAAAGCCCAAGCCGTTGAGAAAGCAGAAACAACTAATGCACCAGGTGTGAAAACCGAAGCCACTGAAACGCAAACCGCCACCGCCCCAGGCGTGGCCACCGAAGTCGTCGAGCTGGAAACCCCGCTGCAGCGTGGCAAAACGCTGGTAAGCGAAATCACCATCCGCAAGCCCATGGCCGGTGGCCTGCGCGGCGTCAGCGTCGTCGACGTCATGAACCTCGACGTTGCCGCCCTCTCCAAAGTGCTACCCCGCATCACCACGCCCGCCCTCACCGAAGGCGAGCTGAAAACCATGGACATCGTCGACCTCATCCAGCTGGGCTCGGCGCTGAACGGTTTTTTAACACCAAAAAAGTTCAAGGAAGTCGAAGCCTAGCCCTGCCGGAGTTCCTCGAAGACGCCATGGCCGACCTAGCCATGGTGTTCCACTGGGAGCCCCAAGCGATGGACGGCATGGAGCTGGAAGAACTCATGGAATGGCGCGAACGCGCCCGCAAACGCCACGAAGGCAGCAAGCCCAAAGGTAAGCCGGGCAAATAAAACGCATCAAATAGGAACGGTCGATGGCACAAAATCTACGCCTGCAAGTCATGTTAAACGCCGTGGATCGTGTCACCGGCCCACTAAAACGCATGCGCCAAGGTGCCGGGCAAACCGCCCAGGCCATGCGCGAAACCCGCGACCGGCTAAAGACATTACAAGCCACCCAGAAAGACATCAGCTCTTTCCGCACCCTCAAGAATCAATCCGAAGCGACCGGCCGAGCGATGCGCGAACAGCAAGAACGCATCCGCCGGTTATCGCGACAGATGCAATCCAACCAGGGCGACACCGCCGCCCTGGCTAACGAACGCCGCAAAGCCATTCTCCAAGCGCGGCAGCTCTCCCAGCGCTACGACAGCGAACGGCAAAAGCTGCAGCGCCTACGCACATCTCTAAATAACAGCGGCATCAGCACCCACAACCTGTCGCAAGATCAGCAGCGCCTGGCCAACGAAATACGTCAAGCCAACCAGCAAATGGAGGCTCAAAAAAGGAAACTGCAGCGTATAGCCGAACAGCAGCGGCGAGCAGCGCAGGCCAGCGAGCAATACCAGCGCTCGTTGAGCCGTGACCAAAGCATCGCCGGTGCCGGTGCCATGGGTGCAGGCGTGGGCACGGCGGGCGTTGTGGCCATGGGCACCCAGGCGCTTATGAATCAATCCTCCGGTGCACGCCTGGCAGCCCAGCAAGGTGAGGGCAATGAAGAGGCGACCCGATACCGCGAAGTCATCACCCAGGTGTACACCACCGGGCGGGGGCAAGGGCTGGAGCAAGTCACCGAAGCGGTCAGCGTATTGGCATCACAATTTGAATCGCTCGGCGCGACCACTAACGAAGAGCTGGGGGCAATCACCCAGCAAGCGTTAACGCTCACCGACACGTTCAACATTGACCTTGCCGAAGCCGCGCAAACGGCGGGCATCATGGTGCAAAACGGCCTGGCCACCAATGCTACAGAGGCCTTTGATCTCATGGCGCGCGGCATGCAGGAAGTATCCGCCAGCATGCGCCACGAGCTGCCCGAGATCCTTCACGAATATGGCACCAACTTCCGCGCCCTGGGGTTCGACGGTAAAGAATCGCTCAACATGCTGGTCGCCGCGGCCGAGCAAGGCCGCTTCGCCCTGGATAAAACCGGTGACGCCCTGAAAGAATTCACCATTCGCGGTTCCGACATGAGCAAAGCCAGCGTAGAGGCTTACGACGCCATTGGGCTAAACGCCCAGGAAATGGCCGATGCTATCGCCGGTGGTGGGGATCGAGCAGGCGCGGCGCTGACCACTACCGCTCAACGGCTGTTGGAGATTGAAAACCCCGCCCAGCGTGCCAATGCAGCAATAGCGTTATTCGGTACGCCGATTGAAGATCTATCCGTCGACCAAATCCCCGCCTTCCTGCGCGGGCTTGGCCAGACCAATGACCGCATGGGGGATGTAACGGGAACAGCGCAAAGGATGGCCGATACGCTGGGCAACAACGCGGGCAGCGCCCTAAAGCGAGTGCAACGCGCGTTAGGCGGTGCATTCATGGGCGTACTGGATGAGGTCGATGACACCATCATCAGGGTGAGCAATAACGTCACTGCATGGATGCAAGCCAACCCAGAGCTAACAAGCACGCTCACCAAAGCAGCCATTGCACTAGCGGGGTTAGTCGCGGCTGGTGGCGCGTTCATCGCAGTGGCCGGATCGATCCTAGGGCCTTTAGCGCTCATGCGCTTCGGTGCGTCCATGCTGGGAATTAATGTTGGCGGCTTGGGGCAAGCACTCGGCTGGCTCGCACGCACCGCCATACCCTGGGTAGCCGGAGCCCTCAAAGGGCTACTGGTGGCCATGGGGCCAATCGGTTGGGGCATTGCAGCCATCGCCGGGGCAGCCTTCCTGATCTACAAATATTGGGAACCCATCAAAGGCTTTTTCCTCGGCCTGTGGCAGCAGGTAAAAAATGCGTTTAGCGAAGGGGTCGACGGTGTCGCTAAGCTGCTCATCAATTGGTCACCGCTAGGGCTTATCCATGGCGCGTTCATCGGCGCGTTAGACCTGTTAGGCATATCGGTGCCCGAGGGCTTCCGCGACCTGGGCGGCTTTGTCATTGACGGCCTTATCGGCGGGTTGGAAGGGAAGATCGCCGCTCTGCGCGAACGCATTACCAGCATCGCCACCGGTGTAATGGACTGGTTCAAAGGCGTGCTCGGCATCAACTCCCCCAGTCGTGTGTTTGAAGGCTTCGGCGTCAATATCGTTGAAGGCATGATCAACGGAATCGCCAGCATGGCCGGGGCGCTACGTGACCAGGTGATGGGCATGGCGGCCAACATCGCCGGTTGGGTACAAGACGCCATGACTAGCGCGTGGGATTCCATCGGGAACGGGGCCAACCAAGCCATGCAATGGGGCCGGGAGACAGCAGCCGGAATGGGCCAAGGCATCCGCGACGGCGCCAATCGCGCCACGGAGAGCGCCGCCAACCTCGCCAACGGTGTTACCGATACGGTACGTGGCTGGCTGGATATCCACTCCCCCAGCCGCGTGTTTGCCACCATTGGTGGCTACATTTCCCAAGGCCTGGCCAACGGCATTGAAGCTGACGCCGACAGCCCCGTTAAGCAAGTGCGCAGCCTCACCAACCATCTACGCAACGCCGCCGGTGGATTAATGCTCGGCGCGGGGCTTTCAACCGGCGCCGCCGCCAACGTCGACACCGGCAGCATCCAAATCGACGCCCGCCCGCCCCTGCAAAGCCACACCAGCCAATCAAGCGGCGGGCTGGTGATTCATGGCGGTATCAATATCCAGGTGCACGCCACCCCCGGCATGGATGAGCAAGCCTTGGCGCGGCTGGTCAATGAGCAGGTACAGCGCGCCCTGCAGCAAGCGCAACAGCAAGCCGCCGCCGCCCGCCGCCGAAACTTCCACGATAACGATTGAGGGTATTCAACATGATGATGAGCTACGGCATGTTTGTGTTTGGGCTCTCCACCGCCGCCTACCAAGAGCTAAAGCGACAAACCACCTGGCGCCACGCCAGCCAGAGCCGCATCAACGCGCGGCCTACTCGACAATTTCTGGGCCAAGGCGACGACACCATCACGCTCACCGGCACGCTATTGCCGATGTACACCGGTGGCCAGCAAAACCTAGACATGCTCCGCGCCCTGGCCGACCAGGGCAAAGCGTGGCCATTGATCGAGGGCACGGGCACTTTTTACGGCATGTTTGTTATCGAAAGCATGGGCGAGGGGAAAACTGAATTTTTCCGCGACGGCGCCGCCAAGCAAATCGACTTCGACATAAAGCTCGCCCGTATTGACGAAGGCAGAACCGACCAGCTCGGCGTACTCGAAAGCAGCGCCCTACGTGCAATCTCCGGGGCGCTGGCATGAGTCTACAGCCTGATTATCGCATCACATTGCAGGGCCAAATCATCAGCCCCGAGTTTCGCGCCCGCCTCGCCTCGCTCACCCTACACGACCGGCGGGGCATGCAGGCCGACCAGCTCGATATTGTCCTCACCGACGACGACGGCATGCTCGACATCCCGCCCACCGGCGCAGAGATCACCCTGGCCATCGGCTGGAAAGGCCAGGCGCTCACCGAGCGCGGCACCTTTACCGTTGACGAAGTCGAACACACCGGCGCGCCCGACACGCTCAGCATCCGCGCCTCAAGTGCCGACCTGCGCCTCGGCATGCCCGGTAAGCGTACCCAGAGCTGGGATGAAGTCACCGTCCGCGACATAATCGAAACCATTGCCAAACGCCACGACCTCACCCCAAGCACCGGCGTCACCCTGGCAGGTATTCGAATCGAGCACATCGACCAAACCGACGAATCAGACCTGCACTTTTTAACCCGGCTAGCGGAGCGCTTCGACGCGGTGGCCACCGTCAAAAGCGGTAATTTGATATTCGTACCCATGGGCCAAGCCACCACCGCCAGCGGGCTAGAGATCCCACCGTACATCCTCCGCCGCCAAAGCGGTGACCAGCACCGCTACATGCACGCCGAACGCGATGCCTTCACCGGCGTTACCGCCCTATGGAATGACAAGGCCAATGCGGAGCGGATCGCGGTCACCGTCGGCGAGCCGCAAAACACCCAGCAACTACGCCACACCTACGCAAGCGAGCAGGAAGCACTCGACGCCGCCCAAGCCGAATGGCAACGCCTACAGCGCGGCATCGCCTATTTCAGCATCACCCAAGCCCTAGGCGAGCCCGAGATATTCCCCGAAACCCCGGTCTGGTGTACCGGCTGGAAACCCCAAATAGACGCCACCGCTTGGATCATCACAGAGGTAACCCACAACCTCACCGAATCCAGCTACACCACCGCCCTACAGCTAGAAACCCGCAACGGCAACCCCAGCGCCCCTGGATAGAAATTCAACCAGGCGTTAAGTGAATTAATGCTTGGTTGAAACATAAATTTGGCTTGCAGGGTCTGCTAATAGTATGCAACAGTGCATATCAAGCGGTATCGAAAAGTATTGAAAGCATACCAAGCGGTATGTAAAATGCGCGTCCTTACAATTAGGCAAAATTTGCCTAGACAATGCAGATATATGGGGACGCAATGAACGCAATCAGCCAACAGCTTGTCGAAAGCGTATACGACCAAGTGCTGCACTCATCAAATTTGGTATTGCGTAGTTGCAAACTGTTTTCTATATCTGTATTGAAGCTTGAAGATCCAACATATTCAGAGATTGCCGAACAGCTTAAAGAGCTGTGCGACATCCTTGATAAGGTGAACATCAGCGGCCCTGACGAATTGAAAATTTCCAAGGCAAGAGAGTACGCAAACCATGTGAGACTCATTGCAGCGGCAATTGAAACGGAAGATGAAGACACGCTGAATAGACACGTACAGGAACTCGACCGGAGACCTTTCTTATGAAAAATCAAGAAATTGAAAACATCAAACTGCTACGTCGTGCTTTAGAGATCGCTGACGAAGTGAATTCAAAGCTTGATTACTGCCACCAACAGCACCTGAAGACCGTTGAGCAAACTCAAAAAGCCGCTTGATAGCTTCCTGACTTCAGGATAAAGAAAAGCCCCGCAATCGCGGGGCTTTTTAATGCCCGAAAAATAGCCTTATCACGCCAAACACAAACGACGTGGCCACCAGCCCCAAAAGCGTATACCCCACCACCGGGTAACGCTCCAAACGACGAATAAAGCGCGGGGTCATAGCGCCTCATCCACCGCGATACGCGCTTGATGCACCACCACGCCGCGCACCATGCGCGCGGTGGCCATAACGCCGGTACCGCCATTGGGCGGCAGCAGGCGAAACCGTGGGCCAATGCGGAACGTTTTATACAAATGCAAAGCATCGTCCATTTCCACCACCACTAGATCGTCGTGCCCAAGGCTGCGCGACTCATCCACCAGCAGCACATCACCCTCGATCACCGGGCCATGCACACCCGCCTCGCTGGTCGCCTCCACGGCAAAGCAATTAGGCGAATACGCCGCGCAATCAACGCCATCAAGCGCAGGGTGTTCAATGCCCATCGCCATTGGGCCTAGGTAGGTCAGCCGCATAGTTAGCCACGCTGTTCTAGCAGTTTTTCAAAGTCGATTAGCACAGAAACCTCACCGTTATAAATAGCGCGATCAATGGCTACATCAGAAAGGCGAAGCGTGAATTGTTCGCCAGCGGGTATATCCAGCCCCTGAAAAGTAAGAGGCGTGTCATCCGCCCAAGCAGAAAGAACAGTCACCGGGAAAGCGGCGTCGGTATCATTGATAACATTAAAAGCGATGTTGTATTCAAAGTCGGGCATCATCATTTCAGATTTACGGGCCTGCTCCATGCGCTCAATTAGTGCAGGCGGCGCAGCTACACCCAGAGGAAGATTTTCAGTGGTGGTGACATTAAAAGAGTCATCGGAGGCGAACTTTTCAGAATCGTTATCACGATCAATGGGCAATTCAAGACTGAACTCGGCCCAACTGGTCATATTCTGCGAATAGCACTCAGTAAATTCAGCATCGGGAAAGATGGTCGGCAAAAGCTCTTGGGCTTTGACCAGCGAATCAGAGGGTTGGCGGCTATCCTCGTAATCATTGCAGTTCAGCACCTCAAGGCGAAGTGTGCCCGGCACACTGGTCACTTCTGAATCTAACAGTGAGCTTAATGGGATATCCGCATTAAGTTCAGTTTTACAGCCTGATAAAGCCAAGCCAGTAAGTGCAATGGCTGCTAGTTGAAATACCCTCATCCCCTTCCCCTTATTTTTCTACAAACTTATTTAAAGCACCTGGCCCAAGTTAACTAAACACCGCCCGAGCACTTCTACAAACTGCTTCTTATCCGGTGCAATCAGCTCTTTGTCATAGCGATTGTTATCACTGATCAGCAGCCAGCCACCGCCCGCCACTCGCTGCATGCGCTTAATACGCCGCTCGCCATCCATCAGGATCAAGTAAACGCCCTCACGGCTGGGATCGCGCTGAGTGAAGTCCACAAAGACATAATCACCGTCGTCAATCGTGCCCACCATGCTATCGCCGCGTGCCCGCACCCAAGCGCCAGATTCCGCCGGTAGTTTCAACTCCGCAAGCACTGCCCGATCCATATGGAAGTAACCCAGCACCTTCTCTTCGGTGAAGTCCCGCCCGCTGCCCGCCGCGCACTCAACGTCATACATCGGTATCGATGCGATGTTGGGATCGTTTAATTGTCGCTCAAGGTAATCAGCTTGCTGTTCTTGAGTAGAAATATGGTTATTTGAAAATGAATTAAATCGGCTATAGCTTCCATCTGAAAGCGAATTATTCGAATGAAAGCCATCCGAGCGGATACCCTCAAAGAGGTAATTTAGATCAACACCAAGCTCTTTGAGTTTTTGCAGATAGTAGGCGTCAGGCGCCCTCTTATCGGTTTCGTAGTTGTATTGAGCCACTTTTTTGACGCCGCCAGCCTCCCCGAATGCCTCCTGGGACATCCCGAGCCTCACTCTTTCTTCCTTTAGTCGATTGCCGAAGCTATTCACGTAAAGATCCTTTTAGGAGTTGACGTATTCACATATGTGAATCATCATTCTCGTATGTATACACACCGATAAGACCTATAGAGGAAGC
Organism: Vreelandella neptunia; assembly: GCF_034479615.1. NCBI lineage: Bacteria > Pseudomonadati > Pseudomonadota > Gammaproteobacteria > Oceanospirillales > Halomonadaceae > Vreelandella > Vreelandella neptunia. The sequence goes on from NZ_CP140255.1 coordinate 3,653,310, forward strand.
CTAACCCATGACGCAAATGAACGCCACGAAGGCCACTCATCCGAGTGCACCGCCTACCAATAATCGAACAAACCAAGTGTTGGTTCGGTTAACCCCGGCAGAGCGTGCTGAGCTTGAAAGCATTGCCGAACTGGAACAGCGCTCTCTTTCAGGAGCCACGCGAATCATGATCCAGCGCGGTATCAGCCAGTACAAAACCGAATCTCTCATCGCCGATTAACACCCCGCTCACGAACTGCATAAGGAAAGCCCTCATGTATCAGGACACTAAGCGCCTCCGTACCAAGAAAAGCGTTTACCTGGATGAGTACGAAGACGCCGTGATTACGGCTCACGCAAACCTTCAAGGCATTAGCAAAGCAGCGCTCATGCGGGAAATGATCATGAGACAAGCCCGCGAGCTGGTAGGCCTTGGCGACTTGCACGAAAAAAGTATGGGCGACCGTGCCGGGTAATGCCGCCCCTTCTTCAACCCCTGTTCCACCCCCGAAAAGGTGACGCATGCCCACCAGAGATAGGCGAACAGACATAACGATGGATCCTGAGCTTGAAGCCACGCTCAGGCAGGTTCGCGAAAGCCACGGGCTTGAATCCGACGAAGCCGCCATGGAGTTCCTGCTATCGCGGAGCATCCGGGTCAATGGAAACCGGATGACCGGGCGGGGCCGAGCCCTTTACGAAGTGAAGAGAGGGCCAAGTGACTAGAAAAAGCGAACCAGAAGAGCAGGAAATTGAAGCGTGGACAGAAGGCGTACCGGTGCATGAGCTGAGTCGGCTCCGGTTTGCCTGCCCACACTGCGGTGGACATATGAGGGTGCGAACTTCGAAGGCGCATCTTCCTACTTACACCGAGTTGTATCTGCACTGCGCAAACGAATTTGAATGTGGGTTCCGCTGCAAGTCTGGATTGGGGGTTATCGAAACGCTCGCCCCTAGCTACAAGCCGAATCCGGATATCAACATCAAGTTTTCGCCGTGGTTGAAGCGACAAGTAAGGCTGGAAGACCAAGGGCAGATGCGCCTGGGTATCGACAGCCAAGCCAAAAAGAAGGAACCGAAACGATGAACGTCACACCGATTAAAGCCGCGAAAGCCCCCTTCGATCTCGCTACCGAAATACTGTGGCAAAACCGCTGGGATAGCCGCGTCGAAGCGCTGCGGATCACCATCGGCACCCTGGTCAACGACTACGGCATCAGCGAGAACACCGCCGAAGTCGCCGCCATTCAAGCCTTCGCCGACCTCGATAGCGTCAACCTCTCCGCCCGCATCGACGTAGACGCCACGACGTCACACGCCGTCATCTTCCGCGATGCCAGCGGAAAGCCGGTGATGCTCACCGCTCGCGACTTGGATCGCATGATCCAGCAAGCCCGCGACGCAGGCCTCGCCCAGGTGGTCGATGCCGATACCCGCCGCCCTGTTGTGCTTCAAACAGCCGACCATTGAGGTGATGCCCATGGCTAATGTCACTCCACTACCCGCCCGCCAAGCACCGCCGCGCGTTCAAACCGACCGCGCGGGCTTCGGCGAACTCCGCGCCGAGCTGCACAAGCGCTCGTATGATCTCGACTTGGTCGAGCTATGGGCAGAGCTGCCCCACGCTGAGCGCCGCATGCTGCTCAAGTCAGCCGACCTGCGGCAAGACTCAACACTACAAATCAGCCAGCTCAACAAGCGCGAACGTGAATCCCTACGCGGTGCCATCCACCGGATGAGCAATTACGCGACCCAGCTAAAAGGCCGCCTACACGGCAACCGCCCTCACCCAAGCCGCGAGCTAGCAAGCCACGCAATCGCCGCATTGAAGGAAGGCAACGCCCAAGCTGCCCACCACTGGCTATCGATGATCGAAGGGGGTGTCGCGTGAGCGCTAACCACACCATGTCAGCTCTCTATATCGCCCATGAGCGACTTGAAAGCCTCGTCGGTCATTTGGAAAGAGAGGGCTGCAGAATGGCCGCCGAAGAGTTGAGGCAAGAGGTGGAAAAGCTCGGTTGCCAGCTAACCCAGATCGACGGCGTGTTAGATGACTATCAGGTCGACATCGGTGCTGTTCAATTGTGTATCCCGATTCAGACCCAGGGTGTTGCACGGTGATGACTGCAATCGAGCAATCCCGCAAATACGGCGCACCCGGCACCCGTAATAGCATGGGCTGCGCCGAATGGCGGCAGCAATACTTCGACAAGTTCCCCACCTGGGCCGATCAGCTCGCCGCAGGTTTCGTCTACGTGGCCAAGCAGCACGGCAACGCAGCAGGAAACCGCTGGTTACGCCGCAACACGCAAGGGCTGATCGAGCCGTCGTTCATCCTCGGTCGTTTCCTGCCCATTCGTTCAGCGCTAACACGGGCCATGAATGCCCTGGTAAATCGGGGTTCCACCACGATTGAAGGCCTGCACGCGGCTAGCGAGTGGATCGAAAGCGTCGAAAAGCGCCTGATCATTGGCAGCCTAAACGCCACCCACGACGATGATGCACTGGTCAATTACGCCCAGGCCCAAGCGGCGGCCATCGACAAAAACGCGAGCCTCTTGATAGGCGATATTGCCAAGGCAAACCGGCTGCAGCGGTTGGGCATCTTCCCACCGCCCAAGCCGAAGATGGTGGCCGTGAAAGGCAAGCCGCTGTCTGAGCAATTCCGCGACTATCAAGACGCTTGTGCCCGGGCGCGTAATCAATTCACGCCGCCACCCTTTATCGGCAATTTCCGCTTTCAGCAGTGGCACTACATGCGGCCACTGTGCATTTCCGTGGTGCGCGCCGCTGCTATTGAGCAAGGCCGTCACCGCTGCGCAATGCATGGGATCGCGCCGCCCAGCGAAAAGCTACCGGCTAAAACGCAGTTGGCCAAGCTGAGCTGCCCTAGCGTGTGGCGTCGTAAATTGCGCCGCCTATGTGGGCGCACCGTAGAGCAGGTGATGCGCGAAGCCCACCGGGTACATATGCGTGCGGGTATTTACTGCAGCGACTTTACCGTCGAGCGCCGCCGTTCTCAGGTATTCCGTAATCACGCTTTGCTTGAAACGTTAGAGGCCATCAATCAAGAGGGCCAAACCTACACGCTCGCAGAGCTGGCAGAGTTGGGATTGGCCAACCCCGACCACCGGCGAGCAGAACTCATGCTGCGCATTAGCGACACCGAAGCCGAAGCGCGGCGCCACGGTCACGTGGGTATGTTTTACACAATGACCGCGCCGTCAAAGTATCACCCAGTGGTCGCTAGTAACTGCTTTAGAAACCCGAAGTACAAAGGCGCCACGCCCCGCGAGACTCAGCAGTATTTGCAAGGCTTGTGGGCGAAGATCCGCGCGAAGTTGGCCCGCGATGACATCGGCATTTATGGCATCCGCGTCGTAGAGCCCCATCACGATGGAACGCCCCACTGGCATTTGCTTATTTGGATGAAGCCCGAAGATGAGGGCGCGGTCACCGGCACCCTTCGCGAGTACGCAGAAGAGGCGCACCACGAAGAGCTGTTCAACCGCTGGGGTAAAACCACTGCCCGCTTTGACGCCAAGCGTATCGACTATGAGCAAGGCACCGCCGCCGGTTACGTCGCCAAGTACATCAGCAAAAACATTAACGGCGAACAGTTCATGGAAATGGACAAGTACGGCCGTGAAATGAAAACCAGCGCGCCGCGGATCGAGGCATGGGCCAGCGTGTGGGGCATCCGCCAGTTTCAGTTTTTAGGCCTGCCATCGGTCACGGTCTGGCGTGAAGTGCGCCGCCTCACCGAAAAGCAAGACGCCATGCTGAAAGATTGGGAAGCCGCTACAAATCCCCACCCCTGTGCCGCGATGCGCTTCGCTCAAATCCGCAAAGCTGCCAACGCAGGCCAATGGGATCAGTTTCTACGCCTCATGGGCGGCCCGATGACCAAGCGCAAAGACCAGCCGATAAAGCCTTGGGTCGAAACCAAGATGAACATGGGCGCGAACATCGAAACCTTCAGCCACGCGACCGGCGAGTATTACGGCAGCGAGGCCATGGTCGCCAAAGGCCGCTACGGCGAAGAGCAGAAGGTGACGTTCGGCCTAGTGGCCACCGGCCGCCCTGGCTTTTCTAGCGAGTACATGACCCGCGTTTATAAGTGGCAAGTACGCGCGAAAGGCGCGGGTTTTGGGGTTGATTTTCAGGCTGTAGGCGAAGCCGAAAGCCCTTGGACTCGTGTCACTAACTGTACGCAGGGGCCAGATATTCAGCCCCGAGAGCCTTCACCAGCGGAGCTAAAAGCCCAGCTCGAACGCTTCAAAGCGTGGCAGAGCTCCGATTTTTATAAGGCAGACCGCGAAGCGGAGTACGAAGACGCCAAAAAAGGGCGCGAAGCCGCCCGGCAACTTTTCGCATCCGCCCCCCCATCACCGTATAGCGAGCAGGAAGAATTCTTCCCGCCCGAGCTGGGCTAACGGAAAAGATAAGGAATTGAAAATGGCTTTTTGGAATGTAACCAGTGTTTCGGGCGGTAAAGACTCCACCGCAATGCTTTTGCTAGCTATTGAACGCGGCATGCCGAATTTGCTGCCTGTGTTTGCTGACACCGGGCATGAGAACCCTCAGACATACGAATACATCGCATATCTAGAAAAGGCGCTGGGTATAAGCATCCGGTGGGTGAAGGCCGATTTCACAGCCGACTTTAAGCGCAAGCGGGCTTTTATTGCTGAGAAATGGCCGGAAGGGATTCGCGAGCGGGGCATGAAGGCGCTAGAAAAAACAACCGGTATTCCCTTCTTAGACCTTGCGATGCTGAAAGGCCGTTTCCCATCTACTAAAGCGAAATTTTGTACTGGCCATCTGAAATTGCTACCCATTCAGCAGCAAGTTGAAATGCCACTACTGAAAGCAGGCCACAAGGTTATTTCATGGCAAGGGGTTCGCGCCGAGGAGTCTCCGGATCGTGCAGAAATGCCCATGACTGAAATGCTAGACATGGGCGTTATTGCTTACCGGCCCTTGATCGATTGGAAAGTGGCCGATGTTTTCGAAATGCATGAACGCCACGGCATTGAGCCAAACCCACTTTATAAGCAGGGCATGAGCCGCGTTGGGTGCATGCCATGCATCAACGCAAGAAAAGGCGAAGTACGTGAAATCGCCCTTCGTTTTCCCGAAGAAATTGAGCGCGTCGCTGAATGGGAAGCCCTGGTCAGGGAAGCCGCCAAAAGAGGATGCGCGACTTTTTGGGCGGCGAGAGGTGAAACCGACGTCAGCTTAGAAAAGCACGGTATTGACCAGGTCGTGAGCTGGTCACGTACCACCCGTGGGGGGCGCCAGTTCGATCTAATCGCCTCAACAGAACCCAGCCAATGCTCGTCAGTTTACGGGCTGTGTGAATAGGGAGACCGCAATGCAAAGACCAACGCAATGGCCAGACGGCCGCAAGCTGGGCGGCCTCAACGGCTACCCGCCCGAGTGGTTCGAATGGGCGAAGGAATGTCAGGTGAAATTCGTAGCACTGCAAATGCTGCTCTCCCCGGTCGAAAACCGCAGCGCCGTGTTTGAGCAGTGGAAGCAAAAATTCACCCACGTAACCCGCGAGAAGGTAAGCGCGGTATGGGATGAAGTGGCCAGCCGGGAAGGTGCTAACAATGCATAACCCAATACCCAAAGATTGGCGCTACGTCATCAAGTTTACGGTTCTGGCCTTTTGCGTGGGCAGCGCCTTCCAGCTAGGCATAAGCGCCGCGAGCCACATTAAGCCGCGGGTAGAGATCATCGAGATCCGAGAAGTGATCGAGATCCGCACCGAAGCAAAGCCCAGCGCCAAGGGCATTGCGCAACGTTTCGAGTTTTAGGGGGAAGCATGGCCATTGATCCAAATTGGGTTCGCGAGAACCCCGAAGAAGCCGCCCGGCAAATCGAGCTACTGACCAAAGAGCGTGACCAGTACCGCGCAGCCGAAAAAGTGCAAATAGAGTTAAGGGAAAAAGCTGTAAGTAAAGTGGCTCAATTGGAAAGTCGCGACGCATTATTGAGCCAGCAGAACGCCGCCCATAGGGAGTTATTAGGAGCGCTCATCAGCGCGAAACTCGAAGCCTTACCGGCTGACCTGAAAAACCGCTATGTGGTTGTGAAGATGACCGGCGATATAGACGAAGAGACGGTGCGCAAATTGAAGCCAGAATTTAAAAAGCACACTGCAGGTTGTTTGTTTTTAGTGAACATGAAAGTCGATATAGAAACCATCGATATGATCAAGCGCGCTGCACTCATTAAAGCCGAAGCACTTTTCGATATGTCAGAAAAGCTTGAAGCGTTTGATCAGCCAATCGCGGCTAACCAGTGCTGGAATGCTGGCGACAAACTACGCCGTCAAGCCGAAGGGGGTATCAGTGAATGAGCTGGCTCTTTTCGCAGGCGCTGGTGGCGGAATACTCGGCGGCCACCTGCTCGGGTGGCGTACCGTCTGCGCCGTTGAGCGTGATGCCTACGCAGCACAAGTTTTGGCGCAACGACAGAACGATCGAGCCCTCGCGCCTTTCCCTATTTGGTCTGACGTGTGCAGTTTTGACGGAAAGCCATGGCGAGGCCTTGTTGACGTCGTTTCTGGCGGGTTCCCGTGTCAGGACATATCCGCTGCTGGAAAAGGTATCGGCATCGAGGGCGAGCGTTCGGGGCTCTGGGGGCAAATGGTTAGGATCATTCGCGAAGTTCAACCCCGATACGTGTTCGTGGAAAACAGCCCAGCACTCACTTCTCGGGGGCTTGGGCGAGTTCTCGGAGACCTGGCCAAGCTGGGGTATGGCGATAAATGGGGATGCATATCAGCTGCCGACCTTGGTGCAGAGCACGAAAGGAAAAGGCTTTGGATTGTGGCCCACTCCGACAGTATGCGGGAACAACAACAGGAAGGGTCTGACGAAGAAAAGCGGCGACGGCTTGGCTACAGCAGTAAAAAAGTGGCCGACACCGAATGCCTCGGACGCGCAAAAATGGAGCAATCAATCGCTTCAGGAGAGAAAGGAAAAGGGACAGCAAGTGCGGCTGAATACGGCTGTGGCACCAGAAGGTGGCCAGGGTGGCCAACTGAACCCGACGTGGGTCGAGTGGCTAATGGGGTGGCCAATCGGGTGGACAGAATTAAAGCCCTTGGAAATGGACAAGTTCCGCGAGTGGCAGCGGCAGCATTCGCCCTGCTTAGTGAAGAGTGAGGCTGCAGCATGAGAGATACAAAACATAACCACACCCCGCCGTCGAGAACACCGCCACCAAATGATAGCGAGGCATCAACGGTAACAATTACTGAGGCAACGCGCGTGGCGTTTCAATGGGGTAGCGCGGACGCGATAGAAGATGCAGCGAAGGCATTCAATATACTGATGGAAAAGCCTTTCACTCAGGGATTTGGTGCCCCCCTGTTCGCGATGCTAGTGGAAATCAGAGATCTAGGAATCATGAAGGAAGCGGGCGATACGACAAAATTGAAAGCCCTAATAGCTGATTTTGAGCATCTAGCGAAAACCGAAAGGAGTAGGTAATGGAGAACACACCAAAAGGCGGCGCCTACGCCCGCCAAGCCGCGATGCTTTGCCAAGATAAAGCGTTCCAGCTCTACCTAGATCGTCGCCGCCGGTATAAGCACCAACTAAACGAAAGCCAGTTACCCGACGGCACACACACCGCCGAAGATGCACGCGATTGGCTGGTCGCTGCTTGCAAAATCACCAGCCGCGCAGAGCTGGATAGCAACCCGGCCGCGTGCCAAACGTTTCGCATGATCCGCAACCGCTTCAACCGCTGGCGGACAAGGAACAAGCCATGAGCCTACAAAACGTAATAAACTCAGATGAGCTGAAAGCAATCACCGGTTACCAGCGGCCCGCCGACGCGGCCCGCTGCCTGCGCGAGCAAGGGGTAACCGTGTTTAATGGTCGACGTGGCCCATGGACTACCATCGACTTAATCAACAAGGCGGGCGGCATCGAAACCGCCCCGGGAAAAGAGCTAAGCCCTAGCGACATACTATGAAGACACGCCCGCGAAAACACAGCCCCGACATACCCGCGCACATCAACCAATCAAAGCTCCCGAACGGAGTTTATTACGACAAGCGCGGCCGTGGTCGGTGGTATGTCCAGTATCGCGACGAAGCGGGCAAGCTTAAAACTGAGCGCATCGCGGGTGACGATGCAACGCTGTCAGAACTCCACCGAATAATGGAACAGCGCAGCGGCATAGACCGCCGCACACTGCGTTACCTGGCCAGGCAGTTTCACGAATCCGCACAGTTAAAAGAGCTGGCAATAAAAACCCAGCAAGATTACGAATACTGCCGCGCCGCCCTGCTAGAAATGCCGACCAAATTAAATAAGCCGTTGGGTGACCTACCCACGGCGCAGTTTTCGCCTGCACTGGTGCAGCGATTAGTCGACAAGATCGCCGCCGAGGGGACGCCGTCAAAAGCCAATCACTTATTGCGCTACCTACGGCGCCTGTTCCGCTGGGGTATTAACCGCGGTTACTGCGATAGCAACCCAGCCCAGGGCGTTGAGTCAGCCAAAGAGCGCAAACAGCGCCGCTTACCCGAGCTAACCACGATTGCCCAACTAACAGAATTTGCCCAGGCGCGCGGTAAGAGAACGCGCGGCGAGAAAGGCGCCTGCGCGCCTTACCTTTGGATAGTCATGGAGTTGGCTTATATATGCCGATTGCGAGGCATCGAAGTGATAACGCTCAGCGATGCCAACAGCACGGCCGACGGCGTAATGACCAACCGCCGCAAAGGCTCCCGCGATAATGTCGTTCGCTGGTACCCACGCTTATCCGCCGCATGGACAGCCGCCACCGAGCGCCGCGCGGGAATCTGGAAGGCCAAGGGAACACCAGTACCCATGCACCCTGAAAGCCGCCCGCTGATAGTCGCAGCCGATGGCGGCGAACTGCGCAAATCCAGCCTAGACACCGCTTGGCAGCGGTTAATGAAAATGGCGATTGAAGAGGGAGTGATTACAGCAGAACAGCGCTTCGGCCTGCATGACTTAAAGCGCCGAGGCATAACCGACACCAAAGGCACCCGCCACGAAAAACAGGAAGCCAGCGGCCACCGCTCGGCATCGATGATGGACACCTACGACCTAAGCGTGCCGCTGGTTTATCACCCTGGCGAAGACTAAAAAAAATAAAAGATCTATGTAGAGTTCTACGTAAACGAAAAAGGCCACCTAGAAAGGTGGCCTTTTAAATTCTCTAACGCTTTGCTTTTAACCATCTTTTGATGGTGCCGACACCAGGAGTCGAACCCGGGACCTACTGATTACAAGTCAGTTGCTCTACCAACTGAGCTATGTCGGCGCTTCACGTTTTCTTGAGAACATGATTGCTTCGCTGTTAGGCTCTACAATCAACAAGAAATCTTGTTGGCAATGGCTGGGGTACCAGGATTCGAACCTGGGAATGCCGCTACCAAAAAGCGGTGCCTTACCACTTGGCGATACCCCAGCAGTGTGGTGGCCAGAGACGGAATCGAACCGCCGACACGGGGATTTTCAATCCCCTGCTCTACCAACTGAGCTATCTGGCCGCTGCCAACGGTGCGTATTAAACTAAAAACGCCGCCTTTCGTCAACACCTTTGTGAAACTTTCTTTCGATACCGATGCTTAGGGGGCTTTTTTCCTACGCCACCGCTAGCTTGGCCTCCTGCATAAACCTACCTATAGCGAGTGTTTACAAGTCCACTGCTCAGTCACAACACTCGCCACTCAGCACGAACATTCCCTGGTTTCATGCCTGTGTCGGCGGTACATAGCCTTCGGCTTGGTCGGTTTCCTGGTTATCCAGGAAGCGCTGCATCTGATCCATTAGGTACGCACGGGATTCAGGGTCGAGCATGTTGAGGTGTTTCTCATTGATCAGGCGGGTTTGCAACGCCTGCCAGGCTTCCCAGGCGGGCTTGGAAACGGTGGCCTGAATCTCCTGCCCCTGCTTACCCGGCAAAGGTGGGAACGGCAAAGCTTCCAACTCTTTTTGGTATTTGCGGCAAAAAACGGTATTGCTCATAACGTGCTCCTGGTTCTGCGTCTTCATTCAATGATCTCATCCAATCAGTTAGCAAACGCTTAGGCGTGCCCTGGTGTTGGATTGAGGCTAAAGGGCGTTAGCTGGCTGAGCAGCGCTTTAACGGGGGCAGCAAGGCCCAGTTCGGGCGGATGGTTAACGTCGTACCATACGCCGCTTTCGCGAACACCGCCCAGCCTATCGCAGCTCACCGGCTGCGGGGTAATCTCTAAGCGAAAATGACTGAAGGTGTGGTAAAAGCTAGGCGCCGTAGTTCCCCGCTTAGGGTTAACGGCGTTGTCTTCAAGCCAGTCGTTGAGTTCGCTGTGCTTCTCAAACTGCGGCAAACTCCATAACCCGCCCCACAGACCGCTGGGAGGGCGTTTCTCCAGCCATATCCGGCCTTCTGGGTCACGCAGCATCAGCATGATCGTTTGTCGTGTGGGCAGCGCCTTTTTAGGTTTGGATTCCGGGTAGCGCTTTGGCTCGCCTTGGGCGTAGGCCAAACAGACATCGTTAAATGGGCAGCTCAGGCAGTCTGGTTTACTGCGTTTACATAGCGTGGCACCAAAATCCATCATTGCCTGGGTGTAATCCGCTAGGCGCTCGGCTGGAGTGTAGTACTCCGCCAGCGCCCACAGCTTTCTCTCCACATCAGGCTTGCCCGGCCAGCCGGGCAGCGCATGCAGGCGAGTGAGTGAGCGCTTTACATTGCCATCTAAAATAGCCGCCCGCTGCCCTGTACTTTGCGCAAGGATAGCGCCAGCGGTGGAGCGACCAATACCAGGCAAAGCCACTAACGTGTCGATACTTTCCGTCGGCAGCTCGCCATTGTGTTCCTCCCACGCAACCTGGGCGGCTTTATGCAAGTTGCGCGCACGAGCGTAGTAGCCAAGGCCCGTCCAGAGGTGCAGCACTTCATCCTGTGGGGCCTTGGCGAGACTCTCCAGGGTAGGAAAGCGCGCCATAAAACGCTCAAAATAGCCTATAACGGTGGCGACCTGGGTTTGCTGCAGCATGATTTCCGACACCCACACCCGGTAGGCGCTTCGCGGCGACTGCCACGGCAAGTCGTGACGGCCGTAGCGGTCGAACCAGTCCAGTAGGCGCTGTTGGAATTCGCTTGCCGCTAGCCGCGGCGCGGGCATATCTGCCATGCACGCTCCTTAAACAGAAATGGGTATATGAAACAGCAACCAATAAAAAAGCGCCGGCGTTTAGGCCGGCGCAGCACTTACTGTTTCTAGAAATGCGTCACTTTACATCCTGCATCAATGCTCAGTTGAACAGACCGCGTAGGCCATCGCGAAGCTCTTGAGCAGCGCCTTCGCCAAGGCGTTCATCTAACTCATCTAAAGAGTCGCCTAGGCGCTCCTCCAGCTCTTCATTAACACGATCCCCCGCTTCATTGCGCAGCAGGTCAACCACAGCGGTTTGGAACATCTCACGGTCGTACCGGCACCACTCGGTGCGTTCATCGCCAAGATTACCTTCACAGCGTACGGGCAGCGGCAGTTGTTCCAGGCGCGGATTAACTTCACAGGCCGCGTCGGCGGTGTCGACCAAGCGAGCATTAGCACGAGTATCAAAGTTCAAGCTGGCGAGATCCAACTCACCCTCTCCACGCACATCGATGCCGGGCAGGGTGATCAGCAGGTCATCACTCTCCACTAAGCCGTTGCTAATTTGGAAGGTAGCATCAAAACGCTCAAAGCGCGTATCGGTGTGCCAATCCCGCAAAGTGCCCTGCCCCTCTAACTGAGCAACCAGTTCGCACATCTGCTTGGAGATATTGGTATTTAAAATGGCGCCTTCGTTTAGACGAGCATTAAGCGCGCCATTGAGGTTGCCGATGAGTGCTTCACGAGTATTGCCCTGACTGGTGACATCTCCGGTTAAATTAAAGCGGCCGCGCAGTGGTGATGCCTCTTCTTTTTCGCTGATCGCTTCAATCAACGGCGCCACCTGAACGTTGTTAATAGTCGGCGATAGCGCCCACTCAAGGATGGAATCCGTAGCATCAACCTGGCCGGTAGCGCTGAGCTCACCCTCGTAGAAGCCTGACTCAAACGCCGTTAGCCGATGAGCGCCGTCGTCGCCACGCAGTTGCAAGCGCGGATTGTTGAAGGTCAGGCCCGCAAAAATAAGCGTATCCACGCTCAGGTCGCCCTCTAGCGCCAGCCCACTGAGCAACGATTGCGGCACTAATGTGTTGTTTTCCTGAGCAAAGGCTTTACGTAGCAAGCCGCGACTCGCCTGTTTGGCGGTGGCCTCACCGGGAAGATAGCGATCAAGGTCTAGTTGGTCACCGGCTAAATCGAACGCCAGGCTTGAGCCATTCAGCGCCGCCGTTAGCTCGCCGGTAAAGGTGCTGTCGTCGACTACCAACGAGAGGCTAGGCAAAGAGAGTTGCTCGGCATCACCTTCGATAGGGCTGGTCATGGCCACATCGCTGAGCGCAGCCTCGCCCGCGGTGGTGAGGGTAACGCCAGCACGGGCAAGCCAGGGGCGTAGCGTAAAGGGGGCAGCGGTTAGCTGACCACGATAACGGGGGGCATCGCGCAACTGCTCAATGTTAAGGTGCCCACTCACCCTTAGACCATCCGGCCCGGTGAGCTGCAAGTCTTTCAACTGCGCCGTTTGCGCCTGCCAATCGCTCTCCAGACCAAAGGCGAGCGCCAACGCCAAGCTGCCCTGCCAGTTATCCGCATTGCGCAGACCCGTCTCAAGCAGTCCCTCTTTAATAGTGAGCTGCTGCTCACCCATGCGGGCAACCAGTTCGGTCGCCTTCAAGCTCAGCTGCTGTGGCTCGCTCTCTGTACCCTTGGAGGTTCGAGTGCTCAGCGCCATATTTTCCAGAGCGAAAAGCTTATCTGCCAACCCAAGCCGCACGCGAGTTTCGAGATTGATATCGCTGGTCAGATCAGGGGCACGCTCCAATACCTCGGCATCGAGCCGGTTATGTTTGGTCAGTGTGAACATAGCCTTCAGCGGAAAGGCGCGCAGCGGGTTAACGTTGCTACCCGAGATATTCAGTTGCTGCATACGCCACAGTGCTTGGGTTTGCGCATCGCGGAAGCGAATGTCGGCGTTTTTCACTTCAACGCTGGCAATACTCAACACCACAGCCAAGCTACCGGCGTCCGCATTTGGGCCAGCACTGGCGGGCGCCAGCACCGTTTCAGCGGCGCTTTCATTGTGCTCAGAGAGGCGCTCTAACAAGGGTTCCCAGTTACCCTCACCCTGTTCATCACGCTCTAAGTTAAGGCGCATACCGTCCAAGGTTAGGCCGTCAACGGCTATTTCTCCACGCAGTAGCGGGCCGAATGCGACGCTTACCTCGGCGCGGTCAATAGCGGCAAAGGCGGCACTCTCTTCAGTCTGCTCGGGCAACCAGGCGCGGGCTTTCTCTACACTGACACCGATACGCGGGTAGAATGACCAGGTAATCGGGCCTTCCAACGCCAAGTTGAGTCCCGTTTGCTCTTCCACGACAGCAGTTAATCGGGGCTTAAAGTCTTCTGGATCCAGAAAGGTGGTCACATAGACCACGGCGGCGACCGCAACGATGGCGAGAATGCCGACCGCTGCCAGCAAGATACGTAATAGCTGTTTCATTACCCTTTCCCTTGTGGGTCTAACTCAACAAAATCACTGGTGGCGGGCATACCCGCTGCCGGCGTTTCTGGATTGGCCATTGGCCGGTAACCTAGCTTGGAGAGCAGCACACGGTCGGCCAGTGGTAAAGTGGACGTTTCAATGCGCAGGACGCGGCCTTCCTGCTTGGCTTGCTCGCCAAGCAGTGCCATCAAGCGCGAACCGACGCCACGGCGACGGGTGGTTTTGCGCACGCAGAGCTCAGACAGCCACCACGCCCGGTCTGCGCCCTCCTGAACGGCGACGGCCCCCAGCAGCCGATCGTTGAAGAGTGCGCAGGCAAAAAAGTGCTGGCCTGCAAAATGTTGCTCAATAAATGGCTCAACCGTTGGGGTGGGCATACGCTCTTGGGGCGCATCCTGGTAGATGCGCATAAGATCAAGGCGCACCTGCTCATCGGCTTCCCAACGGGCCTGGTCGACATGGTGCAGTGTCACCGGCATGGTGAAATCCTCTTCGCCAAAGCAGCCTGGCTGCTATTTCTGCCGCAATTGATTGCGGCTACATTTCGCGCATTGTAGCGGATGAGGGCGCCGATTCACTATAATGGTCGCTTCGCCACAGGCTGATCAAATCAGTGGTAAGTTGATGATCGCCACCAGCCGTCCCTCAGAGTGCGCTTCAGCGCAGGAGATGCAACATGTCAGCGCGTATTGCCACGGTTAGCCGTGACACCAACGAAACGCAGATCAAGGTCAGCGTCAATCTCGACGGCGAAGGCCGTCTTAGCTGCCAAACCGGCGTTCCGTTCCTGGATCATATGCTTGATCAAGTTGCTCGCCACGGGATGATCGATCTCGACATCAACGCCACTGGCGACCTGCATATTGACGACCACCATACCGTAGAAGACCTGGGTATTACGCTAGGCCAAGCTTTTTTTGAAGCAATTGGCGATAAGCGCGGCATTTACCGTTATGGTCACGCCTATGTTCCTCTTGATGAAGCACTCTCCCGGGTAGTGATCGACTTTTCTGGTCGACCTGGCCTGTTTATGAATGTTGAATTCACCCGCGACACTATCGGTAGCCTGGACACTCAGTTGTTCTGGGAGTTTTTCCAGGGCTTTGTCAATCACGCCCGCGTGACGCTGCATATCGACAACATCAAAGGCTTTAATGCTCACCATCAGGCGGAAACGATCTTCAAGGCCTTTGGCAGAGCACTCCGCATGGCCGTGATGGAAGATCCGCGTATGGCAGGCCAAATGCCTTCCACCAAAGGGAGCTTGTAATGCTGCGCTACATGACGGGCTGTATGACCGGCTATGCCGCTCGCCTCTTTTTGTCTACCTCCACAAGGAGCGCTTCATGACCATTGCTGTAATCGACTATGGAATGGGCAATCTTCATTCTGTAGCCAAAGCGCTGGAGCATGTGACCCATGAGAATGTCGTCATTACCCGCGACCCGCGCCGTATACTCGGCGCAACGCGTTTAGTGCTGCCTGGCCAAGGGGCCATTCGCGACTGCGTTGGCGAACTCGAGCGCACCGAGTTACGCGGGTTGGTAGAGGATATCTTAACCCGCCAGGCTAAACCGCTGCTGGGTATCTGCGTGGGCCAGCAGATGCTACTGGAGCGCAGCGAAGAGAATGGCGGCGTAGAGTGCCTGGGTTTCTTTAAAGGCAGTGTAGATCGTTTTCCTGGCGATATGCGCGACGCCCACGAGCAGCGCTTGAAAGTACCGCACATGGGCTGGAACGTGGTAGAGCAGCACCATGAACACCCTCTCTGGGCAGGTATTGATAATCGCGAACACTTTTACTTCGTGCATAGCTACTACGTTAATGCCGATGAAGATGCACAAATATTTGGTACGACCCAATACGGCAAGGTAAGCGCCCACGTTGCCATTGGCCGTGACGCGACCTTCGCGGTGCAGTTTCACCCGGAAAAAAGCTCCCGTGCGGGCCTTCGCCTGCTTGAAAACTTTGTTACCTGGACGCCCTGAGAGGATTTTGTATGTTGGTAATTCCCGCTATTGATCTCAAAGACGGCCAGTGTGTCCGGTTGAAGCAGGGTCGCATGGAAGACGCAACTTCTTACGGCGATGATCCGGTGGCCATGGCGGCGCGCTGGGTAGAAGCTGGCGCCCGTCGCCTGCACCTGGTGGATTTGAACGGCGCCTTTGAAGGCAAACCGGTGAACGGTGACGCTGTCACCGCTATCGCCCGAGCCTACCCCAACCTGCCGATTCAAATCGGTGGCGGCATTCGCAGTGCGGAAACCATCGAGCACTACTTAAGCGCCGGTGTCTCGTACGTCATTATCGGCACCAAAGCAGTGAAAGAGCCCGCTTTTGTGGGCGAGATGTGCCGCGCTTTTCCCGGCCATGTGATCGTTGGACTTGATGCCAAAGATGGCTATGTCGCCACCGATGGCTGGGCCGAAGTCTCCACGGTAAAAGCCACTGAGCTGGCCAAGCGTTTCGCCAACGACGGTGTCTCTAGCATCGTCTATACCGACATTGCCCGCGACGGCATGATGCAAGGCGTCAACGTCGAAGCCACCGCTGCGCTTGCTCGCGAAGGCGGTTTGCCGGTGATTGCCTCCGGTGGTGTGACCAACCTGGACGACATCAAAGCACTCTGCAAGGTTGCTAACAGCGGTATCCTGGGCGCTATTACCGGTCGGGCAATTTACGAAGGTAGCTTGGATGTTGCCGAAGCTCAGCGGCTGAGCGACCAACTGACGGGGGGCGGTTCATGAGCCTTACCAAGCGCATTATCCCCTGCCTGGACGTAGACGCCGGGCGCGTAGTCAAAGGCGTTAATTTTGTCGGCATTCGCGATGCCGGTGATCCGGTGGAGATTGCCCAGCGCTATAACCAGCAGGGCGCCGATGAAATCACCTTTCTCGACATTACCGCTAGCCACGAAGACCGCGACACCACGGTAGAGATGGTCGAGCGCATTGCTGGCGAAGTGTTTATTCCGCTGACCGTCGGCGGCGGCATTCGCAGCTGTGACGACATTCGCACCATGCTGAACGCCGGAGCAGACAAGGTCTCGATCAATACCGCAGCGGTCACTAACCCAGAGTTTGTGCGCGAAGCCGCCGAGCGTTTTGGTAGCCAGTGCATTGTGGTGGCGATTGACGCTAAACGGGTTTCCAAAGAGGGTGAAACGCCCCGTTGGGAGATTTTCACCCACGGCGGCCGTCGCCCAACGGGCCTGGATGCCGTTGAGTGGGCGAAGAAGATGGTTGAGTTCGGGGCGGGCGAGCTACTGCTCACCAGCATGGATCGCGACGGCACCAAGATTGGCTTTGACCTGGGCGTAACCCACGCGATTTCCGAAGCGGTGAGCGTTCCAGTGATCGCCTCAGGCGGTGTGGGCAACCTGGATCACCTGGTGGATGGCGTCCTCAAAGGTGGTGCCGATGCGGTGCTGGCCGCCAGTATTTTCCATTTTGGCGAGTACACCATTCCTGAAGCTAAGCGCTATATGGCCGAACGCGGTATCGAAATGCGGCTTTAAATGCCCTTTATCGACCAGGAACTTCGAATGTTTCATTCACACCCATGGTGGGGATGGCTAGCAGGCATGCTATTCAGCATGCCTGCTACAGCGTTCTCTGATTGGCCTCCGTCGTTGGAGTGGGATCATACCCTGGTGCAAACCAGTCTTTATACCCGCCACTTCAGCCCCGAGCCGGAACACACTAACCAGCAAGACCTGGTTAGCATTGAACTGCATAATCCGAATCACTGGTTAGCGGGCGGGGCTTGGTTCAAAAACTCTTTTGATCAACCCTCTTGGTACTTCTATGCAGGGCGGGAGTTCCCTCTTTGGCAAACCGATCAGGGGATAAACGTGCGCGCCAAACTAACCGGTGGACTCTTGCGCGGCTACCAGGGTGAGTATCGCGACAAAATCCCGCTTAATCACTTGGAAATCGCCCCGGCAGCTCTGCCTAGTCTCGGCATACAATGGGGTCAGTTTGAATCAGACCTGATCATTTTCGGCGCTGCAGGCATGATGATAACCGCAGGAGTGCGCTTTTAGGGTTATTCGTCATCTAATGTGGATTTAATATTAATCGACCATTTTGAGTCTCATAATTCTGACTGTAACCACTAAGCCAACTATCTGTTGTGGGAGGGCGCTTCAGCGATGGTTCGACACTTCGACGAAGGGCGCCGTAGGCACTTCGGTATTATCGGATTGGAAGCATAAGCAATCGCGAGCTGAAGCTCCCTCCCACGGGTGCCATTATCAGTTTGACAGCCTAAACGGTCGCGAGCTTAAGCTACCTCCCACAGGTCAACTGGCAGACTGTCAGACTGTCAGAAATAATTCCATACCGAATGGCGAAGAGCCGCTTTTAGTCGCTACTCCTCAGCGTCGTCTAGCGATAAACCCAGATTGCTGATGCCACCATTGCGACCTAATTCACGCACCTCTTTCAGCGACGCCTTATCCAGCGGTTCGCTGACGGCTTCCAAGACGGCATCCTGAAAATCGTTTTCGTCGTCCATCAACGGATGGTCGCGAATAATCAGCGCTAGCTTCTGCGCGTCCACCTCGCCTTCAGTGAGTTCTATAAAGGCGCGTACGCCCGCTCGGGAGGTGCGACTCACATCCAGCACGGCCTCTGGGGAGTCGCCTTGCAGGGTGTCCAGCAGCGCTGAGACCGACACCACTGCATCCAGGGCGCGCCGGGCACCAAAGCTATCATCCTCTTCCGGCGGCTCACACTCGGCTAACTTTTCCGCTTGGCGGGCAAAGTCGATACTGGCATTAGGCACATTAAGCCGCTCCCAGACCAAACTCAGCACGGTACCTAGCGTATGGCTATCACCCTGGCCGGTGGTTTGCTCATAAAGCATATAGTTAGGCAGCAAACGCTCACACAACGCCGCCATAAAGGCTTGCTGGGCAGGTAGCGGGAGTTCTTGTAACCGTTGGTAAAAGCCCTGGGGTTTAGACACCATACTGATTTCCTGGATCGCTTGACGTGGGATATTGGTGAAAAGTAGCGGGTACGTTATCGTCTCTCTACGCTTGGGGCGGTTCCCCAGCGCTTTAATGATTGTACGGCCGGCGAGGAGATTACCATGCATATTCATCTGCTACAGCACGGCCCTGACCATGGCCCCGCCCGGTTAACCGATTGGCTAACCAGTATGGGTCATAGTTACACCGTTTTTCATCTCTACGCAGGCGAGCTAACCCCCCGCCCAAATGAGTCTGATGCACTGATTATACTGGATGGCCCAGAGGAGCTACTCAGCCAACCACCGGCGTGGTTTAAAGCCGAAGATAAACTCATCAACCGCTATCTGGATGGCCAAAAACCGCTGCTGGGTATTGGCGTAGGCGCCCATTGGATAGCCCAGGCGCTGGGCTCAGTGGTGGCACCTGGCACTTATACTGAAACAGGCTGGCATACGGTCACCCTAGCGCCGGAGAGCTCGCTGGATTTACCCGAAACATTCACCGCATTTATGTGGCATCGCTATGTCTTCAGTTTACCCGACGATGCGCTGCCCCTAGGCGGTAGCGAAGCAGCACCGCTGCAAGGGTTTGCCTGGGACAGAGGTCGTGTCATCGGCCTGCTGTGCCACCTGGAAGCCACCGCGGTTAGCGTAAAACAGCTGCTGGGCACCGCCGAGTGGCCCGGTGCGTCACCTTCCGCTACCCGCTATGTTCAGGATGCGAGCCAAATATTAGCAGACCCCAACCGCTTTATTCATCTCGCGCCGCAGCTCGACCGACTGATGACCCAGTGGCTTAAAGCAGCGTAACCGTAGCAAGAGCAAACTATAAAGCCGTCAGTGGCTCCACTGCCTGGCGGCCTCTAGGCAGCTGTCCCAATCGCCCACATGAATCTCTGGCGGCGCAGCGGCGCGCTGCTTCTCTAAGTGGTGCCGGTAAAGCGGGTCATAGTACTCGGTGAGCAGCGGCGCGAGCCAGGCTTCATGGGCTTGGGGATTGCCTTGGGTATGCTCTTTGAAAGCCAACGCCTGCAGCCGCTGCAAGCGCTGAAGCCGCGCGTTGCCCAAGCGCTTTCCTAGCCGGATAAGCGCATTACTTAACTGCGCCTGCATTAATTGCCAGCCTTGGTAGGCACCATGGCGAACGGTATAGGCCTGCTCCAGGTCGATAATATAGTCCTGCTGAATCTGAGCAAGGCGCCAATCCAGCGGCATTTCGATACGCACCCGCGGCGCTTGCTGCTGCGCCCGCCAGAAGCTCAAGGGAATATTGGCGTTGCCAATCTGACGGGACTCATCTTCGATGACCAGCCCTTCCGTCAGCCCGATTAACCTTTTGGCCAGTGCATGCTCGAAGTTGATTTGGGTAGCAGGCTCTTCGGGCCTGCGCCCAAAGGCAGAGCCTTTGTGGTGCGCATAGGCCTCTAGATCGACGCCGTTATCGAGCTGATTAATCAGCGCTGTTTTTGCACACCCGGTCAGCCCCGCGACCACCAACATCGGCTGGAGCGCTGCCGCATCAATACGCGCACAGAGCGCTTGGCGCATGGCTTTCCAGCCCCCCTCCAGCCGAGGCCTTGAGATACCGACTTCTGCCAGCCACTGCTGCGCAATTTGCGAGCGCAGTCCACCGCGAAAGCAGTAAATCAATGCATCTGGGTATTTGGCTAAGTACCTCTGCCACGCTGCGATCCGAGCCTGCTTGACCTCGCCACTGACTAAACGCTCGCCCAGCTCAATCGCCGCGGCTTGACCATGCTTCTTATAAGCAATGCCCACCTGATGACGCTCGTCATCGACCATCAAGGGCAGATTGACGGCACCGGGCAGCGCGCCCTGGGCAAACTCTACCGGGGCACGCACATCTATTAGTGGCCGCTCTTCTCTGAGTAAACTCAATACCGCCGGTGTGGTGGCTGGGTTTGTGGCCAATGTCACCCGACCACCTCAACGGAGACTTTACCCTGGCGCGCCTTCATGACGCCAAATGAGCGCAATGAAAGCCCGAACTCGCGGCCAATACGCTCAACGTCATCCTCCCAGGCAGGGTCAACGCTTAGCAGTAAACCACCGGAGGTTTGCGGATCACACAGCCACTGCCAGTGGGCATCATCCATGGCCGGCAGGCTCTCTCCCAGCGCATCACGATTGCGCAGTGTACCGCCAGGCACGGCGCCTTGGCGGCGGTAGGACTCTGCCTCAGCCAGACGAGGCAACTTACGGAAATCAATCTGGGCCATGACGTTACTGGCTTGGCACATTTCAGCAAGGTGGCCCGCCAATCCAAAACCAGTGACATCAGTCATGGCGTTCACCCCTTTTACATTGGCAAGCTTCACACCAATGTTATTGGGCTTGAGCATGGTTTCACGAGCAAGACCATGGTGGCCCATTTCCAACAAGCCACGTTTCTCTGCCGTGGTTAGCATACCCACACCTAACGGCTTGGTTAAAAACAGTAAATCACCGGCCTTGGCGGTGCTGTTTAGCTTGAGCTTATCCAGGTCGACTAAACCATTTACAGCGAGCCCGAAAATCGGCTCGGGCGCATCAATGGAATGACCTCCCGCCAGGGCAACGCCTAATTCGCGGCACACCGCCTGGGCGCCGGCCATTACGTCCCCCGCCACTTCAGCGCTGAGTTTATCCAGCGGCCAGCCGAGAATACCTAACGCCATCACCGGCGTGCCGCCCATGGCGTATACATCGCTGATGGCATTGGTCGCCGCGATACGCCCAAAATCGAAGGGGTCGTCGACAATGGGCATAAAGAAATCCGTGGTGGCAATCATGCCGCGGCCATCGCCCAGATCGTAGACGGCCGCGTCTTCGCGTCCTTGATTGCCGACGATAAGCCGCTTATGGCCCGCCGCTGGCCCCGCCTTGGCAAGAATGCCATCCAGCACGTCCGGGGCGATTTTGCAGCCACAGCCCGCGCCGTGGCTATATTGGGTCAAGCGAATCGAACTCATCGTGTCTCTCCTTGGCACTTGGGGGAATATCATCAGTTTAACCCAGTATCGTTCAGGCTACAGGGCATCCAGCGCATCGCTGAGCTTATCCACGGCAATCACCTCCATACCCTTAGGCGCCTGCTTGGGTGCGTTAGCGCGCGGCACAATGGCACGTAGAAAGCCATGCTTGGCTGCTTCAGCAATGCGTTCTTGGCCGCTGGGCACCGGACGTATCTCGCCCGATAGCCCCACCTCACCGAATACCACTAGCTCTTTGGGTAGCGCGCGATTTTGCAGGCTAGAAACCACCGCTAGCAGTACTGCCAGGTCGGCGCTGGTTTCGAGCACTTTGACACCGCCGACGACGTTCAAAAACACATCCTGGTCGCCGGTAAATAACCCACCGTGGCGATTAAGTACCGCCAGCAGCATGGCTAAACGGTTTTGATCCACGCCAACCGCTACCCGACGAGGGTTACCCAGCGCGGACTCATCCACCAGCGCCTGTACCTCGACCAGAATCGGCCGTGTGCCTTCCCACACCACCATGACTAAACTACCTGGCGCCTGCTCCTCCTGGCGAGAAAGAAAAATCGCACTGGGGTTTTTAACTTCTTTAAGGCCCTGTTCAAGCATAGCGAAGACGCCTAGCTCGTTGACGGCACCAAAGCGGTTTTTCTGCCCTCGCAGGGTACGAAAGCGTGAGTCGGCGCCGCCCTCCAATAGCAGCGAGGCATCAATCATATGCTCAAGCACTTTAGGGCCCGCCAGCGAACCGTCCTTAGTGACGTGCCCCACCAGCAGCAAAACCGTATTAGTCTTTTTGGCGAAGCGCGTTAGCGCCGCGGCTGACTCGCGCACCTGGGCAACGCCACCGGGTGCAGAACTGATATCTTCCAGATGCATGGTTTGGATGGAGTCAATCACCAGAATCTCTGGCTTCTCCCGCTCAGACACCGCCAAGATAGTTTCCACGCTGGTCTCGGCCAACATTTTCAAGCCATTGGTAGGCAACTGTAGGCGGTGCGCACGCATCGCTACCTGGGAGAGCGACTCCTCACCGGTTACATAGAGGATACGCCGCTGCTGGGCCAACTTGCAGGCCGTTTGCAGCAGCAGGGTCGATTTACCCGCGCCAGGATTGCCACCCAAAAGCACCGCCGAGCCGGGCACAAGCCCACCGCCCAGCACGCGATCAAACTCTGCGAAAGTGGAGCTCATGCGGGGTACTTCGCTAAGATCCACATTGCCCAGGTCGATCACTTCGCGTGACAGATCACCCGCGTAACCAGATCGACCGGGGGCTGCGCCGCCGCCAGGGCGAGCGCTCGCCAAGTGCACTTCACTAAGCGTGTTCCACTCTTGGCAACTGCTACATTGCCCCTGCCACTTACGGTATTCGGCGCCGCACTCGGTGCATACAAAGGCGCTTTTGGCTTTTGCCACTGCCATTACACTCCTACTGTTATTGTCACTAAGTGGCAACGTTCGCTGGGCTGCCGCTAGCATTCAATGTCGTTAAGCACTTTTGACCGTTACCTACTCTGTATTCATTAATGCCAGCAAACACAAAAGGCGGCCTGAGGCCGCCTTTTGTACTACTGGCTAACGCCTTATTGGCGCTTTAGCTGCAGCATTTCACCGTTTTCAAAGCGGCGACGCTCTGGATCAATCAACTCCAACGTGCTCTCATCAATACGCATGAAGTAGTAGATTTGACCATCGCCATCTGGCGTTAGTTCGTAAACAGTGGCGTCCGGATCGGAAGGCGTACCGGTTAGCACTTCCCAGTTACCCGCATAGTTTTCATCCGGCGGTGTTTGAGGATGGTTACGGTAAGAAGCGTTCAGAGTGAAGGTGCGCTCTTCAGCCGCGCCCATCTCTTCACCCACCATCGTGACGTCCAGATCAATACCATCACAGTTACGGCAAGGTAGTGAACCTTGATAATTTTGCTGTGCGGTAGCCGCCTCTTCTTGCTGTTGCTCCATGGGGCTGCTTGCACAGCCAGCCAACAGTGCCAACATGGCCGAACCGGCCAGCAAACTCTTAAGTTGCATAGAGTGTCTCCTTAATCTCGTGTTGGACATCACATTTGTTTATGCGCAGTTGTGACAGCATAACCGTTACAAGGTGCGACGCACACCCCTAGCGATGCGAATGCTTGCGCTTCGTTAACCTTCAAGCGACCATGGTGTACCTTGCTAGGATAATCAGGTTACCCACATGAGCCAATACTGGAGTCCGGCCGTTCGCGAACTTACGCCTTACGTGCCCGGCGAGCAGCCCCGCGAGCAGCTTGTTAAGCTCAATACCAATGAAAACCCATACCCTCCTGCGCCAGGCGTTGGTGAGGCGCTGCGCGACTATGCAACAGACCATCTGCGCTTATACCCTGACCCTACCTCTAAAGCGTTGCGCGAAGCTCTTGCAGAGACGTTTAAGGTATCAAGCAGCCAAGTGTTTGTAGGTAATGGTTCAGACGAGGTTCTCGCGTTTGCCTTTCAAGCTTTCTTTTGCCATCAAGCGCCGCTTGATGTGCCTGAAATAACCTATAGTTTTTACCCTGTTTACGCCAACCTCTATGGCGTAGAGCTGCGCAAACATCCACTCAATAAGCAGTGGGAAGTCGATATTGATGCTCTTACAAAGGGCGCTGAGCGTAGCGGCGTTATCTTTGCCAATCCTAATGCGCCAACTGGCCATGCACACTCGCTTTCGGCGATAGAGACGCTGCTAAAGCGCGTCACGGATCGTGTCGTGCTGGTGGATGAGGCGTATGTCGATTTCGGCGCTGAAAGTGCCGTTTCGCTGGTTAATCGCTATCCTAACCTGCTTGTCACCGGTACGTTTTCTAAATCACGCAGCTTGGCAGGCTTGCGCCTGGGCTATGCGGTGGGCTCAGAGGAGTTGATTGATGGCTTACTGCGGGTAAAAGACTCTTTTAACTCTTATCCAGTGGATAGCCTGGCAAGCTTAGTAGGCATCGCCGCACTCAAAGATGTCGAGCATTTTGAAGCCTGTCGCGAGCGTGTTATTACCACTCGCGAACGCACCCGCCAGCGCCTTGTAGGGTTGGGATTTGAAGTGCTGCCCTCTAAGGCTAACTTTGTGCTTGCCCAGCACCCTGACTACGAAGGCGCGCAGCTATTTGCTAGCCTACGTGAGCGAGGCATTCTGGTGCGCCATTTTAATACCTCAGACCTTAACAACTTCCTCCGTATCACCATCGGCACCGATGATGAGATGGATAGCCTGATTGAGGCGCTGGAGACGATCTGCGGTTAAGCGTTATTGCCTTCTGCAAGCACTCGCAAGCAGAAGGCTGCTCCCCATTCGCGCGCTAAAGCGCCCTCCCACAACCCACTCTTAACACTGTGGCTTTGATTCAGCAGCGCCTTTAGTGCGGTGGTATTGTAGGAGGGAGCTTCAGCTCGCGACAGTTTTAGTTTTACCCATAAAAAAATCCCCCAAGGCATCAGCCCTGGGGGATTTTTCATAATAAGTGCCTGACAATGACCTACTCTCGCATGGGGAGACCCCACACTACCATCGGCGCTAAGCGGTTTCACTTCTGAGTTCGGCAAGGGATCAGGTGGTTCACGCGTGCTATGGTCGTCAGGCGTAACTGTTAATGTACATCATGCTGACTGTTTTTAACTAAATTGTGAGCGTCTTATCGCCTGCCGCCCTGGCAGTCTGTTGCCTGGGCCACACGCTGCGTATCCGGCATTCATTCACGTCATCATCACGACCAGACCCCTTGGGTGTTATAGGGTCAAGCCTCACGGGCCATTAGTACACGTTAGCTCAACGCCTTGCAGCGCTTCCACACCGTGCCTATCAACCAGCTGGTCTCGCTGGGCCCTTCAGGAGGCTCTAGGCCTCAGGGATGTCTCATCTTGAAGGGGGCTTCCCGCTTAGATGCTTTCAGCGGTTATCCCGTCCGACCATAGCTACCCGGCAATGCCACTGGCGTGACAACCGGAACACCAGAGGGTCGTCCACTCCGGTCCTCTCGTACTAGGAGCAGCCCTTCTCAAACATCCAACGCCCACGGCAGATAGGGACCGAACTGTCTCACGACGTTCTAAACCCAGCTCGCGTACCACTTTAAATGGCGAACAGCCATACCCTTGGGACCGACTTCAGCCCCAGGATGTGATGAGCCGACATCGAGGTGCCAAACACCGCCGTCGATGTGAACTCTTGGGCGGTATCAGCCTGTTATCCCCGGAGTACCTTTTATCCGTTGAGCGATGGCCCTTCCATACAGAACCACCGGATCACTAGAACCTGCTTTCGCACCTGCTCGACGTGTCTGTCTCGCAGTCAAGCACCCTTATGCTCTTGCACTCAATGCACGATGTCCGACCGTGCTGAGGGTACCTTCGTGCTCCTCCGTTACTCTTTAGGAGGAGACCGCCCCAGTCAAACTACCCACCACACACTGTCCTCGATCCGGATAACGGACCTGAGTGAGAACGCCAATGATGCCAGGCTGGTATTTCAAGGTTGGCTCCGCCCGAACTGGCGTCCGAGTTTCAAAGCCTCCCAGCTATCCTACACAGGCAACATCAGCGTCCAGTGTGAAGCTATAGTAAAGGTTCACGGGGTCTTTCCGTCTAGCCGCGGGTACACCGCATCTTCACGGCGATTTCAATTTCACTGAGTCTCGGGTGGAGACAGCGTGGCCATCATTACGCCATTCGTGCAGGTCGGAACTTACCCGACAAGGAATTTCGCTACCTTAGGACCGTTATAGTTACGGCCGCCGTTTACCGGGGCTTCAATCAAGAGCTTCGCCTTGCGGCTAACACCATCATTTAACCTTCCGGCACCGGGCAGGCGTCACACCCTATACGTCCGCTTGCGCGTTAGCAGAGTGCTGTGTTTTTAATAAACAGTTGCAGCCACCTGGTATCTTCGACCGGTTCGGGCTTAGAGAGCAAGTCTCATCACCCTACGCCGGCGTGCCTTCTCCCGAAGTTACGGCACCATTTTGCCTAGTTCCTTCACCCGAGTTCTCTCAAGCGCCTTGGGATTCTCACCCTGACCACCTGTGTCGGTTTGGGGTACGGTCGCACATGATCTGAAGCTTAGAGGCTTTTCCTGGAAGCGTGGCATCAGTGACTTCCTGACCGTGGTCAGTTCATCTCGTGTCTCGGCCTTAAAGGATCCCGGATTTACCTAAGATCCAAGCCTACTCACTTTCACCAGGACAACCAACGCCTGGCTCACCTAGCCTTCTTCGTCCCCCCATCGCAACCATGTCCGGTACGGGAATATTGACCCGTTTCCCATCGACTACGCCTTTCGGCCTCGCCTTAGGGGCCGACTCACTCTGCTCCGATTAGCGTCGAACAGAAACCCTTGGTCTTCCGGCGAGGGAGTTTTTCACTCCCTTTATCGTTACTCATGTCAGCATTCGCACTCGTGATACCTCCAGCGAACTTCTCAATTCACCTTCATTGGCTTACACGACGCTCCTCTACCGCGAATCCATATCGAAATATGGACTCACCCGTAGCTTCGGTACCTGGTTTAGCCCCGTTACATCTTCCGCGCAGGCCGACTCGACTAGTGAGCTATTACGCTTTCTTTAAAGGATGGCTGCTTCTAAGCCAACCTCCTAGCTGTCTGAGCCTTCCCACATCGTTTCCCACTTAACCAGGATTTCGGGACCTTAGCTGACGGTCTGGGTTGTTTCCCTTTTCACGACGGACGTTAGCACCCGCCGTGTGTCTCCCACGCTCTACTCACCGGTATTCGGAGTTTGCCTCGGGTTGGTAAGTCGGGATGACCCCCTAGCCGAAACAGTGCTCTACCCCCGGCGGTAATACGTGAGGCGCTACCTAAATAGCTTTCGAGGAGAACCAGCTATCTCCGAGCTTGATTAGCCTTTCACTCCGATCCACAAGTCATCCAAATCTTTTTCAACAGATCCTGGTTCGGGCCTCCAGTTGATGTTACTCAACCTTCACCCTGCTCATGGATAGATCGCTCGGTTTCGGGTCTATATCCAGCGACTGTGTCGCCCAGTTAAGACTCGGTTTCCCTACGGCTCCCCTATACGGTTAACCTCGCCACTGAATATAAGTCGCTGACCCATTATACAAAAGGTACGCAGTCACAGAACAAGTCTGCTCCTACTGCTTGTACGCACACGGTTTCAGGATCTATTTCACTCCCCTCTCCGGGGTTCTTTTCGCCTTTCCCTCACGGTACTGGTTCACTATCGGTCAGTCAGGAGTATTTAGCCTTGGAGGATGGTCCCCCCGTCTTCAGTCAAGGTTTCTCGTGCCCCGACCTACTCGATTTCACATGATCAGATTTTCGACTACGGGGCTATCACCCGCTACGGCCAGACTTCCCAATCTGTTCGCCTAATCATTCACATGCTTAAGGGCTGGTCCCCGTTCGCTCGCCGCTACTAGGGGAATCTCGGTTGATTTCTTTTCCTCAGGGTACTTAGATGTTTCAGTTCCCCTGGTTCGCCTCTTACACCTATGTATTCAGTGTAAGATACTGACCTTATGGCCAGTGGGTTTCCCCATTCAGAAATGTCCGGGTCACAGGTTGTTGCCACCTCACCGAACCTTATCGCAGGCTACCACGTCTTTCATCGCCTCTGACTGCCTAGGCATCCACCGTGTGCGCTTAATTGCTTGACCCTATAACCCGAAGGAGTCTGGGGTTCGCAATAATCACGTTTCATTTTGCCGGATACGCTTGCGCGTATCACAATTTAAGACCACTTCTTACGAAGTGTTCTTGTCAGCATGATATACATTGTTAAAGAGCGACTGCTATAAGCAGTGATAAGGCAACGCTGGAGGCGTCTGGCTTATCACTGCTCATCAACAGCTATCTGATCAGGTAATTCATTGTGGACGCTTACCGACTGTGACGCATCGGTTAAGGAGGTGATCCAGCCGCAGGTTCCCCTACGGCTACCTTGTTACGACTTCACCCCAGTCATGAACCACACCGTGGTGATCGCCCTCTTGCGTTAGGCTAACCACTTCTGGTGCAGTCCACTCCCATGGTGTGACGGGCGGTGTGTACAAGGCCCGGGAACGTATTCACCGTGACATTCTGATTCACGATTACTAGCGATTCCGACTTCACGGAGTCGAGTTGCAGACTCCGATCCGGACTGAGACCGGCTTTAAGGGATTCGCTGACTCTCGCGAGCTCGCAGCCCTTTGTACCGGCCATTGTAGCACGTGTGTAGCCCTACCCGTAAGGGCCATGATGACTTGACGTCGTCCCCACCTTCCTCCGGTTTGTCACCGGCAGTCTCCTTAGAGTTCCCACCATTACGTGCTGGCAAATAAGGACAAGGGTTGCGCTCGTTACGGGACTTAACCCAACATTTCACAACACGAGCTGACGACAGCCATGCAGCACCTGTCTTACAGTTCCCGAAGGCACACCAGAATCTCTTCCGGCTTCTGTAGATGTCAAGGGTAGGTAAGGTTCTTCGCGTTGCATCGAATTAAACCACATGCTCCACCGCTTGTGCGGGCCCCCGTCAATTCATTTGAGTTTTAACCTTGCGGCCGTACTCCCCAGGCGGTCGACTTATCGCGTTAACTTCGCCACAAAGTGCTCTAGGCACCCAACGGCTGGTCGACATCGTTTACGGCGTGGACTACCAGGGTATCTAATCCTGTTTGCTACCCACGCTTTCGCACCTCAGTGTCAGTGTCAGTCCAGAAGGCCGCCTTCGCCACTGGTATTCCTCCCGATCTCTACGCATTTCACCGCTACACCGGGAATTCTACCTTCCTCTCCTGCACTCTAGCCTGACAGTTCCGGATGCCGTTCCCAGGTTGAGCCCGGGGCTTTCACAACCGGCTTATCAAGCCACCTACGCGCGCTTTACGCCCAGTAATTCCGATTAACGCTTGCACCCTCCGTATTACCGCGGCTGCTGGCACGGAGTTAGCCGGTGCTTCTTCTGCGAGTGATGTCTTTCCTACCGGGTATTAACCGACAGGCGTTCTTCCTCGCTGAAAGTGCTTTACAACCCGAGGGCCTTCTTCACACACGCGGCATGGCTGGATCAGGGTTGCCCCCATTGTCCAATATTCCCCACTGCTGCCTCCCGTAGGAGTTCGGGCCGTGTCTCAGTCCCGATGTGGCTGATCATCCTCTCAGACCAGCTACGGATCGTTGCCTTGGTGAGCCATTACCTCACCAACTAGCTAATCCGACATAGGCTCATCCAATAGCGGGAGCCAAAGCCCCCTTTCTCCCGTAGGACGTATGCGGTATTAGCCTGGGTTTCCCCAGGTTATCCCCCACTACCGGGCAGATTCCTATGCATTACTCACCCGTCCGCCGCTCGTCAGCATCTAGCAAGCTAGATCTGTTACCGCTCGACTTGCATGTGTTAGGCCTGCCGCCAGCGTTCAATCTGAGCCATGATCAAACTCTTCAGTTTAAGATCTATGCGGTTCTTACCTGCCACCCTAAAGCGACAGAAGCGAACCAAACTTGGCTCAAGGTTCAAACGAATTCATTCAAAACAGATTCCAAAGGACGAATCCTTTAAAACCTTATTGCTTGAGTCGCTTGCCTTGATATTGGGTGATTTGTCACCAACATCAGCAAGCGCCCACATGAATTACCTGATCAAATTGTTAAAGAGCTGTTTCGCTGCGGTGGCTAACTTACTGAGCCACTTGACTTACCGTTGAACCGGCTTGCCTCAGCGAGGAAGGCGTATTCTACGCATTTCCTGGTGTTTGTCAAGGGCGTTGTTTTCGATGCAAACCTGACCACATCCAAAACCGCTGGCTTTCGTAAAAGCACTAACTACCTGACAAACCGAAGCTTTTACACTTCATTCACCGCTGGTGATGCTTGGCGTCCCCGGCAGCGGATGCGTACTTTACGGATTCGCTGCCGGGTTGGCAAGGGCTGTTTTGAAATAACTTTCAAAAAAATGGAGAAAAGTACTAGCTGCTAGCTTTAGCCTTACGCATAACGGCTAATACAGGGCCTGACGCCACGTAGGTACCAAACAGCAATAGCAGCATCACCGAAGGCTCGACCGAGATCAACACAAACGCCAGCACTATGGCTAGCAGCACAACAAAAGGTACCGGCTTTTTAAAATCGAGATCTTTGAAGCTGTAGTAACGGATATTACTCACCATCAGCACACCCGCCGCAGCTACCACGACTAACATCAACAGCTTGAAACCAAAGGCATCCGCATCAAAGCTATGGAAGGTCCACACACTGGCCGCTACTAGCGCGGCTGCAGAAGGGCTTGGCAAACCGATAAACCACTTTTTATCGACGCTACCAATCTGCACATTAAAGCGCGCAAGTCGCAGTGCCGCGCAGGCAACGTAGAGAAAAGCCACTACCCATCCCGTCTTACCAATGTCTTGAAGAATCCAGGTAAAGGCAACTAAAGCGGGCGCCATGCCAAAGGAGATCATGTCAGCTAGGCTATCGTACTCAGCGCCGAATTCACTTTGCGTGTTAGTCATACGGGCAACACGGCCATCCAGGCCATCCAGCACCATGGCAATAAAGATCGCAACGGCAGCCGAGGTAAACTCACCATTAATGCCAGCAACCACTGCAAAGAAGCCGGCAAAAAGTGCCGAAGTGGTAAATAGGTTGGGCAGTAAATAGATACCTCGACGACGAATCTTTTTACCGTCCTCTACCGCCTCTTCTACCACTTCGGTTTCGCGCAAGAAGGCAGCCGCCAAATCTTCGTTGCCTACTTCTGACTGATGGGCACTATCTGGCTGCTCAGCTTTATCAGGCTGATCCGAGCCCGACGGGCCTGGCTTTGACTGATCGGAGCTTGAATGCTCTTGATCGCGAGCGTCCTGTGTCATAGGTTTCATCCATTAAAAGTGAAGTCACGGGAACAGTAGTCGCTTTCATTCTACACGGTGAGTGCCACTCAGCCAGCCAATTGCTGGATTGATGTTCTGCATCAGCGAGCTCTGACAGGCTAATAACTAAAAAGCGCCGCTCCGGGAAAGAAGCGACGCTTATGCTTAAGTGCTGACTGTAAAGGCTACGTACTTTCGTGTTTAGAGCGACAACACCTTATCGCCTCGTGCAATACCCGAGACCCCAGTGCGGGCGACCTCAAGAATGCCCACTGGTGCCATGGCCTGAAGGAAAGCATCGAGCTTGCCCGCATCGCCAGTGATCTGCACGGTATACAGGCTGGGCGTTACGTCGACGATCTGCGCGCGGAAGATATCCACCGTGCGCTTCACTTCATCGCGTGCCGCGCCTAGCGCTTTCACTTTTACCAGCATCAGTTCGCGCTCGATGTGGTTGCCTTCGGTGAGATCCACCAGCTTGACCACATCAATCAGCTTATTGAGATGCTTGGTGATCTGCTCGATCACCCGGTCATCGCCTATGGTGGTGACCGTTAAGCGCGACAGCGACGGGTCTTCAGTCGGCGCAACGTTTAGCGTTTCGATGTTGAAGTTACGCTGGGAGAACAACCCGACTACACGTGACAGCGCACCCGGTTCGTTTTCTAACAGAATCGAGATGATATGACGCATCAGGTACGCTCCGTTTTAGACAGCAGCATGTCGCGCATGGCACCTAACGGCACCTGCATCGGATAGACGTGCTCAAAAGGGTCGACCTTCACGTCAAGAAAGACCAGTTCGTGCTTATCAGCAAAGGCACGCTCCAGCGCAGGCTCCAACTCATCAAGCGTATTGACGGTAATAGCGGTAAACCCATACGCCTCAATCAGCATATGGAAGTCCGGCAACGACTCCATATAGGAGTGCGCGTGACGCGACTTATAGTTCAAGTCCTGCCACTGGCGCACCATACCCAACGACGCGTTGTTAAGGTTGACGATCTTAACGCCTACACCGTATTGCTTACAGGTAGAGAGCTCCTGCATCATCATTTGGAAGCTGCCTTCACCGGTGACGCACACTACGTCATCATCCGGGTAGTTCTGCTTGATACCCATGGCGGCGGGAAAGCCAAAGCCCATGGTGCCCAAACCACCTGAGGTGATCAGTCGGTTGGGTTTATCAAACTTGTAGTACTGCGCCGCGAACATCTGGTGCTGACCAACATCGGTAGTCACGTAGGCTTCGCCTCGGGTTACCCGACAAAGCGCTTCAATAACTTCCTGTGGCTTAAGCGCTTCACCCTCCTTGGAAGGCTCATAAAGCTTGCCTTCACGGTCGGCACGCCAGCCATCTATCTTCTCCCACCACTCAGTCAGTGCTTCAGGATGGGCAATTTTATGTCCCTGCACCAAACTGATCATCTCGTTGATAACGCTGGATGCCGGGCCCACGATCGGCACATCGGCACGCACCGTTTTTGAGATCGAACTTGGGTCAACGTCAACGTGGATGATTTTAGCGGTCGGGCAAAACTTCGACGTGCTGTTGGTCACGCGGTCATCAAAGCGCGCGCCAATGGCAATAATCAGGTCGGCGTGGTGCATGGCCATGTTTGACTCATAGGAGCCGTGCATGCCCAGCCAGCCCAAGCACTGCCGGTCACTTTGTGGATACGCACCAATGCCCATCAGCGTGGTGGTGATCGGGTAGCCCAGCTGCTTGACCAGATCAGTCAAGCCTTCGCTGGCTTTGCCCGTGACCACGCCGCCACCGGTATAGAACACCGGACGCTTGGCTTTGAGTATCATCTCAACGGCTTTTTTGATCTGCCCCGTGTGGCCACGCGTGACGGGGTTGTACGAGCGCATCTTGACCTTTTTCGGATAGATGTACTCATAACGCTCGGTGGGAGCCGTCATATCTTTCGGGATATCGACTACCACCGGGCCCGGACGGCCTGTGGCGGCTAAATAGAACGCCTTTTTGAGCACTTCCGGTATTTCAGACGGGTGGCGAATCGAGAAGCTGTGCTTCACGATGGGTCGCGTCACGCCAACGATATCGGTTTCCTGGAAGGCGTCTTCACCGATCAGGTGGCTCGCCACCTGGCCACACAGCACTACCATGGGGATAGAGTCCATGTAGGCGGTGGCGATGCCGGTGACGGCATTGGTGGCACCGGGGCCTGAGGTAACCAGTACGCAGCCGGGCTTGCCCGAGGCGCGGGCATAGCCATCGGCGGCGTGGGTAGCCGCTTGTTCGTGACGCACTAGAATGTGCTTCACTTTGTCCTGGCGGAAGAGTGCATCGTAAATATGCAGCGCTGCACCGCCGGGGTAACCATAAATGTATTCGATGCCCTCATCTTGCAAGAAGCGGGCGATCATATCTGCGCCGGAAAGCAGTTCCACTGTATTTCTCCCCTGGAGGTCTCGAGTGCGATCCGTACCCACATGGGCACGGTGTCGAGTGCGACGGTATGCCGCTGTCGGCCCTTGCCGACACCTGATGCCAAACCCTGGCAGGAGGCCCGGTTAGGGCCTGCACTCTTATCGGGAGCGTGTGAATTATGTCGACATAAATCACACGCTCCCTTTCACGGCAGTTCGCCGTGTCGGGGCGTTGGCCAGGTTGAGCGGTTAGCCCAAGCCCGGAAGTCCTTCGGCGGGTAGAGGCTTTCGCCTACCCTTCGCGCGGGAATAAGGGGTTGCCCGTTGAGTCCGCGCCCGCAAATCAGGAACCGACAAGATTCCATTAGCGCCCTCAGCCTGTCAACCTCCGATCAGTCCAAACGCAACAAAGGTCGCAAGAAGCCATTAAAAAAGCCCCGCTAGCTTTGCTAACGGAGCTTTTTACCTATTCAATTGCGCAAATTGGCGGCATCAATTACGAGCTAAACACCAACTTACCCTCTTCTGCATTGATATGGATGGTATCACCAGGGGCAAATTTGCCACCCAGCAGATCTTGCGCCAGCGGGTTCTCGATACGGCTCTGAATCGCCCGTTTGAGTGGCCGCGCCCCATAGACAGGGTCAAAGCCTACGACCGCCAATTGCGCCATCGCTTCTGGGCTAACCTCAAGTTTCAGGTCGTGTTCGGCGAGGCGCACTTTTAAGCGCTCAAGCTGGATACCGGCAATCGCCTGAATCTGCTCTTGGCCCAGGGCGTGGAACACCACCACTTCATCGATACGGTTGATCAGCTCAGGCCGGAAGTGGTTACCCACCACCTCCATGACCATATTTTTCATCGACTCATAGTCGCTGTCTTTATCAGCACTGACGTCACCGCCCATGCGCTGGATAATGTCAGAGCCCATATTCGAGGTCATCACGATCACGGTGTTGCGGAAATCCACCGTGCGCCCCTGGCCGTCGGTTAAGCGGCCATCTTCCAATACCTGCAGCAGGATGTTGAAGACATCCGGGTGGGCTTTCTCCACCTCATCAAGCAGAAGCACCGAGTAAGGCTTGCGGCGCACGGCCTCGGTCAGGTAACCACCCTCTTCGTAGCCTACGTAGCCCGGGGGCGCACCGATCAAGCGAGCCACGGAGTGCTTCTCCATAAACTCGGACATATCGATACGCACCATTGCCTCTTCGGTATCGAACAGGAAGTTGGCCAGTGACTTACACAGCTCGGTTTTACCCACCCCGGTGGGGCCGAGGAACAGAAACGAACCGTTGGGGCGATTGGGGTCAGAGAGCCCCGCCCGCGAACGACGTACGGCGTTCGCCACTGCCTCTACGGCCTCGTTTTGACCTATCACACGCTGATGCAGCGCCTCCTCCATGCGCAGGAGCTTATCGCGCTCGCCCTCGAGCATTTTAGAAACAGGAATACCCGTCCAGCGGGAGACGACTTCGGCGATCTCCTCTTCTGTGACGTTAGAGCGCAGCAGCTGATGGCTTGAGGTATCCGCTTCACCTTCGCCGCTTTCGGCAATCTTCTTCTCTAGCTCTGGAATTTTGCCGTACTGAATTTCCGACATCCGACCCAAGTCGCCCTGACGACGAGCCTGTTCAAGGTCAATGCGTGCCTGCTCAAGCTCAGCTTTAAACTGAGCAGCCCCTTGAATACTGGCTTTCTCGGCTTTCCATATCTCATCAAGGTCAGCGTATTCGCGCTCTAGCTCATGGATCTGGGTATTAAGTGCCTCCAAGCGTTTTTTGGTGGCCTCGTCGGTTTCTTTCTTAAGCGCTTCACGCTCCATTTTGAGCTGGATCAGGCGCCGATCAAGGCGATCCATCGCCTCTGGCTTGGAGTCAAGCTCCATACGAATCCGCGAGGCGGCCTCATCGATTAGATCGATAGCTTTGTCGGGCAGTTGGCGATCGGTGATGTAGCGGGTCGAGAGCTTGGCTGCGGCAATAATCGCCGAGTCGGTAATATCCACGCCGTGGTGCACTTCGTAGCGCTCTTTCAGGCCACGCAGGATCGCCACGGTGTCCTCTTCGGAAGGCTCATCAACCAGCACTTTCTGGAAGCGGCGCTCTAGTGCCGCATCTTTCTCAATGTACTTGCGGTACTCATCAAGGGTGGTCGCCCCCACGCAGTGCAGCTCGCCGCGGGCCAGGGCGGGTTTGAGCATATTGCCTGCATCCATGGCGCCTTCGGCTTTGCCTGCGCCGACCATGGTGTGCAGCTCGTCAATAAACAGGATCACCCGGCCTTCTTCCTGGGAAAGCTCCTTGAGTACCGCTTTCAAGCGCTCTTCAAACTCGCCACGGAATTTGGCACCCGCCAATAGCGAGCCCATATCCAGCGAAAGCACGCGCTTCTCTTTTAAGCCTTCCGGCACTTCGCCGTTAACGATGCGCTGGGCCAGTCCTTCGACAATGGCGGTTTTACCCACCCCCGGCTCGCCGATTAACACCGGGTTATTCTTGGTGCGCCGCTGCAGTACTTGAATGGTGCGGCGAATTTCGTCGTCGCGGCCGATCACCGGGTCGAGCTTGCCGTCCAGCGCGCGCTGGGTTAGATCCATGGTGTATTTATTGAGCGCTTCACGCTGATCTTCGGCGTTAGCATCGTCCACGGTAGCACCACCGCGAAGACTGTTAATGGCAGCCTCAAGGGATTTACGGTTAATCCCCGCATCTTTAAGCAGCTTGGTAATCGCTGAATTCATTTCCAGCGCAGCCAATAGAACGAGCTCACTGGCAATAAACTGATCGCCGCGCTTCTGCGCTTCGCGATCGGTTAAGTTAAAAAGCTTGATGAAATCCCGCGATGGCTGCACTTCGCCGTCGAACTGCCCCACCTTAGGTAGGTTATCCAACTGCTGCACCAGCCCATCGCGCAGACGCGAAGGATTGCCCTCGGCTTTTTCAATCAGGGCTTTAATACCGGTGTCTTTGGTGTCTAGCAGGGCCAACAGCAAGTGTGCTGGGTCTAGCTGATTATGACCGCGGCCAACGGCCAGCGACTGCGCTTCGGCAATCGCGCTTTGGAGCTTGGCGGTAAATTTATCAAAACGCATGGAATTCCTCCTGGGGTAGCCGTGCGTTTGGACGCACCGCGTGACCCGATAACGTGTCATTAGACGTGCTAAATAACTATTAGCTTGACAAGTTAAATGGCGTCAGTTCCAGGCTTTTCAAGAGGTGGCGGTGTGAACCGCTGGCTTATGGACGCTTTAATTCACATTAATTGATCCAGATCACACTTGCCATGCGCCCTGTCTTACCACCATCGCGGCGGTAGGAGTAGAAGCGCGAC
The DNA here is from genome assembly GCF_034479615.1 of Vreelandella neptunia. Taxonomy (NCBI): domain Bacteria; kingdom Pseudomonadati; phylum Pseudomonadota; class Gammaproteobacteria; order Oceanospirillales; family Halomonadaceae; genus Vreelandella; species Vreelandella neptunia. Next base: position 3,690,466 of record NZ_CP140255.1, read on the forward strand.
TCGCAGGCGGTGCAGAAGTGGCCGCCGCTAATGTGATTGACGCCCAGTGCCTCTAACCGAAAGCGCGCCAGCCGGTATAAGTCGGCCATGTAATGCCCAAGCCGGTAAGGGCTATGGTCAAAGGCATCAGCGGTATCCGGGTGAACGGCAACAAAAGCGCCGTAAACTTCCGGGCCAACCTCAAATTGAGCGTTGGAGATAGCCGGCCCTAACCACACCAGAATATCGTCTGGATCAGTGTTCATCGCGGCAATGGTTGCTTCCAGCACACCGCCCGCCAAACCGCGCCAACCGGCATGGGCAACCGCCACCTGGGTACCCGCTCGATTGCAGAACATCACCGGCAGGCAGTCTGCCGTCAGCACTACACAGGCGTACTCATTGGAGGGCGCAAGGGCGGCATCCGCGTCGGCAGCCTCGGACTGATAAAACTGCTGCACACGGGCGCCGTGGGTCTGGTTCAGCCACAGCAGAGGCCGCTCATCGCCAATTTCCTTTTGCAGCAAACGGCGGCACAACGCGACATGATCAGCATTATCGCCGACATGGGAAGCGGGGTTAAAGGCAGCGAAATCACCCTGGCTAGGCCCCGATTCACGGGTCGTCACAAAGGCACGCACATTGGTCGGCGCTGGCCAGTCGGGCACTAAAAGCGTTGGCCGTAAATTAATGGCATCGCTCATCGCATAGTCTCATTATCTTCGCGCAGGTAGTCCAACAACATTAACAAATCATCAGGGAGGTCTGCCTGAAAAGTTAATGTTTCGCCACTTACCGGGTGCTTGAAAATCAACTTACGCGCGTGAAGGGCCTGACGAGGAAACTCACGCAGGATCTCCTTCAGAGGCTCAGCGGCGCCAGGCGGTAACTTGGCACGACCGCCGTACATGGGGTCGCCAATTAACGGATAGCGGGCATGGGCCATATGCACGCGAATTTGGTGGGTGCGTCCCGTTTCCAGCTTACAGCGCACGTGGGTGTGGGCACGAAAGCGCTCAACCACGCGAAAATGAGTAATAGCAGGTTTACCCGAGGCCGTCACGGCCTGGCGTTTACGGTCTTTCGGGTGACGACCAATGGGCGCGTCAATGGTACTACCCGAGACAGGCTTACCAATCACCACGGCGTCGTACTGGCGTGACACGCTGCGCGCCTGTAGTTGTTCAACCAGGGCCGTCTGGGCGGGCAGCGTTTTCGCTACCATCATTAAACCAGTCGTATCTTTATCCAAACGGTGAACAATACCTGCCCGAGGCACTTCGGCAAGCGACGGCTGGTGATGCAGCAACGCATTTAATAGCGTGCCATCCGGGTTGCCTGCGGCAGGATGCACCACCATACCGGCAGCTTTGTTGATCACCATCACCGTATCGTCTTCGTAAACGATATCCAGCGCAATGTCCTGGGCTTCAAAGCGCGTATCGTCTTCGATGGTCGCCTGAAGCGCCAGCACTTCATGGCCATGCAGCTTGGCTTTCGGTTTGGCTTGAGCGCCATCCACCGTCAACTCACCAGCGTTAATCCACGCTTTTAAGCGTTCACGGGAGTAATCACTGAACAACTCAGCCGCCGCTTGGTCTAAACGCGCGCCGGCTAGCGTAGCGGGCACGCGCTGCGTGTCTTCAACTATTCGAGACATGAAAAACCTCTTTAAGACGCAAAAACCCCCAGCAAGGCGAAAAAATCAGCCCCGACATGGAAAAATAAGCTGTGACGACACCCGACGAAACGTCGCTAAACCTGCGTTTTGAGCCGAGGTGTTTTATAGTGGGCGGACTGCGACCTATTCTACCATTTCTACTTATGGCCATCGTCGCTTTTTGGTGATCGAGGCTTGTTTGCAACGAGGATGATGATGCGCGTTATTTCAGCTGCCAACCGCTTTGGTGCTCTAGCCCTAAGCCTTGCCCTTCTAGCGGGCTGTGCGAGTAACGATACAAGTGAAGAAGAGGACGATGAATTTGCTGGGGTTCAGGAGCGTGAGCTCTATGAACTGGCCCGCACAGCCCTAGACAGCAACCGCTACCCAATTGCGATAGAACGCTTGGAAGCTCTCGATACCCGCTACCCGTTTGGTGCCCATGCCGAGCAAGCCCAGCTTGAGCTGATCTATGCCTACTATGAAAACAGCGATTGGGAAGAAGCTCGCGCAGCAGCCAGCCGATTTATTCGCCTTCACCCCGACCACCCTCAAGTGGACTACGCCTATTACCTGCGTGGCCTCTCTGCTTGGCAAGCGGGCCGTTTTAGCTTAGAGCGGCTGCGCCTGATCGATATTTCCAAGCGCGACTTGGGTGCTTCCCGTGATGCTTACAATGACTTCCGCGAACTGATTCAGCGCTACCCCCAGAGTGAATACGCCGCCGATGCTCAGCAGCGCATTGTCTATCTGCGTGAGCTAATGGCTCGCCATGAGCTCCATGTCGCCGATTACTACCTGCGCCGCGGCGCATATCTAGCAGCGGTTGAACGCGGCCGCTGGGTAATCGAAAACTACCCAGAGTCGAACGCTACCCGGGATGCCTTGGCCACCATGGTGGAAGGCTATCAAGGCTTAGACATGGATGATCGCGCCAATGAAGTCCTCGCCGTACTGCGAGAAAACGCGCCTGATCACGAGCAGTTGCAGGGTAGTCGCTTTGTTCCTAAGCATCTAGGCCAAAATGATTAAACCATTGCGAGCTATCATTCGCTGAAAGCTATACAACATATACCTAGAAAACCACGCCACGGCGTGGTTTTTTTATTCAAAAATCAATAAGAGACTGATTCTAAAAGAGAAAACAAAAATCAACTAAAAATACTATACATGTAGTCACTATTTCCTATACAAAAACTATACAGAAATATATGATGAGCTCGTCTAGCATAATAAAGTGCCTTAACGGCACCTAAGGGAGCACTCAATGCCACTTCTTAACGCCCGTTCCAGCAACACCAAAATTAGTACGCGTTTAACGCTCGGTTTTGCTGCCCTGCTTGGGTTGCTGATTCTGTTAACCGCTGTCGGAATTTACCAGGTCAATCAAATTGACCGCGACTTATCGACAATCAACGACGTCAACGGAACCAAGCAACGCTTTGCAGTGGACTGGCGAGGCAGTGTACACGACCGCGCTATCGTGCTTCGTGACATTGTGATCACCGCCGGGAATGGCAACCTCAGCTCCTTAGAGAGTGAAATGGAACTTCTGCGTAGCGCTTACAGCACAGCCACGACAGGCATGGAGCAAGTGTCCAACGAATACGCTGGCACTGCTCAAGAGCAGACTATTATTAACAGTATCAATGACCAAGCCATACTGACACGGGAACTGACAGAGCAAGTAATAGCCGCCCGTCAAGCAGACGAGTATGCAGAGGCGCAAACGCTGCTACTTGAACAGGCAGGGCCCGCTTACACCGAGTGGCTTAACCGCATAAATCAATTTATCAATCTTCAGCAGCAGTTGAACGACGCTACTACAGCGACAGCCCGCGACACCGCCTCCGGCTTTCAAATGCAGATGCTGGGTCTAACACTCTTTGCGTTGCTGGTAGGCGGTTTGATCGCGGTGTTTCTATCCCGCCAACTGCTACGTGAATTGGGTGCCGAGCCCTACGAAGTCAAAGCCTTCGCAGAAGCCATTGGTCGCGGCGAATTAACCAGTCAGGGGCAGCTCAAGAAGGGTGATACCCGCAGTATTATGGCGTCGCAGGTTGCCATGGCACATCAGCTACAAACCATTGTGACCCAGGTACGCGCTTCTGCAGAAGCGGTAGCCAGCAACAGTGAGCAAATTGCTGAGGGTAATAACGACCTCTCTTCGCGTACTGAACAGCAGGCCAGCGCGCTCGCGGAGACGGCCTCGGCAATGGAAGAGCTCAACAGCACCGTAAAACTTAACGCTGAGAATTCCGAACAGGCAAGCCAGGAAGCCTCTAGTGCATCAAACACCGCCAAGCAAGGCGGCGAAGCGGTGAATCAGGTCGTTGCTACCATGAACGATCTCAATAAGAGCTCTCAGGAAATCGCCGGCATTATCTCTACTATTGATGCGATTGCTTTCCAAACCAATATTCTGGCGCTCAATGCCTCGGTAGAAGCCGCCCGTGCTGGTGAACATGGCCGAGGTTTCGCGGTAGTCGCCGAGGAAGTGCGTCGACTAGCACAGCGCAGCGCCGAGGCCGCGCGAGAGATTAACACCCTGATTTCCAGCAACCTTGAGCGGGTTAACCACGGCAACGAGCGCGCCGAAGAAGCCAGCAAATCGACCGAACAGATCGTCGCGGCTATCGAGCGTGTAACCAGCATCATGAAAGAGATCAGCCACGCCAGCGCTGAGCAGAGCACCGGCGTGCAAGAAGTGGGTAGAGCAGTGACCGAGATGGATCAGGTCACCCAACAGAACGCTGCGCTAGTCCATGAAAGCGCCACCGCAGCTAACAGCCTGCGTCAAAACGCTCACTCTCTGCTGCATACCATGGAAGTCTTCAAATTGCCGAACGCTCTCGCAAAAACACAGCCGTCGCATGCCGCACTGGCACCTGCACGTAGCCATTCTGCTAACACGCCCGCACTCCCCGCCGTTAAACGTCAGCAGGCAGCACCTGAGTGGGAAAGTTTCTAAATTAAAATACCCAGAGCCTGGGCTGCAGTGGTGGGCAATTAAACAAAAGGAAAACTCCCCTTCTCAGGGGAGTTTTTGTCATAGAGATCGCTCAAAGCCTGCTGAGGAAGCGTTTGCTAGCGGTGTTAAGGAGTACCCCACTTACTCGCCGGGCTGCCAGCCGTTGACGATCGGATAACGGCGGTCGCGACCAAAGCCCCGCGGCGTCACCCTCACACCAATGGGCGCCTGGCGGCGCTTATACTCACAGCGGTCAACCAGTTTCACTACTTTATAAACGTCTTCAGCGTCAAAGCCACCGGCGATGATCGCTTCAGCGCTCATGTCGCCTTCGATATAGCTTAATAGGATTGCATCGAGCACGTCGTAATCAGGCAGCGAGTCGCTATCCTGTTGATCCGGCGCCAGCTCCGCGCTGGGTGGGCGCTCAATGACCCGTTCGGGGATCGCGGGTGATTGCGTATTACGCCAGCGGGCCAAGCGATACACCCAGGTTTTATACACGTCTTTAATGGCATTAAAACCGCCCACCATATCGCCATACAGCGTGGCGTAGCCCACCGCCATTTCGCTCTTGTTACCGGTCGTCAGTACCATCAAGCCTTTTTTATTGGAGATCGCCATCAGCAGCACGCCGCGACAGCGGGACTGCAGGTTCTCTTCGGTGGTATCTCGCTCAGTTCCTGCGAAGCTCTCTGCCAGCGTGCCCATAAAGGCTTCTACCATGGGCTCGATCGGCATGATCTCGTAATGCACGCCGAGCATTTTGGCCTGCTCTGCAGCGTCCTGCTTGGAGATATCCGCAGTGTAGTGGTAAGGCATCATCACCGCCTGCACCCGCTGTGGGCCCAGGGCATCAACAGCAATGGCCAAAGAGAGCGCCGAGTCGATACCGCCGGAAAGCCCTAACACTACGCCTTCAAAACCGCTCTTGTTGACGTAATCGCGCAGCCCGGTGACTAACGCGCAATATAGGCTCTCTTCCGGTTCTACCTCGGGGTCAATCTCTCCGGCTTGGGGTTCCCAGACCCTCGCGCTGGTTTGTAAAAACTGAACTGGCATCAGGCCCGCCTGCCAATACGGCGCCAGCACCTGCAACTCACCGCTGGTGTTAACGCAGCAAGAGCCGCCATCAAACACCAGCTCATCCTGACCACCGATAGTGTTCACATACACAATCGGACGATTGACGTCTTGGGCGTGCTGCTCCAATAAGCTCAGTCGCTCAGTGGGTTTATCCTGGTGATAGGGCGAGGCGTTCAAGGTGATCAGCACTTCAGCCCCCGCTTCCTTGGCAGCTCTAACCGGCGCACCATCCCATAGATCCTCGCAGATCACGATGCCAAGCTTGGCGCCTTTATGCTCATACACCAGTGTTTCAGTGCCGGGCGTAAAATAGCGCTGCTCGTCAAACACTTGGTAGTTAGGCAACGCCTGCTTGGCGTATTCAGCTTCCCACTGACCGTTGTATAGCAGGCCCGCCAAGTTGTAACAGCGGCCTTCACGCACGCCGGGATAGCCAATGATCACCAGCACATCACTGGCGACCTTCGATGCCATTAGCGCGCGAGCTTCACGCAGGCGGGTTTCCATTGAGGGGCGCAGCAGCAGATCTTCCGGCGGATAGCCCGACAGAAAAAGCTCTGGAAAGACAACAATATCCGCCCCATGCTCAATCCGCGCTTCGCGCACTGCTTCAATCGCGCGTGCGGCATTGCCGGGAATATCCCCGACCAGAGGATCGAGTTGGGCCATTACCAGCGTTAAGTCTTGCATGGGCGTCAAAATCTCTTGAGAATCTTTAAAATAGGGTTACACCGACATAGTCGTATTGTCCCGCAAGGGCCGCCAACTGGCAAAGGCTGCGGGTCTATCCTAACGCCTTGTGCCTAGATTCCCACTTTGGGAGACACAAAAGGATGAACCTCTTGATCATTCGGCTGATTATCTTCGCCGTTATATTCTATGCCGGTTTAAAGCTATACGGCATTTACCGGCAACGTAAGCTTGAGCATGAAGCGCAGCATAAAAAAGTCAACCGCCACGAGGGTGGCAAAATGGTGCGCTGCCGCTGGTGTGAGGTACACGTTCCTGAAGACGAAGCACTGCGTGACCAGGAACAGTGGTTCTGCTCCAGCGCCCATCGCGACCGCTTCCTGCAGGAGCAGCAGGACAAGGACGGCACACCTTAAACTTGTACTGGTCTTAAGCTTGTATTAGCCGCCCTGGCGTAGGCTGGTAAGGCGCGGGGTCAATCAGTGGCGCGCGCCCCAGCAGCTGATCCACCAGTAAATGGGTCGAGGCAGGCGCCAACACCAAGCCGTTGCGATAGTGCCCGGCATTGACGAAAACATTTGGCCATTCAGACAGCGCGCCGATAAAGGGGAGGCCCGTTGGTGATCCAGGCCGCAGACCGGCCCACTGGTGCGCTACCGGGCACGTTGCCAAAGCGGGCAGGATAGCTTCAGCACTCTGCTTTAGCGACGCCAATGCCGCCGTATCGGTGCGCTTGTCAAAGCCCACCTCTTCCAGCGTAGAACCAACCAATAGCAGTCCATCTGCACGCGGAATAATATAGCGCCCATTTTTTAACACCACGCGCTGCACCAACCCTTTGGGTGCTTGGTAAGCAATCATTTGACCTTTAACGGGTCTTACCGGCAACTGCACATTCAACTGCGACAAAAGCTGTGCGGCCCAGGCACCGCCGCAAACAATAATGCGTTCAGCCGTTAACGGCCCTTGCGACGTCACCACGCCTTCCACTTGGCTACCGTGCAGGATAAAGCCACTGACCTCACACTGCTCTTTCAGCGTTACCTGGGGCATCGCGGCTAACCGCGCCTTCAACGCCTTGGCTAACCGCGGATTGCGCACGCTACCCAGTGTCGGCATCCACAGTGCGCTGTCGTTAGCCATTGCCACACCAGGCTCTTTTTCGTGAACAAAGTCTGCCCCTACCCGCTCTAGTGGCTTACCTAGCTGACGCGCCCATCCCAGCGCTTTGTCGTCATCATCCACATTTAGGTAGAGCAGCCCTTTTTGGCGATATTCGGGGTCAATACCGGTCTCTTCCAATAAGCGCAGAGCCAAAGAGGGGTAAACACCTTCCGACCAGCGGGAAAGTTGCGATACCGCAGTATCGTATCGCCAGGGATAGAGCGGCGAAACGATACCACCGCCCGCCCAGGATGCCTCTTTACCGCACTCACCACGATCGACCAGCGTGACCTGCTGCCCCGCATCGGCTAGCTGCAGCGCCGTCATCATACCGATCACGCCACCGCCAATAATTAAGAAATCTCTCACAACATTGTCCGTTTTGGCTTACATAAAAAAAGCGTAGCGTCGCCTAGGATGACCTATTAACGACGTTGTGTTCGCAGCTGGTAAAGGAGAGTGAGCATAGCGCGGGCGATAACAAGGTCAAGTAAGGAGAGACGATGAGCCGTTTTCACGTCAAGACGCACACCACACCTGAAAGCGGGTTTACGCTGTTTGAGCTACTGGTCACGCTGCTGCTGGTGGGTATTATCGCCGCCTGGGGGCTGCCCAATTTTCAAGCACTGGGGAAGCGTGCTGCACAGACCAGCGAGATTAATCGATTCCAGAGTGCGTTTTCGTTAGCGCGCAATACGGCGATTAGCCAACGCCGCCAGTTGACGCTTTGCCCCGCCTCTGCAAACCACAAGGCCTGCGCTAATGACTGGAGTGGAGAACTAATGATCGTGCGAGGCAATAAAACCGAGAGCATCACTGAAGACGATATTTTGCGTATTGTCCCCGCGCAACAAGGTACGCAAGTGTCTTACAACCGGGGCTGGTCGCGTATCCGTTACAGCCCGTTAGGCTATACCAGCGGTTACAACGGCAGTTTTGCTATTTGTTCAGGCAGCGGCGCCAAAGGTAAGAAACTGGTACTTAGCCAATTGGGCCGCTTGCGTGTTGATGGAGCGCCTATTGATTGCTAAGGCCTGTTGACGCTCCACGCGACTGAGGTTTACCCGGCAATACCGTCTAAATAGCGCTCGGCATCCAGCGCTGCCATGCAGCCACTGCCCGCCGAGGTAATCGCTTGGCGGTAAATGTGATCCATTACATCGCCGCAGGCAAACACACCCGGTACGCTGGTCGCGGTTGCATTTCCTTCAAGACCTGAATGCACTTTGATATAGCCGCCGTTCATGTCCAGCTGACCTGCAAAGATCCCCGTGTTGGGACTATGGCCAATGGCAATAAATAGCCCAGGCGCATGGATCTCTTTGCTTGAACCATCTTTAGTGGATTTAACCCGCACTCCCGTAACGCCGGAGTTATCGCCGATCACTTCTTCGACTTCCTGGAACCACTCAAGGGCGATTTTACCCGCCTCAGCTTTCTCGAACAGCTTATCTTGGAGAATTTTTTCCGCCCGCAGCGTGTCACGGCGGTGTACCAAAGTCACTTTGGAAGCGATGTTAGAGAGATAAAGAGCTTCTTCCACAGCGGTATTACCACCGCCCACCACAATGACTTCCTGGTTGCGGTAGAAAAAGCCATCGCAGGTAGCGCAGGCTGATACCCCTTGGCCCATGAACTGTTGTTCTGTGGGGAGGCCAAGGTAACGCGCACTGGCACCGGTAGCCACGATCAACGCATCGCAGGTATAAATGCCGCTATCACCTTTTAAGGTAAAGGGCTTCTCACCTAAGCTAACCTCATTGATGTGATCAAACAGCACCTCTGTATTGAAACGTTCGGCGTGCTGCTTCATACGCTCCATCAACTCCGGCCCTTGTACGCCTTCAGCGTCGCCGGGCCAGTTATCCACATCGGTTGTGGTGGTCAATTGGCCACCCGCCTGAATACCGGTAATCAGCAGCGGCTTCAGGTTGGCCCGTGCGGCATAGACAGCAGCCGTATAGCCCGCAGGGCCGGATCCAAGAATAATTAAACGCTCATGACGAGTTTCCATGACACCACCTTGTAAATATCTGACTGATAGCTTTGTCGCTAGCTGTGTTAATAGCTTTGAAAAAATTAGCCACAGAGTCTGCCTGAAATGGTGTCAAGTACAAGCTATTGCAAGGTTTCGTCTACGCTATTAGGCGAAGAAACCTTGAAAGCCCTAGTGTAAAGACCCATGTGTTATTACTAAATCAACGCCATACTGGGGGAAACCCATACTAAAGAAAGATCGTGACCGTCCCGCTGAGCTCAGCGCTCAGCAACCAGAGGAGAGAGATATGAGCAAGATACCCGATACGCTAAGCACCCTAGAGGTTGGCAGTAAAACGTATCACTACTACAGCCTGCCCCAAGCGGCCGATACCCTGGGCAACATTGACCGGCTACCCAAGACGCTCAAGATTCTACTCGAAAACCAGCTGCGCTTCGCCGATGACGAAAGCGTAGATCAAGAAGATATGCAGGCCCTGGTCGACTGGCAGGCCGAGGGCAAATCCAGCCGCGAAATCGGCTACCGCCCGGCACGGGTACTCATGCAGGACTTTACCGGCGTGCCCGGCGTGGTGGATTTAGCCTCCATGCGGGCCGCGGTTGAAAGCCTGGGCGAAGACCCGGCGAAAATTAATCCCCTTTCCCCCGTCGATCTTGTGATCGACCACTCGGTAATGGTCGATAAGTTCGGCAACCCGGCTGCATTTCAAGAGAATGTCGATATCGAAATGCAGCGCAACCGCGAGCGCTACGAGTTTCTGCGCTGGGGCCAGCAGGCGTTTGACAACTTTAGCGTTGTGCCCCCCGGTACCGGCATCTGCCACCAGGTCAACCTAGAGTACCTAGGCAGAACGGTATGGACTAAGGACGAAGACGGTAAGACCTTTGCCTACCCCGACACCCTCGTCGGCACCGACTCCCACACCACCATGATCAACGGCCTGGGCGTGCTTGGTTGGGGCGTGGGCGGCATTGAAGCCGAAGCAGCCATGCTCGGGCAGCCGGTGTCGATGCTGATCCCCGAAGTGATTGGCTTTAAATTAACCGGCAAGCTTCGCGAAGGTATCACCGCCACGGATCTAGTACTCACCGTTACCGAAATGCTGCGTAAAAAAGGGGTAGTGGGTAAATTTGTCGAGTTTTACGGCGACGGTTTGAAAGATCTGCCGCTAGCGGATCGCGCCACTATCGCCAATATGGCCCCTGAGTATGGTGCTACGTGTGGTTTCTTCCCGGTCGATGATGAAACGCTGAACTATATGCGCTTAACAGGGCGTGAAGATGAGCAAGTCGCGCTGGTGGAAGCCTACAGCAAAGCCCAAGGGCTATGGCGTGAACCCAGCGATGAGCCGATCTTTACCGACGCCCTGGAACTGGACATGACCGAGGTAGAGGCCAGCTTAGCGGGCCCCAAACGCCCTCAGGATCGCGTGGCGCTGAAAGACATGGCGGCGGCCTTTGATAAGTTCATGCAAGAAGACGTCAACGCGGATGCCAGCGCAAAGGGGAAACTCTCCTCTGAAGGGGGCCAAACCGCCGTGGGGGTGGCGCGCAGCTTCGAACATGACACCAGCCAGGCCGTTAAGCTTGATGACCATGATTTCAGCCTTGACCCAGGGGCGGTAGTGATTGCAGCGATTACCTCGTGCACTAACACCTCTAACCCCAGCGTAATGATGGCCGCCGGGCTGCTGGCGCGCAAAGCGCGTGAAAAGGGGTTAACCACCAAGCCCTGGGTGAAAACCTCCTTAGCACCGGGTTCCAAAGTGGTCACCGATTATCTGGAAGCCGCTGAATTAAACGATGACTTGGATGCACTGGGCTTCAACCTGGTCGGCTACGGTTGCACCACCTGTATCGGTAACTCCGGCCCGCTGCCCGATGAGATCGAAAAAGCGATCAACAGCGGCGACCTCGCCGTAGCCTCTGTGCTCTCCGGTAACCGTAACTTTGAAGGCCGCGTACACCCGTTGGTCAAAACCAACTGGCTGGCTTCACCACCCCTGGTGGTGGCTTACGCCCTGGCCGGCAATGTCCAGCTTGACCTTACCCAGGAGCCACTGGGCAACGACAGTAACGGCGACCCGGTCTACCTCAAAGATATCTGGCCCAGCCAGGCAGAGATTGCCAGCGCCGTTGAGCAGGTCAACACCGCCATGTTCCGTAAAGAGTACGGCGCAGTGTTTGAGGGTGACGACGTCTGGAAAGCCATCGACGTGTCAGAGAGTAAGGTCTATCAGTGGCCTGAATCCACCTACATTCAGCACCCGCCCTTCTTTGAAGGCATGGGCCGCGAACCGGATGCCATTGAAGATGTGCACAGCGCCCGTGTACTTGCCATGTTGGGTGATTCGGTGACCACCGACCATATCTCCCCTGCCGGTGCCATCAAGCCTGACAGCCCCGCCGGGCGATATCTGCAAGAACACGGCGTTAAGCCGGTGGACTTCAACTCCTACGGCTCTCGCCGGGGTAACCATGAAGTCATGATGCGTGGCACCTTCGCCAACGTGCGGATCAAGAATGAGATGCTCGATGGCGTGGTCGGCGGTGAAACACGCCACGTACCCAGCGGTGAGCAGATGGCTATTTACGATGCGGCCATGAAGTACAAAGAGGAAGGCAAACCGTTGGTAGTCATCGCCGGTAAAGAGTACGGCACCGGCTCTTCAAGGGATTGGGCGGCCAAAGGTACCCGTTTGCTGGGTGTCCGCGCGGTGATCGCCGAATCCTTCGAGCGTATTCACCGCTCTAACCTGATCGGCATGGGCGTTGTACCACTGCAGTTTGCCGAAGGCGAAAGCCGTAAAACGCTGGGATTAACCGGGGATGAGGAGATTTCGATTGCCGGCTTAAGCGACCTGACGCCAGGTGGCACGGTCAAAATCGTGATCAAAAATGCCGACGGGGAACGTAGCGTTGATGCCAAGTGCCGAATTGATACGGTAAACGAGCTGGCTTACTACCGTCACGGTGGTATCCTTCACTACGTGTTGCGCAAGATGATCGGCGCAGCCTAAAGGGTAAAACCTACCAATGCTTGCATGCCCCCACCTCGGTGGGGGCTTTTTTTTAGCCAAACACTTAAAACGCGCGGCGGCGATAGGTGCGGTAATCCGGAGTCCAGGACGCTTTTTCGATTAGCTCGCGCAGCGTTGTACCACTGGTTTTTAACGCCACCCCGTTCTGCTGTGCCTGAGCAGCGACTTCAAAGGCAATCGACTTGCTGATATCGCGAATACGCGACAGCGGCGGCAGCAAAGCACCCTTGCCCTCTTTAACCAGCGGCGCTTCACGGGCCAGCGCCCGTGAGGCACTCATCAGCATCTCGTCGGTGACTCGATTAGCACTGGCAGCAATCACGCCCAATCCAATGCCCGGGAAGATATAGGCATTGTTGCACTGGGCAATCGGATAAGTGCGACCGTTGTAAACCACCGGCGCAAAGGGGCTACCGGTCGCTACCAAGGCTTGGCCGTCGGTCCAGCGAATAACATCCTCTGGCACGGCCTCTGCCTGGGAAGTAGGATTAGACAGCGGCATGATGACCGGGTGTTCACAGCCCGCATGCATGGTGCGCACCACCTGCTCGGTAAAGATACCGCGCTGGCCGCAAACGCCGATCAATACCGTCGGTTTGATTTGCGCGATCGTCTCTTCCAGGCCTTGGCCATTCCACCCGGCGACTAGCGAAGGGTCGTGGGCTAACCGGCGCTGGAAGTCGCGCTGCCACTCTTGATCGCTGGTCATCAAGCCGTCGCGATCAACAATATAAATACGCGACCGTGCTTCGCTTTCAGTCAAACCTTCAGCTTCCATAGAAACAACCACCTGCTCGGCAATCCCACAGCCCGCCGAACCACCGCCTACAAACACAACACGCTGCTGGGCAATGGTCTCTTCCCGGGCCTGACAAGCGGCCATCAAGGTACCGACCACCACAGAGGCGGTGCCCTGCACATCGTCATTGAAGCAGCAAAGCTCGTTGCGGTAGCGCTCTAACAGCGGTACCGCATTGGCCTGGGCAAAGTCCTCAAACTGCAGTAGCACGTTCGGCCAGCGGCGCTTCACAGCAGCGATAAATTCCGCCATGAACGCATCGTACTCTTCCTGCCCTACCCGCTCATGCCGCCAGCCCATATACATGGGGTCGTCCAGCAGCGCTTTGTTGTTAGTGCCCACATCAATCATGATCGGCAGCGTGTAGGCGGGGCTAATGCCGCCACAGGCGGTATATAGTGCCAGTTTACCAATCGGGATACCCATGCCCCCGATCCCCTGGTCGCCAAGGCCAAGAATACGCTCACCGTCCGTCACTACGATCACTTTGACGTTATCTTTAGTGGCGCTGCGCAGGATATCATCCATATGTTCGCGGTCAGGGTAGCTAATAAACAGGCCGCGGTGGTTACGGTAAATATTGGAAAATTCCTGACACGCCTGCCCTACCGTGGGGGTATAAATAATCGGCAGCATCTCTTCAAGGTGCTGAGATACGAGACGGAAATAGAGCGTTTCGTTGTCATCTTGAATGGCGCGAAGATGTATATGCTTCTCAAGGCTGCTATGGCACTGCTGGTACTGGCGATAGGCACGCTCAAGCTGATCTTCAATGGTTTCCACCTTTTGCGGCAGCAAACCAATCAGGTTAAACGCCAAGCGCTCCTGCTGAGTAAACGCGCTGCCTTTGTTCAATAGCGGCATTTCGAGCAAAGAAGGACCGGCGTAAGGAAGGTATAGGGGGCGTCTACTCTGGGTAGTCATAAGCACTCTCTTTTTTATGTCAATCACTGCTGCAATGCAGCAACATCGGGCGTTTGCGGCGTTTGAGCGTAATGTAACATGCTCCTGCGACAAAGGTGGAAGAGAGCGACCATGTTGACATAAAAACGCCTCAATTTAGGGCGACTAAACCGAGGCGTAATGACACTATTAACTATTCCCTTACCGATGCCATTAGCTAAGTTATCAGCTATATCATCAACGACGCCTTAGCACGTTTTAGCGGTAGGTTTGCGGCCCTCTACGCCAGCAAAAAAGAACGGCCTCAGCTTAACGCCAAACATGTTGCCGGCAAACGCTGCTACCAACCATACCCAACCGTGGAGGCTGCCAGAGGCAATGCCGCTGAAGTAAGCACCAATATTGCAGCCAAACGCCAAACGCGCGCCATAACCCAGCAAGATGCCGCCAATAACTGCGGCCAAGATAGATTTCAGCGGAATCCTGAAGTTAGGCGCAAAGCGCCCCGCCAAGCTTGCAGCAGCCAGCGCGCCCAACATAATGCCGACGTTCATTACCGTGGTGATATCGCTCCATACGCTGGCTTCAAGAGCCGCGGCGTTACCTGGGGACTGCCAATAGCCCCACTGGCTGACATCGCCGCCCACCAGCTCAAAGCCTTTAGCCCCCCACAGCGCAAACGCAGAGGTAATTCCCCAAGGGCGGCCCGCCAATGCCAAGGTGGCAAAGTTGAGCAGCGCCAACGCCACCGCGCCCGCCACTAACGGCCAAGGCCCAGTCAACCAGCGCTCATAGCCATGCTTATCGACCATAGGCGCCTGCTCTAACTGACCATGGCGACGCTTCTCCATCACCCAGGTAAACGCCGCAATAGCAGCAAACAGCACCAGGCTAATGGCGATCCCGCCACTGACCCCGGCGACATTAACCAGCGATACCGGTTGAAAGGCCGGTAAGCTCTGCCACCAGGCAAAATGCGCGCTGCCAATCACCGAGCCGACAATAAAGAACACCAACGTGATCAGCATGCGTGCGTTACCACCGCCCGCAGTAAACAGCGTGCCGGAGGCACAGCCGCCGCCCAACTGCATGCCCACACCGAACAGGAACGCCCCCACAAGCACGGAGATACCAATAGGCGCCACAAAGCCCGACACTTCGTTGCCAAACAGGGAGCCCGCCCCCAAGGCAGGGAAAAACAGCACCACTGCAATGGCCAGCATCACCATTTGGGCACGCAGGCCGCGCCCGCGTCGCTCAGTAATGAATACCCGCCACGCTGAGGTAAAACCAAACGCAGCGTGATACAGCACCATGCCAAACAGCCCGCCGACGATCATCAGCAGGCCAATATTAGCGTCAAAGACAACCCCAATAAGCAACGCACCCAGCACAATCGCCGCTGTGGCTATCAGCGGTACGCGATAGCTCTGCGGCACAGCAGCAGTCGTTGTAGACATACACTCACCTTTTGCAATGCCAAAAGCGCCTGTTAACAAACAGGCGCTTTTGGTAGACGTGGACAATAGTTATAAGCCTAACGATAGCTGTAGAATGCGGGAAATTCTTTATTGAAAGGTGGTTATATCATTATGGCATAAATAATATTAAAACTGCTCCCAGACCGGTACCATCAGCCACTATGAGAATCCTTTTCACTGTCTCACATCCCACTGAGCGGGCGCTTCGTAGCTCGCTACCTCAAAAGCATCAACGTACATGCGCTGAAATCCCGCCGCTTCCAGGCTTTGAATCGCCGTGTGGCACGCCAGCGGTAGCCGCGTTTGTAGCGGCACACCGCTTAAGCTCAGCCGGGCAGCGGTCAGCAGGCGTGCACCATGGCCGCTGCCTTTCCATTCTTCGCTGATAAAGAAGAAGCGCAGCTGCCAGGCGGCTTCGTCATCGGGTCGGCACGCCAGCACCATCCCCAGCGGCGGGCCATCCCCATGGCGCAGGGCGAGTAAACGCCCCTGCCAGTGCTCAACGTGCTCTTGCTCGCGCTGCAACCACACCTGGCGATGCAGGGTAAATTCCAGCGCGCGACGCAGCGTATCCAGGTAGGCCTTGTCACGCAGTACCCAGGGCGAATGCCCTTTTGCATCGGCACGCTGGACGGCTTCGATAAAACTATCGATATCCCCTTCGCGGGCGTTTTCAAGTGCACGCGAAGATGCTTGGCCATTAACATTAGGGCCGCTATCCGCATGGCCACCTGGGTGGCCATGGGTCGCGCTAGGTGAGGGAGAGAGCCACTGCTTAAGTTTCGTCAGCATAGGGGCCTCGTTCTGCATAGAGTGCTGACGGTAGCTGGAAGCCTGCGGCGGGCGAACGGGTAAAGGGATTGGGGGCGCTATCGGTAAATAGGCGATAACGCATAGCGCCCCCGTCAACGTTGAAACGTAGCTCTAACTCACGCTCATTAACGCTGGTGATGTTGGCCTCTTCCAACAGCCGGAACCAGGCCCAGGCGCCATCGCGGGTCATACTCCGCGGCGAGCGGTTTACCTGGCTGGGCACCATGGTAATGCGGCTATCAGTGCCGCCACGCAGCGTATTAGGCCAAATCATCGATACCCGGCTGCTGGCACTATGGGTGTACTCGATGAGCTGGCCATCGGCGCTGATCACACTGCGCCGCTTGTCGGGGCTTAAGCTGATCGGCTCAAGAGAGAACTCGACGTCTAGCGCACCATCAGGGCCAAAGTAGGCACGGCGAATTTGTTCCGCCTGTGACACGGCGGCAAACACGTTTTCACGCAGTAGCGAATTGCCCTGGGTATCCACCAGTTGCTCAGGCGCACCTTCGATAAAGGGCTGCAAGTTATCCTGATAGAAGTTGTCGAGGATGCCTTCAGGGGCAAAGAAGGCTTCAAAGTCGCTTAGCGAAGCATCCCGGCTTGCACTGGGCACCAGCGGATAGCGCCCGGCTAAACGCTCTTGATAGGGCGCCACTACCTCATCTATCCAGATATTTTCCAGGTGACTGATAGCGCTTGCCATGATGAGCTGCCAGCTTTGATCCGCCAGGCTTTTCAGCATGCCCGCCACCGGCTCGGGAGAGCTGTCAGCGATACGTTGCAGGCGATAAATGGGATCATCGCCGCGCAGCGATAAGCGGTCACGCGCACCGATGAAAGCAGCACGCCCTGGGTCGCTGGCCTCTTCTATATCGAGCAGGTAATCGCGCAACTCCGTCACCGCCGATTTGATCTCCTCCAACGAGGAGGGGTCACCCTCTTGGGCGTTGGAGAGCTTGTTAATCGCGGTAAACTGCTGCTCGATATCGTGAGCAAGCTGATAGCGCGGTGAACGCTGGAGCGCTTCACGGGCTTCCTCGTCATCTTCAGGCAGTTCTGGATAGAGACGGGTATTATGCTCGACCGCTGCTAACAGACGGTCTAGCGGGCGCTCGGCGCTGACCAGCGCGTCGGCGACCACCGCCGCCTGGTG
The DNA here is from genome assembly GCF_034479615.1 of Vreelandella neptunia. Classification (NCBI taxonomy): domain Bacteria; kingdom Pseudomonadati; phylum Pseudomonadota; class Gammaproteobacteria; order Oceanospirillales; family Halomonadaceae; genus Vreelandella; species Vreelandella neptunia. Next base: position 3,708,207 of record NZ_CP140255.1, read on the forward strand.
GATGTCCGGCAGGGGCACAAGCTGGGTGTTGCGCAGGGCATCACGCCAACTCACGCGATAGTCACTGACATAATAGTCACGCAAGGCGTCTTGCAACTGCTGACGGTCAGCGTTACTGAAGTTGATGTCTTCGCGCTGATCCAAGACCCACAGGTCAATAAGCGCTAGCTCGGTTGCCCTATCAAGCTGTTGCAGGAAGTGATTTTCGAAGCCACCCCGGGTAACCAGATACGGCAGCTGCACATACGAGGGCTCATCGTTACGCGCCATAAACACCGTGTTGAACATCGACCCCACCTGACGGCGCAAATCGAGAGGGTCTCCGCGACGGCTACTGTCAGCTTTCATGGTGGCGTAGACCCGCTCATCCATCGGCAGGCGTGATAGGTCGTCAATCGCGGCGACTAAGCTGCCGCGTAGTGGCGCCATGGCATATTCAGCGCGCCGATGACCAGCGGCGACCCGGCTTTCCAAATCGCTGTGCTGCAGGGCGTAATCTAAATGCACCAGTAAGCGATCCTGGATTTCACCACGCTGAGGAAAGTCGCCTTGCCAACGTTGAGCCATATAGTCGTGTACACGTTCGGGCTGGCGGCCGCTGGCGTCAGACATCATGCGCAAGATGCGCAGCAGCGCCAGCTTGGCGTTACTGCCCTCCTCTTCGCGATTCATATCATCCATGATGCCCACCATCAACGCCGGTAGGAATTGGTACTCCAACATGGCGAGGTAAGCATTCTCTAACTGGCCACCAATAATGTGGCCTTGATAAAGCCCCATATCAGCCAGGAACGGCGTGTGCGTTCGGTAGCCCTCGAAAGTTTGCATCGCATCGCGCAGGCGATCCAACGGCGCCAGCATTTCGTAGCCCGTTGGGTCGTCGCTCTGAAACTCTTCGGGGTGAGTGGCCAGGAAGGTTTCCGCCCGATGCTCGACGGTGGAAAGCGAGGCCGCGTTTTTCTGATAGAAATGACTCCACCCACCTATCATTACCGCACTCACTAACATGCACGCAACAAGACACGCCTGGCGAGTGCGCTGGCGGCGGCGGGCTACTTTGGCGTTATCACCGGCCAGCCCCGCTTCTGGATAAATGACTTTCTCAAACAGTTCTTCAGTGAAGTACAGGGCGCTGCGCGTCGCACGGTGCGCAGGCTGAACACTTTCGGACATGCCATAACGGCGGGCCGCTGCATCAACGAAAGGATCTTCAGGCACCCCCTGCTGATAAACCGAGGTGAAATACGTGCCGCGTACAATCGCCGCGGTGGAAAAGCGGTCGCTGGAGAGCGCCTCGTTGAGGAAACCGAGCAGCACATCGCGCAGCCCTGCTAGCTGGCGCACAAAGCGAAATACCGATTCCCGTTCTTCCCGGTCGCGGCACTCTGCCAGCATGGTGGGCATTGCGCGGTTAAGGCGCTCCAGCATATTGTCGTAAGCGGCGGCGAACTCTTCTTCCCACTTTCCCGGTGTATCGATGGATTTAGCCGAGAAGGTAAAGCCTAACGGCGCTCGCCGGGCAGCACGGGAGTAATGGCGGAAGAAATCGTCAAAACCGTGCAGCAAATCCATTTTACTGAAGGTGACGTAAACCGGTAACCGGCTGCCGTGGCGCTCCATCAACTCGCGTAGACGGCTGCGTAACAGCGTCGCGTACGCTTTACGAACGGCTACCTGGGCGTGGCTAAGACGGGCTAGATCCAACACAAGCACAACGCCGTCCAGCGGGCGGCGAGGTCGGTTACGCTCTAGCCACTCAGTAAAGTGATCCCATAGGCGGCTATTCAGTTCGACAGGCTCGCCCGTTTCCAGTGCGCCTTGAGTCAATAACTCGCCATCAGGGTCGATGAGTATCGCTTTATCGCCAATCCACCAGTCAAAACCAAAGCGGTTTTTCTTGCTGCTGATGCCAGAGGCTTTCATGACATTGGACAGCGCGAAATTTTGCCCCGAGCGATTGACCAAGCTGGTTTTGCCCGCGTTTTCGACCCCCATGACCAAATACCAGGGAAGACGATAGCGGCTGCTGTCCCCACCGCCAACGCTATCAATGATTTCGGATAGCACGCTGTTCAGCGAGGTTTCCTGCTGGTCGATACTTTCCTGGATGGGGTCCGACTGCAGCGACTCCCTATCCTGCGCGAGCTCATCGGCTTCGCGCAGTCGACGGGAAAGCCGAACGCCCCAAATCACCGCCACTAACGTTACCAGCGCCAAGGTGGCCAGTAACCGATTGACCCAGGGGCCTAATGGGTAGCTGTCTCGCACTTCCCAGCTAGGCCCTAACCACCAGATAGCCACTAACAGAAGCACGATGCCCACAGCCCACATGGCCATGGAAAACCGCCCCAGTCCTTTGACTCTGTTAGCCTGCGCCTTGGCGCGATTATGCGTGCTCTGTGCACGTGAAAAGCCGGGCACCCAGCGGCTCAGCCTTGATTTCAATGTTCCCCACATGAGCCTTTAATCCTCGTCCCTAGTGATAAAGTCGATCATCGTTGCCATACCCTGAGGTCATGTCCTAAGCGATGCCTGAAGCCGCGAAACCAGCGCTGGTTCCCACTGCTCTAAATCAAGTTCACTAACAGTTTGGTGCAGCGTGCTGTAGTGCTGCTGGGCGAGTGTTTCTAGCCCCGCCTCCTGCAGCAAATCAGCGCTGGCCAAGCGCCAGTACGTGCTCTCGCGCAAGGAGCGTGCCGACGCTAACCCCTGGTCAAGCACCTGCAAGGCAGGCCCTAACCCTTCACTCCCTATATATCCACGCGCTTCCTCTAACCCCGCGTGCCATGCTTCACCGCCACCGGCGCCGTCATTTGCGCCGCTGCCCGCGCCGCTATACAGCCACTGCTGCGTTTCCTTATCTAAAAAAGGCGAGCCATCGTTAAACGTTAACGACTCAATACCGGGGAGCCTTTCCACGAACCGCACCGACTCATCGCGAATAGCCTCAGCGCAGCGCGGCCGCCCTAGGCGCTTGGCCAGCTCGGCACTCAAGCGGTGTCCTTCTAGCCAGTAGGGGCTGACCGCAACGCTTTTCTCTATGCGCTGCCAAAGCGCTTCGTCACCGCCCCGGGAAAGCGCCTCTCGATAATCCGCTACCCGATCAGCAGCCACGGGGGCTAACTCGGTACGCCCCCCTTCCCGTGCAGCAGGTAACGCCTGGATGGCGCTCCAGATGGCATAGCGACGCAAGCGGTATGCCAGCGGCTCGCCCGGGTTTTGCTCGTTTAGAAAATCGGCCATTTTGAGCAGAGACTGGCGGTTGGCGCGCTCATTGCCCGCCTCCAGACGCAGTTCGGGGACTTTTGCCCCACCGGGCTGCTCAACCTTTTCAGCACCGTTGGAGGAAGAAGACGCGGCCGTCCGTGCATCGCTACCGGAAGCGTCGCCGCCTTGAGAAGCCGATGCAGCACGGTTTTGATTAGGCTGCTTTTCATCCAGCAGGCGCATCAGCTCGTCAAGTGAGTCAGCGGGTAACTGCTTGTCCGCGGCTAACGTTTGCAGTTTTTCCAACGATTGGCGGCAGGCCAGAAACTCATCCTCGGCATTGTGGAAGTCGAGGCCTGCGGCAAGCTTCAGCGTGCGTTGGGTAAATTGCTGGAACAGCCTGGGCCGCAACTTAGCCCCACGTGCGCCATTGAAGGGGTATGCCAACGCCCACCAGGCTTCAAGGCAGCCGGTCAGCAGCCTTAGGGAAAGCGCGAAACGCACGCCATTGCCTTCATGCTGCAGGCAGTGCAGCAAGTGTCCCAACACCTTTAGGTCTTTGCCTTTGTGGCTGAGCATAGTGATTGCTAATGCTTCTGCCGTATCCCAATCGACGTCTTGGTGCTGCAATGAACCGACTTTCATCATTTCAGCTTCAAGACGCAGGTAGTCGGCGCTGTCCTCCAGCACGACGCCGATCTCCTCGCCTTGCTCATTGGCGGGCAGAGGCGCTAGCAGGGGTTCAAGGTGGCTATCCGCCGTTATACGCATCACGAACTCCTCTACCCACTACCAGCGACAGGCGCTGCGAAGCGGTTGAATTTGCTGACGCAGTCCTGATACATCAAAACGCAGCCCGTCCAGTGCCGCTGCGTCGCTACTCAACACAAGCTCGTTGGCGCTCAATAATTGCCGCAGCGTTTCAATGGCGGGCAGGCCGCGCCCACCGCTTACCACGTGGCCGTCATCACGCACTCGCCACTGTTGAGAGACATCACGCCCATCCGCGACGACCCGCAACGACACGCGGGGGGTATCCAAGGCATTGGGCAGGTGCACCTGGAAACGGGTAATTAGCTTCTCGCAGGCCAGTACCAAAACAGGCCGTGGAGGCGTTGTGCCCCGTGCGGGCACCGTCATTAATACCTGGCTTCCCTCAGCGCTGACTATCAGGCCAAAGTCATCGGGATTGCGTTTCTCCTCTTGGCTGACCACTGCGTGCCAAAGTGGCGGCAGTTCAGCGCTATCACTCGGTGTGCTCTGCTCGTCCAGGAACAGATTGTCGTAGCATCCCAGGCGATCCAAACGCGAGCTTTCTTGGCCGCACTGATGCGCCTGTTCCAATACAGCTGCGCTATCCTCTGCTTGTAGTGCGCTGCTCATGCTTAATAGCCAAAGGCAAATCAATAGCCTGTGCTGCCATCGGCAACTTACGAATGTCACGTTCATTTAGCATCCAGTTCTAGCAATTGGCATTTATGGGAGAGCGTTCGCTTGGGTATTCCCAGGCTCTCTGCTGCAAGGGCACGATTCCCGCCGTAGTAAAGCAATCGCTGGCTAATCAGTTGCGCTTCATAATCGCGAACCGCTTGGCGCAGATCATGGATCTTACTCAGCGTGGCGCTGGTTTCTGGTGTCGCTGAATCAGCACCACTGGCGGTATCGCTGGGCAGGAGCAAGGCTTCAATATCACCACCGGCAGGGGTCATGGCGCAGGCATAATCGATCAAGTTTTTGAGCTCGCGCACGTTGCCGGGGTAATCACGCTCTTTTAGCTGCCGCAACGCGGCAGGTGTGATGCCCATCTCACTGCGTTCTTCCCGGGCACAGAAATCAGCAACAAAGTGCTCGGCCAGAAAGGCGATGTCTTCACGCCGTGCCGACAGTGAAGGCAGTGAAAGCGGGAATTGGCCTAAGCGATAGTAGAGGTCAGCGCGAAACCGCTGCTGTTTGATCTGCTCGCGTAGCGGCTGGTGGGTAGCCGCTATCAGACGCAGGTCTGCACAGCGTTCTTCATTCGACCCTAGGGGCCGATAACGGCCGCTCTCCAGTACCCTGAGCAGTTTGGCTTGCAGCGCTAGCGGCATATCGCCGATTTCATCCAGAAACAGCGTACCGCCATCGGCTTGGGCGATGAGCCCTTCCCTGGCCTGGTCAGCGCCTGAAAACGCCCCTTTAGAGTGGCCGAACAGCTCCGACTCCAGCAGCGACTCGGGAATCGCGGCACAGTTAATCGCCATAAACGGCGCCTTGGCGCGTGCCGAGAAACGGTGAATCGCTCTCGCCACGACGTCTTTGCCGGTGCCGGTTTCGCCCTGCAGTAGCACCGCTAAATTGGTTTCGGCCGCACGAATCACCTGCTGCCGAAGCTCTTGCATGGCAATGGAGTTACCCAGCAAATCACTCGCCAGCTTGGCCGCTAACCCCTGGCGCCGGGTGTTGTCGTTGAGCTTGGCTAACGAGTCACGCAATACTGCTGATTTCTGTCGCTCTCCCTGACTACTTGCCAGGCGCGACCACAACCGGCACAACAGGGCCTCAAAAGCGACAAAATCGCTACACTCCATAAGTTTCGTCAAGGTTGCCGCTTCTGTGACGAAGGCCAGCACGCCTAGCCACTCACGGGAACTGTCCTGGAGTCGTAACGGCCTCACGTGTAGCCGCAAATCACCGCTAAGGGAGGCTATTTGGGCTTGAAAACCGGGATGATCAAGCCGGGTACGCGCCTCCCCCACGCCCAGTGTCACCGGTTTACCGGTGCGGATGGCATGGGCGTAGGGGTGACTAAACTCATCACAGTTGAAGCGCGCCTCACTATTATCACGGCCCACCCAGCGACCGCTGCTGTCTAGATAGAGGCACTCTACCCACGCCAGACCCAGGCTATTACCCAGCAGTTGGCGGCTGCGTAAACGCAGCTCCCGTGGAGTGGTACTTTCAACCAGCGCAAGCGCCATGGGCATAGCCGCCAGCCCGGCTAAAGGCTGTGCATCGCTAGCGGAGCGCTGGTCAAGAGCCTTTACCTGCATGGCGCTATGCCACCTCCGCAGTAAAGACGCCGCTGTCGGCATCCGTGCCCAGCACTACCCGGCTGACGTTCTCGCGCCGCGCCATACGCTCAAGCAGGGCACGGGAAAGCGGCGGCAGCAGTTCACCATCGATCACCGACTCCAGCATCCGCGCGCCGTTTTCACTCCGCGTCGCACGTTTGCAAATTGCCTCGGCCAGGCTGTCATCCAGCACCACTTCGGCATGGCGATGGCGCTCACGGATGCGTGTTGCCAAGGTATCCAGCTTGGCCTTGACGATGTCGCGCAGGGTATCGCCGTTCAGCGGCAAGTAAGGCACTACTTCCATACGCGCTAATAGCGCCGGTTTGAAGAACTCAGCCAGCACCGGGTAGAGCGCGGCATCCAGCGCCGCGGGGTCATCGCCATAGCTAACGATGGCTTCGTAGCCCAGGTTAGAGGTCAGGAAAAACAGCACGTTTTTGCAATCGATCACGCGCCCTTCCCCGTCGGCCAGTTCGCCTTTATCAAACGCTTGGTAGAAGAGGTTAAGCACATCGGGATGGGCTTTTTCGACTTCGTCCAGCAGCACCACCGAGTAAGGGCGCTGGCGGATCGCTTCGGTGAGTAGCCCGCCTTCCCCAAACCCTACATACCCCGGCGGCGAACCAATCAGACGTGAAACCGTGTGCTTCTCTTGGTATTCCGACATATTGATCGTGGTAAGAAACTGACGACCGCCATACAGCTGGTCGGCGATTTGCACCACGGTTTCGGTTTTACCCACGCCGCTGGGGCCTACCAGCAGAAATGCGCCCAATGGCCGCCCCGGGCGGCGCAGATCCGCACGCGCGGTTAGCAAGTGGCGATGGATACGCTCAATGGCACTGCCCTGCCCCTGGATTAGCGCATCCAGATGGGTCGGCAGTTCGGTGAGCCGGGTTAGCTCGTCGCTGGTCATGCGCTCGACCGGCACACCGGTCCAATCGCCAATCACCTGAGCAATTTGCGCCTCTTCAACGCTAGGATTAACCAGTGCAAACGTCTCTTGCAGCTGGGCCAACTGCTGCTCCCGTTCGGCGAGTTCTTGATGAACGCCCTCGGGAAGTTGATCAACGGCATCGCCCTCCGTTGCCTCTAGCAGCTGGCGATGTAGCGCCACAATGGCATCGACGCATTCGCGCTGCGCTTGCCAGGCGGCTTCCAGGCTTGCCAACTCCTCTTCCAGCTTGGCTAAACGTTCGGTTAAGTCGTGGTGGCGCTCGCTATCGGGTTCACGCCCCAGCAGACGTTCACGCTCGACCTGGTCACGCTCACGTAGCGCGGCGATATGCTCACTCTGTAAGTGGCTTAGCTTACGGGGCGGGGTATCCAGGGCCTGCGCCAATCGGGTACAGGCGGTATCCAACACATCAATGGCCTTATCGGGCAGTTGCCGACCGGCCAGGTAACGGGCAGAAAGCGCAGCAGCAGCACGCAGGCCGCTGTCGCCGATCAGCACGCCATGGGCGCGCTCATACACATCCCGCAAACCGCGCAGGATGACCAGCGCTTGCTCAACGCTTGGCTCGGAAAGCGCAATGGGCTGGAAACGCCGCGAGAGTGCCGGGTCTTTTTCAAAGTACTTTTTGTACTCACGCCAGGTAGTAGCGGCGATAGTACGCAGTTCCCCACGGGCCAGGGCAGGCTTGAGCAAGTTGGCCGCGTCACCGCCGCCTTCCTGGTTACCAGCACCGATCAGCGTGTGCGCTTCATCTATAAATAACAGCGTAGGGCGCGGAGCATTTTTGACTTCGTCAATCACCGCTTTCAGGCGCTTCTCAAACTCGCCTTTCACCGCGGCACCGGCTTGCAGCGCACCTAGGTCAAGGGTCAGCAGCTCAACATCTGCCAGCGCAGCGGGTACCTGCCCAGCCACAATGCGTGCCGCTAAACCTTCTACCACTGCACTTTTACCCACCCCGGCATCGCCAATTACAATGGGGTTGTTTTTGCGCCGACGCCCCAGGATATCGAGCATTTGGTCGATTTCCGGGTCACGCCCAAGGACAGGGTCAAGCTCACCATTGCGCGCCTGTTCGGTCAGCGAGGTAGCAAAACGGGCAAGCGCACTGTCATCGCCAGCAGGCTGGGCAGTTTGGCGTTGTTTAGCGTCGGCACCGTCCCGAGGCGCTTCGGCTGAATCGGCCGTAAGACGCTCCAAGTGGCGGCGTAGGTTTTCGCGATTGATCTCTTCCAGCAGCGCCGTGCTCTTCGGCCCTAAGTAACGCGGGGCGTTGTGCAGTAGCGCCGTGAAAAGCACGCCGCTGCGAAGCGCTTGATGTCCGTACTCGGTGGCCGCTAGTAACCACGCGTCCTGCAGCAGCTCTACTAATAACGGCGAAAAGCTGGGTGTCGATACCTCAAGGTCACGCGGCGGACGGCTCTCCTCAGCCATTCTTGCGCGCAGCTCCTCGACATCAATATCAAGCGTTTCCAACAGTAAGCGCACATCACATAGCGGCTGGTCGACCAGCGCCAGCAGCAGGTGACCGGTGGTCACCTCCGGTGCTTGCTGCTCTGCGCACAGCACGGCGGCCTGCTCGAGGCCATGACGAGAAATTCCATTCAGTCGACTAATAAGCGCCGGTAGCTCTACCCTAAGCATGCTATCTCCTAACGATAAATCTGATCGAGTAAAGCTCTGACTTGCTCAGCCTGCTGATCCAGCGACCAAGAAAGCCCCAAATAAATACCCACCAACGTAACGCCGAACAGAGCAAAGATGGCCCACAGCGGTAACCCCTCATGCATTCCTTTGCCACGCCCTTTCACCACATGCCTAAGTGGCTGGGTCAGCATCTCGTCTGGCGGCTCATCAAGTGACGCCAGTTGATCGCCAAGCGCGCGTACAATTTGTTCGTACTCTTCACGACCGTGGGTTTTTACCCGGTAGCGCCCCTCAAACCCAAGGCACAGGCACAAATAGATAAAGGCCAGCATGTCGCGATAGCGATGAGGCTCTTGCTGCAGCCGCGCGAGGATAGAGAAGACTTTTTCGCCCCCCCAGGTTTCATTATGAAACCTCGCCAGCAGTGAGTGCTCGGCCCACACGCTCTGGCGACCCCAGGGCATGCCCATCACGGTTTCATCGATAAACGAGCAAAGCACATAGCGGAAGGCGAGCAGTGTCGGGCGGTCATACCCCTGCTCGGTTAGTTCAATTTCGATGGAGGCAATTTCGTCCACCACCTGGCGATATAAGCGCTCGATATCATCAGCGCCGTCCACCTGACGGACGCGCACCGCCATGCCCAGCAGGCTGCTCGAGGCATCGACCAGCGGGTTTAAGTTGTGCCCGCGCAGTCGAAACCAGTAGTCCTCGTCAGCATTCAGGTGCTGGGCATGGCTATGCACCAACTGCTCAACGCCGCTGTCTTTTATATGATCTTCATGGCGAACCGGCCCACCCATCGGGTAGTCGTTTTTGGCGTCATCTTGATGCGTGGCAATATCTTGCATGGCTTAACTCCTGATCGCCCAAAACTGCATCTCCAACCCGGGAAATTCGCCCGCCACGTGGAAGGCAAAACCGCTTGCGCCATCCAGCATTCCCCAGGCTTCGCTTTGTCGGCTGAGTTGGAAGTAGGTATAGCCCGCGTGATAAGGCAGTTCGCGGGGGGCCACTGGAAGTGGATCCAAAGGCACACCCGGTAATTGCAGGCTAATAAGGTCGCGAATACGCTCGACGCTGGCCACTTTGGTTTGCTGTAGAAACTGCTTACGCAGGCGCTCGTTAGGCATATCGGCGCGCACTGCCAAAATGAATTCGGCTGTTTCGAACAGGCTGGTATCCGAAAGCGGCGCCACCAGTAAGCCAAATTTCCGTGCCTGTATCTGAATGGCGATAGCGCGGGGTTCAAGCACGGTGGAGAGAGCTTGGCGCATCATCTGCATCAAGGGCCGGAATCCACGCTCGGGATGCTCATGGTCATAAGCAGGGCACTCAGGCGGCAAACGCGACTCATCGGTAAACGTCACCAACTCACTAGCGATTTCATACATGGTGTCGTAGAGCCGCTCCGGGTGAACTTGCCCCAAGCGTGACAGATGCTGAAACCGTGGCTGGGCGCGGTTCAGTAGTTGTAACAGCATGAAATCGGTCACGTCGGCAACGCCTGCCTGATTAGGCGTCGACAGCCGCTGAGCAATATTGCGCGCCCGCTCCCGCATCAAACCGGCCATCTCACCCACAAACCGCTGCAGGCTTGGCGCTGCTTGCACGTTCATTAAGGTGGGGATGAATTGCTCATCCAGTACCAAGCTACCGTCGGGGCGGCGCTCTAGAATGCGCGTAACGGCCAAGCAGGCATAACCACTGCGGTCTTCTTGCTCTAATAACAAGCGCGGTGAAACGCGCGCCACGTCCAGGTCGGCCATATCACCGTCGCGGGAGTGCAGGTCACGCACGCTGCGCGGCGAAAGGCGATAACGTGCGGGCAGTTCGTCATCGGGCCAGCGCACTTCCCCGACGCTATCCGTGGCTAGCGGCAAGCCTAAATACACCACCTGGTTAGTAATGCCCGCATCAACAACTTCCAGCGCAGAGGGCTCTAAATCATCCTCAGGCAATTGGAAGGCAACGCCATCAGGCATGACACCGCTCGCCCGGCTAATCGCAATCCGGCCAAAGCTTAAAAACTCTTTGTTCAACTCCAGGGTCAAAAATCCGTACAGATAGTGACTAACCCCTTTAAGCCGCGTATCAATCAACCCTTCGAGGCTGCGCTGCTGCTGTTGAAAGTGCTGCGGCTTGATAAATAGCCCTTCACTCCATACCACGCGATTGCGACTGGCCATCACTCTTCCTTCCTTAGTTCTACTTCACTGTTGCGCAGATGAACCAGCAAGTGATAATTCTCTGAACTGGCTTTCACTTTGACGACTTTCTTCCACTCCGCCTCGTTTGGCTCAGCGTAGAACGCAATCAAACCGATGTAGCGCGTGTCCTCTTCAATGGCGAAGGGTTCGTAGAATTTCCACTGGCCAGGTAGCAAGGTGAAGTCGTCATGGGCCAGATAGTTCGTGCCCAATGCCGCCTCCATATCCTCCCTTAACTGATCCATGTCAGCTGCCATTAGCATGGAGTCATCTTTAAGCTGCAAAATTTGAAAGCGCAGCGGCGTCCCCTCGCCATCGATGTTCGGGTTCACATCGGGCTCTGCGACCATGCTTAGATCTACCAGCGTGGGCTGATCTTCCGGATAGCCCACCGGTATCGAGGGGTCTAGCATGACTTCCCAGGCTTTACCGGCTGCTTCACGGGTCGAGGCACAGCCCGTGATTGACAGCAGCACTAAAAGCAACCCAACAAGCCCGAGGCTCTTGGCCTTGCTCATGCGTCCTCCCGCTGCTGGCGACGAACAGATTGGTCATACGCCTGCTCGAAGACTTCCCAGAACAGTTTTTGGAAACCTAGCTGGCGGCCTGAGTTAAGCTCGTGGTAGTAATGGCGGTACATTTCCCAGGCCCAGCCGTTTTCATCTTCAATGCGGGTTCCTGCCCCCCGATATGCATGGAAACGTTTGAGCAGCGCTTCAGGTGAAAAGGCGTCCAAAATAGCGGTTAGGGCGTACTCGATGGCTTCCTCAACTGCCGCTTGGTGATGGCCTTGATGACGAAGGCACTCCCCCACCGCTTCCGGCGCCGAAAGGTGAACCGGGCTACGCTGGGCCGAAAACATTGTCTCGACAGTGGCCTCGTAAGCCTGGCCAAGGCGCAGGGGGTTATCTTCGATAGGCTGTAAACGACGATCGCGGAGAGGGTATTTGCTATCGTTTTGGGTTTGCTGCAGTGCACGTAAGCCATTAATAGCAGCCCGTAACGTATGGCCCGCTTCTTCAAGAAACGCCTGCTGCTCTTCGCTATCACGGAAGGGAATGTCGATATCCAACCCTCTTAATAGCGGGTCGGCCCCCACATGGCCAAGGGAACGGCCACTAGGCTTTTGCCAGCGATCCTCTAACTGCTCGCCAACGGAACGTTCGAGGTCATCTATTGCCCGCTCATCCATGCTACTGCTCCTCTCTGTCTGGTTGCCTGCTGTATAGCCGTTTGGCGAATGACTGCTTGGTGAATAGCCGCTTGTTGAATAACCGCTTGGTGAATAGCTGTCCGGTGAATGGCTGCCTGGCTTGCGTTTGATCGCTGGCATGCGAACAGCGCCTTCGCGCCGCTCTTGCTGGTCACGCCCCACACTTCCTTCCACGCGCCGCTCGGAACCCAGCAATTCGGGCATCTCTTCAACGGATTCGGAAAGCTGAGCATTGGCAGAACGAGGGTCGAGAGCAGCCATTGGGTCTTCATGCCCCACTCCACGCACTACCCCGCCAAGTGCCTCCATGGGATCTTCTTTTTTGGCGGCTTCCGCACGTAGCGGCTGGTCTTCTTGAACCAACGGACGGCCATACGCATCTACAGCTTCCTGCTCTTCATTGACTAACGAAGCCAGAGGTTGAGCGCCGGGTTGAGTACTCTGCCGGTCACCTAAATGCACCTTTAGGCGGTACTCGCCGACTAGCACTTCATCGCCCTCGCTCAAAGCGACCTTGCGGTTTCGGCCAATCGGTAGAGTGGCGCGATTGATAAAGGTGTGCCCGCTGCTATCAATCAGGCAGAATTTGCCGTCAATTTTGCTCACTTGGGCATGCTGCGGGCGAATGCGGCCGGCGTGATCTTGCAATAACCAGTCATCATCGGTTGAGCAGCCCAGGGTGCCGCCGATTTCATGAAAGACATGACTGCTTGTTGAACGGCCTTCTAGGCGCTCACTATTGGCAATGACCAGCGTTACAGCGGAAATTGGGTTGGCGTTCATTGTTTAACCTGTCATCTGAATACGCACTCGGCGGCGTTTTGAGGCGCTGCCGGACTCGGGATTAACAAAGGTGGTCCAGCCGAGCTGGCAGGTGCCAGCATCGCCTAACTGCATCGGTTTTACGGCGCTGGGTAACAGCTCTAGCTCGAGGTCGTAGGCCAACGGCTCGCGTAGCACAAATTCAACCAAGGTGCGCAATGGAGCATGCTCCCTGCCATCGGGTAGGAAGTCGCGAAAACGCTCCAAGGTAAGGCCAAATAAACCCAGCACGAATTTGCCGTTAACATCAGCAACGCGCTCACCGGCCACTACATCGCTGCCTAAGGTCATTGCTGCCATACCGCTTCGGCTGCGTTGATCCATCGGAATCTGAACCCAGCGATGTACCCACTCTTCAATCTGCACATCATCAAGGTCAAAGCAGTGCCCGACGATGCTGCAGACGACCTCGGGTGAACGCGAACGGCCTGCCAGCAAACCGGCATAAGCCAGCATCTTGCTCCAGTTGATAGGCGTCTCAACGCGCAGGTCACTGTCCGCCAATCCCACCAAAGCAAAAATGGCCGCCGAAAATCCATCGCTAGCGCCATCCTGATAGCGGATGTAGTGGCGATATTTACGCCAACTGCGGTGCACTAACGCCAGTAAGCGGTTATTGAAAAAATCCAGGAAATCGCCTGCAACACCGTCGTGGTGGGCGGCCTCATGCGCTAATGTTTCAAGGTAATAGCTGGGCAACGGCGACTGAGAGCCCTGCAGGCCCAAGAAGCTAACTTCCAGCTCATAATGGCCCTCAGGCTGAAAAGCCAGTGAGAGCACATCACTGCTGGGAAAGCCTAGTGACGCGGAGGCGCTGTAGCGCACACGCTCAAAAGCGGGCGCGCCTCGCTGGCCACACTCAAGGTCATCGCCGTGATGACGATGCAGAAGCTCTACTAGTTGATAAAAATCGTAACGCCGCGCCTTTGCCATCAAAGGGGCAAGCGCTACATCAGAGGCTGTTGCCCCGACTGTAAGGTCCATTTGTAGCGCTCGTGATTTTGACGGTTAATAACATGCAGCTCATGAAACGAGTTGATACTGGCGTACAGAGAGAAGAACCGCGCCAGCACACTGCCAAATAAATACAGACTCCCTTCGTCGCCAAAGGCATCTTGATCTAGCGTCATTACCGAACGCAGACCACGAATGGGCAGTCCTTTTTTCAGCCGATCAATGGGTTGGGTTTCAATGCTAACAATGCCTGCCAGTCGCTTTTGAGCCACTCGCTCGGCCTGCCTATCGACTAAGGCACGGAAATCGTAAGCACGCAGCACAGAACACAGCGCATCACGCTCCAGTAGCGATAAGTAGTTAAGCGATAGATTAGAAATCAGTGTCCATAGCAAACTGCCGTCCAGCGTGGGGCGCAACACTGGCGTGGGGCGGGTGATATTGCGAAACATGGCATAAGAGGGGCTCTCTTCCGTTGAGTAGCAAATATCGCCTACTGTCAATCGCTCAGGCAGCTCACGGTTACTACACGTCAATCCGAGCGAGACGGTTTCGGACATACCTATGTAGCTGCGCTCATCGCCACGCACAAAGGAGATGTCGTGATCAAACCCGTCCCCACGCAAGCTGTCGCGCACGCGTAGCCGGTAATAGGAGGCATCGTTGCCACGGTCTCTCTTGACCTGGTGTTGAAAGCTTTCAAAAGGCACATATTCACGCGGCGTACCACGCCCCTTACCGTTCTCGCTCTCTAACCAGCCCTCGACCTTATCGACGCTAAAAATTTCATAGTGTCCGGGAGATCGACTATTGGGATGAATGCGGTATTCACTGCGCTCACCGCTAACATCGACAGGTTCTGCATCATGAGAGAACAGGTTGATCGCCGGCGAGCAATACAAAGCAAAATGCTCGTCTTTCACCCTCGCGTCGGTCGGTAAGGTACGCTCAAACTCTAGGCGCAAAATAATCTTGTCTGCGGAAATGGCAGGCAAGTGTTGGTTCAGAGCGGTTACATCAAAGAAGTGGAAAGCTTCAGGAAAACACAGATATTCCTGCAGTATCCGATACCCTTGATACACATTCCGCGGGTAGGGTAGGAGCGCATGGTGACGGTCAAATCCCACCGGCTGCAGCAACTGCTTGGGCAGGGGCAACCGCTTACCATCAATTTCCAGCTCCACACGGGCTAAGTAATGGCTCATCCACAGGTAAAGCGTGCGCGCTGTATAAGCGTCTCCCCCCAGGTGCAAACGCAATGTATCAATCCCCATCGCGCTGAGGGGCTGATCGCTATGTACATCAAGCGCCAACTCAACAATCGAGGCATCGCGTGTATGGCGTGCCTCAACCCCCGCATGCTCCAGCGGATAGAGCGTCACGTCATGACAAGTGCGGAACATGCAGGTAGTGCCGTCCACTGGCTTACTGGCTAATTCCGTACCCCGCTCCAGGAGCTGGTGGGTACTCAGCGCATGCCACGTAGGGGTAAATTGCACCACCGTCATGCTAGGCACCGGGCGCAAATAGTTCGGCCATAGCATGCTGATCAGCGAATGGGTAAGTTCAGGGAACTCATCCTCCACTTTTTCACGCATGCGGCCGGTTAGAAAGGCAAAGCCTTCTAGTAGACGTTCAACATCAGGATCGGTACTACGCTCAGACAAGAAGCGACTCAGGCCGGGGTTGCCCTCCGCAAATTCTCGCCCTTGGCGCTTCAGAAAATTGAGCTCGTCCCGGTAATAGCGATTTAGCATTCGGGCCTCGCAAGCCTATCAGTTAAGACACTGATAGCGCTTATTATTGAGCAATAAGTCGATCGTGGCGTGGGCGTTATCTCGCCCTAACGCTACGGTGGCATGTACTTGAAAATGCAGTTGTAAGGGGTCGCCATTATTGGGTAATGACTCAACTTCAACGTGCTGAACCCGCGGCTCAAAGCGTTCGATGCATTGCCGAATGGCGCGCTGGATATTCAGCTCTAAATCCAGCACTCCGATCGTTGCATCATTGAAGTCCAGCAACCCCAACTCAGGCTCACAGGCGCTATTGCCCGGATGACTGTTGAGCAACTCCACTAAGTGGCGTTTGATCGACTCAACAGTTTCCGCCAGCCTTTCATCCTCCCCATGCGCTAACGGCTGTTCAGGCATCGCAAGACGCTCAAACAGACGGCTACCTAGCAGGCTGCCATGGTTAATAGCCATGATGGAGAGGTTCCCTTATTCCTTGTCGAGACGTCCGACTAACGACAGCTCAAAGTTGGCACCCATGTACTTAAAGTGCGGGCGCACCGACATAGATACCTGGTACCAACCCGGATCGCCTTCGACATCCGACACCTGAATAGAGGCGGCACGCAGCGGGCGGCGGCTGCGTACATCGGAGGGCGGGTTCTCTTGGTCGGCCACGTATTGGCGAATCCAGGTATTCAGCTCACGTTCAAGGTCTTGACGCTCTTTCCACGACCCGATCTGCTCACGCTGGAGCACTTTAATGTAGTGAGCCAGACGGTTGATGATGAACATATACGGCAGTTGAGTACCCAGCTTATAGTTGGTCTCAGCGTCTTTGCCTTCGGGCGTGTTCGGAAATACCTTGGGCTTTTGTACGGAGTTTGCCGAGAAGAAAGCAGCGTTATCACTGCCCTTACGCATCGTTAACGAAATAAAGCCCTCTTCGGCCATCTCGAACTCGCGGCGATCCGTCACCAGCACCTCGGTGGGGATTTTAGCCTGCAGCTGGCCTAGCGCTTCGTAGGTATGGACAGGCAAGTTTTCAACCGCACCGCCGCTTTGGGGGCCAATAATGTTCGGGCACCAGCGGTATTTTGCAAAGCTGTCGGTCAAGCGCTCGGCCAGCAGGTACGCCGTATTACCCCAAAGATAATGGTCGTGATCTTCGCTGACGGTTTCACGATAGTTAAATGTCTTGATGGGGTTTTCGACCGGGTCGTAGGGCATCCGCAGCAAGAAACGAGGCGCCGTCAGACCTAAATAGCGCGCGTCTTCTGACTCGCGCAGACTACGCCAGCGCGCGTACTTGGGCCCTTCAAAGATGGCTTTAAAATCTTTGATATTGGGCAGCTCTTCAAAGCTATCGATGCCGAAGAAGGAAGGCGCCACCGCTGACAGGAACGGCGCATGGGCCATCGCCCCTACAGCAGCCGTGTGCTGCAACAGTTTCATATCCGGGGTCGAGGGGGTGAAATCATAATGCCCGATAATCCCTGCTACCGGCTCACCGCCAAACTGACCATACCCACCTGCGTAAACGTGTTGGTAGAGCCCGCTTTGGGTAATTTCCGGGGCAAACTCAAAGTCATCCAGCAGTTCTTCTTTGGTGGCGTGAAGCACATCAAGTTTAATATTTTCGCGGAAATCGGTGCGATCAACCAACAGCTTCAAGCCACGCCATGCAGACTCCAGCTGCTGAAAGCTATTGTCGTGAAGAATCTCATCAACTTGACGACTAATTTTCCGGTCAAGCTCAACGATCATGCTATCTACAACGGCTTTATTAACCTGCGGGGCAGCGTTCTCGCCGCTTAACAGTTCGGAAATAAAAGCGGCAACGCCTTGCTTGGCAACGTCGTAGCCTTCATCCGCTGGCGCCATACGCGTCTGCGCCATCACTTGATCAAGTAAAGAAACCTCTTCCTGGGTTTCCACCGTTTGGCTTTTCTTTTGCGCCGTATCACTCATAGAGATGCCTCGAATACAATCCGGTTACTGGACTAGCACGAAAATAGCGATGCTTATTCGTTACGATTAGGGTCAGAATCAAGCAGCTCTAGCTCCGCCAACAGTTGCTGACGCGTTTCGTCACTTTCGAGTAGTTTCTGCAAACGATCACGAAAAGCAGGTACGTTGCCCAGTGGCCCCTTCAAGGCCACCAACGCCTCCCTTAATTCGACTAGCTTACGCAGCTCAGGCACCTGTCGAGCGATACTGTCGGGCGCAAAATCATGGAGAGATTTGAATTCCAAATTGACGGCCAAATCGCTTGCTTCACCCTCTTCTTGCAACCGATTGGGAACCGCAGCCTGCAAACCAAGGTTCGCCTCGCGCATAACAGACTGGAAGTTGTTCTTATCAACAGAAACGGCTTCGCGCTCTTCAATGGAGGTCTCTTCCTCTCCACCTTTGAAGTCACCGACCACCAATAATTTTAACGGCAGTTCCGTCTCGGCCTGCTGATCACCTGTAGCGGGTACATATTTAATATTGATGCGCTCTTTCGGCGCGACCGTTCCTTGCTTAGCCATGGTTTTCGCCCGTAAAAATTAGAACATTTTCAATTCAAAGAAGAATGCTTATTAATCGCGGGAAGTTACCGGATTTACGCCGAAAGTACCAAATAGCCATAAGCAGGCATTGCGACAATCTGAGGAAAGAAGATTTTCAAGATGGCGTTTTTTAACACCATTTTCGCGGACTTTAGAAGCAAAACAAAACAGACTAATTAAAACTAGCCTTTGAGCGCCGCATTTGTAAGAGATCTCTTACAAAAACTGTCACTAATTTCTTACAAAACGACGAGCAAAATTCATACAAGAAAGGTGCTTAAATGGGCAGTACCGTCTTTTTTTTGCGGCAAAAATATTGCTCCGATGGCTCTATTTCTGCTTAAAATTCCAAGAAAGGCTTTAGCCATAAAGCAAGGTAACGGTAGATGCAACCCAGCGTTACTAAGCGCATATAGATGTAACAAGTAAGCAAGCAAGTTCTTGCCCTGCCAGGCAATATCTTGCCCAGCACAGGCAACTCTTTGCCCCACAGAAAGAAGCGCCCCACCGTAAAAACCATAAATTATTGATATATAAAAAATTTAATAAAATTGGCCCTGAAGCTGCTCTATTGTTTGAGTCCACGTGACATTTCTTTAATTTTTCAGTCAAGGAGCAGACCATGCCAACACCATGTTATATCAGCATCGAAGGCCAAACTCAGGGCAACATCACCGCCGGCGCTTTTACCCCTGACTCCGTAGGTAACATCTACGTTGAGGGTCATGAAGACCAGATGCTGGTGCAGGAATTCAAGCATGTCGTTACCGTACCCACTGACCCACAGTCTGGTCAGCCGTCCGGCCAACGTGCTCACAAGCCCTTTATCTTTACCGTTGCCTTGAACAAAGCAGTACCGCTGATGTACAACGCCCTAGCGTCTGGCGAAATGCTGCCTAATGTTGAGCTGAAATGGTACCGCACCTCTGTTGAAGGTAAGCAGGAGCATTTCTTCACCACCACGCTGACCGATGCCACTATCGTTGACATCAACCTGCGTATGCCTCACGCCCAGGACATCCAAAAATCTGAATTCACCCAGTTGATGGACGTGTCACTGGCTTACCGTAAGATTGATTGGGAACACACTGTTGCCGGCACCTCTGGTTCCGACGACTGGCGCGCCCCGATCGAAGGCTAAGCTGTTGTTCTTGGCCTAGCCCAGGTCTGAAAAAAGGCCTGAAACAAGCGAAGCCCCTTCCAACCGGAAGGGGCTTCGTCGTTTCTGCTTCTCGTGACAGGCATTTTGCTATGGGTATTGCAGCGAGACTTAGGGATTAAACAAACCGCCCCAAGCCAACGGCCGCACGTAAACGATCCATCGTTACAGCGGCTTCTTCACGGGCTCGCTCAGCGCCTTTCTGCAGTACCGCCTCAATATGGGCGGGGTCTTCCATCAGTGCGTTATAGCGTTCACGCGGCGCGCTCAAGTGGGCGTTCAAGTACTCAAACACTTGATCCTTAGCTGCACCCCAACCAATACCGTTTACGTACTGCTCACGCAGGCTAGCGGTCTCTTCAGACGTCGCAAAGGCGGAGTAGATTTGAAACAGCGTGCAGGTGTCTGGATCTTTCGGCTCACCGGGTTCCAGCGAGTTGGTTTTAATCTTACGTACCAGCTTTTGCAGCTTCTTCTCAGTCACAAACAACGGAATGGTATTGTCGTAGCTTTTGGACATCTTGCGCCCATCCAACCCATTCAGTAGCTGTATTTTGTCGTCTACCACAGCCTCAGGGAGGGTAAAGTGCTGACCTTTGTAGAGGTGGTTGAAACGCCCGGCGATATCGCGAGCCATCTCGATATGCTGAATCTGATCGCGCCCTACCGGCACCTTGTTGGCGTTAAACATTAAAATATCCGCGGCCATCAGCACAGGGTAACCAAAAAGGCCCATCGTAATGCCTTTATCAGGATCTTGGTTTTCCGCCTCTTCGTTCTCTGCAACCGCTGCTTTGTAGGCATGGGCGCGATTCATCAAGCCTTTGGCACAAACGCAGGAGAGCATCCAAGTCAGCTCTGGGATTTCTGAAATGTCCGACTGGCGGTAGAAAATCGCATTATCGGTATCCAGCCCCATTGCCAGCCAAGTAGCAGCAATTTCCAGCCGCGACGCCTGCACCCGCTTCGGGTCTGGACACTTAATCAGCGCATGATAGTCGGCCATGAAATAGAACGACTGAACGGTTGGATCCTGGCTTGCCTCAATGGCGGGCTTGATCGCCCCAACGTAGTTACCTAAATGTGGCGTACCGGTCGTAGTAATGCCGGTGAGAACCCGGGTTTTGGCGGTCTGGCTCATGGTTTTCATGACTCTTAGTTTACAGGCTCTTAAACAAGTACCGGTATGATAACGCGCGCTTGGTCGTGTGGCGAATGACATCATTGCCAGTCAATTAGCGACCATGTAAAGAGGCCATCGCTAGGAATTTCAGACAAATTGCAGCCCCCCCAACGCTCCTGCTCCTCTTCATCTAACAAGTTAAAAGCCGTACGCAATGCTTGCTCATCGAAGTTGAAGTCATTGCTTCCTCCACCACGGAATTCAATATTAGCGGGGGAGAACTCCATGCTACCCGCATCATAAGGAGCCACTAACAACGCACCATTCAAATCACGGCCACCACCGCCTTTTTGCGTGTAATTGCCTAATACAATTAGTAGCCCATCAAAAGCTGGATTTCCGCCTCCATCGTAGTTGCCGTTCACGACCAAAATACCTGCGCCGGAAAGATTATTGGTATCAACATCACCATTTATGAAAGTAATTTTTTCATTCCCGACACTGCCGAAAACCGCATTATTTTTACCCACGTCATTGAGAGTTATATCGGCTCTTCTTCTTAATAAATCGATAAAATCAGCAAATTTTTCAGCACTTTCGCCACGATCAAATACACCTTTTGGAATGCCCTCTCGGACATTTCCATCAGCAGTGTTAGCATTTGCAAATTTCTCTGCATCGCCAGTAGCAACAGTAATATCAGGCACTTCGCCTGCACCAATAAACTTTGCTCGCGAAGACGGTAAGCTCAAACGGCTCACAGGACTGACGACCGTTAAAGGAGAAATATCTGCAAAACTGCACCACTGTTCATTGCCGGCTTCACCAGCGATGGCTACATCTGCGTAAGCACGGTCATAATGTATCGAAGCGCCTCCACTCACATTTAGCGTGTTTGAAAAAACGCGCCCCATTAGCCGTGCCGATCCTGCAATACGCACTTCTCCAAAGGGCGCTAATAGTTCACCATACATATCACCCGCGGATGACATATCAATAGCACTTTCACTACCTTCGTGGAGCGATACAAATGAGAAAGCTGAAACTAGACGCCCCCCCACATCAACGACTGGCTCAAAATCGCTCATATCAAAAACATTAGACCCTTTTAAAGAAAACGTGCCTTTCGATATAACTTGGAGAGACGCCCCCTCACGTAAAGTAATCGCATCAGAACTTCCCCATAAAGCTATGTCTACGCCTGACTCTGCAACAATAACGGTTGGTCTTTCGACAACCATTCCATTACCACCTATATTTAGCTGAGCAACATGAAAAGCTTCAAATCCATTAATATTCTTTGACTCACCGAGTACAGCCGTACTTGTTGGCCCATCATAGTTGAAAGCGTTAACATCGGTCGGATTCGTATTAAAATGATATGCCTCATAAAGCTGCTCCACACCATAGTCTGGGCAGGGGTCATTTTCTTTGACAACGGTTAACTCATCACTTAAGAAATCAGCAAAATTAACCTCAGGGTCACGGCTACTTACTTGCCCTGAAATCCTATTATCTATTTCTGAATAAACCTCAGGGGATGTTGCATCTCCGCCAATGGCATAGGATGTGCCGGCCCTAGTACTACCATCGGCTTGCAGAGCGCTCACCTCTCCCCAATTGCCTAATACTTGAATTCGACTGTTTGCAGAAACATCACCATCAACTCGGGTTCCCACATGAAAGACAATATTATTTTCCGAATACAGGCTGCCTGTTATTAACGCATTGTTACCTCGAAGTGATATATCGCCTTTCACATACACATCACCATCGATGGGCATTGTGTTAGTTACTTCCATTCGACCTGCAGAATAAATATCACCGGTTACACCCGGTACAGCCCCCATATTAAATAGTAAATTGCTGTTCTCATGGACAGCTATGAGTGAAGCCTTCTCGCCACTATTATTTCCTACACCGTAGGCGCCTGCTTGAGAATCAAAACCATCAATTACCACACCGCTCCCCCCTGTCAGGTTGGCGCCATGGCAGGTAATCACACCATCTCTGAACAGTCCGGCACCGTTGGCCCCTTCAACATCATAACGATAGACAATAGAAGATTCACCGGAGGCGCTATTGCGCAAACCACGATCTAAAGAAGTAATTGTTATAGTTTGGGCCTGCTCGTTTACCTCAAAAATTATATCCAAATCACCGAGAAGTTTATCGACTTCAATTTTCCGCTCTTCTTCTTCCATATCTTTATAATTATCAGGAAGCAAACCATTAACAAACTCTCTAAGCGTACCATTTTGTATCAGCTCATTTACACTTGGCGGCTCCCCACTATCCAAAAGGCTTTTAAGAGCTCTTTCACGGGCATCCTTATTTCCATCACTTGCTAATGCGGCTAGTACATTATCCGATGTCATATACGCTTGTGTTGAGGCTCGGTAGTTTCCCGCCAAACGCTCATCAATCAACGCGCTCTGCATACTTGACATACCTAGCAGGAGTGCACCTGAAAGAAACACCATCACTATTACTAATGCAGCGCCTTGTTGTTCTTTCATCGTCAGCTCCCTATTTATAGCATTAAGACGATTATGCCGCCTGGCCTTGCTTTCAATAAAAAATCACTCATCGAAGGCGTTAAATAGTAAGGAGCGATGTACCACATGAAAAATAATCGCCCCTCCATTGTTTTCTAGTGGTAATGCCACTCGATAAAGCGGCGATCCATTCACCACTTGCTCACCTAAAACATGCTCATCCTCAGCGCATTGGTTTGCTAAATCATCGTCTGGTAGGTCTTTGAGAAAGCTGACTAACGGCTGACCGCCCTCGTTTTGATCTGCAACCGTGCAATTACAACGTTCCTGGTCTAGCTCACAGCGGAGAGTATAACGCCCTGATCCATTTTGGCGTATCTCGCTGGTAATTCGCTGAGCGATAAAGATCAAGTTTTCTTGCTTTCGACTTATTTTGTCGACGGTTTGAAAGGTTTGAAAAGTTGTTAAAAAAAGTTGCCCAGCCCCTAAGATAATAACCGTACCTATCGTCATCGCTACCATCAACTCTACTAACGTAAAGCCCTGTTGATGTTGTCTCATAGCGAATTCTCAATCCTGGGAAGAAGAAAAAAATAATCGAATTGATCGATAATGTCATCACCTAAGGCCACATTCACATTGATACGACAGCCATCACTTCCACCGCTAGTGCCGTCATTTTTAATACTGCTTTGAGATGAAGAAGATCCACGCAATGGGTTAGCGTTGCTGCTTTGAAACCAATAATCCTTCCACTCTGCTTGCACCACAGAGGCATCAATATCTTCACAAGTTTCGCCGGGATTTAGTGTAGCCAGCTGTGCCCAAAGCCGTTCCTGTGCATCCACAGCCGCCACGCTTGCCACCGAACGCTGGTAGCCTGCATTTGCGCTTTGCAGCGCTTTAAGCTGCATGGCGGCAACGCCGATCAGGCCAATCGAGAGAACCAACAGTGCGATTAGCGCTTCTATTAAGCTAAAGCCACGCTGAGAGCTCATGACTCACTCTCCTTCCTACGAATGCTGCCCGTTGCACGAATCACCAGCGTTACAGGAGTAATTGATGCACTTTCCCCACTGGTATTTAACGTCATCTCGCAGGGTGAGTCAGGGCAGTTGGCAATGTCGGCGTCGCCCAAACTTTGAAAGGTAAGCGAGAACGCCTGGGTCGGCGAGGCTATATTAGCGGACTGCCCTACTCTTAGTATCTCACCCTCACTGCCTCCACCGGTTTGTACCACCCAATAGCAGCCTCCCGAGTAACGGTAACGAATACTCGCTTCACTGTTTTCACCTAAATCTTCCTCGACTTCATTATTTCTACAGGATTCAGGGCGGCGGTTTGAATTGGGCACATCGGGTGGTGAAAAGATGACCGTCATATCGCTGCGTTGCTTTATCGCCTCGCTACGGGCAAAGCTCAAAACAGAGATCATTTCATTGACGTCGCTGGCTAGCTGCTGACGGGTAAGAAAGCCTGTAAAAGCGGGAACCGCCATAACAGCGATGATCGTTACTATAATCAGCGTGACCAACAACTCAATCAAGGTAAAGCCGCGTTGAAGCATAAGCCTACCAGCACTCATCAGGTGATTGCGTTCCTTGAGCATCCAGAGTCAATGGCTCGTCACAACCATCGTCTTGTCCACTCCTAGTCGTGGCCGTTAGCGTATAACCGCCATTTTGATCGCCGGTGGCTACCTCAATGGTATAGTGCTTCTCTGGCGAAGTAGTCGGCACATTATCGCAATTGGCGTAGGAGTATGCGCGTGTGTTGCAGCGCTCAAGCTCTGAAGCAGCTCGCATTAGACCCGCATGGGCGTCGGTTCGAACTGATTTTTGCACGTAGCGGGTATAGCTGGGGTAGGCAATAGAAGCGACGATACCGATGATCACCAGCACAATCATCAATTCAATGAGGGTGAAGCCGCGCTGACCATTCAATAAAGAACGGCCAGTGAAAAGATTAGAGACATAAGACACGCGGCTTCGCTCCCGTATTAGTTGGCTCATACTGTTTCAGTATGTCGCAAACCAATACGCTTTGCATTACGAAGCGTGCGATCAGCTGCTGGCGATGACCTTTTCACGCAGCTCTTTCGGCATAGAGAAGGTAATAGTCTCTTCGCGGCCCTGTAGCTCTTCAGGTAATGCGGCGCCCATGGTTTGCAGCTTGGCAACCACACCTTTCACCAATACTTCGGGAGCACTGGCACCAGCTGTTACTCCGACGCGCGCTACATTCTCAAGCCATTGAGGATCGATTTGATCAGCGTTATCGATCAAGTAGGCGGGCGTACCCATACGCTCAGAAAGCTCACGCAAGCGGTTAGAGTTAGAGCTATTGGGGCTGCCCACTACCAGCAATAGATCGCTCTGGGTCGCTAGCTCACGCACCGCATCTTGTCGGTTCTGCGTTGCGTAACAAATATCGTCATTGCGTGGCCCCTGAATCTCGGCAAACTTACCACGCAAGGCGTCAATTACCTTGGCGGTGTCATCCATCGACAGCGTCGTTTGGGTCACGAAGGCCAGCTTCGAGGGATCATTCACCTCCAGCTTAGCAACGTCTTTTTCATCCTCTACCAAATAGATACGCCCACCGTGGGAGGTGTCATAACGCCCCATGGTGCCTTCGACTTCCGGGTGGCCTTCATGGCCGATGAGAATGCACTCCTGGCCACGCTTGGCATAGCGCAAAACTTCCAGGTGCACTTTAGTGACCAGCGGACAGGTGGCATCGAAAACCTTCAACCCCCGCCGCTCAGCATCGGCTTGCACCGCGCGGGAGACGCCGTGGGCGGAGAAGATAACGATGACATCGTCTGGCACTTCATCCAGTTCTTCAACAAACACCGCTCCGCGGGCACGCAGCGTTTCAACCACAAAGCGGTTGTGCACGACCTCATGGCGTACGTAAATCGGCGGGCCAAACACATCCAGTGCGCGGTTGACGATATCGATGGCGCGATCCACACCGGCGCAAAAACCACGCGGATTGGCCAATTTAATCTGAATGGGCTGTGCTTGCGTCGATTGCATAGTATCGCCTTGATGCGTAAGCGGCATCGCTTAGTGAATTAATGCGTTGTCACCGGTTTAACGTCGAGTACTTCGACCTCAAACGTTAGGGTACGCCCTGCCAGAGGGTGATTGAAGTCCACCTCGATACGATCACCGTCAATGGTTTTGACCACACCTGGCAATTCCGTTCCCGCTTTATCGGCAAACGACATCACCATACCAATTTCCGGGGCTTCATCGCCAAAATCTGCCCGCTTCAGGGTCTGAATATTTTGCGGGTTGTGCTGGCCGAACGCATGCTCAGGGGTTATCTGAAAGGTAGCATCCTGACCTGCGGCCATGCCTTTGATAGGATGCTCAAAACCGGGGGGCAGGTTTCCGTCGCCAAACTCGAAGGTGGCCGGTGCTTTGTCTTTGGTGGAGTCCACCAAGGTGCCATCTTCCAGCTTTAAGGTGAAGTGCAGCGTCACTTCCATGCCGTCATCGATCAAATAGTCGCTCATTGCAGTTCTCAACGTTCGATTAATGGGAAGTCTTGGCCGCTTTTTTGCGCCGCCGCTCGCCCATAATGGATTCCCAGATTAAAGCGACCGCCCCCAGGGTAATCGCTATATCCGCCACGTTAAACGCCGGGTAGTACCACCCAGCGACGTGAAACGATAAAAAGTCGACCACATAGCCATGCACCAGGCGGTCATAAAGATTGCCTAGCGCCCCACCAATAATCAGCGGCAGAGCTATCGCCAATAGCTTTTCATCGTTTTTGATGCGCGAAAGCCACACCGTCAGCGCCACGCTTGCACCTATGGCAATCAATGCAAAGAACCAGCGCTGCCAGCCGGGATGCGTGGCTAAAAAGCTGAACGCCGCGCCAGTGTTGTGTAGCAGCGTCAGGTTAAAAAACGGCAGTACATCGACCGGCTGAGCGTAGCCCAACTGACTACTGGCCACGTATTTAGTGGCCAAATCTAACACGATCACTGCCACTGCTAGCCATAGCCAGCGCAGCGGCCGCTGCATCGTCGGCCGCGCGCTTGCATCAGACGTGTTTGTATCGCTCGGCGCGTTTTTATCGTTAGGCATAGTAGCGAATCTCACCGCTGCCTTCGGGGAGATTGCTGATACAGCGACCACATAGATCCGGATGATCAGCATGAGTACCGACATCTGGGCGGTGATGCCAGCAGCGCTCGCACTTGGTGTTATCGCTGGCTTTGACGGCGACTTTCAGGCCATCAAGTTCCGTCGCCTCAGCGTCACCTACCTCACTAGCATCAGAGAGAGGCTTGAGAGTGACTTCACTGGTCAAGATGACAAAGCGCAGCTCGTCGCCCAATTTAGCCAGAGTCGCCTGCAGGTCATCGCTGACATACAGCGTGACTTCAGCTGCCAAGCTGCCTTTAATGACTTTGGCATTTCGGGCATCTTCAAGACACTTGTTGACCGAGTGCTTGACTTCCAGCACTTGCTCCCAGAAAGCACGACCCAGTTCAGCGTTGTCGTTCAGGCTGCCAAGGTTAGTGTAGTAAGTCTCCAGCAGCACGCTGTCGCCGCGCTTACCGGGGATGTTTTCGTGAATCTCCTCAGCGGTAAAGGAGAGAATCGGCGCAATCCAACGACTCAGCGCTTCCACCACGTGATAGAGCGCGGTTTGTGCACTGCGACGCGCCAACGAATCGGTTTGCGTGGTGTACTGGCGATCCTTAATCACATCCAGGTAGAAGCCACCCAGCTCACGGGCGCAGAAACCATGCACCTGTTGGTAAACATCCAGGAAGCGGTACTCTTCGTAGGCTTTTTCGATCCGCGCCTGCAATTGGTGGGCACGATCCACCACCCACTGATCCAGCGCCAGCATATCGCCAAACGCTACCTGGTTTTGCTCAGGCTCAAACCCGTTAAGGTTCGAAAGCAGGAAGCGAGCAGTGTTGCGAATCCGACGGTACACATCGGAAGTACGCTTCAAAATCTCGTCCGAGACGGCCATTTCGCCAGAGTAGTCGGTTGAAGCGACCCATAGGCGCAGAATATCGCCGCCCAGCTTGTCCATCACTTCCTGGGGCGCGACTACGTTGCCCAGCGACTTGGACTGCTTGCGGCCCTGGGAGTCGACGGTAAAGCCGTGGGTCAGCAACTGACGATACGGCGGATGGCCGTCAATCGCCGAGCCGGTGAGCAGTGACGAGTGGAACCAACCGCGGTGCTGATCGGAACCTTCCAGGTATAGATCCGCCCGCGGGCCGTTTTCGTGGCCATGGGGGTGCGAACCGCGCAGTACGTGACGGTGAGTGGTGCCAGAGTCGAACCAAACATCAAGCGTGTCAGTGACTTTGTCGTAATCCGCCGCTTCCGCACCCAGCAGCTCTGCCGGATCGAGTTTGAACCAGGCATCGATGCCTTCCTGTTCAACGCGTTTGGCCGCCTCTTCCATCAACCCAACGGTGCGCGGATGCAGCTCACCGGTTTGCTTATGAAGAAAGAATGGAATCGGCACGCCCCAGTTGCGCTGGCGGGAGATACACCAATCAGGGCGGTTAGCAATCATGCTGTGCAGACGCGCTTGGCCCCAAGCAGGCGTAAACGCCGTCGCTTCAATGCCTTCAAGAGCACGTTCACGCAGGGTTTTGCCGTCTTTGCCTTTGATATCCATGCCCACAAACCACTGCGCCGTGGCACGGTAGATGACCGGCGTTTTGTGGCGCCAGCAGTGCATGTAGCTATGTTTGATCGGGATATGCGCCATCAGCGCACCCACTTCGCGCAGTTTTTCGACGATATGGGGGTTGGCTTTCCAAATCATCTGGCCGCCAAAGAACGGCAGGTCGTCAACGTAAACGCCATTGCCCTGCACCGGGTTGAGCATGTCGTCAAACTCCATGCCATGCTCACGACAGGTGATAAAGTCATCCATGCCATAAGAGGGGGCGGAGTGAACGATACCAGTGCTACCCACCTCAGACTCGACGTACTCTGCCAGATAGACGGGAGAGAGACGATCGTAGAACGGGTGACGGAAATTGATCAGATCAAGATTCTTGCCTTGAGTAGTAGCAATCACTTCGCCTTGCAGGCCAAAGCGCTCTAGGCAGCTCTCCACCAACTCTTCCGCCAGCAGCAGCAAACGCTCACCGGTATCGACCAGTGCATAGGTGAACTCAGGGTGAACGTTAAGCGCCTGGTTGGCCGGGATAGTCCACGGCGTGGTCGTCCAGATCACCACTGCCGCAGGCTTAACCAGTTCACTTAAACCAAAGGCAGCGGCGAGCTTGTCGGCATCTTCTACCGGGAAGGCGACGTCGATGGCGTCGGACTTCTTATCAGCGTACTCGACTTCGGCTTCCGCCAGCGCCGAGCCACAGTCAAAGCACCAGTTGACCGGCTTCAAGCCTTTAAACACATAGCCCGCGTCGACCATCTCGGCCAAGGCACGAATTTCGCCCGCTTCGTTGGCGAAATCCATGGTGCGGTACGGGTGATCCCAGTCGCCAATAATGCCCAAGCGCACAAAGTCGGCCAGCTGTGTTTCAACCTGGGCAGCGGCGTATTCACGGCAAAGCTCACGGGCGTGTTCCGGTGCCAGGTGCTTGCCATGAGTCGTTTCCACTTTGTGCTCAATGGGCAAACCGTGGCAATCCCAACCCGGCACGTAGGGGGCGTCGAAGCCAGCTAAATTCTTCGATTTAACGATAATATCTTTAAGGATTTTATTAACGGCGTGACCAATATGAATACTGCCGTTTGCGTAGGGAGGGCCATCGTGCAACACAAACAGCGGCGCACCCGCGCGCGCTTCTCGCAGGCGCTGGTAAATGTTCATATCCTGCCACTGGGAAACCCGCCCTGGCTCCTGCTTTGGGAGCATGCCGCGCATGGGGAAATCAGTTTCAGGCAAATTCAGCGTGTGCTTGTAATCCATAGTCCGGTCAGCCGTCGTTAGCATCAGCGGAATTTCCCGCCGAGGAAGAATCAGAAGAAGCGGTCTCACGCCCAAGCGGGGCCGAGGCCAGCGGAAGAGAATAGTATTGTTCACCATCGTCTTGCTCAGCATCGTGGTGCTGAGCACTGTCTTTCTCACCCATCGCCGCCGTTAAATAGTGGCGTGCGCGGTTCTGGTCACGTTCAATTTGCGCTTTCAGCGCTTCAAGGCCGTCAAATTTCACTTCGCCCCGCAGGCGTGCGCAGGGAAACACCGTCATACGTTGGCCGTAGAGATCCCCTTTAAAATCCAGCAGGTGCACCTCCAGCGTTGGCCGTTTCGAACCTACCGTAGGGCGGAAGCCAACGTTAGCCACCGCTGGGTAGCGCTCGCCGTTTTCAAGTTCAGCCACTACCGCATAGACCCCACGTAGCGTTAATGGCTGGGGCATCAGCGGCAAATTGGCAGTCGGCACACCAATGGTGCGTCCCAACTGCTGGTCGCGTACCACACGTCCATGTAACGAATAGGCTCGGCCCAGCAAACGCGCAGCGGCAGAAAAATTGCCGCTGGCAAGCAAGGTACGCACCCGCGAACTGGAAACCCGCTCGTCATCCACGGTAAAAGTACGCGTGTGCTCTACACCAAACCCCTGCTCACGCCCGACCTCCGCCAGCAGCGCGAAATCACCACGGCGATCGCAGCCAAAGCGAAAATCGTCGCCCACGACCAGGTGCTTAACGCCCAGGCCACCAATCAGCACCTGATCGATAAACTCACGCCCGGTAAGACTACGCAGCGCATCGTTAAACGGCAGAACCAGCACTTGCTCAGCGCCAAAATCGCGCAGTAGCCGCACTTTTTCGCGCAGCCGGGTTAAACGCGGCGGCGCTTGATCGCCGGCAAAAAACTCCCGCGGCTGGGGCTCGAATACCACCACTGTCAGCGGCACACTCCAGCGCGCCGCGTGCTCGCGGCACTGCTGAAGGATGGCTTGATGGCCGCGATGCACCCCATCGAAATTACCAATGGTGGCAACGCAACCACGATGAGCCGCTCTCAAGTTGTGCAGACCTCGAATGACGCGCATGGCACCTCAGCCGTTGGAGGACATAAAGCCTCTGATTATAACGAACCCACACCCCAGGATGCAGTGTTATGAGTGCATTTTAAAATGACGAACGCGCAAACCCAGTGCAGCCAGCCACGCGAAGTAGAGCGAGCCGCCCAGCACCACTAACCCGGTGACCCAGCTTATTCGCTGCCAAAGGCCAAACGCTAGCCATGCCTGCCAGTCGGGTGCGATAAAATAGAGTGCTGCACACATTAACCCGCTTCCACCCAATAGCTGCACTGAATAGCGTTTCCAACCTGGCTGAAAGACCAGCACTCCCTGCTTATGCAGTAAGTAACCCAGCAGGCCCGCGTTTAAGAAGGCAGAAAGTGCGGTGGCTAACGCCAACCCTGCGTGGGCCAGCGGCCAAATCAGCAACAGGTTAAGCACCATATTAGCGACCATGGCAATAATGCCTACCTTCACCGGGGTTTTGGTGTCTTGGCGAGCAAAAAATCCCGGTGCCAATACTTTGATCAGCATAAAGGCTACCAAGCCAAAGGCATAAGCACGCAGACTCATGGCCGCCATCTGGATGTCGTTGTCGGTCATTGCCCCGTAATGGAACAGCGTAATCAACAGTGGTTCGGCCAACACCGCCAGCGCCAGCGCCGCAGGCAAGCCTAACAGCAATACAATGCGGATAGCCCAATCAAGCATCGCCGCAAAGTGCTCCTTGGACTGGTCAGCATGGCGTTTAGAGAGTGCCGGTAAAATCACGGTACCAATGGCCACCCCAAACACACCCAGCGGCAGTTCCACCAAACGATCCGAGTAGTAGAGCCACGATACGCTACCCGCCGCCAGCAATGACGCCAAAACGGTATCCAACAGCAGGTTAATTTGCGATACCGATACCCCAAACAGCGCAGGCCCCATGAGTTTCAGTATGCGTCGCACGCCCTCGTGGGCAAAATTAGGCCAGGGCGTGGGCATCAATCCCAAGCGCAGTAAAAAGGGCACCTGAAAAACCAACTGTGCCGCCCCGGCGATCAACACGCCCCAGGCCAACGCCATGGCGGGCTCTTCCATTAGCGGCATTAAAAACAGCGCCGCCCCAATCAGCGAAAGGTTAAGCAGCACCGGGGTAAACGCGGGAACCGCAAAGCGGTTCCAGGTATTCAGTACGCTACCGGAAAATGCGGTGAGCGAAATCAACAGTAAATAGGGAAACGTTAAGCGCAGCATATCGGCGGTCAGTGCCAATTTTTCCGGATCACTGCCAAAGCCAGGGGCGAACACCCAAATCAGCCACGGCGCACAGAGCATCGCCACGGCGGTAATCAGCGCCAGTACCGCCGTTAAGCTACCAGCAGTAGCATTCAGCAGCGCGCGTATTTCCTCCCGACTTCGCTGGGTGGAGTACTCCGAAAGCACGGGTACAAA
The DNA here is from genome assembly GCF_034479615.1 of Vreelandella neptunia. Classification (NCBI taxonomy): domain Bacteria; kingdom Pseudomonadati; phylum Pseudomonadota; class Gammaproteobacteria; order Oceanospirillales; family Halomonadaceae; genus Vreelandella; species Vreelandella neptunia. The sequence goes on from NZ_CP140255.1 coordinate 3,740,778, forward strand.
GGCTTGGTTAAACGCCCCTTCGGCAAACAGACGGCGCAGAAAGTTAGGAATCTTAAACGCCACGAAAAACGCATCGGCACCATTCCCCGCCCCTAACAAGGTAGCGATCACAACATCCCGCGCCAGCCCCATCACTCTCGACAGCATGGTCATGGCACTGACCACAAGCCCCGAACGCATTAGCCCACGGCGCACGATTGCGGTGCCTGAAGATGTATTGGGCGCTTTCTTCGCTGTCATAAGCTATCCGGAAAAACCACCTAGAAAAACCATTCAGAAAAAGCATCTGGAAAAATCATCCAGACACAAAAAAACCGGCCGCAGCCGGTTTTTTTATGGCGCCTGCCGGCTTACGCCGCCAGTGCCTTAATACGCTTGTTCAAACGACTCTTCAGGCGAGCTGCTTTCTTCTTAGACAGCACGTCTTTGTCTGCAATACGGTCAACGACCGGCTGCATTGCCTTGAACTCTTCCATTGCCTTGGCGTGGTCGCCGGTGCTGATCGCTTTCACTACACGCTTGATGTAGGTGCGGACCATGCTGCGCTGGCTGGATTTCAGGACGCGACGGTTCTCGGCCTGGCGGGCGCGCTTGCGAGCTTGCTTGCTGTTCGCCACAGGGTATCTCCTTGGAGAATAAAGGTTGCCGATAAAACGGCAACGAAATTAAATATGTGTTCGTCGGCTACGCTGTCATAGCACGACGTTTCCGCAACAACCAATTGTTTTGGCAGGCATGTTACCCTACCAAAGTGTGTAGCAGGCAGTTGAAATAAGCTGCCCGCTCACGGGACTTGTCTGAGAGGATGGCGTAGTCTATCACGCGCTTGGCGAGCTTGCTAGCTGCGCCTTTATAAGTACAACGTATAACTTTAAAAGCAGGCTGCCCGGCGCAGACTTGCTCATAGGAAACATGTCAGTGTCATTGCGGCGTCTATATATTCGCTTACTGCTAGCCATTTGCATACCGTTGATTCTCGTATCGGCAACGTTGCTGCCTGTGCTCCATGTCCATATGGAATCCCGACTAGATAGCCTTTATACCGAAGCCGATGCCTTGTTGAAAGTTGGGCAAGAGGCGCTAACACGCGATATTAATGAAAGCCTCAATTACGCGCTGGCGATTGCCGAAATGCCGGCATTAAGGCGGTACCTGACAGGGCAAGACGAGACATTAATAGTTGACCAGCACTATTCTCTAAGTGACTTATCGCAGCTTTCAACGTTTTTAAACACGCTGATCAATCACAACCCCCGCTATACCAAGCTGGTACTGATCGATAACCAAGGGCGCGAAGTACTCCGCGCCCCCACAAGCAATGAAACAGGGCCGCGAGTGACGGGCAACTATCATGCTTATACCGACTACTTCGGAGAAGCATCCTCACTGCTGCCACGCGACCTCTATATCTCACCACCGGGTCGCAACCTGCAATTTGAGCTATTGGGTAACGACGTGATCCCGGTGGTCAACGTTTCCACCCCCGTCTTTGATGCGATGGGTGTACGCCGTGGCGTGGTGCTTTTAAGCCTCAATTGGGGCTACCTCACAAACGCTCTACGCCAAGCCATGCTGCTTGACCCAAATGCGAATGCAATCCTGATCGACGCTCAAGGTCGTTGGCTGCTCGACGAAGGCATCCCCCCCCTCGACGACGCCAGCTTTGGTGGTGATTTTGCCTCCCTAGCCCCTCACTACTGGCAAGCTATCCAGCAACGCAATGCAGGTCATGCCAGCGTAGATAATCATCTATTACGTTTCCAGACCGAAGATATACGAACCCTACGCTACCGTAGTCTAGCGGGCACTATTTTCAGTGAAAACGACTATCACCCTTGGAAGTTAGGCGTGACACTTCCACAGCCCTCTTGGCGCTCGCTGATTGAAGAAGAGACCACCGTTCTCTGGTTTCTGCTGCTTACCTACAGTGTCGCCGTCGCTTTTGGAATATTCTGGGCTCTCAGCAGCCAGCGTCAGCGGCAGCTTCGTAAGGCGGCTCAGCGCCACGCCCATGAAGTCAGCGACCTATATGAAAATGCCCCTTGCGGTTACCACTCGCTCGATAGCACAGGACGGATCATAAAAATGAACCGCACCGAGCTCGCCTGGCTAGGTTACGCCGAAGAGGAAGTTATTGGTCATATCACATACCGAGAACTGATCACGCCAGAAACGCGCGACCGGTTTGATAAAGCCTTCGAAAATGTCAAAAACAATCATCCTGGTAGCGCCGAGTGCAGCCTATTAACGCGAGACGGAGAGCAGCGCCACGTTATGATTAAGGCCTCTGCTTTTTATCGCAATGGCCAATTTGTCCATTCACGCGCCACTGTGTTTGATCTTACAGAACGCAAAAAACTCGAAGAAAAATTACGCGCCCAAGCCATGTCCGATCCTCTAACGGGCGTATTCAACCGGCGCTATTTACAGGCCCAAGCGACGACAGAAATATCCCGGGCGCGGAGGCAACACCACCCAATCGCACTCATCGCTATTGATATTGACCACTTTAAACGTATTAACGATACGTATGGTCATGACGTTGGTGATGACGTCCTAAAAAGCTTCACAAGGGTAGTGAATGAACTGCTTCGCCAGGAAGATTTACTATGCCGAGTAGGCGGCGAAGAGTTTGCGATTTTGCTTCCCAACACCTCGCTTGCACAAGCGGAACAGGTAGCCGAACGCATACGGAGCAAAGCTGCTGCCACCCCCATTAACATCTCAGAAGAGCACTCAGAAAAAGTGCTTTGGCTGACCGTGTCACTTGGGATAACCGCTATTTTAACCACCGAAAAGGCGCTGAAACCTGCCCTTAAACGCGCAGACATAGGCCTATACCAGGCAAAAGAAAACGGCCGCAATCAAGTAGTCGTTAACACGGTGTAGCCGCCCGTCCCCACACGACAAAATCGGGGTTGAGCACTTGCGCGGAAGTGGCGTCTTCTAGCATGGCATAGCCTAGTGGCTGGTCGTCAAAAGTAACCACTCGCCCCCCGGCCTGCTCAACAACCGCTTGAGCAGCACCGGTATCCCACAGACTGGTTGGCCCAAACCGAGGGTATACATCGGCATTTCCTTCAGCGATAAAACATGCCTTCAACGAACTGCCCATGGGCTGAAGATGATACTTACCCAGTTCGCCAAGCCAAGACGACAAACGGGAATCCGCATGTGAACGGCTTCCCAAAACACGCCACGGCTGCCCTTTTAACGGAGGCGATGCCGCCCTAATCGGCTGCCACTGACCATCATCATCCGCTTTAAATGCGCCTAAACCTCTGGCGGCGAGATAAGCAAGCTTTAAGGCGGGCGCCACCACCACGCCGAGTACTGGCCTCCCCTCTTCAATCAAGGCAATGTTAACGGTGAACTCATCGTTACGCTTGATAAACTCTTTGGTGCCATCCAACGGGTCGACCAGCCAATAAAAACCCTCGGCGTTGGCACCCTTAAAGCTTTGGGTATCCTCTTCGGAAAGTATCGGCACATCAGGAGTAAGCGCCTGCAAACCGCGGGCAATAATCGCATGAGCCACTTTATCCGCCTCGGTGAGCGGACTATTATCAGCCTTTATCTCAACGGCGAAGTCACGGCGATATACCTGCATGATCGCCTCGCCCGCTTCCCAGGCTAACTGCTCAATGCTTTTTAGCAATGCCTTGTTAATCGTGGGCATAGTAACCTCAGGCAGTAAGGATTTAGGCTTTAAGGGACGGCCTGCCCGGTAGGCGCTAAAATTTTGCGCAAGAAGTGACGCGTTCGATCATCTTTCGGCGCAGTGAACAGCTCCTCTGGTGGGGCTTGCTCGACGATGCCGCCTTCGTCCATAAACACCACTCGGTCTGCCACATCCCGGGCGAACTGCATCTCGTGGGTGACCACGATCATCGTCTGGCGTTCTACTGCTAACTGCTTCATCAGGCTCAATACTTCCTCTACCCACTGAGGGTCAAGTGAAGAGGTGGGCTCGTCAAACAGAATTACATCAGCATTGGCCGCCATCGCCCGACCAATACCCACCCGCTGCTGCTGACCGCCGGAGAGCGAAGCCGGGTAAGCATCCGCTTTATCCGCCAAACCAATGCGCTCGAGAATCTCCCTGGCACGGGCGTGGGCCTTAGTTTTCGGCAACTTATCCACTACGATCATCCCCTCGCTGATATTCTCCAGCGCGGTTTTGTTAGCGAACAGGCCGTAGTTCTGAAATACAAAGGCGGTATGCCGGCGCAGTGCCAGGATATCAGCCCGGCTGGCATGCTGGGTATCAACACTCAGATCCCCCACCTGCAAACGGCCTGCATCAGGGCGCTCAAGAAAGTTAATGCAGCGCAGCAACGTCGACTTACCCGTCCCGGAAGGCCCAATGATCACAATGATCTCGCCCTGAGCAAGGCTCAAGTCGATATCTTTAAACACCGTATGGCCACTAAAACGCTTGGTAATGCCCTGCAGCGAAATCATCGTTGGTAGGCCTTATTCAGATAAATTTCTAACCGGCGCTGCCCCCAAGAGAGCACTTCCACAATCGCCCAGTAAATCAGCGCCACCAGCAGGAATGCTTCTAAATAGAGAAAGCTGCCCGCGGCCTCTTTTTGGGTAGCGCCCATTAACTCGGTCACCCCCAGCGTAAAGGCCAACGAGGTCGCTTTGATCATATCGATGAAATAGTTCATTAGCGTCGGCGTTGCCACACGAGTGGCCTGGGGCAAAATGATACGCCGCATTAACTGCGACTGAGTCATCCCGATGGAGAGCGCGGCTTCCGTCTGGCTGCGATCAATCCCGACAATCGCCGCACGAATAGACTCGGCCATGTAAGCAGAGAAGTGCAGCGTCAGGCCTAGCACGGCGGCGGTAACGCCGGTAATCGAGATTAACGCGCTGATCAACTGCGGCAAGCCATAGTAGAAAAGAAATAGCTGAACCAGCAGCGGCGTACCTCGGAAAAACGAGATAAACAGCAGCGAGAAACCGTTCAAGAACGGCACTTTTGATACGCGAACCACCGCCAGCAGGCACGCCAAAACCAGCGCAAAAAACATGGCAATCGTTGCCATTTGAAGGGTGAGCGGCAAGTAGCGCAGCAGAACCGGCAACAGCCCCCACATATATTCAAGATTAAGCATATCAAGATCGCTTATAAGCAAACGGCCGTGGCAATGCCACGGCCGCGTTATACGGATGATCCCAGCGGTTAGGGCTGAGTGATATCACTATTAAACCACTTTTCCGATATCTCGCGCAGCTCACCGTTTTCGCGAAGTTCAGCAAGGGCTGCGTCTACACGGTCGCGTTGCTCGCGGCCCGCCTCGTCGTCACGGAAGGGTAATGCGTTCTCAATGGTCGAGAAAGGCTGGCCCGCCAGCTCTAACGGCAGGCCTTTCTCTTTAATGACCTGCGTAGCACTCACGCGATCCATTACAAAGGCTTCTACCCGGCCTAGCGCCACATCCTGTTCGATATTGGACTCATAGGTGCGAATGTCGATTTCATCGGTGTTCGGCTGCTCACGCAATAACTGCTCGTAGTTCGAGCCCAGGTTGACGGCCACGCTTTTGCCGGACAAATCCTCAACACCATGAATAGTATCATTACCTGCCTTGACGACGACCTGAGCACCGTCATACACGTAAGGCGAAGTGAACACATACTTCGCTTCGCGCTCTGGGGTAATGGTGATCTGATTGGCAATGGTATCGATACGGCCAGATTCAAGCATCCCCGCCAGGCCCGAGAAACTCGCCGTGACGAACTCGATATCATCACCGGTGATTTCACCCACCGCGTTCATGACATCAACTTCAAAACCCTTAAGCTCATCCTGCTCAACGAAGGTAAAAGGGAAGTAACCGCCGGACATGCCCACACGGAGCGTGTCGGCTTGGGCAGCCACTGATAGCACACCACCTACCATGCTAAGTGAAAGAGCGGCAACGGTTCTTTTCCAGCGGCGTAAATTGGCCATTAGTACTTTCCTCTGTGAATACAAATAATCTGATGTAGATATGGGCGCGGGGTAAGTCGCTTATGCCTCAAACACCAGCAGAATGGCATCAAGATAGCAGCAAAAAAGAAATAATAAACCGTCTTCTTATATTTTTTAAGAATTAACACCAACCAGAGACGATATGTGGTACTTCACTTCAAGACGCCAGCGTTTCTTTCTCGAACTCCACTACCAGGTGTTGCTCGCGAGTGAGTTATACGGGCACCAAGTGACCTGATTGCTACTTGGCACTTGTACTGTATTAGGTAAAACCTTAAGGAGTGCGGAACCCTTATGTTGCCGGTAAGAAAACATCGCCGCTTGGCGGCATTGTCAAGAATATCCAGCAACTTGTTGTAATCGCCCGCCATATCTATCCCTTCCTGCTAAAAACGGGCAAGCATAGCTTGGCGTCTTTCGAATCAGCGCTTCAAGCTTATCAATCATCTGCTGGCACTCTGCTTTTCCACTCAAGCTCCACAAAGCAAGGCTCAACAGGCCCGCCCTTAGCCTCCTGCTTGACTAAGGGAATAGTCTATGAATACACGCAGAATGCTCGGTCAATTATCACTGACAAGATGCAGGCACTAAAGTGCCTGCATCTGGTTTAGCAATTCCGTTGAGTTGGCACAACTCGAACACACGAAACGCAGCGCTCTCCTTTAAGAAACAACCTATAGCGGGTTCTTCGAGAATTTAGTCCACAAAGCGTCTAATTCCGCCCTATCAATACCTTGCCTAACTTTAAATACGCCAGCAGTATCAACTTGCTCGACCACCTCTAAAAATTCAAGCACTACATGGTATGGTGGTCGATTCCAAAAGTCATGGATAAAAATCCGAGCCATTTCTTGGTTATGCATATGCTCTGTAATATGGATAATTGATGCAATCGTGCATGCGACTCTGAAGCGACCGTCCACAAGAATCAAATCAAATGGCTGTTTATGATAATGAATCGCCTGACTGTATTTAGAAAAATGATGCTGGAATTCATCTGAGACTGGCAACCCCCACTCCTTAGTTGGCCCGATATCGACAGATTCAACTTGACACTTATCACCCAGTTCATCTTTAAGTGCCCTTACCCATTTAGCATCACTTTCCACACCCTCTACTCTCAGGCCTTCTTTTACCGCCCAAACTGTAGATCCGCCTGAGCCAAATTCAAAATAGCTCTTTGCTTTCTTTAAGTACTTTTTAAACAGCTTGCGTTCTGCATTTGACATGAAAGGAGCATCAGGCAACGGAAATTCCAATGCTTCATTTTTTTCCGACACCTTAGTTTTTTTGTTCGACAATGACTCCGAAGCTGTTTCGGGTTTAACGTCAGTTAATCTTTGTAGAACCAAATACTCTTCTGCCTTTTCTTTATCAATTTCAACCAATAGCTTATATGTTAGATCCTTTATGCCATACACCGTGTGCAATAAAAAAGCTAGTTTGGAGCGTTGATTTTCATTTAGCTCAGCCATCCGCTCGTGAGTGGGGAGGAAAACCGCATCGGCACTTTGAAGTTCGGTAGCTTGACGAATTTCCGCTGGTACGCTGTTCGGCAGATGGCTTAAGTGCTGTTGGTTGTTGAAACGGTATAGACGGAAACCATGGCGTGACATCCAGTGCTGAATTTCAGCTAAGTTTGGCTGTCGTTTATGCGTCGGTTGAAAGGCAATACGCACTTGGATGACTAGCGTATCTTTAAGGGCTTTTTCACCATTCTCAAGGATTACGGTCGAATCACTTAAATCGTCCAGAATCAACCAATCCAGACTATCCAGGCCTTCGATGCTATCTAACACGATAGTATTGATTGGAAGCTTAGCAAGCACGCTTGCACCAGCAGGGTTAGCTCCGTACTGTTGTTCCACTGGCATCGGTTCCAGGGTACTGCTCAATGCTGGATCTAAGCACGAATAAAGCGTCGCCGAACTACCATCTCCTAAAACAGCATGGGTAAAAACCTGCACATCTTTGCTGCCCTCAAACCGCTCAGTATTTATTACTTGGCTTGCGGGGTCGAAGGCAACTATACCAAATGAATTTAACTTCCTAAGTGTATCAATACCTTTTTCAACAACTAGTTTTGAACCATTATCCAGCGCTATAATCTTACTGGGTAGTGACCAGTGAAAACCAGCCGTTTCGACTTCCAGGCTCTCTGCATAAACAACATCTACAGGCGCTTCTTCATCTTCAAATTTCGCCAGCCCTGTTTTATCGAACGTTAAAGCGGCTGGCTGCTTTCCTTCACAGTGCCGTTGCCAAATAGCGCGCATTGCATCAGTAAAATGTTTTGCAAAGCGGGAAGCATCGCATACCGGTGACTCTAATAAGACTTGACGAAGGTGCTGCCTAATAGTGGCAAGGCTATCTAAATCAGACGCTAGCTCTAAAACTCTTTCTCGATACTCCTCCCATGAGTTAACCACAAGTTCTGGCATACCTGCATTAATCAAATGAGTAGCACTGTGGCGTCCTGCAAAGGTTGGCCCTGGGAGGGAAACCACCGGCACTCCCATTAGAAATGACTCACATGTAGTTAAGCCACCAGAATAAGGCCAGGGGTCTAAGGAAATATCGATTTTATTATAGGCATCTAAAAGTTCGGAGTGTGGTGATGGCCCTTCTATTATCAGCCGATCATCCTCAATACCGTACAGAGCCATGGTGTCTTTAATTTTTTGGCAACGCTCCTCACTCTTATACTGCATGCTTTTGAGCATTAGCTTAGAATTGGGTAGTGCTAGCATTATCTTAGCCCATTGGTCTAGCAATGCACTGTTTAATTTTGAAGCATTATTAAAACAACCTAGCGTTATATAGCCATTTCTAAGTGCAGGTAATACGCCCACATTTGGCTCATATCCATTGGGTGGCACATAGCAAATATAGTCATCAGGTAGACGTATTAGTTTTTCCACATAGTCTTCATCAACACCTCCAGGTGTCTCGATGGAGTCGCTGATTAAATAATCAATGGCTGATAACCCTGTGGTATTAATCAAACCACCTACCCACTTCACCTGCACTGGAGCAGGCCGCATGCTTACCGCCAGCACCCTATTGCCAGCATTATGGCCAGCTAAATCAATTAGGATATCAACCTCATCATTCACAACCTGCTCAGCAACCTGCTGATCTTTTAACGGCTGTACACTCATCCACTGCTCAGCTACCGATTTAAGCCTTTCGGTAATACCATCGGAAGCATTGTTAGTGCTGTAAAAATAAAAAGCTATCTGGCTTTTTGAAACATGCTCTAAAGCTGATGTGATCATTCTCCCCACAGGATGTCCTCGAAAACCGTCTGAGATCAAACCAACCCTCAGAAGTTTTTGGGGGTCATTTAGCTTACTATGAGGCAGGACTGTAACGTCTGGTAAAAATTTACTTTCCCATTGCTTACATAAAGCTGTAATCTCTTCTCCTGTTTTATCAGGATGATAGTGATAAGTAGTTATAATATTAGAAAAAGGGCCCGGTGCCTGCGGATTTACACGATGGGCTTGCCCGTAACTTTCGAGTCCTTTATCAAGATCACCAATGGCATTATAAACATTACCTAAATTATTCCATGAAAGGTAGTTTTTGGGGGCTAATCTCGCGGCTTTTTCAAGCGCATCCCTAGCACGATTATATTCAAATGTCTGCAACAAAGTATTGCCCAAGGTATTGAGCATATCTACATCGTCAGGCATCAACTCACAGGCTGTTTCAGCGTGCTTTAGAGCCTCATTAAAACGTGCCTGGGTGTAATAAATATAACCAATATAATGCTGTGCTTTGGCATAATTTGGATTTAACTTGATGGCTTCATGTAAAAACACCAGCGCCTGCTCGGGATTACCCGCTTGATGTGTTATCCGGCCTTTTAGCGCTAACGTTTCAGCATCATCAGAAACCAAAGCACTAGCTCGTTCCAGTGCTATTAATGCCTCTTCAAACTGTCCGACCGCAGAAAGCTCCGCACCCAACTGTTTCCACGCAGCTAAATTGGTTGGTTTCTGTACCGTACGCTCTTTGGCTTTCTTTAATGCTTGCGTTGTTCCCCTCGCATCTAAGGTGCGTTGATGAGCATTGCTTGCTGAGCGATAAGGCTTTTTATTTGACATGATAGAGAACATCCTGAAGGCGGTTAAGCTATGCGAACAGCGTACATGATTAACTCGCCTCGCAAAGGTAGGAAAAGCGCTGAATATAGTTGCTAACTGATTTCGAGACAGTCTTTAAAACAAGACAGGCCCCCAGAAGGGAGCCTGTAGGTAATCCGAAAGTTCGGATGAGTATAGCGGAGGCTTAGCCCAGCAGAGACAGTACGTTCTGCGGCGTTTGGTTAGCCTGGGCCAGTACAGAGGTACCCGCCTGTTGCAGGATCTGAGCACGAGTCATGTTGGCCACTTCACTGGCGTAGTCAGCATCTTCGATACGTGAACGAGCAGCGGAGAGGTTAGTTTCGTTAGTTTGCAAGTTGGTTATCGCAGACTCGAAACGGTTTTGAATCGCACCCAAGCCAGAGCGAAGCTCGTCGACTTGCTTCAAAGCCTTATCAAGCTGCTCCATCGGGTTAGCTGTCGCTGAGTTCAGAAGGTCTTTTGCACCCAAGCTTGCACCGTCAACAGTATAAGCAGCAGTGGTGTTACCTGTAGTAACGGTGGCCTCAGAAGGATCAAGCGCTACTTGGAAAGTAACTGCGGTACCTGAAATAGCTTCGATACCCTGCAGACCCAAAGCTTTAACTTCTGATTCACTTGCAGCAGTAATACTGACATCCACATACCAGTTGCCGTTATCGTCTACTTGGGCTGTGCCCGCAGTAGCAACGGAACCAGTGGCGATACCCAAATTCGTGGCTAGTTCATTCTTGAAACCAGTTGCGGAAACAGTATTATTGGCTACACCCGTACCTTCACCGTATGCTGTTGTATAGTCAGTTGCAGTTGCAGCACCAAGATTCGCACCGGGGCCATTAACGTTAAAGCTAGCCAGACTCAGTGTGTCAGCAGTAATTTTTTCCAGTGCAACGTCGATTGATTCACCGTCGTTGGCACCTACCTGGATAGACAGGCTGCGATCTTGGGCCAGAACTTTAACGCCGTTGAAGTCAGTCTGTTCAGAGATGCGGTTGATCTCGGTCAAACGCTGATCAATTTCGTCCTGGATGGAAGCACGGTCGTCAGCAGAGTTGGTGTCGTTCTGAGACTGAACGGCCAGTTCACGAATACGCTGCAGGTTGTCGTTTACTTGGTTCAGGGCGCCTTCAGCGGTTTGCGCAACGGAGATACCGTCGTTGGCGTTACGCTGAGCCTGAGACAGACCAGTGATCTGTGAAGTCATACGGTTGGCGATGGCTTGACCAGCGGCGTCATCTTTAGCGCTGTTGATGCGCAGACCAGAGGACAAACGCTCCATGGCGGTAGACAGTGCGTTCTGTGATTTGCCAAGGTTGTTTTGGCCGATCATTGCTGTGATGTTGGTATTGATCACTGACATGGGATGATACTCCTTGCTTTGGACACTGGCCCTGAGGCCTGCTTTCGGCCACTGTTTGTGCCGTTATATTAATTAACGGCAGCGCGTGGGGTTTCTTTAGGGGAAGTGGTAAAAAAAGATGTAAACGTTGGTAACTGAATAGTGAAGAGTTTCATGCTTGGGCGGGGTGGCCGTGAGAGTATGAGATCGCTTCACTGGATTTGCGATGACACCGCGCTTTGGTCGCGAGCTAAAGCTACCTCCCACAATTGCACCAGTCCAGCTGGAAGCAAAAAGCGTCGCAATCTAAAGCTACCTCCCACGATTGCAACAGTCCGGCTGGAAGCAGAAATCTTCGTGAGCTAAAGCTGCTTCCCACAACGACAAAACAGCGCTTAGCGCTGTTTTGTCATGTTAAAACAATGCCTGCTGAGATGGCTCTACTTTTTGCGGCCTAACTGAGCGTCAAGTGCATCAAACTGCTGGGTAAGGTAAGAGCTGGTTTGGTTCATTTGCGCGATCATGCCATCCAACTGACCAAACTGTTTGCGATAGCGGTCGATGGTGCTCTCAATGGTCTTTTCCATACGTGCGTAGCGCTCATCTAAACTTTTTACGCGATTCTCCGCTCCCGTAATGGCCCCTTTGATAGTCCCGTTATCGCTCAACAGGTTAGTTAACGTCGTGGTTAGCTGCCCAGCCATGCCACTCGCTTCATCTTTGCCTGCAAAAAAATCGCTGAGCGCGTCAGGACTGTTGGCCGCTAGATCACTTAACTTGTCTTCATCAAGTTTTAGCGTACCGTCACGCTGCAAGGTAATACCTAGCTGGTTAAGGGTTGAAAGCTCACTGCCTGCAACACTGCCTATCATCACACTGCGCAACCGAGACTCTATGGTGCGCACCGTGCTGTCTCCTAGCAGCTTGCCGGCGGTCTGGGTTTTACTATCGTATTTTGTCAGGTTATTGATTGTGCCTTCTAAGCCGTTATAGGCTTTGACGAATGCACCTACCGCCTCGCGCACCCCCAGGGTGTTGCGTTCAACACTTACCGTACTGGTAGCCGTCCCGCCGTCTTCCAACGCTAAACTTGCAATGTTGAGTGTGACGCCTTGAATCGCATCTTCAATTTGGTTACTGGCACTGGTGATATCAATACCATTGACCTTCAACACAGCGTCTTTACCCATCTGCTGAGTAGCGGCGTCTTCACCAAAGGGGCCAGCTACAGCCAAACCACCAGCATCCACAAAACTAAAACTGTTAATGGAGGCCTCAGCGCCGCTTTCCTTTGAACTTAACGCCAATCGATAGCCCGTACCGTCATTGATGATAGAGGCACTGACTCCCGACTCTTTGTCCGCATTAATTGCATCACGAATATCGCTTAGACTGCTATCGGCTGTTAGGGCAATATCGACACTATCGCCATTGCCGAAGCTCAACTGAAATGCAGTTGCACCTTGTAAGTCGAGCGCAGCATCTTGATCGGTAACGCGGGTAGACGCAAGCGTGCCTGCGGTGGCCAACTGGCTAACTTGAACGCGGTAACTGCCGGGCAATGCATCGGCTGTGGCTGTTGCTTTTACGCCCTCTCCCTGCACATTGGCAGAAAGGCTCTGATAGAGTTCAGGGTCGTTGATTTTTCCTACGGCGTCTTTAAAAGCGTTCAGCGATGTTTGCAGCTGGCCATAGGCCGAAACCTTGGCTTGCTGTTGTGTTTTCTGCTGCGTAATGGGCGCAAGCTTGCCGCGCTCTGCTTTCTGCAGTTGATCCAATAGGCCAGTCAGGTCCAGACCCGAGCCAACGCCAAGGGAGGTTATCGTCGCCATATTGACTGTTCCTCAGTAAAAAAGGCTAAACCTGAAACATTCAGCGCATGGGCACGCTGGCAATTGTGGTATGTAATTTTATCGGCTGATTAGCGGGCAACTTTAGCGCTTTTTCTTTCGCTAAGTTAATTATTCTTCTTTTGCTAATAAAAACGCCTGCTTAGCGCAGGCGTTCATTGGGGACGAGGAGGGAAAGCAACAGAGCGGATTAGCCACGGCCTAGTTGGGCGTCTAATGCATCGAACTGTTGGGTAAGATAGCTGCTGGTCTGGTTCATTTGCGCAATCATGCCATCCAGTTGACCAAACTGGCTGCGGTAACGAGACATCGTCTGCTCAATTGATTGCTCCATACGGGTGTATTGCTCTACAAGCGACTTGTTGAGATTTTCCGCCCCGCTAATCGCTCCTTCCACGCGGCCATTAGAGCCAAGCAATTGTTCGACAGCTGTATTAATTTGCCCTGCCATACCCGCCTCATCCGAATCGCCTGCGAAGAAGGTTGCAAGCGCACCTTGGTTATTAGCAATGGCATCATCAAGCTTGTCTTGATCGACCTCAAGTTTGCTATACCCCAGCCCGCTATCGTACTTGTGCGAAATACCGATATCGCTAAGAATGGAGAGCTCACCCTCCACAGCCCCACCCAGCACATCACGCAAGCGAGACTCGACGGTACGGACGGTACCGTCTCCCAACAGCTCGCCTGCCTCGCCGGTTTCAAAATTGAAGCTGGTTAAATCGCCAATTTTATCTTTGAGACCGTTATAGGCCTCTACAAAATTGGTAACAGCCTCGCGAACAGCGCGGGTGTCTTGCTCAACGGAGACCGTGCTATCACCCTCTTCTTGAAGGTTTAGCGTCACGCCCTGGATAGCGCCTTCAACTTGATTAGTGGAGCTGGTGATATCAATACCGTTAACGGTAAGCGCTGAATCAGTACCGCTTTGCAGCGTATTAGCGGTATCTGAAGTGAACGGGGCAGCACCGTCAAAACTGAAATCGGCAATAGAGGCATCTGCCCCGGTTTCACTAGAGCTAAGTGCGAGGCGGAAATTGGTACCATCATTAATAATAGTCGCGTTCACGCCAGCGTCTTCAGTGGCGTTAATCGTATCGCGAATACCTTCCAGAGTGCTGCCTGACGCTATATCGATCTCTTGGGTGGAACCATCAGCGAAGTTCAGGGTTAATTTTTGGTCAGCAGCGGTGATGCCCTCATCTGCGGCGGCTACCCCTTCTGAAGCAAGCGTGCCGCGAGTGGCTAGAGTGTCGACGGTAACATTATAGCTACCTGGCTGTGCTTCCGCATCAGCAGCGGCGGTGATGGCTGAACCACCCACGTTAGTGGAAAGGCTTTCGTAAAGAGTGCTGTCATTAAGCGCATCAGCGGCAGTTTGAAACTGAGAGAGCGCGCTCTTCAACTGACCATAAGCGGAAATTTTGGTCTGCTGTGTTTCCTGCCGCTCAAGAATCGGCACAAGCTTCTGTTCCTCGGCCTCTTTCAACTGATCCAATAAACCGTTGAGATCCAAGCCTGAGCCAATACCAAGTGATGAAATGGAAGCCATACTTTACCGTCCTCTTTTATAACGTCATCACGCTACTGATTACACTGCTCGTGAAGTAATTTATCATCCTAGTAGTTAATAACTATCGACCATTTAACATTAAACTTAAACCTTTTTTTAGCTCGCTACCTAATCGTGGCTTTTCCGCCCCACCCCTATGTAACGCAGCCCCGCTTCTTCAACAGCACTTGGCGTGTACAAGTTACGCCCATCAATGACGACTTTTTCAGCCAGCTGGTCGGCTAGCCAATCAAAATCGACACTGCGAAACTCTTTCCACTCGGTGCAGATAACCAAAGCATCAGCTCCTTTCACTGCCTGAATCCGATCTCCTGCCAGCATTAGGTCATCCCGCTCGCCATAAATGCGGCGGCACTCTGTCATGGCTTCAGGGTCGAACGCCTGCACCTTAGCGCCCGCTTGCCAGAGTGCTTCCATTAACGTGCGGCTAGGGGCTTCGCGCATATCATCCGTGTTGGGTTTAAAGGCCAAGCCCCAAACAGCAATAGTCTTGCCACTTAGACTGCCTAGGTTGTCTTGCAGTTTTGTGAACAGGGTTTGCTTTTGACGCAAATTAACCGATTCGACGGCGCTGAGCAGTTCCGGCGTATAGCCTAGTTGACGCGCTGCCCGCTCTAATGCCTGGACATCTTTGGGGAAGCAAGAGCCACCATAACCGCAGCCAGGGTAGATAAAGTGGTAGCCAATACGTGGGTCGCTGCCAATCCCTCGGCGTACGTCTTCGACATCCACCTCGAGCCGTTCGGCAAGATTGGCGATCTCGTTCATAAAGCTGATTTTGGTGGCGAGCATGGCATTGGCAGCGTATTTGGTTAGCTCGGCAGCCCGCACGCTCATAAACATCAACTTTTCGTGGTTGCGGTTGTAGGGGGCGTAGCACTCTTGCATATGCGCTTTCACCCGCTCGCTTTCTGTACCGACGATAATCCGCGCGCCACGAGTAAAGTCATCTATCGCTGCCCCCTCCTTCATAAACTCAGGGTTCGAACACACATCGAACGCGAGCGATACACCGCGTTGTTCGAGCACATCGCTGATAGCAGCGTGGACTTTTTCTGCAGTGCCCACCGGCACGGTAGACTTATCAATCACCAGCTTATAGCTATCCATATGCTGGCCAATCGTGCGCGCCACTTCTAGTACATAGCGTAGGTCGGCACTGCCATCTTCGTCGGGCGGCGTTCCCACGGCAATAAACAGCAGTTCGCCATCGGCTACCGCCTGGGCAGCGTCAGCAGTAAAGCGTAAACGGCCAGCCGCCACGTTGTGGGCAACGATAGTGCTTAGCCCTGGCTCAAATATCGGCACCTCTCCGCCCTTAAGCTGATCAATTCGCTCAGCATTAACATCCATACAGGTGACTTGATGACCAACATCGGCTAAGCAGGCGCCTGCGACAAGGCCGACATAACCGGTTCCGAATACACTGATATGCATGACTTATTAACTCGCTAAAATATATGGTAGCGAGCGTAGCACATTGACCCACCGTTGATGAGTTCAATAGTGGGGGACTCCCTCTAAATTATAGACCTTGGTCTAACATCGACCTTGGTTTATAATGCGCTGCAACAAGCCCGATTTGGTGCTGACCGCTGGAGAACATGCAATGACTCCCGAGCTTACGAAAGAACACGCTGCCCCCTCGTCACATGGGCTGTCGACTACTGCGAACGTTCAACGAAGCCTTCGTCAGTGTTTATCGATTGCCGCTGAGCTGCTCTATGACAATGGCCATGTGCTTGAAACCATTACCTTGCCCCAACGCGGTTTAGCGCACCGTGAATTGCTCACACTTTGTGCCGCAGCGCCCACCTGGGCAACCTGTCAGAAGGTCATGGAAGCCAGTGAAGCGGCCACTTTCAATGAGTATGGTCGCTTTGTTTTGACCCGTCTTGGTCGTGAAATAATGTTTGATATGTTTGGCCAGGGGGCTGCTGATTGCGCTTAACATCTGCTGCTGCCACGCATTGCTGATCAGAAGAGCGTATAAGAGACTTATAAAGGCTATTCGTTATCTGATGTGGATTTAAGATTGGTTGGCTATTTTTTATCTCACAGTTCCGATCGCAACCACTAAGCCAGCTATCTGTTGTGGGAGGCTGCGTCAGCGGTGGTTCGACACTTCGATGAAGAGTGCCGCAGGCATCCCCTTGACTTCATCCTGCTAATAGCCCAAACATTCGCGAGCTGAAGCTCCCTCCCACGGGAGTTACACTCATGCTGGCAGAGTTAATTCCACACTGAGCGACGAAAAGCCCTTATAAAAAACCGCCCACAAGCAAGCGCTTCGGGCGGTTTTTGTTGCGCGGGCTTATTTGCTAAAGCCTAGCTCTATAGAGTCTATGTTCTATATCGCTTAGCGCAGGCCTAGCATCGACAGAATGAACAGCACAACCACGATCAGACCAATAATGTAGATAATATTACGCATAGGGCGCTCCTTGCTTATTGCGTTTTAGAGAAATCAAAGGCTTGCTTACCCATGAGCCAACACACCCATCCTAGCAGGCTTTTTCTGCTTTTGCGTAATGTGGCTGCATCTCCCTCTTAGAAAGTGGCTGTATTAGCGTGGCCGCATTGATAGCGTTATCCGAGACGCTGGCGTTTCTCGTCGAATGCTCGCTGAATCATTTTCTGCTGCTTTGCATCGATTTCTAATTCTCGGCAAAGGAATGACCATTCGGATAGAGCATCAAGGGTTTGCTCAATATAGAGATCCGGGGTTAAGTACCTGAAAGGGGCGCAAACCTGTTTGAGCTTTTTACGTGTAGCCAGGCCTGCCCCACTGAAAGATGTTGTATGCTCATCTGCATAGCCCCGGACAGGGGAATAAGTCAGGTCGTAAGCAGGAGCTAGTGTCCATCGACCTTGGTCATACAAAAAAGCGAAGTTCTTAGCGTGGTCATCGTGATAGCAGCATTCCCCAGCCATCAGGCAGCGAGTCAGCAAATGCTCCCGGTAGACCAGCAAAAAGAAGTGGATCCAGCGCCTTCTGTGGTTGGGTAGTAAAACCCATGTTCAGAGGCGACAAATTGAAGCCTTCCGCCACCCAATGAGGGTGGTAGGCAAAGTAGATGCCCTGTCGGCTAGCGACCAGCTCCCCCACAGGATTACCCGCTAACAGCACCTCTACGCTGTTGATACGCTTCATTTTCGCCCCCGGGTACGCCCCGTCTGCTTGATCTCTTCAAGTGAGACGGGGTGTTCCTGCTCGAATAGCTCGGCAATTTGGCGTGTGGCGCCCAGCGCTGTGGCAATGAGCACTAGACCATCGAGAGTTATTTGCCCACTGGATTCGAATCGTTTAATGGTGGACTCGGAAACACCTGCCATCTGCGCCAAGGTTTTACGGGAAAGGTTCTGCGCCAGTCGCGCTTCTCGTGCATTGGCACCGACCTGCTGGGACAGTTCGCCAGGAGCAAGTAGAGAGTGAGTCAGGGCCATAGAAAACCTCTAAATAATGGCTCATTTATAACCCACTATATACTGAAAATGACCATAAAAGTCCAAATATGAACCTTAAAACCTCAGAAACATGGCCCCAGACTCAGAAAGTACTACCTGATCTTACTTCTAGCGAGTATCGGTTGTGGAACCTCAGCCACTTCTACACCTCGAACCTTTGCCACTTACTTGCCTAAGGTGTTGCGATGCGCGCTACTGCTTTGCTTGTTTCGTTTGCTGTTACTTCGCTATTACCCGCCACCTATGCAGCCGCTAATGAGCCTTCTACAAACGCACTTCAGATACTAGACCAGCAAACCGGCCAGCTTGAACGCGTACACAGCGTGGTGGTGGCCTACGACGGTGAGATTATCCACGAACTTCACCAGGGTGGGCCGGGAGTGGCCTCACCTGCGAACATTAAATCGCTGTCGAAAACGGTGCTGGCTGCCATTACTGGGGCGGCGATTGAAGCAGGCATCATTGAATCAACTGATCAACCCATGGTGGAGCTGTTTGGCGAACATCTACCTAGCGGTATTGATCCACAAGTTGGGGACATTACCGTGGCCCACCTGCTCGCCCAGCAGGCGGGGCTTGAGCGCACTTCTGGCAGCAACTATGGCGCCTGGGTGGCCAGCGCCAACTGGGTGAACGATGCGATGACGCGCCCATTCGTCGATGAGCCGGGTGGGCAGATGCTCTACTCCACCGGCACCAGCCATCTACTTTCCGCTGCGCTCACCCACGCCAGCGGCGAAACGACCCATTCCCTTGCCCAGCGCCTATTGGGAGATCCGCTTAATATCACCATTCGCCCCTGGCTACGCGACCCGCAAGGGATCTATTTTGGCGGCAATGATATGCAGCTCTCACCACGGGCATTGATTGAGGTGGGCGAGCTGTATCGGAATGATGGCATTGTGGTTAATGGGGCAGGAGACGAGCAGCGCGTTCTGCCTGAAGGTTGGGTAGAAGAGTCGTGGCAGCCGCGCGGTACATCGCGCTGGACTGGCGACGGATACGGCTTTGGTTGGTTTATTACTCAGTTGGCAGGCGAAGATGTGTACTACGGGCGTGGCTACGGCGGTCAGGCGCTTTATGTTATTCCAGAACGGGAGATGACCGTAGTGATCACCTCAGACCCTAACCCACCCTCGCCGGGTGGGCAGTTCCAACAGCGGTTAAACAGACTGGTAGACGGTTTGTTAGCTGAAAATGACGAGTAGCACAGGCACGCTTACTCGCCTTTGTGGCCTAGGCTCATTAAATAGAGCGCGGCCGCCAGCGCCAATACTGAAAGGGCTAAATAGATAGCTTCCAGGGGCGTGGCAAAACGGATATCTACCACGGCGCGGAAAAACTCAATAATCACCGCCAGAATCACCACCCGGGCGATTTTATCTTTCAGTTGGTCTAATGAGGCGACATTAAAGGGATGGCGCAAATTACTCTCTTCAGCCTGATCAATGCGGGAGACAAACAGCCGGTAAACACCTAAGCCGAAAATCAGCAATACGATCGCAATCAGATAGATATCCACGGCAATGATGATATCCGGCACCAGGCTGTCGTGAATGTCCTGGGTGCCACCCAGTAGGTAGTATCCCATCACATCAGCGACTACCTTGAAAATGTCCACGGTACCGACGATAAACAGCATCAACGAACCCAATAAGCTGGGTACGACCGCCAACATCACCAAAAAGCGCGAATTCCACAGCGCCGTTTCAATGCGCCGCTCCCAGTGGTGCTGGCTCTCTGGGGGTTTAGGCGGCGGCGTTGAAACCGGATCAGACATGCCGATACTCCTTTTGTTATCTCAGGTTTTGTTATATCAGGCTCATCGTAATGAAGGCGCAGGTGGCGCCGAACAGCACGAACCCCAGCAGTAGCACGATACCATCACGGGCAACCAAGCCTAACCCTAACAGGGTAAGCGCAAGCCCCGCCCCGTTGGCCGAAAAGGGAATAAACTCCATCGGCGGCATGGCCAAGGCAATCAATAAACACACCACGGCTGTTACCCGAATACCGATATAGCCCGTCAGCCAAGGTAACCGTACCCGCAATAGCCCATCTATCCAGCGGGCAGGCTTTTTCATCAGCTGAATGCCTTTATCGAACTTTTGCTGGGAAATCGAACGCTTCAGCAGCCAGCCGGGCAACCAAAATGCTTCACTCCCCGCTAGCAGCTGTACGGAAACCAACAGTACCAGCGCAGCCATTAACGTCGGCATGCCGGGTATATCACCGATAATGGGGGTGAGCGTAATGATCCCAGCGACCAACAGCAGCGGCCCAAACGAGCGCCGTCCAACGGCGTGAACAACATCGTCAACGCTGACCCGCGAAGCATCCTGCTCCATATGCTCAATCGAGCTGATTAGATCCATTAAATTCGAGTCTTCGTTACGGTTATGCATCGGGTTTATTGCGCTCCTCTACCTGCAGTTTGGTACGGATAAAATCGCTATGGCTAACATGCAGTAAGTCTGCCAAACGACGAATACGGTGTTCTTCTAAAGGGTCAACGTTGCCGTCGGCCCAGGCCAGTTGCCACATCTGCGCGACCAGCTCACAGCGCTGATCGTAGTTATAGTGCTCTTTGATCAAGCTAACAAACTGGTAGTGATCGACGGCATCATCTACTTCGGCTTGCGCCAGCGCCATTAACTCGTCCACATCGCTTGCGCTTAGACGATAGCGCTCAGTTAGCATACTACGCAGCGCGGCAAGCTCTTCGTCGGTGTTTTCGTAGTCGGCGCGAACGATTTCACACAGCAGCGCGGCAGTGGCCAGCTCCAACGTGAGCGTTTGATTTTCGCGCTGCTCGGGTTGCGCCAGGGTGCGCTGGAAGAAATCACTAATGGCGTTCAGCATAGGGGGCTCCTAGGTAGCTACAGCGTCGTCCTTACCTCAATCCTTCTTGGTAAGCTGCTCTCTTAACTGCTTGGGCACTTGCTTGATAATCAAGCGATCCTGAGTGGCGTCGTATTCGATGCTAGAACCCAGCAGGTGCGAATCAAAACTAATAGAGACGCCACCCGCTCGGCCGGTAAAGCGGCGGAACTGACTCAAGGTGCGTTTATCAGGGGGTATCTCCGGCGAGAGCCCGTAATCGGCGTTGCGAATATGGTCGTAAAACGCTTTCGGCTGCTGTTCGTCCACCAATCCCGAAAGCTCTTCCAGCGTCATTGGCTCGCCGCGGCGCAGCTGTTCATTGGCGTAATCCACCAGCGTGTCGGTTTTTTCACGACTCACCTCGTCGTCGTAATCCTCTTTCTCAACGTAGTCGCTAAACGCTTTCAGCAGCGTGCGGGTTTCTGCCGGGGCATCGACGCCCTCTTCCATACCCAGCAATGCCACCAAGCCCTCGGCGAGTTTTTTACCGCCGCGATCTTTAAGGAACGAGACATACTGGGCACTGGGTGCCTCGCTCTGCCATTGGGTAAGGTTGATACGCGCCGCCAGGGTAAGCTGGCCGGTGTTGAGCTGGGCAGCAGGCACCGCGTGGTGACCCTCATTAATGCCAATCCCTTCGCGCTGGTGCACCAATGCCATCAGCAGCGTTTCAGTATCGCCCTGGCGCTGGTGGCTGAACACTAAGTAACCACTTACTGACAGCTGCTCCTGAAGCTGCTTGGCGAGCCTTTCGGCCAGCGCAACAGAAAGCTCAGCAAAGCTTTTATCACCCGCCAAATAGTCGCGCAGCCACATGGCCAGGGGCCCTGCCTGTTCGCCCTCTTCGGCAAAGCGCCCCCAGCCTTTGGGCTTGGTGTTGTAGGTGTCGTTAAGCGCACCCACCAGGCTCGCCATCACCGAATCGTCACTGGGCGCTGCCTGCTCTGATTGGGGCGCGGCGGTTAGGGTTAGGCGCTCACCGTCAAGCGTCGGATCGAGGCGGTGCACAATACTTTGCAGTAGTGGCATAAAGGTCTACTAGCTTCCAGGGTTTAAAAAAATCAGGGTTTAAGGCGGTAACCGGTACGGAAAATCCAGCCAATGGCGACCAGGCAAGCCGCGAGAAAGAGGGCAATCATGCCCACACTCGCGGCAAGGCTTACATCGCTGATACCGTAAAAACTCCAGCGAAAGCCGCTCACCAGGTACACCACGGGGTTAGCCAACGTGATGGTTTGCCAGAACGGCGGCAGCATATCGATGGAGTAGAAGCTGCCCCCTAAAAAGGTCAGCGGGGTAATCACTAGCAGCGGCACCAGCTGTAGCCGGTCAAAGCCATCGGCCCAGATGCCGATGATAAAACCCAGCAGGCTAAAGGTGACGGCGGTTAGCACCAGGAAGGTCAGCATCCAGAACGGGTGGGCTATTTCCAGCGGTACAAACAAGCCCGAGGTAGCCAAAATAATCAGCCCCAGCAGAATCGATTTCGAAGCCGCCGCTCCCACGTAGCCGATCACAATCTCTAAATGCGAGATAGGCGCCGACAGCAGCTCGTAAATACTGCCGGAAAACTTGGGGAAGAAAATGCCGAAAGAGGCGTTTGAGACGCTCTGGGTGAGCAACATCAGCATAATCAGACCCGGCACAATAAAGGCGCCGTAGCTAACCCCGTTGACCTCACTGATTCGCGAGCCAATCGCGGCACCAAAGACGACGAAGTAAAGCGACGTGGAGATGACCGGCGAGACAATACTTTGCAGTAGCGTGCGGCGCGTGCGCGCCATTTCCGCCATATAGATAGCGCGAACGGGATGCAGGTTCATGCTCGCTCCTTAACCAAATCAACAAAAATATCTTCAAGCGAGCTTTGCCGAGTATTCAGATCTTTAAAGGTGACGCCCTCTCGCTCAAGTGCGGTCAATAGCTCCGAAATCGCGTGACCGTCCTCTTCCTGGCTACCGTCGTAGGTATAGATCAGCTCATGCCCTTCAGCGGCCAGGCTTAGCTCAAAGCGCTGCAGGTTTGCAGGTATCTCTGTCAGCGGGCTGTGCAGGTTCAGGGTTAGCTGTTTGCTGCCCAGTTTGCTCATTAACGCCGCTTTTCCTTCCACCAGCACCAGCTCACCGCGATTGATAACGCCGATGCGGTCGGCCATCTCTTCGGCTTCTTCGATGTAGTGGGTGGTTAAAATAATCGTCACGCCGTTATCGCGTAGCTGGCGCACGACTTCCCACATATCCCGGCGCAGTTCAACGTCGACCCCTGCGGTGGGCTCATCCAGAAACAGTATGCGCGGCTCGTGGGAGAGCGCTTTGGCGATTAGCACACGGCGCTTCATGCCACCCGAGAGTGTCATCAAGCGGTTGTTGCGCTTATCCCAAAGCGCCAGCGACTTGAGCACTTTTTCGATATGCGCAGGATTGGGCGCTTTGCCAAACAGACCACGGCTGAAACTGACGGTGTTCCAGACGGTTTCAAACGCTTCGTTGGTCAACTCTTGGGGTACTAGCCCAATACGCTCACGGGCTTGACGGTAGTGGGTAATATTATCGAAACCGTCTACCAACACATGACCCGCGGTGGGATTAACCAATCCGCAAACCACACTAATCAGCGTGGTTTTACCCGCCCCATTGGGGCCAAGCAGAGCAAATATCTCGCCGCGCTGGATAGTTAAATCGATATGGGTCAACGCCTGAAAGCCACCCTCGTAGGTTTTGTTCAGGCCGTTAATCGTAATAATCGGGTCGTTCAAGGCGTACTCCTCACGTTGCGGTCGAATGACCGCAACGCTTGACGGCCTTTTAGGCGCAATTAAGAGCGTTTGGTTAGGAAAAGTTAAGTGCGTTCGGTAATTTCCAACAGATGGTAACCAAACTGGGTGTTCACCGGGCCGTGTACCTGACCTACTTCGTCGTTGAAGACAACCTTATCGAACTCGGGCACCATCTGGCCGGGGCCAAAACTACCGAGATCGCCACCTTGACGACTAGAGGGGCAACTGGAGTGCTCTTTAGCGACTTCGGCAAAGTCGCGGCCATTTTGAATTTCTTCTTTGAGTGCTAGGCACTGCTCTTCACTGCTGACCAAAATGTGGCGGGCGCTGGCGCGTGTCATAAATTTCTCCTGACTGAGTTTGATGTTCTTTCTGTAATTTTCTTTCTGGGGTGTCACTTTTAAAAGGGCAATAGTTTATCACGGCTTGCCGAGAGCACCGCTATAGCGCAACGCTTCACCTACGCGAGTCAAGGCTCGTTCGTGGGCACTCACCGCCGCAGGGCCGCGAGTACAACTGACAATCACCCACGGCCCTTGTGTTGTACTATCGGCATTATCACGCTCGGCAATCCCTGCATCGCAGCTACGCCGCTGCTGAGTACCGGTTTTATGGGCGAAGCTTATGCTGCTTCCAAGGCCCGCCTTAAGACGCTGTTTACCGGAACGGGTTCGCAGCATCAGCGCCAACAGTGTTTGCCGCTGCTCGTCATTTACATCTTCCATGGCACCTGCTTGTCGAGCAGGGTGCAGGCTGGCAAGCAGGTCGCCAAAGGCGCTTAGGGTGCCCACGTTTTCACCGGTGGCTTCGTAAGCATCAAACGCATGGTCGTAATCAGGCTGGGCGAAAGTATCAGTGCTAACGCCTAACACGCGCGCTAACGCCTGCCCGCGCTGGCTCACCGAGTGCTGTCGCAGGGCGATAAAATCCATTCCGCCAAGTTCTCGTGCGTCAGGGTGGAGTTCACCGTAAACGCCTTGGCGCACGCCGACCAGTTTAGAGATAGGGCCCATCTCATCGGGGTTACCGCCGCTTGCGGCGATCATCGCACGGGCGCGTGCGTTAACTGCCGCCAGCCCCACGCGGTCAATCAGCATATCGGTGGCGGTGTTATCGCTGACGGTAATCATCTGCTCCATCAAGTAACGAATGGAGATAGGCGTGCCGGGGTCGTGCCAATTAGTAGGCCCCGCGCCATCGACAAAGTCACTGCGCGCCAGCGTTAACCGATCATCCAGTGTTAGCGTGCCCGCCTGACGCTCTGCGAGTACCTGTGCCGCCACCGGTATTTTAATCAGCGAGGCTAAATACCAAGGGTCATGGGCACGCCATGAAAACGCTTCGCCACTGGCGAGGTTTTGTACATAAACGCCCAGTTGACCCTCAAAGACACCTTCAATGGCCTTCAAGCGAGCGGTTAAATCACCCTGCCAAGCGCTCTTTTTATCGACCTCATAGTACCAATTTGTATTATACCCATCTGCGTAAATCGGGAGCGCAACCAGCAGCGCTACTGCCATTAGTCCACGTTGTATCCAGTGTCGCAATTGGTCACTCCAGCAGTTATTGATTGCTTTTAACGATGGTTCGCCATCCAGCGGGTCACCCAAATCCACGCCGCGGCGCCAAGTATCAACAGGCCACCTACGCCCAGTGCCTGTGGATAGGTGTACATCCCCTCGCCTTCCCACAAAAAGCGCAGCACTAAGAAAACCATCACAATATGGAAAATAAACGCTTTAAGGGCATCTGAACCGACCATCGTCAGCGGCAAAAGTGCCTTCGCGGCTTTGGCGCCACCGGCTAACGCAAGGGCTAACAGCATCAGCGCACCGCCCACGCTAAACAGCATAAACCCAAGCCCTGGCGGGTGTTTGCCGACATTATTGGCCACCGCTAGCATCGCCGCAGGTACATCGCCGCTGACAAATGCCAATGCATAAAACCCCGCCACCATCAGCGCACCCAGGCTTAACAGAGTGAGCACTAAGCGGCGCCGTTTGGCGGAGTCGAAGTAGCAGCGGAGCAGCGCTTCGCCGATAAGCAGCCCGACGAGAATCATCGGCGCACGGCTAATTTGCCCCCAGGTGTAGTGGTCTTCATGATCGACCAGCAGCGCCTTCAGAATATCGTTGCCGCCAAACGTAAGGCTTTGCAGCCAAATAGTCAGCGCGATTAACGCGCCAATGGTGGCAAGTCGACCCCAGAGCGGCGCCCGCGCCCATAGTGGCAACATTAGCGGCACCCAAAGCAGCGCGATGGCGTAGAAGCCTAAGATTTCGACCCAAATCGCAAAACGGCCATAGAGGAGCGCATCGACGATTTCGTTGGGCGGGTAAAAGGGCAGCATTTCGATGACCAGCAGCGCCTTATACCAAAACCATACTTCTACGGCGCGTAGCCATAACTTTAACCGACGCTTAGGCCAGTCATCGCTTTGAGTGTAGGAAAGAAACGCCACCGCCAGCGCAATGCCAAAGACCAGAATAAACAGCGAAGAAGAAAATTTGGTCAGAAAATGGATCGGCACCATGCCCCAATCAGGCACGTTGCGAATACCCACTAATCCGCTGACCGCGTGGCTAATAATCATCAAGCCGATGGCGATACCACGGGCCAGGTCAATCGCCGCTATGCGGCCCTCGGCCTTGGGCAGTTGGGGCTTTTCTGCCCATTTGAGGGGCGACCAGTTCAGCGGCATTGGGACATCCTTGTGGGTAGCGTCGTCAAATTATTAAGCTCGCCGGTGCTTAACACCTTAGCGCGAAATTATATCGTGCGCTTTGGTTGATGCTGTTAACGGCCACACACAAAGATGCCCCGCAGTGGGCGGGGCATCCATCGACTCATCCTTGAGCCCGAGAAAAGTTATTCCTTAAAGATTGCAAATTACCAGCCGGAATCATCCTCCTCTTCATCGGTGGCGGGTACTTCTTGCTCCTCTTCCTCTTCTTCGTAAGTGAATTCTTGCTCTTCCTCTTCGTACTCAGTACCTACATCCGAACCTTTATCTTGCTCAGTGTCGTAACTGTTGTAGGTGCCTGGATCATCCTGCGTCGTTTCTTCCTGTGGGGTCGGTTCGTACTCGTCGCTGCTGTCGACTTGAGCAAACGCAAGCGGGCTGGCCAACAGGCCAAATGATACACCTAGGATGCCAAGTTTCTTGAGAGATTCCGTCTTCATCATGATACTGCTCCTATCAAACGTTGCTACTTAACATCGGTGCGAGCATCGCACTGAGTTTAATGGGTAAGAGCGTCAGGTCGTCCTACCTGTTCCACTCTTACCGACTGCATTGCAGTGCCCATGCCAGCCTGTGCCAATCGTTAACAAAAAGCATTGTTAAACAATTGCTTATATATCTCAAACACACAACAACCTTTTGATTTTATTAACAAAAACTAGCCATCTGCTGTTTAAAATAGGCACATGCCCCCCAATGAATCAGGCCATCATGGCAATAAAGGAAGGTTTTTAGAGCTGATGCCCTACCAACGATCATTACCTTTCGTGCCTACCCCCAGCCAGCATCAACCGCCAACTCCTGGCCGCTGATGGCTAGGCTTTCGTCGCTGGCTAGAAACAGTACTGCAGGGGCGATATGCTCAGGCTCAAGCCTTAATTTGAGGCACTGGCGGGTTTGAATGGCGGCTTCATCGTCGGGGCCAATCCACTTTTCAAGCTGCCGCTGGGTCATGACCGCCCCCGGCACCAGGGTATTTACGCGAATATTGTGCTCGCCCATATCGCGCGCCAGGCTACGGGTTAAGCCATGCACCGCCGCCTTGGCGGTGACGTAGGCGGGCAAGCCGCCCAGCGCCATCTGCACGCTGACCGAGCCGAAGTTAATAATCGAGCCGCCGCCTGCCTGAATCATCTGTTCAGCCGCCGCCTGGGCGGCAAAAAACATTGGCCGCAGGTTGAGCGACATGCGCTCATCCCAATAGGCAACATCGACATCCTGCCAGCGATGACGATCATCGCTGGCGGCATTGTTCACCAGGGTATGAATCAGCCCGACGTTTTGGCCGGTATCGGCGATAACTTTTTGCAGGCTCTCCACATCGCGAATATCACAGTGGTGGTAGAGCGGTGGTTCACAAGCCTTGACACTCAGCTCGGCGACCAACGATTCGCTTGCTTCGTCGTCAATATCGACAAATACCACCCGCGCGCCCTGGTGATGAAAGGCACGGGTAAGCGAAGCGCCAATGCCGCTCCCGCCGCCGGTAATAAAGACCACACGCTGCTCAAGGCACCCATAACGCGCTAAGTGCTGGTTCATAGCGGCTCTCTCTTAATGTTGTTGTTATCTCAGGCGGCCGTCTTCACATATCCACCCACTGCCCACCGGCGGCGGACGAGGCCAGCGCGCGGGTAATAAAGATCAAGCCATCGACACCGTCGGCTACCCCCGGTGTTTGCATCGCCAGCGCTTCGGCGGGTTCACCCCGTTGATGGGCGTGAATTTGCACGGCGAAATCGCGATAGAGCTGGGCAAAGGCTTCGAGATAGCCTTCCGGGTGCCCGGGTGGGATGCGCGCAGCCACCATGGCGGCTTCGCCCAGGCCAGGGCCGTTGCGGGTCAAGATCCGCGGGGGTTCTCCCTGCGGTGAATGCACTAGCTGGTTGGGCGTTTCCTGGCGCCACTCAAGGCCACCTTTACTGCCATAAACGCGTAGCTGCAGGCCGTTTTCGTTGCCCGGCGCGACCTGGCTCGACCACAGCATGCCCCGCGCGCCGCCCTTGAAGCGCAGCAGCATATGCACGTTGTCATCCAGCGCGCGTCCTTCCACAAAGGTGTGCATATCGGCAGCGAGGGATTCGAGCTCCAAACCGGTCACGTAGCGCGCCAGGTGGTAGGCGTGAGTGCCTATATCGCCCAAACAGCCCGCCGGGCCACTGCGCTTGGGGTCGGTGCGCCACTCGGCTTGCTTGACACCGCTCTCTTCCAGGCGGGTGGATAGCCAGTCTTGCGGGTACTCCACCTGCACGACGCGAAGATCACCCAGCTCACCACTGGCCACCATCTCTCGCGCCTGGCGAACCAGCGAGTAGCCGGAGTAGTTATGGGTCAAGCCGAAGAACAGCCCCGTCCGTTCCACCAGCTCGGAGAGGGTTTGCGCCTCTTCCAGGGTGATGGTCATCGGCTTATCGCAGATGACGTGAAAGCCCGCCTCAATAAAGGTGCGCGCCACGTCGAAGTGCACATGGTTGGGGGTCACAACGGCGACCACGTCGATACCATCCGAGCGGTTGCGCTCAGCTTCGGCCATGGTTTGGTAGTCGGGGTAGGCGCGGTCGGCGTCAACGTGGAGCTCCGCGGCGGCGGCCCGACTGCGCTCGGGGTCAGACGCAAAGGCCCCGGCGACCAGCTCGTAGTGGTCATCCAGCCTTGCGGCGATGCGGTGTACCCCGCCAATGAACGCCCCCTGGCCGCCGCCGACCATGCCAAGGCGGAGCCGACGCGGCGTGTCGTGTTGATTGCTCATGTCGTATAGCCCTTCCCTTTGGTTAAATTAATTGAGGCTCGTTATTAAAGACCGAGGATGCGGCGATTGGCGGCTTGGTCGGAGCCGCTGTCAGCGAAGTCATCAAAGGCCCGCTCGGTTACCTCAATAATGTGATCGCGGATAAAGGTCGCGCCTTCACGGGCGCCGACTTCCGGGTGCTTCAAGCAGCACTCCCACTCCAGCACCGCCCAGCCGTGATAGTCGTTGGCCGCCATCCACGAGAAGATCGACTTGAAGTCGATCTGGCCGTCACCCAGGGAGCGGAAGCGGCCCGCGCGCTCCGTCCAGGACTGATAGCCGGAGTAAACGCCCTGCTTGGGGCTGGGGTTAAACTCGGCGTCCTTAACGTGAAACATCTGAATGTGGTCGCGATAGACGTCCAGAAAGCCGCGGTAATCGAGCTGTTGCAGAATCAGGTGGCTGGGGTCGTAAAGAATGTGGCAGCGCGGATGATTGCCGACTCGCTCAAGGAACATCTCAAAAGTGATGCCGTCATGCAGGTCTTCGCCGGGATGAATCTCGTAGCAGAGGTTCACGCCCGCTTCGTCAAACGCATCCAGAATCGGCCGCCAGCGATTCGCCAGCTCGTCGAACGCTGCCTCGACCAACCCCGCTGGGCGCTGGGGCCAGGGGTAGATGAACGGCCATGCCAGCGACCCGGAGAATGTGCCGTGGTCGGTGAGGCCTAGGTTTTGCGATGCCTTGGCGGCCAGCTTGAGCTGATCAACCGCCCAGGCCTGGCGCGCCTTGGGATTACCGCGCACTTCGGGCACCGCGAAGCCGTCTAACATCTCGTCGTAAACGGGATGCACGGCGACCAACTGGCCCTGAAGATGGGTGGAGAGTTCGGTGAGCGTCAGGCCGTGCTCGGACAGGGTGCCTTTTACCTCATCGCAGTAGGTGCGGCTCTCGGCGGCGCGTTTGAGATCGATCATGCGTGCATCCCAACTGGGAATCTGCACGCCCTTATAACCCAGCCCCGCCGCCCAGGCAGCAATGCTGTCGAGGCTATTAAAAGGGGCGTCATCACCGGCGAACTGGGCGAGAAAGAGCGCTGGCCCTTTGATTGTTTTCATAGGACTCTCTCAATATCGTTTGGATAAAGTGCTTGGGTAGGCGCGGGAAGGAGAGGTGTGTTTTTACCCGCGCCTATTAATCACTACGCAATCAATACGCGATCAGAACGGCGAGTCGGGGAAGTAGTACTGCTCGGCGTTCTCCTCGGTGATCAGCGGCGAGCCCAGAATGTACTCGCCCAATACCGGGCCATTGGAGACAAAGTGCTGCACGGTGAGATCCATGGCCGTGGCGATCATGGCGGGCGGATAGAGCACGTCCACCGGCACCAGCTCGTCACCTTCCATGACCCGCTTGATGATGTCCTTCATGCCCGCGCCACCAACGATAAATAGCTCGTCTTCACGATCCGCCTGACGCACGGCTTCAATGACGCCGAGGGCAATATCGTCATCCTGGGCCCAGACGGCGTCGATGTTATCGAAGCGCGACAGGTAGTCCTGCATGACTTCAAAGCCATCGTCGCGATTCCAGTTGGCGTGCTGCATATCGAGAATATTGACGTCGGAACCTTCGATTGCTTCCTGGAAACCTTCCACCCGCTCATCGTCGATCACGGTGGGAATGCCGCGCAGCACAACAATGTCGCCTTCGCCATCCAGGCGCTCGCGGATGTACTCGCCGGACACGCGGCCTAACTCGTGGTTATTGCCCGCCACGTAGAGGTCTTCGATGCCCTCTTGATTGAGCCCGCGATCCACCACGGTCACAAACACGCCCGAATCCTTGACGCGCCGTACCGGATCGGTCAGCGGGCCGGATTCAAACGGCAGCACCACCAGCGCGTCGATGTTGCGCAGCGACACCAAGTCTTCGAGATCATTGGCCTGCTCACCCGCCGTGCCCGCTGTAGAGATAGTGATCTCAATATCGGGATAGAGCTCCTCAAGGCGTTTTTTGGCTTCTTCGGCATGGTAGTTAACGCCCCCCGTCCAACCATGGGTGGCGGCAGGAATGGATACGCCGATGGTATATTCCTGGGCAACGGCGGCGCCGGAAAGGCCTATTGCTGCGGCAGTGACGCAGGCCGCCACGGCTGTTTTGATGATTCGCATAGTGGTGCTCCTTTCATGTTTGTAATTGTTTTGCTGTTTTTACTGGCTGTTTTCACTTGCTGTGTTGCGAGCTGCTAAGGGTTGATGTTGCGGACGTTCTCCCAGTTTTTACATTTGCTGCAGTGCCTTAAGGCGCTGATTTTCTCCACGATGCACGCTGCAAGTAGACCGCCACAATGATGATGATCCCCTGCACCGTACCGTTGAGATAGTTGGAAATGGCGTCGGTCAAATTGAGAATATTGCCGATCATGGTGAGCATGATGGCCCCCACCACCGTGCCCCAGATGCGTCCATGCCCACCCTTGAGCATGGTGCCGCCGATGATCACCGCGGCAATTGCCTCCAGCTCCCAAAGCACCCCGGTAGCACCCGATGCCGAGCCCAGCCTGGGCACATAGATAATCGTCGCCAAGGCCACGCACACGCCCTGCAGCATGTAGGTCATGGTTTTGATGCGGTCAACGTGGATGGCGCTGTATTCGGCGACTTTTTCGTTGGAGCCGATGGCAAAGCAGTAGCGCCCGAAGCGGGTATAGTTGAGCAGGATATAGCCAATAATCGCGACTGCCAGAAACACCCAAACCGGAATGGTGATGCCCAGGAAGCTGCCGTAATACACTGGCCGGTAGATATCGCGCACTGCCCAGTCCAGGGTGAGGGTGCCGCCATCAGCAAGGTACGTCACCAGTGAGCGGTAAATCCCCATGGTGCCAAGGGTGACGATAAACGCCTCGATCTTGCCTTTGGTGGTCACCATGCCGTTGATAAAACCCGCGCACAGCCCCAGCAGCAGCGAGGCGCCCACGCCCAGTAGCACGGTGGTCAGCCCGGCGCCAAACTGCTCGACGAGGCTGTTCATCAGGATGATCATCACCCCGGCAATAAAGGCCGCCATCGCCCCTACCGAAAGATCCAACCCACCGGCGGTAATCACGAAGGTGGCGCCGATGGCGATAATGCCGATAAAAGCACTGCGGGTGAGCATGTTCGAGAGATTATCCAGCCCCAAAAACGCCGGATTGATCAACACGCCCAGTAGCGCCAGAGCCACCAGCGCCACAAAAGGCCCCCAGGTTTTCAGGTCTATGGCGAAGCCTTTCTGCTTGGTCATTTTGTTAGCTGCTTTGTCAGTTGTTTTGTTATTAGCCATAACGCTGCTCATCGATCCCGGCTCCCTTGATACCCGATGCGTACTGCATGATTTCGTGTTCGTTAATTTGCTCGCCTTCAAGCACCCCGGTGAGTACCCCGGCGCACATTACCGCTACCCGGTGGGAAAGGCCGATCAGCTCACCCATCTCTGAGGAGATCAATATCACCGAGCAGCCCGCCTCGGTTAATTCATGGATAAAGTGATAAACCTGGTGCTTGGTGCCCACGTCGATGCCCCGGGTCGGCTCGTTGATAATTACGATTTCAGGGTCAATGGACATCACTTTGGCGAGCAGCAGCTTCTGCTGGTTACCGCCGGAGAGTTCGGCAGCGGTGCGCGCCGCCGTACGCAGGCGGATATCAAAACGCTGGATAGCCTGTTGAAAGGCCTGCTCTTCACGGCGGCGGTCAATAAGCGGGTGACAGTGAGCGCGTAAATTGAGCAGCGTAACGTTGGAGCGCAAGTCCATATTGAGCACCAGGCCTTTTCCCTTGCGATCCTCGGTGAGATAGGCGATTCGCTGATGCACCGCATCGCGCAGGTGGCGCAGCACCACTGGCTGGCCGTTGCGCAGCACTTGACCGGCGCTTTTACCGCGTAGCCCCAGCATGGCTTCAAGCAGCGCGGTGCGGCCAGCGCCCACGATGCCGCCAAACCCCAACACTTCTCCTCGGCGCAGGGTAAAGCTGGCCTGTTTAACGGCACCGGGCACCACCATCTCCCTTGCTTCCAGCACCACCGGGGCATCGGAGGGGAGATGCGTACGCGGTGGGTACATTTCCGTGATTTCACGCCCCACCATCAGCCGCGCCAACTCCTCTTTGCTGCGCCCGGCCATGGAGCCGCTATCCACCAAATGGCCGTCGCGCAATACCGTCACGCGGTCGGCGATCTGCTCAATTTCAAGCAGCTTGTGGGAGATATACAGAATCGCCACGCCCCGCTTTCGCAAACGGTCAATCAATGCGAACAGCACCTTCACTTCATTTTCAGTCAGGGTCGCGGTGGGCTCATCCATAATCAGCACACGGACATCCCGGGTGATTGCCTTGGCAATTTCCACCATCTGCTGATCAGAGGTACTCAGGTCTTTCACGCGGGCGCGTGGGTCAACGTCGGTCTCAAGCTCCGCTAGCGCCTCCCGGCTTTGTTGCCGCATGGCTCGCCGATCCAGAAACATGCCGCGGCGCAGTTCGCGGCCCAGGAAGATGTTCTCCTCCACGCTGAGCTGTTCCGCTAGCGCCAGTTCCTGGTGGATCATTACCACGCCGTCGGCCTCCGCCTCACCGCTGGAGCGGTAGTGCCGTTGCCTGCCGTCTACCCATACCTCGCCGGAGGTGGGGCGAAGATAACCGGCCAGAATTTTTACCAGGGTCGATTTGCCAGCGCCGTTCTCACCCAGCAGGGCGTGCACTTCGCCCGCCTGCAAGTCGAGATCAACGTCGAATAACACTTGGTTTTCGCCAAACGAGCGGCAGAGTTTGCGCGCTGATAACAGCATGGGGCCACCTGATGAAGTCTGTTGTTATTGTGTTGGGGGCTTATCAACATCGATTGCTTTAGACTGACGCTTGATTTACTTTAGGTGCTAAAATAAATATCTGCATATGCAACTTAGGTCGTATTTTGGCATTTGCGCTCAACCCCCACGATGAGAGCGCTCAGCAAAGTGCAGCACTGCTTTTTTTCAACACGCACTATAACGGCGACCCTATGGCCCTACCGTCGACTGATACCAGCCGCCTCGATAACACTCTGGCGGTGATCCGTACTCTGCGTGACCAAGGATCGGTGGCACGCATCGACCTGGGCGCACTCAATGGCATTAGCTCTGCCACCGTCACCTCGATCAGCGCCGAACTACTCCAGCAGGGATTGATCTGTGAGCGGCCGCCCGAAACACCCCGCCCCACCGGGCGTGGCCGACCAAAAACCTTGATTGAACTCGACCCTAATGCCGCCTGCGTGGTGTGCATCAAGCTATCGATCAATGAGATCCAACTGGTGGTGGGCGATTTTTCGGGTCAGGTACGCCATAGCGAGCACCACACGGTGCCCACCCTGACGCTGAGCGCCGACGATCTGGAAGCGTTGCTGGAAGAGAAGATCAGCGCTGTTTGCGCGCAACAGCTAAAAGGGTTTCAACGCTTGGCGGGGATCTGTTTGGCCGTGCAGGGGGTGGTGTCATCGCAAAGCGGGTCGATTATCTGGTCCCCCGCTTTAAGCTTCCGGAACGCACCTATATCGGCTCGTTTAGCAGAACGTTTTCACTGCAGCGTACTGCTGGAAAACGATGCCAACTGCATCGCCAGCGTGCTAGCGGCACAGCCCGCCTATGCAGACTGCCCCAACTTGGTGGTTATTATGCTGGGCTATGGCATCGGCATGTCGGTGTTGATTAACGGCGTGCCTTATCTCGGCGCCACTGGCTCGGCGGCTGAGTTTGGGCATAGCAAATACCAGCCCGATGGCGCCCTATGCGCCTGCGGGCGACGGGGCTGCATTGAAGCTTATGCCAGCGATTACGCGCTCTATCGCGAAGCCGTTCGCCATTTGGCGCTGTTTAATAGCGACACCGCGTACCCTTCAGAACAGCAAATGCAGGCCCTCACGCAAATGGCACTGCAAGGCGACCCGTTGGCACAGGGTATTTATGCAAAAGCGGGCCGCGCGCTGGGGCATGGTATCGCCAACGTACTGGCGCTTTTCAATCCCGATCTAGTGCTGATTACCGGCTCTGGCGTGCGAGGCTTTGAAGCCATGCAAGCCGCCATGCATAGCGCCATTGACGAAGCGCTCGTTACAGAGCTGATTGGCACCACCCGCATCGAGAGCTGCGCCTGGGATCGCGACATGACCTGCATGGGCGGCATCGCACTGGCGCTACACGCCACCGATGCCCAGACGCTGCTGGATAGTCAAACCGCGAGGGAGGCTTAACCAGATTGGGAGTGTTGTAATACGTTAGCGACGGGAGAGCGGCTAATGCGAGTGACGCGGCACGACGGAACCCCGACAGCCGACCAGGAAGTCAAAGTCGCAGCCTTCATCCGCCTGGAGCACCCGCTCGATATACAGCTGGCGATAGCCGCCCTGGCTGGCGATCAGCGTCGAGGCGGCGGTGGGGTCGCTTTCGGCCAGGCGCGAGGCCAGCTCTTCATCGCTGATCTCCAGATGCAGGCCGCCGCTGGCGCAGTCGAGTTCGATCCAGTCGCCGTTGCGTACCGCCGCTAGCGGGCCACCGGCGGCGGCTTCGGGCGCTACGTGCAGCACTACGGTGCCGTAGGCGGTGCCGCTCATACGGGCATCCGAAATACGCACCATGTCGGTAATCCCCTGGGCGAGGATCTTAGGCGGCAGGCCCATGTTGCCTACCTCCGCCATGCCGTGATAACCGCGGGGACCGCAGTGTTTCATGACCAGGATGTCGTTGGCTTCCACGTCCAAATCCGGGTCGTTGATGCGTGCTTTGTAATCGTCGAAGTCTTCAAATACCACTGCGCGACCGCGATGCTGCATCAGCTCGGCGGTCGCCGCCGAGGGCTTGAGCACCGCACCGTTGGGGGCCAGATTGCCGCGCACCACGCATATACCACCGTCTGCGGTGAGGGGGTTGTCCAGCGGACGAATGACTTCATCGTTGTACAGTGGGGCGTCCTGAACGTTCTCCCAAAGTGTTTTGCCGTTGACGGTGAGTGCGTCCTTGAAGGGCAGCCGGTCGGCTTCACCCAGGCGCCTGAGTACCGCCGGTAGGCCTCCAGCGTAGTAGAACTCTTCCATCAAAAAGCGCCCGGAGGGCTGCAGGTCGACCACCGTGGGGGTGCCGCGCCCGACGCGGCTCCAGTCGTCCAGGGTGAGGTCGACGCCGATACGCCCAGCAATGGCCTTGAGGTGAATCACCGCGTTGGTGGAGCCGCCAATCGCCGCGTTGGTGCGAATGGCGTTATCGAAGGCTTCCTTGGTGAGGATCTTGGACAGCCGCAGGTCTTCGTTGACCATCTCGACAATGCGGTTACCCGATAAATGGGCCAGCACGTAGCGGCGGGAGTCCACCGCGGGAATCGCCGCATTGTGGGGCAGCGAGGTACCCAGCGATTCAGCCATACAGGCCATGGTGGAGGCGGTGCCCATGGTGTTGCAGGTACCGGCGGAGCGGGACATGCCTGCCTCGGCGGCCATAAAGTCGTGCAGCGAAATCTCACCCGCTTTGACCTGCTCGGAGAGCTTCCACACCACGGTGCCGGAGCCAATATCCTTGCCCTTGTGCTTGCCGTTGAGCATCGGCCCGCCAGTGACCACGATGGTGGGAATATCGCAGCTTGCCGCGCCCATCAGCAGCGCCGGGGTGGTTTTATCGCAGCCCACCAGCAGTACCACGCCATCCATGGGGTTGCCGCGAATGGCTTCTTCCACGTCCATGCTGGCCAGGTTGCGTGTGAACATGGCCGTGGGACGCAGGTTGGATTCGCCGTTGGAAAACACCGGAAACTCCACCGGATAGCCGCCCGCCTCCAGGATGCCCTGCTTCACGTGTTCCGCCAATTTGCGGAAGTGGGCGTTGCAGGGCGTCAGCTCCGACCAGGTGTTGCAGATACCGATAATCGGCTTGCCCTGGAACTCATGGTCGGGAATGCCCTGGTTTTTCATCCAACTGCGGTACATAAAACCGTTCTTATCGGCGGTGCCGAACCATTGGGCGGAGCGTAGGGGCGGCTTGCGATCAGACATGGGAATCTCTCCGGAAAAAATCGGTGAAAAAGTTCATGATAAAAAAGGCATCGATATGTGGCGTTAGGCCCGCTGACGACGAGTGTGTTTCCAGCGGTCAAACATCACGGCCAGCAGTAGAATTCCACCGCGTACTAGGTACTGGTAAAACGTCGGCACGTTGAGCAGGCCCATGGCATTCTGCACACAGCCCATGATCAGCACCCCGACCACAACGCCGGTGATGGTCGCCACACCGCCCGACAGCGCAACCCCGCCCAGTACACAGGCGGAAATTACTGCCAACTCCAGACCCATGGAGGTATTGGGGTCGCCCAGCCCCATGCGCGAAGCCAGCAGCACCCCTACGATGCCAGCCACCACACCCTGAAGACCGAAGACAATAATTTTGAGGCGGCGGACGTTGACCCCCGCCAGCGCAGCGGCCTCGGAGTTACCGCCAGTCGCCAGCACATTGCGCCCGAAGGCAGTCATATTGAGTATTACGCCAAAGATCACAAAGCAGGTCAGCATCGTCCATACCGGCAGGGTTAGACCGAGAAAGGAGGCGCTGCCCAGATCGAAGAAGCCCGGCACGGTAATCATCACGGCGTCACCACCAGAGGTGATGTAAGCCAACCCGCGCACAAACTCCATTGCCGCCAGCGTTGCGATCAGCGAGTTAATGCCGAACTTGGCAATGACCAAGCCGTTAAAGGCACCGACCGCGCCCCCAGCCACGATGCCCCCTATCACGCCAATAAACACGCTACCGGTGCTGGTGGTCACCGTTGCGGCGACCACCCCTGCAAAGGCCACCGTGGAGGCCACCGAAAGATCCACCTCACCCAGCGCCAATACCAACATCATGGTGGCGGCTAAACTGCCGATTAAGGTCACCGACAGCAGCAACCCGACCATATTGCGGCCGGTTAGGAAGTCAGGGATGAGCACCGCTAGCGCGATAAACAACAACAAAAAAATCGCGATCATGCCCGAGGTATCGAGCAGTGTACGTAGCGGCTTGATAAGCCCTTGGCGCCCCGCCGGGCGAGCGGGCGCTTTATGGCCATCGCTTTGGGTTACATCGTTCGTTGTCATGATTATCGTCCTGAGCGTGTTCTTTTAAGAGCGAGAGTGCTGAAAAAAAGCCGACTTAGGCGGGCAATGCCAGCCCCAACAGGCGTTCGGGGGTGGCCGATTCCCGCGGCACCACGTCCACCAGTTCCCCGTCGCGCATCACCGCGATGCGGTCACAGATGGAACTGACTTCCGCCAGGTCACTGGAAATCACCACGACGCTTTTTCCCTGTTCGGCCAGGTCGTAGAGCAGCGAGTAAATATCTCGCCGCGCGCCCACGTCGATGCCTCGGGTCGGCTCGTCCATCACGAACAGATCAATCTCTTCAGCCAGCCAACGGGCCAGAATCACCTTCTGCTGATTACCGCCCGAGAGCTTACCAATGGGCGTTCGCGGGCCCGGCGTTTTAACGCTGAGTTGCTGGATATACGACTCGGCATTACGCCGTTCACGGCCAGGGTGGCGGAACATTCCCCAGCGTTTAAAAAAGCGTCGACAGCTGATATTGAGGTTGTCGGCGACGCTTGCCACCGGGAAAATACCCTGGGATTTACGATCCTCCGGGCACATGGCAATCCCTGCACGAATGGCATCTTGAGGGCTTTTAAACCGTCGCACCTCACCATTGAATTGCACGCTACCCGCTTTGGGAGACTCGACCCCGCAGACCAGCCGCAGCAACTCGCTGCGTCCGGCGCCGACTAGACCAAACAACCCAAATACTTCACCGCGCTTAACGGAGAAACTTACCGGTGCCTTAAGGCCACGCCCCTGAATGCCCTCGACGTTCAATATCACGTCGCCATGCTCGCGAGGGCGATAGCCGTAAACATCGTTGATATCCCGGCCCACCATCTCACTCACTAGGAGGTCGTGATTCAGAGCCGACATATCCTCGTGGGTGCGAATATGCTGACCATCGCGGAAGATCGTCACCGCATCGCACATGTCAAACACCTCTTCCATACGGTGCGTCACGTAGAGCACCACCCTACCCTCGTCACGCAGCCGTTTGACGATGCGCTTTAGCTGGCGAGTCTCTTGAATGGAAAGGCTGCTGGTAGGTTCATCAAAGGCGATAATCTTGGCGTCGCGCAGCAGTGCACGACCAATCTCAATCATCTGCTGTTGGCCGATCGAGAGATCGCGCACCTTGGTCGAGGGGTGGATATTCCCCTCACCAAGGTCGGCCAGAATCGCCAGCGCTTTTTCGCGCAACTGGCGACGGTTAACAAAGCCCCGCCGCGTAGGCAGTTGGCCCAGCAGCAGGTTCTCGGCCACCGACATATTGGGCGAGAGCGTCAGCTCCTGGTAGATAATGGCAATCCCTTCCCGCAGCGCTTCACGGGCGTTACTGAACACGTGGCGCTGGCCGTTGATCCACAACGCCCCTTCCGCCACGCGGTTAACACCACTCAGCACCTTGAGCAGGGTTGATTTACCCGCGCCGTTCTCGCCCATTAGCGCATGCACTTGGCCGGTGTGAGCCGCGAAGCTCACACCATCCAGCGCCCGCACGCCAGGGAAGACGACGCTAATCGCGTCGAAACGTAGATAAGCATCAGACATGCTTCAATTACTCCCGCGGTCACTTATCGTTACAGACGCCGTTTTCTTATAGACCCAGGTCTTCGCGCACTTCCTGCCAGTTCTCACGCGTCATCAACACGCCTGAGGTTTCGGTATTGGCTGGCGGTTGTTTGTCCTCGCTAATCCAGCGATAGAGATCTTCAGCGGTCTGACGTCCGTGCATAGTAGAGCTGACAGCCACGGTACCGTGAAAGCCCGTGGGGTTATCGCGTGAGAACTCCGCAAAGGCAGCACCGGAGCCGTTAATACCTACGCCGATCACATCTTCTGGTGCCAGACCGTATTGCTCGGTAGCCCGGACGCCACCCAGCACACTTTCCTCGTTAAGGGCATAGATCACCCAATGCTCATAATCGCCACGCTGCGAGAGCACCGGGGATGCGGCCGAGAAGGCGCTGGCGGTATCGCTGTTCTGCTGTGGCGCATCAAAGATATTGCCTTCAGGGAAGCCAGCGTCAAGTAGCGCAGCGGTGGCACCATCAGTACGCTCAACGGCGGTGGGTAGCTCGTTATTGGTGATGCGTAGCGCGGCCACCTCTTCAGGATTCCAGCCGCGCGCTTCTATTTCGGCGGCAATCGCATCGCCTACCTGCTGACCAATCTTATAACCGGACATGCCCAGGTGCGGTACGCCTTCCATCGGTTCGCCGCTCGAGTTAACGAACTGATCATCTACGGTGACTACTTTCATATCGTACTGGTTAGCACGGTTCATGATGGCGGGCCCCAGACGCACGTCCGGCGGACAGATTACAAAGCCTTCAGCACCCTGGGCATAGAGGTTATCAATGGCGGTGAGCACTTCCTGGCCATCTTCGCCGCTTAGGCGTACCACGTCGAAACCAAGCTCTTCGCCGACTGCCGTCGCGGCCTGTTGTTCGTTAATAAACCATGCCTGCTCTGGTTTTTTAACGATAAAGCCAATCTTCACCTCGTCTTCCTGTGCCTGTACTGACCCCAGCGAGGCCAGCATGATGGCGCTGCCGAGAGCTAAACGAGTAAATGTTTTGGTTAGTTGCATGGTCTTACTCCTACTTTTATTGATTATTTTTGCGTCGCTGTGAATGAGCTGTTTTTAATTGTGGCGATTGTTGCTTGCTCAGGTTGCTAGTAACGAACGCTGCGCGTTACTCATCAAAAGATTCCTGGGCGGAAAAACGGTATACCGTACGAGAAAGGTAAGTATCATCGGGCTCTAGGATGGTGCTGGGAAACGCATCCTGATTGGGCGAATCAGGGTAGTGCTGGGTTTCCAGGGCAAAGCCAGAACGGTGGCCGTAGGCCTTACCCTGTTTACCGGTCAGGTCGCCGTTAAGAAAGTTGCCCGAGTAAAATTGGATCGCGGGTTCGGTGGTAGTGATTTCCACCATGCGTCCGCTCTGCGGCTCCCACACCTTGGCAGCCAATACCAGTTCA
Source organism: Vreelandella neptunia (assembly GCF_034479615.1). Lineage (NCBI taxonomy): Bacteria > Pseudomonadati > Pseudomonadota > Gammaproteobacteria > Oceanospirillales > Halomonadaceae > Vreelandella > Vreelandella neptunia. The sequence continues at coordinate 3,782,381 of NZ_CP140255.1, forward strand.
TCCGATGCTGCGTTATCACGGGCCAGCACAAAGTTGTGGTCATAACCGCCGCCAAAAGCGAGCTGTTCGTTGTCCTGCTCAATCCGTTCGCCGATAGGCGTCGCCTGGGTAAAGTCGAACGGCGTGCCATCTACTGCGCGAATCTCGCCGGTAGGGATCAGCGTGTCGTTAACCGGGGTAAACGCAGGGGCGTTAATCATTAGCTGATGATCGAGAATGGTGTCACTACCTTCGCCCTTTAGATTGAAATAGCTATGCTGAGTAAGGTTAATCGGGGTGGCTTTATCGGTTACCGCCCGATAATCCACCATCAGCTCATCATTATCGGTCAGCGTATAGGTAACTTCGGTCTCCAGCCTGCCAGGATAACCTTCCTCGCCATCTTCGCTGGTATAGCGCAGCACAAGCCCCGTGCCTTCATCACTCTCGAACGGCTCGGCCTCCCATAGCACTTTATCGAATCCTTGATCACCGCCGTGGAGATGATTGTTGCCATCGTTAGTGGCTAACGAATAGGTTTCCCCGTTAAGAGCGAACCGACCACCCGCAATACGGTTGCCGTAACGCCCAATGATCGCCCCGAAGTAGGGGTTAGCCTGGCGGTACTCTTCTGAGAGATATGTCTCAAGAGAGTCGAAACCCAGCGCTATGTCATCAAACTCACCCGCTAAGTTGGGGGTTTTCAGCGACAGGATGATGCCGCCGTAGTTGGTCACCCTCAGTTCGATACCATTGGCGTTGGTAAATTGATAAACATCGACCTGGCGACCATCGGGCAATTGACCAAACACCGTTACCTCCATGCCACTCTCAGCGGCTGTTTCGGTTTGTGCCTGAGCTGCATTGAACATCAATACAGCCAACCCGACGCCTAACAGTACTTTTGATCCAACGCCAGCTTTCTGGACGTATATGAGAGACATAACTTTCTCCTGAAGAGCATCATTGTTGTTATGGGAGTGTCGTTATTAGAACGGCATCGATACCGTTGTTACAGCCCTTACAGTAGAGAACTCCGCCATAACCAACCAATATACAAACTCATCAACATTGATACACTTCTCAATATCAACAACAACTCAAGGCTTATCCTATGGGCGTTCTCGGCGATAACTGGTTTCTAGACGTGCGACTAAAGTTGCGGCATTTTCAACTTTTTTTGGCGCTGGAAGAGCAGCGCAACATGCATCGTGCAGCGAATCAGCTCAATATGAGCCAACCCGCCGCGTCAAAGCTATTGAGTGATCTGGAAGCCCACCTGGGAATTCGGCTTTTTGATCGCCACCCCCGCGGGCTAACGCCCAACTGGTACGGCGAAATTATGATTCGCCACGCGCACAGCATGCTTTCAGCGCTACGCCACACCGGTGAGGAACTGAATGCTCTCGGGGCGGGCAGTGCTGGCACGGTAGCCGTCGGCACGGTAATGGCCCCGGCGGTTACGCTGCTCACTAGCGCTATCGAGCGAGTGCACCGCGACCGGCCAGGGTTAAAAATCAGCGTTGATGTGGATGTAAGTAAAGTGCTGGTACCGCGCCTACTGGAGGGCGAGCTGGATTTCGCGATTACTCGTATACCCTCAGGCATCGATACCGAGCGCTTTATCTTCGAGGAAATTGGCGAGGAAGAACTCTGCTTTGTGTGCCGCCAAGGACATCCATTAGCCGATAAACAAACACTGAGCCTTGCTGATATGGCGGGCTTCCCTTGGTCACTGCAGCCCGCTGGCGCGTTGATGCGCCAGCGGGTAGATAGTCTATTTCTTCACCATAAGGTCGTGCCGCCCGGCCAGATCGTCGATACCGCGGATCTACTGTTATCGCTGGCGCTGGTGGATAAATCCGACACCATCACAGTAACTACCCGGGAAGCCGCCGACCTGCTGTGCCACCCGCAGCGCTTTCATCTATTGCCCTTCAGCGAGACGCTGAGCGTTCAGCCCTATGGGCTGGTGAGTTTGCGCCACCAACGCCTCTCACCTGGTGCCGCTGCGTTAATGAGTACCTTGCGAGAAGTGATTGCTCAGTCCAGTTAATGCGAATGACGCGGCACGTCGGACCCCCGGCAGCCGACCAGGAAGTCAAAGTCGCAGCCTTCATCCGCCTGGAGCACCCGCTCGATATACAGCTGGCGATAGCCGCCCTGGCTGGCGATCAGCGTCGAGGCGGCGGTGGGGTCGCTTTCGGCCAGACGCGAGGCCAGTTCTTCATCGCTGATCTCCAGATGCAGGCCGCCGCTGGAGCAGTCGAGTTCGATCCAGTCGCCGTTGCGTACCGCCGCTAGCGGGCCGCCGGCGGCGGCTTCGGGGGCTACGTGCAGCACTACGGTGCCGTAGGCGGTGCCGCTCATACGCGCATCGGAAATACGCACCATGTCGGTAATCCCCTGGGCGAGGATCTTGGGCGGCAGGCCCATGTTGCCTACCTCTGCCATGCCGTGATAACCGCGGGGGCCGCAGTGTTTCATGACCAGGATGTCGTTGGCTTCCACATCCAAATCCGGGTCGTTGATGCGTGCTTTGTAATCGTCGAAGTCTTCAAATACCACTGCGCGACCGCGATGCTGCATCAGCTCGGCGGTCGCCGCCGAGGGCTTGAGCACGGCGCCGTTGGGGGCCAGATTACCGCGCACTACACAGATGCCGCCGTCTGCGGTTAGGGGGTTGTCCAGCGGGCGAATGACTTCATCGTTGTACAGTGGGGCGTCCTGAACGTTCTCCCAAAGTGTTTTGCCGTTGACGGTGAGTGCGTCCTTGAAGGGCAGCCGGTCAGCTTCACCCAGGCGCCTGAGTACCGCCGGTAGGCCTCCAGCGTAGTAGAACTCTTCCATCAAAAAGCGCCCGGAGGGCTGCAGGTCGACCACCGTGGGGGTACCGCGCCCGACGCGGCTCCAGTCGTCCAGGGTCAGCTCGACGCCGATACGCCCAGCAATGGCCTTGAGGTGAATCACCGCGTTGGTGGAGCCGCCAATCGCCGCGTTGGTGCGAATGGCGTTATCGAAGGCTTCCTTGGTGAGGATCTTGGACAGCCGCAGGTCTTCGTTGACCATCTCGACAATGCGGTTACCCGATAAATGGGCCAGCACGTAGCGGCGGGAGTCCACCGCGGGAATCGCCGCATTGTGGGGCAGCGAGGTACCCAGCGATTCAGCCATACAGGCCATGGTGGAGGCGGTGCCCATGGTGTTGCAGGTACCGGCGGAGCGGGACATGCCTGCCTCGGCGGCCATAAAGTCGTGCAGCGAAATCTCACCCGCTTTGACCTGCTCGGAGAGCTTCCACACCACGGTACCGGAGCCAATATCCTTGCCCTTGTGCTTGCCGTTGAGCATCGGCCCGCCAGTGACCACGATGGTGGGGATATCGCAGCTTGCCGCGCCCATCAGCAGCGCCGGGGTGGTTTTATCGCAGCCCACCAGCAGTACCACGCCATCCATGGGGTTGCCGCGAATGGCTTCTTCCACGTCCATGCTGGCCAGGTTGCGGGTGAACATGGCCGTGGGACGCAGGTTGGATTCGCCGTTGGAAAACACCGGAAACTCCACCGGATAGCCGCCCGCCTCCAGGATGCCCTGCTTCACGTGTTCCGCCAATTTGCGGAAGTGGGCGTTGCAGGGCGTCAGCTCCGACCAGGTGTTGCAGATACCGATGATCGGCTTGCCCTGGAACTCATGGTCGGGAATCCCCTGGTTTTTCATCCAACTACGGTACATAAAACCGTTCTTATCGGCCGTACCAAACCATTCAGCACTGCGCAGCGGACGTTGACGTTGGCCCATGGGGTTAACTCCTTGTTTTAGTTTGGTGACGGCTGACGACCTAAGCGTTGCGTCGAGAGCAGTTGTTGAATGCGCAAGACACTAAACTACCTCGCCAATCTAGTCGACCATACAAAAGTATATGTTGAACAATTGCTCTTAATGTTCAACATTACCCTTCCACACGGGTTATTGGCCCGTTGCATCACACCCTTAACCACCACGCTCTTCACAACAACAAGCTTGAGGAATAGTGCCATGCTCAAATCGAAATACAGTTCAATACTCACCGGTTCCGTACTACTGCTAGGTCTCTCCGCGGCCCAGGCAGCTGAGTACGAATGGAAATTTCAAGCGTCAGAAACCTCGGGCGAACCCAGCTTTAAGATCAAGCAGGAGTGGGCTGAGAAAATCACGGCAATGACCGATGGTCGTGTCGAGATCGAGGTAATGCCGATTAATTCAGTGGTGGGCCCCACCGAAACGCTGACAGCCGTTAGTGCCGGCATCTTGCAAGGCCACATGACTGATCCCAGCTACTTCTCCGGCCAGGATCCCGCCTTCGGTATGCTCGGCAATCTTGTCGGCGCGTGGCAAAACCCCTATGACTTCCTTGAATACATGAAGTACGGCGGCGGTGAAGAGCTCTACAACGAACTGGTCGAGCCATACGGTGCGCATTTGATCAGTGCGGCGACCTTCCCATTGGAGTCTGTGCCTTCCACGGTCCCCATCGAATCCATCGCTGATTTTGAAGGGCTAAAAATCCGTGCTCCCCAAGGTATGGTCTACAACATCTTCGAGCGCATTGGCGCCACGCCTGTCAACCTGCCGGGCTCTGAGGTGTATACCGGTCTGGAAAAAGGCGTGATTGATGCCGCGGACTCCACTGTGCTCTCGAACAACGACGCTATGGGTCTGCACGCTTTCGCCCCCTACCCGCTCTATCCTGGCTTCCACTCCATGCCCATGATCGCTGTGTCGATCAACAAAGACATCTGGGATGGCTTGCCCGAGGAGCTACAGACGACCCTAAATACCGCTTTTGATGGCATGGCCTACGACCTGATCGCCCGGCTCAAGGAGCAGGATATTGAGACCCTGCAACGGCTTCAGGATGACCCAGATGTTCACCCCTTCAACTTGCCTGAAGAAGAGCGTCAGAAATTCCGCATCGCGGCTGAGCAGGAGTGGCAAGAGTGGGCGGGTGAAAATGAAATGACCCAGAAGGTTTATGATTCCGCGACCGCCTTTTTGCGCTCACGCAATCTGCTTTAACGCTCTGCTCTCAACGTTGCTTCATTAACCTAACCAACGCATCGCTCGGGAAGCATCCCGAGCGATGCGCGTAGAGTCGCGCCATGTCTCAAAAAACACCTGACAATCAATACCGTTCCCCACCCACCCATGATCTTCCTGAGATCCTCGAAACGGTGGAGGAGATCGCACCTGAACGTAATGCGTTAGACCGCCTGGTGGCACGGGGTGGCCGCGCCGTTTCCTGGTTGGTGCTGGTAGCGATGGGCATCAGCGTCATCGAGGTATTCATGCGTTACGGGTTCAATAACCCCACCTCCTGGGTTCACGAAACCGTGGTATTTCTGATCGCCGTTATCTTTGTACTGGGTGGCCCTGCGGCCATGGCGCGCAATAGCCATATTCGCGTCAAGGTGCTGTACGACAGCGCCGGCCCCCGCTTGAAATGCTGGATGGATCGTTTCAACGATCTGCTCACCCTGATTTTTTGCCTGACAATGAGTTACGCCGCTTTTCATATGTTTTGGGGAGCGTCACATAACCCGCTTGGCGAATGGTCGCTGGAGCGCTCCGGCACCTCCTGGAATCCACCTTTTCCGGCCATGGTCAAGGGCATGATTCTGTTTGCCCTGACGTTGATGGCACTGCAGGCCACACTGCATCTTTGGCAATCGATTAAGGCGAAACCCCGCTCCGAGGAGGCGCGCTGATGGATATTTCAACCGCTACGATCCTCATGGTCGGGGCGATTTTCGCGCTGCTGGTCACTGGTCTACCGCTGGCGTTTATCACTGGTTTGGTGGCCATGGCCTTCACCTTCGGCTGGTTCGGCGAGGCGGCACTGCCGCTGGTCACCAGCCGGGTCTATGGGTTTATCACCGAGTATTCGCTGGTGGCGGTGCCCATGTTCGTATTGATGGCATCACTGCTGGATCGCTCCGGCATCGCCAAAGACCTGTTCAACGCCATGCGCGTCTTCGCCGGTCGCCTGCCAGGTGGCGTGGCGGTGCAGACCATCGTCGTGGCGTTCTTCCTGGCCGCCCTTTCGGGCATCATCGGTGGTGAAATCGTGCTGCTGGGGATTCTGGCGCTGCCGCAAATGCTGCGCCTGGGCTATGACAAGCACCTATCCATCGGGGTGGTGTGTGCCGGTGGCGCCTTGGGCACCATGATGCCGCCCTCCATCGTGCTGATTATCTACGGCCTGATCGCCAGCGTATCGATTGCAGACCTGTTTGCTGCGGCCGTAACCCCAGCAGTCATTCTAATGGGCTCCTACATTGCCTATGTACTGGTGCGCTGCCTGAGGAATCCCGCGCTAGGCCCTCCGTTGGATAAAGACACTGAGGATAACCCTTTCGCCAGTAAGCTGGAGGCAGTGAAAGCCATTCTGCTGCCCGGCCTGATTGCCTTTTTAGTACTGGGCACTATCTACGGTGGTATCGCCTCGGTCACCGAAGCAGCCGCCATGGGTGTCTTCGGCGTACTGCTGGCGACCATTGTGCGCGGCGAGTTTTCTCCCGGCATGCTGCACCATAGTCTGGGTCAGACCATGAACACCTGCGGCATGATCATTTGGATCGGCATAGGTGCCGCCGCCCTGGTGGGCGTCTATAACTTGATGGGCGGCAATCGCTTTGTTTCGAGCCTGATTCTCGGGCTCGACGTCGCGCCGATTGTGATCATACTTGTGATGATGGCGATCATGCTGGTGCTCGGGCTGTTCCTCGACTGGATCGGGATCGCCATGTTGGCCTTGCCCATCTTTCTGCCTATCGTTATTCAGCTCGGTTTCGACCCGATCTGGTTCGGCATTCTCTTCGCCGTGAATATGCAGGTATCGTTCCTGTCGCCGCCCTTCGGGCCCGCCGCCTTCTACCTTAAAAGCGTGGCACCGCCGGATATCAGCCTGAAGGATATCTACCTGTCCGTACTGCCCTTTATGGCCATTCAGCTGTGCATACTCGCGGCGCTATTGATGTGGCCGCAACTGGCCATTTGGCCGCTCTGATAACGACAAAACTGGCTTCATGAGGAGACCACCATGCGACTGATTCAGTGTGACCACCAGGGCCAGGTTCGCGCCGCTCTGGTCGAGAGTGAAGAGCAGGTAAGACTGCTCGACTGTGATACCTACACCCTGGCCAACCGGGCCATTAGCGCCGGTAAGCCGCTTAGCGACATGCTGACGGAAGCGCTGACCGACACGCGCCTGGATTATCAAGCGCTGGTCGATGCCAAGCAGCTGTTGCCTCCATTAACGCATACTGACCCGGCCCACTGCCTGGTCACCGGCACCGGCCTTACCCACTTGGGCAGTGCCGACACGCGCTCGGCGATGCATGCTAAAGCCCAAGCTGCTGAAGAAGACATGACCGACTCCATGCGCATGTTCAAGCTCGGCGTGGAGGGCGGCAAACCCGACGCAGGCCAGCTTGGTGCCCAGCCTGAGTGGTTCTATAAGGGTGACGGCCAGTGCGTGGTGGCGCCTGAAGCCGATATCCCCTCACCTGCCTTTGCCGAGGATGCAGGCGAGGAGCCGGAGCTGGCCGGGCTCTACGTGATTGGCGATGATGGCCAACCCTGGCGAGTCGGCTACGCTCTAGGTAATGAGTTTTCTGACCACGTGACCGAGCGCTTCAACTACCTGTGGCTAGCCCATTCCAAGCTACGCGCCTGCAGCTTTGGTCCCGAGCTTTTGATCGGCGAACTGCCAGAAAATCTCGAAGGCACCAGCCGAATCCAGCGTAGTGGCGAAACACTGTGGGAAAAACCCTTTTTGACCGGTGAGGCCAATATGGCTCACAGTCTGGCCAATCTGGAGTATCACCATTTTAAATACCCGGGTTTCCGACGCCCCGGCGATGTGCATGTACACTTTTTCGGCACCGCGACGCTGAGCTTCGCCGACGGCATTAAGGTGCGCGAAGGCGATCGTTTTGAGATCAAAATCAATGAATTTGGCCGCGCACTGCGCAACCCGCTACGGTTGGAAACAGACGCTCGGGCCATCAGCGTAAAATCGCTTTAACACCCGCATTTTTACACCAGCAGGAGGTTGCATGACTCTGGAAGGCAAACTACTTATTGGCCAGCAGGCCATTAGCGGCCAACAGGCTGACATTCATGCGGTTAATCCCGCTACCGGCGAGACACTGTCTCCCGCCTATCCCGGCGGCAGCAAGACAGAGGTCGAACAGGCCTGCGCATTAGCCGAGACGGCTTTTGATAGCTATCGCGAGACCTCCCTAGAGGCACGAGCTAGCTTTCTTGAAACCATTGCCAGCGAGATCGAAGGGATCGGCGATGAGCTGATTGAGCGTGCTATGGCCGAAACCGGCCTGCCCCGCCCGCGCTTAGAGGGCGAACGTGGACGTACCTGTGGCCAGCTGCGGCTGTTCGCCTCGGTAGTGCGCGCCGGTGAGTGGCTGGATGTTCGTATCGACCCTGCCATGCCTGATCGTGAACCGCTGCCCCGCGCCGACCTGCGCCAGCGCCATATTGGCCTGGGCCCGGTGGCGGTGTTTGGCGCCAGCAACTTCCCGCTCGCCTTTAGTGTGGCCGGTGGCGATACTGCCTCCGCACTGGCGGCTGGCTGCCCGGTTGTGGTCAAGGGCCACTCTGCCCATCCCGGAACGTCTGAGCTGGTGGGTCGTGCCATTCAACGCGCCGTTGCCAAGTGCAACCTGCCTGAAGGCGTTTTCTCACTACTGTTTGGCTCAGGCCGCGACATCGGCCAGGCACTGGTCGCTGACCCGCGTATCCAGGCGGTGGGCTTCACCGGTTCACGCAATGGTGGCACGGCACTCATGGCCACTGCCCAGGCGCGGCCACAGCCAATCCCCGTTTACGCCGAGATGAGCTCGATCAATCCGGTCTTTCTGCTGCCGGAAGCGCTCAAGGCACGCGGTAAAGCGATTGCCGAAGGGTTCGTCGGCTCTCTCAACATGGGCGCCGGGCAGTTCTGCACCAACCCTGGGTTGGTGATTGCGATTCAGGGCCCGGAGCTGGATGCCTTCGTTGAAGCGGCCGGTGAAGCGGTCAAGGGCAGCGCTGCGCAAACCATGCTGACGCCAGGCATTCACGACGCTTACCAACAGGGTGTTGATCGGCTCGCCAACCACGCCAAGGTCACCGAGATCGCACGTGGTCAAGCGGGTGAAACAGCGAACCCTTGCCAAGCGGGACTGTTCGTTACCCAGGCCGAGGCATTCCTCAACGACCCCGCCCTTCAAGAAGAGGTGTTTGGTTCAACTTCGTTGGTGATCGCCTGTGCGGACGCCCAGGAAGTGGCGCGTGTGGCTGCTCAGTTGGAAGGCCAGCTCACCATTACGCTACAGATGGATGACGGTGACTTGGCGACAGCCAAGCAACTACTGCCGACGCTGGAGCGCAAGGCGGGCCGTATTCTAGCCAACGGCTGGCCGACGGGTGTAGAAGTGTGCCACGCCATGGTACATGGCGGCCCCTTCCCAGCAACCTCGGATTCACGCACGACCTCAGTAGGTAGCGCGGCCATTTTCCGCTTCCTGCGCCCGGTATGCTACCAAGCGCTGCCGGAAGGATTACTGCCCGAAGCGATCCGTGACGGTAACCCTTGTGGAGTATCACGCTTGGTCGATGGCAAGCGTGAATAACTGGCGTTACTCGATAAAGGCGTCGGTGGTTTCACGATGACCGTATAGAAACGCATCGGCGACCTGGCGCAGCGGGGCAACATCCACCTCGCTGCGCTTGTTTGCGATCAGCTCGGCAAAGCGCGCATATAAACCTTGATACTCGCGCTCCTCCTCTTCAATGATCAGTTCATCGTCGATGACCAATCGACAGCCACCCTGGGTGAGACTCAAGCGGCTGCCATCGCTATCGATATGCATATCCCAGGTCGGCGGGCCACTTTGTAGGAAGTCGAAATCGGCCTCGATCGCCGCCCCTTCTGGGTCGGTAAAGGATAACTTTGCCGCAATTGGGGTTTGCGCATTGCTCGGCACCAGCAGCCGCGCCTGTTGCAGAAAGAACGGTTGGGGCAGGATTTCAGTCGCAATTGACAGCGCATTGATACCGGGATCAAAAACTCCCATGCCACCGGGCTGCCAGATCCACGCCTGGCCTGGATGCCATACCCGCACATCCTCCTTCCACTCGATCTCTACCCGCTGTACCTGCCGTTCGGCAAGCCACTGCTGGGCTTGGGCCACGCCGGGGGCAAACCGCGAGTGCCAGGCTGCAAATAGGCTAACGCCCTGCTCTTTGGCACAGGCAATCAAGTCCTCCACTTCGCTTAACGTTGCCCCCGGTGGTTTCTCAAGCAGCACGTGCTTGCCTCGCATCAGCGCCGCCCGCGCCTGAGAATAGCGCAGATGTGTCGGCGTGCAGATTGAGACAGCGGTGATTTCAGGGCGGGCGTCTAGCATCGCTTCCAGGTCTTGATAGGCGGGTAGATCCGGCAGCGAGGCGTAGGGATCCGCCGAGGCGACAAGATGGCAGTTCGGGGTGGCGGCTATGGCCGGGAGGTGCTGGTCGCGGACGATTTTGCCCACGCCCACTAAGCCTAGGTTGAAGTCAGACATACGCTTGCCTTTGTTATTTACCATTGAAAATGGGGTCAGGAGGTGGTGTCGGGCAACTCAACGCTGCGCCCTAATGAACTGACGCTGTGCTCAAGCCCCAACGCGGCGGCGGTTCCCGCCAACACCGCTTGGGACGCTAAAAACGCCTCCCGAGGGCGGCGTAGCCGAATGCTCTCCATCAGTTGGCGGTGACGTTCCAGACTCTCTTCAGGATCCGGGGCGTTCTCGTTGGACATGGAGATCAGCATATAGATGGAGGGCCGCAGGATATGCGATAGCTGCGCCCAGACGATATTGTGGGTTGCCTTGAAAATCGCTTCGTGAAAGGCGACATCGCACTCGCTGTGCAGCCGCCGCTCCTCTTCGCAGGTGGCGTTGCGCAGATTTTGCCCCAGCCCTTCGAACGCCTCTTCGATAGCAACCAAATCCCGCGCCTTGGCGCGTTTGGCGGCGGTCATCGCCACATAGGGCTCAACGTCCAGGCGGAAGGCGAGGATTTCACGCTGAATGTCGGGGTTGGGCGCTGCGTAGCGGGTCAACCAGTCGGTCACCTGGGCGTCGAGAATATGCCACTCTGAATATTCACGCACCCTGGATCCGTGGCCGGAGATACGCTCGATAATACCGGCATCGACCAGTTGGCGCAGATCACTGCGCACCGCTGAGCGGTTAATGGCGAATCGCTCGCATAGATCCATTTCCCGAGGCACGAGATCACCGGGGTGGTAGCGCCCACCGAAGATCTCCTCGGCAAGATGTTCGGCGATACTGGGGCGAGCTGCTGTCTTGCTGGGAGATGACGTCACTTCGATAAGACCCTATTTCGATTCCTGTCAATCATAACGTACTTGACCGGTCTACTGTTACCGATGGCGAAGGTTCGAGTCCGGCGCGCATCCTTAGCTCTAAGCGCCGCTCATAGAGACCCTTGGCACCCAAAGTACCCAACACCAGCACGCCGCCTACCATGGCCATCGGCGCGGGCTGCTCCGCCAGGATCCACCAGGCCAAAAGCGTGCCCAGCACCACTTCCAGTAGTATCAGTAGGCCCACCTCAGCGGAGGGCAGGTAGAGTGGTCCGCGCTGCAGCAGCGTGACCCCGCAGGGCACAATAATCAGGCAGAGCAGGATCACCACAGCCAGCTCATTAACAGCGGGCAGTGCGGGTTCGCTCCCCGCCAGCCAAAACAGTCCAGCAGTGCTGCCAACAATCAGGCCGTTAAACACCAGCATTGGGCTCATATCCACGCCCGGACGCGTGCGGCAGAGGGTAAAGTTAATCGCCAGGGTTGTTGCCGCCATTAAGGCGAAAGCGTTGCCGATCCAGGAACCGGCCCCTGCATCATCGAGAGCGATCATGGCGACACCCGCCATACACAGCAATATCGCCAGCCAGGTGCGCCTGGGCAGGCGCTCCTTGAGGATGATCCAGGAGAGCACGGCCGCGATTAACGGCGAACTGGCAAGGATCATCAACACGTTGCCCGCCTTGGTGTACTGGTTGCCCAGCACAAAGCCACAGGTGGTCAGGCTGAACAGTAGCGCGACGGCGATGCCCGTCCAGCCGCAGCGCCGATAGGCCGCCAGGATGCCGCGCCCATAGCGCAGCAGGGCAATCAGCAAAAATCCCAGCCCAGACAGAAAGCCGCGCCACATCAAAATTTCTGCATCTGGCAGGTCGGCTACCTTAATCAGCAAGGCATCCGGCGCCATAATCAGCGCCCCACCACCGGTCAACAGCAGGCCCTGCTGGCGATGGGATAAGCTACTCCAACGACTCATCTAAGTGCTCGCCTCTTTAGTGATTGTCTCTGGGCGGATGCTGGCGAGCCACATCGCGATACTTGGTGGCGGGCTCCAAGGTCATACCGCGATCCAGCGGTTCGACCATACTGCGCTGGATCTCTTGCCAAGGCGTCTGGTGACCAGGGTAGCGGTACCCGCCCTGCTGGGTTAAACGCTCGCGGCGCGCTTCCAGCTCACTCGTTTCGATCAGCAGCTGCACCTCGCCGCGCTTGAGGTCAACCCGCAGCCGGTCGCCGCTTTCCAGCAGCGCCAAGCCGCCCCCCGTGGCCGCTTCTGGGGAGGCATTAAGAATCGACGGCGAGCCGGAAGTGCCCGACTGGCGGCCATCGCCCAGGCAAGGCAGCGACTCAATACCCTGTTTGATCAGCGCCTCCGGCGGCTGCATATTGACCACTTCGGCCCCACCGGGGTGCCCCACCGGGCCTGCGCCGCGCATGACCAGAATGGTGCGTGCATCAATGTTCAGCGCTGGGTCATCAATACGCGCGTGGTAATCCTCGGAGCCGTCGAAGACCACCACCTTGCCTTCAAAGGCTTCCGGGTCGTTGGGATCATTCAGGAAGCGCTCACGGAAGTCCCGGGAGATCACGCTGGTTTTCATCAGCGCCGAGTCGAATAGATTGCCCTTGAGATTGAGGAAGCCCGCATGATCCACCAAAGGGTCGTTATAGCGACAAATCACATCGGGGTCTTGGGTTTCGCGGCCCTGCAGATTATCGCCTATGGAGCGGCCATTGACCGTCAGCGCATCGCCGTGGAGCTTACCCGCCGACTGTAGCTCGTGAAGGATCGCGGGAACGCCACCGGCGCGATAGAACTCTTCGCACAGGAAGGCACCGGCAGGCATCACGTTGGCCAGCAGCGGGATTTCATGGCCCAGGCGCTGCCAGTCGTCGTTATTCAGTTCAATACCCGCATGGCGAGCAATGGCATTAATGTGCACCGGCGCGTTAGAAGAGCCGCCCAATGCCGAGCAGGCCACAATGGCGTTCTCAAACGCTTCGCGGGTCAGAATATCCAGCGGGCGCAGGTCTTCCCAGACCATATCGACAATCCGTGTACCGGTGTCGTAGGCCACCATCGCGCGCTCTTTATAGGGTGCGGGTATCACCGCCGAACCTGGCAGGCTCATGCCCAGCACTTCGGCCATGGAATTCATGGTGGAGGCGGTGCCCATGGTATTGCAGTGGCCAATCGAAGGCGCCGAATCGCTGGCACGGGAGAGAAACTCTGCGTAGTCGATATCGCCCGCTGCCAAGCGCTTGCGCAACTCCCAGATGATGGTGCCCGAGCCAACCCGCTCCGCACCGCGCCAGCCGTTGAGCATCGGCCCGCCGGACAGCACGATGGCGGGAATATTCACCGTTGCCGCCGCCATCAGCGCGGCAGGGGTGGTTTTATCGCAGCCGGTGGTTAATACCACGCCGTCCAGCGGGTAACCGTGCAGCACCTCCACGATGCCTAAATAAGCAAGATTACGATCCAGCGCCGCCGTGGGTCGCCGCACGTTCTCATGAATAGGATGCATGGGAAATTCAAACGGCACACCGCCCGCAGCGCGAATACCGTCTTTTACCCGCTTAACCAAGTCGATGTGGTGGCGGTTGCACGGGGTTAAATCAGAGCCGGATTGGCAGATACCAATAATTGGCTTACCGCTGGTCAGCTCATCCAGGGTAATGCCGTAATTAAGGTAGCGCTCAATACACAGCGCAGTGGTTCCCGGGTGGTCGGGGTTATCGAACCAGTAACGTGAACGTAACTGCTCAGGCGTTATTCGCTGAAAATTGGCCATGGTTCCGCTCCACGCCTAAAGTAAATATAAAAGTCAGTAGGCGCGTAGGCACTGAGACCGCCCCACCGACAATATCGATTAAGTAAGTTCCCTAAAGTGTAGGGGAGAGTTGGCATGACGGTACGCTTTCTTACCAGCAACGTCGATACATACAAAAGTATATGTTGAACATATAATGAAAACATTAGACATTCATCTAAGGGTTGCGGCGCTCACACCTCTTGAAGCAAGTGCCGCTTACACAACAACAATTAACCACGCTGCAGTTCGCTTGGAAGACACCCTTAGCGAAGCGGTCTGTAGCTCGCCAGGAGAATGACGACTATGCACCACCTTTGGAAACGTACTCTATTAATAACCGGCGCTACTCTGCTCAGCTCAGGTATCGCCTATGCGCAAACGCCTGATCTATCTGACCCGCCAGCGATTGATGGCGATATAGTGGGTGACCACGGCAGCGTCACCCTGCGTATGGGGCTAGGCTTAGCGGAAAGTTCGCCCCAGTACATCTCCAGCCAGTTCTTCGCGGATATTCTCAACCAGCGCAGCGAAGGCCGCATCAGCGTTAATATCTTCCCTAACAGCCAGCTTGGCGACGATGTGCAGATGATGGAAATGCTGCAGACCGGCACGCTGGATATGACTTATCCCTCCTCTTCACCTGCTACCGGCTACGTTGAGGAGCTGGCAGTTTTCGACCTCCCCTTCTTGCTACCTACCCGGGAAGCGGCTATTGAGGCCATGCGTAGCGATGCTGCTCAGGAAATGCTAGACGCCTTCGATGGTAGCGGCATCAAAGCCTTAGCATTTTCTGAGAATGGCTTTCGTCAGCTCTCCAACAGTGCTCGAGAAGTCTCCTCTCCAGAGGATGTGGCGGGACTAGACGTTCGCGGTCTATCTATTCGCACCATGGAAAACCCGGTGCACTTAGCTATTTGGGAAGCACTGGGCGCCAACCCGACCCCAATGGCATTTGGTGAGCTGTTCTCCGCCATGGAACAAGGCGTGGTCGATGGCCAGGAGAACCCTTGGAGCACCATTCTGACCTCCAATTTCTATGAAGTGCAGGACTACGGCTCCGAAACCCGCCATGTTTACACCCCCTTCATCAAGATGATCTCTCAGCGTACCTGGGATCGCCTCGACCCTGAGTATCAGGAGCTTGTTCAGGAAGCGGCGCTGCAGGCTGCCGATTATGAAATCCAGCTTTCCAGTGAGTACGACGACTGGGCACGGGATCAGCTTGAAGAGCGTGGTATGCAAATCACCCGCCTTGATGACGAGCAAATTGCCGCCTTCCAGGAAGCCGTAGAGCCGGTTTACGAAGAGTGGGCCCCGCGTATTGGTGAAGATCTAGTGGCTGAGTTTCAGCGCATTGCTGAGTCGTCAATGACGGACTGATCACTTCAATGCTGGAACCTCTCCCGTTATCAAGCATTTAAAATAAACTCATTCATGAGTATTTAAAGGGACGGCTTCGGCCGTCCCTTTTGCGTTTCATGATGACTTGCAGAATATTGGCAACTGCCATCATCTAGGCCATACTTAGACAAACATCATCCTAGCATCCTGTCATACCATATGACTTTCGTCATAAAGGTAATTACCGCCACTGACGCAGTGGCTAATGCAATAGACCATCAAGGGGCGCTAATAGGATCAACAGCAGTACCGGATCAACAACAACCACACCGGGAACCGCCATGCGACTTAAAGACAAGACGGCTCTAATTACCGCTGCAGGCCAAGGAATTGGCCGGGCTACGGCACTGCACTTTGCCGCAGAAGGCGCGCGGGTCATTGCCACAGACATCAACACCCAAAGCCTCGAAGAGCTGGCCGCGATACCTGGCATCAACACGCGCCAGCTCGATGTGCTGGATACCGCCGCCATTGACGCATTAGCCGCTGAGCTGGGCGCCGTCGACATCCTCTTCAACTGCGCTGGCTTTGTGGCCAACGGCTCGCTACTGGAAGGTAGCGACGACGACTGGGAGTTATCGCTATCACTCAATGTGATGGCGATGATGCGCATGACGCGCGCCTTGCTGCCGGCCATGCTCAACAACGGCGGCGGCAGTATCATCAATATGGCTTCGGTGGCCTCAAGCCTCAAAGGCGTGCCCAACCGCTGCGCATACGGCACTACCAAGGCGGCGGTAATTGGCCTGACTAAATCAGTGGCCGCCGACTACATCGGGCAGGGAATTCGCTGCAACGCCATCTGCCCCGGCACGGTGGACTCACCTTCGTTACGCCAGCGCATTGGCGAACAAGCCAAGCGACAGGGGCGCAAGGAGGGGGATGTCTACGCCGAGTTCATCGCCCGTCAGCCCCAGGGGCGACTGGGCAACCCTGAAGAAATTGCTGCCTTGGCCCTCTATTTAGCTGCCGATGAGTCTAGTTATACCACCGGTACCACCCAGATCATTGATGGTGGCTGGCTGATCTGACCGAGTGAGCGCCGATCTCCCCATCTCCAATGCGATGTCGGTTTGTAAGACAACTAACTCTTAGCAACTAATTCTTAGCAACTAGCGCTTAAAGCTAATTTTCTGAACCACAAAGGAACGGATCAATGAAATTTTTACGCTTCGGCCCCCGCGGCCATGAAAAGCCCGGCTTGTTGGACGACAATGGAGTGATTCGCGACCTGTCAGCGCATGTCACCGATCTGGCCGGAGAAGCTCTCGACCGCCACGCCCTCGAAGCGCTTGCTGCGCTTGATCCATCGAGTCTGCCCGAAGTGCCCGCCGATACGCGTATCGGCCCCTGCGTTGCTGGCGTGGGCAAGTTCATCTGCATTGGTCTTAACTACTCTGACCACGCCGCCGAAACCGGCGCTCAGGTTCCCCCGGAGCCGGTGATTTTCAATAAATGGACCAGCGCCATTTGCGGCCCCAATGACGAGGTGATTATCCCGCATGATTCCGAGAAAACCGACTGGGAAGTGGAGCTGGGTGTGGTGATCGGTAAGGCCGGGCGTTACATCGAAGAAGCCGATGCCATGCAGCACGTTGCCGGCTTCTGTGTAGTCAACGATGTCTCCGAGCGCGAGTTCCAGCTCGAACGCAGCGGCACCTGGGATAAAGGTAAGGGCTGCGACACCTTCGGCCCTCTGGGCCCGTGGCTTGTCACGCCCGACGAGGTTACAGACCCCCATCAGCTCGACATGTGGCTCGACGTGGATGGTAAGCGCTACCAGGATGGCAACACCCGCACCATGGTCTATCAGATCCCGTTTCTGATCAGCTACCTGAGCCGCTTTATGAGCCTACAGCCAGGTGATGTGATCTCCACTGGCACCCCGCCCGGTGTCGGCATGGGGCAACAGCCGCCGGTCTACCTCAAACCTGGCCAACGTATGCGCCTGGGTATCCAGGGGCTGGGTGAGCAGCAGCAGACCGTCGTAGCCGACCAGAAACGCTGAGCCAGGAGGCCAAGATGCGAACTGTCGTATGTGCCGAACCGGGTTACATGGCTCTTGAACATCGCGATCCCCCCCGCTGCGGCAAAGGGGAAGCGCTGCTGAGAATTCGTCGTATCGGTGTGTGCGGCACCGATATACACGCCTACGGCGGCAATCAGCCCTACTTCAGCTATCCACGCGTACTGGGTCATGAACTGGCCGGTGAAATCATCGAGGTGGGTAGCGAGGGTGACCCCAAGCTGATTGGGCAGCGCGCCTATGTGATTCCCTATCTGCACTGCGGTCAGTGCCGCGCCTGTCGCAAAGGACACAGCAATTGCTGCCAGCGGATACAAGTCATCGGAGTTCACCGGGATGGCGGCATGTGTGACACCCTGGCGGTTCCCCTCAACCATCTGGTGGTTTCCGAAACCCTAGAACTTGATCAACTGGCGCTGGTCGAGTGCATGGCTATCGGTGCCCATGCGGTGCGCCGTAGTGGGCTAGTCCAGGACGAACTGGCGATAGTGACGGGCGCTGGGCCCATCGGCATGGGAGTAGCCCAGTTTGCGCGTGAGTGCGGTGCGCGGGTGGTAGTGATTGACACCAACGCCGAGCGCTTGGCCTTCTGCCGCGATAAGCTCGGCATTGAAATGACCCTGAACCCCAGCGAAGACGACATCAATGCCGCTCTCAAGGCATTGAGCGATGATGAGTTCGCCGATGTGGCGTTCGATGCCACCGGCAGTCCCGCCGCCATGCAGGCCGGATTCGATCTATTGGGGCAAGCTGGGCGTTATGTACTGGTGAGCATCGTCAAGGCTGATATCAGCTTCCACGACCCTGACTTCCACCGCAAGGAGCTGACCCTAATAGCCAGCCGCAACGCTACGCGTGCCGATTTCGATCACGTGACCCACTTGATGGAAAGTGGTCGTCTGAAGGTCGATGCCATGATCACTCACCGAGCCGAACTGGCCGATGTGCCCGAGCAGATGCCCGCCTGGTGCACGCCAGCCACCGGCGTAGTTAAAGCGATGATCGAAATCAGTGACACGCCTCGACTATTCATACAGAGATCTTCCTCATGAGCCAAACCATCGTCAGTGACAGCGGCCAGCAAGACTCCCTGCGTGTACATGCCGCCGACAATGTACGTGTCGCCTTGAAGGATCTTCCTGCCGGCACCATCGTCGCCGACAACGACCAGCGCATCGCCCTCACCGAGGCGGTTCGTCACAAGCACAAGTTCACCCTCGCGGCCCTTGAGCACGGGGACAGCGTGATCATGTATGGGGTGACTGTGGGGCGTGCTACCCGCCCCATCGCCCAAGGTGCGGCCATTACCACCGAAAACGTAGAACACAGTACCGCCAGCTCAACGCCTCAGGCGAAACGCGGCAGTTGGCAGGCGCCGGATGTAGCGCATTTTCAGGGAGCCACCTTCGATGGTTACCACCGCCCGAACGGCCAGGTCGGCACCGCCAACGTATGGCTGGTGGTACCGCTGGTGTTCTGTGAAAACCGCAATATCGAGGTGCTGCGCCAGTGCGTCGCTGACGCCCTTGGCGAAGACCCCTACCGCGACTATAAGCAGCTGGCCCGCAAGCTTCTGCATGGCGATGCAGCTGCGCCATCACCGCCACCCCGTGAACGACTGTTTCCGAATGTCGATGGGGTTCGATTTCTGACTCATACCCTGGGCTGCGGTGGCACAGATGGCGACGCCCAAGCGCTCTGCCAATTGCTCGCTGGGTATATCTGCCACCCCAACGTGGCCGGTGCCACGGTCTTGAGCCTTGGCTGCCAGAAGGCGCAGATCGACATGATCAAGGCGGCCATCGAGACGCGCGATCCCGAAGGGCTGAAGCCAGTGCACTATCTCGAACAGCAGGCCAGTCAAAGTGAGCAAGCACTGATTCGCGAGTCACTAACCACTATCTTCGATGGGCTAGCCACTGCCAACCAAGTCCAGCGTGCCCCGGCGCCATTGTCGAAGCTCAGCATCGGGGTGGAATGCGGTGGTTCGGACGGTTTTTCAGGGCTTTCCGCCAATCCGCTGGTAGGTGCGGTGATAGATCGCTTAGTGGCGCTGGGCGGCAGCGGCATCTTAAGCGAGTTCCCGGAGCTATGTGGCGTGGAACACGAGCTTGTCGCCCGTTGCAGTGACGATGCAGTCGCCCAACGCTTCAGCGAGCTGATGGAAGCCTATCAGCGTCACGCGGCGCTGGTTGGCGCCGACTTCTCTATGAACCCGTCACCTGGCAATATCCGTGACGGCCTAATCACTGATGCTATGAAGTCCGCCGGTGCCGCTAAGAAAGGCGGTGACAGCCCGGTGGTCGACGTACTCGACTATACCGAACCACAAACACGCGCAGGGCTGAGTCTTCTGTGCACACCCGGCAACGACGTGGAATCAACCACTGCACTTGCCGGCTCCGGTGCCAATCTGATCATGTTCACTACAGGACTTGGCACACCGACTGGGAACCCAGTCACGCCGGTACTTAAAATCGCCAGCAACAGTGCGCTTGCCACGCGCATGAGCGACGTCATTGACTTCGATGCGGGCCCGATCATTCGTGGCGAGGTAGAGATCGGCGAGCTGGCCGACCGCTTGCTAGAAATGTGTATCGAAACAGCGTCAGGGCGCTATAGGCCGCGTGCGGTGGAACTTGCTCAGTACGATTTCATTCCCTGGAAACGCGGGGTGTCGCTATAGCATTACCCAAGACGTTCCAATCACAATGCTTTGAAAAGCCCTGCTCTGAAAAGCCACACACCGAAACGCTTCGCACCGAAAAACCATGCTTCCAAAATAGCGGCCCGCTTTTAAGCGGGCCAGGTTTTTATTGCATGCAAAGCTCGTGTGGCAGGCCGTATCAATCAGGCTTGGGTGCCAGGCGCTTTTTAAGCTGCATGTAAGTGCCGTAGTGGCGTTCTAAATGACGGCGCATCGCCGCCTCGGCGGCGTCTGGATCACGCGACTCAATGGCCTCGATAATCTCAGTATGCGCGGCGGTGGCGGCTTTATCTTCATCCTTCTGTTGCAGCACCTGGGCACGTCGGTCATCCAACCATTCCGATAGCGCCACGTGGATGGCATCGAAAATGGGGTTGCGACCAATGCTCGCCAACACGCCATGAAAGTCGTTATCGGAACGCTTGAAGCGTGCTTCATCGCCGATGGCATCGCGATTGTCTGCCAAGGCGTCCCGTAACCTGGCCAAATCCTCTTCGCTGGCATGGCTAGCGGCGTAGCGAGCCAACGAAATCTCGAACATGGCTCGCGCTTCTTGAAAGTACTGCTGGCCATCAGGCTTAGCAAGCAGCTGCCGGGTTACCCCGGAAAGTCTGGCCATCACCGCCTCGGCGGTAGGGCGAATAACCCTGGCACGGGTACCACTGTTTATCGCGATAAGCCCTAGCTGTTGCAGGTGGAACAGTGCTTCACGCACCGCGGGTCTGCCAACACCAAACTGCTCCATCAACTCCCTCTCTGAAGGCAGTTGATCATTTTCACTCAGCCGCCCCTCGAGAATCTCCGCCTCAAGCTGTTCAGCGACCTGTTCGGACAGCGTTTTGCGCTCGATCCGGTATCTGCTCATAGGCAGTCACCCCTGGTTAACCTGGAATTTCCCGCCATTTTACTGCATTTCAGGTCATTATCCTTCAATCCAGTCGAGAGAGCGGCGCTATGTGGTACTGATCGGCAATTTCGGCATAGGCTCTTTGATTGGCAGAATCGAGCGGAATGCCTTCGGCATCACGCTGGGCCTGGCATCGCCATTCACGATCCCCAGGTGCCATTACCAGGGCATTGGGTGCAGCGGGCTGCGCGCGCAGGTCGGCTAGATACTCGGCCATTGCGCGCGTAAAAGTGCCTGCATCCGCAAACGCATCCGGTTTCATGACCAGGAAGAAGTGCCCTACCCCGCGTGGCGTCGTCATGTCAGGCCCACCCATGGGCAGCAGCTTGAAGCCATGCTGCATGCCCGACAGCATCGAACTCAAAACTTCAACCATGCCCCCCAACCCCGCGCCCTTGAAGCCGAAACCGCTACCACCCAGCGGTAACAGTGCGGCCACGTCACCGGGAGTGCGGCTTACCTTCCCGGCAGCATCCGCCGCGACCTGATCAGGCAGTTCACGCCCAATCGCACCATACTGCTGCACGCGATTCCAGGGCACCGAGCTTGTCGCCATGTCAAGCAGGTATGGCGCCTCACCCTCTACAGGTGCCGCAAAGGCGATGGGATTAGTACCGTGAAAGGGCTTGGCGCCCTCATGCAACAGCACAAAAGGATCCGAATTACAGAACGCCATACCCAGATAACCTCGCTCAGCCGCCGCCAATGCATAGCAACCTGCCGCGCCGAAGTGCGAAGAGTTGCCCACCGCCACAGCGCCCATCCCCACCTTCTCTGCCATCGCCATGGCGTGTTCCATGGCGGTGTAACCCGCTAAGTGGCCAAGCCCGTTGTCAGCATCCAGAAAACCGGTCGCCGCCAGGCGCTGGTGGAACTGCATGTCGGGCGCGCCGTTGATCCGCCCGCCCTTGAGCGCCTGCAGATAGTGTGGCAGCAGTCGCAGGCCATGGCTGTCGGTTCCCATACGTGAGGCGGTAATCAACGCGCGAGTGACCGCGTTTGCTGATGCCTGATCGGCACCTGCCGCCTTCAGAACGGCTTGCATGAAGCGGGCAAGGTCTTCGCGAGCGACGCGAAAATTTGACGATGTATATTTCATTAATCAATAGCTCCTGGTGCCAGTCGGGCTATTAGTTGACCTTTGGCCAGCCCCGGTAATGCTTAACGATAAATCAGTGTCGGCAGCCATAGCGAGATGGCTGGAATGAAGGTAACCAATAGTAAAGCGATGACCAGCGGCACTAGGAACGGCAGCGTGCCACGCATGCACTTCTCAAAGGAAATTCCGGACACTCGCGACAGTACATACAGCACCATGCCAACCGGCGGCGTTAACAAGCCGATCATCAGGTTTAGCACCATGATCACGCCGAAGTGCACCGGATCGACACCCGCAGTCACGGCCACCGGCAACAATACCGGCACCAGGATGGTGATCGCCGCGATGGTTTCCATAAAGCAGCCCACCAGGATCAGCACCAGGTTGATGATGATCAGCGTGGCAATGGGGTTATCGGCGAATGGTCCGAGCAGGGTTACTACGTGTTGCGTGACTTGGTTACTGGTCAGTATCCAGGCAAATATCGAGGCGCCAGCAACGATCAGTAGGATGACCGCGGTGGTTTCAATGGTTTCCATGCTGACCTTAAGCAAACGTCGCCAAGTCAGGCTACGATAAACTACTCCCCCCAGCACCAAGGCGTAAACCACCGCAGCAATCGCCGCTTCGGTAGGCGTGAAGGCCCCCGACATTATGCCGCCGACGATGATGACCGGTGTTAAGAGTGACAGGAAGGCACGTTTGAACGTATGACCAAGCACCGGAAACGAGAACACCGCATCGCGGGTATAGCCGCGCCGCCGTGAAATGATCGTGATCATGGCCATTAACACCAGCCCCATCAACAGGCCCGGCACCAGGCCGGCGACGAACAGTTGGCCGACAGACACCGAGGCCATTACGCCGTAGATGACCATCGGCAGGCTCGGCGGAATAATCGGGCCGATGGTCGAAGATGCCGCGGTGATACCCACCGAGAATTCCTCGTCGTAACCGGCATCTTTCATGGCCTTGATTTCAATGGTGCCTAGCCCCCCAGCATCGGCGACTGCGGCTCCTGACATGCCGGAAAACACAATACTGGCGCCTACATTAACGTGCCCCAGACCGCCACGCATCCAGCCCATCAACGCCTTGGCAAAATCAAATATCCGCACGGTAATGCCGCCGTTGTTCATCAGGTTACCGGCGAGTATAAAGAACGGAATCGCCAACAGGGGAAAGCTGTCGACACCGTTGATCATGCGATGCATCACAACAACATCGGGTACTCTGCCGGTCAGCAGTACATACAGCAGGCACGAGCCAGCAAGACTAATGGCGATCGGCACTCCCATCACCAGCAGGGTAAAGAGTGCTGCAAACAGGAACAGTAGATAGTGCTGGGTGACGGCCAATGCGATACAGCCGAGTATCGCGACAGCCGCGACCAATGGCGGCACTATCGCACCGCCGCGCCTCACAGCCAGAATGTTAGGCATTGGGGTGATCTCCGAGAGTAGCGTGTTGCCGTGTTGTTATTGGGTATTGAGCAGTTCACTGGTGCCCGAGCGCCAGTGACGAATAGCCACCTGCACCCCTCTCACCAGCATTACGATAAAGCCCACCATCACCAGGTAGTAAAGCCAGCTTTTAGGGATATCCACCGAGGTCATCATGGCACTGGTACGGTCAGCCAGTTTGAAGGTGATCCAGGCCATGCTGGCGAAGAAGGCAATATTGATCAGGTCTACCAGCGTCGACATCAAGCGTCCCAGCCACCCAGGCATGTAGCGATAGAAAAATTCCACTGCGATATGCGACCCTTTTCGCACGGCCATGGTGCTGCCCATAAAGCCCACCATGACCAATAGATAGCGCGCCATCTCCTCCGTCCAGGCGATGGAATTACCCAGCACATAGCGGCTGAAAAACTGCATAAAGACATCCAGTGCCAGCAGCCAGAAGATCCCAAGCGTCAGGAAATCTTCCAGGGCATAGTCATGAATGTTAAAAGAATCATCGTCGAGACCTGCAAGGCTGGTCTCGTCAGTGGGGTCGGTTTGGCTCATGGAAGGCTCCCGCTTCGCCCCACCCAAGGCCTGGGTGAGGCGAGTCTTGGTCTACGAAAAAAACGATCCCGGAAACGTAAAAAGCCTGGAAAACTCAGGCCTCACGGTATTACAGGCCGATAGCCTGCAGGCGATCATAGGTTTCCTGATCCCAAGTAGCCGCTTCACCGTTATGGGCAGGAATCGTGGCTTCGCGGAAGGGTTCTATATCGACTTCGTTGACGGTCACACCCTGCTCTTCGAACCAAGCCACCAGCTCTTCCTCGGACGCCAGGATATCTTGAGTGATGCGTTCACCGGCTTCGGTGTAGACCTCACGGAAAATCTCGCGATCCTCTTCGGAGAGACGATTCCACAGCGGGCCACCGGCGATAGTGATTAGCGAATCAGTGATATGCCCGGTCAGATTGATATAGTCCTGCACTTCATGGAACGCCTTGGCGCGAATGGTCGGCAGTGGGTTTTCCTGAGCATCCACCACACCTTGCTGCAGCGCCAGATAAACCTCAGAGAAAGCAATCGGAGTGGGGTTGGCGCCCACCGCTTCGGGGAACATCATGTACATAGGCGCATTGGGCGTACGAATTTTCAGGTCTTTCATGTCCTCCGGCGTATTGATCGGTTTATTGGAGGTTACATGGCGGCGCCCGTAGTAGTTCATAGCCAGCGGTACGTTACCGGTTTCATCCTGGTAGCCCTGGGCAATTTCCTTGAACAGGTCGCTATCGGCATAGGCCTGCCAGTGATCAAAATCGCGGAACATATAGGGCGCGCCAGCGATACCCACCGGGCCATAGAAACGTCCGGCAAATTGGTTGCCGGTGTAGATCAGATCAACCGTGCCAAGCTGTAAACCTTCGTTGATGTCCGCCTCCTTACCCAGCGACGACGCCGCGTGGACACCGATCGAATAACGGCCATCAGTACGCTCCTCGATTTCATCTGCCGCCCACAGTGCCCACTCGTGGTAAGGCTCGGATGTCTCATAGACGTGAGCAAAGGTGAGTTCTTCTTGCGCATGCACAGCACCGGTCACTGAGAGACCACCGGCGATAAGCGTAGCGGTCAGCAGGCGGGCCATGTTAAGCGAGTGTTGGCGTTTGTGGCTCATCGTGTACTCCTCACAACCATTGGATTTGTTTTTGGGTAGTGTGATTTGCTGCTATTTATTGTGGTGTATTGGTTATTTTTTAAGCGGCGGCAGCCAGCGTAACCGATTGTAGTGCTGTATACGTGTCATACCACCAGTTTCAAACTTAGTTGGCTACCCGCAATCGCGCAACTATCCAGGTAACGATTTTCGTAGTGCCGATGATGATTCAAGCCGTCGCGACCTGATGGTGTAAGCGCACCAGCAACTGAGGATCGCCAAAGCCACCCGCTTTAGTCATCACTTGCTTTCGCCTATCGCCATCCATACTCCCTAGTGCCACCCCAGGTGACCACTCCGTCTCGACAGAGATATAGCTCACCCCCAATTGGGTCAACACGGCCATGGCGATATCCCCGCCGGTTAAAAATAGCAAACACGCATCATCTTCCCGCCAGGCAGATGTAATGTCGGCCACATTGGCCGCTATCGACTCGGCGACTTGGCTTGCCGTGCGTTCCTCACCCTCTCCAGGCACGACCGCACAAGCATTTAAAACGGGGCTGCTGTTACTGGGTTGGCAGGAAGTAGCAAAGGGATTGGTACACGCTTTAATCACGGCCAAACCGGGCACATGTCGGCGCAACTGTTGAAGCTGTTCGGCAGCACGTGGGCTTCTGGAACCGATGGCATAAAGCACTGCATTTACGTTACTCAACCTTCGAAACGGTGCATCGGGGCGCCCGAAAAATTGCTGGGCGATAGCCGTTGCCAGCCCCGCAGCCCCCGCCATCGCTCGGCGGCCACCAGCACTCAGCACGAGCTGATAGAGCACAGAAAGCTCCTCGTCACTTTCTGCATCGGCGATGCAGTCGCCATTAGGGAGTTGAACGTCACGCTCAGGTTGATAGCGCTGCAGCGGCAAACCACTGACGGCAAATGCCTGATCAATGGGGCCGACCAGGGGTGTTGAGAGAGCATCCTGTTGGTAGGTGGTATCGGCCAGTGGAATGCCGTCCACCCACACTTCGGCATGACGCACCGTTCGCCCCTGGGCCGGTACCGCGGGAGCCAGCAGCAGGGGCAAACCAAGCGCTTCCCGCAGTGCCGTGCACTCGGCGACGACCTGGCCACGCAAGGTTGAATCGACTTTCTTGAACCACTGCTGCGGCGCTACTCGCTTGAGTAAACGCACTGCTTCACTCACCCGAAGCGCTGCCTCATCGGATGGCAGATGGCGGGATTGAGTATTCACGGCAATGATCTCTGGCCACTGGCCTTGCCACGCCTCTAGCGTTGTCGCTAATGCCCCAAGGCTGATCACCACGCGGGCATCTGCGCCCCGCGCTGCGAACGGTGCGGCAGTGTCCAGCGCGCCTGATAGGTCGTCGGCAATAATCGCCAACCGGCAGCGACTCATTCCTTTGCGCCACTGGCTAATCGCCGGGCGTAGGCAATTGCTGACCCCATGTTGGTCGCGTCGGCCTTGCCCTGCCAGGCAATATCAAAGGCGGTGCCGTGATCCACAGAGGTACGCTGAAGCGGCAAGCCGAGACTGACATTCACCGTGGTATCAAAGGCGATTAGCTTGACGGGGATATGCCCCTGGTCGTGATACTGGGCAATCACCAGGTCGAACTCGCCTTTTGAAGCGCGGTAAAACACCGTGTCCGCCGAGATAGGCCCGCTTACATCGAAACCGCTCTGGCGTAAGCGCTCCACCGCCGGGGCGATACAGCGGCTATCTTCATCGCCAAAAATCCCCCCTTCACCACAGTGGGGGTTAAGCCCGGCGACGGCGATACGCGGGGCACGCATCCCCAGCGCAACCAAGTGCGCATGCCCCGCCTCAACGGTGGCAATAATGCGCTCGGGGGTGACCCGATCAATCGCATCGCGCAACGATACGTGGGTAGAAACATGCAGTGTCGAAAGTGTCTCTGATGCCAGCAGCATAAACGACGAGGATGCACCGGTCAGCGATGCCAGCATCCCCGTGTGGCCATCGTAATGGTGCCCGGCCGCATGCAGCGCCGCCTTGTTCAGTGGCGCGGTGACAATCACCTGCGCCCGCCCAGCCTGAACCAATTCCACGGCTTTGTGGACGCAGCGAAAAGCCATGTCACCCGCCCCGGCGCTGATTTGACCATCGGGAATCTCAACGCCTTCCGGCACCTCGACCACGCCGACCGCCACATGATCCTGACCACTTTCTGCCTGCTCCAATGGCACGAACTCCAGCGCGGCACCAACACTCACCGCTGCACGGCGATAAATAGCCGGGTCACCGATGACCATCGCGGTGGCGCGTTCGGTGGCGGACATAGCACTCAGTGCACGGCAGATGATCTCCGGACCGATGCCAGCAGGATCCCCCATGGTGATCGCAATTTCATAACAGCGTGGGGAGACATTCATGGCATTAACTGCCCGCCGTTGACCTCGATAATTTGGCCCGTGACGTAGCCACTGAGCGTATCGGTGGCCAGAAAAACGTACGCGCCCACGCACTCTTCCGCCGTGCCTAACCGCCCCATAGGAATTGACGCTCGTGCCGCGGCTAAATGGGCGTCGCTGGAGTGGCGCTCATGGAAATCGGTGGCAATCGTGCCGGGGGCAACGGCGTTGACGCGGATATTATCCCCTGCCAACTCCTTAGCCATATTACGCGTTATCGTACTTACAAAGCCTTTGGCAGAGGCGTACAACCCGGCACCTCCCCCACCGCCGTTGCGCGCGGCAATCGAGGTAGTTTGAATAATATTACCCCCGCCTGCGCGCCGGAAATGCGGTAGCGCCGCCCGGCTAGCCATAATCACTGAACGGGCATTGAGATCCATGACCCGGTCATACTGGTCATCGTCCATCTCATCCAAGCCAACACGGCCCATCATGTCCCCCGCGTTATTGATCAGCAGATCCAAACCGCCCAGACGCTCGGCGGCATCATCGACAAGTTGTTGGGTCTCGCTAGTGCGGCTGACGTCTGCTTTAAGGGCAAAAGCGTTTCCACCCGCATCGCAAATAGCGTTAACCACCTTTTCAGCGGGGGCTTCACTGCTGTGATAGTGCACTGCTACGTGCGCTCCTAACGCCCCCAGCTGTTTCGCAACCGCCGCACCAATGCCACGACTGGCACCGGTGATCAGCACGCGTTTCCCTTTCCACTCGTCTAACATGAAATTCTCCTTACCACTTTTTGTTTTATGGTGAGCGCGCTGCTAAGCGATACCGTCTTCAACCAGATAGATTTAACTATCGACCCGAAATGGAGCGGTGCGCTAAAGTAAGCCATGAACTGGCATACCTGTCATACAACACGACATCTATAACATGATAGCCGATGGTGTGTTTAGCGCCAGTCGTACCCCGTGCTAAAGATTTAAACTAATTCTAAGAACGAATGGAGAAGTACATGAATCCACTTTCATCGACGGACACACTTCCCGACGACCTGGATAACGCGCTGCTGGTTGGCCGGGTATGGCTGGACGGTAGCCATTCTGGCCCTGCGCTGGTGACTGTCAATAACGGCCAGGTGATCGACATCACCGCGTTTGGCCCGACCATGGCAGACCTGCTGGAACGTGATGACCTACAAGAGGTCGTGCGACGGGCGGAAGGTCCTAACCTGGGCAGTGTCGAGGCTCTGCTGGAAAACTCTCAGTTACCCCAACCACAAGCGCCCTACCTGCTCGCTCCCTGCGATGTTCAGGCCGTTAAAGCCTGTGGCGTCACCTTCGCCGTCAGCCTGTTAGAGCGAGTCATCGAGGAGCAAGCGGGCGGCGACCCGGCGCGGGCAGTGGAACTACGCGATGACTTGCAGGCACTGATCGGCAAAGATCTTTCTAAAATTAAGCCCGGCTCTGACGAGGCCATGTCGCTTAAAAAAGCGCTTCAGGCGCGCGGCGGCTGGTCACAATATATGGAAGTTGGCATCGGCCCGGATGCAGAGGTATTTACCAAGTCTCAGCCGCTCTCATCGGTAGGCTTTGGCACACCGGTGGGTTTGCACCCGTCTTCCAAGTGGAATAATCCCGAGCCGGAAATTGTCCTGGCAGTAGACAGCCGCGGCCAGGTGCGCGGTGCGACTCTGGGCAACGACGTTAACCTGCGCGATGTGGAAGGGCGCAGCGCCCTGCTGCTCGGCAAGGCAAAAGATAACAACGCCTCCTGCTCCATTGGCCCCTTCATTCGCCTGTTTGATGACCACTTCGATATCGATAGCGTGCGCAATTGCCAGGTCTCGCTGCGCATTGAGGGTGAGGATGACGATTTTCTACTCCAGGGCGAGAGCGATATGCGCGAGATCAGCCGCGATCCTCTTGACTTGGTAAGCCAAACCATCGGCGATCACCACCAATATCCGGACGGTTTTATGCTGTTCCTCGGCACCATGTTTTCGCCCATTCAGGATCGCGACGGCGAGGGTCAGGGCTTTACCCATCATCTGAATGATCGTGTCACCATCGCCACGCCTGCTCTGGGCGCCTTGGTCAACCGAGTAGGTAGAAGCGATCAGTTGCCGCCCTGGACTTACGGTATTCGCGAACTGATGCGCCACTTGGCGCGCCGCTGATTGTAACAATCAATACGCCACTCATATCACTACCTAGGAGCGCACCATGACAACCATCACTCGCGTCGAGATCCAGGATATCCGCTTCCCCACCTCGCGCTCGCTGGATGGCTCGGATGCCATGAATGCCGCGCCGGACTACTCCGCCGCCTACGTCATCCTGCACACCGATGATGACAGCCCCGAGGGGCACGGATTAACCTTTACCATTGGCCGCGGCAACGAGATTGTGGTCACTGCTTTACAGTCGTTGGCGCCGCTGATTGAAGGTCACTCGCTGGCCTCTATTACCGACAATATGGGCACCTTCTGGCGGGAAATCACCGGAGACAGCCAGCTACGCTGGATCGGCCCCGATAAAGGCGCGATTCACCTGGCCACCGCCGCCATCGTCAACGCCGTATGGGATATGTGGGCGAAAAAAGAAGGCAAACCGGTGTGGAAGCTGCTAGTGGATATGACGCCGGAACAGCTGGTTCGCTGCCTTGATTTCCGCTTCGTCACCGATGCGTTAACGCCGGAAGAAGCGATCTGTTTGCTGCGCCGTCAGGCCTCAGGCAAAGAAGCCCGCGAAGCCGAAATGCGCCGCGATGGCTACCCTGGCTACACTACGTCAGCGGGCTGGCTGGGCTATAGCGACGAGAAAGTCCGCCGCCTGGCGCGGGAAGCATTGGCCGAAGGCTGGACTCACTTCAAACAGAAGATTGGCGGCGATATCGAAGAAGACGCCCGCCGTGCGGCGCTGCTTCGCGATGAGATCGGTTGGGAAAACGTGCTGATGATGGACGCCAATCAGGTGTGGGAAGTCGATGAGACCGTCACCAAGATGCGTCGACTGGCCGAGTTTGATCCGCTGTGGATCGAAGAGCCCACCAGCCCTGACGACATTCTCGGCCACGCCGAAATCCGCCATCGGGTTGCGCCTATCGGCGTCGCCACTGGCGAACACTGCCACAACAAAGTGATGTTCAAGCAGTTCTTCCAGGCAGATGCCATCGACTATTGCCAGTTGGATGCGGCACGTTTGGGTGGGCTTAACGAAGTGATTTTAGTAACGCTGATGGCCGCCAAGTTCGGCGTGCCGATTTGCCCCCACGGTGGTGGCGTCGGGCTTTGCGAATATACCCAGCATATCTCACTGTTCGACTACATCGCAGTATCCGGTAGCCTTGAGGGCCGTGTACTTGAGTATGTGGATCACCTTCACGAGCACTTTATCGACCCGGTGGTCATCAACCGAGGCCGCTACCAGGTACCCGAGGCGCCGGGTTACAGTATCGCCATGCACTCAGAATCCCAAGCACAGCACCGCTTCCCCGAAGGCGCGGCCTGGCAGGAAGATAATTAATGACAGACACCACCTTCTTTCTAAATGAACTAACCAGCCTGCTCGGCGAGCGTGGCCTGCTGCGCGAGCCAGACGCCATGGCGCGCTATGTGAGCGACTGGGCGGGGGATACGCTGGGCACGCCGCTGGCGGTAGCGCGCCCGGCTAGCACAGAAGAAGTCGCCGAGGTGGTAAAGCGCTGCTACGCCCAAGGAATCGCGATGACGCCTCAAGGGGGCCATAGCGGCCTGGTGGCAGGCGCCTTGCCCGCCACCAACGGCCAGGAGCTGGTGATCAGTCTTGAGCGCTTAAACAGCGTGCGCGCCATCGATCCGATTAACTTCACCATTACCGTAGACGCGGGCTGTATTCTCGAGAACGTCAAGCTGGCGGCTTTTGACCATGACTGTGACTTTCCGCTCTCGCTGGGCGCCCAAGGCAGTTGTCAGATTGGTGGCAATATTGCCACCAATGCGGGCGGGCTTAACGTACTCCGCTACGGCATGATGCGCGAGCTGGTGCTGGGGCTTGAAGTGGTTCTGCCCGATGGCCGCGTATGGGAGAGCCTTAACGCGCTTCACAAGGATAATCGCGGTTACGACCTTCAGCAGCTGTTTCTGGGCAGCGAAGGCACTCTAGGCATCGTCACTGGTGCGGTGTTAAAGCTCTGCCCGCGCCCGACCCAGAACCGTACCGCTCTGCTGGGCCTGCCCTCCGTTCAAGCGGTGATCGACCTGTATGGCCTGGCGCGCCGCGACTGCTGTGATCTGCTAACCGCTTTCGAGCTGATTCCCCGCCGCTGTGTCGAGCTGGCCATGGAAGCAACCCCCGAGCTACGTGATCCGATGGACAGCGCTTACCCCTGGTACGTATTGATGGAAGTGGCCGCCACAGGGCCGGTGGATCTCGGTTCGATGCTGGAACAACTGCTGGAAAATGGCATGGAAAGCGAACTGGTATTGGATGGCGCCCTAGCATCCAGCGACACCCAGTCCGCTCAGCTATGGCAGTTCCGCGAAAGCATGTTAGAAGGCCAGCGGCGGCGCGGAGAGCACCTGCGCACCGATATTTCAGTACCTATCTCGGCGATACCAGACTTCGTCAGCCAAGCCAGCGACGTGGTCATGGCGGCGTCACCCGAGTGCGAAATTATTGCCTACGGGCATGTGGGCGACGGCAATCTGCACTTCAACATTCTACCGCCCATAACAATGGCGGATAGCGATAAGAAAGCCCACCTGCACGACCTGGAGGAGCGGCTGTTTGAAGTGCTCGATGATTTTCACGGTAGCATCAGCGCCGAGCACGGTATTGGCCGCACCAAGCAGGCACCCTACCTGGCGCGGCTATCGCCGATTGAGCGAGAGATGGTCAGCGGTGTTAAAGCGCTGTTTGACCCTAAGGGCCTGATGAATCCAGGCAGGATTTTGCCTGCCGAATAGGCGTATTAATAGCTATGCCCACCTGCCCCGAAGAAACAACCCTGCGGGGCTTTTGCTCCAGGTAAACACTTTGATCAATAGCCCATGATATCCGGCAGCCACGTGGCCAGCCCCGGCACGGCGATGAGCAGCAGAATGGTGGCAATAATTGGCAGTAAGAACGGTATGATCGCCGTAACAACCTGGCCGTAGCGAAGCCGCGTGATCCCAACCATTAAAAACAGCACCGTACCGAAGGGTGGGGTAATGACCCCTACCGATAGCGTAATGACCATCACGATACCGAAATGAACGGGATCTAACCCCGCACTCAGCGCTGCTGGCACCACAATCGGTGTAAAAATCAGGATGCTTTCGATCACCGACATAAAGCAGCCGATCAGCAGGAAGAACAGCGCAAAGCAGAGGAGTAGTGCAAACATGGGCATATCGATGCTGGCGACTTGGCCCGCCAACGCCTGAGGGATCCCCATGCGCACCAGTATCCAACCGTAGAAACTGGAGACGGCGATAATCAGTAGGATGACCGCACTGAACATCAGGGTACGCCGAAAGGCATTGAATAGATCTCGCCAATTCAGGTCTCGATAAACGAGGCCACCGAGAATCACTGCGTAAAGTGACGCAATCGCCCCCGCTTCAGTGGGTGTAAAAAAACCACCCCAGATACCGCCAACGATAATCGCCGGCATCATCAGCGGCAAGATGGCACGCTTACCAGTGCGGACGACTTCGCAGGCATCAAAGGGTGTCGGCTTAGGCATCACCACCTTGCCACTGGCAGACAACAGAATGGTCATCCCCATGAGTAACAGCGCCATCAATATGCCCGGCACCAGTCCCGCCATAAACAGCCCGCCAATACTTACATTGGCCAACCAGCCATACACCACCAACGCGATACTGGGGGGGAGAATTGGCCCAATAACGCTGGAGGCGGCAGTGATGCCCGTCGAGTAACCCAGCTCGTAGCCACGCTCTTTCATGGCCTTGATTTCGATGCTGCCAAGACCTGCGGCATCGGCAACGGCGGTGCCCGACATGGTGGCAAAAATGGAGCTGGCCACCACGTTGGCGTGGCCCAGGCCGCCCTTGGTAAAGCCCACCAGCGCAGTGGCAAAGTCAAAAATGCGCGTGGTGGTAGAGCCGATATTCATGATGTTGGCGGCCAGAATGAACAACGGAATCGCCAGCAGCGTAAAGTTATTGAGGGTTTGCACCATGCGCAGCGGAAGCAGCTCGACAGGTAACCCGCCGGTGCCGGTTACCACCAGGGCGATAAACGAGGTCACGCCAATGGCGACCACAACGGGCAAGCCAATGGCCATCAGTAGCAACAGGCCACCGACAAAGATCATAAGTTCGGTCATGGTTGAGAGGTCTCCTCTTCATGGGATACTTCCAACCACACCACTGGGCCACGCAAGCATTGCCAAAGAGCAATCAACGCCATGCCCACAAAGCTGAAAAAGATGCCGTAATAGAGGTAGCTAAAACTAATACTTAACGAGACGGTTTTATTGTTGGCACTCATGTCCGACATGATCCACGCGCCCCAGGCGGCAAGCGCGAAAAAGCCGCATGAGATTAGGGTGGTGAGACGGTATTGGATATTTTTACCTAAACCAGAAAGCTTATGGCTAAACAGATCCACCGCCAGGTGCTCGCTGCGTACCCAAGCAGACAGTGATCCAAAGCCAATCGCGTAGATGGCCAGCATAGACGCCATCTCCTCGGTCCAGGGCATACCGATTCCGAGCAGGTCACGGGCAATGACGGCCGCCACGATTAACAGCAGAATAGCCGCCATGAGCGCCACGCCCACCCCGTCACAAAGACGAGTAACGCTGCGCAGCGTATAGAAAGCAATTCGATCCAGGCCCTTGTTGGGCGCTACGGCGTCTTCCACAGGAGAACTCCTTACCCTGACGTCTTCTTGGTCATGTATGAAAATTTATTGGTCATGAAAGCTTACTTGACATGAAAAACAACGACGGCCCAATGGGCCGTCGTTGCGTCTGTCCGGTGCGTATATTACTCGCTGTCGTTACCCAGCGCATCTTCACGAACGCCGTCGGCCATTTCAGCCATGACACGATCGATGGCCGGTAACGCCGCTTCGCGGAAAGGCGTAACATCCGGCTCAATGACAGTCATGCCTTCCTCCTGAAGCGCATCCAGATAGAACTCATCAAGTTCACGCTCTTGCTCTGATCCGTATTGACGAGCTACGTCGATCGCCTCTTCGATCAGCGCTTGATCTTCCTCTTCTAGCCCCTCCCACCAGCGAGAACTAGCCACCCAGCTCCACGGAAACTGCACGTGGCTGGTCATGATCAGGTAGTCCTGCACTTCCCATAAACGACGGGTATAGGGTGAGGAAAGCGAGTTCTCATGACCATCTACCTGGCCGGTCTGCATGGCGAGATAAATCTCTGGAGCCGGTACGTTGACTACCTGCGCACCAATCTCTTCCCACACTTCCAGCCATACCGGCAGTGAAGGCAGGCGCAGGCGGAATCCCTCCAGATCCGCCGGGGAGTGGATCTCTTTATTGGCGGTCATGTGACGGGGCCCGCGGTGTTGCAGACCAAAATACTTCAGGCCGCCCTGGTTTTCTGCTTTTTCAACCAGCGCTTGGCCGGAAGGACTCTCCATATAGGCGTCGACTTCATCCCAGGTGGTAAAGACAAAGGGAACCGTAATGGCGTCATACTCAGGCGCATACTGTTGACGCCAGTTACCACCGGTCAGGGAGAGCTGGGTTTGGCCCAGGTTAAGCAGCTCCAACACGGCATTCTCACCGCCCAAAGAGCCCGCCAAAAAGGGACGCACTTCAAAGCGGCCTGGCGCCTGCTCTTCCAGATACTCAGCAAAGCGTTCCACCGCAGCGCTTTCCGAGCCGCCCTCACTCATGGTGTTGTTAACTTGAATTTCGATGGGATTCGCCAAGACGAACGGCGCCGTCGTTAGCATGCCTAGGGTAGCCAGCGTGGCAAGCAGTTGTTTCCGCATGGGATAGACTCTCTACGGTTGTCGTTATTGGATGTGGTTCTTGTAACTTTCAGGTAACGCTTACGTGATCTTGAAACATGCATCCCACGGGCTCAAATCGACGTTCAAGAAGGCTGACTTCGTAAAATACGATGGCTAGAAACGCTGCTATAACGGGCTTTTAAATCCGCCCCATCACGGCCGTACGACCAAAGATGAATACCGAGCTCCTTTAATCAACCGCTGTTTAGCTTGGTTTAGGCCATTGAAAGGGTAGCTATTGGTGCTTTGCTTTCTCAAACCACGAAGTCATAAGGAGAATTTCTTGAGCTATTGCTCATTCTCTTTCAGGGTAAGGTGATCCACCAAATGCCGGGCAGTCACGTGAAGCGAGGCGTAACGGCGCATGCCAATCACCAGTTCTCTCTGGGCCCAAGGGTCGCTCAGCGGGATGCTTTTCAGCTGCAGATCGCCTAAGTCACGGTAGATGGTTTGCTCAGGCAGTACGCCAACGCCCATACCATGGTGGATCATGCGGCAAATGGCATCGAAACTGCGCACTTGAATGCGCATGCGTAGCGCTTTACCTGCTAGGTTAGCTTGCTCATTCAACAGCGATTGCAGCGAGGCATCCTGCTGTAAGCCAATAAAATCGAAGGCCAGCGCTTCATTAAAAGCGATGCTCTCGCGCCCAGCCAAAGGATGATCGATAGGGGTCATCAACACGAGTCGATCTTGTCGATAGGAGAGCTGCTGAAGGTCGGGCGCCGCCACATGGCCGGCAAAGATACCGATATCGGTCAGGCCATCGCGAACGGCAGCGATAATTTCACTGCTGACCCGCTCCTGAAGATCAATTTTGATTTCAGGATAGAGGCGAGAAAAGGCGCTGAGATCCTGGGGAAGAAAGGCAATGATTGCCGAGGTATTGGAGTGGATACGCACATGGCCGCGCACGCCTTCCCCGTACTCGCTGAGTTCGGCCTGCAGGCGCTCAATGTTATCCATAATACGCCGGGCATGGTGAAGAAACGCTTGGCCTGCGGGCGTCAGCTCCACCCCTCGTGGCCGTCGATAGAGCAGCGTGGTGCCCACCAGCGCTTCCAGGTCACTTATTCGCTTACTCACCGCAGCTAGCGCTAAGTGTTCACGCTCCGCTGCCGCCGTCAAACGACCCTCATCCGCCACGGAGATAAACAGTTTAAGGGTGACAAAATCAAAGCGGCGCATCCCACGAACTCCTTGAAAGCAAGCTCCCTATGGTAGCCCACACCTTCGCCAGCCACGAACCCTTTGTTACCCATTGCCTAATTGTCCCCTCTAGTTAGCTCACGCATGCTGGCAACATAGTAAAAATCCAATGATAAGAGAGAGCCTTAATGAATGCTTCCGAAGCGCGCCAGCTTCCGCTACAGGGCTTAAAAGTACTTGAGCTTGGCCAACTGATTGCAGGGCCTTTCGCCACCAAACTGCTGGGCGAATTCGGTGCCGACGTGATTAAAATCGAGCCCCCCGGCACTGGCGACCCACTTCGCAAATGGCGAATGATTGAAGACGGCACCTCGCTCTGGTGGCATGTGCAAACCCGCAACAAGCGCTCGGTCGCGTTAGATTTACGCAGCGAAGAGGGCCAAGACCTGGTGCGCCAGCTCGCCGCCGAGGCCGATGTGGTGGTGGAAAACTTCCGCCCCGGCACGTTAGACAACTGGGGGCTAGGCTGGGAAGCGCTCTCTCAGCTCAACCCACGGCTGATCATGGTGCATATTTCCGGCTACGGGCAAACGGGGCCCTACCGCGACAAGCCTGGTTTTGGCGTGATTGGCGAAGCCATGGGCGGGCTGCGTTACCTCACCGGCCAGCCGGGAGAGCCTTCGGTGCGGGTGGGGGTGAGCATCGGCGACTCGCTTTCCGCGCTCTATGCCGTGATTGGCACACTACTGGCGCTTCAGGAGCGCAACCGCAGCGGTCTGGGCCAAGAGATTGATGTCGCGCTGTACGAGTCGGTATTTGCCATGATGGAGAGCCTGCTGCCAGAGTTCGATGCCAGCGGCCAGGTTCGCGAACCCAGCGGCAGCGCCCTGCCCGGCATTACCCCCTCAAACGCCTACCGCTGCCAGGGCGGCGATTACGTACTGATTGCCGGCAATGGCGACAGCATTTTCAAACGCTTAATGGGCGTGATTGGTCGTGATGATCTCGCCAACGACCCGGCACTGGCACACAACGATGGGCGCAGCCAGCAAGCCGATATGATTGATGCCGCCATTCAAGCCTGGACAGCAGAGCGACCACGGGATGCCATTCTGCAAGCCCTGGATGACGCCCGCGTGCCCGCAGGCTACCCCTACACGGCCGAAGATATTGCCTTTGATCCCCATTATTTGGCGCGGGAGATGATTCAAACCTTTACCCGCCCTAACGGTAAACCGTTAAAAGTGCCCGGCGTACTGCCCAAGCTAAGCGCTACCCCAGGGCGAATCGGCGACGGCGGCCCCACGCTTGGCCAGCATACCGACGACGTATTGGATGAGCTGGGCATTGACCACGAAACTCGCGCCAAGCTTCGCCAAGCGGGCATTATTTAAGGAACGCATCATGACCCAGCCAATCCCATGCCCCACCAAGATCGAGATCAACGAAGTTGCCCCTCGGGACGGCCTGCAGATTGAAGCGCGCTTTGTGCCGACGGAAGAGAAGATCCGCTGGATAGACGCACTCTCCACCACAGGCCTACGGCGAATCGAAGCAACTTCGTTCACTTCACCGAAAGCGATTCCCAACCTGCGCGATGCTGCTGAAGTGGTGACCGGCATCCAGCGTCGGGAAGGGGTCGATATCACCGTTCTAGTGCCCAACGTTAAGGGCACCGAGCGGGCGCTTGCCTGCCAAGTGGATGAGATCAATCTAGTGATGTCTGCCAGCAATAGCCATGGGCTGGCCAACCTGCGCATGACGCCGGAACAGTCCCTTGAACAGTTCGCGGCGATATTGGAAGTGACCCAGGGAAGCGGCGTGTTTATCAACGCCTCGCTATCGACGACCTTTGGTTGCCCATTTGAAGGCGAGGTACCCGAAGCGCGAGTATTAGAGCTTGTTGAAAAGCTCGTGGCTCTTGGCATTCAGGGCGTCACGCTCTGCGATACCACCGGTATGGCCAACCCTGCCCAGGTCAAACGCCTATGCAAAGCAGCACTGGAGCGCTGGCCGGAAACGCCGTTCACGCTGCACTTCCACAACACTCGCGGCATGGGCTTAGCCAACGCCCTAGCGGCGTGGGAAGCAGGTATTAGCCGATTTGATGCCTCACTAGGTGGGCTGGGCGGCTGCCCCTTCGCCCCCGGCGCTAGCGGTAATGTATGCACCGAAGACCTAGTGCATATGTTTGAAGCCATGGGCGTCGATACCGGCGTCGATCTGGATGCACTGCTTGAAGTAGCTGCCACCCTTCCCGACCTT
This sequence comes from Vreelandella neptunia, assembly GCF_034479615.1. Taxonomy (NCBI): domain Bacteria; kingdom Pseudomonadati; phylum Pseudomonadota; class Gammaproteobacteria; order Oceanospirillales; family Halomonadaceae; genus Vreelandella; species Vreelandella neptunia. Next base: position 3,821,626 of record NZ_CP140255.1, read on the forward strand.
ATCGGCCATGACGTGCCGGGGCAGGTTGTAAAAGCCGGGAAATCGACCCGGCGTTATGACATGCCTGTTCGCGATGCTTAAGCCGGCCCAATCACATGCTTCACCTCCAGATAAGCACTTAGCCCCCAGGGGCCCAGTTCACGCCCAATACCGCTGCGCTTGAAGCCGCCCCAGGCGGTTTCAGGTAGTACTAGCTGCTCGCTGTTGTACCAGATGCTACCGGCTTTAAGCTGACGGCCAATGCGCTTTGCCCGCTCGGGATCGCCGCTAATCACCGTGGCTGCCAGACCAAAGACGCTGTCGTTGGCAAGCTGGATGGCTTCGGCTTCACTTGCCACGCTGCGGCCGCAGAGCACTGGGCCAAAAATTTCTTCCTGCCACAAGCGGCTCTCTAGCGGCACATCGCGGTAAAGCGTTGGGGCCAGGAAGTAGCCTTGAGCGGGCAACGTGCGGTGTTGGCCGTCGCGCACGACCGTCAACCCTTCGTGTTCGGCCAGATCCAGATAGCGCTGCACGGCGTCGCGCTGCTTGGCGCTGGTCAACGGCCCTAAATCCGTACCTTCGGCAAGCGGGTCGCCCAGCGTTAGCGCATCCATACGTTCAGCAAGCGCGGCATAAAGGGCTTCGGCCACATTTTCGTGCACCAGTAAACGCGAGGTCGCCGAACAGATTTGCCCGGCGTTGAAGTAGATACCGGCCATTACCCAGTCAGCGGCTTGTTCGGGGTCAGCGTCTTCCATCACCAGGATCGGCGATTTTCCGCCCAGTTCCAGAGAGACGCTGGCGGTACGGGCGCTTGCCGCTTGCATCACCGCTTCACCAACGCGGTTGCTGCCGGTAAAAGAAATTTTATCCACATCCGGATGGTTGGTCAGCGGTGCACCGATGCCCTCACCGTCGCCGTTTAGAAGGTTGAGCACCCCAGCAGGTAGGCCAATTTCCAGGGCTATTTCTGCCAGCACCCGCTCGGGGAGCGGAGTGACTTCGGACGGTTTAAGCACCGCGGCACAACCGGCCGCCAAGGCGGGCGCCAGCTTCCAGGCGCTGGTCACCAGCGGGAAATTCCACGGCGCAATCAGCCCCACGACGCCCACGGGGTCGTGATAAGTGCGCGCCTCAACGCCCTCCATTTCCACGCTGACCAACTCGCCCTGGCGGGCATCCAGTGCCTTGGCCTGCCCGGCGTAGTAGCGATAGCAGGCAATCGCGTCGTCTAGATCGATCTCCGCTTCTGCCAGCGGCTTACCGTTGTTGGTCGCCGAAAGCGTGATAATCGGGTCTCGGCGGGCTTCCAGCGCATCGGCAAACCTCTCAAGGTATTTTGCCCGTGCGCTGCCGCCCAGCGCCTGCCAGGCGGGCTGCGCCTGCTTTGCGGCTTTGACGGCAGCATCGACATCCGCGGCGTCACCTGCCGTAACCTGGGCAATCCGCACTTCGCGGTAAGGATTCATCACGTCGAGCAGGCGGGTGCCCGCCGAGGGCTCCCACTGGTTGTTGATGAATTGGTGGTCAACAACCGAAGGGTAATCAATCAGGGAGGTCATGGGCATTATCGTGGCTCCTTTATAGGTCGTGTTGGCGAAGCCAATCATCGATGAGCGTTGTGAGATGCTGGCCGCTAAAGCTGGGGAAATGGCCGCCGTGCACGGTGCGGACGGGCAGCCTGCGCAGCCGCCGCATGCTGGCAGCGTAGTCGGTAAGGTCGCTGTGCCAGAGGTCTTCAATGAGCGGGCCATCGTAAATCAGATCGCCCGAGATCAGCGTCTGGGTGGCCGCCTCCCACAGGGCAATGCCGCCGGGGGAGTGACCCGGGGTATGGATCACTTCCCATTGACGGTTCCCTAAGTCCAGTATTTCGCCATCCGCCAGCGGGCACACCTGCTGCGGTGCCGTGATGCGGTAGCGGCTGTGCGAATAAGGCTTGGCAGGCAGCGCTTCAAACATGTCATCGCTGAGAAACAGGTCAGCCAGGGTGCGCGTGTTATCGGGTGAGGCCAGGATGTCCGCCTCAGCGGCATGCACATGGCAACAGCCAAACTCGTGGGCGGCGCCGATATGGTCAAAGTGCGTGTGGCTGGCCACCGCCAGCAGGTCACGCTCGGCAAGCTGTGCCACGTGCTGACGTAGCGGCACTGCTCCCAGGCCAAAGTCCACGACCATGCCCCGCTTGCTGCCCTGGACATGCCAGATATTGCAGCGATAAAACGGCTTGATCCACGGCTCGTCGATCAGGGTGATACCGTCTGCCTTGCTGGCAGTACGGTACCACTGCTGGGCATTGATGCGCTCAAGGCTCATGCGGGCACCCGCTTGGCGAGGGCAACCTTGCTGACCACAAAATAGAGCGCGCCGGTGATCACGAAAACCGGCAGCGACGCGCCAAAATCAAGCGGTGCGACCCAGTTCCAGTAGTAAGCAAGTAGCGCGCCGACCGCGTAGCTGCCCAGCGCCAGCCAGTTGAAGGCGGGAAGGCTATGTTCAGCCTGGATCAGCTGTGCCGAGGTATAGCGCTGGCGCCCCAGCAGGTAGTAATCCACGATCATCAGCGAAAAGGCCGGAATAAAGACGCTGCCGATAATCAACAGAAAGGTCTGGAACTGGTCAAGAATGCCGGGGATGAGCGCACCGATGACCGACACCACGCCAATGATCAACGCCGGTTTCCAGAACGGCACCTTCGGGCGCACGCTCATGAACGAAAGCGTCGCGCTGTAGACGCACATCACGTTGGTGGTCAGCACTGAAAAGAAAATCACCAGGGCGGCGGGCAGTCCGAAACCGAAGCCGCTGAGCAGGGTCGTCGGGTCGTAGGTGGGCTCCATACCCACGCTGATCGACAGCGCTGATACCGTCGCACCTAAGCCCATCGCCACCAGCGTTGCCACCACGTAGCCGCCCCAGGTGCCCACAACGGCAGCTTTTAGCGAGCGGCAGTGGCGGTTGTAGTCCGCCGCCAATGGAATCCAGGAGAAAGCCGTCGCGACCACGATATCGAACACCACGCCGCCGCCCAACACGCCTTCGGGTTCCAGCTGGGTGATGCTCGGCAGATCGTAATGGCGATTGAGCGCGAACAGCACCACCGCCGAGAGCCCCAGCATCAGCAGTGCCGCTATCTTCTCGACTTTCTCGATTCCCAGGTGGCCACGCAGAGCAATCAGCACCACCAGGGATTCACAAATGACCGTGAAGAGCGCCACATTGGAGTAACCGGTCAGGCTTTCCACGGCGTAGTCCAGACTCATGCCGGCGAGCAGCGCCTGAATCCAGCTCCACGCTATCAGCGCCAATAGATTCACCCAGGCGGGGAAATTAGCGCCTTTTCTGCCGAAGGTGCCCCGCGCCAGCACCATGGTGGTCATGCCGGTTTGCTGGCCCATCACCCCGATCAATACCAGCGGGATGATGCCGATTGCCGAACCAATCAAGATCAGCAGCATGGCATGTTGGAAGGTCAGGTCAGGGACTAAAAACATGCCGGTCAGGATGGTGGTGACCACCACGTTGGCGCCGAGCCACAGCGCAAAGGTTCCCGGCAGCCCAAGGCTGTGTTCAACGTCGTCGGCTGACAGGGTGTCCTGGCCGAGCACATGATTATTCTTCATTGTTATCTCCTGGTAACATCAGGTTTTTCTGCCAGGCAGCGGCGTCAATTTCGATCAGTAACGGCCCGGTCGCTTCACGGTTGGCGAGCGCCTTGGAAAACTCAGTGGGGCTTTCTACCAGTACGCCGGGACAGCCAAAGCCTTCGGCCAGGGTGAGGAAGTTGGGTGCTTGAATATCCACGCCCAAACGCGCCACACCGTTGGCATCCATATAGCGACGAATCTCTTCGTAACCGGCGTTGTGCCAAAGCACAATCACCACCGGCAGACGCGCTTCTACCGCCGTTGCTATTTCCGAGAGCGTAAACATCACCCCGCCGTCGCCCACCAGTGCCACCACCGGCAGATCCGCCCGCGCCAGCTGTGCGCCCAACGCCGCCGGTAGCCCATAGCCCAAGGTGCCGTAGCCCGTTGAGGCATTGAAATAACGCCTTGGCGCGGGCTGGCTGACCAGATGGTTACCGGCATACACCGGCGCGGTGGAGTCGCCCACCAGAATGGCCTCAGGTAGGTGCTCGGCAAGCGTTGCATACAGCGGCACAAAGTCGCTGAAGGCCGGGTCGTTGGGTAGATTCAGCGCGCTCAATACGGCAGCGGTTCGCACCTTGCCGTCGCGCTGCAATGGCTCGGAGAAATGGCCCAGTAGAAGCTCAAGGCTACGCCCGGCATCGCCGACTAGCCCCAACGCTACGCGCTGGTTGCGCACCAGCTGCTCTGGGTCGAGGTCAATACGAATCAACGTGCCGTTGAGATGAAAGCCACCATCAAACACCACGTCATAGTCGGTCTCGCCAAGTTCAGTGCCCACCGCCAGAATCACATCGGCGTTGGCCGCCAGCTCGCGCACCGCGGGCAAAGCTGCATTGGCACCCAAATCCAGCGGGTGGTCACGGCCCAGCAGGCCTTTGGCGTTGATCGTGGTCGCCGTAGGCGCATCGAGCTTTTCTACCAATCCTCGTGCCGCCTCGGGTGATGCCGCGCAGCCACCGCCCAGCAGCACCAGAGGCTGCTTCGCCGCCTTCAGCAGGCGAGCAGCTTCGACAAGCCCTTCCGGATCAGGCGCGGCGCGGTAAAGCCTCGGCGCCTGCCAACTCACCGGCGCGTTCACCGGTGCATTAAACAGGTCGATGGGGATTTCGATGTGCACCGGGCCCGGCCGAGCGCCGTTGAACACGGTAAAGGCGCGGGCCAGCACCTCGGGTAGCGTATTGGCGTCCAACAGCGTATGGCTGAACCGCGCAACGCCGTTGATCATCTGCTGCTGGCTGGGCAGCTCGTGCAGCCGCCCTTGGCCCATCCCAAGCGTATCGCGACGATTCACGCTGGAGATCACCAGCATGGGGATCGAATCCGCCAGGGCCTGGCCCATGGCGGTCGCCATATTGGTCATCCCAGGCCCGGTGATAATCAGGCACACCCCCGGCTGTCCGCTGGCGCGGGCATAGCCATCGGCCATAAACCCCGCGCCCTGCTCATGGCGCGGGGTTATATGCTGCACATTGCTGCCTTCCAGACCGCGATAAAGCTCCACCGTATGCACACCCGGGATGCCGAACAGGGCGCGCACGCCGTAAGTCTCATGCAGCAGCCGGATCAGCAGTTCGGCACAGGTCATGGTCGCTTGATTGGTCGTTGCATCAGTATTCGTTGCATCAGCGTTCATTGCAGGCCCCTTAGAAGAAAAACGTGTGGGCCATAAAGGCAATGATCGGCAGCGTAATGGCGGTACGCAGCAGGAAGATGGCGACCAGTTCCCAGAGCTTGATGGGGATTTTCGACTTGAGCAGCAGCGCGCCGATTTCCGACATGTAGATCAATTGGGTGAGCGACAGGCAGGCAATCACAAAGCGGGTGAGTTCGCTTTCGATATTGGTCGCCAGCACCGCGGGCAGGAACATATCGGCAAAGCCCACCAGGGTGGCAGGCGCCGCCGCTTCTGCCTCGGGAATCCGCAGCAGCTCAAGCACCGGCACCATGGGGTAGGAAAGCCAGGTAAACAGCGGGGTAAATTCCGCCAGAATCAACGCCACCGTGCCAATGGCGAACACCAAGGGAAGTAAGCCGAGGAAAATATCCATCACGTTGAGGAGCGCCAAACGTGCCAGCTCTCGGGGCCCAGGAGCTCCGGCGGCGCGATTGGTGGCCTGAATCAAGCTGTAACGAAACAGACCCACTTTTTCAGTGCGCTCTTCGCTCAACTGGCAGCCCACCGGCTCGTAATAGTCATTGGACTTGCGCGACAGCGGCGGCAGGCGCGGCACGATGACCGCCGCGATCAATCCGGAGACCACCACCGTGAAGTAGAACTGCACAAACAGGTGGTTGATATCCACGAAGCTGGTGACGAGCAGCGCAAACGCAATCGACACCACGGAGAAGTTGGTGGCAATGACCGAGGCTTCGCGGCGGTTATAGAAGCCCTGCTCGTACTGCTGCGTGGTGATCAGCACGCCGACGGTGCCCGATCCCATCCAGGAGGCAGTGGCATCGATGGCGCTGCGCCCCGGCAGGTTAAAAATTACCCGAAACGGCTTACGTACCATACTGCCGATGAACTCCATAAAGCCAAACTCGACCAGAAACGGCAGCAGCAGCGCTGCAAAGAAAAAGAAGGTGAGCAGTACCGGCGCCAAGTCATTGAGCATCACGCCACCGGTAAAGGAAGCGGTCACGAACTCAGGCCCGAACTGAAAATAGGTCATCACAGCAAAAAGCGCGCCTAATACGCGCATCGCAAGCCACACCGGGCCAACATGAAACATTTCGTGCAGCATGCCCTTTTTGGCCCAGGATGGGTTAGCTAACTTGGCGTAAATCGTCGCTACCACCGATAGGCAGAGTACCACTACCGCAATAGCTGGCAGCGCCGAGCCCAGCAAGGCCTGCAAACTATCGGCCATGAGCCCCATGCCGATGTTAATGGTATCGCCCACCTGAAAAGGGACGAGAAACAGCAGCACCCCAATTAGCGAGGGAATGATAAATTTCAGTAAGTGCGCGCGGGGTATCGGTGCCGACGAGGTCGGCTGTTCCGATTTAACGTTGCTATACGACATAGGAGTCACCCATTGGAAGTGATTATTGGAGGTGGGCTGGCGGCGTAGAGTTAGTACTTTTTTATTTAGTCGCTATTTCTTTGATAGCTATCTATTTGTTAGCTATGTGGTCAGCATCACTCGCTGTGTTTAACGCCCGGCAGTACGCAGAGCATTTCATACAGCAGCGTGGCGCCCATCAGTGCGGTGTTGCCGCTGGGGTCGTAAGGCGGTGATACTTCCACCAGGTCGCAGCCGACAATATTGAGCCCAGCGGCACCGCGAACCAGCTCCAATCCTTGGCTAGAGGTCAGTCCCCCCATTTCCACCGTGCCGGTGCCGGGGGCAACAGAAGGATCCAGGCCGTCGATGTCGAAACTGATGTACACCGGGATATCGCCCATCTGCTCGCGCACTTCCTGCATCAACGGCGCTAGAGAGCGATACCAGCACTCTTCGGCGGGAACGACGCGAAAGCCCTGATCGCGGCACCAGTCAAAATCCTCAGCGGCATAGCCGGTACCGCGCAGGCCGATTTGCACTACCTTGCCATGGGCCAATAAACCCTCCTCCTGGGCACGACGAAACGGCGTGCCGTGGGCAATTGGCTCGCCGAACATGTGCTCATTGACATCGGCATGGGCATCGATATGAATCAGCCCCACCGGGCCGTGCTTTTTGGCCATGGCGCGGAGGATAGGCAGCGTGAGCGTATGTTCTCCGCCCAGGGTCAGCGGAATGCAGTCATGTTTCAGCACCTCATCGTAAAAGGCGGTGATGATGTCGACGCTTTTAGGCAGGTGGAAAGTATTGATGGGTACATCGCCGATATCGGCGACCTGCAGGCTTTCAAAGGGCGCGGCGCGGGTCGCCATATTGTAGGGGCGCAGCATGCGCGACTCGTCGCGAATCTGGCGCGGCCCAAGCCGCGTGCCAGGACGATTTGAAGTGCCAATATCCATAGGGATACCAATAAATGCCGCGTCTAATCCCTCGGCGGTTTCTTGAGTAGGCAAGCGCATCATGGTGGCAGGGCCTGCAAAGCGCGGCATGGTGTTGCCACCCAGGGGCTGATTAAACTCTGGCATACACATCTCCTTATATTTTTTGGCGGTGTGAGCACGGTGTAGGTATTGGCCTAGCTCTTTTCACTACTCCTCTAAAGACATTGCACAGACCATGCCAAGTCGTAGATGCCTATAAAGTGGTGGGATTAACGACCAAACGATGCAAAAATGAATCAACTAGAAGCTTTTTCAATTCATTTTTGAATCAATAATTCAAAAATGAATCATTCAGAGGAGGCGGCTGCGATGAGTGAAATAGACAGGCGCGTGCTGCGAACCATTGTGGAGACCGCAAACGACCACTTCTTTATTGTCAGTGGCGATGGGCAAATAGTGGACATCAGCCCAGGAGCCGAAGCGGTTTACGGAGTATCCAGAGAGGAGTTGCTCTCCAGCAGTGTGCAGCAACTGCAAGCGGCCGGGGTACTCAAACCCTCCATCACCATGGAAGTAATGCGCACCCGCCGGCCTGCGCAGCTTATGCAGGTCACCGGAACAGGCCGCCGGGTGATTGCCGAAGCCTACCCAGTGTTCGTCGACGGCAAGCTTGAGCGCATTATCAGCCGCTCGAGGGATTTAACCGACTTGCAGCTATTGCAGGACGAGTATGCGCTGCTGCAAAAACGCTTTAGCGAACACTTAAAGCGCAGTCAGGCAGCGCCAGACGCGGAAGAGCAGGCGCTGGATGACGCCCTGGACAATTTGCAGGTGCGCAGCAGCGTGATGCGTGAAATTGCGCTGCTGCTTAAACGGGTCGCCCCTTCGGATGCCAACGTGCTGATGCTGGGGGAATCAGGTGTGGGTAAAAGCGCCTTTGCCAAACAGCTACACCGCTGGAGCCAGCGCTGTGACGGCCCCTTTATTGACGTTAACTGCGCGGCGATTCCCGAGAATCTGTTTGAATCCGAGATGTTTGGCTACCAGCCCGGCGCTTTCAGCGGTGCCGCTCGCCAGGGCAAAGCCGGGCTGTTAGAGCAGGCCGAGGGCGGCACGCTGTTTTTGGATGAAATAGGCGAGCTGCCGCTGCTAATGCAAACCAAACTGCTCAAGGTGATCCAGGACGGTAGTTTGACCCGACTGGGTGACACCCGATCACGCAAGGTCAATTTCCGCTTGGTTGTGGCGACCAATCAGGATTTGGGCAAGCAAGTAGAGGCCGGACTTTTCCGTCTGGATCTTTACTACCGCCTCAATGTGATCCCCGTGACCCTGCCGCCGCTACGTGACCGGCGGGAGGATATCCCCGACCTGGTTGAAGCGTGTTTAAACCGGCTCAACCAGCGCTATGGGCGGCAAAAAATCCTTGATACCCGCGTTTGGTCGACCCTGATGGGCAGCGAATGGCCGGGGAATGTCCGTGAGCTGGAGAACTGGCTAGAAAGAGCCTGGCTTTCCAGCCCCACCGATCAAATCGAGGTGCCCGCCGCACTCCCTCACGCCGAGCAGCACCCGGCTAACTTGCCGAGCGCCTCGCCAGCAACGTCGGCAGTAGCACTCGAACCCCAGGAAACCCTCAAGCAATACCTAGCGCGGCTGGAGCGTGAAACCCTTGAAGAATTGTGCACCACACTCCCCAGCACCTACGCCATTGCCGAGCGTCTGGGAATCAGCCAATCCAGCGTGGTGCGCAGGCTGCAGCGTTATGGCATTAAAGTCGCCAGGTGATTTTCTGCTTGACACAACTGCTGTCATCAACCATCCATGTAAGTGTCATGAAACGGCAACACCTTCAACACAAGCTGAACCAATAACAACCAACAGCCGGTGATGTGTGTGCTATGTCAAACCAATCACGAATACGTTTAGAGGGCGTCACTAAACGCTGGGGCGCCTCTGCGGCTGTGGATGGTATTTCGTTTGATGTTACCCCAGGGCAGTTTGTCATTCTGCTCGGCCCTTCAGGCTGCGGAAAATCCACCACGCTACGCATGATTGCAGGCTTGGAAGAAGCCAGCGACGGCCAAATTCATATTGGCGAGCGCGACGTCACGCGGCTGCCGCCCGGCGACCGTGGGCTGAGCATGGTGTTCCAGTCCTACGCCCTGTTTCCGCATTTGAGTGTGGCTGACAATATCGTGTTTGGCCTGCGCAGCCGCAAAGTCCCCAAAGCCGAGCAGCGCCAGCGACTGGCCAAGGTCGCCGAACTGGTCGATTTAACCGATTACCTAAACCGCAAACCTGCCCAGCTTTCCGGCGGCCAACGCCAGCGGGTGGCTTTGGCGCGCTCGGTGATCTCCGAACACCCGATCTGCTTGATGGACGAGCCACTCTCCAACCTGGACGCCCGGCTGCGCAGCGATATGCGCCGGGAAATCAAAGCACTACAAAGCCGCCTGAACATGACGGTGATTTACGTCACCCACGACCAGGTGGAAGCCATGAGCATGGGTGATCGTGTGATTCTGATGCAGCATGGCAAAATCGTTCAGGACGGCACCCCAGACGAGCTCTACAACCGCCCCGCTAGCGCTTTTGCCGCCAGCTTTATTGGCAGCCCCGCCATGAATCTGCTGCCATTAGTGGCCGGTGAGAATGGCGCCGTTATCGAAGGTGAACCCAGTACCCCCGTAGCCCCCTTGGAGGCCGCTGGTTGTCACTTGGGCATCCGCCCGGAAGATGTTGAGCTGCGAATTGCACCCGGTTCCGGCGTGCCCGCTAACGTATTAAGTGAAGAGTACTTGGGAGCGGACACTATTGCGTATGTCGCGGTGGGTTCGCACACCCTACGCGTGCGGCTTAGCGGCAAGCAGACACTAACAGGCCAGCCATGCAGCCTCTATTGGACGTCAGAGAACACACACCTTTTCGATGCCGAAGGCCTGCGGCGTGATGACCTGACGCCGACCCGATTACCCAGCTCATCTCGAAGCATTCCTCGTCCACCGGCGGTGGGCTCTTTCCAACACTGACAGCAGTATTGACACTTGCGGAGTCTCCTATGCGTTTGCGTACCCCTTTTGCAATGACCGCCCTGGCAGCGGGCTTGTTAAGCGCCGCCCAGGTAAACGCGGATAGCGTTGATCTGACCATGTACTACCCGGTCGCGGTGGGCGGTGCACTCACCGACGTCGTTGATAACCTGGTGGAAGAGTTTGAAAGCGAATACCCCGATATCAATGTGGAAGCGATCTACGCCGGTAACTACGACGATACCCGCGTGCGCGCCATGTCGGCGATGGAAGCGGGCGAAACGCCTCAGCTGTCGGTCATGTTCTCCATCGACCTGTACGAGCTGATTGAGCAGAACGCCATCGTCGCCTTTGACGATCTGGTTGAAACCGATGAAGAGCGCGAATGGCTCGATGGCTTCTATCCTGGGCTGATGGAAAATGGCCAGCTGGATGGCAAAACCTACGGCATCCCCTTTCAGCGCTCCACCATCGTACTGTTCTGGAACAAAGACGCCTTTGAAGCCGCTGGCCTAGACCCCGAAACTCCCCCAGAGAACTGGGAAGAGATGGCCGAGATGGCGGCGACCGTGCGCGAAGCCACCAACGGCGAGCAGTGGGGCGTGATGGTGCCGTCGACTGGCTACCCCTACTGGATGTTCCAGGCCTTTGCCTTTCAGAACGGCCACCGGCTAATGAGCGAAGATGGCACCGAGGTCTACTTCGACGACCCCGCAGCGGTTGAAGCACTGGAGTACTGGGTGTCACTGGCCACCGAGCATAACGCCATGCCCGACGGCACCATCGAGTGGGGCACCCTGCGCCAGAACTTCCTGGAAGAGTCCACGGCGATGATGTGGCACACCACGGGCAACCTGACCGCGGTACGCAGCGAAGCCAATTTTGATTTTGGCGTCGCCATGCTGCCGATGAAAACCCAGCGCGGTAGCCCAACCGGCGGCGGCAACTTCTACATTTTTGAAGACGCCACTGAAGAAGAACAGCGCGCGGCCATGACCTTTATTCGCTGGATGACCGCTCCCGAACGCGCCGCTGCCTGGTCGATTGAAACCGGCTATATGGGGGTTAGCCCCGCCGCTTATGAGACCGACGCGCTACAAGGCTACGTGGAAGAGTTCCCACCCGCCGCGGTCGCCCGCGACCAGCTTGAACACGGCACGGCAGAGCTTTCTACCTACCAGGGTGGCCGCATTCGCCGCGCCTTGGATAACGCCGTACAGGCGGCACTCACCGGACAAATGACACCGCAAGAAGCGCTTAGTCAGGCGCAGCAAGAGGCCGACAGCGTGTTGCGCCGCTACGCCCGCTAATCGTTAGGCATTTCACTGTTTGCCGGGGCATGCCCCGGCTTTTCCAACGTGCGGTACGTCTCTATGTCATTCACCAACCACCGCAAAATGCAGCTCTACGGCGCGCTTCTGCTGCTGCCCGCTGCGCTACTGCTGACTACGTTTGCTTATTTACCAACCGTGACAACGGTCATTAACAGCCTGTTTTTACCCGGCTTTCGCGATGCACCCACTGAATTCGTAGGCCTTGAAAATTATCAGGTGTTGTTCGATGACCCGACGTTTTGGAAAGTAGCGCGTAACAACTTAATTTACGCCGTCGGTACGATTCCTACGTCCATCGCGCTTGCCTTGGGTATGGCGCTGTTCGTCAATGGCAAGCTTCGCGGGCGGGGCTTTGTGCGCATGGCCTACTTTACGCCGACGATTCTACCCATGATCGCCGCGGCCAATATCTGGATGTTTTTCTACGCGCCGCAGATTGGCCTGTTCAATAGCTTGCTCGGTGCACTGGGGTTTTCAGGGGTGAACTGGCTCGGCGATCCAAGCGTTGCGTTAAGCTCGGTGATCGTGATGTCGGTGTGGAAAGAAGCCGGTTTTTTTATGATCTTCTACCTGGCGGCGCTGCAGAGTATGCCACCAGAGTTAAAAGAGGCAGCTGACTTAGAAGGCACTAGACGCTGGAGCTTCTTTTGGCGGGTCACCTTTCCGTTGCTGATGCCCACCACACTATTCGTGCTCATCAATGCGCTGATTAACTCGGTGCGGGTCGTGGATCACCTATTTATCTTGACCAAGGGCGGGCCCAACAACGCCACCAACCTGCTGCTCTACTACGTCTACGAGAATGCGTTCTCATTCTTTGACCGCACCACGGCGGCGACCATTACGGTAGTGATTCTGGTGGTACTGGCGGTAGTGGCCACGCTTAAGTTCACGATTTTAGATCGCAGGACGCACTATCAATGAATACAACCACTACCTATGCGCCCCGCTCCCGTTTCTTCTCAATTCCAGCGCTGGAAACCGTGGCCGCGTGGCTACTGGCGATTATTTGGATTTTTCCGCTGCTGTATGCCTTTTGGGCCGCCTTCCACCCCAGCGAATTTATGGTGAACTTTGAGCTCTTCGCCCCGCTAACGCTGGAGAACTTCACTAACGCCTGGTCTCAAGCGCCCTTTGCCCGCTACTATCTGAACACCTTTGCGCTGGTGACAGGGGTGGTGATCGGACAATTTATCGTGTGTACCCTGGCAGCGTTTGCCTTTGCGCGCTTTCCGATTCCCGGCAAAAACGTTCTGTTTATGCTGGTGCTGATTCAGCTCTTTGTGTTCCCCGAAGTGCTGATTGTCGAGAACTACCGCATCGCCAGTGAGCTGGGGCTGATCAACACCATCACCGGGATTGGCTTACCTTATGTGGCTAGCGCCCTGGGTATCTTTCTGCTCCGCCAAACCTTTAAAACCATCCCTCGTGAGCTGGAAGACGCCGCCCGCATCGAAGGCTGCAACTGGCTGGAAATTTTGTGGAAGGTGTACGTACCGCTCGCCAAGCCCACCTATTTGGCTTATGGCCTAGTCTCGATCAGCCACCACTGGAACAACTTTATCTGGCCGCTAGTGGTCACCAACTCGGTAGAGAGCCGCCCGCTAACGGTGGGGTTAGGCGTTTTCTCTGCGCCAGAAACTGGGGTTAACTGGGCCACCGTTAGCGCCGCCACGCTGTTAAGTATCGCCCCACTGCTCATTGCCTTTTTGCTTTTCCAGCGCCAGTTTGTGCAGTCGTTTTTGAGGGCCGGGATTCGCTAGGCTGACGCCCCTCACATTTTTCGTGCACAATTCTCTCTTAAGTATGAGACACGGGAGAGCATTGATGCACGGCGACACCCACCCGGAAGCCCTAAAGGTGCTGCAGGAGGTATTTGGCTACGACAGCTTTCGCGGCCCGCAGCAGGCCATCATTGGGCATGTGATCGCCGGTGGCGATGCGCTGGTGCTGATGCCCACCGGCGGCGGCAAGTCGCTGTGCTATCAGATCCCTGCACTGCTGCGCGAAGGCACTGCCATTGTGGTCTCGCCGCTGATCGCGCTGATGCAGGATCAGGTCGCGGCGCTTGAGCAGAACGGGGTCAGGGCGGCTTACCTGAACTCCAGCCTCGATTATCAAGAGGCGGTCGAGGTTGAGAACCGCCTGCGTGCGGGAGAACTGGATCTTTTGTATGTCGCGCCCGAGCGGCTGGCCACGCCCCGTATGCAGATGCTGCTGGAGCAGACCCGGATTGCGCTGTTCGCTATTGATGAAGCCCACTGCGTCTCCCAGTGGGGCCACGATTTTCGCCCCGAGTATCGCCAGCTTTCCCAGCTTCACCAGCGCTTTCCCCAGGTACCGCGCATAGCCCTGACCGCCACCGCCGATGTGCCCACCCGGGGCGATATCATGGAGCATCTGCAGCTCCAGGAGGCAGCGCTTTACAACAGCGGCTTTGACCGGCCCAACATTCGCTACCATATCGCTGAGAATCAGGGTAACGCCAAGGAACAGCTGCTGCGCTTTATTCGCGAGCACCACGACGGCGAGGCGGGTATCGTCTACTGCCTTTCCCGGCGCAAAGTGGAGGAGACCGCCGCCTGGCTGGAGCGCCAGGGGCTGACGGCACTGCCCTACCACGCGGGGCTTCCCCCGGAGCAGCGCCAGCACCACCAGACCCGCTTTCTACGTGAAGATGGCGTGGTCGTCGTGGCCACCATCGCCTTTGGCATGGGCATCGACAAGCCGGACGTGCGTTTTGTGGCCCACCTTAACCTGCCCAAGAGCATCGAAGCCTACTACCAGGAGACCGGCCGCGCCGGGCGTGACGGCCTGCCCGCCGATGCCTGGATGGCCTATGGACTTCAGGATGTGATCACGCTGCGCCAGATGCAGCAGGACTCCAGCGCCGCCGACCATCAAAAGCGCATCGAACAGCAGAAGCTCGACGCCATGCTGGGGCTGTGTGAAATCATCAGCTGCCGTCGCCAGGCGCTGTTGCACTATTTTGGCGATCACCTGGACGCCCCCTGCGGCAACTGCGATAACTGCCTCACCCCACCCGAGACCTGGGAGGCCACCGTGGCGGCGCAAAAGGCGCTCTCCTGTGTCTACCGCACCGAGCAGCGTTTCGGCGTGACCTATCTCGTGGACGTGCTGCTAGGCAAAAGCAACGAGCGCATCACCCGCTTTGGTCACGACCGCCTCAGCACCTTCGGCATTGGTAAAGACCTCGCGGCCAGCGAATGGAAAGCGCTCTTTCGCCAGCTGATTGCCAGCGGCTTTTTAAGCGTGGATATGGAGGGGCACGGCGGCATTAAGCTCACTGCCAATGCCAAGCCGGTGCTACGCGGCGAGCAGCCCCTAACCCTGCGCAAACCAAGCAAAGCCAAAGCAACTCGACGGGGAAGCAAAAGCGCTTCTGCGCCCCAGGGCCACGGCCCGCTATGGGAAGCCCTGCGCCAGCACCGCCGGGAACTGGCTGAAGCCCAGGGCGTACCTGCCTATGTGATTTTCCACGACGCCACCCTGGCCGAGATGGTCGAGCAGAACCCCCAGAGCTTAGCGGCTCTGGGCGCGATCTCCGGCATCGGCGCGCGCAAATTGGCGGATTACGGCGAGGGCTTTCTGGACGTCATTCTGGCGCATCAGGACAGCGAGCAAAACAGCTAAACCAGCGTGCCCACAGGCGGTATCGCCATTTAGTTCGGCGTCCTGCTTTTCCAGCACTAGCTCGTGCAGTCTTTGTTAAGGGTGGGAATTAGATAAGCTCAAATGGTCGATATTTTCAAAACTCGCTCACTTGGCGTAATGTATAGATAAGTGAGGAGGAAAATATATGGCTATTCAGCACAAAACAGCCGACAAGCGCCGCGAAATGGGGGCCGCTGCGATGCGTACCTACCCCAATATTTCACACGCATGGGGGTTGAAAGAGAGCGAAGCCGCTCTGCTGCTAGGGGTGCCTGATTCCACCTATCGGCGTTGGAAGCAGGCACCAGAGAATGCCCGACTAGATGCTAATCATCTAGAGCGGATGTCGTTGATTCTCGGCATCTACAAAGCACTGCATATACTGTTGCCCAATAAAGAGGCGGCTAACAGCTGGTTGCAGCGAGCCAACCGTAACCCTCTTTTTGCTGGCCACACACCAATGGAGCGTCTGTTGAATGGACAAGTCTCCGACCTCTACGTTGTTCGCCAACATTTAGATGCCGCGCGTGGTGGGGGTCATGCATGACATTCCCGCTGAGCAACGTTACGTGGCGACCCAGCTACCGGGTTATTCCCTCGCGATTTCCTCCCATTGATTTATTCGAAGGCGTCAACAGCAACGCTGATGACCGGGACTTACTCAATGAGCTGGAGGGTGAAACCTCCGCAAGGCTGCGTGAGGAAGCGGGAGCTATTCACTTGGTTCGTGATGATGACCGTCGCTACGGCCCCGGCTGGACGCCCGTCATGGCGGCCTTCTGCCATTTCCCCGCGACCGGTTCGCGTTTTAGCGATGGCACCTTTGGCGCCTACTACTGCGCACTCACCGAAGCCACCGCCATTGCCGAAACCGTTTACCACGCAGAGCGCTTTATGGGGGAGTCAAACGAACCGCCCATGATGCTTCAGCAGCGTGTTTATCTGTCAGATTTAACGGGCCAACTAATTGATTTACGCCGACAGGATGCGGCCCAAACGCTTCTTAGACCGGATAGCTGGGCAGCCGGACAAACCTTGGGTAGAAAAGCCTGGGAGGAACAAACCGACGGCATCGTTTACCCCAGCGCTCGAGACCCGGAAGGCGAATGTGCCGCGGTGCTTCGTCCCCCCGTGCTCTCCGCCACACGGCAAGGCCGCCATCTTGGCTATGACTGGGATGGTCAGCATATCCACCATGTCTATGAGCTAACGCTATTGGGCTAGCGATTAACTTTCGCTCCTATTTTCGCCGCGCCCCAGGCAGTGTTCACCGCGAGCTATCGCGGCGGCATCAAATACGCCGGTATCCAACACCCAAGCCGTCACGAGCTTGGCGGGAGTGACGTCAAAGGCCGGGTTCCATACCGGTGCATTATCGGGTGCCCAGGTAACCTCACCAAAGGCGCCAGCGACGCCGCGGATCTCGGCGGGGTCGCGCTGTTCAATCGGAATCTCGGCACCAGTGGCACAGGCGGGGTCAACCGTGGTGTAGGGGGCCACCACATAGAACGGCACCTGGTGGTAGTGAGCGACCACCGCCAGCATGTAAGTACCCACTTTGTTGGCGAAGTCGCCGTTGGCGCAGATACGGTCGGCCCCCACCATCACTTTGTCGACTTTCTCTGCGGCCATTAGGCTTGCAGCCATGCTGTCGGTAATTAGCTGGTAGGGAATGCCCAGGTCGGCCATTTCCCAGGCGGTTAAACGGCCGCCTTGCAACAGCGGGCGGGTTTCATCTACAAACACATGCAGCTCTATACCGCGCTGTTTGGCCACTGCCAACGCACCAATGGCCGTACCCACCCCTGCGGTGGCCAGTGCGCCAGTATTGCAGTGGGTGAGCACGCGGTCGCCCGAGTGTAATAAGTCAGCGCCCCGCTCGGCCATGCGTTGACATAGCGCGCGGTCTTCTGCAAACAGTTCAGCGGCACGTTTGGCCAGGGCGTTGACGCCTTGCTCAAAGCAGGCTTCCATGGCATCCAGGCAGTACATTAAGTTAACTGCCGTGGGACGCGTGGCGCGTAAGCGATCGCTCACCAACTGCCAATCACTTTGTGGGTGGCGAGCGGCGTATTGGGCCAGCACGAAAGCGGCGCTCAAACCAATCAGCGGCGCACCGCGAATCGCTAAGCTTTTTACCGCTACCTGCCACTCTTCTGGCGAGTCACAACGCACCCACTGCTCCGCCTGAGGCAGTTGGGTTTGATCCAAATACTCAAGGTGGTCGGCATAGATCCGCAAACTGCGTGATTGAAGATGAGGCATTGATGGGCTCCTTGAGCACTTGAACTTGACTAGCAGAACAACAGCACGGCTTATCAGGCGCGAAGCTTATCATATAGAATGGCTGCCACTAGAAGAGGCGACGCAGATCCTATGATGACGCTACAAACTGAACTGCTGGACGCCATTTCATGGGCGGCGCAGCAAGGCTGGACACCCGCCACTGGCGGTAACTTTTCCGCCCGTACCGAGGCGGGCTATCTTGTCACCGCTTCTGGCCGGGATAAAACCCGCATTCAGGCCGATGACCTGTTGCTCTGCAACCTGGATGGCAAGGTGCTATCCGGCGATGGGAAACCTAGCGCGGAAAGCGATCTGCATGCCGCCCTCTATCGTTTGGACAGCACCATTAACTGCGTGTTGCACACCCACACGATAGCCAGCACGGTGCTCTCGCGTCGCTTCCCAGAGGGTATTGAGCTAAGCGGCTTTGAAATGCAAAAAGCCTTAGCGGGTAACGTGACCCACGAGGCTAGCATCCGCTTGCCGGTGGTACCCAACTCCCAGGATATGCAAGAACTGGCCGAGCACGTACGCAGCGGCTGGCCGATGCCCTGGGGCTTTTTGGTCGCGGGGCATGGCATATATGCCGTGGGCGATAGCATTGCCAGCTGTCGCCGCCACCTGGAAGCGATTGAGTTTTTACTTGCCTGTATCCTTGAAGAGAGTCGCTGGTCTTAAATGAGCAGTCTTAAATGAGTAGCCTTAAATGAGTAATTCAACTGTTCGCGCCATTGTGACCGATATTGAAGGCACCACCACGGACATTAACTTTGTCCATAAGGTGCTGTTTCCCTACGCCCACTCCAAACTGCCAGACTTTCTTCGCGCGAATGCAGACATACCTGCGGTTGCCGAGCAGATCGACGCCGTGCGCAGTGAAATGGGTGCCCCTGATGCCACGCTGGAAGCAGTCATTGCGCAGTTACTACATTGGATCGAGACTGACCAAAAAATAACTTCGCTGAAAGCACTGCAAGGTATGGTATGGGCGGATGGCTACCAACGCGGCGACTTCAAAGGCCATCTCTATAGCGATGTAGCCCCTGCCCTGCGTCAGTGGAAGGACTTGGGCAAGGCGCTGTACGTCTATTCATCTGGTTCTGTTCAGGCGCAGAAGCTGCTGTTTGGCTATAGCGATGCGGGCGACCTAACCCCCCTATTTAGCGGCTACTTTGATACCCATATTGGCCATAAGCGTGAGGCTACTGCCTATCAGCGTATTGTCGCCGAGCTTGACCTGCCACCGGCAGCGGTGCTGTTCTTGTCGGACGTGATCGAAGAATTGGACGCCGCCAAACAGGCAGGCATGCAAACCCTGCAGTTGGTGCGCGAAGGCACCCAGCCTGGCAACACCCATGCTTGCGTTACTCGCTTTGATGAAATTGCGCTTTAGGAGAACCGACGATGTCGCAACTGAAAGTATTTGCTGATCAGAACCCTAACAATGCCCTGATCGACACCACCGACGGCGAGCAGATTACCACTGAGCTAAACAAAGTGGGCGTGCTGTTCGAGCGCTGGGCAGCGCCGGGCGAAATTGCCGACGACGCCACCCAGGAAGATATTTTGGCGCTTTATCAAGACGACATCGACCGCGTCAAAGCCATGGGCGGCTATCAAACTGTCGATGTGTTGCATATGGTGCCAACGCACCCAGACAAAGACGCCATGCGCCAAAAGTTCTTGAACGAACATCGCCACCATGAAGATGAAGTACGTTTCTTCGTCAAAGGACAAGGGCTATTTTGTCTGCACATTGATGACAAGGTGTATCAGGTACTGTGTACCCGCAATGACCTGATCAGCGTACCCGCCAACACACCCCACTGGTTCGATATGGGCCCAGCGCCAGAATTCACCGCGCTACGCTTCTTCGATAATGTGGAAGGCTGGGTACCCCACTGGACTGAAAGCGATATCGCCGGGAATTTTGATCGCCTGGATCAGTTGTAAGCTGCCGGTAACCATCATCTATAATGGATGCAGCTTTAGCTCGCGAACCGCTAAAGCTGCTATTGGATAATCAGCCCTTGCTACAACACTTCTTGCTGGTTATATGCCCTGGCTAAATCCGCCAGCGCGGTAAGGTCACTATAGGCTTCCGGCTCCATAATCAGCGTTTGACCCATCAGCACATTGCGCGCTTCAAGCTTGGCGCGCAGCGCGGTGTCTTCTATCTCTTCAAAGTCCGCGTTGTGGGCCAGTGATAAAACACGGCGGTGCATTTCGATGCCGCAGTAGGCCAGCGCATCCAGGCGGATCTCTTCAAGCAGCGCATCACAAGCGTCATCGGCGCTATTGCCCTGCTCTTCAAACAGCGACTTGGGAAAAAGAATGCCCGTCCGCTCGGTTTGCCAAAGGTGACGGAACTCGGCATTAAAGTGGTTAAAGCACGCCTCAATCACTTCAAGAATCCACGCCTGATACTCATCAAGCTCGCTCTCTTGACGGTGGGCGGGCTGGCTGAAATAGGCCATTAGGAAGTTGGCTACCGCCATGCCCAGGTCAAAGGCCATCGGCCCGTACTGGGAGAACTCGGGGTCAATGACCCGCACGTCAGTATCCGTGGCCATGATTGATCCGGAGTGCAGGTCACCATGAAGCATGGTTTCGCTGTTAGCGGTAAACTTCATCAACAGCCGCTGCACTTTGGCTTTTAACCGCGCATTACGGCGCAGTTCGTCCACCACCGGCGAAAGCTCCGGCGTGTGGTGATTCATTTCAGCGCCGTAATAGGGGTCGGTAAATACCAGCGATTCGGTGATGGCAGGAATTGCCACATTGCCGGAAAACAGCCCTAAATCCGCCTTTTTCTCAGGGCTGCTCAGCGAAAGCTCCGAGCCACGAAACGCCGTGCGGGCGCAGAATTGGCCAATGGTTTCGCCAAGCTGGTCAACGCGCTCACCGTCGATCAGCTTACGGCGCAAGATTCTGTGCGGGTGGAGATACTCCATCACTATCAGCGCCTGGGGCTTGTCGAAGTAATAGACTTCAGGGGCAATCCCCGGCGCACGCTTGGCCTGGCGCACCAAGGCGTAGTACTCAAAATGGGCGCGATAAATAGGTAGCGGCCAGCTCTCTCCGACCATACGTACATAGGGAAGCGCCTGCTTAACCACTACACTGCCCACATCACCGGAGACAATAAATACTAGGTTGAGGTTGCCATCACCCACCTCGCGAATGTCCCAGCTAGCGGGTTCTCCGCCCACTCGACTAGCCACCGCCTCAATACCACCCAATCGCTCGGATAGGGTGTCGACATTGAGCGCGCGGTAATGTTGATCAATCTCCAAAGGTCATTCCTCACAGAACGTTTAAATGTATTATTGGCCGCAGTGCCCGCAGCTACCGTGCTGATATACCTAAGCTACCAACAGCGTCATCAGAGGAGGGTGAATCAACCAAACTAGCCTCTCTGATACGGTTGCGGCCCTGCCGTTTAGCTTCATAAAGCGCTTCATCCGCTTTTAACAACAAGTCGGCGGGTGTAAGGCCTACTGCGGGGCGTAGCAACGCAATACCAATACTGATGGTAACAACGCTATGTGCCGAGCTACCGTGATTAGGAATCCCTAAGGCCTCCACGCTGCATCTTATTCGCTCTGCCGCGGGTATTGCCGTTTCAGGTGTTGCATTGGTCATCAGCACTAAAAACTCTTCACCGCCAAAGCGTACGACTAAATCGGAGTCACGGCTATTGGCCTGCATGGCCTTTGCCACTTGCTGCAAACAGACATCACCTTGGGGGTGTCCATAGTAATCGTTGTAAGCTTTGAAATGGTCGATATCAATAACCATCAGCCCTAAACAGAGACCTTTATCGGCGGCCTCCTGCCAGCGCACGGGGAAGACCGCATCGAACTGGCGTCGATTGGCAAGGTTCGTTAAGGAATCGGTGACCGACATCTGGGTCAACTTTTGATTGTCTTGGAAGTAATAGCCCGCCCGGAGCTTTTCTTTCAACACATGCAGGTAAGAGGTTCGCTCGCTTCGCTCGAAGCGATAGTTAGCCATTAAGGTGAACAGCGCCTGAGCGATGATAGTAAAGATAGCTAGCCGCTTCACTTCTGGCGGCATTGGTTCGTAGTGCAAAACAAAACCTAATATTATAAATATACTAATGGCGGATGACACACAGGCATAGCTAAACCGCAATGAGTAAACGATATTCCCTACCAGCAGGATAAGACCGAAAGAGAAAACGTCCAAATACGAGTAGGCAACACTGGAACTCACAAATATTAAGCAGGAGACAACCGTAGCAACGATTACAGTGCTTGCCATTAAGGTCTCACGAAGGGGCGGGGGCACGCCTCGGTAGACCCACCATAGAATGGGCAAGCCAATAGGCAGCATCACCCCAATGCGTAATATCAGGGCTGTGGTAAAAGAGTCGGGACGAAAGCTGTAGTCATTGATCAAAAACACGCAGTAGATGACCGCTGATATCAAACCTGCAACGACCAAGCTACGGCTTCGTTTGCGCTGGGTATCAGCTTCAAAACGCGCCTCCAATTCATCGCTAAAGCGTAACCGCCAAGCCCTCCTTTCCAACTCGTCTTCCACCGCTGTCAGCAACGTGTCATTGAACATTACTCGCCCTCAATGCTTCATCCGATTACCTACGGCTTTCATGCATCATTAATAAACACCAGAAGCCAACCGTTACCTTTGAGTACAAAGATAGTGTGCCACAATAGCGTTTAGTTAAAATGAATATTGATACAAACGTTAAACGAAACTCATCCCAATTTTCATTAATTGAGCATTCATCCAGGAGGCTAATGATGCAGCGTCAGCAGGATCCAATGACCAACGACTGGACTTTCATCATTGGGCATCGAGAGCTCGTTGTGCACCAGCGCTATGAAGTGCTTAGCATGATCAATGACTTTATGCTGGGTATTTGGTTTACGATCGGCAGTGTCTGCTTTTTTTACCAGGGTGCGGTTCAAACTGTCGGCGTGTGGCTGTTTGTGATAGGTAGCATCCAACTGCTGATTCGTCCAGCGATTCGTCTTCACCGCTATGTCTATTTTAAGCAGTTGCCGGACACCGACCAGGACGCTTAGACGTACGCGGCTTAGTATTGGCGGCTTCAGCTAATGTTTAAAGTAGGCATTACTTTTTCAGTAATGCCTGTATTAATGAGGCGCATTAAATCCGTGAAATACAAGCCCGTTCATCTTAGCTGGCTATCTTTACTGCCACGACGGTTATAGCCACTAAAGGCCGACTGTTTTTTATCTAACTCACCCTGACACACCACGCACAGCCGAACGCCCGGAATCGCCTTACGGCGCGGTTCCGGAATGGGGTCGCCACACTCCTCACAAGTCTCAAGACTTTCTCCCCGAGGTAGTTGGCTACGGGCACGCTGCACCGCATCTTCCAGTGTGCTTTCCATCTGCTCTTGTTCGGCACCATCTTTTGCCCATCCACCTGCCATGGTGTCCTCCCTCCTTTTTTTCAAAAACGACTGTACAAAATTTGTCTTTAAGCATAGCAGTAAGCTGGGCGACTCACCGTTAGGGAACCTCTAATTAACGTGATGGGCGCAGGCGAGACAAGGCAAAAATCAACGAAAAAGCGGAGTTTACGGGTTGTAAATGAGCATTTTGAGGCGATTTTTAACGCCGTATGGGCAAGCGCAGTAGTTAATCAGAGGTTTCTTAGCCTAAAAACCGAACGCCTTGAGCAGCCAATGGGCTGCGAAGCTTGTCTGGCAGCGGCACATCGGTCACTACGGCATCATAATCACCCAGCTGACCCGCGGCGCAGCGTAGTGGCAGGTCGAACTTGGTTTTATCCAGCACTAACACGCGATAACCGGCATGGGCCAACAGCGCCTCACGGGCCATCACTTCGTCGTCGTTATAGTCATAAAGCTGGCCATGGCTATCCATTCCCCCCACCGAGACAATCCCCACATCGGCACGGTAGCGTTGAAAAAAGCGCCAGGCATCGCCGCCAATCACATCCTGATCGCGCCGACGCACTCGCCCACCGGCCACCACTAGCTCGCACTTCAACTGGCACAGCTTAATCAGCGCATGCAGGTTATTGGTCATGATATGCAGACCTTGCTTATCACTCAGCGCATCGGCCAACTGCTCAACCGTGGTGCCCGTGCCTAAGAACAGTGCTTGATGATCCTGTACCAAGCTCGCTGCCCGCGCCGCGATCTGCCGTTTACCCGCCACGTTCACAATCTGACGCTGGTCGTAGCCGATATTTTCCTGCTCGGGAAACGGCAGCACCTCCCCTTGGCGACGCAACACCAGGCCCTTATCAGCCAGGTGGCGAATATCTCCACGCAGAGTTTGCACAGAAACCCCAAACTCGCCTGCCAGGCTGTCTACCGATTGGCGCCCTTGTGAGTGGATTCGCTGCAACAGCTGTTGTCGACGTTCGAACTGGCGCATAGCCCCTCTCAGCACAACGAAAGCAAAAAGTGCGGCAAACGAAAGCCATAAAATGTTGAACGAAAGCATAGTGTCACTTTGTTGTAAGCAGATGACAGTAGCTTAGGTGGGGTTAACTCACTGGAGGTTTACCCATGTTGAAGCGCCCCCTGTTATCTATTCCGACATCTGCCCTTACTGCTGCTGTTGCGGTAGCCAGCTTTTCCCTTTCGGCTCAGGTAGCGGCGAACGAAACGCTAACGCTCTACACCAGCCAGCCCAATAGCGACGCCCAACAGACCGTTGACGCCTTTGAAGCGGCCTATCCCGACATTGAAGTGGAGTGGGTACGCGACGGTACGACGCGCTTGATGACACGGCTGCGCTCGGAGCTTTCAGCCGGGGTGAGCAACCCTGACGTACTGCTGATTGCCGACAGCATGACCATGGAATCACTCAAGCAAGAAGGCCATTTACAGCCTTACCTAAGCGATGAGCGCCAGGCCTATGACGCCGACCTGTATGACCCAGAAGGCTACTACTACGGCACCAAGCTGATCACCACCGGAATTGTCTATAACACCGGCGCCGAGCATCAGCCGCAAAGTTGGCAAGACCTACTGGGGCCTGACTACGAAGGGTTGGTCACCATGCCTAGTCCGCTTTACTCCGGCGCTGCGCTGATCCATATGGCGGCGATCACTGCCAACCCTGACCTTGGCATGGCGTATTACGAAGCGCTTCATGAAAACCGCACCGAAGCCCAGGGTGGGAACGGCGGCGTATTTAACGCCGTGGCCGCGGGCACCAAGCCCTACGGCATCGTGGTGGATTTCCTGCCAATTCGTGAAGCCGCCAAAGGCTCGCCGGTCGAATTCGTGTTCCCGGAAGAGGGCGTGAGCGCGGTGACCGAGCCGGTCGCTATTATGCAGGGTGCAGAGAATGTCGATGCCGCGCAAAAGTTTGTTGATTTCGTGCTCTCCCAGCAGGGCCAGGAACTGGTCAGCCAGCAGGGCTACCTGCCTGCCCACAACGACGTGACCCCACCTGAAGGCTTCCCCGAGCGCGATAGCATTACCCTGATGCCGGTTGATACCGAGCAAGCATTGGCGCAGGAAGAAGAACTTAAACAGCGTTTTAGCGACCTCTTCGGCGGGTAATCATGACGCCCGCTCTCATCTTTGACAACAAGACCGGCAGCGGCAACAAGTACGGCAGCCAGCACCGCTGGCTGCTTTCAAGCCTGCTGATCGCCATTGTACTGCTGAGCCTGGCGCCCAGCCTGCGCCTGCTGATCGAGGCGTTGAGCGACCTTACCCAAGGCCGCCAGTCACCGCTGTGGCAGGTGCTCAACAGTGCCAGCACTTGGCGAGCACTGTGGCAGAGCCTGTATACCTCGGGGCTCGGCATGCTGATCGCCCTGATCCTGGGTAGCCTGTTCGCCTTTGCCATCACGCTCACCAATGTGCGCGGCAAAGCGTGGCTGGTGTTCTGCTTTATGCTGCCGATGATGATTCCGCCCCAGGTTACCGCCTTGAGCTGGCTGCAGCTCTTTGGCCCGGCCAGCCCGCTACTGAAAAGTATGGGCATAGCGCCGCCGCTAGGCAGCCCACAACCGCTCTATTCCGCTGAAGGCATCGCTTTACTGCTGGGCATCCAGAGCGCGCCACTGGTGTTTCTGGCCCTGCGCACCAGCCTGCTCTCGCTGCCCCGGGAACTGATAGAAGCCGCCCGCATTAGCGGTGCCAAACAAACCCAGGTGTGGGGTCACATTATTCTCCCCGTGACCCGTAGCGGCTTGATCGCCGGGGGCGCGATGGCGTTTATCTCGAGTCTTGGCAACTTCGGCATCCCCGCCATGCTGGGTATTCCCGCAGGCTATTACGTGCTGCCCACGCTGATCTACCAGCGTATGGCCAACTTCGGTACCGGCGTGTTGGCAGAAATGGCCGCCCTATCACTGCTGATTGGGTTGCTGGCGCTGGCCGGGGTGGCGCTGCAGCAGCAGCTTATGAACCGCAGCCGCTTTGGGCTGGGCGGCCATAGTGGACGCTCCCACGATTTTACCCTGGGAAGTTGGCGCTCTCTGGTGACCGCCACGCTCGTCGGGATATTACTGATTATTCTGGTCGCGCCGCTGCTTGCGCTCATTATCAGTTCGCTGGTGCCGGCCATGGGCGTGCCGTTAAACGCCGAGACCGCCACCCTGAACGCTTACGCTGAAGTGATGGGTCGCCAAGGCGCCACATGGCGAGCGGTGAACAACAGTCTGTGGCTAGCGGGCAGCGCGGCGGTGGTACTGATGCTGCTGAGTCTGCCACTGGCTTACCGGCTACAGCGCCTGCCGGAACGTTGGCGGGGTGTGGTACTCAGTGCCATCGAGATTCCCTATGCGCTGCCTGGCGTGGTGTTGGCGATTGCCTGCATCCTGCTCTTTGTCCGCCCGCTGCCGATTATCAATGTGGCGCTCTACGGCACCCTGGGGCTGATTTTTATCGCTTATCTAGCACGCTTTCTGGTGGTCTGCGTCAAGCCTGTCGCCACCAGCCTGGCGCAGTTGGATCCTTCCCTTGAAGAGGCAGCACAGCTCGCGGGGGCAGGCCCCTGGCGACGCCTGGGCAGCATTATTTTACCCCTGGTCGCGCCCGCGCTGTTCGCAGGCGGCCTGCTGGTGTTTCTGCTGGCGGTCAACGAACTGACCGTGTCAGCCCTGCTATGGAGCGCCGGTAACGAAACCCTCGGCGTGCTGATTTTCAACCTCGACGAAGGCGGCGAAAGCGTGCTGGCCTCTGCGGTGTCAGTGCTGGTGGTGATCATGGTCGCCTCGCTGATGCTGACACTCAGTTTACTGGCGCCGCGTTTACCTAAAGGAGTCATTCCATGGCAGAGTTAGGCATGGCAGTGCCATCTAGTGCAGGGCTATCGATCGATCGTGTTACCAAGCGCTTTGGCGAACAGACGGCCGTTGATGCGCTGTCGCTGACGATCAATCCAGGCGAGTTTGTCGCTCTGCTCGGCCCCAGTGGTTGTGGCAAAACCACCATGCTACGCATGTTGGCGGGGTTTGAAACCGTCAACGACGGCACGATCCAATTAGCCAATCGTACCCTGGCCAGCGCCGATATCCATGTGCCGCCTGAGCAGCGCAATATGGCCATGGTATTTCAGTCCTATGCGCTTTGGCCGCATATGAGCGTGGCGGACAACGTCGGCTACCCGGTCAAACTGCGCGGCCTGCGCGGGGCGGCGTATCACCAAAAGGTGCAGCAGGCCCTGGCCCTGGTGGAGCTCGATGCTTATGCCGACCGCATGCCCCAGGCCCTCAGTGGCGGCCAGCGCCAGCGCGTCGCCCTGGCGCGCTGTTTAGTGAGCGACCCCTCTGTGGTGCTGCTGGATGAGCCGCTGGCCAATCTTGACCGTCACCTGCGCGCCACCATGGAGCACAGCTTCCGCGATTTTCATCAGCGAACGGGCGCAACGCTGGTCTATGTCACCCACGACCAAACCGAAGCCATGGCGCTGGCAGACAAAATCGCCGTGATGAAAGCGGGCAAGCTGGTTCAATGGGGCGCCCCTGAAACCCTTTACAGACAGCCGAGAACTGCCTGGGTAGCAGGCTTTATCGGCCAGGGCAGCCAGTTAAAGGTCGCCGCCGGTCACCCTGGGAAGCGCCTTGAGGGCGCGGCCCTGATGCGCGGACTGAACGCCATCACGTCCGAACGAACCCAAAGCGTGCTGGTGCGCCCGGAGCATATTCAGATTAGCACTCAAGCGCCAGTTGCTCATCAGCTTGCCGCACAGGTAGAGAGCGTTATTTTTCGTGGCGAACGCTATGAACTTAGCCTACGCCTGCCCAGCGGCGAAACGCTGCTGGCCTACCACCACATCGCGCCTGACCTGGGTAGCCAGGTTGCCGTCGACCTTCAGCAGGGCTGGTGCCTGGAGCCCGAACAATGAGTGTCAATATCGAGATTCTCAGTGGTTTAGGCGCCAAAGGCCCGGCCGCGATACTGGTAGAAGCCCAGGGAAAACGCCTACTGCTAGATGCAGGCGGTGCACTCCACCCGGATGACACCATTACCTGGGCGAACAACCTGGATGTGGATGCCGTACTGATCAGCCATGACCATATCGACCATATCGGCGGCGTGGCCGAGCTAGCGGAGAACGTGCCACTTTATTGCACACCGCTGGTAGCCAAGGCCTTGCCGCACAACCGCCCCTGGCACCCACTGCCCGAACGCGGCACGCTAGAGGTGGAAGGCATCATTGTTACCACCGGCCAAGCGGGACACTCGCTAGGCGGTGTGTGGCTGCATTTAGCGGTGGAAGGCGGTGTTTACTATAGCGGCGACGCCTGTTTTGAGTCGCAACTGTTTCCTTTTGATACTCCACCGAAAGCGGCTATTGCGCTACTGGATGCCTCCTACGGCAGCTACGACCAACCCCAAGCACATTGTGTACAGGCCATTAGTGAGCATCTTTATCAACCGCTGGCATTTCCGGTGCCGGAAACCGGCCGCGCTCTGGAGATGGCACTCTGGCTGGCGAAAGAGGCTGACCGGCGGCAGTTAACGCTCGCCATCGACCCGGTGATTCGCGACAACCTGGCCGCGCTCTTGGCACTGCCTGCAACACTGCGTCGGCCTGGGCTCGACCACTCGATTCGCTCACTTTTAGCGCGGCAAAACGCTTACTCGCCAACCCTTATGTTGATGTGCGATCGCAGCGATACTCCGCAACAGTGGCCCAATCACCACCTGCTCCACACCGGTTATCTAACCCCTGATCGCCGCGCCGAGCTAGCGGCAGGCCAAATCAGCTGGCAGCGCTGGAATGTTCACCTACGCGCGTCGCACCTGGTGGCGCTTGCCGATCAGTTGGGCGCCACTCAAGTGGTACCGCTATTTACCCAGCTTGCCAATAACGAATTGAATGCCTGGCATGGACTACTAGGCGAGCGCCTCTGCACTGCCCAGCGTTTATCTGCTCATTCACGTCTAGTCACCCTTTCCAGTTTAGGGAGTTTTGCATGTCCGCAGTAATTGTTGATGTTGACGGCACCTTAGCCGAGTTTCACCCCCATCAGGTCAGTGACTGGGTGCTGGGCAGCCAAAAACAGTGGGAGCCCTTCTTTGCCCATATGGCCGAAGCGCCGGTGATCGAAGCGGTGGCCAAGCTGGTTAAAATCCTGAAGGCCCAAGGCCAGCAGATCGTTATCTGCAGCGGTCGCCCGGATAGCCACCGTGAGCATACCCAGCGCTGGCTAGAGCGCCACACCATCCCCTTTGATGCCATGTACCTGCGTCCTAAGGGCGATGACCATGTGGATGATGAAGCGGTAAAAGAGGCGTTACTGGAGCGCATGCGCAGCGACGGCTTTGCGCCTTGGCTGGTGCTGGATGATCGTGATGCCGTGGTCGCCCAGTGGCGCGCGCTCGGGCTTACTTGCCTGCAGTGCGCGCCGGGGGATTTTTAAGCGTTTGCCAGCCGGGTTCGGTGCTGCCACACCAGCACCGCCAAGGGCACCAGCGCGATGGGGATCAACACCAGGTTAAGCGTCGCCCAACCTAAGCCGCTGACCAAGGGCCCAGCGAGCAACGCAGTGATCGCGGCGGTGCCAAAGACTAAAAACTCGTTGGCGGCCTGGGTGCGCGCTTTATCTACCGGGCGGTAGCTCTCGGTGAGCAGCCCGGTGGCGGGCAAAAAGGTGAAGTTCCAGCCCAGGCCCAGCAAAATCAGCGCCACGTTGAAACCGGCCAAACCGATACCCAACTGAGCGACCAAGGCACTGGCCACCAGCAGCAGGCAGCCTGCCAAAATGACCTGCTTAGCGCCGAAGCGGGTGGCCAAATGGCCAGTAAAGAACGAGGGTAAAAACATCGCCACCACGTGCCACTGAATGGTCATTGAAACGTGGTTAAAGTGGTGCCCCGCCCCCGCCATGGCGAGCGGTGTGGCGGTCATGGCCAGATTCATTACGCCGTACCCGACCATTGCCGCGCTCACCGCCACAATAAATCCAGGCTGGCGGAGTATCTTACCCAGCGGCAGTGCGGTGCCTTCACCGTGGGTACGGGATGCAGGCGGCAGTTGCGTCAGCATCAGCACCACCAGCGCCAGTGCGTAGAGCGCTGCCAAGCCCACAAAGCTGCCCAGAAACGGCACCTCACCCAGCTCACGGCTCACTCTGGCCAGCCACGGCCCGGCAAACGCAGCCAGCACACCACCCCCCATCACCAAACCAATCGCCCGATCACGCATCGGCGTAGGGGCAGCTTCTACCGCGGCAAAGCGATAGAGTTGACCAAAGCCAATGCCGATACCAATCAGCCAGGTTGCCAGCAAGAACAGCCCAAAGCGCTCGCCGATTAGCGCCTGTACGGCGAGCAGTGCGCCCACCAGTCCCACCAGGTTGCCCAGCATAAAGCCGCGCTTCCGGCCCAGCCTGGCCATAATTAACGAGGCGGGAATGGTCGCACACATCAGCCCCAGCCACTGGGTGGCGACAGGCGCGGTAGACCAGGACGCACTTGGCGCCAAAGACGCCCCAATCAGCGGAGAAACGGCAATCAGTAAGACATTACCGGTAACCAGTAGCGCCTGGCAGAGCGACAATAGGGTGACGGTTAAAGGCATGAAACTTTCTCCTGAATAGAATCATCTGTTTGGGAAGACGCAAAGCGCTGTCGATATACCGAGGGTGATACGCCGTAGTAACGCTGAAACTGGCGGCGCAGCTGCTCCGCGCCGCCCAGCCGCCAGCGCTGTGCCAGGCGCTCAAGGGATACGTTTTCGCGCCCGTTGAGCAGCGCCAAGCGCGCTTGTTCAAGGCGTAGCTGGGTCAGGTAAGCGCCGGGGGTGGTATTTAAGTAGCGCCTAAATAGCCGGGTTAAATGGCGCGGGGAGACCGCCATCAGGTCGGCCATGCTCTCAAGCCCGTGATCTACGCTGGGATCGGCGTGGAGTTGATCCAGCAAGCGGCGCAGTGGCCCCGCCTCTTGTTGGTGTCGCAGTATCTCGCTGAACTGCGACTGCCCACCTGGGCGCTGCAAAAACACCACTAGCTCACGGGCCACTCGCCCGGCTAGATCAGCACCGTGATCTGCCTCTAGCAGCGAAAGCGCCAAATCAATCCCCGCCGTTACACCGGCGCTGGTGTAGCGGCCGTTGCTTTCGATATAGAGCGCATCCGGCTCGACGCTTAGTGCGGGGTATTCATCTGCCAATTGAGGTGCATGGCGCCAGTGGGTGGTGACGCGGCAGCCATCCAGCAACCCTGCAGCGGCTAACAAAAATGCCCCGGAGCAGATCGAACCTAGCCGCCTCACCTCCGGGGCGACCTCACAAAGCACCTGCTTCACTGCGGCTATTTCACGCTGCTGCAACACGCCACTGCCGCCCGCCACCAACAGTGTATCCAGAGGCAGTAAATGCGTAAGTTGGTGGTAGGAGTGCGTAGCGTGCACAGCTAAGCCGCCGTTGGTGGCAACCGGGCCGACGGCGTCGGCGACCAAGGTCAACTGGTAGAGCGGCTGGGGGCTTAGCGCATTGGCGCTGGCAAACACCTGCCAGGGGCCGCTGACGTCCAGCAGTTGGCAGTCGGGGTAGGCAAATAGAGCAATATGGCGAGTCACAGTCTCTCTCCGCTAACGGGGATTCGAAGCATTAGAGAGAGTGTCAGCGCTGCGCCCTATGTCGGCAAGGACGATTACCCCACCGATTCGGACATACTTATAAAAACCGATACATTCGGATCAGCCCGTTCTCTCTAACGGTGACTCCATCCTGCGTACACTGGAAACAAAATCGCTAAATCGCTCGCCCTGAATTAATACATGGTCGCTCAGTGCTTGCTGAGCGACCACAGAGTCACCCCGCTCAATAGCCTCGACGATGGTTTGGTGCTCGCTGAGGGAAGTATTGACCCGCTGGCGCACCTGCAGTTGTAGGCGCCGGTAGGGCTTTAGGCGCTGCTTTAGCTGACGCGCTTCGCTGGCCAAAAAGGCGTTGTGGCTAGCGGTGTAGATACAGTCGTGAAAGCCTTCGTTTTCGTAGTAATACTCGTCGCTGTCACCGGCCAGGGCCGCTGCTTCACAGCGCTGATGTGCTTCGCGTAACGCGGCCAACTCCAGCTCAGTAATCCGGCGTGCCGCCAAGCGGCCGCACATGCCCTCCAACTCCGCCATCACCTCAAACATCTCAATCAGTTGATCAATCCCCACTTTCGCCACGAAGGTGCCCTTCTTAGGGGAAACGGTGACCAAGCCGCTGGCGACCAACTGTTGAAAGGCTTCGCGCACTGGCGTTCGCGAAACCTGAAACTCGCGCCCCAAGGCCTCTGGATCAAGGCGCTCTCCCGGTAAACGGCGGCCATTGATGATGTCATCCTCAAGAGAATCTCTTAATTTCTGAGCGTTGGATCGCTTGGTGCCCGTCATGTTTTACCTCCTTGGATCGCAACTCACCTTTACCGTTTTAATGCTGCCATAGAGTTGACATTAGCATACGCAACGCCTATTGATATATATATCAGCTCGACTGATAGATACATATAGTCAATCCAAACACACAACAACAACTGTTGGAGACGCCAAATGCAACGCTATTTGATCTCAACTGCTGCCGCCCTCGGTCTCGCCATTGCCGCTTCCCACGCCTCTGCCGATACCGTGCTACGCGCATCGCATCAATTCCCCGGGGGTCAGGGAGATGTTCGCGACGAAATGGTGCAAATGATGGCCCGCGAAGTAGCCGATGCCGGTGTAGGGCTGACCATAGAAGTTTATCCGGGCCAATCGCTGTTCAAAGCGCGTGAACAGTGGGGCGCTATCGCTCGTGGTCGCCTCGATATCACCTCTCTCCCGCTGGACTACGCTAGTGGTCGGCATCCGGAATTTTCGGCTACGCTGATGCCGGGCTTAGTGCGTAATCAGGCCCATGCTCAACGCCTGAATGACTCTGAATATATGGACATGATTAAAGAGGTCATTCGCGAAGGCGGCGCTCGAGTACTTGCAGACGCCTGGTTATCCGGTGGCTTTGCATCTAGTGAACAGTGCGTTACCTCCCCGGATACCGTCGAGGGCCAAAATTTCCGCGCTGCCGGACCTGCGTTTGAACAAATGCTTGAGGCCGCTGGTGCCTCTATTGCCTCCATGCCCTCTTCCGAGGTGTATACCGCCATGCAAACCGGCGTATTGGACGCCGCCAACACCTCGTCGATGTCGTTTATCTCCTATCGGCTTTACGAGCAGGTCGAGTGCCTGACAGAGCCAGGCGACTTCGCGCTCTGGTATATGTACGAGCCGATTCTGATCTCCGAACAAGTGTGGCAGGGGCTTAACGAAGAGCAGCAAGCAGCACTGATGGAAGCCGGTGAAGCCGCCGAAGCGTTCTTCGCTGAAGAAGCAGCCGCTATTGACCAGGAGATGGTCGACCTTTACGAAGAGAACGGCGTCGAGGTGGTCAAAATGAGCGAGGCCGACTACAACGCTTGGCTCGATATCGCCAAGGAAACCTCCTACAAAAACTTTGCCGACAATGTTCCCAATGGCCAAGCCATTATCGATGCAGCGCTGGCCGTCGAGTAAGCAACCCATTAATGCCTAACGGCTCGGCTGCCCTTCGGGGTGGCCGTTTTCAACTGATGCTTGCTTAGCTTGGTGAAATAACCAGCTTGACGAGGGAAATATGGCACCTGCAACGACACACAATGCTCTGGCGCGAGGGGGCATTATCGGCGGCTACATTCGCGTCATGGATAAGCTTTCGCGGCTTTCCGCCTATTTAGCCTGCGCCATGTTTATCGCTGGCGTATTAGTGATTTGCCAGATGGTATTTATTCGCTACTTACTCGGAATGAGCACCAGTTGGCAGACCGAATTTACCATCTTCTCAGTAACCGCTGCGATGTTGATGGGGAGCCCTTATGTGCTGATGACCGGCGGGCATGTGGCTATCACCATTGTTCCCGATGCGCTGGGCGGTATGACCCGCACCATCATGCGCTTGATCGCTTCCTTGTTTGGATTAGGTTTCTGCGCCGCCCTGGCGTATGCCAGCTGGGTCTATGTTTTTGAAGCACTTCACGGTGAGTGGACGACGGGTTCTGTCTGGAATCCACCACTGTGGCCAGCCCTGCTGCCTATGGCCGTCGGCGTCACTGTGCTGTCACTGCAGTATGTGGCTGAAATTTTGCGTGGGGAGAACTAAGCATGGATCCCATTACCTTAGGCATTATTGTCGCCATCGCACTGATTGCGCTGATGGCCATTGGCACCCCTATCGCTTTTGCCCTGGGCGGTGTATCGCTGCTGGCACTGATTTATGACCGTGGTCTTTCCGAGCTCACCTATTTCGGTGAAACCTTTTTTGACCGCATCGCCGAGTTTGGTTTTGTCGCCATTCCGATGTTTATTCTGATGGGCGCTGCGGTAGCCTCCTCCCCCACCGGGCGCGATCTGTATCGCTCGCTGGATCTATGGATGGGCAAACTGCCCGGCGGCTTGGCGGTTTCCAATATCGGCGCCTGCTCAATCTTTGCTGCGCTCTCGGGATCGTCACCGGCCACCTGTGCGGCGATTGGTAAAATGGGCATTCCCGAAATGCGCATGCGCGGCTACCCGGATGGCGTAGCGGCGGGCTGTATTGCCGCGGGCGGCACCCTGGGTATCCTGATTCCGCCGTCGGTCACCATGATCATCTACGGCATCTCCACCGAAACCTCTATTGGTCGACTGTTTATTGCCGGGGTAGTGCCAGGCTTTATGCTTGCGGGCCTGTTCATGATCTGGACGATGATCGCCTGCAAGATGGCCGGTGGCTATAACAACCCGATGGCGGAGTCCGTCGAACGGCTAAAGCAGAACGTTAAGCAGAATGTTGATACCAACCTGAAAGCGCTCGTGCGTGTTCTACCTTTCCTGGGCGTGGTCGCGGGTATCCTGTTTGCCTTGTATGGCGGGGTGGCAACACCTTCGGAAGCGGCGGGCGTGGGTGCCTTCCTATGTTTGGCGCTAGCTATCCTGATCTACCGCATGTGGCAGTTGGGCCCAATCAAATTGATTATGCGCGACTCACTGCGCGAAAGCGTGATGATCATGCTGGTGATCGCCACCGCCGAAGTGTTTGCCTACGCACTCTCTTCCATGTTTATCACCCAAACAGTAGCCGCCGCTATTGCCGATCTTGAAGTTAACCGCTGGGCGCTGATGGGGGTGATTAACCTCTTTCTGCTGGTGGCCGGTTTCTTCCTGCCCCCCGTGGCCGTGATCGTGATGACCGCGCCCATTCTGTTACCCATCATCCTGGCAGCTAATTTCGACCCCTACTGGTTTGCGGTGATTTTGACCATCAACCTGGAGATCGGCCTGATCACACCGCCGGTGGGTCTCAACCTGTTCATTATTAAAGGCATCGCGCCGGATATTTCGCTGCGCGACATTCTGATGGGGAGCTTGCCCTACGCGCTGTGCATGGTGCTGGGTATCTTGCTGCTGTGTCTCTTCCCAGGCATCGCGCTTTGGCTACCTAACTTGATCATGGGTTAAGGAGTTCGACCATGAACATGCTGTTTTTGCAGGAGCTGTTCAACAACATCACCCAGCGTGATGCCCTGTTGCGGCGCCGCCATCCCGAGACCTTAACGCCCGACCATGGGCAGTTGGTTCATGCCTGCCAGAAACTGTTGGAAAGCGATGGCGAAGCCTCTAGCATCGCGCTGGCGAGCCGCGCTTTGGCGATTTACCAGCGCCTTTCGGCAGCTGAAAAAAGCAGCTTCTTTGCCCGCCTAACGGCTGACTTTGCGGCCGAGCCCGGCCCCATTGACGCGGCCTATCTGGCATATCAAGAGGTGCGCGACAACCAATCACTACAGCGCCTGTTTGAGGCCTGCGAGCCACGGCGCCAAGAGCTTTTCCGACGGTTAAACCTGGCCAGCGACGGCACCTATGAGCTGGTTAAAATGCGTGAAGACCTGCTGGGGCTACTACGCGAACAGCCGGAATTAGCGCCCATCGACGACGATTTCGCCCATCTGTTCGGTTCCTGGTTTAACCGCGGCTTTTTGATGCTCAAGCGCATTGACTGGAACACGCCCGCTTCAATTCTAGAGAAGATCATCCGCTACGAAGCGGTGCATGAAATTCAGGACTGGGACGATCTGCGCCGGCGCCTAGATGCCCGTGACCGTCGCTGTTTCGCCTTTTTCCACCCGGCGATTGGCGACGAACCGCTGATCTTTGTGGAAGTGGCCCTGCATAAGGGTCTGCCAAGCCGTATTCAGCCCATCCTTTCTGGCGAAAGCAGCTATAGCAAAAAAGGTATCGACGACCCCGAAGATGCCGATACAGCAGCGTTCTTTGGTATCAGCAACTGCCAGACCGGGCTGCGCGGTATCTCCTTCGGTAACTTTTTGATCAAACAGGTGGTGCAAGAGCTCTCCCAGGAGCTGCCGCAGCTTAAATACTTCGTCACCCTTTCTCCGGTGCCTGGCTTCGCTCAGTGGCTTCAGGAGCAGCGAGAGGATGAGCAGCTTCCCGCGTCGCTGCGTAAATCACTCAAAGGGCTTGAAACACAGGGATGGCATCAGGACAAAGCCCGCGAAGAGGAGCTCAAAGCCATTATTCGCCCGCTGGCTGCCCGTTACCTGGTCGAAGAGAAGAACCGCCACGGCCTGCCGCTCAACCCGGTGGCCCGCTTTCACCTCGGCAATGGCGCCGAACTTCACCGCATTAACTGGTTGGGCGATATCTCCGAGAAGGGCTTTAAACAAGCCGCCGGACTGATGGTTAACTACCTGTATGTGCTGGACGATATCGAGCGCAATCACGAAAACTATACCGCCAAGGCGGCCGTTGCTTGCTCAAATGAGGTGCGTGACCTCGCCAAACGCGCCCGCAAACTGGCCAAGGGAGAGACCACCAAATGAGCCACAATCTATTTGAAACCTTTGCTGCCAAAATGCGCGAACGCGCAGAGGCCGATTTTATTACCACCCGCGACGGCCGCCGCTATCGCTATGCCGATGCGCTGACCATCAGTGCGCAGCTTGCTGGCGCACTAACCGAGTTAGGCGTTAAGCAAGGCGATCGCGTTGCCGTCCAGGTCGATAAAAGCCCTGAAGCGATACTGCTCTATTTGGCCTGTCTGCGCATCGGCGGTGTCTATCTACCGCTTAATACGGGCTATACCGGCGATGAGATTCGCTACTTTTTAAACGATGCAGAGCCTGCGCTGTTCGTTTGTCGTCCCAAGATAGAAGAGCAAGCGCGGTCGCTTGCTGCTGAAACCGGCTGTCCGGCGGTGGTCACCCTGGGCAACGCCGCCGATGGCAGCCTGATGGAAACCGCCCAAGCGGCAACGCCGCGTGAGGATATT
Organism: Vreelandella neptunia; assembly: GCF_034479615.1. Taxonomy (NCBI): domain Bacteria; kingdom Pseudomonadati; phylum Pseudomonadota; class Gammaproteobacteria; order Oceanospirillales; family Halomonadaceae; genus Vreelandella; species Vreelandella neptunia. The sequence goes on from NZ_CP140255.1 coordinate 3,859,324, forward strand.
GTGGCACTTGGCGAGCGCGACCTGGCTGCTATTCTCTATACATCGGGCACCACCGGGCGCTCCAAAGGCGCCATGCTAACGCACAAAAACCTCGCCTCTAACGCAGAGACACTGGCCAAAGCGTGGCATTTCAGCGCTGATGATCGGCTGATCCATGCACTGCCGATTTTCCACACCCACGGCTTATTCGTCGCCTGCAACGTCACCTTGATGGCGGGTGCCAGCATGCTCTTCCTGCCTAAGTTCGATGCCGATGTGATCTTCGAAGAGCTGCCCCATGGCAGCGTGATGATGGGCGTACCCACTTTTTATACCCGATTGGTGCAGGACGAGCGCCTGACCCCAGAAGCTACCGCCCATATGCGGCTGTTCGTTTCCGGCTCCGCCCCGCTCACCGCTGAAACCCATGAGGCATTTGAAGCCAAAACGGGCCATGCGATTCTTGAGCGCTACGGTATGACCGAAACCAATATGAACCTCTCCAACCCCTATGACGGCGCCCGCCGAGCAGGCACCGTAGGCATGCCGCTACCCGGGGTGGAGATGCGCATTACCAACCGAGAAACCGGCGATGAAGTGCCTTTTGGCGAGATTGGCATGCTGCAGATTCGCGGCCCGAATGTCTTTATCGGCTACTGGCGAATGCCCGAAAAAACCCGTGAAGAGCTATTAGACGATGGCTTCTTCATTACCGGCGATCTCGCCATGGTCGATGATCAGGGTTATGTGCATATTGTTGGTCGCGACAAGGATCTGGTAATTTCCGGCGGCTACAACGTCTACCCCAAAGAGGTGGAGCAGGTGATCGACGAGCTTGACCAGGTCGCAGAATCCGCAGTGATCGGTCTACCGCACCCTGACTTTGGCGAAGGCGTTACCGCAGTGGTCGTTCGCCAGCAGGGCGCTGATCTTGGAGAAAACCAGCTTGAAGAGGAGAAAGTCATCGCCCATTTAGATGGTCGCCTGGCTAAGTATAAGCAGCCCAAGCGGGTCTTCTTTGTCGATGAATTGCCGCGCAATACCATGGGCAAAGTACAGAAAAATGAACTGCGCAAGCGGTTCAACGACACTTACCGAACCTCCTAACTATCCGTCTTGAAAGCACAATTCTCCCAATATTTTGCCCCGCAGCATGCGGGGCATTTTTTTGCGAAAAGGAACCATTTGCTCTACGAAATGTTAAGGTAAGGTCACTTAACAAACGATGGAGCAGATTGCCTTGACTACGCCTACCGTTACCAACGGCATCACCGCCACCGAGCTATATAAATTAGTCCACCAGCCAGCGAACAACAACGACGGAGATGCGTCCCTTGAGTGGCCTGAGGGTACTATCAGTCTGGATGAAACGAATCAGACCCTGATCTGGGAGCTTAACGACTACGGCAACTTGCCGATTACCCTTTCGCGCAGCGAAAATGAGTGGGTCGCCATGGCGCCTATTGTGGCCGTAGATAGCGTCAACAATACCGCTGAACTCAACGAAGTGCTGCTGCGCCAGGGCATTGCGTTACCGCTGGCTTCCGTGGGTATCGTCGAAATCGACGGTCACGACTTTTATGTGGCTTACGGACAACTGTTTGGCGACTCAAAGCTTGAATCGATTTGTGCCGAGCTACACGCCACGGCCAGCGCGGCCATGGACGTCGCCGAACTGATTCAAACGCACTTCGCCTAGGCCTAACAGGGTTTATCGAAGACAGAGTTAATCGGTCATAGCCACTGATAGCGGCACCAACATTTATATCGACACAGTGGCGCTTTATTTAAAGATATTCTTAAAAGAGACACTTATATGTTAAGCAAAATCATGACAGCCCTGCGTGGCAAAGCGAATGAAACCGGCCAAGCCGTGGTGGATTCCCAGGCACTGCGTATTTTAGATCAGGAAATCCGCGACTCGGAAAATCACTTGAGCCAATCTAAAACCGAACTCACCCGACTGATGGGCCAGCGCCAGCTGAACAGCAATAAAGCTGACACGCTGGAAAGCAAAATCGCCGAGCTGGAAAAAAGCGCTGAGGCTGCGCTGGATAAAGGCGAAGAGCAGCTCGCCGTTGAAGTGGCAGAACGTATGGTGGCGCTTCAGGATGACCTGGAAGCGGAGCGCGCCATTATTAGCGAGTACGACGCCAGCATTGAAAAACTGCGTGGCGCAATTCGCGGTACCGACAACCAGCTTCGCCAGCTCAAGCAACAGGTGAGCGTCGTTAAGGCGACTGAGTCAGCACAAAAAGCCCAATCTGCCGTCGCGGCTCGCCACTCTGGCCAGAATAGCGCCATGAGCAGCGCCATGGAATCACTCGAGCGCATTAAAGAGCGCCAGCAGCTTAATTCAGCGCAAATGCAAGCCGCTGACGACATGGCGGCAGAAGAAAGCGGTAGCTCGCTTGAAGCACGCCTGAAAGCAGCCGGCGTGGGTGGCCAGAATCGCAAAGCAGACGACGTGTTAGCGCGCCTAAAAGCGAAGAAAAACGCCGCACAGGAATAAGCGTTAAGAGCAAGTCAGCGTTTAAATTTATTAGGGAGCCAGGCCATGTTTAACACCCTCAAGGCACTTTTTCGCGCCACCACGGAAAAGCCGCCCGAGCCTAACACAGGCCGACCGGTAGCCGCGGGCCTACCTATGGGTATCAGCCAGGAAGACCTTGAGGGCTTACGCCTGGATGGGCGCGTCAATATTAAGCTGATCGGCCTGCGTGCCCACCCCGATGCGCTGTTTCGCTGGAACGACGATGCCTACCATCATATTGCTGCCGTGGGACACGTCGATCTTGGTCAAGGAGCGCACTTGGTGCGCTTCTATCTGGATAACGACACCTGGCTGCAGGCCAACATTGAGAATGGTCAGGTGCTTGAATATAAGCTGTTCGACTTTTACCGTGTTGCCCATCTTTCAGACACTGAGTTTGATGACGCCATCAACGGAAAAGATAAACAGCCCGATAGCATCGGCGCCCAAACCATCGCGCTCACCTCAACCACTGAGGAGGCGCGCAGTTGCACCTATCAGCGAGTGTGGGGGAATGGTGGCAGCCTGTGGTCGCCGCCGGTGGTTTTCGAAGAGCAGGTAATGACCACCGAGAGCGTGTCGGCGCGCCATGTGACCCACCATGCCATGCTCTATGAGCGCCCCATCGAAGGCGCTGATCGCATGGAGTACGTGCTGCTGAGTGCTGAAAACGATGGCGAAGGCAGCTTTATGGTAGTGCACAACGTGGGGGTAGATGTGGCCTCTGTCGATATCGACGCGATGTAGTCTCCCGATTTTTTTACGACACGCTCTTATCGGTTCCTCGTTACTCAGTTATGGAATTAACTCTGCCAAATCTGGTAATTGCACCCGTGGGAGGTAGCTTTAGCTCGCGACCGTTTAGGCTGCCAGAATGATAAAACCTGGGTACCTTCGCCAACTGAAGTTGCCTCCCACAACAGGTAGCTAGTTGAGTGGCTTCATCTGGGATCCCGAGGCGCAAAATAGCTAATTAATATTAAATCCGCATAAGATAATGAAGAACGCTCTTTTAAGACATACTCTTTTAAGGCATCGCTTTTTTCAGCACTAAAAAGGAAACTGCCACCATGGTGAATTATCTCTACGGCCTGCCGTCATTTATTGCCTATCTAGTTACGGCGATTGTACTGCTCGCCGCCTTTATGTACTGCTACAGCCGTATTACCCCGCACCACGAGTGGACGCTGATTCGCGAAGGCAATGCGGCCGCGGCCTCTGCCTACGGCGGCTCCATTTTAGGTTTTACCATTCCGCTGTATAGCGCGATGGCCCATTCGATCAACTTTATCGATTTTGTGCTCTGGGGCATCGTGGCCTTTATTGTTCAGTTGGCCACCTTCTTCGCGGTTAAGCTGTTTCTGCGTAAACAGGGCGAAAGCCTGTCTCAACACATCACCGAAGGTCACCAGGCCTACGGCATTTTGATGGCCAGCGTGGCTGTGGCAGTCGGCTTGCTCAACGCCGCTTCGATGACTTGGTAACGACGACGTGGTAAAGGAGAGCCTGCATGTCTAAACACGATAGTACCCCTCATCTGCCGCGCCGCAAGCGCAGTGGGCGCTTGTCACTGGCGATGATGGGCGCCAGCGCCTTTGGTCTTACCGCCTGTGGCCAACCGCCCCAGGAAGAGCAAATCACCGATATAGAGTTCGATCAGCCGCGCAGCTTTCAAAGCGTAGAGGATTGCGTTGCGGAGAATGTCTATACTCGCAGCGCCTGTGAAGACGCCTACGAAGCCTCGTTAAAAGAGGTGCCGCGTTTCAGCACCCTTGAAGAGTGCGAGGCCGAACATGGCGAAGGTGCCTGTACTGCACCGACTGAAGAGCAGTCCCAAGCAGCGACTGGCAGCACTGGGGGCAGTTGGTTTATGCCCGCCATGATGGGCTATATGGTCGGCAGCATGATGTCCAACACCAACCGTGGACGCTCCTTCGAGCGGGTATATCAGGAGCCGGTGTACCGTAATCGCCAAAATCAGGGCAATTGGAACACCGCGACCAATCAGGCGACTCAGCGCGTCACCCAGCGTAACGATGCAATGCGCAATTCGGTGGCGACGTCTCAGCGCAGAGGCTTTGGCTCGCGCTCTTCTGCACGGGGTGGCTGGGGCTCTTAAGCCGCCAGCAAAGGTCTCTATGCTGCGAATCGATATCCCTGAACGAAGCAATTGGAAAGCCCTGGCCCACGAGCTGGGCTTTCATTTTCATACCATCGACGGGGAGCCCTACTGGAAAGAGGACGCCTACTACCAGTTCACGATGGAGCAGGTAGAGCGCGACATTGAAGCGCCTACCGAGGAAGTGCATGAGATGTGCATGGAACTGGTGGATAAGGTCTGCCACTCCAATGCACTCATGCAGCGTCTGGCTTTACCTGAACACATGTGGGACAGCATCCACAACTCCTGGAAGTCAGGTCAGCCGCACCTCTACGGGCGAATGGATTTTGCCTATTCAGGCGATGGCCCGGCGAAGCTGCTGGAACTCAACTACGACACCCCTACCTCGCTCTACGAAGCGGGCTTTTTTCAGTGGGTGTGGCTTGAGCAAGCTATCCAGCAAGGCATCCTGCCCCGCCATGCGGATCAGTACAACTCGATTCAAGAGCGCCTGATCAATGCCATGGCGCACCTTGGCGACCGCATTGAAGCGCGCACGCTCTACTTCTCCTGTATCAAAGATAACGCCGAAGAGCGCGCCACCGTGCATTATTTACAAGACGTGGCGGTGCAGGCAGGCCTCAATGCGCCCTTTATCTTCACCGAAGATATTGGTCTACGCCCAGGCGCGGAGCACTTTGTTGACCTTGATGACAAGCCTATCCACGCCCTGTTCAAACTCTACCCCTGGGAAGAGATGGCCGACGATGCGTTTGGCGAATATATCCCGCAGCTAAACACCCACTGGTTTGAGCCGCCCTGGAAAGCGATTCTCTCCAACAAGGGAATTCTGCCCCTGCTATGGGAGCATTTTGAGGGCCACCCCAATCTACTGCCGGCGTTTTTCGAGGATGCCAACAGCCCGCCGCTGCCCGCAGGCTGGGTGCGTAAGCCGTTCTTTTCACGGGAAGGCAGCAATGTGGAACTTATCACCCCCACCGGTCAGCGCGAGGCCGTGGACGGCCCCTACACCGACAGCCCATGGATTCGTCAGGCCTACCACCCGATGCCACGCTTTGGTAATAACCACGCCTTAATTGGCAGTTGGGTAGTGGGCGACCGCGCCTGCGGCATGGGCATTCGCGAAGACGTTGGCCGCATTACAAAAGACTCCTCCTGCTTTGTGCCCCACGCGATCGTGTAAGCGCAAGTACCAAAACACGCTTACCTAAGCTAGACAACCTTCATAAAAAAAGCTGAAATCGTTGCCACTACCCTAAGTAGAGTGGTAAGTATCACTCTACTTCTCACCCTGAGCGCTATTGAGCAGCGTCGTTAGGGCCACCGTTTACTTTGGAGCAACGGCGAACATGATGGCGCGCTGGAAATCCCTACCTCTACGGCTTCGGCTATTTCTCTCCTTTGGGATCGTCTTAGCACTGGCGATGCTCCTGGCGCTCTATCTTCAAGCACGCTCCCACAGCCAGGCGCGGCTGAACAACCTGCTCAACCAAGAGCTGCCGGCACAGGTCGAAGGGCTAGCCGCGCATATAAACCTTAACCTTAGCCAGGATCTCGCCATTTCCGAAAGCCTGGCCAATAGCTACTTTATTGAGCAGTGGGTTCGCGACGGGCTGCCTGAAGAGCGACAAAACGATATTAACCGTTACCTTGCTCGCCTAATGGAGCAGTTAGATACCGAGCTGCTGTTTATCGCCGCTCAATACCAGGGGCGTGGCTACTATTTCCAACTGCGCAACGGTGAGTTTCTGCAGCGTGTTATCCAGCCGCCGGGTAGCGAAGATGATTGGTACTACAGTTTTACTGAAAGCGATAACACTTACGAGCTGAATTTAGATAGTGACACCTTTTCTCCCGACGATGCCTTCGTATACGTCAATTACCGCAGCGCGGTAAATGCCGCCAACGGTCGACCGCTGGTCGTGGCTGGAGCGGGACTTGATCTCTCTCAGGTGGCCAGCTTGATTGATGACTTTCGCTTAGGTGGCACAGGTCACGCCTCGCTGCTCAGCGCTGAAGGTGAACTACTCGTTCGTAGCGGTGAATATAGTGGTGAAAGCATTCGCAGTGATGAAACGGCGCCCATTGGCGAGACAGCAGCGGAATCCTTACCAGAGCAAGCGTCGCAGCGATTGCTGCGTGATGAACAACTTCAGCTACAAGAAATTGAGCGCGACGGCCAGACTCTTTTGATTAGCACGCGTTGGCTACCCGAACTGCAGCGCTATTTGATGGTGGAAGTCGATAAAGAGGCCTACCTGGCGTCCACCCGCCAGCGCTTTCTTGAGTCCAGCGGTATAGGCTTGCTCATTTTGCTTGTCGGATTACTCATTCTCTACCCGCTGACCGGTAGCCTCATACGTCCGCTGATTGATTTCCAGCGCCAGCTGAAAGACATCACCCACAGCCTGGATCTTTCGCGGCGGGTCAGCACCGATGACAAAGCAGAGCTTGGCGATTTGGCCAATCAAACCAACGAGCTTCTTGAGCGTCTTTCCCGGGCGATTGCGGCAGTGGCCAAGAACGCTCAGGCGCTAACGCAAGTTGCCGACCGCCTGGCGAAAACGGCTGGCCTTTCCGGTGTGCACGGGAGCGATATCGATCATGAAGCCAGTCAAACCATGGCCGCAGCGGTCGAGGAGATGGCCTCTTCAGTCGCGGAAATCACCTCCACCATGGAAGAGCTCTCTACCTCGTCAACCCAAATCGCCGATCATTCCCAGTCGGTGGTCGACGTTGCAAATCAGACGCTGGAGCGTAGCCGTAAAGGCAGTTCGGCCATGCAGCTGCTACAGTCAAAAATGCAGGATATCCGTAGCGACAGCGAGCAGAGCCTGACCGAGATCATGACGCTGGGGGCGAAGTCTAAACAGATCAACAAGGTTATGGAGCTGATCAACACCCTGGCCGCCCAGACCAAGCTGATCGCTTTTAATGCCGCCTTGGAAGCTTCAAGCGCGGGGGAGTCGGGCCGACGCTTTTCGGTTGTCGCCAGCGAGATACGCCGCTTGGCTGACAGCGTAACCGACTCCACCCAAGAAATTGAAGCGCATACCGATGATATTCAGACGGCCATTAATCGCTTAGTGGTGGCCTCTGAAAAAGGTGCCTCCTCCATCGAGCAGGGCGTAGAAGCGAGCATGAGCACCGCCCAGGATCTAGAGGCACTGCTCAAAGCGGCGAGTCAAACCAGCAGCGCGGCCCAGCAGATATCGCTGTCTACTCAACAGCAAAAAACCGCCAGCAGCCAGGTGGTGATGGCGCTGCGCGATATCGATACGGCCAGTTCACGCAACGCACACTCAGTGCGCAGTATTACCGATATCAGCCAGGACATGATCCATATGTCGGCTGAGCTTAACGCGCTGGTGCAGGAGTTCACCCTAACAAATAAAGATCGCTGATAAGGATACCGGATGAGTGTAATTCGGGTAGTCATTGCCGACGACAGCCAGGTAGCCCGCGACGTGCTACGCGATATCCTCAGCCGAGACGGTGATATTGAGATCGTGGGTGAAGCCACTAATGGCCGCGAAGCGGTGGAACTGGCCAAGCGCCTGGCACCGCAGCTCATCACCATGGATCTCAATATGCCGGTGATGGACGGCTTGTCCGCTATCGAAGAGATCATGTACAGCAAAGGGGTGCCCATCCTGGTGGTCAGCGACCGCTCCGATGCGCAAACGGCCTATCAAGCGCTAGAAGTGGGCGCGCTGGAAGTAATGCCCAAACCCACCTTGGAAGGAGCCGACGCCGAGCGCCTGTTGGAGCGTGTACGTCTGTTAGCCGGTGTCGCGGTGATCACTCGCCTACGGCGACGCGTCACTACGCCTCCCCCCCTCATCACTCTGCCTAGCTTTCCCGTCGCTCCACGGGGAGTGCCGCGGGATTTTCAACACGTGGTGGCGATCGCGTGCTCCACCGGGGGCCCGCAAGCCTTAGTGCGTCTGTTGCGCACGCTACCTGCTGGTTTTCCAGCACCTATTGTGATCGCCCAGCACATCAGTCATGGCTTTATCGATGGCATGGCACAATGGCTGGGATCGCTGTGTGCCATGCCGGTCAGCGTGGGCCAAGAGGGTGAGCAGCTACGCCCTGGACATATTTATTTGTCACCTTCCGAGCGTAACTTATGTGTGACCCCCCGCCACCGTTTTCAGCTTCAATCCAGCCCCGAGACATTTCTCTATCACCCCAGCTGCGACGTACTGCTGCAGAGTGTCGCGGAGGTCTACGGCAGTGATGCAATCGGCATTATTTTGACCGGCATGGGCCGCGATGGAGTGAATGGCATCCGAGCTATTTATCAGGCTGGGGGTAGTACTTTTGCGCAAGATGAAGCCAGCTCGGTTATTTACGGCATGAATCAGGAAGCCGTTAAAGCGGGCGTCATACAACATGAATTACCGCTTGATAGCCTTCCAGACCGGCTGCTGCGCGATGTGCGTGGCTACTTAGATAGCCGACCGGAGCCTCTGGCATGAGCGCGTTTGCCCCCTTTAAAGCCCTGGTGCATCAGCGCTGCGGTTTGCACCTGGAAGGCTTAGCCGAGGCCCGCCTATTCCGAGCGGTGGCCAGCTTACAAAACTCCACCGGGCTAACCGACAACACTCAACTCCTCAAGAAGTTAACCAGCGACCCAGCGCTATTCGATCAGTTTGTTAGTCACTTAACGGTGAATGAAACCTATTTTTGCCGCGAACCAGACGCCCTGAACTGGTTGGTCAGCACCTACTTACCTGAACGTTTAGCAACTGAGGAGCCGCCGCTCTCTATCTTTAGCGCAGGCTGCTCATCCGGCGAAGAGCCGTATAGCGTGGCGATGATGCTGTTTGAGCGCTTTGGTGAGCGGGCCAAAACACTGTTTACCCTCACCGGCGGAGACCTGGATCACCAAATCCTCGCCAAGGCACGCCAGGCGGTTTATAGCGGCATGGCATTTCGTGCCCTCTCGCCCGCCTTTAAAGAGCGTTACTTTAGCCCCTACCAGGGCCGCTACAAGCTTCACGAATCATTGCGCCAATGGGTAACCTTTCGCCCGTTTAACCTGTTAAACGCCAATGAAGACAGCCCCGGTGGCCCTTTTGATGTGATTCTGTTTCGCAATGTCTCCATCTACTTTGATCAGCAGACGCGGCGTCATATTCATCAGCAGCTTAGCCAATTGCTGGCCCCGAACGGTATTTTACTCTGTGGCGTCACCGAAACCTTCGGTAACGATCTCGGCGTGTTTGAACTAACCGAAGCCCGAGGCGTGTTTTACTTTCGCCATGCAGAGCAGCCCGGGGCAGTGCCAACGGCGTCCCTGCAGCCCCCTTTGCTCTCGGTAGACAACAGGGCTGGTGACAACATTGATAACGGTGAAAGCGCCACTATCGCGCTAACCAGCAGCGCTGGTTTAGCACCCGCTACGCCGACTGAGCAAGCAGCGAAAAATACAGAATTAGAAGACACAGGGTTAGAAAACTCAGGTTTAGAAAACAAAGAGTTAGAAAAAACAGCAACGAACAGCATTACCCACCAACTGCACACCGCCCATCAGTTGCTCAACCAAAATGCGTTTGACGACGCCGCGACGCTGCTTGAGGAACTGCTTAAGCAACAGCCGTGGTCTATCGACGCGCTGGTGCTGTCAGGGTTAGTCGCCCGTTGGCAGCATCAGCCTCAGCAAGCCTACGACTATTTCAAAAGAGCCATTTACGTTGCCCCGGATTGCTGGCCTGCACACTTCTATCTAGCCGAACTTTATCGTCAGGGCGAACTGACCGACGAGCCATTACAGCGCAAGCAGCGCTATGCTGCAGTAGTTCGTTTGCTGACCACCGCGCCCACCTCTGATGGAGGGCTAGAGACAATCACCCCGCCGCTACCGCCAGGCGATGCGCGCTTTCTTGCCGAACGTTATCTAAATACGGTGGACATCACACTGGCAACCGCAAGTACTACGCAGGGAGTGGGTTAATATGGCGCTGGATATTCGCCGCTTTATACAGCGCTTTGTGGAAGAAGCGGCCGACCACCTGCCCCGCCTGCGCGAAGGGATCAGCGCGCTGGAACAAGGCCACGCTGATCGTGAACAGGTCAACGAGCTGTTCCGCGCTGCGCATACACTGAAAGGCTCGTCGCGAATGCTAAAACTGGTGCCGATTACAGCACTGGCCCATAGCACTGAAGAGCTGCTCAGCGCCCTGCGCGACGGCACGCTAACCGCAACGCCGCCGGTTATCAGCCTACTCAGCCAGGCAGTTGACGGGCTGGCTGACCTGGTCGGTCGGCTAGCCGAAGGGGCGACGGGTGACGACCTACCTGCGGCTGATGAGGCGCTATGTAGCGCTCTGGAAGCGACTGCCCTCGGACAGGCCCCACCTACTCCCGCTGTGGTTACGCCGTCCTCTGAGCCTGCGCTATCGTCCTCCTCAACGCCTCCTTCCTCCGCTGCACTAGTGACTGAGAGCGAACTGCGCCTTAGTGACACCGTACGGGTTCGCTTGGATCGACTGGACGATGTTATTCGTTTGATGGGGGAAGTACTTTCAGGCCACCACCATTTACATGGGCTGGTTGATCAAGCCCGTGAGCTAAGCGCTACGCTTCCTGCCGAACAGCAAGGGCCTTTCCATGCCTTTCATCGTGAGCTGAAAGACAGCGTTTTAGGCCATGATTCGCTAATGAGCGACCTACACGACCGTGCGCTGCAAATGCGCATGCTGCCGCTAAGCGTGGTGTTTGACCCGCTCGCGCATATGTCCCGGGATCTGGCCCAGTCACTGGGCAAAAAGGTCGACTGCCGGGTGCGAGGCAGTGAAATCGAACTCGACCGTCAGATGATCGATCGCCTATCTGATCCGCTTATTCACCTGCTGCGTAACGCCTTGGATCACGGCTTGGAGCCACCTGCCGAACGCCAGGCAGCGGGCAAATCTCCCCGTGGGCAATTGATTATTGAAGCGTGGCAGGACGCTGACTGGGTGGTGGTTGAGATGCGTGATGATGGCGCTGGGATTGCGCTGGAGGCGGTGCGTCAGAAAGCACTCGCCAAGCAGCTGGTCAGCGAAGAGCAGTTGAATGCGCTGAGCGAACAGGAGACGCTGGAGCTTATTTTTCTGCCGGGCTTCTCTACCAAAAGCATGATTACCGATTTTTCTGGGCGCGGCGTAGGTATGGATGTAGTCAAACGCACCGTGGTGGACGAGCTCAACGGAGACCTGCAGCTTGCCAGCGAACGCGGCAGCGGCACGCGCTTTACCCTGCGCCTACCGCTCTCGCTGGCGATGATGCGGGTACTGCTGGTCAGCGTTGGGGGCGTCAACCTAGGGGTAACCGCGCCTTACGTATCAGAGTTGGTAGAGTGCTCATCACACTCATTCATTGATGCCGCCGGACAGCGCACTCTGATTTTACGCAACGAATTTGTGCCGGTGGTATCACTAGCCCAACTGCTTGAGCTACCCGCGACGACTGCCGCCGCTGATAACACCCTACTGCTGGTCGTCCACCAGCGGCACCAGAAACTCGCCCTGATTATCGACTCACTGATTGATGAGCGCGATATGGTGATCAAGCCTCTACCGGCGCATCTACGCTATTTACCATTAGTCTCGGGCATGGTTTCCATGGGACGCAATGCGCTGGTCAGCCTACTGCATGTACCTGCTTTGCTGGAAGCCTCCCGGCATGGTGCCCAACGCCCTAACGAAGAGCGCGCGACCGCCGCTCTCGCGAAACGCATTCTGGTGGTCGACGACTCACTAAATACCCGTGAAATAGAAAAAGATGTGCTCGAAGCGTGGGGTTATCACGTCACGCTGGCCGAAAATGGTCGCGATGGTTTAGCCAAAGCATTGGCAGAACCGTTTGATGCCATACTTACCGATGTTGAAATGCCGGTAATGGATGGTTTTGCGCTGACTGCCCGACTGCGCGAAAATGAGGTTTATCGTTATCGGCCGATTATTATCATCACCTCGCGAGAAAAAGAGGCCGATCGCCGACGCGGTATTGAGGTCGGTGCCGACGCCTACATCGTCAAGGGCAGTTTTGATCAAAACAATTTAGTAGAGACGCTCCAGGCCCTGCTGGGCTAACGACGAGCGTTACTGACACAACCGTGAATGACACAACAACCATGAGGTCATGGAATGCATATCCTGGTCGTAGACGACGATCCGCTTGCTGGGGAAATGACGGCGGCACTGCTTGAGTCTCAGGGCCATGAGCCTCTGCTGGCCAATGATGCGATGGAAGCCGTCGAGCAGTTAGACACTCACAGCGATATCCAACTGATCGTTAGCGATATGCATATGCCCCTGGTCAGCGGGTTAGCCCTATTAGCGATGCTGCGCGAACAGGGTAATCACCTGCCGTTTATTTTACTCACCGGGGACACGCCGGATGCAGCGCTTCAACAAACACCGGGCCTGAACGCCTGTTTGCGTAAAGATGCCGAGCTGGCTTGGAACCTGGAAGTCGCCGTGAGGCAGGCTCTAGCACTCCACGGCTAAGCCACGCTCGATGCGATGGAATGGATTAAAGATGGAATGGATCGCCGCTTTCGATCACTTACGTAGGTAGTTTGATGTCTAAGCCCGCCCCCTCGCTGCACGATAAGCTACATCAGCTGCGTGAGCGTTTTATTGAGCAGCTTCCCTCACGCTTAGCGCAAACCGCCGAGCTGTGGCAGCAGAGTCGCACGACGAGCGAAGAGCAGGCGCGGCTCGCGCCAGAGCTGCACCGCTTCTTTCATAGCTTAAAAGGAACCGGGAGATCCCTGGGATTTGAGCGACTTGCTCTGCTGGCGGATCAGGCGGAGGAGGCACTCACTACCTCTCCCGCCCGCGACGATATCGATACGTTTATCAGCCAGCTGCTACTCCAGCTAGGCCGCGAGCAGCAGCACCTGCGTTCCCACCACGGTCAACAGCAAGCGCTGGCGGCCGTAAACAGCTTCGAGCTCACCAGTCAGGTTGAACCACCCCTGCGCAATAAGCGCCAGCGGTTAATCTATCTGTGCGACGACGAGCCCGAGCAGGTCGACCAATTGATTCATCACCTACGCTGCTTCGGTCATAAAGTCGTTCAGTTTATCGATACTGAAACATTCTTTAACGCCGTACTCACGCGTCGCCCTGATGCGGTCATCATGGATGTGCAGTTCCCTCAGGGCCAGACGGCTGGGACTGAAACCCTGACCAGCTTGAACAAACTAACCGGCCAGCCACTTCCCGCCATCGTTTTGTCGGCCCACAGCGACTTTAATTCACGCCTGAGTGCCGTTCGTGCAGGCTGCGGAGGTTACTTTACCAAGCCGGTAAAACCACTGGATCTTATGTTGGCAGTGGATGAGCTAACTGCTCCGGCGGTGGAAGAGCCGTTGAAAGTGCTCGTAGTGGATGATGAGCCCGAAGCAGCTGCTTACCACGCCTTACTGCTTGAAGAGGACGGCATGAGTGTTCATCAAGTGCATCATCCCGCCGATGCGCTTAATGCGATGGAGCGCTTTAGCCCTGATTTACTGCTGGTCGATGTCTATATGCCGGTGTGTTCGGGTGAAGAGCTGGCGACGATTATTCGTCAGCAGCCGGAATATCTGGGCCTACCGATTATCTACCTCTCTAGCGAAACCGACAGCCAAAAGCAGATTTCCGCCATGTCAGCGGGTGTTGAAGCCTTTCTTACCAAACCTGTGCAGCCCGATGAACTCGTTTCAGCCGTGCGTCTGCGTGCCGAACGCCTGCGCTTGCTACGCTCATTAATGACCCGAGACAGCATGACCGGGCTGTATAATCACAGTACCACCACCGAGCTCATCACTAAAGCCCTCGCCCAAGCTCACCGCGAAGATAGCCAGCACGCCATGGCGATGATCGATATCGATCACTTTAAACATGTTAACGATACCCACGGCCACTTGGCGGGCGATCAAGTGATTATCACCTTGGCGAGGCTATTGAAGAGCCGCCTGCGGCTATCTGATATTATTGGTCGCTACGGCGGTGAAGAGTTTGTTGTGCTGCTGAAAGGCATTTGTGCAGAGAAAGCCGCCACATTAATCGACAGCCTGCGCGAGGATTTTGCGCTGGTTGATTTTCACGCCGGCGACGTTCGCTTTCGCTGTACTTTCAGTGCAGGCATCAGCCGCTTCCCCGCGCAGCCCTCTACCGAGTCGCTGCGTTTAAGCGCCGACCAAGCGCTCTATCGCGCTAAACACCAAGGGCGCAATCAGATAGTGATCTCAACGGAGCTAGCCGATGAGCGCTGAATATTCCCGTGACGGCGAAGCAGATGAACGACCGATCGCTACACAGACCTTGGAGGAGGCATTAGCGCTAAACGGCGATACTGAAACTGTGGTGGATGTTGATGAACCCACCCAACAGCTAGTGCTCTTTCGACTCAATAACCAGCAGTTTGCGCTACCCGGCAGCGCGGTGAGTGAAATTTTATCCAGCGACCAGCCCGTCTATTACGTGCCAGGGCTGCCCACCTCTACCGAAGGCGTGCTGCACCTGCGAGGCAAAATTGAATCCGTCATTAGCCTGCACCAGCTGCTCGGTTTACCTACACCGGAAGGCACATCTAAGGGGATGATTTTGTTAGTCCGCACAGCGGGGATTACTAGCGGTGTGCGTATTGAGCAGCTCGACGACGTGTGCGAGGTCGCCCAAAGTATGCTGCAGGCTCCCCCCGAAACACTTCCCGGCACGCTGCGCCCTTATGTTAGTGCACTGTGGCAGATAGATGAGCGCCAAGCGCTTGCACTGCTTGACCCAGAGGCACTGTTCGACGCCTACCAGCAGGGACTGGGTTAAAGTGCCCTTGCATCACGGCCATCATGAGCAGGCCCAGGTTGCCTTGGTGCTGTTTTGCGTAGGGCCTTACCGTGCGGCCCTGGAGGCATGCCATGTGCTCGCGATGACCGATCATCCCACGACACTGCGCACTGCCAATGCTCAAACGTTGCTCTTCGAAGGTGGCGACCATGACTCTCCGCCTAGCCGCTGGCTCACCCTGCGCGACACTCAAACAACTAGTGACCACCAACACATTTGGCAACTGGGCGTAAGCGGCGACATTACCTTGCAGCAACTCCCTGCCAACACGCTCTACCCGCTGCCTAAACTGCTGCTTTCACGCCGATTTTCAACGGCGCTATGCGGCTTAACCTTCGACCAGCAGCAGCTAGTACTGCTACTGGATGCCCGCCAGCTTAATCCTTCGCTTTCTCAGGATCCTGCGATTATCCAGCCAACCACAAACAGCTAATGGCATCGCCCTCGGCTATGTCGCTATTGGCGGGAATGACTGCAAAGGCGTCGGCGTTGATACACGACGAAAGCACGCCAGAATTCTGATCAGCAAAGGCCGTCGCCATTACGCCGCTGGGCGCGAATTCGAGCGTCACGCGCATATAGTGCTCACGTGGCCCCGTTGAGGTAGCAAACCCAGCTTTCGCGGTCACCTTCGGCAACGTTTTTAACGCCGGACAGCCCAGCATTGCGCCCAGTAAAGGGCGTAAAAACAGCCAGGCGCCGACAAATCCCGATACTGGATTGCCCGGCAGGCCAACAAACCGCGCCAGGCTGCCGTCATTGCGCGGCAAGCGGCCCAACGCTAGCGGCTTACCAGGGCGAATCGCCAGCTTCCACATATCGAGCTGGCCAATCGCTTCCAGCGCAGCTTTGACGTGATCCTCTTCGCCGACGCTGACGCCGCCGGTGGTCACCACCAAGTCTGCGTCAGCAGCAGCGGCCGTTAACAGTGCCACGGTGCGGGCGTAGTCATCCGGTACGCTAACGGTACTCACCACCTCGGCGCCAAAGTTTTCTAACAGGCGCCTAAGCATCGGTCGGTTTGAGTTGTAGAGCTGCCCCGGCTTGAGCGGAGTGCCCGGATCAATAATCTCATCTCCGGTCGAAAGCAGCGCCACACGGGGGCGACGGCGGACGCTGACCTGGGTAATCCCCTGACCTGCCAAGTGGCCAAGAGCCGCTGCTTCGAGCCGCTCACCAGCATCTAACAGGATGCTACCCTGGCGCACGTCACGCCCTTGGCGGCGGACATTATCACCTGCGGGAACGCCCTCAGGCATCAGCGCACGATCACCGTCAACTTGTACGCGCTCCTGCATCACCACGCAGTCAGCCCCAGGAGGAATCTCACCGCCGGTAAAAATACGCGCGCAGCTACCGGGTGCAAGCGCTTCAGCCTGCGTACCTGCAGCAATACGTTGACTCACGGGCAACCACTGCCCCGCATCGGCAGCGTGCAGGGCGTAGCCATCCATCGCGCTATTATCGAAGGGTGGCACATCCAGCTCCGCGGTGACAGCCTCGGCCAACACACGTCCACCGGCAGCTTCCAGCGGGATACTCTCTGCAGCGAGCGCGCTGACGTCTGCTAGCAGCGCCTCAAGCGCGGCTGATATCGGCTGTAAATCAGCCATGCTGACCTCGGCCTGGGATGACCAGGTTGGTAAGCATGAACCGGGTATTATGAAGTGATGGCATAGTCGTCTCTAAAACAGAAAAATTGGGGTCGTTAACCTTAAAGAGTAGATTAGCGTTGTAGATAGAATGCCACGATCAACGCTCAGAAACAGCCCGTAGTGGTACATCTAGCTAGACGACTATATAAGCTGGCTAAAGCGTTACTGTCGCACCTCGTTGAGAATTTCTTCTGCTACATCGACCCTTACCTTACCAAGCTTCACCAACGCATCGGCTACTTTCTCAATCTCGGCACCAACCGCACCTGCCATGACTGCAATATTTTTCGCATGGAGTGCCATATGACCCTTTTGGATGCCAGTCGTCGCTAGTGCTTTGAGTGCAGCGAAGTTCTGAGCCAAACCGACTGCAGCAATAGTGCAGGCAAGCCGTTCGGCAGTCGTTATGTTCATTATATCCAGCGCAATACGCGCTGTAGGGTGAGAGCGCGTGGCTCCACCAATCAAGCCTACCGCCAAAGGCATTTCAATAGTGCCGGTCAGGTTTCCGTCAGCATCGGTTTCCCATCGTGTTAATGAGCTGTACTGCCCTGTACGGGCAGCATAAGCATGGGCTCCCGCCTCTACAGCCCGGCAATCATTTCCAGTTGCCAGTACCACAGCACTTACCCCATTCATGATGCCCTTGTTATGCGTGGCTGCGCGATAAGGGTCAATATCGGCGAAGTCATAGGCGGCCAATATGCCATCACGAACCTCTGCACCGCCAATTTCGTCCAAAGCCCAAGTAGCCCGTGCTCTCGCTAATCGACGATCAGCCAAGTTGGACAAAATACGCAGATAGGTCTTCCCTCCCGTCCATTTTGCAATATGGGGGGCTACGGCTTCCGCCATGGAGTTCACTGCGTTAGCGCCCATCGCATCACGAGTATCGACAATCAGATGGGTGACCACCATTGGCCCAGTGCGTCCTTTCAGAACACGCACCTCCATATCACGGAACCCGCCGCCGTGTTTAAGCAAGACCGGATCTGTTTCATCACATATCAACTGAACGTCCGACTTATGCTCTAGAATCTGCAAACGAGCGAATTCAGGATTCGGAACACCCAGCAACTGAACCTGGGCAATCATGTGAGAATTCGACATGCCTGTCTTAAAACCAC
Source organism: Vreelandella neptunia (assembly GCF_034479615.1). Lineage (NCBI taxonomy): Bacteria > Pseudomonadati > Pseudomonadota > Gammaproteobacteria > Oceanospirillales > Halomonadaceae > Vreelandella > Vreelandella neptunia. Next base: position 3,877,569 of record NZ_CP140255.1, read on the forward strand.
CGGTCGAGCGGCACTGACGGGCTGCGTTACAGACAGCAGCTACCACCGAAGACTCCTCTGTCGCCATGGGCACTAGGACATCATGCCCATCTACCAGCATATTGGTCGCCACACCCAAAGGAATGTTCATGGTGCCAATGACATTCTCGATCATGGAGTCGGCTGTGGCTGAATCCAGGTTGCCGGTGTTGCCCAGATGTCTGACAACATCTTCGCTCAACCCAGTGACTTCCACTACCTTTTGTAGCCGCTCTTCAGGTGACATTTTGTGCAACCCTGGAATACGAGAAGTCGTTGTAGTCATTGTTTTTATCTCCTTTTTTAAGAGCGTACTGTCTGTGAAAGTTGTTCAGGCAGCCAAGTAACGATTTCGGGAAAAAGCATAAATAAAATTAATGCAATGAGCTGCAAAACCAAGAAGGGTACGATGGCCCGGTATACAGTTCCCATACCAATATCGGGTGGCAGCACCCCCTTTATGTAGAAAAGCGTGTAGCCAAAAGGAGGGGTGATATAACCCATCTGAGCAGTAATAAGGAAAAGCACTCCGAACCAGACCGGATCAAATTGAAAGGCGTTTATAATAGGTAAGAAGACAGGCACACATAAAAGGATGATGCCAATTTCATCAAGGAATAGCCCAAGGAATACTAAAATCAGCATCATGGAAAGCAGTACTAACCAGCGATTCATTTCAAGGTTGGACTTCCCCCAGTTCAGTGGACACGCATCGATAACTCCGCAGGAGGAGAAATACGATGCCGGAGATGATCACGGGGAAGAAAACTCAGCAGTACAGCACTGAGTTCAAGGTCAAAGCGGTGGAGTGGAGTCACCAGGCCCACCGGAGTGTGAAAAGCGTCGCCGAAGCGCTGGATATTCACCCTTTCATGCTGTCACGCTGGCGTAAGGAATACCGAGAGGGAAAGTTCGCCATGAAACGGGTAAAGAAAGCGCCAGCAGACGCCAAGAAGAAGATCCAGGAACAGGATGAGGTTGCCCGCCTGAAACGCCGGATATCGGAGCTTCAGGAGGAAAACGACATTCTAAAAAAGTTTCAACGTTTTCAGGCCGAGGAACGACGGAAGCGTTCCGGTTCATCTGGAAACACCGACGAGACTACAGTGTAAAAGCGCTGTGCAGACATCTGAAGGTGTCGCGGTCTGGATACTATGCCTGGGCCAACCGGGAGCCCAGCAAGAGAGCCACTGACAAGGCAGACTTGTTGTTGAAGATCAGGAAGATCTACGACAACAGTAAAGGCCGTTATGGTAGTCCTCGCGTTTACCAGACGCTGCGCCGAGAAGGCCTGGTGGTCGGAGAGAATCGGGTCGCGAAAATTATGCGGGAGTGGGGCATGAAGGCCCGCTCTGATCGTGTGTACCGCCGATTGAAGAAGCTCAGGAATGATCTGAAAACCCTGCCAAATTATCGACTTGAGGCAGCGAGGCCGACTACGGAAAACCAGCAGTGGAGCAGTGACGTCACGTATATCAAGCTTGGCAAGAAGTACGTGTTCCTGGCGGTAGTGTTGGACCTGTACTCACGCCGCATCATCAGTTGGCGCTTGGGGGCGAGTCTGAGCGCAAACTTTGCCAGAGCAACGTTGCGGGAGGCCTTCACAAGCCGTAAGCCGGATTCTGGCCTGTTGTTCCATACGGATCGCGGCATCGAATACCGAGCTCATAAGACACAAGCGCTGCTGAAGCAGTACCAAGTAAAACACAGCATGAACCGACCTGGTCAGTGTACCGACAATGCCGAGGTTGAATCGTTCTTCAAGACCCTCAAGGGCGAATTGCTGCACGCCACCAGCTTCGTGACGATGCGCCAATTACGGAAACATATAAAAGCCTATATTGAGGGCTTTTATAATACCCAACGGCTGCACAGTGGCCTTGGTTACCGGACTCCGCTAGAGTTCGAAGGAATCAACTGATGGGGCGTGTCCATTTTATTGGGGGAAGTCCAGGTCTTGAATGAATTGTAGAAGCGAGTCCGCCCCGCCAGTGCCGGTGAAGATGGATACAAATATCTTCGCCCCAATCGTGATCCACATAATCATAGTGGTCACCCGTAAGGTATCCATAGATGCAGCAGATAAGTTTTTAAATGTCAGCTGTCTCTGAAAGGCCGCTGAAATCAACGCTCCAACAACACCCACTGCTGCTGCCTCGGTGGGTGTGGCAATACCGGCATAGATACTACCCAGCACGGATAAAACAATCAGTACTGGTAGTATCAGAGCTTTAAGAGAACTCAACATCTCCCCTAGGCTTGTCTGTTCTCCAGACTGTCGAGGAGCTAGGTTTGGCTGAATAATTGCTCTCAGGATAATATAAAGAATATACAGCCCTGCCAGTATTACTCCTGGAACAATACCGGCAGCAAACATTTTGCCAACTGATATCTGGGCAGTAGAAGCATATACAATCGTAATAATTGAGGGAGGGATCAGAATGCCTAATGTACCGCCTGCACAGATTGTGCCCAGTGCTAATCGCTGGTCATAACCGCGCTGCAGCATAGATGGCAATGCGAGGATGCCCATTGCCGCAACAGCCGCCCCAACAATGCCAGTCATCGCCGCCATCACCGTACAGATCGCTACGGTACCGACTGCCAATCCTCCCGGCAAACGTCGGAACCAAAGTTCCATTGCACGATATAACGCTTCAATAATACCTGAACGCTGAAGCACGCTTGCCATCAGCACATAGAGTGGGATAGCCAGCAGGATGTCTGATGTCATTGCATCAAAGGTTTGGAGAACGGTCAGCACTAGTGCATCAGCTCCCCACAGTATGACTGTGAATAAAATTGCCAAAAATGCCAGTACAAACGCTAAAGGCATCCCGCTGAGCAACAATACCAACAGTGAGACAAACATCATTGAAAGGACAAGAGTAGAACTCATGCTTTCACCTCTTGACCTTGAATACGCTTAACTGCCCAAATAATTTCAGCCAGCGCTTGCATGAGAAGCAATAAAAAAGCGATCGGAATAAGCGCTTTCACCGGCCAGACGGGGGGATTCCAAGAGGTAAATGAAGTTTCACCACTTGCGTAGGCATTCAGCGCTATAGGTAGGCTCTGATCTATAAAAATCACCGTTACTACAACAATCAACGCATATGTTAGACAGTCTACTAAGCCTGCCAATTTAAACGGCAGTTTACGGTAAAGTATGTCAACGTTGACGTGCCCAGCAGTATGTAGAATATAAGGACCAGCCAGTAAGAAGTAAGGGCCAAATAATAGTGTTGCAAGCTCCATAGCCCAGGTAGTGGGTGCATTGAAAAAATAGCGCGACACTACTTCATAGCTGATGACGGTCACCATAATGAAGACAAAAGCCGATACAATCGTGGCCACCCAACGGTTAAGAGCCGTTATTAGGCGGCAGTAGCCAAGCAGAACAGCCATAATTGAACCTCGATGGGAAGGCAATCCGGCCTATTACCGGATTGCCATCGCGCAAAACCGTAGAGTAGGAACTCAGTCAATCAAGCCAAGTTCTTGCATGAATTCGATTTGGCTATTGAGAATTTCGTTAGCCAATTCGTCATCTCCAGCCGCTCTCCTCCATGCATTCATCGCGGTCGGGCGCCCTTCTGCAATGAGATCGGGGCTCAAATGGGTGATCTGTACGCCTTGCGCTTCGAACTCTTCGAGAGCAACAGTATCCTGGGCAAGGATGTGCTGCCGTAAAGAAGACGAAATCTCACGGGCAGCCACTTCCAAGGCCGCTTTGTAAGAGTCAGGTAAACTATCGTAAGCCGCTTGGTTCGCTACATAACTGGTAGCTGTCGTGGGTTGGTGAAAGCCAGGTACAGCTATATATCCGGCCACTTCTCCCAAGCCTGCTTCAAAATTAGCGGTCAGGTCGCCGCGATCGGCAAGGTCAATGACCCCTTTCTCAAGTGCTTGATACACCTCTGCCGTAGGCAACCCTGTCGTAGACACACCAAATTCGCTCATCACCGTGCTGGCCAAGCCAACGAAACGCCCTTTTTTGCCATCCAGATCATCCAGAGATTCGATAGGAAATTTAGAATGGATGGGTTCTTGCCCATAAACCGTAGGTGCAATGTAGTAGAGCCCAGCTGACGCGTAGGCCTGACGAGCCAGCTCAATTCCCCCTTTCTCATAGAACCAAGCTTCGTACTGGTCAGACTCAGGAAAACCAAACGGTACTGTGCTGGTGAAAGCGAAAGCAGGTATAGAACCTGCTTCATAGCCGTCAAATGTCTTCATCATCTGGAAGGCACCTGCACGTACAGCTTCAAATGCTTGGGCTGATGGCGCTAATTGACCACCGGCGAACAATCGAATTTCAAATTTACCATCAGTTAATTCGGATACCCGCTCTACAAATTTTTCTTCGTATTCATAGGGCGTTGTCCCCGCATCCCAAAGCGCCTGCATTCGCCAGTTTACGCTGGGCAGCTCCTCGGCAATAGCTACAGAAGGAGCCACACAGGCCGTCATAGCGGACACAGCTGCGATGGTTTTAAAAAAGAACCAGCTTTTATTTATGGTTGTTAAGTTCACGATGCTCTCCATGGTGAATGGCAGTGCTATTAGCGCTAACTAGAGACTGCTGCATCACCGATTATTGTTAGAAATAAAGCACACTCTTATCTTAAGTTAGGGTGATAGAGAAGACTGGACAAGGTACAATATTCAAAATTGACCCATGTACTGCACCCTTTCCTTAGTGGGTACAATTGAGCCTTTTATGAAGCAAAAACCACCTCGAGCACAACAAGTCGCCAATACAGTTATTGAGCGCATTGAGCAGGGACAGCTAACGGCGGGGACAAGGTTGCCCTCCATTCGCAATGCGACCCTGAGCTTTGGGGTTTCAAAAAATACTATAATTGATGCTTACGACCGCTTAGTCGCGACCGGATATATCAGCCCTCGGCGCGGTTCAGGCTTTTATGTGGAAGCAACCAGACCAGCTCACCCAGCTATCAAGCCTGAACATTTTACTGAAGCGGTCGACTTGGTTTCTCTATTAAGAGAACAATTGAATCAGCATTATGAAGTCAGAGCCGGAGATGGACGCCTGCCGGCAAGTTGGATGGAGAGCTCGGACATACGCCGCTATTTCAAACGCAGCAATCAGGATAATGACGCCAGAGATGAGTTCGAATACGGCAACCCTCAGGGATTGATCGGCCTGCGAGAAGATATCGCCAGAACGTTAAACGATCGTGCAATTAGTGTTCATCCAAATCAAATATTGATGACGTTCGGTGCCAACCATGCACTCGACCTGATTGTTAGGCATTTTGTAGAACCCGGTGAAGTGGTGCTAGTTGAAAGCCCTGGTTATTACCCAATGTTTGGTAAATTACGCCTACAGCGTGCCAAAACCATCGGCATCACTAGAGGGCCTCAAGGACTGGATCTCGATATGCTGGAACAGAGTATCCGGGAATACCGGCCAAGGCTTTTGTTTGTTCAGCCTATGGCTCATAACCCTACCGGCACATCCATGTCTCTCCAGAATATGCATGCCTTATTACGTATCGCCGAACAGCATGATCTAACCATCATTGAAGACGACCCTTTTGGTGATATTCTCCCCCGATCAACGCCTCACCTTGCTTCGCTCGATGGCCTTAACCGAGTCATATACGTTGGCACTTTTTCCAAAACGCTATCTGCCAGTATGCGTTGTGGCTACATTGCAGCTAATCAGACGCTGGTTCGGTCACTGATTGATATTAAAATGCTCACGGTGGTTACCAGTTCAAGCATTATTGAAAGGATGATCCATGAAATGATCATTCATGGTCGCTATCGTCGCCAAATGACTCGTTTACGCGAGAGAGTGCCCAAGGCTAGCGCAGCAGCGATCTCCTCGTTGAAAAATATTGGTTTCAACCAAATTCAGCCACCCACCGGAAGTTACTACATTTGGTGCCCTTTACCAAAAAGCGTAGACGGCCTTGAGCTAGCAAAAAAAGCGTCTGCACAGGGGATTTTCCTAGCACCTGGAAATTTGTTTACTTTAGGCAATGACGAGTCAGGATCTGCTCTTCGGATCAATATTGCTCTTGCGAATCACCCTTTATTACTCAACTTTCTAAAGGAAGAAGCACTGAGCTAGCCGGTTAAAACCAATGCATCTATTGCATTGACACTAACTTTCAAAAGCGCGGCGACAGCGCAACCTCCATACACGTCGCCACGCACACTTGTTGCTACATCAAGCGGCAGCCTGGAAAATATGCCACTCATTCAACCATGCTGACCTCGGCCTGGGATGACCAGGTTGGCGAAGTTGCAGGGCTTGTGGCGGCTATCTAACTGCTCAGCCAGTATGCCATCCCAGCCGGTGCGGCAAGCGCCGGTTGAGCCGGGCAGGCAGAACACGACCGTGGCATTGGCTAGGCCACCGAGGCAGCGGCTTTGAATAGTGGAGCTGCCGATTTCCTCACCGCTTAGCTGACGAAAGCGTTCGCCAAAGCCTTCGATGCGCTTATCCAGCAGCACCGAGATGGCTTCAGGGGTAGAGTCACGCCCAGTGAAGCCAGTGCCTCCGGTGGTGATGACTACCTGCACATCCGCCTCGGAGATCCAGTTCGCGACCACCGCGCGAATACGATAGACATCGTCAGGCACGATGCGCTTTTCAGCGAGAGTGTGACCGGCGTTGGTTAGCCGCTCGACCAGGGCTTGACCGCTACGATCCGTCTCTTCCGTGCGGGTATCCGAGACCGTGAGTACGGCTATGTTGAGGGGCACCATTGGCTCACTCATCGACATCACCCTTGTTTGGCTGCTTTCTTTTTGGCGTGGTGTGCTTCCCAGGCCGCCATTTGCTCAGGCGTAGCGGGCGGCTGATAAAGCTCCTTCCACTCGCTGTAAGGCATACCGTAAACGTACTCACGTGCCTCTTCGTAGTTGAGGTTTTCATCCCGCGCTTCAGCGGCACTCACCAGCCATTTAGATAAACAGTTACGGCAAAAGTCCGCCAGGATCATCAGATCGATATTCTGGACATCTTTGTTATCGTCCAGATGCTGTAGCAAGCGGCGAAACGCGGCGGCTTCAAGCTCGGTGCGCGTGGTTGGGTCTAACTCATCAAACGCTGACATAACCGTTCCTCTCATACATGGCTTGGGTTATTTAATAATTTAAGGTGAAGCATAACAAAAGACACCGCCGAAAGGCGGTGTCTTAGCGACCATTAAATGCTTATTAACTGGTTCGCGTTGCCGACGGCTCATTGCTGCCGCCAGATGACTTGCGGGCCGCCACCTCTTGTTCCGATAGCGTTTGGTCTTTGACCTCTTCGTACCAAAGATTATGGTGCTCTTTGGCCCAGGTCTCATCCACATAGCCCGTGGTCATACCTTCTAGCGCGCCTTCGGTACCCAACGTGCCGATATAGATATGTCCGAGGGAAACCGCCGTAAGCCCCAATGCGCCAACTGCGTGGATAATATTGGCCCACTGCATGGTGTCACGGCCCTGGTCGAAGTTGGGGAAGTCGAGCACGAAGCCACTGGCAACCACTAAGATTCCCACCGTCGCTAACAGCCAGTACCAGGCTTTTTCACCACCGTTGGCAAAACCAGCATCCACATGCTTTTTGCCAATCATACCGCCGCCTTTCTTGAACCATACCCAGTCGTGCTTTTTAGGAATATTGTCTTTGATCAAGCTGACCAGCAGGATCACCAGCAGAATGCCAAAGATCGGCCCCAGGTAGTTATGCAGCACTTTTGTCGCCGCAATCATCCAGGCCCAAATCCCATCGCCAAACAGTGGACGGAACACGAATTTACCGAACAGCAGCGTCATCCCGGTCAGCGCCAGAATGATAAACAGCGTTGCTACCGTCCAGTGCAGCGCGCGTTTCATCAGCGTCCAACGCAAGAGCAGGCGGCCCGTGCGCGGCGCCTCAAGCTCTTTACGCCCGACAATGAAGTAGAACAGCGCGATCAGCGCCGCCATGCCAAATACCGCGATCAAACCAAACGGCGATACCCAGCGGTTACGAATCTCCCGCCAGGTTTCACCGCTTGAATTGATCAGGCTGTAGTTACTGTCAGCGCGTGAATCACGGTAATTTGGCCCGGTTTCTCCACTACGTACCTGGCGCCACTGGTCGGCGGTAATGCCGGGGGCTGCAGTGGTCATCTCGCGATCAGGATCCGCTTGGGCAACGGCCACTTGCGTGAAACCGAGGCTTAGCACCAGAGCAAGCGCCACCAACATAAAGCGCCAAATACCCAGGGCGAGCCCTTTACCTGAGCGCGGCACCCCACCGGGTGCCTGTGCAGTCAACAGGTTCATGACACGCCTCCTTACCCTTTATGGGCAGCATCATAGGCTAGGTTGTCGGCACTGGCCTGAGGGTTATTAGACCAGGCGCCATCTTTGTGCCCGCGATGAACCACGCGCTGACGGAAGATATCGGCCACATCTTGCGCATCACCGGCAAGCAGCGCTTTGGTGGAGCACATCTCAGCACACAGCGGCAGCTTACCTTCGGCAATGCGGTTGGAGCCGTACTTCTCGTACTCCTCTTCTTTGCTTTCGGCAGGGCCACCCGCGCAGAAGGTGCATTTGTCCATCTTGCCGCGCTCACCAAAGGCATCCTGCTGGGGAAACTGCGGGGCGCCAAACGGGCAGGCGTAGAGGCAATAGCCACAGCCGATGCAGAGGTCTTTGTCGTGCAGCACGATGCCGTCATCGGTTTTGTAGAAGCAGTCGGTGGGGCACACCGCCATGCAAGGGGCGTCATCGCAATGCATGCAGGCCACTGAGATAGACATTTCACTGGCTTCACCGTCATTGAGCGTGACCACGCGGCGGCGCTGAATGCCCCACTCGACATCGTTGGCATTTTTACAGGCGGTGACGCAGCCGTTGCACTCAATGCAGCGTTCGGCGTCACACATAAATTTCATTTGAGCCATGGTGTTCTCCTCATGACGGTGCGGGATGGCTCCCGCACCGTCGTGCTGTCAGGTCGGTCGGGGCTTAAGCGCGCTCAATGCGGCAAATGGTGCACTTGGTCTCTTGCATAAGTGTCACCGGGTCGTAGCCATAGGTGGTGGCGGTATTGGCCGCTTCACCGATGATGTATGGATCAGACCCATCCGGGTAACGGTCGCGCAGGCTTTCGCCCTGGAACATGCCGCCAAAATGGAACGGCATAAACGCCACGTTACGATCAACGCGCGGCGTGACCAGCGCTTTAACTTTCACACGGCCTCCTTCAGCCCCTTCAACCCAGACATCGTCGCCATCTTTGATGTTGAGGTCGTTAGCGTCCGCCGGGTTGATCTCGACAAACATCTCCTGCTGAAGCTCGGCAAGCCACGACATAGAGCGCGTCTCTTCCCCGCCCCCTTCGTACTCAACCAGTCGCCCAGAGGTAAGAATCATCGGATACTCACCGGTGTTGTCGCGATCCTGAATGGTTTTGTACATGGTCGGCAGGCGCATGATGGAGTCGAAATCGTCCCAAGTAGGGAAGCGTTCAACCAAATCGCGCCGCGTGGTGTAGAGCGGCTCACGGTGCTTCGGCACCTGGTCCGGGAAAGTCCAGACCACGGCGCGTGCCTTGGCGTTGCCGTAGGGCGCACAGCCATGCTCAATGGTGACACGCTGGATACCGCCCGAGAGATCGGTTTTCCAGTTTTTGCCTTCCGCCGCCTGCTTCTCTTCGGCAGTCAGGTCGTCCCACCAGCCTAGGTCTTTGAGCAGTTGGTCGTTGAACTCTGGATAGCCGTCGTCGATATCGCCGCCCACCGGCGCTGAACCTTCCGCCAGAAGGTTGACGCCATCCCGCTCGATACCAAAACGAGCGCGGAAGCCCATGCCGCCTTCCATCACTGGCACGCTGGTGTCGTAAAGATTGGGCGAGCCCGGGTGATTAAACTCAGGCGTTCCCCAGCAGGGCCACGGCAAGCCGTAGTAGTCACCATCCGCCGGGCCACCCTCTGCGCGCAGGTTCTCGAAGCTGAACGTGTGCCAGTTTTTCTGGTGCTCTTTGAGGCGTTCGGGGCTTTGCCCGGTGTAGCCGACCGTCCACATACCGCTGTTGATTTCGCGCAGAATGTCGTCGATCAGCGGCTCGTCACCGTTCATCTGGTAGTTCTTGACCAGCTCATTACCGAAGCCCAGCTTACGAGCGAACAGGTACATGATTTCGTGGTCGGGCTTGGACTCAAACAGCGGCTCAATCACGCGGTCACGCCACTGAATCGAACGGTTAGTCGCGGTAACACTGCCTGTGGTTTCGAACTGGGTGGCCGCTGGCAGCAGATACACGCCGTCGCTGCGGTCGTGCATCACTGAAGCAACGGTGGGATAAGGGTCAACGATGACCATCATCTCAAGCTTCTGCATCGCTTTTTGCATTTCGACGCCGCGGGTCTGGGAGTTAACCGCATGGCCCCAGTAGAACATCGCTTTCAGCGCGGTACGCTGGGAGATGTTCTCGTCCTCTTCGAGCACGCCATCGACCCAGCGCGACACGGTAATACCGGCGGTGTACATGGGCTTGCCGTCGGCGTATTCGGTATCGTCATAGCGGCCTTTTAGCCACTCATAGTCGAGATCCCACACCTGCGCCCAGTGCTGCCAGGCACCCTCTGCCAAGCCGTAGTATCCCGGCAAGGAATCGCAGCCAAGGCCAAGGTCAGTTGCGCCCTGGACGTTATCATGGCCGCGCAGGATGTTTGCGCCGCCGCCCGCCACACCAATATTCCCCAGCGCCAGCTCAAGAATGCAGTAAGCGCGGGTATTGTTGTTGCCGGTGGTGTGCTGGGTGCCGCCCATACACCAGACCACACAGCCAGGCCGGTTGTCGGAGAGGCGTTTAGCGACATCGTACATCTCGGCTTCTGGAACGCCGGTGACTTCTTCTACAACGCTGGGCGGGAAGTTGGCGACTTCAGCGCGTACTTCATCCATACCGTAAACGCGCTGATTGATGTACTCGTTGTCTTCCCAGCCATTTTCAAAAATGTGCCACAACAAGCCCCAAATATAGGCGACGTCCGAACCGGGACGTAGACGCACGTATTTGTTGGCCTTGGCCGCAGTACGGGTAAAGCGCGGGTCGGCGACGATGATGTCGCAATTGTTACGCTCTTTGGCGATCAGGATATGCTGCATCGCTACCGGGTGCGCTTCACTGGGGTTGGAGCCAATGAACAGAATCGCCTTGCTGTTATGCATATCGTTGAGCGAGTTGGTCATCGCTCCATAACCCCAGGTATTCGCTACGCCCGCCACGGTGGTGGAGTGACAAATACGCGCCTGGTGGTCAGTATTGTTGGTGCCCCATAGCGAGGCAAGCTTGCGCATTAAATACGCCTGCTCGTTGTTGAACTTCGCCGAGCCCAGCCAGTAAACGCTGTCCGGGCCGTGCTCTTCGCGCAGCTCAAGCAGTTTGTCGCCAATCTCGTTAATGGCGTCATCCCAGCTCATACGTTCCCACTCACCCGCGACTAACTTCATCGGGTACTTGAGGCGCCGCGTGGAGTGGCCGTGCTGACGCAGCGAAGCGCCTTTCGCGCAGTGCGCACCACGGTTGATGGGGTGGTCAAAAGCGGGTTCTTGCTTGGTCCAAATGCCCTCTTGAACTTCGGCATACACGCCACAACCCACTGAACAGTGGGAGCAGATAGTGCGTTTGGTCTCGACCGGCGAATCCAGCACGGGGGTTTTGTCGGCTGCTTCTGAGCGCTGCATCATGGGCGCACCCATAAAGCCAACGGCGGCCATTCCACCAGTGGCTGCACCGCTGCGTTTGAGGAACTGGCGACGGGAAATACCCAGCCCTGAGGCCTTGGGGGTGTCTGTTTTGCGAGTTAAGCGCATGGCAAATCTCCTGGCATTCCGCCGTCAGTCACGCAGCGAGGCGTAATAAGCACGGACGTGATCGGTCTCACGGTAGTTAACCGTTGGTTTTTCGTTTTTCACCGGGGCAGTGTCAGCCTGTGCCAGAGTGACATGACCGACTGCCGCCGCGGCGCCAGCAGCGGCGGTTCCCAACCCAACGGTTTTCATAAACCGGCGGCGCTCAGCGTTGTGTGACGGTTGCATGGGTTTCTCCTCTTGCATGCTTTTTTGTGCGGGTCTTTTTATGCTGTTTTTTGCTTTTTTGCTGTTTCTTTTATGAAGCCTGCGTTAAGGCTCAAGAATACGCACTGGCGTATGGCCCGCATCAACCCTCAAGCGAGCCTGTTCACTCTCCATAAAAGCGCTACCCAACTGCCCCAGCGCTGCATAGAAAGCGGTGTCTACCTGCCCAAGGTCGGCAAAACAGCTGGCCGCCCAGGGGGCTAAATGTTGGCTAAAGAAATAGCCCTGCTCTGAACTTTCAACGTCAATCAGCATCGCCATGACTTCACACAGGGCCGCCAGGTGATCCTCAGGATCCCGAGTATGCTCACTGCGTTCAAAGCCGAGCACTTTTAGGTCTTGGCGCAGCGCCACCAGCGCCGCTTCCATCAATTCGCCGTTGCGGTACCAGGAGGCATAGGGCACAACCTCGCCTTGAATCACACCTACCAAGTGGCGAAAGTGAGCTCGCTGCAGTCCCTCAGTATTCGCACCGTTGGCGGCTACTGCCAACGACTGCCAGCACTCCGCCAAGCGGCTGCCATCTTGCTCGATGGCTAGCTCAGCCAACCAACTGAGTAACTCAGTATCCGGCGGTTGGCGGAGTAGCGTGGCTAACAACCGGTAGATATCGGCGCGTAGCGCATCTGCTTCTTTGAGCGTGGGCAGTGCATCCGTCATCGGCTTATACCTTCAGTTGCGCGTCTGGATCGCGAATCATGGTTTTCCAGACATCTTTTACCCGGCAGTCTTCGCACATTTCCAGGCGGATCATCGCCTCGCCGGCGAAGTAGGGGTGGTTCGCCAGCTTCTTTTTAATAGTAGCGACCGTGCTGACAGTGGCAAATGGCTTACCGCAGTTGATGCACTCAAAGGCCGCTTCTTCGTGGCAGATCTGGCGCGTTTCGCGGGCATTGGATGCCAGGAAGCCAGGCATCAGGGTAATCGCATTTTCCGGGCAAGCCTGCTCACACAAGCCGCACTGCACACAGTCCGCTTCAAGGAAGCTCAGCGCGGGCGTGTTGCCGCCTGACTTTAATGCCGGGGTCGGGCAGTTGCTGACACAGGCGTGGCAGAGCGTGCAGGCGTCGCTATCGACTTGAATGGCGCCGTAGGCAGCGCCTGCCGGTACGGCAACCCGCTCGCCGCTAGGGTTACCCAATTCAGCCAACCGCGCTAGCACACGGTTCAAGCGCGCACGCTTTTCTGGCTCAGGCAAGCTTAGCGGCGACTCTGTCAACGGGGTGAGTGCCGGTAGCGCATCCCGGGCCGCATCATCGGCTATCTCGATCAGCTTTACGCGAGCGCGATCATGACCTAAGGCGTCTAACAGGGCATGCGCCTGAGCAACTTGATCGGTCAAAAAGGCACTCAAGCGGGCAGGCATATTGGGGTGCAGTTGGATACGCACTTCGGCGGCCCCTGAGGCCAGGGCAGTTAACCACTGGTCGTGACCCGCGGCTCCCAGCTCCTCAAGCGGTGCATCTATGATATGACCTGCGGGCACTACGCCCGCCGCGCGTTCAGCGTCTTGGGAATCATGGGTAATAAAACGCAGCACCGGCGCTTGACCACCCGCTTCTCGGTAGGCGCCCAACCAAGCGGAGAGCGTATCCTGTTGGCGGCGCGTTTCCGGTAGGCGAAATTCGATAGCGCCGGTGGGGCAAGCGCTAGTGCAACTGCCCACGCCTTGGCAGAGGAAAGGATCAATCTCGATGTGAGATTCAATCCGCCCCTGGATGCTGGAGATAGCATCCGCCGGGCACACATCCAAACAGCGGGTACAGCCAATATTGCCGCTGGTGGAGTGGGCACATAAGTCGCTATTGACCTGAAAATATCGCGGCTTGTCGAATTCGCCCACCAGCCCCACAAAGTCATCGAGGATATCGCTGCGCTGCTCGACGTTCTGCCACTGCATTACCACATAGCCAGGCGGTGATAATTCCACTGGTAGGCAAGGAGTAGCATTTAAGTCCAGGATTAAATCAAACGCCTCTCGCTCGATCAGCGCCTGGGCAAGATCAAGCGGTTCATCGCCATCAAGCAGCGTTTTAAACATGCCTAGATGACCGCTAATACGCAGCTTTTCGGCCTGGGCACGGGTTAGCGCCTGAGTGGTGAGGATCTCGGTGGCAGCGAGCAAGTCACTATCATTAACCCCGTCGTCAACGCCTGCGGCGTTGGGCGCGGTAAAAACCAGCGTCAATGAAGCCAAACCACGCCCTTGCAGAATGCGCGCGGCTTGTCGGGTATCCCGCTCACAGCCGAGCAGCAGCGCATGACCACGGCTGTGATAGGTCACATTGGCAGGCGTTAGGTTAGCGGGCCAGGAGATACGCTGGCGTACCGTCTCCCGAGCCTCGGCATTGCGCTGGTCGTCTAGCGACGCCAGTTGGATTCGTTGGTTCATGCGCTCTCACGGTCAGGGAATAATTCTTATTATATTTTTGAGTCATATTGATTAACTATTGTGGCATAACAATGCGTTAAAGCTAAGTTCAGCCTATGGCGAAATCCACAATTTGCCAACCTGATTACCGTCAACGCTACCAACGCTGGCGACCGCTCACATACCCAACACGTTGACTTTTATAAATTTAGCGTCGATCTCATGTTTTCGTCTTAGAGTCAGATAAATAATCAGACTGGTCGTCTAGCGGCGCTTTTTTTACAATTGTTTCCCTTTCAGCGCCAGGCATTGAGGTCTCTTCCTCAAGCGCGACCGGATTCTCTTCTGTTTGCTCGTTCTCTGCTAACCCTTTTGGGGACTCGGGCTCGTCTAGTGACTTATCAACCGTCTCTTCCACTTTATGCGTCCAGCGGCGCAGTTTGCTGGCGAGCTCGGAGTCCATGGGCTTTAACAGCTGATTGTAGTCGGCATCGTAGTCATCCAGGCCATCGCGAACGTTATAGTTACCGGTGGTCCACAGGCGTTTCAAAGCACGCCGTCGCAGGGCTCCGCTTACTCCTGGCACCATAAAGGCGCTGAAGTCGCTGCCCGCTTCCAGCGTTTCAGGGTCGGGCAAGGTGTGGTCTAAGCTGCCGGGCTTAGGTGCTGGTTCTGAAGACGATTGTTCTGAAGGTGACGGCTGTGGTGATGCCGGCTCTGGCGTTTCCTGAGCGGCATCAGGTGAAAGATCCGATTTAGCCGCCAGTTCATCATCAGACTTTGCAACCGGCGGCGCATCTTGCTCCTGGGGAACGTTGCGTTTTAGTCGCGACCAGCGCTCTAGGCGGCTCATTGTGGCTGCTCCTTGGAGGGGGTCTCTTTGGCGCGCCCCGCACCTTTGCGTTTTTTCTTGCGCATTTCCATCGGCGCTTCGCCGTGACGCGCGAGATAGCTCTCAATCCAGACCTCAATGGCCATAGGCATCGGCGCTTCAAGCACCTGCTGCTCGCCGTCCATCCAGCCGGCCGCCACGTCCTGGCTCGCGGTAATCGCATCAGGCTTGGGTGTTTGCCCAGTAAAACCCGCCCGCACAAATAGTCGTGGAGTAGCAGACGTCAGGTTGAAACGGTAGGCAGCACGCTCGGTCATCGACAGCTGCAGGTTAAGCACATTGGGCCCCTGATCACTCAGGGTAAGCTCTGCAATACGCCACTGGGTTAGCGTAAAGCTTTTCACCTGCTTAGGCTCGGCGACCAGGGTGATACTCAGTGAACGTAAATTATCAGACATCGCGTAAAACCCCTTAGCGAAGTATCTAAGCAAAGTACTTGAGTACAGAACTTAAGCACAGTACTTAAGCGAAGCACCTAGACTTTGAACGGATAGCAGTTGAACAGGTAGACAAGTAAGCCTCTCCAGCGCCATCATCGTCAACTCTGACCTTTTTACTCAGGTATTTTATCAGGGTCAGATGCTTTCATATTCAGCAGCGAGGATTGCGGATGCACGCCCTTCAGTTAAGCCGAGCCCGCTTACCGGCCACCACCGAGATCAGCATCGTGGATGAGTATGGCGATTCGCGCCAGCAGGCGATTGCCGCTGAAAGAGCGTTGACCGTCTACCTCAACAAGCGTGAAATTGTCACTTTGATGACCTTGGGTGACGACCCGGAGGCTCTGGTGGTCGGCTATTTGCGTAATCAGGGGCTGCTGAACGCCGCGGCTGACTTAGAAGCCGTACAAGTCGATTGGGAGGTAGAAGCGGCGGTCGTGATTACCCGCCACCTGCCCGAGGATTTAGAAGCACGTTTAAGCACTCGTACGGTCACCACCGGCTGCGGCCAGGGCACGGTATTTGGTAAACTGCTCGACCAAACCGCTCTCACGGCGCTGCCCGATACTCAATTGGCACAATCCACGCTTTATCAGTTGCTGCAAAACCTTAACGCCTATAACGAGACCTACCGCAGCGCTGGCGCAGTTCATGGCTGCGCACTGTGCCAGCAAACCGACGTGCTCGACTTTGTTGAAGACGTAGGACGGCATAACGCGGTGGATACCCTGGCCGGGCGTCAATGGCTACAACAGGCCGACAGCGCCAATGCGGACATTTTTTACACCACCGGACGGCTAACGTCGGAGATGGTATTGAAGGTAGCGCAAATGGGTATTAGCGTGCTGGTCTCTCGCTCAGGTGTCACCCAGAAAGGCGTCGAACTGGCCGAACGCTTTGGCGTGATGCTAATCGCCCGCGCCAAAGGGCGCCATTTCCAAGCAATCAACACCCAAAACCGTTTAGCCCTGGACGCTATTCCACCGCGCCCATCCCATGCCCGTTCATCGCAAGAATATCGCTCATCAAAAAAGGCAAGCTCATGATCCCCACTCACGACCTCACTGGCATGGTTCTCGCGGGCGGCGAAGGGCGCCGAATGGGCGGCCGTGACAAAGGGCTGGAGCCTTTTGCGGGCCTGCCACTCGTCGGCCATGTGGTGAAGCGCCTTGAAGGTCGGGTGGCCGAGCTACTGATTAACGCCAACCGCAATGCTGACGCCTACCGCTTTTTCGCCGATCGCGTTATAGCGGATGTTGTAATGGACGATGCCGAAGGCGGCTTTAAAGGCCCGCTGATGGGGATCTATAGCGGCCTACGGGCGGCAAAAACGCCCTGGTTACTGGTCGCTCCCTGCGACTCCCCCGCCCTGCCTGACGACTTAGTGGCGCGCATGGTGCAAGGCGTTGGTCAGCATGATATCGCCGTGGCTTTTGACGGCGAACGGCTTCACCCGGTAGTTGCGCTGCTGCGCACTTCGCTGGCCGATGATTTGGCCGCCACCCTGGCCGTGGGCGAGCGTAAGATCGACCGTTGGTACGCCCGCCACAACTGGTGCAAGGTTGATATGTCGGACTGCCCTGATGCCTTTGCTAACCTTAATACCGAGGAAGAGAAGCTACACCTGGAAAAAGTACTAATGGGTTCTTCGAGCAAGGAGGTGAAATGACCCTCTCCTGCTTTGATCTTGGCGAGCAGATGCTCAGCGTGGACGAAGCGCGCCAAGCGCTCGCCACCTTGATTGAACGCCCGCTGGGCAGCGAACAGATCCCGCTGGCGCAGGCTCACGGCCGCCGCTTGGCCACAGCCATTCAGGCCCCCATTAACGTGCCGCAAAATACCAACGCGGCCATGGACGGCGTAGCGCTAGCCCTGCCCAGAGAAGGGGTTGGGGCCAAACAAACTCTCTGGCCGCTGGCCGGTGAGGTGCTGGCCGGGCAGTATCGCAGTGAACTGGTACCTGCCGGTCACTGCGTGCGTATCACCACCGGCGCCCCGCTGCCGCCGGGCACCGATACCGTGGTGATGAGTGAACAGCTGCGCGAACCGTTAGATGAGCGCCCGAACCATGTGATCATCGAGTCGCCAGAACTCCTCAAACACGGCCAACATGTTCGCCAGGCCGGAGAGGATATTGCCATGGGTGACACAGCCCTTCATGCAGGTGCACGGCTCGATGCGGCGGCCCTTGGGCTTTTAGCGTCGTTAGGTTACGCAGACGTTGTAGTGTGCCAGCGTCCAAGGGTGGCGATTTTTTCCACTGGCAATGAAGTCGCTGCACCCGGGGAGCCGCTGCCCAAAGCAGGTATTTACGACGCCAACCGCTTCACCCTGATGGGTTTGCTTGCCGAACACGGCGCCGACGTCATTGACCTGGGCATTTTGCCGGATGATTTAAACGCCATTAAAACGGCTCTGGAAGACGCTGCGGCGCAAAGCGACTTGGTGATCACCAGCGGCGGCGTTTCCGTTGGCCAAGCTGACTTTACCCGTGAGGCTCTGGAACAGCTAGGCCGCCTAGCCTTCTGGCGGGTAGCGCTGCGACCTGGCCGCCCGATGGCTTGCGGCTGGCTGGGTGAAAAGCGCACGCCGTTTATTGGCTTGCCCGGCAATCCGGTGGCGGTCATGGTAACCTTTCTACAGTTTGTGTCGCCGCTGCTGGATCGGCTTTGTGGGCAGCCAACATCAACGCCCCGTCGCCTTACTGCTATAGCCGATGACGCCTTAAAAAGTCGCTTGAAGCGCACTGATTTTATCCGTGGCATTTACCATACTGATAGCGAAGGACGGTTACTCGTGCGTAGTACCGGCGCCCAGGGTTCGGGCATTTTAACCTCGATGGTGGCTGCTAATTGTTTGATTGAACTTGCCGACGACCAGGCAGGCGCCCAGCCAGGCGAGGTAGTCAGCATACAACCACTAACGGGATGGCTATGACCGAGCAACGACCCGCACAACCTCAAGCTAATCAGCAGCGATCTGTCCAGCCAGACGCTGACCAGCAACTGATCGACGACTTTGGTCGGCGCATTAGCTACGTGCGCATCTCGGTCACCGATCGTTGTGATTTTCGCTGCGTATACTGCATGAGCGAGGAGATGACATTCCTACCCCGCGCCCAGGTGCTGACGCTGGAAGAGATCGCCATGGTGGCGCGCGCCTTCACCGAACTCGGCGTGGAAAAAATCCGCCTGACTGGCGGCGAACCGCTGGTACGCCGCGGCATTGAGCAATTAGTCGACGAGATCGGCGCCATGCCAGGTCTTAACGACTTCACCATGACCACCAATGGTGCCAGCCTACGCAAGCACGCCAAGCAGCTTTACGCCAGCGGCCTGCGGCGGCTGAACATTAGCCTGGATTCACTGGATGCAGAGCGCTTCAAGCAGCTCACCCGCACCGGCGATTTGACCAAAGTCATCGACGGCATTCACGCTGCCCAGGAAGCGGGCTTTAAACGCATTAAGCTCAACGCGGTAATCTTAAAAGGTCGCAACGACGACGAAGTGATCGATCTGGTCACCTTTGCACGCCAGGAAAACCTCGATATTAGCTTTATCGAAGAGATGCCGCTGGGCGATGTCTCCGACCACTCACGGGCGGAAACCTTCTACTCCAGCGATGACGTTCAAGAATTGATCGAAACGCGCTATCCGCTGATCCCCACGACCGAAACCACACCCGGCCCATCGCGCTACTTCAAAATGGCCGATAGCGACAGCCGGGTTGGATTTATTTCCCCCCATAGCCACAACTTTTGCGATACCTGTAACCGGGTGCGTGTAACCGTGGAAGGCCGTTTGCTGCTTTGCCTAGGCAACGAACACTCGGTGGATCTGCGCGCTGTGCTGCGCCACCACCCCGGCAACATGCAGGCACTGAAAGAGGCGATTATCAACGCCCTGCCGCTTAAGCCGGAACGACATCACTTCACCACCGATGGCGATGTGCAGGTGGTACGCTTTATGAATATGACGGGGGGCTAAGCGTTGGCAGGGGTGGCAAAAACAGCAAACGCAAAAGTGCCGGTACATATTATTACCGGCTTTCTCGGCAGCGGCAAAACCACGCTTATCCACAGCCTCATCGAGCAGAAGCCTGTGGATGAAAAGTGGGCCATCCTGGTCAATGAGTTTGGCCAGATCGGCATCGACCAGGCGATGTTTGACGCCCGTGACGATGTGGTAGTGAAAGGCCTTCCCGGCGGCTGCCTGTGTTGCCAGCTCGCCTTTGTACTGCAAGCGGCACTGGTGAATTTACTCGCACGCAGCAAGCCCGACCGGGTAATCATCGAGCCCTCAGGCCTTGGCCACCCAGCTGGTCTGTTGGATCTACTACGTGGGGAAGCCTTTCTTGAGGCGGTCGAAGTACGCGATATTATTGCTACTCTTGACCCACGCCGATTAGATGACGCCCGCGCTCGACAGCACGACACCTTCCGCGACCAGCTCGATATGGCCGATGCGGTGGCACTCACTATGCTCGACCAGAGCACACCCGAGCAGCTCGGCGCCGCTCATGCGTTTGTGGCGCAGCGCTGGCCGCCGCGCAAATGGGTGCAGGAAGCTCCCCAAGGTGAACTACCCATAGGGCTGCTGACCCAAAGCGGAAACGCAGAAGCAAACGATATGAACGTGCCCGCAAACCATCAGCAGCTGTCCGCAACACCCAGCTTAGCCGGGTCTTTTTTTGATTTTCCGCCCCCGCCCGGCAAGCCCCAACGTGAAATCGGCACCTCGCTGGGCTACACCAGCACGGGATTACGTTGGCACCCAAGCGAGCGCTTCGATCTGGATAACTTGGCCGCCTGTTTGGGAGAGCTACCCAGCGAGGCGCGCATTAAAGGCGTGTTTCATACCGATAGCGGCTGGAAACGCTTTAACCGCGCCGATGGTACGCTCAGCGTTGAAAGCAGCGCGTGGCGGCAAGACTCCCGGCTGGAGGTTATCCTTCCTGATACGAGCCCCGCTCTCGATATCGAAGGCCGACTCCGCTTACTGACGCTGGGTTAAGCGCCCGTAATCAATCTCTCGATGGCTTCTGCTGTGACCGGTCGCCCAAACAGATAACCTTGGTAAGCGTGACAGTCGTGCGCCAGTAACCACGCCTGCTGCGCTTTGGTCTCTACCCCTTCCGCAATGACCTCTAGATTAAGGCTCTCTGCCAGGGCAATGGTACTCTCGACAATCGCCGCGTTGGCTTGGCTTTCGAGCACCTGCTGCACAAATGATTGGTCGATTTTAAGCTGATCCAGCGGCAGTTGCGCCAAATAAGCCAGTGACGAGTAGCCAGTGCCGAAATCATCCAGAGAGAAACGTACGCCTCGCGCTTTAAGGGCAAGCATTTTATCCCTAGCGTCATCTCGCGCTTCCACAAACAGCGACTCGGTCACTTCCAGTTTTAGCCGCTGAAGCGGCGCCTGTGTGCGCGCAAACACCCCCTCTACGCGGGCCAAAAAGTGCTCATCGCGAAACTGTAGCGGACTGATATTCACTGAAATGGTCAATTTTCTTAGCTGCGGGTGCTGCGCCCAACGCGCTAATTGATAGCAGGCATCTTCTAACACCCATTCGCCCACATCATTTATCAGCTCATTGCTTTCCAACAGCGGAATAAAATCGCCCGGAGAGACCATGCCTCGTTCGGGATGTTGCCAGCGCAGTAACGCTTCCACGCCGGTGATCCTACCGTGGTGATCCACCTGGGGCTGATAGTAGAGCTGCCACTGCTGACTTGCCTGGGCTTGGCGCAGATCCGCTTCAAGTTTTACATGAGCCAATAGCGCTGCCTGCATGGAAGGATCAAAAAAGCACACCCCATGACGGCCGTTACTCTTAGCTTGAAAGAGCGCCATGTCGACCTGCTGCAGATAGTCATCAACGCCGTACTCATTGCTCGCCATAATCGCAATACCAATACTCCCCGTCACCTTGATGCTCTCTTCGGCAAGAGTGATCGGCTCGTTAAGCGCCGCCAGCAATTTATAAGCGATACGCTCCACCAGTTGAGCGGTTTGGGCATGATGGCTATCCACACCTTCGATTAATACCGCAAACTCATCGCTCCCCAGCCGCGCTAAGGTATCGGTATCGCGCAGCATCTGGCCCATCCGCCGAGCAACGCTCTGTAACACCTGGTCTCCCGCATAGTGCCCAAGGGTGTCATTGATTTGCTTAAAGTTATCGATATCGATAAATAGCAGTGCCCCGCAACGCTGATGGCGCTGTAGCTCTTTCAGGGCAGTCCCTATACGATCCATAAACAGCCGTCGGTTGGCCAACCCGGTTAAGGTGTCATAAAACGCAAGCTGATGAATCTCCTGCTCAGCGGCTTTACGCTCGCTGATATCACTCATGGTGGCCACGTAGTGGGTTAATGTGCCCTCAACGCTATACACCGCGCTAATGGTTAGCCACTCAGGGAAAAGCTCACCGTTTTTGCGCTGATTCCAAATCTCGCCTTCCCAATTACCGGTTTTGATAACACGCTTCCATAAACGGCGGTAAAAGGCGGCATTGTGTAGCCCAGAGCTGAACATGCGCGGGTTATTACCCACTATCTCGGCTTCGCTATAGCCGGTAATGCGGCTGAAGGTCTCATTAACCTTGAGTATGATGCCCTGTGGATCGGTGATGAGAATGCCTAAGTGCGTCTGGAAGGCAGCAGCGGCAATTTGCGCCTCCGCACGGGCCTGTTCGCGCTCCTCAATACGCTGTCGCAATTGATGCGCTAACGCTAAACGATTCAGGTAGTGACGCGCGCCCCAAGCACCCAGTAAAGCAATGACGGCCATTACCAGTGTTAAAATCAAAGTCCGCTGCCGCCATGCCGAAAGCAGTTCGTGAAGATCAACGCCGACCACGGCCAGCATAGGATATTCGCCTACTCTCAGCATGCGAAACAGCCGCTTACGGCCATCAATAGGTGAGTCAAAGTTGATTGACCAGGTGGGCTCGCCACGAGTGAGCCACTCAACCGTTTCAGGACTATCTATAGTCGTGCCGATTGAAAGTTGCTCTTCAGGTATCGGATACCGGGCAATAAATTTTAAACTTGAGTCTACCAGGGCAATGCTCTCGCCGTCGTAGACGCTCATCTGCTCAAGAGAGTCGGCAAATACTTGCGGAACAATGCGAGAGATCACCACTCCGGCGAAATCACCTTGAGAGCTATCGAACCGCCTACCATGATATAAGTAGTAGCGTTGATCACTTCTGGACAAGTTGAGTGGCGTAATTATTTCCTGTCGACTCCCTTCCTTAAAAGCGTTAAAAAAAGTCGTATCACTGATATTGAAGTCAGCATTCCATCTTCCGCTGCCACTCGCCAGCACACGCCCTTCCTTATCTAAAATGACTATTTCGTCAATCATAGGCATATATTGGGTAAGGTTTTCCAAGGAATGCTGAAGCTCATCCGCGTGTTCATTATCTGTCATCCCTTGCAACGCCAATAGTTCTGTTAGCCCAAAAAGTGCCTGGCCACTTTGTGCAAATACACCTTTTGCCCACTCAGCAACCACATTGGCACGAGCGGTAATACGTGACTCAGCAGCCTCAATTTCTTGCTTATACTGTTCGCTCAACAGCCAACCAAAAAGTACCATCATGACAAGCAGTGCGAGTAGATATAGCGCAATCACATGGCGGCGCTGTTGGCGGTAAGTCTTGGTAGCTTTCAAAACATCATCATTTACATCATTGGAGGTAGCGGACATCGCATAGAAGCCTTATCCAGGTAACCCAGCATGGCACCTGATACAGTGTAAAAAGTAACCAAAAACGATACATAACACGCGCTGACACGTGGCTTGATACGATAGTGCCGCGGCGCTTTTAGGATGTATATCAGTTTTTATCACCGTTAATGCCCTAAAAAGCGTGATGTTATGCATTGACAGCCTATCTACCAGGGAATTGTTATGGCATCGCTGGGCCAAATGAGTGACTACGAGATACGGCTAATCCGTATTTTCAAGACAGTCGTTGAGTGCGGTGGCTTTACCGCGGCTGAAACTACGCTGGGTATCAGTCGTTCGGCGATTAGCCAGCACATGAACGACTTGGAGGGGCGGCTGGGGTTTTCGCTCTGCCAGCGGGGGCGTGGCGGGTTTAGTTTAACCGAGGAGGGTAAAGAGATTTATCAGGCAGGGTTGACGCTACTGACTGCGCTTGAAACATTTAAAAGCGACGTCAATGCCCTGCATCAAACAATCAAAGGCGAGCTGAATATCGGCATTACCGACAACCTAGTGACGCTACCTGCCATGCACGTCACCAATGCACTGGCGGAACTTAGCGCGCCGGAGCATGAGGTAACGCTGCATATTCATATGGAGCCTTCTGACGCGGTCATTCGGGGCGTCATGGATGGCCACTTGCACGTCGGCGTAGTACCTGCAGTGAACCTGCCCACCAGTTTAGAAGCGCGGCACCTTTACGATGAGCCATCGTATCTTTACTGCGCGGCAGGCCATCCGCTGTTTACGGAGGATGATAATACGCTTAGCTGTGCAGATATCGCTCAACACTCGGCTATTTCGCCCCGCTACCCGCTGCCGGTTGAGGCCCGCCAGGCCCATGATGCGCTAAGCCTGCGTGCCTCGGCATCCGACCGTGAAGGCGCTGCTTTTTTGATTCTTACCGGGCGCTTTATCGGTTTTCTGCCTGAACACGTCGCAGCACAGTGGGTGGCAGCGGGCAAGATGCGGGCGCTACACGCCAACTCGCAGCACTACCGCATCCCCTTTGTACTGATCACCCGACATGATCGCCGCCCCAACCGAGTGGTCGATGCGTTTCTACGTTTAATCAAAAGCAGCTAGGATAGAGAACCCGGCACGAAGCCGGGTTTCAACTGTTTAACGCTGCTCGGCTGCCTCATTGGCCATTATTGGCGCAGGCCCCGCCTGAGGCGATGATGCCAGCACTTGGCTGGCGACAAAATAAACGATGGCCCCCAGCGCCGAACCGGTGAACCAGCCGTAATCGTAGAACCAGTTCATAGTGCCTGTTAACAGCGATAGTAAAGTTAGCGCCACGGGCACACCGAAGGCGATGAAACCGGCGACATTTACAGCAGGATAGGCATGGCTATCCATATATAGGCTGGGCACATCCAGGCGCTGCTTTTTAATCAGGAAATAATCCACCGCCATAATGCCCGCGATGGGCCCCAGCAAACTGGAGTAACCCAGCAACCAGTTGGAGTACATCTGCTCAAGAGAGACACCTGGCGGAATAACGCCCGCTTTTTGTAGCAGATCGTAGCCCATCAGTAGCACGCCCACCGCGCCGGTCATTAGCACGCCGCGCGTCTGGTTAATCAACTTGGGGGCAATGTTCTGAAAATCGTTGGTAGGCGACACTATGTTAGAAGCCGTATTGGTGGAGATCGTAGCAATAATGATCAACAGCATCGCCAGTACCACCCAGAAGGGGCTGTCGATATAGCCAATCAAACGTACCGGGTCGGCAACGGTTTGGCCCACCAGCGTCTCGGAAGCCGCTGTTAATACCACGCCCAGCGCGGCAAAGAAGAACATCGTTAGCGGTAGTCCAATCACCTGACCCACGATTTGATCTTTTTGGCTTTTGGCAAAGCGGCTGAAATCGGGAATATTCAGCGACAGCGTAGCCCAAAAACCCACCATGGCGGTTAAGCCCGCGAAGAAGTAGCCATAAACCGACGCTCCTTCAGGCCGCGACGGCGGCTGCGCCAGTAGTTCGGTCATCGACATATGTGGCCACGCCCACACCATCAGACCAAACCCAACGGCTAGCAGCAGGGGCGCCGCCAGGGTTTCCAACCATTTAATCGACTCTGCCCCACGAATCACCACATAGAGATTCATCGCGCCGAAGACAAAAAAGCCGATCACTTCACCTACGCCGCCAAGCGCTGCCCAAGCGGGAATCAACTCGGAGAGCAGCAGATGAATGGCTAAACCACCAAACATGGTTTGAATACCAAACCAGCCGCAGCCGACTAAGGCGCGCACCAGGCAGGGAACGTTGGAACCTAAAATACCGAAAGACGAGCGTAAAACCACCGGAAAGGGGATACCAAACTTAGTACCGGGAAAGGCATTTAAGGTGAGAGGAATCAGCACGATTACGTTGGCCAACAGAATGGCAAACAGCGCCTCCCCCACGCTCAGCCCGAAGTAGGCGGTTAATACCCCGCCTAGGGTGTAGGTGGGCACGCAGATCGACATGCCTACCCAGAGTGCCGCAATATTCCACTTACTCCAGGTGCGCTCGCTGGCCTGGGTAGGCGCAATATCCTCATTAAAGCGAGAACTGCTGCGTACATCGTCCCCTACATCAAGCTCTATCAGCCCACCTCGATCCACCATCTGAGAGGTTGTTTCGGTCATTTTTTATCTCCTCAGCATTGCGTTATTGCGCTGTCTAGCTCCCACGGCCAGTGGAGCTTTTCAAAAAGGCGCTTAGAAATCATGGCTTTTAGAAAGCATTGTTTTTCAAAACCATCGTTCTTAAAAACCATAGCTTTTAGAAAACAAGCAATAAGCATGCCTACTTGAAAAAGCAGGTCAATTAACTCATTGATTAAAAAGCTGCCTTTCAGGACAACAATATTATTGTTAGCTTTTTATCTTTATATTTCCCCTACCTCAAACAAAAACCAACTAAACCAAGCTAGATCAAAAAAAATATTTGCACCAACTTTAAACAACAAAAATCTAAACACAGACATTAAAAACACACTAACCATCTGATTTAAAATAAATAAAAATTTCTTCCAAAATAGTGCAGAGGTTCACCAAAAAAGTGAACAGCGCCAAATAGAACAATAAAAACAAGCAAACTCAAAGAGTTAAACACAAATTAACAAATCTCCTCTAAAGACTTGCTAAAACCACCCACCCAGCGCTACTTTCAACAAAAGCTGTCTCTTTCGTCAGCTTTATAAAACTAGTTTTGAGAACACTACAAACATACGCTACATATCAACAATCAGAGGGAGCGTCTCATGCAGAAGATGAAAATCGGGTTGATTCAGATGGGCCTGAAAACCAGCACCGATCTTGAACCAGAAGCTATCCGCGACGCCATGAACGAGGCACATCTGCCAATGATTCAGCAAGCGGCTGATCAGGGCGTGCAGGTGCTTTGCTTCCAGGAAGTGTTTAATCAGCCCTACTTTTGCCCTAGCCAGGACGGCAAGTGGTACGCCGCCGCCGAGCGGGTGCCAGAAGGCCCCACCTGCCAAATGATGCAGAAACTCGCGGCTGAGCACCGTATGGTGATTATCGTACCGGTCTATGAAGAGACCGAGACCGGCGTTTACTACAACACCGCCGCGGTGTTCGATGCCGACGGTAGCTACCTGGGCAAATACCACAAAACCCACATCCCTCAAGTGGCTGGTTTTTGGGAAAAATTCTTCTTCAAACCGGGAAAATCCGGCTGGCCAGTGTTCGATACTGCCTACGGCAAAATCGGCGTGTATATCTGCTACGACCGTCACTTCCCAGAAGGCTGGCGGGCGCTTGCTCTTAACGGCGCGGAGGTGATTTTCAACCCCTCCGCCACCGTGGCGGGTCTTTCCCAATACCTGTGGGAACTAGAACAGCCCGCCTCCGCCGCCGCCAACGGCTGCTTTATTGCTGCGATCAACCGGGTTGGCACCGAGGCCCCCTGGAACATCGGCGACTTCTACGGCTCCAGCTACATCGTTAACCCCCGCGGCAAAATCGAAGCCCAGGCCAGCGAAAGCGAAGACGAGCTGCTGGTACACGAGATCGATTTGGACATGGTGCGGGAGGTGCGCAACAACTGGCAGTTCTTCCGCGACCGTCGCCCGGAAACCTATACCCGCCTCACCGACGGCGAATAAGCCCTGTTAATTAATTTCCCAAGGAGTAAACCATGAGCTTATTAATCAAGGGCGGCACCGTGGTCACCCACGCTGACACTTACCGCGCTGACGTGCTGTGTGTTGACGGTAAAATCCATGCGATTGGCACCGATCTAGATGTCCCTGAAGGGTGTGATATTGTCGATGCCAGCGATCAACTGGTGATGCCTGGAGGCATTGACCCCCATACCCATATGCAGATGCCTTTTATGGGGGCCGTCGCCAGCGAAGATTTTTACACTGGCACCGCCGCGGCCATGGCAGGCGGCACCACGACGATTATCGATTTTGTGATTCCCAGCCCCGGCCAATCACTGCTAGAAGCCTTTGAAACCTGGCAGGGATGGGCGAAAAAAGCCGCCACCGACTTTGCCTTCCACGTGGCGATTACCTGGTGGGATGAGAGCGTCAAAGAGGAGATGGGCACGCTAGTGCGGGAGCACGGGGTCAATAGCTTCAAGCACTTTATGGCCTACAAAGGCGCGATTATGGCCACCGATGACATTCTGGTGGAGAGCTTTTCTCGCTGTCTGGAACTGGGCGCGGTGCCGACAGTACACGCTGAAAACGGCGAGCTGGTGTATCACATGCAGCAGAAGCTGTTGGCTCAGGGCATCACCGGGCCAGAAGCCCACCCGCTTTCCCGCCCGCCCCAGGTCGAAGGCGAAGCGGCCAGCCGAGCTATTCGCATTGCCACTACCCTGGGGGCACCGGTGTATCTGGTACATGTTTCCACTAAAGACGCGGTGGATGAGATCGCCTACGCCCGCCAGCAGGGCCACCCAGTATTTGGCGAGTGCTTAGCGGGCCATTTGGTCATTGACGACAGTGTCTATCAGCATCCCGACTGGGCAACCGCCGCGGCCCACGTAATGAGTCCACCCTTCCGCCCTAAAGGCCATCAGGAAGCCCTGTGGCACGGCCTGCAGTCAGGCAATCTACAGACTACCGCTACCGACCACTGCTGCTTCTGCGAAGAGCAGAAAGCTGCCGGTAAAGATGATTTTACCAAGATTCCCAACGGCACCGCTGGCGTGGAAGATCGCCTCGCCGTGCTATGGGATGAAGGCGTTAACACCGGCAAGCTCTCGCCTCAGGAGTTCGTCGCCGTGACCTCCACCAACACCGCCAAGATATTCAACCTCTACCCCCGCAAAGGGGCAATTCAAGTGGGTTCCGATGCGGATATCGTGGTCTGGGATCCAAACGGAACCCGCACGATTTCCGCCAAAACTCACCACCAGAACGTCGATTTCAACATTTTCGAGGGCAAAACGGTGCGCGGCATTGCCCGTCACACTATCAGCAAGGGCAAGTGGGTGTGGCGGGATGGCGAGCTGCGCGCCGAGCGCGGTGCGGGCCGCTATTTAGAACGCCCCGCCTACCCCGGCGTCTTCGAGCTGCTGGCCAAGCGTGCCGAGCTTAACGCCCCCGTCGCCGTTAAACGATAACCGGCGCTTAATAACTGTTGTTTCTATAAAACAGCGGAGGCTCTACCGTGACTAGCCAACTGAACCATCTACCCAGCGCAAAAGAGGTCGGCACCTACGACCCGCATACGCTGGACAGCAATTTTAGCGATCTACACCCACCGTTAACTCCGCGCCAGGCGATGATCGAAAGCCAGCGCTGCCTTTACTGCTTTGATGCGCCCTGTGTGGAGGCTTGCCCGTCGGATATTGATATTCCTAGCTTTATTCGCCAAATCAGCGAGAACAATATCAACGGCGCGGCGGAAACCATTCTGGAAGCCAATATCCTAGGTGGCAGCTGCGCCCGGGTGTGCCCTACCGAAATTCTCTGTGAACGCAGCTGCGTGCGTAACCACGATGCCGAGTGTCAGCCAGTACTGATAGGCCTATTACAGCGCCACGCCACCGATAACATGCAGTTCGAGAGCCACCCGTTTAAACGCGCCGCCAGCACAGGCCGCCATATTGCCGTCGTCGGCGCTGGGCCCGCGGGGCTCTCCTGCGCTCACCGCCTGGCGATGCTGGGCCACCAGGTAACGATTTTCGAAGCTGAGCAAAAGCCCGGCGGGCTGAACGAATACGGCATCGCCCGCTACAAAA
Organism: Vreelandella neptunia; assembly: GCF_034479615.1. Lineage (NCBI taxonomy): Bacteria > Pseudomonadati > Pseudomonadota > Gammaproteobacteria > Oceanospirillales > Halomonadaceae > Vreelandella > Vreelandella neptunia. The sequence continues at coordinate 3,907,353 of NZ_CP140255.1, forward strand.
TGACCGATGATTTTGCCCGCAAGGAAGTGGAATTCCTGCTTGAGATCGGCGGCATCGAGATCCAGTACGGCCAGCGTCTGGGCGAAAACCTGGAGCTTGCTACGCTTCGCAAGCAGTACGACAGCGTGTTTCTCGGTTTGGGCCTGGGCGCCAGCCGTGCTCTTGGTTTAACCGGGGAGCAAGCCCCCGGCCTGATGCCTGCGGTGGACTACATCAAGGTTCTCCGCCAAACCAATGACCTAAGCAGTTTGGCCGTGGCCAAGCGCTGTATCGTGATTGGTGCGGGCAATACTGCCATTGATATGGCAACGCAAATGGCTCGCTTAGGGGCAAGCGAAGTAACGCTGGTCTACCGCCGTGGTGTTGAAGCCATGTCCGCCACCGAACATGAGCAAGAGATCGCCAAAGCCAACGGCGTGCGAATGGTGACCTGGGCCCAGCCCGACGAAATTTTGCTCAACGATCAGGGCCGAGTAGCCGGCATGCGCTTTGCCAAAACCCATGATCAAGGGGGCCGCTTAGCCCCTAGCGGAGAAACCTTTGAAATCACCGCCGACGCTGTTTTCACCGCGATAGGCCAAGGGTTCGAAGGCGCGAGCCTAAGCGATGCCACCGCGGCTGAGCTTGATCGGGACGGAGAACGCATTCACGTTAACGAGATGTTCCAAACCTCACTGCCCAATGTGTACGCTGGCGGCGACTGTGTAAAACCCGGCCAAGATCTCACCGTACAAGCCGTGCAGCACGGCAAGCTGGCGGCCCACGCCATTCATCAAGCACTCGCCGCTAAGCAGGAGGCCGCATGAACACGACGCCTTTCAACACCCTCTCTTTTCCAGGCCAGAAAAACAGCGGCGACAGTATCGTTAACGGCGTTGACCTATCGGTGAACTTTGCCGGCATCAAAGCCCCTAACCCCTTCTGGTTAGCCTCCGCCCCGCCTACCGATAAAGCCTACAACGTGGTACGCGCCTATGAAGCTGGCTGGGGCGGCGTAGTATGGAAAACCCTTGGTGAAGAGCCACCTGCGGTGAATGTCTCCTCACGCTACTCGGCCCATTACGGCAAAAATCGTGAGGTCATCGGTTTTAACAATATCGAGCTGATTACCGACCGCTCGCTGGAAATCAACCTCAAAGAGATCACCCAGGTGAAGAAGGATTGGCCTGATCGCGCGCTGATCGTCTCCATCATGGTGCCCTGCAACGAGGAAGCCTGGGCTTATATTCTTCCCTTAGTAGAAGCCACCGGCGCGGACGGCATCGAGCTAAACCTGGGCTGCCCCCACGGCATGCCGGAACGCGGCATGGGCGCGGCGGTGGGTCAAAACCCCGACCTGATCGAAAAAGTCACCTACTGGTGCAAGAAGCATTATTCAAAACCAGTAATTGTAAAACTCACGCCCAATATCACCGATATTCGCGTGGGGGCTCAGGCAGCACTGAGGGGCGGCGCCGATGCGGTATCGCTGATCAATACCATCAATTCGATCACCAGCATCGACCTGGACAATATGGTTGCTAAGCCCACCGTGGGCCACCAGAGCACCCACGGCGGCTACTGCGGCAGCGCCGTGAAACCTATCGCGATGAACATGGTGGCAGAAATTGCCCGCGACCCGGCGACGCCCACGCTGCCAATCTCTGGTATTGGCGGTATTTCCACCTGGCGGGATGCGGCGGAATTTATCGCCCTAGGCGCGGGCAGCGTGCAGGTATGTACCGCGGCGATGCTCAACGGCTTTCGTATTGTGGAGGAGATGAAAGACGGGCTTTCCCGCTGGATGGCGGAAAAAGGCTACGACTCGATCGAGGCGTTCTCCCGAAAGGCGATACCGCAGACCACTGACTGGAAACACCTGGATATCAACTTCAAGACCATCGCCAAGATCGATCAGGATCTGTGCATCGAGTGCGGCCGCTGCTATATCGCCTGCGAGGACACCTCCCACCAGTCGATTGCCAAGCTCACCGAACAGGACGGCGCTCGCCGCTATGAAGTGATTGAAGAGGAGTGCGTAGGCTGTAACCTTTGCCAGATCACCTGCCCAGTGGAGAACTGCATCACCATGGTGCCCCAAGAGACCGGCCAACCCTTCCTGGCCTGGGATAACGACCCACGCAATCCTTTCCGGGTCGCTTCTTAAAGCCGTCTATTAATTTCCTCAAGACACTACCCTCCGCCCTCAGCTTATGAGGGCGGTCGCGTTTTCTGCAACATACTGTTCCCTCACCTAATAGCGACAAGAGACAGCATTCCTGAGAACATGAGAAAATATCGCATATAGAATATTTTCTCATAAAAGGAAGTTCAATGAAGTTCGCTATCACTACCACCGCTATGCTCTTAGCGGCTGCCAGCGCTACTGCGAGCGCCGACCAACGAATCGCCACCTTCGATTTAGGCAGCCTGGATACGCTGGATGCACTCGGTTTAAAAGAGCAGGTCGTGGGTGTACCGAAAGCCAGCCTGCCTGACTATCTTGAGCAGTATGCAGCCGATGACGTCACCAATATCGGCGGCCTACGCTCACCGGATATGGATGCCCTTGGCGAAAGCGAGCCTAGCCTCATTCTCTACACCGGACGCCAGGGTGAGTGGGAAGAGGAACTTAGCGAGATCGCTCCGCTGCTCAACACCAGCCTTCAGGGTGACGACTACCTGACTGCTTTTGACGCCAACATACGCGAACTGGCGAGTCGTTTAGCGGTGGAAGGCAAAGCTGAAGAGGCGCTGGGAATACTGCACGCCGAGATTGAGACCCAGCGCGAAGCGCTAAGCAACGCTCCTAGCACGCTGGTGGTAACCCACAACGGCGGTAACCTGATGTTGAATCAGCACCCGGTCGTTCACGACGTGCTGGGTGTAGCTACCGTTGAGATGCCTGCTAGCGTGACATCTGAAACCCGCGGTACCCGTACCTTTACCCCGCTTTCACCTGAGGCGATTAGCGAAATTGATCCAGAGGTCTTGCTGGTAGTTGATCGCAGCGCCGCGATTGGCGATGAGCCTGCCGATGCAGATGCCTTAGCGAAAACGCTCTTAGATGCGGGTGCTGAGAAAGCGCAGGTTGTTATGCTAACCCCCGCGCTGTGGTACCTCTCCGGTGGCGGCCTGCAGAGTCTGGCGCTACAGGTTGAAGAAGTCGCTGCCGCGCTAAACTCGTCAGGTAACTAAGCGCTCACGAAACCATTACCCCCTCTTAATGAGGGGGTAATGCAGCCTAAATAGCGAGAAACCTACATGACGCGAAAGTTAGCTTAAAAGGCTTCCCAATCATCTTCAGTGCTAGCCGTGGTTTTGCTGCTCGCTTGGCTGCGTGGCGCAGGCCGCATCAGCGCGGGCTGTTGTTGAGATAAATGTTGAGATGAGCGCTGTGGCGAGGCAAGTGGGGCGTGTTGTGTACGGCTCTCCCCATCAGCTAAACGAAAGGCTGAAACAACGCTTTCAAGCCGCGCCGCCTGCTCTTCCAACGAGCTGGCCGCTGACGAAGCCTGCTGAACCAGGGCCGCGTTCTGCTGAGTCACTTCATCCATCTGGGCAACCGCTTGATTGACCTGCTCAATGCCCGAACTCTGCTCCTGCGAGGCCGCGGAGATCTCATCCATAATATCGGTCACCCGGCGCACCGAGGAGACCACATCCCGCATCGTCGCACCGGCGCTTTCGACTAATGCTGAGCCCTCTTTCACCTGGCTGGACGACGCTTCGATCAATGCCTTGATCTCTTTGGCCGCATCGGCACTGCGGCTGGCTAAGTTACGTACTTCGCTGGCCACCACCGCAAAGCCCCGGCCTTGCTCGCCTGCGCGCGCCGCTTCCACCGAGGCATTGAGTGCCAAGATATTGGTCTGGAAGGCGATAGAGTCGATAACGGTAATAATATCCGCTACTTTCTGCGAGCTGCTAGAGATACCGTGCATGGTGGTAATGACTTGCTCAACGACTTCGCCACCGTTGCTTGCGGTGCTTGAAGCATCGTTCGCCAACTGGCTGGCCTGGCGGGCATTATCGGCATTCTGTTTAACAGTAGCGGTTAACTGCTCCATGCTAGCAGCGGTTTCCTGCAACGATGATGCCTGCTGCTCGGTACGCGAGGATAGATCCGCATTGCCACTGGCTATTTCGCGTGCACCGATATGAATCGAGCCGCTGCCATCGCGTACTTCGGAGACTGTTTTAGATAAATTGCTTTGCATATGCTGCATGGCGCTAAACAGTTTGCCAATTTCGTTACTGCCACGCTCACTGACTTGGCCTGAAAGATCGTTTTTGGCAATACGCTCAAAGTGAGCGACTGCCTCGTCTAGCGGCTTAACGATAGAGCCCACCATGGCGATACGCACAAATATAACCATCAATGCTGCAAATAACAGTACGGCGATATCGATATAGCCAATCAGCTGCATGTCACTTTCATAATCGGTGACCATAAGCTTGTTTTGATCCGCCATATAATCGTTGTAAGCCCTGCTCGCCTCGATGAACCGCTGATTCAAATCACTGGCCGATTCTCTTGCGTTGCGAAAAGCGTCCTCGTCCCCGGCAGCCAGCGCCGCTTCCTGGGGCATAAGCCCCTGTTCGGTCAAGCGGTCGAAGCTTGCTATCAAGGTGTCTACACGGGGCGCCGGCACCGCGATCGACTCAAATTGGTCAAAATGATCTCGTGCACTTTCCTGCATGTCCTGGGCCTCTGCCAAGTATTGACGGGCCGAACGAGCATCGCCTTCATAACTCGCGACAAAACTGTTTACATAAAAAAGCTGTGCGTTTGCTACCGATAACTGGCCTTGGTTAACCGCGCGCATTTGATCCGCCGCACGGTCGACTTCTCTAAGCGAAGAGCTACCCTCTTCGCCAGCTCGATAACCAAGAAAGGCGATAACGATAATTAATAACGAAAAGACAGCAAGAACGAGGGTTAACCCCATCTTGACGGACACATTGCTGAGTAGACGGTTCATGGTGCGGTACTGCTCCTGGCTAGGTATATTCGCTTTAGATGATCTTGATAACCTAGCAGCAGACTGACCGATGGCTTGGATTATAAGAACAATCTTTTATCTTGCGCGCAAAACTTTATCGGCCAAGATAAGTTTCACTTTAGCAAAAACCCAAACTTATTTAAACACCCAACTCTTTTTAATCAGTCAATAACCAGAGACCGTTAATCTATGAACAAAATATTAAACTTAATCTATGTTATCGAATAATATTCAATCATATGAGTTTGAACTATAACGGTACTTATTCCATGATTTACTAATATATTTTTGGCACTGCCGCTTCATCACGCCGGGGGCACTATCGCGCCTAGAGAAGAATGAAATAACGGCGTTAAGTCGTGAAGCAGGATCGTGAAGAGAAGAAAAAGCGCTGCCCCAGTGGCCGAAGCGACGAGGGCAGCGGAGGGCATAAGACCCTGGCAGGGTTATGAGTCGGCGTGAACCTTGATCCGGTACAGTACGCAATAAACCACCGGCAGCACTATCAGAGTTAACAGCGTGGCGACACCCAAGCCGCCGATCAGCGCGACCGCCATGCTGGCGAAGAAGGCATCGCTAATTAGGGGGATCATGCCTAACATGGTGGTTAACGCAGCCATGGCGACCGGACGCACGCGACTGACGGCTGCTCGCACTACCGCATGGTAGCGGTCTTGGTGCAGCGGCAGTTGCACGTTTATCTCTTCCACCAATACGATGGCATTTTTGATGACCATACCGATCAAGCTCAGCGTGCCCAGCAGCGCCATAAACGAGAAGGGCATCCCGGTAATCAACAACGCGCCCACTACGCCAATAATCGTTAGCGGTACCAGCGACCAAATAGCCAGCGGTTGGCGGAAATTATTGAACAGCACTACAGTGAGAATAAACATCATCACTATGCCCAGCGGCAGTGAGGCAAATAAACCACTCTGCGCTTCACCAGCGGTCTCAAACTCACCACCCCACTCCAACCGGTAACCTGCCGGTAGATCCAAGGCTTCCACCCTCGGGCGAATGTCGGCCAATACGCTGGCTGCTGTCACCCCGCTTAGCGGATCCGGCTCACCGTACACCGCCAGCATGCGTTCGCGATTGCGACGCATAATCAGCGGATCCGCCACCTGTGTGGTGATATCGCCGATGACTTGATCGGCGGTGATATAGCGGTTTTGCTCTCCGCTCCAGACGTTAAGCGAGCCTAGGTTATCCACATCGTGACGCTGTTCGGGAATTGCTCGCGCCACTATCGGAATCAGGTCGCTGCCGTCGCGGTAAATGCCCACTTGGCTGCCACTGGTACTCAGCGCCAGGGTGCTGGCCAGGTCTTCACGGGTCACACCCAGCCTACGTGCAGTATCTTCAAGAAAAACGGGCTCAATCGCCTGCACGCGGTTACGCCAACTGGTGCGCACGCTGGTCATGTTCGGGGTATCGCGGAACATGGCCTCAACTTGATCGCCCAACTGGCGAAGTACCGCCGGGTCGCTGCCGTAGAAGCGTGCCTCTAGCTTGGCTTTAGGCGCAGGGCCGACCTCCAACGGGGCGATTTTATAGTCGATATCGCTATGGTCGCGCTCCAACACTTGCTCTACGTCAGCCATGCGGTCGTGTTGCGTCGCTTTATCGTCGGTTTCGACAATCAACTGCGCATAGCTTGCGTAGCGGTCTTCCGGTGAATAGGTGAGGGTAAAGCGCTGCGCCCCGCCGCCCACTGTGGTTGTCAGGTGGCGAACGCCGTCCATCTCCATCACGCTCTTTTCAAGCTCGCTTACGCGGCGTTGAGTTTCGAGGATATCAGTGCCTTCCGGCGTGCGATAATCGACAAAAAAGATCGGCGTATTAGAGGCCGGAAAGAAGGCATTTTTAACCGAACCAAAGCCGACCACCGCGCCTGCTAATATCACCGCCATCAGCGCCAAGGTTAACCAGCGCCAGCGAATACCGGTGATAATGACACGGCCTACAAAACGATAAACCACGCCTTTGTAGGGGTCTTCCTGTCCATCGCCGGGGGCCACATTGCGGAAAAACAGCTTGAAGTAGAAGGGCGTTAACGTCAGCGCCGTGATCCAGCTCAGCAGCAGTGAGTACAGCAGCACGAAGAATAGCGAGCCGATAAACTCACCGGTGGTGTCTGGCGATAAGCCGATGGGCGCAAAGGCGGCAATCGCGATCAGCGTGGCCGCCAGCAACGGCCAGGCGTTTTGGCGAATCACTTGGTGCGCAGAATCGCGAATCGTGCTGCCGCGCTTTAACCCCACCAGCATGCCTTCAGTAACCACAATGGCGTTATCTACCAGCATTCCCAGGGCAATAATCAGCGCTCCCAGCGAGATTTTCTCCAACTGCAAACCGTGGAAGCGCATCAGCATAAAGGTGCCGATAATGGTGATCAGCAGAATAAAGCCCATTAGCAGACCGCTGCGCCAGCCCATAAACAGCATCAGCACCACGATGACAATGGCCACCGCCTGGATCAAGCTGACCAGGAAGCCGGATACAGCGTCGTCAACCACCTGGGGCTGGTTGTAAACGACGTTCAGCTCCATACCCAGTGGCGTGCGTGTTTGCAGTGCATCCAGACGCTGCTGTAGCCGTTCTCCTACCTCGACAACGTTCACCCCACTTTCAAAGGAGACGCCCAACGAGATCGCCGGCCTGCCCATATCGCGGTAAAGCTGCTGGGGCTGTTCCGCAAGCTCGCGGCTCACATCAGCAATATCGCTCAGCCGCACCAGCTCGCCATCGCCCTCACTGACAATCAGGGCGCGCAGAGCTTCAATATCTGCCGCGCTGCCCGTGGGGGTGATACGAAAACGGCGGCCATCCTGTTTAAGATGCCCTGAGTCTGCCACTGCATTTTGGGTCTCAAGCAGTTGCTGTAATCGTGTTAACGGAATATTCAGTGCGCGCAGGCGTTCGCGATCAACTTCGATATAGATGCGCTCTTCGTGCTCACCGCTTAGCGACACCTTCGCGACGCCCTTCACCAAAGCGAGCTCGCGCTTGAGAAAATCAGCATGGTCAGCCAGATCCGGCATGCTATAGCCGTCGCCCGTCAGGTTGACCATAAAACCAAATACATCGCCAAAGTCATCATTTACGCGGGATTGACTCGCTCCCGGCGGAAGCGCGGCTTGGGCATCCTGTACTTTACGGCGCAGCGAATCCCATAATTGCTCCAACTCCTCGTTCTGCACCGTACTTTCGAGCTCAACGGTGATCTGCGATAGGCCATCGGAGCTCACCGAGCTAACCCGTTTGATCGATGACATCGCCTGGATAGACTCTTCCAGGGTCGAAGTGACTTCCTGCTCTACCTCTTCAGGCGTCGCGCCTGGGTACTGCGTGGTAATCAGCGCATTGCGGATGGTAAATTCGGGAAACTCCAGTTGACCCATGCCTAAAAAAGACAGCGCGCCGCCCGCCAGCAGCACCACGGTCATTAAATAGCTGGCCGCTCGATGGCGTAGAAAGTAGTCGACCATTTTAAAGCCCCTGCTCTTTTTCCCACGGGGTCACCTTGGTGTCCACGGTTAAACGGTGGGCTCCGGCCGCCACAACGCGATCCCCCGCGGCCAAGTCTCCGCTGACTTCCAGGCCGTTTGAGGTCAGCCGACCAACCTCAACCGGAACCGCTTCAACGTTTTCTGGCTCAACGAATCGCCATACCTGGGCCTGGTCGGGATCATCACCGGCATAGCTCACCGCGTCAGCGGGCAGCAGCCACAGCGGGACGCTATTCTCGGTTTGCAGCGAGCTCAAATCGAGCCGCACATTGGCACTCATGCCGTCTAAAAGGGTGATATCGTCCGGCTGGGGCAGCGTTAGGGTGACTTCATACGCCAAACTCTGCGCGCTGGCCTGGGTGGTGTAAGAGGCTAGCTGGGCGAGATAGGGTTTATCGCTATTGCCAAAGCGCACTTCAAACGCCAACGCGTCTCCGAAGGGCGTTCCATTACTTCGCGGTATGCGCTGCACTATCTGCTCTGGCAGATGAAACACCACATCTAACCGCCCTGGCTGCTGTATCACCGCGACCGTTTCCTGAACCTGGACTATCTGGCGGTTATCCACCGGGACTTGGGCAATCACACCATCGTAAGGGGCGCGTAGCTTGGTATGCTCGACCTGCTCTTGGGCCTGTTCGAAGGTGGCCCGGGCGGCCCGCCACTCACTTTCCGACTCATCAAATTGGGATTGGCTGACCGCCCCACGCTGCAGGGTATAGCGCATGCGTTCTAGCGTTGCCTCGGCTAGCTCCAAGCGCGAACGGGCGCTGTCCAGCTCGCTTTGCACATTACGATCATCAATCCGCGCAATCACCTCGCCTTCGCTCACCCGTTGGCCGGGGCTCACATTGAGCTCCAATAACTCCCCGGCCATACGAAATGACAAATTGCTGCGGGTGGAGGCTTCCACCCGCGCCGGAAACTGCCGCAAGGCCGCGGCATTTGCTGACTGTAATGTCATCAACTTTACTGGCCGTGTGGCGTCAGTCGACTGCGCCTGAGGTTGCTCGCAGCCCGTTAGCACGAGTAGGGCCAGTATGACGGGCAGCGAACGGAGAAGAGTAACGGGCACGATTGGCTCCTTGATGGCGGACAGTGCGAATTTTCAACCCTGCATTCAGAACATACATTGAGTAATATAGTCACTTCACTGACATTCATGAATGTCAGTGAAGTGTATAATAATCACCAACCGGCGACTTTGCTATTCATCACTGCCAAAATACCGCTAAGGAGCCTCTGATTAACGTAATGAGCGAAGGCCAGACAAGGCAAAAATCAACGAAAAAGCGGAGTTTACGGGTTGTAAATGAGCATTTTGAGGCGATTTTTAACGCCGTATGGTCGAGCGCAATAGTTAATCAGAGGTTTCTTAATTTTATTAATAGGAGCCGCTATGTCCCGTCGTAAGGCCGACGCCGAACGTACCCGAGAAACCATTCTGGACGCGGCAGAGACCACCTTTTTAGCCCAAGGCGTTTCGCGTACCACCTTGGCGCACATCGCCCAGGCAGCAGGTGTGACACGTGGGGCCATTTATTGGCACTTTGAAGACAAAGCCGCATTGTTCGATGCACTCTTGGAACGTGTGCGTGTCCCTCTGGATGAAATTGTCGATGAGGTGGTGGCGCGTCTAGGTTCAGCACCGGCAGACTGTTTACGCGAGATTGCTCTACGCTCGCTGGCAGCCATTTCTCACGACCTGCCTCTGCAGAGGGCAGCCACCATCGTGCTGCACCGCTGCGAGAAACTGGAAGAGGAACACCCGCGGATTTGTATGATCACTCGACTCTCTGAGCATGCCGAGGCACGAGTAGAGCAATTGTTCGAACAGGCCCAGGTAGCGGGCACTTTACGCGCTGACCTAACCCCAGCCAGCGCCCGACGCCAATTTCATGGCTTTTTGATTGGCGTCTGTTTCGACTGGCTGCAGGATACCCAGCAGCATTCTCTGGCGGATGAGAGCAGCGGCATCGTGGAAACGTTAATGCGTGGTTTATTGGTGGAAAATAAGCCGTGAAACATTGAGTATGACTTGGCACGCGGGTTGCTTATATCAACAGGATAATATTACCTGGAGCTTACCATGCACCATTCTGACTACCCCCTCAGTGAAGTCCCTACCAGCGCCCGCAAGGGCCTGCTTTCTACCTCGGCAGTGCTGCTTGGATTTACGTTTTTCACCGCCACCATGTGGGCGGGCGGCACGTTAGGCCAAGCCTTTCCGATTGGCCAACTGCTATGGATCATAGTGATTGGCAACCTCCTGCTGGGAATGTATGCGGCAGCCCTCGCCTATATTGCTTGTAAAAGCGGGCTCAATTCGGTGCTGATGGGACGCTTCTGCTTCGGCGAAAAAGGCAGCAAGCTCTCTGACTTTATTCTCGGTTTTACCCAGATCGGCTGGTACGCCTGGGGCACCGCCACGATTGCTCTGGTGTTAGTACGCACCACAGGGATGCCTGAGTGGCTGGAAATCCCCTTAATGGTGCTCTTTGGGTTTGGCTTCTGCGTCACCGCCATGATCGGCTACAAGGGCATGGACTGGCTCTCGCGCTTTGCCGTCCCCGCGATGATGCTGTTTATCTTAATCAGCCTGTTTACCGGGTTGGTCGATGTGCGCGGTTTTGCGGGACTGAGCCAGCAAACGCCCACAGAAAGCATGAGCGTAGCAGCGGCGGTTACCGTCATCATTGGCACCTTTATTAGCGGGGGCACCCAAGCGACCAACTGGAGCCGCTTCGCCAAGACACCAAAAATTGCCGTCATCTCCACCATGGCGGCTTTTTTTGTAGGTAACGGCTTAATGGTACTGACCGGCGCGCTGGGCACCATGATTTACCAGCAGGCTGATATCGTGGATGTATTGATCGCCCAGGGGTTTGTCACCATCGCCGTACTGATGCTGTTTCTGAATATCTGGACGACCCAGGACAATACCATCTACAACTTCGCCGTGGCGGGCTGCAATTTACTGCGCACCGAAAAGCGCCGCTTGGTCACCGTTGGCGGTGCAGCGATTGGCACCGTGCTGGCGGTGGGGGGCATGTATAACCTGCTCATTCCCTTCCTAGTGCTACTCGGCACCTTTATACCGCCCATGGGCGGGGTGATCATGGCGGACTTCTGGCTCAAGCATAAAGGCCGCTACCCGTCGCTTTCGTCCGCGGCACTGCCCGATTTCAACCGCCGGGGTTTAGCTGCCTATGCCATCGGTGCAGGCGCGGCTTACTTTTCCCCATTACTTCCCCCACTGGTGGGCGTGGCAGTGGCGGCAGGAAGCTACGCCGTGCTGCTTCGTTTAAACCACGCTACGCTGAGCGATACACTTCCCTCTACTGCTAAACAATAAGTGAGCCCTTTTTCATATGCCCATGCAGATCATTAACGCCCGCCTTCGCCAGCGCCCAGAGCTTTACCGAATTGAGATTGAGAACGGCACGTTCACTGCGATTACCGTGCAAGACGCCCCGCAAACAGTGAGCGAAGGACAAATTGATGCGAGCGCCAAGCTGGTTTGCGCGCCGTTTATTGAGCCCCATATTCATTTGGACGCCGCGCTTACGGCGGGCGAGCCTAGCTGGAACCAGAGCGGCACGCTGTTTGAAGGCATTGAGCGCTGGGGCGAACGTAAGCCTATGCTCACCGAAGCGGATATACGTGAGCGAGCGCTGAAAACGCTTAATTTATTGATCGGCAATGGCGTGCAGTTTGTGCGCACCCACGCCGATACCAGCGACCCGAGCCTGATTGGGCTTAAAACGCTGTGCGCTTTGCGCGACGAGTTAAAAGATAAAATTGATATTCAGGTAGTCGCCTTCCCACAAGACGGCCTGCTCTCTTATCCCGGCGGTGACAGGCTGATGGAAGAGGCGCTGGAGATCGGCGCCGATGTGGTGGGCGGCATTCCCCACTTCGAATACACCCGCGAGCTGGGTGTCGCTTCCATGAAGCGAGTGATCGAACTGGCAATCAAGTACGACCGTTTGGTAGATGTGCACTGTGACGAGATTGACGATCCCAACTCGCGCTTTCTCGAAGTACTGGCCTGCGAAGCGCTGTTTAACGACTTAGGCAGCCGCGTGACCGCCAGTCACACCACGGCGATGCACTCCTACGACAACGCTTACTGCTCCAAACTGTTTCTGCTGCTAAAACGCTCGGGTATTAACTTTGTCTCCTGCCCCACCGAAAGCATTCACCTGCAGGGGCGCTTTGACACCTACCCGAAACGGCGCGGCGTGACGCGGGTAAAAGAGCTCAACGCAGCGGGCATCAATGTTTGCTTTGCCGAGGACTCCATCTTCGATCCCTGGTACTCCTTGGGTAACGGGAAGCTGCTGCGAACGCTGGATTTTGGCCTGCATATTTGCCAAATGATGGGCTATCAGGACTTCAGCCAGGCGTTGTCCTTAATAACCGATAACAGCGCCCGCACCATGAATATTGAAGCGCGTTACGGCATTGAGGTAGGCAAGCCTGCCAGCTTCAATCTGCTGGAGGGTGAGGATGACTACAGCGTGCTACGAACCCAAGGTGAGGTGCTGCTTTCCGTACGCCACGGCGAGATCATTATGCAGCGTGAGCCAGCCAAAATTACGACGCCCCCCTGGCTTGGCTAATGTAGCAAAGGCACGTTAGATTAGTTATTTGACCGAGAACGTTAATGCCGAATGTTCATGACCGGGGTATCCACAATGGGAATAGAAACCGTTCGCCAGTTTTTTGCCGAGCACGCGCCGGATATAAAAATCGAAGAACTTGATACCAGCACCGCTACGGTGCAGTTGGCCGCTGACGCCCACGGCGTAGTGCCAGGGCAAATTGCCAAAACCCTGGCATTCAAAGTCGGTGAAAAACCGCTACTCATTGTCGCCAGTGGCGATGCGCGTATCGACAACCGCAAAATTCGCGATACCTTCGGCGGCAAGGCCAAAATGCTCGACGCTGAGACGGTCATGGAGCTCACCAGCCACCCAGTCGGCGGCGTTTGTCCCTTTGGCCTCGCCACCGACCTGCCGGTTTACTGCGATGAATCGCTCCACGCCTATGACGAAGTGCTACCCGCCGCAGGCTCGCCTACCAGCGCCGTGCGCCTAAGCCCAAAGCGTTTGGCCGAGCTGGTCAATGCCTCGTGGGTGGATGTGTGTAAGTTGCCGGAGAACGCCACTTAAGCACGCACCTATAACGCCGTGTTATTTAATATCGAGTAAATAACCGTAAAACGCCGTATTACGCTGCCATCCCAATGATTCATAAAGGTGTTGGGCGCGTTCGTTCTCTACCTGCGTCATTAATATTAAGCGTGAGACGCCGTGATCATGGGCAAGCTGGGTGGCAGCTTCCATTAATGCTCTCCCGGTGCCTTTATCACGGCACTCCGGCAGCACAAACAGATCATTCAGCGTCCAGCGGGCATTTAAGCCCACCGTGGAAACCCCAGGATAAAGTTGCACAAAACCGGTGAGCCCACCTTCAGCATCCTCACTCACCAGGATGCGTGAATCCGCCCGACCAAAGCGCTGGCGCAGAAAAGCACGCGCCGCATCGACATCACTCGGCTGCTGATAAAACTGGCGATAGCCATCCAACAGCCTTGTTAAAGCGTCAAGATCGTTAAGAGTAGCTGAGCGAATCGTGTTCATGGTGGGGCCTCCTGACATGCTTACCATTGAATTAACCGTCTAGGTCTAAACATTGAGTAAACAATGTTTAGACAATGGAATACAGTATAAACAACGCAATCAGAGACGTTACCATGCTCGATTTTATCGCCCCTCACGGATACCCCCGCTGCCAATGGTGTGGCAGTGTGGCAGCAATTTAAGCGGCCGATATAAAAAAACAGTGATAGGGTATGGTTTTTTAACACGCCTACCAATAAATCGCACAGTAAGGGGACACCACGTTCCCAATGGGGTTAATGTGGCTCAACCGCTCTCTTCGCATACAGAATCCCGCGCCTCGATATGGAAGGCATGGAGCGTGCATATATTTACCGCTAGCGGTGTGCTGCTGGGTACGATGGCACTGCTCGCACTGGTCGACGATAACCCGGTCGCCTGTCTCCTGTGGCTAGGCGCTGCGATGATGATTGATGGTATCGATGGCACCCTGGCACGCAAGTATGAAGTAAAGGCCATACTGCCCCATTTCGATGGTTCAACCCTCGATATGGTCATCGATTACCTCACCTGGGCTTTTATTCCCGCCCTGTTTATATATTACTTCATTGAATTGCCACCCCATTTAGGGTTGCTATCGGTTTTCATAATCCTGCTGTCCTCGATGTTCTGTTTCTGCAACGTCGATATGAAAAGCCAGGATAACTACTTCGTTGGCTTTCCTGCCGCCTGGAACATCGCCGCCGCCTATTTCTATGTTCTCGACCTTCCTCCGTTCATCACGTTTGCCAATATCGTACTGCTGGCTGTCCTCACCGTGACACGAATGAAGTTTCTGCACCCCTTTCGTGTGCGCCAGTTTATGCCGCTCAATATCGCCGTGACGCTGGTGTGGTGTGTATGCGCTACGTCACTGGTGCTCTCCAGCCCCGTTCATGCCAGCTGGGCACTATGGGGATGGGGAGTAACATCGGCTTATTTCATCGGTATGTGCCTGTGGCGCACCGCCCAAGAGTGGTTTGATTAACGGATGGGGATCTGATGACCAACGACTTTATCGCCCCCGACGGGCACCCCCGCTGTCAGTGGTGTGGCGGCGCGCCAGAGTTTCTGCCCTATCACGACAACGAGTGGGGCTTTCCCGTAGACAACGATCAGCAGCTGTTCGAGAAGCTGTGTCTAGAGAGCTTTCAGTCGGGCTTAAGCTGGCGCACGATTCTTAATAAACGCGAAAATTTTCGCGCTGCCTTTCACCACTTCGATTTCCACCAAGTCGCCCGCTTTGGCGAAGACAATGTGCAGCGTTTACTTCAAGACGCGGGAATTATTCGCCATCGTGGAAAAATCGAAGCAGCCATTAATAACGCCCAACGTGCCAAGGAAATGGTCGAGCAGGAAGGCTCGCTGGCCGCTTTCTTCTGGCGCTATGAGCCTATCGCGTTAGCGGTGCCTCAAACACAGACCACCTCGCCTGAATCTATCGCCCTTGCCAAGGAGTTAAAAAAGCGCGGCTGGAAATTTTTCGGCCCCACTACCGCTTTTGCCTTTATGCAGGCCATGGGGTTGCTTAATGATCATGCGGAAGAATGTGTCATTCGCGAACCAGCAACTCGCGCCCGAGAACTTTTTTTACGGCCATCTGATCGACAAAAACCCACCGCCTAGCAAGCCAGACGGTGGGTAAACGTAATCTAAAACGAATAACTGTCATTATCCGTTGTGTGCTGAAGCTTTAGGGCATCAACACGCTATCGATTACGTGGATAACGCCATTCGACTGCGCGACATCCACGACGGTAATGTTGGCACTATTGCCCTGGGCATCCATGACCATCAGGTTATTACCATTGCGCGCTGCGGTAAGGTACTCGCCTTGTACGGTTTTGAAGGCCACGGTGCCATCGTTTTCCATGATTTCTTCCCACAATGCGTCCCGGTTCATGTTGCCAGGCACAACGTGATAAGTCAGAACGGTCTGTAACTGCGCTTTATTCTCAGGTTTCAGCAAGGTATCAACCGTACCTTCTGGCAATGCCGCAAAAGCTTCATCGGTCGGAGCAAATACAGTAAAGGGGCCTTCCCCTTGCAGCACATCAACCAGTTCAGCCGCTTGAACGGCGGCCACTAGCGTTTTATGGTCACCCGAATTAACCGCATTTTCGATGATATTGCGCTCAGGAAGCATGCTAGCGCCGCCTACCGTAGTAGGTCCATGATCGGCAACGGCAGCACCGGTATAGAGGGCAGCAGCAAACAGGCTAGTAGTAAGAAGTTTGAGTTTCATTGGGGCATCTCCTGGTTGTAATTAAAAGAGCTCAACCATGCAAGCTCACTAACACTTACGCGCCTGATGCCAAAGCGGATGCAAATTATCTCAAAAATATTTTATTCGCTGCTTACCCCTCGCCTATTGCCTTCAACGGCGGGCTCACCAAGACTGACATTTCGGTTTACTGTGCTGAGATGCCTGAATGCTAGATGCCACACAACGCCACCAATATCTTATTGAACAACTCAACGGCTGCGCCCAGGGCGACCGCAACGCATTCGAGCGCCTTTATCGTGCCTCCAGTGCGCATCTATATGCTCAGTTGCTGCGTATAGTAAGAGATGAAGGTGCCGCACAGGATTGTCTCCAACATGTTTTTATCAGAATCTGGCATGCTGCCGACCAATACGACGCCACACGAGCCAAGCCGATGACCTGGCTGTCCACACTCGCTCGCAATATTGGCATCGACTGGCTGCGCCGCCAGAAACCCCAAGACGCCACCACCGATGAACCCTTGTTAGCAACGCTACAAGGCACCGACGACCCTGAATATGACAGCATCAGTCATCAGCAAAGCGCCAAACTGAATGACTGCCTCGACACACTCAGTGGTAATCAGCGCCAGTTAATGGAAATGGCCTACTTTCAGGGTATGACTCACAGCGAGCTTGCCAGCTCTCTGTCCCAACCGCTGGGCAGCGTCAAAAGCTGGATCCGCCGTGGACTCGAGAGGTTAAAAACATGTCTAACCAATGGGATTTAAGCGACCCTGATGATCGCCACCTTGCGGCTGGTGAGTACGTACTGAGCGTACTGGATCGAGACCAAAAAGCACGATTTGAAGCGCTGTTGGCTGTCAGCCATGACCTACGTAATGACGTGGAAGCTTGGCGAGAGCATCTCCACTTGTTCAACGAACGCCTGGATCCTAAGACACCGCCAAAAGAGGTCTGGCAGCGCATTACAGCGGCGACCGGGGCGTTACCTTTACGCTGGTGGCAACGCCTGGGTGCATGGCAGGCCATGGCGGCCAGTTTTGGGGTAATGGCGGTCGCGCTGGGCCTTCTTTGGCAACAAGCTGAACTGACTACGCCGCCAGAGGGAGAAGCGGTGTTCGTGGTTCAGGACGAATCGCGCACGCCAGGCTGGATCATTAGCGCCACCGAGGGGGGAGAGCTGATCGTGCAAGCGGTTCAACCAACCCAGGTCAATAGCGAGCAGACCGGCGAGCTGTGGTTGATTGCCGATGGCACGCCCATTTCTCTAGGCCTGCTGCCGGAGCAAGGCAGCCTACGTCTCCAACCCAGTGCGGAGCTACGCGCCCAATTATTCAATGCCGATTTAGCCGTAAGTGTTGAGCCTCAAGGGGGCGCTCCCGGTGGACAACCAACCGGGCCGATTATCGACCATGGCCGTTTGACGCCAATGGCGGGTAGTAATTTCAATTTATAAGACAACCTCATGCGCCTGCGCTTCTTCCACCATCTCCGTGGCTAGCGCCCCCACCGTTCGCACGGCCGCTTCGATGCTAGGCGTAAGCGTGAAAGCGTAGTTCAAGCGCAAGCACTGGCGAAACTTACCCGAGGCTGAAAACAGCGATCCTGGTGCTACGTGGATAGCACGCTCCGCCAAGCGTTCATTCAAGCGCACGCAATCCACGGCGGCGGGTAGCTCTACCCATAGCAAAAAGCCCCCTTGTGGGTAGCTAATACCCGCTCCCTTGTGGAAGTAGCGCTGAACCCAACTGATCATGATATCGCGCTGGCGCTGATATTGGCGGGTAGCGTAACGGACATGGCGCTCGTAGTGGCCTTTGGCGACGAACTCCGCAACTGCCAGCTGCGGCAACGTCGCCGAAGCGCCAGTGGAGACATACTTCATATGCAACGCCTGATCACGATAGCGCCCTGGCGCTAGCCAACCCACTCTTAGCCCCGGCCCCACGGTTTTGGAAAAGCCGCTGCATAGCATCACGCGCCCGTCGTCATCGAAAGATTTCACAGTACGCGGTCTTGGCAGAGTAAATGACAGGTCACCGTAGATATCATCTTCGATAATGGCCACATCAAAGCGTTGGGCAAGCTGAAACAGCGCCCGCTTGCGTGCTTCAGGCATGGTGTAGCCCAGCGGGTTGTTGTAAGTGGGCGTGACCTGTATCGCGCGAATCGGCCACTGTTCCAGCGCCAGTTCCAGAGCTTCCAGACTAATACCGGTTTGCGGGTCGGTGGGTATTTCCAGGGCTTTTAAGCCGTTGGCCTTGAGTATCTGCATGGTGCCGTAAAAGCTGGGCGAATCGACAGCCACCACATCACCCGGCTGGGTGAGCGTGCGCAGCGCAATCGAAAGCGCCTCCTGACAGCCGGTGGTCACCATAATGTCGTCTGGGTGTAGCAAGCAGCCGGAAGCAATAGCCAATCGCGCCACCTGTTGGCGCAGCTCGGGGCTACCGCTCAACCTATCGTAATTGAATCCGTGCAGGTCATTACTGCGATGAAGGCCAGCGAGGATTTTCGACAGCGGCCGCAGCGTTTCATACTCAAAATTCGGTATGCCGCGCCCCAGCAGCAGCCGCACGTCATCACGTTGGGTGGCGACGAGCTCCAGCACTTGATCCCACTGGGAAATATCCAGCGGGCGCTGCGCGGGTCGTGAGACCGACGGCAGCACCGATGGTACGCGGCTAGGCAGTACGAAGTAGCCCGATTTTGGTCGAGACTCAATCAATCCCACGTCCATCAGCTGGCGGCAAGCCTCCTGGGCCGTCGAGATGCTAACGTCCAGCTCCTGGCACACTGCACGGATAGAAGGCAGGCGATCACCCACACGGTAAATTCCGTGTTCGATACGCTCGCGCAAAATGCTGGCGACTTCTTCATAGCGCGTCATGACACTCCCCCTGATGCAGCCTGATAACAATACAGATGACCTCGAAATCGGCCATACAGAGGCATAACACGCCCCTCTGTATCATAAAAACATTAAAATCTATATCTGTATTCAAATGATAGCACTGAGTAATCTGGTTGGGCATATAACACGGAGGATTAGCCATGCCACGCTTCAGCCTCACCCAGCTTCGTTATCAGCTAAGATCTCAACTGCGTCAGTACCGCCACTACCGTCGCAGCCGACGCCAACTGCTATCACTTGATGACAGACTACTTGATGATATCGGCATTGACCGCACACAGGCGCTCAAAGAGGGACATAAAGCGTTTTGGAAGCATACACCACTCGATGAGGGGCCTTATGAAAACCGCTGAGTATTACCTACTCGACGTCTTTACCGACCAGCCGTTTACCGGCAACCCATTGGCCGTCTTTCTAGAGGCTGATGGGTTGGCAGCCAGTACCATGCAGGCGCTGGCTAATGAGCTTAACCTGGCCGAAACGGTGTTTTTAAGTTCAGCCGCTGAACCGAATCACTACCCGATGCGGATCTTTACGCCTAGTCGTGAGCTACCTTTTGCAGGCCACCCTACGGTAGGCACCGCGCACCTGCTAAGAGAGCTGAATTTAGTGAACCGCGAGCAAGGCGTTGTCCTCCAACCTCCCATCGGCGAGCTAGTGGTTAATTATGAACAAGATAGGGCAACGTTTAAGACCGCCCAGCCCGCCATGATCACCGACAGCACTATTGATCGCACCACTGCCGTTGAGCTGCTGGGATTGGACATCCATCAAGTTATTGGTGATCCGGTGATTGCTTCCTTTGGGCTACCCTTTCATTTGATCGAACTCACTGATATGGCAGCGCTAGAGAGCGTACGTATTGCTACGACGGCTTGGGCAAGTGCTGTTATGGCTAGCAGTGCCGTCCAGATTTACCTGTATGTTATTGAACAACAAGGCGGGGCAGAAACGATTGTTCACAGCCGCATGTTTTGTATGCATGCCAGCATTTGCGAAGACCCCGCTACCGGTAGCGCCGCAGCTGCTTTAACCGGCTATTTGGCCTCACTTCAACCCGATGCTTTGCATTGCAAGATTCATCAGGGTGTTGAGATGGGGCGGCCTAGTGTTATCTACACAGCAGCAAATGGCGGTATCAAACCCGGTTTTGTGCAGGTTGGCGGTAACACAGTGGTAGTGGGTAAGGGAGAGTTTTACCTAGAACAGTAACCAAAAGCTGAAACAAAAAAAGAGTGCCCACGTTATCGCGGACACTCAGCATCTATTCTCAGTTGGCTAACGTTATGCTGCCTGTACCTCAATACGGCGTGTACGGTGGCTATCTTTCTTGGGCAGCGTTAGCGTCAGTACGCCGTTGACGAGAGTGGCGCTAATGGCATCACTGTCCACTTCGTGACTGAGGTTAAAACGCCGCGCAAAACGCTGGCCGCGAACCTCGGCGTGCAGCGCGCTCAGCCCTTCGGGCATATTTAGCGCTATCTCACCCTCCAAGCTCAGCACGTTGTTGTCGAGCTCTATTTTCAGCGTCTCATTAGTCACGCCGGGCATATCCGCCACCAGTTTGAGCGCGTTAGACTCCTCAATAATATCCACCGCTGGCAGCAGGGTTTCTTCACGGCGTTGCTCTTCGCCACCTTGTTGCAGCGGGGAGTGGTTGGATGAACGAACAACGTTATTCATGATTTATCCCTCCTTCTTCAAGGTTAACAAACATGATTTACGCCGCCTGAACATCAATACGCCGCGGCTTGAGTTCTTCGCGTTTAGGCAACACGATCTCGAACACACCATGGGCATGGCGTGCCTCTGCCCGTTCGGCATCGAGACCGTCGGGGAGCGCAATCGCTCTAACAAACTCACCGCTGGCGCGCTCACGACGAAATACCGGGCGGGAGCTGCCATCTTCATTACTGCCCGTCACAGCATCGCGTTTGCCACGCAGTGTCAGCACATTATCCTGAACATCGATGGTCAAATCCGAGGGTGCCAGACCCGCCGCAAACACATAGACCCTCACGGCATCGTCGCTCCGAGCGACATTGATCATCGGGAAACTACCACGCGGCACCGCGCGAATATCCATCACATTGGTGTCAGGCAAGAAGCCATCCAGCAACTGGCTAAACCAGTCAAACTGGCGAGGCAAACCGGTTTCAAAACGCTTGAGATCATCGAACATATCGAACACCTCCTACGTTAAGCAGACTATGAAAGTTGTCATAAGAGGCAGCCTCTTACGCAACCCACAGAAGCAGCCTCTACGCTGTAAAAAATAGGAGCGGTCAGTCGATTTTCAAGGGTCTGGATGGCAATTTTCAGGCTTTTTTAACGGCCGCCAGCGCTCTGATCAGAGGGGGCAGAAATCACTACTTACCGATGATGACCGTCCCCGACCCGGTGATGACTACATTACCGTGGGCACCCACACTGCTCAGGACAGCAGCAGGCTTACTATTGACGAATACGGTGGATGAAACCTCGTGGGTAATAGGACTGCCACATGCAGATTTATCGTCTAGTCTTGCGGCAGACAACCCATCGTAAAAAACATCAGGCGAGCCACTTACCAACGGGTTTGTTCCGTGCCCTGGTATAGGGCACGCGGTAAGGTCGGTAATACGTGCTGCAGGCTTTCCACTCATGATATAGCTCCTTAAGCGTATGCCGTTTTAAACATCTCAATGCGACGATTATTTAATATTAATTAATATTCATCAAGTTTACTGGTGCTCGTTTAAGGTCTACGGTCAGCCAATAGCCAGCTTAAGCGACCATTACATCGGTAGAGAGATAGACATCCTGAATCGCATGCAGCAGCTCAACGCCTTCCTGCATCGGTTTTTGGAACGCCTTACGCCCTGAGATCAAGCCCATACCACCGGCACGTTTATTGATCACCGCCGTGCGCACCGCTTCGCCGAGATCAGAATGCCCCTTGGAGCCCCCGCCGGAATTAATCAAACCCGCGCGGCCCATAAAGCAGTTGGCGACCTGGTAGCGGGCCAAATCAATGGGGTGGTCAGTGGTTAGCTCGCTGTAGACATTGTCATGAGTATGGCCAAAGCCTACTGCACGGTAACCGCCGTTGTTCTCGGGTAGTTTCTGTTTGACGATATCCGCCTTAAGGGTAGCGGCCATATGGTTAGCTTGGCTGGTGAGGTCGGCGGAGACGTGATAGTCGGTACCGTCCTGCTTGAAGGCTGGATTGCGCAGATAAGCCCACAGCACCGTTACCATGCCCAACTGGTGAGCGCGCTCGAAGGCTTCGCTAATTTCCATGATTTGCCGACGGCTCTCATGGGAGCCAAAGTAAATCGTCGCCCCCACCGCCACGCACCCCATATCGTGGGCCTGGTCTACATCGGCAAATAGCGTCTGATCGTATATCGCCGGATGGCTCAATGTTTCGTTGTGGTTAAGCTTGAGCATCATCGGTATCTTGTGGGCATAACGCCGCGCCACCGATGACAAAACGCCCAGCGTCGACGCCACGCCGTTACAACCACCTTCGAGTGCCAGTTCAACGATATTGGCCGGGTCAAAGTAGCGCGGGTTAGGCGCGAAAGAAGCGCCCGCTGAGTGCTCAATGCCCTGATCTACTGGCAGCAGGCTGAGGTAACCGGTGCCCGCCAAACGGCCGTGATTAAAAAAGCTCTGCATATTGCGCAGCACCGCTGGGCTGCGGTCACTATCCGCCATAACACGGTCAATAAAATCTGGGCCCGGCAGGTGCAAGCTATCCCGGGGTACGCCCTGGCACGTGTGATTAAGCAAACTATCGGCGTCACTGCCAAGCAACGCGGCTATATCAGTCATGATGAGCTCCTTTATATTTATATGTAACAAAAAGTAAGTGTATGCCAAAAACTGCTTAAATGAAGCGTATCGATTTAATAAAGCCTAGCGCTTCAATAGACCATAGGGGAAGCACCACCGCAATCAGGTAGCACTAGGTTTCCCGACAGTTGGCAAGTCTACGACTAAAGGATGAACACACAGTAAATAATGAGTTTTATTCTCAAAGATGGATCTTTTTTCTTCGTGTCATACTAGGCATCACTTTACTCTAAGTACCTATTTTTCAGCGCAACAACTTGATCTTAATTAATCTTTGTGACAACTTTCATATATGAGAAAGATATCATGAACTTAGTAGTAGGAACGCGCCGATGAAATGTACCGCATGCCAGCAGGGAAAATTAGTTCCCAGCTTTATTGATGCCCTTTTCCGTAGCCATACTTGCGACAACTGCGGCGGCAACTGGATCTTGATTGAAGATTACATTAGCTGGAAAGAACGTCACCCCGAACATGTATTTGATGATACTGGTGTCGAGAGCGTTGAGGCGGAAGATACGGTAGGCGCGCTTATTTGCCCGGTGACCGGCGGCATTATGAGCAAGTTCCGAATCACCAAAGATAATTCCCACCGGATTGACTATAGCGCTCGTGTAGGCGGCGTTTGGCTGAATAAAGGCGAGTGGGAAATGCTGGTCGCCGAAGGACTTGCAGGTAACCTTAACAGCATACTGACAGACGCCTGGCAAAAGCGGATACGTCAGGAAAAAACCAGTGACACCTTTGAGCAGCTCTATCGCAGCAAGTTTGGTGATGTTGACTACCAAAAAGCCTTTGACGTACGCGAGTGGCTGCATAGCCACGCTCAAAAAGCCGACTTACGTGCTTTTTTAATGGCAGAAAATCCTTACTCGGCTATTGAGTGAGTGCTTTTAGATAAATGATTAATCAGCCGCTGATAATCAGCGGCTGACTTTTAACGATTAAGTATCTCCAATCAATGACTCATGATTAGTGTTCGGGTAGTTCCTCCAGCAACATTATCCATCCTCCGTTCTTACCTTCCCCCACTGCCCAACCCCTTCGGCAATTAAGCTCAGTTGGCGCACCACAAGGGCACCGGTCTCTTCATTGCCACCGGTGAGTTGCCGACGTTGGAACTCTCGTTTGATATCTTCCCAGCGCTGCTTATCCTCTTCGCTTAGGGTGCCTCTAAGCTCTTTCAGCTTGAGTAGATTCTCTTCAGCGCCGTGGGTTAACAGCTGCGCTTCGCCGACGTAGTGGTCATCAATGATCGCTTCAAGCTCGTCGTCGCTGAGGATTGGTGACATCTTCTCCGCCAACCGATTCATATTGCGGTAGCTGCCCTGCAACCGGAACGGCGGCTCGGTGCGGTACTCGTCAGCTTGGGCGCTGGAGGCGATATACTGCTGATTGACGCGCAGCACCACTTCACGTGCTTTAAACATATTCTTCAGCACCGCCACGATCTCTTCGCGCTCTGCGGCGCTATAGTCGTGTTCAAAGTCGGTGTTCGGCACCTCACGGCCCATGGCGATATCAACAAAGCGGTAAAAATCGTCCATGCCCCGCGTGGCCAAAGAGGCAAGCACCGTATTGGCACTCATGGCGTTCTCGATGTAGGAGAGCGCAAACACCTCCTCCATGCCGCTTAATACATCGCCCAGGTTATAAACATCGGCGCGGTTGGCCAGCATGTCGGGCACTTTGAACACGTCGCCGCTTTCGGTGTAGGGGTTACCCGCCATGGCGATGCAGAAGCGCTTACCGCGCATATCGTAGGTCTTGGTGCGCCCGTTCCAGATACCGTCTACCCGCCGGCTGCCGTCGCATAGCGAGATAAACTTCTGCAAAAACTCCGGATGCGTATGCTGAATATCATCCAGATAGAGCATCACGTTGTTGCCCATTTCAAACGCCAAGTTGAGCTTGATCAGCTCGGCCCTGGCGGTGGAGTGGGTAGCCGCGTCAGGATCCAGCGAGGTCACATCGTGACCAAGGCTGGGGCAATTAATCTTCATAAAGATCAGCCCCAGGCGGTTCGCCACATACTCCATCAGGGTGGTTTTACCGTAGCCGGGGGGCGAGATCATCATCAGCAAACCGCTATTATCCGTTCGCCGCGTATCTCCCACCGTGCCCATCTGCTTAGCCAGGTTATCGCCAATAATGGGTAGGTAGCTTTCGGTAATCAGCTTGTTGCGCACAAAGGAGTTGAGCGGTTTAGGTAGGTACTCTTCTAGCCGCAACTGCTCCCGCTGCTCGCGTAAAATCAGCTGACGACGCTCTTGCAGTGCCGTCCAGTCGCGTATGACGACCTGTTCATGGTGGCGCAGCCGCTCCTGAAAATCGTCTAGCTGAAGCGTGAGCTCCTGTTGTTCAAGACGCCCATGCTGGCCCAGTAGGCCGGTAACGGTGAAGGCTAGCTCGACATTATGGGTCGCGGTACTTAACCGGTCAGCCGTATTGAGCATAGCAATCGCTTCAGGCAGGTAGTGCAGCAACGCCTCTTGCTTGGCTTGCCCCGCGTGGGCCTGCAGCCAGTGGGAAGTGATCACCCAGCGGGCACCGGGGTTACCCGCCACCACCGCCAGGGCCTCTTGGAAGTGTGCGTAGTGGCCCTGCTGCTGCATGGAGGTGGTAAAGCTCTCCACCAGGCTGGCGGCGTACTGGGTGACCGGAAAACGTTCGCCCTCTTCAGCCAACTGGCGCACCAGAAAGTCAGTGGCACTGCTTATCTGACTCACCGAGCACTTGATCTGTTGGGCCGATACAAAAGCATCAAGCTGCGGCTGTACTTCCTGAATCAAGGCCCGTAGCAGATCCTCGCTATTCATAATGCGGCATAGAATGCCTGCCGAAAGACAGCGAGCGCGCAGGTTACGGGTCGCGTCTTCATCGTGAATGCGATCGGCCCAGAACAGCATCGCCAGCGCCCGGGGCAGTGGCCCAAACCCTAGCAAACCAGCGCTTTGGCGAGCCGGCCATAGGGTGCGTACGATTAATGCAGCATCGTGGTCGTGGATACCTTTTTCGTAGCTTTCGCGATAGCGCGGTGAGGCAAAATTAGCAATCTGGCGCTGAAGCTCGCTGAAATCTTCGACATTAATTGGCTTAGCACCGGGCTTCGCCAACTCGTCCATAAAGCGATAAGCAAGATACTCGGCGCGATAGACCGCTGAGCTTTCCGAAGGCAGCAGCATACCCCAGTAGTCTTGCAGCTCGGTCAGTCGCTCATCTTCCAGAGGCTCGTAATACTGGGTGCCCGTCAGGTGCAGCATGATGCGCTCTTGGCGAGGTACCAGGGTTAAATCAAGATGCTGCTGGTTGACGCTGAAGCGGTGGCGCGGCCCCAGGCGAATAACATCGCCACCGGATTCATAGATATCGGAACGGTCGCGCACGCTACGCATGGCGGCATCTTGGGAGGAGCGAAGCCGACCGGCGATATCGTCCGCCTCAAGATTGCCGCCCATCTCGCGTAGCTCATCGATCATGCTACGCACTTTGCCCACCATGGCATCCGCTGCGAAGAAGCTATGCAGCTCTTCCAGGGTTTCAAAGCGCTCCGTTCTTCGCTCCACGTTGGCCAGAATCCGCTGGCTGGCGTCGGTTAGGGTGGAGACGCGGCGTTGACGCTCATTCTGCAGCTGCTGGCGGCGTGCTTCGATGCTTTCGTGGGCGCTTTCACGCTGTTCGAGAATGGTGGTTAAAAATTCATCAAATTCGCCGAACTGACTCTCCAGCTCCTGGAGTTGGTCGAGTATGCGGGTCATCAGCTGGTCGCAGTCGTCGGGTTCCCGCAGCGCACCCACGCCATTAGCCAGGCTCTGCTCAAACAGCCGGATCTGGGCCGCAAACTGCGCCTGAGCCTCTGCGCTGCCCTGCTCTCTTAAACGGATCTCAGCCTCGGAGCGCTGCTGATTAATCGAGGCGTAGATACTAGAGATATTCTCGGTGATCCGCGTTTGCTCGATAGCATCTCCACCGGACATCGACGACAGCAGCCCTTGAATCATATCCAGGCCCGCAGTCAACTCGCGATAGCGCCCCACGCACTCTGCTAGCTGCTGGCGATTTTCCGCTTCGCCCACCTGCTCTTTCAATGTCGCCAGGGTTTCTCGGTACCCGTCCAAGGCTTCAGGCTGGGCAAGAAAGCTAAAGGTCTGCTGGGTCAGCGACTGTTCCGCTTTATCCAGCGCTTGCTCTAACGTTTGCAGGCGCTCCTCATCAAGATAGCGGCGCTCGCGCAACGCCATCAGCCGACCACGATGGTCGCGTAAGTGCTTTAAGTAGGTAACAAATAGATCGGGGGTTTTCCAACTACTGGGCTTGAGCTCCCGCAGCAGCGTCGCCTGCTGTTTTTCAACCTCGTCTAGCGCCTGGGCTGTCTGGGCACGAATCGCCTGGACTTTCTCATACTCATCGAGCATCATTTCAGCGGTGTGTTTTAGCTGCTCAAGCGCGGCCTGGATTGTCTGGAAATCAGCTTCACCAATCCAGTGGAACTGGTTCAGCGTGCGGTCGACCCGCCGGATGATGGCGTTAAAGTGGCGCTCTGACGCCTGCTGCTCGTTAGCGAGCTGCACAATACTATTGAGCTCGGCAATGCCGCGTACCAGATCAGGGTTACCGATTCGGCCTAGTGGCGTATCGTTACGCACCGCATCCTGAGCATGAAATCGCTCCGACATAAAGGGCGTCGCCCATACCTGGATAGGATGAACCAGCGTGGGCTCGTCTTCAGCGTAAAAAATCGCCAGGTGACCGTTTTCAAGTATCGCCGCCCCGTGCCCCACCATGGGAGTATCGACCTGCTTGCGGATCAAGTTGTAGCGATAAAGCACCACCTGGCCGGTTTGCGGCGCGTAGAAAATGTAAAGAACATCTTCGCCGTTTGGCGAGCGAACCATGCGCTTGAAACGCAGGTCTTCCTCGGGGACTTCGTAGGTGGTCAACTCACCGGTATTTAAGTAGTAGCCTGAAGGAAAAATCAGGCCGTGGTTTTCCGGCAGCTCAACCACCGAGCCCGCCATGGCATCGACACGTTTAACGTGCTGCTCGCCACGATTAAAAAGATAGTAGCGCCACTGTTTCTCATTGAAGGGCAAAATGCGGATCAGCACCACTGCACCAAGATCAGCATATTCAAAGCTGGCATCGTCCAGCGACTGGGAGTCTGACTCCACTGGGTCGGTAAAGACGCCTTCGCCGCTGCTGGTGTTGTTCTCAATTTTGAAGGTAATGTTGCCGCGCAGGTTATCAACGAAGACCGTATCAAGGATATTCAGATGGGGCGCACGGCCTTGCTCTTGCATATCCCGGCCTGCTGTCTGCCAGGGGAAAGCAAAGCGGTCAGGAAAGATCAGGTCACGCTCACCACGATTATCGATATAGCGGCTCACCTCGCCGCTCGCGGCTAATTCCCAGCGGAAGACACGCAGGTCGCTAAGTTTTTCACCTATTTGAAAAGCGATCAGCAGTTTGTTGTTCAGGGTGACCAGCTGAACCAGCGTAGCGTGACTGTAGTATTTCTGTAGTTCTTTGAAATCCTGAACAAAGCGGCTCTCGGTGAGGAAGCTATCCGCCATCGGCGCTTCACTTAACTCAAGCCCCTCTTCATCATCTTTGAGGTGATAAAGCGCAAAGATATCGCTCGCTTCCAGCTCTTTACGCAACCCTAATTGAACATTGAAGCCAAACAGAATTTGCTCACCAATGCGCACCATATCGCGAGCAATGGCGTTATTTTCGGTGCGTACCCGGGCTCTGCCTAAAAGCGCCATGCTGCTGCTACCGAAAACGTCAGCGCGGGCTTCATTCAGTTTACCGATCGATGCGCCCAGCTCGCCGCCCCGGGTTCTCAACCGCCGCTGAATCGTCTCAAATGCGGTGCTTTCTCTGACGATATTTTCAACCGAAGCGTGCTCCTTCGACATAGTGTTCATCCTGAAAAAGTGCTCACTAGAAATAGCAAAGACCGCAATGGGTGACAGTTGCGGTCTCAGGGTTTGTACGAAAAGTCACCGGCTGCTTAGCGCGAGACTACCGGTAAGGGTAAGGCGGCTCTCCCCTTCGAGAGCCGCCCAGCCTTTAGGCAGACTCGGAAGACTTGCCTGGGTTCATAGCACGGCTCGCCAAGCCAGCCAGCGTGGCTTGCAGCGCCGGCGATTTATCAAGCACGCCTTGCACTGCTTTACCGTAGCCTAGGCCGGCGGTGAGCTTTTCAAACACATCGCTGTCGCCACCAATCAGCTCAAACTTGGCATTTTGCATCGCGGCAGCCATCACTTTGCCATTTTCGAGCATACCGATGCGCTGGGCTTCGATTTGCGCCATGACTTCTTTCTCGTGGACTTCCAAGTTCATGCGGAACTCTTCGAAGTGGCGAGCCTCTTCGGACATATTGTCGTAAGCGCGCAGCTTTTCGACCAAGCCATTCGCTTCGGCTTTAGCCATTGCTTCCCGAGCCTGTGCTTTTGCGGTGCCCAGTTTTTCCTCGCCCATGGCCTCGGCTTCAAGGCGCTGTTCAAGAATACGCACTTCCGCCAGTCCGGCATCTTCATCAGCTTTCGCATTGGCCGTTTTAACTTCGGCCTGGGCAAAGCCTTCACTGCGCTGGGCGTGAGCACGTGCTTCCAGCACTTGTGCTTCGGCCAACCCATCTGCCGCGGCAAGTGCTTGTTGGCCACGCGCCTGCTTCTCTTCTGCGGCGGATTTCTTCTCTGCCGCATCCAGATCAGCTTGGGCGCGAATAACCGCTTCTTCCGCTTCCAGCTTGGAGCGCTCGAAGACTGCTTCCGCGGCGCGCACTTCTTTGAGCTTGCGCTCTTCCGCTTCGGCTTGAGCTGCGGTCAGGCGTGTGACCTTCTGACGCTCAGCTTCAGCGCGGTTGCGCACATCGTTAATATTCTCTTCTTCTTCAGCCACGCTGCGCTCAACCGCAATACGCTGGCTGGTAATGTCGGCAATCTCTTTGCGCTCTTCTTCCAGCGCTTTCTCCATACCGATTCGTTCAATTTCTACCGCGCGCTCGCGGGTCACATCCTCAAGCTCTTTCGCCTGACGAATGCGCACCTCTTCGATTTGTACCGCACGCTCGCGGGCCTTGGTGGCCATTTCGATCTGGCGCTGCTTGTTCTCTTCGGCAATCGCCAGCTCTTCATCGGTTTTAATCCGCGCGGCTTCGCTTTTCGCACGTTCTTGCTGAAGCACCTGCTCGGCTTCAGACTGCTCACGAGACTGCAGGCTTTCGATTTCACGACGCTGACGCGCCTCGGCATCGGCCTGAGTTCGCTCAAGCTCTAATGCGGCTTCACGAGCCGATACATTTTTGCGCTGAATTTCCAGCTCTTGGTCGCGCTCCAGGCGGTTGGTTTCAACATTGTGCCGGGCGGTAATCTCGGTGATGCATTTGATACCTTCTGAATCCAGAATATTGTTCGGATCCAGCGAGCTTTTTGGCGTCTGCTCTAAATAATCAATGGCAACGTCTTCGAGAATATAGCCATTAAGATCCTGACCAATGGTCTCAACAATGGCGTCGCGGAACTGCTGGCGCTCTTCGAAGAGCTGCATGAAGTCCATCTTTTTACCGACGGTCTTCAATGCTTCACTGAACTTGGCGTTAAACAACTCATTAACGGCATCGCGATCGGAAGCACGACCTACGCCAACGGATTTAGCAACGCGCAAGACGTCTTCGGCAGTGGCATTGACGCGTAGGTAGAATGCTACGCTAATGTCGGCACGCAAATTATCGCGGCAAATCAGCCCCTCTTTCCCGGTACGATTAAGCTCCAGGGTGATCACCGACACCTTCATGGTTTCGGAACGGTGAACAACGGGCAGCACCATAGCCCCGGTAAAGTAAACCTTGGGCGTTGAGGAAAGGTCATTAACGATTAATGCCTGGCCTTGATCTATTTTTCGATAAAAGGCTTTAAACAGTGCCAGTATCGCAAGCAGTGCAATAACAATCACACTGACAGTCACCAGTAGTGGCATGATCCACGACAAATCCATCTTTATCTCCTGCACCAAGGCAATTAATCGGCTAAGCCGGCTTCAAAATCTTTTTCAGATACCACCCAATACGCATCTTCAGTCAACAGGTACTGAATAATGATGGCGCGCTCGCCGCGCACCAGCGCTGAGTCGCTTCGCACTTGCAAAATAAGATGATCGCCATCGATATGCGCATCGGCGCGACCTTTCTCTTTTGTCACCTCTGCCGAGCGAACCGTGCACTGCTTACCTGTCAAACGCTGCTCAATAGGCAGGTGCTGAGCGGGTCGAAAAAGGGGCCGCAAAGGGCGAATCAGAAAGGACGTTACGATAGTGGCGACAACAAACCCTAATATCAGCACGACGCTATTAAACACCCACAGCAACAGGCCTGGGGTTAGGTGGGTTCCTAACAACAGCATTGCAAAATAGCTAAACAGCCAGCCGGTTAATGCCAGCAGCGTAATCACTAGCGGCAGGGGAACGCCGTGTAAGCCCAGCGTCGCCAGTAAACCGCCCAACGCCAGCGAACCGCCTTCGCCAACATCACCCTCGACTACGTCGCTATCGACCAATCCCGATAGCGAAACTAACCAGTAAAGAACGGCAACACTTAGTAGTACCGTAAAGATGACGGTAGGAAAGCTGGTGATAATCGAAATAAATAGGGGCATGCGCCTCCTGGATTCATAGAATAACCGCAGCACTTTGGACCACAAGGTAGAGGCAGGAGGGTCAGCGCCGGTACCCTCTCTGCCTTACCTACCAAAGTGAAGCAGAGCATGGGATACCGACAACTGACCCAGAGCCAACGATACCAAATTTTTGCCTATCTTGAGACCGGCATTAGCCAGCGAAAGATAGCTAAGGCGATTGGTGTCCATAGCAGTACCATTAGTCGCGAGATAAAGCGCAACGGTCTGACCAGTGGTTATGCGCCTGAACAGGCTCAATCGGCAAGTGATCAGCGTCGACGCACTGCCTGGAAAGTGACGAAGCGGCTGCCCAGCCTGATTCGCTGGGTCACTGACCAATTGATGGACGAATGGAGCCCTCAGCAAATCAGTGGCTTCATGGCCAATGCCAACGGGGTCTGCGTAAGCCATCAATGGATCTATGCGTTAATCTGGGACGACAAGAAGCACGGTGGAACCTTATGGAAACGGCTCCGACTGCCACGCCAGCGGCGCTATCAGCGCCAATTGGCTAAGCGGGCGGGGTTAGGCAAAATCCCGCACCGAGTAGGCATTGAGCAGCGCCCTGCCAAGGTGGAAGAACGGCGCCATATCGGCCATTGGGAAGGCGACACGGTGCTTAAGGGCCACAAAGAATCTGGACTGGTGACCCTGGTCGAAAGACGCAGTGGCTACCTCTTGGCAGCGCGGCTGCCAACAATCACCGCCACTAGAACGGCTCAGGCAATGACGCGGTTATTGGCACCACGCCGAGGGGCAGTGCACTCCATCACTTTGGATAATGGGTCGGAATTCGCTGAGCACCGGAAAGTTGCCAAGGCCGTCTCGGCTAAGACCTATTTTTGCGACCCGTACCGCTCATGCCAGCGTGGTACTAATGAAAACACCAATGGTCTGATTAGGCAGTATTTTCCTAAAGGTACTGACTTTCGCAAAGTGACCAATGCCGAGCTACGAAGTGTCGTCAATAAGCTAAACGATAGACCAAGGAAGCGACTGGGATACCGAACCCCAGCGCAGGTGTTCTTAGGCGAATACTTAGGAGCACTAGAAACCGCAGGTGCTGCACTTACTAGTTGAATCCAGGCTGAAAACCCGGTAAGGCTAAATATAAGCGCCATCAATACTGAATGCCGCCATGAGTGATCAACCCTTTTCATTTTGCTGAGAAAGGGCTTTTCAATAAAAAGTCGTATTAAGTCGATGCCATTTATTGCTCGAGACTTTAGCTCTGCTAGCAACGCCAAGAAAAACTACAGCATCTCCTAGCGAAATCAATTCAGTCATCGATTTTTAAGAGATATCTTACAAAACCAATAGCGAATGTCTTACAAAATCTGCCATTTTGGTCGGCTAGGTCTGATCACCAACGACAAAGTGGTGTTCAAACAAAGAAAACTTGGCTAAGGGGTTTACTGTCGCTTTCGTTCATCTAATCGAGCAATGAACCTAGGCCAACGGGCAATCATCGCGGTGACAATAACGGCAAAGAGTAACCTTGCCCACAAGATGCCCGCTATATCGGCCCCGAGCATCAAGATAAGCAGCGTGTCTTCTATAACGCTATGACAGAGGCCGAGAAAGCACAGTGCAAGCGTGCTATCCCGCTTGTTAAGCGCACCGTTTTGCACATCCCGAATCAGCAACCCTGCGCCGTAGCTTAATCCCAACGTGAACCCAATCACGGTAACGTTAGCCGCCGAACGGCCAATGCCTAATAGTTTGAGTAGTGGTAGCAAGCCAAGATGAATCCAGCGCTCCAGGCCGAGCTTTTTCAGAAGTTTTAGGAGCACAATCAGCGCTAAAATAATCACAAAGATAAGCGCTAGGGTTTCAAGCTGTGCTATAGCCCAGTTGCTTAGCGTCGGCGCTGGTGACAAGCTTGGTTGCCATACCAGTGCTGCTGGCGCTTGCAACAAACCAAAATACGAATAGAAGCAGTGCAAGAGCCAAGCAAGCAGCAAAGCCCCACCTACGCGCAGGAGTAACGTAGCCCACCACGGTACGCCAGCGCGCTTGGCGACAGCCCCTTCAACAGGAATCGAATGCCCTATCAGCATCAATGCACCCAGCACCGTTACTTGCTCGGTACTCAAGTGCATATCACCGGCTACTTGAAGAAAGACCACAATGGCGGTGTACAAGTTGGTAAAGAGCGCCGCCGCCCACACAACGCCCAACTGCTCGGGCAAGCCGAGTATGCTCATTAATGGAGCCAATACCGTTCCCAGCCAGCCAATGACACCCAAGAGTTCTAATGCTTTGACGATAAGCAATGCCGGAATCAGGATTTTGAGCAACGTCAGGTACACGCGCAGCGCATCTTTTAATAGGTGGGTTATCCAAGCCAATAGATGATGAATTGTTATCTGCATCAAGCCTCCGTTGCCATCCTTAGAACAACGGTTATGATAATGGGGCTCACGCAGAATCTTCTTTTCAATTCCGCACTAACAATCACTATTCGTTCTTTATGAGCTCAGGAAGGACATTTTATTTCATGGACGCCATTGATCGACGAATCCTTGATCAGCTTCAGCGTAACTCCAGCCTGACCAACCAAGCACTAGCAGATAAGATAGGACTTTCACCTTCCGCCTGCTTAAAGCGCGTTAATCGATTACGCGGCGCTGGAATCATTGAGCAGGAGGTAGCACTACTCAACCCTGACGCCCTAGAGCAGTGCCTACACATGGTGGTTGAAGTCACCATGGAGCGGGATAAAAAATCACTCTACCAGCGTTTTCTAACAACAGCGCTGAGCGCCCCTGAAGTGAAGCAGTGCTATCAGGTAACCGACGAGTGTGATTTTGTATTGATAGTGACAGTCGCTGATTTAGATGAGTACGACCGTTTCTGCGATCGCGTACTTTATGGCGACGACAATATGCGTAAGTTCCGCACGCTACTGTCACGTAAGCGGCATAAGTTTGATACGTCTGTGCAGCTCAGTCGTTGAGTGCTGCTCACGCCGTCAACCCAATCCCGCGCAAAATCACCGAGGTCACCGACTGCACGGCCTTTTCGAACTGTAAGTCGTCCAGCGGTTGGTCGTCATTAAGCAAGCAGATTTGGTAGTCAAAATCAGCGTAGTGCTGGGTGGAGGCCCAAATCATATAAAGGAGGTATGAAGGCTCGACGGGGTTGATTTGACCTGACTCGACCCACTCGCGAATTTTCGACTCTTTCAGCTTGGCCCATTCATAAAGGTTGTCGCGCAGGCGTTCTTTAAGGATCGGCGCGCCCTGCATGACTTCGGCCGCCCAAACTTTCGAGCCGTGGGCGCGGTTGCGGGAGTGGTTCATCTTGGCGCGAATATAGGTGGAAAGCACCACGCGAGGATCATCGTAGAGCTCGAAGCAGAGCGCATCCTGTTTCCACACCTCGAGAAGCTCTAACAGAACATCTTGATACAGCGCTTTTTTGGTCGAGAAGTAGTAGTGCACGTTGGACTTGGGGATCTCTGCCAGTTGTGCGATTTCGCCCATGGAAGCACCGGCATAACCCTTTTCGGCAAACAGTTGCTCTGCCGCCTGAAGAATCTTCTTAACGTTGGTCTGGCGAATTTCGTCCTGGGTTCTTGCCACGCTGTACTCGTCCCTTACGTCGAAGATGGCACCAAAAAAAGCACCGTCGCAGAACGACGGTGCTGAGAAGATCTCCTATTTACCTTAGAACGTCAACTTTGATTGGCAGGGAACGAGAACTCCGCCCGTGTCGCTTCGCTCGCGGATGGCCAGCGCTGAGAAACTGCTTTCCGGCGGGTGTAGAAGCGCACCGAGTCTGGCCCGTAGGCGTGCAAGTCGCCAAACAACGAGCGCTTCCAACCACCAAAGCTGTGGTAGGCCACGGGCACTGGTAGCGGCACGTTCACCCCGACCATGCCAACCTCGATAGCATCGGTAAAGCGACGGGCAGCTTCGCCATCGCGGGTGAACAGGCAGGTGCCGTTGCCGTACTCGTGGTCGTTGATCAGTTGCATGGCGTCGTCCAGGCTAGCGACCCGCATGACGCAGAGCACTGGCCCGAAGATCTCTTCCTGGTAAATGCGCATTTCGGCGGTGACGTTATCGAATAGGCAGCCACCCACAAAATAGCCTTCCTCGAAGCCTGCGACTTTCAGGTCACGGCCATCGGCGACCAGCGTCGCGCCAGCCCTTACGCCATCTTCGATGTAGCCAAGTACTTTATCGCGGTGCTCCGCCGTCACCAGTGGCCCCATATCCAGATCCCGCTTGGTGCCGGGGCCAACTTTTAGCTGAGCGATTTTAGGAAGTAGGGTTTCAACCAAACGCTCTGCGGTCTGGTCGCCCACGCAGACCGCTACCGAGATCGCCATGCAGCGCTCGCCACAACTACCAAACGCTGCGCCCATTAAGGTATTGGCGGCGTTCTCCAGGTCGGCATCCGGCAGCACTACCGCGTGGTTCTTCGCCCCACCCAATGCCTGAACGCGCTTACCCGCAGCGGAACCGCGCGAATAAATCGCTTCGGCAACTGGCGTTGAGCCAACAAAGGAAATGGCTTTAACGGCCTTGGCATCTAACAGCGTTTCCACCGCTTCGCGCCCGCCGTGAATTACATTCATGACACCTTTGGGTAGCCCCGCTTCTTGAAGCAGTTCAGCTACGGCCATGGCCGCTGAAGGATCTTTCTCTGAAGGTTTAAGGATGAAGGTATTACCGCAGGCAATCGCCATGGGATACATCCACAGCGGCACCATGGCGGGGAAGTTAAACGGGGTAATACCTGCCACCACACCCAACGGCTGGAAGTTTGACCAAGCATCAATGCCCGGCCCTACATTGTGGGAGTACTCACCTTTTAGCAGCTCCGGCACACCGCAAGCATACTCGACGTTCTCGATGCCGCGCTTGAGTTCGCCCATGGCATCTTCGGGGGTTTTGCCGTGCTCTTCGCTGACCAGCTGTACCAAGCGGTTAGCATTATCTTCGAGCAATTGCTTAAAGCGGTACATCACCTGGGCGCGCTTAGCGGGCGGCGTATCTCGCCAGGCGGGAAACGCCGCTTGGGCGCCGGCAATGGCGCGCTCTACATCGGCGGCATCTGCGTCAGCCACTTGGCGAATCACTTTACCCGTTGAAGGGTTGGTCACATCCAGCGTGCGCTTACTTTCAACTAACTCGCCGTTGATCAGGTGGGAAACAACACTCATATTTAAACTCTCTGAAATTTAGGTCAGTCGGTTATGCCAACGACTCTTAGGCTAACGAATCCAGGGTGGTGGCCACCGCGTCGAACAAGCGCTCCAGCTCGGCCTCGGTAGTGCCAAAGGGAGGGCCAAACTGCAGAGTGTCGCCGCCGTAGCGCACGTAGAAGCCAGCCTCCCAAAGCGCCATATGAGCATCCCTCGGGCGAATGATGGGGTCGCCGTGCCGTGGCGTTAGCTGAATGGCACCCGCTAAGCCGTAGTTACGAATATCGACAACGTGATTGCGGCCTTTCAGGGCGTGCAGTTTCTGCTCAAAGGCAGGTGCGATGGCGCTAACCTGAGCTGGGAAGTTTTCTCGCTCCATCATCTCAAGCGCAGCCAGACCCGCCGCGCAGGCCACTGGGTGGGCGCTGTAGGTGTAACCATGGGGGAATTCAACGGCGTGTTGGGGGCCACCGGCGTGCATAAAGGTGTCGAAAATCTCGCTGGAAGCGATCACTGCGCCCATGGGGATGGCGCCGTTGGTGATCTGCTTCGCCACGTTCATGATATCCGGCGTTACGCCAAAGGCTTGGGCGCCGGTGGTCGCGCCACTGCGCCCAAAGGCGGTAATCACTTCGTCAAAAATCAGCAGGATGTCATGGGCAGTACAGATCTCACGCAGCCGATCCAGATAGCCTTTTGGCGGCACGATAACACCCGCAGAGCCGGACATTGGCTCAACAATCACCGCCGCAATGGTGGAGGCATCGTGCAGGGCGATTTGATCGAGCAATGCATCGGCAAGCTCGGCACCGGTTTCCGCTTGGCCACGAGTGTAGGCGTGACCAGACTGAAGGGTATGCGGCAGATGCGTTACGTCCATCAACTGGCCGTAGTGTTTGCGATTGCCACCAATCCCGCCCAGGCTGGTACCGCCAATATTCACCCCGTGGTAGCCCTTGGCGCGGCCGATCATGCGGGTCTTCTCAGGTTTACCTTTTAGCCGCCAGTAGGCCTTGGCCATCTTCACCGAGGTATCAGCGGCTTCCGAACCTGAGTTGGTGAAAAACACATGATCCAGCCCGGATGGCGTAAGGCTGGCCACCTTTTCCGCCAGTCTGAACGCCAGCGGGTGGCCAATTTGAAAACCAGGTGCAAAGTCGAGACTGCCTAGCTGTGCCGCTACGGCTTTTTGGATCTCTTCACGGTTATGCCCCGCGCCGCAGGTCCATAGCCCGGAAAGCGAATCAAACAGCTTACGGCCCTGGTCATCAATGTAGTAGCGCCCTTCCGCCCCGGCGATAACCCGCGGATTGGCATGGAAGTCGCGGTTAGCACTAAACGGCATCCAGTAGTGCTGATTAAGCGCCGTTTTAGAAGACCCCTCCTCCATAGAAGAGCTCGATGCTTCAGGCTTCGTTTTGCTTTTTATTCCAAACATGCTGTCCAGCTCCATCGCTATAAGACTTGGTCTCAGCATGCGCCAGCAAACACGTTTATAAAATTACGCTTTTCTTTTGTTCACGTTAGAGAATCTATACGTAACGTCGGCTTTTTTATCTCTACTCTAGCAATGAGCCAAACAATAATCGGGGAGTCGCCAGCTTCCTCCGTGCTCAATAAAAGGAAGTCATATGAACTCGTTTGCTGAACCGAAAATCGCTACAGCTGATTTGCGCACTGACAGTGACCGCCTCTGGGAAGCACTAATGGAGATGGCCAAACTAGGCGCCACCCCTAAAGGCGGCGTTAATCGCCAGGCGCTTACCGATCTAGAACGCCAGGGGCGTGACCTCTTTATCCAGTGGTGCCGTGCCGAGGGCTGCACGATACGGATTGATAATATCGGCAATATTTTTGCCCGCCGGGAAGGCAGCGACCCCAACGCCAAAACTGTCATGGCAGGCAGCCACTTGGATAGCCAGCCTACCGGCGGCAAGTACGATGGCTGCTTCGGCGTGCTCTCTGGCCTGGAAGTGATCCGCACCCTTAACCAGCACAACATCACCACGCAATCCCCTATCGAAGTCGTAGCCTGGACTAACGAAGAGGGCTGTCGCTTTCCGCCCTGCATGATGGGCTCCGGGGTGTTCAGCGGCGAGCTGGAATTTGACGCCATGATGGCGCGCACCGACGCTGATGGCGTCACGGTAAGCGATGCCCTGGACGCCATTCACTACCGCGGCTGCGACAGCGTCTCGCCAGATGAGATCAAAGC
Organism: Vreelandella neptunia; assembly: GCF_034479615.1. Taxonomy (NCBI): domain Bacteria; kingdom Pseudomonadati; phylum Pseudomonadota; class Gammaproteobacteria; order Oceanospirillales; family Halomonadaceae; genus Vreelandella; species Vreelandella neptunia. The sequence continues at coordinate 3,946,559 of NZ_CP140255.1, forward strand.
TTACTTTGAACCACACATTGAACAGGGCCCGATTTTGGAAGATACCGACACCACTATTGGTGTGGTTATCGGCGGACTTGGGCAGAAGTGGTTCGACTTAACGCTGACTGGACTTGAAGCCCACGCAGGCCCTACACCGATGAACCTACGTCGGGATGCTATGATGGGCGCAGCCGAAGTCACCCAAGCGCTCAACCGTATCGCCTTTGAACATCAGCCCCACGGCCGTGGCACGGTGGGCTGCATGACGCTGCACCCCGGTTCACGTAACGTGATTCCCGGTCAGGTTAAAATGACTCTGGATATGCGCCACTGGGAGCCTGAAGCCCTTATCGCAATGGGCAAAGCGGTGGCCGCCGCCGTGGAAGACATTTGCCAACGCCACGGGCTGGCATATGAATTAACGCCCACAGCGGATTTTGCCCCGGAACACTTCAACAAAGAGTGTGTTGATGCGGTGCGTGAAGGGGCGAAGCAGCTAGGCCTATCGCATATGGACATCATCAGCGGCGCGGGCCACGATGCGATGTTTGTAGGCCGCGTAGCTCCTGCGGCAATGATCTTTATTCCCTGCAAGGACGGCATTAGTCACAACGAGATCGAAAGCGCCACGCCGGAACACGTTCATGCAGGCTGTAACGTTCTGCTCCACGCCATGCTGGACGCTGCTGGCCTAGCGGAATAGGTATTAAGTCACCAATGGGTTGCGCCGCTAAACGGTAAAATCCACGCGTGCCCGCGCCAGCTCAGCAAACCGCGTGCGGGAGGGTTTAAAGCCCACTCCAGGCGGCCAAGCTAGCCAGGCATCGGGCACCATAAAGCCGGGTAGCGCTTCGCGTACCCAAGTGCTTAGCGCCTGTTCTGTCACGCCTTCTCCATGCCAATCGATAAACGCCACCGGGCGCTCCCCCCACTCGGGGTGGGGCACCGGTACCACTAGCGCCTGGGCAACGCCGGGGTGGTCGACCAAGCGCTGCTCGATTGCTTCTGGCTGAATATTCTCGCCACCGGAGATAAAGCCGTTATCGAGCCGACCTTCCACCACCAGCGCACCTTCCGAATTGAAGTGCCCCTTGTCGCGGGTGGCAAACCAGCCTTCGTCATTGAGGGCTGGATCAATCTCGCCGTTATTCAAATAACCGCAGAACAGGGTCTCGCCACGCACCTGTATCTCACCCTCAACAACCCTCACTTCACGATCCGGCAACGCCTTACCGACGACGCCCGGTGCGGTGGGTATACCAGTGCAAACCTGGCTGGCCATTTCCGATAACCCATAGCTAACCTTCGGTGTTAGCCCCAAGGAGGTCATCTTTGCAACCAACGGAGCGGGAATCGCCGCGCCGCCCAGTAGCAGCTCGCGCAACTGCGTGCGCTGGGGCGAAAAGCCCGCCTTCAGCAGCCGCCAAAGCTGAGTAGGCACTAGTGAAAGGTGGGTAATCGATTGTTGCTCAAGGCGTGCGGGAAGCGTGTGCGGCTCGTCATCAAGAATAATCCGCCCACCGGCCATAAAAACGCGGAACGGAATAGCGTAGCCACCGATATGAAACAGCGGCAGCGAGAGTAGCCAGCCACTGTTTTGATCAACGGGAATAAACGACGCCGAGCCACGAGCGGAGGCCAAATGATTGGCCACGCGATGCAGCACCGCCTTGGGCGTACCGCTGGAGCCTGAGGTAAAAATGGTGTTGCACAGCTGGCGCCCATCGAGCGCCGGAGGCTCATCTGCATCAGCTTCCGCCAGGAAATCCAGGGTAATCGACGTTAGCTGGGAGGAGTAATCGTCGACGCTTTCCGTTTGGCAAACGCTGCCAGCCTGCAAGCGTTTGGCCATGTCGAGCTGCTGGGCAACAGGAAAGGCAGGGTTAAGCGGGCAGAAAACAACCCCAGCCCGCAGGCAGGCCCACGCCAGCAGCAAAGACTCAAGTGAGCCTTTTGCAGGAACCACTAGCCGATCACCTGGCACAAAACCTTTCCGAGCCAGTTGCTGCGCTAAAGATGCGACGCGGCGATTGAGTGTTAGGTAACTAAGCTTTACCGAGCCCGCCTCTATGGCGATATGCTGCGGGGCCTCTTTGGCCCAGTAGTGAATAGGGCAAGTATCTTTCACGCTGAATTTTCCATGTTAGAAAGGCAGTGCAAGCTTTCTGTCATCACTTCGCCCGTTGCAGTGGTCACGCGCTCGGTAAGCCAGTGGCCAGTATCCAGCCCCGGCGGCTCATCGGGCGCCCACACGCTAGCCAGCCGACTCAACAGCCCAAGGCCCAGATCGGACTCAAAGCTAGAGGAGATCACCACGCGAAGGTTACCCGCCCTTGCTCGTTGAACGAGTGCCCCGCAGATGCTTAGCGAGCCGACCAGCGAGGGTTTGATCACCAGGGCTTTAAGCTGCGGGTGATAGTTCCACTCCTCCCCGCGCGTTAGCGTTTCATCCAGGGCAATGGCCACCCCGGTGGCTTCTGCAACAGCGATAGTGTCAGCGAAGGTAGCGCAGGGCTCTTCCAGGTAGTCGATCTGTTTAAGGGGCAGGCGCTCACAGAAGCGCTGAGCTTCTTGCCGTGTCCAGCCGCCGTTGGCATCCAGAATCAGCTTGGTCGTCGGCAGCCGGGCGGCAAGCTGTTCGATCAGCGCTAGCTCCTCTTCCATAGCATAGCGCGCCACCTTTAGCTTAAGCCGAGACGGTGGCGACGCTTGCCAATCGGCGGTTGGAAGAGACTGGATTAGCGCGGCAGGCGCACCCTGGAGCAACGGGTAGGGCGGCAAAGAAGCAGGAAGATTGCTTGGCCAAGAGCGTTGGGCGCAGTCAAACCCAAACTGCACCGATTGCAGTGCTGGGGAGACTTTTTCGCCTCGGCTCAACGCAGCCAAACAGGCCAGACTTTCGGCTTCAGCTTCCGCCAGCGTTTCAGTCGAGAAGCCAGGTAGCGGGGCAATCTCGCCCCACTGCCCGTTAATGGAAACTAACAGCCCTTCTCTATTCGCCAGCCGCTCTCCTTTAAACACTAACGGCTGGAGGAACGGGAGGGAGTAGCGATAGAGCGCCAGCTGCATTAAGGGTTACGCGGGTAGCGGGAGAAGTCCGGGCGGCGCTTTTCGTTAAAGGCGTTACGGCCCTCCTGCCCCTCTTCGGTCATGTAGTAGAGCATGGTGGCATTGCCCGCCAATTCCTGCAGCCCGGCCTGGCCGTCGCAGTCGGCATTGAGCGCGGCTTTTAGGCAACGCAGCGCCATGGGGCTGTGCTGTAGCATTTCCCGGCACCAGCGCACGCTCTCTTTTTCCAGTTCGTCCAATGGCACCACGTGGTTCACCAGCCCCATTTCCAGCCCTTGGGCGGCGCTATATTGGCGGCATAAAAACCAGATCTCCCGGGCTTTTTTCTGGCCCACAATGCGCGCCATATAAGAAGCGCCGTAGCCGCCATCGAAGGAGCCGACTTTAGGGCCTGTTTGGCCGAAAATCGCGTTGTCGGCGGCAATGGTCAGGTCGCACATTAGATGCAGCACGTGGCCGCCGCCGATGGCGTAGCCCGCCACCATCGCCACTACCGGTTTAGGGCAGGTACGAATATCGCGCTGGAAATCCAGCACGTTGAGGTGGTGGGTGCCCTCTTCATCCTGGTAGCCGCCATAGTCTCCGCGAATGCGCTGGTCACCGCCGGAACAGAACGCTTTGTCGCCTGCGCCAGTCAGCAGAATGGCGCCAATAGCGCTGTCGTGGCGGGCGCGGTTAAGCGCTTGGGCCATCTCGCTAACCGTTAGCGGGCGAAAGGCGTTGCGAACCTCTGGCCGGTTGATGGTAATGCGGGCAATGCCATCGGCAGTGGTGTGGTACAAAATATCCTGATAGCCATCGGAGCGATCCTGCCACTCGACTGGTGCATAGAGTTCCGTTTCAGTGAGTCCGTTGATCATGCCAGTCTCTTTTTATCTGTTGAGGCGAAATGCTTGCAGCGAGCCGTTTAACCCAGGAAGCCCGCCACGACTAAACCCAGCGCCACAATACTAAGCAACGCAGCCCCACCGTACATTAGTTTTTTGTTGATTGAGTCATTACCCACGCTGATATCAAACATCCCATGGCGCAGGCGGTGGGCGGCGTGAAAGAGCGGCAAACAGACCACCGCCCCAACAAACAGAAAGCCCGGTACGCTAAACAGCAGTGCCGATGCGCGCTCATAGCTCAGCGCTTCGGCAGGCAGCAGGCCAAGGGGCAGTAGAACGGCGATAAAGAGAATCACGGCGGGCAGCAAGACGGCAAAACAAACGCCGCCCGCGCTAAACAGCCCCCACCAAAGCGGCTCATCAATGGCTTGTTTATGCCGATTGTCGTGTTTATTCATGGCTATTTTTTCCATACTTAGGCCCTCCCCAGTAGCCAGAAAAATAGCAGCGCAACGACCACCACTCCCGCCCACTGTCCGGCAACAATGGCCTGATCAGGCAGGCTGCGCCCGGCGATACGCAGCGGCATTACCCGGGGAAACAGCACAAAGAAGGTGGCGGCGTGAAACAGGCTAGCGGCGAGCGCTAGAAGATTCAGCACTAATACGATGGGAGAGCCCATAAAGGCGATCCACCCCTGCCAACTTTCTGCTCCTTGAAGAAGAGCAACCATACCGGCAAGCAAGCAGAGCGTAAAAAACACCAGCGGCAGCACCGTGGCTTCGCGCAGCATATAGAGTTTAAAGAAGCGGTGTTTCAGCCACCAGTTGCGTTTCAGTGGCGGCAGGCGTTGTGTTGATAATTTATCCATGACGTTCCTCCCCTACCCTTTGAACAGCGCAATGAGTGTGTGTTTGGCTGCCTCGACCTTGCCCTGATTCACAGCAGCGGCCGGATCAACGTGTTTGGGGCAAACCTTGGAGCAGAAGCCCACAAAGGTGCAGCTCCACACCCCCTCATGGCGGTTAAGTTCGGCCATACGCTGCTTCTTGCCATGGTCGCGGCTATCCAGGTTGTAACGGTGGGCCAGCGTTAGCGCCGCCGGGCCAAGGAACTCAGGATTAAGTCCAAACTGCGGGCAGGCGGAGTAGCAGAGACCACAATTAATGCAGTTGGCGAACTGCTTATAGCGGGCGAGCTGTTCGGGAGACTGCTGATAGGTTTCCGGTGCCTGGGGGTCGTAGGGTTTTACTGGGTTGTCATCGATCAGGTAGGGCTTAACCGCCGCCAGGTGCTCAAGGAATATTTCCATATCCACTACTAAATCCCGCTGCACCGGGAAGTGGGATAGTGGCTCGATGCGGATCTCGCCTTCGTAATCGCGCAGGAAAGTTTTACAGCCGAGCTTGGGAATGCCGTTCACCATCACACCGCAGGAGCCGCAAATCGCCATTCGGCATGACCAGCGGTAGCTCAAGGTACTATCGAGCTGCTCTTTAATATGGTTTAGGGCATCCAACAGCGAGGTGCTGTCGTCCACCGGCAGTTCGTACTGCTGCCAATAGGGTTCAGCCGAGCTGTCGGGCATGTAGCGCTTGACGCTGATGTGTTTGGTGATGATCTGCTGAGTATTCATGCCTTGCCCCCCTTGCCTGCATCGCCATAGGCCCGCTCAGCCGGTGCGGAGAACCGCACATCGACATCCTGCCAGTGCAGCTCGGCATTCGCCTCGCCTTGGTAAAACACCTGGCTGTGCTTGAGGTAGTTAACGTCGTCGCGTTTCTGCATGCCTTCATCCAGGCGCTGATGGGCACCGCGGGATTCACGGCGCTCAAGAGCACTCAAGCAAGAGGCTTCGGCAATATCCAACCCATAGCCAAGCTCGATACACTCCAGCAGCTCGGTATTGAATATCTTGCTGGTATCTTTAACGCGTATCTCATTGAAGCGAACGCGCAGTTGGCGCATGGTCTCAAGCGAATGGCGCATGCCCTCTTCAGTGCGGTAAATACCGCAGCCGCTCTCCATGGCCTGCACCATGGCGCGCTTGAGCTCGACCCAGTTCTCCCCACTTCCGTTTCCGTCACAAAGGCGCAGCAGTTTTGCTTGTTGGCGGTCACCCTGGGCTTCCAGCAGGCGCATCTCCGCCCACTCGGTTTGTGCTGCGCGCTTGCTGGCTTGTTCACCGGCTAAGCGGCCAAACACCAGTAGCTCGGTTAGCGAATTGGAGCCTAGCCGGTTGGCACCGTGCAAACCGACAGAGGCGCACTCTCCTGCGGCGTAGAGCCCGGCGATTGAGGTCTCGCACTGAGGGTCGGTTTCGATTCCGCCCATGGTGTAGTGCACCGCCGGGCGAATAGGGATGGGCTCTTTAACAGGATCGACATTGATATAAGATTTAGCCAGTTCGCAGATAAACGGCAGGCGCTCCAGAATGTACTTTTCACCCAAGTGACGCAGGTCAAGATAAACCACGTCGCTGTCGCCAAACTTGCCGGTGCGGCCCGCCTGCTGTTCCTGCCAGAAGGCTTGGGAGAGTTTGTCCCGCGGCCCCAGCTCCATGTATTTGTTTTCCGGCTTGCCCAACGGGGTTTCTGGGCCAAGGCCGTAATCCTGCAGGTAACGGTAGCCTTCTTTATTGAGCAGAATGCCGCCTTCGCCCCGGCACGCTTCGGTAATCAAAATGCCGGAGCCAGGCAGGCCGGTGGGGTGGTACTGAACAAACTCCATATCCCGCAGCGCCACACCGTGACGATAGGCCATCGCCATACCGTCGCCGGTGACAATGCCCGCGTTGGTATTGAAGCGGAACAAACGCCCTGCGCCGCCGGTAGCGAGAATCACCGCTTTAGCGCGCAGCAAAGTTAACTCACCGGTGGCGATCTGCAGGGCAATCACGCCAATTACCGCACCTTCATGTACCGCCAGATCAAGCACGAAGAACTCATCAAAGCGCTCGATCTCTGGGTATTTCAGCGAGGTCTGAAACAGGGTGTGGAGCATATGAAAGCCGGTTTTGTCGGCGGCGAACCAGGTGCGTGCGGTTTTCATGCCCCCGAAGCGGCGCACCTGCACTTGGCCATCGTCTTTACGGCTCCAGGGACAGCCCCAACGCTCCATCTGCACCAGCTCTTGATAAGCGTGATGGACAAAGTAGTCGACGACGCCCTGCTCAACCAGCCAGTCACCGCCTGACACTGTGTCATCGAAATGCGCCTGGTGGGAATCTTCGGCACTGGTGACGGCGGCAGCGCCGCCCTCAGCCGCCACGGTATGGGATCGCATGGGGTAAACCTTGGACAGCAGCGCTATGCGCTGGGGAGTGCCCTGCTCCTTGGCCTGCTCGGCAGCCCCGATAGCAGCGCGCAAGCCTGCACCACCCCCACCAACAATGACGATATCGAAATCTCGCTGCTGCATGAAAAGCCCCTTCATTAGCCAAGTCAAAGGTGGTACTGGCGGCAATCTGCGCTGCCGTCTTGTGTCTTCGAACTTACCATACAAGAGGAAGGCCCTGTTCATTAGTCCAAAGGACTATTGATGTACATCAAGAAAGGAAGGAATCGAGCTAGCATCGCTTTTACCCTAGTGCTGCACCGCCTACTCTTCAAGTCACTCACTGCCGGGCAGACCACTGCCCACCAAGCAAAAAAAGAGCACACTACTAACACTGAAGAGAGGTGCTGCATGACGACCAATGCTCAACCCTCACCGCGATGGAAACTGTTAGCGCCGCTAGCAATCGCTATCATCGTCGCGCTAATACCCACCCCCCCGGGGCTTTCACCTCATGCGTGGTACTTTTTCGCCATTTTCCTCGGCTGTGTCGTTGGCCTTATTCTTGAACCGTTGCCGGGCGCAGTGGTGGGTCTGGTCGGCGTTACCCTGGTGGCACTGCTTTCCCGGTGGGTGCTGTTCTCGCCGGAGCAACTAGCGGCTGACGGATTTAATGCCGCGGGCCAAGCCTTTTCCTGGGCGGTGTCAGGCTTTACCAACTCCACCGTCTGGCTAATTTTCGGTGCCTTTATGTTTGCCCTGGGGTACGAAAAAACCGGGCTCGGGCGGCGGATATCGCTCTGGCTGGTCAAAGCCATGGGGAGGCGCACCTTGACCCTTGGCTACGCGGTGATGATTGCCGATGGCATTTTGGCGCCGTTTACGCCCTCGAATACCGCGCGCAGTGCGGGCACGATCTATCCCGTGATTCGCAATCTACCGCCGCTTTACGATTCGCACCCCAATGACCCCAGCATGAAGCGCATGGGTAGCTTTTTGATGTGGACCGCGTTGGCCTCGACCTGCGTAACCAGCTCGCTATTTTTGACCGCCCTGGCCCCCAACTTATTGGCTATCGCGCTCACCGAAAGCACCACTGGCATCCAAATCAACTGGGGACAGTGGTTTATGGCGGTCGTGCCGGTGGGCATCCTGCTGCTTCTGCTGGTGCCGCTGCTGAGCTACTGGCTATGCGCCCCCGAAGTGAAGGCAGGCGATGAAATTTCCGACTGGGCGGGAAAGGAGTTAACCAAGCTGGGGGCACTGACCCGCCATGAAATAATGTTGGTCGCTATGGTGGTCACCGCCCTGCTGCTGTGGATTTTTGCCGGCAGTGTTATCTCTGGTTCACTCGTGGGCCTAGTGGTGATCTGCGGCATGCTGTTAACCGGTATTGTGACCTGGAGCGATATTCTCGATAACCGAGCAGCCTGGAATACCTTTGTATGGTTTGCCACCCTGGTGGCACTAGCGGGCGGGCTTAGCCAAGTAGGCTTCGTTAACTGGTTTGGCAATGTGGTTGGCGGTCAGATAAGTCACTTCGACCCACTGGTGGCCATGGTGGCGCTAGTGGTCATTTTCTATCTACTGCACTACTTCTTTGCCAGCGTGACGGCCCACGTTACCGCCCTGCTGCCGGTGATTCTGGCCGCGGCATCAGGCATTGCCGGGCTGGATATGCAGATGTTTGTTCTGCTGCTGCTACCCACACTTGGCTTTATGGGCATCCTCACCCCCTACGGCACTGGCCCCAGCCCGGTTTACTACGGCAGCGGCTACCTGCCCAGCGCGCTCTTTTGGCGCTTAGGGGCGATCTTCGGGCTGCTCTTCCTGGTGGTTTGGCTGGTGATCGGCCTGCCCTGGTTAATGGTGATCAGCTGATCAGTGTTTTAGCCAAGCGTTGAGCTGCTGAGCAATCATCTCCGGTTGCTCAGCATGAAGATTGTGGCCCCCTTCCAGCGTGATATGGCACAGTCGCGGGGCCATCGTTGCTAGATAGGTAGCCAAAGAGTGGAACTTGGCATCCCGCTGCCCCGAAAAGTACCCCACCGGAAGCGTGGTATTTTCCAGCCACTGCCATAGCAAAGGCTGTTGACCCAAGGAAGTTGCTCGCAGCATGCTGGCGATGGCTGGCCCGTGATTCGCTAGCCGACGCTGAATCTGCCGAGCGCGCTGGGCGTCGGTTAAGTCGGCGAACACCGGCTGCTGGTACCAGTCGGCAAGTACGTTTTCCAATGGTTCCTGCTCGAAGCGTGTTGCCCAGTGCTCATCGTGAGCAATTCGGGCAGAGCGCTCACTGGCAGGCAGCCCTGGGTGGGCACTTTCCAGCCAGAGCGCATCCAGCCCCGGTGGCTGACGGCTGGCATGGTACAGCGCCAAGCGCCCGCCCAAGGAGTACCCCAGCAGGCAGTAACGGCGAACACCGTGAGTTATCAGCGTATCGCCCAGCCAGTGGTGAAAGGCCTCAAAAGAGCCTACCTGCACATGGTGATTCTGGCCGTGGCCGGGTAAATCCAGCGCGAGGCAGTGAATGCCTTCCAAGCCAGCGATGACCTCAACCCAGTCCTCAGCATCGCCCAGCAGGCCGTGGAGCAATACCAGAGTCGGCGCCTGCGTTTGAAGTTTACTGCCCACGCGGCTCCTCTCGAATCGCTGCGCCAAGATGCTTGAGATCATCGGCCACCTGCTGATGAGGTACGTTAATCTCAATCAGCGTAACGTCCGCCAGCAGGGCCTGAGTGTAGGCCGCTATAAAAGCATCCAGTGACTCTGGCGCGAAATAGCCAAGTCCAAACATCTTCGCCGCATGCTCGAAGTGCAAGCCGTGAGGCTGGCGATAATAACGCGCCAGCAGATCGCCTTCTTTAGGCACCGGCAGCATATGGAAAATACTGCCGCCATCGTTATTAAGGATAATCACCACCAGAGGTTGGGAGGCCTGTTTCAGCAGCGCCAAGCTATTGAGGTCATGGAGTGCGCTGGTATCTCCCAGCACAATGGTGGTGGGCTCCGAGCGTGTGCAACTGAGTCCAAAAGCGGTGGCAATTAAGCCATCAATCCCAGAAGCGCCGCGATTGGCCAATACCCGTAGCGGCGTTTGGCGATGCGTACCCAGCATATTCATTAGCCGCGCGGGTAGGCTGTTGCCTATAAATAACTGGCCTTCAGCCAACTGCGCTAAAAGGTGACAAACTCCCAGCTCTGAGAAGGCTGTACAGCGCTCTTCAACAAGCTGAGTAGTGCGTCGTTGGAGGCTAGCCAGCTGATGCCAGGGAGGCTGCTCAGGTATCGTTGGCAAATCATCTATAAAGCTGGCGGGCGAGCATATCAAACGGCGCTTAACGCAGTAGTCGGGATCCAGTCGCTGGGGCAACGAATCAACCAACCAGACATCCTGCCAGGGCTGCTGGGCAATAAATTGGCTTAATCGCTTGGAGATTAACCGGCCACCAAACTGTAGCAACACCTCGGCTTTGGCGAGCTCAGCGCTGAAACGCTCATCATGCAGCGCCAAGTCAAAATGGATTAGGTTGTGAGGGTCAAACCGAACCTGGCTCTGTATGTCGGCCAGCAGCGGCCAGCCCAACTGCTTGGATAGCTCAACAATCTGCAGCGCCTGCTGGGAATTATCAGAACTGTCTTCAATCCGGCCTACAACAATCAGGCCCCGCTGCTGGGCAAACGCTTTCCAATCGTCTTTGAAGGTTGGCATCGACGTGCTTATCGGCCAATCACTCCACGGCTTTGAAGTCATCAGCCAGCGCCCGAGCGGAGAGAGATATTCACTTGCATCCACCAAGCAGTTACCGGGATAAAGCGGTTCACGGTAACGGCAGTTAATGTGGATGGGCCCCGGTGTGCGGCGCTGCTGATCAACCGCTTGGTCAAGCGTGCTAAGTAAAAACGCTGCTTTTATCTCAGCATCCGGCGGCGGCAGATCGTGGTGAACAATGGTGTGGCGGGAGAACATATCCCGCTGGTCAATCGCCTGATTGCTGCCGTTATCCAGCAGCTCAATGGGGCGGTCGGCAGAGAGCACAATCAGCGGTACGCCGAGCAGCTTGGCTTCCACCACTGCCGGGTAAAGGTTGGCTACAGCGGTGCCTGAGGTAGTGATAATGACGACCGGGCGCTGACTGCCCCGGGCAGTACCGAGCGCCATAAACCCCAGCCCACGCTCATCAAAGTGGCAGTGGCAGCGCAGCCCGGCATGCTCGCTGGCCACCATGGTTAAAGGCGATGAACGAGAACCTGGCGCCAGTACTGCGACGCGCACGCCTAAGCGGTAGAGTTCTTCCAGCATCAGCGTCGCCCATACATGATTAAAAGTGGCGTACTCTTTCAAAAAACCACTCTTCGTAAAACCGTCCGATGTCAGTGCTGTCATCTACGTTATCCCATCCCAAGCAGCGACATAATGTCAGCAATTTTCGTATCCAGTTCGTGCCACTCCTCGTCTGGTTGGGAGCCTGCCACAATGCCTGCACCGGCATAAAGGCGAATCGCTTCTGGGCCGATATGGGCGCAGCGAATGGCCACGGCCAAATCGCTGCTGGTGTGGCTGATTCGGCCGAAAACGCCCGCATACCAGCCGCGTTGATGAAGCTCATGCTGGCGAATAAATGCCAGCGCCGACTTGCGGGGAACACCGCCTACCGCCGGGGTAGGCGGCAGCACTGCCAGCAACTGCTGGTCGGTGACGTCTCGGTGTAACTCGGCGTGAATCAGACGACGGATATGCTGCACCGAGCGCAGCTTAACAATATGCGCCTCGCCCATCTGGACTTGAGAAGAGAGCGGCTCAAGCTGGGTCAAAAGCTGCTGATAGACACACTGGTTTTCCAGACTGTTTTTCTTATCGGCAAGCAGTTCATCGGCAAGCGCTTGATCTTGTTGGGCATCCTGCCCACGACGCGTGGTACCCGCCAGCGCCTCGGTCATTAAATGCCGTCCTTCACGCTTGTAGAGCCGTTCCGGCGGACAGCCGATAAAGGCTTCCTGGGGGGTAAACTGGACGCCAAAGTGAAAACAGTCGGCGGCACCGGCCTGCCAGCGGGCTAGCAGCGCCCAAGGGCTAGGCGTTTCAGGGGTCGTCAGGCAGGTCTCCCGGGAAAGCACCACCTTGGGCGTATGCACTAGGTGGTCGGGGTTCGTCACCTGTCCCACCCAAGCCACCCACTCTTGTTGGCTAGGGCGATCTTCACGCTGGTAAACCAAAGGCTGCAGGCGAGGCAGCGGCTGCTCTGCTACCAACGCGTCTAAACAGGCATAAGCCTGGGTGATTTCGGCACCGGGGGAGCGGTCATCGAAACGTAGATTAAGTGATAGCGTCGCGCCACCTTGATGGCGTTTAAGCTCGATACGCGGCAGCAAAAAGTGGCAGGCTGGAAAGTGCTCCCACCCCGGCGTACCAGGGTCGAAGGCCATGCCGCCAAAATAGTTGGGCTGTTGGCCGCCTGCTTGAGCCAGCACAGCAAGATCCGCCTGCAGCGCCGCTAACGAATCAAACGCCTTAATCGCCCCCAACACCGCACACTCAACGGTGTTCGTATCACGCGCCTTCCAATAGAGGCGGGGATAAACGCTCTGCACGTTTAGCCACCCCATCAGGTTACCCACCTGGCAGGGGATAGTTAGGCGGATAAACCCTGTTTTATCGGTTTCACAAAGCGTATCAAGCTGATGCTTGAGGGCTTCAATAGGGTTAGATTGCATAGTTCGCCTGTTAGGCCAGCGTTTTCAATTACCTGCTAACGCCAGCTTGGTACGTTAAGCCTAGCTTCTTCTTTATATAAGGTAGCACCCACCGATCACCGCCAAGCCGCCCTGCATTGGCACCCGCCACCAGTAAAAAGAACGTCAGCGCAATCATCCATGGATTAGTGGACACCGTGCCTGCCATCAAAAACGACATGTTCATCATGATGGCAAAAAACGCAGCAAATGAGGTCAGTACACCAACGATCAACCCCAGGCCCACTAACACTTCTCCCAACGGTATAATGAAATTAATGACATCCGCATTGGGCAGCGCAAAATTCTCTAGAAAGGCAACATAGTTAGGGTAAACCGCGCTTCCCTCACGCATCACAGGGTTGGCAACAGCATTGCTTAAGAAGCCCTCGGCGTTAAAGCCGCCGGTCATTTTACCAATGCCCAAGGTTAGCCAGGTGATGCCTAAATAGAGCCGTAGAAGTAACCAAACTACCGCCATATATTTGTTATGTCTAAATAAGTCGCCAATCATCGCGTAAACTCCTACTCAAGGGTGCTTGCAGTGTGGGACAAGATGACGCGGCATATTTTGACTTAGATCTACTTTTCCACACTTAATCATACATTGCCGAATGTTTATTAAATGAAAATGGTCAACAGGAATATCAACGGAATGGGACAAAATAGTAAGCGCCGCCACTACCAAGCCTGGGTATTAGCCGCTCGCCCCCGAACGCTGCCGCTGGCGTGCGCTTCTATTTTGCTGGGCAGTGGGCTAGCAGCGAGTGTGGATGCTCTTAATATGACTGTACTTGTGCTGGCCCTGCTGACCGCCATTGCGCTACAGGTGCTGTCTAATTTAGCCAACGATTACGGTGATGCCGCATCGGGTGCCGATGACGAACAGCGTATAGGGCCTGCAAGAGCGGTCTCTTCTGGTTTGCTTACCGCGGAAAAGATGCGCACGGGAATGATCGTCGCGGCTACAGTTGCCGCGTTATTGGGGTTGTTACTGCTGGTCGCCGCGTTTGGGAATCAGTGGGGGCAGATTCTCATCTTCATTTTATTAGGGGCTGCCGCCCTGTTGGCAGCAGTGACCTATACCGTTGGGCTTGGCGGCACCCCTTACGGCTACCGAGGGTTTGGGGACATTGCGGTCTTTGTATTTTTTGGTCTGCTTGGCGTATTGGGCACCTACTATTTACATGTACAGCAGCTAAGCTGGCTGCCGTTTTTACCTGCCGCCGCCTGCGGCCTGCTGGCCACCGCCGTGCTCAATGTCAATAACGTACGCGATATCGAAAGCGATGCTCCTAACGGCAAGATCACCCTGGCGGTGCGGCTTGGCCGCACTAAGGCGATTAGCTACCACTGGGCGCTGCTGGGATTAGCGCTGCTGCTTACCTTGATCTATTTAGTTGCGCTGCCGGTGCCGTGGGTGGGATGGAGTTGCCTGCTGGTGACCAAACCACTGACTGATGCTGCAAAAACGCTAAGCCATACCCGTGATGGCGAGATGCTAACCAATATGCTGAAGAAGACGGCCATTTCAACGCTGCTTTACAGCGTGCTGCTCTCTATTGGCTTGGTGCTGTTTTAAAGTGCCCAAAGCGGGGCAACTACCCCGCTGACAACCTGCTTCGTTTAGCCGTGCCGCCTTACAGCACCACCTCATAACCTTCAAACTTAGGTGGGCCAAGATAAATACCTTCGGGTGACTTGGCATTGGCATGGGCCTTCCGGAACGCGTCTGACTTAGTCCAGGCGCGGAAGGCTTCTTCCGATTCCCACACGCTGTGGGAGATAAACACGGTGTGATCTTCCTGGCTTTCGCCCTGCAGCATCTTGAACTGTTTGAAGCCCGGCACTTCATCCAGGTGAGAGTCGCGGTTACGCCACACCTCTAAAAAATCCTCTTCACGGCCTGGGGCAATCCGAAAACGGTTCATGGCAATATACATCGTTACTCTCCTACGGGTTTGTTCCTGCAGAGTTGACCCTGCTGGGTTGGCCCTGTTGGGTTGATTTGGCAAACGGTAGCTTGATGGTAACGTCACATTTCAGTGGCGAATAGACTTAGCGGCGAATAGCTCTCAACCGTCAGGTATCAGTATTATTAATGGCTAAGGCACCTATCCAGGTCGTTTGGTTCAAACGCGATTTACGTATTCATGATCACGCGCCGCTTTCTAATGCAGCCGCGGCTGGCCCTGTGTTGCCCATATTCGCTATTGAGCCAGAGCAGTGGCAAGCGCCGGATAGTGCTCTGCGCCACTGGCAGTTTGCCGCTGACTCACTTGTCGATCTTTCTCACGCTCTGGAGACACTTGGCCTACCGCTGTGTATTTGGCAGGGCGATATTATCGATTTGCTGAACGCCCTGAAAACCCAATACGGCGAGTTTGCTCTTCACTCCCATGAAGAGACCGGCAACGCCTGGAGCTTTGCCCGTGATAAAAGCGTCAAGGCATGGTGCCAACAGCAAGGCGCGCCATGGCATGAAGCACGCCAGCACGGCGTACTACGCGGCCTGAAATCACGGGTGGCAGAGCGCGATGCATGGGAAAAGCAGTGGGAAACGTTAATGACGGCGCCCACCGCTACTGCCCCGCAAAACACGCAAATGGCTGAGGGGTGGCAAGCCTTTAACCATATTGACGTTGAACACCTTCACAACCTGACGCTAGGGTTTGATACCACGCCCTGCCCCGAACGGCAGCCAGGTGGCCGCAGCGAAGGCCGCGCAGTATGGCGCAGCTTTGTAAGCCAGCGCGGGCGGCGATATCGCGGCTCGCTGTCTAAACCTTTGCTTGCCTGGGAATTTGGCTCGCGGCTTTCGCCCCATTTGGCTTGGGGCACGCTCTCCATGCGCGAAGTGGTGCAGTCGCTGCGCCGCCAACGAAAAAAGCATGCTGAAGACACCGCTTGGTTCCGCTCGCTGCGCGCCTTCGCCTCCCGGCTTCACTGGCACTGCCACTTTATTCAAAAGCTCGAAAGTGAGCCGAGCATAGAGTCACAAACGCTGCACCCGGCGCTGCGCGGCCTGCGGGAGCGCGACCCCGAGCATCCCAATCTGATCGCCTGGAAACTCGGCCAAACCGGCGTGCCGTTAGTCGATGCCTGTATGCGCAACCTGATCGCCACCGGTTGGATCAACTTTCGCATGCGCGCCATGCTGATCTCCCACGCCACCTTTGGCCTTGGGCTGCACTGGTACGAACCCGCCCTGCACTTGGCGCGACTATTTACCGACTTCGAGCCTGGCATTCACTACCCCCAGGTGCAGATGCAGGCAGGCGCCACGGGCACCAACGCCCTGCGGGTGTATAACCCCATCAAACAGGCGGAAGATAACGACCCAGATGGTGAGTTTGTCGCACGCTGGGTGCCAGAATTAACGGTTCTGCCATTAGAGTGGCGCGCCAAGCCGTGGGCACTACCCGAAAGTCTACGCCAGCGGTTCGGCTTTCAACCCGGCGAGCACTACCCAATCCCCCACGACTTTGAAGCCGAAGCACGCCACTGGAAGAAGATGCTGTATGAGCTGCGTCGTACGCCGGAAGCCAGAGACGCCAGCCAGGCGATTGTAGATAAGCTCGCCAGCCAGCGAAGACCGCCCGCTCCGCGCGCTAAAAAAGCAAAACCCGCCAATCGGCAGCAGCTTTCGCTGTTTGATGATGGAGGGTTGGAAGATACGTAGCGGTTACTCTTGGATAGGTCTCACTAATCTCTTCGACAGAGGGAGTGACCGCATTAGCACCGACTCAACATAGCTGATTAAGCGACCCAGTGCCGGTCATACTCTATTTAATGACGCCATTACCTACTCGCGCCGCATCGGGAAAACCACGACATAAGCAAAACGCTTTTGCTTGTGAGCTTACCGCCTTAATATCTCTAACCAAACGTTTAGGTACACGGTTTTACCTTCCCTGCGTCTCGTTCGAGAAAGATCCGAAATGTACTTGCTCAGTTGACAAGAAAGTTCCTAACGCTTGCAGCATGCGCGCCCATGAAATGGAGCCGAAAGCGCAATGTAATTGGCGCCGCCGTGCCTGCACTGGTTATATTTTGAATGCACGAAACTCGTTGCTTTGCGAAAGATTACAAAGCCCTTTTACCATCCCACATTCTCTGCATTCAGAAATATGCTTATCAAGTAGCTCTAGGGTTAGCAAATCAATCTCCGAAAAATATAATGCCTTGACTTTGCGGCGTGTCGGAACGCCAGCGAATATCCGTCCGCCAACAGCCGCTGGTTATGTGATCTTAGTCTACTCTGGCGGGCCCTCGAACTCTGGTACGTCAACAATCGCCTCGTCCCAAACCGCTCTGCTTGATGTGAAGATGTGCGCAGTTGGCAACACAGATATTTCAGTATCCAAACACCCTGCAGGAACAACGAGCAGGTCTGTAAGTTGGGGGCTTGGTAATGCTGAACCACACGATCTACAGAAGCTTTTGTTGTGGCGAGTACCCGGAAGATTAAAGGAAGTTACAGCATCTACACCCGCCAGCCAGGTCAGTTTAGCTGACTGCGAGAACAAATTTGCCGCATGAGCAGATCCTGTATCTTTTTGGCAATACTCACAATGGCACAGGTAAAAGCTGTCGAAGCCCCCATTGACCTCAAATCTAACTGTGCCACACAGGCAAGAACCAACATGCTTAGTCATAGGATTACCTTCTATGGCTTGCAGGTTACGCACACATAATAAGTATTAGACAGCGCGCTCTATGATTGGATGATCGCATCGGCATGATTGTCCAAAAATGCAGCCTGTCATATTTCCCCAAGTCTTTTATTTTTATTAGGCTGAGTATCCAAAACTCGCACTTCTGCTACATTTGCCAGTGCTCCACGTTGAAAGGGTATCTGTCTTGTTATTTTTAGCATCCACCCTACCAACCCCAGATTAGCACAGGGTACTTAGTTCGACTGATTATCTTAGGTCTAGGCTTTGCCCATAAAAAAGCCCGCCCTTGCCAACAGCTATTGCTGCTTGACGAGGGCGGGCTCGGTACTGCTTAAATGCTGTTAGCCAAGCGCTTCCAGCGACTGCTCGATAATGCTCAAGCCTTCTTCCAACACCGCAGAAGAAACCGTCAGCGGCACCAGAATGCGGATGCTGTTGCCGTAGAAGCCACAGGAAAGCAGGATCAGGCCTTTCTCGCGGGCTTTGGCACAGAGCGCACCGGTGAGCGCTGTGTCAGGTTTTCCTTCGCTATCGAGCAATTCGAACGCCGCCATGGCGCCTAGCTGGCGACCGTGGGCTACGGCGGGGAAGCGCTCTTCCCATACCGCGAAGCGCTCGGCCAGCATCTTGCCCATCTGCTCGCTGCGGGCCAAGATATCTTCCTCTTCAATCACCTCAATCACTGCCAGCGCCGCTGCACAAGAGAGCGGGTTACCGCTGTAGGTGCCGCCTAGGGAGTTGGGGCCGGAGGCGTCCATTACCTTGGCGCTACCCACCACAGCCGAGAGCGGCATGCCGTTCGCCAAGCTCTTGGCGGTGGTGAGAATATCCGCCTCGATACCGCTATGTTCGAGGGCAAATAGCTTGCCGGTGCGTGCAAAGCCGGACTGCACTTCGTCGGCGATCAGCAGAATGCCGTGCTCGTCGCACAGCGCGCGCAGCGCTTTCAGGTAGTCCGGTGAAGCGATGTAGAAGCCGCCTTCGCCCTGTACCGGCTCAATCACGATGGCCGCCGTGCGGTGGGGGGCGATATCAGTTTTGAACAGCGTGCGAATGGCATTCAAAGACGCCTCTTCGCTGATGCCGTGCAGCGGGTTGGGGAACGGTGCGCGGAACACGTCGCCCGGCATCGGGCCGAAGTCGTTCTTGTAGGGCAATACCTTGCCGGTCATCGCCAGGGTCATCATGGTGCGGCCGTGGAAGGCGCCGTCGAAAGTGATAATGCCGGTACGACCAGTCGCTGCACGGGCAATCTTCACGGCGTTTTCCAGCGCTTCGGCACCGGTGTTGACCAGCATCGCTTTGCGCTCGGGGCCGCGTACCGGGGTGAGTTCGCAGAGCTTTTGGCATAGCTGCACGTAGGGCGCGTAGGAGATCACCGCCGCACTGGTGTGCATAACTTTCTTAAGCTGCGCTTCTACCGCGGCAACAATTTTCGGGTGACGATGACCCAGATTGAGCACGCCAATGCCGCCCGCAAAGTCGATCCAGCGGTTGCCGTCGGCATCCCACAGTTCGGCATTTTCAGCGCGCTCGGCAAACTGGGTGGTGGGCGTCGCGGCACCGTTGGCCACGTAACGGTTTTTCAGGTCGTTCAATTCTTGGTTCGTCATCATGATTCTCTTTAAAGGCCGCCAACGCAGACATATTTCAGTTCAGTAAACTCATCCAACCCGTGGTGGGAGCCTTCGCGGCCCAGCCCGGACTCTTTAACGCCGCCAAACGGCGCCAGCTCGGTGGAGATCAGGCCTTCGTTAACGCCGACCATGCCATACTCCAGCTGCTCCATGGTGCGCCAGATGCGGCGGTAGTCAGTGGCATAGAAGTAGGCGGCCAGGCCGAAAGGCGTGTCGTTGGCCATCTGGATGGCCTCTTCGTCACGCTGGAAGCGAAACACCGGCGCTACCGGGCCGAAGGTCTCTTCGTCGGCCACCGCCATCTTGGTGGTGACATCCGCCAGCACCGTGGGGGTAAAGAAGCGCTCGCCCGCGGAGTGGGGCTTGCCGCCGCACAGTACGCGCGCGCCGTGGCTGACGGCGTCATCAATATGACGCTGTACTTTATCGACGGCCGCTTGGTTGATCAGCGGGCCGATAACGCTGCCTTCTGCTAGGCCATCACCCACTTTTAGCGCCTTCACACGCTCAGTGAGCTTAGCGACGAACGCATCGTAAATGCCGTCCTGCACCAGAAAGCGGTTGGTGCAGACACAGGTTTGCCCGGCGTTACGGAATTTGGAGGCGATGGCGCCATCAACAGCGGCATCTACATCGGCGTCGTCAAACACGATAAAGGGCGCGTTGCCACCCAGTTCCATGGCGGTTTTCTTCACCGTGCTGGCGCACTGGGCAAGCAAGTGCTTACCCACCGGAGTAGAGCCGGTAAACGAGACTTTGCGCACCCGTGAATCTGTTGTGAGCACATCGCCCACTGCAGCTGGTTTAGAAGCGGTAATGACGTTAATGGTGCCCGCGGGCAGGCCCGCTTCCAGGGCTAGGTAAGCAGCAGCAAGCGCCGTTAACGGCGTGGCTTCAGCAGGTTTGATCACCACGGTGCAGCCCGCGGCCAAGGCCGGGGCGCACTTACGGGTAATCATCGCCAGCGGGAAGTTCCACGGGGTGATCGCCGCGACCACGCCTACCGGCTCGCGCAGAACCAATAAGCGTTTGTCCGCGCCGTGACTAGGCAGGGTTTCCCCTGCCATGCGCTTGGCTTCCTCGGCGAAAAACTCGATAAACGACGCGCCGTAGGTCACTTCGCCTTTGGCTTCAGCCAGCGGCTTGCCCTGCTCTAAGGTCATTAGGCGGGCCAGATCGTCGGCGTGTTCATTAATCAGCTCAAACCAACGGCGCAGCAGCGCAGAACGCTGCTTCACTGGGGTGGCGCGCCAGGCAGCACCGGCGTTGTAAGCGGCGGCCACGGCATCACGGGTATCGTCGGCGCCCATATCGGCCACCCGGGCAATGGATTCACCGGTAGCGGGGTTATCCACCGCAAAGGTTTGTTGGCCTGTACGCCACTCGCCACCCACCAAGGCTGGAACCGCATCGTGCAACCACTGTTCGATAAAGCTCATATGTTGCTCCTAAAAAGCTTAAGTCCGGAAATCTCGTAGGACGGCTTACAGATCCGCTTTCATATGGCGATCGCTGTAGTCACGCCCATAGGTGCGCAGGGCGTGGACATATAGCGCCAGGCCAAGCAGTGACCAACCGACAAAGATGGTCCACTCAGCAACGCTCAGCGCCGCCGGGCTACCGGGCAGGTAGAGGCACGCCATACCGAAAGAAAGGATGATAGCGAGGGTGCCGCACAGCTTGCCGTTACTCACCTTGAATGGACGGGGCATATCCGGCTCGCGCACCCGTAGCACCACAAAGGAGATGGCCACAAACAGGTAGGCCAACACGATGCCTAAGCCACCGGCGTTGACTATCCACACCAATGCTGGGCGACCAAAGAAAGGCGCCAGACAGGAGAGAAAGCCCATCATAAAGATGGCGTTGGTAGGCGTTCTATAGCGAGGGTGCAGCTTGGCAAACGATGCAGGTAGCATGCCCGCTTTAGCCAGGGCATAGATCGCCCGTGAGCCGCCAATGTAGAAGGCGTTCCAGCTGGTAATGATGCCTGCGATACCCGCCATGACCATTAAGTTGCTGGCCCACGCGGCGTTAAACAGGCTGCCCATGGCGTCCGGCACGCTAAGCGAGCTTGCTGCCAACTCTTCACTATTGAGTGCCAAGCTGGTGGCCAGAATAATCAGCGCATACCAAACCACCGCGAGAATCACCGACATCATCAGCACTTTGCCAATGGCTTTATAAGGCAGGTTAATCTCTTCAGCGGCCTGGGGAATAACGTCAAAGCCCACAAACAGGAACGGCACCATGACCAGCACCGCTACAATGCCTGCGAACACGCCGCTATCGGCCTGTGTGAAGAACGGCATCATATTGATGGTTTCGCCTTCAAACAGCGAACCGGTGACAAACATGACGCCCACCAGCAGAATTAACCCAGTTACTACTTTCTGCAGCAGCGCAGCGGTCGTTACACCGAAGTAGTTAATCACCATCATGGCCAGCGAGCCGCCCACGCCTACGGCTACCCAAGTGGCTTTAACTTCCCACCCGGCAATCGTCCACAGATGACCGACGGCATAGTTGGGCGCCAGGTGTTCAATCACCGTGGGAAGTGCCACCGCTTCAAAGGCCACTACGCTTAGATAGCCTAGAATAATCGCCCAGGTACACAAAAAAGAGGGTAAGTGGCCCAGGGCGCGGTAGCTGTATACGTGCTCGCCACCCACTTTGGGCATCGCAGCGGCAAGTTCAGCATAGGTAAGGCCAACCAAGACAATCGCTAAACCGCCGATAATAAACGCTATAATGGCGCCTAAACTGCCAGCGGATTGAATGGCGGTACCGGTGAGCACAATCCAGCCCCAACCAATCATGGCACCGAAGGCCAGCGCTAATACGTCGCCACGGGCCAATACCCGGACGAGCCCTTCCTGTTCTGATGAGGGTGTGGTCATTTGAAATGTCCTGCGAGTTATTGGATGTTGTCGTAGGCGCTCAGGGGCGCAGTATCCTGATCCTGTTTTAACCGTTTCTCTTTGAACGGGCATGTTTTAAACGGTTTTGTAAAACAGGATAGCCACACGCTAGCAGGCGGGAGAGAAAACACGAATGCACCACTTTGGCGTTCGACTAGACCACTTTTTATACGCACCAAAAGGGTGCGCCACTTTCATACGGCTTTCGTCTAAGTGCCTGTCGTTAGCGGGTTAAGCGGGATTAAGGGGAGTCCAAATGGATCGCAAGGAGGTGGTGCACCAACTTGTACAACTTTATGCACTCCAACCGGAACGGTTGAGTAAGCAGGTGCGTATAGAGCAAGCGCTGCGTCAGGCCATTACCCAGCAGTGGCCTTCCGGGCTGCGGCTGCCCTCCCATCGCCAGTTGGCGGATGCCCTTGGCGTTGCACGTCAAACCCTGGCGCTGGCGATTCATACGCTGCTTGAGGAGGCCCTGCTTAAAACCGCCCACGGCCAAGGCACCTGGACGTACCGCCCCGTGATCCCAAGCCATTCCTTGCCTGGCAATGCGCAGCTCTCATCACGCGCACAGAGGGTATTGGATGGCCCAGGCGCTAGCATGATCCAAAGCGGCGCCTTCGTGCCCGGCATTCCCGATATCGCCCAATTCCCGATGCGTAAATGGCGGCAGCTCTACGCCAGCGTGACGGTGCCGCAAAACGCCCTGCTGCTCTCCTACTCCACCGGTGGCTACGGCCCATTGAAGCGCGCCATCCGCGATTTTTTAGCGCGCTGGCGCAATATTAGCTGCGACACGGAGCAGATCATCATTACCGACGGAACCCATAACGGCATTGAGCTATGCGCCGTGGCGCTGGCTGATGTTGGCGATACCGTTGCCATGGAGTCACCCTGTTACTGGGGGGCGCGCAATGTCTTTACCGCCGCAGGCTTGGAAATCGAACCGGTGGCGTGGCTGCCAGGTCAGGGGCACATGCTTCCGCCTACTCCTGGCCCGGTAAAGCTGGCCTATCTGACCGGCTCGCACCATTACCCGCTCAGCGTACCCACCCGTGCAGTGGATAAACAGCGCTTATGCGATGCCTTAGCGCCCGCGTATATTGTCGAAGATGATTACGAGTTTAACCGCGACGACCATTCCAATCTGCTTTTCTACCCGCACTCGGAGCGCCACTTGCTGGTGGGCTCGTTTTCCAAGATGATGTTTCCAGGTCTGCGCCTAGGTTATTTAGTGGTTCCGCGTCAT
The DNA here is from genome assembly GCF_034479615.1 of Vreelandella neptunia. NCBI lineage: Bacteria > Pseudomonadati > Pseudomonadota > Gammaproteobacteria > Oceanospirillales > Halomonadaceae > Vreelandella > Vreelandella neptunia. The sequence goes on from NZ_CP140255.1 coordinate 3,969,935, forward strand.
TTAGCGGGGCCAATGAACCGCCTGCGCAGTGAACTATTCCGCGAAGGACGCATGCTGGATCAGGCCGTACTGGCACAGTTTATTTTTGATGGTGATTTGGATGCCTGGTGTCGGCGCATTCAGCGCGACTACCTAGGGCGCCAACAGGTGCTGCATGATCAGCTTCGCTCATTGCCGCTAGTGCGCAGCGTTTCGCCGCCGAGCAGTGCCATCAGTCTATGCGTCGAATTTGAACCGCATATCAATGACGTGCAGATTGCTCAAACGCTATTAAAAGAGCACTTAATTGTGCGTCCGTTGAGTCCGGTATGCGCTAAGGGCGACTCACGATCTGGTCTTGTAATGGGGGTGGGTATGCTTTCGGGTGAAACGTTAGCGCGCGAAGCTCAACGGCTGCGCCGCTGCTTAGAGGTGTTGTTACGCTAGGGCTATTGATCAAACAAAGTTACCCAATGGTTACCCACAGGCTTCCAAAGGTTTATCCACAAGAGTCTATTCATAAGAACCAATCCACAAAAGATAATTCACAAGGACTTGCTATGCGTCACCCGGTTGATGGTATCACTGAGCACTTTAGCGCTGATTTCTCGTCTTGCTTCCCAGCGACTTTCACTAAGCTGCGCCTATGGGTAACGCTGAGCCTTTTAACGCTGCTTTCCGGCTGCGCCACTTTTGCGCCAAACCCACTCCAGGATCAAAGCAATATCTGCGAGATCTTCCGCGAACAGCCAAGCTGGTACGACTACGCTCAGGAATCCGAGGAGAAGTGGGGCACTCCGATCGCCACCCAGATGTCGTTTATTCAGCAGGAGTCTTCGTTTCGTAGCCATGTCCGCCCGGATCGCAAGTACTATCTAGGTTTTATCCCCGGCCCACGTCCCTCCTCCGCCAAAGGCTACGCCCAGGCCCAAGACCCCGTTTGGGAAGAGTATGAGGATCAAGCGGGCAGCCTGTTTGCCCGGCGTACTCATATGAAACACGCCACGGACTTTATTGGCTGGTACAACCGCCGCTCCCAGCAGCAGGCGGGTATCTCACTAAATAATCCTGAGCACCTCTACTATGCCTATCATGAAGGCGCGGGGGGCTACCAACGGGGTACTTACCGCGGGAAGTCCCACGTATTGAGTGCGGGTAGACAAGTGGCGACCCGCGCTAACCGTTACCAAGCCCAGCTCAACGCTTGCGAAGCGGAGTTCCAATGCCGCAAGTTTTACCAGGTCTGGCCATTCTGTCGTAGTTAAGGACGCTGACGATGTCACTATGGATGGGTGCGGCCCTGGTTAGCGTGGTGTTCTTCACCTCAATGCTCTCCGGGGTATTTGGTATGGCGGGCGGATTGGTACTGCTATGGTTTCTGCTGCTGATCTTTCCCGCCGGCACGGCGATGGCCGTTCACGGGGTTATTCAACTCACTTCTAACGGTTCGCGGGCGTGGCTGTCACGGCGCTATATTGTCTGGCGCATTGTCGCTTTTATGACGCTGGGTGTACTAAGCGCCGCTGGCCTGCTTCTGCTGTTCAACTACAGTCCCAATGCCGCCAGCGTCTCTATATTGATTGGCCTAATGCCGATTTTGGTATGGCTGCCCAAGCGCTGGTTTCACCTGGATGCCAACCGCGCCAGCCACGCGCTGTGCTGCGGCATTGCTTCCGGCGGATTGACGATTGCCGCAGGGGTTTCCGGGCCGCTAATCGATATCTTATTTGTGCGCTCACGCATGGATCGCCGCCAAGTCGTGGCGACCAAGGCAATGATTCAGGTAGTGGCTCACAGCATTAAAATCATCTTCTATCTCGGCGCCGCCATGGCGCTTAGTACCGGCGAATGGGGCATTGTGCTGCTAGCGGCGCCGTTTGCGATCTTTGGCACCCACACCGGCAACCGCATTTTACACCGTCTCACCGATGCCAACTTCCGCACCTGGACGCGCTGGATCGTGACCGGCATTGGGGTTTTCTATTTCCTGCAAGGGCTCTTTCTACTCACTCGCTAGCGTTGAGGCAGATAAAAGCGAGCTTAAAGCAAGTGCCTATACTGACCTTATCTATTGATGGAGGTCGCTATGGATTACCACCACTACCGCACCACCCTTGCGGAAACGCTCGCCCAAAGTGAGCTGCCTTTTCCCGCTGCCGAATACCAGGTGCGCCTGGAGAAGGTGCGCAAGGGTATGGCAGAGCATGGATTAGACGCGCTACTGCTTACCGACCCCGCCGATATCAATTACCTCACCGGCTATCACACTTTTGAAGTCTCGGTGCATGCCTGCTTGGTTTGCACCCAAGCGCGGCTAGTGCTACAAGTCGCCTCCATTGAAACCGGTGCGGCAGTGGTCACCGCCCGGGTTGATGAGATCATCGGCTACCGCTGGGAAAACCTGGATGAAATCATCACGCCGCTGGCAGACCTGCTTTCTCCTTGCCAGCTAATTGGTATTGATGGCTGGAGCAGCGGGCTGCGCTTTGGGGTGATTGATGCGCTGATGCAGACTATCGGCCGTGAGCGTTTTAGCGAAGCAGGCGCAGTGGTCGATGCGATTCGAATTATAAAAAGCCCCGCCGAACTTGAGATGCTGCAACACAGCGCACGAATCACCGCTCTCGGCTTAGAAACCGCGATGCAGAGTATTCGTCCCGGCATGACCGACAACGATATTGCTGCCGTGGGCGCCAAAGCGCTGCTCGAAAATGGCAGCGAGTTCATGAGCCTCCAGCCCATTGTGACCAGCGGGCACCGTATAGGCGTAATTCACGTCAACCATAAGCGGCGTGTCATCCAGGCTAATGAGCCAGTGTTCTTGGAGTTTGGTGCTGCTTATCAACGCTATACGGCACCCATGATGCGCACTGCGGTTACAGGCGTGCCAAGCCCAGCTCTCTCGGCCACCCGGGATCTATGCCGCTCAATTTTTGAAGCGCTCTGCGACGCCATGCGGCCTGGCAACACCTTTGATGCCGCTGCCCAGGCGGCTGATTCCCTACTCGCTCCCCACCGCGACCAGTATTTCTTCTCCGGAGTCTTTGGCTACGCCGTGGGCGCACAGTTTCCACCTAGCTGGGTGGAGGGCACCGGCTTTATTGCCAAAGGCCAGGCCCGCACTTTTGAAACCAATATGGTTTTTCACCTGCCGCTCTGTCTACGTGTGCCCGGCCAATGGGGCGTTGGCATAAGCGACACTGTGGTGGTTACTGAAAATGGGGCAAAACCACTGACCAATAACGACTGGCAGCTGTTTGAGGCGCGCTCATAAGCCACTGCGCCTTATAGCCATAGCATTGACAGGTCGATGGAGTAGCGCTATCGTCAACATAGATGCAAATGAGAAACACTCTCCTTACTCCATTAAGAAGAGTTTAATTAAGCAGACAGTCAGGCGTGAGGGATTAGTGGGATGACTAGCGAGCAGCGGCAACTTCGCCAAACGGTCATATTTTTGCGCACCTCCTTTGAAGCGGTGCAGCACTCTATTGCCGGCCGCCTGGAAGACCCGCTGCCCTGCTGGATGGATACCAGCATGCTTTCCATGCTGTCGCGGGAGCTCACTCGCTGCTGCCAGCAGTCTAAGCCGCTGTTTGCCCCAGCCGTCATCGAACAGCTCTATATCGCCTCGCAACAGTGCGAGCTGCTGCTCAAACAGTGCCCTGGGGTACTCAGCAGCGCGGTCTGCTATCGACAGTTGGGAGCCATTATGCTGCCACTCTCTAGTGCGCTCCAGCAGATCGATACTCCTGCCAAACGGCGCTGGCCTTGGGCGAAGTGGAATTGACTAAGCATTGAGGCATCACTAGTCCAGCAAATATCTAGTGGTGAGCGCTAGCATGGTAGCAGGCAAGTAGCGACGCTCCAGACCTTGGAAAGGTTAGGGACAGGGTTTATTGATGCGTATCCTTAGTGGCAAGCACTTGCTTACCTAGGCCTGTTAATCGATATTTTTGGGTTGGGCTACGCGGCGAGTCAGGTTGAGTCATTTCAATCAACCCTAAATCAAGCAGGGGATTCAGTACAGCCGCTCGAAACTTAGTTCTGTTGGAACGCCCAGTAACTTTCATCAAATGTGTAATTCGGGCTTCTTCAACACAGCATTGGAGCAGATCTACTTGCTCCTTACTTATTCCCTGCTTAGTCCCTACTTGTTCGGTGACTTCGGGGGTGACTTCAGCCACGGCTTCTTTGTCGACCGAAAACCCTTGATGAACAGGTAAGCGAATTAAAAAGAAACTGCGCTCATCGTCGGTTTCGAACACTGGCGCTGGAGAGCCGTTCGCCTTCATTACCCGAAGTATTTTTGGTACACCCGTTGAACGGCCTTCGGTTAAATCCAACTCTTTCAGAAACTCGCCGATACGCCGGTTGCGTTAGCAACGGCTGGTCGAAGCTCGCCCTGCTTCTAAAAAAATAGCTCTCGCTTGACCCTGCTATTTATCATGATAAATTCAAGATGAGGCGCCAACGAGCGTCAACGCTGAGACACATCACAAGACAGGGTATCCTCATGGCTGAACAACAAACCGCGGCAGCCTCTGGCTCGCGTAAAAAGTGGTATCAGGCGGTTCCCGACCCCATGGTGCTAATCTTTATTATTCTGGTTGCTACCTATTTTCTGACCTTCATTATCCCCGCAGGTGAATTTGAACGAGTTACCCAAGATGGCCGAACGGTGGTGGTGCCGGGCTCTTTTGCCTATTTAGAAGACGTTGCCAACATCCCCCTCTTCAATATTTTTGTGGCGATTCCTGAAGGGCTTATCTCCGCCTCGCAGTATCTATTTATCGTCTTTATCGCCGGTGGTCTGTTTCATATTTTGCAAAAGACCGGTGCGTTAGAGAACGCGATCGGCGTAGCGGTTAATCGTGTTGGCGTTGAGCGACGTAACGTGATTATTGTCGTCGGTACCTTTATCTACGGCTTTTTTGGTGTAGCCGTCGGGTTTGAAAACAACATTGCATTAGTCCCCATTGCGGTTCTCATCGCCAGCGCTATTGGCTGCTCCAGTTTGGTGGGTACCGCTATGGCCGTTGGTGGTATTGGGATCGGTTTTGCACTCTCGCCCATCAATCCCTATACCGTGGGGGTTGCTCAAGGGATCGCGGAACTGCCGACCTTCTCTGGCGCTTGGCTACGTACGTTGCTGGTGCTTTCGTCACTGTCACTGCTCTCGCTGTATATCTGCAAACGCGTCGTCAAAATGGAGTTTGAAGAGCCGGATAATGCGGAAGCACTGAGCAAGCCGCTTAGCGAATACTCTCTCACCAAGCGCAACATCCTGACGATGGTCGTGTTCGTGGGTGGTCTGGTCGCTATGCTCATTGGCGTGTTCACTCGCGGTTGGTATATCAATGAAATTGCAGGCACTTTCCTGCTGCTGGCGATCATCATTGGCGCCTTAAACGGCCTATCGGCGAACGGTATTGTTAAACAGATGATGGAGGGTGCTGCCAGCGTAACCGCAGGCGCGCTTGTGATCGGGGTGGCGGCCTCAATTCAGGTCATCCTTGAGCAGGCCGTGATTATCGACACCATCGTTAACTCGCTGAGCGCAATGATCGACGGCATTCCGTCAATATTTTCCGCGATTATGGCCAGTGTGGTGCAGGGTATTATCAACCTCTTTATCCCTTCCGGTTCTGGTCAGGCACTAGTGACAATGCCCATTCTGATTCCAGTGGCGGATCTTGTGGGTATGAGCCGTCAACTGATGATCACTGCGTTCCAAGTCGGCGACGGCTTAACGAACCTGATTGTTCCCACGTCTGGCGGCACACTCGCCATGCTGGCGCTGGGTCGCGTCTCATACGCCCAGTGGTTGAAGGCGATTATGCCCTTTATGGCGTTGGTGTATGTATTAGCCTGGGTAGGGTTGGTGATTGGCCACCTGGTGGGTTACTGAACAATAGAGGCAACCGCGATGACGCTTTCTCTCGTTCATTGCAATCCTGCCACAGGCACCGTTGCGGCCATCACCGCTACAGGCGGAGTGGCGGTGGGAGGCTATGTGCATCACTGTTGGCGAGGCACTGGGGCATGCGTCACCCAAGGGCGCTTTACCAACCCGTGGTACCCAGCTCGGATATATGAAGCACTTGCCGCGGGCGCCAGCGCCCGGCAGGCGCTTCGCGCCGCCGTTAGCGAGGACAACGACTCAGGGTTCCGCCAATGCTTGGTGATGGATTCTCAGGGCCGCACATCAGTACATTCAGGTGCAGAGAATGTGCCTGAAGTGGCTGAAACCTGCTTTCCCAGCGTCGCTGCCGCTGGGAATATGCTGCAGAGCACCGAAGTCGTGCGGATTTTTGCAGAGCAATTTTTACGCCTTAGCGCCACTAATAGCAGCGCTGCCATTCAACGCAACGAATCGCCCCGCTTCCCTATTCATCACGACCAACATCTGCTTACGCATCTGATTGACGCTCTCGATGCTGCTCTATCAGCGGGCGGCGATAAACGCGGTGCACGCTCGGCCGCGCTGCGTATCGAATCTTTTCATCAAGCGCCTATCGATTTGCGCATCGACTGGTCGGAGGACGTCGTAGGCGCATTGCGGGCGTTAGTCGATGAGTTTATGGCCGAGAACTTTCAAGCCTTTTGGCGTCAACTGCCGCTGCGCTAAAAGCATTTCTACTCTTTTGCTGGCCCCTCTGCCAGCGCCTATTGGAGAGTTTATGACCAACACGGTTGCTCACACTGCTTTTAACCAAGGCGAACTGGGAACGGCATTGATTGAACGCCTGGACGAAGCTGCCCAATACTCTGAGCCAGGCCCTGGTGTCACGCGACTGTTCTGCTCCCAGGCGCATCGCCAGGTATTACCGTTAATCAGCCGCTGGATGGAACACGCGGGGCTTACTCCCCAACTGGATGCCGCTGGCAATCTTGTGGGTCGCTGCCCCAAAGCTCAAGCGGGTGAGAAAACCTTCATTATGGGATCTCATCAAGATTCAGTAATAGAAGGGGGCAAATACGACGGCATGCTAGGCGTGGCCCTACCGCTATTGGCCTTGGAGGCGCTTAAACGCGAAGGCGTGACGCTGCCATTCGGGGTAGAAGTGGTCGCGTTTGGCGACGAAGAAGGCGTTCGCTTCCCGACCACGCTGGTCGGCAGTAAAGCGCTGGCGGGGAGCGTGACACCCGACCAACTGGAAGCCCAGGATGCCGAGGGAATCTCTCTGCGAGAGGCATTAATGGCCTTCGGTTGTACACCTGAGGACATTCCCGCTACCGCCCGCGAACCTGCCAACACGCTGGGTTTTTTAGAAGTACATATTGAACAAGGGCCAATCCTGGAACAGCGTGATCATGCTGTGGGCATTGTCACGGCGCTAACGGGTATTGAACGCCACAAGGTCACGCTAAGCGGCAAGGCCGGTCATGCCGGTACTACGCCGATGAACATGCGACATGACGCGCTAGTCGGCGCGGCGGAAATGGTGCTTGCTATCGATAGCGTACTGCAGAACACCGATGAGCTGGTCGGCGTGGTGGGCAGACTCGATGTCCACCCCAACGCGGTCAATGTGATTCCCGCCCAGGTAACGTTCACGGTAGAGCTACGCTCTCCAGAGTCGGCGACTCGCCAATATGGAAGGGAAGCCGTAACAGCAGCGTTGGAGGCAGTGGCGAAACGCCGCGGATTAACCATTAATATTGAAAACACCTACAGCGCCGATGCGGTGGCCTGTGCCGACTGGATGATGACCGCCCTCGAACAGGCGTGCACCCAGGTTGGCCAACCGGCAGAGCGAATGTTTAGCGGCGCTGGGCATGATGGCTTAGCGATGCAGGCATTAACCGATATCGGCATGCTGTTTGTACGCTGTAAAGAGGGGCTTAGCCACCACCCAGACGAAGCTATTACCGCCGAAGACGGCGAAGCCGCGACGCGAGTGGTCATGGCATTTTTACAGCAGCTGCCACGTCCATAGCGTTTTCCGCCCTTAGCCCGTTACGCTAGTGGCTCAGGTAAAAAGCCTCGGCGTACCTGAGCCTCCTGCTGATTCATCACTTGTTGGGCATCAAGCATATGCTCGCGCATGATGTTATAGGCGCTTTCGGCATCGCCAAGCTCAATGGCATCCAAAATTTCTGCATGATAGCGACAGCCAGTCTGTCCTAAATCGTGGGTAACTGGCTCATAGAGACGGTGATAAATCGTCAGATCTGAGAGCACCTGTATGGTGAAGCGGATAATAAATGTCAGCAGCTGATTGCCACCGGCTAGCTCAGCGAGCATCAGGTGGAAATGCAGCGAATCAAGGTGTTGCTGACGCTCAGTCTCACTATCGTCCGCAGGGTCTGCGTAACTATGCAGACTTTCACGTAAACGCACCATATCACTGGCAGCCACTTTACCGGCTAACGAAGCGGCTAGTTCAGGCTCTAACGCCAAGCGTATCTGATAGATATCCTTGATTGATATCTCTTTGAAAAACAGGTAATTGCTTAATAGCGATACCGCTTTGGCCTCACTCATCTCACGCACAAAAGCGCCGCCTCCGGGCCCTGTGCGAGTTTCGACCAACCCCTGGGCTTCCAGTACTCGCGTGCTCTCTCGCACTGTCCCTTTCGAGACCTGCAGGGTCTCCATCAGCTCCGACTCGCTAGGTAGCCGGTCACCCGGCTTTAGGTGCCGATCCACGATCCAGCATTTAATGGTTTCCGCCACCTGATAAGGGCGGCGCTGAGGGGCGTTTTTTAACATGCTATCAACAACATCCTTGGTAATAAGCAGCAAGAGTACCAGAGAGATCGCGAGTTTGGATGCCACATAAAAGGTTATCGAGCGCATAAATACGTTTAAAAATATCTGGCTGGCACTAACTAGTAAACTGGTCTATTCTGGTGCGTACTATTTCATCGAAGCATTCAAAAGGAGCTTAATTGATGGCTTTCGAAACACTGTTTACTCCCCTCCAACTGGGCAGCCTATCGATTCCTAACCGGGTTGTTATGGCGCCGCTGACACGGGCGCGTACACCCGATAGCGTACCGGGTGAACTTCAGGAAGCTTACTACGGCCAGCGCGCAGGAGCGGGGCTGATCATCAGCGAAGCCACCAATATCTCTCCCACTGCCCGTGGCTATGTGTATACACCCGGTATTTGGACGGATGAGCAGGAAACAGGCTGGAAAGGCGTTGTTGATGCAGTACACGCCAAAGGTGGCCGTATTGCCCTGCAACTGTGGCACGTTGGGCGAGTTTCTCACGAAATGGTTCAACCTGACGGTCAACAGCCGGTAGCACCGAGTGCCTTGAAAGGCGAAGGCGCCCAGTGTTTCGTAGAGTTTGAAGATGGCACTGCAGGTCAGCACCCCACCAGCACGCCACGTGCGCTGGAAACCGACGAGATCCCAGGCATTGTTGCCGACTATCGCCAAGCGGCCGAACGCGCCAAGCGCGCTGGCTTCGATATGGTTGAAGTGCACGCGGCAAACGCCTACCTGCTCAACCAGTTTCTGGCAACCGGTACTAACAAGCGTACCGACCAGTACGGCGGTTCACTGGAAAACCGTGCTCGCTTCCCGCTGGAAGTGGTTGATGCGGTGATTGACGTTTACGGTGCTGACCGGGTTGGCATACGCATGACGCCGTTTATCGAACTGTTTGGTTTGACCGACGATGAGCCGGAAGCGATGGCATTTTACATGGCCGAGCAGCTTTCCAAACGCGGCCTTGCCTACCTGCATCTGAACGAACCCAACTGGGCCGGTGGCGATATCACCTTCCCTGACGGTTTCCGCGAGCAAATGCGTGAGCGCTTTAGCGGCAGCCTCATCTACTGCGGCAACTACGATGCAGAGCGCGCCGAGAAACGTATCAGCGAGAACACCACCGACGCCGTTGCCTTTGGCCGCCCCTATATCGCCAACCCTGATTTACCCGAGCGGTTCCGAGTTAACGCGCCACTGACTGAGCCGAACCACGAAACGTTCTATGGCGGTGATGAGAAGGGTTACACCGACTATCCATTCATGGATAACGGGTATGATCGCATGAGTTAAAAACAGCACACCACTACTGCTGCTACTCCCTTACGTTTGAAAAGCATCACTTAGGTGATGCTTTTTTTATATATGCTTATAGTAAAACGCTGCTAGGCTATTGATACTTTCGTTTGAACATACAGGTGATGAATGCTTGGTTCGCTATTAGCGCTGCTGGTGTCTCTACTGCTCGTCGGCCTTACCGCCTCGACTGGTGCGCGCTTTCGGCCTGATGGTTGGTATCGCGAACTAAGTAAGCCAAGCTGGACACCTCCAGATATCGCTTTCCCTATTGCTTGGGGCATACTGTATTTGTTGATGGCTATCGCCGCATGGCGTATTTATATGGCGGATGACTCAGCATGGCGCTCAGCAAGCTTAGCGGCTTACGCGCTGCAGCTCATGGTCAATGCCGCTTGGTCGTGGCTGTTCTTTGGGCGTAAACAAATTGTCGCTGCGCTGGTAGATATCATGGTGTTACTGGCATTAATTTCGGTCACCATTGCATTGTTTTCCCAGGTGGACACCCTAGCCGCGTGGCTTATGGTGCCCTACGGGCTCTGGGTAGCACTTGCATTAGCCCTCAATGCCACTATTTTTCGGCTAAATAAAGCCTGAGCGTTGATTAAAAAACAAAGGGTTCTGAGAGTATGGATCGCACCACGACTATAATAGTACTCGCCTTCGCATCGCTGGTATTAGCCGCAATAGCAACAGCGATATTTATATACGTCATTGTGCCCTGGCGCCGCCGACGGCGCGCAGCGAAAGCCGCTGCCTCTCGTCCGGTTCAATTAGACAGCTCTGAAGAAGCTCAAGAACCTGACGCCCATGCACCTTCAAAGCAAACTAAAAAAGTTACGCAGCATTCGCTTTTTATAATCTTTGATCAGCCTAGTGAAGATTCAGACGAGCGCCTTACCCAGTGGCTACGGGAGAAAGACGCTCACTACGACGCGCTAAAAAAGATATTTTTAATCGACGGCCAACAGCCGTCGAACCCCATCACTATCGCCAACGCCTTTCCACCGGGGGAAATGCCTGACCTGCTGCGCGGGGAAACCCATGCTCCCATCAAGGGTATTAGTTTATTAGTGAAACCACCGCTACGTAAGCGACGTAATCAACAAATGCATGTCTACGTAGAACTCGCCAAAGAGATGCAGACGGTGTTTAGCGGCAAAATGCTCAATGACGAGCGCGAACTCGCCACCGACAGCACCTTTGAGCAAATTATCGGCGAATAGACTTACAGAGCTATTCTTACAAAGAACCATGCTGAAAAAAAAAGCGTTAGACGACTCCCTGGCTGCGCAGGTAATCGTCGTAGCTGCCGCTGAAATCGACAATGCCTTCCGGCTGCATATCAATAATGCGCGTGGCTAGTGACGAGACGAACTCGCGGTCGTGGCTTACAAACAGCAGCGTGCCGGGGTAGTTCTCAAGTGCCAGGTTCAGCGCCTCGATAGACTCCATATCCAGGTGGTTCGTCGGTTCGTCCATCAGCATTACGTTGGGCTGAGTGAGGATTAACTTACCGAACAACATGCGCCCCTGCTCGCCACCGGAAATCACCTTCACCGATTTGCCAATATCGTCGCTGGAAAACAGCATCCGCCCCAGGGCACCGCGAACTACTTGCTCGCCACCTTGAGTCCATGCCGACATCCACTCAAACAATGTGGCATCGACGGCAAAATCATCGCTGTGATCCTGAGCAAAAACACCCACCTCGGCGGCTTCGGTCCACTTCACTTCACCAGCATCCGGGTGCAGCTCGCCCGCCAGGGTTTTCAGCAGCGTGGTTTTACCAATGCCGTTGGGGCCGATAATGGCAATCCGCTCGCCGGCCTCTACGGTCATGGAGAGGCGCTCGAACAGCGGCTTGTCGCCCTCATAGCTCTTGGTAATGCCATCCACGTTAACGGCGTTGCGGTGGATTTTCTTGGCTTGATCAAAACGGATAAAGGGGCTTACCCGACTGGATGGCTTGATGTCTTCCAGTTTGATTTTATCGATTTGACGCGCCCTAGACGTAGCCTGCTTAGCCTTGGAGGCGTTCGCGGAGAAGCGGCTCACGAACTGCTGCAGCTCGGCAATCTGAGCCTTTTTCTTGGCGTTATCCGAATGCTGGCGCTCACGAACCGCCGTGGCAGCGGTCATGTAATCATCGTAGTTACCTGGGAACAGGGTGATTTCACCGTAATCCAGATCCGCCATATGCGTACAAACGCTGTTCAAAAAGTGGCGGTCGTGGGAGATGATGATCATGGTGCTGCTGCGCGCTTTAAGAATATCTTCCAGCCAGCGGATAGTGTTGATATCCAGGTGGTTGGTCGGCTCATCCAGCAGCAGTACATCCGGGTCGGAGAACAGCGCCTGAGCAAGCAGCACGCGCAGCTTCCAGCCAGGTGAGACTTCGCTCATCGGGCCGGTGTGTTGCTCGATGGGAATACCCAAGCCCAGCAATAGTTCACCTGCGCGAGACTCCGCGGTGTAGCCATCCAGCTCAGCAAAGCGGACTTCCAGATCAGCGACGGCCATGCCGTCCTCTTCGCTCATCTCGGCCAGGGAGTAAATGCGTTCGCGCTCGGCAGCCACCGACCAGAGCTCTACGTTACCCATGATGACGGTATCGATAACGCGCTCGTTTTCAAACGCAAACTGATCCTGACGCAGCTTACCCAACCGTGTACTGCTATCCAGCATCACCTGGCCGGAAGAGGGCTCCAAATCGCCACCGAGAATTTTCATAAAGGTGGATTTGCCACAGCCGTTCGCACCGATCAGGCCGTAGCGGTTGCCGTTATTGAATTTAACGGAGACATTTTCAAACAGGGGCTTGGCCCCAAACTGCATGGTGATATTGGCGGTAGCGATCACAAAAGGAGCCCTGGTTAGCGCATTGTCGGTAACGACAGCTTACAACGAATAGAAAGGCTCGCGATTCTACGCGCTATTTGGCCTGTATTCACCCATCAGACTTTAGGCTTTGCACGAAAACTGACTGCGCTCGGCCATGCGGCGTTAAAAAACGCCTCGTGCGCGAGTCCGATCAAAATGCTCATTTACACCCAGTAAACTCCGCTTTTTCGCCGTTTTTTGCCTTGCCTGTCCTTCGCTCGCCGACTTTTCGTACAAAGCCTAGTCACATCAGCTAATTGCTGGGATATCGAGTAGAAAGCGTTGATCATCAAGCGCTTGGCGTAGTCGAGTGGCAAGAATATCGACAATGCCCGGATGTTCACCCACCAGTTTGGTCGTGGTAACGGAAAGCCCTGGATGCTGCTGTTCAGCCGCCGCGCAAATCTCGGCAATATCACCGCCCTCCCCGGCGTGGCGCCCCGGCGAAAGAAACAGCATCGCCAAGATAACCGGGCCTGTCTTGAACTCGGGTGTCACCAGCAAGTTTTCCAGCAGCGGCTCGTTAAAGCGGTACTCATCGCCCTCGCGCCGCTCCATGGAGGCAGCGGCAACACACGCTACGTCATCGGCTAACAGCACGCTTAGCTGCCCCGCCAGGCGGTTGCGTACGGCAGTGACTTCAGGGATTGGGCTGCCGTGATCCACCAACGCCACGTGAGGCTTGGAACCTGACCGAAGCTTGTCGCGCACGTTGTCGGCCAGCAGATAGGCTAAACGCAGGTCGTTATCGCCGAATTCATCCACCAAAGGCTGGGCAACGCGCACCTTAACCTGGGGAAAACGCTCTTGCATCGTGGCCATACGCTCGGGCAGATAGCCCGTCAGCGCTTTGCTGGGGCCAAAAAAGAACGGCAGTACGATGATCTCCGTTGCTCCCTGTTCGGCACTGCGTTCAGCGGCGGGGCCAAGGGTAGTGGCGGGAATGCCTCCCACCTCTTCTGCTGGGATCTTGTTGGAGTGCAGCAGCGAGGCCGCCTGTACGGTTTCGCCTAACAACTCGCTAAGCGAAGCCGCCACGTGGCGTAAATTCAGCGTTGCCTGCGCTCGTAGCGAGCCGTTATCCACTAAAAAAATCGCGCGCATGCTTGCCTCTACTAATTGGGGTTGAGTGAGCTGTCGGGTCAGTGATCATCAGTGGCATGGTAAGATGGCGGCTTTACCACGGGTGTCGCCCATGATGCTATTTGATAACGATATGTTGCTTGATAACGATGCTTGATACCACTGCACTTAACCAGCAAAGAAACTTCTTCGAAGGCCATGCGGCTATATGGCTATTCGGCTACGGCTCGCTGATTTGGAAGGCTGACTTCGCCTACCTGGAGCGCCGCCCGGCGTATATACACGGCTGGGAGCGGCGATTTTGGCAGGGCTCCCATGATCACCGCGGCACGCCTGAAGCGCCTGGGCGGGTGGCAACGCTGATCCGCGCCAAAGATTCGATTTGCCACGGCATGGCCTACCGCATTGCCCCGGAAGTGCTCGCACCGTTGGATGTGCGGGAGAAGAACGGCTATTTGCGGGAAAAAGTACTGCTAACGTTTATGGATGAGAAGACGCCTGTTGCTGAGAAGAGTAGCGGAACCGAACAGAGCGAAGGGCTTATTTATCTGGCCAGCGATGACAACCCGGCCTTTTTGGGCGACGCACCGCTTGACGAGATCGCCCAGCAAATTGCCAACGCCCACGGCCCCAGCGGCCCCAACCGCGACTACTTGGTCAACCTCGCCAAGGCGCTTCGGGAGCTAGGTGCCAAAGACGCCCATATCTTTGCTCTGGAGCAGCAGTTGAGCCGCTTTTAACACTACCAGTAGCGTGGATAACGACGATGCCGGGCAAGGTTATTGACCAGTATGGCGATTACCAGCATCACTATACTGCCCGCTCCGATTGGCAAAAGAGGATACCACCACCCCAGTTGATGAACGCTGGCACCCCCGCCGACCGCAATCAGGGCCGCCGCGGCTCCCGGTGGGTGAACCGTATGGGTTAGCTGCATACCCAGCACCGACAGTGATACGGCCAGCGCCATTGAGAGCGGAGTCGCTCCCAGCAGTTGGTAGCAAGCAACGCCAATACCCGCGGAGAGCACGCTGCCAAACAGTACATGACTGGGCTGGGCAAAAGGGCTTTCAGGTGCCGCATAGATGAGCACCGAGGTTGCGCCGAAGGAGCCTACAATGAGCAGTTGTTGTGACAGCCACGCCGAGCTTAACCAGCAAATAACCGCCATACCGGTAAAGGCTCCGACCCATGACCAAAAAGCATCCTGCCAGCCTACCCAGGCACGTTTGACTGGCTGCCCCCGCATCTTGCCAAGATAAGTTTTCATTACACTCGCTTTGCACAAAATGAGTGCAAATGATGCCAAAATGCACCAAATAAGCAAATGACAATCTATCATGCCCCTGATGAAACTGACTCAAGGGGAACACGATTGCTCATCATCAGTGTATGGGGTGTTAACCAAGGAGAGAAACGGGGGCATTATTTTATGACATTTTTTATAAACAATACCCGAGTTCGTTCGTCATACTATACAGAGGGATCAAACAGCTTAACTTCGCGTATATCGACCCGCTCCCAGACACGCTCAGTCATATAAGGCTCTTGCGCCAGCCAAGCCTCTAAATCTTCTCGAGTAGCAAATCTGAAATGTGCATTTGAACCGATCATTTTACCTTCATCGTTCAGCACCACCCCACCACTTACGAAATTACCCGACCGATAGAGAGTACGGAGCCCCTCCAAGTGCGGCTCGCGACAAGCCAAGCGGCGGTTTAAGGCACCTTCATCAGTGTAATCGTAGGCGACCAACGCAAACTGCTTCATCTACTACCCTCTTAGTGTGTCTACATCATCAACCATGAAAGAATAAACAGACCCAATACGGTACGTACAATACCGCCGATTAACGAGCCACGCAGAAAAGCGCGCAAACCGCCCCACAGGATCAGCAGCCCGATTACTAAGACAGCAATGCTGAAAAAGGAATCGTTGATCCCCAGCGAGCGCGTTAGACCATCGATGAAATCGCCGAACGCACCGAAGAAGTTGGTGAAAATACCCAGCAGAAACTCCACCACCACGCGGATGGCTTCACCGATCGTTTCGCCAATTTCGTCAAAAAATCCGTTTGTCTGCATCGCGTTTGCTTGCATCGATAGTAACCATGACTGAGAAGGATAAGCGGCATTGTCGGTTAAATACGCTGACTGAGCAAAGCAGGACCCATCCCTCCCCCTTTTCGCCCTCCGTTTTTAGCGACTTTTCCGTCCAGCAACTACGCTCTCATAAACGCTCCAAAATATATGAGCCGTAAAACATTAGCTGAAACAATCACCCTATATCCTCGTTACGCGCTAGGTGCCAGCTATGAACCATCATTACCCCCTGGCCGATCAACTCCAAGCTAATACCCATCAGGTGGAAAACCAGCCGCCGCCGCTTGCCAATTACAATAGCTATACGGCTGATCGCGCACTTCAGGAAGGCGTTAACCGCGAAAGCGGGTCTGACGACGATGCCCCACTCAAGACATTTGGTCAGTGGGCGGGATCCGCCGAGGCGATTGCCTTGGGTGTTGAGGCCAACCGTTACTCACCCCAGTTAGCGACCCATGACCGGCAAGGCCATCGGGTCGATTTGATCGAGTTTCATCCCGCCTATCATCAGCTTATGCAAACGGCGATAGAGCACGGCTTGCATGCCAGCCCCTGGAGAAAACCTCAGCCCGGAGCGCATGTTAACCGTGCCGCCCGCTATTTTTTACAGGCCCAGGTAGAAGCAGGCCATGGCTGCCCGATTACCATGACCTTTGCCGCCCTGCCCGCGCTTCGCCACCAGCCCAGCTTGCTCGTAGAGTGGGGCGATAAAGTCACCGCCGCGCATTACGACCCGCGCAACGTCCCTTATTATGAGAAACAGGGCCTCACTCTCGGCATGGCAATGACCGAAAAGCAGGGCGGCTCCGATGTACGTTTGAACACCACCCGCGCCTACCCGATTGATCAAAGCGGGCCGGGTGAAGCTTTTGAGCTGGTGGGGCATAAATGGTTTGTCTCCGCGCCAATGTGCGATGCCTTTCTGGTACTCGCCCAGGCGCCCGGCGGCTTGAGCTGTTTCTTGCTGCCGCGCTGGCGGCCCGACGGCAGTAAGAACCCGCTTCATATACAGCAGCTAAAACGTAAAATGGGCAACGTATCGAATGCTTCCAGCGAGACCGAGCTGCGGGGCGCCTTTGCCTGGATGGTGGGCGATGAAGGACGCGGCGTGCGCACCATTATTGAGATGGTCACCATGACCCGCTACGACTGCATGATCGGATCCGCTGCCGGAATGCGCCAGGCCACCGCCCAGGCGATTCATCACGCCTCTCATCGCCATGCGTTTGGGGCTCGCCTAAGCGAGCAGCCACTGATGCAAAATGTGCTCGCTGATTTGGCCATTGAGAGCGAAGCCGCCACCACCTTAATGCTGCGCATGGCCAGAGCCATGGATCATCAGGACAACGAGCATGAGCGCCTGCTTTCGCGAATCGCCACCCCCGTCGGCAAGTACTGGATCTGTAAGCGCACGCCCCACCACGCTTACGAAGCAATGGAGGTGATTGGCGGAAGCGGCGTCATGGAGACACACATAATGGCGCGCCTGTTCCGCGAGTCGCCCATCAACGCCATTTGGGAAGGCAGCGGAAATGTGCAGTGTTTGGATATCCTGCGTGCGATTGAAAAACAGCCCGAAGTGCTCGACGCCTACTTCGCCGAGCTTGCCAAAGCGCAGGGCGCCAATGGGCATCTTGACCGCTTTATCCACCAATTACAGCGGCAGATGCAGGATACCCAAGCGCTCCAGTACCGCGCCCGGCAGTTGGCGGACGGCATGGCCCTAGCGTTACAGGGCGCCCTGCTGGTGCAGCACGCCCCTGCCTACGTGGCTGATGCATTCTGCGCTGGACGGCTTGCCGACCGCAGTGGCCTCAATACAGGCACGCTGCCTGCCGGGCTGGATTGCGCGGCAATCATCGAGCGTGCTCAGCCCTTGGAGTAAGCCCCGTGGAATAAGCGTTCACGACTATGGTCGTCTTCCATGCTAAAACTGATCGCGTAAAACTAATCACATTAAAAACTGTTTAATTAAAAGCCAGCAGCAATGTAATAGCGGGAGAGCTTGGCGCATCGCTAGCGATGACGCCAGCGCCGAAGGAGCAACAGCCCCGGAAACTCTCAGGCAACCGGACCGCTATCACCATCACTTTCCGAAGAGCGGCTGATGACTGCGTCACTCAGCCCACCGAAGGAGCAAGCGCCCCTCACGGATGCGCGAATCTCTCAGGTTCCATGACGGAAGGGGTACGCCCAGCAGTAGCTACGCCGTTAGGCGGGATCCCCGACGCTCATACAATCTGGAGAGAGTTATGCAACGCATTGCCGTTATCGGTGGTGGTATCACCGGCATTACCAGCGCCTACGCCCTGGCCAAACGTGGCTATGACGTCACCGTCTTTGAAAAGCATCGCTACGCCGCCATGGAAACCTCATTCGCCAACGGCGGCCAGCTATCGGCCTCCAATGCCGAAGTGTGGAACCACTGGCCAACCGTGATCAAGGGCCTGCGCTGGATGCTCAGAAACGACGCCCCGCTACTGGTCAATCCCCGCCCAAGCTGGCACAAGCTCAGTTGGTTTGGCGAGTTTATCGCCTCGATCCCCCGCTACGCTGCCAACACTACCGAAACCGCCCGCCTGGCCATTGCCGCCCGAGAGCACCTGTTTCAGTGGGCAAAAGACGAGCAGATCGATTTTGACCTCAAGCAGAAAGGGATTTTGCATATCTACCGCGATAAAGCGGGCTATGACCACGCCGCCAAGGTATCGCAGCTGCTTAGCAAAGGCGGACTGGAGCGCCGGGCGGTCACCCCCGACGAGATGCGCGCCATCGAACCTACTCTGGCGGGCAGCTACTACGGCGGCTTCTATACCGAAAGCGATGCCACCGGCGATATTCATAAGTTTACCCACGGCCTGGCTCAAGCCGCCGAGCGCCGCGGCGTAACGCTTAAATATGGCCACAGCGTGCAGGATATCGGCGCGGACGAACAGCACGCCTGGATCACCGCCACCCTTGAAGGCGAGGCTAACGCTGAACCGGTGCGCGAAACCTTTGATAGCGTGGTGGTATGCGCAGGCGTAGGCAGCCGCGCCCTGGCCGCCAAGCTGGGCGACAGGGTCAATATCTACCCGGTAAAGGGCTATTCGATCACCGTGCAGCTTGATGATGCCGCCTCACAGCAGGCAGCCCCCACCGTGAGTCTGCTGGATGACGAAACCAAGTTGGTGACCAGCCGCCTGGGCGATGACCGCTTCCGTATCGCCGGCACCGCCGAGTTTAACGGCTATAACCGCGATATCCGCGACAACCGTATCCGCCCGCTAATCCGCTGGGTGGAAGAGTGCTTCCCCGGCGTCAGCACCCGCCGCGTAGTGCCCTGGGCGGGGCTGCGCCCGATGCTCCCCAACATGCTGCCCAAAGTCGGCCCCGGCAAACTGCCCACGGTGTTCTACAACACCGGCCACGGCCACCTGGGCTGGACGCTCTCCGCCATCACCGCGGATATGCTGGCGGATGCAGTACAGGATAAAAACGTCCACTCTCAGCAAGCCACCAAATCGATAATCTAGACCCAACACAACAACCGCGCTTGCTGTGATCCTCCGAAAAGGTTCGCTCAGGCGCGGCTTTAGGTATTGCATAGTCAACACATCAATACCTAATCTTCCAGTAGGCACTCCTTAATAAATCCAATAACACGCCCATAGCGCCCCGTAGCTCACGACAATAAACCAGGAGACTGACTATGTTTAAACAACGTGCGCTTACTCAACCTACATTGATTCAACGCTTTTCACTCAAGCAACTCATCTCAGCTTGCCTGCTTGGCTCTGCCTTGATGGTGGGCAATTCTTTCGCGGCGACCACGGTTAATCTGAGTTACAACGGTGCCCCAGATCCCGAGAAGAATGCTGTCCATGTCTTTGCAGAGAATCTTAAAACGTTGGTAGACGAGAAAACCGACGGTGAGATCCAGCTTGAGCTCTACCCAAACAGCATGCTGGGCGAAGAGCAGGAGCGCATGGAACAGACCATGAGCACGCCGATACTCAACGTGGCATCATTTGCGGGTGTTTCTCCACTTGTTGATGAGATCTTTGTCAGCGCTATTCCGTTTCTGTTCGACGACTTTGCGGCGGCGCGTAGCTTTTTCGACGAGGGCGAGTATTGGCAGGAAGTCAGCAATGCTCTGCAGGAGCGTGCCGGTATCGATATGCTGGCGGTCGTAGAAGAGGGGGGCTTTTTGGCATTCACCAACAACGAAAGACCTATCAGCCACCCTGACGACTTCGAAGGGCTGCGCTTCCGGGCCATGGATCCCAGCCAGGTAGCCCTCTATGAATCCTTCGGTGCCTCCGGTACGCCGATTCCCTGGACAGAGACCTATATGGCGCTGCGCACGGGGGTAGCGGACGGCCAGATGAACCCACCAATGTATATCATTCTAGGCAGCCTCTTTGAGGTGCAGGACTACCTGACCCTGGCCAATATCCAGTACTCCAACCAATTTCTGGTAGGCAACAGCGACATGATCGCAGGCTGGGACGATGAGCTTCGTAGCGACTTTATGGAGGCCGTCGCCGAAGCCAATCACAATGCCCGTGAGCATAACGAGGACCAGGTCGAGGCGCGTATCGCCTACCTGGAAGAGCAAGGCATGGAAGTGATCCGCCCCTCTGAAGAGGAGCTCACCGCTTTCCGTGATATTGGTCAACCCGCCTACCTTGAGTGGCTCGGAGAGCGTGATATCGAGCAGCGCTGGATTGAAATGGCGCTGGAAGATGCGGGCATGAGCGAACTTCTCGACTAACGGCTGCTAACAGCATTGCAACGACAGGGGCTGGCACCTACCGGCCCCCATTTTTCTGTGCTTCATAGAAGGCTGCTATGTTTAATACGCTTCGATCCCGTCTTTTGGCGATCAGCCGCCCGGTTACCCTGACCCTGGCTGGCGCGCTGCTATCCCTCAATGCTGCGGCCATATTGTATGGTGTGTTTGCCCGCTACATCGCTGGTGGCGCACCTATCTGGACAGATGAGCTATCGCGATTTTTGATTATTGCCACCGTGATGGTCGCGGCTGGCGCCGTCTGGTCGGAAGGGGGGCACATGCGTGTTGGCCTGTTGGAGAAGCTGCTGCCATCCCCCTTCGCGCGTTTGCTGAACGTGTACCAGTGGCTGCTCACCCTACTGATTGCAGCGGGGGGTGCCTGGGTCAGCTATCGCTATGCGCTCTCGGTCAGCATGTTTACCACGTCAGGGCTTGGCATTAGCCGTACGGTGCCCCTTCTCTCGCTACCCGTTGGCTTTTTACTACTGGCTTGGCATGCGCTTCTCTATGGCCCCGCGCCGCTCAAGACCGTTGAGGACCCTTTATGAAGACCGTTGAGGACTCTCTATGAAGACCGTTGAGGACTCCTTATGATTTTAACTATGCTGGCGGTGTTCCTAGGCCACGTTTTGCTTGGGCTGCCTCTGTTTATAGCGCTGCTGACCACCGCGATAGTGGGCTTTCTGTTTGTCGACCCCTCGATGATCCCTCGTATGCTGCCCCAGCAATTCTTTAGCGGTATCAATGTGTTCTCCCTGATGGCGATTCCACTGTTCATCTTTGCAGGCAACCTGATGAACGTCAGCGGCTTAACCGAACGCTTGATGGGGCTCGCCCGCCTGATGGTAGGGCATTTGCGGGGCGGCATGGGTCATGTCAATGTGGTTTCAAGCGTATTCTTCGCAGGCGTCAACGGCTCAGCGGTGGCGGACACCTCGGCATTGGGATCGCTTTTAGTACCTGCCATGGAGAAGGAGGGCTACTCACGGGCCTTTGCCGCTGGGTTGACCGCCGGCAGTTCGATGATCGGCCCGATTATTCCACCCAGTATCTTTATGATTCTCTACGCCTCACTGACCAACACCTCGGTAGGCGATCTATTCCTGGCAGGCGTCGTGCCGGGGCTGCTACTGGGCGTTGCCTTTATGGGCATGAACGCTTGGTATGCCTGGCGCCACCGGTTGCCCAAAAGTGGTCAGTTGCCCTCACTCGGCCAACTTGGCATAGCCTTCGTAGCCGCCCTGCCTGCACTTATCGCCCCCTTCATTATCGTTGCGGGCATCGTGCTGGGCTTTGTAACGCCGACCGAGTCGGGCGCGTTGACAGCGCTGTATGTGGCCCTATGTGGCTTCGTGCTGGGAGGGTTACGTCTTCAAGAGTGCTGGCAAGCTATCGTCGATACGGCGCGCTTAACCTCAGCGATTTTTCTCATCATGGCAGCCTCGGCGACGATTAGCTGGCTGCTCTCCTATGCGCAGGTGCCCGCGCAATTTGTCTCGCTGTTATCCCCTTACATAGATAACGCCGTATTAATCCTACTGCTACTTAGTGCCATTACCTTTATAACGGGCATGTTTATGGAAGAGGTGTCGGCGTTGATGCTACTGACGCCTATCTTTGCACCAGTGGCCATGATGGCGGGTATCGATCCCATTCACCTGGGCGTCATCATCACGCTGAACATTACCATTGCGTTAATCACGCCACCCTTGGGCGCCTGTGTATTCGTGGCCGCCGCGGTTAGTCGGCTTGAGATAGTGTCGCTATTTAGAACCATTTGGCCCTTTGTGCTGACGGCGATTGCGGTACTTATTCTACTCATTCTTTTTCCATCGCTGACGCTTTGGCTGCCTACGCAATTTTGACAATCAGTTTTAATAACCTGGTTTTGATAACCAGCTTGGATAACATGATGCCTTTGAACACACTATTGAAGGCCTTGCCGCCTATCCCCAGCCACCCTGCCCCCTGCTGGGAAAAGCTGCGCCGTGCGCCCATTAAATATAACGGCGAGCGCCTGGTACCGATGAGCCTCGCCCCGGCACCGGTCAGCGTGTTCCCCGCCTATGCTAGGCTGGGCATTCCAGGTGCAGTACCGGAGTGTTTCGTTCGTGAGGGGGTTTATCGCGCGCTACTCGCTGCAGCACGCAGCTTACCCGACGGCATCGGTTTAATCGTACTAGATGGCTGGCGGCCATGGCGGGTGCAGCAGTACTTGTTTGATACCCTTAATGAAGCCATCCACCACCACCATCCAGATCTCAGCGAAGCGGAGCTATTGGAACGCACGCGGGAGTTCGTATCGGTACCCAGCCGCGACCCTTTAGCCCCCAGCCCGCACCTCACCGGCGGCGCCGTCGATGTCACGCTCTGTGATGCCGATGGCCTGCCGCTGGATATGGGCACCCTATTTGATGAAGCGATTCCCGCCTCCCATAGCGACTATTTCGAAACGCTGGAAATGCTTACCCCGCAGCAACATAAGGCGCGGGATAACCGCCGCCTGCTGTATCACACCCTGCATCAACAAGGCTTCACCAACCTACCCAGCGAATGGTGGCACTTCGATTACGGTGATCAATTATGGGCCTACTACGGAGCGCATGATCATGCGCACTACGGCCCGGCAGAGCTGGATACCATTGAGAACCGCTGGCGCAGGCAGTTGGGGTAATTATTAGCTAAGGGTATTCCTGGCGTGCGTGCAGGACGTTAACGATCTCAATACAGCCTGCTGCTAAGCGGTAAACCACAATATAGTTTGGGTGCACCACGGCTTCTCGGGTACCAACCACACGACCTGGGCGATACAGGTATGGATGCTGAGGTAGCGCCTCGGTCGCTTCTTCAATGGCTTGATAAAGTGCTTCGGCGGCGTAGGGGTTACGTTGGCTGAGATAGTCGAGGATCGCCCACATCGATTCGCGGGCTTGGGGGCGCCACTCAACTAGCAGCATCGCGACGTTTAGCGATCAATTCACGCATTTCACCCATCACGTCATCGTGGGGAATTGAAGGCCTGGGATCATCCAGGCTGGCTTGTACGCGCTCGCGGAACCAGCGTTGGTAGCTGTCTGCCTGCTCCTGCGTCTCAAATTCGCTGATGATCGGATCCAGTGGGGTGCCCATAAAGCGCCTCCTGTGTATGTATATCTCAGTCTAGTGCAACGCTGCCCCTTCTGTCAGCCTAGATGCTCTCCAATTAGCGATATCCCGCTCAATTTCGCTGAGATCAATGCTTGACTCACACCGCTGGCGCCTCAAGTTCCAAAAAGCGCCTTACTCGGTCGGTTTTAGGGTTCTCGAAGAACTCGCTGGGGTGGGATTTTTCAATAATGATGCCTTTATCCAGGAAGACCACTTGATCGGAGACTGCCCGGGCGAACTCCATTTCGTGGGTCACCAGCACCATGGTGTAGCCCTCTTTTGAAAGGTCTTTGATCACCCCAAGCACTTCCCCCACCAGCTCAGGGTCGAGGGCTGATGTGGGCTCATCGAACAGCATCACCTTGGGCTGCATGGCGAGAGCCCGCGCAATCGCTACCCGCTGCTTCTGCCCGCCCGAAAGCGTGTAGGGGTACTGTTCGCGTTTGTCGGCCATACCGACTTTTTCGAGCAGCGCCATGGCCCGCTCGTCAGCCTCGGCTTTGCTTAGCCCCTGAACATGAACAGGCGCTTCGGTGACATTGCGCAGCACGCTTAAATGAGGCCAGAGGTTAAAGCCCTGGAACACCATGCCCAAGCGCGCGCGCATGCCTGCCAGCTCACGGCGCGACATGGGTTTTCCAGTGTCACTCACGCCGATACGGTCACCGTCGATACGGATGTCGCCCCGGTCGGGTTGCTCAAGCCAGTTAATGCAGCGCAGCAGGGTAGATTTACCCGAACCTGATGAGCCCAAAATACTCACCACTTCGCCGGGCTGAACTTCCAGCGATACATCCCGCAGCACTTCAGTGCCATCGAAGCTTTTGGAAAGGTTACGAATACTAACAGCGGCGGTCTCAGGCATTTTCGAATCCTCGCTTGGCGCCAAAACGGCCAATCATTTTGATAAACAGTTCTAAACCAATACTGATTAGCCAGTAGAAGCCGATCACCACGATGAACGCTTCCATGGGAATGAAGTAGGTGCTCGACAGGCTGCTCGCCGCCGCGGTGAGTTCGCGAACGGTGATAATCACCAGAAAGGCAGTGTCTTTGAGCAGGATAATCAGTTGATTGCCCAGCAAGCCGCGGGTTTTCAAAATCAGCTGCGGCAAGATAATGCGCATAAACATTTGGGGCTGCGAAAATCCTTGGGCGATGGCTGCCTCTACCTGCCCTTGGGCGAAGGTAGCGCGGCAGCCGCGCAGAATCTCTGCGAAGTATGCACCGTGGTACATCACCAGGGCGATAATCCCGGCCGTCCAGGCACTCATGCGGATGCCTGCACTGGGCAGGCCGTAATACAGCAGGTAGGCCAGGATCAAAAATGGCAGCATGCGCATGCCATCGATAAAAATCCGCAGCGGAATCTTTAACCGTGGGCGGGAACCCTCCAATAAAAACACCATGGCGCTACCCATTAGAAAAGCCAGCACAGCGGATAAACCAAATAGCTTTAAGGTGTTATAAAAACCGCTTAAAAATACGTCATAAGACGACCAAAGAATGTCCCAATTACTCATAAAGGCTCCCTAATGGCCGGATTAGACGGCCAATCGACTGGCTTTGCGCTCAGCCAGGCGTTGAAGCCAGACCAGCAGGCTGATGATCAGCATATACAGCACCGCGGCCGCTAAAATCGGCGGCAGAGGGTCGTAGGTCACCGCTGAAATGCGGTTGGTCACGCGGGTCAGGTCGACAACACCGATGACCGCGATAGCGGGGCTGCCTTTAATCAGAAACGACATCTCATTGACCAAGCCCGGCAGGCTGGTAATGGTGATTTGCGGCAGCATAATGCGGCGAAAATAGACCCACGGCGTCATGCCAATGGCCAGGGCCGCCTCACGCTGCTCTTTGGAGAAGTTGTTAAAGGCAGAGCGCCAAATTTCGGCGTTAAACGCAGTGGTATTGAGAGTTAGCGCAATAATACCGGCCACATTGCGGTTGAGATTAATGCCCATGGTCGGTGCGGTTAGGAAGATAAACAGCACCAACGTTACCAGCGGCGTGGCCCTTGCTAAGCTAATATAAACGCCTAGCAGCTGATGCAGAACGGGGATTTTGGCCACTCTTAATAAGGCAATCAGCAACCCCATTACCACACCGATGGCAATGGATATGCCGGATATCCAAAGCGTTGTCCAGGCGCCCTGGATGAGAAGCCCCCATGCGCTGCTGTCCATGCTCACCCCCTAATTCGCGATAAGAAAACCGCCGCCCAGGCCGGGCGGCAGGCGAATGTGATGGCTTACATACCGGCCATTTCGTGGAACTCTTCCACTGAGGTGATAGGGGTTGTCGGCAGGTCATCAAAGGACTCGCCAAACCACTTTTCCTGTAGCTCGGCTAGGCGGCCAGAATCACGTAGGTGGCTCATAAAGTCGGTGATATAGGTCAGCAGTTCTGGACTGTCTTTAGGCATCGGCCAGGCCACGAAACCTGGGCCGGAAACGGCTTGACCCGCTTCAAATACATCAGGCCGCTCACGGATCAGGTCATTCACCGGCACGATGGAGTTAATCACGTAATCGACACGACCATTGGCCAGGTCAGCGTAGATTTCTGGATAGGCCTCATACTCCATCACATCGCCCAACTCGCCACCGCTCTCTTCCAGCATGACTTCCAGCTCTGGCAGGCGCGATAGCAGTGCACTGCCCGCTTGAACCCCCAGCGTCATGCCGCTTAAATCTTCGACGCTGTTGATACGGTCATCGCCCGCGCGCTTGATGTAGAAGTGTTGGGCAGAGGCAAACGGCGGCGCGTAGTTGAAAACCCGCAGGCGTTCGTCGGTCACCGACGCGCCGGTAAGCGCCATGTCGTACTGGCCCGATGAAACCGACGCCAAAAGCCCTGTCCACGGCAAAATATCCTGGCGGATCTCGAAGTCCGCGTACTCCTCCAGTTCGATCAATATATCCTTGATAAAGCCATCGGGGTCGCTGCCACTCATAAAGTTAAACGGCGCGTAGTTATCTTCAGTGGCCACACTCATATAGCCACGGTTCTCTATTTCTTCTAAGTCCGCAGCGGAAACGGTCAGTGAAGCACTTAAAGCAAGTGCGCCGATGCTTATTGCGGAAGCTAAGGCAGTTATTTTTTTCATCGTCCGATATCCCCTAGGTTTTCAAAAATACGCTTTTCGAAAAAGCAGTCAAAACATCGCTCGCCTTTGGGTTTGCAGTGGGTCTGCAAACGGTTGGGCGATATGCAGAAGCTGACTTCACCCTAGGTTTTTATCCTCTCAGCGATTAGAGCCAGTTAGCGCAAATTAAAAGGACAGTTGCCGATAGCCACTGCCGACAACAGAGCTGGCACGAAAGATGCTTTGTTTAAGGAGAGATGCTTGATTGACCGGGCTAGATAGCCAGGATTTTGAAGAGGAGATGTGCATGACATCGCTGTGTCTTGAGGTCGACCCTAACGCTGGCCCCTGCCTGCAAGAACAGCTACGCAAAACGCTGCTGGAAGCGATTCGTATGGGCAGTTTACCCAGCGAAGATGCGCTGCCCTCCTGTCGCAAGCTGTCGCAACAGCTGGGAATTTCGCGTAATACGGTGGCGATTGTTTACGAAAAGCTGGTCGAGGATGGCTATTTAATAAGCCGTCCCCGTAGCGGCTACTATTTACACCCTGATTATAATGACCCTCAATCAACGCTTAATTCATCACTAACAGCGTTAACTGAGCACAATAACGGCGCAATAAGTGCACCAAACTGGCACAAACGGATTACTCAACGCCCGACTAACTACCAGGGAATTCTCAAACCCGGTAATTGGTCGGAATACGCTTATCCGTTTATTTACGGCCAGTTAGATACGCGACTTTTTCCATTAGCCCAGTGGCGCGATGTCTCTCGGCGCTTATTGAGTTCGCAACGCGATAAACCCTGGCTGCGAGATCGTGTTGACCAGGATGACCCGCTCCTGATTGAGCAATTGCGTAAACGTATTTTGCCACGTCGGGGAATTTTTGCTCGCTCAGAAGAAATTCTGATCACCATGGGGACGCAAAATGCACTCTATTTGATCGCGCAACTGCTCTGCCATCAAGGTACCTGCGTGGCCCTGGAATCCCCCGGTTACCGCGAGGCAATGAATGTGTTTGCCCAGCGCGGTGCCAGCCTTCAGTACCAAACCGTGGATATGGAGGGCATGTGTCTTGAGGGGTCTCAGCAGTGCGACTATCTATACGTCATGCCCAGTCATCAGGTGCCCACGGGCGTAACCATGAGCCGCGAGCGGCGCGAGGCCCTGCTGGCCCAGCTACACCAGCGCGACCAAATCGTGATTGAGGATGACTACGACGCCGAGATTCATGGCGACCAGTTCGCGCTGCCAGCGCTCAAAGCCAGCGCGCAGAGCGCCCGAATCATCTACATGGGCAGCTTATCCAAAGCGCTCTCACCTGGGCTGCGCATGGGATATGTAGTGGCCGACGCCGAAGTGATCGACGAGCTGCGAGCGCTGCGCCGTATGATGTACCGGCACCCACCCGCCGCGTTACAGCACCAGCTGGCGCAGTTTATTTCTCAAGGCTATTACGAGCGCTACCTCAAACTTCATGTGGAGGAGATCGACCGGAGGCGAGACGCGATGCGGATTGCCATTGATCAGGCATTGCCCGGCTGCCTCAGCCACAGCAGCAATCGCTCCAGCGCCTTCTGGATGGAAGCGGACGCTAGCATTGATACTCAGCGGCTAGCCTGGCATGCCGCCCAGCGGGGTGTGCTGATTGAACCCGGCTTCCAGCACTTTTTCGATGCCGCCCCGCCGCGGCGCTTTTTCCGGCTAGGGTTTGGCGCCATCAAGAGGGAGCGTATAGACCCAGGCATACAGCGCCTGGGCCTCGCCTACGATAACGCCCTAAGCACTTAACCCCCTCATCTATCGTGATGCCGTATAGTTTTTCAACACGCGATCCAGGATGGCTAAGCCCTCCTCCACTTCAGCGGCCGTCACGATACACGGCGGCACCACATGGAGGCGGTTCTCAACGGTAAAGACCAGCAGCCCGTTTTCCATTAATTGCTGCTTGAGTTTCAACACTTCCGCCCCTGGCAGTGGCGTTTTGTAAACCGGGTCGCTGACGAGCTCCAAAGCATGAAATACACCAACCCCGCGCCAATCACCGATGATCGCGTATCGCTCGGCAAGCTGTTGCAAGCCTGCGGCTAACGGACCATTACCCATCGCGTCAGCATTTTCAACCACGCCCTCCGCTTCCATCGCATCCAGGGTCGCGACTATCGCCGCCATTGCCAGCGGGTGACCGGAATACGTCAGACCGCCGACAAAAAAGTGGTCATCGAAATAGCGTGAGATGGGTTCAGAGATAATCACGCCCCCGGCGGGCACATAGCCCGAGTTCACCCCTTTGGCGAAGACGATTAAGTCCGGCGCCATGTCGTAATGTTCAAAGGCAAACCAACGTCCCGTGCGACCGAAGCCAGCCATTACTTCATCGAGAATCAGTACAATACCGAACTCATCGGCGAGTTTTCTAACCCCCTGAAGATACGCCTTCGGGGGTAACAGCACGCCAGCAGTACCGGGGATGGTTTCCAGCAGGATGGCCGCGACCGCATTAGCACCTTCGCACTCAATCACCCGGCGCAGGTGTTGCAGCGCCCGCTCGCACTCCTCCTCTTCATTGCGTGCCCAAAACTCGCTGCGATAGAGGTAAGGGTTGAAGAAGTGCACGTGGCCGCTGGCATACTCGTTGGGCACACGCCGCCAATCGCCGGTGGCGGCAATCGCTGAACCGGTATTGCCGTGATAGGAGCGGTAGGCGGAAAGGATTTTGCTTCGCCCGGTATAAAGACGCGCCATGCGAATAGCATTTTCATTGGCATCCGCGCCCGCATTGGTGAAAAACACCTTACTAAACCCAGCGGGCGCCTTAGCGATAATACGTTTGGCCGCTTCGCCCCGAGCTAAGTTGGCATGGGCTGGGGCAATGGTACACAGGCTCGCGGCCTGGGCTTGAATCGCGCTTACCACCTTGGGGTGCTGATGGCCAATATTGGTATTGACTAACTGGCTACTAAAATCCAGATACGAGCGCCCTACGTAGTCCCACACCCGGCACCCCTCAGCCCCTGCGATCACCATGGGGTCTAAACTTCCTTGCTGCGCCCAGGAGTGGAACACATACTGGCGGTCTAGGGTGTGTACATAAGTATTATCCACACCGCTTTCGGGTGGATGTGAAGCGGCAATATTGGTATTCATAGCAAGCACCCTAATTAACCCGTTTAGAAATAGCGTGCTTGCCAGCCTAGTGAGTCAACCGGTTAGGCTGTAGGGCCAGTCGTTACATGCCAACGGGACAGGCGTAGTGGAAAACCGCGATGTCACAATGGCAGCCGCTAACTGGCTCTAAAGGCTTGAACCTGCGTTGCCTACAGTGATGTAAGAACGCACCCATCGCCTTTAATTATTTGCCTTTAAATAGCTTGAATAACGTGGAGATACAGCAATGCCTAGCGTACTTATTACCGGAGCGACGTCAGGGTTTGGCAAAGCGGCTGCCCAGCGCTTTGCCAAAGCGGGCTGGTCGTTGATATTAACCGGGCGACGCGTAGAGCGCCTAAAAGCACTCGAGGAGGAGCTTTCCGAGCAGGTGCCCGTGCTAACACTGGCGCTGGATGTCCGCGACAGTGATGCGGTAACAACGGCGATTAGTGGTCTGCCAGAGGAGTTTCTGCCGCTCACATGTTTAATCAACAATGCGGGATTGGCACTGGCACCGCAACCGGCGCAAAAGGTGGCGCTAGAGGATTGGCACACCATGATCGACACCAATATCACCGGGTTGGTCAACGTCACTCACGCGGCGCTGCCGCTGCTGCTGAAAACCGGTAAAGGCGCGAGTATTCTCAATCTCGGCTCGGTGGCGGGTCAGTGGCCGTATCCAGGCGGGCATGTGTATGGGGCGTCGAAAGCCTTTGTTCAACAGTTCAGCTATAACCTGCGCTGCGATCTGCTAGGTACTGGCGTGCGGGTTACTGACCTGGCGCCCGGCATGGCGGAAACCGAGTTCACGCTGGTCAGAACTAAAGGCGACCAGGCCGCTTCGGATGCACTTTACCGGGGTACAACGCCACTACAAGCGGAAGATATCGCCGAGCAGCTTTACTACTTGGCTACGCTGCCCGCCCATATCAACATCAATCGTTTGGAAATCATGACCGTTCGTCAGGCATGGTCAGCGTTCGCGATTGATCGCGACCCGGCTTAAGCCTGCTTCGCCGGGTTTAATCAGCTATAGGCTAAAACCACCAAAACGTTCAAGCTGCTAACCTGAGGAGGCTAAGGGCAGCTTGACTAGTGGGAGGGAGCTTTAGCTCGTGATGATAGGGGCACCGTTGCCCCGGCAGACTAAGGGCGGCTATCGCCGCCGTCGCCCAATCAATTGGCCTCCCACATGGGCTTTTCGCCACGCGATAAACCGCTGTAGCCGTCGGTTATGACGGTTGTTTTTGACCGATTGTTGATACGGTCTATTGACCCATCCTTGTAAAATAGTCGTGCGGACAAAGTGCTAAGCGTCAGCAGGTCTCGATACCCACAGCCGATAAAGCGCAGGGGTAAAGAAAAACGACACCAGCGTCGCTAAGAGTAGTCCAAAACCCACGGTTTGCGCGAACGGGGGCCATAGCCCGCCGGTAGCCAACATCAGCGGAATTAAGCCTGCAAAGGTAGTGACCGTGGTCGAAACGATATGCCGGCTGGTGGGGCCACTGATCACCGCCAGCATGGCATCGATATCGCCTCGGCGGGCGGCTTCATCGTCATCAAAGGCAGCAATAATGATAATAGTGGCATTAATCGCTACCCCTACCAGCCCCATAATGCCGACGATAATCACAAAGCCAAACGCATGTCCGCTTAGTAGCAGCGCCACAATGCCCATACCCATCGCCTGGGCGCCAGCAATAAATACGATAGCGGCACGGCGGAAGGAGTTAAATGCCAATACCACGGTGGCTACCATGGCGATGACCAACAGCACCACCGAGGCAAGCAACTTGCCTACAGCTTCATCTCGCTCGGCGGCTTCACCACCGATTTCGATTCGGTAACCCGGGGGCAATTGAAACGCTCCCGACGCCAACGCCGCCTGAACTTTGGCATCCAGCTGGGCCATGGAGACCGCCGGAAGAGCGTCGGCCACCAGGTACCCTTGTACCAACTGCACCCTCTCCGCGTTACGCCGGGTAATCACACTCCAGGCAGGCGTGAGCGACACCTCTGCCACCGCCGCCAGTGGCAGGCCCTCAGCCACTTGGTCGCTGACCAGGCGTAGCGCCGCCAGCTGTTCAGCGTTAGTACGCCACTCATCAGCGTAGCGCACCCGCACCGGCAGTTGCTGGGTGT
Source organism: Vreelandella neptunia (assembly GCF_034479615.1). Classification (NCBI taxonomy): domain Bacteria; kingdom Pseudomonadati; phylum Pseudomonadota; class Gammaproteobacteria; order Oceanospirillales; family Halomonadaceae; genus Vreelandella; species Vreelandella neptunia. The sequence goes on from NZ_CP140255.1 coordinate 4,002,316, forward strand.
CCTCCAGCAGCATGCCTGCTGATTGCCCCGAGAGCGCGGCCCCCACTTGTTCCGCTAGCCGCTGCGGCGTTAGCCCCGCATCACTCAGTGCGGTGTGGTCGATATCCAGGGTTAACCTGGGCAAATCACGCTGCATGCCAGCGCGCACATGGGTCACCTGAGGCAGTTGGTGCATTAGGCCCGCTAGTTCAAGTCCCAGCGATGACAGCACTGCTAAGTCATCACCATAGACACGTAGTTCAATGGGGGCTTTAAACGGTGGCCCCTGCTCATACTTGCGCACTACGCTTTGGGCCTGGGGGAAACGCCGATCAAGCGCCTGCTGTAAGGCGGGCACCCGTTGGTTAGTGATTTGTAAAGACGCTGTGTCCACAATCAGGTGCAAAAATGCCGGGTTGTTATCCTCATTGGTAAGCACGTTGTAGTACATCATTGGCGCGCTTTCACCGACAAACGCCGAGACGCGGGTGATGCCCGGCAGCTCACGAATCATGGCCTCGACCTCCTGGGCCAGTGCTTCGGTGTTGGCCATACTGCTGGCGGGGGGCAAGCGCACCTCAATGTGAAACTGGTCGCGGTCTGCGGGTGGGAAAAACGCCACGTCCAGGGTGGGCATCAACGCCATACCGCCCACCGGCACGCACAGGGTGATAATCATGGCGGCCCACGGGTGACGCAGCGCACTGCGTACCGTACGGCGAAAACCGCGCTTGAGCATCCCACTGACGCCGTTATCTCGAGGCGCTGGAGGGTGATCGGCAACCCTGGCTAGCAGCATGGGCGACAGCGCTGGCACCAACAGCAAAGAGACCAGATAAGAACTTACCAGCGCGACCATCACCGCCATGGCCAGGGGCCCCACAAACTCCCCTGCTGGGCCTGGCATTAACACAATCGGCATAAACGCCAATATGGTGGTTAAGGTGCTGGCCAGCAGCGGCACCGTTAAGTGGCGCAGCGTGTCCCGGGTAGCAGCAAGCGCTGAATCGCCTTTCAAAAAACGCTCGCGCAGGGCGTTGGTCATCACAATGGCATTGTCGACCATTAGCCCCAGCGCCACGATAATGCCGGTAATGCTCATCTGGTGGATATCGATACCCAGCGGCTTGAAGAACGCCAGGGTGAGCAGGGCCGTGGCGGGAATCGCCAACCCCACCGTCACCGCCGAGCGCCAGCCCATGGTCAGAAATAGAATCGCCACCACCAGCACTAGCCCAATCAGTAGACTGCCAGCCACGTCACTTAAGCGCTGGTTGGTGTAACTGGCCTGCTCGAAAACCTCTTCAACCGCGATACCGACAGGCAACTCATCGGCGAACACCGCCAACTGCTGCTGGGCTTTCTCCACCCAGCTATCAATTCGCTGACCGGGTGCCATGCGTGAGCCGACATATACCGCTCGTTCGCCGTTAAGCAGCGCCACCGCGGCTGGCGGGTCTTGCACGCCGCGGCGTAGCTCAGCCAACTCGCCAAGCCTTACGGTGTGCCCCTGCCGAGTCGCGACTTCTATCTCACGCAGCCTATCGAGCGCATCGAACTCACCGCTTAACCCCACCGTCAGGCGGTGGCCGTCGGTGACCACTTCACCTGCGGCACGTCGTCCATCGCTTGCCTCAATCGTGGCCGCTAACTGCCCGACGGAAAGCCCTAGGGCGTTCAGTTCAAGCGGGTTAACGCTCACCTCTACCTGCTCCCCCGCCACGCCGAAGCGGTGGGTATACTCCGTGCCAGGGACGTTTCTAAACGCTGCTTCCAAGCGCTCGGCGTAGCGCTCCATCAGTTGGGCATTGGGTGGGGAGTCGAGTGTCCAGCGCAGTGCGGCCACGATGCTAAATGCGTAGCCTCGATCATCCAGCAGCTCCGGCGTTTGCACGCCGTCAGGCAGTGTCGGGGCGACATCGGCCAGTTTGTCCCGTACGCGGCTCCACACCGGCGTCACGTTGGTCACTTCGTCCTCAAGCTCAAGGCTAATCACCGCAATGCCCTGGCGTGAGGTGGATTCCAGCACGTTAATCTCAGCGATAGTGCGCAGCTCATCCTCAATGGGACGCGCCACTAACGCTTCGACCTGCTCGGGGGTGGCGCCTGGAAAAGGCGCTAGTACAGTGGCCATGCGCGCCACTAAATGGGGGTCTTCCGCACGTGGCAGCGTTTGAATGGCCGACAGCCCAGCGACAACAAGAAGGCCCAGGGCTAGCGCTAACAATCGCCGGTTAAATAACCACTCAAGGCGCTTCATGGGTCACTTCCTCGCTCAGCGTGACCTGCTGGCCTGGCGTTACACGGTGGGTGCCGCTGGTAATCAGCCGCATGCCCGGCGCTAGCGTGCCACGCACAAAGGCTTGGTCGCCTTCGCTATGCAGCAGCTCCACGCTGGCCTGGGCCACACGGTAGTGATCGTTCTCTAACGGCTCGGCCACCAATACGTTCCAAAGGCCACGGTCGGCGGCTTGTAGAGAATCCAACGGCACCCAGTAGCCGTTTGCGGGCTCTGTGATCGTGTAGCGCAGCTCTGCCAGATCGCCGGGCACGGCTTGATCCGGGGCTTCCAGCGACACCACCAGCGTCTGGGTGCGGCTGTCGCTATCAACCTGGGGGAGCCGAGCGCGTATCTCACCGCTGACTTCCTCACCGTTCACCATCAGCTCAACGGCCTCATTAGGAGCAAACGTCGCGGCCAGCGCTGCGGGTAGGCCAAGATGCGCTTCTAACTGCTCGACGTCGATAAGATCGAAAGCGGTAGTGCCGCTACTCACCAAGCTGCCGACACTGATATGGCGCTCAATCACTCGCCCCGCAAAGGGCGCTTTTAACGTGCTGTCATCCAAATCGGCGGTAAGGCTATCGCGCTCGGCTGCTAGCGCCGCCAGGCGAGCCTGGAGGGTGAGTCGATCTGTCCGGGCCTGATCCAGCGCCGTGCGGCTGGCAAAGTTATTCTGGTTGAGCTGTGCTTCACGCTCCTCCTGGCGCTGAGCCAGGGCGAGGCTGGCACGAGCTTCTTCACTGCGTGCAGCTACCTCCGCTAAGCGGCTTTCCAATCGGCGGGTATCCAGCGTGGCAAGCACATCCCCCTGTTCAACCGCATCGCCTCTGTCTACTGATACAGCACTAACCCGCCCCGCGGGTTCGAACGCCAGCGATACCGACTGGCGCGCCACCACACGACCGGTTAAGCGCACATCTCGCTGCAGTTGCTCGGCTTGCTCCAGGGCCACTGTCGCCACCTGGAGCAGGGCGTTATCAGAGCCTTGCTCGTGGGCCTGCTGAGCACTGCTGTGCTGGCTGGAGAGGAAAGACACCGCCGCCAGTGTGGCACCTAGCATCAACAGCACCGCCAGCGTGCCGCCCAGTCGGAGGCGCCAAGAAGACGCTAATAACCTACCCATAATGGCCTCGAAATGGTTTATTCTTGAACGATACCGTTCACTATAATATTTGTACGCGTACGTTCAATATTTATTTGCTCGATGAGCATGGATTGCATCGCATGACAGATTTTCAACCTACATCGCCTCAACCAAAGCGCCGCGCTGGCCGCCCCAAGGATATGGCTAAACGGAATGCCATGATGGATGCGGCGGCGTGTCTGTTTTTCCGCCACGGCTTAGAGGGGGTAACGATGGAAGCCGTTGCCCGAGAAGCGGGGGTTTCCAAAGTTACAGTCTACGGCCACTTTGTGACCAAAGAGGCACTGTTTGGCAGTGTGATACGCCGCGAAACTGAGACCATCCGCAACGGATTAAATAAGCTGCCCGACACCCACGAGGCAGTGCGCCAATCGCTGATTGAGGTCGGCATTAGCCTAGTACGCTTTTTATTAGAGCCCCAGGTGCTGGCGGTTGAGCGAGCAATGAGCGCCCAGGGCGAGCAGTACCCGGAGCTGTTAAAGGCTTATTTCGAGGCAGGCCCCTGGGCCATGCAACAATGGCTACAGGAAAAGCTAGAAAGACTGGCCAACGCCGGGCATTTAACGCTTGGTGCGCACACCCTTGCCGCCGACCAACTGTGCAGCATGTGGCAAGGTATGCTGGTCACAGAAGTCAGCATGGGTGTACGTCAATCGCCCAGCGATGAGGAGCTTCACCGCCAGATCAGTAGCGCCGTGGATGTGTTTTTGGCGGCGTATGGAAAGGCCAGTAGAGATAACAACGGTTGAGTCATTCTCTACCTTAACGCCGCTCAAGCACACCGATTAGCGCGGGTATTGGAAGGCTTTGATCTTCAACCGATGTATACAGGTTGTGAACGGCTTCGGCGATACCTCCCTCTACGGCGAGATCTTCGGTCATGGTGTGGTAATAACCCAGGTCTTTGCTGGCATTGGCAACGCTAAACTTAAACCCTGAAGGGTCATTGTCAGCGATGTAGGGGCGTAGCCGCTCGAGCACGACCCCACCACCGCCACCGGCTCCCAGTACCTCTAGCAATGCACTATCACTGATACCCGCTTTGCGAGATGCAGCCGTGGCCTCAGCCAATACGGCCGAAAAGCCCAAAGAGACAAAGTTATGCAGCAGCTTAAGGGTGTGCCCCGCGCCAACATCGCCCGCATGGGCAATGTTTTCAGCAAAGCTCTGCAGTAGTGGCAGCGTTTCATCAAACAGCGCCTTCGGCGCGCCGACGATCAAGTTAAGCCGCCCCTCAGCTGCCTCTTTGGGGGTGCGCGTCATGGCCGCATCCATAAAGCGCCCGCCCGCAGCAGTCACGCGAGCAGCGACTTTTTCGGTTGAGCTGGGCAGCGCGGTGGAGCAATCCACCACGACACAACCGGGCTTTAACCCCGCTAATACGCCGTTGGATTCAAACAGTACGGCTTCTACTTGAGGCGAGCCGGTGACGCACAGAATCACCACCTCAGCGCTCTGGGCCACCTCCCGTCCTGTATTCAGCGCGCTGGCACCGGCTGCCAGTAGGTCATCTGCTGGCTGGTTACCGGAGTGATTCAGAAAGCTAACCTGATGGCCTGCGCGTAGGAGACTGCTGGCGATCCCATGACCCATCAGGCCGACGCCGACGAGACCTACCTGGCGAGATGTTTTCATTGCGGTTGTCGTTGCTGTTGTCATTGTTAGCGCTCCATTTGTATGCACCGGCCATTCTTGTGAAATAGGTGCTAGTCGTGCTTGATCGCCACTGTTTTGATCCGTGTGTAGCTTCGCAGGCCCTCAAAGCCTTTTTCGCGACCGTGCCCGGAACGGCCAACGCCACCAAATGGTAGCTCTACACCGCCGGCGGCGCCGTAGTTATTGATGAATACCTGACCGCTGCGAATCCCTTTGGCCAAACGGAGCTGACGGCCGCCATCGCGCGTCCAAATACCGGCACAGAGGCCAAAATCGGTAGCATTAGCCAGCGCCAGAGCTTCCGCTTCGTCCTCAAACACCTGCACCACCAGCACTGGGCCAAACAGCTCTTCTTGAAGCACTTCATGCCTTTCGGGAATATCGGTGAGTAGTTGAGGCACTACGAAGTGGCCGCCGCTTGGCGCGCTTGCCGCTAACTGACCTTTTGCTGCCACGCAAATACCGTCGGTTTCGGCGGCCGCCAAGCGCGCTTCCAGCTTGGCTTTTTGAGGCGCATTGATCAGTGGGCCGCAGTCAGCGTCCGCTTCGCCGGCATCACAGCGCAAAGCTGAGAAGCGCTCACAGAGATTAGCAACCACGCTCTCAGCGATCTCCCGCTGCACCAGCAAACGACTGCCTGCGGAGCAGGTCTGACCGGCATTCTGAATAATGCCGCGCACCACCGCAGGGAGCGCGGCATCAAGATCCGCATCTGCAAACACTAACTGAGGAGATTTGCCGCCAAGTTCCAGGGTGACGGGTACATGGTGCTGCGCGGCCGCCTGGGCGACACGGGTGCCGGTCTCTGGCGAGCCGGTAAAGGAGAGATGATCAATATTTGGGTGGGCAGCAAGGGCAACGCCCGCTTCAGTACCAAGCCCTGGCACCACATTGAGTGCACCCGCCGGAAGGCCGTGCTCCACTGCCAGTTGCGCTAAACGTAGCACGCTCAAACAGGCATCCTCTGCAGGCTTGAGCACAACGGTATTACCCGCGGCCAACGCCGCTGCCACACAGCGCCCGAAGATCTGCGATGGATAGTTCCAGGGAATAATTTGCCCACACACGCCGTAGGGCTCACGCAGGGTCATAACGGCGAAGTCGGTCTCAAAGGGGATGGTTTCACCGTGAAGTTTATCCGCCGCCCCGCCATAGAAGCGAAAGTAGCGTGCGCAGGCACCAATATCGCCCCTGGCTTGAGTCATGGGCTTCCCGGTATCAGCACACTCAAGCTGTGCCAGTTGCTCGTGATTCGCCTCGATAATATTTGCAAAGCGTAGCAACCATTCGCTGCGCTGCCTTGCAGACCATCGGGCCCACTCGCCTAGTTGGCCAGAAAAGGCCCGCCGTGCAGCCTGTACCGCCGCCTCTACGTCGTCTACTTGGCAACGGGCAATACGGGTCAGCGGTTCGCCACTGGCTGGGGCTTCCACCTGCAACGTTGTGGTGGTGTTCACCCACTCTCCAGCCACCAGCGCCTGCTGCGGTGGCAACGTTAATGCATCTGGCATATCGCACTCCTTTTATTATGATTGTGTTCTTGACGCTAAAAACGGCGGGGTTAACCGTAAAAAGCAGTCACCAGCCCCATGGAAATCCACGGCATGTAAGTGATTGCCATTAGGCAGGCCAGCACCACCAGCACAAAACGCACCAGCCATGGCAGCATTTGATCGATCGAGATTTTGGCAACCGCACAGGCAGCAAATAGATTTACGCCTAGCGGCGGGGTGATCATGCCAAGCGCCAGATTAACCACCATCACCAGCCCAAAATGAACGGGGTGGATACCGAACTGCATTGCAATCGGGGTCAAAATCGGCGCCAACACCAGAATGGCGGCGGAGGTTTCAATAAACATACCGACCACCAGCAGCAGCGCATTGACCACCAGCAGGAACATCATCGGATCATTAATAGTATTGGTGACCAGGGTGGCGATTTGTGCAGGTAGCCCCGTGCGGCTAAGCAGAAAACTAAATAGCGAGGCTGCGGCAATAATCAACATAACGGCGGCGGTAGAGATCACGCTCTGGCGCATAATCGGCCACAGGTCGTCTAGCTTCAGCTCACGGTAGTAGAAACCTCCCACGATCAGGGCAAAAAATACCGCCACGGCGGAGGCTTCGGTGGGGGTAAAAATCCCACCGTAGATACCGCCGATCACGACCACCGGCATCAGCATCGCCACCCAGGCACGCTTTACCGAGATCATAAAGCCGGTGCTGTCTTTATAGTCGTCCTTGCCGTAACCGCGCACCTTACAGAACAGGTAGAGAAAGAGTATCAGCGCGCTGCCAATCAATATGCCGGGGCCAATGCCGGCGAGAAACAGCTGACCAATGGACGTATCGGTGCTCACGCCATACAGAATGAGAGGAATCGATGGGGGTATAAGCACACCCAGCTCAGCGGATGACGCCTGAATGGAGGCAGCCAAGGGCTTAGGGTAGCCATGTTTAACCATCGCCGGAATCAGGATGGCGCCAATCGCAAAGGTGGTGGCCACACTGGAGCCTGACACCGCCGCAAACATCATGCAGGTCAGTACGCAGGACATCGCCAAGCCGCCCTGCACCTTCCCCACGATAGATTTGGCTAAGTCCACCAAACGCTGGGAAATTCCCCCTGCGGCCATCAAATTCCCGGCAAGAATAAAAAACGGGATCGCCATCAGCGGGAATTTATCGATACCGATAAACATCTGCTGCGGCACCAGCAACAGCGGCAAGCGAGTAAAGAATTCGATACCGATAATCGATGCCAGGATAATCGAAATCGCGATCGGCACACCGAAGGTGAATAGAATGATCAGCGACAGGCCAATAACCATATTCATGACTGCGCTCCTCCTTTAGGGAGTTGGCCATCTTCAACCAACGCTTCCTCAGGGGTAATTTCGCTATTCTCCGGCCCCACCTTTTCACGTCCACTGAGCTGCGCTAAAAGCCGAGCTGCAACAGCCACAATGGCAAAACTTGAACCCGTGGGAATCGCCGCATAGGCCCAAGACATCGAAATATTCATTCCCGACATGGTTTGATTGCTCACCCGCATCGTCATTTGGATGCCGTAATGGATCAGCACCCCAAGCACCAGCAGGCAGCACACCACAATGAGCAACTCTAAAAGAGTGAGAAAACGCGCAGGCACCAATTTATAAACGACTTCCACCGCCATCATGTAACCGCCCCGGAAGGTGGCGGCAGCGGCCATAAATACGCACCAAATCATGGCGGCACGGGAGGCGACTTCCGTCCAGGTAGAGGGGGCGTTAAACACAAAGCGGGTGAGCACCTGATAAAAGCTGAGGGTCACCGATATCGCCAGCATCACCACTGCGATCAGCATTGCAAGCCGGGTTAACTGATGCTCAAAACGAAGAAATACCGCTAGCATAAGAGGTCACCATGCCAAAGCAGCCTCCGGCGTTTCCGGAGGCCGAGGAGGGAGAAGCGCTCAGCAACTGCTGGCTTTTTCCTGAATGCGATCCAGCATTTCCGTGCCGTGCTCAGAGGTAAATATCTCGTAGGCGGGCTGAACCGCTTCCTGGAACGGAGCAACATCAACATCAGTTTTTACCGTCATACCGTTCTCTTCCAGCAGCGCCACCCCTTCACGCTCTAGCCGCGAGACCTCTTCACGGGTTGCTTCAGCAGATGCGACAGCGGCTTCCCTAAACCAGCCACGCTCTTCGTCACTTAAGCCATCCAGCAGAATCGGCGACCCCAGTACGATAGCTGGCGAGTAGACGTGTCCGGTTAACGAGAGGTAATCCTGAACTTCCCAAAAGTTAGTCGCCACGATGACGGTAATAGGGTTCTCCTGACCATCGACGGTGCCCTGCTGAAGTGCGGTGAACAGTTCCGGGAAGGCCATAGGCGTGGGTCGTGCCCCCATTTGGCGGAATGCTTCCTGATGGACCGCGTTCTCCATGGTGCGCACGCGCAGGCCCTCGGCATCTGCGGGTGTGGCGATTTCTCGCTGGCTATTGGTCAGATGGCGAAAGCCGTTTTCTGTCCACGCCAGGCCGATCAAATCGTGATCACCCATTTTTTCCAGTAGTTCGTCGCCAAGCTCACTATCCAGCACACAGCGCGCCTGGTCGTAGTTCTCAAACAGGAACGGCAGGTCGAGCACATAGGTTTCGGGAACGAAGTTACCTAGCGGGCCGGTGGAGGTAATCACCACATCGACGGTGCCGATTTGCAACCCTTCGATCATCTCCCGCTCGCCGCCTAGCGACCCTGAGGTGTGCTCGGTCACCGTGAACTCGCCATCAGACAAACGTTCCAGCGCCTCTTTAAAGGCGTCGGCACCCACTGAGTAGTGAGAGCTGTCAGAAAGGGTGTGCCCCAGGTTCACTTCCGTAGCCGCATGGGCTTGTAGTGCAATGCCAACGGTAGCAATACCACTAATCGCCGCCACCAGGGCATGGCGTGTCATTGTGGGTGTCGCTGTAGAGCGTTGCTTAGTCATTGAAATGCCCTCTTTATATTGTTGTGAGGGTGGAGGGTGGAGCGACACACGCTATTGCTAGCGTCGCCCCAGGCTGTTGTCTGCCGCATGCCATGCGGCAGACCGGAACTCACGACGGTTCAGTAACGAATGCATCGATAATCTGTTTAAAGTTGTCATCGCCAACAAAACCCAGCTGTTTGGCTTTCGCGGTATCAAAACGCGCGGGCCAGCTCGTCACAATGGCTTCAATGCGCGGGTCAGGCTCATGGCGTACCAGCGCAAACGCTTTCTCGCCGGCTACATCGCGCAATGCTGCCAACATTTCGGCCACAGTGACGGTAATGCCCGGTAGCATAAAGGCACGAAAAGGCGCTAGGGCTTCGCGTGGCAACTCCGCACCATGGATCAGCGCGGCCACCACTTTGCCCGGCGACATTACAAACATCGGCAGCTCGGTAGGCACCGGGCAAACCGCTTCTTCGCCATTGAGCGGCTCACGTAGGATGCTGGAAGCAAAGCTGGAGGCCGCCGCATTAGGCCGGCCGGGGCGAATCACGATCGTCGGTAGGCGTAGCACTAAACCATCGATGAGCCCACGACGGCTGTAATCATTGATAAGCAGTTCACACATGGCCTTCTGGGCACCGTAGGAGTTTTGTGGATGGAGTGCCGTCATATCATCCAGCACCTCCGGTAACTCACCGCCATAAGCCGCCACGGAGCTGGCCATAATCAATCGGGTACCGTCCAACCCTTGTTTGCGACAGCCTTCCAGCAGCGCCCGCGTGGCATCGAAGTTAACCCGCATACCAAGTTCCAAATCGGCTTCTGCAGCGGAGCTTACGACGGCCGCCAGATGGTAGATCACATCGGGGCACTGCTTTAACACGCTATCCAACGCGCCGGGCTGGGTAATATCCAGCGCCACTGATGTCACCTCAACGCTCCCTGCGGCGGGCTGCGGCGCTTCCACTTGGTCAAGGAGCGTTAAGCGGGTAATCGGTTGCTGGCGAAGCTCACCGCGCTCAAGCAATTGCTTGACTAAACGCTGGCCGAGAAATCCTGCAGCACCGGTAATGGCAATATGCATCGTGAGGATCCTGTTGTGGTGTTGTTATTGTTCATTCAGTTAGGTTAGGTCAGTGGGCGTCGATCAGTGGGTTGTTAGGCCCCATGCCTCGCCCCACCCCAGCCCCGCGCGAGTGCCGGCCAGGGGGCGGTACTCACATCCGACCCAGCCGCGATACCCCAGCGCGCTCAAGCGTTCAAAGATGGCGGGGTAATGCACCTCGCCTACATTGGGCTCGTGACGTTCGGGTACACCTGCAATCTGGACATGCCCTATGGCGCTGAACTGGCGCTCAAGGTGGCGAATCAGGTCGCCCTCCATGATTTGGCAGTGGTAAAGGTCGAACTGCAGCTTAAGATTCGTTGCACCGAGTTCTTCCAATACCGCCATGGCCTGCGCTTGGCGAGAGAGAAAAAAGCCGGGCATATCGCGCGTATTAATCGGCTCGATGAGTATCTCTCGACCTACCTTGGCCGCTTCACTCGCAGCAAAGCGCAGATTGCGGATATAGGTGGCGTGGTGTTCAGCCTGGGTCGCGGCATCGGCATCTTCCGGGAGCAGCCCCGCCATGGCATGAACCCTAGGGCAGTTGAGCGCCTCGGCGTAACGTAGCCCTTCAATCACCGAGTCACGAAACTCCCCTTCCCGACCCGGCAGGCTCGCCAGGCCCCGCTCACCTGCATCCCAATCGCCTGGCGGCAGATTAAACAGCACTTGTTCCAGTTGGTGCTTGTTCAGCGCATCTCTTAACTCATCGGCGGCATAGGCATACGGGAACAGGTACTCAACGCCTTTAAAACCCGCCTTCGCAGCAGCGGCAAAGCGATCCATAAAGGCGTGCTCGTTAAACAGCATGCTGAGGTTGGCGGCTAATCGAATCATTGTGGTGCTCTTGTTGTTAAGTACGTCATTGTTAAGCGCGTCGTTAATCTCGTGGAAAGCGCGCTTCCAGCTCCGCCACCTGCTCAGGTGTTAACCCTCTTGGGTTCTCGCCCCGCAGTAACAGGTAAAGCTTGGCGGTCTCTTCCAGTTCTTCGGTGGCGTAGACCGCTGCCTCGAGATTTTTCCCCGCCACCACCGGTCCGTGGTTGGCCAGCAGCACCGCGCTATGCTTGCCCGCTAACCCCCGCACTGTATCGCCCAGTTTGGGGTCGCCGGGAATGTGATACGGCACCAGCGGCAGCTTGCCGACCCTCATGACATAGTAGGCGGTAAGCGGTGGTATACAGTCACAGGGATTCACATCGGGTAGGCAAGAGACCGCCACCGAGTGAGTGGAGTGCAGATGCACAATCGCACCGGATTGCGGGCGCTCCTCGTACATCGCCATATGCAAAAAATGCTCTTTGGTAGGCTTATCGCCACTCAGCAGTTGGCCGTTGTTATCCAGATGAGAAATCCGCGCAGGATCCAGCCGCCCCAAGCAGGCGTTGGTGGGCGTCATCAGCCAGCCGCCATCATCTAGCCGCACGCTGATATTGCCGCTGGAGCCCATGGTCAGGCCGCGGTCAAACAGCGACTTGCCCAGGGTGCTGATCTGCTCCCGCAAACTGTTTTGGGGATAGCGATGCAAGTGAATGCTCATACCAGCACCTCAAACGCCCAGGTAAAGAAATCGACGCCGCCGAAGTTGCCGGACTTCAGCGCCAACGACAGCGGTGCTTCGCGACCCGCCATTGGGGTTTGCGTCCAGGGCACGCCGGGGTCGATCTGCTCACCAATGCGTAGAGTGGTAATGCCCAACGCCGAGACCACCGCGCCTGACGTTTCGCCCCCGGCGACCAGCAACCGGCCAACGCCTTCATCTACTAGGTTGACAGCCAACTGGCTCAGCGCCTCTTCCACTAACGCACCCGCATGCGCAACGCCAAGGGCTTTCTGGGCGGCGTTAACCTTTTCAGTATCCGCCGAGGCGTAGAGCAGTACCGGCGCCTCTTGAGATAAGCGCTTGCGGGCAAAGGCCAGCGCCTGCTCCTGCTGTTTTCCTCCTTCGGCCAACGCCAAGGGATCCAGGGCAAAGCCACCATCAGGGTACTTGGCTAGAAAGTCCGCTACTTGTGCCAGCGTGGCCCGGGAGCAACTGCCAGATAGCACCAGCGCACCGCCCGAGGCAGGCGATAAGCGCCCCGGCTCACTGATCGTGTCTAGCCAGCCTTGGGCACGGTACTGGGCGGGCAACGCCTGCCCCAGACCAGAACCGCCGGTAACCAAGGGCATCGCAACCGTAGCTTCGGCAAGTACATCTAGATCCTGCTCATCCAGGGAATCACAGATCACATGGCGGACGCCCTGCTCTGCCAACGCCGATAACTGAGCACGCGTTGCATCAGCGCCTTGCGCCAACACCGTGCGGTTGACTAAGCCCACCGGGTGCGGCGTTTGGCGTGCGAGTACTCGCATGAGATCCGCGTCCTGCATGGGGTTCAGTGGGTGGTGCTGCATACCGCTGTCGTTGAGCAGGCGGTCGCCCACAAACAGATGGCCCTGGTAGACCGTACGGCCGTTAATCGGGAAGGCGGGCACCATCACCGTTTGATGCGCTCCTAGCGCTTCCAGCAGTGCATCCGCCACCGGGCCGATATTGCCCTGGTCGGTGGAGTCAAAGGTGGAGCAGTACTTGAAGAACAGCTGCCGGGCGCCCTGCTGGCGAAGCCACTCAAGGGCAGCGAGTGAGTCCGCCACGGCTTCGTCTACCGGGCAGGAACGTGATTTCAGCGCTACAACCACTGCATCGATACCAGTGAGATCGACCTCTTGCTGGGGCACGCCAATCACCTGTAGGCAGCGCATACCGCCGCGCACCAGGTTATTGGCAAGGTCTGTCGCGCCAGTGAAATCATCGGCAATGGCGCCCAGCACGATGTTCGCTCCCATCCCCATTTTATTCGGCTCCCTGGGCGTCGTTAGCGGCTTCTGGCAACGCGATGCCCGATAGCCGCTGATAAACCTTGATCACCGCCGAATCATCTTCGCGACCAAAACCTGCACCGCTGGCAGCGGTAAACTGCTGCAGTGCACTTGAAGCAACGGGCGTTGCCAACGCCAGCTCGCGGCCGGTTTGATGCACAATGTTGAGATCTTTGACGAAGATATCCACCGCCGAAAGCGGCGTGTAGTCACCACTCAGGATATGCGGCACGCGGTTTTCGAACATCCAGGAGTTGCCCGCCGAGTGGGTAATGACGTCATATATCACTTCGGGGTCGAGCCCCATACGAATGCCCAGCGCCATGGCTTCAGCGGCGGTGGCAATATGCACACCTGCCAGCAGTTGATTGACCAGTTTCATACTTGAGCCAACGCCAGGGGCATCACCAAGTCGATAAACCTTGGCAGCCATGGCGTTTAGCACCGCTTCGGCGTAGATAAATGCCTCCGTTGCCCCGGATGCCATTACCGATAGTTCACCGCTTTTGGCTTTAGCAGCACCGCCGCTAATCGGCGCATCCAGCAGCATCAAGCCCTGTGCCACCACACGCTCACCAAGCTGTTTGGCCTGACTGGGCGCCACCGTGGCGCACTGTATGATCAGACTGCCTGGGGCCAAGTGGCTTACCACCCCCTGTTCACCGAACAGCACTTGCTCAACCTGCACCCCGTTAACGACAACCACCAACACGATATGGCAGTGAGCAAGCTCAGCAGGAGTGGCTACGCTTTGCCCCCCTGCTGCCACGAAGGCATCGCGTGCCCCAACGGAAATATCACACCCGGTCACGTTAAATCCCTGTTTGAGCAAAGCGGTGGCCGTACCCATACCCATGGCGCCCAGGCCAATAAGACCTACTTGAAGTGATTGCTTATCGTGTTGACTCACCAGCCGACACCTCGCGGTTGTTGTGCATTGCTGTTGTGTGTCTTGCTATCGTCGCGGTGCTTTTCTCTTGCTTTGCTTTTCCTTCGATCATCGCTACCAGGAAAATGGTAGCGCTATCATGATAGCGCTACCATTCGTTTTAGATTATTGTTGCCATTACGACAAGCTTAAAATCAGGGACGTGCGACCAATGTCTAAAGACTCTCCCAACGCTGCCTCTCCCAGCCCTACCAGGCAGCGCCGAAGCTCCGATCAGGTCACGCTCAGCCAAGTGGCGCAAGCAGCAGGGGTATCACCGATTACCGCATCGCGAGCACTGAACTCCCCTGATAAGGTCAGCGATAGCGCACGCCTGAGTGTTCTACAAGCCGTAGAGAAACTGGGCTACGTACCCAACTTGGTAGCCGGTAGTCTGGCCTCTTCCCGCTCGCGGCTGATTGCGGTGATTGTGCCATCACTGATCAATAGCGTGTTTGTGGAAGTCATCAAGGGGCTGCAGGAGACGCTGGAAGCCCAGGGCTATCAGATACTGCTGGGTAACACCGACTATGATCTAGACCGTGAGTATCAGTTGGTGCGCACTTTTCTGGGCTGGTCATGCTCTGCACTGGTCACCGCTGGGCTGCGCCATAACAAGGCGTGTCATACGCTGCTGGCGAACTGGGATCACCCCATTATGGAGGTGATGGAGCTGGGCAAAGGCATGGATCTTAACGTGGGGCTAGATCACGTAGCGGCAGGCCGCTGTATGGCCGGCCATCTAATCGACAAAGGGTACCGCCATATTGTTTATGTGGGTGCACGGCTGTCGCAGGATTATCGCGCCAGCATGCGTTTTGATGGACATAAAGCGGTGCTAAAGGAGAAAGGGATCGACGCCCCACTACTGGAACTAGACACCCTGGGCAGCCTGCAAGCGGGCGCTGAAGGGCTGGCCCAGGTGCTCTCGCAATACCCTCATACCCAAGCCATTCACTTTGCCAACGACGACCTTGCGGCAGGTGCCCTGCTGGCTGCTCAACGTCAAGGGCTAAACGTGCCAGGGGATATCGCCATTGCCGGGTTTAACGGCCTGCCACTTGGTCAACACGTAACCCCTCAGCTCACGACCATTCTTTCGCCCAGAGAAGAAATGGGCCGCCTAGCCGCCAAAGAACTTATTCGGCGGCTAAGCGGCAAAAACGTCTACCGCCGCCAGCACGATGTTGGCTTTACGCTTCAAGCCGGTGGGAGTACTTAGGCCGCCTCAGCGCTCATATCGATGGCGGTTGACCAAGAACCTCCAAGCCTGTGCCCAGTTCGTTTTCAATCGCCTGACCAATGGATAAAAGCTTCGCGTCCTGCCACGGTCCGGCGAGCACTTGCAGGCCAACCGGCATACCCACAGCGTCTTTGCCAACCGGGAGCGTTAAGGCACACAGGCCTAGGAAATTAGCGATCACCGTGTTGCGCAGGGCATGCATGTTGGCTTTGGGATAGGCGCCTTCTGGCTCGAGGCTTTCGATAGTGGGCGGGGTAATCGCTACCGTGGGAGTCAGGACTGCATCTACATCGTCCATGCGAGCGGCAGCAGAGGTGGCAAGCGAATCAAGCACTGTACGGCGACGTACGTACTCCCAAGCGGGCATATCATCAGCTGCTTTGACTCGGGCGGCAACGTTGGGATCGAGAGAATCAATCATCTCAGGTAGTTCGGTTTTGAGAAACGCTGCCAATTCCGGCGCAGCCACACCGCCCAGTTTGAAGAGTTCATATGCGTCGTTGATACCGGGCAGTTCCAACGTCACTATTCGCGCTCCGGCGGCTTCCAGCTGTTTAATGGCCGCTCGAACGGTTTCGGCAATGCCCGGGCTGCAGTCGTCCCAGAAAAACGTTTCTGGCACGCCGAAGGTCAGATCCGCAAGGGAGGGCGTCGCCGGGACTCGGTTATCTTTACCACCAATGCCGGGATCCAGCGCATCAAATGCGAAGGCAATATCATCCACCCGTCGCGCCAGTAACCCTGGGGTATCCAGCGTGCTTGAGAGCGGTACAATCTGCTCAGTCGACCAGCGCCCAACGGTGGTTTTCAATCCTGCTACGCCGGTCATCGAGGCAGGTATGCGCACTGAACCGGCAGTGTCGGTGCCCAACGCTAGGCTCGCCGTGCCACCCACTAACGAAACACCCGCGCCTGAGCTGGAGCCTCCAGGCGTGCGGTGCTGATGAACATCCCATGGATTGCGCGGCGCGCCCCAGTGGGCATTGGTGCCCAAGCCCCCAAAGGCAAACTCAACGGAGTGGGTTTTGCCCATCACGGAGGGCAGCTGTTTCAATAGCGCGCCCACCACTGGGCCGGGACGCTCCCAGCGCTTTTGCAGGCGTTGGGAAGAGCCCGCATAAGTCGGCAGACCGGTCACGGCGAAGATATCCTTGATAGATACCGCCATGCCCATTAGCGCCCCCGCATCACCACCCTGGGCAAGCACCGCATCGGCAGCGTTTGCCATTGACAGTGCCTGCTCACCGTTCCAGGTAAGGTAGGCGTGGTCGTGTTTGCCGCGTTGTTGGTACGCCGCTATGGATGCCTTTGCAAGTTCAGTTGCGGTGAGCGTACCTGCGCGCAGGCGTGCGCGCTGCTCACGTAGGGGTAGAAAAATGGGTGAATCCTGCATGCTTTATGTACCTCCAGAGGTGCTCTGTGCACCTCAAAACTGCTTCATTTCAAAGCGCTAGCTTACTTATTAACGGTTCCACCTTTAATAAATCAGCGAGGGCAACCAAGTACTTAGCCATGGGACGTAGGTGATGATGATCAGCGCTAACAGCATCAAGCCAATCAGCGGCAAACAGGCCTTGAACACTTCCTGCAGCGACATCTTGGAGATCGCCATGGCGACGAACAGATTTAACCCTACCGGCGGCGTAATCATCCCCACCGAGAAGTTAATCAGCGTGATCACCCCAAAATGCACCGGATCCACGCCTACCTGGGCTGCAATCGGCTGCAGCAACGGCGAGAGCACAATGATGGCGGAGGCGCTATCGAGGAAGAAGCCAGCAACGATCATCACGACATTAAACAGTGCCATGACCTGAAACGGATCGTCTGTCCACGACAGCACCTCGCCTGCCAACTGGCTAGGCGTACCGGTAATGGCGAGCAGCCAAGAGAAGGCAGAGGCACCCGCAGTAATCAGCAGCAGCGTCGCGGAAATCAACCCAGAGCTTCTTAACGTTCCTGCTAGCTCCTTAAGGTTGATAGTGCGATACACCACCATGCCGACAAACAAACCATATACACAGGCCACCGCTGCTGATTCAGTCGGGGTGAATACGCCACTGTAGATTCCCCCAAGCAGAATTACCGGCAGCCCAAGGCCCCAGGCAGCATCTTTAAAGGCCACTAAAATTTGCCGCAGCGAAGGAAAAGGGGCGCGTTCATAGCCTTTGATGCTGCTAAAGACAATGCAGTAGGCGATGAGAATAGAGGCAATCACAATGGCGGGCAGCAGACCCGCTGCGAATAGCCGCCCCACCGAAGTACCGGTCACTGAGCCGTAGATAATCAATGCAATGCTCGGCGGCACAATAGGCCCCAAAGTACCGGCGGTGGCAATCAACCCAATCGCAAAGCGTTTATCGTAGCCAGCCGCGACAAGTGCCGGGAACATGATTGAGCCAATCGCCACCACCGTGGCCGGGCTCGAACCGGAAATGGCCCCAAAGAAGAGACATGACAGCACCGTGGCCGCTGCCAAGCCCCCTGGCACCCACCCTACCAACGCCTTGGCAAGATTTATCAACCGGTCGGAAAGCCCGCCAATCCGCATCAGCTCCGCCGCCAGAATAAAGAACGGAATCGCCATCAGCGAGAAGTTGTTCATGCCGGTAAACATGCGCATTGGCACGATGACCGGATTGGTGGAGCCAAAGAATTCGATAGCCAGAAATACTGCCAAGGCCAAGGAAGCAAAGATGGGCAGCCCAAGCAGAAGCACGGCAAAAAAGATCGGTAATAAGGCAGTAATCATGGTCGCTCTCCAGGGTTAAATGAGCTTATCCGAACCGGCTACAAGCTCTTCGGAGAGTCCTACCGGCGGCTTTTTCCAGACTTCATTGATGACCCATAGATAGCGCAGAATCAGCAGCACTCCGGAAACGCCAATCGGCAGATAGAACCATGCCATCGGCAGGCGAAGTGCAGCGGTTAACTGCCCGCGACCCAGCGTGCTGAAATAGAGCACAAAGCCGTAATAGGTCATGAAACCAGCGAACACGATACCGATCAGTGCTGCGATCATGTGCAGCCAGCGGTTCACAGCAGGCGAGGCAATGGCATTCAGCACATCCACCGAAATATGCGTGCCATGGCGCACACCCATACTGGCGCCTACAAAACTCATACAGATAATGGAGTAAATAACGACTTCTTCAGCCCAAAATAGCGAACCGCTAAAGCCGTAGCGATACACGACTTGGATGGTAGTGAGGATGGTCGCAATCGACATGAAAACGACCATCGCCACACTTTCCAAGCGATCAAGACATTTGTTGAGCGCTTCGAACATGAGATATCCACACCCTGAAAGGGGTAAGAAGAGAGGAACCAGGCCTTAGTAGACCCGTTGGATCAATACTCGATACCCACAGCGTCATATACTTTATGCAGCAACTCCGTGGTGACGATATCTTCATACTCTTCGTGCACCGGCATGCTGGCTTCAATAAAGGCGTCGCGCTGCTCTGGGGTGAGTTCATTGATCGCAATGTCGTCTTTGATCTCTTCCATGATGGTCTCTTCGTCCTGCAGCGTTAGCGCACGGGACGTGTCTCGACCGTTGTCGAAGGCTTCCAGCATGACCGCTTGCAGATCTTCCGGCAGCGAGTCCCAGGAGTCCTGGTTCATTACCGCCGCATAGGCGTGGTAAGCGTGATTGGTCAGCGAGAGATAATCCTGCACCTCATGGAAACGCATGGTATAGATGTTGGCCAGTGGGTTTTCCTGCCCCGACACCACGCCTTGCTGCAAGCCATTGTAAACCTCGGTGAAGGCCATTGCAGTGGCGTTAGCGCCCAGGTTTTCATAGGTGGAGATGATGATAGGCGCCTGCATGGTGCGCATGCGGATACTATCCATATCCTCGGGGGTTTCGATCGGGCGATCATTGTTGGTGATATGGCGGAAACCCGCTCCCCAGAAGTTGACGCCGTACATGTTATGGCCATTCAGGGTATCGAGGATTTCGCGGCCCACTTCACCATCCAGGGTTTCCACCATGGTGTCGTAATCGGCAATCAAGAACGGCAGATCCAAAATCTGCATGCGCGGCTCAAAGTTGCCCAGGGTAGCCGTTGGTGGGATACCGATATCGACCAGGCCCATCTGAATCTGCTCAATGATTTCAACGTCGCCACCCACCTGAGCGGCGGGAAGTACGTTAATCTCGATACGACCGTCGGACTTCTCCTCTACCTCCTCTTTAAAGCGCAGCG
The DNA here is from genome assembly GCF_034479615.1 of Vreelandella neptunia. Lineage (NCBI taxonomy): Bacteria > Pseudomonadati > Pseudomonadota > Gammaproteobacteria > Oceanospirillales > Halomonadaceae > Vreelandella > Vreelandella neptunia. The sequence continues at coordinate 4,022,201 of NZ_CP140255.1, forward strand.
CCGCCTGACCGTTCGGCGTCTCTTCAATCAACACGTGGGCGAAGCTGAAGGTATAGTCGGCCGCATGGAGTTGAGCCGTACTGAGAGAAGCAACGGCAATAGCAGCGGCGAGAGTGGCTTTTGTCAGCGTTAGTTTCATGTCCAGCACCTTATTTAGTTATGGTGATTTGCTTTTTAGTTTCCTGTTACTGCAGTTGAGCAAGGTTAAAAGGCCGCTCACGCCATCAAGCGTTCCATCGCATCCCCCAGCGCTTCGCGTGGGGTACTACTCAGCAGCAAGGCAAGTGCAAGCCTTGCCTTACGTGCGCTGATATCGTTGAGCGCGATCACCCCAGCCGACATTAAATCGGCCAGGCTGCCGCTAAACTCATAACTGGTGTTCACCGGCCCTTGAGCGCAACTACTCACGACCGCTACAGGGACACCTGCGCTAACCAATGCTCGTATTTCGTTCATCCAGCCAGGTGGCACGTGGCCCCGGCCTAAGCCATTGATCACCACCCCCTTCGCGCCACTCTCTACGCAGGCTTTCAACAGCGTGGGCGAAGCATCCAGATAGGCGGGCAGTAGGTCGACACGCGGCAGCGGGGTATCCCACCCTTCAATGGGGGGCGCTATCGCCGTTCCCGTGTGATAAAGCTTGAGCCGTTGCCCGTCGATATACCCCAGCGCACCAGCGCCGGGGGCGTCAAATCCATGCAACTGGAAACTGCTCACCTTGCGGGCATAGCGCGCAGCAAACAGCGACTCGTTGAACACCACGACACAGCCAAGCTGACTCAGTTGGGGGCTGGCCGCCGCCACGATGGCATCACAGATATTTTTAAAGGCGTCGGTACCTAACTGGTGAGGCGCCCGCTGGGAACCGGTGATCACACAAGGTTTATCCGCTGGCAGCGTGAGCGATAGAAAGTAAGCGGTCTCTTCCAAGGTATCGGTACCGTGGGTGATCACCAGACCGTCCACATCGGCTCGCGACAATGCTCTCCGCCCCTGGCAATGGAGTTCATCAAGATCGGCGAGAGTGACGGCATTACTGGGTTTCTGCAGGATCGACATCACCTCTAACGTGACGTCGACGCCCTGCGGCAGCGCCACCTTCTCCAGTAGCTGCTCGCCGCTTAATGCCCCTGACTGGCTGCGCCCTGAATCACTGGGCTTGCTGGCAATAGTGCCGCCCGTGGTCAATACCACGATGTGCTTTTTGGTCATTCAGGTTCTCATCTTTTATGCTTTTTGCCACATACAACAGACATCAGATGTCTGATTTCAGACTAGACTAAAGAACAAACTATTAGCAAGGCAGTCGCATAAAACAATGGAAGATAAGAATATGTCTTTTAAATATATGCAATCGGCTGCCTTAAGCCGCTAGGCTTAGAGCATTGATAAAATGCAGGAAACACCGATGAGCCACGCGAGGCCCTCATGAGTTTTAAACGCCAGCCCGAGATTAGCTCGACCCGTACAACCTCTTTTGGAGATTCGATGGATCGCAGTTCAGTTGCGCTGCAACTGCTAGAGCGTATTAAAAGCGCTCTTATACGAGGCGATCTCAAGCCAGGGGATTACCTGCCCTCGGAAACAGAGCTCACTCACACCCTGGGCATTGGTAAATCCAGCGTGCGTGAAGCCATCAAGATGCTGCAAGCGATAGGGATCGTTGAGGTCAAACGGGGTCAAGGCACCATGATCCGCCGCGAACCAGGCACGCCGCTCGTCGACCCGATGGCGTTCGGGATGATCCTGGCGCGAGGCATGACGCGGGATGTACTGGAGTTTCGCCGTATGTTCGAACCGGCTTACACGCTTCAAGCAATGAACGGGGCAACGGCAGAGGATCATCAACGTATTCAGCAGAGTATCGACGCCATGGAAGAAGCGATCCGCGCGGGTGCTCAAACCTCCAAGCACGATATTGCCTTCCATCGCGCCATTCTGCACAGCACCCATAACCCCATGACCATCCGCGTCGGCGAAACCTTGCTGCAACTGATCGAAGCCGCACTGGAAACCTCCATGCGCTCACTACCGGAAACCGCCTTGAAGGATCATAAAGCTATCTATGCTGCCTTCAAAGCAGGCGATACCGCCGGTATTCATGCAGCGATAGCCGTTAGCAGCGAAAGCTGGGAAACCAACCTAACATATGAAAGTGACAGTGAATTAAGTGCAGCACCCCGCTAGGACTCTCTTTGTAACCAAGCATCAAAAAAGACCATAAAGGCGCGCGCTTTAGCGGTTATGTGCCGTCCTGGCGGATAGACTGCATAGACGCCGCCTTCCGGCAGTGTCCACTCTTCAAGTACACGCACTAAGCGTCCAGCAGCGATCTCTGGAGCAGCGGTCATATCCGGCATTACTGAAAGACCGCCGCCAGCGACCATTAGCGCGACTAAACTCGCCGTTGAGTTGGCTGCCAACCCCGCGCTCATTTGCACCTCATGCCGCTCATCGCGCCGCTGGAAAGCCCAGGTTAACGGCGCCTTTAACGGCGTAAAAGCGATCCATGCATGATCTTCCAGCGCCTTGGGGTGTGTGGGCGTACCGTGACGTTCCAGGTAATCAGGAGCAGTCACCACGTGCTGTTGAAAAGTGCCTATACGACGGGCGCGTAGCATGGAGTCTTTTAGCCAGCCTAAACGAAATGCCAAGTCGATACCCTCCTGCACCATATCGCTTATCTGGTCGCCGCTGCGAAGCTCTATATGCAGCTCAGGGTGCAAGCGACTAAACGCCACCACCGCGTTGCTCAACACCCCGGCGGTGTAATCTTCGGGGGCCGTGATACGCAACTCGCCGTGCAGCTGTTGAGTGTTACTCACGGCACTGGCAAGCGCCCCCTGTAGATCTATCAACAGCGGCTGACACTGATGGTAGAGCGCTTCTCCGGCCTGGGTGAGCTGAACCCGCCGTGTGGTGCGGAAAAAAAGCGTAACGCCCAGGCGCGTTTCCAACTGGCGAATTTGCAGGCTTACGCGGGTTTTCGTACAGCCTAGCCGCTCCGCTGCCTTGGTAAAACTGCCAGCTTCCACCAGCGCGACAAAGATCGGCAAACCGTTTAAATCGAACTCGTTGGTGGTGGTCATTTATCGCCCCACTGTTATGAAATCAATAACAGTAAATTACGTTAATCGCTATTTTTCAAATCAATAAAGCGTCCGACAATGCAGCGACTACCCACTTAAGGAGTACTGCTATGAAGATTGCACTGATTGGCGCTAGCGGATTTATTGGTTCCACCCTATTAACTGAGGCGCTCTCCCGCGGCCATCACGTGACGGCGTTAGTGACTCGGCCCGAGCGGGTAGCGCCGCAGGAAAATGTCGTTAGCATTAAAAGCGATGTGTTAAACACCGATGCACTGGCCGAGCAGCTACGCGGTGCCGAGGCCGTTATCAGCGCCTTTAGTGGCCACGCCCAAGAGGATGTTTACGGCTATTACCTCAAAGGCTTTCACTCGATTTTGTCAGCCACTCAAAAAGCTTCGGTACCTAGGCTACTGATAGTGGGTGGCGCGGCAACACTCGAGGTAGCGCCGGGTAAGCTGCTGTTAGATGCACCTGGTTTTCCAGCAGAGTACCGGGCCACGGCGGAAGGGGCGCAAGCTGCCCTTGAAACACTGCGCACCCAAACGGCTCAAGCATGGACGTTTCTCTCCCCCGCTGCTGAGATTTTCTCCGGTGAACGCACGGGCAACTTCCGGCTGGGCGGCGATACGCTACTGACCGATAGCGAAGGCAGCAGCCGTATTTCCGTGCAGGATTACGCCATCGCCATGATCGATGAGTTGGAAAACCCACGACACAGCAATCAGCGTTTCTGCGTTGCGTATTGAGCAAGTTCCCAGAACCTCTCACCAGCGATAGGTGAGAGGTTACCTCCCTCTCCTGTTATAGCTTTGCTTGTCCTGCCTTACCTTGCCTCTACTTCTACCCAAAGTTAGGCATCTATATTGATTAAAACTAATCAAAGCAAAAAAATCGGCCAGAGTAGCAATCTCCAGCCCCTTTTCGGCATTACCTGTGCCACCGCTAGAGAACTGAACCAACCCTTCAGTGTATCGGCCGCTCTTGTGCATGAAGCCGCCATCGGCAGAGCAGCAGAGTCAAGAGCATGAATGGGCACAGTTTTTTTGATGCTGGACATCTTCTGAAAAACCGTATTGACTATTTTCGTGAAGCCCTGTGCTCGGGTGGTGATGTTATTAAAGACCCCGTTATCTGAGCATCAGGATTTCTTTAAAACTGTCCGAATCATTGAGATATATTTTTTGCAGCTCGGGGAAAGGTCGTCACCCAGCATGGCTTACATCACATTTTCCACCTCAAACTATCCTGAAGCAGAGCGCCTTGAGGCCTCCCAGGATATCTACGCGGCCATGGCCAACATCGAAGTCTCGTTGCCCCGTGGCAACGCTCCCGAGATCGAGACCCGCATTCGTCTGCTGCCCGGCATCTCCATTGCGCTGATCAAAACATCCCCCCTTAACGTCAAACGCCGCTCACGGCAGATTCAAGACGGCAACGATGACATCGCCCTACTGTTGAATCCAGCCGGGCGATCCCCCTGGCGCTCTGAGTTAGGGGGCGTTGGCGAGGTAGAGTGTCCTCCCGGCGCTGGCTGTTTTGGCTTCAATGACCGCCCTGGCACCATCGAGTTTCGAGGCAGCCAGACCTATATGCTAAATGTCTGCTTCTCGCGCTCGCTGCTCGGACCGCTGGTTGGCGATATCGAGCGCACCAGTCAATCACCCCGGCTTGCGCCGGAGACCTTCGCCCATTTGGCGCAGTGTGCGATCGAGCTGGTTCGGGCACCAGGGCCGGAAGATCACGACGTTCTTGCCGACACCAACCGACTGCTGGATCTCGCCGCGCTCTCGGTAGGAGCACCCCGCGACATCGCCATCACCGCCCGGCATCGCGGTCTCAAGCAGTCCAGGCTGCGTGCCATCAAGGCCGATCTACGTATCAGCGCCTGGCAGGGCGACACCTCCCTTGGCTGGCTGGCAAAACGGCACGGCGTATCGCCTGGCTATATTCGCGCCATGTTCGAGCAAGAGGGCCTCAGTTTTACCGACTATGTACTAGATCTTCGTCTAGAGCGGGTATTTCACTGTTTGCGAAGCCCCACCTACACCCACAAGAAGGTGGCCGATATCGTCTATGACGCTGGCTTCAATAACCTATCGTGGTTCTACCGCGCCTTTAAGCGCCGCTTTGATCTAACGCCCGGAGAAGTACGCGAACTCGCCTCCTCACCTATCGAAACCCCCGCCTAACCACTACGTGCGACTCGGTGTTGTGGCGCTGAGTGGAAGCCGCTGCCAAAACGCATTGCTAATCTCCCCCCTTTCTAATAATGCAAAGCGTCATTAGGGACGGGGAAACATCGTGAAAAAACTGACCGCCATATCCAGCCTGCAGGCCCTTGGCCTGATGTCCTGCTTTATAGCAATGCCGCTGCAGGCCGCCGAAACCGTAGGCGGCGCACTGCGCGACCTGGAAACTCGACCACTAAGCCTGCCACCCGAGCCGCCCACGGATACCCCAACGTTGACGTCTCCTGACGTAACGGAACAGGACACAGGCGGCCAAACCGTCGATATTCAGGGCTTTCGCTTCACCGGCAACTCAGCGTTCAGTGATGAGCAACTGGCTGCCGTACTGGAGAACCTTCATAGCCAGCCTCTCACCCTCGGCCAGCTTCAGCAGGCGGCCGACCGCATCACGGCCTGGTATCGGCAGCATGACTGGCTACTCGCCCGCGCCCTCCTGCCGCCGCAGGAAATCGATGACGGCTATTTGACGATTCAAATCGTCGAAGGCAGATACGACCGCGTTCAACTGAACAACCAAAGCCACCTGCCGGATCGCCTGCTACGGAATGCCACTCGCGGCCTGAACGCGGGAGACGGCGTGCGCGCAGGCGCACTGGAAAACGCGCTGATGAGCCTCGATGCGCTGCCCGCCAGCCAGGTCAACTCACGGCTTTCGCGTGGCAATGCGGTCGGTACCACGGCGCTGGATATCGATGTCGGCAACCAGCCCCCCCTCAGCGGTTATTTGGCGCTCGACAATTATGGCAATACCTACAACGGCGAATATCGCCTGAGCGGCGGTCTCGAGGTAGCCAACCCCCTAGGGCTAGGTGACCGCCTGCAACTGCAAGCGCTGGTCTCCGATGGCGACCAGCGCTTTTTGAACACCCAGTACGAGCTACCGGTCGGTCCGTGGAACACCCGAGTGGGTGCGAGCTTATCCTGGCTCGACTACGAGCTGGGCAAAGAGTTCGACACCCTCAATGCAGAGGGCAACGCTAAAAGCGGAAGCCTGTATGCCAGCCAAAACTGGTGGCAGCAACGCCGTTGGGGCGTGTCAAGCCGCATCGAATGGCGCTACCGCGATCTAGAAGACGAGCAGCTCGGCATAACCAGCGAGAAAACCTTGCGCAGCGTTACCCTTGATCTCGTCAACGGCTACTGGCGTGATGACCTGCTGGGCGGCAGTGCCAACAGCTATCGCTTGAGCTGGACCCACGGCGAGCTGTCGATGGACAGCCCCTACGCCGCCGCAGCCGACTTTTACGGCACCGAAGGCCATTACCACAAGATCAACCTGGCCTTGCTGCGTCAGCAACGCCTCAGCCAGCGCTTCACCCTGAACATGAACCTGCGCGGCCAGCTCGCCGACGACAACCTGGATTCGGTCGAGAAAATCAGCCTGGGCGGCGCCTACGGCATCCGCGCCTTCCCGCAGGGCGAAGCCTCGGGTGACGAGGGCTGGCTGGCCAGTGCCGAACTGCGCTACGCCGTGAACCCACGATGGCAGCTCGGCGCCTTCCTCGAAGCAGGCGGCATTACCTATAACAAAGACCCGCTAGCCACCGGTGACCGCCATCGTCATCTCCAAGGCGCCGGGGTATCCGCCTACTGGCAACCCCATCACCAATGGCAAATCAGTGCCACCGCCGCCACCTCGATAGATGGCGAAGAGGCCATCAGCGACGAGCCGGAAGACGTTTATCTATGGGGGCAAGTGCAATGGATGTTCTAAACCGAGACGACAAACGAACGAAAGGCCCTAGGCAGTCAGCCGCAAAGGTACGTCATATGTCCCCTTCAGCCCCCACCTTCACCCGCACCGCCCTGGCCATCGCCATCAGCCTGGCCTCTGCCCACCTGCAGGCCGCCGACCTGCCCACCGGCGGTAACATCGTCGGCGGTTCCGGCAGCATCCGCCAGGAGGGCAACAGCCTGGACGTTCAGCAGAACAGCGACAGGCTAATCACCCACTGGGACAGCTTTGATATTGGTGCGGGCAACACCGTCAATTTCCACCAGCCGGGCAGCGACTCGGTGGCGTTGAACCGGGTGATCGGTGAAGACGCCTCGGCGATCTACGGCAACCTCAATGCCAACGGCCAGGTGTTTCTGGTCAACCCCAACGGCGTTTTGTTTGGCGAGGGTGCAGCGGTCAATGTGGGGTCGCTGGTGGCCTCGACCCTGAGCCTCAGCGATGAAGACTTCAATAACGGCCATTACCAGTTCAGCGGTGACGGCAACAATGCTGCGGTTGTAAACCACGGCACCCTCAATGCCGACGGCGGCGCGGTCGCGCTGCTGGGCGGGCAAGTCAGTAACCACGGCATCATTCAGGCCAATCAGGGCACCGTAGCACTGGCCGCAGGTGACCAGATCACCCTGGACTTTGCCGGTGACGGCCTGCTCAACGTGACCGTGGATGAAGGCACCATCGACGCGCTGGTGGAGAACCACCAACTGGTTCGCGCCAACGGCGGTCAGGTGGTGATGACCGCCAACGCTACCGATGCCCTGCTGCAAACCGTGGTCAACAACACCGGCATCGTGGAAGCACAAACCCTGGACAACCAGAGCGGCACCATTGTGCTCAAGGGTGGCTTTAACGGCGGTACGGTCAACGTCGCCGGTACACTGGATGCCTCAGCGCCGGACAGCGGCGACGGCGGCTTTATCGACACCTCTGGTGCCCACGTCAAAATCGCTGGCGGCACCCAGGTCACTACCAACGCCAACAACGGCACCACCGGCGAATGGCTGATCGACCCGACCGATTTCACCATCAGCGCGGGCAGTGCGGTCGAAACCGACAGCGGCATTGGTGCCGATACGCTCTCTGGCAACTTGGCGAACAACAGCATCACCCTGCAAACAGTGGCCAGCGGTAGCGAAGCGGGCGACATCAACGTCCAAGCCGCTGTTACCTGGAACGCCGATACCACGCTGACGCTGGATGCCCATAACGACATCAACATCAACGCGGCCATCACCGCTCAAGGGGCAAATGGCAAAGTCGCCTTGCAATACGGCCAAGCCACTACCGATGGCGGCACGGCGGACTACCACATCAACGCCCCCATCAATCTGCAAAGCGGCAACAACTTCAGCACCCAAAAAGGCTCGACCGGCAGTGTGATCAGCTACACCGTGGTCAACGATGCTGCGGCGCTGCAAGCCATGAACAGCGACTTGACCGCCAACTATGCTGTGGGCAGCAACATTGACCTGGGCAGTATCAGCAATTGGCAGCCGGTGGGAGAGAGTGATCGATTCACTGGCACCTTCAACGGCCTGGGCCACACCCTCAGCAACCTCACCATCGACCGCAGTGGTACGGATTTTGTTGGCTTGTTTGGCGCTACCGCCAGCGGCAGCGTGGTCCGCGATATTGGGCTGGTAGGTGGCAGCGTCTCCGGCCGTAACCATGTCGGCGGGCTGGCCGGCGTCAGCTCAGGTATCATCAGCAACGCCTATGCCACCGGCAGCGTTGAGGGCCGTGAAAGAGTCGGCGGGCTGGTCGGATTTAACCAATCGGGAACCATCGACGACGCCTATACCACCGGTAGCGTTAAGGGCAGTATTAATCAAGTCGGCGGGCTGGTCGGATTTAACCAATCGGGAACCATTAACAACGCCTATGCCTCCGGCAGCGTTGAGAGCTTAAGCAGAGTCGGCGGGCTGGTCGGATTTAACCAATCGGGAACCATCAACAACGCCTATACCACCGGTAGCGTTAAGGGCAGTATTAATCAAGTCGGCGGGCTGGTCGGATTTAACCAATCGGGAACCATTAACAACGCCTATGCTACCGGCAGCGTTGAAGGCCTTGACTACGTCGGCGGCCTGGTGGGGTACAGCCTTGGAACCATCAGCAACGTCTATGCCGCCGGCAGCGTTGAAGGCCGTGACTACGTCGGCGGGCTGGCTGGAAACAACTACGATGACACCATCACCAACAGCTACTGGAACACCGAGACCAGCGGCCAGGCCAGCGCAGTGGGTGCAGGAAGCTCCGCCGGCACCACCGGCCTCACCACCGCGCAGATGTTCGACGCCGCCAACTTCACCGGCTTTGACTTTGCCGGCACCTGGGCCAATGCCGACGATCAAACCACCCCCTACCTGCGCGCGCTGGCCGGCAACCGGGTGTTCAACAAAAACGACCTGCCCACCGGCACCCTCGACGCCACCAACCGCCCGGCGCTCTATACCGTGATCCAGAACGTCGAGCAGCTACAGGCCATGCGCAATGACGTCACGGCCAACTACCTGCTTGGCAACCACATCGACGCCGCCGATACCGCCAGTTGGAACGGTGGAGCGGGGTTTGTGCCCGTTGGGGACGGGACTTACGGTTACAGAGGCGTCTTCGACGGCCTTGGCTATAGCATCAACGGTCTGACCATCAACCGGCCCAATACAAATAACGTTGGCCTGTTTGGAGTGACACTCGGCGGTAGCCAGGTTCACAATATCGGCTTGATCAACGCCGCCATCACCGGCGGTGGCAATGTAGGCGGGCTTGTCGGCGACCTTAACGGGTCTATCAGGCAGAGCTATGTAACCGGCCGGGTCAGCGGAAGACAGTTTGTCGGTGGCTTGGTCGGCCAATCAACTGGTTCCATCAAACAGAGCTACAGTTCGGCTGATGTAACCGGTAGTGGTTCAGATATCGGCGGTCTGGTCGGATACGCCAGCGAATACGGCGCAATTGAAGAAAGCTACGCCACAGGACAAGTCGGCGGCACCGCGCTCCGGATTGGCGGTCTAATAGGTCAATTGCACGGTGATATTGTCAATACCTACTGGAACACCGAAACCAGCGGCCAAACCAGCGCTGTTGGCTCTAGTAGCAGAGGCACCTCTGGTATGACCGGCCTGACCACCGCACAAATGCTGCAAGCCGACAGCTTCACAGGCTGGGATATTGATGCGCAAGGCGGCACGGGCAAGGTCTGGCGTATCTACGAAGGTTATACCGCCCCGTTGCTGCGGCACTTTTTGACCGCCCTTGAAGTCACCGGCGACGACACCAGCGTCACCTATAACGGCACGGAACAGGGCGGCAGTTGGAGCGCCGCTGGCGCGTACGATGCTGATCGCATTTTCGGTCAACCCGTCGGCGGCAAAAATGCCGGTGCCTACGCCCTCGGTATGAACGGCCTGTACTCGGATCAACAGGGCTACGACCTAATCACCACCAGTGGCGGCACCCTGACCATCGACAAAGCCCAGGCCACCGTCACCGCCAACAGTGGTACTACCACCTACAACGGCACAGAGCAGAGCGTTAGTGGCTTTACCGTCGACGGTTTGGTTAACGGCGAAGATGCCAGTGTGCTGACTGGCGTGACCACTAGCGGCGGTAAAGGCACCAATGCGGGTAGCTATGTGCTCACGGTTGGCGGCGGTACCGCCGATAACTACGAGCTGACCTTTGTCGATGGCAAACTGACCATCAACAAGGCCCAGGCCACTGTCACCGCCAATAGCGGCACCACCACCTACAACGGCACAGAGCAAAGCATCAGCGGCTTTACCATCGAGGGTCTGGTTAATGGTGAAGATCAAAGCGTACTGACTGACGTCACCGTCAATGGTGGCGGACGCAACGCCGGCAGCTATACGCTGACCGCCAATGGCAGCGACGGCAATTACGAGCTGACTTTTGTCGACGGCACCCTGACCATCAATAAGGCCCAGGCCACTGTCACCGCCAATAGCGGCACCACCACCTACAACGGCACCGAGCAGAGTGTTGATGGCTTTACTGTTGATGGCTTGGTTAATGGTGAGGATCAAAGCGTATTGACTGGCGTGACCACCAGCGGCGGTAAAGGCACCAATGTGGGTAGCTACACCCTGACTGCCAGTGGCACCGACGGCAATTACGAACTGGCCTTTGTAGACGGTACCCTGACCATCAATAAGGCCCAGGCCACCGTCACCGCCAACAGCGGCACCACCACCTACAACGGCACCGAGCAAAGCGTTAGCGGCTTTACCGTCGACGGCCTGGTGAACGGCGAGGATGCCAGTGTGCTCAATGGGATCACCACCAGCGGCGGCACGGGCACCAACGCGGGCACCTACGTATTGACCGCCAGCGGCAGCGGCAGCGACGGCAATTACGCGCTGACCTTTATCGACGGCGCCCTGACCATCGAGCGTAAGGCCATCGCCGCCGATATCCTGGCTCAAGACAAGCCGTTTGACGGTACGCTGACGGCGGTGTTGGAAGGTGTGCTTAACGGCACCATCAGTGGCGACGACGTAGAGCTTCAGCTCAGTGGCCTGTTCGCGGGCCTCACACCGGGCGAGAACCGTGTGCTGGTTGATGCTTCATTGACCGGCGCTGACGCAGGCAACTATCAGCTCATCATCCCCGACTCGGTGCCTGCCAACATGCAGGGCTTTGTTCAGACCGACGATTATCAGTCAGCTATCGTCAGCCAACCATCGGGAAAACCTAAGCTGAGCGCACCGACCAACGGCGACTACGTGCTTAACGTTGATGATGACGCCCTTATCCTGCCGAACTCAGAACAGTAACTTGCCAGGAGATCGGCCCAGGTACGGGCCGATACAACTGCCATTAAGGGTCAAATGCCATTCAGGCGTTAGAAGCCCGACAGAAAAAGTGTCAGGCTCACCCAGCCTGGAATAAAAAAGCTTCGAACCCGAGAGAGGTTCGAAGCTTTGACATAGCGGCGTCTTAATAGCGGCAGCGCTTTGCACTCAGCGCGTAATTTTAAACCCCAATTGGCCCGCCATCGCGCTTCTGAATAACAACGGTCGAGGCCCGCGGGCGTACTTGTCCGCTGGCCGCAACGGTGGCATCTTGCACAAGCTCGCTACCATCGGCTGGCCAGTTACCGGGGTGCTGAATGTTAATGAACAGCGCGGTTTTATCCGGCGTGGCAAAGATACCCGTCACTTCACAGCCGTTCGGCCCCACCGCAAAGCGCTTAAGCTGCTGCTGGTTGCTGCGGTTAATCACCGGGCCGGTTCCCTGGATGTCGTCTAGCCCATTAGGTACCACGGCAAGCAACTGATCGTTGGTGTACTCGGTCACCCCATCATAACCATTATCGGTCTGGATCCAGAGGATACCCTGACCGTCTTCTCGCTCGTCGAACCAGAGTCCGTCGGGGCTGGCGAACTGATTCATTTCTGTCAGGCCTGAGTGGTTATCTGCATCGTCAGCGGCAGCGCCGAACACAAACACCTCCCAAGTGAAGGCATTCGGGAGCCGGCTTTCGCGCCAGCGGATAATATGCCCCGCTTCGTTATTAGCGCGAGGGTTGGCGGCATTGGTAGGCGCTAAATCGTAACCAACACCTACCTGTTCCAGACGCTCACCGTCATTAGTATAAGTTGGGGATGTCTCTTCAGCGGTACGCTGCGTGTTATTGGTGAGGGTGAGATACACCTCACCGGATGCAGGATCGACGGAAGCCCACTCAGGGCGATCCATTGGCGTGGCACCCAGCAAATCCGCTGCATCGCAGGTGTTGATGATGATACCTGCCGCATCATCGTCGGCTAGCCCCAACGCCGCCGCCAGTGTGCGACCATCGCGCGTTTGGGTGCTAGGCGTTAGCGGCAGCCATTCGCCGCTGCCGTCAGCGTGGAAACGGGCCACATAGAGGGTGCCGTTATCCAAATATTTGTTGCCAATGGCAAGACGATCGTACTCTTCACCTGGGCGGTTGGCATCGGCGGGATCCCAGGCGGCATCAGAGACATATTTATATACGTACTCGTTGCGGGCATCGTGCCCTGAGTAGTAAACCACTGGCTGACCGGCTTCCAGCTTGCCTAACCAACACCCTTCATGACGGAAACGCCCGAGTGCCGTACGCTTAACCGCCAATGCATCACTATAGGGATCAACTTCCACCTGGTAGCCGAACGTGCGTGCTTCGTTGCGGTAATCATTTTCAGCACGCTCGCCGCGCGGGGTAATATCGAAGCGAGCAAATTCGTCATTCTGTTCAGAGGCATCACCTGCCGAAGTATCCCAACCATAGCGGCTTTTATCGGTGGGAATACCAATCCGGGCATCGTCCTGGAAGCGTTCACCGCGGTTCACAAAGATATCGGGCCAGTTCTCTTCACAGGCAATATAGGTGCCCCAGGGCGTTACCCCGTTACCACAGTTATTGTTGGTACCACGGGTTTGGGTACCCTCAGGCGAAAAGCGGGTTTTGACGTAGTCACTGCCCGCCACTGGCCCGGAAAGTTCCATCACCGTCGCGCTGGTGAGGCGACGGTTATAGCGCGACCCTGGCACGTGCGCCCATTGGCCGCTGGCGTTCTTTTCGACCTCAACAAGGGTAACACCGTGAGCGTTGATTTCGGTGCGCGACTCCTCTGCTGGCCGCTGACCCTCATCCGCATTAGTGGGGCCACCTTGAGGCGCCCATAGCGCTGCTTGGTCGATATATTCATTGTTGAGCGCCAGCACGAAACGACGCGAGGCGTTGTCGGTATCCAGGGCAAAACCGGCCATGCCGTCATGGTGCATGCCCACACTCTCCGCCTGACGCTCAGCGGTCATTGGCTGTTCGGGCTGCCAGGTAATATTTTGGTTCAGCGGCGTGCCCCACGGCACCAGGACCTGGGCCACGTAACCTTCCGGCACCACCACGGCATCGGTGCGTGACCCTTTAACCGCTTCAAACGCCAGTGTCAGGGGTGTTTTTTGGGCGCCGCTTGCGGCAAGCGCTTGAGCAGCACCGCCAAAGCTAAGCATCGAGGCAGCCGCCATGCTCAAACCACCGCGCATCACGTCGCGCCGTGACACATGGCGCGCCAATACTTCCGCAAAAGGTTGATTGCCGCTGTGGTTAAACAGGCGATGATCTTCGATCTCTTTACTCATTTTGGTCTCCCCCTGATCGTTTGTAAGTCAACGATTAAACGTTAGGAGACACTAAAGAAGCTTAATGACAGCAAGATGACGGCATGCCTGCATTTAGATGAAGAACAGTCGAATGCTAGCCACTTTTACTCCCCAAACCCTATTGAGGGATGTCTGCAACTCTGCTAAATTAACGCTAATAGTTATCATTAACACAGGAGTTACTCTCTCATGCAGTTACCCGCCAAGGGCACTGGCCAGGGAGATACGTCGGCCTCGACGCCCCACGAGGTGAATAGCAAAGAATTACTTGGTAACTCAGGCCAGTTGGTTATTCACCATGAACAGCGCCGCTATGTGTTGCGCCGTACTAAAAACGGCAAGTTAATCCTTAACGCCTAACGCCCTTAAACATCTAAATACCTAATTAACTTATTGATTCTAAAAAGCAAAGCCAGCCAGGTAGCCCATCGCACCCAGCCAGCGACCTCTTCCACTTATCCCTGTTGGAACTCTCTGGCTCATGAAACATACACGCACCTTTAGTGGCCTCTGTTTAACGCTGCTCCCACTACTCGCCGCCCAAGCAGACGACGCCGAGCTTAACCCTGTGACGGTCACCGGCACCCGGGCGCCTACGGATCTTTCACAGGCGCCGCTAATTATCGATATTATTGATCGCGATGATGCGGTGCTGGCCACCGCCAGCCGGGTCGAAGACGTACTTAGCCGCCAACCCGGCCTGCATGTGGCTGGACAAGGGCGTCGAAATGGCCAGACCTTAAGTATGCGCGGTTTTGGCAGTAAAGGTGTGCTGGTGCGATTAGACGGGGTACGCCAGGATATCTCCACCGGTCATATCGGTAACTTCTTCCTCGACCCTGGCTTGATTCAAGAAGTACAGATAGCGCGCGGTGCGCTCTCCAGCCTTTACGGCAGCAATGCCATGGGCGGAGTGGTCAGCTTCACCAGTGTGGATGCCAACGACCTGCTTGCTCCCGGCGAAGATAGCGGCGTACGCCTATCGGTAGGCGGCACCACTGCCAGCGATGAGCTGCGGGGCAGCCTGACGGCCTTTGGCCGCCGCGATACCGCCAATGGCCAGGTGGATGGTCTCTTTTCAATCGGTCGCAGTGAATCCGGTGATATTCGCCGCGCCGGGGGCGATGAAGCCGAAGAGGATGCAACGCTCAATAGCCTGCTGCTAAAAGGCGGTTGGGAGCCAAGCGACGATCAGCGGCTATTTATGAGCTGGCAGCACTACGACGAACGCGCCACCCAGCCCGCCAACCCACAGCAGCTTTCCACCGATGCCAGCAATCCGCTGCGCGATCGCGATGTGGAAAGCAACAACGTCCAGTTGGGCCACCGCTGGCAGCCCAGCGCTGCCACCGAAGTCACTTCGCAGCTGACCTTTAGCCAGCAGGATATCGATGAGCCCCAGGCCAACCGCACCTTAGAGCGGGTCGGTCTCCAGAGCGACGGTTTCCACACCATGGATCACGGCTGGCTCTCGCAAACGCTGGTGTTCGGCGCCGAGCTGGAGCAGGCACGCCAACGGCCAGATGGCGAAGCGAATGGCTTCCCTAAAGCCGATATCGACACCCAGGCAGCCTATCTCGACACCACCCTCACCGCAGGACGCTATCTAACCGATGGCGGCGCCGGGCAGTTTGACGTTGGCTTGGGAGCCCGCTATGACCGTTACGACGCCAGCGGCCAAAACGGCGCTGATAGCATCCACGACCAAGTGTCACCGCGCTTTCGCCTTGCTTGGCGACCCGACGATGCCCTGATGCTGTTCTCCGGGTACGCCGAAGCCTTCCGTGCCCCTAGCCTTTCCGAGCTTTACGCCAACGAGCGCCACTTTGCCGGTTTCTGCGCTGGTCCCTTCTTTTGTACACCGGATAACTACTGGATTCCCAATCCCAATCTCTCGCCTGAATCCAGCCACACCTGGGAAAGCGGCGTGGTCTGGCATCAGGGCGATTGGCAGGTTCGTGCCAGCTACTTCGACACCCGCGCCGACGATTTTATCGACACCCACGTCGACATCATGGCGGGCACCACCCAGGCAGTGAACGTTCAGCGCGCCCAGCTATGGGGCTATGACGCCCGGGTGACCTGGCAGCCTAGCGCTTTCCCGTTACTCACCAGCTTTATGGGCCTTTCGGAAGTCTCCGGCAAAGACCGTGATTCTGGCGAGCCCCTAGGCAGTCAAACACCCCTGGAAGCCACCCTGGGTAGCGAAGTGGCGCTGTACAGGAGCGATATCCGCCTGGGCTGGCAAGCACGCTTTGCCCAATCTTTCGATAAGCAGGGCGATGACGAGCGCCTTCCCGGTTACGGCCTACACGATGTGCATCTCGCCTGGCAACTCACCACGGCCGTGGATACTTCGCTGCGCCTTGCCAATGTTGGCGACAAGGTATGGTACCGCCCCGACGGTAGTCTGGGCGATGGGCGCAGTCTTTTCGCCACCCTTAACTGGCAGTGGTAAATCCATACAGTCAACCCGATAGAGGTGCGTCATGATTCCATCCCAACAGATCGCGATTATTGAAGCCTTTGACGCCGCGCGCGCCGCGCAGCCGCGGCTACCTGCGATTGAGATTGCCGAGCGCTTATCGATCAGTGAAGGCGAGCTACAGGCCGCCCGGTTAGGCCGCGACGTATGGACGCTGCCGCTCTCGCCCAGCGATATCGCCGCCTACCTGCCCCAACTGGGGCGGGTGAAGGCGTTGACTCGCTCCCGGCTGGCCGTGCTAGAGCAAACCGGCGACTACCCTGAACTAAGCGGCGGGGAGCATACTGGCCTGTTGCTCGACCCTGGCGGCCTGGATTTACGACTGCTCTACACGAACTGGCACTGGGCCTGCCTGATTCGTGATCCTATGCCGGCCACCAGCGCGGAAGAAGCGCAGTGGCGCTGGAGCCTGCAAATATTCAACCAGCATGGCTGCGCCGTTCACAAATGCTTTGCCCTGGAGAACCCACTACCGCGCCCCTGGGGTGCACTTGCGGCATTAGGCACTAGTAACTCGCCTGCCTTTACCCAGAGCCTGCCCCGCCTAAAGCGGCCGCTGCATGAAGCGCCTACCCTGGCCAGCGAGTGGGGGGCGATGCGCGACGTGCACCAGTTCTTTGCCCTCCTCCAGCGCCATCATCTGGAGCGCATTGAGGCCAACCAGTTGATGGAAGGCCGCTATACCCGAACGCTGCCTGTGAATGCCCTGGAAACGGTGCTTCAAAACGCCAGCCTACGCGCGCTGCCATTGATGCTGTTTGTCGCCAGTCCCGGCTGCGTGCAGATTCGCACCAGCACCCTGCCCACCCCGCAACGGGCCCGCGGCTGGCTGAATCTGTTCGGCGAGCAGTTCACTCTGCACCTTGATGACACGGCTATTGACCAAGTGTGGCAAGTCAGCAAGCCCAACCGCGACGGCGGCGTGACCAGCATTGAAGCCTTCGATGCCGAAGGTTCGCTAGTGCTGCAACTTTACGCGGAACGCCAGGAAGGCCACGCGGAGCGTCGCGAGTGGCGGCAATTGCTGGATGAACTCGGTAGCCAAGAGGCGGTGGCATGAACGCAAAACGCCTGATACGCCGCTCACTGGCAGTACTGCTGATGGGGTGGCTAACCGCCGGGGCCGCATTGGCTAGCGAACGCTGGGTGGTGCTGGGCGGCGATATTGCCGAAACCCTGGCCGCACTGGACGCCGATATTAATGTGATCGCTCGGGATGACACGGTCGTGCATCCACCCGCCATGGCGGAGCTACCCTCGGTGGGTTACCTGCGCCAGCTCTCCGCTGAAAGCGTCCTGTCGTTTAAACCTGACCGGGTGTTAGCCGCCGGTCACGCAGGCCCCAAGGAAGTGCTGGAGCAACTGGCGGCTGTCGATGTCAGCGTAGAGATTATCAACGCCCCACCCACCCTCAATGCCATTGCCGATAAAGTCCGCGCCGTTGGCCGATTAACTGACCGTCGCGACGCGGCAGAAGCCTTGGCAGTCGCCTTGAGCGACAAACTTGACTGGCTAGCCAGCATGCCCGTCCTACCGACGACCCGAGCCATGTTTATCATGCAGCATAGCGGCTTAACACCCCGTGCGGCGGGCAGCGATACGGCAGCGCATAGCGCGCTCGAAGCGGTGGGCTTGGCAAATGCCTTCGCAGAGATGCAGGGCTACCACAGCGTGGGTGCCGAAGCTCTGGCCCGGCAAGCGCCGGAGGTTGTGATTGTCTCCGAACGGGGCCTGGCGGCAATGGGCGGCGAAGCCGCGCTATGGCAGTTACCCGGTATGGCGTTAACTCCCGCTGGCCGAGAGCAACAGTTGATTGTCGTTGATGACCAAGCGCTGCTTGGCTTTGGCCCGCGCACGCCTGATCAGCTACTCACCCTGCGCCAGGACGTTGAAGCACTATTGGGAGCATCGACTAGCATTCATAACAGCACCGCCCAGCTAAGCCCATGATAGCCATTCTTCACACTGGCCGTTTCCGAGTGCAACTGCCGGTTAGTCGCACTACCCGCGTGCTCGTCGGATTAACCGTTACGCTGCTGCTGGCCTTAGGCTGGGCGGCCGCCTCTGGTGCGCTGGGCATCTCCCCGTGGGAAGTACTCCGCGGCCAAGCCGATCCGCTCAGCGTGCAGGTGTGGTGGCAACTGCGCCTGCCGCGCTTACTGCTGGGCGTGGCAGTGGGTGCAATGCTTGCCGGTAGCGGCGCCGCCATGCAAGGGCTGTTTCGTAACCCGCTGGCCGACCCTACTCTGCTTGGCCTTGCCAGCGGTGCCGGGCTTTTCGTAGCAGTGTGGATCGTGCTGTTTCAAGACAGCGGCGCAGGCAGCCTTTACGGTCAGTTTGCGGCAGGCTTTCTGGGCGCCTTATGCGTCTGTTTGATTGTCTTTGGCATCGCCAAGCGCCAAGGCGGCGGCAGTGCCGCTGTGATGACCCTGCTACTGGCTGGTTTGGCCATCAACACCCTAGCCGGGGCTGGCGGTGGGGTTTTAGCCTTTATCGCCAGCGATGAACAGCTACGCCAGCTTAGTTTATGGGGCATGGGTACGCTCACTAACGCCCTGTGGCGCACCACGGCGCTCGCCCTCGTCCTGATTGCCGTTGCCCTATGGCTATTGATGCGCAGCGCTCGTGAACTCGACCTGCTCCAGTTGGGTGAAGCTACCGCCCATGCGGCGGGACTGGATGCGGCGCGTTTAAAACGCCGCGTGGTGATCGCGACCTCACTGGGAGTAGGAATCTGTGTGGCGCTCACCGGCGTCATTGGCTTTTTAGGCCTGCTGGTGCCCCACTGCCTGCGGCTTTGGCTAGGGCCTGGCCACCGGCTGTTGCTACCCGCCTCAATGATCGGCGGCGCGCTACTGCTGGTTGTGGCTGACACCTTGGCCCGCACCGTCGCTGCCCCGGCGGAAATCCCCGTCGGGCTGCTGACTAGCCTACTCGGCGGCCCTTACTTCCTGTACCTACTAATGCGCAGGAACCGAGCATGCTAACGCTCCATCAGGCTGGTTTAACCACCACACCTACTATCGCCCCACTAGATGGCACGATTCGCCCCGGCGAGCTGCTAGCCATTGTCGGCCCCAACGGCGCGGGCAAGAGCACGCTGCTCAGCATGCTGTCGGGGTTTCGAGCTGCCGAGCAGGGAGAGCTACATCTGGATGGCAACCCCCTGCGCGAATGGCCCATCGCCGAACTTGCCAATCGCCGAGCGTTGGTCGCCCAGCAGGAGTTACCCGGCTTTGACTGGCAAACCGACGAGCTGTTGAGCCTAGGCAGTAACCCGTCCAAATCTCTGGTCGCGGCGCTACTTGACGACCTGGATCTCACCCACCTCGCCAAGCGCAGCGTGCTCTCGCTTTCCGGCGGCGAACGCCAGCGGGTGATGATCGCCCGAGGCGCCTGCCAGCTACTCTCAAGGTGTTCTCCCACCGCCAAGGATGGCGGTATTTTACTTCTGGATGAGCCTACCAGCGCCTTGGATATCGGCCAGCAGCAGCGCCTGATGCGCCAACTGCGCGGTTGGGCCACGCAGCACCGCATGGCCATTGTTTGCGTGCTCCACGACCTTAATCTCGCCAGCACCTACGCTGACCGGGTATGGTTGCTGCATCAAGGGCAGCGTATTGACCACGGCCTACCCAACCAGGTGCTCAACCCCGCAACCATCGCGAGGGTTTACGCAGCCGAGCTGCAGCACATTGAGGGCGGCCCCCATGGCAAGCCCCTGCTCGCCCTGGCGCCTTAAGACGGCTTTTAGCAGCCAACGAGTCAAGTGGCAAAGCCCTCATATAAGTCCATACTTATCCATACGTAACGGGCAATATAGGCATCACCGTGCCAATTGGGGAGCAAGAATGAGACTGATCAGCCTCATGTGGGTAATGCTGGCAGGGATGAGTTTTAGCATCGGTGTGTTAGGCATTTTTCTACCCCTGCTGCCGACCACCGTGTTTATGCTAATGGCTGTTTACTCTGCCTCCAAAGGCTCACCGCGCTTTGAGGCATGGATTCGCTCCCGCCAGTATGTCGGGCCACTGCTGGTTAACTGGGAGCAAGAGCGCGCCATACCCCGGCGCGCTAAGTTGGCGGCTGTTAGCATGATCGCATTGAGTGCACTGATCACGGCTTGGTCGCTCGGCCCCGGCTGGACACGCTGGGGCGTGATCGCTCTACTAATGCTGATTGCCGTTTGGCTGGCTACTCGGCCAGAGCCTTCGTCTTCTAATGAGTAAAGCTTGGCAGTGGTGGCTAACACGGCTTTAACGCTACAAAATTCTGCGCTGTTAACGCCTAACATTTCGCGGCAGCGGCCTGCTATCTAACATCTTCGTCTAATAGCGCATTCAGCGGCATGCCATCGAGGGTGGTGGAGTCTAGCCCCAGCAAGCGTGCGAACGTGGCCCCGGCATTGTCCATTCGCTGGATGCCGCGTTGGGTATCGAAGGGTATCCTGGAGCCGGGCAGTATTCCCTCACCGTGCAGGATCGCCAAACCATGATTGGAGGCGAATGCGGTGCTGGCGGACGGTACCTGAGGGCCGTGGTTAGCTCCGGCGCTTTCAACGGCAGCCACGGTATCACCACGTCTATTGACACCCCATACGAACCCGGAGGCATAGGCGAACATTACATCCCCGGCGTTTTCACCCCAGTACCCCAATACACTGGCATCCTGCTTCTTGAGAGCGAAAGCGACCACGTTACTCTCGCCTTGCGGGGTATCGATATACCACGTGCTCAACGCCTTGAGGATGCGTGTCTGCACCTCGGCCACATCAGCCTCGGAAACGATTCCCTCGTCCAGGATGTCTCGATTGACAAAGACCTCCAGGCCACCGCGCTCATCCTTAAGGAAGGCCTGGCTACGCTGACGTATTGGTCGGCCATTTTCATCGAGTGTACAGAGCCCGAACGCAGCCAGTCGCCGGTGGATATCACAAAGGTAATGGTTCGGCACGTCACCATGATCCGAAGCGAGCACGATCACGGTGTCCTCGCGGCGCCCGGCCAGCAGGCGGCCCACTGCATCGTCGAGCACTTGGTACGCAGTACGGATGGTGTTCAAGTAACGTTCCTGCCCATCGGAAGTGAAGAATGGGGATTCCGGGTCGCAATAGGCCAGACAGGTATGATGGGTTTCGTCATTGAGACGGAACACCGTGGCAAACAGGTGAAAGTCCTCCTCGTTCAGCAAGGTCAGGGCACTATCGACGAGCCAATCCAGTTGGTAGCGACCCTCTTCTAAGCTGGTCTCGAAATAGGGCGTGTCGGGATCCGCTGACACGGCCCACTTGGAGATGAATGGCCCGTGGCGTTGTGTCAGCTTCTCGGCCAGGGCCAGGTGGTTGCCCAGCCGTTCGGGCATGGTGATCTGTGATTGCAGCAGATCCACGTGCCTCCGCTCGGCATCGTAGGCCAGCAGCTTGAAGCGCACATGCCCCCGCTCGTCTCCGGCCTCGATGGGCAACCAGTCACTCCATTCGCCGACGCCCAGTGTCGCCGCACACTCGTTTAGCGTCAGTCGGAGCCGCGTGTCGGCCACTGGGCTCAAGGTCACTGCCAGACTAGCGCCGGCATTGAGCCGGATTAAGGCGTGATAGCCATCCTCCGAGCGCTCGATTGCGTGGCGGTTGTGCTTCTGGTGATGGGCTAGGCTACCGCTGGGTGGCCAGCCCAGCGCCTCGTTCTGGGCAACGTTGGGCCACTGGGAAAGATCCGTGCTATGCACGCCGGCCGGGGCCATCTCCATGGGGGCCGGGCCTTTACCGCTCCAGAACGGCGCCAGACAGAGATCGTTCTTGCCGGTGGGCTTGAGTGACTCGGGGAAGTGCACCAGCGCACAATTTTGTCCTGCTTCGGTCATCAACTCCAACAAGTGCCGCGTACCACTAGGAGAGATGCGCTGCCCGACCCAACTGTTCCCTGGTGCCTGCCCGGTCAAGAAGTTGACGAAGTTGGTGTCTCCCCAGGTCGAGATATAGGGCATAAGCCGGGTTGTTCCACCCTCGCGACGCAATCGATCAATATGGGGAAGTACACCTTCATGGCAAAACCTATCGACCAACTCGGGAATCAGACCGTCGACGCCCAGCACCAATACTTTTTTCGCGTTGTACATACATTGCTCCCTTGGCTAGAACATGCGTGCTTCAGAGTCGATAACGGTCGATGACATTTCGGTCGATCTCGATACCCAGCCCAGGTTTGTCGGGGATCTCAACATAACCCCGTGTGTTGAGCGCGAACTCACCACCAATCAGTTCCTGACGGAAGGGGTGCGCTGATTGGTCGTACTCGAGCATCGGTTCGTCCGGGTTCAGCGACAGCGGCTGTGGCGGCAGTGTGGCAATGAATTGCACGGCAGCGGCGAGGCCGATGCCGGTGCCCCACACGTGTGGAATTAGCGGCACGTGCCAGGCCTGGGCTAGCGCGGCGATCTTGCGGCACTCCGTGAATCCGCCGGCGGCTCCTAGGTCAGGCTGGATAATATCCAGCGCGCCCTCGCTGATCAGCTCGCGATAGCCAAACTTGGTATACTCGTTCTCACCAGCAGCCACATAAGTGCGCGACACGCCCTTGAGCTCGCGGTAACCATGACGATTCTCGGGGCTGAGCGGTTCCTCGAAGAAGTGCACCCGCGTATCTTCGAGTTCCATGAGGATGCGACGTGCCGCCGGCACGTTATAGGCGCAGTTGGCATCCATCATCAGTTGGACATCGTCACCGACCGCTTCCCTCACCGCGCGCATGTCACGAATGTCCGATTCGACACCAAAGCCGGTCTTGATCTTCATTGCCCGATAGCCGTTGGCTTGGTGGCGCAATGCCTCTTCCACAATATCCTCGGGGTAGCATCCGTCTTTGCGGCGATAGAAGCCGGTCGCATAGGGACAGATCTCTCGCCGAAACGCGCCGCCCATGAGCCGATGAATCGGCTGCCCCAACGCCTTGCCGAAAAGATCCCATAGGGCAATGTCTATCGCTGCTATGCCAAACAGCGCTGCCCCTTTCTGCCCATAGGGCCGAGTGTGGTTATACATCTCTTCCCAAAGCACCTCGTGATCGAACACCGAGCGACCCATCAGCAAAGGTTTTAAAGCATACTCCACGACGGCCTGGGCGACCTGCGGCGGCTGAAGGCCATGATTGATCGACTCACCCCAGCCGATCAGACCATCTTCTGTATGAACCTCAACCAGCATGGCAGTGCGCTGATGAACCCACCCTTGCGAGAAGGCGAAGGGTTGTTCGAGCGGGGCGGAAAGCACGTGTGTTTTGATGTCGGTAATGATCATGTGGCGTATCCAGTAACGAATTCGAAAAGGGCCTTACTTGGCTGAGTTGCTCTCGGCGTGCCGGGAGGCGGTCGATGCCTGGCGCTGCTGGGCGATGCTCGACCACACGGTCCAGACGATAAACAGCGCGAGCAACGAAAACAGTGTCATGGAAATCCCGCTATGGGTGAAAAATTCCAGGAAGTCGCCGCGTTTGATCAGCAGGCCGCGACGCAACGAACTTTCCAGCTCTGGGCCCAGCACCATACCTATTACAAGTGGTGCCATCGGATAATCAGCGCGGCGCAGGGCGTAAGCCAGGATGCCGGTCATAGCGGCTACCACTAGATCGAGCGGATTGCCGCGCACCGTCGCGGCACCGATGAAGCTGAAGATCACGATGGCGGCCATGATGTAGCCCTGATGCAGCCGGAACAGGTAGCGAAACAGGCCAATGGAGGGTTTGCTAAGGATCAGCATGGCGACGTTGACGATGATCAGCACGATGAACAGGGAGTAAACCGTCTGTGCTTGATCGACCATCAACCGCACACCTGGCGTTATGCCATGGATCACCATCGCGCCCATCATCATCGCCGTGACGACATCTCCGGGAATGCCTAGCGCCAGCGTGGGAATGAACGAGCTGCCGGTCACCGCGTTGTTGGACGACTCTGAAGCAATGATGCCATCCGGCTCACCTTTGCCCAGGCGATCGCGGCGTGGGGACAGCTTTTGCGCTGTGGCATAGCTGATAAACGCTGCAGCGGCCGCCCCGGTGCCCGGCAGTGCGCCGATAAAGCTGCCGATCAACGAACCACGTACCAACTCCACCAAGCGCTTGAACCACTCACTTAGCTTGGGAAAGCGCAAGGTGGCCTCAGGGATCTTCGCACTGGGGTCGTCTCGCGTGGCAAAGCGCATGAAGATTTCCGAGAGTGCGAACGCACCAACCACTACCGGAATCAGCGTCAGCCCCGAAGACAGGGCGTAGCTGCCAAAGGTGAAGCGGTCGGCTCCGGTGATGGGATCCGATCCCACCATGGAAAGAAAAAAGCCGACCATGCCACAAACCAGCCCCTTCATGACGCTACCCTTGGACACGCCCACGATGCACATCATCGCCAGGCAGATGAGCGCGAAGACTTCTATCGAACCGAAGTTGACGGCGAATTTAGCGAGTTGCGGCGCGCAGAAAATCAAAATTACGCAGGAGAATACACCGCCAAAGAAGGACGCGAACGTCGCCCAACCCAGTGCTTCGTCGACACGCCCTTGCTGTGTCATAGGGTAGCCGTCAAAGGTCGTCGCTGCCGACTGGGGCGTGCCAGGGGTGTTGATGAGAATAGCGGTAATCGACCCACCATAGACCGAGCCGCAGTAAACACCGATCAACAGCGCCATACTGGTAATGGTGTCCATGCCAAAGGTAAAAGGAAGGAAGATGGTCAGCCCCACCACTGATCCGAGGCCAGGCAGACCACCGATGATTATCCCCGCCCAGGTACCTATGACAATGGCGAGCAAAGCCTGCCAAGTGAAGGCATCACTCACCGCGGCAAGAATGATATCCATGTCACAGCGCTCCACTGTTTAAGAGTGTCGGCAATCGAATCAGCAACACATGGTGAAACAGGAACCACAGACCACCGGCGATCACCAGCGTACCCACCGCCAACGGCAGTGGGCGACGCAGGCGAAACATCCAGAGAGTCAAGGCGACGAGCGGCAGCGAGGGGATCAGAAACCCCAGGCTCGCCACGGCGATGGCAGCGATGAGTAAGGCCGCCATCAATACGGGGAGTGTCGACAGCGACCCGCTGCCCATCCCCGATACACGTGAAAGCTCTACGAGCGTGATCGCCAGGGCGATCACGCACCACAAGGTCAAGACAATGCGCGGAACCAGCATGGCATCGGCGGGACCGCTCCAGGCATGGAACGCTAGCACGACACCGATCAGGAACAGCCCCAGAGCCAGCAATACCCTGGGGTGGGCCAATCTCGCAACCATGATGCTTACCTCGCTAAATCGTTATGCCTTGGTCGTTTCAATCAAGCAGGCCTGCATCACGCAGCACCTGCTTGTTGGCCTCGAAGCGTTCCTTCACGAACGACTCGAAGTCGTCCGGCCCGAGGTAGGCAATGTTGACGTTGGCCCGTTCGGCAAAGCTCTTGAACTCATCGGACTCCATGGTGGCCTTGCATGCCTGAGTAAACTGATCGGCACGCTCCTGGCTGATGCCCTTAGGCGCCACGACACCCTGCCAAACGGAGAAGTCCATGTCCGGCACACCCTCGAGTTCGCCGATGGTCGGCACATCGTCGTAGCCTTCCAGGCGTTGCTCAGCGAATACCGCCAGAGGCCGGAGGTCGTAATTGGTGAGTACGGTCTCGGTGTCCGCGAAGATCTGGATTTCATTACCCGCCAGCGCGTTCATGGCCGGGCCGGAACCGCTATAGGGGATATGTGCAGCATCAAGATCGCTTTCGCTTACCAGGGCGGCGACCGCCAGTTGGGGCAAGGTGCCGGGGCCGGATGAGCCATAGAACAGCGGTTCCTCCTGGGAGGCGGCAACGAGCTGATCGAAGTTCTCGATATCAGAAGACTTCGACACCATCAGGAACATCGGGTTAGACGTGGTTCGGCAGATATAGGTGAAGCTTTCCGGCCCGTAGGAAAGGTCTTTCAACGATGGCTGAATGCTGAGCGCGCCGGCCGGTTCGTAGCCGATTATGTTGGGGTTGCCTTCACTCTTGGCGACCTCGCTGGTGCCAACCGTGGCGCTGGCGCCGGCAAGGTTGCGAACGACCGAGGTGACGCCAAGCTTCTCGGAGAAAATCGGTTCGAAACTACGTGCGACGATATCCGTAGCGCCGCCCGCCGCGAATGGGACAACGATTTCTAAGGTCTCTTGGGCTTGAACAGCATGTGAGGCCCCGATGAGAACCATCAGAGCCAGGGAGTGGCGTATAGGCTTCATTATTGTAATCTCCTTTTCGTATCGCTACGAAATTTTCCATAGCTGATGCTTTTATTTTGAATTTAACGTCAGTTTCTATCATTTGCGTACTTTCCACGCTTTAATCGTAGCGCTACGATATGAGAGGTCAATAATGAAATGATTGTCCATTGGTCGAATAGCTAGCTATCGGGTTATCACTCAAGGTCTGCGCTAATACCGCTACCAGCACGCGCTTTATCCAGCATGATCAATTATGAATTCAACGTTATGAGATAACTGTTCAGCCTAATCGAAAGCATGCAAGGATCTGTTTCGAAAAGAAAACGGGTAGAGAGGGAAAGTGAAAAAACGCAAACGAAGTTCACAACGAGCCACCATGAGCGAAGTCGCACAGCTCGCGGATGTTTCTCCAAGTACCGTATCGCTGTATTTGCGTCGTCCCGATGAGGTCTCTTCTCGTAGGGCCGAGCGGATCCAAATGGCGATTGATAAGCTGAGCTATCTACCTAACACGATGGCTGGTGGTTTAGCCTCATCACGCTCCAATATCATTGGTGTGATCGTTCCCACGATAACCTTCTCCTTCTTTTCGGAGACGCTAGAGACACTGGAAAGAAACCTTCGCGCAGCCGGCTACCAACTATTAATAGGCAACACCGAGTTCGATGCTTCGCGTGAGGAGGAACTGATCCGCTCAATCCTAAGCTGGAATCCTTCAGGACTCGTATTAACTGGTTTTTCGCATAGCAGAAAGTCAGTCTCACTGCTGAGTAATAGCGATATTCCAATCATTGAAATGTGGGATTACGGTCAGGAAGGATTGGACATGGTTGTGGGCTTTTCGCACCGCACCTGTGGGCGACTGGTGGCGGAACAACTCATGCGTAGCGGGTATCAGCACATGGCTTTTTTGAGCACCAACTTCCAGCGCGACATCCGTGCCAACGAACGCTATCAGGGCTTTCACGACGCGATCGCCGCCACTGGCGGCTCGGTGCTAGTTCGAGAACTTACCGGGCGAAGCAATACCGCAGAGGCTGGCCAATTGCTATGCACTCTTGTCAACGACCATCCTGAGATTCAAGCAGTGTTCTGCTCCAATGACATGGTCGCCCTAGGCGCAATGCTTGAATGCCAACGACAAGGCTGGGCGATACCCGAGCGTTTGGCTATTGTGGGATTCGGCAACCAAGACTTCACTGACAGCACAGTGCCGCCAATGACCACGGTGGAGCCTCCGCGACAAGCAATTGGCGAGCATATCGCGAGATTGCTACTTGATCGGCTCAAGGGAGGTAACCCAGAAAAGAGGATTGATTTAGGCATCAAGCTAATCGTAAGAGAAAGCACCTGAGGTTCTTTTACTTAGTTTGCCTCTGGCTGATTACAAAGAAAAGAAAACGTTGTGCGAGTACCTAAGGCAAAGCCTCCCCATTAGCATACTTAACCCACGTCTTGCCCAGATGATTGCGTAGCTCGTGCCCCACACGTTTACCATCCCGCGCTTCCAAAGCAGCAAGAATAGCTTCGTGCTCTTCCATCGCCGTTGCCCACTTTTCATTTTTTTGATTTGAAAGGTAGCGGACACGATATAGCTGACGGCTGAGGTTGGCGTGCATATCAATCAGCGTCGTATTTCCCGACAGTGCCACAATCCGGTTGTGGATATCTTGGTTTAGGCGGAAATAGTTCTGCCGGTCACGTCGTAAGAATGAAGCCTTCATCTCATAGTGAAGCGCCTGCAACTCCGCAATATCATCATCACTGGCGTTGGCGCACGTTAGCTCTGCTGCGGCCTGCTCAAGCACACTCAATACATACGCTTTCTCTTTCATATCGGCGGGACTTACATCCGCCACCACGGCCCCCCGGTTTGGCAATATCACCACCAACCCTTCCGCAGCAAGTATCTTCAGGGCCTCGCGTAACGGGGTACGCGATACTTGAAGTTCAACCGCCAATGTTCGCTCGGGTAAACGTTGGCCAGGCTGAAAATGGTCCATCACGATATGTTCACGTAAATAATTCGCGACTTTCTCCACAAGTCCGGGCTGATTTGGCTGGGCGACTTCTTCCATTGGCATGTTCACATAGTAAGCGAACACCAAGAATGGCATACCAAAAAAAACCTTTCAAACAAATTACGTTAAAACGATTATTTTTTAAATCCATATTTATCAATACTATAAATAAAAAAAAGAGCTACTCAATACCAAAGTATTAACATCAGCCAATTGACCTCTAAAATGGTATACCACTACATTTCATTCATAGAATTTCTGAAAGGCTCACCTCTTTAGCGCCATGACGATAGAAAATGTCATCGCAGCAGTTTTACCAGTAAAGGGAATACCAACACCTTATGAACTACTTACAACATTTTGAAAAAGGCAAGGTTGTTGAGGCCTGCATCGCGGGCGCTGGTGACTTTGGGCGTGGCGTTTTGCGACAAGCGCGCCAAATGGAAAAACTATCAGCACGTATTGCAATCGACATTAATCCTGAAAAAGCAGCTGATGCGCTGCGTCATGCTGGCATCCCTAACGATCAGATAATGGTATGCCATTCTCAAAATGATGCTGAAAAAGCTTGGCAAAAAGGATTATTTATCGCTACGACTGCCTTTGAAACTATCCAAGCCCTGCCTTTCGATATTTTAGTGGAATCTACTGGCATACCTGACGTAGGAGCGCGCTATGCAGAAGCCGCTCTGCTCGCAGGTAAACACGTTGGCATTGCCACCAAAGAGACGGAATCTGTGGTTGGCCCCTATTTGACTAGCCTTGCCTATCAACAGGGTCGCCTCTTCACTCCTTTGGATGGTGACCAGCCTAGCCTGCTTATTGGCCTACTTACTTGGGCCCGCACCCTTGGTTTTGAGATTATTGCAGCAGGTAAAAGCAGCGAATACGACTTTATCTGGGATGAGGCAAACGAGACCGTTACTTGCAACGGTACCGCATTTCCTGCCCCTGGCTTGAGCGGACTTTGGGAATTACCGGCAGGCCGCGAACGCGATGTGGTGGAAGCGCGTGGCAAGCTACTCGCTGCGATTCCTCAAATTTCAGTGCCTGATCTGTGCGAAATGGTCAACGTAGCCAACGCCACGGGGCTAAGTCCGGATCGCCCTGAGCTTCATGCCATGGTGCTGCGCACCACGGAAGTACCGACCCTGTTGGACATTCAAAATCAAGGTGGGGTACTGCAAGGGCTTGAGCGCTTGGAAGTGTTTAATTGCCTACGCCGACCAGATGAACTGAGCTTTGCAGGAGGCGTTTTTGTAGTGGTGCGCTGCGAAGATGCGCATGTTTGGTCCCTACTGAGGGATAAAGGCCATGTGCTTAGCCACAGCGGCAGTAGTGCGATGATTTATCTGCCTCGCCACTTGCTTGGCTTAGAAGCACCAATTTCACTTCTCGATGTAGTCATCAATGGTCAAACCTCCGGCGGTGGTCACGCCACGACACCCAGGTTTGACCTAACAGCGCGGGCAACCCAGCACATGAAAGCGGGCCAGCACCTCGAAATGCGCGGCCACCACAGGCACATCGAAGGGCTACGTCCAGAGCTGCATCCCGCCGCGGCGCTAGCACCAGAAGCAAAAGTGCCTTTTTATCTACTGCCAGGCGCTCAAGTGATCCGAGACATTGCCCCCAATCAGCCCATTACCTTAGCGGATGTGGCACTGCCTGAATCAACCTTAAAACAGCTTCGTGAAAAGCAGGATCAGTTGTTTCAACAAAATACCTTAGTTCCTAAAGCCGCTATCGACAGCGCGCTAAATTAAACTTCCCTAACGGGAATTAAAAGCAATAACAATCAGATAGGAGAAACACTATGCTCACTAAATCCACTCTCAAAATGGCAACGCTCGGCGTCGCGCTGGTTAGCGTCGCCACAGCTGTCAACGCTGATGATGCAGCGGATTATCCGACAAAGACTATCCAGTTTTTGGTAGCGGCAGGCGCTGGTGGCGGCACGGATAACTTCGCTCGTGTGGTTCGCCCGATGTTTGAAGAAGCCCTGGGCGGCGCAAATATTACAGTTATTAACCTGCCCTCCGCCTCTGGTGCATTAGCTCACCAGCGCACCGCTACTGGCGCAGCTGACGGCCATACCCTTGATTTCGCTTCCACCACCCTAGTGACGTCTTTAGCAGCGGGACAAAACCCAATCGGCTTAGATCAGCTCACGCCAGTGGCACGGATGCAGTCAGATGTAATGGCATTATTCGTCAATCCAGAGCGTTACCCGGATTTTGAATCGTTCTTGGAATACGCCAAGGAAAACCCAGGCGAAGTCACTGTGGGCGGCACCCACACCGCTAGCCCTGACCACGTTTCATTTCTGTCGTTGCGTGATGCATCAGGCCTGGATATGAATTTCATTCCTTACGACAGCACAGGCAATGCCACCGCTAATGTTCTGGGCAACAATATCGACGCGACCACCACGTCACTTAGCCCTTTGCTGAGCTATATGGAAGCGGGCCAAATGATGCCAATCCTGGTATTCAGCGATGAGCGTTTGGCCGATTATCCTGATGTTCCAACTACAGCTGAATACGAGTGGGATCTAACCGATGGCAACGACCGTGCCATTTTTGTCCATGCCGATACACCTGAACCGCTTCTGAAAAGCTTAGAAGATACTTTCAAAAAGGTTTACGACTCTGAGGAGTACCAGACATACGCCGAGCGAGTAAACCTTACTTATCGTGAAGGCTGGATGGGCAGCGACGAATATCGTCAGCGCCTAGAAAATAACTATGAACTCTATTCGCGCCTACTTAATAACGATCAATAAAAATCGAATTAAGTGCTAAGTGAAGGCAGGCAATAAATTTGCCTGCCTTTTAACTCACTGGCTGGGACTATTTTTCTCAGGTAGGCCCTGCCACGTTCCCTTCGGGGTTTATCATGCACGCCAGGATTTCTCTCTTCGCATTCGCGGTGGTGCTGCTTGCACTGGTCAGTTTAGTGCCCACACTGCAGTTTCCCAGTTCCGCTGAGGTTTCTACCTTTATCGGCCCTCGCGTATGGCCTCTGACGCTAGTAATTGTGCTTTTTGGGTTGGGTAGCGCACTACTACTGATCACTTGGCGTGATGTGCGGCGAGGCAAAATTTATGACGATGAACCGGAAGAAGCTTCTCGTCCTCAGAACGATCCCGTCACGGCTCAACGCTTTGCCCTAGTGTCCACGCGACACTGGTGGCTGATTGCCGCCACCGTTATCTACACCTGGTTAATCAGCATAGTGGGCTTTTTAATCGCCAGTATCGCTTTCACATTGGTAGGTACGCTGCTGCTTGGGGCTCGCTCCTGGCGCACGATTCTAATTACCGTGGTGGTTGCCACGCTGCTGATGCAGGGTGTCTTCGTCATGCTGCTTGGCATCCCGCTATGACACTTGTTGTTAAGAAGCTTGCCGATAACCGCTACTGCTACCTGTTTAGGAGTTGATGATGCTAGAGAATTTTCTAGGCGGGCTGGCTGTAGTGATGCAGCCACTCAACCTGCTACTACTTACTTCAGCCGTTTTTATCGGATTTATCGGTGGTGCGTTACCCGGCATCAGCGGCGTTATTCTGGTGGTTATCCTGCTACCCGTTACCTATGGCATGGACTCCACGACTGCCTTTATGTTGCTGACTGCCATCTACGGCGCGACTGTTTTTTCTGGTTTGATCACCGCTATTCTCTACCGTGCCCCCGGGACGCCAGAGGCGGTAATGACTGCCTTCGATGGCTACCCGATGACCCAGCAGGGCCAGGCAGGTAAAGCACTGGGCATTGGCGTACTAAGCTCCGCGATTGGCGGCTTAGTGGGTACCATTGCGCTGATTATCTTTACCCCCATGTTGGCCACAATGGCGCTAAGGTTCTCCTCCCCCGAGTATTTTGCCCTTGCCGTGCTTGGCTTAACCGTTGTTGCCTCTTTAGGAGGGCGCCTGATCTACGGACTGATTGGCGCCACTCTTGGCTTGTTTATCGCCACCGTTGGTATTGACCCACTCACAGGCACCAGCCGCTATACCTTCGATAACCTGAACCTTATGGAAGGGGTGGGACTGATACCTATGATTGTGGGGCTGTTCGCCGTTTCTGAAGTGATGAAACGCTCCCTAGATCAAGACAGCCATCAGCCGATTACGAAAGTAAAAGTTAAAATCTTTGATCTACCTATCTTGCGCCAAATCGGCACAACGCTTACGCGCTCTTCTATTATTGGCGTAATCATTGGCATCTTACCGGGCATTGGCGCTAGTACCGCTGCCATGGTGAGCTATAGCGAAACAGTGCGTTGGTCTAAGCATCCCGAGAAATTTGGTAAAGGGGCCCCGGAAGGTATTGCAGCGCCAGAGTCGGCGAACAATGCCGCTGCCATGGGCGCCTTAGTACCGTTGTTTGCCCTGGGCATTCCAGGTAGTGGCACCACAGCGGTCATTCTTGGGGCATTTATCATGCACGGCCTGCAGCCTGGCCCAATGTTTATGATGACCCACAGCAGCCTAATCTATGCCGTGTTCGCGGGTCTGTTTATCGTCAACTTTATGATTTTGTTGTTCTCCAAGCCATTTATCACCCTGTTCACCAAG
Source organism: Vreelandella neptunia (assembly GCF_034479615.1). Classification (NCBI taxonomy): domain Bacteria; kingdom Pseudomonadati; phylum Pseudomonadota; class Gammaproteobacteria; order Oceanospirillales; family Halomonadaceae; genus Vreelandella; species Vreelandella neptunia. The sequence goes on from NZ_CP140255.1 coordinate 4,055,750, forward strand.
CTATTGAATGTGCCCTACTCGGCGCTCGGCCCGATCATTCTTATGTGTTGCATCGTGGGTACCTACTCGGTGCGCAACTCTATGTTTGATGTGTGGTTGATGCTTGGCTTTGGCGTCATGGGCTACCTGCTGGAAAAACTAAAATTCCCGCTGGTTTCGATCATCCTAGGCCTAGTACTAGGCCCCATTGCAGAGAGCGAGCTGCGCCGTGCGTTGTCGATGTCCCAGGGAGATATATCGATCTTCTTTACCCGCCCCATCAGCGCCACCTTACTGGCCATTGCAGCACTACTGTTGGCAGTGACGATTATCTCGCCACTGATTAAACGCGCTCGCATGAAAGCCGCCACTCCCTGACCCCTGATAACGGATGCAACCTATGACAATTGTATTAGGCGCTATTGCCGACGACTTCACTGGGGCCACGGATCTTGCCAATAACTTGGTGCGCGGCGGTATGCGCTGCCTGCAGGTAATTGGCGTGCCCCAACAAGAGATCGACCTCACTGATATCGATGCGGTGGTCGTGGCGCTGAAATCGCGTTCCTGCCCGGTGGGCGAAGCCGTGGCGGACTCTCTGGCCGCCCTTGAGTGGCTTCGCCAGCAGGGGGCCCGGCAGTTGTTCTTCAAGTACTGCTCCACCTTTGACTCCACCGACCAGGGCAATATCGGCCCGGTTACGGATGCGCTGCTGGAAGCGCTAGGAGCGCATCAAACGGTGATGGTGCCCGCTTTCCCGATTAACGGCCGTACGGTTTACCAAGGCCATCTGTTTGTGGGCGACCGCTTGCTCAACGACAGCGGTATGCAGCACCACCCGCTCACGCCGATGAAGGATGCCGACCTAGTACGAGTGCTCTCTCGCCAAACACCACACCCAGTGGGTTTAGCCAATCGCGCCATACTAGCTAAAGGATCGGAGGCCACCAGTGCGCATTTATTATCACTGGCCGAGCACGGCATGCGCCATGTGATCTGTGACTCCTTGGATGAGCAGGATTTGGACGTGCTGGCCGACGCTACCGTCTTGATGCCGTTAGTCACAGGTGGGTCTGGTCTGGGGCAGGCGCTGCCAGCTCAATACCGTGCCCAGGGCTGGCTAGAAAGGATCACTGAGCCGGGCCGTTTATCTCCTGCTTCAGGCGGTGCGCTAGTGCTCTCCGGCAGTTGCTCCCGTGCGACGCTGGCCCAGGTGGCGGATTTTTTGGCCAAGTACCCCGACGGTGGCTTTGCCCTGGATCCGTTATCGCTAAGTGAAGGAGACAAGCAGTGGGAGCAAGCGCTGGCCTTTGCTCTGGAGCGTTTATCCAGCAACGCTCCGGTATTGATCTACGCCTCAGCGGATCCAGAGAGAGTGAAAGCCGCACAAGCCGAACTGGGCGTGGAACGTGCAGGTCATCTAGTCGAAGAGGCTTTGAGCCAACTGGCTGTCACGCTGGTCAACGAAGGCGTGGGCCGCTTGCTGGTCGCCGGGGGTGAAACTTCCGGCGCGGTGGTCTCAGCACTCGGCATTACTACCCTACGGATTGGTGAGCAGATTGATCCAGGCGTACCTTGGACTCAAGCCCCACTGGCGGTACGCGAGGCACCATTGTCGCTTGCGTTGAAGTCTGGCAATTTCGGCGGCGTCGACTTCTTTACCCGGGCGTTTGAGGTGTTGGCATGAGCATCCACTTGCATCGCCATTCTCAGAACAGCATGCGGGAGCAGATCAGCACGCTGGGGAAATCGCTATTTGACCGCGGCCTGACCATGGGTTCCAGCGGTAATATCAGCGTGCGCCTGGACGATGGCGGCTGGCTGATGACTCCCACCAACGCCTGCTTGGGGCGGCTGGATCCTGCACGAATATCCCACCTGGATAACAGCGGCCAACTGCTGAGTGGAGACAAGCCTACCAAAGAGCAGTTTTTGCACATGGCAATGTACGAGGAGCGACCGCAATCCGGAGCGATTGTGCATCTGCACTCCACTCACTCTGTAGCGGTCTCTTGCCTGCCCGAAGTGGATCCCTGCGACTGCATACCACCGCTCACCGCCTACTACGTGATGCGGGTGGGCAAGCTACCGCTGGTGCCGTATCACATTCCCGGTGACCCAAAGCTGGGCGATGCAGTACGGGGATTAGCGGGCAAGCATAGCGCGGTACTACTGGCCAACCACGGCCCAGTGGTGGCAGGGAAAAACCTCGAAGCTGCGGTGTATGCCACTGAAGAGCTGGAAGAGACCGCCAAGCTCTACCTGCTGCTACGGGGCGAGAACCCGCGCGGGCTAACGCCGGAACAGGTGGTCGAGCTGGAAGCACGCTTTCCAAGAGACTAAACCAGCACTTTATGGGTAGAGACCACCTGTCGCAGCCCCATAAACGAGCGGATCTGGCGCACGCCGGGTAGGTAGAGTAGTTGTTCAGCGTGCAGCCTGTTAAAGCTTTGGCTGTCCCGGGTGCGCACTAGCATAAAGTAATCAAACTCCCCGGTGACCACGTGGCACTCCATACAGCCAGAAACCTTCTGGGCCGCCTCTTCAAAGGCGGCGAAGGATTCCGGCGTCGAGCGATCCAGCACCACGCCAATCAACACCACCATACCTGCCTGAAGCTGCTCTGGGTCTAAATGCGCCACCACTCGGCTGATGACCCCATCCCGCTTGAGCCTTTCCACCCTGCGTAAACACGCCGCCGGGCTCAAGTTCACCTGCTCCGCCAGTGCCACATTGGAGAGCGTGGCATCTTCCTGAAGTAGTTTAAGGATACGCCGATCTGTTCGATCTAGTTCAGCGGCCTGATCATCAGGCTCAGGGCGTGAACGGGAGGTTTTTGCACACACTATTATTTACCTTATTCATCTATAGACACTATTCAAACCCATATAAAACATGTTTTAGAAACCTTTATTGCTTTAAACCAGCCAAATTTGCAACACAAAAATCATAGCTAACACTTACTATAAATAGCAGAGAGCACGCCAATTGTTCACAACAACCTTAGCCGCCCTATATCGCACCCAATGTTTTAAAGCTGGAGATTGCTATGAACCTCGAACGCTTCCCACGTTACCCACTCACCTTTGGCCCCTCTCCCATTACACCGCTCAAGCGGCTAAGCGAACATTTAGGCGGTGAAGTAGAGCTCTACGCCAAGCGTGAAGACTGCAACAGCGGTTTGGCCTTTGGGGGTAACAAGACCCGCAAGCTTGAGTATCTGATTCCTGAAGCGCTGGAACAGGGCTGCGATACGCTGGTATCTATTGGCGGTATTCAATCCAACCAGACCCGCCAAGTCGCCGCCGTTGCCGCTCATTTGGGCATGCAGTGTGTGCTGGTACAGGAGAACTGGGTCAACTACTCCGACGCGGTGTATGACCGTGTGGGCAATATCGAGATGTCGCGCATCATGGGTGCCGATGTACGCTTGGATGACGCCGGGTTCGATATCGGCATTCGCCCCAGCTGGGAGCAGGCCATGGAAGATGTTCGCCAGCGCGGTGGTAAGCCATTCCCGATTCCCGCTGGTTGCTCCGAGCACCCTTACGGCGGCTTAGGCTTTGTAGGCTTTGCTGAAGAGGTGCGCCAGCAGGAGAAAGAGCTGGGCTTCACGTTTGACTATATCGTGGTGTGCTCGGTTACCGGCAGCACCCAGGCGGGCATGGTGGTGGGGTTTGCCGCCGATGGCCGTGCCCAGCGAGTGATTGGCATTGATGCCTCTGCCAAGCCTGAGCAAACCCGTGAACAGATCCTGCGCATTGCGCGTAATACGGCCGAGCTGGTGGAATTGGAAGGCGGTGTTAGCGATGACGATGTCATTTTGGATACCCGCTACGGCGGCCCCGAGTACGGCCTGCCCAACGAAGGCACGCTGGAAGCCATTCGCCTCTGTGCTCGTCTGGAGGGTGTGCTTACCGACCCGGTTTACGAAGGTAAATCCATGCACGGCATGATCGACATGGTGCGCAACGGTGAATTTCCGCCAGGCTCCAAGGTGCTCTACGCCCACCTAGGCGGCGTACCTGCGTTAAATGCCTATAGTTTCCTGTTTAGAAATGGATAAGGAATAAAATACCTGCCTCGAACCGTCTGATACAGCGCCTCAATGACGCCGATCAGGCGGTTACTGCTGTACAAATAATGCACACCCTTTAGTCTTGGCGTATAAGATGCTCACTCATGAGGATACGCCATGTCTTCAACGCTTCCCGCACATCTCACCCTTGAAGAACTAGCGCAATGTTCCGCACCGCTGCCCGATGTAGAAGTACACGGACTCGATATGGGCTGGTACATCGTGCGCCTGCATCAGGATAACGCCATCAGCGTGCTTACCGACCAGAATGGTGAGGCGCAACGCTTTACCGGTACGCAGTGGATTGGTCGCGCGCTGGCGCCGCTGGGTTTCACCCACGGTACGCTGACCTGGGCCGACGCCGATGATGAGATGATTGGCACCGACGTACCGCCCGTTTCTGCCCAGCAGCGCATGGTCTATGGTGTTCGCGTGGCGTTCAACCATACCTGTCTATAACATTCATAAAGCGAGCCGCCAGGAGTTTGCACTTCTTTAACACTTAGCTTCCAACAAGGACGGACTCTATGCGCGATGATGAAAAATACACCAATTCCGAAGAGCAGCTACTCTACCTTCAAAACCTGCTAGATGACCAAGACACAGCGGCATTACAAGCGTATTTCTCTGAACTCGATATTTTAGACATCGCGCGAACGCTGGAGTCCTTCCCGGCCAAAACGCGAGATTTTCTTTGGGAGTATGTCCCCGACGATTTAATCGGCGAGGTTCTTGCTGAAGTTGACGAAGACATCCGCGCTGACTACATCGAAGACTTATCGGCCAGCGATGTAGAGCAAATTGTTAAAGGCTTGGATGCTCAAGAAGTTGCTGAAGTTTTAGATGTTGCCGATGAAGCCATAAAAACCAGCGTTTACGCTAGCTTAGAGCAAGAAATCCGCGCCCAGGTTGAGAATCTTCACGCCTATGAAGATGACGTTGTTGGCCGTTACATGGATCCCGAGACGGTCAATGTAAAACAGGGCGTGTCGTTAGAGGCCGTACAGCGCTATATCCGCATCCACCATCTGCTCGACGATGAGTCGCAACAGATCATGATTACGGATAAAGACAAACGCTTACTCGGCACTTTGACCCTGATTGATTTAATCAAGCAACCACAAGATGCGATGGTTGATGATTACATGGATGACTTTTTTACCCTAAATGATCAAATGAAAGTCAGTGATGCAGCGGCGTTATTGCGCTCTAAAGAGCTACACTTTGTGCCCGTGTGCGATAGCGATGGGTTACTAGTAGGTCAGCTAAACGCCGCCGACGTACTTGAAATCACCCAAGACGACGCTGACATGACGTTAAAGCATATGTCCGGCGTCAGTAACGAAGAGGAAGTCTTCACGCCCGTTTTACGCAGTGCGAAAAGTCGCGGCATTTGGCTGGGTATTAATCTGTTAACGGCTTTTTTAGCCGCCTTCGTTATCGGGCAATTTGAAGCGGCCTTAGATCAAATCGTGGCGCTGGCCATTTTGATGCCGGTGGTGGCGAGCATGGGGGGTATTGCGGGTAGCCAAACCCTCACCGTGGTTATACGCGGCTTGGCGCTGGGCCAACTTGCGGGCAACAACGTCCGCTGGCTGTATAACAAAGAGATGTGGGTGGGTATGAGTAACGGTTTGGTGTGGGCATTAGTGGTCGGCTTGATTTCCCATATTTGGTTTAGCGACACCATGATTACGCTGGTGATCACCCTGGCCATCTTTATCAATATGAGCCTCGCCAACTTATCCGGCGTACTCATCCCCATGGTGTTGAAAAAACTCCAGATCGACCCCGCGTTATCCGGCGCGGTTATTTTGACGACCGTTACCGATGTGGTCGGCTTTTTATCCTTCTTAGGACTCGCGACGCTGATTATTCTGTAACTTTTTCCTCCCGGCAGGCGCCTGGGCGTTGATTTAAAAGCCCAGGCGCTCAAGGCAGAAGCAACTACGGTACCGTCACCCACTGCCCCGTCTGATCTGACGTTTCGATGGCATCTATTAATCGATTCACCCGCGCGGCTTCGCGGAAGTCTGGATAGAGGGGGCGGTCGTTGATGATGCCTTCGACCAGGTCGCGCACCTCGATAACCTTCTGATCGTTATAGCCCAGGCCGTGACCCGGCGCGGGACTGAACGCCGCATAGTCAGGGTGTTCGGGGCCCGCCAACAGGGTGGTGAAGCCGCGCCTGCCGTGGGCATCCCCATGGCGATATAGCTGCAGCTCGCTCATGCGTTCCTGGTCAAACACAATGGCGCCTTTGGTGCCCGTTAGCGTGTAGGCCAGGCCCATTTTGCGGCCAGCCGCCACCCGGGAGGTTTCGATATTACCGATTAATCCCTGGTCAAAGCGCAGCATGGCTTGGGCTTGGTCATCGTTCTCTACCGCCGCCATACCGCTACCGTCGGCCTTGGGCCGAGTGGGGATAACGGTTTGTAGCTGACCGCATACCTTGGCAATGCGCTGCCCGGTTAAAAACTCGGCCATATTGAGAATATGCGAGCCCACATCGCCCAGCGCACCGGCACCTGCCGTTGCCCGCTGTGTATGCCAGTCGTGGGGCTTTTCCGGGTCGAGCAGGTAATCCTCGTTGTGCCGCCCACGAAAGTGAATCAGCTCACCAATTTCACCGCTGGCAACAACCTGGCGGGCCAGCTGGGTGGCGGAATTGCGAATATAGTTAAAGCCCACCAGGGTTTTGACGCCCGCCTTTTCAGCCGCAACGACCATCTCGTCGGCGTCTACCGTGCTCAGCGCCAGCGGCTTTTCGGCGTAAACATGTTTACCGGCGGCAATGGCGGCCAGCGCCATCTCTTTATGCAGGAAATTGGGCGCGCAGATATCCACCACGTCCACGTCACTGTCGGCCACCAGGGCGCGCCAATCGCCGGTGGCGCGGGCAAATCCCCAGGCCCGCGCTCGGCTCTCTGCCGTGGCGAGGTCGACATCCGCCAGCAGTTCGCAAACGGGCTTGGCGGGCAGTTCAAAAACGCTGGACGCCGCATGAAAGGCAATGGCGTGGGCTTTGCCCATAAAGCCGGTGCCGATTAGGCCAATTTTGAGGGTTTTCATTGTGGTTATCCCTGCTAACAATTTCACTGCCAGTAAAATAAAGACTCCATAAAGGTGGTGTGAGGGCAGGTTGAAGCGAGGGTCTTTCGCCATGGATGGCGAAAGTAGCGCCCATGGACGGGTTCACAGCGCCCTCGCGGAAATCTGCCCTCATCACCAGATATACTGGCCTGTTTTAGTGGCCCACTTTCAGGTTGTTTACATGGTCGGCATGGTGAAGTGGTTGGTCTCTTCACGAATGCCGCTGGGCCAGCGCTGGGTAATGGTCTTCATGCGGGTGTAGAAACGTACACCGTCGGGGCCGTGCATATGCAGCGGGCCAAACAGCGAGCGCTTCCAGCCACCGAAGCTGTGGAACGCCATAGGTACCGGGATTGGTACGTTAACGCCGACCATGCCGACCTGGATCTGCTCGCAGTACTGACGCGCCGCATCGCCATCCCGGGTAAAGATCGCCGTACCATTGCCGTATTCGTGGGCATTGATCATGCTGACCGCCTCGTCGAAGCTGGCCACGCGAGCAATCGCCAACACCGGGCCGAAGATCTCTTCGGAGTGAATACGCATGCTGGGCGTGACATGGTCAAACAGACTGCCGCCGATAAAGTAGCCATCCCCTGCGCCGTCAATCGTGGTCTGGCGACAGTCGACCACTAACTCTGCGCCTTCATCCACGCCGGTTTGGATATAACCCGCCACTTTTTCGCGGTGCTCGCGGGTGATCAGCGGCCCCATATCGTTATCCGGGCCATCGACCAGGCCAGGCCCAACTGTCAGCTTATCAAGTTCGGCCACCAGTTTTTCGCGCAGACGGTTGGCGGTCTCTTCGCCAACGGGTACGGCCACCGAAATCGCCATGCAGCGCTCGCCTGCCGAGCCATAGGCCGCCCCCATCAGGGCACCCACGGCCTGATCGAGATCCGCATCGGGCATGATCACCATATGGTTTTTGGCACCGCCCAGGGCCTGAACACGCTTGCCATGGGCTGATGCGGTAGCGTAGATGTACTCGGCAATTGGGGTAGAGCCCACAAAGCTAACCGCTTGAACACGCTCATCAGTAAGCAGTACATCCACCGCTTCTTTATCACCATTGACGACATTAAAGACACCATCCGGCAGACCCGCTTCTTTAAGCAGCTCGGCTAAGCGCAGCGGCGTAGAGGGATCTTTTTCCGAAGGTTTCATGACGAAGGTGTTGCCGCAGGCCAGCGCAATGGGGAACATCCACATGGGCACCATGGCGGGAAAGTTGAACGGCGAGATACCTACACACACGCCCAGCGGCTGCATCATCGAGTAGCTATCCACGCCGGTGCCGACGTTCATGGAGTGCTCGCCCTTCTGCAGGTGGGGAATGCCACAGGCAAACTCGACTACTTCCAGGCCGCGGGTCACTTCGCCTTTGGCGTCAGAAAACACCTTGCCGTGTTCGCTGGAAATCAGGCGCGCCAGCTCATCGGTATGCTCCTCAACCAGCGCCTTGAACTTAAACAGGATACGCGAGCGCTTCAGCGGCGAGGTTTTTGACCAGGCGACAAAGGCCTCATCGGCGATACGCACCGCTTCGCGGGTTTCGTCAACGGTGGCCAGCGCCACCTGGGCGCTCTGCTCACCGGTGGCTGGATTATAAACCGGCGAAGTGCGCTGGCTCTGACCGGTGGAGAGCTGACCATTAAGATAGTGGGATAACGTTTGCATATAGGCTCCTGATTAAAAGGCGCCGCTGGCGCTGTTTAGCTGGCAACGTCGAAGCCTGCCTGCTCGGCAAGTTGACGCAAGTTGCGGTAACCCAGACGGGCGTAAGTCAGCGGATGGGCAACTTCCGGGTCTTGTTCGGCTTCAACCACTAACCAGCCCTGGTAGCCCTGTTCGCACAGGTGGGTTAAGGCGGGCAGAAAATCCACATTGCCATCCCCCGGCACCGTAAACAGGCCGTCTAACACGCCGTTTAAAAAGCTTTTATCGCGATTGCGTACCGCGTCCAGCACTGGGAAGCGCAGATCTTTGCAGTGCACATGATGGATACGCTGGCTGTAGCGTTTGGCGACGGCGAGAGGGTCACCGCCAGCACCGCGCAGATGACCAAAATCAAGCAGCAGCCCCACGCCTTCGCCAGTGTTGTCCATTAAGCGTTCAACGTCGGCCTGGCTTTCGATCACCGTGCCCAGGTGGTGGTGATACACCAGTTGAATACCCTGGGATTTCAGGTAGTCGCCCACTACCTCCAGGCCATGCAGCAGTCGCTGCCACTCTTGCTCGGAAAGGTGCGGACGCTGGGAGAGCGGGCGCTCCTGATCGCCGTGCACACAGTGGGTGACTTCACACAGCACCATTACCTTCGCACCGCATTCCTTGAGCAGGTTCATATGACCCTGAATGACTTCTATCTCTTCTTCAGGAGTGCGCTCCAGCAACTGCGCGGAATACCAGCCCGATACAAGCGCCAAGTCGTGGGCACTAAGCACCTGATTTAAGGCGTCAGGCGTTCGGGGAAACTTGTTACCTAATTCAAAGCCGCTAAAACCCGCTTCGCGCCCCTCTTGAAGGCAGGTTTCCAGCGGTGTTGCGCCGCCCAGGCTGGGCAAGTCGTCGTTCGTCCAGGTGAGCGGGTTGATGCCTAAAGTAACCGTTGGCATAGCGTATTCCTTGTGATTATGTTTGTTGAGGTCGAGAACTAACGGGCTTGGCGCTGCTTGGCTTCGCGGTACCCTTGATAGGCTTTATTGACCGCTTCACGCTCGGAGACCTCGGGCACGGCCACCTCCCACCAGGCGCCGCCTTCTTGGGTGCTGGGTAACGGGTCGGTGTCCAGGGCAATCACATAGGTCGAGGTGGCGCTACGAGCACGCACCAGCGCCTGCTCCAGTTCTGCAATACCGGTGACCGATTCAGACTCACAGCCCAACGCTTTGGCATGGGCGGCAAAATCGGTTTTCGGAGCGCCCGCCTCCACAGTGCGGCAATCTTGCAGTAGGTTGTTGAAACCCGCCCCGCCTGTGGCCTGCTGCAGGCGGTTGATACAGCCATAGCCGCGGTTATCCAACACCACTACCGTCAACTTGTGGCCCAGCATCACCGAGGTCGCCAGCTCCGAGTTGTGCATCAGGTAGCTGCCGTCGCCGACCATCACCACTACTTCGCGCTCTGGCTTGGCCATCTTGACGCCCAGCCCGCCCGCAATTTCATAGCCCATGCAGGAGAAACCGTACTCCACGTGGTAGCTGCCGGGGCCGGAGCATTGCCAGAGCTTATGCAGCTCGCCGGGCAAGCCACCGGCGGCGCATACCACGGTGGTATCGTTGCCAGCCTGGCGATTGACGGCACCGATCACCTGGGCATCGGTGGGCAACGCCAGCCCTTGATCAGCGGTCACGTTGTACACGATTTCGGCCCACTCGCGCTTGAGCGTTCCGGTCAGCTCGCGCCATTCATCACCGCCACGCCATTCTCCCAGCGCCGCGTCGAGTTGGCCCAGCCCGACCAAGGCATCGCAGCTTAGCGGCAGCGCTTGATGTTTGAGGCTGTCGAAACGGCCAACGTTAAGGGCGATCAGCGTTTTTTCGCTACCTTCAAACAGCGCCCGGGAGCCGGTGGTAAAGTCCTGCAACCGCGTACCCACCGCCAGAATGACATCCGCCTGCTCTGCCAACTGGTTGGCGGCTGCGCTGCCGGTCACCCCAATAGCACCTACCGCACAAGGGTGGCTATCGGCCAGTGCGCCTTTTCCGGCCTGGGTTTCAGCTACCGGGATGCCCCGCGCTTTGGCAAACTCGGCCAGGGCGTCGCAGGCGGCGGCGTAATGCACGCCACCACCGGCAATGATCAGCGGGCGCTTGGCCTGTTGTAGCGCGGCGATGGCTTGAAGAAGCTCGTAAGCATCCGGTGGTGAGCGGCGAATGCGATGCACCCTGGGGGCAAAAAAGGCTTCCGGGTAATCGTAGGCAAAGGTTTGCACATCCTGGGGCAGCGCCAGGGTCGCCGGGCCACAGTGCTCAGGGTCAAGCAGGGTAGCAATCGCCTGGGGCAGGCTGGTCAGCAGCTGCTCGGGGCGGTTAATGCGATCGAAGTAGCGCGATACCGGGCGAAAACAGTCGTTAACGCTAATGGTAGGGTCGCCGAAATGCTCCACCTGCTGGAGCACCGGATCCGGTTCGCGGGTGGCAAAGGTATCCCCAGGCAGCAGCAGGATCGGCAACCGGTTGGCGTGGGCGAGCGCCGCAGCGGTGACCATATTGGTCGCCCCCGGGCCAATCGAGCTGGTCGCGGCCATTAAGCGCTGGCGGCCATTGGCTTTGGCGAAGGCAATCGCCGCGTGTGCCATGGCCTGTTCGTTGTGAGCGCGAAAGGTCGGAAGCGTGTCTTGCACGTGGTAGAGTGCTTCCCCCATTCCGGCCACATTGCCATGACCAAAAATCGCAAACACGCCTTCAAACAGCGCCACCTCTTGGCCATCAACCTCAATACGCTGGGCGGCAAGGTACTTGACCAGCGCCTGGGCCATGGTGAGTCGAATGGTGCTCATTTTACGCCTCCTCCGTGTGAGCCAGCGACTGTGGCTGCCTTAATTGCCGCCACGCCTTTATCAGTTCGGCATAGTTCTGGGCGACCCGCTCTACCAAGCTGGCGTCGTCGATACGCCCGGCCAACCAGTCACGACTCGCGCTGGCAAATAGCGTGCGCCCAACGGTGAACCCCTTACAGCAGGCATGATTGGCCGCTGCTTCAAAGCCGCGTTTCATGTCGTCCATAGGGGCGTCGAGCCCAAGCAGTACGACCCCACGGCAGTAGACATCTTCGCGCTCAATCGTCTCGCCCACCGCCTGCCAGGCAACATCCGTCATTGAGGGTAGCTTCCACCAATCAGGGCGAATACCCAGGTTGTAGAGTCGCTGAAGGCTGCGCGGCAAGGTGGTGTCGTCATTGGGCATGTCGGCGGGCGGAATGACTTCAATCAGCAGCTCCAGCCCATAAGCACAGGCCGCCTGGTAGAGCTGGCGTAGCCGCTCCTCCTGCTCCAGGCGCAGCGAGAGTTCATCGTCGGGGTGGTAGAACACCAGGCATTTAATGATCTGCTCTCTAGGCCAGTTGCGCAGGCAGGCACCTAAATCATCGCCATGCTGGAAGCGCAGCGGGCGTGAGCCTGGAAGCTCTACCGGGCGACCAATCCACCAGCCTTTTCCACTGGCTTGATTGAGCGCGTCCTGACCCAGCACGTCGTCTACCAGGATCGCGGGCGTGGAAATACCGCCCAGTTTGGCACCCTCTTCGGCGGCGGTGACCAGCAGTTTTTTGAGTGCTGGCAGCCGCGCGCTGTCGGCATACTCTTCGCGGGCCATATCGGTGAGCTGGCGGCGGTGGTCAAATGCCAACCCGAGCACTTCAGGCCACTGAGCAGGCACTCGGGTAGTGACCCGGTGTAAATGGTTTAGCCGCTGATCGATATCCGGACGAGGTACCTCATCACGGCGCGCCAGGTAATCAAATAACTCGTCTTCGGTGGGCATGGCCGGCGCACAGCCGTGGCGGGAGACCACCAGCGCGCCGCAGGCGTTGGCGTAACCGGCGCTGGTTTGCCAGGGTTCATTGCGCAGCCAGCCGCGTAGCAAGCCACTCATAAAGGCATCCCCGGCGCCCAGCACATTGAGCACCTCGACCTGTACACCCTTGACCAGAATGCCGTCTTCAATACGGTCAGGAATGGCGCCTTCAAACACCACACAGCCCATGGGCCCCAGCTTGCATACCAAGGTAGCTTCGCTAACCTCACGCACTGCGCGCAGAGCCGCTAAGGTGTCTGTGCTGCCGCCGGCAATATGAAACTCCTCTTCGGTGCCCACAATCAGATCAAAATCCGTCAGCCAGCGCTGCAGGTCGGTGGTCACTTTATCATCGGCGATAAAGCGGATTTCACCATCGCCGGGATTGGTCAGCCCCCACAGCACGGGGCGATAGTCGATATCCAGCACCCGCTTCACACCATAATGGGCGGCGGCGTCCAGCGCTTTGCGGCATGCCCGCCGGGTGGTATCGGTAGAAAGGTGGGTGCCGGTAATTGCCAGGGCCTTGGCCCGGGCGATAAATTCAGGGTCAATGGCGTCGGCGTCGATGGCCATATCGGCACAGTCGCGGCGGTAAAACAGCAGTGGGAAGCTCTCGCGGTCTTTTAACGCTAGCAGTACCAAACCGGTATGACGTTCGGGGTCGGTTTGTAACGCTGAGGTATCTACCCCCACCCGTTCCAGCTCTTCGCGTACAAAGCTGCCCATCTGTTCGTCGCCGACTCGCGAAAGCATGGCGGACTTCAGCCCAAGCCGCGCAGTGCCGTAGGCCATATTGCCCGAGCTACCACCCAGGTACTTGGCAAAGCTGGCTACGTCTTCTAAACGGCTGCCAATCTGTTCGGCGTAGAGGTCTACCGCCACGCGTCCAAGACAAATCAGGTCAAGCGATCGGTGTTGACTATTGTTATTCAGCATAAACGTCTCCCCACGTCACAAATTCGTGGTATCGGGCAAAAGATGGCACTGGGCATACAAGCGTCTTGGGCGGCAATCGATAAGGCTTATCAACCGTGGCTTAAAGTGAGAAGGCAGCACGGAATCGATCAAGAGCGAGGTCATCGTCGCCAGAGGCCCAGCCTTCCAGCCCGACGGTGCCGCGATAGCCCATGTCGTTCAGCGCGTTGGCGATGGCCGGATAGTTAATTTCGCCTGTTCCTGGCTCGCAACGCCCCGGCACATCAGCTACCTGCACTTCTCCGATGTAAGGCCCACAGCGGCGAATCAATTCGATCAAATTACCTTCGCCAATTTGGGCGTGATAAACGTCCAACATAATGCGCAAGCTAGGCCGATCAACACTCTCCACCAGAGCAAGCACATCTTCCAGGCGCGCAAACGGCACACCGGGGTGGTCAACGTCGGTATTGAGGTTTTCAAGCACAAAGGTGATGCCGTGCTGCTCGCCGAGATCCGCCAGCCGATTGAGCGTGTCCCGGGCTTTGAGCCACATAGCGCCGGTCATCTGTTGGCACGGCTGAACGGGCAGCCCATTACCATCCAACCCCGTACCATGTAGGTTAAGACGCGGAATGCCCAGCCGCTTGGCCACTTCAACCGACTCTGCGGCGGTGCGTAGCAGCTCATCGGCTCCGGCGGCATCCGCTAAGGTGCCGGTGACATAACCAGTCATGGATGAGAACGTCGCCCCGCTGTTCGCCAGTGCGTCAATGTCGTGCTTGGTCCAGTCCCAGATTTCGACTTGAAAGCCCAGTTCAGAAATGCGCTTAATTCGTTCCAACACCGGTAAATCGCGGAAAATCATTTCAGCGCAAACGGCCAGCGTGAACGGAGATGATGGTGTTGGTGTATTCATCATGGCTCCTTAATAGCCGCTCGCCGTTCGCGGTGAAGGGGGTTCAGTGCTGCTTGTTTCATCCGCAGGCTGGGTGTCTTGTTCGGCTAAGCTGGCCTTCTTGGCTTTATCGTCCCGCTGGAATTCCGCAAGCTCCGCATCCAGGCTTTCAAGCTCAGCGCCACCCGCCATCATGTTGAGCACTTCTTCGCGGCTGACTTCTTCTTTGCGGAAAGAGCCCAAACTACCGCCTCGAGACAATAGGGTGAACGCATCGGCCACTGGGTAAGCATGGTGGACGTTGTGGGTAATAAAGATGACCGCAAGGCCATCGGCGCGAGCTTTGGCGATGTAGCGCAGTACGACGGAGGCCTGCTTGACCCCAAGTGCTGACGTAGGCTCATCAAGAATCAGCACCTTGGCACCAAAATAGACGGCACGGGCAATCGCTACACACTGGCGCTCCCCGCCAGAAAGCGTGCCCACCGGCTGACTAGGGTCGCGAACATCGATACCGATTTTAGCCATTTCCTCTTTGGCAACCCGGTCGGCATACTTCCAATCAATCCGCTTTAAAGGGCCCCAGCCCACCGTCGGCTCGCGTCCCATAAAAAAGTTACGGGTAATCGACATCAACGGCACCATGGCCAGATCCTGGAACACAGTGGCGATACCGGCGTCGAGTGCGTAGGCCGGGGACTTGAAACGAGCGGGCTTGCCATCCAGTAGCATCTCGCCATGGGTGGGCTGGTGAACACCGGAAAGGGTTTTAATCAACGTTGACTTGCCAGCACCATTATCCCCCAGCAGGCACATCACCTCACTGGAATAGACCTGCATCGAGATATCGCTTAAGGCGATCACACTGCCGAAGTGTTTGCTGACACTGCGCATTTCAATCATTGGAGTGCGTGTAGTCATGTTATTTAGCCTCCATCGCCTTCTTGCGCATGTAATTGTTGAATAGCACCGCCACCAGCAACATCACACCCAGGAAAACCTGGAACCAATCCGTGTTAACGCCGGTGTAAAAAATGCCCATTTGCACCATGCCGAAAATCAGCGCACCAAGAGCTGCCCCTATAGCGGATCCATAGCCACCGGTCAGCAAAGCGCCGCCAATAACCACCGCAATAATGGCCTCCAGCTCTTTTAATAAGCCGCGAATGGTGTCTGCCGAACCGGTATCCATGACCTGGATGCAGGCAAAGATGGTGGCGGAGAAAGCGGTGAACATGAAAAGCGAAATCTTGACGCGTTGAACGGGGACGCCCGAATTGCGCGCCGCATTGGCATCGCCACCGCTGGCGAAGATCCAGTTGCCGTAAGGCGTACACAGCAACACCCAAGTCGCTACAGCGGTTAAGCCCAGCCACCAGACGATCGAGACGGGAATACCGGTGACCGTAGGGTTGCCCGCAAAGTTGGTCGCCATCCAGCCATTTTCCGCCATCCAGCTAAATAGCCCCGTAGCGACTTCTCCAGAGAAAAGCGCCGCGAACCAATCTCCGGGGATATGATCCTGAACTCCCCCCACCTGAGTACGTCCTGTCAACAACCGACTAGTACCGATAGCCAAACCACGCAGAATGAACAGGAAGCCCAGAGTAACGATAAATGATGGCAACCCAGTTTTATTGACCAGATTGCCGTTAATCCAGCCCACCAGCCCCGCACAGGCGAACGCCAATAAAATGGCGGCCCATAGTGGCCAGCCATACTCCACCGCAGGAATAGCAATCAGAATGCCTGCCAGGCCAATCATTGAACCAATCGAAAGGTCGAACTCCCCGCCGATCATCAGCAATGCAGCCGCCGTGGCGATAATGCCGAGCTGAGCGGCGACTTCAAGAAAATTAATAATACCTGCTGGGGTAAACATCCCAGTGCCGCTGGAAGCAGCGATAAAAAAGGCAAGCACCAACACGGCACCGGCCAAAGCCCCCAGCTCTGGTCGATTAAGCGCCTTCTTCCAGAAAGAGACTCTCTGGATACGCTCATCTTGATCAGCCGCTGCTGGCGCAACCGATTGCTTCGTTTCAGTGGAATTCATGGCGATCGACTCCCAAGGCTCGACACCGTCGAGCCTTTTCCGATTAGCTCGTTATCAACGGATGCCCTGGCTACTCAGCTCAATGACCTGTGCTGCGTTTTCCTGAGTGACAAATCCTGGGCCGGTGGCAACATCCCCTGCGGGTAGTAGACCGTTCTTGACGAACTGATCTAGGAACATGACAGGCAAGTAGCCCTGCATGTACTGCTGTTGGTCAATCGCAAAGTTCAGCTCACCCGCATCCAAGGCTTCTAAAATACCGGGTGAAAGATCAAAGGTACCGAGGGTGAACATATCGGTAGCTCCCTGCTCACGCATGGCCTGAATCATCGGTTCAGCAGCCAATGCCCCCAAGGTCAGTACACCACGCACATCACTGTTCTCGTTGAGGTAAGCGACAATGGCATTGCGAATGTTGGTGGGGTCGTAGGTCGTCGCTAGCTGCTCCGCATTGCCGTCAAAACCCTCGACAAAGCCATCGCAGCGCTGATCAAGTCCCTGGTTTCCTTGTTCATGGTTAACGCAGACGCCTTTCTCGACGCCCATTTCTTGCATGCGTTCAGCAGCCTGCTTGCCTGCTTCGTATTCACTCTGCCCGATGTGCAGGCGGGCACCATAATCCCTCGCCACGTCGCCACCGGAGTTAATAGTGATCACTGGAATGCCGTTATCGACCGCATTTTGGACAGCGCCGCCCAGGGCATTTTCGTCGGTAAAAGAGAGGATCAAGCCATCGGGGTTAGAGGCTACCGCTGCCTCTACAAGTTGCTGCATTTTGGCCATATCAAAGGTAGACGGTGCACGGTACTCCAGCTCAGCGCCTACGAGATCCGCGGCCGCCTCTGCGCCGTTTTTCACCACTGACCAGAAAGGATCAGAGGGGACACCGTGGGTCACCATGACGAATCGGCTCGCGTCTTGCTGCGGTTCTTGTGCTAGTGCGGCTCCTGCCATTAATGCCGTGGTGGCGGCAGTAGCTAGAAGCCATTGAGATAGACATGCCATAAATAATTCCTCATAACGTTATCGTTGTTGGAAGGGAAGTGGCATTAAATGCCTTGGCGCTATGGAATATAGATTCCAAATAGTAATTACTGCAAATTATTTATTCTATACTTTGGTATAAATGGAATATTTATTCCACTCAACTAGACTGCATAGCAACTAGTAATTTCGCCTACTACTGATAACCCGTAGTGCATTAGCAAATGGGTGCTAAATGGGCCAACGCGAAGGAATTTGTATGCCTCAACCGCCACAAAGCTACCGTGAGCTGGAAACGCTTATCACTGCCGAATACGCCACTTTAAGCAAACGTTTGCAGCAAACAGCCCGTTTTATGCTTGATCACCCCCAAGAAGTTGCTTTAGCGACCGTGGCCAAAATTGCCGAACAGGCGGATGTCACTCCATCCACATTAATTCGCTTGGCCAATAGTTTGGGCTTTAAGGGCTTTTCAGAAATGCAGCAGCTGTTTCGCAGCCGCCTAGTCGATGAGTTGCCTAACTACACCGAGCGAATTCGCGCGGTACGCAGCGCCACCGGAGAAACACCGGATAGCACCCAGCTGTTATGGGAGTTCGCTGACGCCAACCGTGCCGTGCTTGAGCAGCTTCCCAGCCGCATTAATCCAGAGAGCCTGGAAAAAGCGTTAGATATTTTTGAGAAGGCGCACGCCATTCATGTGATGGGCGCAAGACGCAGCTTCATGATCGCCAGCTACATGACCTATGCCTTAGCGCATGTGGATAAGCCTGCGCTGTTGGTCAATGGTTTGGGCGGGATGTACGGCGAGCAGCTGCGCGCCATGAGCCAACACGACGCTCTGCTAACGATTAGCTTTTCTCCCTATGCCGAAGAGAGCCAAAAAGCCTGCGAAGACGCCCATCAGCGCGGTCTACCTAGTGTAGTGATTACCGATTCGAACCTTAGCCCACTGGCCCGCTTCGCGGATGTCGTCTTCGTGGTCAACGAAGCCGAAGTAAAAAGTTTCCGTAGTTTGACCGCGTCGCTCTGCTTGACCCAGACCTTGGCGATTGCCCTGGGCGTGCGGCAAGACAAAAAACGCAAGGCCTAAACAACCAAAGCAAGCAAACCAACAGCAAAAACAAAATAGGAGAGCTTATGAAACTCGCACTCATCGGCGCTGGACGTATCGGCAAGGTGCATGCCCAGGCCATTTATTCACACCCGGACGTAACCCTGGCCGCCGTGGCTGATTTTCATCAGCCTGCCGCAGAAACACTGGCCAAGCAGTACGCTAGCCGAGCGGCCTCTGTGGATGAAATCTTCGCGGATGACACCGTTGACGCGGTGCTGATTGCTTCAAGCACGCCCACTCACGCGGAGTATCTAGAAAGGGCTGCCCGCGCGGGTAAGGCGGTTCTGTGCGAAAAACCCATCGCCCTGGATCTAGCCCGCACTCGCGATGCCCTTCAAGTACTTAGCGAACACCCGGTGACCTGCGCATTAGGCTTTAACCGCCGCCACGATCCTCAGTTTTCGGCACTGAAAAAAGCGATTACCGAAGGGCGTATTGGCGCACTTGAAACGCTGACGATTATTAGCCGCGACCCCTCTCCCCCGCCTGCCGAGTACGTGGCTGAGTCCGGCGGCCTATTCCGCGACATGATGATTCATGACCTCGATATGGCCCGCTGGCTGCTCGATGAACCCATCGAAAGTGTCTTTGCCGTCGGCAGTAGCATCATCGACCCAGCGATTGGTGAAGCAGGCGATGTGGATACCGCCATGGTCACCCTTACCACCGCCAGTGGAAAGCTGTGCCAAATTAGCAACTCTCGACGTGCCAACTACGGCTACGACCAGCGTATTGAAGTCTTTGGCAGCCTAGGCATGCTGCAGGCCCAGAACGAGAGTGATACCCGGCTACGCTTTACCGGCGAGGCAGGGCAAGTGGAGGAGAAACCCAAGTGGTTCTTCCTGGAGCGTTATGCCGAGGCTTATCGATTAGAGATTGGCGACTTTGTCGAAGCTTGGCGAGAAAAGCGCGCCCCTCTAGCAGGCGCCCAAGATGGCCTAGAGGCGTTGCGCTTAGCCGACGCAGCGGAGCGCTCATTGCGGGAAGGTCGCAAAATCCTGCTTCAGGCTGATTCCAACCTTAATAAATAAAGGAGCAACGTATGGCTTCCCTACTGGTACGCCCCACCGCCCCAGATGCCCAGGGCACCGTGATTGACGTTACCCCTGAATCTGCTGGCTGGACGCACGTTGGCTTTCGGGTGCATAAACTCGCCAAGGGCCAGCGCCTGGAGGCCAGCAGCGATGATCAGGAAGTGTGCCTGGTGCTGCTCACCGGTCGCGCCACGGTAACCTGCGGCGAGCACCGCTTTGAAGATATCGGCCAGCGCATGGATATATTTGAACAGACCCCGCCCTATGCGGTTTACCTGCCTGACCATGTTAGCTACGCTGTGGAAGCGACAACGGACTTAGAGCTAGCCGTGTGCGCCGCCCCTGGGCATGGCAATCACGCCCCAAGGCTGATCGCGCCTAACAGCATCAAGCAGAGCACTCGTGGCCAGGGCACCAACACCCGCCATGTTCACGATATTCTGCCGGAAACCGAGCCCGCCGATAGCCTGCTGGTCGTCGAAGTATTCACACCCGCGGGCAATTGGTCGAGCTACCCGCCACACAAACACGATGTGGATAACTTACCCCAGGAATCACTCCTGGAAGAAACCTACTACCACCGCATTAACCCTGAACAAGGGTTCGCCTTTCAGCGCGTTTACACCGATGACCGCAGCCTTGATGAAACCATGGCGGTGGAAAACGGCTGCTGTGTGTTGGTACCCAAGGGCTACCACCCTGTGGGCGCCTCTCATGGCTACTCGCTTTACTACTTAAATGTGATGGCGGGGCCTAAGCGGGCATGGAAATTCCACAACGACCCGGATCACGAATGGCTAATGAACGCTGGATAGATCGACACTTCGCCCGCTAACGTTTATCTAATGCTATGCTAACTGGCCCCGCCGATGCGGGGCTTTTTTGTACATTACCTTTAATAAAAGACCATAGAGGCCCTATGCTCCCCGACTACTCCGCCATCGCCTGGTTGTTAATTGCATTTTCCGTTTACCTGACCGGCGTTTCAAAAGGTGGCTTTGCGGGTGGTTTTGGCACGCTCTCGGTACCGCTAATGGCGCTGGCGATCAGCCCCGCCCAGGCAGCGGGCTTACTACTGCCGCTACTGCTGGTGATGGACGTGTTTGCGGTGAAAGCATGGTGGGGCAAGCAGGACGCCACCGAGGTCTGGCGCTTTGTGCCGGGGCTGTTTATCGGCGTGACGGTAGGGACGCTGCTGTTTGGCAGTTTGAGTGAACAGGGCTTACGCCTGACTCTCGGCGTGATCACCCTGCTGTTCGCCGCTTACATGCTGCTCAAGCCCGTTGCCAAGAAACCGATCTCCCCCCGTTGGGCTTTGCCAGCGGCAAGCGTTTGCGGCTTTACCAGCTTTATGGCTCATGCGGGCGCGCCGCCGCTAAACGTTTATCTACTGCCGCGCAAACTATCGAAAGAGACCTTTATTGCCACCTGTGCGGTGACCTTTGCCGTAGTCAACGTGATCAAGCTAGTGCCCTATATGTGGCTTGGCGAAATCAACGTCACCAGCGCCTGGGCATCGCTGCTGCTCGTACCCATCGCCTGGATCGGTGTACGCAACGGCCTATGGCTGCAAAGCCGCGTCAACGAAACGCTGTTTTACCGTTTGGTGATTTTTGCCATGTTTTTAGTCGGTTTTAATCTGATTTGGCAGGCGCTGAAATAGGGTGGGATTCAGTACGGAGTGCAGCTCATTTTTCATACGATCATCCTTTAAGCGTTTAAGCTGTAAGACATCGCTTAAATTTTTGTAAGAGATCTCTTACAAACGTGTAAGAGATCCCTGTCACTTGCCCTCCAGGCCTTGCTCTCTGGCCCCGGCCCGCTACCCTGATCGTTTCTCAGTTACTTGATCCAAGGAGCGGCGCGATGGCAGACGGCACAGGCCTACAGTTTACCCTGACCCTACCCGGGGCCGATGATACCGCCGTGGTACGTTTTACCCATCGCGAGGCGCTGTCTGAGCCGTTTTCGCTCTCGGTTGAGTTTGCCAGCCGCACCCACGACCTGTCGCCCAGCGACTGCTTGGATCAAAACGCCACCCTGACCATTTGGCAGGACGGCGAGCCGCTGCGCCGGGTGCACGGGGTGATAACAGAGCTTCACCGGGGCGATCGTGGGCATCGGCGCAGCTTCTATCGGGTGGAGATTCGCCCGGCGCTGTGGCGGTTATCGCTGCGCCATAATTCGCGGATCTTTCATGACACCTCGCCCTATGACGCCATCAACACCCTGGCCAGCGAGCGCGGCCTGACCGATATCGGCTTTGCTACCACCCGCACGCCCTTGGATCGTGAGTATTTGGTGCAGTACCGGGAGACCGACCTGGCCTTTATCGAGCGTTTAGCCGCCGAAGAGGGCTGCTTCTATTTTCATGAATTTGAAAATGCCGAAGGTGGTAAACACCAGCTGGTGTTTGCCGATGCCACGGTGGTGCTGCCCAGCGTGGGCGAGCGCACCTACCACAGTCGCGCCGGGGGCACGCCGCCCCGACGCCACCTGCGTAAATTGCGTCAGGCCAACCGGGTGCGCCCTGCTTCGGCGATGCTCAAGGACTACACCTTTAAAAACCCGCCCTATGCGCAGATCCACGAGCACCTCGCTCCCAACTTGGGCGAACACGCCCAGCGGGAGGATTACGAGCACTTTGACTACCCCGGCCGCTATAAGAAGGACGCGTCCGGTAAGCCCTTTACCCGCCACCGCTTAGAGTCCCTGCGCGCCGACGCCACCACCGCTGAAGCGGAGAGTGATCTGCCTGAGCTCGCCCCCGGCGTCTGCTTTACCCTCACCGACCACGATATCGATAGCCTTAACCAAGCATGGCAGGTGGTCTCGGTGGTTCACCACGGCGAGCAGCCCCAGGCCCTGGAAGAGGACGGTATGGCGCGGGGTGGTAATGGGAGTGGAGCCAGCTCAGCGCAAGCAGGCGAGCTGATGACCCGCTACCACAACGACGTAGTGATCATGCCCCGGGATCAGACCTTTCGTCCGGTGCCCAACCCCAAGCCGCGGGTCGACGGCCCCCAGGTGGCCTTTGTGGTCGGCCCCGAAGGCGAGGAGATCTACTGCGACGAACACGGCCGGGTCAAGGTGCAGTTTCCCTGGGATCGTTATGCTGATCCTGATGAGACCGCCAGCTGTTGGATACGGGTCGCCCAGGGTTGGGCAGGCGGCGGCTACGGCAGCATGGCGATCCCGCGGATCGGCCATGAGGTCATTGTCTCGTTTTTAGAGGGCGACCCCGATCAACCGCTGGTCACTGGGCGCACTTACCACGCGGTGAATACCCCGCCCTACCCGCTGCCGGAGCACAAGACCCGCACGGTGATCCGCACCCAAAGCCATAAGTCGGAAGGCTTTAACGAACTGCGCTTTGAGGACGCCACCGGCGAAGAGCAGATCTGGCTCCACGCTCAGAAAGACCTGGAGCTGCTCACCCTTAACGACCGCACCGAGGAGATCCGCCGCGATAGCCACCTTAAGCTCCACCGCAACCGCTTGAGCGAAATCCATAACGACGACCACCTCACCGTACACGGCAAGCGCTACACCCAGATCAAGGGCGATGACCACCTCCAGGTCGATCAAACCCGCCATGAGGTCTACGGCGAGGCGCAGTTGGTCGAGACCGGCCGCGAGCTGCACCACAAGGCGGGCAGCCAGATCGTGTTGGAAGCGGGGAGCGAAATCACCCTGAAAGCCGGGGGGAGCTTTATCAAGCTCGACCCCGGCGGGGTGACCATTGTGGGCCCCCAGGTCAAGATCAACTCCGGCGGTAGCCCCGGGCGTGGCCAGGGCCACGCCATTGTACTGCCCCGCTTACCCTTTGAAGCCGAGCCCGAGGAGAGCGAGGACGTCACCCTCGAACCGCACCAGACGCCGCTGCTGAGCAGTGAGATTGCCGCGGCGACCCCGCTAGCACTGGACGATATCGATATCACCGATGGCCTGGCCGACGACTGCAGCGCCTGCCAACCCGCGGTGGGTAGCCCGGTGAACCCGCTGCTGGGCGCCAAGCTGCTGCCCGCAGAGACCGACTTTGCCCTCCCGGCGCCACGGCCGTTTGTGTTTAGCCGTGGCTACCTCTCCAGTAACGAACAAATAGGTGCCCTGGGTCAGGGCTGGTCACTCCCAGGCGAGTCCCTGGCAATTACCCTTAACGACGACGCCTGTATTGTCCATGATGCTCAGGGTCGTGCGATTACCTTTGGGCCACTGGCCCCCGGTCAGGCGCGCTTCTCGCCCACCGAACAGCTGTGGATTCGCCGTGGCGGTGCCTCAGTCGATGAAGAGAGCAACGCGCCCCGCTGGCAAGCTCTGGATGAGACATTGCGCAATGATCCTGAGCGTATCGTCCTTAGCGATGCCAGCGGCTTGTATTATGTCTTCGCGGATAATGCCTCTTCTGCGACAGAAAGCGCTGCTGCTGATTCCGGCCGCTGGCCCTTAATCGAAGAGCGCGACCGCAATGGCTACACCACCCAGTACCGCTGGGAGGGTGGTCTATTGGTGCGGGTCATCGACAGCGCCCAGCGCCACTACCAGCTGGTTTACGATGGCTTGCTACCCGCCATGCAGGACGATACCGGGCAACGCTTAACCGGCGTTAAGCTGGTGCAAGCCCACGACGGCGAAGCAGCGGACGAGTGGTTGGTACGCTACTCCTATAGTCCCGCCGGCGACCTGATTGCGGTACGCCACCGCCACGGCGAGGTAGTGCGGGAGTTTGAGTGGCAAGACCATATGCTCACCGCCCACCGGGTACCTGGGGGCATGGAAGCCCACTACACCTGGGATCGCCACGCCCCGGATGGTCGCGTGGTGGGCCAGCAGGAAGCCGGCGGTTTAGCGCGGACGTACAGCTACCAAGTGGATCACACCCTGGTCACCGACAGCCTGGGCCGGGAGGAGCGCTACCACTTTGTGGGCAGCGGCCCCGGCCGCCGCTGGACGGCCCACACCCGCGCCGACGGCTCGCGCATTGAGTTCCGCTATGATCGTGCGGGCCTCAAGGTAGCGACGGTAGATCCGCTGGGTCACGAGACGCTGATTGAACGGGATGACCACGGGCAAGTGATTGCACAGACCGGCCCAGACGGCACGCGCTGGGCCATTGAGCGCGATGCTCTGGGACAGCCGGTGAGTATCGAAGGGCCTGACAATCAAACGTGGAAAATTACGCGCAACGAACGGGGGCTTCCAGTGGACGTCACCGGGCCGGAGGGCACTACCGCCTTCGCCTATGATAATGAACAGTTACCTGACCGCCCGACTACTCTCACCGATGCGGGTGGCGCCACCCACCAGCGGGAGTGGAACGCTCTAGGCCAGATGACCGCCCAGATCGACTGCTCCCAGCAGCGCACCGAGTACGCCTACGACCGAAACGGCTATCTGGCCAGCGTCACCAACGCCCTAGGTGAAACCACCCGCACCCAGCACGACGAGATGGGCCGGCGTATCGCCACCCAGCTCCCCGACGGGCTCTACTGGCATCACCATATGGACTCTCTAGGACGCTTGGTAGAGCTGGAAGGCCCGCAAGGTTTTCGTCAGCAGTTCTTCTTCGATGACCACGGCCGCCCGGTGCAGCGCATCGAAGCCGACGGCAGCCAGCAGTTTACTGCCTATGATGACATTGGCCGCTTGAGCGAACTAACCCTGGGCAA
Organism: Vreelandella neptunia; assembly: GCF_034479615.1. NCBI lineage: Bacteria > Pseudomonadati > Pseudomonadota > Gammaproteobacteria > Oceanospirillales > Halomonadaceae > Vreelandella > Vreelandella neptunia. Next base: position 4,081,092 of record NZ_CP140255.1, read on the forward strand.
CGGCGCGGTCTACCGCTTTGCTTACGATGAGATGGATCGCTTAGCCAGCGAGACCGGCCCCGATGGCCGGGAGCAACAGTATCGTTACGATGAGTTCGGGCGCTTGATCGAGCGCATTGAGGCCAACCGTCCAGGCCCCGACGGCCAGCCGCTGGTCACCCGCTACGACTATGACCAAGCCGGTCGCCTGACGGCCCGGCACCTACCCGCCACAGAGCACGCCCCGGCCAGCACGGAGCAGTACCAGTGGGGTGCCAATGGTCAGCTACTTAGTGTCACCAACGATCATGGCGAGGTGAACTTCAGCTACGACGACGCCCAGCGCTTAATCGGCGAACAGCAGCAACATGCAGGAGAGAGTGGTTGGAGCTGGCAACACCAGCATAGCCTGACGGCTACCGGCGCGCCCAAGGCTAGTCAGTTCGGTGAACTACCGGCGCTCAACTGGCACACCTACGGCAGCGGCCATCTGCACGGTATGAGTGCCCCCGGCCTGGACCTTGAGATCGCCCTGGAGCCCGATGCCCTGCACCGGGAGACCCAGCGCCGTCTCAGCACCGGTGCCAATGCGCACAACCAGCCGCTGGTGCTGGAGCGCGGGTATACTAACCTGGGCCAGCTGGATCATCTCACCCTACGCAGCCCGGACACCACTAGCCAGCAGGACTATCAATACGACGCCCTGGGGCGGATGAGCTTCCGCAGCCTGCAAGGCGATCCAGCAGAAAAAGTGATTGCTTACAGCTACGACGCTGCCGGGCGCTTGATCGGCAGCCAACACGGCGACCACGCCCACCGCTATAGCGTGGACGCGGCCGGTAATCGGTTAGAAGGCCAACAGCCCCTTTCTGATAACCGTCTGGGGCAGTTAAACGGTACCCGCTACCGCTACGACGGCGCCGGTAACCTGATCGAACGCCAACAGCCCAACGGCGAACGCTTAACCCTGGGCTACGACGGCGCCAACCGCTTGGTACATCTCATCCACGCCAGCGAGCTGGGGGCGACCCGCGAAGCCACCTACCGCTACGATGGCCTGGGAAGACGCATCAGCAAAACCGTACGCCACCCCAGCGGCACTACCGCCACCACCCACTACGGCTGGGACGGCGACCGCATCGTGCGGGAAGAAACGGACAATCAGCGCGCTACCGTGGTCTACGAGCCGGGCAGTTTTGTGCCCATGCTACGTATTGATGATACTGAACAAGGCCAAGTGCTCAGCGCCTATATCACCGACGCCCTGGGCACCCCGATGCAACTAGTCGCCCCCAACGGCCAACCCCGCTGGCTGGCCGAACCCGACGACTGGGCAGCGGTCAAAAACCAGCGCGCCGTGCGCAACCTCACCCAACCGATCCGGTTCCAGGGTCAGTGGCACGATGAAGAGAGTGGGCTTTACTATAACCGTCACCGGTACTACGACCCGCAGCAGGGGCGGTATATTAGCCAGGATCCGATTGGGCTCAACGGTGGCACGAATTTGTATGGGTATGTGACGAATCCGACGGGGATGGTGGATCCGCTGGGGTTACTTGGGGCAAATATGCACCAGTTAGACCCGATTTCTGTCGCTATTCAGAATGGGCATACGCGCCCGCGACCGGAACCAGAGAGAATAACAGATGTTTTCAATCCTGCTGAAAGGGTTAGAGAAGGACTCTCTACGACTGCTGAGGCAGGTGGACAACTGGTTATTGGGGTCGGTGGGAGCACGTCGACAGGAGTAATTGTAAACCCAAGAACAGGCCTAGCATGCACCGTTCACACAATGTGTGCGATGGCGGGCCCCAGAATAGGAGCAGGTACAATTGCTAGTGCGACAGGTGCAACGGGGTCTTTTGAGCCGGGGGATGTTAGTTACAGCATTGCTGGAGAAGGGGCTTGGATATTTACAAAAGCTGATCTTGGTATAGCTAACACCGGCTCTGTATCCGCAAGTGCTGGGACGATTTTTGGAGCAGACTTTGGTGGTGCAATAAAAATGTGTCGCACAGAAGTCTCGAACACCTGCTGGAACGAAGGAAAAGAATGATGACAAAGCAGCGCAAATATTTCTTCATGGTTATTTCTTTGTTTCCACTTATACCGCTTTCAGCTTGGCTGTTTGGGCCAGGTTCACTTGCCTCTCAACTTGTGGGTTATGGCTATATGTTCATTTTTATATGCTACTGGCTTTGGAGTGCAAGCTTTGTAATAAAAGGTAACTCTCGCTTCTCTAAAAAAATAAAAAAAGAGAATAAAGATGAGAAAGAAATATGACATCATTTTTACTACTAACACCTGCTATTGCATGGTTTCTATCGTTGGCTATTTTTTTAACAATCCTGAAAGCAGAGCACCCTATAGCTTATCGTAAACTTAACCTGATTGGTGCATTACTTAAAGGAAAAGAAGACGATGCGGCAAGTATATTGTCTTTCTTTTGGCATCAGAAACACCAACGTTTAGGCAGAAAAGTAGCGTTAGCAGGAAAGGTGTTAAATGTCATTTTTATCTTATGCGTCATCGCTATGTTAGTGATTTTTTGGCTTGGTTGGGCAGGGCGCGTTTAAACGTTGAATTCAGTGAATGAGTGCAACATAAACATTATTCCATTGATTATAAGCCAGGGAGGGCAAAGTCTTTCTTCCCTGGCGGTAGCGTTGCCGATAACAAGCCCCCTGGCATGCCTACGGCCACCTACACGGCCTAAGCGCCCCCGGCCTGGATATTGAGATCGCCCTGGAACCCGATGCCCTGCACCGGGAGACCCAGCGTCGCCTTAGCACCGGTGCCAATGCGCACAATCAACCGCTGGCGCTGGAGCGCGGGTATACGAACCTGGGCCAGCTAGACCACCTCACGCTACGCAGCCCGGACTCCACCAGCCAGCAGGACTACCAATACGACGCCCTGGGCAGAATGAGCTTCCGCAGCATCGAAGGCGACCAAGCCTCCAAAGTGATTGCTTACAGTTTTGATGCCGCCGGACGCTTGACCGGCAGCCAGCACGGCGATAATGCCCACCGCTACTCTGTTGACGCGGCGGGTAATCGGCTAGAGCAGGGGGTAGACAAGCAGCAAGGACTGACTGATAACCGTCTCACTCAGCTCAACGGCACCCGCTACCGCTATGATGGTACAGGCAACCTGGTCGAACGCCAACAGCCCAACGGCGAACGCCTAACCCTGGGCTACGACGGCGCCAATCGCTTAGTGCACCTGATCTACGCCAGCGAGCTGGGGGCAACCCGCGAAGCCACTTACCGTTACGATGGTCTTGGCCGCCGCATCAGCAAAACCGTGCGCGATACCAACGGCACCACGGCCACCACCCACTACGGCTGGGACGGCGACCGCATCGTGCGCGAAGAGACCGACAATCAGCGCACCACGGTGGTCTACGAGCCGGGCAGTTTTGTGCCCATGCTCAGAATTGATGATACCCAGCAAGGCCAGCTAGTCAGCGCTTACATCACCGACGCCCTGGGCACCCCCATGCAACTGGTCACCCCCAACGGCCATCCCCGCTGGCTCGCCGAACCCGACGACTGGGCGGCCGTCAAAAACCAACGCGCCGTGCGCAACGTCACCCAACCGATCCGGTTCCAGGGCCAATGGCACGACGAAGAATCAGGTCTCTACTACAACCGCCACCGCTATTATGACCCGCAGCAGGGGCGGTATATTAGCCAGGATCCGATTGGACTGCGGGGTGGTACTAACATGTATCAATATGCGGTTGCTCCAAGCATCGAAGTAGACCCACAAGGGCTAAGTGGAGTCTATGGCCTGGGCAACGGACCTTATAGCCAATCCAACACTGTGAGTAGGGCTGCAGAAAATATTGTTATAACCGGCGAAGGAAATGCTTCTGCAGAAACATTCGGCGGTGTATTTGGCCAAACAGTGTCGACGGGCTTAAAGTTCGACAATGTTGGTAACGCTGCATGGGTAATGACTGAATGCCAACAGTATGGTCTAGGTATATTTAGAGGAGCAGGCGTTGGAGGAAATGCGAGTGTTGGCTCCGCTCCCCTTGAAGATGGTGTTTCAGAAACTTGGGGACCTTTTGTACGCGGTGCTGTTATTAAAGGAGGCGGTGCATCTATTGATGTTGGTGGAGGAGCTTTAGCTGGAGCGAGCGGCTGGCTTGGGCCTAGCTTAGGCCTAGCAGGTGGAATTCAGCACTGTAAAACAACAACTACAGTTTTAAGGAAAGGAGATAGTGAGCAATAATATGAATTTAATCCATAAAGTACGACTTTCATCTTTTGTGATTTTTTTTGCGAGTGGCGCCATACTAGCGCTTGGATCTGATAATAGTTCCGTAGTGGAGAAGTGGGAGCTACTAATGTGGATATTAAGGATCTCCGGCGTAATAGCGATTGGCACCACATTCATACTTCTCATACAAGGCTTCGGTGACTACCTAGATAAATATCAAAAAGGAAAAGACGTAAAAAGGGATAAAAAAAATCGCCGATAAGTCGCTCCTGAGCCTACGCAATAGACAATAGCAGCACGTATCGCTGTAGCTTGTTCGTCAGGGAGAGCCGAGCCTTCCTTTCATATTACCAGACGACAATATACCTACAAGCCAACTCACCCTAGCACCATGGCTCACACCATCGACCAAATACTCGCCGCCAACCGAGTAGCCGGTGACTTAGAGGCCTGCGACACTAGGGTTCGCTATGATCAAGCCCAGCGCTTAATTGGCGAACACCAGCGCCATGCGAGCCTAGCAGGTGAAAGTGGCTGGCAGTGGCAACATCAGCACACCCTCATCGCCAACGGCGCGCCCCAGGCCAGCCAGTTCGGCGACCTACCCGCGCTTAACTGGCATACCTATGGCAGCGGCCACCTGCACGGCATGAGCGCCCCCGGCCTGGATCTTGAGATCGCCCTGGAACCCGATGCCCTGCACCGGGAAACCCAGCGCCGACTCAGCACCGGTGCCAATGCGCACAATCAACCGCTGGTGCTGGAGCGCGGGTATACGAACCTGGGCCAGCTGGATCACCTCACCCTACGCAGCCCGGACACCACCAGCCAGCAGAGCTACCAATACGACGCCCTGGGCCGTATGAGCTTCCGCAGCCTGCAAGGTGATCCGGCAGAAAAGGTGATCGCCTACAGTTACGACGCCGCCGGGCGCTTGATCGGCAGCCAGCATGGCGACCACGCCCACCGCTACTCTGTGGACGCGGCGAGTAATCGGCTAGAGCAGGGGGTAGACAAGCAGCAAGGACTGACTGATAACCGCCTCACTCAGCTCAACGGCACCCGCTACCGCTATGATGGTGCAGGCAACCTGGTCGAACGCCAACAGCCCAACGGCGAACGCCTAACCCTGGGTTACGACGGTGCCAATCGCTTAGTGCACCTGATCCACGCCAGTGAGCTGGGGGCGACCCGCGAAGTCACCTACCGCTACGACGGCCTGGGAAGACGCATCAGCAAAACCGTGCGCCACCCCAACGGCACCACCGCCACCACCCACTACGGCTGGGACGGTGATCGCATCGTGCGCGAGGAAACGGACAACCAGCGCACGACGGTGGTCTACGAGCCGGGCAGTTTTGTACCCATGCTACGTATTGATGATACTAAACAAGGCCAAGTGCTCAGCGCCTACATCACCGATGCACTGGGTACGCCCATGCAACTGGTCACCCCCAACGGCCAACCCCGCTGGCTCGCCGAACCGGACGACTGGGCGGCAGTCAAAAACCAACGCGCTGTGCGCAACCTCACCCAACCGATCCGGTTCCAAGGCCAATATGTATTCACTGCTATTATCCTGACCAACTTATATTCCAATGCTTATCAACCAACTGTCAGCCCCCAAGCGGAATCAGTTGGGGATGCCCAATAGCGCCGCCAGCGTAATGGCCTAAAGCGCCACCAGCACCAGCCCCGCCAACATCACCAGCGTGCCGACGGCTTTTGCCCTGGATGCTGGCTCTTTCAGCCACAGCACACCCATTAGCACGCCGACTGGAATAGAGAGCTGGCGCAGCGCCACCACATAACTTACCTCGTCGGTAAGCGCCATGGCGATTAATACCAAGCCATAGGTGCAGGTCATCATCAGCCCGGTAACAACCAGCATGGTCAGCCCCTGCTGGCGAAGCGCAGGCAAGCGGCGTCGCTCTGCCGGTAGCAACGCCATTAGCGGTACTGACCAGGTTAGTGTCATCAGCGCTTGCAGCACCATAAACACCGCCCCGGCGGTTAACCCGCTGTGCCCTGCCCCCTGCATTAGCCCGAGGGCCTGCTTGTCGATCAGCGAATAGCCAACGGTGCCTGCTGCAGCTAGTAGCGCAAACCCCATGGCCGGGGTGAGATAGGTGGATATCCTGCGCGCCTGCGGATGGCTAAGCGGCAGGCAAAGCGCGCCTGCCACGACTAGCACCATGCCAAGGCCGTCCCAGCGATCCAGCACCCGACTACCCAACAGCACAATGGATACCAGCGGCACTAGCACTACCGGCAATGCCCGGGCGATTGGGTAGAGTACGCTAACGTCCCCTCTCGCATAGGCCCAGGCCAAGCCGCCCATGTAGAGCATTTGACACAGCCCAGAAAGCGCCAGCCAGCCCCAGAATGCACTTGGTAACGCAGTGAGCGACGGCCCAAACAACACCAGCGGCAGCATCACCGCCCCACCCGCGCCGTAAGCCAGGGTAAAAGAGGCTAACGACGGCGCATTGCGTTTGCCCAACACGTTCCATCCGGCGTGCATGCATACCGAGACTAACACCAGAGCAAGCGCGGCTGAACTCAAGGACGCTCTCTGTATTGAAGACGTGTATTGATGGCATCAGACATGCGCCGATTTTCCTGGCAGAGCATTAGGCGACGAAGCGCTTGTGGGCGTCCGCCAGTCTAAGCGCCGCCAACCTTCAACGCTAGCCACCTCAGCGAGTACTGGATCGGGGTTGACCGCTACAGGGCAATCCACGTACTGCAGCAGCGGAAGGTCGTTGCGGGAGTCTGAGTAGAAAGTCGTGTGGCTGGGGATGACCTGCTGTTCGGCCAACCACTGTTTTAAGCGCAGCACCTTACCGCCGCGATAAGAAAAAATACCCTCGCTGCCACCGGTGTAGCGCGCGTCTTCATTGATACCGTGTTCCACGCTCAACTCGACCGCCAGCACGTGCTCAATGCCTAGCGTGGTCGCTATCGGCTCGACCAGATGGCGTGACGAGGCAGAAATCAGTACCAGGGTATCGCCTGCCTGACGGTGCGCTTCCAGGCAGGCCCAGGCTTGTTCAAAAATACGCGGTTGCAGGTGTGTGGCCACAAAACGCTCGACCTCTTTTTGCACATCTTTCACCCGGCGCCCTCGCAGCGGCGCTAGGGTCATGGCCAAATACTCTTCAAGCTTTAGCTTCCCCGCGTGATAGGCCTGGTGCATTTGCTCCGCCCGCGCCATAAAGGCTTCGGCATCGCTGATCCAACCTTGCTCTATCATCCATAAATTCCAGCGGTCGCTGCAGTCTCCATCCAGGAGGGTATCGTCAAGATCAAACAGGGCCAGGCGCATGGGGCACTCCTTTCATCGCGGGTTGGCGGCGCGTAGGGTATGCCAAAGGTGATGACAAGACGATGACGCTAAGTGAAGGCTACGTCGTCAACCACTGCGCCGCGAACTTATCCGCCGGTAGCGGGCGACCAAACCAGTACCCTTGCGCCTCATTGCACCCCATTTCAGCAAGTAAACTCGCTTGGTCGCGGGTTTCAACGCCTTCCGCCACGGTTTTCATCTCTAGCGCTTGCGCCATGGCAATGATGGTCTGAACGATGGTGCGGTCATGGTGGTTATCGAGCATCTCGCGCACAAAGGAGATATCAATTTTTAGTGCGTCGGCAGCGAAGCGCCGTAGGTAGGAAAGCGATGAATAGCCGGTGCCGAAATCATCGATAGAGAGGGCATAGCCCGCTTGGCGCATGGTGTGGGTGATCTCAACGGCCTGATCCGGGTCGCGCATAAAATCACTTTCGGTGAGCTCCAGAGCGATAGCGCTCGGCGAAACGCCAGCGGTGAGTTGCCCGATGTGGCTGGTGAGTTCTGGGTCGGCAAACTGTTGTGCGGAAATATTGATCGATAGCCTCCCAGGCAGCCCGCCCTCAGGCTGTTCACGCCATGCCAGTAACTGCCTTGCCGACTCTTCCAGCACCCAGTCCCCCAGGGCACGTATCAAACCACGCTCTTCGGCCAGGGGAATAAACTCACCGGGGCTCACCCAGCCCCACTCGGCGTCGTGCCAGCGGCAAAGGGCTTCTGCGCCGGTCAGTTGACCGCTAGTAAGGTTTACCTGGGGCTGAAAGTAGAGCTCTAATCGATGTTCAGTGATAGCAGCGCTGAGTCGCTCAGTCATCCTTTGGCGTCGCTGCAACGCGTGGCGCATCGTTTGAGTATAGGGGCAGATACTATTTTCACGCCGCTTGGCGTGATGGAGGGCAATGCTGGCAGCGTTAAAGAGTTCGCCTGCTTCGCTTACATCCTGTGGATAATGAGCAAAACCGATACTAACATCGAGGTGAAAGACGCGGCGCTCCAGATGAAGTGGCGGTTTCACCGCTAATCGTAGCTGTTCCGCGAGGTCGCCTATGCCACTGGGGGTGGTATCGGCTACCAGCAGGGCAAACTCATCTCCTGATAAACGTGCCAGGGAGCCGTATGAACGGCTGAGCTTCGCTAAGCGATCGGCCACTGTCACCAGCAGTTGATCGCCCACCTGGTGGCCATGCAGGTCATTGACCTCTTTAAAACGGCGGATATCCAGCAACAGCAGCGAAAGCCCGCTCCCTGCTTGGTGGGCTTCTTTCCACATCTCCGCTAACAACTCCATAAAACGGATACGGTTCGGTAACCCAGTGGTGCTGTCGGTATAGGCCAGTTGATGCATGTGACGATGGTCGCGACGGCGTTCAAGCTCTGCCGCAGCACCGGTCGAAAGAATTTGCAGCACCGAAGTGGCAAACGCATTAGTGGTCAACGGCTGGCGATAAAACACCATCATCACGCCAATGGCTTCCCCATTGGCATTATCTAAACGCCGCCCAATCCATGCCTTTGTGGGTAACAGGGTGCCTGGCAATAGCAACGGTGGGCCATCATGCATAACCGCTTCACGCTCCAGCACTACCTGCTCGCTGGGCGAGCCTCTCAGCGCAAAGGTGTACGGTTCACGCTGAGCCCCGTCAACCACCATGCTGACGGTGGTTGCCTTTCCATAGACGCTTTCATTGCCCTGGGGTGAGGTGTGCAGCAACGCAATAAAGCCTGCGTCGGCTTCCAGTACCTTGACCAAGGTAGCAATCAACTGCTGAAAATAACCATCCCCCACCTGGGTAGTCACCGTAGAAGCCACTTGAGCCACCGCGTTTTGCACCCGCTGCGACTCTTGCTGATCGGTCATATCAGAGATAAAGCCTTCCAAGCATATGATATCGCCCGCCTCGTCCATGACGGCCTGACCCTGCTCCCACATCCAGCGGTAACCGCCGTCGCGATGGCGCAGTTGGTAAATCACACGGTAAGGGCGCCTGTTGGCAATAGCCGACTGTACCTCATGGAAGACCTTGTCTTGATCATCAGGATGAATCAGTGCCGCGAAGCTGATTAGCCGATTACCCTGTAGCTCGTCAGGCCGATATCCGGTTAGCACCTCCGCACCCTGGCTAACCAACTGCATCGTCCAAGCGCGGTCATTCAGACAGCGATAGGCCATTCCCGGCAGATGGTTGAGCAGCGTATCCAAACGGCGCTCGCTTTCCCGCGCGACCTCTTCGCTCTCTCTTAATGCCTGCTCCGCTTTTTGTCGGCTCAGCTCCGCCCCCGCCTGGGCGGCAGCGATGTGCAGTATTTCATTGGCTAACTCGCCCATCTGCATGGGGGAGTTTTTGAGCACAGCTAGCAGGCCTATCAGCGCGCCATCCGCCGCATAGAGCGCCCGCCCTAAGTAGCTTTCGGCTCCCAGCTCACACAGCAGTTTATCGTCAGGAAAGCGTGACTGAACATCACGGGAATAAAGGCAGCACTCGCGCCCCAACGCGGTCTCGCAAGGGGTGCCGGCCAGCGAATAAGTAATGTTGCTGACTAATCCCCCATCTGACCAGACAGCCAACGTCTCAGCCCGATGCAATTGAGTAACATCGGCGACTAGCACATGATCGACGCCCAGTATTGTTGCCAGGCGTTCCACCAGCGTTGCATAAAAGCGGGGGCTCCCGCTGTTACCTACGCCTTCTGCCAACTGACGAAATATATCGGCCGCGTCGTTCTTTGTGTGCATGGTTGCACTCACTTTTTTTGATTCTTGAGCAGTTGGGGCGCCTGCTACTCACCTCAGAAAGTATATATAGCGACCTACAAAGCATAAACCGCTCTTTTCCAACTATAACAACGTCAACACTAGCTGGGTATATGGTAAACTTAGGACATCACCTCATGATGGCTGGCAGCTACGCTACAAAGTGCGCAGGAGATAACGTGACTAAAACATCGACAAAGGATGAAGCACTGTATGTAATGCTAACTGAAGCACTGCCTGGTTTTCTGATCAGCGATTTTCTAAAGTGCCAGCGGTTGCCTTCGCTTCCCTCAATCGCATTACGCATCCTCAGGTTAACGCAATCTTCAAAAGCGACTATCAACGATGTTGCCGACACCATTGAACATGATCCAGCCTTAACCGCTCGGTTAATATCGCTCGCCAATAGCGTTCACCACACCCGCTCCGCCAATTCCACGCAAACGTGCCTTGAGGCGATCCAGCGTTTAGGGCTAGATGCCACATTGACCGTAGTGTTGAGCTTCAATCTTTTTCAGCACCCCATTAAGGGGCCACAGCATACGCATATTTGGCAGCGGTCTATTCTGTCTGCGCTGATAGCACGCCAGTTGGCTGAGCAAGCGTGCCCCAAACAGGCAGGTAATGCTTTTACGGCAGCACTGCTGCAGGATATTGGCATATTGGCCCTGAGTGCGACGTACCCTGAACAAGTAGACGAACTATATATCGATAGTGCTATTCCACATGCTCGTCTTATCGAGGAGGAGCAGCGTTACTTTGGTTGTGACCACACCATTATTGGGGCTTGGCTAGCCGCTAAATGGGGTATCCCATCGGCGATGGTTAACACCATACGCTTTAGCCATGCCGGTTATGCAAGCGATAGTTTGATGGAAACCTGCGTTCGCATATCCGGCCCCACGGCAGATGCCTGCTTATCAAGCGCACCAGAAGAGCAACTTGCCGCCCTGCTATACGATTTAAGCACGACCGCAGGTGTGCCCTCTTTCTCATTTAAAAGCGTTCTACAAGAAGTTCAGCCTAAAATGGAGTTGATCGCTAAAACGCTGATGATAGACACCCCCGCGACTATTGAACCCAAAGAGCTGCTGGAAAATGCTCAGCAACTCTTGCTAAACCATACGCTTATACTCAATAGCCGTAGAGAAGCCCAACACAAAGCATTAACGATGTTGCGTAAAGGGTACAGTGACCCTGATGGATTCAACAAAGATATTTTTTTCAAAAAACTCAATAAACAATCCCGTACTCAGTCTTAAATTGCTGGCCAGAGCATGCATGCCATCAAGCGCCCCGGCCAGAGCGTTTTTTTCTACTTCACGCTGAACACTTTTCCTTTTATAAACGCCTCACCGAGTCATTGCCTCAGGTAGATAGAGAGCGATACCCGGAAAGAGGTGCATTAAGGCAATCGCTAACAGCATTAATAGAAAGAACGGCAGCGTGGCTTTGGTGATGGTCAGAATATCTTTACCGGTTAGCCCCTGGATCACGAACAGGTTGAAGCCCACCGGCGGGGTAATCTGCGACATCTCGACCACCACGACCAGATAAATACCGAACCAGATCAGATCGAAACCGGCAGCACTCACCAGCGGCATGATAATCGCGGTGACGAGTAGAATCAGCGAGATACCGTCGAGAAAACAGCCCATCACCAGCAGCAGCAAGGTCAGCGCAATCAGCAGCATGGTCGGTGAAAGCCCCATCTCACCAATCGCCTGCGCCAGCTTCATCGGCACCTGGGTAAAGCCCATGGCCGAGGTCAAAAACGACGCACCGGCAATAATAAAAGCGATCATGCAGGCGGTACGCACGGCGGCAAATAGCGAGCTTTTAAAAATGTCGCGATCAAAGTGACCGTTAAAACGCGCAATGACAATCGACAGCACCACACCAACCGCCGCGGCCTCGGTGGGCGACGCCAACCCGCCATAGATCGAAAAGATAATCCCACCGATCAACAGCAGAATAGGCACCAGCGACCAGGTATTGCGAAGCTTTTCAGCAAAGCTCATACCGGATTCATCTTCGCCGGTAAGCCCTTCACGGTTGCCCTTGAGCAACGCCCACAAAATGAGGTAGCTCATGAACATGGCCAGGATCATCAGTCCCGGACCAATACCGGCCATAAACAGCCTGGAGATAGACTGCTCGGTGACCACGCCGTAGACGATGAGCACAATGGAGGGTGGAATCAAAAGCCCTAAGGTGGAGGCGCTGGCCAAGGTACCAATCGCCATATTGCTGTCGTAGCCCCGCCGCTCGAGCTCTGGCAGGGTCATTTTGCCCACCGTGGCACAGGTGGCCGCCGAGGAGCCACAGACCGCCGCAAACATGCCGCTGCCAATAATATTGGTATGCAGTAAACGTCCCGGCAGGCGGTTTAACCAGGGTGACAGACCACGAAACATATTGTCCGCAAGCCCAGAGCGAAACAGAATTTCCCCCATCCAGATAAACATAGGCAGCGCGGTGAGATCCCAACCATAGCTTGCGCCCCAAAAATCGGAGGCCAAAATAGAGCCCGGCGAGAACGAGCTAAAGAACTCTAGCGCTATCCAGGCAGTGCCGATTAGCGCAAAGGCGATCCACACCCCGCTCCCTAGAAGAACCACGAGGGTGAAAATAGTGGCGAGACTTAGTAGCAGCACGAGGATCTCTCCAGTTTATAAGGCAGAAGCAGCGTTAACAGTGATCCAGTTAACCGCGACGTACTCAACCAAGACGACGTACTCAACAACAACATAGCTAACGTCACCATTTAATCGCCCTCGCTTTCATCTGGGGCCGTCGCTTCACGAAAGCTCGCAGGGTCTCGAATGGCAATCCGTAGCGCCATAAACAAGGCTTCAGCCAGCGCCAAACAGAGCAGCCCTACGCTGGTCGCCAGCACAAGCTGGGGGATCCAGAGCGGAATCGACACAAAGCCCGAAGATACATCGTTGTATTGCACACTCTCCCTCGCCAACCCAATGAGGCCGTAACAGAGCATTAGGCTGATCGTCAGGGCGATGATCAAACCAAACACTTCAAACCACACACGGATTGCCGAAGGTAGCCGGGTAATCAACAGCGTCACGCGAATATGGGCGTGATGCACAAAGGTGTAGGCCAACCCCAGAAAGGTCGCCCCCACCAATAGATAAGAAGCGATTTCCGAAACACCGGTAATACTCAGGCCCAAGCGGCTCAGGCCCACGAGCACCAGCAGGGCGTCTACCAGACGAAAGGTCACCTGAAGCGCTATCAGCGCGCAAATAGCAACCATGCAGGCCGCCGCACCCCAAGCACCCAGGCGGTAGAGCTTGTCGAATTTAAACGTCATGTTCGCAGCCTCACGAAGCACATGGGAAAAAGCACGCGGGAACAGCAGCGGAGGCGTTGCCACCCCCGCTGTAAGAGACATTACAAGAGCGTTTAGCTGTCGCGCTGCTCGCGATAGGATTCCAGCGCCTGTTTGGCTTCGTCATCAGCACGCGACTGCCAATCTTCAAACAGTTTGTCACCGGCTGCCTGGAGTGCCTCTGAAACGGCGTCGTTAGGTTCTGAAACAGAGATACCGTTCTCTTGCAGAGCTTCTAGGCTCGCCTGATTATCTTCGCGGCTCATTTCCCAACCACGTTTTTCAGCCTCAGCGGCGGCTTCCATCAGAGCTTCCTGAGTCGCTTCATCCAGGGCATCAAAACTGCGTTGGCTAATGAAGACGATATTTTTGGGCAGCCATAGGTTAGCGTCGGTGTAATCAGTCACGTAATCCCACGCCGCCATGGAGTTGCCGGTAGAGCTTGAGGTAATCATGGCATCCACACGGCCAGTGCTGAACGCAGTGGGTATATCAGACTCTTCGGTTTCGGTAGGGCTACCGCCCAGGTTATCGACAAAACGCTGGGTATTGATGTTAGGAGCACGAACGCGCAAGCCTTCAAACTGCTCCGGTTCAGTAAGAGGTTCAGAGGTATAGATACCTTGCGCAGGCCAGGTGACGGCGTAGAGCGGAATCAAGCCTTCATAGGCAAACAGCTCTGTGATCATCGGCTTGGTGGCTTCCCACAGTGCATAGGCATCTTCGTAGCTGCCCGCCACACCGGGCAAGGTATCCACTTCGAAAATGGGATCATCGTTGGAAAGAACGGAGAGGAATACTTCACCCGCATCGATGGTGCCACGGCGAACCGACGGCTTGATTTCACCATGAGAAACCAGCGAGCCGCCGCTATGAACGGTAATGGTCAACTCCCCGTCGGTGGCTTCAGCCACATCCTCGGCAAACTGCTTGTTGTTTTGGGTATGAAAGCTGGCATCACCGTAAGGCGTGGCCATAGTCCATTCCGCAGCGTGAGCCGTCACCGTTAAACCGCACGCAGTTGCCAGTAGCAATGAAGTCGTTATTGTCTTGCGCATCATAAGAACCCTCTTATTTCTATTAATAGTATGGTGCTAATAGTGTGTTGCTTCGGTGGTACCAGAGGAGGCGCTGGCGGTAACCCAGCGCCCGGAGAAAAGTGTTGTTGTCATATCGGCACGGCGCGCCTGGGCATAGCTGCAGGCACACTGCTGGGCCAGGCGGGCCACCCCACGACAAAAGCGCGGGTGGTTAGCGTTGCGCCATATCACATCATAGTGCATGGCCGGTAACGGCACCGGTAGCGAGAGACGGTAGAGCTCCCCACGCTGCCACTCATCCAGCACGGTGGCGACGGGCAGCGCGCCAATCCCCAGCCCTTCGGTGGTCATGCGCACAATGGTCATTAGCGTGCTGACACTATGGATACGAGGATTAGCGACTCCCAGCTCTGCCAAATAACTCACCAATTCTGCATAGGGTCGAGCCTGCTTACCAAATGAAATAAACGGCAACTGCTTGCCCCAAGTGTCGGCACTCTCGCTCAGCACCTTGACGTGGCGCGGAGAGACAAACATGCCCATTTCATAGGGGCTCAAGGACTCGTACTCGATCTGCTTTTGCGGTGAATAACCATTCATCGCCAATACAATGTCCAGTTCGTTGCCCAATAGCCGCTCATTGAGCACCGGCGAATAATCCACTGTCAGTTCAATGGTCAAACGCGGATACCGTTCGGTTAAACGGCGCATAAATTCGGGAAACCAGCTATGGGCGATGGTTTCAATTGTGCCGAGCCGCAATGGTGCAGAAAACGCCTCTTCATCATCGAAAAGCTTCATCGCCTCGTCACGCTGGTGCAGCATCCGCTCGGCGTGCACAAAGAACTCCCGGCCTCGCATAGTCGGCTGAATAGGCCGGGCGGCTCGCTCCAGCAGCAGCTCTCCTACCGTGGTTTCCAAGCGTGAAATACGCTCAGAAACAGAGGGCTGAGTAAGGTGCAGGCGGGTCGCCGCCTTACGGAAGGAGCCGAGCCTCACTGCCCACACGAACGCCTCAAGTTCCTTAAAATCGAGCATAGTGACTCGCCTGCAAATGACTTTCTGGGGTAAAAAATCGCTGTCGAGCTGACACGTAAAGAGAGCTGCGGAGTGCTAACGCTCATGACGGTCTGATAGCTACGCAACTTGAAGAACACTATGCAACTTTAAGACCACTCCCAGCAGCGCTATTTCACCAACGTTATTATCACGCCCCGCTTCTAATGTGATAAGCGTATCGTGCCCAAGCGTCAACCCTTTTTCCAATAAATAACAATATGATAGAAGCGTCCGATAGTTAGTATCGTCAAAAACGATTGGCACTGGGCAAGCCATGTTCATATATTGGTGATGGTCTACAATCAGCGCTAACCCATCAAACGCACCACTGCATCGACACAGGAGTCGCTATGGCCATCCCCCTGCTTAATTGCGATATGGGCGAAAGTTTCGGCAACTGGCACCTCGGCCTGGATGCCGAGGCGATGCCTTTCGTCGACTGCGCCAACATCGCCTGCGGCTTCCATGCCTCAGACCCCCATGTGATGCGCCGCACCGTCAAGCTAGCGGTGCAAAATGGCGTTCGCATTGGCGCGCACCCAGGTTACCCGGATTTGATGGGCTTTGGCCGCCGCTCAATGGCCTGCTCGCCGGAAGAAGCGGAAGATATGGTGCTCTACCAAGTAGGGGCTTTGGCGGGCATCTGCCAAGCGGAAGGCACCCAACTGAGCTACATCAAGCCTCACGGTGCGCTGTACAACGACATGGCCGCCAACCCGGCGCTGCTCGAAGGCGTCATGCGCGCGGTGCGTGCTTATGATGCCAGCCTGCCGTTAATGATTATGTCCACCGCCGACCCCGAGCCGCACCGCGAGCTGGCCGCCAAAATGGGCATTACCCTCTGGTTCGAGACCTTTGCCGACCGTGCTTATGATGGCAACGGTCACTTGGCCTCACGACGCCTGCCTAACGCTGTACACCACGAACAGAACACCATCGTCGATCAAGCGATAATGCTGGCCAAAGGCGAGCCGCTCACCGCGCTTGATGGAACACCGCTGCACCTAGCCTGCGATACGCTCTGCGTTCATGGCGATAACCCCGAGTCAGTGGCCGCCGTACGCGCTATTCGCGAGGCCTTTCAGGCGCTGGAGCAGGCGTGAAAGCCAATATTGAAAAAAGCATTGAAACCGCCGCCATGGATGCCCTGATGGTGCGCCTGTTCGACGCCATCGACGAAGCCAATATGGCCTGGGTAATCGCCGCCGACCAGGCGCTGCGTAACGCCTTTGGAAGCATGTTAATTGACCTGGTGCCCTCTTACACCACGCTGTTGCTGCATTACGACTGCCAGCAGTTAACCCATAGCGAGGCGATTCAACTTATTCACAAGGCGCTTTCTGGTCTTACCCCTGTGGATACTCAAGCCGGTGAGCTGCACGATATCCCGGTGTGGTACGACGAAAGCGTGGGCCCCGAGTTGCCCCTGGTCGCCAAGCGCGCAGGTTTAAGTATTGACGAGCTTATCGAGCAGCACTGCAACCACGACTACTGCGTGTTCGCGCTGGGGTTTGCCCCCGGTTACGGCTTTATGGGCTTGGTAGACGAATCTCTCGCGACGCCGCGCTTGAAAACACCGCGCCGCAAAGTCGCCGCCGGTAGCGTGGGCATTGCCGATCGCCAAACTGCGATTTATCCGCTGCTTTCGCCGGGGGGCTGGAATATTCTGGGTCGCACCAACGTGCCGCTATTCGAGCATGCCAAACGCGGCGAGCCGCTGTTTCGTCCGGGCGACAAAGTGCGCTTTAGAGCGATCTCCCGGGAAGAGTTTGCAGCCGACGGTGGCGATACTACGCCCATGGAGGAGCGCCCATGAGCCAAGTCGCTATGAATGAAACACAGAAGGGGCTAGTGGTTAAGCAAGCGGGGCCGCTGGCGCTTATCCAAGATGCCGGTCGGTTTGGCGTCGGCCACTTAGGCGTTACTCAGGGCGGCGCTGCCGACTGGATCTCTTTTCGCTGGGCTAACTGGTTGCTGGGCAACGCTTTAAACAGCGCCGCTTTGGAAATCGTCATGGGCGGCGGCTTGAGCTTTGAAACCGAACGCGAGGTGCGCCTGGCGTTGACCGGCGCCGATCTAGACGCCCAGTTGGATGGCAAACCGCTAGCACCCAATACCAGCTTCAAGCTACTGCCGGGCCAGCGTCTGGAATTTCGCCAACCACGCCAGGGTTTGCGCGCCTATCTCGCCTTTCCCGGCGGACTAAATGCGCCTGAGGTGCTGGGCAGCCGCGCTTGCACCGCCCGCGAGCAACTGGGTGGCCTGGATGAAGATGGCAAGCCGCTAAAAGTGGGCGACCGGTTAATCTGGAAAGGCACCGCCCCTGCTGTACGCCGCATTCCTGAAAGCCAGGGCCCATGCATGCCTGCGTCTGGCTGTCGGTTACCCATCGTGCTCGGTTCGCAAATCGCCTCTTTCAGCGGCCGTGCGCTGTTCCAAGCGTTCAACCAACCCTGGACAGTGGATAATCGCGCCGATCGTATGGGCGTTCGCCTCACCGGCCCAGCCCTACACGGCTCACTCACGGGGATTATTTCCGAAGGCATTCCGCTGGGAGCGGTACAGGTTCCGCCAGACGGCCAGCCTATCGTGCTGATGAACGACCGCCAGACCATTGGCGGCTATCCGCGTTTAGGCGCCCTCACTCCCATCGCCTGCGCTGCGCTGGCCCAGTGTTTACCCGGCACTGAAGTGTGGTTAACCCCTTTTAGTGCCAGTCAGGCGCAGGAAGATTATCGTCAGCAGTTAATGGTTTGGAAGAAGTAGCCGCAAAAGCAACCCAACGGTCTGCACAACCCTACGCGGGGGCGCTGTGAACCCATCCATGGGCGCTACTTTCGCCATCCATGGCGAAAGACCCCCGCTACGGGTTGATTCCGACCTCAGTGAATAGTTAACGCTGGCTTTTTATCAGTATCACTACTTATTAGCGTATTAACCCCTAGCCATCTGCAGCTCTTTAACGACGATATCTCCATCAATAACAATGGGCTCATCGTCCAGGAAGAGCGAGCAGTTGCGCATGGGAATATCCAGATGGCAGGCGGTATCGTTGGATCCGCCCAGTTCGCTGTTAGGGCCGGTGGAGAACATCACGTTGCCATAGAAGCTGCGCGGTTCCATGCCCATACCTCCCGGGAACTCGCCGGGCACCATGCGGTGCCACTTGGCATTAGGGTTCATGCCCCAGCCCACGTGGCTCATGCCCATGCCGCGCGGATCGTTAAAGCTATCCATATAAGATTTCACTAGCTCCGCATCCAGCCCACCGCGTATGTCGGTAATCCAGCCCTTTTCAATGGTGTAGGTAATAGGCTCTCGAACATACATGTTCTGGGGTAGCAGAATATCGCCCGGCGCCACCACAATGGTGCCATCAACGCCATCATCATCACCGCCGGTGAACACAAAGCCAGAGGGCCAGTGATCCCAACGCCCCGGTTCGTCGGTACAGGCATACTCAGCAACGGTCTCATAAGTATTCAGTTGGTAGGTGACATCAGTGCCGTGGGGCGAGGTGATGCGCATCACTTTGGCTTTTTCCAGCAGCGCGGCGGCCAGTTCGACCTTTTCCCTTAGCTCCTTGGTGGGCAACATTCTGGCCAGCAGTTCTGGCGGTTCAACCGCCGTCAGTATGCGCGTACCTGCGGCTTGAATCGCCATTTGTTCGGGAGAGAACAGCAGGAAAATACAATCGATCAACATGTCGCAGTTTTTAAGCGCTTCCACCGCATCGGGCATACTGGCAAGCCCCGTTGTTCCCACGGCCCAGCCACCGGTAGGTAACGGCGCGGGCAACCGCATGTGGTACATATTGGCGCCTAAACGCTGCCCCGCCGCCATAAAGGCATCCGCATAATCAAGGCGTTCGCTGCCCTGGGTCAGTACAACGAGTTTTTCGCCTTCATGTACGCCGGACATTTTTAGCTGATGGAGGCAAATCTCGGCAAAGCTTGCGTGATCCATAAAGTCTCCTAACTTCCCAGGCCAAAGCACAGCTATACCGCACTGGGAAGTGTTAGCTGAGAGCGCTCGTGCTCGCCTTTGGGCACACCAAGCGCTCTATGGTGTTATCGGTTCAAAGCTGAACGTCAATTAGGCAGCCGCCTCTTTCGTCGCTTGATCGGTGGTAGTACGGCGCTTTTTACCCAGCTCTTCCGCTATGGCGGTAAAGAAGGCGTCCGAAGAGGCTTGATGAGGTTTGGTCATAAGGCTAACGCCAACAAACAGCACACTAGCGACCACAATGCCCCATACGCCAGCGGGCAGGCCCAGCAGTGAATTGCCAGTGGCATACATCAGCAGTACAAAGGCGCTGGTACCCACCACGCTTACCAGTGCACCGACGCCAGTACCGCGCTTCCAATAGAAGGCACCGATAAGGGCGGGCACCATGGCGACCAGACCAGAGGAAGCAGCCACCGACAGCACCGCAATAAGGTCAAGCTGCAGCTCGGCAAAGGCCAGCGCCAACAGTGCGATCACCGGCACCACGAACTTGCCCACCAGCAGTTGGCGCTTTTCACTGACGTTCGGTTTAACGTTCGCATAGACGTCCCGGGAGACCATGGACGCCAGCGTCAGCATGATCGAATCGATAGTAGAGACGGCAGCGGCCATGATTCCGATCATCACAATCACCCCTAATACTGGCGGAACAAACTCCGAGGCCAGCAGCGTAGGCGTGGCTAAATCTGCGCGCTCAAGACTTGGGAAAGCGGCTAAGGCAGAGAAGCCCCAAAGCACAGAGACCATGGTGTAGATAAAACCAAACACCAGGAAGCCAATCAGCATGTGGCGCATGGAGCGCAGCGAAGAGGGCATAAACAGGCGTTGACTGACCTGTGGGTTGGAGATACTAAAGAAGAACCAGGGAATGGTGAGCCCCAGGAAAGTGACAAAGCTGAACAGGCCAGGGCCGGGCACCGTCAGCGACTGCGGATGTTCCGTTGCCAGCGTATCGAATAGTGCGCCGAAACCACCCAAGCCCTGGATCACCAGGAAGGCCACCAAGGTTGAGGCGACAATCATCATGATGGCCTGGAGCGAGTCGGTCCACATTACCGAACGAATACCCGCGATATAGGAGAAGAAGATGGCGATGACCGTGGCCAGCACCACCCCGGTAGTAAAGGTAATCGCGCCGTCAGTAATACCCTGCAACAGGTAACCGACACCCGCGAGCTGAACGGCCGAGTAGGGAATCAGGAAGATACAGCTGGCAATGGAGACAGCCATGGCCACATGTTTGCTGTTGTAGCGGTGGCCGAGCATCTCACTGGGGGTTACAAAGCCAAACTTCTTGCCCACCGCCCAGAATTTGGGCCCGAAAATAGCCACCAGGGAAACCCCAGCAAAATAGATAATTTCAAAGCCTAGGGCGCCAACGCCGCCGGCATAGGTAAGGCCTGCCAGGCCCACCATCATGAATGCGCTATACGTCGTGGCACTGTAGCTCAGCGCGGAGACAAAGCCGTTCATTTGTCGGTTACCCAGGAAGTATCCCGACATACTTTCGGAAGGGCCTTGGCGAGACATAATCGCAATGCCAATAGCGATCAATAAGTAGATGGCAATGGACCACCAGATGAGTGACTCAGTCATTGCTGTGCTCCTCAAAATCTTTAGTGATAAACACATTCAGCGCAATGATGGCCAACCCTGCCAACATCCAAAACAGGAAGCTGCCGTACCAGAGCGCGACCCCGCTCAAGAGGGTGTAAGGCACTAAATAGCTCAGTAAGACGACGGCCCATACTAGCCATATCCATTTACTACGTTTCATAATCCACCTCGTTTTATTACGTCAGGGAGTAGAGTGAGTGTTGTTGTGGTGAGGCTGGCGTAACTCTGCGGTACGTTGTTCTACTTGTTGCCAAGGCGCTTTCTCTGGGGCAAAACGCGCTCGGAGGTAGGTCGTCAAATCAGCGACCTGGGTGTTACTAAAGCTGTCGGCAAAGCCTGGCATGCTACCGATACCGGGAACGTGTTCGGCGTGAACACCGCCCAAAATTGACTGAATAACGTTATCGGGATGATCGCTGTGCAAATTGGTATTCAGCGCCAGATTAGTGCTCGCCCTCGAAAAGGTAGGAACGCCAGAATCGACATGGCACGCCGCACAGGCGCCATCGAAGAGCCGCTCCCCTGCCTCCATCCCGGTTGAGCTAACGGCTGCACTGGTCACGCGCTGCGTAGCCTCCGCCATAGCCGCATCGCTATTACCTGTTGGCGCCTGCATCTGGGTGGCCACATAGTGAGCAATGGCCCGCACATCGTATTCAGGCAGCTCAGCCAGCCCCGCTACCACCGGGGCCATAGGGCCAGAGGCAACGCCGTGTAGCGCAGATTCGCCGTGGCGCAGATAGTCGTAAAGCGATGTTTCACTCCACGGGATGGGCGCACGCGACAGCGTATTAAGCGGTGGCGCTTCCCAACCATCTACAAAGGCACCGGCAAGGTACGACTCGCCGTTTTTCTCAGCGCCCATGGCATTGCGGGGACTATGGCAAGCGCTGCAGTGACCTAATCCTTCGGCAAGGTAGGCTCCCCGGTTATACAGCTCGCTTTGCATGGGGTCAGGCTGGAAAGGCGTTGCATCGTGATAAAGCGTATTCCAGCCTGCCATTAAGCTACGCACGCTGAAGGGGAAAGTGAGCGCATTGGCGTTTTTTTCAGTCTCTACAGGCGGCTGAGCCATTAAATAGGCGTAAAGCGCCTGTAAATCGGCATCACTGGTCTGGGCAAACGCCGTATAGGGGAAAGCGGGATAAAGGTGGCTGCCATCACGGCTAATGCCGTGGCGCATAGCGCGCTCGAAGGCTGCGTAAGACCACTGACCAATCCCCGTCGCCTCATCCGGCGTAATGTTAGTGCTGTAGAGCGTCCCGAAAGGGGTTTCAAACCCGCGCCCACCGGCATTGGTCACGCCACCTTCTGTGGTATGACACGCCGCGCAGTCGCCTGCAGCCGCAACGAGTCGCCCGCGCTCAATGGTCTCGGCGGAGTAGAGGTTGGCGGCTGGCCGTGAGACAGGCGCAATGGCCCCTTTCCACGGCCACGCCACGGCCGCAGTGCCCGCAATGGTGGTAAACGCTGCAGCGGCTAACCAGCGCCGGTTCATTGACCGCGGCGGTTTCAATTTAGATGGGCGCCCTGCCTTCTCGATGGACGAAGCTTCGAGAGCTTGGCGTACGCGATTGGCGGTAAACGGTGGTTGGCGAAAACGCAGGCCGGTGGCATCAAAAAGCGCATTGGCTATTACCGCAACACCCGGCGATAGCTCCGCACCGGTTAATACGTCTTCACCGACGGTTTTATTAGCACCGTCCTCAACAGGGCTTAAAGAAGGTGCGGTGGTTGGTAATCCTGCGGAATCTTCACGTTCAGTCAGCGTACGACTACCGTCACCCCACTCGTCGAAACTAGGCGCCTGCCCCAAAAGGGGGCGCGCTTCACCCAAGACCCGGGCCTGTAGCGTTCGCTGAAGGCGATTAGTATCCACATCAGGGCCAGCGTCCTGCCCCACCACCAAACGGGTAAGCTGAACATCGCCGGTAATACGATTGACCTCAACATCGGCAATCCAGGCAGAGCGCACTCCCGATTCTACGCGTTGTTCGCGGTCAGGTAGTTGGGAGTAGGCAAAACCCCGCCCGCGCAATAGATCCTGGGGTAAAGAGTCCGCTGATGGATTGGACGCCCTTTGCCACTCGGCCCGTTTAGCGACGGACTCAATCAGTTCAATACCACGCGCATCGTCAAGATGGCGAAGTCGCAGCGCGACAGGGTCTTGGTCACTCTCGCGGGCAACCTCATCTAAAAAAGATTCCCGAGCGAACGTCTGCTGTATACCCATCAAGGTGGAATTGGTGGAGAGCGAGTCTGGCTGGGAGCGTGCGGCAAGGTATTGATCGCGAAATATATAGGGCGAGAACGGCGTTGTGTCTTGCTCGCCGGCGGTGGCCTCAGCTCTAGGCGTTGCTATCGCGGCCCTACCACTTAACAACAATCCTACGGCAGCCACTTCACCGGTGAGATTGGCCTGCTGATAGTGATAACGGGCTATCTCACCACTACTGGCAATGTCCGCGTTTAGGGTAATTCGCTGCGCTTGGCCCAATGCCTGAACATCCTTGGCGTAGCGGGCATCGAGCCAAACGGCTACCGGGCCGCCCAACGCCCGCGACATCAACGCCGCATCCACGGCGGCATCGTCACCGCAATGGCGACCCAGCCCTGAGGCCTGACTTGATGCGTGCTTATCATCGGCGCTGTACAGCTCAATCTGGCTAATATCCAGCGCGGTTAACCGGCTTAGATCCTGTTTCAGCGCCGCTGGGGTGACGGTTTGCCCCCACACACTCAATTGTTGGTCGCGGCAATCGGCAATTACCCAGCTAGGGTGATTGCCCCAGCGCATGCGACTCGGCCATCCATACCCATGGTTCGAATGCGTGTATGACGGGCTAGACTTAACAAGAGGCGATTCAGAGGGCGCTTGATCGCTATCAGATTCGGGCGCTTGGTGAACGGCCTGCCACTCAACCTTCAGCTGTTTAGCGGCATCGGTTGCCAAGGCCAAACTATCGGCAACCACCCCCACAAAATCCCCTTCCACCACGACTTCAATAGATCCAGATAGTGAGGCAATGCTGCTGCTATCGACGCCCACTAAGCGATCACTCTCAAAACGCTCGCCATTCCACCGGTAGTACGCTGGGCGCACGACGACACCAAAACGTGCCTGCGCCAGCAGCGCGGGGGGGATGCCGGCCTGTTTTTGCTGGCCATGGAGCATCGTCCCTTCACTCATGAGGTGCCTCCTGCAACGCAGCCGCGTTAAGGATCACGGCACGTTCCGCTGCCTGCAGAATTTCAACATGGGTGCCACATCGGCAGAGGTTATGCTCTAAAGCGGTGCGAATCTGCTGCGCAGAGGGTTGAGTATTATGATTTAGCAGCGCACGAACAGTGATGATCATACCGTTCAAACAGTAGCCACACTGGGCTGCCTGAGCATCGATAAAGGCTTGTTGTACAGGGTCAAGCTCACCGTTCTGGGAAAGACCATCAAGGGTGGTTACCTCATGACCAACGGCAGCAGACACGGGCAGTACGCAGGAGCGTGCTGCCATGCCATCAATCAATACGCTGCATGCCCCACACTCGCCCAAACCACAGCCATACTTAGGCCCATTGAGCGCCGGGTCGTTACGCAACACATTGAGCAATGGTATCTGCGGCGGCACGGCCAGCTCATGTTCTTGCCCATTGATAGTTAGCTTTAGCGTCATAGGGGATCATCATCGTTATTGTTAAGCCCGCACTCTTGCTCTGGATAGGGCTTGGATATGACTTAGATTTTACTAATAAATACTGCCTGCCAAACACGCTTCGTAGCACCTTAAACCAGCCTATTTTCATCTCCCTTTCACATGCGGCCAATCGACTTGCACCAGCTAAGTGCAGAGCTAATACTCATCGAACATTAAAGGTGCATACGCCATAAAAACAAGACTAATAAACGTATATCACTCAATGGATGCGTTTTTCAAGTTTTTGCACAAAACCAAAAAAACAACGATAAATACATTAAATTCATATATTTAATTAAAAACAACGTCCCATTCTTGTTAAAAAATAATTTCGAAACTAATTCTTGACCAAAAAATAAATGGTGTATACGTTGTTTTATAGCATTCACGAACGCATTCAGAAACGAGTGATAGGCGAATAAAACAGCGAGGAAACCAGTATATGAACAACAAACCCACCATCGCCGTTATTGGCGCAGGCCTTGGCGGCGCCGCTGCAGGCGCGCTGCTGCAGCAAGCAGGTTACCCCACCAAGGTGTACGAACAGGCACCAGCGTTTGCGCGTCTTGGGGCAGGCATTCACCTTGGCCCCAACGTGATGAAAGTGATGCGCCGGATCGGCATTGAGGAGAAGCTCAATGCCATGGGCTCACATCCCGATTACTGGTTCAGCCGCAACGGCATGACCGGCGAGTATCAGTCGCGCATCCCGCTGGGCGAGTTTGCTCGCGAAAACTATGGGGCGGCCTACATCACCGTTCATCGTGGTGATCTGCACGAATTGATGGTCAGCACACTCGACCAGGACAATCTTCATTTCGATAAGCGTCTGGTCGATGTGGATGACAGCGGCGACAAGGTCGTTATGACCTTCGCCGATGGCTCAATCGAAGAAGCTGATTTGGTAATCGGCGCTGATGGCGTTAATTCACGCCTGCGCGAGAAGCTGCTCGGCCCTGAAGCCCCGATCTATAGCGGCTGGGTTGCCCACCGGGCAATTATATCAGCAGAAAAGCTCAAGGCTTATGACCTGGATTTTGAAGCCTGCGTGAAGTGGTGGTCGGAAGACCGTCACATGATGGTGTACTTCGTGACCGGCGACGAGAAGGAGTATTACTACGTGACTGGCGTGCCTGAACCCGATTGGAACCACGGCACTTCCTTCGTCGGCAGCTCACGGGAAGAGATGCGCAAGGCCTTCGAGGGTTACCACCCCACTGTGCAAGCGCTGATCGACTGCACCGAAAGCGTCACCAAGTGGCCGCTGTTGGAGCGCAACCCGCTGCCCCTGTGGCATGAAAACCGGCTAGTGCTGCTGGGCGATGCCTGCCACCCGATGAAGCCTCATATGGCCCAGGGCGCCGCTATGGCAATTGAAGATGCTGCCATGCTAGTGCGCTGCCTGGAGGAAGTGGGCGCCGAGAACTACCAGCAGGCATTCGAACTTTACCGCACCAACCGTTTTGAGCGCGCCTCGCGGGTTCAGCAGGTTTCCCACGACAATACCTGGTTACGGGAAGATGAAGACCCGGCCTGGGTATTCGCCTATGACCCCTTTGAAGTACCGCTGAAGCAACCAACCAGTCAAGGGAGTCCGGCATGAGCAGCACCTATCTCTATGGCGCCAACGTGCACGCCAATGGTATTCGTCAGCACTACCTGCGCTTCAGTAACAGCGCCGAGACTTGGCGCCAGCCGCTGGTGCTGATACCGGGCATTACCAGCCCGGCTATCACCTGGCGTTTTGTGGCCGAGCGGCTCGGTCAGCATTTCGACACTTATGTGCTGGATGTCCGTGGACGCGGCTTGTCGTCCACCGGGCCTGACCTCGCCTATGACACCGACACCTGCGCCGACGATGTGATCGCCTTTATCGATGCGCTGGGTCTAAGCGATGTCATTCTGGCGGGCCACTCCATGGGTGCGCGCTTTGCGCTACGCGCCATGAGTCGCGGCGCCAAAGGCATCGACAAACTGGTACTGATCGACCCACCGGTTTCAGGGCCAGGACGCCGTGAGTACCCCAGCAAGCTGCCCTGGTACGTGGATTCGATTCGCGATTGCACCCGGGGTGCCGATATCGAGACCATGCGCCACTACTGCCCCACCTGGAGCGACGAGCAGCTGCGATTACGCGCCGAGTGGTTACACACTTGCTTTGAGCCCGCCATCGTTCAGGCGTTTGAAGAGTTCCATAGCGTCGATATCCACCAGGATTTTCCCGGCATCAAGGTACCCACGCTGCTGATGTGTGCAGGCAAGGGCGGGGTTATCCAGGATGAGGATCGCGCCGAAATACGCACCCTGCTACCGACGGTTCGTATTTCTACCGCAGAACAAGCGGGTCACATGATTCCCTGGGATGACTTCGAGGGCTTTTTTGCCGCGTTTGAAGACTTCCTGGGCACACAACTCTAACAAAGGCCAATGATCATGACCTCCAGCACTACCACTAAAACATACCGTATCGGCCAGATCGTCCCCAGCTCCAATATCACCATGGAGACCGAGATACCTGCCATGCTCGCTGCACGGCAGTTGATTCGCCCGGAACGCTTTACCTACCACTCCAGCCGTATGCGCATGAAAACCGTCAGCAAGGACGAGCTGGCCGCTATGGATGCGGAGTCTGACCGCTGTGCCTTGGAGCTCTCCGATGCAGCAGTGGATGTGATGGGGTATGCCTGCCTAGTCGCCATTATGGCGATGGGGCCCGGCTACCACCGAGAGTCGCAAAAGCGTCTGCGCAGCCGCACCGAAGAGAACGGCTGCGATACGCCGGTGGTCACCAGCGCCGGTGCGCTGGTTGATGCTCTGGGTGTGATGAAAGCCAAACGTGTGGTGGTCGTGGCGCCTTACATGAAGCCGCTGACCGAAATGGTGGTCGACTACATCCGTCAGGAAGGCATTGACGTGCTCGACTATCGGGCGCTTGAGATCCCCAATAACCTGGATGTCGCTCGCCACGATCCCGCCAATCTTCCCGAGATCGTCGCCAGTCTTGATTTAAGTAACGTGGACGCTATCGTCTTGTCAGCCTGTGTGCAAATGCCGTCACTACCGGCCGTCGCCAAGGTAGAAGCCTTAACCGGAAAGCCCGTCGTGACCGCAGCTATCGCGACCACCTACGCCATGCTCAAGGCACTCGACCTGGAGCCCATCGTACCGGGCGCGGGCGCCCTCTTATCAGGGGCTTACTAGGAGATAGCACTATGACGACCCCCAGCCAGGCAGCCAGCGATATTGGTGGCAGCTTAGATGACAACTACAAGGGCGTGTGGGATGGACGCATAGGTTTTGGCAAAAGACCCGCGCTGCTGGTGGTTGATTTTATGCAGGGCTACACCACGCCCGGTTCGCCGTTATTTGCCCAGGGTGTGGTGGATGCGGTGGCCAATATGCCGCCGCTACTCCATACCGCACGGCGCACTGGCACGCCGGTTATCCACACCAACATCCTGTATCATGCCCCGGATCAAACCGATGGCGGCATTTGGGTCAAGAAGGCACCGGTCATGCGGGCAATGGTGGCGGGCAACCCCTATGCGGAGTTCTGCCCCGAAGTGGCACCCCGAGAAGATGAGCTGGTAATGACCAAGCAGTATGCCAGCGCCTTCTTTGGTACTTCGCTGGCCTCCACGCTGGTCGCCATGGGGATCGATACGCTGATCATTACCGGTTGCTCCACCAGCGGCTGCATTCGCGCCACCGCCGTTGACGGCGTACAGCACGGCTTTCGGGTGATGGTGGTGCGCGATTGCGTGGGCGACCGCCACCCCGCGCCCCATGAAGCTAACCTGTTTGATATCGATAGCAAGTATGGGGATGTGATTGGGCTGGATGAAACGCTGGGTTACTTAATGAAGCGTTAGGCGTACTCCGAAAGCGCGGGAGCGCGAGCCTCTCTTTTGGCTCACCCATCCGCGTTCATTTTTTCCAGCAGATGCATCAAAGCGATCCGCTCTGCCGGGTTGAGGTTTTTCATGGTCTGATCGCTAATTTGCTTGGCACTGGGCACCATGCCCTCGACTAATGCCGCACCGGGCTCGGTGATCACCACCATGACTTTGCGTTGATCATTGGGGTCGGTGGTAAGCGAGATCCACTCACGTGCTTTAAGGCGTTTAATGACGCCACGGATGGTGGCTGGATCAATCGCCGTGGCGTTGACGATATCGGTTAGCGAGCTGGGGCCTCGCTCCAT
The DNA here is from genome assembly GCF_034479615.1 of Vreelandella neptunia. Taxonomy (NCBI): domain Bacteria; kingdom Pseudomonadati; phylum Pseudomonadota; class Gammaproteobacteria; order Oceanospirillales; family Halomonadaceae; genus Vreelandella; species Vreelandella neptunia. Next base: position 4,110,371 of record NZ_CP140255.1, read on the forward strand.
CACCGTGCACAGCGTGACAAACTGAATGGCAGTGAGCTGTTTATCGCTGCTGTAGCGCTGAAAAATAGCCGTATGCCGCTGGTAGGCTTTACGCAGTAGATGGCCTACTTGCTCAGAAAAATCATACCCCTGCTCTGAAGGTGTGGGGTGTTCGCCGGTAGACGAGTGTTTGAGCGCACTATCCGTTGTCATTCCATATCCTTAATCTATTAGCGACGATGTGTATCGAGTATGGCACTGGTTAACAAAATGATGCATCAACGCTTTAAATACTGCTTGCGCTGGATCAATTCATCATGCTTTTATGGCGTACACGCTACAATTTTACCTTAGTTATCGCTCTTTGATCACCTCAAATTAATCTGCACTGATTACCTAAAACGCTAGCGTGGGAGGCAGGCATGGCTTATAAATCAGACTATACAAGAGAGTCACTGCTGTATGGGTCTGATGTTCTGGTGATCTATCGCGACCCGGTTACGCCCCCCAAGCCCGCGCCCGGACAGCCAGGTACACACTCAAACTTTACCCCTCATGAGCCTGAGATATTCATTGCCGTACTGAGCGATAGTCATATCGTGGCTTTCAACGGCCACGTAGACCTGGGCACTGGCATACGCACGGCGCTCGCTCAAATTGTTGCAGAAGAGCTGAGCGTCGCGTTCGACAGCGTCACCATGGTGCTGGGCAACTCCGTTGAAGCCCCCAACCAAGGCCCCACCATTGCCAGTGCGTCGATTCAGATCACTGCCGAGCCTTTACGTCGAGCTGCCGCTCAGGCGCGGGAGTACCTATTAACACTGGCAGCAAAGCACTTTGACACTGAGCGCTCACTACTTAGCTGCCAGAACGGCGCTATTACGCCAAGTGATAATAACCGCTCATCCGTTAGCTTTGGGGAGTTGCTGCGGGGCACCCGTCATGCATTAAAGCTTGCCGATGAGGTGCCGCTTAAGCCGGTCAGCCATTATACCCTGGTCGGCCAATCAACCTCCCGCGTGGATATACCCGCCAAGGCCACCGGGCAATTGACTTTTATCCACGACCTGCGGCTGCCCAACATGCTGCATGGGCGAGTGATTCGTCCGCCTTATGTAGGCCATGATAGCGGCGACTTTATTGGCAACAGTTTAATCGCGGTAGATGAAAGCTCTGTGGCTCATTTGCCAGGTGTGATAAGTGTCGTGGTGGTCGGTGACTTTGTTGGCGTGGTGGCCGAGCGTGAAGAGCAGGCTGCTGCCGCAGCCAAACAGCTAAAGATCCAGTGGCGCCCAATCGAAGGCTTGCCTCAGTTGGACAACATAGAGCAAGCACTGCTCGACCTGCCCAGCAAACAGCGCATACTCCTCGAAGAAGGTGATCTCGACAGCGCTCTGGCTGCCGCGCAACATCCGCTCCATCGTCACTATGTGTGGCCTTTCCAACTGCATGGCTCCATTGGCCCTTCGTGCTCTGTCGCCGATGCCAACGAAGATGGCCTGCACGTATGGTCGGGCACCCAAAATCCACACAGCCTGCGCGCCGACCTCGCCCGCCTTACCGGTTTGGATGAAGGCGTTATCACCATTACCCGCATGGAAACCTCGGGCTGCTATGGCCGCAACTGCGCCGACGACGTTGGCGCGGATGCAGTGCTGCTGTCTCAGGCGGTGGGTCGACCTGTTCGTGTGCAACTAACCCGTGAGCAGGAGCACACCTGGGAGCCTAAAGGGGCTGCTCAGTATATGGCCATCCAGGGCGGCTTGAACGCAGATGGCAGCCCGGCAGGCTATCGCTTTAATACGCGTTACCCCTCTAACAGTGCGCCCACTCTGGCACTGCTGCTGACCGGCGCCGCCTCACCCATTGATATCCCCTTTGAGATGGGAGATCGAACATCGGTGCCGCCCTACCGCTACCCTCATCGCCAAATAGTATGCGACGACGTCCCGACCCTGGTGCGTGCCTCCTGGCTGCGTGGTGTCTCGGCGCTGCCCAGCACTTTCGCCCACGAAAGCTATATTGATGAACTCGCCTACTTGGCGGGTGAAGATCCTGTCGCCTATCGGTTGCGCTACTTAGCCGATAACCGCGCCTGCGAGCTTGTCGAAGCGTTAGCCGAACATGCGAACTGGAAACCCTGTACCGCCAACACCAACCCGAGAAGCGATGGAGAGTGGCGCTACGGCCGAGGCTTCGCTTACGCCCAGTACGTACATAGTAAATTTCCAGGCTTTGGTGCCGCGCTCGCCGCCTGGGTGATTGAGCTAAAAGTCAATGTGAAGAGTGGGCGGGTTGTCATTGAGAACTTATATGTGGGTCAGGATGCGGGCTTGATGGTGAACCCCGCCGGCGTTCGCCATCAGGTGCATGGCAATGTGATCCAGATGCTCAGCCGCACATTAAAGGAGCGGGTAACCTTTGAGGATGGTTTACCGACCAGCAGAGAGTGGGGCGGCTACCCTATTCTACGTTTCTCGGAGCTTCCTCCCATCGACGTCATGCTGCTTGATCGCCCTGAACTGCCCCCACTCGGTGTTGGGGAGTCCGCCTCACTTCCCGGCGCTCCCGCGATTGCCAACGCGCTTTTTGATGCCACGGGGGTACGCTTTACCCATCCCCCTTTTACCCCTGACACCATTCGCGATGCACTGAAAGCCGCCCTTCGACTTCCCCTGGAGGCGGCGAGTTAATGCACCATCTTGATCTACAGGTTATCGAACGGGCGCTGAAGTGGGCCAACCAGGGGCTGACCGTTTGGCTGTGTACGGTGCTAAAAACCTTTGGCTCAGCCCCCCGGGAGCCGGGTGCCATGCTGGTAGCATGTTCGACAGGCGACTATCTGGGGTCACTGTCAGGTGGCTGTGTCGAAGAGGACTTTATCGCACGGCTTCAAAAGGGTGAGTTTAACGAACCGGTTCAACGGGTGCGCTATGGCGGGGATGCTGGTTCAGCGAATATTCGTTTACCCTGCGGTGGTAGCCTAGAAATACTGGTTGAACGGCTAGCGCCCAACACCGAAAACCTCACTCACCTAGAAGTGATGCATGCCACGTTACTGGGTCGCCAACCGCTAACCCGCTGTATCAAGTTGGATGGCAGCGGCAAGCGCTTTAACCTCTCGAATAACACCGAGCCCGCCGTTACCTTCGATACAGCTAGCGTCAATATTCGCATAGGCCCTGCGCTACGGCTGATCATCGCGGGGATCTCTGCGATCTCTGAGCCCTGTGCGCTGTTTGCCCAAACGCTGGGCTTTGAGGTGATTGTCTGCGATCCCAGAGACGAGGCTAGGCAAAATTTTGCTGTCGCGGGCGTGGAAGTGCAGGCGGTGCTGCCCTCCGTGTTTATCGCCTCGGGCGGTTGCCATGCCAATACCGCCGTTGTGGCCTTGACCCACGACCCGCGTATCGATGATTTAGCAATGATCGAAGCCGTCCGAACGGAAGCCTTTTACATTGGCGTTATGGGCTCCCAGCAAACCTCGCAACAGCGGGCAGAGCGGCTATTACGTTCCGGCGGCCTGACAGAAAGCCAGGTAGCAAGAATTGCCATGCCCATTGGGCTTAATCTGGGTAGTAAAACTCCGGCTGAAATTGCGCTAGCCGTGATGGCCGATATTGTTCGCCTCTCTCGCGGAAAAGAACGCCATGCCTTGTAGCGATATCATGGCCTTCGTGATGGCGGCAGACCAATCAAGCCGCTTTGGCAGCGCTAAAAGAGTCGCCACATTGAACAATGGGAACACACTACTTAGTTCCACTTTACTAGCTATTAAAGTGCACTTTCCCATTAGCCGCGTTGCCATTAAAACCGAAGGCTTAGTTCAATTAAAAATAATAAAACTAGCAAACATTAAGAGTCATCGGCTGTTAATGACTAGCGGCTGTAAAAAATTCCAGGGAACCATAAAACAGCCAGAACATGACACTCACCAATATTCTTGTGATCAGCTTCTGGCCAACATATCGAGGCAACAAATGAAAAAAATTTCTCGTCTCTCACTGACGCAGAAACTGCTGGTCGCTGTCGCTATTCCTCTCTTAGTGGTAGCCGTTATTTTAGGCTTTGTGGTCAATCAACAGCTTAACCAGGCTATTCCAGCGTTAATCGATAATGCCGGTAAGCGGCAAGTAGAAGCCCGGGCCGATGAAATCAGCCGGTGGATTACCGGGTACCGTAATTGGATCTCCGTACTTGCTCAGGATGAGCGTTTGGTGGAAGACGTGCCGCTTGCCTCTCACCGCGATTGGCTCGAAAAGCGCTACCCGCCGGGGGGCACCATCGAGTCACTGTTCTTCACTGATGCCACGGGTGCTACGTTAACGCACGCTGGCGTCAACTTGCAGATAGCCGAACGTCCTTATTTCAAAGCCTTAGTGACGGACGGCACCCAGGATAGTCTGCTCAGCGATCCGGTTATCTCCATGGTGAGCGGCCTGCCAACGGCTATTGTTGCTGATACTGTATTCGATGAACGCGGCAATCGAGCGGGACTGCTGGGCATGACTGTCTCAATGGCCGCCGTGTCTGATATCACCTCCGATATTAATGTTGGTGAAGGCAGCTACGGCTGGCTAATCGACAGCCAAGGGCAGGTCATTGCGCATCCGGTTGAAGAGTACCGCATGTCGCTCAATTACACCGATGCCGATCAGCAGGGCTATCAAGGGCTGGATGCGCTAAGTCAGCAGATACTCAGCGGCACGGCGGGCTCCGGTGAAATAACCATGCCCAGCGGCGAGCAGACCGTTCTCATGTGGAGCCCAGTGGAAGGCACTTCCTGGGTGGTCGGGGTCACCGTTCCTATCACTGCCTTTACGACCGTAACAAATAGCCTGCTGCAGTCGCTGCTGCTGGCGGGGGGCGTACTATTGGTATTGCTCCTGTTGGTAGTTGCCTATGCGGCGCGGCGTTCACTTGCGCCTATCAAGCATACCGCCAGTGCCATGGCCGATATTGCCAAAGGAAAAGGCGATTTAACGCGCCGTTTAGAAGCCAAAAGCCAGGATGAAATTGGCGACCTCGCCCACGGCTTTAATGCCTTTGTCGAGCGCATGCAGTCCACCCTGCAGGAGGTACGCCAAAACGCTCGTACGGTATTATCCGATGCCAGCGATATGGCGGATGGTACCCATGAGCTTTCATCGCGTACCGAACAAGCGGCGGCTAATCTCCAGGAAACCTCCGCCTCAATGGAACAAATTCATTCCACTGTAGCGCATACGTCCCAGGCCTCCGAGCAGGCAAATAGTCTGGCGCTAGAAGCCGCCAATGCCTCAGAGCGCGGCACCGAGTCCATGACTCAAATGGAAGCCAAGATGGCCGCTATCAGCGAGTCAGCCAATAAGATAAGCAACATTATTGGTTTGATTGACTCGATTGCATTTCAAACCAATATTTTGGCACTCAATGCGTCAGTAGAGGCTGCCCGCGCCGGCGAGCAGGGCCGTGGGTTCGCTGTGGTTGCCAGCGAAGTGCGCACGCTAGCCAGTCGATCAGCCTCTGCGGCGCATGATATTCGTGCGCTGATTGATATGTCCGTTAGCCACTCAAAAGAAGGCAGCGATATCGTCAAGGCGGCGGCTGAACGTATGAATGAGATTCGCCACAGCGTTACTCAGGTCTCGGATGTCATCGCCGAGATTGCCGCCGGCGCACGGGAACAAACCACAGGCATCCAACAGGTCAACACAGCAGTGGCAGAGATGGATATGATGACCCAGCAGAATGCTGCCATGGTCAGCCAGAGCGCCACGCTTGCCACCAATATGCGCGACAATGCGCAACGGCTGGATCAACTGATGAACGAGTTTGTGCTTAGTGAAGGTGGCGCTGAGAACGCTGCGCTACCCTATACGGCAGCACATAAAGCGCGGACAGGCACAGCACTACCTCAAGCGCCTAGCCGCCCTCCCCAGACCACTCAGCAAAAGCATACCGTAGCGGAGTGGGAGGAGTTCTAATGTTCCGCCGGGTATAAGACTAAAAAGCACCCTCTTGGGTGCTTTTTTAGTTTAGCTCAGCGACAACTACCTACAACCTCTCATAAATTTCGATGTAAGTAGCAAAACAGTAATGACTGACATTGCTTGTTCTTGCTCGCCCATAAAAACCACATGAGCTGCCATGTGAGCATTACGATAAAAATTAAAAAACTACCTAAATTAACATTAATATCTTATAAATTAGCCGCGATTAATGAATTGAGCATGATTGGCTGGCAATGACTGACAGCGGCAATAACTCATAGGGAAAAGCAACTTAGCTAAAGTACGGCATAAATCAGTGACCTATTACTGGTCAAATATCGAGGCAAAAAATGAAAAGAATTTCTCGTCTTTCGCTGACACAGAAACTGTTAGCCGCTGTCGCCATTCCACTGTTAGTGGTGGCCGTTATTCTAGGCATTGTCGTCAATCAGCAGCTTAATCAGGCTATTCCAGAACTGCTAGACAATGCCGGAGAGCGACAAGTAAAAGCGCGTTCGGATGAAATTAGCCGCTGGATTAGTGGATATCGTAACTGGCTGTCAGTGCTTGCGCTGGACGAACGTTTTGTCCCGGGCGCCCCCCTTGACACCCACGTTGAGTGGCTTGCCAAACGCTATACGTCAGACGGCACCATTGAGTCCCTGTTTATATCGGATACTGCTGGAAATACGATTAACCAAGAAGGGGCCAGACTGAATATTTCTGAGCGTCCCTATTTCAAAGCACTTGTTGTTGACGGCACTGCTGACAGCCTCATCCTAGACCCTTTCGTGTCAATGGCAACCAACCTTCCAGCAGCAATGATGGTCGAAACTCTCTTCGATGAACGTGGCAAACGTATCGGCTTGATAGGTATCGCCTTCTCGCTGTCATCATTGTCTGATATCACCTCCGGTATTAATGTTGGCAAAGGCAGCTACGGCTGGTTAATCGACAGCCAAGGGAAGGTCATTGCTCATCCGGTTGAAGAGTATCGCATGTCGCTTAATTACACCGATGCCGACCAGCAAGGCTATCAAGGGCTGGATGCGCTAAGTCAGCAGATACTCAGCGGCACGGCGGGCTCCGGCGAAATAACCATGCCTAGCGGTGAGCACACTATCCTGATGTGGAACCCCGTTGAAGGCACCTCGTGGGTAGTGGGAGTTACCGTTCCTATCGCCGCCTTTACCTCCGTAACCAACAGCCTGCTGCAGTCGCTGCTGCTGGCGGGGGGCGTGCTATTGGTCTTGCTGCTGGTAGTGGTTGCCTACGCGGCGCGGCGTTCACTTGCGCCTATCAAGCATACCGCCAGTGCCATGGCGGATATTGCCAAAGGAAAAGGCGATTTGACGCGCCGCTTAGAAGCCAAAAGCCAGGATGAAATTGGCGACCTCGCCCACGGCTTTAATGCCTTTGTGGAGCGCATGCAGTCCACCCTGCAGGAGGTGCGCCAAAACGCTCGCACGGTATTATCCGATGCCAGCGACATGGCGAATGGTACCCATGAGCTTTCATCGCGAACCGAACAAGCGGCGGCTAATCTCCAGGAAACCTCCGCCTCAATGGAGCAAATTCATTCCACGGTAGCGCATACTTCCCAAGCCTCCGAACAGGCGAATAGCCTCGCGCTAGAAGCCGCCAGTGCCTCAGAGCGTGGCACCGAGTCCATGAACCAAATGGAAGCTAAGATGGCCGCAATCAGTGATTCGGCCAATAAAATTAGCGATATTATCGGCTTGATTGACTCTATTGCGTTTCAAACCAATATTTTGGCACTCAATGCTTCTGTAGAAGCCGCCCGCGCCGGTGAGCAGGGCCGTGGGTTCGCAGTGGTGGCCAGCGAGGTTCGTACGCTCGCCAGTCGCTCCGCATCCGCGGCGCATGATATTCGTGCGCTGATTGATATGTCGGTGAGCCACTCAAGAGAAGGCGGCGATATCGTCAAGGAGGCAGCTGAACGTATGAATGAGATTCGCCACAGCGTGGCCCAGGTGTCGGATGTCATCGCCGAGATTGCCGCCGGCGCCCGGGAACAAACCACAGGGATTCAACAGGTCAATACCGCCGTAGCAGAAATGGACATGATGACCCAACAGAATGCTGCCATGGTCAGCCAGAGCGCTAATCTTGCCACTAATATGCGCGACAACGCGCGGCGGCTGGATCAACTGATGAGCGAGTTTGTGCTTAGTAAAGGTGGCGCTGAAAACTCTGCGCTACCCTATACGGCAGCACATAAAGCGCGGACAGGCACTGCACTACCTCAAGCGCCTAGCCGCCCTCCCCAGGCCACTCAGCAAAAGCATGCAGTAGCGGAGTGGGAAGAGTTCTAATTTCTCATCATGAATAAGGCTAAGAGGCACCCGCTTGGGTGCCTCTTAGTGAGCGCCCAATAAAAAGCCTGCATCCTAAGATGCAGGCTTACTTACACAAGAACTACAGTGCCCAGTACTTAGTGTGAGCGCTTAGGCGACGTCAAAGCGATCCGCGTTCATCACTTTCGTCCAGGCGGCGACAAAGTCTTTGACAAACTTCTCGTCGTTATCATCCTGGGCGTAGACTTCCGCGTAGGAGCGCAGCAGCGAGTTAGAGCCGAACACCAGGTCAACGCGGGTAGCCGTCCACTTCACGGCGTCGGTTTGACGGTCGCGGATCTCGTAGGCATTTTTGCCCACCGGCTTCCAGCTGTTGCCCATATCGGTCAAGTTGACAAAGAAGTCGTTGGTCAACTGGCCTTCACGGTCGGTGAATATGCCGTGCTTGGTGCCACCGTAGTTGGTGCCGAGTACACGCATACCGCCCAGTAGCACGACCATTTCCGGCCCGGTCAGCCCCATCAGTTGAGCGCGATCCAACAGCAGCTCTTCCGGCTTGACCACGTACTCTTTCTTCTGCCAGTTGCGGAAACCGTCAGCCAGCGGCTCTAGCGGCTCGAACGATTCGCCGTCGGTCATCTCGGCAGAAGCATCGCCACGCCCTTTCAGGAAAGGTACGCGAACGTCGTAGCCTGCGGCTTTAGCGGCTTTTTCGATCGCAAAACTGCCCGCTAGAACAATTACATCCGCAAGGCTGGCGCCGGTGTCAGCAGAAATCTTCTCGTATACGGCTAATACGCTGGCGAGGCGCGCAGGCTCGTTGCCTTCCCAGTCTTTCTGAGGCGCTAAACGAATGCGGGCACCGTTGGCGCCGCCACGCATGTCAGAGCCGCGGTAAGTGCGGGCACTGTCCCAGGCGGTGCTGACCATGTCACTGATGCTCAGGCCGGCCTCGGCGATTTTCTGCTTAACGACTTCTTCGCTGTAGTCGGTGCTGCCAGCCGGAATGGGATCCTGCCAGATCAAGTCTTCAGCGGGCACTTCCGGGCCGATGTAGCGCGCTTTCGGGCCTAAATCACGGTGGGTCAGTTTGAACCACGCTTTGGCGAACGTTTGCTTGAAGTACTCAGGATCCGCCATGAATTTTTCGCAAATGGCTCGATAGGTCGGATCCATTTTCATGGCCATATCCGCATCGGTCATGATCGGATTGTGGCGGATAGAGGGGTCACTGGCGTCAACCGGCTTATCCTCTTCCTTAATGTTCACCGGCTCCCACTGGTGAGCACCGGCCGGGCTCTTGCGCAGCTCCCACTCGTAGCCGAACAGCAGGTCAAAATAGCCCATGTCGAACTGGGTCGGATTGGTTGTCCAGGCGCCTTCAATGCCAGACGTTACGGCATTGCTCGCCTTGCCAGCCATGGTTGGGTTGCCCCAGCCAAAGCCCTGGTTTTCAACATCTGACGCTTCGGGCTCAGCCGCCAGCGCTGCCGCATCGCCGTTACCGTGACACTTACCTACCGTGTGGCCACCGGCTGTGAGTGCAGCGGTCTCTTCGTCGTTCATCGCCATACGGGCGAAGGTTTCACGTACCTGCTGGCCAGTTTTCAACGGGTCGGGCACACCATTAACACCTTCAGGGTTAACGTAGATAAGGCCCATCTGCACGGCAGCCAGCGGGTTTTCCATGGTTTCCGGCTTTTCAACGTCCGCGTAGCGCTCGTCGGAAGGTGCCAGCCACTCTTTCTCATCGCCCCAGTAGATGTCTTTTTCGGGTTCCCAGATATCCTCACGGCCAAATGAGAATCCGTAGGCAGGAAGCCCCATAGATTCATAGGCAACGGTGCCGGCCAGAATCATCAAGTCCGCCCAGCTAATTTTGTTGCCGTACTTCTTCTTGATCGGCCACAGTAGACGACGCGCCTTATCAAGGCTGACGTTATCCGGCCAGGAGTTGAGTGGTGCAAAACGCTGGCTGCCGGTACCACCGCCGCCGCGGCCGTCGGCAAGACGGTAGGTGCCCGCAGAGTGCCATGCCATGCGGATCATCAAGCCGCCGTAGTGACCCCAATCAGCTGGCCACCAGGACTGGCTGTCGGTCATCAGCGCGTGGACGTCTTGCTTGAGCGCGTCAAAATCGAGCTTTCTGACCTCTTCCCGATAGTCAAAATCAGCGTCCATCGGGTTTGATTTGCGGTCTTGCTGGTGCAAGATATCCAGGTTAATCCCTTCCGGCCACCAGTCTTTATTAGACGTGCCCGTGGAGGTATTACCACCATGCATTACAGGACATTTACCACTCATAGCTCTCTCCCTCTAACGTCATTTTGTCTTAACTGCTTTTGTCTTGGTTGCGTTCGTCTTGGTTATGGTGAAAGAGCCGCTACCAAGTCAACTGACGGTGAGCGCCCTTATCAGCGTGCTCAAACAGCAACGTGTGATAAAAGGACGCGTCACTCACTTGGTACATTTTTAGCCCACATCTATCATAGGCACAATTTGCTTTTAGTGACTGATCTAATAGTTTTTATACATCGCCAATTTACCTGCATTACTGTGACTCAAACTCTTCCGTATCGATGTCCGCTTGCTGCGCCTCACTGTATCGCGCCCCCGCAACTTGGTCTGGCGTCATCATGGCATTCAACTGAGACAGGGTGGTGACATCGAGATGTAGCGTTTCCGCGGCTAAATTTTCCCGCATATGATCAGGTGAGCGGGTGCCGGGAATGGGAATGACATCGCCGCCTTTGGCTTTTAGCCACGCCAGCGCCAGCTGCCCCGGCGTGACGCTTAAGGCCTGCGCCAGCGTCGCAAGGCGTTCAAATAGTTTTATATTATGCGGGTAGTTTTCGGCGCTGAAGCGCGGCATGTTACGGCGCATATCGCCCTCTTCAAGACGCGCGGGGTCTTGAATGGCGCCGGTTAGGAAGCCTCGTCCCAGAGGGCTAAACGCGACCAGGGCTGCTCCCACCTCGCGGCACGCATCAATCAGGGCGATTTCAGGGTTGCGCGTCCACAGCGAGTATTCCGACTGCACCGCTGCGATAGGATATTCAGCTGCCGCACGGCGCAATGTTAGCGCAGAAATTTCAGATAACCCCACACCACCGATTTTGCCTTCTTCCACCAGGCGCCCCAACGCACCCACGCTCTCTTCAATGGGGACTTGGCGATCCAAGCGGTGCAGGTAGTAGAGATCCAAATGGTCGGTACGTAGGCGTGCAAGGCTGGCTTCGCACTGCTTGCGCAGGGTTTCCGGGCGGCCATCAATGACCCGCTTGCCTGATTCAGGATCCATCGCCATACCGCATTTACTAGCTAGAAAGAGCTGATGCCGCTTACCCTCCAAAGCTCGCCCAACCACACTTTCATTGGCGGTGGCGCCATACAGCGTGGCGGTATCGAAGTGGCGATAGCCCATATCAAAGGCCTCATCCAGCGCCCGTAAGGCTGCGCTTTCCGGCACGATGCTACCGTAACCGTGGGAGAGGTTCATGCAGCCCAGGCCAATCGAAGGGGCATTAACGGCATTCAGGCGCTGAAAGAAACTCGACATCGGTATTCCCATCGTTAAAAGAACCGTTTTATAACGTTTCACCGCCAAACTGCAACGCGGCTAAATGACGATAGAGCGCGCTGGTGGTGATTAATTCAGCGTGGGTGCCCGCCGCTACCAGTTCCCCACCCTCCAGCACCAACAAGCGGTCAGCGGCGATGACAGTCGCCAACCGGTGGGCGATCACGATGCTGGTGCGGCCCACCATCAGCCGATCCAGCGCCTGCTGCACCAGCCGCTCGCTCTCCGCATCCAAGGCGCTGGTGGCTTCATCCAACAGCAGCACCGCGGGGTTTTTAAGTAGCGCCCGGGCAATAGCGAGCCGCTGACGCTGGCCACCGGAGAGCTGCACCCCACCTGGCCCCAGGGGCGTATCAAAGCCTTGGGGCAGCGCATCAATAAAGTCGAGGGTGCTGGCATCCTGGGCGGCAAGGCGCAATCTATCGATATCCGCCTCGGGGTCTCCGTAGCGCAGATTCTCGGCCACCGAGCCACTAAACAGCACCGGCTCCTGCGCCACCAACCCCATGGCACGGCGCAAGGCGGCAAGATCTAGCGTACGGACATCCCTATCATCCAAGGTAATGCGCCCCTGGCTGGGGTCATAAAAGCGTAGCAGCAGCGCCAGCAGCGTGCTTTTACCTGCCCCGGAAGGCCCCACCACCGCTACTCGTTCTCCCGGTTTAATGTGCAGGTCAAACCCGTTCAGCGCTGGGGTTTCCCGACCAGGGTAGGTAAACGTGACGTTCTCCAGGGTAATCTCACCACGCGAAGGGCTTGGCAAGCGCTGCGGATTTACCGGCGACTGGATAGCGGGCTGCGTATCGAGCAGCTCCAATAAGCGCTCTGCAGCTCCTGCCGCGCGCTGCACATCCCCGGCGACCTCGGCCAGGGTGGCAATTGCCCCTGCTGCCAGCACGGCGTAAAAGATAAACGCCGATAGCTCACCCGCGCTCATGGTGCCGTCTAGCACCGCCTGACCGCCCTGCCAGAGCATTAAGCCAACCGCCGTAAACACCACTAACATAGCGACACCGGTTAACCAGGCGCGCTGCTGAGTGCGCTCTACGGCGCTGCCAAACGCCTGTTCAACCCGCTGGCCATAGTGGCTTTTATCCACCGCCTCGTGGGTAAATGCCTGAAGCGTTTTAATACCGCTCAGCGCCTCCTCAGCATAGCGACCCAGTTCGGCCACGCGATCCTGACTGGTACGCGAAAGCCGCCGCACCCGACGGCCGTACCACACGATGGGCAGCAGAGTGGCGGGGATGCCAATCAGCACCATTGCCGAGAGCCACGGTTGAGTGACCAGCATGAGCACCACGGCGCCCACCAGCATGACCAGATTGCGCAGCGCCAGCGATACCGAGGAGCCAAACAGGCTCTGTAGTACGCTGGTGTCCGCCGTCAGGCGTGATGCGATCTCCCCCGCGGCACGGCCGTCGCTGGCGCTTTCAAAAAAGCTTGGCTCCAAGGTGAGCAAATGATCAAACACCCGCTGGCGCAGGTTGGCGGCCAAGCGCTCGCCAATCCAGGTCACTTGGTAGTAACGCAGTGCAGAGGCAAGCGCCAGCACCGTGACGACGGCAAGCATTAAACCCAGTGTTTGGGCCAACGCCTGCTGATCAGCGGCGAGAAAGCCTCTGTCGATGACCAGACGCAATCCATTCCCTAGCAGCAGCACGCTTCCCGAGGCCATGAGTAGCGCTAGGCCAGCCAGCGCCAACCGCGTGCGGTAGGGGCGCAGTAGACCCAGCAAACGCAGCAGTACTCGGGGGTTGGGGCGTTGATCCATAGTAGCCATTGCTCACCACATAAGGGGGTATTCGACCATAGCAGGAGTAGCCGCGCCCTGCACAGAAACTAAAAAGCCCGCGATTGCTCGCGGGCTCAGTACCTAATGGCTTTTAGTAGCCTAGCGTCCAGCTAAGTTGCATGGGTAGCTAAAACACAAAGGCCTAATCGATCAGCGGCAACAGCGTATTCAGGCTATCCCGGGCATCACCGTAGAACATCCGCGTGTTGTCTTTGAAGAACAGCGGGTTCTCGATACCGGAGTAACCGGTGCCCTGGCCGCGTTTGCTGACAAACACCTGCTTGGCTTCCCATACCTTCAATACCGGCATGCCAGCGATAGGACTATTGGGGTCTTCCTCGGCCGCAGGGTTCACGATGTCGTTGGAGCCAATCACGATGACCACATCGGTGGTGGCGAAATCGTCGTTGATTTCATCCATTTCCAGCACGATGTCGTAAGGCACTTTGGCTTCCGCCAGCAGCACGTTCATATGCCCTGGCAAGCGGCCCGCCACCGGGTGGATACCGAAGCGCACGGTCTTGCCCGCTGCACGCAGTTTACGCACCAAGTCGCTCACTGCGGTTTGCGCCTGGGCCACCGCCATGCCGTAACCCGGCACGATAATAACGCTGTCGGCGTCGTTCAAGGCGCTCGCTACACCACCGGCGTCTATGGCCACTTGCTCGCCTTCAATCTCTGCCGCGGGCCCAGTGCTTCCGCCAAAGCCGCCTAGAATCACATTGACGAAGTTGCGATTCATCGCCTTACACATGATGTAAGAGAGAATCGCACCGGATGAGCCCACCAATGCACCGGTCACAATCAGCAGGTCGTTGGAAAGCGTGAAGCCGATAGCTGCCGCCGCCCAGCCAGAGTAGCTGTTGAGCATGGAGACCACCACGGGCATATCGGCCCCGCCAATGCCCATAATCAGGTGGTAACCGATAAAGAACGCCAGCGCCGCAAGCACCAACAGCGTCCAGAAGCCAGCACCGTTCAGATAGAGAATCGCCAACAGCAGCGACAGTACCGCCGCCCCAGCATTCAGCATATGCCCGCCGGGCAGCTGACGTGGCTTGCCATCCACCTTGCCTGCGAGCTTGCCAAAGGCAATCACCGAGCCGGTAAAGGTCACCGCACCGATGAAGATACCCAGCACCACCTCAACCTGCAGGAACATCAGCTCATCAGGGGCTTTTGTGGCTACCAGCGCGGCAAAGGCGGAGAACTGATCCAAAGACGCTTCGGCGGCGCGCGCGGCCATAACACGGCGACGCTCCAAATCGGCGCTCCAGGCCACAAATACCGCTGCTAAGCCAACAAAACTGTGTAGCGCTGCCACTAGCTGAGGCATTTCGGTCATCTCGACCTTGCCCGCTACATAGGCGCCGATGCCTGCGCCGATCAGCATCATCGGGATCAGCCACCAGTAGCCGCCAATACCTGGGCCGAGGGCAGTAAAGAACACCGCCACCGCCATGCCCACGATGCCGTACCATACGGCCCGCTTGGCTTTCTCCTGGTTACTCAAGCCGCCTAGCGACAGAATAAACAGTACGCTCGCCGCGATTGCCGCGGCAGATACGAATCCTTGCTCTAACATATCGTCTCTCCGCCGCTTAGGATTTTTGGAACATGGCCAGCATCCGGCGTGTCACCAGGAAGCCACCCACGATATTGATTGACGCGATAAGCACTGAGATCGCCGCCAGCACGCTAACCACTGCGCTGCCGGAGCCAATTTGCAGAATCGCCCCCAAAATAATGATGCCCGAGATCGCATTGGTTACCGCCATTAGTGGCGTATGCAGCGAATGGCTCACTTTCCAAATCACCTGGAAGCCGATAAAGCAGGCAAGAACAAAGACAATAAAGTGCTGCATAAAGGACGCCGGCGCCACTTGGCCCAGCAGCAGCATCAGTACGCCGCCAACAGCCAGTAGACTCACCTGCCGCTTGGTTTGCGCTTTGAAGGCGGCCAGCTCAGTGGCCTTTTTCTCTTCCGGCGTGGGCTCTTTCTCTTTCTTCTTCGGCTTAGCGGCAGCAATCGCTTTTACTTTGGGCGGCGGTGGCGGGAAGGTTATTTCGCCTTCGTGAGTCACCGTGGCGCCACGAATCACGTCGTCTTCCATATTGTGATTGATCACGCCCTCTTTCTCGGGGGTGAGATCGGTCAGCATATGGCGAATATTGGTGGCGTAAAGCAGCGACGCCTGGGTGGCCATGCGCGAAGGGAAGTCGGTGTAGCCGATGACCACTACGCCATTATCCGATACCACTCGCTCGTCAGGCTTGGTCAGATCGCAGTTGCCGCCCTTCTCGGCGGCTAAGTCGATAACCACCGAGCCCGGCTTCATGGCCTCGACCATGTCTTCCAGCCAAAGCTTGGGCGCGGGCTTGCCGGGAATCAGCGCCGTGGTAATGACAATATCCACATCGGCTGCCTGCTCGCGGAAGCACTCAAGCTGTTTCTCGCGGAACTCCGGGCTTGAAGGCGAGGCGTAGCCACCGCTCTCAGAACCATCCTGGCTATCCTCAAAATCGAGGAACAGGAATTCAGCGCCCATGGACTCGATTTGTTCAGAGACCTCAGGGCGCACGTCAAAGGCTCGCACCACGGCGCCCAGGCTGGTAGCGGTACCGATCGCGGCCAACCCTGCCACGCCAGCGCCAATCACCAATACCTTGGCCGGGGGCACTTTACCTGCCGCCGTTACCTGGCCGGTAAAGAAGCGGCCAAAGTTGTTGCCCGCCTCAATCACCGCGCGGTAGCCAGCGATATTAGCCATGGAGGAGAGCGCGTCCATCTTCTGGGCGCGCGAGATCCGCGGCACCATATCCATGGCAATAACGGTGGCGCCCTGAGACTTGCACTTCTCAAGCAGCGCTTCGTTTTGCGCGGGCCAGAAGAAGGCAATCAAGGTTTGGCCTTGCCGCAGCCGCTCGGCCTCTTCATCCGAGGGCTCGCGGACTTTAATGACCACATCGGCGTCTTTCCAGAGCGCGTCGGCTCCTTCCACTACGGTAACGCCCGCATCGCGATAAGTGTCGTCATTAAAGCCCGCCGCTAGGCCCGCGCCGGATTCTACTAAGCACTCGTGGCCTAGCTTCTGGATTTGCTTGGCGCTCTCGGGGGTTAGCGCAACACGCGCTTCCCCCCGGGCACTCTCCTTCGGTGCACCTATTTTCACTCGTGTTCTCCCTTGCTTAACCTTATTGCAGTGCCGCAGTTGTTCAACGGGCACCGTACCTTTAGCGGCGTTAGTGATAACTCCTTAGTAGCAGTCTAGGATCTAACGGGGTGGCTGCCAGATACTATTCAACCTTTGATGCAACAGGGTTGTTTAATTACAACATGGGCTAGTGTGCATGATGGTTACCCTAACGTCTAAAGTCGTTAGCAAACTCAACAAGCACCTTATGGAGCCATGCATTAGCAGGATCATTGGCATAGAGTCCATGCTGAATCAATGTCATTTTTAGTGCGGGAAGCTCCTTAGGCGGCTCTACCAAACGCACTGGCAGCATAGCAACGAACCGTTCAGCCATTTGACGTGGGAGCGTCATGATCGCTTCCGTGAGCGCCACTACCCGCGCTGCGGCGATGTAGTTGAGGTTTTTAGAGATCACCCGGCGGGTTAATCCGTGCTGAACCAGGCAGCTATCAATATTACTGGGCCTTAGACCACTGATGTCAGCCAGCTCCACATGGGGCTCTTGAGCAAACTGAGCGATATCAAGCGCATCACCCACGCGGCCATTATGGGTAGCGACCAAGCAGACCAGTTCCTCATCCATCCAAGGCGTCTGAATCACGCCACTGGGCAACGCGCTTTGGCTATCCAGCCCTACCACCATATCAATTTGGCGCTGTTCCAGCCCCTCACTTAGCACGTCCGGGGTAATTAGCTCAATGGAAAAGCTAATGCCCGGCGCATAGGCCAACAGCTGACTTAAAAAGAGCGGGTACATGACCTCTTCAAAGTAATCCGTGGTGGCGAGCGTAAAGCGTCGCGTGCTGTTAGCAGGCGAAAACATCGCGGGGGGCGCAAGCCCTTGCCGCAGCATCGCCAGCGCCTGTTGCACCACGGGCAGCAGCGCGAGTGCCCGGGGGGTCGGCTGCATACCGTTTTCGGTGCGCACAAGCAGCGGATCATCCAGCGACTCACGCAGGCGTTTTAAGGCATGGCTCAAGGCGGGTTGGCTTAAATGCAGCGTTTCTGCCGCACGAGTGACGTGACGCTCGTGCATCAGCGTTTCAAATACCAGCAGCAGGTTTAAGTCGAAATGGCGTAGTGAGCGCATAGCCTCTCATTATTTACATCACGAATGACTAAATTCTAAACATTCATTTAATTTATCACTAGTAATTGCTTATTGTCTGCTGCTTATTCGCCCGCCCGCGACTATCAACGATAATCCAGCACGCAAGGAGAAGCACACCGGTGACCCACCCACAAACTCAAACCATGCCCAGCCTTTATGGCGATGTGATTTCTACCTTTATGGGCGTAGCAAAAGCAACGGATCCTAAGGCAACCGACGCCGACGTTGTGGTGAGTGGCGTTCCCTTTGACCTTGCTTGTTCTGGCCGTTCGGGCACCCGTATGGGGCCAAATGCTATTCGTCAAAGTACCGCCAACCTGATCTGGGAAGGCAAGCGCTGGCCATGGGACTTCGCCTTGGAAGATCGCCTCAAAGTATGCGATGCAGGCAACGTTGATTACGCATATGGCGAGCCCGAAAGCCTGGTCGATAACCTGGAAACCCACGCCAACCGCTGGTTAAAGGCGGGCAAAAAGATGCTCACCCTGGGCGGCGACCACTACATCAGTCTGCCGCTGCTGCGCGCCCACGCCCGAGAGCACGGCCCGCTGGCGCTGATCCATTTCGACGCCCACACAGACACCTACGAGCAAGGCACCCGCTTTGACCACGGCACCATTTTTCACCACGCTTTAAAGGAAGGCTTGGTAGTACCCGAGCACTCGCTGCAAATCGGTATTCGCACCAGTTACGACCGCCACAACCACCCTTACGAGGTATTGGATGCGGACTGGGTCAATGACCACGGTGCAGCGGCCGTGCTTGAGCGCATTCGTGCCCGCGTGGGTTATCACCCGGCCTACGTTACCTTGGATATTGACGGTCTCGACCCTGCCTTCGCCCCGGGCACCGGCACGCCGGTCTGCGGTGGCATGTCCACCGACCTGATGCTGAAAGTGATCCGTGGCATGGTAGGTATGGAACTGGTCGGCATGGACGTGGTGGAAGTGAACCCCGCCTATGACCACGGCGACATTACTTCGCTTGCCGCCGCGACGCTGGGGCTTGAGTTTTTGTATACGCTGGCAGCGTCCAAAGGCGTTTGATAGTTAGCCCCCGCCGTCTCTTGGCTTTTATGGCATTGAGATGGCGGGGGCGAAACAGCCTACCCTTGAGAGGCTGCCAGCGCTTGATCAATATCCGCCAGCAGATCATCGATATGCTCGATGCCGATCGACAAGCGCACCATATCCGGCGTGACACCAGCGGCTTTTAGCTCCTGCTCGTTGAGCTGGCGGTGTGTGGTTGAGGCGGGAATGGAAGAGCAGCTTTTGGCATCGCCGATATTCACCAGGCGGAGAATCAGCGCCAGCGCATCGTAGAAGCGCTCACCAGCGCCCTGCCCGCCTTCGATGCCAAAACTAAGAATCCCCGAAGCATGGCCATTCATATAACGCTGGGCCAGCGCATGATCCGGATGATTTTCCAAGCCAGCATAATGCACCCAGGTGACTAATGGATGGCTTTCCAGATGCTTGGCAACCGCTAAGGCATTGGCACAGATACGCTCGATCCTTAGTGACAGCGTTTCCAGCCCCTGGAGCAGGTTCCAGGCCGCCTGAGCAGAAAGCGCCGCGCCCATGTTGCGTAGTGGCACCACCCGGGCGCGGGCAATAAAGGCCGCATCGCCCACATCACGGGTATAGCTCACACCGTGATAGGAGACATCAGGCTCATTGAGCAGCGGAAAACGGCTGGTATTCTCGGCCCAGGGAAAGGTGCCCGAATCAACAATCACACCGCCCACCGTGGTGCCGTGGCCGCCAATATATTTGGTCGCCGAGTGGACGACAATATCCGCCCCGTGCTCAATCGGCCGACATAAGAACGGCGTCGCCGTGGTGTTATCGACTATTACCGGCACCCCATGACGATGCGCCGCTTCGGCCAGCTTTGTTAGGTCGACCACGCCACCCGAGGGGTTACCAATGCTTTCGCAGAAAACCGCTTTGGTACGCTCATCGATCAGCGCTTCGATGCCATCAATATCGTCTTTATCGGCAAAACGCACCTGAATGCCTTGACGCGGCAAGGTGTGGGCAAACAGATTGTAGGTACCGCCATACAGCTCGCTGATCGAGACAATGTTATCGCCCGCTTCGGCAATGGTCTGGATCGCATAGGTGATCGCAGCCATTCCCGATGCCACCGCTAGCCCGGCGATACCGCCTTCCAACGCGGCTACTCGCTGCTCCAACACGGCGCAGGTCGGGTTCATAATGCGCGAGTAAATGTTTCCTTCGACTTTAAGATCAAACAGATCCGCCGCGTGCTGCGCGTTATCGAATGAAAACGACGTGGTTTGATGAATCGGCACCGCCACGGCGTTTTGTGAATCAGGCGAATAGCCATGGTGAAGAGCAATGGTTTCTGGCTTCATGAGAACAGCTCGCTATTTTTTTGTTGAGATCCGCTAGTGATCCTAAACAAGCGCTGACGGGAAGGCCAACAATCGTTTAGCCTTCCGAGCCAACGTCATGTTTAAAAGTGAAGGCTCTCACCCATGCTGCGCGCCACTGCGTCATGGAGGTGGAGACTTTTGGCATGCGCGCTTTTAACGATGCACCATAGCCATGCCGAGCCTAAGAGGATTTCATGGCTGTACATTATGTGTTTAGTTTAGGATTAAAAGTATCGTGGCTAGCTGGGTTGATCTGCAATACGGGAAGCGACGGGAGGACTTTGTTATTTCTAGGTAGGTAGATATCACCATGATTAATCGTGAAGGCATTCATCAGCGACCAGACCAAGTGATTGATATCACGAGTTGGGATGTTCACCAAGATTATGAAGTCTTTCCAGTAGGCGCTCGCGATAAATCACTCCGCGTCTGTCCTGACCCAGCTCCTTATGATTTTTGTATGCCTGGGCACCGTTATTTATTTAAAGAAGCTATCAAAAGCGCGAAAAACTCAGATAAGCCTCGCTACCCTGACCAATACTGGTCTGAGGTGATCGCCTTTCATATTGGCCGATTAATGGGGCTTACGCTCCCTCCCGTTTTTATTGCCATTGACTCGTCTCGAAACGAACCAGGTACAGTCAACGAATGGTTCATTGGCTATGATGATAGTAGAGAAGATCGCTATGTTGCTGGCGTAGATTACTTGCAACGGCTGATACCCGCTTTTGATGTAGATAAAGGAAGGCAGCATAATTTAACATCAATTATCGAACTAAGCCGTGTGCTAGAGAGAGGCGGATGGCTTACCCATGATTGGCGACAATACTGGGGGCTTTGCCTATGTTTTGATGCGTTAATTGGCAACACTGATCGCCATCAAGAGAATTGGGGAGTGATTTGGGGAGAAAACGGCCCAACTGCCCGTTACACGCCCTACTTTGATAATGGCACTAGCCTCGGTCACGAGTTGCAGCCCCAGAAAATGCAGCGCATGATGCGCGACCATAACGAATTCAATGCCTACCTTAAAAGAGGGCAGCACCACATGCGCTGGGCCAAAGGCGACAAAAAGCGCCTACCGCTTATTCAGGGCGTAACTCAGTATTGTCAGCAATTCCCTGCTATTCGACCAATACTGATAGAACGCTTACAACGTTGGTGCGATGATGACCTTAGAGACATCCTGAATGACTTAACTTACTTTGACATCCCACATCCCATTACCCAACAGCGTGCTGACTTCATTGCGTTTTTGACTCTGACAAGGAGAGAGCGCCTTTTACAGGCTCTGGAGAACTGATATGACCCGCTTAATCGAACACTTGGTGGAACCACACCGGCTGCTGCTTTATTGGCAGGCACGAGAGAGCAAAATGCGCTCTCGCTATCTAGTGGGAGAATTGGTCAAGCGGGACAATAACGTGGTTCTGGTGTATGCCCTGGATAGCTCAGAGATGGCAGAAGCAAAGCTTTTGGGCTTTCGAGGCTACCCGGCATTTTCTATGAGGCAAGCAGAGCACAATCATCAAGTACTGGAAGCTTTCACTCGCCGCTTGCCGCCACGCAGTCGCCGTGATTTTGGGCGTTATCTGGAACTGCGCGCTATCCCAGAGGATGCCAACATTAGCGACTTCGCTTTACTGGGTTACAGTGGCGCCAAGCTACCCAATGACGGTTTTGAACTTGTTCACCCTTTCGACAATCCACCTGAAACCTTCGAGGTATTAATCGAAATAGCGGGGTTCCGTCATGAATCACAGCTTGAAGCAACCGATTTACCAGTAGGCAGCAGCATCCAACTTCTGCCCGAGCCTGAGAACCCTGTCGATGCTAGCGCCATCCGTATCGAAAGCACCGGTCACAAACTGGGCTATGTGCCGAGGGGGCACCTCGACATGCTTCACCGCATGTTAGAAGAAGGCGCTACCCTCGAAGGGGAAGTGTTCCGCATAAACGGCACATCAGAACGCCCGCTTGTCTATGTTTTGACACGTATTTCAAAGGGCAACCTACCCTTTCAAGTGTTGAAAATGCAGGCTTAGGCCCTATTGAGGTTTCGAACCTAACGTTTTCGAACGACTCTTCCCGCTGCTTGCGCTTTGCATAGAGCGGGTAGGTCAGAGCGGCCTACCCGCAATCACCAATTCCACTCACTGCGCGCCACCGCGTCATGGGCATGCAGGCTTTCAGCATGCACGACCTTGAGCTGAAACCCTGACACCCTCGGCGCTTGTCGTAGTACTTTATCCAGCCGCCTTGCCGCGTCTTCACAGAACATCAGGTTTTGCCCATTGGCGAGGGCAAAGGCCTGTTCATCGATACGTTTTACCGCGGTTTGCAGCGCGGTACCGAGTGCTCGTTCGATACGGTCAATCGAGTTTTCTATCGAATTCGCGAGGGGCCATTCTCCGTTTTCGCTTTCAGATAAACGCAAACTGCATTCGACACTGCTGCGCTGACTATGGGGCGTTGCGAGTATCCCTTCTTCGCTGCCTAGCCACGCAGATACCGCAGATTTGGTTAACGGGATTTCTGAAAAATCCTCCTCAAAGGCCTGCTGAATCAGCTGCCTTGCCAGCGCCGCCGAGCAGGGGCAGGTGGACGAATAGCCCACTGTAAGGTCGAGTTCAGCCTGAAAGCCAGCGGGCGTTAATTGGCAGCGCAAGGTGAAGGGGTAACTTTTCCACCCGGCTAAAGGGCTGATCAAGGCTTGCCGCTTAAGCGCAAGCTCGCCTTCGATGCTGAGATAAGCATTCTGAGATAAGCCCTCTTGGCTGGTTAAAAATGCATTCAATATGTCCTTAACCGCTGGAAGTGTCAGCGGTGCTTCTTCAAGCGGTGCCAGCGCCAAATACAGCCGGGACATATGGATTCCCCGTGCATCAGCGTCATCCAGGCTAACCCCTGCACTGAGCTTGGCCGTCACACTGCGGCTGCCTAGTCGGATGGGGAGTGCGATGCCCTCCATGCCCACCCAGGTCAAAGCGGCCGGAGAGCGGGCGGTTTGGCTGGCTACATCAGGCAGGGTTAAAACAGTCATTTCGTTACCTCTTGGGATAGACGTGAAGCGGCGAGCAAACGCAGCCATTGCTACCACCGCGCTATTTATCGGAATGACAGGACGCGGGCTGGAGGCGCTGACGCAACAAGCGCCAGCCTTGGGTTGCAACCGTGGCCAGGGTGAACAGCACGGCGGCTAGCGTGACAATCGTCGGGCCAGTCGGCGTATCCATCATATAGGCGGCTCTCAGCCCTGACGTCACCGCCAGCATTGCAATCCCCGCGGCCAGAAGCGCCATAGATTCTGGCGTACGGCAAAAAGGCCGGGCGGTGGCCGCCGGGATGATCAACAAGGCGGCTATCAGCAGCACGCCCACTACTTTCAGCGCCACGGCGACGACCACTGCGAGCGCCAGGGTGAGCACCAGCTGTTCGCGCCGGGGTTGGATGCCGCTGGCATAGGCAAGCTCGTCGCTTAACGTGGCGGTCAATAACGATGACCAGCGCCAGAAAAGCAGCGTCAGCACCAGCGCCACTCCGCCGCCGATAATCCAGATATCCGTTTTCCCAACGGCCAGAATATCGCCAAACAGATAGGCACTCAGGTCGATGCGCACCCCGGCAAGAAACGACACAGCGACCAGGCCGATGGCCAGGGCCGAGTGCGCCATTACCCCGAGCAGGGTATCCATGGCATAGCCACGCCCACTGAGCATCGACACACAGCTTGCCATCACCAGGGCGACCGTCAGTACGCCCAAGAAGATGGAGACGTCCAATAACAGCGCTAACGCCACGCCCAGAATGGCGGCGTGGGCGGTCGCATCGCCGAAGTAGGCCATGCGCCGCCACACCACGAAACACCCCAGGGGCGCGGCGGCCATGGCTACCAATACACCGGCGATCATCGCCCGCCACATAAAATCATCCAACATTAGCGGCCTCCTGATGATGGTGGCGGTAGAGGGCTAAGGTCTGGGCGGTCTGATCGCCAAACAGCGCCTGATAGTCCGGCGATGAGGCCACTTGCTCGGGCTTGCCCTCGCAACAGATAACGCGATTCAGGCACAGCACGTGGTCAGCGGTACGCATAACGACGTGGAGATCGTGACTGACCATCAACACGGCGCAGCCATAGGTGCGGCGCACGGTTTCGATATGCTGGTAGAATTCTGCGGTGCCTCGGTGGTCGAGCCCTTGTGTCGCTTCATCAAGAATCAGAATGTCGGGCCTTGTCAGCAGCGCCCGGGCCAGCAGCACGCGTTGAAACTGTCCCCCCGAAAGTTCGCTCATCGCCGCATTGATCAAAGCCCCGGCACCAGCATCTTCCAGCGCCTTTTGCACATTGCGATTCGGGTTGCGACGCGGCAAGTTGATAAAACGCTTAACCGTCATGGGCAGGGTGGGATCCAGGTGCAGCCGTTGGGGCACATAACCGATACGCTGCTGCGGGGCGATGGTCACCTGACCCGATGTGGGCCTTACCGCACCGATCAGCGTTTTCACCAGCGTGGATTTCCCCGAGCCATTGGGGCCAATCAGGGTCACCACCTGCTCTCGATATAAATCGAGACTGATATTCTCAAGGATATGCTGTCCGCCGAATCGAACGTTCAAGTGGCGAACGTTCAGAATCGCATCGCTATCAGGAGGCTGAGCAAGCCGCATAATCGGAGGTCGTCTTTTGTGTATTTGTTATGTTATATCATATGATTAAAATATAGGCGAGTGTCAATGCCGATGGTCGAACCGAGAAAGGTCATATTTGATGATGAGGAGAACCTTAATGAATAACCGTTTAGCTCGTTTGTCTTGGCCGCTATTAGCGGCTTTTCCGCTGGTTGCCGCCGCAGACGCGCCGCGTGTGGCGGTGGATATTCCACCCGTGTATTCGCTGGTCGCCAAGGTGATGGGGGAGCGCGGCGATCCTGAGCTGTTTATTCAGCCCGGTGCCTCGCCGCATGGTTATTCGCTACGGCCTTCCGAAGCACAATCCCTCGATGATGCGGATCTGGTGGTATGGGTAAGCGACGGGCTGACGCCCTGGCTATCAGGCCCCATTGACAACCTGGCGGGTGATGCACGCCACCTTGAGCTAATGGATGTGCCTGGCATCACCACATTGGAATACCGCGAAGGCACGACCTTTGCGCTCAACGATGGGGATGAACACGGTCACGGGCACCATGATCACGATCATCATGAGCATGATCACGGCGATCACGAACACCACCACCATGAAGACAGCCATGACGAAAGTGGGCACGATCATGACCACCACGGTCATGATCACAGCCATACTGGCATGAATCCCCATGCTTGGCTGGATCCTGCTAATGCCCGCCGTTGGCTGGATGCCATCGCCGAACAGTTAAGTGAGATCGACCCTGATAACGCCGCTTACTACCGCAACAAGGCCGCCCAGGGCAAGAAGGACTTAACCAGCCTTCAGGAGACTCTTCAAGACCGTTTAGCCAACAGCGCCGACACCCGCTTTATTGTCTTCCATGATGCTTACCAGTATTTCGAGGAAGCCTTTAACGTGCACGCGGCAGGCGCCATTTCCATCGGCGATGCATCGTCACCCAGCCCGGCACGTATTGAGGAACTACAAACGCTGGTGAATGACGAAAATATCCAGTGCGTTTTCAGTGAGCCCCAGTTCAATCCGCAGATGGTCAATAATGTCTTTGG
Source organism: Vreelandella neptunia (assembly GCF_034479615.1). Lineage (NCBI taxonomy): Bacteria > Pseudomonadati > Pseudomonadota > Gammaproteobacteria > Oceanospirillales > Halomonadaceae > Vreelandella > Vreelandella neptunia. Next base: position 4,136,421 of record NZ_CP140255.1, read on the forward strand.
CGATACGTCCGCTTATATCGGCGTCATGGATCCCTTGGGCGTGGGCCTGACGCTGGATGCTGGCCTTTACGAAGCGCTACTGGATCAGCTGGCTAATGAGATTGCGCGCTGCACCGATGCCTAAACAGCGGCTTCCTTAAACAGCTTTTTTATTAAATAGCTTTTTTCTTGAATAACTCTCCAAGTTGATAAAGGTCATGCATATACCGATCCAACGTTGAGATAAGGAAGGTCATGAAGATAAAGGCATAAATAACCAGCATGACGATCAGGGGTTCGTTTAGCCAGGCCAGAAAAGGCGTCGATATCGGATAGCTAATCGTGTAGACAGTCATGGCCGCTAATAGCTGAACCAGGAAACAATTAACAATCACCAGGGTAATCAACGCTGCTCGTATATTCACATTCGGCAGCGTTGTTTTCCAAAACGGCAAGTGGCGTACTGTTATGCGGTTTCGCTCAGCACTTTCTCTAACGCCGTTAAAACTCAATCTGTTTTTACGCCGCAGTAAAGGGATTGCATAGCTGCCTGCTTCCTCATCAGAAAACGCTGCCAAGGCGATATCCCGATCGAATTCAGCGCCCAAGGCATTGGCCGCCACTTGATCGAAATCTGCCCACGCATGGTTTTGTTGGGCGGTTTTAGCTTGGTCAGAAAGCGTTTTTAAGCGGCTTTTATCGGCCTTCGATAACTTCTTATCGTTGCCGACGTTTATATTGTAATGAATTTCGTAGACCTGATATAAAGCAACGGTCACACCCATAAAAATCATAAAAAACACAATATATATCAACATGCTAACAGGCACCTCCTAAACAGAACCGAATCAGCTAGGCGAAAACAATTTTGTTAGCCTTCAAACTAACTCAAGGACTATGCCTGTATACGGCTGATAAGTACAGGCTCAGAAAGCCTCAGAAAAAGCAGATCAGATCAACTGACGAGTGGTCGCCCCTCTACAAAAACGCCGGATTCCTGCCTCAGCAGGTATCCGGCGTTTGTCGCTACTCCAGCAGGCGCTGGTTAACACTCAACGGCATTAACCGCCAATCCACCTTTGGATGTCTCTTTATACTTATCCAACATATCTCTCCCCGTATCGCGCATGGTACGAATCACTTTATCTAGCGATATAAAGTGAGTGCCATCGCCGCGCAGTGCCATCTGAGCGGCATTGATCGCCTTTACCGTTGCGATAGCGTTGCGCTCAATACAAGGGACTTGAACCAACCCTCCAACGGGGTCACAGGTTAACCCTAAATTGTGCTCCAAGCCGATTTCGGCCGCATGCTCGACTTGTTCGGGAGTGCCCCCCATCACATCAGCCAAGCCAGCGGCTGCCATGGCACAAGCTGAGCCAACCTCCCCCTGGCAGCCCACTTCGGCGCCGGAGATTGAGGCATTTTTCTTACACAGAATGCCAATGGCGCCTGCCGCCAGCAAAAAATCCACCACGTTTTTCTCACAGGCGTTGGGCTGAAACTTCATATAGTAGTGTAAGACGGCGGGTATGATGCCTGCGGCACCATTGGTGGGCGCAGTGACCATGCGCCCACCTGCGGCGTTTTCTTCGTTGACGGCGAGGGCAAAGATATTCACCCACTCCATCGCTGAGAACGTCGAGGCTATCAGGCAATCATTCTGCTCTGTCGCTTGAAGACGCTGGTGAAGCAGCTTAGCCCTTCGCTTAACTTTTAACCCGCCCGGCAGTATCCCTTCGTGGGTTAATCCATTGTCGATGCATTCACACATCACTTGCCAGATACGCCACAGTTCGTTTCTGACCTCCTCCTCCGTCCGCCATACTTTCTCATTTTCCAACATCAGCCGACTGACACTTAGCTGCTCTTTTTTACATAGCGCCAAGAGCTCGTCTGCTGTATCGAAGTTATAAGGAATGGTTACGCCACCCAAATCGTCCAGCGGCATATCCACCTGGGCCTGTTCAACCACAAAGCCGCCGCCCACTGAGTAATAGGTATTTTCGTACACCAAGTCGCCCTGATGCGTAAAAGCCGCCAGCTTCATGGCATTGGGGTGATGAGGCAAACTCTCCTCATGAAAATAAAGGTCACTCTCCCAAACAAACTTCACTGCTTTTTGTCGACCCAGCTGTAATGACTGGCTCTCTTTAAGCGCTTCGATGGCTGGCTCAATAATCGAGGGATCTATTGTGCTAGGACGTTCCCCCATCAATCCCATAATAATGGCGTTATCGGTGGCATGTCCGATACCCGTGGCGGATAACGAGCCATAAAGATGGACTTCAAGATGCCCTACCTCATCGAGCAGGCTGTTTTCGCGCAGGGTTGTGACATACTTAAAAGCCGCCTGCATGGGCCCGACGGTATGGGAACTGGAGGGGCCTACTCCAATCTTAAAAAGGTCGAAAACACTGATAGGCATTGGAGCACCTCTTGACGTATAAACAGGGGAAAATCAGGCGAAGCCTGAACGTTTTTATAAGTTATTTGATGTGGTGATAAATAAAACTAAACTATCTTTTATTGACGATATATTTATGGCTTTTCGTTATTCGTATGGAATCATTTCTGCCAGCCTAATAGCAGACCTGTGGGAGGGAGCTTCAGCTCGCGAATATTTGAGCTTATCGCCCGCTGAAGCGGCCTCCCACAACAGGTAGCTGGCTTAGTGGCTGCGATCTGAACCGCGAGATACAAAAAAGCCGATCAATCTCAAATCTACATTAGATGACGAATAACCAAAATTAGTTACCAAACACCACCGTACGCCCTGAATAAAAGAACACACGGCGTTCCAAGTGGTAGCTAATCGCTCTCGCCAGCGTCAGGCACTCGATATCACGCCCCTTGGCAACCAGATCCTCTGGGTAGTGGGTGTGATCCACTGGCTCGACCCCTTGGGCAATAATGGGCCCTTCATCAAGGTCATTATTAATGTAGTGGGCCGTTGCGCCGACTAGCTTAACCCCTTTCTCATACGCCTGATGATAAGGCTTGGCGCCTTTAAAACCGGGCAGCAGTGAGTGGTGAATATTGATGGCCCGGCCGGCTAAGAGCTCACACATAGAGGGCGAAAGCACTTGCATATACCTTGCCAGCACCACCAGCTCAGCGTCGGTATCCGCGATGATTTCGCGTATCTGCGCTTCCTGCTGCAATTTCGTCTCGGGCGTGATCGGCAGGTAGTGGTAGGGCAAATCGTGCCATGCTGCCAACGGCTCCAGATCAGGATGATTGGAAATCACCGCCTTAATATCCAGCGGAAGCTGGCCCGTCCGATAACGGTAGAGAAGATCATTCAAGCAGTGATCGGCCTTGGAGACCATAATCACGGTGCCGGTGCGTTTGCCAGGGGCCGTCAATTCGAACTGCATATCGAATTCGTTGGCTCTTGCTGAAAAATCGGTGTGAAAGCGCTCTTCATGAAACTCATCTTGCTCTGGGCGAAACTCGGCGCGAATGAAAAAGCGTCCGCCGAGCCGATCATCGAAAGAGTTGAGTTCAGTGATATAGCACTGCTGCTCTTTTAGAAAGCGCGTGACGACGTCCACCGTTCCCAAGCGGCTGGGGCATTGGGCGGCCAGTATCCAGGTATCACTCATTCGGCTCATAGTGCATGCTTCTCAGTTAGCGGCAGACCGTTGCGGAAGATCATAGCGGCCGGAACAGCGTTCCGGCCTGCCCGCTTATTGTTGTACGTTGACGCCATACTCTGCCGCTGCATCCAGCAACCAGCGATAGCAGTAGTCGGCAAAGCTGCGCCGGATCACCAGCTCCCAGCGATCTTCACTGGGACGGCGAATGATGGTAGTTGCCTTGCCGAAGACGGTAGTGACACCCTTCCCCACCGGGAAATTGCTGGGATGAACGTCGTAGATCACCGTTTTCATCAACAGCTCTCGGGCCGCCTCGCCGGAAAGCTCTAGCACTGTTTGTCCACCACTAACGTCACTAATCGCGAAGTGGGCGTCTCCCAGACGCTCACGCAGCTGCGTCTCCAGTGGGAACTCTTCCCCACCGGGTACAATCACCAGCCACTCGTCCGGGGAAAGCCACTGAATGGAGCGCTCGCCGCTGGCATCAAGCACCAGCGCCTGGGGTTTGCCAGGCAGGCTGATCCCCAGTACCTCGCGCACCGCCTCATCAAGCACGATGGCGCCACCACGCAGGATCAGATGCCCCTGCATTGCCCGCTCGCGTAGCTTAAGACGGTAACCGCTGCCCCGAGGAGCGCCACTGTGACGATAGCTATAAGCTAACGGGGACTCTACCGGGATCGCGGTATCAGTACGTGTGTCGAAAGTAGCCGCGTTAGACATGCTGGCGCTCTCCCTTGGGATCGTAGAAAACAGTGCTGACGATTTCAGCTTCATGGGTCTGGCCGTCTGCCATGGGCAGGTAAACCGTTTCACCCAACTTCTGATGGCCACCCTTAACCACCGCTAGCGCAAAGCCTGAATCCAGAATCGGGCTGTAGTAGCTGGAGGTAACATGCCCCACCATCGGCATGGGAATCGCATGCTTGGGATCAAGCACAATCTGGGCCCCCTCTTCGAGGATCACCTTCGGATCCTTGGGCCGGAGCCCCACCAACTGCTTGCGGTTTTCGCGTTTGGTGTCACTGCGCGTCAGGGCCCGCTTACCAATCCATGAGTAGGGCTTGTCGTAGCCTACGCACCACTGCATACCCAAGTCTTCCGGCGTCACGGAGCCGTCGGTTTCCTGTCCCACGATGATGAAGCCCTTTTCAGCACGCAGAACGTGCATGGTTTCGGTGCCATAAGGCGTCAAGCCGTACTTCTCGCCATGTTTGAACAGGGTTTGCCACACGTGCATGGCATAATTGGCTTGCACGTTGATCTCGAAGGTCAGCTCGCCGGTAAAGGAGATGCGAAAGACCCGTGCCGGCACGCCCGCCACTTTCCCGGAGCGCCAATCCATGAACTTGAAGCTATCGCGGTCAAGATCGATATCACTGATCTCGGCGAGCAGCTTGCGCGCTTCCGGGCCAGTGATGGTCATGGTGGCCCAGTGGTCAGTCACCGAAGAGAAGTAGACATCCAGTTCCGGCCACTCGGTTTGATGCCACAGCTCCAGCCATTCCAGGATCGCGGCAGCGCCACCGGTAGTGGTGGTCATCAAAAAGTGGTTTTCAGCCAGGCAGCTGGTCACACCGTCGTCGGTGACCATGCCATCGTCTTTACACATCAGGCCGTAACGGCATTTACCAACCGCCAGTTTCTCCCACTTGTTGGTGTAGACCCGCGCCAGGAATTCACGCGCATCCGGCCCCTGGATATCGATCTTGCCAAGCGTTGAGGCATCGAGGATACCGACCTTCTCGCGCACTGCCAGACACTCGCGGGCAACCGCTTCATGCATCGTCTCGGTCTTGCCATTCACCTTCTCTGGGTAGTACCAGGGGCGCTTCCACTGACCGACGTCCTCGAACTCGGCGCCGCGCTCTACGTGCCACTGGTGCAGCGCGGTGTAGCGCTCGGGGTCGAACAGGTCACGGCAGTGGCGACCAACGATGGCGCCAAAGGTGACCGGGGTGTAGTTAGGACGGAACACCGTAGTGCCCACCTCGGGAATGGAGCGATTCAAGCAACGGGCGGCAATCGCCATGCCGTTAATGTTGCCCAGCTTGCCCTGATCCGTACCGAAGCCCATCGCGGTATAGCGCTTGATGTGCTCGATGGACTCGAAGCCTTCCCGGGTTGCCAGCTCGATACCCGCCGCGGTGACGTCGTTCTGCAGGTCGACGAACTGCTTGGGGCCGCGCAGCGTTGGCTTCTCGTGAGGCACCTGGAAGAGGGCCACCGCAGGCCCTTGCTGCAGACGCTCAGCGCTCGGCAGAGTGACCGTCTGAACGGCATGGCCCATGGCGGCCGCTGCCTTGATGCCCGCCTCGACACCTTCTGCCAGCACGTCACCCAGGGCATAGCAGCCGTTGGCACCGCCACAGGCCTGAACGCCCTTCACCAGCCCCGGCACGAAGCCAATAATATCGTCGCGCCAGTTAGGCCGCGCCCCGGTGTGAGAAGCCAGGTGAATCACCGGGCTGTAGCCGCCGGAGCTGGCGATGGTATCGCAGGCCAACTCCTGAACCGGGCCGCTCACTTTAAAAGCCTCAATATCGATCTTGGCGACTCGTGCCGCGGTGACCCGATTGCTGCCCTTCGCCTCGATAACGGCGCTGCCGGTAATAATTTTGATGCCCTGAGCGCGAGCGGCATCGACCCAGTCGCCCGCCGGCGCCTCACGGGCGTCCACGATAGCGACAACCTCGCAGCCGGACTCTTTCCAGTCCAGGGCAGCGCGGTAGCCGTAGTCGTTGCTGGTGGAGAGCACCATCTTGCGGCCCGGTGCCACGCCATAGCGGCGAATGTAGGTCGACACAGCGCCAGCCAGCAGGTTCCCCGGCACGTCATTGCCCGCGTATACCAGCGGACGCTCGTGGGCGCCCGTGGACAGGATCACCTGACCAGCGCGTACCCGGTGCAGGCGTGCGCGTACCTGACGGTGGCCATTTTCCACCGGTGCAGTATCGCCCAGGTGTTCGGTGCGCCGCTCATGCAGGGTAACGAAATTGTGATCGTGATAACCGTTGGCCGTAGTACGTGGCAGCAGCGTGACGTTCTCGCAGCCCGCCAACTCGTCCATCACCCGGGCAACCCACTGATCCGCTGGCTTGCCTTCCAGGGTTTCACGACTGGCCAGCAGCGAGCCGCCCATCTCTTCCTGCTCATCGGCAACGATCACCCGAGCGCCGCTGCGCGCGGCGGCCAGCGCCGCCGCAAGTCCTGCGGCGCCTGCGCCAACGACCAGCACATCGCAGTGCTGATTGAAGTGATCATAGTTATCCGGATCGGCTTCCATGGGGCTGCGACCCAGCCCCGCCGCCTTGCGGATGTACTTCTCGTAGGTCAGCCACATCGAGGCCGGTGCCATGAAGGTCTTGTAGTAGAAGCCCGGCGGCATGAACTGACCGCCCAGCTTGCCGAACAGGCCCATCAGGTCGCGCTGTACGTTCGGCCAGCCATTGGTGCTGCTGGCGGCCAGGCCGTCATATAGCGCCTGCTGGGTGGCGCGTACATTGGGCACCTGGGCCGCTTCACTGCTGCCTAGCTGTACGATGGCGTTGGGCTCCTCAGCACCCGCAGCGACAATGCCGCGGGGCCGGGAGTATTTAAAGCTGCGGTTAACGATATCCACACCGTTAGCTAGCAGCGCTGAGGCCAGAGTATCCCCAGGGTGCCCTTGGTAACGCTGGCCGTTAAAGGTAAAGCTCAACGTGCGGGAGCGATCGATACGGCCGCCCGTGTTAAGGCGGTACACTTGTTGCTTGGACTGACTCATGCCCGCACTCCTTCTTGTTGGCTTACCGCAGCGCCCTCGCGAGCCTGGCTCTGGCTGTCGGCGGTAATCGACGGCTGCTCGCCCATTTTGTAAGTCTCGAGAATTTCGTAGCTCACGGTGTGGCGCGTCACGTTGAAAAACTTGCGGCAACCCACCGCGTGCACCCACATTTCATGGTGAACACCACGGGGGTTGTCACGGAAGAACAGGTAGTCACCCCACTCTTCGTCACTACACGCCTCGGGCTCCTTGGGGCGCTCGATATGCGCCTGGCCCTTGGGGTGGAACTCCTCTTCCTCACGGTGTTCGCCGCAGTAGGGGCAGTAGATATAGAACATGCGGATATTCCTCTCGTATGAACCCTAGTGGGCCACGCCGGCAGCGCCGTGTTCGTCGATCAGCGCACCGCTATGGAAGCGGAACATGGAGAACGGCTCGGCAATGGGGTGCATCTCCCCCTTGGCTAGGCTGGCGGCAAACACATGCCCCGATCCCGGCGTCGCCTTGAAGCCGCCGGTGCCCCAACCGCAGTTGAAGTACAGGCCTTTCACTGGCGTTTTGGAGATAATCGGACAGGCATCCGGGCAGGTATCAACAATACCGCCCCACTGACGATTCATGCGCACCCGCGAGAAGATCGGGAACATCTCGACGATCGCCTGAAGCGTGTGCTCCACGGTGGGATAGCTGCCGCGTTGACCATAGCCGTTGTAGCCGTCGATGCCCGCGCCGATCACCAGGTCGCCCTTGTCGGACTGGCTGATGTAGCCATGCACCTGGTTCGACATCACCACCGTATCGAGAATCGGTTTGATCGGTTCAGACACCAAGGCTTGCAGCGGATGGGACTCTAACGGCAAGTTAAAGCCGCCCATCTTGGCCAGCACAGAGGAGTTACCGGCAGTCACACAACCGACGGTTTTGGCTTCAATATCGCCACGGTTGGTGTGTACACCGTAGATCTGGCCATCACGAATCTTGAAGCCAGTCACTTCAGTCTGCTGCAGAATGTCCACGCCGTGGGCATCGGCACCGCGGGCATAGCCCCAGGCCACCGCATCGTGGCGGGCCACGCCAGCACGCGGCTGCCAGGAGGCACCCATGACCGGGTAACGCGCGTTTTTGGAGCAGTCCATAATCGGCACCAGCTCCTGCACCCCTTTGGCGTCTAATACTTCGCCGTCAATGCCATTCAGCCGATTGGCATTCACCCGACGCTGGATATCGCGCATGTCCTGCAGGGTATGCCCCAGGTTGAGCACCCCCCGCTGGGAGAACATGACGTTGTAGTTAAGGTCTTGGGAAAGCCCTTCCCACAGTTTCATGGCGTGCTCATAGAGAGCGGCCGATTCGTCCCATAGGTAGTTGGAACGTACGATGGTGGTATTACGGGCGGTGTTACCACCGCCCAGCCAGCCTTTTTCGATCACTGCGACATTTTTGACGCCGAACTCTTTGGCCAGGTAGTAAGCCGTGGCCAAGCCATGACCACCACCGCCAACGATGATCACATCGTACTGCTTCTTGGGCGTTGGATTACGCCACTGGCGCTCCCAGTTCTCGTGGTGGCTCAGCGCGTGCTTGACCAGGCCGAAGCCGGAATAGCGTTGCATAGGTGTCTCCTCAGTTCAGCCGCGCCGGGCCCTGCCGGCAAGCCAATTCAAGCAATGGATTCGACGGCTTCAGCGGCGGACTCAGCGTAGACAGGGTGCTGGGCACACACGTCGGTCACTTTGGCCTGCACCTCAGCTTCAATGGAGGTCGTGTCTTTGCCTGCCGCCAATTCGTCTAAGATGTCGCAGATCCATCCAGCCAGCTCGCTACACTCCTCGGCATCGAAGCCACGCGTGGTGACCGCGGGGGTGCCAATACGCAGGCCAGAGGTCACAAAGGGGCTTTGCGGGTCGTTGGGCACCGTGTTTTTATTCACCGTGATATGTGCGCGGCCAAGGGCTGCATCCGCATCTTTACCGGTAATGCCTTGGCGTATAAGCGAAACCAAAAAGAGGTGGTCGTCGGTGCCGCCGGACACCACGTCGTAGCCGCGCTCCATAAACACTTTGGCCATGGCCTGGGCGTTATCGATCACCTGCTGCTGGTAGCGCACAAACTCCTGGTTCATGGCTTCCTTGAACGCTACCGCTTTGGCGGCAATCACATGCATCAGCGGGCCGCCCTGCTGCCCCGGAAATACCGCCCCATTGAGCTCCTTGTAAAGAGCCTCGTCACCATGGGCGGAGAGAATCAAACCACCCCGTGGGCCGCGCAGCGTTTTATGGGTGGTGGTGGTGACCACATGCGCAAAAGGGAGCGGGCTCGGATAGAGGCCAGCGGCCACCAAACCAGCCACGTGGGCCATATCGACCATCAACCAGGCGCCTACCTCATCGGCAATAGCGCGAAAACGGCGCCAATCCACCACGCGAGAGTAAGCGGAGAAGCCCGCGATGATCATCTTCGGCTGGTGCTCGCGAGCTAAGCGCTCGACTTCTTCGTAGTCGATCTCGCCGGTTTCTGGCTTGAGGCCATACTGTACGGCGTTGTAGTGCTTACCCGAGAAATTGGGGGCAGCACCATGGGTTAAGTGCCCACCGTGGGCAAGACTCATACCCAATACGGTATCGCCCGGCGATACCAGCGCCATAAACACAGCGGCATTGGCCTGGGCCCCGGAGTGCGGCTGCACATTGGCATAATTGGCACTAAAAAGGTGGCAGGCTCGCTCAATGGCCAAGGCTTCAACCTTGTCCACGAACTCACAACCACCGTAGTAACGGCGACCTGGATAGCCTTCTGCATACTTGTTGGTTAGCTGTGTACCTTGCGCTTCCATGACAAGTTTGCTGGTATAATTTTCGGAGGCGATTAATTCAATATGCGCTTCTTGGCGAGTCGTTTCTTCAGCAATTGCTTCCGCAAGCAAGGTGTCGTAACTAGCCAAACGTGCATTAGGGGAAAAATTATTTTGAAGCATTACCGCCTCCTCATTAGTCACTTTTTTATTAAGTGCTGGACATACTCTTTAATGCTGATAAACCCAGGTCGCTTTCAACCAAAGTCCCTATCAACGCGTTCTTACCGCGATACTATCGTTGGAGTCCGGGCCCAAGATGCTTGCCGACGTCACCACGCGATGTATTTGCGACATCGGCAACATTTAGCCGATACCACGCCTGACGCTGCCAAAAAAGCAAAGCGCCCTAGACGGACGAGTAACCGTTTAGGGCGCTTATAACTCAGCAGTTAGATGCTTGTATGGGCTAGAAATCGACGACCAGATCTCCTTTCGGCCGACTGCAGCAGGACAGAATGTAGCCTTCTTCAACATCCTCCTCCGTAATACCGCCGTTATGTTCCATTTCCACTTCACCCGACTTAAGCTCTACCCGGCAAGTACCGCAAATTCCCATACCACAAGCCTTGGGAATATGCAGCCCCAGCTTGGCCGCCGCCGCATGAACCGTCTCACCCGGCTGGATACGCACACTTTTCCCTGAAGAGGCGAATTCGATGCTGTGCAGATCGCTGACATCGACATTTTCGGCGTCGACCTCTGCCTGTTCGGCCAGTTCAAGTACATCTTCACGTACCTCAACCGGCGTAGCGCCAAACGACTCTTCATGGTAGTGATCCATATTGAAGTTGTTGGCACGAAGAATATTTTTGATGGCGTTCATGTAGGGGGTCGGGCCGCAGCAGAAGATTTCCCTCTCCATAAAGTCCGGCACAATGAGCTCGAACAGCGGCTGGGTCAGATAGCCACGGTAGCCGGCCCAGGCCTCGCCAATATCTTCCTTGCTCTCGCAGATGATATGCAGCTTGAACTCAGGAATGCGCGAAAACATATGCACCAGCTCGCGGTGATAAATCACATCACGGGGGGCTCGAGCGCTATGGATGAACTCAACGTCAACAGCGGCGTTGGTATCAAAAAGCCAGCGTGTCATGGACATCAAGGGGGTAATGCCCACACCGCCAGAGAGAAAAAGCACTTTTTCGGCAGGGAAATCGATAGAGTTGAAATTGCCTACCGGCCCGTGCACTACCAGCTCATCACCTACTTTTAAATTTGCGTGCAGCCAATTAGAGACTTTACCGCCCGGTACTTGTTTAACGGTGATGGAAAAGCTGTAAGGAATGGAGGGCGAGCTGGAAATCGTATAGGAGCGCATGATCGGCTGATTATCGATCTCAAGCTCGAGGGTCACGAACTGACCGGGCTTGAAGAAGAACAGCACAGGTTGCTCAGCCATAAAACAGAACGTGCGTACATCCTGGGTTTCCTGGATTACCTTAACGCAACGTACCTGATGGCGGCCGTTGGTCCAGGTTTGGGTCGTGACCGGATTGAAGAAATTAGTTGTCATTATCGCCTCTGCCTGACCAGCCTTCATCACTATTCATCACCGAGCCGTATTTGCTGTACGGCCAGCACCTTTGAGCTGCATTTTGAGGACGCGCCTCTTAGCCGACTTACCTGACAGCGACTCGCACTTACCTCGTGCCACTCTTTATCGTTTAGAAACCTCTTTTTGAGTCGCCACTACGCCACCTAATGTCGCGGGTAGATAACTGGCAGGGGCTAGCCTGCAACACAATCTCTCCCTGACGTCAGACCACATTTGAATAAAACGCCAGGTTACGCAACAGAACAACAAGATAAGAAATCTTGACTAACGGCCGTATCGCAGCCCTTGAGGGGGAAGCGGTGGTTTACGAGGATACTGGTATGGAAAAAAGTACTTTCACTATGATGGACGACCCACTTGCAGCAGCTCGTGAGTCAACGGCCCAGATGTTGCAAACACGGGGGCGCACCTTTTCGCTTCCGCAGCCGTTTTATAACGATGCCCGTCTGTTCGCTCTTGATATGCAAGAGGTCTTCGAAAAGGAGTGGCTGTTTGCCGGCATGACATGCGAGATCCCTACCAAGGGTAACTTCATGACATTGGATATTGGCAACAATCCCATCGTCATTGTGCGCGGCAATGAAGGCGTTATTCATGCATTTCACAATGTTTGCCGCCACCGCGGTTCGCGTCTTTGTGTAAAGGATAAGGGTAAAGTTGCAAAACTCGTCTGTCCGTATCACCAGTGGACCTACGAACTTGATGGTCGCTTGCTGTTTGCCGGCAGCGACATGGGCACTGACTTCGACCTCAACCAGTTTGGCCTCAAGCCGGTCAACGTGCGCACCGCCGGCGGCTTCATCTTTATCAACCTGAGCGATGAACCGCCCGCGATTGACGATTTTCTGCAAACGCTTGAGCATTACCTTGAGCCGTACCAGATGGACAACGTCAAGGTCGCCGTCGAATCCAGTATCGTCGAGCAAGCCAACTGGAAGCTCGTGATCGAAAACAACCGCGAGTGCTATCACTGCAACGGCGCGCACCCTGAGCTGCTGAATTCATTGCAAGAGTTTGATGACACTGAGGATCCGCGTGCAACGCCCGCCTACAAGGAACTGGTGGCATGCAAACAAGCAGATTGGGATGAGGAAAAAGTTCCCTATCAGTTGAAGCGCTTTGGCAAACGCAACCGCCTGACCCGCACGCCGCTGCTGGATGGCATTGTCTCCATGACAATGGACGGTAAACCCGGCTGCAAGAAGCTAATGGGTCGATTAACAAGCCCCGACATGGGCTCTCTGCGCATCCTGCATCTGCCCAATTCTTGGAATCACTTCATGGGCGATCACGCGGTGGTATTTCGCGTGCTACCGCTTGGCCCGCAGCAAACCGTGGTGACCACCAAGTGGCTGGTTCATAAAGATGCCGTAGAGGGCGTTGATTACGATCCCGACCAACTACGCCGGGTGTGGGATGCGACCAACGACCAGGATCGCCAACTGGCCGAAGAGAACCAGCGTGGCATTAACTCCAAGGCTTACCAGCCCGGCCCTTACTCTGAAACCTATGAGTTCGGTGTTATCGACTTTATCGATTGGTACGCCGCCCGGATGCTTGAGAATTTAGGACAAGACACCCCTTCGCTACAGTTAGCGCAAGGTTAAAACTTGAAAGATCAAGGCAGCGACGCTTACCGTCACTAGGACTTAAGCATAGTAGCTGGCAAGGTGTACACATAAGAGACACCTGTGTACACTTTGCCACACTATACCTAGACTATTCTTAGAGACCTGCTCAATGCCATCCACCGATATTCCCGCTGCCAAGGGTTCTCAAGACGTCTGGCTTGATGCGGCGTTTGAGCTGCTACTGGAATCGGGCGTCGATAGCGTGCGCATTCTTTCCCTGGCCAAGCGACTAAAGCTCTCTCGAACCAGCTTCTACTGGTTCTTCAAGGATCGCGAGGCCCTACTGGAGGCACTGATTGCACGCTGGCGTGAAAAGAATACCCAAGGGCTAGTGCATCAGACCGAAGCCTATGCCGAGAATATCGTCGAGGCGATGCTCAATGTCTTCGACTGCTGGCTGGATCCTAAACTGTTCGACTCCCCGCTAGAGTTCGCCATGCGCAGCTGGGCGCTCCAGTCAGCGTCAGTCGTGAGTGAAATCGATGCGGCTGATGCCACCCGTATCGAAGCACTGGCGCGCATGTTCCAGCGCTACGGCTATGATCCGCTGGCGGCCAACGTTCGTGGTCGCACCATCTACCTAACCCAGATCGGCTATATCTCGATGAAGACCCAGGAACCGCTCGAAGTGCGTATGCAGCGCATCCCCGCCTATGTCGAAATCTTCACCGGCCAGCCGCCTGGTTCCAGAGAATTGCAACGCTTCCATGCCCGCCATGGATATTATTCTCCTACCGGCACTTACTAGCCCACAGCAAGCCTGATCGGCTAACACCACCTACCTCCCAGCCGTACCAGCGGTTAAACATGCTCGCCTCGCAATGTACATCACTGAACATTTAATTGACAACAATGAACAGTAGCGCCTAGATTTATTAAATACACAATAAAATAGAGCGCTACCCATGGTTAACGATCCGCTGCTGCAGCCCTTCCAGCTCAAACATCTCACCCTGAAAAACAGGCTGATGATGACAGCCCATGAGCCTGCTTATCCTGAGGATGGGATGCCCAAGGCACTCTACCGTGCCTACCACGTCGAACGAGCCAAGGCAGGCCTTGGTCTGACCATGACTGCCGGATCCGCGGCGGTGGCCAAGGACAGCCCTCCCGTGTTCAACAACATCCTCGCCTATAAGGATGAAGTAGTGCCCTGGATGCGTGAGCTGACCGACGCCTGTCACGAGCACGGTACCGCAGTGATGATCCAACTCACCCACCTGGGCCGGCGCACCCGCTGGGACAAGGGCGACTGGCTGCCAGCGGTGTCGCCATCTCATCGTCGCGAGGCATCCCACCGCGCTTTTCCCAAGCAGGTCGAGGATTGGGATATCGAGCGCCTGATCCGCGACTACGCCGATACCGCCGAGCGAATGCACGCCGCCGGTCTCGATGGCATCGAGTTACAGGCCTATGGCCACCTGATGGATCAGTTCTGGTCGCCGCTGACCAACACCCTAGAGGCGCCCTACGGTGGCGATCTCGACAACCGGCTGCGCTTCACCTTCGAAGTGCTGCGCGCCATTCGCCAGCGGGTGGGTGAAGCGTTTATCGTAGGCGTGCGCTACACCGGCGACGAGATGCTGCCGGGCGGGCTGACCTCCGGCGATGGGATGGAGATATCGCGGCGCTTGAAGGGTAGCGGCCTGGTCGATTTCCTCAACGTGGTTCGCGGCCACATCGACACCGACGCAGGGCTCACCGACGTGATTCCCATCCAGGGCATGCCCAGCGCCCCGCACCTGGATTTTGCCGGTGAAATACGCCGTGAGATCGACTTCCCCACCTTCCATGGCGCCAAAATCCAGGATGTCGCCACTGCCCGTTATGCCATCGCCTCAGGCAAGGTCGACATGATCGGCATGACCCGTGCCCACATGGCCGACCCGCACATCGTACGCAAGATCGCCGAAGGGCGGGAGGAAGAGATTCGCCCCTGCGTCGGCGCCAACTACTGCCTTGATCGCATCTATCAAGGCGGTGCCGCCTACTGCATCCATAACGCCGCCACCGGGCGCGAAACCACCATGCCCCACACCATTCCCAAGGCGGCACAGCAACGGCGAGTCATCATTATCGGCGCAGGGCCAGCGGGGTTGGAAGCCGCTCGTGTTGCCGGTGAGCGTGGCCATTCGGTGGTGGTATTCGAAGCCGCCAGCGATGCTGGAGGGCAGGTACGTCTTACGGCGCAGAGTGAGCGACGTCGCGAGATGCTGGGCATCATCGATTGGCGCCTGGCGCGCTGTGAGGCACTCGGCGTCGAGATCCGCTACAACGTCTGGGCCGAGGCCGAGGACGTGCTCGCCGAAAAACCGGATGTGGTGATCGTGGCCACCGGTGGCTACCCCATGGAAGATCAACCCACGGACGGTAGCGACTTAGTCGTCAATACCTGGGATATTCTTTCCGGGCACGTACCACCGGGCAAACGGGTATTGCTGTTCGACGATGCAGGCGACCATGCAGCCCTGCAGGCGGCAGAGATCATTGCCGCCGCGGGGGCCGAGCTCGAGATTATGACGCCGGATCGCACCTTCTCCGCAGAGATTATGGCCATGAACCTAGTGCCCTACATGCGCTCCCTGCAGCGCTCCAACGTCACCTTCACGCCGACTTACCGGCTGAAGTCCGTGCAGCGCGACGGTAGCCAACTGCTCGCCGGAATCACCAGCGATTATGTGGTTCATGACCGGCAGGATATGGATCATGAGCGGCGTATCGACCAAGTGGTCGTCAACTACGGCATCACACCGATGGCCGATATCTATTTCGAGCTAAAACCGCACTCCAGCAACCGCGGCGAGGTGAATTACGATGACCTGATCGTGGGCGCCCCCCAGAGCGTGACTAGCAACCCGGATGGCCGCTTCCAGCTCTTCCGGATCGGCGATGCCGTCGAGTCTCGGAACACCCACGCGGCCATCTACGACGCGCTCAGGCTGGTTAAAGACATTTAGTTTTCGCATCAAACCAACACGGTATCAACGCTGTCTGGGCTCACCCGGGAGTGACTCCCCGAAGTCGCTCGCCGCGACGGCGTAACAGCTCAAGGGTGGTGAGCAGCAGCATCGACAGCAGTACCAGCAGGGTGGCCACGGCAAGGATCGTCGGGCTGATCTGCTCGCGAATGCCCGACCACATCTGGATCGGCATGGTGCGCTGTTCGGGCCCCGCAATGAACAGCACCACCACCACCTCGTCGAAGGACGTAATGAAGGCAAACAACGCCCCCGACACCACTCCCGGTGTGACCAGTGGCAGCACCACCTTGAAGAAGGTTCGCGTGGGATTGGCGCCGAGGCTGTGCGCGGCTCGGATCAACGTGGTGTCGAAGCTCGATAGCGTGGCCGTCACGGTGATGACCACGAAGGGAATGCCGAGCGCCGTATGCGCCAGGATCACGCCCACGTAGGTCTGGGCGAGATTGACCTTGGAAAAGAAGAAGAACATCGCCGCTGCGGAAATGATCAACGGCACGATCATCGGCGAAATCAACAGCGCCATGATCGCGCCACGCGCAGGCATATGCCGACTCGACAATCCCAGCGCCGCCACCGTCCCCAGCACCGTGGCCAGAAACGTCGACGCGATGCCGATGATGAAGCTGTTCTTGATGGCATTGAGC
The DNA here is from genome assembly GCF_034479615.1 of Vreelandella neptunia. Classification (NCBI taxonomy): domain Bacteria; kingdom Pseudomonadati; phylum Pseudomonadota; class Gammaproteobacteria; order Oceanospirillales; family Halomonadaceae; genus Vreelandella; species Vreelandella neptunia. The sequence goes on from NZ_CP140255.1 coordinate 4,153,433, forward strand.
CACTCGCTCGAGGTAAAGAAATCCTGATACCAGCGCAACGAATAACCGGCCGGGTCGAAGGTCAGCATTTCCTTGCTGAAGGTGAAGTAGGGCTCCGCATTGAAGGACAGCGGTATGATCACCAGTAGCGGCCCGATCAGGAACAGGAAGACCAGGCCGCAGATAACCAGAAAGACATAGTGCCAGATGCGCTCGCCACGGGTGGCGTAGGAAGGAATGGCCATGATTTACCCCAGCTTGACCTTGTCGACGCCGATCAGACGATTGAACACCAGATAACAGATAATCACCACGAACAGCAGGATGGAGGCAATCGCGGCCGCCAGCCCCCAGTTGAGCGATGTCTGCATATGGTAGGCGATGTAATTAGTGATGAAGCGCCCCGATTGCCCGCCCACCAGCGCCGGCGTAATGTAGTAACCGATTGACAGGATGAACACCAGAATGCCACCGGCGGCAATACCCGGAATCGTCAGCGGGAAATAGACCCGGCGGAAGCTCAGAAACGGCTTGCCGCCCAACGAGCGTGCGGCCCGCATGTAGCTGGGGGGGATGGTCTTCATCACCGAGTAGAGCGGCAGAATCATAAAAGGCAGCAGAATATGCGTCATGGCAATGATCGTGCCCATCTTGTTGTGGATCATCTGCCAGCGAGCCTCATCGGCGATCACACCGAGGGCCACCATGACGTCATTGAGCACGCCCTGGGACTGCAGGATGGCGATCCAGGTGGTGGTGCGCACCAGCAGCGAGGTCCAGAACGGCAGCAGCACCAGAATCATCAGCAGGTTGGAGTGACGCATCGGCAGATTCGCCAGCAGGAAGGCCACCGGAAAGCCGAGCACCAGCGTCAGCCCCGTGATGACGGCGCTCATCCACAGCGTTCGCCAAAACAGCGTGGCGTGAATCTGCATATATTCCGGCACCTTGACGATCTCGCCGTCCGGGCTCAACTGGCGATCCATCGCCGCCAGATAATACGACATCGTGTAAGGAGACGCCTCGCGCTGGATCAGCTTCCAGGTATCGAGCTCTCCCCAGGTATCGTTGACCTCAATGAGCGACTCACGATAGGGCGGCTCCAGTGTGCCGACGCGGCGCGCCGTGCGGCTGATGGTCGAACGCATGCCCGACTTTTCGTAGTTCAGTCGGCTGGACAGAAGCCCCAGATTGCGTTCCTGCTGGCCTTCGCGGAGATCCTCGGCCAAGGCGGCAAAGACGGCTTCATCGGGTAACGACTCACCGTTCCAGCCTTCCAGCGCGGAAACGGTGCGGGATAAATGGGTAGACACTTCCGGGTTATCGACACTGCGCCAAAGCATTTCGAACAAGGGCATCAGAAAGGCGATAAACAGGAATACCAGTAGCGGTGCCACCAGCAACAGCGCCTTGATTTTCGAGCGTCGCACGGTACGACGCAGACTGACCTTGAGCGGCACACCATCGGCCGTTGTCAGAGGAGCGGCAGGCGGTTCGGACACGTAGGTATCTCCGTCAGGCGAAAGAAGCGACCAGCAACGGTCGGCTATCGGCAGGCCGCCGCCCGATGGTCACCGGGCGGCGGCAGCGCCTTACTGGGACAGCCAGGCGTTGAAGCGCTGGGTCAGCTCATCGTTGTAGTCGGCCCAGAACAGGTCGTCTTTCTGCAGTGCCGTTGCGAAGTTCGGCCCGTAGGTCGGCATGTGCGGCGTCATCTCAATACCGGTTTCGGCATGGGTGGACACCAGCTCAGAGGAAGACTTGCGCGCCGGGCCATAGGAGATGTACTGGGCCTGATCAGCAAGGCGCTGGGTATCGGTGGCGAAATGCAGGTAATCCTTCACCTTGTCGAGCTTGCCGGTGGGCACAACCCAGCCATCCAGCTCGAACACCTGCGCATCCCAAATGATCTCAAAGGGCTGGTCTTCGGTGACCATGGCATTGAAGATACGGCCATTATAGGCAGAGGCAAAGGCGACTTCCTGATCGGCTAGCAGCTGAGGCGGTTGGGCACCCTCTTCCCACCAGATGACTTCATCCTTGATGGTATCCAGCTTGGCGAAGGCACGCTGCACGCCTTCTTCGGTCTCAAGCATGGCGTAGACCTCATCACGATCGACGCCATCGGCGATCAAGGCCCATTCCATGTTGTTGATCGGCTTGCGCAGCAGGGCCCGCTTGCCGGGATAGTTTTCCAGGTCGAAGACATCCTCGATGGTGCTGGGCTGATCGTCCTCGGGGAACATCTCGCTGTTGAAGGCGACGATATTGGAATAGACGATAGAGGCCACGAAGCAGTCACCCAAGGCACCGTCGACGAAGTCCTCGCTGGGCGGCGTGCCATCCGGCGCGTCGGCCAGCAGTTCATCATGGTCGAGCGGCTCGATAAGGCCTTCGGCACAGGCGATCATGGCATCGGCGGGAAGCATGTCGACCAGATCCCAGGTCACGTTGCCGGCCTGGGATTGCGCGCGCAGTCCGGCCAGGGCATTACCGCTGCGGTCGATATTGACGATCTCGTCGCCGGTCTTCTCCATCCACGGCTTATCGTAGGCCTCGTGCTGGCTCATGCTGTAAGCACCGCCCCAGGACACAATGTTTAGCGTCTGCTGGGCATGGGCGCTGACCGCCACGGCCAGTGCCGAGACCCCCAGGGCAGCGACACCTGTCTTGACAATGCGATTGCTGATGTTGATTTTCATAATAATTCTCCGTTTATTGTTGCCATCGCCGCCGACACCATTAGGTGCCGATAAACGGCGTACTTGACTGCCGTCCTGCTCATGCATCCAGCGCGCGGCAATCGGAACTCGACCAGCCAACCTGAATGTGCTGGCCAGGACGCATAACGCCAAACCCTTGGGCATTGGGCGTTTTGAGAATAAATTCATCATTGCCGCACACCGAAAGGCGCGTGCGCAGGTGGTCGCCAAGGTAGATGACCTCTTGCACCGTGGCGGTGAACTGGTTGTCGAACTGCTCTGCGGCGTCGTTGCGCATAATGCTGACCCGCTCGGGACGCAGCGATAGCGTCGTCCGCGAGCCCACGCCGCTCACCGCCACCGGTTTAGCAATCACGGTGTCGCCGCTGTCGAGTCGCACCTTGCAATTATCGCCGATGCGCTCGATGACCTCGCCAACCAGCCGATTGTTCTCGCCGATGAAATACGCCACGAAGGCATTTTCCGGTCGTTCGTAGAGTTCATCCGGTGAGGCCAACTGCTGCACAATGCCGTCGTTGAAGACCGCTATGCGGTCGGACATGGTCAGTGCCTCGGTCTGGTCGTGGGTGACGTAGATCATGGTTACCCCGAGGCGGGCGTGAATGCGCTTGATCTCATACTGCATCTCTTCGCGAAGATTCTTGTCCAGCGCGCCCAGCGGCTCATCCATCAACACCAGCTCAGGCTCGAACACCAGCGCCCTGGCCAATGCCACGCGCTGCTGCTGGCCGCCGGAGAGCTGCGCAGGGCGGCGGTCACCAAACTCTTCAAGGCGCACCATGGCCAGTGCATTGGCGACTTTTTCCTTGATCTCCGCCTTGCTGAGGTGGCGCACCTCGAGCGGGAAAGCAAGGTTCTCGGCCACCGTCATGTGCGGGAACAGCGCATAGTTTTGAAAGACCATGCCAATGCCGCGCTTGTGCGGCGGCAAGCCACTGATCGGCTCGTCTTTGAGCAGAATCTCGCCGTGGGTAGGGGTTTCGAAGCCTGCCATCATCATCAGGCAGGTGGTCTTTCCGGAGCCCGAAGGCCCCAGCAGGGTGACGAATTCACCCTTTCGGATATCAAGATTGAAGTCCTTGACGACCAGTTCGACACCGTCATAGCTCTTCTGGACATTGACGAAGCGGGCAAAACTCGACGGCTCTTCCGTGGTTGCCGCACTCGCCTCCCCAGCGTCTGCAAGGGTCTCGTTCATGCACATTCCCCGTTAAAAGTTCCGTTGCGCCAAGGTCAGTGCGCGACTCCACATACCTGCCCCACGCACCCTTTGGAACTCTGTTGATTTATATTTTTTTACTAATGCTTGGTAACGACCATAAGGCGAGATTACATCGCATTACAATTTTTGAGGGGACAATTAGCGTTGAATATCAACCTGTCACAAGCGCAGCAACGTCAACTAGGGAAGCGGTTTGACCATGCCTGGAAATAAAAATGCCCATGGAATCTTCCTCCATGGGCAGGGGTGGGGAGTCGTGATCGATCAGGCCACGTCCGAGCGGCTCAGTCGGCAGGCGGCGTACTTGAACTCGGGAATTTTCCCGAACGGATCCAGCGCCGGATTGGTGAGTAGATTCGCCGCCGCTTCGCCGTAACAGAAGGGCACGAAAACCATGCCTTCGGGCATTCCCGGGTCGGTTCTCGCCTTGAGGGTGATGGATCCTCGCCGGGTGGCAATGGTCAGATCATCGCCCGGGGCGATACCCAGTCGGATAAACTCAGCGGGCGCCAGGCTCGCCACGGCTTCCGGCTCCAGGTCATCGAGCACTTTGGCACGGCGGGTCATGGAACCCGTGTGCCAGTGCTCCAGCTGGCGACCGGTGGTCAGCACCGTAGGATAGTCGTTATCTACCGGCTCATCCGGTGGCAGCGGGCGCGTAGGCGCGAACTTCGCACGACCACTGACGGTTGGGAAGGCCTCGCTGAAGACCACGTCGTGCCCAGGTGCGTCCTCCGCTGGGCAGGGATAGGTCACCGACTGCTCGCGCTCCAAACGCTCCCAGGAAATATGGTCGAGAGAGGCCATGCCTTGTTTCATCTCGGCGAAGACGTCCCGTGGATGCTGGTAATTCCAGTCCAGGCCAAAGCGTTTGGCGATTTCCTGGATAATCCACCAGTCCGGCTTGGCCTGGCCCGGTAGCGGCAACGCCGCACGTCCCATCTGCACTTGCCGATTGGTGTTGGTGACGGTGCCGTTTTTCTCAGGCCAGGCGGATGCAGGCAGGATGACATCGGCAAACTGGGCAGTCTCCGTGACAAACAGATCCTGCACCACCAGATGTTCCAGCTTGGCCAGGGCGGCCCGGGCATGGGCCAGATCCGGGTCGGACATCGCCGGGTTTTCGCCCTGGATATACATGCCGCGAATGGTGCCCGCGGTGATGGCATCCATGATTTCCACCACGGTGAGACCCGGCGTGGGATCCAGTTTGGTATTCCACAGCTCTTCGAACGCCGCACGAACCTGATCATCATTGACCGGCTGGTAGTCGGGCATGACCATGGGAATCAGGCCGGCATCAGAAGCCCCTTGAACGTTGTTCTGCCCCCGCAAAGGGTGCAGGCCGGTGCCAGGGCGACCGGTCTGGCCGCAGGCCAAGGCCAGCGAGATCAGGCAGCGGGCGTTATCGGTACCGTGGGTGTGCTGGGAAATGCCCATGCCCCAGAAAATCATTGCCCGCTCGGCGTTGGCATATAGCCTGGCCACTTCGCGAATGGTCTCGGGCTCAACGCCGCACAGGCCGCTCATCGCTTCGGGGGTCATGTCCACAGTATGCGTCTTCAATGCCTCAAAGCCTTCGGTATGCTCGGCGATATAGGCCGTGTCATAAAGCTCTTCGCTGATGATCACATTGAGAATGGCATTAAACAGCGCCACATCGGCGCCGGGTGAAAAGCGCACGCTCAGGTGGGCATAGGCATCCAGCGACTGACCACGGGGGTCGAGAATCACTATCTTGGTACCGCGTTTGGCGGCCTGTTTAAAGAAGGTGGCCGCCACCGGATGGTTTACCGCGGGATTACAGCCGGTAAGAATCACCACGTCGGCCTGGCTGGCCTGCATAAAGGAGGCGGTTACCGAGCCTGAACCAATACACTCCATGAGTGCCGCCACGGAGCTTGCGTGGCATAAGCGGGTACAGTGATCCACATGGTTGGAGCCAAAGCCGGTACGCACCAGCTTCTGGAACAGCCACGCCTCTTCGTTGGAACACTTGGCGCTGCCGAACCCCGCCAGGGCATCAGGGCCATGGGCCGCTTTAAGGTTCACAAGCCCGCTGGCGGCAGCCTCCAGGGCTTCGTCCCAGCTCGCCTCGCGGAAATGCGTCAAGGGCTTGGCTGGGTCGAAGTCCGGGTCGATTCCTTTTGCGACACCCTCGCGACGAATCAGCGGAGTAACAAGCCGGGATGGATGGCGCGGATAGTCATAGCCGAAGCGGCCTTTAACGCATAGCCGGTTCTCGTTAGAGGGGCCGTCGCGGCCCTCCACATAAAGGATCTCATCGTCCTTGATATGGTAGGTGAGCTGACAGCCAACCCCGCAGTAGGGGCATACCGAGTCGACCTTACGGTCGGCGACGGCAGAATCGCCGTGGCCCGCCTGATCGACCAGGGTAGCGGGCATCAGGGCGCCGGTGGGGCAGGCCTGAACGCACTCGCCACAGGCCACGCAGGTGCTATCCCCCATAGGGTCGTCGAAATCAAACACGATCTTGGACGCCGCCCCCCGGTGAGCCAAGCCAATCACGTCGTTAACCTGTACTTCGCGACAGGCGCGCACACACAGGTTGCACTCGATGCAGGCGTCAAGATTGACGCGCATGGCCGAGTGGCTGCTGTCCTGCGCCATGCTATCCGCCCGGGACGCCACATGGTGCACGGTGGGCGCCTCACGCTCTTCGCGCCTGGGCAGCTTGCGGCGCACCGCCGTGGCATCAATGGCGAGCTGGTCAGCCATGGCCCAGAAATGGCTTGAGCTGTCGGGGCTCGCTTCCCGCTCGGGCTGATCGACCACCAGCATTTCCATGACCATCTTGCGAGCGGTGTGCGCGCGTTCGGAGTTGGCGCTCTTGACCACCATACCGGGGGCCGCTTCGCGCAGACAGCTGGCGGCTAACGCCCGCTCGCCCTCGATTTCCACCATACAGGCGCGGCAGTTGCCGTCGGCGCGGTAGCCGCTGGCATCCTTGAAACACAGGTGGGGAATGGTCTCGCCGGCGCGCTTGGCTACCTGCCAGAGGCTTTCACCGGGGTAAGCGCTGATTTCAACGCCGTCCAGCGTCAGGGTAAAGCGGTTGTTTGCGTTCTGTTCGCTCATGCTGGCCTCCTTTATCCCTTGACGATGACGTTCTGGGCGGCAAGTTCGCCGCGAAAATCCTTGAGCAGCCCCAGCACCGGGTTAGGCGCCGCCTGGCCGAGCCCGCAAATGGAGGCATCGATCATTACCTGGGAAAGCTGCGTCATCAGCCCAGCATCCCATTCGTTGCGCTCAAGCAGGGAGAGCATTTTTTCCGTGCCCACCCGGCAGGGTGTGCATTGCCCACAGGACTCGTCAGCGAAGAACGCCAGCAGATTGGTCGCGACCCCGCGCAGATCGTCCTGATCGGAGAGTACGATTACCGCCGCGGAACCGATAAAACAGCCGTGCTCCTGAAGGGTGTCAAAGTCGAGGGGGATATTGGCCTTGGCCGCCGGCAGAATGCCACCCGAGGCACCGCCGGGCAGATACGCCGCTAGTCGGTGGCCGTCAGCCATGCCGCCACAATACTCGTCAACCAATTCGCTGAGCGTAATCCCCGCAGGCGCTAAATACACGCCTGGGCGCTTAACCCGGCCCGACACCGAGAAACTGCGCAGCCCTACGCGGCCGTGGCGCCCCTGACTGGAGAAAGCCTCAGCGCCGCGCTGCCAGATCATCGGGATCCAGTAGACGGTCTCGACGTTATTGACCAGCGTTGGGCGGTCAAAGAGCCCCTTCTGAGCCACAAACGGAGGACGATGGCGGGGCTTGCCCGGCTTGCCTTCCAGGGACTCGATCATCGCCGACTCTTCGCCGCAGATATAAGCCCCCGCGCCGCGGCGCAGCACGATGTAACCCGGCGTCACCAGGCCCGCGGCTTCAAGCTCGCCAATCGCCTCGCGCACCACGCTATGTAACGCTGGGTACTCATCGCGTAGGTAGATATACAGCGCCTCGGCGTCTACCGCCCAGGCACTGACCAAGGCCCCTTCAAGAAACTGGTGCGGTGAGCGCTCCAGGTAATAGCGATCCTTGAAGGTACCGGGCTCGCCTTCGTCGGCGTTGATAGCGCAGTAGCGGGGGCCGGCCTCCTGGCGCACGAAATACCATTTTTTGAAGGTAGGGAAACCCGCGCCCCCCAAGCCGCGCAGATTGGCCTGCTGCATCGCTTCCATCAACGCTTCTACTGTAACGCTGCCGTCGCGACAGGCCTGGAGCAACGCCATACCGCCCTCGCGGCGATAGTCATCCAATCGCTGCCAGTCGACGGGATCCGGGTGAAAGTGGCCCTTTTCGATCACCGACGCGATCTGCGCCTGGGTGGCGAACGGCACATGGTGGTGGCCTACTTCGACTACCGGCGCCGTGTCGCAGCGCCCCATGCAGGGCGCCCTCAACACCCGTACCTGCTCGATATCCACGTTCGCTTCAAGCTGTGCCTTAAGCGCCTCAGCACCGGCCAACTGGCAGGTGAGGGAGTCGCAAACGCGAATGGTCACTGCCGGCGGCGGCAGCTGATCGTCGTGGACGACGTCAAAGTGGGCATAGAAAGTGGCCGTTTCGTAGACGGTCGCCATGGGCAAGTTCATGTAAGCCGCCAGGGCTCGCAAATCCGCCAGCAGTAGATGGCCTCGGGTGTCCTGAATGTTGTGTAAATGTTCAATGAGTAGGTCGCGGCGGCGCAGCGTGGCGTTCTGTCGTTCGTCGCCCAGCAGTTCACGCAACCCCTCAAGAAGACTGGGATCGAGATCACGGCCGCGGGGCTTGCCGCGAAAGCGGCGCTTGGGGGTCACGGTCTGGACGGTCATGGGGTACTCATTATTATCTTGATCGGTTTTATACCGGATGAACAAAAACGGCACCCCGCGGGGCGCCGTCTAGGGTCGCACTAACCTGCCCTAAGCCTGGGGTCAGGGCTTGTTACTCAGGCCTTGTTGCTCAGTACTTACTTGCGCAGTACTTCTTAAATAAGCTATTAAGCCACGCTGCCATGGGGGTCAATGACGAATTTCTTAGCAGCGCCGCCATCGAAGTCGGCATAGCCCTGGGGTGCCTGATCCAGAGTAATCATCTGGACATTCACCGCATCGGCAATATTGACCTTGCCAAACAGGATTGCCTGCATCAACGGACGATGGTACTTCATCACCGGACACTGTCCAGTATGGAAGCTGTGAGACTTGGCCCAACCAAGACCAAAGCGCATGCTCAGAGCACCCTGCTTGGCGGCCTCGTCCTCCGCACCCGGGTCTTCGGTCACATAGAGGCCCGGAATGCCAATCTGGCCGCCCGCGCGGGTCAACGACATCGCCGAGTTGAGCACCGTGGCAGGCGCTTCCTTACCGTGATTGCAGCCACAGGCGTGAGCTTCGAAGCCGACGCAGTCGACAAAGGCATCGACCTCACGCTCGCCGAGGATCACCTCGATCTTGTCGGCCATATCGCCGTCCTGGGTCAGGTCGATGGTCTCACAACCAAAGCTGCGCGCCTGGGCCAGACGCTCTTCGACCATATCGCCGACGATCACACAGGCCGCCCCCAGCAGCTGAGCGGAAACCGCAGCCGCCAGACCTACGGGGCCAGCACCGGCAATATAGACAGTGCTGCCGGGGCCAACACCGGCAGTCACGCAGCCGTGGAACCCCGTGGGGAAGATATCGGAGAGCAGGGTCAGATCTTTGATCTTCTCCATGGCCTGATCGGCATCCGGGAACTTCAGCAGGTTAAAGTCGGCATAGGGAACCATGACATATTCGGTCTGGCCGCCTACCCAGCCGCCCATATCCACGTAGCCGTAGGCGGCGCCAGGACGGGCGGGATTGACGTTGAGGCAGATACCGGTGCGGCCTTCTTTACAGTTGCGGCAGCGACCGCAGGCAATGTTGAACGGCACAGAAACCAGGTCGCCGGGTTGAATAAACTCGACGTCGCGACCGCACTCGACGACCAGGCCGGTGATTTCGTGACCAAGCACCAGGCCCGATGGTGCAGTGGTACGGCCGCGTACCATATGCTGGTCGCTGCCACAGATGTTAGTGGTAACTACCTTGAGAATCACGCCGTGATCGCATTTGCGATTGCCGAGGGCGAGTTCAGGATAGGCAATGGACTCAACGGCGACCTCTCCCGGCCCCTTGTAGACCACTCCGCGGTTGGCTGCATTCATGGCTAGCTCCTGTGGCTTATTGTTCTGTTCATGATGGTTGATTGCGCTATCCCACCCTATCCCCTCCGCGCCTTGGGACTTACCCCAAAAAGGCACTCACATATCTATTCAAGACATCCTAGCCAAGATGAATAGATAGAGGTCGCTTTCACGACACTCCCCTTTTGCGACAGGCCCAACAATTCATAGCGTCGGCAATGTAATGCAACGCCGACATCTAACAAGAGCCACCAAGGAAACCCAATGAAAAACAATGACGACCCGGTTCTGTCGCCTGGACAGGACAATACCCAGATATTGGGGTTGGACTTTCATAACCCCGTTTTTCCGCTTTCCGCTCTAGCCATCTTACTGTTTATTATCTACGCGCTGGTCTATCCAGATGCTGCTAATACTCACCTAGGGCTTGCCAAAAACTGGTCGATCGAACACTTCGACTGGCTGTTTATGATTGCTGGCAATATTTTTGTGGTGTTTTGCCTTGTACTGATCTGCCTGCCACTCGGGCGGATTCGACTAGGCGGCAAAGATGCAAAGCCGGAATACTCGCGCACCTCCTGGTTTGCCATGCTGTTTGCGGCGGGCATGGGCATCGGTTTGATGTTCTGGAGCGTTGCTGAGCCCGTAGCCTACTACACCGACTGGTATGGAACGCCCTTGAATGTACCGGCTGGGACGCCGGAGGGCGCCAGCGCCGCCATGGGGGCGACGATGTTCCACTGGGGTCTGCACCCCTGGGCCATTTATGGCGTGGTGGCACTCTCGCTGGCCTTCTTTTCCTATAACAAGGGCTTGCCGCTGACGCTTCGCTCCGCTTTCTACCCCATCCTAGGCGAGCGAACGCGTGGCTGGGCAGGTCATATCATCGATATTCTTGCCGTACTGGCCACCATTTTTGGCTTGGCTACCTCACTCGGGTTTGGCGCTACCCAGGCAGCTGGCGGCCTCGCCTATCTGTTCGATGTCCCTAATACCATAGGTACCCAGCTGGCAATTATCGTGGTGGTCACGGTAATTGCGCTGATCTCGGTATGGCGGGGTATCGACGGTGGCGTTAAGCTGTTCTCGAATATCAACATGGTCATCGCGGCGGTGCTGCTGCTGTTTGTGGTTGTGGCGGGGCCGACCCTGATGATTCTGACGGGAATTGGCACCACGGCGCTGGACTACGTGAGCCACCTGCTGCCGCTGTCGAACTGGATTGGCCGCGAGGACGACACCTGGTACCACGGCTGGACCGTCTTCTATTGGGCTTGGTGGATCTCCTGGTCTCCGTTCGTCGGCATGTTCATTGCCCGCGTTTCCCGGGGACGCACGGTGCGTGAGTTCCTGATCGCGGTGCTGCTGGTACCCACAGTGGTCACTCTGGTGTGGATGAGCGCCTTTGGCGGCACGGCACTATTCCAGGCTGCAAACGGCGTAGGAGAACTGGCTAATGGCATTGGCGACGTTTCGCTTGCCATGTTCCATATGCTGGAACAGCTGCCCCTGACCAGCATCACGTCGACGCTGGCGATTATTCTGGTGCTGGTGTTCTTTATTACCTCGTCAGACTCCGGCTCGCTGGTCATCGACAACATCACCGCAGGTGGCAAGACCGATGCTCCCAAGAGCCAGCGGGTATTCTGGGCAACACTTGAAGGCGTGATTGCCGGCGTGCTGCTGTATGGCGGCGGAAGCACCGCACTTAGCGCACTGCAGGCGGGCGCAGTGGCTACGGGACTGCCCTTTACGTTGGTTCTCTTGCTGATGTGTTTCAGCCTCTATAAAGGGCTTCACAAGGAGTGGCAGCAGATCAACGCGGTGCCCAAAATCGCTAGCTAATCAACTCTAAACCGCCCGCCTATTCGGCGGGCGGTTTTCTTTTGTGTCAACCGGGAGTAAGACAATGCAGTCAAGCCCTTACCAGCGCGGTCTGCTCATGGTGGTTCTGGGCGTCGTGTTTCTCAGCTTTGACGGTTTGCTAATACGTCTTGCGCGCGCCGACGGTTGGACCATCGTGTTCTGGCGCGGTTTATTGATGTTCTGCGTGCTGGGGCTTTTATGCTGGGCGGGCAAACGGTTGGCGACACTGAGCAGCAACCCGTTCTCCTCACTGGCCTCGGCGCTGCTGCTGGGCCTGATATCCAGCCTGTTTGTGCTGGCGGTCATGAACGCCAACGTGGCCAATGTGGTGGTAATCCTAAGTACAGCGCCGCTGTTTGCCGCGCTGTTTTCACGGATTTTCCTGGGCGAAAAAGTCGCGCTGCGAACCCTGGTGGCCATTGCTGTCTGCATGTTTGGAATGGGCCTAGTGTTCATGGGCGACGGGGCCATGGGAATGCTGGTAGGTAATCTTTATGCCTTGGCGGCCGCGGCAGCTATCGGCGGCAACCTGACCCTGCTGCGCCGCTATCCAGCGATTGATCCTATGACGGTGATTGCCGGTGGTGGGTTGCTCTCGGCGGCGGTTGCCCTGCCCATGGCCTCGCCGCTGGAGCTGGATGCCCAGCGTTATGGCGTACTGGCGCTGATGGGGCTGGTGCAGATGCCCTTAGCCACGGTGCTGATCAACAGCGCCACCCGCTACCTGCCGTCTACTGAGGTGGCGCTGTTTTATTTGGTCGAAACCGCATTGGGCACGCTGTGGGTGTGGTGGTTGTTAGCGGAGACACCCACGACCTCGACACTACTCGGTGGTGGTGTGGTTATCCTGGTGCTGGTAGTGCATGCCTGGATAGGCTTGCGTCTGGAAAGACAGCGCCTGCGGCTTTATCCGGGCTTTACCGGTCAATAGAAAAACCCACCTGAAAAAGGTGGGCTTGAGTGATGGTTAGCGGCGTGATGCACAGGCTGGTTCAGCGCAGCACATCCTCTTCCTTGAGCAGCTTGTAGATCGCCTCGGCGCCCTGTTCGGGGGTAACGTCGGTGAGCACCTGCCCGCCTTTGCCCTCCGACTTGGAAGCTGCCGCCTTGAAGCGATCCCTGGCTGACGCAGCTTTAACGATTTTCAGACGCTTAGGCCGTTTACGTGCAGGGGCCAGATGCCACTGGGCCAGCTCGCTGTCGGCTTCGGAGGTAGTGGTCGTGATCGCAAAGGTGGCCCGGCGCGCCGGGCCGAAGGCACTCTGGCGCGCCACCGGCGCTGCCTCATCCACGCTAATGATGGCGGGCAGGCGCACCTTGAGACGGCGACGCTGGCCCCTTGGCAACGCCTGAAGCAGCGTTACCACGCCATTTTCCACCTTTTCTACCGACGCCAAACTATTAACCAATGGCCAACCGAGATGCTCTGCTAACGCATAGGGCAAAAGCCCAGAGCCTTCACCGCGCTCTGCCCGGGCGCCGGTGATCACGAGCTGAGGCGAGGTAGCGGCTAAATGTTCTACCAGGGGCAGAATGGCATCGCTGCCCTCGGGCTGTTCGAGCAGGGTCATGGACTCGAGCCCCATGCCCAGGTAGCCGCGCAGAGCCGCTTCGCTGCTATCGTCCTGGGAACCCGCGTGGAGCATGCTGATCCGGGTGCCCGGCAGCTCGGCCTCTATGGCCAGCGCAAGCTCCAGGCCCCGTGCGTCCTGTTCAGCACGCCTCGCACGGCCGGTGGTAGGGTGACGGCCGATGGAGACCAGCACCGCCACGTCGATTCCCTGTTGTTGCTTTTGGTGTAGATCAGGCTGCATCGCGCTGCCCTCCCCGCTGCTGTTCCACCATGGCCACTAGCGCGGCCAGAATTTGCGTGCTGTCACCAATCACCGCCAGGTCGGCACGCTTGATGATGTCGCACCCCGGATCGAGATTGATCGCCACCACCTTGTCGCAGCGCTGAATGCCCTGCAGGTGCTGGATAGCGCCTGAAATACCCACCGCCATATAAACTCGGGCGGTTACCCAGGTGCCGGTAGCGCCCACCTGGCGATCGCGGGCCATAAAGCCGTCGTCTACCGCGACACGCGAGGCCCCTTCGGTAGCGCCGAGGACTTTCGCAGCATGGTGGAAGGCGTCCCACTGCTTGACGCCGTTGCCACCGGAGAGGATGAACTCAGCCTCGGCCAGCGCCACGCCGGCGGGATCCACCGCCACCTGTCCCAGGTCTTCAATGCGCGATAGAGTGGTGGGAATTGACGCTGTCAGAGTCAGGTGCTCGGCCGCATGCCGGGTCTCATCCACCGGCTCGGCGCACTCGGCCAGCGCCAGGGCAACCCACGGCAGAGGGCGCTGGATATCCAGGCTCCCAGCGCCGCCACGGGCCGTGCAGCGCCAACCCAAAGAGGCCTCATTATCCGCTTCCACCTGCCACACCCCAGTGGCAGCGCGTTCACCCAGACGTAAGGCAAGCCGCCGCCCCAGATCGGCTCCGCCCAGGGGTGAGTCTGGCAATAGCCAGAAGCGCGGCGTCATCTCCCGCTCGACGGCGCTTAAAGCCGCCAGACGCGCTTCAGGCGCAAACCCTGCGTAAAACTCATCATCAAGATGCACGACGCGATCGATACCGGCGTCGCCCAGCGCTTCTTCCTTATGCTCACCAAACAGGATCGCCACCACGGCGCCGGGCTGTTCGGCGTCGGCATCCGCCACGCGCCGGGCTAGGCCCAGCAGATCCTTGTCATGCCCGGAGAGACGCCCGCCGGTCAGGTCGGGCACCACGGCCACCAGGAAGGCGGGCTGATCAATGGTCACCGTGCGGCGGCTATCGCGGGCCGCCGTGGTGGCCGCGGTGGCCTGCCCCCCTTGCTGGAGGCCACTACGATCAATCCGTTTGACGCCATTGGGGCCGATAAAGCCGACGGCACGAGGATCTTTGCGCACCACGCCGCTGGGGCCCATCCATTCGCTGACCGCTCCGCCGGCCCTGTTTACACCCAGGGCGGCCAGCACGGCGGCGTTGTCGGGGTGCAGACGGTTTCGGGCGATCCACTCACGACGTGGGTCGCGGCGAATAATTTCACTCATACGATCACCTCTTCAGCAGTCGTCGATGCAGTGGTGCGGCGGGATGCGCCGGACACATCGTCAGCGGAACGCTCAACCAGCGCATCGGCCACCAGTTCGGCGATATCGCGCACTTCGGCGCTGGCATCCACCACGCCTTCCAGCATGGCGGTACACTGCGGGCAGCCCACCGCCACCAGCTCAGCACCGCTCTCCTTGACATCGTTCATGCGCATATCGGGAATCCGCCGTTCACCGGGAATATCGGTAATCGGTGCCCCGCCGCCACCGCCGCAGCAGCGCGAGCGGAAGCCGGAGCGTTCCATCTCCTTGACCTCGATGCCCAGCGCCTTAAGCACGTTACGGGGGGCATCAAATTCACCGTTATAGCGCCCCAGGTAACACGGGTCGTGATAGGTAACGCTGCCACCTTTCCAAGGGGCAAAGGTCAACCGACCAGCATCAAATAGTTCGGCGATAAAGGTACTATGGTGACGTACCTCGTAATGTCCGCCTAGCTCTCCATACTCATTGCCCAGCACATGAAAGCTGTGGGGATCGCAGGTAACAATCTGCAGGAAGCGATACTTGGCCAGGGTGTCAATATTGCGCTTCGCCAGGGATTGGAACGTCGCCTCATCGCCCAGACGCCGGGCCACGTCGCCGCTATCGCGCTCTTCGGTACCCAACACCGCGAAATCGACTTCAGCGGCGCGCAGCACTTTGACCAGTGCGCGCAAGGTGCGCTGGTTGCGCATATCAAAGGCGCCATCCCCTAGCCACAGCAGCACATCGACCTGCTTAATATCTGACATGAGCGGTAGGTTAAGATCCGCCGCCCAGTTGAGTCGCGAGCCAGGATCGAAACCACCGGGATTGTCGGTGGCGATCAAATTGTCGAGCACCTCGGCACCTTTATTGGGCGTTTTGCCGCGCTCCAGGGTCAGGTAGCGGCGCATATCGACAATCGCATCCACGTGTTCGATCATCATCGGACACTCTTCCACGCAGGCGCGGCAGGTCGTACACGACCAGAGCGTATCGGCGTCGACCAACGCTTTTCCTTCCAGCGCCACGATGGGCCCATGAGGAGAGCCTGCGTGCTCACCTACCGGCTTGCCAGGGTAAGGGGAACCGGCATAGGCGGCATCGCTGCCCCCGGCCATACCCACCACCATGTCCTGGATCAGCTTCTTGGGGTTAAGCGGCTGACCGGCGGCAAATGCCGGGCACACCGCCTCGCAGCGACCGCACTGCACGCAGGCGTCGAAGCCCAACAGCTGGTTCCAGGTAAAGTCGGCAGGCTTTTCCACGCCTAGAGGCGCCGCTTCATCCTCAAGGTTGAGCGCCTTGAGGCCCGTTGAGCGGCCAGCGCCGCCTTTTTTCGTGGAGAAGCGCTCGGCGCGGCGATGGAAAGCCAGATGCAGGGCACCGGCAAAGGCGTGCTTCATGGGCCCGCCCCAGGTCATGCCAAAAAACATTTCCCCCAGGCCCCAGGCCACGACGCCCGCTAATACCAGCGCCAGCAGCCAACTACTGCCCCCTTCAAGCAAACCTTCGGGCAGCAGACCTACCGTGGGCAGCGTGATCAGGAAGACGCCTATCGAGAACGCCATCAGACTCTTGGGCAGGCGCATCCAGGGGCCCTTGGAGAGCCGGGCTGGAGGGTTAAGCCGCCGCCGTGCCACGAAGAGGCTACCAACGAACATGGAGGTGCTCGCCAGTAGCAGTAATCCGCCTAGCAATGGGTTGGCGATCCCCAGACCGTGCACCAGGATCATCAGCACGGCGGCGGCCACGAAGCCACCGGCGGTGGCCACGTGGGTGTTGGAGATCATTTTGTCGCGCCCCACCACATGGTGCAGATCCACCAAATAGCGGCGTGGCAGGGCCACCAATCCCTTGAACAGGTTCACCCGCGATGGGCGCCCCTGACGCCACAGGCGTATACGGCGTACAGCGCCGATTACTGCCAGGGCCAGGGCAGTAAAAATCAGTATCGGCAAGAGCGTTTCGAGCATGGTACTCACCTCTTCTTTCGCGGCGGGGCTGTTCCGGCGGCAGACCTCTGCGAGGGCGCTGTAAACCCATCCCTGGGCGCTACTTTTGCCATCTGACCGCCATGGATGGCGGAAATGCCGTAAACGTATGGAACTGTTTTACGGCCCTGGCAAAAGACCCTCGCTACGGCCTGCCCCCGGCGCCCCGGCTCTCGCTCAGGTCAAAAGTCCTTGCAGATTCGCAAGGCATCGTAGATGGCCGCATGGGTATTACGCGGTGCCGTGCAGTCGCCTAGTCGGAACAGCAGGAAACCATCTCCTGACTCGCTCAGACAAGGCTGCGGCTGGATTGCATAGAGTGCTTCCAGATCCACCTGCCCCCTGTTGCGGGACTGCTCTTTGAGGGCGTAGTAGAGCGCTTCATCAGGGCGCACGCCGTTCTCGACCACTACCTGATCCACCACACGCTCTTCCAAAGCGCCGGTGTACTCATTTTCAAGCACCGCCACCAGTCCGTCGCCCTCGCGGTAAACCTTATGCAGCATCAGGTCGGAGGACATGATCACCTCCTTCTCGTAGAGGCTGCGGTAGTAGGTGGGGAAGGTGGTACCGCCCACCGCCGCGCCGGGCTTGATATCGTCGGTGACGATCTCCACCTTGGCGCCCTTGTCGGCGAGAAAATCCGCCGCCGAGACGCCGGAGAATTCGCAAATGGCGTCATAAATCAGCACGTTCTTACCTGGCGCCACTTTGCCTGAGAGAATATCCCAGGTGCTGACCACCAGGCTCTCCTCGGCATTCTCCGAGTAGCCCCACTCTGGGTGCTGGCTAAGGAAGGGCTGGCCACCGGTGGCAAGCACCACGATATCCGGGCGCAGATCGAGCAGCGTCGCCTCATCGGCGCGGGTGCCCAGACGCAGGTCGACTTTCAGCCGCGCCAGCTCCAGCTGGAACCAGCGGGTGATACCGGCGATCTGGTCACGTTGGGGTGCCTGGGCGGCAATCGTGATCTGCCCGCCCAAGGCGTCAGCGGCCTCAAACAGAGTGACATCGTGACCGCGTTCAGCGGCTACCCTAGCTGCCTCCATACCGCCGGGGCCACCGCCTACTACGACGACTTTGCGTTTGGCGCCCTCGGTTTTCTCAATGATGTGGGGCAGCCCCATGTATTCACGGGATGTCGCGGCGTTTTGAATGCACAGTACGTCAAGCCCCTGGTACTGGCGGTCGATGCAGTAGTTAGCTCCCACGCACTGCTTGATTTGATCAATCTGGCCCATCTTGATCTTGGCGATCAGGTGAGGGTCGGCAATATGTGCTCGGGTCATGCCCACCAGGTCGACGTAGCCCCCTTCGAGGATACGCTGGGCCTGATTGGGGTCTTTAATGTTCTGGGCGTGGATCACCGGGACGTTCACCACTTCCTTGATCCCCGCCGCCAGGTGTAGGAAAGGCTCCGGCGGGTAGGACATATTAGGGATAACGTTGGCCAGGGTGTTGTGAGTGTCGCAGCCAGAACCGATAACGCCGAAGAAGTCCACCATACCGGTGGCATCGTAGTAGGCGGCGATCTGCTTCATATCGTCGTGAGAAAGACCGTCCGGGTGGAACTCGTCGCCGCAAATGCGCATACCGACGCAGAAGTCGTCGCCCACTTCAGCACGCACGGCTTTAAGCACTTCCATACCGAAGCGCATACGATTCTCGAAGCTACCGCCCCACTCGTCCTCACGCTTGTTGACCCGTGGGCTCCAGAACTGATCGATCAAATGCTGGTGCACGGCAGAGAGCTCAACACCGTCGAGGCCCCCTTCCTTAGCCCGGCGTGCGGCCTGGGCAAAGTCGCCGACAATACGCCAGATCTCTTCTTCCTCAATGGTCTTACAGGTCGAGCGGTGCACCGGCTCACGGATACCGGAGGGTGATACCAGGGTCGACCAGTCGAAACCGTCCCAGCGGGAGCGGCGCCCCATATGGGTAATCTGGATCATGATCTTGCCGCCATGCTTATGCACGGCATCGGCCAAATTCTGGAAGTGCGGAATAATGCGATCAGTAGACAGGTTTACCGAGCTCCACCAGCCCTGAGGGCTATCGATGGAGACCACCGATGAGCCACCACAAATACACAGGCCACAACCACCTTTGGCCTTCTCCTCGTAGTACCTGACGTAGCGCTCAGTAGTCATACCGCCGTCGGTGGCATGCACCTCGGCGTGAGCGGTGCTGACCACACGGTTGCGGATAGTCAGCTTACCGATCTCGATCGGCTCGAAAATTGCGTCGAATGCCATGTTTGTCTCTCCTCGTACCCCAGTTAGCGGGCAGCGTCGGTCAGCGGCTGGACGGCGAAGATGCCTACATCACAGCCAGGTTCGGCTGCACTCTGCGTCTGCTCAGCAACGGTACGCAGTGAACTTCCGCGGGCAGCGAGGATTTGATCCATGGCACCGGCGAACCAACCGGTGAACATGTACTCTTCCTTGTTCCCGGTTTTGCCAAGCTGGTAAACAAAAGCGCTGTGCTCAAGTCGTACTTGAGCAGTGCCCGAGTCGAGATCAATCTGTTCAGTAATGAATAGCCCCCAACCGCGCTGGGAAAGGCGGGTCATGTAGTGCTCAAATACCGCCTCTCCGCTAATGTCGTGTAGCTCGGCCTCTTTCTCACACCAGTGCCAGGCGCTCTTGTAGCCTGCGTGATAAAGAATTTCGGCATACTTCTCAGCACCTAGCGCCTCTTCTACGGCTACGTGGTTATTGATAAAGAAGTGCCGTGGCACATAGAGCATAGGCAGAGCATCGGTCGTCCAGACACCTGTTTCGCTATCCACTTCGATGGGCAGTGCGGGGGCCAGTTTGGTCACGGTTGTATTCCTCAAATCTTGATTGTTATGGAGTAGCTAAGCAGCCGTTCTGCAAGGCGAGCGCCGCCGGGGATAGGCCGTAGAGGGGGTCTTTTGCCATGGATGGCAAAAGTAGCGTCCAGGGAGGGATTCACAGCGCCCCCTCGTAGGCCTATCGCCGGTAAAGCCGCGTGAGTAGGACTCATCAGCTCCCCCACACATCCTTGAGTACGCGCACCCAGTTCTCTCCCATGATCTTGCGCACCTGGGTCTCACTTAAGCCGCGCTTGAGGAGTGCCTCGGTGAGATTGGGGAACTCCCCAATGGTGCGGATTCCTTTGGGATTGATGATCTTGCCAAAGTCAGTGAGACGACGGGCGTAGCCCTTGTCGTGGGTCAGCCACTCGAAAAACTCTTGACCATGCCCTTGGGTGAAATCGGTACCGATGCCGATAGCGTCCTCACCGACGATATTCATGACGTACTCGATCGCCTCGCAGTAGTCTTCGATGGTTGAGTCGATGCCCTTTTTGAGGAACGGCGCAAACATGGTGACACCAACAAAACCGCCGTGGTCGGCTATGAACTTCAGCTCTTGATCGGATTTGTTGCGCGGATGCTCTTTGAGGCCGGAGGGCAGGCAGTGGGAGTAGCAAACTGGCTTTTTGGACTCAAGAATGACCTCTTCAGAGGTCTTGGCACCGACGTGAGAAAGGTCGCACATGATGCCAACCCGGTTCATCTCGGCAACGATTTCGCGGCCGAAGCCAGACAGGCCGCCGTCACGCTCGTAGCAGCCGGTCCCCACCAGATTCTGGGTGTTGTAGCACATCTGTACGATACCCACGCCCAGCTGTTTGAAGATCTCAACGTAGCCAATTTGGTCTTCAAAGGCATGGGCATTCTGAAAGCCGAAGATGATGCCGGTTTTGCCCTCTTCTTTGGCGCGAGTGATGTCAGCGGTGGTGCGAACAGGGCGCACCAGGTCACTACACTCCGCCATCAACTGGTTGGACTTGACGATATTATCGACCGTGGCCTGAAAACCTTCCCACACTGAGACTGTGCAGTTGGCAGCGGTAAGACCGCCGCGACGCATGTCCTCAAGCAACTCACGATTCCATTTGGCGATGATCAGGCCATCAATGACGATAGCGTCATTGTGCAGTTCAGAGGGGGTCATAGCTAAGCTCCAACATTGGTTAATGTAGCGAGCATAGCGCTGACGTTGGGTTTAGCTGCTCTTGGAAACGACGGCGGAAATTCCAAAAGCGTCATGATGTCGAGAACACGACCACTACCCACGCACCCGCTAACCTTTGTAGAGGAGGAGGAGTACTTTAGTGATAGCAGCTACTAAAAAACCTGCTGCCCGGAGGTGGGCAACAGGTTTGAAATAGTGGCGACGAAGTACCTATCAGCGCAGTAGCGGCACGCTGGCAAAGGTAGGCTCACCCTGGGCATGGGCAAGCGCCTGCTGGGCACTCGAAAGAGGTTCGCTTTTGTAAGGCTCACCCCCCCATCGCTGAATTAACGATGGCGACTTAGCAAGGTTACTTCCTTGCCGGTCATGCACCCCCAAGCGCTCATTTCTCGGCGGTACACCAAAGTATTCACGATAACACTTGGAAAAATGGGGCGTGGACACAAAACCGCAAACAGAGGCAATCTCGATAATCGACAAGGGCGTTTGTTTGAGCAATTGCCGCGCGCGCACCAAACGCAGCTTGAGGTAATAGCGAGATGGTGAGCAAAGCAAATAACGCTGGAACAACCGCTCCAACTGGCGCCGTGAAACATTCACATAGCTTGCCAGTTCATCGAGCTCGATGGGCTCTTCCAGGTTGGATTCCATCAACGCCACAATCTCTAACAACTTAGGCTGAGTGGTGCCCAACACGTGCTTCAGAGGTACCCGCTGCTGATCCTGCTCGTTACGCACGCGTTCATAGATAAACATCTCGGAGATGCCTGCCGAAAGCTCGCGCCCATGGTCGTGAGCAATCAGGTTGAGCATCATATCGAGCGGCGCAGTGCCGCCAGAAGCGGTAAATCGATCACGATCAATAGAGAAAAGGTGCGGCGTCAGAATGACGTTGGGGAACGCCTCCTGCATGGATGCCAAACACTCCCAGTGCACACTGGTTTGATAGTGATCCAGCAATCCCGCCTGACCTAGCGCCCAACTGCCCGTACATACCGAGCCTAAGCGTTTTAACTGACGCGACTGCGACTGAAGCCAGCGCACATGCTCGCGATTGACACTGTGATGAGGGCCAACCCCGCCACAAACAACCACCCACTCAAGCGATAGAGGGGTATGCATAGAGGCATCCGGCGTCACCTGCAGCCCATCACTGGCGCGCACGGGCAGCCCGTCTTGGGTCAGGGTGTACCAGCGATACAGCTCGCGCCCAGCCAGTTGATTAGCCATCCGCAAAGGGTCTATTGCCGATGCCAGAGAAATCAGTGTGAAATTATCTAACAGTAGAAAGCCAAGGGTTTGCGGTTCGCCCGCACGATTGGTATTTGCTGTCGGGTCTTTTGCTTGATTTGATGTCATGGTTTTACCCTCCGTCACCTTTACATCATCGATTTTTTTCTTATTAGTATATAGGTGTCGCTGGCGTCTTTTAGTTTCCTATCACAGCAGTGAATACTCACTTGTGCAGGGGTGGCATTGCTCTTTGGTCGTATATTGGCATGAACAGGACGGAAAGCGACAACACTATCACGCGAATCTGGCGATCAGTCGCAAATGCAACACTGGAGGTCGCTTCCGAAACCATTGAGAGGGGAGGAAAGATACGCCTTGTAGGCGGTGTGGGAACAGAGCGCCTTGGTAATGGCGTCGTTAGCCTGCGAAGCGTCTCAGTAGGCAGTCTCCGTACATAATGAGCGGCAGACAATCGGCTAAACGACTGTCATCGCGCCTGCAAATGCCGGTGCGCTCCGAGCAACCGGCTCCTTTATTCAGCCTGCCATAAAATGAGGTAGCCAAAGCGCCACTTGAGGCCAAATACTTATGATAAGCGCAGCAACACACATTAGCAGGA
The DNA here is from genome assembly GCF_034479615.1 of Vreelandella neptunia. Classification (NCBI taxonomy): domain Bacteria; kingdom Pseudomonadati; phylum Pseudomonadota; class Gammaproteobacteria; order Oceanospirillales; family Halomonadaceae; genus Vreelandella; species Vreelandella neptunia. The sequence continues at coordinate 4,176,350 of NZ_CP140255.1, forward strand.
AGAAGGGCAACGAGGCCCACGCAACCCGGCTGATGCTTTCGCCTGTCAGACTCTGTAACACAAATAGATTAAAACCAACCGGTGGCGTGATTTGGCCCAGTTCGATCATGATAATCAGGAAAATACCGAACCAAATTGGATCGAATCCTGCGAGCAGGACAATCGGCAGCGTGATCGGCAGGCTCATGACGGTGATGGAAATACCATCCAGAAACAGTCCCAATAAAATATAAAACACGGCCAATGCCAGCAGTAATAACATTGGGCTCAGGTTCTGTGCAGCAATCCAGCTAGCCAGCTCTCGCGGCAAGTGCAGATACCCCATCGCCGTTGATAACAGCATGGCTGTCACCAGCAGGCTGCATACCATAATGGTCGTCATCAGGGTTCCTCGAAAAGCCTCGATGAGCAAGGAAATATTGATTTGCCGCTCAATAGCCAGCAGAACCAAGGTAGCGGTCACGCCCACGGCAGCAGCCTCTGAGGGGGTCGCGATACCGCTGTAAATCGAGCCAATAACGATGAAAATCAGCACCAAAATGGGCAATAGCAGTAACAGTGACTGTAACAGCGTTTGTCCGGGAATTTCCTGCTTTGGAGCAAGCGAGGGGTTCTTCCACGCACACAGAATAATGTATCCACTATAAAGGGCGGCGATCAGCAGGCCTGGAACGACGCCAGCCATGAACAGTTGGCTTATCGATACTTCAGCCTGGACACCGTACACAATCATGACGATCGATGGAGGAATGAGTAAACCCAAGCTGCCTGCGCCAGCAAGTGAGCCGATCGACAGGTTGCGGTTATAACCTCGCGCTTTTAGCTCTTGGGTCGTGATTTTACCGATGGTTGCAGTGGTTGCCGCGCTGGAGCCGCTAACCGCTGCGAATAATGTGCACCCCAGAACATTGGTATGCAGTATGCCGCCTGGCAGGTGGCTAGTAATGGGCACCAGCCCCTTGAACAAACGCTCGGAGAGATTGGAGCGAAAGATCAACTCCCCCATAAGAATAAACAACGGGATTGCTGAAAGCTCCCAGCTATTGCTGGCGCGATACAGAATACGGGAAAAAATCAGGCCGATTCGATCCGCGTCAAAGTCCCCAAGCAGCCAGAGCGAGCCTATGGAAACCGCCAGCATCGAGGCAAAAATCCAAGTTCCCATCGACAGGAAAAACAGCAGTAGAGCAGCAACGCCGACGGCAACCCAAAAAATCTCCATGATCGCTACCTTGTCAGTTTGTGGTTATGGGGCGTTTGCTAAATAACGCGAGCGTAGTAAAACGATCTTGATTGCGCGGACGACCAGGGTTAGCGAGATTAACCACATGCCAATAAGAACCGCGCCCTCCGGCAACCAGATAGGGGTTTCAGCAAGGGTATCGCTGGTAACACCCCGGCTATAGCTGCGCTGTACGTTTTGCAACCAGAATAGGGAGATCCAGATAAAGCAGCTTGCCGTTATCACGCTGCTGAATAGCTCCAGCGGCCAGTGGTATTTCTGGGGAACGCGATCCAGGATCAGGGAGACCCGAATCAGACCTCCCCTTTCAAGGACATAGGGCAGGCCTAAAAACGTCATGATGGCGACGGCATAGCCGATGTATTCATCCATGATAAAGGTGGACTTACCCAGCGACCGCAGAAGTATCTCCAGCATGATATGGCCCAGCATATAGATGATCAGAACCACGGCAATCAATGCGCCGACACGGTTCAGCAGCATCGAAAGGCGCTCGGCAAATCGAAATAAGCCCATCATTCACCCCGGAACTGGCCCAAGATCTCCTGGCCCCTATCACCTGCAGATTCCAGCCAATTCTCCACAACGCTGGAGGCTGCCTGAGCAAGGGCATCGGTAAGCGCGGGCGAAACGGCATCATTGATAGTGACATCATGCTGACTGAGTGTTTGGTAGTTTTCAGCGGTGCGGGTTTCGACCGTTTCCCAGTTATGCAGGTCGGTCAGCCGGGCTGCTTCAAGAATGGCGTCCTGCTGCTCGGCACTTAATGCATCAAACACGCTCTTGTTCATATGAACCATGTTGAGCGGAATAGCATATTGAATGGCGGCAAAGTGATCCTGGTGCTCCCAGAAACTGCCATTGGCGCCGGCTTCGGCCGAGGTGAGAACAGCGGTAATTCCCCCGGTCGCCAACTGTGGAACCACATCCCCCCAGGAAAGGCTGACAGGGGCGGCCCCCACATTGCGGAAAGTTTCGGTTCCGTTACGATCAAAGGTGCGTATCTTCAGATTACTTAAATCAGCTTGGTCGTTGATGGCATTTTTTGACCAGATGCCACTGGGCGGCCAAGGCGAAGCATAGAGCAATATCTGATCATTCTCTTCGAACACGGCTTCGTAATGGGGTTTAGCGATTTCATAAAGGCGGCGCGCATCTTCAATGTCTTCGACGATAAAAGGGAGTGAGGAAAGCAGGAAAATGGAATCAATACCGCTCATGGTGCCAGACAGCGTATCGGCCATTTCAATCGCGCCATCGGCCACCGCGTAAAAATGGTCTCCGGAATTAAAGCCAAGCGCGCCGCCCGTATGCAGCGTGATGTTTACGTCATCGTTGGTAAGTTCGCGTACGCTATCGATAAAATACGCATCGCCCTGGGCATGTATCGAATTAGCGTTATATTCGTTGGAAAAGTCCATATTCACTGACTGGGAATAGGCTTGCCCGCTAACAAAACAGGCGCCTAAAACAACAGCGACACTGAAAATACTTTTAATATTACACTGGGCAGGGTGTTGTGAATTATGTGCCATCAGGAAAGTCCTAGCGTTGGATAAACACTTTTAGACTAACCAAATGTGCAAAAGCGGCCGCCATCAATACGACCTGTAGTTACTCTTATACGCCCTGAAACAGCCATTCCCTGACCAACTTATCCCCACCGCCTAGCTGGCAAGGGGTGGGGATAAGTTATCAACGCCTGCTTTGTAACGACCACGGCTGCCTTACAGCCAATCTCACCACTGTGTTTTATCGCGCCATTGCATTGACGGGTGGCAGCTTATTTGCCCAAGGGTGCGAGCTTTCCAACTGAGCGGCTAATGAAAGCAGCGTGCTCTCGTCCCCAAACCGAGCGGCAAAATGGCTGCCTATTGGCAGGCTGTCACTGGTCCAATATAACGGTACTGACATGGCCGGCTGACCGGTCGCGTTAAAAATAGCCGTAAAGGGTGAGTAGCTATGGAATTGGTTAATGATGTCCTCAAGGCACAGGGTATCGTCAAAGGCATCCAGTTCCCCAATGAGCGGCGGCTTACGCGTCAGGGTCGGGGTTAGAATCAGGTCGTAGTCCTCCATAAAACCTGCCAGCGAACGGCCTAGGGCATGCATGTATTCAATGGCGGCGACGTAGGTTGTTGCGTCGATCCGGCCCTTCTCCCTCAACATCACTCTGGTACGGGGCTCCAGTTCGCTATCCATTACAGGGGATCCACGCATCTCACCGAGGGTATTTATAAAATTCTGTGTATTGGGCGCGATGATGCTGAAGGTATTATGAATGAACTCAGGTAAGTTCACCGGCAGCGTTACCGATTCGACACGATGCCCCAGTGACTCGCACAACTTGGCAGTAAGCTGGACAGCTTCTCGAGCTTCGGCACCCGACTCCCAGGGCGTCATGCTTTCCACCAGTGCGATACGCAGCGTACCAGGCGATCTTCCTACGGCGCTCAAAAATGAGCTTCGTTGTTCCGGAGCGGCATAGGGTGCGCCTAGATCAGCACCGCTGGTAGCATCGAGTAACGCTGCGCTGTCGCGTACAGACACTGTCATCGCATGGGGCGTTCCCATGCCTCCCCAGCCCTCGCCCACCATCGGGCCTGATGGCATTCTGCCCCGCGTGGGCTTAAGGCCAAAAATGCCGCTGCAAGATGCCGGCACCCGGAGGGAGCCGCCGCCATCATTGCCGTGTGCAAAAGGCACCACTCTTGACGCCACCAGAGCAGCGGCCCCGCCACTCGAGCCCCCTACGCTTCTCTCCAGATTCCAGGGGTTACGGGTAGCCCCAAACCGGCTGGACTCAGTCGTGTAAGAAGTGCCGAATTCAGGCGAGGTACTAGTGCCCACAAAGATGCAGCCCGCCCGGCGCAGCCGCGCTACGGCCTCAGAATCGATTTCCGCGCGCGCCTCTCCCAAAGCAAAGGAGCCGCTGGCCATCCTGGCGCCATTAAGAGGCGAAAAAAGATCTTTCACAAAGGTAGGCACACCGCAAAATGGCTGCTGCGTATCGATCTCTCCTTTAGCAGCATTCAGCGCTTGCTCATATAGCGGCTCTGCTAATGCATTGAGTTTAGGATTGACGGCTTCCAAACGTTCGATGACCGCCTCTACCAGTTCAGTCGACTTGACTTCTTTTTGCCGCACCTTATCAGCCAGGCCAACGCCATCCTGGCTATCCATTATCGTGTGAATATCGCGTGTCATTTTAATATCACTTATGAGCTGTGGTAGTTAAAGGAGAAGTGCCGCTCTGCTTGGCAAACAAGGCGTAAATTAACCAAACTGCCCCTAACCCAAAACCGATGACTGCCAGCATGGCAATCGCATGCGTCAGGGTGCCGGTCAGCGAAATCAGCAGTGCCACACATAAAGGACTCACAAACTGGCCTAAATAAAGGCAGGAGGTGAACCCGCCCATTCCCCGCCCATTTTGGCGCTTGTTTAACGCATTCATTACCGGGGTAATCGCATTGGGGACTAACAACCCTGCGCCTAAACCATGTATGACCACCGCAACAAGAATCCCTGTAAGTGAGCCGGCGTTGATAAGGAGCATAAGCCCCGAGGACATGAACACGAGTAGCAAGGCGTTGGTGCATTTAATACCGATGGTTCTCCTGATAAGCGGCCACACCAGGGCGCCCATGAGCGATGCCAACAAGCCGGCGCCTGTCGCCATGCCAATCAGCGTGCTTGACATAATACCAAGCTGAACCATTAGTCTCGGCGTTTGCACTGGCACAACAAAGCTCAACACCATGCCACCAAAAATCAACAGGTAACCGACCACCAAAGCAACCACATCAATGCGTTTGTTATCGGGCTCAACCCCCTGTTCCGAACGCGAAACAGGCTCCCATAGCAGCTTCATCATGGGTATAACGAGCAGTAGAGGAAGCAGGTAAAGGTAGAAAGGCGTACGCCAGGATTGCTCACCCAAAGCGCCACCAATAACAAAGAACACAGACCCCACAAGCGCAATAGAGATTACCTGAGCGTTGATATAACGGAGCCTGCGCTCACCCTGCCAATAGTCGGCAATTAACGCCGTACAACAGGTCATCACCATGGCTTCGCTAATACCAAAAAGAAAGCGGGCAATAACGATCGACTGAAGATCATTGAGAAGCGCGGGTGCAGCGCCTAGCAGCGCATAAAGCAATGTAGCAAAGATCAGAATAAGCTTTCGACCAAAGCCGTCCGCCAGCCAACCCGCCAAAGGCGCGAATATGGCAATGGCTAATGCCGGGCCGGTGATCGCCAGCGGTGCAAGCACCTCGACGCGAGGTTCGCTGGCCGCAAACTCCGCGATCAGTTTCGGTATGATGGGCGCCACCATGACGGATCCCATGATGGTCAGGCTGCTACCCAGCACCAACACCGCCCCTTGAGACCGCCCCGCTTCCCGGGTTAAAGGTATATTGCTCATTAGAACCCCCTCAGAAACTGAATGACGTTGTTAAAGCAATGTTGTAGCCCTCGGTACGGTTCTGGGCACCAAACTCCTTATAAGCATGGAGTTTGATCGGCGGAATCGACGACCCTGGGTCAAAGAAGCCAATGGCAGGTCCAGCAGCAAAGACCGAAGCACGATTACCGCCTTCCAATCCTGGGGCATCATCATCGGTAATTTGCTGGTAGTGATAGCCACCGACACCGACTGTCCACGGACCAACACGCTTGCCAACCGCGAACTCATGGCGATACTCAGTACCACTCCGATAGTCGGTATCTTTATTACGCGTATTAAAGTCAAGCTGGAAAGAAGAAGAGACCTCATACCCCTGTTCGCTGACATAGGTAAACGCCGCTTGAGGCGTAAATGCCCAGCGATTTAATCCGGGAGAGACGAGACGCTCTGAGTCGTAGTCTCCTGTAGGCGTCTGAATCTGGAGTTGGGCAAAGATCGACAGGTTAGGGCTTGGTGTCCACTGCAGTAACATTGGTAAAATCTGGATATCCGCCAGTTCAAAGACATCTGCTTCGTCACTGAACAGCGTCATTCCGCCACGCTCTACCTGCAGATCGGCGTCCATTTTGAAAAAAGGGGCGACTGCCCCAAAGCCGTACCGAGCGCCTAGCACTTTTTGATCCGTCATATAGATATAGGCAAGCGAGAGCGAAAGGACATCTAACGAGAAATCATTACCCGTATCATTTCCATCGTTATCCTTTTGGGCATCCGTTGAGTAATACGCCGTTCTAAAACCCAGGGTTCCATTGTCGGTTGTGGGTGGTAGGTAGCCTGCGCCAAAATCAAGCAATCCCATTGCGGTCGTCGGCGAGCCATTCTCGGTTGCCAGGGAAGCCGCTGAATAGCCGAAGGTTAGTGTCAATAAAATGCGGGTTAGCATTGTTTTTCTTGGAGTCATGATATTGCCTCTATGTCTCTGAATGAGCCATTTCAGCTTATGACGACCCCAACAAGGGCGTTATCCGAGATTGGCAAACTTGCTTTTTGTTCTGCTGCGCGTATCCGAGGGGCGTTCCCCAAATAGGTTGCGGTACTCCGAGGTAAAGTGGCCCAAATGCCAGAACCCCCACTCTGCGGCAATATCCTGGATCTGCTTCTCTTCACCCCAAGTGCATAACGTTTTATGAACAGCATTGAGCCGGAGAATACGTAGGAACGACACTGGGCTAATGCCAAGTACATCCTGAAAACAGTATTGAAGCTTTCTTCGACTGGCCCCTACATGGTTGCATAAGTCCATGATGGAGAAGGGAGTGTCGCTATGCTCAATCGCGTAAATTCGAGCGCGATCAACCATCTGCTTTTTTCGTGTCGATGAAATGGGAGGCAAACAAGCCGTTTCACACGCATCCAGAAGGTGCAACAACAGTAAATCCTGAGCATTTTTCTTGTGTACCGGTTTTACGAGTTTTCCCTGCTTACTTAACAAGAAGATTCGCTCAGTGGCCTGGGCTATCACTTTCTGGCCTTGCGGATTATCGAAGGGGAAGAAATAGGGAGAACAGCCTGGCTCAAATGCCAAATTTTGCTTAACTATATACTCAATTAGCAAATCCTTTTGCACACTTAAGTTAAACACTCTCAACCCCGCAGGTGTTCTTAATTCAGGTAAATTCTGGGAATCGGAGACAAGAAGCCCGGGGGATGTAAAAACATTGCCGAGACAAACCAGGTCGGATGGGCTTTGATTAGTTGAAACACTAAAACAAATTGAGTTTTTAAAGGCTTCTCCACTTTTAATCATCGCCTGATTGGTTTTATCTTCGATAATTTGAATATTAGGTAGCTGTAATTGACACACTTGCCCTAAAAACTTACCGGCCGACACCTGTTCATAATTGAGCGTCCACCCGCTGGGCGTCTGTGCATGCTCAATTATATCGTGGGTTTGGCACTCGAAGAACGCGCCACTGGTTGCAGGTTCTTGGATAAGCAATTGCTCAACGCTCATCATGACTCTCCTTGACCGTAAGGTTATTGTAAGTTTTTTTAGTCAAGCAACTTACGCGCCATATTAACGGATTAGCTTTATATAATAAGAATATTTAACGCACATTCATCTTAGATATAAAGTATTTAAGCCGTAGATTCTTGTTGATACTTGCCAGCATTTTTGCTCTAGAGTGCTGTATGCAGAGCTCAGGATGCATGGCTCACTCCAGGACAATGACTCCACAACTTCCCGCAGATGTTGTGTGCACCTTAATTGCGCATTCCAAACCCAATTAGCAGGAACTCCCACTGCTTGCCTCGAACGGCTCAGGTTCCGAAACCCCGCTTGATGCACTTCCAGAATAATCGCAACCTTAAAGCTGAAGTACAGATCACTGGTAAGGTTTATGGTATGTCGATAATCACATCTATTACTTTATAACATCTTTATTTTCAAACAACTACACGAAATACAAGGTGTGTAAAGACGTAACATTACTTTCTTACCAATGAGTCACCAATTGCTTTTTTAGGTAAAGGCAATACCAAGACTCAAGTCATAAACCGCATTAAATATGCATGAAAAATAATGTAGAAAGTTCCGTATTCTCCTGTTACTCAGATCTACTTTTTTACAACTACAGGCTACCTGAATCAAGTTTTTGGCACGCTAAGACAAGAAACAAATATAGGCAAATGAGAAAAAGGACAAAATCGATTTTTATAAATAAAACGATAAAACCCGTTCTCATATATTTAAAACTTAAAAATCAACATATTAGGAGGCCTTATGTTCGGGGATTCACTTTACTATCCTAACTCGTCACGCCGCATGGTAAGCATGAGCAATCAAGGGATGGTTGCAACGTCTCAGCCCATAGCGGCTCAAGTTGGGCTGGAAATCCTTAAAAACGGCGGAAATGCCGTTGATGCAGCTATCGCGACAGCCGCAGCTCTTACCGTTGTTGAACCTACATCAAATGGTATCGGCGGAGATGCATTCGCCATCGTTTGGATAGATGGTGAAATGCATGGCTTAAACGCTAGCGGCAAGTCACCAGCGTCAATTTCAATTGATGCTGTTAAAGCACTGGGCCATAAGGAAATGCCCTTGCATGGTATGGTTCCCATTACGGTTCCGGGGGCTCCTGCCGCCTGGATTGGACTATCAAAACGGTTTGGAAACCTTCCGTTTAAAGAGTTGTTAACGCCTGCCATTGAAATAGCCCGTCGCGGCTTTCCCGTGTCTCCCACCGTTCATCAACTGTGGGAAGAAGCCTATGACGAGTACAAGGTTTACCAAGACCCAATATTTGACGCTTGGTATGCAACCTTTGCTCCCAATGGAAAAGCCCCATGTCCCGGTGAAGTTTGGAAGTCGGAAGATCATGCAAACACTCTCACCTTGATCGCAGAGACAGAGGCAAAGGCTTTTTACCAAGGGGAACTGGCAAACGAGATAGAAACTTTTTGTCAAAACAGTGGAGGGTTCCTAAGAAAAGATGACCTCATGAAAATGACCCCTGAGTGGGTAAGCCCTATATCTACCCGCTTTCGTGGTTACGACATTTGGGAGATCCCTCCCAATGGTAGTGGCATCATCGCTCTACAAGCACTAGCCATGTTAGATAGCCTGTCTGAGAAAGTCTCAGGTGATCCTGTAGAGACTTTGCATCAGCGTATAGAAGCCACAAAACTTGCATATTCTGACGGCTTAAAGTTCGTCACTGAACACTCAGCAATGGGAGTAAGCGTAGAGGATTTACTCTTACCGAGTTACTTAGAAAAAAGAAAAGAGTTGATTAGCCAGGAAGCAATTGACCCAGTCAATGGTAACCCCATCACAGGTGGCACGGTTTACTTAGCCACAGCAGATAAAGATGGCAACATGGTGTCGTTCATTCAAAGTAATTTTAAAAACTTCGGTTCCGGAGTGGTGGTACCAGGGACAGGCATCAGCCTGCAAAACAGAGGGTGGTCATTTTCGCTAGACTCCAATCACTATAACTCACTACAACCTGGCAAGAGAACTTATCACACTATTATACCTGGATTTATAACTAAAGCGGGAAAGGCTATCGGCCCATTTGGCGTCATGGGTGGTTTTATGCAGCCCCAAGGCCATGTTCAATTATTAGCAGGTATGTTTGTAGATGGTTTAAACCCCCAAGCTGCGCTAGATACTCCTCGATGGAAATGGGTTAAAGGCAAAACAATTGAAGTAGAGCCTCACTTTCCAGACCACCTGGCTCAAGCTCTTTCGAGGCGCGGGCACCATATAATCAAGAGTACGGATTCAATCACGTTTGGAAGAGGTCAGGTTATCTTACGAGACCCCAACACGGGCGTACTTTATGGGGGGACTGAGCCTAGAACCGACAGTTCTTTAGCAGTTTGGTAGAGGTTGTAAGTAAGCGCCAAATACCCAGCATGTATTGAATGCAACTCACCACCGGAAGAGTAAAAGCCATGACTTATAAAGACTATACAGAAAAAGAGCCAAAAAGTAGAGGGAGAGATTGGAGCTCGAGCCTCAAATCCCTAGGGCCCGGTCTACTCTTCGCAGGGGCTGCAGTAGGCACGTCTCATATTGTCCAATCCACACGAGCTGGTGCCGAGTATGGCCTAGCTCTTCTGCCCGTTATTATCTTGGCTATTGTCCTTAAATATCCCGCCTTCTGGTTTGGCCCCTTTTATGTAGGAACAACAGGCAATTCGCTCATTGAAGGTTACCAAAAGACATTTGGAAAGCCAGTTGTAGGTCTTTTTATCCTATTACAAGCGCCCATTATGACAATGATTACTGCCGCTATGGCAATCACCACGGCAGGGATAGCTGGGAGCATTTTTTCAATCTCACTTGAAGCCTCTTTCATCGGAACCACACTAATATTAGCGTGCTCTCTGCTGACATTTTTTGGAGGATACAAGGTAATTGAAAAATTAAATAAATTTTTCATTATCACCCTTTCCCTAGGGACTTTAACTGCGACAGCACTCGTTCTACCCAACATTCAATGGAGCTTTTCCACAAGCGATACGCCACTTTTTTTTAGTCTTGCTACTTTTGCCACTATTATAGCAGTGACAGGGCTAATGCCATCCGACATAACGCTTTCAATCAACAACTCACTCTGGTCAGCAGCAAAAAATAAGACACAAGGTCGAAAGCGCTCAGTATTAGAAGAAAAAATCGACTTCAATTCCGGCTATATTGGCACTGCGGTTTTGGCCGTGTGTTTTTTACTGATGGGATCGGGGTTACTGCATGGGCAAAATGTTGATCTTTCAGGAGGAGCAGTAGGATTCGCCAGCCAGGTTATTTCTATTTATTCTTCATTGCTAGGTAAGTGGATAGGGTACCTAGTCGCCTTATCTATGTTAGCCGTTATGTTTACCACATTAATGGCTGTATTGGATGGCTTCCCTAGGATTTTGACAGCTTCTTATTTCGCAATAACAAACTCCTCAGGGGACGATCATGAGACAAGATCTATTGACAAAAGCCTACCATTCTTTTTTATCTTGTTATCGATCGCAACGTTGGCATCGCTTGTTATAAATTTCATGATGGGTGAATTCATCACATTCATGAACTTTGTGATGACACTCGTATTTATCGCAAGTCCCATTTTAGCCACCCTAAATCATTTCACTGTCAATGGAAAAACAGTTGAAAAGCATAAGCGTCCAGGCAGGCTGATGAATTACTGGAGCCTACTTGCAATCATTTCACTAACGCTTCTTTCAATTGGTTTTTTTTATGTCAGACTATTCCTCTAACCGCTTAATGACGGCAGCTTGCTGGCGACACTATCTCTGCCCAAGAAAGCCTAATGGCGAGCTCACGGGCCATGACTTTCAGCCATTGCCTTTTTCTGGGTCAAATTCAAAATGAATACAGGCCTGTTCGAGCCGGATATGAGCGATTAAAGGCTACACCCGCCATTCAAGATAAAGAGCGCGCCCCTTATTAGTGGCGCGCTCTTTATTGCGGATGGTGCGTTGTTTATTGAGCGGCAATCAACAGATCCGCAGCTTTTTCAGCCACCGCAATGGTCGGGGCATTGGTGTTCCCCCGGGGTAAACGCGGGAAAACGGAGCAGTCGATAACGCGAAGACCCTCAATGCCATGGACACGCAGATCAAGATCCACCACTGAGCGCTCGGCATCAGGGCCCATTCGGCAGGTGCCTACCGGATGGTAAGTCGTTTTGCAGTATTGGCGGATAAACCCTTCAAGCGCCTCCTGGCTCCCGGCCACCCCCGCCTCTAGCAACTGACGCGCTTGTGGAGGGGAGAAAACCTCGTCAATAATGCTAGAGAGCGCAGGCGTTTCAAGAAACGCGAGCCCGGCGCGCAGCGAGCGCACCTGGTGCTGTAGGTCTTCAGGCGCCTCGAGGAAGTTGGCGTTGATCATCACCTTGCGGTCATGATGGGGGCCGCTGAGACGCACATTACCACGGGAAGCCGGTTGGAGATGGCCCACCTTAAGCGTGATGCCATGAGTGCGACCTTTACCAATACCGTTAGGGTCATCCCAAGTATCGAGTACCGGCATGAAATGGATCTGGGTATCGGGGCGCCCCTCGTTGGCCGTATCCAGAAAGGCCCCACCTTCCAGCACGTTCGAGGTCATAAGCCCTTGGCGATAAAGCAGCCACTCGGCACCGTGGCGCAATGCCTTGATTCCGACATCTTCACCGTACAGCGAATTAGGTGTTTTCAAGGTGGCGTTGATCGACATGTGGAGATGATCCTGGAGGTTGTCGCCAACGGGCAGATCTCTCAGACACTCAATCCCCAGCTCTTCCAAATGCGTCCGTGGGCCGATGCCCGAATGCATCAGGATCTTGGGGCTGCCAATCGCACCGGCGCTCAGAATAACCTGCTGGCGTGCATGTAACGTTAGGGCCCCCTTCTTGAGCTGGCGAGTAACCACTCCCGTGGCCCGACCGCTTTCGATGATCACGCGGTCTACTTCAGTGTCGGTCAGAATGGTCAGACGCGGGTGATGCCGCAGGCCGCTCAGATAGGCCTTGGAACTGCTGTAACGCTCGCCGTTGAAAGTGGTCGTCTGATAATAGCCGACGCCTTGGCGACCGTTGTCATTAAAATCGTTAACGTATGGCAGGCCGACCTCCTGCCCGGCGCGGATGAAGGCCTGGGACAGCGGGTGGCGATAGCGATTTTCACTCACCTTGAGCGGCCCCTGGGTACCGTGCAACGGATTGGATAATGATTCGTTACCCTCACTGCGCACAAAGTAAGGCAGCAAATCGTTGAACCCCCAGCCCTCACAGCCTTCGTCACGCACCCAGCCATCATAGTCTTCACGATGACCACGGATATAGACCATACCGTTAACAGAGCTACTGCCGCCCACCAGCTTGCCTTGCGCGATCGACATAGAGCGATCCTGCGTCGCGGCATGGGGCGTGGTCATGTAAGGCCAGGTTCGCGTGGGAATGACTTTGCCAACCGCTGCTGGCATGCGAATCAGCGGACTCGAGTCCTGGCCACCGGCTTCGATAAGCGCCACGCGGCCTTGGGTTTGCTCAATAAGCCGATGGGCAATCACACAGCCAGCCGAGCCCGCGCCAATAATGATGTAGTCGTACTGCTCTTGCATATTGTTGCTCCTGCCCGGGGTCGATACGTGCCGGGGTAGGCGTTAGCCTATGAAGCACAACACCACAAGAATTGACGCTTTGCGCCAATGGCTTGACTATCGCTGACATGGCTTTTTATTTATTAATTAACAGCGAATTAGCCGTTAGTGCTTTAGTCGAACAAACCAGCGTTACGGTCTGACGAAGGACTAGGGACTATGGGCGCGCTTACGGGTATCGGAAGGTAGTTCTTTGAACAAGCGGCAGTACTCACGGCTAAAGTAGCTATGGTGGAAAAACCCTTGAAGAGCCGCCGCATCCGCCACCCCGAGCCATGGTTCTTGCAAAAGGGAACGGCGAACGGCGTTAAGCCGCAAGGCACGCAGGTAGTGCACCGGCGACTGCCCCGTTTCAGCCTGGAAACTGTATTGAAGGGTGCGCCGGGAAATATTCAGTTGGTTGCAAAGCGTCATGATCGACGGTGGATCCTCCGCTTGGGCCTTGGTCAAGGTATGGCAGCGATCCACTATATAGCGCCGGGTTCGGTAACACTCCTCATCGTGTTTTAGCGACCTTATGTCGTTATTGAGTAATAAATCTATCCCCTCTTCCACCTGCTGCAAGAGCACCCTTTGAAGTGCGGGCGTTGGCTCTACGTTAGCCTGCTCCATCCGCAGATAGTTGGTCATGGCCTGCCACTGTTGGCGTACGGCAACCAAACATTGTGCGGGCACTTCCAGCGTACGCAAGCGCTGGTCATCGCGCTCCAGCCAGCCATAGCGGCTGCGGTCAACGGACACCACCATAAGATCGTAGTGAGCAGATGCCACGCTCCAGAACTGCTCGCAGCGCGGTAAGACCGTGACCGTATCAGATCGGTAAATCGAATTATTTGGCCAATGGATAGGAATAACGAGATGCCACTGATGAGGGGGAAACTGCATTGATTGGGATATGGCTAAATTAGCACTTTCACGAACAAGTCGTATCTGCTCTCCGGCGATGTCCACAATATCACCCGAAAATCGCCCTTCCTGGACTTGGTCAAACTCCTGCTGCCAGCCCGCCAGACTTAGAGCGTGCTCGGTAACATCCCCACAATGCTTAAGGGTAACGGTCATAAAGATAGCCCACGTAGTTCATGTTGTTAGCCGGGGCGAGTCCAGCCGCCATTATAACCTTACTCATTTTTTGAATAATAAAAGGTAGTGTATCTGCTTACTTTTGCCTAGAGTATAGGCATAGTCATTAAAATGTTAACAAAATTAAAAATGAGGAAAACCTCATGCAAACAGCGAACACAACAACACGCTCTTTTGATGCTTGGTTAGCCGCATTGCGTGACGTATGTGGCAGTTTTGACTCCAAACCGGAATGGCGGCAACGCTTTCAAGGCAGTGTTTCTAAACGCCATCAGGCGGGGATCGAAATTGCAGGTATCACCACTAACGTCGAGCGTATCTTCCATCGTCAGCCGCCTTCAACAAGCGATGAAACGGAACACTGCTTCCTGGTCGTCCAGAAACAGGGGCAGGCCACCCTGGTGCAAAATAACCAGCAACTCAAAATGCGCCCAGGCGAAATGGCGCTGCTGGATTCTGCGAAAGCGTGCGAAATACTGCCCCATGGCCTGATTGAGCACGACTCTTTCCACTTGCCCCGTGAAGAGTTGACACGGCATTTTGGGGAGCAGCCTATCCCCTTTATGAAAATTTCGGCTAACTGCGCTAGTGGCCAGATATTGCAGCTGATCGTTAGCCGCATGGTCACAGGGCAAATTACCGCCACTGAAACCGAATCGATCAGCCATAGCGTCACCAACTCATTAATTTCCCTGCTACCCGCGATCTACCAAAACCAGCAACCCTCAGCGATGCTTTTGGAACAGGCAGGCGATACCCTTTATGAGTGCATTTTGCGCTTCATTGACCATCACTTGCATGAAGATGAACTGGGCCCAGCCCTGATGGCAAAGCAGTTTCATATTTCAACCCGCCAGCTCTACCGACTTTTCGAACAGCACGACGAATCCGTCTGTCGCTACGTACAGTATCAACGCCTGGAACGCTGCGCGGAGGAGCTTGCCAGCCAGCAGAAATGCCAACAGTCGATCACCCAGATTGCTTATAAATGGGGCTTCACTGACTCTGCCCACTTCAGCCGTTCATTCAAGCGTCGCTTCAACAGCTCGCCCCGGGAATACCGGCGAATGAGTTTAAACAACGCTAGCTAGCCGATAAGCAGCGCCTGCTGCGGTACAGGCGCTGTTGTCGTTTTAGTAAGCGATACAAATGGACTTAAGCTTGGTATAGGAGTAGATCGCTTCCTGCCCAAACTCTTTACCAATGCCTGACTGTTTAAAGCCACCGAATGGCAGGCTGGGATCCAGGGTCACATGGGTGTTCACCCAAACGGTGCCCGCTTCAATCTCTGGCGTTAAGCGCATCGCTTCGGACAAACTCTCTGTCCATAGGCTGGCGGCTAGCCCCAGCTCGCTGTCGTTAACCATAGCCAGCGCCTCATTCACATCATCAAACGGAATCACTGTCAGGATCGGCCCAAACGCTTCCTCACGCACAATATCGAACGTTTGCTTGGCGTCACTGATGATGACCGGCGAAACATAGAAGCCCTCTTCGGGCACCTGGACGCCGTAATGTACGTTGGCGCCCTGAGCTTTGGCGCGCTCAAGATGCTGCAGGATACTGCGCTGATGGCGTTGCGAAACCACAGGGTTGACCTGCGCCTGAGGATCCATACCTGGGCCTACAGACATCTGGTCAACCACGCTGCGCAACCGGCTGCAGAATTCATCGTGCAGGCTACGGTGCACGTAAAAGCGTGACGCGGCGGCACACACCTGACCTTGATTAAGCAATCCGCCCATGAGCGCACCGTTGACCGCTTTCTCGATATCCGCATCTGCCAACACCAGCATGGGGTTTTTGCCACCCAGCTCCAGCGAGAATGAGGCCATATGATCAACCGCGGCATGACCAATCACTTTACCCACCTCAGTACTGCCGGTGAAAGTGACTTTGTCCACATCCGCATGGCCCGCTAAATGCTGCCCCACCACCGAGCCTGACCCCAGGATCACATTGAATACGCCCTTAGGCACACCCGCTTCAACGGCAAGTTCAGCCAGCCGAAGTACGGAAAGCGGAGTCTCAGAAGCAGGTTTTACAACCACAGAGCATCCGGCGGCCAGCGCTGGGATCGCTTTCCACAGCGCTATCATCATGGGGAAATTCCACGGCACGATCGCAGCGACGACACCAACAGGCTGGCGGAGGGTATAGGCGTTAAAGTTAGCGCCTTCAGGCATGCCAATCGACACGTCGCCGGTCTTGCCTTCCAGCTTCGTGGTCCAGCCCGCCATGTAGCGGATAAAATCAACTGAAAAGCCGGCATCGACGGCCCTGGAGATATTGATCGACTTCCCTTGGTTGAGCGTTTCAATCTGGGCAAGCTCTTCGCTGTGCTGTTCAACGAGGTCAGCAAATTTAAGCAAAATGCGCTCCCGTTGCGCCGGGCTCATACCTCGCCAGCGCCGATCATCAAAGCTGCCCTTGGTGATAGCGACCGCTTCGTCTGCCAGCGCCACATCGCCCTGGGCCACCGTGCTTAATTGACTGCCATCCGCCGGGTTAATAATGGCAATAGGATTTCCCTGCTCACGAAATCCTCCATCAATGAAAGACCCACGGGCACGCTGTAAAAAAGCCTCTACGTCAGGTAACGCTACGATTAACTTATTAGTCATATCAAAATCCTCTTGATCAATATTCAAAACGCTCAACCAATGGATGGCATGTAGCCCTCACGTGGGCACTGCCACCCAAGTTCTCCTCGCGTTTGTTACCTCAGAAATTAAATCCCAGCAGTAATTGGGTATACAGGTTAGCGCTGTCTCTGCCGATCTGGCTGCCACCGCCTGCGGCAGAAGTATCCGGGTCATAACGCCCGATCAAAGGCATCACCCACCAGCGTTCACTGGGCGCCCAAAAAGCGTAAAGATTGACCTCCTGCCCATCCACGTTGGGGCCTGCTTCGCTAGACAGGGTATGGAAGTCGTAAAGCATAGCGCCCAGACTCAAGCTGTCCGATGGTGTAAGCGTCACGTTAAGCTGCTGGACGCGGGAGTTCGAATTGAAGGGGCCGGCATAGTTGGCCGCCACCTCTCCCTGAAACCAGGTGCCCAACGCTCGGCCGTTACCATAGAATAACGGGTCGTACTGATCGGAGAAGCGGCTGAACCGGTAGCTAACGCTAGGCGTCCATGGCGCGTCTGAGAATGTCCAGCCTGCTTCCAGGTACCAGGCATTTTCGTCCTCTGAACTACCATTTCGCTGTAGTGCGTACTCACCAGAAAGAAACAGGTTTTCGACACCGACATTGCCTTGCCCCCGCACGCTATAGACCTTAACGTTTTCGCGGTCAGGGTAGAGAAAAGCATAGTCGTCGTCCGTACTCAGTACATCAAGATAGGTAACGCCAAGCGTGCCGTTGTCGGTCACACGCTCAAAATTCGCAATCCCCAGCGCCGGTTTGGCCTGAGCTGGATTGTCTGACTCCAGCCACATAACATCCCCGCGCCAGCCTTGCTCGCCCCCCAAGCGTAGAACAGCGGTTTTTTCAAACGCTTGTCGCCCAGCTAAATAGTAGGCACCTCCCCGGTCTAGGTCGCCACCTAGCACACCCTCACCAAAGCTGAGGGCATCCCCGGAAATCAAAAAACCATCGCCGAGCTGGATACGCTGACGGCCCAGTGAGAAATCAAGGCCGTCTTCACCCAGGGCGGCCACGGTATCGCCTGATTTCCAGCCGACATAAAGATTTTCAAGTCGCGTTTTGCGCTCGTCCCCGGTCGTAAAGCCAGCCGCGTCTCCTTGACCAAGCGTCGCGCTGGACACCCAGGCCACATTGGCATAAAGCGAGCTGCGTTGAAGCGAATGGGCGGCGTCCAGGCCGTATTTGGCGTACCCCTCCTGCCAGTCTCGCCCGCCAGCCTTGCTCGTTTCGGACTGCGCATAGCCCTGTTGACTATGAAAGGCGCCCACCACCACCTCAACGTTGGCCTCTATGTGGGTAGTCTCGTTATCGACCAGCTCAGCGGCACGGGCGCTGTTTAACGAAGCGGTTAGCGCGCCAGTGGCAATAGCGGTCACAGGCAGCAAGGCGGAATAGCGTAGCTTCATCATGAAGAGATCCCTTGTTATTTTGCACGGCTTGCTTGGATATTAGGCACTGCGTATTGGTTAACCTGACTCAGATTATTCAGTCACGCAGAGCATCTCTTGTCATTGTTTGACGAAAAACTGCCTCTCCTTGCCTGCGTCCTTTACTGGCGACCATGGGGAACAAAAAAACCGGCGCTGAGGCCGGTATAAAGGTTGGATGGAAGCGCGCTAAAGCAGCGTGGTTTTCATAGCCATGCTATAGCCACACCAAGGAGAGAGCGGGGACAAATACGACAATCGCAATACGCACCACGTCCGCCCCAATAAACGGCAAGATACCTCGATTGACGGTGGCCAAAGACGCGCCTCTGCTATATTTCTGCACGATAAACAAATTCATGCCCATCGGCGGTGTTATCAGGCCAATCTCCACCACCATCAGCGCGACGATACCGAACCAAATTGACTTTGCACTGGCGTCCAGACCAAATAGCTCCAGCCCCATGACAATGGGGTAAAAGATAGGGATGGTTAACATGATCATAGACAGCGAATCCATCACACAGCCCAGCAGCAGATATATAAGCAAGATGATCAGCAGCACCGCCAGCGGTGCCAAACCGCTGCTGAGTATCCACTCTGCCAGCGTACTCGGTAACTGCCCCAGCGCCAGGCCGCTGTTCAACAGGTCAGCGCCGATTACTACCAGATAGATCATGGCGGTCGCTTCCGCCGTCCCTACCAGGCTTTTATAGACTCCTTGCCAGCGCATGCCTCCACGCCATAGGGCATACAGACCACAGGCCGCCGCCCCAATGGAAGCGGCTTCGGTTAAATTTGCCCACCCCCCATACAGCCCAAAGATGACAACGACAAAGATAACCAGTATCGGCGCAATGTCGCGCAAACTGATTAACCGCTCGGCCCAGGAGTGGCGAGGGGCTCTGGCAACACCACGCATCGTCCTGATGGCCATGATACGAATAACCAGCAGATAGCCTGCCACCGCTAACAGCCCAGGCACGATCGCCGCCATAAAGAGCGCCGCAATCGATTCCTGGGTCAGTACCGCATAAACGATTAACGGCACAGAAGGGGGAATCAGGATGCCCAGGGTGCCGGCTGCTGCCACGGTACCCGTCGCGAGGCGCTGTCCATAGTGATAGCGCTCCAACTCTGGAAGAGCCACTTGACTCATGGTAGTGGCGGTCGCCAAAGAGGAGCCGCAAATGGCACCGAAGCCTGCACAAGCACCGGCCGCCGACATCGCCAAACCACCTCGCCAGTGGCCTATCCAACTAGCACAGGCCCGGAACAAGGCAGCGGATAAACCGCCGTGAATGGCAAACTGGCCCATCAAGATGAAAATCGGAATGACCGCCAGGTCATAGCTGGAGAAACGGGCGTAGACCAAATTGTTAAGCGTAAAGAGCAGTGACCGGGTATCACCGCCATTCACTAACCAGTAACAGATCGCACCGGCCACCAGCATGGCGACCCCAACGTGCCATCGCACCCCCAGCATCACCAATAAGATGCCCAGCGAGATAGCACCTATTTCAAGGCCGCCCATCATAGACTGTCCCCCTCTGACGCTGCCGCTTCCACATCGTGAGCAACGCAGTAAATGCCCTGATAAAGCGCGCACATGCCCAGCATGGCAATGCCAGGAAGCATGGCTGCCTGAGGAATCCACTGAGGGATACCAAGCTGAACGCTTTGGGCGTTATAGGTCAGGCTGTCGAGCGCTAACAGAGCCGTTCGCCAAACCAAGAGCCCGCTCACCAGAGCGAGCACTAAATGGGCAATCGCCAACAGGACGCGGTTAAATAGCGCTGGCAAGAACGTTCCGACGATATCCACGCGGATATGACGGTCGTTGATCTCACACAGCGGAAGAAAGCAGGCCACTGCGACAGCAATCAACATTTGCAGCAACTCAATATCCCCTGATATGGGGGCTGACCAAAGTCGCCGCCCTAACATCGACAGCAGAGAAATACCGATGGCCGACAGCAGTAACACACCGCCTGCCATCGCCATCGCAATGGCTAACCGTCTCAGTACTATTCTTGTCATCACCCTCTCCAAACGGCTCGACTCGCCCTACTGATCTGACGCTTTCAGGCGTAGGTCTGGAACCTGCTCGTCAACCATTGCGGCAAGCGCCTCCGCCAAGGCGCGACGATCAATACCGTCGTCGCTATTGTCCATCCACTCGGTAGCGATACCGCGCGTCGCTGAGTTCATTTCCTGCCAAGCCGCATCGTCCAGGGTGATAATCGTATGCGCCGGGTCAGCTTCAATGCTGCTTCGAGCGTCGCTGATGGCCGCATCCCAGGCGCTGCCGAAGCGTTCGGAGAGCACCTCACCGCTGAGCGAGTCAAGCACCTCCCGCGCCTCATCCGGCAAGCGGTCATAGCTGCGTTGATTCATCAACAGCGCCAGCACAGTCACGGTGGCAGTCGCCTGGTCGTCGGCATTTTCGGTGTGATAAAAAGTCACTTCATTTAGCTTGGTCGGTGGCACCACTTCCCATCCGGCCGTAGCTCCATCGATAACGCCTTTGGCCAGCGTATCGGCGATCTGTGCGGGCGGCATGCTGACTGCTGAGGCCCCCATTTCATCGATAATCCTGGATGCCATACGCGTAGGCGATCTGAGCCGTTGGCCACTCATACTCTCAAGGTTACGAATTGGGGTTTCCCGCGTATGGAGCACGCTGCCACCATCACTGTGCACCGCTAAGACTTTATAATCTTCAAAGTCTTCCGCAGCGTGCTCTTGGGAGAACTGCCAGGCAATGCGGCTCGCTTCAACGCCACCAGAAGGCAGTACAAAAGGCAGTTCCATCGCCTCGCTGCGAGGGAAACGACCAGCGGAGTACCCCAACGCCGTCCATGCGATATCAACCACGCCGTTACGAACGGTATCGGCAAGCTGGGCGGGCGTTCCCCCCAGTTGCATTGAGGGGTATATCTGACAGCGCAGCTCACCCTCAGATTGGGCCTCAAGATCTTCGCACCATGGTTCAATGACCTGCTGCTGAGCATTCGACATAGCAGGCAAGAAATGCATGATTCTTAAGGTTGTTGCCGCTTGAGCGGGCAGCGACGCGGCCATGGAAGCCACCACAGCTACGCCAAGGCTGAGACGTAGGCGACGGGGCAGGAACGGGGATTGAGGCATGACTTTCTCCATTACTTATTATAGATACCAGAGGTTTATTGGGGTGGTCACTGCTAAATCATCATTTTGTTAATATATAAACAAAAATAAGTGAGAGCGGGAAGCCATCCGTTAGTCGTAGACAATTAAAATATTGTTAATATTTTAACAATATCACAATCAACATCTTTAAAATAATCTAACGATGCCCCTTAAACGTGAAGGAGCCAGCGCTTAGCGCTGGCTCCTGGATTCAACTAGTAAGTGCAGCACCTGCGGTTTCTAGTGCTCCTAAGTATTCGCCTAAGAACACCTGCGCTGGGGTTCGGTATCCCAGTCGCTTCCTTGGTCTATCGTTTAGCTTATTGACGACACTTCGTAGCTCGGCATTGGTCACTTTGCGAAAGTCAGTACCTTTAGGAAAATACTGCCTAATCAGACCATTGGTGTTTTCATTAGTACCACGCTGGCATGAGCGGTACGGGTCGCAAAAATAGGTCTTAGCCGAGACGGCCTTGGCAACTTTCCGGTGCTCAGCGAATTCCGACCCATTATCCAAAGTGATGGAGTGCACTGCCCCTCGGCGTGGTGCCAATAACCGCGTCATTGCCTGAGCCGTTCTAGTGGCGGTGATTGTTGGCAGCCGCGCTGCCAAGAGGTAGCCACTGCGTCTTTCGACCAGGGTCACCAGTCCAGATTCTTTGTGGCCCTTAAGCACCGTGTCGCCTTCCCAATGGCCGATATGGCGCCGTTCTTCCACCTTGGCAGGGCGCTGCTCAATGCCTACTCGGTGCGGGATTTTGCCTAACCCCGCCCGCTTAGCCAATTGGCGCTGATAGCGCCGCTGGCGTGGCAGTCGGAGCCGTTTCCATAAGGTTCCACCGTGCTTCTTGTCGTCCCAGATTAACGCATAGATCCATTGATGGCTTACGCAGACCCCGTTGGCATTGGCCATGAAGCCACTGATTTGCTGAGGGCTCCATTCGTCCATCAATTGGTCAGTGACCCAGCGAATCAGGCTGGGCAGCCGCTTCGTCACTTTCCAGGCAGTGCGTCGACGCTGATCACTTGCCGATTGAGCCTGTTCAGGCGCATAACCACTGGTCAGACCGTTGCGCTTTATCTCGCGACTAATGGTACTGCTATGGACACCAATCGCCTTAGCTATCTTTCGCTGGCTAATGCCGGTCTCAAGATAGGCAAAAATTTGGTATCGTTGGCTCTGGGTCAGTTGTCGGTATCCCATGCTCTGCTTCACTTTGGTAGGTAAGGCAGAGAGGGTACCGGCGCTGACCCTCCTGCCTCTACCTTGTGGTCCAAAGTGCTGCGGTTATTCTATGAATCCAGGCTCACAGGCGGGATCATTCTGAGCGGCTACTATTCATACGCCAACGGTGAAGATGGGTTTAAAGAAAGCGGCGAGCTCTTCGGTGGCCGATAGCGGCAGAACATGGGCCACATATTGATCAGGGCGAACCACTACCACGGCACCATGACGGTCAATGCTACGCGCACTGAAAATATCGTCGTCCGGGAGACACCCGAAAACATTTTCTAAATTGACCAGCGCAAAGGGGCCGACTTCCGGCTTGAAAGCTTCAGGCACCCGTGTGATATCAATCTCCTCGTGCGGCTGCTGATAGATCACCTTGACATCAAACCAGGTACTCACGCCCTCAGTCTGCGGCGCCACCTGCAGCGGCGATTGTGGTGACGTCTTCAACCACGTGGCAAATTCATCGATGGCCGAAGGCGTATCGACTGCCGCTGAGTCGGCAAATACATACAGACGCCAGCGCCCATCGGCTTCAGCCAGATGCCCCAGCTGCAGCGGGTTAGCGTCACACACTCGGATCGCTGGCGCCGACTTAAAGCGTTTGCCGACTGGAAACCCAGCGGCAAGGGCTTGATAGGTTGTCTCCCCAATGATCATCGATGGCTGATATTCCGTCATAAAGCCAGCGGGGAACTCAATGGTCCGCATGTAGAAATCTTCCAGCTCGGACGGGTCTTCAAACTCCTCCGGGCGCTTGGCCATCATCGACGACCACTGTTTATCAAAGTCGATTAAGTTTTTAGCCACCACCTGGCGCTCGGCGGAGTAGGTAGATAACAGGCTGGCGGGGCTGACGCCGGTCAATACATGGCCTAGCTTCCAACCTAGGTTGAAACCATCCTGCATGGAAACATTCATGCCCTGCCCGGCCTTGGCACTGTGGGTGTGGCAGGCATCGCCAGTAATGAAAACCCGGGGCAGGCGACCAGCATCCGGATTCTCGACGTCATCGAAGCGGTCACTGAGGCGATGCCCCACTTCGTAAACGCTGTGCCAGGCCACATGGCGTACATCCAGTTGGTAGGGGTGCATGATTTCATTGGCTTTGGCGATGATGGTGTCAATCGGCGTTTCGCGCACTTTATTGCTGCCATCCGCCGGCACTTCACCGAGATCCACGTACATTCTGAACAAGTGACCACCTTCGCGGGGAATAAGTAGAATACTGCCCCCCGAGTGCGACTGAATGGCACATTTCGTACGGATATCGGGAAAGTCGGTGACCGCCAGTACATCCATGACCCCCCAGGCATGATTCGCCTGATCACCCGCCAGGGTGCAACCAATAGCTGAGCGTACACCGCTGCGCGCCCCATCACACCCGACTACGTATTTAGCCCGTACCGTTCGGCTAAGCCCCTCCTGCTCACCCGCGGTATGGCGTAACGTCACCGTGACCGGGTACTCATCATTTTCAGCGATATGCAGGCTATCAAAAGCAAAACCATAATCGGGACGAATGCGCGCAGGCCCGTTCATGGCGGCTTCGGCGAGATAATCAAGCACCCTTGCCTGATTAACGATTAGGTGAGGAAACTCGCTAATACCCGCAGGATCGTCAGGGGTACGCGCGGTGCGCGTAATGCAAGTCGGCTGACTGATATCCGGCTTCCAAAACGCCATCTCGGTGATGCGATAGGCTTCGGCAGTGATGCGATCAGCAAAACCAAAGGCTTGAAATGTTTCAACGCTGCGCGCCTGAATGCCATCTGCATGCCCAATTTCAAGTCGCCCCGCCCGTCTTTCGACAATGCGCGTTGTTACCTCGGGGAATTGAGCCAGCTGGGCCGCCATAATCATGCCAGCAGGCCCGGTGCCCACAATCAGTACATCCACTTCCTCAGGCAGCGATGCCGCACGGCTTACACCGCTACCCGCTGCAGGTTTGATACGTGGGTCGTGGGAAACATAGCCATAGTGGTGGAACTGCATAATATCTACCTCGTAAACGTGATGGCTTGGCATTTTTCTATACTGGATCAGGCAAACACTCGTGAGGATGTGTTTTACACAGCCTTCATTGTACTTTTCATAAATACCCCACCTACCTTAGTCGACAACCATTAATAAATTAAAAAATATTGTTAATCTATTAATACAATTCACAGCGGCAGTGTTAAAAAACCATCTACAAGAGATGGAGGTCTATGTCTTCGTGCTAAAAAAGGAGTCCGTGAATTTTCAATTTTCGCTCTCTTGGCTATACAAAAGGCTATGCGAAAGGCTATGTAAAATTCATCTTGACAGGCGCCTTTATTTTTTCGTTAATACATTAATGAAAATAAGCGTGTCATTTTAAAAACCACTGCGCTACTCAGGTCAGACTGCTTCTATGCGCTAGATAGCCCAGTATTTTCAAGGAGTTACAACGTGCCACACCTGCATATCGAGTATTCGCCCGAGGTGGCAACACTGGTTAACGTACAAGATGTATGCCTGGCCGCCCACAAGGCAATGAAAGAGAGCGGTATTTTTCCTATCGCGGGTATCCGGGTACGCGCCTTCGCCGCAGACCACTGCATCGTTGCCGATGACCACCCCGACAACAATTTTATGGCCATGACGCTCTCTGTGGGCGCAGGCCGAGAACGGAGTGCGCTTAAAGCTGCCGGCGACCTGGTGTTTGCAGGCGTACAGCAAGCTCTGGCCCAGCCGCTCGCCACGCCCTACTTCGCCTTATCACTGGAAATCCGCGAAATCAGCGCCGATTTGAGTTGGAAAGACACGCCTATTCACTCCCGACTGTCGTCATAACAGGAGCCTTCACTATGAGCACTTTGCAAGACAACATCGCCCGGGCGCAGCAGTATATGCAGCGCTTTAAAGAGCAAGGGGTACTCAACCACATCAACGGTGAGTCGGTACCCGCACAGTCGGGAGCCACCTTCGACACTATTTCTCCCGTTGACCTCAAGCCCTTAGCCAGCGTTGCCCGTGGTGGCAGCGAAGATATCGACCGCGCCGTCAAAGCCTCTCAGGAAGCCTTTAAAACCTGGAGTAAAACGCCAGGTAAAGAGCGCCGCGCTATTCTGATCAAGGTGGCCGAAGCCATCGAAGCCCGTGCAGAAGAGATCGCCTTCACGGAGTGCATGGATACCGGCCAAGCGCTGCGTTTTATGTCGAAGGCAGCTATTCGTGGTGCGGCTAATTTTCGCTACTTCGCAGACAAAGCCCCCGAGGCCGAGGATGGCCTGGCCCTGCGTAACGACACCCAAATGAACGTAACCTCCAAGCGCCCGCTTGGCCCAGTGGGAGTGATCACACCGTGGAACACGCCGTTTATGCTCTCCACCTGGAAGATAGCGCCCGCCCTGGCGTCCGGCTGCACAGTGGTACACAAACCCGCCGAATTTTCGCCGATGACAGCCAAGCTGCTTGTTGAGATCGCAGAAGAAGCCGGGTTACCGAAGGGCGTACTCAATCTGGTCAATGGTTTCGGCGAGGACGCGGGTAAAGCGCTAACAGAGCACAAAGGCATCAAGGCAGTGGCCTTTGTGGGTGAAAGTCGCACCGGGCAAATGATCATGGCCCAGGCAGCTCCCACGCTGAAGCGCTTCCATTTCGAGCTCGGCGGTAAAAATCCTGTCATTATTTTTGACGACGCGGATATTGAGCGTGCGATAGAAGCCGCCACCTTCATGATCTACTCGCTCAACGGTGAGCGCTGCACGTCCTCTTCACGCCTGTTGGTGCAAGACACTATCTACGGCGAGGTCACTCGCCGCGTTGCCGACATCGCCAACAACGTCAAGGTCGGCCACCCTCTTGACCCGGACACCGTCGTCGGCCCGCTGATTCACCCTGAGCACGAGAAAAAAGTGCTGTCCTATTTTGACAAGGCTCGCGCCCAAGGCGCCACCATTGCGGCCGGTGGCGAAAAGGTCGGCGAAGAGGGCTGCTTCGTGCGCCCAACGCTATTTACCCAGGCCAACAACGATATGGCCATCGCCCAGGAAGAGATTTTTGGCCCGGTGCTGACCGCCATTCCGTTCACAGACGAGGACGACGCTCTGCGCATCGCCAACGATACCGAGTACGGCCTGGCTGCCTACCTGTGGACCAATGGCCTCAACCGCGCCATGCGTTTAACCGATCAGCTTGAAGCCGGCATGATGTGGGTCAACTCCGAGAACGTGCGCCATTTGCCCGCACCCTTTGGTGGCGTTAAGTCCTCCGGCATTGGCAGGGACGGCGGGGACTGGTCTTTCGACTTTTATATGGAGACCGTCAACGTATCCTTCCCGCGCAAGGTGCATCAGGTTCCGAAACTCGGCTAATTAATGCCCGAGACGACACCTCTGGCTCACACCGCTTGTTTAGATGGTACATGGAGAAACACAATGCCCACACCAGCCCCTAACTTATATCCTGAATTCAACATTATACGCTTAAGCCATGTTGTATTCGGCGTGACCGATCTGGCCAAGAGCCGCCACTTTTATGTGGATACGCTCGGCCTTCAGGTCACCGACGAAGACGACCAGCGCATCTATCTACGGGCCATGGAAGAGCGCGGCCACCATTGCATGGTGCTCGAAAAAAGCGCTGAAGCTAACGTTCAGGCGCTCTCTTTCAAGGTTTTTGATGAGAGCGAATTAGACAAGGCGTACGCATGGTTTGAGCAGCAGGGTAAGCCCGTCGAGTGGGTAGAACGCCCCTATCAAGGTCGCACGCTGCGCACCGTGGACTGCTTTGACACCCCTATCGAGTTTTATTACCAGATGGAACGGCTAGCGCCTATCCATCAACAGTACGCTCTCTACCGGGGTGTCAAACCGCTACGCATCGACCACTTCAACCTGTTTTCTACCAGTGTCGATGACGCCGTGGCGTTCTATAACAGCATGGGATTCCGGGTCACTGAATATACCGAGGATGAAGAGAGCGGCAAGCTATGGGCGGCCTGGATGCATCGTAAGGGAGGTGTCCACGATATCGCCTTCACTAACGGTGAAGGCCCGCGCCTGCACCACACTGCATTCTGGGTGCCCACGCCACTCAATATCATCGATTTGTGCGACCTGATGGCCACCACCGGTTACGTCAGCAATATCGAACGTGGGCCCGGTCGCCACGGCATCTCCAATGCATTTTTCCTGTACATCCTCGACCCGGATGGCCACCGCATCGAAATCTACTGCTCTGATTATCAGACCGTTGACCCGGATCTAGAACCAATCAAGTGGGACTTGAAAGACCCCCAGCGGCAAACGCTATGGGGGGCGCCAGCGCCGCGCTCCTGGTTTGAGCACGGCTCGCTGTTTAAGGGTGTCGAGACCAAAGCATCTCAGCTAAAGGCCACGCCGATCATCGCCCCTTAACAGCGCCTGGTTGCATCTTCCAGGTTTCGCAGCAAACGGCCCGGCTCAGCCGGGCCCAGGAGAATATGTCATGAGTGCACCCCTGCCCCCACGGCTGGCCGCTTTTCACGCTAATGGCGCGGATCGTTACGGCGTTGTTACCGCTGACGGGATCATTGATCTACTGCCAGAGTTTGGTCATCGGTTCAAAGGTCTTAAAGAAGTTATTGAAGCGGGCGCGATCGACGAACTGTTGAACGCCGCAGAAGGCCGCCGCCCAAGCTATCGTGAAGAAGATGTCACTTATCTGATTCCCATCGCCAACCCTGAGAAACTGATCTGTGTCGGCGTTAATTTTCCGTCACGTAATGAAGAGTATAAAGACGGCCAGGCCGCCCCCAGCAAGCCTTCCTTGTTCATTCGCTTCCCGCGCAGTTTTGTCGGCCATCGCCAGAACCTGGTACGCCCTCCCGAGAGCGAGCAGCTCGACTATGAAGGTGAAGTGACCATCGTTATCGGCAAGGGCGGCCGGCGTATTTCAAAAGAGAAGGCTTACGAGCATATTGCCGCGCTTACCCTATGCAACGAGGGCACCATTCGTGATTGGGTACGACATGCCAAATTCAACGTCACCCAGGGGAAGAACTTTGACGCCACCGGCGCTATCGGGCCATGGCTGGTGCCGTTCCATAACGCCTCTCAGTTAGACGATATAGAGCTGACCACCCGGGTCAACGGCGAAGTACGCCAGAACGACCGCACCTCGCGCATGATGTTCGATTTTCGCTATATCGTGAACTACGTCTCCACGTTTACCACCCTGGTGCCCGGCGACGTTATCGTCTGTGGTACGCCTACCGGCGCCGGTGCGCGCTTCGATCCCCCTATCTGGCTGAAGCCTGGCGATGTCATTGAGGTCGAAGCGGAAGGCATCGGCAAACTGGTCAACGGCGTGGAGGATGAGAAAAATGCCATTAACTGACGCCCAGATATCCGCTGCCGCCGAAGCACTTCTGGCGGCGGAAAAAAACCGCGAGCAGATCGGCCTACTGTCGCGCCAATATCCCGACATGACGCTGGATGATGCCTATGCCATCCAGGCGGCTCAGCTACAAAAAAAGACCGAGCATGACGTCATTGGCTGGAAAATCGGCCTGACTTCCAAGGTAATGCAGGATGCCCTGGGGATCGATACACCTGATAGCGGCGTGCTGTATGACTACATGCGCTTTTCGACAGGGGCCGTGATTGCCAAGGATCACTTTATTCAACCCCGCATTGAAGCTGAAATAGCCTTCGTCATGAAAGCGCCCCTGGAAGGTGAAGTAACCCGAGAGGACGTGCTGGCGGCCACGGATTACGTTGTGCCCTCGCTGGAGATTCTGGATACGCGCATCGTTCGTCAGGATGCTGCTACCGGCCAGACACGCCTGATTGTCGATACGGTATCCGACAATGCGGCCAATGCGGGCATTGTGCTTGGCAACGAGCGTCACTTGCCGACGGCTTTTGACCTGCGCTGGGTGGGTGCCATCGTCAAGAAAGATGGCAACGTCGTGGCCACCGGCCTGGGAGCGGGCGTGCTGGACGATCCGGTAACCGGGTTAGTCTGGCTGGCCCGCCGCATGGCCACTTATGGCCAACGTATTGAAGCAGGGCAAGTGGTGCTGTCGGGCTCTTTTATCGGCCCGGTGGAATGCCCTTCCGGCAGCGACATTGACGCCGACTTTGGCCCCTTTGGAACGGTGAAGCTGCGCTTCGATTAAAGGATGCCTCGTCAACGCCTGCTCACGACTGGCTAAGCTGATGGTGGCGGTAATTTGAGGGAGTGGTATCGGCATGACGAGCAAAGAAGCGACAAAAGTAGGCGGGATCCTGGAAGCCCAACTGGTAGCCAATCTCGTTGACGGTCATACCGGTAAAGGTCAGCATCCGGCGAGCTTCCTGCATCAGCCGCTCATGCACCAGCCGCTTACTGGGCACCCCAGCGATACGACGGCACACGCTATTGAGCCGCGCCTCGGTCACGTTAAGGGCCGAGGCGTACGCCGACAGCGTCCAGTGCGCTTTGAAGTGGGCTTCGATTTCCAGATTGAAGCGGTGAAACAGCATCAGCTCGTCATGCCGTGCATGCTGCGCTTTGAGGGAGTTGGCCGAAAGCCGAAACAGGCTGATAAACAGCAACCGCGTCAGGGTCGTCAGCGCCACGTCACGCCCTTTACGCTCGGCAGCAAACTCCGCCCCCAGCTCATCGAAAAGCCGCTCAATGCGGGCAACCTCATGGCGGGCCTCCGAGCTGACGTGGCCGGTGGCAACGCAAACGGGCGTAATCTGCCCAATACTGCCAAGGTCAGGGCACTCATCAAGCAGCGACCATACCAGTTGCTGGCGCACCGTCAGCACATGGCCATCGCTGCCCTCTTCGGTGGTGAACGAATGGGGAATTCCGGGCGGCGTCAAAAAGAACATCGGCCCTTGCTGATGATACTGCCGGTTATCCAGGTAAACCCTGACCATGCCGCTGTTGATGTAGTGCACCTGAAAAAAGCGGTCATGGTGGTGAACCGGCATGTTGCGCCCGAAGAAGTCAGCCATCGGCCTGAGGGCATCGTAATGCACCGCCGCGTCAGCATACCGCTGATCGTACTCCTGACCGATCGTGATATTGGGAATGGGGGTCAACGCCATGTGTCTGCTCCTGGGTGGGCGCGTCTTAACCCTAAACGCTGTTCATATATTAACAAACTAACGAGGCAACTCTCCATGGCGACAAGCCACCCGCTGGAGATAGCCACTCGTATTTCAAGCGCCACGCCGCACTGAGAGGAATAAAATGGGCGAAATTGTTTTAGCCGCCAAGGTGACCCATGTCCCTTCGATGTACCTATCCGAACAGCCTGGCCAACACCACGGCTGCCGGGCTGAGGCCATTGCCGGGCACAAGGAGATCGGCCGTCGCGCCCGCGAATTAGGCGCAGACGTTGCGCTGGTGTTCGATACCCACTGGCTGGTCAACAGTGGGTATCACATTAACTGCAGCAATCACTTTGAAGGTATCTATACCAGCAACGAACTGCCCCACTTTATTCAAGACATGGCCTACAACTACGCAGGCTGCCCCGACCTCGGCGAGCTGATCGCCACGGAAGCGAACCGCTCAGACATTCGTACCATGGCGCACAATATCAAAAGCCTGAAGCTTGAGTACGGCACCCTGGTACCTATGCGCTATATGCACATGGGAGTCCCTGAGGAGCAGGCGCTCAAAGTGGTGTCGATTGCGGCCTGGGATGCCTGGCACGACCTGAATGAAAGCATCAAATTTGGCGAAGCCATACGCCGCGCCATCAAGGTCAGCAATCACAACGTCATGGTGTTGGCCTCAGGGTCTCTTTCCCACCGCTTTAGTGATAACAGCGATGCAATGGAAAACATGCACCGCTGGACGCGTGAATTTGACCGCCAGATGGATATACGTGTGGTTGAGATGTGGCGGCAGGGGCACTTCAAAGAATTCCGCACCATGCTGCCGGAATATGCCCAGCACTGCTACGGCGAAGGCGGTATGCATGATACCGCCATGCTGCTTGGCGTATTAGGCGAAGAGTACGACACGCCTGCCGAAATACTCACTGAGCCTTTTGGCAGTTCTGGCACCGGCCAAATCAACGCGATCTTTCCCCTTTAGGCAGTCTCGAGGTAACCGTCTGGCTGGTTCGGCGCCCGGGGCGGTAACGAGAGCCACTCATTACACAAGCAGGAGATATGGCATGGAGATACCTACCAATACGTTCAAGCAGGCGTTAGCCAATAATGAGCCGCAAATTGGTCTATGGCTGGGGCTAGCCAATGGATACTGTGCGGAGCTCTCTGCCAATGCGGGCTTCGACTGGCTATTAATCGACGGCGAGCATGCCCCCAACGACCTGCGCACAATACTGGCTCAGCTGCAGGCCGTCGCGCCTTACCAAGCTCACCCCATCGTGCGTCCGCCGGTCGGCGACACCGCGCTGATCAAGCAGTATCTGGATATCGGCGTACAAACGCTATTGATCCCCATGGTCGATAGCGCCGAACAGGCCCGCGAGTTGGTACGTGCCACTCGCTATCCGCCAGAAGGCATTCGCGGCGTCGGCAGTGCACTGGCACGCGCTTCGCGCTGGAACAGCATCCCCGGCTACCTGGATAAAGCGGATAACGAAATCTGCCTGTTAGTACAGATCGAAACCCAGGAAGGCCTTAAGCACCTTGATGAAATTGCCGCCGTCGAAGGGGTGGATGGGGTGTTCCTCGGCCCCGCCGACCTCAGCGCATCCCTAGGGCATCGCGGTAACCCGGGTCACGAAACGGTGCAAAACGCCATTGAAGACGCCATCCAGCGCATTCAGCAGTCAGGCAAAGCGGCCGGCATTTTATCGGCAGACCGCCAGCTCGCAGCACGCTATCTAACCTTAGGTTGCACCTTTGTCGCCGTCGGCGTCGACACCAGCGTCTTGATGAACTCACTGAAAGCGTTGGCCAGCAGCTTTAAAGACGACGGTGATACCGCACCAGCGGCGGCCACGCCCCCGTCGGTTTACTAACGTCACCTATCACCGCTTTTTTAACCCACTGCCTATTTTACGTTAGGAATCATTCATGAAACTGCACGACTCACGCCTACTGCGCCAACACGCTTTTATCAATGGCCAGTGGGTCAGCGCCGATAACGGCGAAACCTTCAGCGTCACCAGTCCCGCGGACAACACGCCGATCACCGACGTTGCCCGGGTTGGAGGCGTGGAAACACGCCGGGCAATAGAAGCCGCTGAAGCCGCGCTGCCAGCCTGGCGCGATAAAACGGCGAAGGAGCGCGCCGCTATTCTTCGCCAATGGTTCACCTTGATGCATGAACACAAAGAAGACTTGGCCCGCCTGTTGAGCTGGGAGCAGGGTAAGCCGCTTGCCGAGAGCCGAGGCGAGATCGACTACGGCGCCAGCTTTATCGAGTGGTTTGCCGAAGAAGGCAAACGCGTTTATGGCGATGTCATCCCTAACGATAAACCGGGTCGTCGCCTCGTCGTCATCAAACAGCCGGTGGGGGTAGTTGCCGCCATTACGCCGTGGAATTTCCCGGTGGCAATGATTACCCGCAAAGCTGGCCCAGCCCTGGCAGCCGGCTGTACCATGGTGCTCAAACCCGCCTCCGAAACGCCACTTTCGGCGCTGGCCTTGGCCGAACTTGGCGAACGGGCGGGTATCCCAGCAGGTGTGTTTAATGTGGTTACCGGCCGCGCCGGCGCTATCGGCAGCGAACTCACTCAACATGCAAGCGTGCGGAAACTGTCGTTTACCGGCTCCACGGAAATCGGCCGTCAGCTAATGGAAGAGTGCGCCGGTACGATTAAAAAAGTCAGTATGGAGCTGGGCGGCAATGCCCCCTTTATCGTCTTTGACGACGCCAACCTGGATGATGCCGTTGAAGGCGCTCTGGCGTCCAAATTCCGCAACAGCGGGCAAACCTGTGTCTGCACAAACCGCTTTCTGGTTCATGATGCTGTCTATGATGCCTTCAGTGAGAAATTGGTCGCCGCCGTTCGTAAACTGAAGGTTGCACCCGCAGAGGAAGAAGGTGCCCAGCAAGGCCCGCTTATTAATCTAAAAGCGGTCGATAAAGTGAAAAGCCATATTGAAAATGCGCTAAGCCAGGGCGCTAAAGTGTTATGCGGCGGACAATCCCACGCTTTGGGCGGTAACTTCTTTGAACCCACCGTGCTCGGCGATGCCACGCCAGCCATGGATGTCGCCAACGAAGAGACCTTTGGCCCCCTGGCGCCGCTGTTTCGCTTTGGTACAGAAGCAGAAGCGATAGCCATGGCCAACGACACTCCCTTTGGTCTCGCCGCCTACGTTTATACGCAAAACATTGGCCGTTGCTGGCGTGTAGGGGAGGCTCTTGAGTATGGTATGGTAGGAATTAACGAAGGTATTATCTCGACGGAAGTGGCTCCTTTTGGCGGCATCAAGGCCTCTGGCGTTGGCCGGGAAGGATCTCATTACGGTATTGAAGATTATCTCGAAATTAAATATATGTGCATGGGCATTAAGTAATACTCCCAGTGCCACCAGGCAGCTTGTCCTGGTGGCTATTTAGAAAAGGCAACGAATGGCACGCCCTACTCCCTCCTTAACGTTGGCGTTGATGCAAGCCCGTGAGTCCGCGATGGACTTCTTCAGGCCCCATCTCAACCGCCACAATATAACCGAACAGCAGTGGCGAGTGATTCGCATCCTGTGGCAGTCGGAAGATCAAACCCTGGAAAGCCACCGGCTGGCGAAACTCGCCTGTATACTGCCACCCAGTTTGACTGGCGTGCTGGTTAGACTTGAACAGAATGGCCTGGTGGAACGCTGGAAACCTGCCACCGACCAGCGCCGCCTGTGCGTCACGCTAACCGGAAAAGGCAATGCGCTATTCGAGGAAATGAAAGTTGAAATGATCAGTCAGTACAAGAAGATTCAGCGAGCGCTGGGGGAGGAGAAGTACCGTACCCTGATGAGCCTGCTGAAAGAAGTGCAAGAGCTTAATCCAGATCAACTGCCTTCCGACCCTGATACTTAACGTTCAATGGTAAGTTATCATCACGGCTGCGGGCCCTTTTATGCAATCCTCACTGCTTAAAAGGGCCTCCTTGTCTAAACGGCTCACCGTTAAACGTTTTGCTGCTCCTGAGATTCCAAGACTTCTTGAATGCGTTTCGTGGCATCCTGCGTTTGGTTGGCCAGTTTTTTGACTTCATCGGCGACGACCGAAAAGCCCCTGCCTGCCTCGCCTGCCCGTGCCGCTTCAACCGCAGCATTGAGCGCCAGTAGATTGGTTTGAGTGGCAATCTGGCTGATCACATCCACCACCTCTGACACCTGGTGGTAGGTCTTCTGATTGTTAACCACGATGGTTTCATGGGCAGACTTGGCCGACCGCTCATCCTCAATGTTACGAACCGCGCCAATGACGCGTAACAGTTGACCATCTTCGCCCCTGATCGCGCGGCCACGCTCCCTAAACCAGCAATAGCCATGGCGTTTATGGTACATACGGAATTCTTCTACATATTCGCCCGAGCCTGATGGCGAGAGAACTTCCCTTTCAAACGCTGCTAAAATATTGGGCAAATCATCTGGATGGGTGATATTCGCCTGGCTGTCCATCCCATTAGGCAGCTCCTCCCGGGTATAGCCCAAGAGGCTCCTAAACTGATCAGTGATGACCATCTCACTTGCCGGATCTTCTACATCACCGTGGTAGACGATAAAGTCCCATACGCCTTCGGTGAGCGTCAGTTGTATCATCTCCCATACCCTTTGCTCCCCCGTCAAGCGTTGGCACTCTGCTTCCAGCGAGCGAATACGGTCGTCTTTTTGGCGGACAAGCTCTGCATGGTGCCTTTCCATTTCTGTGAGGCTTTGCGACGCTGAGGCCAACTCGTTGGCAAGCGCATTTTCTGACTCGGATTTACGGTCAATAAATGATTGGATGGTTGAAAACAGGTCTGAATTGCGACGTAGTTCACTAAAAATGGAGCTATCAATGGCGCCTTGGCCACCCTCTAACTGACCAAAAAAACCCAGAATGTCATCCGCTAGCCTTTTGGAAGATCTTATATTTAACATTATCGCTACCCTCTCCAGATTTGGCGCACGAAAGCAGCACCTTATCGTCGGTTTTCATGCACCGAGTGATCACGGTGGGTAGCATTACTGTGAGCATTGAAGTCGAGAGTTTCTTGTTTATAGGTGACAATCATTTGTACCCTTCTGCCAGAAGGTCGAGACAAAAACCACCCATCCCCCTGAATGTGCACGCCCCCCGTTGAGGCGTACTGCCCCGCTCAATCTGCTTCCTCACCTAGCGTTTTGCCGGTGTGCCGGCGTCAAAGCGCTGCATTACTACTCCCCATAAGGCCCCAGGAAAGGTATTTTGTTTACGCTCGTAATCGCAGGGTCATCTAAAGCAATAAAGCGAAGCTCAATGGGCTGGCTGGGCTGAGTCAGGTCGGCCGCCTCTACCGTTAACCCTAGGCGTAGGCTGCGCGTCTCGTTTGCCAGCACCTCGATCGTGTCCATACCCTGTAGGCGAAGCCCTGGTAATCCCGCTACCGATAACGCATAGCGATGTGCCTGGCCATCTTGATTGCGCAGCGTCACGTTGTAGTAATTGATAATGCGACCCTCGGCCGTGCTTTCAAACAATGTCTGGCGGTCGCGCACAACATCGACATCGATGGGCACACGGGAATTCAAGAAACCGACCAATAACACCACCATAGAGAGTAGCGCCGCTGAGTAAGCCAGCAGCTGAGGTCGCCAAAAGCGGGTCGTTTTACCCTCCAGCTCGCGCTCGGTGGTGTAACGAATCAGCCCCAGCGGTTTATCGATCCGCGCCATCACGCTATCGCAGGCATCGATACACGCCGCGCAGCCAATACACTCGTACTGTAATCCATCGCGAATATCGATACCGGTGGGGCATACCTGAACGCAGAGTTCACAGTCGATGCAGTCACCGGCCCGAGTTGCCTCTACGCCCTTTTGAGGCGAGTTCCGACGCGGCTCGCCGCGGGCGGCATCGTAGGAAACAATCAGCGTATTGGCATCAAACATCGCCGACTGGAAGCGCGCATAGGGGCACATATGCAGACAAACCTGATGGCGAAGCCAACCGGCATTCAAGTAGGTAAACAGGGTAAAGAAACCGATCCAGAACAGCGCCAAAAGGTGCATATCCAGAGTAAACACATCCACTACTAACGCTCTTATCGGCGTGAAGTAACCAACAAAGGCTATTCCCGTTGCCAGCGCAATCAGTAACCAAGCCGCATGTTTGGCGGTTTTGCGCCATAGCGTATCCAAACTTCGGGGCGATTTATCGCGCCGAATGCGACGGTGCCGTGGCCCTTCCAGGCGATGCTCGAACCAGATAAACAGAAACGTCCAAACGCTTTGCGGGCAGCTGTAGCCACACCACACACGCCCCGCCACCACCGTGATCAAAAACAACCCAAAGGCGCACAGCACCAAAATCCAGGTGAGTAAGATAAAGTCCTGGGGGTAAAACGTCGCCGCAAACAGGTGGAACTCCTGGGCAGAGAGGTCAAACCACACCAGCGGCCGGTCACCCCAGTTGATCCACGGCAAACCGAAATAAAGCGCCATCAACAGCCAGTTAGAAAAACGCCGGATACGCTGGAAAAAACCGCCTATTTCCCGCACATAAATATGCCCCAGCTTAGTGGAGTGAGAGTTAGGCGGTTTATTATTGGAAGGCTTAGAGGAGGGCGATTGGTACTCAACCGCCGCCTCCGTGGCCAGGTCTTGCAGTGGAATGCGTTGCGTCATACCGAGATCCAGAAAAGAGGGAGTAGAGGTCTATGCGGTCGAGGGACGTCATCGAATTAGCCGCTACTATGCCTTTCTGGCCGACAACTAAAACAGACGCAGTTTTAGAGAAAAAAGCCATATCAGTTGGTAACTACCGCCGAATATGGCGCTATCTGATATGCTTTTAATTAAGAGTATCGAAGCTGTTTATTACCCTACGCACCGACGGTTTATGCCATGAAACGCTACGAACAGTTTGCCGATGAGATAGCCACGTTGATTCGCCAAGGCGTGCTTGGCCCTGGGGAGCGTATTCCTTCGGTGCGTCAGGCGAGCCGACACCACGGCATCAGCCCCTCTACGGTGTTTCAGGCTTACTACTTACTGGAAAACCAAGGGCTTATCACTGCACGGGCACGCTCGGGCTATTTTGTGCGCGAACACGCCCGACGCTTGCTGGACGAACCCCGCGTAACGCTGCAGCCCACCGCCCCGGCAGAGGTAGAAGTCAGCGAGTTGGTGTTCTCGGTGCTTGACTCGCTTCAGGATGACCAAACGGTGCCCTTTGGCTCGGCTTTTCCCAGCCCTGAGCTGTTTCCGCTTTCGCGCTTGAGTATCAGCATGACCCGGGGGCTGCGGGCGCTTTCGCCCCAGCAGGTGGTGGCCGATATGACCACCGGGCATACTGACCTGTGTCGGCAAATTGCCCTGCGCTACATGCTGGGCGGCATTCAACTGCCGATGGAAGAGCTGGTGATTACCAATGGCGCGATGGAGGGGCTTAACTTGGCCCTGCAGTGTGTTACCGAGCCGGGCGACCTGGTGGCGATTGAGTCCCCAGCGTTTTATGCCAGCCTGCAAGTGTTGGAGCGGTTGAAACTGCGCGCGGTGGAGATTCCGGTTCACCCACGGGAGGGGATCGACCTGGAGGTGCTGTCAGAGCGACTAGAGACACTGCCGATCAAAGCCTGCTGGTTTATGAGCCACCTGCAAAACCCAATCGGCGCCAGCCTGAGTAAAGAGCGCAAGCAAGCGCTTTATCAGCTGTTAAAACAGCACCAAATACCCATGCTAGAGGATGATGTGTATGCCGAGCTGTACTTTGGCAGCACGCCGCCTGCGCCCGTAAAAGCCTTCGATGATGAGGGTTTGGTCATCCACTGCAGCTCCTTCTCAAAGTGCTTGGCACCCGGCTACCGGGTGGGCTGGGTGGCAGGCGGTCGCTATGCCCAGGCTATCTCGCGGCTCAAACTAATGACCACGATTTCACCTTCCGTGCCCGCTCAGGCAGCCATCGCAGACTATTTGCAGCACGGCGGTTATGACCGCCATTTGCGTAAGCTCCGCCATGCCCTGGAAGCCCAGCAAAGCAGCATGCTGGCAGCGGCGGATCGCTACTTTCCTGCCCATACCCGTATTACCCGCCCTGCGGGCGGCTACTTTTTATGGGCGGAGTTTCCCGAGCAAGTGGATTCGCTGCGACTCTTCAATACGGCGCTCGAACATGGTGTGAGCTTAGCGCCAGGCCCGATCTTTTCCGCGACCCAGCAGTTTCGAAACTGCGTGCGCTTAAGCTATGGCCACCCCTGGACGCCACGCAGCGAGCGCGGCATGGAAACACTAGGCAAGCTATTAACCCTCTTTTAACGTGAACATCCAACGCAGCCTTTCGCCAAGCGCCTAGGCTGGCTAGCCGCACACGTCAGCTAAGGGTCTCGGCATCTTCAGCAACAGGTTCGATGGGGTCACCGTTTTCATCCAGCAACTGATGATCGTAAGCGGCCTGGAGGCCAGTATCTTCAGCCTCTGTCGGTTGCAGCTCTTCTTCCTCTGTCAAATAGTCGATATGGCCCGGATAAAGCGGTGATAGCACCGCGACCAGAATGCCGACCACCGAAAAGATCGCAAACGCATCCGCATACCCAAGCCTGTCGACCAGCACACCAGTCACCGGCGAGCCCACCGCCTGCCCAAGCGCGCAGGCCATAAAAGGTAATACCGGCCCCATCGATAGCCGCCCAGGCAGCAGCCGGATGCCGGTCATCAGGTACAGTCCTGTCAAACTCATGTAGGCAAGACCGAAAACCATCGCGGAAAACATCGCCAGCGCTAATTGACCAGGGCTAGCGGCCAGCAACACCAAGCTTGAAGACAGCATCATCAACATCAATGCCTGGGTAATGGGTGGGTTATTTCGGTCGGCTAAATCACTTATTACAGCGCCGCCGAGCCCGGCGACCCCTACCGCGAACCATAACCAACCGGTGTGTCCTGGGGACAACGCGCCAAGGGTAACCGCCAGATCCGGAGCAAAAAGCCAGTACGGCGCAGATACAAAGCCCATGGCGAAGGCAAAAATCGTCAGCCGAATGAGGCGCGACCATTGCGACCTAGTGATGGGCGGTGGTGGTGCAGCGTTGGCTGGAATGACTCGTGACACGGAAGGGATGAAGTACCATGCCGCCACGACTCCCATAGCGGTAAGCGCAGCAAATATCGTGTAGGTCAGTCGCCATGCATCCGACAAGAACACAACGGTCGGTACCGCCACGATGATACCGATGCTAGTACCGGCATTCATAATCGAGCTGACCCGCCCATGCATTGCGCGGCTCACCAGCGCCTGCATTGCAGCGGTCAGCGCGGGCATCATTAAACCGGTGCAGATACCGCAGATAAATACACCCATACCCAGCGATAGCGCGTCTGACGACTGGCTGATCAATGCTAAACCGCCAACACCGAAAGACCCAGAGAGAATGGCTAAGTTACGCGCACCGAGCCGATCAGCGGCAAGCGGCGCGACCAGTGTGGAAAGCACAAAACTAATAAACGGCAGCGCCCCGATAATGCCGACCAGGTAAGACGTCAGCGAAAGCTCGGCACTGATAGAAGGTACAAACAGACCAAAGGCAAAACGCGCAAGCCCGTAACTGATCGCCACCAGCGCGGCTCCAAATAGGGCAAACCCCATGCTCGACAACGCTTTCATACGGAGCCCTCCACTGCCATTGATTGCATGTATACAAGGTCGCTATGAGCATTGTCGTCGCAACTTCCGCTATGAGCAATGCAGATTTTGAACAGCTAGCGGGTAACCTCCAGTGATCATCTGGGCGATAAGTGGAGTTAAGCAGGCAGCCTTTGTTGAATGACCGCTTTCAGACTTAAGGAAGCCACCACCAAGCACTACCAGCCATCTCTGCTTTCCTTCACATAGGTGAGAAAATGAACACTGAACATAATTGCCACGCGGCGTTCCAGGGCTTACAACTATACGGCGAGATAAAGTTAATAATTCACCAACAGGAAGATTAGCGCTATGTCGATTGAGCTTTGGCTATCGTTTGTGTTGGCTTCGTTTTTGGTCATCGCGTCCCCCGGCCCCGCCGTTGCTCTACTGGTAGTGACCGGCATCAATCAAGGCCGCAAAGCTGCTCTGGCGATGTTGCCTGGCTTTTTCTTGGGTGACCTGGTGGCGATGTCACTTTCGTTTGCAGGCGTAGGCGCGCTGCTGATGGCATCGGCGGAGCTATTCGCCATGGTTAAATGGCTAGGGGTTCTCTATCTGCTTTACCTAGGCATCAAGATGTGGCGTGAATCCGGCCAGTTAAATGACCTGGAAGCCTCTGGGGTGAACGTTCAGCAAGGTACCGCAAAGGCATTTTGGGTGACGCTGCTAAACCCCAAAAGCATTCTATTCTTCATGGCATTCATGCCGCAGTTTATTAACCAAACCCAGCCTCTGGCGCCCCAGTTGGCGATTCTGTTTGCTACGTTTCTTGTGATCGGTGTCATCTCAGACCTCGGCTACACACTGTTGTCGACCACTAGCCGACAACTAATGACCGCCAATTTTCGCCGCCTGCTACACCGTTGCGGTGCAGGTAGTTTGATTGGCGCGGGGGTATTGATGACCTTAATGCGCCGCCCGACGGGTTAATATTAATTTGGGATGTAACAATATCTCTGTCGCTTTATATCAGGAGTGATCAGTGACTGACGAAACCCCGTCAGGAACTGATCGACTTACCCCGGATGCAGCCACTTTTCGAACGCCGCTGGAGATAGCGGCTTGGCGATAAGATAGCCCTGAGCCTCGTCACAGCCCAACTGAACGAGGCGGCGGTAAACAGCATCGCTCTCTACCCCTTCGGCCACCACGCGGTAGCCCAGATCATGGGCCATTAAAATCATCGAGTTGACCAGCGTCGCGGCACGCTCATCACTGTCTAGATGGGTGATGAAAAGGCGATCAATCTTCACGGTATGGGCGGGAATCTCGTGCAGGTAGGAGAGGCTGCTGTAGCCGGTACCGAAATCATCAATGGCGATCCGCACTCCAGCGCTTATCAGCGCTTTGAGCTGGTCAGTCGCCACGTCTCCCTGGCTAACCAACGCGCTTTCAGTCAGCTCCACCTCCAGGTTGGCTCTCGGTAGTCCCATGTGCGCCATCTCACCCAGTAGCTGTAGGGCAAAATGCTCTTCCTCAAGATTGGTCGCCGACACATTGACCGAAATCTGCAGTGTCTCGCCTTGCCGGTGCCACGCTGCTGCCTGACTAACGGTATGCCGCAACACCCATTGGGTGAATGGCCTAGCCATCGGCGTATGTTCGATCAATGGGATAAACTCGTCTGGCGATAAGTCCCCCAAGACTGGATGGCGCCAGCGCAACAACGCTTCTGCTCCCGAACACTCGCCGCTATCAAGGCGGACACGCGGTTGGAAGACCAGGTAAAGCTCATCCTCGTTTTCCAGCGCCCGGCCAATGTCGTTCAGCAGCATATAACGCCGCTGGTAATCGGCATCCAGCTCCGAGGAAAAGAGGCCCGCCCCTCTTCTCGCTTGGCGAGCATCCAGGCAAGCGGCATAGGCACTTCGCAAAATATCCACAGTCGCGATCTTGCCTAAACAAAATGGTGCGATACCCACGGTGGGCCGAACCAATACCGGCACTGCGCGGGCAGATTCAAGCGCGAGCAGCGCCTGACGAAGCCGCAGCGCCTCCTGGAGCAAGTGCGTATCGCTGGCGTGGTTCACCAGATGCACGAACTGGCAGCCACCCAGGTGGTAAATTTTCATTCCCGAACCGATGGCTTGTTGTAAACAGCGGGCGGAAACCCTTACCAGCTCGTCAAGGTAAGCGGGGCCCAGGGTACGGTGAAGCGCGCTTATCTCACTGACATCGACCACCTCGGTCAACAGCGCGACTCTCCACTCGTGTGGCGAGTCACGCTGCATATCCTGTAGGTCTTCAGCAAACTGGTTTCGGTTAGAAAGGCCAGTTAACGGGTCGACCCTGCCAAAAGCGTGCTGCAGCTCGATCTGGGCCATGACCATGGCGGCTAGATCGCGGAGCATTGTTTGCTCCTGCTCAGAGAGCTCGTTTGGCTGGGTGTCTAGTACGCACATCGCGCCCAGAGTGTGACCTTCTCGCGTGACCAACGGTGCACCCGCATAAAAACGGATACCTGACTTTGCCAGATAGCTATTTCGGTAGCAGTCCGAGGCAAGCAGATCGGGGATGACCAGGACTTCTTAGGCATCGCAGACCTCCCCGCAGGGAGCCGTTTCACGGGGAATCTCCCAATGATCGACCCCGACCCGGGACTTGAACCACTGGCGGTTCTCGTCGGTGAGCGATACGGCGGCGATCGGCAAACCGAATAGCTGGCTAGCCATCCGTGTTATGCGATCAAAACTCTCACTGGGGGAGGTATCCAGCAGGTTTAGCTGGCGGAGCGCGAACAGACGATCCTGTTCCTGGGCATTCATGTACGTAAACCTACGCCGAGATGAACACTGATTCTTTAATAATATATATCAGCCCCATAAAAAAATTGCATTTGATAGCGCTCATTTTTCTGATGCCATTATTTGTTTTTCAGGCTGAGAGCGCGATATTCACAGGCCAAGAACAACAAGCATAAGATCAAACCCAACATCACAATTGCGCAAGCATGATGACATGTACCTACCTTCCTTTATGGCCCAGCGATGAGTTCAGCGTTGACCGTCGACAGTTCGCTAATCAGGAGATTGCCATAAGATGGCAAAACGCATCTAAAGGATCAGATCCATGACAGACAACGTGTCATCAAGAGCTATTGCCGCGCTTAGAAACCTTTTTATTGGTGATTCACTGGCGATGCCGGTGCACTGGTTCTACAACGTTCACGATATCGACCGTGCGTTTCCAGACGGAATAACCACCTTTGAAACGCCGCCGGAATTCCATCCGTCATCGATTATGTCGCTGCACTCGACTAGCGGTGGGGGTCGCAAACGTGCGGATAGCCAAGCTCCGCGCGAGATCGTTGGCGATGTCATCCTTAAAGGCAAACAGTCGTACTGGAACCGCCCCAACGTTCACTACCACCAAGGCATGCAGCCTGGGGATAACACCCTTAACGCCTACTGCGCATTGACCCTAATGCAAACGATGGATGCGCCTGATAAACACTATGACCGCGACACCTTCCTGCAAGCCTATATCCGCCTAATGACCGCAGAGATACCGGCCCATCCAGACACCTACGCCGAGTCTTATCATCGCGGCTTTTTCGCTAATCTTGAAAAAGGCCTGCCGCCCCACAAGTGCGGCGCCGTCACCCATGACACACCTTCCATTGGTGGCCTGGTAACGATTGCCCCGCTAGCAATCGGTGAACGCTTAAGGGGTCTTTCGCTGGCCGATACCCGCAAGCTTTGCCGCAGCCACTTAGCACTGACCCATCCAGACAACTTTCTTGCCGACGTTTGCGACGCCTACGTTGAGCTAATCGACGCGCTAC
Organism: Vreelandella neptunia; assembly: GCF_034479615.1. Lineage (NCBI taxonomy): Bacteria > Pseudomonadati > Pseudomonadota > Gammaproteobacteria > Oceanospirillales > Halomonadaceae > Vreelandella > Vreelandella neptunia. The sequence continues at coordinate 4,220,755 of NZ_CP140255.1, forward strand.
TGTTCCGCGATGACGATACCAACGTGCAGGAACTGCTGCTGAAGGCGACCCGCGGCTTATCCCGTAGGGAATTAACGAAGCTGGTGGAGAGCAATCGCCCCGAGCGAGAGGTAATAGGCAGGGAACTATCAACCGCTTGCTACATTACCGACGCGTGGCCTGCGGTGTTATACCTTGCCTGCAAACACCACCAAGAACCTTTGCGGGCTTTACAGATTAACGCAGAAGTTGGCGGCGATAGCGTACATAGAGGTGCCGTACTGGGCGTGTTGTTAGGCTTAATCAATGGCGAGGAGGCGGGCAACCTATTTGCCCGGTTAACCGAACAAACGTCGATTAACCGGGCCATTGAGGGTCTTGTTCTAATGAAAAGCTAGTTTTGAAAAGCTAGCTAAGAACGCCGCTCCCACAGCGTGACTTCCGAGAGGCTATGCTGATACTTATGCATAGTCTCACGGATCACGAAGGGCACTTTCTCGGGATCGCTGATCATCCGGAAGTGGGGTTCAAGCAATTCCTTCAGGCCATCCAGCGTGCTGAAGTTTTCGCCGTTTTTCTTGAAGCCCCCGATCCACTCCTCCATCGGCGTGTACTCTTCCAGCCAGGTATATGGCGACGCAATCATCAGGATGCCACCGGCATTGATACGCTGATGAATGGTCTGCAGGAACTGGGCAGGCTTATACAGCCGATCGATCAGGTTAGCTGCCAGCACCAAATCATAATTGCTGAACTGCGGCTTGAGATTGCACGCATCCCCCTGGTGGAAGCTAACGCGGTTGGCCGCTTCTTCCAACCCCAGGCTTGCCAGGGTGCGCTCCTGATAGCTAACCAGCTCGCCCTCTTCGGTGCGGGTGTAACGCAGCACTTTCTGCTCCGCCATTTCCACGCCCTGACGGATAAAGTTGGCCGAAAAGTCCACGCCATCGACATGCTCAAACTCGCGGGCCAGCTCAAAGCTGGAGCGCCCGCTGGCGCAACCTAAATCCAGAGCGCGTTTTTTCTGGCGGCCGGCCATGCTGGCTAACGCCTTGTTAGCCAGTACCTGCGGGAAGTTGGCAACACCAAACCACTCGTCGCCGTAATGGAATTCCGCGTACTCCGCCATGCGGGCATTACTTTCGTAATAAGCGCTGGGCAGCTTGACCTCCGCATCTGATACTACGTAGCGGAACCCCGCATGCTGAAAGAAGTGGCGCCGGAACGCGTAGCGCGCGCTAAGGCGGGTTTCGTTACCGCAGGATATCCAGGAGCCGCCTTTGATCAGGTTGTGCTGGTTGTCGAAAGTCGGCGTTGTGAAATCATCGTACAGTGGGTGCACATCAAACCCTGGGAATGGGTAGGTAGGCGTTTCCATCCACTGCCATACGTTGCCTACCACATCGAACCACTGGCCATGCTGGAATCGCGTGACCGGGCAGGAAGAGGCGCCGTGATCCAAATGCAGGTTGGCGTTGGCGGGCTTGTTACTCTCAATCTCAGAGACACCTGCTTCTTCCACCAGACGATGCCACTCATCTTCCGTTGGCATGCGCACGGGCTGACCCGTCTGCTGGCTTTTCCAGTTACAGAAGGCTTTGGCCTCGTGGAAATTGACCTCGACAGGCCAATCCCAAGGCATCTCAACCTCTTCGGTCATTAAGCGCAGCAACCATTCGTTTTTCCACACCCAGAAGGTGGGATGAGTCGCCTTGGCAAAATTACGCCACCCCAAACCTTCTTCTGACCAGAAGGCGTCGGTCAAGTAGCCACCGGCTTCGACGAACTCTAGGAACTCATTGTTGCTAACCAGAAACTGGCTGGCTTTAAACTCTTCCACGTCGGCGCGGTGATGGCCGTACTCGTTGTCCCAGCCATACCATGGGTCGTCAAACGACTTGCCTAACACCACCTCGCCTTGAGGCACCGTAATCAGCGTATTTTCCGGCGGCTCGCCGGTAGTGCGAATAGGCTCCCAAGCCGGCTGGGGCGTGACCAGATCGAGCGACTGCTGGCGAATCAGAACAGAAGAGGTTTCAAGGTGAATGCGTTCGTGCTCAATGCCCATCACGATAGGCCAGAATGGGCTATCCCAACCGATGGGCAGCGATACGGGCAGCTCGCGGATCAAATTAAGCACCGCCGCTCGCACCTTGGCGCGGTACTCCATTACCTCACTGACCGATGGCCATGAGTAGTGAGCTTCGTTGAGATCATCCCAGCTCATTTCATCGACACCCACCGCAAAGATAGACTCCATATTGGGGTCTATCCGGGCAGGCAAGAGCTTCGCCAGTACCAGCTTATTGACGAAAAACGTCGCGGTATGGCCGAGATAAAAAATCAGAGGATGCCTGAGAGCAATAGGCTTACGCACATAGGCTTCTTCGCTTGTCAGCGTGGTAAACAGTGACTCATAGCGGTCAAAGGTGGCAGTGAAGCAAGTCTCTATTTCTCGACGCGTTGCTTCAGGGTCGTTACCTGCCAACATCACAGTGCGGGGAAATAGGTCGGATGAGGTCGTGTCTTGTAGACCCAATGGCGAGCTTATGGAAGTCATAGGTTAGAGCGCCTTTATCTTTAAACGACGATGATTCGCCTAGGTAAACATATAAGGACATTAAAAACCAAAAACTCATACAAAAGCTACCATTAGTTGTACAAAACTGTTCCATCATGACCTTGCTCTTTGCGGATGAAGGGCGACAACCGGCTGAGTGTTAGACTGGGGCTAGCTAACCCGACTTCTTCTAATATGTTCATGAAAAGGCGAATTGATGACCACCGTTGCCATATTTGTTGATATTCAAAACGTCTATTACACCGTGCGCGAAGCCTATGGCCGAAACTTTGATTACAACAAGTTCTGGGCACGCGTAACCGCTAACAGAGAGGTTATTAAAGCTGTTTGCTATGCCATCGATAGGGGTGACCAAAAGCAGCGAGAGTTTCAAAATATACTCAGAGCGATTGGTTTTGATGTGAAATTAAAGCCCTTTATCCAGCGCTCAGACGGTTCCGCAAAAGGTGACTGGGATGTGGGCATCGCCCTCGATGCGATGGAGTATGCGGAACAGGCAGACGTTATCGTGCTGGTATCCGGCGATGGTGACTTCGATCTGCTAGTCCAAAAAATCCGTGCGAAGCACGGGAAAAAAGTCGAAGTGTATGGTGTTCCCCAACTGACGGCAGCGTCGCTGATAAATGCGGCCAGTGAATTTATAGCTATAGATAAAGGGCTTCTATTGAATTAATTATAGTTCGAAAAGAATCTAAACTGCTGTCGATAGCTATTTCGATAGAAGGCTGCCGCGAAGACATGGGGATTGACCAGGTTTCCGGCCGGTAGCACATCTATTTAGGCGCTATACAAAAATCCCAACCAATTCAAAACGTTTATCCATCGTTTATTAGATTTTTTGAAATAAGCGAGACGAACCTTTCAAACGCATACTTTAGTCTAACCACCCCATCATATTTACCCATACCGAACCGGCATAGGCTATGCACAGAAGCATGCTGCCAGTTAAATATTCTAACGCTCTGGCCAGCCAATACTCTGTTGAATAACCATGATGACATGCCCCGATGCCTTACGTTCACGATACGCTGACACGGCTTAATAAAAGCAGCCCTGCACAGTCAGAATTTTATCAAGCCACCGAAGAAGTGCTCGAATGCCTGCGCCCGCTACTCGAGCAGAGTGATTACTATCATCACCACAGCATTATTGAGCGAATAGTCGAGCCCGAACGGCAAATTATGTTCCGGATAAGCTGGGTAGATGATGCTGGCAAAGTGCGGGTCAACAAAGGCTATCGCGTGCAGTTCAACTCTGCCCTTGGCCCTTACAAGGGCGGCTTACGATTTCATCCCAGCGTTACCTCGGGCACCATCAAGTTTCTCGGCTTTGAGCAAATTTTCAAAAATGCGTTAACCGGCTTGCCGATCGGCGGCGGGAAAGGCGGAGCCGATTTTGACCCCAAAGGGAAATCAGATAACGAGATCATGCGCTTTTGTCAGGCGTTTATGAGCGAGCTCTACCGTCATATTGGCCCCCACTGCGATGTACCAGCAGGCGATATCGGCGTCGGTACGCGTGAAATTGGCTACCTCTTTGGTCAGTACAAGCGACTCACTGGCCACTATGAGGGCGTGCTCACAGGTAAGGGGCTAAATTGGGGAGGCTCGCTAGGCCGTAAAGAGGCCACCGGCTACGGTGCAGTGTACTTTGCACAAAACATGCTGGCTGCCCGGGGAGAAGAGCTGCGCGACAAGACCTGCCTCGTTTCCGGCGCTGGCAATGTAGCCATCTATACCATTGAGAAGTTATACGAACTGGGGGCTAGGCCAGTCACCTGCAGCGATTCACGTGGCACCATTCACGATGAAAACGGTATTGATTTAGGCTTACTCAAACAGCTCAAAGAAGTGCAGCGCACCTCTTTAGAAGCCTACTTACACGAACACCCTGACGCGCACTACATTTCTGCACGTGACTACCCTCAGGGCGGGAATGCCGTATGGCGTATTCAAGCCGACGTTGCTTTCCCCTGCGCGACGCAGAATGAACTGACCGAAAGCGATGCGGAAATCTTACTCGCTAATGGCATAACGTGTATCAGTGAAGGGGCCAACATGCCTTCTACCAAGGAGGCCGTCGACCTGCTTCTAGACGCTAAAATTGCCTATGGGCCCGGCAAGGCGGCTAATGCAGGTGGCGTTGCTACCAGTCAGTTAGAAATGGCACAAAATAGCAGCATGGAGCAGTGGCCACTGGAGAAAGTCGACCAAAAATTAAAACAGATTATGGCCAATATTCACCGCCAGTGCGCCGATACAGCCGAAGAGTTTGGTGATAAAACCAATTTGGTACTCGGCGCCAATATTGCAGGTTTCAGAAGGGTGGCTGATGCCATGATTGAACAAGGTGTCACCTGATCGTCTTTATTTTATAAATCGCTTATACTGTAAAAAGCACGCAGTCCTTCCTTTATTGGGGAAGGGCTGTTTTTTATTGGTTTAAACTTATTGCTTTCCAAGGAGAGTAATCATGGGACAACGTCCTGCTATTATTATTAATCGTCTTGATGCCGAACGCCTTCAGCGCTTGATCGACAATGCATCTGATAAAGACATGGCCGTGGCTCAGCTACTTGAGGAAGAGCTAGCACGAGGTGAAGTCTGCGATCCCGAGGATATTCCGGATGACGTGGTCAGCATGAATAGCCAGGTTCGCTTCACCGACCTTACCCGCGGGCTTAAGATGATTCGCACCTTGGTCTATCCGCACTCCCTGGAAAGCGTAGCGGACGGCATTTCGGTCATGGCGCCTATTGGTGCTGCATTGATCGGTCTTAAAGTGGGCGACATCATCGAATGGCCGTTACCCAACAATACCGAAGCACGGCTCCGCATCGATGCTATTTATTGGCAGCCCGAACGCGAAAAGCAATTCCATCGATAAGACGCGCTAAAGAGTGAGCTGGCTCCGCTAGCTCATGATTAAGTCAGCTATTATCTTCGCCCACTTATTTCACATAAAGGGAGTCTATTCAGAGCGCCCTTCGCTTTCACATACTTCCTTCGGAAGACGATACCTAAGCGGCTCTTTATCGCATTAAACATACCGTCCCTGCTATTAATCATAACCATGGCACTTTTCACAATTCTGCCAGTGATAATGTACACATTGGACGGTTACCTTAAAACCTGAATTGGCAAAGCATTACAGCGCTCATAGGCGCCCTTACGCCAGGAAGTGGACGCAGCGACTTCCGATCAAGAGAGGGTCGACTCAGGCCAAACGACAAAAAAACGTGATACGATAATCTTTTGTATTCGTCATATTTTCTGTCGTTTTTAGAGACAACCTCACCGCAAAGGGAATCAGCTTTCACCATGTCGTCAGCTAAAGAGTGCGTCGCTACGCTTATTGATGACTTTCAAAAGCGTCGGCCAATTCGCGCCGGTTCATTGATTATTACCGTCTATGGCGACTCTATCGTTCCGCGGGGCGGTACCGTTTGGTTAGGCAGTCTATCGAAACTGGTGGAGCCCATCGGTATCAACGAGCGGCTGGTGCGCACATCGGTTTACCGGCTGACCAATGAAACCTGGCTACGGGGAGAGAAGATTGGTCGTCGCAGCTACTATCGGTTGAGTGGCCCTGGTCGGCGTCGTTTCGAACAAGCCTTCAAGCGTGTCTATCACGGCGCCCAGCCAGCTTGGTCGGGACAGTGGACATTGGTATTGCTGACACAGCTTCCCCCAGACCGGCGCCAACAGATTCGTGATGAGCTCGAATGGCTAGGCTTTGGTAGTTTTGCTCAGGGTGTGCTGGCGCATCCCACGCTGTCATGTGCAGAGACCATGGCGGCCTTGCAAGAACTGGATGCAGCAGACGATACGATTGTAATGCAAACGCAGACCATGGAGCCCATGACCAGTAAGCCGCTGCGTCTCCAGGTCAGAGAGAGCTGGAACCTCGACGAATTAGCCGAGCTCTACCAACGTTTTCTGGTTAAGTTTCGCCCACTCTGGAATGCACTCAACGCAGAGAACCATTTGGGGCAGGAAGAGTGTTTCATTGCCCGCACTTTGCTTATTCACGAGTATCGCAAGGTTCAATTACGCGATCCCCTCCTGCCTGAGGAACTACTCCCCACGGCGTGGGAAGGACGCTACGCCCATCAGCTCTGCCGCAACCTTTATCGTTTGCTCTCCGAACGTGCAGAACGCTGGCTGGATCAACATCTGGAAAACGCCGAGGGCCCACTACCCGCCCCCGGCCCCAGCTTCTACCAGCGCTTCGGCGGGCTGGATTGAACGCCAAACGAGCACGATGAATCAGTCGTCACATCCAGTGGGGCTCACCCCAACCGTCGATAGAGCGTCGAGCGACTGATGCCTAGCGCCCGGGCGGCGGCAGTCATGTTGCCGTCGTGGGCTTCGAGCGTGCGCACCATATGGGCCCGCTCCATTTCGCGCAGCTCCTGGGAGCCGTTGCACACATCCTCCGATGTGGCCGTACTGTCGACACCACTCTCCATGGGCTGAGTCAGCTTGCGCTGCCAGCGTGGCGAAAGCCCTTCCATGGTCAGCCGTTGGCACTCTGGTTCGGCTCCCACCAGAGCCGCTTCCAGGCAGTGTTCCAGTTCCCGCCAGTTGCCAGGCCAAAGGTAGGCGGTCAAACGCTCTACCAAGGTCTCATCCAAAACCAAATGGCGGCCATGATGGCGGCATAGCGATGCCCAACGTTCATGAATCTGTCCAGCTAGATCGACCTGCTCGTTCAGCGTGGGAAGCTCTACTACTACTCCAGCCAGGCGGTAATAGAGATCCTCGCGGAAGTCACCGGCCGTCACCAGGATCTCTAGATCGCGATGGCTAGCGGCTATTACTCGGCAGTCGATAGGTACCTCGCGGTGATCGCCCAGCGGCGTCACCACTCTCTCCTGCAGCACCCGCAGTAGACGGGCCTGCAGCGCCAGCGGCATGTCACCGATCTCGTCGAGCATTAAAGTGCCACCATTAGCCTGCACCAGCCGCCCGCTGTAGCCCCCCTTACGGGCGCCGGTGAAGGCACCTTCCCCATAGCCAAACAGCTCTGCCTCGATAAGGCTTTCGGGCAGGGCTGCGCAGTTGAGTGCCACGAAGGGCCGCTGCTCACCAAGACTGATATGCAGCGCTCGGGCCAATTGCTCTTTTCCGGTACCAGTTTTGCCCTGCAGCAGTACTGGCAGGCCTACTTCCAGCGCCCGACTAGCCCGGCGTGCCTCCCGGGCCAGAGCCATGGGCCACTCCTCAACCAGCGCCTCAAGATCACGGCAGAGGGATGGTTCGGGCGAAACCGGCACCACAATGGCTTCGTTGCTCAGAGCCGCCGGCTGCCACTGGTCAGGGGGATTGAGTCGCCCTACCAGTTGGCCACCGGTGAGCGGCAGCCCCAGCAAGGCCGAACAACTTTCGCATTGGCGACAGATCTCCTTCCAGGAATTACCCAATAACTCTTCAATATGACGGCCGATTAATGCGGCGGAGGCCTCGCCAAGCCATTGGGCGGCCTGGGAATCAACCGCCAGGATCAGACCGGTCTCATTCAGTGCCACCAAACCGCAGCTCACGCTGTCCAGCTCGGCCAGCGATGCGTGCACCTGGAGCACCCAGTGCTGCTGGTAGTGGCGGAAAAAAAGCCGCTGCTCCAGCGCCCCGGTGAGCTGCTGCACTCGGCGTAGAAAAATTTCGGGGCGGGGGTGGTCGGCCTCGAAAGTGAGATCGATCAAGCCTAGACAGTCACCGTTGAGATCTAACAACGGGGCAGCCACACAGGAGACCGGGTTGTCGGGGAATAGCAAGTGCTCACAGGATTTGACCAATACCGGCGCCCGCTCGATGAGCGCCAGGGCCGGTGCATTGGTACCGAACCAGCGTTCGTCCAGGTTGATGCCGGCCCCGATGTGAAAACGATCATTAAGCACGAAGCGCTGACCATAGCTCTTGAGTACGGTGGCATCTGGGGTGGCCAGCAGCAACTGGCAGCCACGTAGATCCTCGGCCACTCGCCTGATCAGGGGATCAGCCAGTTCGATCAGACGACGATGCGTCTCACGCTGAGTGCGCAGTTCGCTACTATCGAGCCGCGGCAGCTCAGGCCGGGTACCAGGCTGCAGCCCGTGCTCCATACATCGCTGCCACGAACGGTCGATACAGGCATCGAGCATGCCTAACGGTAGCTGCTGGCCGCGGAGCAGATGCTCACGGGCCTGGCGAATCACGTCAGAGGTTCTCAGGGCTGCTCTGGAGATCATGGCTCTCTCCCCGCGAAGTTGGCGACCTGTCCCAGGATGCGACAGCTGTCGTGTCCGACGACAAAACGACGCAGGAACAACGACAGAGCATCTTCAAAACCGACCCGCAACTCGCTGATTTTGTTTTGATTATATTGTACCCCTGAGCTGGCACGGGGCTTGCTAGGGAGTATTGGAGGCGTGCAATGACTGGCACGCTCTCAAAACAATCATAAATCAGCCTAACAGGAGCACAACCATGACGCAGCACTCCACCGCCATTCAAGCTTGGCTTGACAAGAGCCACACCCTCTTTATCGGCGGCCAGTGGCGTCCTGCCACTAGCGGCCAGACCCTGGATGTCTATAATCCCGCCACCGCCGAGGTGATCAGTCGGGTTCCGGCGGGCGATGCCAACGATATCGACGCCGCGGTCAGTGCCGCCCGGGAGGCCTTCCGTGGCTGGCGCAAGTCGCGCCCCTCCCAGCGGGAGAAGCTGTTGCTGGATCTCGCCGACGCTCTAGAGGCCCGCGCCGATGACTTCGCCCTGCTCGAGACCCTGGACAACGGCAAGCCGGTGACCTTTTCACGCCATATGGACGTCGCCCTGGCCATCGACTACATCCGTTATACCGCGGGCTGGGCCACCAAGATCGAAGGCCGCAGCATGACCCCCTCCATGCCCTTCCTGCCCGAAGACAAGCAGATCGTCGCTTATACCCGCCGCGAGCCCATAGGCGTCGTGGGCGCCATCATCCCCTGGAATTTCCCGCTGTTGATGGCAGCCTGGAAGGTGGCCCCAGCCCTAGCCGCCGGCTGCAGCATCGTGCTCAAGCCCGCCGAGGACACCCCGCTCACCGCCCTGTTGCTGGCGGAGCTGGCCGAGCAAGTGGGCTTCCCGGCCGGCACTCTCAACGTGGTCACTGGTCTGGGTCATACCGCTGGAGCAGCGCTGGCTGGCCACCCAGGTATCAACAAGGTGGCCTTTACCGGGTCGACCCCTGTAGGCAAGCAGATCGGGCATTCCGCCATGGAGAACCTGACCCGGACCACCCTGGAACTGGGCGGCAAATCACCGGTGATGGTGCTGGCCGATGCCGATATTGAGGCAGCCGCTGCCGGCGCGGCTCAGGCGATCTTCTTCAACCAGGGGCAGGTCTGTACCGCCGGATCGCGGATCTATGTGCATGAGTCGATCCACGACGCCTTCGTCACCAAGCTAGCCGAACAGGCCCAGGGCCTGACGCTAGCGCCGGGTTGGGAACCCACTTGTACCCTTGGCCCGCTGGTCTCTGCCAAGCAGCAGCAGCGAGTACTGGCGTATATCGAGCAGGCGCGCAGCGACGGCGGCACCATCGTTACCGGCGGCGGTAAGGGCAGCGAAACGGGCTACTTCGTAGAGCCCACGGTGATCACCGGCTTGGCCCAGGAGAGCCGCTGCGTGCAGGAAGAAATCTTCGGCCCAGTAGTGGTGGTACAGACCTTCCGCGAGCTGGAAGAACTGGTGTTACTGGCCAACGACTCTCCCTATGGGCTGGCCGCGAGTATCTGGTCCAACGATCTTGCCGCGGTTAATCGTCTGGTGCCGGAGATTGAGTCCGGCAGCGTCTGGATCAATGGCCACAACCTACTGGATGCCTGCATGCCCTTCGGTGGCTTCAAACAGTCGGGCATTGGCCGCGAGCTCGGCGATTCACTGATCGAACATTACACAGAGCAGAAATCGGTTGTGATGATCGTTTGATGTAGCCCTGTCCTGGCATCGTGATTGGCCTTCCACCTCCAAGGGAATATCCAATGCATAAGAACAACTTTAACTCGCGTTTCTCCGGCTCCATAGGCGGACTGATGCTGGCCGCCACACTCCCTGCTCAGGCCTACGAGATGGCCGATCTCGGCCACTCCACCGTGAATATCGATATTCAGGCGTTGCTCGGTACTTTCCATAGCGACCGGGGGTATGCCACCGGGGCAGCCGAGGCGAAGCGTCACCGCTGGCAGGAAGGAGTGCTGACCCTGGGCGCCGAACTCGCCCCCAAGGCGGATGGTCTCTATGGCCGAGTTAGCACCGTAGGCACCGCCACCTGGGGCGACGGCGACGCCGCTGGCTTTACCTCTGGCAGCGAGCGTGAGCTCGATCTCGAGGACGCCTTTCTCGGCTACCGTAGCGAGTCACAGGGCGACTCCAGTTTGCCCTGGCGCGTGGATGTTTCCGCGGGACGCCAGCCGATTACCCTCGGCGACGGCTTCCTGGTGGCTGGCGATGCGGTCAGCCTGGGAGACTCCTTGGGCGATGAGCTGGATCGGGGCGGCGCCTACTACCTGGCGGGGCGCCAAGCCTTTGACCGCACCGCAGTGGTAGCCCTGGGTCACGCAGGCTGGCAAAGCCAAGTGGCCTGGTTCGAGTCGGACAATCCGGCACAAGCCAGCACCGAGATGGCCGCTCTCACCCTGGCCCACGATCACGGTAGTGGATTAGTGGAGGCGACCTATTTGCGCGGTCTGGGAGTTGACAAGGCCCAAGCTGACGACTTCCTGGCCCAGCGCGATGGTATGGATGTCTATGGACTGCGCTTCGAACAGCGCATGCTGGACGACGCCTTGACCCTGCGCGGAGAGCTCGCCCATCAGCGCAAGAACACCCGTGAGAACGCCTGGGCACTAGAGCCTGCCTGGACTTTCAGCGAGCTACCCGGTCAACCTACCCTGTCGCTGCGCTACAGCCGCTTTTCCGAAGAGTGGGATCCGCTCTTCTACGGTTTCACCCGGGGCTACGGAACCTGGTTCCAGGGCGAGGTAGCAGGAAACTATGCCGGCCCCTTCAATAGCAATACCGAGGTGTGGCGGCTGGGTCTGGAGGGCTCGTTGAATGAGAGCCTGCACCTGGGACTCCTGGCTTACGACTTCTCCAGCCGTGACACCACTAACCAGCCCGACATGGGCGGGCGTGAGTTCAATCTCTATGCCGAGTGGCTGCCCTCCGATTGGCTCTATGTCTCACCACTGCTCGGCTGGTACAGTCCGAACAAGAGTGCGGCCCAGGGCGGTATTCAGCTTGGCGACGACGACACCGCTTTCTATGCCCAACTACTCGTGGGATTCTTCTTCTGATGCGCCAAGACGTGGATAGCGAGATAGTGATCGCCGGAGGCGGCCCCGCCGGGGCAGCTCTGGCCATGCTGCTGCATCGCGCCGGTCGGCGAGTCACCCTGGTGGGGCGTGTCCGCTACTACCGGGCCATCGAGGGCATTGCCCGGCGCAGCCTCCAGGCCCTACACAGCCTGGGGCTGCACCGGGCCGCCGACTGCGCGGTGGGGCCCCTGCCGCGGCGGGTTATCTGGGGTGGTGAGATTCGGGCGCCCAACGCCGAGTGGCTGCTGCCGCGCCCGGCCTTCGATGCCGCCCTGCTGGAAGATCTTCACGAGGCAGGTATCCCGGTGATCAAGGCGCGGATCACGTTCCTGGAGAGCCTGAAAAGTAACGTTCGCCTTGGTTTGGCAGATGGTCGCATACTGACCGCCTCCTGGGGCGTGGAGGCCCGGGGTCGGGCGGCGGCGCGGCGCCAGTTCCGCGACGCCGCCCCCTGGTCAACCCCGGCCTGGATCCTACGCGGCGAGGCCGCCGACTCCGCCCCCGCCAGTGCCGCCCTGTCGTTGCCCGGCGGCGGCTGGGCCTGGTGGTCGCGGCTCAAGGGCCAGCAGTATCTGCAACTGGCCCTGACGGAAGCGTCGCTATGCCAGGCGCGCTGCGACCCCGACGCCTGGCTCGCCGCCCAGCCCGATCTGGCCCAGCTCTGGGGCCAAGCCAAGATTCGCCACCACTACCAGCGCCCCAGCCTGCTGGGGCGCACCCAGGTGAGAGAGGGGCGCCTCTGGCGCCTGGGGGATGCCGCCATGGCTATCGACCCCCTCTCTGGACAGGGCATTTTCAATGCGCTCTCCTCGGCCCACGGCTTGGCACCGGTTCTCAATAGCCTGTTCGAAGAAGCCCGCATCGCGCCCCTGGAGCGCTTCCATCAACGCCGCCAGGATGCCCAGTACTGGCGCTTCGCCCGGGCTGGCCGCGACTTCTATCGCCAGGCCGCCTACCAAGAGTCGATAGACATCGATCCGGCACCCTACTGGACAGCACGCTGTCACTGGCCCGATCATCAACCGCTGCATCTACCGGAGCCCTGGGCCCGGGTAAGAGTGGGCCGCGGCCTGGCCATCATCGGTACACGATTGGCTGAGCGGGAGCTGGTTTTTACCCCGGATCAGCCATTGGGGATCCAGGCAGTGGCGGGAACCCCCCTGGCGCCCCTGGTCAAGGCCATGCAGGAGGGCGACCACGACGCGGCCCGGGCGCTATTGGTGGCCGCTGGCCCCGCTGCCATGGCGGTGGCCCGCTGGTGGACCGATCACCCCGACTGGCCGACGCTACCCGAGCCCGCACTCCACTCTTCCGGCGTCACCGCCTCTTCACCGGTCGATTCCGCCAGCCAATAGCCCAGGGCATGGGCGACGGCGAAGCTTGACCCACCCAGCGATGGTGGCGTTCCCAACGGTGGTGCCCCCACCTGCCAGGGCTGCCAGACCTGGCCTTCCTCGGAGTGCCCTCGGCCCGCCCAGACGCAGGCGTACCAGCGGCCATCCCGGTCACGTTGGGGCGGGCCCGGCATCAGCCCCGCGGCGCCGCTCACCGCTATCACCCCGGGCCAGGCTGCAGGGTAGACCGGCGCCCCGAAACGCGGACTGGCAGCGACGATGCAGGTGCCCGCAGCCTGAAGCCTCTGCACCGCCGCCTGCAGCCGCGCATCAGGCCGGGTCAACCCCAGACTGCAGAGCACCCAGGCCGGTGGCACCTCAGCTTGCCACTCGAAGGCCGCTGCCAGGGAATCGGCGTTAGCGGTGAGACGCTCTTCGAATAGCTTGTAGAGGGCGATGTCCAGCCGCGTCAGCGGCAAATAATGCCCCAGGGTGGCGAGGACCGCCCGACCATGGCCAAGGCGATCCCCGGGGTCGGCACCACTGGGTGAGTGGAAACGCGCCAGTGCCGTACCAGGAGGTACCCCGCTATCGATCACGCCCAGGGTCGGACTGAGGGCCGATATTAGAGACATGATGCCGCCTCCACCGCAAACAGCTGCCCTTGCTGGAGTCGATAGCAGGTATCCAGATTGCCAAAGTGGTCGCTCTGGTGGCTGATGATCAGCCGGGTGGTATCCCCCAGCACCTCATCAAGCAGGACATCGAAGGCTCGGGCAGCCGCCGGATCCAGCGCCGCGGTGGGCTCGTCCAGCAGCACCAAGCGAGGCTTTTTTAGCAGTGCCCGAGCCAGGGCCAGGCGCGAGCGCTGGCCGCCAGAGACCTTGCCACCCAAATCGCCCAACTCGCTCTCTAACCCTTCTGGCAGGGCATCCAGCCAGTCGGCGAGTCCAACGCGGGAAAGCGCATCGATCAGTTCGGTGTCACTTGCCTCGGGGGCCAGGGCGCGCAGGGTCTCGGCCAGGCTACCGCGTAGCAGGCTGGGGTGTTGCTCCACCCAGGCAACCTGCTTGAGCCAGTGATGGCGGGAGAGCGCGCCGAGCGGCACGCCATCGACACGAATCTCACCCGACTCGGGCGACTCCAGCCCCAGCAGCAGGCGGATTAGGCTGCTCTTGCCGGCTCCGGAGGGACCGGCGATCAGCACCTTGCTGCCCGGCGGAAGCGCGAGATCGATGTCATCCAGAAGCCAATTGGCTTGGCCAGGGTGGCGGAAACGCACACCCTCCAAGCAAAGTTCACCAGGCCCGGCAGGACGGCTGCCCCGATAGGGATCACGCATGGCGGGCTCACTGAAGAGTTCGGCCAGGCGGCAAGCGCTGACCCGGGCCCGTTGCCAACCTCCATAGAGTCCCAGCAGGCCGCCGATGGGGGCCATCACCATACCGAGATACGCCAACAGGGCCACCAGCTCACCGAGTTGCAACTGCCCCTGAATCACCAGATAGCCGCCCAACAGCAGCACCCCGGCCCGGGCCAGGGAGAGGATCAGCTGGGGCCCCACGTCGCTGAGAAAGCCCACCTGACGCACCGCCAACAGGCGCCGCAGCTGTTCGTGGCCAAGCCCCTGGAGGCGATTGAGGCGCGACGGCTCCAGCGCCTGACCTTGAAACCAGGGGCCATGGGCCAGGGTATCCTGCCAGAAGCCGGAGAGTTCACCGCTCTGCTCACGGAGCGCCTGCTGACGACGAGTCAGGGCCGGGCGCCAGGCGCGCAGCCACAGCCACTGGATGGGTACCAGCACGGCAACCAGAGCCATCAGCATGGGGCTGAACAGGCCAATCATGGCCAGCGCCCCCACCAGCCCCAACAGGTTAGAGAGTCCGCTGAGCAGGCCGTCCAGGGCGAACCCCTGGAGGATAGACAGGTCGCCATCGAGACGGCTCATTAGATCGCCTCGCCCTCGGGCCTGCCAGCGGGCCGGAGCCAGGCGCAGCAGATGACGCAGCAAGGAGCGGCGCAGTGACAGCAATAGTCGGGCGGAGAGCGCCACATGCTGCAGCCGGGTTAGTCCCTGTAGAGCCAGGGCGGCGAGTCCCACCACCACCAGGGCGGCGACGTAGGTAGCAACCGTGTTGAAGTCCCCCTGCATCAGGCCGTGATCGATGAGCCTCTGGGTGAGCAGCGGCGGCAACAGCGCCAGCAGGGTCGCCACCAGGCTCAGCGTCAGCAGCCGGGCCAGGGCCAGGCGCCGCGCCTTGAGGGGGCGGTAGAGCCAGCCCCAGGGCAGCGCCCCTGTGTCGCGAGTGAAGTCAGGCTCACGCATCGACGCTCTCTTCATTCATCATTCATAGGGGCTGCCCCCAGCAAAAAGGGCCGGTCACTTTAGCAAGCGCCGGCCAGAAGGATCATGTAACGGCAACCTAGAAGCGTGCCACCTTCAGAGTTGCGGTGCTCATATCACCGGGCAGGCGGATGCGCCCCAGATCATTGAAGTCATCATCATAGATGGCGATATCGCTGGAGGCGCCGCCCAGGTAAATCCGCGAGCCGTCATAGGAAGTGTTGATGCTGTAGTAAGTATGATCAAGATCGATCACCTCCACGATCTCTTGGGTGCGGGCATCCAGTTTGCTGAGTTGGGTGTAGACGCCGTAAAAGACGTCCCTCTCCCGGGGATCAGAAACCATGGAGAAGATGATGAACTCGAAAGGGACAATCTCCTTGTTCTCAGTCTCGCCGGTGGCTAGGTCGACTCGGCTGACGCCCCAGTGCCAGGCCTCGTTCTCCTCGCCGGGATGCTCCGCCACCGTGTAGGGGCGCAGGAACTCGTTGGTTACCTCACCCATAGACCACACGGCTAAGGAATCTGGCGAGCTAAAACTGGGGCGATCCCAATTCCGGTTGGCGATGGCGATCTCAGTCTCGCCGCTTTCCGGGTCGACCCGATAGATATCAGCGCCAGCGAGATAGAGATAACCGTCCTCGGCGGCTCCCATGGTCGTCACCTGGCGCGGTGCCGGGAAGGTGGTCAGGGGCTCGGCAGCGAGACCCGCTGTCGTGTCATAGACCGCCAGCTGTGGCTCCAACACTTCGTAATGGTCGATACCTAGCCGCACCCGATCCCAGATGCTATAGAGTCGGCTACCGTCCGGGCTCACGGCCAGGGAGGCGATGGATTTAGCGCGTATTGAGTTGCCTGAGCCGCTGGCACGGAAGACTTCCTCACAACTGGTGAGGTCGATGCCCACCACGTCTTCCCAGCGGTTGTGCAGCACATAGGCGATCCGCTCATCCGGTGATAGCTGCAGAGTGCCGGAGCCGAAGTCGCCTTCTACGTCACAGGTGCGAACCACTTCCTGGGCCTCCGGGTCGATCACGTAGAGCTGGTTGGGACGGGCCATGGTTACCAGATACTCGCGTACTTCGTCAGCGCTGGCTTCACCGGCGACAGCAGCATTAAACACCAGGGGCTGGGCAGCGAAGGCCAACAGCCCTATTAGGGGCAGGGTGAGCCGCTTCATTTCTGAGGTATTCATCACTTCTCGTCTCCCGGATAGACGCTATCGAACTTGCGCCAATCATCCTCAGCGCGGTCGGCCCCATCCCCCCAGTGAGGGTAGGTGTTCATGGTGTCCGGTACCTGAGCAGGCCACCAGCAGGGGTCAGCGCAGCCATAGAGATCTGCCTCCATCGGTTGGCACAGCGATGCCACGCCGCCGAAGGGATCCACTTCCCAGCCCGGGTCGAAGCTGGAAGTGCACCCGGCGACAGTCTGCATGGCCTGCACTTCTTCCAGGGCCTCTGGGCTGGCAGCCCGCTCCATTTCGCGGGCCTTGCGGTTGAGGGGGGCCAACCCCAGTGCGGTCAAGTTCTTCTTGTTATTCGTCATGCTGTTTGCCTCCCGGCCAGGGGGCCGTCGAGAAAATCGGGGTTATGCCGCAGGATGCGAGCATAGGCCTGAATGCCGAAATCGACCCAGTCGCGCATCAGGTCGCAGTAGTGATAGGTGGGGGTCATGGGGTCGCCATAGCGAGCGTAGCTCTCGTGGTAGCAGCCACCGGAGCAGAGGTTGCGGATCCGACAGTTGCTGCAGCCACGCTCGGAGCGATCGCTCCTGGCTTCGATAAACTGCTTGAGACCAGCGTGATCAAGCCCCTCCTGGACGCTGCCGAAGGTAGGCATCTCTGAGCCAGTAAAGCGGTGACAGAGGTGTACATCGCCCGCATGATCCACCGAGACCAACCCTAGGCCTGCGCCGCAGGGCACCGCCTTGCTGCGTCCTTCCCAAAGATCGGTGAGCAGTTGGTTGAAGTTGCCGAAGCCGATATCGCGCCCCTGAATGGCGGCTGCCACGGCCCGCTCACCGAGCTCGACCATACCGTCGAAGACCCGCTTGAGCTCGTCGCCGGTAAGATTGTAGGCCGCCATATCACCAGAGGTGACGGGAGCGAAGCCCGCTTCGGCGAAACCCAGCTCATTGACCAGGTGGTCGTGGATACCGATGACGTCGGTGATGCCACGAGTCAGGGTCACCCTGGCCCCCACCGGCCGTGAGCGATAGCTGGCCAGCAGCGGTTTAATGCGCTTGGCCACCAGATCGTAGGTGCCCTGGCCGTTGACCGCAATGCGGTTCTTGTCGTGGATCGCTTTGGGGCCGTCCATGCTCACCGTGAGTCCAAAACGATGGGCGTCGAAGAAGGCGATTTTCTCCTCATTCAGCAGGGTGGCGTTGGTGGTCAGCGTGAAATCCACTGCCTTGCCGAGCCCGTGGATGCGCGCCTCGGCCCAGTCGACCACCTGGCGGATCAACGGCATGTTGCTGAGCGGCTCGCCGCCGAAGAAGACGATGTTGTAGCGATCCCGCTGGGGGGCCTCGCGCAGCATCATCTCGATGGAGGCCTGGGCGGTGGCCAGATCCATCTTTTTGCCGTCCCGGGGGGTATCCAGGTCTTCCTTATAGCAGTAGCTGCAGCTCAGGTTGCAGCCGGTATTGACGTTGAGCACCACGGTAGAGAGCGGGAACTGCTCCACCTTTACGCTGGGATTATAGGCCTGGACGACGCCATCAGTGATCAGCTTCAGCGCTTTGAGCTGTAGCAGCCGCTCCTGAATATCATCGCCGCTGACCTGATGTGTCAGATGTCCCGGCAGCGCCCCGCTGTCGAGCCCCTCCTTTCGCCCGGCCAGAGCCAGCAGCTCCTCGCTGAGGGCATCCGGGGCAAACAGGCTGGTGGTGGGGATATGGAACCACAGCGGCTGGCCTTCCACTTCCATCCGATGCAGGTTCTCGGGTATGGCTTGTAAGATTCCCATGGTGATCTCCTAGCGAAGCGGTGGGTTGTTCCAGCGTTGCACGGTAACGATCAGTTGGGCTTCGTCCTGCATCGCCTCCTGCCCCACCACGCTGGCGGTCACCCGCAGGTTGCCCACGCTGTTGGCGTTGTACTGGCGCAGCGGGTTGGGCCCGGCCCCGGCCGGCGAGAAGATCCCTGTGGCGGCGTCCAATATGCCAGCAAACCTGGCATCCTCGTCGCGTTCGGCGATCTCGTCCCAGGGGGACACGCTCCAACGTACCGGTACCTGACCCAGCGGGATGGCCTCATCGGCGCCATCCAGATAGCCGGCGGCGGTGAAGACGCCACTCACTGGCGGGGTCTTGTCGTTGCCGATGCGAGCCACTCCCAGCGCTGGACTCACCTCCAGGCGATCCACCGTGCGGTAGCCGGCGAGCAGTCTCTCAGCGCTGATCTCGCCAATCTGCATAGGCAACCAGCCGGGCGTAAGATCGGTGCTGGCCTCAACGTCCAGCACCAGGCGCATGTCGCTACGTTCGACCAGGTTACGCACGGTGACGCCCTCCCCCAGATTGATCTCTCCTTCCCCAAGGCCGTAGCCCAGCAGCACCAGCCGGCTGCGCTCGCCGGCCTTGAGCGAGGCGGGCAGGCTGGCCAACACCGCAGGCTCGGACGCTTCGTGAGGCACCATTTCCACCATCATGCCAAAAGCCTCGTCATGGTCGTCGAAGATGCGCCCGCTGGGCTGTGCGCCGGAGAAATCCAGCACCTGCTTGAGATCACGGCCGTTGAGGTTAAGGCTGGCGCGCCACTCGTAGCCGGTATAAACGATGGCCTGGCCCTCGCCACTGAGCGGACGACCGCTAGTGAAAGCACCGTCCAGGCTAAGGGAGTAGGCATCCTCGCCTTCAGCGGCGTTAATCGTCACATCTGCGTAAAAGTCGCCTTCTCCGGGCCAGTACCCCCAGAGCTGCCAGTCGCCCTCAGGAGAGGTCAGCTCGGCCTGCTGCCATGCCTCCCAGGCGTCATTTTCGAGACTTTGAGTCTCGGCCAGCCAGGGAGCGATCTCGTTCAGGGCGAGATCGAACCAGTCACGATCCCGTGCCATGG
This sequence comes from Vreelandella neptunia, assembly GCF_034479615.1. Classification (NCBI taxonomy): domain Bacteria; kingdom Pseudomonadati; phylum Pseudomonadota; class Gammaproteobacteria; order Oceanospirillales; family Halomonadaceae; genus Vreelandella; species Vreelandella neptunia. The sequence continues at coordinate 4,240,396 of NZ_CP140255.1, forward strand.
CCTGGTACTCAATGGTCTGGAACTGGCCCACATGGAAGTGCACCAGACTCTCCCACTCTTCCAGGGGACGGCGCTGAAGTTGGGCGCGGCCGCCAGTATGGCAGCGGGCACACATTTCCTGATAGCTGGGATGGTCGAAAGACTCGATACGGTTGAGGCGTCGCTCGATCAGCTCACGTTGGGGCGCGCTCTCCTCAGGGGCCAGGCCGCGGGTATCGGCGAGGAACTTGACGATATCCCGGCGCGCCTCCAGGGGCAGCTCCAGGCCGTGCATGGTCTGCATGCGCGCGATCGTCATGTCCCAGCCTTCCGGGGTCTTGCGCTGTGCACTAATGCGGCTCCAGCTCTGGGGGCCACTTTGGGTCTGGTGGCAGGCTGAACAGTGCCTGTCGATAGCTTCGCTGCCAGCAGAGGCCAAGACGATGCTCGTAGGCAGCAGCAGGGCTAAGCTACAGAGTCCTATGGGAAGTGCATGTCTCATCACGGAGAGTTCTCCACGCATTATTATTGTCGTGATGTTCGTCTGCGGTTGTCTTCGTAGGCGAACATCGAAGGTATGTGCCAGTACCATTCAACCTGCATTGACCGCGCCGACTATCAACAACTTCTTTTTATTCATGTGGTTGGAGTGATTTGCTTGCCCGAGCCTTGTTAGATTCTCGGTTCGCAGGAGACCAGCGGTGCCCCAACTTGCAACAGTCGCGTATGGTCTTGAAACACTTTGCCTCTGCGAATTTGGTCATCATTGACCGTGGCGGCAGCCGAATTTTCCGGCCGACTCAGGTTTGAGACTTGCCTCTCAAGGGGGATGGGGTTATGGGGCTGCCGACCAGAGTGCACTAGCGGTGTCGTCTAGTGCGGCGTAGCGGCCCCAGGGGAACCAGACATTGATCCGGCCGTGTTTGTGGCAGTGAATCTCTTCAACTTCAGGGGCGACCACAAAAGCCGTTTGGGGCCATCGACCCATGGTTGGGTGTGGGGGATGGCCCGCCAGGGGAGGACGTGGTTGTGGTGGCGAGCCATACCAACAGCCTCGCCTTGCCACGCTATGCTAAGGTCTGCTGCTTGGGTTGAGTATCACCAGCCAGCAAGGTTGGACGATCAGCATCGAGTTCTGCCAGCGGTTCACAGGGCTCCAGGCTGTCCCGACAACGGCCCACTAAGCGCTGATACTCCTGGGTACCCTGCTGTTTCCAGGCGAACTCTTCATCACTCAGCGCGCGCTTAACCTTTGCGGGCGCCCCCATCACAAGCGACTGGGGCTCACACTCGAAGCCCGCCTTGACGAACGCTGCTGCCGCAACGATAGAGCGTTCAGCAATATTGGCGCCATCCATCACGACGGCGTTCATACCAACCATGGCATCACGCCCAATCACGCAGCCATGCAGTACCGCGCCATGGCCGATATGACCATCCTTCTCAACCTTGGTGACGCAGCCAGGGAAGCCGTGCATCACACAGGTATCCTGAAGGTTAGATCCCTCTTCCAGCACCAACCGCCCGAAATCACCACGCATCACCGCGCCGGGGCCTACATAACAGTTAGGGCCCACGATTACGTCGCCAATTAACACCGCAGTAGGATGGACATAGGCGGTCGGGTGTACCACCGGCGTCACCCCTTCAAGTCGATAGTAAGGCATAACACTCTCCGTTAGCTTGATTGGCCGTGTGGGGTGCTGCCCCCATCGCCCGCTCCTCGAACTGTTCGGCCCCTGCCCCATCAGTTGTGTAGCACCTAGGGGTATCGCACCGTTGCTGCACTGATTGCGTCATGGGGCGCTCCTGTGCTCAATCCATCTTGATACGCAATATTATCGAAGATTATATTTTACGTAACAAAACATCAAACACTTTACCTGTCACCGTCTATTGAAGAATTGGCACAACGCTATCTAAAAACTCGACGCACCCTGCTGTAAGTCAGTCTTTGACGACCTTGGTTCTTTTATACCATCGTCTAACCATTATCTTATATTCGTAAAAAATCATCACAAGTCATTGTTAGCAATGCATAAATTATCAAAAACAACAACAAGCGACACACTACATACACCCATTCAATATTGATGTGTATCAAAATAAATCTATACTCGGCAGAGATTCACCCTGTGCACCACAGGCCGAACGGGCGCTGGCGGGCACCGCCGATCGCGAAAAGGGCATGTGCCTTCCAATAAAAACGACCTGCCACTTTTCAAGGGCACTGACACAAGGACATTACCCATGAGCCAAGCGCCCCTGCTTTACAGCGTGGAAGACGGCGTCGCCTGTATTACCCTGAACCGCCCCGAAAGCTTGAACAGCTTCAATACCGAAATGCATGCCGAGATGCGCAAGGTGCTAAAAGCCGTGCGCCAGGACTCAAGCGTTCGCGCTTTGTTACTGACGGGCAACGGCCGAGGTTTCTGCGCCGGTCAGGATCTTTCCGACCGTAGCGTCGCGCCCGGCGAGCAGGCCCCCGACCTCGGCGAGTCGCTGGAGAAACGCTACAACCCTATGCTGCGTGCTCTCAAGGACATGCCGTTCCCCACCATTTGTGCGGTGAACGGTGTAGCAGCTGGCGCTGGGGCCAATATCGCCCTGGCCTGCGACATCGTCTTGGCGGCCCGATCGGCAAACTTCATTCAAGCCTTCTGTAAAATCGGTTTGATTCCAGACTCTGGCGGCACCTGGACATTGCCTAACTTAGTGGGCATGGCTCGCGCCAAGGGCCTGGCGATGCTGGGCGACAAGCTCCCCGCCGAAACCGCCGAACAGTGGGGCATGATCTGGCGCTGCGTCGACGATGAGGCGCTCCAAGAAGAGGCCATGAACATGGCGCGCCACCTGGCCACTCAACCCACCCGTGGCCTGGCACTGATTAAGCGCGCTCTGCATGCCAGCAGCGATAACAGTTTCAACGAACAGCTCGACCTGGAACGCGACCTTCAGCGGCTGGCCGGGCGCTCTGAAGATTACCGCGAAGGTGTCAGCGCTTTTATGGAAAAACGTCGCCCCACCTTTAAGGGAGAGTGATATGCCAGCCCTTCTCTCTACCGCCACTATAAGCATCATCAGCACAGGCGCCATTAATGCCTTGACCGATAGCCGTTTGGTTATCGAGGCTATCGTCGAGCACCTTGAGGCCCAACGTCAGGTGTTTGCTCGTCTCGAAGCTCTACACGAGGAAAGCTTTCATGCATGATTCCCAACTGACCCCGCAGCAATTGGCGGAAGCCTGCGCCGAGGCAATGTTTTCCCGCGACCATGCCAGCCAAGGGTTGGGGATGCGCATTACTCGCGTGGCTCCCGGCTTCGCCGAACTGACCATGACCGTGCGTCAGGACATGGTGCAGGGGCACGGCAACTGCCATGGCGGATTTCTGTTTGCCCTGGCTGACTCAGCCTTCGCGTTTGCCTGCAACAGCTACGACGAAGCCACAGTAGCTTCCGGTTGCAGTATCGACTATCTCGGCCCCGGCCAGTTGGGCGACGAGATCACCGCCACCGCCGAAGAGCGCAGCCGCCGCGGGCGTACCGGCATTTACGACATTACGTTGCGCAATCAGCACGGCGATACCGTTGCCTTGTTCCGCGGGCGTTCCTACAAAATTCGCGGCAGCGTACGCCGCCTGGAAGACACCGCTGCTGGCGATAAACAATGAAAGACGCGCTGATCATTGAGCGCTTATAAGCCCATTACTAAAGCCATTTCATCGCCCATGGCGCATTTAGAAACTAGTCCAATAACAACTAGCTTGATCGGAGACCCCTGATGAATCAGCCCGCAACGCGTATCGACACTGCGACTCTCGATCCCCTGGAAACCGCCAGCGTCGACGAGCTGCGCGCCACTCAGGTCAAGCGCCTGAAGTGGAGCCTGAAGCACGCCTACGACAATGTGCCCTTCTACCGCCAGTCTTTCGCCAAGGCTGGGGTGCATCCCGACGATATCCAGACGCTAGCGGATCTCGCCAAACTGCCTTTTACCACCAAGGCAGATTTGCGCGACAACTACCCGTTCGGCATGTTGGCCACGCCGATGAGCGAGATCGTTCGCATCCATGCCTCCAGCGGCACCACCGGGCAACCGACGGTGGTGGGCTACACCCAGAGCGATATTGATGTGTGGTCTGATGTGATGGCACGCTCGATCCGCGCCGCCGGCGGCAGCCGCAACGACAAGGTGCATGTGGCCTACGGTTACGGCCTGTTCACCGGCGGTCTGGGTGCCCATTACGGCGCCGAGCGCCTGGGCTGCGCGGTGATCCCCATGTCGGGTGGCCAGACCGAGAAACAGGTGCAGTTGATCCGTGATTTCGAGCCGGACATCATCATGGTCACTCCCTCGTATATGCTCAATATCGCGGACGAGATGGAGCGCCAGGGCATCGATCCCCACACACTGCCGCTGCGTACCGGCATTTTCGGTGCCGAACCCTGGACCGACAGCATGCGTACTGCTCTTGAGAAGCGCCTGGGTATCGACGCATTGGATATCTATGGCCTGTCGGAAGTAATGGGGCCCGGCGTGGGCATGGAGTGCCTGGAAACAAAAGATGGCCCGACTATCTGGGAAGACCACTTCTATCCTGAGATCATCGACCCGGTCAGCGGTGACGTCTTGCCAGATGGCGAATATGGCGAGCTGGTGTTCACCACCTTGACCAAAGAAGGCCTACCGGTGATTCGCTACCGCACCCGTGACCTGACCCGCCTGCTGCCGGGCACCGCGCGCCCTATGCGACGCATCGACAAGATCACTGGCCGCAGCGACGACATGCTGATCATTCGCGGAGTGAACGTGTTCCCCACCCAGATCGAAGAACAACTGCTCAAGATCGCGTCGCTTTCTCCCCACTACGAGATCGAAGTCAGCCGCCAAGGCAATATGGACATGGTGCTTGTTCGTGTAGAGGCAAATCATCATGACATCGCCCGCGACCCCGTAGTTTGTGAAGAAGCCGCGCTACAGCTCCAGCATGCCATCAAAACGCACATTGGTATCAGCACCCAGGTCGAGGTGTGCCCAGTAGAAAGTGTTATGCGTTCGATGGGTAAGGCCAGGCGTGTAAAAGATCTTCGCTGATTCAGCCTCTCTAGCGCCTTGCCGCCGTTTAGCGCCCCCCTCTTGTCAGACAAAGCCCTTTAAAGAACTCCTTTAAGGGGGCTTTTTTGCCCTCAAACAGTCATCTCTGGCTAGAGAACGCGACACATTAAGAATCACTTATTCCTAGCCAATTTTCCCTTATAAATCAATAGTCTTAGATTTATATACTATCACAAAGTCTTAAAGTGACACACAAAAATACTTATTGATAAAATATTTCGTGTCACTATACTTTAGGGAAGATAAGCCACACTCCCTGATATGCCGACGCCGCGGAGGTATCTATGTACGCGCAGCTCGTTGAAACCGGTTCTAACAAACTCAAAACGCTTGATGAGATGAGCCCTGAGGAACGCCAGTTCCAGGAGCGCATCAATGATGAAATTAAAATAGAACCCAAGAACTGGATGCCGGACGCCTACCGCAAGACCTTGATCCGCCAGATCTCGCAACACGCCCACTCAGAAATCGTCGGTATGCTGCCGGAAGGCAACTGGCTGACACGGGCACCAACCCTCAAGCGCAAGCTGCAGCTAATGGCCAAAATTCAGGATGAGGCAGGTCACGGTCTGTACCTCTATAGCGCTATGGAAACCCTGGGTGCCGACCGCGACGAAGAGATCGACAAGCTTCACGACGGCCGCGCCAAGTACTCCAGCATCTTCAATTACCCAACGCTCAATTGGGCTGATATGGGCACCATCGGCTGGCTGGTTGATGGCGCTGCCATCGTCAATCAGGTACCGCTACAGCGCACCTCTTACGGCCCCTATGCACGTGCCATGATTCGTGTGTGCAAGGAAGAGAGCTTCCACCAGCGCCAGGGGTATCAGATTCTGCTGACCATGATGCAAGAGGGCACCGACGACCAGAAAGCCATGGTGCAGGACTCCATTAACCGCTTCTGGTGGCCCTCGCTAATGATGTTCGGGCCATCCGACGAAAATTCTCCCAACAGCGCTCAGTCGATGGCCTGGAAGATCAAACGCCATAGCAACGATGAGCTGCGCCAGCGCTTCCTCGACCAAACCGTACCGCAGCTGGAGCTGCTGGGCTGCACCGCCCCTGATCCGGATCTCAAATATAACCAAGAGACCGGCCACTACGAGTTCGGTGAAATCGATTGGCAAGAGTTCTTCGATGTGGTCAAGGGCAACGGCCCCTGCAACCGCGAGCGTGTAGAGGCACGCCGTAACGCCATCGATAACGGTGCCTGGGTACGTGAAGCTGCCGTGGCTCATGCCGCCAAACGTCAACGCCGAGCGGCCTGATTCTTAAGACCTGATTTTTGATTCTTAAAACAATCGAGAGCCCTGCGACACGGGGCTCCTTTGACCACAGAGGCTTTCCTCATGGCTGATTGGCCCCTCTTCGAAGTTTTTATACGCAGCAAGCACGGCCTTAATCACAAGCACGTTGGTAGCGTACACGCCGCCGATCGCCGCATGGCCATTGAAAACGCCCGCGAGCTGTACACCCGTCGCAATGAAGGGGTGAGCATCTGGGTGGTTCCGGCCAGCGAAATCACCGCCTCTTCTCCCGACGAGAAAGAGGCGCTGTTTGACCCGTCTAACGACAAGGTCTATCGCCACGCATCCTTCTACAAACTGCCGAAAGAAGTCGGCCACATGTAAGGGAGGCAGCAATGCAAAACATATCTCATCAAAGCGCGGCTCATCGAAGCTCGGCTCAGAAAAACACAGCTCAAAAAACACACCCCCCGTTGATCGATTACCTGCTACGCCTTGGCGATAACGACTTGGTACTCGGCCAGCGCCACGCACAACTGTGCGGCAAGGCACCCGCGCTGGAAGAGGAACTGGCCTTAATGAACGTGGGCCTCGACCTCTTCGGTCAGGCCCGCAACTGGCTGGGCTATGCTGCTGAACTGGAAGGCCAGGGCCATGATGCCGACTATTTAGCCTTTCGCCGCGATGCCCAGGATTTTCGCAACCTGTTGCTCGTTGAACAGCCCAACGGTGACTTCGCCGACATCATGGGGCGCCAGTTCCTGTTCGATGCATGGCACGTCCACCTGCTTGACAGCCTGTCTCACTCCAGCGACCCCCGCATTGCTGAAGTGGCCGCCAAGTCGCTTAAGGAAGCAACGTACCACCTACGTCGCTCCTCTGAATGGGTAATTCGCCTGGGCGATGGCACGGAAGAGAGCCACACCCGCATGCAGCGAGCGCTCGACAACCTCTGGCAGTTCACCGGTGAGCTACTGCAGGGCGACGAGGTTGATAAGGCCATGCTGGAAGCCGGTATTGCGCCAGCCCCAGACACGCTGGCCACCCGCTGGAAAGCAACCGTGGAAGAGGTACTTGAGGAAGCTACCCTGGCACGCCCTGCCTACGACTCCTGGATGTATACCGGCGGTAAAGTCGGTCATCACACCGAGCACCTGGGCTTTCTATTAGCGGAAATGCAATACCTGCCGAGGGCATATCCCGATGCAACCGTCTGGTAACCATCCGTCTGCGTCTAGCGATGACAAGCTTATCGATGACTGGCCCTCCAGCGACTTGATCGGCAGCGACCGCAGCGGCCTGCCGCCAGCCGGTGATGAAGGCGATGTCAACGCCGTGCTGGCTGTACTACAGGAAGTGCCAGACCCGGAAGTGCCGGTGGTTAGCGTGGTGGAGCTGGGCATTGTGCGTGATATCGACTGGCTGGATGGCAGGTTAGCGGTCAGCGTGACCCCGACCTACTCCGGCTGCCCGGCCACGGAAGTTATCGAACAGCATATCCATGAAGCGCTGGTGGCCGCTGGCTATTCAGACCCGCTGATTCAGCGCCGCCTGTCCCCCGCCTGGACTACCGATTGGCTTTCAGAGGCCGGGCGCGAAAAATTGCGCGCCTACGGCATCGCGCCACCGGTGGAAAGTGCTAGTAAGCGCAGCCTGACGGGCCAACCTGATCCGGTAGTGCCCTGCCCTTTATGTGGCAGCAACGCCACCGAACGCGTTAGCGAATTCGGCTCTACGGCTTGCAAGGCGCTCTACCGCTGCCGTGATTGCCTGGAGCCTTTCGATTATTTCAAGTGTCTGTAAAACGACGAGACCATTTCCCATGAGCCGATTTCACGCCCTGACCGTCAAGGATGTGCGCAAGGAAACCCATGATGCCGTTTCCATTGCCCTCGACGTGCCCGATGACCTGCTGGACGCCTTTCGCTTTACCCAAGGGCAGTACCTGACGCTACGCCGCGACATCGAAGGCGAGGATATCCGTCGTTCTTATTCGATTTGCACCGGCGTGCACGAACATGAGCTAAGAGTCGCCGTCAAGCTGGTGCCCGGCGGCAGCTTTTCCACCTTTGCCAATCAGCACTTGCAGCCCGGCGACCGCCTGGAAGTGATGCCACCCCAGGGTAAGTTCTTCGTGCCGCTCGACCCCAGCCGTGAAGGGCACTATTTGGCGGTGACCGCTGGCAGTGGCGTCACGCCCATTATGTCGATTGTTTCCACCACGCTGGAAAGCGAGCCAAAGAGCCGCTTTACCGTCATCTATGGCAATCGTTCCACCACGGGTACGCTGTTTCGCGAACGCCTTCAGGATCTCAAGGACCGCTACCTGGAACGCCTCAACATCATTTATGTGTTCAGCCGCGAACAACAGGAAATCGATCTATATAACGGGCGCATAGATGCCGACAAGTGCAATGCCCTGTTTGACCGCTGGGTAGACGTACCCAAGCTCGACGCCGCGTTTATCTGTGGCCCGCAGGAAATGACCGAGATCGTGCGTGGTGTTCTGAGCCAACATGGAATGCCGAAGGAAAAAGTGCACTTCGAGCTGTTCACCACTGGGCTACCGGCGGCAGGCGCCAAGCGCCGCCAGGCGACGAAAGCGGCCCAGGTGAAAGCAGAAACCTCGCACATCAAAGTGATCATCGACGGCCGCACCATTGAATACGACCTGCCCCGCAATACCCAGAGCATTCTGGACGCAGGTAACGAGCACGGCGCGGATATACCTTTCTCATGCAAGGCTGGGGTGTGCTCCACCTGCAAGTCAAAAGTCATCGAAGGCGAGGTGGAAATGGACGCCAATTACGCCCTGGAAGATTACGAAATCGATGCCGGCTACGTGCTGTCCTGCCAGTGCTATCCGATCAGCGACAGGGTGGTGCTTGACTATGACGAGGTATAAACCCTAACCCACCTACTTCCAAGCCGGCGACCGCGTCGGCTTAGTCTATGTTTTGCGGGAGAGTACGCAATGTCAGTTTTACAGAGTTACATCGCAGGCCAGTGGTTCGGAAAGACCGAATCCAAAGCACTGATTAGCGCCATTAACGGCACAACCGTTGCGCATACCCACCAAGAAGAGATCAACTTTCGTGAAGCGGTGGCGTATGCCCGCAACACCGGTGTGAGAAATATGCTGGCACTGGATTTCCAGCAGCGGGCCGCCACTCTTAAAGCGCTGGCCGCCTATATCCAAGAGCGTAAGCGTGAGCTGTATGCCATCTCTCACCACACTGGCTGCACCAAGGCCGACTCCTGGATCGACATCGACGGCGGTTTCGGCACCCTATTTACCTACGCCTCCACGGGCCGCAAGGAACTGCCCTCCGGCAATGTGGCCCACGAAGGCCCGGTGACTCAGCTAGGAAAAGAGAACCACTTCAATGGCACCCATATTCTGGTGCCCCGCCGCGGCGTCTCTGTACATATCAATGCGTTTAACTTTCCCATATGGGGCATGCTGGAGAAGTTCGCACCCGCCTTTTTGGCAGGCATGCCGTGTATCTTCAAACCGGCAACCGCCACTAGCTACTTGACCGAAGCAGCCGTGCGCGTCATCAACGACTCAGGCCTGCTGCCGGAAGGAGCGCTGCAACTGGTTATCGGCGGAGCCGGTGACTTACTGGATCATCTGGAAGAGCAGGACTTTGTCACCTTCACCGGCTCGGCAAGCACCGCCCTGAAGCTGAAAAGCCACCCTAACATCATGGCGAAGAGCATACCGTTCAACGCCGAGGCGGACTCGCTCAACAGCGCCATCATGGCCCCGGATGTTAGCCCGGAAGACGAAGAGTTCGAAATCTTTGCCAAAGAAGTGGTCAAGGAGATGACCGCCAAGGCAGGTCAGAAATGTACCGCGATCCGCCGAATTTTAGTGCCTGCCGAGCATCTGGATGCATTGGCGAACACGCTTAAGTCGCGGCTTGCCAACATTGTGGTCGGTGATCCTCATGAAGAAGGCGTACGCATGGGCGCGCTCTCTTCCCGTGACCAATTGAGAGACGTTAACCACGCAATTGAACAACTGTTAGAGACCAGTGAGTGCGTCTTCGGCAGAGACGGCAACTTCAAGCCTGTCGGCCAGGGTGTTGAAAACGGTGCCTTCATTACTCCCCACTTGCTGATCAATCGTAACCCGTTGAACGACGGCGGCGCTCACGACATTGAAGCCTTTGGCCCCGTCGCGACGCTAATGCCCTACAGCGGCATCGACGAAGCCCTGACCATCGCCGCCAAGGGCAAGGGCAGCTTAGTGACCACGCTGACCACGAAAGACCCTGCCATTGCGGCTGAAATGATCCCCGTTCTGGCCGCCCAGCACGGCCGCCTGCAGATTCTGGATGCTCAGGCAGCAAAGGAATCCACTGGCCACGGCTCTCCGCTACCGATGCTCAAGCATGGCGGGCCCGGCCGCGCAGGCGGCGGTGAGGAACTCGGCGGCATTCGTGCGGTTCACCACTATCTACAGCGCACCGCCATCCAGGGCTCTCCGAGCATGCTCGCGGCAGTCACAAAGGAGTATGTGCGTGGCGCCAAGGTGATCGAGACTGACGTTCACCCATTCCGCCGCCATTTCGACGACCTGCAGGTTGGGGAGTCACTGTTAACCCATCGCCGTACCGTCACTGAAGCCGACATCGTCAACTTTGGCTGCCTCTCCGGCGACCACTTCTATATGCACTTTGATGACATTGCCGCCAAAGAGACCCAGTTCGGCCAGCGCATTGCCCACGGCTACTTTGTGCTGTCTGCCGCTGCGGGTCTCTTCGTTTACCCAGGCGAAGGCCCCGTACTGGCGAACTACGGCCTGGATACACTGCGCTTTATTACACCGGTGTTGGTCGGCGACACTATCCGCGCCCGCCTAACCTGCAAGCGCAAGATTGATCAGGGCCGGACATCTCCTGACGGGCACCCACAAGGGGTGGTGATGTGGGACGTAGCGGTGACCAATCAAAACGATGAACTGGTCGCCAGCTACGACATTCTAACGCTGGTGGCAAAGCGGCAGTAACGCCTCAGCCGACACAGCCAGACAAAAAAGTAATACAAAAAAACGGATGACAGGACACTTACCCTGTCATCCGTTTGTTTAGCAAGGACGTTAATAGAACCGTATTAATAGCATCGTTTTAATACAGTAACTGCGGCAGGAAAAGCACGATCGCTGGGAATAGAAGCACGAGCAGTGCGCGTAGGGTACCCGCTACCCAGAAAGGGGTGACGCCGCGGAAGATAGTGCCGGTTGATACGTCCGGTAATACGGCACGTAGTACGAACACATTCATCCCGACAGGTGGCGTTATCAAACTGATCTCGATGACGATAACCACCAGTATGCCGAACCACACCAAATCATAGCCAAGCCCCGCCACGACCGGGAAGAAGACCGGCACGGTCAGCAGCATCATCGACATGCTTTCAAATACACAGCCCAATAGTACGTAAATGGCCAAGATGACGAGAATAACCACGAAGGGGGCCACGTTCAGCCCAGTGACCAACGCCAGGAGGTCATTGGGAAGCCCCGCGCGGTTAATGAAATTAGCAAAGATTAGCGCCGTCAACACCACTGCAAACAGCATCGCTGTTGTACGCACAGTGTCCATCAGGACATTCATGAGTATCGTCGGCGTCAAAGCACGTTTTAGTAGGGCAATCACAAAGGCGCCCATTGCGCCAATACCCGCCGCTTCGGTTGGGGTGAATATACCCAAATAGATGCCGCCGATAACCAATACAAACAGCGCCAGGGTACTCCCCACATTTTTTAGGGCCGCAAGGCGCTCGTTCCAGGGTACTTTTTCAGCCGCTGGCCCAGCGCTGGGATCACGCCACAAAACCCACTTGACCGCGCCGAGATACATCACAATGCCCAATATGCCGGGAATAAAGCCCGCCGCAAACAGTTCACGGATGCTGGTCTCAGTAATGATGCCGTAGATCACCAGCATCACGCTGGGAGGGATCAGTATCCCAAGGGTTCCGCCCGCGGCAATGGAGGCTGCCGCCAACGAGTCCTTGTAGCCATACTTACGCATCTGGGGCATGGCAACACGCCCCATGGTGGCACAGGTCGCAAGGCTCGACCCACAAATCGCGCTAAACCCACCACAAGCCACAATGGTGGCCATCGCCTGACCGCCCTTACGGTGACCAAGAAAACCGTTAGAGGCTCGGAATAACGCATCAGAGAGCCCCGCATGGGACACCAGGTTACCCATCAAGATAAACAGTGGTATCACCGACAGACCGTAGTCCCTAGCGGTGTCGACCACCCGCCGCGACGCCATGGCTTCAGCCGCGTTCCAGTTACCGGTCAGGTAGTAGAAGCCCACAAAACCTACGATCCCCATGGCAAACGCCAGAGGCATGCGCAGGAATACCAATATCAACAGCGCTGCAAACCCATAAAGTGCTTCAATCATGCTTATCTCCCTGGCTGACTGGTCCACCGCACTTAATCACACCCACGCCTTCTAGCAGGTAACTCACCGCTCGGCCGAGGGTAAGTAGAGCGGAAAGAAACAGCATGATGGCAATCAGGTAAATAAGGTAACCATCGGGAATGCGTAGAAACTCAGTGACATCGCCCCACTCGAAAGCGCGCACGCCCAGTGCCCAAACCCGTGTAGCGATCACCCACAAAGCCACTGCGATAATTGCGTTGACGATCATCTGGCGCAGCCATATCCAGCGCGCAGGAAATATGGCATCCAAGAGATCCACGCTAACGTGCTCTTCACGCCAGCATGCTACTGGCAGTGACAGAAACACCACAGCGGCCAGCATCTGCTGGGTCAACTCGACGGTTCCAAGGATAGGTAGATTAAAGAAATAACGGCCTACTACATCGGCAGTCGTCAGCAGCATCAAGGCAAAGAGGGTGGCACCCGCCACCCCCTCCAGCGCCAGCTGCATGACCCTACCGACATTTGACCAGCGAGTCGTCAGGATCTGCATAGTCGCCCTCCACTTGGCGAAGGGTAATTATGATTGTGGCACTAAGGATGCCACGCTCTCTTGTGTAGCAGCTTCTTCAAGCTGTTGGTGGAAGTAATCGAGCGCCGCCTGCGCATCGACACCCCGTTCACTTACGTTCTCGGACCAGGTGTCAACCAGGTCATTACTGATGCCGCGCAGCGTCTCAAGATCTTCGCCGCCAAGGGCTGTAAAGGTATGACCCTGCTCTTCGGCGAACTCGACGCCCCGCTCATCGGATACATCCATCATGTAGCCGAATAGTCGCGACAGACGCTCACCCGAGACTTCTTCCACAGCGGCACGATCTTCAGCAGACATCTCATCCCAGATACTCGGGTTAACCACGATGGTGAAGCTGCCTCGATAAAACCCACCATCCACCGTCAAGGTATAGGGAAATACCTCGGCTACCCGAAAGCTTCTAAGGCCTTCCGGCACCAGCATAGCGCCATCAATAACGCCCTGAGAGCCAGCTTCATAGACCCCGGTTGGCGGCAAAGCCACGCCGGTCAGGTTCAGGGCATTAGAGAGATCTCCCATCACCCCGCCACCGACGCGAATACGCTCATTCTCTAAATCAGCAAGGGTTTGGTACTGCTCGCTACTAAAGATCCAACCCGGGCCGTGCACACCCGCAGCCACTACATCAACGCCGCGGTGTTCATCAGCTTGGGCTAAGTGCTCCTGGTGAGTATGCCAATAAGCAGCAGATGCGTTCTCCGAGGAGAAGTCTTCAAAGGTAGGAAACTCGGGTAACTGGGTGGCCAGAAAACGCCCTGCGTTATAGCCATGGAACACCCAAGTGGCGTCAGCAATGCCGTCAGCGACCATCTCCATCTGTGAGGCGGGGGGGCCGAGATCGTGCACAACGTCTACGGTCACGCGCCCGTCAGTGGCCTCTTCAATCCACGCTTTCCACGTTGGCCATACCATGGTGTTGATGCCGTGATTAGGGCCAGCCCAGGTACTCACGGTGATTGTCGTTTGTGCAAAGGCGGAGGTGCTGAGGGTTGCAGCGGCAATAGCGCCGAGCATCAGGTTTGTTGTTTTATTCATTTCACTTTCCTCTGGTCGTCACGAACTGGAGCAAAAAACGTGACACTCTATTATTATAATTAAAAAAATATTCGAATCACGTTTATGTTCACAATGCCTCCAGATACGTGAGTCATGCAACGACTGATCGAGCAATAGATACTAATACTTAAGTAGCATCATGAAAAATATACATTAATTACATGTAGTTACTAAAAACACCATCTCCTTTGAAGAATTATCAATGACGGCAGGGGATAATTTACAGCCAGACCTTTCGTTACATAAATCATATCATTACCGACACCAATGACACGCTATTGACATAATGTAGCCTATCATCGGCCACCCTGACTCGACTTTCCTGCGTCAAGCCGCTAGCCAATTCTCTCCAATTGCCGTTCAAGCTTGCGCATTGTGTTAAGCAGATCACGATATTCACCAACGCTCAGGGTCGACACCAGATCGGCTTCCCACGCCTGGGCTTCGGGTACTAACTTATTGAGTAACGCTTGCCCGGCGTCTGTCAGCTGCAAGTCATGTAAGCGCTGGTCTTGCTGTGATGGCGTGCGGCTTATCAGTCCACGGTCTTCCAACGACTGAATCGCGCGAGACACGCGAGCCTTATCCATATTGGTGTAGGCACAGACCTTCTTAGCGGTTAAATCATCACAATGGCTAAGCCAGGCAAGTACGCGCCACTGGGCAATGTTGAGCTCATAAGACTCGGCATAAAGCTTCTCTAATGCCTGGCTGATTCGGTCAGCTAACCGATTGAGTTGGTAGGGTAAAAACTGATTGAGGTCTAACTCTGCCCTAGCTGAAGACACCAGTGATGCATCGCCGCCTGCTTTATCCATCGTCATTGTGTTTCTCCTAGAGCCACCGTTTATCAGGGGTCGTGATGACAAAAACCAGCACGATAGCTGGGAATATGGGCACCAGCAACGCGCCTATCACACTGACCATCAATGAGATGCAAACCAGCTCGCTGTAATGGGGCTTAGTATAGGAAGAACAGTGCCTCGACATAATCTCTCTTGCAACCAATTCAGCAATAAAAACCACCACACCAAAGTATCAAACTTCGATAAACAACTGATATTACGAAAATTGTTACCAAAACTTTTTAAAAGGTAGTCTACACGTCGCGCTGAATACTGGACTTTTAGTTTCACAAGAAACTATTCTATCTAACATATAGCTGGCAAGCACCGTAGGCATCATGAGCCAGAAGCTCGCATCTCATCCTGGGTTAGTGGGCGATAAGCAGCCGCCATCATTTATCAATATACGTTCAAATAAAGCAGGTCTTAACAATGACTGAACAATTGAAATATCAAAATGGCTTTCATAATCACTTTTCAACCGAAGCGCTGCCGGGAGCACTGCCGATTGGGCAAAACTCACCTCAACGCTGTGCTTACGGCTTATACGCGGAACAACTAACCGGCTCCGCATTCACAGCGCCACGTCATCAAAACTTTCGCAGCTGGCTTTACCGCATTCGCCCTTCTGTCGTTCAGAGCGCGTATCAGCCACTAGAAAATAACAGCGTACACACGGCCCCGTTAGACAAGCCAGCGGCGGACCCTAACCAAATGCGCTGGGATCCCGTCTCTCTACCGAGCGAACCGACTGATTTTATCGACGGCTTATTTACCATTGCCGTCAACGGGGATGCGGGTACCCAAGCGGGTGTGGGCGTGCATGTCTACACCTTTAATCAGGACATGACCCAGCGGTTTTTCTACAACGCTGATGGGGAACTGCTCTTCGTTCCGCAAATGGGGGCCATTCGTCTACGTACCGAATTTGGTGACATTGAGATCGATAACGGTGAGATTGCCGTTATTCCACGCGGTGTGAAATTCCAAGTGCGCAGAGCTCACGGGGTTGATGCTGCGCGGGGATATATATGCGAGAACTATGGTAGTCCTTTAGAGCTTCCAGGCCTCGGCCCCATCGGGTCTAACGGTTTAGCCAACCCGCGTGACTTCCAAAGCCCCGTGGCGGCCTATGAAGACCTAGAAGGCGACTACCGCTTAGTGGCTAAGTTCTCTGGTCGTTTCTGGGAGACAAAACTCAACCACTCGCCGTTAGATGTGGTGGCGTGGCACGGCAACTGCGCGCCTTATAAATATAATCTCGCCAACTTTAACACCATCAATACGGTGAGCTTCGATCATCCGGATCCGTCAATCTTCACCGTATTGTCGTCCCCCTCCGATACGCCGGGAATGGCGAATCTTGATTTTGTCATTTTCCCACCGCGCTGGATGGTTGCCGAGAATACCTTCAGGCCCCCCTGGTTCCATCGCAACCTAATGAGCGAGTTTATGGGGCTTATTCATGGTGAGTACGATGCAAAAGCGGAAGGCTTCACCCCTGGTGGCGCCAGTCTACATAACTCAATGTCGCCCCACGGCCCCGATGCTGAGACATTTGAGAAAGCCTCCAACGCTGAGCTTAAGCCCCATTTCATAGGCGATACACTGGCCTTCATGTTTGAGAGCCGCTACTTCTTTCACCCGACCCCTGCGGCTCTGAATGCTGACTTCCGTCAACGTGACTATGTGGATGTTTGGTCGACGCTGCGCTCCCACTTCAACCCAAGCCAGCCCTGAACCCTATACCACCCTGACGACAAGGATTGAATCACTATGAAACTGGCAACACTAAAGAAGGGGCGCGACGGAGAACTCATCATTGTCTCCCGTGACCTCTCCCGCGCTGCGAGCGCCGTTGATATTGCCCCCACACTTCAGGCTGCCCTTGAGAACTGGAAGGCGGTTAGCCCTCAGCTTGAAGAGCGCTATGCTCAGCTTAACAGTGGTGGTGCTGAAAACGCTTTTGAGCTTGATCAGAGTGCGCTGCACTCCCCTCTACCGCGTGCCTATCAGTGGGCTGACGGCTCCGCCTATCTGAACCATGTCCAGCTGGTACGCCAGGCGCGCAATGCCGAGATGCCTGACACCTTCTGGACAGACCCGCTCATGTATCAGGGCGGTAGCGACTGTTTCTTGGCACCCACGGACGATATCGAAGCGGTGAGCGAAGAGCATGGCATCGACTTTGAAGGTGAAATCGCCGTTATCACCGATGACGTCCCGATGGCAGTCACGTCAGAGGAAGCCGCCAAGCACATTAAGCTAGTAATGCTGGTCAACGACGTGAGTCTGCGTGGCCTCATCCCAGGTGAGCTCGCTAAGGGCTTCGGTTTTTTCCAAGCAAAGCCCGCCTCTTCGTTCTCGCCTATTGCGGTGACACCGGATGAGCTGGGCGATGCCTGGCAAGACGGTAAAGTGCACCTGCCACTGACCGTGCACCTGAATGACAAGAAGTTTGGCGAGCCTGAAGCCGGGCCAGATATGATTTTCAACTTCCCACAGCTGGTGGCCCATGCGGCCAAGACCCGCTATCTCGGCGCAGGTGCAGTTATTGGTTCAGGCACCGTTTCCAACCCGGATCCCGATGGCGGCCCTGGAAAGCCCGTGGCTGACGGTGGCGTTGGCTATAGCTGTCTAGCCGAAGTGCGCATGGTGGAGCAGATACTGTACGGCCAGGTAAAAACTCCCTTTATGCGCTTTGGCGACCGGGTGCGTATCGAGATGTTTGACCGCGATGGCAGCAACATATTTGGTACGATCGATCAGCAAGTAGTGCAGTACCAGCCCAAATAAAGGAAGGCAACATGACGACGCTTTACGGCTATTTTCGCTCGTCGGCTGCTTACCGGGTGCGTATTGCCTTAAACCTTAAGGGACTGGAGTACGACCAGATCCCGGTCAATCTGGTGAAAGGTGAGCAGCGTGGTGGCGAGCATCTGGCGCGCAACCCTCAGGGGCTAGTGCCTAGCCTGGTGTTGGACGATAGCTCGGTGGTTAACCAGTCACTGGCGATCTGTGAGTATCTCGATGAGGTACACCCAGAGCCCGCCCTGCTGCCGGTTAACGCGTTAGAGCGGGCTCGGGTTCGTGCGCTCGCTCAGTCGGTGGCCTGCGAGATTCACCCACTTAACAACCTGAGGGTACTCAAGTATCTAGTGGGTGAACTGGGAGCAGATGAAGCGGCTAAGCTAGCTTGGTACCACCACTGGATTGCCGAGGGTTTCACCGCCCTGGAAGCAACGCTCTCCAATGCCCCCTGCAGCGGCGATTTTTGCCATGGCGACACCCCTACGCTTGCGGATATATGCCTGATCCCCCAGGTGTACAACGCGGAACGCTTCGAGTGCGATTTGTCAGCCTATCCGACGACCCAACGTATCGTTGCCAATTGCCGTTCACTGCCCGCCTTCGAAAAGGCCGCACCAGCGGCGCAGCCTGACGCCAGTTAAGCCATCTTGAACAGGCCGTGCATTGCGCGGCCTGCATTTAGCTTGGTGGGCAGCCTCAGGCAGCTTCGACAGCGATGGTTTTCGAACGACCTTCGCGTAGTTCCTCCAGCAACTTCTCGCGGCGCTCACTGGCTTTCTCGGCAGCGGCTTCGCGGACTGGCCCGAAGCCACGAATCTCTTCCGGCAGCTTAGCCAGCGCCAAGGCAGTCCCATGATTAGTGCCATCAAGACGAGCCACTAACTCATCAATAAGCTGCTCGTAGTCAGCCAATAAGGCGCGGTCGAGCTTGCGGTCGGCGCTGAAGCGGAAAGGATCGAGAGCCGTGTTGCGCAAACCGCGCATCTTTGCCAGCGCGCCCATTGCCTTCAGCATCCAGGGGCCGAAGCGGCGCTTCACTGGGCGCCCCTGAGCATCCTTACGACCGCCTATAAGCGGCGGCGCCAAGTGGAAGGTTAGCTGGTAATCACCCGAGAACGTTGCTTTAACCTCATCCAGAAAATCGCTCTGGGTGTAAAGTCGTGCCACTTCATACTCATCTTTATACGCCATCAAACGATAGAGCTGATGGGCGACGGCTTCACTCAGTGATTGGCCACCGTTTAGCGCTGCTTCTGCGTCACGCATTTTAGTCACCTGGGTAACATAACGCTCAGCCCAGGCACGGTTCTGGTAGCGCTCCAGGTGGAGACGATTACGCGCTACCACGTCGTCCAGCGTGGCATTCGCGGACAGTGGCATCGTGTCCAGATGCTGCTGGAGGTAGTCGGGTTCTACCGCTGCCAAGCGCCCCCAGGCAAATGCCTGGCGGTTCTTTTCCACTGCGACGCCATTGAGTTCTAGAGCACGCTGCAGCGCAGCTTCAGAAAGCGGCACCAAACCTTGCTGCCAGGCAAACCCGAGCATCATCATATTGGAAAATACCGTATCCCCTAGCAGCTGTTCAGCCAGGCGATTGGCGTCCAAAGAGGCAAAGCGCTCATCTCCCACCGCTTCACGCAACATGTTGAGGCGTTTAATGGGCTGCATATCCGCATCGCGGTAAAGCACATAATCCGCCGTGGCTAGCTCGGCCAGATTAGCCACGATACGGGTGGTCGGCTGCAGCACATTCAGCGCTTTCTGGGAGCTAGCCACCACCATATCGCAAGCGATCATCGCATCGGCCTGCCCTGCCTCAATGCGAACCTGATTAAGCTCGCTGGGCTGTGACGCCAAGCGCACATAGCTAAGTACTGCCCCGCCTTTTTGCGCAAACCCCATAAAGTCGAGCACGCTGCTGCCCTTGCCTTCCAGGTGTGCTGCCATTGTGATCAGTTGCCCAACGGTCACCACCCCCGTGCCACCAACGCCACCCACCAGTAGGTCGTAAGGGGCCGTCAAATTGGCAATGGCAGGAGTAGGCAAATGCGCTATACGTTGCCAAAAGGCATCATCTGCCGCGACGCCTTGCCCCTTACGCAGCTCGCCACCTTCCACTGTGACAAAGCTGGGGCAAAAACCACTGACGCAGGACATGTCCTTGTTACAGGAGGACTGGTCGATTTTGCGCTTGCGACCTAGCTCGGTCTCGCGAGGCACCACCGATAAACAGTTGGACTGTACGGAACAATCACCACAGCCTTCGCAAACATGGTGGTTGATAAACACCCGACGGGCTGGGTCTTCCATCAAACCACGTTTGCGCCGACGGCGTTTCTCAGCCGCGCATGCCTGATCATAAATCAACACGGTGCAGCCGGGGATCTCGCGCAGTTCACGCTGCAGCGTATCCATCTCTTCACGGCCGTGGAAGGTAACCCCCTTAGGGAATTCCTTTTCATGCCCCCGGTACTTATCCGGTTCGTCACTCACCACCATGACCCGGCGAACGCCTTCATCCAGCGATTGCCGGGCGATCATCGGAACGCTTATTTGCCCGTCCACGGGTTGACCGCCCGTCATGGCGACAGCGTCGTTGAACAGAATTTTATAGGTAATATTAACGTTAGCCGCCACCGCCTGGCGCACCGCCATTGAGCCCGAGTGAAACCAGGTACCTTCGCCTAAGTTTTGGAAAATATGACCGTTTCCGGTAAAGCGGCTCCTGCCCACCCAGTTAACGCCTTCGCCACCCATCTGAATTAACGATTCGGTGCTGCGATCCATCCATGAAGCCATAAAGTGACAACCGATGCCCGCCAGGGCTTTGCTGCCTTCAGGCACCTTGGTCGAGCTATTGTGTGGGCAACCGGAGCAGAAATAGGGCATGCGGCGCACACCGCCGAGCTCTTTAACGCCGGCGCGGCAGGCATCAACGGTTGCCAGCTTGTCGCTAAAATCGATCTTGAAAAAGCGCTCTAAACGCTCTGCCACGAAGCCTGCCAAGAGACGCGGGCTAAGCTCTCCAACAAAGGGAATCAAGGGCTTGCCGGTTTCATCCTGCTTGCCGGTAACGATCACCTCGCCTGGATGATCGGGTTCCGACATGTACTCCTTCAACTGGCTTTCGATGATGCCGCGCTTCTCTTCAATGACCAGCACTTCGCGCTTGCCATGAATAAACTCAAGGATGCCGGGCCGATGGAGCGGCCACACCATCCCGACCTTGTATATTTCTACCCCCATTTCACGCAGCTTCGCTTCATCCAACCCCAACAAACGCAGCGCCTCAAGTAAATCCAGGTGGCCCTTGCCTGTGGTGACCAGCCCAAACGTCGACTGTTCCTGGCGAAATAGGTACTGATCAATCGGGTTGGCCGTGGCAAAGGCCTGAACGGCGGCCAGCTTGTGCTCAAGGCGAGTCTCAAGCTGTGGCCCCGGCAAATCGGGCCAGCGATAGTGCAGCCCGCCTTCCGGCATATCGAAATCCGGCGTCACATACTCAGGCAAGGGGGGCACGTCCACCGAAGCGCCACTCTCTACGGTTTCAGAAACGGCTTTGAAACCCACCCAACAGCCCGAAAAGCGCGAAAGCGCATAGCCCCACAGCCCAAAGCGTTCGTATTCCGCCAATGACGCAGGGCTCACAACCGGCATAAACCACGCCATAAAGGCGACATCAGACTGGTGTGGCATGGAGGACGACACACAGCCATGGTCATCACCCGCGACCACCAGCACACCGCCAGTGGGTGAGCTACCGTAGGCATTTCCGTGCTTTAAGGCATCGCCCGCGCGATCAACGCCTGGCCCTTTGCCGTACCACATGCCAAACACGCCATCTACTTGCTTATCGGGGTCTGTCTCGACTTGCTGGCAACCCAGCATCATGGTGGCGGCCAGGTCTTCGTTGATGGCAGGGACAAAATCGATGTGGTGCTCTTCCATGGCGGCTTTCGCCCGCCAAATCTCTTGGTCTACACCGCCTAATGGCGAGCCTCGATAACCGCTGATGAGTCCTGCCGTGTGTCGGCCATTGTGGCGATCAAGCTCGGCTTGGCGTAAGGCAATACGCACCAATGCCTGGGTGCCGGTGAGAAAGACACGACCTTCTCCGCGGGTATAGCGATCGGCCAGCGCATAGTCATCGAGAAGATTGTCATCAAGTGCGATATCGAGAGGCTGGGTAATAGAACCCGCCTGCTCAGCGATTGAGGGGGTTGTCATGGGAGTTCACCAGTACGGTCGAAGAGTTATGGTTGTAATACGCTTGAGTCTAGCCAACAGCGCGCTAAAGGTGCTTGCTAATTAACTCTTCAAACGTCTGGTTATTGATCATTACTTTCATTTTTTTAGTTTTGACGCAATGATATTCAACAAACCACAAATA
Source organism: Vreelandella neptunia (assembly GCF_034479615.1). NCBI lineage: Bacteria > Pseudomonadati > Pseudomonadota > Gammaproteobacteria > Oceanospirillales > Halomonadaceae > Vreelandella > Vreelandella neptunia. The sequence continues at coordinate 4,262,851 of NZ_CP140255.1, forward strand.
AAAGAAATGGCACCATGAAAGAAACTACCAAAGAGATCGCCTTAGACAGGCATGACCAGCGCATTCTTACCCTGCTTCAGCAGCAGGGGCGCATCACCAACAATGAGCTCGCCGAACAGATCGGGCTATCCCCCGCGGCCTGCTGGCGACGCGTCAAGGCCTTGGAAGAGAGTGGCGTGATCCGCCGCTTTGCTGCGTTGGTGGAACCCAGCCTGGTGGGCCAGCCACTGTCGGCATTGGTGATGGTGACGCTGGTTCGCCACCACATCGACAACACCGTCGAGTTTGAAAATCGCATCCTGCAATACCCAGAAGTGCTGCAGTGCTATGCCACTACCGGCAACGCGGATTTCGTGTTGCGCGTGGTGATCGAAGATATGGCAGCTTATGACCGCTTTTTGAATGAGAAACTCTTCACCCTGGATGGCATTTCCCAGGTCAATTCCAATTTCGTGCTACGGAATATCAAAGAAGAGACCGCTATCCCTATTCGCTAGAACAGGTGATCGGGTTCATTACCGCCAATCCTATAGGCCGTTAGGTTTAACACTCCAAAGCCTCCAGAAAGTACGACCTAAGTATAGCAAAAGACCCTCTCAAATTAGTTGCTATTGAAACTACCTAAAGGCAAGGTTAAAGAGTGTGATTTACGCAAACCTGAGCAGGCGCTATTGACTCAGCGTTAGGCGTTACCAATAACAACACAGGCGCTAAGAGCGCCAGCTCTGGAGCTTCAAAATGCATAAACCAACTCGCTTGATAGTGGGTGCCATGGCTATTTCAAGCATGGCGTTCAGCATGTCGTCACTTGCACAGTCAACGATCACCGTCAGCACCTGGGGCGGCCCTAATCACGGTATTAATACCATTGTTTGGCCAACCTGGAAGGCATGGATTGAAGAAGCTACGGATGACCGGGTCACGGTGGAAGTGGTGCACGACATGGGCCCACCTCCTGCACAAATGGAGATCGTTGCTGATGGTATTGCGGACGCAAGCTGGATTTTCCACGCCCATATGGCGGGCCGTTTTCTAGCGACCCAGTTGCCTGAATTCCCTACGTTTGAGGAGTTCTCCTCAGAGGACGCTTCCGCTGCGTATTGGCATACCCATCAAGAGTATTTACAGCAAGCCAATGAGCACCGCGGCGTTGATGTGGTTGCTATGGGTGTACATGGCCCAGGTCAAATATTTACCCGCGATCAAATAAGCTCTATCGATGAGCTGGCGGGCAAACGACTGCGCGTAGGCGGCGGAGTGATGAGCGGCTTAGCCGAGGCAATGTCAGTGACAGGCGTCGCCATTCCGCCGACAGGCACCTACGAAGCGGCCTCCCAGGGCGTTGTTGACGGTGCGATGCTAACGCTTGAGAGCTTACGCAGCTTTCGCGTCGTTGAAGTAGCCCCGCATACCCTCACCGTAGACGGCGGTTTCTACCGCGGCAGTTTTGCAATCATTATGAACCCCATGTTCTGGGATCAAGTATCCGACGAAGACCGTGCGGCGATTGAAAGCGTCTCGGGTGAACGGCTTTCACGCTTGTTTGGTTACATGATGGATGTTTCCGACCAACGCGGCGTTGAGTTTGGTGAAGAAAATGGCGCTACCTTTACCCAAGCATCCGAGCAAGATATTGATTACCTAAGGGGCGTCGCTAGCAACTTACTGGACACATGGAGTGAATCTGTAAAGAGCCGTGATGTTGACGCGCCAGCAGCACTTTCCTTCTTTTATGAACAGCTAGCCAATGAAGCGGCCGAAGAAAGTATCGCTGCGAGCCTTGATAGTCACTGAGCCTGTTTGAACGTTCTCGCCGCTGCGCGTGATGAGCGGCGAGAACACCGCTTACTAGCCGATGAGGCTAACAACCCATCAACCTTTCGCGCTCCTTTTTCTTCCGCCCCCTCTTGTTTCACTTGAAACCAAATTGATCCGCGTCAAGGTAGTTCATCGCTCAGCGGTTGATACTGATGTCATCCTAAAACACCGCTGAGGGAGAATGGCCATGAATACTGCCCAGAACACCGACACCACCTCTTGGTGGGGACGTCTAATAGAACGCTGCTATGTAACGTCAACGACGACCTTGGCCCGCAGAGTAAAGCAGGAAGCTGGGGCTACGTTTAATGCGCTCATCAATGATCTGGAGAGACCGCTAGAACCGCATTTTGAGCAGGAAGTGGCAAGGCAACTGGCAGCAGGCAAACCGGCTCATTTCAGTCCAGCTAGAACCTTGATGCCAGTAATGATGCAACGCTTTGGTCTTCAGGAGGATGCGCTTCAGGAGAGCGGCCTGATTAATCATGTCGACTATGTAGTACTGCGTGACAACTGCAATGCCTGCGCAGCCGTGGGCGATTGTTGGAAAGCCATGCGAGCAAGTGCCGAGCTTGATGAGTGCCGCAAATTATGCCCCAACGCAAAGGCCTTTGATGCCTTAGTTTCACATGACGACAACCCTCGCACGGCTATCAATGCATCCTATTAACGTATTAACACGCATAGAAACCTCACGGCGCAAAGCAAATGCAGCTACTTAACCACCTTTCACCGGCAGCCCCTGCTCCTCTTTCATACTACGCAGTATGATTTCAGAGCGAACCTGGGTGACATTAGGATGAGGCAATAAATGATGATGGATAAAGTCCGAAAACTCAGTTAGATCCTTGGCGATAACGTGCAATACATAGTCTGCGTCCCCTGAGACTGAATATGCCTCACGCACCATGGCGTGCTTCGCCAGTAACGTCACAAAATCATCATCCATGCTTTCACCATGAGCTTTCAGATTAACTCTGGTGATAGCACGTAACCCAAAGCCCAGGCTGGCGGCATCAAGCCGAGCTGAATACCCCTTAATCACACCTTCGGTTTCTAACCGCGCTTTGCGTCGGGAGCACTGAGAGGGAGACAGGCTGACACGCTCGCCCAATTCTGAATTAGTGAGGGCTGAGTTCTTTTGCAACTCTGATAAAATTGCAAGATCGTAACGATCCAAGGAGATCCCGTGCATATAACACTCCATTTGCACACAAGCTGTGCACCATTTGGCTGCATCTTAGGTTAGTTTGCAACCTAATTGCACCGTCTCTTCCCTATACTGAATTGGTCGACCAACAAAACAATAAAGGAGAGACAGCGATGGGACCTTTTCCTCATGACGCACCTAAAGAAACCATAAGCGATACAAACCCAGCGGGTACAGATGGCTTTGAATTTGTTGAATTTGCGCACCCTGAACCTGAAAAGCTAGATAGCTTATTTAGGCAAATGGGTTTCGCCCCCGTTGCAAAACATCGTGACAAATCAATCACCGTTTATCGTCAGGGCGACATCAACTACCTTCTTAACAGTGAACCTAACTCGCATGCGTCAGCGTTTATCGAGGAACACGGCCCCTGTGCACCGGCAATGGCTTGGCGAGTCGTTAATGCTCAGCATGCCCTAAAACGCGCCGTCGACTTGGGGGCTGAAGAGTTCACCGGAAATAAATCAATTGATGCGCCTGCTGTAGTTGGCATTGGTGGCTCGCTTCTTTACTTTATTGATACTTATGGCGAAAAAGGTAGCTGTTACTCAAACGAGTTTGAATGGTTAGATGAGGTAGATCCTAACCCAAAAGGGTTTGGTTTTTACTATCTCGATCACCTCACCCATAACGTCATCCGCGGCAATATGGATACTTGGTATAAGTTTTACCACGACACCTTTAACTTCCGTGAAATACGCTACTTCGACATCTCCGGTAAAGTAACAGGACTTACCAGCCGCGCATTAACCTCCCCGGATGGTAAAATCCGAATCCCTATTAACGAAAGTGCCGACGATCACAGCCAGATTGAAGAGTACTTGCGCGAGTATAATGGCGAAGGCATTCAGCATATCGCCATTGCAACGAACGACATCTACACTGGCACAGACTTGATTGCGGCAGAGGGGCTAGAATTCATGCCAGGCCCGCCAAGCATCTATTATGAAAAGTCGTTGGAGCGCGTAAAAGATCACCAGGAGCCTCTCGATAAACTTCAAAACCGCGGCATTTTGATTGATGGTGAAGGTGTCGTGGGCGGTGGCGAAACCAGAATTTTGCTACAGATTTTCTCCAAAACGGTCATTGGCCCCATCTTCTTCGAGTTTATTCAGCGGAAAGGCGATGATGGTTTTGGTGAGGGCAATTTCAAAGCTCTTTTCGAATCCATCGAAGAGGATCAAATCAACCGAGGCGTGCTGCAAGGTGCTACTGAATAGCAGGAAGGCTGAATAACAACATTAGCGATGCCGAAAAGGAAACACTGTGCACGACGCTTGGCGTAACTATGCGAATGCCCCCAAAGAGGGGGCTATTATTTGCCCTTCTAACGACATAAAAGAAGGCAAAGCACACTATATGGAAATGATGAGCAACGATGAATCATTCCCCGTCATTGCAACGCGCCTCAATGGTAGGATTTATTGCTACGTTAATGCCTGCCCCCATCAATATTTACCTTTAAATTATCGGTCTGATAATATTATTTCGTCAGACGGTCAGCGCTTTTTATGCAGCGCACATGGGGCAGTGTTTGATATCAAAACAGGAAACTGCTTAACAGGCGACTGCGATAAACTTGATGCCCTACCTGTATTCCTGGATTCAACTAGTAAGTGCAGCACCTGCGGTTTCTAGTGCTCCTAAGTATTCGCCTAAGAACACCTGCGCTGGGGTTCGGTATCCCAGTCGCTTCCTTGGTCTATCGTTTAGCTTATTGACGACACTTCGTAGCTCGGCATTGGTCACTTTGCGAAAGTCAGTACCTTTAGGAAAATACTGCCTAATCAGACCATTGGTGTTTTCATTAGTACCACGCTGGCATGAGCGGTACGGGTCGCAAAAATAGGTCTTAGCCGAGACGGCCTTGGCAACTTTCCGGTGCTCAGCGAATTCCGACCCATTATCCAAAGTGATGGAGTGCACTGCCCCTCGGCGTGGTGCCAATAACCGCGTCATTGCCTGAGCCGTTCTAGTGGCGGTGATTGTTGGCAGCCGCGCTGCCAAGAGGTAGCCACTGCGTCTTTCGACCAGGGTCACCAGTCCAGATTCTTTGTGGCCCTTAAGCACCGTGTCGCCTTCCCAATGGCCGATATGGCGCCGTTCTTCCACCTTGGCAGGGCGCTGCTCAATGCCTACTCGGTGCGGGATTTTGCCTAACCCCGCCCGCTTAGCCAATTGGCGCTGATAGCGCCGCTGGCGTGGCAGTCGGAGCCGTTTCCATAAGGTTCCACCGTGCTTCTTGTCGTCCCAGATTAACGCATAGATCCATTGATGGCTTACGCAGACCCCGTTGGCATTGGCCATGAAGCCACTGATTTGCTGAGGGCTCCATTCGTCCATCAATTGGTCAGTGACCCAGCGAATCAGGCTGGGCAGCCGCTTCGTCACTTTCCAGGCAGTGCGTCGACGCTGATCACTTGCCGATTGAGCCTGTTCAGGCGCATAACCACTGGTCAGACCGTTGCGCTTTATCTCGCGACTAATGGTACTGCTATGGACACCAATCGCCTTAGCTATCTTTCGCTGGCTAATGCCGGTCTCAAGATAGGCAAAAATTTGGTATCGTTGGCTCTGGGTCAGTTGTCGGTATCCCATGCTCTGCTTCACTTTGGTAGGTAAGGCAGAGAGGGTACCGGCGCTGACCCTCCTGCCTCTACCTTGTGGTCCAAAGTGCTGCGGTTATTCTATGAATCCAGGTTTGAAGACTTAGCAGGCAACTTATGCATTGCGTATAGGAAATCTTAAAACAATAAATTCTGCTTTTTTATTAAATCCTAGCTAATAAACGGATAGTCATGCTGGAATCGAACGATGAATGCACAACTATTCGCTTATGAAGCTCCTCAAGCTCGACGGCGGTGCCTACCCTGGAACCTTCTAATCGATAGAGGCGCGATTAACCGTTAGGCAGCGTAATCTCTACCCTCCCCGAGTTTACCGCTGGGCGGGCGCTGCACAGCAGAATCTCCCCCTCTGGCGCGGATATGCCATTGGGGTAGGTAACCTCCCCCTGCACCAGCGTGCAGGCACACTCGCCACAGCTGCCGCTACGGCACCCATAGGAAGGCTGTAACCCCGCTTTTTCGGCGGTTTCCAGCAGGCTTTCGCCCGGCTGCCAGTGGGTGACCACGCTTGAGTTGGCAAAGCTAACCTCTACCGCTTGCTCTGCGACGGGCACTGCGTATGTTTGTGTCAACGCCGAGGGGCCGAACGCTTCTGTGTGTATTTGCCCGGGCGTGAGTCCGAGCTCCAGCGCCTCCTGGTGGTAGCGCTCTACAAAGGCGGCAGGGCCGCATAGGTAGAGCTGTACTTCTGTCAGCACCTGATCGGTAAACACCTGCCCCAGTGAAACCCGGCCTGCCATCCACCCTTTGAGGGCAGTTGTAGTTCTGGTGACATGCCGCTGCAAACGCAGCCCGCGCGCCTCAAGGTCGAGTAGCTCTGCACCGAAAGGTGCCTCGGCCACATCGCGCACGCTCTGCACTAACGTTACCGGGCCACGGCCTGCCCCGGTCACTTCATGTGCCAGGCTCAATAGTGGCGTAATACCGATACCTCCTCCCAGCAGCACCCAGTGGGCACGCTCTGAGCCGCTAGCCCCGGCTGTGAATGAGCCCGTTGGCATACTTACAGTTAGTTCGGTACCCACCTGCATCGCGCTGTGCAAGTAACGTGAGCCCTCACCGTCGGCCTTAATACTGATGCGATAGCCGGCCTGCTGGCTGTCACCCGAAAGCGTATAGCTGCGTACCAATGCCGTGCCATCCAGGCGCGGCACGTGTAGCGTAATAAACTGACCCGCTTCAAAAGGCGCCAGCGCCTGGTCTTGTTGGGCACTCTTTAAATAAAAAGAGCGGATCTCGGCTGTCTCCCGCACCACGGCGGCCACTTGAACACGCTGCCGTTTAGCAAGCGCAAGTGGCTGCCAGGGCCCATGGGGCGCCGCCTCATGGGCCACTGCGTTTGCTTGGCTACGCCAGCGTAGGGCCCCCGGCCGCCAAACAATATGCCGTGGCGTCAGGCACCAGTAGCGTTCAGCGCCAGGATAACGGGCCCCAGCGGTCTCCTCGTCCACAAGCCGCGCCTCCCCGGTCAGATGCAGCACATTCCCGCTGGCAAAGTCCGGTATCACCAAGGCCGCGCGACCACTGGCCAGCACATTGCCCAGGGTGTTGAAGAACTGGTTGCCTGCAAAATCGGGCAGGATCAGGTCATTCCTCTGGCGGCGAATAAACCCCGGTTGCCCACCGCGATGGGAGGCATCCACCTGAGCGCCCTGATCGGTATACGCATAACTACCCACGAAAGCCGTTAGCGCCTGATCAATATGCGCCAACAACTGCTCTGGCAACTGATCGAGGGTCGCCTCGCGCATGGTTAGCACGGGGCCAAGCTGGGGCTGCACCGACCTCATCGTCGACCAGTCGTGAATATACTGGGGGCAATTACCGAAGGCGTGAACGACTTCTAGCTGCCATCGGCTTGCTGAGCTCCGCAACACGCCATTGACCCGATTACGGCGGCGCGTGGGCAGCTCTATTCCCAACAGTCCCAGGCTAGCGCCGCTGGTAAGCAGCGGGGTAACGGGATCATCCGCAGACGGCGTTAAAGCGAGATCGAGCCGTGACTCATCCGGCGCATGAACAAAGCCCGGCGCGCCCTCCAACAGCGTGACCCAGGGCCAGCCGTCAACATCCACAGCCGCCGCAGCCACAAACGGCAGTTGAGGAAAGAAGTGCTGCAGCTGCGGCGTTAGAAAGGGACGCATTACCTTGCGACCAATCTGCGCCATCTGTTGCTCCACCCCGACCACGCGCTGCAGGGCAAGCTCACCCGCGTGCCACGGGCTGGTAGTGTCGGCGTTTTCCACTCTCGACTCCTGGCGAGTAATCAGTTCACTAGGCCTACTTTGGTGACAGCCATGGGTATAAAGCCTTCCAGCGCCTCTACGCGCTTCAGCCATGTACGAATATGGCGGTATGATTCCAGCGAGACATTGCCCTCGGGCGCGTGAGCGATGTAGCTGTAGAGCGAAATCTCCGCCAGCGTGGCGTGCTCACCCGCCAGGAAGGGCTGATGCGCCAAATGGGCATCAACAATCGCAAACAGCTCATGGGCATCAGCAATCAGCGGTTCAGGGTCGAATGGGGCATTAAAGACCGTGACCAAGCGCGCCTTCATCGCCGAGTTCGCCAAAGGCCCTGCCGCCACGGACAGCCAGCGCTGTACCTGGGCCTGAAGCAACGGGTCGTCCGGGAGCCAGCGACCAGAACCATAGCGGCGTTCCAGATAGACCAGAATGGCATTGGAATCCGCCAGGATAACTCCCTGGTCATCGAGCACCGGTACCTGTGCGAAGGCGTTCATATCAAGAAAAGGCGGCGCTTTGTGCTCGCCCGCGGCAAGATCGACATCGATAAAGGTGGCAGGCAAGCCGAGTAGCGAAAGCATCAGTTCGACCCGGTGGCAGTGGCCGGAAAGAGCGTGGCGGTAAACCTTGATAGCGTTAGACATGCGATTATCTCCTCGAGTTAGCTCCGTAAAGAACAAGTGGACGTCACAGCCGTTAGGCAACGTCACCTATCCTGGGCCAAAACAAGAACCGCAAGAATGGCGATTTTTAACAACAGATAATTACGCCAACTGAAATAATCAGTCGACCAACCGCCCCCGCAACCAAGGGGTCGCTAGCTCCAAAAACGCCATAACGCTGCCGGGCGCCCGAATACCGAGGGCGTAGGTCAATGCCAAAGGGTGCGCCGCTGGCCAGAGTGGTTCAGCGACGGGTTCGAGCAGCCCCTGGGCACAGGCGCGGCGCGCCTCTAGCTGATAGCAGCACACGATGCCCGCGCCCTCAATGGCTGCCCGCAGTGCCGCGCTAGAAGTGCTCATGCTAAGCCTGGGCTCAAAGCGTAGAGTTTGGCCTTCGGTCAGCCGCCACACGGGTGCCACTCCTTCCTGTGAGCAGTGAATAAGCGCATGGCGGGCCAGGCTACTCAGGCTATCCGGTCGTCCTGCCTTATTCAGATAGCGGGGGCTGGCAAACAGACCAATGCGTAAATCACCCAGGGGCCTGGCATAAACAGAAGCAGGCAGCGGCCCGCGCATCAGTCGTAGGTGCGCTGGTGCTCCAGCTCCCACATGACTCGGGTGCTCATCGCTCAGCAGGCAGACCGTTAACGCTGGGTGCCGCTCTTGCAGCCTCAGAACTAACGGCAGCAACAGGGGCTCCATTAACGCCCGGGGAGCCTGCAAACGTAGCGTGCCTTTGAGCTCTCGGTGCTCTTGGCGCGCACTGCTTTCGGCGTCGGTGACTGCGTGGATCAACGCGTCGGCGTAGGCGCGCAATCGCTCGCCCGCCGCCGTCAACGCGCTGCCTCTGGCCGAGGTAGTGACCAAAGCGACTCCCAGACGCTGCTCCTGAGCGCGCAGCAGGCGGTGGAGCTTCGCCGCCGACTGGCTGCTCGCTTCAGCCGCGGCTTGCACGCTGCCGTGCCTGGCAACGGAAGAAAGCGCCATTAAGGCCTCAAAGCGCAGCGGCGATTCAGGTGAGAGCGCCATGGTCAACCGTGGTAGGCGAGCGCCGGGTCGGCACGCAGCCGCTCGGCAAGAAAGTCAACGAAGGTGCGCACGCTGGCGGCACGCCCACGGCCTGCCGTCACCCAGATATTGATGGGAATGGCCACTGGCTCGAAACGCGTTAACACGCGCCGCACTCGACCTTCAGCTTCACTGGCAGCCACCTGGTAAGACAGCAGCCGAGTCAATCCAGCGCCCGCCTCGACCGCCGTTAACGCCGCGTGAATAGCGCTGATGCGCAGCCGTGGCGAGGGCGTTACTTCAATGCGTTTGCCCTCCTCCTCGAACCACCAGTGGCCGCTCAAGTTGCCGCCTTCGGCCACTACCGTAGGCAATGCCTCCAGCTCAAGGGGGTGTGTTGGTTCACCGTGCTGGGTCAGCCACTCGGGGCTAGCGCAAACAACTTGCCTCACTTCGCCGACGGGCACAGTAAAGTGCTGGCAATCCTGCGGCACATGGCCGATGCGCACCGCCACATCGACGCCCTCCTCGTGCAAATTAACCGGCCGATCGATCAGTTCGGCGCGAACCTGCACATCCGGGTAGTGATCCAGGTAATCGACGATGTGCGGGGTAACAAAGTATTCGCCGAACAGTACCGGCGCGGTCACGTGTAACAGGCCACGGGGAGTAAGGTAGCTACCGGTCGCAGCGGCCTCGGCCTCCGCAAGCTGGGCAAGCACCTGCTGAGCATCCTCTAAATACCGGCGTCCCGCTTCCGTTACGCGCACCTGTCGCGTGGTGCGCTGTAACAACGCCACACCCAAACGCGCCTCAAGCGCTGCCACCGCCCGGGTAACCCGAGGCGGTGACAGCGCAAGCTGCCGTGCGGCGTCCGCAAAGCTCTCCAGTTGCGCCACCGCTGCAAACACGCGCATCTCTTCGAATCTATCCAAGACAGCTCCAGAAACAGGGGTAGGTATCACTAACGGTACTCTACATAGCGATTAGCCTTCCCCCAAAGTTTTCAGATTTCTTTATCGTCCACTTCGCGATTGCTCTATAGTCGAGGAACGCTAACCGGATTATCCCTTGTCTATGGCCGTTGACCTGCAAGCCCTTTACCCCAAACTGATTCACCTGATGCTGGACACCGTCTTCGTGGTGGATAGGGACAACCAGATCGTCTTCGTAAGTGATGCCTGTGAGTCGCTGCTCGGTTACCTTCCTCAAGAGTTGATCGGCACTCTAATCACGAACTATATGCACCCTGACGATTTAGCCGCCACGCAGGACTCCATTGTGCGTGTGATGGACGGAAAGCCACACACGGATTTCCGCAACCGCTATATCCGCAAAGACGGCGGTATCGTGCATATTCTGTGGTCTGCCAGTTGGTACGAAGAAGAGGGCGTGCGGGTCGGTGTCGCGCGCAACGTCACGGCTCTTATGCAGGCCGAGGAAGAGTTACGCTACCGCGCCCATCATGATCCGCTGACAAAGTTGACCAACCGAGCGCTCTTCTATGACCGCCTGGCCTTGGGCCTGAGTATGGCCCATCGCCACCAAAACATCCTGGCATTGCTATTTCTGGATATTAACGATTTCAAAGGCGTCAATGACATTCATGGCCATGCGGCAGGCGACCGAGTGCTCTGCACAGTAGCCAGACGGCTGGAAGGCTGTGTTCGCGAGACGGATACGGTGGCCCGCATGGGCGGTGATGAATTCACGGTGCTGTTAACAGATATTCAGTCGCCAAATGCCGTAGCAGAAAAGGTGGAGCAGATACTCGCTGTCATGAACGAACCGCTAGGCGCTGAATTCGGCGAAGTTAAAATGCCATCCTGCAGCATCGGCGTAGCCTGTTATCCCGCCGATGGAAAAGACGCCGATACCTTGCTGAGGCATGCAGATAGCCATATGTATCAGATCAAAAGGCGTAGTCGTTAGTCGGTAACGCGCTCCTGCCAAGCTGTTAAGTGGCGCTGTACCGTACCCTGCAAACCCAGAATATCGCCAGTATCTAACGCCTCGACCATCGCATAGTGCTCTCGGATACTCCGCTCCACCCCGCCAGCTTTTGGCCATCCTGGCCCTGCACCACGCATGCCCTGCTCACGCAGCCAATTCACTTGATCGGCCAACGGCCGGTTGCCAGCAAGTACTGCCAGCGCTCGGTGAAAGGCATGATTGTTCAGGAACATGGCTTCACCATCGCCTTCAACCGCAGCGTGTTCAAACTGGGCACAAGCTTGCCTAACAGGCGCCATCAGTGCCTCTGTTCGGCGCGCCATCATCAATGGCGCCATCGCAAGCTCCACCACCAGGCGAGCCTCGGTGAGTTCCAGGCGCTCCTGGTGGCTCCAGCGTCTAACCCGGTAGCCCCGATGAGGCACATGCTCGATGGCCCCCGCTTCCGACAAACGCTCCAAGGCGCCTCTCACAACAAAGCGGCTGACGCCATATAGCTCCGCAAGAGCATCTTGGCGCAACCAGCTATCAGCGGGAAAACGCCCGCCCCCCATACCGATTCTAAGCTGCTCCTGTAGCCAGCTTTGGTCTTTATCTTGACGTACAGCCTCTTGACGTTCCGCAGCCCGACTCATTTTTAAGCTCTCCTGTGCCTTCACCATAATAACTTCTTGCAGATTGGCGCCAATTATTTATGATACCCCACTCGCTTATGATAATCATTAACAAAGGGACATCAGATGCATTACCTTCGTGTGCTGCCTTTGGCCATCGTAGCCGCCTCTCCACTGGCTTGGGCCCAGCAACCTGAAGCCAACAGTGAGCTGGAAACCTTAGTCGTCTCCAGCGACTGGTTGAGCGCCACTCGTACTAACCCACAAACGACGCCTGGCGCACGCCAGATATTGGAGGGAGAAGCGCTACACGGCGGCGATATCCGTCAGCTTGAAGATGCGTTAGCCCGGGTTCCAGGAATCCACGTACAGGATGAGACCGGCACGGGCGTGCTGCCAAACATTGGCATTCGCGGTTTATCACCACGCCGTAGCGAGCGGGTACAAATTTTAGTGGACGGTATTCCGGCTGCCTTGGGCCCCTACAGCAATATCGGTGTTTCACTATTCCCGGTAACGCTGCCCACACTAGAACAAGTTGACATCGTACGGGGCGGCGCGGCTGTTCACTACGGCCCAAACAATGTGGGCGGCGTGCTCAACTTCGTAACACGCGGCATCCCGGTAGAAAAGGAAGCCCAGTGGCGCGAACGCCTAACGCTGGATGACGCCACCGGCCATGTGCTCAGTGATCACTATCTGCGCGCAGGCGGCCAAGTGAGCGACAACCTGGGGCTCCAGTTTCAGGCCAACCTGATGCGTGGAAAGGGCGGGCGCGAGCGTAGCCAAACACAGGTCGATAATTTCATTTTAGATGCCGATTATCAGCTAAATGACACCCAATGGATCGATGGACAACTGCAGTACTACAGCGTAGACACGGATCTACCCGGCGCACTAACGCCAAGCGCCTACGCCCAAGACCGCAGCGATTCTCAGCGTCCCTACGACCGTTTCGAGGCGGACACATGGCGTGCCCACGCAACCTGGCATTGGCAACCGAGCAACGATATCGAGATAAGTTGGCGCCAATTTGGCCACCAGAGTGATCGAACCTTCTGGTTCGGCCAAAACCTGGGCGGTGCTAGCCATTGGTCTGACCCAGGCGAGCCAGCCACCCATGTCGCCGACTCGCCGCGCAGCTTCTCAGTATGGGCCAGCGAGCCCCGCGTTGCCTGGCAACTGGGGAACCACAAACTAATGATGGGTGCCCGCTATCTGGAAGAAGATGTCGACTTTGATGTGAACCGCCGCGCTGTTGGTAGTGAAACGGCCGCCCCGGTTCGTCGCTGGGACTTCGAGACCCGCGCAATGGCCGCTTACCTAAGCGACACCTGGCAGCTAGGCGGTGGCTGGGAAGTAACCCCTGGTATCCGCTACGAGCATGCAGAAATGGACTACGCCGATACCTTAAATGGCGGTCGCGATGAGAATGACGCCTCAGCTTGGCTGCCCGGCCTTACCGTCGGATATGCGGCCAACGAAGCGTGGTATTTGTTCACTTCCGCCCAACGGTCGTTAACCCCGGTGCAGCTCGCGCAGATCACCAATCCAGGCGATGTATCAAACGAGACAGCCTGGAACCATGAAATTGGCGCGCGTTATCAGTCCGGCCCCTGGCAAGCGGAGGCCACAGGCTTTTTGATTAACTACGAAGACCAGGTCGTCAAGCAGCCGGATAACAGCCTAAAGAACCTCGGAGAAACCCGCTACCAAGGTCTTGAAACGCGTTTGGCCTGGGCGCCGAATACCCTGCCCTTCAGCCTCGAAGGCACCTGGACTTGGCTCGATACTGAGCAGCGCAGTGGGGAGCTTGCCGGCAACGAGGTGCCCAACGCCCCGAATCACCTGCTCAACCTATTGGCTCGCTGGGAACAAGGTCGCTGGTTCGGCAATATCGGCGCCCGCTACGTGGATAAAAGCTTCGCCGATGCAGCCAACACCGCCCAAGAGACCGAGAACGGCAGCACCGGCCCACTGCCTGATTACTGGTTAGTCGATACCAGCTTAGGCTACCGCCTGCCGTTCGCCAGCGCGGCAAGCGTAACCCTGGGCGTGCATAACCTTACCGACGAGGATGCCTATTTCCGCGGGGTAGATACTAGCCCAGTGGGGCGTGTTCCGTTACCAGGGCGCGCCTACAGCTTAGGGTTGGATGTCACCTTTTAAGCCAGCCACCTTTTAAGCCAACGGCGGACTGCTGACTTCAGCCCGCCAGTTCGCGCCATGTTTTATACAAATCGTTCTATACAGGCCATGTTTGATTAAGGAGCGTGGGTATGCCCGCTTTGTTTAACCGTCGCCTAAGGCGGCGAATAGGGCATTTATGCCTGATGATGTTGACGATTAGCCTGACGATGCCAGCACTGGCGAATGCGTTTGAGGTGACCGACCTGGCTGGCCGCAAAGTTCTGTTGCCCGATGACCCGCAGCGGGTAATCCTGGGCGAAGGGCGGCTGCTGTATACCCTTGCCGCTCTCCAGCCTGACGACCCTTTCCAAGACCTTGTGGGTTGGCGTGATGAACTCATTCGCTTCGATGAAGACGTCTGGCACCGCCTTCGCCAGCGTTTCCCCCATGCCGAACAGTTAGCGCGTTTTGGCAAAGCGGCCACCGGCGAATTCGATCTCGAACACGCCATTGCGCTTAATCCAGACGTCATCGTTTTTGATCTGAGCGCCTGGCCAGCATTGCGTGAAGGCTCGGCGCTCGACACATTGGAGACAGCCGACGTAGCGGTGGTGTTCGTGGACTTCCTGACCCAAGCAGACCAGCATATGGTGCCCAGCCTGAGGCTGATGGGAAAAATCTTCGCTGCCGAAGCACGGGCCGAGACGCTGATTAACATGCGTCAGCAAGCACTCGAAGAAGTCGCCGAGCGTCTGCCTGAGCCACTACAGCGGCCTGATGTTTTGATCGAAACGGCGGCAGGGCTCCACCCTGAGTGCTGTCGAAGCGTCGGTGACGACAACCTAGGGCGCGTTGTGCGGCTGGCCGGTGGAAACAACATTGCCGCTGAGCGACTGCCGAACCTATTTGGGCAGCTGCACATAGAGTGGATACTGTCTCGAGATCCCGACGTCATCATTCAAACCGGGGGTGACTGGCAGGTACTAAGCAGCAGTTCAATTCCCCTGGGCTATGACGTTTCAGCGCAAGAAACCCGCGCCGCCATGCGGGAGCTGATTGCGGCGCGACCAGGGTGGTCAACCCTTAAAGCGGTGGAAGAAGGCCGCGTGCATGCGCTTTGGCACCTATTCTACAACACACCCTTTCAGTTTATCGCCGTTCAGCAAGTCACAAAGTGGCTGCACCCTGAGGCCATGGCAGACCTAGACCCTGCCGCAGCCTGGCAATCCATACACGAAACCTTACTGCCTTACTCGCTAGAAGGCACCTTCTGGGCTGATTTGGTACCCGCGCCATGATGCCTTGATGTGCTTTGGTATACCTGGGAGGCACACTATTCAACCGCGTATATTATTTTGCAGAACACTTGGAACGTTGAAAAAAAGCTTATGAGCTTCAGGCTAGGCTAGGCTAGGCTAGGCTAAACAAATGTAGCTGGCACATAAATCGATAACAAAAACCATGCCGCCAAAGCCAACATTATTTTAAATTCAAAAGTTAGCCACAAAAACACATAGATTTGGCCATTTATTGCGAGATTAATCAGCATGGCTAGAACCGTTTTAATGATTCGCCAGCAAATTAATCTCGGGTTTGCGCTGGTGCTGATCATGGCGCTCTTAATTATCTTCGTCGTCGTAGACTTAAGAGTAAAGCCTGATCTAATTCAGCAGCAACAGCAGCAGCTTGCCGTCAACCAGGATCAGTTGATCAGCCTTATCAGCGCCAAGTTAGGCCAAACAGAACTTCTCGCCAGTACGATCGCTCTTGCCGCCTCCCAGTTGCCTAAAGACGAGGCGCTGTTTAAGGCGCTGTTTCCTCCCATTATCAACAACCGCGGCGACTCGGTCATCGCCGGTGGCGGTATTTGGCCCGAGCCTGGCGCCTTTACGGAGGAAGCGCAACGACGCAGCTTCTTCTGGGCACGCTCAGCAGGCAACATGCGATACCTTGATGATTACAATGACCCAGACGGCGTGGGCTATCACACTCAACAATGGTACCAAGTCGGCCGCAATGCACCGATCGATCGCTGCAGCTGGTCAAAAGCCTATACCGATCCCTTCACCGATATACCCATGGTCACTTGCACTTTACCCATGCAGGAAAACGGCAGCTTTAGCGGCGTGGCCACCGTCGACATGAGGCTTGACGGTATCAAAGAGATACTCGCACGCTACGGCTCAGAGCAGGGTGGTTATGCCTTTGCGCTCGACTCCACAGGACAAATGCTCAGCTTTCCCCTGTCGGAAGCACAGCTTGAACATTCCGCTGGCTCACTAATGACCGCGCGCGAACTCGGCCAGCAACTGCCCTGGCTCAGCGAGACTTTAGACCGAGCCGCCGACCTGCAAAGCCCGACGGTCGTAGCGCTACGCAACGACGGCATTCTAGGCGAGGCAGCCTACGTTAACCTGGTAAAACATCCCCAAACCGGCTGGAGAATCGGACTCGTTGTGCCCCAGAGCCGCATGACGGCGTCGGCGGAAAGCATGGGACTCTTTTTGATGCTAGCCATTGGTGCGTTGCTGGTGATAGTAGGCATTGTGGCGGCCATCATCTCGCGCAACTTACTGGGATTGATTCAGCAAACGACGCAACAGATTAGAGAATTAACCCATGGTGAGACCGCTCAGGCACTCGATACCGGCACGATGAACGAAATTGGCGAGCTGCGCCAAGCGGTCAATGCCTATGGCGACAAACTCAAGTCACTGCTGACCCACTTGGAAAACGTTAAAGATGAGCTGGTGCAGAGTGAAAAACTCGCCTCGCTGGGATCGCTTGTGTCGGGCATTGCCCATGAGCTTAATACGCCGATTGGCAATGCAATGATGTCATCGACGGCAATCGCGGATGCCAAGCGGCATTTCTCCAGACAGCTTAGCCACCAGGTGACGCGCAACGACCTCAACAATTTCATTGAGGATGTCGGTGAAGGCGCGGAGATCATTGAACGCAATATGGCGCGTGCAGCTGAGCTGATCGGCGCGTTTAAACAGCTCGCGGTAGACCAAGAAAGCGCCAACAGACGAGAGTTTGACCTTTATAGCCTGGTAAAAGAAGTCAACCTATCGATGCGCCCAACACTGCAGCGAACCCCGTATCGACTCGATGTCGACGTGCCAGAGGGTTTGCACTTCGACAGCTATCCGGGTGCGCTTTCGCAGGTATTGATCAACTTGATTAACAATGCGGTTGTCCACGCTTTTAGCGAGCGTAGTCAGGGGTGTATCCAAATCACTGCCAGGGTCAGGCCCAACAATTGGGTATCCTTGAGCGTGAGCGATGATGGTTGTGGCATTCCCCTTGAGTTGCAAAAGCACATCTTTGATCCGTTTTATACTACCAAGCTAGGTCAAGGGGGCTCTGGGCTAGGGCTGCATATCACCTTCAACCTTATAACAGGTGTTCTTGGTGGCCGCATCGATGTTGATAGCGTAGAAGGAAGAGGCAGCCGTTTTACGGTCACCTTACCTAAAAGCGCCCCCCGCATCGTAGAGAGCGGATAATCTTTTAATGGCGCGCAGGTACAGCACCGGGCTTCAAACAGGCTAGCGCCGCCGCATATTGCTAGCCCGCTCATAAGTCACAAAAATTTACCTTTGAGTGTTAGAAACCATTAAAAATGTGCTAATTGGCGACTAAGTGGATGTTATGCTCAAATGTATTACTGCTCGCTTAATACGACCTACATGGTTGAATAGTGAGAAGCTTTTATTGAGTCTTGAAGAACCGGCATAGCCATGCGGCCCCGCCTTCTATCCATGTGTTCATAACGACGCTTATTATTTTCATGGGAGGGTATGAAGTATGGGCGACAACAATGAGCCACTGGTGTTTGCGGAGGATATTGCCGAACTCGCAAGCCCGATGCCAGCGCCCTGGAAAATATTGATCGTCGATGATGATCCAGACGTGCACGCCGCGACCAAGCTAGCACTAAAGGGCTCATTGATCGAGGAGCGCACGCTCTCCTTTGTAGATGCCTATTCGGCAGCAGAGGGGCTTTCCCTACTGGAGCAAAACGCGGATTTTGCCGTTGCCTTGATCGATGTGGTGATGGAAAGCGACGACTCTGGCCTTAATTTGGTGCAAAACATACGAGATAAGCTCAATAACCACAGCATTCGCTTAATTTTACGCACCGGACAGCCTGGATACGCCCCGGAAAGTGACACTATTCGTTTATACGATATCAATGACTATAAAACCAAAGCAGAGTTAACAAGGATTCGGCTATTTACCAGTGTTACCATCGCCATTCGCTCATATTCGCAGATTAAACAGCTCGAAGCTAAACGCGATGGTTTAAAGCAAATTTTAGCGGCAACGTCCGAACTGACCAGGCTAACCAACGGGCAAAATTTTTCCTCAGTCGTCATAAAGCAGCTTTGCGCCTTATTGAAAACGGAACGGGAGTGTCTAGTTTGTGCCGCCTCACATGGGCACAACGAACCGTCCTTTATAGTCGCCGCCACGGGGCACTTTTCCAGCTGGTTAAATATGCCTTTGGCATCCCTGCCCAACGAGCGCATCCGTACCCATCTGACCCAGGCACTTAATGAAAGGCAACATTTTTTCCATGACGGCGTCTGTGTTTATTTCCCGGGAAAAGATAACCAAGCGCTAGCCGCGTTTGTCGATATGCCGCGCGCTATTTCCAGCTCAGAGCAATATTTATTAGCCGTACTGTGTAGCAATATTGCCGTCGCCTATGAAAATTTTCAGCTATACAGATCGATTGAACAGCTCGCTTATCAAGACCCCTTAGTCTGCCTGCCCAACCGCAATGGGTTTGTTGCCGAGATAGAGCGTCAGATGAGATTAAACGCCACCACACCACAAGCCGTTGTTTTGGTGGATTTGGATAACTTTACCTATATCAACAGCGTGCTTGATGATGCCTATGGCGACGACATTCTACGTGCGGTTGCCCAGCGCCTATGCTCACAGCTCAGTAAAAGCCTGTGTATCGCACGCGTGAGTGGCGACGTATTTGGCATATTGGGCGATGCAAGCGATTTGACTCCAGAGAGTATCGAAACCGTCTTTGCGGAACCCTTCAGACTGCACCAGAACGAGCCGCTGCGGCTTTCCGCCACCAGCGGTTTAATTATTCTCGACAAGACATCGCGCCACGCCATGGAAATTCTCAAAAACGCAGGCGTGGCTTTAAAACAGGCCAAGCATTTTCACCGCGGTAAAACTGTCTTATTCGCCACAGAATTAGCCGATGCTGCCCGTGATCGTATGCAGCTGTTGAGCCGTTTGCGCGTGGCGTTCTCCAGTGAGCGTTTAACGTTACACTTCCAGCCATTTATTCGCTTACACGACGGTGCCGCGATGGGGGCGGAGTGTTTGTTACGCTGGCAGACAGCCGAGGGCCAGCATATCCCACCAGATCACTTTATTCCCCTGGCTGAACAATCCGGCATGATCGTCGCACTGGGCGACTGGGTGATTCGTACCGCGCTGCGTTGGCGGGCAGGCTTAATAGGGCGCGTGGACGATACGTTCCGTGTGGCGATCAACGTCTCGCTTGTGCAACTGATAGAAGATAACTTCGTCGCCAATATACTTCATTATATTCACACGCAAGGCTTGCAGGGATATCACGTTGAAATTGAGCTAACCGAATCGATGGCGGCACATGATATTAACAGTGTTATACAAAAACTTAAGCAGATGCGAGAGCACGGTATTAGTATTGCGATTGATGACTTTGGCACGGGCTATTCGTCGCTAAGTATTTTGAGCAGCCTACCGATTGATCGACTTAAAATTGACCGTAGCTTCGTGAGTGGCGATGCTGCCAACCAACCCCATTTTGGAATAGCGCATACCGTCATAGAGCTGGCGACTAATTTGCAGATGCACACGATTGCAGAGGGCATCGAAACCGAGAGCCAGCGTGATACCCTGCGGCAGAACGGCTGCCTGGAAGGACAAGGTTACTTATTTTCACGGCCACTTGATGAAGCGCAGTTCAACCAATGGCTGGCGCAACAATAATAGCGTTTAACCCAGTTGAGCAGTCAAAACTCTTGGGTGCGCCACGCCTATCTCACACAGTTCCATTCTCAGACTGAAAGAAAGCATTCCATACTGAATGACGAAGAACCAACAAAGCGCTGGTCACTATGCTAATTAACGGATGACTGATGGACTTACTCGCTGCTTTTCTTTTCCAGCACAGCGATTAAATACTTTTTCGCTCACTGAGCAGACTCAGTGAGCATTTTAAGGGGTAACTTTGCCATGCTGGCGCTGCCACCCCGAAGTAAATATCAGTTTTATTACTCGGTTACTTTCACAACCCAACTGACAACTTCTTCATTACCAAATTCAGCCTTCCACTCTTGGATGACTTTGTTATTGCCGCCACGGGTTTCTACCGTTTCGCCAGTGTGTGGGTTTTTGTATACCTTCAAAGGGCGTTTTTTACGACCATCTGTACTGCTTGTGCTTACCTTGCCAGCTTTTGCTGGTTTAGAGCGGTAAGATGGGTCAAGCATTTCACATACATCGCGCGCTAATTTGCCGTGCTCCGTCATAAGTGCTTGTAGTCTTTCTTTGAATTCAAGCTCTGCTTTTAGCTCACTGTTATTTTCCAACGCTTGCAGCTCTTCCTGCAGTTGCTTCAACATCTGTTCTTTTTTGAGATAATCACTCAGTACTGACGCCATAGTCTACATTCCTATATTTTTTTAAAATTTAAGATAAACCTTAAATATATATCCTGAGCATTATAGCTTTAATATCGTCTTTGAGAAAAGGAAAGCTCAAGTTTGAACGTTGAAGATGGGCCGCGCCATTTGGTCACACCCCATATAGGGCCTGTGAGAAATCGCAGATCCTTTTTGTAATCTGGCGCGCCCTGGAGAAGCTAACCTGCAACTCTCGTATCGGAGACTGGTTTCAGCCGCTAGCGGCTGAACCGTTCTACACAGGTTGCATACAAAAAAGCCCCAATAAGGCTGAGGAACGATACTGGATAAACTATAAACCGGTAGCCGACCTTACTTTGCCACTAAAGTCCACCAACACACTCATTCATCAAAAACGATCCAAGACGTCGACTGACGTCTTGGATCGTGGCTTGATGTTCAGAGGTAGTGTGCAAACTACCGATGCTATGCCCAATCCCAGATAAGGCCTACTCAAATCGAATACTGAGCCTCAAGTAGCATAATATTGATTCGATCTTTCGTAGCAAAATAGCGATAGCAATGACGCTTGCCAAATCCTGCGCGCCTCAGAGATCAGGCGTCTCAATATGCAGATACCGCTCGGCATCTAAGCGCTTATCAGCAGTGGCACTGGGAGCTTCACCAAAGCGTTTCCGGTAGGCTCGAGTGAAATGTGCAGGCTGGGTAAAGCCGGTGGCCAAGGCCGCCTCGGTCACCAGGATGCGGCTATCGGCGAGTAACTGGCGTGCCCGGTCTAGCCTCATTCCTAGGTAACACTGCTGAGGAGTCTCGTCAAAGTGGCGCCTAAATAACCGTGTTAGTTGACGCTGCGATTGCCCTACCAATTTACACACCTCTGGGATAGGTAGCGCCTGAAACAAGTTGGCCTCCATTACCGCCAGCGACTGCACCACACTGCGCGGCAGATCCCCGTAGTGTTGCCGTGGAGTCTCAACGCCATTGCCGCTTGGCCTCTCGTGAATCAATTGCCGTCCCACAGCATCGGCCAGGGCAGGGCCATAGGCATTCTCTATCCATGCTAGCATCATGTCGATGCTCCCCGCTCCACCAGAGCCAGTCAGACGCATAGCGTCGAACTCGTAATGGGCCGGACTAATCTCCAACGCTGGGAACTCTCGACGAAAGCCCGGCACGCTCTCCCAATGCAATGCCACACGATGACCGGCCAATACGCCCGCTCGCGCCAATATGAAGGGCGCCGTATCCAGCCCACCCAGCCAACCACCGTGAGCGGCAATTCGGCGCAGCACAGCGCGATCCTGTGAGCGCACCGTTGCCTCCGCATCGTAAGAAGAAACCACCATCAGGTGTGACGAGTCCTCCAGCGACGATAATGCGCCGTCTACGTCGATGCGAACCCCGTTACTGGCCACCACAGCATCGCCATCGGCAGAGAGCAGCCTCCAGGCAACGAGGTCGCGGCCGAAACGATTAGCCACACGCAGCGGCTCAAGTAGGCCGAATAGTGTCAGCATGGAGAAACGCGGTACTAGCCATACATTCAGAGTGTGCTCGGCTTGCTCTGGGGTCAGCAGGGGTGGCGAATCAGGGCGCGGATATGGCCATGGGGCGTTAGTAACATCAATCATGACCAATATAATCAAACATATGGCCAATACTATCAAGTCATGTTGAATTGGGGCAGTTACCATAGATTTAGTTCCATTAACATAAACTATGGATGCGCTGCCATGACTCATGTCATTACTCAGGCCAATCGCCAACGCCTCGTCCTTAACCACCAGGATCATAAGTACGAATTTACTGCCTTATGGCTACGCGAACGCAGCCCCGATGATGCAACCAGAGACCCCTATACCGGCCAACGCCTGATCGAAGCTGCTGAGATACCGCTTGATTTGGCCATTGAGAGAGCCGAAGCCTCTGATGAAGAGCTAACACTGAATTTCAGTGATGGTCACAGCACTACGTTTACGCTTGCAACACTGTTTGACAAGCAGACCAGCGATTCACCCCGGCAACTTTGGGATGCCGCGCAGGCGCCAATCTCCGAGGCCAACTTCGCCACCGCCCTTGAGGATGACTCGGCGCTGCTGGACATGCTCGATGCGCTACATCGAAACGGCTTTGTCATCGTCTCGGGAGTGCCCGCCGATAGCGACGGCATGCAACCACTCATCGATCGCATTGGCCCGCTAAGACGCACCAACTGGGGCGGCATCGCCGACGTCAAGTCGGTGGCCAACGCCTACGACCTGACCATGACTCAGCGCGGCTTAGAGCCCCATACCGACAACCCCTACCGGGATCCTATTCCCGGCTATATTTGGTTGCATTGCCTGGCCAATGCCGCCGAGGGCGGCGACAGCACCTTGGCCGATGGCTTTATGGCGGCGCGCCTGCTTCGCCAGCGCGACCCAAGCGCCTACGCCTGTCTCACTCGGGTAACACCCAGCTTTCGCTATTGCGACGCCGATACCTATCTGGAAAGTGAAGGCCCTTTGATCGAGCTGGACAGCAGAGGCGAGCCCGTCCGGGTGCGCTACTCCAACCGTACCGAATACATTCCAGCGCTGCTCGCGAAAGAGTTAGAGGCTTACTATGCCGCCCGCAAAGCCTTCTATGAGTTGATCACTGGCGAAGAACTAACCCTGCACCTGAAGCTCGATCCAGGCCAGATGCTGATTATCGATAACTATCGTCTGTTGCACGGGCGCAGCGCTTTCCAACTCGCCGGCGGCGTACGCCATATGCGTCAAGGTTATGTCGATCGCGACAGCACCACCAGCCGTCGTCGCGTGCTGCAACAGCGGCTCACCAACCCACAGAGCCAAGGAGAACCCGCATGAATCAAGCTCGCTTTCGCTACTTCGGCGAGGCCCAGCGCGATGACTGGGCACTGATTGATGCCCGCTTTCGCGACTATCTCTCCGATACCCCGCGCCGGGTACTCGCCCATCTGCATAACTTGGCCGGTGATCACCACGGCTATCCGGTGGATCGCTATGAACATAGCCTGCAGACCGCCACCCGGGCGCTGCGCGACGGAGCCGACGAGGAAATGGTCGTCTGCGCACTGCTTCACGATATCGGCGACGACCTGACCCCGGCTAATCACGCCGAGATCGCCGCGGCTATCCTTGAACCCTTCGTCGATCCGCTCAACGCCTGGATGATCCGTCACCACGAACTCTTCCAGGGGTATCACTACCGGCATTTCTTCGGGCAGGATCCCCACGCTCGGGAGCAATACCGCGACCACCCTGCCTATGAGCGCACAGTTCGCTTCTGCGACCGCTGGGATCAAGCCAGCTTTGATCCCGATTATGACACCCTGCCCCTGGAACACTTTGTCCCCATGGTTGAGAGAGTACTGGGGCGCACGCCCCGCGGTGGTCTCCCCGAACCGCTCTCCGAGGAGGCGTTACGATGAGCCAGACCTGCGCCCAGTTGCTGCTGCGCCTGCTGGAAGCCTACGAGGTGGACACCGTGTTCGGTATCCCTGGGGTACATACGATTGAGCTCTACCGCGCGTTAGGCGAAGGGCCAATACGCCACATCACCCCGCGTCATGAGCAGGGCGCAGGCTTTATGGCCGACGGCTACGCTCGCGCCAGCGGTCGGCCCGCCGCCTGCTTTATCATCACCGGCCCCGGCATGACCAACATCGCCACGGCAATGGGTCAAGCACTGGCGGACTCGGTGCCCATGCTGGTGATCTCCAGCGTTAACCGCCGCAACACGCTTGGGCGTGGCCAGGGGCGGCTCCATGAGCTGCCTAACCAGCAACAAACCCTGGCAGGCGTCAGTGTTTTTAGCCACACCTTGCACGACCCGGCCGCCCTGCCGGAGATCATGGCCCGCGCTTTTGCCATCTTTCGCGGTGCACGACCAGGGCCGGTGCACATCGAGATTCCTATCGACCTGTTTGACGCACCGGTTGCCGATAACCTGCCGCGTCCGATCGAGGTGTTCCCCCCAGCCCCGGCGCCCGCCGCCATTGCTCGCGCCGCCGAGTGGTTAAGCCAGGCCGAGCGCCCACTGTTGCTGCTGGGTGGCGGCTGCGTGGCGGCCCCCGAGGCCGCCCGCGCCTTGGTTGATCGGCTGCAGGCCCCGGCGCTAACGACGATCAACGCCAAGGGCGTGCTGGGGCTAGACCACCCGCTTGATCTGGGGGCCACCATGAGCCTGCCCGCTGCGCGTGCCCTGGCAGCCGATGCCGATATCATTCTGGCGCTGGGCACCGAGCTGGGCGAAACCGACTACGACCTAGTGTTTGACGAGGGCTTCCACCTCAACGGACGGCTAATTCGGGTAGACATCGACCCTCAGCAATTGGGCCGCAACCAGTGTGCCGATCTGGCTATGGTCGCCGATGCTAGCGAGACCATAGCAGCATTGTTGCAGGCACTGCCCGAGCGCCGCGAGGCCGATGGACGCGCCGTCGGTACTCGTCAGGCGTTGGCACTGCATAAAGATCCCGATCTGGCCCCCTATGTGCCACTCTACGCCACTCTGCAGGCCACACTTCCCAATGCCATCTTGGTCGGCGACTCCACCGGGCCAGTGTATGCAGGCAATTTTTTGGCTTCGCTACCCACGCCACGCCGCTGGTTCAACTCAGCCACCGGCTACGGCACATTGGGCTATGGCCTGCCTGCTGCTCTCGGCGCTGCCCTGGCCTGCCCAGAACAACCCGTGGTTGCCTTAGTGGGCGACGGCGGGGTGCAGTTTGTTCTCGGTGAGCTGGGCACTGCCCGTGACCTGTCCTACCCAGTGGCAGTGCTGATCTGGAACAACCAAGGCTATGACGAAATTCGCCGCTACATGGCCATGCATGCGGTGCCGCAGTTAGGCGTCGACTTGACGGCCCCAGACTTTGCCGACCTGGCCAGTGCGTTCAACTGCCGCTATCGCGCAGTGGGTAACCCCGCGTCCCTCGGCGAGGCGCTTGCCCAACTGGGCGAAGAGACCTCACCTCTACTGATTGAGGTAGACGCCGCCGCCTGGATGAGCACTTTGCAATAACCAAAATAGATCGATTAATCGATACACAAGGATCCTGACATGCTGAGACTTAATATGCGTAGACCTGATATGCGTAGACCCGCCTTACTGGCCCTCTTGGCTCTCACTGGTCTGCTGCCGTTCGCTGCCCAAGCGGCTCAAGACGTCAGCGACGAACTGCGTCTAGTAGCTCCCCCCTGGCCCGGGGTAACGGTCAAGAGCGAAATTCTCGCCCAGCTAGCAGAGCCACTGGGATATCGCGTTGAGATACTTGAAGTCAGTTCCACAGTGGGCTACCAGACACTGCAGAGCGACGAGGCTGATGCCTTCCTGGCCGGCTGGCTGCCTGCCCAACAGGAAAGCTATGACGCTTCCATGGCGGCCGGTGCGATTGTCGATCTGGGTAACAACGTGGAAGGTGCCCGCATGGGTTTCGCGGTGCCGGGCTATGTCTATGCGGCGGGTGTGACCAGCGCCGAGCAGTTGGCCGATCCTGAAACTGCCGAACGCTTTAACCACCGTGTCTACAGCATTGAGAGTGGCTCCACCGTCACCGACATGATCGAGAGCGCCATCGCGGCCGATACCTATGGTCTTGGTGATTGGAAAGGGATGCCGTCTTCCACACCGGGTATGCTCAGCGAGGTGGCAGCCGCCGTAGACGAGAACCGCTGGATTCTTTTTTACGGCTGGACGCCCCACTGGATGATCCCCGAGTACGACGTGCATATCCTGGATGATCCAGAGGGCGTTTTCGGCAAGAACAACGGCCAAAGCGATGTAAAAACCATCGTTGCTAAACGTTACACCGAGGCTAACCCCAACCTGACCCGCCTGCTTGATCAGTTCACCTTCTCCGCCGATGAGCAGAGCGAATTCATCAGCGCCTTCAGCCTAGAGGAGCGGGATCTTGATGCGGTGGCCAGAGAGTGGATCAAACAACACCCTGAGCGTGTCGCTAGCTTCCTGGAGGGTGTCACCACCTACAACGGCATGGACGCCCAGGCGGCAGTAGAGGCCAGCCTATGAGTACCTATGCCTCTCAGGAGGATGAGGTTCGCCGGGACTTGGCCGCTGCCTATCGGTTGATCGCTTTGGACGGCATGGACGACGGTATCGATACGCATATCTCGGCGCGCCTGCCTGGCGAGCGCTTTCTTCTCAACGCCTACGGCCTGCGTTTCGACGAAGTACGCGCCGAGTCACTGGTGACGGTAGATGCTGACGGCAAGGTGATTGACGACCCTACCGGACTGGGCATCAACCCGGCCGGCTTCACCATACACAGCGCTCTCCACACCGCCCGACCCGACGTTAACTGTGTACTGCACACCCATACCGTGGCTGGCGTTGCGCTCTCCTGTCTTGAAGAAGGCCTCCTGCCGCTCAACCAGTGGTCGCTGGCGTTCTACGAACGGCTGGCCTACCACGACTTCGAAGGCATTGCGCTGGCGCTTGATGAACGTCAACGCCTGGCTGACGACCTGGGCGATCATTCGGCGATGATCTTGCGTCAGCACGGTTTACTGACCTGTGGCCAAAACGTTGGTGACGCTTTCTTGCGCATGCGCAACCTGGAGCGCAGCTGCCAGGCACAGTTAGCAGCTCAGGCCACCGGCCAGACGCTGCGCTTGGCATCGCCCTCCTTGGCCGAACACGTCGCCCAACAATACGAAACTTGGGCGGCCAGCCCCGCTGGCAGTGACCGAGCCTGGCAAGCCGAAAAACGGCGGCTGGATGGCGCTGACGATTCCTTCTCACCAGACCCCAAATAGGAACCCTATGCACTATTCAAAACTCACCGGCCGCATCGCTGGCGAAGGAGCAGCAGCCTGGGATATTCACTACCGCGCCCTGGCCCGCCAAGCCGCTGGTGAGGAGATCACCGTGCTGTCGGTGGGGGATCCTGACTTTGCCACTCCGGCGCCGATTGTCGAGAGCGCTGTGGCTAGCCTACGCGGTGGCGCTACCCACTACCCGGATGTTCAGGGCAAGCGGGCGCTGCGCCAGGCGATCGCCGAGGGCTACCGCCGCCAAGGCATTGATGCAGGCCCGGATAACGTTATTGTCATGGCCGGTGCTCAGTGCGGTCTCTATGCCGCCGCCCAGTGCTTGCTAGATCCCGGCGACGAAGTGCTGGTGCCCGAGCCGAGCTATGTCACCTACGAGGCAGTGCTGCGTGCAACTGGTGCCGAGCTCGTACAGGTGCCACTGCAGCCCGAAGAAGACTTTCGCCTCGACCCAGCGGCTCTCGCGGACGCCATCACACCCCGCACTAGGGCGATATTACTGAACAGCCCCCACAACCCCACCGGTCAGTTGATTGATGCCGACACCTGGGACGCCATCGCCGCATTGTGTCGACACCACGACCTCTGGTTGATCGCCGACGAGGTCTACGCCGAGCTCATCTTCGAGGGCGAACACCTATGCCCTGCAACGCTTCCGCACATGGCCGAGCGAAGCGTAATTGTCAGCAGCCTTTCCAAATCCCATGCCATGACCGGCTGGCGCTTGGGCTGGGTGTTGGGCCCCGCGGCGCTGATTGAGCACCTCACCCATTTGGCGCTGTGCATGCTCTATGGATGCCCGGACTTTATTCAAGATGCCGCCTGTGAGGCCCTTCAAACGCCCCCTGTCGAGCTGCACGCCATGCGCGAAGCCTACCGGCAACGCCGCGACGCTGTTTGCGAGGCACTCGCCGAGAGTACCGCGGTGACCGCTATCCGCCCGCCAGCAGGAATGTTTCTGATGGTGGATGTTCGTGCCACCGGCCTCTCCTCCCAAGCCTTTGCTGATCGACTGCTTGACGAGGAGGGCATCTCGGTACTCTCCGGCGAAGCATTTGGGCCTTCAGCAGCGGGCTTTGTGCGACTCAGCCTGACCATCGAGGCCGAGCACCTCACCACGGCTAGCCTACGCCTGGCGGCCTGTGCTGAGCGTGCCCGAGCCGAACTGTCACCCACCCCGGCTACGGAGGCCGGTTGCCTATGACATCATCATTTCCGCCTGTTTCCAGCTCACGCGCCACCACCGCTCCGGCGGTAGTCGCTAACCACCTCATCAAACATTTCGGCGATCTTGAGGTACTCAAAGGGGTCTCCCTTGAAGTGCCCGAAGGAAGCGTCACGTCTATTATCGGCGCCAGCGGCTCAGGAAAGAGCACCTTGTTACGCTGCATGAACCTGTTGGAAAGACCCGACCAGGGCGAGCTGGGGATTGCCGATGAAGCGATTCGCTTCACCCGCAATCCCCAGGGCGACATCACCGGTCTGGATCGGCGCCAACTGCAACGGTTGCGCGCCAAAGTGGCGATGGTCTTCCAGCAGTTCAATCTTTGGCCCCACTTAACCGTGCTGGGCAACGTCATTGAGGCCCCTATGCGAGTCAAGGGGCTCTCCCGCAAACGCGCAACTGCCCTGGGCGAGCACTATCTAGCGCGCGTCGGCATGGCCGACCGGCGCGACGCTTACCCTGCCTTCCTTTCCGGCGGGCAGCAGCAGCGGGTGGCTATTGCTCGGGCACTGACGATGGAACCGCGGCTGCTGCTCTTCGATGAACCTACCTCAGCGCTGGATCCTGAGCGAGTCAACGAGGTACTGGGGGTGATCCGCGGCCTCGCCGACGAGGGTCGCACCATGCTGCTGGTCACCCACGAGATGCACTTTGCCCGAGAGGTTTCCGACCAGTTGGTCTATCTCGACCAGGGGCGTATCGCCGCCGAAGGCACACCGGAAGAAGTTTTTGATGATCCTCGCTGCCGCCAGTTCATGGCCCCTGCGGCTTGACGACGCCACATCGCCATAACAAGAACCACCATCACAAGAACCGATCTAACAGGAGAAGACCATGAAATTCCCCATGATGATTACCGCCGTGACTGCGCTTGCCCTCGGCCACACTGCCCAGGCCGCCGAGCCTCTAAAGGTGGGTATCTCCGGTGAACCCTACCCACCTTTCACCTACAAGGCCGCAAGCGGTGACTGGACGGGCTTTGAGGTGGAGTTGGCCCATGCTTTTTGTGACGCCATGGGCCGCGAATGTGACATTGTGCCCACCGGTTGGAGTGGCATTATTCCCTCGTTAAATGCCGGACGCATCGACATGATCATGAACTCCATGTCAATCACCGAGCAGCGCCAGCAAGTCATCGACTTCACTCGCCCCTACTACTTCACACCCGGCGCTTATGTGGCAGCAATCAATGCAACGCTCGATATCCCCGAGGGCCTGGACGGCTTGACGATGGGGGTTCAAGGGGCCACCACCAACGCCACCTACGCCCGCCGTGAACTACGCGATAGCGGCGTGGATATCAGGCTCTACAATCAGGCCGAGCAGGTCAATAACGACCTGCTTTCAGGGCGCCTGGACGTCATTTTGGCGGATGAGATTGCCATGCTGCAGTTCCTTGATCGCGACGAGGCGGAAGGATTCGAGATCAAAGCCACCGCCCCCCGGCATGAGGCTTATGGCGCAGGCATCGGTATTGGCCTTCGCCAAGCGGATGACGAACTGGGCGAGGCCCTTAATACCGCCATCGCCACGGTGATTGAAGAAGGTACCTGCGCCAGCCTTTCCGAGCGGTACCTGGGCACCGATGTCTGCGTCTACGACTGAGTAATAACTGGCTGTTAACGTCTTCCCCCGGTGCCATAGATATCGGGGGTTCGTTCTGTGACCAAGGAAATAGTCGATCATGACTGCCATGACACCGGAGGGGCTCGGCGAATGGGCCGGCCCCATTCTTAGCGGCGCGCTGACCACGGTAGAGATTGCCGTGCTGGCCTATGCCATCGGACTACTGCTGGGACTACTGGGCGCTGGCGCAAAGCTCAGCCCTTGGGCGCCTTTACGTGGCCTGGCTACCGCCTACTCCACGTTGATCCGGGCGGTGCCCGAACTGCTATTGATCCTTCTGCTCTACTATGCCGGTGGGCAGGCGCTGGATGCCCTACTAGCGTATCTAGGCATGGCGGGTGCCGTGCAGATCACCGGCTTCGCCACCGCAGTGGGCGTACTGGCCTTCGTTCAGGGCGCCTATATGACCGAGGTATTCCGCGGCGCCATCCTGGCCATTCCCCGTGGTCAGCTGGAGGCCGCTAGCGCCTTTGGCTTCTCACGCTGGGCCCGTTTCCATCGCATTGTGCTACCAGGCATGCTACCCAACGCCCTGCCAGGCATGTCCAACCTGTGGTTGATCTTAATCAAAGATACCGCGCTGATCAGTGTGATCGGCTTCAACGAGCTGTTTTTCACTATCCAGCAAGCCGCCGCCAGTAGCCGCGCCTACTTCCTCTTCTACGCTGCCGCGGGGGTTATTTACCTGCTAATGACGCTTAGCTCCACAGCACTGTTCGCGCGCCTTGAGCGTTATGTGCGGCGCGGCCAACCCACGGAGGCCTGATATGGATTTTTCCTGGCTGAGCGATCCTTTCTATCAGGGCTACCTGTGGGAGGGGTTTATCAATACCCTTTGGCTACTGCTGGTCTCGGCGGTGGGCGGCCTGTTGCTAGCAGTGGGGGTGGCGCTGGCACGGATCCGCGGGCCCCGTCCCCTGGCTTGGCTGACTTGGGCTTTTACCACCGTAATACGCGGTACACCGCTACTGGTGCAGCTGTTCTTCTTCTACTATGGCGTAGGACGCCTGCTGGAGGGAGTTCCAGGCATTCGCGACAGCTTATTCTGGCCGCTGCTACGCGACCCCTTCTTCTTCGCTGCGGTGACCTTCATCCTCAGCGTGGGCGCTTACTCCGGCGAGGTAATCCGCGGCGCGATGCAGAGCGTTCCCCAGGGCGAATTAGAGGCTGGCCGCGCCTTCGGCCTCTCAGGTTTCCAGGTGCTTACCCGGCTATGGCTGCCGCGAGCCATACAGCTCTGTCTACCCACGCTTACCGGCGAGATGATCCTGTTGCTCAAGTCGGTTCCGTTGGTTTCCACTATTGCCCTGATGGATCTATTACAAGCGGCCAATATCATCCGCGACGAGACCTTCCTGGTCTACGAACCCCTACTGCTGATCGCCGGTATTTACCTGGCCACCACGGTGGTGCTAACGCTGGCGCTACGTCTTGTAGAGCTCAATTTTCCCGGCATGCGGCCAACGCGACGCCGCTGGCTGCCTCTTCGCTGAACAGGAAACACTCCATGCCTGCTTCCATAAACGCTTGCAAAGACATCCTGAACGAACAGTTTATTGACAACGCCTGGGTACCGAGCCGAAGCCAGACGTGTCGGCCGGTGCTCAACCCCTATAACGAATCCCTCCTGGCCGAGGTGACCTGCGGTGACTCGGCAGACGTCGATATCGCCGTGGCAGCGGCTCGGCGCGCCCTACCCGGCTGGCGAGCCATGCCGGAGGTAAGTCGAGGCGAGTACCTGGTGGCCATCGCGGCGGGGCTTGAAACCCGCCGTCAGGCCCTCGCCGAACTTTCCTGCCGCAACAACGGCAAACCTTTGGTAGAGGCGCACCAGGATCTGGACGATGCCATTGCCTGTTACCGCTACTACGCCAAGGCCGCCGTAGCCCTGGGGCAACGCCAGGGGACCGTTGCAGATGCGGGTCAAGCCGACCTGGAAGCGCGCCACTACTGGGATGCCATCGGCGTGGTGGGGCTGATCACCCCTTGGAACTTCCCGTTGGTCAGTAGTGCCTGGAAACTGGCGCCAGCGCTCGCCGCTGGCTGCGCGGTGGTGTTCAAACCCTCCGAGGTCACCCCCCTGCCCGAGCGAATACTGGCGGAGATTGTTATAGAGGCTGGCCTGCCACCGGGGGTATTCAATCTACTGCTGGGCGACGGCGAGGGGATCGGCGCCCCGCTGAGCCGACATCCCGGTATCGACAAATTATCCTTCACTGGCAGCAATGCGGTGGGCGAAGCGGTGATGCACGCGGCTGCCCAGGGTGTCAGGCCGGTCTCCCTGGAACTGGGCGGCAAGTCACCGATTCTTGTCACCGAGGATGCCGATCTCGGCCTTGCTCGGGATCTGGTGATGGCCGGCATTTGCTATAACGCTGGCCAAATGTGCTCGGCCACCAGCCGGCTATTGGTTCATGAGAGTGTGGCGGACGACCTCTATGCAGCCATTGACGCCGCCATCTCAGAGCTCCATTTGGGCGACCCCATGACGAAAGGAACCGATATGGGACCGCTGGTCAGCGCTACCCAGCGTGAACGGGTCCAGGGCTATATGGTTCTAGCCAATGAGGAGGGTCTCAGTAGTAAAACACCCACCATCGCCTTGCCTGGGTGTGGCTTCTTTGTGGCGCCGCGCCTCTACCGAGAAGTGCCCACCACCAGCCGCCTGTGGCAGGAGGAGATCTTTGGCCCGTTGCTCTGCGCACGCCGCGTTGCCGACGACGCAGAGGCCATTGGCCTGGCCAACGGCAGCGACTTCGGCTTAGCGGCCACCGTTGTAACTGGCGACGCTGACCGCGCCGAGGCCATCGCCCGGCGCCTTGAGGCAGGCAACGTCTGGTGCAACAGCGATCAGGTAGCGCCGCCCCAAGGGAGCTGGGGTGGTATGAAGCGCAGTGGCATAGGTCGCGAACTGGGCGATTTGGGACTGGGCGCTTACCTGGAACTCAAGCGCATTACACGCCCCTTGAAGACTTGATTAATGGCGCTCACAACGTTGTGACGAACACTCAAGAGTTATGGGCTTTCGGTTTACCGGGACTTCGCGATTATGAGACTCCAGCCCTCTGATACCCTCCCCGAACGCATTGGATTTCTTCTCCTACCGCGCTTCGCCATGGTGGCCTTCTTCTCTGCTATTGAGCCGCTACGTATTGCCAATCGTATCGATGGGCGCCCTCTCTTTAGGTGGGATGTGATTAGCCGCGATGGCGAGCCGGTGGTGGCCTCCAACGGCATGACACTCATTGCCAGCGGCTCCCTTCACACAGCCCCTCAAGTTCCTAGCCTGGCCGTTTGTGCAAGCTTTGACCCAGAGAGTGCTATTGATGGCGAACTGATTGACTGGTTACGGGCGCGCGCTTACGAAGGTTGTGTGCTTGGCGGCATCGATACCGGCTGCTATGCGCTAGCCGCTGCGGGCCTTCTCGATGACAAAACGGTGACCCTGCATTGGGAGTGCCTAGCTGACTTCAGCACACGCTTTCCCCGAGTTGACGTCGTTGAGTCAATATACGAGGTTACCGACGAGGGGTTCTCCTGTGCCGGTGGCAGTGCAGCCATCGATATGAGCCTTGACCTAATCCGGCGCCGACACGGTGATGCGCTCGCCAAACAGGTACGCGATCAGCTCATCCATGAGCAGGGGCGGCGTCCAGCCAGTCGACAGCGCAATCCAGCGATTCCCCAAGAACCCATGCTTCAACGGGCCATCACCTTAATGGATGACCACCTGGAGTCACCGCTAAGCATCCGTGCACTGGCTAATGAACTAGGCATTACCTGGCGACGTCTCGACCGGCTCTTCGCCCGCCATTTAGCGATATCGCCTCAAAAAACGTACTTGGCCCGGCGTTTAGACCATGCCTACTGGCTGCTGAGTGAAACACCCCATAGCATTATGGACATCAGTCTGGCCTGTGGCTTTGCCTCGGCTTCAAGCTTCAGCCGTGCCTTTCGTCACCATTACGGCTCCACCCCCAGCCAACTACGCCAGCAAGCAGTGTCGAATCGTGCATAGTTAGTGTCGAATCCTGCCGCGAATCACATGCTCCTGACAGGCATTCTATGCGCTATAGCCAATCGCCTAGGAGGCCAACATGTCCCAAGCACTTCCTCTAACACCTGATTACAATGTTTGGCCCATTGAGGCTAGCCTCAAAAAGGTATCCTTCAAGCCACGCGTACTAACAGTATGCTGGAGTGACGGACGCGAGAGTCGCTACCATAGCATCTGGTTGCGTGAGAACGCCGCTGACGAGACGACCGTCAATCCGGCGACTCGTGAGCGTATTCTCGATCTTTCCACCTTACCCAGCTGGCCTGAAATTGCCGCAGCTGACATCGATGAAGCTGGCGCATTGTGCATAGATTTTGCGCCTGAAGGACGGCGCTTGCGCTTCCACCCCGGCTGGCTTCGAGCTCACGACTACGACAATACTGGCGATCCCGCAGCACCGCTCGTGTCGGTAAAGACATGGAAGAGAAACTCAGCAGACGGCCCAGACAGCCTGGACGCCACAGGGCTCCTCGACACCGAAGCGGGCAGTGAGGCAGAAGAGGCCATTCTCGCTCCTGCTCTTTCAAGTATTTTGGGCAAGGGTCTAATACGCCTTTGCAACTTGCCCATCAAGCCCGACTCGCTCAAAGCGATAGCCCAGCGCATCGGCCCAGTAAGACCCACTAATTTCGGTATGCTATTTGACGTCAAAGCCAAACCTAACCCTGACTCTAACGCTTACACGTCTATCGCTCTGCCCCCCCATGTCGACTTGCCGACCAGGGAGTATCAGCCGGGAATGCAGATGCTGCACTGCCTAGAAAACAGCGTAGAAGGCGGCGAGGCGGTAATGCTTGATGGTTTTGCCGTGGCCGAGGCTCTGCGTGAGCATCATTCAGAGGCCTTTACCACCCTGACCCGAGTGCGTTGGTGCTTTGCTAATACCGCCAAGAACACCGACTACGTTTGGTACTCGCCGATCATTCGCATTGATGAGCGCGGAGAGCTGTGTGAAGTTCGCATTGCTGACTTCCTGCGTGGACCGTTGCAAACCGACTTCGAGGAGGTAGAACCTGCCTACGAAGCGCTAATGGTTTTACAGAAAGTGCTGCAAGATCCCCAATTCGCCATCCGCTTCACCTACCAACCAGGCGACCTAGTAATATTTGATAACCGGCGGCTGCTCCATGCTCGCGATGCCTTTGAGGGCACAAGCGGTCATCGCTGGTTACAGGGCTGTTATATGGAGCGTGACGAGATCCGCTCCCGCTATCGTATGATTAAGCGTGCCTGCCAACAGCGCAAAGCGACCGGCGAGGCATCATTAGCTTGAATGACATCAAGGGTTTTACGAGACGCCTTGACACGGAGCAGGCAGAACTATAAGACGGCAGATAGTTCGAAGCACATCGCCGCTAAAGCGGAACCGCTTAAATGCCAAGCTTCCGTTCCGGCTGATAGAAAAAAAGGGGCCTGTGATTTCTCGCAGGCCCCTTTTTTTTGCAATTTGGCGCGCCCTAACTAGGGCCTATTGACGTTTTGAAGGATAGCATTGGCAGGATATGGACAAAATCGCAGAATACAGGTTCCGGCACCAACAAACTGCGAGCTTGCCATGCCCCG
The DNA here is from genome assembly GCF_034479615.1 of Vreelandella neptunia. Taxonomy (NCBI): domain Bacteria; kingdom Pseudomonadati; phylum Pseudomonadota; class Gammaproteobacteria; order Oceanospirillales; family Halomonadaceae; genus Vreelandella; species Vreelandella neptunia. The sequence goes on from NZ_CP140255.1 coordinate 4,299,061, forward strand.
ACTGATGCTCACGGATGAACACTGGTCGAAGCTAAAACCTATCCTGCTTCAACAACGTATCTATGACAAGGCTGATCTTCGGATGACAGTAGAAGGCATACTTTACCGAATCCGTACCGGCTGCCAGTGGCGCGATTTACCGGACGCCTTTGGGCACTGGAATACGGTCTATACGCCTGGTCGGCCGCGGACAAGCTGGTGACTGTTTTTAATCGGTTAGTGGAAGATCCAGATACGGAGTGGCTCTTCATTGATGGCTCCTATATCAAGGCGCATCAAGACTGCACAGGGGCTGCCACAAAGGAAGTAGAAGCCATTGGTAAAAGACGTGCGGGCAATACAAGCAAGATACACCTAGCCGTTGACGCTTATGGACTATCGATTGCATTCAGAATCACCGGAGGTGACGTACACGACAGCACCGAGGCACAGGCGCTGATTGATGAGTTGCCAACAGGCGGGGCATTAGTGGCTGACAAGGGGTATGACAGTGAGCGTATCCGCGAGCAGGTTGACGCCTAAGGGATGGACTCGGTGACCCCACGCAAACGCAACTCAAAGACAGGAAATGGCAGTTTAGACAGAGAGTTATATCGCTATCGTCATCTGGTGGAAAATGCCTTTGCTCGGTTGAAGCCGTATCGCGCCATAGCGACGCGTTACGACAAGCTCAAGCGAAACTACGAAAGCACGGTGGCCTTAGCTTGTGGTTTTTTATGGCTGCCTATGTGAAACGTCAACAGGCCCTAGTTGAATTCAGGAGAGCAAGAAAAGCGTGTTTAACCTATCAGTGAAGCCAGCACTTTCTGCTTGGACATTCGCTCGCGTTCAGCATAGAGCGATAGCTCATCCGTTACTTGAGCACCCAACGCTTCTTCAAAGGCATCGCGATTGGCATTTCCAGCATAGGCTTCGCTCTCTGCACCGCCCAGGTTTGACTGGAAAATACCCGCCGCGCTGACCGGCAGGAAGTCTTCATAGGTAATCGGCTGTGCTTCTACCAAGCCCTGGGCGATTAACGCCTCAATATCGGCACTATCAACACCTTTAGCGGCCTGACCCTTCTCGGTCAGATGATAGTGAAAATACGCTAACGACTCACGGCGCATGGCTTCATCGTTATCAGGGAACTTGGCAAAAACGTTATTCATAACCGTCTGGTGGGCGTCGTTATCCAACCCTGCGGTTTGCTTGCGACCCTCAGTAAGCAACTGATCATAAAGCGCACGACCTTTCGGTGTTAGCGCCACTCCACGCTGCTCAATTTCACCAAAGCGAGCCGTGTGAGTACCTTGCGCGTCACCAGCAAAGTGAATTGACTCTTCTAACGCTTTAAAGCTGGTTTGGCGCAGCAAAATGGGGCATTCACGACGCGGCGGCCCTTCAATGACGGCTTTGGGGTTCATGCCCATCTCCGGCATGCGGCGCTGTACTACGTCGATATCCAGGGTGCGTGGCGTCAGGTGATTAATATGCGGCCCACGGAAGCACACTACATCAGCAATCAAACGGTGCTCATCATGTAGGGCCTGATAAGTCTCCAGATCGACCGTCGCATCCTGGTGCCAACGGAAAGTTTCCAGAGCTTCTTTAACGAACTGGTCAGCCTCTTCGCTGGATAGTCCCCCCTGGGTTTCGTGACGCTCAATAAGTTCGCGCGCCCTTGGGGTAAAGATATCGCGCTTGGCTAGAATTTCTTCTGAACGCTGACGTAGCGCCTCGCTTTCAATAAGCTCTAAACGCAATAGCGAGGTAAAAACGCGGAAAGGGTTCATCGCCAACGCATCATCGTCGATTGGCCGGAAGGCGGTTGAGTGGACCGGCACGCCTGCTTCAGAAAGGTCGTAATAACCGACCGGATACATGCCCATAACGGCAAACAGGCGGCACAGCATGGAAAGCTCTGTAGCGGTTCCCACGCGAATGGCTCCGTGGCGCTCTACGCTCAAACGCGCCAACTCACCCTGTGCCTCCAAGCGGCGATGAAGTTCGGGCTGCTGACTAAGCGTTTCTTGATTAACGCGCTCGACAAGTTCAAGCAGCGTGCCGTACTGCGGCACTTCGGCTTGATACATAGCCGACATCGCCTTAGAGAAACGGTCGCGAACATCATTGGTTGAAAGAAGGTTCGGTTGAGTCATTTCGTTGCTCTCTCTTGCATATGGTTGGGATAAGGATGAGATACCGACGTCAATTGCGCCAATAGCGCCTGAAGCGGGTGCGGCAAAGTTTGCCCAGAATAGCGTTTTACCTGGCTGCGACAGGAGTAGCCTGTCGCGAGAAGCTTGCCCGCGTTTTCATCGGCTTCCACTTGGGGCTGCCAGGATTGGGCGTAGATGGTTTGGGAGGTCTCGACATTACGGGTTTCATGCCCGTAGGTGCCGGACATACCGCAGCAGCCGGTTGCCATTAACTCAAGCTCTAAGCCAAACGCCGCAAATAGCTGCTGCCAGACCCGGGGGCTGCCCGGTGCGTTGGTTTTTTCGGTGCAATGGGACAGCAGCTTAAAGCCAGGATTGGTTAGGTTCAGTTGGCTAGGCGCTAGCGTATTAATACGGGTGGCCAGCCACTCTTGCAGCATCAACACATTGGGCACTTGCTCGGCCCCCAGGGCTTTGACGTACTCCTGGCGGTAGGTCAGCGTCATGGCAGGGTCGATACCCACCATGGGTACTTCGAACTCTGACAGTGCCCGCAGGCGCTTAGCCTGTTTTTCCGCCGTACGCTCAAAGGCGCCTAAAAAGCCCTGTACTTGCAGCGGTTTGCCGTTGGCAGAAAACGGCATCACAAACACCCTCAGATTCAACCGCGACAGCAGTTCTACCACGTCCATCACCAGCTTGGCTTCAAAGTGGCTGGTGAACGCGTCCTGGACAATAATCACGCTGTTGGCGCGCTGTTGTTCGGTAAGCAGTGCCAGCGAGGTGGGGGTGGCTTCTGCAACGTCCCAAGCCCTTAGCTGTTTTTTCACGCTGGCGCGGGAAAGCTTCGGGGAGTCGCTCATTCCCAGCCCTTTACTCATCAGGCTATCTACCCAGCGCTGATTGAGTAGGGCGTTATACAGCGGCGCGACTTTGGCAAGGGTTGGCAACATAAATTCGGTGCCACCGATGATGTAATCGCGCAGCGGGCGTAAATAGCGGCCATGGTAGACCTCTAAAAACTGCGAACGGAACTGCGGCACGTTGACCTTAATCGGGCACTGGCCCGCACAGGATTTACACGCCAAACAACCCACCATGACATCGTAAACTTCGTGAGAATAGTCGTGGTGTTGCTTGCGGCTGAGCGTATTGGCAACGCGCAGCGGAAAACTTTTAATAAAGCCCCAACCGTTTTCGGCTTTCTTTTTGCGCGACTCCTCCACCACATCGATACCTGCCTGGGACTGCAGGCGCAGCCACTCACGCATCAAGCTGGCCCGGCCTTTGGGCGAATGACGTCGATCGCGGGTGGCCTTCCAGGAAGGGCACATCGGGTCATCAAGGTCGTAGTTGTAACAGGCACCATTGCCATTGCAGTAGACCGCCGCGTCGTAGGCCTGCCAAGCCCGTTCATCAATGGTGCGGTCCAACTGGCCGCGCATGGTGACGCCATCAACCGTTAATAGCTCAGGGTCACTGTCTTTGGCGATTAGTTCATGGTTTTCGGATCTACCCACGGCTTCGGGCAGGTTAGACAACGGCGACGCGATTTTGCCGGGATTTAGCTGGTTATGCGGATCAAACGCGGCTTTGACGCGCTTCAGGCTGGGATAGAGTTCACCAAAGAATTTAGGGCCGTACTCCGAACGCACGCCTTTGCCGTGTTCCCCCCATAATAGCCCGCCGTACTTCTGGGTCAGGGCCGCTACTTCATCAGAAATCTCACGAATCAGTTTTTCCTGTTCGGGATCTTTGATATCTAGCGCTGGACGCACGTGCAGCACCCCTGCATCCACATGGCCAAACATCCCGTAGGAGAGCTTTCGGGCATCCAGCGCGGCGCGAAACTCAGTAATAAAGTCAGCCAAGTGCTCCGGTGGTACGGCGGTATCTTCCACAAAGGCAATCGGCCGCTTTTCGCCCTGCACATTGCCTAGCAAACCCACCGAGCGTTTGCGCATGGCGTAAACTTTTTGGATCTGCGGGCGACCCTGCGCCAGGGTGTAGCCTAAACGCTCGACGGTCACATCAAGGCCAAGGTGCTCGGTAAAGGAGCGAACCCGGTTGGCCAAGCGCTCAGAATCATTGTCGCTAAATTCGATCAGGTTAATGCCGCGAATCGGCGTACTACCGGTGGAGGGGAAAAACGCTGCCACGCTATCCCAAACAAAGTCATCCATGGCCAGCTGCAGCACGGTGTCGTCAATGGTTTCAATCGAGGTCGGGCGAGCGCTGGCGGCCATGAGAGCTTTGGCATCGCGCAGCGCGTCCATAAAGCTGGCATAGCGCACATTGACCAAGGTGGCGTACTTGGGAATCGGCAGCACATTGAGTACCGCTTCATTCAAAAAGCCTAACGTGCCTTCCGAGCCGCACAGCAGGCTGTTCAGGTTCAACTGGCCTTGCGCTTCCCGCAGGTGCACCAGATCATAGCCAGTTAAACAGCGGTTGAGCGGTGGAAATTTCGCCTCAATCAGCCCGCGCTGCTGGTCGATAATCTCAGCGGCGATGGAGTGTACACGGCCAAGAATGCCGGATTGGGCAACGGCCTGCTGCTCCTCGTCAGCGCTAAGCGGGCGGCTATGCAGATGCTGGCCCCCCAGTAGAACCGTATCCAGTTCCAGCACGTGGTCACGGGTTTTACCGTACTCGCAGCTGCCCTGGCCGCTGGCATCAGTGGAGATCATCCCGCCGATAGTGGCGCGGTTAGAGGTGGATAACTCAGGGGCGAAAAACAGCCCATGAGGCTTCAGCGCCGCGTTGAGTTGATCCTTCACCACGCCCGCCTGAACGCGCACTCGCCGTGCCTCTACATCAATCGCTAGGATCTGGTTCATGTGGCGGGAAACATCCACCACGATACCGTCGGTCAGCGACTGGCCGTTAGTCCCCGTGCCACCGCCCCGAGGCGTTAGCACGATATCGCGGTGTGGCAGCTCTGCAGCCAATTTAGCTAGGCGCTCAAGATCTTCTGCGTGCTTAGGAAACACAGCCGCCTGGGGCAGGCGTTGGTAAATCGAGTTATCCGTCGCCAGCACCGTGCGATTGGCGTAGTCAGGGGCAATCTCACCTTCAAAGCCGCGAGCGCGCAAGGCGTCGAGAAACGTCACATACCCACGCCGAACTGCCACCTCGCTGACCAATGCGATCATGCCTTAAGCGTCTCCAGCGCCTGCTCGATGAGCCCTAACCCTTCTTCCATGACGTCTGGTTCAGTGGTCAACGGCGGCAATAAGCGTAAGACGTTACGTTTGCGGCCACTGGGCATTAATAAGACACCGGCATCACGACCGGCTACTAACAGATTGGCTAAGTGCTCCGCACCCGTGGCGTTTTCGGTGTCTTCAAAGACGATGCCGCGCATAGCGCCAATACCTGTCATAGCGCCTACCATCGGGAAACGCTCACTTGCCTTCCAGCGCCGATAAGCATTTACAATCGCCGCTTCTTGGACATTACCCCATTCACTTAGCGCCTCATCTTGCATGATATCCATTACTGCTAATGCAGCTGCACACGCAACCGCATTACCTGAATAGGTACCTCCTAGCGCGCCTTTGGGTAAGGCATCCATTAACTCTTTACGCCCTACCAAGGCGGCAAGAGGGAGACCCGAGGCAATACTTTTTCCTAACAGAAGTAGGTCGGGCTCAATACCGAGGTGACTAAAACCAAAGCGTTTACCGGTTCTTCCGAAGCCCGATTGAATTTCGTCACAAATCAATAAAATGCCGTGCTGATCGCAGATTGCCCGCAGCGCTTTGGCAAACTGGGGGCAAAGTAAGCGAAAACCGCCTTCCCCTTGAATGGGTTCAACGACGACACAGGCTACTTCACTGGGAGCAATCTCTACGTCAAATACACGCTCTAGGGCGGCCAGCGACTGCTCAGAGGATATCCCACTGTCCTGGCTAGGAAACGGCACGTGATAAACCGGGCCAGGCAGCGCGCCTAAACCAGCTTTATAGGGCTTAACTTTGCCGTTCAAATTGAGTGCTGCCAGCGTGCGGCCATGAAAAGCATCGTCAAAGGCAATCACTCCTTGACGCCCCGTAACACCACGGGCCACTTTCAGGGAATTTTCGGTCGCTTCCGCTCCACTGTTTGTCAGCATGCATCCCAGCGGATAAGGCAATGGCACAAACTGGTCAAGACGCTCGACAACTGAGAGGTAGGCACGGTGAGGCACGGCATTAAACGCTGAATGCATGAGGGTATCGACTTGGGCTTTGACGGCCTCGACCACCACTGGATGGCAATGCCCCAAGTTAAGCACACCAATACCGCCAATAAAGTCGATATAGCGTTGCCCCGCCTCATCCCATACCTCTGCATTACGCCCTTTAGTGATACAGACGGGATGGAGGATGCCTAATGCACTGCTGACGTTGGGAAGGTCCATCGTCGGAAACGCTCCTGAAATAGCCATGTGTTTCCTTATCAAACAGGTTCATATGGCAGATCACAAACGAAAAAAAATGCTAAATACATGCCAAGCAGGAATGCACTGAGTGTGAACACTTGATCAGAAGCAGAATCAGCAGCCGCACAGCATAGCCCAACCATTACTAGCGCATATTCCAATAGGCCAGCTATAAAAAGAAAACGCTATGCCGGGGATGCAGATAAAAAGCATAAACCATCTCTTACATAAGGGATTTCTTAATAGCCTATGGCATGACAAAATGGAATACGTACGCAACTTAATTTCTTTTGCCTGTCGAGCTGCATACGTGAACAATAGCCAGCTATCTTTTTCGCGACCTTTTTCACTGATCGATCCCCAGACAGTCGGATTGCGAAAATTGCTAAGCAAAATTTTATTATAAATAATTTAATTAGCAGGAGTTAATATGAAAAATATCCCCTCAAAAGTGCTGTGCAGCGTAGGCGCTACTCTTCTGTTGGCGGGCTGTGGTGGCGAGAGCAAACCTAATATCGCTATTGGCCCTCCTGCCAGCACCACTCAAAGCGTTTCTCAACTACTTTTTGATGCCTATGGTATTGGTAGCGACAAGTACAATACCTATCAAGAGGGGTTTGGTGCTGCACTCGATGGCGTACAAGATGGCAACATTGATATTTCTATCGGCATTCTTGGTTTGCCTTCTGGCAGCATCGAGAACTTACAAGCCTCGAGTGGCGATGCACGTCTGATCAGCTTAAGCGATGATGCTATTGACTATATTGAAGAGAATAGTGCCTATCAGCGCTTTACAATTCCTGCTAATAGTTATGCCTTTCAAAATGAAGATGTAAATACTATTACGGCTTATGCCATTTTAGTAGGCAACACGAATACGATTGATGAAGACCTAGGTTATGAACTAGCGCGCTTAATGCATGAGCATGCTGAAGAAAACACACATTCTCAATCTGCGTTTATCACCCTTGAAAATGCACTGAATGGCTCAGAAGGTCTGCCCATTCATCCCGGTGCTAAAAAATATTACGAAGAACAAGGCCTCACCGTAGATAACCCGGTCGCTGAGCTTGGCGAAACTAAAGCCAAAGAAGAATTTATTCTAGGCACCGGTAGCCAAGGTGGCACTTACTACCCTCTGGGCGGTGAGATGGCCACTATTTGGAACCGCTACCTGGAAAACCAAAACTTCACCAATATTGAAACAGGCGCCTCAATCGAGAACTTAGTGAGTATCCGTGATAACAATATGGATCTTGGGATGACTGTGCACGCACCTGCGCAAGATGCCATTGCGGGGAGAGGTGAGTTCGAAAGCGGTACTATTGATAATGTCGCCTTTATCGGACACATCTATCCTGAAGTCATTCAGATTATCACCCGTGAACGCTCCAACATTGACAGTCTAAGTGATCTAACCGATTGATGTTCCCTTTTCGCCGCTGGCTAAGCCAGCGGCGTTATATGTATGAGGTTTAATCGTGGATAAAAAAAAACTCCTGACGAAGCGGCGCTTTTAGAAAAGTATGATCGTGAGTCACAAGTACGTTCGGCACTACAGCTAGGCAAGTGGGGATGGCTGATCACCTTAATGGGTGTATCACTGACATGCTTTCATCTCTACACCGCATATTTTGGTACGCTACCTTCACAGCAGCAAGGCGCTGTCCACTTGGGCATTGCTTTGGGGATGATCTTTATCCTATTCCCTGCAACCCGCGGCGCAGGCCGTCGCAATGAAGTGCCGTGGTACGATGTACTACTCGCCTTCGCAGCAACTTTTGCCGCCTATTATAAAATCCTATTTTATGAAGAAGTACTACGTGCAAGGGTCACGGGCTATTCAGCCTTTGATCTAACGATTGCGGCACTCGGCGTGCTGTTTGTACTCGAAGCGACTCGCCGTACCGTTGGTATGCCAATCGTTGTCATGGCCACACTGGCAATTCTATATGCGCTGTTTGGCAATCTAATCCCAAGCCCTTTGCTTTCCCATCCTGGCTTCTCTCTTGAGCAGGTGTCTCCATACTTATGGTTCAGGGAAAGCGGCGTTTTCGGTACGCCTCTACAAATATCGGCGCGCTTTATCTTCTTGTTTTTATTTTTCGGCGTTGTCCTGATGCATACCGGAGTAGGTCGATTCTTTAATGACTTAGCCTTTGCATTAACCGGGCGATTTACCGGTGGTGCCGGCAAAGCCGCTGTCATAGCAAGTTCGCTGCAGGGCATGATTTCGGGGAGCTCTATCGGCAACACTGTAGCCTCTGGCTCTTTCACTATACCCATGATGAAAAATGCACGCTTTAAGCCCGAGGTAGCGGGAGCAGTCGAAGCGTCAGCCTCTACTGGTGGTCAGATTATGCCCCCTTTGATGGGCGCGGCTGCCTTTATCATGGTGGAGTATGTAGGTGTTTCTTATCGCGAAATCATGTTCTCAGCGCTGATTCCCGCCATTCTCTATTTTGCTAGCATTTTTATCGGCGTGCATTTCGAAGCTAAACGTCATCGCATTCTAGGCCTGCCTAAAGATCAGCTGCCCAGCAAACGTAAGCTCATGCTGTCAAAAGGCTACATGCTGCTGCCTTTGCTCGTCATTATTACGACCATTAGCGTTGGCTTTACCGCTCAACGAGCAGCGCTACTGGGGATAGCATGTGCTTTTGCCGTCAGTTTGGCGCGTAAAGAAACACGTCCCTCATTAAAAGATATATTGGTGATTTTTGAAAAAGGAGCGCGCGTGGCACTACCAGTGATCGCTGCAGTCGCTTGCGCGGGTATTATTGCCGGCGTGGTAGGCATGACAGGAATGGGGTCAAAATTTGCCGCCGGCATTATTAGTTTGGCTGATGGCGTTTTGATACTTGCGCTGTTATTCACGATGATCGCCTGTATTGTTCTAGGCATGGGATTACCCACAACGGCAAACTATGTGGTCACCGCTACGATTGCCGCACCGGCGCTTATTAATGAGTTTGGCCTCCCGCCAATGGCGGTGCATTTGTTTGTCTTTTATTTCGGCATTATTGCCGATATTACGCCCCCCGTTTGTTTGGCCGCGTTCGCTGGCGCCGGCATTGCGCGAGCCAACCCAATGAAGACGGGCTTTACGGCGGTTAAATTGGCCATTGGTGCGTTCATTATTCCTTACGCCTTCATTTATAACCCCATGCTGGTATTGGTTGAACCTACGCCGCTAGGGCTTTTAAGCGCATTGTTCTTTTCACTTGTAGGGATCATGGGCGTTAGCAGCGCGCTACTAGGTTACTTTATACGCGATTCCTTCTTCTTGGAGCGTCTGGTACTGTTAGTTGCAGGGCTTGCCATGGTGGTTCCTGAGTTGCTAACCAGCGGCTTAGGCCTACTTGCCATGGTGACGGTAGGCTGGCTTCAATCGCGCCGCCCTGACAAATATCAGGAAGCCGCGTCGCTCGCCCAATGAGCCATTATAAAAGCCTAGCTTCCCCCCGGTGTTTAGTCACCGGGGCGGCTTTCAGGTCATCAGGAGCGCCTGGTTTGGCATCACGCAATCTTCCTTCTACGGCGGCTATGCAGTGCTTTGAAGCGGCCGCACGCCATATGAGTTTCACTCGGGCCGCAGACGAGCTAAACCTCACGCAAAGTGCTGTCAGCAAACAAGTCGCGCAGCTCGAAACCACCTTGCAACACAAGCTATTTCGTCGCGTGCGACGCAGCCTACTGCTAACCCCTGAAGGTGCCATTTTTTTAAGTGACGTACGTAAAGTGCTCACTCAAATTGAGATGTCGACACAAGCGATAATGACCTACAGCGGTAATAGCGAGGTTCTTAAAATCGCGACGTTACCGAGCTTCGGTAGCCGTTGGTTGGCAAATAAATTGCCAGCGTTTCTAGCGGACAATCCAGGCATTAGCTTGGAGTTTCATGACCGAGTGAAAGATTTCGATCTTGAACAACAAGATATCGATATTGCTCTGTTTTATGGGCATGGCAGTTGGCCAAGCCTTGCTTGTCATAAGCTTATTGATGAGGACATGGTCGCGGTTGCTTCTCCAGAATTACTGGCTCAGCACCCCATCCATTCAGTGGATGACTTAACACAACTACCGCTGCTTCACCTCTCGACACGCCCTGACGCGTGGCACCATTGGTTTGCAAACCAAGAGATCATCACTGACCGTAGCTATCATGGCACTCGCTTCGAGACTTTTCCTATGCTGGTACGAACGGCAATGGCAGGCGGCGGGGTTGCACTGGTACCTCACTTTACCGTCGATGAAGAGTTGGAAGGCGGCCGACTGACCGTCGCTTGGCCATATCGGTTGCTCAGTGAGAGTGCTTATTATCTTGTTTACCCTGAACACTTAGGGGAACTCGCCAAAGTACGACGCTTTGTAGAGCATGTTACCCAGCTTAGTGATTGATACTGGTACAAATGCTACGCACTGCTATATTATAGCTAAACAACTAGATATTGCTTTGTGCCAACAATTACCTCATTTAATCTCTATTAAAAGATTAGTGCTATTTATATGCTTATATATTCATACGTTTGATATTTTATAGCGGCATTAATAAGTGTCTACTCAAAATCCTGAATTCATAGAATAACTACAGCACTTTGGATCATACGGTAGAGGCAGGAGGGCCAGCAGCGGTACCCTCTCTGACTTACCAATGGGATGGAGTCCGTCCCACCCTACATCAGCGTTGCTGCTCCATAATAGATAGAGTGAGAGGGCTACGGCCTTGCCTATCGCTTAGGAGCACATCCCATAACCATTTCCCGAGTCGGTGTTGATATTGCTAAGTCTGTCTTCCATGTCCACGGTGTCGACCGTCATGATCAGGTGCAGTGGCGAGGCAAGTACGCCCGTGACAAGTGGCTGGACGCGATCGCCATTGGTGTGAGCTGTGTCGTTTGTACTCAAAAGCACGAAGGTTAGTAAGAGCATCCAGCATTATCGGATAAGGAAAAGCACCAGCAGTACGATAGCCCACATGCCAATAATGACGTTGACCATGGTGTTGCCTTTCTCGCCTTCGTTATCAACCCCCTTGGTGATAAGTACCGCTGTCACAATGATAACGACACCTATGATCCAGAACTTCGCATGCATAGCCTTAACCTATTTTATGACGACATGAGCACCGAGCATTGATTAGGCTCCCGCTGGTAGCAAACTGTCAAAACGCACGAGAGAACAATAGGGATAAGGTGGTGCGATTCGGCCTAACGCGCGGCATGCTATCCAAGGCATATTATGAAAAGCACATGAGCTGGATAACGAATGGGCAAAGCTAGCCATATACGCCAGAGAAAACGGAAAAAGGAGTAACTTAGTGGATAGGAAAGAGGCATACCTAGCGTTTCATACTGCCAATAAAAGCAGTGGCTTGCACGAGCATTTGCGCAACAAAACTAAGTTTAATGCACGAATTTATCTTGCTCTATTTCTAGTGGTAATTGCGGGGTTTATGCCCTATCTACATTTCGAGGCATTTTTATACTTTGATCACCTGCAAGCAGAAGGTGCTGGAGAGTGGATTAAACGCTCTGGATCTATTGTTATCGTGTTGGCGATTGCTGCCGAGTTCTCTGCAATAGACGCTAAAGACATAGCTGGCCTTGGTGGGCACACCGGATTCGGGCCTTACGGACCGGCACTGATTAAGTATGAATCAAGGCATACAGTTAGCTTGACCACTATTGGCGTTATTGTTCAGGTACTGATGGGCACACTGATCACGTCTCATGGGGATATAATTTTCAATGCTATGCCGATCCAAGTTTGGATGGCTCCAGCTATAGCTGCTATTGCGGCTTGTTTGGCAGTGACATTCTCAATGCATAGGATGCGGCCAATCAGTTATAACAAGTTAGCCATTGATCAAGAATAAGTCTTATAAATCCATTATAATTCAACGCCTTAATCTTAACGGGCGTTCTCATATGAGGCCCCGCGAATGCCGCCGTTGCTGACAGAGTATCTAAGCCAACCATTACAAATTGTTGTTGAAGCGCCACCGACCGATTGGAACGCAGTGCTTGCTGGAGGCTTGTTTACTCTAATCGGCGCCGGAATAGGTGCTGGTCTCGGCGCCTATTTTAGCTACATGGCTGCTACAAGGGCGCAAAAGAAAGCTGCACTTGAAGAGAAAAGAGAGCTAGCTTTATTTATTTGTGAAGAATGCAAGCACTACGCTGCGGTAATTAAAAGAAAAGAACACGAAAATTACGTTATCCAAAGAACTCAACCAAATAAGCCTCTTCCTAATAATCTTAGAAGAGATCAGGAAGAAGCTCTTAGTAAGGGTCGTGAGCTGTCCCTGTTATTGCATCATCACTTTCCGCAGGTTCCTAATGGTCTGCAAAATCATCTTGATGAATGGGGAAAAAGTGCTGGCAACAATTTAGTAATCGAAGAACTGATACCAGAGATCGAAGCTATCATTCAACGCCTTATCAAATTATAGCCCTGCTACTTGGCAAGTCCTTTCACTTTCTACTGCTGTGAACGACAGCCCTACTCACTCAACCTGGATTCATAGAATAACCGCAGCACTTTGGATCACACAGTAGAGGAAGGAGGGACAGCGCCGGTACCCTCTCGACTTTACCGACCAAAGTGAAGCAGAGCATGGGATACCGACAACTGACCCAGGCCCAACGATACCAAATTTTTGCTTATCTTGAGACTGGCATCAGCCAGCGACAAATAGCCAAGGCTATCGGGGTTCACAGCAGTACCATTAGCCGGGAGATAAAGCGCAATGGGCTTAAGACTGGCTATGCGACTGAACAGGCGCAATCGAGAAGTGATCAGCGCCGACGCACCGCCTGGAAAGTGACGAAGCGCCTGCCAAGCCTGATTTGATGGGTCACTGATCAACTGATGGACGAATGGAGCCCCCAGCAAATTAGTGGCTTCATGGCGAATGCCAACGGCGTTTGCGTCAGCCATCAGTGGATCTATGCGCTAATCTGGGACGACAAGAAACGCGGCGGCGAATTATGGAGGCGACTCCGGCTACCACGCCAGCGGCGCTATCAGCGCCGATTGGCCAAGCATGCGGGATTGGGCAAAATTCCACACCGGGTAGGCATTGAATAGCGTCCCGCTGAAGCGGAAGAAAGGCGCCATATCGGCCATTGGGAGGGCGATACGGTGCTCAAAGGCCACAAAGAATCTGGCTTGGTGACCCTGGCCGAGAGACGCAGCGGTTACCTCTTGGCAGCGCGCCTGTCGAGGATCACGGCCACTGGAACGGCTAAAGCGATGACCCGTTTATTAAAACCACGCCGAGGCGCAGTGCAGACCATCACCTTGGATAACGGGTCGGAATTCGCCGAGCACCGACAGGTTGCCAAGGCTGTCTCGGCCAAGACCTATTTTTGCGACCCGTACCGCTCATGCCAGCGTGGCACTAATGAAAACACCAACGGCCTGATTCGCCAATATTTCCCGAAAGGGACGGACTTCCGAAAGGTGAGCGACTCAGAACTGAGGAGAGTCGTTGCCAAGTTGAACAACCGCCCCAGAAAACGTTTGGGGTATCGGACACCGGCACAAGTGTTCCTGGGAGAGTATTCAGGGGCGCTAAAAACCGCAGGTGCTGCACTTATTAGTTGAATTCAGGAAGAAAAGACCAGTTATCAAGCTAATTAGTATAAAGAAGGTTACGAGAACTACTGAGCTGATTCAGTGGATTTATCGCTAGTACGGTCACGCTCAAATGATCAAAACGCAACAACTGTAGAGAAGTGCAACGACAGGTCTACTGTGAAATCTTCAGAGTAAGCAGAGCTAGCGAATAAAACCGCTTAACACCGTTTGGGATTGCCTTTTGTGGTTACTAGTGTGGTTATAGCAACCTTCACCACAAAACAAAAAGGCTTACGCGTTAACGGTAAGCCCTTTTTAAATTTGGCGCGCCCGGCAGGATTTGAACCTGCGACCCTCGGCTTCGGAGGCTAATTTCAAGCCTTGTGAATTAGCTTACCTATCGAACCTTCCCATCGATAAATGCCTATTTAATTCAATAAAAACAGCTATTTATTAAATATATAAGTGTTTGTAGTGCTTCCCGCTTTATCCCGTTTTACACCGACCGTTGCCCATCGCCACCATAATAAGGGTCACATGGCGTGATTTTAAAATGTCTGTTTTTTGGACAATTTTGACCTTTGGCGGTAGTGCCTTACCTGTGTTTAATAACACATCTTTATGATGACTTTGGAAAAGCGTCTCCTCTCCCCGCACGATTCGTCGACAGCGATACTATTACTGCATCAAACCGCTCTTTACTTAAAACAGCTTATTTTCTCAGCGCATTACGACGGTGAACGCTGACCGGGCTTTTTGTTGCTGATTGATGACGCTCTAACGCCTAGCCTGGATATTGCATAAGACATGAAAAAGGCGGCTGAAAATCGGTTATAATTCAAGCTCCTACACAAGAACCAACCGCCTCAGCCGCCATGACAAAATGTACCACGCCGTCCGCTTCCTTTCCACGCTGCAAAGGCCGTCAGGTCATCGCCCGTTTCGATGGCGGTGATCTCACTTCCGACGGCGGTATCCTGCTGCTGCGGCAGCTCGATCGCGAGATGGGCCTGACCCGCGCCGTCGCTCGCCGGCTCAGCGACGAGCGCGACGCTCAGCGCTGCCTGCATCGCACCGAAACCCTGGTCCGGCAGCGCGTGTTCGGCCTGGCGCTGGGCTATGAGGATCTCAATGACCACCAGGCCCTGCGTCACGATATCGCCCTGCAGACCGCCGTCGATACCGATGGCGTGCTGGCCAGTCAGTCCACCTTGTGCCGCTTCGAGCAGCAAGCCGACCGGGACTGGGCGATCACCATCCACGAAGAGATGATCGAGCAGTTCATCCGCTCGTTCCGGCGGCCACCCAAGAAACCGCTCTACCTCGACTTCGATGCCACCGACGATCGGGTGCATGGCCAGCAGCTCGGGCGGCACTTCAACGGCTACTACAACCACTACATCTTCCTGCCGCTGTTCGTATTCTGTGGCGACCAGCTGCTGGTCAGCTATCTGCGTCCGGCCTCGCTGGATGCCGCTCACCACGCCGGTGCCATCCTCGCCCTGTTGGTCCGGCGGCTGCGCCAGGCGTGGCCTGAGGTGAAGATCGTCTTCCGAGGCGACAGCGGCTTCTGCCGTCCACTGATCCTCAACTGGTGTGACCGCCACGGCGTCGATTACATCATCGGCCTCGCCGGCAACAAGCGCTTGGCCAAGCTGGCTCTGAACATCGACTACGCGTCGGCCATCCGCTTCGAGAAGACCTGGGAGAAGGAGCGTGTCTTCGGCTTCATCGAGTACGCTGCCAAGAGCTGGAAGGAGCGTCGACGAAAGGTCATCGTCAAGTCCGAGACCAGCCGGCGTGGCTTCAACACCCGCTATGTGGTCACCAGCCTGCGCGGCTGCAGCGCCGAGTGGCTCTATGACCACCGCTACTGTGCTCGGGGCGAGATGGAGAACCGTATCAAGGAGCAGCAGTTCCTGTTCTCCGACCGCACCAGCTGCCACGAATGGTGGCCCAACCAGTACCGACTGCTGCTGTCGGGGTTGGCCTACCTGCTGCTGGAGCGGCTGCGCCGGGTCTACCTCAAGCGCACCGCCTTCGCCCAGGCCCAGGTCAACACCCTCCGCCTGAAGCTGCTGAAGATCGGCGCTGTCATCACCCGCAACACGCGCACGATTCGGCTGATGTTGAGCAGCCAGTACCCGGAGCAGGACCTCTTCCTGAAGCTGGCCAGCAAGCTGGTGCCGGGATAGCGCCGCGGCGTGCTGTCCCCGGCACAGAAAACACATGGGGGTAGGGGGAAATGCGCCTTGAGCTCAGGAAATTGATCAATATATAGCCAACTTCCAGCTCTGGGCGGCATCATCGCCACCAAACCTGGCATTTGGGTGCTGCTGACCAACCCGATGCAACATCCGGGCTAGCCTTGAAAGCGCGTAGCCGCGGCGGATTTTGAGGCGCTATATCGCGTAACGACGGTGACAGGATTGCAAGCACTGCACGACCGACGGGCAACAAGTTTTAATACACGCATGGGTGCCGGGGATATGGCCCGTGATACCGCTTTACTTGAGAAGCGCCATAGGCCTTATTTATCACCACCACTACCTAACCGTGGTGCCATTACGGCCATCACATCGTGGGGTAATCCCCCCATCTTCAGAGGGCTTCAAAAGTAGACTTCAGACCACAGCGGCCAGTTTCTGTTGAGGGCTGATCCCTCCAAGCCCCATATTAGGGCGCTCGTGATTGTAGTGCCAGAGCCAACGAGTGGCGTAATCCTGAACCTCTTCGGTACTTTCGAACAGGTATTGGGCCAACCAGTCATAGCGCACTGTTCGATTGTAGCGTTCTATAAACGCATTCTGCTGGGGCTTTCCTGGCTGGATAAACATCAGTTGAATACCTCGACCTTCCGCCCATGCTGATAACTTACCGCTGACATATTCTGGCCCGTTGTCACAACGAATAGAGCGCGGCTTACCACGCCATTCAATGATCTGGTCTAGCGCCCGGATAACGCGTTCAGTCGGCAACGAGATGTCTACTTCGATACCAAGACCTTCTCGGTTAAAGCCGTCGATCACGTTCAGAAGGCGGTAGCGACGACCATCGCTCAGTTGGTCATGCATAAAATCCATAGACCAACTGTTATTAATCGTTTCGGGAACCGTTAAAGGCTCAGGCTTCTCGCGGAATAACCGTTTCTTCGGTTTGATGCGCAGATGCAGCTCCAGCTCGCGGTAAATCCGGTAGACCCGCTTATGGTTCCAACGAAAGCCTTTCACATTACGCAGGTGCAGGAAGCACAAGCCAAAGCCCCAGTTTCTCGGGTTATGCGTCAGCGTGATCAACCAGTCGGCGATTTGATCGTTCTCGCCGCTGAGATTCGCATGGTATCGATAGCCACTTTTACTGATGCTAAACATCCAGCAGGACAGGCGGATGCTGGCGTGCTTTTCCATGACGGCTTACTGGGCCATCTCACGGCAACGGGACGGCTTCACCACTTTTTTTCGATGGTTTCCTTGAGGATGTCCGCTTTCAATCGTTCCTCGGCATACATCTTCTTGAGCCGTCAGTTTTCATACTCTAGCTCTTTCAGCCGTGCCACCATGGATGCATCCATACCACCGAATTTAGCTCGCCACTTATAGAAGGACGCGCTGCTCATGCCGTGCTCACGACATAGCTCCGGAACCGGGGCACCGCCTTCGGCTTGCTTAAGGATTGACAGTATTTGGCTGTCTGAAAAACGTGATTTTTTCATGCAGAATCTCCCTTCGTTTAGCTTACGGAAAATTCTACTTCTGAGCATCCTGGTTTTTCGGGGGGATTACCGCATGACGCGCGTCGGGCTCAAGTGCCTGCGCGCGAGAACACAGTTGTCGTTGGCACTAGAAGCCTAGTCATAATTAACGAAGTGCGGTACGTTCGCTATTGGGGTAACTAAACAGGGAATTTTTATGTCAGCACAAAATATGCCGGATAGAGAGCGTTGGAGCGGCTGGGTCGCGCTTGCGTGGACATTTGCACTGCTCGCAATTGTGGGAGGTATTGCAGTTATTGCTACCACTGGCTTTATTGAAGTGCCACGCCTTAATAGTTTTGACCGGACAGAAACCTCTACAGAGCCAAACGTATTTATATGGACGATTGCAATAGGGCAAGCAGTAAGCTTTACGATGCTAGCAGCCATTTTTAGCATGATTAATAGTATTTATCAGAACTCATGTGATCAGTTGGAGGAGGTCGATTTATCTCAGCCTTCCTCAAAACAGGTGAACACTCCAAAAAACAGTGTTCTAAGGTTAACATCGGTGCCCGCAACAAGCTCTCTCTCTAAAACCCTTTCCACCGGGGACATAATCATTACCTTTAACGGTCAGCCCGTCACATCGTTAGAAAATGATGTAGTCGATCGTATCGTTACAGGTGAAAATTCAATTACATTTTTGACGCTTGAAGGTGAAGAAAAAACAGTTACTTTATTCCTTAATCATACTTCTTTTAATGGCATTCAAGGGCAGATGGATCAGCTTCGGACTTCTATGAACACCGGTGATGGGCTGAAAGTTGTCAGTATACACTCCGCTTCACAGCTAGAGGGGATACTACATCCGAACTATGTGCTACTAAGTATCAATGACCAGCTAGCGTTATCAGAAATGGATGCGGCTAAAGCAGTAGTGAATGGCGAGAACAAGATTGAGTTTATAAACTCAAAAGGGGATCATCAGGTAAATTTTAGAAACATGAAACCAGGCCCTCTTCATATTCAGTTTGAAACGTAAAAGCGAACAGCTAGCAAAAAACCGCTAATTTGAACTGCACCCGTCACTTGGAAGATCTGAGAGAGCTGATAAGTTTGGATCCGTCGATGGTTAGACGGGATTTGTCATGTCCTGAATCAAGTGGGAGGCGAAATAATGCTCGACGCTTCGGCTACCACCTGGTTGCGGCCACCTTTCTTAGCCTGGTACATCGACTGATCTGCTCGGGCGACCAGGCTCTTGCGACTGTCGCCGGGTCGCCAGACGGCGACGCCAATGCTGATGGTTACAACACCCAGTTTGCTTAGGTCCAGTGCCTCTTCTTGCGCAAGTGTGAGGCCCTTAAGCTGACTCAGCTGCAATACATTATGAACCGCCCCGGCTTTACCGGAGACTCCATATCTTGAGAGGATGGAGTTATGAACTCACCAAAACGATATTCCCCAGAAGTCCGGGAGCGAGCTGTTCGATTAGTCCTTGAACAGCAAGGCGAATACCCGTCCAAGTGGGCGGCGATCTGCTCCATTGCCAGCAAGTTCGGCTGTACACCAGAGACTTTGAGAGCCTGGTGCAAACGCACAGAACTCACGCAGGAAAACAGCTCGGTTAACCTGTCTGAACATGAACGGCTCAAGCAGCTAGAGCGTGAAAACACCGAATTGAAGCGTGCCAATGAAATTCTCCGTAAGGCGGCTGCTTTTTTCGCCCAGGCGGAGCTCGACCGCAAACCCAATTGATGGTGTCATTTATCGACGAGCATCGTGCTCAGTTCGGGGTCGAGTCGATTTGTAGTCAACTGCCAATCGCCCCATCGACGTATTACCACCACAAGGCACTTGAAGCTGATCCTGAACGGCGGGCAGACCGGTATCGGCAGGATGCGTTTCTTACCGCTGAGATTCAGCGCGTGTGGGAAGAAAACTTCTGCGTCTACGGTGCCCGTAAGGTCTGGCGGCAACTCCGCCGTGAAGGCGTTAATGTTGCTCGTTGCACTGTAGAACGGCTCATGCGCCGCCTAGGAATTCGCGGCGTGGTGCGAGGCCAACGCCCCTTCACGACCCTCAGTGATCCCGGCCAGAAACGGGCACCTGATTTAGTGAAACGTGACTTTACGGCTATGCGTCCTAATCAGCTTTGGGTGGCCGATTTTACCTATGTCGCTACCTGGTCTGGCTTCGTTTACGTTGCGTTCGTTATCGATGTTTATGCACGCTGTATCGTGGGTTGGCGTGTAGCGACGTCGATGAGAACGGCACTGGTGCTGGACGCTCTGGAGCAAGCTCTGTGGGCACGAAAACACAGACAAGGGTTGATCCATCATAGTGATAGGGGAAGCCAATATCTCTCGATCCGCTACACCGAGCGTATGGCTGACGAGGGTATCAATGCCTCAGTCGGCACCACCGGCGACTCCTACGACAATGCGCTGGCTGAAACCATCATCGGCTTGTTCAAAACGGAGGTGATCCATCATCGTGGCCCATGGAGGGGACTGGATGCCGTTGAGTATGCCACGCTGGAGTGGGTTGACTGGTTCAACAACCGCCGACTGCTGGAACCCATCGGAAACGTTCCACCAGCAGAACGAGAAAGGACGTATTATCGTCAACTGGAAGAGTCGGGTGAAGCTGCCTGACTCAAACAAACCGGTCTCCGGAATAACCGGGGCGGTTCAACCAGCCTTCCAAGGCACTCATGTGTCTCTTTGAGAAGATGGCTGCAGTAAATATTATCAGTGGTCGCATTATCCTTTTGACTAAGCAATAGGATAGCCCCGAAAACGCGACAAGGCTTGGAGGTGGCTCCTATAAGTCAAGCCAATATATCTATGAACGCGGTCAAGAGCAGGGTGGGGCAATGCAGGCCCGACAAAAATCAAGAAATGTCGCCGAAAGTCTTGCGCCAATCGCGTGGGCTAACCCGATGACGCTGCCTAAAATGTTGCCGGAAAGACGTCGCTGTGTGAAAGCCAGTCTTTTCTGCAATCGCTTCTACCGACAAAGAGGTGGTTTCCAAAAGCTCGCGCCCACGCCGTAACCGCTCGCTCACCAGCCACGCCACTACGGTCATGCCGGTGGCTTTTTGGAAATTTCGCGTAAAGGTACGTCGGCTCATGGCGGTGCGAGCAGCAAGCTCATCGATAGTGTGCGATGCCGACAAGTTTTCTCGCAGATAGTCGAGCAGGCGATTGATATGAGCATCTTGTGTTGAGGCGGCTACAGGCTGCTCTATGAACTGCGCCTGCCCACCTTCCCGATGTGGTGGGACTATCATGGCACGAGCTACCTTGTTGGCAACCTGCGCGCTATAGTATTCGCGTACCAGGAATAAGCAACAGTCCAGGCCAGCAGCGGTACCGGCAGACGTCACTAGACGATCTTCCTCCACATAGAGCGCATTGGTGTCCAGCTTAACTTTAGGAAAGCGGCCACTAAAGTCCTGCTCGGCCATCCAGTGGGTTGACGCCCGCCTGCCATCCAATAGCCCGGCGTAAGCCAGTGCATAGGTGCCGTAACACAGCCCCACTACGTGGGCGCCTCGCTCATGACAGCGGACGAGCGCCTCACACAACTCTTGTGGCGGTGCTTCATTCAGGTCATGCCATCCAGGCACTATCGCAATATCCATCTTATCCAACAGTTCTAAACCGCCATCGGGCCTCACTGTCATCGCCCGTTCGCCCTCCATGGACTTTCCCCCAGGTGCCACAATGGACAGATTGAACAGCGTGCGATCGGACAACGCTATACCAAACACCATATAGGGCACGGAGAAATGGAAGGGACTGAAGCGCGGGTGGAGGATTAGGCCGACGTTGGGTAGAGACAAAGCGCGACTCCTGCTATGTATTTTATAAACGATAGCATCATGGCCCAAAAGTTTCGATAACTGTCATTCAGGCCAATTTTCTTGTTAGTTGAGCCTCTCTAAACTACTTACCATTAACCCAGCAACGAATTGAAGGAAGTATAGAGATGCTAATTAAGACCCTCGCTAGTTCTACCGTCCTAGCCACGGCACTCATCGCCGGTAGTGCATCTGCTGACTTGAGCGCTAAAGAATCAACGCATCAGGTGCAGCAGGTTCGCAATGCGACTGTGAAGATCACCTATGGGGATACCACCTTCCTGATCGATCCTATGCTGGCCGAACAGGGCGCCTATCCAGGCTTCGAGGATACTTACCGTAGCGAGCTGCGTAATCCGCTGGTTGAGCTGACAATGCCGGCAGAGGAAGTGGTCGACGACACAGACGCCGTAATAGTCACTCATACACACCTCGACCACTGGGATGCCGCCGCGCAGGAGCTATTGCCGAAGAACATCCCCTTATTCGCTCAGAATGCCACCGATGCCGAGCTAATTCGCTCTCAGGGTTTTAGCGATGTGCGCATCCTTGATGTAGGAGCCGAATTCGGCGGAGTGCAGCTTCACAAGACGGGTGGCCAGCATGGCTCCGATACCCTCTATGCCGTTCCCGAACTGGCGCAATCGCTCGGTGACGTCATGGGCGTAGTCTTCGAAGCCCCTGGGCAAAAAACCACTTATGTGGTCGGCGATAGCGTATGGCGTGACGAAGTCGAGCAGGCACTGGAGCGCTACAACCCTGAGGTGATCGTGTTGAATACAGGCGCCGCTGAGGTAACCGGCTTCGAAGGTGATCCCATCATTATGGGTAAAGAAGATACGCTACGTACCCATAAGACGACCCCCAACGCCACCATCATCGCGGTGCATATGGATGCCGTGAATCATATGACATTAAGCCGTGACGAACTGGCCGATTACGTGCAGAAAGAGGGAATTCAAGATCACGTATTGATTCCTTCCGATGGCGAAGTCACCTCCTTTTAATCTCAAGGGCCGCTTCTTTTATGACGGCCCGCTTCTTCCTATCAGCTTATTGAAGGCTTGCTCGTCTACCTACCGCCTTCTTTGCCAAAGCGCAAACGCACTGGCAAACACTACAGAAAAAGGATTGATAACATGAGTAACCGCGCAATCATTGTCGTCGATATTCAGAATGAATATTTCCCTGGCGGCCAGCTGCCACTAGAAGGTATTGAGAAGGCAGTAACGAATGCAGCCAAAGTCATTGAGCATGCTCGGTCGGTAAAAGATCTCGTCGTCTATTTTCAACATGAATCTGCTGATTCAGAAATCCCTTTCTTCACCCCCGGTACGCAAGAGGTAGCCATTCATCCCGTGGTCGCGCCGTTGGACCAGGAAACGGTACTAGTGAAGCATTTTCCTAACTCGTTTCGTGAGACCGGTTTGAAAGCGCTATTGGATCAGCAAAATATTGAGGAGGTTGTCATTATCGGCGCAATGAGCCACATGTGCATCGATGCAACCAGCCGTGCAGCTTCGGATTTGGGTTACAAGACGACGATTGTCCACGATGCCTGCGCCACGCTGGACCTTGAATTCGATGGCGTGATGGTGCCGGCGACTCAGGTTCATGCAACGATAATGGCAGCCTTGGCATTCGCTTATGGCACGGTAACTGCAACGGAGCACTATATCGGGTAATGCCATAGCCCGATGCGACGTGGCCACCTCATCGCCGCCTTAGAAGCACCACGGATGGAAGGCGGCACTCGGGAACCGGATCACCCCTGATGGCTTCCCGCGCGAATCGACTTGAACGAGCTGAGCAATCTCGGTTTTGATCTTTGCGCAAGCGCTGACGCAAAGGTGGGATCCCTAAGCCACGAGTGCTGGGTGGATTTAAATTAGAATTAACTGAAAGTCCGCTGTTGGCCGGGTAACGACGGCCCGATATCGGCCGTCGTTTGTCCATATCAAACTTCTGTCTGTTCTGCCATTTCCAAAGCATCATCTACTTCAATCCCAAGATATCTGACGGTGCTTTCCAGCTTCGTATGACCTAGGAGCAGCTGCACGGCCCTTAAGTTTTTCGTGCGACGGTATATCAGCGACGCTTTGGTGCGGCGCATCGTGTGCGTGCCATAAATTGACGCATCTAGACCTATTTCGGTGACCCAGGCTTTCACAATACGGGCATATTGGCGCGTCGAAAGATGCTTTGCGCTATTGATTCTGCTGGGAAATAAGAAGTCTTCGTTTCGGAGCTGAGCCAGCTGTATCCAGTCGATAATAGCGATGCGCGTTTGCTCGGTTATTTCGAACTGGACAGGTCGATGCGTTTTTTGCTGCATCACAATCGCTCGTGGGGATATACACGCACCATGAGCTATATCCCGTACTCGTAAATTGACGAGGTCGCAGCCTCGTAATTTACTATCGATGGCTAAATTGAAGAGGGCGAGGTCTCTCGTCTTTTTAGCAAGCTGTAGGCGAACACGTATAGCCCAGATATCGCGAAGACGCAGAGGCGCCTTCTGTCCAACCAACTTGCCTTTATTCCAAGGTGTAGGTTTACAGGAGATTTCAGTCAAAACGTTCATGGCATGTTCCTCCATCAGGTGGAGGTCAAAGAATGGCTCAATTCATGCTCATCATGTGCTAAGATTAATTTATAGTCGGTGCTCGACCCAAAGCGGTCTTTTCGGAAAATGCAGCTGGCGACGCTAACTCGGGATCAAGCGAGAAAAGCATGAGTAAAATAGAAACCCAGCCGTGGGGCTGGGTTTCAACACTAACTAACGATAACCTGCCTTTGAGTTAGGCTCTTACTTAAAACTCTTCCCACTCCAGCTCTGCCGTTTTAGAGCTAGCCAGTCTTCCACTTGGAGCACGAGCCTTTATAGCAGGTGAGACTGTCCTAGATACGGGTTTGCCGGCAGGAAGGTGCCCTCGAACCTCTCCCTCCGACAGCTTAAAGGTTGAGACTGCTGATTCAAGCTGCGCTGCTTGCTCTTCAAGAGACGATGCCGCTGTAGCAGATTCCTGAACGAGAGCTGCGTTCTGCTGAGTAACCTCGTCCATCTGTGACACAGCTTGATTGACCTGCTCAATCCCGTCGCTTTGCTCCATCGAAGCGGCAGAAATTTCATCCATAATATCGGCAACACGCTTCACAGCAGCCATAATATCTTCCATCGTTTGGCCTGCTCCTTCCACTAGGGTTGAGCCCTGGTCAACCTGACCAGCCGATGTTTCGATTAACGCCCTAATTTCTTTAGCTGCATCAGCACTACGGCTAGCGAGATTGCGAACTTCAGTCGCTACAACGGCGAAACCTCGTCCTTGCTCCCCCGCACGGGCTGCTTCAACAGAGGCATTGAGCGCCAGAATATTGGTCTGAAAGGCAATCGAGTCGATCACGCCAATGATGTCTCTTACCTTTTTAGAGCTTTCCGCTATGCCGTGCATTGTCACGACCACTTGATCAACGGCATCTCCACCACGTGCTGCTGTAGCAGAAGCCTCACTAGCTAAAGTGCTTCCCTGTCGAGCGTTATCTGAGTTTTGTTTCACTGTGGCGGTTAGCTGTTCCATGCTGGCAGCCGTCTCTTCTAGTGAAGCTGCTTGCTGCTCAGTACGCGATGATAGGTCGGCATTGCCACCGGAAATTTCACGTGCGCCGATGTGGATGGACTCACTACTGTCACGCACAGTTGAAACGGTTTGATAAAGCCCTGTCTGCATATGCTGCATGGCTGCGAACAGTTGGCCAATTTCGTTTCGACCACGATCGGCGATCTTGTGCGAAAGGTCTCCCTTAGCAATCTGCTCAAAATGCTGCACGGCTTCATGAAGGGGACGAATGACAACACGCATCATGCCTACCCGAACCAAGACGACACAAAAGACAACCAGTAGCAATGCAGCCAGTCCAATATAACTATACGTGGATATGGTTGATCGGTAGTCGACCATAAGGTTCTGACCACGTGAACTGGCATAATCGATGAAGGCTTCATTAGCTTGTATATAGGCTAGGTTGAGCTGGTCACCTTCACGTTTAGCCGCACGAAAGGCGCTTTCACTATTACGCTCCAATGCCTCGTACTGTGGTTCTAAACCGAGGGTCAATAGCTGATTAAAAGCAGCTTCTATCGCTTCGGCATAGGGTTTACCTAGCTCTGACTTCGGTACCGCTGCGAAGGCTTCAAAACGCTGTTGGGCTCGTTGCAGCATTTGGCCTGCTTTTTCTAGATGGGCTTCCGCCAGAGCCCGTTCCCCTTCGTTCAAAGCGTCGAGGTGATTCATGAAAAAAAGCTGGGTGTCAGCGATATTCACTTGAGCACGGTTAATCGCGTTCAACTGCTTAACATTGATGCTGTTAAGTTCATCAATCGAACTAGCACCTAGAGAGCTGGATTGGTAGCCCAACGCAGCGACAAGCAGGATCAGGGCAGTAAACAAGCCAAGAACAGTCGTTAATCCTGACTTAACGGAGAGGTTTTTCAATACGTTATTCATTTTCCGCTCTTAGATAGGGGATCAATCGGTAACGAATGTATCCAGCCAAGGGAAGGTGCAATTCAATAACATGCAATTGAAACGCGTTTTTTATGCAAGTAAATTCACTATCGGCAGGAGCCATCCGAACATGAATAATTAAAAAACAATAATTTTGTATTTTTGATCTAGGTCAATTTTTCATTGGTTTTTCGGGCGGGGCGTTTGGTTGGATTCAATAAACAAACTCACCAAGAAAACGGTGCGTTTAGTGATGGCAATAGGTGTTGGGTTTCAAATTTCTAAATTTTTCTTTACCACATTGCAGAGCTGCTGCTGTCGAGTACTAAGGAAGCTCTGAAAAAGTCACTGCCATCAGTGATAATACGGCTATCGTCAACTGCATAGGATTCAGTGCTGCCATGGATCAAATCACCTTCTCCGAAGCCGAGTACCAGAACAAGAAGAGAAAGACTCGCCGCGAACTCTTTCTGGAGCGGATGGACAAGCTGATCCCCTGGACGCAGCTGGAGAAGAAGATAGCCCGTTATTACCCCAAGGGCGAGAGCGGGCGGCCTCCGTATCCGTTGTCTGCCATGCTCCGCGTCCATTGCATGCAGTTGTTTTACAACCTGAGCGATCCGGCCATGGAAGACGCCCTCTACGAGATCGAGTCCATGCGCCAATTCGCCGGTTTGAAACTAGACCGATTGCCGGACGAAACCACGATTCTCAAGTTTCGCCATTTTCTGGAACACCACGGCCTTGGCAAGGTGCTGTTCCAGGAAGTGAACAACCACCTAGAGAAAAATGGCCTGATGCTGCGCGAAGGGAGCATTGTCGATGCCACTATCATCTCTGCGCCTAGTTCCACCAAAAACAAAAAAGGCGAGCGCGATCCGGAAATGCACCAGACTAAAAAAGGTAGCTCTTGGCACTTTGGCATGAAAATGCATATAGGTGTCGACGATAAGCTTGGGTTGATTCACAGCATCGAGACCACGGCTGCCAATGTCCATGACATTGTGCCTGCCGATAAGCTCCTTCACGGTGAAGAGCAACGCGTCTTCGGTGATGCCGGTTACCTGGGTATTCAAA
This sequence comes from Vreelandella neptunia, assembly GCF_034479615.1. NCBI lineage: Bacteria > Pseudomonadati > Pseudomonadota > Gammaproteobacteria > Oceanospirillales > Halomonadaceae > Vreelandella > Vreelandella neptunia. The sequence continues at coordinate 4,326,356 of NZ_CP140255.1, forward strand.
AACGCGACGAGCACAAGCACCGCAACGATATCTCTTGGTATATTGCCAAACGGCCTGGCACCCGCAAGAAGCTAGATGCCAGGCGACAGAAAGTCGAAAACATCAAAGCCAGTATCCGTGCCAAGGTGGAGCACCCCTTTCGGTACATCAAACAAGTTTTTGGTTATGGCAAGGCTCGCTATCGTGGACTGGCCAAAAACACTCAGCGCCTGCACTTGCTGGCGGCGTTCAGCAACCTGCTGATCAGTGAGAAATACCTATGGGAATAAGGCGATTGCGCTCCTTTCCCGCTCAATGAGCGGGAAAGGAGCAAAAATACACAAAGAAAGGGAGAAGAGTGTCTGAATTTTCGATTTTTTGTCGGCTCAAGTAAGCGTTGATGAATATCGGCAGTTATTCAGACCTTCCCTAGGCTTCGGTTTTATCGGCTACTTTATGGACAAACTGAAGTTCCCATTGCCCCCCGTCGTGCTGGGCCTAATTCTCGGGGGCTTCGCCGAGCAGAACCTGCGACTGGCTCTGCGTATTGGTGGCGGCGATTGGACAGCCTTGGCAGCGAATACAACGTCGAAGGTGCTTATTGTCATGATTCTACTGGTCATTCTTACGCCACTCTTTTCACGACTGTCCCGCCGCAAGAAGAGTCAGTCGACGGCATAGAAACCCGGTAATAATTTATGTCCTCCGGTCTGATAAAGCATACAAGCGCGGCGCCCCTGCCGCGCTCTTCTTTTGGGGAGCCCGCCACGGCTTCGCCCAGGAAACCAATGATCTGTTCTTCGCTAAAACGCTTCTTCATGTCCAATCTCCTTACGCATAGGATCGGACTCTAAAGTGTAGCGCTACTCAATCAGGGGGTGGCGTCGGCGCCACCACATACGCCATCCGAACGGAAATAGAGCGATCGACGAAATCAATCGCTACGTTGGGTCGACGTACGGCGTCAGCCCCTAGACCGTGTGCAAGTGGTGTCACCGAGATGCTGTCGAGGAAACTCGCATGGGACCAACAACACTTCGTTCCACGTCGCTTACGCCATTGGGAGAAACTGCTGCTGTCACTTTTCGGCAATAAGCGCTGCTACCGCTGGATGACTGTCTCCATGCGCTTCAGCGGGAATTCCCCTCACCGCCCCGAATGAGCCTGCACCGCCTTTACCAGCGATAAAGAGTTAGCCAACTGCAGAGAAATTGCCACCAAAAGCGTGAGTAGAAGCCCTTCAAGCGGTACCCAACCGGCTACCTGAACGATCAATGAGATCCGTAACGGCGTGGGCAAAGCCTATCTGTTTGTCGCAGTGGTTCAGACATCCAAGCATGTACATGCACGCCTGTATCGCCAAATGACTAGATCGATCGTCGCTTTTTCTCGAAGCGACGCTGGGGTATTGCCTGACGAGTCCACACCATGCTGGCCGATAATGGGGGTCAGTCCTGTGAGGACGCTTTGCACCGTCAGTGACAAACAACAAATACGTCTCATGATTAACCATCACACCCTGAGACGCCGCTTCGCTAGACAAATTGTAATACAGTAGTACAATTTCTAGTGAAGGACAGTTGCACAACAATTTCTTAGTTTCAGCTCAACCCCGATAGGTGACAGAATGACAACTCCGGCTTTGTGGAGTGCGCAAGCACACATGCCCTCGGTGATCGGCCGACAGATCCAGGTGGTCTCCGCGAAAGGCTCCTACCTCACTACGGATACGGGCGCCAAACTCTTCGATGGCACCGCTTCTCTGTGGTATGCCAATATCGGCCACGGTCGCGAAGAGATGGCGAAAGTCGCCTACGAGCAGATGAAGACGCTCGACTCCTACCATGTGTTTGGTCGCTACACGAATAACCGGGCCGTAGAGCTTGCGGAAATGCTCGTTAGCATGGCCCCCATCGACGATGCCAAAATGATCTTGAACAGCGGCGGTTCTGATTCCATTGACGTGGCGTTGAAGTTGGCGCGCCGCTACTGGAACCAGGTAGGCTGCACATCGAAGAAGGTCATCATCAGCCGGGAGCACTCCTACCATGGGCTCCACGCTTATGGCACCAGCGTCGCCGGCCTCGACTTTAACCGTGAAGGTTACGGTTCGGATTCTCTGGTCGATGGCACCGAGCGGATCGACAAGCACTCCACAGAGGCATTTGCCGAGGCAATCGAACGTATCGGTGCGGAAAACATCGCTGCCTATATCGCAGAGCCAGTGATGGGAACCGGAGGGGTGCACCCCCCGCACGAAGGCTACTTCGCGGAAATTCAGCGGCTGTGCCATGAGAACAATATTCTGTTTATCGCCGATGAGGTGATCACCGGCTTCGGGCGAACCGGCACTATGTTTGCCTCATCCCGCTATGCGCTGCAGCCGGATATCATCACTTTTGCTAAAGGCGTAACCTCCGGCTATGCCGCTCTGGGCGGGGTATTCGTTGCCCCTCGCGTGTGGCAGCCGTTCTTTGAACAAGGGGCCGCCTCACCGATATACCGTCATGGCACTACTTATTCAGGCCATCCCGTTACCGCCGCATTAGCGATGAAAAACCTAGAAATCCTTGAACGCGAAGGTTTGGTGGAGCGCTCGGCAGCGCTTGAACGAATACTGGCCGGTGAGCTCGCGGCAATCGAATCTCATGACCTCGTGGCAACCACACGTGTCGGTGGCTTTCTGGGCGCAATCGAGCTGCATGATGAAGTCCAGGCGGAATGGGTCACCGACCAGATTCTCGACCTAGGCTTCATTACTCGCCCGTTGCGGGGTAACGCCGTGCAGATCAGTCCGCCCTTTATCACTACAGATCAGGAAGTGCGCGACCTCGTCAACGGAGTTCGACATGTACTTGACGACATTCGGTCAGGCAAGGCCCGGGCCTCGGCATAAGTTAAAAACTAAGAGGTTAATACCATGCAGCTACCAACCCCATCACCGGAGCGCCTAGCCGCTTCCGATGAAGCACTGAAGAGCTTGCCCGGCTATAGCAAGCATGCACCCGGCGACAATGAATTTGCCGTCCTCGACCCTTCCACGGAGGAGCGCATCGCTACCCTGCCCAGCATGACGCCACAAGAAGCCCTGGCTGAGGTAGCGATAGCCGACAAGGCGGGCCGCACTTGGGCGAAGACGACGCCACGGCTGCGTTCCGACACCCTGCACAACGTCTATTCGGTACTTATCGCCAACCAGCAGCGCCTGGCCTATGTCATCAGTCGCGAGATGGGAAAACCGCTGGCAGAGGCCCAAGGCGAGGTGCAGTATGCCGCCGATTACGTACGATGGTATGCTGAAGAGTTGCTGCGCCCGGCCGGAGAGTATCGTGAGAATCCAGCTGGAGGCTCGACGATACTGACACGACGCGCTCCTGTGGGCCTGGCACTGCTCATTGCTCCGTGGAATTTCCCCATGGCGATGATCACGCGCAAGATCGCTCCAGCAATTGCCACCGGTTGCGCATCCGTGATCAAGCCAGCGGCCCTGACTCCATTGACCACCCTGCTGACCGTCGAGCTGATGGCGGAAGCCGGCGTGCCGCGTGAGCTGATGCGCGTGGTCACCACAGCGAACCCTGCCGCTTTCAGCGAAGCGGTACTCTCAGACCCTCGGGTCCGGAAGATTTCGTTCACCGGCTCCACCAGTGTGGGCAGCACTCTTATGGGGCTTGCGGCTAAAAACATCGTCAAGAGCTCGATGGAACTAGGGGGTAATGCCCCGCTCATCGTCTTCGACGACGCCGACCTCGAGCGCGCCGTGGACGGGGCGATACTGGCGAAACTGCGCAATGGGGGGCAATCCTGCGTGGCGGCAAACCGCTTCTATGTGCAAGACGGTATTGCCGACGCTTTCGTCGAGGCCTTCAGTAAGCGGATGTCCGAGGTCGTGGTCGGCAATGCCATCGCCGAGGGGGTTGGTCTGGGGCCGGTGATCAACCGTAATGCTGTCAACAACTTTCAGCATCTTGTCAGTGATGCCATTGCGCACGGTGCCAATCTGCGCACCGGAGGACAAGCCCCTGAAGGCAACGGCTACTTCTTTGCCCCGACTGTGCTCGATAACGTGCCAGCTGAGGCCAGAATCGCGAACACTGAAATCTTCGGCCCCATCGCGGCCATTTCCCGCTTCTCAACGCAGGAAGAGGTGGTATCGCGAGCAAACGATACGCCGTTCGGGCTGGCCGGCTACGTTTTCACAGAAAACCTCGACCGTGCACTCAATGTTGCCGACGAACTGGAAACCGGGCTGGTTGGCATCAACAACGGGGTACCCTCCAATCCGGCTGCGCCGTTTGGTGGCATGAAGCAGTCCGGTCTTGGCCGCGAAGGCAGCCACGAAGGGCTAGAAGAGTACCAGGAGATTCGTTACTACAATATAGCGCGGCGACCCACCGTGTAAGCACTTCCCGTGAACAAGGTCCTGACTACCATCAGGACCTTGTTCTTCCCGGGTACCCTGCATAGGATTACATGGATGCAAGGCGATACTCAGGCCCGGTATCATCATGTTTCATTCACCCAGGAAACAGGAGAAGGGAGATCGCGCCACTACCGGCTAAAGGGATTGGCAACCCACCCTAGTTCCCCAACTCAAGGTATCTCCCACCCCCCATGAGTACACCTAAGCTTCGCACTATCTCAGTCGTGGATGCGGTTGCCGAGCAACTCAGTGAGGCGATTTTCGATGGTACCTTTCGTCCCGGTGACGTGCTGGTGGAATCGCAACTCGCGGACCGCTACCAAGTACCTCGGCAAACGATCCGCTCTGCGGTCGTGGTGCTGATACATGATGGCATCCTTCGGCGTGAGCCCAACAAGAGCGTATACGTTCCACAGTTCTCGGAAGATGATCTTCACGACCTTTTTGCTGCACGCCGACTACTCGAGATTGAAACAGCTCGCATCCTCGCATCACGAAAGACAGTTCCCAAAAGCGCCGAGAGCGCTGTACGGTTCATGGAAGTGCTATGTGATGGCAACGACTGGGACGAAGTCTTGAAGCTTGACTTTCAGTTCCATCAAGCTCTTATTGAAGCCACCGACAGTCCACGCCTGCAGCGATTCTATCGCAGCATTTCGGCCGAAAAACGTCTGGCTCTCTCCTATTACCGCTCAGGAAACTCTTCACCCCAGGTAATCGCTCAGGAGCACCGGGAACTGTTGGATGCCCTTCGTACTGGAGATCCTGACATGGCCGCAAAAGCTAGCCGCATCCATATAGAAGAGTCAGAAGCGTTCATCAAGCGGGCGATACAAGCGCAACGCGAATCTCAGTCCGGTAATCAAAGTGCCCAGACCTCTAAAAAGGAAGCGGAAAAATGAGAGTTGCGGTCATCGGACTAGGAGCCATCGGCGCGCAGGTACTTTGGCAGTTAAGCCGCGTTGACGGAGTCGAGGTGCATGGCTTCGATAAGGAGTACCCCGGCCACCCTTCAGCGGGTGTTGGAGGAGAGAGCCGGCTCTTCTGGAACCTAGAGATGACCGAGCCTGCCTACGTCCCCCTGATCGAGCGTGCCGCGGTGGCATGGCGTGAGCTGGAAGCCTCTAGCGGCCAGACGCTGCGCGATCCTAATGGCGTGCTGATATACGGTGGAGAGCAAGACGCCCAGATGCAGTGCGCGCTCAACTCCGCCAAAGCACTAGAAGTACCCGTAGAGCTCCTGGAGACATCCGTACTGCGTAGGCGCTTTCCCCACTTTGCGTTCGATGATCATTCCTTCGGTCTCTGGGACATCAATGGGGCCGTCATTCGGCCAGAGCGTACAGTGGAAGTCACCGTTGAACTGGCCCGTCGAAACGGCGCAATCGTTCATGAATTTAACCCTGTCACAGCGCTAGATGTTACAGGTTCCACGGTCAGCGTACTCTCACCGTCTGGTAAGCAGACATTCGATCGGGTGGTGATGTGTTGTGGCGGTTGGACCTCGAAACTGGTGCCCCATATCCAGGACGAGGTGGTGACAAGACGCTTGACCTCATTGTGGTTTAATGCACGCCAAGACGACTTCATTGACCTGCCACCATTCCTGAGGACGGCTCCTCAATACTGCTATGGTATTCCCAGCCAGGATCGGCGCTCAATCAAGCTCGGGCTTGGGTTCAATGATCATTACGTCACTGGCGATGCCGACACGCTACCTCGACAGCTTGAAGGAGCTGAGCTCGCGGCGGAGCTGAACAAGTTCGAATGGATTCGCGAGGGAATGCTGCCGTGGCTCAGCCGCCGACCCTACCGTGTCGAAACGTATGTCGAAAGCTATACGCGCTCAATGCTCGAGTATATCCGCCCACATGTAGAGAATCCGAATGTCATTATCATGACAGGGTTCTCGGGACATGGCTTCCGTGTCTCTCCCGCCATCGGCGAGATCGGTTGCCAACTAGTGGTCGATGGGAAAACCTGTGTGGATATCGGCTTCATGGAAAGGGCAAGCCCGCTCTTCTCCATTCTTGACCCTAAACAAGGCACCACAACTCATAACTCAGCCATGGCCAGCGGCCCTTCGCGAGTTTGAGTCTATCCATTTCCTCTTCCTGCCCGAGCCGGTCATGCGTCGGTCGCGAACCTAGCTGTGTATGCATATCGAGGCCACGACCGCTTGAAACCGGCCCAGTTGGGCAAGACCGTACACCACCACACTAAGGGAGTGCTGGACGCCGAACGGATGCCGACGACGACCAACCACGTTCACCAAAAATACGTTATCCCAACAAATTGGGTAAGAAGAGAGATATCTGTGGCACATAAGCCACCAGGAACAGGATAGCAACAAGAGCCGCCACGAACGGCAGCGCCGCTATACTCACTTTTTCGATCGACAAGCCGCTAATGGCACTGGCCACATTGAGGTTGTCACCCACTGGTGGAGTGGCAAACCCAATCATTGACGCCATGATCATTACAATGCCGAAATGAACTGGGTCCATTCCCATCTGCATAACCACCGGAACGAGAATGGGAGCCAGAAGGATAATACCCGCTATGGTCTCCATAAACATTCCAACGAAGAGCAACAGCAGAACGATCACTGCGAGAACAATCCAGAACGGTACAGGCAGCGCACCGAGAAAGCTGGCAATAAGTGTGGGGATGCGTTCAAGCGTCAAGATTCTGGCATAAGTGGACGCAGTAGCGATGATCACCAGAATCATTCCAGAAATGAGGAATGTGGTTTTCAGCATCAAAGGTATCTGTGATATCTGAGCCTCACGATACAGTATTGCAAGAACCAGACTGTAGGCCACGGCGATACCCGATGCCTCAGTCGGAGTGAACACACCGCCATAAATGCCGCCCAACACCACCAAAGGCATCATCAGCGTCCACTTAGCTCGCCATATCGCTTTGCGACGTTCACCCCAGTTCGCTTTGGGTGACTTGATTCCGTAGCCCTTTTTCTTACAGATGTAACGACTAACGATATAGAGAGTCAGTACGATGACAATACCGGGAATGAGGCCGGCAAGAAAAAGGTCTCCAATAGAAGTGTTCGTGGTTATTCCGTATATGATGAGCGGAATGCTGGGTGGGATCACAATGCCCACACCCCCACTAGTCGCCAGTATGCCAGCACTAAAGCCTCGACCGTATCCTTCCCGGATCATCGCAGGGATCATGATGCCACCGATAGCGGCAACCGTTGCCGGACCAGAGCCACTCAACATGGCAAAAACGGTGGTCCCCAGCAAGGTAACGGCCGGCAATCCACCGGTGATATGACCAACAAATGCCTTGGCAGCATCAATCAGTCTTTTGGAGAGCCCCCCATACTCCATAATGACGCCGGATAATACGAAGAGAGGTACCGCAAGCAACGAGTATGAGTCAACAGCTCCAAACATCGTTTGCGTGAGATAGTTGACAGGAACGACCTCAGTAATGATTACCGAGAGCATAGAGGAAATGCCAAGCGCAAAGGCAACTGGCATGCCCATGATGAGAAGCACGATAAAGCTTATTGCCAGAATACTGATGCCCATGTCTTAATCACCTTCGGGCTGTGATGGAGGAATAGGTGCCCAGGGGTTCCGAATGAGATCGATGAGTGAACGCACCATATGCTGCAACACCCGAAACGACATTAGGGATAGGCCAAGGGGAAGCCCTACATACACGAGATACATGGGAATCTGTGAACCTGGGGACAACTGCCCAGTAATCATTTGCCTCCTGACCATCTCAATCGACAGAGTGAACATGTAGATAAGAAAGGCTAGCCAGGTAATAAATACGAAAAGGCGAATAATCCGTTGCACGAATGGCATTTTTTTGCCGATCAGATCGACTACAACACCAAATCTTACATGTCGCTGATATTTGATGGCATAACTTCCACTCAAATAGACGAACCAGACGAGAGCATAGCGCGCAATCTCTTCAGACCATGAGGATGGACTGTTAAAGAAGTAGCGCATCACGACCTGATAAATCACCAAGGATGCAAACACGACTAGGGCTATTGTGGCTAAGTAGGTTTCTATGTGATCGTCGAAATGTGAATATATCCACTTCAGCATGGGGTTATCATCCATTCTGCGACAAAGACAACGAGCCCCTACCCAAGCCTTGTTGACTCAGATAGGGGCACTTTCAGCCTAAATTACTGAATAGCTTCAAGAAAGGTGGTATTGCCTGCCGCTTCCAGTATCGCTTTAAGCTTGTCTGTATCCACTTCAGAAGCGTTATCTGCATAGAACGGAACAGCAGAGTCAATCCATGCTTGCCGCTCTTCTTCCGTCAGGTCAGTGACTGTGCCGCCTGCGGCCTCAATCTCGGCACGGATCTCATCACTCACGGTTTTCTTGAGCGAGCGAATTTTGTCGATCGCTGCATCCGCTGCAGACTGAATGATTTCCTGATCCTCGTCGGACAGACTTTCATAGAAATCCTTGTTGATGAGCAGGACTTCAGGATCATAAATGTGCCGGGTTTCGGTCAGGTAGCTCGCAGGCTCGGTCAAGCGAGCAGAGTAGAGAAGTTCGTAAGGGTTCTCAACACCATCCACGACTCCCTGTTGCAAGGAGGTAAAAACCTCGGGAAAGGAGAGGGGAGTGGGCGCCGCACCGACGCTCTCCCAGTAAGCAATGTGCATTGGCACCTGCATGGTACGCAGTTTGACGCCTTCCATATCCTCAGGGACTCGAACCGTGCCATCTGTCATGGCCAGATTACGGAAACCATTCTCTCCCCAGCCGAGCGCGATCAAGCCGCTGTCGGCCAGACCTGCCAGCATTTCGTCACCGAGTTCGCTGTCAAGTACTTCATAGGCGGTCTCGGCATCTTCAAATATGAAGGGAAAGTCGAAGACCTGGAGTGACTTGTCGAAATTAGCAAGCACACCGACCGAAGGCGCTGTCATCTCAATATCGCCGAACTGGGTAGCTTCGATCATTTCCCGTTCACCACCGAGCTGACTATCGGGGTACACCTCGACCGTAATTCGCCCGTCGGTACGTTCGGCCACCTGCTCAGCGAACAGTTCGTAACCCTGGTTTTGTGTGTCACCAGCCGAGATCACATTCCCGAATTTGATGGTGTGGCTGTCACTGGCGACGACGACGCCCGACCAGGCAGTGAGGCCGAAGGCAGCGACGGCTCCAGCGGTGATGAGGTTTGTAGTGCGGATCATAAAGCACTCCTGTTATTGGAAAATTATTTGGGAGCAACTGCACGTGGGCTGGTGTCTGGTGCCATTTTCACCAATCATGCACACCCACATTGTATTACAGTAACACAATATGCTTCTACCGCAACTCACGCGACTACTACCCCTCGAAGGTTGGTGTTGATGCCCTAAGTGCTTCACTGCTAGCCGTGTGGTGGGGAAGAAACCAAATTCTTTTGGTCAAGGTTCCTGAATCATAGCTGTGGCAACCTTGCTCCAGCCCGCAAGGTCTATTTCCATTGCCAGAGAAGCTCATACTGAGGTCATCCCACTTCGCTCAAAGTCAGTGGTACCTCAACGTTGGCTATCTCGACCACAACGTAGATTGCAGCTCCGGCATACACATCGCTTGGCATGTGGTTAAAAACTCAGTGTTTCCGGCCTGAGGTAATGGGATAGATCGCACTCTCAGCTGGGTTGATGTTCGTAGCAGGCGTGAGCCCATCTACCGTAAGCTCTAACAGCGTAACCTTTCAGCCCCCCAATATGAGGCACTACCCCGCCTCACACTAAAAGTATGACATATACCTCGCAACATCTAATGGGGCGGGCATCGTTACGCAGTAATTGTCCACGACTCCATTTATAGGCTGAGTAATTAGCTGTTTTGCGGGTCTCCTGATGTGGGTTTGTACTGTGTGAGCACTAAAATAGAATCGCTACTTGATGTGCATACTGCATCCTAGTGAAGCATCCTGTGCGTGTCGGATATATATAAAGGGGGATGGTATGAATCTCAGCGAACAAGACAATTGTGTTACCCGTATGCTGGGTGATATCGGCCTCCCTCTTGAAGTGTATGCCGATCAGGTGGCTTTCATTAGGACTGTGCGAGAAGGCTTGCCTGGCCGCGTACTCCAAAAAGCGGTAAATGCACTGCGTGGTGATCGAGATGTCTTCGTGCGACTACTAGAAACTGACTCAGGAAACCTGCATCGTTTGTACAAGCGTAAGGCCCTGGGCCGTGTTCAGAGCGAGGAAGTCCTGGATACACTGAAGCTGTATGTCCACGCCGGAAAGGTCTTCGGTGATCGCGATAGCGCCCAGGAGTGGCTGCACAGCGAGGTTCGAGCGCTGAATGGGTCTCAGCCCATCGATCTTTTCGATACCTTCGCTGGCCGCAAAATGGTGAGGGATGTGCTGGGCAAGATTAAATTCGGGGAGTTCAGCTAATAATATTTTAGATGCGGTGAGTCAAATCAGCTCGCAAAACCGCATAAATACCCTTAGCACTTACCAAAACTAAGGGTATCCGAGTGAAGTTATATCGAATCAAAAAAGTACGCTATTTGACCACCCTTTCCGGCCAGGATGGAAGCTACCGAGACGGCGGACGCTGAAACAAAGCCGGTAGCCTGTCCTGTATTTCAGCCTGTCAGCTGCGGCCGTCATGCTCGAAATGGGGAACTACACCTCGAATCTCCGGCTGTTGCTCTAGACATGATGCTCAGCATTTACGAAGTCGACGCCACCTCAATTCAAAGCCTCGATCTCTCAGATCTGCCCGCAGGTGAAACCGGTTCCCCTGCCCCGCTTGCACACACCCCCTAAGTACCGACTTTCTAGGAAAGCCAGAAAATGCTGGCCTCTTTATTCCTCGCGACCAATTCGCCTCGATGCACGCCATTCGATGACCTCCTCCATCTCAGGGGCAGTTGAATCGCATTGGGTGAGAAGCTGATCCAGCGTGTATCTTGGTGTCTCACTGAGCGCCTCCCACTCGTCGTCCATGGGTGTGAGGAGATCCCTCTGAGAGGTAACACTGCCACGCAGCTTATTTAGTGGGGAAGTCATGCTGTATTGACCTCTCTTAAACCTAGTGAGTATAGGTGTGGGTGGGTAATTATTATCTAACGTAATCGCCGATGCTGAAGAGATCGAGATATTTCGTTCTATTTATATTTAGCACTTGAATCAGCTATTCTTGGTATGGCGGTGCTCTACCTACGCAACAGCTTCATGAATTGCGATCTTTATGCCTAGCCCACAATATGAGTAGGACTGACATCACAACGGTAATAACAATAATGCCTAGAAGGCCATAGACCTCGACAGGTATCACCATATATAAACCCCTAATTTGAGCCGAGTTTCTCAAGCTTGAGTATTGACTCGATCATTGGCGAGATTTATTTCTTCGCTTAAGAGTCACATGAGCGGCAACTAATGTCCCGAACATAATAACCAAAATCGGAGAAACACCGATTAAAAACTGCGCTAAATCACCCATAACGCCTCCGCCTGCTTGCTGAATTGCTGCAACATTTCTAACTATAGCACCAAGCGGTATCACCTGCCGAGCCAGCCACATTCGTTAGGTCAATCGCTGACTTAATGTTCCAACTGACTGTGCCTGAGGAGATCGTTGTCTGTGCAATGTCAGTGATTGATCGATTCCTTACATGAGTATTTGAAGAGCACTTTATCAGCAGGAAACGCGAAGCTACTAGACCTGAAAAAACAGAGACTTCTAATATAAGTCTATTCAATCACATTTTCCATATCACTGAGTTCGAACATGTCTGTCAAGCGTTGAGCCTGTAGAAAAAACCCGCTGACGGCTAAGTTTTGGTAGGATCGAGAAAACAGACGAGGAGTGGTCAGCATGCCGCGCTTCAAGCCTTATAACTACGATCAAAATGCCATGGTGGTGATTAACTACCAAGATCAACTCCAACCCGGTACCTTTGAGCACGCAGTGCATTACCTGATCGAGCATAAACTCGACTTGTCCGTTTTCCACCCCAAGTACCGCAACGATGCGACCGGCCGGCTGGCCTATGATCCGGCCATCCTGCTTAAGATTATCCTGTTTGCTTACTCAAAAGGCATCACCTCCAGCCGTGAAATGCAGTGGTGCTGCGAGACCAATATTATTTTTAAAGCTCTTTCCTGCGATACCGTTCCCCACTTCACCACACTGGCCAGCTTCGTCAGTCGCCATGCCGATGAGATTGAAGCGCTATTCGAACAAGTGCTGCTGGTGTGCCACGAACAAGGCTTGCTGGGTAACGAACTCTTTGCCATTGACGGCTGCAAGATGTCCTCCGATGCCTCTAAGGAATGGTCGGGTACGTTCAAAGAATTGGGCGAGAAACGGGAGAAACTGAGAGGCCTGATTCGGCATCACCTACTGGAGCACTACGCGCGTGATGAAGCTGAAACGGAAGCCGACCTGGATCGGGACATTCGCCGCGCCAAGACGATTCTCTCGCTAGATGCGGCCATGAACAAAGTTGACCGTTTCCTAAAGACGCACAGCCCAAGGATGGGCCGGGGGAAGCGCATCAAGGAAGTGAAGAGCAATCTGACCGATAACGAAAGTGCCAAAATGACGACAAGCAAGGGCACGATCCAGGGCTATAACGGCGTAGCCACGGTGGATAAAAAGCACCAGATCGTCATTGACGCTCAAGCCTTCGACGAAGGCCAGGAGCATCACACCCTGAAGCCAGTTCTGGAGCAGGTAGAAGCCCGTTTTAAGAAACTGGGCATTGCGGAAAACATCTACCAGAAAGGCACCGTCGTCACCGCGGATACAGGCTTTGCCAACGAAGCCAATATGAAGTATCTGCACGAACAGCAGATCAACGGCTACATCCCCGATAACCAGTTCCGCAGCCGAGATCCGAAGTTCGCCGATCAGAAAGACAAATACGGCAAGCGCCACCAGAACTTACCAGATAAAGGCTGGCGAGAGACGACGCCAGCCAGCGCGTTCCAGTTTGATCCGGTAGAACTAACGTGTATCTGCCCAACCGGCGAAAAGCTGTCCTATCGTGGGCAAGGAGAAACGGACAATGGCAAGATCCGGGTACACTTTGAAGGGCGTTTGCTGCAATGTCGGCACTGTCCAAAGAAATACCGATGCATGCAGACCCCGAGTTCTGCCGACCATCGCAAGGGTGCTGGTCGACAAGTGTCTTTTATTATCGAGAACAAACGCTTACCCAATTATACCGACTGGATGAAACACCGAGTTGATAGCCCGAAGGGCAAAGAAATTTACAGCCATCGTATGTCTGTCGTGGAACCCGTCTTTGGCAACATTGGCACGACGAAAAGACTGAACCGCTTCAGCCTTCGGGGTAAGAAAAAGGTGCAAGGTCAGTGGCAGCTTTACTGCTTAGTGCACAATATTGAGAAGTTAGCGAATTATGGTCATTTGGCCGCGTCATGAAGGGCTTGGAGCAGGGTATGTCGCTTCATAAGTGAAAAATAGCTCTCTTAACTGGCATTAGGCGCGCACCTTAGCGGCTGAATGGCGATATTAGGATGACTCAGCCATATGACTGACTGAGCCAAAAGATTAAGACGACAGGCGATAGAAGTGCTCGAAATCGGGTTTTTCTACAGCCTCGTTGGACGATTTTATGTCTTCGGCACTACTAGTCATGGTGAAAAGATAACGATACATGAGCTAAATTCATGATAGCTACAGATACCGTGAAAATGGTGAGTTACCGCTGCGTTTGTTTTTGAGACTGCCTACTATACGGATGCTTAAACCACACATGCGCATCATGAATTGCGATCTTTATACCTAGCCCACCAGATTAGTAGGACTGATATTATAAAAGCAGCAATAATAATACCTAGAACCCCATAAACTTCACTTGTCATCATCAGCTTTCTCGCTTAAGGCTGGTTATATAAATATACCGACATTAGCTTGTGACTGGCAATTATTCATTTTCTGCAAAAAAACAATCTTTCAATAAGAGTAAATAACATACAGAGTCAGATAAGTGAAAAATCCATTAAGACCTGTGACGTATCATATATAACCCCTCTCTTATATATTTACAACTCTAGAATTAAAAATAGCAATATGTATTACATAATTTACGCTTTTAACCGTCTGGCTTTGACAATTATCTGTAAACTGGTAAAAATCATAAGATTGATAAAACGTAGGCTGCCAAATTTCACATAGGCTTGCGATCATTATTAAGACAAAATACTGTGAGTATTTCCCTGCAACTAGGCTGATCTACCGCTGTGCTGTACAAATGTCAGTATGTTCATTCATACTTAATATGCCATGAGCGAATCTCGACCTTAGCCTCAACCTTTCCACATAGCTCGTATTAATCAAAAACTATCAACAATTCACCTATTGCACTCTTTCCTAGAACTATTTTGAGCCGATTTAGCTGCTTCTAAGCGATTCTTAAAGCATATAACCTGCCAACGATTTGAATCATAACTTAAACTATTTTTTCACAAAATATCCCTGTCTCCTTTAACACATTTATAAAGCTAGCTTTTACCATATTGCCTGCCTTAACTTAAGTCAACAAATAGCTAAAAACCACGACTTCAGCAAACAACCAGTATTATTATAAATAATTTTATATAAGTCTCAAACATTAAAATATATGCAGCCAAGTTCCAGCTACGATACTACGATACTATCGTAATATGATAGCGACATAGCATTTTAGGCATCCCAGCCGAGCCTCCAGGCTCACTTAACCGCGAACTTAAATCGCCTAAAATTATTTGAAAAATACACTTGCACATCTATAAAAAACTAATTAACTTATCAGCATCAAAAGTAATTTACGAAACTAGGCGCCTCAGTTAATGATCAACGTTATCGGCTCTCGAGTGGTTCTCACTTCTCAAATAAAGATCTCAGAACAGATAGCGAGCACTGTTAGAAAAACATTATTTGGGCGCCCTCCCTTATTGCAAGATGCACGCGACTTAACTGACGAAGCCATCATTATGGCAATTCTTCTATCACCGCCAATTGTTTATGAGAAAAAGAGCCTAGTCGGCAAAAGGCTCTATATATGTATTGCCAACTTCCGATCTCTTCAGCTTGCTGGACTACTACCTGGCTCTTCAAAAATCAGAGTCAATCTTATTGAGCCACCCTCTCATTTTAATATTGACTCGGTGTCACTCATGTTAAATATGATCAGTGATCTGGCTTTATCTTTAGATCCCGATAAAGCAGGACCATATTTTTTAGAGCTTCGAAACCATGCTATCGACTACTCGCCGGACGTACTAAGTTCCATCTCGACTAAATGTCGATTTAAAAAATCGTTTCTAGAAGCTATTGGCATAAACCGAAAAAAATACTGATAACGATAAGGGCTTCAAAATGATATTTAAAATAAAAATGAAATCGCTCCTTGAGGATGCGATACAGCCACGCTCCGACTATTTTTATTTTATACAGCTCCAATCAGCATTGATTTACACGCTTCAGCATCTTATGCTTATAGGTGATGACTGCTGGAATGAAGCAGCGATCAAAGATTTGATCACAGGCATTGAGAATAAAGACATTGAGTTTCAAGTTGAGTCAGGTAAAGGCGAGAAGGGCATTTACGGCACTAACCCAATTCACGGTGCACTGTATAAAACATCTCAAAATATCGATACGGAAAATAGGTTCAAGCTTATCGCCCACATTATCAATGCGGCTTTTCAATGGCGAAAAGAGATTGAAGCATTACCCGTTAATCAAACTCTAACAGACCATAATAACAAACGTCTCAATATAGCTACTTATCAAAAAAACCTCGAAGCAGCTTGCAAAGTTGCCCGGCGCATGAAGGCTGATGAGCTAGCCCAGCTTGCACCATGGAATCAATCCACCCATGCATTATTAAAATCCTGTCAAAGACTTATCGAAAAAAAGGTAGCAGGTAGTGAAGCCTATATACAAGAACTAGAGCGCTTTTTTGCGTACGCTCTCAATGCTCGGCAGCCGCGAAAAAATTATCGCACTGAGCAAGAGAGTACCGATAATTATTTACTGCCTCAACGCACTCGGCCGATCGATATTGATCCTGAAGAGCCATGGCAAGAACTATCAAGTTCAGTTATAACGTTTCCATCTCAAGCAGTAGATTACAGCGCGTTACGCCAAGCTGGCCTCTCTGCTAATGAAGAAAGCTCGTCAATTGAATTAATACAGAGCGAAAAGCCATTAGCGTTAGCGAGAGGCGACTCGTCGCTTCAATCTGTTTTTCGCGCGCGTTCTCAACAGCTGCATTTAGCTAAAGCAGCACAGTTATTGCCTGGGCGATGGGAACACCTCGCTGCATATGATTTATTTCATTTACAGATACAGCTTAATCACACAAAGCAAAACCAACCCTTCCTGAGCTGTATTATTGGGCTATTGCTATTAACGGGCCGTAGTTTGAGTAGCATACTTGAGGCTCATGTCGTTAAGCGCATTGAACAAATTCCCAAAAATACCCTTCAAGATCAATCGCTGTATCTATTATCTGACGCGACAGGCTGGATAACAGGCGTTATTAGACCGCCCGATAGTCGCCAATCGAGCAGCCAATGGCGTTCGAACATGCGTAAAACACAAACACATCTCATATTCCCGCTTCCCAGTTTTTTACAACCGATCGTCGCTTTACTTACTAAGTATAAAGGACACAGGATACGAAAGAGGTCAGTCGCCTTATTTTCCGACCAATTTAAACATCAATTTACGGCTGAGCTTAAACAATTGCTAGCGGATACTAATCGTAAAGAGGGTACGCGACTGACAATACATCGATTAGGGATGCATTTGTTCAATACGCTCAATACGGGTGATGCTGATCTAACTGCTGCCTGCCTGATTACAGCGCGCGTACCCTCTTTTGGCCAACAGGCATCACTCTACTACTTTGCGCCCAGTCTTGATTACTTAACACAACGTTACCTGGAAGCAATGCGCATCATTGAGCAACAGTGGCAAGGCTCACTAGCTGAAAAGAACCAACAAACTACCAAAAAAACTCACTCAGGTTTGCTCCCCTATTCGCAACGAGAAACAGCTCACTACGTAGGTTCTCAGCTTGTACCCACTAGAGCTTATGTTGAGAAGCTAGTATCTCATATGCAGCAACAATTAACGGAAGCCGATCAGAGCGGTTCGCTGTTTGAGAAAATTGTGAGTGTACATAACTGCTACACGTCTTACACCATTGCGATGCTGATGTTTTGTACTGGGTATCGCAGCATTCGCGACCCATTACCCCGATGGAACCAGCTTTCGTTATCACGCAGCTTAATCGTCATCGCTGATAAAACTGATGATACACAAAGCCACGCTCGCTTTTTGCCGCTGCCCACGCTAATGGTGACACAGCTCAACCATTATTTACGTCATCGCGAGGCCGTGGTGGGCCGTCTACAACTATATCTTGAACAAAAATGGGACACCCCTTTTCTTTTTCTTGATACACACGGCCATCCTAAACAAGTCTCTCCCAAACGTCTTCAAAAGCAATTAAATTGGCCTGGCTCTCCGCCACTGAATATCAACCGTCACTTTCTTCATACACAGCTTAAAGAAAGCGGCAGCTCCTCTGAACTAGTGGATGCATTCATGGGCCACTGGGATGCTGGCCAAGAACCTTGGTCGAAACATTCTACATTTTGCCCACGGAAATATCGTGAGCACATTAGCTCAGCCATGGAGTCGTTGATGCAAAAACAAGGGTGGAAAGCAATTGAAGGGTCAGTGTTATGAGTGAACACATAATTTGGAAAGGCTGGAAATTAACGCCTCCGATACAAGCAAGTACTGACGGCGAAGCGTCTCGTAGCTATCAACGCGCACGCGAAAAATACAAAGAGCTGTCCTCAGCACTTGAACAGATAGAGGCACTTGTGCCAGGTGCCGCTGAAGGGTGCCATGGATTAGTCTTTTCAGAACGAGCTATCAGCGATGCGTTTGAGTCGATTCATTCGATCACAAGTCCACAAAAACTACGCCAGCAACATAATTTTCTAGTGAGCGGTTTGGAGCGCGGCGCGCGCGAGCTAAATTGGCAAGTCAGCATCCCGAGCCCGATGGTCACTCTGCCACGCAAATCGCCGCAAGTAACGACTGGCACTTTTAGTCAGCTACATGGCTGGGATACCGCTGTAAACATCCACGATCAATTATTGCCCCCAACCAAGCTTCATCAGAATAAATTAAAAGAATGGTTGGCGGGACGCTTTTTATTTCAGCTAGTTCGGGAAGGCGCCCTGCTAAATAAAGAGTGGCTAAGGCAGGTTCCCTTAGCAGTTAGCGACGGTATTACGTTTGTAGGTGATATTGGTTATCTAACGCTAAAAAAAGAGCTGAATTCTGAACAACCTAGCAGCAAAAATAAACCTATTTTCAAAAATTTCAATGTAAATGAGTCACCTGAACACCTTTTTGAGTATGAGCGTCAATATCAATATAGACGGCTCTTTCTAAGTCCTATGAGCCACCTATTGCTACTGAGTTACTATCAACAATACAGCCTAAGTTGGCCACAGAATGCAGGTGCCGAAAAAGCGCTACTGCACTATGCCAACAGTATCTCTAAAGAATTTTCTAATGCAAATTTGGCCTCCATTTTATCTGTGGCAAAAACGTCATCTTCACTGGAAATGATGCCCTTACTGACACATTATGCTAGCCAGTTTGACGTCTCATTATCGCTTCGCCCCACCACATGGCAACGACTTGTACATCGGCAAGTGTTGGTTAAACAACCCGAAGATGCCTCACTCGAACCAGCTTATATTCCCATCCAACCTTTGCCGAAGCGGAAGGGAAAGTATCCAGATCAATTAGTGCAGCTCATTAAATTACAGCGCTGTATCCCAGCCTCCCTCATTGGCCAAGCGGGTAGAAATAAGGCCATCGCGAATATCGATAACTTTTTGTCGTCAGAGGAAGGAAATGGAGTACTCGTTACACTATTAGCGGCCTGGGCTAAAAGACTCATGCAAAAAGGGGGACGGGTTAAATCAAAGCTTACTCCGAGCACGGTCAGAACCTATCGTTCCCATATAGCCCGCCCGCTGGTGATACACGGCTATGATATACACGATATTCAAGCGCTGGATGCGAGTGAATGGCAGAAGCTTTACGAAAATGTACTGAATGATGCTAAGACCACGGGAAGCCGTTCAAGGGCACAAAACCGTTTACGAGATTTCCACGATTTTGTTATGGATACTTACTCGGTTCCAGACGTAGAACTCGGTGGAAACGATGGGATAGCAGGACGTGTTGATGTAAACATCATCACACCAGCAGAATACGGGCGGGCCACCGCTATCATCGTAAGCTCTAAACAGTCGAATAGATTGCGTAAGATGCAGGCATTAGCGCTAATACTTGGCTATCGTCTCGGTTTACGTCGCAGTGAATGTGCCTTACTTATGCGCCGGGATATAGCGTTTATACAGCATTCTGAGGATATATTTGGTGAAGTTATTGTTCGCGCTAATCCATACCGACGCGGTAAAAGCTATTCAGCAACCAGACGTTTACCTCTCTGGCTATTATCGCCCCTAGAGCGAAAATTACTTGTTTGGTGCTATAACCAAACTTATAAAGACAGCAAGGTTCGGACGGTGCATAAACAGCTTCTGTTTTGTCCCGGTGTCAGTAGTCATGACATACTAAGTGATAACGAACTTTTCCAGCCTATCCAAACGGCACTAAAAGTGGCAAGTGGCGATACTTCAGTTCGCTATCATCACTTACGACATACCTTTGTTACGCAAAACATCTTACGTTTCCTAGAAAATAATCCCAACGAACTGCTGCCTAAAGAGTGGTTAGAGGGTGAGAGTGCCGACAAAGAACCTTATATTACGAATTTTGACTTCTCTACACTAGCGGGTCTTCCTTCACAAAATCGCCCGTCACGCAAGCGATTGTGGCAGCTATCATTATTGACTGGCCATGCCAGCCCTGATGAAACACTTAGCTCTTATACACACTTGTTAGATTGGGTGATGGGGCATTATCTTCGCGAACGCTTTAATCCGGTTGTTTCATCTGACATGCAGTCGGTCTTATTTAAAAATCAGTCAAAAACAGCGGTGACTAGTTGGCGAAATCGTAAAGGTTTAAAAGGACAAACACGGGCTAGTGATATCTTGAACCAATTGAAATCTGAAGGGCAGGACTATCTCGCTGATAATCGCTTGGAGCCTTTCTTCCAGCTATATGAGTCCCCCGCCATAAACCCGCTAGATAACGCAACTGCACTATTTACATGGCCGAATGCCACAACGATCTATCAATGCCTGCGATTGATCGAACAGCAAGAACACCAGGGGGTCTCGCTAGGTAATGCTATTCAGTATGCCGCAAGGAGCTTTTTGTTCGCTCCTAACCAGCTCGACCGCTGGGTAAAAAGCGGTGAGAAGCTTATGACCCGAAGGACCCGACGGACGAATTCGGCATTTAGTCGAGGAGACAATGTAAATCGGCGAAGTGAGCTTGCCGCCTCTCAAGTTGTTTATATGCCCGAGCTTCGACGGTGTATGGCACCTCCGTTAAAGCCGCAGGTATTGAAGGAGGCTGATCAATTTTTTCATAAACTACTAGATTGGTGTCGAGCAAACCCCGAAAAAGCGGAAAAAAGCTTTGTCACATTTCGCAATCATATGCAACGCAGTACGGGCCATATTAAGCTTCCAGATGCAGTAGCTATAAACACCGTCCGCGATATTCTTCGTCCATTGGGCTGTCTACAGCACGCCTACCTAGTAGTTGAAGTGGAAACAAACGCTGTTGAGAAGAAAGTAAAGCGGCATTGGGCACAGGCAACTGATATCCCAGTAAAACGCATAATATCGATACCAACCCCCTCCCGCTCTGGGCGAACGCGTCATTGGTACGGTAATGCTCATCTCAAAATCACCCGCGGCGATTATAAAGATGCGGAGCAGCCACTGTGGGAGGCAATACGTTTTGCATCATTTATGATACTCCTCGTAGCAGATATAACTGACCAATACGAGTGATGGGAAGTATCCCATCACAGCACTTATCCCCACTCTCTCGACTAAAAGGGGTGTGGGTAAGTTATACTTGTTAGCAGAAGTGAATTTAGACGTTCAATACCTCATAAGCCGTGATGAAACACAGCTTTTGGCTGACAAAGTTGGCCCAGCGTATTGTTACCAGAAGGCGCTGACCCATTTTCGGAACTCCCTTCTCGCCCACCTGACGGTCGGTCAAGAAGACACGGAGGTTGCCTTTAGGGCCAATCAGATAAAGCGACCACACCTGATGCTGCATTAACCATTCTGGCCCCTCCACTCCTGCTACGTAAACCTCACCTTCGAACTGATAATCTGCTTTCTGAGTGGTTCGTTGCGATGTTACTGCCATGCTTGATCCTCCCAAGCCCACAGCGTGCGCTCTAGTTCCGCAAGAAGACGCGGGATCGCTTGACGGTTAGCGTCAAGGCCAAGTTGTTGAAGGGTGCGCGCTACCCAGGTCGTTAACGCATCCAGGTTGCTGTTCTCTTGCCCATCACCAAGCCACATCACGAGCGCGCAGCCAGAAGTCAAGCTGGTGGCGGCGGCCAAGGACTCTGCCAAGCGGCGTTCTAGGCGGCGCTGTGATTGGATAGCTGCCGTGACGCGCAGGGAGTGTTCGATATCGTCGCGGTTCAATTTTAGAGTATTGAGCTGTTTCATCGTCTTCTCCTAGGCGCGTTTCTGGTTAAGCATGCGCTCAAACGCAGAGCCGTCTTGGCGCGTTAGGTTGGGCACAAAGCGTGAGTAAACACGGAAAAGCATTTCCGTTGTGGTATGACCCATCTGGCGTGCAATCCACTCGGGGCTCTCGCCTGCCGCCAACCATAATGTCGCCGCGGTATGGCGTGTCTGGTAGGGCCGACGCTTATTCATCCCCAGCTCTTCTAGCAACGGATACCAGACGCGCTTAGTGACGTTATGATGCGATAGCGCGGTGCCTTTACGCGTCGTGAAGACCAGACCTGTCTTCCCAGTGACTTCAAACTGAGCTTTCAAGGCATCAAAGACCGGCTGCGACATATCAATCGCACGAAAGGACCCATCGTTCTTAGTGGGCACAACCTTGCCGTTCACCATCGCTTGATGCACTAGAATCTGACGTCGGGAGAAATCCACATGCTCCCAGGTTAAGCCGTCAATCTCGCCGGTTCGCATGCCCGTGAAGAAGCGCACGGTGTAGTACTGACGAAAGTCGTCGCGGACGTTACTGATGATCCGCTGCACCTCATCTAGGGAAAACGGTTCCACATCGGTACGTGGCACATTGAGCGATTTAATCCCGCGGTACGGTGAGCTAAACTCATAGCGGTCGGCGGCTTCATTCAACATCATGCGCAATGGCGTCATGATGTGGTTGATACGGCTAGCAGAGAGTTTCTTGCCGCTCCGGGTATTTACTTTGGCGAGTGACGCCCGGAACTCAAGAATTTCTGCACGGGTGATGCTGCCGACTTCTTTATGCCCTAACGCTGGCAAAATATGTCGATCCAGACACCCCTGCACGGTGACGATCTGTGACTCGCGCCACTCAATCTCTTTCTCCGCAAACCACGTCTCAGCAAAGCCGCGCAGTAATGGCGTCGCTTGATAACCTCCTAAGGTAGTCAGTGCACGCTTGCTTAACGTCTTTGCTCGCGGGCTATCCGGGAAGTAGCGACCATAATCGAACGTGCCCAGCGTAATCTCCGCTTCGATTTTCTCCAGAATCCGCTCTAACTTTTTACGGTTAGCAGCTATGTTGTCTAGGGTGGTTTGCTCGCGACACCGTTTACCTAGATACCGAAAATCAAAAAAGAGTTTATTCGTTTTCTCTCGCACTCGAATCTTACCCATAGCAAACACCCCCTCCAGCCATCGGTACGCCAATACTTTCTTCTTTCGAGTGCAGCTGCATATCGCGCTCGATTGGCTCCCACAAATAAAGAATCTTGCGGCCGCCAAACGGACGTATGTAATGAATACCTTCCAGCAACACGCTGTCCTTCAGGCGTTCGCGAATAGTGCGCGAGTCATATTTGATGCGCTCGGCAAGCTCTGCGGTTGTTAGATAGCAATAAGACATTTTCTCTCTCCTCGTGGTAGAGTCTTAGAAGCTCATTAGGACTTACCAAGAAACTTAATGATCTCCTGAAGAACAGGATAGGCTATAAAAGACCTTTTGCAAGCCTTTTAGATCTACAGGAGAACAAATAAATTTATAGAGAGTCATTATGATCAAGTGTCACTTATCTCGGATCATGGGAGAGAGAAAGCTGAAAATCGTTGATGTGGCCCGTGAAACCGGTATTAACCGGGGCACCATTACACGGCTGTATCACGAAACAGCTAGCCGAATAGAGCTTGAGGCCGTAGAGGCGCTATGCCATTACTTTGGCTGCCAGGTAGGAGATTTATTCGAGTATCAGACAAACAGCGATGACTGAGCTTTCCAAAAGATAGGTTGCAGCGTCCCGTCCAGCGACGGCACATCACACCAACGATGGCGATCGACTCACAAAGTTTCTGACCCGTTTATTCGCAGCACCGACTGATGCAATCGCAAGGCAAGCGGAAGCCATCGGCACATAAGGGAGAGAAAGATGAAAGTGACTGAAAAAGTAGAAGTCGATACAGTTACCGACGTACGCTGTGATATATGTCTAACTTCTACGCAAGTAGCAGACGGAGGGCTTGAATTCGCAACGCTTCAAGCGCACTGGGGCTACGGATCTCAACACGATGGCGAACGATATGAGCTGCACCTGTGCGAAAGCTGTTTCTTCAGCACCCTAGCCTACTTTAAGCAGGAACGCCGCGTGCAAAACTTATTCAGTGAAGATGGCTGTACTGTTGCCTTGAAAACAGATGGAACCTTGGGTCTTGTGGCAACCGATGACTACTTCGGAGATAAAGGTGGCAACGAAGCGCAATAGGTACTCGCTGCATTATCTAGTGGTGGCGATTGCGTACGACAGCAGACGACCCAAAGCGGCCCTTCCGGCGAAAGCGGAGTGCTAATTCAGCCATGTTATGCTGCCTGTTTATAATTAATTTAATTTCAATGGCTTAGATGGTGAATGATAGGCTGCACAATCTGAATGAATGCGCCGCCGGGTTCATTCAGGTTATTTAGAGGAGTGTATAATCACTGTTAGGCTTACTTTCGCATGTTATGGAGATGGAGTTGAAACTCAATTACGAATTATTAAAGGATGAGCAATTCAGCAGTTATCCTCTAGATTATAAGAGTTGCTTCAACGCTAGAGGTTTGTATCATTCGATGCAATTTGTATTGAGGCTTCGTCCGGATCTACATAGGTTGCTAGATGCTACAGAAAACGGAATTCACTCGTCTGATAAATACGATTTTGAAACAGTTCAAGCCTTCTCGACATATTTACATGAAACGATTCACTGGTGGCAACATGTTGGATCAACATCGGGATTATTGTTAAGCTTATCCTATCCAGTACAGGCGCATATAAACCATTATTTCTTAAAAAAATACATACAACATACTGGGCTTAAGAAGCCGATTATTAGATACAATGAGTTAAACGCCAAATATTGCAAGCCTGAAGACAAAGAGTTCTTAGCAATAAACCCAATATTAAATAATTTTCATGATATTGAGTTTTTTAAATGTTTGCTTATTCAACCAAAGTCAGCCTCTTCGGTGGTTAACGACAAATTATTTGAGTCGGTAGGCCATTCATTTCACATTATTTACTCATCATTTGTCTCTGTTTTATCGTCAACCTTCGATAAAGACTTGAACTTTTTGCCTAAAGGTAACGTTTGGCACAAGGGTTTTTCTGAATTAAGGAATAGAAAGTATCCTAATCATAGTTATGGTGAGCCTGCACATATTTGTCCCATAGGGTTGATTGATTTATATGAGGGACAAGCTCGTTTTTCTCAAATGCAGTATTTATATTACTCTTCAGGGAAAAGCCTTAAATGGACTGATTTCGATAATTTAGGGATGTTGAATGGAGTTTATTACTCTGCTTTTGAGTACTTTTTAGCATTCACTGAGTCTGAAAAACCAAAAGATTTAGATAGTCCATTAATAGCTTTGTATTTATTGATTTTAGATGTTGCAATCAATCCCGCAGAGGGATTCCCGTTTGACATCAAGGATTACGAAAACTTTATTGATTCAACGCATCCTGGATTGCGATTTGTCAACTTATGCCGTGCTGTTAAAGAAAAACATCCAGAGTTTAAAACACTTATCGTAGACTTTTCATCTTCTGAATATTATCAAGTATCCACAGCGCTTTCAGCTGCTATTAATAGCCCATCACCACTCGAAGTGGCTGAGGAGCTCTGTCGTTGGTCTAAAGATGAAAAGCCAATAGTAGAGTTAATGAGGGAAGAAAAAACATTCGAATTTACAGAAGAGAACCAACCTATCAGGCTACTTTTTTCTCAGTTTTTAAAATACCAGAAAGATAAGCTGAAAAATCCTTCTTATTTCTGTTGGACTGGAGTTTATAGTGCTGGCGAAAAAGTATCTGATGAAAGCCTAAATCTATTCTTAAAGCATCAGTCCTTATTTTCAGATAAAGAGGATGGAGATATATACCCTAGGAAGTTTCCCGACAAAGATGAAGCTAAAGTACAAATAGCTTTCGATACTTTTTATACGTGGGTTGCAACTTATGACTTGAGTAGGCAATGGATCGTAGGTGATGGAGAATTCGATTATGACTATTTTTGGCTGTCCAGTAAGCACTCTATGACAGATCTGGAAAGTTGGGCCCGGCATCACTTTATACTTGCGTACGGAGTGGACCCCACTGATTTCGATGTTATCAGGTAGGCCTAACAAAGTGCTGCTACGGAAAATTTATCTGCTGCGCTCCCAAATTTCCGCAGAGCACGGCGTTATGCCGCAAAAAAATAAGGGTTTTGGATGAATCGTTATATTAATATTGCGCTTAATAAGTTTGAATCCGTACCAGTTTCGTTGCGGTTAGATCCAGACCAAGATATTGCAGCCGAGAAGTGCCTAGTTGATTTAGCCCGGCTTTACCATCATTACTACTTAGACTCTTATGGAAGAAGACCTCCATATCCTGAGCCATCACAATTTGAGTATTTGCGGTTCCTAGCTGAAACAAGGGACTTTCGTATACTAGGTGGTGGAATAGGTGATTCTACTGCAAAAAAAAGAAATGCATCCACTGAGCTAGGCCAAGCGTTTTGCAGGTGGTTCCTGAGCGAACATCTAAACATTACGTACTTTGCTCATATGGATAAAGTGCTTGATAAAGATCCAGTTGATGAATTTGAAGGCTTCAAAGTGCTACGAGTTGAAAATGGAGATGCCCCTGATTACCTGTGTGCAGAAAATATGTACTCTGTATACCTTGCTGAGGCAAAGGGTCGCTACAAATCTATAAATTTTAAAAATAGAGAATTTGAAGCGTGGCGTAAGCAATTTTCAAGAGTTGAAGTCAGAGATAAAGATAATACACTTCGTAGTGTTAAAGGTTATGTTGTCGGAACAAGGTTTGCCACAGAGGAAAACTCCAGTTCAGTTAATTCGGGTATTTTTGCAGAAGATCCCCAAAGCCCAGGCGATCTCAAACTTGATGATTTTACTGCGAGTCAAGTTTATAGAAAAATTCAAAAGGTTCACTTTGCCGATATTTTTGAAAAGCTGAATCAGCCTCTGGTTGCTGCTGCGTTGATCATGAACTCTGTAATTTCTGATCAATTGAGAATTCAAGCAGTTACATGGAGGCTAGCCTTGGATTCTGTTGGGCAGATGGAGTTTGTAGGTGGCTACTGGAAGACTTCTCCGGGAGATTTACCTTTCAGTTTAAAACAAGATGGTTCTATAAGTACTTATCCACCTGATCCATTTAGATTGGATCATGGTAGAGGTGTATTTATCGGATTAGAGCGAAAGGTATTTGAATCCGTGTGTCGCTCTGTTAGAACCAATGAAGCTGAGAAGAGACCAATCGCACAGCCTATCGAGGATATCCCGCCATTCTACAGCGCTATCAGCTTGCTTCGTGATGGTTCGATTCTTGGACCAGCGGAATTTTTTATACCGACGGGCTTTATAGAAGTATAAAGGATATGAGCATAACAAATGAATGAAGCCGACCAAATTTACGCTGCCGCTCCAAACTGGCAGCTTATTCAAGCGTTAGGCTAAGGAGATAGAGATTGAAGTCAACTCTTCCTCATCGAGATAGTGACGTAGTCATGATGCTCTATGCTCACTATTTCTTGGCAAGCGAACTAATGCAAAAGAACTATCGAAAGCTCAAGGAAAAAAGTAATAAGCATAATCGAATTTGTCAGAGTGACCGGGTAAACCTCTCAATATATTTTTGTACATGGCTTGGATTCCTTGCGGTAACTTCTGAAGGATTTAAAAAGTTGAGTATGCGTATGCTAATCCTAAATGAACGTCCACATGATTTTATCGAGCTGATCCCTAAGGTCGATGAGCTAGGATCATTAATGAAAAAGCATAGCAATCAATTAAGAAGGTTTAGGAACAATATATTTCACCTACGTGAAAATCATAGGGAGGTAGAGCAATTCTTAGAAGGCCAGCATAATCGGCTCAAGTGGGCAGAGGAACTTCAAATTGTATTCGGTGAATTTTTCTCAGAGTATAGGGTTCTTTGCCAATTTTACTACATAATTGAAGACAGAAAAGAAGAATTTTTAATGTAGTGGCATTGTTTCCATTAATTGTTGAGTTTATGATAGTTGAAATTATTTAAAGATAAGAGCCTAACGAGCGGTTGCTTCCGTTCCGGCCTGTGGATTTCACCGGACTCGTGGCGCTCGCCGATGACCGGGCGTTAGCTACTTGCACCTCCAGCGGGTTAATCAAAGATATATGAATGAAGAATATAAAAAGTCATGTGAAGATGAAATTGAACTTATAGAAATTCAGCAGCTTCATGAAGCAACACTTCAAATAAGTAAAAGCTGCTTTGAATTTAAGAAGCTATGTGTTGGGTTAATTGGTGCTGGGTTAGCTGTTTTAGTGAAGTTGTCAGGTAATGAAATTAACCATTCCCTATTTTTTATACCGCTACTCATTTGCTTTGGCTTTTGGATTGCTGATTTTACGGCGTACTATTATCAGCGTTCTACACGCTCTGTCATGAATAGTAAACTATCATCAATTGCTCAAAGAAATAACATTGATGATTTTCAAAGAGCTAATGTTACTGCAGGCTGGTTTAAGTCTGCATTTAATCTATCAATGTCGTTATACTACGTGATTGGGTTGCTTGTCATAGCTGGTTGGGTAAGCTATATTTGTGATTGGATTAAGCTATAAATGAATATATTTGTTAGCTATACAACTAGAGACAGCTACATAGATAAAGAGTTTTTGGCTTTTATTTCTAACAATGTTTCTATTTTTGGTTTGCCATATATCGATCTTCTAGATAATTATGCAACTGACAAGCAAACTCATGTAGAGACAATGCTACATTCTTCAGATTTAGTGCTTTTGTTATCATCAAAATTAATCAATGAATCTCATTGGGTTCATTGGGAGTTAACACAAGCAAAAAAACTAAATATCCCTATTCTTGAAGTTTGTGTCAAAGAGAATAATAAAGGCCAAGTAAGTGAAGAAATATTTTCGAGGTTTAAGCTGTATACAGAAGCTAACAAAAAAATTCCAGCAGACGCCTAAGGCACAGCTGAATTAGGCATTATATCAGAAACGACTAAAAGGCAGCTTCTTGGCCGAAACAGGAACACTCATGCATAAGGCGCTATCGACCCAAAGCGGCCCTTCCGGCGAAAGCGGCATGCTGATTCAGCCGTGTATGCAGCTGGCACGGTAATCTATGTTATGCTGCCTATGTATAATTAATTTATTTTAATTCCAATGGGATAGATCGTGAATGATGGGCTGTATAACCTCAATGAACACGGCGGCGCGTTCATTGAGGTTATGTAGAGAGGTGTTATGTTCTCAACGTATATGGGATTTTGAATGAAAGCTGATAAAGGTCAGATTGGGTTAGCTGGGGAGTTCAGGGTTGCATCTGAAATTTTGCGGCGTGGTTATTTTGCAAATATCACCTTCGGAAACGCCAAGGCGACGGATATAGTTGTTCTGGGTAGCAGAAATCGATTCATTCGTATTGAGGTAAAAACGAGCAAAAATAACCGCAACTTCGTGACCGGCTTCTTCCCCAAATACGCTGAACCAGGTGAATTAGAGCCTGATCTATGGGTGTTGTATTTGCCCAACAAAGGTGGGGCGTCAGATGGTGATAGGTTTTTCTTGCTGACCCATGAAGAGATCGGAGAGTTGCAACTGATAGTTAATAAAGGCAACAAAACAGAGAAGGGCAAAGGGGTTGATAACATCCCTCTCAAAGTGCTTCTGGAAAATAGACCGGATAGTGAGGATCGATGGACTCTGCTATCTGAACTTTTGTGATTGAGCTGAAACCGTGGAAAAGCATAACAAGTCATTCCAGTTCGTTCCGGCCTGCGGCCTGCGGCCTGCGGCCTGCGGCCTGCGGTCTCCACCGGACACCCTTGTCAGGGCGCCGCTGAATATTAGCGTTAGCCACTGAACATTCCATCCTGTTCTATAAGAAATAATCCTGAAACAGGATTATATATTGACATGGTTGGAGATAAATCCTAATATGGGATTTATCGCATGTGAAGGCTGGGGTATATAGCTGTGAGAACGTCTCGGGAATCCGCTTTATTATTAGCACTTCTATTTAAACGTTCCGAAAAAACTAGGGTGCGGTTAAGCACGGTTACAGTAAAGAAACTGTCAAAAAGGAAGCATCTCCGTACAGCTTTTATTGAAAAGCTAACTGACCAACTAGATGACATAGGGCTAGTCCTAATAGAGCTAGAAAGAGGAGGTTTCGGTCTTATACCTGCTAGTGCATTGAATGGAGCGCCATCCGTTACTGCTAAGAAATACTTAATCGAGGATCTTAAAAAACTTCGATCTGGTAAACTAACTTTCGACGATATACTCAATGAACTGGCTCCGGAAGTAGACGCAGACGATGACGAAGACTACTAATTATGGCTAATGAATGAGGGTAGTATTGTGAAAAACTTTAATTGCAGTTTGACCGTGGATTTACGAGGCTTGTCAGGCAAACAGTTTAAGGTTACTGCCGATCTCATTCGCTCTGCTATAAAGCAAGAACATGGCTATAACGGAACAAAGGGATTAAAGGATACAAGGCTGAGCATGTGGCCGGTTGCTATTCGATTCCAAGGGAAGCAGAGCAGAGAGAATTTCAAAATGACATTGTCAGGTATTCTTTCAACAACTTTATTCGGCAGTATAATGAAGGATACGCGTCCTGTGACCAGATATTCAAAACCTATACGAATCATTCGATGTACGGCTTAGTCAGACTGCAAAAATTTTAATTTGTGGCAGACAATCCAAATTTTTGGCTAACAAAGCGCTCTTACGGACTGCTTTTCCGCTGGCGCTCCAAAGCAGCCGCAAAGCACGGCGTTAAAGTGCTATATCAATGGCTCCTAAAAGACCGCTCCTGGCCGATTCTTGCCTTCTAAAGGGAAGTTTGCTGGCTGATCAAGCCATCCCTTTCAGAGCTGAGTAAAGGTCTATTTTCGTGAAGAAAAACTCCCTCTGCTTCACTTGATCGGTAAAGCAGAGGGGAGGGCTGTAACGTGAAGGCTTGTATTGCCAGAGGATAATCTTGCAAATACATATAAAAAATTGCTTATGATCAGAGTTTTTATGCTTATGCGCAATTTTCAGAGACGGGTGATAATGTTGAAGTGCATGCGCATTTTTCTAACGAGCCTTACTAGCAGGAAATGGTATTTACCCCATTTATATCAGTGGATTAGATGATTTTTGGCAAGGTAGGGCTTCCCAGATAAAACTCGCATGCGCATGAAAAAGTTTGTTAAATTACCTGAGAGGTCTTAAGCATGCACGAATGGGATGACGATATCGAGGCGCTTGATATGAGCGCTGCCGAAAAAAATGGCCTGCAGGTTTCTCGAAATTATATAAAGGCAGCGCAAGACGGAGAAATAAGTGATGAACAAATGGGGGCTTATAGCTATGCTAATGAGTTTAATAATTGTTTCGTTAGTCATGATCTGGAACCAGTTTCGAGAGGACCTTGATAAACCGCCACTTCATTCCTTGGCGTTTCACTGGCTTTTGAATCGCTTGCCCCCAAAATAAATACTGTCCTAGCAAGCGCTCATTCAACGTTAATTGCATGATCAGTTCCATAGCTACTCAATGGCCGGTGTATCTCATCACAGATGCGATCACATGAGAGGAAAGCGCTTAACAGTGGCTTTACATACCTCATCTGACGACTCAATATCTCACTCAGGATTCAACTCTGGCGAGTAGGTCGAACATATGCAAACGGTGTGCATTCACTCAACGACTTTTTGCCTGAAAGGTGTATCCTGGCGTTATCGAGCACTACAAAGTGAGAATACAGTTTTTTGCGCACTTAAAACTCGTCAAACGCTTTGATCACCGTCTTAGCTGTCACTGACCTCGTTGTGGTATGGCAGATCATTTTCGGCTCTTCGACGTTGGGTGTGGAATTCGCCCCCTGAGCTGGGCCAGAATATGACCTCCACAGCGGCAGGAGGTATGACATGGACGGCACCCAGATTCTAACACTCGGCCTGGGCTTGGAAGCGCCCTGGATCCTCAAGAACCAGTACCTGGATACCGCCGTGTCGCCCCACCGCCTGGACCTCTATGTCGAGGCGGAGCGAGGCAGTCTCTATCCCTGCCCAGAATGTGGTAAGGCCTGCCAAGCTCATGACTTTGCCGACAAAACCTGGCGGCATCTGAACTTCTTTCAGCATCACTGTTACCTGCATGCTCGCGTGCCGCGCACGAAGTGTCCTGACCATGGCGTCAAGCGCATAGAGGTGCCCTGGGCCCGGCCGGGCAGCGACTTTACCCTGCTGTTCGAGCAAGCGGCCATGTCACTGGTCAAGGAGATGCCGGTACTGGCCGTCTCCCGCCAGTTGGAGATTTCCGACAAACGACTATGGCGCATCGTGCACCACTACGTTGGCCGCATGTTGGGGGAACTGGATCTGTCCAAGGTGGTGACGGTCGGCGTGGACGAAACCGCCTCCCGGCGCGGTCATCGCTATGTCACGGTGTTCCTCGACATGCAGCGCAAGCGGGAACCGGTTATCTTTGCCGTCCCAGGCTGCGGCAAGGATGCCATCCAGGCTTTCAGCGCCTTCCTGGCGGCCCATGGCGGCGACCCGAATAATGTGGTCGAGGTCGTCTGCGATATGTCGCCAGCCTTCCTTAGCGGCGTGACCGAGCACCTTCCCAAGGCCGAGGTAACGGTCGACTGGTTCCATATCGTACAGACCTTCACCAAGCGGCTGGACGAGGTACGCAAGAAAGAGCGCCGGGAGCAGGGGCACCCCAAGTCGCTGCGCTGGGCCCTGCTGAAGAACCTGGATAACAAGAACCTGACACCCAAACAGCTTTCGGCGCTCCAGGAGTTGGTGGCCGATCAGAGCGCCACGGCCGATGCCTGGGTGATCAAGGAGAAGCTACGCTGGATCCAGAAGGCTCCAACGCCCAGAGCGGCTCGGTGGCGCATCACGGATCACGAACTACCTCAAGGTCATGCAGGCGGCGGTGTCTGAAAAGCCACTGCTGAAGCCGATGGGGAAAGCCCTGGCGACGCTTGAGCGGCACGCCGACGCGGTGGTCAGACGCTGGCTCTCGGGACTGACGAACGCAAGACTGGAAGGAATGAATGGTCTGTTCCAAGCGGCTCGGTCACGGGCACGTGGCTACCGTAACGAGGCCAACTTTATCGCCATGATCTACCTGATTGGCAGCCCGGTGGGCCGCCTATTCGATCAGGCCAAATCCACGTGAAGTGACGAAGAACCTTACTTAATAGCAATCATCCTAAGTCGTAAAGCATTGCCAATCACGCTCACTGAAGAGAGTGACATCGCCGCCGCCGCGATAATCGGTGATAACAGCATACCTGTGAAGGGGTACAAAATCCCTGCGGCAATGGGGATGCCTGCCGCGTTGTAAGCAAAGGCAAAAAAGAGATTTTGGCGAATATTACGCATGGTGGCTTTTGAGAGCTTATGCGCCGTGGCAATACCGGTAAGATCTCCTCGCAGTAGAGTAACCCCAGCGCTTTCTATCGCCACATCGGTGCCGGTTCCCATGGCAATGCCGACATCCGCTGTAGCCAGCGCAGGTGCATCGTTCACGCCGTCGCCGGCCATGACAACAATGCGCCCTTCATCACGGAGACGCTGAATCACTCGGCCTTTATCCTCTGGAAGCACTTCAGCTTCGACCTCATCAATGCCTAGCCGACGTGCCACAGCGTTGGCGGAGGTGCGATTATCGCCTGTCAGCATCACCACTCGAATGCCGTCAGCCTGGAGTGAACGAATGGCTTCTTCGGTGGTTTCCTTGACCGGATCGGCAATGGCGAGCAGCCCAGCTAAATTCCCGTCGATGCTCGCAAAGATGACAGTAGCACCGTCGCTGCGCAATTGATCGGCATGTGTGTCTTGAGACTGGGTGTTAACGCCCTCGCTTTCCATCAATAGCCGGTTGCCCAGGGCAATACGCTTGCCATCTATCTGGCCTATAACGCCCATGCCATTGGGAGCCTCGAAGTCCAACGCTTCTGTTAATTTTACCTCTGCCTCTTTAGCCTTTTCGACTATTGCATGGGCCAAGGGGTGCTCGCTGCCTCGCTCAAGACTAGCTGCCAAGCGCAAAAGCTCCGATTCAGCAATGCCTTCAGTGAGAATCAACTCGGTCACTCGTGGTTTGCCTTCGGTAAGCGTGCCGGTTTTGTCGACGACGACGGTGTCGACCTTCTCTAGACGTTCAAGAGCTTCGGCATCGCGAATCAACACGCCTAACTGGGCACCGCGCCCTACACCGACCATAATTGACATGGGGGTAGCAAGACCTAGCGCGCACGGGCAGGCAATGATCAGAACACTAACCGCCGCAATAAGGCCAAACGCCATCGGCGGGGTAGGGCCCCACAATGACCAGGCGATGAAAGCCACAACAGCAATGAGAATAACGACGGGTACAAAGATGCTGGCGACTTTGTCGGCAAGCCCTTGAATGGGTGCGCGGCTGCGCTGGGCGCTGGCGACCATTTGCACAATCTGCGACAGCATCGTGTCCTGGCCCACCTTGTCAGCGCGCATGACAAAGGATCCTTGACCATTGATGCTGCCGCCAATGACGCCATCGCCGACTTCCTTTTTCACCGCTAGTGGTTCACCGGTAACCATGGATTCGTCAACGTTGGAGCGACCTTCCATCACTTCGCCATCTAATGGCACCTTATCGCCGGGGCGCACCCGGAGACGATCCCCTACCTGAACCTGGTCAAGAGAGATATCTTCCTCATTGCCCTGATCATCAAGGCGTCGAGCGGTAGCAGGCGCCAAGTCGAGCAGAGCACGAATAGCGCCAGAGGTTTTTTCACGAGCGCGTAGCTCTAATACTTGTCCCAGTAAAACTAAAACGACAATCACTGCCGCTGCTTCGAAATAAACGGCCACCGAACCATCGGCTAGACGGAAGGCGTCGGGAAAGATGCCCGGTGTGAGGGTGGCCAGCAAACTGTAGAGCAACGCGGTGCCGGTACCGATCGCGATTAGCGTGAACATATTAAGGCTGCGATGCACTAGCGAACGCCATCCGCGTACAAAGAATGGCCAACCTGCCCAGACGACTACCGGCGTTGCCAGCAGCAGTTGAATCCAGTTAGAGGTTTGCTGGGAAATAAAATGCATAAGGCCAAACACGTGGCCACCCATTTCTAGGGCAAACACGGGGAGGGTCAGTACTAGGCCGATCCAGAAACGCCTGGTCATGTCCTTGAGTTCGTCCGAAGGGCCGGTGTCAGCAGAGACGGTCTCAGGTTCCAGCGCCATGCCACAGATTGGACAGTCGCCTGGGCCTTCTCGTCGAACTTCTGGGTGCATCGGGCAAGTATAAATAGACCCCGAGGGTACTGACGCTTGTGACTGTTTGCTTGGCTCAAGATACGCATCAGGCTTGGCAATAAACTTTTCCTGACACTTTTCTGAGCAGAAGTACCAAGTCTTACCCGCGTGATCGGCACGGTGGCGGGAGGTATGGGGATCAACGTCCATGCCACAAACAGGGTCTTTCACCTTTGTCTCGTTATGGTCTTCAGACATCGTTCATTCTCCCCGTTTGGCGAACAAGGCGCATGGCTTCGTGCTCTTCAAGTGCTAAAAGGGAATCTAAGAGCTCTTTAGCCTCAGGAATTTCCGCTTTGCCAACGAGGGTTCGATAAAGGTTTATCGTTTGTTCATGGAAATCAAAAACCTCTCGGCAAATGTCGTCAACACTTAGCGTGGAATAGGGCGCATCGCAGGTACGATGCGTACGGATAGGTTTATGCTCCAAATAGTCATAAACGTAGGTTTTTAATGCTTTCGCGTCAGCAGTCTGTTCAAAGCGCGCCACAACGCGCTGCATTTCCGCTTCCTGTGCAGCTAAGTAATTGAGCAACATGCGAGCGCGCTCTTCTTCGTGTATATCGGCGCAATGAGCAAGGCAAGCTGCAAGATGCTCGTGTAACTGACGGGTCCAATCGATCAATTCACCAAAGGTTCTAACGTCCATTTGGTACCTCCTATAACGCTATTAACGTTAATGAGTGTGAGAGTGCTCGCTATCGTTTGAAGCGTCGCGTTTGGATAGGAAAATCCATTCGCCGAGTAAAAGAGTAGCCATTACTACGCCAGCAACGATGAGCACCATGGGGTCCGAGATGGCTTTTACCCATAAAAAGCCGATTAACACGACAGCATCTAGTAGTATGGCAATGCTAGGAATAACAGGATTAGCCCCCACTCTGTCCTTGAGATGACGAAGCACACCCCAGTGGATGGCCATATCCATGATCAGGTAGAAAATGATGCCTAATGCTGCGATGCGGCTCAGGTCAAAAAAAGCGGTGAGCACTAAGCCAAATACGATGGTGTACACCAGCGTATGCTTTTGTACACTGCCGGGCATGTGGAAATGGCGGTGAGGAACCAGCTTCATTTCTGTCAGCATGGCGAGCATGCGTGAAACGGCAAAGACGCTGGCGATGATACCGCCCGCCGTTGCCAACATGGCGAGAATGACGGTAAACGCAACTGCCGCTTCACCCAGTGCGGGACGGGCAGCGGCGGCCAGGGAGTAGTCTTGGGTTTCGATAATTTCAGGCAAAGATAGGTTGCTGGCAACGGCAAAACCGACAAGGGCATAGATCACCACGCATAGCGCAATCGAGATCGTGATAGCTTTGCCAAGATTCCGCTTAGGATCTTTAAGCTCCGAACCACTATTGGTAATCGTCGTGAAGCCTTTAAATGCCAGTATGCCGAGCGCCGTAGCACCTAAAAAGCCCGTTATCGTAGGCGTAGGTGCATCGTTGCCAGCACCCATTTCGATGGAGTCGGCAATAAACACGCCGACAATACCAAACACTATAATGCCACCTATTTTGATAAATCCGAGCACCGAGGCGACGGTCTCGATCAAGCGGTTGGCGGATAAATTGATCAAAAAGGCTATTAGCAGTAAACCAACCCCGAGTAGGGGCACAAATAGTGAACGATCCCCCAGGTCAAACAACTCAAGCGTGTAGGAACCAAACGTTCTCGCCAAAAAACTCTGTGCGATCACCATGGAAAAATACATCAGGAGGGCATGAAAGGCGGTGGGAAGCGTCGGGCCATACGCTTTCTGTAAATACATGCCAATCCCACCTGCTGATGGGAAGGTATTGGACATTTTAACGTAAGAATAAGCGCTGAAAGAGACAATGACGGCAGCGGCCAGAAAGGCTAGAGGAAATAGCCGACCAGTCATTTCGGCCATTTGGCCGGTTAGCGCAAAAATACCGGCCCCAATCATCACGCCGGTGCCTAATGCAACGGCACCGACCAACGAAAGACTGTTTTCTTTATATTGTGGCGCTCTATCCTGCCCAACCATGAAAGCGACTCCTTGTATTAACGGCAACCACAGCAGCAATAACTGCCGAGGACTCCTGTGCGGTGTTTTTTGATGCTATATAAATTAAATATAGAACCTATGTGCAGCCACATGGCAAATGACTAACGGAAGGTCTGATTTTGCGAGGCCACAGGCAAGCAGCTCTTACCCTAAACTAGCTAGTCTTGCTCCTGGTTGTGTCATGTAGCCGTTATGACTATTAATGACAGCTCCAAGGTTCCTGTTTAGCGTTGTCTTTAACGTTCTGATCGACGAAACGGTAATACTCCTTCTTAAAGCGGTTCCACCGATCAGCGCTGACCTGTATGTCATGGAGCTTGAGAATTTTTTCAACGTCATCGATGCAGAGCCTCAGCGCATCGTAAGCAAGGCTGATATTTCGGTTTTTCTCGTTGTAGACCACCTTATCCATTCCATAGAGTCGGTCGATATCTGACAGCGCTTCTTCAATGCGTTTGGATTTACTAGGCTTGATTTTTAAATTCCGAGTCACCAGTGTGTTTTTGGAAACACCCAAGCGGTGCTCTTGTTGTGTCGTTTTCATGGTCTTTCTCCCAGGCGCGTACATGTATATATAGAGTGGTTCAGTCCTTGTCTATTTTGTTCTTATGACCGCCGTGGTGTTTATGCATGAAAATATGCATCAGTGGGCATGCTGCCAAAAAGAGGAAAGGTAAGAACTGAAATAGGTGGAGACGGTGCTCGGTTCCAATCAGGTATCCCGCCCAAATGACAAACCCAGCAAGTGGCACCCACAACATCAGCAAACGACTACTTGTACTGTTACTCATAATCACCTCAGTAACTCGCCCAAAGAGCCAACAGCAGTTAAGGCCGTTGGTTTGGGAAAAATCAAATAAATAACCCCAATAACAGCATGGATGATTTGTCTGAACGCAACCTGAACAGCATCGGAGGGAAATATGATCCTGATCAAGCGCCTCGCAAAAAGTAGGCGATAATTACCCAAGCGGTATCCATAGCCTCATTCCCATCATCATTAGGTTTTCGGTGAGCGATACAAAGCTTAATGGGTATTTGAATCGCCCCGAGTATTCTAGACACCCGTTAGGCTCTTAAAGTAACGCCTTTCATACTCAACCGGTGATAAGTTATCACTTGTCCCGTGTCGGCGCTTTGGGTTATAGAACATTTCAATGTAATTGAACACGTCACGTCTAGCCGCTTCGCGTGTCGAATAAATCTGTCGCTTGATTCGCTCTCGCTTGAGGAGTTGAAAGAAGCTTTCAGCAACGGCGTTGTCATGACAGTTACCACGTCGACTCATGCTGCCCACCAACTGATTAGCTTTCAGAAAGCTTTGCCAGTCTCCACTGCTGAACTGGCTTCCTTGATCCGAATGCACCATCACCGATCCTTGCGGCTTGCGTCGCCAGACTGCCGATAACAAAGCATCCAGCACTAATTCCGAGGTCATACGAGACTTCATCGACCAGCCAACCACTTGACGAGAAAACAGGTCGATAACCACCGCTAAGTAAAGCCAGCCTTCGTATGTTCGGATGTACGTGATATCCGTCACCCAAGCAACATTTGGCGCTGTTACTTCAAACTGACGGTCTAAATGGTTAGGTGATACAACAGCCGGTTTTCCACCGCCATAGCAGCCAGGGCGTCGTCGGTAGCCCGTCTGGGAGCGTAAACCTTCCCTACGCATCAGGCGGGCCACTCGGTGCTTACCGCAGGCTTCGCCAGCCTCACGCAAATCCTGGTAGACCTTGCGATAACCATATACACCGCCGCTTTCAAGCCACGCATGCTTGACCAATCCCAAGAGACGCTGATCATCCCGGTCTCGATTAGACAGTACTTTTTTGCACCATGCGTAGTAGCCGCTAGGATGCACGGCCATCATGCGGCACAAACGCCGTATCGGATATTGGCTCGCATGGTTTTGAATAAACGCGTACCTCAGTCGGACTCCCTGGCGAAGTACGCGGTGGCCTTTTTTAATATATCTCGCTCTTCTGACACGCGCTTTAGTTCAGCCTTCAAACGACGGTTTTCAGCGTGGAGATCATCATCTTCTTGTCGTTGTTCTACCGGCTTATCGTAGCGCTTGATCCAGTGGTACAAGCTGTGGCCTGACACGCCTAACCGCTCAGCGACTTCGGCAACGCGATGGCCGCGCTCTACCACCTGTTTAACGGCTTCGATTTTGAATTCTTCAGTGTAACGGGGACGGTTCATGGATCCTCCTAGATGCCTTTAGTATAAGGCCTAGAGGTGTCTACGAAACCCGGGGCGATTCAATTACTGTTGCCGACACAGGCGCACTTGAGCTCACGTTTATCGAGGTATATCGCTTTAAAGACAGAACCTGTCACACGGTGCCAACGAATAGCGCCAGTGGCGCAGCCAGCCAGATAAGCGTATCGGCCAGCAATTAGTAGCTTCGGAAGTATCTAGGCGTGAAGGTAAACGTAACTGAAGGGGACTTGGCGCTGGGCGTGCAGGTCATAGTTGAGAAACATGGCGCTAAAGCTCGCTACGCCCTGCAGCTTTTGCAGACCCGGGGGTATGATCGCTGTGGCTACGGCATACTCTAGCACGCGTGCAGTGAATATTATGCACTGAACCTCCCAACTGGCAGAAAAATCGATGAGTAACGCAGTGGCAAAAATTGCCAGCACAGGGCGATAGGTGGTCGCATTAGGGTCTGAAACGCTAACTCCCAGGTGCTCATGAAGCTCTTCATAGCCGCCAATACGTTCATAGCCCAGATATCCCTGGGAAATCGTATCGACATGTTCCTGCTCTGTAAACGCGTCAATCTCTTATCGCGAAGTCAGCAGGTTTACGTTCACCTAAGGCCCATGTGCACGAGCAGGTCAACGATCTACAAGCCAAACGGACATATGTACTCTCCTGTTTGCAACCATAAGCGCGAGCGCTGGAGTGAGTCGTTGTCACCGTTATGAACCTCTTAGTTGTTTATTAACACTATATTGCTTACCTAACATAATAATCTAACTCCCTTCCACAGCCTTCAGATCAAATATGTGGCGCGACGAAAACTTTATTGTGAAGTGAGCCAGTCGATCTTACTAAGCCTGAAGGCGCCTCAGTCGTTAGGTAATAAGTTTATTTTATATGAAATTTGTTAACTTCCATGTCTCAATGTCATTTCCAACAATTGTTGCGACTAAACAATAATTGCTGCGACAATCTCTATGTTGAGTTTACATAGAGTGCGCCTTTGTGACCGTTTCTCTTAAACAATCCAGAACCTTTAGCTTCCATGATGGCACCCTAAAAAACGAGGCAGAGCGCTTGGTCGTTTGGTGGTACGGGCCTATATTTAAGAACAATCGCTTACGAAGCGTCCCTAAAATCCATATCTTCTTAAGAACCATCGACCATGAAAATAACTTAGGAGGCGTGATG
This sequence comes from Vreelandella neptunia, assembly GCF_034479615.1. Taxonomy (NCBI): domain Bacteria; kingdom Pseudomonadati; phylum Pseudomonadota; class Gammaproteobacteria; order Oceanospirillales; family Halomonadaceae; genus Vreelandella; species Vreelandella neptunia. The sequence continues at coordinate 4,367,270 of NZ_CP140255.1, forward strand.
AGACGTGAGACTGTCTTAACGCATCTTGGGCTATTGAGAATAGGGTCAGTATGGGAAAAGGGCGTGAGTAGCTCGCGTATTGCCTACGAGGAAAGAAAATTCTCCGTTTCTTTTTCTCCAGGCGGCTGGCGAATTGTCACCTTAGATGATTTACGACAATCAGGACGAAGCCTCTATACCGCTTTTCATGACTCGAACTACTTACCCCAGAAAAATCAGCACAAAACATACCTGATTGAATTTGACCTTCCAGATGGCAAACACTTGCTCATCCCTTGCACAGAATTTTTTATTCGCGTTTACGGCCGATCTTCTGAAATCAAGCGAGTGCTCGCCACTTACCCTTGGGAAGAAGTCAAAAAACGTCTTTATCGACCGCTTGATGCGCCTGCATCCCCAGGTACGTGGCCTGTCAAATTTACCTATCATGTTCATAAACACGATGCCATTTTGCTCGCGCATATGTTGTACGATCCGTATGCCAAGCGCGCTGCAAAATATATATATTCACAATTTGAAACCAGCTCCACGCCAGATGAGATGCTTTTAAAAGCCACCCCATGGTTTCAAGGCAGCGGGGAAATCTCTGTTTCTGGCGTTCCAATTGATGGTGGCAACACATTCCTAGGCTTGCAGATATTAGGCTGTACGCAGCCCGATGGTGCCACGATCCACCGCGAAAGAGAGAAGTCAACGACAGTACCAGCCACCGATGGCGATGATGCTCCCACTCAATTTCCCTATCATCAGCTTCAAGACATCCCCGATGTCATTGACCTGACGGATGATGAAGAGCCCGACCATGGCTCTTCTTGGCTAGACCTTCCTGAGGACGAATTCGTTATTTTAGGTAAGCCTCGCGCCGTCTTGGATAAACGATATACTCGAAAAAATGTGCCCGATACACGAGGCGTCCCCGTTCCGGGTGACGAAACTATTTTCTCCACTGGGGAGCCGCATGGATCAGGAAAAGGGGTCGGACAGGCCTCTATTCATGCTCCTATTACACTGGAATCACAGGGCTTTCTACGTGATATGTGGAATGCGCTTCTCTATTTGCAATCGGCCTATCCCGAAACGATTCGTGGCGTTAGCTGGTTTACCTTTGAAGACGGCTTTAGCACTTCCCCCGACCCTCGGTTGATCAGCCTCGAACCTTTCGAAATAGACGAGGAGGTGGAAACGTCAGTCGCTAATTGGGTTTACATTGATACTCAGACCAAGGTACCTCGCGGGGTGCTCGTCGTTCGGGTGCATGTGTTAGATCAAACGCTCTATCTCATGGAGATCCAACGACGCCCTCCAAAACCCAGAGCTGGCGGTAGCGAGGAGGCATCCAAGCCTCCTTCCTATAAAGGTTTAGTCTTCACGCTGAGCCACCAAGGCAGCTTCGAGCAGTGGTTACGCCAAGTGCTGTCTAACGTGCGGCACGTAGAAGGTGTTGTCCAAAAACTAGTTGGTCACTGCCCAGGATTCGCCGATACGTTCAAGCACCCTAAATCCAAAAAGGAACAGATACCCTGCGAAGCCTCTGTGTTAAATGCTTTTAGCAAGGTCAGTATTGGTCGCAGTGACTTAGCATAGGTACTATTTGCCACCTTTATGAGTAGCGGTGTCTGTTTTGTCGCTAAGAGCAACCTGTACACCCCGTGTGCAGGTTGCTCTTCTGACGAAGAGCCGATACGGCCATCCCTTCAGTGGCGGGCGAGGATCTTCGCTGCGATGGGCGAAGTGATCATTTGAATCACGGCAAAAAAAGCGGCTGGAATCGCGATCTCTGATGGCAAGCCGGAAACAGCGACAAACGCTGCAGCGATGCTGAATTCCTTTTTACTGACCGTGAAAAGATAGGTAATCACCTCTTTGCGATCAGAGGTGAGTAACCGTGAGGACATACCTACCAGGTACCCAATCAAATTGAGGCACAGGGCCGCGCCCGCAATCACAAACGCATACCAGCCATAGCCAATGATCGTGGTGGCATTCGGCCCGACCACGGCGAGTAGGATCAGCAGATACAGAATCGACCCTATCCCTGCATACGCTGAATCATGCCGTGCAAAGAAAGCCGAGAACTTTGTACGCAAGCTGACCCCAATCACGGTAGGAAGAAGCACGATTAGTGTTAATTCAAGAATAATTGATCCAAGCGGCACGTCTAACTGAAGGCCGGTGAGCCATAAAAACAGGGGGTATCCGGATTATCTGGTTGGTATGCGAGAGAGAAAGGTGGCCGACAAACTCAACCCACAACGGATTAGCTGGTTGATGGCTCGCTCAGTACGCTCACTTGCTAGAGAGCAGATACTTCACCAAACAGGCGATGCCCAGGACCAGCAGCAATAGTAGGGCAATTCCGATCACTGGCATTATCCAGCCCATCGCCCCCATCATCCCGCAATCGGGTAGTGTCGTGTTCATCGTGACAGAGCTCCCTGTGGTGTCCATGCCCAAAACCCGTGGTGCCGCCGCCCAGTGGCACCACGGTCGCGCTCATATCGTTCACCCGGCACAGCAGGACAACTGCGTCACATCCTTGGTGAAAGTCTGGGCACAGAGCTTGAGCCCTTCCACCATGGTCAGGTAGGGAAATAGCTCATTGGCGATGTCGTGTACGGTCATGCGTGCGCGTAGCGCCATCACCGCCGTCTGGATCAGCTCACCGGCTTCCCCCGCCACCGCCTGCACCCCCAGCAACCGGCCCGAGTCGCGTTCGGCCACCAGCTTGATGAAACCACCGGTGTCGAAATTCACCAGCGCACGCGGCACGTTTTCCAGGTCCAGCTCGCGGGTATCGACGCTGAAGCCTTGCTCGATGGCCTCGGCTTCCGTCAGGCCGACGGTGGCCACCTGGGGGTCGGTGAAGATCACCGCCGGCATGGCGCTCAGGTCCAGGGTGGCTTCGCCCCCGGTCATGTTGACGGCAGCCCGGCTGCCCCCGGCGGCGGCGACATAGACGAACTCCGGCTGATCGGTGCAGTCACCGGCGGCATAGAGCCCCGGCACCGTGGTGTGCAGATGCTCATCGACCAGAATCGCCCCACGTGCGGTTTCCACGCCGAGGCTCGCCAGGTTCAGGGCCTCGGTATTGGGTGTCCGTCCGGTGGCCACCAGCAGTTGATCCGCCCGCAAGGTGCCGGCGTTGGTATCGACAATGAATTCATTGTCGGTGTAGTCCACGCGGCTCGCCTGGGTCTGCTTGAGGACCTCGATGCTCTCGCGGCGAAACGCCGCCTCCACCGCATCCCCTACCGCCGGGTCTTCCTGGGAGAGCAGGCGGCTGCGGGCCAGCACCGTGACCCGGCTGCCCAGCCGGGCGAAGGCCTGGGCCAGTTCCAGGGCCACCACCGAGGCGCCGATCACAATCAGCCGCTCGGGAAGGGTGTCCAGGGCCAGCGCACTGGTAGAGGTCAGGTAGGGGGTGTCGGCAAGACCCGGGATCGGCGGTACTGCCGGTCGGGCGCCAGTACCGATTAAGGCGCGGTCGAAGTGGACGACCTGCTCGCCGCCCTCGTTCAGCTTGACCATCAGGCTATGGGCATCGATAAACCGGGCCTCGCCGTGCAGGACCGTGATGGCCGGGTGGTCGCGCAGAATCCCCTCGTACTTGGCGTCACGCAGTTCCTCGACACGTCGCTGCTGCTGCTCGAGCAGCTTGGCCCGATCCACCACCGGCGCCTGGGCGCTCAGGCCTGCATCGAAGGGACTTTCCGTACGCAAGTGGGCAATATGGGCCGCGCGAATCATGATCTTCGAAGGCACACAGCCTGTATTGACACAGGTACCGCCGACGGTGCCGCGTTCGATCAGGGTGATCCGGGCGCCGCGCTCGGCGGCTTTCAGGGCCGCCGCCATGGCGGCGCCGCCGCTGCCGATCACCGCGATGTGCGGGGCGTCTTCATCACGGCCCTTGGACACCGATGCGCCTGCCGGGGAAGTGGGCCCACTGTTGGCCAGTCGAGCTTGGTAGCCAAGTCGGGTCACGGCAAACGTCAACGCCGAGGCCGGTGTCTCCGGATCAACGGCTACCGATGCCGTCCCCTGAGGATAGGATACCTCCACCGACTGCACGCCGGGCAGCTTCTCCAGGGCTTCCCTGACATGATCCGCACAGCGGTCACAGGTCATGCCACTCACGTTGAGTTCAATCATCACGTTTCTCCGAGTCTTCATTAGTAAAGCCGGCATCCTGCTTCCGCTTGTGGTATCGCGCGTAGAGAGGTAAGCCGATGGCCAGGGCGGCAAACAGCAGGTAATCGAGATAGCCTGCCAACGCGGCCAGGCCCGCCGTACCGAATAGCACCAGGGCGATTGGCGCGGCGCAACACAGCACCATCAACCCGGTGCCAAGCACGACGCTTAAAAATTTCTGCGAATCTTTCACGCTTATTCCTTCACCGTGGCGGGCAAGCTCGTAAACAACTCACCCGATGACCGCGATGTGCAGCTGCTTGATGTCACTCAGGGGGCGTATTCCTTGATTTGATAGAGCCGTTGTCACAACAGGCGTCGAACTGCTTCTTACGCCAAATCGCATAAATGGTCAGGCCGATGAAGAAGGCCAGGGCCGGCAATAACACAACGTCGAGATAGCCCGTCAGCCCCGCCAGGCCCACCGTGCCAAGCAGGATCACCAGGATCGGCGTAAAGACAATGCCACCAGGACGGTGCCGATCACGCTCACGCGCAGCAGGGGCTTGGGATTCTTCATGATCACTCTCGATCCGCTTGCGAGGATGTCGGGGTTGATGGATACCCAGCGTTGATGGTGGCCTCGGTCAATGCCTCCACCGACGTTCGGGCGTCGTCAAAGGTGACCACGGCCTCGAGATCCGCGTAGCTCACGTCGACTTGCGAGACGCCGTCCACCTTGTTGAGGGCGGCCTTGACGGTGATCGGGCAGGCGGCACAGGTCATGCCCGGCACCGACAGCGTCACGGTCTGCAGGGCCGCTAAGGCGGGCGTGCTGAGCAGGGCGAGTAGCGCGATGAAGGCGAAACGAGCTTTCATGGTAGATCTCCTTTTAATAGAACAGGGGCAAGATGTAGGGGAATACCAGGGCGATTAGCACCAGCAGCGATACGAGCCAGAAGATCGCCTTGTAGCCCGTCCTGACCCGTGGCACGGCACACACCTCTCCCGGCTGGCACTTTTCCACTGGCCGAAAGACGCGACGCCAGGCGAAGAACATCGCCACCAGCGCGACGCCGATAAAGAGCGGGCGATAGGGCTCCAACGCCGCCAGATTGCTGATCCAGGCGCCGGAAACGCCCAGCGTGATCAGCACCAGCGGGCCGAGGCAACACGCCGAGGCCAGGAGGGCCGCGACTCCTCCGGCGGCCAGGGGCCCTCGCCCCGTTTTAGATGTCCGCATTGACGATTCTCCTTTCGGGATGGGGGGAGCTACGATAAGGTTACTTCCGTAGCTTGGTACGGAGTCAAGCATCATGAAGAGACATGCAGATAAAGTGGCGGACACCATGACCATTGGCGGCCTGGCCAAGGCGGCCGGCGTCAATGTCGAGACAATCCGCTATTACCAGCGACGAGGGCTATTATCGGAGCCCGAACGCCCTCCCGGAGGTATTCGACGCTATAGTGCCGCCGATATCGACAGGTTGACGTTCGTGAAAACGGCGCAGCAGCTGGGCTTTAGTCTGGATGAGATCAGTGACCTACTTCGGCTGGAAGATGGCGCCCACTGTCAAGAAGCCAGTGCTCTCGCAGAGCACAAGTTAGGGGACGTTCGCGAGAAGATCGACAGGCTTGAAAGAATTGAGAAGGTGCTGAGCGAAATGGTCGACAGATGCCATGCACAACAAGGCAATATCACTTGCCCGCTAATTGCGTCATTGCATGAAGGGCTCAGAGAAGCAGAAGACCCAAGGGAGTAACTCACCTTCAGTTCGTTGAAAACAACGCGGTCAAAGAGTCGCGATCATCTATGGACCATGTCGACAAGGAAAGTTTGCATGACTAGCTTGCCTGACAACATCCTTCACCTTCCCGAGTACCACGTCCTAGGCACCAAGATGGAAGAGCATGATCTCCACTACCAGGTCGAAGCTCCTGAGCCTCTAGCTTGCGAGGAATGCGGCGTTGAGAGTGAGTTTGTCAGGTTCGGCAAGCGCGATGTGGCCTATCGCGACCTACCCATCCACGGAAAGCGGGTCACCCTCTGGGTGGTCCGTCGCCGCTACACCTGCCGGGCGTGTGGAAGGACGTTCCGGCCAGCTCTTCCGGAAATGGTAGACGATCACCGCATGACGCGGAGGCTTTACAACCACGTCGAGAAGGAAGCCTTCAATCACCCCTACGCCTACGTGGCTGATACCACGGGCCTCGACGAGAAGACTGTCCGCGAGATATTCAAGAAGAAGGCTGAGTTCCTGGCAGCCTGGCATCGTTTCGAGACACCCCGCTGCCTGGGGATCGACGAGCTGTACCTGAACCGCCGCTACCGCTGCATCCTGACCAACCTGGAGGAGCGTACCCTACTGGACCTGCTGCCCGGTCGCCAGCAGGACGCGGTGACGAGGCGCCTCATGAGCATGACCGAGCGCCACCAGGTCGAGATCGTCAGCATGGATATGTGGAAACCCTACCGCCGTGCTGTCCAGGCGGTACTGCCGCAGGCTCGCATTGTGGTCGATAAGTTCCATGTGGTGCGGATGGCCAACGAAGCCCTGGAGAAGGTGCGTAAGGGACTCAGGAAGGATCTGAAGCCAAACCAGCGGCGGACCCTCAAGGGCGATAGGAAGATCCTGCTGAAGCGTGCCCACGACGTTTCAGATCGCGAGCAGCTTATCATGGAGACATGGACAGGGGCCTTCCCTCAGCTCCTGGCGGCCTACGAGCACAAGGAGCGGTTCTACCACATCTGGGACAGCACCACCCGGCGTGATGCCGAAAAGGCGCTGGCCCGCTGGATTGACGACATTCCACAGGGGCAGAAAGAGGTGTGGAAGGATCTCGTCAGCGCCGTCAGCGGATGGCGCGAGGAGGTGCTGGCCTACTTCGAAACCGACACCCCAATCACCAACGCCTTCACGGAGTCGATCAATCGGCTGGCCAAGGACAAGAACCGCGATGGCCGGGGCTACTCATTCGAGGTGATGCGGGCCCGGATGCTCTACACCACCAAGCACAAGAAGAAGGTGCCGCAGATCAAGGAATCCCCCTTCCTGGGCAAGGCCACCATGACCTACAGCATGGGTCTTCCCGAGCCTGAGAAAAACTACGGCGTCGATCTATCAACCTTCTGGGAGAGTTAAGGGTTCGAAGGAGCAAGGGGGCTCCATCTACCACTTAATCCGGATACCCAAAACAGGAAGGGAACAATAAACGGACATAACGCGGTGTTGACTGCGTTGAAAACAGCGGCAAGCGCCACATTGCCTTTTGCCATCAGTACCAAAAGAGGAGAGGACACATCTGTCGGCAGCGTGCCGAGCAAGGTTTGGCCAGCAGCCAGCGGGCCGCTTCCAAAAAATAGACGGCCCGTTAGCCACCCGGCAATCGACATAGGCCCATAGACCAGCCCCAATGCCAACAACTGCCGTGACGGCTTTCGGAACACGATGCGCACTGCATGCGCATCGAATGTGAGGCTGATAATCAACATCAGTAATGCCAGTAATGGCCCAATCGCGAACTTAAGCATTATTCCGGTGGCCGGAAAGAGTAAGCCTCCCCCCGCGACGACGATTACAAACCAGACAAGGTGCGCCTCGACAAAATAAATGAATCTACCCATGGTGGATTAGACGTTACCGGTTGAAGTGGATTGAGCCCCGCACCTAAAACATGATCACCTTCGGCCCAGCGCGCCATGGCTCGCTTGGTAGCTAGGGACGTGCTTCCCAATCCAGCGATGCAAATAGATAATGCTCAAGGGTTGAAGCTTTAGTTGCTAGAGGTTTTATAGTACCAAGAACAGATAATTCGAGAGAAGGTAACAGATGGGACATCATCATGATCATCCCCACATTGATCCTGCCTCTGGCGACCGGCGCGTCAGCATCTCCATTTGGGCCAATGGGCTCTTAACCATCGCTCAAATCGTCGGTGGCATTATGGCGGGGAGCCTATCGCTGATCGCTGATGCGTTACATAACTTTTCTGACATGGCAGCATTAGTCATTGCCTTTGCTGCTCGTAAAATCGCCAGACGGCCTGCCGATGTGCATATGACCTTTGGCTATGGCCGCATCGAGATAGTGGCAGCACTCATCAATTACACCACCCTCATTATTGTCGGTGTCTACCTGATTTACGAAGGCGCTATGCGGATGGTCGATCCCCCTGAGATAGAGGGATGGACGATCGTGATTATTGGTGGCGTCGCGCTCGTCGTCGATGCCCTTACCGCCATGCTCACGTGGTCAATGCAAAAAGAGAGTGTCAATATCCGCGCCCTTTTTCTGCATAACTTATCGGATGCGTTTGCCTCCATCGCCGTGATTATCGGTGGTTCGCTTATTTTACTGTACGACATGCGCTGGGTAGACCCCGCGATCACGATAGGGATTGCGCTATATATTCTTTACCTAGCCTTCTCTGAAATTGGCGGCCCTATCCGTACGCTAATGCTGGGATCTCCCCCGGACATTGACGGGCAGGCAGTCGTTGAGACCGTACGAGATATCGAGGGAGTCCAGGATATTCACCATGTGCATCTATGGCAGATGCAGGAAAACATGGCAGCCCTTGACTGCCACGTGGTTCTGACAGAAACCGGCTGGCAGCAGCTTGAATCCGTCAAAGCAGAGATCAAGGAGCAGCTTAAAATGCGCTTCAGTATTGCTCATTCCAGCCTAGAGTTTGAGCATAGTGACCACGCGCATCAAAATGCCAATCTATATGGGCATGAGTGACAGACCGAGGCCGGCTCCCAGCTCAGGTAGATAGCGAGCAGCTTACTCCCATAGCGATTGGCTTATTTTTCAACCCTACTTTTCCACCCCATCGTTGAGACAGAGAGAGAAACATGTTCAAAAAAGCGTCTTTTATATTGGCCGGTACGTTAATGCTGACCGCTGCGATCGTCGCCGTATCGAAGCCTGCCCTCTTAGACATGCAAGCTCAGGCAGCAAAAGAGAGCGGTGTCCAGGCCGAGGACTCCTTGGTGCGTTCACACTCCCCCATCTTGGGACGAGAAGACGCGCCGGTGACGATTGTGGAATTCTTCGATCCGGCTTGCGAAGCCTGCCGTGCTTTCTATCCCCTGACAAAAAGTATTCTGGAAACCTACCCAGAAAAAGTGCGGCTCATCGTGCGCTACACTCCTTTCCACGGCGACGTATCGGACAAGGCCATTCGGGTATTAGAAGTTGCTCGTCGTCAGGGCGTCTTTGAACCGGTACTGGAGAGGCTGCTGGCTCGCCAGGATCAATGGGCTTCACATGGCAGTTTTGATGAATCCGCTATCCTCGATATCGCGAGCCAAGGAGGCCTTGATTTAGCGGCTGCCGAAGAGCAACTGACTTCTGCTGAGGTGCAGGCGGTGATTGACCAAGACATGGCGGATGTCAGAGCCAATCAGATTCGCCAAACACCTACCTTTTTTGTCAATGGCGAGCCTTTAGACCCCTTTGGTATGCAAGAGCTGATTGATGCCGTCGAGAGTGAAGTAGCGGAGATCTCTGGGGAAGAGGATGGCCAGTGATGCAGCGCTGGTGGTTACTAGGCTTGGTGGGCTTTTACCCCTTGCTAGCCGAAGCCAATTGGCAAACGCATCTGTCATTGCCTCCGTCTGAACTTAGCCCTGTCAAGTTACAGGCGGCTAGCGAGCAAGAAGGCACATTACCGCTCGATAGCGTTGATACCCTAACCTTTGGGCGTGATGTCGTCATTGATACCACCCTCTACGAGGCCTTGGCAGCAGAAGGTGTCCCAACGCGTTTCGCCACTAAACTGGAAACACTGCTCAGCGAGTTTATCGCAGCGCCGCTGGAGTTTTCTGGCAGTGAACGTATTCAATTAGTGTGGGAGGAAGATCGACGCCAGGACGGCGCCCGTGTTGGGCCACCACGCCTCAGTTATGCCGCTCTGCCTGATCAGGCAGAGCCCTTGGAGGTCATATGGCCGGTCACCCAAAAGGGGGACGTAGCTCTTTTCAAAAGCGACACCCTGCTAGGCACGTTGCGGTTGCCCGTGCTTAGTGCCCGCTTAACGTCTCGCTTTGGGAATCGGCGACATCCTGTGTATGGAGGGATGCGTCCTCATAATGGAATTGACTTGGCTGCGCCGACAGGAACGCCGGTCATTGCCACCGCACCTGGGCGCGTATCCTTTATGGGTCGCCAAGGGGGATATGGGCAGGTGATCGAGGTGGAGCACGACACAGGGGCAATCAGTCGCTACACACACCTTAGCCGATTTTCCCCACAGCTAGTGGTTGGGGATTTAGTCAATGCGGGAGAGTCGCTCGGAGAGGTAGGTGCCTCTGGGGTCGCCACGGGGCCCAACCTACATTACGAAGTGAGAGTCAATAACCAGCCTGTTGACCCCCTTGGTCAAGGTCAACGCATCATGCTAGGCGAACAGCCGACTCAAAGTGAATATCAAGCGTCACTTTACGAGGCAAGAGATCGCTTAGAACAAGCTATCGGTACGGCGTCACTTTATGACTTGATCTCGTTTAACGAGCCGTAACCACTCGTGCTTAACAACGTTGCATGGGGGTTAGTAACGTGAACGTGCGCTTGTCTCGTTATGGAACCCAAGCCGTGTAATCACTCATCTATCACAACACAGGTAATCGGTATGGAAGAGGTTTCTCCCGTCACCATGGGGGTATTGGCAAGCCTTGCGGCGGGCTTGATGACGGCTGTAGGGGCGCTTCCTGTCTTGTTTACCAAAACACCGAATCGTGGTGTTCGCGATTTAGCGTTGGGGTTCGCCGCTGGTGTCATGCTAGCGGCCTCTTTCTTCTCACTGATCATACCCTCCTTAGAAGCCTCGGAGCTGCGTTATGGCGGTAGCGTGGTACCTGCTGCCATTGCTTGTGCGGCCATTTTGCTAGGGATTGGAATGGTCGCACTACTGAACGAGCTCTTACCTCATGAGCACTTCGAACAGGGGCGAGAAGGGCCAGAGGCTGCCTCACTACGCCGTATCTGGTTGTTTATTATTGCCATTACGATACACAACCTGCCAGAAGGGCTGGCCGTTGGCGTGGCCTTTGGCGCAGGGGGAAGCGAAGGAGGCATGCCGCTAGCGATTGGCATTGGACTTCAGAATGCCCCAGAAGGACTGGCCGTAGCAGTATCACTGCTAAGCGTGGGCTATTCACGTTGGCGGTCATGGACGATTGCCGCCCTTACGGGGCTTGTTGAGCCGTTGGGTGGCTTATTAGGCGCTGGAGTCATCAGCATGTCACAAGCGCTACTGCCCTGGGGGTTGGCCTTTGCAGCGGGGGCGATGTTGTATGTGATCAGTCATGAGATTATTCCCGAAACTCATCGGAGCGGGCACCAAAAAAAGGCCACGCTGGGCCTCTCCATCGGATTGGTACTCATGCTGTTTTTGGATGTTTCGCTGGGCTAACCATTGGGCGTGGGGCGTAGCGTTAGTGCTAACCCAAGTCGTGAGCCCCTCCGTGCGATTTTTCAGTGATACAGAGCTGATGATCACTGATGACCTCAATGATTCGGCAGCTTTCCACTTTACCACCGGCACACTGTGTGACCATCCGTTGAAGCTCCTCACGCAGTATGGACAGTCGTTGAAGGCGGGACTCCACTTTCTTTAGGTGATGCGTGGCGATGGCATCGACTTCTTGGCAAGGCATATCAGGTTGATCTGACATGGCCAAAAGCTCTCGCACTGACTCCACCGAAAAGCCAAAGTCACGGGCATGACGAATAAAGGTCAAGCGCCGCACAGCGTCGTCTCCATAGCGGCGCTGTCCTCCGCCGGTTCGTGTCGCATCGCGCAACAGCCCAATACGCTCGTAATAGCGAACCGTTTCAGGTTTGCAATCGGCTCGTCGTGCTAACTCACCAATGCTGATACTTTGCCCCATCATCGACATGGTAAAACTCCTTACGCAGGGCTTGAAGCTGTAGTTGCTACAAGGTTTACACTTCAAAACCATAGCTCATTGGGAGAAGAGGCACCATGAAAACATCAACGCAGGCGACAGCGCCTACCGTCTTGACACTGCGTGTTGAAGGCATGGACTGCGGCGGTTGTGAGCGCAAGGTTGTGTCGGCGCTAGAGCGGCTGGACGGCATTGAGGAAGTCACGGCAAGCTCCGTCACAGGATCGGTGAAGATTCACCAGCGCGATCATGGAGGCCCCTCGCAACAGACCATTGAGGGCATCCTGAACGAACTAGGCTATCAAGTGACTTCCCCTGCTGGCCAAACACGCGCATCTGGTGCTTCATCCTCTTGGTGGCAAACCGCTAAAGGGCGCTTGGTCATTATCACGGGAAATCTGCTGATCGTAGCCTTCGCGCTTCGTTTAGCATGGCCTGCGCTGGGTAATGTGCCGTTCATTCTGGCCACGCTGGTCGGCTTAATGCCCATTGCGCAGAGTGCCTGGGGCGCCCTCAAAATGCGCAACCCCTTTACCATCGAGATGCTGATGTGCATCGCTGCGGTTGGCGCATTGGCCATCAATGCTGCTGCTGAAGCTGCGATGGTCGTGTTCTTGTTCGCCGTAGGTGAGCTACTCGAAGGGGTAGCTGCGTCACGGGCGCGCCGCAGTATCTCAGCCTTGGCAAACTTAACACCCTCAACGGCGAGGCTGATGGACAACGGCCATCTGCGTGATGTCTCGGCGGAGTCACTTAAACCCGGTCAGCGTGTGCTGGTGCGGCCCGGTGATCGCGTACCCTGCGATGGACGCATCCTGGTGGGCACCTCCGACATTGACGAGTCGCCGGTAAACGGCGAGTCCATACCTCGTTCGCGAGCGCCTGGTGATGACATTTTTGCTGGCACAGTGAATCTTGATGCCGCCCTGGAGGTGGAGGTAACACGAGGCGCTGATGACAATACGATCGCACGCGTTATTCGTCTGGTTGAAGAAGCACAGGCCGCCAAGGCACCGATAGCACGCTTTATTGATCGTTTTGCGTATTACTATATGCCCGCCGTCGTCTTACTCGCCCTACTGATGGCGATAGTGCCACCGCTGGTATCGACCATGGCATGGTCGGAGTCGATTTACCGTGCGTTAGCATTGCTGTTAATCGCATGCCCCTGCGCGTTAGTCATTTCCACCCCTGCCGCCATCGCCGCCGGTCTCTCGGCGGGAGCTCGGCGCGGACTACTGATCAAAGGGGGAGCCGTTCTTGAACAGTTAGGTAAGCTTCGCTTGGTGGCATTAGATAAAACGGGCACCCTCACTGCGGGTACCCCAAGAGTCACAGATGTGGAGTCTTGGATTGCTGAGGAAGACGATAACAGCGTATTGCGGCTCGCCGCCGCAATAGAGCGGGATTCCAGTCACCCTATCGCCACGGCTATCGTTGAGCATGCCCGACAGTCGGGCATCAACCTCCCCACCGTCACCGGCGGCCGCGCTCTGGCGGGGCGCGGTGTTTCCGGCCAGGTGGAGGGTCGCGAGCTGAGCTTAATGACGCCTCGTCACCTTCACGAGAAAGTCATCCTTGAGGAAAGTCTCAGTGCTCGGATTGTCGCGTTAGAAGAAGCCGGTAAGAGCCTCGCTCTCCTCGTCGAAGGCGAGCGTTTACTGGGCTTGATCGCGGTTCGCGATGAGCCACGCGAAGATGCCATGGAAGGCCTAGCGGCGCTATCCCGTTTAGGCGTACAGGCGGTCATGCTCAGCGGTGATAATGCCCGCACCGTCGCTGCCACGGGGGGTCGCTTAGGCATTGAAGCGTACGGCGAACTAATGCCTGAAGACAAGGCAGCGTATGTTCGAGACTGGCAAGCGGCAGGCCGTGGCCCCATCGGTAAAGTAGGCGATGGCATCAACGATGCACCGGCACTCGCGGCAGCAGATGTGGGTATCGCGATGGGGGGTGGCACGGATGTGGCGTTGGAAACCGCCGATGCAGCCTTGCTCAAGAACCGCGTTACCGGCATCGCTGAGCTGATAGACCTCTCTCGTGCCACGCTGCGCAATGTGAAAACCAACGTTGTTCTCGCCCTTGGCTTAAAAGCCATTTTCCTAGTTACAACGGCGCTGGGTATTACCGGCATGTGGATTGCGGTGATGGCCGATACCGGTGCTACCGTCCTGGTGACGTTGAACGCCATGCGACTGCTGGGTTACCGCTTTTCGCCCAGTACCGCAATGACAGGCCTGTCACAAGGAAAAACAACGTCATGAGAACAGCGCCAAACGATAGCCCTTCACGTCGCTGGCCATGGTTCACATTAGCTTGCGTGATGGCTCTAGCCGATCAACTGGTCAAGGAAATTGTGCATGCCCAGATGTCGTTTGGCCAAGTCATTCCGCTAACGCCGTTTTTTAACTGGGTTTATACCGGGAACACAGGAGCCGCTTTCAGCTTTCTCGCAGAAGCAGGGGGTTGGCAGCGCTACCTCTTTCTTGGTTTAGCGTTGGTGGTGGTCGTCGTATTGGTTGTGCAGCTATGCAAACCCCTGTCGCGCTTGGAGGCCTGTGCGTACAGCCTGATTCTTGGCGGCGCGCTCGGTAATACTGTTGATCGCTTAGCGCGAGGGTACGTCGTCGACTATCTGGACATTTACTGGGGCGAATGGCATTGGCCCGCCTTTAACATGGCCGATATCGCGCTATTTGCCGGTGTATTGATGTTCGCGGTGGCGTTATGGCGTGAAAGTCCTGCTTTTAAGCGCTCTGAGTAACGCTATGGATGTGGTCGATAAAGATAAAGAATATACGCTTTTTGCTGGGCGCTCCTCACCAATAGTCGATTGCGTTGTAGCGCTCGCCGCTGGGGTGCTGACCACCTTGAGTGCCGCCCCCTTTTCCCTATGGTGGCTTGGCCCAGTGAGCGTGGCACTGGTCTATTGGAGAATAGCGTCGCTAACGCCCGCCATGGCCACCCTGCGTGGGTGGTGCTATGGGGTAGGCCTGTTCGGTTCAGGCACGTCGTGGGTCTTCGTTGCTATTCACGATTTCAGTGGCACCGGGGCCTTGGTGGCGATGCTCCTCACCACTCTTTTTGTCAGCGTCCTGGCGCTCTTCTTTGCAGTCCCCTTTGGGCTCTAT
This sequence comes from Vreelandella neptunia, assembly GCF_034479615.1. Lineage (NCBI taxonomy): Bacteria > Pseudomonadati > Pseudomonadota > Gammaproteobacteria > Oceanospirillales > Halomonadaceae > Vreelandella > Vreelandella neptunia. The sequence goes on from NZ_CP140255.1 coordinate 4,382,447, forward strand.
CGACGCATCACGGGGCCACGGTTCGCCTTTCTTAGCTTTGCCGGTATGTGGGTGGTGAGCGAATGGCTACGCACTTGGATGCTCACCGGCTTTCCCTGGTTATTGCTGGGCACCTCTCAGATTGATTCTCCACTAGCCCCATGGGCGCCCGTTGGTGGTGTGTACTTGCTGTCACTCATGACCGCGCTGACAGGTACGTTAGGGGTAGAGGTACTGCGTCGCCGCTGGAGTTTCCTTGTCCCAATGGCCGCCTTGTGGATCGTTCCATTCCTATTGCCCGCCCAATGGACAACCCCGGCTGGCAAGCCCATCCGGGTGGCATTGCTGCAAGGGAATCTTGACCAGCGCATTAAGTGGACTGCCCAAGGGCAGCGCGAAGCGATCAGTATCTACACGACGATGACACGGGAGCAAGCAAGGGATATCGATCTCATCGTTTGGCCTGAGGCAGCCCTTCCCATGCTTGAGCAGGAAGCACAGCAAATACTTGAGCAAGTAGCGTCCGACCTGGGGCCTGACACCGCCTTGTTGACCGGCATTTTGCAACGCGACAGTGAAGGGCGCTCTTATAACAGCGTCATAGGGCTAAATGATGTGCAGGGCGAATACCAGAAGGCGCACTTGGTGCCCTTTGGCGAGTATTTGCCATTCCAAAGTCTCCTCGCTGGCACCCTTGCTTTTTTCGACTTGCCAGTACCTCGCCTGACCCCAGGGTCAGGCGAACAGGCTCCGTTACACGTGGCTGGAGCCACCATTGGCAATGCCATTTGTTACGAAATCATTTTTGCCGACCATGTCGCCCAACAGGCGCGTAATGCCGAGCTGCTATTAACGGTTTCCAACGATACGTGGTTTGGGCGCTCCATTGGCCCACACCAACATCTTCAAATGGCGCGTCTACGTGCCTTAGAAAATGGTCGTCACCTACTTCGAGCTACCAGTAATGGCGTGACGGCCATCATCGATTCACAAGGTCACGTCACAGCCCGTGCCCCACAGTTTGAACAGGCCAGTTTAACGGGCGAGGTGACCCCGATGCAGGGCCTAACTCCTTTCACACGCACCGGTAGTGGCCCCGCTTGGATACTCGCTGCGGTGCTGACACTGCTCGGGTTACAACTGAACTTATCTCGATCAAAAAACGACGCATTAGATGAAAAAGGAACCTAGCGATGCTCTTGGCAAAGAACGCAGCAATACTTAAGAGATTCCTCCCATGGCCAATGCAGATCGGCTTCATCGTGAGTGTGATGGTTTCGTTTCTGGCATGGCTCCCTGTCGCCATGGCGGCACAACCTTCCACTGCCCAGGAGACGGAATGGCCCAAGGGGCATTACCCGCTACCTGAGGAAGGCAATATTATCGGAGAGGCTGACACCTTCATCGTGAAGAATTACGAGGATACTCTGATTGATATTGCCAGACGTCACAACCTTGGCTACCAGGAGATTGTACGTGCTAACCCAGAGGTCAGTATTTGGGTGCCCGGAGTGGGTACTGAAGTAACCATTCCAGGACGCTTCATCCTGCCGAATGTCGAGCGTACTGGGGTCGTCATCAATATCGCCGAGCTGCGGCTTTACTACTACCCAGATGTCAAAACCGGTGAGACACCGCGCGTTGAGACCTATCCTATCGGCATCGGTCGCGAAGGGTTTGATACACCCCTTGGTGTGACCGAGACTACCATGAACATTAAAAACCCCGCATGGTACCCGCCTGAGTCGGTAAAACGTGAAGCGGAAGCACGCGGCGAAACCGCACCAAGCGTTGTACCGCCCGGCCCCGATAACCCGCTAGGAGACCATGCCATCATCCTAGGCTTCGATGGCTATTTGATTCACGGCACCAACCAGCCCGATGGCATTGGCATGCGCGCAAGCCGAGGTTGTATCCGCATGTTACCCAAAGACATCGAATCTATATTTGACCGCATTCCACCCGGCACCCAAGTCAACATCATCAATCAGCCGATCAAGATAGGTTGGGAAGGCGGTCAGCCGCTGATTCAAGCCTTTCCGCCGCTTGGAGAAGAAGAGCACAGTATGACCGCACTCACAGAGACCATGACACGCCTTAACCAATACAATGTCGATAACGTAAACCTCGATTACGAGCAGCTCAGCGATGTCCTGTCACTCTCTAACGGGCTTATAACCCCACTACATCCAAAGCAGGAACAGGAGCCACAGCGCCACAGCCCAGAAGAGAAGGCTATCAAGGGCATTTATGAAGACCTGGTTTTGACGTCATCTCAACGGTCATGACACGCCTTTTGGCACCCCGTTGAGCCCTGGCATATAGGTAGAGAGCCATAGCCCCGTCCAAACGGCGGGGCGACATTCGCCTACAGAGTCGCGGGGCCCTCCAAGTGACTGCGCGCTATCAGTGTCTTAGCACTCAATATCCAGAGGCAGCCAGTAGGTAACGCCACCCACTACCACCTGTATCCCGTCTGTCGTCCGCTCTACGGTCTGTTGTCGAAGCATTTTCTGCGTTAATTTTGTGTCATGGAAATACTCCATGGCAGCAACGATCCATGCCTCCCTCCAGGCCTCTCCTTGATCAGCACACCGGGCCATCGTCATCAGGGTGCGGGCTAGTGTTTCTTTTCGCCGCTTTCTTGCCCGTTTTACATCCACCCGAGGAGCCAACGTGGTGGCATGTTGGCGATTTAAGAAATTAGTAAACCCCGTGACCGAGGCTGCTTGTCCGGGCACCGCATGCAAATAGTTGTCCACATCGCCCTGTTGAGGCAGTCGCTGCCCCTCCCGGTCAGTAGCGAGTAGCAATGCGGCTGCCGCTCTTAGTGCAAGTCGTGCGGAGGTGTGGGACGTTTTGCCCGCCTCTATACGGGTTTCCAATTGCAGCCAATAGGCTTGCAGCACTTGGTCTGATAGCGAAGCGAACGGCATAGAACTGAGACACGCTTGAATACGTCTTTTCTCTGAGTCGATCCGCTTTGCTTGGTGATCCGGCTCTACCCCTTGCTCTTCATGCAACCATCGCATGGGAAGCCTCACACGCCGCAAGCCCTCCGCCCCGAAGTGATGAAGTAGCTCCGAATAGCTCGGTATCCGTGACCATGCCTGGTCGAGCTCAAGGAAGAACGAGAAGAAATGATTGATCTTGAGGGCAGCCTTATGCGGCCCAGTGATACGAATCAGCCATTCACCAAATTCCCCAAAGGCCTCACTTAACGCTTTGGTAGTGATACCGGCTTGGCCAATGGTGATGCGTTTACGGCATGTTCGCGTCCAATAGCAGGGCTCACAGGCATCACCTCGACCCGCTGGCATGGGATTACCACACGATGGGCAGGCAATTTCCCCTTGCTCATTACAGGCTTTGCACAACGCATCCCCGTTGGGTGCCACCACCAATAAACGATGTCGACGACATGCAGAACAGGTACCGTGGTCTGCTGTCGAACAGCGTGGACATAAGCGATGATCATGCCCCATACGCGCCACTCGGGTAAGACGTTGAGATGCTTTCCCACACGCCTCGCAGGGCTCTGGTTCTTTGAAATAGGGAGCGCAGGCGATACAGACAGGGCCGTAGGGAGTGACCTTGCCGATGTTGTAGTCTGAACTGGCTTTTCCACATCGTGCACACGGTTTGTCAACGTTGCACTGACGACAGACGGCGTCTGGGTCATTCTTAGGCAGACGGGCTAACTCACCACATCGTGGGCACATCCGCCGCTTAAACACACGAGCATAGCAAGTTGAACAGTAGCCGTGCCCTTTATGGCGTCGCCACAATTTGGAGACTTCTCGGCCACACTCATCGCAGTCGACCGTTTGGTGTTGATTCAAGAGGTTGGCTCCGCTTTCATTCTGCGTTTTAAACGCGCCCATGAGGCTCTAACAGCGCGTTCCGACATGGGGCGACAAGCCGGGGGAACACGGCGGCGATGCGGCCCATGAGGGTGGTGAGATAACCGTGATAGCAGCGGCAACAACACAACGGGGGGCGACCTTCGGGGATCATGAAGCGCGCTCGTTTTGACATTGCACGCGACCAGAACGCTGAACGTTTCTTCAAGGCCCATACTGAGCAAGCGTTCCAACGCTACCAATAAGGCACTACGCTCGCTGACAGCCAGCAGCTCAAACGCCAGGCCAGACACAGGCATTCGGCAATCCGTAACCGAAATGCCCAATGAAAGAAGCGCATCGGCCAGGGGTGACACAGGCCGCCGACTTGCACGCCGTATAACGCCAATAAAAAAGGCCACCATAGAAAACCAATCGGCGGGTGCGATAGAGGCCTGCCTAAACGTCACCTTATCCTGTTCTAACACACGATCAGCCATCACTTGAACACTGAACGCTTCAGGTAAAGGCGACGTGCATACCGCCTTTCTAAAATCGTTATGACACCGGCTGCATTGAGCTAAATGTTGATCTTCCGCTGTCAGGCGATGGGGCTCTATAGGGGCCTTGCATGCTGGGCACTCATCTACCAGCTGCACCCCATGAAAGCGGCACCCAGTGTGCCAAGCGAATCGCCAGTGCCGGCGCAAGTAGGGGGTTGAGTCCTCTGCCAAGCACAACGTGCATACCTGTTGTCCTCCATGGCGGGTTCGATTTCGGCTGCCGAGTGCCAACAACCAGGGCCAAGTCCGGGTTTCCGGTAACGAGTAACCGACCACTTTCTCACAATCGTCCCGCATCCCCGCTTTCTGAAACTTAGCGGAAGATATCCCCGAGGCATTCACTAATGGGCGCATTCTTGCGAGGGGTATTTCCCTATCAATGTCCCTCGTCCATATACGCCATGTTGGCCAAATAGCCCCGGTGAGCGACAAAGGATCACACCCCTGTCGCAACGCCGCCCGAACGAGCCATGATGAAAGGGACTCCTCAGGCAGCAGGGGCACACTCAGCGCCCAGGTCATTACAGCATCACTTCCCTAATGCCACGGGTGGGCCGCACCCATGATTTACTCTGAATAATTTTCTCATCGATGCACTCAGCTCCAGACAAAATAGCGGCATTTGCACACTCAATCAGCAGCCGGTGCAGGTCACCCAAATTACCGCCAGAAATCGCGTGGAGCTGGGTCGCCAATTGGGGCTCATGCAGTTGGGAAGGATGTTTGAGAGGTAATATCTTCTCAAAGCCAGCGAGCAGCTTCTGAAACTCCTGATTGAGCTCCCACTTTGGTAACGCGACCACATCAAAGCGACTCGCATGCTGTGGGTCTGAATGCAGCACACGCACAGCATCTTGCGTCCCCACACCAACGATGGGAATCATTAGCTCATTGCATAAAAGCTTAATGGCATTCATCGTTTCGCGCTGCTTAACAGCACCACCGGTTAACAGAGAGTGAAACTCATCGATGATCAGTAAGCGCGTATGGCAAGCACGCAGTTGATGAATCACCTGGTAGCGCAGCTTGGGAACAGGATCTGTAGGCCGGTAGGGAGCCCAGAAACTCTCTAGCACTGCGATATACAGACTTTTCTCATCGGCACTCGGGGGAGCCTGAGTGACAACAACAGGCTTCACGGGCTCTACGTCTTCATTCACGTAGCCTTCACCGTACTGCTTACGAAACCGTTGAACGATGGTTGTCTTTCCGTTGTTGGAGTCACCCACGAGCAAGAGGTTAGGCATACGAGGACGACTGGGCTTCTCCATCAACCCACGCATGACCTCAATGACACGATTGGCCAATGGATAGCCCAACCAGCGCGGTTGATCCATAAACTCCATTCGCTCTTTAGCGGACAGCCCCAAGACGTGACGAAGATCAGGATGAAGGTGTGTGCTCATGCTATGTCCCAGTTCACATCGATATCACCCGTTAAAAGACCGTCCCCTTGAGCGGGTGTCTCTTTAGGGGCCGCAGTTGAGGGCGCATGTAAAAGGGGATCTGCAGGCGTCACCTTCTTCTCATGCTCTTTACGTCGTTGTGCCTGACGGCGACTTCGCTTAGTACGTGCTTGCGACTCCTCCACATGGGTTCGCAGCTCACTAATAGCGCGTAGAATTTCAGTCTCATTGACCGAGTTTCTTCCTTCCTGCCGAAGGCGCGCTTTAGCTTGGGCATACTCCCAAACACTCATCGAGGGGAGGGCAAGATTGGCAAAGGGCACGCGAAAATAGTGCCCGAGCTCCGGGTCTTTGAACCAAATGACACTAATGTCGCGAGGGTCGCGCCGGAAAACAAAGGTGCGTTTCTTGTCTGGCATGTCTGGATCTTTGGCATTGATCCAAGGTCTTAGCGCTTCATCGTAATAGTTTATGCCATCGATGGTCACACCAAAGGTCTGGATCGTACGCTGAAAGCTGGGCAAAAAATCGAGCAATACAGAGAGCCTGTCAGCAGGCCTCGGCGCTAATCCCACTCCCTGCACATCCGCATTGCCAAACACACCAATTTCCCACTTTTTCATCGGCGACATACCAATCCCAGAATGAAGGCGCTGGTGGTAAACCTTGCAAATCAACGTCACCAGCCACTCTTCAAACTCGCTTTTCGTCATGGCCGCGTGCTTCTCTGGATCGTATCCCTCTTTCTCTTTAATGGAGGAGAAGGTCGTCCCAGGCAGGTTATGGATTTCCTTTAGAAGAGAGCCCAGTACCCGCTCAATGTGGCCACCATAACGAGGCTGCTTAACAGGCCGAAACTCAAGGTTGACCCCATAGGCTAGGCATGAGCGCCGAAACGTCTCAGAGCGAAAATCTGGGCCGTTATCGACATGAATCGTGGCGGGTGTGCCCCATACCGGCCACTCAGCCTCCACATTATGCAGTAGCAACCACTCATCTTTAGGAAGCATGGAGTGCGCCACACACATGCCGACAGATGTTTCAGAGGGCGGGTCAAACGACAAGTAATACCCCGTGACCATGCGAGTAAACACGTCCATGGCCAACGTAATCCATGGGCGACCAATCGGCTTGCGATACACGTCATCGACCAAAATAATATCGGCAGGCGTGTGGTCAATCTGCATAACGGCTAACGGATAGTCCGCATTGGGAAATTTTCCGGCAGCCGGCTGGAACTTGTTAATGGCTTTGTCTCTAAAACCATGGCCACGCAACCGGTCACGCTCTGGGATATCACGCAGACGAGCACGAACGGTACCAGGGCTCGGCGGGTCGATGCGCCGTTCATGGCAGCGCCGCATGACTTCCTGTACCGCTTTTTGTGCGGACGGACGCTGCAGCGTCAAATACACCTCTTTGATGACTTCCTGAATCACTGCCTCGGCATGCGCGGGAATACGCGACTTTCCCTTCTTCCACCCTGGCTTTTGAGGAATCAATGCGAGCACCGAGCCCGTCGCTTTATACCGCTTCAACCAACGGTAGATCGTAGCCGTATCAACCCCCGTTTGTTTCGCACGCTCCTCCGCTGCATCCCGCCCCACCGTATGGCGATCCACCAAGGGCTTAATGATGGAAAAGCGATGCTCGGCCTCCCGCCAATCGGCATCCCCAATCTCGGACATATCCTGCTCAGGGGATACGGACCCGCTATTGAGAGGCGCTAGTTCTTTGATGCGAAGCGGGCAACTACGCCCGGACTCAACGGCAATGCCAATGACTGTCTCAAAATCGAGCACCTGGGAAATTCGGTAAACGGTGCCATCTTTCTGAACCTGCTCACCCACCATAATCTGCAAGTGTTGGCGTGTTTGGGCGACGCCGTTATTGGGTTCAGTTGCGCTGCCACGATGGTTATTCATAATCGGGTACCCATACCTCCGATAGAGGACTGAAGGATTGGGCCATATCGCAATCTAACTGCCGAGTCGCCAGTAGATGCCATAAATGCGCAATCCCCTCTGCCCGGTAAATATCGCCCATAAAGTGCCGAGAAAGCAGGTAATCCAAGGTCGCCACCCCCATTTCCCTCACCGTGTTGAGGACTGCCTGGCTTTCGACAGAGGGAAACACCATCCGCTTGTAGCGCGCTAGGAAGGTAATGTTGTCCAAGGTCTTATCACGAATGCGGCTTTCATCATGAATGCGAAACGCCCAGCCCTCATTGTTGGCATGCCGTATCGCCGCCTTCCATTTAGGCGACCATTCACGCCAATGTGCTTGCCACTTTTCCCGTGGTTTGACCTCCACCAGGAGAGGTTTTGGGTAATCCCTGTAATGACGGTTACCGAGACGGTAATAAACCAAATAGTCAGGTGTGTAGGTGTAGCGCCTACCGGTCACGGGATGATGAAACGGGATCTCGCACGGCTGGGATATCACACCAAGGACGCTCACATCAAAGTCAGCCTTGATGAGGAAATCACGTTCGAGCGTCGACTCGAACGCAATAGACTCCTCCCCGCGAAAGGCATAGTAGCCAGACACACTTCGTCGGGTAGGGCCGATTTTACGAACGGATGTAGGCAGTGGCATGGGCAGTCGCACCAAATGTTGAATAAAACAAGACCTGTCGCATCAATTGCTATTAATTCTGTCGCACTCAATCCTGTACAGACTACCATAATAGCCCGATATTACGCCCTGAGGGTCGCACTAATTGCTGAAAATGACACTCAACATAAACATTTGAGATTCGCTAAAGTGTATATTTATTCGCTGACAATGCGAAGTTGGTTTTCTAAGTAAGGGCTAGCATTCGCCGGGAGCAGGTTTGTCGGAGTTAAAAGGACCAAGAGGTTGTTTTCTACTTAATAACACAAGTGGGCGGTTGAGACGGTAGCTAACAGTGTGGTGACCCATAAGGTGACTAAGAAAATTTGTTATAGGGCATAGACACTATTATTTACTCTGGGGGTATTCCAGTTTGTATTGGAAAGGGGTTCTCAATACTTTCGTCTGCTTGGTGACGCCTTTGCTCTTGTGTCCATAATGTCTTGAGATAATTCACCACATCTCGTATCTCGCTGGGAGCCAAAACTTCCTGATACGCTGGCATCGTTAGCCTATCGGTTTTATTCCAGGGGTCGCGCCAACCCTCGGCAATAATTCGGTAGAGCATGGCATCAGAGTGTTTCCAGGTATGGCCCTCTGGCCCATGTGGTGGAGCAGGTAACTCGCCTAGAGCATTTTGCTCTTCCCAGTTGGGCATGCCTTCGCCTTGTGTACCGTGGCAACTAGCACAGTATTGTCGGTAAACTCTTTTTCCGTCTTCCAGCTGAGGAGTATCGCTTGAAAAAGGACGGTCCTCAGCCATGGCGTGCCCCACAACCATTAGCGTCAGCCATGAGGCAGTGAAAAAACAGTGCTTACGCATCGGGATAAGTCCAGGATTGGCCTTCATCTTCACTGTGTAGAAGTTCCCCTTTCTGGTTTAAACCATAGAGAGTGTCTTTGGCGGAGAGTGTGAGTGCAACGAGCTCTGTGCCGTCACCAGCTACTTGTTGCCACTCTTGACCACCCGTTTCACTACGCCATAGTCCTTGCTGTGTAACCACATAGACTCGCTTTGGGTTGCCAAGGCTATAAGCCACATCATAGACGCTGCCAGCATCAAGTGCTCCGGTCGGTCTCCAACCGCAAAAGCAGTCCATCGATAGACGCACCGCATCGTCCGATACCCCGTAGAGCCAGCCGGTCTGCATGCTGCCTTCCATGTCAGAGTGGACGAGTCGGTTAATCTTTTGTGAAGGACCACTGTCCATTTTTTTCCAGGTGGTGCCAGCATCCTCGCTTTGGTAGATGCCGTCTTCTTCAATTACCGCATAAAGTGTTTCGTTCTGACGGCGATGTACAGCTAGCGCAGTAACCTCTCGGCTAGGTAGGTTAGCGCTAAGCTCTTGCCAGGTTTCTCCATTGTCGGTGCTACGCTGCACCCCGATTGAGGGGCCTGCGATATAGAGCGCTTGCGGATCAGTGGAGGGGACCGATACCGCGCGCAACTGGCCTTCATTCACGTCTTCGGGCAAGGGAATCGCATTCCAGGTCATGCCTTCATCGGCACGCTGGAATAGTTGGTTAGCCTCAATTTTAAACAGTCGTTTGCCTGTTACGTCATATTGCAGTGCAAGCAACCCTTCTTCAGTTGCCAAGGCCGTAATGGCGCTGCCAAAGCTGACTGCGGCCAAGCCTGTCAGTAAGAAGACACGTAAAAAACGACTCACGATCATGTGCATTTCAATATTTCCTTAAATAACGATTAGCCGATAACACCTAGGGCAGGGAAAGTACGCAATAACCAATATGACAGCTCGGATAGTTTGCCTGTGATCATTAAGCTACCCATCAGGATCATGATCAACCCAGCCGCTATATGTATGAAATGCCCCCAGCGACGCAGGAATTTCTGGTGCTTTATGAAGCGATCAAGTGAAAGGGCACTCAGCATGAAGGGCACACCCAGACCCAAAGAATAAACGCCGAGCAACGCCATGCCGCTCCAGGCGTTGGCCGTGGAAGCGCTGACGGTAAGAATGGCACCTAGAATCGGGCCAATGCAGGGGGTCCAGCCAAATGCAAACGCTAAACCAAGCAGATAAGCCGCACTGCGGCTTCCGCCGACGTCCTTCAGTCGACCCATAAACCGCCATTCTTGATGAAACCAGCGCCATGGCATGAGCCCGGTCATGAAGGCACCAAACAGTATAACGATAAGGCCACCGACTAGGTTTGCTTCTTGGCGATACACCAATAGCAGACGACCAATGGCGGTGGAGCTGGCTCCCAGCAACAAAAAAACGGTTGAAAAACCGAGCACGAACCATATCGACTGGGTTAACACCCGGAGTCGCTCTCGTCTATCCGCCTTCTGTAATTGTCCGAGCGAGCGGCCGGTCATGAAAGAAAGATAGCCAGGCACAAGTGGCAAAACACAGGGTGAAATGAACGAGATCAGGCCTGCCAGAAAGGCAGTGACCAGTCCTATATTGGCTACTTCAAGCATTACCCTTTACCCATGGCTAGGCTTGGAAATTTGATGAGGAATGCTTGATTGACTCGTTTTGATCTACTATTTGGCGAGTGGTGGACGCTGTGCCAGCATTCACTTCTGAAGCGTCTTCTACCCGAGCCTGAACATTGTTAGCGTCGCTTTGCTCGGTCGCTTCACTTTTTTTGTCTTTGCACTTCATCATGCATAGGCCTAATCCGCACATAATGAGACATGGCAATAGGCTCAATAGTATAGGCGCGATGCCCAGCAAAACCAGGTTATCCCAGCCAAAAGCAAGGCCGCCAGCCACTGCCACGCCACCCAGCAACATCAGGCCGCGTGGCCCTGTCAACAGGCCTTGTAGCCCCGATTTTTGTTTGTTCTGTTGGGTTTTGTCGTCACAACAACTCATGGTGCTACCTCATTATCTGGTTGCAATCATTTCGGCAAGAAAGTCGATCATGTCTTGAGTGTTCCACTCGGCTTCCCCCACGAGGCGCCCAATTTCTTTGCCTTGGCGGTCAAGTAGCAGCGTCGTGGGAATACCTACGGCCCCAAGATCTGCACTGGCCATCCCGGTTTTATCTATATAGGGAGCCAGATGTTCAATGCCTATCTCTTGATAAAATTCATTAACAATCTCGACCCCCTTACGGTCGATCGATAAGGCGACCACTTCAAAGTCATCGCTGCCAAGCTCAGCTTGCAGGGCATCTAAAGTGGGCATTTCCTCTCGGCAAGGCCCACACCATGTTGCCCAGATGTTGAGTAGAATCAGTTTCCCTTCAAAGTCAGCCAGTGTTAAAGGGGTACCGCCACTATCCTCGAAACTGATTTGTGCCACGTCGTTGGGGGTGGCCCAGAGAAGAAACCCTTGTGGCCCTGAGCTTTCTGACGGGGCGGCCATGGCAAGGGAGGTGGCCGTCATCAGAAATACGGCTACGAGATGTCCTGCCAGGATGGGTAGTTTCATCGCCACACTACCCCTTAGTGAGTCGCGTAAATGTCGGGGCTATCGGTCGGTTGCGAGGCTATGACATAGACCTCCAGCGGGCCGCGTTTTTCTCCCGACATGCCCGGTGAACCAAGCGGCATTCCCGGCACACTCAGCCCTATGATAGAGGGCTTTGCATCAAGCACTTGGGTCACGCTCTCAACAGGCACATGCCCTTCGAAGAGATAGTCTTCTACGACCGTGGTATGGCAGCCATGCAGTTCTTCAGGGACGTTATACTCGGCTTTCATTTCAACGAGGTCATGGGTGTCGACCGTCTCCACGTCGAAGCCGTTTTGTTCCAAATACTTGGCATATTCGGCACAACACCCGCAATTGGGATTTTTGTAGAGGGTCGCTGATATATCAGCCGCCAATCCCGATACGGGAAAAGCCAGTAAAGACGTAACGGCTAGCGCTTTCCAATGTTTCATATGTTGAGTGTCCGGTGAGATAACAGTGAGGAAGGTCTAAGCGACGCTACCCGCATAAGTGAAAAGGTTGCTTGCGTACAACGTACAAGCAACCCTATCCGAGCCGCTTTAAGCGTCATCGTTCTCATGCTGCATGTTTTCCATCATGGCGTTACATTTTTCCATCATGGACTTCATATCGCCCATCATGTCGTGCATACCACCTGCTTGCATCATATTGCTATGCATGTCATTGCCCTCCATCGGCTTCTGCTGATTCTCTTCTTGGGCAAGAAGCGAGCTAGCTCCGAAGCTACTGGCAGCAACAATGGCGGTAAACAGGATCGCAGTATTACGTTTACGCATGACACTCTCCTTTGTGTGTGAATCACTCTGCCAAACGAGCTGAGGGTAGGACGTGATGAAGGTTTTTAACCTGTGGCAGAGCAGCTTTTGTAAGATATTCTTAAAGCAGACTTCAAGGTCAAGGCCTCATTTTAAATTTCGATGTACAACCGAAAGGTTTGCCATAAGCGCCCGTTGAAGACTTGACCTTTGGGCAGCCTGGCGGTTGTAAGCTGGCTACGAGTAAACAAATGAGGGTAAGCCAATGCGAGTCTCCGAGCTGGCTCAGACGGGAGGGGTAACGGCAGAAACGGTACGTCACTATACAAGGGAAGGGTTGTTGCAACCGCACCGCGACCCGCGCAACGGTTATCAACTCTACGATATAGAGTCCTTGGGGCGCCTACGTTTTATCGACTGCCTGCGTTCGCTGGGCGTTAGTCTTCCAGAGATCAAACAAATATTATCTTGGGCGGATCAAGGCACCGTAGAGTTTAATGAACCAGTACCACTCGCCACTCAAAGGCGACGTCTTCACTTGCGGACCCAAGAACTCCAGGTGATAGCGCGATGGTTAGATAACATGAACCAAGACAAGATGACTGAAAGCTTCAGGCTGAAGGAACTAATCGAATCGCTTGGGACAGGTAAATTAGTTTTCGAGGCTAATGATTCGCGAAGTAATCATTAGTGATGCTGCGAAGTCATGGCACTGTGCGTATCCACCATCCCTATCATGGATTGCAGATGCCAGAGTTACCAGACGGCAAACGTAATAATCAGCAGCGCTGCTAGCGTACGAGTCGCAGGACTACGTATCCATATTGAGACGCGGCGCGCTGCCACACCGGTCGCTAGGACGGCAGGCAGGGTGCCGAGCCCGAAGGCCCCCATCATCGCGGCGGCACGCAATGGCTCGGCTACGGCCAGACTCCAGGCCAGCATCGAATAGATTAGCCCACAAGGCATCCAGCCCCATAGCGAGCCAAGTGCGAACGCTTGGGGCACTTTTACAACAGGCATCAAGCGACGTCCTATTGGTTCGATGCGGCGCCACAGAACGCGCCCTAGTGCCTCGATACGTAGCAAGCCCTTCCACCAGTTGGCGATATAAAGCGCCATCAGTATCAACATGACCGCCGCCAGGATACGCAATACCAGGGCGAAGCTGTCCAATGCATGGTTGAGCACGGAACCGAGCAGGGCCACCAAGGCACCCGCGATCATGTAGCTGCTGATACGGCCTAAATTATAGCCGAGCAACAGAGCTGCTAAACGGCTAGGTTGTCGCATGCTGGGGGGCACAGCAAAGGTCAGGGCACTCATGATGCCGCCACACATGCCGATACAGTGCGCGCCTCCCAGCAAGCCGAAGACGAAGGCCGCCGCCAGCGGCGGCAGGCTCAGGTCGGCGGGATTCATTTAAGGAGCGCCTTTGGTGCTATCCGCCGTACCAAGGGAGGGGCTGGTGGCGAAGGTCGCCGGAGGGGAGCCGTACGGTGAGATAAGTTCGACCTGTTCGGGTGGATAGCAAAGTCCTTGATCGGAACAGCCCTGAAAGGTCACCACGACGGCCAACGGTCCGATCACGGTCTCGCTCGCCTCGATGGGCGCACTCACCAACACCTGATTGTAGAAAACATTAATGTCCCCCAAAGATGCGTGCGACATTGGCTCACCAGGTGGCAAAGCCAGCTCTCCGAAATTGATACTTCGAGAGAGACTCTCAATCGCAAACTGATGCCGATGAAGGTAATAGTCTTCGGCGACGGTGAAACCGACATAAACCCGATCATCGTCTCGCCAAGCGGTGGTTCGGAAGGCTTCTGTAGCCGGTAGAAAGTCACGTTGCGTCGAACGGTTAAAAGGGGAGCTTTTGTCACCAACCCCAAATATCTCTTCACGTGCCGCTACCGGTGTGACTATAAAGAGTGCCACCATTAGAAAAGCGAAGACTTGTTTCATGAGTTTAACGCCGCCTTTGGCTTATCCACTGGCTGACGTCTGGACCAAGCGACCAGAGCAAAACCCGCTATGAGCATCGGTAGTGTCAACAGCTGCCCCATGGTCAACCAGCCAAAAGCGATGAATCCCAACTGAGGGTCTGGGAGGCGCACGAACTCCACGATGAAGCGAAAGGCTCCGTACAGAAGCAGGAACAACCCAGAGATGAGGCCTCGCTGACGCGGTCGGCGCGATAGCCACCACAGCACGGCAAACAACACGACACCTTCAAGGGCAAACTCGTAGAGAGCCGAAGGATGGCGTGGCTCTGGGCCCAGCTCCATCATGGATGGAAACACCATTGCCCAAGGTACATCACTAACTCTTCCCGGTAACTCGTGATTGATGAAGTTACCGAGGCGACCCGCTCCCAGGCCGATCGGGACTAACGGAGCAATGAAGTCAGTCAGTTGAATAAAAGCCAGTTGATGTTTGCGAGCAAACAGCCAGGCAGCCACTAATACACCGGCAAGGCCGCCATGAAAGCTCATGCCTCCTTCCCAGATTTTTAATAACCAAAGGGGGTTTGCTTGCAGTTGTTCGAGCCCGTAAAACAGCGCATAGCCAAGACGGCCGCCAACGATGATGCCGATGGCGCCGTAGAAGATCAGGTCGCCCATATCATCGTGGCTTAGGCCGAGTCGGTGGGCTCGATGCCGACCCAACCACCAAGCAGCGACTAGCCCGATGACATACATTAAGCCATACCAGTGGATCTGAAGAGGGCCTATGGCGATGGCGATCGGATCAATTTGAGGGTATTGCAACATATACCTTCCTTAACTTAGCGTTACAGATGGAGTCATTAATAAAAAAATAATGCGTTTTCATAACCGTTTTATCGTTTCCACTTCTCGACTTCTTGGATGACTCGCTCAACATCTTCAGACGTTATGTAACCTGTATGTTTGTAACGAATAGTGCCTTCGGTATCGACCAGATAGCTTTCTGGGGCGCCATACACACCTAGCTCAAAACCTAGGTTACCCTCTGGATCAAAGATGTTGACTTCAAAAGGGTTCCCGAACTCGTCAAGAAACTCGAGCCCCTTTGCCTGGGTATCCTTGTAGTTGATCCCAACCAAGCGGACGCCTCGCGCGGCTAAATCCAATAACTGCGGCATTTCATGTTTGCAAGTCGGACACCACTCTCCCCACACATTGACTAATGTCACCTTTCCTTTAAAAAGAGATTCATCAACGAGCCTTGAGGGGTCTTCCAGCGTTGTCAGGCTGAATGGCGGAAACGGCTGAGCTAACAAGGGTGAATCTCTGGCACTAGGATCCATTGATAAGCCCTGATAAAAGAAAAAGCTCAAACCAAAAAAGCCCAATAGGGGTAAAAATAGCAATGTCCGAAATTTCACGTGTACGTCTCACAGGTAGTAGCGGGTAAGTGCCTGCTGAGCATTGTTAATGCTTACGAAAGTTGATTTAGAGCACTCGGTTGCTATCGGTCATGGCTGTCGAGCCCATAAGCGTTTCGCCAGCAGAGGCAGCAATGTAATGCCACTGATGAGAATCAGCGCGATTGTGAGGCCACGGGAGTCGGCCGTAATCAGCACTTCGCCGAACATGACGATTAGATACGCCGTGGGGATCACGCCGGCCAGTGTGGCGATCAAAAAGCGCCAGAAAGACAGGGGGGTGATACCTGCCGCATAGCTGACGGCATCAAACGAAAGGAAGGGCACCAATCGGGATGCAAAAACGATGAGCATCAAGCCTGTCTGAGAGCGCTCCTTTCCCAGCCAGTTGAGGATGGGCCGCGTACGCGGCCAGCGTTGCATCACTTCATAGCCGAGCAAACGAGCAATGCAGAAAGCGAGCAGAGCACCGGCTTCGGCACCGATAACGACATAGATCGTCCCCCAAACTGGGCCGTAAAGCGCACCAGCCACCATCGCAATTGGGCCACTGGGAATCGGGCTCATGACAATGGCCGCCATCATCATAAAGATGATGGCCAACGGCCCCCAGACGCCCAGCCTATCAAGCCACTCACGCAAGGCCTGCTTGTCGGTCAAGACCGACAAGGCGCCGGTCTCCATCAGAATCCAATAAAGGGCCGCCAAGCCCATCAATAGAGTGAGCCCCAAAAAGAGCGTTTGCTTTACGCTAAGCTTGGTTGCCATGTGCATCTCAGTGGTCGTGATTGGGGAGACTCGCATCTCAGCCCTGTACCGTTATGGTGTATCATTCAACGCCCAATATTTCGCGAAACTGGTCGGTCGACACTGCGCCATTGATACGCTGAACTTTCCCGGCTTCATCACGGTAGTAGCTGGTTGGCGTTCCCGTAGCACCGGCCTCACGCATGATCTGGGCGTGATTTCTAAGAAGCGCTTGACTCTCCTCCGACGGCTCCACCGGCCTTATGCCGCCATTGCGAAATTCCAGTTCATGAGTTTCGAGAGCACTGGCCGGATTGTCGGATTCAAGGATTGCAGCAGCTTTGCGAAGACTGTCCTCTGATAGCACACCGACCAGCACGTGACGAAGCTGTAACACGCCTTGCTCAATGAGCGGGCGCGAATTTTTCCAGAGTGCATTGCAGTAGGGGCAGTTGGGGTCTGTTAGTGTGTACACAATATGCGAAGCATCATCATTCCCCTCCGAGATAAAACGAGTGTTTTCAAACGCACTCCAGGTAGCTTCCAGCATGGGGTCCAGCACCAGAGCCTGAAGCTGGCTTTCCATAACGGCATTGCCCTGCGGGTCGATTAACGTACCAATGACGGCGTAGTCGGAAGAGGAGGAGATATAAGCTGCCATAGGCTCATTATCATAAGACAAGGCATAGCCTTGGAGACCGTCAGGCGCTTCGAAGCTGCCATGGAAGGTGAACCCTTGATCCACCAATGCGGTAATCGATTTGGGCAAGGGAGACTCAGTATTCGTGGCACTGCTGGCCTGACGACTCTCAGTGGCATCAGTACTTGCTTCCTGCGCCAACGCAGGCAACGTTATAAGACCTAACAGACCTGCAGCAGCTAGGCAATAAGTGATAGGTAGGATATATCTCATGGATGCTCTCTTTATTAGTTTCTGATCTACCCAAGGGGGACGATTGTATTCGGTTGCCAGCTTCATCACTTCTTATTAAAAAACAGGTATTTGATGAGCGCAGCAACACCAAGCCCCAGCGCAATAATCAACAAGATCGCTATTAGGCCCATCCCTGCCATACCCCACATGCAGCTTTCACTTCCCATCATTTTGAATTCCTCGTTAACACGACATTGTTTGGTTTAGGCGCGATGAACAGCATCGTTTGGACGTGGTGTGGCATTGCCGGTATCCGATGTGAAACGGCGTAGCCGCAACGAGTTAGTCAGCACAAAAACACTGGAAATGCTCATGGCCGCCGCCGCCAGCATGGGGCTGAGCAATACGCCGATGAACGGATAGAGCACGCCCGCCGCCACGGGGATCAACGCTACGTTGTAGCCATAGGCCCAAACGAAATTGCCGATAATGGTCCGGTGGGTACGCTTGGAGAGCGCCGTGGCATTGACGATGCCTCGCAAATCGCCACTCATCAGCACCACATCGCCGGACTCGATGGCAATATCGGTGCCAGTGCCGATCGCAATGCCCACGTCGGCCTGGGCCAAAGCGGGCGCATCATTGATCCCGTCCCCCACAAAAGCGACGCGCTTGCCCTCCGCCTGGAGACGCCGGATCTCTGCCGCTTTCTGGTCGGGCAGTACCTCAGCGAGAATCTGCTGGATGCCAACCTGTCGGGCGATAGCATCGGCAGTGGCACGGTTATCGCCGGTGAGCATGGCCACTTCCAGCCCTTGCGCTTTGAGTGCTGCGATAGCGTCGGCAGAGCCCTCCTTGAGGGGATCCGCCACCGCGATGACTGCAGCAAGCTGACCGTCTACCGCGGCATAGAGCGGGCTCTTGGCGTTCTCGGCCAACACCTTGGCGCGTGTTTCTGCCTGGCCGAGGTCGATTTCCAGCCGACGCATGTAACGATCAGCCCCTACATGTACCAAGTGGCCGTCGACCTCGGCTTCAATGCCGTAGCCTGGCTCGGCACTAAAGCGACTGACAGGGGGTAATTCCAGCCCACGGGTCTTGGCGCCCTGCACAATAGCCTCAGCGATGGGGTGCTCGCTTTGAGCTTCCACCGCCGCGACCAGTCGCAGCACCTCGTTCTCATGGCCGTTGATCGCTTCGAAGTCGGTCAGCTCGGGGCGCCCCTGGGTCAAAGTGCCGGTCTTGTCCAGCACCACCGTATTCATTTTGGCCAGCGTCTCAAGCGCCGCCCCTTTACGAAATAGCACTCCCATCTCGGCCCCTTTCCCGGTACTGACCATGATGGCCGTTGGGGTGGCTAGGCCCATCGCACAGGGGCAGGCAATTAGCAGTACGCTAACGGTAGTGACGAAAGCAAACGACAAAGACGGCGCCGGTCCGAAAGCGAACCAGAGTGCAAAGGTCATCGTGGCGATAGCGATGACCACGGGAACAAATACACCAGCAACCTTGTCGGCCAACTGCTGGATGGGGGGCTTCTCCGCTTGGGCCGTTTCCACCATCTTGACGATCTGCGACAAGACAGTGTCGGCACCGACTCGCGTGGCCCGAAAGGTAAGTGCACCGTTCTTGTTGATAGTGCCACCGACGACTTCGGAATCCTTCTGTTTGGCGACCGGCACGGGCTCACCGCTGATCATCGACTCATCAACGTAAGAGTGACCCTCCTCGACGATGCCATCGACTGGAACACGCTCCCCTGGGCGAACCAAAATACGATCGCCCGTGACGACGGCGTCGATAGGCAGCTCGACGGTTTCATCCTCGCGTATGACGCGGGCAGTTTTCGCCTGTAATTGCAGAAGCTTCTTGATCGCCTCGGAGGTGCGGCCCTTGGCAATGTGTTCAAAATAACGACCGAGCAGGATTAGCGTCACGATCACCGCCGCCGCTTCGAAATAGCTCACGGCGGTTCCGACGGGAAAGAGCGTGGGCACCAGCAGGGCGGCGACCGAATAAAAATAGGCAGCGCTCGATCCGATCATAACGAGGCTGTTCATGCCTGGATTAAAATGCCGGAGTTCGGCGAAGCCGGCACGATAGAAGCGTGCACCTGCATAAAACTGCACCGGTGTAGCCAATAACCACTCGACGCCCATCCAGCCGCGATGCGGCATTAGACTCGTTAACAGCGTGTCAAAAGCGGGAATCATTTTTCCCATGGCGATGATGACTACCGGAATCGTAAATATTGCCGCGAGCACGACTCGGCGGCGAAGCTCGGCTCTCTCCCAGTCCTCGCTGTCCGTTGGTGGCGGCGTATCGGTATCCTGAGGTTCATAGCCTGCCTCGCGGATGGCATGCTGAATACGCGTTAACGAAACGGCTCCCGGCAGGAAGCGAACGAAGGCCTTCTGGGTAGCAAGGTTAACACTCACTTCCACCATGCCGGGCAGCTTCGTTAGCGTTCGCTCTATCCGAGAGACACACGATCCACAACTCATGCCGGTGATGGGAATGTCGAGACTTTCCACCACAGGTTGATAGCCCGCTGTTTCAATGGCGTTGAGTAGGCTAGTGGTCGTGGTACCTGCTTCGACCTGGATAGCCGCCTTCTGGGTGGCGAGGTTCACTTGAGCGTTGATCACGCCTGGCTGCTGGCTGAGTGCACGTTCCACACGTCCAACACAGGAAGCACAGGACATACCACGAATCTCGATATCGACGTTTTGCGCCATAATGAAGATCTCCTGTTAATTTATCGACGACCTGATATGCGAGCTTGATTCCCCATGTTCGCTGTCGAGAAAGTGCTGATCATTCAGCCTGCTCAGCGATAGCTTCAACAATCGGGCAGCCTTCCTGCATAGGCCCTTCGCCTGCACACTCGCCCAGTGTTTTCGATAATACGGCTTCAATCCGCGTGAGGTGTTTGATCTGCTCGCGCACCTTGTGCAGCTTCTCCCCGGCGATGCGTTTAGCTTGCGCCCGGTCGCCATTAGCATCCTGAAGCATTAGCAGCTCCCGAATCTCTTGCAGCGTGAAGCCCCACTGCTTGGCATGGACGATAAACTGCAACCGATCCACAGCTTCCAGTGGGTAACGCCGATAGTTGGCATCGGTCCTCCTCGGAGGTGGCATAAGTTTCTCTTTTTCGTAGAATCGAATCGCCTGGCTAGCGACCCCGCTTCGTTCGGCAAGCTCGCCGATACTTAGTGTTTGCATAGCGTTACCTCACGACATTATTAATCTAAGCTTCTGGCAGCCTGACTCAACGAATCTACCGGTCGGGGCTCCTATTGCTCCGGTTGGCGCACGACCCTAAGGTAGGGCGTCTTGGTGTTCCAGCCTTCGGGAAAGTGTTGCCTAGCGTCATCATTCGATAGCGATGGCGAGATGATGACATCGTCACCGTTTTGCCAGTCAACGGGGGTGGCCACTTTGTGCTTGTCAGTTAGCTGAAGCGAATCGAGAACCCGCAGTATCTCGTCGACATTACGTCCTGTGCTGGGTGGATACGTCAAAGTGAGACGAATTTTCTTGTCAGAATCGATGATGAAGACCGTACGCACCGTCAGTTTGGGGTCGGCTTTGGGATGGATCATTCCATAAAGCTTCGCTACCACCTGATCTTCGTCAGCCAGCAAGGGGTAGTTCAGGGCCGTGCCTTGAGTCTGTTCAATATCCCCCAGCCAGTCGTGGTGAGAGCTGAGGGGATCCACCGAAACCCCAACCAGTTTGGCACCCCGCTGGGTGAATTCGTTCTTTCGCTTGGCAAACGCGCCCAGCTCTGTGGTGCATACTGGCGTAAAATCAGCGGGGTGCGAGAACAGCACCGCCCAGCTGTCGTCAAGCCATTGGTGAAAGTTGACCGTGCCTTGTGTGGATTCGATCGTGAAGTTTGGTGCTGTCTCGCCCAGTTGTAGCGCCATGGAAATGTCCTCATGTCATTCATTGAGTAGCCACCATAACTTTGAAGTCAACTTTAAGGTCAAGCCTGATGTGTAATATTTGCAATTCGATAGGAGACAAATAATTTGTCAATAAAGGTTGACCTTAAAGCAGCTGTAAGCCTTAAAATTCTTACGGCGTTAAAATGGATATGATAGGAGGTAGCACCATGGGATTGGTATCAATACCCTTGTTGGCCGTCTCCATAACTTAAGTTGCGATAACACATTGGAATCTCTCTCTTCCATCGGCTTGGTCGGCGCCTTTATCGGCGGATTGGTCTCCTTCTTCTCGCCCTGCACGCTGCCCCTGTTACCGGCCTACCTGTCGGTGGTCACAGGCGGTAGTGCCGGTAAAGCCGACAGGCGGTTAGAGGCATTGACCCTCAGTGCCTTCTTCGTCTTCGGCTTCAGCATCGTGTTCATCCTACTCGGGCTCGGCGCCAGTAGTATCGGGCAACTGATGCGAGGGTATCGCCAAGAATTCAACTGGGTTGCCGGCTCGGCGGTGATCGTGCTGGGCCTCTTTATGACCGGCGTGTTCCGATTGCCGCTATTCCAGCGTACCTTTCAGTTCACACCCAACGTCCAGGGTGGCTCCCCGCTGTCGGCGACAGTGTTCGGGGTCTCTTTTGCCATCGGTTGGACCCCCTGTATCGGCCCCATCCTGGGCGCCATCCTGATGGCCACGTCCAACGCTGCTAGTGCTCAGGCTGGAATGATATATCTCAGTGCCTACTCGGCTGGCCTAGCGCTACCTTTTCTTGCCAGCACTTTACTGATTAACCGATTCGCTCTGCATCGGCAAAGCCTAGGAAGGTGGAGCGCCTATGCTCGCCCCGTGGCGGGCACGGTTGTGATCCTGATGGGCATCGCCATCGTCTCGGGTACCATGACGCGGCTTTCCAGTATCATGGTCGACCTTTTTCCCTCCCTGGCGACCCTAGGGTAGCCAGGCCGTCAGAGAAGTAGAGCTTGATTTTCATCCGGCCCCCTTAAGAAGCTCGTTAGCCTGAGCTAGCCTCTTAAAAGGAGATGGTTTTTATAAAGCTTAGAACTTTATTCCTCTCATTATTAATTTAGTTTTTCACTACTAGCTTTATTAAGAGCTCGTGGCGGGCTAACTTTCAAGCGCTGCAGTATTTTTGAAAAAAATTTATTATAGAAAGTCTTCCTGAATCCTAACTGAAAAATAAAAATTATGAGAAAATAACGTACAGCTGCTTGTTTTAAATGCATTTTCAAAGGATGGATGCCTGGTTCCCTTTCCTTGATTTTTCTTCTAGGTTGTTCTAGCTTTATTATGCTAAGCAATAACTATGGTGAATAAAATCTGGTTTAATAAATGGAGAATCGAGATGGATTTCAAAAAATATGAAAATTGCATTGAAGCTTGTCATATATGCGCTGCTTATTGCGAAAAGTGTGCAACTGAGTGCCTAAAAGAAGACGACGTAAAAATGATGGCGGAATGTATTCGCCTTGACATGCAATGTGCTCAAATTTGTCGGTTAGCCGCCTCATTTATGGCACAAGAAAGTGAGTTTGCGCACGAGATCTGCCGTCTATGTGCCGACA
The DNA here is from genome assembly GCF_034479615.1 of Vreelandella neptunia. Lineage (NCBI taxonomy): Bacteria > Pseudomonadati > Pseudomonadota > Gammaproteobacteria > Oceanospirillales > Halomonadaceae > Vreelandella > Vreelandella neptunia. Next base: position 4,405,561 of record NZ_CP140255.1, read on the forward strand.
TTTGTAAGAAATGTGGTGATGAGTGTGCAAAACATGATGCAACCCATTGCCAAGAGTGTGCTCAAGCTTGTCATCGCTGCGCTGAAGAATGTGCCGCAATGGCCAGCTAAGCTTCAAGCCAGCCGGGGCAAGCGCTCCGGCTCGACGTGAACTTCTATGGAGAAATTCATTTGCTTTAACTCAGGCTTTCAAATTATTGAGGTAATTATTTTGAAATAAACTCTAGTAGAAGCAAGCCTACTGCGAGCCTCTTTTAAGGAAACGCTGCATAAATACGACCGTTGCTGCCTAAGTGCCACCGGCAGGGCAAAATACAGTTTTCCACTACCCGCCAGAGTTCTCGATGAAACAGATCTCGTTTGCTCAGGCTGAGCACCAGAACAATAAGAAGGTCACCCGCCGGGAACGGTTCCTGGGACAGATGTTGCGGATCTACTTCCTTCAGCAATGGTATGCACTGGTCGACGAAGCGCTTGAAGATGCCATCTATGACAGCCAGGCCATGCGCGACTTCATCTGTATCGATTTGGTCATCAAAAGTGTTCCCGACGCGACTGATCTTTCTTATTCAGTTTAGTGACAGTGGTATTGTGGGTCGCCTGTTCGATCAGGCCCCACATGAAGTGACGAAGAACCATAAAAAAGCTTGGGCATACGCCCAAGCAATCGATCAAAACAGCTTCTCTGCTATGCTACTAACTCACCCTAGAAACTATACTGGGCAGCCACCATCACACGGCTCGCATCTTCTTCACGGCCATCGGCCAACTCCGTTTCGAAATAGCCGTACTCAATTCCGTACATCAAGCGTTCGTTGGGAGTCCACATCAGATTAAGAAATGTATTCTTGTTCTTTCTACCTGCATTCCCACCTACGGTAGGGTCGCCCAATTCGACATCGGTATAGCCATGGGACGCGTTCAGTGAATACTGTGGTGATATTTGATAAGAAAGACCAAGGGCTCCGCCATCGCCAGATAGCGTTTGCAGCTTACCGTTGGTATCGACGTAGGCACCGGCACCGTTGAAGTAATCGCCAGACAGATAGAGGTAACTGTTCGCCCCCTCGCTGGCGTTCACGATCGCTCTCAAGGTCACCGGTCCGGCATGGTAGGCACCTGCGGCGAAGGCCCCATAGCCCATTTCCGTATCCTTTTCGCTTCCGGTATCGTACTTCAGCTGCCGGGCGATGCCGGCGATTGAGTAGGAAAAGTCACCCATACTATCTTCATAGCGCAGGCTCAACGCGGGCATCGATGATACGGCATCGTCATTATCCGGTAGCAAATCATCTTCTGGCACTGAGCCATCTATATTCTCAGCCAATTGAGCTTGAGGGTCTTCCGCGGCTATCGAGAATCCTCCCATGGTGTAGCGCAACTGGGCTAGGCGCGACCCATAGCCATTGCTTCCCGCCGTGCCGAGGAAATCCAGTGTGGGCGTGGCGGCGACGAAGGTGGTGTAATTCGACCAGGTTTGCCCTGCCAGAATGCCATTCCAGGACCCATAGGCATGCCGTAGTCTGAAGCGCGTATTATCATCGTTGTAGGATCAGAAATCCCCTTCGATAACGGTGTCTAGCGTGCCCCCCTCGACAGGCGTACTGGTCCGAAAGCCGATGCGGCTTTGTGTCGCGGTGACTTGAAACTGATCCCCGACATCCCTCTCATCTTCCGATCCTGCGACTTCAGCAAAGTAACCTTCGTTAGCTGATCCGGCATCCCGATCGAAGTTGTAAGCCATGTTCAGCCTGGCGTAGCCATAAAGCCCCACGGTGGTCTCTCCCACTTGGGTTTCCAGGGCCGAAACATACGTCGAGCCGATTGCCAAGGCCATAACCGTCATGCTGACCAAGGGAATCTTCTTGTTATTCCACATGATGACACCTCTTTATGAATTGTCTTGTTTTTACGCCGATTGCGGCACTATAAAGTTAGGGAAGCTCTGAAAAAGTCACTGCCATCAGTGATAATACGGCTATCGTCAACTGCATAGGATTCAGTGCTGCCATGGATCAAATCACCTTCTCCGAAGCCGAGTACCAGAACAAGAAGAGAAAGACTCGCCGCGAACTCTTTCTGGAGCGGATGGACAAGCTGATCCCCTGGACGCAGCTGGAGAAGAAGATAGCCCGTTATTACCCCAAGGGCGAGAGCGGGCGGCCTCCGTATCCATTGTCTGCCATGCTCCGCGTCCATTGCATGCAGTTGTTTTACAACCTGAGCGATCCGGCCATGGAAGACGCCCTCTACGAGATCGAGTCCATGCGCCAATTCGCCGGTTTGAAACTAGACCGATTGCCGGACGAAACCACGATTCTCAAGTTTCGCCATTTTCTGGAACACCACGGCCTTGGCAAGGTGCTGTTCCAGGAAGTGAACAACCACCTAGAGAAAAATGGCCTGATGCTGCGCGAAGGGAGCATTGTCGATGCCACTATCATCTCTGCGCCTAGTTCCACCAAAAACAAAAAAGGCGAGCGCGATCCGGAAATGCACCAGACTAAAAAAGGTAGCTCTTGGCACTTTGGCATGAAAATGCATATAGGTGTCGACGATAAGCTTGGGTTGATTCACAGCATCGAGACCACGGCTGCCAATGTCCATGACATTGTGCCTGCCGATAAGCTCCTTCACGGTGAAGAGCAACGCGTCTTCGGTGATGCCGGTTACCTGGGTATTCAAAAACGCGACGAGCACAAGCACCGCAACGATATCTCTTGGTATATTGCCAAACGGCCTGGCACCCGCAAGAAGCTAGATGCCAGGCGACAGAAAGTCGAAAACATCAAAGCCAGTATCCGTGCCAAGGTGGAGCACCCCTTTCGGTACATCAAACAAGTTTTTGGTTATGGCAAGGCTCGCTATCGTGGACTGGCCAAAAACACTCAGCGCCTGCACTTGCTGGCGGCGTTCAGCAACCTGCTGATCAGTGAGAAATACCTATGGGAATAAGGCGATTGCGCTCCTTTCCCGCTCAATGAGCGGGAAAGGAGCAAAAATACACAAAGAAAGGGAGAAGAGTGTCTGAATTTTCGATTTTTTGTCGGCTCAAGTAAGCGTTGATGAATATCGGCAGTTATTCAGACCTTCCTTAGCGAAAATTCCTGAATTAAAGCTGAATTTGTTTGCCGAGATACTAGTTTTTCATAAAAAAGGTCAGCTCATGGCTGACCTTCTTAATTCATGTCAAGACTAAAGGATATCAATAGGCGACATGTAGTTCATAATAACGGTTATCATCACTGCCTCCCCTTGATCTTCCTGTTACCTCAAGCTGATAATTACCCGGTTGCAGCTGACGAACAAGTTCGAAGTGCCCCCGTGGGCTGGAAGCTTCTGCTACCTGCTGTCCCGCCTCATTATAAAGAACAGCTGAAATGCGGTTGCCAGTGCTGGTAAATCCTGGAAAGTGCTCACTCACTACTTTCAGTGTAGTCGCTTGTTCAATGTTAATATTGAAACGCTTAGGTTGCCCCTGGGCAAGCATCTGTGTAGAAGATACGCCTCTTTCTAGTAAGGGAAGATTCTGTGTTGTATTGCCTAAGCTCGCTAATACAGGTGTAGAGAGGATACTTGCTACTACTGCACTAAAAACAATTGATTTAACTTTCATGATAACTACTCCAGTGGTTGGTTACATGGTTATATTAGCTGTGGTTTTTGAAATGAAGCTGAATTTAAAAATAAAATTAATAAAAAACGCCACCTTTTGGTGACGTTAAAAGTTACCCAATGTCAAAATCGTTAGAACATTAATTTAACACCGGCAACAACTCCGGTGTCTTCCGTGTTGTCGCCACTGGCTCGGGAGAGATCTGCAGTGTCGCCGTACTCTTTCTCCCAATAGGCACCGACGTAGGGGGCGAAGCGTCGGGTCACTTCGTAGCCTAGCCGTAGGCCAGCACGAACGGAGTTAAGCCCTTCGCCCACGCCAAATTCTTCAACTTCGCTGGCAGCCACAGCAATTTCGGTGCGCGGCTGTAGGTAGAGCCGCTGCGTCAGGCGCAGATCGTATTCCCCTTCAAAACTGGCGGATATGTCGCCATCTTCACTCACTTGTAATGCCACGTCGGTTTCAATGCCGTAGGGCATTACGCCTTGCAGGCCGACAACCCCATAGGTGCGTTCGGCGTGATCATCGGAGAAAACACCGCCTTGATAACCGATCCCCCCCTGTAACTCCCAAAAATCAGCCACTAAACGACTATAGAGTAGTTCCAAAGACTCAAACTCAGCATCTTCGCCGTCGCCCTGGACATTTTCGCCTTCTGACTTTAGGTAAATGCGGTTGATATCGCCGCCGTACCAGCCTTGAAAGTCCCATACCACGGCTTCTGGGCCTTTATCAGGCACGCTATATTCGAGCCGATCAAACAGTGCCATACCCATATTATGTTCCTCAGTGGGCGCTGGCCAACTGTCTGGTGCCGCATAGCCATCTTCGGCTTGAGCGGTCGTGGCGGCGGCCATGCCAAGGGCGGCGCTGGCGAGGGTTAAGTAGCGCTTAATTTTCATACTGCCTCCTTAAGAAACTTGAACAACGCGGAACATGCCAGCATCCATGTGATAGAGCAGGTGGCAGTGGAACGCCCAACTGCCCTCTGCATCTGCGGTGATCAACGCAGATACGCGCTCACCGGGCTTCACATTTAGGGTGTGTTTGCGTGGTATCAATTCCCCTTGGCCGTTTTCTAGCTCCATCCACATACCGTGGAGGTGAATAGGATGCTCCATCATGGTGTCGTTAATCAGAATTAGGCGCAGCCGCTCATCTTTCTCAAAATGAATAGGGCCGGTCACTTCGCTAAACTTCTTACCGTCGAACGACCACATATAACGCTCCATATTGCCGGTCAGGTGCAGCTCAAGCTCACGGCCTGGCTCACGGCGATCAGGCCATGGTGTGAACGCTTTGAGATCCCGGTAAACCAATACGCGTCGTTCGTCAGGATCAATGCCGATTCCCGCCTGGTTATAGCGAGAGCCCGGCTGAGCTTCACCGGCGAGAAGCAAACCATTTGCGCCTATTTTGGCCTGCTCGGCTGCCATCCCCCCCATAGTAGAGTGATCCATGCCTTGCATGTTGGACATACCGGAGTGATCCATCCCAGCCATGCTGGAATGATCCATCCCCGACATGTTGGACATGCCAGAGTGATCCATCCCCGCCATGTTGGAGTGATCCATACCGCCCATACCGTGGGCACCCATGGCTTCCATACCGCGGTCTGCAATTTGACGGCGTTCAGGAATCTCCGCCTGCATGCCTTCACGTGGAGCTAGCGTGGCGCGTGCATAGCCGCTCCGATCCATGGCTTCGGCGAAGATGGTGTATGCCCGGTCGTCTTCAGGTGAAACCAGCACATCGTAGGTTTCAGCCACGCCAATACGGAACTCATCAACAGGAACGGGTTGCACCGGTTGTCCATCAGCGGCCACCACGGTCATCTTCAGGCCAGGTATACGAACATCGAAAAAAGACATGGCTGAGCCGTTAATCACGCGTAGTCGTATCCGCTCACCAGCTTTGAACAAGGCATTCCAGTTTTCTTGAGGAGAATAGCCGTTGAGAAGATAAGTATAAGTACTACCGGTGACATCGGCGATATCCCGCGAACTCATGCGCATTTGAGCCCACATGCCGCGCATTTCAGCGGTCTGAGCAAAACCGTTGTTACGAACATCGGCAAAGAAGTCAGCAATCGTGCGCTCTTGGAAGTTGTAATAGCCTTCCATGGTTTTCAGATTACGGAACACCGACATCGGGTCTTCAAAAGTCCAGTCGGTGAGCAGTAACACATGCTCACGGTCGTAACGGATAGGCTCACGCTCGGCAGCGTCGATAATCAATGGCCCTGCATGGCCAAGCTGCTCCTGCATACCGGAATGACTGTGGTACCAGTAGGTACCGTTCTGACGGACGGGAAAACGGTAGGTAAAGGTTTCACCAGGGGCGATACCTGCAAAGCTAACGCCAGGCACACCATCCATTTCCGGCGGTAGAATGAGACCATGCCAGTGGATGGAGGTGGGCTCGTCCAGCAGGTTGGTGACACGCAGTACTGCGTCTTGACCTTCTTTCAAACGAATCAGCGGGCCAGGACTGGTACCGTTAATGGTAATTGGTTGGGCTTCTTGTCCGTCAATAGGCAACGATTCACGGCGGATCGCCAGCGATACCTCGGGCCCTTCTTCAACGCCCTGAGCATAGACGTTGGTACGGCCCCAGGGGTTTGCCCAGGCGGGAGTTAACCCCATTGCCGCAGCAGAACCTAAGCCTAAGGCAGCGCCTCCTTTTAACACTTGCCGACGAGAAAGAGGGTGAGAAATGATACTTGAGCGTGCCATGTGTAACTCCCATCAATGATGAATGACACCATCTTGATGGAAGAACCTGAAACAAAGCTGAATAATGATTAATTAGCTACTTCACCCGCTAGAGGCAGGATAATCGTAACGCGCAGTCCACCCAGTGGACTGCGCTCAAAATACGAGTGCCCTGAGTAGCGGGCAATTAGCTGCGCAAGAATCGACAGGCCTAAGCCGTAGCCGGGACGGCGTTCATCCAGTCGTGTGCCACGCTCTCCCAAGCGCGAAAGATCCTCTTCTGCAACGCCGAGGCCGTCATCATCAATGGTGAGCGTGAGTGTGGTTGCGGAGACGGCAATATCGCAAAGAACGCGCCTGCTCGACCATTTTCCTGCGTTATCAAGCACGATGCCTAATATTTCTGAAAAATCGTGAGATTCAATGGGAACTTGTTCTTCCTCACGTGCTGAGTGAGTCAGGTCGAACATACGCTCAGGATAGAGGCTACGGAACATCTCAATCAGCCGTAAGCTATCACGAGTAACGTTGGCCATTCGTCCCGCATTAGGGCCTGCAATACGTGAACGACGCAGCTCCGCATCCAACTGGGCGTTAATGTCTTCAATACGGCTGAGTAGTTTATGGCGCCGGTTGTCATCAATGGGCCGGTTGCCACGCAGTACTTGAGTAACGGCTGCCAGCGGGGTTTTTAATGCGTGTGATAGGTTGGCGACCGATTCTCGCGAGCGCTTCAGACGAAGATCAATGTCGTCCATGAACCAGTTCAACTGGTCGACTAATTCATCTAGCTCCGAAGGGGCTACTAATGACAAGCGATCACGTTTGCCTGATCGCAATGCTTCAAGTTGTTGGCGCAGTTGCCAGAGTGGTATGAGTCCACGGTTAACCGCTAGCATGTTGAGTATGATGAGCATCCCTAAAAGCACGGCGGCGATCCCACCGACCCACCAGTGTAAAGTTGCAAGCCCTGATTCTACTTGGGAAAAATCCTCGCCCACCAATAGCACACCCTGCGTGCCCTGCCACTCAAAATGGCGGCGATAGACGAGCATGTGCTGTGTTCCGCGATTCACATCTATTAGGGCATCGCCGCTCTCATCTAGCAACGGAGCCAGCTGTTGCTGCCATTGCGGGTCAGAAGCGCTGACCGAGCCATTGAAACGGAGTACGTAGAGATGATGAAAGACTTGATAGCCTTGGCTAACCGAGTCGAGCGCAGTCGGTACAGTCGTTTGGTCTTGCTCTAGCTGCGCGACCGCGTGGTTTGCTTCACGTTGTAAGCGATCACCTAAAAAATCCCTTGCCAGGCTCTGTAAAAAGATCCCGTGCAATAGCCACGTGGTGACCACCACCAGTAGCGCGACGCCGCCTAACCATGCGAGTAGCCGAATGCGTAAACTGCGTCTATCAATGTGAAGCAAAGAAATACCCCTGACCACGTCGCGTTTGAATGACTGATTTACCGAGATAACGACGCAGACGAGCGATGTAGACTTCCACCAAGTTAGGTGCTGCAGCGTCCTGCTCCAAGGCATAGAGCTGCTCTAGTAGCTGATCTTTCGAGTGAATACGGTCTGGATGCAGCATTAAGTAGCGTAGTAATCGAAACTCCGTCGCCGTGAGCGAACGCCAAGTTTCTCCCTCTAGACATACTCGTTGGCCTGCTTTATCCAGCGATACGCCATTGAGCGTCACGACTTGAGATAACTGACCAGACTGCCTGCGCAGCAGTGCCTTCAAACGGGCCATAAGCTCGGCTTCATGGAAGGGTTTTGCTAGGTAATCATCGGCACCCGTTTCAAGACCAATGACTTTATCTTCCCAAGTATCGCGCGCCGTCAAGATCAAGATAGGCGTGCTGCGTTTTTGCTTGCGCCACTGGGCTAGTAGATCTAGTCCCGAGCCATCGGGCAAACCGAGATCTAAGATAGCCAGCTCGTAATGCTCGGTTGCCATGAGCGACTTGGCCGCTTTCAATGAAGCGGCCAAGTCGACAAGGTAACCGTTGTCCTTGAGACTCTCTGCCAAGCTTTCTGCCAGCAAATCATCATCTTCGAGTAGCAACAGTTTCATGGGTAAACGTCAGATTAGAAAGTAAAATTGCCGTACATGCCGGATTCGTAATGGCCGGGAATGTTACAAGCATACTCTAGCTCGTTAGTATTATCAGGAACACTCCATAATAGAGTCCCGGTCTCACCAGGTGCAATTGTGACGCCTGCCATGCTCATATTGGCCATATCGTGGCCTTCACCTTGTGACATGTTTGACATGTCATGACCTTCGCCATTTGCCATGTCTAGCATCATTTGACGATGCTCTTCCTGGGCTTCTTTACTGCCAATCACAAATTCATGCTCTAAATTGCCGGTGTTGGTGATTTCAAATTTAACCACCTCCCCAGCCGCCAGTTCTAGCTCTTCAGGGTCGAACCACATATCGCCAGCCTCAAGGCTGATCGTGCGGTCAACGTCAGCCTCGGTTAGGTTATTGCCACCACCGCCGTGGCCGGGTGCAGCCAGCGCCGCGCCCGTGATCAGACTTAATGAAAGGGCAAACAAAGACGTTGTTAAAAGAGTGTAGCGCATGGTCATTTACCTCAGAGGTTATTGTCACCCGTTCTTTATACGGTGTTAACCTGAAACGAGCCTGAACCTACAGTAAAAATATGGGTATACGGATTTAATGGTTGATGGGGCACCTTCACCCCATCAATCTGATACCACCCTCAGATGGTTGATAGATCGACTCCGTAGTTGAGTTCCTCTGCGAAGTCCGGCAGTCCGTAACCGATGGTTTTCTTGTAGAAAGGAGAGACCTTCGCAGTCGGTGCCTTCTTCTTGTGCTTCGTGGTGTAGAGCATTCGTGCCCGCATCACCTCGAAGGAGTAACCGCGCCCTTCACGGTTCTTGTCCTTGGCCAGTCGGTTGATGGACTCCGTGTAAGCGTTGGTGACGGGCATGTCCGTCTCGAAGTAGGTCATGGTCTCTTCGCGCCAGTTTCCCACTGCCCTGACCAGATCGCTCCAGACTTCCTTTTGGCCCTTCGGGATGGTGGCTATCCACTCGTCCAGGGCGGCTTCTGCCTGGAGCCGTGTGGTGGCGTCCCAGATGCCGTAGAAGCGCTCCTTGTGCTCGTAGGCGGCCAGCAGTTGCGGGAACGCGCCTGTTCAGGTCTCCATAATGAGGCGCTCCCGGTCTGAGACTTCGTGAGCGCGTTTCAGCAGGATTTTCCGGTCTCCCTTGAGAGTCCGGCTCTGGGACGGTTTCAGCTCCTTTCTGAGGCCCTTGCGCACTCTCTCTAGGGCATCGTTGGCCATGCGCACCACATGGAACTTATCGACCACGATACGGGCCTGGGGCAGCACAGCCTTGACCGCTGCCCGGTAGGGGTTCCACATGTCCATGCTGACGATCTCGACCTTCTGCCGGTCTTTCAGCTTCATCAGGTAGTTGGTCACCACGTCCTGGCGGCGGGTGGCCAGCAGGTCGAGCAGGGTTCGCTCCTCAATGTTGGTCAGAATGCAGCGGTAGCGCTTGTTCAGGTATAGCTCGTCAATGCCCAGGATGCGGGGCGTCTCGAAGCGGTGCCAGCGCCCCAGGAACTCGGCGCGGGCGTTGAAGATGTCGCGCACCGTCTTCTCGTCCAGGCCGGTCTGTGCCGCCACAAAGGTGTAGGGGTGGTTGAAGGATTCCTTCTCCACGTACTCATGCAGCCGCAGTGTCATACGGAATCCGTCCACCATCTCCGGTAGCTGGGGCCTGAATGTTGTCTTGCAGGCCCGGCAGGTGTATCGGCGGCGGACCACCCAGAGAGTGACCCGCTTGCCGTGGATGGGCAGATCACGATAGGGAACGTCACGCTTGCCGAACCGTACGAACTCACCCTGCACGCCGCATTCCTCGCAGGCGATGGGATCGGGCACGTCCACCTGGAAGTGCATTTCGTCGTCGGTTGATTTGCAGCCCAGTACTTGGTATTGCGGCAGGTGAAGGATGTTGTCGGGAAGTTCGGTCATGGTGTTGTATAGGCGTAGGTGTCAGTCAGATCCATCCGGCTCGGCATTGGTGTTTGCTTTTTTACCCAACAAGCTGCTGGAAACGAAAAGTAAGGCACCGAGGACAATTGCAATATCAGCCAGGTTGAAGGCCGGCCAATGCCAGTCTCGCCAATAGAAATCAAAGGAATCCACAACATAGCCGCGAAAGACCCGGTCAATCAGGTTGCCCATGGCGCCACCGAGGATAAGACTGTAAGCGATGGCTTCTCCTTTATGACGATTTTCAAGGATCAGCTTGATCAGAAAAATCGAGACCACTACCGCGATTCCGATAAAAAAGTAGCGCTGCCAGCCTCCACCATTCGCAAAAAGACTGAATGCGGCACCGGTGTTCCATAGGTGCACCCAGTTAAAGAACGGGGTCACCGAAACATACTCGCCATAGGCCATTGATTGCTGCACCAGCCACTTTACAGCCTGATCAGACGCTGCCAGCAGGCCCGATATGGACAATAGGGCATACGGCGAGAGCTTTTTGCCAATAATGAGCATTATTTAACCCTTCAACGCCAAAATGCGTCTGGCACCGTTAAGTACAATGCCCCCCGCGATGGTGCCGATAATCAGATCCGGATAATTGGAACCGGTCCACGCGACCAGGGCGCCGGCGGTGATGACCCCCAGGTTGATCACCACGTCGTTGGCCGAGAATATCCAGCTTGCCTTCATGTGCGCCCCGCCTTCCCGATGTTTGGATATGAGCAGCAGACAACTGGTATTGGCAATCAATGCGACGAATGCGATAGCCATCATCACCAGCGATTCAGGCTCACTACCGAATACAAAGCGTCTCACCACCTCTACGAGCACGCCCACAGCCAAGATCAGTTGCAGTACACCAGCAAGATGCGCGGCACGTACCTGCATTTTCACGCTATGTCCAACCGCATAAAGGGCAAGCCCGTACACCGCCGCATCGGCAAAATTGTCCAGGGATTCTCCAATCAGGCCGGTGGACTGGGCGATCAGACCGGCAGTCATTTCCACCACGAACAGAAGTGCATTGATGCCGAGCAACCAGCGCAGGGTCCCGGATTCTTGCTTAGCAGAAGCTGCCGAAAACTCGGCGGCCTTGATGGTCTCCGGATTTGCAGCGACGGTTTCCTGAAGCGAGGCGCCTAGCCCCAAGGTCTTCAGTTTCGAGGTGACGGGCTCGACCTCGCCGTCATGCACGACCTTCAGCCGGCGGTTCGACAAGTCGAAGGACAGCGCCCGAATCTCCTCAAAGCCGTTCAGGGCTAGGCGAATCATTCGTTCTTCTGATGGACAGTCCATCTTCGGCACGGCATAAACACTGACCCATCTCCCTGGCGCCTCGGAGGAGGCCTGTATATCGGTATCCGCTGCGGACGTTGCATCACCGCCACAGGCGCCACCACAGGATTTGCTCATGATACGACTCCACTTGAACAATGTTGTGGTACCATTTAAAACTATAAAGCTACTATAAGGTCAATAGAGTAAAGAATCCGTTGGGGAGGAGGCTGATGCGCATTGGTCAGTTGGCGCAGTTGGTAGGGGTCGAAACACAGACGATCCGCTTCTATGAACAGCAGGGCTTGTTGCCGCCGCCTGATCGGCAGGACAACGGTTACCGTGTCTATACCGAGAAGCATGGTGAGGGGCTGGCCTTCATCCGTCGCTGCAGAATCCTGGGCCTGTCACTGGCTGAGATTCACGAACTACAGAGCTATCAGGACGACCCTCATCAGCCTTGTACCGCCGTCAACGCCTTGCTCGATGATCACATCTCTCATGTGCGGTCGCAGATAACCGCTCTGCAAGCGCTTGAGAAACAACTCGTTTCACTGAGAGCGAGTTGCAACGATGACCGGGAAGTTGAGGCGTGTGGGGTTCTTGCTGGAATTAGCGAAGGAAACATGCACCAGCAGTAGGTGAAGCATCAACCAGATAATCCGATGAGATGCCGGTCTGTCTCACTCTCATGCAAAGGTAAGATCAACCATTTAATCCGCTTACCCTTTTTTCTCCAGTTGCGTCCAGGGGATCAGATTGTCCATCCGCTCCAGAAAGAGTTCGCGGCGGGTCTTTCTCTTCTTGTTCTGGTACTCGGCTTCGGAAAAGGTGATTTGATCCATGGCAGCACTGAATCCTAGTCAGTTGACGATGGCCGTATTATCGCTGATGGCAGGGACTTTTTCAGAGCTTCCTTAGGTATTGGGATCGGTTTCTCCTTTACCTTTGGGCCACCTATAGGTTGTAGGCTTATAACGAAAGCTAACTCCGCCTTCTTCCATTTTTAATGGATAAGGCGATGTCTCGACCAGCAACATGATAAGAGGAAATATCATGGTTAAGCACAAGATGATCTTTGCCATTGGTCTGGCTGCAAGCCTCAGTGTCCCCAGCAGCGCCATCTTCGCTCAAGGTATGAGCCAAGGCGCCCAAGGTCAGGGCAATATGATGGACGGCCAAGTCGGTATGGGTTCGGGCATGATGATGGGCAGTCAAGAAGGCATGTACCCAGGAATGATGATGGGAGGGCAAAGCGGGATGATGCCTTGTCCAATGATGGAAGGCATGGGGAGTATGTCCGGCATTGGCGGTATGCTCGACGAGCAGCAGATGAGTACCATGCGTGAGATGCGCCAAGAACACCGCGCGGCCCAGCTTGAGCGGATGGGCGAATTGATGAACCTGCGCGACGACATGATGCAAACCATGCAGACTGAACGCCCTGAACCAGAGGAAATAAAGGCGCTGCATGCTCAAATGGCCAACCTTCATGGCGATATGATGGCTGATAACGTGCGCATGCATAATCAGATGCAGGACTTACTGACCGATGAGCAGCGTGAACAGATGAGAGGAAGCATGCCCAGCCACCATGGCCCGCAATAAGCCTTGGCGATTGCCTCTTTTTTTAGGAGTGATGGCATGATGAACGCGGAATGTTTTGCTTTTATGGGGTCAATGGGGTGGCTAGGCTGGTTGATGCCCCTGGCCATGCTGTTATTAATTGGCTTGGCGATCGCTTCGCTGGCCAAGTACCTCTTCAGTCGTTCACGCTAAGGAGTTGAAAATAATGCAACATATGAGCACCAAGCTTTTACTCTCTGGTTCCATGCTGCTTGGGGCGGTCTCCGCCCAGGCGGCGTTACCGCCAGAGGCAACATTGTATAAAAACCCCCAGTGCGGCTGCTGTGACGCTTATGCACGCCATCTTGAAGAGCTCGGCGTAGAAGTGACGATTATTGACGATGTAGAGCTGGGTGATATTAAGCAGCAGGCAGGCGTGCCCTATGGCCTGGGTTCATGCCATACCATTGAGATGGGCGAGTATTGGATCGAAGGCCACGTTCCAATGGAAGCCGTGCAGGCGCTGTTTGAGGAACAACCCGATATTGACGGTATCGGTTTGGCGGGTATGCCCATTGGCACACCGGGTATGCCGGGGCCACAAGAAAGCCCTTACAATGTGTACACGTTTACAGGCCAGGAAGATGAGCCATTTATGACCCTTTAGTAGGGTGATAAAAGCTCGCCTGCTGTCTGCACGCCGTTCTAACGGACTCTTGTAGTACAGCAGGCGCATTCAAGTCATACATTACTAAAACGAAAGCGCTGTATTAAACTTAGGATTTACTTTGCTAGTGCGTTACGGGTCGATTCGTTACGGTAAGCTAAAAATAAGATTGCGTCGTTTTCTTTACACCTACACATTGCCACACTAGCAAGCCTGTTAAAGCTTACTTTGCGCAAAAACCTCCTATTAATATTACGCCTTAATAAAAGGTGAGCATGTTGTATACCCGCGTTATTAAGATTGGCAGTTCGCATCCCACGTTTATTTCCCAAGCCCGCGTCCTTACTCGTTTTACGATGGCCAATGGGAATGGTGGTCATCGATAACAAAGACGTGCCCATGTGAGCCTGGGGAATGATGGTGGGAATGGCGATGAGGTTCCGGCCCCTCCCATCCCTCATGTTCGTGCTGATGATGTTCATCGTGGTAGTGCAGGTGGGTGTGACTTTGGGCAGCGTGCTCGTGCTCAAGAGCCATCGGGTCATGTGCGTGCCAGATAAGGGCCGCGAGCCCCGTTGCCGCCAGGGCCACCGTTCCCAGCAAAGCGAACGTACCCGTCAGTCCCAGGTTCACTCCCAGCCAGCCTGCCAACGGATAGGTGACTAGCCAACAGCTGTGTGACAACGAGAACTGGGCAGCAAACAGCGCTGGACGCTCCTCCGGCTGGCATGAACGTTTGAGCAGGCGCCCGGTGGGGGTCATGACCAACGAGGCCCCAGCGCCCAGCAGTAACCATAGCCCGACAAGCCCCGCAAACGATGGGCCCAGCCAGCCCAGGTAGAGGCTGAGTGCCATCATAACGCCACCCAGCAGCATGACTGGCCGCTCGGACACCCGTTCCAGCACCTTGGGCAGCAGTAAGGCTATTAGCATGGAGCCCCCGCCTGCGGCGGCAAAGGCCAGTGCGACTTCTTTCTCGCCCAAATTCAACACCGAGCGTACGAGTACCACCGTGTTGACGATCTGCATGGTCCCGGCGGCTGAAACAGCCAGGTTCAACGCCAGTAGCCCGCGCAACCGGGGCGTCTTCAGGTAAATCCGCATGCCGCGGGTAACACGACGCCAGACGCTAGGGGCTTCCTCTAGGGCAAGAGGCGCAGGCAGGGTTACCGATATAACCAGGGCGGCAGAGATAACGAACGCCAGAGCGTTGAGTACAAACAGGACATCAAACCCCATCACCATCAGCAGTGCCGCCGCCACCATCGGGCTAAGAAGGTTCTCTAAATCATAGGCGAGACGCGACAGGGATAATGCACGTGT
The DNA here is from genome assembly GCF_034479615.1 of Vreelandella neptunia. NCBI lineage: Bacteria > Pseudomonadati > Pseudomonadota > Gammaproteobacteria > Oceanospirillales > Halomonadaceae > Vreelandella > Vreelandella neptunia. The sequence goes on from NZ_CP140255.1 coordinate 4,420,763, forward strand.
GTACTTCTCCTCGTCTTCGAGAATGTCAGGTATCGTCGCCTGGAAAACGGGCGTAAAGCCAGCTGAACAAGCATTGAGTAGAAAGATCAGCACATAGATCTGCCACACTTCGGTAACAAAAGGCAGTGCACAAACCACGGCTGCACGCATCAAGTCCAGACTAACCAGCAAGGTGCGCCGAGGCAGGCGTGATGCATAAGCGCCGACCAGAGGGGCAATGCCCACGTAAGCGACCATCTTGATCGCCAGCGCCGTGCCTAGCACAACACCTGCCTGACCTTCAGCAAGATCGTGAGCCAGTAACGCCAGCGCAACCGTGGTCAGGCCAGTGCCGATCAGTGCAATGACCTGAGCTAAAAAGAGATGGCGGTAGATGCGGTGGGCGAGTACATCGAGCATAGAACTTCCTCAAATGAGGGGAGCCTAAAAGTACTTACAGGTAGCGTGCAATCGTCTTGAACTCTTCAGCCCGTGCCCGTTGCGTTTGATTCTGAGTACCCAGGGCTTCGTCTAGGCAGTGGTCGATGTGATCCAGCACTAAGGTGCGTTTAGCTTGCTGAATGGCTTTTTCTACCGCATGGAGTTGTTGAGCGATGTCCAGACAGTGGCGTCCATCCTCTACCATCTGGGTCACACTCGAAAGGTGCCCCCGAGCGCGGTTCAGGCGCTTGACGATATCGGGATGTGACTGGTGAGTATGCATTGTCATTTTCTTTTCCCTTATTATATTCCTATCCCCCCGGAGGGGATGGTAATCTATCGCCGTTATTCTGCCAACGCTATGGTTCAAGGCAGACGGTTATCTATTTTTATGATTTTTACTTTTATCCTGGTTGCTCTACATGCTCAATCGGCTGCGCCACCGCCTTGGCTATCTGACCTTTCTGTTGCTGTTCCTGCCTAGCCTGGTAATCACCAGTGTGGGTGAGGCGCGTGCGCATGGGGCGGCGAGCATGGTTAGCGTTGAGTTGTCTCTCCATGAGAATGTGCAGAAGGGCCATGGGCATACCCATGGCCACGAGCACGAAGATAGTCGCCACCTCCATAATGAGAGTGGCAGTCACTTTCACGAAAAAGCGGATCGGCCTGGGACGGGCATTGCCGTCGAGCCGAACTTCCGCGACGCCCTGCGGCTAGGCGAACGCAGCGGCCTACCGCTGCGTCGTGTCTACCGCTTGGAGCGTCCTCCACGGCCGGTCATCGCTGGATGACTGGGGCCGTCCACTGGACGGCCAACACTTAATGACAAACCCGTGGAGGTTTTATGTTTCCATCCCAACTAGGGGGTGCGTTCGGCTTGCCTGTTTTGGCCCGACGCCACGCGCTGACCCTTTTCACACTGCTGGTGATGCTCCTGGGAGCCAGTGGTGAAGCCCTTGCCCACGCCGTTGCTGAAGGCGACAAAGGGTACATCCAAGAGATCTATGGCGTTCACCTGATCTCTTTCGTCTATCTCGGTGCCAAGCACATGGTGACGGGGTATGACCACATCCTGTTTTTGCTAGGGGTGATCTTTTTCCTCTATCGAATGCAGCATATCGCCATCTACGTCAGCCTCTTCGCCATCGGTCACTCTACGACCATGCTGCTAGGGGTGTACTTTAATATCGGCATCAATAGCTACCTTATCGATGCCATCATCGGTCTCTCCGTTGTCTACAAGGCGCTCGATAACATCGGGGCGTATCAGCGCTGGTTCGGCTTTCAGCCCAACACCAAGGTCGCCACACTGGTGTTCGGTCTGTTTCACGGCTTTGGCCTGTCGAGCAAGATCATTGAGTACGATATCGCTTCTGATGGATTAGTCCCCAATCTCCTGGCGTTCAACGTCGGGGTAGAAATCGGCCAGCTACTAGCCCTGAGTGCCATCCTTATCGTGATGGGTTTCTGGCGACGCACCAATGGCTTCTTACGCCACGCCTACACCGCTAACGTCGCCATGATGTGCGCTGGCTTTATGCTGGTTGGTTATCAGCTCACCGGCTATTTCATTGCCTAATTGAGGGAGTCCCTAATGTATAACACTGATCTTCCAACCCGTGCCGAACTACCGTCAACGGGTAAGTTACTTCGCTCTACGCTGATGGCCGCCGTTATTGCTGTCGCTTTGCTGATCACCGTCGTGTTACCTGCCGAGTATGCCATTGACCCCACCGGTGCTGGGCGCTTGTTGGGGCTGACTGAGATGGGCGAAATCAAGACCCAGTTGGCTGAGGAAGCCGAACTCGACCAAGCCAACGATCAAGCCATGGCCCAACAGGCGTCTCAACCCTCGGCATCTCAAGGAATCGTCAGTGATCGCCAGTCTGCGCCGGTAAACGATGCTGATGCTCAGACTGCGACGTCCGAGGCAGAGATAGCTCCCCAAACAGCCAATTCAGCCTCAGCGAGTGATCCCGTAGCACCTTCACTCGAAGATTCTGACAGGGTGATGACCGATGCCAGCATGGCACTGGCGGAGGCATTAGCGACGGAGGAAGCTGCTTCACAGACGGCGCAAGCGGAAGAAGCGTCCCCGTGGAGCGATGAGGTGAGCTTTACCCTGACGCCAGGAGAAGGCACGGAGTACAAACTCACCATGCAAGAAGGGGCGGTTGCTACCTTTGCCTGGGTATCCGAAGGTGGCCCTGTCAACTTTGACACACACGGTGATGGCAATGGGAACTCCATTAGCTACGAAAAAGGCCGTGGCGTGCCCGAAGATGAAGGTGAGCTAGAAGCCGCTTTCACTGGCAACCATGGCTGGTTCTTCCGTAACCGCAATGACAACGATGTGATCATTGTCTTGCGTGTGGGTGGCGAATACGGGGAGTTAGTTAAGGCCCTTTAACGGATTAGCCTCTAGCGCTCTCTTGAGTGCTAGAGGTTTTCTTCGAACCAGTGTCATTAAGTATTTATAGCTGTATTGGTTTATTGATATACCACTTGATATAAAAATCATCTTCAAGCGCATGAGATGATGCAATAGCTCAGTTAGCAAAACCATTTAGGCGTATATGCGAAATATCTAAAAGACCGCTTCTGGCCGTTAGTTGCCCCCTGCTTTTCTCTAAATACCTGACATGCACGAAGCTGGTAAGGTAAGCATATTGGCTATTTACTGCTTACCAAGGATTCAGCATGGCTTCATCTTTCAAGGCTAGCCCTGCCAGTCGTTTTTACGACGATCACGCTCAACGATTGTTTGAGCAGTATCAATCGATAAGTTTCGACCTTATCCATGGTGAATGGTTGCACCATCTATCTAGTCAACCTGGCTTAGCGCTAGACGTTGGTGCGGGCAGTGGTCGCGATGCGGAAGCTCTAGCCAAGCGTGGCTGGCAGGTTATAGCTGTGGAACCTGCCGACCGTTTGAGAGGGCTAGGGCAGGCGCATACGGTTGGTGATGATATCTCATGGCTAAACGACACTCTGCCTTCATTGAACCTCGTGCGTCACCTATCGCAACGATTTCAATTGATATTGGTATCTGCTGTCTGGATGCATCTTGATCATGACGAGCAACAGCGAGCTTTGCGGGTTCTTTCGTCACTGCTAGCCCCCGGTGGAATTCTTGTTATTACCTGCCGTGAAGGCCCAAGTTGTGATGAACGCCAATTCCAAGCAGTGAACCTGTCAGCATTAGAGCATTGGGCACAAAACTTAGCGCTTCTGCCGATACAAACAAGCCACAATGACGATCAACTCGGCCGGGATCGTATCGCTTGGCATTTACGTGTCTTCAAATTACCGGACGATGGCTCAGGTGCATTACCCACATTACGACACATCATCGTCAATGATGATAAAGCATCGTCTTACAAGCTGGGGTTATTACGTACTTTGACGCGCTTAGCCGACAGCGCGCCTGGTATCGTGATCTCTCGTACGGAAGAGTGGGTAACAGTACCATTGGGTGCGGTAGGACTTTTTTGGCTAAAGCTATACCGCCCGTTGGTAATAGACCACCAATTGCGCCAAGCACCCGGTAACAGAGGCTATGGCTTTGCTAAAGACGACTTTTATCGCCTAAAGCTGGTTTCTCCACATGACTTACGTATCGGGTCCCCTTTTTACGACCCTCGAGTCGCGGCCACGGTGATGCGCGCAATTCGAGATGCTTGTCTGACCATCCTTAAGATGCCCACACACTTCACTACGTGGCCAGGAAGCCAGCGCCCTATCTTCGACGGAAATAGCCAGAGCCTTCGTATCCGTGAGCAAGCGATTCGCCTCGATAGCGACACACTAGCCTCATTCGGGACGTATAGCATTCCGACTCAGCTGTGGGATTCTATGAGCCGCTACGCTTGTTGGCTAGAACCGGCAATAGTTCATGAGTGGGTTCAGCTAATGCAGCGCTACGACGCAAATTATGATATTGGCAAACTACATCAAGCCTTACAGTGGCAGGAAAGCCGACGTGATACACAACAGGTACGTTTGCTAATGAATCAACGCCTGAAAGATCCTACACCGTTACCCTGCGTTTGGTCCCAGAATGATTTACACCATTGGGCCTATGCAGTAGATCACTGCTTCCCTTGGTCGCGTTGGAACAATAACGATCTGTGGAATCTATTACCAACCACCGAAAAAGTTAATCAAGCAAAGTCCGATCGCTTACCTTCAGCTAGCGTTATGCAGAATGCCAGACAAGATATTTTACAATGGTGGCGCTACCTGGATGATGACAGGTCTATACGGCAGCAATTTCGTGACGAGGCTGCCGTTGCGCTTCCTCTTGCCAACTCAAAGGCTTCACTCGATATGTTGTTTGATAGCGTCTTACTTCAACGCCAACGATTGAAGGCCAACCAGCAATTAGCGGAGTGGATGGGTATTGCCCAATAACGACGTGCCCAACATGGTGCCCTGAAAAAGCCGATAGTCATTGAAGAGGAGTAAGCCAAAGCGTAAGAATTGGGCAAAGGGGGCACGAGATGGGCACCATTTGGGCACACGCAAAAAATAAGGGCCTACGTATTAACGTAAGCCCTTGAAATTATGGCGCGCCCGGCAGGATTTGAACCTGCGACCCTCGGCTTCGGAGGACTAAACTCTTTAACTTTCACATATCCCAATAGACAATAAAAACCCCATAAAACAAGGCATCTATCATTTTTTATTGTTAGCGCTTGTCTATTTACGTCTGTGGTTATAGACTCAAATTGCAGTTACCAGAGTGGTACTGAACAGGAGTCAGCCATGATAACCACAGATCGCCAGCTTCAGGCACTAAAGCCCAAAGGCACCGTTTATTGGGAAAGCGTGAAGTCACCTCATGGTGGCGGCTTGGCTATTCGTGTGCAGCCCACTGGATCAAAGGCGTGGTATTACCGCTACCGCTTCAATGGTAAGCAAGACACCTACAGCCTTGGCCGATACCCAAGCGTGGGCTTGCTGGAAGCGAGGGAAAGCCACGGTGAAGCCGTAGCGCTACACGCTCAAGGCATTAACCCAAAGCACGCACAGCGCGATGAAAAGGCACGCAATGAGTCAGCCTGGACAATGGCCGAGCTGTTCGAGCGTTGGCTTCATAGTTATGCAAAGACGCCCACGGTACGTACTAGACGTACACCTTCACCGCTTGTTGTAGAGCAAGCGCGCTGGCGTTGGGGCCACTACCTAAAGGGGCGTGTAGGTTCATTGCTGGTCAAGCGAATTGATGCCCGCACGGTAAAAAGCACGGTTAAAGAAATAGCCGAACGCCAGAGCCGCAACCAAGCAAGCAAGTGCTTAACCATGCTGCGTGCAATGCTGACTCATGCGGAAGGGCATGGTCAGATCGACGCCAACCCCGCTCAAGGCATCCAGCCAAGCCAACTAGGCGCAACTAAGTCAGCGCCGCGTGACCGTGTGCTAAGCCTTTCAGAGATCAAGCGCTTATGGGATGCGATAGAAAGCGCTCGCCTGGACACTAGCGCCGCCGCTGCACTCAAGCTGCTAATACTGACCGGGCAACGCCGGGGGGAGCTACTGCAAGCCAAGTGGGATCATATCGACCTAGATGGTGCCTGCTGGACACTGCCAGCCATAACCACCAAGTCACGCCGGGAGCATACCGTTTACCTTTCAAGCGCCGCTATTGACTTGTTAAGGGAGCAGCAAGCCGTAACGGGCAACCTGGAATACGTGTTTGAAAGCCAGCGTGCCAGCGGCCAACCGATTGGTGACGCCAGCCTAACCACTGCCATTGCGCGCTTACAGGGGCGCAAGCTGGCAAAGCAGGATATGAAAGCACCGCTTGCCGATATGCCACGCTTCAGCGTTCACGACCTACGCCGCTCGATGGCTACTGGTCTGCTAAAGCACTTTGGCACCGCACCGCACGTTGTCGAGCAAATGCTGAACCACTCGCCAACGGATCGCTTAATTGAAACCTACCAGCGCCACGACTACGCCAAAGAGCAACGCTTGGCTTGGCAGGCATGGGGGCAGTTAATCACTGATGCAGAGGCAGCCGAGCAAACTAACGTGGTGCTTCTCAAAAAGAAAAAATCTTCATGAAAAATAAACATCTTCATGTATTTATTTGTGAGATTTATTCATTTATTAGAGCGGAAATAAACAGCAAACAAGAGACAACATGAGACATTGGAAGACACTAGGAAACACTACGCATCACTGTGCAACATTGCCGAACCAGTAAGACAGAATTAAAAAGCTGTGAAACATATTTGTGAAACACATGCTTAGTTTGCATTGTTGTAAAATGCGGTTAGCATTACAGAGGAGATCACTGTTTGCCTATACAGACATAGACATACAGCGATTAAAGAAAAGGCCAGAACCCGGTGAAAGTTTGGCGACCGAAACCGAACCCTGGCCTGCAACCCCAAGCCAGTGAGACTGACAAGGGAAAAGCGGATGCTCAGCAACACGAAAACGCACCACTCCCTAATGCTTGACGCGTCAACGTCATGCGGAGCAGTGCGTAGTCGAGTTAAAGAGCGAACCTATATAGCGCTGAGCTATATGGGTGTCCTCATATTAGGACAAGTTATCCACACGGTGCAAGTATTGCTTGTATCTGTGGTTATCACTTCCCGCCTATTCCTGTTAGTCAAACTGGCCTTTTTAAAGGCAAGTTATTATGACTACTGCAATTCCGAGAAAGCTACTCACCGAACGCGAAGCCGCCGAATATCTTGGCTATCGCCCCGCCACTTTCCGCCAATCCCGCTGTATGGGGATTCTCGCCGGAACCAAACCACCTAAACACCAAAAATTGGGCCGTGCCGTTCGTTACGACATTGCAGACCTAGACGCCTGGATCGAGCAAGTGACCAAGGGGGCAACGGCATGATAGTTACTCGCGACCAACTCGCCCGCCTTACGGCCATTCTCGCCCCCTACCGTGGGGAAAAGTTGTCACGCCCGGTTGTTGAGCTTGCCCTGGCACTTGCTAAGGAGGCGCGCTCATGAGCAATGCAAAGAGCAATCTCGAAACCCTAGAAAGCCGCATCGGTTTAATGGCCGCCCTCGCCAAGATTATCGACATTGATCGAGGATGTGCTGCTAACGAAGGCGAATCCCCCAACCTTAACGACTTCCACTACGGCGCGCTGGTAGAGGCCATCGAGATAGTGGCACAGAGCTGCTATGGAGAGCTTGGCCAGCTTGATGACGCCTTTAAAAAGGAGGCAGTCAAATGATGCCCATAGCCATTAACTGCGACCTGCGTACCCGAACTATTCGCTTTCACTTCACCAACCCGGATCGCTTCTTAACAGCCGAGCAGGCGCTTGCTAGCGGTTTAGTCAATCGCCTTGAGTTCGAGGAGATTCAGCGCGAAGCCCAGGCATTTAGCAAGGAGACAGGTCTATGACTCCTCAAGATCAAACCTACCTGCTGAAAGCCGCCCTTACGGGTGACGTTCGTCAAATGGATCAAGCGTCAAAAATCCTTGCAGGCGTGGCGATGCTGCTTAATGACCATGACCTTGATGGCCTGAAACGTGAGGCACTGATTGAAACGCTGTGGCTGCTATCCAGCACCTTTGAGGAGCGCCGTGACTGGCTTCAAGAGGAGGGCTATGTATGCAGCGAGCAATAAAAACGCCCAGCCTTGGGGGGGCGTGGGCGCTATCGAAGGTCGTTTCTGAACAGATCGCCATAGAGAACAAACTGGCTGAAAGCATTGTCGCCTATTACGGCCTCAGTGTCAGCCCTATTGGTGATGGCGAGATTCACCGACACGACCACCCTGAAGGCCGCAAGGGCAATAACCGCCTTTGGTACGTACTGCATCATGATTTTGGCGTACATGGCGATTGGTCTACCGGGGAACAGCACAGCGTATTTGCCAGCGATACCCCAGACCCGAAGGCAGCCGAGAAGGCCAGAAAGGAGGCCGACAAGCGCCGCGCTGAGCGACAGGCAGAGCGCGAACGTGGCTATGCCCTGGTAGCCAGCCAGACGCGCCAAGAATGGCCGCTGCTGACACCTGCAAGCGTTACCCATGCCTACCTAGCCACCAAGGGCGTCAAGCCCCACAACCTGCGCCAAATGCGCGGCCTGCTGGTAGTTCCGCTTACCGATGGGCAACGCCTGGTTAACTGGCAGACCATCGCGGCGGATGGGGCCAAATACTTTAAGACAGGGGGCAAGGTAAAAGGCTGCTATTCCCCCATAGGAAGTATTGAGCCACATCAACCGCTGCTAATCGCTGAAGGCTGGGCGACCGCTGCCACGCTGCATGAGGCAACAGGCTACGCGGTGGCCGCTGCCATGAATGCGGGCAACCTACTACCCGTGGCGAAAAGCCTACGCGAACGCTACCCCACTCAACCCATCATCGTTTGCGCTGATAACGACCATGGCACCGCTGGCAATCCTGGCGTTACCAAGGGCAAGGAAGCCGCCTCAGCCATTGGGGCGCGTTGTGTCTGGCCTGAGACTCACGAGGGAGTGACTGACTTTAATGACCTAGCGCGGCTAGGTGGAGGGCTGGCGCTATGAGTCAGCCCAACATCAAAGAAGTGGTCGATAATGCGCCCGAGCCACTAAAACCGATGGACATAGTGCAGAGCGCTATTGATGTTGCTTTGGATGATCCCGGCGCGCTTTTCGAGCAGAGCATTCTCGACCATATCACCAGCATTAGACAGAGCAGCCCTGCTGATTGGCAACGTATCCGAGCCGCTGCCAAAAAGGCAAAAGTACAGGTTGCCGAGCTGGATAAACTGACCCGGACGTTATCAAGCGGTGAAGGTGGGGAGCTATTCCCCACTATCGAGCCTTGGCAAGACCACGTAGACGGTGCAGCGCTGGTAAGGGAGTTATCGGACACCCTACGACAGTATGTTATCTGTGAGCCTGAAGTAGCCGATGCCGCCGCGCTATGGATCGCCTTTACGTGGTTCATTGATGAAGTTCACGTTGCGCCATTAGCCAATATCACGGCCCCCTTGCCCAACTGTGGCAAGTCAACGCTACTGGAATTCCTAGAGACGTTCGCATTCCAGCCGCTCAAGTGCGACGGCATAAGCCCGGCTGCGCTGTTTCGTTCCATGGACAAGTGGACACCCACGCTGCTGATTGACGAGGTAGATACCTTCCTGCGTGATAACGAGGATGCCAGAGGTGTGCTCAATTCGGGCCACCGTCGCAATGGCTTCATTATTCGCGTGGTGGGTGAAGATCATGAGCCTAAGCGCTTCGCTACTTGGGGCGCTAAAGCGTTGTGTGGCATCGGCAGCATTGCTAACACACTGGCCAGTAGGTCTATTCGACTAGAGCTACGCCGCAAGCTGCCCCATGAAACAGTCGAGAACATCCGATTCATGCCCCAAGGTCTGCGCGACCGGCTCAAGCGTCAATTGTCACGGCTACAGGATGATTTAGCCGAGACGGTATCTAGTACACGGCCTGAACCTATCCCCGGCCTCAGCAACCGCGCCGCTGATAACTGGGAACCGCTACAGCAAATTGCCGTGGCTATCGGTGGGGAGTGGCCGGAGCGCGTTAGGCGTATCGCCATGAGCATTACTCGGATGGATGATGCCGAGCAAGCCTCAGATGTGGGCACTGAACTACTCAAGGATATAAAGGAGGCATTTGAGGAGAAAGGCGTTGATCGACTGTTTAGCGCTGAACTAGTTAACGCGCTACATGCCGACAGCGAAGCCCCCTGGAACTCATGGAACAGAGGGCAGCCAATCACTGCTCGCCAAGTAGCGTCAAAGCTAGGTGACTTCGGTATCAAGTCGAAACAGCTACGCATCGGCTACGAAACCAAAAAAGGGTATGACCGGAAAGACTTTGCCGAAGCATTCCGGCGCTATCTTTCGCCCACAACCCCCCAGCAAAGCGAAACAACGAAACAAACCAGCAACCACGCGGATTACAGCGACATTCCAAACGAAACAGAAAGCCACAGTGTTTCGCAAAGGAAACCCCGCGAGCCCAGCAACCACGCGGGTTGTTTCGATGTTTCGGATAAATCACCCCGCCAGCTTGCAAGTAATGGGGAGGAATTCTAATGGCCGCGCTCGACTACCTCAGAAATCACGACTTGCACGCCGAGCCGCTTCCCGGCGAACGGCTTTACGTATGGCCTAGCGAAAACATTACTGATGACATCCGTATATGGATCAAGTCACACAAAGCCGCCCTTCTGCGTGAACTGATTCCCGCTAACGATAATCGCCGCATGGCTTGGCGGGTACTCAGGGATGGCAAGCCCTTCACCACCCTGGTTGGCCGCTTGATTACACAAGAGGAGGCGCTACTAGCAGCACAATGCCGCTGGCCTAATTGGAAAATCGAGGTGATGCCCAATGGGTAACGTAGTCACGATTCCAGAAGCCGCACGGGCTTATGGTGCGAGTGACAGCACAGTACGCCGCTGGATTGCCAGCGGCTGCCCTGTGGAGCGCTGTGGAGGGAGGGGGCGCGGTCATAGCACCTTGCTGAATATCGATGCTGTAAACGGCTGGTTGAATTCGTGTGATGGAGATAGCGGTGACGCGCTTGCTGAGTTTTATGGGCGCGTCCCTGAGCTAGTCGCCAGTGCTGTATGGCAAACGTTCGTGGCTATGGAAGGGCCACACAAAAGAGCGTGCGCTGGAACATTGGCTTACAACTGGTATCAGGTGTGCGCCGCCCTGGCTGACGAGCTTGGAACAGAACCGCCCACGACTCGACCGGAAACTATTGAGCGCCTTGTTAAAATAGCCAGAAACTGAGGATTTTTACAGTATTTAGATAGCCTGTGTAGGAACCCACAAAACACAGGTTATTTAAATATGGATCCCATCGTTCGCGCCCAACTCCACCGCGCCCAATCTGCACTCGCCAACGCCTCACGCCCCAACTACGCCAAAGATTTTATCCAGGCGGTTCAATGTTTGGCCCTATCGGATAGCCCGAGCGAGGCGTCATTTCTTGCCAGTAACCGTTTTGCTGGAAGCAAGGCCGCCAACTTCCTAGAGCGTGGCCTAATCAGCACCGGAAGCGTGACCGGAGCGGATGCTGACTTTGATATTGCCCAGCATGATTTTTTAGCCCTGGTCGCCAAGCGATCAATCATTGGTAAAATTAACGCCGTTCGCCCACTTCGCCGCACCCAATTCCACCAACGTGAATTAATCCAGACTGAGCGCTCAAAGGCGGCTTGGGTTGGCGAGGGTAAAGCGATCCCGACCACTGGCGGCAAATTCGCAATCAAAACGTTAGAGCCTGCAAAAATCGGCGCTCTACTACCTATCACGCGAGAGGTGGCTGGCAGTCGCTTTGAAGACGGCTTGGAACGCGACCTTACACGCGCCATTGCCACCGCAGAAAGCACCGGATTTATTGACCCTGGTAACGCAGGCGACGAATTTGAACCCGCCTCAGTCACCTACAATGCCCCCACAATCCCCTCCAGCGGCAATACGGCTGATGATGTACGAGCTGACATTGCTGCCCTATTTAAGCTTTATCAAGGCGACATCGACAGCGCCGTTATCGTGATGCACAGCAGCGATGCGGTGCAGCTAGGGCTTATGCAGAGCGTGCTGGGCCAAGCCAACATCACCCTGGATGGTGGAGACCTGTTCGGAATCCCGCTTGTGACAAGCGACTACGTACCCACCGATTCAAGCGGCACGAGCGTCACCATGCTTGACGCTGATCAAGTTTTATTTGCTGACGAAGGCTTAGCGATCGATACCAGCGAGGTAGCGGCGATAGAAGTTGATGACGGCATATGGAACGCATTTCAACAAAATCTAGCCGTGTTGCGTGCTATCCGCCGGGTGAGCTGGGAGCGTGTTCGAGATAACGCAGTCGCCGTTCTCACTGGCGTTAACTGGGGAGCTTGAACCATGGACAATCATTATCCGCAGCTAATGGACTTCGCAGAACAGGTGGCCGAGCTGTACACCGAGACCGGCGACCGTACCCTAAGCGTAACGGCACGCCGAGAAAATGGTGTTATCTGGATGACTGCCAGCATGACCGGCGGTGATCCAACCGTTGTGATTGACGAGGACGCTGTTAGCTCGCTTGAGCACACCCGTCTCATGTTTGAAACCTACGCGGCCATTGCCATCTCTATGGCCGACCTAGTCGCTTTGGCTCATGCCGCACGGGAGCGCCCGAAGACCATCAAAGTGGTGGCAGGGGGGCATTCATGGGATTGATCGCCGGTATCCGAAAATGGATGACCCCAGTTTCTCAAAGCGGTAATGGTGGTGGCTGGGTTACTATCCACGAGCCGTACACCGGAGCGTGGCAACGGAATGAATCCGAAACGGTCGGATCGGTTGCCGCTCAAAGCACTATCTTTGCTTGCTTGAGTCGAATTAGTCAGGACGTTGGAAAGCTGCCATTCAAGCTTCAGGCACGCGATGCCAACGGCTTATGGCAGACGACCACCAGCCCAGCGTATTCACCGTTGCTGCGCAGACCGAACCACTACCAGACGCCCCAGCAGTTCCGTGAGGCTTGGGTACTCAGTCGGCTGCAATTCGGCAACACCTATGCCCTCAAAGAGCGCGACAGTCGGCATGTGGTGACGAGCCTTCATATCCTCGACCCAAGCCGCGTGATGGTGAAGGTAAGCGACAGCGGCGATGTTTATTACGAACTGGCGACTGACGCGCTTAATGGTCTTTCACAGGGGATCACTGTTCCCGCCCGCGAGATCATTCACGACAGGGAATCGACTTGCTTACACCACCCGTTAATCGGTGTGCCACCGCTGTTGGCGTCAACGCTGGCAGCAACTAAAAACCTCAAAGTGGATCGCTCACAACTATCGTTCTTCGCGAACTATGCGCAGCCTGGCGGCATTCTGACCGCACCGGCTGGAATGACGGATGACGATGCCAAGTCATTGAAGGAGTATTGGAACGAGAACTTCAGTGGGAAGAATAGCGGTAAGATCAGCGTAATAGGTGCTGATATGAAATTCACCAGCCTGTCGTTTAACGCCGTCGACAGCCAACTGGTCGAGCAGGTGAAGTACAACGATGAGCAGATATGCCACGCTTTCGGTATCCCGCTATGGAAAATCGGCTTACAACAACTGCCGGTCGGCACCAATCCCGATGGCATGAACAGCATGTATTTAGCAGACGCCTTGCAATCACGCATTCAGGGTATGGAGGAGTCGCTAAACCGTGGACTTGGCATTGGTGAGCAGTACCGTATTGAGATCGATGTATCAGCCCTGATTCGCCTTGATGAAAGCCAGCAAGTCGAGATCGTCGGCAATATGATTAAGAGCGGTATCTATTCACCAAACGAAGCACGGCGACGCTTCAATCTACCCCCAATTACTGGCGGTGACTCGGTTTACCTGCAAGAGCAAAACCACTCACTGGAAGCCCTGGCACGACGCGATGAAAGCGCCGATCCGTTCGGTACTGGGCAAGTCGAAGAACGCGCCATGAGCCCCGGCCTACGTCGCTTGCAAGATGTGACACAAAAGCACCTCAAGAAACGGCTTCGGTTCGATTGGGATGCCGGTAAGTGGAAGGAAAGGTAGGGGGGGAGGGGCATTATGGAATATAGGCACCTCTCCTGACCTCACGCTGCACGCATTCAGAGATTTTACCGACTTAACAAAAGGCGTTAACCCACTGTGTTAACACTGAACGTTAACTAAACCTTTGAAGGTGACGGCAATAGGCACTTCAAGCCCTGGCTAACGCTGGGGCTTTTTCATTTGAAATCAGAGCAGTTTAATTACCAGAAAACCTGGTATTTACTCAGCATGAGTAAAAGCGCGGGAATTTGTCGGTTTGAAACCGGAAAAGGGGGAGGATTCGCCTCTTTTAATTGTGAGCCTGAGTCACTTCTAGCCGTACCCGGGCCAGGTACACCCCACAACGCCAAATTGGCCGCCCCGGCGATGCCCGGTTATTGGGTAACGCTAATGGGCGCAATTTTGCGCTGATTGGCTAGATCCCACGCCGATTGCCCAGGCGCTAACAGAGTCGCTTAAAGACACTCTGTCTTGATATGGGGAGGTTATTCGATCTAATCCCCCAATGCCGGGTATTACGAAAATTTCGTAGTGCTAGCTTTCCCACACTTCCCCCAGCTTAAAAAAAGAGCGCGCAACGGCCAAGGCAACAAAACACAACACCAAACAAGGCCGATTCAAAACGCTTTGGGATTGCCGCTTGTGGTTACTAGCGTGGTTATAGCCACTGGCAGACCAAAACAAAAGGGCTCACGATTTAACGTAAGCCCTTGATATATTTGGCGCGCCCGGCAGGATTTGAACCTGCGACCCTCGGCTTCGGAGGCCGATACTCTATCCAACTGAGCTACGGGCGCTTGTGGGTGCGTATCGTAACTGTGCAGGGGCGCTGTGTCCAGCCGTATGGCGCTTGAGTACCTTTAGTCAATTGACCGTTTTCCCTCGTGTGGTGCATGCTTTGGGAGCACTTCTGCACCTTAGTCCATTGGGAACACAATAATATGAAAACATTTGCACGTAGCACGCTGGCATTGGGCATCTCACTGGCGCTGGTAAGCGCCGCGAACGCCGCTGATTTTGCTGATATGGATCCCGTCACCCTTCGCCTGGCCCATGTGGTCAATGAGCAGGATGGTTTCCACATCGCCGCCACCAAATTTGAAGAGCTGGTAGAAGAGCGCACCGACGGCAAGGTAGATATCGAGATCTACCCCAACGCCACCTTGGGTGACGAACGCACGCTGCTGGAAGGCATGCAGATCGGCACCGTGGATATGGGCGTGATCACCAACGGCCCGGTGGCCAACTTTGTCGAAGAGATGGCGGTATTCGAACTGCCGTTCCTGTTCCCCTCCCCGGAAGCCGCTTACGAAGTGCTCGATGGCCCGATTGGCCAGGAGCTGCTCGACAAGCTTTCCGAGGTGAACCTGAAAGGTATGGCCTACGCTGAACGCGGTTTCCGCAACCTGACCAACAGCGAACGCGCCGTAAACTCGCCGGAAGATCTGGACGGCCTGCGCATCCGCGTGATGGAAAACCCGGTCTACACCGACACCTTCCGCGAGCTGGGCGCCAACGCGATTCCCATGGCGTGGACGGAAGCACTCACCGCCATGCAGCAGGGCACTATCGACGGTCAGGAGAACCCGGTGAACGTGATTCACTCGTTCAACCTGGATGAAACCCAGAACTACATGACCCTCTCCCGCCATACCTACGCCCCGGCGATTTTTGTGATGGGTATGCCCGCCTGGAACCAACTGCCTGAAAATGCCCAAGAGGTACTGCTAGCAGCGGCACAGGAAGCAGCGGAGCATGAGCGCCAGGTGAATGCAGAGATGGAGAGCGAACAGCTGCAGGCCCTGCGCGATGCGGGCATGGAGATCAACGACGATCCGGATATGGAGGCCTTCCAAGCCGCCGTCGCGCCGGTGTATGAGAAGTACGGCGAACAGTTCGGTGATTACCTGCCGCGCATCCAGGAAGAGCTCAAGTAATTCGCTTCCCATCGAGGCAAGCCCGACAGTAGATACAGTGCTTTTACAGCAGTGGCTGAGGGCTGTTCCCGCACCGGAGCGGCCCTTCCAACCAAGAGACACGCCTGATGGCTGACACCACCCATACGAAGCTGGCGAACAGGCTCAATAAGATCAATCTCAATTTACTACTGGTTTTTCACACGCTGTATTGGAAAAGGAGTTTAACGCTCACCGCACAAGCGCTCTGCCTGACGCAACCGGCCGTCAGCCACTCGCTGAAAAAGCTCCGCCTGTTAATGGACGACCCGCTTTTCATCAAGACGTTGGAGGGCATGCAACCGACCCCGCTTGCCCGGCAGATGGATGCCGCCGTAGCCAAAGGGCTGTTCTACCTCGATCAGGCAGTTCACAGTAGTAACGAGTTTTCGCCTGCCACGTCAAAGCGGGAGTTTCGGGTCAGCTTGGTGGACTATGTCAGCCAACAGCTACAACCCAAGCTTATCCAGCACTGCTTGGAACACGCGCCAGACTTATGTTTCAACATGCTCTCCACGCGCATCGCGAGCGCAGAAGGTGCTCAACAAGTCCTTCAAGAGCACGATATCGACCTGGCGGTGGTGCAGTTCGAAACCTTGCCGCTCACCTCTCATCATGAGTACCTGTTTGACGATGTGATTGGCTGTGTGGGTGATGCGACATTTCATGGCGAGAGCAGCGCCATTACCCTTGAAGCTTTTTTAAACTCCCCCCAGGTCGCTTTGTCCCATCGCGAGGACAGCCCGCTGTTAATCAATGAAAAGCTGAGGGAGCTGGGGTTAGAGCGGAAAATCGTCGCCAAGACGCCCTACATCAATCCACTGCAGGAAATATTGGTGTCCACAGCACTGCTTTGCGTGGTGACAGAGAGCGCGGCCAGGGTCATTTGCCGCAACAATAGCTTGAAGTTCTACGCTCTGCCCCTGGACGTACCGGCGTTCAAAGTCTGCCTGTGCTGGGATGAAAGGAAGGATCACGATCCTGGCATACACTGGTTGCGGCAGTTAACCCGGGAGCTGATGACACCAGCCCCCACCGCCCTGGGCGACCCTTAATCAAACCGCCAAACTCACTCCACTGCCACGACTTTGCCTCGATTCAACAGTAGCTTGGGATCCAAAGCGACTTTCATGCGCTTCATTAAAGCGATCTCCTCGCTGGAGCGGGAAATACTTAGGTAATCGCGTTTTTCGAGGCCAATGCCGTGTTCGGCAGAGATCGAGCCGCCGTACTCTTTCAGGGGTGAGTAAACCAACTGCTCAACTTGGCGGCGGCTTTGCGAGCTGTCGTCGCGCACCGTGATCATGATGTGCAGGTTGCCATCGCCGAGATGACCGAACACGATCATTTTTCCTGTTTGCGGAAACTGCGCCTTGAGGTTTTGCTCTAGGGTAGCAACGTAGGCGTCCATATGGGGAATCGGCAGGCTGATATCATAGGAGAACATCGGCTTCAGCTGGTGCACCAGCACTTCGATATCCTCTCGGATAGCCCAGATGCCCTGGCGCTGGGCACCGGAACTGGCTAGCACGGCATCGGTGATCAAGCCGTCTTCCATCGCCTTTTGCAGAATCTCAGAGAAATGCTCCGCATCCTGGGCGTCATCTAGCCCCAGGGTTTCGATGATCGCGTAGAAAGGCGAGTCGTCGGCCAACGGGGGCGCGTGCTTGCCGCTCTCGGTGGTCACCAGCCTGTAGTGGCTATTCCACAACGCCTCGAAAGCGCTAAGGCTATTGGCGAGCTCTTGAGAGACCCTGCGTAACAGCTGGGTCAAGGCATCGAAGGAGGGCACCGCGACCAGCGCGGTTTGCTCGCTGGGCATATGGGGCTGCAGCCGGAGCACTGCGCGGGTGACGATACCCAGCGTGCCTTCGCTACCGATAAATAGCTGTTTGAGGTCGTAGCCAGCGTTATTCTTGAGCATTTTGTTCAGCGAGCTGACCACGGTGCCGTCGCTAAGTACGGCCTCCAGCCCCAGCACTTGCTGGCGCATCATGCCGTAGCGAATGACCCGTATGCCGCCTGCATTGGTGGCGATATTGCCGCCAATGGTGCACGAGCCCCGGGCGCCAAGATCGAGCGGAAACTGCATATCGATCTCCGCCGCGGCTTCCTGCACACGCTGGAGCGTCACCCCGGCCTGAACCTGAATGGTAGAGCCGACCAGATCAACCTCTTCGATCTGGTTCATCAGTTCCAGAGAAACCACCAGCTCCTCGGGGCTGGCTTCCCCACCGTGCACAATGCCGGTCATGCCGCCATGGGTCACTACGAGCTGGTCGGCCTGGTAACACAGAGCCATCACTTTGCTGAGCTGTTCGGTGTTGCGGGGCCTTACAATGGCCTTGGCACGACAGGGCGCCCCGGTAAACCAGTCGACGCTACGCTGGGAGACATCTTCACCGAGCAGCACGCCTTCTGGGCCGACTACCGCTACTAGGTCGTTAAGCAACTTATCCATTGGTTATTCCTGTTTTAGCTGGCGTTGCCATGGTTAGTAAGACTTAACCACCGACTAAGCCTTACAATTACCTTCCAAGGCATTTAATCAATCGTAATGCTTGCAGGCTATCGCTAACCTTTAAATCACTCAAGCCCAAGATCTATAAAGATTTTTTGGATTATTATCGCGAATAGTGGAATGAAAATAAGTAATTTGCCCTGTTAGTTCGATGTGATATAGATGAAGCCCAACAAGATAATAAGAACAGCCACCACTAGGAGATAATGTGAATCACAACGCCCGTTTTACCGCTCACGCTGCATCCTGTTATACAAGTAAATTCAAACAGTTAAACTTGACATTGCTATGCGCTGGCCTGCTTGGTTTACCACTCATGGCCCACGCCGAGGAAATAACGCCTACCAATCTGCGCTTAGCGACCGTGGTAAATACAGAAGATACTTACCATATCGCCGCTGAACGCTTTCAGCAGTTAGTCAGCGAACAGACCGACGGCGCGGTCTCCGTTGAGATTTTCCCCAACGCTTCTCTAGGAGACGAGCGCACCATTCTGGAAGGCATGCAGATCGGCACCGTCGATATGGGCGTGATCACCAACGGGCCCGTGGCCAACTTCGTTGATGAGTTCTCGGTTTTTGAGCTGCCTTTCCTCTTCCCTTCCGCCGAATCTGCCTACTCCGTGCTGGATGGTGAGATCGGCCAGGAAATACTGGGCAAATTAGAGGATGTGAACCTTAAAGGGCTGGCGTTTGCTGAGCGCGGTTTTCGCAATATCACCAATAGTCAGCACGCGATTAATGCGCCTGAGGATCTCGAAGGCTTGACACTGCGCGTCATCGAGAACGAGGTCTATGTGGATACGTTCCGGGAACTCGGTGCCAATGCCGTGCCCATGGCGTGGACAGAAGCGCTGACCGCCCTGCAACAAGGCACGATTGATGGCCAGGAAAACCCGGTTAACGCTATCCATGCCTTTAACCTGGCGGAAACCCAGGACTACCTCACCATGACGCGGCATATCTATGCGCCAGCGATTTTCATTATGAGCTTACCCGCCTGGAACGGCCTTCAAGAAGAGGTTCAGGAGATCGTACTCGATGCCGCCAGCGAAGCTTCTAGCTATGCCCGAGAACAAAATGCCATTATGGAAGCCGAGCAGTTAGCCGAACTGGCTGAGGCAGGCATGGAAATTAATGAGTCGCCCGATATCGCCGCCTTCCAGGAAGCCGTTGCCCCGGTGTATGAGAAGTACGGTGACCAGTTCGGCGATTACCTGCAACGCATCCAGGAGGAAGTGAAGTAAGTGCCCACTCACACGCATCCATTGGTAACGCTGCTACAGCGTACTGAACGCTTTCTGGACGCCATTCTACAGCCCGTGGTCTTTGCGGGCATGGCGGCGCTGATTGCGGTGATTACCCTGCAGATCGTCTCCCGGGTGCTATTCACCGCGGTGGGCTGGACTGAGGAGGTCGCTCGCTTTCTGCTGGTGTGGATCACCTTCTTAGCCGGCACCCTGGCGTTTCAGCGCGGGCGACATATTGCCGTGACCTTTGCGGTGGATGCCCTGCCCGGCCGCCTGCGCCAAATCGCCCGGCTTGCCGCCCTGCTGGTGGTGCTGGCGTTTATGATCACGCTGATCGTGATCGGCTACCGCTATATGCAGGTGCAGAGCTTCCAGAAATCCGCCTCGCTGAGGCTTTCGATGACCTACGTCTACGCAGTGATGCCGATCTGCGCAGCGATTATGGCCTGGTACGCGCTGGTCGATATCATTGAGCTGCTGATTAACGGTGAAACCTCCCAGCCCCAGGAGGAGTCGCTATGACGCTGCTGCTGTTTGGGCTGTTCTTCCTGTTTATGCTACTGGGCGTGCCAATTGCCTTTGCCATTGGCGCCAGCACGCTCTATGCGCTCTATCAATCCGGCGTGCCGCTCATGGTGGTCACCCAGCAGATGTTCCAGGGCATCAACTCCTTTGCCCTGGTGGCTATCCCGATGTTTATCCTCGCTGGGGATTTAATGGCCCAGGGTAAGGTGAGCGAGAAGCTGGTCAGTTTTGCCGATTCACTGGTCGGTTTTATGCGTGGCGGGCTGTCGGTGGTCTCGGTGATGGCGGGCATGTTCTTTGCGGCAATCTCCGGTTCTGGCGCCGCGACGACCGCCGCGGTGGGTTCCAGCCTGGTGCCGGAGCTCAAGCGCAAAGGCTACGACCCGGCCTCGGCGGCCAGCTTAATTGCTGCCAGCGGCACGATAGGGGTGGTGATTCCGCCCTCGGTGCCGATGATCATCTACGCGGTGATCGCTCAGCAGTCGGTCTCCAAGCTGTTTCTAAACGGCTTTTTGCCGGGTTTGGCGATGGGGCTAGGGTTAATGGCCATTGCCATTGCTCAGGCGTATAAGCGCCAATACCCCAAAGGCACGCCGCTCGCGCTGGCAACCATCTGGACGACCTTTAAAGATGCCAGCTGGGGCTTGATGACGCCGGTAATTATCCTCGGGGGTATCTTCTCCGGCATCTTCACGCCTTCAGAGGCGGCGGTAGTGGCGGTGAACTACGCCATGCTGGTGTCGCTGTTTGTGTATCGTGACCTTAACCTGCCGCAGATTTACAAGCTGCTGATCCGCTCAGCGATGACCACCGCGGTGATTATGCTGGTGATTGCCATGTCGGCGGTGCTGAGCTGGACGCTGTCTAGCTGGCAGGTGCCGGGGGCGATTGCCCAGGCCGTGTTGTCGCTGTCTACCAACCCTTATGTGATTATGCTGCTGATTGTAGGGATTATTCTGCTCACCGGGGTGTTTATCGAAACCGCCAGTGCGCTGATTATCCTCACCCCGGTGCTGCTACCGCTGGTGCTGCAGTTGGGGATTGATCCGATCCACTTTGGTTTGATTATCGTGGTGGGGCTCTCGATCGGCATGATTACCCCGCCGGTGGCGATCAACCTCTATGTGGCCTCCTCGATCACCCAGCTACCGCTGGAGCGCATTACCCGCGCGATCATTCCTTACCTGCTGGGGCTGATCGGGGTGCTGCTGTTAGTGGTTTACGTGCCGATTATGTTGGGTTGGTCGGGCAATTAGCGACGCTCACCTGTACCAGCGTTAACGCAATGGGGCTTGCCAAGGGGCAGGCCCCATTGCCAACCAGCACCACCTTATAAAAAACTGCCAATATCGATCACGCTGCCACACTGGCTGGGGCTATAACCCGGCAGGCGCTGAACCGCCTCCTGGAATGAGCTGCTGCGCAGCGCTTGCAAAAAGTCGGCAAATTTAGGCTCTTTCAGGGAGCGGCTGTGGCAGGCCAACAAATAGTCTTCCGTGGCCAGCGGCACAAAATCAAGCCCAAACCGCTGCGCAGCCGCCTCGACACCAAACCCTGCATCCGCCATTCCCGCCGCCACATAGGCCGCTACCGCTGAGTGGGTGTACTCCTCAATCTCGTAACCGTTCACTTTGGATGTAGCAATACCTGCCTCGGCCAGCAAGCTATCCAGCAGTTCCCGGGTTCCCGATGATGCCTGCCGGTTGATAAACGTGACCGGCCTATCGGCCAGTGCTGCAACGCCATCAATGCCCAGCGGGTTACCTGACGCCACCATTAGCCCCTGCTGGCGGGCGATAAATCCTACCAGCCGATGATAGCGGGGCTTAAGCAGGCGGCGGTATTTACACCGAGCCTTCTCGCCTACCACTCCTCGGGGCAGATGACAGCCCGCCAGGTCGCAGCCATCGCGGTTAAGCGCGGCCAGTGCTTCCAGCGGGCTGCAGTACTGCAGGTCAAGCTGCAACTCTCCCAGATGCTGCGGCAGCAGCTCTATCGCAAACCCGTGGCTGGCGTGAAGACGCAGTAAAGGGTGCACACCTTCCTGGTGCTGCTGAATGGCAAGATTCAGCTCGGAGCTCAGGCTATCAAGCTGCGGGCTTAACCGAGCGGTGGCGCGCTGTTCGGCCCACAGCAGCTTCTCACCCAACGGCGATAACCGCGCCCCGCGCCCACGCGCCATTTCTACCAAAGTGACACCAAAAAAATCCCCGCCCTGGCGCAGTAAATTCCACGCGTGACGATAGGAAATACCCGCTTCCTCGGCGGCATGGGTCAACTTGCCGTGGCGATGAACCGCCCCGAGCAGGCGCAAAAGATTGCTATCGAGACGATGCCCCTCTTCATCGCTAAAGCACCAGGTGGGCGTTACCTTGATCCGCTTCATAGGCACACTATTTCATATTTTTAAGTCGATAACTTGATGCTAGCGTTGTCTTAACCGTGATGCACGTCTTTTTAAATATGAAAAGTAGTGCATATTTAAAACATAAAAAGCAGTCGTGAGGAGGGCATCATGAACCAATCCCAGGAGTGGGCGCCGCAGGCAATTCAGGCCGAGGTCGACGCCCTGAAGGACAAGCCCGGCGCCCTACTGCCGATCCTCCACGCCCTTCAGGATCGCATCGGCTTCATCCCCGAGGCAGCGGTGCCCATCATCGCCGATGCCCTCCACCAGACACGTGCCGAAGTGCACGGTGTCATCAGCTTCTACCACCACTTTCGCACCACGCCGCCGGGGCGCCACGTCGTGCAGATCTGCCGTGCCGAGGCGTGTCAGTCGGTAGGGGCGCGCCAGCTCGAAGTCCACGCCAAGGCGCGTTTAGGAGTCGACTACCACCAGACTACGGCGGATCGCGAGATCACCCTCGAA
Source organism: Vreelandella neptunia (assembly GCF_034479615.1). Classification (NCBI taxonomy): domain Bacteria; kingdom Pseudomonadati; phylum Pseudomonadota; class Gammaproteobacteria; order Oceanospirillales; family Halomonadaceae; genus Vreelandella; species Vreelandella neptunia. The sequence continues at coordinate 4,443,844 of NZ_CP140255.1, forward strand.
GCCGTTTACTGCCTGGGCAACTGCGCCTGCGGCCCATCGATCCGCGTGGACAACAGCATACGCGGCCGCGTCACGCCGGAAGCCTTCGATGAGTTGATGGATGAGCTACAAACCCGGCCGCTGGAGGTGATGGGATGAGCATTCGCGTTTTTGTCCCCCGCGATACCACCGCGCTTTCACTGGGTGCCGATGTGATCGCCAGCCGACTGATAAGAGAGGCAACCGCACGCGGCCAGTCAATCACGCTGGTACGTAACGGATCCCGCGGTCTTGCTTGGCTTGAGCCGCTGGTGGAAGTGGAAACCCCCATCGGGCGGTTCGCCTACGGCCCGGTAACACCGGGGGATGTAACGACGCTGCTCGACAGCGGCCTACTCGAAGGTAGCGTCAGCCATCCCCTGGCGCTGGGCCCCACGGAAGAGATTGACTACCTTGCCAAGCAGCAGCGCCTGACCTTCGCGCGTATCGGCATTACCGACCCGTTGTCGATTGACGACTATCGCGCCCACAGCGGTTTTTGCGGCCTGGAGGCAGCGCTGCAACGCGAGCCCCAGGACATCGTCGAGGAAGTCAAAGCCTCCGGCCTGCGCGGGCGCGGCGGGGCCGCCTTTCCGACCGGCATCAAGTGGCAGACCGTGCTCGACACGCCCGCCGACCAGAAATATATCGTCTGCAACGCCGACGAAGGCGACTCCGGCACCTTCGCTGACCGGCTAGCGATGGAGTGCGACCCCTACATGCTGATTGAGGGGATGACCATCGCCGGGCTTGCCGTTGAGGCAACCCAGGGCTACATCTACCTGCGCTCGGAGTACCCACTGGCGAAACAGGTGCTCGACGAAGCCATTGCCCGCGCCGAGCAGGCCGGTTACCTGGGCGACAATCTTTGTGGCAGTGGCCGTACCTTCCACCTGGAAGTACGTCTCGGTGCCGGTGCTTATATCTGTGGTGAAGAAACCTCGCTACTCGAAAGCCTCGAAGGCAAGCGGGGCCTGGTGCGTTTCAAGCCACCGCTGCCCGCCATCGAGGGGCTGTTTGGCCGCCCTACGGTGGTCAACAACGTGCTCTCGCTAGCCGCCGTGCCGTTCATTCTGGCTGAAGGCGCCGAGGCCTACGCCAACCACGGTATGGGCCGCTCGCGAGGCACCCTGGCCCTCCAACTGGCGGGCAACGTCAAGCGTGGCGGTCTGGTGGAGCTGGCCTTTGGCACCACCCTGCGCACGCTGATGGAGGAGTTTGGCGGCGGTACGCTCACCGGCAAGCCTTTGCGCGCTGTCCAGGTGGGCGGGCCACTGTGCGCCTACCTGCCCGAAAGCCAGTGGGACATGCCGCTGGATTACGAAACCTTCGCTGAGGTGGGCGCAGGCGTGGGCCACGGCGGCGTGGTGATGTTCGACGAGAGCGTCGATATGGCCGAGCAGGCGCGCTTTTCGATGGAGTTCTGCAAGGTGGAGTCCTGCGGCAAGTGTACGCCCTGCCGAATTGGCTCGACCCGGGGCGTGGAGGTGATCGACCGCATCCGCGCCAATGACAATCGCGAGGCCAACCTCACTCTACTCCACGACCTCTGCGAAACGATGGTGGATGGCTCGCTCTGCGCCATGGGCGGCATGACCCCCTTCCCGGTGCAGAGCGCGCTCAAACACTTCCCCGACGACTTCCAGCGGGCGGCGAACGGAGACAGATCATGATTGAACATTACGATCCACGGCGTCAGGCCAACAGCGTCGATTTTTCCAAGGACTATGGCACGCCCTCCCCCTACCCGGGCGCCGCCACAGTCAACTTGGAGATCGACGGCGTATCCATCAGCGTGCCGGAGGGCACCTCGGTACTGCGCGCCGCGGCGCTGGCGGATATCAACATTCCCAAGCTGTGCGCCACCGATAGCCTCGAGGCGTTCGGCTCTTGCCGCCTGTGCGCCGTGCAGGTAGAGGGGCGCCGGGGCTTTCCCGCCTCGTGCACCACGCCGGTGGTGGAGGGCATGAAGGTGACCACCCAGAACGAGCGACTGGCCAAGCTGCGCCGCAACGTGATGGAGCTGTACATCTCCGACCACCCGCTGGACTGCCTGACCTGCCCGGCCAACGGCGACTGCGAACTGCAGGACATGGCCGGTAGCGTGGGGCTGCGCGAAGTGCGCTATGGCTTTACTGGCGAGAACCACCTGGATGCCGTCAAAGACGAATCCAATCCCTACTTCACCTTCGATCCCAGCAAGTGCATCCTCTGCTCGCGCTGCGTGCGCGCCTGCGACGAAGTCCAGGGCACCTTCGCGCTAACCATCGATGGCCGCGGGTTCGAATCCAAAGTATCAGCAGGCCAGAACGACGCCTTCATGGACTCGGACTGCGTCTCCTGCGGGGCCTGCGTGCAGGCCTGTCCCACGGCCACGCTGATGGAAAAAAGCGTGATCGACCACGGCGTGCCGGATCGCAGCGTAGTCACCACCTGCGCCTACTGCGGCGTGGGCTGCTCGTTTGAAGCCCAGATGAAGGGCGACCAGCTGGTGCGCATGGTGCCCTACAAGGGCGGCGATGCTAACCACGGCCACTCCTGCGTGAAGGGGCGCTTTGCCTTCGGCTACACCACCCACCCGGATCGCCTGACCACGCCGATGATCCGCGACAGCATCGACCAACCCTGGCGGGAAGTCAGTTGGGAAGAAGCCATCACCTTTGCCTCCAGCCGCCTGAAAGCGATTCAGGCCGAGCACGGTCGCGAGAGCATCGGCGGCATTACTTCCTCGCGCTGCACCAACGAAGAGACCTACCTGGTACAGAAACTGATTCGCGCTGCATTCGGCAACAACAACACCGACACCTGCGCGCGGGTCTGCCACTCGCCCACCGGCTACGGCCTGAAGACCACGCTGGGCGAATCGGCGGGCACCCAGACGTTTGATTCAGTGATGAAGGCCGACGCGATCATCGTGATCGGTGCCAACCCCACCGACGCCCACCCGGTGTTCGGCTCAATGATGCGCAAGCGCCTGCGCCAGGGGGCGAAGCTGATCGTCGCCGACCCGCGCCGCATCGACCTGTTGAAAACACCCCACCTGGGCGAGGCCCAGCACCTGCCGCTGCGCCCGGGCACCAACGTGGCGCTGGTCAACGCGCTGGGCCACGTGGTGGTGACCGAAGGTCTGGAAGACAAGGCGTTCGTCGCCAGGCGCTGCGACACCGATGCCTATAACCGATGGCGTGAGTTCATTGCTGAACCGCGCCACTCCCCGGAGGCCAGCGAAGCGATTACCGGCGTGCCCGCCGAGGCCGTGCGTCAGGCAGCCCGTACCTATGCCACGGCAGGCAACGGTGCCATCTACTATGGGCTGGGCGTCACCGAACACAGCCAGGGCTCGACCATGGTAATGGGGATTGCCAACCTGGCCCTGGCCACCGGCAACATTGGCCGCGAAGGCGTGGGCGTGAACCCGCTGCGCGGCCAGAACAACGTCCAGGGTTCCTGTGACATGGGCTCCTTTCCCCACGAGCTGCCAGGCTACCAGCACGTGGCCGACCCCATCGCCCGGGGCCGCTTTGAGTCGGTGTGGGGCGTCAAGCTGGACGACGAGCCGGGGCTGCGCATTCCCAACATGTTCGATGCCGCCATCGAAGGCACCTTTAAAGCGCTTTACGTTCAGGGCGAAGATATCGCCCAGTCCGACCCCAACACCCAGCACGTCGAGGCGGCGCTCACGTCGCTGGACTGCCTGATCGTGCAGGATATTTTCCTCAACGAAACGGCCAAGTTCGCCCACGTGCTGCTGCCGGGTTCAAGCTTTTTGGAGAAGAACGGCACCTTCACCAACGCCGAACGACGTATCAACCGGGTACGCAAGGTAACACCCCCGGTGGCCGGCAAGGAGGATTGGGAAGTCACCCAGGATCTGGCCAACGCGCTGGGCTACCCGATGCACTATACCCATCCGTCCGAAATCATGGACGAGATCGCCCAGTTGACGCCAAGCTTCGCGGGGGTCAGCTACGCCAAGCTGGAGGAGCGCGGCAGCCTGCAGTGGCCCTGCAACGCCGAGTACCCGCTGGGCATGCCGACCATGCACGAGGTCGAGTTCCCCATTGGCCTGGGGCGCTTTGCGATTACCGAGTACGTGGCCACCGAGGAGCGGGCCAACCGCCGCTTCCCGCTGCTGCTCACCACCGGGCGGATTCTCAGCCAGTACAACGTGGGCGCCCAGACCCGGCGCACCGACAACCAGCGCTGGCACGACGAGGACGTGTTGGAGCTACACCCTTCTGACGCCGAGCTGCGCGGCGTGCGTGACGGCGACTGGCTGGGCATCACCAGCCGCTCGGGCCAGACAGTACTTCGCGCGCGACTCAGCGAACGCATGCAGCCTGGGGTGGTCTACACCACCTTCCACCACCCCGGCAGCGGCGCCAACGTTATCACGACGGACAACTCGGACTGGGCCACCAACTGCCCGGAGTACAAGGTCACGGCGGTGCAGGTGGAAAAAGTCAGCCAACCCTCCGCCTGGCAGCAGCGCTTTAGCACTTTCGACCTGATCCAGCGTGACCACCTGGCCAACGCTCATCAGGAGGCGCCATGAGCACCCACCACACCCGCGATGCGGTAGCGCGCCAGCCGGTGGAGGTGCGCCGCGGCGCTAACGGCTGGTACAACGATACCCAGGAGGATCTACTGGCCTTGGAAAGGCCGGTAGCCCTGGTCTACAACGGCATCTCCCATGCGGTGATGATGGCAAGCCCCGCCGACCTTGAGGATTTTGCCCTCGGCTTCAGCCTTTCCGAAGGCATTCTGGCCAGTACCGATGAGTGCTACGACCTTGAGATCCACGAAGCACCTCAGGGCCTCACCGTTCACCTCACCATTGCCAGCCAACGGATGGCTGAGCTCAAACAGCGGCGGCGCAGCCTGACGGGGCGAACCGGCTGCGGCCTGTGCGGCACCGAAGCCCTGGAGCAGGCCATACGCCCGATTCCCCATGTCATGGCGCCGCCGTTGAGTGACGCCGCCATCCAGCGCTCCCTGCAGGAACTATCCGCCCACCAACCGCTGCAAGCGGCCACTGGCGCCAGCCACGGTGCCGCCTGGTGCGATGCGTGGGGGAATATTAAACAACTGCGCGAGGATGTCGGTCGCCACAACGCTCTGGACAAACTGATTGGTGCCCTTGCCCGCGAGGCCAGCCCGCTAGGCGAGGGGTTCGCGCTGGTCACCAGTCGCGCCAGTTATGAGATGGTTCATAAATGCGCCAGTGCCGGCATTGGCGCCCTGGTAGCGGTCTCGGCGGCCACCGCCCTGGCTGTGGAACAGGCCCAGGCGTCAGGGCTGCTGCTGGCAGGCTTTGCTCGGCCCGGTCGCCATTTGATCTACCATCGACCTGCCACGGCGGCAATGGCCACGGCTTAGGAGACACGCAATGTCGTCGCACCACGATACCCACCTGATTCACATGACCAACCAGATCGCCGCTAACCTGGGCGGCGGTCGTGATGAAGAAACAGCGGCAGCGGCCACCTGCCGCCACCTGGAAACCTTCTGGGCACGCTCCATGAAGCATCGCCTGGTCGCCACACTGGAACGCGAGGATGCTGGGCTTTCACCACTGGCAAAACGCGCCGTCACCTTGCTGGCGGAAAGATTGGTCAGGCACCATACCGGATAAACATCGCTGGCGTTAACGCAACGGGGCTTGCCATCTGGCAAGCCCCGTTTTTATGCCCCTATTTCCCAGGCGCTGATATCACAGGCACAGGTAGTGAGCGTTAGAACTCTTCCCACTCATCGGCGGCATGCTTTGCCGGTGAGGGCTTTGAAGATGGCTGTGATGAGGCGTGTGACGAAAGCGCAGGACGCTTCAGTCCGCTATCACCACCCCGTTGCTGAGGCGCCGGAGAAGCTAGCGCTTCGTGCCGCTGCGTAGGCTCATCGTCGCCGAGTACGAAGGAGTTGATTAACTGATTCAGGTGCTCCGCATGGCGGCGCATATTGGCGGCGGCAGTGGTCGACTCTTGCACCATGGCGGCGTTCTGCTGGGTCATGGTGTCCATTTCGGCCACGGCGGTGTTGATCTGGCCAATACCGCTGCTCTGCTCTTTAGCGCCAGCGGTGATCTCACCGATCACATCGGTGACTTTCGCCACGCTGGAGACGATCTCACGCATGGTATCGCCTGCGCTGCGCACCAGCTTCGCGCCGGAGTTAGTGTGCTGAACCGATGCATCGATAAGCGCACGAATCTCTTTGGAAGCATCGCTGGAGCGACTGGCCAGAACCCTAACTTCTTGCGCCACCACGGCAAAGCCGCGGCCATGTTCACCGGCCCTTGCGGCTTCCACCGAGGCATTCAGCGCCAAAATATTGGTTTGGAAGGCAATCGCATCAATCATGCTGATGATGTCGCTAATGCGCGATGCGGAGTCGTTAATATCGCGCATGGTGCTCTCAACCTGCCCCATCGAGGTCTCGCCTTCGCGGGCTACATCGGCAGTCGATTGCACCAGCGTATTGGCCTGCTGGGCATTGTCGGCGCTGTGATTAACCGTCGAGGTGATCTCTTCCATGGAGGCTGAGGTTTGTTGCAGGTTCGCAGCCGCCTGCTCGGTACGGGTGGCAAGCTCATCAGAGCTTTGTGAGATCTCCCCCGCGGCCTGGTGCACACTGAGCGTACTGCGGCGTACATCACGCAGCGTGTCTTGCATACGTGCCACAAAGGCGTTGAACTGAACGCTAAGATCTCCAATCTCATCGCCGCTTTCGACTGTCAAGCGGCGGGTTAGATCACCGCGCCCCTGGGCGATATCGTGCATAGCCGCAGTAGTACGCTTGATCGGCCCCAGCGTGCGACGCACCAAGCCATACGCTACCAGAGCGATGATAATAAACAGCCCCAAGCCCAGCAGAGAGGCAAACATAATATCTTTGCGCAAATCGGCGGCAGCGGCGGCTTCCACCTCGGCAATGGTGTCGTCAACATCGGTAACGTAAACACCGGCACCAATCAGCCAGCCCCATTTTTCAAGGCGATCAACGTAGGAGTGCTTGGGCTCAATTCTGTCGGTACCTGGGTAATCCCACATATAGCTATAGAAGCCCCCGCCGCTTTGAGCGACCTTAATGATCTCGCGAATCAGATAAGTGCCATCAGGGGTTTGCGCGTCGATCATGTTGGTACCTTCACGCTCTGGCGCAGGTGCCGTGACGATATTGTTACCGTCATAGTCGTAGATAAAAATGTAGTTGTTGTCTTCAAAGCGCATGGAGCGCACCAGCTCCGCTACCCGCTGCTTGGCGGCCTCGTCGTTGGCACCGGCCTGTTCGTAAATAGGCGCGATGGCGGTGGTAGCAATTTCGACGATGTCGCGCACCGCGTTGCGGCGCTCTTCAATCATCATTTCGCGCTGGCTTGCCAACGTTTCGCGGGTGTCTTGGGCGTTGCTGTAGGCTTTAAACCCGACCAGCACAACCGTCACTAATAGAAGGGGGAGCAGTACAAGCATCAGCACCTTGGTTTGTAAACCAAGGGTTCGTTTGGGAGCAGAAGGAGTGGCCATTTGTGAGCAAGTTCCAGAGTCAGTCTTGAGTGAATAGTTTTTAGTAGTTATAGGGGCCTTATCGGCTTAAAATGCACAAACTTTAACCAGTTTTTTTGTTTTTTCACTTAATATTCAAATAATTAGCAATTAATAATTAGGTTCATAACCTAAGTTAAGGTTATTCAAGGAGTAAAGGTCCAAGGTGGAGGTGTGGTGGCCAGGGATGGCCCGTTTTAGCATGAAGCTAAACCACGAACTTCGGTTGCCCTGACCTTCCTACCGCCTGGTCAGGGCGACCTTTTTGTTTGCAAGGCGGTTGTTTAGTTCCTGCCTTTTACTACTCTCTCTCCTAAAGCCAAATCAGACAATTCGTGACTTCCTTGTTATTTGCTATCGCCATCAGCGTATCATGGCGATAGGGCCTGATGTCCAAGGAGAATAGCAAGCATGGTTCGAAACCACCCCTTTATTAGCGCTGTCTTGCTCCTGCTCCCTCGGCTGGCTCACTTTGCTTGGCGCGTATTACGCAATTTCCTGAAAAATCACGGTGTCCTGCTGGCAGGCGGAGTGGGTTACAACATCCTGCTCTCTATCGTGCCGCTTTTTGCCGTGCTCGTTGTGCTGTTAACCCAAGTGGTGGATCAGCAACATCTACTCAATGTGCTGGCCGTACAGGCGCGCCATATGGCGCCTGCCCATGCCGAGGTGTTGCTAGAAGCCGTTCGCAGCCTGCTGGATTCTCGGGATGTGATCGGCATTCTGAGCTTTCCCATTCTGCTCCTGTTCAGCTCATTTGCCTTTCGTATGCTCGAAGACGCTCTGGCAATCATTTTCCATGCGCCAGATAGCCCGCATATCAAGCGCAGCGTTTGGGTTTCGGTGATGTTGCCCTATGCCTTTATGGTGGTACTTGGGGCGGCGCTGATGGTTCTCACACTGGTGGTCACTCTGGCCAGTTCGCTCAACACACTGGTAATGCTGCTATTTGAACGGGAACTGCCGCTGGCGGGGTTTTCAGAGCCGGTGCTTAACCTGGCCAGTTTCACTGGTGTGTTCTTGCTGTTCAGCGCTATCTACAAAGTGCTGCCGGTGGTGCGCATCGCCTTACGCCGGGCGATCGTAGGAGGCTTTGTGGCAGCACTGCTGTGGGAGGGGGTTCGGCTGTTGTTGGTTTACTATTTCGCTAATCTCTCGTTCGTCAACGCCGTTTATGGCTCGCTGGCGGCGCTGGTAGTAGTACTGATTAGCCTGGAAGTGGGCGCCATCATTTTACTGTTGGGCGCCCAGGTGATAGCCGAACTGGAACGTAATACCCGCCTTGGCCTGCCCTGGCACGTCGACCCCAATCGCCAGCCGATTACGCGGGTCAATTGACGTTAGCTAGCGGCCACTTCGGCCTGCGGACGCCGCTCATCAAGCATCCCTTTATCGAGAATAAAGCGGATGATCTCCTCAAGCCCTACCCCGTCATACAGATTGGTAAATACGAAAGGGCGTTCGCCGCGCATTTTCTTCGAGTCGCGCTCCATCACGTCTAAAGAAGCGTGAACATACTCGGCGATATCGATTTTATTAATGATCAGCAGGTCTGATTTGGTGATGCCCGGCCCGCCTTTACGAGGAATTTTGTCCCCGGCAGAAACATCGATCACATAGAGCGTCAGGTCGGAGAGCTCGGGGCTAAAGGTGGCCGATAGGTTGTCGCCGCCCGACTCCACCATGACCAGTTCCAGCTTCGGGTGACGAGTCTGAAGCTCATCGATGGCCGCCAGGTTCATCGAGGCGTCTTCGCGAATCGCGGTATGCGGGCAACCGCCGGTCTCCACGCCCAGAATACGATCCGCCGGCAGCGCATCGTGCTTGAGCAAAAAATCGGCGTCTTCGCGGGTGTAGATGTCGTTGGTGACCACGGCGATATCGTAGTAATCGCGCAGCGCTAAACAGAGTTGCTTGAGCAGTGCAGTTTTACCGGATCCAACCGGGCCACCCACGCCAACGCGTAAACAGTGAGTCATTGTTCTCTCCTCAATCGATAAGCTGATTAACTTCTAAGCTAGTTAACGTCTAAACCTTTAACTTCTAAACAGGCGCGAATACTGGGTTTCGTGTAGCGCACTGGCCAGGGCCAATCCAGGTAGCACCGGGCCTAGTTCTTCATCCTCAAGCACCAGCGCCTGATTAACGGCATTTACTAGCGCTGGGCGCAGTTGTTCAATTACTCGCTGGGCAGCCGTATGCCCTAGCGGCAAAGCTTTACAGGCCACCGCTAGTTGGTTTTCCAGCCAGGCCCAGGCAAAGCCCAGCAGGGTTTGGCGTACAGACACGCCACGAGTGTGCGCCGTATAGGCAAAGAGTGTCACATAGCCAGCATGAGACGGTAGCAAGGGCAGTAGTAAGCCCTCACTTGGCATCAAGTCTAGGCTTTTCAACAGGCGCTTAAGCGAGGCGCCCAGGCGGCTATCTTCCGCGGCGAGCTCGGCGGTTTCCCGGGTGGCGGCCAGCCACTCGTCCCACTCACCAATTGATTGGCGATCTGCTTGGCTAAACGCTTCGTGCAACCGCGCCAGCACCGGCAGTTCGCAGCGGGTTAAGCCATCTTCCAGCACGCCGTTTAGCCACTCGGCAAGGCTCGCTTCATCGCGCACCCAGTCCAGCTCAAAGGCGCTTTCCAGGCCTTGTGAGAAGGCAAAGGCGCCAATCGGCAGCGCAGGGCTCACCAACTGCATCAGCCCCAGCAGCGCGAGTTCATCACTTTGGCTTTCTAGCGCGGCGAGTTCAGTGGGCATGGTGATGCTCATGCGAGTGGTCGTGGTCGTGGTCGTGGTCGTGGTCGTGGTCGTGTGAATGATCGTGAGGATGGCCATGACCATGTGAATGAGAGTGCCCGCCACCCACTTGGTTATAAGCGCCTGGTTCCGGGTCGAAGGTGGCGTTGTGGTGCTCTAGTTCTGCACCTAACAGCTCGGCGAGCTCTTCCAGCACATGATCCGGCGGGAAGCGCACCCAGCCGCCGTTGTCATCTTCCCCCAGCGCCAGCTGCACGTGGCGATTACCCAGATGGTAGGCCAGCCTCGCCAGCGGTAAGCCAGTACTCACTCGCGCGGTAACCACCGGTTCTACGGCGGCGCAGACGCGTACCACTTCGCCGCTTTCGGCTTTCAGGCCCTCACCGCTGCGCAGCACCGGGCCACGATCCAGAAACAGCCCCAGCTCGCGACCGCTATCGCTTTGGGCTTTTAAGCGCCCGCGAATACGTAGCTCAAAGGGCAGCGTGAGTGTGTCGCTAGCGACGCTCTCCTCCACTGGCCCTAAACGTTCTATTAGTCTCAGCATTAATATCGTCCCCTTGAAATGGGTTGTCAGGCTGGAAGCCAAAATAGTCGCGAGCTAAAGCTACCTCCCACAGTTGCAACTATCAGGCTGACAGAAATAACTCCATCTTGATTGACGTTGTGGGAGGCCGCTTTAGCGGGCGAATGGTGCCGCAGGCACCCCGGTTATCAGGCTGAAAGCCTCAATCGTCGCGAGCTAAAGCTACCTCCCACAGGTGTCACCATCAGGCTGTCAGACATAGTTCCACACTGAGTAACGACAAAGTTGTATAAGTCACCCGGCTACCCTTTCAGTGGAAGTGGCAATCCGCAGGTTCAAAACAAGTGATAACGCTGAGCCAGCGGCAGTTCAGTGGCGGGCTCGCAGGTTAAAATTTCACCATCGCAGCGCACTTCGTAGGTTTGCGGGTCGACGGTGAGTTCTGGGCAGGCATCGTTTAGCTTCATATCCTGCTTGCGCACCTGGCGCACGTTTTTGCACGCCGCGAGTTCGCTATTTAGCCCCAGTTTCTCTTTGATACCCGCATCCAGCGCGGCCTGGCTGACAAAGCTGAGCCGGGTTTGACTTGCCGCACGGCCAAAAGCACCGAACATATAGCGGTAATGCACCGGCTGCGGCGTAGGAATCGAGGCGTTAGGGTCGCCCATGGGCGCTGCCGCAATCATGCCGCCTTTGATCATCATCGCCGGTTTCACGCCAAAGAAGGCCGGCTTCCAAAGCACCAGATCCGCCAGCTTACCCACTTCGATGGAACCAACTTCGTGGGCGATGCCGTGGGTGATCGCCGGGTTAATGGTGTACTTGGCAATATAGCGCTTGGCGCGAAGGTTATCGGCGCCCAGGGCTTCATCTTCCGGCAGCAGGCCGCGCTGTACCTTCATTTTATGGGCGGTTTGCCAGGTGCGGCAGACCACTTCGCCTACCCGCCCCATCGCTTGGGAGTCCGAGGCGATCATCGAGATCACGCCCAGGTCGTGGAGGATATCCTCGGCGGCGATGGTTTCCCGGCGAATGCGTGAGTCGGCGAAGGCCACATCTTCGGGGATATTGGGATCCAGGTGGTGGCACACCATCAGCATATCGAGGTGTTCGTCGATGGTGTTGACCGTGTAGGGCCGCGTTGGGTTAGTGGATGACGGCAGCACGTAGGCTTTCGAGCAGGCGGTGAGGATATCTGGGGCGTGGCCGCCGCCCGCGCCTTCGGTGTGGTAGGTGTGGATGCAGCGCTCTTTGAACGCGGCCAGGGTGTCTTCCACAAAGCCCGATTCGTTCAGGGTATCGGTGTGGATCGCCACCTGCACATCGTAGGCATCCGCCACGTTGAGGCAGTTGTTGATTGAGGCGGGTGTGGTGCCCCAATCTTCGTGCAGTTTGAGGCCCATGGCACCCGCTTGGAGCTGGAGCTCCAGGGATTCGGGCAGGCTGGCGTTACCTTTGCCCAGAAAGCCGATATTCATGGGCATATCGTCGACCGCCTGGAGCATTTTGCCAATGTGCCAGGGGCCGGGGGTGCAGGTGGTAGCGTTGGTGCCAGTCGCCGGGCCGGTGCCGCCGCCGAGCATGGTGGTGACACCGCTCATAAGCGCTTCTTCGACCTGCTGAGGGCAGATAAAGTGAATATGGGAATCGATACCGCCCGCGGTCAGGATCTTGCCTTCGCCGGAGATGATTTCGGTGCCGGGGCCAATGACGATTTCAACATCAGGCTGTACGTCAGGATTGCCCGCCTTGCCAATCGCGGCGATGCGGCCGTTTTGAATGCCCACGTCGGCTTTGACGATACCCCACCAGTCTAGAATCAGTGCGTTGGTAATCACGGTATCCATGACCGTGTCGTCAGCGCGCTGACTTTGACCCATGCCGTCGCGGATGACCTTGCCGCCGCCGAATTTTACTTCATCGCCATAGTGGGTAGCGTCTTTTTCGACTTCAATCCAAAGCTCGGTATCGCCCAGGCGCACACGGTCGCCCACCGTGGGGCCGTACATATCGGCGTAGGCTTGCCGACTGATCTTGTTAACCGGTTTCATTGTTTACCTCCATCGAGCGCACCCATAACATCGCCACGGAAGCCGTAAATTTCCCGCTTGCCCACATAGGGAATCAGCGTGACTTCGCGGGTCTGGCCGGGCTCAAAGCGAATTGCCGTGCCTGCGGCCACGTCCAGGCGAAAGCCTCGGGTTTTGTCGCGATCAAACACCAGCGCCGGGTTGGCTTCGGCGAAGTGGTAGTGGGAGCCGATCTGGATCGGACGGTCGCCGGTATTGGCCACCTCGACGCTAATCCGCTCACGCCCCGCGCACAGCTCGATTTCACCTTCTTTTAACTTGTACTCACCGGGAATCATTTGGTTGCTCCTTTCAATCGCCCCTCAAACAATAGGCGTATGGACAGTGACCAGCTTGGTGCCGTCGGGGAAAGTGGCTTCCACCTGCACTTCGTCGACCATCTCGGCGACGCCGTCCATCACATCCTCACGGCTAAGGATCTCGCGGCCATAGCTCATTAAGTCCGCCACGCTGCGGCCATCCCGGGCGCCTTCCATAATCTCGAAGCTGATCAGCGCCACCGCTTCCGGGTAGCTGAGCTTTAAACCACGCGCCTTGCGGCGCTCCGCCAGTTGGGCGGCGGAGAACAGCAGCAGTTTGTCTTTGTCTCTCGGGGTTAATTCCATGGAACGTGTCTCCAGCAGGGCATCGCAGTGATGCCAATTAGGTTAGCCAAATTCGTGGTGTATGCGCTTCACGCTCGATCCACCGGGGGCGCAGCAGTTGCCAGGCCTGTTCGCATAACGCCCAGGCTTCGTTGCGCGAGTTGCCCAAATAGCGCAGCAGCAGAACACCGTGGCGGACGGTAACAGCCCAGTGCGGGTTATCCGGCAGCGCTTCACGCAAGGCTTCAATGGCCGCAGGCGCGTCGGCAATCCCCACCGCCCAGAGCGTGGCCTGCACCGTGGCACCGCCCTGACCCCAGCGCCCGGCAAAGCGTGGGTGTAGTGGGTCTAGCGGCTGGCGCTCTAGCCACAACGGCTTGCCATCCAGGGTTAAGCGGAAGTGCTGCTCAATGCGCCCGGAAACATAGGGTAAGTCGCTAGCGGGGCGGCCTAGCGCCATCACTTCCCAGCCCAGGCAGCGAGCGCTGCCGTGAAGATCAATTTGGGTGCGCTGCTCGCCCTTGGAGCCATCAAAGGCGATGGTCTCCTGAGGTAGCCATTCAAGTGTCGCGTCATCTTCAACGCTCAACCGGGTGTGCTGCGTCCAGGCCACGCCCTGGCTGTCGGCTTTATAGAGTTTATTGGCGGCCGGGGTCGTCAGGAGCGCATGGGCACCGCTCTCTACATGAGCACTAATGGTAAGCGCATCGCCGCTGACTAATCCGCCAGGCGGGTGAAGCACATAAACATGGCAAGCCTCACTACGCCCTTCGGGATAGAAAGGGCGCTGCACCCGCAGCGGCCCCTGATGGCGCGCCTGCACCATGCGAGTGGCGCCGTCGCGATGGGCAAAGGTGAGCGCTAACGAAGCCGCCCAGTGGCGGCCTGCATCGAAGCGGTGGCCGGAGGCAATGTGTGGTTTGGCGAGTTCGCACAGGATCATGGGTTGCTATCGCTTCCTTTTCACTAAGCCTTTAACTTATAGAAGCAATTAATGCGCCAAAATGGTGAAAAGCCCTACTGTGCGGTCAATGGTATGGATGAAAGGCGATGACTGGCAGTGCTACGCACCCGCGCGCACCAAAACGGCGCGAAAACAGACCTTTAATGCACCAAATAAATGCATTCGCTGCTGTTTTAGCGCTCAGCCTGCACTCACTCTTCACACCATTACTGCACAACGACCCGGTCACGCCCACCGCGCTTAGCTTCATAAAGGGCTTGATCAGCCCGCTGCAGGGAGTGGTGATAGTCCGGATGGCCATCGTGAAGCGTTACACCCACGCTAACCGTCACGTTAAGCAGCGTATCGGCACCGGCGAGCATCGGCTCCTTAGCCACCGATTGGCGCAAACGCTCAGCAAATAACCGGCTGCCGTCGTGGTCAGTATTGACCAGTACAATCAAAAACTCCTCGCCACCCATGCGAAACACGTAATCTCCCCCACGGGTGGAGCGATCAAGGATGCTTGCCACCTGCTGCAGTACGTTGTCGCCAGCGTCATGCCCATGGGTATCGTTGATCGATTTGAAGTGATCGATATCGACCATCAACAGCGCAAAGCAGTGCTCCGAGTGGCGGGCAATGTCTATTTCGCGGCTAAGCACCACTGACAAAAACTTGCGGTTGAGTAACCGGGTCAAGCTGTCGCGTCCTGCGTCCAAACCTGAGGCGCGCTGCAACACATCGTCGAGTAGCATCAACACCGTACGGGCAGCGTCACGAATCTCGCCGAGTGCTTTCAGCCGCTGGCTAGGATCTTCATGAAGCAGCACTTCCAGCCATTCACAATCCACTTGCTTTATATGACGTGAGATAGTGGCAATTTCCGGCGCGCCCTCAAACGCATGGCAAGCTTTATGTAAGTACCACAGCCCAAAATCGGAATTCGATAACCGCGGCAGCGTGGCGATATCCTGCTGGGCGGCGACGGCAAACATCAGTGCGTTTTCCCAGTTCAGCAGCGCCGAACGCTGGCGTTCACGCTCGTCGCCAATGTTCTGGGTGAGTGAAAACAGCTTGTACGCTTCTTCAGTGCGCGCATTACGGTCACTGGCCACCGAGTAGGCGTGGCTCATGATTTCCATGGCCATATCGATATGGTCGGAGACGTACACCGACGCATCCCCAGGCGATAGCGGGCTTTTGAACGTGGCGTTGATCTGCTCATAAAACGCCTGCTTAAGCTGCCGTGCTCCGCTTAGCACCAGGTTGACCGGTATATCGATACGGGCATGCACCTGCCCCACTTTTTCCTGCTGCTCAACCAGGGACTCAAAATCGGCGTGCTCGACGGCAAACATGGCCTTCAGCCAGCGCTGCATTGAGGGGTGTAAACGCTGCTCCACTTGAGCGTTGGAGAGGAACAGCGAAGCATGGGGGTCTTCCAGCATCACCCGATAAAAGTGGTCAGCAAAGTTTTGGCCGTGGTGCTCTACCAACGTCTCTATTGCTTGCCGCAACGGTTTGGGCGTGCGCTCCAGAAGCGTCTGCCACTCGGCGGCGAGCTGATGTTTATCTTTATAGCGCATACCCACCTGCTTCTTATTGCGAAATCAATCAATGTTACAGGCAAAAAATCGCCTGCAACCGGACACAGAACAGGGTTTTAGCGAATAAGCTCGCCAAGGGGGTAAGTGACTGGTTTGATGACCGGGTGTGAGTAACTTAACCGTCAGATACGATGCTGTTTGAAATTTTCCGCCTGCTCAAATACATCCCGATAGACCTCGGCATGGGTCACCGGCGGGTAGCCGTTCTTGGATAACAGCATGATCAACTCAACGCGCAGCGCTGCTTTAATATCCTGACGATTGTTCCAATCTGGGTATTTGGTCTTATCATCGACCACGGCCTTCACGTCTGCTGCCAGTGCCAACAGCCGCTCTTCTTCATAGGCAAACTGATACCTCAACGCCACCGCCTTCAGAATGTCGTAAAACGCCTTCTCCTCAACGGTGATACCCAGCTCTTCAAAGGAGCCCATTTCCTCTTTGAGCTGTGTCATCAAGTTCAGAAAGCTATCAACCGCTTCCTGGTGAACCTCGCTGGTAAAGGCGTCTTCCTCCTTGCGCTCGTTATAGAGTTCCACCAGAGAACGAAACTTTCTCGAGAACTCAATCGCCTTGTGTTGGTTGGTTTTTTTAAGCTCACTCAGCGCTTTTGCCAGCAGCTGTTTCAACAGTTCGATCTTGGTGTTGGGCAGCTTGATCTTTTCCAGGCGCGCCAGGTAATCCTCATCAAAGATATCGATGGTATCGTCGCTCTCCTCGCCCAGCGCAAACACCGCCTCGACACCATCGGCGCGTAGCGCTTCGCTAATCATCTCACGCACCTTAGCGTTCATCTGTGCGGTATCTGGCGCATCGCCTTTAGTCAGCTTGTAGACAATTGAACGTACGGCGAGATAGAAGTGCACACGGTCACGTTCAACCTGACTAAGCGTTTCGCTACCACAGCAAACGTCATACGCTGCCTTGAGTCGTTTCACCAATGCCATGAAGCGCTTCTCACGCTTGCCCACGCTCAGCACAAATTCGGCCGCGCGGTTGAGACAATCAAGCTGCGCCAGCGGCTCACCCTTGAAGTAGGCGCTATCATCAAAGCCGTGCATCAGCTTTGCCAATAGATCCAGGTCGTTTTTCACCGCAATCAGTGACGTCTGGATATCCTCGAAGCTGGTTTCATCGGCTTTCGAAAACTGAGCGAGCGCCTGATTCATTTGGCGCTTGATGCCGATGTAATCCACCACCAGTCCCTTATCCTTGCCCGCATAGTTGCGATTGACTCGGGAAATCGTCTGAATCAGGTTGTGCCGCTGTACCGGTTTATCGATATAGAGCGTGTCCAGGCTTGGCACATCAAAGCCGGTGAGCCACATATCCACTACAATCGCGATCTTGAAATTGGATTGATCCTTCTTGAACTGCTGATCTAGCGTCTTGCGGTACTCCTTACTGCCCAGCAAATCGTAAAGCGCTTTTTCATCATCCTTGCCCCGTGTCATCACCATATTGACCCGTGCCATCGGCTTGAGCTTGTCGCGCTCGGTCTTGGTGGGTTCGCAGCCTTCCTCATGGGCCTTGATCTCAAACCATTCGGGCCGAATCGCCTTGATGGCCTGGTAAAGCTGCCATGCGATCTCGCGGCTGCTGGAGACGAACATCGCCTTGCCACACACGGTCGAGCCTTCTTCCAGGCGGCGCTCGTAGTGGGCGACGAAATCCTCAGCGAGTACTCGAATGCGATCAGGGTCACCCAGAATCGAGTTCATCGAGGCCATTACCTTTTTGCTCTCTTCGATCTGGTGTTCGTTGCTACCCGCCTTGGCACACTCATCGTAGTAGTTCTCGATCTCACGAAGCCGGGCATCGTCCAGCGTTACCTTAGCGGCGCGGCCCTCGTAGACGATACGCACGGTGATCTCATCGTTGACCGACTCGCTCATGGTGTAGCTGTCGACCACCTCACCGAACACATCGAGCGTGGCGTCGATCGGCGTGCCGGTAAAGCCCACGTAAGTGGCGTTGGGCAGCGAACGGTGTAGGTAAAAGGCAAACCCATAAGCCTTGCGCACACCCTTTTCAGTGATCTGTACTTTCTGATCTAGATTGATCTGGCTACGGTGCGCTTCATCCGAGATACAAATAACATTGCTGCGTTCGGTGAGCTGGTGGGTGTCTTCGGTAAACTTGTGAATCGTGGTGAGAAAAACCCCGCCACTGCGCCGACCGGCCAGCAGCTCGCGCAGGTGCGTACGGCTCTCCACTTCGACAATGGTGTTGTCACCGATATAACCGCGTGCATTGGTAAACTGCCTTGAGAGCTGGTCATCCAAATCGGTGCGGTCAGTAATGAGCACAATGGTGGGGCTTTCAAATGCCAGGCTCTTCATCAAGCGCCGAGCAAGAAACTGCATGGTATAGCTCTTGCCGCAGCCCGTGGCGCCAAAATAAGTGCCGCCCTTGCCATCCCCTTTGGGGCGCTGCGCCGCCATGATGCTGTGATAGAGCTTATTGACCGCGTAAAACTGCGGGTATCGGCACACGAACTTCTCTTGCTGGGGGGACTTATCCGGGAAGAAGATAAAGTCGCGTAGCACCAGCCGCAGCCGATCCCGATCAAACAACCCCTGAATCATCGCATGCAGCGAATCGATGCCGTCCTTGTCGGCAGGCTCGAAGCCCGTCACCTTGCGCCAGCTATAAAAGAACTCGTAAGCGGCAAAGAGACTACCCATGCGCGAATTCACGCCATCGCTGATCACACAGAGCGCGTTGAAGACGAAAAGCTGCGGGATATCGCGCCGGTAGCGGACGGTAAGCTGCTTCCAGGCCTCATGAATCGAGGTTTGATGTTCCCCAATGGCACTTTTGAACTCGAACACCACCAGCGGCAGGCCGTTGATATAGAGAATCGCATCGGGAATACGGATATTCTCCTTGCCCTCGATCTTCATTTGGCTGACCAAGGCATACCGGTTGGCATCCGTTGCGTACGCCCCTAGCGGCTCGGCCACCTGAGCCAGGGGTTCGGCCGCAGGCTGAGCACCGAGCTGTTCCAACCCAGTGTCATCGAACAGCTGAATATGTAAGTCTTTTTCGGAAGGGTCTTCACGCTTGAGCAGAAAGCCATCCGCCAGCCAGCCACAGAAGGTTTTATTGCTCTCGTAAAGATCACCGGGCGAGAGCCCTCGAAGGCGTACGACGATCGAATCGATCTCGCTGGTCGTAATGCCGACATCGCCGTAGCGAAGCTGTAGAAAAGCACGCAGATCGGCTTCGATCAACACGTCATTCGGTGCACGTTCAATGGTTGCGCCTAGCCGATGGGGATACCCCTGCTCGCCGAGCAGGGCAATAATGGCAGCTTCCAGCTTCGCTTCGGTAAACTTCATGCAGTCACGCCGTCGTTTTTTCACTCAACATATCATGATCGGCTGATAGACGCCTGCCTTGAAGGCGGTCGTTCAACGGGAGCGCGGGTCTATTTATTCCACACACTCTTGGTCAGCTTACCGGTCTGCTGGTAAATCCCCACCTGCTCAATGAAGTGGTGGAAATCGCGGTTTTCCTCGACGATGCGATTGACCGACTGCCAATCGACGGCGAGCTTTTCCCGCGCAGGAATGAGAATTTGGCTATCGAACAACGACTCTGTATTGAGCAGCAATACGCCGATACCGTGAAGCGCGCAGAGCATTTGTAGCTCTTCTTCCACATTACCCAGCTCAGTGGCGACTAAATAGCCAAAGTGCGCCCAGCTAGAGTTGGACACCGCCTGGAAGAAACACTGGCGCACGTTGCCCGGCAAGAGCGCCTTCTTCACCTCGAACGACCACAGCCGCACCGTGCTGTCGTTACCGTGCCGCACGCAGTCACGCACTGCTGAATTCCACGCTTTATCAAGCGGTTGCAGCGCCACGATATCGGGATGTAGCCACTGATTGCCGCCCTTGCCTTTGCTGTTCTTGGAGGTTTTCTCGTTAATGCGCTGGCAGTGCAACCCCAGCTCTTCGTTCAAGAACTCGATCAGCAGCGGATAAAGCGCCTGCTCGCTCAGCGTCTCTTCCTGGCTAGGCAAACTCGCCGCAACGGGCGCGGGCTCAGGAACAGGTGCCTCAGCAATAGCGTCAGCCTTAGCCGGGTTGGGCTCCCAATAGTAGAGGCGTGGGCGCGGTTTATCGCGGGTCGCGACATTAGCGCAAAGTTGCTTGGCTTTTATCGTGCGGTCACCGCCAATTTCTGCCGCCACCTGGGCAATCAGCTTCTCTTCGGTGGCGTAATTGGGGTTCTGCTGTTTCTCCGCCATCGCTTCTGGGTAGCGATCAAGAAATTCCAGTGCCAGCTCCCGCGCCGTAAACTTCTGCTCTGGGCGGGCTTTAAGTGTCTCGATAATCATTTGAGCGCGGGTGGGCTGACTCATGCGAATTCGGTCTCCAGGGCGGTATCAACAGCAGCTTCGGCCTCCGGCAGTTTGAGTTCGCCGGAGAGAAGTTTGGGGAGCAAGGTATCGCGGAGCTGGGTTAGCTCTTCACTTTCTAAACGACTACTCAACATTTTCTCAATCAGAGGTCTTATGGATTCGCCTGCTTTACTTATCAACTGTTCCTCTGGAACCAAGCAAAATGCTTCCGCAAGGTGCTGTCGTTTTATATGCCCCATAGTTACTGCTTTATCAGCAGCGATCCTTTGAAAAAGCTCTAGATGCCGTTGAGTCCAAAGAAAATAAAACCATTTCGGATATTGATCAGACGTCACCTTAAATAGATGCTGATTGAGAGCCGCTTTGCCACCACTCCATATATCAATCATCAAAGTTCCCGACCAAGAAAAAACAACATCACCATTATGAACAATACACTCAGGCTTTATATTTACTGAAGCTTTCTCAACGCCATCTGTTTTTCTAGCTCTCAACTGTGCAATCTTTAGGACAGGTAAGAATTCTTCCCCTTCGTTGGGCCTAAATTTTTGTAAAGCCAAGCCGTTCTGGTAGCGTGCGACCTGATCCAAGGGCTTTATTGTCCACCCCGCTGGTACCCAACCCAGCACCTCATCCTCCTCAAACCTATCTGGAAATAGTCGCCGTGTCTCAGCCGGCAAACGTGCGGGAGCCTTTTCACTGCCTGCTGCCCACATCGCCTTCCGACGCGCGGCGCGCTTGGCTAGCGGTTCGGGGATGGGGTTGCCCACTTCCAGCGCGTTATCGATTACCGGATCGAAATCGACGAACCAGCTTTTGAAAATGGCCTGGGCCATCTGTTCGAGGGTTTGGTTGATTTGGGTGTTGAGGGTTATTTTTTTAGCAATATATGAAAGGATATCTGCTATTTCACTTTCACACTCGTGACGAGGTATTTTTAGGTCTTTAAGAACAGGAATGCGCACGTTACTGACAGTAGTGCCCGTTCCTTCATTCCACGATATCTGACTCTGAACATATTTTGATTGCAACGCCCAAAACAAATACCGCGAATCAACCTCCGGTTTTGCGCGAAGCAACACTTGTCTTTGTCCGAGACAGCACTTCAAATTTTCAGAGATCAAACATACTTCGCCCATAGGGGCTTCTCGAGTAAAGACTATATCACCAGCGCGCGGCAAAGCACGCCTAACTCTTGAACGAAAATGTTCTTCATCGGTGAAACTAGGATTACTTAGATCAAGCTCGCCGTTACGGATATTTTGATTACGAAGGACGATTATTCCAGTATCAGTCCACTTTGGAGTTGAATGAGGGCAATCAATAACTAGCTCGCACATGTCCTCCAGTCGGTCATACGCTACCTCACAGCTCATAACCCAGCCCCACCAGATTCTTTCTGATCTGATTCTCTAGCGTCGCCGATTCGGCAAACTGTTTACTCAGCTGGGTCGTCAATTCGGCCATCTTCGTTTCAAATGGAATTCCGTCATCCTCGACCTCGACAGCACCAACATAACGCCCGGGAGTGAGCACGAAGTCGTGGCTTTTGATCTCGTCGAAACTCGCGCTCTTGCAGAAGCCGAGAATATCTTCATAGCTTCCCGCCTCCGGCTGGCCGCGCCAGGCGTGGAAGGTGCGGGCGATGGTGGCGATATCGTCATCGGTCAGGTCTTTCTGTTTACGGCTGATCATAGTGCCCATGTGGCGGGCATCGATGAAGAGCGTTTCATCCTCGCGGTGGCGATAACCTTTCGGCGTGTTGGCTTTCTTACTGTTGGTAAGAAACCACAGGCAAACCGGAATCTGGGTGGTAAAGAAGAGCTGGCCCGGCAGCGCAATCATGCACTCGACCAAGTCATCCTCAATCAGTTGCTGGCGGATTTTACCCTCGCCGCTGGTGTTCGAACTCATCGAGCCGTTGGCCATCACGAAGCCCGCTGCGCCTTGGTGGCTGAGCTTGGAGAGCATGTGCAAAATCCAGGCGTAGTTGGCGTTGCCGGTGGGCGGCACATCATAGTCAGCCCAACGCGGGTCGTCGGTCAGCTCGGCGGGCGCACGCCATTGGCTCTGGTTGAAAGGCGGATTGGCCAAGATGAAATCAGCCTTCAAGTCCGGGTGCTGGTCACGAAAGAAGCTGTCTGCCGCGGTTTCGCCCAGGTTGCCCGAAATACCGCGAATCGCCAGGTTCATCTTGGCCAGCTTGCGGGTGGTGTTGGCGTACTCCTGCCCGTAAATCGAAATTTCCCGGCGGCTACCTTCATGGGCCTCGATAAACTTGAGCGACTGCACGAACATGCCACCCGATCCGCAGCAGGGGTCATAAATCTTGCCCTGATAAGGTTCGAGCATCTCCACCAGCAGCGTCACTACACTTTTGGGCGTGTAGTACTCGCCGCCTCTCTGGCCTTCATTAGAGGCAAATTTACCTAGAAAATACTCGTAGACCCGGCCGACGATATCTTCCTCGCTCTGACCCTGCTCTTCGGTCACCGTGTCGATGTCGTTGATGGTGTCGATCAACGAGCCGAGTTTGCCAGCGCTCAGATCGAGCCGAGAGAAGTAGTTGTCCGGCAAGGCACCGGCCAGCGAGGCGTTGTTCTTCTCCACCGTGCTCATGGCGGTGTCGATCACCAGGGCCAGGTTGTCCTGCTTGGCGTGTTTTTGAATGTGGCTCCAGCGCGCCTCTTCCGGCAGGTAGAAGACGTTATCCTTGGCGTAGAAATCCACCATGTCGACGTATTCAGCGCCAAACTCTTGCACGATTTTCTTCTGCTGCTGCACAAACTTGTCGCTGATGAACTTCAAAAAGATCAGGCTCAATACCACGTGCTTGTATTCGGCCGATTCCACGCTGCCGCGAAGCTTGTTGGCGCTATCCCAAAGGGATTCTTCGAAGCCTTTAACGGCCCCTTTTTTTGCCTGCGCTTTTGCCATTTTGATCTCTGCCTTACTCAACATGAACCCGGCGTAAACGCCGAAAAAATGTAAAGGAGTATAGCGAATACCCGCCTGCCCTCGGTAGGGCTATTCCTAGAACGATTTCATTACCGCTCATCGCTTGACGTTTGCTTGCATACTCGGTATATCAATTGATACATCCTTGAACTATCAAGCGAGCATGGCGTCATGGATATTCACTTCTCCCAATATCAACCCACCAAAGCCGTGGCCTCCGGCTTCTGGCAACAGATTGGCCTGCCTGCCCGTGGCCGAAAGCTGCATGAGTTATTGCATGAAGGCGTGGAGTACCGGGTTTACCCCCGGCTAGCCAAGGTATCAGGTATCGAGCAGAAGGCGCTGGCTGGCTATGTCGATATCCCCCCGGCCACGCTCAGCCGTCGCGCCAAATCGGGCCGCTTCAAGATGGCGGAAAGTGACCGGCTGTATCGCTTTGCTGAGCTTTTCAAGGCGGCGCTGGATCTATTCGAGGGTGACGCTGAAAGTGCTCGCGCCTGGCTGCTCAAACCCAATGCCGGGCTAGGCGGGCGGCGCCCCGTCGAAATGAGCGCCACATCGGCAGAGTATCAAACGGTGTTGAACCTGATCGGACGGCTGGAGCACGGGGTCTCGGTATGAACGAGGTCACCGCCTATCGACTGGTTAAGCGTAAGTTTCAGGAAACAGCGTTTGATGGCGAAGGCGCACGGCTTTACGGTGGGCGCTGGAACAGTCCCGGTAACGCCTGTGTGTATGTGGCAAGCTCCGAGTCGTTGGCGCTGCTGGAAATCATGGTGCATCTGGAGAGCTATCGGCTGCTCAACGCCTATGCGCTACTGCGTTTGACGCTGCCAGCAGAGAGTATTTTAAGCGTTGGCGAAGAAGATCTACCGGAAAACTGGCAGGAAGCCCCAGCGCCCGCAGAGACTGCTGAACTTGGCGATGGCTGGTTGGCATCCAAGCAAAGCCTGGCACTGGCAGTGCCGAGCGTGGTCGTGCCGAGAGAGCTCAACTACATGCTCAATCCGGCGGATCCTTTATTCGATCAAATCGTCACGACGGCCGAGGCACTGCCATTTCAACCCGATCCAAGACTTTGAACCGGGAGTGGATAACTTAAACCGTTCTTAGCAGACTTCAACGGCGCGTTAGTAGCCCGTCTTACGTTTATTCCCGCAATACTCAAATACCCTTTTCAGCCCACCTCAGCGCCTTTTATCCGCTTGACATTGCATGGATAGCGTCACAAACTTAGCCAAGGCTATACTTCTTTCCCTAGGACAATCAGTTTACACAAAGCAACTTCAACCCATCTACCTCATGACGAGTCTGGAGCTAAATAATGGCAACAAAATATGCCGTGATTCTATTGGGAACGCTGCCTTTTAGTGCGTTGGCAACTGCCGATGAAACGCCCTTAAACGTGGTGGCAACGATTGGGATGATTGCCGATGTAGCGCAGGAAGTAGGCGGCGAATGCGTTAATGTGGAAGCCATGATGGGCCCCGGCGTAGACCCCCATCTCTATCAGGCAAGCGCTAGCGACGTGGCCTTGCTGCGGGGCGCCGAACACATTCTCTATTCAGGCTACTCATTGGAAGGACAGCTGGGGAGTGTGCTGGAGAATTTCTCGGCACGAACACCTACGCTTGCCGTGGCGCCCGCTTCCATTGATCCGGCGTCGTTGATCACCGCTCAGGATGTCTACGGGGTCGACCCTCACCTGTGGATGGATGTCTCTTTATGGACCCAAACACTGCCCACCCTGAGCGATGCATTGAGCGAAGCGCGCCCTGAGTGCGCCACGACGATTGAAACCAATACCGAGCGTTATCAAGCTCAGTTGCTAGCCCTGCATGAGTGGGTTAAAGAGAGCATTGCCAGCATCCCCGAAGAGCAGCGTATTCTTGTCACTGCCCACGACGCTTTCAGCTACTTTGGCCGTGCCTATGACATTGAGGTGGAAGGGATTCAGGGCATCAGTACCGAAACCGAAACCGGGATCGCCGATATTCGCAGCATGGCGGATAGCGTCGTTGCACATAACGTGCCTGCGGTATTTATCGAGAGCACGATCAACCCGCGCACCATTCAGGCAGTGATCGATGCTGCAAGGCAGCGCGGCCATGATGTGACCATCGGCGGCCAGCTTTATTCCGACGCCATGGGCGATGAAGGCACGGTAGATGGTACCTATATGGGCATGATCTACCGTAATACCCAGCACATTGTCGAGGCGCTAGGCGGTTCCTTGGCGCCGCTGCCAAAGGCACTAGATGACTGGGCCAGCGAGTGGCAACTCGCTCAATAAGCATTCTATAAGGCAGTGCATCCATGGCGACATCCGACCTTACAGACACCGCACTGAGCATTAAAAACCTGACGGTGAGCTACCATAACCAACCCGTGCTTTGGGATATCGATCTGGATATCCCTGCCGGTGTCATGGCGGGCATTGTCGGCCCTAACGGGGCGGGCAAGAGCACGTTGATCAAAAGCCTACTGGGGCTGGTGCCGTCGTTGTCAGGCGAGGTGATGGTGCATGGGCGGCCCTACGCCACGCAGCGTAAACGAGTGGGCTACGTGCCCCAGCGCTCAAGCGTTGATTGGGATTTTCCCACCACTGCGCTGGATGTGGTCACCATGGGGCTTTACGGGCGCTTGGGTTGGCTCAGAAGACCGGGGCGAAAAGAGCGCCACGAGGCGCAGGAAGCACTTGAGATGGTCGGTATGAGTGCTTTGGCTGAGCGCCAGATTAGCCAGCTCTCAGGTGGCCAGCAGCAGCGCGTATTTTTGGCCCGTGCGCTAGTGCAGCAAGCCGATGTGTATTTTCTTGATGAACCCATGGCGGGCGTCGATGCCACCACCGAGCGGGCCATTATCGATATCCTGCGCCGCCTGCGCGACGCGGGTAAGACGCTGATCGTGGTACACCACGATCTGCAAACGGTGCGCACCTACTTTGACTGGCTACTGCTACTCAACGTGCGAGTCATCGCCAGCGGCAAGGCCGAGGAGGTGTTCAAGATCGATCACCTGCGCCAGGCTTACGGCGGCCAAATCGCGCTACTTAATGATAATGAATCGTTAATGTTTTCCGCCTCAAAGGTGAAGTAACCCATGGTGTGGCTTGAGCTTTTATCTGACTACACCTTTCAGAATGTAGTCATTGGCGCCTCGCTGCTGGGGCTGATCAGCGGCCCGCTGGGCTGTTTTGCGGTGCTGCGTCGCCAAAGCCTGCTAGGAGACGCGATTTCCCACGCAGCCCTTCCCGGCATCTGTTTAAGCTTTATCATCACCGGCAGCCGAGATATTGGCGGGATTATTATGGGTTCACTGATCACCGGCTCCGCCGCCGCGCTGATTATGCTGATGCTGACGCGCTTAAGCCGCCTGAAAACTGACGCAGCCCTAGGAGCCTGCCTGAGTATCTTTTTTGCCGTGGGTATCGTTCTGCTCACTTATATCCAGAGTACCAATAACGCCTCCCAGGGCGGTCTTGAGGCCTTTCTTTTCGGCCAGGCCGCCGCGACGCTGCGCTCCGACTTATGGGTGATGGGCAGCATTACGCTGGTCACGCTGCTACTGCTTGCCGTCTTCTGGAAACAGGCCAAGCTGGTCACCTTTGATGCGGAGTACGCCCGCACGCTCGGCATGCCTATCACCGTGATTGAAGCATCGCTCACCGCTATGGTGGCGCTAGCGGTCGTCGTCGGCCTGCAGATGGTCGGTGTGATTTTGATGGCCGCCATGATCGTGGCGCCCGCGGCCGCCGCGCGACAGTGGAGCCGCCACCTGGGCGGCATGCTCACCATTGCCGCAGGCGTCGGTATTGTCAGTGGCGTGTCAGGGGCGACCATTAGCACCCTATCGCGGGGCCTGGCAACCGGCCCGCTGATTGTCCTTACCGCAACCGCCATCGTGCTGATATCGTTGGCTTTGGCGCCCGGCCGTGGCCTGCTGTGGGGTGTGATAAAGCACTATCGCCAGAAGTCAGCGCTGCAGAAACAGCAGCTACTTTATGCGCTATATAAACACTCGGCTGATCCCTCATGCGCCCCCTCAACACTCGGTTCACGCAGGATGCTCAACAAGCTTAAGCAGCAAGGCTACCTAACCCGCTCTCCACGCGGTGCCACCCCAAGCGACGACGGCTGGGGGCTAACGGCACAGGGCCAGGCGGAGGCTAGAAGAGTAATCGCGGCTTTTGAGGAATTAGCATCATGATGGCCGAGCTACTGACCACAACTGCCCTGCCCATTATGCTAGTGGGCGCGATGGTAGGCATCGCCTCCTCGGCGGTGGGCACCTTTTTAGTGCTGCGCGGCAACAGCATGTTATCCGACGCAATCAGCCATTCGATTGTGTTTGGCATCGTCATCGTCTGGCTGCTGACCAAGCAACAGAGCGGGCCGGTACAACTGATTGGGGCCGCCCTCACCGGGCTGTTAACCGTGCTGCTCACCGAAGCCTTAGCAAGCACCAAACGGGTCAAGCAGGATACCGCTATCGGCCTGGTCTTCCCGGCGCTGTTCTCTATCGGCGTGCTGCTGTTGAATATTTATGCCAATGATGTGCATATCGACACGCATACTGTGCTGCTCGGTGAGATCGGTTTTGTCTGGCTGGATACAGTCGACATCTTCGGCCTGCCCATCCCCCAGGCGCTGGTATCGATGAGCGTGATGACGGTGCTCAACTACGCGTTTATCGGACTCTTTTATAAGGAGCTGAAGCTGGCCACCTTCGATCCGGCGCTGGCCAAAACGTTCGGTTTTATGCCCTCGATTCTTTTCTATGTGCTGCTAATGCTAACAAGCTCCACTGCCGTGGCGGCCTTTGATGCGGTAGGCGCGGTGCTGTTTATCGCCTTTGCCATTGTGCCCGCCTCCGCCGCCTATTTGCTGACCGACCGGCTGTGGATGATGTTTATCATCGGTGCGCTAATTTCTATCGCCTCGAGTATTTCTGGCTACTACCTCGCAGTGTATCTCAACGTCTCCATTGGCGGCATGATGGCCGTCATGACCGGTGTATTCCTGATGCTCGCCTTTCTGGCAGGGCCACGCTACGGCGTGATTACCCAACGGGTCAAACGCCAACGGGCACGCCAGGCGCCGGTGGAGCCGCCGCCCAGCGTTTGAAGCCCAGCTTTTGGAAACAACACCGCTCATCCGCGCGCAAAAAAGCGACCGCCTTTCGACAGCCGCTTGGCCGGGCAGGCGGTAACCGGGTGTGGATAACTTAAACCGTCAGATGCTGCTTGATCAGCTCATTGGAGAGCTCGCTGATCTCACCTTTGGCCACCGGTCGGCCGCGATCCATGATCACAAAGCGATCGGCGTACTTACGGGCAAAGGGCAGCTTCTGCTCTACCAGTAGCACCGTAAGGCCATCCTCGTTGATCAACTGACGGATCACTTGGCCGATTTGAGCGACGATATTGGGCTGAATGCCCTCACCTGGCTCGTCCAAAATCAGCAGTTTGGGTTCGATGACCAGCGCACGGCCAATGGCCAGCTGCTGCTGTTGCCCGCCGGAAAGGTCGCCGCCACGGCGGTGTTTCATCTCTTTAAGCACTGGGAACAGTTCATAGACCCGCTCAGGAATCTTTTTCAGCCCGTCGCTGCGGGCGGCAAGGCCGGTGCGCAGGTTCTCCTCCACGGTCAGCAGCGGAAATATCTGCCGCCCCTGGGGCACGTAACCAATTCCCAACCGCGAGCGCGCCTCAACGGCTTTTTTAGTCAGCTCGATCTCGCCGGTCTCGGCGGTGTAGCGTAACTCGCCACTTTTGACGGCCACTTCGCCCATTACGGCTTTCAGCAGCGTGGTTTTACCCACGCCGTTGCGTCCCATCACGCAGGTGCACTGGCCAGCAGGCACCTCAAGATCGAGATCCCAGAGGGTGTGGCTTTCGCCGTAAAACTGGTTAAGCTTTTCGATCGCTAGCATCAGGCAGCCTCCTCGTCGTCAGCACCCAGGTAGACCTCGATGACTTTGGGGTCGCTGGAGACTTGATCCATGGTGCCTTCCGCCAGCACGCTGCCCTGGTGCAGCACGGTCACCTGGCGAGCGATGGAGCGCACAAAGCCCATATCGTGCTCCACCACCACCACGGACTGTTTACCGGCCAGCCCGGTGAGCAACTCGGCAGTGCGCTCCATCTCCTGCTCGGTCATGCCCGCCACCGGTTCATCCACCAGCAGTAGACGCGGGCGCTGCATCAGCAGCATGCCGATTTCCAGCCACTGCTTCTGGCCGTGGGAAAGAATCCCGGCGGGCTGATGACGCAACTCCGTCAGGCCGATCGTTTCCAGCACTTCGTTAATACGGTCTTTGATCTCGCCGGTCATGCGGGCAGTCAGGGTAGGAAAAATCCGCTTGTCCGCCGCCATGGCCAGCTCCAGATTTTCAAACACCG
Source organism: Vreelandella neptunia (assembly GCF_034479615.1). Lineage (NCBI taxonomy): Bacteria > Pseudomonadati > Pseudomonadota > Gammaproteobacteria > Oceanospirillales > Halomonadaceae > Vreelandella > Vreelandella neptunia. The sequence continues at coordinate 4,473,639 of NZ_CP140255.1, forward strand.
AGAGCGCTTCGAAGACCGTGGGCTTTTGAAACTTGCGGCCAATACCCAGGCTGGCAATATCGGGCTCGTTCATGTGCAGCAGGTTATGGCGGCTACCGAACCAAACGCTGCCGCTGGTGGGGCGGGTTTTGCCGGTGATGATATCCATCATGGTGGTTTTACCCGCCCCGTTGGGGCCGATAATGCAGCGCAGCTCACCGTCGTTGATGGTCAGGTTGAGGTTATTGATGGCTTTAAAACCATCGAAGCTCACGGTGACATCTTCCATATAGAGAATCGGCCCGTGGCGAACGTCCACCGGTGAGGCTTGGGGCGCCATAAAATCGAAAACCCGGTCACGCTGGGACAGCGATTGCAGCAAACTCATGCGGAGGCCTCCTTGGATGTCTGTTGATGGTCAGGATCCGTCGTCTGATCCTCGCGCTTACGGCGCTTGAGGTAGCCAAACAGCCCCGCCACACCCTTGGGCAGAAACACCGTGACCAGTACGAACATTGCACCTAACGCAAACAGCCAGGCATCGGGCATGACGCCGGTAAAGATGGTTTTGGCGTAGTTAACTAAAATAGCGCCAATCACCGCACCATACAGCGTGGCGCGACCGCCTAACGCTACCCACAGCACAATCTCGATGGAGAAAATCGGCGAGAACTCGCTGGGGTTGATAATCCCCACTTGCGGCACGTAGAGCGCCCCCGCCAGGCCCGCCAGCATCGCCGAGACCACAAACACAAACAGCTGAAAGCGTTCGACCCGATAGCCGAGAAAGCGCGTGCGCGCCTCGGCGTCGCGGGTGGCCACGCTCACACGGCCCAGCTTACTGGTGACAATCGCGCGACAGAGAATAAAGCCCAGTGCCAGCGCCACACCGGTGGCCAGAAAAAGCCCTAGACGCGTGGCGTCGCTGCGTAGATCAAAACCGACGATCTCACGGAAGTCAGTCAGGCCGTTATTACCGCCGAAGCCCATCTCATTGCGGAAGAAGGCCAGCATCAAGGCAAAGGTCAGCGCCTGGGTAATGATCGACAGATACACCCCGGTAACCCGTGAGCGAAACGCCAAGAAGCCGAACACCAGAGCCAGTAGGCCGGGGGCCAGCAGCACCATGGCAAAGGCGAACCAGGCCATATCGAAGCCGTGCCAGAACCACGGCAAGCTGTCCCAGTTGAGGAACACCATAAAGTCGGGCAGTACCGGATGGCCGTAGGTACCGCGATCGCCAATCTGGCGCATCAGGTACATGCCCATGGCGTAACCGCCGATAGCAAAAAACGCACCGTGGCCGAGGCTTAAAATGCCCAGATAGCCCCACACCAGATCCACCGCCACCGCCAGCAGCGCGTAGCTTAGGTACTTACCGAAAAGGTTAACCGTATAAGCCCCCACATGCAGCGGGTTATCCGGCGGCACTGCCACATGCAGGAGGGTGACCAGCGCCAGAGCGGCAAGTAGCACGCCGAGAAAAATCTGCGTAGAGCGTTCGCTGAATGGGCGTGTTAGCCAAAAATTTGTCGATGATTCTGTCGTTAGTGACATCGCTTAGCCCTCCGCAGCCCGGCCCTTCTGCGGGAAGAGTCCACGCGGGCGTTTTTGAATGAATAGGATGATGAAGACCAGCACGATAATTTTGGCCAGTACCGCGCCTGCCCAGGGTTCCAGCACCTGGTTGATCACCCCCAGCGATAGCCCGGCCACCAGCGTGCCCCACAGGTTGCCCACGCCGCCGAACACCACCACCATAAAAGAGTCGATGATGTAGTTCTGCCCCAGGTTGGGGCCGACGTTGGTAAGCTGGGAGAGCGCGACACCGGCAAGACCGGCCACGCCGGAGCCCAGTGCAAAGGTCATGATATCCACGCGAGTAGCACGAATGCCCATGGAGCGCGCCATGGCACGGTTTTGGGTCACTGCGCGCACCTCAAGCCCTAGCCGGGTGCGACGCATAATCAGCATCAGGCCAGCAAACACCACCAGCGCAAAGCCAAGCACGTACATGCGGTTGAGCGTTAGCGACAGCGCATCGTTAACCACCAATGAGCCACTCATCCATTCCGGCGTAATCACGGTACGGTTAAGCGGTGAAATCACCGTGCGCACCAACTGCTGCAGAATCAAGCTGATACCAAAGGTCGCCAGCAGCGTCTCCAGCGGGCGGCCTTTCAGGAACTGGATAACACCGCGCTCGATCGCCACACCCGCCAGAGCGGCGACCATAAAGCCTGCGGGAATCGATAGAATCAACGCCAGCCCCGGCTGGCCGGGCAGCAGTTGCTGCATCGCCCAGGTGGTGTAGGCACCTAGCATCATCAGCTCGCCATGAGCCATGTTGATGACGCCCATGACCCCGAAGGTGATCGCCAAGCCAATGGCAGCTAGTACCAGCACCGAGCCAAGGCTCAAGCCGAAATAGAGGGTTTCCAGGCCGCGATTGATTTTTAGCTGCTGCTCGATACCCGCCAGGGAAGCGGCAGCGGCGTTGGCAACAACGGGATCATCGCTATTGGCTGCCCGGCTCAACGCCACACGCGAACGCGGATGCAGGCTGCCATCCAGCGCTTCGACCCCGACTATTTCACCCGCTTCAGCGCGATAAATCGCCACTGCCTGGGTCAGGCGATAGCGCACCTGCTCGTCCTCTTCCTGTTCGATCAAGTCGTCGAGGGTGGGCACCAGCTCTCCGTCTACTTCACCCAACAGTCGCTCGGCCGAGGTGCGGCGGCGCTCCACGTTAGGCGAGTAGAGGTCAACTACCGCGATAGCGCTGCGCAGCTGATTACGCAGGTTGTTGTTGATGCCGATACGCTCCAGGTCACGGCGGGACATCTCGCCCAGCGCTTCGCCGGTTAGAACATCGGCCACCGGCCAGTCGCGGCCACGGTTTTCCAACACTAATACAAAGCGGCCGTCTTCAGTGCGCTGCAAGCGGCCATCCAAAAGGGCTTGCAGCCAATCACGGGCGCGCTCGTCATCGCTTTGTAAAATAGCGGTGATGGCTTCACCTTTGGCGCTATAAGACTCAACGTCCAGCGCCTTTAACAGCTCAAGCGCGGTGGCATCATTAGTGGAACTGCTGGCGGCATCTGTTGATTGTGCCTGTGCGGTGAAGGTGGTACCCAACAGCAGGAAACAGAGCATCGCCAAGGAAAGGAAACGCCTCATGGGGTTCTTCCTTTGGTTATCTAAGAGGGAAAGATAGCGTGCTCCTTGCCGCGCCAACCATCGAACCGCGGCGCGGCAAGGGGTGTTATTCGTTACTCAGCGAGTGCCGCTTCGGCTTCTTCTACTGCGGTACTACCACCGCACGAGCCGTTCACGACGTTGAAGTTGCCGCACTCCATCGGCTTACGCCAATCGGCAATCAGGTCACGGGAGCCAGGCAGGTAGTCAGACCAGGCGTCGCCGGCCACGGTAGACGGCGTCTGCCAAACGATATCGAACTGGCCGTTGTCCTGGATCTCACCGATCAGCACCGGCTTGGTGATGTGGTGGTTGGGCATCATCGCCGCATAGCCGCCGGAGAGGTTAGGCACCGTCACACCGATAATGGCGTCTTTAACGGTATCGACATCCGTGGTGCCCGCTTTGCGAACCGCTTCGGCCCACATGTTGAAGCCAATGTAGTGCGCTTCCATTGGGTCGTTAGTGACGGCCATATCGTCGCCGGTGTACTCGATCCAGGCATCGATAAAGTCGTAGTTGTCATCGTTATCGACGCTCATGAAGTAGTTCCAGGCAGCCAAGTGGCCCACCAGCGGGCCGGTATCGATACCGGTCAGTTCCTGCTCACCCACCGAGAAGGCGATGACCGGAATATCGGCCGCATCGATGCCCTGGTTGGAAAGCTCGGTGTAGAACGGTACGTTGGCGTCGCCGTTCACGGTCGAGATCACCGCAGTGGGTTTACCCTCTTCACCGAAACGGCGAATTTCGGCCACGATGTTCTGCCAATCGGAGTGACCGAACGGCGTGTAGTTGACCATGATGTCCTCATCCGCGATGCCGTGCTCATCTTTGAGGAACGCTTCGAGGATACGGTTAGTGGTGCGCGGGTAGACATAGTCGGTACCCACCAGCGCAAAGCGCTCGATACCGACTTCGTTGATAAGGTATTCAACCGCAGGAATCGCCTGCTGGTTAGGCGCCGCGCCGGTGTAAAAGACGTTTTCAGAGGATTCTTCGCCTTCATACTGCACCGGATAGAACAGCAGGCCGTTGAGCTCCTCTACGACGGGCAGTACGGATTTACGCGAAACCGACGTCCAGTTGCCGAAAATAACGTCCACTTCTTCCTGATCCAGCAGCTCCCGGGCGCGTTCGGCAAACAGCGGCCAGTTAGACGCCGGGTCAACCACCACGGCTTCTAACTGACGGCCCAGTAAACCACCGGCTTCGTTCTGTTGCTCGATAAGCATTTCGACGGTGTCTTTAAGCACCGTTTCACTAATCGCCATGGTGCCGGAGAGGGAGTGCAGGATACCGACTTTGATCGGGTCGTCGTCCTGGGCGATGGCCTGGGTGCTGGCACTCATGATGGCAGCGGTGAGTAAAGCGGTCGCGAAACGGCCACTTGAAAGGAAGGGGCGAGGGTGTGTCGAGCGTTTGAGAGTGTTCATTGTTAATCTCCTTGCACCCCTTATGATTGGGGCTTGATGGTTGGCTTCGCGCTTGGGGCTGTTGTGTTAGCTCCCCCAATACGTCCACTAGCCATTAACACCTGCAAGGGGTGCGCCAGATTGACACAAAGTTGCTTTATAGCTATTTAATCAGCCACTTAATAATCAACAGAAAATCTCAACACTCACCGTATGCACCAAAATAAAGCGCAAGAACGCAGCTAAAGCACCCTCACAATGCACCAATAAAAGACAGTGCACCAACTAAGAACTTGAACTTTTGAAATACAGAGCATTAACGCATTAGTTACTTATTGACTACAAAGCCATTCTTTATTATTAGTTAAAAAAATAGGTAAGAAAGAGCAGATAACAGAAGCCTTGGACTTCTTCTATAGATGTTGCCTATAAAAAAGGGGCGTCGACTTTCGTCGACGCCCAGGTGATTGTGATTGATCTATTCGGGTATTAATCGCTTTCAGGCGAACCTGAATTGGGGGTTGCCTTCATCCCGCGTCGCAAAAGGGGACCCAAGATATAAGGCAAGATCAAGCCCAACCCAGCAAAGACCCAAAGGCCGATAGCCAGACCGCTGTCCCATAGGATCATCCAGTCGCCATCGGAGATATCCATGGCATGGCGAAGGTTCTTCTCCATCTCAGGCCCCAGCAACAAGCCAAGAATCACTGGCACCAGCGGAATCTCAAGCTTACGCAGGACGTAACCACCCACTCCAAAGGCCACCATGAAGTAGAGGTCAAAGATGGTGTTACTGATCGAGTAGATACCCACGAAAGCGATCATCGTGACGATCGGCAGTAGGTACATCGGCGGTACGGACAGCAGCTTGACGAAGATGCCCACCAACGGAATGTTTAGAATCAGCAGCAAAAAGTTACCGATCAGCAGCGCCGCGATCACGCCCCAGACGATGTCGGCATTCTGGGTGAACATCAAAGGTCCTGGTGTGATATTCAATGAAATCAACAGCGCCAGCAGCACCGCCGTGGTACCACTACCCGGCACGCCTAGCGTCAACATAGGGACTAAAGCACCGCTGGACGCACCATTGTTACCCGCTTCAGGCGCCGCCACACCGCGCGGATCACCTTGTCCAAAATAGCCTTTCTTACCCAACACACGTTTTTCAAGGGTATAGCTGATAAAGCTACCCAACGAAGCACCGGCACCCGGTAGCACACCGGCGACAAAACCCAGCACCCCGCCACGGAAACTGGTGGGTAGAATATCGCGGATATCTTTCCAAGAGAGCGAAAGCTTATTGACCTTCATCTTTTCCTTACCACCACCTGCCCGCTCCTCAATGAAAAACAGCAGTTCAGAAATGGCAAACAGACCGACGATAGCAATGATGAAGTCCACGCCTTCAAAAAGTTCGAGCACCCCGAAGGTGTAGCGCTGCACGCCGGTATTGTCGATACCCACCGTGGCGATCATTAGGCCAATACTGGCGGCGACTACTGTTTTAACAGGGTTTTTGCCGGTGATGCCACCTAAGGTAGCGAACGCCAGCAGGAAGAGCGCGAAATACTCCGCAGGGCCGAACGTCAGAGCGAAATTAGCCAGCAGCGGCGCCAGCAGGATCAAACCGACGGTGGCCACCAGGCTGCCAATGAAGGAGGCCACCGCCGAGATAGCGAGCGCCTCCGACGCCTTGCCTTTTTGGGCCATAGGATAGCCGTCAAGACAGGTCATCATGGCCGGTTCATCGCCCGGAATATTCAACAGAATCGATGAAATACGCCCACCGTACATGGCACCCGCATACACCGAGGTCAGCATAATCAGGGCGGTTTCTGGTGCGAGTCCCAAACTGAACGCCAGCGGAATCAGGATGGCCACACCATTGGCCGGGCCTAATCCCGGCAAGGCGCCGATCAAGGTGCCTAGAAAAGCACCCAGCAGGGCGAACATTAGGTTATGGGGCTGCAGAGCAACGCCAAAACCATCCATCAAATAACCTAGAGTTTCCATTAGTTCACCTCCAGGAATGACAACAGACCCAGCGGCAAGGCGAGATCAAGTGCAAAACTAAATAGGAAGTACACCACCACTGCCGAGACTGCCCCAGTAATGTAAGCATTGAGTGGACGAGCCCCCATTCGCCAGCAAAGCGTCCCCACCGCCAACGTGGTGCTAATAATGAAGCCCAGCGGCTGAAGCAGCATGGCGTAAAAGATCAGCACCACCACGGCGATAATGAGCTCGACACCCGTACGGCTCCAAGGCCAGGCGTTGTCGGGATCAGGGCGTACAATCAGATAAAGGCTGGAAATTGCCAGTACCACGGCCAGCAGCTTCGGAAAAGTGTCAGGGCCGACGGCTTCGGCCCCACCAAACGGCTCCGGGAACTGAGTCGCGGCCCAGCCGTACGCAACGGCCAGGACGATCATCAAGACCCCAAAGATGCGGTCATTGAAAGTCATTACTGAATCAATCCAATATCTTTAGAGAGCTGTTCAATGTCACTGATCTGGTTGAGTACAAACTCTTCAAACTCACCAGCGGTCATGTGGAAAGGCATCAAACCGTTTTGAGCCATGACATTCTGCCACTCTTCACTCTGGTAAATAGTGTCCATGGCATCGGTCCAATACGCTTTAGCTTCTTCGGAGACATCCGCAGGCATATAAAAGCCGCGCCAGTTGGGGCCAAGGGCGTCGATGCCTTGCTCACGTGCGGTGGGGATATCAGACAGGTCGCCCGGTAGGCGCTCTTCGGAGAGTACCGCTAGGACGCGCAAGTCGCCAGACTCCATAAACCCTTGGGCTTCGGTGATATCACCGGTAAAGGCGTCTACGTGCCCGCCGATCACTTGGGTTAACGCTTCACCACCATTGTTGTACGAAAGGTAGGCAATGCGCGGAAGATTCTCGACATCGGCTGCCTGAGCAGCAATCAACACTTTAAGATGATCCCAACCGCCCTTAGCGCTACCGCCGGCGAACTTGACACTACGCGGGTCTTCCTTAAGTGAGTCCATCAATTCATTCAGGTCATCGATCTCGGAATCAGCGGCTACGGCGATAATCCCGTAATCCGCACCTAGAGCACCGATCCAATTGACCTGATCGGCGGTCAGCCCAGGGAATTGTCCTTGAGCCAGACGAGTCGTAGTAGCCGTGGACGCCGCTACCAGCAGATGGTCGTCACCGGCGCGCTTGCTTACAGTATGAGCAAACGCCACGCCGCCACCAGCGCCAGCCATATTGATGGTTTGTACATTCGCCGGTACTAGATCAAGCTCCTGCATGACATTCCCCACGCTGCGGCAGGTAAAGTCCCAGCCGCCGCCTGGGTCGGACGGAGCGATACACTCCACCTTACCCTCCGGTTCGAAGGCAGCGGCAGTGCTAGAGAAGGTTGTAACTGCCGCCAGTGGAAGGGCCAGCAGGGTTATATATTTAAAGGCAGGCTTGAGAATCATGGCGTTCTCCACGTATCAGTTTTGTTGTGTGATGAGTTTGCTGTGTAGAGCTTCTTATTGTGAGACTGCACGCCGCGAACGTTAGAAGACCACTACCCTGACCGACAAGCTTGTGCGCATAAAAGACAAAATGTTCTTTATGGCTATTTTGTTCATTTTGTTCACGCCCGCTTACTTACAACATTACTTCATAGAGTGTTGAGCCACTCGTGTGCCGCCTCCAACAGCCGATAGCGACGCTCGGGCCGCCCTACATCACCATAGCCTAGCTCGGCACTGACTGCCTGCTCGGCGACTAAAAACTCTAAATAGCGGCGTGCGGTTGAGCGGCTGGCGCCCATGGTACGTGCCATCTGCATGGCGGTGAGGGAGTCGGGAGCATCGGCCAGGGCATCAATCACCCGGCGCAGCGTCAGCCGATCAATACCCTTAGGCAGGGTTTGAGACGAGGTTTGGCTTTTAGCACGCAACGGCTCGCCAGGCTTCAGGCGCGCTAGCACGGAGTCCAGTTCATCCTGATTCATCTCGGCGCGGTTGGCCAACGCTTCACGCTCGCGCCGGAAGCGAGTCAGCATTTGCGTCATTCGCACGGCCTCAATCGGTTTGATCAGGTAGTCGAATACACCGCCGCGCAGCGCCTCGCTGATGGTTTCCACTTCCCGGGCAGCGGTGACCATGACGATATCCACATGCACGTAGTCGCGGCGAATTGCCCATAGCAGCTCCAAGCCTTCAACATCGGGAAGGTAGGCGTCTAGCAAAATCAAATGGATACTGGCAGCCTGCTCCGCCATGATAGCCTTGGCTTCACTGCCGTTGCGCGCCATGCCCACTACATAAAAGCCATCGCTCTGTTCAATGAAGGCTCTGTGGATATCGGCAATGCGAAAATCATCTTCAACGACCAAAATGCCATACTGCCCATCAGACATTGCGTTCCCCCTAGCCGTCGTGGTCACTATTTTCGAGACTGTTTTGAAATTGTTGTTGAGACTGTTGTTGAGACTGTTGTTTTTAAGAGTATCCGAGAGACTGCTGTTGGTCTTGCTGCGCGCACAGCGAGCGGTCGAGCACCGCGATAAAGCACGCGCCGCCCAGTTCGCTCTCCTCCAGGGTCACGGCGCCGCCGTGCTGACGGCACAGCCTGGCCACCAGCGCCAGGCCAATGCCCTGGTGTTTACCCGTTTTGGTCGAAAAGCCTTCCTGGAAAATCGACTCAGCTAACTGAGCAGGCACTCCGGGCCCGTTGTCCTCCACTTCGATCAGCAGTTGCTCGCCCAAATCAGTAAAAAACAGGCGTACTTTGGGCTCGTTACTCGGCCCATTCAGCGCTGCGTGGCAGGCGTTGTCCAGCAGGTTACCCACCACGCTCATCATCACCTCTTGGCCAGTGGGCGTTAGCGGGCAGGAGAGCGAGCTTTGCTCATCGATTTCCAGCGATACGCCCAGTTCCCGCGCGCGGGTAAGTTTACCCAGTAGCGTACCGCTAAGCACGGCGTCGGCAACGTTGCGCATTAAAAAGCTCATCTGCGCCTGGGCTCGTTCGGTTTCCTGATGGATCAGCGCCAAGGCTTCCTCGATGCGCTCTAATTGCAGTAACCCAGAGATGGTGTAGAGCTTATTGGAAAACTCGTGGGCCTGAGCGCGCAGCATATCCACGTCACGGCTGGCTTGGGTTAGCGCGTGAGATAGATCCACGATCTCGCGACGGCTGCGGAAAGTGGCCACCGCCCCCTCAATCTCACCTTCGTGCAGAATCGGCACGCGGTTAACCACTACCGGGTGATCGCCCAGCCACATCTCCTGGTCGAACTCCTGCTCACCACGTCGGAGCACCTCCAGCAGCCGCGAATTAGGCACGACCTCACGGATGGGCTGCCCCAGCAGCACGTGCTCATCGTCTAAGTTGAGAAAGCGCCGCGCCTGCTGGTTGACCAAGGTAATATGACCTTCACGATTAACCGCCAGAATGCCCTCGTGGATCGACTGCAAAATGGCCTCTTTTTCCATGGCCAAGCGGGCAATTTCGTAGGGTTCCAGGCCCAAAATGACCTTTTTAAGATGCTGCGATAGCCAGTAGGCACCGGCAAAGCCGAGACAAATCATCAGCGCCACCAGCGCCCAGCCAAAGCTGTTGTAGCGGGCTACGTCCATGGCCACGCGATCCATCATAAAACCGACGGAGACCAAGCCAATGATATTGCCCTCTTCGTCCCAAATGGGCGCTTTGCCACGAATGGCGGTGCCCAATGACCCGGTTGCCTCGGATACATAGTACTGGCCATGAATCAGCGCCTGATCATTATCGCCCCCCACCATCGGCTGCCCAATCCGCTCCGGTACGGGGTGGGAATAGCGAATACTTTGGGCGTTGCCCACAACGACATAGCGCGCTCCCGTTTCATGGCGAACGCGCTCTGCGAGGGGCTGAATAATGAAAGATGGGTCGGGGATCGCGAAGGCATTAATAATTTGCGGCATCGACGCCACCGTTTTGGCCACTGCCAGCGCTCGCTCGCCCATCTGCTGGCTAATAATTTCCGCCTTGCGGTGATTGAGATACGTACCCTGTGCCAGTAGCATGCCAGCCAGCAGTAGCCCGACTAACAGCATCACCTGGACGCGAAAGCTGCGTTTGTACCAGCTGCGTCTTGCGCGGGTTCGGCGCCAGCGCTGCAGGTCGGCTAACGTTCGGGGGCGGGAAGCGCTCATAGGTAGACTCGAAATGCGTGACCACGCCATTATGGCACGCGCCAGCCAACGGCGTTAATCGCCGTCACCCCTGAGTCATCGTTCGCTGATATAATGGCCTAATGCCGAAACCAAGGAGGGATGTAGTGGCAATCGTTAGATGGATACTCTTGCTGGCCTGCTGGCCTCTATGGCTAACCGCGGCTTATGCCTACCCGTTCTACGCCCCACCGCCTCCCCAGGAAGATGCCCCCGTATTCAGCGGCGATGCTGAGTTGGGCTTCACCCGCCTTTCAGGCAACACCAACAGCCAAACGTTGATTGGCAAAACGCGGCTGACGTGGCTTACCGGAAACTTCACCTACTCGCTACGAGGTGAAGTGAGAAACGTTACCAAGGATAATGAAACCAGCGCCGAGCAGTACCTAGTCGCCGGACGCGAACGCTATGAGCTGGATGGCCCCCACTACCTGTTTGGCTTTGCCCGCTGGGAAAAGGATCGCTTTGCCGGTTACGATCAGCAGCTCTCCGCGATTGGTGGCTACGGGCGCCAAATTCTGGAGAACGGCACCCATACGTTGTCGCTGGAAGCGGGCCCGGGTTATCGTCATGACCGGCTGCGCGAGTACGATGATGAACGCTTAATGGTGACTTACACCGCGCTGGACTATCGCTGGTGGTTCTCGGACTACGCTGATATTCAGCAGGAAATGTCGGTGGAGTATACCGATAAAAACATCACCTCTCGGTCGCTGACAGCGCTTACAGCGAGGCTTAACTCAAAGTTATCGCTGCGCTTATCGCACGAAATCAAGCACAACTCACAGCCACCTGATGAAACCAACGTACGCACAGATACGACCACCAGTGCGTCTTTGCTCTACCGTTGGTAAGTCCAAGACTGGCTTAACGATTCTGCCCTCGGTGTGCCCACCCGGTCATGCGTTTTTCCAACTGCGCAAATAGCTCGTACATCACCATCGCCATGGCGCTGATCACCAGCAGCCCGGCAAAGACCAGCCCCATGCGCATTTGTGAACCGGCGCTCATCATTAGGTAGCCAATGCCCTGATTGGAGGCGACGGTTTCTGACACCACCGTACCCACGAATGCCAACGTGATAGCGACTTTCAGTGAGGCAAAGAAATACGGCAGCGAGCGCGGCAGACCTACTTTCAGCAGCACGTCCATACGCCGCGCGCCCAGTACCCGCAGCACGTCTTCCATCTCGGGCTCCAGCGTGGCTAAACCGGTAGCCACGTTCACCACGATGGGGAAGAAACAGATTAAAAAGGCGGTGAGTATCGCCGGCACCGAACCAATCCCAAACCAGACGACCAGAATGGGCACAAAAGCCACTTTGGGAATCGCGTTAAAGCCCACCAGCAGCGGGTAGCAGGCGTTATACAGAAAGCGTGAAGAGCCGATAATAAACCCCAACACCAGCCCAACGGCAACGCCCAGACCAAAGCCAATCAGCGTTGTCCAGAAGGTTTGCCAGGAGTGCATGGCGATAGGCCCGGAATAAGTTACCAGCGCCTGGGCAGTTTCCAAGGCACTTGGGAAGATAAAGCTGGGCACGTCAAACACCCGCACCGTGACTTCCCAGATGATGACCAGCGCCACCACCGCTATCCACGGCGCCAGTCGTTCAATTAACGGGGGATTCTGTGCCATAAATGTACCTTTTATTTAGTACTGATATTAAGTAGGTTTCTTGTAACTAAGCGTGCAATTGGCTTTGCCAGCCTGATAACAGCCTTCGGTGGGAGGTAGCTTTAGCTCGCGACCATTGAGGCTGCCAGCTTTATAGCCGGGGGTGCCTGCGGCACCCTTCGCCCGCTGGAAGCGGCCTTCCACATAAGCTGATGAATAAACATTAAGTGCGGGTATCAAGTGCTGCGCACTTCGCCAATTTGAGCCCGCAGCTCCTGAACCAGATCAATAAAGGGTTTTTGGTAGGTGGTTTCCAGTGCTCGGGGTCGCGGCAGCTCTATTTGACGGCGCTCAATCACTCGGCCAGGGCGGCGGCTCATGATGTAGACGGTATCGGCCAGAAACGCCGCCTCGCGTAGGTCGTGGGTCACCAGCACTACCGTAAAACGCTGTGCCTCCCACAGGTCACGCAGCACGCACCACAGCTCTTCGCGGGTAAAGGCATCCAGCGCACCGAAGGGTTCATCCAGCATTAGTAAACGCGGCTGGTGAATCAGCGCCCGGCAGATCGACGCCCGCTGCTGCATACCACCAGAAAGCTGCCACGGGTACTGATCTTCGTAGCCTTCAAGCCCTACAGTCTTGAGCAGCTTGCGTGCCCAGCCGACAAACTCTTCGCGCCGCTTACGAAACTGTTGGCGGTAAGGTTTGACGATCTCCAGCGGCAGCAAGACGTTATCCAAGGTGGTGCGCCAGGGCAGCAGGTTGGCATTTTGAAACGCCATGCCGGAGATCTTCAGTGGGCCTGTAACCGGCTCTCCATCCACTCGCACGGCACCAGTGGTAGGCGCATGCAGACCGGTGCAGAGCTTCATAAAGGTCGATTTACCGCAGCCGGAGGGGCCCACGAATGCGACGAACTCGCCTTCGTGGATACTCAGGTTGATGTCTTCAATGGCGTTGCCCGACTTATCGTAGGCCAGGCTAACGTCATCGAAGGTGACGAACGCTGCCGACATGCTTATTCGCCCTCTGCCGAAAACAGCCTGCGCTCTTCCTGAGTAGGTAAGTAGCTTGAGTTAAACACCTGCTCTGGCGAAGGCACGGCGGGCAGGTCATAGGCGTCGGCGACCAGTTGAATGGCCTGAGCCAAACGCGCTTCATCCACACCACCCACGCCGTGCTCCCGGGCATCGGGGGTATCGACGACGCTCTCCAAGGCAAGCTTCAGGCGCCGGGTTTCCATCTCTACATCAATCAGGCCATCGCGATTTTTGACGTACTCAATGGCGCCATCAGGATCCGCAATGGTCTCCCCCAAGGCGCGGTTGAAGGCGCGTAGAAAGCCCTGCACGGCGTCGGGATTAGCCTCTGCAAAGGCCTCACTGGCGATGATCGCATTACCATAAAGCGGCACGCCGTATTCGGGGAACGGCATGATGGTGAGTTCCTCTTCACTCATCCCCCGCTCTTCAAGGTTGAGCAGGCTGGTAAAGTAAAAACCGGTGATGGCATCCACATCGCCCCGGGTGAGCAGCGTTTCACGCAGCGTGGGGTCGACGTTCTGCCACTCAACTGCGTCGGCTTCCAGATCATTAGCGGCGGCAAACACGCCCCAGGCGCGGTAACCGGTGTCAAAGGCGGGGGCGGCGATGGTTTTACCGGCTAAGTCAGCCGGGCTCTCTATACCGCTCTCTTTACGCGCAAACACTGCAGCGGGTGTGCCGTCGTAGACGATATAGACGCCCTGAATACCAGGGCCATCGGGATTTTCAGCGAGAAACTCGACCAGCGCATTCAGATCGCCAAAGCCCATTTCGTAGGCCCCAGACGCCACGCGGTTAATCGCCCCCGCCGAGCCGCTGCCGGAATCGATCTGAACGTCCAGCCCTTCATCAGCGAAGTAGCCTTTCTCAGCAGCCATTAAAAACGGCGCGGAGGGGCCCTCAAAGCGCCAATCCAGCTGAAAACGTATTTGGGTGTCGTTGGCATGGCTAACAGCCGGAAATAAAACCAACGCTGTCGCGCAGCCAGTCAGCAGGCGCGCAGGAGAAAAACGGCGTTTCGAAGTGGAGGTCATCATCGTGAGCATACCTTGTATACAAAATATGCTTTAGCATTGCAGCAATACTGCCATTATTGGATTTTTACTTTATTTTCAAACCGTTATATTTCCACCCAGGTATCACCACCTACCGCCGCATGGCCAAAACAGTGCATTTGCACCTGGACTATGCACCAAGTTAAAACATATTAGACGTTGGTCTAAATTGTCGATATACTACGCTCAGTTTCCTGTCTTGCGCCATTCCTTGAATGGCGCTTTTTTTTATCCGTTATTTCACCAGCATCAATCAGTAACTACCTTGACGACTATGCGCCGTTAAACAGCTTAACGGCGCGCTTTGATAGGCTGTTATCTCCACTTCCCCCGCTCCCCATAAGGTATTTGACATGCCCCAGCCTAGCCCCAACGTAGAGGGCTCCCAAAGGTTTTCGCTCGGCGATCCAATTGTGCTGATATTCAGTATTGGCTTCATCGTCGCCTTTCTCGCTTTGTCGCTTTACGACCTAACGCTAGTCGCTGACAGTATCAGCGCGGGTTTCGCCTGGACCGCGTTAGTATTAGGAAGCTACTTTCAACTGCTACTCCTATTGACCTTCTTCATCGCCATCGGCTTGGCTATGACACCCGCCGCTAAAGCGAAAATCGGCAATCTCGATGCACCAGAAATGAGCACGTTTAAGTGGCTTTCGATTATTCTGTGTACTCTGCTGGCAGGCGGCGGGGTGTTCTTTGCAGCTGGCGAGCCGGTATACCACTTTGTGGTAACACCTCCCGCCTTTGAGAGCGAAGCAGGCACGGCTGAGGCCGTTTCCGGCGCCCTGGGACAGTCCTTTATGCACTGGGGCTTTATGGCTTGGGCAGTACTAGGATCGTTAACGGCAGTGGTTCTCGCCCACGCCCATTACGTGAAGGGGCAACCTCTTCAGCCGCGTACCCTGCTCTACCCAGTACTAGGGGAGCGCCTAATGCGCGGCCCACTTGGTGGCATTGTCGATGCCTGCTGCGTGATTGCTTTAGTTGCGGGCACCGTGGGCCCGATTGGCTTTCTGGCTACCCAGGTCAGCTTCGGCCTGCACGAACTGTTTGGCTTACCAGAAGGTTATCCCGGTCAGTTGATCATTCTTGCCGTGCTCGGCAGCATCTATGTGCTCTCTTCCATGAGCGGTGTCCACAAAGGTATTCAACTGCTTAGCCGCTTTAATGTACTACTGGCGCTAGCCATTGGTGCGGTCATTATTGTCTTTGGCCCGACGCTGTTTTTAGTCAATAGCTACGTTTCAGGTATGGGCGCGTATATCAGCGAATTCTTTACCATGGCCACAATGACCGCAGAGACCGCTCCGGCATGGTGGATGCAGTGGTGGACAGTATTTTTCTTTGCTTGGTTTATTGGCTACGCGCCACTGATGGCTATTTTTGTGGCACGTATTTCCCGCGGTCGCAGCATCCGCGAAATGATCATCGCGGTAGCGATCCTGGCGCCGATTGCCACCACCGTTTGGTTTACCCTGCTCGGCGGCTCAGGTATCTATTATCAGCTCACCGGCGTGATTGACCTGACCGAAGCGCTCAACAACTTCCAGTTTGATGTAGCTACCTTAACCGTTGCCCAGGCACTGCCCGGCGGTACCTGGATGGCACTGGCGATCCTGATGCTGACCACCATTTTCGTTGCCACCACCGGAGACTCGATGAGCTACGCCATTGCGGTAGTAGGCGCGGGCCATGATAACCCCAGCCCGGTCATGCGGGCGTTTTGGGGAATCGCCATGGCGCTGATGGCTGCGGTACTGCTGTATATGGGCGCAGGTCAAATTGGCGCGCTACAGCAGTTCATTGTGATTACTGCGATTCCGGTCTCGTTGATACTAATGCCGTCACTCTGGAATGGTCCGCAGGCAGCCTACGCCATGGCCCGTGAACAGGGGATTATTGACTAGCTCAGCAGTCCAGTCTGATTGAAAGCCCTATCAATTTTATAACCTTTCCAGAAGCCGCAGAATCATCTGCGGCTGCTGGTTGGCCTGGGCTAACATAGCGATGCCTACCTGCTGCAGGATCTGTGCACGAATAAGATTGGAGACTTCCTTAGCGTAGTCGGCATCCTGAATGCGCGACCGGGCAGCGGAACTGTTGATAATGTTGGTATTAAGCCCATCAATCACGCTTTCAAAGCGATTCTGCACGGCGCCCATATAGCTGCGCTGACGATCTACGCGCTTGATAGCGTCATCCATGGCCGCCAGCGGGCTCTCTGTCGCGCTTCCTTCCAAAACGCTAAAGCCCTCCAGGCCCAGCGCCAGCAAGCTCATCCCTTCAAAACGCACCGCAATGACATTGCCATCGTTAGCACCCACCTGAATATTTAACGATTTTGACTCATCAATCAGCCCAATGCCGTTGAAATTACTCTGCTCGGCGATGCGCTCAATCTCTTCTAAACGTTGATCGATTTCGTCTTGGATAGAAACAAGGTCATCGGAAGAGTTCGTGCCGTTAGCCGCTTGTACACTCAGCTCACGGATACGCTGCAGGTTGTCGTTAATCTGATTGAGTGAGCCTTCCGCCGTCTGCACCATTGAAATGCCATCATTGGTGTTACGGATCGCCTGGGTCATGCCTTTGATTTGCGCGGTCATACGATTGGCAATCGCCTGACCGGCGGCATCATCCTTGGCGCTATTAATACGCAGCCCTGAAGAGAGACGCTGCATGGCTGTCTGCATGGCCTGCTGACTGCCGCGCAGATTGTTCTGCACGATAAGCGACATCACATTGGTATTTAGGCTGAGCAACGCACGCCTCCGGAGGAAGTTAGCCCACCTAAAACCTGGTGGCTATGGCGTTATTATCGGCCTGTAAACAAAAATCATAAGTGCTTTGAAGGTTCCAGGGTGCGGCCGCTGCTAATCAGTACTTCATCGATCGGTTTTCTCACGTAGTCGTGCTGGAAGTAGCCATCATCAACGATCTCCCCATCCCACGCCACGATATCTAGATCCATAGTCCGCGGGCCCGATTTAATTGCACCTCGCACACGGCCCAGACGATCTTCTACCCCTTTGAGATAATTGCGAAACGCTTCACGTTCAAGCGGCGTGTTCACCAACAGTGCGGCGTTCAAGAAATCGGGCTGATGCTGGTACCCCACAGGCGCTGTACGAATAGCTTTTGAACGTGCCAACAACACGCACTCGCGGCTGATAATCTCAAGTGCTTGAACGAAATAGTGGTCAGGGTCGATATTGGATCCCAGTGAGATAAAACACTCATGAAGCTGAGCGGCATGTTCGGAAGGTAAAGACATGGGTGGCATAGCGACATCCTGTTCAAAGTGACGCCTTGTAGAACTACCCTAGAGTAGGGCACTTTTTTAACACCTCCAAATCTAGCGCCTCGTGTAAGCTCTGTATAAGTTATTGACAAACGCTGCACTCACGCAGAAAGTCCTCCTATACCAATAAAACTGTAGGGAACGCTTTATGCACCAACAAGCTGCTCTGGTAACCGGCGGTGCTACCCGCTTGGGCCGATTCTTCTCCGAAGCGTTGGCTGATGCCGGTTTCGATATTGCACTACACGTTAATCGCTCCCGCGAAGAGGCGGAAGAGGTCGCCAACAGCATTCGCACAAAAGGACGGGAGTGTGAAATATTTCACTGCGATTTTTTAAGCGATGAACCGCGAGATTTAATTCAGGCAGCAAAAAGCCGTTTTCCTGGGCTTAATTTGCTGCTGAACAGCGCCTCTGCCTACGAACCTGCGCTGATCGCGGCGACCGAGCTGGCGATGCTGGAGACGCAGTTTAGGGTCAATATGTTTACCCCACTACTGCTGACACGCCACTTTGCCAAAGAGGTGAAAGAGGGCCAGGTGATTAATATCATCGATAACAAAGTGGCCTACCACCAATACCCTTACGCGGCGTATCTGCTATCTAAAAAAAGCCTGGCGGAGATGACTCGTATGGCGGCTCTGGAGTTCGCACCGCGCATTCGCATTAACGGCATCGCCCCCGGCGTGGTACTGCCCGCTTCCCAGCGCACTAGCGCCTATATCGAGTGGCGTATTGAAGGCATTCCGCTCAAGCGCCAGGGTCACCCCGACCATCTTGTACAAGCTTTGCACTACTTGTTGGACAATCCCTTTGTAGCGGGGCAGATTCTGTTTGTCGATGGCGGGGAGTCAATCAATTTAGAGGGGCGTCACTCGGAAAATTACTCTGCTTGAATAACTAGGCTTAAGAACTCTGCTTAATGACTCGGCTTAAAATTGCTTCTGCTCCAAACGCAGCAGGGCCGCCCGAAGGCGGCCCTGCTGAAGGTTAAGATGAACACCGTTTAGGTTTCATCGACATCATCGTGGTCGGGTTTCAGATGATCAGGCTCGTTGGTTTGCTGCACTCCTTCTGGAGTGTCGCTCTTAGCAGCTGGCGTAGCAACTGCTGACTCCTCCACCTTCTTCTCTTTAGCAGTCGACTCCAATACCCGCACATGGGCAGGCGGTGGATTGCCGTTTTTGTTATCGCCAAAGTAGAGCGTGGTGTGCGGGAAGGGGATCTCGATACCCGCCTCATCAAAGCGCAGTTTAACCAGACGATTGTAGGCGCGGCCGACGGCCCACTGATCACCCGGCGTGGTTTTAATCACCACACGGATGTTCACAGAGCTATCTGCCAGGGCGGTAACCCCCGCAACGGTGAGATCAGCCAGCAGCTTGGTACCGAACTCTTCGCTGGCTTTGAGATCCTCAAAGGCCAGTTTGAGCTGCTCAATGGCTTCGTCAATGCTCTCGTTATAGCCAATGCCGTATTCGCCCACATGGTTGCCGTACTCGCGCATGTAGTTAGATACGGTATCCACGCTGGAGAACGGCACGATGTGATAAGTCCCGGACAAATCGCGAATCCCTACAGAGCGGATACTAAGCCGCTCGGCGGTGCCCGTCACGCCACCGACCGTTACCACATCCCCGGTATTCATGGCATTTTCAACCTGGATAAACACCCCGGTGATAACGTCCTGCACCAGCTTCTGGGCGCCAAAACCAATCGCCAAACCAAGCACACCGGCACCGGCAATGAGCGGGCCGATATTGATGCCAATTTCCGACAGCACGATCATGCCGGTTATCGTCACCATGGCGATCGCCAGGGCATTGCGAAATAGGCTGAGAAGGGTTTTCGCCCGCGCCGACGGCTCTCCGTAGCCGGTTTCCGGATTGAGCTTATGCTCAATAAGGCTCGCCAGCCCCAGCCAAACGGCGAGCGCCACGATCAAAATCACCGCCACGCTGGTCAGATTGCCGACCAGCACGGCACCGCCTTCAGAAGCATACCAAGCAGCAAGATCAAAGGCGCCCCAGGCGTTCAGCACCAACATGATGACCACGATCAGAATGATCGTACGCAGCACGCGAAGTGCATTGGGTACATAGCTGTTCAAGCGCTTTTCAAGCAGCGGTAGTTTTCGCCGCAGATCGTCCGACAGAGTAATCCGACGGCCAATGGTCTGGGTGAGGAAAGACGACACCAAGAGCCCAACGACAATAGCGGCCAGCGACTTCAGAGTGGCGTACATTACAAACGGCAGCGCATCGCCGGGTCGCGTTAACGTCAGCACAAATACGATCAAGAAATAGAGCAGCGCGAACAGGTGCCAGGTACGCGCAAATAGCTGCAGCGAGACGCGGCTGGCAGTCAGCGTTGATTTTGCCGCCATCTCGTTCAGGTTGTCGCGCAGGCGGGTGCGGTTTCTTAGTACTACGACCACTGCGTAGATAAATGCTAACAGCATAATCAGCGTGCCGACCGCTTGCCCCAGCGAGGCCGCCACGTAGAAGTTAACCAGCGGTACTACCACCATCAGACCGTAACCAACCATGCCGATCAAACGGGCTAGCCAGCGATTCCAGTAGGAGGCTTCCTGAGCAGAAATAGGCAGTAAGCGCAGCCCTTCGTAGCGCGAAGAGAACAGCATCCGCACACCGGCTTTGAGCAGTTCAATAATCAAGAACGCATTTAAAAACAAAGAGGCACGGGTCGAAAGCTCCCCGGCTTCACCAATCGCAAAGGTGGCCAGCAGATTACCACCCACATAGGCCAAGCCGACAAGCAGCACATCGATGACCGCCGCAATTGCAACGCAGACAACCAAACGTAAAACGGGGGTTAAATTGTTGCCATTCAGCGACCAGCCGCTGATTTTAGTAAACAGCGGCTTAGCTAACCGTCGAACAATCATAAACAGCGCAAAGGTGGCGACAATCACCATGCCTAAATTAATCGCCGCACTGGTGAACGCGCCCATATCAAAGACACTGTCGCCCTCTTGACCCGCCAACAGCCCACCAACAATGCCTACCACTTGCTCGAACTGGCCTCCCACATCGCTGACCACACGACTGGTGAGCTCAGCGAGTTGGCGCGGCAGCGAAACATCCTCCGGTGCTATCTCACTGCCTTGAGCAGCCGCTTCCGGGGAGAGTTCTGTAGCAACACCTTCGGGCAGCGCTGAGGCTTGATTACGCAACATTTCAATCAATTCTTGCCGCGACTGCTCATCCTCCAGCAGGTTTGCCAGCGCCTCGTAGGACGTCGGCGCTGCCTCAGATGAGGATGCCGCATCGGCGCTGGCCGACTCACTTGACGTGCTCTGCGCCATTGCTGGCGTGGCCATGATGGCAACCATTGCCAACAGCCAGACACCTAGCCAGGGTAATAAACGAAGTGGCTTCACACCTAAACCTCCTTTTGGGTGAGTGTTGTGTTCAATCTAACGGCTGCCTGGTTTTACGCAAGCTAACGTTAGGCAACTTATGTTGCTTACACTCTACACTGCCTGCACAGCTTGTTAAAAAGTTGTACAGGGTAACATGACTTGATTAATAAGGCGTTTCACTGGCATAGCGGGACTAGCCACTGCTGTGCCAGCAGTAACACCACGGCGTAACGCGCGCCTTTAGCGACCACGATCCAGGTCAGTGCCCGCCACCAGGGCAGCCGAAACACGCCGGCCAACACGGTGAGGGGGTCGCCAATAATCGGCGCCCAGGAAATCAACAGGCTCAGCTCGCCAAAGCGGTGATACCAGCCTTCTGCGCGAGCCAAGCTACGTGGCGATGCGGGGAACCAACGGCGATCCTGAAACTGACGTGCATAGCGGCCCATTACTACGTTGATCATGCTGCCAAGGGTGTTACCCGCCGTGGCCACTAACCACAGCCCTAACGGAGGCTCACCGAGACACCACAGCCGCGCTAACCACACTTCCGACCCACCGGGCAGCAGCGTTGCGCTGACCAGGGCAACAAAAAACAGGCTTAGCATAGGCTTACCATAACCTCAGCGACCCACGTTAACGCGGCACCTGCCCACCCAACTGTAGGGTTATCTCATCGGCCGTTTGGCGGACTAGCGCCCCTAGGGTTAGTAAGCGGGCTTCCGGAATTCGCGCCACCGGGCCTGAAACCGAGATCGCTGCCAGCGGCACGCCGTGCTCATCAAACACACAGGCAGCCACGCAATGTAGGCCAACGGCATGCTCTTCCCGGTCGCAGGCAAAGCCTTGAGCGCGAATCTGCTCTATTTCCACACCCAGAGTATCGGGCTGATAGAGCGTATTGGCGGTCACTCTTGCCAGCTCACGACCATCCAGCAGTTGCGCACGTTCGTCATCGGGCATCCACGCCAGCAGTGCTTTACCTACCCCAGAGGCATGCAGCGGCGCGCGGGAGCCTAAGCGGGTGATCATGCGCATCATCTGCGGTGACTCGTGCTGGGCTAGAAACACCGCCGTGGCCCCATCACGGATGCCTAAGTTGGCCGTTTCACCGGTTTCAGCGGTTAAGCGGCGCAGAAAGGGCCGACTTGTGGCCACTACGTCGCGGGCTTCTAGAAAGCTATTGCCGATACGGAAGGTTTTAACATCGATTCGCCATAGCCCCTGCTCGTTCTCCTGGGTCACAAACCCCTGGCTCTGCAAGGCTTGCAGCAAACGGTGGGTGGTAGAAGGCGCCAATTCGGCCATCTCTGCCACTTCTGAAAGGGCCAACCCAAGCGGGCTGGCCGCAAGGTACTCCAACAGTGTTAAGCCACGCACCAGCGACTGGCTGTGGCCTCCGCTAGCTTTGGCGGTACTCGCCGGACGTCCGACCGTCCTGCGTTTGGCTTCACTCACCTGGCTCTCTCCAAAAAGGCGCTCCTAAAATAAGCTCCCAAAAGCGCTTCTAATACGTACTAACAGCGCCTTTTCTGACGGCGCCTTCCCTGAAAACATAAAGGGCGTCAGGATAACGTGACAGCACGGCGATTGTCGCGTTTACGGAAACGAATTCCATTCATTCAGCGATGGTGCGTCAGCGGTAGCACGTCAGCGATGTCGCCAATGCGGTGGCCGCTTGGCAATAAACGCATCAATCCCCTCGCTTACATCCTCGGCCAACATATTGCAGGCCATGGTTTCCCCGGCAAAGGCGTAGGCTTCGTCGAGCGGCATGGCAAGCTGGCGGGCAAACATGGCTTTTCCGGTGCGCACCGCCACGGCGCTTTTAGCGCAGATACTGGCTGTCAGCTCTTGAATTGCCTCATCCAGCGCACCGTCTTCTGCCACGCGGTTAATCAAGCCCCACTCGGCGGCCTGCTCGGCACTGACAAATTCGCCGGTAAGCAGCATCTCCATGGCACGCTTACGGGCAACGTTGCGGGAAAGTGCTACCGCCGGGGTGGAGCAAAACAGGCCAACGTTGATACCGGAAACGGCAAAGCGGGCGCTGCGCGCGGCGACGGCCAGATCACAGCTCGCGACGAGTTGGCAGCCCGCGGCGGTGGCGATGCCCTGCACTTTGGCAATCACTGGCACCGGCAAATGCACAATGGCCTGCATGACGTCGCTACAGCGGGTAAACAGTGCTTGGTAGTAGGCTTTATCGGGGTTGGCGCGCATCTGCTTCAGGTCATGCCCAGCGCAGAAGGCTTTTCCTTCGGCGGCAATGACCACGCAGCGTACGCTGCTATCGTCGGCAATATCGGCTAACGCGTCATGAAGCGCTTCCAGCATGGCTTCCGAGAGCGCATTAAAGCGCTCCGGTGTGCCCATCGTCAGCGTTGTTATGCCCTGGTGGTCAAGGCGCTGCAGAGGGGAAGCCGTTGACGATAGACCGTCAGAGGGGATAGGCATGGTGAACTCCTGAGGTTGAGTAACACTTTGCCCATCAGTCTAGCGCACAAGCTTTACGTACGTTTCTTGTTTAAAAATCTTACCTGCTGTGCGCTACTTCATTTCTTCATCAGGCGGGTATCGCGGCCTAAGGGGTGCGGCTCGCCACGCTGTTTGGCTAGATCGATTTGGCGCTGGCGCTCGCGAGCGGCGGCGCGGGTCTTCTCTGGCAACGAATCAATGCAGTGTGGGCAGCTAATGCCCGGCTCATAAGCGGAAGACTGCATATCCTCGGCGGAGATCGGCATGCGGCAGGCGTGGCACTGCTCGAATTCGCCTTTGCTTAAGTCGTGGCGCACCGTCACGCGGTTATCGAATACAAAACACTCACCTTTCCATAGCGACTGCTCTTCCGGGACTTTTTCCAGGTAGTTCAGCACGCCACCTTTCAGATGATAGACCTCTTCAAAGCCCTCTTTCAGCATAAAGCTGGAGGCTTTTTCACAGCGGATGCCACCGGTGCAGAACATCGCTACTTTTTTATGTTTTTCCGGGTCGTAGTGCTCGCGCACGTACTCGGGAAACTCTCGGAATGTGGTGGTTTTAGGATCGATCGCCCGCTCGAAGCTGCCAATCGCCACTTCGTAATCATTGCGGGTATCGATCACCAGCACTTCCGGGTCGGCAATGATGTCGTTCCAGTTTTCCGGCTCGACGTAGGTGCCCACGGTGTCGTTAGGGTCGATATCCGGTACGCCGAGGGTGACGATCTCTTTTTTGAGCTTGACCTTGGTGCGGTAGAACGGCGTTTCGTCGCAATAAGACTCTTTGTGATCAATATCAGCCAAGCGCGGATCAGCGGTCAGCCAAGTAAGCAGCGCGTCAATACCTTCACGGTTGCCCGCCACCGTGCCGTTAATGCCCTCTTTGGCGAGTAGCAGCGTGCCCTTTACGTCGTTATCGAGCATGGTTTGGCGCAGCGGCTCGCGCAGCGCTTCGAAGTCGTTCAGGGTGACAAACTTATAGAGCGCCGCGACCACAATGGGCGGCATTGGGGTTGAGGCCGTGTTGGATACAGACATGCAAAGCTCCTGGTAGTCACCCTCGCAAAGGGCGGACCGGGTTAACAGAGGCGGGGATTTTACTCGAAAGCTAGCCAAAAGCCGAGGGCAAAGCGCCATGTCTGCCCCGAGAATGGCTTGCCCTGGCTCTTCAAACAGTCCTCCCAGCCCGGCATTTAATACATCGATTTATTCGACAGAAACGTGCTGAAAGCTTCACCCCACAAGGCGTCAGCAAGGCGTATATTGTCATTATTCAATCTCACGCAACCTGCGGAGCACACCATGATTATTCGTCGTTCAAACGAGCGGGGCTACGCCGACCACGGCTGGCTACGCTCATTCCATACCTTTTCGTTTGCCAACTACGTTGACCCCAACCATATGGGATTTCGCGCCCTGCGCGTGATCAACGAAGACCGCGTTGCTGGCGGCCATGGTTTTGGCGCCCACCCTCACCGCAATATGGAGATCATCTCCTACGTATTGGATGGTGAGATGGAGCACAAAGACAACATGGGCAACGGCGAGGTGATGCGCCCGGGCGATGTGCAGCGCATGTCGGCAGGCACCGGGGTACTGCACAGCGAGTTCAATCACTCCAAGGAGAATGAGCTGCACTTTCTACAGATCTGGATTGAACCCAAGCAGCTCGGCATCAAACCCAGCTACGAGCAGAAGGCTTTCCCTGTCGCTGAGCGTCAAGGGCGATGGCGTTTAGTGGCTTCTGAAGAAGGCCGCGACGGGTCTGTGAGCATCAACCAGGATGTGAATCTTTACGCAGGCTTGTTTAACGCTGGCGAACAGGCAACTGCGCCTCCTTCCCGCTACGCTTGGCTGCATGTGGTGAATGGTGAAATGGAGGTTAACGGTGAGACGCTGAGCGCAGGCGACGCCGCGGCGTTCCAACCGGATGAGGCGATCAACCTTACCGGCAAAGAGGCAGGCGAAGTGCTGCTGTTTGATCTTGCTTAAACACTGGGCGAGCCCACTAGACCACCCTAACAGAAACGGCGCCTCGCAAGAGGCGCCGTTTTTACAACACGCTTATTTTAATAAACTGCTTTAGTTGTTTTGCGCCGAATAAAGGGCACGAATCTTCAGCGTATGCTCCACCTGCTTCAATGCTTCCAGCGCCTGGGGGCCGTAGGCTTTATCCACATCAATAACTACATAACCGACTTTTTCATTGGTCTGCAGGTATTGACCGGAGATGTTGATGTCATTTTCAGACAGCACGCGGTTAATCTGCGACAGCACGCCCGGCACGTTATCGTGAATATGCAGCAAACGGTGCTTGTCCGGGTGAGCGGGCAGCGCGACTTCTGGGAAATTGACCGAGGTCACGGTGGTGCCGTTATCGGAGTAAGTGATCAGTTTTTCTGACACTTCGATACCGATGTTCTCCTGAGCTTCCAGGGTGGAGCCACCGATATGCGGGGTCAGAATCACATTTTCCAGGCCGCGTAGCGGGCTCTGGAACTCCTCGTTGTTGCCTTTCGGCTCAACTGGGAAGACATCAATCGCGGCGCCGTTAAGCTTGCCAGCCTTAATCGCCTCAGCCAGCGCATCAATTTCAACCACGCTGCCGCGGGCAGCGTTAATCAAGATAGCGCCTTGCTTCATGGCAGCGATCTCTTTCGCGCCGATCATCCAGCGGGTAGAGGCAAGGTCTGGCACGTGCAGGCTGACCACATCGGCCCGGCCCAGAAGCTCTTCAAGGCTGCCTACTTGGCTGGCATTGCCCATGCCCAGCTTGGCGACGACATCGTAGTAAATGACGTTAAAGCCCAGCGATTCGGCCAGCACCGAAAGCTGCGCGCCGATGCTGCCGTAGCCCACGATGCCCAGGGTTTTACCCCGTGCTTCATGGGAGTTTTTCGCGGACTTCAGCCAGCCGCCCTGGTGGGCGCGGGCGTTCTTCTCTGGGATACCGCGCAGCAGCATAATCGCTTCTGCCAGTACCAGTTCTGCCACCGAACGGGTATTGGAGTACGGCGCGTTAAATACCGCGATGCCACGGGTAAGGGCAGCGGTTAAATCGACCTGATTGGTGCCGATACAGAAACAGCCCACGCCGACCAGCTTCTCCGCCGCCTCGAACACGCGCTCCGTCAACTGGGTGCGGGAACGAATACCGATGAAGTGAACATCGCGGATCTTTTCGATCAGCGCATCCTCATCAAGGGACGTCGGCAGGTGCTCAATATTGGCGTATCCTGACGTGTGAAAATTGTCCACCGCACTTTGGTGGACGCCCTCGAGTAGCAGGATCTTGATCTTGCTCTTTTCCAGGGACGTTTTGGCCATGGCTGAATCAACCTCTATGGTCGGCGGCATGCGCCGTGTATCGGTTCACGGGAGGCGCATATCGTAGCACAACCCGCGTCGTTCAGGCCGGTTGTGAATGATGAAAAGTCTGCGTGGTGACGATGAATGGATCGCAAGTCGCGCAACAAGCGGTATTCGAAGAGGGCAGACGCCGCCCCCCAGCCTCGGTGTATACTGTGGGCTTATTTAAGCTTATTTAAAAACATACCGGTTTGCAGGCATACCCCAATGAGCGACACGACATCACCCCCGCAGGACTTTGCCGCGACGGTTGAACAACTTGAAACCATCGTTGAACGTCTCGAGTCAGGCGAGCTCTCATTGGAAGATGCACTGACCGCGTTTGAACAGGGCGTGCGGCTAACCCGCGATGCCCAACAACGCCTGGATAGCGCCGAGCTTAAGGTGCGGGCGCTGAGTGAAGACAGCGAAGGGCGTTTAAACGTAACGCCTTTTACTGGCCCCGACGACCCCAAGGAGGCGGCCGAGGATGACAGCAAGGAGACGCCACCATGGTAGCCATGCAGCCTAGCCAGCTTGCCACCCTGCGCCAGACCAGCAATGCCCGCGTGGACGCCACGCTAGCGGCGCTGTTTGATAGCCGCCCAGCGGTAGCACCTCGGCTTGAGGCCGCCATGCGCCATGGTCTGCTGGCCGGTGGTAAACGCCTGCGCCCGCTACTGGTGTATATGGCCGGGCAGGCACTCGGTGCTACAAACGACGCCCTGGACGCCCCCGCCGCGGCCATTGAGTTAATCCACGCCTACTCGTTAATCCATGATGACTTACCCGCCATGGATGACGATGACCTTCGCCGTGGTCAGCCTACTGTGCATAAAGCCTTTGATGAAGCGAGTGCGATTCTGGCCGGTGACGCACTGCAGGCGCTGGCCTTCGAAGTGCTGGCCAGCAATGCACATCCGCGACTGGGCCATTTGGTGCACACCCTGGCCTCCGCCTCTGGACGTGATGGCATGGTGGCGGGGCAGGCGCTGGATTTAGACGCCGTCGGCGGCCACCCGGATGTGGACGCCCTGGCCCATATGCACGCCCATAAAACTGGCGCCCTCATTGTTGCCGCTGTGCGCTTGGGGGGACTGGTAGCCGTTGAAGACACAGACCCTCGCTTAACGGCGCTTACTCGCTACGCCCGCGCCATTGGTCTAGCCTTTCAGATTCACGACGACATCCTGGATGTGACCGGCGACACCGTTACCCTAGGCAAAACGTCAGGCGCCGATGCTGCACGCGCCAAGCCCACTTACCCCAGCCTGCTGGGGTTAGAGGGCGCTCAACGCAAAGCACACAGCCTGATTGACGAGGCCATTGCCGCGCTCGCCCCACTGGGCGAACGTGCTGCACCGCTGGCCGACTTAGCCCACTATATGATCGAGCGCGACCACTAAAGATGCCCATGAAGCTGTTCGACGAAATCCCCCGCGAGCGCCCCACGACGCCGCTGCTCGACTCCTTTGACCATCCCGCCGCGCTGCGGGCCATGAATGCCTCCCAGCTCGCCCAACTAGCCGACGAGCTACGCGCCTACCTGCTTTATAGCGTGGGTGTTTCCGGCGGTCACTTTGGCGCCGGGCTCGGCGTGGTCGAGTTGAGCGTTGCCCTGCACCACGCCTTTAATACGCCCCACGACCGTTTAGTCTGGGACGTTGGCCACCAGGCTTATCCGCATAAAATCCTCACCGGCCGCCGCGAGACGATGCTCAGTATTCGCCAGCACGGCGGCCTGGCGGCGTTTCCTCGCCGCGCCGAGTCAGAGTACGACACCTTCGGCGTGGGTCACTCCAGCACGTCGATTTCAGCTGCGTTGGGCATGGCACTGGCAGCGAAGGCACAGGGCGAAAAGCGACACGTATGTGCGATTATCGGCGACGGTGCGCTCACCGCCGGAATGGCCTTTGAAGCTCTTGCCCATGCGGGGCACGTGGATGCCAATTTACTGGTCGTACTCAACGACAACGAGATGTCGATTTCCGAGAACGTCGGCGGCATGGCGACCTACCTTGCCCGGGTGCTCTCCAGCAAGCCCTACCTGAAAATACGCGAAGAGGGCAAAAAAGTGCTTTCGCACCTGCCCGGCGCACTGGAACTTGCCCGGCGCACTGAAGAGCATATGAAAGGCATGGTCAGCCCCGCCACGCTGTTTGAAGAGATGGGCTTTAACTACGTGGGCCCCATCGATGGCCATGACCTCGACGCATTAACCCATACGCTAGAAAACCTGCGCGACCTCGACGGCCCACAGTTTCTGCACATCAAAACGGTGAAAGGCAAAGGCTTCCTGCCCGCCGAGGCGGATCAGATTGGCTACCACGCTATTACCAAGCTGGAAAAACCCGACACGTTAGCCAACGCGACGACGGTCAAGAAACCGCTGGCTACCCCTCCACCAGCGAAGAAAAAATACTGCAATGTGTTCGGCGACTGGCTGTGCGATATGGCGGCAAGCGACCCGCGCCTGATGGGCATTACCCCTGCCATGCGCGAAGGCTCCGACCTGATTCGCTTCTCTAAAGAGTACCCTCAGCGCTACTTCGATGTGGCGATTGCCGAGCAGCACGCGGTAACGCTTGCGGCGGGTATGGCCTGCGAAGGCATGAAGCCCGTGGTGGCAATTTACTCCACCTTTCTGCAGCGCGGTTACGACCAGTTGATTCATGACGTCGCGGTGCAGAATCTGGACGTCACCTTCGCCATTGATCGCGCGGGCCTGGTCGGCGAAGACGGCCCCACGCACCACGGCAGCATGGATCTCTCCTTCTTGCGATGCGTGCCCGGCATGGTGATTCTGGCCCCGGCGGATGAAGCCGAGTGCCGCGCCATGCTGAGTGCGGCCTATCACCACCCTGGCCCTGCCGCGGTGCGCTACCCCCGAGGCACCGGCCCTGGTGCGGAAATTCCCGCGCATCTTGAGCCACTCGCCATTGGCAAAGCGGAAGTGCGCCGCCATGCCGCCAACGACGGCGTGCGTATTGCGCTACTCGCCTTTGGCAGCCTCAATAGCGCCGCCGCTGAAGTCGCAGAACGACTCAATGCGACCCACATCAATATGCGCTCAATTAAGCCGCTGGATCGCGATGCAGTGCTGCACGCTGCCGACGAGCACGAACTGTTGGTGACCCTGGAAGAGAACGTGGTAGCCGGTGGCGCAGGTAGCGCCGTGAATGAGCTGCTCCACGCCGAAGGCGTTCAGGTGGAAGTGCTCAACCTCGGCCTGCCGGACGCTTTTGTGGAGCATGGCACACCCCCGCAGCTGCTTGCCGACTGCCAGCTGGATAGCGATGGCATCGAGCGCGCCATCCGCTCCCGATTACCCTAAGTCATTATCTTTAAACCACTTTTGAGATTGCTATGCTATTGCTTATTGTTATTTTCGGCCTGATCGGTCTTGCGTTCGGTGGCCCGGTAGGGCTGCTGATTGGCGGCGGTCTGGGCTGGTGGCTGGGACGCTGGATCAGCCGTCGCCTGAATATCGCCCGAATGCGCATTCAGGAAGGCTTTCTGGAGTCGATTTTTTCAGTGATGGGCTGCCTGTGCCAAGCCGACGGCAAAGTGACCGATGGCGAGTTGGACGTTGCCGAAAAGCTATTTGACCAGATGCATCTGCAGGGCGAACAGCGGGCCAAGGCTCGCGCTGCCTTTGAGCGTGGCCGCGCCGATGACTTCAATCTGGACGCCGAGCTGGCCAACGTTAACCGCCTTACCCAGCGCCAGCCGGTTTTACGCCAAGTGTTTATCCAGGTGCAGTTAACCGCCATAGCGGCAGACGGGGTACTTCATCCTGCTGAGCACGAAATGATCTTGCGCGTTGCTCGCGGTGTTGGCTGCAGCGATGCCGAAGTTCAGCAGATCGAAGCGATGCTGCACGGTGCCGCCGCTAACTCCCAGGGCTCCAGCGAAGAGGCTCTCAAAGACGCTTACCGCGTACTAGGGGTTTCTGAAGACGCCAGCGATGCTGAAATCAAAAAAGCCTACCGCCGCCTGATGAGCCAAAACCATCCGGACAAACTCGCCGGCAAAGGCCTCCCCGAAAGCATGCGCGATGTCGCCCAAGCGCGTACCAGCGAAATCGGTAACGCTTACGAGCGGATCCGTGAGGCGCGGGGTAGCGCTTAGAGGTAGCTCTAATTGATAGCATCTAGATAATCGACAGCGACGTTCACGCCCGCTAATTAAAGCATCGATTTTTCGCCAGGAGCACGCCATGATCACGCTATACACTTTCCCCCACTCCCGCTCGCTACGGGCAGCGTGGACGCTTGAAGAGTTAGGCCTTGAGTATCAATGCCAGCATGTAGCGCTGGATAAAGGCGAGGGGCAAACCGCCGAGCATTTGGCGCGTCACCCGGATGGCAAGGTGCCGGTGATTGAGGATGGGGAAGTATCGCTATTTGAATCGGCGCCGATTTGCCGTTACCTAGCGGAGCAGTATGGCGATGGTACGCTGCTGCCTAGCGACCCCGCAGCCCGCGCTCAGGTCGACCAGTGGCTCAGCTTTATCGTTACCGAAATTGAGCAGCCACTGTGGAATCAGGCCAAGCATAAATTTGCCCTGCCCACTGACAAGCGCGTTCCCGCTATTTTGCCGGTCTGCGCCTGGGAGTTTCAGCGTGCGCTAAGCGCGCTAGAGCGCCGCTACAACGGGCAAGAAAACTTGGTGGGTAATGCCTTTACCCTTGCGGATCTGTTTTTAACCCATACCTTGTCGTGGGCGATCAGCATGAAGCACCGCTTACCCGAACCGCTGATGGCCTATCGCGAACGCCACATTCAGCGCGCCGCGATGGCTAGAGCAATCGAAAAAGAGCAGGCTGCCGCAGAGAGCTAATCAACGCAGAAAGCATCCAAAACGCTTTAAAAACCGTTGTCGGCAGTGCATGGCAACGGTTTTTAACTAGTTGGCTTTGCCTAAAAGCCAAGCTCATCAAGCAAATCATCTACCTGATCCTGTCCTGACACTGCATCAACCTTGCTTTCGCCTACCTGCGGACCATTGCGCAGTTTGGCGTGCTCATCCCGGTCATCTTCCAACTTAACGCCGTCGGTGACATGAGGAACATTATCCACCAGCACCTGAACAAGCTGCTCTTCGATGAGTTTGATGACTTCCATCATTTTCTTAATCACCTGGCCGGTGAGATCCTGGAAGTCCTGAGCCATCATGATTTCAAGCAGCTCTTTTTGAGTAGCCCCGGTTGCGCTGGGAAGCTTACTGCTAAAAAAGTTCTGCGTATCCTCGACGAGATTAGCATCACCTTCTACCGCCGCGAGCTTGGCTGCCGCTGCCTGCCAGCGCTTATTAAGCGCAGCACCTTCTTCTTCAAGGCTGTCTTGCACCGGTTGAGCGCGCTCAACGGCATTCAATGCCCGCTCTGCGGCCTGCTCGGTCATTGAGGCCACATAGTTGAGACGGTCGTTAGCATCAGGTATTGCTTGCGCCGCCTGTGTTATCTGCTGATCTAAGCCCAGTTCTTTCATGCTGTCCCGCAGCAGGCGCGTTAAGTGGCCTATGCGGTGCACCATTTCATCAGTACTGTCTTTTTTGCCCAGTACCGACGGCATGGTCGTGTCGTGGGCGTTGTTAACAGTGCTCATGACAATCCTCTTGTTGGAAAATCTTATTGAATGTCGTTTTGGGTCTGGCGATAGACATCACTATACGAACCCACTATGTTTTTCAGACTGTTCGGCGCTCAATACATCAAGCTTGTATCTCACCTGATACTACTGTCGGCTAAATAGGCTAAAACTTAAGTTTAACGTTTAGTCTACAGAGTGAATCAGTGACTTACAGGTATTTGTCATACCTTTAAAAGCCATCTAATTGGCATGCCGGCTCACGCGGGCAATGATCCGAAGTCGAGCTATTACCCCTTAAACAGCCGAGACGTGCGGAAGAACGGCGCTATAAACGGCAAAGTAGTGACAGATGCTGCCCGCAACGACAAACAGATGCCAGATTGCATGGTTGTAGGGGATAGCGCGCACGGCATAGAAGATCACCCCTAGCGTATAGGTAATCCCTCCCGCGGCCAGCAAGACGATGCCGGTTGTCGATAAACTCGCCGCCATCTCTCCTGACGCCAGCACTATCATCCAGCCCATGACCAGATAAATCGCCACGCGTAATATCGAAAAGCGCTGGGGCCATAGCAGTATGCAAGCAATCCCCACCAACGCCAGCGACCACACGGCGGTAAACAATACCCAGCCCGTAGGGCCGCGCATATTGACGAGTAAAAAGGGCGTGTAAGTACCTGCGATGAGTAGATAAATTGCGCAGTGATCAAGTAACTGAAAGCGCTGCTTCCAGCGCCGATGAGGGATGCCATGGTAAAGAGTCGAAGCGGTATACAGCAGCACTAGCGTGGTACCGTACATGCTCAGGCTAACGATTTTCCACGGATCGACATGGGCAGCGTAGCTCGCCACTATCAGCAACACGACCATTCCCACCAGGCTTAGCACGGCACCAATACCGTGGGTGATGCTGTGCAGATACTCTTCAACAACGCTGAACTCACCTTCTTCTTCGGATGGCTTTTCACGCTGCTGTTTATACTGCTGGTAATGCTCCTTACTAACGGCGTTCATCCTGGGGCGCTCCTGGCATGCCATACCCCACTCATATCACCCCTTACGTTCAATATCTACATCGCTGGCCTGAGTGAAGTCATCCAGGGCCATCATATGGCCAAGCTTGCCCGCTTTGGTTGAGAGATACTGTTCGTTATGGGGGTTCAGACCAGTGGTGATCGGCAGGCGTTCGACGACATTGACGCCGTCGCGGGTGAGGGCATCCACCTTGCGCGGGTTATTGGTCATTAACCTTAACGATGTGATGCCCAAATGATTAAGCATCGGTACGCACAGATCATAGCGGCGCATGTCGGCGCCAAATCCGAGCTGCTCATTGGCCTCGACCGTATCCGCACCTTGATCCTGCAGGTGATAGGCACGAATTTTGTTTAACAGACCAATTCCGCGCCCCTCTTGGCGCAGATAAAAAAGGACGCCGCGGCCCTCTTCAGCGATGCGTTTCAGCGCTTCCTGGAGCTGATAGCCACAGTCGCAGCGCATGGAGAAAAGCGCATCGCCGGTCAAACACTCGGAGTGCACCCGCCCCAACACCGGCTCGTCGCCTGTCACATCGCCCAGCGTTAAGGCGATATGATCCTTGCCGGTGGCTTCATCTTCGAAGCCATGCATAGTAAATGTTGCCCAGGGCGTGGGCAGCCGGGAAGCGGCAATGAAGCGAATGGTCACAGGTTACCTCGCTGATTGACCAAACCAGTTAACCACACCAGTGTTGGCAAAGTGGGTCAGTATTCTAACAGGAAGCGGCGCAGGCCTCACGCTGGGGAAGAAGCTAAAATCGGCTTATTAGGCGAGAAAAATTGTCCGGGTGCGACGATTTTTGCCATCTAGTACGCCGCCCTAGCGCCTATCTTCAAGTACAATTGCTCCCATACGATCCCCGATACGGTTTCAAGTACGCTCCCAAGTACGGTTTCCAATACGATGCGGGCAAATTTCCTAAGAGCAAGTGTCTATGACCACTACACCTTTGCAAAATGATCGCTTTCTTCGCGCACTAGCGCGCCAGCCCGTCGACCGCACCCCGGTGTGGATGATGCGCCAAGCGGGCCGCTACCTGCCGGAATACCGCGCCAGCCGCGCCGATGCGGGCAGTTTTATGGATCTGTGCCGCAACCATGACCTAGCCTGCGAAGTCACCCTGCAGCCCTTGGAGCGTTACCCGCTGGATGCGGCCATTCTGTTTTCAGATATTTTAACCATTCCCGATGCCATGGGCTTGGGACTCTATTTTGAAACTGGCGAAGGCCCCAAATTCCGCAAAACGGTGCGCACTCAAGAAGAGGTTGCCGCACTCAGCGTGCCCGACGCCGAGCGCGATCTGGACTACGTGATGCGTGCAGTTTCCACCATTCGCCGCGAGCTGAACGGCCGCATGCCGCTAATCGGCTTCTCAGGCAGCCCCTGGACGCTGGCGACTTACATGGTGGAGGGCGGTTCCAGCAAGGACTTCCGCCATCTGAAAACCATGCTTTACGATACCCCGGATACCATGCACCAGTTGCTGGATACGCTGGCGCATGCGGTAACTGACTACCTGAACGCCCAAATTCGCGCGGGCGCCCAAGCAGTGCAGATTTTTGATACCTGGGGCGGCGCGCTCTCTACCCCTGCTTACCTGGAGTTCTCACTCCGCTACATGGAGCAGATCGTCTCCGGGCTGATCCGCGAGCACGACGGCCGCCGGGTACCGGTGATTTTGTTCACCAAAAACGGCGGCCAGTGGCTCGAGCATATCGCTTGCGCCGGTGCCGACGCGCTGGGTATCGACTGGTCTACCGAACTTTCCGACGCCCGTGCTCGAGTTGGACATAAAGTGGCGCTACAAGGCAACCTGGATCCCAACGTATTGTTTGCCCGCCCCTCGGCTATCCGCGCCGAAGTGGCCCGGGTGCTGGAGAGCTACGGCCACGGCCCTGGTCACGTATTTAACCTGGGCCACGGTATCAGCCAATTCACCAACCCCGATAACGTCACCGCCTTTATGGAGGCGCTGCACGAGCTAAGCCCGCAGTATCACCGCGATATTCCGACTCACACCAATGCACAGTATTCAGGAGCCAATTGATGAGCGATTTACGCGACGACCAGTGGTTTACCGAAGTCTTTGACAGCCACGGCAGCGCTTTCTCACTGAAGATCTCTGAAAAACTCTTGGATGTGCAGAGCCAGTACCAGCATCTGGAGGTCTACGCTACCGAGACCTACGGTAACCTAATGGTGCTGGATGGCTGCGTGATGCTGACCGACCGCGACAACTTTCTCTATCACGAGATGATTGCGCATCCGGCGCTGTTTACCCACCAAGAGCCCAAACGGGTGGTGATCATTGGCGGTGGCGACTGCGGCACCTTAAAAGAGGTGCTGCGTCACTCGAGTGTCGAGAAAGTGACCCAAATTGATATCGACGAAGAGGTCACCAAGGCTTCTGAGCGCTTTTTCCCGTCGTTAGTGGAATCGAATAACGATCCCCGCGCCGAGCTGCTGTTCGCCGATGGCGTGAAGTGGGTGGACGATGCACCTGATGAGAGCATCGATGTGCTGATTATCGACTCCACCGACCCGGTTGGGCCCGCTGAAGGGCTGTTTAAAACCGATTTTCTCAAGCGCTGCCACCGTATCTTGAAAAGCGGCGGCGTGATGGTGCAGCAGAGCGAATCACCGCTTTACCACAGTGGCTCGATTATCCGTGAGCTGCGCAACGACATGCTAAAAGCCGGTTTTGACAGCGTTGCCACGCTACCCTTCCCGCAGCCTGTCTATCCCTCAGGCTGGTGGAGCGTGACGTTGGCGGGTAAAGCCACTGACGTAAATGCGTTCCGCGAGCAGGCAGCCGCTAACCACGACCTGCCCCTTGAGTACTACAGCGTTGACGCTCACCGTGGCGCTCTCGCCCTACCGCCATTTATGCGCAAGGCCTTTGCGGCCGAGTAACCCCACGCTTCACACCTGCCTGTATGTTACCGCCCACCTCATCTCGCCCCATAAAGGTGCAAAGCGAGGTGGGCGGTAACCTTTTTTGCACCTAGACCTTCGTCTCGAATTCGTTGAGTAGCGTTGAAAAGCGCTGAATTAGCGCCTGTACCCCTGTTGGCATCTTCCTTGCTAGGTTTAGTGACATGCTGCGGCATGCAGAACTATTTCAGTGACTGAATTTCAATAACCAATTTCAAGAACTTCGAGGGAAACTAAATGTTCAATAAAAAACACCTAGCGCTTCTGGCGTCCGCTGGCTCACTTAGCCTAGCGGGCATGGCGACTGCTCAAGCCGACACCCTGGAAGATACCATTGAGCGTGGCGCCGTTCAGTGTGGTGTGAGCGATGGTTTGCCGGGCTTTTCAGCACCGGATGACGACGGTAACTGGCAGGGCCTGGACGTTGATGTTTGTCGTGCAGTAGCAGCTGCGGTACTGGGTGATGCAGATGCGGTTAACTACATTTCCCTCAACGCCGTTGAACGCTTTACCGCACTACAGTCGGGCGAGGTCGATGTACTGTCACGCAACACCACTTGGACGACTACCCGCGATACAACTCTGGGCCTGAACTTCACCGGCGTTAACTTTTACGACGGCCAAGGCTTCATGGTCGCCCGCGATCTAGGTATCACCGGTGCCGATGAGCTCGACGGTGCCTCTATCTGTATCCAGTCCGGCACTACCACCGAGTTGAACCTGGCCGACTACTTCCGTGCTAACGACATGGAGTTCAACCCGATTGTTTTTGATACTTCTGAGCAAACCGTAGGTGGCTATCAGGCTGGTCGTTGTGACGTGCTAACCTCCGATACATCTCAGTTGGCGGCGCTACGTATACAGCTAGACGATCCCTCTGCCTCGATGATCCTTTCAGACGTTATCTCCAAAGAGCCGCTAGGCCCTGTGGTTCGCCAAGGTGACGATCTATGGTTCAACATCGTGAAATGGTCACTGTTTGCCATGATTAATGCCGAAGAGTACGGCGTCACCAGTGAAAACGCTGAAGAAATGCTTAACTCTGAAGATCCCAACATCGCTCGCCTGCTGGGCCAAGACGGCAACTACGGCGAAGGCATGAACCTTGAAGCAGACTGGGCTTACAACATTATTAGCCAAGTCGGTAACTACGCTGAAAGCTTTGAACGTAACGTGGGTATGGACTCTCCGCTGGAAATTGAGCGCGGTGTCAACGCCCTGTGGAACGACGGTGGCTTCCAGTACGCTCCCCCGATTCGCTAAGCGTCTCGCTTGACCCCGGCCCGCCGCCCTCTACACAGATTTCTGTTTTAAGGGAATGGCGGGCCATTTGATTGACCTTCCGTGTAGCGGAGACGCCACCCATGTCTGTAAGACCCAACATTCGCCCCGCCGGCCACAAGCCGCCGTTTTGGCGAGACCGCGCTAAGCGCGCACTTATTTTTCAGCTCATTTTAGTCGCCGTTGTGGCGGCTTTCCTGATCTATATTATCGGCAATACCCAAGCCAACCTGAACGCCCGCGGCATCACCACTGGCTTCGGCTTCCTGGGCAACACAGCCGGCTTTGGTATTGGTCAAACCTTAATCGAATACTCTTCCCAGAGCACCTACGGCCGCACCTTTGTGATTGGCTTGCTCAATACGCTGCTGGTCGGTGGACTAGGGGTGCTAGCTGCTTCGATTATTGGTTTTATCGTCGGTATCGCACGACTATCGCCCAACTGGCTGATCGCCAAGTTGGCCAACGCTTATATCGAAACCTTTCGTAATATCCCGCTACTGCTGCAAATTTTCTTCTGGTACTTTGCGGTACTGCGTACCTTACCCAGTGCCAGAGAGAGCATGGCGTTTGGCGAAGCCATTTTCCTCAACGTGCGTGGGCTCTACCTGCCTCAACCGCTGTTTGAATCAGGGTTTGGACTGATTCCTGCAACCTTTGTGTTGGCCATCATTGCCAGCATTGCACTGGTTATCTGGAACAAGCGCCGTCACGAAGCCACTGGCAAACGCCTGCCGGTTTTCTGGATGTCGCTGGTGATTATCTTTGGCCTACCGCTGCTGGTATTGGTCGCTACCGGTGTACCGGTGACCTGGGAGATGCCGGTACTGCGGGGCTTTAACTTCGGCGGTGGCATCACCATTATCCCTGAGTTCCTGGCCCTATGGCTGGCGCTGTCTATCTATACGGCCTCCTTCATTGCTGAGATTGTGCGCTCGGGCATCCAAGCCATTCCCCATGGCCAAACGGAAGCCGCCCAGGCGCTGAGCTTGCCACGCAACCTGGTTCTACGCCTCGTCGTCATTCCGCAAGCCATGCGCGTCATCATCCCGCCGCTCACCAGCCAATATCTTAACCTAATTAAAAACTCGTCCCTGGCCACCGCCATCGGCTACCCCGACCTGGTATCGGTTTTCGCCGGCACCACGCTCAACCAGACCGGTCAGGCCATCGAAGTTATTGCCATGACCATGGCGGTTTATCTGATCATCAGCTTGCTGGTGTCCATGTTCATGAACTGGTTCAACGCTCGCGTTGCGCTGGTCGAACGCTAGGCCGGAGGCAACCCCATGATTCACAATAAAGAAACCATACCTCAGCGCCCGGCCCCTAAAGGCACCATTGGCCCGATTGCCTGGCTACGCGGCAATCTGTTCAACGGCCCCATCAATAGCATTTTCACGCTATTGGGCCTCTACGTGCTGTACCTACTCGTGGTACCCACTGTTCAGTGGGCATTCATTGATGCCAACTGGGTGGGCGATAGCCGCGAAGACTGCACACAGGCGGGCGCCTGCTGGGTATTCGTTAACGCACGCTTCTCCCAGTTCATGTATGGCCTCTACCCCAGCGAGGAGTACTGGCGGGCCAATATCGTGTTCGCCATGTTCGCAGGCATTATTGCCTGGATGGTCATTCCGCGCCTTCCGTTCAAGCGCTGGATGGCGCTGTTTGCCCTGCTGATTTTCCCGGTGATCGCCTACGTACTGCTCCACGGCGGCTATTTTGATCTACCGCGGGTTTCCACCCACCGCTGGGGCGGCTTGATGCTGACGCTGCTACTGGCAAGCGTAGGGATGATTGGTGCGCTTCCTATCGGCATCGTACTCGCCCTTGGGCGACGCTCGAACATGCCCATCGTCAAAACCTTCTGCGTGATTTTTATCGAGTTTTGGCGCGGCGTGCCGCTCATCACCATTCTGTTTATGGCCTCGGTGATGCTGCCGCTATTCCTACCGTCTGAACTTAGCGTGGATCGCCTGGTACGCGCCTTGATTGGCCTGACGCTGTTCCAAAGTGCCTATATGGCCGAAGTGATACGCGGTGGTTTGCAGGCGATCCCTAAAGGGCAGGATGAGGCCGCCGCAGCGCTGGGGATGACGTATTGGAAGCGCATGGGGCTGATTGTGATGCCGCAGGCGCTAAAAATGATGATTCCCGGTATCGTCAATACGTTTATCTCACTGTTTAAAGACACCACCCTGGTCATGATCATCGGGCTGTTTGACCTGTTGGGCATAGTGCAAGCGGCGCTTTCCGACTCGCGCTGGCTGGGCTTCTCGATAGAGGGGTATGTATTTGCCGCGTTCGTGTTCTGGATTTTCTGTTTCAGCATGTCGCGCTACAGCCAGTACTTAGAGCGCAAGCTAAACACCGGCCATAAGCGCTAGTTCGAGTTTAAGTACGAGCGCCGCATCTCATTACGTTTTAAGTAGGATATCAACATGACACAAGCAGCCACCAACACCTCGGACACCAGTACTTCTGACCTGATGGTCGAGATGCGCAACGTCAATAAGTGGTACGGCGATTTTCACGTACTGCGGGACATCTACCTTGAAGTAAAACGCGGTGAGCGTATCGTGGTTTGCGGCCCTTCGGGTTCGGGTAAATCAACGCTGATTCGCTGCATTAACCACCTTGAAGAGCACCAGAAAGGTGAAATTGTGGTGGGTGGCGTACCGCTGACCCAAGACGTTAAGCGTATTGAGCAGATTCGTCGCAGTGTCGGCATGGTATTTCAGCACTTCAATCTATTCCCGCATTTAACGGTGCTGGAAAACTGCTGTATCGCGCCAATGTGGGTACAAAAGAAGCCCCGCAAAGAGGCCGAAGCGCTGGCCATGGAGTATCTGGAGCGCGTGCGCATTGCCGAGCAGGCGACTAAGTACCCAGGGCAGCTCTCCGGTGGTCAGCAGCAGCGTGTAGCGATTGCCCGCTCACTGTGCATGCACCCTGACGTCATGCTGTTTGACGAACCCACCTCCGCCCTCGACCCCGAGATGATCAAGGAAGTACTCGACGTTATGGTGGAGCTTGCGGAAGAAGGCATGACCATGATCTGTGTAACCCACGAAATGGGCTTCGCCAAAAAAGTGGCTGACCGGGTCATCTTTATGGATCAAGGTCAAATCATTGAAGAGAATGCGCCAGAGCCGTTCTTTAATGACCCGCAGTCTGAGCGTACCAAACTGTTCCTTAGCCAGATTCTGGGGCACTAATACACAGCCCAAGCAATAAAGTAGTGTGGATAAGTCAATCATCATGGGCCTCACTTGAGGCCCATGATGGTTAACAACTTTAAAAAAACAGCCAGTAAAAACAGTTAACTAAGGATAAAAGCATGATTGAAAAACTGTTTATCGACCGCGCGCCCCAGCCCATTGCGCCTTTTTCCCACGCCTGTCGCGTAGGTGATCTGGTCTTTATCACCGGGCAAATGCCGACGGTGCCAGAAACCAACGAGATGCTTTTGGGCACCTTCACTGAACAGACCCATCGGGTAATGCAAAACCTGGCGATTGTGCTGGAAGAAGTCGGCAGTGCCTTCGAGTATGTGGTTCAGTCCCGGGTGTTTATTACCAATATGGGCCACTTCGAGGAAGTCAATAAAGTCTACGCCAGCTACTTTCCACAGCCGCTACCTACCCGTACCTGCATCGGGGTGACCGGCTTAGCCGGTGGTGCCGATGTGGAAGTCGATATGATTGCCTGGATCCCGCCTGCGCAAGACGGCGCCTAATCGCCCACTTGCGTAATGCTCGCGGGAAGTAACGCGGGCTGCTCACGGTGCTGGGTAAGGGGCTTATTCGCCAGCGCCGTTAATAGGATTTGCAGCGGATCGCCGTGACTCACCAACAAGATGGTTTCACCGCTAACCTGCTGCTCCCACTCCGCTATCACCGCCTGCATACGGCTCACCACTCCGCTCAACGCTTCTACCTGATAGTGACGATGCTCGGCATCCTCGGCATCCAAAGCCCACACGCTGGGATAGTGATCGTCTCCCTGCCCCTCTAATTCACCAAAATTTCGCTCTCGCAAGCGCGTATCCACGCTGGGCACCAACCCAAACCTAGCTGCCACATGGGCGGCGGTTTGACGAGTGCGCAAAAAATCTGAATGCACCACGCGGGTCGGCACCGGCCACTGCCAATCGGCAACTAATTGGGCAAGCTGTTGCTCGCCATGTTCAGAAAGACCGAAGCGTTCTATTCCCCGCTCTGGCGAGCTGACAATCACGCCCTGCTGATTGGCCTGACTATGGCCGTGGCGCATTAATAAATAGCGGTTGCGCCAATGGTCGGAGAGGGGCTGTAAAGTATTTGACATAAGTTTGTCACAAACCCTAGATTGAAGGTGTCTGCTTTCGAAAATAACCATCCTTGGCGCGGAATGTCCACTTACGAAACATTTTTCGTTTTCAGTAGTGGCAAAACGCAGCAAAGGAAACACAGTTCGACCCAGAGCAAGAACACAACAATAACGCACAAACGAGGCTTACCATGGCAACTTCGCTCTTCCGCAAGTGCCCGC
This sequence comes from Vreelandella neptunia, assembly GCF_034479615.1. Lineage (NCBI taxonomy): Bacteria > Pseudomonadati > Pseudomonadota > Gammaproteobacteria > Oceanospirillales > Halomonadaceae > Vreelandella > Vreelandella neptunia. The sequence continues at coordinate 4,516,045 of NZ_CP140255.1, forward strand.
TTGCGATGCTTACCGCCGCATCTCTATTACCGCTCGCCCTGCTCACTACGCCCGCTTTCGCTGAGTGCGAACGCGGCGATTTAGATACTATTTACTGTGATGAAAATGGCGATATGGTCGCCGACCGCCCTGCCGATGAGTCTGAGTGGGCTAATCCAGACACGCTGATTTTTGCTTATACCCCCGTAGAAGACCCGGCCATCTATTCAGATATTTGGCAGCCCTTTATCGATCACTTAGCTGAGGTTACCGAGCGGGATGTGCGCTTCTTTGCTGTGCAGTCCAACGCTGCTCAAGTTGAAGCTATGCGAAGCGGGCGCTTACATATCGCCGGTTTCTCCACTGGCCCTACGCCTTTTGCGGTGAACTTGGCCGGGGCCGTGCCGTTTGCGTTAATGGGCTCTGATGACGGCCAATTCGGCTATACCCTGCAGTTGTTTACCCATGTCGACTCTGATATCCATGAGGTAGAGGATCTCAAAGGCAAACGCGTCGCCCATACTTCTCCAACGTCCAACTCGGGTAACCTAGCCCCTCGCGCTCTGCTGCCCGAACTCGGCATTACCCCCGATGAGGATTATGAAGTGGTCTACTCGGGCAGCCACGACCAATCCATGCTGGGCGTCGTGGCTAAAGACTACGATGCGGCTCCGGTCGCTTCCGAAGTAGTCGAGCGGATGGCGGCGCGCGGACTTTACGATGAAGAGGACGTGCGCCTGATATTTGAGTCCGATCGTTTCCCCACCACCTCGTACAATTACGCGCACAACCTGCACCCCGATCTGGTCGAAAAAATTGAAGAAGCCTTCTTCAGCTTTGATTTTATCGGCACCGAGCTAGGCGAAGAGTTTGAAGGCGTCGAAAAATTCATCCCCATCAACTACCAAGACAACTGGAAGGTGATTCGTACCATCCAAGCGGCCAATAACGTGAGCTATACGCCCGAAAATTTGGAAGAGTAAACGTAGCGCACCGCCGCCGGCGGTGCGGTTATTGTCTCGACGATGGAAGCGGACACATGCTGGAAATTACCAATCTGGTCAAACGCTATGGCCACGATGAAGCCGTGCTGAAAGGGCTTGACCTCAAGGTAGAGGGAAACAGCGTTGTTTCTATCGTAGGTGCCTCGGGTGCAGGTAAAAGCACCATGCTGAGATGTATCAATCGCCTGGTCGAACCAACCTCGGGCTCGATCAAGCTCAATGGCAATGAGCTGGTAAACCTGAAAGGCGGCGACCTACGCCGTGCCCGACGCAAAATAGGTATGGTTTTCCAAGGCTTTAACCTGCTCGACCGATTAACGGTAATGGAGAACGTGCTGGCCGGGCGATTAGGCTACGTCAATCTCTATCAAGCGATCTCACGCCGCTACCCCCAGGCCGATATCGAGCGCGCCTTTGTGCTGATGGAGCGAGTCGGTATTGCCCACTACGCCAACAAGCGCGCTGATGAGCTTTCCGGCGGTGAGCGCCAGCGGGTAGGCGTTGTGCGTGCGTTGATGCAGGAACCGGAAGTACTGCTGGCCGATGAACCCACCGCCTCGCTTGACCCACGCACCTCTGAACAAATCATGATTCTACTGCAAAGCCTGGCCAGCGAGCTGTCGCTGCCGGTGCTGATTAATATCCACAACGTTGCTCAGGCCAAAACCTATACCGAACGCATTGTGGGTCTACGCCACGGCAAGATGATCTTTGATGGGTTGCCTGCCGATTTCAATAAAGACGCGTTAGACGCCATCTACGGTGGCATTGAAGCGCCGGACGATGCAATTACCGATACGCCAGCGGAGGAGCGCTCCCATGACTCCGCCTGAGCCCCCTTCAACGGCGCCACGCACCTGGAGAAAACCGCCGTTTATTGCCAACCCGTTGCTACGCTATGGGTTAATCGTAGTTGCCGTGGTTTATCTGGTCTGGGCCTTCGGTTCACTGCCGTTCAACTGGGCGCGGATCTCTGAAGGGCTGCCCCGCGCAGCACGCATTTTTAGCGGCGGTTTTCCACCTAGCCTAGAGCGCTACGAGTTGCTTTTAACGGGCTTTAAAGAGAGCTTCCAGATCGCCATTTTGGCTACCCTGTTAGGGGTTTTTCTATCGATCCCGTTTGCCGTCATGGCGGCCCGTAATATTGCCCCAATGCCCATCTATGTCATTGGCCGGGCAGTGATTATTGTGTCGCGCAGCTTTCACCCGGTGATTGTCGCCATTCTATTTGTTGCCGCCGTTGGGTTTGGTCCGCTAGCGGGCATTCTCACCTTAACGCTCTACTCAATCGGCTTCGTGGGTAAGCTGCTTGCCGAAGAGATAGAAGAGATTGACTGGGGTCAGGTAGAGGCCATGAAAGCCGCTGGGGCCGGGTATGTAGCAATTCTGTTCTATGCCGTTTTTCCCCAGATACTGCCACGCCAAGTAGGGCTTTCCATGTACCAACTTGACAGTAATCTACGTGCCTCGGCGGTGGTCGGGATTGTCGGTGCAGGCGGTATTGGCGGCACGCTGATGAACGCCTTTGGGCGCTACGACTACGACTTCGCCTTTGCGATTCTGCTCATTATCATCGCGGTCATTTTGCTCAGCGAAGGTGTCAGCGGCTGGGTAAGGAAAAAAATATGGTAGATCACGCACAGCAGCTTGCCGACCGGGTTTGGCAACGCTACGACCGCAAACAGCGCCTTATCCGTTATGGCGTACTTTTAGCCACCTTGATGGTGGTGGTATGGGCAGTACGCGATATTGATATTTTCTGGCCGTGGGTATGGGATGCGCCCAATCAAATTTCTGGACTTGGGGCACGCATGTGGCCGCCCAGCCCGGCTGGGCTGAACGGTATTATCGCAGCGCTGATCGAGACTGTGCATATCGCTACGCTGGCCACTTTCTTAACCATCTTTTTGGCGCTACCGGTGGCCTACATTGCTGCCCAGAACACCACGCCTAACCGGGCCTGTCTGTGGCTGGGCCGCTTCATTCTGGTCTCCAGCCGTTCGGTAAATACCATTATCTGGGCGTTGCTTTTCGTGGCAATTTTTGGCCCTGGCGTGCTTGCGGGCATTCTCGCCATCGTGTTTCGCTCCATTGGCTTTATCGGCAAGCTAATGGGTGAAGCGATAGAGGAGATTGACCGGCGACCGGTAGAGGCCATGGAGGCCACCGGGGCTTCCAAGGCCAAAGTGGTCGCTTACGCGATTGTGCCCCAAGTCATGCCCGCGTTTTTTGCCATCGTCATTCTGCGCTGGGATATCAATATCCGCGAATCGACCGTGCTAGGGCTAGTGGGCGCCGGGGGGATCGGCGTTATTTTACAGGGAGCGATTGATACCTTCGCCTGGCCTACCGTAGCAACCATTTTGATTGCCATTATTGTGCTGGTGCTGATTGGTGAAGCCGTCACCAGCCTGCTGCGTAGCAAGGTGCTGTAACCCAGCTTGTTCAAGCCATGGCAAGCGTTTGACCTAACGCCAAACGCTTGCCATGGTTAGATGACCATCAACGACATGGAGTATGCACAGCGATGACAACTTATATCGTGGTAGCCGACGCCGCTCGCGCACGTATTTTTACCCGAGATGCCTTAACGCTGGCGGAGCAAGAGAGCCTGGTTCACGCAGAAGGACGGCTGCATGAAGGTGACTTGGTCACCGATGGTCGAGGCGATGTGCATGAGTCGATGTCCACTACCTCGCGCTCGGCTGGCGAAGAGGGGACGGCTAGTAAGCACGAAAATGAGCTGTTTGCGAAAGAGGTCGCTCAGCGACTTTATAGCGCTCGAGTAGACAATAGTATGGAGAAGCTGATTATGGTCGCGCCACCCAAATTTTTAGGCCTACTACGGGATAAGCTTGATGGCCCCACACAAAAGCTTGTTATTCACTCCCTCTCAAAAGACCTCAGTAAAGCCTCACTGAACGACATCCAACATGCGGTTAGCGACCTACGCTAACCTTTTCAACGATATTTAAACTTTAGTACTAAAGATAAAGTCGCTCTCGTCGATAGCTAAATGGCCTCCCTTTTATCTTGTGCGGTCGCAACGCGCGGATACAAACTTCGACCCAGAGAGCGACTATGATATCGACCCTCCGAGCAAGCACCCACTTGGCCGCAGTAGTAACGATTCCTACCGCCCTGGTGATTAACGACACTGCTACTCACATCACCGTAAAAAACAATAATAGCCAACAAATAACGCGTCATCACAGTGCCGCAGTGTTAACTCCCGCTACTAAAAAATTGAACGAGCAAGCTAACCACTTGGCCAGAGTCCTAGCTTCCTTCCCTCTGTCAAGCAGCTCAGTGCACCTAAGTGGCCATCTTATGGTGCCTACTCCCCTGCCGCAATATGTGGCTACCGCGCATAGTGAGAGATAACAAAAATGCACTTTAAATCTGTCCGTACGTTAATAACTACCCTCGTCGGGGGGTGTATTTTGTTAGTAGTGGCTGCGCTTGTCATCTATTCAGTGATTGCCAACGCGCGCTCCCAGGCGCTGGTTGAAAGTCAGACGAAGGAATTGCTCGAACGCAACATCGAAGCGCGCCTGACGGCGATCGCCTCCGCCCAAACCGAAGAAATCAAAGGAGAGCTCGAACACGCTCTAACCCTTGCCACTAGCTTGGCTAACACCAATGCCATGATAGGTCAGGAGGACGAAAACGGGCGGCCTTTAATGACCATGAGTCGCCGCGAGCTTTCGCTGCTTGTGCGTCAAACCGTTGTGGATAATACCGAACTACTTGATGCTTTTATTGGCTGGGAGCCTAACGCCTTTGGTAGTGATGCACGTTATACCGGGCGCGAAGATCAAGGTTATGGCCCTGACGGCCGCTTTATGCCCTGGTGGTATCGCACCGAAAGCGGCGATATTGAAGTTTTGGCGCTGGGCAGCGACATGGAAAACCAAGAGCGCGATGCTGATGGAATCCGGCGCGGGGAGTACTATCTATGCACCAAAGAAACGAAGCGTAGCTGTGTTGTCGACCCCCACCTATACGATTATAACGGCGAGACATTACTGGTTACTTCGTTTAATGCGCCCATCCTGGTAGACAATGAGTTTCGCGGCAGCGCCGGCGTCGACCTGTCTGTTGAATTTATTCAGAGTCTGCTGGAAGAGGCCAATGCATCGCTCTATGACGGCGCTGGAGAAATCGCGCTGATCGCTTCCCAAGGTGCTCTGGCGGCCTATACCAGCTCGCCTGACCTGCTAGGCAAACATGTTGAAAACGTGCTCGATGCTGACCTTCAGGCTGGCATCGCTCAAGCACAGCAAGGCGAGAAGGTGCGCAGGCTCGACACAGAGCAGGGCATGACCGAACTTTACTGGCCCTTTTCCATTGATGAGAGTGGTAACCCCTGGGTATTGATGATCCGGCTACCTGAAAGCGCCGTGCTTGCCGGTCTAAATAACTTACAAGAGCAAATGCAAAGCCAACGTGAGACTTCGACACTCGGTATGATTGGCATGGGTCTGGTGATCGCCTTTTTGGGTCTGATTGCCAGTTGGCTGCTGGGAAACAGCATCTCTCGCCCGCTGAAACAACTGGCCGATCGCATGCGCGAGATCGCCTCTGGAGATGGCGACTTAACCCAGCGGCTACCGGTGCGTGGGCGTGACGAAGGGGCAGAGCTGGCGATTCAGTTCAATGCCTTTGCGGTCAAGATCCACGATGTACTGGTTGATGTACGCACCAGTAGTGAATCTGTTCACCACGCGGCCAATGAGATCGCCATGGGCGGCCAGGACTTGTCTCGCCGCACCGATAATGCAGCCGCAAGCCTGCAGCAGACCTCTGCCTCGATCGAGGAAATCACCAGCACGGTTCAGCACACGGCGGCCTCGGCCAAAGAAGCCAACAAACTGTCTCAGACCGCTTCAGAAGTAGCCAGAGAAGGCGGGCAAGTCGTGGCGAATGTGGTCACTACCATGGAAGACATTACCCACGCGTCGGACAAGATCGGTGAAATCGTCACGTTAATGAACAGCATTTCGTTCCAGACCAACCTGTTGGCGCTCAACGCCTCAGTGGAAGCTGCCCGGGCGGGTGAGCATGGTCGCGGCTTTGCCGTGGTGGCCGACGAGGTACGCAAGCTGGCAGGGCGCAGCAGCGAAGCGGCCAACGATATCCAGAAACTGATTGAGGATTCCCAAAGCAAGGTCAATAACGGCACCACGTTGGTGCGTAATGCTGGGTCTACTATGAAGGAGATCGTGGCGCATATTACCCGCGTGACCGATGTTCTGGAGGAGATCAACGCCGCCACCAGCGAGCAAAGCGAAGGCATCAAACAAGTCAACATCGCCGTCGCGGAGCTGGATCGCATGACCCAGGAGAACGCGGCCATGGTGGAAGAGTCCACTACCGCTGCCGAGCAGTTAAAAGAGCAAGCCGACCATTTAGCGGTCACCATAGGCAGCTTCAAACTGTCTCAACACCCACCGGCTCCGCTAACGTTAAAGTCTGCCAAAGCGTTGCCATCGTTTTGAGGAATTAAGGAATCGGCGGCAGCGCTATATCGTCACTGCGCTTGGCCCCAGCCGTCATCTCACGGCACAGGCGCAGAAACTCGCGCACGCCGGTGGTGAGGTATTTGTGCCGGTGCCAAATAAACGTGAACTGACGCTTTAGATCCAACTCCGGCGTGGGCAGCGGCACCAAGCTGCCGCGCCGGAAGGCATCGCGTAACGCCAGGCGCGAGACACAGCCGATCCCCAGTCCTGACTCCACCGCGCGTTTAATGCCTTCCGTGTGCTCGAGCTCTAGCAGGGTGTTAAACCGGCTGCGGCGGTGGCGGGCGGCATGCTCTAGGGTCATACGCGTACCGGAACCCTCTTCACGCATTATCCAATCTTCACGCAGCAATTGCTCAAGCTCAAGGTGCTCGCGACCTGCTAGTGGGTGTCGCGGCGAGCAAAACACGCACAGCTCATCTTCCACCCAGGGTTGGCTGATGATCATGTCATCGTCGCACTGCCCCTCGATCAAGCCTAGATCCAGCGAGTGCTGGCGCACGCCTTCGATAATATGGCGCGTATTGCGCACCGCCAAGCGTACCCGGCTGCCGGGGTGGCGCTGCATAAAGTCGCTGATCAGCAGCGTGGCGAGGTAGTTACCGATGGTCAGCGTGGCCCCTACATCCAGCGAGCCAACCCCTTTCTGGCCTCGTAGAAGCTCTTCAATCTCTTCCCCGCGATCTAGCAGCGCCACCGCTTTGGGCAACAGCTGAAACCCCAGCGCGTTGAGTTTTAAGCGTTTACCAATCCGATCCAGCAGTTGGCAGTCGAACTGCCGCTCAAGCTCCGCAAGCGCCGTGCTGGTCGCCGACTGAGACATGGCCAGCGCCCGCGCCGCATGGGAGACGCTCTCATGCTGAGCAACCGCCACAAAGACTTCCAACTGCCGCAGGGTGTAGTGCATAGAGACTAGCCTTTATTTGATCTATATCTATTTTTCAGATAACCGTTATCAATATAATTCGCTTAACAGATATACCACCCTTTGCTTAGACTTGCTGGCAACATATTTAATCATTTTTATTCTTTTTAAGAATATGACCGATGCGGACTAGCGCCAGCATCGACTAATGGAGAAAACGGCATGAGTAAGTTTGCTCTGGAAGAAGTGCTTAGCGTTCATCACTGGAACGATACCCTGTTCAGCTTCCGCACCACCCGCGAACGCAGCCTGCGCTTCAAAACCGGTCAGTTTGTGATGATTGGTTTGGAAGTGAACGGCAAACCGCTGATGCGCGCTTACTCCATTGCCAGCCCCAACTACGAAGACCATCTTGAGTTCTTCAGCATTAAGGTACCCGACGGCCCGCTCACTTCACGCCTTCAGCACCTGAAAGTAGGCGATCAGATCATGGTCAGCCGCAAGCCCACTGGCACGCTGGTATGCGATGACCTACTGCCGGGCCGTAACCTCTACATGCTCTCCACCGGTACCGGCTTGGCGCCGTTTATGAGTTTGATCCAGGATCCTGAGGTGTACGAGCGCTTCGAGAAAGTCGTGCTGGTTCACGGCGTACGGGAAGTTTCTGAATTGGCCTACGCCGATTTCATCACCAAAGAGCTGCCAGCCCATGAATACCTGGGTGAAGACATCGCTGAAAAGCTGGTCTACTACCCCACCGTTACGCGGGAAGAGTTCCACACCATGGGACGCCTGACCGACCATATTCGCTCAGGCAAGCTGTTTGAAGATACCGGCCTACCGCCCATCGACCCACGTCAGGATCGCGCGATGATCTGCGGCAGCCCTGCCATGCTGGACGATACCAGCGCGCTACTTGACGAGTTGGGCCTTAATATTTCGCCGCGCATGGGCGAACCGGGCGACTACGTCATTGAGCGCGCCTTTGTTGAGAAATAAGGTTGAGAAATAAGACAAAATCGCCTTCTCCTCACAGTGTGGAATTTTCTCTGCCATCCAGGTAGCTACTCCAGTGGGAGGGAGCTTTAGCTCGCGACCCATGAGGGTGCATGAGGCACTCTTCGCAGATGATAAAAACCCCCGCCGCTCGGCTTGAGTATTTCAACCGAGCGGCGGGGGTTTTTAATGCCTAATCTGCCTATCAGACGGCATCTTTGCCCGTCTCACCAGTACGGATACGAATCACCTGCTCCAGCGGCATCACAAAGATTTTGCCGTCGCCGATTTTGCCCGTGTTCGCCACCTGGGTGATGGCATCAATCACCTGCTCGGCCATGTCATCGTCCACGGCAACTTCCAGCTTCACCTTGGGTAGGAAGTCCACCACATACTCAGCGCCACGATACAGCTCGGTATGCCCTTTCTGTCGCCCAAAGCCTTTCACTTCCGTCACCGTAATACCCTGAACGCCGATATCGGAGAGCGACTCGCGTACATCGTCGAGCTTAAACGGCTTGATAATCGCTGTGATCAATTTCATTACCATATCCTCTAACTGGGTGGCCGTGATGGGGGACGGGTTGAACGGAAGCGAATGTCGCAACCGGTAACCGCTAACCATCAGCATACACCGCTATCGGCAGAGAATAAAAAAGCCTCCCACTAAGGGGAGGCCATAAGGAGCACGCCAGCTCACTAGTTCAGCATTAAATTATTTCTTAATGCCGCTATTTACTTCTTAATTCCAAATTCGGGATAGGCTTCAAGACCGCACTCAGCGATATCTACGCCTTCATACTCTTCTTCTTCGCTAACCCGGATGCCCATGATGGCTTTCAGGATGAGCCATACCACCAGGCTTGCCACGAAGACCCAACCGAAGATACCGGCGATACCGATGACTTGGGCACCAAACGACGCCCCGTCGTTAGTCAACGGTACTGCCAGCACGCCCCAGATACCCACAACGCCGTGAACCGAGATCGCGCCGACCGGATCATCCAACTTCAGTTTATCGAGGGTAACGATGGCAGCTACTACGATGATGCCGCCAACGGCACCAATAATAGTGGCACCCAGCGCAGTCGGGGAGAGTGGATCAGCAGTAATGGCGACCAAACCTGCCAGTGCACCGTTCAACGCCATGGTCAGATCCGCTTTGCGGAACCACAGTTTGGCCAGGATCAAGGCGGCAATCACACCACCCGCAGCAGCAGCGTTAGTGTTTACAAATACTTGCGCCACATTGTTTGCAGAATCGACAGCCGCCAGCTTGAGCTCAGAGCCGCCGTTGAAACCGAACCAACCCATCCACAGGATGAAGGTACCCAGCGTTGCCAGCGGCATGTTGGCACCAGGAATAGCGTGGATAGAACCGTCTTTACCGTATTTGCCTTTACGTGGGCCGAGCACGATCACACCCGCTAGCGCAGCCGCCGCACCGGCAAGGTGCACAATGCCTGAACCCGCATAGTCCGAGTAGCCCACTTCAGACAACCAGCCGCCACCCCAAGTCCAGTAGCCAGACACCGGATAGATAAATGCGGTCATGACCACAGCAAAGGCCAGGAAGGCCCACAGTTTCATACGCTCAGCCACGGCACCCGACACAATCGACATGGCGGTTGCCACGAACACGACCTGGAAGAAGAAGTCAGAACGCATGGAGTAGTAAGGCGCGTCATCGCCGCCCGCAGTCACCGCATCCACACTGTTTTCAGCGCCAATCAAGAACCCCAGATTGGGCAGGAAGCCGCCAGCGCTGCTGGAGTACATGATGTAGTAGCCCACCAGCAAATACATGGTGCAGGCAATGGCGAACAGCGCGATATTCTTGGTCAGGATCTCAGCGGTGTTTTTGGAGCGTACCAAGCCCGCTTCTAACATGGAGAAGCCTGCCGCCATCCACATGACGAGCACACCGCAAATTAGAAAGTAGAACGTATCGAGCGCGTAGCTCAGATCAGTCAACTCATTCATTGTAAGTTCCCCGTTGAACTATAGAAATGATCCGAAAAAGCAGCGTTAAACGGCGTCCGCACCGCGCTCGCCTGTCCGAATCCGAATAACGTCTTCAAGCGGTGTCACAAACACCTTGCCGTCACCGATCTTGCCGCTGTTAGCCGCACTACAGATCGCATCCAATACGCTCTCTAAACGGGCGTCATCTACGGCCACTTCCACTTTTACCTTGGGTAGAAAGTCGACCACGTACTCCGCGCCACGATACAGCTCGGTATGCCCTTTCTGACGGCCAAAACCTTTAACTTCAGTGACCGTAATGCCCTGAACGCCGTTGTCGGCCAGTGCCTCACGAACGTCGTCGAGCTTAAATGGCTTGATGATAGCGGTGATGAGTTTCATCCCGGATCTCCCCTGCTGGATAAGTCCTGCTAGATTGGTAGCGGCACAGCCGCCAGAATAAGCACCTGAACTGATAATGCGCATACTGTGCCAGCTGTCTTTTTTTACTTATAAGTCAGTTGATTAGCCGCCACCCATAGTGGTCTTCAGGGCTAAATCCGAGGAAATCCAATGCCATGCCACCGCTATTGCACCAAAAAAGAGCGTAAGCAAAAGTTGCCTGCTCTGTTTCGATGCAAACCATGCGTAAGCAGTAAAATCACGCGATACATGCGAATTCGCCAACTGTTGCGTATCCTTACCGGTAAGCACTTTTAAATATGTTCATTTAGCGAGTTATTAGGAGAGAGCAGCTATGGCGCCTCAAGACCGCATCAGCCGACTGGCCCAGCAGATTGGCGACCGTTTACAAAACGCCTCCCAGGCGCCGGAAGATATTCAGAAGGGCGTGCAGCAAGTCGTGCGTGGCGCCTTTGACCGCCTGGAGCTTGTCTCACGGGAGGATTTCGACATTTTAATGGACGTACTACAGCGCACCCGTTCACGGGTAGAGGCATTGGAGCGTCAAGTCGCTAGCCTTGAAGCCGCCGTTGAGGCCTCTGCTTCAACAATGCCCACGCCAACAACGGCCACGCCATTAGAAGCAGAAGCTCCACCGGTTCCAGAGCCGCATGAGCCGGAATCAGATGCAGAAGAAGAGAAGAACAAACCCGATAACGTTTAAGCTTCATTAGCAGCAGCAATAGGGCGATGGCCTATTGCTGCACACGCCTCAAAATAAATACGAATCACTATCGTTGACTTTGTTTTTCGTGGTGATACTCTCCGCCTTTGATTTCCTTACCGTCTGCGGATTGTTCACTATGCACGCCCCGTCATTATCAAAGCTGTCTTTTGCAAAGCTGCCTTTTACAAAGCCGTTTTCTTCGCCGTCGTTTGTTTCACTATCGAGTCTTATTGGCACAGGTCTGTTACTGAGCTTCTCCAACGGCGTTTCCGCCCAAAACACTGCCTCTGGTACTTCGTCTAGCGCCAGCGCCGACGACACCATGGTGGTCGTAGGGTCGCGTACCCCCAGCCAGATCAGCCAGATTCCGGGTGCTGTATGGGTCATTGATAAAGAGATGCTGCAACAGCAGACCCGCAATGGTGCAGACCTAAAGACAGCATTGGGGCATCTGGTGCCGGGGCTGGATCTAGCGCCTCAAGGGCGCACCAATTATGGGCAAAACATGCGTGGCCGGGGCGTGCAGGTGCTCATCGATGGTGTGTCGCTAAACAGTTCCCGGGGGCTTTCCCGACAGTTCGATGCCATTGATCCCTTCAATATTGAGCGCGTGGAGGTGCTTTCCGGCGCCAGCAGCCTGTATGGCGGCGGTGCGACGGGGGGCTTGATCAATATCATTACCCGCAAAGGTGAAGAAGGCCTGAACTGGCGTACCGAAGCTGGCATCACCTCTGGCTTCAATAACAGCGATGATATGGATCGGCGTCTGTCACAATCGATCAGCGGCGGCAATGAGCGGGTTCAAGGCTATCTGGGTACCGCCATTGGTGACAACGGCCGCCACTATGACGGCAGCGGCCAGGAAATATTCCCCGATATCGCCCAGACCGACCTGCAGGACAATCGCAGCATTGATGTTTTGGGCAATCTCTCTTTTAGTTTGACCGATGAACAGAGCCTGGAGCTGGGCGCCCAGCTGTACCGTTCAGGCTATGAAGGTGATCGGGGTGTTTATTTTCCCAATCTCGACGCGGCCACGCCCAACTTGAACGATGCCGAAATTCGCGATGGCTACCGTTCACAGCGCGATCCGGAAACCGACCGTAAGCTCGTCAACGTCAACTATCACCACGCCAACCTGTGGGGGCAAAACTTCTACCTGCAGGCGTTTCACCGCGAGGAGGAGTCCAGCTTCCAGGCCTTTCCCTACCCAGTCGCCGACGGCCTGCAATTTCGCGCCTCACAGCAAAACACCGATTTAAGCGGCATCAAAGCGCTGTTTGAATCGCGCCTGGGTGATGACGTTTCGCTAACTTACGGCCTCGATCTGGATCGTGAAACCTTCGATGCCAGCCAGATGCTGTTCGATACCGACATCTCGGATGCCTCCGGCGGCCTGGTTCAGCAGGCATCAGGGGTTGAACCCCGCTACCCCGGTTATCAGGTAGACGGGCTTTCAGGCTTCCTCCAGGGCGACTGGCAGGCCACCCAGGCGCTCAAGCTCTCCGCAGGGTTGCGGCAGCAGCATATGGACGTCGAGGTGGATGAATTTAAAGGGATTCCTGGCGGCAAGAATGACTACGAAGCGACGCTCTTCAATGCCAGCGCCCTCTACGACTACCGCAACGGACACCAGAACTGGCTGCAGTTTAGCCAGGGCTTCGAACTGCCAGATCCCGCCAAATACTACGGCAAGAGCCCCGACGTCAGTGTCGATAACAACCCGTTATCTGCCATCGAGACAGATCAAGTAGAGCTAGGCTGGCGCTACCAGGGGGGCAACTGGACGGCCCAAACAGCGCTTTACTACGCCTGGTCGGACAAGGCAGTAGAGAACGCCGAGGATTTAAGCGTCAGCGTTGTGGATGAGAAGAAGCGCGACTTCGGCCTGGAAAGCGCCGTGACCCGTTACTTCGATAATGGCCTGGAGGCCGGGGGCACTCTGCACCTGGTGCGTTCCGAGCAGGAGAACGACCAAGGGGAGTGGGAGAAACGTGACGCCCGCTATGCCTCGCTCTCTTCAGCCACCGCCTTTATTGGCTGGACGGACTATGTACGTTCAGCTCGCTTGCAGGCCAACCACAACTTCGACTTAAAAGACGATGCCGACCGGGAGATCGATGGCAATACCACCCTCGACTTATCGCTCAGCCAGGAAACCAATTTTGGCACCTTAAGCCTGGGCGTGCAGAACCTGCTGGATGATCAGTACTCCACCGTCTGGGGACAACGAGCCGCCATGTTCTATTCGCCCTACTACGGCCCAGAGTACCTCTACGACTACCAGGGCCGCGGGCGCACTTACACCCTGAACTGGTCGATGGCGTACTGAGTGCTGGTTCGCTGCTCGCTGACAACCGCTCAAGGGTGAGGTAACGGGGATGGCTACACTCGGCTCGATAACGCCATCTTGCGTACCAATCACCACCCATGACCTGCTGGCTATTGGTCAGCGCTTCGGGATCGACTACCGCTTTCCCGAAGCGCCCGACCGCTCCCAGCCAGCGCTTTGTGTTGCCCGCGGGCGAGTAATGGACGTCGAGATAGACCCCACACTTCGCGTGACACACTCTGATCTTGATGTCCTGCACGCTTACGCTTCCACTTCCAGGCGTGCCACGCCGTGGTTTCTCAGCGTGATACTCGAAGGCCATATCCAAGTCGGCCTAGGGCACCAGTCGTTTCAGTTGCAGGCTGGCGACGCTTTCAGCGCGCATTTCAACGAGCAGACCGGGCTTGAGGTCTTCCAGCCCGCGCCACAACGATTGCGCATTCTCAACGTATCGCTTCTGGCTTGCACAGAGCTGCCCTCTTTCTCGTCCATTAACTGTTCGCCTATCAATGTTGCCCCTTCGGCAACACCCGTACTGCATACCTGGCAGGTGCCGCATTTCCTTATTAATAGTCTGGAGGCAGCACTGGCTTCGAACTGGTCAGTAGAGCGCCAGCGCCTGCTATGGCAGGGGCTCGCGCTCCAGTTATTAGCTCATGGGCTGCCAGCTGCCTCCCATGAATCCAGCGACGAAGGTAAAGCAGTTAGCCTGAGGTCGGGCCTAACCCAGCGGGACTACCAACGCCTAGAGCGCTTGCGTCAGCAGCTCGAACACTCCCCCAACCAGGATTATCGGCTTGAGCAGTTGGCCCGCAACGCCGCGATGAGCCCGAGCAGCCTACGCACCAAATTTCACCGCTGTTACGGCTGCTCGATATTCGACTATCTACGACGTTGTCGCCTGACCCAAGCTCAAGCGTACTTACGCAAAGGCTATAGCGTGCAGCAAACCGCTCACGCCTGTGGCTACCGCCACGCCACCAATTTTGCCACCGCCTTTAAGCGCGCTTTTGGCATTGCGCCCCACGAAGTTTTCCATCGTCATTAAAAGCCGCGGGTTGTTTTTGGGGCGCTAAGTTCCTCTGTTGGGCGTTTTTTGACAGCACCCATACGCCTTTTGTCATTGCGCATACCTTTCAATCGCCATTAAGCGCAATAATTCTCATTACCACATTAGTTAATTGATGCTTATTGCAGGTGCCTCCATGTTCATCCCCCATCACCGCTTTCTACGCTCTCCGCTTAGCGCCGCCGTTCTCTCGGCACTGGCTGTTTCTCCGCTATACGCTCAAGAAAGCACCGAGTTAGCCACCGTCACGGTGACTGCCCAGCAGGCTGCCACCAAAGTGGAAACGCCGACGATCGAAATACCCCAGAGCGTTTCCACGATTACCCGCGAACAGATGGATAACCGCGGCGTAAGTACCGTGCAGCGCGCCACCGACTACACACCCGGTGTTTACAGCAATCAGGTCGGCGCCTCCAATCGCTTCGACTACCTGGTACTGCGCGGGTTTTCTGACGGCAGCTTGAGCAATACCTTCCTGGATGGCCTGAAAGTGATGGGCGATGCCAACTCCCATAGCAGCATGCGCATTGACCCATGGTTTCTGGAGAGCATTGAAGTGGTGCGCGGGCCCGCCTCGGTGCTCTATGGTCGCGCCTCCCCTGGCGGTGTGGTGGCCCTGAACAGTAAGCGGCCAGAGTTTGAACAGGGCGGTGAGCTGCGTTTCCGGGTCGGCAATAACAACCAACGCAGCGCCGCTTTTGACCTCACCGGGCCTATTGGCGAAGAGCAACGGGTGGCCTTTCGCCTGACCGGTATTGCCAGCGCCGCGGATACCCAGTTTGGCCCGGCAGAAGAGGAACGCTATGCCATTGCGCCCCGGCTCACCTGGGATATCACCGATGACACCAGCCTAACCGTAGAAGCCTACCTACAGGATGAACCCGAAGGCGGCTACCACTCCGGCGTACCCTATGAGGGGGCCGTGGTCGCCCATAACGGGCGCAAAATCAGCAATAACTTCTTTGATGGTGAAGAGGATTTCGACACCTATGAGCGCACTCAGCGCATGTTCGGCTACGCCCTTGAGCACCGCTTCAATGACCAAGTGACTGGCCGCCAATTGATGCGCTACCTCAATTCCGACGTGGTGCTCAATCAGGTCTACGGCTTTGGCTGGGTATCACCGGAATCTGACGAACTCACCCGCTACTACTCCGGCAGCGATGAATCGCTGGAAGCCTGGACGCTCGACAACCAGCTAGAAGCCAACATCAGTAGCGGCTTTATGGATCACACGCTGCTGTTCGGGGTTGATTACCAGCAGCGGGAAAACGATGTGTCATGGCCATCGGGGTATTTCCAGCCGCTCAATGCCTTTAGCCCCGTCTATGGCAGCGACCCCATCGAGTTTTACGCCCCTATACGCGAACGCCATGAGATCGATCAGACCGGGATTTACCTGCAAGACCAGATAGCCCTCGATAACTGGCGCTTCACTCTGGGCGGCCGCTACGACTGGGTGAATATCGACAATGCCAACCGCGACAGCGGTGATACCAGCTCCCTCAGCGACACCCAGTTCAGTGGCCGCGCCGGGGTGGTCTACCTGTTCGATAACGGCGTAGCCCCCTACCTGAGCTACTCCACCGCGTTCACCCCCACCAGTTTCGTGGATGAGAGTGGCGATCTGCTCCAGCCCATGGAGGGCGAACAGTGGGAAACCGGCATTAAATACCAGCCTAATGGTAGCCAAAGCCAATACAGTGCGGCGCTGTTTCATATCAGCCAGGAGAACGTCGCCACCAAAGAGCAGCCCACCGACCCATACCGCGCTGTAGGGGAGATCGAATCCCAAGGGCTGGAGCTGGAAGCGCAAACCCAGCTAACGGATACCCTCTCGGTTCAGGCAGGCTATAGCTTCACCGACATCACCTACGTCAAAAGCGATGATGGCAACCAGGGCAACAACGCGATTTACTCCCCACGGCACCAAGTGCAGCTCTGGGGCCACTACGAGGCCAACAAGGGCTGGCTAAATGGCGTAGATATGGGTGTCGGCGTGCGTCACTACGCGGATATCGCCGCTGACCGGGCCAACACCGAAACCGTGCCCGACTACACCCTGGTGGATGCCACCATCGGCTACGACCTCAGCCAACTCGGCGTAGATGGTGTCGAAACACGCTTAAACGTGAACAACCTATTGGATAAAGAGTACGTGGCCTCCTGCAACTCCCTGGAGTACTGCTACTTCGGAGCCGAACGTGGCGTCACCGCCAGTGTTCACTACCGTTTCTAAACGCTCATGCTAGGCGACGGTTCAAGCCATTATCTAAGCACTGGTCTAAGCCTTTATCTAAGCATTATTAATTAATTGCAACCTAACCTGCCCAGGCCACTGTACCTGGGCTTTTTTTCTTGAATGCAGGTTTGCAAACAATAAATATTATCGTTTAAATACAGCCCTTATTTTCTGGATGGCCTCTCACCACCATGCGCCACACCAACCTGTTCTCTTTGCTCGCGCGCTGCGGGCTATTTGCCGTTTGTATGCTGCACCTATCAACCGCCCATGCCCAGTGGGCAACGGTGGACTGGACGATTGCCGAAACATTGCTGGCGATTGATGCACCGGTTAGCAGCATTGCTCAGCAAAGTGATTACCATGCCTGGGTAGGCGAGCCCCATATACCCGACAGCGTCACCGATATGGGTCTACGTACCCAGCCCAATTTAGAACTGCTGGCCCAGGTACCGCCAGAACAGATACTTATCTCGCCCATGTTTGCCGGTTTAACGCCGCGTCTGGAGCGAATAGCCCCCGTCACGTCGTTCTCGCTCTACTCGCCCGGCACCGATACCTGGCAGGAGATGCAAACCCTGACCCGCCAGCTAGGCGAATTAACCGAGCGCCAGCCCCAAGCAGAAGAGCTAATTGAAGAAACCCAGGCCTTGATGACTAGCCTGCGCGAATCCCGCCCTCACTCACCGTCAGAAACCGCGCCGCTGCTGATGGTGCAGTTTATGGATGCCCGTCACGTGCGGGTATTTGGGGAAAACAGCTTATACAACGCCGTACTGGAGCAGCTCGACCTCCCCAATGCCTGGGATCAAGCCACGAATGCCTGGGGATTTGCGCTGGTGGGGATTGAAGCGCTGGCGCGCTACCCAGAAGCAACGATGGTGATCATCGACCCGCTGCCCACCGGAGTCGAGGAGAAGCTTGCCAAAAGCGGCCTTTGGCAGCAGCTTCCCAGCGTCAGGCATGGCAGGATAGTACACCTGCCGCCGGTATGGAGCTTCGGCGCACTCCCCTCCGCCCAGCGCTTTGCCCGGAAGCTGACGACGGCGCTAGAAGCAGCGCCAGCGGATTTAGCGTTTTAGCCCACGGATACCTCAATCACATAAAATTGAAAAAGGCACCATTTTGACGTACATTTACTTCAGTTGAACCACATCAGGAATCCGTCATGAACGTAGCCACCGATGCCAAACAAGAGCGTATTAATCTCCGGTTGAAACATAGCGCCAAAATGGCGCTTGAACGCGCTGCAAGCTTCGAAGGGAAAACCGTCAGCAATTTCATCCTGACCAGCGCGTTGGCGCATGCCGAACAAACTATTCATGCGCATGAAGCCATGAGTCTAAACAGCCAAGACGCTGAAGCCTTTTTCCATGCGTTGGATAAGCCGTTTATCTTCAACAAAAAACTGGCAGCCGCTTTCGAGGAGCATGATCGGCGTGTCACTAGCCAATGACCGATGATACAAACCTGGTCATACGACCACTGAACAGCGATCACTACAGGCCAGGGTTTCACTGCGGCGTACCCTCACTGGATAACTACATTCAAAAACAGGCGCGCCTTGATGTGAAGCGTCGTGTCAGTCGGGTATTTGTGGCAACAATGGTGGAGCAACCAACGAGCATTGTGGGCTATTACACGCTCTCCACGCTGTCGATTGAACTCGGTCAATTGCCCCAAGACCTCGCGCGTAAACTCCCGCGGCACCCGATCCCGGCGGCCCTGCTCGGCAGGTTAGCGGTTAATAAAGGCGCCCAGGCCCACGGGGTGGGGAAAATGCTGCTGGTCGATGCCATTAAGCGAACGCTGGCTGTCAGCGATGAGATCGCCATTTACGCCATGGTAGTCGACGCTATTGATGAGCGAGCACAGCGCTTTTATGAACAGTTTGGTTTCTCGCTTCTCAGTTCAGACAGCCAACGTCTATTCCTTCCGCTTAAATCCATCTGAATGTATTGCCTGAGAATTTATTAGTAGTAGCCAAATCGTCTTAGCGTATGTTTTCCTTCCATTAAACTTCCTCTCCGACAAAGCCTATACTTAGCCACTAGAACCTAACTTAGCGCGTGAAGCGATAATGTGACTGCGTAGGATGGAGCTGGCCTCTTCGCTCAAACCATTTACAAACGCACGAACGATTGCCTCGTGATCATCTAACCAGCGGTTAGTTTCTGATGATAAATCTTCATAATTGCTAGCATACAAGGCACAGCTAGTCCGCAACTCTTCGACAATGGCTAGCTGACGCGGTCTACGCGCTGGCAAGTAAAGCGCTCGGTGAAATTGCCAATCTCCTGTTTGCCATCCCGGGCGTCCCGCTTCCAGTGATGACTTTTTGAGTGCATAGCTAACTTCCGTGTGATCACTATTATTTGCTAGATAGATAGCGCGCTCAAGAAGGTCGCACTCAAGTGTAACCCTAAGGTCATAGATCTCATCTAACTCTTCAGACGTTAAAGAGATGACACGGGCTCCCTTTCCAGGAATGACATGGACTAACTTCTCCGTGGCAAGAGCCTGTAAAGCATCTCTCACAGGTATACGACTGACCTCATATTTAGCGGCAAGCGCAGCCTGATGCAGCATCGATCCAGGGGCATACCGCCCTTCTAAAATTTCCATTCGAATTTTTTCGACAAGACCCATTGTCATTCCCTCCAATGCAAGTGTATACATGTATACATAATATCAAAACCAAGAGACAAAACCATGGGTCATGAATATTCTTCACATGTTGTTTGGACTGGAAGTCGTGGGAACGGTACGACTGGCTACCACGATTTTGATCGGACTTGGGATATTTCCATAGCTGGTAAGTCTGTCATTCACTGTTCTAATGACCCACTTCTAGGTGGTGATCCAACAAAAATGAATCCAGAAGACCTTTTGCTATCAGCATTGTCTGCCTGCCATATGCTCTGGTATCTGCATTATGCGTCCGATGAAGGCATCGTGGTTACATCTTATGCAGATGACCCTGTCGGGCTAGGAAAGGTCGGACGAGGAGGAGCAGGGCGTTTTTCATCCGCTACTTTGCGTCCTCAAATAACGGTGAAGGCAGGGACTGATTTACAAGCTGCAGAAGCTATCCACCACCGGATACATGAGGTTTGCTTTATTGCACGATCAATAAATTTTCCTGTGAACTACGAGCCCACCTTCACTACAGAGGGAAGCTAATTAATAGCATTTCCACGACTGAATGATGCTTGATCAACCGTTCGACTCTGCTCGTCTCCGCGTTGGCCGAATTGACGATGGGATCTTTACAGCCGTTTCACCTTCGCGGCGAGCATTTCGGTTTTTCCCAAAACATCGGATGGGCATAGATTGTCCATCCATTCACCGCTAGAGATTTCATTCGTCATCATTCTCTTCCAGCACCTCTTCGAGGTCTACCTCAATGCCTGCGATGAGACATTCGACCTCGACAAAACTACCTGCGGTAACAGGACGAATGCTCTCTGGATGCACCAGAAGATCGCGCTCCAGAAAGTTAAGAAAGTTGACCAGCACAGGGTCGTGCTTGGCCTCATCAATGGCACGGGAAAGCACCACTTCACCATTCGAGCGTAAGGCATAGTGGATACGGTCTCGGCGTTTCAGCTTTAGTGCCTGACGAATCGATGCTGGAATGGTCGTTTGATAGCGATCCGTCAGAGTAGAGTATTCTTCAATGGGAGTGCTCATCATCGCTCTCCGCTTAGTGGCAATGCAAAAGTGATGCGTAATATGTTGAGTCAGCCGCATTACTTCGACAAGCTACCCCAACTATTTTAAACCCACCCCTTAAGCGCTACCAAAGCGTTCTTAATTACGATAGGTTAAGTACTTAAGATTAACTAGCTTCCACTTACATTGGGTTAAAGCTTTTAGCAAACAACAGCGAGGGAGTGCAATGATTCCCGCTAGTCATAGTGATACATCGTGCTAGAGTCACAACATGGACCTCTTCTTCAGCACCAACAAATTCAAACTCAACGGCCTAAGCTACTCTGGCTTTCCAATCCTTATTTCCAAGGAGGGGAAGGTCGTTGAGGAAGCGCTGGACTTTTGCATAGCGCACCTGATCAAGCGTGGCAGGGTTCAATCCAAGAAGTCGTGGGTTACTTACGGGAAAGCGTTGTATCAGTTCTTTGGCTGGTGCGAGGTAAATGGCATTGACTGGCGAGATGTGGGCAATGACCGGGAAGCTACGATCCTGGCGGAGTTTCGGGATTGGAACCTGAGTCCTGAGGGAGGGAGCCTTGCTGCAGCAACGGTGAATGCCCGGCTACGACTCCTCTGCGCCTTTTATCGGTATGCCGCCAACAGTGGTTGGGTGACGACTGTTCCGTATGCCATGGAAACGATCACGGTGAGACAACCGAAAGGGTTCCTGGCTCATGTCGATGCGAGTGGTGGGAAGCAAACGAGCCCAGACATCATGCTGAAGACGCCGCGAACCGTCATTCGGGTGTTGAGCAAGCATCAATCGGTCGATCTCCTGAATGCCATCACCAACCCCACGCACAAGCTGATCGTCCGATTAGCGCTCACGACTGGGCTGCGCCGAGAGGAGCTGGCTACGTTTCCGCTGAAATACGTGATCAATCCGGCGACTTACACCAAGCACCGTTCATTCATCCGGGTCAATCTTGATCCACGCGATATGACCATCAAGGGCAATCAGCCCAGAGGGATCGACGTGCCCCGCACCGTGATGGAAGCCCTCTGGCAATACGTCCTGGACCGTCGCTATCAGCATGAGAGCATTTCGGGGCAGCGCCAGTCCGTTTTGTTCCTGACGGAATCCGGCCAACCTTACGCGAACGACGGGGCAGCCTTTCTGGGTATTGTGAAGAAGGCTGGAGAGGTTGCCGGTATTCCTTACCTCAACGTCCATATTCTGCGCCATACCTATGCCACGCACACGCTGTACGCCATGATGCAATCCAAGGCTCAGACCCATGCCTTGCTGTATGTACGCGACCGACTGGGCCATGCCTCGGTCACAACAACGGAGAAATACCTGCACTGCCTCTCGGAGCTTGAGGACGCGCTGATGAACGACTACCAAAGTGAAATCGATCTGATCAGCTGGGAGATTGGCAGTGCCTAGAAAAAAACTCCACTCGACAGCCTCCCGCCCTGGCACAGCCGCCAGTGACGAAACGCTGGAACTCACGAGCCTCCCTCCAGCCCAGATGGTCGTGTCCTTGCCCGAAAACGCGTCGGGTTGCCGCAGCCTTGATTTCGCCAGGCACTACGGAAACGGCTGCGATGTCGTGGTCTATGCCACTCAACGTGCACTGGATCGTATGGCCAAGGCTTGCGCCGACAGCAGCGGAAAAACGCTCAGCGCGATGACCATCGCCAATTATTTCAATAACGGACTGTCAGCGTTTCTGCCGTTCTGCGCGACGATGGCTTCGGCGCTGGGGCGCGAACTGCGGTTGGATGATATTGACCGGCAATTTACCGACCACTTCATCGCCCAACTGCGGCAATCGGGTGGTAGCCTCTCGACTCAGAAGAATCGGTACACCTCAACCAAGTCAGTTCTGGCCGAGATGGGACAATCAGGCTGGATTGCCAAAGATATTTTCCCGCGCAATCCTTTCCCGAATTCCAACCGATCAGTGAAGGGCCAGGCTACCCTGAGCGAACCCGAGCGCCGTAGCGTTATGCAGGCGCTGAAAGCCGATATGCAGGCGATTATCAAGGGAAGAGGGCCGCTTACCTCGCAGGAACTTGCCGTTTGCCTGTTGTCCATTGCAGCGCGAACGGGCATCAACCCAACCCCCGCGCTGGAACTCCTGACCGACTGCCTTCAGCCCCATCCCATCAAGGCAGATCGATACGTGCTGGTCAGCTTCAAACGTCGTGGCAACGCCACGCACATCCAGAGTCTCCGTCGCGTCGCTGACATTGAATCGATGGTGTCGGCGCTGCCTGACGTGGCCCGCATCATTGATCTTGTGCGCGAGCGCAACGCCACGCCACGACAAGCGAGCAACTACCCGGAATTACTGTTTGTCTACAAGAGCCGACGCGGGACAAGTGCCGGGGAAATGTGTCGACTGACTCAACGGATACTCGCCCACGGCATAAAGGCATTTCTCAACCGACACCAGATAGCTGATGCTGATGGCGAGCCTCTGAAGCTCAACGTCATGCGCCTGCGCAAGACGTTTGAGAACCGACTGTTTACCCTGTCTGGCCAGGACCCCTTCCTGACAGCAAGGCTTGGTGGTCACACCCCGAAGGTGTCCGACAACCATTATCTTGAGGCCCCAGAAAGCGCCGAAAAAGACTGGCGGCTCATGGGCGAGATCAGGACAGAAGAACTGTTGAACCACGGCAAGGTCGTGTCTCTGCCGACACAGAACACTCCGGTAGCTCGCTGCCGGGACACCTTGAACGGTGAGCGCGCACCCAAGAACGGCGAGCACTGCCAGAAGTTTCTGGCTTGCTTTCGCTGCCGGTCATTCGTTGTGACGGGAGATGATCTGTACCGTGTCTTCAGCCTCTACTGGACGTTGGTTCAGATGCGCCAGGAAATGGGGGGCAGTGCGTGGAAACGGGTTTACGGACACATCATCCGGATCATCGACCTGGAGATCACCCCGCAATTTGAGGCCGAACTGGTGGGCATTCAAAGGCAGCGAGCGAAGGTCGATCCGCACCCCTTCTGGCGTGATCCAGAACGGCTGGAGGATATAGCATGAACGCAGCCGAATTCCGTGCGGAGCAACTCAAAGTCCTGCATGCCGTTCAGGCAGGAGCGATCGTCCCAAGCGCCGCCATCACCTGCATGCGTCTGGAAGACGGCTCTTACCACGTTCTGAGTCGCTACGGTGATGATATATGGACGCTGCCCGACAGCCTTTTCTCTGCAGGAACGAAAAATAACGATAAGAAGCTCAACTTCTTGCGTGTGCCCGTGGCGTTTCGGGAAACGCTGAAAGCCTGCACGGCGCATTACCTGCTGAGCGGGATTGAAGGCCGCAGCCGCCCCAAGGGCAGTACAACACGCAAATTTTTAGGGAATGTGACATCTTTCCTGATCTGGCTTCATGACCATCGCATAGCCCGCCTGAGCGACGTGACGCCGCTGATCAGTCACCAGTATGTGGACTTCTGCAAGGGGCTGAAGGGCCAGAAAGGACAGCCACTTTCAGGTAGCACGCTTGAGGGTCGTTTCTGGGTGGTAGAGACGCTCCATATCCTCAGTCAGCAGTCCGATGACTCCATGCGGCACCCTTGGCCAGAATCGTCAGCAAAGCACCTGGCAGGGTTGACGGGGCAAGGCAATCTTAATAACCAGGAGGCCAAGACCGAAATCATCCCGGATGCTATATTGGGGCCAATGTTCCAGTCGGCGGTTGAGTGGCTGGATCGGGCCGATGAGATCATCAGTGTTCGTGCTCGGGTGGAAGGCTGGAAGTCAGAGGGTCAGAGCCCAAATTTTATTCGACCGCACCTGAAAAAACTCGGCTGGACGGCAAGCGGCATCCGCAAAGCGGAGCAACACCTACAAGCGGCGTGCATGTGCATCATCTTGATCACCAGCGGTATCCGCGTATCCGAATTGTGCTCACTGGAAAATCAGTGCGCGTTCAAAACGCTGGATGAAAAGGGTGAGCCCTTCCACTGGATTCGCGGCACCTCATACAAGACGGGCGCGGGAGCCTGTGAATGGCTTGTGACCGAGATTACCCATCGTGCCCTTGCCGTGATTGAGCGCCTTGCGTGTCTGCTACAAGCGCAACTGGAGCAACGTATTTTCGACCTGCGAACCGGCAGTCCGAAAGATCCCGACATTGCCCGACTGAAGGAGCATGCTCATCGCTTGTTCCTTGCGGTCACCATGAATCAGGAAAATCGGATTGGAACGCTTTCCATAGACTCGGTGGTTACTCGCCTCAATACGTTTGCTGCCCAGTGCGGTTTGGATTGGCGCTTTGCGCCGCATCAGTTCCGGCGCACCTTTGCGGTGTACGCAGCTCACAGCGCCTTTGGCGACCTTCGCTACCTGCGAGACCATTTCAAGCACTGGTCGCTAGACATGACCACTTTGTACGCCATGTCCCGGCTCCAAGATGCCGACCTTTACGACAGCGTGGGCCTGGCTGCACTGAGTATTAAGACCGATCTTCTGGAGCATTGGCTGGAGCCTGATGCCATTTTGGTGGGTGGTGCCGCCGAAACCATCAGGGCCTTCCGCACGAAGAACGAGTCGCTGGCCACCAAGAAGGATCGTGCTGAGATGGCCAAAACGATCAGCCCTCTGGTTCATCTACGAGCTACTGGTGTCGCGTGGTGTACCGCCGATACCGGAGGGTGCAACGGTGGACAGGGCGTTGAAAAAACACGTTGTGCTGAATGTGGCAATGCAGTCATCGATGAGTCACGTAAGGCTGTGTGGCAGGGTATTTATGCTCAGCAGATCGAGTTACGTGACCTCACAGACATTGGGCCTGGAGGAACCGAACGGGTAGCGCGTGACATCAAGCGCTGCGAGGCGGTCCTGAAGGGGCTTGGAGCAACTGAAGAGGACCTGGCTGATGTCGCCACCTGAAGACATTTTCCAACCCCCCACACGGGGCGAATTGACGGCAAAGGCCATACGTCAGGCCATTGTGCGTATAGAGAAAGGCCGCCCCAAGGTGGTCGAGCCGGGGCGTAAGCTCAGCATCCAGTCGGTGGCTGAGGAAGCCGGGGTCAGCCGAGCAACTATTCACAACAATCACCCCGGTCTCGCAGAGCGTATTCGTGAGGCTGGAAATAAGGTTGCCCGAGTACAACGAGATGAGAAGAATACCGAGCTCAAAGAGCTGAGAGCCAAGTACAGAGAACTAAGACAGGAGTATGCTCATGCCCGCGAACTCAATCAAAACATGGCTTCTGAAATGGCTTGTCTAGTCGCGGAAAACCAGCGTCTACGAGCCATCGTGGAGAATAAGAAAGTGGTCGGGTTCCCTTCGAAAAAAGGTAACAGTAATAACGTTCGTTACTGAAAGGTACTCTTGTTGACCGACAAATTTTTGCAGAGGCAGAGCTTATATAAGAGACAAAAGATGCTGGCGGTAATATTCCGAGAAGCTTAGTGTTAGCAATGGAGCCTCAAGAGACAGCATCGTACGCTCGTTAATGTTTTCTGCAGACAGCGGTTGGCTATTATCTGCCGCTGACTCGCCCTCCTCAGTGCGGTTCTTCATTTGATTTGTTCGCGCTTGCTCCAACTGCAGTTTCAGCTTTTGGGTTTGAAATATTGCCTGATCTTCGGGCAAGTCCTCAGCTATTCGCTGCGAGTATTTACGCAGTAGTGGCTCAGCTATTACATAGAGCCACGCTGCGACGTCTGAGTTGTCCATTTTACGTAGAATGCGCCCTAAAACCTGCCGGTAATGCAGTTCCGTTCGAATCCTGCTCAGGTACGCACAAACGCATAATCGTTGTATATCAGTCCCTTCGGAAATCATGCTCACTGCGACAATCCAGCGTGTACTGTTATATCGATATTGGTCAATCAGCTCATGCGCCTTCGGTGTTTGGCTAGTCACCACAACATAGCTTTCACCCTTATGACGCAAAAGCTCAGCGATTTGATGCGCATGTTCAATGTCAGTAGCAACGGCTAGTCCGCCAGCATTAGGCACGCTGTTCCGTTCTTGGTTAAGTCGGTCAATGCCTAGATCTAGCACAGCATTCAGGATGTCGTCGTGTCGCAACAGGTCTTCGTAGCTGATTGGCGACTCACTGAGCAACTGTTGAAATGAGGAAAAAGCTCTTACCGATGCTGTGCTTTCGTTTTCTTCGGTCAAGCGGATCAGTGGGTTATCAATGAGCGTAATTCGTGGTGAGCGGCATACACCGTCTTGAATGGCGGTTTTAAGGTCGTAACGGTAATCGCAAATGAGTTTGCCTTCTGGATCGCTGTAGCGAGCTAATGCGATAGGTAAGTCATCCGAACGCCAAGGTGTCCCCGAAAGTGCTAACGTGTAAGTGGCAGCATTTTGGATACGCTGAATTATTTGCTGGCCCCACGTGTTGCTGAGAAGCGGATCATGGCCTGCGCAATGATGCATCTCATCGAAAATGGTCATTGTGCGATATTCTGTGAATAACGTCCAAAAATCCTCAGGGTGATATTCCATAGATTGGTAGGTATAGGCAGCTCCTACCGACGCAAGCGTATCGCCAAACCGCTGATTCAATACGACGGCAAAGGTACGCTGTATGCCAGCCACAACTTCTCTCGTTGGCGCAAAGCAAATAACAAAATCAATATGTCCTTCTTCAAGGAGCCATCGTGTTATTTCAGCCGCCAGGCGGGTTTTGCCGCTTGCAGGGGTGGCTTGCACGAAAAAGTCGGCATGATCTAAGTAGTGAATCTTTGCTCGCTCTAAGCACTCTGCTTGCCACCTTCGCAGCTTCGTGCTCATGTGCCCCCCAGCCGATGCAGAGATTTCTCTAGAGCACGCACTCGACCAATTAAGCGTGCGCTCCGGTCGTACGCGTCGCGATGATCAACAACGATATTTGGCTTGAGATCCGGATATTCATCCATAAGCTCACGGAACGCCTCGACCTCGCCCAGTGTAGAAAGGAATTCACTTTGCGTTTCTTTTAACTCTTTCTCTAAAGCGAGTTGGCTCACCGCCTTTCTAGCAGTCTTGCTCTGGGCACAGCTGCCTTCTTCCTTTGAGGTTACGGTTGTGCTTGCCGTCTCCCTGGGGGCTGGAGCCACTAGCCGCTGGTGCCATGATTCAAAACTCTCCCCCTCCAGGCACAAGCCTGCTTCTCTTATTGAAGGCAAAACAAAATAGAGCTGATCGCGTTTGCGTTTTTCACGGCCTTTTTCCACCAAGCCAGCGGTGATTAGCTTTTTAATTCTTTCATATATGAAACGCCGCAGATCGGCATGGTGCTTTGCGGCTATACCATATCGCTGTGCGTATTGGTCACGAAGGCTGCGAATAGTGAATTGAGCGTCTTCAGCTTCTAAAAGGAGCTCGAAAATGCGCTCCTCAATCAAAGGAGGGGTGCCAGACATGACCATCACCGTAGGAGAGGTAAAAACGAAATGCGGATTATAGTCCGTGGATAGGTAGGCCGCAACGAAGGATAGTCCCGCCAAAAGGAAATGGGGCGGGTATGGGTGAGCTAGCGGCAATGCTGGGAAGAAACATCAGGGAAAAACGAAGGGAGAAGGGGTACTCACAAGACGCCTTTGCCTTAGCTGCTGGTATCGACCGCAGTTACATAGGAAGAGTCGAACGAGGAGAAGTTAATATCACCGTGGAAAAGTTATATGAGATTGCCGCCGTACTCCAATGTGAGCCAGCCTCTCTTTTACCTACTTAAACGTTTCTGTGAAGGTAAGTGCACAGCGAACGATAAATCTTCCCGTGCGATCAACGGCCTCGATGACATGCTGGGCAGCACCATTTGCATCCATCAACTCTTCCGCCAAACTTCGTTCTTGCAGCCGCTGTTGCCGGGCCGCAGGAAGAATGGATACCCAAAGGCGCACGATTGTGTTCGGCTGGGGGATGAGAACATCCAGTCGTATGGACTTCGTGATTTCCATTCTGGTCTGTATTCACATTCGCGTAGTAACGTGGCATTTTTTCTCTTCTTTTCAATCTGGTGGCAAACAGCGAAGAATTAAGATTCAGTCTTTGCGTAATAACCACATTTGATAGCAATCTGTTGAATTATTATTACCGTTACCATCAGCATATACCTAACATTCCTTACCGGCCAAGAGCTGCCTTTTAGGCGTCTCTGATATACCGCTTCAAGCTGCGGTGCGAAGCGACCGACAGCCTTGGCTTGTTATGCTTACCAAGTCCCCACCTCTTTTTTGTTTGCATCTATAACGCTCCTCATATTTCCATAGATCGAAAAACGAGCGTTTGCAGCTATACGAGCATTCAATTCAGAAACTGCATTTAAACTAACGCCTTCCTTTAAAGAATCCCACTGCGTGGATGTGGCAATAATTAACGCGTAACTTGGCGATATAGGGAATAACATGTCCAAAAATTCTGAGGGCTCGCCTTTCGGCAATACATCATTGTTAGGGTGAATATTTACAATAGGTGAGTCACATGTAATGAAGGGCGTATCCGTAGTATTTTTAATCAACATAAGCTTTTCTTCATGCCGATAGCTATACATAGACCAGCCAATATTTTCTCCTAACATGAAGCATATAAACCACCAATTCTTTTCAGTGAGACGAATAGCTTCATCTCGTGCTGTTGAAGGCGGCATCCTTTTCACCGACAGCTCTAGAAATCGCTCTTTAAGGGCTTTAGTTCGCGTAACTTGATGACCAAGATAAGAATACAAGCCAATACTCACGCTCTTATCCTCTAGAACAGATAAATCTCCTATCGCAAGCCCATCTAAAGCATGCTTTGCACCAGATTCAATACCACAATAATGATTTTCTAGGGTGTTAAACAAAAGGGCATTCTCACATACTTTCAATTCATCGCTTTCGATATAGGAAGCTCTAATTCTCTCTATTGCCCTTGAAGCTTCTAGAAATGGTTCTAGGTGTTTTCTATGTTCTCTCTGGAGAAATTCGGGGGATTTCTTAGACCACTCTAGGATATAGGCGACATCAGCTACATCGAGTACAGATACCTTGTAAAATCCATCTTCCCGACACATCCCTTTAGGGCTATCGTGAGCGACGTTTCCCTTGGTCGTGAGCCAAAATACTTTGTTATCGACAGCCCAGCTTTTTAGATAGTACTCCCATACATAGTGGTGCTTAACTTTTATCTGTTTCCACTTTTCCATGTCCGGAACCTATCTCAAACATAACGTCCAATTGCAGCCGA
This sequence comes from Vreelandella neptunia, assembly GCF_034479615.1. Taxonomy (NCBI): domain Bacteria; kingdom Pseudomonadati; phylum Pseudomonadota; class Gammaproteobacteria; order Oceanospirillales; family Halomonadaceae; genus Vreelandella; species Vreelandella neptunia. Next base: position 4,545,999 of record NZ_CP140255.1, read on the forward strand.
CGCCGAAGGCGGTCGGCTGCAATTGCTTGTTACGTGTTTTACAATGTTGGGTAGGAAAGCTTTTCATTGTAGGACTGCGCTTCATCTTCCCAAATAAGCCGCACAACATGCTTTCTCTTGGTTTTCATATATACAGCTGCAATTAGCTCGACAGATTGATGCCTCTCTAAGCTTTCCAGCGGAAACTTATCTGTCACATCTGAATCGATAACAACATCGTTACCCTCTGGAAACTCTAACCTCACGTTTCTGGCAGTAGCAGCACCCTTATTCCATATTTTTAGCCGATATTTACTGCTCCCCAATTTTATAAAAGATGCACCAAGATCGGCTCGCCTCTCTCTCAGTGAATCTTCGTTCTCTTTCTCCAAAAGGCGATTGTTCAGCTTTTCTTGGCTTTCAACGAGTGATCTTTGCTTCTTATTGAAGCTAACCGTCTGCCAGGTTGCATATGCCGACAGAAGAAATGCCAAACCAGCTATTACATCACCCACATCTATAGAAATCGGCATCACTTGAACCTTATATTCTTGCTTCCAGAAAATGCTTTCTTCAACGATTTACGAACTTCATCAGCAAAATCTTTAGTGATTTCCGTCTTAATTTCAGAGAGATGTTCATCGATATTTTCACTGTTCTCGCGGATTAGTTCATCTTTATTGAATTCTCGCTCACAGGAGGCACATGTCATTACTTGGATGGACTCATCTACACCTTCGTCATATGAAAATTCGGAGCAGCCGCAAGTCGGGCATAACAAACTAACATTTCTATTGTATTTGTCTGATTCCATACGATTTCTCCAAATCGTGAGTACACGTAACAGTATTAGACTGCCCAACCGATGATTAAATAAACATGCTGGCACGTTTTATCCGACAAATACAGCCCACAAAATACGCTATAATTCGTTGATATAATCAAACCCTAATTTTAACTATATTTTTTAACCAGAACTCGCGCGCCTGCTGCATTTCCCGCCATGACCGCTTAGGGTGGTTAGCTCTTACTCATGAACATTCCTTTTCGGCCTGAAGGTGCCTTTTAAGCGACTTTGATATAGCGGTTTAACGCCCTCAGCAACCGCGGCTTTGTAGTGGAGCCGATGGCGGAACGAAAAAGCCGTTGGCTTGCCTGCGAGTGTTAGGCGCTTTGTAGCTACAATTTAGCAAGCTCATCCACTAGCTGTGGGTTTCTCGACATAAATGACACGTATGATCTACCAAGCGACGTCAGCCTGTAATCACAACCTTCTTCGATCATCAGCCCATTACTCACAGGATAGGCCACATATTTTATCCAATCCCAATCGAGCAATGGTTCGCCTACCTGCTCTTTTATCGAAAGGAAATAATGCTCGGCGTCTGCTCTACTTGTGCGGCCACCGTTATTAGCCATTATTGAAAATAAGTTGAACTGCGAGCGAAATAAAACTTTGTTAATATCGAAGTATCGAATTGCGCTCTGAAGAAGTGACACTTCCTGAGCTAGCACATTGACAGTTTCTTCCGGACTAATATTGAGTGCGGCGATATGTGTTTGTATCCCACCAAGTATATCTTCACTAAATTCCGTTTTATGTTCTTCGTGTCGCTGCCTGATGGCCTCTAAGCTCATATTCTCTGGCAAATTAACAGAGTTACCTCCTGAACCCTCAAGAGCTTCTAGTGACTGCTGAGCGGCGACAAATTTCGCCGATACTCCAGATGCAGACGCAGACACCTCTGAGACTGTATTCTTGGAAAAGAATATTTGAATAGATTCAAATATGCCAGTACGAAAGCGAATTCCGATTATTAGCACGGTAATTGGCCATGCAATAGCCTTAATCAGCTCTACTACTAAACTAGGCGCCCAACTGCACAAATTTTCTTCCATGTGATCTCCTATCGCCTAACGCCTCAAACATCGGCGCAGCCATGCTGCGTCCGAGTGCTTTGATTTGTTATACACTGCTACTCCAGTGGTGATGGTAACTCCTCCTCAAACTCGACTAGATCGCTATTTTTGAGGAAAAAGAAAAATGTCGAATCAATCGCAAAAAGAAGTCTTTTTCCTTGATCATAGTCAATCAATGGTGGATTCAATTTTTTCTTAAATTGTAGATGAGAAATGTTGTGGAGAAGGTTGCTTATGTCTCCGGGCCTAACATCTTGAGCTCTATGATGTATCGATTTAATTCCATCAGTAATATCAGCTCTGGAAAGCCCCCCAATAATGCCGTTGTATCCTTTTTGTGCAATTATCCTCACCAAATAGTATGGGAGGTGAAGAGGTGCCTTTTCCTTGCCCTTTGAGTGGGTAACATTTCCAGAAGCCAATAGTTCTAACGCTTGCTGGTGATTTTCTCGATATTCATTGCATTTTTCTTCTAACGCTTCATTTGCGTAAGAGTCGTCCGCTAGATGACGTGCATATCCCTCATGGGTACGATTAACGTCGGCAACTCTACAGTAAACCTTTAGGAGTTCCTGAAGCACACCGATACTGCCAAACGAATTTGCAATGAATGTTAAAACGACACTTTCACTGATTGAGATATTAAGTTCGTGAGATCCTTTTACGATCACTTTCCTAAAGTCGTCTTCAATCCATGGTTCTACAGGTATATCTTCAACCCTATCTGTTAGATCCGGACAAAATGTTCTAAGCCTGTCTTTCTTCCGCCAAACGCCAAGAATTACGAAAACTATCCCTGTTTCTTGGAATGTTCTTAGATCGAATGAAAACTCTCTTTGCCTCTCCTCGTCTAGATAATGGAAATTTTCTAAAATAATTTTCTTTTTGAAATTAATTTTGTGAAGAAGCTCGGAAATATCCTGTGCCACAGATAGATTAAACGGAACTGTCTCGTACGTTTTAGTATTTTTATCTGCAGCACTTATTGTGCCAGAAGCACTTGCCTCTCCTTCGCCAAATAGTAGTATTTTCGCTTTGGCTTTTATACCAACGCTCGTCGAAGCTTTGGTAGATTCTTCATTTTGCGTGCTCGTTTCAATTTCTACTCCGAGCTGCCTCAAGATGCTTGAGTATATATCCGATATATTTGTGCTCGGTGTAAGCCTAACAACAATATTTTCTTCATAAGGCAGATGCCTTGACACTAATGCTGTTTTTCCCTGTTTAGAAGCACCGTATACAACAATGTGGTTCCCACAGGTGAGGGAGTCACTAAATTTTGTGTCGATTTTGTCTCGCTCGATATAGGAGAGAATTTGATTTGGGCTAACTCCAAACACCTCATTTAATTCGGGCATATTCTCAATATTTCCTTGTGTATAACAGTTTTATTCATGCGCATGCGCGTATTTCTGGGAAGCCCCACCTTCCTAAAAGGCACCTAATCTACTGATAAAAAAGGGGTAAATACTATTCTCTCCTAGTAAGGCTCGTTAGCCAATTGCGCATAAACATAAAAGATCTGGTCATAAGCAATTATTTTATATGTATTTCCAAGATTATCTTCCGGCAATACAAGCCTTCACGTTTCAGAACTGACCAGAAAAAACGCATTGTGAGCCAGGGGCTACTATTCTGCTGATGGCCGCTTTGGGTCGTCAACGGACTATTGGGATTTCGCACATCCTTAAGTTGACAGGATCCTAACTAACCCAAGATGTAAGTTAAGTGCAACTCGCGCGGCATGCCTAAGGCGACGTTTAAGGCGTTGCAAAACTTTACTCAGTGGCAGTGACGCGTCCCTGCCTTAGTATCCCTATGACAACCATTGCTATCAGTTCGCCCCCCATGTTCAACCACCTCACCGCTATATGCAGCAGTTGATGCTGAAACGTTACCTGCTCCGAAGAACATACCAGCCAGCATTAGAGCCAATAACACCTTCTTCATGATCGTCTCCTTGTGATTGCTGGCCTACTACCAGCACTACGAGACTAGCATCTATCATGCTGAAGCGAAGCGTACTTTAGTCAAAAGCCTACTTAGTAGTACCAATCAACTCGCACCAAGGATGAAATTTTATTAGTCTTCCTCCTCTCATGAAGGGACCACTAATATGAAGAAAATTTCTTACCTCATCACGTTTACGGCAGCTCTACTGCTGTCGAGCCACTCCATTGCTGCTGTGCCCTCTTCTTTTAATTCGGCAAAACGAATTGCAGAAGATCAAATTTATTACGACCAGGACACTTCCTTTTACTGTGGCTGCCAGTTCGACTTTGAGGCTGGGCCCAATTTAGAAGCATGTGGCTATGAAATTAGAAAGCAACCACAAAGGGCTAGCCGCATTGAATGGGAGCATGTGATGCCCGCGTATGATTTCGGCCGACAGCGCCAATGCTGGCAGGATGGTGGTCGGGACAACTGCCGCCGAAACGACGCAGTATTTCGAATGGCCGAGGCAGACCTGCATAATTTGGTGCCCGCCATTGGTGAAGTAAACGGCGATAGGTCCAATATGCGATTTGGAATGGTCAATGCGCCCGTTCATGAATATGGTGCGTGCGAGGTCGCGGTATCGTTTGAAGAACGCACCTTCCAGCCACCGCCCCACCGCCGCGGTGACATTGCACGCACCTATTGGTATATGCGAGATACCTACGGCATCGAGATCAGTCGACAGCAGCAGCAATTATTTACAGCCTGGGCACGTCAAGATCCTGTCGATGAGTGGGAGCTGGAGCGCAATCGAAGGATTGCCGCTGCGCAAGGAACGGCCAACGCTTATGTTGGTGAGGTAGCCAACCAACAGACACCAGCACGACTGCGAACAACGTCCGCTCTTTCCCTGCGATCGGAAAGCAGCTCCGGTTTTAGCTGTTCAACTCGTAAGACTTGTGGCGCCATGGCGTCATGCGAAGAGACAATGTTCCACTTGAATCAATGCGGGAACAGTCGCTTAGATGGTGATAGTGATGGTGTGCCGTGCGAGTCGATCTGCCGATGATTAGATAACATCACGCCGGATTAATCAGCTCTTCGCTCTGCCCTTCGCTAGGCTTGTTAACCTTGGTGCTCACAGGCCAATGCTCTATCAGACTGGCATCGATATGTCGCACCATCTGCTTGATCGTCTCCCGATCAGTAATGTCAGGCGCTAACCAATGCTCAAGGCTATCGCCATCCAATATCAGTGGCATTCGATCATGCACCTCAGCAGCACTACCGCGTCCGGGCTCAGTGACAATGGCACAGCCTAGGCTTCCATCATCACGCTCAGCGAATATGCCTGCGAAAAACAGCGGCCCACGATCTTTCCGGCAAATGTAATGCGGCTGCTTGGGTTTTGAGTCTTTAATCCATTCATACCAGCCGTCAACCGGTATCAGGCATCTATGCTTTGAAAACGCCGATTTGAAATAGGCGTTGGTGGCCACCGTCTCAACTCTCGCGTTGATCGGCTGATTACCTGTGCTTTGAGCCCACCTCGGTCTGTACCCCCACCACATCTCGCCAATGATCGGTGCTTCGGTTTCTGACGTCTGGTGCACGGCAGCGATCCACGTGCCGGGCGCGACGTTGTAGCGAGGCCTTACCTCTTGCTCGGGCACAGTAGCGCCAACCATTTTGGCCAACTGATCAAGCGGGGTGAATAACGCGAATCGTCCACACATCCTTGAATGATAGACGATAATTTACGGCTCGCAGCCACCCTGACACATGAGCGCTTGCAGTCAACGCTGGTCATCGCTTATCGTCTGCCTAAAATACTGTATATATCACCAGCATTATAGGAGGCGTGTATGTCAGAGAAAACGTATCAGCAGTTGGTCCAGCGCGTGCAGCGGGCAATCAATAGCCCAGGTGCACAGTCGAAGCACTACGTGGAGATAAAGCGTCAGCCTGAAGATGAAGTGGATGATTGGGAGCGCATGCTTTCCGACCTGGGTACTGTCGAGAACGTCACGCTCACCACCATGGATGACCATGGCGAGCATGTGCAGGTTACATGGAACCCTGAGGAGTCGATGGCATGAGCATCCACCTCACCGTTCTCGGGCGTGTCGATACCACCGCCCCACCACTGAAACTACCCCTAGCCGCTGGTGAAGTCCGCGCCGGGTTTCCTTCTCCGGCAGATGATTATCTTGAAGCCGAGCTGGATCTAGTCGCCCACCTCATTCAACACCCCAGCGCGACGTATTACCTACGCTCCAAAGGCTCATCAATGACAGGCGTGGGCATCTACGATGGTGACCTGCTCATTGTCGATCGCTCGCTTAAGCCCAAGCCTGGGCACATCATTATCATGAGCGTTGACGGTGAGCTAACGTGTAAGCGTTACGACATGATGGGCAACCGCCATTACCTGTTCGCCGCTAACCCAGAGTTCCGGCCAATACCCTTAGAAGGCCGTGAGTGCCAGATGTGGGGCGTGGTCACTCATAACATTCACTCGCTGGCACCAGGCTTCACCGTATGATCGCTCTTGTCGACTGCAATAATTTCTACGTCAGCTGCGAGCGCGTGTTCAACCCGAAGCTGGAAGGCAAGCCCGTTGGAGTGATGTCGAATAATGATGGCTGCGTTGTCGCCAGGTCCACTGAAATAAAGCAGCTTGGCGTAGCGATGGGCATGCCAGCGCATCAGATCGACCCACACGTACACCGTCAGTGCATTTTGTTGAGCTCCAACTATGCGCTGTACGGCGACATGTCTCGAAGGGTCACTGACGTTCTCAGTCAGCACACCCCCCACGTTGACATTTACTCGATCGACGAATCCTTTTTGAGTTTTGAAGGGTTCGAGCCCCAAACTCTCAATGAGCGATGCCAAGTAATGCGGCACCAAGTGCGTCGTGACACCGGCATACCCGTTAGCGTTGGGCTTAGCACATCTAAAACGCTGGCAAAGATCGCCAACCACCGCGCAAAAAAGGAGCCACACTTTAACGGCGTGGCCATCATGGAGCCAGACAGCGACGACACGCGTGCTTTCCTTGAGCAGCTACCGGTGACGGAAATATGGGGTGTCGCTGGCCGTAGTGCTGTGAGACTGCAAACTCTCGGTATAGAAACAGCCTGGCAGCTACGCAATGCCGCGCCTAAACACTTAAGGAAACACTTTTCGGTTGTGATGGAGCGAATCATTTATGAGCTCCAGGGGCAGGACTGCATAACACTAGACGACATGACGCAGCCCAAAAAGCAGATCATGGTCAGCCGCAGCTTTGGGCGCCTCACTAACAATAAAGCCGACCTTCACGAAGCGATCCGTGTTCACACTTCACGCGCCGGCGAGAAGCTACGTAAGCAGCAAGGCCTTGCCCAGGCGATCATGGTGTTCGTGCGTACCAATAGATTCCGCCCGGATCTACCCAGCTACAGCAAATCGTTAGTGATACCACTGCCCCACCCGACGAATGACAGTCGTGAGCTGGTCCGTACCGCGATGGCTGGGCTGGAGAGCATATTCAAACCGGGCATTATGTATCAAAAATGCGGCGTTATGCTCATGGATCTGTGCGACTACGGCAATGAACAGCTTGGGTTGCTGGCTGAGCCATTGAGTAATGAGAAGCGGGAAAGGAATGAGAAATTGATGGCAACACTGGATAAGCTAAACCGGGAGCACGGAAAAAATACTGTCCGGCTGGGAATGCCGAGGAAGTCCAATGCATGGGAGTTGCGCTGCGAGCATCGAACCCCAAGGTATACAACGAAGTGGGAAGAACTAGCCGTTGTTAAAACGTAGAGCGCCATCCCTGGCGGGCCTAACTCACTTCTTTTAGTTAGGCTAACCACTAATTTAGAGCAGAGTACATCAACTCAATATTCTGTAGGGGGAACCCTATTAGTTAGCCGAGCCGCGCCTTAAATAAAACGGACTTCTGCGATCATCAAGAGAACTATCTACAGAGATCCAACGCATCTATCCCTATGCGCTAAATGGGCAGCTTATCAAAGCCAAAACCCAGGTACCTAACGTGGTGAGGGATAGTCACCTAAACATGTATCATTAATAGCTAGTTGCTACACTCTATTGATGACACACCGGTTAATTGGAGGCATTGATGACCCATAAAAAAGCTAATTCCAGGAGAGAAACACATGAGCCTATTCGAGTGATTGGTGTTTCAGGTCAATCAATTATAATTGGAAAGCCTGAGGCGAAGGCTACCGTATTTCAAGATCCTGTGTTTTTGCTAGCGGCACGACGTCAGGCCCATGAAAAAGCGGTCAAGGTCATCATGGGGCATCGAAAAGAGCTTTTGCGCACTTACAATGCTTTTTAATGATCTAGCGGCTACTTCGCCTAATAAACTTATTACACTTTGTCCGCTGAAACTCTTCTTCATGTCCGCTGCCCTTGAGCATAGGGCCGGCCTCTAAAGTGCAAACTCCTCTAAATTAGGGGATTAGGGGGCTTCGTCCTTGCCAATTATAACCCATGGTGCGTGCACATCCCAACGAGCCATTGTGATGGAGCAAAAGACACATAGGCCCATCCAGTTCGAAATTAGCGAGCAGACTCGCATTGCTATTATCGACTGGATACAGCTGGCTCAGCTCCGAAGCGAAGACTTCCTGTTTCCTAGCCGAATCAATCGTGCAAAGCATCTTTCAACACGACAATATGCCCGTATTGTGAAAGCCTGGAACACAAAAAAGGTCTAGATGCGTTTATATAGGGTCAGCAAACGATGTGCCGTACTAAAGCGTCTGATATACCGTTGCATGAAAAACCTTAGAGCAGTGCAACTGCTCCTGGTTCACACGAAGCTGGAAAGCACCGTCATGCATCTAGGGATAGAGGTAGATGACGCGTTGGAAATGGCAAAACAGACAGAAGTTTGATGAGGATAAATGACGGCCTATTTCGGGCTGTCGTTGTCCGGCCAGGAGCTGCCTTTTAGCCGTCTCTGATATAACGCCTCAAACACTGGCTGAGCGTAGCGCAGTCCGAGTGCTTTGATTTGTTAGATTTCATTACCGTTTACTTCAGAAATAAAAGTACACAGGTGGCTAATACGATCATTTAAATCGAGAACGTTAAGGTTCACATCATTATTTTCAACATAGTGCTTTGCAACCTTTACTTTGCTCGCGGTCCGCTCTTCTGTACTTCGTGTCTTTTTATATTTCAATAGATTTTCCCATTCCCCTTTTGCAAGAAGGTGAGATGCGGAGGGATGAACCGCTACAACACTTTCCTCTACCTTGTCATAATCTAGGTAATTTTCAACTTCTCGACCCTTGGTGACCCAGGCAAATCCAGGACCTGAATCAAACTCGGCCTTAAGCCTTTTCTTCGTTGCATTTAATCTAGATCTAGGATTTTCTTTATCACTATCGAACATAATTACTGTGTTTCTATTTAGCTTTCTAACAGAAATAAAGTCATCTATTCTGTCTTGCACTTCATCATCGTCTAGGGCTGTAAGATGGCTAAAAAGTCTTCCACCATAAAACATAATAGAGTAGTGAACCCCTTCAACCAAATCAGGGTTCTTAGATGAAATCCAATAATTTAGATAAATCCTGTCAGATGGGCCTTCTACCCATATTATACAATTAGCTTGAAGTATATCTGAGGCTTTGTACCCCAAATCATTACAAATGCTAGATCTTTCTTTGGTGCTAGCAATCGCAATTACAGATGACGAGCCATCAACTTGTGTCACATGAAATATTTCTGATTCAACTGCATCGAGCAAATGAGCTGAGTGAGTAGTAAAAAAATATTGATTATTTGTACTGTCGGCCAAATATTTTACTAACTTTTTTTGCAGCAATGGGTGGAGATGTAATTCAGGCTCCTCAACGCAGAGTATAGTATTTTCAAGAAGAGTGGCTGCTGCTGCGAGAATAACAACTTCGTGTACCCCTGTACCCAAAGACTCAAGAGGTAGTGTTTTACCATCCATATGTATCAAGATCATATCCCTTGAGTAGGGGATTTCTATTTCTGCACTTTTATTTTCCAAAACCTCACGGACAAAGTTATTTATAGCGATGAATTTTTCCTTATCAGCTTGCTCGACGAGAGGAGGATTTTGAATTTTTGCCAACCGCTCAATGATTCCTTCACCACTATAATCACCTGCTTCGCTACCAGCGGAACCTATTTTTCTTATCGCTGGTATAACTTCGACACTCGGTATCTGCGATGGAATATAAGATATTGCTTTAATAGTTTGAGGCACCCAGTGAGCTCTAATGTCACCTTGGCTACTATTAGTAAGGGCGCTCCAGAGATTTTGCCACTCACGATGTTCTAAAGCAGGCAGTATGTCCTCAATTTCTATTTCTAATGAAAAATCACCATTATAGTTGGCTGATTTATAGGTAAACCAAACATCACCGTTAACATCTGAAAAATGCTCTGATGTAAGTAGCTTCTTTGCCACCTGCCGGTGTACTCGGTTGCGCTGATCATCAGGTAATAATTTTTTTATATATTCATCAATTTCACTTCGGAAAACCGGAAATGAGATTCTATGATCTGCTCTTTTCTCAGAAATATGCCTATCGATATCTTTGAAAGGTATGTCCTGCTTATCTCCTATTTGCCTTTGGTTTTTGGCTTTTGATACGAAGTATGGATATTGCTCACTTAAGAAATTAACAATATTAGACTTGCCGATATTATTTTTACCAATGATAAGATTAACTTTACGCAAAGGAGCTATTTTAGTTAACTTATTACCAAAACTTCGATAACCAGAAAATCCAAAACCTTTTAAAAGCACAATACTTTCCCCATAATCTAACAGTGATTATACACCCCTCTACATAACCTCAATGAACCCGTCGGCGCGTTTATTCAGGTTATAAAGCCCTATGTTCACGATCTATCCCATTGAAATTAAAATCAATTAGGTATAAATAGACAGAATAGCATAGATTACCGTGCCGGCTGCATAACACGGCTGAATCAGCATGCCGCTTACGCCGGAAGGGCCGCTTTGGGTCGTCAGCTGCCCCTTTGTAACTACTCATGTCGCGGCTATCTATCATTAGGTTTACCAGTGTGATCTCGGAAATATTCATCAGTCGCAACTAGACCCAAGTTACCATCCGCTTTAACTACATCAGCACAGGCATCTTCACTGAATAAGTTTTGCACACGCCGCTCCTGTTTTAAGAACGCTAAGGTACTAAAAAAGCAGCTTTCACAGAGGTGCAGTTCGTACCGTTCGCCGTCATGTTGAGCGCCATAGCCCCAGTGCGCTTGAAGTGTGGCAAATTCAAGCCCCTCATCCGCTACGCGGGTTGAGGTTAGGCATACATCACATACGACATCTGTCACGGCATCAGCGGTCACTTTTTCGATAACCTTCATCTTTCCCTCCCAGCCTAGTCTCCCAACCCTAAAACGCTTTAGCCTAGCACAAGCTGATTAAGTCGGCTGAGTATCGTAAGCTGGTACTATAAGCTCACCCGCTAGATAAGTAGGCTCTGCCATGGATATGAAAACCCTCTGCGACCACCTCAAAGAGCGCCTGAACCAGGCCAGCGACACCCGCTGCCAATTGGCGGGAGCGGTGGTGGAAGGGGCGCTCAATTAATGATTTACAGAAGCAAACCAAAGCGCTTTTTAGAGCTACGGATCTGCTCAAACTCCATTTTTGAATTGAGTCCAGATGCCCAAAAAAAGTCTAAAACTGTTACATAGTGACTTTTTTAATGTAATCAATATGTTAATACAATATAACATGTTACAGAGTGAGGTAACGCAATGACGCTAGCCATTGTCGCCACGCGGGCAGGCGTAGGTTTAGATGCACCGGCGGTGCATGTTGAGGTGCATCTGGCTAACGGCTTGCCGGGTCTAACGCTGGTGGGTTTACCGGAAACGGCGGTAAAAGAGAGCCGTGAACGGGTGCGCAGCGCGCTAGTCAATGCAGGCTTTGATTTTCCCAACACCCGCCGTATTACCTTAAACCTCGCCCCCGCTGATCTTCCCAAAGAGGGCGGCCGTTTTGATCTGCCCATTGCCCTGGGCATCCTCGCCGCCTCCGGGCAAATTCCGGTAGACGCATTGGAAGGCATGGAGTGTGCTGGCGAGTTGGCACTTGATGGAAAACTGCGCTCAGTGCCGGGAATACTGCCTTTTGCTCTAGCCACCCGGCGGGCGAAAAAAGCACTGATTATTCCTCGAGACTGCGCCGATGAAGCCGCCCTGGCGGGCGATCTGCCGGTACTGCCTGCTGACACCCTTTGGCAGGTCGTCGCCCACCTGCTCGGCCAAGAGAAGATCTCCCCGCACAAGCTCAGCGCCTCGGTGAAAACCACCGCCCCAGTCGATGACCTCGCCGATGTGCGCGGCCAGCAGCAGGCGCGCCGCGCCCTGGAAGTCGCGGCGGCCGGGGGCCATAACCTGTTATTTGCCGGCCCGCCGGGCACCGGCAAAACTATGTTGGCCAGCCGCCTGCCGGGCATTCTGCCGCCGCTTTCCGAAGAAAATGCCCTGGAAGTCGCCGCCGTGCGCTCGGTTTGCGGGCTACCGCTGGAAGCCGACTGGGGTAAACGGCCGTTTAGGCAACCCCATCATAGCGCCAGTGCCGCCGCTTTGGTGGGTGGCGACTGTCATTTTCAACAATTGTTGCGACTAAACAATAATTGCTGCGACAATCTCTATGTCGAGTTTACATAGAGCGCGCCCTAGTGACCGTTTCTCTCAAACAATCCAGAACCTTTAGCTTCCGTGACGGCACCCTAAAAGACGAGGCAGAGCGCTTGGTCGTTTGGTGGTATGGGCCTATATTCAAGAACAATCGCTTACGAAGCGTCCCTAAAATCCATATCTTCTTAAGAACCATCGACCATGAAAATAACTTAGGAGGCGTGGTGAGACGTGAAACTGTCTTAACGCATCTTGGGCTATTAAGAATAGGGTCGGTATGGGAAAAGGGCGTGAGTAGCTCGCGTATTGCCTACGAGGAAAGAAAATTCCCCGTTTCTTTTTCTCCAGGCGGCTGGCGAATTGTCACCTTGGATGATTTACGCCAATCAGGACGAAGCTTCTATACTGCTTTTCATGACTCGAACTACTTACCCCAGAAAAATCAGCACAAAACGTACCTGATTGAATTTGACCTCCCGGATGGCAAAAATCTGCTCATCCCTTGCACAGAGTTTTTTGCACGCTGCTACGGTCGCTCTTCTGAAATCAAGCGTGTGCTCGCCACTTACCCTTGGGTCGAGGTAAAAGAACGGCTTTATCGACCGCTTAATGCACCTGCATCACCAGGCACTTGGCCCGTCAGATTTACTCATCGTGTTCATAAACACGATGCCATTTTGCTCGCACATATGTTGTACGATCCGTATGCCAAGCGCGCTGCAAAATATATATATTCACAATTTGAAACCAGCTCCACGCCAGATGAGATGCTTTTAGAAGCCACCCCCTGGTTTCAAGGGAACGGGGAACTCTCTGTTTCTGGCGTTCCGATAGATGGTGGCAACACATTTCTAGGCTTGCAGATATTAGGCTGTACCCAGCCTGATGGTGCCACCATCCACCGCGAAAGAGAGAAATCAACGACAGTACCGGCCACCGATGGCGACGATGCCCCCTCTCAGTTTCCCTATCATCAGCTTCAAGACATCCCCGATGTCATTGACCTTACGGATGATGACGAGCCCGACCATGGTTCATCTTGGCTAGACCTTCCTGAGGACGAATTCGTTATTTTAGGTAAGCCTCGCGCCGTCTTGGATAAACGGTATACCCGAAAGAACGTGCCTGATACACGAGGCGTCCCCGTTCCTGGTGACGAAACGATTTTCTCCACCGGAGAGCCATATGGGTCAGGAAAGGGGGTCGGACAAGCGTCTATTCATGCCCCTATTACACTGGAATCGCAGGGCTTTCTACTTGATATGTGGAATGCGCTGCTCTATTTACAATCTGCTTATCCCGAGACGGTTCATAGCGTTAGCTGGTTTACCTTTGAAGATGGCTTCAGCACTTCCCCCGACCCTCGATTGATCAGCCTCGAACCTTTCGAAATAGACGACGATGTGGAAACGTCAGTCGCCAATTGGGTTTACATTGATACTCAGGCCAAGGTACCTCGCGGGGTGCTCGTCATTAGGGTGCATGTGTTAGACCAAACACTCTATATCATGGAACTCCAACGCCGCCCTCCTAAACCAAGAGCTGACGGTAGTGAGGAGACATCCAAACCTCCCTCCTACAAAGGTTTAGTATTCACTCTGAGCCACCAAGGCAGCTTTGAACATTGGTTGCGCCAAGTGCTTTCCAACGTGCGGCTCGTCCAAGGTGTTGTTCAAAAACTGACCGGCCACAGCCCCGACTTTGCCGACACTTTCAAACATCCAAAATCAAAAAATGAGAGTGTACCTTGTGAAGCCTCCGTGCTTAATGCATTTAGCAAAGTTGGAATTACACGCGATGATCTGGCTTAAAGCCTGGATTTAATTCATATCTAGGTGGAAAGAGAACTACCTCAAACTAAAACTATAAATTTTTACTTTTGGATTGTGCACTGAACTTCTATAGCAACTAATCGGGGAGAAGGTTCTTGGCCATCTAACAACATAAACAGGCTGTAATCCCACTAAAACTCGTGCTGAGTTCCTGAATTCAAACATTAAGCGCAGCACCCGCGGTTTCCAACGCTCCTGAATACTCTCCCAGGAACACTTGTGCCGGTGTCCGATATCCCAAGCGTTTTCTGGGGCGGTTATTCAGCTTGGCAACGACTCGCCTCAGTGCTGAGTCGCTCACCTTTCGGAAGTCCGTCCCTTTCGGGAAATATTGGCGGATCAGTCCGTTGGTGTTTTCATTGGTGCCACGCTGGCATGAGCGGTACGGATCGCAAAAATAGGTCGTGGCCGAGACGGCCTTGGCAACCTGTCGGTGCTCGGCGAATTCCGAACCGTTATCCAAGGTGATGGTTCGCACTGCACCTCGGCGTGGTTTTAATAACCGGGTCATCGCTTTGGCCGCCCCTGTGGCTGTGATCGTCGGCAGGCGCGCTGCCAAGAGGTATCCGCTGCGTCTCTCGACCAGGGTCACTAGGCCGGATTCTTTGTGGCCCTTGAGCACCGTATCGCCTTCCCAATGGCCGATATAGCGCCTTTCTTCCACGTCGACAGGGCGTTGTTCAATGCCTACCCGGTGTGGAATTTTGCCCAATCCCGCATGCTTGGCCAATTGACGCTGATAGCGCCGCTGGCGTGGTAGGCGGAGTCGCTTCCATAATTCGCCGCCGTGTTTCTTGTCGTCCCAGATTAACGCATAGATCCACTGATGGCTTACGTAAACCCCGTTGGCATTCGCCATGAAGCCACTAATTTGCTGGGGGCTCCATTCGTCCATCAGTTGATCAGTGACCCATCGAATTAGGCTGGGCAGTCGCTTCGTCACTTTCCAGGCGCTGCGTCGACGCCGATCACTTCTCAATTGAGCCTGCTCAGGCGCATAGCCAGCAGTAAGCCCATTGCGTTTTATCTCCCGGCTAATGGTGCTGCTGTGAACCCCGATAGCCTTGGCTATCTGTCGCTGGCTGATGCCAGTCTCAAGGTAAGCGAAAATTTGGTATCGTTGGGCCTGGGTCAGTTGTCGGTATCCCATTCTCTGCTTCACTTTGGTCGGTAAAGTCGAGAGGGTACCGGCGCTGGCCCTCCTTCCTCTACTGTGTGATCCAAAGTGCTGCGGTTATTCTATGAATCCAGGTTCCAAGCAGAACTCACTAGCACGAGAGATAGCGAGCTGAATAGCCAGTATGCGGCCTGACCTACTTGACTATCTGCTGTTGGCCCTGCCGAGGCTATTTTTATGATTACATGCTCGATATATTCTGCCCACCATGTTCACTCTCTAACAGGAAAACATGGGTATCCGGAATATCTGGTTGATGTTTTTGTTATCGCAAGAAAATTGCTCTATATGTCTGGCGGGTTTCTTGTTTGATAGCTGCTTGGTTTACAAGGCACATCCACAGAGCGCCACGGAATAGAGGAGCCAAGGCCTCACTCCGCCGCGACTCTATCTGCCGTTTCGTGGAGGTGGCTTCCAATCTCGTTTATCGCCATCCTACCTTGCCTGATATGACGCCCCGACGACGGCCTCGCTCAATGGGTCATAAACAGCAGCAGAATCAAGTGATCGAGGTGATGGCTTAGCCGATGAACCATGAGAAGCAAACCAGCATGACAGCTAAAACCGATAGGAAGCCCCAAAATTCGGAAAAAACGTATGCTAAGCTCCGGTAGATTCTCAGCGTTCTGCGGGCGTAGGTAGTTAGGGTGATCGCTGAGGCTTTACTGGCTTTACCAAGCTAAATGCTCATAGAGAACGGTCGCAACCACAAAGACCAACACTGTGCCGCCTACAATCTCTGCCCGGCGTCCGGCGAGCATGCCGATGCCCTTCCAAGCAGAACACCGCAGTCATTGTGGCCAAGCCAATGGCCAGCGCAGCGACAAGAATGTTGGTCTCAATAAATGCGAAACTCACATCCACGGCTAGAGTATTGATGCTGGTGGTGGTGACCATCAGGAGTAACAGGGAATGCTGTTTGGTTTTTTCGGCCTCTTCTTCAGGCGCCTTGAAACCGCTATACATCATGTGTAAACCGAGAATTAGCAGCAGCGTGAAGCCAACCCAATGGTTCCAGTTCTCGATAAATTGCGAAGCGACTTGGCCGACTAACCATCCGATGAGGGGCGTAATTGCTTCGACAATCCCGAAGATCATACCCATGCGCAGAGCTTCGGTAATGTGCGGCTTGTCTAGGATCGATCCTTTACCAACAGCGGCGGCAAAGGCATCTGTAGACATTGCAAGAGCGAGCATTACTAGCGAGAACGGACTCATAAACACTTCCAGCCGGGCATAGAATCCATGACATCTCCAAATGCCCGGCTTTGGCGTGGACATGCCGATAGTCTCGCCAACCGAAAGGCGTCCGTACCACGGCACGTTGCCAAAAGTGCTGATACGGACGCTCCTGAGCGGCTCAGGAGCAGGGCTCCCCAAGGGGGGCGTACATTCCCAGGTAGAGATAATGGGTATCAAGTGGCGCTATAGTTATTGATGCTGCTACGTGCAGCCTCGGCGGGACCTTCTGCCGGTTGTCTCCTAATTCACATCACCAGCCCCACAATAAGGATCGGCATCACAAACATGGCGGATAGCAGCATCTTCGGGTTGTAGGGTGCTGTGCTCAATATCGAAGCGCTCCCGCAATATCGTTTGCAGCTGCGGCAGTATCTCTTCCCATCGCTCCATCGCTTCCACATCGATATGTGCCACTAGAGCCTGGCTGTTTGATGACAGGCTCCAAATATGCATGTCATGGATAGCGCAGACACCGTCGACCCGGACTAGAGCGCAGCCGACTTCATGCGCATCAATTCCTTTTGGCACGCCTTCCATCAAGACATGCGTCACCTCACGCAGTAGCCGAATGGCGGACACCAGTATCAATAGGCTGACGAAAAGAGACAGGATCGGATCCGCAATGGGCGGCCCGTCCAGATAAATGACCGCCCCAGCAACCAGCGCAGCTACCGAGCCCAATAAGTCTCCCATTACGTGCAGAAGCGCTCCGCGAACGTTTATAGTTTGCTCTCCACGCATCAGCACCCAAGCTACTACGATATTCACCAGCAAACCGAGCCCGCCTATCGCCAAAACCATGCCTCCGGCAACGGCGGGTGTATCTGCCATGCGGCGGATCGCCTCGTAGGCGATGAATACGATCACCCCGAACATAAACAGCACGTTAAACAGAGCGCCGAGGATTTCAGCACGTTTGAGTCCAAAGGAGTGCTGACGCGATGCTGGCTTCTTGGCCAGCCAAGCAGCGAAGGCACCAATCCCTAGCGACAATGAATCGGTTAGCATGTGGCCTGCGTCCGACAACAGGGCAAGTGAATCAGCTATCAGGCCGCCGAACACTTCGACAGCTGCAAAACCTGTAGTGAAGACCAGTGCGAACAACAAGGTCTTGCCGCCACTATGGCTATGATCGTGGTCTGACATTTATGTCTCCTTCGTTATTAGCCTTCGAGACTTCCCGCGAGCCACCCCTACCCTCTATGAGGCCATTGGGTCGAAAGGTTTTTTCCGCGCTAATATAAGGCAGGTTGTACCTGCCACATTACGTGTTGGATATATTCATAGGAGCATTCTTGCCAAGAAGGTGGCGAAGAAGAACCAGATAGCGATAAACACGCCAGCAGCTATGCGGCTTACCGGGCGTACAGAGGCTGCGTCAGCGGTTGCTCGGTGCTCGTTCATGACCTCTGGTGGTGTAAGCTTCACCACCAACAATATCCCGAGTGGGACAATGATGATGTCGTCCACGTAGCCGAGTACGGGGATGAAGTCGGGAATCAAGTCGATAGGTGAGACGGCATAGGCTGCGACAATCATTGCCAACACCTTTGCAATACATGGGGTACGTGGATCGCGAGCGGCAAGCCAGACGGCGTGTACATCCCGTCTGATCGTTCGAGCCCATTGTTTAGCGTACGAAATTAGTTCTGTTGTCATCAGGGTCTTTCTCTACTCGGTACTCGTACCCAACAAGAAGTAAGGCCAGTTCCCCGGTGCTTAAACACAGCAAGGAAGCCGGAGCGCTAAGTGTCTGGCGCAAGGGCATGCGAATCGTTAATACCGTGGTCTATGTCCGTTCCGTCCTGGGCCTGGGCGAACAGGCGCTCGCGACCCGTCTCTGGCCGTCACGGGATCCGGTGGCGCTCTAGCATGGCCATGCTCCTGTGGAGCACTCCCATCTGCACTACCATGATGACCATCAACAGCATGAACATGAGGCCTGGGAGGGGTCTGACCCCATCGCCATCCTCCCCATCACCCGAGGGGCAGTCATCGACACATCTTTGTAATCGATTTGTCATCAAACGAAATGGACGTCGTGACATGACAAAGAGGCACAAGAAACGTTTGTATGACCATTTTGGCTGACAACATCCTTCACTTACCGGAATACCGCATCCTTGGCACAAAGACGAAAGAGCATGATCTACACTTCAGCTCGAAGCTCCGGTTCCGGTGACCTGCAAGGAAAAGCATCAGTAGATCGATACTGCGTTTATGCTACGTGAACAGTCCTCTTTCCCAGAGGGTTGCTACGCATATTGCTTTAACACTGTCTCTGGATGACACAGATCAGGAAAGATCAATTAAAAAAAGCAGTATGTTCGGCTAACACTCCCAGGCCAATACCAATTAAAACGATCCCACCGATCAGCTCAGACCAGTGGCTAACGTATTTGCCAAATTGGTGACCCAATAAGGTGCCAATTGATGCCATGACAGTAGTGGCTAAACCAATAGCTAAGCTGGTAGCGATGATATTGGCATCAATAAAGGCGAGGCTTGCACCAACGGCCATGGCATCAATACTCGTAGCAACAGCCGTTAATATCAATAACCATAGTGTTTGCTTTTCTTGGGCTATTTTGTCTTCTTTGCATAGGCCCGAATACACCATATGTAAACCAATAACCAATAAGATTGAGAACGCAGCCCAGTGATCCCAAGCCTGCACAAAGCGCTGCGATGCTACCCCGGCCAACCAGCCCAGCAAGGGTGTTATGGTCTCGATAGTACCAAATATCAGCCCAATGCTGATGGCGTGCCGAAACGAGGGTTTTTGTAGCTCAGCGCCTTTGCTGATGGAAGCAGCGAAGGCATCTGCCGACATGGAAAAGGCCAAAATCAATATGGTGGCAAATGTCATGACATGGTGTCTCTAGCTGAAAATCCGACGCTCTAAACCAAGTCACCCAAAATTACTGCTATACTTGAGTAAATTCGTCGGGTATTAAAAGGCTCCCAACATTATCATTTCCGGCTAGATAAACAAGTCAAAACGTTAAAAATATAGTTCGTCTTGTATAAGACACTTAGCATAGGCTAACCATGTTTCCCCAGTCTTTACTTTTAGCCTAGTTGCATTAATAAGTGAATTTTATTTTCAATATTGTACATTAAGTGTGTTAACCCAATAGATATAAAATTATTAAGGTTCCAACTCCTGCAGCTCCTAATGCGTCGAGCGTATCTATCAAATCATTTTCAACTACTTTCAATACACTGATAGAATAATAACGTCCAAGTAACTGTGACATACCACTTGACGTTACACTTAATATGGCGATGATGATCTCGATTCTTTCTATTCCCGTTAACCACAGCAAAGTCGCTAGTAAAGTAATTAAAACAACGCTGGCTCTAAAGGAAAGCCATTTAGCAGAATATATAGAGGTATTGACACCGTCTACCAAGCCCCCTGCTGTTGCCATTTTTTTGGGTAGTAGCCGTCTCCAAAAACCTTGGTTGGAGTCCAATAGATGCGATAAAACCATGTGCATACACCAGGATAGTTGAGCAGAGTGGAGAGCAGCTTGACATGGAATACTTAACGATCACTTAAGCATTCATTAATTGGCGAGGCTCCGGCACGTTTGGCTAATATCTTCTGCCTGCTGATATACGTCCGTTGCTACGCCAAGCAACCCCAGCACGCTGTGAAATAAGTTATCGTGGGAAGCGGCTTGATCAGAGACTTGGCGTAAGCACTCCGTATCGAGTCCTCGCTGCTTTGAAAATGAGTTGGAAAGCCACCAAACCATAGGCACATGGGTCTGTTCATCGGGAGCAATGGCATAGGGAATGCCGTGCAAATATAGGCCTTTTTCACCCAGTGATTCACCATGATCAGAGAGATAGATCATCGCAGTTGCGTAGTCATCCTGACGCTTTAACATCTCAATCACCTGATCCAACACAGTGTCGGTATACAGAATGGCATTGTCGTAGCTGTTGGTAATGTCGTTTCTTGAGCACTTGGCTAAATCAGCGGTGGTGCAAGCGGGAACAAAACGTTCGTAGTCATCAGGGTAGCGTTGGTAATAGCTGGGGCCGTGGTTGCCTAGCTGATGCAGCACAACAACCTGATCAGCTGAGGTACCGCTAATTTGCTTGGTCAAGGCTTGAACCAGTGCTTCATCCAAGCATCGCCCATCTTGACACAAAGACGCATACTCCTCTGGCGAGAGCGCTTTTGTCGTCACTCCGTCGCAGACACCTTTACAGCCTGACTGGTTATCAAGCCAGGTGACCTCTAACCCGGCGTGGGCTAATACGTCCAGCAAGGATTCATATTGCTGAGCATACGATTTAGCGTAATCGGCACGCCCTGGTAATGAAAACATGCAGGGTAATGAGACCGCTGTGCTTGTACCGCATGAGGAAACATCTGAAAAATTGATAACGTCAGGCTGCTGGGCAAGTTTGGGTGTGGTTTGGCGTTCATAACCATTTAACCCCCAATTCGCCGCCCGTACCGTTTCGCCCACCACGATGACGAGCAGTGTGGGTTTGTCACCCGCTTGTGAACTGATACTGGCGTCCTCACCCACCGGGGAACGCACCGTATTCGCGGAAGCGTGTTGGCTCGAAAGGGCCTGCGCCATCGAAACAATATAATTACCTGGGGTCACCAAGTAGCGTAGCTCTTTATTGTTGCGCATGAGTGACGACACTTCTTGGTAAGATAAGAAAATTGCTAACAGCAATATAGCAGTGCTGGCAAGGCAATAAGCCGAGCGACGCAACATTGCCTTCTTCCAGGTTGACGGTGTGATTCTAACTCGCCAAATTATGATGGTTGGCAAAAAGAAAAAGATGACTAAATGAATCAGTAATCCGGGTGTAAGAAGCTCCTGTGCCTCGTTAGTATCCGTTTGAAGCACGTTGTCTAACATTGAAGTATCAAAGTAGGTGCCGTAATAGCTAGTAAAGTAACTGACGAAGGCGGCAATCAGAAACAGCAAGGTTAATAAAGGTTTTACCAGCGTTCGAAAAGCAAGGCTCACGAAGACCAAATAGTTAAGGCAGGTCATCAACAAAAACATATTGGCAAAGGTTAGCCACGTCTGGACGGCAAGAGGGTCATAGCCAGCTAAGGCTTGTTGCCAAAAAGGGACATTGTAAAAAACACTGAATATGACAACGCCCCATAAGACAAGCTGCTCCGTGCTTAATGTGGGGCGATAATGCCAAGCGGTGCCTACAATTTTTGAAGGCAATGATAGCAAAGGACGCATCGAAAGGCTCTCTGTATGAAAAGATTAATGAACGCTGGGGTGGAATAAGAATCTTGAAAGGACAAAGCTTACGGTCCAACAAATCATGACTGTCCAGAGGTCGTGGGAGAGAAAGTGCGCCCCGCGGAACTGTTGAGTGATCCCAAACGTAAGGCCAAGCCCTAAACCCAGCGAAAGCCCTGCCCATCGCCAATGGGGCCGTATGGCGGCAAAAAAGAAGTAGAGGGCTATCCACGTATAGCCTGCGCTGGCATGCCCGGCGGGAAAGCAGGCGGATGCTGGCATTGAGGAAGGGCGTGTATTGAGCAAGCCAATAAAGTCTCGTTCACCACCATAGCGAACTAAATCCCAAGGGCATTCCATGTTCACAAGGTGTTTAATCGTTGCGACAAGCAGCGTTGAAAGAAGCGTTGCGGAAAAAAGATATAAAAGCGGCGTGCGATACGCTTTAAGACGAGTTACCACGGTGCTTAGTATCAAAAGGAGGAGTGTGACTAAACCCATCGCTAAGCTTAGCCATTTACCGCCTGTGTGAAGAACATCTTGGGTAATCAAGGTATCTTTCCACGCCCAGGCATTACCTTGAAAGCGATATATAACGTCCGTTATCGTAAAATCTATGTTTAAAATACTGAAGACCGACATGGCGATTAGAAATAAAAGCCATGCGGATGCTACGGGTTTGAATACATTTAGTAGAGCAGCACGCATAGCCACACACCCATCATCATAAGAATGGTCATCATGACGGCGGCAGCCCCCATGTCTTTAGCACGCCCGCTAAGTTCGTTATGTTCTAGTCCAATACGGTCAATGGTGCTTTCGATGGCGGAGTTAATGAGTTCCACTATCACTACAAGGGTGAGTGAAGAAAACAGCAATGCTTTTTCTACGGAAGTGGCATTAACAAAAAGTATAAAAGGGTAGAGGACGAGGCACAGCATCACCTCTTGTCTAAAGGCAGACTCATGTATCCAGCAAGCTTTTAAACCCGATACTGCATTAATAGAAGCGCGGAAGATGCGTTTGACACCCGTGCCATTAGGTTTTGACGTCGTTGAAATAGGCAAGACAGTACTCTCGATAACGTAACAGTAGGGTCACTGTAAAGCGCAAAACTTAACGAACAGTTATGCGCTTTAATTCAGTAGCTAGAATGCAAAGGGGCAGCGCTGGGTGGTGTTCTAACCCACTGTGTTGGTTGGTTTGTTGCCGAGGCCGATTGAACGGGAGCGGTTGCGTTTTGTCCGTCAAGATTAGCGTGGATAGCGTCTATTACCGTGCTGATCTCTGGGCGCCACAGAATAGTGTCATAGGCTTCTCGTGGTACGAAGGCGAGTGATTTTTTCTGGCGTACTAGGGAAATAGTGGCGACATCGAGTGCTGCCGCTAAGTGCATAGGCCCGGAGTCTGGTGTCACGAGTAACCGCGCTCGCCCTAGAACAGCGGCAAAGTGACGGATAGGAAGCGGCGGGCATAAGCTGCCATACAGTGATGACATCAAACGCTGCTCAATAGGGGCTAGAAGCCTAAACTCCTCCGGTCCAAGGAAAACGACATAACGTATTTTGCAGGCTTCCATGGCATCGATGAGCATTAGCCAAAATGCCAACGGCCAACGTTTGTTTTGATGCCCGCCTACGAAGATCGCAATAAAGTCTGTATCTGATGGATGATCGCTATGAAGGCTGACTAGCTGCTGTATTTTCGTCATTGCCTGATTGCGTTCCTGCTCTGTTAGCTGGAGCAATGGCCGGTTACGGCAAGCAACGCCGAGCGGGCGTGTCAAATTGACGATGGCATCATAGGCATGTGATGACTTACCTTCCGCCTCAATGTTGTACCAGCGCTGGTGACCTTTACCTGAACCCATGCTGTACCGTGCTCCTATTAACCGGGTCACGATAAAACCGCTCGTTGATCCTCCGCTCACTTGTACCGCTAGGTCATAGCGTTGTGCCCGTAAGCGTCGTAATAGTGTCAAACACTGCCAAGGACGGAGAATGGCGGTTCTCGACAGTAAATGAAAATGATCAACAGGACGTTGCTGCAACAGTGGCCATGTTTTATCCGTCGCTAAATAATCTATGCGCGCGGAAGGAAAACGTTCACGAAAAGCATCGATGACAGGGGTACTGATTAGCGCGTTGCCCAGACGAAAATTGGGGCGAATAATGAGAATTTTTTCTATGCCCACAAGGTTATTAATGGTTTCTGGTGCAGGCGCTTTGACGATATACCGTATACCTCCGAGTAAAAATCGCTTCATTCTTTTTTCTAAAAAACGGGCCATTATTTTTAAATAATAGTTTGTTCTAATCAGTGTTAGTAAGTGCATACTCTGGCGCTCTGTTCTGTTAATAGAAAATGACCTGCCCACGGTAGCGACAGACCAGATTCAAAATGACCGCCATTGAGAGCGCTGCTTTGGCTTTGCCCATGGCGAAAGAGGCAGCTTGAGCCTAAATAACTTAAGGAAGAGTTAAGCCGCGTAAGAGATTCGCAAAAATAGAGTGTTAGGCTTGCTGATTGAATTCAGATGAGTCTGCTTTTTGGGAAGTAAGTTACCCTATTTAAGAAAAGCTTAAGTTTTGGTAGCCAAGATAGCGGTTTGTCGATTGAGGGGATCAGCATGCGCGCACTACTAATAGAAGATGACCCCTTGCTTGGGGATGGCATTAAAACGGCGCTTGAGCGCGAGAGCTACGCGGTCGATTGGTTTATGCTTGGCCGCGAAGCAATCAGCGCTATCGGCAGTGAGTCCTTCAGTGTGATTATTTTAGATCTTGGACTGCCCGATATGGACGGTATCCAGGTACTGCATTTACTCCGACAGCAATCTACTGTGCCTATTCTGATTTTGACGGCCCGCGATGCGATGGAAGATCGTATTGGCGGCTTAGATGCGGGGGCGGATGACTATGTGCTCAAGCCTTTCAATTTGCAGGAGCTACTCGCCCGCTTGCGTGTCGTAATGCGCCGTGCTGAGGGGCGTGCCTCGCAACTATTGACGCTGGGTGCACTGAGTATTGATGAGGCTCGCCATGCGGTGAGTTGGCGGGGCAAAGACGTCAAGTTGGGCCGTCGGGAGTATGCCTTATTGTTAGAGCTAGCAAGACACCCGGACAGGGTTCTCTCTCGTCCTCGTTTAGAAAATTTGCTTTATGGCTGGGGCGACGAGGTAGAGTCCAATGCGGTGGAGGTTCACATTCATCATCTGCGTAAAAAGCTTGAAAAGCACCTGATTATTAACGTGCGCGGGATTGGCTACCGTCTGGATAGCCAGGCTCAATGAGATCCATACGGCATTATCTACTTCGCACGCTAGCCATTACCATGGTTATCGCTGGGGGCGTGGCGGTTACCGCGGCTTACTTAATTACAGATCACGAGCTGGAAGAAATTCTCGATACCCAGCTCAGTCTGCATAGCCGGATCGTGGCTGGCCAGCTCGATCCAAACGCGACCATTGACGACTATGCTCGCCTCGCTTCGCGCATGGGCCTTCCTGGACACCCGACACAGCTATATCGTGACGGTATCGCAGTGCCCTTGAGTCGTTCTGAATCAGGTCCCAAGCTTTACCACGAGGAAGAGCTGAAATTAGTGCTGGGTTTTTGGAATGCAGATGGCTCACCCAGGCTGTTAGGGGGCAAATGGAATGCTGCAGGGCCTTTTCCCGCTCCTTTAGAGGAGGGATTTCGCTGGGAAAGTTACGATGGTCATCGTTGGCGGGTTTTCAGCATGTTCGATATTACCACCGATACCTGGATCAGCATGGGGCTGCGAGGTTCGTTTCATGATGAAGTAGTCGAGCGCATCACCTGGAATAATTTATTGCCGATGCTTTTTTTGCTACCTCTTCTTCTTTGGCTGATGAGCCGTATTATCCGGCGGGGGATTGCCCCTATCCAAGCGCTTTCTAGTCAGGTGCAAGGCCGCTCTGCCCGCGACCTAAGTGAAATCGATAATCCTGTTCCTCAAGAGCTTAATGGATTACGTCAATCGCTAAACGACTTTATCGCCCGGTTGAAAGCCACGTTAGAGCGCGAGCGGCGCTTCACTGCGGATGCGGCACATGAATTACGCACCCCTTTAGCAGCACTGAGGATTCACCTAGATAACGCGCAGGCGGGAGGAGAGCAATCATTACAAAAGGCTTATATAGGTGTGGAACGGCTTCAGCGGGTGGTAGAACAACTGCTTATTTTGGCTCGATTGGATCAAGTGGCCACAACCTCATCGGCCACTATCGATCTTTATCCTATTATTGCTGAACTAGTAGCTGAGCTGTGGCCACTCGCTGAAGAGCGAGATCAGCACTTGAGGCTAACAGGCTTAACCCGGCTGGAGGTCCGCGCCGACGAAATCGAGGTGGGGATTCTGTTTCGTAACTTATTGGATAACGCCTTGCGCTATACGTCAGAAGGCGGTCAGGTAGAGGTAGAGTTAGCGCTTTGGGAGGGCTTGCCTCAACTCACGGTGAGAGACACGGGCCCCGGACTCCCCGAGGCACTTTTGGATAAAGTCACTGAGCGCTTTAGGCGCGCGTCTGGCCAGGGCACCACCGGCAGTGGATTGGGTTTATCGATTGTCTCGGAGTTAGTCCAGCGCCAACAAGCCATTCTTACCCTCACCAACCGTGTACCTAGTGGGCTTGAGGTTAGCGTGAGGTGGGAGCGTGTGTATGCCTGTGCATCGTAAGCTCCGACTCGATCACTTCAAGACAAGGGAAAAGACATGTGGCTCACGGAAATGATGGCATCGCTGACGACGTATCTCGAACAACACCAGTGGGTTGCGGTCATTGCGGCTTTCATGCTCGCGGCTTCGGAATCGATCATCGTTATCGGTGCCCTCGTTCCCGGAACCGCCTTGCTAGTTGCCTTGGGTGCCGCCATTGGTCTCGGGCATCTTGCGCTATGGCCAATTCTGATCGCCACGACCCTTGGGGCAATCGCAGGAGATGGGCTGTCCTTTTGGGTCGGTCATCATTGGCGCGATGGTATTACTACGGCATGGCCGCTAAGGGGGCGGCCAAACCTCATCCATACCAGCAACGCCTTTTTCGCCCGCCATGGCGGCAAGAGTATCCTGATCGCTCGTTTTACGCCGGGCGTGCGAGCAGTGATACCCGTCATGGCAGGAGTGTCGGGCATGGCCCCTGTTCGCTTTCTGGCGGCAAATATTACTTCAGCAATCATATGGGCTCCTGCTCACATCCTCCCCGGTGCAGTGGCTGGCCTCGGGCTCAGCTTGGTAGGGCATGCAAGCATGCGTTTGGTGGTGCTTGTCGGCATCATCTTCGGAGCTGGCTTCGCCATTGTGTTGTTGATTCGTCTGATGCTGACCAGGGGCGTGCCAGCCCTTGAGGCTCTGCGTTTGCGGCTTATCGGGCGATTGCGGAAAAGTGGCGAGGGTCGTGTCAGCACTTTGGCAATGTCACTTCTCGCGCCCTCGCATGACCTACAACCGCTCATCCTGATTGGTGTCCCGCTAGCCTTTGTTGCCGCCGCTTTGGCGACTCTGGCTCAAGAGGTGGCCGAGCGGAGCGGGCTGGCGGTCGCCGATCAATCGATTAGCCTAGCCCTTAGCCACCTGCGTACCGAACCGGGCGATAAAATCGTCGCCTTCCTCACCGGCTTCGGTGACGCTTATGTCATCATCGCTTCGTCTGCAGCGGTCACTTGCTGGCTACTGCTGCGCAGGCAGTGGCACCTCGCCCTAGGGGTTGTACTGAGCATCGCCATTGCCTCAGGACTTGCCACGCTCCTCAAGGCGGGACTGGCGATACCGCGTCCGCAGGCACTTTACGAGGGCGCCCAGGTCTTCGGCTTCCCGAGCGGCCACGCCACGGGGGCCGCGACGCTGATGGGACTGCTTACCTGGTTTGCTTGGTTCGGCTTACCACAACCTTGGCGCAGGGTGATGCCCATGGCCTTCGCCGCGGTCGTGGGCATCATCGCCGCCTCGCGCCTGTATCTCTCGGCCCACTGGCCATCGGATGTCGTCGGCGGCATGCTGCTGGGAACTGGGCTTACGCTATGCTTTGCGCTGGCCTTTCGTCGCGTAGACCTACGCAAGGCCCGGCCAGGTATGGCGATCGCGCTGGCCTTATTCGTTTTCCTCGGATTTGGAGCCTGGCACTCATGGCGCGCTCTGCCGCAGGCCGTGGCCATGTACACGCCGCCCCCGACACCTGTGCAGGTCATTTCCCGCGATGCCTGGCTTACCGCAGACTGGCAAACCCTCCCGGTGCGTAGAACCGACTTGGTAGGTGAAACGGAAGAACCCTTCTCGCTGCAATGGACGGGAACCTCTACTGCCTTCGAGGCAGCTGCGAGCACTGCTGGCTGGGCCCGCGCCGATGGCCTCACCTTGCAGACCCTGCCACGCTATCTCGATCCGGCAGTCTCAGCCGAGGCGCTGCCGGTGATCCCTCGACTGCAGGATGGCCAGTTTTCGGTATTGACCATGGTGCGGCCCGCACAGGACGGCAAGAGTCGCGAGGTCCTGCGCCTCTGGAAGTCGAACACGGCGCTTTCCTACACCGGCAGGCAGACGCCGATCCTACTCGGGAGCGTGGAAACCGAAGTCATTCGTCGCGCTGTCGGCATGATCAATTTGCCAGTGGTACATGAGGTTGCCTATCCCTCTCGGCACGATCTCCGGCTGACGGGCACACTGCGCAGGAGGGAAGATGGCCAGCCTGTGCTGCTGGCACCAGCCGATTCGGCGGGGTGAGAGGACTGAAATGACCACCCTATTAAATCGTGAAAGACTATAATTGTATAACCCGCCGACTCTGTATGTATCCAAAAATCAGGAGCGCAATCGGGTGATGTTAGCGACATGAAAAATCTCGTCATGAAATCCACTATATGGCGCGGGTCGAAGGCAGCTTGTTGCATCCCGATCATCGTATGGACGCAGAAATAGATCGCAACTGCCCTGATTGGAGCCAACATGAACACCGAGCACAAGTACCTTGTCCGGCTTGCCAGACGCCTACGCAAGCAGCGCCAAGCCCTTGATCCGGAGGAGGTGACTTTTATGATAGGGATACACCGCCGGGAGCCTATCAGACGCGACGCCAAGACTGTCTCCGCTGAGCATTCGGCGCTTGGAAAGCGCCACTCCGACAGTGTGGCGGCGGTCGGCGGTACGTTTGAATATGAAGGTGGGTCAGCCCATCGTGCAACGACTCGACCGGATTGTTGCTCAGATAGGTGCCGGTCACATTGATGTCGCCGACCCGACAAAAGACATGCCGCAACGCCATAATTCGAACGGGCTACTCCTCAATCTGAGCCTTCAGGTTTTGGCTCACATCGCTCAAAGGGTTAACTCATCCCGTTGTCAGTTTTCTTTGGATCAGTGAGACAGCTGGGGTTCGACTGTAATGTGTACTAACGACGGGCATCGAGCTTGAATGCGCTGCCGGTAAATATCAGGCGATTCTGGGCTGTGTGAGACGAGCGCGACAATCGCCGCGTGGATATTGGGGCCAATCGACCAAATGTATAAGTCGCTGATGTGCGTTTGCTCGTCCTCCGGACTCCCCGAGGCACTTTTGGATAAAGTCACTGAGCGCTTTAGGCGCTTCTTGCCAGGGCACCACCGGCAGCGGATTGGGTTTATCGATTGTCTCGGAGTTGGCCCAGCGCCAAAACGCACGCCTTACGCTTAGTAATCGCACGCCCAACGGTCTAGTGGTCAGTATGACGTGGGGGTAACACCACACCAGCAGCAAGATAGCTGAGTAATTGGCTGGCCACTGCCCAGGGATCGCCGATACGTTCAAGCACCTTAAGCCCAAGAAGGAAAATGTTCCCTGCGAAGCTTCTGGGGTGAATGCCTTCAGTAAAGTAGGCATCACCCGTAGTGATTTAACCTAATAGGCATCTATTAACTTGTCAGCCTTAATGTTTCACGAAGGCCATCGTGTATGGTGGTTATCAATGACAAATATGTGCCGATGCACATTTCTGGGATGATGGTGGGGATGGCTATGAGGTTCCGGCCCCTCCCACCCTTCATGCTCGTGTTGATGATGTTCATCGTGATAGTGAAGATGGCTATGACTTATAGGCGAGTGCTCATGCGCAATCTCTCTTGGGTCTCGACGAGGCCAAGCAACCGCAGCAAGCCCCGTCGCTGTTAAAGCCACGGTTCCGAGCATTGCGAACGTTCCGGTCATTCCTATATTCAGCCCTAACCATCCTGCCAACGGATAGGTGATCAACCAGCAACCGTGTGACAACGAGAATTGGGCAGCAAATAGCGCTGGACGATCCTCCGTCTGGCACGAACGCTTGAGCAAGCGCCCTGTAGGGGTCATGACCATCGAAGCGCCTGCACCCAGTAGCAACCATAGCCCGACAAGTCCCGCAAACGATGGGCCTAGCCAGCCCAAGTAGAGACTGAGCGCCATGATAACGCCACCCAACAGCATGACTGGTCGTTCAGGCAATCGATCCAGTACCTTAGGTAGCAGTACGGCCACCAGCATGGAGCCCCCACCTGCGGCCGCAAAGGCCAAAGCTACTTCTTTCTCGCCAAGCCCCAACATAGAGCGAACAAGCACTACCGTATTGACGATCTGCATCGCTCCGGCGGCTGAGACCGCCAAGTTCAACGCCAACAGACCGCGAAGGCGAGGTGTTTTTAGATAAATCCGTATGCCGTGAGAAACGCGACGCCAAACACCGGGAATTTCCTCTAGTGGTTGTGGCTCAGGTAACATCACCGATATAACCAGTGAGGCAGAGATCACGAACGCCAGGGCGTTGAGTACAAACAGGACATCAAAGCTCATCGCCATCAGCAATGCCGCGGCCACCATCGGGCTAAGAAGATTCTCTAAATCGTAGGCAAGGCGTGACAGGGATAATGCTCGTGTGTATTGCTCTTCGTCTTCTAGGATGTCCGGTATTGTCGCCTGGAAAACGGGAGTGAAGCCTGCTGAGCAAGCATTGAGTAGAAAGATCAGCACATAGATTTGCCACACTTCGGTAACAAAAGGCAGTGCGCAAACCACGGCTGCTCGCAGCAAGTCGAGGCTAACCAACAACGTGCGTCGAGGTAGGCGTGAGGCGTAAGCACCCACCAGTGGAGCAATGCCCACGTAGGCGACCATCTTAATCGCCAGCGCTGTGCCTAGTACGACACCCGCCTGCCCCCCAGCAAGATCATGAGCCAGTAACGCTAGGGCAACGGTGGTCAGACCGGTGCCAATCAGTGCAATGACCTGAGCGAAAAAGAGATGGCGATAGACGCGATGGGCGAGTACATCGAGCATAGAGCGTTCCTCAAGTGAGGGGGGCTTAGATGCATTTACAGGTAGCGGGCAATGGCCTTGAACTCTTCAGTCCGCGCCCGCTGCGTTTGATCCTGAGAGCCCAAGGCATCTTCTAGGCAGTGATCGATATGATCTAAAACCAAGGCACGTTTGGCCTGTTGAATAGCTTTCTCAACCGCATGAAGCTGCTGGGCAATGTCCAGACAGTGGCGACCATCCTCTATCATCTGCGTCACGCTCGAAAGGTGTCCCCGAGCCCGGTTTAAGCGCTTGATGATATCGGGATGTGACTGGTGTGTATGTATTGTCATTTTCTTTCCCTTATTCTATTCCTATCCCCCTGGAGGGGATGATAATCTATTGGTGCTATGCGGAGCTACAGCGTAAGCAAATTGTTATCTACATTTTTTATCGTCAATTTTTTGTCTTGGTTGCTCTAAATGCTCAATCGGCTGCGCCACCGTCTTGGCTATCTGACCCTGCTACTGCTGTTTTTGCCTAGCCTGGTGCTTACCAGTGTGGGCGAAGCGAGTGCGCATGGCGCAATGAGCATGGTTGGCGTTGAGTCATCTCACCATGAGAGTGTTCAGAAGGGCCATGGGCATACCCATGGGCATGAACACGATGACGGTCGACACCTCTCTCATGAGAGCGGCAGTCACTTCCACGAACAAGCGGATCGCTTGGGGGCGAACATTGCCATCGCACCAAACGTTCGTCATGCCATGCGGCTAGGCGAACGACGCGCTTTTCCCCTGCGTCGTGTCTACCGCTTGGAGCGCCCTCCACGGCCAGTCGTCGCTTGATGACTGGGGCCATCCATCCGATGGCCAACACTAATGACAGACCCGTGGAGGTTGCATGTTTCCATCCCAAGTAAGGGGTGCGCTCGGCTTGCCTATGATGGCAAGACGCCACGCCTTAGCCTTTCTAACACTGTTGTTCATGCTGCTGGGTGCCAGTGGCGAAGCCTTTGCTCACGCGGTTGCTGAGGGTGACAAGGGCTACATCCAAGAGATCTATGGCGTTAATCTGATCTCGTTTATGTATCTCGGTGCCAAGCACATGGTAACGGGGTATGACCACATCCTGTTTTTGTTAGGGGTCATCTTTTTCCTCTACCGAATGCAGCATATCGCTATTTACGTCAGCCTCTTTGCCATCGGTCACTCGACGACCATGCTGCTCGGGGTCTACTTCAATATTGGCATCAATAGCTATCTGATCGATGCCATCATTGGGCTATCCGTTATCTACAAGGCGCTCGATAACATCGGTGCGTATCAGCGCTGGCTCGGCTTTCAGCCCAACACCAAGGTAGCCACGTTGGTGTTTGGTCTGTTTCATGGTTTTGGCCTTTCGAGCAAGATCATTGAGTACGATATCTCGCCCGATGGTCTCGTCCCTAACCTCCTGGCATTCAACATAGGCGTAGAGATCGGCCAGCTACTGGCATTGAGCGCCATTCTCATTGTGATGGGCTTCTGGCGACGCACTACGGGCTTCTTACGCCACGCCTATACCGCCAACGTCGCCATGATGTGTGCTGGTTTTATGCTGGTAGGTTATCAACTGACCGGCTATTTCATTGCCTAATTGAAGGAGTCCCCAATGTATAACACTGATCTTCCAACCCGTGCCGAACTGCCGTCAACGGGTAAGTTACTTCGCTCTACGTTGATGGCAGTCGTTATTGCCGTCGCTTTGCTGATCAGCGTCGTGCTACCTGCTGAGTATGCCATTGACCCGACCGGCGCTGGGCGCTTGTTGGGGCTGACTGAGATGGGAGAAATCAAGACCCAGTTGGCTGAGGAAGCCGAGCTCGACCAAGCCAGTGCCCAACAGGCTTCTGAACCCGCTGCACCCCAAGAGGCCGTTAGTGATAGCCAACCTTCGACTGCAACCGCTACTGCTGCGCCAACTTCAGACGTAGAGACGGAGCAGGTAGCCGCTTCGTTACCAGAAGACCAAGAGATGGTGCAGACTGAAGCAAACGTAGCGCTTGCTGACGCTCCTGCCGCTGAGGAGACACCTTCCCAGGCAACTGAAGAAACTGCGGCATGGGGCGATGAGGTGACCTTCACACTCACACCAGGTGAAGGTACCGAGTATAAGCTAACGATGGAAGAAGGTGCTGTCGCGACATTCGCTTGGGCGTCCGACGGCGGGCCACTTAATTTTGACACCCACGGCGATGGCAATGGGAACTCCATCAGCTACGAGAAGGGGCGTGGCGTACCCGAAGATGAGGGAGAGCTGGAAGCTGCTTTCACCGGCAACCACGGCTGGTTCTTCCGTAACCGCAATGACAACGACGTGACCGTGGTCTTGCGTGTTGGAGGAGACTACGGGGAGCTAAAAGGTATGCTTTGATTCCCTTAACTGAACCGCTCCGGCCAAAAGGCCGGGGCGGCCCCCATAGCGCACCTAACGACAAACAGCAGAGCTAACGTTTTACTCTTATACAATAGGCATCCAGTAGCTCACGCCCTCCATGCTAACCCGAACCCCGTCTCCTGAATGCTCTATGGTCTGTTGACGGAGTGCTTTTTTAGATACTTTCTTGTCATGAAAGTATTCCATGGCAGTGACGATCCATCGTTCCTTCCACTCCTCCCCTTGATCAGTACACTTAGCCATTTGAATCATGGTGCGAGCCAACTTTTCTTTTCGCCGTTTTCTTGCCCGTTTCTCATCCACCCTAGGGGTCAGTGTGGTGGCATGCTGGCGATTTAAGAAATTGGTAAACCCCGTCACCGAGGCTGCTTGTCCGGGCACCGCACTCAAGTAACTGTCCACATCGCCCTGGTTAGGTAGCCGCTGTCCCTCTCGGTCAGTATTGAGTAACAATGCGGCTGCCGCGCTTAGTGCAAGTCGTGCGGAGGTGTGGGACGTTGTGCCCGCCTCTATACGGGTTTCCAATTGCAGCCAATAGGCTTGCAGCACTTGGTCTGATAGCGAAGCGGACGGCATAGAACTGAGACACGCTTGAATACGTCTTTTCTCTGAGTCGATCCGCTTTGCTTGGTGATCCGGCTCTACCCCTTGCTCTTCATGCAACCATCGCATGGGAAGTCTTACACGCCGCAACCCCTCCGCCCCAAAGTGATGGAGCAACTCCGAATAGCTCGGTATCCGTGACCATGCCTGGTCGATCTCAAGGAAGAACGAGAAGAAATGATTGATCTTGAGGGCAGCCTTATGCGGTCCCGTGGTACGAATTAGCCATTCACCGAATTCCCCAAATGCGTCACTTAACGCTTTGGCACTGATACCAGCTTGGCCAATGATGATCCGCTTACGACATGTTCGCGTCCAATAGCAGAGCTCACAGGCAACGCCTCGACCCGCTGGCATGGAATTACCACACGATGGGCAGGCAATTTCCCCTTGCTCATAACAGACTTTGCACAACGCATCCCCGTTGGGTGCCACCACCAATAAGCGATGTCGACGACACGCAGAGCAGGTACCGTGATCTGCCGTCGCACAGCGTGGACATAAGCGATGGTCATGCCCCATACGCGTCACTCGGGTAAGACGTTGAGAGGACTTCCCACACGCCTCGCAGGGCTCAGGTTCTTTGAAATAGGGAGCGCAAGCGATACAGACAGGGCCGTAGGGAGTGACCTTGCCGATGTTATAGTCTGAACTGGCTTTTCCACATCGCGCACACGGTTTGTCAACGTCACACTGGCGGCAGACGGCTTCTGGGTCATTCTTTGGCAGACGGGCTAACTCACCACATCGTGGGCACATCCGCCGCTTAAACACACGAGCATAGCAGGTTGAGCAATACCCATGGCCCTTATGGCGTCGCCACAACTTGGAGACTTCCCGGCCACACTCATCGCAGTCTACCGTTTGGTGTTGCTTCAAGAGGGTGGCTCCGCTTTCATTCTTCGTTTTAAACGCGCCCAAGAGGCTCTAACAGCACGTTCCGACGTAGGGCGATGATCCGGTTGAGCGCGGCGGCGATGTGGCCCATGAGGGTGATGAGATAATCGTGACAACATTGGCAACAGCACAACGGGGGGTGACTTTCGGGGATCATGAAGCGCGCTCGTTTTCACATTGAACGCGACCAACGCATTGAACGTTTCTTCAACGCCTATGCTCACTAACCGCTCAACCGGCGCTAATAAAGCACGACGCTCGCTGACAGGCAACAGCTCAAACGCTAAGCCAGACAAAGGCATCCGGCTATCCGTAACCGAAACGCCCAATGACAGAAGCGCATCACCAAGGGGTGACGCAGGCCTCCGACTTGCACGCCGTACAACGCTAAGAAAGAAGGTCACCATAGAAAACCAATCGGCGGGTGCGATAGAGGCCTGCCTAAACGTCACGTTATCCGATTTTAAAACACGATCCGCCATCACTTGGAAACTGAACGCTTCAGGTAAATACGACGTGCACACCGCCTTCCTAAAATCGTCATGACACCGGCTGCACTGAGCTAAATGTTGATCTTCCGCTGACAGGCGATGGGGCTCTATCGGGGCCTTACATGCTGGGCACTCATCTATCAGTTGCACCCCATGAAAGCGGCACCCAATGTGCCAAGCGAATCGCCAGTGTCGGCGCAAGTACGGGGTCAAGTCCTCTGCCAAGCACAATGCACATACCTGCTGCCCCCCATGGCGGGTTCGATTTCGGCTGCCGAGTGCTAACAACCAGGGCCAAGTCCGCGTTTCCGGTAATGAGTAACCGGCCACTTTCTCACAATCGTCCCGCATCCCAGCCTTCTGAAACTCAGCGGAAGAGATCCCCGACGCATTGACTAATGGGCGCATTCTTACGAGGGGAATTTCCCTATCAATATCCCTTATCCATATACGCCATGTTGGCCAAATAGCCCCAGTGAGCGACAAAGGATCACATCCCTGTCTCAACGCCGCCCGTACCAGCCATGAAGAAAGGGATTCCTCAGGCAACAGAGGCACACTCAGCGCCCAGGGCATTACAGCATCACTTCCCTAATGCCACGGGTTGGTCGCACCCACGATTTACTCTGAATAATTTTCTCATCGATACGCTCAGCCCCGGACAGAATAGCGGCATTGGCACACTCAATCAGCAGCCGGTGAAGGTCACCAAAATTACCGCCAGAGATCGCGTGAAGCTGGGTAGCCAATTGTGGCTCATGTAACTGGGAGGGGTGTTTGAGCGGCAGGATCTTCTCAAAGCCAGCGAGCAGCTTCTGAAACTCCTGATTGAGCTCCCACTTGGGTAACGCGACCACATCAAAGCGACTCGCATGCTGCGGGTCTGAATGCAGCACCCGCACGGCATCCTGCGTGCCCACGCCAACGATGGGAATCATTAACTCATTGCACAGGAGCTTAATGGCATTCATCGTTTCTCGCTGCTTGACGGCACCACCGGTTAGCAGTGAGTGAAACTCATCAATGATCAGCAGGCGCGTATGGCAAGCACGCAGTTGATGAATCACCTGGTAGCGCAGCTTGGGAACCGGATCAGTAGGTCGATAGGGAGCCCAGAAACTCTCTAGTACCGCGATATACAGACTTTTCTCATCGGCACTCGGTGGGGCCTGAGTGACGACAACCGGCTTCACCGGCTCTACGTCTTCATTAACGTAGCCTTCACCATACTGCTTATGAAAACGCTGAACGATGGTGGTCTTCCCGTTATTAGAGTCACCCACGATCAAAAGATTGGGCATACGAGGACGACTGGGCTTCTCCATCAACCCGCGCATAACCTCAATAACACGGTTGGCCAATGGATAGCCCAACCATCGCGGTTGATCCATAAACTCCATCCGCTCTTTAGCGGACAGCCCCAAGACGTGACGGAGGTCAGGATGAAGGTGTGTGCTCATGCTATGTCCCAGTTCACATCGATATCACCCGTTAAAAGACCGTTTCCTTTAGCGGGTGACTCTTGAGGGGCCGCGGTTGAGGGCGCATTTAACAGAGGATCTGCAGGCGTCACCTTCTTCTCATGCTCTTTGCGACGTTGCGCCTGGCGGCGGCTTCGCTTGGTGCGCGCCTGCGACTCCTCCACATGGGTTCGCAGCTCACTAATAGCGCGTAGAATTTCAGACTCATTCACCGAGTTCCTGCCTTCCTGGCGAAGGCGTGCCTTAGCTTGGGCATACTCCCAAACACTCATCGAGGGGAGGGCAAGATTGGCAAAGGGAATGCGAAAATAGTGCCCGAGGTCCGGGTCTTTGAACCAAATAACGCTAATGTCGCGAGGATCGCGCCGGAATACAAAGGTTCGTTTCTTGTCTGGCGTGTCTGGATCTTTGGCATTGATCCACGGCCTTAGCGCCTCATCGTAATAGTTCATGCCATCGATGGTCACACCAAAGGTCTGGATCGTGCGCTGAAAGCTGGGCAAAAAGTCGAGCAATACCGAGAGCCTATCAGCAGGCCTGGGGGCTAATCCAACCCCCTGCACGTCAGCATTGCCAAACACACCGATTTCCCACTTCTTCATCGGGGACATGCCAATTCCAGAATGAAGGCGCTGGTGGTAAACCTTGCAAATCAACGTCACCAGCCACTCTTCAAACTCACTTTTCGTCATGGCCGCGTGTTTCTCTGGATCGTACCCCTCTTTCTCTTTAATGGAGGAGAAAGTCGTCCCAGGCAGGTTATGGATTTCTTTGAGAAGAGAGCCCAGCACCCGCTCAATATGGCCACCATAACGAGGCTGCTTAACAGGCCGAAACTCAAGGTTGATCCCATAGGCTAGGCATGAGCGCCTAAACGTCTCAGAGCGAAAATCTGGGCCGTTATCGACATGAATCGTGGCGGGTGTGCCCCATACCGGCCACTCAGCCTCCACGTTATGCAGCAGCAACCACTCATCTTTCGGAAGCATGGATTGCGCCACACACATGCCTACGGATGTTTCAGAGGGTGGATCAAACGATAAGTAGTACCCCGTGACCATGCGAGTACACACGTCCATGGCCAACGTAATCCATGGACGGCCAATCGGTTTGCGATACACGTCATCGACCAAAATAATATCGGCAGGCGTGTGGTCAATCTGCATAACGGCTAACGGATAGTCCGCATTGGGAAACTTCCCGGCAGCCGGCTGAAACTTATTAATCGCTTTTTCTCTAAAGCCATGGCCACGCAACCGATCACGCTCTGGGATGTCACGCAGACGAGCACGAACGGTACCAGGGCTCGGCGGATCAATGCGCCGCTCATGGCAACGCCGCATGACCTCCTGTACCGCCTTTTGTGCTGAGGGACGCTGCAGCGTCAAATAAACCTCTTTGATAACTTCCTGAATCACCGCCTCTGCATGCGCGGGTATACGCGACTTCCCCTTCTTCCACCCTGGCTTTTGAGGAATCAATGCGAGCACCGAGCCCGTCGCTTTATACCGCTTCAACCAACGGTAGATCGTAGCCGTATCAACCCCCGTTTGTTTCGCACGCTCCTCAGCTGCATCTCGCCCAACCGTATGGCGATCCACCAAGGGCTTAATGATGGAAAAGCGATGCTCGGCCTCCCGCCAATCGGCATCCCCAATCTCGGACATATCCAGCTCAGGGGGTACAGACCCGCTATTGAGAGGCACTAGTTCTTTGATGCGAAGCGGGCAACTACGCCCAGACTCAACGGCAATACCAATGACCGTCTCAAAATCGAGCACCTGGGAAATTCGGTAAACGGTGCCATCTTTCTGAACCTGCTCACC
Organism: Vreelandella neptunia; assembly: GCF_034479615.1. NCBI lineage: Bacteria > Pseudomonadati > Pseudomonadota > Gammaproteobacteria > Oceanospirillales > Halomonadaceae > Vreelandella > Vreelandella neptunia. Next base: position 4,585,014 of record NZ_CP140255.1, read on the forward strand.
CACCATGATCTGCAAGTGTTGGCGTGTTTGGGCGACGCCGCTATTGGGTTCAGTTGTGTTGCCACGATGATTATTCATGATCGGGTACCCATACCTCCGATAGAGGACTGAAGGATTGAGCCATATCGCAATCTAGCTGCCGGGTCGCCAGCAGATGCCATAAATGCGCAATCCCCTCTGCCCGGTAAATATCGCCCATGAAGTGCCGAGAAAGCAGGTAATCCAAGGTCGCCACCCGCATCTCCCTCACCGTATTGAGCACTGCCTGACTTTCGACAGAGGGAAACACCATCCGCTTGTAGCGCGCTAGGAAGGTAATGTTGTCCAAGGTCTTATCACGAATGCGGCTTTCATCATGAATGCGAAACGCCCAGCCCTCATTGTTGGCATGCCGCATAGCCGCCTTCCATTTAGGTGACCATTCACGCCAATGTTCTAGCCACTTTTCCCGTGGTTTGACCTCTACCAGGAGAGGTTTCGGGTAGTCCTTGTAATGACGGTTACCGAGTCGGTAATAAACCAAATAATCCGGCGTGTAGGTGTAACGCCTACCGGTCACTGGATGATGAAACGGGATCTCGCACGGCTGGGATATCACACCAAGGACGCTCACATCAAAGTCAGCCTTTATGAGGAAATCACGTTCGAGCGTCGACTCGAACGCAATAGACTCCTCCCCGCGAAAGGCATAGTAGCCAGACACACTTCGTCGGGTAGGGCCGATTTTACGAACGGATGTAGGCAGTGGCATGAGCAGTCGCACCAAATGTTGAATAAAACGAGACCTGTCGCAGTAATTGCTATTAATTCTGTCGCACTCAATCCTGTACAGACTACCATATTAGCCCGATATTACGCGCTGAGAGTCGCATTAATTGATGAAAATGACAGCGGCTCAAAACCCAAACCCGGTGAAATCTCTCTCGCTCACCATGGTGTGCTGTTTTTGGATGAACTGCCGGAGTTCTCCCGCCATGTGCTAGAGGTTTTGCGCCAGCCGCTAGAAACAGGAGAGATCCATTTAGCCCGCGCCAGTCATGAACGTCGCTACCCTGCTCAATTTCAGTTAGTAGCCGCAATGAATCCCTGCCCCTGCGGCCACTTAGGCGACCCGCGCCAACGCTGCCAGTGTACCGCCAGCCAAATCCAGCGTTATCAAGCACGGCTTTCCGGGCCACTGCTAGACCGTATCGATCTGCAAGTGGAAGTGCCCGCGCTGCCGCCAGAGCAGCTCACCGCGCAAACCCAAGGCGAGTCGTCAGAAGCCGTGCGCGAGCGGGTGATGGCAGCCCGAGAACGTCAAATGGCCCGTGGCGCGCTAAACAGCCAGCTCAGCGGCAAGGCCCTGGAGGCCGCCTGCGCGCTTAACGATGAAGAGCGCGCTTGGCTGGCGGGTGTGCTGGAAAAGCTCAAGCTCTCCGCCCGCGCCTACCACCGCGTACTGCGCGTAGCCCTGACCCTGGCCGACCTTCAGGGCGAACCCAAGCCCACCCAGCCGCATCTAATTGAGGCCATTGGTTACCGCCAGCTGGATCGAATGCTGAAAGGTGCTTAGCATTGAAGTAGACACGATCACTCATAAAGGGAGGTGACAAAATGGCCAAACTTCCTAATATCCATCCCGGTGAAATTTTGTACGAAGATTTCATGCAGCCAATGGCGCTGAGTAAAAATGCGCTGGCCAAGCAGATGGGCGTCCCAGCGACCCGCATTGGTGAAATCACCTTGGGCCGCCGAGCGATTACGGCAGATACTGACTTACGTCTAGCAAAGATTTTCGGCACGAGCGAAGGTTACTGGCTTCGTTTGCAGAACGCCTATGACCTAGAGGAAGCCCGCCGTCACCAAGTGGCATGAACAATTCTCTCATTTAACGACTTGAGCAACCTTACTTACATTGAGGCCATTGGTTACCGCCAGCTGGATCGGATGCTAAAGGGGGCGTAAGCCCCCGAAAGCCACTGGGCGATTAGCGAGTGGCGGCGAGTGAGTCCACTAGGCGTTGGCACAACGCATCCAGCTTCTGCCCCGTGGTTTCATCGTGTAACGCGCCACTATCGTTGAAGGCGCTGCCCGCTTTTGCCAGCGATAATGGCTGTGGCAGCACAACCAGCCCCAGATTGGCTAACAGTTGCTGGCCCAGCGGTAGCGCACGGATGCCACCTAGCCCACCGGGGGAAGCCGCCACCAGCGCTGCCCACTTACCGGCAAACAACCCGAGCCCCGGCGTATCCTGGTAGGGTCGTGACAGCCAGTCCAGAGTGTTTTTCAGCAGCGGGGTGATAAAACCGTTGTACTCCGGTGAGGCGATCATCACTGCTTGGTGATCCGCAAGAATCTCACGCAGCTTCAGCACATTCTCCGGCATGCCCTGGGCTTCGATATCCTCATCAAATAGTGGGCAGGGGTAATCCTTCAAATCGATAAATGTTGCTTCCCCGCCAAGCGCCTCAATACGCTTGGCGGCCAGCTTGGCTAGCTGCTTATTCAGTGACGCTTCTCGGGCACTGCCCGCAAATACCAGTACTTTTAAAGCTGACACAATGCTCTCCTTCTAACATGACGTTAATGATGATCATCGCCAAACCCATCTACAAAATTATCCAGCGCTTCAAACAGCACTTCACGGATGGGGTCTGCCTCATTTACCAAGTGGTGACGTGCTTCCGGATGGCGATGAATTTCGGCATTGGGAAACTTCTTCGCCAGAATTGCCAAATTCCACTCCCAGTCGACGGTCAAATCCTGCTCGCCCTGGAGTATCAGGGTAGGTAACGGGTTGGGCTCCTGGGCCAGTAGACGAGGCATCCAGCGGCGCATAGCGCTCACCCAGGCAACGCTCAAGCGCTCTGGCTGCAGCGGGTCACCCTCACGTAGAAACTCGGTGAACTGCTCGTCGGTAGAGTTGGGGCGATATTTACGCGGCAACTCTTTTACAAACGGGCTGGCAATCAAGTGCAGCCAACTGGTTTGGCTCCATCCCCAAGGCCGCACCAGGGGCGCCAACAGCACCAACCCCGACCAACCGGAAGCCTCACGGCGGGTGAGTGCATCGGTAGCCAAAATCGCCCCACCGGTACTCTGGCCCACGCCTAACCACGGCTCAGGCGCCATGCCCTGGCTCTTTAGGGTCATCTGCAAATGGGCCAGGCAGTGCTGATAATCATCGAAATCTTCTATTGCCGCCCGCGCACCGCTGGAAAGGCCGTGGCCGGGAAGATCCCACAGCACCACTCGCCAGCCCTTAGCCAGCAGGCGTTCAAGCAAATGGCGATATAGCCCCATATGATCGAAATAGCCATGTACCACAAAGGCAGTGCCCACCGGCTGCGGAGGGCTCCACACTTGGCACCACAGCGCGAAGCGCCCTGTATCGATAAAGCCTGCATGCACTTCACTGGTATCTAACAGCAGTGCTTCTAAGCCATAGTGGTGGAAATAGCCTTGCATGGCGTCTGCCAATACTTCTCCTGGCAACAGGCGGCTAAGGGCGGTATCGCCCGAGGCGTGGCGAAACAAGCCTTCCAGATGTTGGAAATCACGCATCGTTGTTTCTCCATAACGCCATTTTCCGTTGGCCTAGACGCGGGTGATGAGCCGCGTTCCCAAAACCTAATACCTAGTCATTTGGTCGAGCATTTTACCGCATTAGGGTCTACGCTGTTTACATGCCCGAGCAGGTGTGGAATTATTTTCCATAAATACATTTTACTCTGACCGTGGCCAACACATTCCCCACGGGCATCCTCACAGGAGAAACCCCATGAGCGAGCGTATCACGCGCCACCGTTTACAAGTGGCAGCCGATTTAGATCGTTTTATAAATGAGCAGGCGCTACCGGGAACAGGTGTTGATGAAAACGCCTTTTGGGCCGGTGTGGATGCCCTGTTTCATGATCTGACACCTAAAAACCGTCAATTGCTGGAAGAGCGCGACACGCTGCAAGAGAAACTTGATGCGTGGCACCGTGAAAACCCCGGCCCGGTCACCGATATGCCGGGATACCGCCGCTTCCTGAAAGAGGTCGGCTACTTGGCAGAAGCACCGGCTAACGTCAAAGCGACCACAGCCAACGTTGACCGTGAAGTAGCCGTTCAGGCAGGCCCGCAGCTGGTTGTGCCGGTGAGCAACGCACGCTATGCGCTGAATGCGGCTAACGCGCGCTGGGGCAGCCTTTACGACGCCCTGTACGGCACCGATGCGATTTCTGAAGAGGATGGCGCGGAAAAAGGCACCAGCTTCAACCCGAAACGTGGTGCCAAAGTAATTGCCTACGCCCGTGGCGTGCTTGACCGCGCAGCCCCGCTGGCCACTGGCTCGCACCGTGATGCGGTGAAATACGCCATTCGTGATGAGCACCTGGTGGTGTCGCTGGAAGGCGGTCGTGAGACGGGCCTTAAGGATTCCGGCAAGCTGATCGGTTTTACCGGTGAAGCGGCTAAACCCGACGCGATTCTGCTGGGCAACAACGGCCTGCACCTGGAAATCCAGATTGATCCCAGCGATTCCATCGGCAAAACCGATCCGGCAGGCGTTAAAGATGTCGTGGTGGAAGCTGCACTGACCGCCATCATGGACTGTGAAGACTCCGTAGCGGCTGTGGATTCAGAAGACAAGGTCGGTGTTTACAGCAACTGGCTGGGCCTGATGAAGGGCGATCTGGAAGAGAAGATCGAAAAAGGCGGCAAGACGTTTACCCGCAAGCTTAACGCTGACCGCACTTGGCAAACCACCGATGGCAGCAGCGTAACCCTACCCGGCCGTTCGCTGATGTTCGTGCGTAATGTGGGTCACCTAATGACCACACCGGCGATTTTGGATGAGAACGGCAACGAGCTACCGGAAGGTATCCTTGATGCGGTGGTCACTTCACTGCTCGCGCTGCACGACCTGAAGAAAGACGCCGACCAGCCGCGCAACTCCCGCACCGGTTCGGTTTACATCGTTAAGCCGAAGATGCACGGCCCTAAAGAGGTCGCCTTCGCCAACGAACTGTTTGGTCGTGTCGAAGACATTTTGGGCATGAACCGTGACACCCTGAAAATGGGCATCATGGACGAAGAGCGCCGCACCACCGTCAACCTCAAGGCGTGTATCGCTGAAGCGGCTTCACGGGTGGCGTTTATCAACACCGGCTTCCTTGACCGTACCGGCGACGAAATGCATACCGCCATGGAAGCGGGCCCCATGGTACGCAAAGGTGATATGAAGGGCGCCGCTTGGATTCAGGCCTACGAGAAGAGCAACGTGCAAGTGGGTCTTGCCTGCGGTCTGCGTGGTCGTGCGCAAATCGGTAAAGGCATGTGGGCCATGCCAGACCTGATGCACAACATGCTAGAGCAGAAAATCGGCCATCCGAAAGCGGGTGCCAACACCGCTTGGGTACCTTCACCTACCGCTGCTGCGCTGCACGCGCTGCACTACCATCAGGTCAACGTCACCGACGTTCAGCGCGAGCTGGAAGCGTTGGGCGAGCCCGATTACCTGGATGACCTGCTCACCGTGCCGGTGGCGGAAAACGCCAACTGGTCGGATGAAGAGAAGCAGCAGGAGTTGGATAACAACTGCCAGGGTATTCTCGGCTACGTAGTGCGCTGGGTAGAGCACGGCGTGGGCTGTTCAAAAGTGCCGGACATCCACAACGTGGGCCTGATGGAAGACCGCGCCACGCTGCGTATCTCCAGCCAGCACATTGCCAACTGGCTGCTCCACGGCATTGTCGATGCACCGCGGGTGGAAGAAACGCTCAAGCGCATGGCCAAGGTGGTCGATGAGCAGAACGCTGGCGACCCTACTTACACCGCCATGAGCGCCGATTTTGAAGGTTCTACTGCCTTCAAAGCCGCCTCTGACCTGATCTTCAAAGGCCGCGTGCAGCCTTCCGGCTACACTGAGCCGCTGCTGCACGAGTGGCGTCAGGTGCATAAAGCGAAGTAAATTCGTTTTATGGTGTAATCAGCCTCGAGGTTTATGCCTCGGGGCTTTTTTATAAAGGAAAACAATAATGACCGTAATGACTGCCGAGCAAATCGAAAACTTTCTGGATGAAGTCTTTCCCCAGCGGATGGGCAAGATAGAGAGCGTAGGTGAGATGACTGCCACCATGCGCCTTAAAATCGGTCATGAGCATCTGCGCCCCGGCCCCCGGGTTTCCGGCCCTACCATGATGGGCTTTGCAGATGTTGCACTCTACGTTGCGATTCTGGCGCAGATCGGCCCCGAACCGATGGCAGTGACCAGCGACCTAAACTGCCACTTCCTGCGTGCCGCCTCCGGCGATCACGATATTATCGCCCACGCCAAATTGATCAAGCTTGGTCGACGTTTAGCGGTCGGAGAAGTGCAGATTTTCTCGGTCAGTGATGAAGTACACCCAGTCGTCCATGTCACCGCTAGCTATGCGCTACCAAAGAAAGCCTAAGCCTTGACGGGATCTACCTCACCCAAATGTGAATAGCCAGCTAAACGAGGATGATCCATTAGTGATCCTTATATCAAAATATAAGCAAAAACAAATAGTGAAGAATTGTTAACTAACTACTCAAAGAATAAAAACTCCATTAATCTTACGGCGAAAGTGCTAACTATAGAAAAGACTGCTTATATTTAGCAAAATTCCATAAAGTTATTTTAAAAAATGTCGATAGGGCATTCCCCCTAGCAACTCCTTTCCGCTGCAAAGCAAGGAAAATATAATAATGCCAGACGCCTCTTTCTCGAACCATATTGCGCGTACCGACAGGCTCATGTGGTGGCCACTAGGGTTTGTCGCTTTATTATGCTTGGTGATTAGCTTTTTTACCCAAACGCTGATGCTAGTAGCGGTGGTAAGTGCTGCCACTCTACCGCTTACCTATATTCTCCAGCATAAATTACCAGGCCACATTGCTAACGGGTTCATCAAAGCCGCTGTGATGATGGTCTGGTCGGCCGTATTGATCGAACAAAGTGGCGGCATGATCGAAGCACACTTTGGCATCTTTATCTTGCTCTCTGTTTTAATCCTTTATAGCGACTGGCGAGTTATTGCTTTTGGTGGTTTGGTCATAGCACTTCACCATGCTCTTTTTACCTGGCTTCAGTATCAGGGGCTCGTTCAGCTTTACGTGAGCATGGGTGACATGCATGTCATGGAAGAGGGGGCGATAACCCACAGCCCTGTCGATTTACTGTATTGCTTACTTATGCACGGCGGCGCCGTGGTTGTCCAAGTCGTTATTCTTGGCTATTTGGCAAAAGTGCTGGAAAGCATGGTGCAAGAAGGGCTTCACGTCACTCGCTTTGCCATTGCCGCCGGTAGCGGAAACTTGGACGTTGCCTTCAGCAGAAAAGAACAGCAGTTGCCCGCAGTCTCGGCAATCGTAGAAATGCGCGACCAGGTAGCGGATAGCCTGCGAAAAACACAAACCGCAGCAAGCCACGTTATGGACTACAGTCAGCAGCTTTTTGTTGCTCAAGAGCAACTACGCACTCAAACGTCCCGTAACAGCAGTCAAACCGAGCGCATATCCACTAGCACGACGGAACTCGCAGCCTCGACTCGGGAAACCGCCAAAGAATCTCAACATATACGTCAACTGGCCAACGATGCTGAGAAAATTGCTCGACAAAACGGTAAGCAAGTCGAGGAAATGGGTGAAATGATGCGGCTACTTGATAAGCACTCCAAAGCTATCCAGGAGATGCTTGGCGAAATTGATAACATCACATTTCAAACCAACCTTCTCGCATTAAACGCATCCGTTGAAGCAGCAAGAGCTGGTGAACACGGCCGTGGCTTCGCCGTGGTTGCCAACGAAGTGCGTAACTTGTCGAAAAATACCCAAACAACTGCTACTCAGATCCGCCATACCATTGCGGCCACCACCGACCAAGTGTTGCTAGGGGTTAAACAAACTTCCACCATTGCGGAGACGACTCGGTCACTTATTCAAAGCTTTGAGCAGGTCGCCATGCGTTTAAACAATTCTGAAAGCGCAATTAGCCAGCAGCATCAAGGCGTTGAAGAGCTCGAGCAAAGCGTTAACGAAATTTACAATGCCCTGGAGCTCTCCCGTGCGGCGGTTGAAAACTCCCACAGCATGGCAGAACAACTATCGGTCACCGCTGATAAGATGATGAACGCCGTCAGTGGGTTCACACTGCCGCTCTCTTCGTCTACCGCCGAGAAGCCAATGCTGATTGCCTCACCCACAGTTTGACGCCTTAATTGGCACTATAAAATCGCACTGCGACCAGCCTCCGGGAGCTGGTCGATCATTCGATCAAGGGTTATGGGGTATTCACGCACCCGAACACCAGTGGCGTTATAAACCGCGTTGGCGATAGCCGCCGCCACGCCGCAGATACCCAGCTCTCCGACCCCCTTGGCTTTTAAGGGCGATGAAGCCGCATCCGTGGTATCCAGAAACATAACCTCCTGCTCGGGGATATCGGCGTGAACCGCCACCTCGTAACTGGCAAGGTCGTGATTAACAAAGAAACCGCGCTCAAGGTCAACGGTTAGCCCCTCCGACAACGCAGCACCCACGCCCATCGTCATACCGCCAAGCACTTGGCTACGCGCGGTGATCGGATTTAGGATGCGGCCCGCATCACACACCGCGAGCATACGTCGAACACGCGTTTCGCCGGTATAGGCATGCACCCCAACCTCGATGAAATGCGCTCCAAAGGTGCCAATCTGCATATCGTCTTTAAAGTCGCCAAAGTGGATCGTATCTTCGGCGACAAGCTCTTCGCCGTTTGCCACATCGGCAAGCGCCAAGTCAGTATCCACGGCTAGCACGCGGCTGTTTTCAAAACGCGGCTTTTCGACGCCTAAGCGCTTGGCGATCTGCTCTTGAAGCGCCAAACAGGCGGCGTACACGCCAGCGGTTGAACTAGTAGCCCCAAACTGCCCGCCTGAACCCGAAGATATAGGATAGGCACTGTTGCCCAGCCGAACTTCAACGGCGTCCAGCTCAATCCCCATCGTTTCAGCAGCCGTCTGAGCGAGAATGGTGTAGGAGCCGGTGCCGATATCGGTCATATCGGTCTCAACGATCAGCCGCCCGTCCTGCAAACGTACGCGTGCCCCGGAATCCAGCGTGGGCGCTCCGCGATAGGCCCCTGCCATACCGTAACCGATCAACCACTCTCCTTCGCGTTTTTCCCCAGGCGAGCGGTTGCGCGCCTCCCAGCCAAAGGCTGCTGCGCCTTGGCGTAAACACTCAACGTAATGACGATCGCTAAAGGGCTTTGAGGGATCTTCCGGGTCGACTTGGGTGTCGTTGAGCACCCTGAACTCGACGGGATCCATCTCCAGCTTCTGCGCCATTTCATCCATGGCAATTTCCAGCACGGCAAGCCCTGAGGCTTCGCCGGGAGCGCGCATATCCGCCGATTCGGGTAGATCCATCTCAACAGGCTGATGAGCGACGCGGCGACTCGCACCGGCGTAAAACGTGCGGGTTTGATTGACCGGGTTCTCGCCGCTTCCGCCGGGCAGGGTATGCGAAACCGCGGCATGGTCGAAGGCGATTATCTTGCCCTGGGCATCGGCAGCGATTCGCAGTCGCTGAATGGTGCCAGAGCGGTGGGTCGCATTGTTGAACACCAGCGGACGCGGCAAGGCCAGCTTGACCGGCCGCCCTGAGGCCCGCGAGCCGAGGGCGGCGAGTACCGCGTCAGCGCGCAGCCACAGTTTCCCGCCAAAGCCACCGCCAATGTAGGGGCTTTCGACGCGAATCGTGTCGGGGTCGAGATTGAAGGAGGTCGCCAACGCCTGTTTATTCATTTCGATCATCTGGTTCGACGTCCACACCGTCATTTGCCCGCCATCAGACCAGTCAACAATCGACGCGTGGGGTTCCATCATGGCGTGGCTTTGGGAAGCGGTGCGATAGACTTCATCCAGCGTGAAGGCCGCGGTTTGAAACGCCGCGTCAACGTCGCCCACGTCTGAAAGCGGTTCGCCGGTGTTATCCAGCTTTTCCCAAGCAGCTTCAAGGTCGAAGATACCCTGCTCTTGCTGGTAGCTGACATCAATCAGCGCCGCGGCGCTACGTGCCTGCTCCAGAGTCTCCGCCACCACTACCGCGATCGCCTGATGGTAGTGGGCAATCTTATCGCCACCGAACAGCCGGGCAACGTTGTTTTCCGAGCGATCAAGTGGCTCAATCTCCAGCGTCGTTACCACTGAAACAACACCTGGGGCGGCCCGGGCAGCCGACGCATCCATATGGGTAATTCGCCCCTTGGCAATGGTCGCACACAGGGGGTAGCCCACCAGTTGATCCGCCGCCACGTCATGACGCTCATAAGCATAGGGCGCACACCCCATCACCTTAAGCGTGCCGTCGATTCGCACATGGGGTTTGCCGATAATACGGGCGCGATCGAACAGGTTATCTTCCGCTGATTGATTAAAGTCCATGGGTCACTCCTGAGCCAGCAGCGCGGCAAGCGTTCGCTCTGCCAGGGTAAGCTTATAAGCGTTGTCTTGGGTCGGGCGGGCGCCGTCCAGTAATCGGCTCATGACCGCTGAAGCTCCCTGCGGCAGCGCTGCATCGGCTTCGTCACGGCGCCAAGGCTTCGGGGCCACGCCGCCAAGCGCGACACGGCCTTTGCCATCCACCGTTTGGATAAGCGCAACGGAGACCAGCGCGAATGCGTAAGAGGCTCGGTCACGTACCTTAAAATAGGCGTGGCGGCCTTCAACAGGCGCTGGCAGCACAACACCGGTAATCATCTCGCCCGGCGCCAGCGTGTTTTCAACCTCTGGGGTGTCGCCAGGTAATTGGTAAAACGCATCCAGCGACTGGTATCGCGTCTCCCCTCTCGGCGTGATGGTTTCCACTTCGGCATCTAATACCCTGAGCGCAACGGCCATGTCCGAGGGATGAGTGGCAATGCACGCCTCTGAGGTACCGATAACGCCCAGCCCACGCGAGCTGGCGCCTTCACCGAGTGCCGCACAGCCAGCCCCTGGCGAACGCTTGTTGCAGGGCATGCCGGTGTCGTAAAAATAGGGGCAGCGGGTGCGCTGGAGCAGATTACCGCCGGTCGTGGCTTTATTGCGAAGCTGGCCCGATGCGCCTGAGACAAGGGCTCGGCTGAGCACCGCATAATCACGACGAATTCGGTGGTCGGCGGCGAGCGCACTGTTACTCACTAATGCCCCTACACGCAAACCGCCGTTGCTGGTCTCGGTAATAGCGTTGAGCCCAGTACCCGTTACATCAATCAGGTGCAGCGGGGTTTCAATCTCGTGCTTCATCAAATCAAGCAGGTTGGTGCCACCGGCAATAAATTTGGCGCCAGACACTTCAGCGGCACGGGCAGCCGCCTGAGCAGGATCAGATACGCGTTCATAGGAGAAGGCTCTCATGCGTGCTCCTCCGCCACCTGATTAATGGCTTTTAGAATATTGGCGTAAGCGCCGCAGCGGCAGAGATTGCCCGACATCCGCTCGCGAATCTCGGCGTCGGTCACCTCAATCGGTGCGGTGAGATCCTTCGTTACATGGCTGGGAAGATCCGCTCGCATCTCCTTGAGTACTGCCTTTGCCGAACAAATCTGGCCCGGCGTGCAGTAGCCGCACTGGAAGGCATCATGATCGAGAAACGCTTGCTGCATGGGATCAAGATGGTCGGGCTCTCCCAACCCTTCGATGGTCGCCACGTCATCGCCTTCATGCATGACCGCCAGCGTCAGGCAGGCGTTAATCCGTTCGCCATTCACCAACACCGTGCAGGCGCCGCACTGTCCGTGGTCGCAGCCCTTTTTGGTGCCGGTGAGTTTTAAATGTTCACGTAAGGCATCTAGCAGCGTCGTTCGGTTGTCCAGTTCAAGCTGGTGCCTTGCTCCATTGACTACTAAAGAGACGTTCGAGCGCTCCGCGCCATTCTGCGCGGCTTCGCGACGCCTTTCAGCGCTATTAGGTGGGTTCATAACTATGTGCCTTCCCTGCTCATTGCTGTCGCTTTATGAATGTCGTCACGACTTCAGCATAGTCATGATTGGAGTAAGCAACCCGGCTTTCGGGCATAAAGGTTCTGAAAAAAAGATCTATTACATCCTCTGTACACGCTGTTGCTACGCTAGGCTATAAGTCTTATGCCCACGCCAAAACAGGCAATGGATGCCGTTTGCTAACTATTGGAATCGTTATAAATGCAGCATTTGGATCGGCAAGTGATTGAGCAAGCGCTTAAGTGGTCGCAGCAAGGGGAAACGATTTGGCTGTGTACCGTGCTCGCCACATTTGGCTCTTCGCCACGCGCGCCGGGCTCGTGGATGGCCGTCAGCCAAGAGGGCAAGCACATCGGTTCGCTTTCGGGTGGCTGTGTAGAGGATGACTTTATAAAGCGTCTCGGCGAGGGAGAATATGATCGCCCAATTACGGTGACGCGCTATGGTGACCCCGACGATACTCAAGGCGCGCATATTGCGCTTCCCTGTGGCGGTGTTTTAGAAGTGTTGATTGAGCGTCTGCTCTCGACTGCTGACACGCAGGAGCACTTGGCCACCCTGCTAGCTACCCTCGATGGCCATCACCGTTTGATGCGTAACGTGAATTTATCCACGGGAGAACACTCCTTCAGTGAGGATGCCACGCTCGGCCCTCGGGTGGTTCGGCTGGATGGTCAACCCTACGATGAACAAGAACATGATCGGCAAGATGTTGTTCAAATGCGGATTGCTCCGGCCAGACGGCTCATTATTGCCGGTATTTCACCCATTTCCGCCCCTTGTGCGGCCTTTGCCGCTACTCTGGGGTTTGAAGTGATCGTCTGCGATCCAGACGAGGCGGCCTGCGCAGACTTTGCAGTGTCGGGCGTAACTGTCAAAGCATTACTGCCCTCGCTCTACATTGCCTCCGGCGCCTGCCATAGCGCAACGGCGGTTGTGGCGCTTACTCACGACCCGCGTATTGATGATTTAGCTATGATGGAGGCTGTACGCACGCCTGCTTTCTATATCGGCGTGATGGGCTCAAGGCGCACATCGACTGCGCGCGCTGAGCGGTTGATTCGGTCTGGGGGGTTAACCGAAGAGGAGGTCAGCCGCCTGCATATGCCGATTGGTCTCGCGCTGGGAAGCAAGACCCCGGCTGAGATTGCCCTCGCGGTTATGGCGGATATCGTGCGGGTGCAACACGGAAAAACTATCAATGAGCTCTAGCAACGTTGTCGCATTGGTCATGGCCGCCGGTTACTCGCGCCGGTTTGGTGAGCACGACAAGCGCTGCGCGTGCTTGGCTGATGGACGCACGATGTTAGCTGCCAGCGTCGCCAACGCAGAGCAAGCGTTTCCTCTGCTACGCGTAGCGATCCGCGAAGAGGACGACACAGATCTTTTAGGGCTTGCCGAAGGCACGCCGCTTATTCGCATTCGTCAGGCGCGCCTTGGGCTGGGTTCAAGTCTGGCCGAGGCGGTAACGGCGCTTAGCAATGATCCTCGCCTCTCGAACGTGGAAGCGGTGGCGATTTTATTGGGCGATATGCCCTACCTGCAGCGAGACACGCTATTCGCGCTACAGCAGCTAGCCACTCACGACACCATCGTGAGGCCCTGCTTCAAAGGCCAACCAGGCCATCCGGTTATATTCGGACGTTCACAATGGCCAGCCCTTCAAACGTTAAGCGGCGACGCCGGTGCCAAAGACATTATTCGTCGCCACACGGCACACTACCGAGAGTATGCCGTGCAGGACAACGGCACGCTTATCGATATCGACGTGCCGGAGGAGCACGGCATCACGGCGCCAGCGTCATGAACGGCTCATCTTGCTGGTCGCTAAACGCATAGACGTTGTAGGGCTCGTCCTGAGGCCCCGGCATACCCGGCGTGCCAATGGGCATACCGGCCAAGCCAATACCGTCAAGATCAGGCTGTTGCTCGAACAGCGCCTGCACGGCTTCCATCGGAACATGGCCTTCGATCCAATACTCGCCCATCTCGATGGTATGGCACGACCCCAGTCCGTAGGGCACGCCCGCCTGCTGCTTGACATCGCCTAGCTCTACGTCATCAATGATCGTTACTTCTACGCCGAGTTCTTCAAGATGGCGTGCATAACCGTCACAGCAGCCGCACTGGGGATTTTTATACAGTGTGGCCTCGTCAGGCAGTGCCGCATGGGCCGTGGTGGCCCCCAGAACCAGTGCGCCGGATAAAAATAGTGATGTCGTTAAACGGCTCATGCGTGGCCTCCTTGATGAGAACGACTAAAAAGATATTTAGTAAGCGACGCGATCCCAAGCCCCGCCAGCAATAAAAATGCGAGAGGCATTAACCAGCCTACCCAGCCCAAAGAGCTCATAAAGGCAAAACAGTCTGCGTTCATCATGGCAAAACTCCTACGAGCATTAAAGCAATGATACCAACATGCTTATTACACAACTGAAGCTTACAACCTATGTGTGACACGGAGGTCAAGTTAGCCAGCATGTTTAACAATGCTTTCTTGACGCAGGTCATTAGGCTCTGTCCGAAAACTCACGGTTCAGGCTCATTTCAGGTTCGCGCGATATAAGTAATGGGTAAATACCACTGCGAGGCAAACATAATGCGCACGAATTACCTGATGCTTGGCCTACTAACGGTATCGCTTAGTACCTTAACCTTCACAGCATGGGCCGCTGGTGAGCACGAGGACAGTCAGCACAGCGCTAGCAATGCCGAGGTTGACCGCACGATTAGCGTAGAAGCGGGTGATATGTGGTTTGATCCTGAAGCCATACAAGTCACCGCAGGTGAAACCATTCGGTTTGAAATTATCAATAATGGCAACCTTGAACACGAATTTGTAATAGGTGATAAAGCCGCCCAGGAAGAGCATCGGATAATGATGCAGGAAATGAGTGGCGGCCATGGTGACGCTCATGGCGGACACGGTGGCCACGACATGGCAGAAGGTGCGCACGGCGGGCAGATGCCATCTATCACCATTGGGGCAGGTGAGACCAAAACACTGGTGTGGACAGCCCCCTCGAACGTTGAGAGTCTGGAGTACGCCTGTAATATCCCTGGCCATTATGAATCAGGGATGTATGGTGATATTAATTTCTAACGCGATATAACCTATGAAACCTCTGATTAACTATTGCGCTTGGCCATACTGCGTTAAAAATCATCTCAAAATGCTCATTTACAACCCCGCTTTTTCGTTGATTTTTGCCTTGTCTGGCCTGCGCTCATCACATTAATCAGAGGCTCCCTATGAAACTGTTGCTTTTAGAAGACGATGACCTATTAGCTGAAAGTTTGGCTGAAAGTCTGAAAGACAACGGTTACCTCGTCGACGTAGCCGACACCGTTAAGTCGGCTACGTCGTTCATGGCAACCGAGGAGTACGAGCTTGCCATCCTAGATATTGGATTACCCGATGGTTCGGGTCTTGAGCTAATCACGCGTTGGCGCAAGCAAAAACGCCCGACCCCGGTTCTGATACTCACCGCGCGCGACACCTGGGAAGACAAGGTCATTGGCTTGGAAACAGGGGCTGACGACTACCTCACCAAACCCTTTCACGAAGCCGAACTGATGGCGCGTTTAAAGGCCCTGCTACGCAGGCACTCTGGCCAATTATCCCAAGTCATCACTCTCAACGGGGTGTCCTTGGATGAAGCGGGCCAGCGTGTTTGTAGCGAAGGGACAACATGGCGTTCGCTTACCGCCACCGAGTTTCGACTACTACGCTACCTGATGCTCCACCCTGACCGTATTCACTCCAAGGAGCGATTGCTGGAACAGCTTTACGCGTTGGAGCAAGACGCTGCCGCACCCAACTTGGTAGAGGTATACGTGGCTCGTTTGCGCCGTTATCTTGGCAAATCGATTATCCAGACACGCCGCGGCCAGGGGTACGTTTTTGTTTCACGTTAATAAACGTAGCTTAAGGTTTCGCCTGCTAGCTTGGCTGGGAGGCGTTGCGCTCTTAGTCGTGGGTTTGACATGGTTGCTGCACGGCGTGTTTTTGCAAAATCTTGCTAAGGAGTTTCTCGGTGAACGCCTCAAGCGTGAAGCCGAACACGCAGTATCGCAGTTGGAAAATGACCAGTTAGCCATACCCTCTTCGCTCACATCGGCGAGTCAAAGTTATCAGGTTTTTCACCACCTTTATGTGCTGCGACTTAATGGTGAGATCAGCGCCTCACACCCCGAATGGCAACGTCAGCTAGCAACCTTACTTGAGGAAGCTGGTGATTCGCTAGTCGAGGTAAAGCGCGGCGAGCGCCACTTACTGGTGTATCGCCAGCAACTCGAGTGGCAAGGCACCAACGGCGTATTGTTAATCGGTGAAGATTTTTCTCAGGTAGAAAAAGGTTTAGCCACTTTGCACTGGTGGGTAGGTGGCATTGCGGCAGGCCTGCTATCGGTGCTGGTGGCACTCAACATGCTGGCCGTTAATCGTGGCCTGAAGCCATTATGGCAACTGCGACAACAGCTTGAAGAGCTCCAGTCTGGAGAGCGTCAACGGCTTTCTCTTGCAGCCCCCGCAGAGCTTGATGGCTTGGTCGCACAACTCAATCGCTTTATGGATGACATCGACTTGCGATTGCAGCGCTCACGAGAGTCGGTAGCCAACCTTTCTCATGCGCTTAAGACACCTTTGGCGGCGATCACCCAAGTACTTAGAGGCGGCAGACCCATTGATGAAAGCCGCCGCCACAAGGTACTGATGCGATTGGAGGATATCAACGCTCAGTTAGATGCCGAGCTTCGCCGCGCGCGTATTGCTGGCCCCCATGCAGGGCGCATGACCCACCTCGCCCGCGACAGCCAGCGCCTGATGGTTATGTTTCAGAGCCTCTATCCTCAGCAGGTGTTCGAGCTAACGCAAGCAGTTAATCAGCGCGACCAAGTGCCTATCGACGCCCACGATTACGCCGAAATGCTGGGCATTGTGTTGGATAACGCAGGCAAATGGGCCACCAACGCGATTCGTTGCCATATCAGCACTTCTGAGCTCGCTCTAACACTAACGATTGACGACGACGGCCCCGGCGTTGCTGAAAGCGATATAGCGCGCTTGGGCGAGCGCGGCACCCGGCTGGATGAACGCCGTCCTGGTTACGGCCTGGGGCTTTCCATACTTGCGCAGCTAGTGGCGCGTTACGCAGGACACTGCCAGTTCGAACGCAGCCCGTTGGGTGGTCTGCGGGTAACCACCACGCTGCCACTAAGGGGTATTAACGCCGCATAGCGTCTTTTTCAGCATTGATTCAGCTTGCTCCCCCAAGATGATGAAATTCATCAGCGATGGGAGCTTTATATGACGCGTTCGAATTTTATCACCCACCCGCTTTCACGCCGCCAGGTGCTGAAAGGCAGTGCGGCGCTGGGGTTGGGCTCTGCCGCTGCCATGGGTTTGAGCCCCGCCTGGGCCAACCCCTGGGGGCGTACAAACGTCTATTCCAAGGGCGTGGAAGAAGGCCCGGAGGTATCGCTGGCCATCCGGCGTGAGTCCATTTCTATTGATGGCCAGGAGACCAGCGCTTTTAGCATCAACGGTACTAGCCCCGGCCCGTTGATTCGCCTAAAGGAAGGGCAGGACGCGGTGCTACGCGTTACCAACCTACTTAATGAATCCACCTCCATTCATTGGCACGGCTTGATTCTGCCACCGGAAATGGATGGAGTACCGGGGGTCAGCTTTGCCGGTATCGCGCCCGGTGAAACCTTCACCTACCGCTTCCCTGTGCGCCAGAACGGCACCTACTGGTACCACAGCCACTCAGGTATGCAGGAGCAGCTAGGCCACGTGGGGCCGCTGATTATCGACGCTGACGAGCGCGAGCCTTTCCGCTATGACCGCGAACACGTGCCGCTGCTGACGGACTGGACGTTTGAAGACCCCATGTCGGTATTTCGCAATCTGAAAACCATGGAGGGTTATTACAACTTTCAGGAACGCACGGTTGCCGATTTCTTTGCCGATGTACGGCAAAATGGTTTAGCCCCCACCGTCGAGATGCGCGGCATGTGGGCCAAAATGCGCATGAGCTCACGGGATATTGCCGACGTTACCGGCAGTACCTACACCTACCTGCTCAACGGCCACTCCCCAGAGGAAAACTGGAACGCCCTGTTCAAGCCGGGTGAGCGTGTTCGGCTACGAGTGATCAATGGCTCGGCGATGTCCTACTTCGATGTACGTATACCCGGCCTCAAAATGACCGTAGTAGCCGCCGACGGCCAACCGGTTCAGCCCGTCCCTGTCGATGAGTTCCGTATCGGTGTTGCCGAAACCTACGACGTCTTGGTGTCACCCGAAGACGATCAAGCCTACACCATCTTTGCCGAATCCATGGATCGCAGCGGCTACGCTCGTGCCACCCTAGCCCCGCGTGAAGGCATGCAGGCGGAGATTCCTGACCGTCGCCAAATTGCTGACCGCGGTATGGAAGCCATGGGTGCCCATGGCATGGGCGGCATGGATCACTCCACTATGGAGGGCATGGATCATTCGGGTATGTCGAACATGCAGGGCATGGATCACTCGGGCATGTCCAATATGGACGATATGGATCATTCCAACATGGAAGGCATGGATCATTCAGCTATGTCGGGTATGAGTGGCATGGAACACCCCACTGGTATGACCGGAGAGCAGCACAACGCACTCGCAAGCGGCATGCTGGCGTCTGGTGAAGCCCAGCCGGGCTCGCGCTATGGTCAAGTGGGCATAGGTATTGATCCCAACGAGCGCCGTGTACTGGTTTACCAAGACTTGAAAGCCTTCACTCCTTGGCCCGACCGCCGCGAGCCTGGACGCGAGCTTGAACTGCACCTCACCGGCAACATGGAGCGCTACATGTGGTCGTTCGACGGCCAAAAATTCAGCGAGGTCTCCGGCCCCATCCACTTCGAAAAGGGCGAGCGCCTACGCCTGATCCTGGTCAACGACACCATGATGGAACACCCCATTCACCTGCACGGTATGTGGATGGAGCTGGAAAACGGTCAGGGGGAGCTGATTCCGCGCAAGCACACCCTGAACGTTAAGCCCGGCGAGCGGGTTTCGGCGCTGATCACGGCAGATGCCGAAGGCAGTTGGGCCTTCCATTGCCATCTGCTTTATCACATGGATGCCGGAATGTTCCGCGTTGTTCAGGTTTCTTAAGGAGGCAGTATGAAAGCCAAGCTCTACTTCACTGGCATTAGCTTAGCGTTTGTCATAACCACCGCTGCCCATGCGGAAGATGGTTACGATGCGCCGAAAGATTGGCCAGCCCCGATGATGGAACACAATATGGGTATGGCGCTCTTTGATCGTCTTGAATATAGCGTGCCCGATAACGGCGAAGAGGCCGTTGTGTGGGACTTTCAAGGCTGGTACGGCGGCGATGTTAACCGTGTATACCTCAAGTCGGAAGGCGAGAACGTCCAGGGCGACGGCGAGGATGCCGAGTTCGAATCCCTTGAACTGCTCTACAGTCGCCTGGTTGCCGACTTTTGGGAGTTACAGGGCGGCGTGGGTTACCAGGGTGGCGTATTTTCCGATGACCACGCCGAGCGCACCTATGCCGTGGTAGGCCTGCAAGGGGTGATGCCCTACGGCATCGAAACCGATGTCGCCCTAAAGCTGAGCGATGACGGCGACCTGGCCGCCAGCTTTGAGGGCGAATACGACCTGCGCCTGACGCAACGCCTTTATCTGCAGCCACGTACTGAAATAGCCGTTGCTGCCAGCGAAGTCGAGGAGTTTGGTGTCGGCGAGGGGCTAAACTCAGTGCGTGTGGGTATGCGTCTCGGCTATGAAGTGTCCCGCCGCTTCGCTCCGTACGTGGGCGCTTACTGGGTAAAAGAGTATGGCGATACCGCCGACCTTTCGCGTGCTAGTGGGAATAGTAGCGAAGATGCCGGTGTGGTTGCAGGTGTCAGGTTAATGTTTTAAATCGTTAAGCACTGCGCCACCGGAAGGTGGCGTTTTTTTGTACAACGATGCCTGTGGTTCCCAGGCACCTACACTGCTTGGACAAACTAGTGAGAACCGCCCATTTGACCTAAAGGTGGCACATAGGTTCTAGGCTAATAGGTAAGCAATATCGAGTTAATGAATAAACAAGAGGCTAATGATGGTATCAACCACGCACTCTACTGCTCGCGTTTATCGGATGAAAACAGCGGAGCACATGTGTCCGTTCGGCTTAAAAACCGTCGACCTGCTCAAGCGCAAAGGCTACGAGGTGGACGACAACCTGCTGACCTCACGGGAAGAAATTGACGCGTTTAAACAGCAGGAAAACGTCGACACGACGCCGCAGGTATATCTGGGCGATGAACGTATTGGCGGCTATGAAGAGCTGCGTAAGCACCTGGGCATGAGCGTTCCTGATCCAAAGGCCACCACCTATCGCCCCGTGCTGGCGATTTTTGCCACCGCACTGCTCGTCGGTTTTGCCGTCAGTTGGGCGGCGCAGGGCACGCTATTCACTGCACGTATGCCGGAGTACGCCGTCGCCACGGCGATGGTGCTCCTGGGTTTGCAAAAGCTGCAGGATGTAGAAAGCTTTAGCACCATGTTTCTCAACTATGACCTGCTCGCCCAGCGCCACGTCCCCTACAGTTACGTTTACCCCTACGCCGAGACACTTGCGGGGCTGCTGATGTTGGCGGGCACGCTTATCTGGCTGGCCGCACCACTGGCGCTATTCGTCGGCACCGTGGGGGCTGTTTCGGTATTTAAGGCGGTATATATCGACAAACGTGAGCTCAAATGCGCCTGCGTGGGTGGCAACAGCAACGTACCGCTAGGCTTTGTGTCACTCACCGAAAACCTCGTAATGATGGGTATGGGGCTGTGGATGCCGCTGCGGATGATGCTTGGATAAACACCCCCAGGTTCTTTGGTGCTCATCGCAGCTGGCGTAGAAAGGGCGACGCTATTATTGCTTGGCAACGCCTTACGGCTACGTATGACGGCGCTGCGCTAGCAGGGCTACCGCTCCAAGCGCCAACCAACCGGCCATCAACAGTAGCCCGCCAATGGGGGTGACAATGCCAAGGTTCAGCCCCGCCAGCGCCATCAAGTAGAGCGAGCCTGAAAAACACGACATGCCAAGCGCCCACAGCGCCAGCACCCAGCGTTGTCCGGCAAGCGGCTGCACTTGGCGCCATACCAGCACGATCATGACGGCAAGCGTGTGCCAGGCCTGATAGCGCACTCCGGTTTCAACCGCACTCACCATCGCTTCTGTGGTGCGCGCCGCCAGGCCATGGGCGGCATAGGCACCTAGCATTACCATCATCGCGCCCGATAGCGCCGCGATACACCACCACACTTTATCTGTTCGTTGCACGCTGCTCTCCTACGCCTATTGTGGGTGGCATCCATCGCGCTGATTGCACCTACGGCTTACCTTGCACGGTGCGAAACCGCTACAATAGAGAATGCCTTAGAGAACGAACTACCACGACGAATGAGACACGCCTATCTATGTCTATCCAGATACGTCTAAACGGCGAACCCCATACGCTGTCGACCGGCCTAACCGCCGCTGACTTAGTTGAACAGCTGGGCCTTAGCGGTCGTCGTATCGCCGTCGAAATTAACGAAGAGATCGTCCCCCGCAGCCAACACGCCGACACCCGCCTGGTCGATGGTGACCAAGTGGAAGTGGTTCACGCGATTGGCGGCGGCTAAAGGAAACACTATGACCCAACAAACGCATGTAGCGCTAGCCGATACCCCGCTAACCATCGCCGGACGCGATTTTCACTCGCGCCTGCTGGTGGGCACTGGCAAGTACAAAGACTTTACCGAAACCGGCGCCGCCATTGCCCAAAGCGGCGCTGAAATCGTGACCTTTGCGGTACGCCGTACTAATTTAGGCCAGGACGCCGATGCGCCCAACCTGTTAGACGTTATTTCCCCCGAACGCTACACCCTGCTGCCCAACACCGCCGGCTGCTACAACGCTAAAGATGCGGTGCGCACCTGCCGCCTGGCCCGGGAACTGCTCGACGGTCACAATCTGGTCAAGCTGGAAGTGCTCGGCGACGATCACACGCTTTACCCAAACGTGGTCGAGACGCTAAAAGCCGCTGAAACGCTGCTCGCCGACGGCTTTGACGTCATGGTGTACACCAGCGACGACCCTATTGTGGCACGCGAACTAGAAGCCATGGGCTGCTGCGCCATCATGCCGCTGGGCTCGCTGATTGGCTCGGGCCACGGCATTCAGAACCCACACAACGTGCGCCTGATTGTTGAACAGAGCAAGGTACCGGTACTAGTGGATGCGGGCATTGGCACCGCATCGGATGCTGCTATGGCGATGGAGCTGGGCTGTGACGGCGTACTGCTCAATACGGCCATTGCCCACGCCCGCGAGCCGCTACGCATGGCCAACGCTATGAAGCTGGCCGTGGAAGCCGGGCGCGATGCGTTTTTAGCTGGCCGTATGCCGCGCCGCCAATCCGCCGATCCTTCTTCACCTTTCGCTGGCCGTATTAACGGTTAATTGATTCGAGACCCCATGACTGAACCCAACGATACCGTACCCGAAAGTCACACCGCGCCCGAAAGCAACACCACCACAGGCCCGGAAGGTACGGATGCACCGCTGCACCGCCGCGGCATTAAAAGCTACGTGATCCGCGCGGGTCGTATGACCCAGGCCCAGAACCGGGGCTTAGAAGACATCTGGCCGCGTTTTGGCCTGACCATCGCCGACGGTCGTCAAGACTTGGACGCCCTGTTTGGCCGTAAGGCACCGCGGGTCGTAGAAATCGGCTTTGGCATGGGTAACTCGCTGATAGAACAGGCCGAGACTCATCCAGACACCGACTTTATCGGCATTGAAGTCCACGCCCCCGGTGTTGGCAAGCTGTTGGATGAAGTCGATAAACGCGGCCTGACCAATCTCCGCGTTTACCGGGAAGACGCCCTGGCGGTGCTGGAGCAGTGCCTGCCCGAAGGCTCGCTAACCACGCTGCAGCTGTTCTTCCCCGACCCCTGGCCGAAGAAGAAGCATCACAAACGGCGCATCGTGCAGCCTGCCTTTGTTGAGCTGATCCGCACTCGCCTGATGCCCGGCGGCACCTTCCATATGGCCACCGACTGGGAAGCCTACGCAGAGTGGATGGCCGAGGTAATGGAAGCGGCCCCCGGTTATGCCAATACCGCCAGCGCGGAAACCGCACCGTACGTGCCACGCCCGGCGTTCCGCCCGCTAACCAAGTTTGAAGCCCGGGGCGAAAAACTGGGTCACGGGGTTTGGGATTTGATCTATCGCCGGGAGGGGTGAATCTACGGGCTGTCTCCACCTCGCGATGGCCTAGTCTTTATGCGCTATCTGAAATAGTGGGTTCCTACTCAAATTCAGTTAGCGCAAAGCTCTCGCCCTCCACCACCTTCGCCTGCCAGGCATGTAGCGTCGGGTAGCGGTTTTGCCAATCAAAGGCCGGTAGGCGAAAGCTGATATACGCCAGCGCCACGGCAACGGTAATCGCCCCCAGGGTGCGCTGGGCACTGCCTGCCAGCACGCTGGGGTGGGCATTAAGTGTTATCAGGGTGCGTTCGATCGCTTTTAAACGGCGCTGCCCCAACAGCGTCGTATCCACTTCGTGGCCACTATGTTTGCGGCCGATCACCACGTTAAAGGCGGTGTCCATCAAGCCCTGCCCCAACCCTGCCAGCGCCAGGGTTTCCGCTAATGTTTTACTGGGCATCAGAGACGGCCCTTCGCCCACTGTATCCAGATAGTGAGCAATCAACAGCGACTCGGTAAGCACATCACCCTCGTCGGTTACCAGCGTTGGAATACGGCTAAGCGGCGTAATCTGCAACAGTTCGCTATCCGCCGCCCAAGGGTCGCACCAGCAAAGCTCGGTGCGCTCGATCAGCTGCTTTTCATAGAGACACACGCGCACAACGCGTGCATAGGGAGAAGAGGTATTTAAATAGAGCTGCATGGGGCGGTCTCCTGATTATTTTAAAGTGTATGCACTAGCAGCTTAAAGTTATATTTACTTGGCGCTAACCACCCGATGCATGGTGCCACTTCCACTTTCAAAAGCGTCGATGTTCGCCAGCGTGGTCTCGGCGATATTGGTCAGCGCCTCGGCAGTGAAGAAAGCCTGATGACCGGTGATCAGTACATTATGGAAGGTCGTTAGGCGCATAAACTGATCGTCGTCAATCACGCCCTGGGAGAGGTCTTCAAAGAACAGCTGCTCTTCCTCTTCGTAAACATCCAACCCTAAGCGGCCAATTTTGCCACTTTTCAGGCCTGCTATCACAGCTTGGGTATCGACCACCCTTCCGCGGCCGGTATTGATCAGCATGACGCCTTCCTTCATTTGCGCGATGGCGTCAGCATTAATCAAATGGTGAGTCTCAGGCGTCAACGGGCAGTGCAGCGAGATAATGTCGGCGCTGGCAAATAGCGTTGCTAGCGGCACGTACTCAACAAAGGATTTAGCAGCCGGGCTGGGAAACGGGTCGCTGGCCACTACCCGGCAACCAAAGCCGTGCATAATATCGGCAAAAATCAGCCCGATATGCCCAGTGCCAATAACGCCCACCGTTTTACCATGCAGATCGAATCCCAGCAGGCCATCCAGGGCAAAATTGCCCTCCCGCACCCGGTTGTAGGCGCGATAAGTCATGCGATTAAGGCTTAGCACTAGGGCGACCGCGTGTTCTGCCACTGCGTGGGGGGAATAGGCGGGCACCCGTACCACCGTAATGCCCAACCGTTCGGCGGTAGCTAAATCAACATGATTAAAGCCCGCCGAACGCAGCGCCACTAATCTTGTGCCACCGTTATGCAGTTGCTCTAACACGGTGGCATCAAGGCAGTCATTAACAAAGGCGCAAACCGCATCAAAGCCGTTAGCCAAAGGGGCCGTATCAGCCGTTAGACGCGCCTCCAAAAAGCTCAAGGAGTGACGCTCCCCTGCGTTAGCGCGAGTAATAAAAGTGCGATCGTAGGGTTTAGCGCTGAATACGGCGATGCGCATTGGCATTACTCATTAAGCGGTTTAAGCGGCTCCCATTCCGAACGATTGGCCAGAAACTCAGGCCTCGGTCGATTGCCGCAGTAAGGGTCGTGTAGCGTGTTTTCAACGCTATTGTAAACAAAGAACAGATTACTTCTCGGCCAGCAAGACATATTTATGTTCGAGCCGTGCATGGTATTGCATTCAAAGATCACCAGCGATCCGGCGGGCCCCTTAGGCGCCTCGATATCGTTTTCTAACATTAGCTCGCGAAGGCTACTGGCTGGGGGCACGCCTACCTCTTGGCTTTTTAGCGACTCTTTATAGTTATTTTCCGGCGTTCGTCCCACACAGGGAACAAAGTACTGATGCGAACCGGGGATTAGCATGAGTGGACCGTTAAACTCCCCGTTGTCAGTGAGTACTATGGAGCAACTTAACGCACGCATACGCGGCATGCCATCTTCGCTATGCCATGTTTCAAAGTCGGAGTGCCACTCAAAACCTTTGCCTTTGAAGCCTGGCTTATAGTTAATGCGTGACTGGTGGATATACACATCGCTGCCCAGCAGTTGCTTGACGATCGCTAACAATTTGGGATCTTGGGTCAAGCGCTGAAAACGTTTTGAAACATCATGAATGCCAAAAACGGTGCGTATCTCTTCACGTCCTGGCTCAAGGATAGTGCCTTCTGAGAGCTTGAGATCAGCATCGTCTTCATACTCACGCAGCTCTTGAAGAAAAGCCTGCATATCATCGGCGTCAAAAAAGCCTTCAAATGACAGAAACCCCTTTTTCTCGTACTCATCAATTTCTGACTTGCTCAAAGGGCCATTCGCAAGCTGTGATTCATCGCCATATACCACGGGATCAATACGCTTAAACATTCCCAACTTTCGTTCCAAGCGAGTCGGGAAAAGATCTTGTGTATCGCTCATAGCAAACTCCTCCGTTAGTGTGCTTATTAATAAACGCCTTTAAACGCTACTTATAAAACGTAGACGCCAAAGCGCCCCCAAGCAATGACACATGTCATCCTGCGTCGCTACAGCGGTTTTTGTATTAAAAATATAAGCGGCTAAGCGCATACACGTAGCCAAAAATCGGTAAGCGTAGAGAGCGGGGAAGGTTAGTAGACGCAAAAAAGAAAGCCGCTCCAAGGGAGCGGCAAAAAGACCGTGACTAGCAATGAGAGGGAGAAACCATGACAGGAAACTGGCGGTTTCTGTCGTGGTTGCCAACGTCTCATTAAACGCTGACAACCACAATGTAATAGTTCTCATTTACCGCGTCAATACAAATACGAATATTTTTTATTTACTTTTGATCATAGCAACCTCGCGCCTCTATCTGCACTGTTTCCCAGCGAACAGCGCTGGTTTAACTGACACGCGAGGCAGACAAACACTCAATGAGCGTTTGCACAGATCCTCATTGCGATTGACACAAGATTATAAAAAGAGGGATCCACAAAAAAAGAAAGCCGCTCCATTGGAGCGGCAAAAAGACCGTGACTAGCAATGAGAGGGAGAAACCATGACAGAAAATTGGCGCTGATTCTGAAACCAACAGCTGTCCTGGTTGCCAGCGTCTCATCAAACGCTGACAACCACACTGTAATAGTTCTCATTTACACCGTCAACATAAATACGAATATTTTTTATTTAGCTTTCCCAGCCCCACTCTTAGCTAACCAACTGCAGCCACAGCGGGAGGGTGAGCATGGCCAGTAGGGTTTGGCCAGTAATGATCGCGGCCATCAGCTCGGCATCGCCGCCCAGCTGGCGGGCTAGGATATACGCAGAGGTGGCGGTGGGCAGTGCTGCAAACAGTAGCGCTACGTCGCGGCTTACGGGATCCAGCTGCAAGATCCAAGTGAGTGCCAATACCAGCGCGGGCATGAGCAGCAGTTTAACGCTATTGGTGGCCAGTAAGCCGCGGTCAATGCGCAGCAGTGCCGCTGGGCGCAGCGCCACACCCACGGCCACCAACCCCAACGGCAGCGCCGCACGCCCCAGTAGCTCTACCGTATCCTGACTCCAGCCCGGCAAACCAACGCCCGAAAGGTTCAGGGCGATACCCGCTAGGCAGGCTAGAATCAGCGGGTTTTTAATCAACGCCATGGCACTTTTACCTACGCTAGCACCGCCGAGTGTGCCAGCGGCGACAAAGCTGGCCACGCACATCACATTAACCACCGGCACCATTAGCGCCACAGCGACGGCTGCGGTGGTCGCGCCTAAGCTGCCGTGTAGCGCGGCGGCGCCAGCAACGCCCACATAGGTATTAAAACGTACCGCGCCTTGAAATACCGACGTAAACGCCGCGGGCGTTAGCTGTAGCCAGCCACGCAAACGCCACAGCAGTAAGCCAAACAGCGCCATCGCGCCCAACAGCACCAGCGCCAAGCGGCCGACCGGCACTTGGTTTACATCCGCAGTGGCCAAGGTGCCCACCAGCATGGCCGGAAACAGCACAAAGTAGATCAGCCGCTCCATATGCGGCCAAAAGGTGTCGCTGGGCCAGCGCCAATAGCCAAGCACGGCGCCCAGTAAGATCAACAGAAATAGTGGGCCTAAGGCACCAGTGATACTCTCCATTTACGTCCCTTTTGCCTGCGACATCCCAGCACAGCGATATCGGCGCGATTGCTGTTACCATGGCAATGATTCCCCGCCCCACGGCTTGCGTAGCGATTATTCTGCCATGAAGATGACATCAAAACCTGCACACCCGGCGGGCTTTCCCGCCTTAAGGGTACTGATACTGGTCACTGGCTTGGCGCTAGCGGCCTGCGCGTGGTATGCCTTTTCACATTGGCTACACCGCGACAGTGATGTGACATGGTTTCCCCCCACTTCAAGCTGCAACCTGCATGCAGAGCCCTGCTCTGCCACTTTGGGCGATAAGGGCCGCATCACGCTCGCGGTTCAAGCAAATGGGCAAATCGATGCACTGGAGATATTACCACTGGAAGTAGAAGTCGATGGTGTAACGGCCACCCAGGTCGAAGTAGATTTTATTGGTCGAGATATGGATTTGGGGCTACATCGTTTTGCCCTTAGCGCAGGTGCTCCCGGCCATTTTGAAGGTCAAGGCCAAGTGGGCATTTGCACTCAAAACGTTATGCCCTGGCGTGCACGTGTCATACTGGAAACCGCAGAAGGCAAGGTAGGCAGTTGGTTCGATTTTGACGTAATTCGGAGTTAACGCATATGGCAAGGAAACCGTTATGGCTAGGCGCGGCGTTGGTCGCGGTTTTGCTGGTGGTCAGCGGCATAGGCCTCTATCAGTATGCCTTCGCCCCCCAAGAGGGCGAACCGGTAGGAGGCCCAGTTGAACTGCCCTCTACACAGGGTGATTTCTCGTTAACCCAGTTAGACGACGATCAAGTCGCGATTCTTTCCTTTGGCTACACCTACTGCCCCGATATTTGTCCCATGACCCAGTCGGTTAAGCGTCAAGCCCTGTCCCAACTCTCCGAAGAGCAGCGCGAGCGGGTAGTGCCAGTGATGATTACCGTTGACCCCGAACGCGACACTATCGCGCGCATGCAGGAGTACATGGGCTTTTTCGGCGAGGAGTTTATCGGCGCGGTAGGCAGCCAGGAACAGCTTGAAGATGTCGCCTCACGCTATGGGGTGATATGGCGGAAAGTCGAAGCGCCGGATTCCGCAATGGACTACACCATTGATCACAGCGCCTCGCTCTTTTTGGTTAATCGCGAGGGCGATATTCTTCAGCGAGTGCTCTACTCACCGACCCCGCATGGGTTAGTTTCCGCATTAGAGAGCGAACTAGACGGTTAAGCGCAGTTTCTTCTTAATCGGCTTATTCGGGTGCCGCCTGTAAACGATCCAGCATCGCCAGCAGCGCGCCAATCTGGGTACCGCTACGGGTATCGTGCTGCGGGCTTAACTGCCAGGTACTTTCAGCAAATCCCCACCAATCCCAGCAGCCCTGCGGGTTCGCCATACTGCTTTCTGCCTGAGGATAGAGGACGATTTGCTGATGCGCTGCCGCCCAGGCATTGAGCCCGGTGTAGCGTATAAACGTATCGCCAATGGCTTCTGCATTCATTTGGCAGCCGTGGAGCGCCAGCGTTACCGTGCACTCGCCCGCTTCGCAGCCTTCGGGTATAAACACATAGCCGGTGTCGGCTAGGCCTTTTACCGCAAATTCAGACTGATCAAACGCGACGAGTTCACCACCTTGCTCACCCTCTTGTTCGCTACTACGCACACCAGCACCAGAGACTTCCCGTTCGGGGTAGAGCCAATCCAGCATTTCTCCGGCAATATTGTCATCGCAGGATAATAGGAAACTGCCGCCCCCCTGACGACAATCGCCCCACTCCTGAGGCCCGGGTGCGGCTTCACTGGGCAACCGTATCGGCCAGCCATGTCCCGCATTGTCACTGCGCGCAACGCGTAGCTGATCAGGCGAAGCAAGCCACTGCTGCCACTGCTCAGCAAGCAGGTCGCCGAGCTGTGGCTCAACCACTTCATCCTCTTCGCCGTGCCATAAGTAGGCCCTAAGCTGGCTAAGCGCCTCAGCGCTGCCAACCTGTTCAAGCTCAATATAGCGCTGGTGGCGAGCCTCCAATTCATCTAGCGAAGGCAAGCCACGGCGGGTCATCATGCACTGGTTAAGCGCCAAACTGAGCGAGCCCTGGGCGCAGCTCCAGGGCCCTGCTGCCAGTACACCTAGGCCACTAAACCGCTCGGGCCAAGCTACCGCTAGCTGGGTCGCCATATAACCACCCGACGATACCCCCACTACGCTGGCCTGCTCACTCGCAGCACTCAGGGCGGGCAAATCCTCAGGCTCACTGTCCGTCTCGGCCTGAGCTAGCAGCGGCGTGCAAAGACCTAAGCAAACCAGTGCCTGGGCGAGAGAATGCAGGCTAGAAGTGGGGTGTGAGATCATCGCTTATTCGACGCCTAGCAAATCAACGCGGAAGGTCAGTACTTCGTTAGGCCCGATTGGCCCCTGGCCATTCTCGCCATAAGCAATATCCGCAGGAATATACAGCATCCAGCTATCGCCAACGCTCATCATCTGCAGCGCTTCCTGCCAACCTTCGATGACCTGATTGGTCTGGAAGCTGACGGATTCACCGCGTTCAAAAGAGCTATCGAAGACCGTGCCGTCCAACAGCATGCCTTCGTAGTTCACTTCGACGGTATCTTCAGGGCCAGGCGTGGCGCCATCGCCGGATTCAAGCACTTCATACTGAAGGCCAGAGTCGGTCACGGTCACTTCCTCGCGCTCTGCGTTCTCGGCCAGGAAGGCTTCGCCTTCTTCGAGATTGCTTTGCGCTATCTCTTCAGCTTCGGCTGCACGCGCTTGCATTGACTGCTCTTGGAACGCCATCAACGCTTCGGTCATCTCTTCTTCACTGAGCGCCAAGTCATTACCTTCAAACACATCGCTCATACCGTCGTTGAACGCGTCCAAGTCGAGGTCTTCGATGTCGGCCTGCATGCTTTCACCCAAGGTAACACCCAGGCTGTAAGCCAAGCGCTGTTCATCCGTTTCGGGCGCTGCCGCGGCAAAAGGGGCAACCAAAAGCAAACCTGTCAGAGCCGTGGTAGAGAGCAGTTGTTTCATGAAAGATCCTTTTTTATAGCGGCGCTGAACGCCAAACAGTGTCATACAAAGACTAACACCCACCGCCCCGAGCTGCATCTTCGGGGTGGTGGGTGCCAATAAGACCACAAAATGAGCGAGAGGTTTAGCGGATTTAGACCACCAGAGTAGGGCAGTGCGCCGCGCCCGCCACCCGCTGAGAAACGCTGCCTAGCAGCGGGTTCTTTTCGCCATTGGTGCCCTGGGCGCCAATCACGATCAGATCGCACTCTCGCTTACGGGCAAAGCGCACAATGATGCGCGAAGGCCGCCCGCCCTTCACAAAAGCACGCACACGGGCACTGTCAGCGCCCAGCTCGATCGCATGGGATTTCGCATGCACGGCGATCTCAGTGGCATACTCTTTTAACGCATCGTCAGGAATATCCAGCTGGTTGGGCCGCACCATAGAGAGCGAAGCTTCCAGCAGGCTATGGTGTTTAAACACGCACAGCAGATAGAGCTCAGCGCCGGTTAGCATTTGCAAACCCACCGCCTTTTCCAGCGCCCTTAAGGCACCTTTAGAACCATCCACCGGGACTAAAATGCGATTAAACATTCGCGTACTCCTTGTGGCTGTTTAGCGGAAGGCAACATCACGCAGGAACAGCGCAATTTGCGGAAACATGATCAGCAGAGCGGCCGCTAAAATCAGCATGAAAATAAACGGTGGAGTGCCTTTGATCACGTCCCAATAGGGGCGCTTGAAAATCGCAATAGCCGTGAAAATATCACACCCAAAGGGCGGGGTTGCCGAGCCTATCGCTACCTGCAGGGTAATCAAAATACCTACCAGCACAGGATCCAGGCCCGTCGCCGCAATGGCGGGCGCGAAGATGGGCGTTAGCACCAGAATGACCACAATTGGATCAACAAACATACAGGCCACAAAGAAGGAGATACAGATGGCAATCAATACGCCCGTTGGGCCAGCTTCATTGACACCCACTGCCTCCAGAATCATTTGGGGGATCTGGGCAAACGAGATAATCCACGAGAAGCCATTACCCACCGCGACTAGGATAAATACCACGGCGGTAATCAAGCCGGTAGATTTGGCGATGGCATAAATGTCGTTCATCTTAAGCGAACGGAAGACCACAAACTCAAGCAAAATGGCATACAGTACACAGGCTGCAGCGGCTTCCGTCGGGCTGAAGATACCGCCATAAATGCCACCAACGATAATGACCGGAAAGCCGAGCGGCCAAAGAGCCTGCCGAACCGCGACTGCACGCTCTTTCCAGCTAGATTTTGCTTCAGTAGGTACGTCTTTCACGATGGCGTAGATAATGCAATAAATCGAGAACATGCACAGGATCATTAGCCCTGGGCCAATCCCAGCAATAAA
Organism: Vreelandella neptunia; assembly: GCF_034479615.1. Lineage (NCBI taxonomy): Bacteria > Pseudomonadati > Pseudomonadota > Gammaproteobacteria > Oceanospirillales > Halomonadaceae > Vreelandella > Vreelandella neptunia. Next base: position 4,616,936 of record NZ_CP140255.1, read on the forward strand.
TAGCTCGCCGATAGAGGTGCCCGAGATAACGCCATAAATAATCATGCCGATACTGGGCGGTATCAAGAACGCTATATCGCTGGCATTGATGATCAGCGCCAGCGTGAAAGAGTCCGAGTAGCCCGCTTTAAGCATTTTCGGACGCAGCGGTGAACCAACGGCAACCACGGTCGCCTGAGTAGAGCCAGATACGGCGCCAAACAGTGTACAAGATGCCGCAGTGCTCACCGCCAAGCCGCCTTTAATATGGCCGATAAACGCCATCACCATATCAATCAATCGGTTAGCAGACTGCCCGCGGGTCATGATGTCAGCGGCAAGGATAAACATAGGAACCGCAATCAGTGAGGCTGGGCGTATACCCGCCATCATTTGCTGGATCAGTGTATCCATCTGGCCGAAGCCGTTAAACATCATATAGAAGCCGATTACCGCAGCGGTAATCAGCGGAATCATCATTGGAAAGCCCAGCAGCAGCAGGGCAATCATAGTGGAGACCATTATTGTCGTCATAGCTATTCCCCTAGAGTGCAGTGCTCTGCATCAGACTTCAGTTTCGGTGTCTTTGTAACCATCCACCACACCCGTGGAGAGATACACGTCGTGAGAGGTGAAGTTTTTAACGGCGGTCAGCAGGTATTGAATACCGGTAATCAAAAAGCCCATCGGCACCCATAGGTAGATAATCCAGATCGGCAAGCCCATGGAGGGCAACACCCTGCCTTTGCTATGCAGATCAACAATATAAACCACCGAATAATAGAGCAGGAAAAACATCACAAGCGATGTGAACAGCGCGATGCAGATCATTAGCACTCTGCGCCCACCTACCGGTAGCGCATCGTAGATAGCCGACATGCGAATATGACGGCCGTGGCGCGCGGCATAACCAATACCCGCAAAGGTAATCATGATGATTAAAATGCGGTTTAGCTCACCGGAAAACATGATGCTATTGCCAAATACAAAGCGGGCAACCACGTTGGTGACCGTATTCAGCGCCATTAGCAAAACACCCATCGCGAGAATCACGGCTTCTATTTTGCTAATTGCAGTGTCGATCACGCCTAGTACCCCCGGCAAGCCGGAGCGGTAACTCTTTTCCATCTCTTCATCGGTCATGGCCGGACTCCTTTTGAACGGCTCTAACGGCAACAGTTACGTGCCGTAGGCACAATACACAGCGTTGTTCCTCTTCCATCTAGTCCGAACCTATCAAGCCCAGACCTACCTCGTGCCGAGGCGAACAGCTAACCCAAGCGTAACGGCATGCCGCTGCCGACGGTTCAACGCTAGATGCACGTAACCCAACGACAACATGGTTAGCCCCCAGCCGAGTAGCATCCACCTAACCGCCGCAAAACAAAAAGGGGCAGCCTTTGCTGCCCCTTGTTTAATCAACCATTCGCCAATGCGGCTTTAAGGATGATTACTCGTTGGTTACGGCTTCAAGGTCAGCTTTAAACTGCTCGAGTAGCTCTTCACCATCCTCACCGGTCATTTCCAGGAAGGCTTCTTCAACCTGCGGGGCACGATCACGGAAAGCTTGAATTTGCTCTTCGTCAAGACGTGTCACCGTCACTTCATCAGAGGCTTCCTGAATTTTCGCTAGTGACTCTTCAGCTAGGCCTTTGATATGTTCAATAGTGTGGTCATAAGCGGCTTCAGAGGCTTCCTGTACTAGCTCTTGATCTTCTTCAGACAAACCTTCATAGAAGTCCTGGTTGGCCATCATCGCAGTAGTGAACCAGCCGTGGCCGGTAAAGGTCAGGTGCGGAGACACTTCGTACAAACCGCCAGACTCGATCCAGAAAATCGGGTTCTCTTGACCATCGATAATGCCGGTCTGCAGACCACCATAGACTTCACCCCAAGGCAGCGGGGTTGGCGTCGCACCAAAGGCGTCATAGGTCTCTGTCAGGAGCGGGTTGGTCATGGTACGAATTTTTTTGTTATCCAGCTCCTCCGGCGATGAGAACGGCTCATTGGTTGTAATAACCATTTCGCCTTCAGGATACATCTTCAGCAGCTCTAGGCCTTGCTCGGCGTAAAGCTCAGGGAACATCTCGTTGATGGCCTTACTTTCGTCGAAGAACTCCAGGACGGTTTCTTCGTCAGTCGGCAGCAAGTAAGGAATGAAGAAAATTTGCGCTTCCGGAATAAGCGCCCCGGTAAAACCGGGCGACTGGTTTACAAACTGCAGAATACCGTTCTGGGTCTGCTCCATGATGTCATCAGACTCACCCAGCTCACCAAAGCGGTAAACTTGTACAGTGTGGTCTGAGTTCTCTTCAATATACTCTTTAAAAGCGTAGGCAAAGACGTCTTGAACGTCGCCTTCATACTCTTCGTGAGCGTAGCGCCAGTTATCTGCTTGAGCAGCGGCGCTGAGACCAAACAGCAGTGCACCTACACTGGCCGTGGTCAATAACTTTGTCGTTACAGAACGAGTAGAAACGGATTTGCTTGCCTTCATGCGTTGTTCCCCTTGCAGTGGTAAGCGCGCTGTACGAATGCGCAACGACCTAATTTTGAAAACCCAATTGTCTAAATTTAGGTCAGCTCCGCATTTATCAACACGAGCGTGTTATTCGCCAACGGGTATTCGCTTGCAGGACAATGATGCTGTTTATACTGCATGTCAGCGGGCGAATAACGCTAGGTATTTCAAAAACAGCTTAATTTCAGGCTAGCGCGGTACTTGGTGAGGGTCAAGCGGGCAAGTAAGCGTTTGTAGCGTAGGGAGCCATATATTCTGCTCTTCCAAACCGCCGCCAGAGCACTGATCATTTTGGGTAGAAAACAGCTGATTTCGCAACCACTTAGCCGCATCTAACGACATTTCGGCAACGTTCGCCACACGTTGCTCTTCTCCGGAAGCTTCCCATACCCACGCTTGCCAACGTTGAAGGTTCTCACGCTCAGCCATCAACTCCGCCCGTTTAATAGTCTCGCGCAGCGCCGCTATGGACTCGCTTTCCGCCGCAGAGGCTTTTAAATCACGCCGTAACCCGCGCAATATCTCCGTCACATGGCACTGCCAAAGACGTCGCTGCTCACGCTGGCGAGCAACCGCTTTAGGCATGGCTTCCAAGCCACAGGAGTAGAGCCAGCAGTGAAACAGCACTTCGCAAACATCCAGTCCGGCTTTCTCTTGCAGCGTCAGGCAGGCCGCCTCAACGCCGGGCTCGGCGTAGAGCGCCAGTGCAAAATCCCACAAGGGTGTCTGCTGTAGGCGCTGCAATCGGGTAGAATCAAGCGTAATAGAATCTCGCATCAAATGACCCACTTTCTTCGGGAGAAGGCATGATCGCACTGCGCCAAGTCGCCCTGCAACGCGGCACGCAAACGCTACTCGACAACGCGGACGTTACCCTTAATAACGGGGTAAAGGCCGGGATTATCGGGGCAAACGGCGCCGGTAAATCGAGCCTATTCAAACTCCTGCTCGGCGAACTTGCGCCCGACCAGGGCGAGGTAGAGATGAGCGGCGGCCAGCGCATTGCGCATATGGCTCAGGAAGTTGACGCCCTCGACCGCCCGATTATTGAGTATGTACTCGATGGCGACTTGGCGCTACGCCAAGCAGAAGCTGACCTACTGGCCGCCCGTGAAGCAGGGGAAGCCCACCGCGAAGCCGAGCTGCACGGCTTGATTGAAACCCTGGATGGCTACCGCGCCGAGTCGCGAGCGGCGCAGCTACTGGTGGGGTTGGGCTTCGTCCAGACTGACCTCGCCCGCCCGCTCTCGGCGTTTTCCGGCGGTTGGCGGATGCGGGTCAACCTTGCTCGTACGCTGTTTATGCCTTCCGATCTACTGCTGCTGGATGAGCCGACCAACCACCTGGATCTAGACGCCCTGCTGTGGCTGGAACAGTGGCTGACCCGCTACCCGGGCACACTGCTGCTGATTTCCCACGACCGCGACTTTTTAGATGCCGTATGTGACCACATCGTGCATATGCACCATCAGACCCTGGATCTTTACCGCGGCAATTACTCTCAGTTTGAGCGTACCCGCGCCGAAAAGCTTGCTCTGCAACAGGCTGAAGCAGCCAAGCAGCAAGCCCGCCGGGAAGAAATCGAGCGTTTTATCGCCCGCTTTAAAGCCAAGGCGACCAAGGCCAAGCAGGCACAAAGCCGGGTAAAAATGCTCGAGCGCATGGAAGATATCGCCGTCGCCCATGTGGATTCGCCCTTCCACTTTACGCTACCCGCCGCCGATAAAACCTCGCACCCACTGCTGGTGCTGGATCAGGCCCAGCTCGGCTATCGCGGTAAAAAGGGCGACGGCAGTGACGACAACATCCAACTGGACAAGGTCAACGTCACCCTGCTGCCCGGTAGCCGCATTGGCCTGTTAGGCCCCAACGGGGCGGGTAAGTCGACGCTAATTAAATCGCTCACCGGCGAGCTTGAGTTACTTAACGGCAAGCGCGTGCCCGGCGAACATTTGGCGATTGGCTACTTTGCTCAGCATCAGCTTGAGAGCCTGGATGTTTCATCGACGCCCTTTGTGCATGTCCAGCGCCTCTCTCCCACCGCCAGCGATCAGGAAATTCGCAACTTCCTGGGTGGCTTTGGCTTTAAGGGCGACGACGCCTTCGGCAAGGTCGCCAACTACTCCGGTGGTGAAAAAGCCCGCCTGGCACTGGCCCTCGTCGCTTGGCAGAAACCCAACCTGCTACTGCTCGATGAGCCCACCAACCACCTGGACTTAGAGATGCGCGAGGCGCTGACTCAGGCACTGGCAAGCTTCGAAGGCACGGTTATTCTGGTCTCCCACGATCGTCACTTGCTGCGCGCCACGGTCGATGAGTTCTGGCGGGTGGCAGATCACCGTGTCGAGCCCTTCGATGGAGATTTGGAAGATTACCGGGTTTGGCTTAAAGCGCGCCTAGAAGAGAGCCGCCGGGACTCCCGTGGAGAAAAAGCCGAGCGCCAGAACCAGCAGCCTAGCGGCGACAGCCGCGAAGCGCGCAAAGCATCCCGCAAAGCGGCTGCCGAGCTGCGTGAGAAGCTGCGCCCACTGAAAAAGCAGCGCGATCAGGCAGAAAAAGCCATGGAGAAGGCCCAGCAGGAACTCGATAAGGTAGAACAAGTGCTGGCAGATCCAGAACTCTACACCGACAGCAGCCGCAAAGCCGAACTAACCAAGACACTTGGTCAGCAAGCGGAGATTAAAGCGCGCCTGGATGAGTCAGAAAGGCAGTGGCTGAGCGCCGAAGAGGCGCTGGAGGCAATGGAAGCAGAACTGCTCGCCAGCGAAGAGACGGCTAGCTAGCGGAAAGCGAATACTCAACAACAGGGCTAGCTTTCCAACAAAAACGTTACCGGGCCATCGTTGATTAGCGCCACCTGCATATCAGCGCCAAATTCACCGGTGGCGACATTCGGCCAGGCAGTGCGGGCCTGGGTAACCAGCAAGTTGAATAGCGCTTCGCCCTGGGCTGGCGGAGCGGCGCTGGAGAAGCTGGGCCGCAGCCCCTTACGGGTATCCGCCGCCAGGGTGAACTGAGAGACCAACAGCAAGCCGCCGCTCACCTGCTGCAGGTTATGATTCATCTTGCCGTCGGCGTCGCTGAATACCCGGTAGTGAAGGAGCTTGTGCAGCAGTTTTTCCACGCTAGCCCCGTCATCTTGCTTCTCCACGCCTATCAGCGCCAGCAGTCCACTGTCGATACTGCCAACGACATTACCCTCTACCTCAACGCTGGCGCGCTTCACGCGCTGAATCAGTGCCTTCACAACGCTTCTCCCAGCTAACAAACGGCCATTATAACGACCGCTTATTAATTTTTCCCCAGCAGCGCATCGCGAAAATCTTCACCCAAAGGCCGCTCGCCCAGCCAGATACCGAACATGGCGCTCGCCAGCTCTGCGTTACCACCCTCATATAGCGTGTCGCCGTTCAGTGCCAGGCGCAGCGTGTCACCGTCCCAACTCAGCACATAGCGATCTTGCGGCTCGACGTCCTGGTAGCTTCGATTAAAGGCGGTAATATCTACCTCTAACTGCGAATACTCATAAGCGGTGAGGCTCTTCTGAAGGCTTTCTGTGGTGGCTTCAGAGAAGTCAGGGGCGTCGATGGCATGGAAATAAGCAAGCTCCAAGCGCCTTGGAACGTCACTCAACGGCTGTGGCTCGGATTCGCCTGCCTGGTAGTAGGCGCCCGCATAGGCCGTCCAGATCATGTAGCGAAACACGCCGCTACCGATAAGACTATAGCGCTGGCCGTGCTCCTCTACTGTGCGCTCAAACACTTCGCCTTTTTCCGTCACATTGTTGGCCATCGCCCAAGGCGTTAGTGATAGGCCAGCTAACAGCAGTGACCATTGTATGGCGCGCCTAGCCCCTAATAAGCATATAGACATAGAACCTCCTCATGGCAGCATATCTATACATACTGACACACCACATAAAGGTTCCGTACAATATTTATTATTGGCCGTTCACTACTGATTATTAACAGCGCCCGCTTACCAGGCACGGCAGAGCATTAAATCGCAGTGCGGTTCACACAGCAGCATCTCGGTTAGCTGGCTGGCGTGGTGGGGCTGACCGCGACTGCCGATCATCACGAGATCGGGCGTGTGGCGCTTCATATATGCTTGTAGCACATCGCAGGGCGCGCCTTGCTCTAACACCAGCTCCACATCGGGCACCCCATCTAACTCGCGCATCAGGCTCTCGACTTCATTGTTCAACTGCTCGCGCAGGCGCTGCACTTCTTGTTCACGCCAGTGGGCGTAATAGGCCTGCGAACCCAACTCACGCTCGCCGGGTAGCGTCCAGGCGTGCAGCAAGGTCAGCGTGGCTTCAGGGAAGCGAATCAGCGCCTCTTTCAAGGTATGCCGCGCCGTCAGCGAAAAATCGATAGGTACCAGAATATGCTGCCAGGGCTGGGTCGGCTGGTGAGAAGAGACCACCACAGGGCATGGTGCGCTGCGCAGCACGCGCATTGCCGTGGTACCCGCAAGCAGGTCTTTTTGCCCACGCTTGCGATGCATGCCCAGCACAATCAGCTCAGCGTTGCGTTCATGAGCTTCGCGGACGATTTCAACGTGAGGCGAGCCGGTCACGGTCTGGATAAGCGTTTTCGGCGCCTCTAGGGCGTAGTCTTCGCGTAGATCCGTCAACATGGTGGTGATGTCTTCCACTACCGCGCTCTCGACATCCAACAGCACACGCCTGGGTAGGTAAGGATCCAACACGTGCAGCACGTCTAACTGAACACCCTGGGCATAGGCCAAACGCAACGCCCGAGCAAAAGCGGCACGATTATCAGCGGAAAGATCGGTGGCAAACAGAATGGTGCGAGGCATGGCGAAACGCTCCTCGGCTGAGCAGCTCAGCCTTACAAGCCGTTAAGCAAACACTCCTTAGCATGGTGCGCAATGTCCATTCCCGCAAGCCAGCTAGCGCCTAAATGCTTCAAGGCAGCTCACCCAATCACCACCAAGCGTGAAAATGGTGCACCGGGCCGCGCCCTTTTCCTACGTTTAAGCGCTCGCTCGCCTCCAGGGCCGCATGTAGCCATTGCTTGGCATCACTGATAGCAGCTACCGGGGCATCCCCTTCGGCATCCACGGGCAGCTTCGCCAGGCAGGCGGCAATCGCTGAGGAGAGTGCACAGCCGGTACCGTGCAAATTGTCGGTATCGATTCGCGAGGCGGGCAACCACTCATGGCCATTGGGGGTTGCCAGCAGGTCTGGGCAGGTTTCCCCGCGCAGATGGCCGCCTTTCAGCACAACATAGGGCGCGCCCAATTGCGTTAACCCCGGCAACATCGCTTCCATGGCGTCTAAACTGGTAGGCGACGGCGTGTCGAGCAGTACCGCGGCTTCTGGCAGATTGGGGGTGATCACATCGGCCAGCGGCACGAGAATATCGCGCACTGCGCGAATGCCGGCGTCATCGACCAGAATATCGCCGCTCTTGGCCACCATCACCGGGTCGAGCACGATCCAGCGTGGGCGCCGCTGACGCAGCACATCGGCTATCACCTCGGCGACCTCGCGACTGGCCACCATGCCAATTTTGACTGCATCTATCGCCACATCATCCAGCAGGTGTTCCAACTGCTCGCGTATCGCCTGGGGCGCGACGGGGTACACCGAGGCCACCCCACAGGTATTCTGGGCAATCACCGCGGTAATCACGTTGGTGCCGTAAACGCCGAGGGCTGAAAAGGTTTTCAGATCCCCCTGCAGCCCGGCGCCCCCCGAAGGATCGGAGCCGGCGATGGTAAGCACATTGCGAAGACGGGAATGGGTAGACATGGGGCTCCTTCACGGCAAAAACGTCACTGTACGCCTAGGATACCCAAGCTGCGCGCCTTATGCTGCCGAAAACGTATATGCCATACACACAAAAGCCGCCCGAAGGCGGCTCGTTAGTGTGCATCAAGCACAGCAAACTATTCCGAGGTGTCACCTTCCGGGCTGCGGGCGTTGTAGTACGCCTGCTCTGAGATGGCGTGGTAATCCTCCACCTTCTCCTGGAATGCTTGATAGGAGTCATAGATACGCGTAGCTAATTCGCTCGATTCGGCCAGCTCGGCGACCACATCTTGCGAGTGCTCACGCGCCTGAGCCAGTACGTCGTCGGGAATGCGGCGTAGCTCGACGTCATGCTCGTTCACCAGCGTTTCCAGCGCATCGTTGTTACGCGCGGTGTACTCATCCAGTACGCTCTGGTTAATGTCGCTAATAGCGGTACGCAGGATCGCCTGCAAATCCGCTGGCAGCTCCGCGAAAGCCTCTTCGTTAACAATGGCCTCGAACATGACCGTGGGCTCGTGCCAGCCTGGATAATAGTAGTAGTCGGCGGCTTGGTGCAGGCCGAAAGCCAGATCGTTGTAAGGGCCAATCCACTCTGTTGCGTCAATCGCACCAGATTGCAGCGAAGTAAAGATCTCGCCGCCGGGCATATTCACAATCGCGACACCCATGCGACTCATCACTTCGCCACCCAGGCCCGGCATACGCATTTTCAGGCCGTCGAGATCGGCAACCGAGTTGATCTCTTTGTTGTACCAGCCGCCCATCTGGACGCCGGAGGCACCCGCCACCATGACGTCAACGCCAAAGTCATCGTACAGCTCGTTCCACAGCTCCATACCGCCGCCATAGCTTAGCCAGGCGTTCATCTCTTGAGCATTCATCCCAAACGGCACGGCGGCGAAGAACTGTGCGGCAGGCGCTTTGCCCTTCCAGTAGTAGGAAGCGGAGTGGCCTAGTTCAGCGGTACCGTCAGAAACGGCGTCAAATACCTCAAACCCCGGTACCAATTGGCCAGCCCCGAAGACTTCAATGGTCAGGCGACCATCCGACATTTCGTCGACCAGCTGGGAGAGCCGCTCGGGGCCCTGACCAACACCTGGGAAATTTTTCGGCCAGGAGGTGACCATTTTCCAGCGGAACTCGTCCTCTTGCGCCTGTGCTTGGTTATCGAAACTAGAGACCACCAGCAAACTGGCGGAAAGTGCGGTCGTCATGGCGATCGCGACGGGGAGTGTTTTGGCTTTCATACAATAACCCTCTTACTTTCTATTATTACTATTATGAGTAGGAATACTCCGCCAAGCGTAGAACACCAGGCGGTTTGCTACAGGCCATTAACGGCTATTTGCTGCTTTTTAATTAGGTTGCCACTTCTTAACGTTGATAGCAGCGATGCTTTTCAACTAACCCTTTTATTAGCCAAATTGCGCAGGTAGCCACGTTGCTAGCTGCGGGAAAAAGCTCAACATGAGCAACATACCCAGTTGCATTAGGATAAACGGTATAACACCGCGGTAAATAGCCGAAGTAGATACAGACGGCGGCGCTACGCCACGCAGATAGAACAGCGCGAAGCCGAACGGCGGCGTTAAGAACGACGTTTGCAGGTTAATCGCGATCATGATGCCCAGCCAAATCGGGTCAAGGCCCATGGCAAGCAAAATCGGCCCGACAATCGGCACCACCACAAAGGTGATTTCGATAAAGTCGAGAATAAAGCCGAGCAGGAAGATCACCAGCATAACAATGATCGTCGCGCCAACCACCCCACCAGGCATACCCTCGAACAGTTCGGTCACCATGTGTTCGCCGCCGTAAGCACGAAACACTAGCGAAAACAGCGCCGCACCGATCAGGATCAAAAATACCATGGTGGTAACGTGAGTGGTTGAACGCAGCACGTCCTTCAACGTCGCCCAATCGAGCTGACGATAGGCCAACGCCAGCACTAGAGCGCCGAATGCGCCTACCGCTGAGGCCTCTGTGGGCGTGGCAAAGCCACTAAGGATCGAGCCCAGCACCGCTACAATCAGTACCACCGGTGGCACCAGCCCTTTGAGCAGCAGCATGCCAATCCCCGAGGTATGACCAAGCTCGGCCATCAACTCTTCACGGTCGGCAGCAGGCGCCATATGCGGACGCAACCATGCCACCATAGCCACATAGATCATGTACATGACGACCAGCAGTAACCCGGGCACCAGTGCGCCCATAAACAGGTCGCCCACGGAGACCGTTTTAGGGCTGAAAATCCCCATATCCAGCTGCGCTTGCTGATACGCTGATGACAGCACGTCACCAAGCAGTACCAAGGCAATGGAAGGCGGAATAATCTGCCCCAACGTACCGGTGGCGCAGATAGTGCCGGTCGCCAGAGAGGTGCTGTAACCACGCTTTAGCATGGTGGGAAGCGACATCAGCCCCATGGTGACCACGGTGGCCCCGACGATGCCGGTAGAGGCCGCCATTAGCATGCCCACCAGGGTTACCGAAATACCCAAACCACCACGCATTGCGCCAAACAGTAACGCCATAGCGTCCAGCAGCGTCTCAGCCACTTTGGACTTTTCCAACAACACGCCCATCAAGACAAATAGCGGCACCGCCAACAGCGTTTGGTTGGTCATTATGCCGTAGAGTCGGTTAGGCAAGGCGGCAAGATAGCCACTATCAAAGTTGGCGTCGATACCGATGGCTTCCAACCCGAGCCCCATACCGGCAAACAGCAACGCCGTGCCCGCCAGAGACAGCGCTACGGGAAAGCCGAACATCAATACAATACAGATAACGGCAAATAAAATAACTGGCATAAATTCCAGCATCAAACACGCTCCTCAAGATGATTGCCACCGGCAGCAGACGGCACTATCCGCCCGGCCATCACATAGCCATTGCGCACAATTTCAATCACGCCTTGCACGATCATCAAAACGGCAAACAGCGGTATCAAGGTTTTCAGTGCATAGACTGCCGGAATACCGCCGTAGTCGGAGGAGGTTTCCAGAATGCGCCAGGAGTTGGCCACATAGCCCAGACTGGAAGCGATGATAAAGATCATCACTGGAATCAATAGCGTGATAATGCCCACGACATTGATTAACGCCTGGCGGCGCGGTGTCATGCCTCGATAGAATATGTCCACCCGCACGTGGCCGTCGTGGCGAAACGTATAGGCGGCTGCGAGCATAAACACGCTGGCGTGCATATACATCACTAGTTCTTGCATGAAGATGCTATTCACACTGAAGGCATAGCGAAGCAGTACAATAGCGAACTGAATCAACATCATAATGATGATCAGCCACGCAAGGGTACGCCCGAACCATTCGGAAGCGCGATCCAGCGCACCAATAAAAGCAGGTAGTTGTGTTGTGTCCGACATGGGAGTGTCTCGCGTAAAACGGCTAAGGGGATCAGCGTCCCAGACAATAGCGCATATACGCGGATAATGCAGCGCTCACGGAGTGCACAGCGTGCTTATTATTAAACGCTTGAACGAATTGCCGCTAAACAGGCCTCGGGCAAGGGTAAATCGACAGCAATCGGCAGGTGGTCAGAAAAGAGATGATCCAGCACCCGCACTTCGGCTGCCTCTAACGACTGCGACAACAAGATATGATCCAGCGCATGGCGCGGCTGCCAGGAGGGGTAACTGAGCAAGGGTTTAACCGGGTGCAGCGGTAACGACGCACTAAAACGCTCGTGAGCGTGCAGTTGGTCAGGGGTACAGTTGAGATCCCCCATGACCACCACGTGGCGCAGTGGTTGAATGATGTCGCTTAAGTAGTTGAGCTGCCGCACCCGGCCGCGGTGGCTTAGCGCCAGGTGGGCAACAAAGATATGCAGCGCATCCGGCCCTTCGCCAAAGCGAGCGTGAATCGCGCCGCGCCCCGGCATTGCACCCGGCAAACGGTGCTCTTCTATTTGGCTGGGTACCAAGCGCGAGAGCAAACCATTACTGTGCTGGGCAATGCGGCCCAGATTGCGATTGAGCTGTTGAACATGATGGGGAAACCCCGCTTTGGCAGCGAGATACTCCACCTGATTGACGCGGCTTGAGCGAAAACTACCGCCGTCGACCTCTTGCAGTCCCACCACGTCAAACTTGCTCAGCACTTCACCCATCACGTCCAGCCGCTTCTGGCGACGCGGATTGGGCAATAGGTGCTGCCAGCTGCGCGTAACATAGTGATGATACGCCGAGGTCTGAATGCCAACCTGCAAATTAAAGGTCAGCAAACGCAAATGCCCATCTTCAAACAGCGTCGAGCGTGGGCCATTTATGGCTGTTTCGTCACGCTCCCTAGCTTCACGTAACACGGTTACTCTGCGCGCTCTTCACGCACCTGCTCAACCAACGCTTCAGCGATTTTCGGCATGTTTTCAAGGCTACCGGCTGAGCTCGGCGTCACCAGAAAACGACCATCAATCACCAGGGCAGGCACACCCATTAACTTCATTTTGCGCATACGGTTATTGGCATCATTCACTTCGCTGCGCACACTAAAGTCAGTCAGCGCTTGCTTGGCCTCTTCTTCGCTGACGCCGTAGTTGGCAAAGAAAGCTGCAATCTCATCGGGCTCTGTGAGCGACTGATTTTCCTGGTGGATGGCGTTAAAGAAGTCAGCGTGCAACTCCTCTTCGATGCCCAGCGACTCAGCTGCATAGAATGCTGTAGCGTGGGTATTCCAATCCCCGCCCATGGTGGCAGGCATTTTGACGACACTAACGTCATCGTCCAGAGTCTCGTACCACTCGTTAATCGGCGTTTGCAGGCGGTAGCAGTGCGGGCAGCCAAACCAAAATATTTCGGTGACTTCAATTTGCCCGTCGTCAACCTGTGTCTCTACCGGCGATTCAAGCACCTCATAGTGCTGACCTTCCACCACTTCCTGGGCACTCACTGCCGCAGAAAGCCCTAAACCGGCCAGTGCGACCATTACCGTTTTAAACATCGCTCGCGTTTTAGACATTGTAAAAGCTTCTCCATGGGTAAGCGGAAAGTGAGACCGTGAATACATTAGCGGGTTCCCTCAGCTAGCAAACGTTACCAAGAACGTTGCTAGTGAGAACCCGCAAACGGCATAAGGAAGTATTTAGGCTGTCTATGTGTGGTGTTAAACGCTAGGGCTTAAAACGTTAGTTCAAACCCAACACTCAGTTCAAACCCAACACATAGTTAGCCACTGCTTCCATATCGTTGTCGCTCATTTTTGAAGCGATGTCGCCCATGATGTTATTGGGGCTATTGTTACGATCACCTGACGCGAATGCCTGCAGCGTTGAGACCGTGTACTGAGCGTGTTGCCCAGACAAGCCAGGGTAAACGGCGCTGCCGATACCGACGCCCGTGGGAGTATGGCAAGCAGAACAGGCGGGAATACCCTTGGACATATCGCCAGCGCGGTAAAGCTCTTCACCGCGTGCCAGTAGCTCAGCGTCTTCGTCACTGGATTGGCCCAGGTTGGCGTCTTGGCGCGCAAAGTGCGCCGCCACATCCCAAGCGTCCTGGTCAGAGAAGTCATCAACTTGACCGGCCATTTGGGGAACCATGCGGTTGCCATCGCGAATGTCCATAATCTGTTTCGCCAGATAGGACATCTGCTGACCCGCCAGGTTAGGAAAAGCGCCCGATGGGCTAATGCCCTGCTGCCCATGGCAGGCGGCGCAGGTTTGGGCCATTTCCTGGCCAGCGGATGCGTCAGCATCGGCTTGGTAGTCCGTTTGAGCGTGGGCGATGCCAACGGCGCCCATGGTAATTGCTAGGCTTGCCAGTAACTTTCTCATTGCTATTCCACTATGCCGTTTTATGTTTGACTGGTACGCACCCTGGGCGCTTCCCAGGTTTCACAAGTTACCAGGGTTAGCTCCGCCAATACCAACCTTCGCTAATACCAACAACGTATCGCGATGGTACACTAGCGCCTCAGGTCGCAGATATAAACCGCTTGCATTATAACGAATCACCCCAGCGGCGGGAATGCAAGTACTGACCTGCTTTAGGGGTAATTCGTCGCGGTACTGCTCTCAATTCTCTATCATGAGTCGCTATTATGCGTCCTACTTTACCTGATGGTGAGGCAATAATGAGGTGATAGTACGCAGAGTAGACCGCTTTTATGTTCGTTTTTCAGGATCAACCCCATGACTACCCCCCATGATAGCCCAATCCCTCGGCTGAACTACCCGACGGCAAGTTTTCTTATCAGCGCCCCCACCCTGGCCCTGTGCCCGGATGACACCGGCGCTGAGGTGGCCTTTGCCGGGCGTTCAAACGCAGGCAAATCAAGTGCTATCAACGCATTAACACAACAAAATGCGTTAGCGCGCACCTCGCGCACACCGGGGCGCACCCAGCTGATCAACTTTTTCAGCGTTATGAACGACGCGTCGCGGCGCTTGGTCGACCTGCCCGGCTATGGCTACGCCAAGGTTCCGGAGGCGGTCAAGCTAGAGTGGCAAAAGCACCTAGCGGAGTACCTGCGCAACCGTTACAGCCTACGCGGCTTAGTACTGCTAATGGACGTGCGCCACCCGCTCACCGAGTTCGACCAAATGATGCTCGACTATGCCGACCAGCGCGGAATGCCGGTGCATATTTTGCTTACCAAAGCCGACAAGCTGAAGAAAGGCCCTGCCAGCGCTGCGCTGCAAAAAGTACGCTCGCGTTTGAAGGATTGGGAAGACCTCGTCTCCGTTCAGCTGTTCTCTTCACTCAAGCGCGACGGCGTCGATACGCTATCCCAGAAACTCAATCAGTGGCTGTATACACCGCCTGAATGATGCATCTCTAGCTTCTCCAGCACACTGGGTAGCTCTTTAATATGGGCAATGCGGTGCACACGCGGGGGAAGCGGTTGATCCTCCGCTTCAGAAATCCAGACCGCGTGCATGCCCAGCTGCTGGGCAGGGAGCACGTCCTCCTGCCACGAGTCACCCACGTGCATGGCGCATTCAGGGGCCACGTTTAAGCGCGACAGCGCGGTGAGAAACGGCGTAGGATCGGGCTTGGGCGCCAGTAGCTCGCCCGCAGCAATGGCGACCGGAAAATAGCTGGCCAGCGGCTGACGTTTAAGATGTATATTGCCGTTGGTGATCGCCGCCAACTGATAGCGCTCCGCTAAGGCAGCCAGTAAACCGGCCGCTTCAGGGTGGGGCGTGACCTGTACACGCAGGCGGTGAAACTCATTCATCGCCGCCCCTGCCCACATCAACGCAGCACTGCGGTGCAGACCGGCGCCTTCTAACTGAGCCTCCAGGGCGCGCAAACGTAGCCAAGTGAAGTCGCCGCGCCGTTCGGGCACCTCTTTAGCCAACTGTTGACGACGCTGAAGGTAATCCAGCCCGCCCTCTTCGTGGGATAACGCCAGCGCTGTTTCCTGGCGTGCCGCTCGCCATGCCTCAAGCGCCTCCAGCAGCCAGCGGTAGTGGCCCTCTTCGGTACGCGCCATCACGCCGTGGTTATCCCACAACGTGTCATCGAGATCGAAGGTGATTGCCTGCAGCATCGTCATGGTTTACTCCTGGGGCTATTTTTGCGGTCGCTGGGGCCTCGTTTGGCGCGGGGGTGGGCGGCATCGTAGCTGGTCGCAAGATGCTGCCAATCAAGCCGGGTATAGATTTGCGTAGTCGACAGATTGGCGTGGCCCAGCAACTCCTGTACGGCGCGAAGATCCTGGCTCGACTCCAACAGATGGCTAGCAAAGGAGTGACGCAACCGGTGAGGGTGCAGGTGTTCGGGCAGGCCACGGGCAAGCGACAGCTGCGCTAAGCGCTTTTGAATGGCACGATGCCCTAAGCGCTGCCCGCGCTGGCCCACAAATAGCGCCTGCTCAGTAATAGGTGCCAGCACTGAGCGACACCCCAGCCACTCGGCCAGCGCCTGCTGGGCGCGGCGCCCTACCGGCACTTGACGCGGCTTGCCGCCTTTACCGATTACCCTTACCCGGCTGTTCTGCAAATCGCCCAAATCAAGGGCCGCCAGCTCCGCTAAGCGCAAACCGCTGGAGTAAAACAGCTCAAGGATCGCCTGATCCCGCATGCCCAATGGAGAGCCATCGTGGGGGGTATCAAGAAAGCGCGCCAAAGCATCGACATCCACTGGGCGCGGCAGGTGGCTCGGCTGTTTAGGCGTACGCAGTAGCCCCACCGGGTTATCGACCAGCGCGCCCTGCTTGACCAGGTAATCGGCAAAGCGGGACAGCGCCGCCCGTCGCCGGGCCAGGCTTCTAGGCGCCAGGCCACGACTACGCTCCGCCCCTAAAAACGCCCGCAGCAGAGCGGTATCTAACGCCGCGGGATCCGTCACATCGCGCCGCTCGGTGAAGCGACACAGGGCGGCCAGATCGTGCCGATAAGCCGCCACCGTGGCAGGACTTGCATGAGACGCCAGCGCCGCTAGAAAGGCCTCAACGCGCTTGGCTATCGGTGTCTCAGCCAGGGATGGCTCATCTAGCGTTGAGTCAGCCATGATCGCCCAGGCGAATCAGCAGGCGCGCGACGATATCGCCCAAGTACTCGGTGAACAGCGTGTCCATACTGGCCCGGTAAGCGTCTGGGCTGGGGCTGGCTAGCAGCAAATAGCCCAAGGGGTCGCCCGCTGAGAGGCGCGAAATAGCGCAGGAGCCTGCTTTACGGGGCGCTTTGACATGGGGCAGCAGGCATTTCCAGTCGCTAACGCTAAGCTTAACGCAGCGGCTGGTACGGCCATCCAACAACGCCGAAAGCCGCGCACTGGCGTGCTGATCCAGCACATGGCGAGGCGGCTGGGGCGGCGTCGGCTCACTATCGCTTAACGTGGCCGGACACCACAGCGCCATGGCCGGGGTTTCAAAGCGCTCGCTAAGCTGAGTGGCCAACGCTTGCGCCAGCGCATCGCGATCCGGCGCTTCCACCAGGGCTATCAACGTTTCCCGCAGCCGGCGGTACTGTGACTCGTTATGGCGAGCGGTCTCCAGCAGGTGCTCCAGGCGGCCCTCGGCGGTTTCCGCGCGCTTACGCAGATCTAACACCAGGCGCTCGAGCAGTGACACCGACCCGTCGATATGCGGATGGGGAACCTGCAGTTGCTGCAGAAGCCCTTCCCGGCCGACGAAAAAATCGGGATGGCGCGCCAGCCAGAACGCCACTTGATCAGGCTCGAGCGTTTTGCGGGGTTCGGGGGCTTGTGACATCGCCGTTCTCCTCGAATTAATTAAGTGCTACGCGGCCATCGAAAACCCGTGTAGCTGGCCCCACCATCGTTAGCGCCCCTTCCGGGTCAGGCCACTCAATGCTGAGCTCTCCACCAAGCAAATGAACCTTTACGGGGCTTTTCAGCAGCCCCTGACGAATGCCGCTGGCCACCGCGGCGCAGGCACCGGTACCGCAGGCCAGGGTTTCTCCGCTGCCGCGTTCGTACACGCGCAAACGAATTTCACTAGGCGAGAGTACCTGCATAAAGCCCACGTTAACACGCTTAGGAAAACGCGGATGCGCCTCGACCAATGGCCCTAGGCGCTCGACCGGGGCTTTATCCACGCTGTCGACCTGCAGCACCGCATGGGGGTTGCCCATGGAGACCACGCCGATCTGCAGCGTTTCATCGCCCACTTCGAGCTGATGTAGGGGTTGATCCCCTGGGGCATCGAACGGCAGCGCCAGAGGGCTAAACCGCGGGCGGCCCATATCTACCCGCACCATGCCGTCGTGCTGCACGGTCAGCACCAACGGCCCTCCGGCGGTTTCCACATGAATTTCATGCTTGTGGGTTAGCCGCTGATCGCGCACGAAGCGGGCAAAACAGCGCGCGCCATTGCCGCAGTTTTCCACTTCACTGCCGTCGGCATTGTAAATGCGGTAGCGAAAATCCATCTCGGGATCGCGAGGCGGCTCGACGACCAACAGCTGGTCAAAGCCAATGCCGAAACGCCGATCTGCCAGCGTGCGGATTTGGGCTTCGTCCAGCCGCGCGCGCTGAGTGACCAGATCCACCATGACAAAGTCATTGCCCAGGCCATGCATTTTGGTGAAGTGTAACAGCATTAGCGCCCCCCTTCGGGCAGCAGTGCTTCACCCGCCCATAGGCTGGCAACGGTTTCCCGGGCGCGCACCACGTGGCAGTTGTCGCCATCGACCATCAACTCGGCGGCACGAGGGCGACTGTTGTAGTTCGACGCCATGACAAAGCCGTAGGCCCCCGCCGAGCGCACTGCCAAAAGATCGCCTTCGGTAATCGCCAGCTCGCGTTCCTTGCCCAGGAAGTCACCGGTTTCACACACGGGGCCCACTACGTCGTAAAGGGCGCTTTCCCGCGTTTGGCGAGTATCCACCGGCACAATCGCCTGCCAGGCCTGGTACAGCGCCGGACGAATCAGATCGTTCATGGCCGCATCGACAATGGCGAAATTCTTGGTCTCGCCGGGCTTGAGAAACTCTACCCGCGTAAGCATGACCCCCGCATTGGCAGCGATGGAGCGGCCGGGCTCAAACAGCAGCGTAAGCGCTTCGCCACCTTCCCAGCGCGAAAGCCGCGCCAGCAGCTGGCTGGCGTAATCAAACGGCTGGGGCGGTTTTTCATCACGGTAAGGCACGCCTAAACCGCCGCCTAAATCCAGGTGCTCAATTTCGATGCCCCGCTCACGCAGACGCTCCATAAGCACCAGCAAGCGATCAAGGGCATCCAAAAACGGCGCAGTCTCGGTAAGCTGCGAACCGATATGACAATCGAGCCCCTTCACCTGCAGATTAGGCAGGCCTGCGGCTAGCTCGTAAACCGCCAAAGCTTCATCCACCGGGATGCCGAACTTATTATCCTTCAAACCGGTGGAGATATACGGATGAGTCCCCGCATCCACGTCTGGGTTGACCCGCAACGAGACCGGGGCAATTTTACCCAGCTCACCGGCAACGCGATTCAAGCGCTCAAGCTCCGGGCGTGACTCAACGTTAAAGCACTTAATGCCCACTTCCAGCGCACGGATCATTTCATGGGGCTGCTTGGCAACCCCTGAAAACACCACCTTCGCTGGATCACCACCGGCTTTGAGTACCCGCTCAAGCTCACCGATGGAAACAATATCGAACCCCGCACCCAGCTTGGCCAACAGCCCCAGCACTGCCAGGTTGGAGTTGGCCTTCACCGCGTAACAAATCAGGTGTGGGTGGCCACCCAGTGCTTCGGTATAGGCGCGAAAGTGACGCTCGAAAGTGGCTTTTGAGTAGACGTAGCAGGGTGTGCCGTACTCGTCGGCAATGCGTGACAGCGGTACGTCTTCGGCGTACAGCACGCCATCGCGGTAATTAAAATAGTCCATGGTGCTCTCCCCTTCTCCTGGGCCTGCAGCTATCTATTCAGACGCCTGGGCAGATTGCTCGTCAGCGGGCGCATCTTCCGGCAGATAAAGCGGCCCTTTTTGTCCACAGCCGACAACCGCGGTTAACAGCAGCGCCGAAAGGGCCATGATTACCAGCGTTTTCATGCGCCCGCCTTGAGCGCACTTAGCGCCTCACGCGCTCGCTGGGCGGCTGCCCGCACCTGATTCGGCGCGGTACCACCAATGTGATTACGGGCGGCTACCGAGCCTTCCAGGGTCAACACCTCGAACACATCCTGCTCGATGGTATCGGAGAACTGTTTGAGCTCATCCAGACTCATCTCGGACAGGTCTTTTTCGCTTTTAAGGCCATAGGCCACCGACTGCCCCACGATTTCGTGGGCGTCGCGGAAGGCCACGCCCTTGCGCACCAGGTAGTCGGCCAAGTCCGTCGCGGTAGAGAAACCACGCCGCGCCGCTTCATACATACTGGCTTTTTTGGGCTCAATGGCGGGCACCATATCGGCGAAGGCTTTTAAGCAGTCGCGCACGGTATCCACTGCATCGAACAGCGGCTCTTTATCTTCCTGATTGTCTTTGTTGTAGGCCAGCGGCTGGGATTTCATCAGCGTTAGCAGCGACATCAGGTGACCGTACACGCGACCGGTTTTGCCGCGTACCAGCTCAGGCACATCGGGGTTTTTCTTCTGCGGCATGATCGAAGAGCCGGTGCAGAAGCGGTCGGGCAGGTCGATAAAGTTGAACTGGGCGCTGGTCCATAGCACCAGTTCTTCGCTCATGCGCGACAGGTGCATTAGTAGGATGCTGGCAAAGCTGGTGAATTCGATAGCGAAGTCACGATCCGAGACCGCGTCCAGAGAGTTTTCCGTTGGACGGTCAAAACCTAACAGTTCTGCTGTTACATGGCGGTCGATCGGGTAGGTAGTACCCGCCAGCGCGGCTGCTCCTAGCGGCATGACATTGACGCGCTTACGGCAGTCCAGCAGGCGCTCGTGATCCCGGGCCAGCATCTCTTGCCAAGCCAGAATATGGTGGCCAAAGGTGACCGGCTGGGCGGTTTGCAGGTGGGTAAAGCCGGGCATAATGGTCTCGGCTTCACGATCTGCCAGCTCGATCATGCCTTCGCGCAGGCGCTTGAGTTCCACTTCGATTACATCGATCTCATCGCGCATAAACAGGCGAATATCGGTGGCGACCTGGTCGTTGCGCGAGCGCCCGGTGTGGAGTTTTTTGCCGGTAATACCGATCTTTTCAGTCAGCCGCGCTTCGATGTTCATATGCACATCTTCCAGCGGCACCGACCAGTTAAACTCGCCGCGCTCGATTTCACCCTGAATCTCGTTCAGGCCGTTAATAATCGCATCGCGCTCGTCATCGGTGAGCACGCCGACCCGAGCCAGCATAGTGGCGTGGGCGATAGAGCCCTGGATGTCCTGGGGGGCCAGGCGCTGGTCGAAATTAACTGACGCGGTGAAGCGTGCAACAAAGGCATCGGTGGGCTCGCTAAAGCGACCGCCCCAAGACTGATTCGTGGCTTGGCTCATCGAAGATATATCCTGCTGACAAAACAATGGAGTCGTTAGCAGAAAGTGTACCAGAGTCGCCCCGGTCAGCGGCACGCCGTTTTTATTTATGCGGGAGCCAAGAGCCTGACATTACGACGGCAGGTGGTTTGTGCAGAAATTCGTACAGGGCACTTAGGGGCATGGGGCGGGCAAAGTAGTAGCCCTGGAAATAGTCGCAGTGGTGCTGTTGCAGGTAGCCGAACTGCTCTGCCGTCTCTACACCTTCGACCAGCACTTCGAGCCCCATTTTCCCCGCCATGGCGACCACGCCGTCGATAATCGCGGCATCGTAGCGATCCGTAATCACATCGCGCACAAAGGAGCGGTCAATCTTGATGCGATTAATCGGCAACCGCTTTAAGTAGCTTAAGCTAGAGAAGCCGGTGCCAAAATCGTCTAGTGCAATCTGAACTCCCAGCGCTCGCAAGTTCTTTAACGCCTGGATGGCTTGCTCGGCGCTATCCATCAGCACCCCTTCGGTAAGCTCTAACTCTAACAACGCTGGCGTTAGGCCGCTGCTCGCCAGTACCTGCTCAATGGAGGCGAGGAACCCGGGGCGTTGAAACTGCATAGGTGAAATATTGACCGCCATAGTAATGTCGCCCAGCCCAAGTCCATTGAGCTGCTGGGCATCGCGACAGGCGGTAGCTAACACCCACTCGCTAATGGGAATGATCTGACCAGTATCCTCGGCAAGGCTAATAAAATCAGACGGCGGGATATTGCCTCGCTCAGGGTGCTGCCAGCGGATCAGCGCTTCAACCCCCACCACGCGACCGCTTGGCGCGTGAATTTGTGGCTGATAATGAAGTTCGAACTGCTGTTGCTCAATGGCTTGCTGTAGCGCACTGCGTAAGCTGACCCGTTCGCTCACCTTGCGATTCAAGTCTTCGGTATACCAGTGGTAGGTATTACGCCCGCGCCGTTTGGCTTTATACATGGCCAAATCCGCCTGCTGGATAAGCTGGCGGGGGTTTTTCATACTGCCATCATTGATGGCAATGCCAATACTGGCGGTGATGCGCAGCTCGCTGTCGCGAAACCAGTAGGGCGGCGAAAGCCCCTGGAGAACCCGTTCGACCACTTGTATTACATCGCCCTGATGGGCTAGATCCGGCAACAACACCACAAACTCATCGCTGCCAAAACGCGCAACGGTGTCCCAGGGGCGCAGTTCATTTTCCAGCCGTTTGGCAACCTCGACCAGAATAAAGTCGCCCACTTCATGGCCCAAGGTATCGTTGATCGGCTTGAAGTCATCCAAGTCGATAAACAGCACGGCGATATAGCGATGGTAGCGGCGCGCTACCACGCACCCCTCTTCCAAGCGCTGACCAAGCAACAGCCGATTGGGCAGCCCGGTCAAGGCATCGTGATGGGCGTTATGATCGAGTTGCGCCTGATATTCGCGCTGTTCAGAAATATCGTTTTGGACACCGATAAAGTGGGTCACCTGACCGTCTTCATCGAGAACGGGCGAAATGTACAGGTCGTTCCAAAACACCGTACCGTCACGCCGATAGTTACGAATGACAACGTGCACTTCACGCTGCTCGGCAATTCCTGACTTTAGCTGCTTGATAGTGGCGGGGTCGGTCTCTTCACCCTGCAGAAAACGACAGTTGCGTCCCAGCGCCTGGCTGCGCGAGTAGCCGGTAATGCGCTCGAAGGCAGCGTTAACGTAGACCATAGGCAGGTCGCTGCGCTGGGCATCTACAATCACCACCCCGTTGGTACTTGATTCAACGCTACGCTCCAGCAGTTTTAGCTGATGCTCGGTTGCTTTACGCTCGTTGATATCACGAAAATAGACCGCCAGACCTTCGGGTGAAGGGTATACGTGCACCTCCAGCCAACTATTTAAGCGCGGATTGAACGCTTCAAAATGTACCGCTTCTTGTTGGCTCGCGGCACGTTGATACTCTTTCTGAAACCTGCTGCCAACGGCGCCAGGAAACGTCTGCCAAATATGCTGGCCTAGCAGCTCACCTTCGTGGCGCTTCAAAATACGCTCCGCCTCTCGGTTCACGTAAGTAAAACGCCACTCCGTATCCAGAGTAAAAAAACTGTCTGTAATGCTATCCAGCGTCATGGTTAGCCGGTGCGCAAGCTGGGTCAGGTTTTCGCGCAACTGCTTTTGCTCGGTAATATCCTGCGACGCCCCCTGCACCTGAATAATGCGGCCCTCGTGATCGCGCACCGCCTTACCAATCGCTCGCACCCAGAGGTGCTTACCTTGGCGGGTAATCACCTCATACTCGTCATCAAAGCTAATACCGTACTCACAGCAGGCATTAAATGCCGCCATCAGGCGCTCCCGTGACTCCGGCGCATAAAAGGAAAACGCCTCTTCAACGCTGGGTTGAAACCCCGGGGGCATACCGTGAATATGGCTAAGCTCATCGGACCAGATAGGCTGACCGTCCGCCATGTCGACATACCAGCCGCCAATCAGAGCGGTTTCACCGGCAATTTTGAATAGCCGTTGGTTGCGCAGCAACTGCTCATCCGCGGCCTTGCGGCGCGTAATCACCCGGGCAATTACGTAAATCACGCCCTCCCCAAATGAAGCAGTGACTTCTAGCCAGTGCTGCTTGCCGGTTGCAGAAATAGCGCGCACCTCGAAGGGAAGGATCTTTTCGCCTTGGTGCATGCGCTGTAACGCCCCCTCGATCACGGGATGATCGAGGGGGTCAATGACAACACCACAGGCACGCCCAATTAAGTTTTCGGACGAGTACCCCAGCAGCGTCTCGAAGGCGGGATTGACTTGCAGCAGCGTGCCTTCAAAGTCGATACAGCAGAACAGATCCCGTGAGAGCAGGAAAAACTGGTCAAGCTGGCCGTGGGGTAACACTAAGGACATAGGATTTCCTAGGAACGGATAAAACACGTTACGAGAGCATAATTAGTTCCGTTATTTTTACTGTGGCGCTCGGTGCTTTATGATGACACTTATCATAGCTTGACTCGCCGTGTCTGCGGTATAGGGAGAATAACGTGCTATCAATCACCAAACTGCGCATTGCCACGCGTAAAAGCCAACTGGCCATGTGGCAGGCTGAGTACGTTCGCGACCGCCTAATGGCGGCTCACAGCGGCCTTGAGGTCGAGCTTGTAGCACTGTCTACCAAGGGCGACAAAATTCTCGATACGCCACTTTCAAAAATTGGCGGTAAAGGGCTGTTCGTTAAAGAGTTGGAAGACGCCATGCTGGATGGCCGTGCCGATATTGCCGTCCACTCGATGAAAGATGTCCCCATGCACTTCCCCGAAGGGCTGGGCCTGTCGGTCATTCTAGAGGGCGCCGACCCTACCGATGCGTTTGTATCCAACCACTACTCTAGCATTGATGAGCTCCCCGAAGGGGCGCGTATTGGCACCGCCAGCCTACGGCGCGGTCTTCAGATGCGTGAAGCCCGTCCCGACCTGCAAATTCTTAATCTGCGCGGCAACGTACAAACGCGGCTAGGCAAATTAGACGCGGGCGAATTTGACGCCATCATCCTGGCGACCTCGGGCCTTAAGCGGTTGGGCTTGGACGATCGGATTGCCCAGGCACTGCCGCCGGAAGTGTGCTTGCCCGCCTGCGGCCAAGGTGCTCTAGGCATTGAGTGCCGCCTGCATGATCCCGAGCTGATTGCGTTGCTAGCCCCGCTTGACGACGCAGACACCGCAACCCGCGTACGCGCCGAACGGGCCATGAACACGCGCTTAGAGGGCGGCTGCCAAGTACCCATTGCGGGCCACGCGGTGCTGGATATTGACAATGAAACCCTGTGGCTACGTGGCTTAGTGGGCAACCCAGAGGGCACCGAAGTGCTGCGCGCTGAAGGTCGCGGCTCGATGCATGAACCGGAAGCGCTGGGCATTCGCATTGCCGAAGAGCTGCTCGACCAGGGCGCTGGCGATATTCTGGCTGAGGTTTACGGCCGCGCCATATGAGCCAACCGGTACTGATCTGCCGCCCCGGCGAGCGCGGTGAAGCGTTGGCCGCTGCTCTGCGCGAGCGAGGCGAGAACGTTGAATCACTCAATGTGATGCAACTCGAAGCCTTACCAGAAACCCCTGAAATGCGGCGTATCTGGCTGGATATTGATCAGTACCATAAGATAATAGTCATCAGTCCCTTTGCGGCCACTTGCTTAAGTGAAGCGCTGGATCGCTTCTGGCCGCAGTTGCCTATTGGCATTGACTACTACAGCGTTGGCAGCGCCACAGCAGCGACGCTTTATGATCAGTTGGGTGTCCGCGTGCATGTGCCTGATCTGAGTGCCGGCGAAGATACCAGCGAAGCACTGCTGGCGCTTGCCTCGTTACAGCAGTTAGCGCACCAGCGTATTCTACTGGTGGCGGGTGAAGGTGGCCGCCCGCTGCTCGCTGACACGCTTGCCGAACGGGGGGCACTGGTAACACGAGCTGCGGTGTATCGACGCAGGTTTCAACCCCTTGCCCCCATGCTACAAACGCGTCTTTCTTCAGGTAATTACCGGGCGTTGATCGTCACCAGCAGCGAACTGCTGGAACATCTGGCAAAATGGTGCAATCAGGCGGCCTTGAACCAACCGCTAATCGTTTCCAGTCGCCGTTTGGCTACACTGGCTGGCATACTGGGTTTTTGTGACCTTAAGGTGGCGTCCGGAGCTACGCCAGCTGCGTTGATAGCGGCGTTGGAGACCTGCGACCCACAGGGTGCCGATGTCGATCAAGGAACTTACTAAGGGCTAGCGACACATGAGCAAACAAGTAAACGATCAGGACGATGTACAACCGACGTCCTCCGATGCCTCTCAAGGCGTCCCTAAAACGACCGACAAAGCAGCTTCCACGACCGACGCGACTGAGCCCAGCACGCCGAACACACCGCCGAGCTCTACAACACCTGCTCAGAGTGGTGCTAAAAATAGTCGGTCGCGGCGGCGTGGAAAGGGCTCGTCCACTGCGAGTTCAACCGCTGCTAGCAGCGCGGCAAAACCGGCAGATACCTCGACGTCCAGCAGCACAGGCTCATCGTCACCGAGTGCCGCTCAGCCAGGCTCTTCCTCCTCAAGTGGGTCGACCTCTAGTTCGCCATCTTCAAGCGCCGGCTCGTCAAAGCCGACCAGCGACAAGTCATCGGCGGGCACCACGCCGCCCACCGGCCACAAAGGCAGCAGTAGCGGCCAGAGCGGCGGTGGCGGTAAAAGTGGCGGCCTGGCAATTGCCCTGGTGATTATTCTGGCGATTGCCCTAGCGTTCGTCGCTTGGCAAGGTTGGCAACGCCTGGATAATCAGCAGCAGCGCCTCGACGAACTGGCGCAACAGGCTGAAGGTAGCGCCTCACAGCAGGCGGTTAGCGACCTTGAATCACGCCTGGATAGCGGCGAAGCCGAGCGCGATGAAGCGTTGCAGAGCACTCTGGGCGACCTGCGTGATGAATTTGAAAGCTACCGCAGCGACGTTGATGAGACCCTAGGCCAAGTGCTGGATCAGCTCTCTCAGGAGCAGGACACCGACGAGCGCGAGTGGCTGCATGCCGAAGCTGCCTACCTGCTACGCCTGGCCAATCAGCGCTTGCAACTGGAAGGCGACGTTGACGGCGCGGCCGCACTGCTGCGTACCGCCGATGCGCGCCTAGTTGATGCTGATAACCCAGCGTTGACGCCCGTACGCGAAGCCATTGCCAATGAGCTAGCCGCGCTGGACGCCGTGCCCCAGGTTGACCGTACCGGCCTCTACCTAGCGCTCAATGCCCAGCAGGAACGTATCTCCTCTCTGCGACTCTCTCAAGAAATTGAGGAGCAAGCGGTAACCTCCAGCATCGAACAGCCGCCGACCGGCACTTTCCAGCGCCAGCTGGCGCGCTTCGGTGAAGAGCTTAAAGACCTGGTGGTGGTTCGCCATCACAATGAAGCGCTGGAAGCGCTGATTACTCCGGAGCAAGAGTCTTACCTGCGCCAAAGCCTGCGCTTAGTGCTGGAGCAGACACAGCTGGCCCTGCTCAACGAAGAGAAAGAGCTTTATGACGCGAGTATCGACAAAGCGCTGCAACTGCTGAACGACTACTACGACACCACTCGCGAAGAGACCCAAAGCGTTATTGCGCGCCTTCAAGAGCTCAAGGAAGCCGAGGTAAAACCCGAGCTGCCCGATATCAGCGCTTCACAGCAGGAACTTGCACGCTTTATCGACAACCGCTATGAGACGCGTGGCCAAAGCGGAGGTGATTCATGAGAAAGCTTGTTCTCCTCATTGTCGCAGGCCTCGCCGTCGGGGCCCTGTTCGGGCATCTGATGATGTCGGTGCCCGGCTACTGGCTGATCCGCGTGGGCGACTCCTCCATCCAGACATCGTTTTGGTTTGGTCTGGTACTGCTGTTTGCCGCCTTTATCGTCCTACACTTCGTGCTGCGTTTGCTCAGCGGTATTATTCGCCCCATGGGACGTTTTCGTAGCTGGAACAGCCGCGCCCGTAACCGTCGCGCCATGCAGCGCACCGTGCGTGGTCTGGTAGCACTGACCGAAGGGCGCTGGAAAAAGGCCGAAAAAACCCTGGTTAATGCCGCCGATGACTCCAGCACACCGCTGGTCAACTACCTATCCGCAGCGCTGGCGGCCCATTACCAGGGCCACCACGTGAAATCCCAGGAGCACCTGAATCAGGCACAGCTAACCACCGACGGCGCCGATACCGCCGTTGGCCTGATGCAAGCGCAAATGATGATTGAGCGTCAGCAGCCCGAAGAAGCGCTGGCGATTCTGAATCGCCTGGATAAGAAGCTCTCCAACCACCCGCAGGTGCTCAAACTACTCAAGCAGGTGCACTTAAGCGTCAACGATTGGGAAGGCTTAAGGCGTTTGATTCCACGCTTGGCGGCGCAGAAGCTCATTACCCAGCAAGAGCGTGAACAGCTTGAGTTTAAAGCCTATCGCGAACTTATCGTGTTTGAAGCGCAAAACCCCACCAACATTGAGCGGGTGCGTGGCCTTTGGGCCGATATGCCCGACTACCTGCGCGGCAACACCGAACTGATCGTGCTATACAGCGAAGCGCTGATTCAAGCCAACGAAGAGCCAATTGCCGAGCGCTTGCTCAACCATTCGCTGGATCACCACTGGGACGCGCGGCTGGTGAAACGCTACGGCCTGCTAAACGTAGATGCGGCACGCCAACTTGCTAAAGCCGAGAAGTGGCTGCAGGAACGCCCCAACGACCCAGAGCTGCTGCTCGCTTGTGGTCGCCTCTCGCTGCGTATCGGCCAATGGCAGAAAGCACTCGAGTACTTTGAAGCCAGCCAGCGTCAGCGCCCCAATGGCGAAGTCTGCGCTGAGCTAGCGCGCCTCTATGCAAGCCTGGGCGAGCATAACAAGAGTCAGCTCTACTACCGCCACAGTGTTGAGATGTTGGCCAAATCGCTGCCATCGCTGCCGCAACCCAGCGATGCTAACGACAGCAAAAAGCCCGACAGTAAGCAAAAAGAGAGCAAAACCATTAAAAAAAGCGCGTAGTGGCGCTTCTGCTATAACGCTCAAGGGCGCCTTCATAGGCGCCCTTTTTAGTGGCTAAGGTTTGGCAGGTGGCATTGGTGGTGGCGCAGGTGCTGCTTCAACCGGCGCTTCAGCCTCCACTGGCTGAGAAAGCGTTGCTGTGCAGTGGCCACAGCGGGTGGCTTTGATTGGCACCACCATCAAACAGTAAGGGCAAGGCTGCTCGGTAGGACTTGCAGGTGCCACCGCCTCTTCGCGCTTTAACCGGTTGATGGTACGTACCAATAGAAAGACCACAAAGGCGACAATCGTAAAGCTCACCACCGCATTAATAAACAGCCCAAGGTTTAGCGTTACCGCCCCGGCGGCCTGGGCATCCGCCAGCGTCGCATAAGGGCCACCCACCACCCCTTGGCGTAACACCACAAACAGATTGGAAAAGTCGACCCCGCCCACCAGCAAGCCAATCAGCGGATTCATCACATCCGCCACCAGGCTTTGCACAATCAGCGTAAACGCCCCGCCGATAATGATCCCCACCGCCATATCGACGACGTTGCCTTTTACCGCGAACTCTCGAAATTCCTGGAAAAATTTTGCCATTTTCAAACGTCCTAACGTTTCGTTTTTAGCCAATACCCTGAGTTATAGCGTCTTGCTAAAAGCATGGGCTAGGGTGTGTTAGGCGACAAGTAAATTTCTGCAGATTGAAAACTGTATCGGGAGAGGTGCGGGCAGATATCGCCGCTGCTTTTTATTGGCTCACCGTAATCACAGGACACTTGGCTGAATGGCTCACTTTGTGCGATACACTGCCAATCACCACACCAGCCAAGTCGCTTAGTCCCCGGCTGCCCATCACAATGGCATCGACATTATTGGCATTGGCGGCCTCTATAATGGCGCGGGCTGGGTCACCTTCCGTCAGCAACTCTTCAATGTGCTTAGCGCCCTCTGCCTGCGCGGAGCTCACCGCCTGGGCCAATAGCTGTTCACCCACCTTCTCGCGTTCAGCAAGCGTAGTGCCAGCATCAATCGCACCAATGCCCCATACCAGTGTGGTCGCATAGGTAAGCGTTTCAGGTACATGTAGTAAGTAGAGCGTGGAGCCTTCTCTATCCAGCAGCTTGCAAGCTACTTTCAAAGCTTGTTTAGCGCTCTCAGAGCCGTCGACAGGAACTAAAATACGCGCATACATGGCAGGCCTACCTCCTTTTATTCTAGCGTTCTTTACTAAAGTCGTAGTCGATATTTCGCTTTTAAACGTTTAAATGCTGGTAGCGTTATGGCGCTTGGTTAGGCTGGTTTTTAAGTTGCCTCAATACGTGAAAAGCATCGCCAGCATGCTAACAAGCGAATGACAAAGCCAATATTGTTTAAGTAGCCGCTCATACCTTGGAGGTATCATGGAACTACGCCACCTGAGGTACTTCTGCGTTGTCGCTGAAGAGCTTAACTTTACCTGTGCGGCTGAACGGTTGCATATGTCTCAACCGCCTCTTTCCCGCCAAATCAAACAATTAGAACAAGAGGTAGGAGCTGAACTGTTTGAACGAAGCTCAAGAGGATTGCGTTTGACGCCGCCAGGTGTCTTTTTTCAGCAGCACGCTCTGCAGATTTTAGAGAAAGTGGAAGTCACCATCGACGCCACTCGACACATGGCGCGTAGCAAGCGGGCACTATTCGGCATTGGCTTTGTACCGTCCGTTTTTTACGGGCAACTCCCAATGCTCGTGCGTGATTTGCGCCGCATGGATAATGTCGAGCTCTCCTTGGCAGAGCTTACGACAGTACAACAAATTCAGGCGCTCAAAGCGGGTCGCATCGACATGGGCTTCGGGCGTTTACGTATTGATGACCCCGACGTCGAGCAGGAGATTCTCTTCGACGAGCCATTAATTGCAGCTCTATCTAGCGGTCACCCGCTAGAGGGCACAACCCCTAGCTGCGAAGAGCTGGCTCGCTACCCTCTAATCCTTTTTCCCGCAAAACCACGTCCTAGCCTTGCCGATATGGTATTGGGAATTTTCCGCCGTCAAGGATTAAAGGTCGAAGTTGTGCAGGAAGCCAACGAGGTTCAAACGGTACTTAGCCTTGTCGCTTCCGGCATTGGCATTACGCTGGTTCCAGAGCAGGTAAAGCGTGTCCAACGCGATGGTATTTGCTATGTACCATTGGCCGATAAATCAATTACATCTCCCGTTATCTGCAGCCGTCGGCGGGGCGAAAAACCCTCCCCGCTTATGCAGGAAGCCAATGCTATTTTAGAAGTACTCGTTGAAAATCGCCGCTCTGGGCGCTACCCATAATGGCAGCAAGCCAGTGATTCAAGGTCGCAGAACAGCCACAGGGCAAGAAGCTTCATGCAGCACTTCGTGGCTGACACTGCCCGCCACCACCTGCGAAAGGCCGCTACGCCCATGGGTGGTCATGGCAAGCATCGTATTATGGCTACCCGCTAAATAACTGACGATAGAGTCGGCGGGGTCGCCATGAAGCACCTCCCAGTCTACTTCCAGTTTTTGCTCACTTTCGACACGGCGTGCCAGCGCGTTTAGATAGGCTGACTCCATCACATCGGTATGACCTAACGCTGTGGACTTTCTGGCAGCAGAGACATCTATCACTTGCAACAATTGCAAACGAGCTCCCAAACGCTTCGATAAAGTTGCTGCATGGGGCAAAATTTGCTCGGATAGCTTAGACCCATCAACACAAACGGCTAATACGTCGACCCGCTGGTGGGCTCGACTGTCATAGCGGGGGCCACACAGGTAAACCGGACGCTGAGCCCTTCGCACAACCCCTGCAGTTACGCTGCCGATCAGCATCTCCGGTACCGGGCGTCGACCATGGGCCATCATACATAGCCCGGTATCCTCGCAACTAGCGAGCTCACCCAGATACGCCTTGGCGCTATCATGAGCAACGACGTCGATAGCGACTGCTTCGAGATGGTGCGACGCCAAGCGCCCCTGCAGTTTAGTGCGCCGTGGGCCGATCTCATCTTGCGTCGGCACCACCGAGATAGCGCTTACCTCTACCCCCAGCTGGGCCGCAAACGTTTGTCCGAACTGCAGGGCATGCAAAGCACTTTCACTATCATCAACCGCCACAACAATCTTTTCCATGGTTACACTCCCACTACCGCTTCAGTAGTATCACTGTTATTAGGTTTTATGGTTAAGCGAGCTAAAACGTCGATGCAGCAGGTTATAGGCAAGCGACCCAGCGACCACCCCCCAAAAGGCAGAGCCTAAGCCTAAAAAGCTAACGCCCGATGCGGTGGCAATGAAAGTAATGACAGAGGCTTCCAGGTGGCTCTTTTCGGCCGCGAAAGCACTAATATTGCTGGTAATAGCACCAATCAGCGCAAGTCCTGCAAGTACCGCCACAAACTCCCCCGGCAGCGAGGTAAACAGCGCTACAATAGTGCCCGCAAAAATAGCGCCAAACAGGTAGAAAACACCGTTTGCCACCCCGGCAACATAGCGCTTATCACGATCTTCGTGGGCCTCCTTACTCGTACAGATTGCTGCTGTAATCGCTGCAATTACAGTGGTAATACCGCCAAAAAAGGCGGTAAAAAAGGAAGTTACACTAGCCACGATAACGATTGGCCTGGCCGGGGTGGAGTAGCCTGAGGAGCGCATAATTGCCATGCCGGGCAAGAATTGGCCTGTCAAACTCACCAGTACCAGGGGAATGGCCAGGCTCAGCGTCGCATTCCAGGACCACTCGGGGCGGATAAACTGGGGCTCGGCAAACTGGAGTGACACCCCCTGGAGGCTGGCGCCCTCTAACAAGACCGCCAAGGTGATGCCAGCGATTAACAGCAGCACCAAGCTGTAGCGAGGGGTAAGCCGCTTAAAGAGCAGGTAAGCGATAAACATACCAATGGCCAGTGCTGGCACGCTCTCCAATGAAACGAAGACTCCCACCCCGAACTGGAAAAGAATGCCTGCCATCATCGCGCTAGCTATGCCCGGCGGTATCAGCCGGATGATACGGTCAAAAGAACCCGTAACGCCGATCAGAAAAATGATCACGGCGGCCGTTAGGTAGGCGCCCACCGCTTCATTAAGCGTCAACCCCGGGAACAGTGTTACCAATAACGCAGTCCCCGGCGCCGACCAAGCGGTCACTACCGGCACTTTTAACCACAGGCTTAAAAAAATACCTGAGACAGCTGCGCCGATTGAGATGGCCCAAACCCAGGACGTCATCATGGTGCTGGATATGTCGGCGCTCT
Organism: Vreelandella neptunia; assembly: GCF_034479615.1. NCBI lineage: Bacteria > Pseudomonadati > Pseudomonadota > Gammaproteobacteria > Oceanospirillales > Halomonadaceae > Vreelandella > Vreelandella neptunia. The sequence continues at coordinate 4,649,819 of NZ_CP140255.1, forward strand.
GAGCCGCCTGGAAAAAGATGGCGAGTGGCCCAGAATAAGAGACCAGCACCGCTACAAAGCCAGCAGTGATTGCTGGAATCGACAGATCCTTTTGCAATTGCTTGTGAAATTGCATGCAACACACTTCCCCGTGTCAGTATTTAACGAGTATCCAACAGCTCCGGCAAGCACCTGCTTGCCGGAGCTGTATCAAGCAACGCCGAGGTGGGTTTCAAGAATTGATGGATTATCTTTTAGTCCCTGAGAATCACCGCTATAGACCACTTCCCCCTTGACCAGTAGCAGGTGTTTTTCTGCTATCTTCAGAAGGTTATCGATATTTTTATCGACGATAATGGTAGAAATTCCGGTCGCTTTGATCTCACCTATGATCTTCCAAATCTCATCGCGAATCAGCGGTGCAAGACCTTCGGTCGCTTCATCAAGGATCATCAGGTCGGGGTTGGTCGTCAGCGCACGGCCAATAGAAAGCATCTGCTGTTCGCCGCCTGAGAGAAAGGAACCATCATGATTGATACGTTGACCCAGGCGCGGGAACGTATCCAGAACGCGCTCTAGCGTCCAGGGAGACTCCCCCCGATCATTAGGACGTGCGGCCATAATCAGATGCTCACGCACACTGACGCCTGGAAAAATACCGCGTCCCTCCGGCACGTAGCCAATCCCTTGGCGAATCAGTTGCCAGGGGCGCCGCTTGGTCGCCGAGACGCCCTTAATAAACACCTCGCCGCGCCGAGGTGGGACAAACCCCAGTATCGACTTCAGCGTCGTGGTCTTGCCCATACCATTGCGGCCCAGCAGACTCAGCGTCTCACCAGGCATCAGGGTCAAATCCACCCCATGCAAAATATGGCTCTCACCGTAGTAAGTGTGTAGCCCCCGGGCATCAATCAATGGCGTATTGGTTTGCTCTGCGCTCATGCGGTTGCCCCCTCTTCATGACGCCCCAGGTAGACATCGCGTACCTTTTCGCTGGAGCGTATCTGCTCGGTCGGGCCGCTCTCCAACACACAGCCATCGACCATGACGGTAATGCGATCAGCCAAGCGGAAGACCGAGTCCATATCGTGTTCAATCAGCACCAGTGTGTAGCGATCCGTTAGGCCGGCGAGCAGCTCGGTGACTTGAGCGGTCTCTTCACGCCCCATTCCCGCCATTGGCTCATCAAGTAGCATCAGCGACGGCGCTGTCGCCAATACCATCGCGATCTGCAGCTGGCGCTGTTCGCCATAGCTCATATCTGATGCAGTCGTATAAGCGCGATGGTTCAATTGGCAGGTATCCAGTACCTCTTGAGCACGCTCACTAACTTGCCGCGAGGTTTGGCGCGAACGCCAACTGCCAAACACGCCGCCCATATGAATACGCGCCGCCAGTTCACAGTTCTGCAGGCAACTCAGGCGTGGGAATATATTGGTTTTCTGGTGGCTGCGGCCAATGCCCATGCGGGCGATCTGGCGCGCGCTTTTACCCTGGATCGGCTGACCGCGATAGAGCACCTGGCCTTCAGAAGGGGGGATCTCGCCAGAGAGCAGATTGATTAGCGTACTTTTACCCGCGCCATTAGGACCCAAAATAGCGTGGATTTCATTAGATTTAACGTCAAAATCAACGTCGTTGACTGCCACTAAACCACCAAATCGGCGAGTCAACCCATGCGTGGCTAAAATGACTTCATCGCGCATAGCTTAGCCCTCCTTATTGTGGGTAATGGGTTGAACGGAGGGAGACAATTTGGGATTTTCGACGGTTTTAGTCGTCGTTTGAGGCTTGCTTTTCCAGGGCGGCGCTACAATCAAGCCCGCAATCCCGCGAGGAAGCACCAGTACGGCAACGATAATGGTCAGCCCCATGAGTATCGGCCAGTGCGTCGTGGCATGCTCGTAAACATAGAGCAAAATTTCGTAGGCGAAAGCGCCTAAAATGGGGCCAAAGATGGTGCCCATGCCGCCTAAAATCAGCATCATCAGCACTTCGCCAGAGGTGTGCCAGCCCAGCTGAGCCGGATTAGCGAAGCCGTACTGCATCGCCGCTAACATGCCAGCAATCGCTGCCATAACCCCAGCGATAACAAAGGCAACCAGTTTATAGCCGCTGGTGGCATAGCCTAAGGCCTGCATTCGGTGCTCGTTGTCATGAATACCGTCGAGCACTTGACCAAAGTAGGAGCGAGTGAGCCAGCGTAGAAAGAAGTAGCCGAGAAGCAGCATCCCTAAACAGAAGTAAAAGAAGCTGTAAGGGTTATCAAGATCTACCAGCGTACGCTCCCCTAATGCCAAACTCGGTCGGAACATAATAAAAACACCATCGGTTCCTCCCGCAAACTGGGATGTACTAATGAAGTAGTAAAGCATCTGGCCAAATGCCAGCGTTGTCATGATGAAGAAGATGCCTTTAGTGCGGATCACCAGCACACCGACGATTAACGCGACACAGGCTGAGACGCCCATAACAAGTGGCAGCATCCACCACATTGACGCTGGACTAAAATCAGGGCTGGCTAACGCTAGAGTGTAGGCCCCCAAACCGAAGAAGAGCGCATGCCCCAGACTGACTAAGCCCACAATGCCTACCAGCAGATCCAGACTCATGGCAAACAGGGCCAGAATCAGCATCAGGGTCAGTTTCTCCAACATGAAGTTGGCCTGATTACCGAATACCGCTTCTCCCCAGAGAGGAAAAGCAGCCACCAACGCCGTTAATACCAGCATGATGAACGCAACGCGCTTGGGATATCTATGTAACATTTCTTACTCTCCTCACGCGAAAAGACCGCGCGGTTTCACCAGCAATACCGCCGCCATAATCAGGTAGATCACCATGCTGGCAAGGCTAGGGATGAGTACCGCCCCAAAAGTGGTGGCCATGCCAATAATGATGGCGCCCCAAAAGGCTCCTTTAATGGAACCAATACCGCCGATGACGACGACGACAAAGCAAGTGATGAGAATGCTATCGCCCATGCCTGGCGCGATAGAGGTGAGCGGTGCGGCGATCATTCCCGCAAAGGCAGTGAGCGCAACACCCACGCTGAAAATCAGCGTAAACAGGGTACGGACATTGATTCCCAGCCCTTCAACCATGTCGCGATTAACCGCGCCGGCGCGGATGATGATGCCCAGCCGCGTATGCCGCATCACCCAATAGATCACCCCAGCCAATGCCAGGCAGACGCCCATCACAAAGAGGCGGTACACCGAGTACTGCAAGTTATCAGTCAACTGAATACTGGCATCGAACGGTGCAGGCACCGCAACACGATGCACATCGCCCCCCCAAATAATCCGCTGTGCTTCGTTGAGCACTAAAATCAGACCGAAGGTTAGCAATACTTGATATAGGTGATCGCGCTTGTAGAGCGTATCCAGAAACAGCCGCTCAATAATAAGTCCCAATGCAATAGCGATAGGAATAGCCACCAGAATAGCCAGCCAAAAATTACCCAAGCGCAGGGTAAGGTCGTAAACCAAATAGGCACCAATCATATACATAGCGCCGTGGGCCAGATTGATGATGCCCATGATGCCGAAAATCAACGTCAAACCGCTGGCAATCAAAAAAAGCAGCAAGCCGTACTGCAGACCGTTAAGGAGCTGTACGCTGAAAAATGCGAGATCCATAAGATCCCTCCGAGAATCTGAGTGAGGGGCGAGCCATGCCCGCCCCAGAATGCATACCGATGTGGTTACATCTGACAGGCATCATCGGGTACTTCTAGATTCTCATAAGCCATACGTAAGACTTCGTGCTTACCGTCGCGAATCTCGCGTAGATAAACATTTTGAATGGGGTGGTGGGAGTCTGAGAAGCTCAAGGGCCCCCGTGGACTCGCCAAATGGACGTTGGCCAATACCTCAATCAAGCGCTCCTGATTTGAGGTATCGCCACCCAGTACTGAAAGCGCCTGAACCAGCATCATGCCTGTGTCATACCCCTGTACCGCGTAGGTATCCGGCAGTTCACCGTAGGCATTTTCGTAGGCTGAAACGAAGGCCTGGTTGGCATCATTTTCGAGGGTTTCGGCGTAGTGCAGCGTGGTCATAACGCCTTCTCCGGCATCGCCCAGGGCCTCTAAATTACCCTCAGTAAGGAAGCCAGAACCATAAAGAGGGATCGACTCTTTGAGCCCTGCTGCAGCGTAATCGGTAACGAAGCTAACACCGCCGCCGCCAGCAAAGAAGGTATAGACAGCATCCGGCTCAAGACTGGCAATTTGCGTCAAATAACTCTGAAACTCAGTACTGGGAAACGGAACTAAAATCTGCTCGATAATCTCACCGCCCTCAGCGGTAAACGCCTCCTCGAAACCGGCCAGATCCTCTTTGCCGCCCGCGTAGTCCCAGGTAATAGTGACAATCTTACGATGACCTTGCTCATAGGCCACTTTGCCCATGGGGTAGCTGTCTTGCCACATACTGAAGGAAGTGCGGAAGACGTTAGGCATGCACAGCTCATTAGTAGCGGCACCCAGCCCCGCGTTGGGAATGATCGTAATCGCACCCGTCTGCTTAGCCACGCGCAGCATGCCCATGGCAACGCCGGAGTGTACGGGCCCAATGACGAAGTCAACACCGTCTCCATTAACTAGACGACTCATGTTCTGAGGTGCTTTGGAAGGGTCAGCCTCTGAATCAAGCTCAACGTACTCCACATCACGACCGCCTAGCTGACCGCCTTCTTGTTCAATGGCAAGCTTTAGGCCGTTAGTAATGGCTTCTCCAAGTGCCGTATAGGTACCTGAGTAAGGGAGCATCAAACCGAGCTTCACCGGATCTTCATTGGCGATGGCACTGCCTGCTGACAGCATGGCAGTAGCGCTTAGAAGCGTGGCAAGAGAGGTCTTTTTAAATGTTTTCATTATATTTTCACCAGGGTTGAGTTGTTGTTGGTGGTTCTTGGGTGGTTATTAGCAAGGTGTGTACCGCAGTATGTGACGTCCCTGTCTTATCTCTATCGATTACACGTGATACACGTCGATAACCTGATGGATATAGTCGTTATTCAGCTGCACGACTTTTCTTGTGATCAGCGGGCTCTCACCCGACACGTCCAGGGTATAAAACGACGTGCCGAAGAAGCTGTCGGTCTTCTTGTAGCGGTGGTTGAGCGTGTGCCAGTTGAACCGCAGCTCTACCGTGTCGCCCTCTTGCGACAGGATCTCCAGGTTGGTTACCTGGTGGGTGGTGCGCGGCTCCGGTGTACTCGCCCCGCTGCGCTCGGTCTTGATCCGGTAGACCCGATCCTCTAACCCTTCACGGTTGGGGTAGTAGATCAGCGAGATTTCGCTGTGGGGGTCTCGGGTGAGCTGGTCGTCGTCGTCCCAGGCGGGCATCCAGAACTCGGCGTCTTTGCGGTACAGCGTGAGCCACTCGTCCCACTCCCGGTCGTCCAGCAGCCGTGCTTCGCGGTACAAAAAAGCTTGGATGTCGTGATAGCTAATGCTCATGGCACTTCTCTCCTCTCTTCTGGCGCTGGGCGCTTAGGCGGATGCGGTGGCGATAAATTGGCTGCGCTCTTTGTCGATGGCACGCAGCATTTCGCTGACCCAGTGCTGGTGGTGCAGCACGTAGAGCCCTTCGTCTTCCGGGGAGGCGCCGCTGAGCAGGGGCTTCATGTCGATCGCTTGGGCCGTTTCATCGGCGCCTTCGATCCACTGTTGGGCCCCGCGGGAGAGGTCGTTCCATTCGGCCAGCGCGCCGTTGTAGCCTTCTTGGCAGGCGCGGAACTCTTCGAGGTCGTCGGGGGTGCCCATGCCGGAGACGTTGAAGAAGTCTTCGTATTGACGGATACGCACACGCCGGTCTTCGGCGGCTTCACCTTTGGGCGCGAAGCAGTAGATGGTGACTTCGGTTTTGTCCACGGCGATGGGACGGATCACGCGGATTTGCGTGGAGAACTGATCCATCAGGTAGACGTTGGGGTAGAGGCAGAGGTTGCGGGTCTGGTTGACGATGGAGTCAGCGCGGGCTTCGCCCAGCTGCTCCTGGATCCGCTCTTTGTGCTGATAGACCGGGCGCACTTCCGGGTTAAGCAGCCGGGTCCACAGCATCATGTGACCGTTTTCGTAGGAGTAGAAGCCGCCTTTGCTCTTCGACCAGCCGTCGGCGTCCACTGCCTTGGTGCCGCCCGCGTCGTAGTTGCGGCGCTCCATGGTGGAGGCGTAGTTCCAGTGTACGGAGCTGACGTGGTAGCCATCGGCGCCGTTTTCGGCCTGCAGCTTCCAGTTGCCGGTGTAGGTGTAGGAGGAGGTGCCACGCAGGATCTCCAGGCCTTCCGGGGCTTGGTCGACGATGTTGTCGATGATCTTGGTGGTTTCGCCCAGGTGTTGTTCGAGCGGTTGAACATCATCGCTCAGGCTGCCAAACAGGAAGCCTTTGTAGTTTTCAAAGCGCGGTAGGCGCTTGAGGTTGTGGGAACCATCCTGTTTGAATTGCTCAGGGTAGGCGCCGTTCTTCTCGTTCTTGGCTTTGAGCAGTTGGCCGTCGTTTTTGAACGTCCAGCCGTGGAACGGGCAGGTGAAGGTGCCTTTGTTGCCGCGCTTGCGGCGGCATAGGGTGGCACCACGGTGGGCGCAGGCGTTAATCAGGCCGTGCAGTTCGCCCTGCTTGTCGCGGGTGATAATCACTGGCTGGCGGCCCATGGTGACGGTCATGTAGTCACCGGGTTCCGCGACCTGGCTCTCGTGGGCCAGGAACAGCCAGTTGCCTTCGAAGATGTGCTTTAGCTCAAGTTCAAAGAAGTCAGGATCGGTGAACATGCTGCGGTGGCAGCGGAAGATGCCGTTATCGGGCTCATCTTGGACAGCGCCGCGCACGCGGGCTTCGAGCTGATCAAGCTGCGTCGTCATGATCTCTCTCCTCGTATTGATGATGTCGCGCTGTTATGTCTTGCGAAGGCGGGCCAAGGGGAAGGCCCGCATTGCTCAAGGCATGAGGGTTATACCTTGGCGGTACCGGCGAGCTGGCTGGCCAGATCCTGGTCGTCTTCTTTAGCCCGCGGGCGGGCGTGACGTACCTGCAGTTCGGCGGCGTCGGTTTGGGCCAGCTCCACATCGAACACCACGTGGGAGAAGGGGCCGTCCAGGTCGCGCTTGGCGATCTCGGCCGGGTCGTCAATACGCTCGGCGGGAACCACCAGCTCTTCCCGTGTAGCAAAGGCGAAGTCGTCATAGGTGTAGGGGTCGCCCGCCAGGTTGATCTGTGTGGTCAGGTGCTGATGGCCCGGTGCGGAGACGAAGTAGTGGATATGCGCCGGGCGCTCGCCGTGACGACCCAGGGACTTGAGCACCACATCGGTGGGGGCGCCTTCGGGTACGCCGTAGCCGGAGGGGATAATGCTGCGCGCGGTGTAGCGGCCGTCGCTGTCCGCGTAGATCGTGCGGCGCAGGTTGTACTCAGATTGTGAGGGGTCAAAGAACGAGTAGCCGCCCTGGGAGTTGGCGTGCCAGATCTCGACCTTCGCACCGGCAATCGGGGTGCCATTCACATCGCGCACCTGGCCGGTCAGCCACATGGTCTCGCCCTCGGTCGTGTCATCGTCCATGCGCGCGAAGCCTTCCGCCTCGGGGGCACCGGCCACGTATAGGGGGCCTTCGATGGTGCGTGGGGTGCCGCCGGTGCGCTTGGCTTCGGCATCGATAGCGTCCTGACGCATATCGAGGAAGTGGTCAAAGCCCAGCCCTGGGGACAACAGGCCGAACTGGGTCTGGCTACCCAGGGCATTGAGCAGGTTAACCGCCGCCCAGTACTCTTCCTCGGTGACATCGAAGTCATCGATCAGCTTGAACAGATCACCCACCAGGCGATGAACGATCTGCTTGGCGCGGTCATTGCCGCCTGACTGATCAACGCCAGCAACGGCATTTAGGAAATCTTGAACCTCGGGCGTGTCGAATATTTTTACGGTCATGGTGAAACCCTATCGTTGGTTTTATTGTTGTCTTGGAGCCCGGCGATAGCGGTAGTACCTGCTGAAGAGTAAATACGCCTATCAAGGGCCTAAAGACGACAGTTGTTGTTATGTTCGTCACTAATATCGATCATGCTGCGACTTCCAGACCAATATCGTTTGAGTTCCTTCCCATACTTCATAGGTATCTCAGCGAGAGGGGATTTTGAATATTTGTTTCCTAAGCGGAGCCAGTAAAAAAAGCTAACCTTCTATTTTAAAAGTAAAATCGCCAAACATTAATACTAAGCCTGCTAATAATACCCAGCCAGACTCATCATTAACTTAACCTTTAAACCAATATCGTGGTTTTTGCGTGACATAATATTCAGTTGACCTGCTCCAAAGGAGGAACAATTAATTTCAACTTGCGACAAAAGGATAAAGGGACAGTTAAACGTAAAATGGGACAAAAAAGACCCGCACTGCAAAAGCAGACACGGGTCAAGGAGGATAACCACTATGAAGTTGCAGGAGTTGTGTGAGATCAACCGCTCTTTTTGGCTACCTCGCGGGTGAATATGAACTCGAAATCCCTGGTTTCGAAGATGGCCGAAACAATCACGCCCAAAACTAACGCCCAAAACGTGGCGCCGATGCCGAGAATCTGAATTCCCGACGCGGCAATTAGAAAGGCAAACAGTGCACCTATTTCATGCTTCTTGCCTGAAAAGGCGATAGCCATCGAGGAGGTGATGACCCGCATCAGTGCCAGCCCAGCGATAATGGCAATAAAGTAGCGCGGCGTAGCCTCAAGTAGGCTGACCACATAGCCGTAGAAAGGCGCGGCAACCACAAAGATAGCCCCGGCAATCACCGCCGCCACCCAACGTTTGTCATGAGTTCCAGCTTCTGGTGAGGCACAGACGCCGGTCATGGGGGCGGCAATACAGGTACTGTGCAGATTGAAAAAAGCAGACACCATGGTTCCGAAACCGCCCACCGCAGTGATTCCATTAGCGGGCACTTCTTTGTAACCCATTCCCTTCACTAGGCCGACACCCGCGGGGGTCTCCATGCCCACCAGGATAATCGCAAGCGGTAAACCATAGGTTAGAAAGGCGCCTAACGTGAATTCGGGAATGATGAACTCGGGAAAACGGATCGTCGCCTCGATACCGGACAAGTCAACCCCGGTTGCCATCAAGTACACAATGCCCGCCAGCATCGCCACAACCAGAGGCGGCACCTTACGTAAGAGGCGTGCAGAGAAGAAAAAAGCCAGGATCATGATAGAGGCTGGCACGATAGCGCTCTCCAACGGCTTAACCATGTTGAGGCCAAAGCTAAGTAGCATACCGCCCACCATGCCCATCACTATCGGCATCGGTATCAAACGCATAACGATACCCATCACTCCGGTCACGCCAGCAACTAGCGTAATAGCCCCCGCAATCAAGCTGGCGCCTAATGCAGCCTCTAGGCCGATTACAGGGATGACCGCTGCAAACATTAATGCACCGGGGATAGAGTTAGCCATTGGCAACGGCAAACGGTAATAGGCCGGCATGAAGAGTCCAAACAGGCCATTGATCATCAAGTAGCTGATCACCCAGATCATGATGAAGGAGGAATCCAGACCCGCAGACGTGCCAGCGCTGATGTGAACGACCCCAACGCTGAGCCCTAAAATTCCCGCCACTAGCCCAGTACTGGCGTTGTCGGCATTGAGGTCGCGCAGGAAATCGCGGGGCGCATGCCTTAGGCTGACGCCTTTCTCAATATGTTTCACGGTCTACTCCAGGGGATTATTGTGCTTAGAGTGATTGCTAGTTTTTATCTAGAATTGCCTTTTCCACTATTGCTAACCAAGGTCACCGCCCGCTACGGGCAATACACTACCGGTGATATAACTGGCCTCGTCGGAAGCAAGGAATAGAATTGGCGCAACCATTTCATCCAATGTTCCATAGCGGCTCATCAAGCAGCTCTGCTTAGTCTGATCGATATGTGCTTGAAACCACGCCTTCTCAGTCTCGTTACTGGGCGTTGGCGTTCCACGCGAAATACGCCGTGGCGGGGCTTCGGTGCCACCGGGTGCCGTGGCTACGACACGAATACCGTGCTCGGCATACTCAAACGCCAGCGACGCAGTCATCGCATTGATACCGCCCTTTGCTGCCGAGTAGGGGATACGGTGAATACCCCGCGTTGCCGCTGAAGAGACATTGACGATGACACCGCTGCCCTGCTCAACCATGGTTGGCAGCGCCGCACGACAGCACCAAAGTGTAGGCATTAGAGAACGATTGATCTCTGCGGCGATCTGCGCCTCGCTAAACTCGGTAAAAGGCTTGAAGTTAATTGCGCCGCCAACGTTATTAACCAGAATATCGATGCGACCAAAGTGAGAGAGCGTCGCCTCCATGACTTGCTCGGCGCCTTCCCATTTTTCTAGGTCGGCTTGTACCGCAATCACTTCGCAGCCCTGCTTGCTTAGCTCAGCAACGATCTCGTGGATATCATCAGCGCGATCTACCAATACCAAGCGCGCACCTTCAACGGCGGCGCGCTCAGCAACCCGCTGCCCAATTCCTTGAGCAGCACCCGTGACCACCATTACTCGATCTTGAAAACGTGGGCCGTCAAAACGTTGATTGCTCATGCGCTCTCCCCCACTTGATTAGGTGTGAATTTCTCATAGTGGAAGCTCAGGGGCTCGATTCCTTCAGCGTCGAAGTACTTCAGCACGGCGTCTACCATCGGGGGCGGACCACACAGGTAAACGTCCACATCGCCGTCATGCATTACCTCGGCGTCCATGTGGTGCGTCACGTAACCTTTACGCGAATGCTCGCTAGCCTCGTCGACCACCACGGTGGCGTAGGTGAAGCTGGGAATTTTTTCTACGAAGGCATCTAACGCATCGGTTTTGACTAGGTGGTCATCTTTATTGACGCCGTAAATCATATGAATCGGTGCATCACAGCCCTTTTCGACCAATTGCGCTAACATGGAGAGAAACGGAGCCAGACCCGTGCCGCCAGCAAGCATAAGCACCGGGCGCTTCACTTCTCGCAGGTAGAAGCTGCCCAGCGGGCCGGTCAGCGTAAGCTTTTCGCCCACAGCAGCGCGCTCGGTTAAATAGCCGCTCATTACCCCGTTGGGGATGTTGCGAATTAAGAAGGTGGCGCGCTTATCCCCCGGCAATGAGCTGAAAGAGTAGGAGCGGTGCACCTCAGTACCGGGCACATCAATATGAATGTACTGCCCTGGCAAAAAGGCGAGGCCTTCGGCATCATCCAAATCAACGACGAGCTCAATACTATCTTCGGAAAGTTGCTCAACTGCTGCTACCGTGCTCTCAACCTTGCCCACCTGTGTTTTACACAGCGTGGATGCCACTGGCACTTGAATAACACAATCCGAAGAAGGCACCATCTGACACGTGAGCACCTGGCCTTCCGCGGCTTCCTCATCGGAAAGCGCATCTTCCAGGTACTCGTCACCCATATCGAATTCGCCCTGTTCGCAGTGACCTTTGCAGGTGCCACATACGCCGTCAGAGCAGTCCATCGGTAGGTTTACTTTCTGCCGGTAAGCAGCGTCGAGAACAGTCTCCCCCTCTTTACAGCCAATAAAGCGGGTCACGCCGTCCTCAAAGTTAAGGGCAATGGTATAACTCATGGTTAACTCTCCTCTCTCCTCAGGTCACACGTGATACACGTCGATAACCTGATGGATATAGTCGTTATTCAGCTGCACGACTTTTCTTGTGATCAGCGGGCTCTCACCCGACACGTCCAGGGTATAAAACGACGTGCCGAAGAAGCTGTCGGTCTTCTTGTAGCGGTGGTTGAGCGTGTGCCAGTTGAACCGCAGCTCTACCGTGTCGCCCTCTTGCGACAGGATCTCCAGGTTGGTTACCTGGTGGGTGGTGCGCGGCTCCGGTGTACTCGCCCCGCTGCGCTCGGTCTTGATCCGGTAGACCCGATCCTCTAACCCTTCACGGTTGGGGTAGTAGATCAGCGAGATTTCGCTGTGGGGGTCTCGGGTGAGCTGGTCGTCGTCGTCCCAGGCGGGCATCCAGAACTCGGCGTCTTTGCGGTACAGCGTGAGCCACTCGTCCCACTCCCGGTCGTCCAGCAGCCGTGCTTCGCGGTACAAAAAAGCTTGGATGTCGTGATAGCTAATGCTCATGGCACTTCTCTCCTCTCTTCTGGCGCTGGGCGCTTAGGCGGATGCGGTGGCGATAAATTGGCTGCGCTCTTTGTCGATGGCACGCAGCATTTCGCTGACCCAGTGCTGGTGGTGCAGCACGTAGAGCCCTTCGTCTTCCGGGGAGGCGCCGCTGAGCAGGGGCTTCATGTCGATCGCTTGGGCCGTTTCATCGGCGCCTTCGATCCACTGTTGGGCCCCGCGGGAGAGGTCGTTCCATTCGGCCAGCGCGCCGTTGTAGCCTTCTTGGCAGGCGCGGAACTCTTCGAGGTCGTCGGGGGTGCCCATGCCGGAGACGTTGAAGAAGTCTTCGTATTGACGGATACGCACACGCCGGTCTTCGGCGGCTTCACCTTTGGGCGCGAAGCAGTAGATGGTGACTTCGGTTTTGTCCACGGCGATGGGACGGATCACGCGGATTTGCGTGGAGAACTGATCCATCAGGTAGACGTTGGGGTAGAGGCAGAGGTTGCGGGTCTGGTTGACGATGGAGTCAGCGCGGGCTTCGCCCAGCTGCTCCTGGATCCGCTCTTTGTGCTGATAGACCGGGCGCACTTCCGGGTTAAGCAGCCGGGTCCACAGCATCATGTGACCGTTTTCGTAGGAGTAGAAGCCGCCTTTGCTCTTCGACCAGCCGTCGGCGTCCACTGCCTTGGTGCCGCCCGCGTCGTAGTTGCGGCGCTCCATGGTGGAGGCGTAGTTCCAGTGTACGGAGCTGACGTGGTAGCCATCGGCGCCGTTTTCGGCCTGCAGCTTCCAGTTGCCGGTGTAGGTGTAGGAGGAGGTGCCACGCAGGATCTCCAGGCCTTCCGGGGCTTGGTCGACGATGTTGTCGATGATCTTGGTGGTTTCGCCCAGGTGTTGTTCGAGCGGTTGAACATCATCGCTCAGGCTGCCAAACAGGAAGCCTTTGTAGTTTTCAAAGCGCGGTAGGCGCTTGAGGTTGTGGGAACCATCCTGTTTGAATTGCTCAGGGTAGGCGCCGTTCTTCTCGTTCTTGGCTTTGAGCAGTTGGCCGTCGTTTTTGAACGTCCAGCCGTGGAACGGGCAGGTGAAGGTGCCTTTGTTGCCGCGCTTGCGGCGGCATAGGGTGGCACCACGGTGGGCGCAGGCGTTAATCAGGCCGTGCAGTTCGCCCTGCTTGTCGCGGGTGATAATCACTGGCTGGCGGCCCATGGTGACGGTCATGTAGTCACCGGGTTCCGCGACCTGGCTCTCGTGGGCCAGGAACAGCCAGTTGCCTTCGAAGATGTGCTTTAGCTCAAGTTCAAAGAAGTCAGGATCGGTGAACATGCTGCGGTGGCAGCGGAAGATGCCGTTATCGGGCTCATCTTGGACAGCGCCGCGCACGCGGGCTTCGAGCTGATCAAGCTGCGTCGTCATGATCTCTCTCCTCGTATTGATGATGTCGCGCTGTTATGTCTTGCGAAGGCGGGCCAAGGGGAAGGCCCGCATTGCTCAAGGCATGAGGGTTATACCTTGGCGGTACCGGCGAGCTGGCTGGCCAGATCCTGGTCGTCTTCTTTAGCCCGCGGGCGGGCGTGACGTACCTGCAGTTCGGCGGCGTCGGTTTGGGCCAGCTCCACATCGAACACCACGTGGGAGAAGGGGCCGTCCAGGTCGCGCTTGGCGATCTCGGCCGGGTCGTCAATACGCTCGGCGGGAACCACCAGCTCTTCCCGTGTAGCAAAGGCGAAGTCGTCATAGGTGTAGGGGTCGCCCGCCAGGTTGATCTGTGTGGTCAGGTGCTGATGGCCCGGTGCGGAGACGAAGTAGTGGATATGCGCCGGGCGCTCGCCGTGACGACCCAGGGACTTGAGCACCACATCGGTGGGGGCGCCTTCGGGTACGCCGTAGCCGGAGGGGATAATGCTGCGCGCGGTGTAGCGGCCGTCGCTGTCCGCGTAGATCGTGCGGCGCAGGTTGTACTCAGATTGTGAGGGGTCAAAGAACGAGTAGCCGCCCTGGGAGTTGGCGTGCCAGATCTCGACCTTCGCACCGGCAATCGGGGTGCCATTCACATCGCGCACCTGGCCGGTCAGCCACATGGTCTCGCCCTCGGTCGTGTCATCGTCCATGCGCGCGAAGCCTTCCGCCTCGGGGGCACCGGCCACGTATAGGGGGCCTTCGATGGTGCGTGGGGTGCCGCCGGTGCGCTTGGCTTCGGCATCGATAGCGTCCTGACGCATATCGAGGAAGTGGTCAAAGCCCAGCCCTGGGGACAACAGGCCGAACTGGGTCTGGCTACCCAGGGCATTGAGCAGGTTAACCGCCGCCCAGTACTCTTCCTCGGTGACATCGAAGTCATCGATCAGCTTGAACAGATCACCAACCAGGCGATGAACGATCTGCTTGGCGCGGTCGTGGCCGCCTGACTGATCAACGCCAGCAACGGCATTTAGGAAATCTTGAACCTCGGGCGTGTCGAATATCTTCACGGTCATGATTAAAACCTCTATTTTTATAGGCTTTTGTTTTATAAAAAGAACTGGCGTGTTCTATCGATAATTAACTGTCATCGTCGCGCACTGAAGAGGGGTGACGGCACAGCGGTTTGACACTGATCTCCATATAAGGGAATAGCGGCAGGTTACTGACGAGTTCCTGCAGCTCAGCGTTGTCTTCCACGTCAAAAATACTGACGTTTGAGTAACTACCCGCTACCCGCCACAAATGGCGCCATTTACCCTGACGCTGTAGGTCTTGGGAATACGCCTTTTCCGTTGCCTTGATCTTGGCAGCCTGCTCGGCTGGCATGTCGGGCGGCAACTTAACGGTCATCTCAACTTGAAACAGCATATGGCTCTCCTCTTTTCATCGCGGGCGATCTAAACAATGGCTTTATTTGCCGTGGCGTTACTTTAGTGACGTTTACGTGCGTGACTGTTACTTACGTGAGTAGTGCGCCAACTTATCTTCATCCAGGGTGATGCCGAGGCCAGCCCCTTGCGGTAACTCCACTCCAAACTCGGTGTAGTTGAGAGGGGTAACGACGATGTCGTCTTGCAACAGCAGCGGGCCGAACATTTCCGTGCCCCAAGCCATTGCTGGCAGCGTTGCCCAGGCGTGTAGAGAGGCAGCCGTACCGATAGTGCCTTCCAGCAGGGTGCCGCCATATAAGCCAATGCCAGCTGCTTGGGCGACGTGAGCCAGCTCAAGTACCCCGTAAATACCGCCGGATTTGGCGATCTTTAGCGCAAAGGCACCACTGAACCCGCCGCACACTAGATCAAGCCCGTCGCGGGCATCTTGCACCGCCTCATCGGCGAGCATCGGCACATTGAAGCGGTTAGCCAAGCGAACAAGGCCGGCATGTTCACGAGCGCCAATGGGCTGCTCAATTAACTCGATGCCCGCATCCTGTAGCACCTGAATACCGCGAACAGCAGTGGATTCATCCCACGCCTGATTAACATCAACTCGCACGCTGGCTCGATCACCCAGCGCTTCCTTGATCGCCGCCACATGACGCACGTCCTGATCCACCGGGTTAGCACCAATTTTTAACTTGAAGTCGCAGTGCCGACGCTGTTCTAAACGCAGCATGGCCTCATCAATATCTTTGGCGGTATCACCGCTGGCTAGCGTCCACAGCACGGGCAAGTGATCCTGACGTACGCCGCCCAGCAGCTCGGCGACGCTCAATCCCAAGCGTTTGCCCTGAGCATCCAACAGAGCTGTTTCTAATGCAGATTTGGCAATCATATTGCCGCGAGCATGGCGGTTAAGCCGAGCACGCAACTGGTGGACATTGTTGGAGGGCTGGCCGACCAGCAGTGGAGCTAGATAAGTATCAATATTGCGCTTAATGCTCTCTGGGCTTTCTGGGCCGTAGGCCAGGCCGCCAATGGTAGTGCCTTCGCCAAGCCCTTCGATACCGTCGGAGTGGCGCATGCGCACAATGACCATGGTTTGGCAGGCCATGGTGGTCATGGAGAGTTTGTGAGGACGGATGGTCGGTAGGTCGACCAGCAACGTCTCAATATGTTGGATGACGGTTGACATGCAGGCTCCAGCGTCTGGCAATCGTTGACTTGATGTCAGTTTGATTGCGTGAGGAAGAGGGAACCAATATTGTTTAGGTGCTTAGCCATACCGAGGAGGTATCAACAAAGGGAGATGACTGCCTGTTTTTTTAACGGGCAACTATTTTTATTAAACCACCTCTACCTCTGCTCAGCTTCTTCAGCCCTATTCACCTTCTTTAATTTCCTTTACTAATCAATAGATTGATAAACATGGTGGCATTTTAACGACGGTTTACACATAAATGAGCGACGTAATGATGGGTAAGGCATAGCGACACGGTGAGTAGATAATATCTGCGACTAACTATTAACGTGATGGCACACTTTCCATACGCCAAAGCCAGCTGAGTGGTGTTTCTTTTACGACAAAAGAATAAGACATATCATTGAGACATGGGGCGTAAAGGACAGGAAGGCAGCACGACGCTAATCACACGATTTAGTCGTACTGCCAACAATAATAAGCGCTAACTCTCTAAAAACTCACTTACATCTGGCAATCAGCATCGGGTGACTCGAGTAGCTCATGCGCTACCGATAATACTTCGTGCCTACCATCGCGGATCTCACGCAGGTAGATATTTTGTATCGGGTGGTGGGACTTGGAGAAGCGCAATGATCCACGTGGGCTCTGCAGCTCAACGGCAGCGAGTGCGTCAATGAGTGCATCGCGGTCAGTGGAATCACCTTCTACTGCATCAAGCGCTTGTATGAGCATGGCACCAGTGTCATAACCATGCACGGCATAAGCATCAGGCATCTCACCGTAAGCCTCTTGATAAGCAGCTACGAAGCTCTGATTTTCTTCACTCTCCAGCGTTTCAGCGTAGTGTAGCGTCGTTAACACCCCCTCGCCCGCGCCCCCTAATGCTGCCAAATTACCTTCGGTCATAAAGCCAGAGCCCAACAGGGGAATATTTTCCTTAAGTCCGGCTGCAGCGTAGTCACGCACAAAGCTGACACCCCCTCCACCCGCGAAGAACGTATAAACCGCGTCGGGATTGAGGCTGGCTATTTGCGTCAAATAACTTTGAAACTCAGTACTGGGAAAAGGAACCAGAATTTGCTCAATAATCTCACCACCGGCTTCCGTAAAAGCCTCCTCAAAAGCAGCAATATCCTCTTTACCACCGGCATAATCCCAGGTAATCGTTACCATCTCACGGTGGCCGCGATCATAGGCTACTTTCCCCATGGGGTAACTGTCCTGCCACATGTTATGTGAAGTACGAAATACATTGGGCATGCAAAGTTCGTTCGTTGCTGCCCCCAAACCAGCATTGGGAATAATGGTAATAGCGCCGGTTTGCTTGGCCACGCGGAGCATCCCCATGGCCACACCTGAGTGGACAGGGCCAATAACAACGTCGACCTCGTCACTGTTCACTAATCGGCTCATATTCTGGGGGGCCTTGGAGGGATTGGCCTCGGAATCAAGCTGGACATACTCGACTTCACGTCCTCCAAGCTGTCCACTATTCTGCTCAATAGCGAGTTTCAAACCATTGGTAATAGCCTCGCCCAGTGCCGTGTAGGTACCCGTATAGGGCAACATGAAACCTAGCTTTACAGGCTCGCCATCTTCAGCCATCGCAAGTTGCCCTGCCAGCAAAAAGCCTGCCCCAAGTAACGACGTCAGTGTTGTATTATTTGTTTTCATCGTTGCACTCTTTGTTGTAGTTCGTCTTTATAAAAGAAGTTATTGCTTTAAATGGGTAGTTTTTGGTTCACCCCCCAGTTCTCGCTTGTTTCAAACTGCAAGCTATTTTTAGCGGCAATCACATCGTCGTGTGGGTCATGATTCCACAGCCACTCGAAGCGGCTCTCAAGATTGTTAATTAGCTCGGCTTCGTAGTCGCCGATGCCCTCTCCTGCATATTCGTAGACATCGCCCGCCTCATGGGAGGTACGCTGCACTTTGCAGGTACGGCTATGGCGTACTTGTTCAAAGGCAGACAACACAGTGCTCACGTTGTGGCTACGGCAACTGGCATCCGCCAGCAGAGTCGCCAGCACATAGGCGTCCTCCAGCGCCTGACCGGCCCCCGCCCCCTGGTGAGGCACTAACGCATGGGCGGCGTCGCCAACGATCAGTACGCGGTCGCGCTGGTAGCGGGCAAGCTCAGGTAACTCATGCAGCGCCCAGCGCGTTGGCTCAGGAATGCATTCAAGAATGGCTTGGCAAGCCGGACTCCAACCTTCAAATACTTCTAGCATTTCCTCCTGGCTGACGGCTTGAACCCACTCTTCGCCTTCGGGCAGTTTAGGGTTCGGTATCGAACGATCCGTAATGAAGGCCACGACGTTAACGAGTTGGGACTGCTTAACCGGGAAGGTCAAAATATGGCGATCTTTGCCAAGATACATCTGGGGGACTAGCGCTAACCGTTTCTCGCTGCCTTTAGCCTCTAATGCAGCCTCAAGCTGGCCAGTGGGGATCATGCCGCGATAAGCGTAGGTTCCACTCCAAAACGGGGTAATTTCACCATACTGCTCCGGGGGCAGCACATGAGAGCGCACCGCAGACTTAATACCGTCAAAGCCGATGATCACATCGCCAGTAAAGTGAGTGCCATCGTCGAAGCTGGCGGTGGCGCTGTCGGCTTCTTGCTTAACGCCTATACAGCGTTTGCCAAAGTGGGCGATGCCCTCAGGCAGATTGGCGACAATGGCATCCAGAAAATCGGCACGATGCACCGAGGATTGGCCAACACCTGGCGCTAAGCTAGCGGTTAAGTAAGTGTCATCGCTACCACGCCGCCATTCAAACCAAACATCCTCAAAGGGCGCTGGTGAGGAATCGGCAATACGCTGATAAGCGTTTTCCAACCCCAATAGCTGAATGGCTTTTACCGCATTGGGGCCAAAGGAGACACCCGCACCAATCTCGGAGAACTGGGGAGCAGCTTCGAAAAGCTGTACATCAAGGTGGCTATCTCGAGATAGCGCGACGGCGAAGGCCACGCCCCCAATACCACCACCGACGATGCCAATCGAAAGACGTTTTGGCTGTGTATTTGCTACTGTGCTGTTAGCTACCATGATTTAACTCTGCTCAGGGGCTTATCGTTATATGTTGAGCGCTATGCTCTCCCCCTAACGCTATTCGGAAGCCTCAACTGCCACCACACAGCTTCTTTCATTCAGACTATAAACGGCGCTAATAACAAAATGAATCAACCAGTTAAAAACCTCTCTGACGGCTACATTCGACTATTGTGGAATACATTGCGAGGCGTAAGGTGATGGAGAAACTTGCCAACATTGACCTGAATCTGCTGGTTGTTTTTGACTTGTTGTATCAAGAGCAAAATACACAACGGGTGGCGCTGCGCTTGGGTATCACCCAGCCGGCGGTGAGTCATGCACTGAAGCGTCTACGTCACTTGCTGGAAGACGAACTTTTCGAGCGCACATCGCAAGGCCTGCAACCTACGCCCCGTGCCAGTCGACTTCACCCCGGTATTGCGGATGCGTTGGCACGCATGAACGACACGCTGAGCCTATGCGACGATTTCAACCCCGCGAAGAGTGAGCGCACTTTCCATATCAACATGACCGATATCGGTGAAATAGTATTTCTTCCACGCTTGCTGCAACATCTTTCACGCCATGCGCCGGGGGTTTCACTCAATACCGTGCGCAGCCACCATAATGACCTGAAAAACGAGATGGAGGAGGGAGAGATAGATTTGGCAGTTGGTCTGATCCCGCAACTAGGGGCAGGCTTCTACCAGCAGCGACTGTTTGTACAACGCTACGTTTGCTTAATGCGCGAGCATCACCCCCTCGCTGCGGAGGAGTTTAGCCTTGAGGCGTTTCGCGCAGCGCATCACGCTGTGGTGGTTGCTCGGGGCACGGGGCATGGCATTATCGAAGAGCAGCTTGCGCACGCTGGGGTTGCGCGCCCAGTTCGGTTAACACTGCCGCATTTCGCAGCTGTTCCCTATATCGTCAGCAGCAGCGATCTAGTGGTGACGGTCACCGATAAATTAGCCGAGGCAACGCGAACACGTTTCGGGTTAGCCATTCGTGAGCACCCCCTAACGTTCCCAGAAATCCCGATTAATCTTTTCTGGCACCGTCGCTTTCATCAAGACCCAGGCAACCGCTGGCTGCGTGGGCTGATGTTTTCTCTGTTCTCTGAATAGGGGTCATTAACGCCTAGGAGCTCGGCTTCGCCCAAGCGGCGCGGGTGCTATGGGCTGCCGTTTTATTGGTAATTTTCCAGATGCCGTCAACCTTTACCAAGGCAATCACATCGACCCAGGAATCCGCCAGGTTGTCGCTATTATCAAAGCCTAGCAATACGCTGGCGACCTCTCCCGCCTGGGTGACAGCAATAAAGCGGCTCGTCACTTTACGGTGGCTAGCCGCCCAGCGCTCGAAACGGTCGCTGATTAGGTCGGTTGCCAACTTACCATCAGCATCCACAGCAAAAATCCACGCGTCCTTATGAAACGCCTCCTCCAGCTTTTCTCGACCGCCTTGAAAGCCATCGACATATAGCTGCACAACGCGTTTGATCTCGTCGATCTCAGGTGCATCACCTACGACAGTAACATTGGTCATCTCTCTACTCCTGCGGTTTTATTGCCGGTTTTGTCGTGTTTATAACCCAAGCATCTCACGCGCCTGTTGCCAGGTAGCCACTGGTCGCTGGTACTTTTCGCATAGGGCGACGGTGCGCTCGACCAACGCCGCGTTGGAAGGCGCCAGCGTTTCGCTATCCAGGCGCACGTTATCTTCAAGCCCGGTACGGGTGTGGCCACCAGCGGCGATAGACCACTCATTAAGAAGGTATTGGCTGGCGCCAATACCTGCGCCGCACCACTGTGCATCCGGCGCCAGCCGCTTGAGCGTCTCGATATAGAAATCAAACGTTGGCTTGTCCGCTGGCATCGAATTCTTAACGCCCATGACAAACTGCACATAAAGCGGTGCTTTCAGCTTTCCCTGCTTGGAGAGTGCAACCGCCTGATGGATATGCGACAGATCAAACGCTTCGATTTCAGGCTTTACGTCGTACTTGAGCATCTCATCGGCAAGCCACTCCACCAACTGGGGCGGATTCTCGTAAACACGATTGGGGAAATTGTTGGAGCCCACCGAGAGACTTGCCATGTCGGGCTTTAGCGGCAGCATGCCGCCGCGTGCCTCGCCAGCGCCAGATCGCCCGCCGGTAGAAAGCTGAATAATCATGCCGGGGCAGTGCTTCTTGAGCCCTTCCATCAGCCGGCCAAACTTCTCCGGGTCAGAGGAAGGCGTTTGGTCATCGTTACGCACGTGGCAGTGAGCGATAGTAGCCCCCGCCTCGAAAGCCGCCTGAGTACTTTCAATCTGCTCTTCAACCGTGATGGGCACGGCAGGGTTGTTCTCTTTGCGTGGCAGGCTGCCGGTGATAGCGACACAGATAATACAGGGCTGGGACATGGAAGCCTCTTTGTTCTTATTGCGAACACTAATTTGCATAACGAACACTTTAGGCCGAATATCTGATATCGTCAAATCAGACTGGCTGCCAACGACGTTGGCAGCCACGGTTTAGAAAGAGACATCGAATACCAGGGGAACGATGGTGTAGAGCGCAACCATAATCACCAGCAAGCCGATGATATTGAGCCAGATGCCTGCCCGAATCATGTTTTTGATGGGAAGATCCCCGGTCGCGAAAGCCACTGCATTGGAAGGTGTCGCCACGGGCAACATAAAGGCGCAGCTCACGGCAAAGGTAACCACGATGGTCATCAGAAAAGGTTCGATACCCAGTCCCACGGCAATAGATCCCATAATCGGGAAGAAGGCAGCCGCCGTCGCCGTGTTACTGGTTAGCTCGGTCAATAGGATAATGACGATAGCAGTGATGGCTAGGATCAGAATCGGAGGTAAGTCCGATAATCCCGAGACGCTCTCGCCAACCCATGCACTCAAGCCAGTGGCGGTGAACTGGGCAGAGAGTGTTAGGCCACCGCCAAACAAAATCAGTACCCCCCAGGGCACGTCTCGGGTAGCCGACCACTCCAGCAACGCCCCTTTTCCATTAGAGGCAGGAATCACAAACATCAGAATCGCCGAGAGAATCGCCACGCTGGTATCGTTGATGTTACCCAACCACGGCAGCGCACTCTGCACGACAGGAATTCTCGCGATTAACGGCAGGAATACCCAGCAGAACACTGCCCCGGCAAAAACCATCAATACACGTGACTCTTCAGGCGATAGTCGGCCCATTCCCTTGAGCTCTGTCTCGATCATCGCCCGGCCACCCTGGATGCTCTCGACTTCCGAGCGGAACACCAGTTTGTTAAGCACAAACCAAGCCAGCATTAGCATGGTGAATGAGAACGGCACACCCACCAGCATCCAGTGGCCAAAACCGATGCTAAGCCCGTGGGTGTCTTCCATGTAGGCCCGCATTAGCGCCATCGGCGGCTGGCCGATCAATGTGGCCATGGAGCCGATGGTGATGGCATAGGCAATGCCCAGTAGCACAGAGGCAGAAAACTTGGGCGTGTCATCACCGTTACCCAGCGACTTCACTAACGCAATGATCGAGCCACCGATTGGCACCATAATCACTGCGGTTGCTGTATTGCTCACCCACATGGTGATGAACCAGCTTGCGAACATCAGACCGAAGACAATTTGAGCGGGTTTAGTACCCACGGTGAGCACCGTCAGTAACGCGAAGCGACGATGTAAATTCCAGCGCTGCGTTGCCAAGCCCAGCAGTACGCCACCCAATACTAGAAAGGCAATGCTGTGAGCATAGGGCGAGGCGGTCGCTCCGACCGAGGCAATATCGAAAAAAGGGAACAGTACAAGCGGCAACAGCGACGTGACAGGAATGGGAATCGCCTCTGTCATCCACCAGGTGGCCATCAGCATAGCAATGCCTGCTACAAGACGAGCGTTGAAGGCTATCATTTCGGGTAAAAGGAAGAAAACACCCAAGCCAATGACAATGCCCATGACGAGCGAGATTGGTTTGAAAGCAGAAGCTTCAGCGTAGGGCGTTTGTTCAACGGCCACGGTGGTTTGCGACATGATCATTTTACCCGCAGAGCAATAACAGTGAAGGTGAGTGTTACTGCTCGGGTTCACTGATTCCAATACTTATCGGGTTGTTACCTATACCCAACCGGTCAATGAGTCAAGACTGCAAAAATGCCTATGTAACGATAAAAAACAGAAATTTAGCCGTTATTTAGTTGTCACACTCGTTGGTGAGGCACATTTTCAAAACGCAGGCTTACGTGGAATCCAACTTTTTTCACATTGGGTAATGTGCGACCAATAAATGACACTGTAGATGTCGTTATCTTTCGATGGCCGGTCGCCGGGAACTTGGAAGTACATTAACGAGTATGGGGTGGTAAGAAACACGAACCGAAAACTGACAATAGCACCGTGTTTGTCAACGGAAATCAGACGAAGTAACTAGTCACACAGCATCCGCAAACCTTGGGCACACCAGATCGGAGATAAGACGCGGAGTATTCTAGAGACGTTGTGAGTGCAATAGCATGATTTAAACCGTACACCCCCAGAGCTGGTCTAATGGTAATACCGCATGACCGTTGATGACAGAACAATCCAAGGTGGCTAGATTCCCAACACATCTAACCTCTCCGCCCTCGCGCGAAAACAGCTGCAAATAAAAGCTGCTATATAACAGCACAGGATTTAATCGAAAAAACCTATGAGCCCCCTTGGATCAGAAGAATGAACCGTCCCTGAATTTGTATTACAGTGAAAAATAAATCTTTAGCATAAAAGACTAAAGTATTATTTTACAAGTTCATTACACGATAATTTTTCATTCAAAGCACAGAGATCGTGATTTTATCCGTCTAAAAGGAAGCTTTTCATGTAAGAGTATTCTAAATACTAAATAAGACAAACCTTTAAGGCATGCCTTTAAACCTATTAAGTATTTGCTCTAGATTGCAGCGGTTGTGACCCTTTCAAGGCTAACAAACATACTCAAACATAAAATAAGGTAATGAGATGACTACAAAGAGCCTTAAACACTTAACAACCACCGCACGCATTATCCCGCTGGCAGCCGCTATAGCGGCGGCAGCAGTAGGTACTGCACACGCCAGCGAAAGGCTAGATGTCGCGAGCGCCTACTCTACTCAGAACCTGTTTGGCCAGAGCGCCAAGAACATCTCCGAAAGAATCAAAATGATGTCGTCAGGTGAGTTTGAGTTCGCCGTCCATGATCCGGGCGAACTCGTACCTCCGTTTGAGATCTTCAACTCTGTCTCGTCTGGTGCCATCCCCGCCGGCTGGACCAGCATCGCCTATCTTTCCGGCAACTTGCCCATTGCCAATCTCTATGGCGCTCTACCCTTTAGCCCACCCGCAGAGGCAGTGTTCTCCTGGACGTCTGCTGGCGAAGGAAGCGAGCTGTTGCAGAAGGCGCTGGACCCTTATAACGTCAAGTTCCTGGCTTGCTCCTACCTACCCCAAGAGCCAGGCGGCTGGTTCAACAAGGAAATCAACAGCACCGATGACTTGAACGGCCTGTCGATGCGAATCTCTGGGCTGGGCGCACAGGTTCTAAACAAATTCGGCGCTTCAACACAATTGATTCCCGGGAACGAAGTCTACCTCTCGCTTGAGCGTGGTCGGGTTGATGCCGCCGAGTTCTCGATTCCCCAAGTTGATAGTGCGATGGGCTTGGACGAGATTGCCGAGTATTACTATTTCCCCGGCTGGCAGCAAGGGGCAGGCTGGCTTGCACTGCTCATCAACCAGAGCGTCTGGGACGGATACAGCGATTCTCAGCGTGGGCAGATCAGTACCGCTTGTCAGGCCAATATCCAGAAAGAGGCTGATGAGGTGATCCCGGCCCAGGTAGAGACGCTACGTGAACTGGAAGAGAGTGGCGTCAAGATCCGCCGATTCCCTGATGAGGTTCTCAATGCCCTACACGATAGTTGGGATGAAGTGCGCAGCGAACTAGTGGCTGAGAGTCCCGAGTTCGACGAAGCGTACACATCACTAATGGAGCATGCCGAAAAGATGCAGCAGTGGCATGACCTCCAAACCCTTCCTAGCAAAACAGATGTCCAAGGGGACTGACTATGACTACGACCCCTCTCGCCCCTTGGCGTGAGCGTGGCGCTGCGGTCTCTTCCGCCCTGTCTCGACCCTTGGTCGGGATGGGGCTGTTGGTAGGTCGCGTCACCAGCTGGCTGGTATTGCTGGTGATGGCGGCTGTCCTGTTGACCGTACTGCTCAACGCTACTGGCATCAACGAGATTGCTCGCTGGAACGATAAGGTGCTCCTTTTCGGAAATGCCCTGACCATCAACAGCATCACTGAGCTTCAGTGGCACCTTTTCGGTGTCTTGACACTGTTCGGAGGCACCTACGCCCTACATCACGATACCCATGTGCGTGTCGATCTGATTTATCACCGCTTATCGCCTAGTCATCGCGCCATGGTTGATGTGATCGGTCACTTGGTGTTGCTGATTCCCTTTTGTCTGCTGGTCGCTTGGCTTTCTAAGCACTTCGTGACGATGTCCTTCTTGACAGGGGAGAAATCGAACTACGGGGGACTCACGGATCGCTATCTGATCAAGGCCATACTTCCCATCTCTCTGGTTTTCTTAGCCTTGGGAGCCCTTGGTCAAGTATTCGAGAAGCTAACCATCATCCTTGACCCGCGAAAAGCGGAGACAGATCACGAGGTCAACAATGGCTGAATTCATCAGTGAATATTATTTGGCGATGTTGATGGTGGTATCGCTGCTGGCCGGTATTTTTACTGGTTATCCTGTAGCGTTCCTGTTAGGCGGGCTAGGCATTATTTTCGCCTTCATCGGCGGCATTCCCGTTCCTTTCTTGGCCACAGTAGGATCACGTATCTACGGTGGTGTGGTCGAGAATTGGTTGATGATCGCCATCCCGCTCTTCGTGTTTATGGGCCTAATGCTTGAGAGTTCCGGCGTGGCGAGGCGATTGCTACTAACCTTGCAGCGTGTATTCGGGCGGACGCCCGGTGGACTCGCCATTTCTGTAGCTATTCTGGGTGTAGTGATGGCTGCCAGTACGGGCATTATTGGTGCGTCAGTGGTTATGCTTGGTCTTCTAGCGTTACCCGTGATGGTGCGGCAAGGTTATCACCCGGAGATGGCCTGTGGGGTGATAGCGGCTTCCGGTACGCTTGGGATTCTCATCCCACCTTCCATCATGCTGGTTCTCATGGGCTCGATACTTCAAGTATCGGTAGGAGGCTTGTTCAAAGCCGCACTAATTCCCGGGCTGTTGCTCGGCGCCCTCTATGTTGCTTACCTATTGATCATCGCTCGTATCAAGCCCCATTGGGCGCCGCTGCCGGACCTCGACGCCACTGACACCGACACATCTCCTCTCATGTTAGCCTTGGCGCGGGACCTGTTTGGCCCATGCGTGTTGATCTTCGCCGTACTGGGTTCAATCATGGCAGGGATAGCTACACCGACGGAGGCGGCGGCAATCGGTGCACTGGGCAGTGTGATCCTTGCGCTGCTAATGCGCAGTATTAGTTGGAACACACTTAGTAAAACCGTACAGGAGACCGCCCGCACATCGGCGATGATTCTGTTCGTCGTGATCGGTGCTACCAGTTTTTCTGTCGTCTTCAAGCGGTTGGGTGGTGATTACATGATCGAGGCCTTGATCACTGGTACGGGGCTTGGGCCCTATGGTTTGCTACTGCTGATCATGGGCTTGATCTTTGTGCTTGGTTTCTTTCTGGAATGGATTGAGATCAGCTTCGTGGTTCTTCCCCTAGTAGCTCCGGTGGTAGAAATACTGGATTTCGGGTTGGGACTAAGCAGTCAAGCCATTCTGATTTGGTTTGCCATTTTGGTCGCCATAAACCTACAAACGAGTTTTCTCACACCGCCCTTTGGCTATGCGCTGTTCTACCTTAAGGGAATTACGGAAGGTAAGATCGGAATCGGCACTATTTATCGTTCGATCATCCCGTTCGTCCTTCTTCAGATCACTGGGTTGGCTCTGTGCATATTCTTCCCTGCAATAGCGCTCTGGTTACCTGGTTTGTTGCCATGACTCCTTCGACACTATTTCCTATTTAGCCCATAGACATTTAAGAAGGAATGAGTAATGAAATTTGAACTAAACAACCCCACAAAAACTGCTCTTCTTGTCATTGACATGGAAAATGATTTTGTTAAATTAGGTGCACCGATGTGTGTACCCATGGCTACTAAAGCTGTACCGAATATCAAGAAACTGATAGATGTCTGCAGGAAAAAGGGCGCCACGGTAATTTACACAACTCATGTGCACGGAAAAGATCGTGGCGACATGGGGCTGATGTCAGGCTTCTGGCCGCCTATCGACAGCCAAGAAGCTCTTGTTGATAACACACCGGGTACAGAAATATATTCAGACATCGCTCCCCAAGAAGGAGAGCTTGTCATCAAAAAGCACCGCTACAGTGCTTTTTACAACACGGACCTTGAGACTCAGCTTAGAAATAGGGGAATTGATACGCTTATTATTACTGGCACTGTTACTAATATGTGCTGTGAATCGACTGCTCGAGATGCTCAGTTTAGAGACTACAAAACCATTTTTGTTTCGGACGCTACTGGCACTATGGATCATCCTGACCTGGGTGCCGGTGCTATGAGTGCCGAAGATGTCCAAAAGGCGACACTAACAAGCCTTTCATTCTGTGTTGCTGAGATTGCATCGGCTGATGAAGTCATAGAAAGACTTTGAAGCAAACAATATATTGCTGTTCATGAATTAAAAAAAGGGATGAAGGCAGAAGCCAAAAAACCAGTTTCAACAAGGTCCTCCCTATTACTATTATTGCTGCTGCCCCTGCACTGACGCTCCGGGGGGGGGCATCAACGCTTAGAGCGCTTAATATTCTTGAATACCGTATAGCCGCCAGCAACTGCTGCAATGGGCCAGCCTAAAGCTAAGGATGTACTTTTTAATAGCCACCTCACACAAAATGAGTGCGCACCATGAGACATTTTTCCAGCGTTAGCACAGAGCATTTCAGCCATACTAAACGCCTTAAAGAATGGCAAGATGTCATGAGTATTCATCTGGGGAAAACCCCGGAACGCATCCGGCGATTGGAAAGTACTTCGGTTTCACCACTATACAAAGAACCATTCAAGGGACGACTTGAATACGGCGCGCTTGGTGAGTTGCAATTCTGCAGAATGGTTTGCAGCCCTCACCGATTTTCTCGACGCATTAATAAAACCGCATATCGGGATGCTCACCCTGGGTTGCTGGTTTTACAAATGGGCGGAGTGAGCCAGGTTGAACAAAGTGGTAAAAGCTCTACCTTCACTCCCGGAGACCTCCTCTTTCTAGACTGTGGCCGACATTTCACTGTTACAAGTACCAAAAACTGTGAGTATTTAATGCTTCTTTGTGGCAATCTTGGTACGCCTGCCACCATCCCAAAAGATTTACGCATAAATAATCGGAATGGACTAGGCCGAATGCTCCATAATTTTATTGTCGACGCCTATACACAGTACCCTCTCCTGAACGATGCCACATCCTGTTCGCTAGGCAAAAGTATTATTTCCTTGCTCCAGAACACGGTTGAAAACAAGAACAAGGAAGAAGAGCTTGAGCATAACCCGCGCTTATTTAAGAAAAACTGGATAAAAGATTTCGTTGATAGGAACCTTTCTAGCCATGAATTAACCGTAGAGCGAATAGCCCAGATTGCGCAGTGCTCTACACGAACCCTTCATCGCGCATTTGAAGATGAAAGTGAGTGTAGTTTAAGTGAGTATATCTGGCAGCGCCGCTTAACCCGCTGTGCAGAAGACCTTCGAGACCCAAATAGCATAGGGCGCACGATTAGTGATGTAGCACATAAATGGGGTTTTACCTGTAGTGCACACTTTAGCAGATCATTTAAAGCTTCTTATGGCGTTTCACCGCGAGTCTTTCGCGATTCAGCCAGGGCCGGCTGATATTTCAAAACTTAATTTTAATTAACAATATTAACGAAAAGCTATTAAGCAAACCCACTCATCTCTATCGGCTACCCATTGCTATGAGCCGAGCTACTTTCGAAGCCCTCCTCGCTCAACACAGGCTAATCATCGTATTCTCGGACAATATGTTGTTTGACAGTTGGCAGAGCTCCAGGCCCACCCCTCTTGCTTTCAATAATCACCCGACGTCACCCCATCTTCAGTAGCACCCGGGTTTAGAGTCAGACGTAACTTTATCGTGTCTTACCACCAGTTGCTCGGCATAGGCTGACGGTGTCAGCCCACCAAGACACTTCTTCGGCCTTTCTTCGTTGTACTCCCGCCTCCATGCCTCAATGACCACCTTGGCGTGGTGAAGGTTAGTGAACCAATGCTCATTCAGACATTCATCTCGAAAGCGCCCGTTAAACGATTCGATGTAGGCGTTTTGGTTGGGTTTTCCAGGTTCAATTAAAAACAGGGCAACGCCACGTAGATGCGCCCATGAGAGCATGGCCCGCCCACAGAACTCCTTTCCATTATCCGTACGAATGGCGCTAGGTAAGCCACGTTGTAAAACCAGTTGATCTAGAATCCGTGTTAAAAACAACCCGCCAATGGCCTGTTCAGGCACGATCGCCACGGCTTCATGGGTAGCGTCGTCGACAACGGTGAGGTTCTTTATCACGCGGCCTTCCGCCGTACGGTCAAACACAAAATCCATCGACCAGACCTGGTTGGCGGCACAAGGGCGACCCAGTGGCTTTCGCTCAGAGGTAGACACCTTCTTCCGCTTGCGGCGTTTTACCTGCAACCGAGCCGCCGCGTAGAGGCGCTCGACGCGCTTATGATTGACCCGTTCACCGGCTTGACGCAGTTTCAGGTAGATCATGCCAGCGCCATAGCGACGATGCCGGTGTGCCAAGGCAACAATACGTTCACGCAGAGCCTTGTTGCGGTCAGGGGCCGCTTGATAGCGCAATGCACTGGCACTCATGCGGATGACATGGAGCGCCCGGCGCTCGCTTAGACCACTTGACACCATGAAGCGCACCACGTCGAGGCGTGCAGCGGCACTCACCACTTTTTTCTCAGCGCCTCGCGAGTGACCTCCATTTCCAGTAGTGATTCGGCGAGCAGCTTTTTTAAGCGTCCATTTTCGGCTTCGAGTTCTTTGAGTCGCTTGGCATCGGGGACCCTCATGCCGCCAAACTTGCTGCGCCATAGATAGTAACTGGCTTCTGAGAAACCGTGCCGACGGCACAGCTCCTTGATGGGCAGTCCTGCTTCTGCTTCGCCCAGGAAACCAATGATCTGTTCTTCGCTGAAACGCTTCTTCATGTCCAATCTCCTGACGTAGGATCGGACTCTAAAGTGTAGCGCTACTCAAACAGGGGGTGACGTCGCACCTTCAAAAATACCTCCCCGTATCTTGCAAAGGGGGGGCCATGAGCTTGAACTTTAAGTAACTCGCATACGCTACGACTCATGAAATGTCGTAATGGCACAGCTGCTCAAATATGTCGCTTTCAGACAAGACACGATCTTTTTTCTCTCCTAAAGTCAGGTGCAACAGAGGCATTAGACCTCTGTATTAAAAGTTAAACACCCAAAACTACTATAACAACAGGCCTTGATGTATGAATAAAGCTCCCATGTACGCACGTGCAATAATCTCGTCGTCTCTATTTGCCCTGGTATGTTCTTCTGCCTTGGCGGCAAATGGTCCACCCCCACCTGCCGTTAGTCAGCCAGGTGGCATAAACCTTGGTAATACCAGTTTCTATGACGGCTTCGCTGGGCCGCCTGGACTTAATCACAATATTTACTTACAGCACAGTAGAGCAACGTCTTTCCGCGATAACGATGGCAATGATAATAAGGTTTTTGATAACCCAGAGTTCAGTGCCACCACTTTAGTAAATCAATTTACTTACTACTCACCAAAAACAATTGGGAGAGGAGGGCATTTAGGCTGGAGCATCATTCTACCAATCGTTTCACTCGATGCTGATTTTGGGGCTAAAGGCCCTCAATTAAAAGACAACGGTACAGGTTTTGGAGATATATCTCTTGGCCCAATGGTTCAGTTTGATCCAATAGTCGATGCTCAGGGACGGCCTACGTTCGTTCAGCGTTTGGCGCTTGATGTTTCGTTGCCTATAGGTGAATACGATGAGACTAAAGACTTTAATCCCGGTTCAAATTTTTACTCGATAAACCCTTATTGGGCGGCAACGTGGATGCCTGCTGAGCGTTGGGAAATGAGCTGGCGGCTGCATTATTTATACAACTTCAAAAACAGCGATCCTGCCAGCAGTACCTACCAGTTGTTCAATGGTGATCCAGTTCGCGATACCCAAGCAGGCCAAGCCGCCTGGTCAAACTTCGCCGCCTCTTATGAAGTCATTCCGAACGTGTCAGTTGGCTTAAATGGATACTACTTTAAGCAACTGGAGGACGACAAAGTCAATGGACAACGACTTGAAGATTCGCGAGAGGAGGTATTAGGCATTGGACCAGGGCTATTGTGGAAAAGCACGCGCGGACCATGGCTTTGGTTCAACGTATATCACGAGACAGAAGTCGAAAATCGCGCAAAAAACGACTTCTCAGTCCAAGCGCGCTTAGCGTATCCACTTTAATTAAAATGAATCTACCACGAGGTGTAAAGCTATGAATAAGCCAAAAAAATGGATCGCAGATAAGATCGAGAGCCTCGATCCCTATAAAGATTACATCGAAATATGGAGGCTTTCAAGCAGTTATCGCTTGAATGACTTCATGCAAAATTTTATTTACGCATTGACCTTCCCCAACTTTATCGTAACGGACTGGGGGTCAAAAGCTGTCTGGCGAGAAGATGGAGGGAAAGTACTTCACCAATCCACCTCGCGGGTTGAGCAGACGGGCAGTGCCAATGCTCTTTGGTGGTTCTATGGCCCTAACGATGAGAGAACTCTCAAATCTATTGAGAGTATAAATAAGCTTCATGCTTATTGGGCCAAAAAGTACCCTGGCGCATTCTCCTATAATGAAGATTACATCTATACGTTGGCGTTTTCTGCAACCACAATGCATCGCCTAAAACTGAAGATGGGGGCCCCTGGTATATCTGAAAAAGAGAAAATAGCGGCTCACCTTTTTTGGCGTGACATGTCTAAACTTTTTTATGCGGAAAACGGTCAACCCATCACAGGCTATCCAAATAGTTTTGAAGAGCTAGTAGAGTTCTGTGAACAGTATGAAAACACTCCTAGGCCGACACCCGAGCGAGCCAACTTGGTAGCTAATGCTATCTATGAGCAGTTTGTTTTCAGGTTTTTTCCACCCCCGCTTCACTGGTTTGGCCACCAGCTAATTAGGGCCATGTCGCTACCCACTACGCTAAAAACGCTCGGTATCGACCCACCCGACCCAATGGCTGCTGAGATTCTCCCGAAGCTTATGGGCTATATTTTCTGGCAGATGGAAGAAAACGCTGACGACCCAACCGAAAGCTATATCGAAGAGAGATTGCGGATGTCAAGCGAAGAGAAAAAAAGTATTCGGAGCGAGATAAAGGATCTGGATGGACGCTTTCCCGAACACTTTGCTCAACAATATAAAGACGACCCCAAATTTATCGGCTGTCCATACCATGCAGCCCTGGAGGCAGCAGCTTCTAGTAAAAAAAGTAACAGTGAAGATAATTTTGTTGACGAATTAGAGAAGAAGGCAGGGGCTTTAGACTAGGAGACTTCGGGGGCAATGAAGCATAAGTAGAACTTAGAATAAGATATCGTTGCTGACTTGCCCCTTATCCCAGTAAAACAATGATCTCTTGCGGCAGCTACAAACACGAAGTACAGAAACACAAAATAATATTTCGTCTACCTTTCTCCTAAATTGGAATACTTCCTTGAACAGTTATATTTTCACATCAGCATATCAGTCGTTTCCGAATTAAAGCCATCTCAGTTAGTCATTACACTCGCAAATACAATAAGGAATATTTATATGAATGAGACTTCACCCATCTGGGAAGACAAAATTTACCTGGGACAGTGGCAAACAGCTGAAGGGCCTCAGGCTGCCGTAATTGGACCCGCCACCGGCGAAGTCCTCGCTAAAGTTCAGACGGCTACTCCCGTAGACGTAGGTCGCGCTGCACTTATCGCTAACTCAGCTCAGCAACATTGGGCCACGTTACCTTTCGATCAAAAAGCAGAGATCCTACGCCGGGCCGCCGCTCTGCTCAAAGAACGGGCCGAAGAAATCAATCGCTGGAATATTCGTGAGTGCGGCTCTACAGCAGCCAAGGCTGAATGGGAACTGCAGGTTACCTATGAACAGGCCCAGATGGCCGCAGCACTCCCCATGCAACCCAACGGACAGATCTTCCCTTCTAGCATGCCAGGTCGTCGCAATTACTGGAAGCGGGTACCCATTGGCACAGTGGGGGTTATAGCTCCTTGGAACTTCCCCATCCTCTTAGCCATGCGCTCGGTCTTTCCTGCCTTAGCCATGGGCAACTGTGTGATCCTGAAGCCAGCCCCAATGAGCGCTATCTGTGGAGGTGCTTTGATGGCCGAGGTTCTAGAAGCAGCTGGCTTGCCGGAGGGCGTGTTCCACGTACTACCAGGTGGGCCCGAGGTGGGTGAGGCGTTGGTTCAACACTCGGATGTCGGCATGATTTCCTTTACGGGCTCTACCGCCGTTGGCGAGAAGATTGGCGAAACCTGCGGGCGTATGCTCAAGAAATGTGCCCTTGAGCTTGGTGGCAACAATGCAATGGTGGTTTTAGAAGATGCCGACTTGGAGGCTGCCGCCTCTTCCGCGGCTTGGGGGGCTTTCCTCCACCAGGGTCAAATCTGCATGCAGGCGGGACGACACTTAGTACAACATTCAGTGGCGGAAAAATACATGAAGAAACTCGCCGACCGGGCCGCCCGC
The DNA here is from genome assembly GCF_034479615.1 of Vreelandella neptunia. NCBI lineage: Bacteria > Pseudomonadati > Pseudomonadota > Gammaproteobacteria > Oceanospirillales > Halomonadaceae > Vreelandella > Vreelandella neptunia. Next base: position 4,683,873 of record NZ_CP140255.1, read on the forward strand.
CTAGTTACAGGTAACCCTTGGACACAACAGGTACACCTCGGCCCATTGATCAATGAGGCGCAAGCCAAGCGTGTAGAGGAGATCGTAAACCGCTCAGTAGCAATGGGTGCTAAGGTAATCGCTGGCGGTAAACGCGATGGCAACTTCTTTGAAGCCACGGTTCTTAGCGGCGTGACGCCAGAAATGCCTGCTTTTGGCGAGGAAATTTTTGGCCCTGTAGCCCCCATTACGCTTTTTGATACCGATGAGGATGCTATCGCATTAGTCAATGCTTCCTCCTATGGGCTAGCCGCCGCTATTCACTCCGCTTCTACAGAGCGAGCCCTGCGCATTGCTGATCGCATCAAAGTAGGCATGGTGCATATTAATGATCAGACGGTAAACAATGAATTTCAGGTGCCCTTCGGCGGCATGGGCCGCTCAGGTACCAGCGGTCGCTTCGGTGGCCCCGCAAACCTGGATGAGTTCACCACCACCCAATGGGTCAGTGTTATGGAGCAAGGTATCCAGTATCCCTTCTAGCGCTCAATGAATTAAGCATTTGCTATTGACAAAAAGCCCTGTGCTGCGAAAGCAGGCACGGGGCAAATAGATGGCGTCTTCATCACTGCTGCAATTGAGCTAAGTGCTGCATTTTACTGGTCATTTCTTGACCTGCTGCTGCTACAACGGGCATCAAAAAAGAGGTTACTTCCTCTGTTGCGACGGTTATCGGTAAGACGAGGCTGACACTTCCAAGAACTCGCTTGTCGTCATAAATAGGGGCTGAAATCCCAGAGGCACTTGTTCCAAGCTCACCTGCCGTGATAATAGCAGGCTGGCTTCTAAGCTCTCGAAGGCTTCGCTTGACCTCTGTCCAGTTGGCGCCAAGGCCAAACTGGTTGAATTTATCAGAAGCGTGGTTGAAGTAGGCTCTAGCTTGGCGTAAGGGTAAGTTGGCTAGAATCACTTTTGATGCAGCGCCTTGATATAAAGGTCGCGGCTGGCCACGCTCATAGCTAATCTCATGGTGCTGATAAGTCTCGAATTCCTCATGCACACACATTACTTGGCCGCGGAAGTAGCGGCAAAGGATGGCGATACTGGCAGAAGGTGCCGAGCTGAGCATTTCTCGCATAATACTTCTCGCCGCATGAATCATTGGATCGCCAATCCTTAGTTTACGGTCCAGCTCAATTATCGCCGGGCCAAGTACATACCTCCCTGTCGTATAGGCTGAAATATAACCGGCCGAGGCAAGCGTTCTGAAGTAACGGTAGGTCTGGCTGGCCGAAATCCCCAAATGTACAGACGCCTCATCGACCGACCACTCCCCTTTTTCTTCATCAGCGAACAGGGAAAGTAATCGCAGCAGCCGTTCCTGAGAATTCTCTTTCAAAGCCACCTCAACATTTCCAGTCTGTTAATAGCGCCCTTAAACCACTGCGCGCATCTTTTGCAAAGCTCACTAGGGGCTTACTGCAATAACTGACTGTCACACATGACCATCAGTTGCCTCAATACGCTGTGATTGCTGAAAAAAAATTTTAAGCGCCTAGCACCATAGCCTGTATCAAAGCCTCCAGAAGATAATACTTTTGTCGCAAATACATATTTTTGCCTTGACCCCAACCGCATAAAAAGCAAAATTATCACATTACGAAAAAATTGTCTTATTTACGGCAGAGACAATAATTGCTGATCCTTACAAACACACATCAGCTGAATCTTAAGGAGGAGCTATGACCGATACAGCATTTAAAGAATTAATCTCCAAAGACAACATGGCGCCACTATGGGAGGTGCTGCGAGGTTTGACACCACGTGAGCCTAAACAGGTACTGGAGCCTGTTATCTGGCGTGATAAAACGATTCGCAAGAACATGGAGATGGCTTGTGAAGCCATTTCAGCCGAGGATGCCGAGCGTCGCGTCCTGGTGCTGGAAAACCCAAAGCTACGCGGTAAATCCTTGGTAACCACCTCACTATACGCAGGCATTCAGATGATTCTGCCTGGCGAGGTCGCGCCAAGTCATCGGCATACGGCTTCGGCCTTGCGCCTGATTCTCAGCGGCGAAGGTGGCTTCACTAATGTGGACGGTGAAAAAGTAATGATGCGCCCTGGTGATTTCGTGATCACACCATCCGGGGTGTTCCACGACCATGGCGCCGAGGGCAGCGACCCGGTGATGTGGCTGGATGGCCTTGATGTACCTGTCGTACAGATGCTTAACGCGGGCTTCTCTGCTGACGATCCGAACAATCGCCAGGAAGTTCGTCGACCGGCAGGCGACTCTGAAGCGCGTTATGCATCCGGGTTAACCCCAGTTGGGTATCAGGGCAGTGGCACGACGAGCCCCTTGTTCCACTACCCCTATAAGCGCACTCGGGCGGCGTTGACTCAGCTCGCTGAGAGTGGTGATTGTGATCCTGCCATTGGGCTCAAGCTGGCCTTTACCAATCCCACCAATGGTGAATCACCGATCCTTACCATGGGCGCTTACATACAGCTTCTGCCACCAGGGTTTCAAGGCGTGGAGCATAGGGAAACAGATGGTGCGGTCTATTGCGTAGTGGAAGGTAGTGTCCGCGTTCACGTCGGAGATCAGGAGTGGACGGCAAATCAGCACGATGTGTTTGTGGTTCCTGGCTGGGCCTGGCGCCGCTTCAAAGCCTCCGATGAATGTGTTTTGTTCAGTTTTTCAGATCGTCCCCTTCAGGAACATTTGGGCTTTTGGAAGGGCGAGAGTAAAAAAGCCTGACAACTCCCTGATACAAAGGATAACCATTGCATGAAAATCTGCTTGTTCAATAACAATCGCCTGGGTGTCGTAGATGGTAACGAGGTATTGGACGTCTCAAGCGTCCTAACTCGTATCGGTACCTCGGAATATCCCTATCCCCGTGGAGATCAACTGATTGCTTGCTTACCAGAATTAATGCCTGTCATAGCGGATGCCATACAATTCGCTCGGCGTTATCCTCTCAGCAAGGTGACATTGCGCTCCCCGGTTGCCAACCCCGGCAAGATTGTCGCGGCTCCAGTCAACTACCAAGCCCACTTGGATGAGGCCATTGAGGATACCGCGACTTTCTCCCGAGCACATGTGCGAAAGATACAGGAGACAGGGCTGTTCCTCAAAGCTACAAGCTCACTGGTCGGTCCTGATGATTCTGTGTGCGTCGATCTTCCGGACCGCCGAACCGACCACGAAATCGAATTGGTTGCCATCATTGGCAAACGTGCCAAAAACGTTTTAGCAAAGGATGCGCTGTCCTACGTGGCGGGATACAGCATCGGGCTGGATATCACGATTCGTGGGCCGGAGGAGCGCAGCCTGCGTAAGTCGCTAGATTCCTACACAGTGCTGGGCCCCTGGCTGGTTACCGCCGATGAGGTAGAAAACCCTCATGCATTAGCGATGACCCTAGATGTGAATGGAAAAGTGCGACAAAGCGCCAATACCAAAGATCTGATCATGGATGTAGCCGAACTTATAGAGTTTGCCTCCAAATTCTACACCCTCGAGCCCGGCGATCTGCTGTATACCGGGACACCAGAGGGGGTGGGGCCTATCCAGCCTGGTGACACCATCAATTGTGAGATTGAGCGTATTGGTAAGATCAGTGTGAACGTGGAGGCATCATGAGTACTCAGCAGCCTATTCTTATTATCGGCGGCGGGATTGGTGGCCTTGCATCAGCACTGGCCTTGTCTCGTCTCGGCATCCCAACATTGGTTATTGAGCAGGCCGATGAGTTTCGTGAAGTGGGTGCTGGTATCCAAGTAGGACCGAATGGCTTCCGCGCCCTTGATCGCCTAGGGGTATTGGCGCAGGCACGTGAACTGGCGGTGCTGCCAGATGAACTGATCATGATGGACAGCGTCAATGCCACGCCGGTTGTTGAGATCCCGGCGGGTGACTCATTCATCGAACGCTTCCAGTACCCCTATGCACTGATCCATCGTGCCGACTTACACAACGTACTGCTCAACGCGTGTCGTGCATCAAGCCAGATAGAGTTTCGAACCTCTACTAGGGTCGCCTCCTTCTCAGAGGCCAATGGCAAGATGAATGTCACCACAGCTCAGGGGGAAGTAATCTCAGGAAGTGCTTTGATAGGGGCCGATGGCCTATGGTCTAAGGTTCGCGAGAGCATTGTCGGCGATGGAGCTCCGAGGGTTTCCGGTCACATTGCCTATCGTGCGGTAATTCCTATCGAGGAAGTGCCAGAAGCCTATCGCCGTAATGCCATGATTCTGTGGGGCGGCCCCAAAAACCACCTCGTGCAGTATCCGTTACGTGGAGGAAAGCTCTTCAATCTGGTTGCCGTGTTCCATAGCGACCGCTATGTAGAAGGCTGGAATACAGAAGGAGATCCTGAGGAGCTCAAGCAGCGTTTCGCTGGAACCTGCGATACGGTTCAAGAACTGTTAGCCAAAATTGATAGCTGGCGTATGTGGGTGTTATGCGATAGAGAGCCTGTGAAAGAGTGGAGCCGTGGCCGTGCCACCCTGGTCGGAGACGCTGCTCACCCGATGTTGCAATACCTTGCCCAAGGTGCCTGCATGGCTATAGAGGATGCTGTTGTGCTAGCTGATGAGGTTGCCCGCTGCAGTGACGATATCGCCAGTGCCTTTCAGGCGTACCAGCAGCGGCGCTACCTGCGCACCGGACGCTGTCAGATTATGGCCCGTGTTCACGGTGAGTTCTATCACGCGACAGGGGTTACGGCTGAACTGCGCAATGCCATGCTCGCTTCTCGGACGCCAGAGCAGTCTTATGAAGGGCTGGCTTGGCTATATGATAAGGATATTTGACGCGCTCTTAATATAATAACTTCCTAATAAAAAGTAATAACTGTTTACAACTCTTGCAAACCACCATGCTCATAAAATTTTAGAATTCCGTTTTTGACTTATGATTTTATAAGAGCACAACTAATTTTCAGTGAGAAAGAAAAAAACCTCTAAAAATAAGGTAAATACAATGACAAACATACTAAATACTGCCACTCGCTATCTTTGCGCGATTCCGCTAGGCCTAGCGTTAATTGCCAGCACACAAGTCGAGGCCAAAGAGTTACGCCTGGGATTAATTACTCCGCCTCAGCATATTTTGAATCAAACCGCCCAACGCCTAGCCGACACAGTGGCAGAGCGAAGTAATGGTGATTTAACCATTACCATTTTCCCATCCGGCCAGCTAGGGGATGAATCGGCCATGTTCACCCAAATGGAGACCGGACTGCTAGACATAGGGCTTATGACCGCTGCAGCTACCAGCCAGCGTGAACCAGCTTTCGTCGGCTGGTTCACTCCCTTCCTCTTTTCCAGCGTAGAAGAGGCGGCCAAGGCCACCGAGACAGATGCTGCTCAGCAGATGCTGCAGAACCTGGAGAGCAAAGGTCTGCACGCATTCGGCTATACCTTTGCGGGCATGCGCCATATTCTTATGCGCGAAAGCGCTGTTAACAGCACTGAGGATGTTAGCGGCAAAAACATCCGCATTATTCCGTTCGCAGCGATGAATACCTGGTGGCGAGCCGTTGAGGCTCGGCCCACCCCGACGAGTTTGCCGGATGTTTACCAAGGCCTCCAAAACGGTATGCTGGATGGTGTGGATATTGACCTCGATGCCTTAGTAGGTTCGGGCTTTTATGAAGTAGCGGAGCATCTAACACTGACTAGCCATATGGCGTTTCCTGAGGTAGCCATAATGGGCCAAGCATCCCGCGCTTCACTTAGCGATGCAGAACGCCAGCTAATTGATACCGCCATGGCTGAGGCACTTGCCTGGGGTACTGAGACGGAAATTGCAGCAGAAGCGCGCAACCGCGCCATGCTCGAAGAGCGTATTACTGTAACCGAGCTAGCAGATGCTGAGAGCGCGTTTAGCACGGCTAACCAGGCCTTTGCTGAGCGCTTTGGCGATCACCCGCTTATCCAAGCCTTCCAACAGCAATCAAACGAACTCCTTAACGTTAAATAAAAATGCGTCGGGGCGCACTTGCGCCCCGCTCTGCCCCAGCAAGGAGTCCTTCCATGCATTCTCCCTGTGAAACATGGCTTACCCGCGCAAGCCGACACTTAGCAAGAGTTGAGCAATTTGCCTGCAGCGGGCTTATCGTCGCTTTTAGCGTACTTTTAATGGTGAATGTTATCGCCCGCTATGTGTTTAACAGTCCTCTATATTTTGCCAACGAACTCGCCGTTTATATCTTGATCTGGATGGCATTTCTGGCGATATCCATAGCCATTCATCATGACCAGCATGTGCGTTTGACTATGTTAATGGCGATTCTGCCAAAAACTGCTCAGCGAGTTTGCTACTGGCTAACGGAGCTACTTTGTTTGGCCATCTTGGCGACGATATTGTGGTACACCATCACCTGGCTGCGCTCGCCATCAGTCAGCTACGACATTGCCATTACCTTGGATTGGCCCAAGTGGCATTTCTACCTCATTGTGCCGCTTTTCTGTGCCACGTCGATATTTCACCTCATCGCTAGGCTTTCCGATCGCTCACGCGTGAACTTTACTCTGGCTACCGACGAGGAGTGATCTTATGACATTTATGGCCTTTCTGGTATTTATGCTGCTTGGCATGCCAATTGCCTTTGTCCTACTGGGCTCAACGCTCACTTTTGTCCTTGCATCAGGTAACTACCGTCTTCTGGAAAGCTTGCCCCAGGTAATTTTTAGCTCGTTAGACGTCTTGGACTTGCTGGCAATACCGCTGTTTATTCTGTTAGGGGAAGTCATGAACGAGGGTGGCATAACCCGACGCATTATTACCGCGGCGCGTGCGTGGTTTGCCTGGATTCCCCATAGCATTGCCTACGTGTCGCTCACTTCAAATTTGATGCTCGCTTCCATTATGGGCTCAGCCACAGCGCAGATCGCCATTATGAGCCGGGTGATGACCCCGGAAATGGAGCGTGACGGCTACGATAGGGGCTTTGCTGCTGCGCTGACCGCTGGGGCTGGCCTGCTAGGGCCCATTATCCCACCTTCAATGGTGTTTATTATTTATGGAGTCATTGCTCAGGTATCGATTGGCGCCATGTTTATGGGAGGTGTTCTCCCAGGGCTGTTGCTGTTTGTATTAATCAGCGGGCTCATTGCGATCATTGCACGCCGTGCGCATAACTCTCCAACCGGTGAGCGAGACAGCATTCCTTTGTGGCGCGCCACTCGCAGCGCCCTCTTCACGCTCAGTATTCCCGCCGTAATTGTGGGCGGAATCGCGTTTGGCGTTGTCACGCCAACGGAGTCTGCGGCTACCGCCACCTTAATGGCGGTGATTATCGGCAGCGTGTTTTTTCGCGAGCTAAAATGGGGGCAACTGCCGGGAGTATTGAGCCGTACGGCACGCAATACCGCGATCGTGCTTTTTTTGATTGCCGCCGCCAAGGCCTTTGGATGGGTGCTGGTATATAACCAAATCCCACAGCAGGTCGCTGAGTTGTTGCAGAACACCACTGAAAGCCCATTGGTGTTTATGCTTTTGGTCTTTGTGATGCTTATACTCGTTGGGATGGTGCTGGATGGCATCGCCGCGCTGATCATTTTGGTGCCTATTTTACTGCCGGTAGCACAGCAGAGCTATGACATTGATCCGATTCATTTTGGGATAGTCACCTGCATGACACTAAGCTTAGGTCTATTAACCCCCCCGGTCGGCGCCGGTCTCTATGTGGCCTCGGCTATTAGTAACGTCAGTTTGCCCCGTATCACGAAATGGATATTTCCTTTCATTGTAGCGACCTGTCTCGTCATTCTCGCGGTGATCTTTAACCCATGGGTGGTTAACCTACTCAGCTAGGGCTTTAATTATTTTTTGTACTCCTCGCCTGCCCAGCGGTTCAAGGCTGAGCAGGCATTATTTCAACAGTGCCCGGTATTTTCTCGCCTGCTATAGAAACTGATGTGATGCGCGCCGAGTCCGGACTCGCGCATGAGACGATTTTTAACGCCGTATGAGCAAGTACAATAGTTAATCAGAGGTTTCTTAGGGCTACTCCAGAGACTCGTAGGGCAGCCCCACATAGTTTTCCGCGATGGTGGTCAGCCCCGCTTTAGAGCTGGTCACGTAGTCCAATTCGGCTAACTGCATGCGGCTGTTAAAATCCTCTTGGTCAGAGAAGTTGTGCAGCATGGAGGTCATCCACCAGGAGAAGCGCTCCGCCTTCCAGATGCGCTTCAGGCAGGTTTGCGAGTAGCGCTCGATCAAATCCGTGCGGCCTTCTTGGTAAACCTTCACCATTAGCCGATAGAGCGTGTTCACATCGCTGGCGGCCAGGTTAAGCCCTTTGGCACCGGTGGGCGGTACAATATGCGCCGCATCACCGACCAGGAACAGCCGCCCGTACTGCATTGGTTCGACCACGTAGCTGCGCAGCGGTGCGATGCTCTTCTCGATGGAGGGCCCGGTGACAAGCTTGGCGGCCACCTCGTCAGGCAGGCGGCGCTTGAGCTCTTCCCAAAAACGCTCGTCAGACCAATTTTCTACCTTTTCATCTAACGGCACCTGGAGGTAGTAGCGGCTGCGAGTAGCGGAGCGCATGCTGCAGAGGCTGAAGCCGCGCTCATGGCGTGCGTAAATCAGCTCATCGGAGACCGGCGGAGTATCCGATAGCAAGCCCAACCAGCCAAACGGGTAAACCTTTTCGAACTCTTTTATGCGCTCTTGCGGGATCGCCTGACGGGAGACGCCATGGTAGCCGTCACAACCAGCGATATAGTCGCACTCCAGCCGGATCGTTTCGCCGTTGTGCTCAAAGGTTAGGTAGGGGTGGTCACTATCCAGATCGTGAGGCTGGACGTTGTCTGCTTCATAAAGCGTGGTTGCGCCAGCGGCTTCGCGAGCCTCCATTAAATCCCGCGTTACCTCCGTTTGGCCGTAAACCATGACTTTACTGCCGCCGGTAAGTTCATCCAGTGCGACTCGCACGCGGCGGTTGTCGAAAACAAGCTCAAAACCGTCATGGGGTAAGCCCTCTTCATCCATGCGCTGGTCAACACCCGCTTCGCGCAGTAAGTCCACCATGCCTTGCTCAAGCACACCGGCGCGGATACGGCTCAATACATACTCACCGCTACGCCGCTCAACAATCACATTATCAATGCCTTGGCGATGGAGTAGCTGCCCCAGCAGTAGGCCAGAAGGGCCAGCGCCAATAATCGCGACCTGTGTCTTCATAGGGGATGCCTCATCGTTGTCATTATCAAAAACTTATGACTTGTATTTTTCAATGAAACACGTCGCATAATAAGGCATGATCTAGATCAATTATTGGACATTTAGCGTGTTATTACTCAACCTTAGTCGTATAGGAGATGTAGGTGATGCCAGCCTCATCGGCAACGTCCGTTCCGGTATTTAAGCTCTATGGCGAGACGCAGCATTGGCCCACGCCAGACTTGCTTCACTGCGAATCCATCCCTGAGCGCAGCCAGCTACATGACTGGCGTATACGCCCGCATCGCCATGCCGACCTGGTGCATATTCTGTTTATTGCGCAAGGTAGCGTTGAGTTAGAGCTGGAGGGAACGAGCCACCAGCTTCAGAGTGCCAGCGCGATCGTGGTGCCCGCGATGACTATTCACGGCTTTATCTTTTCACCGGATGTGCAGGGGCACATCATTACCTTGGCTAAGCCATTGGCTGACCACTTACATACGTTAATGGGTGAGAACAGTACGCTAAAAAAAGCCGACTTCTACCCGCTGCTACAGGCCAATCGGGCTGAGCGAATTGCCACCCTGGTCGCTCAGATCGACCAGGAGTACCGCCAACCGGCCCCCGGACGGAACAGCCTGCTCGAAGCACTTATTCAAGCTTTGGTGGTAGAGCTATCGCGCCTTTGTGCTTATACCGGCAGCACGGCAAAGCGCTACGGCCCCCGCCAGAGTGACAAAGGACGGCAGCATTTAGAGCACTATCAAGCGCTGATCGAAGCGCACTATCGCGAGCAGCCGAGTATTGAACAGTTAGCCGAGCAGGTTGGGGTGAGTAGTGCGCACTTGAATATGCTCTGCCGCCAACTCGCCGGACACAGCGCCCTGCAGTTGCTGCACGAACGTTTGCTGCTGGAGGCCAAGCGCCAGCTCACCTATACCAATATGACCATTGGCCAAGTCTCTGACAACTTAGGCTTCTCTGAACCGGCTTACTTCACGCGCTTTTTTAAGCGCAATACCACGCTTTCACCGCGGGATTTTCGCTTGCGGCAGCAGGCTCCACGATAAACGCCAGGCTGCTTGACTGCTTCGCCGCTAACCCAACTGTTTTCCGCGTGCCCGAAGATCGCCAGGTGATACCCCATAGCGCTTGCGGAACACCCTGGCAAAATGCGCACCATCAGAAAAACCGTGCTCCAGAGCGATATGAGTGATGCTGCGCCTTTGAGGAGTGGCGTCTAACAGTGCCAAGTAGCACTGCTCCAAGCGTAATTCACGGATGAATGCTGCGGGTGGTGTCATACGGTAACGCCGGAACTCATCGTAAAGCCCTCGCACCGACATATTCAGGGCATAGGCCAGATCTTCAGGAGCCAGCAGCGTATCAGCAAGGCGCTCAAGCACCACACGTCGTGCTTTGGTAAGCCGTTCACTGGGCATGGGTGCGTTATAAAGCTGCTCCCTTTGGTAGCGCCAGAACGACCCGAACACCAGCTCCAAGGCGGCGTCTTCCACTTGGCCTATCGATGGGTCACTGCCCCACCTCAGTTGAACGCGCAGTGCGGCTAGCGCAGCATGAGCAGCGGCATCTACAGGGATGGCAAGCCCTTCACAACGTTCGGCCAACCGTCGCCATTCAGGCATATCGGCAAGATCGACTTTCAGCATCAGGGCTCGATAATCCCCGTGGGTATGCAGCTGATAGGGGCTCGATAGCCGATAAATAGTCATCTTGCCAGGGGCTAACCGGATGGTTTGGCCGCCCTGTGTCATCAGCGCGCCACCGCGTAATTGCCAAACCAGCTTAAAGATATGATCGCCATCGGTCTGCGCCGCTAGCCGTGGTGTGCGAGCAACGCGCACCGGCGAGCTGGCGATGTATACCAGTCGACTTCGCAGCAAGTCCTGCCCTCGCAGCCTGGCGAAAAACGTGGACGTTAATGGTGCGACCTCAAGGGGCAGCAGTTGCCTTTCGTTTGCTTGCACGAAAGATTCCAGACTGGTAGTGCTTAACGAGAATGGCGGCGCTCTATCGGGGAATGCTGCCCCTCTTGAGGTAAGGGCATTCATGTCAGGGTGACTCCGATTTTGTTGTTTCTATTATTGATAGGACTTCACGATTATTTAGCTTGATCCAGGTGCTTATGCTTGGCAACCCACCGTTGCAGAAATCGTCAAGTAATCTGCAGGGATGCACAAGACCAAGCACTCGATGCGGCATTGAATGGGGTAGCCGCAACAGGAGAAGCATCATGCAAAATAATCATAAATTTCACGCCCTCATTAATGGTGAGCTGGTCTCTGGCACTCAGCAGATGCCCGTCATCAATCCCAGTAATGAAGAGTTCCTGACCTACTGCCCCCAGGCCACGCCTGAAGACGTCGAGCGTGCCATTGGTGCGGCAAGAAAGGCGTGGCCTGCCTGGCGGGACGCGCCCATGGAACAACGCCGCCAGACGTTACACGCCATCGCCGACTGCATTGAGGAAAATGCCGAGGAGCTGCAGCGGTGGATAACCCTGGAACAGGGTAAGCCTCTGGCAGGCGCCGCGGTCGAAACCAGTCAGGCTCCGGCCATCTTGCGCTATTTCGCTGAAATGGATCTTTCACCCCGCACGCTGCAAGACGACGAGCGCCAGCGCGCTGAACTCCACCGACGCCCCCTAGGCGTTGTGGCCGCTATCGTGCCCTGGAATTTTCCGCTCGTGATGGCCTGCTACAAACTGGGGCCAGCGCTGATTGCGGGCAACACCTGCCTTATCAAGCCAAGCCCCACCACACCGCTGGCGACCCTGCGCCTGGGGGAAATGATTGCCGACCTGGTACCGCCAGGCGTGGTCAACATACTGCCGGACGGTGGTGATGTTGGCCCCTTGCTCACCGGCCATGGCGGCATCAATAAGGTGTCCTTCACGGGTTCCACGGCCACCGGCCGGGCAGTCATGCGTTCTGCAGCCGATAGCTTGCAGCGCCTCACCCTGGAGCTGGGTGGCAACGATGCCGCCATCGTGCTGGACGATGTGGACGTCGACGCCGTGGCACCGCAGCTGTTCGCGCTGGCCTTCGTCAACTCCGGCCAGGTGTGCATGTCGATTAAGCGCCTCTATATTCAGTCCGGCATCTACGACCGCATGTGCGACGCCCTCGCCGAGCAGGCCCGCGACGCCAAGCTAGGCGAAGGATTAGACCCAGAGACTCAGTATGGCCCCGTGCAGAACCGTCAACAGTTCGAGGCAGTGCAAAAGCTACTGGAGCAGGCCCCCCAGCACGGCCGCGTTATTGCTGGAGGCAATACCTACGGCCCAGGCTACTTCGTCGAACCCACCTTGATTCGCGATATCGAGGAAGGTAACCCGCTAGTGGATGAAGAGATTTTTGGCCCGGTACGCTCACTGCTGCGCTTTGATGATATCGATGAGGCCATAGCGCGAGCCAATAACTCACCTTATGGCCTGGGCGGTTCGGTATGGACGCAAGACCTCACGCTGGGCAAACAGATCGCCTGTCGGTTGGAATCAGGCAGCGCCTGGGTCAACCAGCACTTCGCCATGGCGCCGCACATTCCTTTCGGCGGCCATAAGCAGTCCGGCATCGGGGTGGAGTTCGCCGAGGCAGGACTTCACGAATACACCGCGATTCAGTCGGTGGTGATCGCCAAGTAATCTTCTTGAAACCAGCAGGAGCCTGCCATGAATATCATTGCCGCCGTTGCCCGCTCGCCTCGGGCACCATTTTCTATCGAAACGTTACAGCTTGAAGCGCCCCGCGCAGGCGAAATCCTGGTGCGTGTGATCGCCACCGGCATTTGTCACACTGATATCGCCATGCGCGACCAGCAGCTACCTACACCTCAACCCGTGGTACTCGGCCATGAAGGCGCCGGTATTGTTGAATCGGTTGGGGCCGGAGTGACCAAAGTGGAAGTCGGTGACCCTGTGGTCATGACCTTCAACTCCTGCGGCCATTGCCCCAGTTGCTCGGGTGGCCAAGCCAGCTACTGCCATGATTTTTTCCCACGGAATTTCTTTGGCACCCGTGCCGATGGCTCCATCGGCCTATCGAAAGACGCCGAGCCGGTTCACGCCAATATCTTCGGCCAGTCCTCTTTCGCCAGCCACGCCCTCTGCCATGAACGCAATATCGTCAAGGTGCCCACTTCAGCGCCACTGGAACTGCTCGGCCCTCTGGCCTGCGGTGTGCAAACCGGTGCCGGTGCAGTGCTGAACTCGCTTGCTGTGGCACCGGGCGATTCACTGCTGGTGTTTGGCACCGGCTCCGTGGGGCTTTCCGCGATCATGGCGGGGGTGGTCGCCGGTGCGACCACCATCATTGCGGTCGACCTCCACGAACAGCGGCTGGCACTGGCAAAAGAGCTTGGCGCTAGTCATGCCATTCCCGCCAACGCAGAAGACCTGATGGAGCAGATCTTCCAAGCCACGGGCGGCATCGGCGTTGATCATGCGCTCGATACCACGGGCCTGCCCACCGTCATTCAAAAAGCAGTGGATGCACTGGCGCCGCGCGGCACCTGCGGGATTGTTGGCGCCTCCGACCCCACGACCACGGTGGAACTGAATCTGACCCATATGATGTCAGCGGGGCGTAGCCTGCGGGGCATTGTGGAAGGCGACTCGCTGCCCGATATCTTTATACCGGCGCTGATTCGGCTGTATGAACAGGGCCGCTTCCCCTTTGATCGATTGGTGACCTTCTACGATTTTGATCAGATCAACCAAGCGATCGACGATGCCGAGCATGGTCGGGCAATAAAACCCATCGTGCGTCATCCTATCCACTAAACCGCGCATCGTTGGTTATTTTATTCCCTCGCTTGTCGTCGACTATTTTCTCCTCAAAACCAGCTCAGCCCGGCCTTGCGCCGGGCGGCTTCCTCTCTCAACAGCGGTAATGACGATATTGTACGTCGCTTATTTCAATTTACTTAAAGTAAAAAGAAGGTCGAGAGCACCGGGAAAAGAATCAAAAGCGTCAGGCGCAGCAAGTCAGACACTACAAAGGGTGTAACCCCTTTAAATATCTCCCCCAGCCCCACGTGCGGCGCCATCGCTTTAATCACAAACACGTTCATCCCCACCGGCGGGGTCATCAGTCCCAGCTCAACGGTCAGTACGGTCAAAATACCGAACCATACCGGGTCGATACCCATTGCCTGAATAATCGGATAAACCACCGGTACGGTGATTACCAGCATGGCGATGGAGTCCATAAACATTCCCAGCACAAAGTAGAGCGCCAGAATGCACAGCACCACGACAATAGGAGTGAGATCCATGCCGTAGAGCAGGTCAGTGATAGAGAACGAAATGCGCGACACCGAGATGAAGTAACCCAGCGTTTCAGCCCCCACCAGCATAAAGAACACCACCGCAGAGAGCGCCAACGTCTCTTGTACGCTATGCCATAGCTGCGCACCGCGCATGCCTTTCGAAAGGGCATAAAGCAGCGTGGCGAACGCCCCGACGCTAGCGCCCTCCGTCGGTGTAAAGGCACCAAAATAGATACCTAAAATCATCACCAGGAAAACGCCAAAGAAGGGCACTAAACCGGTCAGCGATAGCAGCTTCTCTTTCCAAGCAGTGGGTTCGCCCGCTACCGCCAGGGAGGGGCGCAGGTACATCACCACGGTAATGGTCAGTGAATACATCACCAGCCCCAGCAGACCGGGAATCAGCCCCGCCATGAACATATCGCCAACGGACTGTTCGGTAAGAATGGCGTAGATAAGCAGTGCGATACTGGGCGGAATCATAATGCCCAGCGTGCCGCCTGCAGCCAGCGCGCCAGTTGCTAAACCACGGTTATAGCCATAGCGCTCCATCTCCGGCAACGCTACCCGGGTCATGGTGCTCGCCGTGGCTAACGAAGAGCCGGAGATAGCGGAGAAGATGCCGCAAGAGCCCACGGCCGCAATCGCCAGGCCGCCCTTCCAGCCACCGCAAATAATACGCGTTGAATCAAACAGCTTACCGGCCATCCCCGAATGAGCAGCCAGCACGCCCATCAAGATAAACATGGGCACGGCGCTGAAACTGTAGTTAGAGAGTACTTCCACCGGTACGGTTTTTAACTGCGCTACAGCCGCATCCCAACTAATGATTTGCGCAAACCCCACTACCCCCACAATGAGCATGGTTAAGGCGACCGGTACGCGCAGAATCATCAATACCAATAAAAGCCCTAGACCAATGGCACCAATCGCTTCACTCCCCATGAGTTGCCTCCTCACCCACTGCATAAATAACGCCGAGCAAGGCGTGAATAAAGCTACGTATCCCCAGTAGCAAGCTGAGCACTGCTGCCAACTGGTAAATCGGCCCCAAGGGTAGCCGCAGGTCTTGGGTTATTTCGCCGTGCCGACTGGCCGCTGCGGCCGAATCCAGCAAACCCACAAACAGAATCAGCCCCAGCGCCATAAAGCCGAGGAAAAAGAGCCCCTGCAGGCGATTTTTTATCGCTTGCGGCAAGCCGTGGGAGAACGCCTCTACCACCACTTGGCTTTTCTCCACATTAGCCGCCATGGCCGCTAGTAGCGCAAACAGCATCAAATAGCTAACCAGCTCTACACTGCCTGAAACGCGCAGTGCAATTGCACCTTCCGTTATACGCGATAGATAACGCGTACTTACATCAGCAATGGTTACTGCCAGCAACCCAATCAGTGCGATGCCAGCCACCAAGCGACAAATGAGGGCCAGCCAGTGGCTGGCCCTATAGAGAGTAGACTTCATATAACCTTACCCCTATTGGGTACCACACGACTCACTGGCTGCCAGTGCTGCTTGATATACATCTCGGGCCTGGTCCAGACCGCGCTCTTCCAGCTGCGTTAGGTAGTTTTCAATACCGGTTTCGAGCGGTTCTTGCCAATCAGGATGCGCTAACGGATTTTCGATTTCGCGAATGGTATGGCCTGCATCAGCAGCTTCTTGTTTGCCTTCTACATCAAGCCGATCAAACACCGCACCGGCGTTTTCAGCCCACTTCATGCCTGAGTTATTATCGATTACCGCTTGTTGCTCTGGCGTCAGGCTGTCATAGGCGCGCTGGTTCATGGTGGCGACGAAGATCAGCGTGTAAAAGGGCACTTCGGTGTGATAACTCACTAGCTCGTTGATGCGGAAGCCTTTGAGGCCTTCCCAGGGAAAGCTCAAACCTTCAATAACACCACGCTGCATGGAGGTGTAGATATCAGGGGCAGGCATGCCCACAGGAATCGCGCCCATATTTTCCAGCATCTCGCCCGCTACAGCGGTGGGACGGCGAATGCGCAGCCCTTCCAGGTCGGCAGGGGTTTGCACATCGGTGTCGATGGTGTGGATGCCACCGGGGCCCGTGGTAAACATAAACAGCGGGCGGGTGTCTTCGTATTCGCTATCCAAATGGCCGTCGTCATAGAGCGTTTGCAGTACGCAAGCACCTTGCGTTGCCGTGCTCGCTACCCCAGGTAGTTCGACGATCTGTGAGAGGGGGAAGCGACCGGCAGTATAGCCCTGGGCGGTGGCACCAATATCGGCTATACCGTTGGCAGCAGCTTCATAAATGGAGTCCGGTTTGGCTAGGGTACCGGCGGGAAACATTTGAATGGTTAGATCGCCATTGGATTCTTCTGCAATGGTATTGGCCCATGCCTGCAAAACATCTTCATTAACGCCTGAAGGGCCAGGCCAAAAGTGGGCCATCCGCAGGGTGGTCTCTGCCTGGGCAGAGCTAACGGCCAGGCCAGTAATTGCCGCTGCCAAAATGCATCGGGATAGGGACATTTTCATAGGAGCCTCCAGGACTTTCTTGGATTATTGTAAGTTCGCATAGCGAATACTAGTTCGCTTTAAGCAACCACATTAGTCCACTATGAGGCGTAGGGCTAATCGACATTCGTCTATGTTTAGGCACCGCAGCGAGCCTTTATACCCGCACGATCAAAGGTAATCAGTGTTCCAGCCTGCATACCCGTCCCGAAAAGCAAAATAGCAACAGAAACTTGGACTTTTCCAATATCACTTCACGACCATAGTCGAACTACCTAATGACCACGCGACTAGCCATCCCCTGATGCACCAATAATAAAAGCCGCCTTCGCTAGTACGAAGGCGGCTTACTGACAAGAACAAAGACTGACTACATTGTCTGCTCGGTATATTTCTCTACTAAGCGAGTCGCCTCATCATAGAGCAGTTGACCATCAAAGCCTCGGTTACCCATGTCGTCAATCCACTGAGCCGTGGCCGTCTCAGCGGCTGCCTGCCAGGGTGCCAGTGAGTCTTGAGCGATGTAGAACATTTCACCTTCACCACTCGCTTCAATGGCTTCAATCGCCTTCTCTTCCGCTTGATCCATGACCTGACCGATACGCTGCGCCTCTTCAAGCCCGGCATTATCGTCAATCACCTGTTTCAGTTCCGGCGAGAGTGCATCATAGCTAGCTTGGTTTAAGCCCAGTACCATCATTGCCGTATACAAACCTTGCTCACCCTCGAAAAAGGTGTGGTTCTGGGCGATATCCAGCACGCCCAATGCCGCTGCGCTCTCAAAGGGTAGCGTCAGGCCGTCGATCACCCCCCGCGAAATCGCTTCTGGAATTTGTGGCATCGGCATACCCACCGCTTGCGCGCCAAGCAGCCCCAGATAGCGATTCATCGTCTTCGAGGGCGCGCGCATGGCTAGCCCTTTCAGATCGTCGGCGTTTTCTATAGACGTATCTCTGGTATGGATTTTGCCCGGCGTATGGGCAAATACGGCGATAGGGTAGACGCCCTCAAAGGCAGCCTGCATATGCGTTGTCGCAAACTCATGGGCTGCCATGCTGGTGGCTTCCCCCGTTGTGGGCAGGAAGGGTTGGTCGAAGGCCTCAGACTCCGGGAAGCGATTAGGCGTATAGCTGAGCAATGTCCAGGCAATATCCACTACCCCATCCTTGGCTTGATCATAGAGCGAGGGCGCCGACCCACCCAACTGCATGGCAGGGAATATTTCTACCTTGATAGCCCCCTCGGACTGCTCTTCGATACGCTTAGCCCAAGGCTCCAGATACTCGGTCTGCACTGGCGTGGCAGGGGCAGCAAAGTGGTGCAAGCGCAGGGTCACCGTGTCTTGGGCGTAGCCACTAGCGCTGAAGAGTATGCCGCTTAACAACGCGAGGCTGGCGAGTGTGGGTTTTATTGTCATTGTAATGAACTCCTTATTTACTTCGCTTTCTTGTAAGACATAAGTTCCTGGCTAATCTAAATAGGGTAATGGCGCGGGCCAAGCTGCAGAGTCATCCAGCGCAGGTCGGTGAACTCCTCAATCCCGGCCTTACCGCCAAAGCGTCCATAGCCGCTCGATTTAACGCCGCCAAAGGGCATCTGCGGCTCATCGTGGACGGTGGGCGCATTGATATGGCAAATACCCGACTCAATGCGTTGGGCAAACTGCATCGCCCGGGCGGTATCGCGGCTGAAGACGGCGGCAGACAGGCCATATTCACTATCGTTCGCCACACGCAGGGCTTCCTCCTCATCCTTGACACGCATCAGCGCCACCACCGGGCCAAACGACTCTTCGCCATAGAGGCGCATCGCCTTGGTAACCCCATCGACCACGGTAGGCTGCATAATGACGCCTTCGGCCTTACCGCCACAGGCTAAACGAGCGCCATGCCGTTGGGCGTCGTCAAGCAGGGTGTTGAGCTTCTCGCCCGATTCGCGATTGATCAGCGTACCCAGCGCGTTACCTTCTCCCCGGGGATCGCCCGCGCGCAGCGTTTGTGCTTTGCGAGCCAGTTTTTCGACGAAGGCATCAGCGACCGCATCCACCACAATCAGCCGCTCAGTGGACATACAGATCTGCCCCTGATTGAAGAAGGCGCCAAAGGCAGCGGCCTCCACGGCGGCGTCAAGGTCAGCATCTTCAAGTACCACGAATGGGGCTTTGCCCCCCAGCTCCAGCAATACCGGCTTGAGATGGCGCGCTGCCTTTTCGGCAATGATGCGTCCTACCTCGGTCGAGCCGGTGAAATTGATACGGCGCACGGCTTGATGTTCGATCAGCGCCTCGACGACCTCGGCGGCCTGCGGGGGCGCATTGGTCACCACGTTAACGATGCCATCGCCCAGGCCCGCCTCGATCAGCACCTCCCCAATCAGGTGGTGGGTTCCGGGGCACTGTTCAGAAGCCTTGAGTACCACCGTATTGCCGCACGCCAGCGGTGTGGCGATGGCACGGGTGCCAAGAATAATCGGTGCGTTCCAGGGCGCAATGCCCACCACCACACCGCAGGGCACGCGCACGCCCATCGCTAAGTTATCGGGCACGTTAGAAGGGATGACCTCACCCCCCACTTGCGTGGTCAGCGACGCGGCCTCGCGTAGAATGCTGGCGGCGACCATCACGTTAAAACCTGCCCAGCCTGGCGTAGCGCCAGTTTCATCCACCATGCGTTCGATAAAATCGGCTTGGCGTGCCTCCATGGCCTCTGCGGCCTTTAGCAGCTTGGCGCGCTTCTCGCCGGGCCCCGTTCTTGACCAGGCAGGAAATGCTTTCGCGGCTGCTTCTGCTGCCCGAGCAGCATCGGCGGCAGAGGCCGCCGCAGCCTGGGTGACGACGCTACCAGTCAGCGGATTGGCCCGAGTAAAGTTCGCGCTTTGTTCAGCGGCACACTGCTCTCCACCAATTAACAGTTTCAGATCCATGACGACCTCTCGTTTAAAGGATTATCGATTGTTGTTGTTCAGATCCCGTACTTATCGATGGTAGCTCTCTAGTCCCGGCTTGATGCTCTTGTCATCAAGGAACTGCTTCAGCCCTTGCTCACGCCCCTGCTCAGGATCAAGCTGCTGCGCCTGGTCGAGCTTGGCGTAGAGATACTCCTCGTTCTGCTCCCAGGTCAGTTCGCGGCACATTTTGAAGCCCGTCTTGGCAGCACGCATCACAACGGGGTTCTTATCGCGCAACGTTGCTGCCAGCTCGCGGGTGGCTTCGCGTAATTCAGTCAATGGCACGCTTCTGTTAACCAGCCCCATTTTGGCCGCCTGGGGGCCGGTAAATGTTTCCCCGGTCATGATGTAGTAGAGCGCTTCACGGTGGCCTACGGTGTCGGCCATGGCTTTGCTAACCAGGTTGCCTGGGGGAATACCCCAGTTGATTTCGGAAAGACCGAATACCGACTCGTCGGCGGCAATCGCCAAATCGCAGGCAACCAGCGGCGAGAAAGCGCCGCCAAAGCACCAGCCATTAACCATGGCAATGGTGGGCTTGGCGTAGTGGCGCAGTAACTTCCACTGCCAGGTAGAGGCGTCACGGCGCACCTTGACCTGAACGATCTCGGGGCTGGCGTCGATCTCGCGGAAGTACTCTTTAAGATCCATACCGGCTGAAAAGGATTCACCCTCGCCGGTCAACACTAGTACGTGGGCCTCTTGATCCAGCTCGATGGTCTCCAGCACATCGATCATTTCACGGTTGAGCGTCGGGCTCATGGCGTTGCGCTTTTCAGGGCGATTCAACGTCACCCAGGCAATGCCCTCTTCGACGTTTACTTTCACGGTTTGCCAGCGATCTTGGTAGTTACTCATCTCTTACTCCTCAGGTTTTATCGAACGACTTACAACGTTACTTATCAAAAACGACTGTTTAACAATCTGTTCAGCGCTGAACTTTTCGCTTAGCTATCTCCTCGCCATCACGATGGACGTTAACCTTCGCTGGCTCGCGTCATGGGACATGTGACCACCTTGATCAATTTATTAAGTAGACGAAGCCAAGCGAGATGGCGGGGAAGAGCACCAGCAAAATAATGCGAATAAGATCGGCCGCTAAAAAAGGCAGGATGCCTTTAAAGGTTTCCGTTAAAGGAATGCGTGGCGCCATGGAGTGGATAATGAAAATGTTCAGCCCCACCGGCGGCGTGATCATGCCAACCTCGACGACCACCAGCGCTAAAATACCGAACCATATCGCCACATCCGTTGCGGGCATACCGAAGTCCATCCCGGTGACGATGGGCAGAAAGATAGGCACGGTGAGCAGGATCATCGAGAGGCTGTCCATAAAGCAGCCAAGCACCAAATAGCAGAACAAAATGCCGGCCAGAACCACCCAGGGGCTGATCTCAAGCCCCACTATCCAACCGGCGGTCATTTGCGGAAGCTGGGTCAGGGCAAGGAAGCTATTGAAGACACTGGCGCCAAGGACAATGAAGAAGATCATTGCCGAGGTCACCGCGGTCTCAAGCACACAGTCCCGCAGGCCGTTCCAACGCAGTCCGCCTCTTGTTATTGCCAGGGCACCGGTGGAGACCGCACCGACGGCGGCGGCTTCGGTCGGCGTAAAGATACCGGTATAGATGCCTCCAATCACCACGATAAAGATCGCTGCTCCTGGCCAAACCTCCAGCAGTGAGCGCCAACGCTCGCTCCGGGATGCTTTCGCTTTACTCGGCGCACTGTCAGGGAAAAAGCGCACGTAAAGCGAGATGGCCAGCATATAGCTGAACACCGCTAACAAACCCGGCACCAGGGCGGCGGCAAACATTTCATTTATGTTTTGCTCGGCCAGAATTGCGTAGATAACCAACACCACAGAAGGGGGAATCAAAATGCCCAGGGTGCCGCCAGCGGCCAGTGCGCCGGTCGCCAGGCTGCCGCGATACCCTTGACGCTCCATTTCGGGCAGCGCCACTTTGGTCATGGTGGCGGCGGTAGCCAGCGAAGAGCCACAGATGGCCCCAAAAGCGCCGCAAGCGCCTATGGTAGACATCGCCAGCCCACCGCGGCGGTGACCCAGCCAGTCGTTGGCCGCCTGAAACATGGCTCGGGAGAGACCGGCTCTCGCCGCGAACTGCCCCATCAGCAGGAAAAGCGGAATGATGGATAGCGTATGGCTGGAAAAGTGTTCGTAAGGGAGCGTCTTTAAGCCATTTAAAATGCCCATCGGGCCAGTAATCAGCATCATACCTACGGCACCGACAACTAGCATGGCCAGGCCAATAGGAATACGCGTAGCCATCATGAATAGCAGTACCACAAAGCCGCTAGCGCCCAAAGTGAGTGGTGTCATCACAGGTCTCCCTGGGCGGAGCTTTCTTTAGCCGAGCTGCCTTGAGTCGGACTATTTTGATTCGAACTATTTTGTTTAGAACCTTGCTGATGTGGATCGTAAGTAAACGCATCGCAGGTGCGATAGAGACACACCAGCGTCAACAGCGCGAACCCCACCAGACCACCGACATACCCCCACCAGAGCGGTATATCCAGCAGCATGCTGGTTTCCATATAGCGTCGTTTATCGAGCAAGCCATGATAGAGGCGCCAGGTCATTAACCCTGCCACCACCAAAAAAAGCGTTTCTGCGACAACAGCGAGCAGGCGTTGAACCATGGGCGGCGCATGCATGACCAGTAGATCCACCGTGACATGCCCACCGCGAAGATGGCAGTAAGGTAAAAACAGAAAAACGGCAATGGCAGTACCCATTTCCACCAGCTCGTAATCGCCAGTGATGGGGCCCACCCATTCCAATATAGGCAGTTCACTTAAGATTGGCGCACTGGCTAGCCACCGGCCAAGAATACTAACGACGGTGATGATCGCGAGTGCTGCGACCAGCAAGCCGCCGCTTATCGCGGCAACCCTACAGGGTGTCTCAAGGCTACGGCGCATCAATGCAGTGCCGATTGTCGGTACCGTCGCTAAGCTGCTCATCGCTTCGTCTCTTGTTTTTGGAGTTCGCTGTATGGCTGAAACACACCTTGCGCTATACACCGCGAGACCGTCACAACCAAACTAGTTACTTAATATAAGTAATTGTCTTTGAGAGAGCATGCAAGCGTTGCCGACAAAAATACGCCTAAAGTTTTATTCCTCGATGGTATCCGCTGCGTATATTTTCACTAAAAGAGACAGCAATTGGCGCCGCTCAATTTCACTAAGTGCTTGAGTTGCATTGATATCACTCTGTTCAGCCAGTTCTTTTAGCTGTTCGGTTAAGGCTTCCCCTTTTTTGCTAAGAAAAATCCCGTGGGAGCGCCGATCTCGCTTACATCGCACCCGCAGAGCAAGCCCTCTTTCCTCCAGATTATTAATTAAGCTAACGATTCTGGGCGGATCAATGTCCAGTATTTTGGCTAAATTGGTTTGGGTGATGCCGGGATAGCCTTCAATCACCACGAGCGAAGAGAACTGGGCAGGGCGTATTTCATACTCCTGCATGGCCTCATTAAAATGTTTAAAAACGGAGAGTTGAGCCCTTCTCAAGGCGTACCCAAGGCGATTTTCAAGCACCAGGCCGGCGACAGAAGTCGGCTCTTTTTCTTCGGGCTCAACTTGCTGAACAGACGTGCTTTTTTTAGATGTGGTCATGCGTCAATTCCCATCTTATTTAAATAATTACAACCAAGGTCTTAAATCAGCATCCTAGCCAATCATCTAGTTAACAACTATAACTATATTCGCCAAGATGACAGCACACAACAAATCCAAGATTTTTCGCTATGGAGCTATTCATGTCACTCCCCCCTCCGCTTACCAAGCCACCCCTCCATGAGTACCGACTACACGGGGGCGATGTTCCCAGCTATCCCAGCAGCATGACCCAGCGCCTAACCCATTGGGCAAGCGAAACACCACTGAGCCCCTTTTTGGCTGAGCGAGAAGAGGGTCGACACAGGTGGCGAACGCTAACCTTCGGCGAAGCAATGCCACAAGTGATTCGTCTGGCACAAGCACTGATTGATCATGGCCTGTCGACGGAGCGGCCGCTGATGGTGCTGTCGGGAAACAGCATCGAACATGCTCTGCTTGCCTGTGCCGCCATGCATGTGGGCATTCCCTACGTGCCGGTGTCGCCCTCTTACGCGCTGCTGTCTGAGGATTTCGTTAAGCTTAGGCATGTGGTGGAGCTGGTAACCCCAGGAATGCTATTTGTCGATGAAGAGACGCGCTTTGGCAAGGCACTGGCAGCCGTTTGCGATAATAACGTCACCTGTGTGGCCAAGGTACCAGCTCAGCGGGCCCTGGCGTTTGACTCACTGACAGCGACGCCGGCAAGCGCAGAGGTTGACGATGCCCACGCCCGTGTAACGCCTGACAGTATCGCTAAACTACTGTTTACCTCAGGGTCGACGGGCATGCCGAAAGCGGTGATTAACACCCATCGCATGCTATGCAGTAACCAAGCCATGCTGGCGAAACGGCTGAGCTTTCTAGAACGGCGCACCCCGGTGTTAGTCGACTGGCTCCCCTGGCACCACACTTTCGGCGGCAATACGATTTTGGGGATGGCAATGCATAACGGAGGCTCGTTATACATTGATGACGGTAACCCCACCGCCCAGGGGGTTCAGCGAACCGTCGAGAATCTGCGCGAAGTGTCGCCGACGTTTTACTGCAATGTTCCCAAAGGGTTTGAAGCACTAGTCGAGCACTTGCGTAACGATGACACCCTGCGTGAAGCCTTTTTCCGTGACCTGGAAATGCTGCACTTCGGGGGGGCCGTACTGCCCGCCCATGTGCGCACCGCCTTAGAGAGCCTAGGCAAACAGACGCGCGGGGCTCCAGTTCCCATGTTGACGGGGCTGGGCTCTACCGAAGCATGTCTGGCATTTTGCACCGAAGAGCCCAGCGAGACACCGGGGTTGATCGGGCAGCCCGTACCTGGCATGGCGCTGAAACTGGTAGCGACGGATGATAAGTGGGAGGCGCGCCTCAAGGGCCTCAACATCACTCCAGGCTACTGGCGCGACACCCAGCGAACCAGTGAGGCGTTTGACCACGAAGGCTACTACTGTACCGGAGATGCCATGCGCCTTCTTGACCCAGACCACCCCGAACGGGGGCTAATCTTTGACGGCCGGCTAAGCGAGAATTTCAAACTGGTGACCGGAACCTGGGTCAATGTGGGCACCCTGCGCCTAAACCTTGTCGAGCACTTTGCCCCGCTGGTACAAGACATCGTGGTGGTCGGCGAAGGGCGTGACTACCTGACGGGCATCGTCGTGCTGAACCTTCCCGCCTGCGAGCAGAAGCTTGGCTCAGCGGATAGCTCCCTTGAAGCTCTGTCCACCGACGCCAGCCTGCACCAATGGTTCGCACAGCGCCTGGCAACCCACTGCCGCGGCCAGTCAAGCTCCATGCGTTTAGAGCGCCTATTACTGCTCGATCAACCGCTTTCCGTTGACCGCGGTGAACTGACCGACAAGGGCTCGGTGAATCAGCGCCTAGTTCGCGAGCGCTACTCGGATCTCGTGGCCTGTCTCTACGCTGAGCCACTCCACGATCCACGCATTATCCTGCCCACCAGCCCAGCGTCTTAACTACCGGCACTGTTAACATCAGGGCGTCAGCCGCCACCAGAGCGCACGGGCAGCTATACGCCGCCCGCTACGCTATTTTGGGAGAATAACTATGACACGCGGGCACTACACGGCATTTGAGGATACCCATTTAGTTGCCGCTGTACGCACACCGTTCACCGACCTGAACGGTGTACTGGGGGCGATCTCCCCCACGGATCTGGGCATCTGGGTCGCCAAGGCAGTACTGGACATGAGCGGTACACCACCGGCAAGCGTTGATTCGGTGATCGCTGGGTCGGTGGCACAGGCAAGTTTCGACGCCTATTTACTCCCCCGCCATATTGGATTGTATGCAGGCGTCCCTCAGGAGGTGCCTGCGCTACACACACAGCGTGTTTGCGGCACCGGTTTTGAGCTGTTGAAACAAGCTGCGGAACAGATTGCACTCGGGCAGGCCAATTGCGTGCTGTGCGTCGGCACGGAATCCATGACCCGCAACCCAATTGCAGCCTACACGCACAGAGGTGGCTTCAAACTGGGTGCACAGGTGGCCTTCAAAGACTTCCTGTGGGAAGCGCTAATGGATCCGGCACCCAATGTATCGATGATTCAGACCGCCGACACACTGGCGCAGCGCTATGCCATCACTCGTGAGCAGGTAGACGCCTATGCGGAGCGCAGCTTCTCCCGGGCGGTCGAAGCCCAAGCGCAAGGGATTCTCTCCACGGATATCATTGCTGTTGAAAACGAAACCTTCTCCCTCCCCGGTTATAGTGATAGGCGCATTCGCCTACCTCGTAAAATTACCCGGGTAGACCAAGACACACATATTCGGCCTTCGCCTCGGAAGGTATTGAACCAATTGCCGCCGGTATACGACGGCGGTGTACAAACGGCTGGTAACAGCGCCGCCGTGGTCGACGGCGCAGCAGCGGCGCTGGTGATGGCAGGGACTCACGCGGCCAGGTCATCTCTCGCACGCCTATGCGCCACGATCGTGGTTGGCGTAGCCCCCGAGATCATGGGTATTGGACCGGCACCCGCCATTCGGCTACTGCTGGAACGTAGCGGCCTCACTCTCGATGATATCGACCGCTTCGAAATCAACGAGGCTCAGGGTGCGCAGGTGCTCGCAGTTGCACGTGAGCTGGATCTCGACCCAACCAAGCTCAACGTTCATGGCGGAGCTATCGCCATTGGGCACCCACTGGCTGCAACGGGCTTGCGGCTAGCAATGTCCTTGGCCCGACAAATCAAGCGTGATGGCTTGCGCTATGGCATAGCGGCCGCTTGCATTGGCGGCGGTCAAGGCATGGCCATTCTGCTTGAGCACTCAGCCGAATAAACCGCTCGTTCACCTCTTTAATCTACGCCCTTCTATGTACGCTTGAGCCCCCCTTTTTTCCATACGTGACCAAAAAAGGCTGGCAAATCGCCAGCCTAAAACGTCATCGAAACAGCGGTAAATCACTTACACAGTCACCTCACGAGAACGCGTAGAGCGCTAGAATTGGAAGGTGGCACTCGCCTGAAGGCGACTAGCATCATTGGAGACCCCATTCACCTGCTCGATATCCGCATGCTGGTACTCAAGTCCTACCGTCATGCGCTCGGTAACATCCCAAATCACATTGGCAAACCCATAGTTGAGCGTTTCGAAATGATCGCCATAGCCTGCGGGTAGGTCTTGCTCAAGACGCGAAACGCCCACTGAACTGAACCAGCTATCCGTCCAGTAGTGATTCAGTGAGAGACCAAATGCCTGGGTTTCAATCGTTTCAAGATTGTTACCCTTCACATAGACGTCAGGTGCGTTACGGTGACCTACATTGCCAGGGTTACCCATATAGTTACCGATACCTTCACCGTAGGTGGCACTGCCTCGCAAGCTGGTTGACGCATTAAAGGGCAAATTAAACTGTGCCTGCACCCCATAGCCAGTGACTTCGTCATCAATGGTATTGGTGATGTTATTGGTCGAAAGCTGGCGTGCTATCCCCGATAGCGCAAATAAACGCTTATATTCGTAGCGCAGCGTCAAATCTGGCAGCTGACTCTCCCCATCGGCTACTGAAGCATCATTGCGGGCTATAACCGTAGTGGGGTTTTCCAATGCAACCGAGAAACTCCCTTCCCCAACAGGCTGCGTATAGCGCAACTGAGCCTGCCGCTCGAAGGCGTAGCCCTTAGGATCCCCTAGTGCCAGGGTGCGTGTTCCGCCCACGAAGCTCATAAAATTTGACCACGTTTGCCCGGCGAGAAAACCATTCAGTTCGCCATACGCATGGCGTAGCCCGAACTTACCATCGGGAACAAAATGCCCTTCGAAGTAAGTCGATAAACGCCCATAGTCAGTGGCGGTGTGGGTGCGGAAATTCAGGCGGGACTCATAGGCCGTAAAGCTGGTTCGACCATCGGTTCTATTACCGGGGTTCATAACGGCGTAAGGATTAGTTGATGTCCCCAGGTCGTAGTCGAAGTCGTAAAACGCATCGAGTTTAACGTACCCCCCAAAGGCAATATCTGTTTTGGTGCCTGGAATATTAATCGTTGATCGATGATTCCAGGGTGGGCCTACACGGCTGGGCTCTCCGGTAACGATAGGCTGCCCGGCTTCTACAACATCAAATGCATGGGCCTGAGAAGCAAGCGCACAGGGAGCGAGAAGAACACACGCGACAAAGTGGTTAATTTTCATTGTTTGTCTCTGCTTTTGGTCGTAGTGGCTAGTTGTAATTGTTCTCAATGCGAACTCTGATCCGCACTACGTACCAAAGCTGCAAAAAAAACCTCCATCTGTCAATTACAATGGAGGCTATACATCTTTCTGATAACACAAACTACTGAATATAAAAGATTTTATTAATTTAATACTTTGGTTTAATTACACTATATAACTAAATTATCGGTATTTTTATTCAGAATCTGCCAGCAGCTCAGGGTACCGTAGCCCGATCAGCGCATGTTCGCGCATCAGCATTTCGGCTCTGGCTCCCTCTCCCCTCTTAAGCGACTGAAATATAAGCTCATGATGGAACTGAGCTAACTGCAATTTTTTAAATTCACGCTCTAAGTCATCACCATCAATAATGATTGAATCGGCGGCAGCAAAAGGCAGGTGATTATTCCTGGCAATGGCATCCGCCACGACACCGCTGCCGATAGAGTCAATAATAATGCCGTGAAAATGTGCATTAAGCTCACTCCATTGATTAATATCTGATTCCAAAAGGTAGCCTTTGTCGATCAGCGCCCTCCCTTTTTGGATCCAAAAATTCAATTCCTTATCAACACTCGGCGGCAGGCCCTGCTCAGCAAGCCGCCGAGCAGCCAGCCCCTCCAATACCCCGCGAACCTCAACCGCGCAGTGCACATCCACCTGGGTAAACTCACGCACCATAAACCCACGCTTGCCTGCCTGCTGCAGCAGCCCCTCCTGCTCTAAAGTTCGAAATGCAAGCCTTACCGGCGTTCTCGAAACACCCAGCTGCTCCGCAACCGCAACCTCCCCAAGGCGCTCGCCAGGAGAGTACTTCCCCTCGCTGATCAATTTACGCAGCCGGCTGACGACACTTTTATCGTTGTTACTCATTTAATTTTTCTCTCATATCAACACTGTTTAGCTATTTATTGGCGAACTCTACGAAAGTATAGGTTGACTGCAAAAACCTTCCTAGCCTTTACTTTGGATCCAATAAGCATAATTACAACACTAAACCATAAGGAGTTAACCGTGACTCAACAAACCCCCTTTCCAATGAACACTTGGTACGTCGCCTGCACCCCTGATGAGCTTACCGAAAAGCCACTCGGGCGAACTATTTGCAATAAGCAACTAGTTTTCTTCCGCGGCGATGAAGGTCGCGTAGCCGCCGTGGAGGATTTCTGCCCCCACCGTGGCGCGCCACTCTCCCTGGGCTTTGTCCGTGATGGCAAGCTGGTTTGCGGCTACCACGGCCTTGAAATGAACTGCAGCGGCAAATGCGACAGCATGCCCGGCCAGCGGGTTCGCGGCTTCCCAAGCAATCGTGCCTATCCTGTTGAAGAACGCCACGGCTTTATCTGGATCTGGCCCGGCGACCCCGATAAAGCTGACGCCGATCTGATCCCCGAGCTGCACTGGGCCAACAACCCCGACTGGGCTTATGGCGGCGGCCTCTACCATATTCAGTGTGAATATCGCCTGATGATCGACAACCTCATGGACCTTACCCATGAGACCTATGTGCACGCCTCCAGCATTGGCCAGCCAGAAATAGAGGAAGCCGCACCGGAAACAACGGTTAACGGCGATGAGGTGGTCACCAGCCGCGAGATGGAGAATATCCCCGCGCCGCCTTTCTGGCAGGCCGCCCTTAGGGGTAACGGGCTTGCAGACGACGTACCCGTTGATCGCTGGCAGATTTGCCGCTTTACCCCGCCCAGCCATGTGTTAATTGAAGTCGGCGTGGCCCACGCGGGCAATGGCGGGGCCAACGCACCGGCCAATGTAAAAGCCTCAAGTATCGTAGTCGACTTTATCACCCCAGAATCAGACACCTCTATCTGGTACTTCTGGGGAATGGCCCGCAACTTCAAGCCGGAAGATCAGGCGCTCACCGACAAGATCCGCGAGGGCCAGGGCAAGATCTTCGAAGAGGATCTTGAGATGCTCGAGGCACAGCAGCGTAACCTACTTCGCTATCCCGACCGCCAACTGCTGAAACTCAATATTGACGGCGGGGGCGTACAAGCGCGCCGCATTATTGATCGCATCTTAAAAGAGGAGCAGGCCGAGCAACCCCAGGAGGCAACGGCATGAGCCCCCCCTCTCTATCGCTTATTGTCGAGGTAAAAGCTCGCCATGAGGAGGCGCTTGGCATTGCTACCTTTGAGCTTGCCGACCCGCATGGTCGACCGCTGCCCCCCTTTAGCGCTGGCGCCCACATTGACGTGCAGGTGAAAGAGGGGGTAATCCGGCAATACTCGCTATGCAACCACTCTGAAGAGCGGGATCGCTACTTGATCGGCGTATTGCGTGATGAGGCCTCCAGAGGAGGCTCCGTCGCCATGCATGATGAAGTTCAAGAGGGTGACCTCTTACTCATTAGCGCCCCTAAAAATCACTTCCCGCTCAAGCCAGCTAAACGAACTTATCTGCTGGCGGGCGGAATTGGCATTACGCCATTGCTTTGCATGGCAGAGCGTTTAGCGCGCACCGAGGCAGACTTCGAGCTGCACTACTGCGCGCGCTCTGCCGAGCGCATGGCCTTTCGCGATCGTATCAAGACATCAAGCTTTGCCAATAGAGTGCACTTCTATCTGGACGACGACACCGCGGCCCCCGCCCTCGACCTGGAAAAACTGCTTAATGAGCCAGAAGCTGATTCCCAGGTCTACGTCTGCGGCCCTAGCGGATTTATTAACGCCGTCATATCCACAGGTAAACAGTGTGGCTGGCCAGCCGACCAACTGCATACCGAGTACTTTGCAGGCGCGGAAACAACCAGCGAAGACGACGGCAGTTTCGAGGTGCGTATCGCCAGCAGTGGCGCTGCCTTTACCGTGCCCGCCGACAAAACGGTCTACCAAGTGCTGGCCGAAAATGGCATCGACATCATGGTCTCCTGTGAGCAAGGCGTCTGCGGCACCTGCCTAACCCGTGTGCTTGAAGGCGAACCCGACCACCGGGATTTATACCTGGATGACGATGAGCACGCGGCCAACGACCAGTTCACGCCCTGCTGCTCCAGAGCCAAGAGCAAAACCCTTGTGTTGGATCTTTAAGCCAGCATAAAAGCAGTCATAAAAACAGTTACAAAAACGTACCCCGTTGACTAGCCATCAGGATAACGACAATGAATAAACTACCCACACATCTAGCCAAGGCGACTCTATTTGGCGTGTTCGCCGTTTCAATCGCGGCCCCCGACGTGGAAGCTAGTACCACACTTCGAGTGGCGCACGTTTGGCCGGGTGGCTCAATGATAGACCGTGAGCTGTTTCAAGCCTGGGCTGAAAGCGTCGAGGAGGCGTCAGATGGGCAGCTGACAGTAGAAGTTTTCCCCAGCCAGACACTAGCGAAATCGGCTCAAACCTACGAAAGTGCTGTCAGCGGTATCGCCGATATTGGTGCCTCTGCCCAAGGTTATACGGCGGGCCGCTTTCCCCTCACGCAAGTCGTCGAGCTGCCGGGGGTCTCATCAAGCGCCCGCCAAGGAGCCTGCATACTCCAGTCGCTTTACGATCAGGGATACTTTGAACAGGAGTACGCCGACACGCGCCCTCTGTTCTTGTTCACTACCGGCCCAGGCTATCTGCATACCAAGGATCAACTGATTGAAACACCGGCTGACCTAGAGGGACTTCGCCTACGCCGCCCCACGCCAGTGGTGGGTGATATGTTCGAACGCTTAGGTGCCCAGGCGGTGGGTATGCCAGCACCGGATGTGTTTACCTCCATGCAGCGTGGTGTCGTCGACGGCCTCAGTTTCAACTGGGAAGGCATGAAAACCTTCCGGCTAAATGAACTGGCGCAGTACCATACTGAAGTTCCCCTGTATGACCTTTCGCTGTTCGCCACCATGAGCCAGCGCAGCTACGACAGCCTGCCGGCCGATTTACAGCAGGTGATTGATGACCACAGCGGCTTAGAGTGGTCGCTTCGCGCGGCGGAGGTTTACGACGAGATGATACGCCAAGGCCGTGAAGAAGCCGTTGAAGCCGGACATGAGTTCGTCGTCATCGAAGACGCACTGGAAGATCCTGAATGGGGCCCCGCGCTGCAGCAGACCATTGATGATTACTTGGAAGAGGTTGGCGACTCTGCCAACGATATCTACAAAGCCGCGATAGATTTACAGCAAAGCTGCTCGGCTTAGTTTAAGAAATAGAAGTAACCATCGCTATCGACATACTATAAAGGCAGCCAATTGGCTGCCTTTATAGCTATATTAAAAACCCTGTATGCTCAGTATCAAAAATCAAAAAACACCGTCTCGCCTTCGCCCTGCAGGCGGATATCAAAGCGATAACGTACCTTTCCATTTGCCTCTTCTCGCTTGGCGATTAGCGTTTGGCGTCGCGTCGGTGACTCAATACGCGTGAGCACCGGGCACTGGGCGTTCGCCTCAGCTTCATCATCGAAGTAGAGCCGTGTTTGCAGGTGAACATTGACCCCCCGGGCAAAGACCGCCAGGTTAATATGCGGCGCCATTGGCTGGCCGCTGGGGTGCTTCACCGCGCCGGGCTTAATGGTGGTTAGCGACCACTCGCTGCCGTGGTCAAACGTCGTCGCGGTACGGCCGAAGCTATTGAACGGCTTGCTGAGGTCGTAATCGGATTGGTAGTTGCCGGCGGCATCGGCTTGCCACGCTTCTAAAAACGCATCGCGCACCAGGTCACCATTGCCGTCGATAACGGTGCCGACGACTTCGATATGCTCGCCCTCGGCGTCGGGCTTGGCCATCTCGTTCCAGATCTCTTCATCCCGTACGGGGTTGCCGGCTGCGGCGAGCGCCAGACCAATATGCACGTAGGGGCCAGCAGTTTGCGACGCCGTTTCGCGCAGCATAAGCTCGCTAGTTGGCTGCGTGTTGGGCTGAATAGCGGGTTGTTTCATGAGGTTTCCCCTGGCCTTACTGGTTTTCGAAGTAGGTTTGCAGTTCACCGCGCACCACGATGTCAAAGCGATAAGCCAGGCAGTCCATCGGTTTACTGTGCGCCATATCGAGTCGGCCGATCATGGTTTCCACTGCGTCAGGATCTCTGAGCGTATGCACAATGGGGCACAGGGGAATCAGCGGATCACCTTCAAAATACATCTGAGTAATCAGCCGGGTTGAGATCGAGGGGCCGGTCACCGATACGTGAATATGCGCTGGGCGCCAGCTGTTCACATCGTTGGGCCACGGGTAGGGGCCAGGCTTGATGGTGCGAAAACGGTACATACCCTGCTCATCGGTCAAACAGCGACCTACTCCGCCGAAGTTAGGGTCTAGCGGCGCCAGATACCTGTCGTTTTTGTGGCGATAGCGACCGCCAGCATTGGCCTGCCACATTTCCACCAGGGTATGCGGTACCGGCTTACCAAACTGATCCACCACTCGGCCAAACATCATAATTCGCTCGCCCTGGGGGAGTCCGCCCCGGTCTGGATCCTGGCGGAAGTTCAGCAGTAGATCGTTATCGTGGGGCCCCATGCGCAGGTGGCTGAAGTCGGGGCCGGTCAGTTCGGAGGCGGTGGGTTGCTGCATACTCACCAGCGCCTGCTGTGGCGAGCGCGGTACCGAGGTTTTATAACCCGGCGTATAGGCTGGGGGATGCCAGTTGCGGTCACGGGTCACAAAGCGGTTATTGTCATTTGGCATACAGGTATCTCAAGGATTGAAACGGACGGTATTAGTGTCATGGTTAATCCACCACCTGCCAATTAATAACTTATCCAACCCTCATAACCTATAGGTTATGCCCTTTGACAACGTCGGCAGCCACTTCCCGCAACACTTCGCAGAACGTTTCAGTCGCCAGAGTAGGGCGCAGTGAACGGTTGATACATGCCCCGACGGAACCGCCATGGGGCTCTAAGGGCAGGGCGAGTTCGCAGAGCTCTCTGCGCTCAAGGGCTGAACGCACCGCTTCTTCTGGCGCCACCCAAATAGCATCACCGGTAAGCGTATAACGCTGTCCCAACGCTAACGACAGTGTCTCAATGCGCTGGGCTGGCAGCGTGAGCCCATGACGTACAAAGAAGCTATCGACTTGTTGGCGGAGCGTGGTTTGCGGCGGCGGCACAATCCAGGGGTAGGCGCAGAGTTTATCGGCACCTGGCGCCTGTTCGAGCAGTAACGGGTGGCCTGCGCGAACCACTAGCTGAAGACGTTCGTAATAGAGGTGTTCAAAGCTCAGATCATGAATTTCGCGCGCTTCTGTCATGCGGCCTACCACCACATCCAGCTCACCGCGGCGCAAACGCGAAAGCAGGAAGGCGCTGGTGCCGGTAACCACCTGTGCGCCTCGTTCGGTGGTGGTACTCATCTGCCAACGGCGCAGAGCTTCAGGTAGGAGCCAACTTTCAACCGTAGATAGCGTGCCTACGCGCAACCAGTGAGAGCCGGTTTGAACGGCCTGAATAGCATCCACGCCCTCCTCCAGCGCGCGCACTGCCGGGCCTGCATGTCGAAGCAGTGTCAGTCCAGCCTGGGTAAGGGAAACACCACGGGGAGTGCGCTCGAATAGCTGGACAGCGAGGGTATCCTCTAGCTCACGAATGGTTTTGGAGATACCCGGCTGAGTAATGGCGAGGCTTTCAGCGGCGCGGGCAAAACTTCGCTGTCGCGCTACTTCGAGAAACGCCTGCAAGTGGCGTAGTTTTATCCGCGCGTTGAGCATAACACCCTCACAATAACCCTTTGGTTATGAGGATACCCTGTCAGCACGTGTACAGCGAGTGGCGCTTTACTCGCCCCACCCCAGCTCTTTGGCTAGCGCAAAGGCGTGATTTGCCGCTGGAACACCGCCGTAAATGGCCACGTGCATCAGCACCTGGCGCAGCTCGGATTCCGTGAGGCCAATGCGCTTGGCGGTTTTCAAGTGCAGCGTTAGCTCTTCGCGGCCAAGGGCGGCGAGAATACCCGTTGTGATCATGCTGCGTTCGCGCCGCGTGAGATCACCGTTGCTCCACAGCTCGCCCCAGGCCAAGCGGGTGATCATCTGCTGGAAGGGCGCATCCAGAGTGTTGGCGTTGGCGGTGGAGCGCGCCACATGCTCCTCGCCCAATACCTGTTTGCGGGTTTCAAGGCCAGTGGCGTAAGCCACGCCGTGGTTGGCCACGTCGCCCAGATCCGTTGCCATCACGGCAAGGAGCTTTTGCACGAACAGCGTCGGGGCTTCGACTGCAGGCACATGGCCCACACCGTCAAAAATCTCCAGCGGTGCGTCACCGAGCTCTGCCGCCAGGGCTTCCAGCGTCGCGGGTGGCGTGGCCAGATCTTCGCTGCCACCAAATAGCTGCACTTTGACCTGCTTAGCAGCTAATTTGCCAGTGAAGGTATCGCGGCCAAGCATTTCGCACAGCTGGGCGTAGGACTCATCGTCGCCACGGCCCATTTGTACGCACCACCCCGCTTTCAGCGCCGGGCTTTCCTCAAACGCCGCCGGGGCAAACCAGCGCGGCACGATCTCTTCAGACATCGCCGCCAAGCCCTCCTGACGCACGCGACCTGCGCGGGTGTTCCAGAGATCCGGATTACCAATCACCGCGCCGGTGTTGGTCAGCGTAACGGAGAGCAGGCGATCACCATGCTCGGCAATCAGTTGCTGGCCGACGACACCGCCAATGGACGTCCCGGCAAAGTGAAAGCGCTCAGCACCCGCCAGTTCTGCCAATGCCAAGGCCTCGGCGGCTAGATCAGCGGGCGTAATTTGCGTACCGCTGACCGCCTGGCTGGCACCGTGGCCGGGAAGATCCCAGGTCAGCACCCGATAGCGGGGCAGCAGCGCGGGAATCACGTCATCCCATACTGCCTGGCTCATGCCCAAAGGGTGCGCCAGCACGACCAGCGGGTTCACTTCTGCGCCGAGCAGCCGATAGGCCACGCTGCGGCCGTTGATGCTATGAAATGCCATGACGATCTCCGTTAAACGCGTTCAATCAACGTAGCGATACCCTGACCCACGCCTACGCACATGGTGCACAGTGCATAGCGCTTGCCGCTGTTTTGCAGCTCATGGGCAGCGGTCATTAACAGACGCGCACCGGACATACCCAACGGGTGCCCCAGCGCAATCGCGCCACCGTTGGGATTAACACGTGGGTCGTCGTCTTTAAGACCCAGGTCGCGCATACAGGCTAACGCCTGGGCGGCGAACGCTTCGTTAAACTCAAACACATCGATCTCATCCATCGAGATACCCGTGCGCTTGAGCAGTTTCTGCACTGCCGGTACCGGGCCATAGCCCATAATGCGCGGCTCTACGCCTGCCGTGGCCATGCCGATGATTTTCGCCATTGGCTTAAGACCATGCTGTTTGACCGCCGCTTCGCTGGCCACCAGCATCGCCGCCGCACCGTCGTTGACGCCAGAAGCGTTGCCCGCGGTAACGCTGCCGCCTTCACGGAAGGGCGTGGGCAAACCTGCCAGTTTTTCCAACGTGGTTTCCCGCAGATGCTCATCCTGGTCAAAGATCAGCGGCTCCTGCTTGCGGCGCGGGATCTCGATGGCGGTGATCTCCTGTGCAAAGCGCCCGGCTTTTTGAGCGGCAGCGGCCTTCTGCTGGGAGCGCAGGGCAAAGGCATCCTGGTCTTCGCGAGAGATATTGAACTGCTCGGCGACGTTCTCTGCGGTCTCCGGCATGGAATCAATGCCGTAGGTTTTCTTCATCAGCGGGTTGATCAGGCGCCAGCCAATGGTGGTGTCTTCGAGTTTTTGACTGCGGGCGAAAGCGCTATCGGCCTTGCCCATCACATAGGGCGCGCGAGACATGGACTCCACGCCGCCGGCCAGCGCCAGCTCCATCTCACCCGCTTTAATGGCGCGAAACGCGGTGCCCACCGCGTCCATACCCGAGCCGCAGAGGCGATTCATGGTCGTGCCGGGCACTGAGGTAGGAATACCCGCCAGGAGCGACGACATCCGCGCTACGTTGCGGTTATCTTCGCCGGCCTGGTTGGCGCAGCCCATAAAGACTTCTTCAATGGCAGCAGGGTCGAGATCCGGCGCTTCTGCCAGTACGGCTTTAAAAATCGTTGCAGCAAAATCATCCGGGCGCACACTGGCCAGGGTTCCACCAAAGCGTCCCACGGCGGTGCGGCGGGGATGACATAGAAAGACGTCTTGCATAACAACATCGCTCATAAATAGCTCCTTTATGCGTCCGCGTGGGCCCGCTCAGTGCGCGCTTTGAGCTCACGTAAAATCGTCAGCTCGTTTTCGCTGGGCTCTGGTGTGCTCTCAAGCTGTTCGGCAAAGCGAATCTCCCAGCCGGTCGCCTCAATCACGTCTTCGCGGCTGACACCTGGGTGCAGTGACACCACTACCAGCTCTTTGCTTTCCGGGTCGGGCTTCATCACGCACAGGTCGGTGATTACCCGGGTGGGGCCTTTGCCGATATTAGGTACGTTATCGCGCCCTTTGCCGTCGCGGCCAAAGCCTAGGGTGGTGACAAAGTCGACATCTTTCACAAAGGCACGCTTGGAGTGCTTCAGGGTGATAAACACTTCACCGGCGTTGGTGGCGATTTCCGGCGCACCGCCGCCGCCCGGCAGACGAACCTTGGGCGCTTTGTAATCGCCGATCAGCGTGGTGTTAAGGTTAGCAAAGCGGTCGATTTGCGCGGTGCCTAAAAAGCCCACGTCGACTTTGCCGCCCTGCAGCCAGTAGCGAAACATCTCCGGCACCGCTACGGTGGTCAGCGCTGATTCGCACAGCTCACCGTCACCGATGGAGAGCGGCAGAATATCGGGCTTGGTTTGCAGCGTGCCGGACTCGTAAATCAGCACCA
The DNA here is from genome assembly GCF_034479615.1 of Vreelandella neptunia. Lineage (NCBI taxonomy): Bacteria > Pseudomonadati > Pseudomonadota > Gammaproteobacteria > Oceanospirillales > Halomonadaceae > Vreelandella > Vreelandella neptunia. The sequence continues at coordinate 4,721,807 of NZ_CP140255.1, forward strand.
CATCAGGGGCGTGGGTCAGCCGTGCCAGGTTGGCGGCTTCCGAGGGCAGTCCGATACCCACAAAGCAGGTCATGCCATTTTCCAGCGCCCGCGCGGCGGTCACCGACATCATTTCAGAAGAGGTATATTCGAGACTCATTAGCTGTTCTCCTCTGCATGATTTTTAACAGCGTTAAAGACGTTGTCGTCAAGCCACTGGGTAAAGGTGTCGCGATCGCGAGCGATGGCATCCCACTCTTTATAGAAGCGGTTGCTGCGGCCGTAATAACCGTGGGTGTAGGAGGGCAGTGCGCCTTTCTCAGCTACCGCAATGGCGCTGATGGCCCAGCTGGGAATCACGCAGGCGTTAGGATGGGCGTTGAGGTCATCGACGATCTCCTCCACCGTGACGATACTGTGCTTGGCCGCTAGTACCGCCTCTTTCTGTACGCCCACGATACCCTCTACCAGCACATTACCCTGACGATCCGCCCGCTGGGCGTGGATGATCGAGACGTCCGGGCGCACCGACGGCACGGCGGCCAGGCGCTCACCGGTGAACGGGCACTCGATGAATTTGATTTGATCGTTGACGCTGGGCAGTTCGCTGCCGATGTAGCCACGAAAAACAGCCAGTGGTAACCCCGCTGCACCCGCTTCAAAGGCGCAGGCCATGGCCGCGTGGCTATGCTCAAGAATCTCGATCTTATTCGGCCAGCCTTTCTCAACCGCATCGCGCAGGCGGTGCAGCGAGCCCACGCCGGGATTACCGCCCCAGGAGAAGATCACCTTTTTAGCGCAGCCCGCGCCAATCATCTGATCGTAGATGATATCCGGGGTCATGCGGATCAGCGTCAGGTCACGCTTCTTCTGGCGGATCACTTCGTGACCGGCGGCAAACGGAATCAGGTGGGTAAAACCTTCCATGGCCACGGTAGCGCCGTCTTGGACGTAGCGCGCTACCGCGTCATGCAAGCTGAGAAACTCGGCCATGATGGGTGCCTCTTAGCGGTTAGCAGAATGTTCGTTAAGCGAACATAGATCCTCTATACGAACAATCTACTGCTGAACGCTAATGGGGTCAAACCCATCGGCGCTCACCTAATTACCCTGCTGAACCCATCCACCACGCCAAACCTAAACGTAACGTTTTGTTTTTAAATACGCTTATTGCGCTGCTAGCCATTTTTTGGCACGAGTGACCTGGGCGGCGCTGCTACCAAGGTATAAAGCAGGGTCGCAGGCATTACGCAGCGCATCGGGGCCTACGACCCCTTTCACATCAGGATGGTTGGCGAGTACATCAGAATAGGGGCGCGCTTCCTGGCGTGAGACCTCTGCCGCTTCTGCGCTGACCGCTTTGGCTCTCTCCACACCTAGCGTAGGCGCCAGCAAACGTGCCACTGGCTCGGCCATAATGCCGCCGCCAGTGGCCGCCAGGTTGCGCTGCATTTTTTCGGGATAGACCTCCAACCCTTCCAGCAGCACGGCCACTTGCTCTAGCGCACCTTCTACCAGCAGAGCGCTCTCCATCAACGGTGCCCACTCCGCATGCCACTCGCCCAAGCCACGCTCAAGGGGCTGAGCGGCAGCATTGATCAACACGCTGGTATGGCCATGTACCTGCCGCGCGGCGCCGCGGATCAGCGCGCTGCGTACCGGGTTACGCTTATGGGGCATGGAGGAGGACTCCCCCAACCCCGGTGCCGAGGGTTCCGCGACTTCGCCGACTTCGGTTTGGGTGAGCAGCGAGACATCCAGGGCGATTTTTTCAGCGGCCCCGGCAACGGCATCAAACGCCGTGCCGAGGGCATGGATTGGGTAGCGGTCGGTATGCCAGGGCAGTACCGGCACCGCCAAGCCTAACCGCTCGGCTAGCGCATCCATCCACTCAAGCCCGAGGTTATCCCAACCCGAGTGCACGCCCACCGCACCACCAAACTGAACGGGTAGCTCAACAGCGCTTAAACGGCGGCGCGTTTGCTCCAGGCCAATTGCCCAGTGAGCCACCTTCACCCCAAAGGTGATTGGCAGCGCCTGCTGCATTAAGGTGCGTCCCACCATGGGCGTGTCGATATGAGTGCCCATAAGTGCTACCGCCGCCGAACGGCAGCGCAGCAGTAATTCATCCAGCGCCGCCAAGCGTGGCTTAAGTAGCAGCATCAGCGCAGAGTCGACCACGTCCTGGCTTGTTGCACCCTGGTGCCAGTAGCGCTTGATCTCATCGGCGAGCAGCGCACGGCTCTGTTTAACGAAGGGAATCGCCACATTGCCTCCGCTGGCGATGCCCTCAGAGATCTCAGCGACATTAACGTTGGCGCGCTCAAGCTGCTCACGCATTTGCTGGCTAACCCCGGCAGGCACGGCTCCGCTGGCTTCTTGAACCTCGGCCAGGGCCAACTCGAAGGCCAACATGGCACCCACCATCGCGTCATCGTCACTCTCAGCGACGGCTCGCTGGCTCATAAAAGGGTGTTTTAAAAATGCAGAGGGCATGGCGGTAGGCTTCCTATTTAACGCTGTCCAGCGCCTCAAAATAGCTTATAAGCAGGGCCTAGGACAAAATTGTACATATGTTCGCTCTTCGAACGCACGCTAAGAACCATACGCTAACTAGGTAGGTGTGAACTCACAAGCGTCTCCCTACTTCGTAAGGCAAGCTTGCGAATCAACATGAACTGATTTTGCTCACCATTAAGGGGTCGCCTAGTCGGGACGCACGTAACGCATCACCATATCGGTAACATGATCTTCTAATTTTTGCTGATTCTCTGGCGCAGCTTGGTGCCAATCAAAAATCCGCGAAAAGGTGTGCTGATTTGAGACATTGAAAAACGACAGGGCGCTAATCAGCCAGTGCAGCTCCCGAGGATCCAGGCCTTCGCGAAAACAACCCTCCTCTACACCGCGGCTATAGACGTTGGTGAGTACATCAATCACTCCAGCATTGAGTGATTGAATCAACTCTGACTGCGCCAAAAAGCGGCCATGATGAATATTTTCGATCATTACCAGGCGAATAAAGTCAGGGTTTTTGGCGTGATGACAAAAGGTAAACCGCACCAGCCGACTAAGCGCTTCAAGCGGGGCCAGGTGGTCAAGATCCAGCTCAGCCTCCTGCAGGCGCACTTTCTGATAGGCGGCTTCCAGGGTGTGCAGGTAGAGCGTCTCTTTATCATTAAAGTAGTAGTAAATCATCCGCTTGGAGGCGCGGGTTTTCTCGGCGATCTCATCAATCCGGGCTCCAGAGAGGCCTTTTTCTGAGAATTCGCGGGTAGCCACCGCAAGAATATCGGCGCGCACAGATTCGGGGTTATTTTTACGCCGACGCCGCGCGGCAGGGGGGCTGGCCTTGGTCGAAGGGGCTGTCATAGAGCGTGCCTTTTATTGTCATGGTCGTCTTTTGTCTAGTATGCCACAGCTTGACTGAACGTACCATTTCGTACATTGTTGATTATGACAGGATGAAAAGGCCAGGCACGCCATGTCTATAAGGCTTTTTCAAACCCCATGACAACGGCCCGATAAGAGGACAACAACAATGTCTCCAGTGTTTTCAGTAAAACAAATATCCATGAAGCGCACGCTGACGGCAGCCGTCGCTGCCGCTACTCTCATTGCCGCAGCAAATGCTTCCGCCCAGACGTTACGCTTCGCCCACGTTGACCCAGATGACTGGACTACTTCGAAAAAAGGCGCAGCTGGTCAGGTGTTTAAAAACCTGGTGGAAGCCGAAACTGACCTCACCGTAGAGGTCTATCCCGCTGGAGCGCTAGGTGGTGAAACCGAGCTGATTGAAGGCGCCCAGGATGGCACCATCAGCATTGCGATGGTCTCCGGCGCCTACGCTAATTTCTGCCCGGCGGTCGCCGTGACGGATATCCCTTACACCTTCCCGTCAGCACCAGTGGCGTGGCAAGTGATGGACGGCGAGTTCGGTACTGCACTTGCCGAGCATTGCTTGCAACAGACTGGCCTCCGCACACTGGCTTATGGCGAAACCGGCTTCCGCCACTTCACCAACTCCGTGCGCCCGATCAACTCGCCTGAAGATATGCAGGGGCTTAAGTTCCGCGTGCAGACTATTCCGCTCTACCTGGAAATGGTCAGTGCTTTAGGTGGAGAGCCTCAGGGCATCGCCTGGGGTGAAGTACCCACAGCCCTTGCCACCGGCGTAGTCGATGGCCAGGAGAACCCCATCTCGGTGATCTACGGCAATAACTTCTATGAGTTTCAGGATTATTTGACCCTGGATCGCCACGTTTACGGCGTTGACCACCTGCTGATCAACGATGAGATATTCCAGTCGCTTAGCGAAGAGGAGCAAGCGGCGGTGAAGCGCGCCGCTGTAGTCGCGGGCACCACCGGCCGTGCCATTCAGCAGTTCAACTCGGCAGAGGGGATCACCAAACTTGAAGCAGAGGGTATGGAGATCACCCAGCCCACCGCTGAGCAGATGGAGGCCTTCCGCGCAGCCGCCCAACCGCCGGTTCAGGCGTACCTGACCGAAGAGCTTGGCGATGACGCGGAGTGGATTGAGCGTCTCTCTTCCGCTGTGGAAGAGGCTTCCGCACGCTTCTAAACCCCGCCTGATCAAAGCGCTTTTGCGAGTGGGCCTTCGGTGGCCCACTCGCGACCCTGCATGCCTGACTATCGATTGAAGGTGCTCCTATGTCTCATCTTCTTGCCCGGATACATCGCGGCCTGATCCTGTTCAATGGCAGCTTGGCAGGGCTTGCCATGGTGCTGATTTTTCTGCTGGTCGCAGGCAATGCCTTTGCGCGCTACACCTATGGCGGCTCCATTACCTGGGGGGAAGATACCGCCATCTACCTGATGATTTACGGCCTGATGTTTGGCATGTCCTGGGCGTACCTACAGGACAAACACATCGGCTTTGACCTTATTCGACGCCTGCTGCCGCCACGCTGGGTGCGCTGGCAGGCCGTGGTTGTTGACTTGGTGGTGCTCGTGGTGGGCATTGGCTTGATGGTATCAGCCGTTGAGTTTATCTCCGCACGGGGTGGCCGCACCTCATCAAGCACCGGCATGCCGATGTGGCTGTTTCAAGCCTCTATGCTCATCGGTGGCGGGCTGCTCTGTCTCTCTGCACTGGTGATGGGTGCGCTGCGTTTGAGCGAGCACGCCAGTGAGGAGGTCTCCTCATGATATTCGTACTGCTTTTAGCCCTTGTACTGCTCGGGGTGCCGTTTGCCTTTGCCATTCTAGGCTCACTGACGGTGTTAATGAGTAGCGGCGATTTGCCCTACCACATCCGTATCGTCTCCCAGCAGTTTTTCGGCGGCATGGAGTCCTTCCCGCTACTGGCTATCCCGCTATTCATTCTAGCCGGCGAGCTGATGAACGAAGCGGGTATTACCCACCGAATTATTAACCTGGCCACCGCCATAGTCGGCCGCCTAAAGGCGGGGCTGGCGCACGTTAACATCTGGGCCTCGGTGATTTTTGCCGGGCTTTCCGGTTCAGCGATTGCCGACACCTCCGCGCTGGGGCGGGTATTTATTCCGTCAATGGAAAAAGAGGGTTACCCCCGGGATTTTGCCGCTGCGCTCACCGCTGCCTCTTCGGTGATTGGCCCGATTATTCCACCCAGTATTCCGGTGATTATCTATGCACTGACGGTGTCGGGTGTGTCGGTACCGGGGCTGTTTTTAGCCGGTATCGTGCCGGGCTTTTTGCTGGCACTGGGGCTCTCCGTCTACGTCTACTTTTTTGCCGGTGACCTTGGCGCCACCCAGTCAAAACAGCAGTCGCGCCGCCACGCCCTTCTCCACGGCCTGCTGCCCGCGCTCATGCCGGTGTTTGTGGTCGGGGCCATTCTTGCCGGTATCGTCACGCCCACCGAGGCGGCGGCCTTTGCCGTGGTCTACGCGCTGATTCTGGGCGTGGTGCTCTACCGCAATATCAAACTGGTGAACCTGCCTGGCATCTTCGCCCGGGCCATGCGCGACAGCGCGGTGATTATGGTCATCATGGGCGCCGTTGCCGCAGCCAACTGGGTATTAACCTTCGAACGCGTGCCCAACATGCTCACCGAGTGGGCGTTGATGAGTATCGATACCCAGTGGACTTTCCTGATTGCCGTGATTCTGCTCCTGCTGGTGGTGGGACTGTTTTTAGAGGGTATAGCGGCCATCTTGGTGCTCGTGCCTATCCTCCACCCCATCGCCATGGCGCTGGGTATCGACCCACTGCATTTCGGCATCGTGGTGATCTTCAACCTGATGATGGGGCTGATCACACCGCCCATGGGGCTCTGCCTGTTTGTCGCCGACTCCGTCTCTGGCGTGGGAATGGGGCCGATTATCCGCCGCATTCTGCCAATGCTGGGCGTGCAGTTTTTGATTCTGCTGCTGATTACCTTCGTACCAGCGCTGGTCACTTTCCTGCCGCGCCTGGCGGGCTACTGATGTTACTCAATGTAAGGAGCGTGATGCCATGTACTCATCCATTGCCACGGTTTGCCTAAGCGGCTCACTGGAAGAGAAGGTAGACGCCATTGCTCAGGCAGGCTTTGAGGGGCTTGAGCTGTTTGAAAATGACCTAACCGCGTTCACCGGCACGCCGCGGGAAGCGGGTGAGTTGATTCGCTCCCGCGGCCTCAAGCTGGTGACGCTCCAGCCGTTTCGCGATTTTGAAGGTCTCCAGGGCCGCGCACGTGAGCGGGCCTTTGACCGCGCCGAGCACAAGTTTGATCTGATGGAGGAGCTGGGCACGGATCTGCTTATGGCGTGCAGTACCGTCCACCCTGATTCGCTACCGGGATTGAGCCGTGCCGCCGATGACTACTATGAGCTCGGCGAGCGTGCCGCGCGGCGCAATCTGCGCGTGGCCTATGAGGCGCTGGCCTGGGGCCGCCATATTCACGACTACCGCGACAGCTGGGAAGTGGTACGCCGTGCTGCCCACCCCAATGTCGGCCTGGTGCTGGACACTTTCCATATCTTCTCCCGCCAGACCGAGCTGGGCACCATTGGCCGCATTCCGGGGGATCGCATCTTTCTGGTACAGACCGCCGATGCGCCGCGTCTCTCCATGGATCACCTGTCGTGGAGCCGCCACTACCGCTGTTTCCCTGGCCAGGGCGAGCTGCAGATGGATAGCTTCATGGCCATGTTGGATGAGACCCGTTACGACGGCCCGCTCTCTCACGAGATCTTTAACGATGTCTTTCGCATGGGGCACAGCGACCAGACGGCCCGGGACGGGCTGCGTTCCTATCACTTGCTGCGCAGCATGCAGGGCGACAGTGGCATTCCCGCGCCGCAGCCGATCGAGTCGGTCGCCTTTCTGGAAATCGCCGTTGAGCCTGCGGATTTAACGTCGTTGCGCGAGCTGCTCAGTGCGTTGGGCATGGCCTGCGTGGGGCGCCACCACACGCTTAACGCCGAGCGCTGGGCGGCAGGTGACGTCAATCTGGTACTCAATGCCGAATCAAGCTTTACCGGCCGCACGCCAGGACGCGATGCCACCGCAGTAACGGCGATTGGCCTGCGCGTGGCAAATGCCTATGAGGCGTTTAAACGTGCCGACAAACTTGGCTACGATATTGTCGAGCCTGAAGAAGTGGGCGCCAGCCACCGCATGAGCGCCCTGCGCAATGTGGATGGCAGCCTCTCCTATATTATTGACGACTCACAGCTAAGCCGCACCTGGGATCGCGAGTTCCCTGTCGATGTACAGCCGGTTCCTCAGGTGGCGCTGGTAGATATCGACCATATCAGCGTGGCCCTCTCCTACCACGACTACCTCTCGCTGATGCTGCAGTACCGCGCTATTTTCCAGTTGGAGCCAACGCCCTCCTTCGATGTCACCGACCCCCGCGGGCTGATCCAGAGCCAAGTGCTACAGAACTACAACGGTCGCTTCCGCCTGGCGCTTAACGCCAGTGCCTCGCCGGATACCGCCAGCAACCGTTTTGTGCGCCAGTACGGCGGCTCGGGAATTCACCATGTTGCCCTGCGCACCAGCGCCATGCGCGACACCAGCGCAGCGCTGCGGCAGGCGGGCACGCCGCTACTGCCGATTCCCGGTAATTACTACCGCGACCTGGCCGCGCGCTTCGACCTACCAGCGCAAACCCTGCAATGGATGCAAGAACACCACATCCTTTTTGATCAGGATAGCGACGGTGACTTCCATCAGCTGTATACCCAGCCCGGCCACCAGGCGTTCTTCTTTGAGCTGGTGCAGCGTGAAGGTTATCAAGGGCTCGGCGCGCCGAATGCCTTTGTGCGCGTCACTGCACAGCAACGCCTGGAAGCGGAAATTGATGGTATTGCTCAGGCAACGCCAAACCACGACTCGGGAGAGAGCCAAGCATGATCAAACTCGGACTGGTAGGCGAAGGTATTGCTAAATCGCAATCTCCCGATTTGCATGAGCGCCTGGGTGCCTCACTGGGCGAGCCGGTACGCTATGATTTAGTCGATAGCCGGGGGGTGGCAGATTTTGACTTCCCCAATGCAATACAAAAGCTGCGTGCCGAGGGCTACCGGGGCACCAACGTTACGTTCCCGTTTAAGGAGAAAGCGGCACAGCTGGCCGATATCCGCGGCGAGGGCGTTCGGCGGGTAGGCACTGCCAACACGCTGCTGTTTGACGCGGATGGGTTGCGCGCTGAGAACACCGATTACACCGGCTTTATCAGCGCCTACCGCCACTCTTTCGGCAGCCAGCCCGCGGGTGAGGTACTACTCATTGGCGCCGGTGGCGTTGGGCGTGCGGTGGCGTGTGCGCTGGGGGAGCTTGCCGTTAGCCACATCCATATTCTCGAACACGATGCTTCCCGGGCAGAGAGCCTCAGCCGTGATCTTAACGCCATGGGCATTAAGGCGGCGTGTATCACGTCAGAGCAGGCGCAGCAGGAACTGCCCCAGTGGCAAGGCGTGGTCAACTGCTCGCCGATTGGCCATATCAACCACCCCGGCTGCCCCATCGATACCGCTGGGCTGGGTGCCCAGCATTGGGTCTTCGATGCGGTTTACATCCCCGCCCACACCGAGCTGTTAAACGCCGCCCACCAGGCGGGCGCCAAAACACTGTCGGGTGTTGATCTGTTTGTGTTTCAGGGCGTAGATGCGTTTCGCTTTTTCACCGCCGATTGCATCACCTCTGAACAGATCGATCCGCATGTGATACCGCTGCGTACGCACTATATCGAGCAGTTAGTCGCACCACAGCGTTCTAACTCTTGAGCAAGGGCCTCGCCAATGTCACCACCTGCTCCCGTAATGATGGCAACCGTACCCTTTAACTCTGTATTGAACGCGTTATCCTTGGTGTCCATATAAAATTCTTCCAAGTTGAAACAAAACGACACAACTATATTTAGATTTACGGTGTGTGGTACTTTACATACTAGATGCAGTCACCACCCACTGTGCGGAACACCTATGGCTTCCAAACCTCTTAAGATCCAGCGCCCCCAGTCCCTGGCAACACTTGTTATGGAGCGGATTCGTGATGCTATTGTGTCTGGCGAGTTCACCTTGGGTGAGAAAATCTCAGAAGAGTCGCTAGCCGAAACGTTTGGTGTCAGCCGCTCACCGGTACGCGATGCGCTAAACGCACTGCAATTTACAGGCTTGGTTGAAATTCGCCCCAAGCGAGGTAGTTTTGTCTTCAATCCTACGATCGTCGACATAGGTCAACTGTGCGAATACCGTGAAATGCTAGAGCGTGAAGCCTGCACCCTCGCCATGCGAGGCGGGGGTGAGACATTGATTCAAGCTCTTCAAGGGCTGTTCGATGAAATGGCCAGCACCCATAAAAGCGGAGACACCAGGCGCTATGCCGCACTGGATACCGCCTTCCACAAAGCGTTCTTCCAACACTGTTCAAACACATTGGTACAGGACGCCTATATGCTGGTTGAAGCACGGCTAGCGACAATCCGCACCGTACTGACAGCAGCCAAGGAAGAACGCCGTGAGGCCAGCTTTACTGAACATGGCGACATCATTGAGGCGCTAAAACAACAGGACATGGCCAGATTTGAGAGAGTGCTGAAAACGCATGTTCACCGCACTCAGCTCGTTGCCGTCGAACGCTTATCCGAAACGGATCATGATGCCTCTGCGTCGGCTCGATCCACCCTCAGGCTTTAGTGCGAAGAATATCGCGGACAGCCGGATTAGCGAGATAAGTCGGTTCACGTCCCTGTAATACGTCGACGATATTCTGCGCAGTCTTTGAGCGGATCTCGAACTCGCTGCCTTCTGAATACCAAGCGCAATGCGGGCTAGTAATGACATTGGGAAGCGATAATAGCGGGTGATCAGCGCCAATCGGTTCGGCTTCAAACACATCGAGCCCTGCGCCTGCAATTTGCCCGTCTTTCAGTGCCCGCACCAGCGCATCCTCGTCAACCACTGGGCCGCGAGCGGTATTCAGTATTAGGGCAGTGGGCTTCATCGCCGCAAACTGTGCATCTGAAATCATGTGCCGGGTTTCATCGGTCAACGGAACATGTACTGACAAGATATCGGATTCGGCGATTAACTTGTCGTAAGTCACCAGCTCAACACCTGCGGACTTCGCGACAGCTACATCGGCGTATGGGTCATGCGCAATAATACGCAGCCCAAAATTCGCCATTTTGTGTGCCATACGCTGGGCAATTTGGCCGAAGCTAAGAAATCCCAATGTTTGCCCACGTAACCGCGATAGTGGTTTGGCAACAGTGTAGTCCCATGTGCCTGCTCTTAGCGCGCGATCATAGGTAGCAATGCCTCGTTTCAGCGCCATCATGAGTGCAATGGCATGATCCGATACTTCTTCCAATGAGCCGTCTGGCACATTGGCAACATAGATGCCAGATTCGGTGGCACGCGGTACATCAATAGTGTTCAGCCCAATACCATAACGCGAGATAACCTGACAACGTTCTAACTTGTCGATCACCCCAGCTGTCAGCTGGCAATACTGATTAATAATGGCATCCGCATCGGCGCAGGCAGCGATGGCCTCGGCTTCTGTCTTGCACTGAGCTTCGATTAACTGAAAACCAGCCGCTTCAATGACCGCTCGTTCGGGTGCTAGATCGGGAAATTCAAAATCGGTAACGACAATCTTGGGGTTCATGAACGCGCTCCATACTGGTCATCAAAGGCGTTGAAGAAGTCCTGGTTCACGATCTCGGTGAACTGGTTATAATTATGCTGATCACCGACATTTGCTGGGGTACCGTCCTCGCGCAGGCGTACCAGTGCGTTTTCCATGGCCTTGCTCGCGGTAAACAGCAGGGTGACGGCATAGAAAACGACCGAGAACCCCATCTCCTGCAGTACTTCCTGGTTCAGCTTGACCGTTTCGTTGCCATCCACGATCGACACGACCTTAGGCCCTTCGACAGATTTAGCGACGGCCTCAATTTCGGCGATGGTTTTAATGCCATCGACAAATACCAGGTCGACGCCAGCATCCTGATACATTTTCGCTCGGCGAATCGCTTCCTCGGGCCCTGCGGCAGGCATCGCATCAGTGCGACCAATGACCAGCATATCTTGGCTACCACGTGCGGCGATGGCGCCTTTTAAACGTCGTACATTGGCATCGGCATCGATCAAGCGTACACCCGCTCGCTGGCCACAGCGTTTAGGTGCCTCTTGATCCTCCAAATGGATCGCAGCGACTCCAGCCTGCAGGTATTCCTGCACGGTGCGATAAATGTTGTTTGGCCCGCCATAGCCGGTATCGGCATCGGCGATAATGGGGATATTGACAGCTCGCACCATATTACGGGCGTGCTCGGTCATCTCAGTCTGGGATAAAAGCCCAATATCGGGCATCCCCAAACGACTGGCAGTGGCACCAAAGCCCGTCATATAGATAGCGGGGAAGCCTGCTCGCTCGACCAAGCGCGCCGACAGCGAGTCGGGGGCACCGGGTGCGGCGACGATATCGCCCTTGGCAATAAGGGATCTGAGAAGAGAAGCCTGGGTAGTTGGCCGTGTGTCGGTCATTGGGCACCTTTGAGTGATGGAAGTAGTACGTGGGCGTCAGCGCCGCCCACCGGCGACGCGTAGCACTTCGCCAGAGGTATAAGGCGCATCGAGCAGCAGCCATTCAGCGGCGCCGGCCACTTCCTCGGCGCTGCCTGCCCGACCGAGCGGGATAGCCTCGGCGTTCGCCGCCCCGCCTGGCGCGCCGGTCTGCATGGCGGTTTGAATGATGCCGGGCGCCAAGGCATTGACCCGAAGATCCGGGGCCAGATCGCGCGCCATCGCACGGGTTAGCGCCAACAATGCGCCCTTCGAGGCACCATAAGCGGCAAAGCCCGGCGCGCCTCCGTTTTCACCCGCGATAGACGCCATATTGACGATCGCACCGGGCGTATCGAGGGCGCGTGCGTTCAGAAAGGCCTTGGTGACCAGCATTGGGCCTGTCACGTTAATGCGTAACAAACGCTCGATTTCAGCGGCCTCCAGGTCGAGCCAACTGCGCTTTTGCCCCAGAATGCCGGCGTTGTTGACTAGGTGTGTCGGGCGCCACGTGGTCATATCCGCCGAGGCAATGGCATTTTCATCGGCGATATCGACGACCTCTGCCCGGGCTAAATCGCCGAGCTCGTCGCGTGTCTGCTCCAGTGCCGGCGCCGAGACGTCCCAGAGCAGGACACGCGCGCCTCGTTGAACCAGCCGGTTCGCGATGGCCCGGCCGATGCCCGCCGCCGCGCCGGTAATCAGTACAGTGGGTCGAGACATAATTCTCTCTTTATTAGTTACCTGAACGGATGCTGTCGAGCTGTTCCATCATTCGGTCGATGTTGTCACCGCCGAGCGCGTCACGGCTGATCTCGTAAACCGGCGCCACCGTCTCGCGAAGCTCGGCCATTGCCTCTTCGCTGAGTTCGGTAAACTCCATGCCTTCAGATTCCAGCGCGGCGCGAGCCTCGTCAACGGCTTCGCGGGCACGCGTGACCTGGGGGTCGCGCGCCGCAACCGCACACTCGCGCACTAGATTCTGCTCATCTTCGTTAAGACCGTTCCACTTGCGTTCGGACATCAAGACCGGCAACGGGGAATAGGCGTGCTGCGTCAGCGTGACATAGTCCTGAACCTCGTAGAAACGCTGGGACTGAATCAGCGGCAGTGGGTTTTCCATGCCATCGACGGCGCCGGTTTCGAGTGCCGTGAACACTTCGCCGAACGACATAGGCACCGGGTTTGCATCGAGCGCGCGGAAGGTAGCGAGATAGATCGGGTTCTGAATCACGCGAATGCTCAGTCCCTCGAAATCCGCCACGCTCTGGATGGGGCGCACCGAGTTGGTGGCATGGCGAAAACCGTTTTCCCAGATCGACAGCATTACCAATTGATGTCCGGCCATCTTCTCGGCCAGATCGTTAGCGTAGGGGCCGGTCATCACCTGATCGACCTCATCGAAATCGGAAAACAGGAACGGTAGGCTGAAAACGCCCATCGCAGGCTCGATGCCCGCCAGCGCGTCGGCCCCGGCAACGACCATATCGATGGAGCCCGAGCGCACCGACTGCGTTGCCTGAGCGTCGTCACCCAGTTGGCCAGAGTAGAAGGCGCGCAGCTTCATCGCGCCACCCGAGCCCTCCTGAAGACAGCTAGACATGGCATCAACCCCTGTGGCCACCGGATGGTCTTGAGCGGCGCCGTTCGACACTCGAAAGGTGTGATTGCCGAACTCCTGGGCCATGGCCGGTACCAGCGTTGTCAGACCAGTCAGAGCCGTCGCGGCGAGGAAGGTCATTTTTTTCATGATGAGTCATTCCTTATTTATTGTTTGAAGACGCAAGTTACGTACCACTGCTGGATCGCTTCGACATTATCGAGCCAACCACTCCAGTGGCCAGAGAACGATTTGCGGGAACGCGACCAGCAGTACCAGCACCAGTACCTGGGCGATCAAAAAAGGCGCCGCCCCTCGCGCCACCCGATGCAGCGCGACACCTGACACCCCGGAGGCGACGCTCAATACAATGCCGACAGGCGGGGTAACAAGACCGATCGCGGTATTGACGACGAAGATCACCCCGAAGTAGATCGGATCGATGCCAGCCTCGACGACCACGGGCAGCAATACCGGTGCGAGGATGAGAATGGTCGGCCCCATATCCAGCATGGTGCCTACCAGCAGCACGATCAGCATGATCACGATTAGCAGCAGACGCGGCGACTCCACCAGCGGGCCGACCAGCTCGAGCACTATTCCCGACAAATCGGCGATGGTGATGAACCAGGCGGTGGCCAACGCCGCTGCGGCCAACAGCATGACGACCGCCGTGGTGAGCGCTGCGTTGCGAAAGACCTCGAACAGATGACTGATCTTCAGCTCTCGGTGAATCACCATGCCGACGAATACGGCGTAGACCACGGCGACGACGGCCGCCTCGGTGGGCGTGACAATACCGAACCTAATGCCGCCCAGAATGATGACCGGCATACCTAGCGACCAGATCGCCCGCCGAGTTTCGTGCAAGCGCGTCATCCACCCCTGACGCGGCAGCGGTTCGACATTGTCGCGACGTGCAACGATCAGCCATGCCGCCATCGCCGCGAGCCCCATCAGAACACCCGGAACGATGCCCGCCAGAAACAGCTGGGTAATCGAGAGATTAGTCGCCACCGCAAAAATAATGTAGGCGATAGAAGGCGGGATGATCGGCGCGATGACACCCCCTGACGACAAGAGCCCGACAGAGCGCGCCTCGTCATGGCCCGATGCGCGCATCATGGGCAGCATGATGGCGATCAGGGCCGCAGTATCGGCGGCGGCAGAGCCCGACAGCGATGCAAGAATGATAGCGGCAAAGATCGCCACGATGCCCAACCCACCACGCAGATGGCCCACGAAAGCTATCGCGAAAGCGATGATCCGCTTAGACATTCCGCCGGCGTTCATCAGCTCCCCAGCCAGTAGGAAAAACGGGATAGCCAATAGGGAAAAGTTGTTGGCGCCAAGCACTAGCTGTTGCGAAATGATCTGTGGATCGAGCAGATCGAGCGCCCAGCCCATCATGGCCGCACAGATCAGCAGCGCAAAAGCCACGGGGACACCGAGCGCCAGAGTGGCGATCAAAGTGCTGACAAAGATACCCAAAATCATGGCGCCACCTCACCGCCACGCGGTAGAGAGGTCAGCCGCCCGGTCAGATAGCCCAACATACGCAGCGCGGCGATCAAACCGATCGCTCCCGCCATGGGGATAACTGCGCCGAAGACCCAAATCATCGGCAGGCGCGTCACCGGCGCGATATTCGTCGCGTTTATATCGAACTGCTGGAGTGCGCCGGTGATGAGCAGCCCACAAACGACAACGACCAGACCGTTGGCAACGACGAGTATGGCACGCCTGAGCGGCCTCGGGGCCAGCAAAAGCACCAGATCGAAGCCGATATGCATGTTGCGATGCATGGCTGCGATGGCGCCAAGAAAAATCAGCCACACGAAAAAAAATCGCGAAAGCTCATCGGATACGTCGATACCCGAGCCGAAACCGTAACGTAAGACAACGTTTACAAACACCATGACCGTCATGCCAAACAGCAGTGCCACGAGTGCGACGTCAACCACTCTAAAAATCAGGTTGATTGTCCTGGTCATCTTTCCTCCGTAGCGGAACCGGCGCTTGAGCGTGTACGCCGCCTCGACTCACCTAATATGTTACATACAACATACAACAATTAATCCTGAAGCCGTCAAGACAAATCTGAGCTTAAACCGCTTAACTAAGACTAAAGTAATAAGAAAAACCACTATTTCAGCGTTTTAAAGCCCCTTTTATAGAGCAATAACTCAATAAAATTTGATTGTTGTATGTAAGAACTGCGTGCTTTAAATATGCACTTGTGTGTTCAAGCACGGATAGTGATAAAACAATAATACTATTTATTATCAATAACTTATTTATTTATTATACTTTTTGATAATACGTTTTTGAGTATTATTTCTTGACGGTACCCGGCATTTAAATTGAAGTGTTATGTGTTACATACAACAAGCTTTTGATAACAATACGAGACCCTCATGACTCATTCAACGAAGAGCCAAGGCTACAAAGCCCTTGGAATTGCCTCATTACTGCTGCTTGCATCATCGCCTCTGCACGCCAGTAGCTGGCCTGATAAACCCATCACGCTGGTTGTTCCCTGGGGCGCCGGCGGTGGCACAGATGCAACCGCGCGCATGATTTCCACCCTGCTCGAAGAGAGCCTTGGTGTTCCCGTTCCCGTGGTCAACCGTACCGGCGGCTCGGGCGTTATCGGCCATTCGGCCATCGCCAATGCCACGCCTGACGGCTATACGATCGGAATCGCCACCCTTGAAATAGGCGGCATGCATTACCAGGGCCTCACGGATATCACCTACCAGGATTACTCGCCCATCGGGCTTTACAATGCCGACCCAGTTGCCATTTTCGTTTCGTCCAGAAGCGGCTATGACAGCATCGACGATCTGCTGAAAGCGATTCGCTCATCCGGACATCGCGAGTTCAAGGCCAGCGGCTCGGCCCAGGGCGGCGTCAATCACATTGCAGAAGCCGGCATGCTGCTGGCATCAGATATCCCGGCGGACAAAGTGGCGTGGGTTCCTTCCGAAGGCGCGGCTCCGGGCCTTCAGGATCTCGCCGCCGGCGGCGTGGATTTCGCGGCCGCGTCGATGCCGGAAGCGCGTGCACTGATGGATGCGGGACTCATCAAGCCACTCGTGATCCTGAATACAGAGCGCTCCTCAAACGCTCCTGACCTGCCGACCTTCGAAGAAGCGACGGGCAACGAGTGGTCGTTTGGTTCCTGGCGCGGACTGGTCGGGCCTGCCGACGTGGATGAAGAAATCATCGACACGCTACAGGAACATATGAGCGCCATAGTGAACGACCCGACCTACCTGGAATTCATGAACAATCGCGGCTACGCAACGCTTTGGCTGGAAGGTGATGAGTTCATGGATTTCATGCAGAGCTCGGATCAGAGAATCGGCGAAACGCTGAAATCTCTGGGCATTGTTGAATAGCGAAAATGGGTACCTTGCCTGCAAGGTATCCATTTGCTTCAGGTCTTCTCATATGAAATTCAACGATATTGTGATTGGTATTGCCTTCATGCTCATTGGCGCGTTGGCGGTTTTCCAGGCACGTACCTTTCCTGCCATGCCTGGGCAGATGGTCGGCCCCTCCACCTTTCCAACGATTATCGGCTGCGGTTTTCTGATCGGCGGCGTGATATTGATCGCCAAGTACATGCTCGCGGGAAAAGCGACTCCCTTACTAGTCACCAACCAGGGCTGGCTGAAAAAGAAGCGCGTCCTGGGGTTTTTACTGCTGATTCTGGGAAGTCTTGTGTTCGCGATTTGGATTGAAGAGATCGGCTTCGTACCCGGTGGGATCATTCTGGCGCTGGCACTATTGTGGCTTGAAGGCTACCGCCAACCGCTGATTCTTGGCTGCGCCGCTGTTTTCGTCGTCGTGGTTTATTACCTGCTATCTCAACAGCTCAATGTGCCTCTTCCCGCCGGATCATTCATCTAAGGGTATAACGACATGACCGACAACATCGTGGGAGCGCTGCCCTTAGTTTTCAACTACACCACGCTCAGCGTCATCCTGATCAGTGCACTTTTCGGACTCTTCGTGGGCGCCATTCCGGGGCTTTCCGCCACCATGGCAACGGCCATACTGGTACCCATCACCTTCTTTATGGATCCGGTGCCCGCCATTGCCGCGATCGTCACGACGGCGGCCATGGCGATATTCGCCTCCGATATACCCACCGCTCTGCTGCGAATTCCCGGAACGGCCGCCTCGGCCGCTTACGTCAGCGACATGAATGGTCTCGCCGTGAAAGGAAAGGTAGGGCAGGCGCTGGGTATCTCGGTTTTCTGTGCCGCTTTTGGCGGCGTCTTCGGATCGCTGGTGCTCATTTTCGCCGCACCCAAGCTTGCGCTGGTTTCTCTGAACTTCACTTCCACCGAGTATTTCTGGCTGGCGCTTCTCGGGCTGACAGCGGCTGTCATGCTGGGTACCGGCTCCGTATTAAAGAGTCTGCTCTCGCTGGGAGTGGGGCTTTTGATCGCCACGGTCGGTCTCGACTCGACGGCGGGTTATCCACGCTTCGTGTTCGGTATCGACGCTGTCATTTCAGGTGTGGCCTTCGTACCAGCCCTGATCGGCATGTTCGCCATCCCCGAGATCATTCGCACCATCGTCCACAAGGATTCGACAGAGAAGGCGCCTTCACACGTTTCCTTTCGTTCGCTGTTTTCGGGCCTGGGCAAAACCCTGTTCCGTTACAAGGTCAACATCCTGCGGGGCTCGTTGATCGGCAATATTGTGGGCATTCTGCCCGGCGCGGGCTCCGATATCGGCAGTTGGATTGCCTACGCCGTCTCCAAGAAGATGTCTCGCCAACCTGAAAAGTACGGCTCGGGTCACGACGAAGGGCTGGTAGACGCCTGCTCTGCCAACAACTCTGCGCTATCCGGTGCGTATGTACCGGCCATGGTGTTCGGTATTCCTGGAGATTCGATCACCGCGATCGTCATAGGGGTGCTCTACGCCAAGGGGCTCAACCCGGGGCCGCTGGTATTTATCACGAAAGGGGTCGAAGTGACCGCGGTCTTCATTACCTTTTTGGTGGCCAACCTGCTGATCATTCCACTTGGCCTGATCGCCATATTTGCCTCTCGGCATCTTCTTCAGGTAAAGAAGAGCATTCTAGTGCCTTTCATCCTGATTTTTGCCATTGCTGGCTCCTATGCGATCGACAATACCTACACCGGTATCGTGATCATGCTGGTGCTGGGATTGATAGCTTACCTCATGGAAGAGAATGGCCTGCCTGTCGCCCCGGTCATACTGGGTCTGGTGATGGGTCCCATGCTCGAAAGCAACCTGATTACCTCGCTCATCAAGAGTGACGGCAACCTGCTCGACTTCTTCTCGCGCCCCATCGCCGCAACGCTTGGCATCCTGACGCTTTCCATATGGTTTGTGCCGGTATTGCTACGACTGATTCGAAAACAAAAGACAGTAACCGGTTGATAGGGCGAATTAATGACAAACAAATTTCGCATAGGGCCTGTTCAGTCCCTGACGGACATCGTTGCCGAACGACTTCGCACGGCCATCATCAACGGGGATTTTGTCCTGGGAGAAAAAATCCCTGAAGAGGCGCTTTCGTCGAAACTCGGAGTCAGCCGGACCCCTATAAGAGACGCGCTGGCTCGACTTCAAACGTTGGGGCTTGTCACCGTTAAGCCCAAACGCGGCAGTTTCGTATTCGAGCCAACGAGCGCGGACGTTGTGGACCTTTGCGACTTTCGCTTTATGGTAGAACTACAGGCAGCGAAGCGCAGCTTTTCGAATAGCCCGATAAGACTCGTGAGATCTCTGCAGTTGATCACTCAGAAGATGCAGTCATCTATTGATAAAGACGATGTTCAGGAGTATTCCAGCCTCGATAGCGCCTACCACCAGATGTTCTTCGAGCACTGCGACAACCGATATCTGCTCGATGCCTTCAACTTGATCAGCAACCGTATTTCGGCTCTGCGAACGTCCATCACATCACCGCAAACCGAGTTAAGAAATATAAGCTTCAAGGAGCATCACGCCATGATCGAGCACCTCAAGAAAAGCGATATCGCAAGCTTCGAAAGCGTTCTACACGCGCACATCATGCGAACCCAAGAGATCTATCTGAAAGCCTTGCAGCATCGAAAAGCGATCGCCCGACAAGCCTGACTCGTCAGAACCTGTTTATTCGAAGGCAGCAGACCAGTCGCCACTTCGAGCGTTCAACTCGTTTTCTCGTGAACCATACCGGTTCGTTTCACCGTTCGTCCAAACAGACAGCAAAGGGTTGGGGTAGGTACAAGTGATTTTTTATCCCCGCCAACACCGGTCGGTCGCCTTGCTGACGGGTTACTGACTGTTCGATACCAAGGAGCACACGTCCATGTACTCATCCATTGCCACGGTTTGCCTAAGCGGCTCACTGGAAGAGAAGGTAGACGCCATTGCTCAGGCAGGCTTTGAGGGGCTTGAGCTATTTGAAAACGACTTAACCGCCTTCACCGGCACCCCACGGGAAGCGGGTGAGCTGATTCGCTCCCGCGGCCTTAAGCTGGTGACGCTCCAGCCGTTTCGCGATTTTGAAGGTCTCCAGGGCCGCGCACGTGAGCGGGCCTTTGACCGCGCCGAGCACAAGTTTGATCTGATGGAGGAGCTGGGCACGGATCTGCTTATGGCGTGCAGTACCGTCCACCCTGATTCGCTACCGGGATTGAGCCGTGCCGCCGATGACTACTATGAGCTCGGCGAGCGTGCCGCGCGGCGCAATCTGCGCGTGGCCTATGAGGCGCTGGCCTGGGGCCGCCATATTCACGACTACCGCGACAGCTGGGAAGTGGTGCGCCGTGCCGCCCACCCCAATGTCGGCCTGGTGCTGGACACTTTCCATATTTTCTCCCGCCAGACCGAGCTAGGCACCATTGGCCGCATTCCGGGGGATCGCATCTTTCTGGTACAGACCGCCGATGCGCCGCGCCTCTCTATGGATCACCTGTCGTGGAGTCGTCACTACCGCTGCTTCCCCGGCCAGGGCGAGCTGCAGATGGATAAGTTCATGGCCATGCTGGATGAGACCCGTTACGACGGCCCGCTCTCCCACGAGATCTTTAACGATGTCTTTCGCATGGGTCACAGCGACCAGACGGCCCGGGACGGGCTGCGTTCCTACAACCTGCTGCTCAGCATGCAGGGCGACAGCGGTATTCCCTCACCGCAGCCGATCGAGTCGGTCGCCTTTCTGGAAATCGCCGTTGAGCCTGACGATTTAGCCTCGCTGCGCGAGCTGCTCAGCGCGTTGGGCATGGCCTGCGTGGGGCGCCACCACACGCTTAACGCCGAGCGCTGGGCGGCAGGTGACGTCAATCTGGTACTCAATGCCGAATCAAGCTTTACCGGCCGCACGCCAGGACGCGATGCCACCGCAGTAACGGCGATTGGCCTGCGCGTGGCAAATGCCTATGAGGCGTTTAAACGTGCCGACAAACTTGGCTACGATATCGTTGAACCCGAAGAGGTGGGTGCCAGCCACCGCATGAGCGCCCTGCGCAATGTGGATGGCAGCCTCTCCTATATTATTGATGACTCACAGCTAAGCCGCACCTGGGATCGCGAGTTCCCTGTGGATGTACAGCCGGCTCCTCAGGGGGCGCTGGTGGATATCGACCATATCAGCGTGGCGCTCTCCTACCACGACTACCTCTCGCTGATGCTGCAGTACCGCGCTATTTTCCAACTGGCGCCAACGCCCTCCTTCGATGTCACCGACCCCCGCGGGCTGATCCAGAGCCAAGTGCTACAGAACTACAACGGTCGCTTTCGCCTGGCGCTTAACGCCAGCGCCTCGCCGGATACCGCCAGCAACCGCTTCGTGCGCCAGTACGGCGGCTCGGGGATTCACCACGTCGCCCTGCGCACCAGCGCCATGCGCGACACCAGTGCAGCACTCCAGCAGGCGGGCACGCCGGTACTGCCGATTCCCGGCAATTACTACCGCGACCTGGCCGCGCGCTTCGACCTACCGGCGCAAACCCTGCAATGGATGCAAGCGCACCACATCCTTTTTGATCAGGATGGCGAAGGTGACTTCCATCAGCTGTATACCCAGCCCGGCCGCCAGGCGTTCTTCTTTGAGCTGGTGCAGCGTGAAGGTTATCAAGGGCTCGGCGCGCCGAATGCCTTTGTGCGCGTCACTGCACAGCAGCGTCTGGAAGCGGAAATTGGCGATAGCACTCAAGATGATGATGTTAAACACTGATATTCTGCGGGCTGAAGACATCAACTGCGTCGGCATCATCTCTAAAACAGATCGATCTGCTCGTAATACCACCGCGTGCTCATTATATCGAGCAACTTGTCACGCCTTCTGCTCACTCTATGCCATGAAGCGCCAGATAAATAGCGTACAATTATTCGTTATTCGAACTTAACTATTTGCCTTCATGCGCTAAGGGGCCGCTATGCTAGCTATACTTGGGATTACCACGCCCATATTCCTACTTATTGGCTTGGGATATATAGCGAGATGGAGCGGCATTATCCAGCGCGATCAGATGCAGGGGGTGGGCGTCTTTGTGCTCTACTGCGCGCTGCCCGCGCTCGTAATTCGCGCGCTCACCCAGCAACCTCTCGAAGAGGTTTTCAAGCTCAACTATCTGGTGGCTTACGGGCTGGGCTCTATCGCCGTTTTCGCTGCGGGGTTACTGCTCTGCTTAAAACTACAGCGCCAACCACTCAACGCCAGTGCTATGCAGGCACTAGGCATGTCAGCTTCCAACAGCGGTTTTGTCGGGTACCCCGTGGCAGCGATGGTCATCGGCTCACCTGCGGCGGTGCTTATGGCACTCAATATGGTTATTGAGACACTGATTATCATTCCCGCAGCGCTGATTCTGGCCGAAATGGGCAGCCATCAAGGTTCCAGCACATGGATAACGGTTAAAAAGACGTTGCTTAGCCTTATCAAAAACCCGGTGCTGGTAGGCTTGCTGATCGGCATTTGTCTGGCCGTTACCGGCGTCAGTATTCCCGCGCCACTGTTTAAAGCCATTGATATGCTGGCCGAAGCAGCGGGCCCAGCGGCGCTGTTTGTGATCGGCGGCGCGCTGTTTGGCCTACAGGTTAAAGGTATGGCGAGCGACGTAGGTCAAATTGTCATCGGCAAACTGATTATTCACCCCCTGCTCATCTTCATCGCCTTCTATTTTGTTCCAGGCATTGATCCGCTTTATATGGCCGGTGCGTTGCTATTTGCTGCCGCACCGATGATCAGCATTTACCCACTTTTTGGCCAACGCTATGGTTTAGGCGGCGTAAGCGCTGCGGCGATGCTGGTGGCGACAGTCGCTTCGTTCTTTACGCTTAGCCTGATCATCGGGCTGATGTCACTTTCAGGAATGCTAGCGTTTTAAAACTCTAATAAACAAATATTTAACGTATAAAAGGACAATAAAAATGGGTCAACATTCTGATCAAGACAAAACGTCACAACAGCCCTGCGCCGTGGTTACCGGCGGGGCTAGAAACATTGGCCAAGCCATTGCTTTACGACTTCAACAGGATGGCTATCGCGTTATTGTGGCGGATATCGTCGCGCCGGAGGCCGGCTCTTTACAAGAAGACGCCTACCAAGTCGACCTTGCCGACGCCAACGCTACTCGCCGGGTGATGGAGGAAATCGCCGAACGATATGCGGTGTCTCGGCTGATCAATAATGTGGGTATTGTGGCGCCAGCGCTGCTTGAAGAGGCACGGCTTGAGGACTTCGATAAGCTCATGCATCTGAACGTGCGCTCGGCGCTGGTCTGCACTCAAGCGCTACTGCCCACTATCAAGGCACAGGGCATGGGTCGTATCGTCATGAATGCCAGTCGTGTGGTGCTCGGTAAAGAGGCGCGCACTATTTACAGCGCGACAAAGGGAGCACTGCAATCCATGGCCCGCACCTGGGCGTTGGAGCTGGCGGAGCACGGTATTACGGTCAATTGCGTGGCACCCGGCCCTATCGCCACTAGTGCCTTCTGGCAAAACAATCCGCCCGATTCCGAGCGCGCTCGCCGCATCATCGATAACATTCCGCTAAGCCGAATGGGACAACCTGAAGACGTGGCCCAGGCTGTCAGTTTCTTTTGCGACGAGCGTAGCAGCTTTATTACCGGCCAGACGCTGTTTGTCTGCGGCGGAGTGACGGTCGGTTAACTCAGCTTTGGCGTGACTCGTCAGTGCTATTCCGCGCGCCACGTCGGGAGGCGGCAAAGCGATAAACGGCCAGGCCGATGGAACCCACGGTCAGCGCGATGAAGGCCCAGGTAATCGGCCCACGTACGAAGATCGATAGGTCATTGGAGCCGATGAGCAGAGAACGACGCAGGTTGTCTTCGAACATCGGCCCCAGAATGAAGCCAATCAGAAACGGCGCCGCCGGTATGGCGGCACGATTGAAGATATATCCCAACACTCCAAACGCCAGCATCAGCCACACGTCGAACGTGGCGTTATTGACCGCATAAGCGCCGTAGACGCAGAACATCAAGACGATAGGAAAGAGAATGGACTTGGGGATATCGGCAATTAACGAGAAGTACTTGATGGCAACGTTACCCACCACCAGCAGGATGACCGAGCTGCACATAATCCCCAGGAACAGTGCATAGATCAGCGACAGATTTTCCTGGAACATAAGCGGGCCAGGCGTTAACCCATGCACCATAAAAGCTCCCAGGATAATGGCGGTGATGACGTCCCCAGGAATACCTAGCGATAACAGCGGAATTAACGTCGCCCCGGCAACGCCATTGTTACCGGCCTCAGCCGCTGCCACCCCTTCTACCTCGCCCTTGCCGAAATTTGCTCTGTTGGGAGAGCGCCGACGCGCATCGCTGTAGGAGATGAATGCCGCCGCCGTCGCGCCGGTGCCGGGGATAGCGCCAATAATGACGCCAATTAAGCTGCCTCGCACAATGCTTTTCATACAACGCTTGAGCTCAGAGAAGGCCAAACCGGAACCACTTGCCTTCGCCTTAATATGAGGAATCGCTTTCTTACGATAAAACTCGATAATTTCTGGAATAGCAAACAGGCCAATCAACAGAGGGATAAAAGAGATGCTGTCCATCAAGTTGTAGCTATCGAAGGTAAGCCGCTGGGAACCGAAGACCTCATCCAGCCCTACCATGGACAACAAAATGCCCAACAGCGCTGCCATCAAGCCCTTGATCATAGAGCCGCTGGCTAGCGAGATGATAATGGTGAGCGAAAAACAGATCAGCCAGAAAAATTCGGGTGCCCCGAAGTTCAGCGCAATTTTAGCCAAGTAGGCGGCAAAAAAGATCAACGCTATGTTGGAGATAAAATCGGCAATCACCGACGAATAGAGCGCGGCCTTAAGCGCTTTTTTTGCATGCCCCTGTTGGGCCATCGGGTAGCCGTCTAACAACGTACAGGCCGAGGCGGGGGAGCCTGGGGTTCTGATGAGAATGGCGGTAATCGAGCCACCGTACATCCCCCCTTTATAGATACCTACCAGCAGCAGGATAGCGGCAACCGGCTGCATAGAGAAGGTAAAGGGAAGTGCCAATGCCACCGCCATGGTGGCGGTTAAACCGGGGATAGAACCAACAACCACGCCGATAACCACGCCTGCGGCTATGGCCAGAAAGTTATCCAGGCTGAAGAATATCTCTATGACTTCCGAAAAATTTTCCATAGGGCACCCAGAAAAGTAAGTAGCAAATCAGAAACCGAGCGGCATTATCGGTAGTGGTACGTTCATTACTTCTACAAATAAGAGCGCCACCACAACTGGAAACAGAAATGCCAGGCTATATACCCACCAGGTGCGAACCGGATGCGCTACGAAAAGAACTAAGGTTGCCAAAATACCGCAGAACACGGCGCCCATTACCTCAAACAAGGCAACATATATCACCAGCGATAGCACCATTAGCACGAAACGCCGAGTGGAGCCTTTCTCAATCGCCCGCTCATCCTCCTCGGGCTTTCCTTCCACAATGAAGGCCTGAAGAATGAGTAGAATCGAAAACAGCAGAATCAGCCAGCCGATGATCGCCGGCAGCCATCGCGGCGACATCATTGGGTTTTGTAGGATCGGCGGTTCGTTTATATAGTTGGGTACCAGATAAAAGACCAACACTATGGCAAACCCCAGCAATACAATGCCGGTGATGAGGTCGCTGGTATCTTTTATTTTCACTCTGCGCTTGGAACCCGAGGGTGTCATCGCGGCCTTCTCCTGGGCAACAAGAGAGGCGAGGGTAGCGGCCCTCGCCTCTCTGTTATAACGGAAGAGTAGCTAGTTACTGGCTAATACCGGCCTGCTGTGCAACGCCCTGCCAACGTTCGACTTCATCGGCGATAAACTGCTTGAACTCTTCGCCAGACACCTGGCCCGGTTCGGCGCCCAGTTGATCAGCAAAGTCCACAAACTCTTCACGCTCCATCACCTTAGCCAGGGCATCCCGCATAACGGTTTGCGCTTCTTCCGGGAAAGAGCTGTGTGCCACCAGGCCAAACCATGCCGTGGTGACGAACTGATCAAGGTTATACTCGCCCACTTCCGTCAGAGTGGGCACATCCGGCAAATACTCTGACCGCTCAGCGGAAGTCACCGCCAGAGCGCGCAGGTCACCCGAGCGAATATGCGAAAGGACGGTCGGCATGTTCTCGAAGGAGACGTCTACATCGCCGCCCAATAGCGCAGGAAGCGCCGCACCGCTGCCGGCAAACGGCACTGCCGTCATATTGGTCTCAGTCAACGTCTTGAATAACTCGCCGGACATATGAATCGAGCTGCCCACGCCGCTGTGGCTGAAGGTCATGTTCTCTTCTTTAGCCGCTTCAACGAACTCGATAACACTTTCATAAGGGCTGTCGGCGGGCACCACCATGACATTGGGGATATCGATCATGTTTTGCAGGAAGACAAAATCTTCGACTGGATCGTAGCTAAGATCAGGGTAAATGGCCGCGCCGATGGTGTGACCGGGTGATGCCATTAAAATGGTGTGGTCGGCATCACGCCCACCGCGGGCGAGACGACCGGTGCCCACCGTAGAGCCCGCCCCCGGACGATTCTCCACAACCACGTTAGCATCAAGCTCTTGCTGAAGAAGATCCGCGACGCGGCGGGACAACACATCCGTGGTGCCACCTGGAGCGTAGGGTACGACAAGACGAATATCGTCGGTGGGCCACTCATTGGCGCTGGCGGAGGAAACCGCTAGGCCCAGTGCTAGAGCGCTACCGAAGGCAGCCAGACATGATGCGCTAAGGAGTTTATTCATTGTTATCTTCCTGTGCGTTGCTAAGTAATTATTTATACTTAACTATTGTTCGTAAGGCATACACGTATTCGTATCATCTAGCTTGAGATTACGTTGTTGCTAACCTTTTAAAAAACACAACTTTAGTAGTAAGAAGCGGGATTGACCGCTGAAAGAGGGAGCCACGTTCGCACTGCGAACTTTTTTACGTTAATCTTTTATCCCCGGTTTTAGCACAATGGATAGTAAAAATGCAGGAAAAAATGCTGAGTGAAGATAGCCGCGACTTTGTAACGGCCCTTGCTAGTGGTCTGGAAGTCATCCAGGCATTCGATCATGAGCACCCCCGCATGACACTAAGCGAAGTCGCCGCGCGCACGGGAATGAATAGAGCAAAAGCCAGGCGCTTCTTACTCACCCTGCATGCCCTGGGGTATGTGCGCAAACAGCAACGCTACTTCGAACTGGCACCCCGCGTGCTTCAACTCGGCTATGCCTTTTTATCGGCTAATAATTACCGAGATGTTATTCAGCAACATCTCGAAGACATTACCGCTGAAACCGGGGAGTCCTCCTCGCTTGGTGTACTTGATGGCAATGATGTTATCTACGTAGCCCGCTCGGCAGCAAAGCATCGCTTGATGGCAATTACGCTTTCAGTAGGCACTCGGCTGCCAGCAGCTCATACTTCCATGGGGCGCATGTTGCTCGCTCAGCTCAGCGATACCGACCTTGATCACTTTCTTTCTTCGGTTGCTCTAGAGTCTTACACCGACAAAACGGTGACAGATGTTAGTGAGCTACGAAACCAGATAATAAAAGCGCGGCAGCAGGGCTATGCCATTTCTGATCAAGAGCTTGACTCCGGCTTGCGCTCCATTGCCGTTCCTGTCTATGACGCCAAGCAGCATTTAATGGGCGCAATCAATATCAGCACTAACGCTGCTCGGGTCGATCTTGATACGTTGATTAATGTTTACTTGCCTGTTTTACAAAACAAAGTGGCCCAGGTAAGAGCGCATATTAACTAGCCCCCACCATCACCGCCTCTAGCGCGGCTCGATAGCCTTGAACCCCGAGGCCAGCAATGACGCCATCGGCACGCAGCGAGACATAGGAGTGATGGCGAAAGGCTTCGCGCTTGTGAACATTGGACAAATGCACCTCAATAACTTTGCCATCAAAAGCATTGAGGGCATCAAGAATGGCCACTGAGGTATGCGTGTAGGCAGCGGGATTGATAATAATCGCTTGGGTGCCATCCAGGCGTGCAGCGTGAATGGCGTCAATCAATTCGCCTTCATGGTTGCTCTGCAGACAAGTGATGTCCCAGTCGGCCATCACCGCTTTCTCCCGCAAAGTGTTATTCACGTCGTCTAACGTCTCGTACCCATATATTTCTGGCTGACGGCTACCCAGCAAATTTAAGTTGGGGCCATGTAATACCAATACCTTTCCTTGACTCATAACTCTCTTCAACCTTATGGGTTAGTGGATAGCTTGACCTAGCTGCCTGTTCTATCACTTAACCCGCCAACTGCGCCAGCGCCTGTTCAAGCGATGTTTCCTGGCGCTGGGCATACAGCTCGATTTCATCGATAACGGCTCTCCCTAAGGCCTGCTCAAACGCCTGCTGACTTGCGCTGCTTGCATAATGATCATGGCTGTTTCCACCCAGGTTGGATTGAAAAATACCGGCCGCGCTCACGGGTAAGAAGTCTTCATAAATCATCGGGGTCACACGGAGGGCGCCTTGTTCGATCAAGCTCTCCAGTTGCTCAACTGAAACTTCTCCTTGCACAGATGCACCCTGAACCGCCTGATAGTGGAAAAACGCTAATCCTTCGCGACGCAGCGTTTCATAGCTATCGGGAAACGCTTTAAACACCTCAGATAAATGCGCTTGATGGGTGTCATTATTGGCTAAGGTGGGCGAGTTCTCTTTGGCAGCTGCCAGCAGGCGGTCGTATAGCTCGCGCCCCTTGCGCGTTAATGCAATGCCGCGCTGTTCGATTTCGCCAAAGCGGGCGGTGTGTTTACCCTCAGCAGCGTCCGCGAAAGCAATCGTCTCCTCCAGTGCTTTGAAGCTGGTTTGACGTAGCAGGACTGGGCAGTCTCGGCGAGGCGGGCCTTCAATCGTCGCTTTGGGGTCAATGCCAACGCTGGGCATGCGCCGCTGCACTTCATCAATATCCAGCGTGCGCGGCGTTAGGTGGTTAATGTGCGGGCCGCGGAAGCAGACCACATCGGCAATTAAGCGGTGTTCGGCATGCAAACGCTCATAGGTGGCCAAGTCGACCGTGGCGTTGTCGTGCCAGCGGAACGTTTCCAACGCTTCCTGCACAAACTGCTTGGCATCGTCGGCGCTTAGGCCACCCTGCTGCTCAAAACGCTCAATCAGCGTTTTCACGTTGGCAGTGAAGATATCGCGGGCACTTAAAATTTCACTCGCCTGTTCTCTTAGTTCAGCTTTTTCGATCAGTTCAAGGCGCAATAACGAGGTAAATACGCGGAAGGGGTTCCGCTTGAGGGCACTATCCGCGACCGGCCGAAATGCCGTGGAGTGAACCGGCACGCCTGCGGTAGATAAGTCGTAATACCCCACCGGCTCCATCCCCATGACCGAGAACATTCGCCGCAACATAGCAAGCTCGCCTGGGCTTCCCACTCGAATAGCGCCGTGGCGTTCAACGTTGATACGCGCCAGCTCATCGCTTTGTTTTAATTCACTGTTAAGTGCAGGATTAGCGGCGAGTACCTCTTGATTAACCGCCTCAACCAGCGACAGCAAGGTGCCATATTGCGGCACCTCCTGCTGATACATCGCCGACATGGCGCGGGAAAACTGGTCGCGAATTTCATCACTGCTAACGTAAGCTGAACACATGGCACTATCCTGTTTGTAAACGGCTATACCTGCCCATAAAGGGGCTATACCTACATAGTAGCGCTATCGGCGTCTTAACAATTTCACTTTTTCCGCGCCTTGCTATACATAAAAGCCATGCAAAGCCCCTATAGAAGCCGCCATGCACGCTTAACGGGCGGGGCGCTTAACCTGTTACATTAGCGCTTGATCTTGTTGACGTAGGCTGGCACCCATGACGCTTCCTCTTTATCTAGGCTTGCCTATGTGGGCCAATCAAGACTGGCTGGGTAACCTTTATCCACGCCATGCCAAAACTGAGCTGTTAAGCGATTACGCGGCGGTGTTTTCCAGCGTTGAGGGCAACACTACCTTTTATAGCGGTACCCCAAAGCCGGAAACCATTGCTGCCTGGGCGTGTCAGGCACCATCCCACTTCCGCTTTTGTTTTAAATTGCCTGCCAGCGTCACCCACGATCAACGGCTAACCCGGTTAGAGGAGGCCTGGGCTTTTTTGACGGCGCTAGAACCGCTGCACGACCGCCTTGGGCCCACCATGGTTCAACTGCCACGGGATTTCGGCCCCCAAGAGCTTCCCCAGCTTGAAGCGCTGCTCGCCGCTTGGCCTGCCCATTTGCCTTGCGCAGTCGAGGTTCGCCACCCTGATTTTTTCCACAAAGGAGCCGCTGAAACAGCCCTTAACCGCCTGTTGATAACTTATTCGGCCAATCGCGTGATGCTCGACGTACGCCCGCTCTTCTCAACCCCGGCAAATGGCCATGTGGGCTTGGCCCATGCCCAGCAAGAAAAGCCGAAACTCCCGCTACACGTGCTTTCAACGGCAAATTTTCCTGTCATTCGTTTCATTGGCCATATTGACAAAACGATTAATAGCAACTATTTCGTCGCCTGGAAAGAGCGGCTAAAGCTGTGGATAAATCAGGGGAAAACCCCTTTCTTATTTGTGCATACTGCGGATAACCGCGAGTCTCCCCACATGGCCCGCTTACTCTATAACGCACTAGGAGAAGTGACGCCATTGCCCCCACTTGGGCCCTTTGCAGGTGAAAAGCAAAGCCAACTGTTTTAACCCACCTTTTTAGGTCAGCTAACTGGCATGCTTGCGGTCGATCAGATAAATTGCGCTTACTTTCGGAAAAGTACGCTGGCAATAACTCAATTTTCCGAAAACTAGCGTGCCCAGCACGCAGTAACTTACACAACAATCGACTTAATGGGTGATGTATGGCGAAGCTTGCGCATGCGCAGTGGTCATCGCGAATGACCTTTGTGCTGGCCGCCGCTGGTTCAGCGGTGGGTCTAGGTAATATCTGGAAATTTCCGTATATGGTGGGTGAAAGCGGCGGCGCTGCTTTCGTATTTGTGTATTTGCTCTGTATCGCGCTGATCGGCTTGCCCATTCTTGTCTCTGAGTGGCTTTTGGGGCGGCGCGGCCAGAAGAACCCCGCCAGCACGATGTCAGAGCTGGCGCGCACGGCTAAAAAGCCAAAAGCCTGGGCCATCGTGGGCATCAGTGGCATTGTCGGGGCCTTCTTGATTTTGTCGTTTTATAGCGTGATTGGCGGCTGGTCGCTCTACTACACCGTCAACTCGGTGAGCGGTGCTTTTAGCGGTCAAGATGCCGATGGCATTGGCGCGCTATTTAATGGCATGTTGAGTAACCCTGGGTTGCTGCTGCTGGGCCACTCCGTGTTTATGCTGCTGGTCATTGGGATTGTCGCCCGCGGCGTTACCAAAGGCCTTGAAGGCGCTGTACGCATTCTGATGCCAGTCCTCGCACTGCTGCTGGTCGTGCTGATCGGTTACGGCATGACGACCGGCCACTTTGGCGAAGCATTGACGTATATGTTCAACCCGGAATGGAGCAAGCTCACAGCAGAAACCGTGCTAGCCGCCTTGGGTCACGCCTTCTTCACCCTCTCTCTGGGTATGGGCATCATGATGGCTTACGGCTCTTATCTGGGCAAAGAAATCGATCTGCTGCAAACCGCCCGCACGGTCATCATCATGGATACCGTCATCGCGTTAGGCGCTGGTTTAGCCATCTTCCCGATCGTCTTTGCTAATAGCTTGGATGTCGCTTCGGGCCCTGGACTGATTTTTGTCACCCTGCCGCTGGCTTTTGGCAACATGGGAGGCGGAACGATTTTGGGGTTGATGTTCTTCTTGCTGCTGACGTTTGCGGCATTAACGTC
Source organism: Vreelandella neptunia (assembly GCF_034479615.1). Taxonomy (NCBI): domain Bacteria; kingdom Pseudomonadati; phylum Pseudomonadota; class Gammaproteobacteria; order Oceanospirillales; family Halomonadaceae; genus Vreelandella; species Vreelandella neptunia. The sequence goes on from NZ_CP140255.1 coordinate 4,753,711, forward strand.
GGCCATTTCACTGCTTGAGCCCGTGGTGGAATTCATTGAAGAACGCACGCCGCTAAGCCGTGTCATGGCTACCGTTGTGGCCGGGGTGGGCGCTTGGTTACTGGGTATTGCGGCGCTGCTGTCATTCAACGTGTGGAGCGAACCGGTGCTGTTTGGACTGGGCGTGTTTGACCTGCTGGATACGTTGACCAGCAAAATCATGCTGCCGCTGACGGGGCTGGGTGCGATTCTATTCACCGCTTGGTGCCTGGAGCGCAGCAGCGTGGAAGATGAACTGGGTCTTTCAGCGACCGGCAAGAGCGTATGGAACGTCATCGCGCGCTATGTTGCGCCCGCTGGCGTTATTGCCGTCTTCGTAACAGGGTTAATCTAAGCTCAGCCGCTTGTATAGCCGAGCTGCCAAGGCCCTGCTAACCGACAGGGCAGCGTGGTTTTGCGCAGATAATAGTTGCGCCCCTACTCTCTTGGCATCCTGAAACTTAGTGTAATTCGCTCTCTTGCCGATCTTCATCGGGCAAGGGGGCGATATCCCGCGATAACTTTTGAAACTCACGATGAAGCTCAATACCCCGCCGCGCTCTTAAGCTGCGTTGGGCAGCGCTGCGCTGGCGCTGAGCATGCTCATCGACTTCCATACTCATGAAGATGTCGAGCAATTCGCTTTTAACCGAGGTGATTCGTTCGACGTTTCTCATAATCGACGTTCCTCCAGATGAATATGCCTTCGTCCACCTGCATCCGTGACGACTGTTATGATGCAGTGCGGCACTTCAGTTATTACTATAACCTACTTGACAAAATGATGACCATTCATAAAAAAAGGGGCTAACGGCCTTTAAACGCTAGCCTGAACGTCGTTATCAGTGCCCATTTGCACCATCAGTCAGGCATACTGTGACCAATGCCAACGTAGCCAAGTGAGCTAGAAAGCCAAGGAGCTGAACGTGAGTCGCGCCCTGTTCGATGAAATGAGACGCCGCATGGAGCACTTTCGACGCTCCGAGCAAAAAGTGGCGCGGTTTGTACTGCGCAACCCCGAAGAGGTCATCCACATGCGTATTGTGGACTTGGCCACCGAAGCCACCGTTAGCGAACCTACCGTTGTGCGCTTTTGCCGTGCGCTGGGTTGCAATGGCTTTCAGGACTTCAAACTACAGCTGGCACAAATGCTGGCCAGCGGCAGTCAGTTTGCCCAGTTCTCCATGAACGATAGCGACTCGGTCGCTGAGTTTTCCCACAGCATCTTCGACTCGACCGTGGGCACGCTGCTATCGGTTCGTGACCGTCTGGATAATGAGGCCCTGGGCCGTGCGGTGAACGCCCTGGCGATGGCCAATCGGGTCGAGTTCTATGGTTTTGGGGCATCCGGCGCGGTGGCTTTTGATGCTCAGCACAAATTTTTCCGGCTACAAATTTCTACCTCTGCCTACGCTGACCCGCATATGCAGAATATGTCGGCGGTGACCTTGAACGATGGCGATGTGGTGGTGGCCATTTCCCAAACCGGCCGTACCAAAGCGTTGGTCGCCAGCGTGCGCTTGGCTCGCGAAGCGGGCGCGACAGTCATTGGCCTGTGCCCCAGCGGCTCGCCGCTCGCCGAAGAGGTTAGCCTGCCGCTGTATATCGATGTTCACGAAGACACCGAAATCTACACCCCGCTTAGCTCGCGGATTGCACACCTGGTGCTTATCGATGTACTCGCCGTGGGCGTGGCCAAAACCCGCGGGCCGAAACTCGCCGAACAGCTCAAAGCGGTTAAAAAGAGCCTTAATACGCTGCGCTTTCCTGAAGATTCCTAGTCTTTGCCTATACCGAGTGCGAGGGCAGGTTGAAGCGAGGGTCTTTTGACAGGGCCGGAAAGTGTTCCTGACAATTCCGGCATTTCCGCCCTCCATGGCGGTCAGATGCAAAAGTAGCGCCCACGGATGGGTTCACAGCGCCCTCGCGGAAACCTGCCCTCGACACAGAGGCGAGAAGATTGCCACACCTGTATACACAGCCAGTTAGCTGGCTGTGCTAGACTAGCCGCCTATTTTTTGATCCGGCAGCGGCTACTATGGACGACGTCACGGCGATTCTCGATCAGCTCAACTCCGCCCAGCGCGAAGCAGTGAGCGCTCCCCAAGGTAATCTATTGGTGCTCGCAGGCGCAGGCTCCGGTAAAACCCGCGTGCTGGTTCATCGCATCGCCTGGCTGATGCAGGCCGAAGGGCTTTCACCCTACGCACTGCTGGCGGTAACCTTTACCAATAAAGCCGCCAAGGAGATGCGCACCCGCCTCGAGGCGCTGCTAAGCATCTCGATGCGCCATGTGTGGGTAGGTACCTTTCACTCCATCGCCCACCGCCTGCTGCGCACCCATTGGCAGGACGCCAAGCTGCCGCAACACTTCCAGATTATCGATTCTGACGATCAGCTACGGCTGGTCAAACGGCTGCTGAAAGATTACGCCATCGACGACGAACGCTACCCGCCCCGCCAAGTGCAGCACTTTATCTCCGGCTGCAAAGAGGAGGGACTGCGCCCGCACCAGGTCAATGTGGATGGCGATGCCTACATGGGCCAGATGGTTGAGCTCTACGAGCGCTACCAGCTCACCTGCGAGCGCGGCGGCCTGGTCGATTTCGGTGAACTGCTGCTACGCAGCCTGGAGCTGCTGCGCGATAACCCGGCGCTGTTAAACCACTACCAAGAGCGCTTTGGTCATGTCCTGGTGGATGAGTTTCAAGATACCAATACCCTGCAGTACGCCTGGCTAAAGCTGCTCACCGGCATGAAGACGCCGATGACTGCCGTCGGTGATGACGACCAGTCGATCTACGGCTGGCGCGGTGCCAAGGTGGAGAATATCAGCCGCTTTGAGCAGGAGTTTCCGCAAACCCACACCGTGCGGCTCGAGCAGAACTATCGCTCCACCAGCGCGATTCTGGAAGCCGCCAATACGCTGATCAGCCACAACAGCGAGCGGATGGGTAAAAACCTGTGGACCGACGGTATCGAAGGCGAGCCGATCTCGATCTATGCCGGGTTTAACGACCTGGAAGAAGCGCGCTATATCGTCGACACCATCAAGGAGAAGGTCGACGAAGGCTTTAACCGCCGCGATATCGCGATTCTCTACCGCTCAAACGCCCAGTCTCGCCTGCTGGAAGAGACGCTGATTCGCCAAGGCATGCCCTACCGTATTTACGGTGGTCACCGCTTTTACGAGCGCCTGGAAATCAAGAATGCCCTGGCCTACCTGCGCCTGATGCTCAACCGCGATGATGACGCCTCGCTTGAGCGGGTGATCAACGTACCCACCCGAGGTATTGGCACACGCACGGTGGAGATTGTCCGCCTACGTGCCCGTGAACAAGGCATTCAGCTGTGGCAGGCACTCCACGATGCGATTAACGACGGCACCTTGAAAGGCCGCGCGGCCAATGCCGTGCAAACCTTCGCCAACCTGATTGAGCAGCTCGATAACGATGCCTCTGGCATGGCGCTGCACGAAATTATCGATCACGTCACGGTGCATACCGGTTTGATCGAGCACCACAAGAGTGAGCGCGGCGAGAAAGGCCAGGCGCGGGTCGAAAACCTGGAAGAGCTCGTCACTGCTGCCCGCGCCTTTACCCAAGGCGATGTTTTTGAAGCCCCTGAAGCGGGCGAAGGCATGGCGGCACTGGAAGCGTTTCTTTCAGAAGCCGCCCTTAATGCTGGCGACCATGAAGCCGAAGAGTTTGAGGACAGCGTACAGCTGATGACGCTGCATTCCGCCAAAGGCCTGGAGTTCCCCGTCGTCTTTATTGCCGGTGTCGAGGAGGGGCTGTTTCCGCACAAGATGTCCCTGGAGGAACCGGGCAGGCTCGAAGAGGAGCGTCGGCTCTGCTACGTCGGCGTTACCCGCGCCATGCAGAAGCTCTACCTGACCCACGCCGAAACCCGCCGCCTGCACGGCAAAGAGGTGTTTCCACGCCCGTCGCGCTTTTTGCGCGAGCTACCGCCACACCTACTCGAAGAAGTCCGCCTACGCGGGCATATTTCCCGCCCGGTCACCGCATCACGAACGTCTTTTGCCCAGCAAAGTGTCGAGAGCAGCGGCGATATGCCTAGCCTCCACGTTGGTCAGGGAGTTGAGCACCCGGTGTTTGGCGAAGGGATTATTCTTAATGCGGAAGGTGAAGGTGCCCGCGCCCGAGTGCAGGTCAGCTTTGAAGGTGAAGGGGTCAAATGGCTAGTGCTTGGTTTTGCTAAGCTAACGCCGCTGTAAACCAGCGATTCTTCTCATTAACTACGCCTACGCGCTCCAGGCACCACATAGAGGTCATTATGAAACAGCGCTTAAAACGCCTATTTCCTGAGGTGTGTAACGGTTGGCAGGCACTCAGCGGCTACCAGCGTTTTGAACGCTTAGTTTCGATGGTGCTGACCCTCGCCATCGGCGGCGCTGTGCTGGTCGCTATGTATTACTTAGTCATTCATGTGGTGCAACTGCTGTTTATTCAAAGCCGTGACCCCTTTGACTACCGCGTATTTCAAGCGCTATTTGACATGATCCTTACCGTCTTGATTGCCATGGAGTTCAATAACTCCATCATCCGCACAATGACCAGTGGTAAAGGCTTCATCCACGTTGAAATCGTGGTTCTCATTGCCATTATGGCGCTGGTGCGCAAGTTTATGGTGCTGGATATGGAAGTCATCGACCCCTGGCAGATTGGCGCCCTCTCGGCTGCGGTATTGGCGTTAGGCGGCTGTTATTGGCTGGTACGCCATGGCAACAGCATGAAAGACGCCTCGGATGATTAATCAGGCTTGCGGGCTAAATTCGCTATACAGCATACTAACAAGCGGACACCGCGAACTTAGCGCCCTATAACAACAGTTTTATTACCTTTGGAGTTTTGCTCACCATGCAACGCCGTCACTTCCTCAAAACTGCCAGCCTTGGCGTCGCCGGGGCCGTTGCCGCCCCTTTCGTAACCACCTCAAGTGCGCGCGCACAAGAAACCTTCACCTGGGACATGGTCACCTCTTGGCCGAAAAACTTCCCTGCCCTGGGCACTGGTGCGAATGATTTCGCCCGCCGGGTAGAACAGCTTTCCAACGGCCGCATGCAGATCCGTGTACACGGAGCGGGTGAATTGGTACCAGCCCTGGAAGTCTTCGATGCGGTAGCAGCCGGTACCGCTGAGATGGGCCACTCTGCCTCTTACTACTGGCGCGGCAAAGTAGCTGCTTCGCAGTTCTTTACCGCTGTACCCTTCGGTATGACGACTACCGAAATGAACGCCTGGTTGTACCACGGCGGCGGTCAGGAGCTTTGGGATGAGATCTACGCCAATCACAATCTGAAGCCGTTTGCCGTGGGCAATACCGGTGCGCAGATGGCGGGCTGGTTCAAAAAAGAGATCAACTCGTTAGACGATATGCAGGGGCTAAAACTTCGCCTGCCGGGCCTGGCGGGTGAAGCGATGAACAGCATCGGCGTCAGTACGGTTACTATGCCGGGCTCGGAAATTTTCACCTCGCTGCAAACCGGTGCACTGGATGCCGCTGACTGGGTGGGGCCCTATAACGATATGGCATTCGGCCTACATCAGGTGGCTGACTACTATTACACCTCGGCGTGGAACGAGCCCTCTGCGGTACTGGAAGGAACGATCAACCTGGATGCCTGGAACGCGCTGCCGGAAGATCTGCAGGACGTGGTTCGCGAAGCGGCGCGGGCGTCTAACCTTGCGATGATCAGCGAATTTGCCTTCCGCAACGCACAAGCACTGGAAACACTGGTCGATGAGCATGGCGTTCAGCTGCGTACTTTCCCTGACGATGTAATGGCGGCGCTATACACCTCGTCTCAGGAAGCGATCCAGCGCCAGGTCGAAAGCGACGAGGAATCTCGCCGTGTTTACGAGTCTTACTCGGCCTTCCAGAAGCTACTGCGCCCGTTCAGCGATGTGGGTGAATACGCCTACCTGAAGAACCGCGATAACGTCGAAGGTTAATGAGCCACTAGACCAGTAAACGACAAGCACGACAAAAGGGCGCTCTTAGCGCCCTTTTGCTATTTCAAGTCAGCTCTGTTGAAGTGAACTAGTCGCTATGCACTGCTCGGATGCGCCCATTATCGTCCAGCGCAACCATCACAAAGCGCGCCTCGGTAACTTTTTGGCGCTCCTCTATGCGTTGCCCATGGGGAGGACGCACCCAGACCTCCACATCAATCTTGATCGAGCTATGACCAATTTCTTGTACCTGGGTGTAAACGCTGACCATCGAGCCAACGCGCACCGGGCTTAAAAAGTCCATGGCTTCAATTGCCACAGTCGCCGTACGCCCCCCTGCTTCACGGCCTGCCGCCAGTTCAGCCGCTTGATCCATTTGATTGACCAGCCATCCACCGGGTATATCACCATAAAAATTGGTATCTTGGCGGGAAGCCAGTAATTTTAGCGTTAGTTGGCCTTGAGGGGCGGGTACGTCGTCCAAATCGGTTTCCAGAAGAGTCATGAGTTAGTCGCTTAGTCAGTTTATTGTTGTAAACGTTGCAGCGTGGCACGTTATTTATAGGTGTTGCTGCATCGCAACACAAAGGAATGGATTTAGTTAACCATAAGAGGACGCTCGTTTGAATACTCGTTTGACGACTCTTTTCATTAATGGGGGTTTAGCTTTCACCGTTCGGCGCACCGTATTGAGCTGGATGGCGTTTGTCCTGATGCTGATAACGTCCCTGGCCTGGGGGCAGCAGCCAGCAGTTATTAGCGGCACCTTGGGCGCGGTGGGCTCCGACACTATGGCGGGGCTAATGCTGCGCTGGGGTGAAACCCTCACTACCCGTTATCCTGAGGTAAAGCTGCAGTTTCAAGCAAGCGGTTCAGCCAGTGCACCCACGGCGCTGATGGCCGGCACTACCCGGCTTGGCCCGATGTCTCGTCCGATGACCAGCGAAGAGCGTGACAATTTTATTGAGCGCTATGGCTACCCACCGCTGGAATTAAAAGTCGCCCGTGACGCACTGATTGTGGTTGTACACCGCCATAACCCCTTACGCGCTCTGACCCGGCTGCAGGTTGACGCCATCTTCTCAACCTCGTTGGCCTGCGGAGGCGAAGTGCCGATCAGGCGCTGGGAACAGCTACCGGCAACCCGTGACTGGTCATTTGGTAGCATTGCGCTGCATGGGCGTAACCTTGCCTCGGGCACCCATGGGCTATTTCAACAGCGGGCGTTATGCGGCGGTCTTTTTCGCAACGACATTAGTGAGCACCCCGGCTCATCGGCGGTGGTCGCGGCCGTTGGCGAATCCGCCAATGCGATGGGCTATGCAGGATTTAACCACCTAACCCCAGCCGTTCATGCATTGAGCCTCTATAACGATGATGGCATTGCGATACCGCCCGATGAAGCAGCGATACAGAGCGGTGACTACCCGCTGTCGCGCTACCTTTACCTCTATGTGAACCTACCGCCGGGGGAGACCTTACCTCCCGCCGAGCAGGCACTGCTCAAATTGGTTATGTCCGATGAGGGCCAGCAGATTGCGCGCGCATCCGGCTTTGTACCATTAACCTCCAGTGTCCTTAGCGCACAACAGAGGTGGTAAACCACTGTCATCTAACTGACACATAATTGTCTTAGGGTAGGGATCCTGTCTATGCACTGTTGTTCACTACATCCTGGTTTTTCACTACCTCTTGGTCAGCGCTATGATCACCTCGGTTTTGCCATGATATCCACATGACCCTACCTCGGTTAAGCTCTTCTCGACGGCCGCTAAGGCTGCTGCAAGATCGCATGGCCACCGGTTTAATCACCGCTGGCGGCATCGGCGTGCTGTTGGCAATCCTGGCTATCGGTGTCTTTTTGGTGTGGGAAACCCTGCCGCTGCTGGCGATTGGCGATACCTTAGCGCTGGCTAAGCTCTCCCCCCTGGCGTGGGGCACGCTTAAAGCCGCCCTAGCCGCACTGCTGTTCGCCATTCCCGTGGCCTTGGGGGCCGCCATCTACTCTGCACTGTTTATGTCAGCGCGCCTGCGCTCGCGGATCAAGCCCACGCTCGAAATGATGGAGGCTATCCCCGGTGTGGTGGTGGGCTTTATTGCCGGACTTATTTTGGCACCTTGGGTCGAGCGTCATCTAGCCAGCGCTTTGGTGCTGATCGTTTGGCTACCGCTTAGCGCAGCGCTTGCCGGCTTACTCTGGCATTGGGCCAAATCACGCCTGCGCCGCCGCTTACCGCTCTCCTGGGCGGGTCTCTGGCTCGTTCCCTGGCTCGCTATAATGGTGGCGGTAGCACTATGGCTCGCGCCCTGGATGGAGCAGCAGTGGTTAGGCGGTGATTTACGCCAGCTACTCGACCAGCGCTATGGCATGGATTACGCCACCCGTAACGCGCTGATTGTCGGTATTGCCATGGGCTTTGCCGTTATTCCCAGCATCTATTCACTGGCAGAAGACGCGCTCGCCGATGTGCCCTCAACCTTAATAGAGGGCGCGCAAGCGCTAGGAGCCAGCCGCTGGCAGGCGATGTGGAAAGTGGCGTTAGTGGCAGCGGGCCCAGGTATATTCTCGGCGATAATGATCGGTGCGGGCCGGGCGGTAGGCGAAACCATGATAGTACTGATGGCTAGCGGCAATACAGCCCTGTTTAGCGCCAGCCCCTTCGAGGGTATGCGCTCCATGGCCGCGGCTATTGCCATTGAGCTGCCTGAAGCGTCCCCCGGTGGCCAGACCTATCATCTACTGATCTTGGCCGCCCTGGTGCTGTTTATCTTCACGTTTCTGGTCAATACCCTTGCCGAGGTCGTCCGCCAGCGTTTACGCCGCCGCTTCCGCCAGATGGGGGGCACCTTATGACCTCAGTTTCGACCCACGCCGCCTCTCGCCGACCTCGTTTTAGCCGGGCAAATGATGTATGGCCCTGGCTTTGCGCAGCCAGCGTAGCGCTCTCCCTGCTGATGCTGGGCGCCCTACTCACGCTGCTGCTGGTGCGCGGGCTAGGGCACTTCTGGCCCGCTACGTTGGAAGAGGTCACCCTTGACTCGGGCGAAACCTTTGCTGGTCAACCCGTACGCGAAGTCGCGCTACCCCAGCAAGCAGGGGATGAACGCCTCTACTTTACCGGCAACCAGGATATAGAGGGCGTGCGCTGGCGTTGGGTGGCGATTGATGAAATTGCCGAGCGCACCCAGCCAGACGATTTGATTCGTCTTGATCGCAGCCCCTGGGGCGACTTTATTGGCCGTTTGGTCGCCATAGAGCAGCAGGGCCAGCGGTGGGAGGGAGACGCTGCCTGGCAACGATTGACCTCTTTATTGGCGCTCCCCGTCAGCCAGCGCCAGGATAGCCAACTGCTGCTTACCACCGTGGACGGCCAAACCCTGCGCCAACCGCTGGCCAGCGTGTCGAGCGCTCAGGCTCCCAATGCCATGAGCGTGTGGCAGAAAACGCTCGCCTGGGGGGATGCAGTTTGGCGGTTTCTGAGTGAGGGCCCACGGGCAGCCAACACCGACGGTGGCGTCTGGCCCGCGATATTTGGCACGGTGCTGATGGTGATTTTAATGTCGGTGATGGTGACCCCGTTTGGGGTGCTGGCCGCTATTTATCTCAATGAAATCGCTCACCAGGGGCGACTGACCCGATTGGTACGTATTGGCGTGCGCAATCTGGCGGGCGTTCCGTCGATTGTGTATGGCGTATTTGGTTTGGGCGTGTTTGTTTACGGCATCGGTGGCTCGCTGGATGAGTGGTTTTTCAGCGATACACTGCCTTCGCCCACCTTTGGCACCGGCGGCCTGTTATGGGCGTCGCTGACCCTGGCACTGCTGACCCTACCAGTGGTGATTGTGGCAACAGAGGAAGGCCTGGCGCGGATTCCCGAGGCGCAGCGTGAAGGCGCCGTGGCGCTTGGCGCTACGCGCTTAGAAATGCTCACCCGCATTGTGCTGCCCATGGCTGCCCCCGCCATGCTAACAGGCGTCATTTTAGCGGTTGCCCGCGCGGCCGGCGAAGTGGCGCCGCTAATGCTGGTTGGCGTTGCTAAGCTGGCGCCTCAAATGCCCATCGATGGTGAGTTTCCTTACCTACATTTAGAGCGCAAGTTCATGCACCTTGGCTATCATTTATTTGATACCGCCTTTCACGGCGAAGATGTGCAGGCTGCCATACCGCTGGTTTACGCCACGGCGCTACTTTTAGTGTTAATTGTGCTGGTGCTTAACCTAACTGCCATATTTCTGCGTCATTATCTTAGGCGTCAACGGGGAAACGAATGCTAGCGTCATTACATTCAGCCAATACCTCTCAGGCACCAGTGGCGCACTTTTCGTCCGAGCACAGCTGCCTGAGTATCGATCACTTTAGCCTCGCCTACGCGGGGAAAGAGGCGTTGCGCGAGTTAACCCTCAGTGTTCCCCGGCATCGTGTAACGGCTTTTATCGGCCCGTCAGGCTGCGGTAAGTCGACGCTGTTACGGGCAATTAATCGTTTGCACGATCTTAATGAGTCGGTCACCCACAGCGGCCAAATCACGCTGGAAGGGCAAGATATTCATGACCCGCAAATGAATGTGACTGAGCTGCGACGGCGTGTGGGGATGGTATTTCAAACGCCCAATCCCTTCCCCATGTCGATCTATGAAAACGTGGCCTTTGGGCTACGATTGCAGCAGCGCATGCCCAAGCGCAAAAGGGACGACATTATTGAGTGGGCGCTTACTTCCGCTGCTCTGTGGGATGAGGTGAAAGACCGCCTACACCGTTCCGCCTGGCAGCTTTCCGGCGGCCAGCAGCAGCGCCTAGTGATCGCCCGCACCTTAGCAGTTCAGCCCGATGTGCTGCTGCTTGATGAACCTGCGTCAGCCCTCGACCCGATTTCAACCCTCAAAATTGAGGAGTTGATCCGTAACCTCAAGTCAGAGCTGACGCTGATACTGGTCACCCACAATATGCAACAAGCGGCACGCGTATCGGATTACACCGCCTTTTTGCATCAAGGGGAGCTGGTTGAATACGGGCCGACCGATCAGGTCTTCACCAACCCCCGTTTGCAACGCACTGAAAACTACATCACCGGCCGCATCACCTAGGCCCTAGCAACTGAACCGTCAGGAGTGCTCCATGGATATTACTAGCGACTCTCACAGCCAGCATATCTCTCGCCAGTTCAACCAGGAGCTGGAAGAGCTGAAAACCCACCTGATGGCCATGGGCGGTCTGGTGGAAAAGCAAGTGCAGGACGCCGTCTTTGCCCTACTGGAAGGCGACACCCGGTTAGCCGAGCAGGTGCGTGACAATGACCGCCAAGTCAACGATCTACAGCTGCAAATCGACGATGAATGCACTCGCGTACTGGCGCGTCGTCAACCGGCAGCGTCCGATTTACGTCTGGTGCTGGCCGTCATCCGCGCCACTTCAGACTTAGAGCGCATTGGCGATGAAGCCAGCAAAATTGCCCGCAACGCCCTGCTCCTAAGTGAAAACACCAGCACCATTCGTGGCTTGGTAGAGGTGCGTCACATTAGTGAGCACGTACGCAAAATGCTCCGCGACGCACTCACAGCCTTTGCCCGCTTTGATACTGACCTGGCAATGCAGGTTGTGCGCGAAGACGAGCTGGTTGACGACGAGTACAGCAGCGCTATGCGTTCGTTGATGACCTTTATGATGGAAGATTCACGCTCTATTACATCCGTGCTCAGCATCATGTGGGTACTGCGTGCGCTGGAGCGAGTAGGCGACCACGCCGACAACCTTGCTGAGTACGTGGTTTATCTCGTCAAAGGCCTGGATATTCGTCATAGCGACACCGACGACCTGGATCCGAAGGTGCTAAAAAAGTCTTGACCTGATGGGGCTTTCCTCCTGCAATACGACTAGGCTGCTAAGCGGCCTGGTCGTTTGAATCTCGAGGAGCTCACCTAAATGCTGGATGCTGTCACTGCGCTTAGCCGAGGTACACGCTGTGTGTATCAGCCGGGTATGCGCCGCTATATTTTTCTGCCGATTCTGGTCAACCTGATTGTCTACGTGAGCATGTTCAGCTTTGTGCTCAACCGTTTTGATGGCTGGCTCGCCCATTGGATGAGCATGGTACCCGCCTGGCTTGATTGGCTATCCTGGCTTATCTGGCCGCTTTTCGTAATTAGCCTGTTGGTAGTCGTGTTTTTTACCTTCACGCTGGTGACCAGCTTGATTGCAGCCCCTTTTTACGGCTTTTTGGCCGCCAAAGTTGAAGTTCAAGTCACTGGCCGTGAGCCCATTGATGATCGAAATCTGACTAAAACAGCCGTTGATGCTGTGGGACGCGAGTTTGTTAAGCTCGCCTATATTCTGCCGCGTGCCGCTGGCCTCTTTGTGATTAGCTGGATTCCAGGCGTTAATATCGTTGCCCCACTACTCTGGGCGCTGTTTTCTGCCTGGGTGATGGCCATCACTTATTTGGATTACCCCATGGATAACAACAAGGTGACGTTTGCTGATATGCGTCAACGGCTCTCTAAACGCTGGTGGCAAAGCCTCAGTTTTGGAGGTTTGGTCACGCTGATCACCTGGATTCCGTTGGCCAATCTATTTCTGATTCCCGGCGCCGTAGCGGGTGCCGTACTACTCTGGGATGACCATTACAGAAATGTACATGGTGATACACGCGGCATCACACCGCAGTAGGCGCTTATTACCCAGGCTACGCCACTTTGCTACCTTTATGTTTTGTTCGGCTTTCCTAGGTTCAATCCTGGGCTCAATTAACAACAAAGGAATCACCGCATGTTAAAACCGACGACTTGGCTGGGGGGCGTACTCTTGGTTAGCGCTATGTCTATTTTGATGGCATCTATAGCCGTAGCCCACGAGGTAAAAACTGAGGCTCTGCGCGTTGCGCATCCCTTCGCCACCCCTACCCCACCAGGTGCGGCAAACGGCGCCGCCTACGTCGACATCACCGCCCTTTCAGAGTCCGTTACTCTTATTGGCGCGAGCAGCCCTGCGAGCAGCAACGTTGAGCTGCACGATATGCGAATGGACGGCGATATGATGCAAATGCGGCATGTGGATGAGATTCTCGTCGAGGCAGGTGAGACTTATACCATGCGCCCTGGTGGCGGCTTTCACTTAATGCTGATTGGCCTCACCGAGCCGCTAAAGGAGGGTGAGCGGTTCCCTCTTACGCTCACCTTTGCAGAACAAGGCGATGTGGATATTGAGGTTTGGATACAGGGCGCCCAGGAAGGCAGCGAAGCTGCTGATGGCCACCACCACTGACGTGGGCTGCAGTTAACTTATAGCAAAAACCCCGCTTCGGCGGGGTTTTTGCTAGCAATGATTACATTAGCAGTTACACTTATTCTATGTTTTACCAGTCGGTGCTATCGCCTTCATCCCGGTTGAGTTCCCCAGGAGTGTAACCCTCTCGGCGAGAGGTCGCCCCTTTTTCAGCACTAGAAAAACGACTACTTGAGGGCGAAAAGTCCAAGCTATCACCTTCATCATGGTTCAAGTCACTCGCAGAGACATGAGATGGTTTGGAAGCTGCATGTGACTCAGGTTTGTCGATGACATCCTGACCAGCGGTACGGTCTTGATTTAGCTCAATAGATGATTGCGCCATCGCCAAGGGGCTCGCTACCAGACCAAAAGCAATACCGACTATGGCGAGTTTTTGACTCATTTCTTTTAACAGCATGGTGATCTCCTCACTATTCATGGATTCCGTTCGATGATGATTAGAACGGTTATTACGCTTTATGTTGCATATTAGCCGCCAAAAAATAAAAATATTTTATTCTTTAAAAATCAATAATTTATAAAAAATCGCTTAAAAATAACACATTCTGTTATGCCCAGAGGGATTATGTATTCATTACTCATATGACTGTTATCTACACATAGTAGATGCTTAAGACATCGCCCATCGGCAGACTGCATGAGGTGTGGTGTATGCATAGCGACGCAATGAAATTGGGCCTCGCTAGAAAGCAGCACCTTAAACGAAAAAGACAATGGTTTGAGAGAGGTGTTGGGTGTCACAAAAAATCAGACCCCGCATTAGCAGGGCCTAAGGACACAATACTTTGACAATGACTAACGCTAGCTTCCTTTCCTTTTGCGGGACTCCAACCTTGGAATTTAACCCTGACTAACGCTTTGATTGTCGCTTGATTCATTCCTTGAATCGATCTGCATCCGTATCGTTTTGACACGCCTTCGCGTGTTTAGCTCACACGTCAATCGTAATGTATTTCTACATAATTGCAAACTTTTGTTACCAAACGTTTCCATCACCTTCATCATGAGTTAAGTCTTTTGCTGTGTACTCCGCTTGAGCGCTGGTGCGGTGTGACTCTGCCTTGATAACTAGAGGGCGCTCGCCTTCGTCATACATCAAATCAGATGGGCTAAACTCAGCTTGGGTCGAGGTACGGTGTGACTGTGCCTGAATCGGCTGATCATCGACGGTAAAGTCTTGGTTCGCTTCAATGGACATATGTGCCATTGCCAACGGGCTAGCCAGTAGACCAAATGAAAGTCCCACAACAGCTGCTTTTTTTACAAATACGTTAAACATAATATTTACTCCTGACGACTGTTTGATACCGCTGAAGTGAAGTAAGAAGAGGCCCCTGGCTCAGTTCTCACTGCGGTTAGCTTCACTACCTTAAGCTTGCACTTAAAATGCCAAAACCGATCTTAATTCAATTAATAACAATAAAATCAATTACTTATTTTAAATATATTGTGCGCAATAATACATCGCTGTAAACAAAAGCGCGCTAATTAAATGTGCACTAATGACACATGCGCAAAATTGTCTGTGCCTTTATGACACACTACTCAACGTCCGCCTTAAAAGCGCATGCAAATACGCCTCGTATCAAAAGGCAGCAGTATAGTTTTTAGGGAGAAAACAAGAAAAAGTACAAAGCAGAGGGGGAGGGAAAAATATAGATTGAAAAAGTAGGCAGCAAAAAATTAGGCCCCGCTTAGCGGAGCCCGATATCAGAATTGGTTATAGGTAATGACTAACGCTAGCTTCCACTCCTTGTGCGGGACTCCAACCTTGGAATTTACCCTGACTAACATTTTGATTTCCTATTGATTCATCCTTGAATCTAAGAGCATCCTTGCCTGTATAACATCCTGTTGATCGCTTCTTCATCCGATGAAAAAGCATTCAATGATATCTAAAAAATCACCAATAATTAGCTACCGCTATTTTCTTCAACAAGCTCATCTTCGCCATACTCAGCATCATCTGAGTGGCTGCTTGATTGAGGATCCATGTCGCTAACGTCATCGCCTTCGTCATGGGTTAAATCATTCGTCATATCTGTATCATTGCTGTTTGAGCTGCCTACACCTTGTGGATCCATTGGCTGCTCATCAGCTGTAATACCCTGATTTTCGTCAATCGCCGAATTTTCATCGGTTTGTGCAAAAGCTAATGGACTTGCCATCAGACCAAAAGAAACACCTAGAATGCCAGCTTTCTTGAGAAATTCCTTGGACATCATATTCCACCTCCGATCGCTGTTTGTTACCGCTTAGTCAAGAAAGAAGGGCTAACCAGTAGCCAGCATTTCCTGCGGTCGTCTTTCTTAACTTTATTGCTGCATTCGGTATGCCAAAAAAACATAAAATAAAATAAAAACATCAAAAATCAATAACTTGAATTCAACTTGAAAGCATTTTCAAAAATCTACCCAGCTAAAATATGACGCTAAAAACTGTGTAGAAATGACACATGAGCAAGGTTTTACCAATCTTGCATGCCAATATTGCACACTTCTACAAATATTGTGCGGCGGAACATTTGGCTACATCAAACAAGACGCGAGGGGGGGAAGGCGCAGCGAAACAACGCCCCTTTACCGGGGAGGGATTCAATTTGCAGTTGCGCATCATGACGCAACAGTACGTGCTTAACGATGGCTAAGCCTAAACCTGTGCCGCCCGTTGCAGTACTGCGCCCCTTATCGACTCGGTAAAAGCGTTCGGTTAAGCGGGGAATATGCACAGGATCAATCCCCTCTCCGTTATCTTCCACATCAATACAGCCACCGCCAGTAGCGCTAGCTTTCCAGCGCAGGGTGATTTGGCTGCCTGCTGGTGTGTAGCGAACCGCATTAAAGGCAAGGTTAGAGACGGCGCTACGAATTTCCTGCTCACTGCCTAGCAGCCGCGCATCGCTCTCAAGTGCGACGGTGATGGTATGGCGTTGATGCGATAAGGCTAGTGCGTCAGCACACACGCTTTGCAGTAAAGGCTCAAGTGACAGCGGATGATGATCTTGCCCACCTTGGTCAATCTCCAAACGCGAGAGCAGCAATAAATCGTTGACCAGATTCTGCATCCGCTGGGTCTGCTCCTGCATTTGCTGGACACTGCGACCCAATCGCGGCGGAAGCTGATCGGCGATATCACTGTAGGTTTCCAAATAACCTGATAGAACGGTCAGAGGGGTGCGCAGCTCGTGGGAGACGTTGGCGACAAAGTCGCGCCGCATCTGCTCTAGGCGATGCAAGCGGGTGATATCGCGCGCCATCACCAAGCGTTCGTCGTCACCATAGAGAGTAAT
Source organism: Vreelandella neptunia (assembly GCF_034479615.1). NCBI lineage: Bacteria > Pseudomonadati > Pseudomonadota > Gammaproteobacteria > Oceanospirillales > Halomonadaceae > Vreelandella > Vreelandella neptunia. Next base: position 4,770,274 of record NZ_CP140255.1, read on the forward strand.
TTGATATTGCAGGATTCGCCGTTCATCAATCGGCGAAGTGAGCGTTAACGGCTCACTGTAATTACGCGCATTAAAGTAGCTGATAAAGCTTGGGTCGCGCAGCAGGTTAGTAATGTGTTGACCACGATCATGGGCCGTTTGTAGCCCCAGCATGGCGGTAGCAGCACTGTTCCACCACTCCAGGTCGCCGTGGCGGTCAAGCATAACCACGCTGTCACGCATCGCTTCAGACGACTCTTGAATACGCGCCAGAGTAGCGCGCAGACGGCTTTGGGTAATGCGCTGGCTTTTTTGATAGCGGTATAAACGATCGAATAGCTCGCCCCACATTCCACTGGCGGCAGGGGGTTCATCGTGAGGGTTAAGCGTGAGCCACAGGTAAAGCTCGCGCAACTGTCGTAGGTGGTAAAACAGGCATAGCGCAAGCCCTGCCGCGAGCCCCAGCCCGGCCGAACCCAACAGCCAGCCTAAGCAGGTGCCCAGCGTGGCCAGCCACGCTATTCGCCACAGCTCACGACTCCATAAACGCACATTTACACCCGTGCAGAGAAACGGTAACCGGTACCCCGAACCGTTTGAATCAGGTTTTGATGCACCTCGCCCAGGGCTTTACGCAAACGGCGAATATGCACATCAACTGTGCGCTCTTCGACATACACATTCCCCCCCCACACTTGGTCAAGCAGCTGGCTGCGTGTGTAAGCGCGCTCTTGGTGGGTCATAAAAAACTGTAGCAGCCGGTACTCGGTAGGGCCCATTTCCAGCGCTTTGCCGTGGGCGCTGACCCGGTGGCTCACCGGATCAAGCAGCAGGCCGTTAATCTCAATGGGATCTTCAACGCCACGTGGCGTCGCACGACGCAGCACCGCTTTTAGTCGCGCCACCAATTCCCGGGGAGAAAAAGGCTTGGTGATATAGTCATCTGCACCAGCTTCAAGCCCTTGAATTTTATTATCCTCTTCGCCTTTGGCGGTGAGCATAATAATGGGAATTTCGGCGGTGGCTTCTTCGCGCTTTAAACGTCTTGCCAGCTCAATACCACTAGTGCCGGGCATCATCCAGTCCAGCAGCAGTAAATCGGGTTGGTGGTCGACCACCATAGCATGAGCATCCTGGGCGTTATCCGCTTCGAGCACGCGATAGTCAGCCATTTCCAGCGCTACCGCGATCATCTCGCGAATCGATGATTCATCATCGACAATCAGAACGGTCTTGGCGGTCATACCAGAGCCTCACGGTGTCCAAAGAAAACTTGCTCAAAGATAAACAGTTCAATGACATGTCAGTGACGATAACACCATGACTTGATGACAGTTACATGACAACCGCCGCGATTAACCAGCCACAGGCCACCAACTTAGCGCAATACCGGCAAAAATCAGCAGTCCCGACCAGTGATTATTGAGAAAAGCCTGGAAGCAGGGATCCCGCTCCTGGTCGCGAATCAAGCGCTGCTGATGCAGAAAAGTCGCCGCCATTGCCGCAAGCCCTAGCCAGAAGAAACCACCTAAACCAACCCGCCAGCCTACCCAGGCCAGCAATCCCAGGGTGGCTACCTGGAGTAAGCCAATCATCAAACGATCCGCATTTCCAAACAGCACGGCCGTTGATTTAATGCCAATTTTTAAATCATCGTCGCGATCGACCATGGCGTACTGGGTATCGTAGGCCACTGTCCAGCATACATTAGCGCAGAATAGCAGCCATGCCTCCAACGGCACGTGGCCCAACACGGCGCCAAACGCCATCGGAATCGCCCAAGAAAACGCAGCGCCCAGCACCACCTGAGGAAAGTGGGTATAGCGCTTCATAAACGGATAAATAATCGCCAGCAGCACACCGCCCAGCGAGAGCAGCACCGTAAACCAGTTGGTCAGTAGTACCAGAATAAACGCAGCGGCCACCAGGGCGATAAACAGTAGCTGGGCTTCGGTTTCGCTGATACGGCCTGTCGCTAGCGGACGATGTTTTGTGCGTTTCACATGCCCGTCAAAGTGGCGATCTGCATAGTCATTGACCACGCAGCCCGCGGCACGCATCACATAAACGCCGGCCACAAAAATCAGCAGCACATTTCGTCCTGGTACACCTTCCGCAGCCACCCAAAGGGCCCACAGCGTCGGCCACATCAAAAGCCATGTGCCTATCGGCCGATTCAAGCGCATCAGCTGTAAAAAATCTGCCACGCGAGCCCATCCCTTCGGCCGCAACAGTGAACGATCCATGCTTACCTCACGAAGAATAAGATGCAGGCGCTAGCCTAGCGCGAAGGCAGGCCAAGATCATCTGCCATCGCACCCAAAAAATACTCTTGCACTAATAACGACAGGCCGCCGTGATAAAAGACGGAGCGCCTTCCCCAGGCACAACTCCCATCGATACCATTCACGCTAATAAAATGCGGGGGTTGCTTCGTCGCTTCCAAAGGCCCGCGAACTAAACCTGGCTGTCGAAATAGCCAACTGCCTAGCGAGCGCTCACCCAAACTCTCCAAACGCTGGCCCTTTAGCTGCGTGAGGGGGGCGACCGAGCGAGCCACTACCCACGGCGTTTCATCCAAGCACAGCGCCACTTCCCGCAGCCAAGCGTAGCGCTTGGCGCCAATGCCCAGCGCCTGAGCCTCATCCTGGCGCGGCCAGCCGACGCCCTGATGTAGCAACCGTACTCGAAACGGCTTCTCTCCACCCGCGACCATTAAGCGGGCGGTTAACGAGTCGGTGGAGGCGACCCACTGCCACCAGGAAGCACTCATCGCAGGCCGCGCCGCATCAATCGGGCGCCAGCGGGAAAATAGAGGATTTTGCCGAAAAGCAGCAGCCGTCACCGAGTTCTCCAGGGCAATTAACGGGTTGGCTAGTGTAACATGAGCACTGAAAGGCTTTTGTTTCAGCGACTTTTTTAACGACTCGGTTTAGCGCCTCTTTTTTCGCACCCTTTTTTAGCAACTTTTTTTGGTGTCTGCATGCCCGCCACCCAAACACAGAAAACGTCCTCTCACGCTGCGCTGGTGATTATTGGCACTGGCATGGCAGGGGTTGGCCTTGCCCGGGTGTTACGCCGATTGGGCGACCAACGCTCAATCACGCTGGTAAGCGCTGACAGCGGCGATGACTACAGCAAGCCGTTGCTCTCCACCGGCTTCGCCAAGGGCCTCGAGCCCGAAAAATTAGCCCAGCGCAGCGCTGCTGAACTAGGCGAAGAGCTAAATGCCCAGATGGTTATCCACACCCAGGTAGACGAACTGGATGTGGATAACCAAACCGTTCTTCTTGAAGACGGCAGGGTGTTCGGCTACGACACACTGGTGCTGGCCACTGGCGCTGCACCACGGTTGCCCTTCAGCCTTGAGCCCAGCGTAGCCCCACGCTGCTTCGCCATCAACGACTTAGACGACTACCGCCACTTTCACTCGGCACTAGGCCATGGCCCAGCACGGGTGGCGATTATTGGCGCGGGGCTGGTCGGCTGTGAATTTGCCAACGATCTTCACGCTGGCGGCCATCACGTCAGCGTCATCGCCCCTGAAGGAAGCCTGCTTCCTCGCTTGCTACCACCGCCTTTAGGAAACGCCCTGGGCGATGCCTTTAGCGAAGCAGGGATCCATCTTCACCTTGGCCGTTCGATTGATTCCATTACGTCCGAAAGCGACGAAGACATCGTATTACGCCTGGATAACGGCGACACCGTCAGCGCTGATCTCGTGCTGATGGCAACCGGCCTTGCCCCCCGCACGGCGCTTGCCGAATCAGCGGGTTTAAGCGTATCGCCTAGCGGTATAGTCGTTGACCGCCAGTTGCGTACTTCGCACCCCAATATCTACGCCCTGGGCGATGTAGCCTGCGTAGACGGCGTTAATGCCATGTACGTTCAGCCGCTGCAAGCCAGCGCTAAGGCACTGGCGGCAACGCTTTCGGGCACCCCCACGCCGGTTAGCTTTGGCGCCTGGCCGGTAGTGGTTAAAACGCCGCTGCTGCCAGTCGTGGCCTACCCGCCAACCACCACGCCCGAACGCTGGCGAATTGAAGGCGAAGGCGGTGATATCAGTGCCTTGGCTGAAAATAAAGACGGACGTTTGATTGGTTTTGCGTTGACAGGCGGCTGCGTGAGAAGGAAAGTGGAGCTTTCCAGAGCAGCACCTGCGCTGCTAGGCTGATTTTCGTCGCGTTCACGACTAGGCTAGAGAAGCTATCCTAATCGGCTACGCACCCAACAACATGCATTTGTTTGATGTTTGATTTCTTTTAAAAAGGGGAGATTCCTTATGCGCAAACCTGAACTCGCTGCAGCCATCGCTGAAAGTGCCGACCTGTCCAAAGATAAAGCTGGTCAGGTGCTGAACGTCATTCTGGATGAGATCACCAACAGTTGTGCCAAGGGCGAAGATGTCGCGCTGATTGGTTTTGGTACCTTCACGGTACGTGAGCGCGCAGCGCGTACCGGCAAAAATCCGCAAACCGGTGCCCCGCTGCAGATTCCGGCCAGCAAAAACGTTGCCTTTAAGCCAGGCAAGGGACTCAAGGACGCCGTTTCCTAATGAAGCTCAAGCTGACGCTGTGGCTGCTGGGCGTACTGCTCAAACGCGCCCTGCGCCGCAAACCGCGCTTTCGCGAACAGTTAGAACGCATGCGCGGCCTGGACTGGGGAATTGCCACGGAAGATCTAAGCATTGCCCGCCACTACCGGATGACGCCGAAAAGTGTCAGTACCGGCAAAGGGCTGCCCGTGGACTTAGATCTGGAGCTACGCTTCCGTGATCAGGATACCGCTTTGAAAGTGCTCAAAAAGCCAACCCAGCAGGCCTTTCTCGACGGCATGATGAACGGCAGCGTGCGCTTGGTGGGTGATTCCGCCGATATGAATAAGCTGCAAAAACTACTCAAGTATTTGTAGCGGCTTACGATTGGCATAGGGTAGCGGCTTAGTTTAAATAAATTTAGGCTGAACAAGGTAGAGGTATAAAAGCTATCGATGGACATACCTCATCAACGCCTCGTTTACTTCCGCGTTACCCTTGAATCTGGCTCCGTGCGCCGCGCAGCGGCGCGCTTGGATATTGCTCCCTCGGCGGTAAGTCGGCAGATTGCTTTGCTGGAAGAAGCCTTGGGAGCAACCCTGATGGAGCGTCAGCGCGACGGCATTTCGCCTACCCCGGTAGGCGAAATGCTGCTTGAATACTGCGAACGTCGCGGCGCCCTTGATGAAGGCTTTATTGCGTCACTTGAATCCTACCAGCGCATGGAAACCGGCAAAATATCGCTTACCGTCGGTGAAGGGTTTGTCAGTGACTTGGTAGCATCCCCGCTGCATGAATTTACTCAACGCTATGCGGGCATTCAGCTCGATATCCATACCGCAGGCACCTCGGGCATTATTGAAGCCATTGTCGACGATCACACTCATATCGGCTTAATGTTCCACGAGCGAACCCACCCTCAGCTACGCTTCTGGGCATCGACGCCTCAGCCGCTAATGGCTATTCTGCCACCGAACCATCCACTCACCTTGCAAACGTCACCGCTCACGCTGACTCAGCTCAGTGATCAGCCGATGGCCATGTGGGACACCAGTCACGGCGTTCGCCAAATGGTTGATCAAGCGTTTCAGCACGCACGCATTGCACCCCGCCTAGCGATGAATACCAACTCCATGGTGGTATTGGCACAGTATGTACGCAGCGGCATGGGCGTTACGCTGCTACCGGCTTTTGCTGTCGCGCACGACATAGAAGCGGGCACGCTCGTGGCGCGCCCGGTAGACCATCCGCTCTTTCAGCGCTCCCAAGCCCATATGGTCACACGAGTAGGCCGCCAACAGCCCAAAGCCAGCATTCTACTGCTACGCCATTTGCAGCGCTGGATGCAGGCTTTTCGCGATGTAGCGAATTAGCGCGCTGATGCGGGTAAACCAACCACCGTGACGCCAGCAGCAACGCGCTTAGTCACAATAGCGCCAGCCCCTATTCGGGCGCCCTCACCAATTTCAATATTGCCAAGTACAACGGCGTTTGCACCCAAAAAAGCATTCCGCCTAATTTTGGGATGGCGATCCCCATCGAGCTTACCCGTTCCCCCTAATGTGACGCCCTGAAAAATGGTGACTCCATCTTCGACGACAGCGGTTTCGCCAATCACAATGCCCGCCCCATGGTCGATAAAGATGCCTTTACCAACGCATGCCGCAGGATGAATATCCACACTGAATGTACAGCTACAGCGAAACTGCAGGTAGCTCGCCATGCTCTTCTTCGCCGTTGCCCACCAAACATGACTGACGCGATGACACTGCAGTGCGCGATAACCCGAGAAATAGAGCAGCGGTGTAAAAGGTTCTGGAATAGCGGCATCTTCTTGTAGTAATACCCGCAAATCATCCAAAGCCGACTCTACGATCAGCGGGTTTTCCGCAAACACAGCGCGAATCTCTGCCAATGCAGAGGCATACGATATATGAGTAGATGACAGCGTTTCGGCGATAACGACGGCAAGTGCCGAAGCAAAGTCGCTATGATCAAGCAAAGCGTAACGGTAGAAATCAGCAAGTAGTGGCTGCGAGCGTGAGGCTTCAAGGGCGGCTACCTGGATCTCCCGCCAAAGCGCGGCAGGGTCATTAAAGGCGTGAGCGCCTAAGTCTGAGGTCTCGGTCATTATTGGTGCTTTCACCCAGTGGTTTGAGAAAAGCGTAGCGCTGTTCCGCCTAACACCTCAGGCGGTATATCGGCCTGATGAGCGCTCAGCGACACAAAAGGTAGCGAGCACTGCTGCCAATGATTCGTCGCCGCGGCAATATCTTCACAGGCCAGTGTTAGCGCCACCGCCCTGGCGGGTATCGACGGAAGCCCAGCCAACACCTCAAAGTGCTCCCCTATTGCGCTATCGCTTAATAAATGGCAAACCCCTTTATCGGTGTGGATTTTAAAGCCCCCCGCTTGCGTTTGAATCGCTTCTTCGCCATGGATACGACAAAAATGCTCCACATCACGAGCAGGGCTATCGGACACATACCAAATATCGGTGATAGATGTCGCCGTATTGGCGTGCCGCTCAAGGCTGGGGTCTGTGCGAAACAGCTCGGGGCGCAATTGCTGGCACAAGAACTGAGTAAGGAAAGGCTGCTGAGGGTCATGCAGAATATTTAACGCGACGCCCACTTCTACATCACCACTGGCAAGATGCGCCAGTCGGCGAAACTCAATAGGCGAGTGGCCTTCAAAGCCACGCGCGGTCAACAGCGCATGATCCGTCGCCATCGCTTCACTTTCTAAAGCCAGCATAGCGATCCCTTCACCAATGGCTAAGCGATCTTCCACCACTTTGGCAAATTGAAAGCCGTTACTATCCCGATAATCTGTTAGGTGTGGATGGGCAATACCAATCAACTCAATGAAATTATTGCGTAAAAACAGCAGGTGGTTATCGGTACCCCAGGGGTGGCTATGGCGCGGATTGAGGGTAAAACCCAAGGCTGCCGCACGCTCGGCTGCCACATCTAAATCGGCGACCGCGACTAAGGGATGATCAATGCCAAAGCTCATTGCAGTAACTCCTCACAAAGCGGGGCGAATAGCCCCGACAAGTTCAACTCACGCTCTCTGTTACTGGATAGTCGCTATTACTAAACGATCAACCCACGCCGCTGCCATAGCCAAAGGCGACACTAGCTTCCGGTGCCGTCTCCACCCAGACGCTTTGCGGCACCGTGTATTCGCGCAGGCCATCCAAACCGCTGGAGCGACCAAAGCCGCTATCGCCAAAGCCACCAAACGGCGACATCACGCTGATCGCCTTGTAGCTATTGATCCACACCGTGCCAGCTCGCAACTGACCGGCTACGCGATGTGCACGCGCTACATCCTGGCTCCATACCGCACCTGCCAGCCCAAAACGGGTTTCGTTAGAGAGTTGAACGGCTTCGGCTTCGTTCTCAAAGGCCATGGCAATCAGCACTGGGCCGAACACCTCTTGCTGAGCGATCTCCATCTCCGGCGTGACATCGACCAGCACGGTCGGGGCGATAAAATAGCCGTGGGCCTCGTCTGGCAGTCCTTCGGGACGTTTGCCGCCCGTTAATACTCTCGCGCCTGCCGCTTCGGCGGCCTCAATCATGCGGGTGGCCTGCTCAAATTGGCGGCGATTCTGTAGTGGCCCCATGCGCGTCGCTTCATCGCTGGGTAACCCCACCGCAATCTGCTCCGCCGCCCGCGCCAAACGGCTGGTGACCTGCTCAAACACCGAGCGCTCGATTAGCAGCCGTGAGCCCGCCACACAGCTCTGGCCAGCGGCGGCAAAAATGGCCGCCTGGGCCCCCGCGACGGCTTCATCCAGCTTGGCATCAGCAAACACGATATTGGCCGATTTGCCCCCCAGCTCTAACACGCTGGGCACCAGCCTCCGCGCGCCCGCTTCAGCAATCATGCGGCCACTCTGGGGAGAGCCCACGAATACCAGCTTGCTGATGGTGGGGTGGTCGGTTAGAGCTGCGCCGGTCGTTTTTCCCAGCCCGTTGACGATATTGATCAGTCCCTTAGGTAGCCCGCCGCTTTCCAGTAGCTTGGCAATCACCACCGAGGAGAAGGGCGTAAGCTCAGAGGGCTTTAGCACCACGCCGTTGCCCGCCGCCATCGCCGGGGCCAACTGCCAGGCGCAGGTGAACATTGGCGCGTTCCAGGGGGTAATTTGCCCCACCACGCCGTAAGGTACATGGCGCACATAATTAAGGTGCGAGGTGGGTACCGGAATCACTTCGCCGTGCTGCTTGTCGCACCAGCCCGCGTAATACTCAAACATCTCGCGCACTTTGCCTACTTCAGCCCGGCAGTCACGAATCGGCTTACCGGCCACAACGCTTTCCAGCTGCGCCAGCGCTTCTTCATGGCCCTCTAGCCCACGCAGCGCCGCATTCATGCGCCGCCCACGCTCGCTGGCGGTGAGCGCCATCCACTCACGTTGGCCTCGCTGTGCCGCTTGGGTAGCACGCTCAATCAGTGCAGCGCCCGCATCACGATAGTGCACCAGCGTTTCGCCAGTAGCCGGGTTGATCAGGGTGATTTCCTCACCCTCGCCCGCGATTAATTCGCCATCAATCCAATTACTTAACGTCGTGGCAGCGGCCAAGCCAAAACCCTCAAGCAGTTGTGCAAGATGGTCGCAGGCGTGCTGGCTAAGTGAGTTCATTGGTTACCCTCCGTTTGGCTGCCACGCGCTAATATCGGCGTAGTGATATGGTTAAAGTCATCGCTATCAGTTGGCTGCTCGGGGTTTGCGTGCCACGCTTCGACAACGGCTTGCAGCAGCGGTAACGGCAGGCCCAACTGCTCAGCGGCATCCCGCGCCAAACGCAGATCCTTGCGCATCAAGCCGGTGGTAAATCCAGAATCAAAACGCTCGCTCAGCACCCACTCGGGGAAGTTGACTTCGCTAACCGCGCTGCGCCCTGAACCGCTATTCAGGCCCGCTAAACAGGCAGCGGGATCCACGCCCGCCTTGGCGGCCATCGCAACGGCTTCGGCAGTCGTCAGCAGGTGCGCGGCACACAGGTAGTTATTGGCAAGTTTCACCACATGGCCGCTGCCTGGGCCGCCCACATGGGTGCGCTTGGCTGACATCGCCTCCAGCATCGGCGATACCCGTTCGATAGTGCTTTCATCGCCTCCCAACAGCATACCCAGCTTGCCGCTGGCAGCGCCTTTCGGGCCGCCGCTGACGGGGGCATCCAACCATAGAAGGCCCGCAGCAATTACTTTTTCAGCCAGTTCACGCGTCACGGCAGGGTCGCTAGTGGAGGTATCGACAATCACGCTACCTTTCGGCGCAAGGGTGAGTAAGCCTGGGGATTGCTCGATCACCTCGCGGACATGGGCAGAGGTGGGCAGGGACAGCAGATAGATGTCGCTGGCAGGTAGTTCATCGGGCGCTACCACTGCTAGGCCCTTAGCCGCCAAACGCGACCGCGCTTGCTCAAATACATCGCTGCCTGTCACTGCAAACCCGGCGGCTTTAAGCGTAAGTGCCATATTGCCGCCCATCTGCCCCAGACCAATCACCACAACCGATAACGACTCTGTTGAAAAAGACATCTTAAAACTCCTTGAACGTCCTGTTACTTGAAGTTCGGCGTAGACGCTCCCCTATCCAGTGGGCATCAGAGAGCGCATAACGCTTTTCGTTGAGAAAAAGGGTGCGACTTAGACGAGCAGCGCCCTGACTAGCTCCACCCAATAGCGCGTTCCTAACGGCAACAGCGCGTCGTTAAAGTCATAGCGGGGGTTATGCAGCGAAGCGGACTCCTCGCCATTGCCCATCCATATATAGGCGCCGGGGCGCTCGGCCAGCAGGAACGAGAAATCCTCGGAGGCCATACTGGGCGGCGGGTTGCGCACCACATTGTCGCTGCCGAGTAAGCTTTCCAGCACCGAGGCGCAGTGCTGGGCATGTTCAGGGGTATTGATAGTAGCGGGATAGCAGCGCTGGTAATCCAGCTCAACGGTTAAGCCGTGAAACTCCGCCAAGCTGGCAATCGCCTGCTTAAAGCGTTCCTCCAGGTGCTCTTTATGCGCCATATCAAAACAGCGCAGCGTGCCACGCAGCGCGACCTGCTCGGGAATCACATTGAAGGTATCCCCCGCATTAATGCTGGTAATACTCAGCACGGCAGATTTGTCCGGCGGCGTTTCGCGGCTCACCAGCCCTTGCAGTTGGCTGATCAGTTGGCAGCTAGCCAATACCGTATCAGTGCCTAAATGGGGCATCGCCGCATGGCAGCCCTTGCCAGTCAGCGTCAGGCTAAAGATGTCGAAAGCGGCCATGACGTCGGTATCGTGCACCGCGGCAACGCCCACAGGCAGTCCCGGCCAGTTATGCAGGCCGTACACGGCATCCATGGGAAAGCGCTCAAACAGACCCTCTTCAACCATCACCCGCCCGCCGCCTGCGTTCTCTTCAGCGGGTTGAAAGATGAACACCACTCGGCCTTTGAAATCAGGCTGCTGCTTTAACGCCCAGGCGGCGCCCAATAGCATGGTCGTGTGGCCATCGTGGCCGCAGGCGTGCATCTTGCCCGGCGTTTGCGACGCGTAGGTAAGCGCCGTCTCTTCACGAATATCCAGAGCGTCGATATCGGCCCGCAGGCCGATGGTTTTACCTTCACCCTGTTGACCATCCAGAGCGGCTACCACACCCGTTCCGGCAATCCCGGTGGTTACCTCAAAGCCCCACTCAGTCAGCAGCTCAGCAATGCGTGCGCTGGTACGGTGCTCTTCAAACGCCGTTTCCGGGTGCTGGTGAAAATCATGGCGCCACGCTTGTAGTTCTGCGTTATCCGGTAAGTCTACTGAAGCAGTCATCGTCTTATCCTTAAAGCATCACATGGGCGACAACGGCAGAGCCAATAAAGGTGCCGGTAAAGACCAGCAGGGCCACAATCACCAGCTTCCAGCCAGTTTGCTTGAACATGGCAAACTCACGCCCGGTAAGCGCCAACCCTGCGTAGGCCAGTACCGGCGTCACCACTGCCAGGAAATCCACTTCAGCCAGCCGTGCGATTATCCACCCATTACCCGGGAAGAACGGCAGCGTCGCGATAATACTGATTAGCGACACCCAGGCCACGCTGGGCAGGTAAAAAGGACAAAACCGCCCAACCACCAAGCCGATAATGACCATCGCATACAGAATTAGCATGCCGGGTAACGCGTCTAATAAAGGCGAACCGTTAACGATATTGCTAAACCATGCCGCCACACACACCGCTGCCAGCACTAACGCCGTTTTACCGAGTTGGTTTTCTGGACGCAGCTCTTTCAGCGCTTCGGCATCAAACTGATCGACCGTGCTCTCATGAGTTTTCATGGCTAATCTCCTGGCGCGAGCCGTTTAAGCGCTTGTACATCCACTCGGTGACCGGTAGCGCGATAAATAGCGAGATATACAAACCGGTGGCGTAGGTAAGCAGGTTGCTGGCCCCGGCAAAGGCGAGTAGCTCATCTTTAGACGCCGGAACCGCTTCGGCCAACGCAGCCGAACACGCCGCCACCATACTGCCACTGCCCACCCCACAGGCCATGGCCAGAGCACGAATATCGAGAATATCCAACGAGGCGATATAGCCCGCCATTAAGGCGAAGTAGAGCGTGCCGAACATGGTGCCCACTACGTAAACGCCCATAATACCGATACCTTCAGGGCTTCTTAGCCCGTAACGGTCTGAAATGATGGCAATATTGGGTTCACGGGCGATAGAGTAGGTAGCACCAATCGCTTCACGGCCCATCTTGAGCACTAATACCGCAAAGGGCAGCGCGATCAGCATGGTGCCCAGATTGCCCAATTCCTGGAGAATCAGCGCAGGGCCGGCGGCGATAATTTGCTCAATGGCGGGGCCAATGGTGGAGCCAAACTTGGCAATAAACGGCAAAATAGCGATCAGGATGATCGGGCCAGCCGCATTGCTGACCGGCTTGGGGATGACCTTGCCCATTGCCGAGAAAAGATGAGGATTGAACAGTACGCCAATGATAAAAGCATAGAGCAGCGGTAATAACAGCAGCGTTCCAGGCCCGAGGGGGATACGTACGATGCCGACCCACTCGGCAAACATTGACGTCACGATCACCGTTAGGTGAAGACGCCAGTCCAGCAGTAGCTTGAGATCCATAGGAGTGTCCCTGTTTTTTTTAGAGTCACTCCGAGTATCGAAAGGTTACTGTTTCAATCATAGGGCTTTAGTGCGCTAATTTTTAGAACACCCAACCGTTGAGCGCAGAGGTAGCGACATCCAACGCCTACACATTTATACTAAAGTCTAATAACCACCTATAAGAGCCTTTATGCCCATATCTTTGCCGCTACGGCGCCTTTGGACTCTCGATAAATTCGCCTACAGCCTGCGCGTTTTTATAGCGTTCAGCGGTGCGCTGCTGTTCAGCGGCTTAATGGGCGATGTGGCGCTGGTCATTCCGCTGTTTCTGGGCATTATCGCCTGTGCGCTGTCTGAAACCGATGACAGTTGGCAAGGCCGTTTCCAAGCACTGCTGGTAACGCTGGTGTGTTTTACCTCGGCGTCATTTATTGTGCAGTGGCTGTTTCCCTGGCCGTGGCTGTTTGTTGTGGGGCTAGGGCTTTCGACCTTTACCCTGATAATGCTCGGCGCTATCGGTCAGCGTTACGCCACCATCGCTTCAGGCACGCTAATACTCTCGATCTACTCGATGATCAACATCGAGCAGCACGGCGGGGTGGATGAAGACGTGGCGGCGCGCCAGCTGCTGCTATTGGCTGGAGCGGTGTGGTACGGGCTAATTTCGGTGGTGTGGTGCGCCCTTTTTTCACGCCAGCCGGTCAAGCAGAGCATGGCGCGGGTGTACAAGGCACTAGGCGAGTTTCTGATATTGAAATCGGCGCTGTTTGAACCGGTGCGCGGTGTAGACGTGGAAGCGCGTCGTGTGGCTTTAGCGCGCCAGAACGGCAAAGTTGTCGCTGCGCTCAATCAAGCCAAAGAGATGATTTTCCGGCGCTTAGAGGGCCAGCGCGGCGACCAAAAGCTCAACCGCTACCTACGCATCTACTTTATCGCCCAGGATATTCATGAACGCGCCAGCTCCACTCACTACCCCTATAGCGCGCTCAGCAAAGCCTTTTTCCACCATGATGTGCTGTTTCGCTGTCAGCGGCTGCTGGATCAACAGGGGCGCGCCTGCCGTCAGCTAGCCAAATCGCTGCTGCTCAATCGCCCATTTGACCACCAGCAGAGCGAAGAAGCCCTAGCCGACTTACATGCCTCGATTGAGAACCTGCGCGGCCGAGGTAAGCCCGAGTGGCGCCCGCTGCTGTATCCCCTAAGCGCATTAGCCGACAACCTGGCTACCCTGGAAAACCAGCTCGCCAGCGCCCACAACCCCGGCGTCAGCGATGAGCGACGCGACAGTTCGCTATATGACCGCTCGCCGTCAAGTTTACTGGAAGCATGGAAGCGGGTGCGCCTGAATTTCACCCTTGGCTCTCCCACTTTTCGCCATGCGGTGCGGCTCTCCATTGCCCTAATGACCGGTTACGGGCTAATGCAGTGGATCGACCCCGAGCAGGGCTTTTGGATTCTGCTGACCACGCTGTTTGTCTGCCGTCCCAACTTTGCGACGACGCGACGATTTTTGTCCCAACGGATTATGGGCACGGTATTGGGCCTAACCGTGGGCTGGGCATCGATCAGTCTCTTTCCGCACCCGCTGGTGCAGAGCATGATCGCCGTGGCCGCAGGGGTGTCGTTCTTCGCCAACCGCGAAAAGCACTATGTGATCGCCACCGCCTCCATCACGCTGCTGGTGCTCTGCAGTTTCAACCAGGTAGGCGATGGCTTTAACCTAATATTACCGCGCCTGTTCGATACCTTGATCGGCTCGCTGATCGCAGGCTTAGCGGTATTTTTCATTCTGCCCGACTGGCAGGGGCGCAGGCTTTATCGCGAAGCTGCCAACGCGCTCAATAACCACCGCCACTACCTGGAGGAGATTATCCACCAGTACGAGGAGGGCAAACAGGATGATTTGGCCTATCGCCTAGCGCGCCGCAATGCCCATAACGCCGATGCAGCGCTCTCCACCCTGCTCACCAATATGCTCCATGAACCGGGACACTACCGAAAACAGGACGCGGACAACGGGCTGCGCTTTTTAGTGCTCTCCAATACGCTACTCAGTCATCTCTCTGCACTGGGCGCCCATCGCCACCAGTTGGCAGACGATGAAGATGACGCCACGCTAGTGCCGGTAGCAAAGCGTATTGGTGAGCTGCTGGGACAGATTGCCGAGCGATTAAACCAGCGCCAGCCGGTTGAACCACTCGCTGATCAAGCTGCCGAGCTATTAGCCCAGCTAGAAGAGAAAAGTGCGCTATCAGCAGATGAAAAAGGGGTCACGCTCTACCGTCCTATCCAAAGCCAGCTGCGCCTTATTACCGAGCAGCTCGCCCCGCTGGGTGAGGCGGCTAATAGGTTGGTGGGAAGTGAAGAACACGCGCCAACCACCGCCACCGCTAGGGTCTAACCTAGCTAGTCACACCTGCCCATAGCGCCCTGCTGCTTCGCCTAACCAGCGGCGCACCAGGACAGCGGTGACGCCGGAGTTGCCCTGCAGCGTTTGGGCCATGGCCGTTACTCGCTCTAGCAGGTCGGCATCGCGCTCAAGGTCAGCAATTTTCATCTGCGCCAGGCCGGTTTGGCGGGTGCCGAGCACTTCACCGGGGCCGCGAATTTCCAGATCTTTCTCGGCGATGCGGAATCCGTCGGTGGTTTCGCGCATGACTGCCAAGCGCTGGCGGGAGCTTTTCGACAGCGGCGGATGGTAAAGCAGCACACAGAAGCTTTCCGTGCTGCCGCGCCCTACCCGGCCGCGCAGTTGGTGCAGTTGGGAAAGCCCTAGGCGCTCGGGGTTTTCGATAATCATCAGGCTGGCGTTGGGTACGTCCACTCCCACCTCGATCACCGTGGTGGCCACCAATAGGTCTAGCTCGCCCGCTTTGAAGGCGGTCATGACTTCGGCTTTCTCGCTCGATTTCATGCGCCCGTGAACCAAGCCCACCGCCAGCTCGGGCAGCGCGATGGTGAGTTCATCGCGGGTAACCTCGGCAGCTTGGCACTGCAGCACCTCGGACTCATCAATCAGCGTGCACACCCAGTACGCCTGACGGCCTTCGCTGCAGGCCAGCCGAATGCGCTCAACCACTTCAGGGCGGCGTTCGTCGGGCACTACCACGGTTTTGACTGGCGTGCGGCCGGGGGGCAGCTCGTCGATCACCGAGACATCGAGATCCGCGTAGGCACTCATGGCCAGGGTGCGGGGAATCGGCGTAGCGGTCATGATCAACTGGTGCGGGGTTAGCCCGCCCGCCTCGCCTTTCTCGCGCAGCGCTAAGCGCTGATGCACGCCAAAGCGATGCTGCTCGTCAATGATCGCCAGCCCTAAACACTGGAAGTGCACGTCGTCCTGAAAAAGTGCGTGGGTGCCCACCACCATCCGCGCACGCCCGTCGGCAATCGCCGCTTTGGCATCTAGCCGCGCCTTGCCTTTAAGCTTGCCCGCCAGCCACGCCACTTCGATCCCCAGGGGCTCAAACCAGGCTTTAAACGAGCGGTAGTGCTGCTCAGCGAGGATCTCTGTGGGCGCCATAATTGCCGCCTGGCAGTTGCCCGCCAGGGCGCTCAGTGCGGCCATGGCGGCAACCACGGTTTTTCCCGATCCCACATCGCCCTGGATCAACCGCAGCATCGGCGCCGGTCGGCTTAAATCGTGGCCTATCTCTTCCAGCACGCGGCGCTGTGCGCCGGTTAAGGCAAAGGGCAGTTGGGCCAAAAAGCGCGCCTGCAGGCTGCGCCCGGAGGGTAGCGTCGGTGCGCCATCCGCCTGAATACGCAGGCGCACTTCGCGCAGGCTTAATTGGTGGGCGAGCAGCTCCTCCAGCGCTAGCCGCCGAGTGGCCGGGTGCTGGCCGCTGGTCAACTGCTCTATATTCACATCGGGAGGCGGCTGGTGCAGCAAGTGCAGGCTGGCGTGTAGGCCCGGCAGTTGGAAGCGCGTGAGAAGTGCATCGGGTATCACATCGGGCAAGGCCTCGGGGGCGTCGTCCAGTAAACCAAGCGCCTGCTGCGCCAGGGCGCGTAGCCGCGGCTGGTTCAAGCCTTCGGTGGTGGGGTAAATCGGCGTGAAGTACTCTTCCACCGGGGTCTCACTACCGCCGCTGAGCCGGTATTCCGGGTGATAGATCTCTAAACCGGTCGCCCCGGCCCGCGCTTCGCCAAAAGCCCGCACCGTGGCGCCAGGACGCATCTGTTGCTGCTGGGCCGGTGAGAAGTGAAAAAAGCGCAGGCTCAAAATACCGCTAGCATCACGCAGGCGCACCAACAGGCTGCGGCGGCGCCCTTTGACCACGTCGCAGGCGGTCACTTCGCCCTCAATCACCGCCTCCTGCCCCGCGCGCAGCAGGCCAATCGGTGTCAGTCGCGTGCGATCCTGATAGCGTAGCGGCAGGTGAAACAGCAGATCGCTCACCCGCTCGATCCCTAACCGGCCAAGCTTTAGCGCCAGCGCTTCGCCAACGCCCTTCAGCGCGGTGATGGGCGCGGAAAGATCACTCATGGGGCGCTTTTCACGGCTTTAGTCGGTTGGCGGCAGTGGCTAATTGCCTGAATCAGCGCCTCAATAGCTTTGGGACGGGGGAAGCTCGCCCGCCAGGCGATCGCCACGGTGCGGGAGGGCGCTGGGTCAACAAAGGGTCGGCTCGCCAGCATGGCATTTTCATACTGGTCGGTGCCCAGAGCCGACTGCGGCAACACAGTGATACCTAATCGAGAGGCCACCATATGGCGAATGGTTTCCAGCGACCCGCCTTCGGCAATCAGCGTATTGTTGGGGCTGTTGAGCTTTTGGGTAATCGCCGGGCAGGCTTCCAGAATTTGATCGCGGAAGCAGTGGCCTTCGCCAAGCAGCAGCAGGCGCTCTTCGAGTAAGTCCTCTTTATTGATCGCCTCCCGCTCGACCCAAGGGTGATTGGCGGGGATGAGCACTTCAAAGGCTTCGTCGTAGATCGGCTTGGTCACTACATCGGTTTCGGTAAACGGCAACGCGACAATAATCACATCCAGCTCGCCGCTTCTAAGCTTGGCGCGCAGCGTACCGGTCATGCCCTCTTCAATATACAGCGGCATTTGCGGGGCCGCGTTCGCCAGGGCAGGCACTAAATGGGGAAACAGATAGGGCCCAATGGTGTAAATCGCCCCAATGCGCAGCGGGTTGGCCAACTGATCTTTACCCGCACTGGCGAGCTCAAAAATCAGGCTGCTCTGCTCTAGCACACGCTGGGCCTGGGCGACGATTTTTTCACCCAGCGGGGTGACCTGTACGGTGGACTTGGAACGCTCAAACAGCGGCGTTTCGAGCTCTTCTTCCAGCTTTTTCACCGCCACCGAGAGCGTGGGCTGTGAAACATGGCAGCGTTCTGCCGCGCGACCAAAATGACGCTCTTGGGCAAGGGTTACGATATAGCGAAGTTCTGTTAAAGTCATAGCGGTGCCAGTGGCATCCTCTCGTAGCAGCGTGTGACTAACAAAGTGACAGTCAGCGGGATGGAAAAGGACAAGCAAGCTCTGCAGTTGGTCTTCTCATCCGACAATCTCATATTTGGTAGAGACTTTGCATCTAATAGGGAATATTAATCAAGAGGAGTGAGCACGGTGAAGCTAACCGTACTGATTATCGGCTGTGGCGATATAGGGATCAACCTTGGGCGCGAACTGCTTGAGGAAGGACACCAGGTGATTGGCTTACGTCGCAACGTGGAAGCCTTAAAAGGCACCGGCATTAAACCGCTGAAGCTGGATTTAAACGATCTTGAAGAAGCCGGCCCCAAAAGCCTGCCCCAGGCTGACTATGTGGTGTATACCGTCAGCGCTGACCGTTTCGAAGAGAGCGCCTATCAAAGCGCCTACCCTGAAGGCTTAAAGCGAGTGCTGAGTGTATTAGAACAGCATAAAACGCCGCCGCGCCGGGTATTTTTTGTCTCGTCGACCAGCGTGCATGGGCAACAGGAAGGCGAAGTCGTTAACGAAGAGACGCCTCCCGATTCGACGAGCTTCTCTGGCACGCTGATGTGTGAAGCCGAACAGGCGCTGATTAATCATTCGCTGCCCGGTACGGTGATTCGTTTTTCCGGCATTTACGGCCCAGGTCGTGACCGGCTGATTCATCAGGTCGCCGAAGGCCGTGTGGCTGCGATCACTCCGGTGGTGTACTCCAACCGCATTCACCGCGGCGACTGCACCGGCATTATCGCGCACCTGATTCGCTATCAGGAGAGCGGTGAGACGCTGGCAGATATCTACCTGGGTAGCGACTGTGAGCCCGTTACCATGCACAACGTCATGATGTGGCTGGCCGAGCAGCTTAAAGTCGAAGCCACCGAGACTATGCAGTCCCCTTTACGTCGGCGAACGAGCAAACGCTGCGATAACCAGCGCCTATTGAGCACTGGTTACCAGTTCCGCTTCCCCAGCTACCGCGAAGGCTATGCACAGGTACTTAAAGAGGGCGGCTTTTTAGAACTAAATAAAGCCTAGTCACCGATGACCATCACCGCTTCCGCTTCCACCTGGCTGCCTTTGGGCAGCGCTTTGACGCCAACGGCGGCGCGGGCGGGGAAAGGAGCGGTGAAGAACTCCTCCATGACTTGGTTCACAATGGCAAAGTTATCCAAGTCCACCAGGTAGAGATTCAGTTTCACAATATCACTTAGCGAGCCCGCCGCTTCTTCACACACTGCTTTCAGGTTGGTGAAGACTTGGCGTGCCTGGGCTTCGAAATCCTCAGACACAATCACCATGGTCGCTGGATCCAGCGGGATCTGGCCAGAGAGATAAACCGTGTTGCCTGCTTTAATGGCCTGGGAGTAAGGGCCAATAGCCGCGGGGGCTTTGCTGGTGTTGATAACAGCCTTATTGCTCATACGTTGTTTCGCTCCTGTAGTGGGTAACGCTTAATTATTTGATGCTAAAAAAATAGCGATCGCTGCCGATTTTTATCAGCCTATTGTTATAGACGGTGTTAGTTAGCGAGTCGGGTGATTTTGCCAACGTTGGGAAGGTTACGGATGCGTTTAATGATGCGTGCTAAGTGCACACGTCCTTTCACCGACAGGATCAGATTGACGGTGGAAAGGTGGGCATCACGCTCTTCAATGCCAATCCGCTCAATGTTGGCATCGGCATCGGTGACCAGTCCGGCAAGCTCTGCGACTAATCCGCGGCGGCTCTCAATTTCGATACGCAGCGCGACTGGGAAATCTTCATCGATGGTGTCCGACCACTCCAGTGCAAAGAGCTTGTCGGGGTCGTTTTTATCGGCAAAGTTCTTATCAACAACGTTTTTACACTCTGCACGATGCACCACCAAGCCTTTGCCAGTGGAAAGGTGACCGACCACCGGGTCGCCCGGTAGCGGATGGCAGCAGCGGGCAAAGTTAATCACCATACCTTCGCTGCCGCTGATCATAACGGCTTTGCTACCTTCAACGCCTGCGGGATGCTCATAAGTATCATCCCCGTGGGCGGCATCCACCAGGCGGCGAGCCACCACGTGGGTCATGCGATTGCCCAGCCCTAGCGACTCCAACAGCGACTCTTCGGAAGTAACATCCAGCTCTTTAAATGCCCGCTTGAGAACACTCTCATCCAGCTCTTCCAGACTGGTATCGAACGGTGCCAGCGCTTTATTGAGTAACCGCCGCCCCAGCATGACCGCTTCGGTCTGCTGCTGATGTTTAAGCGCATGTCGAATAGCCGAACGCGCCTTTGCTGTGGTCACAAAGTTAAGCCAGGCAAGATTCGGCTTCGCGCCGGGAGCGGTGATGATCTCCAGCGTTTGGCCACTCTCTAAGCGCGTCGAGAGCGGTGCCAAATGGCGATCAATTCTACAAGCGATGCAGTTATTGCCGATATCCGTATGTACGGAGTAGGCGAAGTCGATCACGGTGGCGCCCTGAGGAAGCTCCATAATGTCGCCTTTGGGCGTGAACACATAGACATCGTCAGGAAAAAGGTCGTTCTTAACGTGTTCGATAAACTCCAGCGAGTCGCCGGCGTGGCGCTGCATCTCCAGCAGGCCTTTCACCCATGCGCGGGCTCGGGCATGGCTGCCCTCGGCAATCGGGTGCGATGTCTGCCCCGCTTTGTAAAGCCAGTGAGCCGCAATACCGTTATTGGCCATGGCCTCCATTTCACGGGTGCGTATCTGCACTTCAATGGGCATACCCCGTGAGCCAAACAGGGTGGTATGCAGACTCTGGTAACCGTTGGCCTTGGGGATCGCAATATAGTCTTTAAAACGCCCCGGCACTGGCTTATAAAAGTTATGCACCACGCCTAGAATGCGGTAACAGCTGGCCACATCTTCGGTAATGATGCGAAAACCAAACACGTCCATAATTTCGGCGAAGGGCTTACGCTGGTCGCGCATCTTTTTATAGATCGACAGCAGATGCTTTTGGCGCCCAATTACCGTGCCGTTAAGATCATCTTCATCCAGACTCTTTTGCAACGACGACTGGATTTCGCGCATCGCGCTGCGCCGATGCCCCCGCGCATTGGCCACCGCACGCTTGATGCGCTCCGCGCGCATGGGGTGAATCGCTTGAAAGGAGAGATCCTCAAGCTCGATACGAATGGTATTAATACCCAGCCGTCCAGCAATGCGCGCGTAAATTTCCAACGTTTCACGGGCAATGCGGCGCTTCTTATCCGGTCGCAGGGCGCCCAGGGTGCGCATGTTATGCAGTCGATCTGCCAGCTTGACGATAATGACGCGAATATCTCGCGACATCGCCAGCACCATCTTCTGGAAGTTTTCCGCTTGAGCGACAGCTTTGTCTTCAAAGGTGATTTGGGTAAGTTTGGATACCCCGTCCACCAGTTCTGCCACCGGTTTACCAAACTGGGCCTCAAGGGCTTTTTTGGAAACGCCGGTGTCTTCAATAACGTCGTGCAGCATGGCAGCCATCAGGCTTTGATGATCCATGTGCATATTGGCAAGAATATTCGCCACCGCAAGCGGGTGGGTGACGTAAGGCTCGCCTGAACGCCGCCGCTGGCCGTCGTGGGCCTGCTCAGCGTAGTAAAAGGCACGTTTGACCTGCTGGATTTCATCCGAGGGTAAATAGCCGCCGAGTCTATCGGCCAGGTCATCAATGGTGAACATCTACCGCGCCTCTATCGGTTTCGTTGAAAACGTTAGTCGTCGATATGAGTAGGCGCCATTGCCGGGCGCGGACGAACTGCGGCTTCAACGGGCTCGTCCAGTACGGTGTGATCAACCAAGCCTGCGGCAATTTCACGCAGCGCCATTACCGTAGGCTTGTCATTTTCCCAGGGCAGCAGGGCATCGCGGGAGCCGCGCGCCAGCTGACGAGCACGCTGGGTGGAAATCATCACCAGCTTGAAACGGTTTTCAACATTTTCAAGACAATCTTCAACGGTTACGCGAGCCATGGGAGCCTTCCTGTTATGACGGAACCGGGCCGACACCGTTTTAAAGTTGAAAAACGGCGTCGACCCAGCGAAAAAAAGATGTAGAACCGAATAGATTACTCGACCGTAGGCGCCTGTGACAAGAGCGCAGCCAACAGCGGCGCGTGGCGCTCGGTCATTACCGGGCGACTTAAGCGACGGCTGATTACCAGTGATTGTAACTCCTGCAGCGCCGTGGTGAAGTCATCGTTAACGACGAGGTAATCATATTCGTGGTAATGGGACATTTCACTCACCGCATCGCGCATGCGCCGGGCAATCACCGCATGCTCGTCGGTGCCTCGGCTAGCGAGGCGCCGTTCAAGTTCGTTGCGCGAAGGCGGTAGTATAAAAATCGACACCGCATCAGGCATTTGTTCGCGTACCTGCTGGGCGCCCTGCCAGTCGATTTCCAGAATGACGTCCTGCCCCGCTGCCAGCAATACCTCTACCGCCTGGCGCGAGGTGCCGTAGTAATTATCAAATACTTTGGCATACTCATAGAACTCCCCCCGGGTGATCATCGCTTCAAACTCGGCCACATCGGTGAAATGATAATTGACGCCATCCACCTCACCCTCGCGCTTGGCACGCGTAGTGTGCGACACCGATACTTGAATTCCATCCAGGCTTTCGATTAGCTCGCGCACCAAGCTAGTCTTGCCAGCACCCGATGGGGCAGAAACGATAAACAGCGTACCTTGGGACATGAAGTACTTTCCCTTCAGTTAGCGAAAATAAGTAGCGGAACAAGTAGCAAAATAAGTAGAGCGACTGCAGCAGAGCAGCAAGGCTGCGCAGTATCGCACACCCAGCGCGACGACTGTAGCGTTGGCAGTGATGTACAGGGAGGTAAGCATGCGCAGTACGCTATTTATTTTAGTCTTGATTGCCCTGGGCGTAGCCCTGCAAAAAGGCCTTATAGAGATTCCTCGCCACTGGGCGCCTTGGGCACCGCTACATATTGACGATCCCATTACGCCGGTCACTCAACTGAAGCTAAGCCGCTTGGCGGATGACCGCAATGGTTGTTTAGCCGCATTAGATACCCTCCCTGAAGGCGAGCTGCGCTACACACCATTGGCCGATTACGCCCCCACGGCGAACTGCCCGCTTGCCAATATCGTACGCATGCAGTCTAGCGGCGTCGCGTTCAATCAGAGTTTCGTGGCCTCCTGCCCGATGGCATTGGCGTGGGTCATGTATGAACGCCACGCGTTACAGCCTGCCGCCGAGGAGATTATGGGCAGCCGGGTGAGTCAGGTTAACCACGTGGGTAGCTTTGCCTGCCGTAACGTTTACGGTCGTGAAACCGGCAGGCGCAGCGAACACGCCACCGCTGAAGCGCTGGATGTAGTGGGATTTCAGTTTGAGAACGGCCAGCGCATCACGCTAATTAATGGCTGGGATGATGAAGGCGAGGTAGGTGAGTTTTTACGCGCGGCGCGGGATGGCGCCTGCCATACCTTCGGTAATGTATTGGGGCCGGATTACAACGCCGCGCATGCGGATCACTTTCATATGGGCATGCGCGGATTTAGGCTGTGTCGCTAAGAGATCAACCATTGCTTATTCGAGGTTGATGTCATCTTCATCCGTAGCGGCACCGGTGGCAGCACCAACGCCACCGCCGATAACGGCGCCTTGAACGACGCTACCACCGGTTATGGCTGCGGCACCCGCGCCGACGGCAGCACCGACCCCCGCGCCGCTAGTAGCGCGCTCGCCAGTGGAAGTACCGCAGCCCGCCAAGCCAATGGTTAACGCCACCACCGCGCCGAGGGTCAATATACGTGTCGAATTCAATACCTGAATGTGCATGGTCATCTCCTTATGGGTTACTACTCTTACACAGTAGAGAGAATTCGACTTTTTAGCCATGTTAATTATCACTGTTCGATAACTAGCCAACTGGCCAATCAATCACGATGCAACGTTAGCCAACGCTAGGCTCGCTGGGCCACGGTGCCGTAGGTGCGCTTTTCCAACCAACGCCCTGCAGCAAAAATCACCAAACCACAGAGTGCCAATCCCGCACCGACCAAGCCCGTGCTCGACCAGCTAAAGCCAGCGCTGATGGCCAGGCCAGCAAGCCACGCCCCTAAGGCATTGGCACCGTTAAAGGCCGCGTGGTTCAGTGAGGCCGCCATGGTTTGGGCATCCTCTGCCACATCCATTAAGCGGGTTTGTAAAGAAGGCGCCAGCGCCATGCTGGTACCCACCAAGCCAACAAACAGCAGCCCCGTCCAAACGTTATTCGCCGCAAAGTAAAACAGCCCCTGGATCACGCCACACCAAAGCAGGATGGTGGGTATGGCGCGCATCAGGTTTTTATCCGCCATGCGCCCGCCAATTAAATTACCGGCAATAGAGCCCAGGCCAAAAATGACCAGCACCAGTGGCCCCAGTGCTTCGCTCATACCCGCCTGCTGGGTTAACGTCGGCATCACATAGCTAAAAATTGCGAACATGCCGCCGCAGCCGATGCAGGCAAGCGCCAGGGTGACCAACACCCGCTGCTTAAGCAGCGCGGACAGTTCACGCACCGGGCTTGCCAGGGTATCGACGGGCTGAACCGGCACATAAAGCCGAATCAACAGGGCGGTGAGCAGCGCAATACCGCCGACACCTGCAAAGGCGATCTGCCAGCCAAAAAGGTTACCCGCCCAGGTACCCAGCGGTGCACCGATCAAAATCGCCACCGTTAAGCCCATCATCACCCGGGAAATAGCCCGCGCCCGTTGGTCTATCGGCACGGCTCCCGCCGCCACCAGCGCAGCGATGCCAAAATAGGCCCCATGGGGCAAGCCCGCCAGAAAACGCAGGCCGACGAATGACCAGAACCCCGGCGCCATGGCACTGGCAATGTTGCCCACCGCAAAGACCAGCATCAGAATGATTAACAGTGGCCGCCTAGGCACCCGCGCGGCCAGTGCCGAAATCAGCGGTGCGCCGACCACCACGCCCAGGGCGTAGCTGCTGATTGCGTAACCCACTTGCGGCACCGTTACCGCTAAATCTCCCGCCACGCGATTCATCAGGCCCATAATGACAAACTCGCTGGTGCCTATCCCAAAGCCACCCAGCGCCAACACAAATTCTGCCAAGCGCGGGTTACGCGCCAGCCCTTGAGACGACGATGCTGTCGAATCCTGCATGTTTGACTCCTAGGGATACCACCCCGTTGGTATCACGATGGCGCAAATGATCGCAGGATTAGACGAAAGTAGAAACATACTGCGTATAAAAAGTTAGCGGGCGAATGGGCTCATCCAAATGGGTTTAATCCCATTAGTGTCCTAGCTTTGTTAGTGTACTTTTTATTTCTCAATACCCGAGACGTCCATGAACCTAGATACCATCGAGCACGCCATGGCAGCACTTGCCAAGGCCGATCCGGATATAGCCCGCGCCCTGCCGCTAGTGGGGGCTCCCCCGCCTCGTGAGCGCGACAAAGGCTTTGCGACGTTCTTCTCCACCATCGTTAGCCAACAGCTATCCACCGAAGCGGCCCGAGCGATTATGGGTCGCGTAAATACATTGTTGCCCGAGCTGCACGCCAAGGCAGTGATGGAGGTAGAGGGGCAAGCGCTGCGCGATGCAGGGCTCTCCTGGCGCAAGATCGAGTACGCCAAAGGGCTGGCAGAAGCAGAGTTGGCAGGCACTTTTAGCGCCGAGGGGCTTGAACAGCTAAGCGATGATGAAGCCATTGCCGCGATTACCGAGCTACGCGGCTTTGGCCGTTGGAGCGCCGAGATCTACCTGATGTTTTCGCTGAAACGCCCGGATATTTTCCCTGCCGATGATCTCGCCCTGCGGGTAGCGCTGGGCCGTTTAAAAGGCATGGACGACAAACCCACGCCCAAGCAGGCCCGCCAGTTGGTAGAACACTGGGCGCCCTGGCGCAGCGTGGGTTCGCTGTTTCTGTGGCACTACTATCGCGGCGAGCCGCTGTAGTGAATGGCCTCTTTGAGCACCAAGTGTCATCACCACCGTTATTTACAAGGAGTCACTAACAATGGCCAACCGAGCTCCAGCCTACCGCGCCAAACCAGGCTCTCCCCTTTTCGTTGACCCGGCTTTTTACAACCGGATTGCCAAAGCGACCGATCAGCGGAGGCTAATAGAAACCATAGAGGTGCCAATTCGTGATGCACGCGCCTGGAAAGTTCCAGCCGGTCACGTAATGCGCCTGTGTACTCGCCAAGGGCCTCAGGTGGGAGATTTCAATCTGTGGTCGTTGCACAACCCACGAGAACGCTTCTGGGCCTCACGCACGCGCCAGCTTCAGCGCGCTCATGTTAGCGTTCACGATCGTTTATGGTCGTCTCTTCCCTACCTTCGGCCTATGGCGACTATCACCGCCGATACCTTGGAAAACTACGGTATCGACGAGGATGGCGGTCGTGTTCACGATCTATTGGGTACCCGCTGTGACCCTTATGTGAATCATCTGCTGACCGGTGAGGATTTCGACTTCCACTGTCACTCCAACTTAACCCGGGCCGTGGCGCCCTTCGGACTCACCGAATTTGATGTCCACGATGTGCTTAACGTCTTTCAGTGCACCGGCCTTAATGAACAGGATCAGTACTTCATGAAGGCTTGCCCGGCCAAAGAAGGCGACTACCTGGAGCTATTTGCCGAGATTGACCTACTGTGTGCCCTCTCCTGCTGCCCAGGCGGCGATCTATCGGTGGATCTATGGGGCAGTGACGCCACCGATGACGACCTGTTGGCCACCTGTCACCCCATCGGCATCGAGATCTACGCCCTTGATGACGCACTGCTAGAGGGCTGGTCACCGCCGACATCACCTAACTATCGCGGCAACCATGGTGTAAGGCCGCCTGAAGAGGATTGGAACGCCAAACGCAATAATTGCTGCTGACACTGCCTTTATGCGTCGAGCCCGCCAAATTTGCCGTTCTGATAGTCCTCGACCGCCTGAACGATCTCTTCGCGGGTATTCATCACGAAGGGCCCGTGGGAATAGACCGGCTCATCGATCACCTCGCCATGGCCAAACAGCAGGCGCGCGTCGCTGTTAGCTTCGATGTCGAGGCTATCACCATCGCGATCTACTTCAATCAGATGATGGGCCTTAACGGGTTCGCCACCTACGGTGACATCGCCATCCACCACGTAGAGAAATACCTGTCGACCTGGCGCCACGGGCAGTTGCTCGTGGCTACCGGCAGGCAGCCGCAGCGTCGACATAAATACGCCGGTTAGCGTGTCGATAGGGCCAGCATTACCCTGCCACTCGCCTGAGATCAGGTTCAACTCACCACCACCCGGCAGCTTAATAGCAGGAATGGATTCTCGTTGCAGCCCTACGTAGCGCGGCTCGCTCATTTTCAAGTGCGACGGTAGGTTGACCCACAGCTGCAGAATCTCCAACGGGCCACCGTCGCGCAGAAACTCCTCTGGCGAAATTTCCGCATGCACAATGCCGCTGCCCGCAGTCATCCACTGCACGCCGCCCGCATTGATCACGCTTTGATGCTTGGCGCTATCGGCATGGGCCAATGAGCCTTCCAGTATAAAGGTGACCGTTTCAAAGCCCCGGTGTGGGTGCGGGCCAAACGGCAGGCCACGATTATTGGCCGGATAAGTCTGCGGGCCGTGGTGGTTAAGAAACAGGAATGGATCGAGCTGTTCAAGCTGCGGCCCCGGCAGCGGGCGCCGGGTAACTAAATCGCCGATATCATCGCGCTTGGCCGGGTGCTGGGCGATCACGCGACGTGCTGATTGAATAGTGTCTGATGGCATAGCTTACTCCTTATCAATACGCCCAGCGTAAAACCTCAACCCGCAGATGAGGAGCGAATAATTTGCCTCGTTTCATTGAAGGAAATTGTTATTAAACGTCTCTGCGGTTTCCTCAAAACTCGGTCACCACCGTCACCCCCGCCCCTTCGAACTTATCCATGTTCATCAGCGCCTCAATCGACTGCTCAAGATTGATGCGTTTGCCAATAAGCTTTTCAGGCGCCAGCTTTCCCGACTGGATCATCGCCAGCATGGCGTCATAACGGTGGGCCTGCATGCCGTGGCTACCCAGTATTTCAAGCTCATGGGCAATGACTTTACTCATGGGAATGGCGGGCGTGCTGTTCTCGGCCAACATCAACCCGACCTGGACATGCTTGCCACGTTTACGCAGATTACTGATGGAGTTAAAGCAGGTCGTCGGATGGCCCAGCGCATCCAGGGATACGTGAGCGCCTCCCCGGGTTATCTCCGCCACCGCTTCAACCACATTGGCTACCTTGGCAGCATTCACGGTGGCAGTGGCACCCAATTGACGGGCCAGATCTAGAGCGCCTTCAGAAATATCGATGGCCACCACGTTGGCACCGACGGCGTTGGCAATCATCACGGCAGAAAGCCCAACCCCACCGCAGCCGTGGACGGCCACCCACTGGCCTGCCGCTGTTTTGCCCTGATCCACCACTGCCCGAAAAGAGGTAACGAACCGGCAACCCAAGCTGGCCGCCGTTGCAAAGTCGAGTGTCTCTGGCAGCGCGACCAAATTCACATCGGCGTAGTGAATACCCACATACTCGGCAAAGGAGCCCCAATGCGTGAAACCGGGCTGAAACTGGCTATCGCACACCTGATGGTTGCCGGAGTGGCACTCGGGGCAAGTACCGCAACCGCCAACGAATGGAACCGTGACGCGGTCGCCAATGCGCCACTTTTTTACATCCTTACCCACGGCTTCGACCACGCCGGAAAGCTCATGCCCCGGCACATGGGGAAGTTGAATATCGGTATCATGCCCCACCCAGCCATGCCAGTCGCTGCGGCAGACTCCGTTGGCCATTACCTTCACCACAACGCCATGCGGCTCAGGGGTAGGGTCGGGCAGTTGCTGAAGGGTCGGCGGGGCGGAAAACTGCTCAAAAACAACGGCTTTCATAAAGAATTCCTAACCTATATCGTTTTTTACTTTATAAAGTCTTGCGCGGATAAGAAGCAAATTATTGGCCGCTAACGCTTAACCGCCCCACGACCTGCATCTCATCACCCGCTGGGCGCACCACAATCATTTCTCCCGAGCCCGCACCGCTACCCACCAATGCCGTGATATTTACCTGATGGGTGACTAGCAGCAAATTGCCCGGCCCCTGCCATGCGGCAATCTGCTCTTGGGCGGTTTGAGTGATTGACGTCTGATCACCGCGCCCGCGAAAGAAAGAGTCCAGCCAGGGAGTAGGCTCCACAGGCCCCAACGCCATTAACTCGGCGGTATCCAGCGCACGACACCAGCTTGATGAGTAAACCGCCGCAATGGGAATATCCCGCGCACGAAACGCACGCCCAGCGGCTTGCGCCTGAGCGCGACCAGCCGCAGAGAGATTGCGCTGAGTCTCGCAACTGCCACGCTCAAACCCGGGCGGGTCACCAATGCCAGGGGCCAGGGAGTGGCGCATGAGAATCACTAAACCGCCCTCCTGTAGCGCCCGCCAGGTTGCCTCGTTTGCCTGGGCAGTGGTCGAGAATATGCTCGACATAGCGAGCAGCAGGGCTAACGTGAGGTAGCGTAGGGTTGGCATGGGGAGGCGTCCGCTAATCACTATAAGAAGGCAACTGCGCTGAGGGCTTCATAGCCTATTGAGCAGGGTGAAGCGGGCTACGAGTAGAGTCGCCCGACCAACTCGGTGCGGTTGGTGACATCGAATTTACGATACAGATGATCGAGGTGGGTCTTGATCGTGGAGGGCGCAATGCCGAGCTCACGCGCCATGACCTTATTGCTCAAACCCTGGCGTACCAGCGGCAAAAGCTGCGCCTCACGCTCGGTCAACGGCCTGTGGTGGAGTTCGGCCTGCGCCGGGGCAATCTCACTGGCGCGGGTCGAGACGGCCAGCTGCAGCATTTCCTGAAGCGATTGCAGCGTGTTCAGTTCCTGGGGGGTAAAACTCCCGAAGCGTGATTTGCGCAGCAACGACATGCCCATCACCGGGCGGTTCCGGCGGTAGAACATGACTTCGGTTACATCCACGACATCGTGCTGGCTCAGAAACGTCTGATACCCCTCATTACGCTGTTTCGATTGAAGCGCCTGGGCATCGCGCAGTGACACGACACCTCGGCCGATCTGCTGGCAGTAACCGGGCTGAAGCGGGTCAAGGTGCCGGTAGCGGCGCAGGTAGCTGTCGTGCATCTGCGTGGGATCGCCGTAAAGCTGGAAATCAAACGCACTCAGTCCGTCGTCGATATGGTAGAACGCTGCCAGCGAAGCGGGCACGGCACGGGTGAAGGCGTTCAGACAGTAGACACCCAGTTCCTGGGGAGACTGCATGGCTAGCCGACTCCATGTTGATTGATACCTCCAACATAGCGAGTCGGCCGTGTGCAAGCAACGGAAATTTGTTGCCCAATGACCCATAGTGGCTCAGTCGAGCGCGGTCACGCTTTCCGGCAGCAGAGCGCCGCCATCGACGATGATGGTCTGGCCAGTGATGTACTTGGCCAGATCAGAGCCCAGAAACAGCATGGCGTTGGCGATGTCCTCCGGTGCCCCCAGGTGGCCCAGCGGAATGCCGCGCTCGAGGCGCTGGCTGTGCTCGTCGTCACCGAGGTTGTCCATCGCCGGGGTGCGGATCATGCCCGGCTCGACGCCGTTGATGCGGATGCCCAAACCGCCCATTTCCAGTGCGGTGTTGCGGATGAAGCCGTTAACCGCGGCCTTGGACGCGGCATAATGGGTCAGCCCCGGATACGCGACCCGATTGCCGGTGACCGAGGAAGTACACAGGATCACGCCCTGCCCCTTCTGCTTGAAAGAAGGCAGCAGCGCTTGTGTCATCCAGAACAGCGACTGCACGTTAACGGCGAAGGTGCGTTCGACCTGGTCAAGGGTGAGATCTTCAAAGGGCGTGAGCGGAAAGTAGCCCGCGTTGTGCACCAGCACGTCGATGGGGTCGCTGACCGCTATCATGGCGCGTGTGGTGGCCTCATCGGAGAGATCCACGGCGTAAGCCTGAACCCGATGACCCTCAGCCGTGAGCTTTTCAGCTACCCGCGTGGCCTGGTCGCCGTTGATGTCGGCCAGCGTGACGCGGGCACCGGCCTCGGCAAAACGGGTCACGATAGCCTCGCCGATGCCCTGGGCACCGCCGGTGACCAGTACGTGCTGGCCGCTGTAATCGATACGAATACTCATGAACGGACTCCATTGATCCGGGACAGGGCAACCGGGCCATGGGCAGCCCGGTCGCCCTGTCGTCTCCTAGAGGGCCTCGAAAGCGAGGGTGGGGGTGTCGACGATATGCGAGCCGCCGTCGGCCATGATCATGCTGCCGGTAATGATGGCGGAGGCCGGGCTGATCAGAAAGTGACAGACCTCGGCGATTTCGTGGGCACTGGCTGGCCGCCGCAGGGGCACGTGCTGCGTCACACGGGCGTAGGCATCATCGAGGGACTCGCTGTAGTGCGCCATCAGCGGCTGCATTTCTTCATCGGCCATGGGCGTTCGAATCCACCCCGGGCAGACACAGTTGACCCTCACGCCCTGAGGGCCGAAGTCACGAGCCATGGAACGTGTCAGACCCACAATCGCGTGCTTGGCGGTGGTGTAGCCGCAGACCTCACCACCGGCCTGAAACGAAGCCAACGACCCCAGCAACACCATGGTGCCCTGCTGCTTGATCAGGTGTGGCAGACAGGCGCGTGCGCTGTAGAAGGCGGTATCCAGATTGAGACGCATCGATTGATGCCAGTCATCGTCGGACATCTCGGTGGCCGTGCCGAGGCCGTGGCCCCCCGCGCTGCAGATCAGGCTGTCGATCCGGCCATAGGCCTCGAGAATGCGCTGGCAGAACCCCTCCCACTCGGTGGCGCTGGCGGCGTCGCCGGCGAGCACCAGCCCGCCGGTGTCCGCCGCCAGCGCCTCAAGAGGTGCCTTGCGACGTCCAATCAATACGACGTTATGGCCAAGCGCGGCCTGCTGACGCGCGCAGGCTTCACCCACGCCGGTGCCGGCGCCGGTGATGACGACGGTTTTGGTATCAGAGGTCATCGGGGTACTCCGTATCGGCCAGGCGCTGACAGTAAGAAGCCATCGGGAAGTTGGCCAGCGGCGCGTCTTCGGTATCACCAACGCCGAAGATCTTGCCGTCGCTGCGGTGATTCTGTTCATCGATCATGACGATGCCGAGCGTCGGGACGATCTTCTCGCGCCAGATGAACAGATAAAGCTCATCGGCAATCTTGTAATAGTGGCAGGCATCAGTGTCGCACAGCCCCTGCTCCACGCCTTTCAGGCAGTGCCAGGTGTAGAAGTTCTCGTTCAGATAGGTATGTTCGTACACCTCGGTCGGACTGTAACGGTAGAGGTTGCGCACCCCGATCAGCTCGTCGGTCTTGGCATGCGGGCAGGCGCCGTCGCTGTAGGGTTTGTTCACCGCGCCGTGGCTGATGTCGACCTTGACGTCGGTCAGCGGGCGGCCGCCCAGTGCGCGCTCATAGAGGCCGGTTTTGATGACATCAAACGTGGGCAAGGTGCCGATGACCTGAGTGTAGCTGTCAGTCAGGGTATCCAGCACCACGGTGTACGAAGTCGCCGGACGGGTGCGTTCATCCAGCCAGTCAAGCAGATAGACACGTTCACGTAACGATGTGATGCGCACCTTGACCGCCTCGCCGCCATCGATGGCCAGCTGATCCTGATCGAACTCGATACGGCGAACACTGCCGTCGGCGGCGTGCAGTTCAACCTGCTTGCCGGTGAGGTCTGCCGAGTTGTCCAGCGCATAGGAACCCGTCGCGAAGCCCTTTTCAAGGCCAGCAACCGAGATCCAGTCAGTGTGGGAAGGAGTTGTTGTCATGGGGTTGTCTCCTGAGACAGGGGTAAGGTGTAAGGCAACCAATGGCCACGTACATTTTTATCGTCGGCGCTGTTAAGCCGCCTGGGTATCCCCCGGATGGGGGAGGCCGGCCGTGATACAGGAGAGTTAAGACAGAAGTAGGCAGGCAGGGGAAAATTTCTGGCAGAAGAGAACAAGAATGGTCGGTGAGTAAGGTGCAGATTGGATATCAGGTTGTCCGTGTCAACCAAACAAGAATTCAACCGGCCAGGAGATTACTCATCATGCTCAACACCTCGAAGGCGGGCCCCGCGCCCCAGGTAAGCGCCCCTGCGCGTCAACACATCGGTTTCAAGACCATGATCGCGATCTGTGTGGGAACCGTGGTGGTGCAGGGCGCCATGGCATCGGCATTGATGGGCTTTGGCATCGGCGGCTTGAGTTTTCTGGCCGCCATGCTGGTGGCCACCTTGCTTGCCGTCTGCAACGCCATGTCCTTCTCGGAACTTTCGCTGATGTATCCGCAGGCGGGCACGCTTGCCACCTATACTCAAAAGGCCATCGGTCATTTCCCGGCCATCGTCTCGGTGTTTGCAGGCTACGTGGTGGTGGCCATCTTCGCGATTCCTGCCGAATTTCTGCTGGTGGATGCCCTGCTGCAGACGCTGTTCCCCGAAATGCTGCCGTCGCATCTGGTACCAATCCTGCTGCTGGCGACGCTGGCCGTGCTCAATATTCTCGGCACCGACGTCTTCGCCAAGCTTCAGAACGTGTTCACCTTCGCCATGATCGTTGCCATCTTACTCGTGGGCGCCACCGCCCTGCTCCAGCCGCCGTCGCCGGAGGTGGCTCAGGCCGCCGCAGGCATCGACTGGGGCATCGGAGGCATTGTCGACGGCAGCTTTATCGGCCTGGTCGCCCTGGCCATGTGGATGTTCGTCGGCTGTGAGTTCATCTGCCCGATGATCAACGATATTCGTCAGCCGGAAAAGCGGATTCCCCGCGCTATGTTCCTGTCGCTGGGCATCATCTTTGTGCTGTTCTCGATCTTCTGCCTCGGCGCCGGCCACTATCTTTCCGTTGAGACCTTGACCACCTCGCCCCTGCCGTATCTAGATCTGGTCAATAGCGTGTTTGGCAAAGCGGGCCTGATTATTGCCACCGTAATGGGCGTGACCGCGACCTGCAGCACGGTCAATACCGTGCTTGCCGCCGTACCGCGCATGCTCTCGGGCATGGCCGATAACGGCCAGGCGTTTTCGATCATGGGCAAGATGCACCCGCGCTATAACACGCCCTGGGTCGGCATCACCTTTCTGGCGCTGGGCGTGGTCGTGCCTTTTTTGCTGATCGAACCCGATCAGATCATCGCGCTGGTGATCGCTGCGGCGACCAGTTGGCTGTTTGCCTACATCGTCGCGCATATCGATGTGATGGTGCTGCGTCGTCGCCGCCCCGAGCATCGCCGCCCTTACCGCACGCCCTTTTACCCGCTGCCGCAGATTCTGGGCATCATCGGCATGGCCTACGTGGCAGCCAACGCTTCCCCATCGCCTGAGATGACCACCCTGATCTATACGCTACTGGGCGTGGTGCTGGGTATTGTCAGCCTGATTGCCATCGTCTGGGTCAAGTTCAAGATGAACAAGGGGCTGTTCGAGCCGGACCTGAGCGATTAGAACCGCTCAAGATAGAGCATGGGGCGCCGGGCGTAAGCACCGTCTAAGTGCCCCTTCATGGAGATCCTATGAATAAGCCAATGAAAACTCGCCCCGCCCCCGTGGCAAACTGGGTCGATCTCAAGACACTGTATGACGATCCGTTTCCAATCTACGAACGCCTGCGGCGCGAGGGCGGGGTTCATTGGGTGCCCAGCGTCAACCGCTATCTGATCACCAGCTACGACGCCGTGATTACCACCGAGCACGACCAGGAAACCTATTCAGCCAACGAAACGGATTCGCTCCAGATCCGCGCCATGGGGCATTCGATGCTGCGCCGCGACGACCCGGAGCACTACCGCGAGCGCCGCCAGTGGCAGAGCGTGTTCAAGCCCAATGCGGTTAAAAACGTCTGGACGCAGACCTTTCATGAAAAGAGCCGCGAACAGTTGACCCGCTTCATCGACAAGGGGCCGGGGGCCGATCTGATCTGGGATTTTTCAGCGCCCTTTGCCGCCGAATGCCTGAGATCACTGCTCGGGCTCTACAACGCCTCGGCGGAAGATCTTCAGCGCTGGTCGCAGACGCTGATTGATGCAACCGGCAACTACGGCGACGACCCGGACGTTTGGGCCGCGGGCAAGCGCTCTTTCGATGAAGTGGATGTCGCCCTCGATGAGATGCTCGAGTGGCACCTTCACAACCGCGACCACTCCCTTCTCTCCTCGCTGCTCTCCTCCCCCGAGGATCAGATGCCGCTGGAAAAGATTCGCGCCAACATCAAGATGAGCATCGGCGGCGGTTTGAACGAGCCCCGGGACGCCCTGGGCGTGGCGGCTTGGGCGATGTTGACCCACCCCGACCAGCGCCGGACGGTGGAACGCGACCCGAGACTATGGTCGACGGTGTTCGATGAAACCATTCGCTGGGTAGCGCCCATCGGGCTTTATTCACGCCAGACTACGAAACGCACCGTGCTGGCCGGCGTCGAGCTGCCGGAAGGGGCACGGCTAGGCATTTGTATTCTCTCGGCCAACCGCGATGAATCGATCTGGGATCGCGCGGACAAATTCGATATTTACCGCGAGGTCAAACCGCACCTGGCGTTCAGCAAGGGCACGCATGTGTGTCTGGGCGCCCGGGCGGCGCGGGCCGAAGTGGCCGAAGTGGCACTACCGCTGCTGTTCGATCACTTGAAAGGGCTCGACCTCCACCCCGACCGCGATCCCACCATCGGCGGTTGGGTCTTCCGTGGCATGCTCTCGCTGCCGGTGACCTGGCGCGACGTGAAGCCGCTCGCCAAGGGGCGCGTGCCCGTTTCTACGGGTGGGCCAACGCCCTCGGCAACGGAAACCGAGGCGACCCCGCACGTCGCCATTGTCGGCTCTGGGCCGGCGGGCTGCTTTACGGCAAAAGAAGTCCAGCGCCGCATGCCCGGCGCCCATATCGATCTGTTTGACCGCCTCCCCGTACCCTACGGTCTGCTGCGCTACGGCGTGGCAGGCGATCATCAGGGCACCAAAGCCGTCTCACGCCAGTTTGATTGCCTGTTCGATGCGCCGAACGTGCGTTTTATCGGCAATACGACCATCGGCCAGCAGGTGTCTTTCGATGCGCTGCGCACGAACTACGACGCCGTGGTGCTTGCCTCCGGTGTACGTGCGGATCGGCCGCTGGAGATTCCCGGTGACCTGCTTACGGGCGTAGTGGGTGCGGGCAGTATTACCCGCCGACTCAACGGCCACCCGGACGAGACCGAGACGCCGACGCTTGGTCGGCGCGTGGCAATCTTGGGCCAGGGGAATGTAGCCATCGACGTGTTGCGGCTGCTGTCGATTCGCGCCGCCGAACTCGAGGGCAGCGACATCGACGACGCCGTTCACGGGAAGCTGACACGTGAGATCGATACGCTGCACATCATCGGCCGCTCGAGCGCGGAGAAGGCCCGCTTCGACCCGGTGATGATCCGCGAGCTGGGCGGCTTTTCAGCTATTCGGCATCGCCTTCACGGTGTCGATCTGGATAGCGTGCCGGAAGGCAAGGATGCCCGGCTGGACGCGCTGCGTACGCTACCCGGGGCAGACAGCGTCGACCTCGAGGGCGAGCCGCGGATGATGGTCGAGTGGTGGTTCGAGACAGTGCCCAAACGCATCGATGGGCAGGCGCAGGTCGAAGGTATCACTCTGCGTCATGGCGGCGAGACCGTCGCGCTGGCGCTGGATTCGGTCATAACCGCCATCGGTTTCGTGCCCGACCCGGAGGACGCCATAGCACACGCGCTCGCCGAGTATCCGGCGGTATCTGAGACCGGCCGCGTCGAGGCGGGGCTCTACCTGGCCGGCTGGTTGCGCCGCGGCGCCCGAGGCACGATTCCCGATCAGCGCACCGACGCACGGGCACTGGCTGGCGTGATTGGCGCGGATATCGCGGCAGGTGAGGTGCACTGCACTCGCCAGGGGCTTAGCCCTCATGAAGAGGCCACCGACATCGACGGCTGGCGGCGTATCGACCACCTAGAGCGTACCCAGACCTCTCCAGGGCGGGTACGCACCAAGCTGGCCACGCTGGAGGCGCTTTTGGCGTCGGCGCGGGATGAGTCGCTGGTGGTCGAGCGTGCGTCGCACCTCAATACGGGTGACGGCGACAGCCTGGGCGACCTGGCGGTCAGCATTCTATTCGGCACCGAGTCCGGCAATGCCGAGCTGGTCGCCGAGGAGCTCGAGCAGGCCCTTGATGGGCGCTGCGCGGTTGACGTGGCCGATCTGAGCGATGTTGACCCGCACTCGCTCGACCCGACCCGGTTCTACCTCATCGTCTGCTCAACCTACGGCGATGGCGAGGTGCCAGGCGGCGCCCAAGATTTCTACGCGACGCTGCGCGATGATGCTCCCGACCTATCCGGCGTGCGTTTTGCGAGCATGGGGCTGGGCGACAGTAGCTACACCAGAACCTACTCACGCGGCGGCGAACTGCTCACCGAGGCGCTACTGGCCTGTGGCGCAACGCGAATCGGCGAGTTTGGCCGTCACGATGCCAGCGGATCGCTTGCGGCCTCTGAGGTCGCTCTGGATTGGGCAGAGGGCGTACTGAACCTGGTGGCGAGCGAAGAACCATCGCCGCCATGACAATCGCAATCCGACCAGACCGGGTCTCGAGGCTGGCAAAAGACGTCCAGCCAGGACGAGCCTGGCGTTTTCTCGGGTGAGATTTTGGATATATGGAGCAGAAGGAGGTTACGGCTGTTCCAGAAGCCACCGTTAGCTACGCCCCTGGGTGTGGGCAGAGCGTGACATAGACGCTCCGCACAGTTTAGAACCTCCCGAACCGGTAAGGCCTTGGATCAATGATCGGCTCGTTGTTCATGATCAGATCCGCGGCGAGCTGGCCGGCCGCCGGCGAGGTGCCAAAGCCGTGGCCGGAGAAGCCGGAAGCCAGGGTCAGCCCCGGCACGCCGGGCACCGCATCAATGACCGGGTTGGAGTCCGGTGTGATGTCGATCATGCCTGCCCAGGCTTCTTCGATGGTCGCCTTTTCGAACACCGGCCATGCCGCGGACAGATTGTGGTGGGCATCACGGTTGAGCATTTGATTGATCGGCGGATCCAGGGTGCGCACGCGTTCGAAGGGCGAGTTGCCGTTTTTCCAGCGCCGTGGCAGCGCGAGATCCCGCCAAAAGTGCTTGCCCAGCGATATCCGCAAAAGCCCCCGCTGGGCGCGCAGTGCGATTAAATACTTGGAGCCGACCAGCAGATGATCCAGCGTCAGCGGGGCATCAAGTGCACCACGCTGGGTCACGATGAAGCCGCCATCCTTGTGCTTTCGAAAGGAGAAATCCGGCCCGCCAACGGCGCTGTTGGTGGGGCCTTCCATGGCGCCGGTTCGAAACACCGACAGAATCAGCGGCAAGGTGGGCAGGGAGATGCCGATATTGCCCAGAAACCGCCGGGACCACATGCCGCCAGCCAGCAGTACCTGATCGCAGCGAATTTCGCCACGCTCGGTTACCACCCCACTCACCTGCCCGCCGGTGCGGGTAATATTGCGCACTGCACAGTGTTCGACGATGACCGCGCCCCGTGCAATGGCCGCCCGAGCGATGGCGCTGGAGGCAAGCGTAGGCTCGGCGTAGCCGTCAGATGGCGTGAAGATGGCGCCAGCCCAGTCACCGCGACCGCCCGGCACCTGCGCGTCGATCTCGCGTGCGCTCAACAGTCGGGAGTCCAGCGACAGCGCCGCGACCGAATCGAGCCAGGCTTCATGCACGGCGAGCTGATCGGGCGTGCGCGACAAAAACATGATGCCCGACTGGCGATACCCCACGTCGCTGCCGGTGCGCTCAGCCATGGTGGCCCATAGCCGGTCGGAAGCCAGCGCCAGCGGCACATCCTCGCCGTGGCGGCTGGTCTTGCGAATCCAGCCCAGGTTGCGGGAGGACTGCTCACCGGCGATGCGGCCCTTTTCCAGTACCGTGACGGGCACGCCGCGCTCGGCGAGCGTCAGGGCAGCGGTCAGGCCGATAATGCCGCCACCGATGATGACCACGGTGGTCGAGGCGGGAAAGTCGTTGGAGGTCTCGACGGGTGCGATAGTCGGTGCCATGAACGCGTCCTGATCGGTTGATCGTTCAACGCAGTATGCCCGGGTCAGGCCGGCCATACCGCGTTGGATCAAGTTATAGGGCCGAACGACGCCTCACTGAGCGGAGGTGTCGATCCGGATGGTCTCGGCGCTGCCGGCGCCTCGGTAAGCGGTCACTTCCAGCTCGACCTTGTAGACCTCGGCGCCGAGCGGCGGGCAGGTGACGGTAATGACCGGGTCGACGCCGCGCATGGTTTCGCCGAACAGGGTCATGACCGTTTCAGTGTCGGCTGGGTTCTGAATGAAAATCCTGGCAGATACCACGTCGGAAAGGTCGCTATCGACGGCTGAAAGCCCGCGTTCGATGTTGGCGAAGACCTGCTTCAACTGCTCACTGACGTCGTCTGGAATCTCCTTGGTGTCCGGGTTACGCCCGGCAGTGTTGGAGACAAGGATCCAGTTGTCGACGGCCACCACGCGTGAATAGCTGGCGTGTTCCTCGAATTTGGAGCCGGTTTTGACCTTGGTGATCGTAGTCATTAGAGAACGCTCGCTTTGCAATCAATGAGAAGGGCGAGCATCAGCCGAGAGGCGATGCCCGCGGATGAGAGATGCCGACGCCTTATTTCAGCGCGGGCTCATCCCACAGGTTCAGCTTGACGCCGATGCCCTGCTCCACGGCCTTGCGGTAGACGACCGTGGCCCAGGCAACGTCTTCGACCGGCATGCCGCCGACCGACATCATGATGATCTCCTCGTCGCTCTGACGACCCGGGCTGTCACCGGAGACGATAGCGCCCAGGTCTTCCAGCGCGCTGGCCTCGAGGGTGCCGGCATGGAGCATGTCCATGAACTTCACGCCGACCAGCGGAATCACGTTATGGGCGGGCTTGGGCACTTCCTCGTACCAGGCTTCGTAAAGGCCGGTGTCATCGAGCACCTTGCGGATATCCGGCGCTTCCATGCCGGCATCGAAGTTGCACGGCGCCGGCATTGCCAGAAAGGCGCCGGGCTTGACCCACTCGCGCTTTACCATCGGGTAGAGGTCGGGATTGCCGACTTCGCCGGAGGCGCAGTAGGTCACGATGTCGGCATCGCGCACCACCGCTTCCTCGGAATCGACGACCTGGAGGTTGGTGACCTGCGGGTAGTGCTCCTTCACCCACTCGATGAAGCCGTTGATGTTCTTCTCGCTGCGCCCCTTGATCTTGATGGTGTCGATCTCCGGGCAGACCGCCATGAACGCAGCCACGCTGGTCCGGCCCATTACCCCTGGGCCCAGCAGGCCGATAACGCGGGAATCCTTGCGGGCCAGATGGCGAGCGCCGACACCCGGCACGGCGCCGGTGCGGTAGGCCGACAGCAGGTTGGCCGACATGTACGCCAAGGGTGCAGCGGTGTCCGGGTCGGTCAGCGTGAACATCAGGATGGAGCGGGGCAGGCCCTTTTCCCGGTTGGCGATGTTAGAGCCGTACCACTTCACACCGGAGGTGCAGAAGCTGCCGCCCAGATAGGCCGGCATCGCCATCATGCGGCGATCGGCAGTCGGTTTCGGCATGGTGGAAAACGGCGACTCCTCTGGGAACATGATCATCGCGCCGTGGGAGTCGTTGTTGGGCCCAGCCATGCGGTAATCGCCGATGTGAAGCAGGTGGAAGACCTCTTCCATGGTGTCCACACAGGCGGCCATATCGGTCACGCCGGCACGAATCATGTCCTGCTCGGAGAGGTAGATAAAATCAATCTTGGTGTTGTTGCCCATGATGGAGTCCTCGATGCGTTCTTGTTGGAATGCGGTGCATTTCATATTGCGCATCTCAAGGCCAGGGCGTTAGCACAGATCGGCAACTCGGTCGTGGGCATCGACCAACGGCTAAAAGCACGAACGGTTTGCTGGGCGGGGAGGGACGCTGTCAGCGTTCGAGTCAGAGCTGCGTCAAAAATAGCCTGGATCTACATCCCTGACTTCCTGCCAACATGTGATCCATCACATGAACTTCCCTCATGAAGTGCTCCATATCTAAACAACACGCCAGGTTGACAGATTTTAAAAATTTAACCATATTGTCAACTTAAACCGCCCTGACATAAGGTAATACGTCATGCTGCATGATCGTCTACATCGTGCGCGTGTCCTTAAGAATATGACCTTGCAGCAGTTAGCCGATCTGCTGGGGGGCATAACCAAGCAAGCTCTGTCGAAATATGAACAGGGCAAGGACGCGCCCAATTCGACTCGCTTGATCCAACTAGCGGACGCACTTGGGGTTAACCCTGAGTATTTTTTCCGTTCAGACTCAGTAGCGCTGGGAAAAGTAGACTTCCGTAAGCACTCTGCCTTCGGAAAACGCCAGCAAGAAGCCGTCAAGGAGCAAGTGCGTGAGCACCTTGAGCGCTATTTAGCGGCAGAGAGCCTGTTCCAAACCGGCCAATCACCTGATGAATTTTCCAAATGGCATAAGCGTTTTTCCGTATCCAGTATCGATGAGGTTGAACAGGCAGCTAATAAACTCCGTGAAGAATGGCAGCTTGGGCTAAACCCCATCGCCAATCTGACTGAAACCCTGGAAGAAAACGGCATTAAAGTCGTCAGTCTTAAGGCCCACGAGAAATTCGATGGGCTTTGCGCCCTCGTCAACGATGGCGCGGATGCCGTTATTGTCAGTAATACTGAGCGTCCTGGTGAACGCCAGCGTTTTAATCTCGCCCATGAGCTAGGACATTTGGTTATGTCACTACCAGAGGAGCTTCATGGCACTCGGGATGAAGAAAACTGGTGCCACCGCTTTGCCGGGGCGTTTCTTTTTCCTGCAAATCAAGTGCGCGTCACCTTTGGTGAGCACCGCAAACGGGTGCTGTTCCAAGAGTTCCTTTTGGCCAAGGAGGAGTGGGGTGTTTCTATTCAAGCCACTTTGCGCCGGTTATATGACCTGGATATCGTTAGTTCGAGCTTCTATCAGAACACTTTTCGCCTATGGTCGATGAAAGGTTTTCGAAAAAGTGAACCTGGTCGACAAGAGCCTGAAAAATCCTATCGCCTGAAGCAATTGGTTTACAGGGCGCTGGCTGAAGGACTGGTTACTCCTTCAAGAGCAGCGGAGTTACTCAGTGTAAGCCTCGGCGAGATTGAGGAAATCATGGCAAACGGACAGGCAGGTGACAGTGAGCATGTCAGCGAAAATTCTTGTCTCTGATACCAATATCTGGATAGATCTTCACCACAGTGGCCTGCTAGAAACCGTGTTTGCCCTACCTCACCAGTTCGTCACCACCGACTTTGTGTGGCGGGAGCTGAAAAAGCCCCCTGGCCAAGAGTTAACGGGATTAGGCCTTGTGGTTGAGGCATTCAATGGTGAGGAAGTTGCAACGCTTTTTATGCTACGCCAAACATTGGGTAATTCCTCACTAGCGGATGTGTCGTGCTACTTCCTAGCCAAGGAAAGAGGCTGGACGCTGCTGACCAATGACGGCGCGCTCAGGAAATCAGGTCAGAAAAGCCAGCTAGAGGTTCGTGGTGTTCTTTGGATCCTGGATGAACTGGAAGCCCATGCGCTTCTTGCTCCAGGCCAGTTGGCCGATGCTTTGGAAACGATGCTGGAAGCGGGTGCCTGGCTACCGGAAGACGAATGCCATCAACGGCTAAGTCGATGGCGATAAGGTATTTCCGTGAAGGTGTCGTATCGCTATGACGCCTGCCGCATTTTCTTTAACAACTACAACGCTCCCCTGAAGCACCATCATTGGAAGTCACTCAATATTCTGAATCTGCTCCCTCATCTGCTCAATCAACACCTTCAACTCCACCGCACAGCGTGTCGTCTCCGCCACCACAGACTTTGACGAAAGCGTATTGGCTTCCCGGTTAAGCTCTTGCATTAGGAAATCCAAACGGCGGCCTTTGGGGCCTTTCTGGGCGAGCTGGTGGCTTACTTCTTCGATATGCGCCGTTAGACGATCCAGCTCTTCATCCACATCAGCTTTTTGCGCCACCAGCACCAGCTCGGCTTCCAGGCGCTGCGGGTCGAGTTCGGTTTTGGCAACCTCCAGGCGCTCTAGCAGTTGGGCGCGTTGGCGCTCCAAAATCTGCGGTAGCAGGCTGCGCACGTTGGCGACCTGCTCACTTACTGCCGCCAGGCGGGTGGTGATCATCTCAGCGAGCTTTTCCCCTTCACGGGCGCGAGCGTCAATCAGCTCATCCAGTGCTTGGTCAAACAGCGCTT
The DNA here is from genome assembly GCF_034479615.1 of Vreelandella neptunia. Lineage (NCBI taxonomy): Bacteria > Pseudomonadati > Pseudomonadota > Gammaproteobacteria > Oceanospirillales > Halomonadaceae > Vreelandella > Vreelandella neptunia. The sequence continues at coordinate 4,813,588 of NZ_CP140255.1, forward strand.
TGGCGGCGGCCTTGATGGCCTCTTGGTCAAGGTGCTGGGTTTCCATCACACCGGGCTGGTTGAGTAGCGCAAGCGTGGTGGGTGGCACGGCGCTGGGCACTTGCTGCTGTATGGCGGCAAGCGCATCAGCAATGGCGGCTAAGCGGGTGCTGTTAACGGCGGGGGCTTGGGCGGTTTCGGCGCTCTCAAAGCGAACACTGCACTCGACTTTGCCACGAGCTAAACGGGTGCGCAGCGCTTCACGCAGCACTGGCTCCAGGTCACGCAGGCTTTCGTGCAGGCGGAAGTGAGGCTCTAAATAACGCTGATTCACTGAGCGAATTTCCACCTGCAGCGTGCCAAACGGGGCAGCCTGCTCGGTGCGGGCAAAGGCGGTCATGCTGTGTACGCGGCTTGAAGTGGCCATGTTTCATCCTAATAGAGAACAACGGTGTATAAAGCATTGCCAACAGTCTACCCGATAGGCCAATCAGCGCACTCCCAGACGTGTACAATGGAGGGCTTTTCCCAGTTGTGCGTTTATTGAGAGGTACTATTTGTGAGCAGTGCTAAGCGTCCTGATGTTGTGCGCCCCAGCGGTCGCGAAGCCGACCAGCTCCGCGAGATTCGCCTGACCCGCGATTACACCCGTCATGCGGAAGGCTCCGTACTGGTGGAGTTTGGCGATACCAAAGTGCTGTGTAATGCCAGCGTAGAAGCCGGTGTACCGCGCTGGCTGCGCGGCAAGAATCAGGGCTGGGTCACCGCTGAGTACGGCATGCTGCCCCGCGCCACTCACACCCGTAGTGGCCGTGAAGCGACCCGCGGCAAGCAAGGCGGCCGCACGCTGGAAATCCAGCGTTTGATTGGCCGCAGCCTGCGCGCCGCGGTGAATTTGAAGAAGCTGGGTGAGTTCACCATTACCGTGGATTGCGATGTGATCCAGGCCGATGGCGGTACCCGTACCGCGGCGATTACCGGGGGCTGCGTAGCACTGATCGATGCGATCCGTTATCTGCAGCGCGAGAAGAAGATCAAGGGCGATCCCTTCAAGCAGTTGGTGAGCGCCATTTCCGTGGGTATTTATAAAGGCGTGCCGGTGCTGGATCTGGACTACCCGGAAGATAGCAAAGCCGATACCGACCTGAACGTGGTAATGACCGAAAGCGGCGAGCTAATCGAAGTGCAAGGCACCGCCGAGGCAGGCGCTTTCACCCGTGCCGAGCTAAACGACATGCTCGATTTAGCCGAGAAAGCAGGCGATGCGCTTCGCGATCATCAGCGTGAAGCGCTGGGTATTCGTGGGTAATGAAGGTAAGGAGTAAGACGTAAAAAACAACAGGCCAGCATTTAGCTGGCCTGTTGTTTGTCACCCCGGCTAATCCGCAAGGGTGACAGGCGACGCGGGAAAAGTTCGTTGCCTAGCGCTTAGAGCGCTAGGTCGTACTCAACGATTAGCGGTGCGAACTCGGAGAAGGTCGCATCGTAATCGATCCACGCGTCGACCACGTGGCGGCGGAAGTTGGGGCCGACTAATTGATAGTCAATCCGCCAACCTTCCTGGCGCTCACGGGGCACGTCTTGGTCGAGCTTCGGCCACCAGGTATATTCACCTGCATCGCGGTTAATTTCGCGGAAGGTGTCGATAAACCCGGTGGGGCCAAGCACCTGATCCATCCAGGCGCGCTCTTCCGGGCGGAAGCCTGAGGTCAGTTGATTATCCGACCAGTTAGCCAAATCGACGGTTTTATGGGCAATATGCCAAGTACCGCAGAGGATGTATTCGCGGCGTTTGCGCGACATCTTCGTCAAATACTCTTGATACTGCTCCATAAACGCCTGCTTGGCTTTTTGGTCACTTCCGTCAGGCATCAGGAAGGAGACGATACTGAAGCGTTCATAATCCGCCTGCAGAAAACGTCCTTCATGGTCACACTGAGGAAACCCCAGGCCATACATAATCGCCTTGGGGATTTTGCGGCAATAGAGTGCCACACCGGAGAAACCGTCCTCTTCGGCATCCAGGAAATAGCCTTCATAGCCTTCCGGATACAGAATGTGGTCACCCAGTTCAAAACTTTTTGCCTTGATGTTCTGCACGCAGACCACGTCGACATCCTGCTGAGCCAGCCAGTCCAGGAAGCCACGATCGACGGCATCACGAATACCATTGACATTGATGCTGGCAATTTTCATAAATCGTCCCTTTTGCGTCGCTGCTGTATGATACCCGACGTTTAGACGTTTGGGTAAAGGCAGCTAGTAAAACTTGCCATTTACCCCACTTTTATTGTTGCTTTCGTACCGATTTAAACCTACCGCCTAGTGAGGAATGCCGTGGCTACCACTCTACAACCCTACCAGCGCGATTTCATTGCCTTTGCCATTGAGCAAGGCGTGCTTAAGTTTGGCGAGTTTACGCTTAAATCTGGCCGCGTTAGCCCCTACTTTTTCAACGCAGGGCTGTTTCAAACCGGTCGTGCGCTGGCCAAACTGGGACGTTTTTACGCCCAGGCGATTGTCGATAGCGGCTTAAACGCCGATGTGCTGTTTGGCCCGGCGTACAAAGGCATCCCACTGGCGGCAGTCACCGCGGCGGCACTGGCCGATCATCACGACCGGGATATGCCCTACGCCTTTAATCGCAAAGAGGCGAAAACCCACGGCGAAGGCGGCAATATCGTAGGCGCACCGCTTGCTGGCGATATTTTGATCATTGATGACGTGATTACCGCGGGTACCGCCATTCGCGAAGTGATGACACTGATTGAACAGAGCGGTGCTCGTGCCGCTGGCGTTATCATAGCGCTTGACCGTCAGGAGCGCGGTCAAGGCGAGCAGAGCGCGATTCAGGAAGTGCAGGCTCAGTACGCTATGCCAGTGGTCAGTATCGTCACTCTGGAGCAAGTGCTCACTTACCTTGAAGAGCATGCTGGTGGCGAAATGCTCGCCTACGCTGAAGCGATCAGGGCGTATCGTGACCGCTATGGGATTACCAATTGATTAGACCTGCAGCGCGCCAGCGAACCCTTGCTGGCGCCACGCTTCGTAGCTCACAATAGCCACGGCGTTGGAAAGGTTTAGGCTACGGTTATTGGGTTGCATGGGCAGGCGCAGTTTATGCTCAGCGGTTAGCGCTTCATGCACCTGGGGTGACAGCCCAGCGGTTTCAGAGCCAAACAGCAGCACATCGCCTGGGGCAAAGTCCGCATCGCTGTAGGTGCGGGTTCCCTTGGTAGTGATCGCCCAGATGCGCCGCCCCTGCATGGTTTGCTGAAAGGCGCTAAAATCGGCGTGGCGAGTGACGTTGTCGAGGTCGCGGTAATCCAGCCCGGCGCGACGCAGCTTTTTCTCTTCCAGGTCAAAGCCCAGCGGCTCAATCAGGTGTAACCGGCAGCCATTATTGGCGACCAGGCGCATGATATTGCCCGTATTGGGCGCCATGCGCGGTTCAAAAAGCGCTACTTCAAACATCTCCACCTGCCTGTTTATTATGCCTTCGCCAAGCGGACGATTGTACTTGAAACCGTACTTGAAATCGTAATCGAAACCGCCAGCAACTCTCGTAGAGGACGACCGACGCCATGACGCCTGCAACGCCCAAGAGCATTCTTAGCCGCATCAAAGGGCTAAACCCGCGCCAGCAGGAAGCCGTGCGCTACATTGATGGCCCTTGCCTGGTGTTGGCGGGTGCAGGTTCCGGTAAAACCAGCGTTATCACCACTAAAATTGCCTATTTGGTGCAAGAGTGTGGGATGAGCGCGCGCAGGATCGCCGCGGTGACCTTTACCAATAAAGCCGCCCGAGAGATGAAAGAACGCGTGGGCCAGATGCTCCACGGCAAAGAGGGCCACGGACTGACGGTCTCTACTTTTCACACCCTGGGGCTGAATATTATCCGTGGCGAGCTTAAAACCCTGGGCTATAAACCGGGCTTTTCGCTATTTGACCCGGAAGACGCCAAGGCGCTGCTGCGCGATTTGATGAACAAAGACGCCCAGGTGGACGCCGAGCAGATCAATGCTGTGCAGAGCAAAATTTCCACCTGGAAGAACGACTTGGTGCTGCCTAGCGATGCGCTCTCGTTTGCGGCTGATGACGATGAGCACTTTGCCGCTCGGGTTTATGAAGCCTACGTACGCCATTTAAAAGCCTACAACGCGGTGGATTTCGACGATCTGATTCTGCTGCCGGTGGTACTGCTCAAGAACGATACGGAAGCACTAGAGCGCTGGCGGCGCAAAATCCACTACATGCTCGTCGATGAGTATCAGGACACCAACGTCTCCCAGTACCTGTTAGTGAAACTGCTAATGGCGGAGCGCTCCACCTTTACCGTGGTAGGCGACGATGACCAGTCGATCTACGCCTGGCGCGGTGCCCGCCCTGAAAACCTAATCACCCTGGGTGAAGATTTCCCGCGCTTGAAAGTGATCAAGCTGGAGCAGAACTACCGCTCTACCGCCACGATACTGCGCGCCGCCAACACGCTAATCGCCAACAACCCCCACGTTTATGAGAAGACGCTATGGTCCGATATGGGCGACGGCGCGCCTATTCGGGTAATCGTGAATCGTCATGAAGAGGCGGAGTCTGAGCGGGTCGCCAGCGAAATGCTCACCCGGCGTATCAAGGAAAAGGCCGAGTGGCGGGATTTTGCGGTGCTTTATCGGGGCAATTTCCAGGCCCGCTTGTTAGAGCTTAAGCTGCAGCACTACCAAATTCCTTACAAGCTTTCCGGTGGTACGTCGTTTTTCTCGCGCAACGAGATTAAAGACACCATGGCTTACCTGCGCCTGTTGATTAATCCCGCGGACGACAACGCCTTTTTGCGCATTGTTAACGTGCCGCGCCGCGAAGTGGGCCCTGGAACGGTAGAGAAACTCGCCAACTATGCCACCGAGCGCTCAATTTCGCTGTTTGCCGCCTGCCATGAGCTTGGGTTGGAACAAGTATTGCCGACCCGAGCTACGGAGCGCTTAAGCCGGTTCACCCACTTCATCGACGGCGTGCGCAAGCGCATGGATCAAGGCGATGCCATTGCCGCCATTCGCGACATGCTGCGGGATATGGATTACGAAGCCTGGCTGTATCAAAACGCCAGCGCACCCACCGTCGCAGAACGCCGCATGGCCAACGTGTGGATTCTCATCGACCAGCTAGAAAAATCGCTCAACCGCGATCCGGAAGACGATACCGATTCCACCGAGACCGAAACCGACGGCGTAGAAGCGGCTATTTCACGCCTGGTACTGCGCGACATTCTGGAGCAGCAGGCGGAAGAGGATGACTCGGATAGAGTGCAGTTACTCACCATGCACGCCTCTAAAGGCCTGGAGTTTCCGCATGTCTATTTGATGGGCTTAGAGGAGGATCTGCTGCCCCACCGCAACGCCATCGAAGTAGGCACAGTGGAAGAGGAGCGGCGATTAGCCTATGTGGGCATTACCCGGGCGCGGCGCACACTAACGTTAACACTTGCCCGCCAGCGCAAAGCCTACGGTGAGCTTATGGACTGTGCACCCAGCCGCTTTTTAGACGAATTGCCCGGGGGGGATTTGGAGTGGGAAGGTCGTGCCGATAAAGAAGATCCGGATAAGAAACAGGCCCGTGGTAAAGACGCCATAGCAGGGCTCCGCTCGTTGCTGGGGTGATCAAGCGGGCGTTGTAAAACTGGAACACTAAAACCAGGCCTTTAAAACAAGAATATCCACAGGGCGGCGACTAAAACACCCTGTGGATAAATTTACCAAGCTAAATCAGTGCTGCTTAACGGAACGACTTACTGCTACTGAGCTTCAGCCATTAAATAATCGACAACGGCCATCACTTCTTCATCAGAAAGATTGGGATTGCCGCCTTTGGCTGGCATAGCGCCGATACCGTTAATGGCGCTGGCGTAAAGCTCATCAGCCCCCTTCTCTAAACGCGCCGCCCAAGCTTCTGAATCGCCTTTGGTCGGTGCACCGGCAACGCCATTATCGTGGCACGCCACACACCCAGAGCTTGCGTAAAGGGCTTCACCGTCTAAGTCGCTACCGCCACTTGCTTCTTCAGAGGCGGCCGCGTCTTCTTCACTCGCTGAGTCGTCGTTAGCAGCCATATTTTCTTCAGTTGCAGCGGCTTCACCTTCAGTAGCAGCGGCCTCTTCAGTAGCTTCTTCCGTCGGTGCTGACTCTTCAGAAGCAGCATCGTCGCCACCGCCTAATTCAGGCACTTCCATAACCGGCTCAACCATATAAGCAACCGCTGCTTCCACTTCCTCGTCGGAAAGGTTGGGGTTGCCGCCTTTCGCTGGCATGGCGCCAATACCGTTGATAGCGTGGTCTAACAGCGTGGCGAAACCTTGCTCAGTGCGTGCAGACCAGGCAGCTTCATCACCACGAATAGGCGCGCCCGCAGCACCCGTTTCATGGCATGCCATACAGATATTATTATAGATGCCCGCACCGTCTATACCACCACCACTACTGGCAGAAGCCGCTGGTGCCGCCGCGGTGCCACAGTCTTGGCCTTGTAAACAGAGTTGACCCACCGGCGCCAAACGCTCGGCAATCGCATCACGTACGGCGTCATCTTGGGCATAAACACTGGATGTGCCCGCCATGAAGCCGAGGGCCGCCAGCCCGCTCATGATCAGCTTAGCTTTCACTCTCACCACCTCTTGAGTATTGTCATCAAACTTTTATCCTCAACCCCTGTGCGTGGCAGCGCCAATATTGACGGTGCGCAGCTGAGACGCCAAGACGTGCATATAGGACTAGTATAACGGCAACGCAAAGCGCAAGAAAATGCTACTAAGCGCGCCTATTCAACCGTTGGTTACTATTGGCAGCTTAATTTGGCAAATCCCTCCTCTCACCACTGCCTTTCCAGGCGAATAAACGTTGCTGCGCATAGCGTATAAAACCTGCCTGCTGGTAAAGCCGTTTAGCCGGTACATTGACATCATCTACAGCCAGCATGACCTCCTGCACGCCAGCCTGCTGGGCAAGCGTAAGAGCTTTATTTAACAGCGCGCGGCCCAAGCCTTTGCCACGCCAATCCGTTGTTAGTCCCATTAACATTAGCTCCCAACGGCCTAGGGCAGGGCGCGGCGCAAGCAGTAGCACACCCACCACGGCATCACGATAGCCAACAGCGTACCAGTGCTGTGGTGCCTGGGGAGCCTGCTGATAAAAACCATCCAATAACTCTTCCACTGAGAGTACGTCGCGCAAGGGGCGGCTATCCAGCGAATCTTGCCCCACTGCGGCCAACAGACTCACCTGCTCCCTCAGAGAAAGTTCGCCAAACGGCTGCAGTGACAATGGTAGTACTTCATTCATTGATAAGCGGTAGCGGCTACTGCCGATTAAATGCTCCAAGCAAGCCAAACGCTGCATGCCATGCTCACGTAACAGCGCTTCTGATACGGACGCCTGGGATGACAGCTCCAAGTGGCATAAGCGAATATTGTGAGCTTCTACCCATGCATTGGCCGCACGCAATAGCGCGCTAGTATGCACACCCTGTTCGCTGGGCAGCTGCTTGGGTAACCATAGCTGCGCCATGTTCATGGGCAGGGGTTGTACCCAGATAGCGGCCGTCAGCTGTCCCGCCTCAAGCGTTACCCATAGCCCATCCCACTGGGTATCCGGCTGATTGTACATTGCCTTTACGGCAGCGCTCAGGGCCGCTTGAAGCTTAGGGTCATGGGCGGCAGCAAGCTGCAGCAGTGCTTCGCGTCGTCGTGCTGGCGGGCAAAGTACTACCTCTGGACTACTTGAGGAATAACTAAATGTCATGGCTGATCAATCAAATACCGAGCTCCGAAGGAGTAACAAAGCATGCTAGGTTATTAACCTACAATTTATAACCTCATCCTGACGACCTAAGCCTTTGCATACCACCCTTATCCGTGCTTATTTCAAGGGTTAAGGGTAGCGAAGAATTTAAAGGAGTAACTATCCGCCATGCGTATATTGTTGGTAGAAGACGATCCGAGCTTAGCCTCGGGCATTCGCTTGGCATTAAAACCCGAGAATTTCACGGTGGATCACCTTAGCGACGGCTTTAGCGCCCTGGCCGCGTTAAAGGAAGGCGAACCTTTTGATGCGGTCATTCTCGATCTGGGGCTGCCGCGTATGGATGGTATGCAGGTATTGGAAGCCGTGAGGCGGTTGGGCAATCGCGTACCCATTTTGGTATTAACGGCTCGCGATGCCGTCGATGAACGAATCACTGGGTTAGATGCGGGTGCCGATGATTATTTAACCAAGCCGTTTGAAGTGGCTGAATTAAAAGCTCGTCTGAGAGCCCTACTGCGGCGCAGTAGTGACCAGGTAAACAGCGCTCTGGAGTGCCGTGGTATCCGCCTCGACCCGCTCACCATGCAGGTGAGCTACCAGGGGAAGCCCGTGGTGTTGTCACGACGGGAATTGACCTTACTTCAAGAGTTTATGAGCCACCCCGGACGAGTATTCACCCGCGATACGCTAACACGCTTGGTCTATGGCTGGGATGAGGACGTGGAGAGCAACGCCATTGAGGTACATGTGCACCACCTTCGGCGCAAATTTTTTCCTCACCTGATTCGCACGCTACGCGGTATTGGTTACGTAATGGATAAAACGAATCAGGATAAGCACCCATGACCTCTATCCGCCAACGCACCCTGGGGCTAGCGCTGCTGGTGTTTGGCATAAGCATGCTGGTGATTGGCTTTATCAGCTATCGCTACGCTGCCCATGAAATTGAAGCACTGTACGATGCCAGTCTTGAGCAAAATGCGCGCCTATTGGAAGGCCTGTTGCAAGCACCACTGCCGGATGAAACCCAGGGTGTGCTGCTTAGCAGCCTAGAAAGTGCTCTAGGAAAAACGGCGAGATCTGATCGACGCTTTGCAGGTTACCGAGCAGATAGCCAGCTGGGCTTTCAGCTGTGGGAAGAGAGCCGCCTCCTGCTGCGCTCAGCTAATGCCCCCGAGTCGCCGTTGGAAGATCTCCCTGTGGGATTCACCAGTCGGTCTATTAATGAGATCCAATGGCGCATTTATGTGCTCGACATACCTAACTCCACGCAGCGGATTGTGGTTAGCGAGCGCGAAGACGTTCGCGGGGAACTGATTAGAGCAGTAGCGCTACGCACGTTACTGCCCGACCTGATTGGCCTGCCGCTACTCACCGCCCTGCTATGGTGGTCGATTGGCTGGGGCTTGGTTCCCCTGTCGCGCATGGCCGAGCAAATTCGCAATCGTGATCCGCATAATTTACAGCCCCTAACCCTCAGCCCATTGCCCCAGGAACTAGACACTATCGCCGGTGCGCTCAACCGGCTGTTAAAGCGAATCCGCTTGATGCGCGTGCGCGAAAAGCGCTTTATTGCCGATGCCGCCCATGAGCTACGCACTCCCTTAGCGGTACTCGATCTACACGCTCAGAACGCCCTAACTGCCGAAAACCTCGAAGATCGTCAGGAAGCGCTCAATCACCTGCGCGGTGGCGTCGCACGGGCCACGCGCTTGGTTACCCAGCTTTTAACACTGGCTCGCCTGGAGCCTGAGGAGGAGTCACAGCCTGAATACCGTACTAGCCAGTTACTTAGTGAAGTGCGCGAGACCCTGGCCAAGCTTTCGCCCCTGGCTGCTGAGCGCGAACAGCAACTGCTGCTAAATGCAGATGAACAGGGAGATTGGTCGATGTTAGAAGAGCCCGGTGCCATTGAAACGCTGGTACAGAATCTGGTTGGTAATGCCATCCAACACTCGCCTAATCAAAGTATCATCAGCATATCCCTAGCGGCGACGCCACAAGGCTTTCAATTGACGGTGGATGACCAGGGCCCAGGGATACCGGTCAATGAACGCAAAAAAGTGGTCGAGCGCTTTCAACGCGCGGGCCCCAGCGCCGGCTCAGGATTAGGGCTTTCCATTGTTGAACGGCTGGTCACACGCCACGGCGGCAAGCTTCAGTTGGATGACGCGCCCAGTGGGGGGTTACGCGTAGCTATTTATCTGCAGCGTCCAAGAGAGCAATAACACTTTCTTTGCTTCTTACGCTGAGTTTTATGGCTCTCTTAAGGTTGCGATAAGAAATGCGTGCAACTGTGGAGTTGCAAGGCGAGCCAGATACCAACGGCTCCCTCTTTTCTCCACATGGAGGTACCCTGATGAACCAAGTGACTTTTTCACCTAAACCCTTAATTCAACTTGGCTCAGCACCACTGCTAGCCAAGCCTTCAGCGCGGCGTCTACTGCCTACTAGCCCAGCGATGACGGTATTGACCGACTTTTCCCAAGTCATGCCTCAATCCGTTGATGCCGACACGCCTATCGACGAGGCGCACCTCAAGATGCGTTATAGCGGCGTAAGGCTACTGTTCGTGATGGATCAGCAAGCACACTGCATCGGCATTATTACCTCAAAAGAAGTGATTGGTACGCGGCGCATCAACATCGCCATGCAGCAGCGCAACCTTAGTCGTGAAGAGGTAACCGCTGAAATGATCATGACCCCGTGGCACAAGCTTAGCGCCATGCCCGTCTCCCAGTTGGCATCGTTAACCATTGAGGATCTGGTGCTGTCGATGGAGGCCGTGACCGATCAACACCTGTTAATCACTGAGCAAAACGATAACCACGAACTTAGGATTCGCGGCATTATCTCAGCCAGCGATATACAGAGTGCGGTAGGTAAAGAGATCAACCCGATGCCTATGGCGAAAAGCTTCGCCGATATTTGCCAAGTCATAACTGGCCACGACCTATAATGACTGATCGTTAACCGATTTAATCTACATCTAGAAACGCCCCTCACTGGTTACTCAGTGAGGGGCGTTTTCAGTTTGCTATACAGCGTTTAAAACAACGCGCTGTTAATCCAAAGATGCGTTGCAATGCTAGCGGCATAACCCAACAAAATGGCTGGTACCCAGCGAAGGTGTACAGCAAAGGTATAAATACCTCGCGCCTGGCCCATAAGGGCAACACCTGCAGCTGAGCCCATTGAGAGCAGACTGCCGCCGACACCGGCCGTTAGGGTAATCAATAGCCAGTTCCCCTCGGACATATCCGGGGCCATGGAAAGTACCGCGAACATCACTGGGATGTTATCCACAACGGCCGAGATAAGCCCCAGCACAACGTTCGCCCACACCGGATCCCAACTGCCGTAGAGCGTTTCGGAAAGCAGGCTGAGATAGCCCATAAAGCCAAGGCCACCGACACACATTACAACCCCGTAGAAGAACAGCAGCGTGTCCCACTCGGAACGGGCGATACGGCTGAAAATATCGAAGGGAACTACGCTACCCAACTGCTCCAACTTCTTCCAGTCGCCGCGGCGAGAATAGCGCTCCCGCTTGCGTTCAAGCGAACGCGGCAGGCTGCGGCGCAGATAGTAACCAAAGAACTGCAGTAGACCTAAACCAAACATCATGCCCATGGCAGGCGGTAAGTAGAGGATAGAGTGACACAGTACCGAGATGGCCACGGTAATCAAAAACAGTACGATAATCCGCCGAGCGCCGCGCTTGAGCCAGACATTCTCTTTAAGTGAGGCAGGCTGACGATTGACGATAAAGAAATTCATGATAACCGCAGGCACCATGAAATTAACCACCGCGGGAAGCAGCAGGGCAAAGAAGCCTTCAAACGGTACCTGGCCCGCCTGCCACACCATCAGCGTGGTGATGTCGCCAAATGGGCTAAAGGCACCACCGGCGTTGGAAGCCACTACTACGTTGACGCAACACAGACCGATAAACTTATTATCCCCTTCGGCCACTTTAAGTACCACGGCGCACATCAGCATGGCGGTGGTCATATTGTTGGCGATCGCCGAAATACCGAATGCCATGACACCGGTGATCCAGAACAGGGTGCGGTAGCTAAAGCCTTTACGCACAAGCCAAGAACGCAGCGCATCAAATACCCGGCGCTCTTCCATGGCGTTGATATAGGTCATCGCCACCAGCAAAAACAGCAGCAGCTCAGCGTATTCAAGCAACGTTTCACGGAAAGCGGTTTCCGCCTCTTCCGGCATCCCCGCTTGTACATAGACCCAGGCCACTAGCGCCCAGATAAGCCCAGCCGCCACCAGCACCGGCTTAGACTTACGCATATGCAGTAGCTCTTCACTCATCACCAACGCATAGGCGAGCACGAAGATCACGACAGAAGAAATACCGGCAAGCGAAAGAGTAAGATCGAGGGGCCCGGCGGCGGCATAAGAGAGAGAAGGAAAAACAAAAAGCGTACAGGCGAGCAACAACCAAGCGACCCGGCTAGCATAATGCCGGGTTACGTGGACGTTTGGTGGTTTCATGGCGATGTTATCCAATCAGGGGGGAGAAAGACCGCCACGATAATAAGCACCCTAACCACATGCTGCAACGCAACGGTTGCGCATAAGATGCGACTAATTGCCGCATCTTGTAAAGCGTTTTTATTGGCTTAATTAAATATAAAGTCTGACGCCTAAATCACTCCACCGTCACGCTTTTAGCCAGGTTACGGGGCTGGTCTACATCGGTGCCTTTGAGCACAGCCACGTGGTAACTCAATAGCTGTAGCGGAAGGGTGTACAGCAGCGGCGCTAGCGCTTCGTGCACGTGTGGTAGGGTCAGCACACGTATATCTTCCTGGGCATCGATACCCACGCTCTCATCAGCAAATACAAACAGTTGACCGCCGCGGGCACGGACTTCCTGAAGGTTGGATTTTAGCTTTTCAAGCAGGTCATCGTTGGGGGCGACCGAGATCACTGGCATTTCACTGTCCACCAGCGCCAGCGGGCCATGCTTTAATTCCCCGGCGGGGTACGCCTCGGCATGAATATAGGAAATCTCTTTGAGCTTTAACGCCCCTTCAAGGGCAATCGGATAGTGGGCCCCACGGCCCAAGAAGAGCGCGTGGTGTTTCTCTGCAAACGCTTGGGAAAGTATTTCGATCTGGCTATCCAGCGCCAGCACCCGCTGACATACCTCAGGCAACGTGTGTAGCGCAGCGATGATATCCGGATATTCGGCTTGATCTTTAGCTTTACTGACTGAAAGCGTTAGCAGCATAAGTGCTACCAGCTGAGTGGTAAAAGCTTTGGTCGAAGCAACGCCAATTTCAGGGCCCGCGCGGGTCATGAGGGTAATGTCAGACTCACGCACTAGCGAACTACCGGGCACGTTACAGATCGCCAGCGAGCCGATATAGTCGAGGGTTTTAGCAAAGCGTAGCGCGGCCAGGGTATCGGCGGTTTCACCGGATTGGGAAAGGGTGACAAACAGGGTGCCTTCAGGCACGACCGGATGACGGTAGCGGTACTCAGAGGCCACCTCGACCTGCACCGGCACCCCCGCGTATCGCTCCAGCCAATAGCGCGCCACCAGCCCCGCATGGTAGCTGGTGCCGCAGGCAATGATGTGTACCTGGCGGGTGCGCTTGAAAAGCGCCAGCGCATCGGGGCCAAAACTCTCGACTAACACGCTTTTAGCGCTCAGCCGCCCCTCTAATGCCGCCTCAATCACCGTTGGCTGCTCGAAAATCTCCTTGAGCATATAGTGGCGGTAATCGCCCTTACTGGCCGCGCCATCGCCGTGTTCAAAGGTATGGGTAGGGCGCTCAACGTCGTTACCCTGGCGATCTACAATGCGAATGCTCCCCTGCTCGCGCAGCTCGACCAAATCACCCTCTTCAAGGTAAATAAAGCGATCTGTGACCGGCAGCAGCGCCAGCGGGTCAGAGGCTAAAAAGGCCTCATTAATCCCCACACCGACCACTAGCGGACTACCCTGGCGCGCGCCAACCACGACCCCAGGTTCTCTAACACTCATTACTCCCAGCGCGTAGGCGCCGCCTAAGCCGTTAACAATCTGCTGCGTAGCATCAAACAGAGTGAGCCCATCAGCCAGCTTTTCAGAGAGTAAGTGAGCTATCACTTCGGTATCGGTTTCGGAGCTAAACGCATAGCCGCTGCGCTGAAGGCTCTCTTTTATAGCCTCGTAGTTCTCAATAATACCGTTGTGCACAACGGCAACCTGATCGCTACTATGGTGCGGGTGCGCATTGGCCTCAGAGGGTTTCCCGTGGGTTGCCCAGCGGGTATGTGCAATGCCCGAAAAACCCGGTAGCGCGGCCTTATCCAATTGAGCGGCAAGCTCAGCCACTTTTCCAAGCGCACGATGGCGGGTTAATACGCCGTCATTGCACACCGTCATACCGGCCGAATCGTAGCCGCGATACTCCAGGCGTTTTAGTCCTTCTAATAGAATTTCTTGGACGTTGCGCTGGGCAACGGCGGCCACAATGCCACACATAGTCACTCTCCTAGTTTATTAACCATAGCTCTTCACAAACGCTACTCGACCAACCCGCTGAACGGTAGAACGACGACCATTGATTATGTATACGGCTTTTTAATGATTATTAGCATCATTTTAAAAACGATTTTTAAGGGCTGTTTTAAGGGCTGACTCAAGAGCCCTTTTTAATTGCTTTCTTCCCGCCCTATGGCTTTGTCATTTTACTGGGACGCGGCCAATCAATCTTCTCTAACTGGCGGCCTCGGGTGACGGCCAACGCGTAATCGGTGACGTCTTTAGCAATCGTAGACCCAGCCCCTATGGTAGCGCCTTTGCCCACGGTGACAGGCGCTACTAGCGCAGTGTTAGAGCCAATAAAAGCATTATCGCCTATCTCAGTGTGGTGCTTATTAGCGCCGTCGTAGTTGCAGGTGATGGTACCCGCGCCTACATTCACATCTCGGCCTAAACGGGTATCGCCCACATAGCTTAAATGATTAATCTTACTGCCCTCGCCCACATCGGCGTTTTTGGTTTCAACAAAATTGCCTACCTTGGCTTTTACCGCTAACCGCGTGCCGGGTCGAAGTCGCGCAAAGGGGCCAATCTGGTTGAGGCCCGCCGCCACGGTGCGCTCTATAACGCTATGGGTATCGACGACGCTTTCTGCACCAATGGTGCTGTTTTTAATCACGCAGTAGGGGCCAATGCGTACGCCCTCGCCTAGTTCAACCTCACCTTCAAATACACAACCCACATCGATAAACACATCGTGACCGCAGGTCAGACGACCGCGCACATCAAGCCGTTCGGGGTCGGCAAGTGCTACTCCCTGTGCCATTAACTTATCGGCCAACTGGCGTTGATAAACGCGTTCCAAGCGGGCCATTTGAACTCGATTATTAACCCCTTCCACTTCAACGGCGGAGGCCGGTTGAGCGGTGCATACCTTGATACCTTCCGCTGCGGCCATGGCAATGACATCGGTCAGGTAGTACTCACCCTGGGCATTATCTGCGGAGAGCTGTGGTAACCAGCGTTTAAGCTGGGTACTCGTCATGGCCATAATACCGGTATTGCACTCGGTGATCGCAAGCTCGGCGCTGCTGGCATCTTTTTGCTCAACAATGGCCACCGCTTCGCCTGCGTCGTCACGCACAATCCGTCCATAACCCGAAGGGTCAGCTAGCGTTACCGTCAACAGCCCCATGTGCTGCTCATCCACATGGGCCAACAGCTCGCTAAGGGATTCACGCTGCAGCAGCGGTACATCGCCGTAAAGGATTAACACCTTGCCGCTACCCAACTGCTCGAGCGCTTGCGCCACCGCGTGCCCGGTGCCCTTCTGCTCGGCCTGAACGGCAAACTGCACGGCATTTTCTGCTAGCGCTTCGCGCAGTTGGTCAGCGCCATGACCAATCACGACATGGGTGCGATCCGGCTGCAACCCTAAAGCAGTATCCAGCACGTGCTGCACCATTGGCTTACCCGCCAGAGTGTGAAGCACTTTAGGTATTTGTGAATGCATCCGCGTGCCTTTTCCCGCGGCGAGAATGACGATATCCAATTCTTGCATACTATTCACCTATTACTGATGGGTCAGCGGGCGCTTGGTCGGCTGCGGCGGGGCTGCTGGTCGCTGGGGGTTGTCGTTGTTCAATGCCCAACTCATTTATCAACGCTTCCCCAAAATAATTAACAAACTCAGGGCTCGCAATGCTACGCCACTGCTCGCCATCGCGCACCAGCAGGAGTACTTTGAGATTGTTCTCAACGGCCAGTTGCATCGCCTCCTGTTCGCCAACCACTAATAGCGCCGTCGCCCAGGCATCCGCCCAGGCATTGGAGGGGTGAAAAACCGACACCGAGGCAAGCTGGTGGGTTACCGGTCGGCCTGTGCGCGGATCGATGGTGTGGGAAAAGCGCTGTCCGTCTACTTCAAAATAGTTGCGGTAATCACCTGAGGTGGCCACCGACATACTCTCTAGCGGGATAATATGCTGAGCACGCTGCTGGCCATCTTCAGGCACCTCAATGCCAATCTGCCAGGGCGTTTGTTCTTCCTCATCACGCAGGCCACGGGCGATTAGTTCTCCGCCAATATTGACTAAATAGTGCTCCAGCCCCTGCTGATCCAGATATGCAGCAACCCGGTCAGTTCCATGGCCTTTGGCCACACCAGAAAGATCGACAAACACATCGCGGATACGCCGCGCCTGCATATTTTGGGTATCGACTTCTAAAGCGTCATAACCTACCTGGGCCAACTGCTCAGCAAGAACATCATCGGCGGGCACCTCTTCTGGCCGCGCACCGGGGCCGAAGCTCCACAAATTGACCAGATCGCCCACGGTAATATCAAAGGCGCCATGGCTGGCTTCAGCGACGGATTGGCTAATCGCCAATACCTCAATGAGCTCATTGGAGAGCGGCTGCCACTCCTCCAGCGGAGCCTCGTTAAAAGCGATCAGTTCGGCATCATCGCGATAGGTGGACATTGCCTGATCAACGTTCTCTAGCTCTGCTTTGAAGCCCTCTTCCAATTCAAGGGACTCGCCCTGAGTGAGCGGATCCATAATGGTCACCTGGTAGAAGGTGCCGAAAATATTGCCATCAAAGCGTACCGGTGGTTCCAGAGGTCGATCACTCTCTGAACAGCCTGCCAAGCCTAACCCCAAGCCCAGCAGTGAACCCGTTACGATCAGTGCACGTCCCCACCTTGCTGTGCATTCAACAGCCTTTTTCATCGTTGCTTTATCCTAAAAATAAAAGAACCACAGCAGCCAGGCGCCGAACAGCACGCGATAAATCACAAAGGGCTGCATTCCCAATTTTTTTATAACCACCAGAAAGTAGTGAATACACAAGTACGCGCTTATTCCCGATAGCAGAGTGCCCGACAACATCGCGATCCAATCAATCGACTGTGGAGCGCTAAACAGCCCCACTGCTTCGAGGCCACCTGCCAGCACAATCACCGGAATTGACAGTAAGAAAGAGAAGCGCGAGGCACTTTCTCGGCTCATACCTACCATCAGCGCCGCGGTAATAGTAATCCCCGAGCGCGAGGTGCCTGGGATGAGCGCTAGCGCCTGGGCACCGCCAATAATCAGCACATCCTTCAAACGCAGTTGGTACTCGCTGCGTGTCCCCTCTTTACGCCAATCGGCATACCCCAACAATAGCCCGAAACCAATTAAACTGAAGCCGATAATCAGCGTAGAGCGCATAAAATGAGAAATAACATCGTGCAGTAGCAAACCAATAAGCCCCACCGGGATGGTCGCTAACGTCACCCATAAAGCCAGTCGCGCGTCTTCATTAACCCCTTTACCGCTGATCGCAGCCAGGCTACTCACCACCATCTGCCAAATTTCCTGCCGGAAGTAGATAATCACCGCAGAAAGGCTGCCTAAATGCAGGGCAACATCAAAGGCTAGGCCCTGATCTTGCCACTCGGTCAGCACAGGCACCAAGATTAGGTGAGCAGAGCTTGAAACGGGTAAAAATTCTGACACTCCCTGAACAACCGCTAACACCACCACCTGGAGCCAATCCATAAAAAATCCTGTGTATAGAAACAATTTAGTGGTTTGCAATGGCGCTTAAGGATACACATCCGCTTATTCGTTGTCCGCCAATGCCGTTGCTGACACTCGCCACCACTGACACACAAAGGCGCCGTTTCGCAGCCTAAAGACAGTGGAGGCTATAGAGGATATAAGGAGTGCGCTACAATAGGCGTCTATTGAATGCGTGCGCCCTTGCAAGGTACCCATGACTCAGACCATCGAAACGCCAGTGGTTCACGACCAAGCGCGACTTAGCCAAGAGGCCAAGCGTGTTACCTACATCGGTGCGTGGTTGGATGCCCTGTTGAGCATCGTCAAAGTCACGATCGGCTTTATGGTTGGCTCAGCGGCATTGATTGCCGACGGTATTCACTCTCTATCAGATTTAGTCACCGATGGCTTTGTCTTGGCGGCCATTCACTATGGGCGTCAGGAGCCCGATAAAGATCACCACTACGGCCACGGCCGTATCGAAACCCTGACGACCCTGCTGCTGGGAAGCGTACTGATTTTCGTGGCTGGCGCGATTGCCTGGTCGAGCCTGGATCGCCTGTTTAGCGGCACTGACGTTAACGCCCCGGGCGCGGTGGCAATCGTGATTACCGTCATTGCACTGTTTAGCAAAGAGTGGATTTTTCGCTACACCATGCGGGTCGCCAAGCGGGTAAAGTCGAAATTACTTGAAGCCAACGCTTGGCACTCACGTAGCGATGCGCTCTCCACTGCCGTAGTACTGGTGGCATTGGTGGGTGCCCAGTTCGGCCTGGGTTGGTTGGATGCCGTGGCCGCCATCATTGTGGGTTTATTGGTCGGCAAGGTAGGTTTGGACTTGCTGTGGGAGTCGGCACGGGAATTGGTGGATACTGCGCTACCTGAAGATGTACAGGATCAGATGCACGATGTGGCCTGCAGCGTTCCGGGTGTGGATAGTGTTCACGATCTGCGTACCAGGCAATCCGCCGGCTGGGTAATGGTTGATCTACACGTGGTGGTGGGGCCGAAAATTACCGTGTCGGAAGCCCACGAAATCGGAAACGAAGTCAGCCGCCGCCTACGCCATGAGTTTCCCGCGCTCACCGACGTCATCTTCCACGTTGACCCCGAAGACGACGCCGGGGCGGGTGATCCAAGCCGCCTTCCCGGCCTCCCGCTCCGCCCTGAAGTAGAGGCCGCGCTGGATGCGCGCTGGTACAAACACCCGGTGTGGCGCACCCTGAACGAGCTTCAGTTGCACTACTTGGAGGATAAGGTGTCGGTATCGTTGATCATTGATGACGCGGTGCATCAGCCGCCCCAGTGCCTCGCTAGTCAGCTAAAAGCGCTGGCTAGCGATATCGAGTGGCTCGGCCACGTTGAGGTGCTGTTTATTACCCGAGCGGCCAGCAGCTCCATGCGCTAATCCTTAAACCCTTACACTGCGCTTAAGAAAGCAGCAACGTGGCGATACTGAAGTAGATCACCACGCCAGAAGCATCGATAAGCGTGGTCACCAGCGGTGCCGATGCCGTGGCGGGGTCGACCTTAAAGCGCTCTAATACAAACGGCAGGCACATCCCCAGCAGGCTACCGAACAGCACGATGGTGACCATGCTAAAGGCAACTACCATCGCCAGCGCTTCGCCCCCTCGCATTATGCCAATCGGCGTTACCGCGATGGCCATGGTGATACCCAGTGACCCGGCGACAAGTAGCTCGCGGCCCAGTAGTTTGCCCCAATCTTTGACACCCACGTCACCGGTCGCCATACCGCGCACCATCAGTGTGGCTGCCTGGGCCCCAGCGTTACCGCCACTACCGATCAACAGCGGTAAAAAGAACACCAGCGCTACCTGGGCGGCAATGGTCTCTTCAAAATAGGCGATCCCAGCTCCCGAGAACAAGTTGGCAAAGACCAACAGTACCAGCCAAAACACCCGTTTGCGGTACAGGCTCCAGAGCGGCACACGGCTAACGCCATCTTCCAACTGGCCGATCGACATGCCTTTGTGGAAATCTTCGGTGGCCTCCGATTCGGCCACGTCCATGGCGTCATCGTGAGTCACGATACCGACCATACGATCTTCCGCATCAATCACCGGCAGTGCTAACAGGTCGTACTTCGCCACAATTCGGGCGACATCTTCCTGGGCATTATCAACCCGGGTACTGATGACATCTTTGATCATAATGTCATCAACAATGGCACCGGGGCGTGCCACCATAAGCTGACGCAGCGACATGGTTCCGATCAATTGCCCGTCGCTATCGAGAATATATAGCTGGTAGACCGTTTCCGCATCGGGGGCCGTCTGGCGTACCCGCATCATTGCTTGCGACACCGTCATGCCACTGGCTATGGAGACATAGTCAGAGGTCATAATGGCGCCGGCGGTACCCTCTTCGTAGCTGGCAAGCCGCTTTAGGTCTTCCCGCTCGCGGTGGGCCATGCGACGCAGGAGTGCTTCACGGCGATCTTCACTGAGGAGATTAAACAAATCGGCGCGTTCGTCCGACCCCATCTCTTCCAGCAGCTTAAGTACCTGGCTGTCATTCAGTTCCCCGACGACCTCAAGCTGGCTCTCACCGGGCAAATAGCCCAGTACGTTCGCAGCACGCTCGGCAGACAGAATATCCAGCAACGCGAGCGCCGCAGGCAGCTCTTCGTCATCTTCAATCATTTCTTCGAGCACTTCACCGATATCCGCGGAGCGGGTTTCGGCCAAACGCAAGGAGAGCACCGATTTACTGGGCACTTCCTTGGCCAACTCGTCGAGCAGCTCGGCTTTTAATTCCTGTAGGCTTTCATCATTCAGTGCCATGACTCTCCCCCTTGCGCTTACAAGCGTCGTGCTGCCGAACTAATCCATCGCCCAGCCCATCCTACTGACCAAGCTCGTCATACTTACTTATTTAACTGCCAAACAAAAAAAACGCCCCTTAAACCCTGGTAGCGGGTTTAAGGGGCGTTGGACACACGCCAAGTGCGTGGGTGTTAGCCTTTACCCGCCTTTTTACGCAGCTGCTGAATCGTTCGCAGCTGTGCAACGGCTTCGGCAAGTTCAGCGGCAGCGCGAGTATAATCGAGCTCCGATGACTTCTCATTAAAGGCTTTCAGCGCCTGCTGACGTGCTTCTTCGGCAGCGGCCTCGTTGAGGTCGCTGGCACGCGATGCAGAGTCGGCCAGAATCGTCACGACATCCGGCTGGACTTCCATGAAGCCCCCCGAGACAAAGAAGTTCTCCTCCTTGCCATCATCGTGAATCACGCGAACCGGACCCGGCTGAAGCTCGGTCAGCAGCGGAGCGTGACCCGGCAAAACACCCAGGTCACCCATAATCCCGGAAGCAATCACCTGCTCAACGGTACCTGAGAAGATCGATGCTTCAGCGCTGACGATATTGCAAGTAAAGCTATTCGCCATAGCGAATCCCCCTAATGGACGGGATTACTTCTTCATCTGGTTGGCTTTCTCGACGGCTTCGTCGATGGAGCCGACCATATAGAAGGCCTGTTCCGGCATATCGTCGTATTCGCCAGCGAGAATGCCCTGGAAGCCACTGATAGTGTCTTTCAGTGAGACATACTTACCTGGTGAACCGGTAAATACTTCGGCCACGAAGAACGGCTGCGACAAGAAGCGCTGGATTTTACGCGCCCGGGAAACGGCCAGCTTATCTTCATCAGACAGCTCGTCCATACCCAGAATGGCGATAATATCCTTAAGCTCTTTGTAGCGCTGAAGAACGTTCTGCAC
Organism: Vreelandella neptunia; assembly: GCF_034479615.1. Taxonomy (NCBI): domain Bacteria; kingdom Pseudomonadati; phylum Pseudomonadota; class Gammaproteobacteria; order Oceanospirillales; family Halomonadaceae; genus Vreelandella; species Vreelandella neptunia. The sequence goes on from NZ_CP140255.1 coordinate 4,835,146, forward strand.
ACCGCGGGCGGTGGCGTAGTGCTCTTCACCGACGACCAGCGGATCCAACTGACGCGAGGTGGAGTCCAGCGGGTCGATCGCCGGATAGATACCCAGTTCGGCGATAGAACGTGCCAATACCACGGTAGCATCCAGGTGCGAGAAGGTGGTCGCCGGCGACGGGTCGGTCAAGTCATCCGCAGGTACGTAAACGGCCTGTACCGAGGTGATTGAGCCGGTTTTCGTCGAGGTAATACGCTCCTGCAGAACGCCCATCTCTTCAGCCAGCGTAGGCTGATAACCTACCGCTGAAGGCATACGACCCAACAGTGCCGATACTTCGGTACCTGCCAGGGTGTAGCGGTAGATGTTATCGACGAACAACAGAACGTCGCGGCCTTCATCACGGAATTTCTCAGCGATGGTCAGGCCGGTCAACGCTACGCGCAGACGGTTACCCGGAGGCTCGTTCATCTGACCGTAAACCAGCGATACCTTATCGATAACGTTGGATTCCGTCATTTCGTGATAGAAGTCGTTACCCTCACGCGTACGCTCACCCACACCGGCAAATACAGAGTAGCCGCTGTGCTCGGTGGCGATGTTGCGGATAAGCTCCATCATGTTAACGGTTTTACCAACACCGGCGCCGCCGAACAGGCCAACTTTACCACCCTTAGCGAACGGGCAGACCAAGTCGATAACCTTGATACCAGTTTCCAGCAGCTCGTTAGAGGCTGCTTGGTCGGCATAGCTCGGTGCTTTGCGGTGGATCGGCATACGCTCTTGCTCACCGATCGGTCCCGCTTCGTCGATCGGCTCGCCAAGTACGTTCATAATACGGCCCAGCGTTTCCTTACCTACCGGTACGGAAATAGCGGCACCTGTGCTGGTCACGTCCATGCCACGCTTCAAGCCCTCAGTAGAGCCCATGGCAATGGTGCGCACCACGCCGTCGCCCAGCTGCTGCTGGACTTCGAGGATGGTCTCAACATCGGAGACCTTCAGCGCGTCGTAGACCTTGGGCACAGAGTCCCGCGGAAACTCTACGTCAATCACCGCGCCGATGATTTGTACGATACGTCCGCTCATCTTGGTTCCTCTCTAAAACCTGCAAATGAAACCTGTCTGCCGGGAGCCGTTTAAATAATTGGCTCCCTAGGCGTTATACGGCAGCAGCGCCGCCGACGATCTCAGAAATTTCCTGGGTGATGGCGGCCTGACGGGCCTTGTTGTAGACCATCTCCAGATCGTCGATAAGGCCGCCTGCGTTGTCAGTGGCACTTTTCATAGCGATCATTCGGGCGGCTTGTTCACAAGCGCCGTTTTCCACTACCGCCTGATACACCTGCGATTCGATGAAACGAACCAGCAGGCTATCAAGCAACGCCTTGGCATCCGGTTCATACAGGTAGTCCCAGCTTCCGGGACGGGCGTTTTCGTCGTCTTGCTCAGCGTCTGCACCCATATCAGGCGACAGCGGAAGAAGCTGACGAACCACTGGCTTTTGGGTCATGGTGTTCACAAACTCGTTGTGCACCACGTAAAGCCGGTCGAGACGTCCTTCATCGTACGCTTCGAGCATGACCTTAATACTGCCAATCAAACCTTCAACGGTCGGGGCTTCGCCTAAACCACTTTTCGCCGCCACCAAATTGCCACCGTAGTTGCGGAAAAAGGTGCTGGCCTTAGCGCCCAGAGCACAGAAATCCTGCTCTGCGCCCTGCTTTTTCCACTCGCTGGCCTGTTTGAGTAAGGCTTTGAAGAGGTTGTGGTTCAAGCCACCGCACAGACCACGGTCTGTAGAGACCACAATGTAACCAACGCGCTTAACCTCGCTACGCTCGACCATATAGTCGTGCCTGTACTCGGGGTTAGCGTCAGCAATGTGGCCGACCACGTTGCGGATCTGCTTAGCGTAAGGCTGACTAGCTCTCATCAGATCTTGCGCTTTACGCATTTTAGATGCAGCCACCATTTCCATGGCGCTGGTGATCTTCTGCGTATTTTTAATGCTCCCGATCTGGGTGCGTATCTCTTTTGCAGCTGCCATAGCGATCTACCCTTCGTTCGTGGCTCTCAGAAAGCATGCAAACCCGCCCGCAGGCGGGCCAGACATTACCAGCTCTGAGTCGCCTTGAACTTCTCGAGACCCGACTTCAAGCTGTCTTGAATCTCACCGTTGTAGTCACCGCTCTGGTTGATCTTGTCGAGTAGATCACCGTGCTCAGACTTCATGTAGTCGTGCAACGCACGCTCGAAGTCCAACACTTTGGTCACGTCGACGTCGTCCAGATAACCTTCGTTGGCGGCGTACAGCGAGAGCGCCATCTCGGCAACTGACATTGGCGAGTACTGGTTCTGCTTCATCAGCTCGGTAACACGCTGACCGTGCTCAAGCTGCTTACGCGTCGCTTCATCAAGATCAGAGGCAAACTGCGAGAACGCCGCCAGTTCACGGTACTGGGCCAAGGCTAGGCGTACGCTACCGCCGAGCTTTTTGATGATTTTGGTCTGCGCCGAACCACCAACACGAGAAACCGACAGACCTGCGTTAATCGCCGGACGGATACCGGAGTTAAACAGGTTGGTTTCCAGGAAGATCTGACCGTCGGTGATCGAGATCACGTTAGTCGGAACGAACGCAGAAACGTCGCCCCCCTGGGTTTCGATGATCGGCAGGGCGGTTAAGGAACCGGTTTTGCCTTTCACTTCACCGTTGGTGAACTTCTCAACATAGTCGGCGTTAACGCGCGCAGCACGCTCGAGCAGACGCGAGTGGAGATAGAAGACGTCACCAGGATAAGCTTCACGACCTGGCGGACGACGCAGCAGCAGCGATACCTGACGGTAGGCAACGGCCTGCTTCGAGAGATCGTCATACACAATCAGCGAGTTCTCGCCGCGGTCGCGGAAATATTCGCCCATGGTGCAGCCAGAGTAAGCGGCCAAGAACTGCATCGGAGCAGGATCGGCGGCGCCAGCGGCGACAACGATAGTGTGCTCCATGGCGCCATGCTCTTCGAGCTTGCGCACCACGTTGGCAATGGTCGACTGCTTCTGACCGATAGCCACGTAGACACAGGTCACGCCTTTGCCTTTCTGGTTGATGATGGCATCAATGGCAATGGCGGACTTACCGATCTGACGGTCACCGATGATCAGCTCACGCTGACCACGACCGATCGGCACCATGGCGTCGATCGATTTCAGACCGGTTTGAATCGGCTCATCGACGGATTGACGAGTGATAACACCTGGCGCCACTTTCTCAACGGCGTCGGTCATGGTGGTGTTGATGTCGCCTTTACCATCGATGGGGTTACCCAGCGCATCGACCACGCGACCAATCAGCTCGGGGCCTACCGGCACTTCGAGAATACGACCGGTACACTTGGCGGTCATGCCCTCTTCAAGCTGCAGGTAGTCACCCAGCACCACGGCACCCACGGAGTCACGCTCCAGGTTGAGTACCATGCCAAAGATGCTGTTGGGGAATTCGATCATTTCACCAAACATCGCGTCTTCGAGGCCGTGAATTTTCACGATACCGTCGGAAACGGTGACGATGGTGCCCTGATTATGGGCTTCGGATGCGACGTCAAGCTTTTCAATTCGCTGCTTGATGATGTCGCTGATCTCGGAAGGATTCAGTTGCTGCATGCCATGTCCCTCAGACTCAAGCGGTTAGCGCGTCAGTTAGGCGGTTCAATCGACCACGTACGGAGCCGTCAATGACGGTATCGCCAGCACGTAGGATGACACCGCCAATAAGCGACTTGTCCACCTGAGTAGTAATAGAGATTTCGCGATTCAGACGTTTCTTAAGCGCGTTCGCTAGCTTCGTTTCTTGCTGACTATCAAGCTCGTAAGCAGAGGTGACATTCACTTCAACCCGCTGCTCGTGTTCGGCACGCAGGTGCTCGAACTGATCAGCAATGGATGCCAACGCCATCAGGCGGCCCTGGTCAGCCAAAACAGTCAAAAATCGCTGTAAAGCCTCATCCTGTTGCTCAGGAATAAGCTCGACAAGCAGCGACACTTTTTGCTCGCTGTCTAATTTGGGACTGCTTAGCCGATGGCGAACGACGTCATCTGCTACCGCAACACTTAAAAAACTCAGCGCTTGTGACCAGCTATCAAGCGCCTCATGATCACGCGCGTATTCAAACGCTGCCTTAGCGTAAGGACGAGCGACGGTAAGTAATTCCGCCATGGTTCACCTCCTTACAGTTCAGCAGCAAGCTCATCGAGTAACTTGCGATGGGCTTGTTCGTCGACCGACGCTTCAAGAACACGCTCGGCACCCATAACGGCGAGATAAGAGACCTGGGCACGAAGTTCATCCTTAGCGCGATTCACTTCTTGCTCAATCTCGGAACGTGCACTCGCTACTAGGCGTTCGCCTTCGGCGCGGGCCTGTTCGCGGGCTTCTTCAACTATCTGGGCAGAGCGTTTGTTGGCCTGCTCAAGAATCTGAGAAGCTTGCTCCTTGCTTTCGCGCAGCGTCTGTTCTGCCCGCTCTTGAGCAAGCTCAAGATCACGGTTAGCACGGCTGGCTGCATCCAAGCCATCAGCAATTTTTTTCTGACGCTCATGAAGCGCGTTGCTGATCGGAGGCCACACATACTTTAAGCAAAACCAGACAAAGATCGCGAAGGCGATCGTCTGCCCGATTAGCGTCATGTTGATATTCACAGGAATGTACCTCTGACAAGTTCGTGGCGACCGGAGTGAAACAAAACCGAGCGATTAACGCTCGGCTGAGCTGTCATTAACCGGCAACAACGAAGATCAGGTACATTGCGATACCAACACCGATCATCGGAACGGCATCCAGCAGACCTGCCATTAGGAAGGTTTTGGTTTGCAGCTGGTCGCCTAGTTCAGGCTGACGCGCTGTAGATTCCAGCAGCTTACCACCCAAAATAGCGAAGCCAATGCCGGTACCTAGAGCGCCGAGACCGATCATGATGGAAGCGGCAATGTAGATAAGTTCCATGGTAATGCTCCTAGTTTTTCAAGTTAAAGGTCGAGGGTTGAGGTTAAGGGTTAATGTGTTTCAAGCATTGCTCGGATTAGTGATGCTCGTGTGCAGCACTTAGATACACCACGGACAGCACTGTAAAGATGAAAGCTTGTAGTACGACGATCAAAATATGGAAAATGGCCCACGGCACATCCAGCACCCAGATAGCCCAGAACGGCAGCATGGCGATCAAGATAAAGATCACTTCACCGGCAAACATGTTGCCGAACAGACGCATCGCCAAACTAAACGGTTTAACCAGCAGCGCGACGATTTCCAACAGGAGGTTGAAAGGAATCAGCGCCCAGTGATTAAACGGCGTCAGTGACAGCTCTTTGGCGAAACCACCCACGCCTTTAACCTTAAAGCTGTAGTAAAGGATCAGCCCGAATACCCCTAGTGCCAAGCCCAGCGTGGCGTTCACATCGGTGGTGGGGACAATTTTCATGTAGTCCACGCCCAGCTTACTGAACAGCACGGGGAAGTAGTCGACCGGAATAATTTTGAGCGTGTTCATGAACAGAATCCACACGAACAGCGTTAAGGCCAAAGGAGCAATGATCGGGTTATGCCCTTTGAATGTTCCTTTGATCATGTCCTCGATAAACTCGACGACCATTTCAACCGCATTTTGTAGGCCACTGGGTACACCCGTGGTGGCCATTTTGCCCGCTTTGCGGAAAGTCCAGATAAACAGCAACCCCATAGCAATCGACCAGCCCATGGTATCCAGGTGAATGGCCCAAAAGCCCATTTCACTTGCTTCTTCTGCTGAATGCGCCAGCGACCAGCCGTTTTCAGGGTGATTGCCAAAGGTCAAATTCTGCAAGTGGTGCTGGATATAGTAAGTCGTTGAGACTTCGTTTCCTGCGGCCATGGATGTGTCACCTCAATCAGTTGTGCAATTTTCTAGGCATTAGCGTTTTTTGGCATTAACCAAGGCGTAAGCCAATGCGTTAGAACAACCGCAACATAAGCATAAAAAAAGAAAGTAGGGTTTGAGGGGGGCGCTGCCACGAACACTGCGACAAACAGTGCCACCGTCAAACCAAACTTGCCAGCCTCGGCACGAAACAGGCGCATCGCAGCCTTTGAAGGGCTAGTCCCGCGCAAAACCCCCATTCGCTTGATAAAAAAGGCATGCGGTAATAAAGCTACCAGCGCCCCTTTAAACACCGATGACACGCCTTCTAAATCGGCGACTAGATAGGCGGCCAGCATACCAACGAAGGTGATCATCAGTTGCGCGATCGTGAGTCGAACGACATAGGCTTTTCGACGCTGGGTTTCGTATCGCTGCATACCGGCCCAGCCTCACTGATAAAAACCAATACCTCGACAAGCTAATAGCTAGACAAACCAAGGCAACCTGCACAAATCTTGCGCGATTATAGGGAAGCGCTATCACACCTTCAACCGAAGTCGCACCGATTTTGCCCGCTTAAGGGCTGATTTGCGACCAAAGGGGGAAAACGTGTGCGCTTCTTGCGTGATATTGAATAGCCTGCTATTTAATATGATTTAAGATACCGTCCAATTCTTCGAGGCTGGTATAGCGTATCGTTAATTTACCTTTGCCTTTTTGACCATGATCAATGGAAACTGGCGCGCCAAGCAGCTCGCCAAGGTGGGTTTCAAGCTTGGCCACATCGGGCTGCTTACTTTGACGACTAGGCGTTTTGATTGGCGTTTGGCTGGTTTGGACTTTTTTCACCAGCGCTTCGGTGGCCCGCACCGTCATATCGTTATTGACCACCTCATGAGCCACCTGCCGCTGCTGGGTGCTATTCAGCGTCAGCAACGCTCTTGCGTGCCCCATATCCAGGTCACCCCGTTCGAGCAGGGTTTGCACTTCCGGATCTAGCGCCAACAGACGTAACAGGTTGGCCACCTGAGTGCGCGACTTACCCACTGCGTCGGCAATCTGCTGCTGGGTAAGCTCAAACTCTTCGCCCAGACGCTTGAGCGCCATGGCTTCTTCGATGGCGTTGAGGTTTTCACGCTGAATGTTTTCAATCAGCGCCAGCGCCAGGGCAACTTCATCACTGACTTCACGGATCACCGCCGGGATAACGTCCAGCTCGGCGAGCTGAGCTGCCCGCCAGCGGCGCTCACCGGCAATAATTTCGTAGCGATCCACGCCGATTGGGCGCACCACGATGGGCTGCATAACGCCCTGGGCGCGAATGGAGTCTGCCAGCTCTTCTAGCGCTTCGGGCTGAATATCCCGGCGCGGCTGATATTTACCCCGCGTTAATTGCCCTAACGGCAGGCGTTCAAGGCGATCTTCGCTAACGTCGTCGGCCGCGGCACTACGCGCGGCGTCAGAAAGCTCCAACGGGGTGCCACTACCGGCAAGTTCTAAGCTGTCACGGCGACGGGCACCGGCACCAATCAGGGCATCCAGGCCACGTCCCAGCGCGGGTTTACGCGTCATTCGCTTTTCCTCATTTTATAACGCTAGGCGACGAATCATCTCTTTCGCCAACACACGATAGGCCTGGCTACCCCGGGAGAATCGGGCATATTGCGTAACGGGTAACCCGTGGCTCGGCGCTTCGGCAACTTTTACGTTGCGAGGAATGGTCGTTTTCAACAGCATGTCGCCAAAATAGTCTCGCAACTGCTTATCCACTTCCCGCGTTAAGCTGGTGCGCTTGTCGTACATAGTGCGCAAAATGCCCGCAATGGCCAGATCAGGATTCACATTTTGCTTAATCTGCTCAACGGTATCGAGCAGGGCTGACAGCCCCTCCAGGGCGTAAAATTCGCACTGAAGAGGGATCAGCACGCTATCGGAAGCCGTTAATGCATTCACGGTTAGCATGTTCAAAGAGGGCGGGCAGTCGATCAACACTACGTCATAGGCATCCGAGACCGAAGCCAGTGCGCTGGTTAAGCAGCTCTCGCTTTTATCGCGATCCAACAGCTCGACTTCAGCGGCGGTGAGATCACCGTTACCCGGCAGTACGTCATACTTGACCGCCAGCTTTTTGACAATCGTATCAGCGGCCGTTGCTTCGCCCAGTAGAACGTCAAGCACGCTTTTATTGAGCTCGTACTTATCTATGCCGCTGCCCATGCTGGCATGGCCTTGGGGGTCAAGATCCACCAGCAGTACGCGACGGTCGAGCGCAGCGAGACTGGCCGCCAGGTTAACGGCCGAGGTGGTCTTGCCCACGCCGCCTTTTTGGTTGGTCAGGGCAATGATCTGGCTCACTTGCTCAACTCCTTCTGGGGGTCAGAATCAACGTTCAGCTTTCAATCAATATTCAGCTTTCACATTTAGCTTTCAACATCCAAGATCAGCAGCTGCCGCTGGGCTGCCTCAAAGGGTACTTCCAACAAATGACGCTGGTGTAAACGTATACCGGCGGGCAGGTCGCGCAGTTCATCATCCGCCCCCGGGCCTTTCATGGCTAACCACTGGCCATCGGCGCTGGGTAGCTGGCGGGTCAAGGTGACAAAATCGACCAAGCTGGCAAATGCCCGGGAAATCACCTGATCGAAAGTGGCGGCTTCAAACTGTTCCACCCGCGCCTGTACGGGAGTGACGTTTTCAAGCCCGAGCTCCATTACCGCCTGGCGCTGAAAGCGCACCTTTTTGCCATTGCTGTCCAGCAGTGTCACATCAAGCTGAGGGGCTAATATCGCTAATACGATGCCAGGAAGTCCTGGGCCCGCGCCCACATCCAGTAGCCGCGGCCCCTGCACATAGGGCAGCACAGCGGCGCTATCCAACACGTGGCGCGACACCATGTCATCCACCTCGCGTACCGCTGTGAGGTTATAAGCCCGGTTCCACTTGTGCAACAGTGCCAATAAGCCTAGCAGCTGCTGGCGTTGATGTTCGTCAACGGCGATGCCTAACTGGCTAAGACCTTGATCGAGCCGTGGTGCAACGCTTGCAGGCAGAGTTTTCAACAGTGGGTTCAACGAACTCATCCGTTAACTACCTCAGCTGCGGCCACCAACCGGCGCTTTTTCAGATGCACCAGCAAAATAGAGACGGCCGCCGGGGTGACGCCTGAAATCCGCGCCGCATGGGCAAGCGTTTCCGGCCGCGCTTCAGCCAGCTTTTGGCGAATTTCGTTAGACAAACCTTCCACTTTTAAATAATCCAGTTCTGCAGGCAGTGGCGTGGCTTCGTGGCGTTTGAGTTTATCGATCTCATGCTGCTGGCGATCGATATAACCTTGATACTTTGCCTGAATCTGCACCTGCTCGGCGACTGCCGGGTCAGTGACCAGGGTGCCCTCGATACCGGGTAGATTGGCCAAATCGCTGTAATTCAATTCAGGACGTTTAAGCAGATCACTCAGGCAATACTCGCGAGTGAGCGGTGCCCCAGTTTTTTCGGCCACTTGTTCAGCCGCAGGGCTTCCCGGTTGTATCCACAGGGTGCTTAACCGCGCGCTCTCTTGTTCGATAGCCTCGCGTTTTTGGCTAAACGCTGCCCAGCGCGTGTCGTCGACAATACCCAATTCCCGGCCCGCTTCGGTTAAGCGCAGATCCGCGTTGTCTTCCCGCAGCAGCAGGCGGTACTCCGCACGTGAAGTAAACATGCGATACGGCTCTTTGGTGCCCATGGTAATCAAGTCGTCGACCAGTACACCAAGATAGGCTTCATCGCGACGGGGATACCAGGCGTCCAACTCCTGGGAACGGCGGGCGGCATTCAGGCCCGCTAGCAACCCTTGCGCGCCGGCTTCTTCGTAACCGGTAGTGCCGTTGATTTGGCCGGCAAAAAACAGGTTGTGGATAAATTTTGTTTCCAGCGAGTGTTTTAAATCCCGCGGATCAAAAAAGTCGTACTCAATGGCGTAGCCAGGCCGGGTGATATGGGCGTTTTCCAGACCTTTGATAGAACGCACGACCTGAATCTGCACGTCAAAGGGTAGCGAGGTCGAGATGCCGTTGGGGTAGAGCTCATGGGTATCCAGGCCTTCGGGTTCGATAAATACCTGGTGGCTGGATTTATCGGCAAAGCGATGAACCTTGTCTTCGATCGATGGGCAGTAACGCGGTCCGATCCCTTCAATGACGCCGGAATACATCGGCGAGCGATCAAGGTTGGCCAGAATCAGATCATGAGTCTGCTGATTGGTGTGAGCAATATGGCAACTCACTTGCTGAGGATGCATTTCCCGTGATCCCAGATAGGACATAACCGGCGTTGGGCTATCGCCGGGCTGCTCTTCCAACTGGGAAAAATCTACCGTTTTGGCATCAATCCGCGGTGGCGTACCGGTTTTTAGGCGATCAACCCGAAACGGCAGTGCGCGCAGACGTTCGGCCAGCGCATTGGAGGGTGGATCGCCTGCTCGGCCACCTTTGCTTTGATCCAAACCAATGTGAATCACGCCACCCAAAAATGTCCCGGTACACAGCACGACGCTGTCCGCATGAAAGCGGATACCGGTTTCGGTGACGACGCCTCGTACGGTGTCGTTATCCACAATCAGATCGCCAGCGGCTTGCTGGAAGATCGTTAAGTTGGGCTGGTTTTCCAGCATTCCGCGGATCGCTGCCTTGTAACGGATGCGGTCAGCCTGGGCACGAGTGGCCCGAACGGCGGGCCCTTTGCTGGCATTGAGCACGCGAAACTGGATGCCACCCAAGTCCGTGGCAAGCCCCATGGCGCCGCCCAGTGCATCAATTTCCTTGACCAAGTGACTTTTGCCGATGCCGCCAATGGCGGGATTACACGACATTTGGCCCAGAGTTTCGATGTTATGGGTGAGCAGTAGGGTCTGACAGCCCATGCGAGCAGAGGCCAGTGCGGCTTCGGTTCCCGCATGGCCACCGCCGATGACTATCACGTCAAAGCGGTCGGGGTAATTCAAGAGACACCTCGTCTTGTGCCAATTGGCACGGATGATGTGGCCAGGCAGTCGATTCTAGACGCAGCCACCTTAGATCAATGAGGCGGCAAGTATAAACCCCCTGTGGGTAACCGTCAGGTTTTTCCACACCCCTAATCGTTAAACAGCCTCTATTAATAACAACATAAATATAAAATAAGAGAAGTTCTGTAAATGTTGTAACTACTAGTGTGGACAATTTCTGTGCATAAGCGATTAATCATTAATTATTTCATCAACTTATATTGTTGACTTCTACATGTTTGAAGGCGGGAGTGCCTGGGCAGAAAGGGTGTTAAGCCTGTGGATGAAATAGCACCTTATCCACAGATGCAATTAGCCACGCCTTATCCACCGGCCAGTACCTGGGTTGTTACCGCACCTGTGAACAACCACCGTTGGGTGTGGAGCTAATGCTAAGAGGCTCCCATGGTAGGCCCTACGGAGATAAAAACGATCAATGTAAAAAAAGTTTATCCACAGGCAAAAAAATGGCCTGTCGTGTCGACAGGCCGGTAAAAAAGCGTCATTTCGCATTAGCGAACGGGTTATTTAGGTGCCAAGCGCAGGTCTATGCGAAGGCATGAAGTGATCACATTTAGTGTTTAAGCACCCGGGCAAGGAAGGATTGAGTACGTTCATGCTGCGGTGAATCGAACAGTTTTTCCGGGTGTCCCTGCTCGGTAATCTCGCCTTTATGGATAAAAATCACCCGGTCGGCAACCTCACGGGCAAAGCCCATTTCATGGGTCACAATCACCATGGTCATGCCCTCTTTGGCCAGTTCGCGCATGGCATCCAACACTTCACCGATCATTTCCGGGTCAAGCGCCGATGTGGGCTCGTCAAATAGCATCAGCCGGGGCTCCATGGCCAAGGCGCGAGCAAGTGCCACACGCTGCTGCTGGCCGCCTGAGAGCTGGCTGGGGTACTTATCGGCCTGGTCGGCGATACCCACCCGGTCAAGCAGCCGCTTGGCATTGCTGACCGCGTCGTCACGGCTTAAACCGCGCACTTTCATTGGCGCCAGGGTGACGTTATCAATGACACTGAGATGGGGAAACAGGTTGAATTGCTGAAAGACCATGCCCACTTCGGTGCGGATGGTCTGCAGTGCTTGGGTACTTTTACCATGGGGTAGCAGTTCGTTGTTATCGACCACCAGATTGCCTGATTGGAACTCTTCCAGGCCGTTAATACAGCGAATCAGCGTCGATTTGCCTGAGCCACTGGCGCCGATGATCACGACTACTTCACCGGGCACAATCGTAAGGTCAATATCGTTGAGTACGTGCAGGCTGCCAAAGTGCTTGTTGAGCTGCTGCATACGCACAATTGGTTGCGTTGTGTTGTTCAATGTCTCGCTCATTGCGCGTGTCCTTATTGTCCGGCCAGGCCTCTGCGCTCAAGTTGGCGCAGGATAATGGAGAGCGTCCAGGTGATCGCCAGATACATCAGAGCGACCATGAAGTAGACCTCAAGGGCCGTGAAGGTGGTGGCGATATAGATCTGCCCTTGGCGCACTAGCTCACCGACGCCGATTACCGAGAACAGGGAGGTGTCTTTGATACTGATAATGCCCTGGTTGCCAAGAGGGGGGATCATGCGCCGAAACGCCTGGGGCCAGATAACGTAGCGAAACGCCTGAGTGCGGGAAAGGCCCAGGGAGAGCGAAGCTTCCCCTTGACCGCGCTCAATCGACTGTACACCGCCACGCACGATTTCAGAGATGTAAGCACCGGAGTTAACGGCGATTGCGGCAATACCGGCGACCAGGGCGTTGATTGGCCCACCCAGAAGCTGTGGTAAGCCGTAAAAAATAAACAGCACTTGCACCAGAATTGGCGTGCCGCGGAATACTTCGACATAAATGATGGCCGGCCAGCGTAGCCAGCGCAGACGGCTAATGCGTAACAGCCCAAAAAATATGCCGATAAAAAAACCAATGGCCAAGCCGCCAAATGAGATAAGTAGCGTCCAGGGAATACCCGGCAGCAGGTAAGGGATAGACCCAAACGCCGCCGACCAATCAAACTGAAAATTGACGTCCACGCGTAGACTCCTGAAACAAAAAAGCAGTTGGCAAAAAATACATGATCAACGCAGCAGGGCCGGGGGTTTTGGCCACCCGGCCCTGTAATGGCGTTACGCTATTATTGAGGTTTTACGCTCACTCTTCGCTGGGGGCTTCACCAAACCATTTGGTGTAGATCTCATCGTAAGTGCCGTCTTCCTTCATCGCGGCGAGCGCTTCATTGGTGGGTTCCACCCACTCGCTGCCTTTGTGGAAGACGATGCCGTACTGCTGGCCTTCATATAGCGGGCCAACAACCTTGGTACGGCCTTCGCCACGTGTTTGCGAGAAGTAGGCGACGTTAGGGGCGTCATAGAGCACTGCGTCTACGTTGCGGCCTAGCAGCGCCATGTACATGTCGGCAGTTCCCGGGAAGGGGGTGATGTCCGCATCTTCGCCAAGCTCTTGCTGCAGGTAGTCGTAGCTGGTGGAACCAATTTTGGTACCGACGGCGAGATCCTGAAGGTCTTCTAGCGTTTCGACGCTGTCGTTATCGGCACGCACAATAATGCGAAGACCGGAATCGTAGTAGGGGTCGGAGAAGTCGACAACTTCGGCACGCTCTTCGGTAATGGTGGTACCGGCAATGGCGATTTCCTGGCTACCGGTTTGCACGGCGGGAATGATGCCGGAGAACTCCATGGTCGTGAGGTTGACTTCAAAGCCTGCGCGTTCGGCGACTTCGTTGATGATATCCATATCGAAGCCGACCATTTCGCCGGTCTCTTGATCCATCATTTCAAACGGAACAAAGCTTGGGTCAGTGGCCACGTTCACCGATGGCGTTTGGGCCATGGCGGCAGTGGCGCTGCCCAATCCCAGTGCAAGCGCCAGCGTCGTTTTGGTTAGGCTGAGTGGTAGTGCTACTTTCATAAGTTTCCCCGTGCTTTATGTGGCTGGTGGCGGGTTACAAAGCGGTTTTTACCGTTTGATGCTCTTTATAAACCGTTATTTAAGCCGTTGTTGACCTATTAACCTTGGCGAGAAACCGTCAGGGCGTCAAGTCACGGGGAGCGCTGCGGGCCAACGCTGTTTAGACCATAAAGGAGGCGCCGCAGCCGCAGGTGGTGGTTGCATTAGGGTTTTGAATGCGAAAACGTGCGCCCGCTAGGCCCTCTTCGTAGTCGACGGTGGAGCCTACCAAGTATTGGTAGGAGAGGGGATCAACCACTAGGGCTGCGTTACCGAACTCTATAACGGTGTCATCGTCGGCGACGTTTTCGGCAAAGTCGAAACCGTACTGAAAACCTGAACAGCCACCACCTGTTACATAGACCCGCAGTTTAAGGGATGGGTTATTTTCTTCTGCAATCAGCGCATTAATACGTTTGCGTGCGCTATCAGAGAGCAGTAGTGGAGTAGGAACAAAGGCTTCTGCACCGCTCATGGGTACCTCCCGCGAGCTTTAAGAACGAATAAATCGGCATTGGGGGGTGATTATGGGTAATTCCCAGCAAATTGGTCAACTATTGCTGGGAATTAGTTAGGTGAATCTTAGCTGGCGAGGGCAGGTTTCCGCGAGGGCGCTGTCTGGGCGCTACTTTCGACATCTGACCGCCATGGATGGCGGAAATGCCGGAATTGTCGGGAACATTATTCCGGCCCTGGAAAAAGACCCTCGCTCCAACCTGCCCTCGCATCACGTTAACTGCCTTGGTAAAGAACCCCTTTGAGGTATTCTCTGAATGCTGGTGTTTTGTTTGGTTCAAGGCATCAGCGCGGGGGCGGTGAGGCCGGTGTTCTCATCAAAGCCGAACATCAGGTTGAGGTTTTGAATCGCTTGCCCGGAGGCGCCTTTGACCAGGTTATCGATCACCGATAGCACGACGACGGTGTTGCCATTGCCCGGGCGGTGCACTGCCAAGCGGCAGGTGTTGATACCTTTGACACTGCGCGTTTCAGGATGGCTTCCCGCAGGCATCACATCAACAAAGGGTTCGTTAGCATAGCGCTGCTCAAAGAGTGCCTGCAGATCACCGGGGTCAGCGGTTAGCTGGCCGTAAAGGGTGGAGTGAATGCCGCGAATCATCGGCGTTAAGTGGGGCACAAAGGTTAAACCCACCGTGGATTGCTGGATATCCCTAAGTCCCTGGCTAATTTCCGGCAGATGGCGGTGGCCCGAGGCGCCGTAGGCTTTCATCGACTCGCTAGCTTCGGCAAGCAGTGAACCTACTTTAGCGCCGCGGCCTGCGCCGGTAACGCCGGATTTGCAGTCAGCAATGAGTTGGCCTGGGTCGATCAAACCCGCTTCCAGAAGCGGCAGGTAGCCCAACTGAACGCTGGTGGGGTAGCAACCGGGAACCGCAATTAAGCGTGCGTTTTTGATTTTCTCCCGGTGCATTTCCGGCAGCCCGTATACTGCCTCTTGCAACAATTCCGGGGCACCGTGGGCCTGGCCGTACCAGCGGCTCCACTCGTCAGCATCGCGCAGCCGGAAATCGGCCGATAGATCAATCACCCGAGTGCCGTTTTCGAGTAGCTCACCGGCTAGGGCGTGGGCAACGCCATGGGGTGTGGCAAAAAATACCGCATCCATGGCACCCAGCTGTTTGGCGTCCGGCTCGCTAAACGCCAAGGTGTCGTAATGGCCGCGCAGGTTGGGGTACATATCGCACACCTTGACGCCGGTTTCCGAGCGCGAGGTAATCATGGCGACGTTGACCTGGGGGTGCTGGGCGAGTAGCCGCAGTAACTCAACGCCGGTATACCCGGTACCGCCAACAATGCCGACCTTAATCACAAATCACTCCTTGCGGGTTACGCAGAACGGTTTTCACATTCGCTTCAGTTATACAGCCTAAGCGGATTGCTGCGCGCTGTCGAAGCTTAGCAGTCTATGATACACAAGAGAGTAGAGAGATAAGAACACTAGAACTCATCATCAGGAAGGTCGCTGTGGCGCGTTTTTCCCTGTCGGATTTTACCTTAGAGAGTTTTCGTCGCCAGCTGGCCAACGTCGACGCCCTTCCACAGCTATGTGTGCTGGGGCTGGTCTCAGGCGTTATTACCGGCGCTGTGATGGTAGCGTTTCGGCTGCTTTTGGAAGCGGGCGCCGCGCTCTACATGACCGATGGTGACCCAGAAGCGTTTGAAAGCATGGCGTCGTGGCTGCGCGCGCTGTTGCCCATGCTGGCAGTAACGCTAGTGGGAGTGTTGCTGTACAGGCAAAAACCGGCGGCGCGTAAGCTGGGTGTTGGCCATGTGATCGAGCGGCTTACCTACCACCAAGGCCGTTTTCCCCTGCGCAACTGGCTCAACCAGTGGTGGGTCGGTGTCATATCCGTCCTGGGTGGCCTCTCTGCTGGCCGTGAGGGGCCGGCGATTCACTTGGGGGCCGCGGCGGCCAGCGGGCTTGGCCAGCAGATGCGCCTGCCTAATAACAGCCTTAGGGTGCTGGTTGCATGCGGGACTGCAGCCGCCATCTCCGCTTCCTTTAATACCCCCATTGCGGGTGTCATCTTCGCTATGGAAGTGGTGATGATGGAGTACACCTTGATGAGCTTTATGCCGGTGATATTGGCCTCCACCATGGGGGCGCTGGTGGCGCAGTTGGCTTATGGCAACGAGCCCGCCTTCCGTATTCCTGAGATAGCACTAGCCTGGATATTGCATAAGACATGAAAAAGGCGGCTGAAAATCGGTTATAATTCAAGCTCCTACACAAGAACCAACCGCCTCAGCCGCCATGACAAAATGTACCACGCCGTCCGCTTCCTTTCCACGCTGCAAAGGCCGTCAGGTCATCGCCCGTTTCGATGGCGGTGATCTCACTTCCGACGGCGGTATCCTGCTGCTGCGGCAGCTCGATCGCGAGATGGGCCTGACCCGCGCCGTCGCTCGCCGGCTCAGCGACGAGCGCGACGCTCAGCGCTGCCTGCATCGCACCGAAACCCTGGTCCGGCAGCGCGTGTTCGGCCTGGCGCTGGGCTATGAGGATCTCAATGACCACCAGGCCCTGCGTCACGATATCGCCCTGCAGACCGCCGTCGATACCGATGGCGTGCTGGCCAGTCAGTCCACCTTGTGCCGCTTCGAGCAGCAAGCCGACCGGGACTGGGCGATCACCATCCACGAAGAGATGATCGAGCAGTTCATCCGCTCGTTCCGGCGGCCACCCAAGAAACCGCTCTACCTCGACTTCGATGCCACCGACGATCGGGTGCATGGCCAGCAGCTCGGGCGGCACTTCAACGGCTACTACAACCACTACATCTTCCTGCCGCTGTTCGTATTCTGTGGCGACCAGCTGCTGGTCAGCTATCTGCGTCCGGCCTCGCTGGATGCCGCTCACCACGCCGGTGCCATCCTCGCCCTGTTGGTCCGGCGGCTGCGCCAGGCGTGGCCTGAGGTGAAGATCGTCTTCCGAGGCGACAGCGGCTTCTGCCGTCCACTGATCCTCAACTGGTGTGACCGCCACGGCGTCGATTACATCATCGGCCTCGCCGGCAACAAGCGCTTGGCCAAGCTGGCTCTGAACATCGACTACGCGTCGGCCATCCGCTTCGAGAAGACCTGGGAGAAGGAGCGTGTCTTCGGCTTCATCGAGTACGCTGCCAAGAGCTGGAAGGAGCGTCGACGAAAGGTCATCGTCAAGTCCGAGACCAGCCGGCGTGGCTTCAACACCCGCTATGTGGTCACCAGCCTGCGCGGCTGCAGCGCCGAGTGGCTCTATGACCACCGCTACTGTGCTCGGGGCGAGATGGAGAACCGTATCAAGGAGCAGCAGTTCCTGTTCTCCGACCGCACCAGCTGCCACGAATGGTGGCCCAACCAGTACCGACTGCTGCTGTCGGGGTTGGCCTACCTGCTGCTGGAGCGGCTGCGCCGGGTCTACCTCAAGCGCACCGCCTTCGCCCAGGCCCAGGTCAACACCCTCCGCCTGAAGCTGCTGAAGATCGGCGCTGTCATCACCCGCAACACGCGCACGATTCGGCTGATGTTGAGCAGCCAGTACCCGGAGCAGGACCTCTTCCTGAAGCTGGCCAGCAAGCTGGTGCCGGGATAGCGCCGCGGCGTGCTGTCCCCGGCACAGAAAACACATGGGGGTAGGGGGAAATGCGCCTTGAGCTCAGGAAATTGATCAATATATAGCCAACTTCCAGCTCTGGGCGGCATCATCGCCACCAAACCTGGCATTTGGGTGCTGCTGACCAACCCGATGCAACATCCGGGCTAGGCTCATTGATCAATTTGCCGTGGATTGTCGTGACGGGGCTTGTGATTGGCCTACTCGCAGGCTTGTTTATTCATATTTCACGCAGTCAGCGGATTATGCAGTGGCCGCTCTGGATGCGTCTTGGCTTGGTGGGGGTGGCAACTGGCGCAGTGGCTTGGTGGTTCCCCCAGGTTCAAGGCATCGGCTATGACAGCGTGGCGGCGGCGCTCAATAATCAGTTGGAAATTAAAGTGCTGCTGGCGCTGATGATCGTCAAACTGCTGCTTACTGCGCTCACTGTCGCTGGCGGTGTTCCCATCGGTATTATCGGCCCGGTGCTGGTTATAGGCGCTGCTACAGGCGCGCTGTTTGGTTTACTGGGGGGCTGGCTTTGGTCTGATAAAGCCGCGGATCCGGGCATTTACGCGATGCTAGGTATGGCCGCAATGATGGGGGCGGTGTTACAAGCGCCCCTGGCTGCCCTAATGGCACTTTTGGAGTTAACCCATACGCCGAGTATTATGCTTCCCGGCATGTTGGCGGTGGTGGTGGCGTGCTTAACCTCGCGTCAATTGACCGGCTGTGAAGGTTTTTTTATCAGCACGGTGCGCTACGGGCTGCACCCGCTTCAGCAGCCGTTGATGCAGGCACTTTCACGGGTTTCAGTGCCTGCGGTGATGGAGCGTCAACTAGTGCGCACCGAGCGAATGATTACCCCTGACCAAGCGCGGCTTTTATTAGAGAATAACCCGGTGTGGTTAGTGATTGAGCGGTCAACAGAGGAAAAACCTGTGCTGGCGCTAAAAGCCGCTGAACTGGCACGCTGGCTACTTGAGCACGATGAAGCGCTGCAGGGGGAAGAGCCGCCTGAGGATGAGCTGATTGATCTACTGGAAATCCCCGGGCAGCGTTTAGAGCTGGCGCCGATTGGTTTACAGGCAACGCTTTCCGAAGCGTTTCTAAAACTGCAGGATAACGCTCTAGGGGCGCTCTACGTTGTTCATGGCTATCGCCCAAAGCAGCGGCGTATTTCAGGTATTATCACCCGTGGCGCCATCGAGCGTTATTATCACTACACTGACCCACGCGCCGCCGATGCCCTTGGCACTGATAAACGCGAGAAGGATTCATCTCTTTAAGGAGCGACAATGTACCTATGGGTAAAGGCTATTCACTTAATGGCCGTAGTAACGTGGTTCGCTGCGCTGTTCTATTTACCCCGCCTGTATGTGTATCACGCCACCGCGCGGGATAACGGCGACGAACAGGCCATTAGCTATTTCAAAACCATGGAGCGTAAGCTTTACCGTGGCATTATGACGCCGTCGATGATTGCGGTACTCATTTTTGGTGGCTGGATGCTCTACCTGGTGCCCGAATGGTTTAGCCAGGGCTGGATGCACGCCAAGCTGGCACTAGTGGTTCTACTTATCGCCTATCATCACGTTTGTTTGATCTATTTGAAGCAGTTTGCCCAGGATCGCTGTACCAAAGGCCATGTGTTTTTCCGCTGGTTTAACGAAGCGCCGGTGATCGCGCTCGTGGCAATTATTCTGCTTGCCGTTGTGAAGCCCTTTTGATGCGCCAACCGCTTCCTCCCGTGGTGTTGGTACTCGCCGGGCATGACCCGACTGGTGGCGCAGGGTTAATTGCTGACAGTGAAGCCATTGCGGCCTGTGGTGGTTGGGCTGTAACGATTCCCACTGCGCTGACGGTACAGAATTGTCATAATGTGACCCGCGTGATTCCTGCTGAGCCGGCCGCGATGCGCCAAATGGCCGAGGCAATTAGTGAGATGCAGGTCGCGGCGATAAAGATTGGTCTACTCGCTGACGAAGATACCCTGCGCGCAGCGGAGCAAATCATTCGCCGTTTTCCAGGCATTCCCGTTGTGGCCGATCCGGTCTTTAAGGCCGGTGGTGGGACTGAGTTATCCACACCTGCTTTGCGTCAATTGTTTATTGATCGCTTGCTTCCGCTTGTGGATATCTTAACCCCCAATCGTGCTGAGCTGGCCCAGCTTACGCCCGACATAATGACCCCTTTCGATGATACGGCCCGTGCGGTGGTACTAATGTCACAAGGGTGCCAAGCCATTCTGGTCACTGCCACGGATGAGCCGCTGCCCGGCAATGACCAGCAGGTAGTGCATACCTTGCACTCGCCCGATACCACTCGCCAGTGGCAGTGGCCACGTTTGCCCGACATCTTCCATGGTTCTGGCTGCACGCTGGCATCGGCCATTGCCGCTCGCCTAGCAGTTGGTGAGCGCTTACCAACTGCTTGTGAACAGGCGCAGCACTTTACTTGGCAAAGCCTGTCTCAAGGCTTTCAGCCGCCCAGCGGGCAATGTTTGCCACATCGTTTTTCACGGGCTGTCCGTTTTTAATCCTATCTTCTGTACGCCATCGACCGAGAGGATGCCATGACTACATCAGCTGAACTGTTCGATCTTGCCAGTCGCCATATACCGGGTGGGGTAAACTCGCCCGTGCGGGCGTTTAAAGGCTTACACCGCCCGCCGGTCTTTATGGAGCGTGCCCAAGGCGCCTTTCTGTTTGACGTCGAAGGTAATCGCTACGTGGACTATGTCGGCTCCTGGGGGCCCATGATCACCGGGCATGCCGATCAAGACGTATTGGCAGCCGTGCGGGCGCGATTAGACAACGGCCTGTCCTTCGGTACCCCTACCGCAGTCGAAACCACCATGGCGGATTTGATCTGCGAGATGATCCCCTCCATGGATATGGTGCGCATGACCAGTTCGGGCACCGAAGCCACCATGTCGGCGATACGCCTGGCGCGAGGTACCACTGGCCGCGATAAGATCGTTAAATTCGAGGGTAACTACCACGGTCACTCTGATTCACTGCTGGTTAAGGCAGGCTCAGGCGCGCTTACCCACGGCGAACCCAGCTCGCCGGGCGTGCCTGCATCGCTGGCTGAACACACTATTACCCTCTCGTTTAATGACCCTGAAGGGGTTGAAGCGTGTTTTAGCGAAATCGGTGAACAAATTGCCTGCATTATTGTTGAGCCCGTTGCTGGCAACATGAATTGTATCCCGCCTCAACCTGGCTTTTTGGAAACCCTGCGCCGGGTATGTAACGAGCACGGCAGCGTGCTTATTTTTGACGAAGTGATGACCGGTTTTCGCGTGGCATTGGGCGGTGCCCAAGCCCACTTCGGTATAGTGCCCGACCTAACCTGCTTGGGAAAAATTGTCGGTGGTGGCATGCCGGTGGGCGCCTTTGGTGGCAAGCGCGAGATAATGCAAAATATCTCCCCCCTGGGGCCGGTTTACCAAGCGGGCACGTTGTCGGGTAACCCGTTGGCGATGGCCGCAGGTGTGGCACTGTTAACCAAACTTCAGGTGCCGGGCTTCCACGATGCGCTTACCCAACGGGTTAATACCCTTTGTGCGGGCCTTCAGGAGCGAGCCAATGCCGCACGGGTACCGATGATGACGCAGTCGGCCGGCGGTATGTTCGGCCTCTTCTTCACCTCTCAAAGTCGTGTGGATAACTTTGCCCAAGCCACCGCCTGTAACCCGGATGCCTTCCGCCGCTTCTTTGGTGCGATGCTCGATCACGGTGTTTACTTGGCGCCATCGGCTTACGAAGCAGGTTTTATGTCCAGCGCTCACACACCGGAAGACATTCAGTTCACCCTGGATGCTGCAGAAAAAGCCTTCGCAGTAATGTAACGGCAAGTAACTTAAAGCCCGCTATACTGCAAGAGCCGCTCACCTTGAGCGGCTCTTATGTTAGTTGAGAGCTAAACTCATGACACGATCAACGGATTGGCGATATGTGATCTGCGCAGCAGGGCTGCTAGCCTGCTTGCCGCTGGCTGCACAGTCGCCTCAGGAGCAGGACATGACCCAAATTCATATCACCATGAGCGGTTCGCCAGGCGCCGAGTTTTCCGCCCACTGGCGCATTACCCATGAAGGCGAAACCACCGAGCACGTTGAAGAGAGCGGCACAGTGCCTGCGGAGTACACCTTTACTGGTACAGAGCTTGAAGGAACGGTAAAACTGTTAAGTGACGATGAGCGGTTGGAAGTGGATATTCAGAAAGGCAGTAATCGTTCCAGTTCGTCTACCCAAGGAGCAGGTGGTACTTTGACGGTTTCTATTCGGTAATAAAAAACCGCCCCTGGATAGGGGCGGTTGAGAAAATATCATCAAAAAATTACTGGGCTTGAGTAACAGTATTGCTGTTACCATTGCCGTAGGTAGAGATATGTGAGTTATGGCTATATCCCGATTGAGTTACTGAATGAACATTAAAATTGCCATCAGTTTTGATAAATGAGTCATTGAACATACCTGACTGATAGGTATTGCTAGTGTTATTATAACCAGTAGTGATAATCGTACTATCTAAGTAGTCTCCATTCTGGATTACACTATCCGTGTTAAAAGAGCCATCTTGCTCAATCCACGACTCATTTTTATAACCATCTTGGTTGACATTAGCTGTATTGCCAAATAAATAGCCACCTTCTTGTTGAATTCCAGATTTGTTTTCCGTACCCTCTTGTACGACGTTAGCATTATTTCCACTATTATTTTGCTCAACCCATGATTCATTATCATATCCGTTTTGATAAACATCGGCTGAGTTATTCCAACCATATTGCTGAATGCCGGAATCATTTGACTTGCCTTCCTGAACTACCTTAGCGCTATGGTCACCCCAGCCGCTTTGCTTAATCCATGATTCATTATAATTTCCGTTTTGATAAACATCGGCGTTGTTATCATCACTTGTCTGATAAACACCCGAATCATTTTTATAGCCTAGTTGGTTAACGACGGCACTATTACCGTCATCTGTTTGCTCGATATTGGAATAGTTTTCCCCACCACGATAATTATCATCTTGTGTGACAGTGGCTGTATTGTCATCACCATATTGATAAATTCTGGATTCTTGGGTGCCATACTGAGTGACGTTATTGACGTTGTCGTCACCTGTTTGGTCGATAGTCGAATCGCTACCTGCAAGAGCAGTGGCACTCATAGCAAGAGCAATGGCAGCAGCGATAGTGGTGATTTGAGTTTTCATGGTGTTTCCCCTTTATGATTTACTTGCTTTGGTTATTACTGAACAACGATTATTGTTCAGTAATTTTCGACGGTGACCGAGCGTGCATTGCCTGAAAATGCTTGTTGTTCAACGCTAATGCCTTGGTAGCCACTCCCCGAATGTGAAATTGTGATGTTACTATCAAACCCATACTGATTAATTTGAGACTCGAGTTGGTTACCACTCTGAGTAATACTGGCTTCGTGTCGACTACCGTTTTGGTGTATAAGGCCGGTATTATTTGAGCCTTCTTGATTAATAATGGCTTCGTTAAAATTACCGTTCTGATAAACTGAAGCTAGGTTGGCGCGGCCATGACTATTAAGGTTCTGGTTAATAGTGCTATTATTTTCGTCACCAATTTGTCGGATCAACGCCACATTGGCACGGCTTTGAGCAAATGCCTCTTCAAAACTATCCAGTTGTACGTTATTTTCATTGATAACCACTTGGGCTTTCCGTTCGTCTATTTGAGGAGCATTAAAGCTATTCTCCTCGGCAGAAACAGAAGTTGACAATGACAACACCATGAGTACTGGTACCAGCGTGATGAGTAAGCTGGCCTCAGTGCCTCTGCTCTTAGATTCAATTCCACGCTTCAGAGCGCTTCTGAAGACCCATTTGGTTTCCACGGACATATCCTCATTAGTATATTGTGTTCTTATGTAACTTTTTGTTGACTTAAGTATGGAGGGAATAGGCGGAGTTACCATAGTTACTTAAATTGAATCAAAATATTAAAAAACTAATAGTTATGAGTAACTAGTAAATGGTTTTTTTCATACTTATCAAGCTATCTGTCAATTTATAAGTAGTGGTAATAAAAAACCGCCCCTTAGGGCGGCTGTAAATATAGTCATATATTGGATATCTTTTTACCACTGGTACGAGCTTGCGACGTTGCCCGAGCCACCAGTTTGAGTATGGTTGGCAATAGCTGTAGCCCCGTTCTGACGAACCATTGATACACTACTGTACTCGTTTTGCTGTGTCACATAGGCCTCATGCCCTCCACTATTGCCACCCTGGTATATATATGAGGCGCTCAAATCAGCATTATTTTGAGTGACTTCGGCTAAGTGATTATTATCACGCTGCTCGATAAAACTCCAAGTTTGATCAGAGTTATTTTGCTGATCAACTTCGGCTTCATTATAATCACCGGATTGACGAATTATTGAGTCACTATAGTCTGAATTATTTCGTTGACTTACGTCTGCTGTGTTATTAAATCCATTCTGCTCAATGTACGAATCACTCCAGTTACTATTTCGTTGTTCAACCGTTGCTTTATTCCAGTCCCCATTACGTTGTATAATAATGGATTGATTATATTCTCCATTATATTGATTAACTGTAGCTGTATTGTGGTCACCATAGGACTGGCTGATGTCTGACTGGTCGTTCATACCATATTGGTTTACAGCTGCCGTGTTTGCATCCCCATTAATTTGAACTACACGCGATTCATTGAAACCATTCCCTTTTTGATACACAGTTGCTTTGTTAGTGGATCCATTAATTTGCTTTATAAGAGAAACGTTCTCTTCACTGCCTCCGCCATTTTGACCTTGATCTACATAAGCTTCATTTCCAGTTGAAGAGCCACCATACGGGCCGCTTTGAATGATCTCAGAATATTGCTCAGTACCAGCCTGTGCTGAGTTCAACGTACTGCCTGTCTGATTGATTTGCTCATGGTCTGTTTCGCGTACACCGGCAGTGCCATTATCTATGTTTAATGAGCTCCAACCATCCATATCGGATCGTATCACTCCTTGTTGATCAAATGCCCCCTTTCCGTTATTCATAGTATTACCATTAACTTCATAAACAGGATCTCTTGCATCTGCCAATGAGGCGGCACTGGCAGAAAGAGCAATAGCAGCAGCAATTACGGTAAGTTGCAGTTTCATGGTATTTCCCCTTTGGTTTCGATCATCTTGCTTTGGTGATCACTGAGCTAGCCTGATGCCATTCAGTGGTTCATCGATGATGACCGGCAGTGCATTGTCCGAATACGCTTGGTGTTCGAAACTGATGCTCCGCAGGTCACTCCCCGATTTTGTAATCCTGATGTCGCTTGCTATGCCGAATTGACGAATATCGGCGTTAAGCGCTAATGTTGAATTTTAATTTGTCACTGAAAGAAAATATCGTTATAACTAATATAATTGATAGTGCTAATTCTAATAAAAACCATTTCAAAATGCGCCTTATTGGGATATGGCCATAACAGTTATTCACTTATTATCCCTTCCAAAGGATGTCTGTTTATTTTTAGATGACCTTATTGTGGCTTCTGAACCTTTTTTTGGTATAGGAAATTTTTTGGTTTGACTTTTTTTAAAAATAGTTTTTTCTAACAATAAAAGTATTATTTATATCAAGTAGCATTGGCCATGAATCTACTTAGAGTCAGTAAATGGTTATTGATAGGGATATTAATATTTATATATAATTCAATTATTTAAAAAATAAATAGAATTTTACTTTAAAAAAAGGCCATGCTTTAGCATGACCTTGAAGGTTCCCTTGATTGATGTGGCTGAGTTATACAGCAGTAGTTATATCAAGTTATATTTTATTAGTTATAGCTGCGGTATTGGGGCGTTAATGTAATCAGACAATATCGTTTCATCGAAATTTATATTGTTAGGTAGGTTCCACAGTCGATTTTCCACCCCTTGTGCGATCAAATGAATGACCGAAGACTCGATGGCAGACATCACCGCCATTTGTACGGGCTCGTTGGTCGTAATGCCAGCTTCTGCTTCAAGTAGCCTACTGAAGTCGATGAAACGGTATACACCGGCTCTTAATTCTTTGGAATAGATAGTTTTGGTAGTGGTAACGTTTGCCAGTACTTCACCAGTCGAAATTTCTACCGCTCTAAGATTCACAGTAACCTGATCGACTTGGTATTGGCCTGATGCACCGATCCCGAAGTACTCCACGCCAGCACCACCGGTACGTACGTTGGATTCATAGGCGATAATACCGCCTTCCAGCATTACGGAAGCCGCTCTAAGTGAAGGCAGCGTATCAGGTTGACCAAAGCGTTCAAATTCTGCTCGGATGATACGCCGCTCAGTGAGCAGGTTTTGCAACCCAACACGCTCAAGTGGGATAAACCAACCTGAGTCTGCAAGTGCCCCGGTCAGCATTGCTGCTGCCCCTTGTGTGACTGCCGTGGAAAAGGTACTGGCCGGTGCCGGTCGATACTGGCCTGTCTGGTCTCGGAAATCATATACCGAAACAAAGATACGACCGGCGGGAGGCGGCAGCGACACAAGGTCTTGGTATGCAGCACCTCTAGGAGTAAGCGTAGGAGGGGCACCTTCTAGATTTTCCGAGGTAGCAACGGTGCCAGCACAGCCACTTAGCCAAACTGCCATTATTCCAACAAGTAAGATTCTCATGATTGTTCCCTTGTTTTATTGCGTCTTAATTTTTAAGCATGAGTACAACAATTTGACTTAAGGATTGAATAAACCGCCGACGTTAATAGTGGTAACGTCGCCGGTAACTTTATCTACCACTTGAACGGTCAGTTGCCCCCCGTTATCCCTTACCACGACACCAAACTCATCGCTATCAAAGCTGCCTTCACCTACATCGCCATTCCCTACATCGCTAATAAGTTGGGAAATAAGTCGGCTTTCAAGGCTCTGAATCAAACGTGCTGTTGAAGACAATGGTTCGGATCGTCGAGCATTAGGATCTGTATTGGTATCCTGAGACTGGGCCTTACTCAGTAGATAACTACCTACGAAAGGATCACCACCGAATGAGGGATTAATGGGTTGGTAGACGAGGTCTCCGGCAAAGGCCGAAAGTGATAGTGCGCTTAACAGTGAGGTTGCGGCCAGCAACTTTACTGATGGACGTAAACGATTTGTTTTCATTAGTTTAACTCCTCTTTTCCCAGGTCTTTGTCAGAGGTAAGCGCAGAGGCTAGCTGTTGGCGTAGCAGCGCTTCTTCGACGGTTTGCACGGCTTCCCCAGCGGCACGATCAGCTTCATTGATCCTGGGGGAGAGCTGTGTACGGAAATACATACGGTTACCTTCCATCACCCATACTTGGCTTCCCCATCGTGCATCGGGGCGCTCTTTAATAGTGATGGTGGCATTGCCGATAATCAGGTTATCCATTGCCCGCTGGCTAAAGGCTCGGTAGAAGGTTTTACCGGCCATGGTGATTGTTCTATCTACCATGACGCCAGTTAGCTCACTTCCTCCGTTAGTGCTGCCTTGCACTTCAGGCCCATCAGGACTGGAGAGCTGATTAATAGCGTCAATCGCTTCTTGTTCGTTGGCAGGTAATGCATCGGTTGGGTTTGCTGGTTCGTTAGCTAATGCTAAAGATGACCCGATCCATACCGCCATTAAGAAAACATTGATGGATAAACGGTTCATTGATGACATGACAGTTACCCTTGCGCATTAGCGCGAACGATGTCGTTGAAGACTGCGTGCGGCCTCAATATTGGGCAGAATTGGGCCCAGATTCTGATGAATCCAATTGAGCGCTTGAATGCGGTTGTGAACGTTAATTTTGCGAAAAATGTTGTAAAGGTGTGACTTAACGGTGTGTTCACTAACAAACAGTTTTTCGGCAATTTGTTGATTTGAAGAGCCTGCGCTAAGTAGGGAAATAATTTCCATTTCTCGGTTAGTGAGTCCGCAGGCTGGGCGAAAGGCATTACTCTGGTATTTGCGATAGAACAGAATCAAACGCGCCATCAAATCCCGTGACATCCACAGCTCTCCTTCGAGTAGCGCGGTTATGCCTTTACAGATGACCTCAAGGCTTTCATTACGATAAAACACGCCTTTTAGCTGTGCGCATGAAAGCGCTTCAAGGGCGTGATCCATATCGTGAATGTTAAAGGCGGCCAGGGGAGTTTTAGTGAGTGCATCGGGTAACTTATCTTGCCATTCGGGCAGTGCATCAATGCCTATATGATCACTATCGATAAGAATCAACATGTTGCCGGAAGCAGAAATGGGTAGCGCCGCGTGGGGAGAATGGATACTAATTTGGCAACCGGTGTGCTTGTTCAAGTATTCAGCGAACAGCTGGACTTGGGGACTTTTTTCGGTAACGACATACACCGTTCCGGTAGACTTTTCCTGCGACATTGGGGTGCCCTCGTGGAAAGAAAGAGTGAGCGGGTAGCAAGAGAAGTGTTGACCATAAGATGCTTTTCGTAAAGTTTTGTTACTAATTATTTTGCTTGTATTAAGGCTTATATTTTCTTTTATAAAATTTATCTTTATAAAACAACTACTTGTTAAGGATAATGAGTTTTTGTAGTTATTTATCATTAGATACATTTGATAACATTTTGCTGGCTTTTGATACGATCTTTGAGCGCGTAAACTGATGCTCTACTGTTAGGAGTACATACCATGGCCGCCGTCAATACCCTTGTTCTTGCCAGTGGCAATGCAGGAAAATTAAGAGAATTCAATCAATTACTTTCCCCTTTGGGTTTCGATGTTCGACCCCAGGCGGATTTTGGTGTCACTGATGTGGAAGAGACAGGGCTAACCTTCGTCGAAAATGCACTGTTAAAAGCGCGTGAAGCGAGCCTCATCAGTGGATTGCCGGCATTAGCTGACGATTCTGGGCTTGAAGTAGATGCACTCAATGGTGCGCCCGGGATCTATTCCGCTCGGTATGGCGGTGAGCCGAGAAGCGACGAGAAAAATAACCAGACGTTGTTAACCGCATTAAGTGACTGTGCGGAAGGCCAGCGGAGTGGACGTTACTGGTGCGTGCTAGTTTATTTACGCCACCCGAAAGACCCGGTGCCTGTCATTGTGCAGCGAAGTTGGGAAGGCGAGATTCTTGCTCATCCTCGGGGAAAGGAAGGATTCGGCTATGATCCGCTTTTCTGGTTACCCGATCAGGGTATGAGCGTTGCCGAGCTGCCCAGCGAAAGCAAAAATCGCCTTAGCCATCGTGGTCGCGCGTTGCAGGGGTTAGTGGAGCTGCTGAAGGTGGCGCATGGCTGATACGCTGCCGCCACTCTCTCTCTATATCCACACGCCCTGGTGTGTCCGTAAATGCCCATATTGTGATTTCAATTCTCATGAGCCGGGCACGCACGGTTTTACACCGCGGGATTTACCTGAAGCCGCCTATTTAGATGCGCTGTTACAAGATTTGGATAACGATCTTAATCTGGTGGCTGGCCGTGAAATTCACACGATCTTTATTGGCGGTGGGACACCCAGCCTACTGTCGCCAGCGTTTTACGAACAATTATTGAAACAGATCGAAGCCCGTTTACCCTTCGCGGATGGTATTGAGATTACCTTAGAGGCGAACCCAGGAACCACTGAGCAAGAGCGTTTCATTGGTTACCGGAAAGCAGGGATTAACCGTCTCTCGCTGGGTATTCAAAGTTTTCAGCCCGATCAACTGCATGCACTGGGGCGAATTCATAGCGGTGATGAAGCGATTACTGCGGTGACGCAGGCTCGCCAGGCAGGTTTTAGCAACATTAATATTGACCTTATGCACGGCTTGCCTGATCAAACGCCTCAATTGGCACTGGATGATATTAACCAAGCGCTGGCGTTGGCACCTGAACATCTCTCCTGGTATCAGTTGACCCTTGAGCCTAATACCGCTTTTCACTCTCACCCGCCGGTGCTGCCTGAAGAGGAGGCGCTTTGGGATATTCAGGACACGGGACATCAGCTTTTAGAGAAGGCGGGGTTTAAACGCTACGAGATTTCGGCTTACGCAGCCGCTGATCATCAGAGCCGCCATAACCTTAATTACTGGCAGTTTGGTGATTACCTCGGGATTGGTGCGGGTGCCCATGGCAAGCTTAGCCGTATTGACCCAAATGGGGAGTGGTACATTGAGCGGCGCTGGAAAACTCGCCAGCCGGACGCATATTTAAAGCGCACGGGTGACCTGCGTGGCTTTATAGCCGGTAAGCAGCTTATAAAAGCGGATGAGCTGCCGTTAGAGTTTGCCATGAACGCTTTACGGCTCACCGACGGGGTGTCACTTGAGACATGGAGAGCTAACACTGGGCAGCCAAATGCTATGTTACTGGCGCGTTTACAATCCGCCGAGAAAAAAGGACTTTTGATGCAAATGCCTGAAAAGCTGCGTGCATCGCCTCAAGGTCTATTATTCTTGAATGAGTTGCTAGCCTTGATCAGTGATGATTGATTAGCGATGAATATAAAGATGTCTCGAACATAACAAGGAGTGAGTGATGCGAATTTCTAGACTACTGACACCGTTGGCGGCTGCTATTCTACTGGCCGGTTGTGCTACATCGGATCCTTACGGTGGCCAAACGCAGCGCTCTAGCACCGCGATGGGTACCGGGATTGGTGCCGCCGTTGGTGCCGCTGCTGGGGCACTTTCTGGCGATGGTAGTACCAGCCGCCGGGATCGTGCGTTAATTGGTGCGGCTGTGGGCGCGGCGGCGGGCGCCGGTATTGGTGTCTACATGGATCGCCAAGAGCAGCAACTGCGTGAAAACCTGCAAGGGTCACGTATTGAGATTGATCGTCGTGGTGACGATATCGTGCTCAATATGCCCAGCGGCGTTACCTTTGGCTTTGACTCTGCTGAGTTGACTAGTGAAGCGCGTGGTTCACTCAATGAAGTGGCTAATGTACTTTCCCAGTACCAGGATACCCGCGTTAGTATCGCTGGCCACACTGACAGTACCGGTGATGCGAGCTATAACCAGCGTCTATCTGAGCGTCGTGCCCAAGCCGTGGCCAGCTACTTGTCTCAGAACGGCGTTTCATCCATGCGCCTGAATACTTCTGGTTACGGTGCTACTCGGCCAGTCGCCAGCAACGACAATGAGCAGGGCCGTGCTCAAAACCGTCGGGTAGAAATTACCTTAACCCCTACTGGTAACGGCCAGAGCTAAGTAAGCCTCTTAAAGCTGCACATTGCCGCTCAAAGCCCGCTATGCTTCTATAGCGGGCTTTTTTCGTTCACCTGTTTACGAGCTACCATGCTGTCCTACCAACACGCCTACCATGCCGGTAATTTTGCCGATGCACATAAGCATCTCACGCTTTACGCCGTCACTGATTATCTATTACGTAAAAAAACATCTATTACATATATAGACACACATGCCGGTAGAGGGCTTTATCCATTAGCCACCAAAGAGACCCAGCGACTACAAGAGTACCGTGAGGGCATCTGGCCACTGTGGCAGAAGCGTGAACAGCTAACCGACGCGCTACTGAGTAGCTGGTTAAAAACTATTGTTGGGGCTCAGCCAGATCGTAATGAATTGACCCTCTACCCAGGCTCGCCCTGGTGGCTGAGCCAGCCGCTGCGCGAGCAAGACCGGCTGTGCCTGTTTGAGCTGCACCCCGGCGAACACCAGCACTTAAATAGCCAGGCGTTCCCTGTCCAGGCCAAGCGCGTGTATGGCGACGGGCTAGCAGGGGTTAGAGCGATGCTACCGGTAGCAACACCCAGAGTATGCGTGCTGATTGACCCAAGCTTTGAACGCAAGGTGGAGTATCAGGAGGTCGCTGATACCGCTATCCAGGTGCTGGAAAAGGCTCGCCATGCGGTGATGATGATCTGGTACCCGTTGTTGCCTGCCGGGCATCACCAAATGCTATTGGACGTGCTGCAGGCCAGCGGAATACGTAAAATATGGCGTAGCGAGCTGCTGCTTCGCGAACCAGAAGAGCAGGCCCGCGGCATGTTCGGTAGCGGTATGCTGGTGATTAATCCGCCCTGGGGGTTGGATAAACGCCTGGACGCAGCGATGGCAGAAATTACCCCGCTGCTCGGTGCTGATAGTCGCTATCAGGCGGATTGGTGGGTTGGGGAGTAGCTGCTGAAAAAAGTAGCTTTATTTACCGATACAAAAACTGCCGAAAATCTCGCCCAGTAAATCATCGGCGCTGAATTCGCCAGTTATCTCGCCTAAGGCCTGTTGGGCGTCGCGCAAATCTTCCGCCAGCAGTTCGCCTGCGCCATAGCCATCCAACTGAGCGCGGCCGGTATCAAGGGCTGCCATGGCACGGTCTAGGGCGTCCAGGTGGCGCCGGCGAGCGGAGAAGCGACCCTCAGTGGTGGCGGCAAAGCCCATCACATCCTTCAGATGAGCCTTTAAGTTATCCACACCCGTACCGGTTTTTGCCGAGAGCCTGACGATTGGCGTGGTTGTGGATAAATCAATACCGGCCGGTTCGGCACTGGTATCGATTTTATTACGTACCAGGGTTAAGCGTGTCTGGTCGGGCAGGCGAGCGACAAACTCGGGCCAAATGGCCATGGGGTCGGTAGAAGCCGTGGTGCTGGCATCAACGAGTAGCAGCACTCGGTCGGCTTTCTCTATCTCGGCCCAGGCACGTGCGACACCAATTTTCTCCACCGCATCGGGCGTATCGCGCAATCCTGCGGTGTCGATAATATGCAGCGGCATACCGTCGATATGGATATGCTCACGGAGTACGTCCCGGGTCGTCCCCGCGATATCCGTCACAATGGCGGTATCTTGTTCGGTCAGCGCATTTAGCAGGCTCGACTTACCCGCATTGGGCCGCCCGGCAATGACCACGCTCATCCCTTCGCGCAGCAGTGCACCTTGGCCTGCTGCCTGGCGTACGTCGCTCAGCGCTTGCTGGACGCTGCTTAAGTGCTGGGCAACGTGACCGTCGGCAAGAAAGTCGATCTCCTCTTCGGGGAAGTCGATCGCCGCTTCAACGTAGACACGCAGTTCGATCAAGCGCTCCACCAGCGCAGAGACGCGCTTTGAAAACTCGCCCTGGAGCGAACGCACGGCGTTTTCTGCCGCCGAGCGTGAAGTGGCATCAATGAGGTCAGCAATGGCTTCTGCTTGGGCCAGGTCGAGTTTATCGTTTAAAAACGCCCGCTCGGAAAACTCTCCTGGCCGCGCCAAACGAGCACCCAAGGCCACACAGCGCTCCAGCAACATATCCATAATAATTGGGCCACCGTGTCCCTGGAGCTCCAGTACGTCTTCACCGGTAAACGAATGGGGGCCACTGAAGAACAGGGCGATGCCTTCATCAATGCTCCCTTCTTCGCCTTGGAAGGGGCCGTAGTGAGCGTATCGCGGGGCAGGGCAATGCCCAACCATGGCTTGAGCGATTTCGCGGCAGGCGGGGCCGGAGACGCGGATAATACCCACGCCGCCGCGCCCTGGGGGAGTTGCCAGCGCCGCAATGGTGTCAGGCGTGTAGAGGCGTTCGGCCATGGTGAATCTCTTAGTCAATTGGCAGTAGTAGTATTTGAACGGTCTAGCATCGGTCAACATAGTTTGGATTTGTCGACCTTAAAACGCCAGACCCCCGCTCGGGGCGGGGGTCTGAAGGGCAATGACAAAGGCAGTCTACTTGGTTTTCATGCCTTTGCCGATACTCGGATCATTTTCGATTTTGCGCGTAATGTAGTACTGCTGCGCCACCGAAATGATGTTGTTGACCACCCAGTAGATAACCAGACCGGCCGGAAACCACAGGAAGAAGAAAGTAAAGATTATGGGTAGCATCTTCATGATCTTCGCCTGCATAGGATCCGGAGGCGTCGGGTTCAACATCTGCTGAACGAACATCGAAATACCCATCAGAATCGGCAGAATGAAGTACGGATCCTTCACCGATAGATCCTGAATCCAGAAGATGAACGGTGCGTGACGCAGTTCAACCGACTCTAGCAACATCCAGTAGAGAGCGATGAAGACAGGCATTTGAATCACAATAGGTAGACAGCCCCCCAGCGGATTAATCTTCTCCTTCTGGTAGAACTTCATCATCTCTTGCGACATTTTTTGCCGGTCGTCGCCATACATCTCTTTCAGGCGCTGCATTTCCGGGCCCAATTTACGCATCCGACCCATGGATTTGTAAGCTTTGGCGGAAAGTGGGAACAGCACCGTCTTAACCAGCACGGTTAACAGCACAATCGACCAACCCCAGTTGCCGACGATATCGTGGATATGATCCAGCAGCCAGAAGAGGGGGTTAGCGATAAACCATAACCAGCCGTAATCCACAGTTAATTGCAGGTTAGGAGCGACTTGTTCCAAGTAGTCCTGCACTTTTGGCCCCACGTACAGAGTGGCGCCTAGAGTGGTTTCACTATCGACGGCTACTGTGTTGGTGGGGCCAGCAAAGGCCACGACGTTACGATTACTGGAGTCGGTAGTGACGTAGAAAAGATTTTGCTGATCCTGCTGGGGCGCCCATGCTGACACAAAGTAGTGCTGAATAATGGCTATCCAGCCGCCCTGTGCTTCACGGTTTTCAAAGTTATGGTTTTGAATATCCTCAAAGTCGATCTTCTCGTAGCGCGCATCAGGCGTTGAGTAAGCCGCCCCCAAATAGGAGTTCATACCCATAGAGACACCGCTTGACGGGTCAGGGCTATTGTCGCGTGCCAACTGACCAATAAAGCGCGCACTAATGGGTGCATCGGTGTTATTGGCCAAGTAGTAATTGACGTTGACCGCATAGCTGCCGCGCTCAAAGGTAAGCCGTTTAATAACCTCAACGCCGTTAACATCAGCGGTGAGATCAACGCTTAGCTCATCATCGTTATCGCCTAAACGATACTCAGAGTTTTCAGGGGTGAACGCGATACGGCTGGCTTGGCCATCGAGCTGCAGGCCTGAGCGAGCCACGTAGCTACGGCTGCTGTTATCGGATAACAGCACATAGTTACGGTCTGAATCCAGGGAGAGTTTGTGCTGCGGTAACGCGGCATAAACAATATCGCCACCGTGTGGATCAATACGCACATCGAGAACATCGGTGGTCACGGCAATGAAGTCGCGGCTTGATGTATCGCTTTCGGTATCAGGAATACCTTCACCTACCGCACTTTGCTGTGAAGACGCGCTTGGCACTGCTAAGCCGCCTTCACCATCTTCAGCATTGCTAGGAGACGTGGAATTGCTGCGTTGCGTCGTTTCAGGCACTGAATCGTAATTCGGCTGCCCGTAATCCTGATTCCACTGGACGACTAGCAAGTAAGCGAGTACGGCTAGTGGAATCAGTAATAAAAGTCGTTTTACGTCCATGAGGGTTCTGCCCGCTGGGTGGTGAACATGCTAATGGCGCAGTGTCATTTACTCGACTCTTGACACACGAAAGCCTGCCAGTTGGCAGGCCGAGGTCGAGCGGCGAGGGGTGCACCAAAGGTCACGTGTCACGCTTAGGCGTTGGTGCTGCGATCACCGCCTGTGCGTCACGCTGTAGTCGTTTCCACATGCCGTGTAACTGGCGATGCAAAGTCTCGTTATCGATATCCTGAACACCGCGTCGCGCAAGCACCACTATATCCACTGAGGGCAGGCGATCTTGACGAAGACGAACGGATTCTCGAACCAGACGCTTGAAACGGTTGCGATCTACGGCGCGTTTAACATTTTTTTTGCTGACCACCAGTCCAAGGCGGGGATGACCCCGAGTACTTAAGCGAACTAACGCCATCATACCTTTGCCATGCACTTTTAGGTCGGCTTGCTCAAACACGTGACTAAAATCCCCAGCATTTAGTAACCGTAATTGCCGGGGAAAGCCTTGCTGCGGCACACGCAATCTGAGATCAGGCGCTCAGACGCTTGCGGCCCTTGGCACGGCGACGTGCGAGGACGGCGCGACCGTTTTTGGTTGCCATACGAGCACGGAAGCCATGCGCGCGCTTGCGCTTGAGAACGCTAGGTTGAAAAGTGCGTTTCATAACTCGTTATTCCCACGTGGTTTAGGACGGAAAGTGAATTCCAAAAAGCCCGGTCCAGTGAGGAACTAGCCGGGGAGATTCAATTCAAGACCGGAAATTGTAGAGACTTCCTCTGCTCGGTGCAATTTTTCCTTGCATAAAAGCGTTAACACACCTTAGCCAGCGTGCTTAATACGCTGAGAGTAACGATTAATGAAGTCACTATTATTACTAATAGGTAGTTCTAAACCTGTTGTTATTAATAGTGGGGATACTATTTGTGGATAAGTGTGTTTAACTATTACTTTTCAATGGCCTATGATAATAAAAAATCTGTGTGTAAGTCCCGTATAAGCCGTCCACAAGGTGTTGGCTAGATGTGATTAACCCGTTTATAAGACACCTTTTTAACAATTGTCCCCGTCCCTCCACAAGGTTTTCCCATAGGCTCACTGTAAGTTGTCCACAGGCCAAGATTGAGGGGTAAACCCGTGTGGATAACCGAGGCTTTGGGCGCTACAATGGTCGGCCGTTTTCAACCGATGGTGAGATGAGTGTCACTGACGCTTTGGCAACAGTGCCTGGACAACCTGCAGGATGAGCTGAATTCACAGCAGTTCAATACCTGGATACGCCCGCTGCAGGCAGAAGAAGGAGAGTCCAACGAGCTGCGCTTATTGGCGCCAAATCGTTTTGTGCGCGATTGGGTGAGCGATAAGTATGCCAAGCGGATTAGTGAGCTGATGCGAGAACTTGCACCGGCCAAACCGCCAAAGGTAAGCCTGACGGTGGGTAGTCGCCGCTTGGCCACCCAGGCCCCTCAGCATCGTGATTTAGGTAATCCTGTATCGGCTTCACCGTCGCGGCCAGCATCGCCTGCGGTACATACGCCGCCCCGCGGCGATATCGCCGATGAGCGCGAAATCGATAGACTGCGCGATGAAGCGCCGAGTCGACGTAATAATGAACGTCAGGTACAGGTAGAAGGCAGTCTGAAACATGGCAGCGGGCTTAATCCGAATTTTACTTTCGATACGTTTGTAGAAGGTAAATCGAACCAATTGGCTCGCGCCGCCTCCCGCCAGGTGTCTGAAAATCCTGGCGGTGCTTATAACCCATTGTTTTTATACGGTGGTGTAGGCCTGGGTAAAACCCACTTAATGCATGCGGTGGGGAACGCATTGGCAACCCGGCGTGAGAACGCCCGGGTGGTATACCTGCACTCAGAGCGGTTTGTCGCCGATATGGTTAAAGCGCTCCAGCTTAATGCGATTAATGATTTTAAGCGTTTTTATCGCAGTGTTGATGCGTTACTTATTGATGATATTCAGTTTTTTGCTGGAAAAGAGCGGTCTCAAGAAGAGTTTTTTCATACCTTCAATGCGTTATTAGAAGGTGGTCAGCAAATGATTCTCACCTCTGATCGCTATCCTAAAGAGATCAGTGGGGTAGAGGAGCGCCTGAAATCACGCTTTGGTTGGGGCCTTACGGTCGCGATAGAGCCGCCAGAGCTTGAAACCCGTGTGGCCATCTTGATGAAAAAGGCCGACCAAGCTAAGGTCGATTTGCCTCATGATGCGGCTTTCTTCATTGCGCAGAAAATTCGTTCCAACGTGCGCGAATTGGAAGGTGCGCTGAAAAAGGTCATTGCTGATTCGCACTTCATGGGTAAAACGATTACCCAGGACTTTATTCGTGAGTCTCTAAAAGACCTGTTAGCGCTTCAGGATAAGCAGGTAGGGGTAGATAATATTCAGCGCACGGTCGCAGAATATTACAAAATTAAGGTGGCGGATCTACTCTCCAAGCGCCGTTCACGCTCGGTTGCCCGCCCTCGTCAGGTGGCGATGGCGCTCGCTAAAGAGCTCACCAATCACAGCTTGCCTGAGATTGGCGATGCCTTTGGTGGGCGTGACCACACAACGGTGTTGCATGCTTGCCGAAAAGTGAAATCATTGCAGGAAGAGAGCGCGGATATTCGTGAGGATTACAAGAATTTACTGCGCCTGTTGACCAGTTAATCATCCCATGGGACGGGCCTGTTATGCGCAGGTCTTTCAGGATATAGAACCGGAGTATTGATGAAATTTTCGATTTCCCGAGAGGCGCTGCTACGTCCGCTGACTCTGGTCGCTGGTGTTGTTGAGCGCCGTCAGACGCTGCCAGTACTGTCTAATGTGCTGATTCAGGTAGAGGGTGACCAGGTATCGCTCACCGGCACTGACTTAGAAGTCGAGCTCGTGGGCCGCACAGTGGCAAGCCAGGTCGATCAGGCGGGCTCCGCGACAGTGCCCGCCCGTAAGCTGATGGATATCTGTAAATCATTGCCCGATCAGTCTGATATTCAGCTTGCCGTTGAAGAGGGCCGCGCGGTACTGCGCAGTGGTCGCTCCCGTTTTACGTTGTCGACTCTCCCGGTCGCTGAATTTCCCAATATTGAAGATGCGGACGGTAGCCAGGAGATTAGTGTACCCCGTGGAACCTTGAAGCATCTGATTGAAGCGACCTCGTTTGCCATGGCGCAGCAAGACGTGCGTTATTACCTCAACGGTATGTTGCTGGAAATTCAAAGCAATTTACTTCGCACGGTCGCTACAGACGGGCACCGCTTGGCGATGTGTTCGCGGCCAATCGAAGTCTCTGTTAGCCAGTCTCAAAAGCTGATTGTGCCTCGGAAGGGGATTCTAGAGCTGTCGCGCTTGCTAGACGATAGCGATGAGCCTGTCAGCCTGACGCTTGGCTCCAGCCATGTGCGTGCTCATACCGGTGACTTTACTTTCACCTCCAAGTTAATCGACGGTAAATTTCCTGATTATGAGCGTGTTGTGCCGCGCAATGGCGATAAAGTATTGATTGCCGAGCGCGCGGAGCTTCGCCAAGTACTTTCACGTACTGCCATCCTCTCTAATGAGAAGTACCGTGGCGTGCGCCTTTATCTTGAGGAGAACAACCTTAAGGTAATGGCCAACAATCCCGAGCAGGAAGAAGCGGAGGAGAATATCGCTGTTGAGTATAATGGCGGGGCAATGGAAGTTGGTTTTAACGTCGGCTATTTAGTTGATGTGCTGACAGTGCTAAATGAGGAGCGCGTGCAGATTACCCTGGCCGACCCCAACAGTAGCGCGCTGCTGGAAGAGCCCGGCGGCGGTGATGCACTTTATGTCGTTATGCCGATGCGCCTGTAAACGCTTTGGGTGTGTAGTAGCAATACGTAAGCAAGCTACGTTAGCGGCGCTTCTGGTAGCAGAAGCGCCGCTAACGCGTTGGTATACTCCCTTTTTTCGAGGATATTTTAAGTGGTGATAATAGGATGAGCCTGACACTGCTTAATTTCCACGCTTTGCGCAATCTCCAACCCGTTGAGATAACACCCTCTTCGCATATCAATGTCATTAGCGGTGCTAATGGCAGCGGCAAAACCAGCCTGTTGGAGGGGGTGCATATCCTAGGCATGGGGCGCTCTTTTCGCACTCGTCAGTTAAAACACGCCATTCAAACGGATAAGCCGTATATGACGCTGTATGGACGGTTAAGTGGCGAGCCTGAGGTTACCCTTGGTGTGCGCCGTTTGCGTGCTCAGAGAGAGCTGGAACTGCGTTTAAAGGGTGATAAAAACGCTCGGTTGGCGGAGTTGGTAGAGGCGATGCCACTTCAATTAATTAACCCTGATGCTTTTCGATTGCTGGAAGGTTCTCCAGCCGGACGTCGTGAGTTTCTCGACTGGGGCGTGTTTCACGTGAAACATGACTTTTTAGCCATCTGGAAGCGCACACGACGTGCGTTGAAACATCGGAATGCACTTCTCAGGCGTGGTAGAATACAGCCTCAGGAAATGGTGGTGTGGGAGCAGGAGCTAGCCACTTGGGGTGAACAGATGGATACGTTGCGCCGTGCTTGGTTTAGTGATTTTTTGCCCGTCTTTGAAGAGACCCTTAAGGTGTTGCTTCCCTTGCCGGGATTGTCGCTTCACTACGCTAGAGGTTGGGATAAAGATCGATCTCTTGCAGCGGTGTTACATGATAGTCGACCAACTGATCAGCAGATGGGGTTTACTCAGCAAGGACCGCAGCGCGCTGACTTACGTATCAGGATAAACAAACAGCCTGCTGTAGAAGTGCTTTCCAGAGGCCAGCAAAAGTTAGTGGTGAGTGCATTAAAGCTTGCCCAAGGGCGGTTTCTGGAAAGAACAGCACAGCGGCACTGTATTTATCTTATCGACGATTTGCCCGCAGAACTTGACGAGCAAAATCGTTACCAGTTTTGTGGTTTACTGGAAGATATGCAGTGCCAAGCATTTATTACCAGTGTCGAACCTTCTGCATTAAAGAATGCCTGGCGCACTGATACCCCTGTAAAAATGTTTCACGTGAAACATGGCAAAGAGGGGCTTAGTGATTTAGAGAAAGCCGACTAATGCAGAAAGGGTAGGACGATACAGGATGAGACAGACTTCACAACGGAGTGGTCAATGAGCGAGCAGGCTTACGATTCATCAAGCATCAAGGTGCTCAAGGGACTGGACGCGGTACGTAAGCGGCCAGGAATGTATATTGGTGACACTGACGACGGTACTGGTCTCCACCACATGGTTTTCGAATTGGTGGATAACTCCATCGACGAAGCATTGGCTGGGCATTGCAGTGAAATTCGCGTTGTCATCCACCCGGATGAGTCGGTCACCGTGAGTGATAACGGCCGTGGCGTACCTACCGAGCTTCATGAAGGGGAAGGTGTTTCCGCTGCAGAAGTTATTATGACGGTTCTGCACGCAGGCGGTAAATTCGATGATAACTCCTACAAGGTTTCCGGTGGTTTGCACGGCGTCGGTGTCTCTGTTGTCAATGCGCTTTCCGCTGAGCTGCGCCTAACGATTTGGCGTCAGGGTGAAGTATTCGAACAAATGTACCGTCACGGTGTTCCTCAAGCGCCACTGGGCGTTGTGGGCAAAACCGAAAAAAGCGGTACCCGGGTTCACTTTCGCCCATCGCCAGAAACCTTTGGTAATATCGAGTTCCATTTTGATATTTTAGCCAAACGGCTACGCGAACTCTCCTTCTTGAACTCCGGTGTGGCTATCCGCTTGCTGGATGAGCGCAGCGGCAAAGAGGAGCTGTTTCACTACGAAGGTGGTTTGAGAGCTTTTGTTGATCACCTCAATACCAATAAAAGTGTGATTAACCCAGTATTCCACTTTAACGCTGTTCGTGATGATGGCGTTGAAGTAGAGGTAGCCATGCAGTGGAGCGAAGCCTTCACTGAAAACATTTTCTGCTATACCAATAATATTCCTCAGCGAGACGGCGGCGCGCACTTGGCGGGGTTCCGGGCAGGTCTTACCCGTACGCTCAATAACTATATTGAAGCTGAAAACCTGCTGAAAAAAGCCAAGGTGAATACCACGGGCGATGATGCTCGTGAGGGGCTAACGGCTATTATTTCAGTTAAGGTTCCGGATCCTAAGTTTTCGTCTCAAACAAAAGATAAGCTAGTCTCCAGCGAAGTGAAGACAGCAGTTGAGCAGGAAATGAGCCGTCTCTTTTCCGAGTATCTTGTTGAAAAGCCTAATGAAGCCAAAGCGATCGTTAATAAGATGCTGGATGCCGCCCGCGCACGTGAGGCAGCACGCAAAGCGCGGGATATGACCCGCCGTAAAGGCGCGTTGGATATTGCCGGTTTACCTGGCAAGTTGGCGGATTGCCAAGAAAAAGACCCCAGCCAGTCAGAGCTTTACTTGGTGGAGGGTGACTCGGCAGGTGGCAGTGCCAAACAGGGCCGCGACCGCCGTACTCAGGCTATTTTGCCGCTCAAAGGTAAAATCCTGAACGTTGAAAAAGCGCGTTTTGATAAAATGCTCTCCTCTGCAGAGGTGGGCACGCTAATCACGGCGCTGGGCTGTGGTATTGGCCGTGAAGAGTTTAATCCTGATAAGTTGCGTTACCACTCGGTTATTATCATGACCGATGCCGATGTCGATGGTTCGCACATTCGAACGCTGCTGTTGACGTTCTTCTTCCGTCAGATGCCGGAGTTGATAGAGCGTGGTCATATCTTTATCGCGCAACCACCCCTTTATAAAATTAAGCGCGGCAAGCAAGAGCTTTACCTGAAAGATGAACAGGCAATGGTGGATTATTTAACCACCACGGCCTTGGATGGTGCAGGCCTGCATGTTAACGCGAATGCACCAGGTATTTCCGGTTCGCAGCTTGAAGCGTTAGTGAACCAGTACCGCAATGTGATGAAGCGGATTGATCGCTTGTCGCGGGTATATCCCAATGAAGTGCTTAAGCAAATCGTTCATGCTTCGGCACTGAAGGGTGAAGAGAGCCTGAAAGACCGTGTGACCATGCAGAACTGGATTGATGAACTCCAGAAGATAATGGATGATATGGTTGCCTATGAAGGCGGGCCTCGTTACCACTTCCATCTTCAAGAAGATTCTGAGCGTGGACTTTTCCTACCCACCGTCTCGCTGGTTGCTCACGGTGTGACGACTGAGTATAGGTGGGGTCTCGATTTCTTTGAAAGTGCCGACTATCGCGGTATCGCTGAGCTGGGCGAAACCCTGGATGGCTTTCTGGAAGAGGGCGCCTTTATTGCCCGTGGTGAGCGTCAGAAGCCTGTGTCGCACTTCTCAGAAGTGCTGGCATGGCTAATGCAAGAGGGCCAGCGTGGGCTATCTGTGCAGCGTTATAAGGGCTTGGGTGAAATGAACCCAGATCAGCTCTGGGATACCACCATGGATCCCGATAGCCGCCGCATGCTGCGGGTGACGATTGAAGATGCCGTGGGGGCTGATATGATGTTCAACACCCTGATGGGTGATGACGTTGAGCCGCGTCGTGACTTTATTGAGACCAACGCACTGGTGGCGAATTTAGACGTGTAAGATATGGATGTGCTAGCAAGTGTTTCACGTGAAACACTACGTTAACGAGTCTTGCCTTAACATGATTTAATGTCACTATGAAAAGCGCCGCTATGTATTCCATAGCGGCGCTTTTATTGGTAAGTAAATTAGCAGCATGCTTTAGCAGGAGAGGGTAGTTCCTTTTAGGCAAAGTTTCGCAGGCAACATAAAGCGGTTATAACTCTTCAACTCGGTGTCGTTTAGCTATTTAATGAGCCACTCAACAAATTGCGCTAAATCATCGAAGACCTTGGTTTTTTCAAGGCCAACGCCTTTTTGCTCCGTCTTAACTCCTTTTCCGGTTCTCACTAGCGCTGTTTTACAGCCTACTGCCTCGCCCGCCTGAATATCCCGTAGACTATCTCCGACCATCCAGCTTCCCGTTAAACTTTCTAGCCCCAGGATCTGCTGGATCTGTAT
Organism: Vreelandella neptunia; assembly: GCF_034479615.1. Lineage (NCBI taxonomy): Bacteria > Pseudomonadati > Pseudomonadota > Gammaproteobacteria > Oceanospirillales > Halomonadaceae > Vreelandella > Vreelandella neptunia. Next base: position 4,878,384 of record NZ_CP140255.1, read on the forward strand.
TAGCATTCCTGGCAATGGTTTACGGCATTGGCAATTATCATTTGGCACATGGGGGCAGTAAGCAATATGAGCAATATGCCCGCCTTCCGCTTCTACTAACGAAATTAAGTGTTCATGCATCGCATGGAGGGTTGCTTCATCATAATAGCCTCGGGCAATGCCTGATTGATTCGTTGCGACGGCAACGGTGTATCCCGTGCGAGTGAGGCGGGCAATGGCAGTGACTGAAGAGGGGTAGGGCACCCACTCGTCGAGAGATTTGATGTAGTTATCAGAGTCATGGTTGATGACGCCGTCTCGATCCAAGATGACAAGGTTATCTGCACTTAGCATAGTGATCCTATTGGTACGGTTGCCGGCGATGCATGCTGCCCGCGAGATGAATGAATATTTTACCCCGATCTAGCAAAGATGTTTCACGTGAAACATCTATACCCCAAGCAGTAAAAAGCCCAGCCGGTAGGGCTGGGCTTGGGTTGCGAAAAAATTAGTCGACGACTACTGAGGGAGCAGCGATATATCGGCGACTTCTAAAAACAGCGCTTGAAGGCTAGCAAGAAGCGCCAATCGATTACGCTGAATAGCCGGGTCGTCCGCCATCACCATCACCTGATCAAAGAAGGCATCCACTGGATCGCGTAGTGTGGCAAGTGCGTCGAGTGCACGCTGGTAGTCACCCGCAGCAAATAGTGGTGCCACCTGTGCTTGGCTACCTTTCACAGCGTCGAACAGTGCCCGCTCGGCATCTTCCTGCAGCAAGTGTTGATTGACCTCTGTGCTGCCGTCATGCTCCTGCTTGCTTAAAATATTTGAAACGCGCTTGTTAGCAGCTGCCAGCGCTGATGCTTCGTCACGCTGAGCAAAGGCCTTCACCGCGCGCAGGCGGCGAGCGAAGTCGAGCGGGTTTGTGACTGGGCGTGCACGTACGGCAAGGTACATCTCCGCGCTGATACCTTCTTCCTGGCCCCAGGCGCGGAAGCGATCCAGCATGTACGTCAGCACGTCCTCAACCAATCCCTCAGCCTTGGGGAGGCCCTGGTGCTGCTCAGAGGCAACCGTAAGCAGCTCGCGCAGGTCAAGATCCAACTCGCCTTTGACCAGAATGTTAAGCACGCCAATCGAAGCGCGACGTAGCGCGAAAGGATCTTTCGCACCGGTTGGACGTTGGCCAATCCCGAAGATGCCTACCAGGGTATCCAGGCGATCCGCCAGGGCTAATGCTTTGCCTGTAGCACTTTGGGGAATCGTATCAGTTGCAAAGCGGGGCAGGTACTGCTCCTCAAGGGCTTGGGCAACTTCCGCGGGTTCGCCATCCTGCTGAGCATAGTAGCGTCCCATAATGCCCTGGAGCTCAGGGAATTCGAGCACCATCTCAGTCACAAGGTCACACTTGGCGAGCGCCACGGCGCGCTGGGCGTGAGCTTCGTTGCCATTGATACGCTCGGCAATAAACGTCGCAATAACCGAACTGCGGCGAGCTTTATCCGCCAGGGTGCCAAGCTGCTGCTGGAATACCACGCTCTCTAACTGCGGTATGCGCGAGGCTAATGTGCGCTTGCGGTCGGTATCGTAGAAAAACGCTGCATCGGCTAAGCGCGGGCGAATGACTTTCTCATTACCGGCAATGACCTGGTCGGGGTCAGCGCTGTCGATATTGGCAACGGTGATAAATAGCGGTTTTAGCTTGCCCGCGTCGTCCAGCAGGTGAAAATATTTTTGGTTAGCCTGCATTGAGGAGATCAAGCACTCGGCGGGTACTTCCAGAAAGCGTTCATCGAAGCTACCGGTAAGGGCGACTGGCCATTCCACCAAGCCGCTCACTTCTACCAGAAGCTCTTCGTCGATAACCGCATTGGCCTCCTGCACTTCGGCCTCTGCTAATACCTGTTCGCGGATGCGCTCGCGGCGCTGTTCCCGATCCACCAGTACATAGGCATTTTCCAGCGTCGCCACATACTCATCGGCGTGCGCCAGCTGAATGGCATCAGGGGCGTGGAAGCGGTGTCCGTAGGTGGTACAGCTAGCCTCTAGACCCAGTGCCTCGGCGGCCACTACGTCGCTACCGTAGATGGCTACCAGCCAGTGTACGGGGCGGGAAAATTCAACCCGTGAAGCGCCCCAGCGCATGTTTTTAGGCACGGGGAGGGTGCTGATTGATTTGCGGATAATCTCGGGCAGCAGTGCTTGAATTGACTCTCCCTGCTGCTGCTCACGGAAACCTAACCAAGTACCTTTATCGGTTTCTAAATGAATTAGCTCGTCGACGCTCACCCCGCAAGAGCGGGCAAAGCCTTCCGCGGCTTTAGTGGCAACGCCATCCTTAAAGGCAGCTGACAGCGCCGGGCCACGGCGCTCGACGTCACGGTCAGGCTGTTTATCGGCCAGTTCATGCACCTGCACCGCTAAACGCCGTGGCGTCGCAAAAGCGGTAACGCTGGCGAAGGGAACATCGGCTTCTTGCAGGCCTTTCTCAATGCTTGCGGCGAAGGCGTCGGAAAGAGCGTCCAGGGCCGTGGGCGGTAGCTCTTCTGCACCGAGTTCTAGTAAAAGCGTATTAACAGCCATTAGTCGTCTCCCTGATCGGCGAGTAGCTCTTGTAACAGTTCTCGGCGAAGAATTTCTGGCGCCATGGGGAAACCTTCGGCCTTACGCGACTCAAAGTAAGCAGTGGCGACATCCCGGGCCATGGTGCGAACGCGCAGTATAAAGCGCTGACGCTCGGTGACCGAGATGGCGTGACGGGCATCCAACAGGTTGAATGTGTGCGATGCCTTCAGAACTTGTTCGTAGGCCGGCAGCGGCAGGCTGGCGACGAGCAGCTTGCCACACTCTTTTTCCTGGTGGTCAAAGTTAGCAAATAGCTGGTCAACATCGGCATGTTCGAAATTGTAGGCGGACTGTTCACGCTCGTTTTGCAGATAAACATCGCCATAAGTCACTTTGCTGCCATCGGGGGCAATGGCCCAAACCAGGTCATAAACACTGTCGACGTCCTGCAGGTACATGGCGATACGCTCAAGCCCATAGGTCAGTTCGCCGGTGACCGGGTAGCATTCGATGCCACCGGCCTGCTGAAAGTAGGTAAACTGGGTTACTTCCATACCGTTTAACCAGATTTCCCAGCCCAGGCCCCAGGCGCCGAGGGTAGGGGATTCCCAGTTATCTTCGACAAAGCGCACATCGTGAACCAGCGGATCGAGACCCAGGCGTTTGAGTGAGCCCAGATAGAGATCCTGAAAGTTGCTTGGTGATGGCTTCATCACTACCTGGAATTGGTAATAGTGCTGGAGGCGGTTAGGGTTTTCGCCATAGCGGCCGTCAGTAGGGCGGCGGGAAGGCTGTACATAGGCAGCATTCCAGCTTTCGGGACCAATCGCTCGCAGGAAGGTGGCGGGGTGAAAGGTGCCCGCGCCGACTTCCATATCGAGCGGTTGCAGGATGACGCAACCCTGTTCTGCCCAGTACTGCTGCAGAGCAAGGATCAAGCCTTGAAAGGTCGACACATCAGGTGTCGATTGGTTTGTCGAGACACTCATCGCGGAAAGCACCGTTGGCCATGAATTCATAAGGCGTCAAGTATACAATCCTAGGCAGATGGGTTATAGGCAAGTATGCCAACAAGCCGCTTTAGGTAAGGAGAACAGTATGATTGTGGTAACAGGCGGTGCCGGTTTTATCGGGGCCAACATAGTCAAAGCATTGAACGCCCGTGGTCGAAATGACGTGATGGTCGTTGACGATTTACGCGATGGCACCAAATTCGTCAATTTAGCCGACTGCACGCTGGCGGATTATCTCGATAAAGACGATTTCCTTGCCAGGGTAAAAGCTGCCCTGCGCGGTGATAACGTCGAGCTACCTAAGATCGATGCTATTTTCCATGAAGGCGCCTGCTCAGATACCACCGAGTGGGATGGCCACTACATGATGGAAAATAACTTTGAGTACTCCAAAGTGCTGCTTAATTACTGCGAGCAGCAGAGTATTCCTTTTTTATACGCCTCGTCAGCCGCCACCTATGGCGGCAGCGAGGTATTTAAAGAGGTGCCCGAGTGCGAAAAGCCGCTTAACGTATACGGCTATTCCAAGCTGCTGTTTGATCAGCACGTGCGTTCGCGCTGGAGCGAGCTAACCACTCAAGTAGTGGGCTTTCGTTATTTTAATGTCTACGGCCCCCGTGAACAGCATAAGGGCAAAATGGCCAGTGTGGCCTATCACAACCATCTGCAAATTCGTAATGGCGAAACGCTCAAGCTGTTTGGCGGTTATGACGGCTACGAGGCAGGCATGCAGAGTCGCGACTTTGTTTATGTGGGCGATGTAGTCGATGTGAACCTATGGTTTTTAGATCATCCCGACAAGTCAGGTATCTTCAATCTTGGCACCGGTCGGGCCGAGCCTTTTAAAGCCATTGGCGAGGCGGTTACCGACTTTTATGGTAAAGGTGAGATTGACTACATTGCCTTCCCGGAAGAGCTGAAAGGACGTTATCAGAGCTATACCCGTGCTGATATTGGCCAGCTACGCGAAAGCGGCTGCGATGTGGAGTTTAAAACCGTTGCTCAAGGGGTAAAGGCCTACTTGGAGTGGTTAAATGGCTAACTCAGCTCAGCGTTTGCTGGTGATTGGCCCCTCTTGGGTAGGCGATATGGTCATGGCACAGAGCCTGTTTATGACCCTAAAAGCCCGTCAGCCAGGCACGACGATAGGCGTGGTTGCACCAGCATGGTCACAGCCTATTTTAGAGCGGATGCCCGAAGTGGACGAAGTGCTGCCACTGGCAGTGGGGCACGGTGAATTTGGCTTGGCCAGCCGCCGTGAACTCGCCAACCGCCTGCGTGGACGTTTTGATCGTGCCATTGTACTGCCACGCTCGTGGAAAGCCGCGCTGGTTCCCTTTATGGCACGCATTCCTGAGCGTATAGGTTTTTTAGGCGAACATCGCTATGGGCTCCTTAAAGAGCGCCGCAAACTCGACAAACAGGTGCTTGATCAAACGGTAAAGCGCTTTGTATCGCTGGGTTTACCGCTTGAAGAAGCGGCTAGCGGCGATTTTGCGGTGCCTAAGCCGCGCCTGCAGATAGACCGCGATAATCTGGTCAATTTACGCCTGACGCACTCGCTTTCATCGCGTTCGGCGATTGGGATGATGCCTGGCGCGGAATACGGCCCTGCCAAGCAGTGGCCGGTTAGTTATTTTCATGCATTAGCCAAACGGCTGGTGGAAGAGGGGTTCGAAGTGCGCGTACTCGGTGGGGCAAAGGATCACCCAGCGGGAGAGGAGATCACACAGGGGCTTTCCCATGCGCATAACCTGTGTGGTAAAACGCAGCTGGCCGATGCAGTTGATTTGTTGGCGGACTGCAGACAGGTAGTCACCAACGACTCGGGATTAATGCATGTGGCCGCAGCGGTAGGCGTTCGTATCCATGCGTTGTACGGTTCTTCGTCGCCCGCCTACACACCGCCGCTGACCGATAACGCCGTCATTCATTACCTAGCGCTCTCCTGCTCTCCCTGCTTTCAGCGTACCTGCCCGTTGGGGCATACCAATTGTCTGAATCTGCTCAGCGTTGAGCAAGTCTACCAACAGATTCACGCGGCTCATCAGTGGGAGAGCGTGATCGTTAATGGATGAGCTCGACTTCGTCTGCCGCGTCAGCAGGCGTCTCTAGCGTTTGCTCTTGAGTGGCTTCTTGAGGAGGCTCATCGGGCTCGCGCCGCTGAGGGGAAATGCCCTCCCAAAGGCGGTGCTGAAGCGCCGTCTCTTCCCGTAAACGCTCATTAAGCACTTCGATGCCGTGGGCCTCGACCAGCGTACGATTATTGCTGAAAAGCGAAGTGCCCAATCCAGCGCGGTCGCGCTCTAAACTAAAGCCCAGCGCATCGAGTATCGTGGGGAAAACATCCAGCATGGTAGCGTCTCGGCGAATACGCTGTGGCTCGATATCGTTGCCCAGCATTATCAGCGTGTTGTCGCGGTCTAGCGCGGTCAATTGATCCCACACAGAAACGCGCATCGTCAGATGGTCGCTCAGTATGACCACCAAGGTATTATCGAGAAGACCCTCAGAATCCAACCGTTCAACCAAATCTTGAGCCAGCCAAGTCGCGCACTCCACCGAGTAAAGAATGTCCTGGCCGTCAAACTCACCTTGTCGTTCCACGCATGATTGGGAGGGATAACCATTGGGGGCATGGCCTGCTAAATTCAGGCTAACCACACCCCAGGGGCCGTTATCTTCTTTATCTAAACGCCTGATTTCATCGGCGGTGATGTCATACAGCGTGTCGTCATAGAGGCCCCAGCTATTTACATACTCAGGATTCTCTAGCAGGGGCTCTAAATCTTCACGCCCTTTCACCGTATTGAATTGGTGGCCGCGATAGAAAAGTCCTTTACCCGCGAACTGAGTGCTAGCACCACCTAGATAGCTTAGTTGGTAGCCCTGTTCAGCAAGGATGTCGCCCAAACAATCGACGCCAGGGACAACCTTGGAAAGAGGCTCAAACTGGCTGTCATGAAGGAGCCCTGCAGGCATCAATGGCACGCCGCACTGGCTGGCAATCATGCCCGCCATCGTCCAGCCTGTATTATCCATCTGGCGCACGCCCTCAAAGACGGTACCCTGTTTCCCCAACTCGTTAAGGCTGGCGTAAGCATCCCCGAATATGTCATTGGAGTAGGTGCGCTCTATGCTTTCCAGATATAGGATGAGTAGGTTAGGTGCGTCCCTTAAATGTTCAGTGGGGGGTGGCTTATAGCGTCGGTCTAGCCAGGCGCCATCATCAGTGACTATCGACGCGCTGCGTTGACCTAGGCCATAAAGTAGCGGGTTGCTAGCCAGCAACAAAATAGCGAAAAAGCGCTCGGCTAACCGCCAGCGCTGATCGTGACGTGATAGCCACGTCACGGCTGCTAGTACGCCGATCATTATCAACGTATAGAGCACCGCTGAAATCATTTTGCCTGCGCCACCATGCTCGGCCATGCCTGCCTGGAGGTGAAAAAACACCGCACCCAGATCGACAATGCCAAAGCTATCCGCCAAGTAAACGTAAACACCCCAAAGACTTAACGGTACCAGTGACCAGGGCCACATTTTACGATAACGGGCGTTGGCAGGTCGGCCCCAGCGTAGCTTATGCCCTACACCAATCCATGCTGCGGCTACAAAAAATAGCGTCCACCAGGGCAGGCGGGTCATTACTGTTACGGTATAACCCAGGCAGAGGCCGATAGTTATTATCGCTATTTTTTGAATAGCATGAGGATTCATATGTAACCTACGTATCAAGCGAATGTTGGTCATCAGGTGCATTTGGCTATTAAATCAATTACCCATGACGAATTCACCTCGGTGAGCTATTAGAGTATCTAGGAGTGATGTCGTGTAGCGGAGTCGCTGCCGCAAAGCGATAGTTCCCAGCATAAACTTTTTCTGCGCAATAGGTGAATCTCGATTTTGTTTTTCGCCATTTCCGCTTGGTATAGTAATTCGACAATACTTTACTATGCAAAAGCAAATGAGTTTTTAAATTAAGATTTTTAGGAGAAAAACCATCAACCATTATTAACTTTCTGTTATTAATATCACCCTCAAAAATGAAGTTGTCGATATTGAAGTCGGAGGCAGGGATGCCAATTTCAGAGAAATTCTTTATAATGTTTTCAATCATATTCAAGGCGGACTCGACACTAATTTCTTTTCTGAAAAGAAGTTTTCTTAACGTCAAAGACTGGCCTTTATTGTCAATAATTCTATTTACCACCAAACCAGGCCCCTTATTGGTTCGTACCCACTTTTCGCATAAACTGACCCGGCACTCTATACCCTTTGAAGTGATATTTTTTGAAACATACCATTCAGAAAAGCTTTGTTTGTGATCGCTCTCCCAATCCTCTGGGTGTCGGGCAACTTTTATTAGCTTTGTGGGATTGGACTTGTATAAGTAACAAACCCTATTCGAGCAATAAGATATAATATCATTATCATGAATTACTATTTCATCGCCATGCTCTATTGCTTTTTCTATTCTTTTAAGTGAGTAAAACATGCTTCATCCTTGATGCTATTTTGGAGGTGCTGGGAAATCAATCCCTGAAGAACATCATATTGATAATCGTAAGAATACTTTTTTGCAGTATTAACTAATTTTTCTGTTATCTTGCTGTTATTGCTACGATTTATGTTATCAATAGCTTGGAACCATTCCTTTGGGTCATATCCTTTTATAATCAAATCTTTTAATTCATTTTGAAGTAACTCACCTGCTCCAACCCGCTCGGAGATTAATGGAATGGTTGAGCACGCCATTGCTTCCAACACGACACAACCGAACTCTTCAATATGAGCAGGTAATACAAAAACATCTAAAGCAACATAGTAGCACTCTACATTAGGAACGGTTTTTTTCCACGTAAAGTGCTTTTCAATGCCAAGTTTAGTAGCTTTTTCTTTATAGGGAGTTATATCTCCTTGGCCGATTACCAAAAAACGGTATGTGATCTCTGAGTTGTGAATTAGCTCATACGCAATGTCGATAAAGAGGTCAAGATTTCTTTTCTTGAAGTCTCCCGAGGTTATAAGTCCTATGAGTTTTTCTTTATCTTTAATACCCAATTCTTCACGCTGTTTCATTCTAGAGGTTGTTTTAACTGAAGTGTTAAACTGTCGATCGTCAAAGCCAGGATAAGAAATGCTAACTTTTTCCGATGGGATTTTATAGCGTTTGATCAAGTCATTAGCCATCATTTGAGAGTTCGCGACAACGAGTTTGTATTTACTTTTTTGCAAAACTCTATGATGTATTTTGGATACGTCACTTTGATTGCCAACGACATGTGGGCACATAATTTCCTGCGCTAAGTCGATGCAATTATGCATATAAATGATATCTGAATTTTCCATATCTCCATGGCTAATTACAAGTGAAGGTCTGTGCTGACGACACCAAGCATTTGCACGTTTGGTGAACCAAAGTCGTCTTATGAAGCTGCTTAGAGGAAGCTTGGGAATGATCTTCAAATCCGCACCATAGGAAGCTACCGTTTTTTTATTAGCTTTTTCGCATATAACTTTGACCCGATAACCCATACTTTTCAAAATAGAAATTTGTTGCAAAGCAATTCTTGCTGCGCCAGTAGTCTTATTCAATTTACGAATAGCAATAACGGCGGTTGGCACCTCTTCCATGATAGAACCTGCTGATAGTGGTTTTAAAAATTAATGTCTAGCCTTCAAATAATTTTTCATATATTTCCAAAATACGCCGTTAGCATTCGATACTGCTATCACTAGCCCTCTCCAGCCATCGCGCCAAGCTTGCTGTAAAAAATAGGTGCGCAGAAAAGCGAATAGTGCTTTGAAAAAAATGACCGGCACTGAATAAATCTTAAGCTTTCCTGACTCAGCGCGAAGAGTAGAGTAACGATTAATTTTTTCTAAAAACTGCGATAAATCCGTAACAGCCGTATGTTCAATACTACCCGATAAGCGCTGTATCCGGCTAACGCTGCTTACAGCGATTGCTTCATGAACCATGGCGTCATTAAAATTATGATTGCGACGATTGAATACCCGAATTAGCCAGTCATTACCCCATCCAGAGTAGCGAACAGGTTGCCCCATCATCCAGTTCTCGCGCACTATTTCACCAAGGTCATTGGGTGATGCGCTATTGACCCAAGATGTAAGCGACTCAATGAGCGCTTTTGAGGGGGCCTCGTCTGCATCCAGTGAGAGTATCCAATCGTGTTTAGCTAAGGAAACGGCATGACGTTTAGTAGGTCCGAAGCCTAGAAAATCACCTTCGTAAAGGGAAACGTTTGGATAGCTTGCTGCAATAGGTAAGGTCTCGTCGCTGGATCCGTTATCATAAATCACAACGTTTTCGAAGCATTGCAGCGCATCCAGCGTATGCCTCAACGTCGAGGCTGCATTTCGAGTGATGATAACAACGCTAACGCCAGCGGGCATAATTATACCGATCCTGTTAGTGAGTAGGTAGTGGGTGCTATTATAGCGGCTTTGTATTTACCATATCCCCCGTGAGGCGCTTTTGCACATCATTCATGTCAATCTGGCCAGAGGCTTTCGTGGTGGTGAACGCCAAACAGTCCTGTTGATACAAGCATTAGCCAAACAGGATGAGATAGGGCGCCAGACGCTCGTATGCCAGCCATCATCACCGCTGCGTGCTGAGCTAGCAGATACTCCCGATGTTGAATTTGTTAATGCTAATCATCAATTAGCGGGCCATTGGCAGGCTGGTAAGGGGGGGATTATCCATGCGCATGAGGCAAAAGCGGTTCATTGGGCATGGCTACATAGCGTGCTGTTTCGTACGCCTTATATTATTACTCGCCGAGTTGATACCCCTATTAAACGTAAATGGAGTAATAAGGTTTTTTATCGTTACGCCCACTGTTGTGTCGCCATTTCAAATGTCATTGCCCGTGAGATTAATGCGTTAGTGCCGCGATCAATATTTGTTATCGCAAGTGCATATACACCTGTTCGCCATAATCCTGATGTTGCAAAAAAACTACGTGATACGTACCCAGGACGCTTTATTGTGGGACATATTGGGGCATTGGTGGATCGCCATAAGGGGCAGAGAGTACTGCTAGAGGTGGCTCGACAGTTTGAAAAAACGTATCCAGAGGTGCTGTTTGTATTTTTTGGAAAGGGGGAAGATGAGCATAAGCTTCAACAGGAGAGCGAATCTTTAAGTAATGTTCGTTGGTTGGGCTTCAAAGCCAATATTGGTGACTATATGCCAGCATTGGATCTTTTTGCCTTTCCTTCACGGAATGAAGGATTAGGGTCGGTACTCCTAGATATAATGACTGCTAAAGTCTCCATTATTGCCAGCGACGTAGGGGGAATTCCTGATATAATAACGCATGAACAGACGGGTCTTTTAGTGCCCCCAAATAATGCCGCAATGCTAGCCGATGGTATCAAGAGAATGATGAATGATAGCCGGCTTAGGGCTGAATTATCTTATAGGGCTTTTGCTCAATTGGAGAACTACTCTCCTGATGCAATGGCCGCAGCTTACTTGCCGTTATACCGCTCCATATAGTGCTCCTGTGACACTTCTTATGACAGTATAGGCTAAAGCTTATGTCCTTGAAAAATCGATGGAAAGCAAACAAGCATAAATTTTTGTTTTACGGTAAAGGTGTTTTTGAAATTGGCTTGCCTAAAAGATACTATCACTATGAGCAGAGAAAAATTCTCAATGCATTTAATAGAATGCCGCTAGGTAGAGATCGATATTATATTGAAAGTCGAGTTAATTACTATAACAAGCTCTCTGGACAGAGTGTCCTTAATCAGCAAGCGGAAAGAGTCGGCAGTTTTTCCAAACAAAAAAGCTGGTCTTACTATATCGATATGAAACGCTATTTGTTGAGGTTTAATGAGTCCTTACAATTCCATTTCTTACCAGGTGATGTTCGCAACGTACCTCAAGAGCCTGCTTTTGTAAAAAGCCGCCCCATTACTCAAGATAATCAGTACTCTATCCTGCTGAAATTAAACCGAGTGAGACATTATTATTTTGTTAACGATCCGCTAAGCTTTGACGATAAGAAAGATAAGCTGGTGTGGCGTGGGGCCTGTCATCAGTCGCACCGTCAGGCATTTGTTAAACAGTATTACGCTCATCCCCTGTGTGATGTAGGAGACACACGTAAAGGTGTCCAAGGTGATCCCTGTGCACGCCCGTTTATGAGTATTAGTGAACAATTGCAGTATAAATTTATACTGAGTATAGAGGGTAATGATGTGGCGACGAATCTCAAGTGGATTATGGCCTCTAACTCTTTATGTTTTATGGCTAAGCCTAAGTATGAGACTTGGTTTATGGAAGGAGTGCTTAAACCGGGCTATCACTACGTTGAGGTAGCTGATGACTACTCAGATTTAGAAGAGAAGATGGCTTATTACTCTTGCCACCTTGGTGAGGCAAAGCAAATAATTCAAAATGCTAATGATTATGTAAAACCATTTTTAAATTATCAGCAAGAACACCTCATTGGCCTTTTAGTAATGCAAAAATATTTTGAAAAGACTGGACAGTTGTAAGCACGACTGTGAACCTTGAAGTCGAAATAGTTAATTATAACCACTGCTGCTGAGATACAAGCTAGTCTTCACATTGAACCCTGGCAGAGGATTGGCTGTCACGCAGTAAAGAGTCTGTCAGAATAGCGACTTTTCTCCACCCCGTGCCCAAACGGAAATACTTATGGACTTATCGTCACTCTCTTCTGCGCCCTCTCATTTTTCGCTGATGCGCGGGTATACCTCCTTTGCGGTGTTGCTACTGGGCGCCATTGCGCCTATTGTACCCTCAGGCTACTCAGTAGGCGCCGGGCTATTGCTGCTTGGCGCTTTTGCGCTGCCCTTCATCCGCACAAATGTACGCTTTGACCGTCAAGATTGGTGGGTTATTGGTGTATTGGCTTTTTACGCACTGGTGGGGCTATTCGAAGCCTGGAGCGACGAGCAGGGATTTCGAGGTGCGGATAAACCATTGCGTTTTATATTGGTAGTTCCTGTATTAGCGTTGATATTGGCCTATCCACCACGGCTAGGTTGGCTATGGAGTGGCCTGGCCGTGGGGGGAGTGGCTGTTGGAAGCTGGGGTGCTTGGCAAAAGCTGCTTATAGGCGTTGAGCGCGCAGGCGGGTATACCCATGTTATCCAGTTTGGGAACATTAGTATGTTAACGGGCATATTATGTTTAGCCGGTATGGGCTGGGCAATTGTGCAGCCCAATCGCAAACAGTGGCTGCTTTTGTTGACTCTGGGGGCTCTGGGAGGTGTCTTGGGTTCGCTCTTTTCCGGTAGCAGAGGGGGATGGGTAGGGCTTCCCTTTGTACTTTGGGTGCTGTACCGCGCCTATGGATATGAGCTCGCTACGCACTGGAAGATAGGCGCCTTAACTATAGTGTTGTTGGGGGCGTTGTGCGTATATGCAGTGCCTCAGCTAGGTGTTCAACAACGTGTCCATCAGGCGTTCGAAGATATTGAACGCTATGTATCGGGCGAGAGCCGAACCTCCTCAGTGGGAGCGCGCTTTGAGATGTGGAAGGGGGCCTCCCATCTAATCATTGAGAAACCGCTGCTTGGCTGGGGTAGCAATGGTTATCAACACGGAATGCAGGCGCTAGCGGGGGTTGGTGTGATTGATCCAGGCGTTGTTCAGTATGAGCATGCACACAATGAGTTTGTGGATGCGACCGCTAAACGAGGAGTCCTTGGTCTTGCCGCTCTGCTATTACTTTATCTGGTACCTCTGCGGCTATTTATGCGCCAGTTGAATGCGCCTAATCTGGAACTTCGATCATTAGCCGTAGGTGGGGCGCTGCTGCCGGTCGCTTATATAGATTTTGGTCTCTCACAAGCTTTTTTGACTCATAATAGCGGGGTCATGATTTACACTTTTTGGCTTGTGGTGTTATGGGGTAGCTACCGAGCCTGCCAGCGGAAGCTTGAGAATCAAGCTATATGAACTGAACCCAGAGAGGAACACTCAAAATTGATACCCGGTTTAGGTAACAACTGAATTAGCAGCGGTATCCTTTATAAATGATAGGCATAAACGGCGCTTCGGTGAACTTTTTGATGGAGCGCTCCAGCCTCTCTAAATTTTCTTTCCCCCACTTCCCTGGAGACCGTAGCCTGCAGCGATCAAAATCAATCAGCCAAGGCTCGCCCGTGGGGTCGATCAAAATATTGCGGGCGTTCAGGTCAACATGATCAAGCCCCGCTTGATGAAAGCGGTAAATCATAGCACCTACACGCTTTAATAACGCTTCATCCGCCAGATCGTTGACGAGTAACTCAGCGAATGCTTTGGCGCCAGCAATGCGCACGGTAATCAACGCGGCTTCATAAGTAAGCCCGTAGTGGGTAACGCAGCTCGCTACGGGGCGGGGTACCGGTAGGCCTTGCTCAAAAAGCTTGGCGGTTAAGCGCAGTTCACGAAATGCCCGGGTGCGCTCAGCGCCAGTCCATAAATAGCGTTTCTCACTGAGTTTGGCCGCCATGCCCCCCCGGCGATAGGGCCTTAATACCCACTGCTCGGTCGGGGTTGCCTGTAAAAACAGGCTACTGCCCCGGCCAGGCGCTTCGCCCACAATTAATCCGCGTTCACACCAGTAATCGCGAGTGAATAGGTCTGGATCAATTTGGTGTGTTCCCGGCGCGTCACATAAACTGTCTACATCATGTAAAATCAGCCAATTTCTCTGCCGGAGTGCCGCTAAGCGCATGAAGCCCTCTCTGCCTGTTCAGCCTAACCACATTGCCATTTTGCGCCTCTCCGCCCTAGGAGATGTGTGCAATCTCGTGCCCACGGTGCGGGCGTTGCAGCGCCAGTGGCCCGATGCGCGCATTACCTGGATTATCGGTAAGGGGGAGCACAGTCTACTGGCGGGGCTTTCCGGGGTCGAGTTCGTTGTTTACGACAAGTCGACCGGTATTGCCGGTATGCGTGCGCTATGGCGGCAGCTTGCCGATACGCGCTTCGATGTACTGCTGCATATGCAGCAGGCCATACGTGCCAGCATGCTGTCACTTGGGCTGAAGGCCGACGTACGTGTGGGCTATGACAAGGCGCGCGCCAAAGATGCTCAGCACTGGTTCACCCAGCATCAGCTCGCGCCCCACCCGAATGCCCATGTGCTGGAGTCCTTTATGGACTTCGCCCGGGTGCTCGGGGTAGAGGATAACCGCTTAACGTGGGATTTACCTGTGCCCGATACGGCACGTAATGAGGCTCAGGTGATCAGCGGTGAGGCCCCTTACCTCGTCATTAACCCGTGTAGCAACGTTCGCCTGCGTAATTTTCGCAACTGGTCGGTAGAAGGCTACGCTAGCGTTATTGAACACGCTTGGGTGCAATACGGTCTTAAAAGCGTATTGACCGGCGGTGGTAGTGCCTTGGAGCGGGAAATAGGCGATCAAATCGAAGCGCTTTGCCAGCCAGGCAGTGTGATTAACGCCATTGGCGGCACCTCTTTAAAAGGGGTTTTAGCGCTGATCGATCAAGCCCAAGCGGTGATAGCGCCGGATACCGGACCGATTCATATGGCCAATGCCATGGGAACACCCGCACTGGGGCTTTATGCCTCCACCAATCCCCAGCGCGCCGCGCCCTATTTGTGGCGTGATTTTGCGGTCAACGCCTACCCCGAAGCGGTACGTACTTATCTGCATAAGTCGGTAGATGAGGTGAGCTGGGGCCAACGGGTGCGCCACCCAAGTGCCATGATGCTGATTAAAGCAGACGACGTTATCGCTAAACTGGATACACTGCTGGCGCATACCGACTCTACCGCCAGCGCAGGGAGCATCGATGAAGATTGATTTAACCGCCTTAGAACATGCCCACGTGCTAGTGGTCGGCGATGTCATGCTAGATCGCTACTGGCATGGCGGTACCTCGCGCATTTCCCCCGAAGCGCCGGTGCCGGTGGTGCGCGTGGAAGATGTCGAAGATCGCCCAGGCGGGGCGGCCAATGTGGCATTGAACATTACTTCCCTAGGTGGCCACGCGGTGCTAGCGGGCGTGATCGGAGACGATGACAACGCACAGATTCTACAAGCCAGCTTGAGTGCTTCAGGGGTAAGTACTTACTTTCAGCGTAGCGCTGAGGTGCCGACGATTACCAAGCTGCGTGTGATGAGTCGTAACCAGCAGCTGCTGCGCCTGGATTTCGAGCAGCGCTTGGACAGTGTCGATACCACTGAGCTAGTGACGCAGGTAGAAAAGGCGCTCCCTGATTGCGACATAGTGATCCTTTCCGACTACGGCAAAGGCACGCTGAACCAAGTAGAAAACTTGATAGCCAACGCAAGAGCCCAGGGTAAGCGGGTGCTAATCGATCCGAAAGGGCAGGATTTCAGCAAATATCGTGGGGCGAGTTTAATTACCCCCAATCTCACCGAATTTGAAGCCGTGGTGGGCCATTGTGCGACCGATGCTGAGTTATCCCGCCGCGGCGAAGCGCTGCGCGCTGAGCTTGAGCTGGAAGCATTGCTGATTACCCGCAGTGAAAAGGGCATGACATTGATTCGTGATGGGCATGCGCCGCTACACCTGCCTACCCGCGCTCAGGAAGTCTTCGATGTGACAGGGGCGGGCGATACCGTTATTGGCCTAATGGGGCTAGCGCTAGCGGCAGGCCACGCCTTTCCCGAAGCGATGATGCTGGCCAACCTGGGGGCAGGGTTGGTAGTGGCCAAACCGGGCACGGCAACGCTTTCCATCGCCGAGCTCTACACGGCCTTACATGGCGATAAGCTGGCCGAGTTTGGGTTGATTGAGCCGGATGTATTGATCGAGGCGGTGCGTGCTGCTCAACTGCGCGGTGAGCGGGTGGTCATGACCAACGGCTGCTTTGATATTCTGCACGCTGGCCACGTGGCTTATCTGGAGCAGGCTAAACGTCTGGGTGACCGTTTAATCGTCGCGGTTAACGACGATGCCTCTATTGGCCGTCTGAAAGGGCCCAAGCGGCCGATTAATCCACTTAACCGGCGCATGCAGGTGTTGGCGGGGTTAGGCGCCGTCGATTGGGTCGTGCCGTTTGGTGACGACACCCCCCAGGCGCTGATCGAAGCGGTGCTACCCGATATATTAGTCAAAGGTGGCGACTACCGGCCAGAAGATATCGCCGGGGGCGCGGCGGTTATCGCTAATGGTGGCGAGGTTAAAGTACTGGGCTTTGAAGATGGCGTGTCGACCTCGGCGATGATTAGTTCGATTCTAGATCGTGAGCGTTAAGAAACCTCTGATGTCTTCACCTGCCTGGCCTCGGCTTGCCTACTCAGCGGCACTGTATGCGCTCTCACCGCTGATTGGCTGGCGCATCTGGCGTGAGCAAGTACCCACTTACTCACGCCTTCAACGGCTGGGTTTACGCCTGCAGCCGCTTCCCCCTGCGCCACGCATTTGGCTGCACTGCGCCTCGGTGGGAGAAGTCCGCGCTGCTCGACCGTTGATTGAGGGACTACTAGCGCGTCACCCAATGCATAGCCTGCTGCTCACCACCATGACCGCTACCGGCGCCCAGCAGTCCCAAGCGCTCATTAGCGAGCAACCCCCAAGCGATCAGGCAAGGCTTACCCATCGCTTCCTGCCGTTGGATTTTCCCGGTGCTGCCAGACGCTTTGTACGCAGCGTACAGCCCGAACTAGCGATCCTGTTTGAAACCGAGCTGTGGCCCAACTTGATTCACGCCTGCCGCCAGCAGGGTGTGCCGGTGGCCGTGGTGAATGGCCGCCTATCGCCCCGCGCCTTTAAGCGCTACCAACGCCTGCGCCCGCTAATGGCCAGCACGCTCGCCGAGATTAGCTGGCTAGCTGCAAAATCATCGGCAGACGCCGAACGCTTTAATGCCCTTGGCTGCAGCACGGGTATCACCCGCATAGTCGGCTCGCTGAAATTTGAAATGGCTAGCCAAAATAAGGCGAAGAAAGAGGGTGAGCACTTACTTCAAGAGTGGGGAGAGCGTCCGGTTTGGGTGGCGGGCTCAACCCGAGATGGCGAAGAAACACTGATACTTCAAGCTCATCGTCAGCTACTTAGGCGCTATCCGAGCGCGTTGCTGGTGCTGGTGCCCCGTCACCCCCAGCGCTTTGATGAGGTGGCTAAGCTTTGCCAAACAGAAAGCTGGGCACTCAGCCGCCGCAGCCTCCAGCAGCCTGCCACAAAGCAAACGCAGGTTTACCTGGGGGATACGCTTGGTGAATTGGCTATGCTGTATGCGGCGGGCCGTGTGGCCTTTGTGGGGGGCAGCCTAGTGCCATTGGGCGGGCACAATGTGCTTGAACCCGCGGCGCTCGGCAGGCCGGTGCTTAGCGGCTCCTCAATTGAAAACTTCGCTGATGTGGCTGAGCCGCTTCTAGCGGCAGGTGCGCTAACCTTAGTCGATAGCCCGGAGGCCCTGGCAGACACTGTGGCAGGCTATTTTGCCAACCCCGAGCGCGCCCAACAGGCTGGACGCGCCGGCCGCGCGGTGATTGAGGCACAAAAAGGTGCGCTGGCTCGCACCCTGACAGGATTGGAAGCCCTGCTGCCCCGGTAACCAGTGCAGTTATTTATATGCCGTTGTCTTGTTATCCGCTTAAATGGTCGCAAGCTAAAGCTACCTCCCACCCGTGCAGAAATCACTCTGGCAGAGATAATTCCTCAACGAGTGACAATAGTCTTTTTATGAACGCGTGATGCGCTCTACGCCATCTTCCTTGCCCAGCAGCAGAACATCGGCGCCGCGGGCGGCAAACAGGCCATTGGTCACCACTCCGACGATAGCGTTGATACGCGCCTCCATGGCTACCGGGTCTTCGATCAAAAATTCAAAGCAGTCGATGATTTGGTTGCCATTGTCGGTGACTACCCCCTGGCGATAAACCGGCTCGGCACCAAGCGCTACCAGCTCGCGGGCGACATAAGAGCGAGCCATGGGGATGACTTCAACCGGTAGCGGAAAATGACCTAACTGAGGCACGTACTTTGAGCCATCGGCAATGCAGATAAAGCGTTCGGCACAGGCAGCCACAATTTTTTCGCGAGTTAGCGCAGCGCCACCGCCTTTAATCATATGTAAGTTAGCATTTACTTCGTCTGCGCCATCGATGTAAAAAGGGACTGTGCCAACGCTGTTGAGCTCAAACACCTCAATGCCCAGTTTCTCAAGGCGCTCGGCGCTTGCCTTAGAGCTCGCCACCGCGCCTTTAAAGTGATGGCGTAGGGGGCCCAGGCGATCAATAAACAGGTTAGCCGTGGAGCCGGTGCCAATGCCTAAGATGGTATCCTTTTCCAATTGAGATTTAATTTCTGCAATGGCGGCATCCGCCACGGCGGCCTTTAATTCATCCTGGTTCATAGCTTGGTTCATAAAAAGCCTTGTGAGTCAGAGGAGAGTTAGAGAAAAGAGATAGTGGCGCTAGTATAACGACCTAAACGTTGCCTGCCGATGGAAACGCGGCTAGACGCCGCTATACGTAATCTGCTACCAATGAAAGCTTTGTCCGCTCACGTTTTTCTCTTGGGATACCCGCATGCTCGAAGCAACCGTCAAAAAGATCCTCCAAGCCCGCGTTTATGAAGCCGCTTGTGAGACACCGATTTCCCCTGCACCCTTTTTGTCGCGTCGTTTCAACAACCAGATTTTGATTAAGCGCGAAGATCTACAGCCGGTATTTTCGTTCAAGATCCGTGGCGCTTATAACAAAATGGCGCAGCTCACCCAGGCTCAAAAAGATAAAGGTGTCATTGCCGCCTCCGCCGGTAACCACGCCCAAGGGCTGGCCATGGCCGCCAAGCTGATGGGGGTCAAAGCCGTCATTGTGATGCCGCGCATAACCCCCGATATCAAGGTGCAGGCGGTGCGTGCCCGGGGCGCCAAGGTCGTCCTCAAAGGGGATGCCTTCGCCGCTGCCGTCGAGCATGCACAAGAGCTGATCAAAGAGCATGGCTACACCTATATTCCGCCGTTTGACGATATCGATGTGGTGGCCGGTCAAGGCACCATCGGCGTGGAAATTCTGCGCCAACACGCTGGGCGTTTAGATGCCATCTTCGTGCCGGTTGGTGGTGGTGGGTTGATCGCCGGTGTCGCGGCTTATGTGAAGTACCTACGCCCGGATATCAAAGTGATCGGTGTGGAAGCCGAAGACAGTGCCTGCCTAAAAGCCGCATTGGAGGCGGGTGAGCGTGTGGTGCTCGACCAAGTGGGCGTATTTGCCGAAGGCGTTGCGGTGGCGCAAATCGGCGAGGTGCCGTTTTCGTTGATCAAAGATCTGATCGACGGCGTTATCACCGTTAATACCGATGAAATGTGTGCGGCGGTGAAAGATATTTTTGAAGATACCCGTGCAGTGGCAGAAACTTCTGGCGCGCTTTCGCTGGCGGGGCTGAAAAAATATATCCAGCAGACCGGTGCTGAGGGCGAAACGCTGCTGTGCATTAACTCAGGCGCCAATACCAATTTTGACCGCCTACAGCACATTGCCGAGCGCACAGAGCTAGGCGAGCAGCGTGAAGCGATCCTGGCGGTGACCATTGCCGAGAACCCCGGCAGCTTTAAAAAGTTTTGCCGCACGCTGGGCAAGCGCATGGTGACCGAGTTTAGCTATCGCTACGCTGACAGCAGCGAAGCGCATATCTATGTAGGCGTGCAGGTGAAGCCCGGCGGTGAAGATCGTCAGGCAGTAATCGACAAGCTGCGTGACGGTGGCTACCAAGTGGAAGACCTGACCGACAATGAGTTAGCGAAGTTGCATATTCGCCACCTAAGCGGCGGCCGTCCCAGCGAGCGTTTTGAAGAAGAAGTGTACCGTTTTGAGTTCCCCGAGCGCCCCGGTGCGCTGATGAACTTTTTGACGCAGTTACCCCACGACTGGAACATCTCGTTGTTTCACTATCGCAACCATGGCGCAGCCTATGGTCGCGTATTGGTGGGTATGCAAGTGCCCAACGGTGATCGCACCCATGTGGCGGAGTATTTAGACGCCATCGGTTACCGTTACTGGCGCGAAAGCGATAATCCGGCCTACCGACTGTTTATGGCTTAAAGTTGCCTTGCGGTGAGTAAAAGGTATGAGCAAATAGTTGTGTGTAAGTGGTTGCTTACCTTAAACGTCAGAGCTGCTAGTGGCTTAACGTAACTTAATCCTCAGAAATGGGGCTAAAAAATGTCGTTAAACCAGTTGTCAACGGTGGCCTAATAGCCCTATAGTCGTGAGCGAAATTAAGCAAATCTGCCACCCTTTTAAAACAGTAAAGTGTGGTGGATTTAGCACATTCGGCAACGGCAAAGGTGTTGGAGAAGCGGCATGCGGCGGAAGAAGCCTGATATGGTAATGGCGTTGATGGTGGTTTTTGCATTAGGTGTACTTGCTACCGGCTATGCGCAGGCGTTGTCGGGAAGCTAATCCCCGCAAGGTGACAAATAGCATATGAGAGAGGCTGATCCTTTATTGGGTCGGCCTTTTTTGTAGTGGTTTATTGGCGGCGTACGCAGCCTTGGTCGCTGACGACTACCTGTAAAGGCACATCCCATGGCTCCACAGGCAGAGAAGCCACCTGTTGGCAGGCATGAGCGACGCCAATCAAAGTCGGCGATGGGCCGGGGCGATGCATAAACGCTAAGCTGCGGTCGTAAAACCCGCCCCCCATGCCCATGCGGTTCGCATTAGCATCAAATCCGACTAGCGGAACAATCAGCGTTTCTAGTGCCCAAGCGGGCAGCCGATTACGCCGCTGGGCGCTGAATCGCACATCAGGCTCCCAAATCCCAAAACGGTTTTTCACCATTGGGGTGTCAGAGCGATAGGCAACAAACCACAGGTGGTTAGCGCTAAACGGGCGTAAAACAGGTAGGTAAATATCGACGTTACGCTGGCGTAACCAGGGAATAAGCGGAGTAGGATCGATTTCGCCGTTGACAGGCAGATAAAGACTTAAGCGCCGTGCGCGGCGTATTTCAGGCAGGGTTTTTAATCGTTGGCACAAGCGCTCTGCTGCAAGGCGCTGCTCATGCTGAGAAAGGGCTCGGCGTTGGCGACGTAAAAAGCGGCGTAGCGCGCGCTTATCCTCTTCCGGATGCAGGCGTTCCATGCATATGTTCTCTTATGCCCTATATTTTCTCACAGCTATGTTCGGGTGTTCTCCAGAGTGCCGCTGTCATTCTGGCCCTGAACCTACTGGTTCAGGTGGGTGGCCGCAGCCAGACCGTCAGGCTTTCCGACGCACGGACATGCACACGGGCCTGGCTAGCATTTGGCCCCCTGGGTATTACGCATAGGCTCGAGGGACTATAACGACTGGCGTACACCCCAGAGAACCCCGCCATCCTAACAGAGCGACGGCTAATGCCAAAGGTCTGGGTTAAACGTTCGCCGAGTCTTTAATCGCTGACAGCACTTTCAGGTAAAGCCTAGGACGGGCGCGTTTTGGCCAATGCTCGCTCAAGGCGTTCATTTAGGCGGTGCAGGTTCTCTTCACCGGCGCGGTGTTCATCCATGGCTTCAAGAAGCTCGTGGGTGATATTGAGGGCTGCCATGATCGCCACACGCTCACTCCCCAACACGCTGCTTTGGGCATTGATACCCTGCATGGCGCGGTCTAAGTAGCGCGCGGCGCGATCAAGTTTGGCCTCTTCGCCCGTGTCGCAGGCAATGATATAGCCGCGCCCTAACAGGGTTATTTCTTTGGTTGGCCGCTTGGCGTTGCTCATCAAAGACTCCAGCACGGGCCAGCAAGGGGCCCAATGCGTTAACATCACAGCATAGGAAGATAGGTGTCGCTCACTATAAGAGAGGCGCTTGTGCGCGGTCAACGCGCGGCGAGTGCATCTCGTACCATTGACGCCACCCTATCCATCACACGCCCAGTGAATACGAGGTTATTAAATACTATGTCATTGATTGATGAGCGTCAGGACTTCTCCGATGTCGCAGATGTCTTTCTTCTCCATGGCAGCATGCAGTCACCAGCGTTTTTGGATGGCCGTTTATGTGCGCTGCTGGCACTACGCGATGTGAATGCAGAGGCTTGGTTGGACGAAGTCTGCCAGAGCCTAGGCGTTGAGCAGCCTCGCGATCAGGCAAGCGCCGAGCGGCTACTAGGCTGGCGGCGGCAAACCGTAGAGGCGCTCAGCGCTAGCGACCTGGACTATACGCCGCTGCTACCCGACGAGCTGTTCTCCCTGGGCGAGCAGGCGCAAGGGCTTAAAGAGTGGACGCTGGGCTTTATCGAAGTGGTCGATGAAGTAGCCGACAACGAGCTGCGTGAGCGCTGGTCTCCGGCGCTCCGTGAGGCGATTGATGACTTGCAGGCGCTGGGCCGTATAGATACCGATATCGACGACAGCCCCGAAAATGAAAACGATCTGTTTGCGCTTACCGAGCATGCCCGTATGGCCGCCATGTTGCTGTATACCGAGCAACACCCTGGGATGCCGCAAGTCGAACAAACCGACGCGCCCGTTCATTAATCGCCTCAGTCTGAATCTCTATGCTAGGAGCCTCTATGCGGCCCGAAATGTTACCTCGTCCCCCTGCGGTCAGCGTGGCCGAGTATCGCCACCGCCGTGACGCCTTAATGGCCCAGTTGCCACATAACGCAGCGGTGGTTCTTCCCGGTGCCGGACTGATGACCCGCTCCCGGGACAGCGAATTTGCTTTCCGCCAGAACAGCGATTTTTACTACCTGACGGGCATACGCGAACCGGATGCGCTGCTGTTGCTGCTCCCAGGGCGCGCTGAAGGTGAAAGCGTGGTGTTCTGTCAGGATCGTGACCCCACCATGGAAGCCTGGACAGGGCGCCGCTTGGGCGCCGAAGGCGTGGTCGCTGAATACGGAATTGATCAGGCGTTTGAAAATGCAGTACGCGATGAACGGCTGACCGAATTGTTGACGGGGCGCGAGCTGCTTTATCTACCACTAGATAATGCTGACGCTGTCAGCATGGCTGAAGAGGCTTTACAGGAAGCCCAGGCCGGGCTTAGGCGTGGTCGGCCGCCGCTAAAAGGTTGGCTGGATATCAGCCCGTTGATTCACGCCATGCGGTTAATCAAAAGCGACGCTGAAATTGCCCTGCTCAGGCATGCGGCGTTGATATCTGCCCATGCGCACCGGCGCGCCATGCAGGTGTCTAGCCCCGGGTTGAGCGAATTTCAGCTCCAGGCCGAGCTAGAGCATGAGTTTGTATGGCATGGGGCCAGTGGCCCTGCCTACAGTACGATTGTGGGTAGCGGTGCCAACGCCTGTGTACTGCACTATATTGAAAACAGCGCACCGCTGTGTGAAGACGGCTTGGTGCTCATTGATGCGGGCGCCGAGTTTGAGTTATATGCCGGTGATATTACCCGCACATTTCCGGTGTCTGGGCGTTTTAATGATGCCCAGCAAGCGCTCTACCAGGTGGTGCTCGACGCCCAGCAGCGCGCTGTGAGTGCCGTCCAGCCGGGTGCCACCCTTGTGGATATCCACAAGGGCGTGGTGCATGACTTAACTACCGGGCTGATTGAGCTTGGCCTGCTGGAAGGTGATGTACAGGCGCGCATTGATGACGAGAGTTATCGACGCTTTTACCTGCACTCAACGTCGCACTGGTTGGGGCTGGACGTACACGATGTTGGTTCCTATCGGCTGGATGAGCAAACACCTCGGCCACTGGTCGCAGGCATGGTGCTCACCGTGGAGCCCGGCCTGTATATCCCTAGCGATGACGATATTCCTGACGCCTATCAGGGCATTGGTATTCGAATTGAAGATAATGTGGTCGTCACTAACGAAGGTCATGAAGTGCTGACCGCAGACGTGCCTAAGCAGATCGTCGAAATCGAAGCATTAATGGCTAAAAAATAACCAGTCATAAATGTTTGCAATGGCCTTTATGTAATTTACGTTACGAAATTATTAGTGCCTCTTTATGAAGTGGCGTCGTGGTCGGGAGAAGCCAATGCAGCAGTCTAATCAGGCGGTTAAGGGAGCGCTGACGCATGACATCGTGATTGTGGGAGGGGGCCTGGTAGGCGCCAGTTTAGGTTGCGCCCTGGCACCGCTGATTGAGCGCCATGGCTGGCGTGTGGCGATCATTGAGTCGGCACCGATGGCTGTTCAGTCGCAGCAAACTACCTGGCAGCCCAGTTTTGATGCCCGGGCCAGCGCGATCGCGGAGGGTTCAGCCCAGCGCTTTCAGCAGTTGGGCGTGTGGGAAGCGATGCGCGGTGAGGCCACGCCTATCAAACGCATTCATATCAGTGAGCGAGGCCGCTTAGGAGCGACACGGCTGAGCGCTGACGAGCTGGGCGTTGCAGCGTTGGGCCATGTAATCCCCAATGCGTGGATGGGCCGTGTGCTACACCAACGGCTTGCTCAACTGCCGCTGGAGTGGCACTGCCCGGCGAAGGTTGAGCAACTTACCCCCGTAGCGAACGGTCATGATCTGCAGCTCTCAGACGGTAGCCAGCTAACGGCAGGGCTAACGGTATTGGCAGATGGAGGGCGTTCTGGGCTGAAAGAGCAGCTTGGTATTGGCAGCCGCCATGAGTCTTACCAGCAGACGGCGCTGATCGCACACGTAGGGGTAAGCCAGCCCCACCTAGGGGTTGCTTACGAGCGCTTTACCTCCCAAGGGCCAATGGCGCTGTTGCCACTGCCCGGCCAGGCCATGGAGTTAATCTGGACGCACCCCAGCGGCAGCGAAACAGCGCGTATGGCGCTCCCCGAGCGTGAATTTCTGCTGCAACTTCAGCGTGCTTTTGGCGACCGGGTGGGTCGCTTTACCCGCGTAGGCACCCGACACGCCTATCCGCTTTCACTGGTCACCGCTGAAGAACCGGTGCGCCCAGGGCTGGCGGTATTGGGTAACGCTGCCCACGCTTTGCACCCGGTCGCGGGGCAGGGGTTCAACTTGGCCCTGCGTGGGGTAATGGATCTGGTCGAAGCGCTGGAGCAGGGCGAGCAGGCCAAGCGGCCGTTGGGCGATATGAGTACGCTGCAAGCCTTTGAGAAGCAGCGCTCCCGAGACCGCGCCAATGTGATTCGCTTTAGCGACGGCCTGGTGCGGCTATTCGGGCTCTCCTTCCCGCTGTTGCCCCATGCCCGGGCCGCGGGGTTAATCGGCTTGAATCTGGTTGGGCCCCTGCGGCGAGGGCTGGCTCGACGCGCCATGGGCTTAGAACGTTAAGCTTATACATCCTAGGCTATGAATATGAACAAGGGAACGCTATGCATACGGACTCTTCTATTGCGAAGCCGTCGGTGGAAAGCTTTGAAGCGATTATTGTTGGCGGAGGCATGGTCGGTACTGCGCTCTGCGCGCTGTTAGCCCAGGCGGGCATGCAGGTAGCGCTTGTGGAAGCAAAGCCCGCGCCGTTAAGCCTTGAACATGCCACTAGCCAGCTGCCAGCGCCGCGGGTAAGCGCGTTAACGCCGGTCTCTCAGCGTTTGCTAACCCATTTGGGCGCTTGGCCTGCAATGCAGAAATCCCGAGTGACTCCCTACCAAGGTATGCAGGTATGGGATGCCGAAGGCAGTGGTGAAATTGCCTTTTCTGCCGACGAGGCGGGTGTCGCGGTGCTGGGCCATATTGTTGAGAACGCGGTCACGCTGGCCGCGCTCAATAGCCAGGTCGTTGGCCATCCCAATGTCACCCCATTTTTTGGCGCTCGCCTACAGGCGTTGCAGCGCACAAGCTCACCTACTTCAAAGCCAGCCTCAAGTGGCGACTGGCTGATACTTGACGATGGGCGACAGCTACATGCGCCGTTAATCATCGCCGCAGATGGTGCCCACTCGGTGCTACGCGAAATGGCCGGTATCGAGGTGGCCAGCGACGATATGCAGCAGGAGGCTGTGGTGACCACCGTTATGTGCGCCAAGTCCCATGGTGGCGCTGCTCGGCAAGCGTTTATTGACGGTCGCCCACTGGCATTTCTGCCTTTAACCGTGGAAGGGAATGACCATTACTGCTCCATCGTATGGTCGACCACGCCGGAGCACGCCGCTGAGCTTAGTGAATTGCCCCGCCAAGCGCTTGGGGAGGCGCTCGAGAGGGCGTTTGGCCATCGCCTAGGTGAGGTAACGGTCTGCGATAAGGCCCACCGGTTTCCGTTAGTGCAGCGCCATGCCCGTCACTATGTGCAGCCGCATTTCGCACTGGTGGGAGACGCTGCCCACAGCATTCATCCGCTGGCGGGCCAGGGCGTCAATTTAGGCCTTATGGATGCGGCGGTCTTGGCAGAAGAGGTGGTGCATGCTTGGCAGCGCGGTGCGCCCTGGGGAGAGTTAAGTACTTTGAGGCGCTATGAGCGCCGGCGGCGCTTTGATAACAGCGCCATGCTGGGGCTGATGAAGGGGTTTAAAGTGCTGTTCGGCAGCCACGATCCGGCGTTGACGCTGGCGCGTAACCTGGGAATGAGCGGCATGAACCAGTTGGTGCCGCTAAAGCGGGTATTGATGCGGCAGGCGACCGGGGAGCGCGGCCGCCTGCCGCTTAGCTGTCGTTAAATCAGGCGTCGTTAACGCCGCTGACGGTCGACTACATTGAGTGCTTTAAGCAGATTAAGCGCTTCGCTGAGCTGGTAATCATTGAGTAGCCGCTCGGCCATTTCCTGGCGATCCCTTGGCGCCTGCTGAGCGCTTAGGTGGCCCTCGAGATCGGCTTCACGAATTTCACGACGGCTCTCGGCGACTTCCAAACGACCGCGCACGACGTCCACATCGGGCTCAATACCTTGGGCCTGAATGGAGCGTCCGTTGGGAGTGTAGTAGAGCGCCGTGGTGAGTTTGAGTCCTTCGCCATTACCGAGTGGCATAATCTGCTGCACTGAACCTTTACCAAAACTATCGGTGCCCATAATCACGCCACGCCGCTGATCCTGCAGCGCCCCGGCGACGATTTCCGCCGCTGACGCACTGCCGCCATTGATCAACACGACCAGCGGCACATCGGCAGCGGGCGTGGTGGGTGAGGCGGAGAACGACATTTCGGTATCCGAAAGGCGCCCCTCGGTGTACACGATCAAGCCCTCATCCAGGAACAGGTCGGCAATGCCGACGGCGGCCTGTAGCACCCCACCGGGGTTATTACGTAAATCGAGTATCAACCCTTCTAAAGGCTGCTCGTGAGCCATAAGCTCAAGCGCATCGCGCGCCTGTTCCGGGGTACGCGACTGGAACTGGCTAACACGCAGGTAGCCATAACCGGGCTCGAGCAGCTCATGTTTAACGCTTTCGCTGCGAATAACCTCGCGGGTCAAGGTAAATTCTCGCGGTGAATCTTCGCCTGAACGCAGCACGCTAATGCGTAGATCGGTGCCCGGCTCGCCGCGCATCAGGGTGACGGCCTCTTGCAGCGACATGCTGTCGGTGGGTGTGCCATCAATGGCGACGATAATATCGCGAGAAAGTAGCCCCGCGCGGGAAGCGGGTGTGTCATCGATAGGCGTAATCACCATGAGCTGCCCATTCTCGGTGCCCACCTCGATACCGATGCCGCCAAATTCGCCCTGAGTCGACTCGCGCAGGCTCTGGTACTCCTCCTCATCCAAGTAGGCGGAGTGGGGGTCTAGCTCGCTTAGCATGCCGCGCATAGCGTTGCGTAGCAGCGTGCTGTCATCGACCTCCTCAACGTAGGCACGCTTAATGCGCTCGAACACCTCGGCGAAGGTCTGAATATCTTCCAGGGGTAGTTCGTAGGATGGCTCATCCCCCGCACCACTACCAGCTGGTTGGGCGAGCAGCGGTAGCGGGGCCGACAGTAAAGCAATCGGGAGCAGGGTAGCCAAGAAGCGCTTGGCGGGGGCTGATACCCCGGTAACTGATAGCGTCATGCAGACTCCGCAGGGCGATAGGTGGCGCCATAGCGCGCACCCTGTCGTGGAAAATGTTTAGTTGAAAATGAACATTGAGACATCAATAGTCATGCAGCTTATCCCGTCAGCGACGCGCAATCCAACGCTGTGGATTAATTGGTTCACCCCCGCGGCGAACTTCGAAGTAGAGCGCCGCGCGGGTTTGACCACCGCTATCACCTACGCGACCAATTTCATCACCGCGACTGACCTGCTGACCAGGCCTGACGCTAAACTGTTGCAGGTGAGCATGCAGCGTCATGATCTGGTCACCGTGGTCGATAATCAACAAGTTACCAAACCCGCGCATCCAGTCAGCGAATACCACTCGGCCAGTGTGTACGGCAGTGACCGGGGTGCCAGCGCTGGCCTGAATCACAATACCGTTATAGTGCACGCCGTCGCGATGGTGAAAATTGCTGCTGATTGAACCCTGTACCGGCCAAGGCAAATCACCTTGGGTGCTTACAATATGCGTAGTAGGCGTGGGTTCAGCAAGTTTTGCCATCTCCGCCTGGATATTACGGAGTACCCTCTCGGCCTCTTCGCGGCTCTGATTGAGGTCGGCCAGCCGCTCCTCTTCACTGCCGTAGCGGTCATCCAGGTTGGAAACAACGCCTCGCCGTTCGGTGGTGCGTTGGGCTAACAGCGCGCTTTGCTCTTCTAGCTCATCGGCCAGCGTATCGAGGCGGGCCTGTCGCTCGCTTAGCTCCTTTTGGGTATCGGCGAGCGCCGTATCAAGGCGGGCGATAGCATTTAAGCGTCGATTGCGTGCTTCAGTTAGCCGATTCATATACGCCTGCATACGATCAAGCTCGGACGGGTCGCCCTGGTTAAGCAGCAGTTTGAGCTGCGGCGTTGGGCCAAGGCGGTAAAGCGCTGAGAGCTGCTGGCCTAAGGCGGCATATTGATCAGCACGCTCGCTCTCGAGTCGGTCACGATGTTGACGGAGCTGGGTCGTTTCATCATTCAACTGGCGGCGCTCAGCTTGTAGCGTGTCTAAGCGCTGATGAGTCTCGGCAAGTTTGGTTTCGACTTCCTTGAGCTCGCGTTCGGCGTTATCGCGGGCCTCGCCAGTGGCGCTGAGGCGTTGGGCAACGGACTCGATCTCTTGGCCAATCGCATCCAATTGCCGGCGCGCCGCATTTTCATCCTGTTGGGCGAAGCCTGCTGGCGCATAACTTAGCGCCAGCAGGAGAGTTATTGCCAAATAGCGCCGATTAGACATTACTTATAATGGATCAGTGGTTTACCCGTCATCGCCTCGGGCTGCTTCTGATCCATCATGGTCAACAGCGTGGGGGCCAGGTCGCATAGTTTGCCCTCTTCAAGCGAGGCCGCACGTTCGCCGACGTAGATAAGCGGTACCACAAAGGTGGTGTGGGCGGTTTGCGGTGCGCCGGTTTCGGGATGAACCATCTGTTCGGCATTACCGTGGTCGGCGGTAATTAAGCAGGCGCCGCCTGCACGCTCGATGGCTTCAACGACACGACCCACGCAGGTATCGACGGTCTCAATGGCTTTTACCGCTGCATTGAAGTCGCCGGTGTGGCCGACCATATCGCCGTTAGCGTAGTTGCAAACGATCAGGTCAAAGCTGCCGCCATCGATAGCGTCGACAAGCTTATCGGTAATCTCAAAGGCGCTCATTTCAGGCTTTTCGTCATAGGTGCGCACATCTCGCGGTGAGGGCACCAGGATTCGCTCCTCGCCTTCGTACTCGGCTTCATTGCCGCCTGAAAAGAAGAACGTCACGTGGGGGTACTTCTCTGTTTCGGCAATACGCAGCTGTTTCATGCCACGCTTGGCGACGACTTCCCCCAGGGTGTCATTGAGATCTGATGGCGGGAAGGCGGCAGGCGCAGGAATGTCAGCGGCGTACTGGGTCATCATCACCAGTCCTTTACCGGCAAGCTTGGGACATACCCGGCGCTCGAAGCCGTTGAAATCCGGCTCGGCAAAGGCGCGGGTCAGCTCCCGGGCGCGGTCGGAGCGGAAGTTAAGGAAAATTGCTGCATCGCCATCCTGCAGGGTGATGGCATTTTCTTTGGAACCATCTTTGAGCGGTATGCTGCTAGCCGATACGAATTCGTCGGTTTCACCGCGCTGGTAGGCGTCACGGAGCGCAGTTTCAGCGCTGGTGGCGTAGTACTCCGCTTGGCCCTCGGTGAGCAGGCGGTAGGCTTGCTCAACCCGCTCCCAGCGGTTGTCGCGATCCATGGCGTAGAACCGGCCAATAATTGAGCCGACAAAGCCGTTATCAGCGCCCACCAGCTCGGCCAGGCGAGCATTGGCGCGCTCTATCGAGGCTAACGCACTCTGCGGTGGCATGTCGCGACCATCGAGGAATGCATGAATAAAAATACGCTGGGCCCCACGGCGTGCCGCGAGTTCGGCCATGGCAATAAAGTGGTCTTCATGGCTGTGGACTCCGCCGGGGGAGAGTAGGCCAATTAAGTGTACCGGCCGACCATTGGCGACAGCTTCGTCAATTGGCTGGGTGAGGTTGTCATTAACATCCAGGTCGCCGTCTTCAATCGCCTTGCTGATACGGGTGAAGTCCTGATAAACGATACGCCCGGCACCAATATTCATATGGCCGACTTCAGAGTTGCCCATCTGGCCATCGGGTAGCCCCACGTTAAGGCCATCGGTATGAACGAAGGCGTGAGGGCGGGTTTCCCACAGTTTATCCATCGTCGGCGTATGGGCAGCGGCCACCGCATTATGGTCGCTCTCGGGGTTGTGGCCGTAGCCGTCGAGAATAATCAGCGCCACGGGGCGCGGGGTGCGAGAAGTATCCATAAAAAACCTCGTTAAGATTGGCAAGCCGAACGACTCGAAAATTCGGGGTCGCGACAGGCGCACGCTTGGGGCATCATAACGCAGGCAACTGCCAGGCGTCATGATTTAGGAGGCTGTCCGGCTTAACACTGATCTACTGCGAATCCCGGTATTTTGGCCAACTTTAGTCGATCGATTTCGTTAAATAGCGCGCTATTCGCCTCAATCGATCGATAAATTTGGATCAAAATCCGTGCTTCTCGCGACGATCGGCCAAGCCGGACAGCCTCCTGGCCTGCGCGGGAAGCTATCTGACGTGTATACTTGTCGCGTTTTGGCAGCGGTTAGGCCGCTTTTTTCTGCATAGACCAAGAGATTGTGTTCGCGATGATCGATCAGGTGTTCGAATTCGTACAGAACCACCCCCTGCTAGTTGGGGCATTTTTGCTGGTGCTGATAGCGTGGATTATTTATGAAACGCGCAGCGCCTCCACAAATGCTCTGACCGCCTCGCAGGCCACTCAGCTTATCAACCGCGAAGACGCGGTGGTGCTGGATATCCGTGAAAATAAAGACTTCAAAGCCGGGCATATCGCGGGGGCGCGCAACATCCCGCAGAGCAACCTCGATAGCCGCATGAGCGAACTGGATAAAGTGAAAGCCCAGCCGATCATCGTGGTATGCAAGCACGGTCAGAGTTCTGGTGCCGCACAGGCCAAGCTCACCAAAGCAGGCTTTGAGCGCGCTTACAAGTTGAGAGGCGGTATGGCGCAGTGGCAAGGCGACGGCCTTCCGGTGGTTAAAAAGTAACCAACACTACCTTTATTTAATCAACAATCAGGAGTTTTCTCATGGCGGAAGATAACAACACACCGCAGGCGGGCGCCGCGGCAGACGAAAAACCGC
The DNA here is from genome assembly GCF_034479615.1 of Vreelandella neptunia. NCBI lineage: Bacteria > Pseudomonadati > Pseudomonadota > Gammaproteobacteria > Oceanospirillales > Halomonadaceae > Vreelandella > Vreelandella neptunia. The sequence goes on from NZ_CP140255.1 coordinate 4,910,468, forward strand.
AGCTCAAATTCTCGCTGCAGCGTATTTATGTAAAAGATATTTCCTTTGAAGCGCCCAATTCGCCCTCGGTGTTCAAGCAGGCGTTCAAACCCAAGGTGAACCTGGATCTTAATACAACCAGCACTAAAATTGCTGATGACCAGTATGAAGTGGTGGTCAAAGTCACTGCCCAGGTGAACGACAACGAAACCGGTACCACCTCTTTCCTAGCGGAAGTGGAGCAGGCAGGCCTTTTCCGTATTGCCGGTATTGAAGGTGCGCAGTTGGATCAGACTCTAGGTGCCTTCTGCCCTAACCTGCTGTTCCCCTATGCCCGCGAGTGCGTGGATAACCTGGTCAACCGTGGTGGTTTCCCGCCGCTGATGCTGGCACCGGTTAACTTCGAAGCGATGTACGCCCAGCGTAAGCAGCGCGAAGCACAGCAGGCTCAGAAAGCAGAAGAGAATACCCACTAAGCGATGTCGTCAGAAACGCATGCCGCTGATTGGTATGCTCGGCATGGCAAAATGCCACGACTCTATGTGCCTGCTGCTTTCGTAGCAGGCAGTGACGTCGTACTGCCTGACGGCCCGGCGCGCCATATCACCCGCGTATTGCGCATGGGTGAAGGCGCGCCGCTGGTGCTATTTGACGGCCAAGGTCTCGAGGCGGGGGTGCGTTTGGCAGACGTTAGCCGCAAGCAGACGCTAGCGCGGGTCGAAGCTGTATGGTCGGGTAGTGGTGAATCGCCACTGTCTGTCCATTTAGGCCAGGCCATCTCTAAAGGCGACCGAATGGATTACGCCATTCAGAAGGCCGTCGAGTTGGGCGTTGCGGCGATTACTCCGCTGTATACCGAGCGCGGTGACGTTCGCTTAAAGGGCGACCGCGAAGATAAAAAGCTCGCCCACTGGCAGGCAGTGGCTGCTAGCGCCTGCGAGCAGAGTGGTCGTGCGGTGGTGCCCCAAGTGCATCCGCCTATGGCGCTATCATCATGGCTTGAAGAGCGCCAAGAGCCGCTGCGCTTGATGCTGCATCTAGCGACCGGCAATGCGTTCGATCGCCAAGACCGCCCGGCGTCGGTAGCGCTGCTTATCGGCCCGGAAGGCGGTTTGAGCGAGAGCGATATCGCCGCTGCCCAAACCGCTGACTTTACGCCACTGACACTCGGCCCACGGGTTCTGCGTACGGAGACGGCTCCTGTTGTGGCACTTTCGCTGCTGCAGCACTACTTTGGAGATTTGTAAGTACTTACTATTAGTGAAAGCCATCTATCATCAAGCGTGGCTGTTTTTTTTCACTCTTATCCTGCCGCGCTTTGCCTTATCTATCTTAGGCACAATAATGTTTATCTATTTCTTTAAGGACGACACCCATGGTGCGTGAGTCACACTCATCCCCCCGATCCGCCAGCGATGCAGCCGCCCAGTTGGGAGAGGTGGCGTACCTAACGGTCACGGCCGTCAATAACATCGGCGCGTTTCTACAATGGGGGCAGCCGAAAGATGTGTTGCTGCCGTTTAGTGAGCAGCAGTTCCGCCCTGATCCCGGTAAACGGGTACTGGTCATGCTGTATAGCGACGATCAGGGGCGGCCAGTGGCGTCGATGAAGCTGGATCGTTTTTTGACCGATGAAGCCTGGGCCATGGAAAAGGGTGACGAAGTCGCCGTCGTGGTGGCGGAGCGTACTGATCTGGGTATGAAGGTGGTGGTGAATCACCGTTACTGGGGGCTTATTTATCAGGACGACGTCACTCAGCCATTGCGCCGTGGTCAATCAGTCAAGGGCTACGTGAAGCAGCGTCGTGAAGATGGTCGCCTGAATATCTCGCTGCTACCGCCAGGTGCTGCTCGTTTAGATGTGGTGGGCGATAAGATACTGCAGGCATTGCGTGAAAGCGGCGGCTATTTGGCGCTGGGGGATAAAAGCCCTGCCCATGAAGTTAAAGCACGCTTAGGGGTAAGTAAAAGCGCCTATAAACAGGCCATTGGACGGCTTTATAAGCAGCAGTTAATCACCCTGGAGCCTGACGCTATTCGCTTAGTACCTGGTGCGCTCAGCGAGTAGTGAGCTAGGGCAGTTGGAGCCTAGCGGGCAGTGCGGCATACTGGGCCTCTATTGTTCATGTTTGGATAGTGCCCCCGATGAGCCAATCAAATCTGCAGCTCGGCGTTGTGATGGATCCCATCAGCGACATCGCTTACAAGAAAGACACCACCATGGCCATGCTATGGGCCGCCCAGGATCGCGGCTACACCCTGCACTATATGGAGCAGGAGGATCTTTTCTTGAATGCAGGGCAAGCCTACGCACGTATGCGGCCGTTAACAGTGCATCGTGATCCGAACCACTGGTACGACCTGGGCGAGCCCTCTGCGCGTCCACTGGTTGAGCTGGATGTGGTGTTGATGCGTAAAGATCCGCCCGTCGACGCTGACTTTACTAACGCTGTACATTTGCTGGGCTTTGCTGAGCGTGAAGGTGTGCTGGTGGTTAACCCCACGGCAGCGCTGTTGCAGTGTAATGAAAAGCTGTTTGCGCAACAGTTCCCTCAGTGCTGCGCGCCGACGCTTGTGGCCAGCCGCGACGATGTACTGCGCGCTTTCCATGCGGAGCACGGCGATGTCATCTTCAAGCCGCTGGATGGCATGGGCGGCACCGGCATTTTTCATATTGGCCCGGAAGGCCGAAATATCGGCGCGGTCATTGAGCAGCTTACCTTGCGCGGGCAGCGGCAAATTATGGCCCAGCGCTACCTGCCGGAAATTAAGAATGGCGATACGCGTATTCTGTTGGTCGATGGTGAACCCGTTCCTTTTGGACTGGCGCGTATACCCTCTGCGGGCGAGACTCGTGGCAATCTAGCTGCCGGTGGGCGGGGCGTGAGTCGCGAGCTCACTGATCGTGATCGCTGGCTAATTCAGCAGGTACAGCCCATGATTCGTGATAAAGGCTTAATGTTTGTCGGCCTCGATGTCATCGGTGACTATATTACTGAAATCAACGTTACCAGCCCCACCTGTGTGCGTGAAATTGATGATCAGCGGGGCACTAATATTGCCGGTTTACTGCTGGATGCCATTGAGCGCCGCTTAGCCTAAGCACGGCTTCACTCTTATAATGACACTTATTACGCTATGCCTGCTGGGATGCCAGCAGGCAGTGGGAGACGCATGCAAAGTTTGAAACATCACTTTCTAATGGCTATGCCGCATTTAGAAGATCCTAATTTTGCCGGTAGTCTGATCTATCTTTGCGATCACGATAACAACGGCTGCATGGGGGTGATCACTAACCGACCGTTAGAGATCACGCTTGAGGCGCTGTTTGATCAGCTGGAATTAGGCGGTGAAGCGAGTCCACACCGTAACGCGCCGGTTTATTACGGCGGGCCGATGCATAAAGACCGTGGCTTCATTCTGCATGTTGGCGATAGCCAGCAGTGGGACTCGAGTATTCAGGTGGAGGATGGCATTGCGCTGACCACCTCGCTGGATATCCTTCAGGCCTTTGCCGCTGGCGAAGGGCCAGAGCACTTTTTAGTCTGCTTAGGCTGCGCGGGCTGGGAAGTTGGGCAGTTGGAAGAGGAACTGAAGGAGAACAGCTGGCTAACGGTTGAAGCCGAGAGCAGCGTGCTCTTCAACACACCACCCGTTGAGCGCTTAACCGCGGCGGCTGGCTTACTGGGTATTGATCTTAACCTGATGACCCGAGACGCGGGGCACGCCTGATGGCCGAAGCGGGGCAGCGGTTAATCCTGGCCTTTGACTACGGCACTCGGCGTATCGGTGTGGCGGTGGGCAACGAGCTGCTGCGCAGTGCACGCGAGCTCACTCCGCTGACGGCAAGGGATGGGATTCCCGATTGGAATGTCGTGTCACGGCTGCTTAACGAGTGGCAGCCGGATCTGTTAGTGGTGGGGCTGCCGCTTAATATGGACGGCAGCGAGTCAGATATGAGCACCCGCGCTCGCAAGTTCGGAAATCGTTTGCATGGTCGTTTTGGTAAACCGTGTGAAATGGTCGATGAGCGTGGCACCACGCGGGAAGCCAAGCTAATCGCTCGTGAGGCGGGCCATAAAGGCAACTATCGTCAAGACAGTGTCGATGGCATCGCGGCCATTCTTATTCTTGAGGGCTGGTTCGCCCACCAGGAAGGCTTACCTGGCGGACGCCTCTCTTTATAATTCCTGTCTTGAAATTCCTACCCTTAAACTTTTGCGCTTTATCGATCCAACGTGCCCGTTTGGGTGGGTACGTACCAGCGCACGGGGCGTAGCTCTTTTTCGATTAGCTCATCGACTTGGAGCAGTGTCGCGAAAATCGCCATTCGCATGGGGATGCCGTTATCGGTTTGGCGGAAAATCGCCAGACGCGGGTCGCCGTTAAGATCGACATTTAAATCATTCGCGCCGGGGCGGCTATCCCTGGGCAGCGGGTGCATCACAATGGTGCTTTGGCTGCAGCGGTGATCGAGAAAATCGCGGTTAACCATAAAGTCGTCAGAGAGCCCCTGAAAGCTCTCATTCATCTCGTCGGTAAAGCGCTCCTTCTGTATCCGCGTGGTGTACACCACATCTAAATCGGCAAAACCACTAGCGAGTGAATCGCGCTGCTCAATGCGGTGGCCGCGAGAGGCTACTAAGTCAATCAGTTTGGAAGGCATCTCAAGGCCCGGCGGCGACACCAGGGTAATGCGCAGCGGATCATAGAGGGATAAAAGCTTAATCAGTGAATGTACGGTGCGGCCGTACTTCAAGTCGCCGGTGAGTAAAATATGCGCACCGGTCAGTGATTTGCCCAGGCGCTGGAACTCTTTATCAATCGTATAAAGGTCAAGTAGCGCTTGGCTGGGGTGCTCACCGGGGCCGTCACCGCCATTAATCACCGGCACATTCGTCGCCGCAGCAAACTCAGCCACCGAGCCCTGGTCGGGGTGGCGCATTACAATGGCGTCGCAGTAGCCACTCATTACGCGGCTGGTGTCATATAGTGACTCCCCCTTCGCCATAGAGGAGAAGGTGAAGCCCGTGGTGTCGCAAACGCTGCCACCTAAACGGCAAAAGGCAGCATTGAAGCTTACCCGCGTACGGGTGCTGGCTTCAAAAAACAGGTTGCCGAGTACCGCCCCTTCCAACACGCGTGTCACCTGGCGCCGCTGAGCGATTGGCTCCATGCGTGCAGCCACACGCAGTAAATGATCAACGCTTTCGCGGTTTAATGAGTCGACAGTTAGCAGGTGGTGGCTCATGACGGACCTCAGTAAAGTGGTAGATAGCGCTAGTGTAACCGCCAATAAGGGTAGTGCCGAAGGGCTTTCATTCGCTCATGGCGACCAATCTGTAATTTTTCTACAAAACCGCTTGCCAACTCGGCAACGAAACCGTAAAGTACGCATCCGCTGCCGGGGACGCCAAGCGTTACCAGCGGTGAATGAAGTGTAAAAGCAAAGCTTCGGTTTGTCAGGTAGTTAGTGCTTTTACGAAAGCCAGCGGTTTTGGATGTGGTCAGGTTTGCATCGAAAACAACGCCCTTGACAAACACCAGGAAATGCGTAGAATACGCCTTCCTCGCTGAGGCAAGCCAAGTCAACGGCAGCTCGGTTGCTTTCACAGCAACCTAACAGCGAAACAGCTCTTTAACAATTTGATCAGGTAATTCATGTGGGCGCTTGCTGATGTTGGTGACAAATCACCCAATATCAAGGCAAGCGACTCAAGCAATAAGGTTTTAAAGGATTCGTCCTTTGGGATCTGTTTTGAATGAATTCGTTTGAACCTTGAGCCAAGTTTGGTTCGCTTCTGTCACTTTCGAGTGGCGGGTAAGAACCGCATAGATCTTAAACTGAAGAGTTTGATCATGGCTCAGATTGAACGCTGGCGGCAGGCCTAACACATGCAAGTCGAGCGGTAACAGATCTAGCTTGCTAGATGCTGACGAGCGGCGGACGGGTGAGTAATGCATAGGAATCTGCCCGATAGTGGGGGATAACCTGGGGAAACCCAGGCTAATACCGCATACGTCCTACGGGAGAAAGGGGGCTCCGGCTCCCGCTATTGGATGAGCCTATGTCGGATTAGCTAGTTGGTGAGGTAATGGCTCACCAAGGCAACGATCCGTAGCTGGTCTGAGAGGATGATCAGCCACATCGGGACTGAGACACGGCCCGAACTCCTACGGGAGGCAGCAGTGGGGAATATTGGACAATGGGGGGAACCCTGATCCAGCCATGCCGCGTGTGTGAAGAAGGCCCTCGGGTTGTAAAGCACTTTCAGCGAGGAAGAACGCCTAGTGGTTAATACCCATTAGGAAAGACATCACTCGCAGAAGAAGCACCGGCTAACTCCGTGCCAGCAGCCGCGGTAATACGGAGGGTGCAAGCGTTAATCGGAATTACTGGGCGTAAAGCGCGCGTAGGTGGCTTGATAAGCCGGTTGTGAAAGCCCCGGGCTCAACCTGGGAACGGCATCCGGAACTGTCAGGCTAGAGTGCAGGAGAGGAAGGTAGAATTCCCGGTGTAGCGGTGAAATGCGTAGAGATCGGGAGGAATACCAGTGGCGAAGGCGGCCTTCTGGACTGACACTGACACTGAGGTGCGAAAGCGTGGGTAGCAAACAGGATTAGATACCCTGGTAGTCCACGCCGTAAACGATGTCGACCAGCCGTTGGGTGCCTAGAGCACTTTGTGGCGAAGTTAACGCGATAAGTCGACCGCCTGGGGAGTACGGCCGCAAGGTTAAAACTCAAATGAATTGACGGGGGCCCGCACAAGCGGTGGAGCATGTGGTTTAATTCGATGCAACGCGAAGAACCTTACCTACCCTTGACATCTACAGAAGCCGGAAGAGATTCTGGTGTGCCTTCGGGAACTGTAAGACAGGTGCTGCATGGCTGTCGTCAGCTCGTGTTGTGAAATGTTGGGTTAAGTCCCGTAACGAGCGCAACCCTTGTCCTTATTTGCCAGCACGTAATGGTGGGAACTCTAAGGAGACTGCCGGTGACAAACCGGAGGAAGGTGGGGACGACGTCAAGTCATCATGGCCCTTACGGGTAGGGCTACACACGTGCTACAATGGCCGGTACAAAGGGCTGCGAGCTCGCGAGAGTCAGCGAATCCCTTAAAGCCGGTCTCAGTCCGGATCGGAGTCTGCAACTCGACTCCGTGAAGTCGGAATCGCTAGTAATCGTGAATCAGAATGTCACGGTGAATACGTTCCCGGGCCTTGTACACACCGCCCGTCACACCATGGGAGTGGACTGCACCAGAAGTGGTTAGCCTAACGCAAGAGGGCGATCACCACGGTGTGGTTCATGACTGGGGTGAAGTCGTAACAAGGTAGCCGTAGGGGAACCTGCGGCTGGATCACCTCCTTAAACGATGCGTCACAGTCAGTAAGCGTCCACAATGAATTACCTGATCAGATAGCTGTTGATGAGCAGTGATAAGCGAATGCTTTTCTAGCTTAAAAAAAGAAAAAGGTCTTCTTTTTTTAAAGTGAAAAAACGCTTATCACTGCTTATAGCAGTCGCTCTTTAACAATGTATATCATGCTGACAAGAACACTTCGTAAGAAGTGGTCTTAAATTGTGATACGCGCAAGCGTATCCGGCAAAATGAAACGTGATTATTGCGAACCCCAGACTCCTTCGGGTTATAGGGTCAAGCAATTAAGCGCACACGGTGGATGCCTAGGCAGTCAGAGGCGATGAAAGACGTGGTAGCCTGCGATAAGGTTCGGTGAGGTGGCAACAACCTGTGACCCGGACATCTCTGAATGGGGAAACCCACTGGCCATAAGGTCAGTATCTTACACTGAATACATAGGTGTAAGAGGCGAACCAGGGGAACTGAAACATCTAAGTACCCTGAGGAAAAGAAATCAACCGAGATTCCCCTAGTAGCGGCGAGCGAACGGGGACCAGCCCTTAAGCATGTGAATGATTAGGCGAACAGATTGGGAAGTCTGGCCGTAGCGGGTGATAGCCCCGTAGTCGAAAATCTGATCATGTGAAATCGAGTAGGTCGGGGCACGAGAAACCTTGACTGAAGACGGGGGGACCATCCTCCAAGGCTAAATACTCCTGACTGACCGATAGTGAACCAGTACCGTGAGGGAAAGGCGAAAAGAACCCCGGAGAGGGGAGTGAAATAGATCCTGAAACCGTGTGCGTACAAGCAGTAGGAGCAGACTTGTTCTGTGACTGCGTACCTTTTGTATAATGGGTCAGCGACTTATATTCAGTGGCGAGGTTAACCGTATAGGGGAGCCGTAGGGAAACCGAGTCTTAACTGGGCGACACAGTCGCTGGATATAGACCCGAAACCGAGCGATCTATCCATGAGCAGGGTGAAGGTTGAGTAACATCAACTGGAGGCCCGAACCAGGATCTGTTGAAAAAGATTTGGATGACTTGTGGATCGGAGTGAAAGGCTAATCAAGCTCGGAGATAGCTGGTTCTCCTCGAAAGCTATTTAGGTAGCGCCTCACGTATTACCGCCGGGGGTAGAGCACTGTTTCGGCTAGGGGGTCATCCCGACTTACCAACCCGAGGCAAACTCCGAATACCGGTGAGTAGAGCGTGGGAGACACACGGCGGGTGCTAACGTCCGTCGTGAAAAGGGAAACAACCCAGACCGTCAGCTAAGGTCCCGAAATCCTGGTTAAGTGGGAAACGATGTGGGAAGGCTCAGACAGCTAGGAGGTTGGCTTAGAAGCAGCCATCCTTTAAAGAAAGCGTAATAGCTCACTAGTCGAGTCGGCCTGCGCGGAAGATGTAACGGGGCTAAACCAGGTACCGAAGCTACGGGTGAGTCCATATTTCGATATGGATTCGCGGTAGAGGAGCGTCGTGTAAGCCAATGAAGGTGAATTGAGAAGTTCGCTGGAGGTATCACGAGTGCGAATGCTGACATGAGTAACGATAAAGGGAGTGAAAAACTCCCTCGCCGGAAGACCAAGGGTTTCTGTTCGACGCTAATCGGAGCAGAGTGAGTCGGCCCCTAAGGCGAGGCCGAAAGGCGTAGTCGATGGGAAACGGGTCAATATTCCCGTACCGGACATGGTTGCGATGGGGGGACGAAGAAGGCTAGGTGAGCCAGGCGTTGGTTGTCCTGGTGAAAGTGAGTAGGCTTGGATCTTAGGTAAATCCGGGATCCTTTAAGGCCGAGACACGAGATGAACTGACCACGGTCAGGAAGTCACTGATGCCACGCTTCCAGGAAAAGCCTCTAAGCTTCAGATCATGTGCGACCGTACCCCAAACCGACACAGGTGGTCAGGGTGAGAATCCCAAGGCGCTTGAGAGAACTCGGGTGAAGGAACTAGGCAAAATGGTGCCGTAACTTCGGGAGAAGGCACGCCGGCGTAGGGTGATGAGACTTGCTCTCTAAGCCCGAACCGGTCGAAGATACCAGGTGGCTGCAACTGTTTATTAAAAACACAGCACTCTGCTAACGCGCAAGCGGACGTATAGGGTGTGACGCCTGCCCGGTGCCGGAAGGTTAAATGATGGTGTTAGCCGCAAGGCGAAGCTCTTGATTGAAGCCCCGGTAAACGGCGGCCGTAACTATAACGGTCCTAAGGTAGCGAAATTCCTTGTCGGGTAAGTTCCGACCTGCACGAATGGCGTAATGATGGCCACGCTGTCTCCACCCGAGACTCAGTGAAATTGAAATCGCCGTGAAGATGCGGTGTACCCGCGGCTAGACGGAAAGACCCCGTGAACCTTTACTATAGCTTCACACTGGACGCTGATGTTGCCTGTGTAGGATAGCTGGGAGGCTTTGAAACTCGGACGCCAGTTCGGGCGGAGCCAACCTTGAAATACCAGCCTGGCATCATTGGCGTTCTCACTCAGGTCCGTCATCCGGATCGAGGACAGTGTGTGGTGGGTAGTTTGACTGGGGCGGTCTCCTCCTAAAGAGTAACGGAGGAGCACGAAGGTACCCTCAGCACGGTCGGACATCGTGCATTGAGTGCAAGAGCATAAGGGTGCTTGACTGCGAGACAGACACGTCGAGCAGGTGCGAAAGCAGGTTCTAGTGATCCGGTGGTTCTGTATGGAAGGGCCATCGCTCAACGGATAAAAGGTACTCCGGGGATAACAGGCTGATACCGCCCAAGAGTTCACATCGACGGCGGTGTTTGGCACCTCGATGTCGGCTCATCACATCCTGGGGCTGAAGTCGGTCCCAAGGGTATGGCTGTTCGCCATTTAAAGTGGTACGCGAGCTGGGTTTAGAACGTCGTGAGACAGTTCGGTCCCTATCTGCCGTGGGCGTTGGATGTTTGAGAAGGGCTGCTCCTAGTACGAGAGGACCGGAGTGGACGACCCTCTGGTGTTCCGGTTGTCACGCCAGTGGCATTGCCGGGTAGCTATGGTCGGACGGGATAACCGCTGAAAGCATCTAAGCGGGAAGCCCCCTTCAAGATGAGACATCCCTGAGGCCTAGAGCCTCCTGAAGGGCCCAGCGAGACCAGCTGGTTGATAGGCACGGTGTGGAAGCGCTGCAAGGCGTTGAGCTAACGTGTACTAATGGCCCGTGAGGCTTGACCCTATAACACCCAAGGGGTCTGGTCGTGATGATGACGTGAATGAATACCGGATACGCAGCGTGTGGCCCAGGCAACAGACTGCCAGGGCGGCAGGCGATAAGACGCTCACAATTTAGTTAAAAACAGTCAGCATGATGTACATTACCCGTTACGCCTGACGACCATAGCACGCGTGAACCACCTGATCCCTTGCCGAACTCAGAAGTGAAACCGCTTAGCGCCGATGGTAGTGTGGGGTCTCCCCATGCGAGAGTAGGTCATCGTCAGGCACTTATTATGAAAAATCCCCCAGGGCTGATGCCTTGGGGGATTTTTTTTGCTTGTGTGGTGAATGGTGAGGCGTAAGGGGTAAGTCGTGAATCGTGAGTAGAAAAACCTCACACTGACTCTTCACTCTTCACCATAACGTACGGTTTTCCGGCGTTTTATGTCAGAATGCACTCCTCAAGGAGAAATGCCCATGACTCAGATGCGCTGGGAACAGTTACTTTCCCCACGTCGTCTTCACGATCAACGCTCAACAAGCACCCGTGAAATTGGCCGTAGCCCGTTTCATAAAGATCACGACCGAATTGTTTTCTCAGGTTCGTTTAGGCGCCTTGGGCGTAAGACCCAGGTGCATCCGCTGACTGAAAACGACCATATCCATACTCGTCTAACTCACTCGCTAGAGGTTGGCTGTGTAGGTCGTTCCTTGGGTATGATTGTGGGCGAACTATTACATGATCGTTTGCCAGCGTGGATAACACCAGCGGATCTTGGCGTCATTGTGCAGACGGCTTGCCTAGGGCATGACATTGGTAATCCCCCTTTTGGTCATGCTGGTGAGTATGCTATTCGCGACTGGTTTCAGCGTGCTCAGAGCAGCGGCTTGTTAGAAGGTCTTTCAGACGCTGAGCGCGAGGATCTACTGACCTACGAAGGTAACGCTCAAGGTTTTCGGGTAATTACCCAGATCGAATATAACCAGTTTAATGGCGGCATGCGGCTATCAGCGGCCACACTGGGGGCGCTGCTTAAATATCCTTGGACGGTTCGCTACAGCGGGCGCGCAGGCAAGTTTGGTGCATACCAGTCAGAGCAGGCGCTGTTAAAAGAAGTGGCTGAAGCGGTGGGGTTATTGCCCCAAGGCGAGCAACGCTGGTGTCGCCACCCGTTGGCTTGGCTTGTCGAAGCCGCCGATGATATCTGTTACGCCCTGTTGGATCTGGAAGACGGTTTAGAAATGGGCATCCTGCGTTATGAAGAGGTAGTCGAAATACTACGCCAAATTGCCGGGGAGTTTCCGCCCGAGTATGCCGATATGCAAGCCCGTAACGTGTCTCAGCGTCGCCGTATTGCGCTGCTACGAGGCGCTGCCATGGAGCGTGCGGTTAATGATGTCGGTGCGGTGTTTGTGCAGCATGAGCAGGCCCTGCTGAGTGGCTCGCTCAGTGATGACCTTTTAGAGTTGTGTCACCCCGACCTGGGGTGGGGCGTTCAGGCGGCTAAGCAGTTGGCTCGAGAGCGTATTTTCCAGAATGAGCGTAAGGCAAAGCTGGAGATTGGCGCCTATACGACGCTGGGTATTCTGCTGGAAGCCTTTATTGGCGCTGCACACGAGCTTCATCACACAGGGCACTCATCGTTTAAACATCAGCGTGTGCTGGCCCTGATCGGCGAAAATACTCCCCTGCCATCTTGGTCACTCTACGATAGCTATCGACGAATGCTGGACTTTATTGGTGGGATGACAGACCACTATGCAGTGGATCTGGCCCAGGAAATGGGCGGCCGACTACGCGGCGATTGAGCGGAGGGGAGGACACTTAAACTGAAGGTTGGCTCAGGTGTTTCAACTCCATCAACTGAGCGCGCTCAAGTAGAACATTAATGATCTTGTCATGGATGTCATCATTGAGTGGGGCTGGCGTTAGCTCGGTTATCTGCTTTGCAAGGGTATCACCGCTTACCACCAGAATATCCGTGGCAGCTTCGCTGTTATCTATTTTCCAACCCGGCAGCACCAATACGCCCCGTACGGGTACGGGCACGCCGCAGCGTCGCTCGAGCCAGTGAGTCAGCCAGCTAACCCCTTGGCGTGTTTTATGCAGCGGACGACGCTCTTGCCAGTGCGGAAAACGCAACCGCTCGCGCTCCACCGCTACGGTGTTGAGCTCATTACCATCGGTGCCGATCGCGAGTGTTCTTGCCCGTGTCTCGACCACAAATACCCCATGCGGCGTTACGACGACGTGATCAATCGTGAAGCTATCGGTGGGCACATCATGAAATACATAGTAAGGGTGGGCATCAGGGCGGACTAAGCGCTCTAGCTCTTGGCCAACAGCGAGTTCGCAAGCTAAGCCTAGTTTTAAGCGCCGGATACGCTGATAGTCGCGAACCAACAGTAGTGAAAAAGTCAGTACCAGCAACGTACTAAGCAGCCCATACAGCGCCCACTCAACCCAGTCCTGCTTATCCACAAACAGCATGCGTCCCATGCCGTAAACTAGCGGGGCGAGGCTGATAATGGGCCCTAATGCACCGTTTAAAAAAAGGCTGGAAAACGCTTGATCAAGGCGATGCCGTAGCGCTTGGCCCGGCTCACGAAGGGGGGCGTTGAATGGGGAGTGAACGCGAGCATCATGCAGGCTGCGCAGCGCAAGGACAATACTGGCCATTGCCGCCATGGGGAATAAAAAAATCAGGGGTAGCACGTATTCCAGCCAAGCCATTGCAGTGCCTTGCTCTATAGAGACTTACTCAATGGTAAGCCCTGATGGTAAGTCATAGTGGGGTAGAGGCCTAACCTCCAGCGAATTTAACCTGGTAGCCAAGGGCGCTTAACTCCTGATGCAAGGTATCGCGGTGGTCGCCTTGAATTTCAATAATACCCTCTTTAACTGCGCCACCCGTTCCACACCGCTTTTTAAGCGTTTTAGCTAACGTTTTCAGCTCTTCGCTCGGTAAAGGAATGCCACTGACGGTGGTAACACCTTTGCCTTTACGGCCACTCGTTTCGCGGCGAATGCGCACCACGCCATCAAGTGCCGCTAGCCGTTGCTGCTCACTCAAATCATCGCAGTGGCAGTCATCGAGTGGTTCCCGGCAGTTGGGGCAGATTTTGCCATGTTCGGTGGAGTAAACCAGCCCACCAAGCTGGTCACGTAAAGAGGCCATTATCATCCTCCAATCGAGTGTTGAGGCACGGGCGTTTGCCAATATTCACGTGTAAGCCGCTCCACCACGGCGGGTAACTGAAACATGTTACTGATCATGATAGCGTTTTCAGGCGTTGTTTCAGCATCAGGGAAACGGTTTAGGTGGATCACCGTCATTCCCGCTTGAAGCGCCGCGCGCACACCTACCAAGGCATCATCTATGGCAATGCAGTCACGCGCTGAATAGCCCATGATACTCGCTGCGTGTAAATGTAAACAGGGTTCGGGCTTCCAGCAATTGGCGGTGTAGCCACTGAAAAAGCGTTTGCCAAAATAGTGGCTGAGTCCGGTAGCCTCTAATGCAGTGCGAATTTTGCTTTCAGGTCCATTAGACACCACGGCACTGGGATACGCCGACAATATATCCAGCGCTTCGTGGGCGCCTGGTATGGTCATCAACTCCTGAGCAAGCCGGGTGGCTAGATTGGCCCGCATAGAGGCTTCCATGCGGTCAAGCTGTTCAGGGTCAACGTCACCATAGCGTTGCTGCAGTTCAGCAACGATGCGTCGAAAGCGCGCTCCACGAAATTCGCCAAGATAATCAGCAGGCGCGAAAGGCAGGCCTACTGAATTGAGCCCGGCAGCCATTTCTTCGGCCAGTAGCGGCTCGCTATCGACAAGAGTGCCATCACAGTCAAACAGCAAAAGTGGGAGCGGCATTGTGATTCCTTGCAGCGGCTTATGCACTGCCAGTGTTAGTTGAAGCCATCCATACTGCTATTGAACGGGATTTTACGTCATTTGTGAACACTGTTTTGTTATTTTTTGCTTGCCTGATCGCGACTCTTGAGCCAGCTTAAACGGCTACACTGGTTTTAGTGGGCTGTTTGATGCGATCTAACATCGGGAAAAAATGTTGCGTTAGCGTTGGAAATGGCCAAGCTGCGCTGAAGAGATTGTAGGGATACACTATCTTGTCATAACCACAACATGGAGAACGCCCAATGCGTCTAACCCCTTGGTTGCTACCCTTTGCGCTCAGCGCTGCTTTGCTAACGACCACTGGCTATGTGTTTGCTGATAGCCATGAGTCAGAGGGCGAGCAGCACGAGCCTCTGGACGATGAAGCGCTTGAAGAGGAGTACGGTATTAAAGCGGGATCAGTAAAGCGTGATGAAGATGAAGGCACTTCTTCTAGCGGTTCAGAAAGCGCTGACGAGCAGGCACGTGTTCGTGAAGAGGAAGAGGAGGAAGAGAAAAACGAAGAAGTAGCCACCAGCGAGGGCGAGGCTGATGTCGAGCTTGAGCCTGGAAAGAGTGAAGATCGCAACCCAGAGGCTGGCACAGGCGGCACTGGTAGCCCGGAAGATGCCATTCACAGCAGCGAAGAAGAGAATAGCGAAGATGATGAAGAAGGCACCGACGATAATGAGTAACGTCAGTGCCTAAGCGCTACTTGGCGAGTCTGCGCGAGTTAGCGCTACTACGCTGGTGGTAAGGCTTCATCGTGCGCTGGCTGGTAACCCACCAGGGGGCCTGCTTACCGCTCATTGAGTTGAGCAGCGCTTTTTGCATAACGAGGCCAGCTTCCATGCTGGCCTCGAGTTTTTCAGTGACCATGCGTTGATTCTCTTGCATCATTTTAGGGCTGAAAAACGGCTGTGTTTGCCATAAATGATTTCGCATAGTGATTGTCGATAAAGACGTCGACCATAGCTCAAAAGCCATGATGCCGACTTTCCATATATCGAACATCGCTACCGGGGTAGTGGGCATTAGGGAAAGGGGAGTGGTCGATTTCATCAGCGTTGTGGCCTCCTTGCTGGAACACGAGACGTCGTGGCCTCATCACCAGTGTTAGCCTATCAATGCTGCGTTGCAACATCTATTTAATTAGCCACAAAAAAGACGACCAGTTGGTCGTCTTTTTCGAAAGTGCGCAATTACACGCTTATTTTACCTTGGGAGCCAGCTCGCCGCGCTCGTAGCGCAGGAACATCTCTTCCAGGCTAATCGGCTTAATCTTGCTGGCGTTGCCAGCCGTGCCAAAGGCTTCGTAGCGAGCGATACATAGATCGCGCATCGCGGTAACGGTCTCTTTCAAGAACTTACGCGGGTCGAATTCTGACGGGTTCTCGGCCAAAAAGCGCCGCACTGCACCGGTAGATGCCAAGCGCAGGTCGGTATCGATATTGACCTTGCGCACGCCGTGTTTAATACCCTCAACGATCTCTTCGACGGGCACGCCGTACGTTTCGGGGATCTCGCCGCCGTACTGGTTAATCACTTCCAGCCACTCCTGGGGAACAGAAGAGGAGCCGTGCATGACCAGATGAGTATCCGGAATCCGCGCGTGGATCTCTTTAATACGCTGGATAGAGAGCGTGTCACCGGTAGGCGGCTTAGTGAACTTGTAAGCACCGTGGCTGGTGCCAATGGCAATCGCCAGTGCGTCCACATGGGTCGCTTTCACGAACTCCGCGGCTTCTTCCGGGTCGGTCAGCAGCTGCTCCATATCCAACTTGCCTTCCGCGCCGATACCGTCTTCTTCACCGGCCATGCCGGTTTCCAGGCTGCCCAGGCAGCCCAGCTCGCCTTCGACGGAAACGCCACAGGCGTGCGCCATCTCTACCGCGCGACGAGTAACGTTGACGTTATAGTCGTAGTCGGTTGGCGTTTTGCCATCTTCACCCAGCGAGCCATCCATCATCACCGATGAGAAGCCGAGCTGAATAGAGCGCTGGCAGACCGCAGGGCTGGTGCCGTGATCCTGATGCATGACC
Organism: Vreelandella neptunia; assembly: GCF_034479615.1. Taxonomy (NCBI): domain Bacteria; kingdom Pseudomonadati; phylum Pseudomonadota; class Gammaproteobacteria; order Oceanospirillales; family Halomonadaceae; genus Vreelandella; species Vreelandella neptunia. Next base: position 4,926,929 of record NZ_CP140255.1, read on the forward strand.
ACAGGAATATGCGGAAACTCTTCGACGGCCGCCAAAATCAGATGACGCAGGAACGGTGCGCCTGCGTACTTACGTGCACCGGCAGATGCTTGCACGATGACCGGCGAATCGGTGGCATCAGCGGCTTCCATAATGGCGCGCATCTGCTCAAGGTTGTTGACGTTGAACGCCGGAATGCCGTAACCGTATTCGGCGGCGTGGTCGAGCATCTGGCGCATGCTGATCAGAGCCATGAAGTTACCTTATCTATGTTTTAGAGACTGGGTTTTAGAGACTGAGCGTTCAGGTTCAAGACGTGCAATGTTAACCGCGTTTGGCTGCGGCTTCGAGTGCAGCGACAGCAGGTAATTGCTTGCCTTCTACATATTCAAGAAAGGCACCACCACCGGTAGAAATGTACGAAACACGATCCGCAATGGCATATTTATCAATGGCCGCTAACGTGTCGCCGCCACCCGCAATAGAGAAACCTGCGCTATCGGCGATAGCCTGCGCGATTACCTGAGTGCCTTTACCAAACTGATCGATTTCAAATACACCGACGGGGCCGTTCCACAATATGGTGCCGGCGTCTTTGAGCATGCTGGCCAAGTGAGCAGCGGTATCTGGGCCGATATCCAGAATCATCTCGTTGTCAGCTACTTGATCTACCGGTTTGACAACCGCCTTGGCCGACTCAGAAAACTCGGTGGCGACGACAACATCGGTAGGAAGCGGAATCGAGACCTTCTCCATCAGCGCTTTGGCTTGGCCCACCAACTCGGCCTCATGGAGCGATTTACCGACATTGTACCCCGCCGCGGCAATAAAGGTGTTGGCGATACCACCACCGACGATCAGTTGATCGCATTTATCCGCCAGCGCGGTGAGAACATCCAGCTTGGTAGAGACCTTCGAGCCGCCGACGATGGCTGCCATGGGTCGGGCCGGGTGCGCTAGCGCTTTTTCAAGCGCATCGAGTTCCTGGGCAAGCAAAGGGCCAGCGCAGGCGCTGGGGGCAAAACGTGCCACGCCGTGGGTAGAGGCTTGAGCACGGTGGGCGGTGCCAAAGGCATCCATCACAAAGATATCGCACAGCGCGGCGTATTGTTTCGCCAGCTGTTCATCGTCTTTTTTCTCGCCGCTGTTAAAGCGTACGTTCTCTAGTAGTACGACGTCGCCGTTGGCGAGATCCAGCGTTTCGCCGAGATAGGCTTTAATCAGCGGCACTGGGCGGCCTAACAGTTCACTCAGGTGTTCAGCCACCGGCGCCAGGGAAAACTCTTCGGCGGGCTCACCTTCGGTGGGGCGTCCTAAATGACTCATCAACATCACCTTCGCCCCAGCCTTTGCGGCGGCTTGGATTGTTGGCAGTGCGGCACGCAGGCGGGCGTCGCTGGAGACGCGGCCGTGTTTGATGGGCACATTCAAATCTTCACGAATCAGCACGCGTTGTCCTTCCAGGGGAAGGTCAGTCATCTTGTTTACATTCATGGAAGCGGTTTCCTCGTGTTTAGGCCGTGGAACTCAATATAAACAGCTAATGCAAATAGGTTACGTTTCTGTCGAAAGTCTGGCCAGCCGCTGGCTAATATCGAGCATACGGTTAGCGAACCCCCACTCGTTGTCGAACCAGCACAGCAGCTTGATAAGGCGCTTGCCCGCTACCCGTGTCTGGGTAGCGTCCAGGATGCCTGAGCGAGGGTCGTGATTAAAATCAACCGACGCCATAGGCGCTTCAGTATAGCCAAGTACGCCCTTTAAGCGCTGCTGACTGGCGGCCAGCAGTAGCGTATTCACATCGTCGCGGTGGGTGTCGCGGCTGACGGTGAGCGCCACGTCCATGGCAGAGACATTGATCGTGGGGACGCGTACGTGCAGGCATTCAAAGCGGCCCGCAAGATTGGGCATCAAGCGGCTAATACCCAGCGCCAAGCCGGTGTCCACTGGCACAATAGAGTGCATTGCCGAGCGAGTAAGACGCAGGTCGGTCTGGTGGTAGGCATCGATCACCGGCTGGTCGTTCATCGCCGAGTGAATCGTCGTGGTGACACCGTGCTCAAGGCCTAGAGCTTCATCCAGAACGGTCAATAGCGGCACAAGACAGTTTGTGGTGCACGAAGCGGCAGACAGAACGCGCTGAGAAAGCGACAGCTCGCCTTCATTAATGCCCCACACAATGGTGGCATCGACATCATTTTCCGCTGGCTGAGAAAAAAGCAGCCGTTTAGCGCCTGCTGCTAAGTGCAGCTCGGCGGTGGCACGATCTTTAAAGCTCCCTGAGCACTCCAGCACCAGATCCACATCAAGCGCCCTCCAGGGTAGCTTGCGTGGGTCTTGTTCGCAGAGTACCTGGATGCGCTGGCCGTTGACGATGAGGTACTGCCCGTCGTTCTCGACGTCACCGGGAAAGCGGCCATGGGTGGTGTCGTAACGGGTTAGATAGGTGATGGTCGCGAGATCAGAGAGTTCATTGATAGCGACCACTTCAAGTTCGGGGTGTCGCCGCTCGACGAGCGCCCGCAACACGCATTGGCCAATGCGTCCGTAACCGTTAATGGCGATGCGATACCTGGGAGCAGAATTAGCCATGCAGAAGGGTGGCTCTTAAAAGTGATTCAACAATGATCGAAATAGGCCATTGCGATGATAACGTATTTCAGTGGTCGATTCTTATCAACTGCCCGTGCCCATCAGCCTCCCATGCCTACCAATCGCCAGGCGAGAGGCAGCAGCACCGCGGTGAAAATACCGGTAAGGCTCATACCCAGTGATGCAAAAGCCCCAGCGGTGGGACTGATCTCAAACGCTCTTACCGTGCCAATGGCATGCCCGTTAAGCCCCAGAGCGAAACCGATCAAGCGCTCGTCGTCAATATGCAGCCAACGCGCAGCGAGGCTGACACAGGGAATGGTGATCACCCCTGTCACCAACAGCGCGCCCAACAGCAGTGCCGTGGTGCCGCCAAGCTGCTCCGTAATACCGATAGCGATAGGCGCCGTCACCGATTTAGCGGCAATGGAAGCGAGTATGATGTCCGAGCTGCCCAGTAACCAAGCAATTGCCAGCGAGTAGCAAGCCGCCAGCGTCGCGGCGATGGGCAAACATATCGCCAAAGGCCGCCATAGCTCAACGATCCGCGGCAACTGTTGATAAAGCGGCATCCCCAGCGCCACCGTGGCTGGCCCCAACAGCACCGTTAACCATGTGGCCCCCTGCTGATAGGTAGTGTACGGCAGCCCTATTAGCGCTAACGCTCCCGCCAGCAGCAGCGCTGCGATCAAAATAGCGGGCAGCCAAGAAGGGCGCCTTAAACGTTGGAACAGAGAGCTACCCAGCAAATAAGCGGTGAGCGTTAACCCCACCGCAAACAGCGGGGTGGTGGTTAATAGAGTAAGCAGCGGTGTATCAGCGGACATTGGGTTGCCCGATTAGTCGCTTGAGCAGCCACAGAGTAGTCACCACACTGAGTAGCGTGCCTACCACCAGGGCGATTAGGATAGCCGTCCACTGACCGGCCAGTTCACCGATGATGAAAAATACCCCCACAACGCCGGGCATAATCAGCATAGCAAGGAGCGCAATCAGTGGTTGGGCAGCAGCGGCAATGCTGGTAGGGACTCGGCCTCGAACGGCGAGCGTCGCGCAGAGCAGCAGCATGCCGATCACGCCTGACGAGATCGGCAAAGCGGTGAAGTGGATCACCACTTCACCGATAAGCCAGTAGCTAATCAACCACAGAAAGCCACTGAGTACTGGCATGGCTTAGCCGAGTAGTTCGTTGGCTTGCTTGACCACATTCTCGACGGTAAAGCCGAAGTGTTTGAACAGATCACCCGCCGGCGCGGATTCCCCGTAGGTGGTCATGCCGATCACGCGGCCTTCCAGGCCCACGTACTTGTACCAGTAGTCGGCGTGAGCGGCTTCGATGGCGATACGTTTGGTCACCGCTTTGGGCAGTACGCTCTCACGGTACTCGGCGTCCTGACCGTTAAAGCGATAGGCCGAGGGCATGGAGACTACGCGTACCGCTTTGCCCTGCTGTTCGAGCTCGGCGGCGGCGTCCATGGCCAGGCCGACTTCAGAACCGGTGGCAATCAGAATCAACTCCGGCGTCCCTTCGCTATCTTTCAGAACATACGCACCGTTTTGAATCGCTGCCAGCTGCGCTTTCGTGCGCTGCTGATGGGGCAGATTCTGGCGTGACAGCACCAGCGCGGTGGGGCCGGAGTGACGCTTAATCGCCGCATCCCAGGCGGCGGCGGTTTCGACCGCATCGCAGGGGCGCCAAGTGTTTAGATTCGGCGTCGTGCGCAGGCTGGTGAGCTGCTCAATGGGCTGGTGGGTCGGGCCATCTTCACCCAGACCGATAGAGTCATGGGTAAACACATAAATCACCTGCTGGCCCATCAGCGACGCCATGCGGATCGAGTTACGCATGTACTCCATGAAGATCAGGAAGGTCGCGCCGTAAGGCACCAGGCCGCCGTGCAGGGCGATGCCGTTCATGACCGCCCCCATGCCAAACTCACGCACACCGTAGTGCAGGTAGTTGCCGCTGGCGTCTTCCGGGGTGATCGCTTTGGCGCCTTTCCAGAAGGTCAGGTTAGACGGCGCCAGGTCGGCACTGCCGCCCAGCAGTTCCGGCATTTGCGGGCCGATCACATTGAGCGCTTCAAACGAGGCTTTGCGTGAGGCAATGGTCTCGCCACGCTCTTGGGCCTGCTCAATTAAGGCTTCAGTGGGCAGTTCCGCGGGCAGCTGGCGCTTCATCCGACGGGTGAACTCCCGCGCTTCCGTGGGGAAGGCTTCCGCGTAGCGGGCGAAACGCGCGTCCCACGCCTGTTGAGCTGCTTTGCCAGCTTCACGAGCATCCCAGGCGGAGTAGATCGGCTCGGGAATATGGAACGGGGCATGGGGCCAGTCGAGCTGGGTGCGCGCCAGAGCCACTTCGTCATCGCCTAAGGGGGCACCGTGAGCGTCTTCCTTGCCCTGCTTGTTGGGGGCACCAAAGCCGATAATGGTCTTGCAGATAATCAGGCTCGGCTTATCGTCGTGGCTCTTGGCCAGCTCGATCGCGGCTTTCACTTCTTCAGGCTTGTGACCATCTACATTGGGCACCACGTGCCAGCCGTAAGCTTCAAAACGCTTGGCGGTATCGTCAGTAAACCAGCCTTCCACTTCACCATCGATAGAGATGCCGTTATCGTCGTATACAGTGATCAGCTTACCCAATTGCTGGGTACCGGCCAGGGAGGCCGCTTCATGGGAGATCCCTTCCATTAAGCAGCCGTCACCTACAAAGCACCATGTGTGGTGGTCAACGATGGTGTGGCCGGGGCGGTTAAACTGCGCCGCCAGGGTTTTTTCAGCAATCGCAAAACCCACGGCGTTGGCAAAGCCCTGGCCCAGCGGGCCAGTGGTGGTCTCAATACCCGGGGCGTAGCCAAATTCCGGGTGTCCGGCAGTGGGCGAGTGCAGCTGGCGGAAATTCTGCAGCTGTTCCAGGCTTAGCTCGTAGCCGCTGAGGTGGAGCAGGGAGTAAAGCAGCATGGAGCCGTGGCCATTGGAGAGCACAAAGCGGTCACGATCGGCCCACTTGGGGTCTTCGGGGTTGTGCTTGAGGTAGTCATTCCATAGCACCTCGGCAATATCAGCCATACCCATGGGGGCGCCCGGGTGGCCGGACTTGGCCTTCTGAACGGCATCCATGGACAGGGCGCGAATGGCATTGGCTAGCTCAAAACGGGACGGCATGGGGGTGCTCCTCGCCTGAAAACAGAAATTATAAAGGCGCTATTGTCGCTGACTTCCCATGTTGCGGCAAATGTAGCGGCAAATTCTCGGGATCACGTTCTGGGAAGCATCGCCGACAGCGTGTAGACTCTGCCTCCCGACGCGGTAGAAAAGTAATGCTATCGCTTCACTAATACGGGCAGGGGTCACCTGCCATGATTTCCTGCTGATGCTGTGGATTACATACAGCCGTCATACAGAGGGTAGAGTGCGCGATGAGCGAATATTCCCTGTTTACCTCCGAGTCCGTCTCCGAAGGTCATCCCGATAAGATTGCCGATCAGATCTCTGACGCAGTGCTAGACGCCATTATCGCCCGCGATAAACAGGCCCGCGTTGCCTGTGAAACCATGGTGAAAACCGGGGTGGCGATCATTGCCGGCGAAATTACCACCTCCGCCTGGGTTGATTTAGAAACCCTGGTGCGCGATGTGATTATCAGCATTGGCTATAACTCGTCTGATGTCGGCTTTGACGGCGCGACCTGCGGCGTGGTTAACCTGATTGGCAAGCAGAGTGTCGATATCGCCCAGGGCGTTGACCGCAGCAAGCCGGAAGATCAGGGTGCTGGCGACCAGGGCCTGATGTTTGGCTACGCAACTAACGAAACCGACTCGTTTATGCCCGCGCCGATCCACTACTCTCATCGGTTGGTCGAGCGTCAGGCCGAACTGCGTAAAAATGGCCTGCTGCCGTGGCTGCGCCCGGATGCCAAGAGCCAGGTTACCTTCCGCTATAACGCCGAAGGCCAGCCCTGCGGTGTCGATGCCATCGTTCTCTCTACCCAACATGACCCAGAGATCGATCAGGAAGACCTGCGCAAAATGATCAAGCGTGAGGTCATTGAGCAAGTCATCCCCGCCGAGTGGCTGGATGACACCACCCAGTACCATATCAACCCGACCGGCAAATTTGTGATTGGCGGCCCGGTAGGCGACTGTGGTCTGACTGGCCGCAAAATCATCGTCGACACCTACGGCGGCATGGCGCGCCACGGTGGCGGTGCGTTCTCCGGCAAAGACCCCTCTAAAGTGGATCGCAGCGCCGCCTATGCGGGCCGCTATGTGGCTAAGAACGTGGTGGCCTCAGGCCTGGCTGACAAGTGCGAGATTCAGGTCTCCTACGCGATTGGCGTTGCCGAGCCGACCTCGGTCTCAATCGATACCTTCGGCACCGGTAAAATTGACGATGCCAAGATCGTTGCACTGGTTCGCGAGCACTTTGATCTACGCCCCTACGCGATCACCAAAATGCTCGATCTGCTGCACCCGATGTATCAGCTCACCGCCGCTTACGGCCACTTTGGCCGGGCACCGTTCGAGCACAGCTACACCTGGAGCGACGATAAAGGCCAAGCGCATACCGAAACCTTTACCGCCTTCCCGTGGGAAAAGATTGATAAAGCTGACGCACTGCGTAAGGCCGCCGGTTTGTAAGAGATTTGCTATACCCTTTGTAAGAAATGGATTAAATCGCCCCTTTGGCTTCGGCCGGGGGCTTTTTTTATGCGCTGTTTCAACCCCCTGCGCTACGCTAAGCCTAAAGGCTGATGTGTTACCGCGGGGGTAAGGAATGTTGTTGAGTGTACGAACATGGCTATTGGGCGGCCTTATCGGGCTTGTCACTTTTTCCGCACAGGCTGCCCAATGCCCTGATTGGCCGGAGGAGCGCCTAAGCCGCGAAAGCCAGGCGCTGGCCGAGCAGGTTCACCGCTGGGACACCGCCTACCACGACGAAGGCGTTGCGCTGATCGATGACGCCCTTTACGACCAAGCGGTTGAGCGCCTAGCCACTTGGCAGCGCTGCCTGGGCAATGTACCTGACCATCGCCCGCTTACGCGCGTTACACACAGTAGCGGCACCCTTGAGCACCCGGCGGCGCAGCGTGGGCTTGATAAAGCCGATGACGATGGCGTCAGGCGTTTTACCAGTCGCCGCGAAGACCTGTGGATCCAGCCCAAAGTGGATGGCGTGGCGATTACGCTGCGCTATGCCGATGGTGAACTGGTCGAAGCCGTTAGCCGTGGCGACGGCGAGCGGGGCCAGGACTGGACAGCCCGTGCCCAACAGATACCTGCCATTCCCAATACGCTACCCGAGCCTGTTTCTGCAGTACTCCAAGGCGAGCTGTATTGGCGGTTAACCCAACACGTGCAGTCACGCTCACCCGCATCGGGTGCCCGGGGGGCGGTGGCGGGAGCAATGGCGCAATCCTCCCCCACAGCGGCCACTCTCGAGCGCATTGGCCTGTTTGTCTGGGGCTGGCCGGATGGCCCGACTGACATGGAAAGCCGCTTAGCCCAACTGAGTGCGCTGGGCTTTGACACCGCTGAGTATACGTATCCGCTGGATGATCGCCGTGATGCCGCCTACTGGCGCGATAGCTGGTTTAACGGGCCGTTGCCGTTTGCCACCGACGGGGTGGTGATCAAGCAAGCTGAGCGACCCGGCGTGCGTCGCTGGTCATCTTCGCCGCCTGAATGGGCCATTGCCTGGAAATATCCCGCTCAGCAGGCGCTAGCGGAAGTGCGCGGCATCGAGTTTCGCGTTGGGCGCACTGGGCGTGTGACGCCGCTGGTATGGCTTAATCCGGTGCTGCTGGAGGGGCGGCGTATTAGCCGCGTCTCGTTAAGCTCACTGGAGCGCTGGGAGACACTGGATGTCCGTCCCGGTGACCAAGTAGCGATTTCGCTAGCGGGATTAACGATTCCCCAGTTGACCGAGGTGGTGTGGCATACCCAAGAGCGCTCGCCGCTGACTCCTCCGTCACCCCAGCGCTACCACCTGCTGAGCTGCTTTGAATTAACTGCTGGCTGTGAAAACCAATTGCTGGCGCGGCTCACCTACCTTGGCGAGCAGCTTGGTATGCAAGGTATCGGTGAAGGTACCTGGCAAGCGCTGATGGACGCGGGCGTAGTCACTCATTTATTGGGCTGGCTGAACGTTGAACCAGGCCAGCTGCAACAGGCCTACGGCATTGGGGAGGCCACCGCTGATGCGTTGCTGGAACAGTTTCAAGTCGCCCAGGGCCAGCCGTTTGCGGCTTGGCTGAGTGCGCTGGGGGCGCCGCCGGGTAGCGAGTCGGTTCGCGGGAATTGGGATGAGTTAGCGGGCTACCAGCGCGAAGAGTGGCAAGCCGTTCCCGGCGTTGGCCCGGTTCGCGCTGAGGCGCTGGTAGCGTTTTTTCGCCACCCCGCGATACAGCATATGGCTCAACAGCTTAACGAGGCGGGTGTTGCCGGTTTTTAATCACTAACCCAGCCCGGTGAGTCGCAGCATCAAACCCAGATAAAGCGGAATCAGCAGCGGCGCGAGCAGTGTCGTCACCAGCACCGCTAATGCGCCTTTTTGCGGCTGAATGCCCAGCTCCATAGCGACCACTACCACGTTAGCCGCCATAGGCACCACGCCCAGCAGTAGCAGTGCCATGGCAAGCTCAGTGGAGAGTGGAGCGAACCACTGTAATACTAAAACGGCCACTAACATGACGAGCGGCCATAGCAGGTAGCGCAGGCCTAAACAGGCGACTACAAAGCGCGTATCCCAGGCGGAAAGCGTTACCTGGCTGAGCGTCATACCAATAATCATCATGCCGAGCAGTGTGTATGTGGCTGGGAAGACTTGCAGCGAACTCATGACTGCAGCGGGTATAGTGATTTCAAGGGCGCTAAGCAGTAACGCGAATAGGAACGCATAGATCAGCGGTAAGCGAGAAATTTTGATCATGCTCTCACGTACTGAAAAACGTCCACGTGCGCTAAGGTAAAAGCCCACGGTAAATTCGTAAATATTAATCCCCAACATACAGAACAGGTAAAGAGTAACGCCTTCAGGGGGCAGTAAAATCAGCGCAATCGGTAGGCCAAAATAGCCGGTATTCCCCGTTCCTGAGGAGAACGCCAGCAAGGCCGCTTCCTGCTCGCCAAAACGGTGGCGAGTAATACGCTGTACCACCAGTGCCATCAGGCTGGCCAGAATGAACAGCGCTAATGTGAGAAAGAGGTAGTCAGGTGTTGGGCCGCCATTCATCAGCGCGCGAAAAATCGTAAAAGGCGCGATCAGGTAAACCAGTAGGGTCGCAATCGGGCGAGGATCTAGCTTGAGTCGTTGGGCGGCGAGCCAGCCTAGTCCCACGTAGCTGAGTAGCATAAGTAACGGCCCAACGAGCGCCCCAGGTGCAAGATCCATTTATCCTCCCGTCATATGTGGTGGCTCGCTAACATGAGCCGAATTAAAGGCCAAGCGTGGAATCTTTCATTAGCCCCGGCGCGCTGGAACAGCGAGAATACCTCAAAATATCACTACTTTTGATCACTAATAAGGAAATCCCATGAGCAGCCATGAGCATCCGCTAGGTATCAGCTTTGAATTCTTTCCGCCCAATACCGATGCTGGGCGCGACAAGCTGATCCACGTTCGCGATGAGCTGGCCGCCCGGAACCCACGGTTTTTCTCGGTGACTTACGGTGCCGGCGGATCTACCCAAGCGCGTACCCGTGAGGTGGTGCGTGCGGTTGGTGAAAGTGGCATTAATACCGCTCCGCATCTCTCCTGTATCGGCAGTGAAAAAGCGCAGTTGCGTGATCTGCTGGTGCAGTACCGCGAGGAAGGGGTCGAGAGCCTCGTCGCGCTGCGTGGTGACATGCCTTCTGGCATGGGAAGCATTGGCGAGCTACGTTATGCCAACGAACTGGTTGAGTTTATTCGTGCAGAAACGGGCGACCATTTTGATATTGCGGTGGCTGCTTATCCTGAATCTCATCCACAGGCGCCTAATCTTGATAAGGATGTAGAAAACTTTGCGCGTAAAATGAAGGCGGGTGCCAATATGGCCATCACCCAGTACTTCTTCACCGCTGACGCCTATTTCAACTTCGTCGATAAAGCCCGCGCACTGGGCGTTAAACAGCCGATTATTCCCGGCATTATGCCGATTACCAACTACACCAAGCTGGCGCGTTTCTCTGACGCTTGTGGAGCCGAGATCCCGCGCTGGATTCGCAAGCAGCTGGAGTCCTATGGCGACGACAGCGAAGCGATTGCTGCCTTTGGCACCGATGTAGTGAGCCGTCTTTGCCAGCGATTGCTGGAGGGCGGCGCGCCAGGCCTGCACTTCTACACGCTTAACCAGGCGGCGCCGGTGCTGAAAATCGTCGACAACCTGACCGATTAACCAAGCCTCTTTTCTTTGCCTACCTTGCGGCCATTAAAAACCCCGCTCAACAATTGTTGAGCGGGGTTTTTTTACGTTTAGCGTTTAGCGGCTTAAATCAATCAGCCAGCTTGCGCCGTTTTGCTACCACCACCGTGCATCTTACGCTGCATCATGAATAGCACGATACCAATCGCAAGGCCGGCAATGTCGGTATAGATACCGCCGTAGATTAAAAACAGCGCGCCCACCAGCATGACGACACGCTGCACTAGGTTAACGGGGCCAAAGAACCACGCTTGAACCATACCAGAAAGCAGCACAATACCTAGCGTCGCGGTTAACCCAACGCGCAGGATCTGCATCGGTGAGCCTTCCATCAGCATGGCCGGGCTGTAGAAGAACATGAACGGCACAATGAATGCGGCCAAGCCAATCTTGAACGAGGCCACCGAGGTGCCCATGGGATTGTCGCCGGAGATACCGGCCGCGGCATAGGAGGCCAAGGCAACAGGGGGGGTAATCGCGGAGACGACCGCAAAGTAGAACACGAAGAAGTGGGCAATCAGCGGTTCAATGCCGATGTTGATCAAGCCGGGAGCGACCACGGAGGCGGCCACCGCATAGGCGGCGGTGGTAGGCATACCCATGCCGAGTAGAATACTGATCAGCATGGCGAACACTAGTGCCAGTAGTTGGCTCACGCCCGCTAAGCCAAGTAGCAGCGACGAGAAACGCGCGCCCACACCGGTCAACGAGATCACCCCGACGATTAAACCCGCGCAGGCACACACGGCGATAATCTGAATCGACATAGTGCCCGCTATTTGCAGCGCTTTAAGAATCGCACGAAAGCCCATTTTATTGGGTGAGAGCCAGCTAACCACCGCGGCTGAAGCGGTTGCCAAGGTGCCCGCGCGAATGACCGAGTAGCCCATAAACAGGGCGACAATCAGGATAATAATCGGCGCGAACAGATAGACCTGTTTTACCAGCTTCGAGAACAGCGGGATCTCATCTTTGCGCATGCCACGCATGCCTTTACGGGCGGCTTCAAAGTCGACCATAAAGTAGATTGAGGCAAAATAGAGGATCGCTGGAATGACCGCGGCAAGGGCGATTTCGGTATAGGGGATACCGGTCACTTCGGCCATGATGAACGCACCTGCGCCCATAATCGGCGGCATGATTTGCCCACCGGTTGAGGCGGCTGCTTCAATGGCGCCTGCGCTACGGGCGGGGTAGCCGACTTTCTTCATCAGGGGAATGGTCAATGAGCCGGTGGAAACCACGTTACCCGCGGACGTGCCGTTAATCATACCCATCAAGCCAGAGGCAAAAATGGCCACCTTGGCGGGGCCGCCACGAGCACGGCCAGCGGCTGCAAAAGCAAAGTTAACGAAGTAGTCGCCAACTTTAGAGGCCTGTAGGAAAGCGGCAAAGATAATGAACAGAATGATATAGGTCGATGATACCGCAGTAGTGGGGCCGAGAATGCCTGCGTCGGTATACACCTGGCTAAAGAAGCGCTGAAGTGACAGCCCCGGATAGCCTAAAAAGCCTGGTAAATAAGGGCCAGCGAATACGTAGGTTAGGAAAACCGCCGAAATGACCACCAGGGCCAAGCCCGCTACACGGCGAGTCAGCTCTAGAATTAATAGAGAGCCTGCGATCGCCGCCCAGGAAATGCCTGATGGCGCAAAAGAGGTACCCGTCGACATACGGATATTGGTGTTATAAGCCACTAATAAATAGCCAGCGCTGGCCAGCGCGCAGACCATGAGTACCAAATCGGCAGGGTTGAAGCGGTGCCGTGCCTGACGATAAAACCATGACAACACAATGGCACCCGCCGTCGTGGCCATGAGCGGATAGCCGTAGTGCCAGTTTTCAACGTTCGGGTCTATGCGCATCGCTTCGCCGCTGAGCGTCTGATGCATTAAAAAGACTTGTGCCAGGGTATAGGCAGCGGGAATCAGTAGTGCGTAGCTAAGCCATTTGATCCAGTCACCTGACGCCTGGTGGTCGTCGTCGGCAAAACGGGCACCGGCAAAGAGCCCGTAACCGAGAATAAGCGCACCGGCAATATGCACGATACGGAACGACCAGGTTTCCATCGGATATACGTTAAGTGAAATCAGATGGAAACTTGAGTAAGCGATCGCTAATGCCGCAAACAGTAGGAACTGCCAGCCCGTAAACAGGCGGCGATTGGGTTCAACAACGTCTTCATCGACACCATCGGCAATGGACTCTGGTATCACTGACGCCACGTGGGCATCATCCTTGAGATCATTGGGTTCTTGGTCGGTTTTGTGACTCATTAGAGTTCACCCTCACAGCAAAAGCAGACAAAGGGGTAGCAGCAGCGAAAGCTGCCCCGCCCGGCGGGGCCGGAAACGGGGCAGCCAGAACGGAAAACGTTGCTTAGTTGATCATGTCATCAGCAATTTCATAGCCGTTCTCTTCGTACCAGCGTGCAGCGCCGGGGTGAAACGGCAGCACGGTGTTGTGCTTGATGTTTTCAGGAATGGTGGTTTCAGCACTGCGGTGAACAGAGCGCATGCGGTCGTTGTTTTCCATGGTGGCCTTGGTGACTTCATAAACGAAATCTTCCGGCAGGTCGCAGCCAGCGATAGCGAAGTTCCACATGGAGACAGCGCGAGCGTCCTCTTCCAGCGTCGTATAAGTGTTGGCTGGAATCATAAACTCAGCAACGGGGAAGTTTTCCAGCACGGTTTCCATTTCTTCTTCAGTGAACTCAATGATGTTCACATCTGTTTGTACTTCTAACTGGCTAACGGCGGGGATGGGAATACCGGCCGCGAAGGCAACAACGTCAAGCAGGCCATCCTGCAACTGACCGCCCAGGTCTGACCAGCCACCATTACGGCGCTCGAAGTTAACGCCCAGGGTTTCTAAAATGGCCGGGAAGTAGGTATCCGAGGTTGAGGCGGCCGGGCCAAAACCGATGCGCGCGCCATCAGGAATGTCGGAAATCGACTCGATGCCGCTGTCAGAAAGCGCGGTAATCGAGAACGGCGTTTCGTACATGGGGAACATGGCGCAAACGTTATCCATCTTCATGCCCGGCGCCAACGGGCTTTCGCCTTTAACGGCATCAGAAGCGGGGCCCATGGTGGTTAAGCCAAATGCCATGTCGCCTGTGTGCACGAGCGCCAGGTTTTGCGTCGGGCCGCCGGTGACTTCACCGCCGCCAGATACGCCTAACTCATCGGCAATAAAGTTCGCCCAGCCTGAACCGTAAACGAAGTAAGTGCCGCCTTGGCTAGCAGTGCCCACGGTAAAGTTATCGGGCCAATCGGAGCGGTCTGCTTGCGCTTGGGCACTGCTGGCAGCGGCTACTAGCAGAGCGCTGCTGGCGAGAAGAGTGAACGTTTTAGGCATATGTTTGCGCATGGCGAAAATTCCTAGCTGTTATTGGGGTTATATACTGGCAGCGTCAAAAGTTGCTACCAGTCGATACTGCGTTAAGCAGGGTATCCAGGGTATATACCAGCGATAGTTGTGCCATTTAAAATTTATGTTTTTAAAAACAAATATTTATATATTTTTTATGCGACTTTGGTGGAAAGGGCTTTTTGCCAGAGTGTCCGGTTGTTCACACGTCGGCGATTATTAAATGTGCGGATAACCACACATAAATGATGTTGCTCGCGCACTATTGGTTGTGAGGGAGTAAGGCGAGAGTGAACACGCCATCCTTGGCGAGGAGGGGATTTAACGCGAGGGTTTACCTGGATCCAAAATACGTACGGGCTGCACATCCTGCTGTTTCTGATCGTCGCGCACTTGATTCACCCGGGTGGTCATTTCGTTAAGCGCGTCCTCCTCTATAGGCAGTTGCTCGAAGAAATCGCAGCTGACGCACTCCCGGTAGCGAATGCCGTTTTGCTCCCAGGCGCGGATACGATCCATCGCAGCGCAGCGCGGGCAAGTAACACCGGCGATAAAGCGTTTCACACTTGACATCATTAGACTCCAAGAGCACGCCCCCTAAAGCGGGGGCGCGCATAGGCTTTACAAATTTAAGCAGCGCGAATGCCACTATGGCGCAGCAGTGGTTCAACGCTTGGTTCTCGGCCTCGAAAGGCGACAAACAGGTCGGCGGCATCGCGGGCACCGCCCTGCTCAAGAATTTCGCGACGAAAGCGCTGACCCGTTTCCGGATCAAAGATACCGGCCTCTTCAAAGGCGCTCCAGGCATCTGCTGAGAGTACTTCAGCCCACTTGTAACTGTAGTAACCGGCAGCGTAGCCACCGGCAAACACATGGCCAAAGCTATTTTGGAAGCGGTTGAACGACACTTTTGGCAGCACCGACACTGCTTCGCGCACCTCATCTAACAAGGCTTGCACATCGCTGGCGCTGGGGGCGCTAAGTTCATGGTGCAGACGCAGATCAAACAGCGAGAACTCGATTTGGCGCATCATGCCCATCGCCGACTGAAAATTCTTGGCCGCCTGAAGGCGCTCAAGTAGCTCTGCTGGCAGCGGTTCGCCGCTATCCACATGTTTGGCGAGAAGATCTAAGCCTTCACGCTCCCAGCAGTAGTTCTCCATAAATTGGCTAGGCAGCTCGACGGCATCCCAGGCGACGCCATTAATGCCGGAAATATCGGCAATATGCTGCTGGGTCAGCATATGGTGGAGGCCGTGGCCAAACTCATGAAACAGTGTGGTGACTTCGTCGTGGGTGAGCAGTGCCGGGCGGCCGTTTACCGGAGCGGTAAAGTTGCAGGTCAGGAAGGCGACAGGCAGTTGCAGACCCTGCTCGGTTTGACGCCGTACCCGGCAGTCAGCCATCCACGCGCCGCCACGCTTGCCTTCTCTGGCGTAAAGATCCAGATAGAAACCGGCCATCGGCTGACCGTTTTCGGTGATGCGGAAATAGCGCACGTCGTCGTGATAGCGAGGCGCTTGAGTATCTTCTTCAAAGCGCACGCCGTAAAGGCGTTCAACTACCTGAAACAAGCCATCCACCACCTGGGGTGCGGGAAAGTAGGGGCGTAACTGCTCCTGAGAGATCGAGTGGCGCGCTTCGCGCAACTTTTCACTGGCATAGGCAACATCCCACGGCTCCAGCGTTTCCAGGCCGAGTTCCTCACGGGCATAGGCACTGAGTTCTGCAAACTCCTCCTTCGCTTGAGGCAACGCACGGCGGGCTAAATCGTTGAGAAAATCGAGCACCTGCTCGGGAGATTCCGCCATCTTGGTGGTGAGAGAGTAATCAGCGTAGGTGGCAAAACCGAGCAACTGGGCCATTTCATTGCGCAGTGCCAGGATCTCTTCCATGATCGCCGCGTTATCGAATTTGCCCGCATCTGGGCCTTCGTCAGATGCACGGGTAACGAAGGCGGTATACACCTCCCGGCGCAGCTCGCGGTTATCGGCATAGCTAACCACCGGGAAGAAGCTGGGGAAATCCAGGGTAATACGGTAGCCCGCAACGCCTTTCGCCTCGGCGGTGGCTTTTAAGGTGTCGAGCGCACTTTCCGGCACCCCCGCTAACGCTTCTTGGCTATCGATGTCTTTGTGCCACGCCTGAGTGGCATCCAGCACGTTATTAGAGAACTGGTTTGACAGCAGTGAGAGTCGCGACTGAATCTCGCCGTACCGGGCTTTCTGGTCAGCAGGCAGAGCAACACCGGCTAGGCGGAAATCACGTAGGGCGTTCTCCACGGTTCGCCGCTGGGCGGCATTCAGATGTTCCCAGGCCGGGCCATCTTTCAACGCTTGCCAGCCATGAAATAACCCTTCGTGTTGGCCTACCCAGGTGCCGAAGTCAGAGAGCTTTTCGAGGCATGCCTGGTACGCTTCGCGCATTTCTGGGGAGTTCATGGTGCCATTGAGGTGAGAGACCGGTGACCACGCCTTGGTAAGCCGGTCATTAACTGCTTCAAGCGGTGCCGCAAAATTGCCCCAGGTAGGTGGGGTGGTGGCTGCCTGTTCAGCCAGGCGATCAATGGCCTCACGACTTTCGCTTAGTAACGTTTCCACGGCAGGTTCCACGTGCTCTGCGCGAATCTCGCCAAAGGGAGGCAGCTCGTGGGTTTCAAGTAGCGGATTGTTGGACACAGAGTTGGAGGACATAGACACCTCGGGTGGCATGCTTTTAAAACCTGATTCTAAAAACCTAGTTCTAAAAACATAAGTATTAAAACGTCAGGAACGCGCAAAAAGAGCGCAATAATAATGACACAGTGCGGGCGGTGGGGCCGTGTTTCAATGCTAGGTTCAATAACAGGGTTTGGCCTGCACGCAAGTGCCTGCTAGTCTTGCCGCCTTTTAATGCCACCAATGGCAGGAGCATGTGATGAGTGAAACGCTGGAGCGCTGGGGGTCGAAGCGGGCCTTTATCTTGGCGGTAACAGGTGCTGCGGTGGGGTTAGGCAACATCTGGCGCTTTCCTTACGTGGCGGGAGAGAACGGCGGTGCGGCGTTTTTACTGATTTACGTGGCGTTTGTGCTGCTTCTGGGTATTCCGGTGATGATGGCGGAGATTCTGATTGGTCGTGCCGGGCGGCGTGGGCCGATGCAGGCGTTGAGTGCCTTGGCGGCCGAGGCGGGGGCTTCGCCTCGCTGGCGCTGGCTGGGGCTATTCGGGGCGTTCACCGTATTCTGCATTTTATCGTTCTACTCGGTGGTGTCCGGCTGGTCGATCGAGTTTTTGGTGGCCTCTGTTAACGGCAATTTCAATGGCGCGAGTGCCGCTGAGATTGGCGCTGGTTTTGATGCCTTCTTGGCCAACCCAGGGCTGCTGATCTTCAATCACTCACTGTTTCTGTTTATGACCATGACGGTTGTAGCGGCGGGCGTTGCCAAGGGGTTAGAGCGGCTCAATAACCTGCTGATGCCGCTGTTATACCTGCTATTGCTGCTATTAGCGGGCTATGCTGCGACCACTGACGGCTTTGCCCCTGCCTTGGCGTGGCTGTTTTTACCCTCTTTCGAGGCGCTAACCCCGGCGGTGGTCGTCCATGCCATGGGGCACGCGTTCTTTACTCTGGCGGTGGGTGCCTGTGCGTTGATGGCGTATGGCGCCTATATGCCGGAAGAGCAAAGCCTGCCTAAAGCCGCTGTGGCAGTCGCCGTACTCGATATTAGTGTGGCGTTACTGGCGGGGATCGCTATTTTCTCGGTGGTGTTTGCTCAAGGCATGGATCCCACTGATGGCCCAGGGTTAATGTTTGTCACCCTGCCCATTGCGTTTTCTGAGCTGCCTTGGGGCTCTGTATGGCTAAGCGTGTTCTTTTTACTGCTGTTACTGGCTACCTGGACATCGGCCATTAATCTCGCAGAGCCGATGGTCGCCACGCTGCAGGGCTTGGGGCTGCGCCGTAGTATCTCGACAGCGATTGTGGCTATTAGCGTCTGGTTGATTGGGCTGTTATCGGCCTTCTCTTTTTCAACTCTGGCGGAGTTTCGGCCGCTATTTGGCCGCAATGTCTTCGAGCTTGTCAGCAGTATACCGCCGGATGTTTTTTTGCCTTTGGGCGGCCTATTGATAGCTATTTTTGCGGCTTGGGTAATGCCTCGCGATAGAGTGGTGAGCGCATTAGGCGTTGGTGAAAGTTGCTACTTGGTGTGGCGCAATATCATCCGCTGGGTGTCCATTCCGCTGACCTTTATTGTTCTGCTGGCCGGATTGCTATAGTGAGGTAAATAATCCTCTAACTGTCGATTAGAACCCTAGGAGCGAGTTATGAGCAGTGCCTTACGAGCGTATCAAGGTATGGAGCCCCAACTGGGCGAGCGCGTTTACATTGATCCGGCCAGTGTGGTTATCGGTGATGTGGTGATGGGGGATGACTGCTCTGTCTGGCCGATGACGGTTATCCGTGGCGATATGCACCGTATTCGTATCGGAGCGCGTACCAGCGTGCAGGACGGCAGCGTGCTACATATTACTCACGCCAGCGACTTCAGCCCGGAGGGGTTTCCGCTCACCATTGGCGATGATGTGACCATCGGCCATAAAGCGATTTTGCATGGCTGCACCTTGGGAAGCCGCATACTCGTTGGTATGGGTGCGATTGTGATGGATGGCGCGGTCGTTGAGGACGAAGTCATTATCGCCGCTGGCGCTGTGGTAACGCCGGGTAAGCATTTGGAAAGTGGCTATGTGTATGCCGGTAATCCGGCTAAAGCGCTGCGGCCACTTAAAGAGAAAGAGCGTGCGTTCTTTCCGTACACTGCTGGTAACTACGTTAAATTGAAAGACCGCTTTCTGGCCGAAGTCACCCGCTAGAGACTTTTTCTAGGCCTTCCCTAAGCGATTGCTAAGCCAACCTTTTTTCTGAATAAGTCATGTCGCGGATGCCGGAAATCTGTTAATTTATACAGCTTTCTGTTTTGCATACTCTGGGATGCCGCGTCATGGCTAATTTTCGCACGCATATTACGGTAGCAGCGGCGGGCGGCATGCTGATAGCTTACGCAGGCTGGAAAGGGCAATGGTGGCCGCCTACCCAAGCGGTGATGATAATTGCGCTGGTCACATTCGGGGGCATTTTGCCCGACATTGATGCTGACCGATCCCACTCTATCCGCTTGATATTCAACCTGCTTTCAGTGCCTGCTCTGGTGTTGGGTGCTCTGCTGCTGCAGCCATGGCTGACGCCGGGGGCATTGTTGATTGCCTGCGGTGGGATCTACTTCTGTGTACGCTATTTGGCGGGAGTGCTGTTCTCGCGCTTTACCGTGCACCGCGGTATTTGGCATTCACTGCTAGCGGGCGGGCTATGTAGCCTGCTCACCGCCGCGCTAAGTTTTAATTTACTCAACCAGCCAGCGTGGCTAGCGTGGTCTCACGGTGCTGCCACCTTGGTAGGGTTTTTGATCCACTTGAGCTTGGATGAGATATACAGCGTTGACCTTGAAGGCGCGAGGCTTAAGCGCTCGTTTGGTACGGCGCTCAAGCTAGGCGACAGTCGGCGGCCCATGTCCAACCTACTAATGTTGATTGCTACATTAACGCTGATACCTTGGGCGCCGCCTTGGTCGGTATTGGGTGATTTACTGCATCACGGCTCGCTGCTGTGGCGATAGTCGTCGGCATTGAGGCCGTGTTTTTTAAGTTTGTCGTAAAAGGTTTTGCGCGGAATGCCCAAGTGGCGACATACGTCGGTTACCCGTCCATGGTAACGCGCCAATGATTGGCTGATCAGGCTCTTTTCAAACAACTCTACCTGGCGCGGTAAAGTAGGCTCTTCGGTGTCGGCATTGACCCCTTCCAGCAGTGCATCCAGGCGATAGTCAAAGGCGGCGCCCAGTAGCACGTAGCGCTCGGCAAGGTTGCGCAGCTCGCGCACGTTGCCGGGCCAATCATGGGCCAGTAGGGCGGCAATGGCGGGGCTATCGAGGGTCGGTGCCTCCAGGCCGCTGCGGTTGGCAGCGACCACGGCAAAGTGCTGAAACAGCAAGGGGATATCCTCACGCCGCTCGCGCAGCGCAGGCAGCGGCAGGGTGACCACGTTTAGCCGGTAGTAAAGGTCTTCGCGAAAACTCCCCTCTTCGGAGGCGGCTTTGAGATCCACCTTGGTGGCTGCTATTACCCGAATATCGAGTGGGACCGTTTCATTGGCGCCCAGTCGTTCTACGCTGCGCTCTTGCAGTACCCGCAGCAGTTTGACTTGCAGCGCCATGGGCATCGATTCGATCTCATCCAAAAACACCGTGCCGCCGTTAGCGTGTTCAAACTTGCCGATCCGCCGCTCAACGGCACCCGTGAAGGCGCCTTTTTCATGGCCGAACAGCTCGGACTCGATGGTGTTTTCGGGCACTGCACCACAGTTGATTGCCATAAAGGGGCTATTACGCCGGGCGCTGCGTTCGTGAATCGCACGGGCCACGAGGTCTTTGCCGGTGCCGGTCTCCCCAAATAGCAGTACATCGGCCTCTACTTGGCTAATGCGCTGAATCATTGCGGCCAGCCGCGAAATGACCGCTGTGCGGCCAACTAAGCGTGGCCCAAGCGCGGCTTGCTGCACTTCCAGTTCGGCTTTAAGGCGGTGGTTTTCCAAGCTGAGCTGGCGCTTCTCTATGCCCCGACGCACCACATCCAGCAGTTGATCACCGGCAAAGGGCTTCTCAAGAAAATCCCAGGCCCCTGCGCGCATGGCTTCTACGGCCGTAGAAATATCGCCGTGCCCAGTAATTAAAATAATCGGCAGAGTGGCGTCTCGGCTGTGTAACTCATGGAGTAGCGCCATGCCATCCATTCCCGGCATGCGGATATCACTGACAATAACACCCGGAAAGTTTGGCGTTAGTGCCGCCAGGGCTTGTTCTGCTGACTCAAAGCAGTAGGGCGTATAGCCCGCAAGTTCTAGGGTTTGGCTGGCGGTGATCCGCAGATGCGGTTCGTCGTCGATCACCATGACCGGCAGCGTCGACGGCTCATGCATAAGAGGAGTTCTCCTGGGTGTGGGCTAACGGTGAGTGGGGCAGGGTAATGGTGAAGCGAGCGCCACCTTCGGGTTGATTAGTTGCCTGCAGCTTGCCGCCTAAATCGTCCATGATCCGTGACGAGATCGAGAGGCCCAAGCCTAAGCCACTCCCCGGCGCCTTGGTGGTAAAAAAGGGTTCAAAAATATGTCCTAAGTGCTCCTCGGGAATGCCTGGGCCATTATCGCTAACGCTAATAATGACCTGCTGCTGGTGGATATGGGCGCCGAGAGTAAGTTGTGGCGCAGGTACGCCTTTCATGGCCTGCAGCGCATTGCCGATTAAATTAACCAGCACCTGTTCCAGGCGCACCAGGTCACCTTTAACCCATAAAGTTTCAGCAGGCCAATCCTGAACAATAGTGATATTGCCTTCACGCAGGCGGCTTTGAAACAGGCGTAGAGCGTAGTCGATGCAGGCTTGTACCGAAATAGTTTCCTGGCGCTCGCTGCTCTTACGCGAAAACTGGCGCAACTGCGCGCTGATGTCCGCCATACGTTCGGTCAGTTCAACAATTTGTTCCAGGTTAGCATCCGCTTTTTCGTGGCGAGCTAATGTCATAAAGCGACGGGCGTTTTCTGCGTAAGCACGAATAGCCGCCAGGGGTTGATTAAGCTCATGGTTGATGCCCGCGGCGAGCTGCCCCAAAACAGCGAGTTTGGCGGCTTGAATAAGCTCATCCTGGGTTTGGCGTAAGTTGGCTTCAGCGCGGCGGCGCTCTTCAATTTCATCCGAAAGACGTTGGTTGCTGGCTACCAGATCGCGGGTGCGGCGTTCTACGCTAACTTCTAGTTCGTCACGCACGCGTGCCAAGGTGTTGCGCTCCCGTTCGGCAAACGCTTCACGCTCACGGCGTAGCCTCAAGCGCTGCCAGCCAATGCCAGCGCCAAGAGTAACCACGCCGTAGAGGCCGCCTGCCATCAGGGCAGCTATCCACTGAGCGCTAATCACCGGTGTTAGCGGCTTTAAAATATGCATTTGCCAGCCAAACTCAGGAATATGTCGGGTCAGACTAAGATAGTCGCTGCTGCTCAATGGGCCTTGGGAGAAACTGACCAGCTGGCTTCCCTGCCGGTAAGGCGCATCGACTTCAATACCCGAGGGTGACAACGGCTCCATGGCATAGCGACGCGTTTCTCTTAGGGCTTGGCGCTGCTCATCGGTGAGTGGGTAGAGCGCATTCATGCGCAGCTCGGGGTGGCTGGCCATGAAAATGATGTCGTCACTATCAGTAACAAAGAGTTCGGCATCCTGCTCTGCCCAGCTATCTTCAACGTCATCTAACAGCACTTTAACCACTAGCACGCCGTCTGGCTGTGCGTCTGGCGAGGTGTCGTCTAGCCATACGGGCGATGAAAAGTAGTAACCCCTTTCAAGGGATTTGATGCCCAAACCAAAAAAACGTCCCTGGCCTCCGGCAATGGCATCGGTGTAGTAGGAGCGGAAAGCATAGTTCTGGCCAATAAAGGTGTTAGGGCGGTGCCAATTACTGGCGGCGATCGTGTCGCCATCGCGATTGAGTAAATAGACGTCTGAAACTCCCGCAGTAAAGCGGAAGCGATCCAGCAGCATATTGAGTGGCATCGGGTCTTGGCTATCGGGAGAGGCCAAAAAGCGCTGAACGCCCTCCCGAGTGGCAAGCATTTGCGGAAGGTAGTCGTAGCGCAGTAAATAGCCGTTTAAGTTGGCGGCAGACAGCCGCAACTCATTCTCTGCATCGTCCTGTAAGTTGGAAAGTGCTTGTTCACGCGCCAGTTGGGCGGCCTGCCACATGCACAACAGCAAGCCGAGTGAAATAACCAGCAGCCACAGACGCCGCCAGCGTGGTGGCAAAGGTGGGGGCGCCTGGTTATTGATGCCAGCACTGTTCATGCTGATGTCTTGCTACTGCCTTGAGCGCGACGAAGGGCGCGCTGAGCGCGCGTTTCTGCACGCGCCATCTCCAGTAACCCTTCTTCAACAAACACTAAGTGCTCATGGGCGCGAGCACGGGCATCCTCAGCGCGTCCCTCCAAAATGGCATTGAGTAGGGCGCGGTGTTGTTGCATTAACTGGCTGCGTGAACCTTCCTTGGCAAATAAATGGGCCAGGTTATTTACAATGCTCTTTTCCAGCAGGTGAAAAATGCCGCGAATGGTATGCAGCAGTAGAACATTGTGAGCAGCTTCGGCAATTGCCAGGTGAAATGCCGCATCTAGCTTCGCTTCTTGGATAGGATCGGCACCGGCAAAACCGCCGTCGAGTTCTTCAAAACGTTGAATAAGTATGGCTTTATCGGCGGGTGTTGAACGCAGCGCAGCGTAGTAGGCGGATATGCCTTCCATGGCGTCGCGGAATTCAAGTAAGTCTAGGTTAAACTCGCCATGTCGGGAGAGCATCTCCAGTAGGGGATCGGTATAACCATTGCTGAGGTCGTCGTTAACAAAAGTGCCGCCGCCTTGGCGGCTGGTAAGTAAGCCACGAGCGGCCAGTTTCTGGATAGCTTCCCGTAAAGAGGGGCGCGAAACGCCAAATCGTTCGGCTAATTCACGTTCGGGGGGTAAGCGCTGACCTGGTTTCAGGCTGCCTTCCAGCATCATAGCTTCAAGGCGTTCAGTAATTACATCGGCCAAGCGCTGCTGGCGGAGCGGGGGGTAGCTCATAGTGAATAGCTCATGTCGATTAGCGTCCGCAATTGGTAAGACCAATATTAAGATCTTTGAAGTATGATCTCAAGCGCCTATGAAGTAGGTTTTAACGCTAATAAAACGCATTAATAGAGATTTTAAACTAAAGTTTAAGGGGTTTGGGCCTTAAGGGGTGATATCACTGTTTGACACGCTTAGGGCGGCTCACTACTGTTGGTGCTAGTTTTTTGTCAATTGGTAAAACCAATTTTCCACTTTGGGGTGCCGGTGTATAGCGCATCCATTGTATAGGGCTATTGCACAGGACTATCCATGATCATTTCAGCTTCCACTGACTATC
Organism: Vreelandella neptunia; assembly: GCF_034479615.1. Classification (NCBI taxonomy): domain Bacteria; kingdom Pseudomonadati; phylum Pseudomonadota; class Gammaproteobacteria; order Oceanospirillales; family Halomonadaceae; genus Vreelandella; species Vreelandella neptunia. The sequence continues at coordinate 4,951,292 of NZ_CP140255.1, forward strand.
GCCAAGCGGCCAAGCGTCGTATTCCCCCTTTTCTTTTCCATTATGCCGATGGTGGTTCCTACGCTGAGCATACGCTGCGGCGCAATGTCGAGGATCTGGCTGGTGTAGCGCTGCGTCAGCGCGTGCTTAAGGATATGTCTTCGTTATCATTAGAGACTGAGCTGTTCGGTGAAAAGCTTGCTATGCCTATTGCTCTGGCGCCTGTGGGGTTGACAGGTATGTACGCTAGGCGTGGCGAAGTTCAAGCGGCGCGGGCGGCTGCTAATAAAGGTATACCGTTTACACTCTCGACGGTATCGGTGTGTCCCATTGCCGAAGTGGCTGCAGCAGTCGATCGGCCCATCTGGTTTCAGCTTTATGTACTGAAAGACCGGGGTTTTATGAAGCATGTTCTGGAGCGAGCCAAAGCTGCTGGCGTCAAGACGCTGATCTTTACGGTTGATATGCCGGTGCCAGGTGCGCGCTATCGTGATGCTCACTCAGGTATGAGTGGTAAGTATGGGTCGATGCGGCGAATGGCTCAGGCCGCAATGCACCCTTTCTGGGCCTGGGATGTCGGTATTAATGGTCGCCCCCATGACCTGGGTAACGTATCTGATTATCGCGGCAAGCCAACGGAGCTTGAGGACTATATTGCTTGGCTGGGTGACAACTTTGACCCGGCTATTTCATGGAAGGATCTAGAGTGGATTCGTGAGCTCTGGGATGGCCCAATGATCATCAAGGGGATTCTTGACCCCGAAGATGCCCGTGATGCGGTTCGCTTCGGTGCCGATGGTATCGTTGTTTCCAATCATGGTGGTCGTCAGCTCGATGGGGTTCCCTCTACTGCACGTGCTTTGCCTGCTATCGCTGATGCGGTCAAAGGAGACTTGGCCATTCTGGCTGACTCAGGCGTGCGTAATGGCCTCGATGTTGTGCGGATGATTGCCTTGGGTGCGGATACTGCATTAATAGGGCGTGCCTTCATTTATGCACTTGCCACGGCTGGAGAGTCCGGCGTTTCCCATCTGCTTGAGCTATTTGAAAAGGAGATGCGTGTTGCAATGACGCTCACCGGGGCGCATACCATAGCCGATCTTGGGTCGGATTCGCTGGTGCCAGATTCAATCCGTGGCATCCAGTGAGCATTACCTGCACCTTTATCTAAATCTCGTTAAAAAACCGCTTGCCAACCCGTCAGCGAAT